>NZ_CP168507.1:0-4800000 GCF_059491465.1 Mucilaginibacter sp. Mucisp73 | reverse complement strand
GGCATATACGTTACCATCCTGAATAATTGTTCCGCTTCCGGTAAGCCGCCCGTAAAGGTTCAGTGCATTGCTGGTTTGGTAAAAATAACTGGTTTTTCCGGCAGCGATTTCAATATCGTTGTATAAGGTAGCATCGCCGTTGGCCGAAAAAAGCGCGCCGCCGTTCATGGTGATCTTTCCGGTGCCAAGCGGCCCAGATGTTGGGGCGGAGGGCGCTCCTGTACTTGTTCCTGATACTTCCATGCCATAAACCGGCGGCCAGCTTTGCCCGTTTCCGTTGAGGATAGTACCGCCGGAGTAGGTGTTATTGCCTCCTGCATACAGGAACCCGATACCGTTCTTGAGCAGGCTGCCTGAGCCTGTTATTTGCCCGGTTAATGCTATGGTGCCGCTTACGTTGGGGGTGTTTACATTGAGTAATGTATCGAGTGTTACAGGCATCTTCAGGGTTTGGTAGCCCGAACTGTTATTAACCAGGTCATTTCGCAAATGAATTGCTGCGCCTTCAATGGTATAGCTGCCAGCGTTTGCATTAAACTGAATCCTCGAGGCTACAAGGTTTGGGATGTCGTTGGTCAGTACGGTATCTGCACTGTTTTGAAAAGTAATAATTGCGGGATTAACCGGTGTCGCGTTTTCCTGCCAGTTCCGGGCCAGGGTAAGCGAGTCGGACTCGGGCTGCTGGCTCCATGTTGAAGTGCTTGAGCCGGGTACGCCAAATGTTTCGGCCGAATTGGAGCTTTCTTTGGTTTGGCCAACAGATGAAACAACATAATAGTATGGGCTTCCGTTGCTTACATTCAGATCCGCGTATGCCGTAGTTGAAACATTGGCTACGGTAGTATAAGGACCGCCACTTATGGTAGCGCGTTTTACATTATAAGTAGCCGCCCCTGCTGCTGCATTCCAGCTCAAGTCAACCTCCTTGTTTTTATTAACAGCTGCAGGCTGCGCCGGGGCAGCCGGTGGTACAGATGAAAAAATAACATTCGAGTTTCCGCTTTCCAATGTTCCGGCAAGCGCGGTCACAACATAATAATTGTTTACCTCGGGTACAGGGCTGGCATCAATATATGATGTGTTGGTTATACCTGATTGTATTGTGGTAAACGGCCCGGTGGATGATGACGACCGTTTTACCGAATAGCTGGTAGCATTGGCTGAAGCTACCCAGGTAATATTAATTTGTGTAGAATTAACAACAGATGCTGCAGCCGAAGCCGGCGCTGCCGGCGCCTGGTTATTGACCACATTCAGCATGAGCGTTGCCGTGCCGGTGCCGCTGGCATTAGTGGCGGCTATGGTAATTTCGCTTTGCCCTAACGCGGTAGGTGTGCCCGAGATGATACCGGTGGCCGCATCAATGCTAAGCCCTGCCGGCAAGCCGCTGGCACTATAAGAAGATGGATTAGCACTGGCTACGATTTTATAACTGAAAGGCCCACCACTGGTAGCTGTGGCTGTGGTAGCACTGCTAATCTCCGGAGAACCGGCAGGTGCAGATTGACTATAGGCCACATTACTGAACGTGGCGGTATTTAGTGCCGAGTTATTACTGGAAAGGGTATAAAATCCGGCATACAAATCAGTGGGGAAACCTGTTGCAGAATACCAGCAACCGAGACCGGTCCAACTAATGCCATCCTGCGAATGGTATGTAAATATGCGGGTGCCTACACGCTCAATTTTTAACCACCAGGGGGCTTTGGGTTGGTAGTGGTTTCCGGCACCGCCTGTCGCTTTAAGGAAAATATCATAAAAAGCTGAACCGGGCGCCAGCGATTGGCGTAGCATGACCCCGCAACCACCGGTATTTAACGACATATTTTCAACTTTAACTACCAGTCCGGCATCGCCGCTAATTTTCTTAAAGTTGAAGCTAAAAGCATTACTGGTGGAAGTTCCGGCGCCTTGAAGTGTCCAAACCCCGTTATTATAGGAGGCGCTGCCCGCCAATCCGGTATTACCGATATCAATATTGGTAAGGTTGCTCACCGGCTGCACATGATCAGCAGGATAGTATACCTGGGGCAGCTTAACCGCGGTAGATGTGTCTGATGATTTCAGATATAAGAAATTGCCGCCGGCCGGAGAATAATTGGTGGCACCGGGCTGCATTAACGCGGCTCTCATCCTGTCGGTATTAGGGGTAGGTATTCCCTTGCGTACAGCATAAGCGCTGTAAATAAGATTAGTCATATCGCCGGTCCTGGCTCCGGGCTGAATTCCCCAGCCGGTCCAATAACTTGCATAGCCCCCCAACGGGATAAAGGTCATTGCTGCTCCGTCAAAAGCGTATTTATGATACAACTCACCGATAGCCAATACCCGGTTATCCAATTCTGCAAACATATCTGCACCTTGCTTGTAGGCAACTTCCGCGCCCCAGGCCAGTGCTGCTGCCTGCACACGCCAATGGTCGTCCCGGCCCGAATCTCCTACTTCACCACCGGGCAATGAATTGCGCATCCCACCTCCGGCATCCATCCGGTACACTTCCACCGCCTGGTTAAACCGGGTGACATCATCACAAAAAACCGAGGCGGCAAGGGCAATTTTTAACTGGAGAGCTCCTTTATTCGCATCGCGCAAGGGGCTTGGTACCCAGGAAGTTGGAAACAAAACATTGGCAAAATAACTTTTTACATGCTGTGTATTGGCCGCGGTCCAACCGGGGAAAGTACAACGTAGAATTTCAGCACCTACGCCCCAATACTGTGCATAGTCGCCAATATCCAGCATTGATTCTCCGCCGCCCCAGGTAGTATTGGTTACTGCCCAGGCATCGAGCAGGTTTGTAGCTTTACGGGCATAAGTAGAATCGCCTGTAAACCACCACATCCAGGCCAGGTTGTGAACAGCCTGCATATCATCAATCCAGGCGCTGTTGTTGAGGTTGGGCGCCCTCGTAACCGTTGCAAAAGGCCCCTTTTGCCCATAGCCCAATTGTGAATGCGAGTCGTTTTTAAATGCATTATAACCGGAAAGCCATGGTTCGCGGCTAATGTTGGCTTTCAATTGATCCAAATCGGCCCGGTTAAAAGCCACGCCAGGATGGACAAAAGGTTGGGCGCGGACACCCATCGTGACAAACATCGACAGCGAAAACAACAGCAGCCTTATCCGCCGGTGCGTACCTGTCAAATAATTACAAAGCGTAAAAAGTTTTTTCATGGTTTAATTGTTTAGGTAAACATATTTACTGCAGTTCCGGTATGTTTGGAAGTCGTGTAAGGGCGTGGAACAAAACAGTTTTATAATCGGACACACCAAAGACAATGACTGCTGTAAATGATACTCACAGCAACGTAGTTTTTTTTGAAATTGTTATGACGTTAAAGCGCTTGGAATAAGCTGCTTTGTGTATGGGTAAGTATTGTAGAAGTAATTAAAGATTCTTTCAATTCCTTTCTTGAGCTATTGTCTGTACACTCCTTCAATGATTTATTATCAATTGAAAAACGATGTCATTTCGACGAACGCAGCGTCGGGAAAGTGTGCTGGGGGAGGAGAAATCTTCTACACCATGTCCGCGAGTTTTTCACGTTACTTGGCATATCGTATAAGATTTCTCTTTCGCTCGCTCGCTCAGGCCTCCACAGCTCTATTGAAATGACATTTTCTTTTAGTTGAAAAGAAGTGTACACAACAGTAGTTTCCCAAGAAGGGAATCGCACAATTTAATACCTTAAAAATATTAGTGGAGATATAAAAGATTGCACATAAGGACAGGTAGTCAATCTTACCCTCAATCCTTCCTCAAAAACTGGATCCCATCCACATGTTCACCCACAAATATGTTGGCCATATCGCTTGTTTTATAAAAGCCGGGTTTGCCCGGCATTTTATCATAGATCAGGGTACCGTTTATCTTCAGATTTTCAAAAATAACGTTCCTGATGCCGCGTTTGTCATCGTAGCCGGCTATAACAGACATATTAGCCCGCTTCCCGTTATAATTAACATTCCTGAACAGTATATTCTCGATCCCCAGCCCGGGAGAGGTGTTATATTTTCGGTTGTACATCACCCTTAAATTAAACAATTGCCCTTTGCGGATATCCTCAATCTCCACGTTTTCAAAACTGGCGTTCCTGATCAGGTTGCTGTCGCCGGCATTAAGTGCTATGCAGCCCTGGTAATCAAGCTGGTTTTCATTGTGGTCAAGCACAGTCATATTCTGAACCCGGATATTTTGTAAGGTATCCAGGTGGTCAGTGTCGCCGTGCGTACCTATCAGTAGCGGGTGGGCTACATCTGCCCATAAAATGGCGTTGTTAACTGTAATATCGGAGGTATTGCCGTAATAATTCCACCGGTGACCGTAAATGGCGATGCAATCGTCTGAATTTCGCATGTATATATGATCAAGCTTAATATCCTGACTGCAAAAGATGTCGATACCATCGGCATTACCGGTTGCAGTGAAAGCTTTGAAATTACTTATACTCACATGCTTTGATTCGCCCATCAAAATAGAATAACCCGTTGGGAGCTCAATAATCCCGTCAACAGTGACATTATTACTGTACTGGATAATCAGATGATCGTTCCTGAATTTGGATGGCGTTGCTATAGTTTTTTTTATTGAGCTGCTGTCGTTTTGTACAGGATGCTGTGTAAGAATACCACGGCCGCAGATCCTGACGTTTTCCGCATGATCTATAATTAATGATCCTTCAACAATGGCGCCGCCGGCTAAATAAACGGTTTTACCTGAAGGAACGATCATCCGGCCTATTTTATGGATGCCCGGGCCAAAATAAAGCGTTTGCGCATCGGTTTTTGTGGGATGGCTGCTTTCTATAGCGTTGGCAAAAATTTGCAGGTTCTCAAAAATGTTACCGTTTACCTCTAACGAAACGTATTGCGAAGCGCTTAATTCAAACTCGACAATGTTGCCTTTAACCTCGGGCTTGATGCCGTATGCAGTAGGTCTGATCCTTACTTCTTTGATATTCCCCTGGTTTAGCTTAACCCGAAGCTTTACCGAACCGGAACAATCGAAATAAGTAAAAGCGGTTTTTTTAATAATGCGCTGCGCGTCAAAACGAGCCGCGACATCGACGGTATATACATCTACGGGCTGCCAGTTGCCTGTGCCCTGCCGCACATCTACTTTAATTGTATGATTAACTAAGTTACTTTCGGGTGCCTTATAAGTTATGATTTCTGCTTTGACTGTTTTTAATAAAAATACGACTGCACATGTAAGCACCAGGAATTTGTTCATAGAAATTTTTATAGTGTATAGAGGAAGACAATAAATGCGGATTCTCATACTCAATAAAAAACTATATGGAAAAAATAACTGCATTTGGCGGAGATAATGTGCCCTAATGAGATACCCTGAACAATTTGATTAAATCACTAATCTCTTTGAGTATATTTAAGAGCATTGCTTGTCCTTATTACTGTTGTTGCCCCGTATCCTAAACAATGAAGAATAAATACCTTTTTTTTACCTTTTTTTTAGCCCTTTCTCCCTTTTGCAATAATACTGTGTCCGCAAAGCAAAAGGTTGTTGCACTGCTTTATTCACCAGATAACCGTACGCGGGCGCAATTTTCACTGGATGAGCAGGGGCAGCTGTATTATCGGCTAATTTTCAACACACGGTTAATTGTTAACTGGTCGCGTTTGGGGATCGAAACTACCGGTTCTTCATTAGTTCGGGGTATCACGTTAAGGGGATCGGCCAAAAAAGAAATCAATGAAAAGTTTTTGTGGCCGCTGGGAGAAGATGCCAGCCTGGCAAACCATTGTAACGAGCTCACGCTTCATTGCACCTCTGGCAGGGGTAATTATGATATTATCGTAAGGGTATATGATGGAAGCCTGGCGTTTAGGTATGTCTGTAAGCAGGCTGGTGATAGCATTGTGCAACTTAAATCGGAGCTAACGGAGTTTAACCTTGCAACAAGCTATCGCATTTACCAGTATCACGAAGAATCTGTTTTCAGGCCGGTTATGGTCGATTCATTGCCGGGTACCAGTGACCTCCCTTCAACGCTCACAGCCGCACAGTCATACATAAGTATCGGCGAAGCCGACAACCGCAATTACACCAAATGCGTATTGGTTCACGGCAGCCGCCCCAATAGCCTGGCGTTACAATTTTATACGGATACCCTTTACCGCGACCACCGCGTTCAGTCCGTTCGGAAGGATTCGTTGATCCGGTTCACCGATAGTCTCATTACTCCCTGGCGAACCATTAGTTGCAGTAGTACTGCCATAGGTTTACACGCGTTTAGTCAGCTTAGTCTTAAACTGGTTAAACCGCTCAGTAATGAGGTGCCCGATTATGTAAAGCCCGGAAAGGTTTTCAGGGTACCTATCAATACGCAGGGCGCCCTTGATGGAATTGATTTTGCTCAAAAAATGAACTTCCAATACATTTTGGTTGATGCAGGCTGGTATGGTGCCGAATTTCGAACTACCTCTGATCCTACCAGATACTTACCTGATTTCCACTTGCCGGATATCATTGCTCATGCCCGGCAAAAAGGCATCGGCGTTATTTTATATGTAAATTATGTGGGGCTCAAAGCTAAGATAGATACCATATTGCCGCTTTATAAAAAGTGGGGAGTTAGCGGGCTAAAGTTTGGGTTTGTAGACGGCGGCACGCAGAAAGGCCTTGCCTGGCTTGATTCGGCCATGAAAAAAGTAAATGATTATGGCATGGTACTTAACGTACATGATCATTATAAACCCACAGGTTTGAGTCGTCGGTACCCGTATGTGCTGAGCCAGGAAGGGATCAGGGGCGATGAAAACAGTCCCGATGCTTTCCATAATACCGTATTGCCGTTTACGCGTTACCTGGCCGGCCCTGCCGATTTTACCTTTTGCTACCCCAACAAGGTGAATGATTACAGTAAAAATATCCGGGTAAGCAAAGCCCAGCAAATGGCCCTGACCATTGTATACTTTGACCCGTTGCAGGCAATTTTCTGGTACGGGCGGTCGCAGGATTACAAGGAAGAGACGGATATTGATTTTTTTAAATATGTGCCCACAGTATGGGACGAAAGCAAATATGTGCAGGGGGAAATAGGCGAAGGTATTACCGTAGCACGCCGTAAAGGCCGTACCTGGTACCTCGGTAGCGCTGCAGGCCTTCAGAAATGGGGAGGAAGCTTCAAGCTCGATTTCCTGGAAAAAAATCAGGTATACACCGCTACTGTTTATGGCGATGACGGACAGGGCGGCATACAGGTAAAAAAGGTTGAGCTTAGGCACAATGATGCTTTTGTTGTTGACCTGGATGCAAAAGGGGGCCAGGCGGTTATCTTAAGACCTCAAATAAAATAGGGGGCGGAGATGTTGTTGTGCTGCGTTATTAATGATTGTGTTAGTTTGACTTAAGGAGGATCCTGCTTTGGGCGAAATGAAAAAAAAATTGGCTTTGAAAGATATTGCTGCCGCGTTAAAAGTGTCAGAAGCATCTGTTTCCTATGTTCTTAATGGCAAGGCGAGGCAATATGGCATCAGCGTGGCGCTGGAAAATAAAATACTGAGGTTTGTTGAAAAGGTAGGTTACCGGCCAAACCGGCTGGCAGCCAGCCTGCGGACAGGAAAAAGTAAAACGGTGGGCATGATTGTGGAAGATATCAGCGATCCTTTTTTTTCGGCCATTGCCAGGGTTGTGGAAGAGCATATTTATAAAGAAGGTTACCGCGTTATTTATGGCAGTTCTGAAAATTCGACCGTTATTGCCCGCGACCTGCTGCAAACTTTTAAAAATTACCAGGTGGATGGGTATATCCTGGCACCTACTGCCGGCTTGGACGATGATATCAACCAGCTTGTAAAGGAAGGTTACCCGGTAGTGGTGTTCGACCGCGCTTCGGCTGATCTGCAATGTTCCAAAGTACTTGTCGATAACTTTCGCGGCAGCGAGGCTGCTGTTTTGCATTTGATAGATAACGGCTTCCGTAACATTGCCATGGTTACGCTTGAGGCCGGGCAGGATCAAATGAACGAACGTGTTAACGGTTATCACGCGGCCCTCCAAAAACACGGGTTGCCGCCTATCCTAAAAGAAATTATCTATAATGAAGATCCACACAAAACCATCCAGAACCTTAAAAGCCTGCTGAAAAGTAAAAAGGATATAGATGCCATTTTTTTTGCGACCAACTATCTCGCCTTAAGCGGCCTGCAGGCCCTGAAAGAATCAGGACTGATAATTACCAGGGACATCGGTGTTGCTGTATTTGATGATATTAACAATTTTGCCCTTTTTAATCCGGCCATAACCGCTGTAGCCCAGCCAATTAAAGAGATCGGCCTCAGGGTTACCAAAATTTTATTGGAAGAGCTTCAGGATAACCACATGATCGATTCGCAAAATATTTTATTGAAAACCAAACTGATCATAAGGGAGTCATCCGCAAGGTTACCGGTGTAATTTATCCGAAATAAAAAAATTAAAAAAATGAGTATCAAACCTGTTTGGGATTGTCTTTGTTGTAACTCTCCCCTAATAAACCGTTCGGTTTAGCTAAGTTGGTTATAATAAGGCTTCTGAAAGGAAGCCCTTTTTGTTAAGGATAAACAGCAGGGAATATTGAGGAAAATGATCGGTTGGGGCACGGATATAATCCTTGTTCTTTATTTGTCAGATAATTATATTTTTGTTTTGAGTAAATGTTACAGGGTGCAGACATGATAGTGTATCGATTTATGAAAAAAAAGCGAAACGAAGCGGAACCCTTAGGGCTATTTCAGATAAAGAATCCGAAAGCAGACGAACAAACGATCAAAAAAAGCTGGAATTCAATAGTTCAGAAAATAAATCAGGACCCTAAAAAGAAGCGCCAGGAGTAATGTTTAACCTGATGGGACAGTTTTTGAAACACGAACCAAACGTTTCGCGGCACTTATATTCAAATTGAACAGTATTCAACAACCGGTATCCTCCCGTATACGGCCATTTAAAGCAGCCGCACGTTGGTGTAGTGTAATTATTTTAGGAGCACTGATTTTAAACAGCAATGCCGCGGCGCTTGCTTTGCCCAATATTCAGCGGCTTGGCCTCAAAGACGGGCTTTCCAACAGCGAAGTACGATGTATTTTCCAGGACCATTCAGGCTATATGTGGTTTGGCACTTATGATGGCCTGAACCGTTTTGACGGATATGACTTCCGCATTTACCGCAATCAGCCCGAAAAGCAACATTCAATTATTCATAATTTTATTAATTGTATTGCAGAGGATGCGGCCAATAATTTATGGGTAGGTACGCGCCAGGGCATAAGTATCTTAAACCCGGTAACAGAAGAGTTTTCTCCGGCCTATGCAATTTTGGCCGGCAAAGAAACACCCGTGACATCCTTTATCAGGGATATCAAAACGGACCGCTCCGGGCGTATTTTCATTGCCACTCTTTCCAACGGCCTTATTGTTATGGATAAGGGCAAACGAACCGGCCATGTTATACCATACTATGAAAACGGAAAAGCTGTACATGGTTATAACGTTAGCGCGTTGTATGTGGGGCCAGGCGACCAAATCTTTGCGCTGATCAGCGGCACGGGCCTTTTTACATATGATGCGGTACACGGTACTTTGAAGTTACTGAACACTTCGGTTACCGGCGCTACCTGTATTTATCCCGAAGGCAATGGTTTATGGGTAGGCACAACCCAGGGTCTGCACCATTATGATTTCAAAACTGGTCAATATGACCGTCTTTTAGATGAGTTTAACGGGCCTTTCAAATCGGGCAGGATAACGAGCCTGCAAGTCATGCCCGATAGTACACTTTGGGTGAGCACTGACGGCGGCGGGATCCAGATCCTGAATAAAGGGCGCGACAAGATTACCTATCTGCCTGCGGGGAGTGACGAGCACTCACTTTCAAGTGGTGCTGTTTATGCTTTATTTTTAGACCGCGAAGGCAGAAAGTGGATCGGCACATTACGGGGCGGAGTAAATGTTATTGATGAGGTAAAAGAACGTTTTATAAATATCAGGCATAATGAACTGAACGCCAATAGCCTTATCAGTAACTTTGTTAAATCATTATATGAAGCCCCAGATGGCAGGCTGTGGATTGGTACCGATGGCGGCGGATTGAGCATTTGGGACCGGCAGGCCCATCACTTCACCAATTTTCGCCATGATGCCTCACAGCCGGGTACCCTAAGCTCAAACTTTGTAACCAGTATTGCCGGGGATAGGGAAGGCAGGACCTGGATTGCCACTTATGGGGGCGGCATTAACCTGTACCAGCCGGGTTCCAATACATTCACTACATTTCGGGGTGTAGACAGGCAGGGAGCTGCCAGCCGGATAGTGTTCTGGTGCCTGTACCTGGACCATGCTGGAAATCTTTGGGCCAGCGGCTTACAAGACGGGCTGTTTCTATATGATAAGCATAATAACCAATTCAGGTTGTATGACGCGGCTCTGACCAATATCCTTTCAATGGGCGAAGACCTTTTTGGAAACCTTTGGGCAGGAAACTTTGAAGGTGTTTATAAGATTGATCAAAAAAGCAACGCACATAAGTTTTACCCGGTAGGTAAAGCGGTAAGATCAATGCAGAAAGCAGGCAACGGCGACATGTGGTTGGGTACAGAGGCCGGCTTGTTGTATTTTTCAGCATCTAAGGAAAAAATCATTCACCACTATACCACCAGTAACGGACTTAGTAATAATACGGTGCTGACCATTTTGGAAGACGCGCAAAAGCGTTTGTGGCTAAGCACTTACAACGGGCTTTGTCGCTTTGATCCCAAAGCCGTTAGTTTTACCAATTTTTTTGAAAGCGATGGCCTGGCGAGCAATGAGTTTAACTTTAACGCGGGCTTAAGGCTAAACAATGGTCAGCTTGCGTTTGGGGGGATCAATGGTGTCACGATGTTTCATCCGCAGGCAATCCTGCCCCTGCATGATATCCCCAACATTGTTATAACTGATATTAAAATTAACAATAAGCCCATAAGTACTTATCCGGACTATGTGAAGACGGATGCTGGAAATGTTATCCGGTCGTTAGAGGTTCCCTACGATCAGGCATCAATAGCCGTTAGTTTCGCAGCTATCGAATTTACCGCGCAGGATAGGATCGGTTACCGTTATATGCTCCAGGGCTGGGACAGGGGATGGGTTTATGCAGGGCGGCAGCGTAACGCGCTTTATACCCGTTTAGCGCCCGGTACGTATACATTTAAAATTAACTGTACCAATGCCGAAGGGCAATGGATCAACCGGGAAATCCATCTTCATATCATTATTTTGCCGCCCTGGTATCGTACCGTCTGGGCTTACCTCATTTACGCGATGTTGCTTGCGGCAGTTGTTTACTGGTACCTGCGTTATAGGTTTAGGGAAACGCGGCTTAAATATGAAGTACAACTGGCCAATGCCGCCGCTGCACACCAGCGCGACCTACAGGAAAAGGAACGCGAATTGAATGACCGGCGCGTAGAGTTTTTCACGGGCGTTTCTCATGAGTTTCGTACGCCCCTTTCGCTCATCATCAACCCGTTAAGGGATTTGCTTGCAAAAATTGGCCCTGAGAACCGTGCGGAACTTAATATTGTTTATCGTAATTCAAGGCGCCTGTTAAGCCTTGTTGATCAGTTGCTGCTGTTTCGTAAGGCCGATTCGGGCGTTGGGATCCTGCAAATTGCGCCAATGGACATTACCCTTGTTTGCCGGGAGGTATTTTTATGTTTTGTGCAGCAGGCCAGGCTTTCGGGTATCAGTTTTGAATTAAACGTGCCGGAAGAGCCGGTACTGATTTATGGAGACAGGGAAAAGATCGAGATTATCCTGTTTAACCTCATATCCAATGCTATTAAATATACGCCGGCCGGGAAAGCCGTGCGCGTTGGCTTGCAACCGGGACCGGATGAGGTGGTGATCAACGTGATTGATAATGGACCGGGAATATCTCCGGAAGCAGGGAAGCATATCTTCGAAAAGTTTTACAGGTCAAATACGCATGGACAGGCGGCAAAAGGAGGCTTTGGGATCGGTTTATTCCTGGCCCGCCAGTTTACCATAGATCACGGCGGTTCATTAACATTTGAAAGTGAGCCGGGCAAAGGTTCTGATTTTTGTTTAATCCTGTTGAAGGGTACAGCTCATTATTCGCCGGATGTGGTGGCGGCAGCCGATGCCGCTGATTTATCACCTTTGCTTAGTGAAATGGTTGAAGACCAGCCGGCAATAGCTGAAGCCGGCCGAATTAATGATATTGATTTTGAAGCGGATAAGATTTTTACCGACAAGCAAAGGATCCTGGTTATTGATGATGACAGCGAAATCAGGTCGTACATTTGTTCCGTTCTTGAAAGCCGTTACAGGGTTTACGAGGCAGACAATGGTTTGACCGGTTTACAGAAAGCGAAAGAAAAGCAGCCCGATCTTATTATCTGTGATGTAATGATGCCTGGTTTAAATGGCATTGAACTTTGCTCAACCATTAAGCAGGACCAGCAATTAAGCTATATCCCGATGATTTTACTAACAGCCAGCTCATCTGCCGAAAATAAGATCAAAGGGCTGGAAAGCGGCGCCGATGACTATATTTCCAAACCTTTTGATAAAGATGTACTGGTTGCGCGCATTGCCAATCTGCTGCAAAACAGGAGTAACCTTCAAAGCTATTTTTATAATACCATTACCCTGAAATCGGTTAACGTCACTATTTCGGATGAGTATAAAAACTTCCTGGAAAAATGTATCGAAATTGTTGAGCAGCATATTACCGACGAAAACTTCAACATCAAAATACTGGCTTCAGAGATCGGCATGAGCCATTCAAATCTTTACCGTAAAATTAAGTCGCTGTCCGGTCATACCGTTAATAGCTTCATCCGCTACATACGCCTCAGAAAGGCGGCTGAGCTATTGATCCAGTCGGATATGAATGTTAATGAAGTGGCCATTGAAACAGGCTTTAACAGCATTAAATACTTCCGCGATCAGTTTTTTAAACTGTTCGGCGCTAACCCATCAGACTTTCTTAAGCAAAAAAGACCTGTATTTAAGAAAAATAAAAATATAATTAATTGATATTTAGATATTTATGTATATTCTCTCCATTGCTTAATCAATTGAGTAAATTGATAAATTGCCGAATTTATACCGCATAAATGACCAATTTGAGTCCCATCTGCCGAATAAAATCTATTCATATTAGCTTATATAAACCAGTTATTAGAACCATAGGCAAACTTACTTAATCGATTATGTAAATCGGTTTTCAGCTTAGGTTCCTAAAGTCGGTAACGACCAATTTAAAGAGAAACCAGTTTTAAAGCCAATATGAACAATTGTAACCAGCTAACTACATGGTGGGAAGAAGCCCTCCACGGAAATGTCAAATCTTTTGGCAGGATACATGACGAACTGTATTCCGGTTTGTATTTCTACCTCTATAAAATTATCAAAGATGAGGATGCAGCCCAGGATGTTTTACAGGAACTGTTTATAAAAATGTGGGAGCGGAGGATAACATTTGGGCCTATTAAAAATGTTAAATACTATTTCTTTAAATCGGCACGGTCACTTGCCATTAATTTTTTAAAGGCCTCGCGGCCCGAGTTTGTAGGCTTATCCGCAAGCCATGATATCGATATTGTTTTTTCGAGGGAAGATGTGCTTGTTTTGGAAGAAACCGGGAGAGAAGTAGAGCACATGCTTGCCCTTGCCTTGAATACCTTGCCAAAGCGCCAAAAGGAGATGATCTTTTTAAGATATTTTGATAATTGGAATTACGATCAGATTGCTGAAGTAACGGGGTTACAATATCAGTCGGTAGTTAATCATGTACACAGGGGTATCAATCAACTGCGTATTAAACTTTCTGAAGGCAGCAAGATAGCCACAACCGAACTGGTGCTTTCATAAAAACATTATATAAGATTTCCTGACTTTCAAAAAACACCGAATGATTAAAAAAATACTTTTAAAAAGAATAACCATGGCTGTTATGACTTTGCTGATTACAGGCCAGGTATATGCACAGCATCAAAAAATCATAAACCCCGGAGAAGTTTGGCCCGATAACCGGGGAGAACATATTCAGGCGCATGGCGGAGGGATTATAAAAATAAAGAACACATACTATTGGTACGGCGAAGAAAGACGTCGGGGGCTGGATTCAAATAAACGTTATGTTAGCTGTTATGCGTCAAATGACCTGACGAACTGGGCATTCAAAGGTGATGTTGTTCAGATGACCGATCCCGAAAACCTGGGGCAGCGCTGGGTACTGGAAAGGCCCAAAGTTTTCTACAGCAAAAAGAGCCGGCAATATGTTATGTATTTCCATCTTGACAATGCAACTTATAAGTTTGCCCGGGTTGGCATCGCCGTAAGCGACCGCCCCGATGGTAATTTTAAATACCTGAAAAGCTTTAGGCCCCTGGAGCATGAAAGCCGCGACATTGGGCAGTTTATAGATGATGATGGTACGCCATATCTTGTTTTCGAAGACCGTCCGCTCGGGTTTCATATCGTCCGGCTTTCGGAGGATTGCCTCAGCATTGACCGGGAAATGTGCCTGATAGCTGAGCATATGGAAGGGGGGGCTATAGTGCATTATAAGGGCCTTTATTACGCAATAGGCTCCGCGCTTACCGGATGGAAGCCCAATCCTAACCGGTATGCCACAGCAAAAACCCTGCAAGGCCCGTGGTCGGAGTTTAAAGACATAGCGCCGAAGGAAAAAAACACATATGGTTCGCAATCTACCTTATTGCTCAAAGTTAGCGGGAAGAAGGATACGACAGTATTGTTCCTGGGGGATATCTGGAAGCCGAAAGAACAATGGGATTCCCGGTATTTATGGATGCCTGTTCAGATCGGGGATGGCAAGCTTTGGCTTCCTGAGCCGGCTCCGTTTAAGATCGACGTGAAAAACGGCATTGCAAATTAATCAGGCATTTTCATGCAATTCATTCTTCATAAGGTTAGTTAATAGATTAAGGGGCAGGGGTGCCCCTTTTTTCGTTCCATCAGGGTGTCTCGCAGATTTAAATGGACTTCACATTACCCGGTACCAATACCGCGCCGTTTTTTGATCGGTAAAGTTGGTACCGGTTAGCGCCCGCTGATTTCCATTCATTTTGTTACAATCAAGCTGGTGATCTTCGCGCATGATTTAATAATGTATTAATATTGGTGGTCTACTTTTACCGGCATATCATTATCTTATGTCACTAAAAAAAATGCTCTGCCTAATCGTTTTGCTGCTTATCTGCAACAGGTTCGTTCGGGCGCAAGACCTTGCCGCTATTGAAAATAAACGGGTAAAATTGCCCAATGGGTGGTCATTAACGCCTGTTGGCAAGAGCCTTCCCCTGGGCGATCTGCCGCTGAATATCGCGGTGAGCAAAAGTCATCATTATGCCGCGGTTACCAATAATGGGCAGAGTGTTCAAACCATTCAGCTTTTAGACGCACGTACAGATCGTGAACTGGACAAAGTACTGATCAGCAAAGCCTGGGGAGGCCTGGTTTTTAGTGCAGACGAACAATCACTCTACGCTTCGGGAGGTGACAATAACTGGATTATTCGTTACGCCATCAATAATGATAAGCTGCTGGCGGCTGATACCATAAAACTGGGCGAAGCATGGAGCAAAAAGCCTAATTCGGCGTCCATTTCACCTACCGGGCTGGCGCTTGACGATAAGCGCGGTGTTTTATACGTGGTTACCAAACTGGATAACAGCCTGTACCTTATCGATCTCAAAACAAAAACAGTCATGCGGCAGGTTAAATTGGGCACAGAGGCTTATACCTGCCTGTTGTCGCCCGATATGTCAAAATTGTACATCAGTCTTTGGGGTGGCGATAAGGTAGCTGTATTTGATACAAAAGAAAATAAACTCACAGATGCAATTGCGGTAGGGGATAACCCCAATGACTTGTGTATTTCCCGGAATGGAAAATACCTGTATGTAGCCAACGGCAACGACAATACAGTATCGGTAATTGACGTGCGCAAAAGTAAAGTACTTGAAACCCTGAACACGGCAGTATCACCTACGCAGCTTAGCGGTACCACCAGTAACTCGGTAGCCCTGAGTAAGGATGGCAAAACATTATACATTGCCAATGCTGATAATAACTGCCTGGCCGTGTTTAATGTAACAAAGCCAGGTGCCAGTCAATCGCTTGGTTTTGTGCCCACGGGCTGGTATCCCAGCGTTGTGCGTGTTATTGATGATAAGTTGTACGTAGCCAATGCTAAAGGCTTTTCGTCGCTGCCTAATCCGCATGGGCCTAACCCCGCAGCCAAAAGTCAAACCGTTGTACTGCATGGAGGCGATCCGTTCAGGCCCGCGCGTACAGAATATATCGGCGGCGGTTTATTAATGGGTACTTTGAGCATCATCCCCACGCCAACAGACAAGCAACTGGCGGTTTATTCGCAGGCAGTAGTTCGTAATACACCTTATCACCGGGAACAGGAAACAGGGGCTTATAGCGAAGAGGGCAATCCCATTCCGGCTAAAGTAGGAGCTGCATCGCCAATAAAGTATGTTTTTTATGTTATCCAGGAAAACCGGACCTATGACCAGGTACTGTCAGATATGCCGAAGGGCAATGGCGATACAAGCCTGCTGCTGTTTGGCAAACGGATTACGCCCAATCACCACGCTTTGGCCGAAAACTTTGTGTTGCTGGATAATTTTTATGTAGACGGCGAGGTTAGCGCCGACGGGCATAACTGGAGCCTGGGCGCGTACGCTACTGATTATATGGAAAAAAACTGGCCTACCAGTTATGGCGGCCGCGGTCCGGGTGCTGTAGGCCTCACTGCAAAAAATAAGCTCTACATCTGGGACCAGGCCAACCGGTTCAACGTAACTTTCCGTACTTACGGCGAGTTTATCAATGCAGATAATACGCCGCAGATACCTATCCTGAAAGACCATTTTACAAAAGCCTATCCCACCCGCGACCTGCGTGACCCTGACACCTTGCGGTACCAGGCCTGGGAACATGATTTTGACTCGCTGATGCACAACAATGCCTTGCCGCGGCTAAATACCATCCGGATGCTATCAGATCATACGGAGGGCACCACTCCGGGCAGGCCGACACCCTTTGCCCATGTGGCGGATAATGATCTTGCTGTTGGCCGGCTGGTGGAGCATATCAGTAAAAGCCCGATATGGGAAAACAGCGTGATTTTTATACTTGAAGATGATGCACAGAATGGTCCTGATCACGTTGACGCTCATCGTTCGCCTGCCTATATGGCGGGGGGATTTGTAAAACGTAATTTTGTTGACCACACCATGTATTCCACTTCGTCGGTTCTGCGTACTATCGAGCTGATTCTCGGGCTGCCGCCTATGACCCAGTATGATGCATCGGCTACAGCCATGTGGCGTTGTTTTAATAAAACGCCCGATACCAAACCATTTAACAGCCTGCGTTCAAATATTAACCTTAATGAACTTAATCCTAAGGGCACAAAGCTTGCAGCAATGGCCAGGGGGCTTGATTTTTCGGCAGTTGATCGGGTACCCGACCAGATCATGAACAACATGATATGGAAAGCGATTAAAGGAGAAAATACAATTGTGCCCACGCCGGTACGGGCAGCCTTTGTAAAGGCCGTTCAAAAAGCAGACGATGATGATTAACATAAGAAAAGCCTGATAAGGATGAATGAAAAAATTGTCCAGTCATTTTTATCAGGCTTCCCGCCTCATCAGAGGTTGGAAGATTTAAGTTAGCTCATAAAAATTGACGGTATTTCACCTGCAAAGTGATTTACCACCTGGCCTGTCGGTTGACTTAAAGCTTCAAAAGCCCCGATGGAACTGCCAGGTTAGTCCCTCCTCCAACAATTCCTGAAAAATATTTTTCATCAGTTTCCTCTCCCCCGAAACCACTCTATTTTAACTAAACCTATAATTCATACCCAATACCAAACTGTTCTTGATTTGCAGGCTTTTACGGGCAAACCAATCTCGTTTTTTATGCGTTATTTTGTAGTAACCAATTATAAATGTATGGATACTTTGTTAACCGATACCCCCTCAACAGGTGGGTATGATTTTGCTATGAACGAAAATCAGCAAATGGTTGGCCAGATGGCCAAAGACTTTGCCGAACGTTATATCAAACCTCATGTAATGGAATGGGACGAAGCCCAGGTTTTCCCTATCGACTTATTTAAACAATTGGGCGAGCTTGGCATGATGGGCGTTTTTGTGCCCGAACAATATGGCGGCTCCGGTTTCGGATATTTTGAATATGTAACCGTGATCAGTGAAATAGCCAAAGTTTGCGGTGCTATAGGTTTATCAGTTGCCGCCCATAATTCACTTTGTACGGGACATGTCCTTGCCTTTGGCAATGAAGAGCAAAAGCTGAAATGGCTGCCCAAACTGGCCACTGCCGAATGGCTTGGCGCCTGGGGATTAACCGAGGCCAACACCGGTTCGGACGCGCTGGGCATGAACACCACCGCCGTTTTGGATGGCGACCATTATGTAGTGAACGGCTCAAAAAACTGGATAACCCATGGTAAATCGGGCGATGTGGCGGTAGTGATGGTGCGTACAGGGAACAAGGGCGATTCGCATGGGATCTCGGCGCTGGTGATTGAAAAAGGTACGCCGGGTTTTACTCATGGCAAAAAAGAAAACAAGCTGGGTATGCGTGCCTCAGAAACCACGGAGCTTATTTTTGATAACTGCCGTGTGCCAAAGGAAAATTTGCTGGGTGTTGAAGGAGAAGGCTTTAAACAGGCTATGAAAGTGTTAGACGGCGGCAGGATCTCGATAGCGGCGCTTTCGTTAGGGATTGCAAAAGGTGCTTTTGAAGCGGCGGTTGCTTACGCCAAAGAACGCCGCCAGTTTGGGCAACCCATTGGTAATTTCCAGGGGATAGCATTTAAACTGGCCAATATGGCTACCGAAATTGAAGCAGCCGAACTGCTGATCATGCAGGCAGCCGATCTGAAAAATCGCCACTTGCCGGTCACAAAACAATCGGCTATGGCCAAATATTTTGCCTCAGAAACGGCAGTGCGTACGGCCACAGAGGCTGTTCAGATCTTCGGAGGATACGGTTATACCAAAGATTTCCCTGTTGAGAAGTTTTATCGTGATGCCAAACTTTGTACCATAGGCGAAGGCACGAGTGAGATCCAGAAGATAGTGATTAGCAGGGAAGTGTTGAAAGGATAGGGAACCCGGTTATTCTGCCTGTAGTTATTGATTTACAATTATATTATTTGTAAACCCTCTGTATGTAAAACATATAGAGGGTTTATTTTTTGTATTTTAGAGATTCTTCTGAACATACTCTAAAATGCTTTATAAAAGTTCTTTTTTGTAGAGACGCATCACATGCGTTTCTCATAGGGCAAGCTGCTTTTAAGAGCGTTACTATTCATCTTGAATTGCAAAGGGAGACGCATGTGATGCGTCTCCACATTAAAAAAATTGATGTTTTTAAGCAGCTATCTTACAATTCAAATTTAGATAAGCCTACAAACTCCTGGATCCGGGCGGCTATTTCCTCTTCGCTAAGGTTTCTTAATCTTTCTGAACCAAATTTTTCAACACAGAATGAAGCCAGGGCCGAGCCAAAAATGATGGCGTTTTTCATGTTGTTGAAATTAATAGTGCCTACTTTGGCCATGTAGCCAATAAAGCCACCTGCAAAAGTATCGCCCGCGCCTGTGGGGTCAAATACTTCAGCCAACGGAAGGGCGGGGGCACTAAAGATCTTATCTTCATGGAACAGCAATGCACCGTGCTCGCCTTTTTTAATGATAATGTATTTAGGGCCCATGGTTAATATTTTGCGGGCGGCTTTAACCAATGAGAATTCGCCGGATAACTGGCGGGCTTCGGCATCGTTAATGGTTAACACATCCACCAGTTGGATGGTTTTTAAAAGCTCATCACGGGCAATATCCATCCAAAAGTTCATGGTGTCCATTACAATAAGCTTAGGACGGTTTTTAAGGCGCGCTATAACAGTTTGCTGCACTTGTGGAGAAAGGTTGCCCAGCATCAGGTATTCGCAGTCCTGGTAACTGTCAGGGATAATTGGATCGAAAGCTTCCAATACATTAAGCTCAGTTACCAGGGTATCGCGGCTGTTCATGTCGTTATGGTAACGCCCGCTCCAGAAAAATGATTTCTCGCCCTGTTTTACCTGCAGCCCTTCGGTATTAACGTTGTGCTTTTGAAGGTCCTCAATCTCGTGCTGCGGAAAATCATCGCCAACAACCGCAACAATTTTTATTTTATCATAAAAGTAAGAAGCGCCCAAACTTGCAAAGGTTGCAGAGCCGCCTACTATTTTATCGGTTTTACCAAAAGGGGTTTCAATGGCATCAAACGCCACAGTGCCAATAACTAACAAACTCATGTAAAGATATTTATATTTTTTGCCGCAAATATTGTGAAAATTAAGGGATAATCATTCATTGATGCCGGTTTGCGATGCCAATTTTCATTGGAGAAAACATAAATTAACCAGTTTCAGAAACCTGGCGGCGGAAAAAAGGGGCTCTGCAGAAAGAATTGCCATCGCTAAAAAAATGCCGCAATGTGTCTTTGGATTTTAAGTAGCACGTAATCAGGGGCTAAAAAAGCCTGTGAAAAATATTTTAAATTTTTTTTAATAAAAATTGTGAAATATCCGATGAGTTTTTACCTTTGCCCCACTCCAAACCGGATTAGATTCCTGAGTAGCTCAGCCGGTTAGAGCATCTGACTGTTAATCAGAGGGTCGCTGGTTCGAGCCCAGCCTCAGGAGCTTAAGGAAACGCAAATATCACGCGTTTCCTTTTTTTATGCCCGTAACTTTTTGGCAATAAGATAGTTAGCCAATTCTAAAATCGGTTCGATAATTTCCTTTAAGATTTACCCTTTCATTGACTTCAAACCTCAAAAATGCTGATTCTACGTAATCTATGCACTTTTTCTGCGGTTCGATTTTTCGTTAAAGGTTGAAGCACTTTCTGAGTCATCCAGGCTGTTGTAGGCAGTAGCGATTTGATACAGAAAATTCAGTATAGTAGATGCCTCTTCATCATCTACTTCAATCTCGTTTTTGGCTAATATGGCCACTGCTCTTTTTATAGAAACTCCCTTGTCTTTAAAATTACGTGGCGTGTAGATTGTTTCCTTTATCTGAAAATATTTTGATTCTTTTTGTATTAATATTTTTGACAGGGTTTTATTTAAGATCAGGGAAAAATCTCCTGTATAAGTATCGATACTGGATGGTTGGATATGATTGATGATATGCTTTTTATCAGCAATGTCCAAATTTGAGAATTTCTGAAAGATTTGTGTAATCGGTCTATTTGCAAATTTCGACTGCCTATCAATACTTTTTAGTTTATTAATAACGGTGTCCAGTTCCTTTTGAAGATATCCGGTACTTGTTCCGTGTTCTTTTTTTATTTCCCTGTAGTCATCATATTTCAGCACATCAGTTACAAATAGCTTTCGAGCTTTGGCTATAAATAGTTTTTGCTCGTCCATTTGTTTCAACAACAATTGGCGCTCGCTCAAATAATCGATTTTCCGGATATTAATATTGATATCATCCAAAATTAGGGAAAACAACTCAACAGCTTTAGGTGACAGCGCCAGGTGTTTGAGTTTGTTTTTATAGACGTTATTGACTGCATCTGCTTTGAATCTTATTTTACATTTGCTTGAGCAATGATAATAAGGATATTTCTTATGTCTACCCTGAGAGTAGCTTCCGCAAAGTTTACGGCCACAAACCGGGCATATCAAATAGCGTTTAAGCGGGAACAGGTCATTGGAATCCGTGCGTTGCCCCACAAGTCTTTTCTTTGTGTTAACGATGTCTTGTACTTCGTCAAATAAATTCTCCGGTATGATCGCTTCATGCAATCCCTTTATTAATTGTACCTCTTCCAGACTGGATTTGAGCCTGACGAAACCACAGTAAACAGGGTTGCGAATTAGTTTCCAAAAATTGGCTCGCGAACATTGTACACCTTTAGCGTTAACCATTTTTCTAACTTCTTCCACCCGGTATAAATTTTTTGAAAGAAGTTGAAAGGCCCATTTTACAATATCAGCTTCGGGTTGTTTAGGAACAATACGTTTTCTACCATCCAAATCTGCTGAGTTAGTATATCCTAATGGTGCTTTGTTAGGATATCTGCCCATTTGTTTGGCTCTGCGGATACCATTAGCTGTGTTTAGTCCTCGTCGTTCGTTCTCGGCTTCAGACATCGATAAGTAAATGGAAAAAATGACCGTGTTTTCTGGGATAGAAAAATCGATAGGTTGATCAATCGCCGCTACTGTTGTATTATACTCACGCAGCAAACCAATCATCTCGTAAGCATATCCGATGTTACGACTAAAACGGTCCCATTTCACAAATAAGATATTGTTATCCTCTTTTGCCTTCTGTGCTTTGATTAGCGCAATTAACTTTTTCCATTCGGGCCTGTTGAAGTTTTTAGCCGAGTGATCTTCCCGAAAGATGCCTTTGACTGCTATCCCATTATAATGGCAATATTTTAATAGCCGATCCTCCTGTTCAGGAAGCGAATAGCCTTTTCTTTTTTGTTCGTCTGTACTGACTCGGATGTATAAATAAGCTGTTTTCATAAATTAGTATGTTTTTTAATTTGAACATCTAATTTACTTAACGAATAGGACTGTTTATTCAGGTGCTATCTTGTCACATAAGCTTCGTTACGATTATAATAAATAGTTATCTAGTGTTGGTTATTAATATCAAGATATAGCTTGGCACTAAAAGAATATCATTTATTTGTTGTCTTAAATGAAATTTTCAGAAAAAAAAGTTGATGCCAGTTAAAATGAGCAGAAGATTGTGAGTGGTTGAGTTAGTTCGGATGGGCAACTGTATGATTAGGGGTTATTTTCTATATATAATTGTTTGAATTGGTGATTTCCGAGTATTACTAACTTATTTACAATGTTGTTGGCGGCCTCTTTTTCACCGTTTTCATATAACATCATAATTAAAGATTTAAGCTGATCGATGTGATAAAAAGTGTTGTAATTTAATTCTTGGGAAAGGCTCGCTGTTTGCTTAATTGATTCTGTATTTTTATTTAACCTAATGAGTTGTTTGATAATGAAGTCGCCACGTCCATGCGTAAGATCAACGTTAAGCGTTTCTTTTAAAACTTGGGCTGTGCGCGTGTCCAATGTCTGGAATGCGGTGATAAATCGAACAATGCCTTTTAAAGGTTCGCGATCTTCATCGTTGGCTGCACCAGAAAAAAGTTTCAATAGATGTTCCCAAATTTGTGTGAGCTTTGTTGTAAGCCTGAGGTGTTCATCGCCTTCCAGATCGTATATTGATTTTGCTTGGGTGTTGAGAAATTGAACGAGGGAACGGGCATATTGTATCGGGTAACGGTCGATTAGTTTATAGAGGAAAGTATTTTTATAGTTCACCTCATAATCCCAAAAATAAAATGCAACAAAATGCCGTAACAAGCCCTGCTGATAATGAAGGTCAATGATATTTTCATCCAGCGCGCGCTGGTAGTGTGGTTGCATTAGTGGGTAGTATTCGCCGGAGATAGGTTTGCCAAACGCCACACCAGCCATGAATGCTGTCCAAGGTAGTTTAACTAACTTTTCATGCTCTGTAATTTCATTTTTTAGCCAGGCGTCATCCAAAAACATAAATTGAGATAGATACATGCCTTGTAGCGTATAACCATCAAATATTTCCGGCTGTAGTTTGGCAGCAAAAGCAGTTTTAAGATTCGGTGACCAATTTTGCCCTCTTAGCGGTGCATTGGCGTCGCGGGCAGTTTGTAAAGAACAATCCAGAACAGCGCGGAGGACTTTGCCTTGGGTGGTATTAAGCGAAGACATGACGAAATCCGGGGTGGGTTCGTTTGGAACGTGCTCATTTTTAGTTAGGCTTGCCGCCAATGTTTCTACGATTTTGATTGCCTGTTGTAAATCATCTTTATCAAAACCAAGTGTTTCGTTACGGGTACCTTCTGAAATTAGATAGGCAATTTGGCCGGCAACAATATCTCGGGAGGTTCGCATATCATCTTGTGCCGTGAGCTTGTCAGCAATAAAGTCAGGATGCTGAATATAAGCGATGGTAAAAGCCAAGACTTGCTGTATATTATGGAGATAGTGACCACCCTATTTCGGGCCAAATTGACCCAGGGGTTAGCTGACTTTTGGGTTGCAGCAAATGCTATAAAAGCACGTACAAAAATAGTTATTTAAAAGGTAATTTCATTAGTGGCTGTTTTCCGGTTCTACGTTACGTTTTCTTCTCATAGATTCTCCCTTTAGCTCGATACGGTGTGCATCATGAACGATCCGGTCCAGGATAGCATCAGCAATCGTTTTTTCACCGATCACCTCAAACCATTTACTGACCGGCAGCTGCGAAGTAATGATCAGCGAGGTCTTTCCGTGCCTGTCTTCAATGATCTCCATTAGTGCCGCCCTATTTTGTGCATCAAATGGCTGGATACCAAAGTCGTCGAGTATGAGCAGTTGCTGGCGTTCGATCTTAGCCAGCTCTTTCATATAGGAGCCGTCGGCCTTGGCCATCTTGAGCTTGGCAAATAGTTTGGGCGTACTGGTGTACAATACCCGGTAGCCCAATACACAGGCCTGGTAGCCCACAGCAGAAGCAATATAGCTTTTACCGATACCTGTACTCCCGGTGATCAGCAGGTTCTCGAAGCGGTCAACAAACGTACAATCCGCCAGGCGCATGATCTGGTTGCGGTCAATACTTCGGTCAGCATGATAGTGAACATCTTCAATTGAAGCTTTATAGCGGAACCGGGCATATAGGATGGTGCGTTCAATACGCCTGTTCTGCCGGTCGTCCCATTCTGCATCTACCATAGGTGGGCCAGCAGTTCATCTGCCGTGTAATCGTTTGTTTTACCGGTTTCCATGCTGCTTTTAAAGGCATGGAACATGCCGAAGAACTTCATCTTCCGCAGTTTGTCTAAGGTGCTTGTGTTCATGTTATTGTTGTTTTAAATGGTTATTTGTAATAGTCTTTTCCCCGGATATTACCATGATCAGGCATGGGCAGCTCATCGGCAAATATGCTTTCCTCATAGTTGTCCATCTTGTTTTCCAATATGGTTTGTATCGTTTTATAGCTATAAAGGCCATAACTGAGCCCTCGCTGACAGGCCATTATTAACCGGTCGTTCCCTGCTTTTTTTGCAAAGCCAAGTACTCCCTGGCAGGACTTGTAAGCCTGTTCGGGGTGTTGTTTACGCTCCAGTATCTGAAGGATATATAACCTGACATCCTCGTGGATGGAGGCCGCCCAATTGAGGAACATATCTGGCGTCCAGTCGCTTTTGAAGCGGTGGGCACTGGCCATGTGTTCTTTGTCGGTCGTATAACCATAGGGGTTCTTTTCGCGCGGGTGCAAAGCGATACGCTCATAATTGGAGTAGATCTCTACAATGGTACGGGAATATAACAGCTTAACCCGCTTGCCAATAAAGCGGTAAGGCACACTGTAATAGTGCTTATCAGGGCCGAGATTGACATGGCCGTTTTTGATCACCCTTAGCATAGAAGTGCTTTTTGAACTGGTAACGCAATACCGGCAGCGGTGCTAGTGTCTGGCGCTCGATCTCTTCAAACTGTAGTTTCCTGCTGTAATTGCGCCCCTTGAGCAACTGGCTGTTATGAACTTCCAGAGCTTGCCGGATCGCCGTATTGAGTTCTGATAAAGAATGATAGATATGCTTGTTTAAAGGGGCGTATACCTTGGTATAAATGATCTTAACGGCGCCTTCTACTAATGCCTTGTCACGCGGGCGGTACGCCCGCGCTGGTAATATGGTAGTCCCATAATGGTCGGCGAAGTCCTCAAACGTTTCGTTAAGGGTTGGTTCATAGCGGCTGCTTTTGGTTACAGCCGCTTTCAGGTTATCCGGTACAATGGCGGCAGGAACGCCGCCGATAAAGTGCAAAGTATTCTCGCAGGCCGCGATAAAGTCTTCCTTTTGCTGGCTCATAACAGCCTCTACGTAGGTGAGCTGGCTGGCACCAAGGATTGCTACAAAGACTTCTACTTCAATGACTTCACCGGTTTCCTTGTCCGTATAGTTCATCTTTTCACCCGCAAAATCGACGTATAGCTTGTCCCCGGCCTTGTGATCCATGTGCATGGTCGGGTTGACCCTGGTCTTCCATTGGTTGTAATACGTGCAAAACTGGGTATACTTATAGCCGTCGGGAAACTCTTTGATATAAGCTTCCCACAGGAGCTGCCGGTTCATGCCAGTCTTTTTGAGCTCTTTATCGACGTGTGGAAAGCAGCGCAGCATGGATTGCATACGGCTGCTTGGCTGGTTGTTTTCCCTGGTCTTGCCGAAAAGGTCTTCCAGTTCCTTATCATTCAGGTTATTAACTTCTTCAAAGGTAAAGCCGCTCTTCTTAAGGACCGCCAGGTACTTTCTTACGGTATTCCGGGATGATTCAATCTGGGCAGCTATAAATCGCGTGCTGCGACCCTGGCTGTTCATCCTTAAAATCTTTCTAATCTTACTCATGCTGATTGTCAAATTGGCCATCTTAGAACGGGTCTTTTGCCCTCAAAAGATGGTTGCTTCTACAGCATTTGCTATGCGTTTTGGTGGGTCAGTTTGCCCCGAAATACCATGGTCAGTTTGCCCCGAAACAGTGGGTCAGCTTGCGCCGAAATGGTGTGGTCTCATTCATCATAATCTCCAAACCAAAATAAAGGGGTTAATTGAGGCAAATATTGAAAAAATTGCTTCGGAGTTGGGTCATCGAAACAATACAGAAGGCAAGATTATGGCATTATCACAGCCAGTCTTTCTGTAAGGCCCAAAACAAACTTTACAAAGTTTGCTATCTTGCGGGCTGCAAATTATATTGCAAATATAATAATAGGTTACTAATAAATTTCAGTAAAATTATTGTAATGGTAAATTTTGTGTCAATTTATTTTAATATCACTCCAATTTAAAACCGATATAAATAAGTTATTTAAAAAGCTAGGTCAAATAATAGGGATGTCTGGGGTCAGATGCTAAAAAAACTAAAATCGGACTTTTCAGTCATGGTTGTTTTGTAACTATACTCGCTGGCTATGTGGCAATTGCCCTATCACCCCTATGAGGTTTCTTTTGCCCCTATAGAAGGTGTAATATATCGCCTGAGTAACAAGCAGTCACAAAAGCGGCAGCTTATTATCAATGACTTCTCTAAATAATGTTTGGTATTTAAAAGAACTTTGTATATTTACTTTTAATGTAACGATAAGACCCATTTTTTAGGTCTTATAATGACACTAGAAGTAATATGGCACATAGCGTTTACATATCATCCAACCTTACGCAGCAACAACTTGAATTTATGAAGTTGCTGGATGACTATGAAATTGAGCTATTTCAATTTGATGAAATTGAGGGTCAAATCAATAGAAAATTTGCTAACCTCAATGAGGTTCTTGAAAATTTAGTTCATAAAGAACTGCTTTCCCGAATAGAACGGGGGAAGTTTTGCAAGGCTAATTTCCGGGATGAAAATGTGATCGGCACGTTTGTGGTAAAAAACAGTGCAGTTGCTTATTGGTCGGCTTTAAATCTACACGGGTTAACCGAGCAATTTTCTAACACAATATTTATCCAGACCACGCAGAGGAAAACCGATAAGGCCCTTTTAGGAACCTCTTATAAATTTGTCACAATAAATCCTGGTAAGCGTACTGGCATTATGTACAACGGCTATGGCAATACAAAATATCCTATAACGGATATTGAAAAGACCATCATAGACTGTTTCGATCAACCACAATATTCCGGTGGTTATGCTGAACTAATAAGGGCTTTATCTCAGGCAGAAATTACTGCTGATAAGATGATCAATTATTGCCGACAAGTTGGCAATAATGCTGCTACTAAAAGAATAGGTTTTTTGGTAGAGCTATTTGAAAAGCCGTTGATGGATAAATTTATTGATTTCGCAAAAGAACAAATCAATGATAAGTATAACCTTTTTGATCCGCAGGGAACAGAAAAAGGCGAATTTGTAGCAAGTTGGAGGCTGAGATTAAATATCAGCAAAGATGAATTACTTAATCTAATAGACAAACAATATTAATGATACTAAAGAAGGAAATAGAGAAAATTGCGCTGCATGAGAATGTATCCCGTAGTACGGTGGATAAGGATTGGGTATTAGGTCATTTCATTGATGCCATATTCTCTATCCCATTATGCCGGGATAGTCTCGTATTTAAAGGCGGCACTTGTTTGAAAAAGTGTTATATACCTGATTATCGATTTTCAGAAGACCTCGACTTTACGTCTGTAAACCCTGACTTTGTATTAGACCGGGAATTATTACGGGAAATAACCGAACTGATAACACAAAGGACAGAAATTCCTTTATTTATTGATTATATAAAAGAATTGAAACATAAGGACATGCCTACCGGATATGCAGCGATCATTAAGTTTTGGGGTGCAGATCATTTAAAGAACCAGGCACCACCTCCCCCGGAAAGATGGGCAACCAGTGTAAAAATAGAGATCATTCTATATGAAAAAATGCTATTTCCGGTTAGCTTTCGGCCTATAACACATACGTATTCTGATAAATTGGCTTTGGCGGATCAACCCATTCCCTGTTATGATTTGCAAGAAGTAATGTCAGAAAAATTGAGAGCGTTAATACAACGTTCCTATTCTGCACCCCGAGATTATTTTGATATATGGTATCTATCCCATAAGCTTACAGCTGTTGAATGGCCAGTAATAGTTGGTGCATTTCATGAGAAGATGAAATTTAAAAATTTGGAATTTACCGGCATAGACCAATTTTTAAATGATGATGTAGATAAAAAACTTACAGGAGCCTGGAAAAATAGCCTTGCTCATCAAATACCACATGAACAATTGCCGCCATACAATCAGGTGAAAGAAGAGTTATCATTGCTGTTTAAAAGAATATTTAATATCAATTGAAGCCAAGTGGCTGCGGCAGGTGGCTTCATTGCACCACGCGCTACCGCGCCGGGTTCCATTCCGCCGCCAGCCTCGCCGCCCTTGCAGGAATGAAATTCGCTATCGCTCACATCATACCTTTTTTGAGAAACATCGTTATACTATCTAAAAATCTGACTTTATCTGCTTCGAGGTGATAATACGAGATGTCAATATTTTGACATCATTTTGGTTATCGGATAAGTAATTACTTTCAAAATATTCTATAATTTCTAAAATCTCATCATCGTCTTTTACTATTATGTAAGAAATGTCTTTAATTGAAAACTTTAGTCCTAAAAAAAGAAGTCGCTCATTAACTAATTGCTTATTATCCCTGTAGTAATGAGTATTATGAATAATCAATTCATTTTCTCGCAAATCTGTTCTTTTAGGGCAAAAGCGCCATTCTCTCTCATCATGAAATCTATATTTCTTTTGCGTAACATGATTTTCCCTTATTAATTGCCCCTCGTAGTTCTTTGTGTAACGTAAAAATTCCTGTACGACAGGATTATTGCTACCATCAAATTTGGCTTTTATCAATACGTCGTTTAAAATTGTTGAATGCTTTTCCAAATATAAAACAGGATTTAACCCCCTTCTTTTGGCCCAACGCTTATGCAAACCAATTCCATATCCACCATATTTATCTATATGACTTGTAACTTGGGATAAAGGTATATCGCAAAATGACACCATTGGAACAGCATATTGTATTACGCCACTTTTAGATTCAATTTTTTCGATGCAGTATTTAATCCGAAAACTCGAAGCCAATATGCTCTTAATAGATTCTATACTTCTTGTAAAATGGAATACCGAATTAGTACTTAATGGCATGTTAGAATATTTAAAAGGGATAATTTATCAGAATTATGATGGCCATATTTTTTTTGCCATTTCGTATAATAGAAAGTGTCTTTCTTCAATTTCTTCCTTCCCGAAGGTTTTATAAGCTTTAAAATTTAATCCCTCTTTTTCTATAAATCTTGAAAATGCCACCTTTTTATGATACATATCAGGTAGTAATGTTCGGGCGAAATATGTTCCAGTAACGTTATATGTTTTTAGCTTCTGTGAATACAACTCCATACCGGAGGATTGATTATCCCGCCCTTTAAGCAATAATAAACCACCTAATCGATTGCGTTGAAAATTGAAATCCTCTTCATCCTCAAAAATTTTTAAGTTCTTTTCGTTATTTGTAATTATATGCTCTATGTGGTATACATCGCCGCCTCTTGACTGTACAACAAGTTGATAATAATTTGCATACTCACTTAGATCAGAAGAGTCACTTATATAGTGATCTATACGAGCGAAAAAGTATCGTAAAAAGCTATTTCCCAAATTGTTATAGCCAACATTTTTAAAAAACTCATATTTAAATGCCTCATCAAGAGTGTCTCTGTCATACTTCTTTTTTAATATGCTTAACAACTGCTTGTTAAAAGCATCCTGGGCATCACCTATCTCAATATGCCTTACAATAGGTGTTAACGTCATCACATTCACGTTAAACTCATTAGACTTATAACTGCTTGTAAGATTTACTAGAGAAAATAAAGCATCAAAAAATTGCGGAATTTTTTTCATTTTTTCAATGCGATTCGGATCATTTAATTTTATAGACGATAGTGTCAATACAAATTGACCATCCATGTTATTTAATTGATTGAAATATATTGATTCAAAATCCTCTCGGTAATTGTTATAATAATCAAGCATTTCAACATATACATCGGTAAAATACGGCAATGTTTGTTCAACAAAAAATCTTGCATTTTGCTCGTTATCTTTCAATTCTATCCTGGCATTATACTCTTCTAAAAATATTGTTTTATGATAGCGATTCTTATCTAGCTTGGTATAGTGTTCGGCAGTGTCCGCGTATTTACTCCTAAAATAAAACCCGAAAAACTCATCAATCTCATTTTCGCCATAGGCTTGAATTTTTTCAATTTGAGCTTCCCATATATTTATATACTTTTCCCTATCTGCTATATCAATCTGGCTAAGAATTTTACCCTTTAATATTTCATAGGGTTTCAAAGGAATACCCCTGTCATTTATAACTTCAAATACCATAGCAACGTCCTTGTCCTTATCAATCTCTACCTCAATAAGGTAAATTCTATGTCGGAAATATGAAATAAAAGTCTGTAGCTTATGTGGAGTTGGTAATCTGGCATCTAGCTGTTCAAGTATAACTGCATAGTTTTTATGAATATTTCGTTCTGAAACATTTTCTGGAGAATGCTTAAAATCAACACTATTAAAGAGTACATCATTTAGCGCATTATGGCGGTCCTTAAAGCCCATCCAAAATGTTTTTCCAAACTCCGTGTTGCCTACAATAGAGTTCTTTAGGGCATCCACCAGATGATCTGCCAAGTCATGTTTTAAGCTCAGATGATAAAGGCCTATAGATATTAGTGTTAAAGTGGTGAGGCGTTGTTGGCCATCAACTATGTATTTTTTACCTTTAATTAAGTTGGTCATGAAGGTATTTAAATAATACCATTCTAGTTTATCCGTACTTTCTTGATTAATTTCCTGAGATGGATTATACTTTTCAAGATCAAACCGGTAAAAAATATCCTTTAATAAGGATGAAACTGGTTTATATTCTAAATCATCGTTCCATTTATATTCTCGTTGATAAAAATCAACATCATATTGGATGTTATTAAATATCTGACTGATTTTTCTGTCATAAGGTTTTAGTCCCATTGTTAAATTGAATGATTGTAAATTAAATCGGTTGTTTGCTTAACTCGTAATACATTCAATAAAAATCAGCGATAAAATTCCAATCGAAATATTCCTTGATTGAATTTTGGGGGTGATTAGATTGTACATTCGAGTGATAAGGTTTATAAATGTACAATATCTAATATTTAATTCAATATTTTTCATTGCATTCCGCCCTTCTAAACAAGTAATCTTTTTGTTTAACTTGGTATCCTAAATATTTATGACAGCAGAGCAACTTAAACAACTGGAAGACAGCCTTTGGCAAGCAGCCGATAAACTACGTGTAGACAGCGGATTGAAGGCAAGTGAGTACGCTACACCCATTTTGGGTTTAATTTTTCTTCGCTTTGCCTCAATTAAATACAATAAGGTAAAACCTGCTATTGAGCAGGAATTGCTAGCGCAGCAAAATAGTCGGAGACAGAGAGAAAAGCCGGAGATAGCTATTGAGAAGTGTGGCTTTTATTTACCACCCGAGGCCGAGTATGATTACTTACTTAACCTGCCGGAGAAAGAAGATATAGCCAAAGCCATTAAAACGGCAATGGAGAAAATTGAGCTTTACAAGCCTGAACTAAAGGATAGCTTACCTAAAGACGAATACTTTAAGCTGGTTAACGACAAGGATAAAACCCTACCTAAAACGCTTTTGAAGTATTTTAAGGATATACCAGAAGATGCTACTGGCGATGTATTCGGTAAGGTGTACGAGTATTTCTTGGCTGAATTTGCATTAGCTGAAGGGCAAGGTGGCGGCGAATTCTTTACACCTGTCAGTGTAGTAAAGCTGATGGTGGAGATCATAGAACCTTACCGTGGACGGATACTCGACCCTGCCTGTGGTAGTGGCGGTATGTTTGTGCAAAGCTCCTACTTTGTTGACCGTCGGCGTGAAGAGTTGCATGATACCGATAGTAAAGATCTGGTAGTTTATGGTGTTGAGCGCACGCCGGAAACGGTAAAGCTTGCCCGGATGAACCTTGCGGTAAACGGTTTACGTGGAGTAATAAGCCCTGCTAATAGTTATTATGACGACCCACATGATAGTTTTGAGAACTTTGATTTTGTGATGGCCAATCCGCCTTTCAACGTGAATGATGTAAATCTGAACCGGGTAAAAGATCAGCGGCGTTTTAACACCTATGGCATACCTCAAAACAAAACTAAAAGCAGCAGTAAGCAAAAAGAAAAAGAAGTAGATACAGTACCCAACGCAAATTACTTATGGATTAGCTTATTTGCATCTTCATTAAAATCACAGGGAAGAGCTGCGTTGGTTATGGCCAATAGTGCCAGCGACGCGCGTAATAGTGAGGCTGACATACGGCGAAATTTGATAGAAGACGGCGTGATTGACTGTATGCTAACGCTGCCTAAAAATATGTTTTACACCGTTACCTTGCCGGCAACGCTTTGGTTTTTCGACAAGTCTAAGCAAGGTGCTGAAGCAAAAGTGTTGTTTATTGACGCCCGAAACATATTCAGGCAGGTTACCAGGGCATTGCGGGAATTTACTGAAGAGCAAGTACAAAACATCGCTACAATTGTAAGGCTTCACCGAGGTGAAACGGAGCGATTAACGGAACTGCTGGCCAAATACCAAAAGCAGGTAGAAGATTTCGGTGCACAAGCGGATGACTTAGCACCATTAGTAGCAGATGCTGTAGAGGTATACGAGGAAGCTAAACAAGTGTGGAATGACCTACAGGAACAGATATCGGCAGGTGTAGGTGATGCTAAACGGTTAAAAGCGGATTTAGGTAAAGCAGGCACTATACTCACTAAAGCGCAACGGGAAAAAGAAGAAAAAGAAAAGGCCTATAAAGAATTGACAGACAAAGCCGGGTATTATCAAAGCCATATCATCTGGTTAAATGAACGTTTTCCAAACGGTGTGTATGAAGATGTAATTGGTCTCTGTAAATCTGCTAGCTTGGAAGAAATTGCAGAGCAGGATTACAGTTTAAACCCAGGGCGTTACGTTGGGGTGGTAATTGAGGAGGACGGACTGACCGAAGAAGAATTTATGGCTGAAATTAAAAAAAGACATAAGACATTGGAAGCTTTGAATCACCAGGCTAAAGATTTAGAAAGTTTGATTGATATTAACATTCTATCGTTATTTATTTAGGTATGCAGTCACAAGAAAAGCTCGGTAACAAATGCTTAGTCGGTGATGGTGCACATATTAGCATTAAAAGAGTCACTGAAGGTATTCCATACTTGTCCTCAAAAAATTTCAAGCAAGAAGGAATAGATTTAACGTCGGTAAATTATATATCAGAATTTGACTATCAGAAGTACTTTAAGGCATCTTCGAAAGCATTGACTAAACCAATGCCAGGAGATTTAATATTAAGTATTATAGGTTCAATTGGCGCTCCTTACTTAGTTACTGAAAATGACAAATTCGGAATTTCAAGTAGCGTAGCTATTATAAGACCTGACGAAGAAGTTGATTCACATTTTTTATACTATTATCTGAAAACTGATGCAGTACAAAATTATGTGGACGCAATAAAAGGAGGCTCTGCACAAGGTTTTTTAAGTTTAGAAATGATTCGGTCAATTCCGCTCAATTATCCAGATAAAACAGCACAGGAAAGTATAGCATCTATTTTACGTTTTTATGATAACTTAATCGAAGTCAACAACCAACGCATACAATCCCTTGAAAAAACAGCACGGGAACTTTACAAAGAATGGTTTGTGAGAATGCGATTTCCTGGTTATAAATCAACAAAGTTCGAGAAAGGTATACCTGATGGCTGGGAGATAAAAAAGGTTTCTCAAGCTTTTGACGTTGTCGGTGGAGGCACTCCTTCAACGGATAAAGAAGAGTATTGGAACGGAACTGTCAACTGGTTTACCCCAACAGATATTACCAGTTCTAACGGCATTTTTTTAGAAAGATCTAAAAGCACTATTTCAGAAAAGGGATTGAAAGGAAGTTCAGCAAAGCTGTTTCCCCCATACTCTATAATGATGACGAGCAGGGCAACAATAGGTGCTGTTGGGATTAACTCGTCTGCGGGATGTACAAATCAAGGTTTTATTACCTGTTTACCCAATGATAGGATACCTTATACTTTTTTATACCACTGGATTGTTTCAAATAAAGAGACGTTTGAATTACTTGCCAGTGGGTCAACTTTTCTCGAAATTACTAAGGGGACATTTAAAAAAATAAATATTCTATTGCCTAAAAAAGATATCCTTAATCGATTTCACATTATTGTAAACCCAATATTCAAACAGATTGAAAACCTACTGCAAAAAAACACTCAACTCAACGAGATTCGTGACCGGTTATTGCCTCGTCTAATTAGCGGCAAATTAAAACTTAAAATAGCCGAGGAGGTACAATGCCTATAATATTACATAAGTTTAGAGATCATCAGGCCAGCCCGAGAACCGAAATCTTGATGTTAGGTACCTTTAACCCAGATATCGCTGCCGGTCCAGATTTCTTTTATGGCCGTCAGCGCAATTTCTTATGGCGCTTATTGCCTATGTGCTGGAATTTGCCATCACTTAAGGATGAACCGTTGTTAAGCAAAAAGCAGTTCATGGAAACTTATAAAATAGACTTTGCAGACATTGTTCATAGCCTTGACATTCCCGAAGGCATGCAAGGTAACGTGGATGATGATTTTATTGATGGTCGTGTAAGCGAGTGGAAAGATATCATTCGGCTGATAAACGGTCTGCCCAACTTAAAGGCTATTTATTTTACCCGAAAAACCTTTAATGGCATACCTAATATGCGGGCGCAAATTACTTTGATTGCCAACTATTGCCGTGAAAGAAGCATCAGATTTTGTAAACTGGAAACCCCTGCTCGTTTTTTCAGCGAAGCGAAACAACAGCAGTGGATCGACACAATCGTTGCGCAAACTACTTGTTTACGGCCTTAATTACTGAACAATAAGCAACCTCAATCAATGGCAAAAACTTACATCACTAATTTTATTTCTGAAGATCAAATAGAAAAGGCCATTATTGATGTGTTCGTTAATCAGCTTGGGTACAGGCATCTAAACTGCTTCATTGAAGATATAACGGGTCGTTCAATGGAAACAGAAGTTGTTATTGAATCAATCCTAAAGCAACAGCTCATAAAATGTAATTCTGATGCACCTGCGCACGCCATTGATTTTGCCGTTGAACAATTAACCAAAACACGGGCTGACCTCAGTCCTTTCCAAGCGAATCAGGAACTTTACTACCTGATGCGCGATGGCATTCGGCTGAACGTTAAAAATGATCAGGGCCGTGAAGAACCTATTACCATTAAAGTTATCGACTTGGTTGATGAAACGCAAAATGATTATCTGATCGTTTCGCAGCTTTGGCTACAGGGGCAATATATACGACGACGCCCTGATCTAATACTTTTTGTGAACGGCCTTCCACTTATATTTATTGAGTTAAAAAACAGCATAGTGGCCGTACGCAACGCCTATGAAGATAATTTAACTAATTACCGCAAGGATATTCCACTAATGTTTAATTATAACGCGCTTTGCATTTTAAGCAACGGACTGGAAACCAAAGTCGGTAGTGCTACATCTGGCTACGGCCATTTCTTTAACTGGCTACGGGTTAATGACGAAAAGGACACCCCAGACAAAGAAAGAATTGAACGTTACGGCGTCAGCCTGGATTATGCTGTATTGGGCTTATGCCACAAAAAGCGTCTGCTGGACTACTTTGAAAACTTTTTGATTTACTATAAAGACAGCTATAAAATTGCCGCTAAAAACCACCAGTTTTTAGGCGTAAACAATGCCACTAATAATTTTGCTACCCGTTTGCAACATGATCAGAATAATACTGATGTAGAAAATAAGGGCAAGCTGGGTGTTTTCTGGCACACCCAGGGCAGCGGCAAAAGTTTCAGTATGATATTCTTTACCCGCAAAGTCTTCAGAAAGTTTACAGGCAATTACACATTTCTGATAGTAACGGACCGTGACGATCTGGACGGTCAGATATACAAGAACTTTTTAGACGCTGGAGCAATAAAGAAAACGGATAAATGTCGTCCTAAAAATAGTGAAGAATTAAGGGAATTATTGCAAACCAACCGCCGTTATATATTCACGCTCATTCAAAAATTTAGGTATGCTAAGGGGAAGGTTTATCCCATTTTAAGCACTCGTAATGATATTATAGTTATCGTAGACGAAGCACATCGCACCCAGTATAAAGATCTGGCCGAAAATATGCGTACCGGCTTACCTAACGCTCAATATATGGCGTTTACAGGTACGCCTTTATTAGGTAGTAAAACGCTTACTAACAATTGGTTCGGAGACACCGTTTCTGAGTACAACTTTAAACAAAGCGTAGACGATGGATCAACTGTTCCATTATTTTACCACAAACGTGTGCCCGAAGTACTACTACAAAACGACGACTTAGATCAGGATTTGGCAGACATTGTGAGCGAGGAAAATTTAACTGATGCCGAACAACTGCGACTTGAACAAGAGTTTGGACAAGAATTGTCCATATTAAAGAGTGATGACAGGCTAGAAACAATAGCTAAAGATATCGTATATCACTTTCCACGTCGAGGCTATCTTGGTAAAGGTATGGTGATTACACTCGATAAGTTTACCGCGGTGAAGATGTATGACAAAGTAAAACGGTTATGGGAAGAAGAAAAGCGCTCGCTGCTTACACAGATCAACTCCTCCGCCACTGATCAAAATGAGAAAGCAGCGCTAAGGCGAATTCTCGATTGGATGCGCAAAACAGATATGGCCGTTATTGTGAGCGAGGAAGCGGGCGAAGAAGAGAAGTTTGAGAGAAACGGCTTAGACATTACAGCACATCGTAAGCGCATGAACGCGGTTGATGACAATGGTTTTGATTTGGAATGGAATTTCAAACAACCTGAAAGCTCACTGCAACTTGTGTTTGTATGTAGTATGTGGCTTACCGGTTTTGACGCGCCAACTGTTTCTACCTTGTACATTGATAAGCCTATGAAGGATCATGCCTTGATGCAAACAATTGCCAGGGCTAACCGCGTTACAGACTATTTAATAAACGACAAGCCTAAAAAGAACGGACTAATCGTTGATTACTATAATGTATTTAAAAATCTTAGAAAAGCATTTGCTTCTTATGGAGGCGGCTTTAATGACGACAAACCTGAAGAGGATGCCCCGGTGCAAGAAAAAGATCAATTGTACGTATTACTACAGGATGCCATTGATCAGTGTACCCAGTTTTGTTTAAGCATTGGAGTCGATTTAAAAGATATAGTAGACTCTAATCAAGTGTTTGGTCAGTTAGCTAAGTTTGATGAGTATGCAGATATTATTGTAGCTAATGATGATCGTAAAAAGCAATTTGTCGTCTACAATAATACCATTGAGGCATTGTATGATGCTTGTCGTCCAGAGATATTAGGCAAAAGAAAGGACTTCCCATTAGTTGCTGTCGTAACCTATTTACGTCTTGTAGTAGATGGAAAAGTCGAACGTGGTAATTTAGATAATGCAAAAAGAAGGATTGGACAATTACTTGATGAGAGCATTGTTGCTAATGAAGAATTCAAAAATATTAAAAATGCGGTAGCTGAGCCTGAATCTACCTACGGAATCAAAGCTTGGAAACAGATTGACTTAAGTAAATTAGATATAAATAAACTTAAAGAACAGTTTAAAGATGCTGTCTATAAGCACATCGAGATTGCCGACCTCCGTGACTTTATTTCGAAAAAGCTAGAAATGATGATGTCGATGAACATTACCCGAATAGGCTTTGCCCAAAAACTCCAACAAATTATTGACCGGTATAATTCAGGAGGCGCCTTAACGGAAGACTACTTTAATGATTTGATGGACTTTGTTGAGCAGCTTAAAGCTGAAGAGTTAAGGGCAACTAAAGAAGGCTTATCAGAAAGTGAGCTTGAAATTTTTGATCTCTTGAAAAAGGAAAACTTGACTAAGGATGAAGAGCAGAAGGTGAAACTTGCCGCCAAGCACCTTCTAACCAGGCTATATGACGAGAAGCCAACAGTACTCTTACAGGATTGGCACAAGGATTATCAAACACAGCTACAAGTAAAGTCTGTGATTCAAGATATACTGGATAAAAACCTGCCCGATAGCTACGATAAAATGGTTTACGATCTTAAGTGCAAAAATGTATTTAATCATTTGTTTGTGCAGGCAGCAAATGGTGGCAGGGCTGTTGCATAGCAAATTCCATATTCACCACATCCGCGAATATAGCCCACCGCCGGGATGAAAAGTAAAGGCCATGGAAGCGGGCCAATGTGTTTTTCTTTTCAGCGGTGGCCCGGCCTTGACTATTTACCCGGCTCGCGCTGTTGGTTGTTTAAGCGTTAAATATAGCATGGTGGGTTCATTCCCCGACTAAGGGACTTATGCGGATGAAAAATAAAAACCGCACTGCGCGGGGGGCTATCTAAAATCCATCAGCTTATCAGCGATTTCCTGCTTTACATTATCCTCAAAACCAGCCCAGTAGTTTTGCGTGGTATTCAAGCTGCGATGGCCTAAACTTTCCTGTATCAACTCCATTTTAGCACCATTACGAATAGCAGCCGTTGTAAAAGAATGCCGTGCGTAATAGGTAGATATATCGGCATCCAATTCCAAGTCCTTCGCCAGTTTTTGAATATGCTGGTTGACAAACCGAATAAAGTTTTGGTTTACCCTTAACTTCTCCGCCTCATCCATTTTTTTAGTTAAAATTGGAAATACATAATTGTCGGGTAAAAAAGGACGGGTACCGTAGCGTTCTATTACTTCTTTAATCGTTTCTGTTAAAGGAATAATAATGGGCTTCGGCTTGTCTTTTGTGGTATGAAGCGTTTTGTGTCGCAAAAAGGAAATAGACTTTTTGTTAATGTTTTTATACCTCAATTCTGCAATATCCCGGAAATTCATGCCATTACATTGATAGCTGAAGAACCAAAAGTCCCTTGCTTTTTCTTTCGGGCTGCCTGGCTCAACTGGAGCAGTATATAATTTTTTTAATTCCTCTTTACTTAATGCCTTCTTTATGTTTTGGCCTGTAGGGATCTTGTATTTTTTGAAAGGATAAAGTTCAGCCGCTATGTTGCCTTCTTCCATAGCTTTATTGAAGATAGCTCGTAATGGCCGTAAGTATATACCTACAGTAGTTTTGGATTTGTCGGCGGCTACCATCCAGTTCTCATACCTGTTCAAAAAATCAACTGTAACCCGGGAAAATGAAAGGGTAGAGGCTGGCCTATTATCCTTACCCGCAAACTCCAATAGAGACTTTAGGCTTAATCGGTAATTCGAGGCCGTACCTGCACGGCCATTTCTCATCAGTTCATCTATATAGTCCTGATAGTAGGCGCACACGTCTGTAGTGGCGGCTTGAGAGCGAAACATTTCCCGTTCAAATTTATCAAGGATAAACAAGCCATCCATTTTAGTAATAATTCTATTCGCCTTTGCTTCTATGGCATCTAAAGTTATTTTAATCTCCTGAAATGCTTTCTTAGGTTTTTCGGTTAGATAGGATTGTTGGAACTGTTGAGCCGTCAGGTGTATGTCGGTATGGTAGTGCCTAATATCGGTACGGGAGATATATAACCTGATTTTTACCGGTGCTTTTTTCCCGGTTTCAACCTTCCGTTCATCTAAACATAAGTTAACTTTTACTGCCATTTCTATCAAAGTTAGGTAAAATGCCCTTTTTCTCACACACTTTTTTTGAAACATGCGAATTTAGCGAAATTTCCCATAAAATGGCGTTTTTTTTCTCACACATTTCTCACACAAATGAGCAAAAAACGGCAAAAAACAGCAAAATAGCGCAAAATGGTTTTTTTGTAAATAATTGATATATAGTTTTTTAAATATAAAACAAAGCATCGAAAAGCACCTCCCATAGACTGTTAATCAGAGGGTCGCTGGTTCGAGCCCAGCCTCAGGAGCAAAAGCCTCACATGTCTGTGAGGCTTTTTTTATATCTGATATTCTGCAGATCACTTTGCAGGCGATGATCCACAAAACATGCGAAAATGAGACGATATGCGTCTATTTTGACACGATATGAAGATATCCCGGCATCACTTTCACTTATTTTTACGATCTGAATAAGACTTCAATTATATACTGTTCATGAACCAATCTAACCGACTTAAGTCATTGGTCACACCGGCCTGTACATGCACAGGAAAAAAAATACCCGCTGAACATCGGCAACGCCTGCTTTAGCATGCGGCCAGATATCTACCAATTCTAATCTTATACATGGACAATAATAAACTGATCACCAAACCGCATTACCCGATACTGGATGGCTTACGCGGTGTTGCAGCCATTATCGTAGTTACCTTTCACCTAACCGAACCATTGGGGAGCGGTCATCTGGATATCATAGTTAACCACGGGTACCTGGCTGTCGATTTCTTTTTCCTGCTATCAGGTTTTGTTATCGGCTATGCTTATGACGACCGCTGGCATAAAATGACAATCGGCAGTTTTTTTAAACGCCGTATCGAGCGACTTCAGCCTATGGTAATTCTCGGGATGACATTGGGTGCCATAGGTTTTTATTTTACAGATTCTACGCTGTGGCCGCTCATTCATACTGTACCAATTTGGAAGATGCTGCTGGTAATGCTGATCGGTTATACCATCCTGCCGGTACCGCTGTCTATGGATATTCGCGGCTGGCAGGAAATGCATCCTCTTAACAGCGTAGGATGGTCATTGTTCTTTGAATACATCGCCAACATTCTTTATGCGGTTTGGATAAGGAAATTTTCAAAAACTACATTGTCGGTTTTAGTATGCGTTGCAGCTGTAGCACTTGCGCACCTGGCTATCACCAATGGAGATGTCAGTGGCGGCTGGACATTTAACGTGGAACAGGTGCGCGTTGGCATTACCCGCACCATATATCCATTCTTTGCCGGCCTGTTGCTTTCGCGTGTTGCGAAACCCGCCCGCATCAGGCACGCATTTTTATGCTGCAGTGTTTTAATAGCAATAATATTGTATATGCCGCGCATCGGCGGTGCTGCCCATCTTTGGATGAACGGGATCTACGAGTCCGTTTGCATTATTATCATTTTTCCGCTTATCGTTTATCTTGGCGCCGGCGGTAAGGTCCATACCCAAACGGAGAGCAGGGTATGCAGGTTTCTCGGCGATATATCCTATCCTCTTTACCTGGTGCATTATCCGTTGGTTTATTTTTACGTGGCATGGATCAGCAATCATAAAGGCGTAACCATAGTACAGGCCTGGCCTTATGCCTTAGTTATTTTGATTGGTGCAATTTTCCTGGCGTATATTACTTTGAAATGGTATGATGAGCCGGTTCGTAGCTGGCTGCGAAAAAAACTTGGTTAAAAAGAGATCTTGAACAAAAGCGACCTCAGCGTACCTTGACAGGCAAAGCATTAAAGCATTAAAACATGGCCTGAATTTCTTAAATTCGTAGCACAGGAGATAAAACTTCCTGTAAGGCGGGATCAGCAAATTAATATTGAGCGAACTTTCGAAATGCGAGTTAGCAAAGTGTTAGTGAACAAAAGCATTCAATTTATCTATAAAAAGCATAATACCTTACCACCTATGAAAATAACACGCATTTTTATGTTTTCCTGCCTCCTCATATTGGGCTGCGCCGGGCCGAAAAAGCTGGCTGACGCCGGCAATGCCGACAAGGGCTGGACGAAGCTGTTTAACGGGACCGACATTAACGATTGGTTTGTAAAGATCAATCACCACCTGGTTGGCGAAAATTATGGCAATACCTTTCGGGTAGAAGACGGCATGATCAGAGTTAGCTATGATCAGTACGGCGATTTCAACGATCAGTTTGGTCATTTGTATTACAAAACGCCGTTCTCTTACTATCACCTGCGGTTTGAATACCGCTTTGTTGGTAAACAGCAAAAAGGCGCGCCAGACTACACGCTCCTTAACAGCGGCGTCATGTTTCATTCACAGGATCCCCGAACTATGCTAAAGGACCAGGATTGGCCGATATCGATAGAAATGCAGTTATTAGGCGGCCTGGGCGACGGGAAACCAAGGCCAACAGGGAATATGTGCTCACCCGGCACTGATGTTGTTTATAAAGGAAAGGTTTCGCCCGATCATTGTATCAACTCTACTTCAAAAACCTATGACGGTGACCAGTGGGTAAAAGGCGAACTGATTGTTCAGGGCAACAAATTAATTACCCATATTATCAACGGCGATACCGTACTGCAATATTCAAGGCCTACCATTGGCGGCGGCGTGGCACATGGCTACGATCCGAAGTATAAGCAGGATGGCAAATTACTAAGCAGCGGCTTTATCGCTTTACAAAGTGAAGGACAGCCGGTTGATTTCAGGAATATAGAGATTAAACAGCTGCCTGATTCTGACCGGTAGGTTGTAAACGAAAGCCAGGCTCGTTAATATTTCTTCTGAGTTAACAACAGCCGTTAATTGGGCGAAAATAACACGTTATACGAAACTATTTCCCGTAAATACCGTATCACTGGCAAGCAGGACTAACTTAAAACAAGCTCCTGGTAACCCGGAATTATCATGAACGTTAAAGGCGGTTTGGTCAAATAAATTCTTACCCAATAGAACTTATTAAGACTGAATTTCTGAAACCAAATTAATAAGTTCCGCAAGATAAGAGCATTTATTTAGCCGCTTCAATGCTTGTTTTGGCTTATAACATCAACCGATTAGAAATACGATAAAACTACCAGCAAAATAATAATGAGGCCAATATTGCTTTTTATCTGGTGTTTATACCTGCTTTTTCCCGGATTATCCTATTCGCAAACACCCGCCCTTAAATTTAAACAGCTTAGTACAAATGAAGGCCTGTCACAGAGCCATGTAATAACCATTATTAAAGATAGCCGTGGTTTTATGTGGTTTGGCACCGAAGATGGCCTTAATAAGTACGACGGTTATAAGTTTACGCATTATAAGCACGACCAGAATAATAAAACAACCATCATCGATAACTATGTATTAGCTATAACGGAAGACAGTTATCATAATTTATGGATTGGAACCGAAAGCGGGCTTGACAGATTTGACCGGGCCTCAAATACATTTATCCACTATCCCAATCATTTAACTTTTGCTGTACAGTCTGTTTTTTTGGATAGTAAAAAAAGGATGTGGTTGGGCACCAGCAAGGGTTTATATCTGTTTAATGCTGCAAATGGTTCATTTAAAAGATTCACACATGCCGCAAATGGCACAAACAGTATAGCTAACGATTTCATTTACCAGGTTACTGAGGATAATAATGGCTGGTTATGGGTAGGTACCGACGATGGGCTTTACCACTTTAATCCGCAAAACGGTAAGTTTATTGGTTATGTTCATGATCCTGCAAACCAAAACAGCATCGGCGCCAGCTGGGTAAAGGCGGTATACAAAGATAGCAAAGGCAATATTTGGGCAGGTACACATGGAGGAGGCCTGGCATTATATAACAATAAAAATAATTCGTTTATAAATTTCAAACACGATCCTAATAACAGCAACAGTATTTGCCATAACGATATTCTTTCGATACTCGAAAACGGCGACGGGAAGCTCTGGATAGGGACCGAAAATGGCGGCATAAGTGTGCTCGATTATCCGGCCAATAAATTTACTTGCTACAAATTTGATGCAAACGACCATCACAGCCTGAGCAGTAACTCGGTTTATTGTTTATATAAAGATGATACGGGGAATACCTGGATAGGCACTTATTCGGGCGGTGTTGATTTTTTGCCTGGCTTTGGCGATAAATTCAGTTCCTACAGTCAAAACCCCAACAACCCGAATAGTTTGAGCAACAACAACGTGCTGGCCATCTCCGGTGATGATAGTGACGAAAATATTTGGATAGGCACCGATGGGGGCGGCCTTAATTTATTTAATCGCAAGAAAAAGACCTTCGTTCATTACCTGCATAGTGATAATAACAGCAACACCATAAGTAATAATTATGTAATGGCTATAGTACCAATAAATAAAGATGTTATTGGTATTGGTTATCACATTGGCGGGTTTGACTTGTTTGATAAAAAAAAGGGAGCCTTTACACATCACATGCCCCAGGCAAATAATCCGCATAGCCTCTCTCTTTCAGATATCAACAATATGTATAAAGACCGTGACGGCAATATATGGTTAGGGACCTGGAAAGGGGGCCTTAACCACTATAACGTAAAAACCGGTCTCTTTACACGGTACAGGAACAACCCGGAAGATAACAACAGCATAAGCAGTGATATTGTTACATCGGTGTTTCAGGATAAACAGGGCAATATGTGGATAGGCACTGATGATAACGGGTTGAATGTATTTAACCCTAAAACAGGCCGCTTTACGCACTACGGGCACGATGAGAGGGATAAACACAGCTTATCAAACAACACTGTCGAGTCGATTATCGAAACCGATAAAGGTGATATATGGATAGGCACCAACGGCGGCGGCCTTAACCTGTTTAACAAGCATAACCAAACATTTACTATATACACCGAAAGAGAGGGTTTGCCTAATAACGTGATCTATGCGATTTTGAAAGACCGCAAAGGTAACCTCTGGTTAAGCACCAACAAGGGGATCTCGCGGTTTAATCCCAAAACAAAAGCCATCAGAAACTATGACATTTCTGACGGGTTGCAGGGAGATGAATTTAAAGGCCATTCGTGTTTTCAAACTGCCGACGGGGAAATGTTTTTTGGCGGCGTAAACGGCTTCAGTACTTTTTATCCCGATAGTTTAAAAGATAATGACTTTGTCCCTCCTGTTTATATTACCGGGCTGCAGATTTTCAATAAGGAGGTAAACGCCGGGGCTAAAAACTCCCCGCTTCAAAAAGATATCAGCGTAACGGACTCCATAAACCTATCGTACAAACAATCGGTACTTACATTTGAGTTTGCGGCCCTGAATTATACCATTCCCGAAAAAAACCAATATGCCTACAAGCTGGAAGGGTTTGATAAAGATTGGAATTATGTTGGCAATAAAAGAACGGCCACTTATACCAACCTTGATCCGGGTAGTTATACATTCAGGGTTAAGGCATCAAATAATGATTGCAAATGGAATAACAAAGGCACATTTATCATCATCAACATTCAGCCTCCTTTTTGGCTTACCTGGTGGTTTAAATTAGTTGTAGCATTAATTTTTATAATCAGCGGCCCGGCATTTTATCTTATCCGCACACGTACTATATTAAAGCAAAAGGCCGAGCTTGAGCGCCAGGTAAAAGAACGTACCGGGCAGCTGGCCCGTGCCATAGAAGTTGAAAAAAAATTAGCCCTCGAGGCCGAGGAGGCTAACAAGGCTAAAAGCATATTTTTGGCTACGATGAGCCATGAGATCCGCACACCTATGAATGGGGTAATCGGAATGGCTTCATTACTGGCCGAAACTCTTTTGGATGAGGAACAGCGCACCTTTGCCGAGTCTATACAAACCTGCGGCGAAGACCTGCTGGCGGTGATTAACGATATTTTAGATTTTTCGAAAATAGAATCGGGCAATATGGAGCTGGAGGAAAAGGATTTTAGCCTGCGCACCTGTATTGAAGAGGTTTTTGATGTTTTTGCCCTAAAAGCCGCCCACCTGAAGCTGGACCTGGTTTACCAGATTGACTATGATGTACCGGCGCAAATTATTGGCGATAGTTTAAGGCTTCGCCAGATCCTGATCAATTTAATCAGTAACGCTATTAAGTTTACCAAAAAGGGTGAAATTTATGTAGCCGTGCATTTGCTCAGCATATCGGATGATAACCACATCGAATTAGGCTTTGAGATAAAAGATACCGGCATTGGTATTTCTGCCGATAAGCTGCACCGGCTATTTAAAGCATTTTCGCAGGTTGACTCATCAACCACCCGGCAATACGGAGGTACAGGTCTTGGCCTGGTTATCAGTGAACAACTTGTAAAATTAATGGGCGGCAAAATCAGTGTAGAAAGTGAAGTTGACAAAGGAAGTACGTTCAGGTTTTCTATTCACTCGCAAAAAAGTTTACTACAGGACCCTGTACAAATAAACCATACCATGCAGGGTTTTGAAAAGAGCGAAATTTTGGTTGTTGATGATAATGATACCAATTGCAGAATTTTAAAGGCTCAACTGGAGCAGTGGCAACTAAGCCCGGTAGTAGCCAAATCAGGCGAACAGGCTCTTGAGATCCTGGCGCAGCAGCAGCATGATTTTAAGCTTGTTATTACCGATATGCAAATGCCCTTTATGGATGGGATTGAACTGGCAACCTTAATACGGGCCAAATACCCCGAATTACCTATAATGCTGTTGAGCTCCATCAGCTATGTTTTCCATAAAGATAACCCCGGTTTGTTTTGTTCTATACTAACCAAACCTGCAAAACAGCATAACTTATACAAGCACATTATAAAGGAACTTGGCAAGCATGTAAATTCTGCCACTCATGAGCCGCTGCACAGCGATACTGCAAATCATAAACTGCCTGATAATTTTTCGGAAAGCTACCCATTGAGGATTTTGGTTGCCGAAGATAACCAGATGAACCAAAAGCTGATCATGAAGATATTGAGTAAGTTAGGATATGAAGCCGCTTTGGCAGCAGACGGCCTGGAGGTATTGGATTTGGTTAATAAAAAAACATTCGATGTTATTTTAATGGATGTACAAATGCCCAAAATGGATGGCCTGGAAGCCACGCGAATAATAAAGAAACGTTTTCCTGAACGGCCTTTTATTATAGCGATGACGGCCAATGCCCTCCAATCCGATCTGCAAATTTGTATAGATGCAGGTATGGACGATTATATAAGCAAACCATTTAAATTGGACGATCTGGTTAAAAAACTTATAAAATGGGCAGGGAAGAATACAAGTACCACGTAACCCTGAAACAGCAGAATATAACAAGTTGAATAAAATTGCAAAATATCAATGAAAATTATACTTTTGCAATCCCCAACCGGACAACACTCCTGAGTAGCTCAGCCGGTTAGAGCATCTGACTGTTAATCAGAGGGTCGCTGGTTCGAGCCCAGCCTCAGGAGCCATAAAATCAATGACTTAACCCAACTCTGGCGAGTTGGGTTTTTTTTATTTGCATAAAATTTGAATACTTTTTCGATAGTCGCTGGGTAGTGAAAAAAATGGCTTGTCGGAATCGCTATTTTGCCGGTAATTATGACCTTTTATTTCAGTGATCATCCCCTATCGGTTTGACTTTTTTCAATTAACCCTGATTACTGATTTTCCGACGATGTGCGCTTTAGGAGCCTCAGCGTAAGCAGTTTTAAATGAATCAAAGGAATAAGCCTTGCTGACTAAGACAGAAAGTCCCGCTTCTATATATCTTTTAAGGTCTTTTAAATATAGCTGCGAAGGTTTAAGCATGAGGACCTTATATTTTTGGGGTGAAAAAAGACTGATGAAAAAAGCGGAGACGATCTCTTTTGGCCCCGGAGCAGTATGCACATAGACAGAAGAAGTCTTCATAATCTTTTTTGCAACACTATAAGACATTTGATTAGACAGATCGATCACCACATCGTAAAGCTTTCCGGCTTTAAGAACATCTTCCTTGCGGTAGTTAATTACAAAATCACTGCCCCAATCTTTTGCTGCCTTTAAGCCACCATCACTTACAACGGCTGTAATGGTGGCTCCTTTCGTTTTGGCAATCTGTATGGCGAACATGCCTATTCCTCCGGAAGCACCATTGATCAGCACCTCCGAGCCGGTTTGAATATTGACTAAGGTATCGAACAGCTGGATCGCCGCAGAGCCTACCACCGGCGCGGCGGCCGCCTGCTCAAAAGAAATTCCCATGGGTTTAGTTGCAATATCTTTTTCCTCTGCAATAATATATTCAGCTAAAGCCGCCCCTTTAAAAACATCAAGCAGGCCGTATACTTCGTCTCCTTCTTTATAGTTTTTAATGGAACTACCGGTTGCCTCAACTATACCTGAAAAATCGATACCGGTGCCTCTTGGAAATTTGCTGCCTGACATTAATTTCATTTCGCCGTTTCTTATCTTCCAGTCCAAGGGATTGATGGAGACTGCTTTGACCTTGATCAGGATTGTTGTTTCACTGACCTCTGGAATAACTGTATCGGTCATTTCCAACACATCGGCGTTGCCGAATTTATGATAAACTATCTTTTTCATTTTTGATCTCTTATTGAATTAATTAAATAATACCGGATAATCTGTATAGCCTTTAGCGCCCGGTGTGTAAAGGGTGGTAAAGTCAGGGGCATTCAGTTCTGAGCCATGGATGATTCGCTGTTCCAGATCGGGATTGGCCAGGAATCCCCTACCAAATGCGATCAGGTCTGCATCTCCTTTATCCAGTTCGGCTTCAGCCCCTTCGGCAGTAAAGGTATTGCAGTAAATGAGCGTTCCTTCGAATTCGGTACGGATGGCGTTTAAGGTTTGTGCTGGAACCTGCGGGCTGAGACTGATGTGGATATAGGCCAGGCCAATCCGGTTAAACTCCCGGCTTAAATAAATGTATGTTTCCTCGGTTGTGTCTGCGTCATAGGCCTGCAGGTCGCCAAGGGTAGAGTTAGGCGAAATTCTTACACCTGTTTTTTCTTTACCTATCGCTTCTGCTACTTGTTGTGCAACTTCAATAGCAAATCTGGACCTGTTTTCAATACTTCCGCCATAAACATCGGTACGGTCATTAACGTTAGGGTTAAGGAATTGTTCGATCAGGTAGCCATTTGCAGCATGCAGTTCCACGCCGTCAAAACCCGCAGCTATTGCATTTTTTGCGGCGGTGACATACTGGCCAATCACCTCTTTTACCCCTTGTGTTGATAATACTACAGGCACAGGATAATCCTGCATACCTGCGTTATCGGTATACATTTGCCCCGCTGCCGGAATAGCAGACACACCAATCACATGCGCACCTTCCGGCAGATTAGCCTGGTGGCCGATACGACCTGTATGCATCAGCTGCACAAATATTTTTGTATCGTTTTGGTGTACGGCACCGGTGGTTAATTTCCAGCCTTCAATTTGTTCATTGGAGAATATGCCGGGGATACGGGCATAACCAAGGCCTTCGGGTGCCGGAGCAGTCCCTTCGGTAATGATCAGTCCGGCCCCGCGGCGCTGGCTGTAATATTCGGCCATAAGCGCGTTAGGCAGGTTGTCAATAGCACGGCTGCGGGTCATGGGTGCCATCACTAAATGATTCTTTAAATTCAGTGCCTGGCTGGTATAGGGCTTCAGTAACTTTTTCATATCGTTTGTTTTATTTGATAGGTCAAATGTCCGCAGGATATGACGGTTAAAATAGCGCCTCAAGCCCGAAAAATAGTCCTATCCGACAAGCGTGTATTTTTTGGGGGTGGTTCCAAAGTGTTTTTCGAAAAGCCGTGAGAAGTGGCTGAGGTTCGAAAACCCAAGCCGGTAACCAGCCTCAGAAACGGAGTAACCCGCATGTTTTAATAAAAAGCCGGCTTCCTGCATCCTTTCATTCTGGTAAAAGTTATAAATAGTATCGCCAAAGGTCTGCTTAAACAAATGCTTCATTTTTGTTTCGCTCAGGCCGGCATTGGCTGCAAGTTCGCTTAAATGAGGTGGCTGACCCAAGTCAGCCAGTACAGCAGTCCTGATCAGGTATAATTTATCTATATCAGCTTTGTTAACAGGACTTTGTTTGTCGCTGTCCCTTTCCAGCAGTTTATCAAACAACAGGTAGATCATCTCATGCGCCTTGTTACTATAAAACAGCTCGCTCAATTTATTTTGTTCGTTGATCTCCGAAACAAGCTTCAAAACCCTCGCCACATCCGGGTACATCTTTTCATGATAGAAGAATAGATTATCGCTATTTAAAATAGTTTCCAAAGGACCATTAACCTGGTCTACCCGCAGGATGTCGGAAAGCAATTGCCTCTTGATGCCGATGACACCAAAATAGACCTCGACATTGGCGGGAAAAATAGTTTCGGTGGATATAGCGGTGGAGGCGATTTGGATTGACGACCCATTCTTCTTTAAAAATTCTACCGCCGTTTCCCGGTCAATAGCAGATCCTGCAGGTAGCTCATTACTGTTGAATACAATGGAGATCAAATCACTGACTTCAGCGGGGGACTTACGCTTTAAATGAAATTCCTCTTTCAAAGTATAATGATGCAATACGAACTTAAAGCCGGGTGCTACATCAATCGCCTTAATGTGACCTTCGCCCATATGCGGCGGAATTTTCAGTTCATTCTTGAAAACGGGAATATTAAAATGGTTGCCAAAGCTTTTGACAAAATTAAAACCTGCCTGCACCGTAAATTCAAAAGTCATGTTTAAAAATATGGATTTTATATCTTAATGTTTTTAACAAGGTAGATAGCGACACGTTTTTTTTAAAGCCTAAATCCTCAACATTATTAATTAATTGAATTAGTCGGGCATTGTATATTTAAATTAAGGCTTAGGTATTCTATTATTTTTACCCATCATATTTTGTTACACTCAGATTTTATTTAGTTCTCAACTATCAAAATCTAATTATTTCTTTTATTTTTTTGTGTCCGACTCGGACATTCCCGGAGTGATGTCCGGATCGTCATAATTAATTTACATCTATAACCACCCAAAAAAGCTGTTATGGAAATATTAACTTTTTGTAATTGATGTTTTGTATCAGTGCCTCGTTAGCTATTATATCAATAGTGCAACGCATCGCTAATGCGGTTATGGGATTGGAATCATTGATCTCCGATAAGAGCGCGGAATTGAATTACCTGTTTTCAATGACATTAAGCCTAACAGTCAGAGGGTCGCTGGTTCGAGCCCAGCCTCAGGAGCAAAGCCTTACAAACAAGAGGGGCTTTTTATTTGATACAGCCCGGACTGATCCATTAAAATTCAGATCTCTCATTTCCTGAAACCAAAAGGTTCAATAGCTTTGCAATCCAACAAAAAGGTTAATTATTATGGAATACTCAAAAACCTATATTGCCAAAGATGAGCATATAGATGTACAGGAGATCATGGATGGTTTATATTATCCGTTTTATATGGAATATTGCAGGCATGATTATATCAGGGAAATATTGGGGTTTGATTTTGAAACCGAAGCTAAAAACGGCATTTACATGGTACTTTCAAACTATAGCATCAGCTTTCTCAGATCACTGAAAAAGGGCGATGAATTTAAAGTTACCTGCACCTTGTATACTGATAAAGGGGGCTTGCCCAAGCTGCACTTTAAACAATCTATAATATGCAACAATAAGGTAATGACCAAAGCTGTATTTACGGGCACCTGTGTGCCGGCAACAGGCGGCAGACCGTATTTACCGGCCTCTGTATTAGAAAAAATAAAGGATGCCCCTGTTCTTGAAGATTAAGCGACCGGCAGAGCACCTGCCCCTGCCGGATAATTATGCGGCAAGGTAATATTATACAAAAGAGGCCACCTGTGGGATAGCCTCTTTTGGGATTGCTTAAAGCCTGAAATAACCGATGTATTATGAACCGGCCTGCTGCAACTTAGCATTTTATACAACGGCAGGGGCTGCGTATGTAGCCGGATAAAGTTTACGGAACATCAGGTAGGTTACTGTTACCATGATAAATGCAACAATGGCATCTATGGTGGCGGGAAAACCGAGTACAGCGATTTTAGACAAAAAAGCAAATATAATATCGAAGAAAATACCTGCAAATACCCATTCTTTTAATCTAAGCAATCTGTTAGGTGTTAAAAGAACTGCTACTCCCGATAGTTTAGCGACACCAAGAATATAAATAAAGTGCGGAGGATAGCCCAGTTTTAAGGTGATATCCCACACAAACTGGTTTTTGGTCAGCTCGCCAAATCCGCTTGCTGCAAACCATAATGAAGTCATTGCTGTTCCTATCCAATAGATTGTTTTTACTGTTTTTGCTGTCATGATATGTAGTTTTGAGTTGTTTGATGGCTCAAAATTGTAGCAAAATCAACGGATATCTAACCACTTTTGGGATGAAGCAGACAAACCGAGCTGCCGGCCGGACAATCCGGGCCCCAACTTCCATATGTCATTGATGCAAACTGTTTCAATACGTTAATTAAAGCCTGCCAAAAAGTTTTTTTGTTCCTCAGATAATAATTGCTGCGGTCACGGTGACGGGCGTATAAACTAAACGCGATTGTGGCGGAAAGACGGGTTTTATGCTGCAGTTAAATGGATTAACATGCAATGCCTAACCTTAATTTTTTCAATGTTTGAAATGTCCGGTTCAGGCACTTCTTTGTCGGGTTAAGGCACTTGAGCGCGGTATGCGGCAAGTTGAAAGATATTTTTGGGAGTAAATCAATAAATACTTAACAAAATGAAAACTCAAATCAACATTACCAAACTAACAATAGCTGCTGCCGCAGTCTTTTTGTCTACTTTCAGCCCAAAAAACAGCTTGGCTCAAACTACACCTGCTGTAAAGAACATTGTTATAGTACACGGCGCTTTTGCCGATGCATCGGGATGGGAAGGCGTATATAAAATATTAAAAAAGGATGGATACAACGTAACTCTTGTGCAAAACCCGCTTACTTCGCTCAATGATGACGTTGCCGCAACCAATCGTGCCCTGGAAAAACAGGACGGCCCCGCGGTGCTGGTAGGGCATTCTTGGGGCGGTTCGGTAATTACCGAAGCCGGCGTATCGCCCAAAGTAGCAAGTTTGGTGTATGTTGCGGCTTTTGCGCCGGAAGTTGGCCAGTCGACCCTGGATGTTTACCAGTCGGGCCCGGCACTTGCCAAAAATGGTATCCTGCCTTCCGATAAAAATGGCTTGGTATATTTTGATAAAGCGCTCTTTCACGAATGTTTTGCAGCTGATTTGACTGAAGCGAAAGCAGATTTTATGTTTGATTCACAACAGCCGATTGTTGGCTCAAGCTTTGTAGCCCCATTAACACAGGCCGCCTGGAAAACCAAACCAACTTATGGCATTGTGGCCACCATGGACAAAGCCATCAACCCCGAACTGGAACGTACAATGTATAAACGTGCCGGTGCTGTAGTTACAGAGGTTAAAGGCAGTCACGTTATATTTATATCGCAGGCTGCCGCTGTGGCCCGTGTAATTGAAACTGCTGCAAAAAATGGTTCTGAAAAAAAATAAGGTGATCTTATTTTAATTCATTTACTAAAAAGATGGAAAGGGGCGACCGTTTTAACGGCTGCCCTTTTCCTGTTGAAGAGCGGTATGCAATCTTTGCCATGATGGTATTGGATACTGCTACGAGTTCCACCAGGTTGTTCCGCAGATTTAAGGTAGCCCGTAAAACCAATTGATAAAGCCAGTCTGGTAAAATATATAGTATAGCAAGCGCAGGTCAAACCCATAGCGGTTTACATGACGCAAATGCGTTTATATTGTCTGCTGTCCTATAATAGATTCTCGAAGATTTAATTAGCTTATAAATAAAACGATCAGTTTCAAGGAATCAATTTGAGTTGCCGCCTGGCGGGCTTCAGGCATTGAAGGGGGCTATTTCTGCAGCCTTGCCCTTTGTAGGATTTGATTGCCGGTAACAGATTTTAATGATAGAGCTCAACGATGATTGCACCAGAGGTGCAAAAGGGTTTTAGAAAGACAGACAGGTGTGAGCACCTGCTTTTAAGTAAACAAAAAACCAGGAAAGGAAATGCATTTTAACATTTCCTTTCCTGGTTACCGTGTTATTTAAAAAGAGGGGTTATTTATCTGGCAAAGCTTCGGCCTCTATAATGGCGTCAGCAAAAGCTTTAGGGGCTTCCTGGGGCAAATTATGGCCTATGCCTCCGTTAATAGTATGATGTGCATATTTACCTTTAAAGCGCGCGGCATAATCAGCAGGCTTAGGATGAGGAGCGCCATTGGCATCGCCTTCAAGAGTTACAGAAGGTACGGTGATAGGAGGTGCGGTTGCTAATTTTCTTTCCATGTCATCATATTTTGCCTCACCTTGGGCAAGGCCCAGGCGCCAGCGATAATTATGGATCACGATAGCAACATGGTCGGGATTGTCAAAAGACGGGGCGGTTTGGGCGAAAGTAGCGTCGTCAAATTTCCAGTTGGGTGATGCTGTTTCCCAGATGAGCCTGTTAAAATCGCGCCTGTTTGCCTCGTAGCCCATTTGGCCGCGTTCGGTACTAAAATAAAACTGGTACCACCATGATAGTTCTGCTTTGGGCGGTAATGGTTTTTTATTTGCTTCCTGGCTGCCTATCAGGTAGCCGCTTACCGAAACCATTGCTTTGCAGCGTTCAGGCCATAATGCCGCCACGATATTTGCTGTACGAGCGCCCCAGTCAAACCCGCCGATAATTGCACGGTCTATTTTCAGGGCATCCATTAGTGCGATAACATCAGTAGCTATTGCTGCCTGCTGTCCGTTCCTGAAAGTTTGCGCCGAAAGGAATTGCGTTGTGCCATGGCCGCGCAAATGAGGTACAATAACCCGGTAGCCGGTTTTGGCAAGTATGGCTGATACTTCAACATAGCTATGTATATCATATGGCCATCCGTGAAGCAGGATAACAGGCTGTCCGTTTGCCGGGCCGCTTTCTGCGTAGCCAATATTAAGCAGGCCTGCATTTATCTGTTTGATCGAGTCGAAAGAAGCTGTAGAAAAAAGAGTATTGTTTTGCCGCGCCCGTGAATCTGCCTGTTTGGTTTCGGCTTTAAGTAAACCGAGACCGCCTAACTCTGCTGCTGCAACTGTTAATGCGGAGATGCCAAGAAAGCGGCGACGGCTGAATGTTGTTTCGTTGTTCATGTTTTTCGGATTAGTTTGATTAATAATTCGCCTTCAGATGCTTTCCTCATCATCGGGCATAACAAAAGTACACCGGCACCAGGATTATGGAAGTGGTTGATGCATGAACCGGACAAATGGTGACTTCAGTTAGACATATTCCCCGCCAGATTTGCCATTATCTGAAATAGTCGGAAGTGTCAGTGCTGGTTGGAAGGGAGTAACAACTAATCCTTACGGTTATCAGTATAGCCAGGTGTTTATACATCATTATTTTACTCGTGCATGTAACAATTAGCAATGATTGCTGTATTTTGCTGAAATTTTTTTGTTAATACGCTGTCCGAAAATGAACTTCATCTCCAAAATTGCAAACCGGTTTATTTATATCATTTTCTTGTTATTTCCGTGGCCGGTTTTTGCCCAAAACCTGGTTAAATATGTACAGCCCATGGCCGGTACAGCTATTGCCACTACAGCTTCGGCACTAAAACATGGACAGGCGGCTGATACACGGTTTGCCAATACCATTCCCGCGGTTACTGCCCCCTTTGCCATGACACAATGGACACCCGAAACCGAGAGCGGCGAAACCAAGTGCGTACCTCCATACTATTATAAAGACAGCCTGTTCAACGGCCTCCGTGGTTCGCACTGGCTAAGCGGGTCATGCACACAGGACTATGGCAGCTTTACCATCATGCCCATCACAGGCAAGCTAAAAACAGCTCATTATAGTGCAGCATTTAAACATGTTGATGAACTGTCGTCTCCTCACGTTTATAGCGTCAATCTTAACCAATATAAAGTGAGTGCCGCGGTAACCTCTACGGAGCGTTGCGGCATGATGCAGTTTACCATGCAGCAGGCTGACAGTCTTTATTTATTGATCAAAGCCAATAGCGATTATCATGAAGGTTTTGTAAAAGTGGATAAACGAAAGGGCGAAATCTCAGGCTATAATCCTGCTCACCGTATTTACCAGGGCTGGGGGAAAAGCGCGGGTTTCAGCGGTTTCTTTGTGATCAGGTTTGAACGGAGTTTAAGTAAAACGGGCACTTTTGCAGGCGATAAAGTATTTACTGCGGATAGCATCAAAAACGATGCAGGTACAGGGATTTATGCCGGATTTAAGCTCAATAAAGGCGAAAAGCTAACTATCAGGATTGGCACTTCATTTACCAGCCTGGATGGTGCCCGTAAAAACCTGCAGGCCGAGATGCCGGGATTTGATTTTGACAGGATTGTAGAAAGCAGCAGGGTAAAATGGGAAAAAGCCTTAGGGCAAATCAACATTTCAACTAAAAATGAGCAGGATAAACGGATCTTTTATACATCGTTTTACCATGCCATGCAGCATCCGCGCCTTTTTAATGATGTTGATGGCAGATACCCGCGGTTTGCCGGTGATTATCAAATTGAAAAGTTATCAGGCGGCAATTATTATGATGATTTTTCGATGTGGGATATTTACCGGGCACAGTTGCCGCTGTTTGAGATCCTGAACCCAACTTTGATCAATAACCTGGCAAAATCACTGATCCTAAAAGGTAAACAAGGTGGGTGGATGCCTGTATTCCCCTGCTGGAACAGCTATACATCCGAAATGATCGGCGATCATACGGCTTCTGTAATCAGTTCGGCATATTTAAAGGGGATCACTGATCTTGACGCTGAAGAAGCTTACCAAATTTTAAGGCATAACGCTTTTGAACTACCCGCCAATCGCGCCGATTATGTAGAAGGCAAAGGCCGCAGGGCGTTGGATAGTTATTTGAAATATCAATACATCCCGTTAGAAGATAGCGTACGCGATGCCTTTCATAAAATGGAACAGGTGAGCCGTACAATGGAGTATGCTTATGATGATTACGCGCTGGCGCAATTTGCAAAAGCTTTAAAAAAATCTGCCGATTATACCGCACTCACCAAACGGGCAAAATATTATGCCAATGTATTTGATGCTGCAAGTGGCTTTGTTCGCGGTAAACATGCTGATGGCACGTGGGTATCTCCCTTTGATCCTGATAAAAAGGCGACTTATATTACAGAAGGTACCGCACGTCAATACACCTTTTATGTACCGCAGGATGTCCCCGGCTTGGCAAAGTTGATGGGTGGAACGAAGAAACTGGAACAGTCGTTAGATAGCCTGTTTGAAAAAGGTGAATACTGGCATGGCAATGAGCCGGGGCACCAGATCCCTTTTATGTATAATTACACACCATCGCCATGGAAAACGCAAGCCGCTGTACGCAAGATCCTGGCTGCGGAATACAGTGATGGTCCGGGTGGTTTGGGAGGAAATGATGATGCCGGCCAAATGTCGGCCTGGTATTTGTTCGCTGCTATGGGTTTTTACCCGGTAAACCCGGTTTCGGGCGAGTACCTGTTGTGTTCACCTTTATTTGATAGAATTACGATCATGCTTCAAAACGGCAAAAAGTTTGAGATCATCTGTCATAAACCGGGCCTCAAATCAATGTATATCCGCTCGGTAAAATTGAATGGTAAAATGATGCCCAATAATTTTATCCGTTATAGGGATATCAGCAACGGCGGTAAGCTCGAAATATATCTGAACGATCAACCGGGAAATAACTGGGCAGTTAAACCATTAAATCAACCTAAGGGTATGTGATATAATGGAGCTTAGCATCGGAAGGTATTTAAAAACAGATCGAAAAATGTAATGATGTATAAACCATATTTTAGGGGGGGGCGCGCAGGGGCTGCGTTAGGGATAGAAGCGTAAAGCCCACAGCGCGGGTTAGGTTTGTGCGCAGGCAAGGCGAGGACTTGTAGCGGATAGCCCGGGCCGCAGGCAACGCCCATGTTATAAAATAGATTAAAAAAATACCTGATAATCAATAACTTATGATAGTTTCATTGTGGTGGGCAAAGCAATCCCAAACAATGAAGAGCTACTCTATAGGTCGGGCTGGGCTTCATTCCTCGCAATTACGATTTTCTTATTTGTTTTTAACTTCTTTTAGAAGGAGGCCCCTCATTCCCTGTAAAAATCAGATGACTTAAGTGTATTTTACCCGGAAATATGTAAATTGTCATAAACCAAAAAACATACCTATGAATTCTCGTCGTGATTTTTTACAAAAGTTGGGCTTATCGGCCCTGGCCCTGCAACTTGTACCATACTTAGGATGTGCAGCGGGAGCAGACAAAACTGAACAGGTTTATGACGGCCCGGTATTACGTGTGGCTATTATGGGACTTGGAGGCTATGGAACCATAGTTGCAGAAGCTATGCGGAAATGTACCAAAGCTAAACTGGTTGGGGTAATTAGCGGAACCCCATCAAAAGTTAAAGCATGGCAAAGCAAATATGGCATCCCCGAAAAAAACTGCTACAACTACGAGAACTTCGATAATATTAAAAATAACCCCGATATCGACGCGGTATATGTTATTACACCCAACGGCTTGCACCGCGATTTTGTGATCAGGGTAGCTGCAGCCGGTAAACACGCTATATGCGAAAAGCCAATGGCCGTGAATGCCAAAGAGGGGCAGGAGATGGTTGATGCCTGTAAAAAGGCCAATGTAAAATTGTTGGTTGGCTACCGGATGCATTTTGAACCAAAAACACTTGAAGTGATCAGGATGAGGCAAAACGGTGAGTTTGGGAAGGTCAGGTTTTTTCAGGGGCAATGCGGGTTTACCATCGGCGATCCCACACAATGGCGGTTGAATAAAAAGCTTGCCGGTGGCGGCTCTATGATGGATATTGGGATCTATGCCATCAACGGATCACGCTATATGACCGGTGAAGAACCGATATGGGTTACAGCCCAGGAAACTAAAACCGATACGGTGAAATTTAAAGAAGGGGTTGATGAAACCATCCAGTTCCAGTTCGGCTTCCCAAGCGGGGCCGTCGCGTCTTGCCTGTCAACCTACAATATGAACAATCTCGACCGGTTTTTCCTTGATGGAGAAAAAGGCTTTGCCGAAATGCAGCCTTCTACCGGCTACGGGCCAATTAAAGGCCGCACCCACTTGGGCGAGCTTAACCAGCCCATTACCACACATCAAACCGTACAGATGGATGAAATGTGCGAGATTATATTTAATAATAAAAAGCCGGTAGTACCGGTAAACGGTGAAGAAGGAGTGAAAGACCTTAAAATTATTGATGCCATTTACCTTGCTGTTAAAACCGGGAAGAAGGTGGAGATAAGTGTTTAATATTGTTCAAAGGTAAAAACATACGTATGTGCCGAATTTATTTCGGCACCTCACTGGGTATTCACGCTTGCCAGGTTTCACAATTAATTCTTGCAGACCTGTCCATCGCTTACTTTGGAAATGGGTGCCGAAATAAATTCGGCATGACGGGTTTGCTTTTTTTGTAACCAATTGAGAAGCCTCTGCAGTAAGGAAATTAATATTCCACCTACTATCTGCATATTTAGCCAAACCTGTAACAAGCCGCTGGTATGCTCATCTAAATATAAAAACTTAGAAAAAACATGAGCACCAAAGAAACATTTTCAATTAACGGTGAAGCGTTATTGGGAAAGATAAAAGAGATAATTAACGAAGGTAAAGCCAGCAGGATCACCATTTCGGACAAGCACGGTAAAGAGCTAATGACTTTTCCGTTAAGTGTTGGCCTTTTCGGGATGATCCTGGCACCGGTTTTTGCTGCCGTAGGTACCCTGGCCGCGTTGGTTACAGAATGTACCATAACGGTAGAACGGGAAGAGGAAGATAAAGAAGATACCCCCAAAGAATAAGGTATCCTCACAATATGCCCCTGCGAAACTAAAGACCTGAAATTTCAGGTCTTTAGTTTAAATTATCATTAAAAAAATCAATGGTCCGTTTCCAGGCCAGTTCTGCCGCAGCTTTGTCATAACGGGGAGTTGTATTATTATGAAAGCCGTGGTTCGCGTTTTCATAGATATAAGCCTGGTATTTTTTGCCATTTTCTTTAAGCGCTTTTTCGTATGCCGGCCAGCCCTCCGTAATCCGGGTATCCAGGGCCGCGTAATGCAGCAACAGCGGCGCTTTAATTTTAGGGACATCCTCAACAGCCGGCTGACTTCCGTAAAATGGAACGGCGGCAGCCAAATCGGGAACACGTACAGCCATCATATTGGCAATTCCTCCGCCAAAACAAAAGCCCACAACACCCACCTTACCATTGCAATCCCTATGGTTTTTAAGGTATTCATAGGCAGCTATAAAATCTTCCTCCATTTCGCCTTTATTTCGTTTGGCCTGCATGGTACGCCCTTCGTCATCGTTGCCGGGATAGCCGCCAAGCGGCGTTAATGCGTCGGGTGCAAGGGTAATAAAGCCGGCCAGGGCGGCGCGTCTGGCCACATCTTCGATATAAGGGTTCAAGCCCCGGTTTTCGTGAACAACCACTATGCCGCCCAATTGCTTCTTTGCATCTGCGGGCTCTGATAACAAGCCTTTAATTGTTCCGCCGCCTTTTGGCGAAGGGTAATTAATGTAGCCCGATTTTAAACGCGGATCATCAGATTTAATCTCTGCTGTCGACTGGTAATCGGGCATTAGGAAACTCATTAATGCGGTTACGGTAAGGCCGCCCACTGCATACATGGAGAGCTTTTGCACAAATGAGCGCCTGTCGAGGCGGTTATGTGCGTAATCATCATACAGGTCAAACACTTCCTGTTTGATATCTTCTTTGCTGATTTGGTTCATATTTCCGGAGGCTTTGTTCAAATTTACCGGTTAGGTTTTGTTTGGGGTGTAACAGTCTCGTTACCGGTAATGTTTTGTGTGTTGGATTGCAAGAATTTCTACCTGGTATATTTTTATTTCCTTACAACCTGGAAACTGTCAGACCGGTAACCACAAACTTTGAAAGCTTATTTTAACTGCCGGGCTGCTTTTTGTTTTCAGAGGTAATGTTTGATTATATTTTTGATTCCGGCGTGATGAAACTTGAACAAACTTGAACCTGTTATGAATATGCGGACACCTTCTGCTCTTTTACATTTGTTTACCAGGCAGCATGCCTTATAGTTTAACTCATGAAACCCACTGCATTAAAATTTTTAAGCTTTATAATATTATTGATTTGGAGCATTCCGCTGAACGCGCAAACACTATATGTAGATGTAAGCCGGGGTAGGGATGATGCCCCGGGTACGCAAAGTGAACCGCTGGCAAGCCTGGAAAAAGCGGTTGTCAAGGCAAATACGTTTAGCGGTGAAGAGCCCATTACCATTAAGATTGCGCCCGGCCTTTATATCATTAAAAGTGCATTGGCAATTCGTGATGAAAGTAACCGGCAGGTTGCTGAAAAATACACTTTCGAAGCGATGGTCATGCCCGGTGATCCCGACTGGGCACCGGCCAAAATGCCGGTTATCCAATGCGTGGCCGATTCCAACAGGGCCGGTAAATTAAAGCATGCCAGTTCCGCTTTCCAGATCGCCCGGAATCATGTAGTAATTAAAGGACTGAAGTTCACCGGTAACCCAAACCCCGCATCAGAGTATTATTACGTTATAGAAAGGAGGGACAGCACATTGACCGGGCTGGAAATCTCCCAGTGTTATTTTATCGGGGAAAAGAATTCTGCACCTATACAAGGAGGGGTTTTTGCCCAGGGTGCCGGTATCCGCGTAGACCATTGTATATTTTATGGGGTAAAAAACGCCGTTATGGTATTTCTCGGGATCAGGGATTTTTCACTCACTCATTCTATTATTTACGGGGCCTATGAAGGTGCTGTTTGGTACGGCTACGGCCAGAGTTCCAATATGCCGTTTACTTTCAGTGATAATATCGTTACCAATTGCAATTATTTTTGGATAGGTTACCGTGGTGCACATGCTAACTATGAGTTTGCCAATTCGCTTATCTCCGAAAACGCTTTTTATTTGGGCTTTAACGAAGAGGACGTAAAGCCAGACCGGCTAAATAAGCCTATAGAACAGAGTATCCAAAAAGTTGGAAAAGTAACCCTGAGCGAAGTGCAAACCAAAGGCATACCAAAAGATTACCTGAACCTTTCATCTTCATCACCAGGGGCGCACATAGATGCCGGTATTTTTGTAAGGTAAAAAATATTTAATGTGCTTGTTTAATTCAGATTTAGATCAATGCCCTTTCCCAAAGTTTTTTTCACCCGCTTCAACAGCAATATCGACCCGGTTTTCGTCGGGAGGTTTAGGGCATGAATAGCCGCTGCTGAAAGCGCAGTATGGGTTATAGGCTTTATTGAAATCTATAACAATCGAGCCGTTTTTAATGTCTTTGGTGGTAAGGTCGATATAGCGGCCTCCGCCATAGGTTTCAGAGCCGTTTGTAGCATCAGTAAAAGGCAGGAACAAGTAATTGCTGAACGCCGGGTTTTGCGACAGGGCTATGCTTTTGTAAATGGTTAACTGCATAGGTTTACCCTTTAGCGTAAACGAAAGCTGGGCGTAACGCACATACTGGCTACCTGTGCCGCTGAAGGTAGGTATAATAAAAGTTGGTTGATTAGTCAATAATTCAGCTTTAGCAGTTACGCGGTAGGTGCTGTCGGCATCATAAAACCTTAGAAATTGCAGGTCATCCTGTTTAAGCGGCGATCGCGGATCTTTTAAAAAATCATCCTTATAATTTTGCCTGAAGGCAGCAATTTGCTCTTTATGAGTTTGTGCAAAACTGTGTTGGCCAATGAAAAAGATAAATAGAAGGACAATGAAATATTTCATGTGTATTGCAGGGATTAGGCCCAAAGATAACGTAGATGCAACTCAAAAAAAAGCGTCTTTTGCGAGGCCCGAAGCAATCCCAGGCTTCTGTCCCACCAGGGCCTCTCGTAGAGGACCCTGATGTTCATAACTGACAGGAGACTGTATAAACGCGCGAAAACCAGGCTTACCTGCTTGGGGAAGCCATCAGGGTCCTCTGCGAGTTTAAGTTTACCCACAAAATTGCTTGTCGTTTAAACAGCAAGTCGTCGTGTTTTTCCCGTCTGGGGCAAAGGGTATTCTATAACTTTACGAGCTACAAACCTTTTGCACCTCTGGTGCATCTGTCCCTGGGCAATTAATACATGTTTATTAAATTGTAAAATCCCCCAGAAGGAGAACAGGTTTGTACAAAACGTCACACCCCTTACCCGAACCCGAGAGTGGTTCAACTTATCAGGATTACCCAATTTGACTATTGATTTATAGGGAAACTTAAATCTGCGAGAGATCCTGATGGAACGTAAATGAGTTTATAATATGCTGTATGACGTTAAATCACCCCTTCAATAAAAAACTTATTGATCCCTTCAACATCACTCAAATGGGTAGTTATCCGGCTAATCTTATTATCAGTAATATCGCAAACTATGGCTACCTGCTCATCCAGTATCAAATCGCCACGGCTGGCAGTATTGTGAAGCGACAGGGCTACACTATCCAATCCGTATAGAATGTGGTTTAATTGAACCATTACCCCAAAATCACGCAGCTGACCGGCACGTTTAATCACGGCATCGGCACCAACAGCAGGACCCGAAAGCAAACTTGTTCCCGGCAGGGTCCAGGTAACATCATTGGCAAGGGCCGGGCGCATGAGCTCCCAATCACGATTTTTTAGTCCTGTTAAAAACTTATTGGCTAACTGGCCTTTTACTTCTTCGGTGGTTTTCATGATGATATGTTTAGCTATTAGTTAAGAGGCTCAGCGGCAGGAAAATCTATTGGTACTTCGGTGTTGGCAAATACGTAGTTAGTGTACACACGTATGGTAATAAAGGCAATAAGGTCCATCAAAGCGACTTCATCAAAACCGGCTTCGAAAAAGTTATTTAGTAAGGTTTCATCGCCTTTACCTTTATTTTCAACAATTGATTTGGCTAAACCAATAATGGCGTCCAGTTTATCATCAGCTGTATGGCCTCTCCTGATATCCAGGGTTTGTTCTTTAGTAAAGCCGCGTTTCATGGCCAGCATACTATGACCGGCTAAGCAATAGGCACAACCGTTTAGCTCAGAAACAATTAGGGCAATGGCTTCCCTTTCTTTGGAGGTAAACACGCTTTTGCTCATGTCATCCTCCATATCCATAAACATTTTAAGTGCAGGTGCCGAATAGCCCATGGTGGCATAAAGGTTAGGTACCTTACCAACGCGTTTTGTGAAGATATCAAACATTACCTGCGCTTCGGCACTTACCTGTTCGCGGGTGGGAACATTTATAGTTTTCATGATTATATTATGGTTTAAGATTATTTACTTGCTGTTTTACGTTTTAGATAAAGTTGCGCGGTTTCGCTCATAGTGATGATGGCACCGCCAAGGATCACGACATCTTTAATAACCAAACGACCGCGGCCTGACAGGTATGGGAAGCCCCATTGGTTGTCGGTTAAATGTGGTACCCAGCTTTCGGGCGTAGTGACCAGGAAGGAAAGCGTGCCCAAAGTCATGATAAATACCAGGATACTGGCAATCATACTTGGCATTGGTACAACTTTATAAAGTGCAACCAGTATGCCCAGTGTTACCAGGAAAATACCCAGGCCAACAGAAAAGCCGTAAGTGTTGTTTTCGATATGCCATTGGTGGTTGGCAGCAATCAGTTCGCCTTCTTTATTGATGTGTTTTTTGTATTCTGTTGGATGGTTGTAAAAGAATGACATCACCGGACTGTTGGCCACAAAGGGTACAACGCCATCGGCTTCGTAAGTGAAAAATTTAAGCCCGCCTATCCAAAGGAATACGACTACGATGCCGAAACGGACTGCTTTTTTACCAAGCTGATCAAGGCCGGCTATGGTATTTATGATTGAAGTTTTCATGTTGTTGTCTTTTGATAAAGCAAAACTACAACGCTATGAGCCCCGCAAACATGGACGAAACGGGGTTTTATTTGTACAAATCCGCGACGATGGAGATGCCTGTTTTATCGCGAAAAGTTTGGGGCGATACTTTGGTGAACTTTTTAAATACCCGGCTAAAATAAAACTCATCCTGAAACTTCAGGTTGTAGGCAATTTCCTTAATACTTTGCCGGGTTAAATGCAGCTGTTTCTTGGCTTCGAGGATAAGCCGTTCCTGGATAAGTTGTGATGGTGATTTGCGGAAGTATTTGGTACAACGCCGGGTTAAATTATCAGAAGATATGGCGAGTAACGAGGCATAATCTGATGGTTTATGCAGATCAAGATAATGCTGGTTAAGCAACGTCCGGAACTTTTCCATTATTTCATCTTTTTGGGGTTTATCCTCACCGGTACTGATGCTATTTATTTTTATGCTGCTGGCCTTGGCCAAAAAAAGCTGCAGGTAGGCCCGCAATACAATTTCGGATGGTTGCGGCTGCATAAATTCGTCGTTCATCTGCATCAGTAACAGCTCAAACACTTTTACATCCTGTGGGGTAAGCGCAACTATTGGATCAATATAGATGTTGTTAAATAATAACCCATTGCAGGCTACTTCTTCGCGGTGGTACTCGATACAATAAAAATCACTGTGAAATTGTAAGATATTGCTTTTTATGGCGCGGCACTCGTCTACATAAATAATCTGCAGCGGGGTTGAAAACAACAACACCGGGCCCGTAAAAGGGAATGCCCCAAAATCTGCATGAAAGACACCCGATCCTTCAGGAACGAGGTAAACGGTATATTCAGAAAACTGGGCAGGCGTACATAAAATATCTTCCCGTACATCCTGTAACCCAAGTAAAAATTCACCTGCTTTATCGCGGATCGCTTTCAATGGCCAATAATTTATGGCACTAATATAAATATACTCTGCTTTTTAAAGCGACAACGAGTTTTATAGCGGAGTTTGCGCTCAAAAATTACAAAACATCAATAGATGCAGCTGTTTTGTTGGCAACTTTTATCAAACAAGTTTAAGCGTTTTTCGCTTGAACTATAACCCGCTGTTGTTGGTGACAACACCATAGATGTTCGGAAGAAATAAAAAAAGCGAGGGATTGTGCGATTCCCTCCCCTGGGGCGGGTGTAGGGAGGGAGGCATTCACAGACCTATTCGCCTGAAACGACGTATAAACCCCTCCCCGCCACCACGAAATCCAACCGCACCCCTCCCAGGGGAGGGAATTAAAAATCTTCCGAACACTTCTGGTGACAACACGAACAATAGCGGGGGCGCTTAATCGTGCGAATGTTAAACACTCACTCTAACCAACTCCTCTAAAACTCCGCATAAGGTATCAATCTCCTCCTCAGTATTATAATAATGCACGGAAGCCCTTATAATATTATTTAAGTGGTTTTTATTCATGTAAATGAGGGTTGAAACCGCCTTGCCAACTGATACGTTGATGTGCTTTTCGGCCAGCTTGTTTTTTACCGTTGCGGCCTCCATGCCATCTACCGAAAAAGTTACGATGCCGCATAACTCATCGCCAAAATCATGAACGCTTACGCCGTTAATATTTTTTAGTTTTTCGCGTAATAAGCCGGCTAAATATTGCACCCGCTGCCAGGTACGCTCAATGCCTATTTTGAGTGCATATTCAACCGCCTTGCCAAGGCCAAGTGTTAAGGCGCGGCTTTTTTCATACACCTCAAAACGGCGGGCATCATTGCGCGGTTTAAAATCAGTTTCGGTTACCCATTGGGTAGTGAAGCCATCCAGGAAAAACAGCTTCAGCTTATCCTGAATTTCTTTGCGGACATACAGAAAGCCGGTACCCCTCGGCGCCCGCAAATACTTCCTGCCGGTTACGGCCAGCATATCGCAGCCAATGGCCTGTACATCCAGCGGCACATGGCCTACGCTTTGGCAGGCATCAAGCAGGTACAAAATATTGTGTTTGCGCGCTATCCTGCCTATCTCTGCTACCGGGATCATGCCCCCTGCGGTTGAGGGGATATGGGTTACGGCTATCAGCTTTGTCCGGTCAGAAATAGCATCTTCCAAAGCCTGCAGCCGGAAATTACCTTGCTCATCATTGGGGATCACTTTAAACTCAACACCCAGTGTTTTTTTAGCGTGCAGCAAACCTATCAGGTTGGTTACATATTCCATTTCGCAGGTAATGATCTCATCGCCGGGTTTAAAATCAATGCCGTTAAAGGCAAGCCACCAGCCGATACTGGCGTTTTCAACAATGGCAATTTCATCCTTGCGGGCGTTGATGAGTCGGGCTATGAGGTTGTAGGTGTTTTCAAGCTCTTCGCGGTATGTGTACTCGGTTTCGTAGCCGCCGTTTTGCGCTTCTTCGTACAGGTAATCTATCACGGTATCAACCACCACATCGGGGTGCAGGGACGAGCCTGCATTGTTGAAATGGATGGTTTTTGTTGTGCCCCGGGTTTCGGACCTTAGTTGCTGTACTTCCTGTTCGCTTAGTATATTTTCCATCAGGTTTAGTTATTTGTAAAGTTTATTTCCATCATGATATCCGCCCGTTTGTAGGTGCCGGGCTCAACTGGGATTTCGGTAAAGCCCAGTTTGCGGTAAATGTGGATGGCATTTTCAAGCACTCTGTTTGAAAACAGTACCAGCTTTTTTATACCCAGTTCACGCGCTTTATCAATACCGGTTTGACATAGAAACTGACCGGCGCCAGCTCCGCGACTGTCTTTATCCACCGCCATTTTGGTAAGCTCGTAAACACCGTCTTCTATATATCGCAGTGCTACCGTGCCAATAATTTTTTGGTTCGAAGTGATAAAGTAAATGCTGCCGCCTGTTTTAATGATGGCCTCGTCGGGGTTTTCCAGCACCCATTTATCAAAAGGTTCAACGCTAAAATACTCTTCAAGCCATGCTTTGTTAAACTTTTCAAAATAGGGGGCATGTTGTGGCTGATAATCGATAACCTGTAGTTCCATGTGCTTAATTATTTGATCATTACAAAATAAAAACATCCGGCAATAGAAAAACAGATGCAGTTTTATTAATTTTGAGCATAACAGATTTTGCATGGAAAGTCCGGTACTCAATACAGACAACGATTTTTTATACTCGCAGATAGCCGCCCGGATCGAAAAGCAGATTAAACAGAACCTGCTGAAACCCGGCGACAAGCTGCCGTCGGTAAGGGCGCTGAGCCAGGAACAGGGCATCAGCATGAGTACGGCTTATAAAGCTTATGTTGAGTTAGAGAACCTGGGCTTGATAGAGGCACGTACCAAATCGGGCTACTATGTAAAATACCTGCCCGCCCGTTTTACCAGCGTGCCCGAAACCAAACCACCGCTTAAAAAGGTTAAACAGGCCAGCGTTGCCGAAATGATTGCGATGGTTTACCGCAACATGTCGGAAGACAGCGTTTTGCAGCTCTCGCGCTCATCGCCGCCGCTCAGCCTGATCCCGCTGGCCAAGCTCAGTAAATCCATGATGGAATCTATCCGTAATAGTCCATCGGGTAATATCACTTATGAAAACCCGCAGGGTAATATCGCTTTGCGCAAACAGGTGGCTAAAAACGCTTTTAACTGGGGTGGTAATATTACCGAAGATCATGTGATCACAACGCAGGGCTGCCTGGAAGCTTTAATATTTTGCTTAAGGGCGCTCACCAAGCCCGGCGATACCATTGCCATTGAAAGTCCCACCTATTTCGGGATTTTCAATGTGATGCTTAGCCTGGATTTGAAAGTATTGGAAATTCCGGTGAATCCCGATACCGGCCTCGACCTGGAATACCTGGAACGGGCCATGAATGAAGTGCCCGTAAAAGTATGCCTCTTTGTTACCAACTTTAGTAACCCAATAGGGGTTTGCATGCCCGATGAGCGTAAGCAGCAACTGGTGCGCCTGCTTGCTGAAAAGCAAGTTCCCTTAATTGAGGATGATATTTATGGTGAGATCTATTTTGGAAAAAGCCGTCCGCGCACCTGCAAAAGTTATGATAAGGATGGCTGGGTGATCCTTTGTTCATCGGTATCCAAATCAATAGCGCCCGGTTACCGGGTAGGCTGGTGCATTCCGGGCAGGTTTAAAGAACAGGTGCTGAATATTAAAATGATGCATTCCATAGCCTCGGCCACACCTACACAGGCAGCCATTGGTCATTTTTTTGAAACCGGGCGATATGACCTGCACATGAGGCATTTGCGGAAGGCATTATATACCCAATGCCTGCGGTATACGCAGGCTATCGCAACATACTTCCCGGCAGGTACAAAGATCAGCAGGCCACAGGGCGGCTATGCGCTTTGGGTTGAGCTGGATAAAAAGGTAAATGCCTTTGAACTGTACCAATTAGCAATAGAGCAAAACATCAGCATAGCTCCCGGCCAGATCTTTAGTGTGGACGGGCGGTTTACCAATTTTATCCGCATTAGTTTTGGGTTAGCTTTTGACGAGGTGGTTGAAGAGAGTTTTAAGGTGTTGGGGGAATTAGTGAATGACCTTATATCTTGAACTACAACACCACCCAATAAACTTAATTTTTTCTGAATGGATGATTAGTAATAAATTAGCATTTTATCTGTGGTTGTGTCAAATAGTTATCTATGAGGGATTTATTGAAATTTTTATTGTATTTTAAGTTCTGTTTTTAAAAGACGGCAGCAACGTTTTAATGATTATCCCCTTTATCATGAAATTTAAATTTTTACTGCTATGTGTTGCTGTTGTGTGCATAACTGGACATCTGCATGCGCAATCTTCGGCCTCGTTGCAATCGCAAATTCAAAAAAGCAAAGCTGATACCGGCAAAGTGAAGCTGTTGCTTGCTTTAAGCCGTGTTATTCTGCTCAAGTCGGGCGCGGGAGCAAATGAAACAGATAGCTCTTACCGGTTTATGAAACAAGCCGAACAATTAAGCATTCAGCTTAATGATGTTAAAGGGCAGGGGAACGCTGCGTTGATGGCAGCAATGATAAGCAATAAAAAAGGCGATCATAAAGCCGGTGCTGCATTGGCCCAGAGGGGGTTTGATTTTTTTAAGTCGATACATGATTTGCCGGGTATGGCCGAAGCTTATGTCATTATTGGGCAGCATTATGGAAATGAAGGCCAGGACCTGGATAAAAAAATAGCCTATTATCAAAAAGCCATTGATATTTTTCGGCAAGCAGGTTTAAAGGACAGGGAAGCTACAGCTATCGTAGATATGGCCGATCTGCAAAGCATAAAAGGATCATATGATATTGCTGTTAAAAACCTGCGCACAGCATTGGCTATATACGAATCGATAGGGAAAAAAGACCTGGATGGTTTGTATAACCTGCTTGGCGGCTGCCTTACCTTCCAGGGAGATGCTGATAACGCCCTGAAGTATCAGCTGAAAGCGGTGAGGCTTGCCGAAGGCCGCGGCGATACCAGTTTGCAAATGTGTACAATATACAATCGGTTTGCCCTTTCATACTATACGCTGCATAAATTTAGTGATGCGATAATTTATTTTGATAAGGCTGTAAAAATTGCCCAAAAATATAATGACACAGCTTCAATAGTTGTAATAAACGGTAACCTGGCCATGAGCTACTATAAAATGGAACAGCCCGAAAAAGCGCTTGCACGACTGCAATTGCTCAAAAATATGAACCTGTTTACAACAACGCAGGAAAGATTTGAAAACTACTATGATTTTTGCCTGGTTTACATGAGGCTTAAACAATATAAAATGGCCAAAGTGTACATCGACAAAATGGAGGCGTCAAAAAAAGATGCAGGGGCAAATTATACCGAGATGTTAAGGTCATATATTAATTATTATATAGCCATAGGGCAGTATAATAAAGCGTATCCCTACTTGCAGGAAAATGAAAGTTTTTATCAAAAAACAAAGGTGCTGCCTTTTTTGGCACAGAACCAGCTCAACTGGTTTAAGGCCGATTCGGGGATGGGCAGGTACCAAAGTGCTATTAAGCATTATCAGCGCTACAAAATGCTTACCGATTCGGTTTACCTGGTTAACAATGCTAAGCACACGTCCTTTTTGCAAATTGAGTTTGATACGGATAAGAAGAATAAAGACCTGCAACTGCAGGCTAAGGATATCCAACTGCTTAAAAACAACGAGCAGTTGCAGCGCAGCCGGTTTTTAGCAGCACAGGCCGATCGTAATTTGCTTATTGGAGGCTCGGTAATGCTATTGCTTTCATTGGGGGTTGGCTATAATCGTTATCGTTTAAAGCAGCGCAGCAATGTACGGCTACAGGCACAGCAAAACGAAATTAACAAGCAAAACCAATCATTGCAGCTGTTGAACAGTAAACAGGAAAAATTACTTAATGAAAAAGAATGGTTGCTCAAAGAGGTACATCACAGGGTTAAAAATAACCTGCAAATTGTGATGAGCCTGTTAAGCACGCAATCGGCATACCTGGAGAACAACGCGGCCATCGAAGCCATCACTGAAAGTCAAAACCGGGTGCAGGCCATAGCGCTTATACATCATAAATTGTATAGTGCTGATAATGTGGCCAGTATTTATATGCCATCATACGTAACCGATCTGATCCGCAACCTCACCGATTGTTTTGACTCGGTTACCCGTCGTATCAGGTTTGAGCAGGTGGTTGAACCCATTTATCTCGATCTGACCCAGGCTGTTCCGTTCGGCCTGATACTTAATGGAGCCATAACCAACGCTATCAAGTGCGCCTTTAGCTGTGAAGGCGGGCAGATCGTCGTCGCGTTGAACCACGTAGGCGAAGACGGTGTGATACTAACCATCGCCGACAACGGAAAAGGGCTGCCGGCCGGATTTGATCTTAAAACAGTTACCTCATTAGGTATGGAAATGATGAAGGCTTTAAGTAAACAGCTGCAAGGCATCTTTAAAGTTCAAAATAAGGCGGGCGTTACTATCAGTGTTGAATTTAAAATTGAGAAAGTAAGGCACCATAGCGAGGCAGAAAGCAATTTCTTATAATGATCTCTATTTGCAGTGCGTTGTTTCCGCGTGTTTAAATGATTCGTCGAGTAATTGCCTGAGCACAGTATTATCTACATCGGTCAGTTTAACAATATGCGTACAGCCGCCGCTTTGCTTGTGCTTACCCAATTTTTGCAGCAATTGTTCCTTGCTTTCAAAGCCTGGAAGATAGAGTGTTAAAGAACTTTTACGAGGCGAAAAGGCTATAAGCGGCGCGTCACCTTCACGGCCGCTTTCATATTTGTAATGATAACTGCCAAAGCCTATAATGGCCGGCCCCCACATTTTTGCTTTATGACCGCTGGCTTCTTCCATCAATTCGCTAAGTTTAAAACTGTCGGCGCGTTTGGTCTCATCTGTAATGGTGTTGATGAAATCGCTTACGCTTGCTATGGTTTCCGTGGTTTTATTGGTGTTTTTGGCCATGGTTTAAGCAGGATAAAGGTTAAAAACGATATATAAATATATCACGAAAATTTTATTTTATCCCACAGTTTATTGGCGACAACCTGTCGGATTACCTGTTCGCGGTAATTGCGGCTTATAGGGATGCGGTGCTGACCGATAAAAATATCATTCCCTTCAATACCATCAATTTTACCGGTTGATACAATGTATGATTTGTGTACGCGGATAAAGAGCTTGCTATCTAAATTTTGTTCAAGGCTTTTGAGGTTAAGCAGCGTGATATATTTGCCTTTGGCAGTAAATATGGTAACGTAATTTTGCATCCCCTCCACGTACAGGATCTCATCAAAGTAAATCTTTTCGTATTTATTACCGCATTTGATAAAGAAGTAGCCTTCATCCGCTTCCGTTTTTGGTGCACCGGGCTGGGCCCAATTGTTAAGCAGGCGGTGATAATCTTTAGCCTTATTGGCCGATTTAAAAAAGCGGTCGAATGTGATCGGCTTCAGCAGGTAATCGAGCACATTGAGCTGGAAGCCTTCAAGCGCATAGCTGGGGTAGGCTGTGGTGATAATTACCATCGGTGGTTTCTGCATGATCTTTAAAAAATCAATACCGTTCATTTTCGGCATCTGGATATCCAAAAATATCAGGTCGATAGCCTGGTGATCAAGTAGTTTGATCAGTTCGAGCGGGTTTTCGCAGGTGCCTGCCAGGTTCAGAAAATCAACCTCGCGTACATAGCTGGCTAATCCTTCGCGGGCTAAGGGCTCATCATCTATTATTACACAGTTCATCATAGTGAGGCCATTTGGAAGGTTGCGGATGATTGTTCCAGTTCGGTTAAAGTTAATTGCAGGTGTACCTCAAAGCGGTCTCCGGTATTTTGGATCTCCAGCTTATGAAGGTCGGGGTAAATCAGGTCGAGCCGGCGCTTTACATTTTTCAGGCCGATACCGCCATAGTTCATAACCGCGGTTCCCGGGTCGTTTGATGCGCTGTTGGCAACATAAAAATCGAGCTGATCGTCTTTCAATCCCAATCTAATCGCAATCCAGTTAGGGTGTTCCGCCTCTTTGGATACATGCTTGAACGCGTTTTCTACAAAGGTCATCAATATAAAGGGGGCTATGCCTAAATGGCCGGGCAGGGGCTCATCTGCCTCAAAGGTAACATGCACATTATTGTTTTGCCGAAGCTTTTCCAGCTCGATAAAGTTTTGGAGATAGCTAAGCTCTTTTCCTAAAGAGATTTGCTGGTCGTTGCACTCGTACAACTGGTACCGCAGCAATTCGGAAAATTTGGCCAGTGATGCCGACGCCATGCCGGGGTTTTTATGGATCAGGAAAAATATGGAGTTGATACTGTTGAATAGAAAATGAGGGTTAAACTGGTATTTCAGGAATTTAAGTTCGGTTTCCAGTTTCTCTTTTTCGAGCAACTGCTGGCGGTGCTGGGTTTGCAGCCAGTTTTTGGTGAGTTTAATACTCATTCCCAAAGTCATACTGGCTACGGTAGAGGGGAAGGAGGTATTATAGAAGCTCATGAAATTGCCCGGATCAACGCCAAACATTTTTTTTACTGAGCAGCCTGCAAAAAAAGCACTTAAATAATAGCCGCCGTTAATAAGCGATGATGTGCCGATGATGGTTAGCGAAAGATAAATTACATATTGGGTAAGCCGCTCTTTTTTCATAAACCGCGGCATTAAGAAGTAAAGGTTAAAATATACTGCCAGCGCCTGGAAAACTACATAAGCCAGGATTTTGACACTATAAGCCGAAAAAAACATGGATTTGGCCGCTGCCACAGGGTTAGCCACCGCTATGGTAAACCAAAAATAATGGTACACACACCAAAAGGGGATGTGGTACAGCTTGTATTTAAACAGCCAGTTTTGGTTTAAAGTATCAACGGATAAACTGTTCATATTCTCGTTTAATTGTTTGAGATGCTATATCTCTGCCACTGTAAGTGCCGGTACTGCCTACTTTATAAGAAAAAAAACCGTCATTGCGAGGTACGAAGCAATCCCCGATAAGCAGAGCAACCAAGCAAGTTCCTCTGTATAGTTTGGGATTGCTTCGTTCCTTATAATGACGTGATTGTAAGTTATTGATTATTAAGTGTATTTTTCTTGATGGATTTTATAACATTGGGCGTTGCCTGCGGCCCGGGCTTTCCGTTGCAAGTCCTCGCCTTTCCCGCCCGCAACCCCTTTGCGCGCTCCGGGCTTTACACTGCAATCCCTAACGCGGCCCACGCGCAACACCGTTAAAATATATTTTACATTTCATTTCATTTTTTTCAGGTTCCCTGATGGGTACTCGCAATGACGGCCGTTATATAGTGCCCCGTACCTGTAGGGGCTCGCAACAACGGCTGCTATAAACTGTTTCCCGTCCCATCAGGGTCTCTTGCAGAGGACCCTGAGGCCCAGCGCGTTCCAATATCCTACCTAAAGATACAGCAATTGCACTGATTTATATTTCGTTATTGTATCAACCTGCACAAATAATTGACCAAATGCAGGCTTTAACTTATAAGCCGTAAAAAGGCAGTATAGTTTTGGTTTTAAACCGATTAATTTGTTTCTGTGTATCTCATCAATTATCTCATGTCACTCATCATTCACGTTTTTTAAAGTTTAAAGCACCGTTTTTATTTGCCGGTATAACCATCAAAAAGGTTACAAACGCCACATGAAAACTTTATGTATCAGCCTGTTACTTATTTGCCTGGCACAAATAGTAAATGCCCAGGTGTCGGGCAGGGTTACCACAGCCGGCAGCCAGCCCTTGCCATATGTCACTGTATCGCTTGTCAGAACTGCAGATTCATCTTCAGTTAAAAGTATGCTTACCAATGAACAGGGAGGCTATAATATTGCGGATGCCCCTTCCGGAAATTACCGGTTGCGGTTAAGCAGTATCGGCTATCAAACCTGGTTTTCATCACCTTTTGAAATCAGCGGGAACAAGAATGCAAAATATCTTGCTGTTATTGTGATGAAGGAGGACACCCGGCAATTGGGCGAGGTGGTAGTGCGTGCAAATAAGCCATTGTACCAGCAGCGCAGCGATGGCTTAGTGGTAAATGTTGAAAGCAGCGTGCTTACCAAAGGCAGTACGGCCCTGCAGGTGCTGGAACGATTGCCGGGTGTAACTATCGATCACCGGGATAATGGTATTGCCCTGAACGGTAAAAGCGGGGCTACAGTAATGATCAACGGCAAACTGGTGCGTATGCCGCTTGCCCAGGTCATGAATTTGCTTAATGGTACCAGTGCCGATAATATTGAAAAAATAGAACTGCTGAGCACCCCGCCCGCCGGATACGATGCTGAAGGCAGCGCCGGCATCATCAATATTGTAATGAAGAAAAGCAAAAAGCAGGGAACAAACGGCTCTTATTCCTTAACCGGCGGTTACGGCATGGGCGAGAAAGGCACGGCCGGCATCAACCTCAACCATAACACTAAAAATGTTAACCTGTATGGATCCTACACTTTCCAGCACGACCGGACCTATACCGATCTTTTTATCACCGGAAGTCAGTACATGCCTTTTATCGGAGGTAATGCCGAGGTAGAATTTTACACAAAAACTAAAAGGATCAGCAATAATCATAACGCCACCGTGGGTACTGATATTAAGCTGGATCCTAAAACTACCCTAAGCGGTAACCTGAGCTATAACAACAGCCATTCGTCAACGTATACCTACAGTAACGCGGGGTATAAGATCCTGCCCGATTCATTGCTCAGGTATATAGGTCATATCAACGGGAACGGGCACTGGGATAACCTCACCAGTTCGCTCAATATTGAACATGTGCTGAAGGAAGGGGAGAAGATAAGCATGGAAGCCGATTATATCCATTATGGAAATAACAGTCCAAGCGAAGTTAATACGTCCTTTGTAAACAAATATGGCGAGCAGGTGTACGCCAACAACAGTGTAAGCGCGCAAAAGCAACGCGGATTTGCCAAAACGGCCATCAACGTAGGCGTGTTTAAAGCCGATTATGCCAACCAGCTATCACCCTTACTAAAACTGGAAACAGGTATTAAAGGAACGCATACCGGCAGTTCAAGCTCATCGGGTATCGAAAGTTTTAACAATGGGGCCTGGGAACGCAATATGCAAACCGCTGCGAACATATACATGAAGGAAGATATTGGCGCGGCGTATCTGTCCCTTAACTGGCAGCTTGGTAAAAACATAAGCCTTAACACAGGAGTACGTTATGAATATTCCTATACCAATATGGATAACCCACAAACCGGCAACAACATTGTAGACCGTAAACTGGGAAAGCTGTTCCCGACAGTGCTGTTTACCAAAAAGCTGGGCGACCGGTCCGAACTGCAGCTGTCTTACACCAAACGGATCAGCCGTCCATCATATGACGACCTGGCATCATACTTTGCATACAGCGACCCTACGGCGGTTTACACCGGCAATCCTTTTCTTAAACCAACCATCACCAATAATATAAAACTGGGCTATAACTATGGCGACTATAGCTTTTCCCTGCTTTACAGCCGGGATGATAATGCCATAGCCCGCTATCAGCTCAGCGAAAGCCCCGCGCACGATATTTTGTTCATTTCGCCACAAAATCTGCCGTATCAAAACTACTTTACCTTGCAGGCCAATGCGCCGTTTAAAGTAAGTAACTGGTGGGAGATGACCTATAGCTTTGTTGGCGGCCTAAGGCAGTTTAAGGAGGATTATACTTTACATCCATTAACCAAATCGTACTTCGGATATTCCTTTAATTTTAACCAGTTGTTTAAGCTGCCCCGCAGCTTGTCGGCAGAGGTATCGGGACAGTACAATTCCCTGTCATACAATGGCACAACGAGGGCTGATGGTTTTGGGGTGATCAATGCAGGGATCAAAAAAGAACTGAAAAATAACGGGGGCAGCTTGCAGTTATCAGTGGCCGATGTGTTCAGTGCCGCACAGATCCATGTGCGGTACGGCACACTTACACGTGAGGCTTTTGACATAAAGAGCAATGTACTTGTTAATACCGAAACCAGACGTTTCCCGGTAATTAAACTTACTTATTCAAAGTCGTTTGGTGGTACAAGACCGGCAAACCGGGGGAAACCGGAAAGCGGTTCAAAAGAGGAGAGTGAAAGGATGAGGAGTAACTAAGTCATCTGTTTTATTCGCTGGCATTCCTCGCCGACGGCTTTAACCCGAACCTGCGTCGGCCTATCGCTTATGTGTTTTCCTGTACTTTGACGGCGACATGCCAATCAGCTTAGTAAACAGCCTTGAAAAATAATAAGGGTCGTCAAAGCCCAGTTCTGAGCAAATTTCCTTAATGCTCCTGTCGGTAAAGTACAGGTACTGGCAGGAGGTTTGAATCTTGAGCAGGTTAAAATAGTTAATAGGTGATGAGCCCGTTTTTTGTTTAAACAGCCGCAAGTAATGTGATGCTGAAATTCCCTGCTGTTTTGCCAAATGCATCACTTCAAATTTTTGACTAATGTGTTTTTTCATATAAGCGATGGAGTTGCTCACAAAATCGTTATCATAATCAACCGGGTTGGTTTGCTTATAATACACCATCGAGGAGATAAAATTGAGCAGGTTGATGTTAACGATCTCCATTTCTTTTTCATGATAGCTGTGTTCAAGCACGGCGTAGATCTGTTCGTAAAGCTTGATCCGGCTGCTGTCGTACGGAACGGATTGTACCACGGGCTGCCCGTTTTCGAGCGAGCGCTCATAGATCAGGTGCGAATTTAGCCCGCTGAAGTGTACCCAGTAAATGCTCCAGGGATTGGTTTCCGAGCTTTTATAACGGTGTGCCACGTTACGTGGGATAATGAAAAAAGTATTGGGTTTAAGGGTGTGGCCCTGGCCCCCTAAATAAACATAGCCTTCTCCATCAACGCAATAAAGAAAAATATATTCGTTACTGCCTGTACGGCGTTCACGGTCATGAAAGGCCGCCTTGGGATAATAGCCGATAGCGGTAAGGTAAAAGCCTTTGATCAAAGCATTGCTGGTGATGGCTTTTTTTATGTTTGGTGGCAATACGATCATTTTTTGACCGATAAAGCCTTCTTTGATCCGTTTTTTAGGTTCGGCTATCACATTCATAACGCTGCTGTATAACTGGCGATTAAAGGTATTTATTTTTTTTATCCCGGCAAGGTTTTAATAGCTGCCAATAAATGATAGTATTATCCATCACTTTTTAAAGAATATCCATTTTTTTAACACCTGTTTCATAGTAGGTTTACCAAAACCAATTAGGGCTAAAACAAGTCAGGCAAATTACCTGGCTGTTTAATGAAGCTGATAACTTATGAACAAACAATTTAAATACCTGAACGTACATGGCTGTTAACACCACAACCCGTTTATGGGGGCAGCATAACGGTCATAACGTTTATCTTTTCAAAATTGAAAACGAGAGCGGGGCATATGTTGAACTTACCAATTACGGCGCGGCTATTGTATCAGTTGTGGTGCCCGACAGGCTGCAGCACTTTGAAAACGTGGTGGTTGGTTTTCCTGACCTGAACGGGTATTTAACCGATAGCTGCTACATCGGCTCAACCATAGGCCGGTACGCCAACCGTATCAGCAGGGTAAAATTTCAGCTCGAAGGCGAAACTTTTCACCTGGATGCCAATGAAGGTAAAAATTCCAATCATGCCGGTAAAAGCGGTTTTAACTATAGGGTGTTTACTGCCGAAGCTTTTGATAATGGTGTAATGATGACCCTGACCAGTCCTGATGGCGATGGGGGTTATCCCGGTAAGTTGGAGCTTATGGTTATCTATACCTGGAGCAATGATAATGAGTTGCTGATCAATTATAAAGCTACTACCGACAAAGCTACGATAGCAAATTTTACCAATCACGCTTACTTTAATTTATCGGCATTTAAAAGTAAGATCTATAACCACAAACTTACCCTGTTATCGGATAGTATTGTGGAATTGCACGAAGATTATACGCCGAGCGGGGCAATTATACCAGCCGGGCAAAAGGCTTTCAATAATAACAAGCTGGGCGATAAATTTAATATAGATGAAAACCATGTTGAGGGCCTTAACCTGTTTTACATTATCAACACAGGAGCGAGGGAGAACGGCTTAACTTATGCCGCTCTTTTAACCGACGAAGCATCGGGCCGTGCCCTTAAAGTTTATACGGATTATCCCGGCGTGTTCCTGTACACCGGTGATTATTTAAGCAGCACTACGGCTACGCATACTGGCCAGGGGGCGAAACCTTTTGATGCGTTGTGCCTGGAGTGTCAGCATTATCCGGATAGCATCAATCATCCTGATTTTCCGCAGGCTGTATTACGGGCAGGCGATGTATATAACCAAAGCATTTTATACAAGTTTGGCACCCTATGAGCTGAAAGCAAAAGGCAGAAAGCCCAAAGCTTGTTTAATAACGGACTTTAATTAAAGTAAATTTATACAGAGAGAAGAAACTAACCAGTATCAAATGACCATCGATTTTAAAAAAGAAGTAAAATTTAACAGCGGCTATATTATAGGGATCTCCTTTATATCGGCACTGGGCGGTTACCTGTTCGGCTTTGATTTTGCCGTAATATCGGGTGCGCTGCCGTTCCTCCGTAAGGAGTTTGCGCTTGACCCTGTTTGGGAGGGCTTCCTTACCGGTTCCCTGGCGCTGGGCTGTATCGTGGGCTGTATCATAGCCGGCCGCATTGCCGAAAAATACGGCCGTAAACCAGGCCTCATGGTTGCGGCGTTTATTTTCGCGGTATCGTCACTGGGTATTGCCTTTTCAACCGGGCTCACCTATTTTATCATTCTGCGTTTTGCAGCGGGCATAGGGGTAGGGATGGCATCAATGCTTTGCCCCATGTACATTGCCGAAATTTCTCCGGCACAGGTGCGCGGGCGTAATGTAGCTATCAACCAGCTTACCGTGGTATTGGGCATCCTGATCACCAACCTGTGCAACTATTTTTTAGCCGACAGCGGCGATAATGCCTGGCGCTGGATGTTTGGTTTGGGCACGGTACCTGCCGCGGTATTTTTATTAGGGGTTATAGCCCTGCCCGAAAGCCCCAGGTGGCTGATCAAGGCCGGTCGGCACGCTGATGCCGAAAAGGTGCTTTACAAAATAGGCTCCGAAGGTTTTGTGACTTCAACACAGCAGGCCATTGAAAAATCGCTTAGCGGCGTAAAAAAGCAATCGTACCGCGCCGTATTTGAAAAAAGCGTACGCCCCGCCGTATTGATAGGTATTACACTGGCTGTGTTTCAACAGTTTTGTGGCATCAATGTGGTGTTTAACTATACTTCAACCATTTTTGCCTCGGTGGGTTCAAGCTTAAACCAGCAATTGTTTGAAACTGTATCCATTGGTATTGTTAACCTGGTTTTTACCCTGCTGGCTATGTGGCAGGTTGATAAGCTCGGCCGTAAGCCGTTGATGCTCATTGGTTCATTGGGCTTATCCATATTTTATATTGTATTGGCTTACCTGCTGCAAAATCACCTGGCGGCCGGGCTGGTATCCATATTTGTGTTGCTGGCCATCAGCACTTACGCGCTTTCACTTGCGCCTATAACCTGGGTACTTATTTCAGAGATCTTCCCTAATAAGATCCGTGGCGCTGCATCAACAGTGGCCATTGTATCGTTATGGGCTGCCTATTTTATATTGGTGTTCACCTTTCCTATACTGGCTAAGGTGCTGGGCACTTACGGGCCATTTTATATGTACGCGGTGATCTGCTTTTTAGGCTTTTTGTTTGTGCTTAAAAAAGTGAGAGAAACCAAAGGCCAAACCCTTGAAGAGTTAGAAGAAAATTTAATAAGACATTAATAATCATAAGCCACATGAATAATTTGTATGTAAATGTTTGGGAAGAGAAGGTAGTTATCCCAACCTACGGTATAGGGAAGCCCGATAAAAACCCCATGTTTTTTGAAAAGCGCGTTTACCAGGGTAGCAGCGGCAAGGTGTACCCTAACCCGGTTATCGAAAAAATTTACGACGAAAAAGAAGATAAAGAATACGCAGGCCTTTACCTCGAAAATAAATACCTTAAAGTGCTCATCCTGCCCGAGCTTGGCGGCCGTATCCAGATGGCTTATGACAAAATCAGGGACCGTCATTTCATCTATTATAACCAGGTGATTAAGCCGGCACTGGTAGGGTTAACCGGCCCCTGGATTTCGGGCGGTATTGAATTTAACTGGCCACAGCACCACCGCCCAAGTACTTTTGAGCCGGTTGATTATAAAATTGAAGAAAATGCCGATGGCAGCAAAACCGTTTGGGTTAACGAGGTTGAGCGCATGTTCCATACCAAAGGTATGGCCGGTTTTACGCTGCACCCGGATAAGGCTTACATCGAAATAAAAGCGAAGCTCTATAACCGCTCGGCCCTGCCGCAAACCTTTTTATGGTGGGCTAACCCGGCTGTAAAGGTAAATGACGATTATCAGTCGGTTTTCCCGCCTGATGTGAACGCGGTGTTTGATCATGGTAAGCGTGACGTATCAACATTCCCAATTGCTACCGGTACTTATTATAAAGTTGATTACTCGCCGGGAACAGATATCTCAAGGTATAAAAACATTCCGGTGCCAACGTCGTACATGGCTATCAACTCCAATTACGATTTTGTAGGCGGATATGAACATGACAGTCAGGCTGGTTTGCTGCACGTAGCTAATCATCATGTATCGCCCGGCAAAAAACAGTGGACCTGGGGCCACAGCGATTTCGGCCTGGCCTGGGACAGGAACCTAACCGACGAGGATGGCCCTTACATTGAGCTCATGACAGGTATGTTTACCGATAACCAACCCGATTTTACCTGGTTGATGCCGCACGAGGAAAAACATTTTACCCAATACTTTATGCCATACCGCGAGCTTGGCGTAGTAAAAAATGCTACCAAAGATATCCTGCTGGCACTTGATTATAAAGAGGGCAAACTACTATTGAAAGTTTACGTAACCGGCGAGCAAAACAACCTGAACATCAAATTGCAGCATGATGGCAAGGTATTGTTGAGCGAAAAAGTTTGCATTGTACCTGAACAGATTTATACCCGCGAGATAACTGTTAAAGATATCAACGAAAATCTTTTACTGCTTACTGTACATTCTGAAGCAGGCAAAGAATTGATCAAATACGATGCATCAAGCAATAAGCTTAACAACATTCCTGAAGCTGCTAAACCGGCCCTGCTGCCTGCCGATGTGGAAAATAACGAGCAGTTGTTTTTAACAGGCCAGCACCTGGAACAGTACCGCCATGCTACTTATAGTCCGGTACCTTATTATGAAGAGGCCCTGCGCCGCGACCCCAAAGATATCCGCAATAATAATGCTTTAGGTTTATGGTATTTGCGTCGCGGACAGTTTGCTAAAAGCGAGCCTTATTTCCGCAAGGCGGTTGAAACCATCACCCAGCGTAACCCTAATCCTTACGATAGCGAGTGTTATTACAATTTAGGTTTGGCGTTGAAATTCCTCGGCAAAAAAGAGGATGCGTACAAAGCGTTTTATAAAGCTACCTGGAGCAATGCCTGGAAAGATAGCGGCTATTTTTCGGTAGCACAGATCGACCTGGAAAATGGCGATTATGAACTGGCGCTTGATCACTCGCTGTCGTCATTAGATAGAAATGCCAATAACAGTAAAGCCTATGTTTTGCGCTCGGCGGCTTTCCGTAAGCTCGGGCGTTTTGAAGATGCTGTCGCGGTAGCTACAGCGGCAATAAAAAGTGATGCGTTTAACCTGGGCGCTCTGTTTGAGCTGGTTTATGCTTACAAAGCTTTGGGTGATGAAGAAAAAGGCACTGCCACCCTTAATGAACTCATTAAACTATCGCGCGGTTATTACCAAAATTACATTGAATACGCACTTGATTACGCCAATGCCGGCCTGTACCAGGAAGCTGCAGATTTGTTGAATTATGCGGTGGACGGTGATGCTACCAGTCCGATGGTGTATTATTACCTGGGCTACTTTGCGTACAGGTTAGGCAATAATGAACAGGCTTCTGCATATTTTAAACAGGCCTCAGCTGCCGATTCGTACCTGTGCTTTCCCGATAGGCTGGAAGATATCAGCGTACTGAAACTGGCCGCTGAGCTTGTACCAACCGATGCAAAAGCACCATACTATTTAGGTAACCTGTTTTATGATAAGCTGCAATATGATGATGCCATTACAGCCTGGGAAACATCGGCACAACTGGATGATACTTTCCCAACCGTGTTCAGGAATTTGGGTATTGCTTATTATAACAAGCGCAACGATCCGGCAAAAGCTTTAATTTGTTTTGAAAAAGCCTTTGCGTTGGATCCCGCCGATGCCCGCGTACTGATGGAACTCGACCAGCTTTACAAAAAGCTGAACTATTCTGCAGAAGCACGACTGAAATTTGTTGAAGCTAACCTGGAGACTGCCAAACTTCGTGATGATGTTTATTTAGAGCGTGCAACGCTGTATAACTTTTTAGGCGAGCACCAAACCGCGTTTGAACAGGTGATGCAAAGAACATTCCACCCATGGGAGGGCGGCGAAGGCAAAGCTTCGGGGCAATATGTTGCCGCCCTCGTTGAAATGGCCAAGCAAAACATCCGCGATGGTAAATATCAAAAAGCTGTTGAACAGCTAACCCAGGCGCAAACCTACCCACATAATTTAGGCGAGGGCAAACTATTTGGTACGCAGGAAAATGATATCTTTTACTGGCTGGGCCAGGCCCACGAAGGGTTGCAGCAAACTGAACAGGCTAAGGTTTATTTTGAGCAGGCAGCCATAGGTTTGGAAGACCCGACAGCGGCTGTTTTTTATAACGATCAGCAGCCGGATAAGATCTTTTATCAGGGTTTGGCAAAAAAATGTCTGGGTGACAGTACAGCGGCCGAACGAATCTTCAAAAAACTGCTTAATTATGGTATCGGGCACATGGATGATAACGTAAAAATTGATTACTTTGCCGTCTCGCTGCCAAATTTGCTCATTTTTGAAGATGATCTGCAGGTAAGGAACCGCGTGCACTGCTATTTTTTACAGGGACTGGGATACCTCGGTTTACGTGATTTTGAGCAGGCACAAAAGGCCTTTACCGAGGTTCTGAAACTGGATGCCGGGCATTTTGGGGCGAGGATACATCAAAACATGATAAACCAAATTACCGAAGCAGCCGGTTAAACCCAAAAATCACACGTGAGAACTACTCAAAAAAAAACTTTACCACTGGGCCTGCTTTTCGCAGGCTCAATGCTGTTGGCCGGCAGGGCAGCAGCGCAGGATGTAACCATCCCTGTTGAAACACAGCACAATGCTATTGTATTACAAACCGATGCCGAAAAGCACCTGAACATGGTATACCTGGGTGCAAAGCTTGCCAATACAGCCGAGTATGCAGGCATCTCAAAAATGTACAAACAAGCCGATGATTCGGGCGTACAAAACGATGCTTACACACCATCAGGCTCAGCCAGTCTGGGTGAGCCGGCTATTACAGTTACCCATGCCGATGGTAATAAATCATTAAACCTAACCTACGTGAACCATACGGTTAGCAAGGTTGACGATGATATTTCATTACTGGTAGTTACCATGAAAGATCCTGCTTATGATTTTGAGGTGAAGCTATACTACAAAACCTATTTTAAAGAAGATGTAACTGAACAATGGTCGGTTATTAAACATAACGAAAAGGGGGTAGTGACACTTGATAAATATGCATCTGCCAATTTAAACCTGAAGGGTAATACTGCCGGCGGTTTCTGGTTAAAACAGTACCACGGTAACTGGGCTATGGAAATGCAGCCCGAAGAAGCCCGTTTAACCCACGGCATTAAAACAATCGACAGCAAACTGGGTACCCGTGCCAACCTGTATGAGCATTCGATGTTCGCCATATCAATGGATAAACCTGCTACCGAAGATGAAGGCAAAGTGCTTTACGGGGCTATGGAATGGTCGGGCAATTTCAGGATTGATTTTGAGCTGGATGTGGCCAATAACCTGAAAATTATTGCAGGGATCAACAATGCCGCTTCCGAATATCATTTAAAACCAGGTGTTGAATTTACTACGCCAGCGTTCCTGTATACTTACTCTGATCATGGTAAGGGCGACGCCAGCCGCAAGCTGCAAAGCTGGGCCCGCAAATATAAAATTGTTGATGGCGAGGGTTCAAGGCTTACGTTGCTCAATAACTGGGAATCAACCTATTTCGATTTTAATGAAAGCAAGCTGGCCGGCCTGCTAAAAGATACCAAAAAGCTGGGTGTCGACCTGTTTTTATTGGATGACGGCTGGTTTGGTAACAGCCATCCGCGTAACGGCGATAACGCTGGTTTGGGCGATTGGCAGGAAAACAAGCAAAAGCTTCCAAATGGCATCAGCTCGCTCGTGAAAGAAGCGCAGGCCAATGGCGTAAAATTCGGCATCTGGATTGAGCCGGAAATGGTTAACCCTGCCAGCGACCTGTATAAAGCCCATCCTGATTGGGTGATCAAGCAACCAAACCGCCCAGAGAAATACTTCAGGAATCAGTTGGTGCTTGATCTGGCCAACCCTAAAGTACAGGATTTTGTATTTGGCGTGGTTGACGGCTTGTTCACCAAAAATCCTGATCTGGCTTATATCAAATGGGACTGTAACGCAGTTATTTACAATGCTTATTCAGCTTATCTGAAAAAAGACCAGTCGCACATTTACGTTGATTATGTGAATGGTTTATACAATGTATTGAAACGCGTTCGTGCCAAATATCCTAAAGTGCCTTTGATGCTTTGCTCGGGCGGCGGCGGCAGGGTTGACTATGGTGCACTGCAATACTTTACAGAGTTTTGGCCAAGCGATAACACTGATCCGCTGGAGCGTGTATTTATCCAGTGGGAGTATTCATTCTTCTACCCGGCTATCACCAGCTCAAACCACGTTACCGATTGGGGCAAACAACCCATCAAATTCCGTGTGGATGTGGCCATGATGGGTAAAATGGGTTTTGATATTGTGATAGGCAAATTAAGTGAGAGCGAACTGAGTTTCTGTCAGTCGGCGTTGAAAAATTATGATGCTTTAAAAGATGTGATCTGGCACGGCGACCAGTACCGCTTAGCTTCGCCATGGGATAATGACGCGGCATCTATCATGTATGTAAGCGACGATAAATCAAAGGCGGTAATGTTCAACTACCTGGTGAATAACCGTTACGGATCAGGCAGCAAAGTACCTGTACGCCTGAAAGGCCTCGACCCTAATAAAAAATACCGTGTAAAAGAGATTAACCTTTATCCGGGCGCGGGTTCGGTTTTAGGCAAAGAGGATTTAACTTTTACCGGCGATTTCCTGATGAATGTGGGTATTAATCCCGGTAACAGTGCTTATCACACCAGTGTGGTGCTGCAGTTGGAAGCGATTTGATAAAATCGATTTGATATTATAAAGAAGCCCCGGAGCATTAATTGTTGCGGGGCTTCTTTTATTTAGGGGGGTGCTCAAAGATATGTCATCCATCGCTGCAGCAAGGCTTTGCCCCGTGCCCCCTTTTTTGTTTGTCATGTTGAACTTGTTTCAACACCTCACTCGCTAAGCAATCGCGCTGAGCAAATCGGCTACTTGTCCTGTGGGGTGCCGAGGATTTATAGCCTGTTACCTCAACTTCTTTGTTATATCAAAATGCTCAACACGTGTTGCGGCGCCCAGCGGCAGTTTGCTGCAGGCAGAGTAGAAAATATAATCCTTATCCTCAGTAATACCCGGTAGTAGTTTGTTAATAACCTTCCCGATCTGCATGTTCTCGCTTTTTACCGCGTTGGTATCGGCAACGTTTACTTTGGTTGTATAATAAATTACCGGGAACCAGCCGTGGCTGTTTTTTTGATTGCCTATCCGGAATACCCGTGGTTCGCCTGCAACGCCATCAATTACTACCGGGAAACGGTATTGCTTTACTGTTGCCTCGGCAGCATCCTGGAATAATTTGCCTGCATCGGTATCGTGTTCGTATTGCCAGTAGTCGTTAGGGGCGGTACATTGTAAAGCAAGCTCAAGGGTTAAACGGGCATCGGCAAAATGCTGTTTATTGTATTTCTTTTTTCCCAGCTCATAAAGCTCCGGGGCTGTTTTGCCATTAATTTTATAAGTATTTACATTTACCGAGGTTAGTTTCCAGCCATAATCGTATTTGGCATACAGGGCGGTAATCATTTCCTGGTTAGGCAGGTTTTTATCCTTTGGCAAAAAAAGCGCCATGTACATTTCATGGGTAATACCATTATAGATCATTTTATAACTGTTAATTCCTGCCGACGGATTGCCTATGGTATCTGTACTGCGATGTTTATTTACAATGTAATATTCATCGTAAATATCATAGTCGGCAGTTTTAACAGCGTTGCCTACCAACTCTATTTGCCTGAGATTTGACTTGTCGTCCAGCATCTCCCGCGATTCCATGTTGCTGATATCATCACTGTTGCCGGTACGGAGGTCATGGAGCAGTTGTTCGTTAAGTTTGTGGAAATCGTCGCGTTTACCGCCGGGAATCTGGTCGTTTCGCCATGCTCCCGGCTGTTTAATACAGCTTTGTAATGATATAGCCAGTAAAGCGAAGGGAATGAGTTTAATTGTGTTTTGGTATAGGGTTTTCATATTATCCGTAATAATATGAAAAAACACTCAATTGTACTATCGCCACCGGTTTATGAATAATCAAGCTTTTGCATAACGGGATATAGCGGTTGGCTGTTTCACTTTAAGCAGATAAAATCCGGTTTGGAAAAGTTAACATTACTGACATTTTACTAAAGAATCCTGCCAGTTTATGTTAAATATTTATGGGTATCATAAAAAATGGTTTCTTTTGAATTTGCCTTTTCACAACCTGTGGCTATATTGCTTTTAATTACCAAATGTGTTGCGTTCCCTTACAAGAGGAACTGAAATTTATATGGAAAACTTCAATGAGATTTTTGATCTGGAATACTTCTTTCGCTTGTCGCCCGATTGGTTATGTGTTGCCGGGTTTGACGGTTACTTTAAAAAAATTAACCCGGCTGTTTCCAAAACTTTAGGTTATACCGAAAGCGAACTGTTTGCAAGGCCTATCGATTCATTTGTTTATCCCGAAGACAGAAGCATCACTGCCAGTAAACGTGAGAGTATAAAGAAAAACAATCCGCTGTATAATTTTGAAAACAGGTATGTAACCAAAAGCGGAGAAATAGTATGGCTTTCATGGATCTCGATGCCAGTACAAAAACAGCAGCTGGTTTTTGCTATTGCCAGGAATATTACCGACAAAAAGAAACTGGAAGAATTTAGCAAAGTATCACTCGTATCGGTAAAAAATAACGAAATTGAAAGAGGGGCGGAGTTAAGTACACATAATCTAAAGCCAATCAGTGAACTTTCTATTGCCGATCAGCTTTGGCTTTATGAGCTTGAAACGCTGGTAAGAAAATATATTGGAAAAGTTGATTTGATCATTGTATTGTTAAGTAATGAAATGGGTTTAAGTGAAAGACAACTGCACCGGCGCATAAAAAACACCACGGGCATTACGCCAAATAATTATATCCGGCGAATCCGTTTACTGATGTCGATGGAGGCAATCAATAGTGGTAAATACCGTACCGTGGCCGAAATATCTTATATAGCAGGGTTTGAAACCCCGGCTTATTTCCGGAAACTGTTTAAAGAATTTTATGGTCGTGATATAGCCGAATTTTTGCAATAGATATAAAGCCACTCCTCTCTTATTTGACCCTTTTCATTGGGAATTGTATTGCCTTTTGCCTGCCTTTCCTTGTCCCCGATATTTCGGCCACCAACGAGTCGTTGGTGATTTGGGTATAGGTTATTTTTTGCGGAAAATCATGCTCCGGATTTTCAAAAACGAGGTGTTTGTTGTTAGATGAGGTAAGCGTAAAAGTTACCGCTTTGCCGCCATTTTGATTTTTTACCGTTGGGATATAGTAAAGCTTGCCTATATGTTGCTCCAGTTGGATATGTTCGGATGATACCGTATCTGCACCAGTCAACGAATAGCTTCTGCCGATAAAGGTGCTGTCGTTAAGCTTTTTCCATGTTTCAATATCCACTGTTTTTGCCGATTGATTTTTCCAGCTGCCGATCAACCATTTAGCGTGTGAAATAGGATTGTATTTTTGTTGCGCATAAGATGAGGTATGAGCAAGTGTAATAAAGGCCACAACAAGCAGTAGTGATTGGATATAACGAAGCAGGATCATGGTATTTTGATAAAGTATTTGAATTTACGAAATTATATATCAGTATGTATTCAAATTTCAGGCAAAGGCACTAAGCCGCAAAGATTTTAACTTAGCGCATTTGCGACTTAGCGACAGCACAACCTTGTCGCAAATACACCCGTTATTTGTCGCGTGTATAACCTTGCTTTGGCGTTCATTTTCAGCATCTTTGAATAAATCAATAATGAATCATGGAAAACTCAACAGCTAACAGCCCCGAAGTTATTGTTATAAAAGAAACTCAAAAGGTACTTGATGTTAAATGCGCTCTGCTTAATGGTTCAAGCTTTGAGCAAACGATGATGAACAATGCAAGCTTTAAGGATGTTTGTATAACCGGGCTTAAAATTGAAGATGCCAATTTGAGTGACCTGGAAATAAAATACGCCCAGCTTGGCGGTGCTTATATCCATGATATAGGTATGCCGCCCGAAGGTCATCCGGCTTATGATCCTGCTGCAAAACAACGCCCCCTTAAATTTGAGAACTGTGACTTGCAGGGCAGCTCAATAACTGATTGCAACTTAAGTGGTGTTGATATTACCGATTGCGATTTGAACGGTATGAAAATTAATGGGATTGATGTGGATGAACTGCTGAGGGCATATCAGAAACAGGGGATATAGTAAATCTGCATGGCGCATACATCAGGGGTCCTCTGCGAGAGACCCTGATGGGACGGTAAGAAGATCGTCATTGCGAGGTACGAAGCAATCCCCGACTTTACAGGGCAAATCTGCATAGCTGCTCTGCTTATTGGGGATTGCTTCGTACCTCGCAATGACGCTTTTTTTATTTATCACATTATTAGCTTTCGGCTTTCGACATTTAGCATTTAGCTTTCAATTATTTAGGAGCCACCCACACATTATCCTTTTTATTGCTATCAGGATCATAGGTAGTACCAAGTACAATCTTTTTAACCGCTTTTTTTGCAGTGAAATTAACTGTGGTTGTTTTGTTACCGGTAGACCAAACAGCTATGCTTTTGTGTATCAGTTCGGTAGTGCCATCGGTATAACTAATGGTTAGGTTAACGGGGATGGGTTTACTGCCAACTTTAGTTATTGTGACAGCATATTTTAACCCGGCATTAGTTACTTTGCTTATCGCGAGATCGGTTATCCCACTATCAAAGAACCATGCTTTCCAAAACCAGTTAAGGTTTATGCCCGAGCCGGTGTTCATACAATTAAAAAAGTCGTACGGCATAGGGTGTTTGCCCTGCCATTGTGCAATGTAGTAATGCAGTGCCTTGGTAAACAGCTCGTCGCCAAGCATGTCTTTTACATATAAATAGCCCAGGCCTGGTTTGGGATAACTGTCGGTAAAACCGGCAGGGCCTGTGAGCATTGGTGTAAGGGTCATTACCGGCACATCAACCTCGTGGCCGGCGCTTTGTTCAACAGCGGCAACACCATATGGATCTACTATGGAAGGATCAATCTCCGGACTTACCAGCCATTCGCCTATGGTTGCCCAGCCTTCGTCCATCCAACCGTATTTGGTTTCGTTAATACCCATATAAAAGGGAAACATGGTATGGAAAATTTCATGATCGGTAAGCTCAATGGCATCGGCCTTATCTTCCAGCGGATTATCATTCACCATCATCGGGTACTCCATCTGGTCCAAACCATCAAAAACGGTTTCATGCTGGTATGGATACGGCCATTTCGGAAATTTGTAGCTCATCACTTCCACCGTTTTACGGGCGTAATCAACTACCGCATAATAGTCTTTATGCTTTTCGTTAAATACCGCATCAACGCGGGTACGCCTGCCGGTTTTCGGATCAACCACCAGGCTCGATGCTTTCCATAAATAATGGTTGCTGGCAGCAAAAACAAAATCGGTAACGCTATCAGCCTCAAACTTCCAGGTGTTTGTTGGATTGTTTTTGGTGATGTTGCCCGCTTTAATATCATCTTCGGTAATAATATCAGTTACCTTATCACTTGCGCCGGCATCGGCAATGCGTTTAACGATCCGGCTGTCGTAAACGTCGCCGGCGTTTTTCAGATCGCCTGTTGCCCAAACTTTATAGTCGCCGGGTATGGTGATCTCCGCGCTGAAATGGCAAAAATCGTTATAAAATTCCTGTGAGCCAACGTATGGATAATCGTTCCATCCATCAATATCGTCATAAACTGCTACGCGCGGGAAGAAATAGGCAATGAAGAATGCACCGGTATCAACTTGACCAGTACGGATATGTGAGCCCTTGTTTAATGTATAAGCATAGCTGATATCAAAATGTACTTTTTGTTTTGGAGCGATAGGGGAAACCCTTTGCGTCATGTTGGTACCATTGATGCGGCGGGTTTTAGCGCTGTCGGGCGTTTTATTATCTATGCTAAGGCTTTTGATCTGTACCCCATCGGTAAGGTCACCTGCCGAAACCTGCATTTGACGTGCCGAACCCTTTTTATATAAGTTGGGGTACAATTTAAATTGTACCCGCTTTAATGTATCGGGACTGTTGTTAACATAATCGATTCCAACTGTACCACTTAACAAGCGGGTTTTAGGGTCGAAATTTACCTTTATCTTATAGTCGGCCGTGTTTTGCCAGTAATTTTTGCCGGGCGCCCCGGTTGTGGTGCGTGTTCCTTTGGTGTAGGTTTTTTGCAAGTTTACAGCTATGGGTAGGCTTTGCTGGGCCAATGCTGCAGTACCGCTCAATAATAAAGCAAAAGGCAATAATTTTTTAATACTGATCATTTATGCGGATATATATAAGTTATATTTGATGTAAATATAATAAACCGTTACAGAACCCGGTAAGCGATAATTTCGTATCGCCGGTATGTTACAGGGCAAATCAACTCACGGTTTTGAGTAGTTTATCCATTTATATAAATAGTATCCATGACTGCCGAAAAAATGATCATTGTAACCGGTAAGCAATACCTTGAGCTAAAACAAAGTTTAGAAAGCGGCGAGGGGCTTACCTATAATATAGGTACTGATAAGCATCCCGAAATGGTTAAGATCACCAACATTTATATGGACACTGATCCCGACTTTACCCGCAACCCGCGCCAGTTTGCCCGGATGCACGAAGACCTGAACGTGCAAGTGAAACTGGAGTATGTAGTGGAGTAGATAAAAAACAAACGAACCAGGGATTGGTTTTTTGCGTCAGCGGTGAGGAGAAATCTTCTACGCCCTGCTTTTACAGGTTTAGTTGTAGGGCCTGATATAGAAGATCTCTCTTTCGCGCCATTGCCCGCACCTGCGCAGCTCTATCGATTTCTATGATTTAAGCAACTAATTTTTGATAATTTTTTTCGTAAGGTCTGTTTTGGTTGACGCAGGCGAAAAGGCGTAATATGAGTTTGTTCCTAACTGCATTAATGACACTCATTTTATTCTTTTTCTCCTGCAATACCTTACGTTCGTAAAAGCGTTTTAGATCTTGGTTATGCTGTATGGCAACTATAGCGGCAAGATGTAGGAGCGTTTTGACTTTTTTGTTGGCCATATGCGATACCCTTGCCTTTTTAATAAGCTTACCGGAGTCATCTGTAAACGGTGCTACGCCTGAATAGCAAGCGAACTTTTTAGGGTCGCTAATATCCTTGAATTCATTGGTAGTAACAATGACCTGTACGGCGGTTACTTTGCCAATGCCACTTACTGAAGTTGCCAGTTTGAATATCCGGGTTAATTCTTTGTCCGCTTTAATAATTTCCTCAATAGCCCGCTCTGTCCTGGCTATGTCCCCTTCGATCGCCTTTAAGGAATGGCTACAGGCTTGTATGTTCTGCTTGCTGGTTTTGCTGGTACTAAAAGATACATGCTCTTTTAGTGGCACTTTCAACTGTTTTTTAACAGTTATTAACCGTAACCGGGTAGCTGCAAGATGGGCAAGTTGCTGCACAGCTTCGCGCTTAGGCTCCCATAAACGCAGTCCTTCCCGCTCCTTATAAGCATACCAGGCGATGCGCATGGCATCTACCTTGTCATTCTTGCCCCGGATATTCCCTAATGAGTTCTTGATCTGGGTAGCTGCTTCTAAGCAAATGTGTGCCTTCTTTTTATGTAGGCAAGCCAAAGCATGGTTGTTATAAATACCAGTATGCTCCATGCAGAAAATAGCTTTGCTTAAGCTGAACCCAAGAAGCTTTCCCAACTCCTTGAGAAATGTATTGATTGCTGCCGGAGCGTTAGCAATTTCCTGGTGGAATAAAAACCGGCTGCCTTGCTGGACAGCAAAGTCCAATTCGTTTTTGGACACATCGATGCCAATGAAAAATTCAAATTCCATATCTTTACCCTGTTTATGTTAGTAAACAGTTAACATGTTTTAAACTACATCAATTCCTTACTAATGAGCCTCGTAAACTCTAATTTCTATTTGATGCCACAGTTTAAAACAAGCGGTAAAGGAGTAAATCGAACGATAGGCCTACAAGCCTGGAAATGACAATAATGCGCCTTTACCGCTGTTAACTTTATCCACAAAATCTAAGGTTATTAACAAAGAAAAAGAAGCAAAAAGAAAGCTTCAACAATAATAATAACCCTTATTATTTTGTTGAAGCTAATCTAAAGGAAATGACATTTTTTTTAATAAAAAGATGTCTATTTTTAGGGCCATGCATCATCCTGAAGATAATCCCTGGAAAATAACATCTCAAAAAGACATTTACGATAACCCATGGATCAACCTAACCGAATACCAGGTTATTAACCCTTCCGGTAACCCCGGTATTTATGGTAAAATACATTTTAAAAATGTGGCGATTGGTGTTTTACCCTTAGACGCTGAACTAAATACTTATCTTGTAGGGCAATTTCGCTTCGCATTAAATCAGTACAGCTGGGAAATGCCGGAAGGTGGTGGCCCTGAAGGTAGGGATCCGCTCGAATCGGCCAAACGTGAATTGCTTGAAGAAACCGGGTTAAAAGCCTCTCAATGGACGGAGATCCAGCGCCTGCACCTCAGCAATTCGGTAAGCGATGAGTTGAGCATATTGTACCTGGCCCGAGGCCTTGAGCAGTTTGAAGCCGAACCCGAAGAAACCGAACAGCTGATTATCAGAAAAGTGCCTTTTGCTGAAATTTACCGTATGGTTTGCGATGGCGAAATTACTGATTCCATGACTGTGGCCGCAGTGCTTAAAGTACAGTTGTTATTAATAGAAAACCGTTTGTAAGTTACCGCTTTGCCGAAAAAAATATAACTTCGCCTACTGATGAAAAAGTTATTAGGATATATCCTGTCGCCTATTGCCATAATTGCCTTTTTTTTAGCCCTGGTTATTTTTCAGCCCATCCAGTGGATCTGCTTTCGTTTTTTTGGCTATGCCGCGCACAAACGTTCGGTCGATATCCTGAACTTATGCCTGTTCCGCACTTTTTATATCATTGGCGATACGGTAACTTTTATCAATAAGCAAAATTTGCCGATGGGCAGGCCAATTATATTTGTGGCCAATCATCAAAGCCTGCTCGATATCCCCCCGCTTATTTATTACCTGCGTAAGTATCACGCCAAGTTTGTTTCTAAAATAGAGCTTACCAAAGGAATCCCCTCTATCAGTTACAATCTGAAACACGGCGGCGGTGCTAATATCGACAGGAAAGACTCCCGCCAGTCCATGACCGAAATGATAAGTTTGGGTGAGCGCATGAAAGCCAATAACTGGTCGGCAGTGATCTTTCCGGAAGGCACCCGCTCTAAGGATGGTGTAGTACGGTCTTTTCAGCCGGGAGGTGTTGCCATGCTGCTAAAAAAATGCCCTGAGGCATTGCTGGTGCCTATCGCCATAAAAAATAGCTGGAAAGTTGTACAATATGGCTTTTATCCGCTTAATACTTTTATATCCATGACCTGGACGGTACTTGAACCGATTGAGCCCGGTAAAACCCCGATTGGCGACCTGGTATTGGAAGCCGAGAACAGGATCAAGGCTGCGTTGTCCTGATTTCGGAATTCGGAGTTTCGATTTCGGATTTTTTATTTTTGGCTTGCGCGGATAAAAAGCGCGGGATTGAGCGATTCCCTCCCTTGGGAGGGTGTAGGGAGGGGTTTCATAAACTTGTTTACATCGTCAAAATAGCGGATAAACCCCTCCCTGCCACTACACTTCTCCAACGCACCCCTCCCCAAGGAGGGAATTCGAACCTCTTCCGAACATCCCAACTGGTCGAAGTTTAGCGTCAGCGTAACTTCGTCCCAAAACAGGGCAAGCATTCTGCTTGCGGAAGCGGAAAATTAAATTGATAGTATAGTTAAGCTGAAAGCTTAACACATTTTAGGACGAAGTTACGCTGACGCTAAACTTCGACCAGTAAAAAAACTCCTTCCTCTTTAATTTCGAAATCCCAAATCCGATATTCGAAATGCAACCAACCTGTTAATAATCAGGTAAATGTTAACAAATAAATCACATGTTATTTACGTTAATATGAAACGTTATCGCTTATTTTTATAGACCCATAAAAGAGGTCGCCTAAAATTTACCTAAAATAATTTTTATGACCTGGAGAAAATTCAGCGGCGAAGTAATCCAATCGCCCATTATGGAAGAGGTTGAAAAGGCAATTGAACGCGAAGCCCTCCTTGGCAACAAGCTAAAAGTATGCATCGGCACTGACTCACAAGTTAAAGGATCTGTAACAGATTTTGCAACCGTGATCGTGTTCCTGCGCGAAAAACGCGGCGCTTTCATGTTCATACACCAGGAACGCACTTCGCAAAAAATGAGCATTAAAGAAAGGATGCTGAGCGAAGTACAGAAGTCTATCGACATTGCTTACAAGCTTTGTGATTTGCTCGACCTGTATGATGTAGAGCTTGAGGTACATGCCGACATCAACACCAACCCGATGTTTAAAAGTAACGCGGCCCTGCACGAGGCTATGGGTTACATCCTGAGCATGGGTTTTGTGTTTAAGGCCAAGCCCGAGGCTTTTGCAAGCTCATACTGCGCCAACAAAATAGTGCAGTAAATTTGCCGAAACCCAAAGCGTGTATCTATATTTGATATTAAAACATATCAGATATACCTATGTCGCCACTTATTGAAATCAACGACCCGGCTTTAGCCGCACAGGATACTATTCTTATTGATGCCCGCGGTGGGCAGGACTCTTACCAGCGTTACCTGGCAGGCCATTTAAACCACGCCATCTACGCCGACCTTGATCAGCACCTTACCACTAAGCCCGATGACCCCGCCTTTGGCGGCAGGCACCCGCTGCCTAATATACAGGAGTTTGCTGTATTGTTAGGTAACTGGGGCATCACACCTAAGAGCCACGTAGTGGTTTATGACGACAAGTCGGGAGCGTTTAGCGCATCGCGGTTATGGTGGATGCTGCGGGCAATTGGTCATGAAAATGTACAGGTATTGAATGGCGGCTTACAGGCTGCTAAAGACGCCGGTGTGCAATTGAGCACAGAAGCTTATACGCCGGTTGCGGTTGATCCGTATCCGGTAACACACGAATATGCAAATACTGTTGAGATAGCGGAGGCTGGAGAAGCTGCACAGGATCCCTCACGACTGGTAATTGACGTACGCGAAACGCCACGCTACCTGGGCCAAACGGAGCCTTTGGATTTGATAGCCGGCCATATCCCCGGTGCTTTAAACCTGCCTTATATCAACAACCTCGGCGCCGACGGTAAGTATTTACCCGCCGATGAGCTGCGTAAGGCTTACGATGCCGCCATTGGCGATGTAGCGCACAGCGAAGTGATAGTTCACTGCGGATCGGGTGTTACAGCCTGTCATACCCTGTTGGGCATGGATTACGCGGGCATCAGCGGCCCGAAGCTTTATGTTGGTTCATGGAGCGAATGGTCAAGAAGGGATTTGCCGATAGGAAAGGAAGAAAGGTAGGATAACGTATTCTGCCGCCGCTCGGCTCCAGCCGAGTGGCAATTATCCCCAGGCCTCTGGCCTGCGTATGCCGGCGGTCGGGAGGCCGCTTGATAGTTACCACCCGGCTGGAGCCGGGCGGTGGCGTGTGGGACGAGCCCATCAAAACACTTACCCATCCACCCTTGTTACCCCATAGTGAAAACATACGTTTTAAAAAGAGAACAGTCTATCCCCATCACTCTTAACGAGGCCTGGGATTTTTTTTCCTCGCCCTTAAATCTGGCCAGGATCACTCCGAATGATATGCGTTTTGTGGTAACATCTGATTATAACGCAGATACTAAAATGTATCCTGGCATGATCATTACCTATAAAATATCACCGTTGCTGGGCATCAAAATGGACTGGATGACGGAGATCACCCATGTTGATGATAAAAAGTATTTTGTTGATGAGCAGCGTTTTGGGCCATACGCTTTATGGCATCACCAGCACCATTTTAAAGAAATTGACGGTGGAGTGCACATGACCGACCTCTTACATTACGCTATCCCTTATGGTGCAATAGGGAGATTTGCTAATGCCGTTTTCGTTAAAAGCAAGGTTGAACAGATTTTTGATTATCGTACTAAGGCTATTGAGGAAATGTTTGGGAAGTACAAGTATTAAACCACGGGTTGAAAGCCAGCGGTAGTGTTATATTAAAAGATATTAATGCCTGCTTCCCTGTATGTCGAAAGTTCTTCATTGTCGGGAGAAACATCGGTAATGATGGTATCCAGTTCTGTTACCGGGCCTATGTAATAAGAATCGGCCTTGTTTATTTTTTCTAAGGTGGATAAGGCGATGGTTTCTTTAGATACTTCGATCATTGTTTTCTTGATCTCGGCCTCTTCATAATCCCTTGTTGTGATACCAATGGCAGGGTGCACACTGCAAATCCCGAAAATACAAAGATCGGCCCGGATATTCCTGAAGGCATTGATGGTTTCATGCCCGATGGTAGTAAAGGATGATTTATAAAGGCGACCGCCTGCAAATATTACTTCAACCGTTGGATGATCTTCAAGCGCGCTCGCTACCGGAAAGCTGTTGGTAACCACAGTGATCCTTAAATCATCCGGCAGGCTTTCAGCCACAGCCAAGGTTGATGTACCGCCGTCAAAAAGTACAACCTGTCCGTCTTTTAAAAAGCTCAACACTTTTGATGCGATGACTTTCTTAGAGGCAATGTCATGCTTTTCTCTCGCGCGGTAATGGTGCGGAATGGGAGAGTGGGCGACCGCGCCGCCCCTTACTGCTGTTAATAACTTCTGATCGGCCAATACTTTAATGTCCCGGCGTACAGTATCTTCCGAAACATTGAGTTTTTCGCTCAGTTCGGCAAGCATAACTTTGTTATCTTTTGATACGTGATCTAAAATGATCTGGAGTCTTTCTTCTCTTACCATGTTTGCAATATAATGCAAAGTTATAATTTATTTGCAAAATGTTGCAATAATGTTTTGCTTTGTTGCATGAAAACGCAAACCAAGAAAACTATCGCCATTGATATGGATGGTGTTATTGCCGATGTTGAGCCGCAGCTTATCAAATATTATGAACAGTTGTATGGCATTACTACAACCCTTGAAGCTATTGATGGCTTATCACATGCCGAGGCTTTTCCCTTAGATGCTGCAACGAAGGCTTCGTTGAACCTGCCCGGATTTTTCCGTACGCTGCCGGTTATGCCGGGCGCTATTGAGGCAATTAAAAAGCTGATGGAAGATTACGAGATATACATTGTATCGGCCGCTACGGAATTTCCGCTGTCGTTATTCGAAAAGCTGGAATGGCTTCAGGAGCATTTCCCGTTTATCAGCTGGCGTAATATTGTGCTGTGTGGCGATAAAAGTATCATCCATACCGATTACATGATAGATGACCATTGTAAAAACCTCGACTATTGCAGCGGCAAGGCCATCATGTTTAACGCGCATCACAATAAACACGAACACCAGCATGTGCGCGTTTACAATTGGGATGAAATATTGAACCTGTTTGAAATGGAAAAAACTTCTGCAGATTTAGCATAGCAGAATCTAAAGAAGTTTTTTGATAACGATAACTATTGCTTTAAGCTTTATGCCTTCTGCTTTTAGCTTTTTATAAGGCTATTATTTCGTATCTATCCGGTAATTAAGTGATGCCGAAAAGCTGGTGCCCGCGCCGGTATTTCGCCCGGTAACAAAGGTGCCGCCGGTTAAAAACAGCGAAAGGCTTTTGGCAAATGCATGACCGTAGCTTAGCGATACCTGGTTAAAGGCAAAGTTTTTACTGGCGCTTGGGTTTACGTTAAAATCTTTATTGATACTGGTGGCATAAAAGCCGCCTACACTTAAGGAAATCTGCTCGCGGAACTTTTTATCAAGTGTTAAGCCGTATGTGGCGTTGTACCTGTCCTGAAAAACGCTTTCATAGCCAAAATATTCGCGCACGCCGTTTTCAAGGATAAAGAACGAGTTTTTGCCGAATAAATGCCCGCTGCCTGCAAAGGCCAGTTTAAGTTCGGCCCCTTTTTGGTTATAGCCCAGCGCGGTGTTGGTATACATAGGTACAATAGCTGTGCCCTGTAGGCTGAAATAATATTTATAATTGATATTGGCCAGGTAATACCTGATCCCCACTTCCAGGTCCTGGAAACCTGAGCTTTTGCTGGTGCCCAGATCTGTACTAAAGGTATTCATCACATACGGTGCCAGCACCGACAGGGTAAACCTGCGACTTAATCCAACTTCCGAATATAAGGAATAGTTCCATGAACTGAACTTGCCGTTATTGGCAAATGCTCCTTTATGGCTGTCGGCATCCCAGGCTTTATTGGCAAAAAAGTAAGTTGCCGAGGGCGACAGCGAGATCCTGCCCGGCCTTACCGGGAAACCTCCTGCATAACTTTTACCTGCGGCTAAGGCAAATATTACTATCCCCGCAAGTAAATATTTTGATAAAGTATTTTTCAAGGTCATGTGTGTAGATTTTAATCGTTTTAAAATAAACCAAAGGTGTCGCGCATCCAACGGCCTTCATAATCCTTATATACCTGGCTTACCTCGTGCCCAAGGTTTTTAAATACCATTAAGTGCTTATCGCCATGCATCGAATTGAACACCGCGTAACCATTGCCTGGTGGTACATAGGGGTCCAAAAGGCCTAAGCCCAAAATAGTAGGACATTTTATGGTTGTTACAAAGTTTTTGGTGTCGTAATAATCAAGGTTGTTGAGTACCTGGTTAAACGTTACGCCGGGCTTGCTTAAAACATATTTTTTAATGTCGTTAATGGGCCATTCAACGGTGCCAACCAGGTTCCGGATATCGCTCATGATAGGGTTTTGTGCCGAGCAAAGTGTAACCCTATGATCAAGGCCGGCAAGCGCCAGGGATAAGTAACCACCCATACTGCCGCCGGTAGCCAGGATCTGATCGTGCCTTAAATTAGGCTGCGCATAAATAAAATCAACCGCGCGTACGCAATCCATAATCACGCCGCGCATTACGTACTTGTTTTTATCCTCAATGCGATAGGAGATAAAAGCATCGCGCTCGGTATGGATCACATCACGGCTGGTACCTTGCCCACGGGTATTAAGGGTAATGATCACCAGGTCGGGATCGAGGCCTACTATAGGGTATAGCTTTACCTGGTAACCGGGTAAGCCAAGCAATACCGAAAACTTCTTGTTTTTATTTTTGCTGATAGGCACCGTCATGTAACCGCGGATGGTAAGGTTATCCAGCGATTTCATCTCTATTTCGTAAACCTTGCGGTTTTCCGTGTTCATGGATGGTACTTCGGTGATTTTGTAATTGGGTTTCACTTTGGCCAGCTCATCTTTGGCGGTTTGCCAAAACTGGTCAAAGTCGGCCGGCCTGGCATATTGCGACCGGATTTCCTCCGGCCTGATGCCAAAAGCGCGGCGGGTGGTATCGTCATAATCGCTCACATTGATCATCATGTTAACCTTGTAAAAACCTGTTTTTAGGTTGGGTACCTCAAAATCATATTTGGAAGTGCTTTTTTTGCCCAGGTTTACCGGCTTTGACAGGGTTTTAACAATTTGCCCATTTTCGGTAGTGATATTGTATGATATGCTGCCTTCCTGGTTAGTGTCATAAGTGTTTTTAATTTCAAAGCTGAATGAGGCTGTTGAACTGAATATACCATCCTTATTATTGATAGTTAATACCGTTGATACTTCATCATCACCACCGCTTTTGTTGGTGGTCTCCGCCGGGTCTTTTTCGGTTTCCTGTGCCATGGCCGGTAGGGCGGCACACCAGGTCAGTAAAGCGAAAGCAATAATCAGTAATTTGTTGGCGTTTTTTAGCATGTTGTAATTAGGCTTTAATCTTAGCTGATTCATTTTCGGGATTGCGTGCTTTGTTTTTAATCAGGAAATCAGACTTGCGGATATAATGGTTAAGCGGTTCTTCAATTAATTTAAACAGCGTTATGGAAACGATATTTAAAACGATAAAGGCGTACAAAAGGTTTAAACTATCATACTCAAAAGGCGAATGCCAGTCGACACCCCATTTATCATAAAGCTCAAAAACATAATCGTTAAGATTATTCATGCCCTGATGGATAAAATTGTACATAAAGCCTAAGTGGATCAGGTAAAATATGTAGGAGCTTTTGCCCAGCAGTTCAATAAAAGGGTGCGCTAAAAACTTTTTAAGGAGGGTAGTTTCGGTGAGCAGGCCATAAAAGAAAATGGCAATCGAGGTAGCCAGCAGATAGTTATTGGTTACAATGCCCCAGGGATTATGCAAACCGGCTTCATATCCTTTCGGGATGGTCAAGGTGGACATGATCCACACGCAAAAAAAGATCAGGAAAAAGCCCAGGTAAGTGAACTTCTTTTTGCTTGTACCATCCAATTTTTGTTTGCGTACTATGAGCGCCAGCTGAATGCCCGCATAAAACTCAAAGCACCGGCCTAAAAAGGTGTACAGCATCATAAACGTAAAGTTGCCGAAGAAACCGAACCAGTTTACATGACTAAAGATGAGTACAAGCAAAACCCCTAAACCGGTAACCGCAATAGGCTGGATATAAAACTTTTTGTATTTAGTGGCGATAAGGAAAATAAATGGCGCCGAAAAGTAAAAGCATTCTTCAACCGTGAGCGACCAGCCCTGTGCAATGCCCGTAAACTTAAACTGGTCAAAAAATCCGCGCACAAAAACGATATTCATGAAAAACATAACCACCGGGTTTTGCCCTGCTGTTACTGTTTGGTTTTGGGTAAAATGATAAGCTATGAACGCGCCAATGGTAAGCAAGGCATACATGGGATAGATGCGCGCCACCCGGTTTTTAAGGTATTGCAGAAACCAGGCTTTTGTTAATTTAAAACTATCAAAATAGCGAAATGCGATCAAAAAGCCCGAAAGCACAAAGAAAATGGTAACCCCGATATGGAACTCGTTAAAGAAACGTTGCACAGAGTGGGGAAATTTCTCATCAAACACATAGGCAAAATGCGAAATGAAAACCAGGTAGGCCGCCATGGCCCTTACACCGGTTAATGCCGGGATATAATTGGATTGTGCTCTTTGTGACAAAATAGACGTATTTAACTTTCAGATCAATTTAATTATACGTAAATGTTTGCAAAAGGGATACCAATGTTTAGGAAGTAACAGCTAACAAGTGTGATATTTTAAGTTGCAGTGGCAGCTTTTAGTTGCAGGGAGAAGAGCATTGATTTGCTTATTCGTTAAACCAGAACCGGGATTTGGGGAGATTTGCCGGATTGATGGATTTTGGTGTTTAATTCCCTCCCCTGGGAGGGGTGCGATTGGCATGCGTAGTGGCAGGGTGGGGTTTATGCGCTATTTAAACGATTGGTTCTATCGGTGAAACCCCTCCCTACACCCTCCCAAGGGAGGGAATCGCACAAACCCTCGTTTTTTCTGAAAAACTACCACGGTATAAAAAATCCTGACAATCCTCAAATCCTATAAATCAAGGTTCAGACCACTTCCCTGCACCACACCTCGGCTCAAAATCCTTTGATCAATATAATACTGGATCTCTGATTTTTTCAAACCCCAGTTGGGGGCGATGAGCAGTTCGCGGTCGCTGAGACCGAAGAGGCGCTGGATCACGATATCCGGGCGAACAAGCGGTAACAGCTCGCACAGAAAATCGGCATATTCGTCAATACCAAACAGGTGAAATGGTTCGCGTTTGTATTTTACGCCCATTACCGAGCCTTCAACAATATGAAGGTGGTGGAATTTTACAAACTTGATCTGTTTAAAGCGGTTGATCTCGTCGGCATATTTCAGCATCATTTCTTTGGTTTCCCAGGGGAAACCGAAAATGGTATGCACACAAATGTCCAGTTTCGAGTTTTCGACCAGGCTCAGGGCTTTCACCAGCTCTTCATGGCTGCAGCCGCGGTTAATCTGGTTTAGGGTATCATTGTAAATGCTTTCCATGCCCATTTCCAGGTCAACATCAAAACGGTCGGTATAGCTTTCCAATAAGGCGATTTTTTCCGCATCGATACAATCGGGCCGGGTACCTACCGAAAGGCCTACAATATCTTCGGTACCGTAGCTTAGGGCTTCATCGTACAGCATTTTGAGGTAATGCGCCGGGGCATAGGTATTAGTATTGGGCTGAAAGTAAATAATAAACTTATCGGCCTTATTACCTTTACGGGCGCGCTCCATGCCCTCCTCAACCTGTTGGCGTACCGTGGGGGCGTTGCGGCTTACAGAAGGCGTAAATGAATCAACATTACAGTAAGTGCAACCGCCGTAACCCTTCGACCCATCCCGGTTGGGGCAGGTAAAACCACCATCAACAATTACTTTAAACACGCGATGGCCTTTGTATTTTTCCTTAAGCCATGGCCCGTAATTGTTATAGCCTTTTTCCCAGGTTGTTATTGTTTGCATTTATGATTTCACCGATTTTTGGATGAAGGCACCGATTAACTGCTGCTTTCACCGATCAGGTGGCAAAGATAATGAATTTTGATGAGGGAGGGGTTTATTGTTAGGAAGGCTTATATAGTACGTTATGTACTTTATATTTAATTGACTGCCCGACGATACACAATATTAATTATTATTGTATTATAAATAATCTAAATTCCAAAGCGTGTTACACATAGGCTCAACGCTCGAAACAATTGGTTTACTTGGTGTATACCTGTGTAATATTCCGCTATATATTTATAAGATACTGCGTGCAGTATTTACAGGGCAACACATTCCCAGCTATCGGTATCTCTTTTATATACCTCAATGGCTTAACAATTATGTGAAGTTTTTTGGAGGAGGAATGCTGGTATTGTTTTTTGTGCTGATCGCAATTTACAAATAGGATTTCCCGCTCCTTCTTGCAATTCAGCGTTTACCCAGCGCTAAACATCTAATTCACCTTCAAATAAGTCTTTTTATAAGTGCTCAAAATCTCAGTTATTTTGGATGGATCACGTTTTTCAAACAGGTGAATGATCCATACGGTAATACGCAGCATCCCAACAGGGTTAACAATGCCTAAACCCAACTTGTTGATGTCATTATCCCTGCTGGCTATCTGCTTAGGATAAGCATCCCCGGTACGGGTAAACAGGTCTTCGGCAAAGCACCAGGCACCATCACGGGCGTTGCTAAGGGCAAACTGGATGAGGATAGAATTATTTTGCGCATGCAGGCCCGCCAGTGACAGCAGCGGCGAGATCCGGTTCAGCTCGCTGATCACCTCGTAAGTAAGCGCCGAAAGTATAGTATTAATGGAATTAAAATCATTATGGACCTCGGTTAGCGGCTGGTTAAGGTTGCGGGCTACTTCTACAACAGCAACACCCAAATCAAGGTTGATATGCGCGTTCATGCCAATGAGCAGGTGCTGCAGTACCAGTCTCGACGGTTTATCAAAAATGCTAAAAGCCAACTCCCACGACTGTGAGCAGGGCTGTTTTTGCTGCCAGCAATGATAAGCCATAATATACCTGTTAGCGAAGATCACGTCCAGCTGTTCCATGCGGGCAGGGTTTTCAAACTCACCGTTCTGGATGCCTTCCCTCACCTTGCAGGTAACTTTGTGGTACAGGGCCGCGAAATACCCCGCCCTACTGTCGGTTTTTATAGCGTCGGCAATAATAGCTTCTAATTGTTCAATAATCTGGTTAATAGTTTGGGCTGGTGCAATAGGTTCCATAGCAGGCAGATAAGTCCAGGTAAATTAATTATTTTAAAGATATGATTTTTGTTGATGGCTTAAATATCCGGTTTCATACCTTTTTTTGTTGCGGTTATTGCCTTTGCCGCTCAAAGCAGTGCTATTTCGGCCCGGGCGAGGGAAATAAATAGGACAAAAGGATTTCGATTTTATTGCTGGTTTGCCTTTATTGCTAATAATATCCTAATTTTTTAACCTGAAAGAAATAATAATTGTAAAAGTGCCTCCCCGGTATCAAAAAACGACTATTTTATAAAACCATAGCCAGTTTTATTCGTACTAATTATAGTATTAATTAATTATTCACCTAAAATTAAACACTATGATTACGTTATTATTGGCATTAAGCGCAAGTGCATTATGCGGTTTTTTTGTTGCGCACAGTACAAAGGAAAATGAATGTTAAATGTAATAGACTAAACGGTGTAATTATGTGAAAAGGCTGATCAGAGATGATTAGCCTTTTTTGTTGAGGGCTTCTTTCGCTACCGAATGCTGCTGCACGTGTGCCGCGTGTATCCTGACTGCAAGTATGTACTATTTATAAAAACTCAATATCAATTAAACCCTTGCCATCTGCATAATCTATCGCGCTTGAATATTGCCAATATGAAGGTTCGGTAACAAAACCGGCTTCCACAGGGTTATTATGGATATAATTGGCCTTTTGTTCAATTACCGCTGCACTCCAAAGTTCAATAGGCTTATTATGATGCTGCCAAAATTGATTCTGTTTAACATTACTGCTTTTTGAAGCTGCGCGTTTAACATCCACAACATCCAGTCTCTTCGTGATTCCTGGATGTTTGATGTAATTGTTGCTATAAGTTGTTTAGCCGTGTATTCTTTAAACCGACCTAATATAATTTCAGGATTGTTGTTCTTTGCGCTGTAAATTAAATGGATATGACTTGGCATAATACACCAGCAGTATAGTTCCATGCCTAAATTCTTTTGACAATAGGTAAGGCTTTCAATAATAATTTGATTGTATATAGGTCGGATAAATACATCAATCCAATAAACTGTGGCAAAACTTACAAAGTATAATCCTTCTTTGTTCAAAAACTTGTATTTGCGACTCATGGATGTGTTTTAGGTGTATAAAGCTACAATAATAAGGTTCAAATATTAATACGCTTAATTGATTTGTTGAAAGCATGTTTATGGCTGGTGCACGCGTGTCGCGTGTACCTAATTTGCTTATAAAGATATGCAGATGACGAGGGATAATGGATTATCGAGCATGCAGGCACATATATAGGCAAGCATGACGTGTTACTTAGCATGCGGGACACACGCGACACGCGTGCGCCAGCGAAGGGGAGGCATGGAATAGACCTAATTTACCTTTTCGAACAGCGCTCCATACACCTCAACACCATCTTGCAACACCATCTCTCTCCTAAAGCAGATCAAATCAGCAATTGACCCCTCCAATCGATTCGGATTTGCTTTATTAACAGTCAAGAATCCAAGGAGTTTTCCGTTCCCGTCGACAACCTTCGGCGGATACTTTGCCTTTGGATTATATGGCGAATAATTGCTTTTTACAGAACCATATTTCCCCAATTCATTCCAAATTGACGTTGGACTATGAGCAGTACCGTAGTCTGAAAACTGGTTCCATATTGAATTGGGTGTTTGGCTGTCACAGTCAAAACACCCCAAAAATTGGCCGTAGTGTTCCCCTCCGTATATTTTTGTTTTTCCTTGCGCCTTTACTCCATTGGAACTAACAACAACCAAGAATAGTAGTATCGCCAACCGCTTCATAGTATGTCTCTTCATTATGATCTCCGAGGGCTTCACCAAAGCCTTTTTACAACATTACCTATTACCTTTGGTGAGCACCGGTATGAAGATTGGAGACAACATAACGGCTTTTCCGGTAAAGTCTTTATTGTTAAACTTCAAATAAGACTCAAGGTACCCATTCGTGTAATACTTATTGGAATTAGGTAATTGGGGTTCATAACTCACCGGAATCAATAAAGAAACGTCTTTATAGGATTTTATCCTGGCATACTTTTCAAGCGTCGCCTTGTCATCATGCCATTTTTTCCTGTTATCGAATGCCTTAACAAAGGTAGAATCTGCACTGTCTGAGAACCGCATGTCTGCCACCTTTCCATTCTTGTCAATGTCAATTTTCAACACGGCAAACGTCGGTGTTGTGGTAGACATATACGATGGATTATAAAAGGAGTTGTACACGGTACCGGAGAATTCAGTTAAAAGACTATCAGACAGGGTATGTTTATATTTGCCTTCACCCAGCATTTTGTCTTGTGCGTTCACGGTATTTATCCCAACACAAAAGGAAATTAAAACAGCAATACTTTTTAATGAATTTTTCATATCAAATTTATTTACATCTTGTACCTAAAGCACCAATTGAATAGGCCATTTGAGTAAAAGTATAATCGCCCTGTAACCCCATATCCCTTGCCACCGTGTATAGAAAGGTGGTTGTCTGGTCGAGCCCACCTAAAGATAGGTTTTTTGCATCATTAGGAGGTATTCCAGGAAACATCGTTGTTAGCGACGCGCTCATTTTGTTAACGTAATCAATAATTATGTTCTCATGCTGATTCTTAGGATCGACCCCCTTCGCTTCAAGATAGGCATGCAGGGCCTCGTGCATAATGACTGTTGCGACAAATTGTTGTGAGTAATTAGGCAACGTACTTTTATTTAATTGAATGGTGACATTGAGGTTCCCGTATGAATCAAAGCCGCCGTTCATTTCTGTATGCCCCTCAACGCCGGACGCAAGCGAAACATTGTCAACAAATGTCAAGTTCAATTTTTCTGTTCCTTGAAATACTGATTTTATTAACGTGTTTATCTGATTGCTTACGCCAGCCAATATAGTTGCGTCTACCATGTTTTTCAAGCACGAGTTGGTTGTTTGATTAGTAATAGTATTACTTGAAGTTACCACAGTTGGGCACGGGGTGGTGCCTCGAGGTGGAGGAAAGCCATCTCCAGGAGGATCGGTCGGTAGTGGTTGTAGCTGGTTCACCGTCACACTATTCACAGTGATCTTGCCCGCGTTATCAATCGCGTTTGTTGGCACGCATGGTGCAGGAGAAGGAGGAGTTGTCGTCCCTCCGCCGCCGCCTCCACCACCGCCAGTTCCGGGAATAGACCCGCCACCACCGCCACCGCCTGAATCCCATGTGCCCGAATAGCTGGTGACACAATAGCTGTCAAGCACGACGCTTCCCGTGCTTTGCCCGTTATAGGAGCTTGTTTGCGTCCAGGTGTAGCAGGTTGTAATCTCCGTTAAGTTGGCTTTTATCGCATCAGTCTGGGTTTTGCCGGTAGAAGCTGAAGTAGCCGAAGCACTGTCAGGCGATATCTGCCCGCTGATCGTACCGTTTTTGTATGTCCATGCATTCACAAACTTGCCTTTTGGAGTGGAATAGAGCACTACGCCGGTGAAGGCGCTGTCCCGCTTGTTGTATTTGTTGCGATCAAGTTTCGTGAGATCACCTTTGAGATACGACGGGTCGCCGATAATAGTCATAATGTAGGCTTGATAGACGCCGAGCGACTTTATCAAGAGGAATGAGCTTTTACTGTTCGCCGCTTTGTATTCCGTCCCGGTGGTTTGTTCTTTCAACCCAATGTTGAGTTTGCCTGATATCGCCGCGTTTACTGGCATTTCGAGCACCTCGTCATCAAAGCGTGTATACGTTGCGCCGCTGTTCCAATCGGGTTTTAGGCCCTGGCTCCAATCTTGACCGACAGATGCTGTTTGCGTCGCAAGCTTGGCATTTGTTGGGTACGCTTTTTCGTACCAGTTTTTTGCTTCGGTAACGGCGGCGGGATTGGCGACAGGCGGAGCGGTCACATGATTATCTTTCTTACAGCTGCCGATGATGAGGGCAGTAAGCGCAACGGGGGCGCATAGGAGGAGGAGCTTTTTGAAAACTGGTTTAGGTTGTTTCATTATTAAAGTAGATTATCTTTATGTAAGATAATAACTAAATAATAAATTAAAGAATATTTAATATTTTATTTATGCACATAGAGCCTATTAGGGGAAGGCATTAAAAATGGTATTACCTATGCGCTACCATGATTTTGCTAAAATATTGTAGTTTTATAGTAAGTATTTGCTAATGATATCGATTAACGAGAATACCCTTTGCTGCAATATCCCAAACCACTCTATCCCCCCGCCACCCCCAACACCCTGTTCACCGCCGATAAACTCATTTCCAACCGCCCGGCAATCTGCCTTTGGCTTAGGCCCTGTTTATGGAGCGAAAGTACATCTGCGGCCCGGCGTTGCCGTTCTACCTGGCTGTAGCGGCGCAGGTGTTTAACCTCGTTATCGGTATGGGAAAATACGAACTGTAAAAAGCCGTTTTGCCTTTCCAGCCGGCCAAGGCATACGTTATGGCTGCCGTACATTTCGGCGGTGCTGCGTTGTTTTACCTGCTTGAGGTAGCGGTAGCCGGGCAGGGTCTGACTTTCGGCCATGGCGAAAGCGCTGTCGGCAAAGTTGATGAGCATTTTGCTGCCCTGCAGGTCGTTGCGGGTAATGGGCAGTGAAGGGTTGCGTTTAGGGGTGTGGGCCAGCACCAGGATGCTGAGGCCATGCCGGGTTTTTAGCAGTTTGAGCTGTTTCATGAGCGAGAGCGCCTGGCTGCTGCGTTCGGTACCATTGCGCAGGCAGGTAATATTATCAATAATGAGCACCCTGGCATCGGTACGTTTAATAGCGCGACTAAGCGCGTGGGTAATAAATTCATCAAAAGTTTTAAAATCTTGCGGCAGGCCGGTCATCTGGTCAAACTCACCGCGGTAAAAATTTTCGTGAAAGGTGTGGGTGGCGCTGCCGTCGGTATAGCGCTGTTCAAATTGTTTGCCGGTTAGTTCAAAATCGATGTAGAGGACCGGGCAGGGTTCTGCATCCATTTTAAAAGGCGTAATGGCCTGTCCGCGGGTAATGCTGTCGCCCAGTTGTACGGCTAGTAAACTTTTGCCCATGTTGGTATCGGCAAACAGAATGCACAGCTCGCCCTCAAGCCAAAACTCGCCGAACAGCATCCGGGGCGTTTGGCGTTCGCGTTCCATCTCCATCCATGTACTGGCCTGGTGAATAATAAAAGCATCGGGAATAATAGCGTCAGGGTCATAAACCCTCGGGCGGATCCCTCTTTTAGCGTCTCTTCGCGCCGCCTCGCGCACATCGGCGCGGATCATTTCCACAACCAGTGGTCGTCCATTTTTTTCAATCATAGCGTTATGTCGTTGATAAATTAATGCTTGGTGTTTAGGGCAAACCATAAGGCCCGGGTAGTGGAGAAGTGTTCGGAAGAAATAAAAAAAGAGGGATTGCGCGATTCCCTCCCCCCGGGAGGGAATTAAAAATCTTCCAAACATTTACGGCATAACGGGAAGGACCCCCGACTTATGGCCTCCGGCTTAGTACTCCTGACTTAATTGCCCCCGGGGAAATTTTCATAAGCCCTCTCCAAAGGAGAGGGTTGGGTGAAGGCCAAATTTAGCTGTAGGTTTTTGCAATATTGGTGGCGCTGTTTTGTCAGTACCTGCCGGTAAAATGGAGGGTTCAAATAAAAATCCCCAGAAAACAGCAAAAAAATGAAAAAAATAGAAAATGAAAAACGCGGTTGAACTGCTGCTTTAATGAGCGGTTAAATTTACCGGTAAAAAGCTTTAATTGTTGATAATCAACTATTTAGCTATGTTTTACCAAAAAGGTTAAACTGTTGATTTTTAAGGTGTTTCAGAAAATACCTGTTTCGCGTTTCGGCTCTCAAAAAATGGAACACTTGTGATTTTTAAAAAAAGAACCTATCAGGAAATTTCACTTTTTTTTCGGGAATCAAAAAAATGGGACACCTCATTTGTTACAATTCCGGGGTGCAGGCTAAACACCACTTTAACTTGCAGTACCATACTTATAACAAGGCAAACCAACCATGCCGCAAACCATTTAAGTGATAGCCGGGTGTTTATAACGGCCTTAAAAAAGAATACGGTCATTACCAGCAAGGCTAAAGCTATAGCATACGTAAACTGCTCCCAACTGCTCACCGGTATATACCTGAACACATACACAGAAAACATGGCGCAGCTGCCCGCCAGGCTGGCAAAGCTCATACGCCTGATGAAGACCCATTTGTTGGTTTCGAGCAATATGATAGCCGCTATAACCATCACAACCCATTTACCGCACGCAACAAGGTTGGATAACAATATGGCCTCGGGTGTAACCACATAGCCAAACTTTTGTTCAATGAACCATGCGGTTACCATGACTGATGCGGCAAAGTTTATGATGGCGGTTATGGCGTTTCGGGTGTTAGCAGGCATTTAAATTGGGCTCGGGGATTTTGGGTGATAAATGTATGTATTTAAAATTTAATTAGGAAAGCGGGAGTTTGGTTCGAATGGTGTTGTTTTTGTCAGCAGGAAAGCTTTGGGCGAAACCGGGCAGAACAATGCGGGGGTTGCGGGTACGGAAGGGCATAGCAAGTTTTTGCAGAAGCAGTGGCTGGAGGGAGCGAAGCAGGGCAAAATAATTGCAGCCCGTGGTTCTGGCTGGTTTGCAGGGTAAAGGCCCGTGCGGCAAAAAAGCCTCCCTGCTGACTTGATGTTTGGTTACTTTGCATCTAAGGTAAAGTAACAGCCCCCGCGGCAACTGAGCGGGCCAATGATTTTTGTTATTACTAAAGTACTTTCCTGTCTTATAAACAGGATGGCCCCAAAACAACAATAGCGACAGGTAAGCCCGTCGCTATTGCATATATTATATAGGTGTAATTAATTACAACCCGAAGGCTGCTTTAACCTGGTCAACATGATCAAGCTTTTCCCAGGTAAACAGCTCAACTTCGCGCTCCAGCTTGCTGCCGTCGTGGCCAACAAAAGTTTTGGTAACTATTTCATTAGGCCTGCCGAAATGGCCGTAAGCCGCGGTTTCGCTGTAAATAGGGTTACGCAGTTTAAAGCGGGTTTCAATGGCGTATGGGGTCATATTGAAAATGCCTTCTACCTTTTTGGCAATGTCACCGTCGTGCAGGTCGACCTTGGCGGTGCCGTAAGTATTTACGTAAATACCCATTGGCTGTGCAACGCCGATAGCGTATGATACCTGTACAAGCACTTCATCGCACAAACCGGCGGCAACCAGGTTTTTAGCGATGTGTCGGGTAGCGTAAGCGGCCGAGCGGTCGACCTTTGAAGGGTCTTTACCCGAGAAAGCGCCGCCACCATGTGCACCTTTACCACCGTAGGTATCTACGATAATTTTGCGACCGGTTAAGCCGGTATCGCCATGCGGCCCGCCGATAACAAATTTACCGGTTGGGTTAATGTGGTACTTAATATCGTCGTTAAAGAAATGGGCGTATTTAGGATATTTAGCTTTAACACGCGGAATCAGGATACTGATGATATCGGCGCTGATTTTGGCAAGCATGGTTGGCTCGTCGTCAAAATCATCGTGCTGGGTTGAGATAACGATGGCATCAATACGCTGCGGTTTGTTGTCGTCGCTATACTCAAGCGTAACCTGCGATTTTGCATCCGGGCGAAGGTATTTGATCTCATTGTTTTCGCGGCGGATAGCTGCAAGCTCAATTAATAAAGCGTGGGCTATATCAAGGGCAAGCGGCATATAGTTGTCGGTTTCAACAGTAGCATAGCCAAACATCATACCTTGGTCGCCGGCACCTTGTTCTTCTTTGGCGGTGCGGTCGACCCCCTGGTTAATATCGGGCGATTGTTCGTGGATGGCCGATAGCACACCGCATGAACTGCCGTCGAACATATATTCGCCTTTGGTATACCCGATCCTGTTGATCACCTCGCGGGCAATCTTCTGTACGTCGAGATAGGCTTTTGATTTTACTTCGCCGGCTAAAAAAACCTGGCCTGTGGTTACCAGCGTTTCGCAGGCAACTTTCGATTCGGCATCAAATGCTAAAAAATGATCAATCAGCGCGTCCGAGATCTGATCGGCCACTTTATCCGGGTGACCCTCTGATACAGACTCTGAAGTAAATAAATATGACATAAAATTTAAATAAGTAAAGTAAAAATCGACTGGGAGGGTTTTAAGACGGATCGGGCGGTAAAAAGAAGCATGGTTTTAGCACTTTTTTACGTGGTTGCAATCCGGCTCCGGTGTAAAAGGGAGCATTAAATCAGTCCACATTCGGGCGGTAAAAATAAAACAAATTTCACAAAGCCGAAAATACATTTACTTTTGACGATTGAAATAATATATATAGTTGAAACGGAAAGCGTTATTTATAATAAACCCAATTTCGGGCGGGAAGAAGAAGGACGGGGTGCCTGAACTGATTAAAGATACTGTTGATGCCGGTGTAATGGAACCGGTTATAGCGTTTAGCGATGGCATAGCCCATGCGCGGGTAATAGCGGCCGAGGCTGTAGGCAAATTTGATACTGTAGTGGCCGTTGGCGGCGATGGCACGGTTAATGAAGTGGCTTCGGCCATTGTAGATACGGATACGTCGCTTGGCATAGTGCCATTTGGCTCGGGCAACGGGCTTTCGAGGTTTTTAGGGATTCCTATGGATACACGGGATGCTATTAAAAACCTTGCCTCGGGCCGTACCGAAATTATTGATTCGGCCAGGATTAACGGGCAGCCGTTTTTTAATATGGCAGGCATGGGGTTTGATGCCCACATCAGCGAGATCTTTTCGCATGGTAAAAAGCGCGGTTTTATCAGTTATATAAAATCGTCGATAAAAGAGGTGGTTGGCTACCAGCCGCAAAACTATCACCTGGATATTGACGGAAAGAAATATGATTATAAGGCATTTATGCTCAGTATAGCCAATTCTTCGCAATATGGCAATAATGTGCATATATCGCCCAAAGCAAGCCTGCAGGATGGGTTGCTGGATGTTTGCGTGATAAAGCCTTTTCCGTTGTGGAGGTTTCCGGAGATGAGCATGCGCATGCTGATTAAAGCAACCGAAAGCTCAAAATACGTAGAAATTATCCGCGGTAAGCAGATCTTGATAAAAAGGGAGCATACCGGCCCTATTCACCTGGATGGCGAACCGCAAGTGGCGGGTACGGGCATAGATATTACTATATTGCCAAAATCATTAAAGGTTATAGTTGGCCCGTCATTTAAAAATTGATCAATATGGCTAAGAAAAATTTTACAGGCGTAGTTTACTCAACCGACCCCGATTTTCAATACCAGGAAACCGGTGGGGGAGGGGCCGAAACATTGCCACCACAGCAGCAAAATCTCAAAATATATCTTGACCGTAAAGGAGGCAGCAAACTGGTTACCCGCATTGCCGGGTTTATTGGTGCCGATGCTGACCTGGAAGCTTTGGGAAAAAAGCTAAAATCGAAATGCGGGGTTGGAGGTTCGGTTAAAGATGGCGAAATACTGATCCAGGGCGATTTCAGGGATAAAATACTGGTATTATTACAAACCGACGGGTATAAAGCTAAAAAAGCCGGCGGGTGATCTGAAAAAATAAACAATTATAAACCGGTAGTTTAACAGACTTATTTGAAAGATGCACTTTTAAACAAAATGTACAACTATCTGTTACAAAGCTTGCATCATAGTTAAAAGGTACAGATACCTTTTATAAACTTAAAAAAAACGGGCTATTTTAGCTTGGTAACACAAATTTTATGTGTTATCACTTGCTATTTTTAAAAAAAATGGTTTTCATTGCATATAATTGTGTTGGTAACACACAATAAAATTGTAATGTTGCGTTTATATTCACCAACAATACACAGAATGATATTTTGTATTAAAAAATTGTAAAGAATAACATAAATGGTTTTTTTAATTCAATAAAATTCTATTTTTGTTATTCCCAACAAACAGCGCATTTTAACTAACTTATAAAATAAACAAAAACAAAAACTAAAAATTCAAAAGTAATGGCAAACGCACCAACAAAACCAACTACTCCTGTTAAGAAAGAAAGCTCAAGTGCATCGGGCATGTTTGCTTCTTTAACCATTCCAATCTGTCTTATTGTTACAACTTGTATCTTTATATTCATTTTAGGCGATCCAAGCCACTTTAAAGGTGGTGATGTTAACGCTTATCCAACAGACATTTTCGGCACAGTTCACAGTGGTGGTGTTATCGTACCGGTGATCATGGGTTTCTTATTAATGGTTATCGTTTTCTCTATCGAGCGTTTCATCGTTATCAGCAAAGCTTCAGGTACTGGTAGTGTTGACAGTTTCGTAAGAAAAATTCAGGCTCTTTTAAATGCCGGTAACATTGCAGGTGCTTCTGCAGAGTGCGACAAACAAAAAGGTTCTGTTGCTAACGTTATCAAATCAGCATTGAAAAAATATGGTGAAATGGAAGCTGAACCAAACCTTGACGTTGACCAAAAAACTTTAGCTATCCAAAAAGATATCGAAGAAGCTACAGCTTTGGAAATGCCAATGCTTGAGCAAAACTTAACTATCATCGCTACTTTGGTATCTATCGGTACATTAACCGGTCTGTTAGGTACGGTTGTGGGTATGATCAAAGCGTTCTCTTCATTAGCAACTGCCGGTGTACCTAACCAGGTTGAACTATCGGCTCACATTTCTGAAGCCTTGATCAACACTGCATTCGGTATCAGTACTTCAGCTATTTCAATTGTTATGTACAACGTATTTACATCAAAAATTGATAAGTTGACTTACGCTATTGACGAAACCGGATTTAGCATTGTACAAACATTTGCTTCATCTCACAAAAACAAATAAGAATATATTAGTGCTATGCCTCATGCACAATAAGTTAGGGGCAAGATAGTTAATACTGAAACACTATATATTTTTAAGAAATTTAACATGGCAAGGATAAAAGTTCCAAGAAAGAGCACAGCAATTGACATGACCGCTATGTGCGACGTGGCGTTTTTGCTGCTTACTTTCTTCATCATGACCGCAAAAGTAAAAACCGAGGATCCGGTACCTATTGATATACCAAAGTCTTCAATCCAGCAGCCAGTGCCTGAGTCTGATTTTGCTACAGTATCTGTAGGTAATCAAAAAGCTTTCTTTGGTGTTGAAGGTGTTGATATCCGCAAGGAAATGTTGAACCAGATGGGTTCAATATATCATATGACCTTTACACCTGAAGAACAAACAAGGTTTTCTTCTATCAATTCATTTGGCGTACCAATGAACCAGTTGAAACAGTTTATCGCTTTATCTGCTGATCAGCAAAAGAAATATGCACAGCCGGGTATCCCGAGAGACTCTGTTTCGGCAGAGCTTACCAACTGGATTCGCCAGGCCCGTATAGCTACCAAAGCCTTACACAACAAGGAACTTCGTTTAGCTATTAAAGGTGATAGCAAAGAAGAATATCCGGTTATAAAGGATGTTATCGGTATTTTGCAAAAGCAAAAAGTTAACAAGTTTAGTTTAATTACGGATTTGGGCAGCGCCGGTGGTGCTCCAAAAAAATAAAAGACCATGGCAGAATTAGATACCTCCGGGGGAGGCAAACATAAAGGCGGTAAGGTTCGCAGTAAGAAGCAATCAACCCGTGTAGATTTAACCGCGATGGTTGACCTGGCTTTCTTGTTGATCACCTTCTTCATCATGACCACTACACTCGCTAAACCAAAAGCGATGGACTTGGCCATGCCTGATAAGGATGAGAAAACAAAAGATCAGATGGATATTGCCGCTTCTCGTTCGATGACCATTTTATTGGGAAGCGACGATAAATTGGAGTGGTACATCGGCGAGCCGGGAAAATCAGCGCCCACAATTGACAATTTTGGCCCTAATGGGTTACGTAAAACGTTAATTGAAAAAAGCAAAGAAGTACAGCAAAAAACAGGCAAATACATGTTTGTTGTGATTAAACCAAGCGATAAATCAAAATATAAAAATATGGTTAGCACGCTTGATGAGATCAATATAGCCAATATCCAAAGCTATGGTATCGTTGATATAACGGCGCCGGAGATTGAGTTGCTTAAAAAAGACGGCTTGTACAACGATAATAAATAATATTAAATAACGTTATAAACTTCCATTAAAGCCTTAACAGATGTTAGGATCAAAATTAGACATACTAAAGCAGGAATGGATCGACGTTGTTTTTAGTAATCGTAATAAAGCCTATGGCGCTTACGAGCTAAGGAAAGAGAATTCAAAAAACACCAGCAGGTCGTTGATCATTGCTATCGTGGTTTTTGTATTTATAGTTTCTTTGCCAACTATCATCAACAAGATCAAAGGTCTTATCCCAGCGAAAGACGAAAAAGTGAAGATAACAGACGTGGTTCTGTTGCCTCCGCCACCGGTTGACCAAACCAAAAAACCACCTCCGCCGCCACCTGAACCGCCAAAACCAAAGGTAGACCAGGTACGTTTCCCTCCTCCGGTTGTAAAACCAGATAACGAGGTTAAGGAGAAAGATCCACCAACAGTAAAAGAGCTTGCTGTTGCCGATCCGGGTCAAAAAGACCAAAAAGGTGATCCTAACGCCGACATTAGAATTGATGAGCCGGTAGGTAACTCAGACGTTAAACAAGTTGTTGAAGCCGATCCTAACCAGATCTTTACTTCAGTTGAGCAGGTTCCTGAATTTGCCGGCGGTTTGGAGAAATTTGGTCAGTACCTGAGCAAAAACATCAGGTATCCGGCTGTAGCTCGCGAAAACAATACGCAAGGTCGTGTAATTTGTACATTCGTTGTGGAAAAAGATGGTTCTTTAACTGACATCAAAGTTGTTAGGGGAATCGGCAGCGGTTGCGACGAAGAAGCAGTTCGTGTATTGAAAAATTCACCAAAATGGAAACCAGGTATACAAAACGGTCGTCCGGTTCGTGTACAATACAGTGTTCCAATCAGCTTTACTTTAGCATCTGAAGAATAAGTAATGCCATTTAATTACAATAAGGAGCAAAAATCGCCCAAAAGGCGGTTTTTGCTTATTTTAGGAACTGCTGCATTTATTTGCTTTGTGGTTTTAGGTCTCATGATCATGTTTTGGGACGCGCTCCCGCTGCAACTGCAACATTATCAACGTTTACTTTTCGGTGCGTTTATTATAGGATACGCGATTTTGAGGTTTTCGAGATTGTTTAAGAAGGATCAGTATGAAGATTAAATTAGGGGTTGTATATGTATTGGTTTTAATTGTTTTAACAGCCGGTTTACAGGCTTGTAAGCAAAAACAAGTAAAATCCGTACCAACCGACAGCTTCAACGCCGGAAGAGCAACTTTCGTAGCCGATGAATCTTTTTCGCCTATAGTAGCACAGGAAGAATATGTTTACAGAAGCCGGTACCCCAACGCCGACCCGGTATTTATTTATAAAACAGAAAACCAGGCTGTAAATATGTTGTTAAACGACAGTGTTAGGCTTGCGGTATTATCGCGCACGCTTGATACCGCGGAGCGTAATATAATAACGCGCCGTACGTTGAGTGTTGAGGTAGTACCTTTTGCGGTTGATGCAATTACATTAATAGTTAATAAGTCATCAAATGATACCGCTATTACTGTCGCTCAATTAAAAAAGGAGCTTAAAGGCCAGGGGAACGGAAATAAAACTATAGTTTTTGATAATCCGAACTCAAGTTTGGTAAGGTATTTGAAGGACTTCTCTGGTAATAAGGAGTTTAAGCAAAAGAATATATACGCGCTTAAATCAAATATCGAAGTTATTAAGTATGTAAGCGAACATCCTGACGCATTAGGCATTATAGGCTTTAGCTGGATTAATAACCCGGAAAAAGAGTATGCGGATTATGTTGAAAAAGTGAAAGTTGTAGGGGTTAGAGATGAAGGAAACAAACAGTATCCTAATGAATATTTTAAACCTTCGCAAGAATCACTTGTCTTAAAACAGTATCCCTTGAGCAGGAGTTTATATTTGATCAATTGCTCAAGTAAGAATGGTTTGGCAGCGGGATTTGTTACGTTCCTGGCCAGTGATGTGGGGCAACGGATAATACTGAAATCGGGTTTACTGCCTGATTCAATTCCCCCGAGAGAGATAATTTTAAAAAAGTAAACTATAACTAAATAAAGATGAAAATGATCAGTAAAATAGCTAAGGCTTCATTAGGACTGGTATTTTTAGGTTCATCATCAGTTTTTGCGCAAAGTCTTGCCGACGCCAAAAAAGCTATTGACGCCGAACAATATCAGAAAGCAGAGTCGATGCTCAAAACGCTTACTACTACTCAGCCAACCAAAGATGAGAATTTCTTTTATCTGGGTTGGGTGTACATTAAACAGGACTATGCTGATTCGGCGAAAGTCGTTTTCAATAAAGGTATTGCTGCAAATCCAAAATCAGCATTAAATTATGCCGGTTTAGGTGCTGTTGCCCGTTTGGATAAGGATAATTCCGGAGCAACAACCAACTTTAATCAGGCTGTAGCTTTGGCAGGTAAGGACGCAAAACCTTACACGTATGTAGGTTTATCATATTTGCTGCCTACTACCACCGATAAAAAAGTTGCGCCCGCTGATGCAGATGCTGCTATTGCAGTACTGACTAAAGGAAAAGCTATTAATGCGAAAGATGTTGATTTGCTTATCGCTTTAGGTGATGCTTACCGCTCTGTGTTAAAAAGTAACGAAGCGTACTCAAACTATTCTGACGCTTCTACGCTTGATCCTAAAAACCCGGCTGCTAAGGTTGCAACCGGTGTATTGTATAAATTTGCTAATAACTTTGATGGCTCTGAGCAGCAATTTAAAGATGCATTGGCTATTAATGCAAATTACGGCCCGGCTTACCGCGAATGGGCTGAAACCGATTTGCGCTGGTCTTTAACAGATCCTAAAATGGCTTCTGCTAAAATTAAAGAAGCTGTTGATCACTACAAACAATACCTGAGCTTAACAGATCAATCGGTAGAATCTCAAATGCGTTATGCCGACTTCTTGATCCTGGCTGGTGATTATAAAACCTTACAACAGGTAGCTACTGATTTGTCAAAATCAGCAAGCACCAATGCAAGGGTTTATCGTTACCTGGCTTATGCCGCTTACGAAAACAAAGATTATCAAAACGGTTTAACTGCAATCAACACTTGGTTCCAGAAAGCTGACCCAAAACGTATCATCCCGCGTGACTATTTATATCAGGGTCGTTTGCAAATGGCTACAGGTCAGGATTCGGTTGGTATCAATACTTTGAAAAAAGCGTTAGAGCTTGACAGCACTCAAACTGATGTTTACGGCGAAATTGCCAAAGCATTATATCACCAGAAAAAATATGAGCAGGCAGGTGATGCGTATCGCCAGGTTACTTTGAAAGCTGGCCGTAACGTAAAATTGACTGACTATTTTTACGAAGGTATCAGCTACTACTTTGGTTATGATGAAAAGAAACCAAATGCCGATTCGTTGCTTGTAAGGGCAGATTCAGCGTTCAGCTATGTAAATCAGAAAAGCCCAACCACAGCCGACGGTTACCTGTACCGCGCTTATGTTAACGATATGAAAGAAAAAGATCGTAATAACATTGCCGGTTACGCTAAACCGTTCTACGAAAAATACATTGAGCTGGTAATTGCTAAAGGTGCCCCGGACGAAAAAGCTAAAAAGAGCCTTGCCAATGCTTATGCTTACTTAGGTACTTACTATGAGTACAAAGAAAAAGACGATGCTAAAGCGACGGAAAATTTTACTAAAGCCAGAGAAAATGATCCGACCAACAAGCAGGCGGTAGCCTTCTTCCAACGCAAAGGTGGAGCCGGTAAAAGCAAGTAAATAAACTTTAAATGATATGAAAGGCCTCTTTAAAAGGGGCCTTTTTTGTTTACCCAATTTGAAAAATTGACCTGGAACGATAAATTTGTTATCAAGATTAGTACTGAATTGCAGAAATGATTAACAACCTTATAAATCACACTTTTTTATTATTAAGGCATTAGTATATTTGCAGCATGGAAGCACAAAGTTTACCGGTTAATTATTTACCCATCATATTTCAAATGGTGGTTGCTTTAGGGTTTGTGGTAACAACAATGTTTGTAACGCACAAAATAGGGCCCAAAAGAAAAACAAAAGATAAGCTGACCCCTTTTGAGTCGGGTATTGAGGTAGTGGGTAATGCCCGGACACCAATCTCTATTAAATATTTCCTGGTAGCCATTTTGTTTGTGCTGTTTGATGTGGAGGTTATTTTTATGTACCCCTGGGCGGTAAATTTCAAGGCGTTAGGTACTACCGGTCTTATTGAAATGTTTATTTTCATGGCGACACTTCTGCTGGGTTTTATCTACGTAATAAAAAAGGGAGCTTTAGACTGGGATTAAGTTTAGATTGATTCTAAATATACCCCCTCTATACCCGTAGTGTACTTTTTACATCGTTATTATTGTAAATTTGCTGCTATTATCCACATTTAGTGGTGATGGTTTTTCTATCAATTTAGTTCAATGAGTGATATTCAATTAGTTGATGCCCCTGCCGGAGTTGAAGGCGCCGGGTTTTTTGCTACCTCGCTTGATAAAGTAATAGGCATAGCACGCTCAAATTCATTATGGCCTTTGCCGTTTGCCACTTCATGTTGCGGTATTGAGTTTATGGCCACCATGGCATCTCATTATGATCTTTCGCGTTTTGGTGCCGAGCGTTTAAGCTTTTCACCCCGCCAGGCCGATTTATTAATGGTTATGGGTACTATAGCCAAGAAAATGGCTCCCGTACTGCGCCAGGTATACCTGCAAATGGCCGAGCCACGTTGGGTAATGGCTGTTGGCGCCTGCGCTTCAAGCGGTGGTATATTTGATACTTACTCCGTTTTGCAGGGCATTGACGAAGTTATCCCGGTTGACGTTTACGTACCTGGTTGCCCGCCGAGGCCAGAGGCTATTATAGATGGTTTTATGAATATTCAGGAGCTGGTAAAAACGGAATCCCTGCGCCGCAGGAGCGAGCCTAAATACCAGGAGTTATTAGCTAAATACGGAATTCAATAATGGCTAAGATACCTAACGAAGAGCTTATTAAAGCTATAGCCGATAAATTTGATACTTCAGTAACGGTTATTGGTGAGCCGTATGAACTGCTTACCGTTGAAACTGGCCGTGAAACAATCATCGATCTGCTTACTTTTCTGAAAACGGATCCGGCCCTTAAATTCATTTTCCTGACAGATATTACAGGTATTCATTACCCTGAACAGGAAAAGCCGATAGGCGTTATTTATCACCTGCATAGCCTCACTACTAATACCCGTATCAGGATCAAGGTATTTTTGGCCGATGCTGATGTGCATATCCCAACTGCTACGGTGCTTTGGGATGGTGCAAACTGGATGGAACGCGAAACTTATGACCTTTTTGGGGTGCTATTTGACGGTCACCCGGATTTGCGCAGGATTTTGAACGTAGATGATATGACCGCTTTCCCAATGCGTAAGGAGTTTCCGCTGGAAGATCCTAACCGTGTTGACAAGAAGGATTTCTATTTTGGAAGATAATACATAGATAGAAACAAGAAATTGAGACATAAGAAACAAGAAATAGGAAAGTAAGAAAGGGGGAGGAAGTTTCCCGTCTTGACTCTTTATTTCTTGATTCTTGACTCTAAAAATTCCTGACTCTAATTAATAATACTGATGCAAAATCATCCTGTATATACAGATAACGATCCGCAAAGCGAGCTATCAACCCTTAACCTGGGGCCAACTCACCCTGCTACCCACGGGGTGTTTCAAAATGTGCTCCAGCTTGATGGCGAACGCATCGTTAGCGGTGTATCAACCATTGGTTATATACACCGCGCATTTGAAAAAATTGCCGAGCACAGGCCTTTTTACCAGATAACCCCGCTTACCGACCGTTTAAACTATTGCTCATCACCCATCAATAACATGGGCTGGCATATGACAGTTGAAAAGTTGTTAAATATCCAAACTCCAAAGCGCGTTGATTACCTGCGCGTAATTGTGATGGAGCTTGCCCGTATAGCCGATCATATCATTTGTAACGGTGTATTGGGTGTGGATACCGGCGCGTTTACAGGCTTCCTGTACATGATGGAGCACCGTGAGGCTATTTATGAAATATATGAAGAAGTTTGCGGTTCGCGCCTTACAACCAACATTGGCCGTATAGGTGGTTTTGAGCGTAACTTCAACAGCCGTGCATTCGATAAACTGCGCGCATTTTTAAAGAACTTCCCTAAAACCCTCAAAGAGTTTGAGAGCCTGTTTAACCGTAACAGGATCTTTGTCGACCGTACCAGGGACGTAGCTGCTGTTAGCGCCGAAACTGCTTTGAGCTACAGCTGGACCGGGCCGCTTTTACGTGCTGCCGGTGTTGATTACGACGTAAGGGCTATGAACCCATATTCATCATACGAAGATTTTGAATTTGAAGTTCCGGTAGGCGACAATGGTGATGTTTACAGCCGTTTTTTGGTTCGTAACGAAGAAATGTGGCAAAGCTTAAGGATCATTGAGCAGGCCTTAGCCAAACTTGATAGGGAACCAAGCGATATTTTCCACGCTGATGTACCTGAATTTTACCTGCCTCCAAAAGAGGAAGTATATAATAACATGGAAGCTTTGATCTATCACTTTAAAATCGTGATGGGCGAAATTCCAACCCCCAAAACCGAGGTTTATCATTCGGTTGAAGGTGCTAACGGCGAGCTGGGCTTTTACCTGGTTAATGATGGTGGCCGCTCACCGTACCGTTTACATTTCCGCAGGCCAAGTTTCATCAATTACCAGATGTATGCGCCAATGAGCCGTGGTATGTTATTATCAGATGCTATTATTAACATGAGTAGTTTAAACGTTATAGCCGGAGAGTTAGATGCTTAGAGTTGACGAAGCTCAGGAACCGGTTGAATTTTCGCCGGCACTGATCAGCAAATTTGATGAAATAGTTAGCCGTTATCCGCAGGGAAAACAAAAATCGGGCCTACTGCCGATCCTTCACCTGGTACAGGCCGAATTTGGCTGGGTTAGCGCGCCCGCGATGGATAAGGTTGCCGAATATTTAAGCATCCTGCCTATTGAGGTATACGAGGTTGCTACATTTTATACCATGTATTTTTTACGCCCGCAAGGCAAGTACGTGCTGGAAGTTTGCCGCACAAGCGGTTGCTACCTGGTAGGTGCCGAAAAGATCATGGATCATATAGAGGAAACCCTTGGTGTAAAAGAAGGTGAAGTTACTCCCGACGGCCTATTTAGCTGGAGAGGGGTAGAGTGCCTTGCCGCCTGCGGTTTTGGCCCCGTATTGCAAATTGGCCCTGAATACACTTTTTATGAAAACCTGACCAACGAGTCGGTAGATAAATTGATCAGTGATTTAAAAGCGAAAGCTAAGAATTAAGTTATGGGACGGAAATTACTTTTAGAACATATAAACGTACCCGGCATCAATACATTTGATGTTTACCGTTCAAAAGGTGGCTATGCTTCTGTTGAGAAAGCATTGAAAACCATGTCGCCTGAAGAGATCGTTGAAGAGGTTAAAAAATCGGGCTTACGCGGTCGTGGCGGTGCGGGTTTCCCTACCGGTATGAAATGGAGCTTTTTGGCTAAGCCCGAAGGCGTTGCGCGTTACCTGGTTTGTAATGGTGACGAATCGGAGCCCGGTACTTTTAAAGACCGCTACCTGATGACTTATATCCCTCACTTGTTGATTGAGGGCATGATTGTATCAAGCTTTGCGCTTGGTGCTAATACATCATATATCTACCTGCGTGGCGAAATGATGCCGCAGATAAGGATCCTGGAAAGAGCTATCGCTGAAGCAAAAGCAAAAGGTTTCTTAGGAAAAAACATCTTAGGTACCGGTTACGATCTTGAGCTTTACGTTCAGCCAGGCGGTGGCGCTTATATCTGCGGTGAAGAAACCGCTTTATTGGAATCATTGGAAGGTAAACGTGGTAACCCGCGCATCAAACCTCCGTTCCCGGCTATCGCAGGTCTATACGGTTGCCCTACCGTTGTAAACAACGTTGAATCTATAGCGGCGGTTGTACCTATCATTAACGAGGGTGGCGACGAATATGCTAAAATAGGTATCGGTCGTAGTACAGGTACCAAATTGATCTCCGCAGGTGGTAACCTGAAAAAACCTGGGGTTTATGAAATTGAACTCGGTGTACCTGTTGAAGAATTTATATATTCTGATGAGTATTGCGGTGGTATCGCCAATGGCAAACGTTTAAAAGCGGTTGTTGCGGGTGGTTCATCAGTACCAATTTTACCGGCTAACCTGATCCTGAAAACCATCAATAATGAAGCCCGCCTGATGAGCTACGAATCATTATCAGATGGTGGTTTCGTAAGTGGTACCATGTTAGGTTCGGGCGGCTTCATCGCTTATGATGAGGATGCCTGTATTGTACGTAATACCTGGAACTTTGCCCGTTTTTATCATCACGAAAGCTGCGGACAATGTTCGCCTTGCCGTGAAGGTACCGGCTGGATGGAAAAAGTATTACATCGCCTCGAGTATGGTCATGGCAAAATGAGCGACATGGACCTGCTGGTAGATGTATCTAAAAAAATAGAAGGAAATACCATTTGTCCGCTGGGTGACGCGGCAGCATGGCCTGTGGCCAGTGCTATTCGCCATTTCAGGGATGAGTTTGAATGGCACGTAACTAACGCGAGCGAAGCAACTTCAAGAAACTACGGTTTGGCACATTATGCTGATCCGTTGAAAGTTGCAGAGACGGCGTAAAGCACTCCTCTAAATCTCCCCTAAAGGAGAGACTTTTGATTTGCATATTTATCCATATTTCATTTTCGAAATCAGGATTGAGAATTTATAAACGACGTTATTATTAAATGTCAATGAAAGTAACAATAGACGGAATAACCGTTGATGTAGAACCCGGAACAAGCATCCTGAACGCCGCAAGGCAAATAGGAGGTGATATTGTTCCGCCTGCAATGTGCTATTACTCTAAGCTGCAGGGTAGCGGCGGTAAATGCCGTACCTGTTTGGTTAAGGTTACCAAAGGATCAGAAAAAGATCCGCGCCCTATGCCTAAACTGGTGGCTTCATGCCGTACCGGTGTTATGGATGGGATGGAGGTACAAAATATTACTTCGCCGGAGGTTATTGAAGCCCGTAAAGGCGTGGTAGAAATGCTGCTGATCAATCACCCGCTTGATTGCCCTGTTTGCGACCAGGCCGGCGAATGCCACTTGCAGGATCTGGGCTTTGAGCATGGAGCAGCTAAAACGCGCTATGAATTTGACCGCCGTACATTTGAAAAGATAGACATAGGTGACAAAATTCAGCTGCACATGACCCGTTGCATCCTTTGCTACCGTTGTGTGTTTACTGCCGATCAGATCACCAATACCCGTTTACATGGCATCCTGAACAGGGGCGATCATTCTGAAATTTCCACTTACATCAGTAAGGCTGTTGATAACGATTTTTCGGGTAACATGATTGACGTATGTCCGGTAGGTGCTTTAACTGATAAAACTTTCCGCTTTAAAAACCGTGTTTGGTTTACCAAGCCTGTTGAAGCATACCGCGATTGCGATAAATGCTGCGGTAAAGTAACACTTTGGTACAAAGGCGAAGATGTGATCAGGGTAACTGGCCGTAAAGATGTTTACGGTGAAGTTGAGGAATTTATCTGCAACACTTGCCGCTTCGACAAAAAGAAAACTGCCGATTGGGTTATTGAAGGCCCACGTAAAGTATCTCACCACTCTGTGATCAGCGCTAACCATTACGAGTTTACACCGCTGCCGGTTGTTAAAACCAACCCGGTGCTGATGGAAGCTAATAAAGAACAATTTGAAAGGGAGACCCGCTTATAATGGAAACTACCGATTTAATATTCAGGATCGTACTGATCGTTGTGATTTTCGCTATCAGCCTGGTTGTGGCTATGTATTCAACCTATGCCGAACGTAAAGTTGCTGCATTTTTCCAGGATAGGATAGGCCCTAACCGTGCTGGTCCATGGGGTATTTTACAACCCCTTGCCGATGGTGGCAAGATGTTTTTGAAAGAAGAGATCATCCCTACCAATGCAACCGGCTTCCTGTTCATTGTGGGCCCTTCACTGGCTATTTTAACTGCTTGCATCGGTTCGGCTGTTATTCCATGGGGATCGGCTATCCAAATTGGCGGTCGTACGTTTGATCTGCAGGTTACCGATATTAACGTAGGTGTACTCTACATTTTTGGTGTGGTATCATTGGGGGTTTATGGTATTATGATTGGCGGCTGGGCTTCCAACAATAAATACTCATTATTAGGCGCTATCCGCGCGGCATCACAAAATATCAGCTACGAAATTTCGATGGGTTTATCCATCATCGCATTGCTGATGCTTACCGGTACTTTAAGCCTTAAGGAAATCGCGGAGCAACAACATGGTTTTGCCTGGAATGTTTGGAGGCAGCCGCTTGGCTTCCTGCTGTTCCTGGTGTGTGCTTTTGCCGAAACTAACCGTTCACCATTCGATTTACCTGAGTGCGAAACCGAGCTCGTGGGTGGTTACCACACCGAGTATTCATCAATGAAATTAGGTTTTTACCTGTTTGCCGAGTATATCAATATGTTTATCTCATCGGCAGTAATGGCTACTTTATATTGGGGTGGTTACAACTATCCATTCATGGATAATTTTGCAGCGTGGGCTGGACCAAACGCAGCAACCATATTAGGCGTTGTTGTATTATTTGGTAAGATCTTCTTCTCTATCTTCTTTTTCATGTGGGTACGCTGGACTATCCCGCGTTTCCGTTATGACCAGTTGATGGACCTTGGCTGGAAAATATTAATTCCATTGGCCATTACCAACATCGTGCTGACAGGCGTGATTAGTACATTACTTAAATAGATTGGAGTTTTTAAAAAATGGAATCATTAAGCAATAAACGAAAAGTACTGGAAGTTAAGCCACTCAATTTTTTAGAGCGTGCTTATCTGCCGGCCATTGTGGGCGGTTTATCCACTACAATGAAACACTTTTTCAAAAAGCCGGTAACCATCAGCTATCCTGAAGAAAAGCGTGAATTTTCGGAGAATTTCCGCGGTATGCACTCGCTTAAACGTGATGAGGATGGCAGAGAACGTTGCACAGCCTGCGGCCTTTGCGCATTATCGTGCCCGGCAGAAGCTATTACCATGACAGCTGCCGAACGCCAGAAAGGCGAGGAGCACCTGTACCGCGAAGAGAAATATGCTGCTGTTTATGAAATTAACATGCTGCGCTGCATTTTTTGCGGTTTATGTGAAGAGGCCTGCCCTAAAGAAGCTATTTATCTTGACGGTGATATCGTACCTGCCGACTACTTAAGGAAGGATTTTATTTACGGTAAAGACAAATTAGTAGAAGCACCCTTAAATCAATAAAGAAGTTTTATACCTTTGCCCTGCCTAAAAGGGTAAAGGTATTTTGTAAATAAAAACATGAGTACATTTTACTTCATCGCATTTTTGTCCATATTCTTTTCGATATTGGTAATCTCGGCCAAAAATCCGGTACATAGTATCCTTTATCTGATCCTTACTTTTTTTACTTTCACCATTCACTACATTTTGCTTAACGCTCAATTTTTGGCGATAGTAAATTTCATTGTATACATGGGCGCTATATTGGTATTGTTCCTGTATACGCTGATGCTCATCAACCTTAACAAGGAGTCGGAACCTGTAAAGCCTTTCATGGTTAAAATAGCCGGTGTTTTTGGCGGTGGCATATTAGCTGTTGCTGTTGCATCATCGCTTAAACTCATTGGTGCATCAAACCCGGTAATATTACAAAACCCGGATCTGGGCCTTGTAAAAAACTTAGGTAAAGTATTGTTCAACGAATTTTTATTGCCTTTTGAAGTATCATCGGTGCTATTGCTATCGGCAATGGTAGGCGCGGTATTATTGGCCACTAAAGAAAAAGAACCTAAAGTAGCATAATGGAAAGTTTAACAAATACTATGCACGCCGTGCCGCTTAATCATTACATACTGTTAAGCACAATCATTTTTGCTATAGGCGTAATGGGCGTATTGATCCGCCGTAATGCAATCGTGATCTTCATGTCGGTTGAGTTGATGCTTAATTCGGTTAACCTGCTGCTTACCGCGTTTTCGGTATACAGGGGTGATGCAACCGGGCAGGTGTTCGTGTTTTTTATCATGGCGTTGGCCGCTGCTGAAGTTGCAGTTGGTTTGGCTATTATCGTGATGATCTATCGTAACACAAACTCAATTGATATCAACGTACTGAACAGGTTGAAGTGGTAATAGTTATTTCGGATTTCGAAGTTTCGATTTCGGAATTGTAATAGCTGATTAGTAATAAAACAAACGTTGTTGCCTCTTTCCCGCAATAGCGATTAGATAATTAAAAACGTATAACGTAACGCGTAAAACGTACAACATCGAACATGGATAAATATATCTGGCTTATTCCAATACTACCGTTAGCCGGTTTTGTTATAAACGGACTTGGCCGTAATTCATTATCAAAAAGTGTAATTGGCTTTATTGGCAGTTTGCTTGTACTGGTATCATTTGGTTTAAGCATTGCAGCTTTTTTCCAGGTAAAATCAACCGGAGTTCCTATTAATGTCAACTACTTTACCTGGTTTGCGGTTGGGTCATTAAAATTTCCTTTCGCATTCCTTATAGATCAGTTAAGCGCTATCATGCTGCTGATCATTACAGGCGTTGGCTTCCTGATCCACCTGTATTCTATTGGCTACATGCATGACGACGAAGGTTTCGGAAAATTTTTCGCTTATCTCAACCTGTTCGTTTTTTTCATGCTATTGCTGGTTTTAGGTTCAAACTACCTCATCATGTTTATTGGATGGGAGGGCGTGGGCTTGTGCTCATACCTGCTGATCGGTTTCTGGTTTACCAATCCTGATTATGCAGATGCAGCGAAGAAAGCGTTTGTGATGAACCGTATCGGTGATCTTGGCTTCTTATTAGGCATCTTCACCATTATTTATGTTTTCGGTAGCATCCAGTTTGCAGAGATCTTCCCGAAGGCAGCTGTTATGAAATCAAGCGCTGGTCCACTGTTTATCATTACCATTTTACTATTCATTGGTGCCTGCGGTAAATCTGCGCAGTTGCCGTTGTTTACCTGGTTGCCAGATGCGATGGCCGGCCCAACTCCGGTTTCGGCTTTGATCCACGCTGCTACCATGGTTACAGCCGGTATCTATATGATTGCCCGCTCAAACATATTCTATACTTTATCTCCGGATACAATGGAGATCATTGCTTATGTAGGTTTGGCCACGGCTCTTATTGCAGCACTTATCGCGTTAACGCAAACAGATATTAAAAAGGTATTGGCTTATTCAACCGTATCTCAATTGGGGTATATGTTTTTAGGCCTGGGTGTTGGTGCTTATACCGGCGCTTTCTTCCACGTGTTAACACACGCTTTCTTTAAAGCTTTATTATTCCTTGGTGCAGGGTCAGTGATCCACGCCATGAGTGGTGAGCAGGATATGCGTAAAATGGGCGGCTTGAAAGGCAAGATCAAAACTACGTTCACCACTATGATGATTGGTACTGTAGCTATCGCCGGTATCCCTCCTTTGGCAGGTTTCTTTTCAAAAGATGAGATCCTGGCACATGCTTACGCCCATAGCCCTATATTTTGGGCTGTAGGTGTATTAACCGCTATGTTAACTTCATTCTATATGTTCAGGATGATGTACCTAACATTTTACGGAAAATTTCGTGGTACTCATGAGCAGGAGCATCATTTACATGAATCGCCTCCAACCATGACTATTCCGCTTATTGTGTTAGCTATACTTTCATTTTTTGGTGGTTTTATAGGTGTGCCGGAAGTATTACACGGGCATCACGAGCTGGCACATTTCCTTGAACCAGTTTTCAAAAAATCAAATGAGATTTTGGGCGAACATCATTTGTCCGAATCACTTGAGTATGCTTTAATGGGTACTTCGGTGGTATTGGCTTTAGCTGCTATGGCATATGCTTATGTTAAATATGCTAAAAATGGCAGTGTACCTGTTGCTGATACTGAAGAGCGTCCGGCGTTGACCAGCTTATCATACCACAAGTTTTACCTTGATGAACTCTATGATCTGGTTGTTCGCAAACCACTCGACTGGCTTTCAACCTTCTTCTATAACATCATAGAGCGTTTAGGTATCGATGGTTTGGTGAACGGAATTGGCAGAGGAACAATTGAAACCAGTAAAGGCTTGCGCCTGTTGCAAACAGGGAATGTAGGTTTCTACATATTTATAATGGTACTGGGAATTATCGCGGTATTACTGTATAGCGTATTTGGATTAACTAAAATATAAACGATAAGCGTTTAGCAACATAAAAATGACCGTTAGTATATTACTTTTTTTGCCAATAGTTGCCGCTGTTATAACTGCCCTGCTTAAAAACGGGATAGCTAAACATGCTGCATTATTTTTCTCTGTTGCCCAACTGGTAATAGCGCTTATATTTTTAAGCAAGTTTGTTCCGGATGCATCAACCCAGTTTGTTATTGATGTGCCATGGATCAGCAGTTTTGGAATTTACTTTAGTGCCGGTATCGACGGGATCAGTATGATCCTGGTTTTGTTGACCACCGTGCTTGTACCATTAATTATTTTAACAACCTATCAGCATCAATATAAAAACGAAGGTGCCTTTTATGGTCTTATCCTGTTTATGCAGGCTGGTATGCTGGTTGTATTTACCGCCCTCGACGGATTTTTGTTTTACGTTGGATGGGAAGCGGCATTGATTCCAATTTACTTCATTTGTGCCCTTTGGGGAGGCGAAAACCGCATCCGTATTACCATTAAATTTTTCATCTACACCTTTGCCGGTTCGTTGTTCATGCTGGTAGGCATTATCTACCTGTACCTCCAATCTCCTGACAAAACTTTTGATATCCACAATTTCTATAAAATGACTTTGGATGTTAAACATCAGAGCTGGATCTTCTGGGCGTTTTTTCTGGCCTTTGCCATCAAGATGCCTTTGTTCCCTTTCCATACCTGGCAGCCTGATACTTATACCGAAGCTCCATCTGGCGGGACCATGATGTTATCAGGTATCATGCTTAAAATGGGTATTTACGGTGCTATCCGCTGGATGATCCCTAATGCCCCGCTTGGCTTTTATCATTTCCAGGCATTGGCCATGATCCTCGGGGTTATAGGTGTAGTTTATGCTTCTATTATCGCCTTTAAACAAAAAGACGGAAAACGCCTGGTGGCCTATTCATCAATAGCACACGTTGGCCTGATAGCTGCAGGTATTTTTGCCTGGAATATTGCCGGTGTTCAGGGTGCCATGATTCAGATGCTTAACCACGGTATTAACGTTGTTGGTATGTTCTTTATCTGGGATATCATCGGCCGCAGGCTAAACACCCGTGAGATAGATCAGCTTGGCGGTATCGCGAAGGTAGCCCCTAAATTTGCAATAGGTTTCCTGATCATATTATTAGGTACAGTGGGATTACCGCTTACCAATGGTTTTATTGGCGAGTTCCTGTTGCTGAAAGGTGTATTTGATTTTAGCGTACAGCACTATGTAAACCTGGTACTGGCTGCAGTTGCAGGTCTTACCATCATTTTTGGTGCGGTTTACATGTTACGCCTTTATAAAAACGTAATGCAGGGTGAAACCAACCCGCTTACAGCTACTTTTGCTGATGTTAGCGGTACTGAAAAGTTAACGTTGTGTATAATTTGTGCCCTGGTTATTGTATTGGGCATTTATCCTCAGCCTATTCTGCATATCTCTGAAGCTGCGGTAACGCAACTGGTAAATCAGATAGGTTCAAAGTTTACAATGTAGGTTTAAGATTTTAAAGAAAAGAATGAATACTATAATCATCATATCTGTTTTACCTATAGTGCTGCTGTATTTAGGGCTATATAAAGCGCAAAAGGCTTTGCTGCCCGTTACTGTTATAGGATTGCTGGCTGCCTTGGGTTTTGCAATTTGCCAATGGACTTCAAAAGATACAGCTGAGCCGCTTTATACCGGCATGCTGTTGTTCAATAATTTCTCGGTTGTATTTTCAAGCGTTACCATTATATCTACTATCCTGATCCTGTTGCTGTCAAAAGGTTACTTTGAGCGTATCAGCAGGCACACGGCGGAATATTATGCTATTATCCTGTTTTCACTGACAGGCATAATCGTAATGGTATCGTTTAATAACCTTGTGATGCTGTTTATCGGCATCGAGATCATGTCGGTGAGCTTATACATCCTGGCGGGTATTAAAAAGAGTGATTTCGCTTCAAATGAAGCAGCTTTGAAATACTTTTTGATGGGTGCTTTTTCAACCGGTTTCCTGCTGTTTGGTATGGCGCTGTTGTACGGATCGTCAGGTTCATTCAATATCGATACTATCAGGGAGTATGTAATTAACCATCCACATATCGATCCTATGTTTTATACAGGCATAGCCCTGATCATTGTAGGTTTATGTTTTAAAGTAGGTGCAGCCCCCTTTCATTTCTGGACACCGGATGTATACGAAGGTGCGCCTACGCTGATCACGGCTTTCATGTCTACAGTAGTTAAAACGGCGGGGTTTGCAGCTTTCCTGCGTTTATTTTCAGCCTGTTTCCAGCCATTGTCTGACTTCTGGACACCAATAATACTTGTAATCACTATTATTACCTTATTTATAGGCAATATCACCGCGTTGTATCAGCAAAGCTTTAAGAGGATGCTTGCATTTTCAAGTATCTCTCACGCCGGCTACCTGTTATTTGCAATCGTGTCATTAGGCGCTGCCTCAGGTAATTCGGTATTTGTATATGCGACAGCATACTCGATAGCTTCAATCATCGCGTTTGGCGGTTTAATATTAGTACAGCAACAAGGTGGAAGTGATAACTTTGAAAGTTTTAATGGTTTGGGTAAGAAGAACCCGTTCCTTGCCTTTGTATTAACTGTAGCCATGCTTTCATTGGCGGGGATTCCGCTTACTGCAGGCTTCATCGGTAAATTCTTCATGTTTTCAGGAGCGGTAAGCCGTTATCATATCGGTTTAATTATTATAGCTGTGATTAACGCTATCATTAGTATCTTTTACTATTTCAGGGTCATCATCGCCATGTACTTCCGTACCGACGAACGCGCAGAGCTTACTGTGCCGGTTTATTATAAAGTAGTATTCGCACTTTCAGCTCTCGCTACAATCCTTATTGGTGTTTATCCCGATCTTATAGCCCGTTTCATATAATCGGTATTGATAACTGCAAATTGATATAATATTTGTAGTTTTACAGATATAGTGAATGGAAAGTTTCTGGGAATACCTTCAAAATTTAACTGACGCACAATCCATAATAAGCAGGGGTGGTTTTTATCTCTTGCTTATTGTTGTTTTTGCTGAAACCGGTTTATTCTTTGGTTTCTTTCTGCCCGGCGATTACCTGCTGTTTATGGCTGGGTTATTGTGTGCCGCTGGTAAAGTTGATGTTTCTATAACTACGCTGGTATTGTCATTGATAGGCGCCGGAGTATTAGGCAATTTTACCGGGTATTGGTTTGGTTACCGAACGGGGCCGGTATTATTCAATAAAAACGACTCACTATTTTTTAAGCGGCGCTACGTAGTACTGGCCAGTGAGTTTTACAACAAACATGGAGGGATGGCGCTTATTTTAGGGAGATTTTTCCCTATTGTTAGAACATTTGCTCCTATATTTGCAGGTGTTGTTAAGGTTGATATTAAAAGATTTTCGGTTTATAACCTTATTGGCAGCGTGGCCTGGGTATGTGTATTTACGCTGGGCGGTTTTTTTTTAGGGCGAAGGTTCCCTCAACTGCAGGATTATCTGCAATACATTGTACTGGGATTGATAGTAATTACAACAATTCCGCTGGTTATTGCTTATGTTAAAAAGAAACTTCGTGAAAAAAACGAAAAAATAGATTAGTTAATAATTTTATATACTATATAATAAAGATAAATGAGTACTCTGCATCCATGGCACCAGGTTTCACCAGGTGATAATATCCCTGAAATAGTAAACGCTATTATTGAAATTCCAAAAGGATCAAAAGCGAAATATGAAATTGATAAAGAATCAGGCTTGCTGAAGCTCGATCGTGTGTTATTTTCATCTGTAATGTACCCGGCTAACTACGGCTTTATCCCTCAAACCTATTGCGATGATAAAGATCCTTTGGATATCCTTGTACTTTGCTCAATTGATGTTTTCCCAATGTCTATCATTGAGGCTAAGGTAGTAGGTGTAATGCACATGGTTGATAACGGTGAGCAGGATGATAAGATCATTGCGGTGGCTAAAAATGATATGTCGGTAAATTATATTAACGACTTAAACGAATTGCCTCCACATGCCATGACCGAAATTGTTCGCTTTTTTAAAGACTACAAAAAATTAGAAGGCAAAAACGTAACCATCGAACATTTGTTAGGTGTGCGTTACGCACATAAAGTGATAAACGAAAGTTTGGAGCTGTACAAGTCTACGTTCCCTGTGTATCAATCTTAAATAAATGGACCCCGCACATTACGAGATTAGCTTATTTTACATTTTCGCTACCATATTTTTGGTTTTACTCAATGGCTTTTTCGTAGCTGCGGAGTTTGCCATGGTAAGGGTTCGGGGTTCGCAAATTGAAATTAGGGCTAAAGGCGGCAGCGGCGTAGCCAAAGTTGCCCGGGGCATATTGCATAATTTGGATGGCTACCTGGCTGCTACACAGCTGGGTATTACCATTGCTTCACTGGCCCTTGGTGTTGTGGGCGAGGAGGTTGCGACCAACCTTGTGATCCGCGCTTTCCTGAGCGTAGGCATAACCCTTTCTCCCGGTTATATTACGGCCAGTCATATCCTGGCTTTCAGCTTTATTACCATCATGCACATAGTTTTTGGTGAGCTTGCGCCTAAATCGTTAGCTATCCAAAAATCGGTACGTACAGTGATGGCTGTTTCATTGCCGCTCAGGTTCTTCTTTGTGGTTTTCAGGCCATTTATTTGGGTGCTTAATAATTTCGCAAATTTCATCCTGAAATTGTTGGGCATAAGTACCGTTGAAGGCAGCGAAACCCATCACAGTTCGGAAGAGCTGCAATACTTATTGGAGCAAGGTAAGGAGACTGGTGCACTTGATTCAAATGAGCACGAACTTATCCAGAACGTGTTTGATTTTAACGAGCGGGTGGTAAAAAACATCATGGTACCACGTACCAAAATTTCGGGAGTAGATATTGCTTCAACCAAAGAAGAGCTGCTGGATATGATTATCAACGAAGGTTATTCGCGGATGCCGGTTTATGACGATGTGATAGATAAGATCATCGGTATTGTACACGCCAAAGATATTTTGCCACTACTGGCCCGCAATGAAGAAATCGTACTGAAAGATATTATCCGCAAACCGTATTTCATCCCCGAAACCAAAAAGATCAACGATCTGATGGCCGAATTGCAACAAAAGCGTATCCAGATAGCTATTGTACTTGACGAGTTTGGCGGCACCGCCGGTATGGTTACGCTGGAGGATATTGTAGAAGAATTGGTTGGCGAGATCCAGGATGAGTATGATGAAGAAAAGCCGATTGTCGAAAAAGTAAATGAGCGTGAGTTTATAGTTAATGCGCTTGCATCTATTTACGATGTGAACGAGCATTTACCACATGATTTACCTGAAGATGGCGACTTTGATACCGTATCGGGCTGGCTTGGAGATATCTTCGGAAAGATCCCCGATGTAGGCGAGCAGAAAGAATCGAACGGGTACAATATCACTGTACTGAAAAAATCAGACCAGAATATTGAATCAGTTAAACTCGAATTACTGATAAATGAAGAAGATGCAGTAGATTTACATTAATCTGCTTTTCCAAAATGCAACTTTTTTATACGCCTGATATTGACGCCTCGCATCCCCAATACTTTCTGAGCGAAGAGGAAAGCAAACATGCTATACGTGTGCTGCGCCTTGAAGCAGGCAGCGAGGTACAATTGATTGACGGCAGGGGCGGTTTATACACAGCCCTGATCCATGACGCGCACCCCAAGCGTACCATTCTTAAAATTACATCAGTATCTACCGAATTTGAAAAACGCAACCATTACCTGCACCTCGCGGTAGCTCCGACCAAAAATATCGAACGCCTGGAGTGGTTTTTAGAGAAAGCTACAGAAATAGGTATTGATGAGGTGTCATTAATTATCACCCAGCGGTCGGAACGTAAGGAAGCCAAAACAGAGCGTTTAAATAAAATTATTACGGCGGCTATCAAGCAATCCCTTAAGGCTTATCACCCCATATTAAATGAGCCGGTAACGCTAAATCAGCTACTTGATAAACCTTTTGAGGGGCAAAAGTTTATTGCCCATTGCGAACCCGGAGAGAAATTCAATCTGAAAGACGAAATAACCCCGCAAGGCCGTTATTTAATATTGATAGGCCCGGAAGGGGATTTTGCTCCGGCTGAGATTGATAAGGCTTTACAAAACGGTTTTAAACCGATATCTTTAGGTACAAGTCGCCTACGTACGGAAACGGCTGCGCTGGGGGCTTGCTTTGAGGTGAATTTTTTAAACAGGTGATGAAAAGAATAAGGTTAGCATTGGTTGTTTTATTTGCAGCTATAGCAATGAGCAGCTTTAATGCCCCTGCCTATAAAATTGCACGCCTCAAATACAGCGGCGGCGGTGATTGGTATGGCGACCGTACAGCGTTACCTAACCTGATCAAATTCTGTAACGAAAACCTCAAAACCAATTTTGATGATGATGATGAGGTGGTTGAGGCAGGTAGTGCTACTTTATTTAATTATCCTTTCACTTTTATGACAGGGCATGGTAATGTTATCTTTTCCGATCAGGAAGCCCGTAACCTGCGTAAATACCTCACTGGCGGCGGCTTTTTGCATATAGACGATAACTATGGGCTCGATCAATATATCCGCCCGCAAATGAAAAAAGTGTTTCCCGAGCTCGATTTTGTTGAGCTGCCGGTTAATCATCCCATCTACCATCAAAAATATGACTTCCCGAACGGCCTGCCCAAAATTCATGAACATGATGGTAAGCGCGCCCAGGGTTTTGGTTTGATATACAAAGGCAGACTGGTTTGCTTTTATACCTATGAGTGCGATTTAGGCAATGGCTGGGAGGATTATGGCACCTATGCCGGCGATACCCAGGAAGCCCGCCAAAAGGCCCTCAAAATGGGCGCGAATTTAATTCAGTATATTTTTACTCAATAGGAGCTGCTCTTATCCGCAGCTTTCAATTCTTTTAACGCTATTGGAGATGGAATTTACTTGTTGCTGTATTGCAAGTGAAATTATACAGGGTTTACTAAAGGTTTTATATAAAGCAATTGGATAATATTAAACTATAAGCTTTTTAAATTTTACTTTCAGCTTTTATATAATATGTTTAGCTTTATATCAACCCCTAATATAAACCGCTTATCCTCAAATCCAAACCCTATGTATAAATTGAGTATTAATGACAGTTACAGTATTGAAGCTGAAAAAACCGTTGCGGCAGGCTTACTTATTAACGGGGTTAAAAGTGAAGCCGATATTAAACAATTAAGGCCGGGAATCTATCATGTTATTGAAAATAACCGCTCATACAATGTCGAGATAGTTAATTTTAACGGTAACGATAAAACTGCTGAAATAAAGGTTAATAACCATATTTATCATATTACCGCTAAAGATCAGTTTGATATATTACTTGATAAGCTTGGATTTAGTGATTTAAACAGTGCCAGGATTAGTGAAATAAAAGCCCCCATGCCGGGTTTGGTGTTGAAAGTATTTGTAAATAAAGGAGATATCATAAAAAAAGGTGATAATCTCTTTGTGCTTGAAGCCATGAAAATGGAAAATATTATCAAATCGCCGGCTGATGTTATTGTAGAAAAGATATTAATAAAATCAGGAGATAAAGTTGAAAAAGGACAAATCTTAATATCGTTTTAACTGAGTGTTATAGCTTAAATATGCGATAATAACATTTTTGCAATGAACTGAACGTAATTTTAAGGCTTTTGTTGTTTCTGCACATTTTTTTTACGAACTTACTTTCTTAATTAACAATATTAACTTTTATGAAGAAACATCTACTAACAGTCATGTTACTGTTTTCTTGTATGGCTATGGTTTTTGCTCAAAACCGGGTTATTACAGGTAAAGTAACCGACCAGAAAGACGGCTCGCCCTTACCGGGAGTAAGCGTAACCGTAAAAGGAGTTGCCGGACTTGGCACCCAAACCGACATTAATGGCAGTTACAAATTAAGCGTACCTGCTATCGCCAAAGTTTTGGCTTTTAACTTTTTGGGATACCTCCCTCATGAAGTTTCAATAAATGGAGCCACCGTAAATGCGCAATTAGCTACCGATTCAAAAGTGCTTAACGAAGTTGTAGTTGTAGGATATGGTACACAAAGCAAGCGTTCGTTAACAGGCTCTGTTTCAAAAATTAAGGGCGGCGATATAGAGAATATTCCTGTACCAAGCCTTGAATCGGCTATACAAGGCCGGAGCCCTGGTGTGTATATTCAAGCCCAAAACGGTAAGTTAGGGCAAGGGATCCAGGTCCGGGTACGTGGTGCATCTTCTGTATCAGCCGGCAGCCAGCCATTATACGTTGTTGACGGGTTACCGATCACCGTAGATGATTTTTCGAGTAACGGAGCATCCACCAATCCACTTGTGGATTTGAACCAGAATGACATTGAGTCTATTGATATCTTAAAGGACGCTTCTGCTGCAGCTATATATGGTTCGAGAGCGTCAAACGGCGTTGTTTTGGTTACCACAAAAAAGGGTAAAGCAGGTTCAACAAAAATTACTTATAATCAATACTATGGTTTTAGTAAGCCGACCCGTGAGCGTGAATTTTTAAACTCAAAAGAATATCTAAAGCTTGTTCAGTCAGCTGCTGTTGCGGGTGGTTTGGAAAGTTATGCGAAGACCCGCTTAATCAGGTATGCAGCAGGAAATACAGATTACGCAAATACAAGTGTAAATACCAATTGGCAGGATCAGATTACCCAACATGCTCCGGTTCAAAACTATAACCTCGTATTTTCGGGAGGAACTGAAAAAACAAAGTTTTACATATCTGGCACTTATAACGATCAAAAAGGCTGGATACTGAAAAACCAGATCAATCAATACAGCCTACGTACAAATATCGAAAACCAAGCTAACAACTGGTTGACAATTGGGGCTAATTTGAGTGTTTCGCGTACGCAAAACCATCGTTTGGATAATGACAATGCTTTTTCTACTCCTGAGCAAATCGTGGCCTTGTCGCCTATCACACCAGTAATTGATCCACGTACAGGTTTATTAAGTGGTCAACTTGACCCGGCTACGGGATTACCCAATAGTAATTTTCCTGTATATTTTAATCCGCTGTTAAATTCAGAGAATAGCTATTTCATTACTACTGACTACAGAAATCTCGGTAATGTTTTTGGAGAGATTAAAATATTACCGTCTTTGACTTTCAGGAGTGAAGTTGGAGTTGACATTTTAAATTCGACTGAAGATAATTATTCAGGTAGTCTTACTGCCCGTAACTCGGGTACTAATAATGGGGTGGGTCTTAATTCGTCGGTAACCTCTATTAACCTTAATACCAATAACTTTTTACATTTCCTGAAAGATTTCGGGAAAAGTAGCATTGACGCGGTGGGTGGTATGACCTATCAAAGGCAACAGAATGACCTTAATTCGTTAAATGGCGAACAATTTCCGAGCGACGCTTACAAGAAGCTGACCAGTTCTGCAAGTATCACCAGTGCTTTGTCGTCCTCTACTGCTTATTCATTGCTTTCATATTTTGCAAGGGCTAACTATAAGTATCACGATAAATATTTATTGTCATTAAGCGGTCGTATAGACGGCTCATCAAGATTTGGTGCCGACCATCGTTATGGTTTTTTTCCGGCAGGTTCCGTTGGATGGGTGGTTTCGGAGGAGAATTTTATGAAAGATCAAAAGGTTATATCTGATCTGAAAATAAGGGGTAGCTATGGCTTAACTGGTAACTCAGAGATTGGTAATTTCCCGGCCCGGGGGTTATATTCAGAATTCGGTTACGCCGGTGTTGCCGGAGCAAGGCCTACACAATTGCCAAACCCCGGTTTAAAGTGGGAAACCACAGCCCAAACAGATATAGGTTTGGATATAGCTTTCCTTGGAGGTCGTTTAGCGGGACAGTTTGATGTTTATCTAAAGAAAACCAAGGACCTGTTATTAAATGTACAGGTACCGGCAACTTCAGGATTTACCACTATCACACAAAATCTTGGTAAGTTGCAGAACAAGGGTTTGGAGATTCAGATAGATTCAAAAAATCTTGTGGGTAAAGTAACCTGGAATACAAGTTTTAATATCTCATTCAACCGAAATAAAATTACCGACTTGAAAGGTCAGGTAATTACAGGTAGTGGCGATGCTGTCAACCGTGCTATGGAAGGGCAGCCTCTGGGTGTATTCGTGGCTCCTGAATTTGCGGGCGCTGATCCGGCTAATGGGGACGCCTTGTATTATAAAAATACCGATTTAGGTGGTGGCAAGAGAGACCGTACAAAAACCAACGATTACAACCAGGCAGTACCTGTTGTGGTTGGTAATCCTAATCCCCAATATATAGCAGGCTTAAATAACAGCATAAGTTACATGGGCATAGATTTTAGCTTCCTGTTACAATCTGTGAACGGAAATCAGATTTACAATGGCGCCGGCCAATATATGTCGGTTGGTTTTAACAACGGTTTTGATAACCAAACCCGCGATCAATTGCAGGCTTGGACAAAGCCCGGCCAGATCACCAACGTACCTGAAGCGCGTTTGTTTGGCGGAAATGGTGTTAATCCAAGCTCAAGGTTCCTGGATGATGGTTCATATGTGCGTTTGAAAAATGTTGTGTTAGGATATAACTTTCCAAAGGCGTGGATAAGCAAGATTAAATTATCAAGCTTAAGGGTTTATGCTCAAGCTACTAACCTGGCCACCTGGACAAAATACAAAGGCTGGGACCCGGAGCTGAATTCGGATGCATTTTCGGGAAATATTACCCAAGGGTATGATTTTTATGCAGCACCGCAGGCTAAAACTATAACTTTTGGTATAAACGTGGGATTTTAATTTAAGCTGAAGAACAATGAAAAAAACTAAATATACAATTATAGCATTGAGTACATTAGCAATGCTATATAGTTCCGGCTGCCAAAAACAACTGGATATAAAACCCCAGGATTCTGTTGAGCAGGACCTTGCTATTAAAACTTCAAAAGATGTTCAGGGCGTACTTGTTGGTGCTTATACGGCCGCCGGCTTAAGAGGCCTATATGGAGGCCGGTTTCAATCAACCACCGACTTTTTAGCTGACGATGGCGACTTTTCATATTTTGGAACTTTTTCAGAATATACTGAACTGGCAAATAAAGCGATAACCGTTAATAATATTTTTGTTGAAGGTGTTTGGGATAGCGGGTATAATGCTATTAACGTGTGCAACAACGTTTTGGCCAACTTAAATCTGGTTGATGCTGCTAATAAGGATAGAGTGGAGGGTGAAGCCAAGTTTTTGCGGGGCATGATCTATTTTGATTTGGCAAGGGTGTTTGGTAAAGCATGGAATGATGGAACGCCGGCTTCAAATCCGGCTGTACCCATAATATTAACTCCAACAACTTCGATCCCTGGTATTCAGAAACCATTACGCAATACAGTTGCTGAAGTCTATGCACAAGCCATAAAAGATCTTACAGACGCAGAAGCAAAACTGGATACATATAAAACATCATTCGCTAACTCCCCTGATGCTTCAGCGGTACTTGCACGGATATATTTAACACAGGAAAAATTTGACCTTGCCGAACAGGAGGCTACAAAAGTTATTGGTTCAGGTTTATACTCTTTGGTTCCTGTTTTTAAGGATGAGTTCCAAAATTATGAACAGGCAACACGTGTGTTTAATTCAAGTGAAGATGTGTTTGCTATTCAGATATCACCTCAATCAGGTTTCAATGCGTTAAACGAGGTGTTCGCCAGTGCCGATTTTGCAGGCAGGGGAGAAACTGTAATTAATCAACAACACTTTGACAGGTATGAATCGGGAGATGCAAGAGCTGATGAGTTTTATAATGATGGCGATAATTATACCGCTAAATTTAACAATAAATTTGGCAACGTGATTGTGATGAGGCTTGCCGAAATGTATTTGATCAGATCAGAAGCCAGGTCGCAAAAAAACACTCCCGATTTTACAGGTGCTAAATCTGATTTGAATGTTGTAAGGAACCGGGCCGGATTAGGAAATACAACCGTTGCGAGCACCAAACAAGCATTGCGCGATGCGGTAGAAGTGGAACGCCGTGTGGAGTTGCCATTTGAGGGTTTCAGGCTATTTGATTTGAAACGCTATAAAGGAAGTACGGTTACTACAGACGAGGACGGAAATGTAGCAGATACGTTTGAGTGGAACTCGCCAAAATTGATCTTCCCAATCCCGAAACGCGAGCGTGATGCTAACCCCAACTTAACGCAAAACGAAGGATATCAATAAGAATTGTATTCTTTTAAATGTTTATATCCCGGTGGTAGCTTATCACCGGGATTTTACTTATTAAAACTAAGTAAGGCTTGTTAATTACTCCGATTTAGTTTGTTGACCAAATCGGGTTTAGCTGCTATTTGCAACTTTACCTATATTAAACAGAATAAAAGAGCTAAAACACCATGAAAGATGAGCAAATCCTTACAGCCCTGAATGCCCACTGGCAAGCATCGGCCGCTGGCGATATCAACACAGAGCATGATATTTACGATGATGATGTGATCTGTGATTATCCCCAGTCGGGTGAGCGAATTTTTGGGCGAATTAATTTACAGGCCTTGCGCGGGCATCATCCCGGTAAACCATCAGGTTTCCGTGTCAGGAGGATTCTGGGAAAAGGCGATACATGGGTCACGGAATATATGATCAACTACCAGGAAAAGTCGGTCTACACGGTAAGCATTATGGAGTTTCGTGAGGACAAGGTAATACATGAAACACAATACTTTGCCGATCCCTTCGAAGCCCCGGCCTGGCGAAGCCAATGGGTTGAGCCGATTGATGGATAGATAAAACTTTAAAACAAATAAGGCCTCTCATCGCTGAAAGGCCTTGTTTCAAATATCTGTTATAAAAATTATCTTGTTTTAAACGGTTTAGCTTTTTTAACCGGGTAATGTGGTTTGCCATTAGGGTTAATTTCAGGAGCGCCAACTAAGGTCATTGCACAGCGGAAACCAACCTCGGCACTCGCCTCGTCCTGATCCATAAAACGACGGGTAGCAGGGTTTAGCCAAAACGCCATATCGTTCCATGATCCACCTTTGTACACTTTAGAATGGTCGTTAACCAGCGTGGTTGTGCCGTAAAGAGCTTTATTAACTTCATCTTTTTCGCCCCTCGCATCCGGGTTGTAAGCTTTACCCGAGTTTTTAGGCAGCAATGAATCAATCGGTAGCGAACCTGGTTGAGGAGTTGCAAGCGGCGCGTTTGGATTGGCGCTTTGCGCGACTGTATTTTGTTGCTGTAAAGCTAAAAGTTCGCTGTATTTTAGTTTCTTATTAGCATGTGCGGGATCTTTGATTGGCTTGCCATATTTATCTTTTGCATAAAGTCCTTTGCTTGGATCTGCAAGGCGTTTGTTTGAAAACTCATTACCGCGGAAAGGGTTAAAATCTTCAAACTCCTCAAATGATGTTTGGCGGTAGGTATCAGCAACCCATTCGTTAACATTACCCGCCATGTTATATAAGCCAAAATCATTAGGTGCATATGAACGTACAGGGGCGGTAATGTCTGCCTTATCGTTCAGGTAACCGCCAACACCGGCGTTATCACCGTTGCCGCGTTTAAAGTTTGCCATGATCAGGCCGCGTGTTTTCTTTTTTGCCGAACGTACACCCATACCGTTCCATGTATATATTTTGCCATCATCGATGTTTTCAAACTGGGTGTTTCCTGCAAGGGCCAATGCTGCATATTCCCATTCGGCTTCTGATGGTAAGCGATACGCTTGCTTAAGGATCCCGTCTTCCATACGTACAGGCCTAACGGCTTTGCCGCCTTTTCCTGTACCTGCCTGGGCATTAGGGCTCAGGTTAGGCATCATTTTTTTACCATCGATGCCTGCCCCGGTCATCTGGCCGTTCAGGTAAATATCAGTATTAAAAGGTTGTCCGTTCGCTGCAATGCCGGCGTCACCGCCACCACCTTTTTTGCCCATATCTTTCCACGCTACCATTTTTCCGGTTTCGCGTAAAATGTTTTCGTTGGTACGGTCGGTGCGCCATGAGCAATAATCCTGTGCCTGGTCCCAGGTTACGCCTACAACAGGATAATCCTGAAAAGCAGGGTGACGCAGGTAGTTATCTACATATGGCTCATTATAAGATAAGGGATGACGCCAAACCAATGTATCCGGCACCGCATTGTAATATAACTCACGATCCTGTGGGAAAGTAATGTTTATCCAATGCAGGTAATCAAGCCAATCCTGATTCGATACTTCGGTTTCGTCCATGTAAAAAGAGGGTACGGTAACCCTGCGGCGTACATTATTGTAATCGTAAGTTATGTCCTGGTCGGCACTGCCTCCCATAACAAAAGTACCACCCTCAATAGGTACCAATCCGGGTCCTGGCGATGGATGGCTTTGCCTGAAACGCTCATAACCGCCGTTATTTTTATCGTTATAAGTTATACCCGTTTTTTGCGATTGCTCACGTTTACTGCAGCTACTCATCACGGCACCTAAAGCCAACAATCCCAGAGCAGTTTTAGTAAAAAGTATTTTCATATTTTTACAGTTATATTAAGTGGTAAATTTATAAAAAAATGGATACAGTGCTTATGCTAATGAACCATTATTTAGAAATAAATACTACAATTATCAGGGGTTTTAACGAAAAATTGATGAAATTAGTTGCGTTGATTTAAATTTTTGATTTAACTTTCAGCGAAAGTGCGGACTTGAAAATGTGAAGCAAGTCATGGTCCTATGTTTATAAAATACAAATTGTTAAAACCTAACTCCTACAAATGAAGTTTTTTACATTTCGAGGCCTTGCTATTATTACCCCATTTTTGTTGCCACTTGCTGCAGCTGCGCAAACAAATCCTAACGGAAGTAATATCAATGCAATTCCCACCGAAGTCCCTTTTTTAAATATTTCACCTGATTCGCGTTCGGGGGCTATGGGGGATGCAGGCGTGGCTTTGTCGCCGGATGTAAATGCGAATTTTTGGAATCCGTCAAAGCTTGCATTTTTAGAAAGTAATGATGCATTGTCTGTATCATATAGCCCCTGGTTAAGGCACCTTGTTCCTGATATCAGCTTATCATACCTGAGCTATGCCCATAAAATTGATGAGCGGAATACAATAGGCGCTTCGCTCAGGTATTTTAATTATGGTTCCATTCAGCTTACCGACGATAACACAAACGATCAGGGTACTTACACACCAAACGAGTATTCGTTAGATGCTTCATTTGCCCGTAAGTTTGGCGATAATTTTTCACTGGGCCTGACCGCCCGGTATATTCATTCCAATATATCAAGTATTTCGTTTGCCACCGGCTCAAGCCAGGCGGCAAAAGCCGGCAATGCTTTTGCCGCAGATGTTTCACTATACTACACGGCGCCTTATGGTGACGGCAACACTTTTGCTTTTGGAACACACATTTCAAATATTGGTACAAAAATCAGCTACAGCGATGTGGGCAACAAGTATTTTTTGCCGGCCAATTTGAAATTAGGGGTGGCTAACACCTGGCAGTTAGATGATGTTAATGAGTTTACAGCAACCTTTGACATCAACAAACTGCTGGTACCAACCCCGCCCCTCCGCGACAAAGATGGTAAGATCATTAAAGGCAAGGATGATAATGTATCGGTGCCGGCGGGTCTTTTTCAATCGTTTGGCGATGCACCGGGTGGTTTCAGTGAAGAGTTGAAAGAGATCAGCTTTTCGCCGGGTGTTGAATATTGGTACAACAAACAGTTTGCTGTACGGGCAGGCTATTTTTATGAAAACCCCAACAAAGGCGACAGGCATTATGTTACCATGGGTATTGGATTTAAGTACAGTGTTTTTGATTTTGATTTTTCGTACCTGGCAGCCAGCCAGCAAAATAGTGCCCTGGCCAATACTTTGCGCTTCACTTTGTCGGCAAATTTTGGCGGTACAACAAATGCTTCTAAAAGATAATGGGTAAAATTAAGGTAGGTTTTGGGTTTGATGTACACCAGTTAAAAAAAGATCACCCGTTTGTTTTAGGCGGGGTTAAACTTGAGCACCACGCTGGTGCTTATGGCCACTCAGATGCCGATGTATTGTTACACGCAATTTGTGATGCCCTGCTGGGGGCGGCAAACCTGCGCGATATAGGCTTTCACTTTTCAAATAAGGATGACAGATGGAAAGGTATCAGCAGCCTGGTCCTTTTGCAGCATGTAGTTGCCCTGATCAAAGAAAAGGGTTTCACAATCGGCAATATTGATGCTATGGTATGCCTTGAGGCTCCGAAGATCAACCCGCATATCCCTGCAATGAAAACCTACATAGCCGAAGCTGCGGCAATTAGCGAAGAAGATATTTCCATTAAAGCTACTACCAACGAGCAAATGGGTTTTATAGGTCGTGAAGAAGGTGTTGTGGCTTATGCGGTTTGTTTGATTGAAAGGGGGTAAGGAAGCAATCTGTAGTTACAAACTGAGGGCATAGTCGTCCGAAGTCTCCGACTTCGGACAGCGGAATTGAAAAGAAAATGCTATTCGAAGTCTCTGACGTCGAATCTGCTGTAGTTTGTAACTACAGGCTCTTTTAATTCTAACTATAATGTTTATACAACAAATACACAATCACCGCAACTATTGCCACGCCAATTACCATATATATCGGCTGCGCTTTTTTGTTTCCCGAACCATCAACTTTCACATTACCCGTACGCTTAAGCACTCCCCATCCGCTCAATTCGCCCTTCAATGCTTTTCGTAGCGATTTAAACAGCACGTAATACATTAACTGCCGCCACATAAAACGCTGCGGAATGATATAGATGAGTTTCTTGTAGTCTTCCTTTTCCATCCGGAAAGCGATGATACCTACTATAAAATCAACCACTACAAAGGCTACGTAATAAAGCAGCATCTTTTCGGGTTTTTCACCGAACAGGGCGAATAGCATCATCAAATCTGCCAGAGGGGAGAACAGCGGCAATATGATCTGGAAGATAAGGATGTTTGGCATTCCCACCATCCCAAAGAACTTGTACTTTTTGTTAAACAGCGCGTCGCGGTTTTTCCAGAAACTTTGCATCACACCAAAACTCCAACGGAAACGCTGTTTAAGCAACATGTTTATCGTCTCCGGCGCTTCGGTATAAGCAATGGCTTCGGCGCAGTTACGCACTACGTAGCCTTGCTTCAGGATACGCATGGTAAGGTCGCAATCCTCGGCAAGGGTATCATAGGTGAAGCCGCCGGCCCGGAAAATAGCCGATTTACGGAATGCACCAATAGCCCCCGGTACAACCGTAATACTATTGATGAGGTCAAACGCCCGGCGGTCCATGTTTTGCGCGGTGATATATTCTATCGACTGCCAGCGGGTGATGATATTTGTTTCGTTTCCAACTTTGACCGTTCCGGCTACAGCGCCAATTTCCTCATCGGTAAAGTAGGTCATGAGCTGGTACACGGCATCCGTTTTAAGTTGGGTATCGGCATCAATACAAACCACAAAATCATTTTGGGCATGGGTTATACCAAAGTTTAATGCTGATGCCTTGCCTCCGTTTGGTTTGGTTAGGATCTTGATGAGCGGATTACCTTTATAGGCGGATTCTACAACCTCAAATGTTTTATCTTTTGATCCGTCATCAACAAAAATAATCTCGAATGATGGATAATCGGTTTTAAGCAAGCTTTGTATTGTTGCTACTGCATTCACCTCTTCGTTATAGGCTGGCACAATAATGCTCACGGCAGGCATCACATCGGTATTACGATCAAGCTTTTTGGATTTTTTATCCACGCTTCGCTGCCTTACAGCCAAAATGCCAATAAGCACAATGCGGCCAATAGCCAGGAATATAGCCGACAGGAATATATAGATCAGCGCCCAGTTTATATAGTAATAACCATGGATAAAAACATCATAGGCGGGCCCGAAAATGCCTGTGCTTGGATCTGGTTTAATCGGCGGCATCAGATCATCCTTAGTTTTGCCCAGTACATCGGCAATGGTGGTAAACTGGTATCCTTGCGATTTAAAGTAATGAATGATTGCAGGAAGGGCTTTAACGGTCTCTTCACGGGTATCACCTCCTGCATCATGCAGTAATATCATCGATCCGTTATCTTTTTGCCTTATGGTGCGGGCAATAATACTATCGGCAGTTACGCCGGGCTGCCAATCCCAGGGATCGATAGATTCGCCGATGGTTATATAGCTTTGACGGCGGCTTTCTGCAACCGGAATAACCTCGGCAAGGGTTTGCGGCTCGGCATCGGCATTAAATGGAGGGCGGAACAAGATAGTGCTTCGGCCGGTTACCGATTCAATAAGTTTGCGCGTGGAGTTAAGCTCCAGGATCACCCTTTTTAAGCTGATGGTTGAAATATCGGGGTGGAAAAACGTGTGATTGCCTATTTCATAGCCTTCTTCGTATTCGCGCCGCAACAACTGTATGTTTTTTTCGGCCATGGAACCCACAACAAAGAATGCTGCCGGTACCTTTTCGGCTTTAAGGATATCTAAAATACGTGGGGTAAAATCGGGGTCGGGGCCATCGTCAAAAGTTAAAACTACTTTCTTAGGAGCATAACCATACCTGCGGATCACATATTTAGTGGGAAGTTTTATATAATGCTGATCGAGAATGGTAAATGTAGATGTATCCATTTTTACATTAATTACCCCGGTGGTAGGCGTGGTAATGAGGTCAAGCACCTCGCCATCACCATCGTAGTCAACATTTACACGGTTGTTTAAACCTACAGATGTAAGTTTCCGCATATCTACACCTGTCTTTTTCAATGAGTCTATCGACAGGTTTTTCTGGAAAAATGTCCACAAACGCGGATCTTCGGCACCTAAACGCCATAAAGCCACGCCACCGGTGGCCCAGTCGTCGGCCATGCGGATTACGTTAAAGTTTGTTGCCGCGTCTGTAAAGTAAATAGTATGGTCAAGGCTGTCCTTGTCCATATAAGTGAAGTGTAAATTTGCCGAATTTGGATCAAAGGTGATCTTGCTTTTTTGCTCTTCGGCGGTACTGATAGCCTGCTGATAACCTATAGTTTTACCTACACTGCCTTCGGGCCAGTCATAGGCCCCGCCTGCGAATGTTAAAATTATTTTTTCTGACGGAACTTTCGAACATACATCATCGAGGATTTGCTCAACCCAGCGCTGATTTGAAAGATCGCCGGCATTAGTTGCTTCATAATGTTCATCAATAGCCATGATGAACAGGAAATCGTTTACATGCTGGAGCTTTGTGATATCAAAGCTTTCATCCTCCGGCACTACGTTTTGAGTAACCAGGAAACCTTTGGCATGCAAGGTTGTATAAAGCTCATTTTGAAAGGCTATGTAATTTTTACTGTTGCGGTCCCTTAGCTCATCAAAATCAACATTGACTCCCTTCAACTTGTTTTTGGTGAGCGAGTTAGCTATGCTGTTAATAAAATTACTACGAAGTGTTTTATTGTTAACAATACGGTCTACATCTTTAGTATCATAGCCGCCGTGTGTGTTGTTGTAGTTTACGTAGTTTGACAGTGATACAATAATCGGCTTGTTGTATTTTTTATTGAGGTTCATCAGCCCGGTATCGAGCTTGGTTACAACGGTATCAGTTTTAGGTAATATAGAAAAGCCTTCGCTCACTACCATATCCAGGTGGCCAATATTCACCACCAGCGAGTTATAAGCCTGGGGTTCCCACGCACGATAAAAAGCGGCGTTTATACGGTCTTTATTGTTAGGTTGTTTAAGCTGGTGTAATTTTTTTGCCCTCTCAAGTGCTTCTATTTCAGATTTTTGAATTTTGAACGATTTGAACTTCGTTGACTTTTTTAATTGCTCGAGCTCCTCCCTGGTCATTTTTTTGGGCGCAGGGTTAAGGTTGGGAAGCTCGGGGTAATAGGTTGAGCGGATGGTAACAATAACGGCTATTATACCAATAATCAATGCAGCCAGTAGTACACGGCTCAACCATTTAAAACGGTTCCACCTACCGGGATTATCAGCCTGAAAAACTTGCTTGCTTGATGACATTAAGAAAAATTACTTTATTAAAAGTATAGGTTACTTATGAAGATTGTATGAAATAAGAATTGGCCATTATTTGGTGGTTTTTCCGGGTTCGATACCTGAAAAATCAACACCGCATTTGCAATTGCCGCCGCAGCTTTTTTTAGTAGTAAGCGCCCTGTACATCATACGGCCAATGTAAAAAACAGCGCCTGCAAAAAGTATCGCGATAATGATGATCTGCATATTCATAAAGACAAAATTAAGCATTATTTAATATATACGTACAGACAGGGTAATTAGTACAAAGTTTAACGGGGCATAAAAGCAACCGTGCCGCCAACCCAGTTGTAATCTTTATTATAACGTACGCCTATCATTTTTCCACGGCTTAACCGCGCAAGGTTTATGGCAAGTGTGGGTTTTTTATCCCCATCGGGCCAGAGATAAAGCAACCTGATCTCGGCCTTTACGCCGCCTTCCGGCGATTGTACAACAGGTTCGTAATTTACCTTTTCCTGTAAAATCCAGTTTTCAGGATCTGTAATAGTTGTTATGTCTTCCTTACTAATATCGATAATTACACCCTGACCCGCAAAGGAGAACAACGGTTTAAGCACATAGTTTTCCAAATTGGCAGGGATTTGTTCTAACTGGTGCAAAAACTGAGTTTTGGGAATGTAATTGCCTGTTAAAAAAGGCATGGTGAATTTACTGACCCGATAAAACCAGTTGGGATGAGTGATCCATTCAACCTCAAGGGGCTGCCTGATATCGGCCACTTTTGTAAAAATATCCGGATCACCGGCTATTTCATCGAAAATAAGACGATTGTAGATACGCTTAATTGGTTTCTTTTGATCGCCTGCCATGTAATAGAGCTTTTTGCCATCCTGGATCAGATCGCTCAACGATACCACCGGCGTACCAATGTATTTTTGTGTGAGATAAAAATCAACTGCTGTTTTTTGCTCTGGGGCGTTTACGTCCATTAATACAACTTCATCGGGCTGGTAAGGGCCAAGAATAGTTTTTTTGAGCAGATCGAGGTAACTTTCCTCCTTCAGTCCCCCAAAAAAGATGGTTTCATCCGCGGGGATATCATAAACCTCCTGATAAGTATCTCCCAGATGCACCTGGAAACTGTAAAGTGAAGGAAATCCCTGCAATTCAATAAGTTTTGGCACCATATTACCCTGCTCATCTTTACAGATCCCAAAATCAAGTGCGATAAAATGAGGATGATCATTTTCATTGGATACCCGCCAAAAATCAGGGATGGCCCCCTCTGTAAGTTCTTTGAAATTGGGCTTGAGGATAGTATCAACAATATCATTGCCGGCGGAGATAAGCTTATCACGGAAATCAGCAGTTAAAAAAACGGGTGTCTCTGCAACACGGAAAGGAACGGGTTCTTTTAAGTTATTATTGAGCTTATCCAGAAATTGAGCGTATTTCTCGCCGCTGAATTTTTCGTTAAATGTTTTCCTGGCTGATGGATTCATCGATAATTATTTTTAAATCAAAGTCATATTGAGTTTTAAATCCGTGGCCTCTAAAGCTGAAATGACATCTCCACGCCGTCATGCTGAACTTGTTTCAGCACCCCACAAGAAAGGTAGGCGATTTGCTTAGCATATGGCTTAGCAAGTGGGGTGTTGAAACAAGTTCAACATGACGATAGTTTATTAATCGGGTCATGCTGAGCCTGTCGAAGCATAGTGGACAGGGCCTCTGCGCGCGTCCTTCGACAGGCTAAGGATGACAGTCCCGCTACACAAAAATGAAATTACAGTTTATGTCACCCCCAACGCACTTTCAACCGCCATATCCAAAAAATTAGGGATCAGTGTACGCTGAGTATACGTTATTTTATCCGGGTCGTCGAGGCGTTCCAGCATCTCATGGTATTTAACTTCTCCGTGTTCGCTGATGACTTCGCCCTTTTTTTCTTCGCGAAGCAGCATCCCCTTCATTCCTCCGGCATCGGCCTCGGGGTGAAATTGTGTGGCAAAGAAATAATCGTTATACCTGATGGCCATCATCGCCCTTGGCAAATCAACATGCGGCCGTTCTTTTTCTATAGCCACCAGTTGCATGCCCAGCTCTTTAAAGCGTTTTTCATCCGGGTTGATCACCTGCCAACTACGCGAATCAACAGCGTAAAATGGTTCGGCTAAACCTTCAAATAATGGCTCATTTAACCCAAGCCCGGTTTTATTTACCGGCAGTACGCCAAACGACGGCGAGCGCCGCATATTGATATCGCCCAGCTTGTAATGGCGGCACATTAACTGAAACGAGTGGCACACAAAGAACACATGCTTTTTGTTGCTGTTGTGAGACAGGTTATGATCTTCCAGCTTATCAACCAGGTTAAAGTATTTCTTCTCCCATTCGGTACCTTCTGTTTCCAATGGATTACCCGGGCCTCCGCTCGAAATATAAATATCAAAGTTGAGATCGGCCATTTCACATTTACGGCGTACATCAAAGATCTGGTAAGTTAAATTTAAGTTGTGTTCAGCCCTGTAACGTTTTAAAATGTCCTGGAAACCGCGCATCCCCTCGTTCGCTATCCCATCATACAAATCAAGTATGGCTACTTTTATTTCCGGTTTCATATGCACCCTCTAAATGGCCCCCTAAAGGGGAAGACTTTTAAATTTTTGTTTGTAATTAAATATTGACAGCCCTGCTCATTAAAGCCCTCTCCCTTTAGGGGAGGGTTTGGGTGGGGCTTACAACCCTTTCAAAGTTTGTGAGGTGATATAATCCACCACGTCGGCAAAGTTATTGTTTTGCTGGTAAATGGCCAGCTGCCTGTCGGCGCCGGTACCGTGCTCCAGGATATTGTGTACGTATTGCAGGTCATCGCGTGAGCCAAGCTCATCAACTACATCGTCTACAAAATCAAGTAGTTCCAATATTAACGATCGGGTATTCACCTCCATTTCCTTACCAAAATCTATCATTTTGCCGTCGATACCGTACCGGGCTGCACGCCATTTATTTTCGTTAATGAGCGCGCGCGAATAGTTAATAAACTTCATGTTTTGCGCCCTGAGTTTGTATAACTTGGCACATAAAGCCTGGAATAGGGCCGTAAACGCAATGGTTTCATCAACCAGCATCGGGCAGTCGCAAATGCGAAACTCAATAGTTTCAAAAAAAGGATGTACCCGGATATCCCACCAGATCTTCTTGGCGTTATCGATGCAATTGGTTTTTACGAGCAGCTTTATGTAGCGGTCATACTCCTCTATACTGCTAAAATAATCGGGGATACCAGTACGCGGAAACTTATCAAAAACCTTGGTACGGAATGATTTGAAGCCCGTGTTTCGCCCTTCCCAAAATGGTGAATTGGTTGAAAGGGCATACACATGCGGTAAAAAATAGCGTACCTGGTTGGCAATATGAATAGCCATATCGCGCGACTGGATGCCAACATGCACATGCAAACCAAAAATGAGGTTGGAACGGGCCGCCTCCTGCATCTCATCCACAATTTCAAAATACCTGGGGTTATCGGTAATCAATTGATGCTGCCAGTGCGAAAACGGGTGTGTACCCGCGGCGCCAATCCGCAGACCAATATCACCTGCCAGTTGCGCTACCGTGGTACGAAGCTTACTTACCTCCTTGCGGGCTTCCTGGGTATTGCGGCAAATATGTGTACCCACCTCAACTACAGCCTGGTGCATTTCGGCTTTCACCTGGTCTTCATGGATCTTTTGCGCGGCATCCACAATTTTTTGCTCATGCGATTTTAGCTCCCGCGATACCGGGTCAATCACCATAAATTCTTCTTCAACACCTAAGGTAAATTCGTTCATAATTGGTTAGGGTTATGATATTTCAAATCCCCTCTTGAGAGGGGGCGCGTTGGGTTGTGTGATAGCAGGGGTGTGTTTCTGCGAGCGATAACACACCCCTACACCCCTCTCAAGAGGGGAATCGCACATGCCCTTTATTTCTTAGCCGCTTTTTTGGGCTTAGTCACTGCTTTTTCTTTTACAGCGGCTGCTTTTGCGGCGGGTTCTTTCACTGCTGCCGCTTTTGCTGCGGGTGCTTTGGTTGTTTTGGTTTTCTTCGGTTTGCCCTCGTCTTCAATAGCATGGTCAACCACAGCCACGGAAACATCTGCTTTAACAGCCGCTTTTTTTGCAACTGCTACCAACGGCATTTTTGCTGCCGAAGTTTTTACAAATTCGCCCCAGGTAAGGTTGTCTAAGCCGTCTTTTTGTTTTTTTGCGCGTTCAATGGCATAATCGGCAGCGGTTTCAACCACCCATTCAAAATTTTCCTGGCCTACGCTGGTTACTTCAGCATCGGGAGCAGGGTTACAAAAATCAATAGCGTAAGGTATGCCATCGCGAACGGCAAACTCCACTGTATTAAAATCGTAACCTAAATATTGGTTTAGTTTTATCACATAATCTTTAATGGTGTCCAATAGCTTTTTAGATGCAGGTACTTTACCATGCTCATAGCGCAGGTGGTGCGGGTTACGCGGCTCATACTGCATAATGCGCACATGCTTGCCACCAATGCAATAGCAGCGAAAGTAATCGTCAAAAACAACCTCTTCCTGCAGCATCATTACATACTGTTTGGTTTTATCGTATTTGCTGAAAAAATCTTTCTCATTTTCCAGTTTATAAACTTCTTTCCAACCGCCGCCGTCAAAAGGTTTCATATAGGCTGGGAAACCTACATAGTTGAAAATGCCATTCCAATCTAACGGGTAGGCCAGGTTGCGGAATGATTTATTGGTGGTATCATCAGGAAGTTCCTTTGATGGCAGAATTACGGTTTTAGGTACAGGCACTCCAATTTTTACAGCAAGGGCGTTGTTGAAAAACTTTTCGTCGGCACTCCACCAAAATGGATTGTTGATTACGGCTGTACCGCAAATAGCCGCATTTTTTAGGGCCGCGCGATAGTAAGGCACATCCTGCGAAATGCGGTCGATGATCACAGCATAGTCAAGCGGTTCGGCCTGCATTACCTTATCGAGCCGCACAAACTCGGCACTGATGCCTTTTTCTGCTTTTTGGTTCACGCGGTCAACAAATGCCTGCGGAAATGAATCTTCCTGTCCGAATAAGATACCGATTTTTTTCATGATAGTAGGTGTTTATATGTTTGTTTTTCTTTGGGTTTCAGGTTGATGTAAATGTTGCTCTTTATTTTTCCATTTTTTAAACTCTTGCCTTTTATTTTCTTGTTTCTTGAATCCTGATCTCTTGTTTCTATTTAATCGTTGATAAATAATGCGGGAACATTTCGCGCCAGATGGGCCAGTCGTGATTGGCAAAGGGCCGGATATCCAGCCAGTGTTTAATGTTTTTTTGTTTTAAAATGTTTGAGAGCTGGATGTTATATCCTTTGCATATGTCATACTCGGATGTGCCGAGAACAATGTTCATTTGCCAAAGGTCATGATGGTTGCTGCCCGGCAAAAAATCGACCGGGTTATTATAAAAAATATTATCATCATAATAACCATCGGTAAACATTTTAATATCAAAGGCCCCGCCCATGGTAAACAAATGCTTCACCTTTTCAGGATGTTTGAACGCGAAATTGGCGGCATGATAGCCCCCAAAACTACAGCCGGCGAGAGCTACCTTGCCAACACCTGTTTCATGCATGGCCCAGGGGATAAGCTCGTTTACCAACATGCGATCATACCCTGCATAGGTTTTAGCCCTGTCGGCCGGGTGTATGCCTTTGTTGTACCAGCTGCGGTCGTCGATGGTATCGGGGCAGTAGATTTTTACCAGACCATTATCAATAAACCATTTTACACTCTCGATCAGGCCGAAATCTTTGTTTTGATAATAGCGGCCTTTGGTAGTAGGGAAAACGATCACAGGATAACCGCGGTCGCCGAATACCAGCATTTCGAGGTCGGTGTTGGTGTTGGGTGAATGCCAGCGGTGAAATTTTTCGGTCAAAGCTTGTAGTTTTTATAATGACTGTAAGTTAGGAGGTTTGTTTGAAAAAGGCAACAGCCTGATAATATTAATCCTTAGCCGCCAAAAAGTAAAAAGTATAGCTTATTTTTGCGCCCTTAATTTTAATTTAGAAAGAGATGTACCCGGGCTGGCTTGATACTGAAATGACGATAACCGAACAAGAAATAAATATAACCTCGGCACTGCTGGAGCGGGAAGTGACCTTAACCATCTTGAAGCCGGAAGACAGTGATATCGCCGAACCGCTAAACCTGCTGCTGCTTAATGACGGACAGGAGCTTGAAAACCTCGGATTAAAAACCACGCTCGAAACATTATATAATACCAATCGCCTTAAGCCGCTGCTGATCGTAGCTATCCATGCCGGAGATAGCCGCCTGGATGAATATGGCATTGCTGGTAAACCCGATTTTAAAGGCCGGGGTGCCAAAGCAGGTGTATATACACAATTTATAAAGGAAGAACTATTGCCTCAATTACTACAATTAACCAGCTTTACTGAATTTGATGCAACGGCCTTTGCAGGCTTTTCGCTCGGCGGTTTATCCGCATTTGATATTGTTTGGAATAATCCGGCATTGTTCAATAAAACCGGCGTTTTTTCCGGTTCGTTTTGGTGGCGGGGAAAAGACCTGACCAAAGGCTATACCGACGCCGACAGGCTTATGCACCAGGTAATCAGGGAAACCAAAACCAAACCGGCTATCAATGCCTGGCTGCAAACCGGCACTAAAGATGAAACCAGCGATCGAAACAAAAACGGCATTATTGATGCCATTGACGATACTATCGACCTGATCAAAGAAATGGAGATGAAGGGCTTTAAACGCCCTGAAGAAATTCAATATGTTGAAATAGTAGGAGGCACCCATGATCCCGCTACATGGGGCAAGGCGATGGCCAAGTTTTTGGTTTGGGCTTTTGGGAGATAACGTATAGTTTTTGTAAATTAGCTTAATTAAGTTTAAGAACATGGTTAGTGCTGCACTTATAAAAAAGCTTGATCAATTGCCCCCTGATTTACAAACTCAGATAGAGAAAGATGTGGATAGGCTTTTGAAAAAAATTACTAATGCTGAATTGGTAAACAGTGATCAAACCATAAGAGGATATGGAAGTTTAAAAGGGAAAATTTGGGTGTCGGAAGACTTTGACGAACCGCTTGAGGATTTTAAAGATTATATGTAATGCAATTGCTTATAGATACACAAGCAATTCTTTGGTTTCAAACTTCTCATGACAGATTATCTAAAACAGCCAAACAATTAATTGAAAACCCCGATAACCAATGCTATATAAGCATGGCATCACTATGGGAGATGGCTATCAAGGTTGCTTTAAAAAAGCTTAATATCGAAATTGGTTATGAAAATTTTTATAGCTATTTAATAGGGAAGCAATTTGAGGTTCTTGATATAACACCTTATCATTTAAGTAAATTAATATCTCTGCCTCATTATCACGGAGATTCTTTTGACCGCCTCATTATCTCGCAGGCTATCTCTAAAAATCTTACCATCATTTCGGCTGATCAACACTTCAAAGCCTACCCGGCAAGCGTACTTTGGTAAACTCAATGTTAATTCTAAACAATAACCGCTAAACGCTTTATAATCTCATAATTTAACCTTACCTTTGCGCCAAATTTAGAGAGGCATTTTCATGCAAAAAATCAGAAATATTGCGATCATCGCGCACGTTGACCACGGTAAAACTACTTTGGTTGATAAAATCCTGCACAGCTGTGCCATTTTCAGGGACAATGAGCAAACCGGAGAGTTAATCCTTGACAACAATGACCTTGAACGTGAGCGTGGTATTACCATCGTTTCAAAAAACGTATCTGTAAGGTATAAAGATGTTAAGATCAACATTATTGATACCCCTGGTCACGCCGATTTTGGTGGCGAGGTTGAGCGTGTATTGAAAATGGCCGATGGTGTATTATTACTTTGCGATGCTTTTGAAGGCGCTATGCCTCAAACTCGTTTCGTAACTCAAAAAGCTTTGGCTTTAGGCCTTAAGCCAATTGTGGTTGTAAACAAAGTTGATAAAGAGAACTGTCGCCCTGAAGAAGTTTACGAACAAATTTTTGAATTATTCTTCAACCTTGAAGCTACCGAAGAGCAGCTGGATTTCCCGGTTATCTACGGTTCATCAAAACAAGGCTGGATGAGCACCGACTGGAAGAAACCTACGGAGGATATCTTCCCGTTGATGGATGCTATATTAGAAAACATTCCTCCGGCCCCTATCGCCGAAGGTACGCTGCAAATGCAGATCACTTCGTTAGATTATTCATCTTTCGTAGGCCGTATTGCTATCGGTCGTGTAGCCCGTGGTACAATCAAAGAAAACCAGCCGGTATCTTTGGTAAAACGCGACGGCACTATCCAAAAATCAAGGATCAAAGAACTTTACACTTTCGAAGGTTTGGGTAAAGTAAAGGCTACCGAAGTAAAATCTGGTGATATCTGCGCTGTAGTTGGTATCGACGGTTTTGATATCGGTGATACTATTGCTGATTTTGAAAATCCTGAGCAATTAGAGGTTATCAAAATTGATGAGCCAACCATGAACATGTTGTTTACCATCAATAACTCGCCTTTCTTTGGTAAAGAAGGTAAATTTGTTACTTCACGCCACGTACGCGACCGTCTGTACAAAGAGATGGAGAAAAACCTGGCGCTTAAGGTTGTTGAAACCGAGTCGCCTGATTCATACCTGGTTTATGGCCGTGGTATCCTTCACTTGTCAGTGCTGATCGAAACTATGCGTCGTGAAGGTTACGAGTTACAGGTAGGACAGCCTCAGGTTATCGTTAAACACATTGATGGTGTTAAATGCGAGCCGGTTGAAACCCTTATAGTTGACGTTCCTGCTGAAGTTGCCGGTAAGGTAATTGAATTGGTAACTCAACGTAAAGGAGACCTGTTGATCATGGAACCAAAAGGTGATTTACAGCACTTAGAGTTTGAAATTCCTTCACGCGGTATCATCGGTTTACGTAACAACGTATTAACTGCTACTGCCGGTGAAGCTATCATGGCGCACCGCTTTAAAGCTTACGAACCATGGAAAGGGCCAATCCCTGGCCGTTCAAACGGTGTATTGATCTCGATGGAAAAAGGCAACACAACTGCTTATGCAATTGACAAACTGCAGGACCGTGGCCGTTTCTTCGTTGATCCGGGTGTTGATATTTACGAAGGTCAGATCCTTGGTGAGCACATCCGCGATAACGATTTAGTGATCAACGTTGTTAAAGGTAAACAATTAACCAACATGCGTGCATCAGGTAGTGATGATAACGTTCGTATCGCACCGGCTATCAAATTCTCGTTAGAAGAATCTATGGAGTATATCCAGGCTGATGAATACATCGAAGTTACACCGCAAAGCATGCGTTTACGTAAAATCTACTTAACCGAAAACGAGCGTAAAGTAAACGCTAAAAGGTTTGTTAATCAATAAATTTCAATAAACAAGTATATGAAGCCCTTCGGTTAACCGGAGGGCTTTTTACTTATCAGCTTACCATTATAAACTACTTTGCCATTTAGTTCGATGGTATAAACATACACGCCTGCCACGAGATTTACGGGGATACTGTTTTGTAATTCATTGATGTTTTTAACCAGGGTTAACTTACCATCGATGCTGTATAGTTTAAATTCGTAATTATTGATATCGCCGCTGATGATATTGATCTGGCCGGCAACAGGGTTGGGGTATATAACAAATTGGTTGGGCTGTAAATAAACAGCATCGGCTATGTTGGAGTAAATGATATCGCCGTTAATTGTGATGAGTTTTGCCCGGTAATATTGTTTGCCCCTCCGGGGATTATTGTCGGCGTATATATAATCTACCGCTTTACTAACCGGGATGGTATTTAAAGTAACGTATTGGCCCGTAGCTGTTGTTTTTTCCCATGTGATGGATTTAAGATTATAAACACTGCCCAACTGCAGGTTGAGCACAACGGTATTGTTAACTACGTTTGCCAATAATGTTTTTACATAGCAGCCAACCCCCTGTGTGGTAGCATTAATGGTATAACTTTTTATGCCCTCAAAACCACCGCCTGTAGCGCTCACCGCAAAATAAGTTGAAGTCTGTTGTTGCGCGGGTATGATGATGCTGGTATCAGCAGTTGATACAAGTTTTTGAAGCAGGTTATCTTTAATAGTATAAACGCTGTAGCCTATGCTGCCTGGCTGGGGTTTCCATTGCAGGAGTGTGCCGCTGGCGCAATTATATCCTATATCAAGTGTTAAAGGTTTTGAAATACTGAATTCCGCACTGGTAAAAGTTTGCCCCCCGATATCCATTTTAAGCATGGTTTTGGTAAAAACATCGGGCGTTGTCCAGGTATAATAGCGGTTTTTAAGGGTGGCATTATTAATGGCCTGCCAGGTTTGGCCATGATCATAGCTAACGCTTATTGTACCCGATGCGGTATTGAATGAGCTTTGCCATCTCAGGTAATTATCCTCGCCGGCAAAAAGCTGGTCGCCGGCCGAGGGGTAGATCCATTCGAACCGGTTTGAAATGATCTCCTGGTGGGCAACATGAAATTTTTGAGCACCGGCAGTAACCCTCCTGCCCTTAACATGCACCATATATATGCCAGTCACGGGGTTTTGTAAACTTATTTGTTCTGTATTGTTTAATATATCCACTCGTCTTTTTGCCGGGGCAGATAAGGAATCGGCAGAAGGGAAGCTGCTAAGCACCCATGGTAAAATTTGCTGCCCGGATGGTGTGGTGACGGTAAGATCGAGATCATTTACCAAAGCCCATGGTGCGTTAACGGCCGCCGCGGGGTCATTCCAGGCCAACGAAACTTTAAGCTCACTGCAATTTGCTGGGACCGTTATGGAATAGTCTGTTTGTGTAGCATTGCTGACCGAGCCGGTAAAAGTGCGTTTTTCATTGATGGTGCGTAATGCTTCCAATGCATTCAATGAACCATAGCCTGTTTTATGGCTGGGACCGGATAAGCCTGTTTCATCGGCCGAGTTAATGAGTACACTTTTTATAAGCGCGGCAGATGGCAGTTGTTTATATTGTGTTTTATAAGCTTGCTGCAGCAAAGCTACCGTGCCTGATGCCAGGGCTGCCGCGCCAGACGTACCATCTTCACCATCCGCGATCAATTCGGGCTTGATGCGGCCATCATATGCCGGTCCTGCTGAACTTAAGGATTCGGGGACACCCGTCCTGCCGGTGCCGCCAACCACCAATACATTTTTAGCCTGCTTAAAGTCGCCCGAGAGGTTGGCTACCGCGTTTATACCGCTGTAAACCCCGCTTTCAGGTGCAGAAGTACCGATATTGCCCGATGAAAATACATGAACCAGCGAATCATTTTCAAAAATCTGCTGATCATAAGCGGCGCTTTCGGCTCCGTAATAATTTTCAATGCCGGTACCATATGAATGGTTTTGTACCGAAATCCTGAATGATTTAAAAATGGTAGTGCTATCGGGCATTAATTGTGCAAAAGATGATGAGGTGAAATTTACCTTAGGAGCAACTCCCAGGCCTTTGATATATGAGTTGCCGTTGCCGCCTATGAGTGTTGCCATGGTGGTAGCGTGTCCTGATGTGATATCGGATGTTTTGAAGGATGTGAAGCTGCGGCCTAACAGGTCGAGATCATTATCATAGCGGTCTTCTTTTACCGAAACGTTAATGCCGGATCCGGTTATACCCGGAAAATTAGCGCCTATGGCCGACATGGTATTTAAACCAAGATCAATATCGCTAATGGCAAGCTCTGCATGAGGTTGGCGCACCTCATTGGCAAATAATATATAGTCCTGCCGAAGTAAGGCAGGCAGGTTTTCTAATTTGATGTTAAGACGTATTAGGTTGCCGGTTTGGCCTGTAATGACTCCTGATTGTTGGATGTGGTTGATAACCGTGTCATTGACAGCGGTAGCCGTAACCTCAATGGCTTGTGTACGTGCCGGATGCTGCTTCCAGTTCTTCGCAAGGTTATCCGAAGCTTTCCAGATGGAGGAAGCGGCGCTGTTATTTATAATATTAGCATCGCTTTTGATAGCCGAGGCTGATGATACTACATAATAGTTATAGGAAACCCGTTTGATGATATTGTATTTCTGGTTATCGATATGTGCCGGATCTTTAAATTTTACAAGGTAATACTGGTTGGAATTTTTTTGCGGAGATAAAGATGTTGCCTTATAAAGTGAAACAATTGCCTCGTCGCTCATGTGTTTTTGTGACCATGACACTTTAAAGCATAAAAAAAGGAGTAATACGGTAACAGGTAGTCTTTTTGTCATAGGCGGTAGTGTGATCAAACCAATAAAGGGGAGCTGCAGCATCCCCTTTATTGATAAAGCTATTTAGTTGAAATGTAAAAAAACAACTATAGGCGCTATTAGTATAAATAGTTTAACGCTATCTGATCGTTGGCATTAAACGTACGGTCGGTACCGCTTGAGCAGGCTAACATCCATGAGCCGGCATCTGCCTTGGTTGGTGTGCCCGGAATGTTGATAGCGCCTATGCCTGCCGAACCTTCGTTTACATGTCGGCCGCCGCAGCTGAACGCGCGGTTCATATAGTCGGTATGACGGAAACCGATACAATGGCCCAACTCGTGCTGAATAACTGATGTTACATAACCCAGATCAGGGTTAGTGCCATAAGCCTGTTCGTTGGTGTTCATCTGGATTTGGCTATACGGGTCGCCCGATGAAGTAGGGAAGCCTGATGAACCTAAAGTGATATAACCGCCGCTTGGGCCCTCGTTAAAGCCGATGATATCGATTGTGCCGCCACTGCTAACCATTTGAAATTTAAGCGTGAGGTTTAAAGCATTGTAACGTGCAACCGCCGCGGTAGCCGCGTTAAGGTAAACAGTAGGCAGGTTTGTAACTGATACGGTTACTGTCCTGGGCAGATTTTTAACCAGGTTTGTGGTACGGTACTGCTCAACATCGGCAATTCTTAAGGTAGGGCTGGTGCTTGCTTCGGCTAAATTAGCTTTAGTGAGCAGGATATCTCCTTCAACAAGATAGCCATCGCCCTGCCTGCGCACTTCATCGGTGCTGAAGCCTAAGTTTGTAATACTTTTCAGTACATCATCCGGAATAGCGGTTGGGCTGGTGGTTGTAGTTTTTGCAGCCTTGTCTTTTGAACAGGAGAATAGTACAGAGATCCCGACAAGCACGCTTAGTCCGATCCCTAATAATAGTTTTCTTTTCATTGTTTTCGTTACGTTTTAGATGTAAAAGAAGAATTAATTTCAGCAGCCGGCCAGCGCTATTAACTTATACGCAATATATAAATAAAATGTTATGGATTTATTAATAGAAAATAACAAAAAAATATTCTTTTTAGGAATTATTGTCTTTTTATTCGATTGATATCGAAATTATAATTGTCATTTTGACTATTATGCCAATTATAGCTTTGTTATAACCGAATGGGTATTTTTGGAGCAAACCCTTGTTGATTAATTAAAATTACCTTCGAATATATAAGGCCCCGCGTAAGCTTGACAAAGGCTTTTTTAGTTTCAGTACCCGTTTCCCATAGTCAATAACGGCTTTATATTTCATTAAAATATCTCCGCCCAAAACACCCAATACCTGCGGGTACCCCATTTGGCCGTAGGCGACATTAATGGTGGAAAGATCAAGCACAGCTACTTCAAATTCGGCGATAGGCAAGTCGCCGATGTGCAGGTCGCTGACTGTTGCTGTAAAAGATTCCATGGTATTAGTGCCGAGGCCAGTGGAGAGTTTATCGCTGGCTAAGATGTTCATGGTTTCATTGGCTTCGGAAAGCACCGTTTGATCAAAAGCGGTTTTTGACGCGCCGGTATCCAGCACCATAATAAAAGTTTTTTCAAACAGCATAACTTCAACCAGCGGGTGGAAACCATCGTCATGAAGGTCGATAATACGGAGCGGGACAGATATAATCATTGCAGGCATGCCAATTACAGATGTGCAAATGTGCAGATTAAAGCAGTGATTATTATTGATCCTGTTAGAAAAAAAATCCGGCAGTAGTTTTAGGATTTAATTAGATGGCATCTTTCACGGTGTGATCTTTCAATTGTGATAAGGTTTAGGCTTTAAAGATCACCAACAGGGAGTTAATTTTAACAACGCCTTTTAGTTTCTTTATAACGCTAAATTAGCGTTAACCATTAAGCCCTGCAATACTGAAAAAGTGGTATATCAGATTGCGCGAAATTTATTAATAGCTTCTACTTTATTTTGTACCTGCAGTTTGATGTAGGTATTGCGGATGTGTTTTTTAACGGTTCCGGTAGAGATATCGAGGCGATCGGCGATTTCTTTGTACTGGAGGCCGCGGGCCAGGTGGTTAAGTACTTCAACCTCGCGGTCCGTGAGGCTTTCGGCAGCAGGGGCAGGCGGTTTATCGGCGTCGGCATTGAATGATGCGATGACCCTTCGCGAGATATAGGCGCTCATGGGCGAACCGCCGGCCGCGATTTCGATAATGGCGCTCCTGATCTCATCGGCCGAAGATTCTTTGAGCATATAGCCGGTTGCGCCGCTCTTTAAGGACTCAAAAATATTGGTATTGTCGTCGTTGATAGTGCACATCAAAAATTCGGCATCCGGCACAAAGGGCTTGGCCCGCCGTATAAATTCAATGCCCGACATGCCTTCGAGGTTTATATCCACGATAAAGATATCCGGTTTAAGCTGGTCAATTTTTTTTAATACGGCTTCGGCATTGGAATAAGAACCAATTAAAGTTACACCGCTCATATCATGAATAATCTGTTCCAGCCCGCGCCGGTAATGTAAATTATCCTCTAACAAAACTATCTGGAGCATGCTTTTCGGTAAATATAAAATGCTAATTTCCTAAATTATCCCGGCTTTCTTTATACCTATTATGGGGTATACGCTAAAGGTTCAGTTTAAGGCCGATGGATGTGCCTTTACCGTGGGCGGTATCAATTTTCAGTTCGGCGTTCAATCTTTTTGCCCGCGTGTGAATATTCCGGATGCCCATGGTTTCGTGCTTGCGCACATCAGGGTCAAATCCGCGCCCGTCATCACGGATGCTGATCTGCAGCCGGTTTTTGTAAAGATTGATTTCCAGAAACGCGTTTTGTGCCTCCGAATGTTTGACAATATTGTTTAATACTTCCTTAACAAGGAGGTATACCTGGCGCCTTTTTTCGCCGCTGATGGTAACCGGAGTTTCACTGACGGAGGCATTTACATGGAGGTCAATATTGCTGTATTCAAATATTTTAATGGCTTGTTTATGAATAAAGCCGGCCAGGTTGCTTACTTCGTCGTTTTCGGCATCAAGGCTCCAGATAATTAACCTTACCTGGGTAGATATATCGGTAATGGCTTCATGAATAGCGTCAATCTCCTTAAAAGCCGGCTGATCGGCCGTTTTGCGGCTGAGTAATTCGGTCCTGAGCTTAATACCGGAGATGCTTGCCCCTAAATCATCATGCACCTCACTGCTGATGCGCTGTCGTTCGCGCTGAAGGGCAAGGGCATTTTCATAGTCCTTTTTTTGTAAGCCGATGATGGATTGATAATATTTCCGTACCAACAGGAAAGCGATGATTATGGCACTTAATACAGCCACCACCTGCAGCCATAGCTGTTGGTACCATAAAGGCATAACGTCAAATTTAAAAATGAGCGGCTGGCTTAACTGGTTAAAACGGTCGGCAGCCAGGGCTTCTAACTCATAGTTTCCGGGGGGCAGCAGGTCGAACCGTTTTTCGCCGGAAGGTGCGACGCTCCAATTTTTATCAACCCCCTTAAGCCTGAAGCGGTATTGTATTTTGCCCATGCTTTTGTAGGATAGGGCAACGCAGTTAAATACAACAGGCCGGCCGTAAGTAAAGCTGTTTTGAGTACCGGGTATCCCGTCATTAATCAACACCGGTTTAGGCAGGCCCGTATTCCCTAAATTTTGAGTAACGGCTATGCCCTGATCGGTGGCTATATAATAATCATGGCCGTTCTGCACCACATCGGCAACGTTATCCGAGGGGAGCCCGTTACTGGTATTGAGTAAACTTATGCGGTAATTTTGATAATGATTATAGAAGCTGATAATGCTTACACCGTTTGCGGTGCAGACCCATAGTGTATTGTCATCTGTCCATACCAGTTTACGGATATCGCCTGAAAAAATAGCAGGAGATCTAAATTGAACAATTTTTTCGCCGGCCAGCAAAAACACCCCCTGAGCTTCGGTGCCTATCGCGCATACATCATTATTTGATGCCAGGCTCTTAACAACATTTATTCCTTTATTGGCTAATATTCGAATAGAGGAAAACTTGTCAGTGTTCCCGTAAGGTACAAACTGGTATAACCCGTAAAGCGAGCCTATGAGCATCTTACTCTTATACCATGTAACAGATGTCATACGTATGGGCTTAAAATTGTACCCCTCTTGATGTTTCAATTCATCTGTTAAAACGCCAACTGCATTTTGTGTAAGGAAATACACTGTGTCGGATCGTGCAGCAATTCCTTTTATCGGACCATAAAAAATTTTTACAGAATGCCATGACAACGGGTTCTTATTCGAAATATCTAATCTGAATATACCATTATCGGTACCTATAACGAGAGTGTTGCCCGGGATTGTAAGCAGATTGGTTATCCGGTTAAAGTCAGACCGGTTTTGATTCATAGTTATAGTGCCAATCGGCGGCGTTTGATTTGCGCCAAGTTTCATATAACTCAGTGTGCTTAAAACATGCCCGGTAAAAAGGTAACCTCCTGCAATGGCCAGTTTTAAAACATCTTCATTGGCCAGCCCGCTTTCTTTGTTAATGATTTTTATTTCGGGATTGGTACATAGAAAAAAGCCTTTGTCATAGCTGCCAAACCATAAATTATTTTCCCGGTCAATAACCGTGGCTGTAGTGATGTTATTATTAAGGTAATTTTTCCGTTCGCCGGTAAGATAGTTAATAATGTAGGTGCCCTGTTTTACCGTTGTAACGGCAAACGTATTTTTGCCGGTAAGGTATACTGAAGTTACATTCCCGGTAAAAAAGATTTTACTGAGCGGGATGATCCCGGTTTTTTGATACCGATAAACACGTACCCAGTCTTTAGTTATCAATAACAAATAATTTTGCTGTAAAGCCAACCGGTAAGGTTTGGTATTGTTATTGGCGGTTTGAAAACTTAGCTGGCCGGCCTTAAGTTCTTCTTCGAGGATATCAAGATCATTTTCAGACAGGATGATCTCTTCTCCGTCAGAACCATAAATATACCCGTTCAAATGCCGGATAGCATGTCTTTCCGATTTCAATTCCTCAAAATGGTAAACTTTGGTACTAAGCCTGTAATTTACACAGAGCTCATTATAACGGTTAAAAAAGAAATTGGCGAAGGGTAATACGGTTACTTTTTGAGGCGAATTAAGCTTATGTATAAGCCCGTTTTCATAATAACAAACCCGGTAGTTATTACAGTAAAAAAAGATCCGGTGATAATTATCCTCGGCAATCCTGAAACACTCATTGTTTTCCAGCCCGTCAGCCGATGTGAAGTTTTTAAAGTGCTGTCCGTCAAACCTGCTTACGCCTTTATCGGTGGCCAGCCAGATAAAACCCCTGCTGTCCTGCATTAAATAGTTAACCCTTGAACTGGGCAGGCCATCAGGGGCGCTATAATTTTTCAGGTAAACTAACTGATATGGAATGTCGGCACATACCCGGCCCGGGAATAGAAACAGCGTTAATATTAAAAGTTTAAAAAAAAGGCTTTTTAGCGGCATTCTATAATTTGTATCAATTTAACATCGCTGCTTTTATCAATATGCAATGATACGGTGTATCGCTTTGTTTTGTTGTATCACCGATAAATTTAAAAAGAAATGATTTGTATTGAAATACAGTTTGAAAACGGCGAGGGAGCCGATCCAGTGTAAAACAGACGCGTATATGTATGATTGATTGCCTATTAAAGCAAACAGCACAATAGCTTTTGGCTAATTGTGCTGTTTCGCGCTATGCTATATGCCAAGCTTAACTTTCGTTATATTTAGACTGTAAAATTAAAACGGATACCCGATTGCGAGGTTAAATACACTCCGGTTAAAGTTGAAATCCCAGCGCGGCTCATTAGCACGTACATACGGTGTACGAATAGGGATGCCTAAATCTGTACGCAATACCAGTACGGTTAAATCAAACCTTAAACCAAAGCCGGCATCAACGGCAAAATCGTTATAAAATTTATTGCTGAACACTGCTCCCGGTTGTAAGCTGTTGGAGTGCAGCAGCCAGATATTACCTGCGTCAACAAATAATGCGCCACGTACAATGCTGAACAATTTTGGGCGGTATTCGATATTAGCTTCTATTTTGATATCGCCCGATTCATCTGCCAGGAAACCTCCGGTACCTAAGCCGGTTTGTGGGTCAAATGAACCCGGCCCGATGGCCCTCGCCCTGAATCCCCGCAGGCTGTTTGGTCCGCCTATAAAAAACTGCTGACTATATGGTAATTGGGTTGAGTTGCCATAAGGTAAACCAACACCCACTATGAACCTTGTGGCAATAGTGCTGTTGGGTGCGGTTTTATGGAAATACCTGATCTCGTTTTCGAACTTTACAAACTGGTTAAATATCGCGCCGAAAAGTTTTTTAGGTTTTCCACCGGCACTATCGGCACCGGTTACCAAACCATATATGTTATTTGAGAGGGTTACTTTGCCATTGTAATAAAACGTATTGGTGCGGTAATCTTCGTTGGTATTGGTAAAGGTATAGCTGTAGCTTGGGCCCAATATAAACTGCTTATCAATTACATGCTTTAAGGCGGGATTAACAGGGCCATTAGCCGGATTGATACTTGCCTTATATTCGTCAGAAACACTCAGCGGATTTACAAACTGAAAATTGATGAGGTTCAGTTCATGTGAACGGTGTTCTGTTTCGCGCCACTGATAACCAAACGATAAGTTATATGAATTTAAGTTATACAGTTTTTGGCGGTTTACTATCGAATATCCTAAACTCAAATTAGTATGCGGGATATAGGCATCAGCCGCTTTTGGGTAGATAGGCCCAATAAAACGAGGCCATGATAAGGTTGTTTGAATACCTGCCTGGTATACGTTGTAGCCTGCATTTTGCCCGCCTGCCTGCACATCAGTACTTCCAAATAAGGTTATTTTCAAAGCTTCGGCACCTTTAAAGGCATTGCGGTTGAGCCAGTTTAAGTTTACCTGTGTACCGGTGTAATTGGCTGACGTGGTGCGCCCTAAAACATCAAGCGATAGTGATTTCTTTTTGTATTGGGTTAAAAAATAATAAACATCCAGCTTCGATGAATCGGCAGATACATCTTCAAACCTATTTTTTACAAATTTATAAGGGCCCAGATTAATGAAGCGGTTAAGCGAGTTGTTATGCGCGGTGCGGTTGTAAACCTGGCCGGGTCGCATCAGCACCGTATTGGCAAAAGTATAAGTATGTACGGTGTTACGACGCTCAACAATATTATACCATTTATAAAAAACAGCTTTATCCTTCATCAGCGAAGTATCTCTTAACGAGTAACTCGGATACACATAAATATTATTGATGGTATAAATGTTTTGGGCGCGACCAGGTGTTTCATTTTTAACAGCCACAAAAATATCAACCTGGTGCCCGGCTATAGTGCTATCGACATGCATGATGAGGTTTTCGGGTGAGAAATAGTAAAAACCTTCTTCTTTAAGTTTAGCGTCAATGCGCAGCCGTTCGGTTTTAATAACATCAAGGTTGTATTTATCGCCAACTTTTAGCAGCGTTTTTGCCGACGTTCCGGCTACTGCGGTATCGATAGTGCGGTTACCCTGCGGAAATACTACCTTCCTGATTTTATAGCCCGGCCCGGTTACTGCTGTATAAACCGCTTTGGCAACTTTTGACGTTGGTTTTTTGCTTACCGTATCGCCGCTAACCTGCGCCTGAAAATAGCTTTCATTTTGTAGCCTGTTTTGCAGGATTTTGCTGTTTTGATCAAGGTTAACAGAACTAATAAGCACAGGAGGCTCACCTTTTTTGTTAAGCCAGTGGGCAAGGCCTTTGGTTTTATTGGTTTTTGTTTTAAAGTACAGCCACAGTTTAAATCTCAAACCTAATATGGTACTGTTGGGCACTGGCCTTAGTAAAGCCCCAAGCTCTTCACTTAAAGCTTTTTTCTCGCTCTTTTTCAACACCGAATCTTTGATCACAACCTCGCCGCCTGTGTACAGTTTTTGGCCGGGCGCCAGGAATTTAGTGGTACTGCAGGCACTCAGTAAAACACATGATGAAAGCAGTATATATTTTAAATGTTTGGTCATGGGCTTAGTTTGAAGTAGTTTGCGGTTTGTTTTCCTGTTGCTGCTGCATGTTCTTTTGCTCCAGTGCTTTATCTGCCTGGTCCTGTTTTTCTTTTTTCTCCTTTTGTTCCTGCTGGTACTGGCGGCGCAACCTGCGTTCTTCAGGGGTACGTTTGCGGAAAATCTCGCGGAAGCGGTTATAATCAACCGTCAAAGTAAAACCCACGCCTGTTTCAATGATCTGTCCCTGGATCACAATAAACTCGTCGCGGCGATAAGCACGCAGGGTATAGCGGCCGTCCTTGCTTAGTTTATAGGCTATGGATACGTCACCTGCGATGTTCGATGCTTTTTGACCGGGTTGATTACCTTCCAGGTTAAAATTATTGCCAACACTTACGGTAAGCCTGTCATTCAGGAACCGTTTAGACAGGCCAACGTTGAGGTCGGTACGATTGGTGGCCGTGCCAGATGAATAATCCTCACCTGAGGTTAAACCGAAATTCAGATCAACTCCTGATATTAAACTTCCTGCGAGCCTGTTTAACTGGTCAGATAACAGGCTGCTTACGCTGTTACGGATGGTGCCCTCTACGGTAGTACCCGCACCCTGGCTTTGCAGCGGATTATCGCCAATAAAGTGCCCCAGTACAAGTACACCTAATACCTGTTTATTAAGCTCGTTAGGATCCTGGCGTATCTGGGTAAGGCGGGTATTAACCGTACTTACCACATCGGATGACACAGAATACGAGCTATCGGGCAATACAATGTCAAAGCTGATAGTTGGTGTGAGCAACTGATCTTTCAGGTTAAGGTTAACATTGAAAGGTAGTTTTTGCTTGTACATCGTACTATTTTGCGCATCCGAAAGCTGGTTTGAAACCAGGTCAATAGGTGGTACATTGGCTACGTAAATAGCGGTAAGATCAATATTGGCACTGGTTGGGTCGCCGGTCCAAACAATGGTGCTGCCTTTTTTAAAGTTAAAAGTGCGCTTGACAGTTGCATAGGCCAGGTTGTACGAGCCCGAGTTAACCACATAAGTACCGGTAAGGTTTATTTTGCCGCTTGGATCAATGCCGCCATTCAGGCTGGCCTCGCCTTTAAGATGTACGATATCGCCGTTTCGCTCATCAACTACAATAGTAAACGCTGCGTTTTTATTTACGTTGATGGTTGCAGAAACATCCAAACCCGTAACATCCGATTTCTTGAGCGAATCCAGTTGCCTGGCCAGCAGGATGGAATCCATTTTAGGGGCATCTTTATCAATAAAGTCAACCACACCCTTCCGGTCTTCCAGCGCCGGGTCGTTGGTAGGCAGCACAAAGGTCATGTCGGTTTTGTCATTAACAGTAAGGTTGGCATCAACCACCGGCTTAGTCATATTGCCACGGATCTTGATGCGGGTATCCACATACAGTTTACCGTAGTAAAGTTTGTTATCAGCCTGGGTGGAGTTGGTCACCCTGAAGTTATTGGCGTTAATATCCATACCGAAGGCAAAATCAGTGTAAGTTTTGGTGTAGATACTGCCGCTTACCACAGACTTGTTGCCGGTCGAATCAACCAAAGTAAAGTCATTAAAGCGGATGCCTTCGTTGTTAAACGTAATGCTTTCCTGCGGCATGCGGAAGTAGGAGTTAAGCATAGCAACGTTAAAGCCTACTTTGTTAAAGTTGATATCTCCCCGTACAGAAGGGGCATCTGTAGTGCCGGATATTTTAAGCGCCCCGGTAATATTACCCGTAGCATTACGCAAACTGCCAAAGCTGAATCCCTCAATGCTCTTCATACTCAGGTTCACGATATTCAGGTCGAGATCAAAGCGGCTTTCGGGCGAAGTATAGTAGGTACCGTTCAAATCAACCTGGTTGCCTTTGCCGGTTATACTCATTTGCGCAGCATACGCGTTTTCGGTTTGGTTATTTACTTTGAGGGCGATGTTACCCACGGTATCGCCTTTAAAGTTAAAATCATTAACGTTGATGGCGGCCGTAAATAAAGGAGCAGCCTGGAAATGACTAACGGTAGCATCGCCGTTTATAACGCCACCTACCTGTAAGGAATCCTGCTTGGCCATTTTGGTTAGCGCCTCTATATGGAAGTTGTTAAACTTGATATTCAGCGGACTGTTAAATTCCTGCGTACTGCTGTTAACACTAAGGATCTGGTTGTTGTTGCTGATGGTGAAGTTATGCGCCAGGATCCCTTTTGGCCCGTATTGTAAAAAGTTATCGTCACTAACGGCCCATGGCAAATAATCCAGCAATAGGCCATCTTTATTAAAGCTAAACTGGTATTCGTTTGGTAACAAACTGAAAGTACCTGCTATTCGGAAACGTTCTTTTTTAGCTGCGTCGCGGATTTGAACGTTCAAGCCTGCTTTGTTGTCCTGCGCAGCTCCGGAAATGTTGGCATACAACAGGTCGACAGACGATCCAACTTTAACTTCATCAACTGAAAGATTATAGTTAAGCGCGTTGTTAGCGGTGTTAATGTTAAGCGACGCTTTATTAATGGTATTAGTGCCGTAAACCACTTTGGGTATGGAGCCTTTAACAATCAACTCGCCGCTTTGGCTGTTGAAACTGCCATTCAGCAAAACAGGGTCGAGCTGTTTCAGGTCGGGGGCAAACTGGGTAAGCAGCGGGGTTTTAACCAGTTTGGCTTCAAACGTAAACTGCTGAGGAGAATATTTAACTGCAGGCGCAGGTTTGGCTTTTATGGTTTTGCCGCCTTTAGTTTTTACAGCTACCTGCTGCCCGCCTGCAATAGCGGTGTTGAAATATTTGTTAATCACATCCTGCACGGCCGGAGCTATCTGTGTGAGCTTGTATTTACCGGCCATGTGGGCGCTCATGACAGCAGTTTTTAAATGAAGTGTACTGCTGTCGGCACTGGCTGTAGAGATGAGGCTGATGGTATCCATCCGGATCCGTTGACCTTTGTTCACCACCAATAGATCGGTAGCTTTAATATCGGCGTTCAGGTAATCCGGATCGGCGGTTGGTACATCGGCCACGATCTTGCCATGGAAACGCATATCGTCCTTCACAAAATTCAGGTTTTTAAGGTTGATGCTATCCACATTCAGAGTGGCCTTCACTGCCGGATATTTTTTATTGAGATCAGCCTTCGCATTTAGGCTAAAATTAATGTTAGGATCTTTCATGGTAGCAACAGCGGTATAAGCCCCGTTGCTCGATGTACCTTTCATTACCAGGTTTTTGTACGTATAGCCTTTAACATAAGCCTTTGCAATATTGCCATTAAAAGCGATGCTGGCTTTTTTAGGATCGAGGCTTGTGCCTTTCACGTTGGCGCTCATGGTTATGCGGCCAACCATTTGCGGCTGTTTGGTAAGCGCGCCCACATTAAGTTCATTCGCCTTAATGTTGGCGGTATAAGTTGCCGCGTTTTTGTTTTTCCCGTTTTTTAAAGCAGCTACCAGATCAACTGCGCCATAACTCGAGCGCAGGCCCATTTTGGTATTAAAGCTGTACATGCTGCCTTTAAAAGTACCTTTCAGGTTCAATTTTTCGGGAATGCTCACATTTGGCGGGATACTGCCCGCGGGAGCGAGCTTAGCGATATCACCGCGACTGGTGCTGAAATCGGCAATGTTTACATCAAAGGTGGCCTTGTTTACGTCGGGCAGCCCTTTCATTTTAGCTGAAGCCTTGATATGCGTGCTGCTTAAGCCGGTAACTTCCAGGTTGGGGATCTCGAGGTTGTTCACTTGTCCGTTTACCCGGCCGTTGATCTTAAACACCGTACCCGGCGATGATTTAAAGGGCTCCATATTGGCCACGGTTGGCATCAGCAATAAAACATCCTTTAGGCCCAAACGGCTGCCATCTAAATTGGCATTGATACCCAGCACGCCAATGTTTTTGGTGATGGCATCAATAGAAGGGTAACGTACCTGTACCGACTTTTGTAGTGTGGTATTCGGCGTTTCCAGCAACAGGTCGTTCATATAAGCGTTAGTTGGGCCGTACAGGAAGGCAGTATGGAACTTATTGATCTTTAAACCGCTTTTTTCGGTAAAGGTAAAGGAGTTAATTTTGCCCGAAATGGTATCAGGGCTATAGGAAATATTTTCAGCTTCGGCATTAAGACTTCGGATGTCCATATGGCCAAAATCAAGGCCTTTGGGGATAGCTTTCTGTGCTTCATTATCGAACTTAATATTATCGTTAGTAAAAGTAACCTTGCCAATAGTGGCCCGCCAGGTAGATTTGGTAGGAGAGGACACCAGCGTATCCAGCTTTTTAATTGTTTTAACAACTTCTTTAACTACTGTTTTTGGTTTGGCGAGGGTCAATCCGGCTTTGGTATTGCTCAATTCAATGTTTTTGATTCCAACCTTTTGGTTTTTCAGGTCGATCTTGTCCATCTCCACCAAAAATTTGCTCAAATCTACCTTGGCAGCCATTTCGGCACTTTGGTAATCGACTTTGATTTTGGAGATATCGATCACACCTAAATTCAGATCCATGTTTAGCGGTGTAGTTGCGGTATCGGGTGGTGGGATGGCTTTGGTTGGTGTTTGGATGATCTTGGCATTTACATCGCTCAGGGTAATTTTCGGTATGGTGAACTTCATCTTATCCATATCAAAATCCTTAACGCGGGTGTCAAAATGGCCAAGCAAAAACTTTACATCGTTGCCGGTAATGGCATCCTTGTATTTTATGTTGATCTTATCGAGAACAATCTTATCAACAGAAAATTTCATGGTTGAAGTGGTATTGGTAGGCTTAACTTCTTTTTTCTGTTCGCTTACAAAGGCTTTCATAATATAGTCGAAGTTGAAAATGCTGTCGGCACCCCTGTTTACATTTGCTGTAATGCCCTGAAGGTTTATTTCGTTCACCTCAACCTCGCTGTGAAGCAGTTTAAGCATACTGATATCAACTTTTAGCTTTTCGCCGGCTATGAGGGTGTCTTTTTTCTGGTCTTCAAAATATACATCTTCCAGCACCAGCAGTTTGGGCAGGCCGAGGCTGATATGGCCAATCTTAACTTTGGTATGGATCTTATTTTCTAAAAAAGTTACGGCTTTGTCTTTCGCGAAGTTTTGTACAGCTGGAACCTGTATCAAAATTACTACAAGGATAACCAGCAGAACTACACTTACCAGTATCCAAAGTATCGTTTTAAGGGTTATTCGTAGTATTTTTTTCAATTGTATTTGTATTTCAAAGGTGAAGATGCTGTTGATCAATATAAACAAATAACATGCTAAGTATAGCAGTCGCTGCGTGTTATTGTATAATTTACAAAATGGGGCGGCTTTAATTAAATTTCCACAGCGCTACTTTTTAACAGTCTACATCCCTAACTTGTTTTAACTTTGTACCTCATAAAGATTTTGTCGAAACGGATTTACTATGCCTGATTTTTCTCACCTCCACGTACATACTCAATTCTCCCTGCTCGACGGTGCAGCCGATATTTCCAAGTTGTATAAAAAAGCCGCTAAGGACGGAATGAAGGCCCTCGCTATTACCGATCATGGTAATATGTTCGGCGTATTTAAGTTTGTGGCCGAAGCCGGCAAACACAATGTAAAACCCATTGTGGGCTGCGAATTTTATGTGGTTGAAGACAGGCATAAAAAGCAGTTCACCAAGGAGAATAAGGACGTTCGCCGCCACCAGCTGATGTTGGCTAAAAACCCTACCGGTTACAAAAACCTGGTGAAGTTATGCTCGTTGGGATATATGGAAGGCCTGTACAGTAAATGGCCCCGTATTGATAAGGAACTTATTTTAAAATACCACGAAGGTATCATTGCCACCACCTGTTGTATAGGTGCATCAGTACCGCAGGCCATTTTAAAGGATACGCCCGAAAATGCCGAGAAGGAATTCAGATGGTGGCTTGACCTGTTTGGCGAGGATTATTACATCGAGTTGCAGCGCCACGAAATTCCGGAGCAGGAAACAATTAACAGGGTGTTGCTCACTTATGCTAAAAAGTATAATGTAAAAGTGATCTGCTCAAACGATTCGCATTATGTGGATCAGCAAGATTCCAACGCGCATGATATTTTGCTTTGCGTAAACACAGGTGATATGCAAAGCACCCCCATAGCAACCGACGAAGAAGGTGGTAAGGGGTATCGCTTCGGTTTTCCTAACGATCAGTTTTATTTTAAAACCCAGGAAGAAATGGGACAATTGTTCCATGACTTGCCTGAGTCATTGGATAATACCAACGAAATTGTTGATAAGGTAGAAACGCTGAAACTGAAACGCGATATTCTGCTGCCCAACTACGTTATCCCCGATGAATTTAAAATTCACAACACGCCCGATGCTGATACCCTGAACCAGTGGGAATACCTGAAGCACCTCACCTTTATGGGTGCTAAGGAACGCTACAGGGATATAAGCCCGGAAGCCGAAGAGCGTATCAACTTTGAGTTGTTCACCATCCGTACTATGGGTTTTGCGGGATACTTTTTGATCGTGGCCGACTTTATCAGAGCCGGCCGTGATATGGGGGTGTTCATTGGCCCGGGTCGTGGTTCGGCAGCGGGATCGGTGGTGGCTTACTGTATTGGCATCACTAATATTGATCCTATAAAATATAACCTACTGTTCGAGAGGTTCCTGAACCCCGATCGTAAATCTATGCCCGATATTGATACTGACTTTGACGATGCCGGCCGCCAGCGTGTTATTGACTACGTGGTTGATAAATATGGTAAAAACCAGGTAGCACAGATCATTACCTACGGATCCATGGCCGCGCGTACCAGTATCCAGGATGTAGGCCGTGTGCTTGATATGCCGCTGGCCGATGTAAGTGCCATGAAGAAGCTGGTACCGGAAACCCTCGGTATCACCCTCAAGGATGCTATTGAGCAAGTGCCGGAACTAAAAGAGATCCTGAACGGTAACGACCTTAAAGCCCAGGTACTTCGCGAGGCCGAAAAGTTGGAAGGCTCGGTACGTAATACCGGTGTACACGCCGCGGGGATCATTATTGCGCCATATGACTTAACCGATATTGTACCGGTAGCTACGGCTAAAGATTCGGACCTGCTGGTTACCCAATATGACGGACGTGTAATCGAAGACGCAGGTGTAATTAAGATGGACTTTTTGGGTTTGAAGACCCTTACCATTATTAAGGATGCCCTGCGCATGATCAAACAAAATCACGGTGTGGTAATTGATATCGACTACATTCCGCTTGATGACCTGAAAACTTATGAGCTTTATCAGCGTGGCGATACCAATGGTACTTTCCAGTTTGAAAGTGACGGTATGCAAATGTACCTGCGCGAGCTTAAGCCTGATAAGTTTGAAGACTTAATTGCCATGAACGCCCTTTACCGCCCGGGCCCGATAGAGTACATTCCAAACTTTATTTCCCGTAAGCACGGCCGCGAACCAATTGTATTCGACTTACCTGACATGGAGGAATACCTGGGCGAAACCTACGGTATTACCGTATATCAGGAACAGGTGATGCTTCTGTCGCAAAAATTGGCGGGCTTTAGTAAAGGCGATGCTGACGTTTTGCGTAAGGCGATGGGTAAAAAGCAGATTGAGGTATTGAATAAAATGGAAGCCCAGTTTATGGACGGGGCGGTAGCTAAAGGCCATCCAAAAGATAAGCTTACCAAAATCTGGACCGACTGGAAAGCATTTGCCCAGTACGCGTTCAATAAATCGCACTCTACATGTTACGCTTTCGTAGCATACCAAACAGCTTACTTAAAAGCGCACTATCCGTCAGAGTATATGGCGGCGGTTTTAAATAACCAGAACAACATTGAAAAAATTACCTTCTTTATGGAGGAGTGCCGCCGTATGGGCGTAGAGGTATTGGGGCCGGATATCAACGAGTCGGACATGGCCTTTGCGGTTAACAAACGCGGGCAGGTACGCTTTGGTCTAACCGGTGTAAAAGGTGTGGGTGATAAAGCGGTAGAAAGTATCATTGAAGAACGCAACGCCAACGGCCCGTTTGAGACAGTATATGATTTTGCAAGGCGTTCCAATACTCGTAGCGTTAACCGTAAATCATACGAGAACCTGGTATATGGTGGTGCGTTCGATGGTTTCGGGATAGCCCGTTCACAATTTTTTGCCAAAACTGAACTGGGCACTTTAACCGGTGTTGAACGGCTCATTAAGTACGCTAATGATTATCAAAACGTGCAAAGCAGCTCTCAATCGTCATTATTTGGCGGTTCGGTAGCATCATATGTACCGGAGCCTGCTATGCCCGATGTTGAAGAATGGCCGCTGATAGAGAAGCTGAAGTACGAGAAAATGGTTATCGGGATCTATTTAACCGGTCACCCCTTGGATAATTATAAGGTTGAGCTTAAACGTTTCTGTAACGCCAATATCAGTGATCTCAAACTGATGCAAAAAGCCCGCTCAGGCGAAGGCGGCGAGGATGTGATGGTTGCGTTTAATGAATTGCGCCGTCGCGGGGAGTTGCGGATTGGCGGCCTGGTATCAAGCGTTCAGCATAAAATGACCAAAACGGGTAAGCCATTCGGCACGTTTGTGTTTGAGGATTATAATGAATCGTACGAGTTTGCTTTGTTTGGCGACGATTATGTAAAGTTCCGTAATATGATGATGGAGGGTTACTTCCTGCATATTAAAGGAACCATAGAGGAGAAATTCCGCCAGAAAGATAACTGGGATTTGCGGATCATGGTGATGGACCTGCTATCGGAAATGCGGGATAAACTTACCAAGTCATTAACTGTTTGTATTGATGTGCAAATGCTCAACAGTAAGCTGCTGGATGATATCCAGCACATGATAGATGATAACAACGAAAAGTACCCGGTTAAAAACTGTAAGCTCCGTTTCCAGATCAAAGACAGGGAAGAGGTTATGCTTGTTGAGTTGTCATCTAAATCATTCAAAGTAAATCCAAGCGATGATTTTATGGCGGGGATACATAGTTTGACTAATGAAGAGCCGGTGTTGAGTTAAGATAAAAGCTGGTTTGATATAGTTGATTTTATAAGTTAAATTTGTTTAACAAGTGATCGTTATTATGGAAACAGAAGTTATTAGGGAAAGACTACAAGAGTATATCCGTTTTGCCGATGATAAAAAAGTGGCAGCTATATACACTATGGTTGAGAGTGAGATACAGGACGAGCTTGATTTATGGGAAGATCAGGATTTCTTAAACGAAATGAAGGATCGTGTTGATGAGTATGAGAGCGGTAAAGTGGCTGGAATCCCCTGGGAGCAGGTTAAGAAAAACGCAAGGGCTCGATAATTCTGATGAGGTATAACATTGAATTGCTTCCCAAAGCCGAAATTGAATATCAGAAAGCATATAGGTGGTATGAAGAACAATTAATTGGCCTGGGTGATCGCTTTGAAACTTCCGTTGAGCGAAAATTAAAAAGCATAAGTAATAACCCTCTTTTTTACCCTAACAAGATTGGCAAATTGCGTGAATGCAAGGTGGACGATTTTCCTTTTCTCATCATTTTTAGAGTTTACTCTGAAAAGAATCTCATCTTTGTTTATTCAATATTTCATACAAGTCGCCGTCCTGGCAAAAAATATAAAAGCAGCCTTTAAAGGATGCCGTGTTTAACTTGCGCTCGTAACGAGTGCAATGATTTATACACTTTCCTTCACCACCTCATCATCCTGTTTCACTAAAGTATAACAAGTATAATCAGGCTTGATTATTTCGCCATTGGCATTGGTAACGGTCATGTAATGGCTGCCCCATCTTTCGAGGGTGTAAAATATAGATGATAGCTCCTGGCCGATGGGAGTGAGGGAATATTCAACCCTTGGCGGTACTTCGGGGAAAATATGGCGGGATACGATACCGTCTTCTTCCAGTTCACGGATTTGTTGTGAAAGCATCTTTTCGGTCATGCCGGGAATGGCCCGGTTTATCTCGCTGTAGCGCTTCTGACCACTTAATAATTGGTTTATTATACTCAGTTTCCACTTACCACTAATCACGCTTAGGGCTGCTGCCATAGTGCAGGAGTGATCGGAATGTCTGTTTTTTGTCATAATGAAAAAGGCGATATATCGATTGCATCAAACCGGCCCATAACCTACCAAAAAGTATGTTGCACACAAAATGGTGCATTCTTGTGGGGAGCTATAACTCACTGTACCTTTGATGTATCAAAACAAAGATAATGAAAAAGTTACAAGGAAAAACAGCAGTAATAACAGGCGGCAACAGTGGTATAGGCCTGGCCACAGCACAGGAGTTCATTGCACAAGGTGCAAAAGTGATCATCACTGGCAGGAACCAAAAATCAATTAACGAGGCACTTGAAATACTTGGTGCTGATGCGAAAGGTGTGATTGCCGACAGCGGCGACATGAACCAGGTAAAACAATTAGGCGACAAAGTAAAAGCCATTGCCGAAAAAATTGACATCGTATTTGTTAACGCCGGTATTGGCCAGTTCAATTCAACTGAGCAAATGAGCGAGCAGATGTTTGATGATATCATGAACATCAACTTTAAAGGTGCCTACTTCAGTATTCAGCAATTGTTGCCTTTAATTAATGATGGCGGCTCTATCATACTTAATACTTCTATAAACGCACATATCGGTATGGCCGGCGCAACTGTTTATGCAGCAAGTAAAGCAGCATTGCTTTCATTAGCTAAAAACATTTCGGCCGAGTTGTTGCCACGTCGTATCAGGGTTAACTCAGTAAGCCCTGGCCCGGTTGTAACACCTTTACACACCGCCGATAAATTAGGCTTAACACAAGAACAGTTAGAAGGCATGGGCTCTGAATTGATCAAACAGATCCCAATGGGCCGTTTTGGTTTGGCCGAAGAAATTGCCAAAACAGTTACTTTCTTCGCTTCCGACGATTCAACATTTATAACCGGTGCCGAGTTGATTGCCGACGGTGGTATGGCTACTTTGAAAGGCGCATAAGCCCCCTCTAAACGGCGTAGCCCTCATGAGCACTAAAAGCAAATTAACTGCGAATAATCTCCCCCTGAAGGGGAAACTTTAAAAATTGCTCCCGGAATAAATTGGGTGAGATATAGTGAATCGGAGTAATACATTAAACGACTGGTGGTTTAGCTGCCAGTCGTTTTTTTGTCTGAACTCGAATTTCGATAATTAAACGAATTGGCAGAATAAAAGGCAAATTCAATAAATTCAAATAATTACTTAAAATTCGAGTTCAGACAATAACCTATTGCAGAGCTGTAATGTTAATTAATGCCGCCAATGTTAAAAACTAACCCGCCGGTGTAGTTGTAAATATCGTTCGGAAACAGGTTATTTGTGTTAATACGCCATGTCGCAAAGCTATATTTAAGGGTGTAAACGCGACAAATGGTCATGCCTGCGTTAAGGGCGTGGATTATAATAATATAATTGTCACATTGTCAGTAACGCACTTGTGGCAAGCAATTTGAATAGCATATATTTGTAAGTACAAAATTTAAAAAAATAGAAATCATGGCTTTAGAAATAACTGATGCAAACTTTGACGAGCTTGTCCTGAAATCAGACAAACCGGTATTAATTGACTTTTGGGCAGAATGGTGCGGTCCGTGTAGGATGGTAGGTCCGGTAGTTGAAGATATTGCTAAAGAATATGAAGGCAAAGCTGTTGTTGGTAAAGTAGACGTTGACAACAACCCAGGTATATCTGTAAAATACGGTATCCGTAACATCCCTGCCTTATTGTTCTTCAAAAATGGCGAAATTGTGGATAAACAAATCGGTGCTGTGCCAAAATCAGTATTAACTGATAAACTGGTAAAACAGTTAGCATAACCCTTAATTTTATTTAATGCTATTCACTGTAGCATTAATACAACATATTTTTTGAAAAAGCGTTGCAATTTTGCAACGCTTTTTTTATGTCCATATATTAGCCTATGCCCAAATTAAATGATGATCAGCAAATAAGGCAATTGGCCAATCTCGAATTGCTGGCCCGGCAGGTGGTTGAAGGTTTTATCACCGGCCTGCACCAAAGCCCCTTTCATGGTTTTTCTGTTGAGTTCGCCGAACACCGATTGTATAACAACGGCGAGTCGGTAAAAAATATCGACTGGAAGCTGCTGGCCCGTACCGATAAATTGTTTGTAAAGCAGTTTGAGGAAGAAACCAATCTTCGTTGTTTTTTGCTGCTGGATACCTCGTCATCTATGAATTTCCCCGAAACTGGTATCAATAAACTTCAGTTTTCAGTTTATGCCATAGCATCGTTAATGTACCTGTTCAAAAAACAGCGCGACGCTTTTGGACTTTGTCTTTTTTCGGATAAAATAGACTGGATCAGCGCGGCGAAATCAACCACTACACACCTGTTTTATTTATATGCCGAGCTGGAAAAAATGTACGCCAGTCCAAAAGTAAATACGCAAACCAATATCACTAACGTGCTGCACCATATAGCGCAGGAAATTCATCAGCGTTCGTTGGTGATCATTTTTAGCGATATGCTGGAGAATAATCTGAATGCCGAAAAGCAGCAGGCTTTATTTGCGGCAATTCAGCATTTAAAGTTTAATAAGCATGAGGTAATAATTTTTAATGTTACTGATAAGCAAAAAGAACTTGAGTTTAATTTTGATAACCGCCCTCATCATTTTGTTGATATCGAAAGTGGTGACGAGCTGAAGGTGAACCCGGCCCGCATCCGCGACGCCTACAGGGCATCGTTAAAAGAGTACCGCCATCAGTTGGAGTTAAAATGTGCACAGTATCATATTGATTTGGTTGACGCTAATATTCATGAAGGCTATCATCATATCCTGAATACCTACCTGGTTAAGCGGAATAAGATGATATAAGAGATTATTTTGTAAAAAAGGCGTCATTGCGAGGTACGAAGCAATCCCCAATACGCCGGGCCGCTCTATATAGTTTGGGATTGCTTCGTACCTCGCAATAACGGTAGTTTTTTGATTGGGTTTTCTTGAAAGCAAAAAAAGGCCATTCCCATTTGGAAAACGGCCTCTATAGTTAAATAGGGGATCTACTTACAAAATAAACTTTGTAAAGGTATTGATACAATGTGAAGATTAAGTGAAGTCGTTATTCACGGTTAAATATGAGGAATATGCTCGTTCCCCTGTCTTTTACCGAATCTATTTTTACCCTGATGCCATGAAAAGTAGTAATACTTTTTACAATAGCTAAACCGAGGCCGTAGCTTTCCTTTTCTTCAGTCTCAAATTTTTCAAAACGGTTAAAAGCGTTTTCTATTTGTTGTTGGTCCATCCCCGCACCTGTGTCCGTAATTTCCAGTACATAAACATCTTCCTTCAATGCATCGGCAACGGTGATACTACCTTTGGGCCTATTGTATTTAATAGCATTGTTTATCAAATTGAACAACAAGGTATGCATCAGCGGGCGGTTACCCATAATGGAGTAGATGTATTTAATGTTATTGTTGAAGGTGAGATGTTTTTCTTCCAAACGGTCTTCCAGTTCTTCCTGGATCTCCATAATTACACCTGCTATCATCACCACATCGGTCTTGGCATACTGATTATTTTCAACTTTTGATATTAGCAGCAGGCTATTGATGATAGATTTAAGCCGGTTTAATGTTTTCAGCGAGGCGTGCATTTTGTTTTCGCTGGCTTCGCTAAGTTCTTCCTGCAATAAAATATTCTCCAGCCGCGAGCTGATAATTGATATGGGCGTAAGTAACTCATGCGATACATTGGCAATGAACTGTTTTTCCAGAGCAAACAGATTACTGATCTTTTTCATGAGTGTGCTGATACTGTCATCAAGCAGTTCAAAATCCTGTGTGGTGGTCTGGATCTTTTCATAATCAAAGTTCATAGGATCATTTACTTTGATCAGCTTACGGTCGATGATCTTATAAAAGGGCGCGAGCAAAAATTTGGTAAACACGAGGTCGCTTACCAGCGTGAGAGCGAGTGCTATTATCAATGTCAAAAGGGTAAACCTTTTAATGATGGATTTTAATTCCTCAATGGAGGTAACTGACACGCCAATTTCAAGCAGATAGGTGTGGTTGTTAAAATTAAACTGGTGAGTGAGGATACGATAAGTTTGTGTGACCAGGTCACTGGTACGGGTTTCGGTTGTGAATTTTACAGCTTTGGTTTCGGTGGGCTCAAATTTAACAGGGGTTATAATAATGAACTCCTCTTTTAAAATATTATAATCGGTATAAGGCTTTTGATTAGCAAGCTTGCTGCTAATCTCTTTTGAACTGAGGTTTTTAAGCGTTTCTCTTTCATTTTCCTCAAGCCTGAGCTCTACATGATTATAGGAGATCTTCTCGATAGAAAGCAGGATAAGCAGGCCAGTGAAAAGTATAATGGCTAATTTGGTTAACGTATTATAAAGGGCCAGTTTTACCTGTAATTTCATGAGGCTGTTAATTTCAGATGTTGATACGGTAGCCGATGCTCCTTACGGTTTCAAACCAATCTATAGGAATATATGCCGATAGCTTTTTACGCAGGTTTTTAACGTGCACATCCACAAAGTTAGAGTCGGAATTTATTTCCAATACATCGCCCCAAACATGTTCGGTGAGGTTGGTGCGCGATATTACCCTGTTTTTGTTAAGAACCAGGTAGTTGAAGATCTCGAACTCTTTTTTGGTGAGGGTTATACGCTCATCATTGTAGGTAACGGTACGGTTTTGTATGTTGATCTTTAACCCTTTTACATTAATGTCATTACTCTCCAGGCGGTGTTTGCGGCGGGTGATGGCATGCATGCGGGCTAATAGTTCGTTTAATGAAAACGGCTTTGCCAGGTAATCGTCGGCACCCTGTTCAAGGCCCGATACCCGGTCGTCAACAGCGCCGCGGGCGGTGAGGATAATTACAGCATCTTCGCGTTCGTTCATGCCTTTCAGCATTTTAAGCAGGTCAAAGCCGTCACCGTCGGGCAGGCCCAGGTCGAGCAGGATAAAGTCATAATTATTTACGAAAATTTTTTCAGATGCCGATTTCTTGGTGCGGGCGTGTTCAACTGTGAAACCTTCGTGGCTTAAAAATTCATCAACCTCAAGCGCAAGGCCTTTTTCGTCTTCAACAATTAGTACGTTCATAATTGTGCATTTACAGGAACTATCAATAAGGGTTACAGGATCAAGATTATTCACGGCAGGCAAAGTACCGTACCGAAGATTAATAAAGTATGAAGATAGGTTTTTATAGCGGCCTGTAAAGTGTCATTTTTTAAATCTTGCGTTTAAATTAAAAAAGCGCAAATCAATTTGCGCCGATTGGTGTTACAAACTAAAAGCTACCACTTCATTGTATGAGACTTTCTATCGAACGCAAACCCATCCGGGTAAATCCAGATCCGAAACGTGTAATAGCAAGATTTTTTTTTAATGGGAACGATCGCGCCAAAGAGGTTATTGAGCGTGTAATGTTAATCAGCGAAGATGATGCTTTTGGCATTGTATCGCCCTTGCTGCAGGAATATTCCAAAAGGCACCGTAATATTACCCGGGTGCTCAACAGGCATTGCAGCAAACTTAAGCCCTTGTTTTTAGAGCTCAATATTGATTTTGATACGCTTACCGTTTACCGAAAGCTGCTCATTGGGTCTTATTTTACCCATGAGTATTCAATAGAATCGGCCGCCTTCTTTAATCCCTCGATAGTTGAAGATCCCGACCAAACTGAGCTTGAAGACGGTCAGCGCAGGGTGATCATCAGTTTCCGGGCGGTAGGCGAGGGGCATATCTCTTCCATAACTTTTCGCCGTGCCTGGATAGATAAGGATAACAACATCAGCATACAACCTGCGGGCAGTTATATTGATGAAGCCGAAATTGTGAGGAATGCAGTTTATAATAAAAAGCTTTTTTTTGAAAAAGCAGCCATTACCCAAATTAATATTGATGTTATAAGCGAGCTGGAATCAAAGCTCGATCATCATTTTGAGTACGCCAACCTGCGCCGGATCATTATGGACTCGCAAAAACTGCAGGAAGACGATATGAAGCGGCTGGAGTATGACAAGGTACTTTGGCTGGCAGATTCCTATTATGAAATTGTTTTTTCACTGGATACCGATATTTCCGACAGGGTGATCTTCCCGATATCCGAATATGAACGTAAGGGTATTGAGGATGCCCGTTTTGTACAGTTTACCAACGATGACGGCAGCAAACTGTACTATGCTACTTATACCGCCTACGATGGCTCGCTGATTATGCCTAAGCTGCTGCAAACAACTGATTTTTATAACTTTAAGATCATGCCTTTGTACGGTGCGGGTGCACAGAATAAAAACCTGGCCTTGTTTCCGCGCAAGGTGAACGGCAAGTATGTGATGATATCGCGGATAGACGGCTGCAATAACTATATCATGTACTCGGATAAGATCAATATTTGGGAAAAGCCGGTGATGCTGCAACAGCCTAAATTTAGCTGGGAGTTTGTGCAGATAGGTAATTGCGGCTCGCCCATTGAAACACCCGATGGATGGATCATGATAACCCATGGCGTTGGTCCCATGCGCCGTTATGTGCTGGGTGCAAGTCTGCTTAAACTGGATGACCCAACGGTTGAAATTGGCCGCCTGCGCGAGCCTTTACTAATCCCCAACAGTGATGAGCGGGAAGGCTATGTACCTAACGTGCTTTATTCATGCGGGGTAATTGTACACAACAATAAACTCATTATTCCATACGGTGTTTCAGACTCATCAACTGCCTTTGCAGAAGTATGTTTAGATGCACTTTTGAATAAGCTTAAAGCCTGAAAAGAGCTTAATGCTGAAAGCTCAAAGCGAAAAGCTTTGTGTTTGAAAAGCTTTCAGCATTAAGCTTTCAGCTTTTAGCCTGTATTTATATTGTTGATTATAAGTCATTTAACTTTCACGCAAATCTCATAATGTATTATTAGTTAAAACTTATTCTTCTTTTTCAAGTTAAATAAATATGAAAAAGATAATTTTAAGCTTAAGCATAATACTGTTTTCGCTTACAGGTTTTAGCCAGGCACTTAAACCTGTAAAGATAGATAGCCTTGTCACGGTTTCATTACCCGAAGGCTTTACTAAAAAGGATACATTAGGCCAGCAGATATACCAGGGTAGTGCATCATTAGGTAATATTCTTGTTTTACGCGTGCCAAACGCTAATACAAAACCTTTAAACAAGGAGAGCGACTTGAAAGATGTATTTAAAACCTACATCAAAGGTATTCAAAAACAATCTGTTAATGGCAGCGTAATGTATCCGCGTGATACCACTATCGGTAAACTGGAAGGAAAGGTATTCACTCTCAGGATTGATAACAGCGGTTCAACCGGCGAATCTCCGGAGTTAAGAAATTTTATCCTGTTATATACCCAGGACGTAACCTATACTTTTGAATATAACTATCCGGAGCAAAGACTTGATCTGGCAAAGGCCGAACTGAAACAATTTTCCAGTTCTATAAAAATCGCACCTACTTTAGATCGCCGCGATCAGTATTTGTCTGACGCAAAAGGCATGTCTGCCCCGGCCAAAATAGGTATTTATGGCGGCGGCGCCGTTATAATACTGATTATCGTGTTAACCGTGATCAAACGTAAAAACAGTCAACTGGAAGCTGGAGTTTAATTGGCGACAGGGGCTTTTTTGAATACGTTATCGAGCAGGCCCCGGTTCCATTTGGCCGAATTGATGAACTGCTTACCATCAAGCCATGTTAACCAAAATATAGTAACAAACACACCAATGGCCGAGCCGGCAAGCACGTCTTCATAAAAGTGCTCGGTTAAATAAATTCTTGAATAGCCAACCATTATGGCAACAAACAAGGCTGGGATTCCCCAGCTTTTGTTTTTACAGAGGTACGTTATGACCAACGCGGCAGAAAAAGCACTCACCGTATGCCCGGACGGAAAACTGTATTTCTCCAATATATAAACTCCTTCTACGGTATGTACCCTGCTCCACTGGCTGGCAAAGTATAGCTTTGGCCGGGGAGCAATGTAAATATATTTAAGGATTTGTGCCGCTATGGACGTTATGGCATAGCTTGAGGCCATTAACAGCCAGCAGCGGTAGCTGAATAAAAGCATAGCAAGTGATACTATCACTGCTGTGGTGCCATCGCCGATATCTGTAACATAAGGCTCAATGGTATCAAGCCAGGGTTGGTGCCAACCATTTACGGTAAAAAAAATAGCTTCACGGGTAAATAGCAGTTTGATAGTCAGGCAGGTGGCTAAGACGATAAGGTAAAGGATAAAAAAAGGGCGGATCCTGTGCAACACGTCTTTTATTCCTATCTTCATGCTGCAAAGTAAGCATATACTTATTCAATGCAAAAAAATGATTAATTTTGAGATTGGTTAGCACTTATTAATTAAACTACATGTCGAAAAGTATCTTTCGTAAAAAGTCGGTAGCAAAAATTTTAAATGATGTTGAATGTGGTTTTAGTGATAGTGAGCATCCCGGTACAACGTCATCCCAACTCAAAAAAGAACTTAACGTAAAAGACCTCACCCTCATGGGGATAGCCGCCGTTGTGGGGGCAGGTATATTTTCGACAATTGGCGAAGCCTCTTTCCACGGCGGCCCCGCGGTTTCCATCCTGTTTATTTTAACCGCTGTTACCTGCGGCTTTTCGGCTCTTTGTTATGCCGAGTTTGCCTCGCGTATCCCGGTTGCGGGCAGTGCGTATACCTACGCTTATGCCTCTTTTGGTGAATTGATAGCATGGATCATTGGCTGGGACCTGTTAATGGAATACGCCATTGGCAACATCGCGGTAGCCATTTCCTGGAGCGAATACTTTGTAAACCTGCTGGAAGGCTTTCATATACATATGCCCAAGTTTCTGACTATGGACTATGTTTCGGCCCTGCGCGGGCATGAGCAGGTTCAGGCAGCAGGTGCAAACCTGGCTGATATCAGTGATAAAGTAAAAGCAGAAGCACTGGCCTGGGATCAGGCGCCGGGCATAGGTGGTTTTAAGCTCATTGCCAATTTGCCCGCCCTTTTAATTGTTATCATCATCACTTACCTGGTTTATGTGGGCATCCGCGAAACAAAAAAGGCCACCAATGCTATGGTAGTTTTGAAGATAGTGATTGTTATAGCAGTTATAGTAGTCGGCTTTTTTTATGTAACACCTGCCAACTGGCACCCATTTATGCCTAACGGTTTCAGTGGCGTTATGAAAGGCGTATCGGGGGTGTTTTTTGCTTATATCGGCTTTGACGCCATCTCAACCACAGCCGAAGAATGTGAAAGGCCCCAGCGCGACCTGCCCCGCGGCATGATCTATTCGCTGGTGATTTGTACAGTATTGTATATCCTGATAGCGTTGGTGCTTACCGGCATGGTAAGTTATAAAGACCTTCAGGTTGGTGACCCACTGGCCTTTGTTTTTGCAAAGGTGGGCTTAAATAAGATTAGCTATGTGATCTCCATTAGTGCGGTTGTTGCTACAGCGAGTGTATTGCTGATATTCCAGTTAGGCCAGCCCAGGATCTGGATGAGCATGAGCCGCGATGGTTTATTGCCTAAAGCATTTTCACGTATCCATCCAAAATATCAAACACCTGCTTTTGCCACCGTGGTGACCGGTTTTGTGGTGGCTATACCGGCCCTGTTCATGAACCTTACCGAAGTAACTGATTTGACCAGTATTGGTACCCTGTTTGCATTTGTACTGGTTTGCGGCGGTGTGCTGTTGCTGCCGCGTGAAGAGGCTGTTAAAGGCAAATTCCATTTACCATACGTGAATGGTAAATTTATTATACCAATTATCACACTGGTGATTTTGGGTTCGGTCGCCTGGTTTAAACCGGCCGCGCAAGTTGAGATGATGCAGTTTAAGAAACTAAAAGACCGTAGCGATATCATTGATAATATGGATAACAATGACAAGCTGAGCCTGCTTAAAACTACCAATCAGCTTTATAACGCTAATGTAACTGCCCAGCCCGACTCGGCTAAAAAATATTTTAAGGATATAGAAGAGGATAAATTCAATACCGCGCTAAGGCAAACGAACGATATCAGCGATGGTAAGAAGTATTATTTAGGTTTTGATGGCTTCCTGTATAATTTCCCTAACTATCTTTTCTTTATCCTGATCATTATTATAGCGGTTTACAGCTTTATTAAAAACTTCTCGCTCATCCCTGTTTTGGGGCTGATGAGCTGTTTTTACCTGATGACGGAACTTGGCTATACCAACTGGCTCAGGTTTTTGATATGGCTGGTGATAGGTCTGGTAATTTATGCCACTTACAGCTATAAAAACAGCGTGCTGGGCAAAGAAATCAAAACCGCGTAAAACTTATGTGGACCTGCCCTTTATGCGAACGTGAATTTACCGCCACCAACCAGGCGCATTCATGCCGCGACAGGGAGCTATCGGAAGCGCTAAGCAGCAAAACGCCCCATACCATAGCGCTGTTTGATCATTTGATTGATGAGTACCTGCAAATTACCGAAATTAAAGTTTATCCTACCAAAAGCATGATAGCATTGGGAGCAAGGATAAACTTTGCTTATGTTACCCAATTAGGTAAAAACTTTATTGATGTGGTATTTCCCTTTAAACAGGTTTATGACGATAACCTGTGCTTCAGTAAAATAAAACAAGTGCCCGGCACCGATCAGTATAATCACTACTTCAGGATGTATTTTAAGGAAGATATTAATGATGAAGTGCGGAAATATATGCGGATGGCTTGGGAAAAAAGTAAATAACTATATAACTACCGCAGGCTTTCAGCCTGTGGGTGGCATAATGTAAGCTTTCAGCTTACACCCTTGAGCTGAAAGCTCAAACCATGGTATACCACGGGCTGAAAGCCCGCGGCAGATTGAGCGACAGAATGTAAAAAGAAAAGCCTCCCGTTTCCGGAAGGCTTTCAATATTAAAAAGGATTGCAATTAATTAACCCTGTGGATTTCAATTGCCTCAGGTATAGCAAGTACCAGCGGTACTTTCTCTACCGTTACAAAACTCAGGTCGAGGCCGAAACCGCGCTCTTCGGATAAGCTCACTTTTTTAAGCTGCTTGTAGTAATCCATTATAAATCTTTCGATGAATGACAGGTTGTGTGAGCGTGAGAAGATCTTTTCGATCACCACAAAACGGAAATCGCCGACAATTTTGTGCCTGTTCAGTGATTTATAAGTGCTGGTAATATCAACCTCGCCTTTTTTAACTAGGTCTTCTACTACTTTCCTGAATAGCAGGTTTATTTGCTGTTCAACGCGGAAACCGAGCTTAAAGTCAATCCGGATGAGTTTGTTTGGCACTAAATGGTCAACTTCGTATTCGCGTTTGTAAGGTTCGTCCACTACGTCAACGTGTACCAGCCAATAAACATCGGCACGTTTAGGCTGTTTTTGAAGTATAGAATAAACAATTTTTGATTCGATTTCTGAATTGAAGTTGGCGCTGGTTAAATAAACCAACTGCGAAGCATATTTAGGTACACTTTCGTCGGAGCTTAACTCCTTTATAATGTCAAAATAGTCTTCTATCTCAACAAACTTCACATAGCGGTTCCTGATCTTGCGGGCGGTATGCCAGGTCCACATCACAGTAAACAATACAAAACCTATCGACAGTGTAAACCAACCGCCATCTAAGAACTTATGCAGGTTACCGGTAAGGAAGGTTCCTTCAATAAGCAGGTAAACCGCCAAAAACGTATTGATGATATAATTGGGCACTTTTTTGCGCTTCAGGAATTTGGATACCAGTATGGTAGTCATAAGCATGGCTACGGTAATACTTAAGCCGTAAGCAGCCTCCATTTTATCCGAGTGTTTGAATATCAGCACCACACCTAAACAACCCGCCCAAAGCAGCCAGTTAACGCTGGGCACATATAACTGTCCTTTTTGCTCTGATGGGTAGTTGATCCTAACTTTTGGCCAAAGATTAAGCCTTACCGCTTCGGCAATGAGCGTAAACGAACCTGATATCAGCGCCTGGCTGGCAATGATGGCCGCTACTGTAGCTATGCCGATACCATATATCAGGAACCATGTTGGCATGATTTGATAAAAAGGGTTTTGAGCGTTAAGGTCCATAACGTGCCCGTTACGTTGTAGCAGCCAAACTGCCTGGCCTAAATAGTTTAGGATAAGGCAAATCTTAACATAAACCCAGCTTACGCGGATATTGGCTTTACCGCAATGACCAAGATCGGAGTACAATGCTTCGGCACCCGTGGTACACAGAAACACGGCACCTAATATAATGAAGGCGCCATCGCTTGAGCTTGAGGTAAGCAATTTAATGGCATAGTACGGGTTTAACGAGCGGATAACCCATGGATCATGTACGATATAGGTAACACCTAAAAAGCCCATCATCGTAAACCAGACGAACATGATAGGCCCGAATGCCTTACCTACCAGTGATGTGCCGAATTGCTGTATGATAAATAAAGCGGTAATAATGGCCATTACCACATATACAGTAGGCAAATTAGGGTAATAGGTTTGCAAACCTTCAATGGCCGATGATATGGTAATTGGCGGGGTAATAATGCCATCGGCCAAAAGGGCGCAGCCCCCTACAACCGCCGGTATAATAAGCCATTTTGCTTTACGCCGTACTAATGAAAACAGCGAGAAAATGCCGCCCTCACCCTTGTTATCGGCCCTTAGGGTTATCACCACATACTTTAAAGTGGTTTGCAGGGTTAATGTCCAAAAAATGAGCGAAACACCTCCAAGAATTAATGTTTCTGAAATTTGACGCTGGCCAACTATAGCCTTGAATACGTATAATGGGGAGGTACCAATATCACCGTAAATTATTCCTAAACTGATTAGAAAGCCCGCGGCCGACAGTTTATGCAGATCTTTATGATTTGACACTTTTATGATTTAGAGATGGCAAAAATATTAATTTTTTTGGTTAAACCATTAGAATGATTAAACGTATAAGGAAATTATGTGTCTATTATACAATAAGGCTGTGCATTTTGTTAAAATTTGTTAAAAAGTTTTACAAAAACACTAATATTTAATGGGATGAGGGCATTATTTATACTTTTGTAGAATCATACTAAATAATGAGGCGAAATTTTACATATTCTTATGTTTATACCTATACATGGGTCGTGATAATTGCGATGGCAATTTTCGTGAACTTCGCCTTTGTTGCCGATGGTCATTCGCTAAAGTCTGATACCGTGTATCTTAGGGGTAAAACTAAAGCCGCCAAAACGTCTTATTTAAAGAATGGCTTGCACCTTTCGCTTCCTCCATTAAAACCCGCTGTTACTTCAAGTGTAAAATTGAATGTATCCCGGCCTGATGATAAACTACTAAGCGATGTGCAATTGTACCCTAACCCGGTAACCGACCAGATCAATCTTAAATATTCCATTTCGCGCAATGCCAACGTAACCATTAAAATAATGGATGTGCTGGGCAACGATATTTCTACCCTGTTTTCTCAAAGGGTTGAATCCGGCGATCATAATCTGAATTACCCGATCAGCAATAAGCTGGTCCGTGGTTTTTACTTTGTCCGCGTTGTTGCCGGCACCGAATCTGTTATCAAAAGGATTTCGGTTATTAATTAAATTCGATTAAACTTAATTTTTTCATTTTTGACTGCCCCAGCGGGGCAAAAGGTTTGTAGCAATTGAATGAACCCCATTTTGGGCGTGCCAGAGGTACGCAACTTGCCTGCGTAAGTTTTACTTGAGGGGAACGTCAAATTATTAATACAACATTATAAACCTTCCTCCCAAACCCATCAATTTTTTTAGCTTTGGCGATTATAGCGTTCATTTATGAAAATTATTGCCATTGGCCGCAACTACGCCGAACACGCCAAAGAACTCAATAACCCGGTACCCACAACGCCGGTTATCTTCATGAAGCCCGATACGGCCTTATTAAAAGAGAACAAGCCTTTTTACCATCCCGATTTTTCGGAAGATGTACACCATGAAATTGAATTGGTTTTGAAGGTCAGTAAAGAGGGCAAACACATCAGCGAAAAATTTGCCGCTAATTACTATGAAGAAATTGGCTTAGGTATTGATTTTACCGCGCGTGATGTTCAGGCACGCCACAAAGAAAAAGGCCTTCCCTGGGAACTGGCTAAAGCCTTTGATGGCTCGGCGCCCATCAGTACTTTTGTGCCTAAGACCAAGTTTGAATCTGTTTATGATATCAACTTTAAGCTGGATATTAACGGCGAAACCCGCCAGCAGGGCAACACCCGCGATTTGCTTTTTTCGTTTGAGAGCATCATAGCCTTTGTTTCAAAATACATCACCCTAAAAAAGGGCGACCTAATATTTACCGGCACCCCACCAGGTGTATCAAAAGTAAAAATCGGCGACAGACTTGAGGGATACCTCGAAGATGAGAAAATGCTCGATTTTTACGTTAAGTAAGCATGATAAAAAAAATATTGGTTACAGGCGCAATGTGTTTGGCGCTTTATTCAAACGCATTTGCTCAAAATATTATACAAAGCAGAGCTTACCCGCAAAATTATTTCAGGTATCCGCTTGATCTTACGCCACCCACTACAGCCGGTTCATTTGGCGAGTTAAGGCCGTCACATTTCCACTCCGGGCTCGATTTTAAAACCAACCAGAGGACAGGCTACCCTGTATATGCAGCTGCCGAAGGTTACATATCAAGGGTACGTGTTCAGTTTGGTGGTTTTGGGAGGGCTATTTATATTACCCACCCCAATGGGTATACTACGGTTTATGGTCACCTGCAAAGTTTTAGTCCAGCGGTTATTGAGCTGGTAAAGAAATATCAATACGAGCACCAAACCTACGAAGCCGATTTTAAACTTACACCAACACAGGTGCCGGTAAAAAAGGATGAGGTGGTAGCCATTTCAGGGAACGCCGGTGCATCGGCCGGGCCGCATGTGCACTTTGAGATCAGGGACAGTAAAACAGAGGAAACTATCAATGCACAGCTATTTGGTTTAACCATTCCTGATAAAGTGCCGCCTACAATTACCTCCATCGGCATTTATCATCTTAACGGGAAACCTTTCAGCGAAAAAACACCCAGGGAGTTTTTTGGTGTTACGGGCTCAGCAGGTAATTATCATCTCCTTAAACCACAAACACTGGAACTAAGTGGTAATATCGGATTCGGGATTAATACCACCGATATGAACAGCACGTCGTTTAATCATAACGGCGTTTATTCAATAGAGCTAAAACTGGATGGCAAAACAGTTTATACCTTTGCGGTTGAGCGTTTCGCGTTTGATCAGACCCATGCTATTAATGCATATATAGATTACCCTGCATTTGAATCATCCCGCAGGTGGATGCAGAAATGTTTCATCCTGCCCGGCAGCCGGATTTCATTGTATCCGCAATCGGTAAATAACGGCATCATTACGTTTGATGATAACGCGACGCATGATGTGGAGTACGTTGTAAAGGATGTGGCGGGCAATACAGCATTGCTTAACCTGAAGGTTAAATCATCTCCGTTTACAAACCCACAGCCTGTAAAACCTACCGGTACTATGTTTTACTATGATAAGCGGAGTGAGTTTAACAACGACAAAGTGAAAGTGGTCATTATGCCTGGTAACCTTTATGATGACCTTGATTTCCAATATTCAGCATCAGCTAAACCTGTGGGGGCTTATTCGGCCATGCACCATATCCATAACCGGTTGACACCCATTCATGATAGCTATGAGATCTGGATTAAGCCCGATATTGACCTGGGCAAGTATGCCGATAAGGCGGTTATTGTGAGCTCATGGGGCGGCTGCCAGGGTGGTTACTTTAAAGATGGTTACGTGATATCGCAGGTGAGTGCCTTTGGTGATTATTATATCAAAGTAGACACTGTGCCGCCCGTTATCCATCCGCTTAATATTAAAAATGGCAGCAATATGAAGGCTGCCCATAGTATTAATTTCAGAATGAGCGATAATTTATCAGGAATTAAGAGCTATACAGGCACAATTGATGGTAAATGGGTGCTAATGGAGCATGATTATAAAACTAAAATATTAAGTTACACCTTTAATAGCGATATTGCACCCGGTAAACACGTGTTTAAGTTGACTTTAGTTGATAACAAGAATAATTTTTCGGAATTTTCCGCCGATTTTTCCAGATAAGTACCTAAATAAGCCATGACAACATTAAAAGAAGGCGATAAAGCTCCTGCTTTTACCGCTAAAGATCAAAACGGCAAAGAAGTATCGCTTGCCGATTATAAAGGCAAAAATGTGATCCTTTACTTTTATCCTAAAGATGATACCCCCGGCTGTACTGCCGAATCATGCGATTTCAGGGATAACTATCAATCACTTTTAAGCAAAGGTTTTGAGGTGATAGGGGTAAGTACCGACGATGAAAAATCGCACAAAAAGTTTGAAACCAAATATAGCCTGCCATTTACCCTGATAGCCGATAATGAGCTTAAAATTGTTGAAGCTTACGGCGTGTGGGTTGAAAAAAATATGTACGGCAAAAAATATATGGGTACAGCCCGTACCACATTTATAATTGATGCAGAAGGGGTTATTACGCATGTGATCAGTAAGGTTGATACTAAGGCCTCGTCACAACAGGTGCTCGATCTTGTAAAATAAGTGTTAAAAACACAATCAAAATAGCTACTTTAGCAGTTCCTAAATTCCATTAATGAAAGCAGACTTACAAACATTAGAAAAAACCGCGTCACAAATCAGGCGCGACATTGTACGCATGGTACATGGCTGTCAATCAGGCCACCCGGGCGGCTCATTGGGCTGTACCGATTTCTTTACCGCATTGTATTTTTCGGTAATGAACCACGATCCTAAATTTAATATGGATGCAGTTGGCGAAGATATTTTCTTCCTGTCAAACGGCCATATTTCCCCCGTGTTTTACAGCACATTGGCACATGCCGGTTATTTTGATAAAGCCGAACTGGCAACTTTCCGTAAACTGAACGCGCGTTTACAAGGTCACCCAACCACACATGAGCATCTTCCGGGTATCCGTATTGCCTCGGGTTCATTGGGCCAGGGCTTATCGGTAGCTATCGGCGCTGCATTGGCAAAAAAATTAAACGGTGATAAATCATTGGTGTTTACCCTGCATGGCGATGGCGAGATCCAGGAAGGCCAGATTTGGGAAGCTGCGATGTTTGCCCCGCACAATCATGTTGATAACCTGATCTCAACTATCGATGTTAACGGTCAGCAAATTGATGGTCCAACCAAACAGGTACTTTCATTAGGCGATCTTCGCGCTAAATGGGAAGCTTTTGGCTGGGATGTTTTGGATATGAAAGGTAACGATATGGCCGATGTGGTTAGGGTGCTCGAAGAAGCAAAAAGCCGTACAGGTCAGGGCAAACCGATCATGATCCTGATGCATACCGAAATGGGTTACGGTGTTGACTTTATGGTAGGCAGCCACAAATGGCACGGTGTTGCGCCAAATGATGAGCAGCTTAAACTGGCTTTAGATCAGTTAGAGGAAACACTGGGCGATTATTAGCCCCCCGGCCCCCTGAAGGGGGAGAGTCAAAAACATCAGTTTATATTATCACGATTTAATTCCAATCCTTCCCGATTGCGGAGGGAATTTGAACAATGAAAAAATACACTTACACAGATAAAAAAGATACCCGCTCGGGCTTTGGCGCCGGGTTGCTGGAAGCAGGCCAGAAAAATGATCAGGTTGTTGCACTTTGCGCCGACCTTATTGGTTCGTTAAAAATGAACGATTTTATTAAAGCATTCCCTGAACGTTTTGTACAGGTAGGTATTGCTGAAGCTAACATGATCGGTATTGCTGCCGGTATGACCATCGGCGGTAAAATTCCTTTCACCGGTACTTTCGCCAACTTTTCAACAGGCAGGGTTTATGACCAAATCCGTCAGTCAGTAGCTTATTCAAACAAAAACGTTAAAATTTGCGCTTCACATGCCGGTTTAACCTTGGGCGAGGATGGTGCTACCCACCAGATTTTGGAAGATATCGGCCTGATGAAAATGTTACCAGGTATGACTGTTATCAACACCTGCGATTATAACCAAACTAAAGCCGCTACTGTTGCTATTGCTGAGTATGATGGCCCGGTTTACTTACGTTTCGGCCGCCCGGTTGTTCCGATCTTTACCGATCCCGATCAAAAATTTGAAATTGGTAAAGCATGGATGGTGAACGAAGGCGCTGATGTAAGTATCTTTGCTACAGGTCACTTGGTATGGCAGGCTATCCTTGCAGGCGAAATTTTAGCTGAGCAGGGTATCGATGCCGAGATCATCAACATCCACACCATTAAACCGTTGGATGAAGAGGCTATTTTGAAATCGGTTGCTAAAACAGGCTGCGTAGTTACTGCCGAAGAGCATAACCGTTTGGGCGGCTTAGGCGATAGCGTTGCACAGGTGCTTGCAGTGCACAATCCATCACCACAGGAGTACGTAGCTGTAAATGACAGCTTTGGCGAAAGCGGTACACCTGAGCAACTGATGACCAAATACGGCCTGGATGCAGATCATATTGTGGCAGCGGTGAAAAAGGTGATAGAAAGAAAAAACAAAAAAGGTTAATTAAACCTTTAACATTAATAAAATTCTAAAAATGTCGGTACAGGTTGAAGATTCAGAGATATTAAGCAAGTTTCAGGACGAAAAGACCCGGAATGAGGCATTTAACCTGTTGTTGAAAAAGTACCAGCAAAAAATATACTGGCACATCAGGCGCATGGTTGTTGATCATGATGATGCTGATGATCTGGTTCAGGATGTTTTTGTAAAGGTTTGGAAAAACCTGGCTGGTTTCAGAAACGACGCGCAACTGTACACCTGGATGTACAGGATAGCATCCAACGAATGCATTACTTTTTTGAATAAGAAAAAACAAAAAAATAATGTTTCGTTGGATGATGTTGCTTATGAGCTGGCCGATACACTGGCCGACTCAACCTACTTTAACGGCGATGCTGCGCAGCGTAAGCTACAGGAAGCACTGCTTACCCTGCCCGAAAAACAACGGCTCGTTTTCAATATGAAATATTATGAAGACATGAAGTACGAAGAAATGTCGCAGGTTTTGGGTACCAGTGTGGGAGCTTTAAAGGCTTCGTTTCACCTGGCAGTCAAAAAGATAGAAGCTCATTTGCTTGGCAGGGATTAATTTTTTAATTTACGTTAAACCTTTTAGCACTATACCAATCTATAGTTGTGTATGAAAAGCGATATGGACAATAGGGAATGGCTGGATGATTTCATCGCACTGAAACAGGTTAGCAAAACTAACCCGTTCACAGTGCCTGAAGGCTATTTCCATGAGTTAGCGCAGCACATTACAACACGTATAAGGCTTGAGGGATTAAAAAACTATCCATCTGCAGGGTATACCATACCCGAAAATTACTTTGACGAGCTAAGCAGCAACATCCGGAGCCGTATAAATATTGAGCGTGCTTTAAGCGCCGGTGATTCGGGGTTTACCGTTCCCGAAAATTATTTTGATGAGCTGAGCAGCAATATTCAAAGCCGTATTGTGGTGGATGAAGCCATGAATGCGGGAGAGGGTTTCACGGTGCCCGAAAACTATTTTGACGAGTTAAGCAGCAATATCCAAAGCCGCATAGCGGTAGAGGAGGCCATGAACCTGGCTGATGAAGGCTTCACCGTACCCGAAAATTACTTTGATGAGCTGAGCAGCAACATCCAAAGCCGCATTGCGGTTGAGGAAGCCATGGGCGATGAAGGGTTTACTGTTCCTGAAAATTATTTTGAGGAGCTAAGTGCCAATATTCAAAGCCGCATAGCAGTTGAGGAGGCAATAAATGCCGAGCACGAAGGCTTTGTTGTACCGATAGATTACTTTGATAAGCTTAACCAGCGTATCCTGGATAAAACAGTTAATGCTGAAGTTGAAGAGGAGCAGGAGATTGATAATGTTATAAGCATTAACAAAGCAAAACCTGTACAGAAAAAAGGAATGGTGAGGAGGCTTTGGTTGTCGCCAACCATCAGGTATGCTACAGCGGCCTGCTTTGCTTTAATATTAGGTGTGGGTGTTATTTTCAGGGGAGATATCCAGGCGCCGGATCATAACCATTCTTACTTGCATGAGCAGGTATCATCGGTGCCGGTTGATGAAATAAAAAGCTATCTTCAGTTACACATGGACGCGAGCGATACCCGTACGCTGATAGATGCAAACCAAAAAAGCAACACAAGTAATGCAGACGAAGATCTGTCGGATTATATAGATAATTAAACAGAGGAAAAAATTTAATGAGTAAATTGATCAGGCATATTTGTATTGTGTTATTTGTTATGGCATTAGGCTATGAAGCTGTGGGACAGGTTAACCGCTTTGTTCCGGCTCAAACGCCCTCAAGGCCTCAACTTAACCCGGTACGTCCTAATGGCAACAAAAAGGGCGCTATGGGTAAAAGGCTTGAGGCTGCCCGTAACAGGTATATCAGCCGCCAGCTTGATCTTACTGATGAAGAGGCTAACAAATTCTGGCCGCTTTATAATCAGTACCAGCAGGAGCTTACTGCTGTACGCATTCTGAAGCGTTTAAATAACTCCACTTCATCAACCAACGGCACCGAGCAAATAGATAAGGAGATCTATTACGAAAGCCAGCTGGTTGGGATCCGTAAACGCTACCGCGATTCCTTTGCCAAGATCCTTCCGCCCGAAAAGGTGAGTGTCCTGTACAAAAGCGAACAGGAATTTAACGATGAGCTCATCAAACAACTCAGCGAACGCAGCGAAAGAGCGGGGAATTAGGGGTAGTGATTAGAGGTTGGAGTTTAGAGATTAGGTTTCTTTTCTTCCTAATAAATCAAGATCATTTTAAAAATACGTTTACAGATGGATTTTCGCCCATCTGTTTTAGTTTATCTTTGTCGGTAAATCTAAGTAGGTCATCATTGCGGACCTAAGACTTACGAAGTTTTTAAAACTTCGTAAGTCTGGGTTCTACTACTCGTCATTGCGAGGTACGAAGCAATCCCCTATAAGCAGAGCCGCTCTGTATAGTTCGCGATTGCTTCGTACCTCGCAATGACGGTTTGGATTTTAACAGTTTTGAACACAACTTAACAACATGTCTACTCTTCGCCAGCTTTTTTTAGCCAATAACGCGCAAACCACTAATTTCCCTTTATTGCTTGAATTTGAGCGTGCCGGAGGTATTTATATGTACAATGCGGAGGGCAAGCCTTATATCGACCTGATCTCGGGCATTGGGGTAAGCAGTCTTGGGCACAGCAATCCTTATGTTATTAACGCGATAAAAGAGCAGGTTGATAAATACATGCACCTGATGGTGTACGGCGAGTATGTACAAACCCCGCAGGTGCGTTTTGCCGAAAAGCTTGTTTCCGTATTACCGGCGCCCCTCCAGTCGGTATATTTTACCAACTCGGGTGCCGAGGCCGTTGAGGGGGCATTAAAGCTTGCCAAGCGTTTTACAGGCAGGCAGCAGGTTGTTGCTTGTCTTAACTCGTATCATGGCAGCACACATGGGGCATTGAGTGTTATGGGCAATGAGGAGTTTAAACAGGCTTATCGTCCTTTATTGCCGGGCGTGAATTTCATCCGTTTTAATAACCCGGAAGATCTTGTGCTGATAACTGAAGAAACCGCCTGCGTGATTATCGAAACCATCCAGGGTGAGGCCGGCATCCGTGTGCCGGATCTTGCATATATGCAGGCTTTACGTGCCCGTTGTACCGAAACCGGTACGCTGTTGATCCTGGATGAGATCCAGGCGGCGTTTGGACGAACAGGAAAGCTTTTCGCGTTTGAGCATTTTGATATCGTACCAGATATCCTGTTACTGGCAAAAGCTTTAGGCGGCGGGATGCCGATAGGGGCGTTCATTTCATCAAACCAGATCATGGACGCATTGAAGGAAAACCCGATCCTTGGTCATATCACTACCTTTGGCGGGCACCCTGTATGCTGCGCGGCAGGTTTAGCGGCACTGGAGTTTCTGCTGGATAACAACCTGGTATCCGGCGTAGCCGAAAAGGAAGCTTTGTTTCGGGATTTGCTTGTACACCCGGCTATACAACAGGTACGCGGCAAAGGCCTCATGATGGCTATCGAACTGGAAAACTTCGAGCTCAATAAAAACATAATTGACCGTTGTATCGAAAATGGTGTAATAACCGACTGGTTTTTACATTGCAGCAACTCCATGCGTTTGGCGCCTCCTTTGATCATTACCCACGACGAGATCAGGAAAGCTTGTGATGTAATTATAGAAGCGATTGATTTCTACACTAATAAATAAAATATAACATTCCTCCTCGTGAAATGAGGAGAAATCTTCTGCGGACAGTTAAGAAACCATGCAAATCCAGCCTCGATTGTGTATATGATTTCTCTTTCGCGTTAACGCGAAATCTCATTACTGCTCTATACTAAATGAAAAGAAGTTTTCTTCAGCCCATTTGCGAATCAAAGAAAGCCGACAAGCACAACGATGTTTGGCTAAGTCAATTCTGTGCTATTCTTCCTTGTAAATTGCCTGTTACAACCCCTTCATAATTCATAAGGATTATAGTTTGAGTTAAATTGGTATGGTTTGTGTATTTATAGCAATGCCTATAAAAACAATGCTTTCAGTGTCCTAAAGGCAATAAATAAGGTCACTGATGCATCTTTTTAAGGTCACCCTGCTTTTACAATTAATTAAATGTTGTAAAACGAACTATCAAAGCATCTATACACAATCTACATATGAAAATAGCATATATATCAACCTATCCCCCCCGCGAATGCGGCCTTGCAACATTTAATAATAATTTGATGCGTGCCATCAGTTCAAATTTTCCTGAAAGGCACACCTTAGCACAAAATGGCTTTGTCGTGGCACTTAATGATTCGGAAAACCTGCAGGAATATGAATACCCGGAGGAAGTTAAATATATCATTCGCCAAAATCACCAGAAAGATTATATCCGTGCGGCCAATTATATCAATACCAGTAATGCCGATGTATGTATTATGGAGCATGAGTTTGGCATTTACGGCGGCGAAAGCGGCATTTATATTTTACCGCTGATCAATCGTCTCGAAAAACCATTGATCTCTATTTTGCATACAGTATTGAAAGACCCGAGCTATGTGCAGCGCATCATTATTCGCGAAATTGCCGAGCAATCATCGAAGGTTGTGGTGATGAGCAAACGTGCTGTAGATTTCCTGACCAATATTTATGAGATCCCTGCCGATAAGATCCAGATCATAGAGCATGGCGTGCCCAATGTGGAAGCCCCTGCCGAGAATCCGGTGAAAAGCTTGTCGGCTTTTAAAAACAAAAGGGTGATGTTAACCTTTGGTTTGCTAAGCCGTAACAAAGGTTTGGAAACCGTAATAAAAGCATTGCCTAAAATAGTTGCGAAACACCCTGATGTGATGTACGTGGTATTGGGTAATACACATCCCGGGGTTATCAAAAGTTCGGGCGAGGAGTACCGTGATCACTTGAAATCGCTTGCGGCGCAGTTAGGCGTTTCGAAGAACCTGGCATTTATTGCCAAGTTTGTTTCCGAAGAGGAATTGGTAAACTACTTAACTGCCTGCGAAATTTACGTAACACCATATTTAAACGAAGCACAGATCACCAGCGGTACCTTATCATATGCGGTTGGTGCGGGTGCAGCTGTGGTTTCGACTCCATACTGGCATGCTACCGAATTGCTGGCCGAGAAGCGTGGCAGGCTATTTGATTTTAAAAATTCGGAAGCCCTGGCCGATACCGTTATTGAATTACTTGATCAGGACCGTGTGCTGAACGAACTGAAGGACAATGCGTACCAATATGGCTTGCATTTACGCTGGCCGGTTATTGGTGCCGAATTTATTAAAGTAGCACAAGAGTCTCTGGTTAGATATGATTTCAGTGATAAAATCCTTCGCAACAGCATTGTTGATCCGGAGATCCTGCCAAAATTCAGCTTGACCCACGTATTGCGGCTAACCGATGATACCGGGATTGTACAACATGCCAAGTACGGGATCCCGAATTTAAAAGAAGGGTATTGTTTGGATGATAATGCCCGCGCGCTCATTATGGCACTAATGGCTTATCAGCGTAACGGGAGCCGGGAAGCATTTGAGCTGCTGCCTATTTACCTGAGCTATATCCACTATATGCAAACTGATGATGGTAACTTCCGCAACTTCCTGAGTTTTGACAGGCGCTACCTGGACGAGGTTGGGTCGGAAGATTCATTTGGCCGTACCATTTGGGCCCTCGGCCATTTGATTGGCTGTGCGGCCAGCAATTCATACCGTGAATTCGCCCTGGAGATCTTCCATAAATCGGTGCCGCATTTTTCAGCGCTGAAACATTTAAGGGGTGTGGCAAATACTATAATTGGCATCAGTCTTTACCTGCAGGTTTATCCTACAGATGAAGGCATGGTTAAAATATTGGCCAACCTTACCCAGCCATTGATTGATGCTTATAACAACACCCAGTCTGATGATTGGCAATGGTTTGAGGAAAAGATGACTTACGATAACGCCATCCTGCCGCTGGCCTTACTGCACTCATGCGAGATTACCAGTAATGAAGAGGCCAGGAAAATAGCTTTGGCAACTATGGCTTTCCTTGATCAGCTTACTTTATCAAACGGATATTTAAGTCCTGTTGGTAACGATGGCTGGTATTACCGTGGCGGCACATTCCCTACATTTGATCAGCAGGCTATTGAAACCATGGCTATGGTGCTGATGCATTTCCAGGCATACCAGATCTTCAGGATACCGCAGTATATTGAAAAAATGTTCCTGAGCTATAAATGGTTCCTCGGCGAAAATACTTTGCGGGCACCGTTGTATGACCATGAAACCAAAGGCTGCTGCGATGGTTTGCTGCCTGGCGGCATTAACCGTAACCAGGGAGCTGAAAGTACATTGGCTTATCTGATATCGCACCTTACGGTGTTGAAAGCCTTTGAGCTGGAATATGAGTACAATAAATACGGCCAAAAAATGCAGATCTGTTAAATGAAGGTAGCTGTATTAGCCCCTGTTGCCTGGCGCACGCCGCCCAGGCACTACGGGCCCTGGGAGCAAATAGCATCAAACATAACCGAAGGGATCATCAAAATGGGGGCGGAGGTAACCCTTTTCGCCACGGGCGATTCGATAACCGCGGGTAAACTTGATGCCATTTGCGACACGGGTTATGAGGAAGACAGAACACAGGATGCCAAAGTGCTGGAATGCCTGCATATCAGTAACCTGATGGAAAAGGCCGGTCAGTTCGACATTATTCATAATAACTTTGACTTTTTGCCGCTTACCTATTCATGCCTAATTAAAACGCCGCTAATCACTACCATTCACGGGTTTTCATCATCAAAGATCATCCCGGTTTATAAAAAATATAATAGCCGGGGGCATTACGTTTCTATTAGCAATGCCGACCGTAGTCCTGAGCTTGATTATCTTGCTACGGTTTATAACGGCATAGATACCCGCGATTTTAAATTTAATGAGCAGCCGGATGAATACCTGCTATACTTTGGGCGGATCCATCCAGATAAAGGAACTGCTGAAGCTATCGATATCGCCAGGAAAAGTAAACGGAAATTACTGATAGCTGGGATAGTTCAGGATACCAACTACTTTAAGGAAAAGATAGAGCCATTGCTTTGTGCCGATGTGGAGTATATAGGCCATGCCGGGCCTGATAAGCGCCGGGAGCTTTTAGGCAGCGCTTATGCACTGTTGCATCCCATCAGCTTTGACGAACCTTTTGGCCTGAGTGTGGCTGAAGCAATGCTATCCGGTACGCCGGTAATAGCTTTTAACCGCGGCTCAATGCCTGAATTAGTCAAAAACGCACAGACCGGCTTTCTGGTTAATACGGTTGATGAAGCTGTTGAGGCTGTTAGCGCTCTTGGGGAAATTAGCAGGATTAATTGTTATGAATGGGCTAATGCACAGTTTTCGAGTGAAAAAATGGTAAGTGATTATTGGGAGTTATATAAGACGATATTAAACAAATAACCAATAACTGCCGCAGGTTTAGCGCAGCGTAACCTGTGGTAATTCATAATTGGGGCTTTCAGCCCAAGCGGTTAAGCTGAAAGCTTTAACCATAGCTAACCACGGGTTACGCTGCGCTAAACCCGCGGCAGCAGTGAAACAACAAAAGCGCCCAATGGCGCTTTTGTTGTTTTATGAAGAATTTATCTTAATTCAATTTATCCAGCTCTGCCTTAACAAACTCAGCCAGTTCTTTTACATAAGCCGCGCTGAAATCAAATTTGATTCCGGCGGTTTCGTAAATTTCTTTGATGGTTTTGGTGTAGCCAAGCTTAAGGGCATTAAGATATTGCTGCAAACCCTTTTCCGGATTTTCTTTGTAGTTTTTCCACACAGCGATAGCGCCTAACTGGGCCATGCCGTATTCGATATAGTAAAACGGCACCTCGAAGATATGCAACTGTTTTTGCCAAAGATTTGCTAATGCTTCGCGATGTTCGCTCCAATCGGCAAAACCCGCGCCGAATGGTTCAAAGATCTCGATCCAGGCGGTTGTGCGGTCGGCGTCGGTATGGTCGGGGTTGGTATAGATCCAGTGCTGAAACTGATCGACAACGGCTACCCAGGGCAAAGTTTTCAATACATCAACCAACTGATCACGTTTAGCGCGTTTAAGATCTTCCTCATTATCAAAATACACATTCCAGTTATCCATCGAGATCAGCTCCATCGACATGGAGGCTAATTCGGCAACTTCGGATGGGCAATGTTTAAAATCATTCAGTTCCAGATCGGCAGTAAGGAAAGTGTGTACCGCGTGACCGCCCTCATGTACCATAGTGGTTAAATCGCGAAAGGTATTGGCCGAATTCATAAAAATGAAAGGTGCGCCGGTTTCGGCCAAGGGATAGTTGTAACCACCCGGGGCTTTGCCTTTACGGCTTTCCACATCAAACAGGCCGTTATCTTTCATGATCTCCAAACGTTCGCCTAAATAGCGATTGATGTTGCTGAAGCACTGGATAGATTTCTCGATCAGGTCTTCGCCATTTTGGAATGGTTTAAGGGCTGGTTTGCCTGAAATATCCACATCCATATCCCATGGCTTAAGCGTAGGTAAGTGCAAAGCCTCGCGGCGCTTTTCGGCCTGGGTTTTTAGAATAGGTACTATTTCGGTTTCGATAGCTGCATGAAAAGCATAACAATCCTGCGGGGTATAATCAAAACGGCCTAAAGCCTGGAACATATAATCGCGGAAGTTTTCAAAATTGGCGTTTGTTGCCACTGTGTGACGAAGCTTGCGCAAATGATCGAAAAGTTCATCGAGTTTGTCTTTATCCTGTAAACGGCGGCTGGTGATCTTTTCCCAAACTTCCTGGCGTTTAGCACGATCAGTGCCTTTTAAAAATACGGAAGCTTGTTCTAAAGTAAATTCCTTATCATCAACATGAACAGACATGGAACCGGTTATAGATTGGTACTTCTGCTGTTCCACCTGGATTTCGGTTTGTACCGGGATATTTTCCTCGCGGAAAAGTTCCAATGCTTTTTTTACAGCCCGTAAAAAAATAAAATATTTTTCGCCGTCCAGTTTATCAACAAATGCGCTGGCAACCAACTTTTTGTTCAGTTCGTTACTATATGGAGCAATTTTGGGCTCAATTTCGGTAGCAAAGTACTGGAACTTTTGAAGCAAGTCTTCGCTGGTGGTATCGCAGGTCATGCGGATATAGCGCCATGCGAAATCTTCTTCCAAAGCTGCCTCCAGCTCACTTTTATCGCGCAGCCATTTCTCCAGTTCTTCAACTGAATTGATAGGGCGATCTAATAATTCTTTATAAAAAGGTTCAAGGGTTTCCCATTTAATATCAAGGGAAGCCGGGATATATGTTCTCGTTTTTTTGTGGATCATGATTTTTAGATGTGCAGATATGCAAATATGCGTATTTAGTCCGTAAGTCCGCAAGTCGGAAAAGTCCGTAGGTTGGAATTAAAAAGAAGATATTCCTATTAAAAAAGCCCGAAAGTTACATCTTGACTTTCGGACTTGCTGACATCGGACTTGCCGACAAAAAAACAACTTTCGGACTTTCGGACTCACCCTTTATGAAGCGTTTTCGATATCTCAGTTATCGCATCCTCGTAGCTTGTTGGTTTAAAGTTGAACGCTTTCTCAAATTTGCTGCTGTTGAAAATATAATCGTGATCGTACTGGTAATACATCTCCACTGTACCCATTACCACCTTTTTAAATAAACCGAACAGCCACAGCATTACTTTATTAACGCGTGTATATTTTGGTTCAACTTTATAAACCCCGGCGGCAATATCCAAAAACTGTTTACCGGTGATGGCCGGCGGGGTAGGGAGGTGCCAGATCTGGTTGCCGCTATTGGGATTTTGACCAAGCATAAACATAGCTTTACCTGCATCGGGCACATAAATAAAATTGTGTTTACAATCCGGATTGCCTATCCATTGCGCGTTTTGTTTTTTGGCGTAATTGCTAAGCACCATCATATCAATAAAGCTGTTGACCGGGGCGCCATAAAAATCAGGTGCGCGGGCTATGGTTGCGTTGATATTGCCGGCTTTAACTTCATTCATGAGCATTTCGGCGATGCCCGCTCTTATTTCGCCTTTAACGCTGCTGGGTTTATATGGGGTATCTTCGGTCATGGAGCCGTTAACCAGTCCGTACATGTAAACGTTATCAAAAAATATTAAACGGGCACCGGTGGCTTTGGTAACATTGATCACATTTTGCATGATCACCGGCCATTGCGCCCGCCAGATGTCTTTATCATAAACCAGGCCGGCCACGAGATAAATTACTGTCGATCCTTTTGCTGCCGACAGTACTTCATCGTAATTGAGCAGGTCGGCTTTTTGCCAGGTTACTTTATCATTATTATTTGTGTTAACCGGTTTGCGGCTAACTAAACGGATGGTTTCGTTATGGTTGATTAATTCTTTGGTGAGGATGTTTGCTACCGGACCGCCGGCTCCTAATATAGTATGCATGATCTTTTTCGTTTTGTGTATTACAAAGGTAGGCTGCCTTTGTAAATCAAAACGTTAACAAAAGATAAGGAATTTCACCTCTCCTAAATCCTCTCCGAAGGAGAGGACTTTAAAATTTATGCCTTTACTCCCTCTCCTTTGGAGAGGGCAGGGGTGAGGTTTAAGCGCTTATCTTCATGATCCTTCTCCTGATTCGCGAAAGCGAAACCGGAGTGATCCCTAAATAATTGGCAATATAATGTTGGGGGATGCGGTATAAGGCTTCGCCACCTGTTTGTAAAAGATCGGCATAACGTTCTTCGGGCGATTGGGTGATAAAGGAAGTAATACGTTCTTCGTAACAGATGAGATAGTGTTCGGCTGTTAATCTTCCAAAACGCTCCATCTTAAAACCGAGCAGCTCATTCATGCAAGCTTCTTTCAGATTTTTGTGGCTTAAATTCACAATCACCGAATCTTCGAGCGCCTGGATATAATTTGCCGCCGGTGTACGGGTGAGGAAACTTTTGTATGAGCTTAACATCTCATCTTCAAAGCTGAAATAGCCGGTTATTTCTTCGCCGTCTTTAATATGGTAATAACGTACCGAGCCTTTAACTACCAGGCCGATATGATCGCATACTTTACCGGCCTCTACATAAAACCTTTTCTTTTTTAAGGCATCTACCGTTAGGTATTGCGATAAAGCCTGCCACTCGTAGTCGGTAAGCGGAACATATCTCTCAAAATACTCCCGAAACTTGTTAATGGCCTTTAGCGAATCCATATCCTGTCGAGCAAAAACAATACAGCAAATACTACGCTGGCAATGCCATTGGTAGTCATAAAAGCAAAGTTAACGCGGCTCAGGTCGTTTGGTTTTACAAGCAGGTGCTGGTAAACAAGCATGGCGCAAAAGAACGCGATACCAATGTAGTACAGGAAGCCTACCTGAGTTTCAAATGCCGGCATCATGATGAAAACAGCCGAAAGCACATGTAAAAAGGTAGAGAGTCTTAAGGCGTTCACTTTACCTAAGTACGCCGGGATAGAGTGCAGGTTTTGGCTTCGGTCAAAATCTTCATCTTGCAAAGCGTAAATAATATCAAATCCGCTTACCCAACAAAGTACGGATAGTGAAAAGAATATAGGTGTGAGGGCAAATTGACCGGTGACCACTAAGTAAGCGCCGATAGGAGCAAGCGATAAACCCAATCCTAATACCAGATGGCAGAGCGCGGTAAAACGTTTGGTTGCGCTGTAGCCCATTACCACAAATAAAGCTACCGGCGATAAAAAGAAACAAAGCCTGTTGATGAACCAGGTAGCTGTAATAAACAGCAGGCAGTTGATAATAACAAATGTTAAAGCAGCTTTTGGGCTGATCCGGCCGGCCGGGATATCGCGCTGTTTGGTACGTGGGTTTTGAATGTCGATATCCCTGTCAAGGTAACGGTTAAAGGCCATTGCCGAATTACGGGCAAATACCATACATAAAACCATCAAAACCAGCTTTAGCCAGTCGAAATGATACTGGGTTGTAGTTACTGCCAAAAAGAAGCCGATAAATGCAAACGGCATGGCAAAAATGGTATGGGCGAAGGTTACTAAGGATAAGTATTTTTTCATTGTTTATTATTCTCAAGAGGGGAACTAAAAAACTGCGGTACTTCAAAATTTTGATTTACTGCATCAATAAACTCAAGTATCTCTTCGCGGCCTTGCTGTGTTTCCGACGATGTGATGAAAAACTGCGGCATTTCATCAAATGTAGCCAGCAGGGCTTTCCTGAATTTGGCAATGCTTTGGTCTGTTTTAATGCTCGATTGTTTATCGGCCTTGGTAAATACCAGCACAAATGAAAGGCCTTTTTCGCCCAACCAGTTGCAAAATTCAAGGTCGATCTTTTGCGGCTCGAGACGACTGTCTATCAACACCATTACACATTGCAGGCTTTCGCGCTTGTCCAGGTAAGTATGGATGAACTTATCCCATTTGGCTTTTTCCGTTTTTGATGCGCGGGCATAGCCATAACCGGGTAAATCAACAATGTACCAGCCCTCGTTGATCAGGAAATGATTGATCAGCTGCGTTTTGCCGGGAGTTTGCGACGTTTTAGCAAGACCCTTTTTACCAGTTAATGTATTGATAAGGGATGATTTGCCCACATTTGAGCGCCCGATGAAAGCGTACTCCGCTTTAACGGGTGGAGGTAACTTGCTTACCTGGCTGTTGCTGCAAATAAATTCGGCCGATTTTACGATCATTCTGCAAAGGTAGGGTTTTGTTTTGGATGTTATAAAGTAGGATTTGTTGTTATAAAGTTGTAATGTTTTAAAGTTGAAATGTTATTAGATTGTTGATGGTTGTAATGTTTTGTTCAAACCAGCGTAGTGCTTCAGGTTTGAAACTGAATCAAAATTAATAAAAATAGATGTTTAAACATATTTTACATGTTGCCGACACGGTCCGGATTAAAATAGCTTAAATTTGTGACAGTTAATGATGTTTGTAGGCAACATTCCAACTTTACAACATTTTAACCTTCCAACAAGAAACAACATGAACAATTATAAAATACCCGCCCAAACCCGCATTGGTCACGTACATTTAAAAGTAAGCGACCTGCAAAAATCTCTTGATTTTTACTGTGGTTTGTTAGGCTTTGAAAAAATGGTGATGTACGGCGATCAGGCTGCATTTATATCTGCAGGTGGTTATCACCATCATATTGGCTTAAATACCTGGCATAGCAAAGGCGCTTCACCGGCCCCGGAATACGCACCGGGCTTATACCATACTGCCATCTTATATCCCGAAAGAAAAGACCTGGCCATTATACTTAAAAGGCTGATTGATGCCCGTTACAATATTACAGGAGCATCTGATCATGGTGTATCTGAAGCCATCTATCTTAACGATCCTGATCAAAACGGGGTTGAGCTCTACTGGGATCGCCCCAAAGAACACTGGCCTGTAGATCAGGAAGGGAATTTGACCATGTTTACCCGCAGGTTGGATATAGAAAATTTACTGCAACTGGCTAATTAACAGATAAAAAGCAAACAAAAAAACTCATTGTGGGTTATATATTTAACGGGGGGATCAAAAGATAATCAATCTTTCCCGGTCATTGGGAGGCGGAACGGCGAAGCAGTCCTCTGCCGGCGATATTGCATGGTTGCCTGCTGTTAAGGATTGCTTCGTACCCCCAATGAGTTTTTTGATAAAGATAAAACTGTTGCGCGAAGGTACGAAGCAAAAAATTATAAATTTTATAATTCCTTTATTTTAATGCTCCTGAAATAAGCTTTATGCCCGTGGTCCTGCAGTGCAATTAAGCCGGTTTTGGCGTTGCCATAGTCGGGATAATCTTTCCATTTACCTTCGGCTTTTTTCCTTTTCCAGTCGCTGGTCCAGGCTTCAAAAGCTAAAATCTTTTTGCCGTTGAGCCAGTGTTCAACATGCCCGTTGTTGAAAATAATTTTACTGGTGTTCCAGGTGCCAACCGGGGCTACTTTTTTTGAGGCGTTTGGCAGGTACATGGCATAATCACAGCCTGTTTTTTGCCAGTCTTCCAGTTTTTCGGGCCAGCCGGCATCGTCAATGATCTGGTATTCGGGGCCGGTTTCATAAGGGCCGTGGTATTTCGGATCTTCAACCACATGGTATATTACACCGCTGTTACTGCCTTTTTCTATCTTCCATTCCCATGAAAGCTCAAAATTGGTATAAGCTTTATCGGTTACTATATCTCCGCCGGTATCACCCTGCGCTGCACCAAGACAAACCAGGGCACCGTCAACAATGGTCCAGTTTTTTACCGGACCGTTTTTGTTGAAGCCATGCCAGCCTTTTAACGTTTTGCCATCAAATAAATTTATCCAGGTACCTTTTGCAGGAGTAGCCTGTTCAGGAAGTTTGGCGTTATGAACCGGAATCCCTGACGTTTGTACGCAAACTAAGCCTGCAGCAGCCAGTGCCAAACCCAATTTTTTAAACTGTTGTTTCATAATAAGGTATTTGCTGTGATCTGTTATTTTTTGACAACCTGCATTTTTTCCGGATCCCAGAACATGGGGCTGTTATTGTAATAGCTGTCATTACACAGCAGGGCAGGGGCCGCCGCACGATATCCAAATATCGCATCTTCAGTTACCTTGCCTTTATTGCGGATAGCGGTAAAAAAGTTCACCATATGATCATATGGCCCACCTTTGTATCCTTTTTCGGCATCATACGTGATCTCTTCGGGCGGTAGCATTTTTTTGCGTTCGGCATAACCGCTGCCTGCTTTTTTGAGTTTATCAAGATAGAATGGATCATCAGAGTCCATCACTTTATTGCGTTTAAGCGTCACTTTATCCCATGTTATATCCATTGAGCCTTCGCTGCCTACCAGTTTAAGATAAGTAGTACCGCTGGTGCCATCCACGAAGTTGCAACGCAAGGAAAGATTAAAGGCCGGGTGTGCCTGTGTTTTACCATAATCAAAAGTGCCTAAAAGTACATCAGGTACTTCGCGGCCATCATTCCAGAAACGTAAGCCGCCGGATGCATAAATTTTATTAGGGCCAACAGAATCGGTTATAAAATGCAGGCTTGAAAAAAGGTGAACAAAAAGGTCGCCTGCCATGCCTGTACCATAGTCGGTATAATTTCTCCAGCGGAAAAAGCGTTTTTCATCAAACGGACGCTTTTTGGTATTGCTGATATAAGTTTCCCAATCAACAGTTTGAGGTGAGGCATCTTCAGGGATCGGGTATTGCCAAACCTCAAGCGGCGCGCGGCGGGCCCAGAAACCTTCGGCATAGTTTAATTCGCCAATAGCGCCGCTTTTTAATAACTCGTGTGCTTTTTCATTGCCTAATGATGATACCCCCTGGCTGCCTACCTGGAAGATCATTCCTGTTTCTTTTTGCGCTTTAATCACCGCCGGACCTTCGGTAATGGCGTGCACCATCGGTTTTTCGCAATACACATGTTTACCGGCGTGCATGGCATCAACAGAAATCTGCTGGTGCCAGTGATCAGGCGTGGCAATGATTACGGCGTCAATGTCTTTACGGTTCAGGATCTCTTTGTAAACCCGGGTAGTAAAAATGTCGGCTCCCCAGCGGGTTTTGGCATCTTTTAAGCGACCGTCATACAAATCGCATACGGCTACCAGTTTAACACCGGGCACCTGCAGGGCGGTGATGGTATCCTGGGTACCCATACCACCGGCGCCAATGAGGGCGATGTTTACCTGGTCGTTAGGACTGTTGCCGATGAGGCGTTTTTGGATGGAAAAAGATTTGGCCTGGCTTTGGCTGGCTAAGAGGCCCGATCCGGCAGCTACGGCCGCGGTTGCAGTGGTTAGTTTTTTAATAAAACTGCGGCGCGAGGATTCTTGTTCGTCTTTCATAAGGATAAGGAAACAAATTTTTAAATGTGATTTGCCGGAGTGTGCCGGCTGAAATTGGTTTTTAAAAATAATGAATTGACTTAACATTTACATAATTGTAGTAATATAAAATCGGTTTAGTTACAGCGTAACGCATAGGTGATCCATTTGGCTTGCGCTGCGTTGGGCCACCCTCCTCTATCCTTCGGATAAAGAGGGTAAGAAAATATATAAATTAAACCCCCCTTCTTTGCGAAGCAGAGAGGGGTGGCGAGCGTAGCGAAGTCGGGGTGAGTTAACTTGTCAGCCCTGTTTCAGTATTCGTTTTTCACCCGTGTTAGTGTTAATGCATTCGGTATACAATCATTATCTTTGCCCGCGATGAGCAAAACCATAACACCGTACCATGACGAGCAGGCTACCAAAAAAGAACAGGTGGCAGATATGTTCAACAATATATCAAAAACCTATGATTTCCTTAACCATTTCATGTCGCTTGGTATTGATATCATCTGGCGTAAAAAGGCCATTAACGAATTAAAGAAGGATAAACCCAAACTGATACTTGATGTTGCTACCGGTACCGGCGATTTTGCTTTTGAGGCTTTATCTATCCTGAAACCTGAAAAAATTATTGGTGTAGATATTTCAAGGGGGATGCTTGACATCGCGGAGCAAAAAATAGCAAAACGGGGTTTAAGCGATAAATTTGCTGTAAAACTGGGCGATTCGGAAAAACTGCCGTTTGAGGGCGCGGAGTTTGACGCTGTTACGGTTGCCTACGGTGTACGTAATTTTGAAAACCTGGAAAAAGGCCTTGCTGATATAATCCGGGTGCTAAAACCCGGAGGAAAGGTGGTGGTGCTTGAGTTTTCAAAGCCTAAAGTATTCCCGGTAAAGCAGTTGTATAATTTTTACTTCAGCTATATTACCCCGGGGATTGGTAAATTGTTCAGCAAAGATGCACGGGCATACAGCTATTTGCCCGAGTCGGTAGCTGCTTTTCCTGATGGGCAGGCTTTTGTGGGTTTGATGGATAAAGTAGGCTTTAAGAATACCAAATGCCGGCCTTTAACGTTTGGTATCTGTTCAATATACACCGGTATTAAATGATTATAAACCGTTACCTGCTTGTAGTTGTACTTATTTTTAGCAGCAATTTATTGTTTGCTCAGCATGTACCTGCATGGGGTGGCGGTGCCGATCAGCAGGATCTGAGCTTTGGCTTCAGTTTCACGTATGTAAGCACCGATTTTAAGATCGTCAATCAACCCAATTTTCGCAACGCGTTTTTAGATGAGAACGGTGTGCAGGTTAAAGGGCCGCTTAACAGCATCAGCTCAAAAAGTTCACCGGCTTTCGGAGTAGGTTTTTTGACCCGGTACAGGATCACTGAGCACCTTGAGGTACGCACCACACCTTCATTAATTTTTGCCGACAGGGCTTTGCATTATTCTTATGTCGATCCGTCGGAAGATGTGGATAAAAAAGTACAAACCACTTCGGTTGACATTCCCCTGCAATTGAAATTAAAATCAGACAGGCTGGGCGATTTCAGGGCTTACGTGGTAGGCGGCCTGAAATATACCCAGGCCATAGGCTCTAAGAAAAACGCGGATGCCAATCTCGACCTTTCAGAGAAGCTGGTTAAAAACGTAGGCGGCTTTGCCTCATATGAGGCGGGCGTGGGTTGTGATATTTATTTTGAATTTTTTAAGCTTTCGCCCGAGATTAAGATCTCCAATTCATTAGGCAACGTACTGATGCGCGAGTATAACCCTTATTCGGCGCCCCTCAGCAGGTTGGGCTTACATACCATTATGTTTAGTTTGATTTTTGAGTAGGATGTAATCCTCCTAAATCTCGCGCTTTTCTTGCGCTCATTTATAATGAGTGCTTAAAATGGGTTGGCGTTTTTAACGCAAATGGTAAAAATCCCCATACAAAAACATCCTTACTCCCAACCGACAATATTTTGAACTAAAAAACATAATTTCGCTGTTTATAGTTATCAATATCTATGAGTAAGATTGCCTTAATTACAGGAGCTACCGCCGGCATTGGCGAGGCATGTGCACACGTTTTTGCCCGTGAAGGCTATGACCTGGTTTTAACCGGTCGCCGGTTAGATAGGTTGGAGAAACTGGCCAAACACCTGAATGATAAGTATAACGTAGAAGTTGCGGTTTCGTCATTTGATGTGCGTAACCGCGAAGATACCATTAACAACCTGGAAGCTTTGCCGGCCGAATGGAAGAATGTAACGGTACTGGTTAATAACGCCGGTTTAAGCCAGGGGCTTGATCCTATTCAAAAAGGCAGCATTGATGATTGGGAAACCATGATTGATACCAATATTAAGGGCCTGCTGTATGTAAGCCGGGTGATATCAAACTGGATGATAGAAAATGGTAAGGGACACATTATAAATCTTGGTTCGATTGCCGGTAAGGAAGTTTATGCCAATGGAAATGTATATTGCGCTACCAAACATGCAGTTGATGCTTTAAATAAAGGTATGCGGATTGACCTTTTACCCCATAATATTAAGGTAACGGCGATACATCCGGGGGCTGTGGAAACCGAGTTTTCGGAGGTGCGCTTTAAGGGTGATAAGGAAAGGGCTAAAAAAGTTTATGATGGTTTTAAACCATTGGTGGCCGAAGATGTGGCCGAAACCATCTGGTTCATTGCATCACGACCGGCACATGTTAACATTAACGACCTCGTGATCATGCCTACAGCACAAGCCAACGCAGGTACGATATTTAGGGGGTAGGAAGGAAGTCTGAAGTCGGAAAGTCAGTAAAGTCCGAAAGTAAGACAAGGCTGCTTTATTAACCAAACAAATCCTTCGGACTTCCGGACATCGGATTTCCGGACTAAAAAGAAAAACTTCCGGACTTTCCGATATCGGAATTCCGGACTAACATAAAACATATGTCATTAATTACACAAATAGACCAGGACATTAAACTGGCCATGCTTGCCAAGCAGGCAGATCGTTTGCAGGGGTTGCGTGCCATCAAATCGGCATTGCTTTTGGCTAAAACCGAAAAAGGTGCTGCCGATGAACTAACCGAGGAAGCTGAAATTAAAGTATTGCAAAAGCTGGTAAAACAGCGTAAGGAATCGGCCGATATTTATAAGGAGCAAAACCGCGACGACCTGTACCAGGTGGAAATAGCCGAAATGCTGGTTATTGAAGAATACCTTCCGCAACAAATGAGCAAGTTTGAAATTGAAGGCTACCTGGAAGAGCTTATTGGCAGGATAGGTGCTACATCCGTAAAAGATATGGGCCGCGTAATGGGTATGGCCAGTAAAGAGCTTGCAGGCAAGGCCGATGGTAAAACAATATCAGAGGTGGTTAAACAGTTATTGGGTTAAGTTTTTACCATTTAATTAATACAGCGCTTTTTTGCGTAATGTTGTGTTAATGTTAATCTTGTTTAATAAAAGCTTAACATTACTACATTGGTAAATAATTACTATACTTGCTAAATGTCGTTCGTAATAAACTAATTTTACAGCGGAATAACAGGAATTTGTACTGAAAGCGATTTTGGTATAAGATAAGTTTGAAAAATTAATTTTTAATATTTTATATGGAGTTCGTGCTTAAAGAGGAACACGGTTTTAGTTACATCGATGAGGGCGAAGGAGAGGTGCTGTTACTGCTGCATGGTTTAATGGGGGCGTTGAGCAATTGGGATGGTGTTATTAATGAGTTTAAATCAAAATACAGGGTTATTATCCCCATGCTGCCTGTTTATGACATGCCGCTAATCAGTACCGGGGTAAAAAGTTTATCGAAATTTGTACATAAGTTTATAAAGTTTAAAAAGCTTAGCAATATTACCTTATTGGGTAACTCGCTTGGCGGGCATGTGGCATTAGTTTATTTAACCACGCATCCCGAAAACATCAGGGCCCTTGTTTTAACCGGTAGCTCGGGCTTATATGAAAATGCTTTCGGCGGCTCTTTTCCGCGCAGGGAGAGTATAGATTTTGTGCGCGAAAAAGTACAATTTACATTTTACGATCCGGCTATAGCCACTGATGAGTTGGTGCAGGATGTTTTCCAAACCATTAACGACAGGCATAAGGTGATCCGCTTGCTGGCCATGGCAAAATCGGCCATCAGGCACAATATGAAAAAAGATCTGCATAAGATCACTATCCCGGTATCTTTGATATGGGGACGAAATGACAAGATCACCCCGCCCGAGGTAGCTGTTGAATTTCATGAACTACTGCCCGATTCGGAACTTCATTGGATTGATAAATGCGGACACGCCCCTATGATGGAGCACCCTGAAGAATTTAATACTTTACTTAAACAGTTTTTAGCTAAATTAGAAACCAAAGTAAATGCATAGATGATAGCACTTGACCTGATAGCTGACTCGATACCGCCGGTACACACTTCTGATACCATTCAGAAAGTGCTTGACCGTATGATTGAGTTTCGCCTCAGGCATTTGCCTATTGTAAATGAAGAGCAGTTTTTAGGTTTGCTTGCCGAGGATGACCTGATAGCCGAAAGTGATTATCAAACACCCATAGGTGCGCTGGCCCTTTCGTTGGTTAATCCCTACGTGCTGGAAGATCAGCATATTTATGATGTTATCCGCCTGTTTTATGAGCAGCAGCTTACCATTGTACCGGTGCTTGACGCAAAAAGCAACTATCTTGGGCTGATATCTATTAACGCCATTACAGAATATTTCGCAAAAATAACTTCAGTATCGCAACCGGGAGGCATTATTGTACTGGAGATCAATAATAAAAATAATTCGCTTGCGCACATGGCGCAGATAGTTGAGTCAGACAACGCGCAGATCCTGAGCTCCTATGTTCAGTCCTTTCCCGATTCAACCCGGATGGAAGTTACCCTTAAGGTTAACAAGCAGGATATTTCGGCCATAACTGCCAGCTTCCTTCGGTATGAGTATGATATCAAAGCTACCTTTAATCATACCGATATCAACGATACCACCCGCGACAGGTATGATTCGCTCATGAATTACCTTAATTTGTAGTATTAAGTCATTAGTCCGAAGCCTTGAGTCGGCTGTGCATGACTTTTTCGCACAATTTAAACTACTGACTTAAGGCTCAGAACTTCCGACTTTGGACTTTAAACCAAATTATAAGCCTGCGCAAACATCACTGCATCATAATTATTTTTCAGGTGCAGTTTGTTCTTGATGTTTTTACGGTGCGTTTCGGCCGTAGCCGGGGCAATGAACAGCTTCGCGCTGATCTCTGCCGAGCTCATACCCATGGCAATATATTTCAGAATTTCTTTTTCGCGCCGGGTAAGTGTTAAAAATAGCAGGTTATTATGGCGTAAAAAAGCGATCTCATTCATAAGCCGATTTACCTTGGTGGTGATATGATGCACAGGATCAAGCCTGCTGGCTATAGTTAGCATGTATGTAGCATCGCCTGCTTCATTGCGTGCAAAAACCTTGGTATTGCTCACAAACAACTGCCACTCGGGGTTATCAGGTACACGTACCTGCTGAAAGTAGGATACCTGCTCCTGTGTTTTGCTTTTTATCAGGTGCAAAATTTTAGGTACGTACTCGTCGCTGTCTTCAGTGTTAAAATATTTCAGGTGATATGTTTCAGGGCCCATGGCCTGCAGTTCGCCGAGCGTGGTACCCAGTATATCGAGGCCTACACTGTTCATATACACTATCTGCAGCGTTTCAACCTCATGAATTATTAATGCAGAAGGAAGGTCATCAGCTATTGACTGTATATCCGATAGTTTTTGGGTAAAAGTTTTATCCATCAATAAAATAACCGTTGTTTAAATATTGGTAAGGTAGGCCAAAAATAGTTAAACTTAATTATTTTACTTTGAAGTTATTTATCTGTTAAAGCAATTAAAATGGCTTTATTAGGAAATATAAGCAAACAATAGTGCACAATTTACCATTATAAGAAAAATGTATGATGGATGGATTGTAGGGTTTAGTTTATGCCGGTATTAATTATTTATGCCTTGCTGCAATTAATGTACTTTCAAAGTTCGATATTCGCTTTTTTAAAAAATGAAAATAGCAGTTTACGGCAGGCCGTTTAATGAGCCATCTGTTTTACCTTTTATACAGCAGGTTTTTGATAACCTTGCATTGCATGGTGTTGATATTTATGTACACCAGCAACTCCACGAATATTTGCAGGATAAACTAACCACAGTGCAATATAAAGTGTTGCGCCCCGCCGAAACCTTAAAAGGCTTTATTGATATTTTTATAACGCTTGGAGGCGATGGTACCCTGCTTGATACGGTTACCTTGATTCGCGATTCGGGGATCCCTGTTATCGGTATAAACTTTGGCCGCCTGGGCTTTTTGGCCAGTGTTAATAAAAGTGATATTACGGCAGCCATTCATGCCGTGGTGAACAGGCAGTTTACCTGCGATTGCCGCGAATTGCTTACCGTCGACTCGGATCCCAATGTTTTTGGCAGCAATAATTTTGCCCTTAATGATGTAACCATCCATAAGCGCGATGATGCCGCCATGATCATAACGCACGTGTTTTTGAACGATGAGTTTTTAAATTCATACTGGGGCGATGGTATTATCATCTCAACATCAACCGGCTCAACAGCTTATTCATTAAGCTGCGGAGGGCCTATTATTTTCCCGCAGTCAAACAGCATAGTGGTAACCCCGGTATCACCTCACAACCTTAACGTGCGGCCTATAGTGATCCCTGATACCAGTAAGCTTTGTTTTGAGGTGGAAAGCCGCAGCGCTAATTATATCATCTCCTGCGATTCGCGGACGGAAGTTTTAGATCAAACAGTTAAGTTTCATGTTCAAAAAGCCAGTTTTCAGTTAAATTTAATTCGCCTTAGTAATGAAAGCTATTTAACTACGTTAAGGAATAAACTGCTTTGGGGCCTTGATGCCCGTAATTACTAAATTTGATTGATGCCTAAATTTTTACTTTTTGCCATATTCTTGTTTTTAACTTATCAGCTGCAGGCCCAAACCTGGGAAATAGGCGGATCGATAGGCGGTGCTGGGTACATAGGTGATCTTAACCCCAATAACCCTGTTAAAATAAGCGGCGTTTCGGCGGGTATCTTTGGTAAAAGAAATTTTAATGGCTATTTTTCAGCTAAACTGAATATTGGTGTTGGTAATATATCGGCTTATGATAACAGGTCCGGCTACCAGCAGTTTCGTGATCGTAACCTTAACTTTAAAGATCAATTGCGGGAGGTAAGTCTTATCGGCGAGTTTAACTTTATGAACTATATCCCCGATGCCGGACGAAAGAAATACACACCTTATATATTTACAGGTATTGGCGTTGCATCTTACGCGCCGCGTGCACAGGATTTTGACGGTCGTGAGATTAGCTTAAGGCAGCTAAAAACCGAAGGCCAGGCTAAGCCTTATGGCAATAACACCGTCGTCATCCCGTATGGTTTAGGTATCAAGTATAATTTATCCGGTAAGTTTACAGTTATGGCCGATATGGGTTACCGCTATGCATTTACAGATTACCTGGATGATGTAAGCGGTGTATATGCCGATAAAAGCAAAATGACCACGACCGGCGCTTTACTCTCTGATCGTTCGGGCGAAAAAACCGGCAATTATATTGGTACCGTTGCTTCTCAGCGCGGCGACTTTAAATCGCATGATACCTACTTCTTCCTTAACTTTACAATCTCATTTACTTTTGTAACAGCAAACTGCTACTTCTAATTACATCAGGCCTGTAACAAGTGTTGTGGATTTATTGCGTCTCTTTTAGATAATAATTAAATATTTAATTCGTTTTAAATTTAAAATACAATATTTAATTCTGTTTTCATGTTGTATTTTACAATTTAGTATTGTAATTGATTATTAACCTAAAATCTTTAAAGTCATGGCCGAATTAAACTCATCTCCCCAAAATGGCGGCGGAAAGCACAAACGCAAAAAAATAAACGCCCGCGTTGATCTTACTGCAATGGTCGATCTGGCATTCCTGCTTATTACCTTTTTTATCATGACCACCACGCTGGCTAAACCAAAAGCTATGGATTTGGCTATGCCAGATGACGGCGGCGACGGAATGCCGGTTCCGGCAAGCCGAACACTGACTGTAGTTTTGGGCAAAAATAATAAGGCCATGTATTTTCTGGGCGAGCTTAAAAATCCGATCATTGCACCTTCGGTAACCGATTTTTCAGCCAATGGCATTCGCAGGGCCATCATCGAAACCAATAAAAAAGTACACGACGGCTCGGGCAAAAGCATGATAGTATTGGTAAAACCAAGCGATAAATCACAATACAGCAATTTGGTGAGTACGCTTGATGAGCTGGCTATTACCGGCATTCAGCAATACGCTATAGTTGATATTATGCCCGCCGATGTTGACGCGCTTAAACAAAAAGGAATATAAAAGTGTAACGCAATTGTAAGCAAATTTACGCGCGGTTTTTTAAGGCCGGCAGCTTTCATTATCAGGCAGATAATGGCTGCCGGCTTTTTTATTTTTTTGAGCTTTAAACCAAATATTATGAAAAATCATGGTTTTGATAGCTGTTTAGGCAGTTTTAATATATTATTCGCAATAACATTTTCTTTTAACGCGGGATACTAAAAAAATACAAAGTAAGTTTTACCTTTGTACCCTGAAAAATCCGTCAATTTGCGTGACAAAAATGGCAGATGCAGGTAATTAATAATTGATTAGTCTAACAACCGAATATCGCAGACCATAGTATTGATGAAAAATTTTACACAGGTGTGTTTGTACAGGGTGGCTTTTGATAAAGAGTAATATGGATTATTTGGATCAGATTGATTTGTCGAGACTACCACAGCACGTAGCTATTATTATGGATGGCAACGGGCGTTGGGCAAAAGGGAAAGGCAAATTAAGAATATTTGGCCATCACAACGGTGTAACATCTGTTAGGGATGTTGTTGAGGGGGCCGATAAATTAGGTATTAAATATATCACCTTATATACATTTTCGTCCGAAAACTGGAACCGCCCTAAGCTGGAGGTTATGGCTATTATGGAGTTAATGGTAACCACTATTCATAAAGAGGTTCCCGGCTTTATGAAAAACAACATCAGGCTAAATGCCATCGGCGATCTGGACACATTGCCCGAAAAATGTCTTCGCGAACTTAATAACGCTATTGAAACAACAGCCGGTAATACCGGTGTTGTGCTTACGCTTGCTTTAAGCTATAGCTCGCGCCGCGAAATTGTACGGGCCGCAAAAAATATAGCCATAAAGGTAAAAAACGGCGAGTTGAATGCGGAAGATATTAATGAAGAGGTTTTTGAACAAAACCTTTTTACAGGCGATATGCCAAACCCCGAACTGCTGATCAGAACCAGCGGTGAATACCGTATAAGTAATTATTTATTATGGCAGATTGCTTACGCCGAGTTGTATTTTACAACCAAATTATGGCCCGATTTCAGGAAAGAAGACCTGTATGAAGCAGTGATCGATTTTCAGAAACGCGAGCGCCGTTTTGGCCTAACAAGTGAGCAGGTGAACTAAATTTTTACTTTTAACAAATTTTAACAACTGTATAAATTATTTTTAGCCCACTAAAATATTCGAATGTATAAATTTCTTTTTGCTATTTTTTTCTCGGTTTTGGCTACTACGGCTTTCGCCCAGATATCCAATGGGCCGAGGCCTACACTTACAAAATCGATACCGGCTGATAGTTTAAGTTATCTTAATCCTAAAGATTATATTATTGGTGGTATTTCTGTTAGTGGCGCAAAATATCTTGATAAAGACATCCTGATCCAGCTATCCAAATTAACCAAAGGCGATCGTATCAACCTGCCGGGCGAGCGTAATGCCGAGGTAATTAAAACCTTATATCAACAGGGTTTATTTGATGATGTTCAATTAAACATTACCAAAATTAACATGGATACGATTTACCTGGAGATTGCTGTGTTGGAGCGTCCGCGTTTATCACGCATGCACTTAACCGGTATTCGCAAAGGCGAAATTGAAGATGTTCAGAAAAAATTGAACGACCGTGTAGGCAAGATCGTAAATGAAAACCTCATCAGCACAACAACTGCTATCATAAAAAAGCATTTTAACGAGAAAGGTTTCTTAAACACTACCGTTACCATTACCCAACGCAAGGATCAGGGCGATGTTAACAGCGTTATATTGGATGTTGCCATTGATAAAAAGACCAAGGTTAAAATTAACGACGTTATTTTTGAAGGCAACAAAGCATTTAAAACAGGTACGTTGCGCGGATTTTTAAGTAAAACCCGTAAACGTAAATGGTATAACCTATTTGGTTCAAAGAAATTTAAACAGGATAAATACGAAGAAGATAAACAAAACCTGGTTGAAAAAATGCAGGCCAGGGGTTACCGTGATGCCGAGATCCTGAGCGATTCTGTATGGAAACATGACGATGAAACCGTAAACGTAAAGCTGAAAGTATATGAAGGCCCTAAATATTACTTCGGTAATGTTAAGTTTTCGGGTAATGCCAAGTATACCACCGATTTGTTAAACAGGATCCTTCACGTTAAAAAAGGTGACGTATTTAGCGAAGACGAGCTGAACAAGCGTTTAAGCGGCCCGACTCCGGGTAACGATGACATTTCATCGCTTTACCTTAATGATGGCTATTTAACCTTTAATGCCGATCCGGTACAAACAAGGGTTTATAACGATACTGTAGATGTTGATGTGAGGATTTATGAAGGCCCTCAGTATACGATTAACCGCGTTATGTTAAAAGGTAACGACGTTACTAACGATAAGGTGGTAATGCGTGAGATCCAGACAAAACCGGGTCAAAAATTTAACAAAGAGTTACTGATCCGCAGTGCGCGTGAAATTGGCCAGCTGGGCAACTTTGACGAGCAAAAAACCGAACCTAAACCAACCAACATCAATCCGCAGGATGGTACTGTTGATTTGGTTTACAACGTAGTTGAAAAACCTTCAGACCAGATCGAGCTTTCGGGTGGTTTTGGTGGCGGCCAGTTGGTAGGCACCTTGGGTTTAACCTTTAATAACTTCTCTATCCGTAATATCTTCCACCTTAAAGCTTACAAACCGCTACCAAAAGGCGATGGTCAGAAACTGAGCTTAAGGGGGCAATCGAGCGGTCGTACTTATCAAAACTTCTCGTTCACATTTTCCGAGCCGTGGTTAGGCGGTAAAAAGCCAATCTACTTTGCATTGTCGGCTTATACACAGGGAAGCTCAACCGGTCAGTACTATCCAAAATCAAGTCCTTACTATAATAAGTTGCGTATTAATGGTATTGGGGTTACGTTAGGTAAACGTTTGAAATGGCCTGACAACTATTTCCAGTTAAACTACTCGCTTAACTTTGACCATTACAGTCTTGATAACTATGGTGGTTACCTGTTTACCAATGGTACATCATATAATATTAAGTTAACCCAGGAGTTAACCCGTAACTCTATTGACGCGCCTATCTTCCCGACACAGGGTTCAAATATTAAATTTACTGTACAGGCTACGCCGCCATACTCATTGTTTAACAATATAAACTATAAAATAGCTACACCGGAAGAGCGTTACCATTTTGTTGAGTATTATAAATTTAAATATGATGCGCAGTGGTTCTCGAAACTGGTAGGTAAATTTGTGTTAATGTCGCAGGTTAGGTTTGGTTTCCTTGGCCAGTACAATCACCAGGTTGGCCCATCACCGTTTGAACGCTTTAAATTAGGTGGCGACGGTATGCAGAGCTATCAGTTTTTACAGGGTAGCGAGATCATCGGTTTACGCGGTTACCAAAACTTCTCAATAGTGCCTGAAGGCTCAAACGAAACTCAAAATAATAATACAGGTAGTGCGATCTACAATAAATACACACTGGAGCTTCGCCACCCGGTTATTGCAAGCCAGTCGGCAACGATTTTCTTGCTGGCCTTTGCCGAAGGCGGTAACGCATGGAACCAGTTTAGCCAGTTTAATCCGTTTAACGTAAGGCGTTCGGTAGGTGTGGGCGCAAGGATATTTTTGCCTATATTTGGCTTACTGGGGTTAGATTATGGTTATGGCTTTGACAAAATACCGGGACAACCGGATGCTAATAAAGGCCAGTTCCATTTTACAATTTCTCAGAGTTTATCCGGCGGATTTAATTAATTTGCGTACCGAATATATGAAGAAGATAATTTTAGTGGCCTTTTTAACGTTAACTGCTTTTGCAGGCGCTTATGCGCAACGTTTTGCTTATGTTGATTCAGAGTATATATTAAAGCACATGCCCGAATATGCCTCATCACAAAAGCAATTAGCTGCATTATCTGATCAGTGGCAGAAGGAAGTTGATGGCCGTTTTCAGGAAATTGACCGCCTGTATAAAGCTTATCAGGCCGACCAGGTGCTGATGACCCCTGATATGAAAAAACGCCGTGAGGCCGAAATTGTTGATAAAGAAAAGGCCGCGAAAGATTTTCAACGCCAGAAGTTTGGTCCGGATGGCGAGCTTTCACAAAGAAGCACAGCGCTGATTAAACCAATTCAGGATAGGGTGTCTAAAGCTGTACAAGCAATTGCCGAAGGCGATAACCTGGATATGATTTTTGATAAAAACAGCGAGGTTATTATGTTATATGCTAACCCGCGGTATGATAAAAGCGCGGATGTTATAACCAGATTAGGACTAAAACCCGGGGTATTTGCTAAATAATTTGAATTAAAATAAATCGAACTATTATTTAAACACAGAAAAAGGAAAATGAAAAAACTATTTAAAGTTGCCTTAGTTGCAGTAGGTTTGTTATTTGCGGGCAGCTTTGCAAATGCTCAGACTAAGATCGGCCACATCAACTTCAATCAGCTGATTGATATGATGCCCGAAACTAAAACTGTAACTGCTTCGATACAGGCTTATCAAAAAACATTTATTGATCAGCTTACTACAATGAATAATGAGTACCAGACAAAGGGCCAGGACTACCAGTCAAAAAGGGCAAGCATGACCGATGCTGTACGTACTGCTAAAGAAAACGAGCTTACCGATATCCAAAAACGTATGAATGATTACCAAAACAATGCCCAGCAACAGGTTGATGCTAAAAGGCAGGAATTAGGTAAACCGCTTATTGATAAAGCTACGCAGGCAGTACAGGCTGTAGCTAAAGAAAAAGGCTATGCTTATGTATTGGATTCATCACAGATCACCTTATTGGTATCTCCTGATGCTGATGACCTGATGGCAGCTGTGAAATTAAAATTAGGTTTGAAATAAGAAATACAAAAGACATAAAAAAAGCGCCCTGATTAAACGGGACGCTTTTTTTATGTTTGCCATTTAAATTACACATTGTTATTTTAGCCGGGTAAGGGTAGCTGTCAAATGTTCCTGTTCATTGTAAGCTCTCCCGAGGTTAGTTCATGAGTGATTTGCTGATACACGTTACAAAAACAAACAGATAATTATTATCCATTATTAAACACAGGACACAAAACAAAATGAAAAAACTATTTAAAGTCGCCTTAGTTGCAGCAGGTATGTTGTTCGTGGGTAGTTTTGCTAAAGCGCAAACAAAAATAGGTTATGTTAATTTTAGCCAGGTTATTGACCAGATGCCTGAAACTAAAACTGTTTCTACAACATTACAGGCCTATCAAAAAACATTCATTGATCAGTTAACCACTATGAACAATGAGTTACAAACCAAGGGTGCCGATTTGGAAAAAAACGGTGCAACTCTGACAGATGCTGCCCGTTCAGCAAAAACTTCTGAATTGCAGGATATTCAGAAACGCATGAACGATTACCAAAACAATGCTCAGCAACAAGTTGATGCTAAAAAACAAGAATTGGGCAAACCAATTATTGATAAAGTATCGGCTGCTGTACAAGCTGTAGCCAAAGAAAAAGGTTACGCTTATGTACTGGATTCATCACAGGTTAGCATGATCGTATCTCCTGCAGGCGACGACCTGATGGCTGCCGTGAAATTGAAATTGGGTTTAAAATAAAATCACCTTTAAGTAAATTATACAAAAGCGCCCCGTAATTACGGGGCGCTTTTTTTATGTTTGTATATGTCAAATCAACCAATTGGTATTTTTGATTCGGGTTATGGCGGGCTAACGGTGTTCCGTTCTATCATTGAACAACTGCCCGGCTATGATTATATTTATATGGGCGATAATGCCCGTGCTCCCTATGGTAACCGCTCATTCAGCACCATACACCAGTATACCTGGGAATGTGTGCAGTGGATGTTTGACCAGGGATGCCCCTTAGTGATCCTGGCGTGTAATACGGCATCGGCCAAGGCATTACGTACCATTCAGCAGCAGGACCTTAAACAGATAGATGATCCGTCGAAGAGAGTATTGGGCGTTATCCGCCCTACGGCCGAGGTTATTGGCGATTATACTAAAACCAAAGAGATTGGGGTGCTTGGCACAAAGGGCACCGTACAATCTGGCTCATACCTGCTCGAGATCCAGAATTTTTTCCCCGACATAAAAGTTTACCAGCAGGCCTGTCCGCTTTGGGTGCCGTTAATTGAAAACGGGGAATACGATAAACCCGGTGCGGATTTTTTTGTGCAGCTGTACCTGGATCAAATCATGGCACAATCGCCCAACATCGATACCATTTTGTTGGCCTGCACACATTATCCTATTATCCAGGACAAAATAAAAGCACATTTGCCCGAACGCATTAATGTTATAGGGCAGGGCGATATCGTGGCTAAAAGCCTTGTTAGTTATTTAAACCGCCACCCCGAAATTGAGCAAAAGCTTAGTCGGAACGGCGAAAATAAGTTTTATACCACTACCGATGATACTGCCGATTTTGACCATCATGCTTCGCTGTTCTTCTCGGCCCCGGTAAAATCAACGTTTATATCGGCAAATGATTTGGTGAAGTGTTGAACCGTGATTTCTATGATTATAGGATGATTATGATACAGAGCTTCAGGCGTTGATATATCAGGCAATCCTTAAATCAGGTAAATCATGGTTCTCCTATCAACTTAATATATAATTTAATCATTCTAAATAACTCAACATTTAGTAAGTTTGCACCCTTAAGCAAATATTCCTGTTGAACTATTATTTTACATATTTTATTGCAGCAATCGGGTTGTTCAGTTTTTCGGCCTTTTTCGCTTTATTCGGTGTATATGCCGAGCGTAAAATATCAGCGTTTATACAAGACAGGCTCGGTCCAACGGAAACGGGAAAATATGGTTCGCTGCAAACGCTGGCCGATATTTTAAAAATGCTTCAGAAAGAGCTGATCGCCCCGGCAGCTGCCGATAGATGGTTGTTTATGTTGGCTCCGGCAGTAATATTCATAGCCGTATACCTCGGTTTCGCCGCGCTACCCTGGGCTCCCGGACTTATCCCTTCAAAAACAAATATCGGTCTCTACTATATTTTTGCCATTATTTCTATCGAAACGTTAGGAATTTTGATGGCAGGATGGGGATCAAACAATAAGTATTCTATCCTGGGTGCCATGCGCTCGGCAGCACAGATCATTTCGTATGAGATCCCTGCCGGTTTTGCCATTATAGCTGTTGTGATGATAGCACAAACGCTGGATTTGCAGGTGATTTCGGCCCAGCAGGGTATCCTGGCGACGGAAAAAGTTAAATTCGCTGGGTTTTGGGACGTATCTCAAATAGGTGGTTTTTTTAGCTGGAATGTTTTCAGGGCACCGCATTTGCTCATCGCATTTGTGATCTATTTTATAGCTTCATTGGCCGAGAGTAACCGTGCACCTTTTGATATCCCGGAAGCGGAGTCGGAACTGGTTGCCGGTTTCCATACCGAGTTTACCGGGATCCGCTTTGCGCTGGTATTTTTGGCCGAATATTCGATGATGTTCCTGGTATCTATGATAGCAGTAATATTGTTTTTAGGTGCCTGGAATACGCCGCTGCCCAACATAGGCGGCGTTAAATTGGCAACATGGACAACCGGAGTAGCCTGGGGGATATTATGGGTAGTATTAAAAACATTAGGCCTGGTGGGTGTTCAAATGTGGATCAGGTGGACATTGCCCCGCCTGCGGGTTGACCAGCTCATGAACCTTTGCTGGAAAGTATTAACACCACTGGCCTTTGCCTGTATGTTGATATCGGGTGTATGGAGGTTGTGGCTGATGTGATTTTTAATTTCGGATGTTCGATTTCGGATTTGGAAAAGTTGAAATATAGAATTTATTAAAATATAAAATAACGGATTTAACGGAGAGAAAGGCAATATCCTGGCCATCCTAAAATCCTAAAAATCATGGTTCAGAAAGTAATAAAAGCGTTTACAACGGCATGGAAAGGTCTAAGCCTTACCATACGCCACCTTTTTGCGGGTAATGGCAAAAGGGAGATTGTAACCGTGAGCGATAGCAATTATTTTAAGCAACTGGAGCATGGCACCAACACTATTCAATATCCTAAGCAGCAACTGCCGGTACCTGAAGTGGGCCGCTACCAGTTGGATGTGGAAATGGATGACTGTATCGTATGCGATCTGTGCGCCAAGGTTTGCCCCGTTAATTGTATTGATATTGAATCGATCAAGGCTACGGAAGCTATCGGCCAAACATCCGACGGTACAACCAAACGTTTGTATGCAGCCAAGTTTGATATTGATATGGCCAAGTGTATGTATTGTGGTTTGTGTACTATTGTGTGCCCAACTGAATGCATTACCATGACCAACCAGTACGATAAAACAGTTTTTCAGCTAAGCGATCTGGTTTACCAGTTTTCGGATATGACGCCCGAAGATGCCGCCGAAAAGCGTGCCCTTTTTGACAAACAACAGGCCGAAAAACAGGCTGCCAAATTAGCCGCCATGAAACAAAAGGAGGGCGGGGCATGAGCTTAGTGCGCTTGTTGTTTTATGTGATGAGTTTTATTGCCATTGGTTCGGCCTTATATGCAGCCTTAAGTAAAAACCTGGTCAGGAGTATTTTTATATTTTTTGTGACCTTGTTTGCATTAGCCGGTTTGTATGTATTGGCCCTTGCAGATTTTGTGGCGGTAACCCAAGTGGTGATCTATGTAGGGGGCATCCTGGTGCTCATCCTTTTTGCATTTATGCTCTCCGGTCGGGAAACATTGAATGTGATCCAACAGCAGAAAGGGAAATTCATTAATATGGCTAAAGTACCGGCGGTTATACTGGCTACGCTGTTTTTAGCGGTGATTGTAAACATTATCCTTAAAGCTGATGCTGATAACCTGCCATGGGTAAAACAGGCCATCGCACAAAAAAATGAGATAACGCCAACCTCTTCAACTATAGATAATATAGGCGTTAACCTCATGACCACCTACCTGCTGCCTTTTGAGGCCATTTCTGTTTTATTGCTGATGGCATTGGTAGGGGCGGCGCATTTATCACGTAAGGAGGGCAGGGCATGATAACGTTAACCGATTTTTTACTGGTAGGCGCGTTATTGTTTTGTACAGGCATGTACATGATTGTATCCAAACGCAACTCTATACAAGTATTAATAGGTATTGAACTGATGCTGAATGCTGCCATTTTAAACCTGGTAGCTTTTGGTAAATATGATAAGCTGAATAACGGCGGACAGGTGTTCGCCTTGTTTGCAATTGTGCTGGCAGCGGCTACAACAGCGGTTGCGCTGGCCATCGTCCTGAATATTTACCGGCGATATAAAACCATTGACCCGGATGAGATTAAAAATTTGAGGGATTAAAATATTGTAGAGACGCATAATTGCGTCTCCCGCAGGACAAGCGGAAATGTACATTCGGAGACGCAATTATGCGTCTCTACAGAAGATAAAAAAGATAATTGAACAACGCTATACCATATACCGATACCATCATCAGCTACACCATTGCAGCCGTGGGTTTGCCGCTGTTTGCTGCGTTGATCAACTTTTGCCTGCCGGTAAAAAGTAAAGCAGCAGGCTGGATCTCAACACTGGCTATTTTGGTTGGGTGTGTATTATCAGCCATTGTGTTTGCAAGGGTGTGGAACCAGCAACCTCAGCATGCGCAAACCTTATGGTTCACAATTGGTACTACCAAAGTTTTCGCGGGCATCCTGCTTAATAATCTGTCAGCGCTGATGTTGCTGCTGGTGTCTCTGATTGCCTTGCCTGTTCACATCTATTCCACAGCTTACATGAAGCATGACGACAGGTACAGTCGTTATTTTACCTACTTAAGTTTCTTTTGTTTCAGCATGCTGGGTTTGGTTGTGGTAGATAGCCTGGTGCTGTTCTATGCTTTCTGGGAACTGGTGGGCTTTTCATCATACCTGCTTATCGGTTTTTGGTTTACCAGGGATAAAGCCGTACAGGCCAATAAAAAAGCCTTTATCATGAACCGTATCGGAGACATCGGTTTGCTAAGTGCTATCATTATCCTATTTGCCCAGTTTCATACGTTTGATATTGATGCCTTATTTGGACAACATGGACTTGTTAAGTTTATGGGGCCTGATAACGGGCAATGGACTTTTGCTCCTGATAGGATGCCTTCTAATTATGGCTCTGTTTGGACCCGGGGGGCAATGGTTACATTACCCGCGATATGGCAGTATATAGCCTGCGCCGGGATCTTCCTTGCTGTTGCTGCAAAATCGGCACAATTCCCTTTGCATACTTGGCTACCTGATGCCATGGAAGGGCCGACGTCTGTTTCGGCGCTGATCCACGCGGCTACTATGGTGGCTGCAGGTGTATTTCTGCTGGGCAGGGTTTATCCTTTGTTTACCGATACGGAGTTAACGGTTCTTGCTGTAATAGGTTGCTTTACCGCTTTCATGGCCGCCACTATCGCGCTTACACAAAACGATTTGAAACGGGTGCTTGCTTACTCAACCATATCGCAACTGGGTTATATGATCCTGGCGATGGGGGTTGGGGCTTATGGCTCTTCTTTATTCCATTTAGCCACGCATGCTTTCTTTAAATGTTTACTGTTTTTGGTGGCCGGTGTTGTGATCCACGAAATGCAGCATATCAGGGAGGAAAATAACCTGGATATCGACCCGCAAAATATTCAGTACATGGGTGGCTTGCGTAAAAAGCTGCCATTAACTTTTATTGTGGCAATTGTTGGTTCACTGGCGCTTATAGGTATTCCGCTTACTTCGGGCTATCTGTCAAAAGATGGCATCCTGATCCAGGCGTTTGAATGGAGCGAGGGTAGAAGCGCATGGCTTAAACTGATCCCGGCAGGTGCATTATTTACCAGTTGGCTTACTGCCTTTTACGTATCAAGGTTAATAGTGAAAGTATTTTTCGGAGAGTTTCGCTTGTTAAAACATCGTCCGGAAATTAAAATTCATATCGGCGATGGCGGCTGGCAATATCGTATACCATTGATATTACTGGCAATATGCAGTTTGTTCCCATTGTTCTCGCTCAATCCTTTCTTTTATGAAAAAGCCTGGCTATTCGAAAGCTTAAAACCTGCCGAATTCATGGCCCGCGAAAATATCTACCATACCATTATTCCGATAGGAGTGAATATTTTGAGCGTATTTGTAATGTACGCGGCCTATGCTATCTACGTAAAAAGGAATACGTTCTCGTTTCCGCAAACCGGCTTCTTTTACCGCTTATCCTATAACCAATGGTATTTGGATAAGATATATAAAAAAGTAATTGTAAAACCGATACTTGGTTTGGGTAAAACCTGCTTCTGGTTCGACTGGAATATTATTGACGGGCTGATCCACTCAATTGAACGATTGAGCCGGAAGATAGCAGACCTTACCGCCTGGTGCGATAAATATATTGTTGACGGATTTTTGCATTTGATGGCTGCATTAGTGCAAAGTATTGGCAATTTTGCACGTAAATTTCAAAACGGAAAAGTGCAGTACTATTTGTACAGTATGCTGCTCATTGTGTTGGTACTCTTTATTTTAAAAATACTGATCTGAATTTAATGAACCTACTAACCCTACTCATATTTATACCTGTACTGTTTGCGTTGGTGATCGTATTGCTGCCATCGTCGGTTCGGGGGAGCTTTAAATATATAACGCTGCTGGCTACGCTTTTGCAGTTAGGAATCAGCATATATATTTATCTTCATTTCAAAACAGGTGCAGCTACAGCAGGAATCAATCACGAAGAACAGTTTCAATTTGTACAAAAGCTGCCATGGATAGGTCTTAACCTGGGCAGCATGGGTAAGCTGCAGATAGATTACTTTGTTGGGATAGACGGGATTTCGGTAATGCTGCTGGTGATGTCGGCACTGGTAATGGTGATAGCAACGCTTGCGTCCTGGGAAATTAAGAGCAATCTCAAAGGTTTCTTCCTGTTGTTTTTATTGTTGGATATGGCCGTGATGGGTGTATTCTGCGCGCTGGATTTCTTCCTGTTTTACCTGTTTTATGAGTTGATGTTGCTGCCGCTTTATTTCCTGATTGGGATGTGGGGCGGTGTGCGGCGGGAATACGCGGCCATCAAGTTTTTCTTGTATACCCTGTTTGGTTCAGTATTTATGTTACTGGTGATGGTAGGTTTATACCTTTCGGTAAACGATCCCGCAACCGGAAGCCATACTTTCAATATTATCCAGATGATGAACCCTGCCAATTATACCCAAGGTTCGGTATTTTCAGTGGCGGCACATCAAACCATATTGGGGATGCCAGCGCGTACTGTTGGCTTCGTGGTGCTGTTTATTGCTTTTGCTATTAAAGTGCCAGTTGTGCCTTTACATACCTGGCTGCCCGATGCGCACGTTGAAGCGCCCACACCGGTATCTATCATTCTTGCTGGGGTATTGCTTAAAATTGGTGGTTATGGCATTATCCGTATCTGCCTCGGGATTTTCCCGGAGATAGCATCATCCGGAGCTTTTTGGCTCGGTTTAATAGGCGTTGTTTCGATATTATATGGTGCCTGCAACGCCCTGGCCCAGCGCGATCTGAAGCGGATGATCGCTTACTCTTCAGTATCGCATATGGGTTTTGTATTGCTGGGGATAGCTTCGCAAACTGCCGAAGGTGTAAGCGGCGCGGTAATGCAGATGGTAAGCCATGGCTTTTTATCATCAATGCTGTTCTTTTTGGTGGGTGTGGTTTATAACCGCGTACACGACAGGGATATTTATCATTTCCGTGGATTGGGCACGCAGATGCCTCAATATACAGCCTTTGTTATGGTGGCTTTTTTTGCTTCCTTAGGCCTGCCGGGCTTTTCGGCATTTGTGGCCGAAGCATTTACACTGGCGGGCACATTTAAATCGCCAACGGTTAACGGTTTGCTGCCATACTGGATGGCAGTTTGTGGGTCGGTTGGTATCCTGTTGGGAGCGGCTTATTTCCTGTGGACGCTGCAGCGCATGTTCTTCGGAAAAGTATCACTTAAAGGCGGCGAGGTTTGGAAAATAGCACTTACCGATGTAAGCATCCGCGAAAAGCTGGCATTGATACCAATGGCCGCTGCAGCATTGGCTTTAGGTTTGATGCCGTCGTTGGTGTTTGGAAAAATCAATGATTCGGTATTGGCATTGATACAGTTTTTACAGGCTAAATAAAAAAATAGTGTTTCAACATAAATTCATTTATGGAAAAGTGCATACACCTGCATCTTTTATTTACGCTGTCCCCGGCAACCCGGGCTTAAGCGAAATAACAGATGGTATGTATTTAACCGAAGGAATTATGTTTAAAAAATTATCCATTGCCGCAGCATTACTTTTTATCACTGCGGCAACCAGGGCCGATGAAGGCCAGAAAGTAGCCTCCAAAGTTCAAAAAGTAACCGTTTTTTTGAACGGAGCACAGGTAAGTCGTACCGCATTGGTCAATATCAGCCCCGGCACATCAACACTGGTGTTTGAAAACTTGTCGCCTGGAATTGATGTGCAGAGTATCCAGGTAAATGCAGGCGGCGATTTTACCATTCTTTCGGTTAATCACGAACTTGATTTTGCCGATAATGATATCAGGCAAAAAAACATACAGGCTATTGAGGCGAAGGTAAAACTGGTAAGAAACAAAATAGCCTTGCAAAATAACATGCTCTCTATTTACCAGGAAGAAGCTAATACACTGGCTAAAAACCCGGTGAGCAATGGTACTAATGTTGCGCTGGATCCAGTTAAGCTGAAACAGACACTCGACTTTCAGACAGCTCGCTTAAATGAGATCAAAAAGAATCAGCAAGCCGTAAATGATCAGATAGATTTGTTTAACGACCAGTTAGAAGATTATAACAAACAAATTGCAGAGATTAACAAAGCGGGTGTTAAAACAACCAGTAATGTTTTGGTCACCGTATCGGCAAAAGTAGCCTTGCAGGCAAATTTTACTTTAAGTTATCTGGTGCGAAACGCCAGCTGGTTCCCAACCTACGATATCCGTGCTAAAAATGTGAACAGTCCAATAACTATCGTTTACAAAGCCAACGTATCGCAAAAAACGGGTGAGGACTGGAAAAGCGCTAAGCTTACCTTATCAACCGGTAACCCAAGCGTAAATGGGGCGAAGCCCGAGCTTACGCCTACCTATCTTAACTTCGGTATGTACTATTCAGGTACTGGTGTTTCAATAACTAAAGTAATGGGTAGAATAGTGAGCAGGGATGATAACAGCTCAATACCTGGTGTAAGCATCAGGGTAAAAGGTACATCAATAGGGGCCGTAAGCGATGCCGGTGGAAATTACAGCATCCAGATCCCTAACGCCAATGCTGTGCTTACTTACAGTTTTATTGGATATGAAACATTAGAAAGGCAGGCCAGCGCGCCAATGCTCAACGTGGCGCTAAATCCGTCTTCACGACAGCTTAACGAGGTGGTTGTTGCAGGTTATGGCACGGAATATAAAAGGGATTTGACCGGCGCTGTTGCGAGAATACAAGATAAAAGTATAATTAACACGGTTCCTATCGAAGTAAAAAAAGAAGAGAACCAAACCAATATCGAGTTTAATATTGCCAACCCTTATACGGTACCAAGCGATGGCAAACAATATGCGGTTGAAATTAGCCAATATAATATCGATGCTACTTATCAATATTACGTGGCGCCAAAATTGAGTACCGATGTATTCCTTACCGCGCAGCTTACCAACTGGAATAAATACAGTTTTCTTTCGGGCGAGGCCAACCTGTTTTTTGAAGGAACCTATATTGGCAAGTCGCTGATTAATACTGATGCTACTACCGATACGCTGAACCTATCGTTAGGTACGGATAAAAACATTGTGGTTACCCGCACATTGGAGAAAGGTTTGGCTATGAGGCAATCATCAGGCTCCAACCAAAAGGAAACCCGCAATTGGCTTATCGACGTAAAAAACAGGAAAAGCCAGTCGGTTAATTTATTGGTTGAAGACCAGGTACCGGTTTCACAAAATAAAGATATCGAAGTAGAGGCGCAGGAAACGTCAGGCGCAAAACCTGATGCAACAACAGGCAAGGTTTCATGGAATTTCATGTTAAATTCGCTCGATGAAAAGAAGGTGAAACTAAAATACCAGGTTAAATACCCCAAAAATCAATCAGTAATAGTACAATAAAATATAAATGCACGATCTGCTCCCCCATATATCAGTTCAGTTAACCAATGTTTTTGGCAGTATACCCTATTTTATGCCCGAAATTTATTTAACCGTGCTGTTTTTGGTTGTACTGATAACCGACCTGATATTTGGGCGCAGATCTGTAAAGCTTTGTAAAATGGTAGCCTGCGGTGGCTTACTGCTGGTACTGTTTAAAGACCTGCAGCAGGTAGCCCTGATCCTTGACGGCGATCATGTTATTTTCGGCAGTATGTTACTGCTGCGCAGGTCGGCAGTATTTTTCAAGATCATTATCGACCTGCTATCGTTTATCCTGCTATTGAATTTTACCTGGGATGATAAGCTGAAGGCGCATCCAAAAGGCTTATCAGACCTGTATACCATTTCCATAGCCTCTATTTTAGGTCTGCATTTAATGGCCATGGTTATTAACCTGCTTTCTGTTTATCTTGCCATCGAGATGGTATCCATAGCGTCATACCTGATGGTGGCTTACCGGTCCGAAACTGCTTTAAGTACCGAAGCCGGTTTAAAGTACGTACTTTTCGGCGCGGCATCATCGGCTGTTATGCTATACGGGATCTCGTTACTGTACGGCTTCAGCGGCTCGCTGGATCTGCCGGGTATTGTAACCCAGTTGCCCAATGTAAACCCGTTGAGTGCTTCATTTGCTTTAGTACTGGTGATGATTGGCATAGGGTTTAAATTATCATTTATGCCGATGCATTTTTGGGTACCCGATGTTTACCAGGGGGCACCCACGCCGGTTACCGCATATCTTTCAACCGTACCTAAAATAGCGGCTTTTGCGCTGCTTGTAAATGTGATGCCTTTGTTCCTGTTTTCGGCGGATTGGAAGGGGATTGATTTTGGGATAGTTTTATCGGCTATTGGTATTATCACCATGATAGCCGGAAATTTTGCTGCCGTTTTGCAAAGCAATGTAAAAAGGATGCTGGCTTATTCAAGCATTGGCCACACCGGTTTTGCTTTAATGGCAGTAGTTACGTTCAATTTACAGGGCTTATCATCATTAACCTATTACCTGGCCGTTTACGCGTTAGCCAATATCGGGGCGCTGACACTGGCATCGTACTTCAGCAATATTGTGGACGCTGAAGAGGTGGAAGCTTACAAGGGGCAGGGCTTAAAATACCCTGTAGCCTCGGTTTGTTTTGTAATTATCCTTATTTCTTTAACGGGGATCCCGGTTACTGCGGGGTTTACGGGTAAACTGTTTGTGTTTTCGGCGGCTTACAGCGCCTATGAGCAAACACACAGTACCTGGCTGTTGTCGCTGATGATAACCGGTGCTGTAACTACGGTAGTATCGTTGTTTTATTACCTTAAAATTCCTTTGTATTTATTTCTGAAAAGGACAGAAAATGCCGAAGTTGCCAGTGAAAGATCTTATAATTTACTTGTTTTAGCTATTGTTATTAGTTTTCTGCTCGTTTTATTAGGGATTTTCCCGAATTCTGTCCTGAAATATCTGTAGTTGTTGTTTTTTTCAACAAAAGTCAATTAGTTTCTTTTGTTTTTAGAAAAAATACTAACTTTCATGCCGATTTAAAACATATTTTTTCTGAATACATGAAGAGGTATTTCCCTTTTTTCCTGATCTTAATTATACTTTCCCTTACTTTCATTTTTCCGTCGGTTGATTTTAAGGATTCAGGTCACCCCAATTTTAATACGGGCGATATCGCCTGGATGCTGATGTCGACGGCGCTGGTTTTGATCATGACACCCGGTCTCGCTTTTTTTTACGGGGGAATGGTTAATAAAAAGAACGTGATCTCCACCATGCTGCAAAGTATTATTTGTATGGTGATCATTACAGTAATGTGGGGGATCTTTGGTTTCAGCCTGGCCTTCGGCGATAGCTTTTATGGGCTTATCGGTAACCCCGGAACTTATTTCATGATGAAGGGTATGTTAGGTAACGCCACCTGGAAAGCCGCGCCAACCATTCCTTTACTGCTTTTTGCTATGTACCAGTTAAAATTCGCCATTATTACCCCGGCGCTTATTACCGGTGCATTTGCCGAGCGTATCCGTTTTAACTCGTATATTATTTTCCTGGTACTGTTTTCTATTTTCATATTCTCGCCGCTGGCGCATTGCACCTGGCACCCTGATGGCATATTAGCCAAATTTGGTGTGCTTGACTTTGCAGGCGGTACGGTAGTGCACATGTCGGCCGGATGGGCTGCCCTGGCATCGGCCTTATATTTAAAACGCCGTAACGAGGCTAATCATTCCCCAGCGCGGATTACCTACGTAATGATAGGTACGGGCTTGTTGTGGTTCGGTTGGTTTGGTTTCAATGCAGGTTCGGCTTTTGGCGCAAACGCTTTGGCGGTTACCGCTTTGGCAACCAGTACCACTGCTTCGGCAGCTGCAGGTGTTACCTGGATCTTTTTTGATATGCTGCTTGGCCGCAAACCATCTGCAATGGGTACCTGTATTGGCGCCGTTGTGGGTTTGGTGGCAATTACGCCAGCCGCCGGCTTTGTATCGGTACCGCACTCGCTGGCTATCGGTATCATATCGGCTGTGGTGAGTAACCTGGTTGTGGAATGGCGTACCCGTACCTCTATTGATGACACGCTTGATGTATTTCCTTGTCACGGCGTTGGCGGTATGGTAGGGATGCTGTTAACCGGCGTATTTGCCAGTCAGCATGTAAATGCTAATAATACAACAGGCAACGGTTTGTTTTTTGGCGAGACACACCTGTTTCTTGTACAGTTGGTGGCATTGGTGTGCGTATCGATATTCGCATTCTTTGGTTCATTATTATTGTTAAAGATCACCGACATGATCTCGCCGTTGAGGGTATCGGCCGAAGAAGAGGAGCAAGGTCTTGATATCAGCCAGCACGGCGAAAAATTATAATTACGTATTTCCAACCAATCCAATAAATCTAATGAAATTCCCGGCCGCAAGGCCGGGTTTTTTGTTTTAAGGGGTAGTTGAAAATATTAACACGGGTTCAGACGCCCGCATTTGAATGACTTTTTAACAGGAGCGTACACGCTCCCTGATATTATGGTAAGCGTGAATCCATTAGGGAGAAAAACTTAAAAATCTCCCCTTACGCCCTGGTATAATAAAGCAAAGCCGCACCACAGGCAAATGGTTTACAATTCATCAACTTTAATTCTAAATCATTTTTTAAAGGGTTGAAGGTTTGTTGTCCGTTACCAACCTCTGCAGGGTTTACAAGCAAATAAAACTCATCAATCAAATCATGTTGAATTAAGGATGATACAAACGAATCTCCTCCATAAACAAGGATGTCTTTACCATTTTTCTTTTTCAATGTTTCTATCGCCTCCTTTACGTCACCGCCTATTATCGTTGTATTGTCCCATGGGCTTACTTTAAGGCTGTTTGAAAAAACAACATTTGGAATATCCGCGAAACGCCTTCCAAGCTTATATTCAGCGTCATTGGGGTTGTTTGCTATTGCTGTCCAATAGGGAATAAAACCTTCAGCTGTTTTTCGTCCATGTAAAATACAGTCCACATTCTTAAGATTGTCGATACTAAAATCAGACATTCCGCTGTCCCATTTATTGTTGAGTGCAAGGTTCATTTGTAATTTTAACTTTCTCATGCCGATCCGTTTTAGGGTAAATTGATATTACAAAGTTACAGGCCCAGCGGCTGCAGAATAAGGCATGATCACGACATTATACCGTTATGATTGCGACATTTTAGAAGTATTCGTCCCGCGCTCGTTTGCAACGAGAGCTTAACCTGCGTTAGCGTTTAAAGCGCGAAGAGCGATGCGATTGCCCGATTGGAATAAGCACTCGTTGAAAATAAGCGCAAAAGGCAGAAAAATAAAGCCCCGCTTTGCAAAGCAAAGAGGGGCAACACATGTAGTTAGGTAGTGGAAGTTAATACATAATGGTTAGCCCTACGCAAAAACTTTCTTACCCATACCTTCAACCGCTTTATGCGTGACCGGGTCAACCCTTTTTATGTGGATATTATTAACCGGTTTTACCACCAGCGGAATCTTTTCAATGCGTGTTTCACTGGTATCAAGCCCAAAAGCTTTAGCTTCTGACTGGGCCAGTTTTTTAATGGCAAAATAGCTGTTGAGGATAAAGCTCTCCGATACGTTGAACACGTTATTGTACGACAGGAATTTCTCCATGATCACAAACCTGAAATCGGCAGCCATATTGTGTTGTTTTAATGATGGGTAATTGCTGGAGATATCAATCTCGCCACGTTCAACCATATCTTCAACTACTTTACGGAACAATACGTTTACCCGCGGCTGGATCCTGAAGCCCAAACGGAATTCTACGCGGATGACCTTGCCCGGCTCAATTTGGTCAACACTGTACTCCATAGTATATGGCTCGTCGGTGCGTTCAATGTGCACAAACCAATAGGTGTCGGCACGTTTAGGACGGCGGCTCATGATGGAGTAGATGATCTTTTCTTCAATCTGTTTGCCATTATTGGCTTTGGTAAGATAGATCAGGTGCGTAGCGTATTTGTTTATGGTAGCATCATTGCTCAGCGCGTTTAGTAAAGGCAGTTTCTCCTTGATATCGGTAAAATGAAGGAAGCGGTTATTGATTTTACGGGCCTTAAACCAGGTGTACATCGTAAAGATCAGACCAACTTCAAATCCCACAAAAAACAAACGTTTTAGTATTTTAACCGCGTTAGCTACAAAAAAGGAGAATTCGACGGTTACAAATAAGCACAGGATAATGGTAACCAGCCATACAGGCCAGTGCTTTACATAGCGCATAAAGTAATACATTAAAATGGTGGTGCTAAGCATAGCAATGGTGATGCTGAATCCGTAAGCAGCCGTCATTGCGCTTGAGGTACGGAAATAGAGCGATACCAGGATACAACCTATACACAGTATCCAGTTAATGCTTGGAATATAGATCTGCCCGCGGATATTTGATGGGTATTTGATGGTGATCCTCGGCCAAAAGTTCATGCTTACCGCCTCACTGATTAGCGTAAATGAACCACTGATTAAAGCCTGGCTGGCAATAATGGTTGCCAGTGTAGCCAAAGCTATCGCAGGTAGCAGGAAGAAATGGGGAACGATTTCAAAGAACGGGTTAACGCCGGTAAAGTTCTTATCCGGAGCTTGTGACAGCACCCATGCGCCCTGCCCCAGGTAGTTTAATATCAGGGTTGTTTTCACAAAGATCCAGCTTACCTGGATATTGCGCCTGCCGCAATGGCCAAGGTCGGAGTATAGGGCTTCGGCACCCGTGGTACATAAAAATACCGCGCCTAACAACCAGAAACCTTTAGGATGGTCCATCAGTAAATGGGCGCCATAATAAGGGTTGAGAGCTTTAAAAATAGAGGGGAAATGCGCTACCTGTATAGTGCCTAATACACCCAGCATGATAAACCACATCAGCATAACCGGCCCGAATGCCGAACCGACCACTTTGGTGCCAAACTGCTGAAAAAAGAACAGCAATAAAATGATGCTAATTACAATAATGAGGATCAGGTTATTGCCGGGGACAATAACGGTTGAAAATGCCGGTACTAAATTTAGGCCTTCAATGGCCGAGGTTACAGAGATGGGCGGGGTAATGATACCATCGGCAAGCAAAGTACCTGCGCCAATTATAGCAGGAATAGCCAGCCATTTACCGTAACGCCTTACCAGGGCATATAATGAAAAAATACCGCCCTCGCCTTTGTTATCAGCCTGTAGCGTAATAACGATATACTTGAAAGTGGTTTGCAGTGTGAGTGTCCAGAAGATACAGGAGATAGAGCCTAATACCAGCGCGGGGTTCACCTTACCGCCTTCAACCAACAGGGTTTGAAAAACATACAGGGGAGAGGTACCAATATCGCCAAAAATAATACCGAGAGTAACGATCATACCCGCGAAAGTGAGTTGCTTAACGTGCGAATTCATGAAGTGTATAAATTGTTAGGGGAAAAGAGGGGATGATACCAGCTGCAATGAAGGAACTTATTGTCCGTTTTGTAAATTTTGCTGTAGCAGCGATAAACAATGCCATCGTAAATTTATTTTGTATTGTGAAACCGCATGGACAATAAGCATGCCATAGCGTTTTTTATTTATTTAGAGGCTTGTGTTATAGGAGTTTATCAAAATGAGAAAGATTTTCTCAATATGAAGAAAAGCTATCAAAATGATAGGTTTTATCATTATGATAATAGGGCAGGCTATCGTGTTTTATAGCATGTATTACAGATATTTGAACATGGACCTATTCAATAATGACCAACTGAACCTGTTTGGCGCACCAAAAAACTTATTACCTTTTGATGGAGAGGTATTGCTTTATCCCCATTTTTATAAGGAAGATGTATTTACGCGGCTGGTTGAGGAAACACCATGGAAGCAGGATAAAATGAAGATCTACGGCAAGGAAGTGAACTTCCCACGGCTTACGGCCTGGTACGGAGAGCGTGATGAAGTATATGTATATTCAGGTGTGGTAAATGTGCCGGTTAAGTTTAGTCCGCTGCTTAATAGCATTAAGCAGGCGGCGGAGCAGCAGTGCGGTCACCGGTTTAATACAGCGCTGCTTAATTATTACCGTGACGGTGGCGATAGTATGGGCTGGCATAGTGATGATGAAAGCGAGCTTGGCGGTAACCCTGTCATCGCTTCGGTATCGTTTGGCGCTTCGCGGGTTTTTCAGTTTAAGCATAAGCGGCAAAAGAATGCTAAAGTATCTGTCGTACTTAACAACGGCGATCTGCTGATCATGCAGGGGCAAACGCAGCATCACTGGCTTCACCAGGTGCCTAAAACAAGCAGGATGCAGGGGGCAAGGATTAATATAACGTTCAGAAGAATAGGGTGAAGATTTTGCTTTTATGATATAGTTGATCGGAAAGTGACAGGTGCAATTAAGCAAAAAACTGTTTTGTAACATCCCAAGCAAACTGCTATCTTACATTAACATTACTGACCTTATGAAAACACCTTTATTATTATTTGCCGCCTTTTCGGCCTTAATAACAAACGCCAGTGCACAAACCGATTTGCCAACTGACAGCGGTACTTTTTTTCTGCATAAGTTTGAGCAACACATTGGTAGGGAAACCTATTATGTGCACAAGTATAAAGATGCCGTTCATTATAATGTCAATTTTAAGTTTGTTGACCGCGGTTCGCCGGTGCCGCTTACTGCCGAGTTGAAGGTGAACCCCGTAGCCGATCCGCTGGAATTGACTATAAAAGGCAATACTTCAAGGTTTTCGACCATTGATGATAAAATAACCATTCGCGGAGGTGAGGCTGCAATCAGGGTTAACGATTCATCATATACACAAAAAGTATTGCCGCTCAGCTTCCCGGTAGCGGGCTATTCGCCAGGCACTGTGCAGCAGGTGCTCATCCAATATTGGAGTAAACATAAACAACCTACAAGTATCCATACACTGCCATTTGGAGCGGTACAGATCAAAAAAGCAGGTATTGATCAGTTTACGTTTAACGGTAAACCACTTACACTTAGCCGGCTCACCATAAGCGGACTGGTTTGGGGTAACGAACTGGTTTGGACTGATAGTGAAGGGAAACTCATATGCCTGATCACTAATGACGCCGAAGGTGACAAACTGGAAATGATGCGGGTACCTTACGAAGAGCTGTTACCGCAGCTCATCAGTAAGGCGGCTACCTATGGTATGGAGCTATTTGCGAAAGCGGCCGCACCAACAGGTAAAGCAGATAAGATAATAGCTATTACCGGTGGCAACCTAATTGATGTAAACACCGGTACAAACACCCCCAATGCTGTTGTGTTGATTGAAAATGGCATTATCAAACAAACGGGCAAGGTTGGTGAGGTTAAAATACCGGCAGGGGCTAAGCTCATCGATGCCAAAGGAAAATCTATTTTACCTGGCCTGTGGGATATGCACTCGCACTTTGAACAGGCCGAGTGGGGGCCGGCCTATCTTGCAGCAGGTGTAACTACCGTGCGCGATTGTGGTAACGAATTTGGTTACATCAATGCTATAAAAGCCGCTATTGATGGCGGAAAAGGTGTGGGGCCGAACATCATTAAAGCAGGCATTATTGACGGCAAAGGGCCTTATGCATTGGGGATTATCCAGGCTGATACTAAGGAAGAGGCTATAAAGGCAGTAGACCGTTATAAAGAAAATGGCTTTCAGCAGATCAAGATCTATAGCTCGGTTAAACCGGCCATAGTTAAAGTTATTTGTGATGAGGCACACCGGTTGGGTTTAACTGTAACAGGCCATATTCCGCAGGGGATGACCCTTCAGCAAGGGGTTGATTCGGGGATGAATATGGTTAACCACGTGCAGTATGTGTATGCCATCATGAAACGGGATAAGGACAGGTCGGTTATTTTCGATGATTCGGTAAGTATCGCGGCTATTAAGTTTATAAAAGAACATCACGTGGTGATAGATCCTACTATAGGTGTTTTCGAGCTCGCCTTCCGTAATGTTAAGGATGATATAACCAAACTGGAGCCTAATTATTATACACTGCCGCTGCCGCTTCAGGCACTGTTTAAAAACATGGGCGAAGAACCGGAGAAGGCCGCTAAGCTGAAACCCTTGTATGAAAGCATGAAGAAAACCGTTAAGGTATTGCATGATGCCGGAGTTACTATTGTTGCAGGCACAGATATGGGGTTCCCCGGCTATAGTCTTGACCGCGAGCTTGAATTATATGTTGAAGCCGGTCTTACCCCGGCGCAGGCTATCAAAACGGCAACGATAACACCGGCTATGGTGATGGGACTTGATAAAACTACAGGTTCGGTTGAAGCGGGAAAGCAAGCCGATCTTGTTATTATCGATGGTGATCCGCTGCGCAATATCAGGGAAATCAGGAAGGTATCAGTAGTAATAAAAGAGGGCAGGATCTATGACCCGGTTAAGCTGCACCAGATGGTTGGGTTTAAGAAATAGGTGAATAATGGAAGAATTAACAACGCTTTACAGGCCTGTAGGGCCACGGGAATTAAAGCTTATAGAGGAATCGGGATTTAAACGTTTTCCGAAACGTTTAGCTGAACAACCCATTTTTTATCCGGTGATGAACAAGGAGTATGCCATTCAAATAGCAAGAGATTGGAACGTGCCTGCATCAGGTTCGGGTTTTGTGACTAAATTTAGTTTGCCTGCTGAATATTTGAAACGCTATGATGTACAAAATGTGGGCGGTATTGTACACGATGAGCTTTGGGTTCCGGCCGAAGAACTTGAAGAGTTCAACGATCATATAGTTGGATATATTGAGGTTACGCGTTCTTTTTACCCCGATAAAGCGGATTAAACAGAGTTGTAAATAAATGCAATGTTATGACAATAGATTTTACCGATACTTCATTTTAAAATGATACCTTTGCAGCCTCATTCCGAATCATGAGCGATCAGATTAAACATGAATGCGGTGTGGCATTTATCCGCTTACTAAAGCCACTATCTTATTATCAGAAAAAGTACGGAACTGCACTGTACGGCCTGAACAAACTTTATCTCTTAATGGAAAAACAACACAACCGCGGCCAGGATGGCGCTGGTGTTGCTACCATTAAACTGGATATTGAACCTGGCAAAAGATACATCAGCCGTCACCGCTCAATGGCCTCAAATGCCGTTGCCGATATTTTTGAATATATCCAAAAGAAATTTGCGGACATTCAGAAAGAGACCCCCGAAAAAATGGCGGACGCTGAGTGGCTTAAAGAACATGTTAGCTTTACCGGCGAGGTTTTGTTAGGGCACCTGCGTTATGGTACCCATGGCAAAAACAGCATTGAAAGCTGCCACCCGTTTTTAAGGCAAAACAACTGGATGACCCGTAACCTGGTTATTGCCGGTAATTTTAACATGACCAATGTTGATGAATTACTGCAACAACTGTATGCGTTAGGCCAGCATCCAAAAGAAAAGGCCGACACGGTTACTGTGCTCGAAAAAATAGGCCACTTTATCGATACCGAAAACCAGGGCTTGTTTGATCAGTACAAGCGCGAGGGATTGGACGACAACAGAGAGATCAGTAAGCTTATCGCTAATGATATGGATGTTGCCAAGATCCTCCGTAAATCCGCAAAGAACTGGGATGGTGGCTATACTATTGCCGGGATCCTTGGCCACGGTGATGCTTTTGTAATGCGTGATCCGGTGGGGATCCGTCCGGCATTTTACTATTATAATGATGAGATCGTTGTTGCGGCATCTGAACGCCCTGCTATTCAAACGGCATTTAACGTGCCGATGGAGGAGATCAGGGAAATTCGCCCCGGACATGCGTTGATCGTTAAAAAGAATGGTAAAATAACCGAGGATATGTTCAGCGAGCCAAAAGAAAAGAAAGCCTGCTCTTTTGAGCGGATCTACTTTTCGCGCGGCAGCGACTCGGCCATTTACCGTGAGCGTAAGCAATTAGGTCGCCTGCTTTGTCCTCAGATATTGGATTTTGTTAATCATGACATTAAAAACACGGTATTCTCCTACATACCAAACACCGCCGAAGTTGCCTTTTATGGTATGGTTGAAGGTATGCATAAGTATGTAAAGAAATATCAGCACCAAAAATTGCTTGAGCTTGGAAGCGACATTACCGAAGAAAAGCTTACCGAAATATTACAGATAGCCCCAAGGGTTGAAAAGATAGCCATTAAGGATGTTAAACTGCGTACTTTCATCACGCAGGACGCGGATCGCAGCGAAATGGTGGCCCATGTATACGATACTACTTACGGATTGATCAAAAAAGGTACCGACACGTTAGTTGTATTGGACGATTCCATTGTTCGCGGTACTACGCTGAAACAAAGTATCCTGAAGATTCTTGACAGGCTTGGCCCTAAAAAAGTAGTCGTGGTTTCGTCTGCTCCGCAGATCCGTTACCCCGATTGTTATGGTATCGACATGTCACGTATGGGTGAATTTGTGGCATTTGAAGCTGCAATCAGTTTGTTAAAAGAGATGGGCAGAGAAGATGTGATCCTGGATGTTTATCAAAAATGTAAAGACAGCCAGAAACTGCCGAAGGAAGAAGTTAAAAATTATGTGAAAGAGATTTATGCCTTGTTTACCGATCAACAGATCTCTGACCGTATTGCGCAGATCATCACACCTAAAAATGTGAACTGCGAAGTACAGGTAATTTATCAAACATTAGATAACCTGCACATCGCTTGTCCTGATAATTTGGGCGACTGGTATTTCAGTGGTGATTACCCAACCCCTGGTGGTAACAAGGTTGTTAACCGCGCCTTTGTTAACTGGATGGAAGGTAAAAACCAAAGAGCTTATATGTAAAAGTCCCTAACCCCCTAAAGGGGGAATGATATACGAGGCGATGAGTTTTTCATCGCCTTTTTTGTTGCTATTAGTTTTAGAGCATCGTTGAGAATAAGCACAGTGCCAACAATGGCAATTTCTGGTGTTATGTTTAGGAAAATGGAGATTTTAATAATCTGTTTATTGGCTTGAGTTTGGCTTATTTATTGAGCAAGAATAAATGAAATTTGAACTATCACTGGCATTACAAAACCCAATTTAAGGAAGAATAAGGAGAAAAACTTCAATGCAAAAGCATTAAAACTCTTGTTTCGTTCGATTGCATCTCTGTTTATTCCTTTGATTACTTCATGATGAAAGAATAAGAAAAATAATACAGGGGCAAGGCCCATAAATACAATTGGTATAACTACATCAATAGGCCAAAGGAAACTAAGATTAAACAGATGGAGTAAAACGAACAGAACTAATATTGCGCCAATCAAATTAAATTGAGTGTTGTTGATCCAGTCCTTTTTATGAAGTTTCGAGTATACCAATAGATCGGTCACGATTGCGAATAGCAAGTAGGCGAATTTAAGTAACATTATGATAAGGTTTAAAAATGGCCGAGGTTGAAATATGTAACTATTTACGATCCTGCCGGTGCCGCAAATACAAAATGTGTAACCAGCTTATCAATCAGCACCAATGAGGCGATAATGAGCGCGATACCGGCAACCTCATTTAAACGGTGGATAAACTTAACCGAAATACGTGCCCGGAGTTTATTAGCATAAAAAGCTTTGAGGGTATCCATACCAAACTGGATGATGAGTATGGTAAGGAACATGACAGCTATATGAAAGGATCTGTGCGGTGTACCTACCAGGAATGTGGTGCTGGCTGCACCGATCACTACCGTCCAGTGGAAAAGGAGGGTAGGGTTAAAAATGCACATCAGGAAACCTTTAAGTACGTAACCAAAGCGGTCGGCACCTGATGGGACTTTGTTTTCATAATTGATCTCGCTTTTCTTGAACATGTAATATAGGCCAAGCGCGAATAATATGGCGCTGCCTACAACGCCTGCTATAACTTTGGTATGGTCAGATACATCGATATATTGCGAACCAAACAGGATTGCGCCCACAAAAACCACATCGCTGCAAACCACGCCAAGGGCAAGCGAAACACCGGCATGAAACCCTTTTTCGATACTGGTTTTAATGAGCGCAAAAAAAACCGGGCCGGTAATAAATGTAAGTACTAATCCAAACCCGATACCCGAAACAATGGCTTTTATCATTAAGTTAAGCTTTGTTCTTTTTTGAACATTGCGAATATGCAATTTTATCTCATAAACAACGAAAGTTAAAATTGTGATTTAATTTATTTAAAAAAGACCAGAGAGTTTTACCAAAATTGAATTATGTTTAGAAATTCAAAAATCAAATCTGTACAACCTATTTTAAAATGGAACAAAACAATGCTAAGAACTACGGTACAGCCCTGTATACGCTGATTACCGTGTTTTTCTTTTGGGGCTTTTTAGCCGCCTCCAACGGTATTTTCATACCTTTCTGTAAAGAGCACTTTCACCTTACCCAGTTCGAATCACAACTTATCGACTTTACATTTTACGGTGGGTATTTTATCGGTTCATTGATACTTTACTTTGCATCACAAGCCAGTAAAGTTGATATTATGAACAAGTTAGGTTACAAAAATGGTATCATTTTAGGCCTCGTTGTTTCGGCCGTTGGTGCATTGGCTATGATCCCTGCTGTAGCTTCGGGCGCGTTTGGTTTCATTTTGGCAGTATTCTTTATAATAGCTGTTGGTTTTTCGTTACAGCAAACAGCTGCAAACCCATTTGTTGTTGCATTAGGACCTCCTGAAACCGGTTCAAACCGTTTAAACTTTGCAGGCAGTATCAACAACATTGGCGCTTTATTGGGTCCCGTAGTAGTAAGTGTGGTATTATTTGGTTCGGCAACCGCAAAAACTGCCGCTGCTGATGTTAAAATATCATCAATCAATAACCTATATTATTTGTTGGCTGGCTTGTTCATTGCTGTTGCTTTGTTCTTTTGGTTTTCGAACCTGCCAAAGGTTACCAGCGATGAAAAGATCGAATCAAGCTCAAAAGCAAATACACCTTTGCTGGTAATGTTTGTTGCGTTTTGTTTAATACTTGCAGCCGATCCTATCAGCAAGGCTATAGGCATACCAAGCCAATATTTTGTATATGCTTCGTTAGCTATAATTGTATTTACACTGATAGGTACCATTTTCGCCGCTAAAAAGAGTAAAGAAGGCTGGGGCGCCATGCAATACCCGCAGTTAATATTGGGTATGCTTGCTATATTTACTTACGTAGGTACTGAGGTTACTATTCAAAGTAATATGGGTTCATTATTAAAGACCCCGGAATTTGGTTCTTTTGCTGAGTCAGATATTGCTCCATATATCTCATTATACTGGGGTAGTTTAATGATCGGGCGTTTTGCGGGATCTATTGATGCGTTTAATCTTTCAAAATCGGTTAAATACGTTTTATATGTTTTAATCCCGTTCCTCGCATTCGGCATAGTGCTGCTGGTAAATGTTTTCTCGGGCGCTAACGTAAGCCACCTGTACGCCTATGCGATTTGCGTGGCCATCCTGATCGTTGCCTTCTTTATCGGCCAGCAAAAACCAACCCGTACTTTATCGGTACTCGGTTTATTGGGCGTAGCGTTCATGCTTGCGGGTTTATTTACTACAGGCAAGGTAGCTACCTTCTCGTTTATCAGCGGTGGATTATGCTGCTCAATCATGTGGCCGTCAATCTTCTCGTTAGCTATTACCGGTTTAGGCAAATACACCAGCCAGGGCTCGGCATTTTTGATCATGATGATCTTAGGGGGCTCTATCATCCCACCGCTGCAAGGTAAAATTGCCGATGGTGCCGGTAGTGTTGTTCCGGGTATGAGCGGTATTCACTTCTCGTACATCGTACCTGTAATAGGTTTCGCATACCTTGCTTATTTTGCATGGAAAGTTAGCCGTGAGCTCCGTCATCAGGGTATCGACCTTGACCACGTTGAAGTTAAAGGCGGACATTAATATTTTTAGAGATTAGAGGTTGGAGATTAGAGGTTAGGCCTTTAATTTTCAACCTCTTTCTTTTTATAATAATTTTAACTAATCTCAAATCTCTAACCTCCGATCACCGATGACAAAACCCAGCTTTGATCAAATCTTCATGAACCTGGCCACTGATCTGGCCGAGCGGTCGCATTGTGTTAAGGCGCATGTAGGGGCGGTTTTGACACGCGATACGCGGATTATTTCCATAGGCTATAACGGTCCGCCGGCTGGAACACATAACTGCGATGTTGAATGGCCCGAAACAGGTTGTGCCCGCGATTCAAAAGGCAGCTGTTCACTTGCCCTGCATGCCGAAGAAAACGCGATACTTTATGCGGTAAAAAATGGGGCGCGACTTGAAGGCGCTACGTTGTATACCACGCTGTCGCCATGTTTGCCTTGCGCAAGGCTCATCTATTCGGCCGGGATCACCCAGGTTTATTATGATAAATCATATGCCGAATATAAAGGCTTAGTAAGCGACGAGGGGGTAGATTTTTTAAACAGGTTTGGGGTGAAAGCGGAGAAGTTTAACCGTTGATTTTTTTGATTACGTTGATTTTTTCCGGGATTTCACCGATTGATTTTTGATTACACTGATTAATTGGGGGGCTGATATAATCATCAGTTTCTGAATAAAAAAAGCGTCATAAGGTTTTTGCTTATGGCGCTCTTTATTCAAGGGTTGAATCTAATCTCTGATCTCTGAAAAGAAACTAATCTCCGATCTCCAACCTCTAATCACTAACCGCTACTCCGCAATAAACGGTTCAATATGGCTTATGGCAAACATCAATTGCTCATCCTGGCTCAGGTCGGTGTTGTCTAATATAATGGCATCTTCGGCGCGGGTAAGGGGGCTTTCCTCGCGGGTGGTATCCTGGTAGTCGCGGTGTGCCAGGTTATCAAAAACCTCTTCCAAAGTAATGTTAGGGTTGGTTGGTAATAACTCTTTATAACGGCGTTCGGCCCGGATCTTTGGATCGGCAGTCATGAACAGTTTCACCTGCGCATCAGGGAACACAACGGTACCAATATCCCGGCCATCCATAATAATATTTTTGGAGCGGCCTAAACGCTGCTGCTGCCTTACCATGGCTGTGCGCACTTCTTTTATAGCTGCTACCGAGCTAACTTTGTCAGCTACGTGCATCTGGCGGATCTCTTCAGACACGTCCTCTTCATTTAAGGTAATAAAGGTTTTATAATTTTGCGTATGAAAATTAAGATGGATATTATGCAAGGCGTCCGCTATCTGGGCATGATTTTCAAGATCAATGTTATGCCTTAAAAAGTATAAGGTTACGGCACGGTACATAGCGCCGCTATCAACATAGATAAAATGAAGCTCTTTTGCTAAAGCTTTTGCCAGGGTGCTTTTCCCGCACGAAGAATAACCATCAATGGCTACTACGATATTGTTGTTCATAGAGCTGCTAAAATAGCAAATTATTAGCAAATGGCCTGATAGCGGTAACTCAATAAGGCTTATTTTTGAAGATGAATTTTACTAAAGCAGATCTTCAAAAGGAAACAAGCTACAAAACATCAAGAAGCGGCGGAAAGGGCGGGCAAAACGTAAATAAGGTTTCGAGCAAGGTTGAACTGTTATTTTCAATAGGTTCATCCGCTTTGTTTAACGATGAGGAAAAGCTGTTGTTAACCGAAAAACTGCAGAACAGGCTTAACAAAGATGGTTACGTGCAGGTAATATGCGATGAAGAGCGAAGCCAGTATCTTAATAAAGAAAAAGCAATTGAAAGGTTAACATCGCTGCTAACAAAAGCCCTTCAAAAGCCTAAAGTGCGCAAACCCACCAAAGCAAGTAAAGCTGCAAAAGCCGCAAGATTGGACAGTAAGAAAATACAGTCAGCTAAGAAAGAAAATAGGAAAATTGATTTTAGGGAATAGTTAAGCGAACTCTCTAAAGCTATGTCATTGCGCAGCGTGGCAATCGCATACTCTACAGAGTGGCAATGCTTCCGTGCGATTGCTTCGTTCCTCGCAATGACATGATGGTTCAGGTAGCGGTTCTTCTAATCACTAACCTCCAACCTCTAATCTCTTTATTTAAACCTGTAAAACCCGGTAATTGATCCCCATTGATGAGAGCGGATCATTTCTTTGGCATCTTTGGTATGGAATATCGCCGCTATATCAAACGCGAAACGGCTGGTTGTAAAAGCTACACCTACCTGCTGGCTAAATATAAACGGTTTCTTTTCTGAAACAACTTCCAGGCTGTTTGGGTCGTCATGTTTGCGGAACAGGCTGCCCTGGATGGTTGCATCATAACCAACCAAATTGGCTAAAGGCTTGTAGTAAAAAAAGATCTCGTGCTTGTGCAGTAATTTTTCCTCGCCGCCGGTTGATACCGTACTTTGGGTACTGATGGAATTAAAAAGCTGGTTAAAGTTACCTATGCGTACAAAGCCACCTGCACCTGCGCCGGTAAAACCGTTACCCAGGTTGGCATAGGAGCTAAAGCTCAGGTCAATCCATGAGGTACGGGCCAGCAGCTTATTATACTCGGCCGAAAGATTGAGCTCTACATCATTTTTGATCTGGTATTGCCAGCCGTTAAGTTTGTAAAAACCGAAAGTATTGTGAATAAGCTTCTGAACAGGTTCGCCGCCCGCAGCCGGGCCTACCAAGCCAATCTGGGTGCCAAGCTTCAGGTTACTTTCGTTTTTGTAAAGCAAGTTAAGTGTTGAACCTATATATGTATATGCAGCAAACGGCCTGTCAATATCAAAGGGACCGCGAACATAGCCCGATTGGGGGTTGAACATTTTTTGCCCTAACTCAAATCCTAAAACTTTGTTTTGAAGATCGTTTTCGGTTGGTTTAACTGTAAGCGCTTTTCGGTAATAAAAGAAAATACCATTGGTGTAATACCTGTCAGATCCCTGACCAAGGAATGAATCATTGTCAGATTGAATACCAAATTCATGACCGCGGGTTTGTGCAAATAAACAGGTAGCGCTTAACAGGCATACCAGTGTTAAAAATAGTTTATTAGGCATTGGGGTTTATATAGTATAATAGTATATATGTGCGCTAATATATAAAAAACCCGATGCAAATAAAGCAGTTATAAATTTAGGGAATGTTACAGTTTGAAATTTGGTTGATGAGAAAGAAATGAATTAGTGTTTTACTAAAATAAAACGAAATTTAAAAAGCAAAGCAAGCAACCCATAATCCCATATTTATATGAACGTGCAGCAACAAACCGAAGAGTATATTGCCAGCCAACCCGAACCCAAACGTGGTGATATGCAAACATTACATAGGCGCATACTTCAAATATTACCGGGATGTAAGCTATGGTTTGAGGATGGCAGAAACGCTGAAGGCCGGATTGTTAGCAACCCTAACGTGGGATATGGATCTTACACCATAAAATATGCTAACGGAACAACCCGGGAGTTTTTTCAGGTTGGTATGAGCGCCAACACGACGGGGATTTCTATCTACATCCTTGGTATTAAGGATAAAAAATATTTACCCCAAACATATGGAAAAGAAATAGGCAAAGCGAGCGTGACAGGGTATTGTATTAAGTTCAATAATTTGAACGATATAAATATTGATATACTTGAAGCGGCAATAAGGGATGGGGTTGAGATTACAAGTGAAAATTAAACTTCAAGCCGGGGACTCTATTTTAAGTTGGGCATTATTATGTTTTGATACTTTGTCATGAAGAGCTTCTAAAACAAAAAAGTTTTACAGCGTGTAACTGTAAAACTTTTTTGTTTTATGCCGGGAAATAGCCCCGCTTTAATTAATGGCTGTTTTTTCGTCTTCTTTAACGGTAAGATTTATTGGATTTTTAACCTTTTCGTTAAGCAGGGCCAGGGTTATCACATCTCTCATATCGGTAACGTAATGAAAGCTAAGGTCTTTGATGTAATCTTCCTTAATTTCCAGAATATCTTTTTGATTTGATTTGCACAGGATGATCTCTTTTATGTTGGCGCGTTTTGCAGCCAGGATCTTTTCTTTGATACCGCCCACAGGCAAAACCCGACCTCGGAGGGTGATCTCGCCCGTCATGGCCAAATTAGGCTTTACTTTACGCTGCGTAAATGCCGAAACCAGCGCTGTAAGCATGGTAACACCTGCCGACGGGCCATCTTTAGGGGTGGCGCCCGCAGGTACGTGTACATGCACATCCCATTGATCAAACAGTTTAGGGTTGATGTCAAAATCGGCAGCATGAGCGCGCAGGTAAGCGAGGGCTATAGTTACCGACTCCTTCATTACATCGCCCAGGCTGCCTGTAAGCGTTAAGCGGCCTTTTCCGGGGCTTAAACTGGCTTCAATAAACAGGATGTCGCCGCCTACAGAAGTCCAGGCCAGGCCCGTTACAACGCCTGCAACATCATTGCCTTCATAAAGGTCTTTATCAAAAATAGGTGCGCCCAGTATCTTTTCGATATCTTTTTTACTTACAACACTGTTGTAAGGCTCTTCCATAGCTATGTTCTTAGCCACGCCGCGCACAACCGATCCAATCTTTTTCTCCAGTGAACGTACCCCCGATTCGCGAGTATAATCAACTATCACCTTTTCGATAACATCTGCTTTAAGGCTTACATCTTTTATTTTTAAGCCATGTGCTTCGCGCTGTTTAGGCACCAGGTGTTGCTTGGCTATCTCAATTTTTTCTTCAATAGTATAGCCGTTCACTTCAATGATCTCCATCCTGTCTAACAAAGCAGGCTGGATCGTGCTCAGCGAGTTGGCGGTAGCAATAAACATTACGTTTGAAAGGTCGTAGTCCATTTCAACATAATGATCAGAAAAAGTGCCGTTTTGCTCGGGGTCAAGTACTTCAAGCAGGGCCGATGAAGGATCGCCCCTGAAATCGTTGCCTACTTTATCTATCTCATCCAAAATAAATACCGGGTTTGACGCGCCCGCCTTTTTTATCGACTGGATAATGCGACCCGGCATAGCACCAATATATGTTTTACGATGACCCCGGATCTCCGCTTCATCGCGGATTCCGCCTAATGCCATGCGCACATACTTACGGCCCAAAGCTTTGGCTATTGATTTACCTAACGATGTTTTACCAACCCCCGGAGGGCCGACCAAACAAAGTATCGGAGCTTTCATGTCGTGCTTTAATTTCAATACGGCCAGGTATTCGATAATGCGTTGTTTTACTTTATCTAAACCAAAGTGATCTTTATCAAGGATCCTTTGCGCACGCTTAAGGTCGAAGTTATCTTTGGTAAACTCGTTCCATGGTAAATCAAGCAACAGTTCAAGGTAATTGATCTGGACCGAGTAATCGGCTGCTGCGGGATTGGTACGACTCAGTTTTTCAAGCTCTTTGTTAAAATGATCTTTAACTTCTTTTGCCCATTTCTTTTTAATGCCACGCTGGCGCAGGCTCTCAATTTCCAGGTCGGGCGTATTGCCGCCCAACTCTTCCTGTATAGTTTTTAGCTGCTGGTTAAGGAAATAATCCCTTTGCTGTTTATCCAAATCGACACGTACTTTGGTCTGGATCTGGTTTTTTAATTCCAGCATTTGCAGGTCGAGCGTTAAATGCTCAAGCACAAGGTTGGCACGTTCGCGCAGGTTGGCAATTTCAAGCAGGTGTTGCTTAGCGGTCATATCAGCGTTCATATTTGATGATATGAAGTTGATCAGGAACGATGTGCTTTCGATATTGCGGATTGCGATCCCTGCTTCACTCGGGATGTTTGGCGAAAGCTGGATAATATTCATGGCCATATCCTTAATGGATGATACCATGGCTTTAAACTCTTTATCTTCCTTGATTTTTATCTCATGAAAGGGCTCAACTGTGGCTTTTATATAGGGTTCGCTCTGTACTTCTTCTTTTAAATAAAAACGTTTTTTGCCCTGGATGATAACGGTGGTGTTACCATCAGGCATTTGCAGCATTTTTATAATGAGTGCTATAGTACCAACTTTGTTAAGCTGGTTAAAAGTAGGGTCTTCAATCCCCACATCCTGTTGCGAAACCACCCCAATCATGCGGCTGCCTTTATTGGCATCGCGGATTAGTTTTATTGATTTATCCCTGCCAACTGTAATTGGGATCACAACACCCGGGAAAAGTACAGTATTGCGCAAGGGTAAAATAGGCATTACATCGGGCAGTTCCTCATTATTCATCTCTTCTTCATCTTCCGATGACATTAGCGGGAAAAATTCTGAATCCTCGTTTATAACCGGTAAAGCATTTTTAAAATCAAACGGATCGAAATTCATTATTATATTTTGTAGAATAAAACGTCATGTTGTCAGCCTGTAATATAGTATCCACTTCAATTACAGGTTAAATTGCGATTATCAATCGCACATAACAATGGTTCAAGAGCTGTGCCAAGTTACGATAATAAATAACAACAATTAATCTGGTGATTTAACGTACTGGGTATATGTTTGTTACAAATTTGTAAAACGAATTGTAAATAAATAAGATTTTATTGGTAAAGATGAAAAAAAGTCATAGTATCGCTGTGCTTAAATTATTTGTAGGTGTAAAAATTTTTACACAAAACCACAATATGGCATAATAATTTAGGGTATTAATAGTTAATATTATACCATTTTTGTTTTACCAGTAATCCGTTTAATGAAGTTATCAGTTATCCTGCCCCTTCTGATCATGTCTTCGCTCGAGTCGGCTATAGCGCAAAACGCTTATGTGCGGCTCGGCCAGCAGGCGCTTATGGATGGCGATTTCCGTTCGGCGGTGTCACACCTGGAAAAAGCGTGCATAACTGATTCAACAAATGCAAACGCTATGTGGATGCTGGGCTACTCATACTACCACAGCGATAACTACAAAAAATCGATACTGGCATATACCAAGGTAATTGCCGTAAAGCCGGCCGATGCAACAGCTTATTATTACAGGGCAAGGGCAAAAAGCTATCTCGGGAGAGACAGCCAGGCTTCAGCGGCGGATAAGGAATTGTACCTGTTAGGCGCTATTGTGGATCTTACAAAGGCCATTTCTATTAACAGCGATCTCAGGGATAACAAGTACTATCAAAACAGGGGCATAGCTTACCGCGACTACGGTATGTTTAAATTGCAGGCGACATCTCGTTTTTATGACAAAGCAAGGGGAATAAACTCGTTAAAAGCTTCAGTTGCCGATCTGGAAAAGGTACTGGCAGATAACCCGGGCCGCATGGACATTTCCGCACTGATCGATCAGTCAAAAGAGAAACTCATCCAGGCTACTACAGGGGTTAATACTTTAGTGAAGCAGCACTAAAATCAGGTTAAACTTTCTCTTTACCTTTTAGGCAGGGTTCCCTGCACCTTATAATCGTTCCGGCCCATCAATTTCACGTGTTGTGTTTTTTGGATCAGGTAAAGCGAATCGGGAAAATAACTCAATTTTTCGTTGGTTTCGTACAGCAGGTTTTTGGTGTGGTTATAGATCAGGATCCACGCCACTTTATCGCCGACTTTTTTGATAATCATGCGGCGGGTTTTAAGCTCGGGGGTACGGGCCTTATAAATAATAGCGCTATCGCTTGTACTTACTGTATAACTGTTTTTCCAGGCCGGGCGGTTAATGTCCGACTGGATAAACAAATTAAGCTCCTGGTTCCAGTTGCCAATGTGTACTACTTTGGTTTCGGTAACGCCATTGTGGGTAACCGTTTTGTTTACCGCGGGGTTTAACCTGGTAAGCCGTGCCGAATCGGCCCTGAAAAATTCTTTCAGGTCAAAGTAAACCAGTTTGGCACCGCTTTGCCTGTTATCGGGCCGGCAGGAATACAAATTTGCTATTAACAATAAAAAGCCGCCCATCAGGGCGGCTTTGCTTATGTTTTTTGGATTACACCAATACATTACCAGTCATTTCGGGAGGGATGGCAACACCTAATATACTTAATATGGTTGGCGCCACATCGCCCAGTTTTCCGTCTTTTACTTCTTTTACATCTTTGTCAATCACGATACATGGTACCAGGTTGGTAGTATGTGCCGTATTGGGCGACCCATCTTCGTTGATCATGTAATCGGCATTGCCATGGTCGGCCAGGATAATAAACGAATAGCCATTGGCCAAACCTGCTTCAACAACAGCTTTGGTGCAGCTGTCGGCAGTTTCGGCTGCTTTAACCACCGCGCTGAAAACACCGGTATGGCCAACCATGTCGGTATTGGCAAAGTTAAGGCAAACAAAATCAGGCCAGCCGGTTTCCAGCTCAGGGATAATGGCATCACGGATGCCCGCAGCGCTCATTTCTGGCTGAAGATCATAAGTAGCCACTTTTGGTGATGGTACTAATAAACGTTTTTCGTTATCAAATTCTTTTTCGCGCCCACCCGAAAAGAAGAAGGTTACGTGAGGATATTTTTCGGTTTCGGCAATCCTGATCTGTGATTTACCTGCGTTTTGCAGGATCTCGCCCAAAGTTTTGGTCAGATCTTCCTTGTTGAAAACAACCTGAACATTCTTAAACGTTTCATCATATGGTGTCATGGTGATGTAACGGATATCCAGCGGGTGTAAATTATATTCAGGGAATGATTTTTGAGTTAGAGCAATACTGATCTCTCGGCCCCTGTCAGTACGGAAGTTAAAGCAGATCACCACATCGCCATCTTTAATCACGGCTAAAGGTTTTCCTGCGTCATCAACAGCAACTATTGGTTTTACAAACTCATCGGTAACATCCTCAAGGTATGAATGCTTGATTAAATCGGTAACGTTTTGAGTTGGTGCACCTACACCGTTTACCAACAGGTCATAAGCCAGTTTAACGCGCTCCCAGCGGTTATCACGATCCATAGCATAGTAACGGCCGATGGCAGAGGCTATTTTAGCGCCGGTACCTGCAATATGCTCTTCAAGTTCGGTAACAAAGCCCAAACCCGATTTAGGGTCGGTATCGCGGCCATCTAAAAAGGCATGGATGTATACATTGTTAACATCCAGTTGTTTAGCGGCATCGCAAAGGCCTTTCACATGCCTGATGTGCGAATGTACACCACCGTCAGATACTAAACCGATAAAGTGTACATCTTTATTATTTTGTTTCGCGTATTCAAACGCATCTTTCAATACAGGGATAGTTGGCAGCTCATTGTCATCAACTGCCTTATGAATGCGGCCAAGTTCCTGGTAAACCACGCGGCCTGCACCAAGGTTCATGTGACCAACTTCCGAATTGCCCATTTGCCCGGCAGGTAAGCCTACTGCTGTTCCTGAAGCTTCAAGCTTTGAATTTGGATATTGCTTAAGCAGGCCATCAACAAAAGGAGTATTGGCAGCCAGTATAGCGTTTGATTGATCGTTGCGGCCATAACCCCAGCCATCAAGTATTATTAGTGCGAGTTTCTTTTTGTTTTCCACAATGCAAATATAAAGGCAACTGGGTACTTTATATATAATTTTTTAATTTAGGTTAGCAGCCTGAAATAAAACTTAAATTATACTGTTAGTGTTTATTATACAGTTTAATGAACATAGCTTTTTAGTTTATTAAAAAACGAGTAAACACTTAACCGCTATTTGTAACTTTAGCACCCATTAGTACGTTATTATTGTATGAAATTAATATACCTGCCGTCGTTTATTTTTTTACTGCTGCTCCCATATGCCTCAACGGCAGATGCTATAGATAACGTAGCCAATCTTTTAAAAACAGGTAATACTAAAGAGCTTTCCAAACTATTTGCCAATAATGTGGAGATCACCATTATGGAAGACGAGAATGTTTATTCGCAAAACCAGGCCACGGTTATACTGGATAAGTTCTTCGCAAGGAATAAGCCTAAAGGTATTAAGCTGTTACATAAAATAAATTCGGGGGGTAATTATCATTTCGGTGTTTATATTTTGAGTACCGATAAGGGCGAATTTCGGGTCGCCATCACGCTCAAGGATGCAGGCAAAGGCACCAATGTTGTCGAATTAAAAATTGAAGACGAAAAGGTAAAATGACTTAGTTCATGGATCATGGTTAATGGTTCATAGCACCTGTTTGGAGCTGAACCGTTTTCATAGTCAGAGATTTGCCATGAACCATGGACAATGAACCATTATCTTTACCGTAATCAATCCCCTCCATTTAAAAATTGTTGTTACTTTTGACACTCAAAAAGTACACAATTGGATAAAGAACTCATACACCAGTTTATAAATAATGCTTTAAGTGAGGATGTGGGCGATGGCGACCATACCTCGCTTTCAACTATCCCGGCCGACGCTACCGGCAAAGCAAAACTTTTAGTTAAGGACGAAGGAATACTGGCCGGTGTTGAGCTGGCCGCCGAAATATTTCATGTGGTTGATCCAAACCTTAAACTTAACGTGTTTTTGCAGGACGGAGCCCCGGTTAAATATAACGACATAGCTTTTGAGGTTGAGGGCAATTCGCGCAGCATTTTGACCGCCGAGCGTTTGGTACTAAATTGTATGCAGCGTATGTCGGGAATTGCTACAAAAACCAGGCAGATAGTTGATTTGCTGAAAGGGACTAATACTAAAGTTTTAGATACCCGTAAAACCACACCGGGGCTTCGTTATCTCGAAAAATGGGCGGTACGCATAGGCGGAGGCGTAAACCACAGGTTTGGTTTGTACGATATGATCCTGATTAAGGATAACCATGTGGACTATGCCGGCGGAATAAGGCAAGCTATTGAAAGTGCTAATCAATATTTAACCGACAATGGGAAAAAACTTGCTATTGAAATTGAGGTGCGAAACCTTGATGAACTGGAGCAGGTTTTACAAACCGGCCGGGTTAACCGCATACTGCTTGATAATTTCAATTTTGATGACCTGCGGCAGGCTGTTGGTATAATACAAGGGCGTTATATTACCGAAGCTTCGGGCGGTATCACCATTGATAATATACGTGAATATGCCGATTGCGGGGTCGATTATATTTCTGTCGGGGCGCTTACTCATTCGGTTAAAAGCCTTGACCTTAGCCTGAAAGCCGTAAAATAGGGTAATTAAAATATCAAATAACACATTGTTAAACAAAGTTTAGTGGTAAAAGCGCTATGATTAAAACGCTTTTACCGCTTCAATTTTGTAATATTGCAGGAGAATGATAACCGTTTACTCTGTTACAGCACTTATAATGGCTTATCTGTGCGGCTCAATACCTACGGCTGTTTGGATTGGTATGGCTTTTTACAATGTGGATGTACGCGAGTACGGAAGCGGTAATGCAGGTGCTACAAATACTTTTCGTGTGCTTGGTAAAAAGGCGGGCATCCCCGTGATGCTGCTTGATATATTTAAAGGCTGGGCAGCAACAAACTTCGCTTATTTCATTGGTGCATCTGCTACAGGTGCTATCAATTCAACCGCATACACTAATTATGAACTGGCCTTAGGGATAGCGGCAGTTATGGGCCATCTGTTCCCTATTTTTGCAGGTTTCAGAGGCGGCAAGGGCGTAGCAACTTTGTTTGGAATGATTTTGGCTATACATTTTCATGCCGCCTTATTATGTATAGTGGTTTTTATAACGGTGTTACTGATCTCAAAATATGTGTCGCTTAGCTCAATTGCAGCTGCCTTTACTTACCCTATAGGCGTTACATTTGTTTTTCCGACACCTATACGGTCTATAGTAATTTATGGCATGTGTATTTGTGTGCTTGTGCTGGTAACCCACCAAAAAAACATTGAACGCTTAATAAGAGGCAAAGAATCGAAAGTTAATTTTTTTAAGAAGAAAACAACAGCTGCCTAATCACCATGAAAAAGTTTAAACCTTTATTAGTCCTGATAGCCATCATGGCTGTCTTTTCCTGTTCAACTGTGCCACTAACCGGCCGTAAACAGTTAAGCCTTGTTGGCGATGCCGAAGTGAACCAGTCGGCAGCGGCAAGCTATAAGCAACTGCTTTCCGACCCTAAAACTAAAGTGGTGGCCAGCGGTGCCGATGCGCAACGTGTTAAAACCATTGGTAACAGACTGGCTGTAGCCATTGAAAAATACCTCAAAGAAAACGGTTATGGCGATCAGTATAGCTTTAATTGGGAGTTTAACCTGATCCAAAGTAGCGAGGTTAACGCCTGGTGTATGCCCGGCGGTAAAGTTGCGGTTTACAGCGGGTTATTACCTGTAGCTAATACCGATGCCTACCTTGCCGTAGTTATGGGCCACGAAATAGGTCACGCTATTGCCCGTCACTCAGCTGAGCGCATCTCGCAGGAGATGTTGGTACAAGGGGGCGGACAATTGGTAGGAGCGGCGACAAGCCAGCAGTCGCAGGCTACACAAACCGCCATAAGTACTTTATATGGTGTTGGAAGCCAGCTGAAACTGTTGGCCTATTCCCGTAAACAGGAATCAGAAGCCGACCGTTTAGGTTTAACCTTTATGGCTATGGCCGGTTATGACCCGCACAATGCCATTGCCTTTTGGCAACGTATGGCAGCCCAAAACAAAGGTGGGGCACCGCCTGAATTTTTAAGCACTCACCCTGCCGATGCTACGCGTATTGCCGATATCCAGAACCTCATACCCGAGGCCATGAAATATTATAAAAAATATTAATCATTTTAGTGGATCCCGCCCGTAAAAAAGGCGGGATTCTTCTTTTTATGGCTAAAAGCGAATTTTTAAAAGCCCAGTGGAAAAACCTTGTAATGCTAAATTACGAGGTTGATGCTGCAATATTAAAACCTTATACGCCGGCAGGCACGGTGCTCGACCTTTGGGAAGGAAAAGCGCTGGTAAGTATGGTTGGTTTCATGTTTTCGGATACCCGGGTACTGGGCATTAAATGGCCCGGGCATGTAAACTTTGAAGAAGTTAACCTGCGGTTTTACGTGCGATACTTTAATGGTACCGAATGGAAGCGCGGCGCTGTTTTTATAAGCGAAATAGTGCCTAAAAGCATGATTGCGCTCATTGCCAACAATCTTTATAAGGAACATTATCGCGCCCTGCCCATGCGGAGCTCTATAACCGCGACAACAGATAACCATACCCGATTTTTATACGAATGGAAACTTAACGGGCGCTGGAACAAGCTTGGCGCTACGGCAAGCGACACCCTGGTTGATATTAAGCCCGGCAGCCCGGAAGAGTTTATTTTAGAACATTACTGGGGATACAACGGTTTAAGTGAAATAAAAACAATGGAGTACCAGGTTGAGCATGTTTCATGGCAAACGGGTTTGGTGCGCGACTATGTTTTTGATGCTGATGTTGCCGCACTCTATGGTGATGCATTTAAGCCGTTTTTGGAAAAAGAGCCGGGTTCTGCTTTTTATGCGGTCGGTTCGGATATCAGCGTACGAATGGGGGAGAAGATAGTGGTGGGGAAGTAAAGAATTATGCTTCGAGTCTTTATGGTAAACCTATGGAGGTGAATTATTAAGCATGACGATCTGCCCCAGAGGGGCAAAAGGTTTGTAGAAAAATAAATGCCCCTCCTTTTATAGCCGCAGAGGGGCTGAACAAAGCCCACAAGTTAATTATTGAGGCAATTTAAAGATATATTGTTCGTCAAATTCGATATTGAAATCATTTAGTATTTTCCTGTATTCGTCTAAAAATGTAATTTTTCGATGATGCTCTTGCTGGTTTGCTATGTAGTTTACCACCTTATCAATTTGTGACCTGCTATTACTAAAAGCTCCATATCCTTCCTGCCACTGAAATCCGCCATTGGCTAATTTTTGTTTATTAATCCATTCGGATGAGTCGCTTTTTATGATGCGCACAACTTCAGAAATAGATTGATTGGGATTTAATCCGATAAATAAATGCAGATGATCAGGCACATTGTTGATAGCAATTAGTTTATGCCCCTGGTTTTGAACAATTGAGGTTATATACATTCTTAGCCGTTCGGCCCATGTTTCCTCAATTAATGCCAGTCGATATTTTACGGCAAAAACAACGTGGACATACAATTGCGAATAGGTGTTATTACTTGCCATCCTTAGTGGTCAGGTTCGTTAAGTTGATCACCTCTGGTGCTCTAATCAAATTTACATTATTTTTCTACAAACCTTTTGCCCCTCTGGGGCAGCCTGTCAATTTCTTAAATTTAAGTTAATGATATCGCTTGTAGCAGTAATCTGATCCGTTCCGAGTTAGCTGTGCTGTTAACCCTTATTAAAGCAGCTATGATTAAATAATCCCCCATCACCCCGTCGTCAAAAAAAATAATCAGTTCATTAATAATCACGTTGTTTGCTATTTTTGCCACCCATACAATTTTTGATACATGGCAAATTACAGCAACCGCATTGCACAGTTAAAAAACGAGATCCAGCCTTTACGCGATCAGCTTATCAATCACGAGCTTTATAAAAATATTACATCGCTTGATGAGCTTACCGTTTTTATGGAGCATCATGTGTTTGCTGTTTGGGATTTTATGTCGTTGTTAAAAGCTTTGCAGCAAAAGCTTACCTGCACTGTTACCCCCTGGATGCCAACCGGGAACGCCAATACCCGTTATCTTATTAATGAAATTGTTGCGGGCGAAGAAAGCGATATTGATGAACAGGGAAACCGTGCAAGCCATTTCGAACTTTATCTGCGTGCCATGCAGCAAGCGGGGAGTACCGCCGAAGGCATCAATAACCTGTTTAATGAATTAAACTTCGGTAAGCATATTGATGAAGCGCTGATCATAGCCAATATTCCTGTTGCCGCCCGCAATTTTGTGCAGCACACATTTGATGTTATCGATACCAATAAAGATCATCTGCAAGCTGCAGTATTCACCTTTGGCCGCGAAGACCTGATTCCGGATATGTTTGTAAGCATAGTAAAAGAGCTGAGCCAACAATTGCCGGGTAAGGTTGATATATTGTTATACTATCTTGAGCGCCATATAGAAGTTGACGGCGACCATCATTCCCAACTGGCCTATCAAATGACTGCCGAACTTTGCGGCGATGATGACAGCAAATGGGCCGAAGCGATTGTTGCTGTTAAAGAAGCATTACAGGTGCGCATTGCACTTTGGGATGGGATTTTGGAAGCGATTAAAGTACAGGAAATAAGTTCCCTTTAACCATATACCGATAGAAAAGGTTATTTCGACAGCGCATGGTTGGAGATTTTTCTTTCGGCTCCTAACGCCCGTTCTTGTCCCAGCTCTATCGGTTTGCTATCGTAGTATACAAAAACACCGCCGACTCTCCCAATATTACCTGGTCGCCTTCGCTTAGGGGGTGGCCAATTTGAGTGGAATTGAGTTTGATCATTTTGCCATCGGCCGCGATATGGATCTTGGTTTTATTGCGCGGGGGCACGCCGCCTTCATCAGCAAAGATCATGAAGCGCTCGCTTTCGCCGTCCCATTCAATATGGGCATGCTGCCTGCTGATGTATTTATTACTTTCGTCCCTGCTCTCTCCCGGAAAAACAAATTGATTTAGCCTGAACGATCCATTTTCGGTAACGGACTTTTTATCCCTCCCGATGTAGAGTTTGGGGTCAGTAGCTTTGATCAGGTATTCTTCTTTTTCGGCCTCACCGCTCAGGATGCGTAAATAGGCTGTAAAGGAAGCTGCATTGTGTGCAACCTGCTTGCGGGTATTCATGATAAAGGCGGCGTCCAGATCAGGGATCCTTTTCGCTTCCGCCGGGAGTTCTTCCGTGAACTCGACGTCCAGCGTCCAGTCGGGGGGCAAATTGATGTCAAAGTCATCGGCTATTTTTTGAACCTCGTTTTTGAAAAGCGCTTTATCATGTACATAAACCGCGCCTTCATAAATAGGCTTATCCTCGGCATCGGCAACTATAAAAAGCTTCAGCTCTTTGATATGGCCGCCTTCTCCACCTTCTATCTTTTGTAACGATTCTTTAATGAAACGTAATATAGCCTCACGTAAGCTTTTTACATCCCAGGGTTGTTTTTCGCCGCTTCTTTTAAATAAACTAAATGCCATTTGCTTTTCCTTTCTGCTTAAACACTATTCTTCGGTAGTAGTTTCCGTTTCCATGCTTTTTATATAACCTTTTTTCAGCAGGAAAGGGATCACATGATTGCCGGCCAGGTGTACCGCGTCTGATGATCCGCGGGTTGATTCTACCCGGATACAAACCACCAAATAGCCGCTGCCTTTTTCTTTTGGTGCAAAGAAAACATACCAGCCGTCGTTAACACTCTGGTTCCTTACAATACGTTCCGGCGTACCGGTTTTACCTGCTACCTTGATGCCTAATATAGGCGTTTTAGGCGCGCTTTGCTCAATCATATATTGTTTTAACAAAGCAGCATAACGCGGATCTTCGGCCAGCTTGATGCCGCTTTTTACAGCCACTGTTGAATCGGCAATTTTTAGCGCGTACCTGTTGGGCAGTAACATACCGTCATTAGCCACGCCCGATACCAGCCTTGCTACCGCCGCGGGGGTAGCAATCAGTTCGCCCTGCCCCCAGGCCATACCCGAAATACCTTTAGCCCTTGTTTTATGGATATTGTTAGGATCGTACCGTGGTTTGGTATTAAATTCGGTTTTACGCCATAAGGTGCGCCATTTATCTTCCTGGGTGGCGTTCAACACCGGTTTATTATAATAGTAACCGCCTACACCATGTAAAAACATCCCTGTTTTAAGGTACAATGTTGCCATGTACTCTTCCAGGTGTTCCTGGTTGGCCAGTTTAATAAAATATACGTTGTTTGATTTGGCAATGGCGCGCTCCATGGTGATCATCCCGGTTTCGTCGGGCTCGATGCCCTTGGTACGGATCCGCTCCTGAGTGCTTACATGATATTGTATTGCAGATGCAGCGATGCCTAATTTATTAAATGCCGACATCGCCGTTAAAACTTTAGCCGTTGAACCAGGCTGACTGGCATAGGTAAAACCCAGATCGGTAGTGGTTAACCAGGTGGCCAGTTTATTCTGATCGGCCAGTGGCATAGTCAGCTGGTCCCAGTTGTGCACAGGAGGCAGCGGGTATTGTGCCGATGTAAGCACATCGCCGGTGTTGGATTCCATGATAACTACCGAAACCCTGTTATCATACAGCGAAGTATCGGAAGCGATAGATTGCTGAATACTGGTTTGCAGATCGGCATCCATCGTAAGCTTTACATCGCGGTTTTTGTTTTTGAAAGCTTCTACTTCAGGGCCGTTGATATCACTTACAAGGAGATTGGCCAAAGCGCTGTAGTCTTTTTTAGCTACAGTCATTTCTTTCATTCCGCGGGGCAGGAACCGGTCTTCCTGGTAACGTGATGCCTTTACATTATAATTGGTAATAGGCATATGAAACCCGCGAAGTTCGGCGGCATGCTCATACTCGGCAAAATAACCGTTGGTGCTGCCATTAAATACCCCGGTGTTTTGATCGCCCGTCCAAAAAAACGTTTGTTCTTCAAAAGGATAAAACCTGTCCAGTCGCTTATGCATAGCCGAATCCAGGTCATAATGCAGCATGCCCGAAGCGCTTAATTTGTTCTTTTGTTTTTCGATAAGTTCGGGTTTGCTGGTAGCCAGGATAAGGCCGTTACGGTCATATATAGTACCGGCCTGCAACCTGTTCATTAATATAGCGATACGCGGGTTGTAGCTAAACATCCGCAGACCGCTTTTATCGGCAACCAAAGCAGGCTTTACAACCCATTGCTTATTATCTGTTGTGTAACGAGATACATTCACCACCAATAATACCACTCCGGCAAGCGCGGCTGCCAATGCAGGTACCAGGTTTTTATCCTGCTGTTTGGTAATATAATCCATTTGCACCGCTGTGCCCCTTACTGATGAGACCGACAGCAGGAAGCCCGCAGCCAGCAGATTTATTACCAATGATGAGCCGCCATAACTTTCAAAAGGAAGGGAAACGCCGGATAATGGCAATGCCCCGATAGAGCCGCCCGCAATAAGCAAAAACTGCACAAAGGTACATACCCCGATACCTGCACTTAGGTAAAACAGCAGGGGCATCCCCGTTTGCCTGCCTATGATGATGGAGCGGTGCAGGTACAACAAAAACAAGATGAACACCGCGGCCATGCCAGCCCAGCCAAACTCTTCGCCGATGGATGGCAATATCATATCGGTATGTGCTTCGGGGATAGTTTTGGCAAAGCCCTGACCAACACCTTGTCCGCTTACCCCTCCACTGGCCATGGCCCAAAGTCCGTTAGCTACCTGGTCGCCGCCGTAAACTTCATTATTCCAGGCGTCCTGCCAAATGGCCTTACGCTCAACCAGGCGTTCCACCGGACCGGGGATAATTTTATCAAGACCGGGAATTTTATCGATGGTTAAAAAAGCAGTGATCACTACGAGCGCCATAATGGCCGATTCACTCAACCTCCTCCGCCTGAAAAATACTACGCTCCCAAGCGAAAAAAATGTGATGCCCGCGCTAAGCCATATATTATCAAAAAACCAGGTAGTGAGCACAAATAGCACCACAAAACCCGCCATATACAGGAAATCGCCGCGTGAAAAAGAGAACAGGATGATGAACGTAAAACAGATCACCATGGCCGGCCCCAGATCGCCCAAAACTAAAAACAGCAGCAGGGTTATTATTGTGGCGATAAGTGCAAAAGAAAAGAACGACCAGCGCTTGCTCCAGCTGGCGTATTGACTGATGAATTTTTCGTTGGTGGCAAAAAATCCGGCAAGGAAAATAACAATGAGGTATTTTACAATTTCGCTTGGCTGAAAACCCAGCAGGTTAACTTTTACACCGCTACCCTCGGGGCCGGTACCAAACAAGATGGTGGAAAACAGGATGCCCATGGCAACAATAGCCCAGGGCCAGCCGTTGGCAGCGCTCCTGCTCCATTTAAAAACAAGCAGCCGGTAAAAGCCCGAGTCGGGGTTAAGGCGGCGAAGGTTAAATAGCTGAATGATGCAGATCCCCGCCATGCCGATGCCCAAATAAACAAGCGTATCTTTAGCCAGGAACCTATCGCGCAGTGGGTCTTGCAGGCTTAAAAGCGTAAGGAATGAGATACCGGTAAGCATCATGACCAGGGGTAAAATGATCTGATCTGCATTAGGATACCGGGCGCTGAGTAACAGGTGTACGATGATAAAGCTTGCAAAAAAGCTTCCGGCTATGATCCAGTACCACATGTTAAACTCCTCCTGGTAGCGCACAATAAAAGCACCCTCTTTTTTCAGGATGTTAAAATCGCGGGTAGAGAGCAGCTTGATACTATGAGGTGCCTGGCTAAATTTAAAGGTTACGTCTTTGTCTAGTTCGTCAACGCCCTGCGAGCGGCCAAACTCAAAACCCGGCTGCATGGGCAATACAGAAAATGCTTTGCCGGTTGGCAATTTGGCAAATACAAACCGCCCTTGCTCATCGGTACGGGCAAAAGCTGTTAGTGACTGCAGTACCTTCTTTTTCTGATCGTTAAGTACATACAGTTTTTTGTATGATGAGGCATTTTCTGAAAAAGATGTTTTTGCTCCCGTTTCTTCATCACTGAAGATACTATCACGGGGCAAAATCATGGTGAGCTTTACCAGTACACCGGGCACTGGTTCGCCTTTGTGGGCTATGGTGCCTTTAATGCTGTATTCGCCAAGGTTGAGATCGGTTTGGGCACCCAAAGCAGGAGGATTTTTCAATTCCTGTTCAAAGCGGATGGAATCATCGCCGGTATAGCCTAAAAGCGTGCGGGACGTAAGTACTCGTTTCTTGAAAGTTTCACCGCCTTTTTCAAAGGCCTCGTCGGCATTTACGTAGTATTTGCGTTTGTTAAGCTCGCCGGTATTATCTACCAGGTCGCCGGTTGTTTTACGCGATGCTATTACCGATTCAATGTAATCAACATCCTTCGGATCATCGAAATAATAACCCTTTTTAAGCAGCGCCTTTACGTTTTGAGCGGTATTGGGCGAGTTAAGATTTACGATGGTACCATCCTTCAGGCGCTTATCAACATCAGTGAACTTAAGTTGCAATACGCTGAAAAGCTTCACAAATAAAACGGCCAGCAATATGCCTGTAAGCAACAGGAACAGCCGTTCCATTCTCCTGCCGGGTACTTTGGGATTTTCCTGGGCCATTTATCAGTGGGTAGCTTTAGTTGGAACAGAATCAGTTTTGAACATGCTGCCAAACAATCTGCCCGAGATGTATTTTTTATTAGGGAACATGTACAATGCCTGGACCGGTGTTAAGCAGTTATTAAACTGCACATTTTTTAGCACCAGGGCATCGTTGTGTGTAATAATGGCCGTGCGGAAGCCGTCAAAAGCAACGCTATCCAACACTACATATTTACAATTAGCAGCCAGCACAATTGCCGGGCCTGAGTAAGTGGAATCTTTTTTGAATACGACGACACCCTTTGTTTTAATATACAGGCTATCCTTATTGATATGCAGCGTATCGCTCAGCACAATAGGCTGCTGAAAATCAGCTGCCGAAAGTAACAGCGTATGGCCTTTTAATTTGTTAATAGTATCCTGGAGCTTGAGCTCCACCGCATTTTTAATGTGCTGAGCTACCAACGTATCTGTTTTTTTAGGAATAGCAGCCTGATCGGCATTCTTTTTAAACTGCCAGATAAATCCGCCTAAAAAAATAAAGCACAGCAGGGTGAGTATAGCCACGGTACCGCCATTGCCTTTGGTTTTCACCACAGGATCAGGCTCTTCCTGCCTTTTTACCGGGGCGGGCGTAATTGCTTCCGGCTGTTCGGCAGCTTTTACAGCAGCCACCACTGGTTTTGTGGCGCTGTGTTGCTTGCGCTCCTTATCGTTATGTACCAGTACTACGGTCACATTATCTTTTCCACCACGGTTATTGGCTGCATCAATCAGTTTTTTACCTTTTTCGGGCAGGTTATCGCTGTTGGTAAGGATATTGGTGATCTTGCTTTTATCAACAAGGTCGGTTAAGCCGTCGCTGCAAATGAGCAGGATATCGCCCGGCAAAAAGGGTGAGTTACCTGTCTCTACAAAATCGGGGTCCTGGCCTATCTGCCCGGCAAAGCCAAGCGCTTTATTAATTTCATTGCGTTTGGGATGATCCATGGCTGCTTCCTCGGTTAGCCGGCCCGAATCTTCCAGGAAGCCCACAAAAGAGTGATCTTTCGAGATCTTGATCAGCGAATAATCTCGCAGCAGGTACAGGCGGGTATCCCCAACGTGGGCATAATAAAATTTATTGTTGATCATATCAACCACGGCCAGTGTAAGCACACAGGCCATGTTTTCAAGATCTTTGTTCTGTACTTTTTCGTCGTAGATCCGTTGATTGGCAATGGTAAACGTATTTACCAATAGCGGCACAATATCGCCGGCTATATATTGCAATTGCTCCAGGATGGTGGCGCGGGCAATTTCGGCAGCTATTTCGCCGCCGGCATAACCGCCAACCCCATCAACCACACAGGCAATGATAAAATTACCATCACCAGATTTTTCGGCAATAAAAACGTCCTCGTTATTTTGCCTTTGCCTACCGGTATCTGTTATCCCGAAAAAATTATTTGCCATGGTTTTAACTGGATTTTTTTATGTCGATAAAATGAGCTACCAATAACAGCACACATATTGCCAGCAGCCCTATTGATAATACCTGTGACATTTATGGTTCGGGTTTAAATATGTTAATACCTACTATGCCATTGAGCAGAATCCTGGAGTTGAACGGAAGCTCAACCCATTGCGGCGAGTTCACATCGCTACCGGCTACTTCCAGTTCGTTGATCAGGGTACGTTCGCCAAAAGATGCCATGTAAAACTTGCCATCAGCTTTATTTAATCGGATGCGCAGGTGCGGGGTGTTCACCCATTCAGACGGTACCTTAAACACGGCCTGCTCGTCCCTTTCCTCATCACTGCCCGATACAACAATATCATCATCCTTGATCAGGTACTCCACCTTGCGGCCAACAAACTGCTTATCGGGCATAATGGTTTCCAGCCGGGCCAGTACTTTGGTTCCGGGCTTAACTACGTCCTTTTCATTGTGCTGCAGGTCGTTGGCATAAGGCAATTCGTAATAACCTTCGCTGTAATAAGTAAAGCCTTTTAAAACCTCGTTACTGATATCCAAGGTTTGGGCAACACCCGTTTGGCGCGGAATGAAGGTAACCCGCAGGTTCTCATCTTTTTTAGCGCTTGTGCCGGGCAGCAGTTTGCCTATAAAACCCTTATCGCCGCGTTTATAATCCGGGTGCGATACCAGCCTGAATACCCATTTTGAGCTTGAAGGTTCCACCTTTTTGCCTACTTCCTGATGTTCGCGCAGCAATTCATAAAACTTCTTTACCGATTCATTAACGATAATGCCGAACAAGCCAGAGCGGTTATTTACAAAATCCTGGTAATCTTCCTCGTTAAAGCTGATGATAAATTCATGGTAAAAAACTATCCTGTCGGCAAAAGAAAGCTGCTTGATCGACTCCTTGAATTTTTCGATGATGTATAAATACACGTCATCGGGCGTTAGCGCTTTTATTTTTACAGCCTCCTCGTTTACAGGTTTTCCGTTTGGTAAAAACCAGTCCTGAAGGCCTATCCGTTTCCAAAATGTTGATTTAGGTTCCATTCTGTATATGCTAAATCATTAAAAGTTTAAGTTAGAGGTATCCGCTTTTTTCACGCTATCGCGATAAAACTGCGTATCTTCCTTTTGTTGTTTTGCCCGTTGTATGTTACGCAATATCGAATCGGCGGTTGAATCAACTTCAGGCGGAATATTGCTCTCATCTTTGTAATCACTGGCCTTAGGCTGCTGTACAGAGTCTTTTTTTGGGGAGGGAATAATTTTATTACCTGCGGCCGAATCGGTTGCCTTTTTTGAAGGCTTAAACAGCCTGTTAACCACCCCATTATAAATACGCCCGCCAAACTTATCCATCACCACTGCAGAGAAAACGGTGAAACCGCAAAGCAATATCATGAACAAAACAAAAATTGGCTTTGACATGCGCACCGCTTTATTGTCCACAGGTTCGCTGTTAACTACCTGTGCCGGTTGCTTGTTCTCGTTTTCCTGGTAATATAGCACCAGCCCCTGCAGGCGTTCATTTTCCTTCAATAAAACTTCGGTATTCCACGATTCATCGGGGTGCGTTGGGCTGATAGCGCCGATACTGCCCTGCATCAAAGCTTCCTGCAATTCAATGCCGTTGGCATACCGGTTATTGATGTCTTTTTGCAGGCATTTAGCCACAATCTGTAATAACCAGGCCGGAACCTGCATCTGCATTTCCTTTTTCTCGTCCGACCAGCTTTCGGGCAGGTTTTTGCGGCGCAGCTCCATTACATCAGGTATCTCCGACTCCATGTGGGCCAGCATCACGGCGTTGCGTGCTGTTTCGCCATTATCTTTTAGCGGGAAAGGCACCTGCCCGCCAATCAATTCATACAGGATGATGCCGTAGCTGTACACATCTGTTTGGAAATACATCAGGCCTTCATTTTGCTCGGGTGCCATAAATTCAATAGCGCCCGCATGACGGATACTGGTACGGCGCTGATCATCAGACATGGCCGAAAGACCAAAATCAAGCAGCACGTAGTTACCGGTATGTACGTTGAACTTTACATTGTTGCTTTTGATGTCGCCGTGCTTTACCGAAACCTTGTGACAGTGCGATAACGCGTTTGCCAGCTGATCGGCCAGTTTAATGATCTCTTTAATGCTGAAGATAGCCTCATGGGGTGGTTTCAGCAGGTCTTCCAGATCGGGACCATCAATATATTCCATTTCGATAAACGGGAACGAACCACTTTCGGTAATGCCCGAATTAAGGATCTTAACCACATTTGGGTTAGGCTCTTCGTTTACCTTTTTTAGTTTTTCGACCTCGTTCTGGAAATTGCGAAAATTTTTATCGTCGGTGCTTTCGGTATGAATAGGAGTGGGCAGGAGCTTTACCGCTGTGATAATAGGCCCATAGCGGCGACCTTTATAAACAGAGCCCTGACCGCCCGTTCGTAAAGCCCCCATGTTTTCCAAACCTTCGGTAATAGTAAATACTTTGCTCATTGAGTTATACTTGGGGAATGAGTATTCGTGACAAATATTAAAAACTTTTTACTCAACATAACGCAGGCATTAGTGTTTGGTATAAAAATATAAAAAAATAACCGCTGATTAGGGTGATTTCGTTGATTACGCTGATTATGAATGTTGTCTGAACTCGAATTTATTGAATTAAAAGAATGGACAGAATGCTCAGCAAATTCAATAAATTCGAGTTCAGACGACCATAGTTCATTAATTTACAATTATCTCATCCACCATTAACCATGCCTTTGCCCCGGGAATATACTCACCCGGCGGAATAATCCCTTTGTTGGTTGCTTTTACCCTGATATATCTTGCTTGCTGTGTTTTGATGTTTGCCCTTACCGCGTTGATGCCGTTATCCGGGAAATCTGTCTGGCGGTAAACTTCGGTATAATTGCTTCCATCTGTTGATACCTCGAACGTAAGCAATGTTGGCTCCCACATTTTTTGCCAGTGGTATTTTAGGATATTGATACCCAGTTTTGATATGCTTTGCACGTTTCCAAGGTCAACTACCGCTTCAAGGTCATCTCCGCTGAAGCCATACCATTGCCCGTCATTATAAAGCTTGCTGCCGAAGATGCCGTTCACTAAACCAAAGGTATTACCCGGATTAAACCCTCCCTGCGGCTGGTTTTTAAGCGTTACCGTTTTGCCTATGGCCTTGTGAATGGTAAATGACTTTTCATAGGTTCGGCCCTGCTGCCTGCCATTATTAAAAACAGCTGCTTTAATAATGCCTGGTGATGCTATTGTAATTGCACCTGTGTAACCTTTGCTGTTTAAGCCTGGCTCAGTACCATCTGTTGTATAAAATATTTTAGCGCCGGGTAAAGTTGTTTGGAGATTTAACGCTACCTGATGATCTGCAGTTTCTGTTACCGAATCGATGATCTCATCAAATACATCAGCCGCGTTTATATTTAGCTTTTTGAGCAAAGGCTGCTGGTACCGTAGTCGTTTCAAAAAATCCGGATAGCTTTTATTTTCCTTCGAACTCCAGGCAACTTCGGCCAAAGCCAGCATTCGCGGGAACAATTGCCGCTCGGCCTGTGCGGGGCTGGCCATGTATTCGCTCCATGCGTTGGCTTGTACACCTTTAATATATTTTGCTTCCTCTCCGCTTAATTCATTAGTTATTGGTTCGTAATTATAGACCTTGCTTAATGGCGTGTATCCGCCGCCGGCTAATGGCTCGGCCGGGTAAAGTGACTGGTAGTAATCCAGGTATACATATTTTTCGGGCGTCATGATGGCATCATGATGCTGTTTGGCGGCGGCTATGCCGCCCTCTTCGCCAGTCCAGCTCATGACGGTTGCACCAGGGGTAAGCCCGCCTTCCAGAATCTCGTCCCAGCCTATGATTTGCCGGCCTTTACTGTTCAGGTATTTTTCCATGCGGCCGATGAAATAACTTTGCAGTTCCTTCTCATCTTTCAGGTGTTCGTCCTTAATGCGCTGCTGGCATTTGGGGCAGACCTTCCATTTGGTTTTAGGGCACTCATCACCGCCGATGTGAATATATTTTGAAGGGAACAAGGGCAGTACCTCATCCATCACATTTTGTAAAAAGGTAAACGTTTCGTCGTTGCCGGCGCAATACACATCGTCAAAAATGCCCCAATAGGTAGCGGTTTTATACGGACCGCCAGTACAGCCCAATTGCGGGTAAGCAGCCAGCGCCGCCAACGCATGGCCCGGCATTTCAATTTCCGGTATTACGGTAATGTGCCTTTGGGTGGCATACTTTACAATTTCCTTAACCTCATCCTGGGTATAATAACCGCCATAACGTACGCCATCAAACTTATGCGGACTATCCTTTTTATGACCGATAATAGTTTCATCGCGGTAAGCCGAAATGCTTTGCAGTAAAGGATATTTTTTTATTTCGATGCGCCAGCCCTGATCATCAGTTAAGTGCCAGTGGAAGGTGTTGATTTTGTATAATGCCAACAAGTCTATCCATTTTTTGATAGCTTCTGGCTTGAAAAAATGACGGCTTACATCTAAATGCATTCCGCGGTATGCAAAACGGGGGTAGTCGGTAATGGTATAGCCTTGTATGGTTACTTTTCCGTTGGTTACCTTTAATAGTTGCGTAAGTGATTGTAGACCGTAAAACACACCGGCTGCATCATGGCCAGCAATATTGATCTGTTTGGCTGTAACAGACAACTTGTATCCTTCGGGATGGGTTACCGCTTCACTGTCAATAGTTAAGTGAATGGAAGGATTCAACTTATGACTTACAGCAAGACTAAAACCGGCAACCGATTTAAAATAGGTGTTAAAAAACGTGAGGTTATCCGCATCGATATCTGGTGCAATCCCAATGAGAGCAGATTTGTTAAACGTAAAAACCTCGTTTGTTTTTACCACTTTAATGGGCCTCGGAATAATACCTTCTTCCTTAACCTGTGCTTGCGTAATCATTGCAAAAAGCATGCACAATAAAATATAACTGAAAAAAATACGGGATGTAAACAGCTTGACCATCAAAGTAAATGTAAAGCCGAATATACTTTTTTTGCGGAAAGGCAGATAAAGAAATTGTTGCACAGGTGGAGGAATCCTTTTGAAATGTAAAGTGAAAAATTTTTACACGAATTTTTGCGTATTAATCGAATTACACGAATTTTTAATTGGGATTAATTTGAGATTCGTGTAATTCGATTAATTGTGGCAGACTTGAAAAGCATTCGTGTGAAAATTTCTTACGTGATTTTTTTAAACACATTAAATGTTTATTTTTTTGCTTCTCATCAAAAAAACACCGCCCCGTTTTTCTTATCCTACATCAAGTGCTACCGGCGATTTTGACCGTAATTTTGAATCATAATAACACAGCAAGTATTAAAATATTTAAAACAAGGAAAACAATGGAAAACACTATAAACGGCATTCACCACATCACTGCAATTGCAGGCAATGCCAAAAAAAACTATGATTTTTATACCCGTGTATTGGGTTTAAGGTTAGTTAAAAAAACCGTAAACTTTGATGATCCTGGTACCTATCACTTATATTATGGCGATGGCAATGGTACTCCCGGCTCCATCCTTACTTTCTTCCCCTGGGAAGGTATCACAGCAGGTCGCCGGGGTGCAAGGCAGGTAACTGAAATTGGTTATTCGGTACCTGAAGGTAGTTTGGATTTCTGGTTGAAAAGGTTTGAAGACAACAATGTGATCTACAACAAACCGGCCGAAAAATTTGGTGAGCAGTATCTTACTTTCCTTGATCCTGATGGTTTGAAATTTGAGCTTATCGTTCCTAAAAAAGCCGATAACCGCACACCATGGGAAACTGCCGAAGTAACTGCTGCCAATGCAACCAAAGGTTTTCACAGCATTACCATTACATCAAATAAAATTGAGGCTACAGCCAAAATATTAACCGGTGTATTAGGCTATCGCTTACTGGAACAACATGTTAACCGCTACAGGTTTATTACCGATGCTGTCGACAATGCAGCTATAGTTGATTTGGTGGAAGTTCCGGGAGAAGTTGCCGGTCATGTAGCAGGTGGTTCTGTTCACCACGTTGCGTTCCGCGTACCTAATGAAAAAGTATTGATGGAATACCGTGAAAAGATAGCCAACCTTGGCTTGCATATCACCGACAAAATAGACAGAAACTATTTCTACTCATTATACTTCCGCGAACCAGGTGGTGTTTTGTTTGAGATAGCAACCGACAACCCAGGCTTCGCGGTTGATGAACCAGCCGAATTATTGGGCACAGGTTTAAAATTACCTGCACAGTATGAAAACCTGCGCGGCGAGTTGGAAAAAACATTACCATCATTAGTTTAATCAAACAGATGTACAGGCACACCAAACAGCTTGTTTCGGCGGGAGTTCCCGCCGAACAGGCCAAAAAAGCCATCATTATGCTGCATGGCCGCGGCGCATCGGCAAGCAGCATGGTCTCGCTTAAAGATCATCTTGAATTAGAGGGGTACGCTATCTATGCACCACAGGCCAATCAACATAGCTGGTATCCCTACAGCTTTATGGCCCCGGTTCAAAATAATCAACCGGCACTTGATTCGGCCCTTGAAGTAATTGACGAACTGGTTGAGGACCTCAGGCAAAAAGGAATAGCACGGGAAGATATCTATTTCCTTGGTTTTTCGCAGGGCGCATGTTTAACGCTTGAATATACCGGCCGAAATGCCGGCAGGTACGGGGGGATTATCGCTTTCACCGGCGGATTGATAGGAGAGAAGCTGGTTAAGGAAAGCTACAAAGGCGATTTTAACAATACCCCGGTACTGGTCACCACCGGCGACCCCGACCCGCATGTACCAGTTAGCAGGGTTAATGACAGTGTTGAAATATTAAAAGAATTAAATGCGGGTGTAACCCTCAAAATATATAAAGGCCGCCAGCATACTATTTCCCATGAAGAAATTGTGTTGGCAAACGAGATACTGAAGAATTGATTGTTTTCAAAGTTGAGTGTTTAAGAGTGGAGAGCTGCCCGGAGGGGCGGCTCTCTTTTTTTTGCCGGATAGTATTGACCAACCTGTATAATAAATAAGTTATGCCTATGCTTTTGATAAGCTTTGTGGTATTTTATATTAATAACCAGTAGTTTGAAATGATGATTAAGTGATTCATAATTAGCAGATAAGCTTATTTTTACTTTTTAAATATATTAAATTAATATTTAAGTAATTTTAGCCTTTGTTTCCCGGACCAACTTAATTAGTAAACTATGCCCGACAAAATTGTGATGAGCGATATGCAGCTCATTAGCCGGTTAAAGGCTGATGATGAAGCGGCGCTTACCATGATTTACAGGAGATATTGGGCTTCACTTTTTAAAGCGGCTTATAATATCTTAAAAGACAGACAGGCATGCGAAGATATTATCCAGGAACTGTTTATTAAGCTTTGGGATTGCCGGGCCGAAGTGGAGATCAATATATCGCTTAAAGCCTATCTGTATGCATCGGTACGTTATGGGGTTTACAGGCAAATCCGCACAGGTACCCCTGTAAGAAGCGAGATTTTTGACGATCTGATAGAACGCCTGCACACTCCAGCTACCCACAACACCATTGAGCATAAAGAACTGTTACTGCAAATAAACCAGGTAATTGATACCCTGCCCGAAAAATGCCGGGAAGTTTACAAGCTGAGCCGCGAAGAATGTCTTAGTCATAAGGAAATAGCCTTGCAGCTAAATATATCCACTAAAACCGTCGAAAATCATTTAACCAAAGCACTTCGCCAGTTACGCGGCTCGTTAGGCTCCGCTTTTATCCTGGAAGCGTTGATGTTTTTTTTAGATAAATAATTCTAATTATTTTATGGTGATCTTTCATGATTGGGTAATATCCCAATCGACGATTGGGAAAATAGCAATGTAAAAACGTTTTCTTTTTCTGGCTGTCATTTACATCTTATGATGCCTCACGTTTACATCATTTAATGTCTCATTTTTTTTTAGTTAGGTGAAAGCTTTGTGACGCCTCTCTTTTAATGAGCCAACTGTGCAGAACGCCGAATTATTAATTATTGCTTCGGTACTCCAAAGGAGAGCTGCCGGTTTGTTTCTTGAATAGTCGGGTGAAATGTTGCGGGTATTTAAAACCCAGTTCATAGGCGATCTCGCTAACGGACTTGTTGGGGTCGAATATCTTTTCTTTCGCCAGATCAATCACTTTTTCCTGAATATATTCATGTGCAGATTTGCCTGTTTCCTTTTTTATCAGTTCCCCAAAATAGTTTGCAGATAAATTGAGTCCATCAGCACAATAAGCAACCGTTGGCAGGCCGATGGTTTGCAGTTTATCCGAACTCAAATATTCATTCAAAAAAGCCTCGAATCTTTCTAGTAAACCTCTGTGTGCTTCGTCACGGGTTATAAATTGCCGGTCATAGAAACGGACACAATAATCAAGAAAGAGTTCAATGGTGCTCACCACTAATTTTTTGCTGTGCTTGTCGATGGCATGTTCTAATTCATAGCGGATCTTGCTGAAGCTATCCAGGACAATCTTCCGTTCACGCTCTGAAAGGTGAAGTGCTTCGTTTACTTTGTAACTAAAAAAACCATAATCCTGTATATGTTTTCCCAAAGATGTGCCTTTGATAAAGTCGGGATGAAAAACCAAGGCATGACCGCTTGGCTGGAAGAGTTCTTCCTTTTGTACCCCAGCCACCTGTCCTGGAGAGAAAAATACCAGTGTGCCCTCCTGGTAATCGTAATTTGCCCTACCGTAAGTCAGGTCACCACAATCCACATCTTTTAAGATGACAACGTATAGCCCGAAATACATCTTATAGCGCTTGCGCGGTGTTGCCTTTGAAAAATCTATGACGCTCACCAATGGGTGCAGCGTCTCTTCATTATTGAAGTCGTTATAAGACTTTACGGTCTCAAACCGGATGATCTCTTCCATATCAATTCCTTATCCTAAACAAATGTAAGCACTCCATCCACCAAATAATCATTACTGCCACCATATCCGAGAAATTGGTAGGTAATACCGTGATCTGTATAAGTGAAGACAAAAAAATAGGCCTGACCTTTGTGCCATCATCTACAATAACAAAAATTATTAAGACATGGACAAGAGAATATTAGGAAAAGACCTGGAAGTTTCAACCCTTGGATTAGGCTGTATGGGTCTAAGCTATGGATATGGCCCGGCTACAGAAAAAACAGAAGCAATCGAATTGATCCGTCGCGCGTTTGAAATTGGCGTAACCTTTTTTGATACCGCTGAAGCCTACGGGCCTTACCTGAATGAAGAAGTGGTTGGCGAGGCATTGGAGCCTTTTCGCAACGAAGTAGTGATCGCCACCAAATTCGGTTTTAAGAACGGTAAGACAAGTGACGGCCTGGACAGCCGCCCTGAAAACATCCGCGCACATACGGAAGCCGCATTAAAGCGTCTGCGTACCGACCGGATCGACCTGCTGTACCAGCACCGTGTTGATCCTAACGTGCCGATGGAAGATGTTGCAGGTGCTGTGAAAGAACTGATCACAGAAGGCAAAGTAAAGCACTTTGGTATGTCGGAAGCCGGTGCAGCCAGCATCCGTAAAGCACACGCCGTTCAACCGGTAACAGCACTGCAAAGTGAATACTCCTTGTGGTGGCGTGAACCTGAGAAGGAAATACTACCGTTATTGGAAGAATTGCACATTGGCTTTGTGCCATTCAGCCCGCTCGGCAAGGGATTTTTAACCGGTGCCATTAACGATAAGACCAGTTTCGATAAAACGGATTTCCGCAATGTGGTGCCGCGCTTTTCGGAAGAAAACCGCCAGGCGAACCAGGGCCTCGTAGATGCCTTAACAGAGATCGCGAAACAAAAAGGCGTAACCAATGCACAGATAGCAATTGCCTGGCTGCTGGCGCAAAAGCCATACATTGTGCCGATACCTGGCACCACCAAGATCAACAGATTAGAAGAGAACATGTCAGCTGCTAAGGTAGTCTTAAGCGAGCAGGATCTCGCGGACATTCAAATCGCACTTGGTCATATCGAGGTTGTCGGCGCACGTTATCCACAACATTTAGCTTATAACCAGGGACGTTAATCATGAAAACTTCAAACAATGTTATCGTATTGACCGGGGCCGGTCAATTAGGTATGGCCATCGTCCGTAGAATGGGTTATGGTAATAAAATATTCGTAGCAGACTGGAAAATAGAAAATGCGCAGGCGATATCCAAGACACTGACGGAAGCCGGTTTTGACGTAGTACCGTTTAAAGTGGACATCTCATCAAGAGAATCTGTTCAGGAACTGATCAAAGCTGCTCAGCAGGAAGGTGAAATTGCGATGCTCATCAATGCGGCAGGTGTTTCACCGAGCCAGGCATCCATTGAACAGATAATGAAGGTTGACCTCTACGGAACTTCACTTTTATTGGAAGAGTTCGGCAAGGTGATCAAACCCGGCGGTACAGGCGTGGTGATCTCCAGCCAGTCAGGGTACCGGATGCCGGCATTAACAGCCGACGAGGACAGGTTGCTGGCAATAACACCGACAGAAGAGTTGCTGCAATTGGAACTGCTTAAACCGGAACACATAAAAGATACGCTGCATGCTTATCAAATGGCAAAACGGGCTAATGGTAAGCGTGTAATGGCAGAAGCTGTAAAATGGGGCAAACGGGGTGCACGCGTTAATGCGATCTCACCGGGTATCATTATTACACCGCTTGCACTTGATGAGATCAACGGTCCAAGAGGTGATTTTTATAAAAACATGTTTGCGAAAAGCCCGGCAGGGCGTCCCGGTATAGCTGATGAAGTTGCCAATGTTGCCGAATTGTTATTGTCGAATGCAGGCGCTTTCATTACCGGTTCCGACTTTTTGATCGATGGTGGTGCAACGGCCTCTTACTTCTACGGAGAATTGGCGCCAAATTCAAACAGCTGATATGAAAGCAATTTCAATAGCGCTTTTGCTGCCCACCGGCACTACGGCATTTGCACAGTCCAAACGTGAAACTGCTTTAAAAGCACTTTCATCGCAGATCTTTCAATGGGAAGTCGGAAGTCATTTTGACTCGCTTGAAAACGTATTGCATAAACGGCTGGTCGTACTCAGTTCAGCGGGCGTGATACAGTCTAAGGCAGCATATCTTGCACGTTTGAAGGGCGGCAACTTTGTGCATAACAGTATTAACGTCGAAGAAAGCGATGTAGTCATCGAACAAAACACGGGCACCGTAACTGGTAAAGGCTTGTTCGATGTAACTGTTGACGGTAAGCAAACTGTACTGCACTTGGCTTACCTTGAAGTATTTACCAGATCGACAACTAAAAGCGCTTGGAAGCTACTGGCATTGCATGCCAGCGTAATACCCGAAAGCAAATGAAAAAAGTGATCATTATCGGGGCGAGCGGAAGCCTTGTCCCATGCGTAATAAAAGACCTGGAAAAACAGCCTGAGGTGGAACTGACGTTGTTTGTGCGAAACAAAAAGCGATTACAGCAAAATGTAGCTGCCAAACACAAAGTGATCGAAGGCGACGCTGCCAACTATAACCATGTTGAAAACGCAATTATCGGCCATGATATTGTTTATGTGAACCTTGCGGGCGATCTGGAAACCATGACTGGAATCATTGTCAAAGCTATGCAGGAAACCGGGGTTAAACGGATCGTCGCGATCAGTTCTATTGGCATCTACAATACGCCTTTACGGGCGATATTAAAGCCATACCGTAAACTTGCGGACATCATCGAAGCATCCGGACTGGATTATACCATTCTTAGACCGGATTGGTTTACCAATGGCAACGAGGTCGAATACGTGCTAACAAAGAAGGGGCAACCGGAAACCGGCACCGCTATTTCCAGAAAAAGTATTGCTGCTTTTATTGCTACCATCATTAAAGATCCGGAACTGCACAAAAATGAAAACCTGGGTATCAGCAAGCCCAATTAATCAATAAAATACATTTACCATGAACCAAGAGAATTTAACTGAACAAGGATTTAAACCCGCCGTTGCAAAATACTTCAGCGGCAAAGCGTATGTTAAAACGCTGGTAGCTACTGATGAGGTGACTAACTGCAATGTAAGTGATGTCTATTTTGAAGCAGGCTGCCACAACAACTGGCATACGCATCCCTCAAACCAGATCCTGCTTGTCAAAGAGGGCGTTTGCTATTACCAGGAAGAAGGAGGCCCAGTACAACATGTTGAAGCCGGTGGCGCGATCAATGTTTTGCCGGGCATCAGACATTGGCACGGTGCTTCACCCGATGCCCCGATGATCCACGTCGCCATTAACATCAATGCGGAAAAAGGAGTGGTCAACTGGATGGAGCCAGTATCAGATAACGAATATTCAAATCAAAACAATTAACAGCAATCAATGAGCACTACAGTAAAAGCATATGGAACAGAAGCAGTCGATGTAGCACTGCATGAAATAGACATTCAGCGCCGCGCTTTACAAGCACACGACGTAGAGATGGAAATCTTGTACTGTGGTATCTGCCACAGCGACCTTCACCAGATCAAAAATGATTTTGGCGGAACGCAATGGCCTATCGTTCCTGGTCACGAAATTGTAGGCCGGGTAACAGCCGTAGGTGATCATGTAAAAAACTTCAGGGTTGGTGAACTGGCAGCAGTTGGTTGTATTGTCGACAGTTGCGGGCATTGCGAATATTGCAATGACGGCATCGAGCAGTTCTGCGAAGAAGGCGTAACCTTCTCTTTCAACAGTGAAGACAAAGTATCAGGCGGACATACTTTTGGCGGTTTTTCTAAAACCTATGTATGTAATGAACGGTATGTATTGCATATGCCGGAGTTCCAAAACCTTGCTTCAGCTGCACCGCTGCTTTGCGCAGGTATCACCGTTTACTCCCCTTTAAAACATTGGGGTGCTGGTCCCGGCAAAAAGGTTGGTATACTGGGTATCGGCGGCTTAGGTCACTTAGCTATTAAAATAGCTAAAGCGATGGGTGCGCATGTTACAGTGTTTACCACATCACCATCCAAAGTCGAAGATGCTAAACGTTTAGGTGCAGATGAAGCAGTGTTATCATCAGATGCCGAACAAATGGCTCAATATGGACGCAAGTTGCATTTCATTATTGACACCGTATCTGCAAAGCATGATGTAAACGCCTATCTGAATTTGCTGCGCCATGATGGTGCTGTTGTATTGGTTGGTTTACCTCCTGAACCACTGGAAGTACAAGCTTTTGGTGTGATCGTAGGCAACAGAAGCTTTGCCGGTTCAAACATTGGCGGCATTCCTGAAACCCAGGAAATGCTGGACTTTTGCTTTAAACATAATATCGTATCGGAATCAGAGATCATTGATATCCAATATGTGAACGAAGCTTTTGAACGGCTGGAAAAAGGTGACGTCAAATATCGCTTTGTTATCGATATGGCATCGCTTCAAAATTGATCGAAAAAACGTAATTACCAAAAGCCACCGATGTCCGGTGGCTTTTTCATTGAATAATATCCTCAAAACGGTTGTTAAACTGTCTCACTAAATGTGAAAAAACTGTCTCATTAAAAAAGAAAACTCACAAATATTTTAATTTTTTCATTTCGGCGTAGGGGATACCCCCGTTTTTTTACTCTCCTTATCAAAACCACATTTGTGCAACAGGGAGAATTTTTACAACTGATAGATAAATACCTGGCCGGGCAGGCAACTGCCGCGGAGAAGGAGCAGTTGTTGAATTTTTTCGAAAGCTTTCAGGGTGATACCGACGAATGGGATGAAAAAATAATTGGTGTAAAACAGGAACTGGAAGACCGCATGTTAAACAACATCAGGCAGGCGATAGCCGAACCGGTGGCTAACAAGGGTCCAAAAGTTATAAGGTTACATTTTTTCAGAAATGTTGCCGCTGCTGTTATCCTGTTGGCTGTGTCGGGCACTGCTGTTTATCATTGGTGTATTAAACATGAACAGCAACAATTAGCCGTTCAAAACAAAGCAGTTGTAAAACATGACGTTGAGCCTGGCGATAACAGGGCTGTTTTAACCCTTGCCAATGGCTCCAAACTGATACTCGATTCGGCTAAGATCGGCTTGCTGAATCAATCGGGTAACACCAGCATTAATAAAACGCAGGATGGGCAGGTGGTTTACACCGCGGATAAAGATCAACAGCAAAATGGACCGGTTGCCTATAACACCATTAGCACCCCCAGGGGCGGCCAGTACCGGGTAGTGCTTCCTGATGGTTCAAAAGTTTGGCTTAACTCTGCCTCTTCACTGAAATTCCCTACGGCATTTACAGGTACCGAACGTGATGTTGAACTCACCGGTGAAGGATATTTTGAGGTGGCCAAAAATAAGGCGAAGCCTTTTAATGTAAAGGTTAAAGATATTAACGTGGCGGTATTGGGCACGCATTTCAATATCATGGCTTACAACGATGAGGCCGCTGTTAAAACCACTCTTCTTGAAGGATCGGTGAAATTAACACAAGGTAATACGAGCAATTTATTAAAGCCCGGTCAGCAGGGCATTATAAATGATAAAAACATTAAAATTATTGATGTTGATACCGACGAAGCGGTAGCCTGGAAAAATGGTTTCTTTGACTTTGAGCGGGCAAACATACAAGATATTATGAAGCAGCTTTCGAGGTGGTATGGTACCGAAGTAATATACGAAGGTAAAATACCTGATGATGAGTTTGTAGGTAAGATCAGCAGGGATGTAAAACTATCGCAGGTATTGCACATCCTTGAATTAAGCCACGTGCGTTTTAGGATTGAGAACAAAAAAATAATTGTTACGCCTTAAAATACCGGCAGCTGATTTTTAACTGCTAAACCCAAACTATGAAGAAACACTGACGATATAATCTCAAAATATTCCAACCTAAGCTCCCCTTATCTAAATGAAAGAAAAGCCGGAAGCGCTGCAACGCTTCCGGCATAATGAATTGGATCAAGCTTTCCTGAGTTTTCAATAACAGATTTTTTTAACCCAAACATCACGAAGTTATGCATTTAAACTTTACTGGTAAAGTATTTAGTGCCTTTGGTACACATTCAAAACTGTTTTTGACGATGAGATTAACCGTCTTATTATTAACCCTCGGCTGCCTGCAGCTCAGTGCTAAAAGTTTTTCACAATCCATAACCCTGAATGCGAGGGGGATAGCGCTTGATAAAGCTTTTAAAGCAATTGAAAAGCAAAGCGGCTATTATTTCTTTTACAGGTATAAGGATATTTCAAAAACCAAACCGGTTAATCTTTCACTAACTAACGCTTCATTACAGGAAGCGTTACAGCAATGCTTTAAGGATGAGCCTTTAACGTATGTTATTGATGATAAAAATATCATTGTAAATAAAAAGAAAACGCCCGATGTAAGCACTGCCCAGGTACCCATAACCATAAGCGGTATTGTGGTAGATGATAAAAATCAGCCTTTACCGGGTGTTAATGTTAAAGTAAAAGGCACCAATGTTGGTGCCATAACCGGGGTGGACGGTAAGTATTCCCTAAATGCCGAAGATAATGCAGTCTTGGTATTTACATTTATCGGTTTCCAAACCAAAGAAGAACCGGTTAATAAAAGAACAACTATCAACGTTGTTTTGAGTGAGGATAACAAGGAATTAAAAGAGGTAGTTGTTGTAGGCTATGGTAACCAGGAGCGTAAGGATGTAACGGGCGCTGTAGGTTCGGTAAAAATGGGCAACATCAAAGAGATCAAAACGGCGAGTCTTGATTTGAAACTGGCCGGCCAACTCGCGGGCGTAACCGTAAACCAGGTAACCGGTACTCCGGGTGGTGGTGTATCGGTAAATATACGTGGTGCCGGTTCAGTGGGTGCAGGTGATGACCCTTTATATGTAATAGATGGATTCCCCATTTCTCCGGGGTTTGATCAATATCAAAACCCTTTAAGTACCATCAACCCCGACGATATAGAAAATATCAGCGTATTGAAAGACGCTGCTTCTACAGCTATTTATGGTTCGCGCGGTTCAAACGGTGTAATATTGATTACTACCAGGAGGGCAAAAAAAGGAGAGTCATCAGTTACGGTAAATACTTCAACAGGGATCCAAACCATATTGCCTAAAAGCAAATTAAAAATGATGACCGCTGAGCAATTTGCACAGTGGCGTAAGGAGGCTATACAGGATGCCAATGCTGTTAACGGAACAAACAACCCGATTCCCGTTGAGTATCAAAATCCGGCAGCTTTAGGCAAGGGAACGGATTGGTTTGACGCAGTAACCAGGGTGGCGCCGATACAGAATTATGATGTAACGGTTTCTAACGGTACTGAAAAAGCACGCTCCTTGTTTTCGATGGGGTATTTCGACCAACGGGGAACGGTACTCAATACCGGGTTTCAGCGCTATTCTTTAAAAGGCACAATGGATGCTGATGTGGCAAAAAACGTTATTGTTGGCTTAAGTATAGCGCCCACGTACAGTTTACGTAACCAGCAGCAAACAGATGGGCATTTTCTGTCGGCAGCATTAAGCCAGGCTTACCTTGAAAGCCCGCTTACCCCCGTAAAACAACCCGATGGTTCGTATACCAATGTTGTAGGATCACCCGGTACTTTCCAGAATGTGAACCCGGTAAGCGCGCTGGTTAATACAACAAACATGTATAAGCAGTTCCGTACGCTGGCCAATGCTTATGTGGAGTGGAAAGTAATTGACGGGCTTACACTACGGTCGACCTTTGGTGTTGACTATCAAAATAGTAACGGTGATTATTTCCGGCCGTCGTTTTTAGGGGGCTTTAATGCACCTAACCGCGATGGTAAACAAGTAAAAGCTGTTGGTTCATTTAACTCATCAAACACTTTTAACTGGCTTAATGAAAATTCAGCTACCTATAAAAAAACTTGGGGCAATCATACATTGACTGTTTTAGGCGATTATTCGATCCAGCAGGAAACCAACCGTTACCGCTTAACATATGGTACAGATTTTCCTGATGATGCAATCCAATCCTTAAGCTCTGCAACAACTATAACCGCAAACACTATTAATGAAGAATGGAGATTGCTATCCGTAATAGGGAGGGTTAACTACGCTTATAAAGATAAATACCTGCTGAGTGCCTCTATCAGGCGCGATGGTTCATCAAGATTTGCCCCTGGGCACAGATGGGGTACGTTTCCTTCGGTTTCGGGCGGATGGCGTATTTCAGATGAATCATTCTTTCCTAAAACTTCTTTTATCGACCAGGTTAAATTTTCGGGCAGTTATGGCCATGCGGGTAACAACAACGTAGCAAGTTATATGTGGGTATCGCAGGTTGACGATACTAATTATACGTTTGGCGGCGCGCTTTCGCCTGGTAAGTCGCTAACAGATCTTGGCAACCAGGAACTTGGCTGGGAAACCACTAAACAGTTTGATTTGGGTGTTGACATCTCGTTGTTAAAAGGCCGTGTTTATTTAATAGCCGAGTATTATAACCGTTATACCGAAAGGATGCTTCAATATATTCCTGTACCGATAGTTTCCGGCTACAGCGGTGCCTTAACAAACGTGGGCAATGTGCGTAACCGGGGCTGGGAATTTACCCTTACAACCAAAAATATAGTTGGCAAAGGGTTTAACTGGAGTACCGATATGAACATTTCGTTCAACCGTAATAAAGTAATTAGCTTGGGCCCTACACCCTACATATATGATGCACCAATTAACGATAACCCTACCAGCATAACGCAGGTGGGGTTACCATTGGGGCAATTTTATGGTTATATTTTTGAAGGAATATTCCAAAACCAGGCCGAACTTGACAAATACCCGCATTTTGACGGTGAACAGGTTGGTAACATCAGGTATAAGGATGTTAATAATGATGGTATCATTGACGGGCATGATCAGGTACCTATCGGTAACCCATGGCCAAAGTTTACTTTCGGTTTCAACAACCACCTATCGTATAAAGGCTTTGACATGAATATCATTTCGGCAGGATCTGTTGGTGGGCATGTATTTGATATGTACAAGCAATTTACCACCAACCTTGATGGGGTATTTAATGTTGAGCAGTCGGTAATACAGCGCTGGCGGTCGCCTCAGCAACCGGGGGCGGGCAAATTGCCAACAACGGTATCTAACACTAACCTTGCACGTGATTATTACCCTTCATATTGGGTTGAAAGTAACTCATACCTGATGGTTAAAAATATTGACCTTGGATATAATTTCAAAACCAAATTCAGCAAGAATTTCAGGGTTTATTTTAGTGCTCAAAATGCTATCCTGATTACAGGCTACAGAGGCGGAAGCCCCGAGGTAGGGATTGAGGGGCAGGATGGCAACCGCTCTTTATCGCCCAATGTAAACTTTACAGGTTATCCGGTTTCGGCTGTTTATACATTGGGGTGTAACGTGACATTTTAAAGTATAAAAGCTTTTAACGGATCAATTGATAAGTTCAAACTTTAACAACTGAAAAGCATGAAAAAATACATATACCTTTTGGTTTTTCTTTGTGTTGCGATGTTAAGCAACTGTAAAAAAGATTATCTGAGTCTTCAGCCCACCGATACTCAAAATGGTATTAACTTTTTTAAAACCAAATCTCAGTTCATTCAGGCCACTAATGGTGCATATGCTCCGCTTCAGGGCTTATATAATGGTTCATTTTGGGCCATGGCCGAAATGCGTTCTGATAATACCTCATACGAGTATGACCCATATGACCGTTCGGGTACAGGTAACGAAGAAATAGATGAATTCCGGGAGTTGAATAACAACGGTATGGTAGAGTCTTTCTTTAACGCTTGCTATATAGGTATTGGCCGGTGTAATGTTATTCTTGAGCGTTTGCCCGCTGCTAAACTTGATGTTGGAGTTGCAGATACGATAGCCGGACAGGCATCGTTTTTAAGGGCGTTTAACTATTTTAATATTGTGCGTATGTTTGGCGATGCCCCCCTGGTACTTACAGAAGCGCAATCTGTAGCTGATGCTTTTAAAGTTGCTACTAAAAGTCCGGTCGCTAAAATTTACACCCAGATAATAGCTGACGCGCAAACTGCCATTGCCAAGTTGCCGGTGAAGTATATAGCCGGTACCGATAAGGGACGTGTAACCAAGGGCACAGCCGAAACTATGCTGGCCGAAGTTTACATGACTCAAAAGAAATTTGATTTGGCCATCCCGCTGCTTCGTGCTGTTATTTCATCGGGTGTTTATAGCCTGAATGCTGATTATGCCGATAACTTTGATATTCATAAAGAAAACGGCCCTGAATCGATATTTGAGATCCAGTATATTGAAGGCCCGAATGGTTTGGGCAGCGATTTCGTAGACACATTTATCCCCTGGGATTATTATGATACTGATATTACCGGTCATGAAATAGCTAATGGGGCTCAAAATGGCTGGAACATCCCTACCCAGGACCTTGTAAATGCTTATGAAGAAGGTGATAAAAGGAGGGATGCTTCGTTGACTGATTTTACATCAGATGAGTACGGCATCGATCTGCCTTTCATAAAGAAGTATCAGAGCATTGCGTCGGTACAAGGCATTACCGGCAACAACTTCCCGGTTTATCGTTATGCAGATGTTTATCTGATGCTTGCGGAGTGTTTAAACGAACAGGGCTTCGCAGCAGGTGGCGATGCTTTCAAATACCTGAACCTGGTTAGGCAGCGCGCCGGTCTTGAACCTAAATCAATGGGCAATGCCAATCCCGATTTAAATGTTTCCAGTCAGGATGAATTTCGCGCTGCCGTGGCGCACGAACGCCAGGTTGAACTTGCCTTTGAAAATCACCGCTGGTTTGATCTTTTACGTACAGGTAAAGCAACAGAGGTAATGAAAGCGCATGCTACCCACGAACGGGCGTATAAAAATAGCTCATGGCAAATTAATTCTGCTGCCTATAACAATATCCGTTTGCTTTTCCAATATCCTGTTAATGAGGCTAACCTCGAACATTAATAATGTTACATGGCCGGGGTGAAACTTTTACCGGGCTATATTACGTTTATAGGTGTATATTGCGATGAACGCACATTTTGTGGGCAGGCTCGATGAAAAATTTCAGGTGCATATCAAAACAATATTGCTGTTAAAGTATATTTAATAGCATGAACTATTAAAACCCCAAAAAAGGTATGTGTAAAAAGATATGCACACGCGTTATTATATTGTTTTTTTCTTTTCTGCCAATAATTGTACAAGCACAAAAAGTGCCGCCGGTTCCTCCGCCGTTCCGGGTTGATAACCTGGTTTGTGAATACAAAATAAACCCCATCTCTGTCGACGATGCCGCTCCCCGTCTTGGCTGGAAACTAATAACCCGGGATCGCAACATTCAGCAAATTGCCTATGAAATAAGGGTAGGCAGTAACGCCGTATCCTTACTGAAAGGTAAAGACCTGCTCTGGACCTCGGGAAAAGTTAACTCCAATGAATCGCTGCATGTTTACTATGGCGGCCCCGCGCTCGTTTCACGTCAGAAAGTTTACTGGCAGGTACGCGTTTGGAACAATAGGCAGCAGGTTACCCCATGGAGTATGGTTAACTCGTGGAAAATGGGCCTGCTTAAACCCGCCGACTGGAGTGCCAAATGGATAGAAAATAATTACCTGTCGGACACTACCGGTGGCCCATGCCCCATGTTCAGGAAAACATTTAAGCTTGATCATAAGGTACGTGCGGCGCATTTATACATTACTGCCCACGGTTTATATGAGGCGCAATTTAATGGTAAACGAATTAGCAGCGACTACTTTGCACCCGGCTGGACGAGTTACAATAAACGCCTGCAATACCAGGTTTATGATGTAACTGCCGACCTGCTAAAAGGCGATAACGCTGTTGGCGTAACCCTTGGCGATGGCTGGTACCGTGGTTACACCTATAATCGAAAAAAGAATGTGTACGGCACCAAGCTTGGTTTGCTTTTTCAATTAGAGGTGGTGTACACTAACGGTAAACGGATACTCGTTAATTCGGATAAAACCTGGAAGGTAGCTTATGGGCCAATCCGTTCATCATCATTTTTTGATGGCGAAGTTTATGATGCCCGCAAGGAGAAGAAAGGCTGGTCGACCATTGCTTACAAAGATTTAAACTGGGATTCGGTACGCACCATTGATACCATTAAAGATAATTTAGTGGCTACATTTGGTCCGCCGGTGCGCAAGCACGAAATGTTTAAGCCGCTTAAAGTGTTTACCACTCCCGCTGGCGAGCATGTGGTTGATTTTGGGCAAAACCTGGTTGGCTGGGTACAGTTTAAATTAAAGGCAAAAGCAGGCGATACGGTAAAGCTGTTCCATGCCGAGGTTTTGGATCAGAAAGGGAACTTCTACACAAAAAACCTGCGTACAGCCAAGCAGGAAAACGTATATGTTTTTAAGGGCGATAGTATTGAAACATTCGAACCTCATTTTACCTTCCAGGGCTTCAGGTACCTGAAGGTTGAAGGATATGATGGTCAGTTGGATTCGACCAATGTGGCTGCCTTTGCCTTGTACTCGGATATGGCGCAAACGGGTATGTTCTCTACCTCCAATCCGCTTATCAACCAGTTGCAGCATAATATTCAATGGGGGCAAAAGGGCAATTTTATTGATGTACCTACCGACTGCCCCCAGCGCGACGAGCGTATGGGCTGGACGGGCGATGCCCAGGCTTTTTCCCGCACCGCTACCTTCAATATGGATGTGGCCGGATTTTTTACCAAATGGCTAAAAGATCTTTCGGTCGACCAGCATAAAAATGGCGCGGTACCCTATGTGATCCCTAACATGCTGGATAGCGCTTCGGCGGCAGCCTCAGGATGGAGCGATGTGGCAACTATTGTCCCCTGGAATATTTACCTGGCTTACGGCGATAAAAAGGTTTTAGAAAACCAGTACCCAAGCATGACCGCCTGGGTGGGCTACATTACCCGGCATACCCGAAACGGCCTTTGGGACACCGGTAACCACTTTGGCGACTGGCTGTTTTACGCCGGTACCGACTATGAGGATGGCGCCGCCCTTACCGATAAAAACCTGATAGCGCAGGCTTTTTATGCTTATTCAACTCAACTGGTTATCAATGCCGCTACTATATTGGGTAAGGAAGATGATGTTAAAAAATATACCGCGCTGTTAGCTGATATCAAAAAGGCTTTCCTGGCAGAATATGTTACGCCTAACGGACGTATGATCTCGGGTACGCAAACATCATATGTACTGGCCCTCAACTTCGACCTGCTGCCCGAAAACCTGCGCGAATCTGCAGCAAAAAGGCTGGTAAACAATATTGAAGATTATGATGAACACATTACCACAGGCTTTTTAGGCACGCCTTATATCTGTCATGTGCTAAGTCGTTTCGGTCATACCGATATTGCCTATGACCTGTTGATGAAAGAGTCATACCCATCATGGCTTTATCCCGTAAAAAACGGGGCAACTACCATATGGGAGCGCTGGGATGGCATAAAACCCAACGGCACATTTGAAGATCCGGAAATGAACTCCTTTAACCACTATGCTTATGGTGCCATTGGCGATTGGATGTACCGGGTTATAGCAGGGATCAATACCGACGAGAGTAGCCCTGGCTTTCATAAAATAAATATCTTCCCGCATCCCGGCGGTAAATTGACCAATGCCAATGCCGAGCTGGAAACATTATACGGAAAGGTAAAATCGGCCTGGAGTATTGATAACGGCATTTTTACCCTTGATGTAATTGTGCCGCCAAATACTACTGCCACGGTCACCCTACCGGCGGTTGATGGCCCGGTGACAGAAAGTAATATCGACATTAATACCAATAAAGATATCGCTAACATCAAACCGGCCGGCGGTGATATGCAGATGGATGTGGGCTCGGGTACTTACCAGTTCAAATACATTTTAAAAACCCATAAAAAAAATACCTAATGGTACTGTAATACATAGCAACTATGGTAATCAATCAGCAGGAAGCGCTTAAAAACACAGGCACAACAAAGACAAGCCGCCCAAGACTTTTGTCGCTTGATTTTTTCAGGGGATTTACCGTAGCTGCTATGATCCTGGTAAATGACCCCGGCGATTGGGGGCATATTTACTGGCCGCTTGAACACTCCAAATGGAACGGCTGTACCCCAACCGATTTGGTGTTTCCCTTTTTCCTGTTTATGGTAGGCGTATCTATCGTATATGCCATGGAAAGTAAAAAAGCGGATATAGCTAATCATAACAAATTGCTAACATCCATCCTGCGCCGTACGCTGATTATTATAGCCCTTGGCGTTTGTTTACCGTTGATCAACGATTTTCAATTCGCGCATCTGCGTTTTCCCGGTGTGTTGCAGCGCATCGGGCTTGTATTTGGCATAACTGCCTTGCTGTACGTTAAAACCGGCATCCGTACACAGGTAATTATCGCTGTAAGCTGTTTAATAGGTTATTTTTTATTGATGACGCTGGTACCTGTACCGGGTTTTGGTACACCTAACCTTGAACCGGCAACCAATTTGGGCGCCTGGATTGACAGATCGGTATTTACCGAAAACCACCTTTGGAGTTCCTCCAAAACCTGGGACCCTGAGGGTTTGCTTGGGACAATCCCATCTGTTGCTACCTGTTTGTTAGGTGTATTCACCGGTACCTGGCTCAAAATGGGCAAGCTTGCAACCCGTACTGATCTGCTTAAAATAATGGGAGCCGGCATCGTATTGATCATACTGGCCTTGATCTGGAATCCATTTTTTCCCATCAACAAGCAATTGTGGACGAGCTCGTTTGTTCTGTTTACTGCCGGACTGGCTATCAATATTCTTGCATTGTCATACTGGTTTATTGATATCAAAGGGAATAAAGCCCTGCTGCCTCCATTTTTAGCGTTCGGGCGTAATGCCATTGCTGCCTATGTTTTGGCCGATATTATCCCGGCTTTAATAGCTGCCATCCCGGTAGGTAAAACCAATGTATGGTCGTTCACTTATAATCAGTTATTTGTGCCATATCTCTCGCCCGAAAACGCTTCACTGGCCGGAGCTATACTGACTGTGCTGATCATTTTTATCCCGGTCTGGATCCTTTACAAAAGGAATATTACCATTAAGGTATAATCTTTATCCATCATCTACCGAAATGAAGAAAACACTATCTTTTAAACATATTTTACTATTCACCTCACTGCTTTTATTAGCAATAACGGTAAAAGCACAGTTTCATATCATCCCGCAGCCGGTAAGTTTAAAAGCAGGGAAGGGGAGTTTTATTTTAAGTAAGTCTGCCGTGATCGGGGTTAATAAAGAGACCGAACCAATAGGCAAATACCTGCAGGATTACCTTAATCAAAACTACGGCCTGCAAACAACGGTAAAAGTTTTTGAAAAGATCCCTGCCAAAACAGCCATCAGGTTAAACAATGTTTGGTCTAATGCTGAGAGTGCCTACACCATGAATGTAAACCCTGCATCGGTAAGTATCAGCGGCAGTGGGGCTGGTGTTTTTTACGGGGTACAATCACTAATTCAGTTGTTGCCGACAGATAAAACTGCGCCCCTAAAAGTTACCGCCTGTACCATAGCCGATCAACCACGTTTTGGCTGGCGTGGCCTAAGCCTTGATGTAAGCCGCCATTTTTTTACGGTTGATGAAGTAAAAAAATACATCGACGTAATGGCACATTACAAACTGAATGTGTTTCATTGGCACTTAACCGACGATGAAGGCTGGCGCATCCAGATTGATAAATATCCGCGCCTTACCGAAGTTGGTGCCAGGATCAGCTACTATGCTAAACGGGGCGAATTCCGTAAGCTGGACAATCTGATAGATGACGGTCGCGACGGGTTTTATACAAAGGATGAAATTAGGGATGTGATTAAATATGCGCAGGACAGATTTGTGACCATCCTGCCCGAAATTGAAATGCCGGGCCATAGCGAGGCTGCTATTTTTGCTTACCCGCAACTGGGCTGCCAGGATTCGACAGGGGCTAAACACCGTGTGCGGATGCTTGACCCGAGTGAATATACTTTCAAATTTATGGAAGATGTGCTGACAGAAGTGATAGCACTATTCCCGAACCAATACATTCACATTGGCGGTGATGAGGCTGAGATGGCCGACTGGCTCAAAAGCCCTACAGCAGTCGCACTCATGAAACGTGAGCACCTGAAAAGCGAAAAAGAGGTGCAGAGTTATTTTATTAAACGGATAGAAAGGTTCCTGCTGTCAAAAAATAAGAAGTTGGTTGGTTGGGATGAGATTTTAGAGGGTGGCCTTGCCGAATCCGCAACAGTAATGAGCTGGCAGGGTGAAGCCGGGGGCATAGCTGCCGCCAGGATGCATCATCACGTAGTAATGACGCCGCTGCCATACATGTACTTTGATGCCCCGCAAGCCAATGAGGATCTGGAACCTATAGGCTGGAACCCGCCGGTTACCTGGCAAATGGTTTATAATTATGAGCCGCAGTCGAAAGAACTGACCAATGCCGAAGCCGAGTATATCTTAGGTGCCCAGGGCAATATCTGGAACGAAAAGGTGCCCAACGCGCAGCACCTGCAATACATGGTTTACCCCCGTGCCCTCGCCGTGGCCGAACTCACCTGGAGCCCGAAAAATGAAAAAGACCTGGAACGTTTTGCCTGGAAAATGAAAAACCAGTACGGCCTGTTTAAGTTGTGGGATTTCAACGCCCGCCTGCCTGATATTGACGGCGTAGACAACGTAATTACCAATAAAAGCCGGTTTAAACTAACGCTGAGCTACCCGCTGAAAGGAGCTAAAGTGCGGTACGCGTTAAACGGTAAAATGCCGGATGCCAATAGCGTGGCTGTACCTTTCCCGGTAAATATCAATGTACCCTTAAAAGACAGCATCGGTTTAAGAACCTTCACCACCTGGACATTGAATGATCAGCACATTCGCCAAATGGCCAGCATCAGGCGGGTGAATATCAAGCCTGCACATGAAAAAGTTGCTAACCTCAAAACCGGTATGGCTTACGAGGTTTTTAAAACGAGGGAACGCGATATAGATAAGCTGGAAAATGAAAAGCCAACGGAAACCGGCCAAACAAGCCTGATTGTACCCGTTAAAATTGCAACCGAAGGTTTTATCAATTGGGTTAAAATTAAAGGTTTTATCAAAATAGACAAGGAAGCGGATTATGAATTAACTACTGGTTTTGAGGTTAGCCCCGCTTTGTTTTTGGATGAAGTACCGGTAATTAAACCCGGGCTGAATACTTATGTAGAACCGCAAAAAGCTCTATTACATTTGAAAAAAGGCATCTATGCTTTAAGCGGACATTACATGGCTGATAAAGCCAACGAAAATCAAACCCTGATAGAATTGAAGGTAGCCGGAGGGGAAAAGCTTTATCCTAAGTTTTATTTGATGCATTGAGGGGATAAAATCGGTTTCTATGCCGTTGTTGGTGACAACACCATAGGTGTACGGAAGATGCAGATCAGTTGAAATTATTGGTTTAAAAAACCATGTCATTGCGAGGAGAAACGACGAAGCAATCTCGTAGTTATACAGAGCGGACATGCATTGGCTACGAGATTGCCGCGCTACGCTCGCAATGACATGCTCTTTATCCTGGTAAATGTTTAGAACGGAAAGAACCTCAGGGTCCTCTGCGAGAGACCCTGAGGGAACATGATGAAAATATGCCGTTGTTGGTGTTGTCACCAACAACTCCTATGATTTTTATTTTCTGAAATGCCGCATGAAAAGTTGTTGGTGACAACACCAACAACGGCGAGGAGGACAAGCAACGATGCTTTGCATGTGGGAGACGCATGTGATGCGTCTCTACATTTGAAAATTAAATATCTGGATACTATGCAAAAGAAATTATGCCTGTTTGCCGCGTTTGCTTTTGTAATAAATATTGCCAGCGCGCAGATTTATAAAGACCCCAAAGCACCTGTGCCTGTACGCGTGAAAGACTTGCTAAGCCGTATGACGCTGGAAGAAAAGGTGGGCCAGATGAGCATGAACTCGTTAAAAGGCTCCATGCAAAACCCAATTGCTTATGGCGTTTGTGAAAGCCCTTTTACCAATATCAAAGATATAGCATCGCTCTCAATCGCTGCAAAAAAATATGCTAAAGAAAAAACAAGACTTGGTATCCCGCCTATCCAAATAGGCGAATGCCTGCATGGGCAACTGGCGGCAGGCGCTACCATTTTTCCACAGGCTATAGCGCAGGGCAGCACCTGGAACCCGGCGCTGATCGAAAAAATGGGTTCGGTGATCGCTTATGAAGCATCCTCTTCAGGAGTTGACCAGGCGCTTTCGCCTTTGTTCGATCTCATCCGCGACCCGCGTTATGGCCGTAATGAGGAATGTTATGCCGAAGATCCATATCTCGTGAGCGGGATGGGTACATCGTTTGTAATTGGGATGCAGGGTGATCCTTCGCAAACAATAAACGGTATTGGTAAAGACAAAGTGATGTGTACAGCCAAGCATTTCGCGGCCTACAGCATCCCTGTGGCAGGTATCAATTTAGCCCCGGCATCAGTAGGGGAAAGGGAGCTACGGTCGATGTTTTTGCCGCCTTTTAAAGATGCCGTGCAAAAGGCAAATATTTACGCTGTAATGCCTGCTTACAACGAAATTGACGGCGTGCCTGCACATGCCAACCATTTCCTGCTGCAAACCATATTGCGGGAGGAATGGGGTTTTAAAGGCTATGTTTTTTCGGACTATGAAGGTTTAAAACATTTATACACTTTTCATCATATTGCTAAGGACGCCGAAGGCGCTGCTCCAATTGGCCTGAACGCCGGGGTTGACCTGGAAGCGCCAAGCCCCGATGTATATAATAAACTGATTGGCCTGGTGAAAAGCGGAAAAGTAAAAGAAGCGTTGGTTGATAGCGCTGTTGCCCGTATCCTTACCGTGAAATTTAAGGCGGGTCTATTTGAAAAAGCATTACCCGATACATCGGCCCTGAAAAAGCGTGTTCATACCGCAGAGCATATCGCCCTGTCGCAGCAAATAGCCGAAGAATCCATTATCCTGCTTAAAAACGATAAGCAGCTTTTACCGCTCAATATGAACAGCCTGAAATCGCTGGCGGTAATCGGCCCCAATGCCAACCAGGTTCAGTATGGCGATTACAGTTCAACCCGCGACAGCCGCTCGGGCACAACAGTGCTTGATGGCATAAAACAGTTGGCCGGCAATAAAATAAAAATCAATTATGCTAAAGGCTGTGCCCTGTCGGGCCCGGACAAAAGCGGCTTTGCCGAAGCCATCACGGCTGCAAAAAACAGTGATGCCGTAATAGTAGTTTTGGGCACCACCAGCGTGGTGTTCTCCGGCGTAGGTTGGAACGGGCATGCACCCGAAAGCGAGCCTAAAGACCCGTTTACCTGCGGCGAAGGTTATGATGTAACCGACATTGATCCCGATGGTGTACAACGTGAACTGTTGCAGGCTGTTTATAAAACAGGTAAACCTGTAATTTTGGTACTGGTACACGGTCGGCCGCAAAGCATCAGCTGGGAAAAAGAGAATATCCCGGCTATTGTGGAGGCCTGGTATCCCGGCGAAAGGGGAGGCAATGCCATTGCCAACATCCTGTTCGGCAAGGTAAACCCATCAGGCAGGCTTACGGTATCTATCCCGCAGTCAACCGGGCATATCCCGGTTTTTTATAACCATGTGGCATCCAATAAAGGGTTTTATCACAATCCGGGTTCAACCGAAAAACCGGGACAAGACTATGTTTTTTCATCGCCGGATGCGCTGTTCCCCTTTGGTTATGGCTTGAGCTATACTTCATTTAAATACAGTAATCTGCAGGTATCGGCAGCGTCGTTCGGAAAAAATGAGACTGTAACGGTTTCGGTAGCTGTAACCAACAGCGGCAGTATGGCGGGTAAGGAAGTAGTACAAATGTACCTGGGCAATAAGGTAAATTCGGTAACTACGCCTGTAATGGCCCTCAAGGGTTTTGACAAGATCAACCTTAAACCCGGCGAAACCAAAACAGTTAAATTTACGGTAAAGCCCGAAGATATCGCTATCTGGAATAATCAAATGAAACAGGTAACCGAACCCGGTACATTTGATGTGATGATAGCACGCTCGGCCGAAGATGTTGTGTTAAAAAAGACAATTGAATATAAATAGTAAAAGGTCATGAAAAAGCTGATTGCCGTTTTATTAGTGTTGACTTTGGCTGCTGAGGTTAATGCGCAATCGTATAATAAATACGTAAACACCTTCATTGGCACTTCCGCAACCGGGCATACCTTTCCGGGCGCTACGGTGCCTTTTGGTATGGTTCAGCTTAGTCCTGAGACCGGGAATTTTGGTTGGAACTACTGCTCGGGATATCGTTATGAAGATAACGTGATCACCGGTTTCGCGCATACCCATTTAAGCGGTACAGGTGGTGTTGATTTAGGAGATGTGCTGTTTTTTCCCTTTCAGGGCGATCAACCTCAAAAGTTTCAAAGCAAATTTTCTCATCAGGAAGAAAAAGCATCGCCCGGTTATTATGAAGTGATTTTGGGCGATAACAATATTAAGGCTCAACTAACTGCTTCTGCCCATACTGGTTTGCACCGGTATACTTTTACAAAAGCCGGTAAAGCACATTTGCTTGTTGATATGCAAAGCGGACTGGTTGATAGCCCGGAGCAATTGACTGAGCATGTTTCTGACGGGGAGATCACTATCGATAGCAAAATAACTATCAGTGGTTATGCCTTCACCAGCCAATGGGTAGATAAAAAAGTATATTTCACGGCTGTTTTTAACCGCCCGTTTACCGGACAGCATTTTATTGATGGCGATAATAAACGCCGCTTAATATTGGATTTCGATCTGAAACCCGGTGAAACTATTGAAGCTAAAGTTGGGGTATCGGGCGTAAGTATTGCCGGTGCGCGTAAAAACCTGCTGGCCGAAACCCAGCACAAAACATTTGAACAGGTAAAAACGGAAGCAGCCCGTACATGGGAAAATAATCTTGGTAAGCTTAAAGCCGAAGGCAGCAAAAAAGAGAAAATAGCATTTTATACCAGCCTGTACCACGCCTTGATCCAGCCTAACAACATTGCGGATGTTGACGGTCAATATCGCGGAGCCGACAGCCTGGTGCACCGATCCGCTGATAAAGTTTTCTATTCTACGCTTTCATTATGGGATACTTACAGGGCCGCCCATCCACTGTATACTATTATTTGTCCTGAAAAAGACGGGCAAATGGTAGAGAGCATGTTACAACACAACGACGTGGCAGGTATGCTGCCAATCTGGACGCTGTGGGGTAAGGAAAGCTACGCCATGATCGGTAACCATGCCGTACCGGTAATTGTAGATGCCGCGCTGAAAAGGATTAAAGGTTTTGATCGGCAAAAGGCATTTGCTGCCATTAAAAACACGCTCACACATAATAAAAATCCAAAATACGATTGGAGCCTGTATCTGCGTTATGGCTACCTGCCATCAGATACTGTAAAACGCGAAGCTGTTTCCCGTGCACTGGAGGCCGCTTACGACGATTGGTGCGCCGCTCAATTAGCCAAGGCGCTGAACAAACAAAGTGACTACAATTATTTCATCAAACGATCTCTGTTTTATAATAGCCTGTTTGATAAAAGCACGCGTTTGATGCGTGGCCGAAAATCAAATGGCGAATGGGTACAGCCTTTTGCCAATTTAGATAGTGGCCAACTGGCCATTGGTGGTGACTATACCGAAGGCAATGCCTGGCAATATACCTGGCAGGTTCAGCATGATATTCCAGGTTTGATTAAACTCATGGGCGGCAAAAAAGCATTTTCGGGCAAGCTGGATTCATTGTTTACTATGGATTCAAAAGTGTTTGGAAAAGGCTCAACGCTTGATGTTACCGGGTTAATAGGCCAGTATGCACATGGCAACGAACCTAACCATCATGTGGCTTATTTGTACACGCTTGCCGGGAACCCTGCCAAAACACAGGAACTGGTAAGGCAAATTGCCGACCAGTTTTATATAAACAAACCCGATGGCCTCTCTGGCAATGATGACTGCGGACAAATGTCGGCCTGGTATATCTTTACTGCTATGGGTTTTTATCCCGTTAATCCGGCAGATGGCCGTTATGTTTTTGGTGCGCCGCTATTAGATAGGGTTAGCATTGCTTTACCTGGCGGCAAAAGTTTTGTGATAGAAGCAAAGGGGCTATCCGAAGAGAATAAATATGTGCAAAACATCAGCTTAAATGGTAAACGTTACCCCAAAGAATATATTACACATAAGGATATTATGAAAGGGGGGAAGCTGGTATTTGTGATGGGTGATAAGGCGAAAGCGCCGGTGTTTTAAGGCTTTTGAGTTCAAGCGTGGACGCTTAAACCTGCATCATTAAACCAAGACCTGGTATTGATAAGCTAATACCGGTCCAACATTTATACTCTCCACAACTTTCCATTCCTTCAACTCCCTTATAAACTCCGGTTTTTCAAAGCCTGAATCAAGAGCAGCCTGTGTATAAAAATCAACCTTTGCGGGGTGCTTGGGGGAGCAGCCGTTAAACAGATAGCCGAATGTCTCTTTCGTCAATATCGCTTTGCTAATGCCGATACAATCATCAAGATGGATGAGGTTTACTGGCGCGTCACCGTTAGGGATCTCCTTTTTACCGGCAAAAAACCTACCGGGATTGCGTCCGGGGCCAATCAATCCTGCAAAACGGATAATGGTTGTTTTAAAGCCATCCTCAGCACGGAAAAGGTTCTCAGCTTCAAATAATATCCTGCCGGCTTCTGTATTGGGCTGTGGATCGGTTCCTTCATTCACGTGCCTGTTGTTATCGGCATAAACCCCGGTGGAGCTGACGAAAATCACTTGCTGTATAGCAAACCTTTTTATGGCATGGACAATGCCTTTAACCTTCTGTAAAAAAATATCACCTTCACCGCTGCGGCTTTTGGGCGGAATGGCTATCCACAAAACATCGCAATCAAAAAAATCGGCATCATATATTTCCTCGGCCGGCGAAAAGTTTACTACATAGGGCCGGATGCCCAAAGCAGCCAGGTTATCCATTTTTGCGGTAGAAGTGGTTGAGCCTTTTACCTGCATGCCATCGGCAATTAACGCTTTAGCCAATGCGCTGCCGTACCAGCCGCAGCCTAAAATACTGATCTTTGTTTTACCGGGCATGTTATAAAAATAATGCTTTGGCGCAAAGGTAATTAAATAATGATATGGTGTTTGGCTGCCGTTAATATGCTTTTGTTTTAAACTTTTTGGGCATAACAGGCGTTATTGGTTTATGAAGAAAGAGATCATTGCAACCTCTGTAGCATTAGGTTTAACTGCTTTAGCTTTACAGGCAACCCGCTGCAAACCGCTTGAAACTGTTCCTTATGTTGATTTGAAAAAATATGTTGGTTCCTGGTTTGAAATTGCCGCTTTCCCGCAATGGTTTGAGTCGGGTTGCACTTTTACTTCGGCAGCCTATGGTTTAGCAAAAGATGGTAGTATCATTGTTAAAAACCGTTGTATAAAAGATAATAAGATAAAAATTGCCGAGGGCAGTGCTGTTGTTGCTGATAAGACAAGTAACGCAAAGTTGGAAGTACAATTTCAGTGGCCATTTAAAGGTAAATACTGGATCATTGCTTTGGCTGATGATTACAGCTATGCCATGGTAGGGCACCCGAATAGAAATTACTTATGGATCCTGAGCCGCCGTTCAACACTTGATGAACAGATCTATAATCAGTTGGTGGTACAGGCTGCCAATCAGGGATTTGATGTGCGAAAGCTGGTGAAAACGGTGCAGGTGTAGGTAGGTGAAAAAATGTCATTGCGAGTAACCATCAGGGGAAAACCCTGAAAAAAAAAGTGATGACGTGAAAAAAACCATATTTGATAATCAACTATTTACGATCACGTCATTATAAGCGTAGCGCGGCAATCGCACGGAAGCAGGGGCGCTCTGTATAGCATGCGATTGCTTCGTCGTTCCTCCTCGCAATGACATGAAAAAATTTATTTTATTTCCTTTATCTTAATAACCAATTTCTTCACCTTATCATAACCATCAACCTTGATGTTAGGCCGGTGACCATCACTTGGGAAAAACAGGAAAAACTCGTTGGGATTGGCGGTGTAGTATTTACCCTGGCCGCTGTAGTTGGCACCGTCTTTAGCCGGGTCATAGGGTTTAGTAACGGTAAGGCTTTCAATAGGGGCGACACCGATCTTTTCCTTGCCTTTGATCACATATTGCAGGTCGATATAGTTTTGGTGCGATTCCCAGGCCGATTGTTCAAACTCTTTGGAAGGGCCTTCAGTAACGGATGCATAAACATTATCGCCATCTATAGGATATTTACCGGGAGCTATCTGATCAAGGTTGCGTTCGCGCAGAAATTCAAAAGCCTTATCCCATACCGCTTTATTGGCGGCATATTGTTTTGCAAATTCGAGGTTATTGGTTGATGAGTTTAATTTAAGCTTTAACCCATTAGCCCAGATGCGGCTTTTTACCCATGTTTTTGCGCTTTTAGTTGTAAGCTCCTGCTGCTGGGCATTAGCAATGCCTGCAACAAGCAAAAAGACGGTTAGTAGCGCGATGTTTTTATAGGCTGCTAATTGTTTCATAGTTTATTAGTTTACCGGTTATTGAATTGGCGTTGCCCTGGTTCGGCAGCTCATTAAGTATCAATTATACAAGCTTAAATAAATAAAACAATATACTAACCGTTAAATATTTACTTTAACGTTATAGTTTGATTTTTATTTGTGCTAATGTACGGCAGATAAACTATAACGTTGGAGTGAAAATAAGGCTTAAATGGCTTTTGAAATCGTTTATAAGATTGTAGAATTGTATTTATTAACAAAAGATTTTCTAAAACAACATTTGCTTTGAAAACAATACACAGTGTCCACCCAACGGATTTTAAAAGCTACGATACCACTACCATACGCGAAAGATTTTTGATAGATAAACAGGTTCAGCCCGACCAAGTCAATTGTACCTATACCCATTACGACAGGATGATTGTAGGTATGGCCAACCCGGTAAGTAAAACACTTGAGCTGCCAAATTACCCGAACCTGCGCGCCGGATATTTTTTAGAGCGACGCGAGATCGGGATCATTAACGTAGCCGGTGCCGGTGTAGTAAAAGCCGACGGAGAAGTCTTTGAAATGAATAAGCTTGATTGCCTGTACATTGGTAAAGGGACAAAAAGCGTGACTTTTGAAACTGCCGATCCATCAGTGCCGGCTGTATTTTACCTGCTGTCATCACCGGCACACGCGGTATACCCAACAACCCTGCTTACCCACGCCGATGCGGTTAAGGTTGAGCTGGGTTCGGTAGCAACGGCAAATAAACGCACCATTAATAAATATATCCACCTGGAAGGTGTACGGAGCTGCCAGCTGGTAATGGGGCTTACCATATTACATGAAGGCAGTGTTTGGAACACTATGCCGGCCCACGTGCACGACAGGCGTATGGAGGCGTATTTTTATTTCGACGTACCAGCAGGCCAGAAGATTTTTCATTACATGGGCGAAGGACAGGAAACAAGGCATATCACCATGGATAATTACGATGCTGTGGTGTCGCCGCCGTGGAGCATCCACTCGGGCAGCGGTACGGCAAATTACAGCTTTATTTGGGGTATGGCAGGCGAAAACCTCGACTACACCGATATGGACGCCATTGCTATAACAGATCTGAAATAATTATACATCAACCTTAAAAATATAGTTTAAGTGGAGAATCAATTTTCATTAGCCGGTAAAGTAATTGTAGTAACCGGCGGAACAGGCATATTAGGCAACGCATTTATAGATGGTATTGTTGAGGCGGGGGGCGCGGTAGGCATTCTTGGTCGTAATGCCCAGGTAGCAGAAGAGCGTGCCAACGCCATAAATGCAGCCGGGGGCAAAGCCATAGCACTGGTAGCCGATGTAATGAACGAAGCTGAACTGGTAGCCGCCAAAGATAAATTGCTGGCAGCTTTTGGCAGGATAGATGGCCTGGTGAACGGTGCGGGCGGCAACATGCCCGAGGGGGTTTTGCAGCCTGACGAGGATATTTTTAAAATGAATATCGATGGCATGAAAAAAGTAATGGAACTGAACCTTTGGGGTACACTGATTCCTACACAGGTTTTCGGCGAAGCCATTGCCAAAACAGGCAGGGGCAGCATCGTTAATATATCGTCAATGAATTCAAAACGCGCCATAACCAAGGTATTAGGCTATAATATAGGCAAGGCCGCTGTTGATTGCTATAACCAATGGTTTGCGGTTGAGCTGGCTAACCGTTATGGTGATGCAATAAGGATGAACGCTTTGGCACCGGGTTTTTTCCTTACCGAACAAAACCGTTACCTGCTCACCAAACCCGAAGGCGGTTATACCCAAAGGGGCGAACTGGTGATCAAACAAACACCTTTTAAACGCTTTGGTCATGCCGATGAACTGAAAGGAGCACTGGTATGGTTACTGAGCGATGCTTCGGTATTTGTAACTGGTTCGATGATTTGCGTCGACGGCGGGTTCTCGATTTTTGGAGGAGTTTAGGGGAATAAGATAATAATGGGATCCCGAATTTATTTCGGAATCCCATTGTTAAGGTCAGCTTCATACATGACGGTTACTTGGCGGGTGGGGTGCTGAAACAAGTTACCCATGACATAATAAAAAATACAGTCATGCTGAACTTGTTTCAGCACCCCACATGCAAGACTGCTTGCATAGCCGCTCAGCGCGTGGGATCCCGAAATAAATTCGGGATGACGGGTAGTGTAAATGTCATTTCACCTTCAGAGACCTCCGGATTTAAACACTCAGCATGACCGCCGAGATATATGGCCGTAAAATTGGGCACAAACACAAGTGTTCAATTTTTTAAAAAATAGGGTGTTCAATTTTTGATCTTGTAAAATATTAACTTGTTGATTATCAATGGATATGTGTTCATTTTTGCTAAAAAGGTAATTTTTGCTAAAGTTAATCTATTGATTATCAGTGTTGTTTTTTTTGAAAACAAGCGAAAGTGTTTACACCTAAAAAAATTGAACACCTGGAAAATAGACTGAAAAGTTAAAATGTATGGTGATAACACCTACCACAGGCTAACCAAATAATAAAGCTACTATGAAACTAAGATTATCCCTTATAACCCTGTTCTCCCTTGCCGGCTTTGCCGCAAGCGGTCAAACTGTAACGCTCGATTATTATTTTAACCATGAGGTACATAAAGGTGCCAACGGGCAGTCGGAGCGGTTCCATTACCTGTGGGATGAAGCGGATAATAACGGTTTCAAGATTTTTGGCGAGGCTTTTACAAGCCGCGGCGCTAAGCTGGATACCCTTGGCACAGCGCCGACATTGGAAAACCTGAAAGGTTCATCTGTTTATATCATTGTTGACCCTGATACTAAAAAGGAGAGCCCGAACCCAAACTATATCCAGGAAGATGATATTGAGCAAATTGCTGCCTGGGTAAAAAAAGGTGGTGTGCTGCTGATGATGGCTAACGACAGCGTTAATGTGGAGCTGCCTCATTTCAATAATCTTGCTGCAAAATTCGGGATGCATTTCAATAACGATCTGCAAAACCATGTAATTGATGATGCTCATTTTGAAGATGGTGCTGTCTACGTAAAAAACAATCCGGTATTGAAAACAGCCACTAAAGTTTTTATGAAAGATGCCTGTTCAATAGGTTTAGCCGGGACTGCCGTACCTGTGCTTAAAAACAAAGATGGTGCTACGATCATAGCATCTGCCAAGTATGGTAAGGGCACGGTAATAGCTGTTGGCGATCCATGGCTTTACAATGAATATGTGAACGGCAGGCTGCCTGCCGGATATGAGAATGATAAAGCAGTGAATGATGTTGCCCACTGGCTGTTGAAGCAGGCTAAGAAGTAACTATATATGAAAGTCATTTCGAAACGAAGAACGAGTGAGAAATGTGTTGTACGTCTGCATTGTGGGGGTGTAGAAGATTTCACTTTCACCCTATGCTTGTTCCTTCCCTGCTATATCTAAATGACAATTTTTATTTTGTGAAAAAGACGCGTACATACTCCGGGACATAAAATTGAGATTGGCATCATCATCACCCTAAATAAGTAGTATAGCCAAGCGTAGCATTGGCCCCTGCCTCGCCTATAACCAATTTTTGCGAGGCAGGATCGGCAAGAAGGTTAAATTGCACTTCGGTGCCTAAAGGTATAAAGTAGGATAATAATACATCAATAGCTTTTGCAGCAGATGTGCCGGGCAAAAACTCCAGCATCCGGGTGGCGCTCACGGGGCCTATGTTCATGATTAATTTTCGCTCGGCCTCAATAACCTGCCCGGCAATAAAGTTTATGCCTAAAGTACCGGCGCCAAGGGCTGTTCCGCCATTTATAATGGTATTGTTTTTTTGCTTCGGGTACATCGTTTTGTAATGCAATGATAAAGGTACATCGAACATCATATTAATGATACTGCTTACAAAATTTATATTATTGCGCTGCTCATGTATTACAGGTAAAACATGTATCAAAATAAGCATCTGCTTTTTTGTAAAACACTCAAACTCCTGCCATTCCTTTAAGAATATATTTATCAGCTCATCGTATTCATTTTTTTTGTCGAGCCGGTTTTCATAAAGTTCGACCAGTGTTCTGAAATAGTTAAGCTCGGCCTCAAATGGGGCAAAAAAGCGGCGGGTTTGTTTTTCTTCTTCGCGGCGGGCTTTAATATCTTTGATCATATCCTCCTCGGTGATCATCACACTCGAAGCCGGCGGCCGGTGAAACAATCCCTCGGGCAGCATATCATAAAACCCATCGCGGTTAACCCAAATGGTGGTTACCGGTTTTTTACTTTCAGTTTTTTTATCAGCCGTTATGCCTGCTATCTCCTTATCATAGGCACGCTTTTTAGGGCCTTTGGGCAGTATTATTACATCACCAGCACTAACCATTTCATTTTCAATAATTTCTGCCGCTATAGCTGCCGCTTTAAAGTCGGTATCAATTTGATTAGGCTTTTTTATTCTCATTTGTGATTTAAATAATTGATGCTATCCAAAACAATAACCAATATTATCGGTAATTGATTATACTAAATTGAAATTTATATAAGATAGCTGCCCGGCCTACATATTTAATACTCATGAACCTTAAATCGTTTTTTATAAGTTATCTGATAGCTCCTGTCCTGTTCTTCATTGCCGCGCTGATCATGTCGGTGGTGAACAAGAAAAACAAATACCTAAGCAACAGGCGCCTTATCATCACTTTACTTTTAACGGCTGTTATATTGGGAGTTCCGGGTTTTTTGGGCTTTTTAGGTATGCAGTTTATGCCGTGGGGGTACTTATTTTGCCAACTGATATATTTAGGTATGGGTGTATTTTACACCTGGCTTGCAGGCAAATACCATGAAGATCAGTTTCTTGATAAAAAATGGTTTTTCCTCGTGGCTTCTTTAATATCATGCTTGCTGGGGATGTTTCTTTTCAAGCTGGCATTTAACTGGCTTAATGATATGCAATATGGCCTGTGGGCCTCAACCAGCATCCTGATATTTTTATTACCGCCGGTTTTTTGGTGGGGGTACATCGCTTTTTTAAGCATCCCGCTCGAAATTTACAAGGTTTGGCAATATCCCCGTACGCCTGAAGAGATCAGTATGGAACACCTGGATTTTGACAGGCTGATGGTGCTCGAGCTTGATCTGTATAAAAACACCGACGATCCTGAACCGCTTAAAGTAAAGGCCAAAGCACCGCCAAATATGAACTTTGGTCAGTGGTTTCAAAAGTTTATTGATGATTATAATCTTAAATTTCCAAAATCAACGGTGCAGTACAAGCTTAATAATAATGAAAGCTATAAGTGGATCTTTTATATTAAGCCGTCGTTTTTTAAGCAACGCCACTTTATCGACCCGGACCTTAATATTACAGAAAACCGGATAACCGAATCGGTAACCATATTTGCCAAACGTGTATCGGAAGTGGTAAGTGAACCCGCCCGCACCGGTGATCAGGCCATTTACCTGTAAACTTTATTAAAACAAAAAAACATGATCAGCCCATTAAAACATAAACCTGTGAACTGGATAGATGGAATGAAAATTTCCAGCGCACATTTTGTTAATACTGATAATTTTATTCATGATATAGTACGCGATGCCAATTCGCTGCCGCTCAACAATAATAATTTCGGGCTGCTTCCACCCGCACAAGGGCAAAGCTCATCGCTGGATATCCAGATCACCGAACGGGCATCAGGCCAGGTGCAGGTAACTTTAAACCAGTGTAACGCCATCACCGCCGAAGGTTTCAGGATTGATATTAGCCGTGCCGAACAACCGCTAACATTTAGTCATTACTTTGGCCAGGAAACTATCAATGAAGCATCAGAAACCTATTATGTGCTGCTTACCGTAAACCCCTTTGAACGTGTACCCTCAGGCACACCCGACCCGGAAGAACAGCCCATCCGCTATCCCGATATCAGCAAACATTACGGTATCACTATTTTGCCGGCGTCACAACTGAACAGCATGGGGGCGCATTTTATGGAGGTTGGTAAATTTGTACGAAGCGGAAGCACCTTTCAGGCCAATGTAAGTTATATCCCGCCATGTACCGCGCTGATAAGCCATGCCGGCCTGATGACCTATTATGAAAACTTTGGGGCACAGATCAACAACCTTCAGCTGCTTTCGTTCCGTATTATTGACAAGATCACCTCAAAAGATTCGGTATCTACTATTGGTAAAAATGTAAAGGTGCTGTGCGATAAAATGCTTGATTATATCGCGAGGATCTATTTTTCATACCGAAATCTGATCTATCTTCAGCCGCCTATCCAACTGGTTTCCTGCTTTTCAGAAATGGCACATCTGTTTTTCAGTACCGTTAAAAGCATGCCGGGAGCCGAACGGGAAGAATTGCTTAAATATTTTTATGAATGGAAAGATGTAACACCCGGCAATTTTGAAGAGCTTTTAGCTCGTTTGATCGAAATAGTTTATAATCATCATGAGATAAACTCGTCAATGACAGCGATTGATGAATTTATGCGGGTAATTGTTGCCCTGTGGAATAAGCTTAGTACATTAGAATACATAGGCCAACGCAAAGAGAACATTGTAGTTGCCGAGCAGCAAGCCATACAAACCATTCAAACTAAACGTACCTGGACATTGCTTGATTAAGTATGGTTAAAAGGTTTCAATAAAATAAATACCTGCCGTTTCCATATATTGCGGCAGGCACTCATCATAAACCAGTATTGTTTTATTACCGACTTTCGGCACCCGCCATTAACAGTTGTTCCAGTATTTCGGTATAACCGCGCTCACTGGCAAAATCCATAGCGTGCCGGCCGTTATTATCTACAGCGTTTACATCAGCGTTGTTTTCTATTAAAAAAGCTGTAAAATCATTAAATCCGCACTGTGCTGCCAGGATAAGCGGAGTTTCGCTAAAGCTGTTGCGCGAGTTGATCTCGGCCCCTGCCTCAAGCAACATTTTGCCAAGATGATAGTTGCCCATACCCGCCGCGTAGTGCAGTGCCGAATTACCATTCTGTACATGTAGGTTAACATCGGCGCCATTTTTAATCAACAGTCCGGCTACGTGTATATTGGAGTTATTAACTGCAAATATCAGCGGACTAACGCCGTCGTTATTTAATCCGTTTACATCCCATATGCCCGACTTGAGCAAGGCGCTTATCGTCTCACTATGATTATTGTAAACCGCCTGGTGAAGCGGCGTGTTGCCGTTGTCATCTCTTTGCGCGGTTTCACCGGCCGACAATTTTGCAACCAGGTCGCGCATACCATTGGCAGTAGCATGATCGAGCAAACTGTAACCGGCATTGTCTTTAACGGCGATATCGGCACCTAATGAGATCAGGTAAAGCGAGGTTTCTGTTTTACCCGCAAGTACGGCATAAAAAAGAGGTGTTTGCCCATGGTTATTACCGGCATTCACATCGGCACCGGCATCAGTTAATAATTTAATCAGGTCTTTACTGCCGCTGCGCGATGCACAATGCAGGGGTGTTTCGCTTAGGTTATTGCCCAGGTTAACATCGGCGCCGGCATCTATAAGCATTTTAGCAATATCCTTTGCACTTTTTAAGCATACATAATATAATGGCGTATTGCCCAGGCTATCGCGTTTGTCAATATTAATCCCTCCCTTTTTCAGGAATGTTTGTACTATCCCTTTTTGTGCGTTTTTACACGCGTTTAAAAACATATTATCCATAGGTGTCTATTTTATTACCGGCTATGCAAGCATCAGTTTAACAACGCTTTCGTTATTATGCTGAACTGCTACATCAGCAGCTGTTTGCCCCGCATTATTTACATTTTCAACCGTCGATCTGTCTTTATCCAACAACAACGAAACTATCTTTTTGCCCGACATTTTATCACCATTTGCAGCAGCGTACATCAATGCGGTGTTACCGGTTTTATCGGCGTAGGTAGTATCGGCGTTATTGTCAAGCAGCAGTTCGGCAATACTGTATTTAATTTCATTGCCTTTTTGTGCAAAACTCATCAGTGGTGTTTTGCCCCAAACGTTAGGTTTATTGATATCGCAGCCTGCCTCAACTAATTCTTCTGCCAGTACAATATTTAAATCGGCCAGGTAACCAGCCTGGCATACTATGTTTAAAGCAGTATCACCATCGTTATTTACCGCTGCGTCAAGATCAAGTCCGTGTCTGATCAATATGCGCAGCATTTTCACAATATCTTTCAGGTCGCGGCTCATGCCCCTTCCAAAATTGCTCATAGCCCTGGTAAGCAGTATAAAAACAGCGGTATCACCATTACCTGTCCTGAAATTCACATCTCCGCCACCTTCGGCCAGTAAACGGACCATTGGCTCTGAGGGATACTCGCAGGCGAGCATTAAAGGCGTGCGCTTGTACTGATCAGAAAAATCATCCAGGTCTGCACCGGCTTTGATAAGTGCTTCCACGGCTGTGAAATCACGGTTCAATACAGCTTCATGAATGCTCATCCCTCCGGTAGCTATGTCGGTTTCATCGCCCGATAGCAGTGCAGCTATTTCCTTTACCCCGCTGCGCTGCGCGTAAGTAAGCGGAGTTGTATCAAATATGTCTTTATCCTCTGTATCAATACCGCTTTTTTCCATTAATATCTTTACAGTTTTCGTTGCTGTATCTATGGCTCCGGGTATGGTTTTGCGGTGGACGAGTTTATCACAAATAATATGTAAAAGATTTTTTCCTTCCGATTCCGTTGCATCCATCTTTACGCCGGCATTGCCCATAGCCTCGATAAAAGGGTACATATACAACTGGCCGGCCTCAAAATAGGCTAACTTGCCCGAATCGTTTTTCTTTTTAGGGTTGATACCGAGTTCCAGCAGCGCAGTGGCGGTATCAAATATTTTCTTCGCCTTATCCTCAGATGAAGTACCCTGCAAATCAAACCTGGTGCCAGTGAGTGCGTGCAAAGCCGTGTTGCCGTATTTGTCGGCCGTGGGTTTCAAACCCGCACCTGCTAAAAACCGGATGGCTTCCGGATCGGTAAAACGGGCTGCAAGGTGGAACAGGTTTTCTTCCTGCTCATTTACCATATGAATATCAGTTAAATTCTGATACATGCCCATCACATCAATGGCATTGGGCGCCGGATTAAACATGTTGCGATGATAGGCATCCCTGATCTGGTTAAATTCGTTTGTCATATTTAAATTCGTTCTTTGGCTATCTGCAACGCATCGTCAATGTTTTTATAATTTTTGTGCGCAATGGGGGTAGCAATCTCAATAACCTTTTGATATACTTCAAGCTGCAGCCAGCAATCTGTTTTAAGCCGCGTTATATTATCCTTCGCCAACTCACCAAACAAAGCAATATATTTCGACGTAATGGGCAGTTTGTATTCATCTGCAAGTTTTTGCTTTTCCCTGATGGCTTTGTAAAAATTATCGCTGTTAAGCCTTATCCCGCCCTGATCAATCGGCATTAACATCCGGGCCTTATCAAGGCATACCAGTGTTTCACGATAGCTGCCAAGCCAGTAAAAACATAAAGCCAGGTTAAACATACCTGCCGGCCGCTGGGGCGTTTCCGTTTTTAAAAGCAGGTATGCTTCGGCGTAACGACCCTGGTAAATCAGGTTAATAATTAAAAGCTCTTCAGCACCCTCCGGAGGCACCTGTGATGATTGTAGCAGCATAAAGCCTGTTGAATTGATTTAAACCCGGATAGCCGACATTTGTTGGCGGTCCGGGTTCGTTAATTAAAATATAGTGACAGGTAAAAGGTAAAAATGGCTTTCCGGACATCGCCGTTTGCTTGCCTTTGTATGAGAATTATTTGGAGAAATCAAATTTGCCCTCAAACAATTTACCCACCACCGGCAAGGGTTTAATAGCCTCATTATTGGCGGTTATAATACCCAGCAGCAGCAATACAAACGTAAGGGCACTGATAACCAGCGATACAACCGAAAGGGCCGGGATAATAGATGCCAATGCCGCGAGAGCAACTCCCAGGATGACTGATAAAATAATGAGGCCGAGCGACTGCCCAAGGTGATAATTAACCAAAGGACTTTTATCAGCGCGCTTTTTATATTCAAGATAAGATACGATCCAACCAATAATAGTGATGTAAGCCACAATGGACATGCTTTTGTTTGTCATAACTTTTTGTTTTTTAAGGTTAAACGATAAATGATGTGACCCAAAATTAGCTGCCCATATACCCTCACTCAAAAAAAACGGCGACTACAAGCCGTCTACAATCTTGATTGACAGCGTCTACAAATCATCTACAACAATTACTTAAACTTCTGTGTTATAATGCTGATAATTAATTATCAGCTTAATATCCGGGTAATACCTAAAGCAAGAAATAATACCTTTTATATGCCTTTGAAGAATAAAGTCGCCGCAATAACCTCCTTTTTTTTAGTATCATACACAACCATAGCCCAGGCCCAATCACTCGTAACTGATTCTTTACAGCAAGTTTTAAAAACTGCCGGTAACCACGAAAAACCGGTTGTAATGGCCGAACTTGCCCGGGCCACCGTTGAAAAAAACATTGATGCGTCCGTAGCAAACGCAGGCAAGGCCCTAACCATGGCAAAAGAGAACGCCGATGCTGGTGCAACCGCTTTTTGTTATGCTACCATGGGGTATTTGCTAATGCAGAAAAACCAGCAACACCGGGCTTCCCTTTTTATTGACAGCGCGGTACAGATTGCCGTAAAATCAAAAAATAACGTGCTGGTTTCTTTTGCCTGGCTGCGCAAAGGCTGGCTGGAACTGGTAAAAGGAAATAATGAAAAGGCCATGTCAGGTTTGCTGAAAGCCGAACAACTAATACAATACGCCGACGGTCGGCGCGCATTTAGCTATAAAACGCTCATCAACCATTACATCGCCAGTATTTACGCTTATGGCAGCGATACTCTTAAACAACGCAAATACGCGTACGATTGCCTTTCGGCGGCTAAGCAAAGCTTGTATCCGGATGATTTATTATTAGGTTACATGACGCTGGGCCACAGTTTTTTCTCCGCATTTGAAAAGAATAGGTCCAGACGTGCGCTGCTTGATTCGTCAATGGTATATTACCGGATTGCGTTAGCCACCTACCGGCATAATACGGAAAAAATACTTTTGCAAAGTAATGCTTCGGCAACGGCCCTTAATATCGCAAACAGTTATTTCAAATACTATCCTCCCGCTTATAAAGACAGCGCTTATAGCTATGTTAACATGGCACTTGATATTGCCAGACGCACCAATGGTAAGGAAATTATTGCCAATTGCTACGGCATATTAAGCGAATATGCGCTGCGCGAAGGGTCGCCCAAAAAGGCAGAACAGTACCTGCTCACAGGGATATCCGAATTAAAGGATTCTGCCCCCGGCGTCGCTATCACACGGTCGCGGTTAATGTTAGGACTTGCAAACGTAGCCGAAAAAAGCGGCGACAAGGCCAAAGCGCTCGATTATTACAAAAAATATATCGACTACTACAGCAAGGTATTTGACAGCCAGAAACTGACTACCGTTCAGCAACTGGAAGAGGAATATCAATCTGTACTTAAAGAAAATGAGATTGCCCGCCTGCGCGAACGCGCCGATTTTAATAAGCAACTCAACTGGCTTTATGTAGCTGTCGGGTCGGCAAGTATTATTTTACTCGGGCTGTTGTTAAGCTCTTACCATTACAAACTAAAAGCATCACAGCAGCAGAAAAAGCTTACCGAACAGGAGAAAGAAGAAATAAAGCTTTTGGCACAATTACAACAAGCCGAAGCCCAGCGCTTAATGCTCGAGAAACAGGAAGCCGAACTGCAGATTTCCCTGCGCGAAAAAGAACATGCCCATGCAAAGGCCCAGCAGGAGCTGTTACAAGACCGAACCGAATGGCTGGAAAAAGAGTTACTGGCCGGTTCATTGAAGATTGAAGAGAAGAACGCTATACTCGAGTTGTTAAAAGAAAAATCGCGTAAAGCCGATTCGCCGGCTGTAGCCAGGCAGATGGGCCGCATCATTAACCAAAACCTGCGAATGGATAAAAGTATTGATGAGCAGCAGGTCGTAAGCCAAAGTCATCCCGGTTTTTTCAATGCCCTGCAGCAACAGGCCGAAAACAGCCTTACCCGCCTCGACCTAAAATATTGCTCATATATTTTAATGGGGCTTGATACCAAGGAAATAGCTAACCGCCTTGGCGTTGAGCCAAAAAGTATCCGCATGGCCAGGTACAGGCTTAAACAAAAACTTAAATTAGCTAAGGACGACGATCTTGACCAATTTATCGGCAGGGTTGGTTAGCGTAAAGTAGAAGTGAAAATGAACGCCCTCAATATTAGCAAAGAGAAATAATACCTTATTTATGAATTAAATGTTTAAATAGTAAACATTTGTCAATTTGCGTAATTACTTTCCGATACAAAACTTGCTAAATATATTTTCCAGCAAATCATCTGTGGTAACAACGCCGGTGATCTCACCGAGATAGTGAAGCGCCTGTTTAATATCCATCGACAAAAAATCGGAAGTTATGCTGCCACCAATACCACCCAGTACCCGTACAAGGGCTTCTTCAGTTTTTTGTAAGGCTTCGAGGTGGCGGATATTGGTTACCAGCGTTTCATCGCCACTTAGCTGGTCTTTTACGGCAGACGAGTAGATCTTGTGTTTCAATTCGTCAATATGATGTTTTTCTTTGGCGGAGATAAAAATTATGTCCGGAAGTCCGAAAGTCCGAAAGTCAGGGGATTGAGAAGTGAATAAACCTCGTTCCCCGAAACCGTAAGCATTATCGAATAAATCAGCGAAGCTTCTTTCGGACTTTTCGACTTGCTGACTTTCTGACTTATTTAACAAATCTGCCTTATTGGCTACCACTAACATGGTAACCCCGGGTTTTTGCAGGCTGGCGATATCACTATTCAGTTCTTCAATAGTAATTTTAGCGGCGTCAAAAACGTAAACCAACAGGGCCGACTGGCTGATCTTTTCCATGGTGCGCTGTACGCCTATCTGTTCAATGGCATCGGTAGCTTCCCGGATCCCTGCAGTATCAATCAGCCTGAAATTGATGCCCTGGATATTCAGCACCTCTTCAATCGTGTCTCTTGTGGTTCCGGGGATGTGGCTCACTATGGCACGCTCTTCATTAAGCAGGGCGTTCAGCAGGGTTGATTTGCCCGCATTTGGCCTGCCTGCTATTACCGTGTTTACACCATTTTTAATGGCATTACCCAACTCAAATGAATTAATTAACCGGCCAACGATTTTGGTAATCTCGTGGATCAACTGTTTCAGTTGGTCGCGGTTGGCAAACTCTACATCTTCCTCAGCAAAATCGAGTTCCAATTCAATTAGCGAAGCAAAGTTTACCAGTTGCTCGCGCAGGGCCTGTAATTGAGTGCTGAAACCTCCGCGAAGTTGTTGCAGGGCCACTTGCTGCGATGCTTTAGAGTTGGAGGCGATCAGGTCGGCAACAGCCTCGGCCTGGCTCAGGTCGAGCTGACCATTCAGGAATGCCCTTAGGGTAAATTCACCGGGTTTGGCCGACCGTGCCCCTTTTTTGATGAACAGCTTAATGATACTTTCGATAATATAACCCGAAGCATGGCATGAAATCTCAACCACATTTTCGCGGGTGTATGACCGCGGACCAACAAACAACGATACCAGTACCTCGTCCAAAATCAAATCGCCATCAGCAATACTGCCGAAATGAATGGTATGTGATGCCTGTTTGCTCAGGTCTTTGCCTTTAAATACACTGTTGGCTATGTTTATGGCATCAGGGCCCGAAAGGCGGATCACAGCAATGGCGCCCACGCCGTTTGGTGTGGCAAGGGCAACTATGGTATCGGTATTATCTGTCATTTTTTAGTTGATAGTTAATGGTTCATAGATCATAGCCGAAGCCCGCCTAATTACCAAAGTGCAAAGGTCGTTATTTCGTGGTGATTTTTCTCACCTACTCCTTCTAATCCATCTCCATATGACTTGAACATGAAAAACGCAGGCACACCATGAACTATGATCCATGAACCATTAACTAAAATCTTTACCTTCGCAGGCAACTATGGTAACTTTTTTTGAAGCTTCGCTCGAAACTATTTCGGTACATCATGTGGGCAATCAGTCGCAGGAAGAGATGTATGCCCTTTCCGAACAGCCGTTAGAATTGAAGGATGAGATTATTCCCAACCTGCTTATGCAGTATTTTCTGAAACCTTTTGAAAAGGCTAACGAGGTTTATCACCTGATGCACAGCAGTGGCGACTTGGAACTAAACGAACTGCACCACTTTGCCACACAGGTATTTGAAGACAACACTAAGTTTCATGAGGCATCTGAGAAAATAGCGAAGCATTTGTACAAGGTTACCAATCACCCTAACATTAAAGGCGGCGAGCTTTATGTGGTTTACTTTAATAAAGTGCAAATTGAAGGCAACCCACTGGATGCCATCGGGATCTTCAAGTCGGAAAACAAGGAAACTTACCTTAAAGTTTACCCGGACAAAGGCGGTTTCCAGGTTGACTATGAGCAGGACGCCATCAACATTAATAAACTGGATAAGGGTGTACTCATCTTCAATATCGAAAAAGAAAACGGCTACAAAGTAGTGGTAGTGGATAAAACCAACGGTGGGCAGGAAGCCGCCCGTTTCTGGAAGGACGATTTTTTGCAGTTGAAGATCCGCAATGACAGTTTCAACCAAACCAACAATACCTTAGGCATTTACAAAAACTTCATCACCGAAAAAATCGATGAAGAATTTGAGATGAGCAAGGCCGACAAGATAGACCTGCTGAACCGCTCCATGAAGTATTTTAAAGAGAAGGAAACCTTTGATATGGAGGAGTTTTCGAATGAAGTGATCGGCAACGAACAGGCCATTGAATCATTCAAAACTTTCAAAAACCAGTACGAGCAGGAATTTGACAGCCCTATTGCCGATAATTTTATTATATCAGAAAATGCTGTAAAGAAGCAGGCCCGTGTTTACAAAAGCGTTTTAAAGCTTGATAAAAACTTCCATATTTATATTCACGGCGATAAAGAACTGATTGAGAAAGGTTTTGACGATGAGAGAGCGATGAATTATTATAAGGTTTATTTTAAGGAGGAGGCGTAATGGCAAAAAACAACAGATAGTGAATAAACCTTTGTTTCTCGCGTGAGTCATATCTGCAACACAAGAAAAATAAACTAAGTCACATGTCTGCTCTAAAAAACACGGTCATTATTCTGTCAATTCTACTGATATTTTCCGGTTGTAGTGTAAAACATTATACTATTGGGATGAGTGAAAGCGAATTTAAAAATTCGGAAAAGTATAATCTGGAGTTAGTTGAAGAAACCTCACAACATGCAGTTTACAGGCGAATAGCTTCTGCAGATGCACAATCAAAACCACAATCATATCATTATTATTATTTCAATAACGGTACATTGGTACGCACAGAACTTGTTGATGCGCCTAAACCAGGCATTGTAGTTTTGGGTAAGTAGAATGCTGATATTTTAAAACTGCACGCCCCAGCGTTCTTCAATCCCCAAACCAAACAAGGCAAAATCATATTTAACCGGATCGTTAGGATCGAACTCGCGGAGTCTTTCGGTCAGTTCAACGGCGGTTTGCCAGTCGGTTTGTTTTCGGGCGATAAGATTGAGTTTGCGTGATACCCTGTCAACATGTAAATCAAGCGGGCAGATCAGGTCGGAAGGTTTGATGCGGTTCCAGATGCCAAAATCAACGCCGTTATCGTCCTTCCGCACCATCCAGCGTAAAAACATATTCAGCCTTTTGCAGGTTGATTTTTGCGATGGCGACGATACATGCTTTTTAGTACGATGCGGAAAATCGGGCAAAGAAAAAAAGTATGAGCGAAAATGATTTAAAGCAGCCTCAATCGCTTGAACCTTTCCCTCCCTCTTTAGGGGGGCGGGGGGCATAAACGCATCTTCCAACGATTCAAACCGTTCATAATGCTGCCGAAAAAAAGCGATGAAATATAAAGTATCCACATCATTAAAAGTGCGGTGCTTGAACTTTAACAGCTTTTTCAGATCAGGCTCTTCATGATTGATGATGAAATCATAAGGCGCGCTATCCATCAACGTAATAAGTTCTTTGCATTTTTTGATAATGGTAACCCGTTGTCCCCAGGCCAGTGTGGCAGCCCAAAAACCCATGATCTCGATATCCTGCTTTTGGCTAAACATGTGCGGGATGGTTACCGGATCATTCTCAATAAATTCGGGGCGATTGTATTGGGCAACTTTAGCGTCGAGGAAGGCTTTGAGATTTTCTGTCATGATTTTTTTAGTGGCAGTTGCAAGTAGCAGTAGCAGTTGTGCATTAACTAATTAAAAAACAACTGCTACTAATTTCTGCTACTGCAACTTAACTCAAAGCCTGTTTAATATCCTCCAGCAAATCTTCTATATCTTCTACACCTACGCTCAGGCGCAGCAGGTTATCAACTACGCCTGCTTTTTCACGTTCGGCTTTAGGAATTGAGCCGTGGGTCATGCTTACCGGGTGGTTGATCAATGATTCAACTCCTCCTAATGACTCGGCCAGCGAGAATACCTTAAATGACGATGCAATGCGGAAAGTCTCCTGCAAATCGGCATCTTTCAATACAATCGAGATCATACCGCCAAAATCACGCATTTGTTTTTTGGCGATATCATGATTAGGATGATCGGTAAAGCCCGGCCAATAGATCTTTTCAACTTTTGGATGATCTTTCAAAAACTCGGCTATCTGCCTGCCGTTTTCGCAATGAGCTTTCATGCGCAGGTGCAGGGTTTTGATACCTCTCAAAACGAGGAAACTATCCATCGGTCCAGGAGTGGCTCCGCAGGCGTTGTAAATGAACCAAAGCTTTTTATAAAGTTCTTCATCGTTCAGCATCAATGCACCCATCACCACATCACTATGGCCGCCAATGTATTTGGTTACCGAATGCATTACAATATCAGCACCCAGATCTATAGGATTTTGCAGGTATGGTGATGCAAAGGTATTATCAACCACAAAAAGCAGATTCTTTTCTTTGGTGATCTTACCGATGGCTTCCACATCTACAATCCGCATAGTAGGATTGGTAGGCGTTTCGATCCAAACCAATTTGGTTTTATCATTTACATGGGCACGTACAAGCTCCGGATCAGACAGATCCAAAAAATGGAACTTAATGCCGTAGTTAGCAAATATCTTGGTAAAAATCCGGTATGAGCCTCCGTAAAGATCGTTACCGGTAATAACCTCATCGCCGGGCGCAAGCAGTTTCATCACCGCATCAGTAGCACCCATACCGCTCGAAAACGCCAAGCCAAACTTTGCATTTTCCAAAGCAGCCAAACAATCTTCCAAAGCCTTACGGGTAGGGTTGGTACCACGCGAGTACTCATAGCCCTTATTATCCCCCGGCGATTTTTGCCAGTAGGTTGATGTTTGATATATTGGCGTCATGATAGCGCCGGTAGTTGGATCGGGCTCCTGCCCTGCGTGTATTGCTTTAGTTGCGAATTTCATAAGCCCCCCAGCCCCCTAAAGGGGGTGTTTGGAATGCGTTTCATACCCTACCATGAAACCTGTTTTACATCGTATATCCTTTAGGGACGGATATTAAAGTTAGCTCGCCACAGACAACTTCCCCCTTTAGGGGGCCGGGGGGCGACTAATATGCTCTTGCAAATAACACCCGCTGCGTCGATGGCTTACCTGTCAAAATACATTTACCTTCTTCCTGTTTATTATTCAAAGGTATGCAACGAATTGTCGCCTTGGTTTCCTCTTTTATTTTTTGTTCGGTTTCGGATGTGCCGTCCCAGTGCGCGCTGATAAAGCCGGGTTGCTCGTCGAGCATGCGTTTAAACTCGTCCCAGGTATCCACCTCGGTGGTGTTTTCGGCACGGAAATCAAACGCTTTTTTATAGATATTTTGTTGGATCTCTTCAAGCAGGTTTTCGATAGTTTGTGCAAGACCTTCCTGGTTAACAGTTTCTTTAGTCTTGGTATCACGACGGGCCAGCTCAACTGTTCCGTTCTGCATATCACGGCTACCGATAGCTACACGTACCGGTATACCTTTCAATTCATATTCAGCAAATTTAGCACCCGGGCGGTGGGTATCGCGGTTATCAAATTTAACCGATATGCCTTTGGCCTTAAGTTCTTTGCTCAGGGCTGCTACGTACGCCGAAATGTTATCAAGCTCTTCCTGGTGCTTATAGATAGGCACCACAACAACTTTGATAGGTGCAATTTTGGGAGGCAATACCAAACCGGCATCATCACTATGCGCCATGATCAGTGCGCCAATCAAACGCGTTGAAACACCCCATGAAGTAGCCCAAACATAATCGAGCTTATTTTCTTTATTGGTGAACTTTACATCAAAAGCTTTAGCGAAGTTCTGGCCCAAAAAGTGCGATGTACCGGCTTGTAAAGCTTTACCATCCTGCATCAGCGCCTCAATGCAATAAGTATCCAAAGCACCGGCAAAACGCTCATTAGCAGTTTTACGGCCTTTTACTACCGGCAAAGCCATCCAGTTTTCGGCAAAATCGGCGTATACATTCAGCATTTGCTCTGTTTCGGCTACTGCTTCTTCGGCTGTTGCATGCGCGGTGTGGCCTTCTTGCCATAAAAATTCGCTGGTGCGTAAAAACAAACGGGTACGCATTTCCCAGCGCATTACGTTGGCCCATTGGTTAACCAGGATAGGCAGGTCGCGGTATGATTGGATCCAACCCTTGTAAGTGTTCCAGATAATAGTCTCTGATGTCGGACGGATGATGAGCTCTTCTTCAAGCTTGGCTTCCTCGTCAACAATAATATTTCCTTCGCCATCATTTTTGAGACGGTAATGGGTTACAACAGCACATTCTTTGGCAAAACCGTCAACATGGCTGGCTTCTTTACTAAAGAATGACTTGGGTATTAAAAGCGGGAAGTAAGCATTGCTGTGACCGGTATCTTTAAACATCTCGTCAAGTACCGCCTGGATCTTTTCCCATATCGAATAACCGTACGGTTTAATGATCATACAGCCTCTGACCGGCGAATACTCGGCCATGTCAGATTTAATTACTAAGTCGTTAAACCATTGCGAATAATCTTCGTCTTTACTAATAACACCTTTGCTCATATTGATTGGATAGAATTTGGACTTGTGTAATTGTTGTATATTGCTGCCAAATTTATAAATTTAAAACTTATTTGACCTTGAACTTTTTACTTACCTGCATATGAAACGGAACATCGCGATAGGAATGTTTATCATCGGTGCCATGGCGCTGAGTTCCTGTTCTACAACCAAGCTTGCATCAAACCAAAGTAATGACAACGTTTATTTTTCTGATGCACGAGCGGGCGATGAACCTGTTTACGCACAACAGCCGGCTTACAACCAAACTCCGGTTGCAGAGGATGGATATAGTGATGACGACGATGATTACTTTTACTACGATGATTATTCGGCACGTATAAACCGTTTCAGTTATTTTTCCCCATTTGGTTATTACGATGACTTTTATTCAGCATATAATAGCTATCCTTATTACAACTATGGCCTTGGTTATGGTGGTTTAGGCGGCTATTACGGTGGCCTGGGTTATGGAGGCTATGGCGGCTGGGGACCAGGATACGGATACGGCCTTGGCTGGGGATATGGTGGTTGGGGATTAGGCTACGGATATGGTGGCTGGGGTTATGGAGGTTATGGATACGGCGGTTATTACGGCGGCGGTTATGGATACGGCGGATATGGCGGTTACTATGGTGGAGGCTATGCTTCGTCAGGTACAGCACGGCCTTATCGTGGTAATGGCAATCCTTTTGCAGGCAGCGGGCGTCGCCCTGTTAGCAGTGCCACTTCTGGTATAGGCTACATTCCCGGAGGTCGTAACAGACCATTGGGCAGCAGAACGAACACTTACAGTAACGGCAGCAGCAATAGCGGAAATAACAGTTATAATAATAGCAATGGCACCCGCTATGCACGCCCGGCCCGTACGGACGCGGCGCCTACCCGTGATGCACAGCCGGTTTACAGACAACCACAGGTTGAACGTACATCGCAGCAACCATCCTATACGCCATCACCAAGCTCAAGCGGCGGCAGTTCACGCAGCACCGGCAGCAGCAGTGGCGGCGGTGGCGGCAGACCATCAAGACCATAAACCTAAATCTTATATTTTATTTACCTGAATTTTATGAAAATCAAGTATTTACTAAGCATAATTGCTATAGTAGCAATTACTAAAGATAGTTTTGCACAATACTCACAGGATGCCATCAGGTTTTCAACCTTTCAAACCGGGTCAACCTCACGTATCAAAGCTATTGGCAACGCCGGCACAGCCGTAGGCGGCGATTTAAGCTCAGTTAGCGGCAATCCTGCCGGCTTAGGCTTTTTTACACACTCGGAGGTTAGTATTACCCCTGAGTATGATAACTCCAAAATAAGCTCCAGCTTTTTTGGGCAGGCAGGAAGCGCCAACCGTAATGATGTGAATATGAGCAACGCTGCCATCGTATTTTATCAGCAGCTAACTACCCGTGGGCGCGACAAAAGCAAAGGCTGGCTAAGTATCAATTATGGCGCGGGCTACAGCCGTACCAATAACTTTTATGAAAACGTTGCTTACGGCGGTACAAACCAAACCAGTTCTATTTCTGATTACTATGCCGGTATTGCCAAGCGCGAAGTATCTCAATATGGCAGCGTCAACCCCAATGGGCTCGACGGTTGGGCATATGATCATGTCCTGATCGATAATTTCGGCCCGGCATCAGACCCGAACTCGTATTCAAGCACGGTGAATGTTCCGGTAAGGCAATTGGCGGGGATTACCCGTACCGGCGGCCAGTCGGAGTTTAACCTTTCGTTCGGTGCCAATTACAGCAATAAGCTTTACTTAGGTTTGGGACTGGCTATTACCGATATCAGGTATAATTCGCACGCCAGGTTTACCGAAAATGGCAACGCCATTATAACCAATGGCGGCAACCCTACCGACTTTTCATCCACTTTTGCGCAAGACCAAAGCACCAAAGGCTCGGGCTTCAACGCCAAATTGGGTATTATTTATAAACCTATACAGGCCTTACGACTGGGCTTTGTGTTTACCTCGCCTACGTTTTATAATATTGATGATTCATATGCCGAAGGGCTTGCCACACAATACACAGGTGGTAAGAGTTATCAAAACGTATCCGAACCATATCAGCTAAGCTACAATCTGCGTACGCCGTTAAAATTGGCAGGTGGCGCGTCTGTTTTCATAGGCAAATATGGTTTCATAAGCGGCGATGTTGAATATATCGATTATACCACTACCCATTTAAGTACTAATGACAGCTACACGGCCGATGGCGACAACAGCGATATCAAATCACTTTACCGTTCAACAGTGAACCTTCATGTGGGCGCCGAAGTAAACGTGAACAGCCTCGTTTATCTGCGCGGCGGTTACAGCCAGCAAGGTAACCCGATGAAAGACCTTGGCAGCGATATTAAAACAGTTAGCGGCGGCATAGGCTTTCATTTTGGTGCTTATTTTGTTGACGCTACTTACGCCAGGGTAACCGGCAAGCAAACCATTTTCCCTTATGAGGTAGGTGCAACCAGTCCTTTTGCCGATTTGAAAAAAACTAACAACAATGCATTCCTTACTTTAGGGTACCGCTTTTAACCGTTGATTTATTTGATTACGCTGATTGCGTTGATCTGTTCAACCTGGCTTTCTGTTATGGAAAGCCAGGCTGTTTCATTTAACGCTCATTGTTGTGCCTTTGTTGATGTTGTCGCCAACAATGCCGAGAAAGTCAAAATGTGCTATTATCAGCGAAATCAGCGTAATCAAATAAATCAGTGGTCAAAATCAACGTAATCAAAAATATCAACGGTCAAATTAAGTAACTTGCCATTCATAATTTAAATTGACCATGAATAAAAATCTACTTAAAAGCACCGGTTTGTTAGTGCTATTGACTGGTATCTGCATTAATGCCCGGGCGCAGCAATCAGCCGAAACAAAAGCATGGGTAGCCAAATCAAATGAGTATACCAAAATTATCATCGATCTGGATAAAAAATACTCGCCCGAATACGGATCATCGCAAGGCCTGGCCGAGTATGACAGCGACATCGCTGTACCAACCCTCCAAAACATCATGGCCGAACGCAAGGATGAAGAGGCCGTTGTCGCTAAACTTACCGAAGCCCTTAAGACTGAAAAAAATACTTTTATTCAACAGGATATCAATATCATTATAACCCACCTCAAACTGGGTTTTCGCCAGCAGGACTTTGAGCTGAGCCGCCAGGTCCCTTTTTTAAATGCGTCCTCAACCATTTACAGCGGACTGGAAACACTGCTTGACGATCAAACCCCCGAAGCCCGTCGCCAGGCAGCGGTAATGCGTATCCGTAAATATGCAGGACTGGAAAAAGGTTATAAACCATTGACAACCATTTACAGGGAACGCCTGCAGCACCAGATGGGCGGCAAAAACATGATCTATCCGTCAAAACAACGCATGGAAACCGATCTGTCACGCAATGCGAGTATCGTGAGCGGCATTGCCGAGCTTTGTACCAAATACAAGGTGACCGGATGGGAACAACCCTATGCAACCCTGAAAAAACAACTGGAAGATTATGACAAATGGGTAAAAGCAAATGTACTGGTAAAAGCCCGTACAGACTTCAGGCTCCCACCCGAAGAGTATGCTATGAACCTCGAAGCTTATGGTATAGATATTCCTCCTGCGAAAGTAGCTGAAATGGCACATGCCCTGTTCAACCAGATCCAGGACGAGATGAAACCTATTGCCGGGCAGATAGCCAAAAAACGTGGCCTGCCATCAGATGACTATCGGGCTGTAATTCGTGAACTTAAAAAAGAACAGATCCACGGAGATTCTATTATTCCGCTGTACGAGCAGCATTTAAAAGATATTGAAGGCATCATTCGCGATCATCAACTGGTAACGCTGCCAAACCGCCCGGCTATTATCCGTTTAGCTACAGCCGCCGAAACCGCGCAGAGCCCCGCCCCGCATATGGTGCCACCGCCGTTCCTGAACAATACCGGCCAGCGCGGTGTTTTTGTGCTGCCATTAAACATGCCCGCATCACCCGGCGAAAAAGCTACAGACAAGTACGATGACTTTACTTTTGATGCCGCCTCGTGGACCATCATAGCCCACGAAGCAAGACCCGGCCACGAATTACAGTTTGATAAAATGGTAGAAGAAGGGGTATCACAGGCACGCGCCCTGTACGCATTTAACTCAACTAATGTGGAAGGCTGGGGCTTATATTCCGAATATATTACCCGCCCTTACATGCCTTTAGAAGGACAGTTGGTATCGTTAGATTATCGCTTGCTCAGGGCCGCGCGCGCCTTCCTTGATCCTGAATTGCAGGCTGGTAAGATAACCCAGCAGCAGGCGCTTGATGTATTGATGAACGATGTAGTGCAATCGCGTGCCTTTGCCCGCCAGGAAGTTGAGCGTTATACCATTAACGCTCCCGGCCAGGCCAATAGCTATTTTTATGGTTTTACCAAAATGATTGCCCTGCGCAAGGATACCGAGGCTGCATTAGGCAACAAATTCAACGCTTTGCATTTTCATGATTTCATCCTGTCGCAAGGGATCCTGCCGCCGGCATTGATCCGCGAGGCGGTGATGAATGATTTTGTGCCGAAAGAGAAGGCGTTGTAAGATTTTCTATAAAACGCAAAAAGCGGGATATTTTAAAATTATCCCGCTTTATTGGTTATTTACAATGTTGCGATAGAGCAGGGTGGGCAAGCGGGCCAAAATAATGCAGCCCGTGATTCTGCCCGATTTGCAGGGCCGTCGCTTAATAACAAAAGAACACAAGGGCGATGACGGTATCGATATGTATACCTTATTCCGTAAACACCCTATAATTAACATCCATTACGCTCCGGCTTTGCAGCTTTGATTTTAGCAGCTCAAGCAGCGTGGCCCATTCCGGTGCCGAAAGTTCATGATCGGCCGGGGTTATATAAATATCGGTTGTTTTAATAAAACCTTCTTTGGGGTTGGCTGAGATACTTACTCCTTTGCTTACCCGGATGTTTTTGATTTTTGTTCCAAGCTCATATCTGCAGAAACTTGTTAGATCGGCAAGGGTAACTATGCGGTCTTTAGTGGTGAGGCCGTATTTATAGGCCTGGATCCGCTCGGAAGCCCCAAGGCTGTTCCGGCCGCCGGTGGTCGTGGTAAGGAGCCTTAAACTATCCGGCTTAAGTTTAATGGTTTCCGCCTGTTGCAGCTTTGACCCTTTGCGGATATTGTTGGCATTATCGGCAAGTGTTGTCCAAAAACTGAGGTATAACATGGCCGCTTTGTTTGCCGGTTTTAGTACCAGGTAATTTACCAGTTCATGATTATCTTTTGAACTTTTTGACTTTTTTTCGATAACGGAAATATTTTGCTCCAGTGTTTTTAGGGCCGTTGTTAAAAAGTCGCTTCCGTATGCGGCAAAGGCCGCTTTTTCGTCGCGAAGCAGCTCAAACAGGTATTCGATAGTTTGCCTAGCGTTACGTGCATCAAAACGCTCGGCGCCGCCATTCCTGATGGAGTAACTGCCCTCATAATTAATACCGGCCTGGCTATACGGGATCTCGTTATACCGGACGTTATTGTCGTCATGCAGCTCATGGATCGATAAAAAATGATCATAAGCGCCTGGTTTTATAGGGATGATATCGCTGATCTCCTTGATCCTGAATTTTTGTTGGTGAAGCCGCCTGCTCATTACCGGGAAACAGTTTAAATGTAACTGTAATTCATCAATGGCATTTGCCGGGATTGCTGCCGGGAATACGATCTTGAACCACAGGCAGGGCTTAAGTGCTTTCAAATCCTGTTCATTAAAAAACGACAGCAACTCAACCGGATAGTTTGCTTTGAAGGTGGTAATATTGCTTAGCCGCTCATCGGTGAGCGAAATAAAATGATTGTTGTAATAGGTCCTGACGTCGCGGGTTATAAGGTTAATGATATGCTGATCATAAAAAACAGGTTTCTGATCGTCGGCTTGCTCATCAGCGTAAATGAGGCCCGGTTCAGTATCAAGCTGTGAACCATCCAGGTAAAATTTAGTTACCTGTAGCAGGCTGTAAAAGTCTGTATTGCTGATGTAAACAGGCCAGTCGAAATAGATTCCTGCATTTTTAAAAGTATTCAATGCTACTGCTGTTTCAATGCCTATCCAAAGGGTGTTAGGTTCCCCAAAAGCACCAGTTCGGACGTTTAGCAATGTATTCTTCTGCCCATTTTCAATATGTTCCTGCAGCCTGCCCCCGTTGAAGCTGTATTTTATTTCTGCATTAAATACAGCGTTGGCACCTGCCGGTGTAAAGTAAATGTCCAGTTGTTCCGGGCTGGTTTTGCCAACCTCTGCTGCCAATTGTTTCCGGAAATAAAAATGATTGCCGATGTTCAATATTTCTGAAGCCTCGATGGGTTTACCTTTTAATATGGCATGGGCGGGGAGCGGGGCCGTTAAATAGTCGGAAGCCAGGATCCTGGATATTTTGTTCAGGATGCGATGCTCCAGGTTTTTAACATCGTTGTTTAAGTTGAACAACTCGGTGCTCAGGGCTTCAATCAAAAGCTTTACTAGCGGATCAACATCATTTACGTTTTGAACGCCCCAAAACTCGGTAGCGTTCTTCAGCATGCGGTTCCTGATCTCTTCTTTTGAATTATAAAATATAGCGCTCATAGGTTTATGCTGATAGCGGGCTTAGGAATAAAGCAGTTTTGAACAAATATGTTTCGCCGGTTTTGTTCAGTTTGCCTTTAATGGTTATATCTACTTTCTTTTTTATCTCGCTAACGTTGCGCAAGGGGTAAAATTTATTGATCTCGGTAATGTTCACGCCGATATCAATATCATAGATCCTGTTTTCAAATTTGCTGATAGAACGCAACAACGATTGCCTTAGCTTTTCTTCCCAAATAGTCTCACTCATAATGAGTTCAAAATCCATATCCCAGATCTCGCAGCCAAATTCGGGGTTGTAGCGCTGTTCACCAAAACGGGTAAAAATAATGAGTTCGATGTATTGCGATATGGACGCGCCAAGGTCTTGTTTATCAAGGTCCTGGCCATTATTGATATGGCTAAAGCGGATCGGTTTTGAATAAAGCGGGTTTAGCATAAATGATATTATTGGATTTCGCTTATGTTAAATTTTAACTTTTTATAAACATTTATTTTCAAAAATAGTTGTAGATATGTTTTATTGGTTACAAATAGTTGATAAAGTATTGATTTTTTGATAATTATTACACTATTGGTTAATTAATAGATATGAGTTAAATATTATAAATGCAGCTTTTTTAGCTGTAAATAAACCGAACCGATACTATAATATTAGATGAAACCTGTAAACAATAGCGACCTAAACCGGGCTTATCGCAAATTCATGATGTATCTTATTACATTACTGGGTTTTGCCATCATTATCGTTTACTTCTTTTTTGCAACCTCGGGCCGTGAGCTTGAATTATTAAATGACCGCGTTAAAAAAACAGATCAGCTGATAGCGCTCCGTACCGATATCAATAGCAGCTTTGAATTGATCCTGCTGCGCATGCAGCAACTCTCGCAGTATGCAAAAATGAATTCGCAGGAGCTTAATAACCAAACGGTACTGCTCAATGATATCCAGGAGAGCAATCAGCATATCCGTGAGCGGCTGCAAAGTAACCCTTACCCGCTTAAAAGTTTTGAACTGTATAAAAAGCTTAGCAACGATATTGAAACCATTGCCAGCATCAAAGATTCGCTTTTTACCACACGTTTCCAGATCGAAAGCCTTCGCTCACAGTTAGAGTCATGCAGCCGGGTAAATAAATCGGCTATTAACCAGTTAAACCATCACTATCCGCATTAATAAGCCATATGTTAAAATTTAGTTTAAAAGAACGGAGAGAAAAATTCCTGTTTTTCATGGGGATGTTTTTAGTGACGTCGGTGATATTGTGCGTGGCTATATTTTATAATTATGGCAACGAAGGGTTAGTATCAAAAAACGAGTTTGCTAAAAAAGTAAACGAAGAAGAGCAGTTTGAAAGCCTTGTTACCGAAGCGTTACCAACCGTTGATACCACGTATCATAAAATAGTAAAGTTTAACCCCAACGTGCAGGCCGTTTTTTTGGAGAATGATATCAGCGGTTCAATAGGTGCCATAAAGTCATATTACAACCGCCGCCCATATGATGCGCGGTATAAATGCTTTATCCATGCTTCAAAACTGTTGCAGGCACTTTTTTATGATAAGCGCGAACTAACGGGCAATTATAACGATATCAGGAACATAAAAGGATCGGTTGATGATTGCCACATTGCACAGCGGCAATTGCAGCAAAACATGAGCATGGCCCGGTAAGCATCATCATACATCTACCATATATAACCTAAGCAAAATGAAAAACGATTACAACGACGGGAGGCCCGTCGATACTAACCGGAACACCTACACCTTTCTATACATTTTTACTGGTGTAGTTGTTATTGCCGGTATCATTTTCCTGCTGCGGAGTTCATTGTTTGAAAAGAGAGTGATCAACGCCCGCATCCTGAAGGATGAGATAGCCCTGAACGAACACCTGGTTTACTCGGATAATACGGCCAATGCAAAAAACTGGCTTTGGGAGTTTGGCAATGGCGATAAATCAACTCAGCAAAACGGGAGCTACCGCTTTAAAAAAACAGGCGACTATATTATACGGCTTACCGTTGACGGCAATTTGACGCAGCAATTCCCGGTTAGCGTAAAAGATAGTACCCCAACCATAGCTGCCGATACCCTGATTACAATTAACGGCCCCACACAGGGGATTGTAAATGAACAGGTAAGGCTTGAGGCGCAGGGTAATGCCCGGATTTTTGAATGGTCGTTTGGAGAAACTGGCCGGGTGGATGTTAAAGGACCAACTGCACTCTACACCTTTCATAACCCCGGTACCTATTTTATCAAACTGAGCACGGATAAAAGCAGGCGCCCGGTCTATCACCGCATGCATATTACCAATCCCGATTCAACATTTGCCAACCAGATCGTAAACCCTGGTGAAAGTGAGCGCCGTGTAATCGATGATATCAGGGCACACCTGCAGGCCATAGCCAACGGCGGTGATTTTAACCGTCATTATTATTACCTGGTTAGGAGGTATTTCTGCGGAGATGAGAAAGTTACCGTAAACCTTGAAGATAATGGCGAGAGCAAACGGACTGATTTTTACTCTTACTGTATGCGGTTAACTTTTGGAGGTGGCATCAGTGTTGACGAAGCACAGGTTACCCTAAAGCCAAAATCAAACTGCTCAAGTATGCTTTCGGTAAGGCAGCATGCAACCACTGCCGCTCCCGAAAAGAGGCCCAGATAATCCATTTTAAAACCTATTTGCATCAACCAACATGAAAAATATATTAAGCTCCGTTTTTTTAACCTGTATAGTAATTGCGTCCCGGGCACAATCGCCGGTATCACTTGGCAAAACGGTGGTAACGCTACCCAAAGCTTTTGAAAAACCTGATGAGCGTACCAGCATTTACAATACCGACGACCGTACTTCTCTGCCATGGATCGTATTTTCGGACAGGGCCGAAAATTATACATATACCTCGCCGGGCGGAACGCTGGTAATGAAAAAAATAAGTTTCATGGAGCCTTTTTATGTAAGTGAACAAAAAAACGGGTTTATAAAACTAATTAAGTACCAGGCCGGCATGGTACAAGGTAAAAAGCTTACCAATAAAAAAGGCTCGCAAAGTTACGGATGGATCAGCATTTCAAAGGTGTTGCCCTGGCAGTCGGCTTTTACCAGCACAAATGGTTATCCCGAAAAATATATCACCATTATAAGTGGTGCCGGTCCGCTCACTATGCCCGATTATTATTATGACAAAACTGATTCGGCATACATTTTTGCCGGGCCCGATCAAAGCCAGAAAAAAACCAAAGTAGCACTGCACAACGTGGTTTATGTATACAAAAAATCTGACGACGGGAAAAAAGTATTGGTAGGGTCCGATCCGCAGTTGATTGCCGATAATGCAGCGGGCAGTGTTTATGGCTGGATAGCCGCCGACGCCGTTCATAGCTGGGGCGATAGGCTGTATATCGGGTCGGCAAGGGAAAACCAGCCATTGATCAATGATTCTATTGCAAGGTATATCAACAGTTCCCTGAAAACCAATAATAGCAAGGGAGGTATGGGCTATTTTGCTTTTGACCCCTTACTGGCCGATAATGCCCCCTTGTTATTGAGCATGCCTGTAAGCTCATCTGCTTCGGGTAATCTTAGCCTCGGCTTCGCAACCGATGTTTATGATAAAAGCCATAACAGTGTGCTCAATATCAAAGGCGGGCATTTAGCATATAAGGATTATCTCAAGATCCGCAACAATGTTCACCACGTTAACATTGTGTTTGTGGTTGATGGCGGTAGCCCTATGCGCAATTATTTTTCGGGTATTACCAGCACTATTCAATCATTTGAAGATATTTTTGATGCGCATGCCAGGGGTAACCAGGTTAGATATGGGGCTGTAGTTTACCGTAACGCGTCCGGTTGTCAAACCGGGGGCATCCAGTCAACCCCGCTCAGTGCCGATTATCGCAACCTGGTAAAATACCTCGAATCGCAGTCAACAGTAACAGGTAACTGTGCCCCGGTGATAAGTTCCCAACCTGTTTTTGACGGTATCCGCACGGGGTTAAGCCTGTTTGGCAATCATCCGGACGAAACCAACCTGGTCATCCTGATTGGTGCCACCGGTGCTTTAGATCGTAATTCGGTAGGGGTTAATACGGTGGCCAGTCAGATAGCGGCCGCCAACGCCCGCTTGTTAGCTATCCAGGTATTTAGCGATTACAACCCTATCTACAATGATTTTGTGATCCAGGCAAGACAAATTGTATCACAATCTGCGGTAAAGCTGGCCGATTATAAAAAACAGCGCATGGTGAATGGAGAAGGCCTTACCAACGTGCAGCAATTCAATACATCACTGTCCGATTCGGTTTCTTTCTACCTCGATTATCCCAAAAAGAGCCTGATCCAGGGCGCTGTGGTATTTCCGCCCAAGAGAGTAGTAAAATCAAACCAGGCCATGAGTTTGGCAGTTGAACGCCTGATGCGCGAAACAGATTATGATATCCGTAACCAGATCCATACGCTCGACAGCGCATTCAGGCTTACCGGGCGCGAAAACCGTTATGTACAGCCGCTGGTTATGCAGCAGCAGGGGCAGCCATCAACCGATTTGGGAAACAATATGCCGCATAACGCTTTCAAATATTACCTCAGCGCCGAAGCACCAAGAAACCTGGTAAATGAAAGCAAGGGACAGCTGCAATACCTGCTGATATTGAACGAGCAGGATTATAAGCAGCTGACAGATCTGCTGTCGCTCATGATAGGCGAAAACCTGCAGCGGGACGCGTCCGATTACCGCTCAAAATTGGTTGATAACTACGTTGATATCGCTGCCAAGCATTTAGGACTTAACTTATCTGGCGGTGATATTAAAGACATGACCCTGGCCGATTATTTTCTGCGGGTTACCAGTTTGCCCTTACCCGGCAAAAAAGATTTCTATAATAAAAAGGTGAATGATCTTAAACACAACGATGATATGCCGCAGGCGCAGTTTGAGGCATATATCCACTATTTGATCCATAGCAGTGATGTTATTAAACAGGCTGCTATTACCAACCAACACTTTACGTCAAACGGCAAAACCTATTATTATATAACCCAGGCTAACCTGCAATAGCATATGAATATAGTTAATTTAAGCGAGTCGGTGAAAACGGCGGTGCGGGTAGCGCAGTCATTAGCCAAAGAATATCACCATAAGGAATTCGGTCCGGCGCACCTTTTAAAAGGCTTGATGCACCAGGAAGTGGGGTTGAAGAACCTGCTTCAAACCATCGGGAAGGACACGGCTTACATAAGCGATTGGGCCGAAGTGCGCATTGAAGATTATTCGGCCGCGTTAACCGTGCCCGACGAAATGTTAGGTAACAGCCAGGTAAAACAGGTATTTGAAGAAGCCGATAATGTGCGCATAAAATTAGGCCAGGATTTGATTACGCCCGTTTGTGTATTGATTGCGTTAATAAAGCCTAATGTGGGTTTTGATGCTAACCAGCTAAAATCTTTCCCGGTAAAAGAACGTGAGTTGCTGGATATTTATTTGAGTAATGAGGATGTTAACCATGCGGTAAATCCCTCTGCGCAGGCCACAAACGGCAGCGATGTACCCAAACAAACAACAGCATTACTCAAATACTGTGTAGACCGCACAAGCCTGGCCAAACAGGGTAAGGTAGATCCTATCATAGGCCGGGAGCGCGAAACACGGATGGTGATGGAGATCCTGAGCCGGCGCACCAAGCCCAATGTAATGATCACCGGCGACGCGGGCGTTGGCAAAACAGCCCTGGTTGACGGGTTCGCGCTTAGCATTGTAAACGGACAGGTACCGGCGTCGCTTAAAAATGTACAGCTTTTTGAACTTGATCTGGGTTCATTGATCGCAGGGGCATCTTACAAAGGAGAAATTGAAGACCGGTTAAAAAACATCCTGCGCGAGATAAAGCAGTTTGAAAAAGCTATTCTGTTTATTGATGAGATCCATACACTGCTTGATAATAAAGGGCCGATAGGCGGCGGTGTTGGCAACCTGCTGAAACCGGAACTTGCCCGCGGCGAAATAACGGTGATTGGTGCCACTACCATCGACGAATACCGCAAAGTGATTGAGCCCGAACAGGCATTTAGCCGCCGGTTTGAGGTGCTGCAGGTAAATGAGCCCGATACGCCTACAGCTATTAAAATGCTTAAAAAACTGGTGCCTCAATATGAGGAGCACCACAACTTAAAGATAGATGATAATACAGCCGAAGAGTGCGTTAGACTGGCGCAGCGGTATATGAAAGACCGTCGCCTGCCCGACTCTGCTTTCGATCTGCTCGACCGTACCATGGCTGCTATCCGTTTAATGAACGATACCACCGATACAGCCCTTTCCGAACTCCGCACCGAACTGGACGAATTGAAAGCTCAGGATGATGCAGGCGATTTGATCGGAGCCTACAAATGGCTTTACACCTTGTATTGCAATAAAATAAGCGCGGTGTTGTTAGGCCAGCTGGAGGATGAAACCCAGGTTGATACTTTTGAAACGCCCGATGAATACATCGCTTACTTTGAACGCAATTTGAGCCGGCTTGAAGAATTGGCTCAAAATAAAACCGAGGTGGTGAATAAACATGATATTGCCGCTATTATCTCCTATAAAACAGGCATCCCCTTAGGCAAGATCCAGGCACAAGAGAAAGAAAGGCTTTTGGGCATGGAAGGCTTCCTGAAAAAACGGGTTGTTGGGCAGGACCAAGCGTTGAAAGCCGTATCTGATGCCATACTCGAATCGCGGAGCGGACTGAACAAAAAAGGGCAGCCCATCGGCTCATTCTTTTTGCTTGGCCCAACAGGCACCGGTAAAACGGAGCTGGCCAAATCAATAGCCGAGTTTTTATTTAATGACGAAAAAGCGATGATCCGCTTTGATATGTCGGAGTTTAAGGAGGAGCATTCGGCCGCATTGCTGTATGGCGCGCCGCCGGGCTATGTGGGGTATGAAGAGGGCGGCTTGCTCGTAAACAAAATAAGGCAGCAACCTTACTCGGTTGTACTGTTTGATGAAATTGAAAAGGCACACCCATCGGTATTTGATATCTTTTTACAGATCCTGGATGAAGGGCATATGCACGACAGGCTGGGCAAGCAAGGCGATTTTTCAAACGCGCTGGTGCTATTTACCTCGAACATTGGCAGCGAGTGGGTATCTGAGCAAATTAGCCGGGGGCATATGCCTACATCAAACCAATTGATGGAAGTGATGGCCAATAAGTTCAGGCCGGAGTTTTTGGCGCGGTTATCAGAGATAGTACCCTTTGCACCTATACATGAAGAAAATGTAGTACGCATCTTTGAGATCCAGCTCAAAAGCCTTACGCAGGCGCTCGATAAAATGGGCATCACCATGCAGTTAAGTGCCGAAGCCCAAAATATGCTGGCCTTAAGCGGTTTTACACCCAAATATGGCGCCCGGCAGCTATCGGCGGTGATCCGTAACCAGTTGCGCAGGCCAATATCACGGTATATTATTTCGGGCGAGCTGAAAAAAGGAAATACTATCGCCATAGATAAAAAAAGTAATGATACTGAATTATTGTGGAGCATTAGTTAAGTAATTTAACTGAAATACATACTGTTGAAAACAATTTTATAGTTATTGCATTATAACATAAACACTTTCATACTTATCATTTATTAAATAAAGCTATGTTTAATTACGAAATAGGGGGAAACGAAACAAAAGTTGATTCCTCAGAAGCATTTGGTGAGATAGCTCCCAATAAAACTTTGTTTATTCAAAAATTAACTGATAATGAGCCGCTGAGACCGGAGAAGGTTGAAGGACTTAAAAATGTTGAAGAGGTTTTTGCTCATTACAAGCCAAAAGTAAGTGTTGAGCTTGAAAGAGAAAACGGATCAAATGTTACCGAAACCCTGTACTTTAATAATCTTGGCGATTTTGCTCCAAAAAACCTGGTACAACAAAGCAAATACCTGCATAAGCTTAATATTCAGCGCGAGATGTACCTCAATATCATGAAGCAGCTGAAAACCAACAAAACGCTGAAGTCAACCCTCGATAATGCCGAAACCAAACAGGCCTTTATTGAGGCGTTAAAAAATATAGTAACCGAGCTTGACCAATAATTAGCTAATCCTAAACATTTAACAACACGATCATGGCAACACCAAACGAGCAGATCCTGAATGAAAATTCAACAGACCAGGCTCTTAAAATAAAAGAAAGAAGTGGCGCGGCATCCTTATCAACCAGTTTAGATAAACTATCAAAAGTTGGTGGTTTTGATTTGCTGGAAGCTACTATTGATGGCCTTCAAAACCTGAACCCCGAACGCAAAGCCCGTAAACAGATCTTTTTAACTGATGATGAGAAGAAAGGGGAGCGCGAAGAGCTTAAGCTGAAGCTTAATCAATGGATAGAAGCTTTGGAAAGCGGCGAATCGGTTAGCGATACTATTCAGAAAAGCGCCGAAAAACTGCAAAGCGTTGAAGAAAACCTGAACAAAAATTTACTCAATGTATTGGAAAGCACCCGCGAGCTGGAACAGGCTTACCGCACAGTGCATTTGTTTTATAAAAACACCGAACAGGATAAGCTGAAGAATGTGGTATTAATGAATGCCACGATCGATCAGTTGAAAGAGCTTGATAACCCACGCTTTATTGAATATGCTGCAAATGAACTCAAGCAAAATTATGACAGGCTGGATCTTCGTCAAAATTATTCAATCCTGGTTGTGCCCGGCTACCTTGGCTCAAACAAGGTAGTTGAACGCTGGTCAAAAATAGCCTATGATAATAAAGTAATGCTGGTGACCGATTTTGCGGATCTTGAACAACCGGATGATGTGATAGACCTGTTTACATCTGCTAATTTAACCGGCGGCGATGCCTTTAAATCAAACACCATCATGACCTGTAACTGGCTGGTAGGCCGCGGCAAAGTTGCCGAAGCGGGTGAAGAGGATGACCTGTACATCCCCGGTTCAGCAGCATTGGCGGGTAAAATGTATTATACGCTGATGTCGCAGGTTACCGCCGGTAAAAAACACGGTGCGGTTAACGAGGTGGATGGTGTACGTTTTGACCTTAAAAAGAGCGAGATCTCACACCTGGAGCGCATTGGCCTGGTACCTATGGTGAATGAGTACGGCAAGGTAATGGCATTCTCGGCCAAAACTTTGTTTAATGGCGATAATATCGGTTTGCAAACCTATTCGGTAGTGAGGGTATTTGATTATATCACCAAAGTATTATTCGACTTTTTGAACCGCCGTGCTTTTGAAAACTGGACATCAAAAACAGAGCAGGACCTGCGCTCGCAAATTGTGAAGTTTTTGGATAACATCCAGGGGCCCGACAGGCTTATCGAACGCTTTAAAATAATCAGGTTTGAACGTGATGAGCAGCAAAAGGACCGCATTCACCTTGATATCAATATCACGCCATATTTCCCGGCTAAAAGCTTTGTGGTAAAGCTTGACGGGCAAAAAGGTGAGGATGCAAGCCCAACCTGGAACAGCGAATATAAACAGCAGTAATATCGCGGTACACAACGTTGTGAAGTGGTAATGAATCCCTTTTAAAATAAGGAAGCACCTACTGGAGCGATATCGGATATGTGCAAAACAATATATTGGCTCCGTAGGTGCCTCTTGTTAGGAGGCGGGTTTTAAAAGCGATATTCAACCGTTAAACCAGCGCTGTGTGCATTTTAGGTTAATTTAACCGAAGGCCTAACTTTATTTATTGTTAAATATGGTTTATGTTTGCATTGATGAGGCAGCTATTGATCATTAATGCAGATATAGATAAAACACCAACCACAGCGGCATTGATCAATGCTTATAAAGACGGGGCCCAGGCCGCCGAAGCTGTAGTAAAAGAGATAGCCATCGCCGATCTTAAATTTAATCCCAACAAGCAATTCACGCTAAGCAATAACGAGCCCGAACCCGACCTGGTGCAAGCTGTAAACGCGATAAAATGGGCATCGCATGTGGTTATATTTTGCCCGGTTTATAAAGATTCGATCAACTCAAAAATTAAAGGTTTTTTTGATCGCGTTTTTATGCCCGACCAGGTTTTTATCAGCGGCTCGTCGGTTAATTTCAATGGCCGGTCAGGACGTGTGGTTTCTATATTGGATGAAGCTGCCTGGCAGGACTGGCAGGTTGATATGAAGCCAACCTATCTGGCAGTAAAAAAACTAACCCTCGAAAAGCGCGGCATCAAGCCTGTGCATACCAGTACCATCGGGCATCTCTATAACCTCGATAATGAGTACAGTAAAAAGTGGATTCAAAAATTATATTCTTTTGGGTTAAAACTTATTTAAATAAATATTTAATATTTTCTCAAAACAATAAATTAATTACATTGTAGTTATTAAAGTAATGCGCAAAGCATCTACTTTAAATTATTAACCTCTTAAAATTTATCATTATGGCTTTCAAAGCAAGATTAAATTTTTCGGGCAAGGACTACGATGTGCTCACTTGCTCCTATGCATTAAACCGCGATGTAGACTCAAAAGGACGCCCGTCCTCAGGTATTTACGGCGGTACTATCGATATCGAGATCGAGTCGACTGAAGACACCTCCATTATCGAATCAATGGTTAACAACCAGTACAAACCGATTGCCGGAACTTTGCTGATCAAAAAATCTGAGGAAGACGCTAAGATGAAAGAGCTGTCTTTTGAAGATGGCTACATCGTGAAGTATTCTGAAGGTATCGACATTACAGGCGCAACTCCAATGAGTTTGAAGTTTGTGATCTCGGCCCGCAAGTTGAAGCTGGGAAGCGCCGAGCACGTGAACGACTGGCCAGGTAAAAACTAAGCCCGGCCGATTTTGTTATCTGTTTGTGCCGAAGGGGCACTTAATTTATTTATCTACTTAAAACTTTATTGATCATGGCTTTCAAAGCAAGAATTAGTTTAGGATCGAAAGAATTCGACGTGCTGCAGTGCAGCTATTCATTAAACAGGGACGTTGACTCAAAAGGCCGTCCGTCATCAGGTGTATATGGTGGTACCATCCAGGTTGAGGTTGAATCAACCGAAGATACTTCGGTTATCGAATCAATGGTGAACAGTCAGTACAAACCAATCCACGGCACTATCACCTTCAAAAAATCTGAAGAAGATGCCAAAATGAAGGAGCTTAATTTTGAGGATGGTTATATCATTCAATATAACGAGGGGATATCGATTATCGGTAACAACCCAATGTCGTTAAGCTTTGTGATATCGGCGCGTAAGCTGAAAATAGGCAACGCCGAACACGAAAACGACTGGCCTAAATAATATCTCAGTACAATTGATTTGTACTGTCTTTTAAAAAGATACGGAGGAGATAGTAACATATTTTCCTCCGTGTTCTTTTTACAGGTTTTGTTTAGGTTCAGTTATAAACCTTATGAAAAGAAAGAAGAGAATAATAAACCCAGCCTTACCCACTACAAAGAAAAAGGTGAAAAAATCGTCGGTTCCAACCCCCATGGAATACGTGCAGCTTTTTAATACCTGTGTTATTAAAAAGGAAAAAATCGCTGCTGTCGATAAGATCATCGATGAAAAGGTAACCGTAAACCGCCCCCGTTACGAAAGCATTTCAAACCTGGTACGCCTTGGTACTAATGCGCCGTCGGCTGCCGGAAATAAAAATCTTTTCGCATCGGTATATACCCCTTTTTTTGATCGTTATAACACCACACCGCTATCATTAAACCCAACTGCGGCCAGTGTTAAACCCGAAAGCGTTTTGGATATCATGACCAAACCGCAGATGACAACCAACCTTTTGGGAGGTAATTTTTTTGATACCGGGAGGTTTACTCCAAACGATCCGTTTTCGTTTATGAACCTTTTTGGCGGCGGCGGAGCTATCCCCTGGTATTTTATAGCTTGTGTACATTATATGGAGTGCTCGTTCAGTTTCAAAAAACACCTGCACAACGGCGATCCGCTTACCGGTTATACGGTACAGGTGCCGGCCAATCGCCCAAAGGTGGGTCATGGCCCTCCGTTTACTTTTGAGGAGAGTGCTGTTGATGCTATTAAACTGATGAAGTATGATAAGGTAACCAATTGGAGCCTGCCGTTTATTTTGCAAAAGCTGGAGGGATATAACGGTTTCGGTTATAACAAAAAAGGCATTCATACACCTTACCTCTGGAGTTTTTCGAACCAGTATGTTAAGGGCAAATATGTCAAAGACGGTGTTTTTGATGCCGAAGCGGTATCCCAGCAAATGGGCGCGGCAGTTATCCTTAAACGCATGGAAGACAGGGCACTGATCAGCATCCCCAGAAATTAACCAATGAACAGGATTAATAAACATATGGTATTGTTACTGCTTGCTACCGGGTTGGCAGGTTCGGCCGTGGGCTGTAGTGGCAACCCTAAAGCCCCGGTTGCTGATACTGTCAAAACCATAGCTAAGTCGGCCTCCCGAACTGTACATAAATCGGCCCTTACCGACGAGCAGTTGTTCCGAGCCTGCCTGAAACAGTTTAAAGCCGCTGCCCTGCAAAAAAACAAAAAACAACTGGCCGCCATGTTTTACTTCCCGCTGCAAACAGCACCCCAATGGTCGAACGAAGATTTACGATCTGCTAAGATTAACCCTGCTGAAGGGCTGGTTAGCGGAGCAGAATATCCACAGTATGAGCCTGCTATATTGAATGCTGACGCGCTTCGTCTTATACCCAAAAGCACAGAAGACGATCTGTCGGAAATTGACGCCGCTACCGACGAAAACTATTATAAAGTTATTGCAAAAGTTACAGATAAAGGCAGTAAGCTTTACGAGTTGCAGCAACAATATGAGCAAAAAAATGGGAGGGAAACATCGTACGGGTTTGTTTTTGGCAAAGTTAACGGGCAATATAAAATTATAAGTTACTACAGCCCATGGCCTGTTAAAGGTTAATGGATTTTATAGCCGAATTATGGAAAAGAAACTAAAAGTAGATATCAATATTGAAGGTACCCAGATCACCCATTTCTCTACCTTTAACCTTGACCAGCGTTTTAATGAGCACCATACTTTTCAGCTCAGGTTTAACCATGATATGGTTGAAGAGTACAACGCTGTTACGCTCGAAAACTCAAAGGACTTTATTGGTAAAAACATTACCGTGCAATTTGGCACAGCCGATAGCGGCGAAAATAAATTTAGCGGTATTGTTACCAAGGTAGAGCTTTCGCAAAGCCATGGGTTTCATGGCGATATCCTGGTGAGCGGCTTTAGTCCGACCATCCTGATTGACCGGGGTCCAGACCTCGGCTCGTACCTTAACAAAAGCCTGAGCAGCATTATTCAGTTAGCTACGCAGGATGCACCTGCAAATGATCTGAACCTCAATATCAAGCCAACCAATACTTCGCCTATTGATTATATCATTCAATATCGTGAAAGCGACTTTGAGTTTATCAACCGTCTTTCGGCCGAGTATTACGAATGGTTTTATTACGATGGTGCTAAACTGAATTTTGGCAAGCCCGATAAACTGGAGGAGGTTGCTCTTATTTACGGGCGTGATCTGCACAGCCTGCAATATGCAATGCAGATAGCGCCTTTAAAGCATAATAAATTTGCTTACAACCCCAGGCAGGATGAACTGCTTTCGTCAGAGCCGCAAGGCTCTTCGGGCAGCACGCCGGACCTTTCGCATGCCATCAGCGCGTCAAACAAAGTTTTCAGCAAAGTTTATAATGAACCATTGGCTGTTAGGGTAAATAACAAAAAAGAAATAGATGATTATGTTAATAACCAGCAAAAAGCGCTGATATCCGAATTGGTTACCATTGTAGGCAATGGCGACAACCCCATGGTGGGCCTGGGCAAAATACTCAATGTAAGCATGAGTGTAAGGGGCACAGGTGCTTTTGAATTGCAGGATTTTGGCAAGTTCCTGGTTACGGCGGTTTATCACCAGATCGACGGTGTTGGCCATTACCAAAATACGTTTGAAGGCGTTACTGCCGATACAGAGCGTATCCCGGTTGCTGAAGCCGAAAAGCCAAACCCGGATATGCAGCTGGCCGATGTTACCGACAATGCCGACCCGGATGGGCATGGCCGCGTTAAAGTAAAATTTAAATGGCAATGTACCGCGAATGATGTTACCGAGTGGCTCAGGGTAGTTTCTCCTGATGCAGGCAGCTCGGATAAAGTAAGCAAGAACCGTGGGTTTGTTTTTATACCCGAAGTTGGCGACCAGGTGCTGGTAGCATTTGAGGAGGGTAATATTGCCCGCCCGGTTATTATTGGCAGCATGTTTAGTGGTAAAACAGGCACAGGCGGCAGTCAAACCAATAAAACCAAAGCGCTTACTACCCGAAGCGGCAACACCGTGATACTGGACGATAGCAATGGCAGCATTAACGTTAAAGATCCCAGCGGTAACGTGGTAACCCTTAATGGCGACGGTACGGTAACCATTTATGCGCCAAACACCTTAACGCTGGTATCAAAAGATATTAACATTAATGCGGGCAATAGCATTAACATAACATCGTCGCCGGCTAAAGAAGGCGGGGGTGACGGTGTTATCAATGTTACAGCTAAAAAATCGATAGCGGTAGCGGCGCAGGATGAAGGTATTACTACAAATGCGAAAAAAGATATTGCCTTTACCAGCGAAACCGAAAGCATCAAACTCTCCGCATCGGCCAAAGACATCACTTTTGATGCTGTGGCCGGCAAACTTTCATCAAGCAGCAAATCGGCCGAGATCAGCTCGACCGACAAAATGCATCTCAACGGCGGCAGTCTTGCGCATATTATAGCAGGCGATGTTGAAATTAACCAATCATGATCATGAATATATTACCGGTAAATACAGCTCAAAGTTCATGGTACCAGCTTAGCTCATCCAACCGTACCATAATTGGCACAAAAGTACTTGAGTTTGTGCAGGACAGGTGGATTGAAATAAAACTCATTAGCCATGACGATAAGCAACGGGTTTATGAATATACCCTGCTTGATCAAAATATGGATGGTTCGGCGCTGATACATGAATGGGCAGCAGATATGGAATGGTTCCAGTCGCCGGTACAGATCATAACAGATCTGGAAGGGAAATTTATCGGCATCAATAATTTTAATAGTATCGCTAATTGCTGGCAGCAGGGCTTCCGGTCAAAAATTGCCAAAAAATATCGTCAGCAGGATGGTATCGATGTAATGCTGTCCGAAACAGACAAATTGCTGCAGGATCCTAAACGCTTTCTGCAATCATTTGTGGGGTACAGCCATTACCGGTGCTTTTTTCAACCGTTTTACAGGGAATGGCAAGCCAATGAAAGCTCTTCCCTGATACTGAAAGGTTTTTTCGGCACAATTGACCTGCCGCTCGTCATCTACAGTTTTACCCAGCAACAAGGCAACACCGTAACCATAACTAACGAAGCCGAGGTTGACGAAGAAAGGTTTGAAAGACCTGTTTTAGTGAGAATGCTAAAAGACCTTACAAACACTTATAACCTAAAGGTTGACCTGCAGACCGAGATGGAAGAGATTTACAAATTTGAAAACAACATACTACAGGAGGCCGATTTGTTTTTGCAATTACATGTGCCCTCATTTTATACCGTTGTAACGGCACATCAATGCAGGCGGATTGAACAGCATGAGCTTCCGAAGGAACGCGTTGATAAGAATGAGTTAAGCAACAGTGTACTGCATGTATAAGGCTGAAGGCTTAGTACTAACAAAAAGTAATATCCGATGTCAAAAAAATATATTCCAAACAATAGCTGCCTTAAGTGCGATAAAGGGTCGGCTCCTGTGCGGTTAAAGGTAACGCATCATAACAACACGAAAATTTATGGTGAGTTCCTGGCCAGTGAGGCCGATATGGTACCGGGTGAAAATATTTTGCCTATGGGCAGGTGTTCGGTAACGGGTGGCAGCTGCAAATTTGACCCAATTTACTGGGACAAGACCAATAAAGGTGTTAAGGTTAACGGCTACAAATTATTATTTGAAGATGCGAACCTGTTGTGCAAACAAGGCGGCAAAATAAGTGTTGACTTTAATGCGCCAAGCGGTATGAGCACAGCCGGGGCGCTTGTTACGGGTGCCGGTGCCGGAACGTTCAACTATGGTTCGTACACCAACACCCTTGATATATTGCAGCGCGGTACCATTTATGATGTTGAAAACGGCAAGATAAGCCTGGTACGGAGCAACAGCGAAAGTGATTACCGCAGGCACGGTAATTACGGGGAGATGAAGGACAACGTTTATCATCGGCAGGAAGGTTTTCGCGACGTAAGAAGCGAGCATCCTGTAATTGATATTGATAAACCTACGGCTTCGGGCATTGACGGGGCTTATGCCAAAGATAATGGGTATAAAATTACAGACGGTAAATACAATACAGCATCAATACAAAATACGACAACCGGCCGCGAGTTAAGTGAGCGATGGACGCGAAATCACATCGACAATAACGGGGCTATAAACCCGGCAGACGAAGCAGGGGTTAGACTGGCAAATACAGATGGCAGCCTGAACCGCGAGGTGATCAGGGTTAAGCCCGACGGAACCATGCAGTCAGAAACTATAAACTCCAACGGTTTTAAAGCTACCCGCGGGCAAAGTGAGGCCCTGGAAATAAAAACCAGCAGGGCAGGCAATTTTATGAATGGTGTAAGGTCGTCCATGCTCAATTCAAAACCTCTTACAGCCTTGTCCGAATCTAATTTTTCGCAGGCGGTACGTAATAGCAGAATTGCCACTGGCGCAAATGACGGCCTGTTTAAGGCAAGCCAGGCAATTGCACGTTCTCCGGCTTTAAGTGTGGCTGGCAAAGTTGCCGGCCGGGGGCTTATAGTTGTTGGTATCGCCCTTGATGCAGTAAGTATCTATTCGGCGTATGAAGAAGAGGGCGGTTTTGGCAAAAAAACAAAAGAAGCGGTAGGCGGTGCTGCCGGTGGCCTTGCCGGCGGTATAGCCGGCGCCGAAATAGGTGCAATGATAGGTACTGCTATATGCCCCGGGGTTGGTACGGTGGTTGGTGGTATTGTTGGCGGGGTTATCGGAGGCCTGGCCGGAAGCGGCATTGGTAAATCAATTGCAGGATGGTTCTCATAAATTTAAACAGCTTAAAAAATGGGTTTTTTTGATAAATTATTTGGCGGAGGTGGAACCACGGCAACACCCGAAACGCAGTTAAGAGCAGAATATAAAGACGTTGCTTTCTTTAAAAAAATGTTTGATAAGAAGCAGTCGATAATAAAAATGTACCAGGAACAAAATGTCACCCTAAAACAGCAGGAAAAGTTTCGCCCGATAAACAACTGGGTGCTTGCTATGGAACATCTTGACCTGGTTTATTTAAACTATTCTATCGGGAATGATATCAGCCTGTGTTATAATGAATATATAGCAGCTGCCGGATACTATGGCGAAGGCTGGGATGCCGACGCGTTTTATGCCGATATGATTGATATGGTAGCCTTAGGCAGCTTACTGAATGTACCTGATGAGGTATACGAGCCGGTTATTAATTATATCCGCCAGTCGGATAGTGGTTCCAGTTACCCAACCTGGACACCGGATGCCTTATTATGGTATATCATCAACACCAAAAAGCCGGGGAGCGGCCCGCAGCCGGATACGCTTATCACCGAAGCTTACAGGGATATTTATGATTTAACAAAAATGCCTAAAGCCGATGCGGAGCGCGAAATGAAACTTTACCTCGACAAATGGTACAGGTTGCATAAAGACGATTCATGGTATGAAAATCATAAAAAAGAAGGCTCATATAAAGGCTACTGGAGCTGGGAGGCCGGCGCGGTAACTAAGATATTGGGACTTGATGATAGCGGTTACGCTAATCATCCAAATTATCCTTATGATATGGTGCACTGGTCGGCTTCGTAATTGCGCGGTATCAAATAAAATCACTATAAACCGGAGTTGCTTTGAGTTTAACTGAAGAAATCCGGTCTCTTTTTTTAGCCGCTAAAACTTACGCAAACGTTTCTGGGAACGTTTGCGCGGTTTTTGTTGGGCAAATTCTTTTTTTTATTGCCGTCAGCCTTTAATCTTGTTTAGGATTTAATGTTCCTTCACCAATTATAGGGCGATAAATAGCTGTTTTAAAATAAAAACATGTCGGTAGTAAAAACAAGGATAGGGATAGCGGTTTTGCTTTTGGCGGGTTGCGTCACATCGCGGGTACAGGGTCAGCAGTATTCCTGGCAACATTTGCCGCGGGTAAATAAACCTGAATTTAAAAAGGATACCATCAACATTTTAAAATACGGAGCCAAAGCGGATGGCATTACGTTAAATACAACAAGTATCAATAAAGCGATAAGCGCCTGTAGCGCCAAAGGGGGCGGGGTAGTGCTTATTCCGCAAGGCTTGTGGCTAACCGGGCCGCTGGTGATGAAGAGTAATGTAAACCTGCACGTAAGCAGGGCGGCGCTGTTGCAGTTTACCGATGATAAAACTCAGTATAAACTGGTTGAAGGTAACTATGAAGGCCATGCCGCTGTGCGCAATGAATCGCCGATATCGGGTACCAACCTTACCAATATCGCTATTACCGGCGAAGGGATCATTGATGGTCACGGCGATGTTTGGCGGGCCATCAGCAAAGACAGGCTTACTGAAGCTGAATGGAAAAAACTGGTAGCATCGGGAGGCGTAGTGAGCGAAAATGGCAGGTCATGGTACCCTTCTGAAAGTTATGTTAACGGCCTTAAAGCACCTGGGGCAGGTGTTGTTGGCAATGGGAAAACTATAAAGGACAACGAACCCTATAAAGATTTTTTCAGGCCCAACATGCTGGTACTTACCAATTGTAAAAAAGTATTGCTGCAGGGCGTTACGCTGCAAAATTCGCCCGCATGGAATATCCATACTTTACTATGCGAAGACCTTACCATACAGAACGCAAGGGTCAGGAATCCCTGGAATGCCCAGAACGGTGACGGAATCGATGTAGAATCATGCCGGAATGTGTTAATTGAAGGCAGCACTTTTGATGCCGGCGATGATGGCATCTGTATTAAATCGGGCCGGGATGAAGAAGGCCGCAAACGCGGTAAGCCCACTGAAAATGTCATTGTACGGAATAACGTGGTTTACCGTGCCCATGGCGGTTTTGTGATAGGTAGTGAAATGTCGGGCGGGGCGCGTAATATTTTCGTGTCTAACTGTACGTTTATTGGTACTGACATTGGCCTGCGTTTTAAAACCACCCGCGGCAGGGGAGGCGTAGTTGAAAATATCTTTATTAAGGATATTGCCATGAAGGATATTCTTCATGAGGCTATTCTTTTTGATATGTACTACGGAGGTAAATCGCCCGGCGAAGCGGATGATATAAATGACCAGGCTGTTGTGCCGGTAACCGAAGCTACACCTTCGTTTCGCAAGTTTTATGTAAATAACGTAGTATGCAACGGTGCTGAAAAAGCGCTTATGATCCGGGGGCTACCCGAAATGGGGATCAAAGACATCCACATCGAAAACAGCACCTTCAAAACTGTTAAAGGAGCAGATGTAATAGAAGCACAGAACATCTTCCTGAAAAATATCCATCTCGAAAGCAAAGAAACCAACCCACTCATAAATATTCAAAATAGCAACAACCTTGCGTTTGATCATATTACCTATGGCAATACAGAGTTGTTGTTTAAGGTCAGCGGTAAAAAGTCGCAGCAAATAAAATTACTGAATACAGATGCCGCCAAGGCTAAGAACAAAGCTGAGTTTGCTTCAGGAGCAACCAAAAATGCAATAACCGGTTCAAATTAATGAAGAGAGCGGCGCTATTGATATGGATTGTTTTTGCTCCGGCACTATTGCTGGCGCAGGCTGTTGTTTATCCGAAGCGCTTTACTGTAGCGCAGGATGGCAGCGGCGATTTCAAAACCATTCAGCAGGCCGTAAACGCTGTTCGTGACCTGTCGCAGCAAAGGGTTTGCATTTACATAAAAGCCGGAGTATACCACGAAAAACTGGTAATCCCCTCCTGGAAATGTAATATCGAACTGATAGGCGATGGCCGAGATAACACCATTATAACCAACAGCGATTTCTCGGGCAAAGCAAACCCGCAGAGTAAGGATGCCTTCGGAAAAGCCGAGTTTACAACCTATACTTCCTACACTGTTTTGGTGCAGGGAAATGATTTCATCGCCAGGAATTTAACCATAGCAAATGCCGCAGGCCCCGTAGGACAGGCCGTGGCTTTACATGTTGAGGGCGACAGGTGTGCCATAATCAATTGCCGGCTGCTTGGCAACCAGGATACGCTTTATGCCGGTACCGAAAACAGCCGCCAGTTTTATAAAGACTGTTATATGGAAGGTACAACCGATTTTATTTTCGGCGAAGCCACTGCGGTTTTCCAAAACTGTGTGATCAAAAGTCTCCGAAACTCTTTTATTACGGCTCCCGCAACTACACCGCGACAGCGATTTGGTTTTGTGTTTTTGAACTGCCGGCTTGAAGCAGCTGATACCTCTGTAACAAAGGTTTATCTGGGCAGGCCCTGGCGGCCATACGCCAGATCTGTTTTTATCAATACAACAATGGGAAGCTACATCTGCGCCCAGGGCTGGGATAACTGGCGTAACCCGGAAAATGAAAAGACCGCCTTTTTTGCCGAATATAAAAGCAGCGGCACCAATATCAGCAAACGTGCGCCATGGTCGCATCAGTTAACTGAGGCCGAAATGAAAAAATATACATTTAATAATATTCTTGCCGGGAATGATAACTGGGATGTAATGTCAATAAAATGAGCTGTATAATGAAGAAAATATTATTGTTATGTGCTTTCCTGTTCGCGGGCCTGGGGCTAAGGGCGCAAACGCTGCCATGGTCACAGCGGATGGCTAACACGGCTATATATATCTGGGCAGATTCGTTAACGGGCGCCAACTGGTCGTATGACCAGGGGATTGTTTTGCAGGGGCTGCAAAGCGTTTGGCAGCAATCGGCCCGGAGTGAATATTTTACTTATATCCAAAAAGCGATGGACAGGTATGTGGGGGCAGATGGATCCATCCGTACTTACAAGGCTAAAGATTATACGCTGGATAATATCTTATCCGGCCGGAGCCTGTTGTTTTTGCAACAAGTATTAGGTACTGAAAAATACTACAAAGCTGCTTCGTTACTTCGCAAACAGTTGGACGAACAACCAAAAACACCCGAAGGTGGTTTCTGGCATAAAAAAAGATACGCTAACCAAATGTGGCTCGATGGCTTATACATGGCCGAGCCTTTTTATGCCGAATATGCTTCCGTTTACCATGAGGATGCGGACTTTGATCAGGTAGCCGATCAGTTTATCTGGATGGAGCTGCATGCGCGCGATGCTAAAACAGGTTTGTTGTATCATGCCTGGGATCAGAGCAAAAAAGAACGCTGGGCTAACCCGCAAACCGGTCTTTCGGCCAGTTTATGGGCCCGTGCCGATGGCTGGTACGCGATGGCATTGGTTGATGTGCTGTCGTATTTTCCGGCCAATCATCCTAAACGAGCGGCACTCGTTGCCATTTTAAAGCGCCTTGCGGTGGCTATACAAGCTTGCCAGGACCAGGGCACAGGTTTGTGGTACCAGGTGCTCGACAAGGGTAATAAAAAAGGTAATTACCTGGAAGCATCGGCTTCGTGCATGTTTGTGTATGCGTTGGCTAAAGGTGCAAGGGAAGGCTATCTGCCTCAAAAATATTTGCCTGCTGCCCGAAAAGCTTATGATGGTATCATCAAAAACTTTATTGAAACCGATGCCGATGGACAGGTAAACCTGAAAGGCACGGCAGGTGCTGTAGGCGTAGGTGGCGAACCATATCGCGATGGCAGTTACGAATACTATACCGGAGTAAAGACTGTCACCAACGAAACCAAAGGTGTTGGTTCATTTATGCTGGCCAGTGTAGAGATGGAACGTTTAGCCAATCTGAATGCCGGTAAAGGCAAAACCGTACTTTTAGATAGTTATTTTAATAACGAATACCATAAGGATATTACCGGTAAAAGCATCCCGTTCCACTACAAGTGGGAGGAACAGGATAATAACGGATTTTCGCTTTTTGGACGGATCTTTAATAATTACGGATTACATACCAAAACTTTAAGTGAGGCGCCGGATGATATAAATTTGAAGAAAGCTTCGGTTTATATTATTGTTGATCCTGATATACCAAAGGAAAACCCTGATGCTAAATATATTGAAGAACCACATATTAAAGCCATCAGTAACTGGGTTAAAAATGGCGGGATACTGGTTGTTTTAAATAACGATACCGGTAATGCCGAATTTGTACATCTGAACAAGCTAATGGCGAAATTTGGTATCAGCTTTAATCAAAATAGTGTTAACCGTGTAGTTGGTCGTAACTTTGAGCAAGGGGCAATAAATATTCCTGCGGATAACAGCATCTTTAAAACAGCCCGTAAAGTTTACATTAAGGAGCTAAGTACTTTGCAATTAACCAGTCCCGCCGTTTCGCAGTTAATCAATGGTAAAGATGTAATTGTAGCTACCGCCAAATATGGTAAAGGCACTGTGTTTGCCGTTGGCGACCCCTGGTTTTATAACGAATATACAGATGGCCGAAAGCTGCCACCCGACTATGACAACTTTAAAGCAGCTAACGATTTGGTAGGCTGGCTGGTGAAGCAGATTCCTCAAACAAAAAAATAGTAACTTATTACAATTCAAAAGAACATGATATTATCAAGATATAACCTCAACAAAACAACTGTACCGGCGGCAGAATTACCTCCTGCCAATGTATTCGATCTGCCTGAAAAGGTACTGCAATTTGGTACCGGCGTACTGTTGCGTGGCCTGCCCGATTACTTTATCGACAAGGCTAACCGTGCCGGCATTTTCAATGGCAGGGTGGCAGTTGTTAAATCAACCGATAAAGGCTCAACTACCGATTTTGATATGCAGGATGGTTTGTACACCATTTATTCAAAGGGGATTGAAAACGGCGAAGAAGTTAATGAGCAGGTGATCTGTTCGGCGATCAGCCGAGTGCTTTCAGCCTCAGGCGAGTGGGAAGAGATCCTGGAGATAGCGCGCAGCAAAGATTTACAAATAGTGATCTCCAATACAACCGAGGTTGGCATCCAATTGGTGAAGGAAGATGTACGTAAACATCCGCCAGCATCATTCCCCGGCAAATTGCTGGCTATTTTATATGAACGATACAGGGCATTTAACGGAAGGCCCGATACCGGTTTGGTGATCATCCCAACCGAGCTGATCATTGACAACGGTAAAAAGCTGGAAGCCATAGTATTGGAACTCGCCCACCTGAATAAACTGGAGCCCGCCTTTATGGACTGGCTGGAGAGCAGCAATAGTTTCTGCAACTCGCTGGTGGATAGGATTGTGCCCGGCAGGCCGGATCAGCAATTAAGTGACGCCATGGAAACCGAGCGCGGTTATACCGATAACCTCAGCATCATGTCCGAAACCTATAGTCTTTGGGCTATCCAGGGCGATGAGAAAATAGCCGAAGTGCTATCTTTTGCCCAGGCTGATAAGGGTGTTGTAATCACGCCTGATATTGAACTCTTCAGGGAGTTGAAACTCCGGCTGCTCAATGGAACGCATACCTTGAGTTGTGCCGTAGCCTATCTATCCGGCTTCAAAACAGTGAAGGAAGCCATGGATGATGCGCATTTTACCAAATTCATCACTCAACTGATGTTTACGGAGATCATGCCATCTATCCCATACCAGATTGATGAAGACGTAGCCCGTGATTTTGGTAACAAGGTGCTCGACAGGTTCCGCAACCCCAACATCAGGCACGAGTGGCTGAGCATTTCGGTGCAGTACGCTACTAAAATTAAAATGCGGGTTATTCCGTTATTATTGAACTATTACAAACAAAACAATAAGGCACCTCAAATGATGGCTCTTGGTTTCGCAGCTTTTATCCGCTTTATGCAGATTACCGAGACGGCTGATGGTAAATATACCGGAACAGCACATTCGGATAATTACGCGGTAACCGACGACCAGGCACCTAATTTAAGCAAAGCATGGAACGGCGCTGATGCAGAAACAGCAATTGCAGCTATCCTTAAAAATAAAAGCCTTTGGGATACCGATTTGACAACGTTACCCGGCTTTACAGAAGCAGTGACAGCACAGTTTAAGCTTATTAACGAACAGGGAAAACTGGAAATAAGCGCTATTTAAATAGGAGGACAGATGAAACAGAATATATTAAAAGTACACCCTGCCGATAATGTGCTTGTAGCACTTACCGATCTGCAGGCCAATGAACAGGTTACTTACAAAGGTGAAACTTATACCGTAAAAGAATTGATCCCGGCAAAGCATAAATTCGCTATGGTCGAGATTCCCGAAGGTGGCGAGATCATTATGTATGGCGTACTGGTCGGCAAGGCGCAAAGCCTGATCCCGGTAGGCGGATTGCTCAGTACCGCTAATGTAAAACATGCGGCAAACAGCTTTTTAACAGGCCAAAGCCATACTGATTGGCACAGGCCTGATATCAGCAAGTGGGAGGGTAAAACATTTAACGGCTATCACCGCGGAGACGGCAGTGTAGGTACTGCGAACTATTGGCTGGTAATACCGATGGTTTTTTGCGAAAACCGAAATATTGAAGTATTGCAGGAGGCCCTGGTAAAACCTTTGGGTTATGGCCGCAAAAAAACATACGAGATCAAAGCGCAGGAGTTGATCGGTAAGATCAAAGCAGGCGCCGAGATAGATGAGGTTTTATACACCGAAATAGGTAGCGACACCGCTCAAAACGCCGGTAATAAAGTTTTCCCTAATGTTGATGGGATTAAATTTCTAACGCATACAGGCGGTTGCGGGGGTACCCGCCAGGATTCAACTGCGCTTTGCGGTTTGCTGGCCGGTTATATTACGCACCCTAACGTTGCAGGTGCAACAGTATTAAGCCTTGGCTGTCAGAATGCCGAAGTAAAAACACTACAGGAGGAGATCAATAAACGCTCGCCGGAGTTTAACAAACCACTTTATATTTTAGATCAGCAGAAAACAGGTAAAGAAGCCGATTTAATGGAGCTGGCTATCAGGCAAACACTTGCCGGGTTGATGCAAGCTAACCAATATACCCGTAAACCGGCTCCTTTAAGTAAACTGACCATCGGTTTGGAGTGCGGCGGATCGGATGGCTTCTCTGGTATTTCGGCAAACCCTGCTATCGGTTACACATCTGATTTGTTAGTGGCGATGGGTGGTTCGGTTATTTTGGCCGAGTTTCCTGAACTTTGCGGGGTTGAACAAAACCTGATTGATCGTTGTTTGGATAAAACTAAAGCCGAGCGCTTTGCCGATCTGGTACGTACCTACAGCCAACGGGCCGAAGAGGCCGGTTCTGGTTTTTACATGAACCCGTCGCCGGGTAATATTAAGGATGGCCTGATCACGGATGCCATCAAATCTGCCGGGGCAGCCAAAAAAGGCGGCACATCGCCGGTTGCGGATGTGCTGGATTATCCCGAAAAAGTAACACAGCCGGGGCTAAACCTGTTGTGTACCCCGGGTAACGACGTGGAATCGACCACGGCCGAGGTTGGCTCGGGCGCTAATATCGTATTGTTTACTACCGGTTTAGGTACGCCAACCGGCAATCCAATAGCTCCGGTTGTAAAAATCGCCACTAATACTGCATTATTTAACCGAATGAGCGATATTATTGATATCAATACCGGTACTATTGTAGAAGGTGACGAAACCATTGAGCAGGCGGGCGAACGCATCCTGGATTATGTGGTAAAAGTAGCCAGCGGCGAAATTGAAGTTCACGCTGTACGCCACGGTCAGGATGATTTTATCCCATGGAAAAGAGGGGTTTCACTTTAATTTGATATTTATTTCTCCGTGTTCGTGGGGACACGAACACCCGGTAGATGAGCATAGATAAAACTTCATTGCCGTTGGTTTTAACCAACGGAATAATGAGCCGCGAAAAGAGGGCTTCAGCCCAAATTCGCTTATAGAGTTGGGCTAAGGCCAGAATATTTTAGTTTTTTTTACCGTTGGTTAAAACCAACGGCAATGAATATTTTGCATTTTAAACAGATTCTAAGCATAAAAAAAGAGAAAAGCCTGAATTTAACTTCAGACTTAGTACTACTAACTTAACACTAATGAAAATACTAACCTGTACAACACCCGGTCAATTGGATTATGGCACTGCTGATGTACCCCAATTAAAACCGGGTAATGCACTGCTTAAAATAAAACGAATAGGGATTTGCGGTACCGATCTGCATGCCTTTGAAGGTACTCAGCCATTTTTTAGCTATCCACGAATTTTAGGCCACGAACTTGCGGCCGAACTGGTTGAAGCCGGCAATGCCAAAGGTTTTGAAAAAGGTGAGGCTGTTACTTTTATCCCGTATTTCAATTGCGGGCATTGTATCGCTTGTCGCTCGGGCAAACCAAACTGTTGTGTAAATATCCAGGTTTGCGGCGTACATACCGATGGCGGTATGGCCGAATACCTGGAGGTCCCATCACACCTATTGGTTCATGGTGAGGGCTTAAGTTTTGACGAACTGGCCTTGGTTGAGCCCCTTGCTATTGGTGCCCACGGGGTACGACGGGCAGATGTAAAGCCGGGCGAATTTGTACTGGTTATTGGCGCCGGCCCTATAGGTTTGGGTATTATGGAATTTGCCCGCATTGCAGGAGCAAAAGTCATTGCTGCCGATGTGAACGAACAGCGTCTTGATTTTTGCAGAGAAAATTTGAAGGTTGATTATACCATCAACGTAAAAAACGAAGATGTGAATGAGCGCCTGAAAGAGATCACCAATGGCGATATGCCTACTGTGGTGATTGATGCTACCGGCAATCAAAAGGCTATAAACGGCGCGTTTTTGTACCTGGCGCATGGCGGCAGGTATGTGTTGGTTGGTTTACAACGAGACGAACTTATTGTAAGTCACCCCGAGTTTCACAAACGTGAAAGCACGTTGATGAGCAGTCGCAACGCTACCCGCGAGGATTTTGAACACGTGATCCGTTCCATGAAAAATGGTTTGGTAAACCCGCAAACCTATATTACCCACCGGGTAACTTTTGATGAAGTTAAAGATCAGTTTGAAAGCTGGCTTAACCCGGCAAATGGCGTTATAAAAGCAATTGTGGAAGTATATTGATGAGGAAAAGGGCGTTTTTGACCGGCTTGCTTTTTTGTATTGCATGCAATGCTTTCGCACAGCAAAAGCATATAGTGGGTTTTGACAAGCTGAAAACGTATGTAAACGGTTTTAATAAAACCGATACCGAAACGGTTAAAAACTATATCACCAATGACCATGCTTACGAATGGCTGGCCAAAAATGTACCCTTATTTGATTGCCCGGACTCGGCTATTCAAAAAATCTATTATTACCGCTGGTGGACGTTCAGGAAACACTTGAAACAAACACCCGATGGCTTCATTTTTACCGAATTTATAACGCCGGTTAGCTTTACCGGCGTTTATAATAGTTCAAGCAGTGCCCTTGGTCACCAGATTTATGAGGGACGCTGGCTGCATGATCCGCAATACATCAACCAGTACATCAACTTTTGGCTGTATGTTGATCCCAAACAAAAGAAACCTCATTTACATGCTTTCAGTAGCTGGATAGATGATGCAGTTTACAATTATTACCTCGTAAACCTTGATAAACATTTTGTTGAGCAGGCGTTGCCTTTACTCAATACTGATTATCACGTTTGGGAAACGGAAAAGCAGCTGCCTTCCAAACTGTTCTGGCAGTTTGATGTACGCGACGCGATGGAGGAAAGTATCAGCGGGGGCCGCAAAGTCAAAAATATCCGCCCTACTATTAATAGCTACATGTATGGCAATGCCGTGGCTTTGTCAAAAATGGCGGCGCTAACCGGTAATGATTCGCTAAAAACAAAGTATAAACAAAAGGCTATCGACCTAAAAAAACTGGTGCAGGATAGTTTGTGGAACGATAGCGCATCCTTTTTTGAAGTGCGTAAACCCGATGGCCATTTTGCCAATGCCCGCGAGGAACTGGGCTTTATCCCCTGGTATTTTAACCTGCCCGATGATAAACCCGCTTATGCCAAACAATGGGACCAGCTCACAGATCCTAAAGGTTTCAATGCACCCTGGGGAATTACTACTGCCGAGCGCAGGCACCCATTGTTCCGCACCCATGGTACCGGGCACGGCTGCGAGTGGGACGGCGCTGTATGGCCTTTCGCCACTACCCAAACATTGAAAGGATTGGCTACCCTGCTTACCACTTATCAAAATAAAGGCGCCATGAACGCAGGTGTTTTTTATAATGAACTACATAAATATGCCCTTTCGCACATCAAACGCGGACTGCCTTATTTGGGCGAGTACCAGGACGAAAAAACAGGCTATTGGCTTAAAGGTGATAACCCTCGCAGCAGTTACTATAACCACTCCGGTTTTTGCGACTTAGTAATTAATGACCTTGTAGGCCTGAAACCGCGTGAAGATAATATGCTGGAAGTTTTCCCGCTAATCCCTCAAAATCAATGGAAATGGTTTGCGCTGGATAATGTGCTTTATCACGGGCATACTATCAGTATTGTATGGGATAAAAACGGCACTAAATATCGCAAAGGCAAAGGTTTTATCATTTATGCCGATGGAAAAATGATATCCCGGAGTACGCAACTGAAGCATGTACTGGTGAAACTCCCGGGTTAAATCCTGACTCATTTTCTCTCTTTTATTGGCTTGTTGGCTTTAATGATGATAATATCGTATAGTAGATAGAGAAAATATCAGATGAAATTGCAGCAGCGTACTGATATTTTTGAATACTATACAACCAATTAAGTTCAAAACTAAAGAGTAGGTTTCAGAAGCTAATTCGCTTTAGATATTGAAAGCCTGCTTGGGTACGCCTGTCTAAATACCAATGAAAATGAAGCTGTTTAACCGTTGCCTGCTGCTGTTGCTATTAATCTCTTGTTTTCATTCAAACTTAAAAGCACAGGGAAAGTCACAAAAAGTCACCATTGTTACCTTATCTAAGCATCATGCAAGGATAAGCTATGGCGTACAAAAGTTGACTCAGGCTTTACAGCATGCGGGATATTCGGTTACTGAACAAACTTATAAAGGCGCAATGCCTTCCGGTAGCGCAATAGTTATTGGGCTGCTTACCGATGCTCCGGTTAAGAAATTCGCGGCTGCTGCAAATAGTCAACCCCGAAAAGAGGGATTTATAATCAGTGATAGCGGCCTTAAAAATAAACTCCTGATAGCAGGTGCCGATAATTCAGGTGCGCTTTATGGCTGTCTTGAACTGGCGGATAGGATCAATTTAAATAACAAGCTTCCCGTAAATATCAACCTGCATGATCAGCCCGAAATGGTTTTGCGGGGTGCATGCATCGGCGTACAGAAGCCTGCTTTATTACCTGGTCGCGGTACTTATGAGTATCCTTATACGCCGCAGAATTTTCCATGGTTTTATGATAAGGCTCTGTGGATCCGTTACCTGGATTCGCTGGCGCATAACCGTATGAACTCTTTGTATTTGTGGAATGGTCATCCTTTTGCTTCATTGGTGAGGGTAAAAGATTATCCGTATGCTGTTGAGGTTGATGATGCTACTTTTAAGAAAAACGAAGAGATCTACAGTTTTTTAGCCGAAGAGGCTGATAAACGCGGTATCTGGCTTATTCAGGGTTTTTACAATATCATCGTCTCCAAGCCCTTCGCCGAAAAAAATAACCTAAAAACGCAGGATAGGAACCGGCACATTGTACCCGTCATCGCCGATTATACCCGTAAATCAATAGCTGCTTTTGTTGAAAAATACCCTCATGTTGGATTGTTGATTACGCTGGGCGAAGCCATGGAAGGTGTAGGTCAGGATGATATCGACTGGTTTACGCAAACCATTATTCCGGGCGTAAAAGACGGATTAAAAGCCCTGGGGCGCACAGATGAGCCGCCGATTGTGCTCCGTGCGCATGATACCGACGCACCTGCGGTGATGAAATACGCCAAACCTTTATATCACAACCTGTACACCATGGCCAAATACAATGGTGAGGCACTTACTACGTATGAACCACATGGTCCCTGGGCTGATCTTCATCGCACTTTGAGTAATATCGGTACCGTACAAATAGAAAATGTGCATATCCTTGCCAACCTGGAGCCTTTCCGCTATGGCTCGGCCGATTTTATTCAGAAATGTGTGCAGGCCATGCATACCGTTTATGGGGCAAATGCTTTGCACCTGTATCCGCAGGCATCCTATTGGGATTGGCCCTATACAGCAGATAAAACGGATGGCAAACGCCTGCTGCAGTTGGACAGGGATTGGATCTGGTATAAAGCATGGTCGCGCTACGCCTGGACCAGCAAGAGGGACAGGGCCGGCGAAATAAACTATTGGTCAAAACAACTGGCTGATAAATACGGATGCGACCAGGCTCATGGCGAAGCCATCTTAAAAGCTTATGAACAATCAGGCAATATCTCACCCGAGTTATTGCGGCGTTTCGGGATCACCGATGGTAACCGCCAAACCATGACTTTGGGGATGCTGATGAGTCAACTGGTTAATCCTGAAAAGTATGGTTTGTTTTCTTTGCTCTATAACTCCGAAAGCCCTGTTGGTGAAATGATGAGCGAGTATGCCGAGAAGGAGTGGAAGCACCAGCCGCACATAGGCGAAACACCGGTTAAAGTTATCGATAGTGTAATAGTGCAAGGGAAAAAAGCCGTTGAGGCTATCGACGAAGCATCACTGAAAATTAGTAAAGATAAAGCCGAGTTTGCCCGCTTAAAAAATGATATGTATTGCTATAACGCAATGGCCAATAATTATGCTTACAAAGCAAAAGCAGCTTTATGGGTGTTGCGCTATAAATATTCAGATGATGTTGCCGATCTGGAAAAGGCTTTACCCGAGTTGCAAACCAGTTTGGATTATTATAAGCAATTGGTGAAACTAACTGAAAATGCTTACCTGTATGCCAACAGCATGCAAACCAAACAACGCAAAATCCCGGTTGGAGGCAATGATGCCAAAATGAAAACCTGGGCCGAGCTTTTGCCGGTTTATCAAAAGGAACTGGATAATTTTAAAAGAAATATCGATTCATTGAAATCGCCTCAAACACAGCAAAAACAAAAGGAGGTTGTGGTTTTGAAAGATGCGCTTGTGAGGTTTGAAAATAGTGGCAGTAGCAGTTATCAGGTCAAAGCCGGCGAAGTGGTATTTTCCGATACAGCAGCAGCCATCAAAAATATCGCAAAAGAACTGGCGGCTCTAAAAGGTGTAAAACTATCCAAGACCGATCAGCAGAAGAACGGCACGACAATCAGCTTTAAAAATGATAGACCGGTAAAGGTGCTGGTTGGCTTTTTCAATAGTAAATTGCCTCAATACCTGCCCGAACCGCAGCTGGAAACAGATGCCAGCGCCAATGATTATGGGCAGGCCGATATCAAGATTGCCAATGCCATTCAAATTGATGGCTTGCCGCCGGTAAATATCCATACCTATACCTTTAAGGCAGGTTCAAATACGCTTACCTTAGGCAAAGGTGCTGCTTTGGTATTAGGCATTGTTGATGCTGACGCTAATGTGCCGGTGTACGACGCCGGGCTGAGCAACGAAGGTAATATCAAAGATTTACGCTGGCTTTTTAACTGATGTTTATGAATAGCAGAAAGAGTTTTTGTATCGCGATATTAATGTTTGGGGCTGTACAGGCTTTTGCCCAGCAGTCCTTAAAACTTTGGTATAAGCAACCCGCTCAAAAATGGACGGATGCTTTGCCTATTGGCAATGGCAGGATAGGAGGTATGATCTATGGCGGCGTTACTGAAGACCATATCCAATACAACGAACAAAGCCTTTGGACAGGCGGTCCCCGCGATTATAACCGTAAAGGTGCTGTAAAATATTTAGAGCCTATCCGCAAGCTCCTTGCAGATGGTAAGCAAGCCGAAGCAGAGGCCCTGGCCCAGCAGCATTTTATGGGGATGAAGAGCAATGAAGCCACTTATGCGGTTGATTCGGCGAAATGGTTTAATATGATGAGTTCGTATCATTTACCGCAGGACGTGCTATTTCATGATAATAATCTCAGAACTATCAATTTGCCAATTGAACAGGGCTGGGAAATAACACCCGGTTTTGAAGGTTTGGATGGAGCAGTTTGGTTTATTAAGTATTTTAATATTCCTTCTGGTTGGAAAGGAAAAAATATCGTAATTAGTTTAGGTAGGATACGTGATATAGACCGAACCTGGCTTAACGGAGATTACATCGGCACAACATCGGGTAACGCTTACAGGAAATACATTATCCCTTCTGATAAGGTACATATCGGCGAAAACAGGATCGCTGTACAGGTAGTTAATTTTTACGATAAAGGTGGATTTACAAGCAACGCTAAAACTTTATCTGTTTATCCCGGAGGAAGTGAATGTGATGCGATTAGTTTGGCCGGTCAATGGAAATATTTTATCCAGGATGATAGCCCACCCGCATATCCCCGTTACAATGCCGATTACCAACCCTTTGCCGATCTGTACCTGCAATTTCCAAAACAGGAGGTTACGGACTATAAACGCGACCTTGATCTTACCAATGCCACTGCCCATGTGAGCTATAAAGTGGATGATGTTACTTACACCCGCGAATATTTCAACAGTGCTCCCGATCAGGTGATGGCAGTGCATTTAACTGCCGATAAACCCGGTAAAATTACACTCAAAGCTTTGCTAAGTAGTCTGCATAAAAATTACGTTACCCGCAAAGTTGATAACCATACCCTTGCGCTATCTTTAAAAGTAAAAGATGGTGTTTTGCGTGGCGTAAGCTATCTAAATGTACAGGCGGCGGGTGGTAAGGTTGTAGTGGATTCTAAAGATATATCGGTTACCGGAGCTAATGAAGCCACATTTTACCTTACAGCGGCAACTAATTTTAAAAACTATCATGATGTATCAGGTAATCCGGAAGCCATCTGCAAAAAACAAATTACAGCTATAGCCACTAAGAGTTATGTAAGTATCAAAGCTGCTCACATCTGGGATTATCAAAAATATTTCAATACTTTTTCTATTAATTTAGGCAAGGGAGAAAACGCGGAGCTGCCAACAGACGAAAGGATCCTGAAGTTTAGCCAGTCGCCAGATCCTTCGTTTATTAGTTTATATACACAATATGGCAGGTATTTGTTGATCTCCTCATCCCGGTCGGGCGGTGGTCCGGCAAATTTACAGGGATTGTGGAATAACCTGCTTACACCGCCGTGGGGCAGTAAGTTCACCACCAATATCAACCTCGAAATGAATTACTGGCCTGCCGAAGTGCTTAACTTATCAGCTTGCAGTCAGCCGTTTTTTAGTATCGTTGATGATCTTTCCAAAACGGGTCATGAAACCGCGGTTGAGCATTACGGTGCGCCGGGTTGGGTGCTGCATCACAATACAGATTTATGGCGGGGGGCGGCACCTGTTAACGCTTCCAATCATGGCATTTGGGTTAGCGGCGCTGCCTGGCTTTGCCATCAGTTATGGGAACATTATTTGTATACCGGCGATAAGGATTTTCTGCAAAAACGGGCTTATCCCGAAATGAAGGGTGCAGCCGAGTTCTTTGTGCATTCTTTGGTGAAAGATCCGAAAACCGGCTTCCTCATCAGCACGCCATCTAACTCGCCGGAGCATGGGGGTTTGGTTGCGGGGCCAACGATGGATCACCAGATCATCCGCGACCTGTTCAAAAACTGCATGGAAGCTGCCAAAGTGTTGAATATCGATAAGGCTTTTGCCGATACATTAAAACTCAAATACAGCCGGATAGCACCAAATAAAATTGGCAGATACGGCCAGTTACAGGAATGGCTTGAAGATAAGGACGATACTACGGATACCCACCGGCATGTTTCGCATATGTGGGGCGTCTACCCCGGCACTGAGATCTCGCTTAAAACTCCCGAACTGTTGAAGGCCGCCGAACAATCTATGAAATACCGTGGCGATGAAGGCACTGGCTGGAGTATCGCCTGGAAAGTAAACATCTGGGCGCGGATGCACGAGGGAGATCACGCTTATTTGATGTTAACTAAACTACTGTCGCCCGCGGATGTAACCTCGGGTAAGGAGAAAGGCGGCGTTTACCATAACCTGTTCGATGCACACCCGCCATTTCAAATTGATGGAAATTTTGGCGGCGCCGCAGGTTTAGCCGAAATGCTTTTACAAAGTCAGGGTGACGTTATTGAATTGTTACCTGCTTTACCAACTGCATTACCGCAGGGCAGTATCAGAGGCATCTGTGCAAGGGGCGGTTTTGTGCTTGATTTTGAATGGCAAAACGGGCGCTTGAAAAACCTGCAGGTGTTTTCTAAACTGGGTAAAACCTGTCGCTTAAATTATGCCGGAAAGACCATCGATATCGAAACTCAAAAAGGTAAAAGTTATCGCTTTGATGCCGAGCTGAAACAATTATAAAAGATGGGCGAAACTCAAAAATATCACAATGGGATCGCAGAAAAAAAACAATGTGATTTGGGATTGTGCGATTCTCCTCTTGAGAGCGTAAATGCTCACGTGTTGACAATTCCCTCCCTTGGGAGGGGTGCGTTAGGATTGCGTGTTGGCAGGGAGGGGTTTATACGCCTCTCAATGACTGGGCATCTCACTGAAACCCCTCCCTACACCCTCCCAAGGGAGGGAATCGCGCGGCCCAATACGTTCAAAATTCTCTCTGTCGATTCATGGGCTATTACTCCTGAAAGCACGCGTAGAGTAAGTTTCCCTTTTTTTAAACTGATTGCCTCACTGCTGTTTTTGCTTCTTCGTTTCAATAGTTACCTTTTTGCACAGCGTAATGATATCCCGCTAAATACCAACTGGAAAAGTATTGCAGATGATAACAATCCAAAAGCTAATGCCGGTTTTGAGCAAGCCGGTTTTAATGATGCTAAATGGGAAACAGTAAATGTACCGCATAACTGGGACACCTACGGAGGCTATCGCCGCCTAAAACACGGCAACAGGCATGGCACCGCGTGGTACCGCAAAACATTTGCTCTGGAAAAGAAACAAAATGATAAACGGTATTTCCTGAGGTTTGAAGGTGTTGGTTCTTATGCCACGATTTGGCTTAACGGCAAACAGGTTGGCTACCACGCCGGCGGACGTACGTCTTTTACCATTGATGTAACGGATGCTATCAAAGCAGGCAAGCAAAACCTGTTATGCGTTAAGGCCGATCACCCTTCTTTTATTAAAGATCTGCCATGGGTTTGCGGGGCCTGCTCGGATGATCCGGGTTTTTCGGAGGGTTCGCAGCCGATGGGTATTTTCAGACCGGTGCATTTGATGGTTACCAATGCTGTCAGGGTGGAACCTTTTGGTGTGCATATCTGGAACGATACTACCGTTCGTGAAAAATCGGCTACGCTTAATCTCGAAACTGAAGTTAAAAACTATAGCGGACAGCCATCTGCAATAACCGTGACAAACAGCATGGTTGATGCCGCTGGCAAAACTATCGCGCAAGTAAAAGCAAAAAAAATATTAAAAGCCGGTGAGGTTAATACGGTAAGTCAACAATTTTCTGATGTTAAAAACGTGCAGCTATGGTCGTTAGAAAAGCCTTACCTGTACCAGGTAATAACAGAGGTTTGGGCCGATGGAAAACTGATTGACAGAACTCAAACCTCTTACGGTATCCGGTGGATTAGCTGGCCAATTGGCAGCAATAATAAGGACAATCGTTTTTATCTCAACGGAAAACCTGTTTTTATCAATGGCATTGCCGAGTACGAACACCTAATGGGCAAAAGCCAGGCTTTTGAAACGCAGGAGATCAAAGCCAGGGTAATGCAGGTAAAAGCAGCTGGTTTTAATGCTTTCAGGGATGCTCATCAGCCTCATAACCTCGCCTATCAGCAGTATTGGGATAAGCTGGGCATTTTATGGTGGCCGCAGTACTCAGCACATATCTGGTACGACTCGCCGGAGTTCAGGGCCAATTACAAAGCTTTACTGGTTGATTGGGTAAAGGAACGGCGCAACAGTCCTTCGGTGATATTATGGGGATTACAGAACGAAAGCAAGTTACCGGCTGATTTTGCCCGCGAATGCAGCGATCTCATTCGCAAGCTTGACCCCACAGCCTCATCGCAACGCAAAATAACAACCTGCAACGGCGGAGAAGGCACCGATTGGGACGTGCCCCAAAACTGGACGGGTACCTACGGCGGTAACCCGCTTACTTATGGTGATGACCTGAAAAAACAGATATTAGTAGGCGAGTATGGTGCATGGCGAAGTTTGGGTCTGCATACCGAAGGCCCTTTCAATGCAAACGGCCCCCTGAGTGAAGACCGCATGACCCAATTGATGGAAACCAAAGTCCGCCTGGCCGAGTCTGTAAAAAATCAGGTTGCGGGGCATTTTCAATGGCTGCTCTATTCGCATGAAAACCCTGGTCGCACACAAGGCGGCGAAGGGCAGCGGGAACTGGATAGGGTTGGCCCTGTTAACTATAAAGGTTTGTTTACACCCTGGGGGCAGCCAACCGATGCGTTTTACATGTACAGGGCCAATTATGCGCCTAAAGGTAGCGAGCCGATGGTTTACATCGTATCGCACACCTGGCCCCACCGCTGGCTTACTCCGGGTAAGAAGGATAGTATAATTGTTTACTCCAATTGCGATGAGGTTGAGCTTTTTAATGATCTCAACCATGAGTCATTAGGCATACGAAAACGACAGGGGATCGGCACACATTTTCAATGGGATGGCGCGGATATTAAATATAATGTGCTGTATGCTGTGGGATATATTAATGGTAAGCAGGTAGCGCATGATGAGATCATGCTGAACCATCTGCCACAAGCACCCCATTTGCCAAAAGAGGATCCCGCTATCCTGAAGCCCGAAGCAGGTTATAACTATTTGTACCGCCTCAATTGCGGAGGACCGGATTACACCGATACCTACGGCAATACCTGGATGGCCGACAAACACCAGGATAATAAACACCAACCCGGCTCCACATCATGGACGGATGATTATCCGGGTATGCCCCAGTTTTTTGCCAGTCAGCAACGCACTTTCGACAGGATCAGCAACACGGCTGATGGAGAACTGTTCCGGACATTCAGGTATGGCTTGGATAAATTAAAATTCAATTTCCCGGTACCCGATGGGGATTACCGTATCGAACTATATTTTACCGAACCCTGGTACGGCACGGGCGGCGGGATGGATTGCAGTGGCTGGCGTTTATTTGATGCGGTGGTGAATGGTAAAACTATGATCCGCAATCTTGATATCTGGAAAGAAGCCGGATATAACGAGGCGCTTAAAAAAAGTATCACTGCGCATGTTACAGGCGGGATGCTAAGCATATCTTTTCCAAACGCAGCAGCAGGCGAGGCGATCATATCAGCTATAGCCATCAGTACTTTAAATAAAACAGTAAAACCACAACAGGCAGGTAATGGAATAATCGGCCAATTACAGGGCAACAATAAATGGATGATAAAAAGCTGGATGGATATCGGCCAAAAACAATACACCGATGCCGGGGTAACTTTTAATGATCTGCCGCCAATATTTTATGGTGCAGATTGGATAAGTACAGCTAATTCAAATCAGGCTCAAACCTGTTCGTTTACTTTAAACGCTGACGCTGATGTTTACGTTGCTATGGACATACCCGCCTTGCAAAGACCATCCTGGATTGCTAATTATGAAAACACAGGCTTGTTTGTAAAAACGGATGCCGATGGAGGTTATCAGTTACCCGTTTACAGGAAGCGTTTTAAAAAGGCTGATGTAGTTACGTTAGGCGAAAATAAAGGAAGGTTCATGTACACCGTGGTGGTGTTGCCTGTTACTTCGCTGCAACCTGCTACTGATCTTCATAAAACCGTAAGTTATAAAGCGGAGACGGCTGAGATAAAAGGCGATGGTTTAAAAGCAGACACCCTGAACGGAAAAAAAGTAATTAAATTTAACAGCGTGGCAAGCGGCACTGTGGCATTCGCGTTAACACCGGGTGTTGCCGATTTGTACGCCTTGCGCATAAAATATTATAACCAGAGCAATCAAACTTTTACGGCAAAAATGCAATTACTGGCCGCCGATGGTACGGTGATGAAGGAGGAAGAACTGAGTTTTAAACCGGTTGCTAAAAATAAATCGGGCACGGTTGCAACCAATACGGGTACAAGTATCAATGCGGGGAATTATAAGCTGGTGATCACGGGCATAAAAGCTGATGGTTTGGCTGTTTCGGGTATCGAAATGCAATAAAATATTAACATGAAAAAGAGTATCAGCCTGTTGTTTTTGTTACTGCCCTTCGGACTTTTTGCGCAAAGCCTGAAGGTGTTAAACCTGCAATGCGAGTACAAAACCAATCCGTTGGGTATCGAATCGCTTAAGCCAAAGCTGAGCTGGCAAATGCAAAGCGATGCCCGGAATACTATGCAAACCGCCTACCGGGTTTTGGTTGCCGGTGACGCTGCTAAACTCAAAAGGAATATTGCCGATATATGGGATTCGGGAAAGGTACCATCCGGTGCGTCGTTACAGGTTTCGTGTAATGGCAAGCCTATGCAAGCCGCAAAAACATATTACTGGAAGGTAATGGTTTGGGACAACCATGGCAAAGCATCGGCATGGAGTAATACTGCCAGCTGGCAAATGGGCCTGCTTACAAAAAAAGACTGGCATGGTGCCGATTGGATAACTTATGATAAATTACCTGATTCATCGGTCATTGTTCCCTTTTATCATGGTAAAGGGCCTAAAAGGCTGGGCGCAGCCAATGATGTTTTGCCTTTAATCCGTAAAGCCTTTAATGTTGATGCCAAGCTAAAAAAAGCCACGCTTTATATATGCGGGTTAGGTCATTTTGAGCTAAGCCTGAATGGTAAAAAAGTGGGCGATCATTTCCTTGATCCCGGGTGGACAAAATATGATAAGCAGGCCTTATATGTGCCTTTTGATGTAACCAGTCAACTTCTTTCGGGAAAAAATACCATTGGCGTAATGCTGGGCAACGGATTTTACTATATCCCGCGGGATAAGCGTTATCGCAAGCTCACCGGTGCCTTTGGTTATCCTAAAATGATTTGCCGTTTGATGCTGGAATATGATAACGGCAAGGTAGAAAATGTTGTTAGCGATGGCTCATGGAAAACGACACCTTCGCCGGTTACTTTCAGTAGCATTTATGGTGGCGAGGATTATAACGCCAACCTTGAGCAACCGGGTTGGAATACCAACAATTTTGACGACCTAAAATGGCGAAATGTTGTTAAAGTAGATGGCATACCCGAATTGAACGCGCAAATGGCCGAGCCTTTGAAAATTATGCAGGCGTTGAAGCCTCAAAATAAAAAGCAACTTGCTAATGGTGCATGGATCTATGATTTGGGCCAGAACTTTTCAGGAATCCCGCAAATTACTGTGCAAGGTAAAAAAGGAGATACCGTGCGTATTATCCCCGCCGAATTGGTGAATGAAGATGGGAGCGCTAACCAGAAAGCTTCCGGCAGTCCACATTATTACGATTATGTGTTGAAAGGTAACGGCGTTGAAACCTGGCATCCCTTGTTTACTTATTACGGTTTCAGGTATTTGCAGATACAGAGTGCTGTAACTCAAGGTGAAACCAACCCTCACCGGTTGCCCGTAATTGTAGAGATTAAAGGATTGCATACCCGTAACAGTGCCGAAACCGTGGGCAATTTCGCCTGTTCAAATGAGCTGTTTAACAAAACGTTTAAACTAATTGATTGGGCCATGAAAAGTAATATGGCCAGCGTATTTACCGATTGCCCTCACCGCGAAAAACTGGGTTGGCTGGAGGAAGCGCATTTAGTTGGCAGCTCCCTGCATTATAATTATGACATTGTGGGCCTGGCGCGTAAGTGTGTTAACGATATGCGCATTTCCCAAACGGAAGACGGATTAATCCCCGAGATCTCACCCGAATATGTAAAGTTTGACGAGCCTTTCCGCGATTCGCCTGAGTGGGGGAGCAACGCGGTGATCCTGCCATGGTATGTGTACCAATGGTATGGCGATAAAGAGATTCTTGCTCAAAACTATGATATGATTAAACGGTACCTGGCTTACCTCGATAAAAAATCACAAAACCATTTGCTGTATCAGGGGCTTGGCGATTGGTATGACCTCGGCCCAAATCCTCCCGGTGTTTCACAGTTAACTCCGCAGGGCATCACAGCTACTTCGCTGTATTACTATGACCTCGATATAGCCGGAAAAATAGCAACCCTGCTTGGAAAAAACGATGATGCTGCATCATACAAAAAACTGGCAGCCGAAGTTAAACAGGCGTACAATCAAAAATTTTTTAATACTGACACTAAACAATACGGCACAGGCAGTCAGGCGGCCAATGCTATGTCGGTTTATGCCGGCTTGGTTGAGCCACAATATAAAGCAGCTGTAGTGAATAATATCGTAAAAGATATCCGCGGCAGAGGGAATGCCCTTACCGCAGGGGACATCGGTTATCGCTACCTGTTACGGGTTTTGGATGATGAAGGCCTTTCGGATGTGATCTATGATATGAACAGCCGTGCCGATGTACCGGGCTATGGTTATCAGTTGGCCCATGGTGCCACTGCCTTAACCGAATCATGGGCGGCGTTAACTTCGGTATCCAACAACCACTTTATGTTAGGTCATTTGATGGAATGGTTTTACAGCGGCCTGGCTGGCATTCGCCCTGCAGATGATGCCATCGCATTTAATAAAATCGAGATCAGGCCCGAAACTGTGGGCAATGTAACCTGGACTAAGGCTAATTATAAATCGCCCTATGGCAATATTTCAAGCAGTTGGGAGAAGGGGCGGGGGCAGTTTAAACTGGAGGTAAGTATCCCGGCAAATACTACTGCAAGTATCTTTCTGCCCGTAAAAAATAATGCGACTATAATGGTCGACGGGCAAAATATCAAAACCCGTCATGATATCAAATTTGTAGGTTATCACGATGGGAAGGCAGAGATCAAGTCTGGCTCAGGCAACTATACATTCATCGCCAAATAATATTAAAACTAAAATGAAACACATTTTTAAATCATCTGCACTCCTTATCTGTACTTTGTTACTGCTTAGGGCACATGCCCAGGAAGTACCCGAAAAGGTGATGAAAGACATTTACGAGCAGGTTAAAACGCCTTACAAATATGGTCTGGTGATAGCTCCTGAAGATAATAGCCAAAAGGCTGATTGTCCTACAGTTTTTCGCGGGGGTAACAGCTGGTATATGAGCTATATTATTTTTAACGGTCGCGGTTATGAAACCTGGCTGGCCGATAGTAGGGACCTGCTGCACTGGAAAACACGGGGCCGGATTCTGTCATTTTCGGATGATACTACCAAATGGGACAATAATCAAAAAGCCGGTTATGTCGGTTTGCAGGATTATAAATGGGGTGGATCATACAAATTGCAGCAGTATAATGGCAAATATTGGTTATCGTACTTCGGCGGGCAAAGCAAAGGCTATGAGAAAGGTTTGCTATCCATAAGTGTGGCTTCTACCGATAAAGATCCGGGTACGGTGCATGAGTGGCAAGGGTTAGATCATCCCGTATTATCAAGCATTGATAAAGATGTAAGCTGGTGGGATAACCATACGCAATACAAACAAACCGTGATCTGGGATAAAAAGAAGCTAACCGGTCACGCGTTCATTATGTACTACAACGCCAATGGCGACAGCGTTAATAAAAAACGTGGTGCCGAGCGCATTGGCATGGCTGTGTCTGATGATATGCTGCACTGGAAACGTTTTGGCAAAGACCCGGTATTGAATCACGGTGACGGCATTACCGGCGACCCATACATTCAGCAAATAGGAAATGTATATGTTATGTTTTATTTCGGCGCTTTCTGGAAAACCGGCGATTCGGGCGTGTTTAACCGCTTTGCCTGCTCTTATGATCTGGTGCACTGGACTGATTGGACAGGGGAGAAGCTCATTCAATCGTCCGAGCCTTATGATAACATGTTTGCCCATAAATCATGCGTGGTGAAATACAAAGGCGTGGTTTATCACTTTTATTGTGCTGTAAACAAAGCAGATCAGCGCGGTATAGCAGTAGCTACTTCAAAAGATCTGGGTAAAAGCGAGCTCAACTTTGTTGCGCCGCCTGTTAAGAAGAGCAAAACGAAATCATGAGGCTAAGTTATCTGTATCTACTGTGTTTAATATTTTTTGCGACTGGTTTTGTATCTGCCCAAAGCGTACGCAAAACAGAAAGTTTTAACTCCAACTGGAAGTTTTTTTTAGGTGATGATTCGACGGCGAACAATGTAAAATATGATGATAGCCGCTGGCGAAAGCTTGATTTGCCGCATGACTGGAGCATTGAAGGTAAATTCGACAGTAAAAATCCCACCACGCAAGCCGAAGGCGGATTGCCGGCCGGCATTGGCTGGTATCGTAAAAGCTTTCTGATCCCTGCATCGTCAAAAACTAAAACTATTTTGATTGATTTCGACGGTGTTTTTCATAACAACGAAATTTGGATAAACGGTCATTATCTGGGCAGGCGGCCTAATGGTTATATCTCGTTCAGGTATGACCTTTCACCTTATCTAAAATTTGGCACACAACAAAATGTTATCGCCATAAGGGTAGATAATAGTGATCTGCCTAACTCACGCTGGTATACAGGTTCGGGCATTTATCGTAATGTTTGGTTAACTATGGTTAATAAAACGCATCTGCCGCAATGGTCATCATTTATAACTACGCCGCGGGTTGATCATCAAAAGGCAAATGTCAATATTCGCACAATTTTGCCGCGTTCAATTAATTCAAAGTTTAAGCTTAAAGCGTCTGTTCTGGATGATAGGGGTAAGATTGTTGGATCTGCTACCACTGCCGTAAAGGACACTGTAATTCAGCAAAGCATCCGGGTGAACAATCCTCAACTATGGTCAGTGAAACATCCTTATTTGTACAAAGTAAAGCTGCAACTGATGGCTGGTGATCAGGTTATTGATGATTATATCGCCACTACAGGTATCAGGTATTTTAATTTCGACGCAGATAAAGGTTTCAGCTTAAATGGTGAGCCGATGAAAATTCTTGGTGTATGCCTGCACCATGATCAGGGAACTTTGGGTACGGCTGTTAATACCCGCGCTATTGGGCGGCAATTGCAGATCTTAAAGGATATGGGTTGCAATGCTATCCGTACATCTCATAATCCTCCCGCGCCCGAATTACTCGACCTATGTGATAAAATGGGTTTCCTGGTGATGGACGAGGCTTTTGATATGTGGAAGAAGAAAAAGAGCAAACACGATTACCACGAGGATTGGGACAAGTGGCATGTGAAAGACCTGAAAGACCAGGTTTTACGCGATCGTAACCATCCGTCCATTTTTGCCTGGAGCATTGGCAACGAAATCAGGGAGCAATTTGACAGTACGGGTGTAGGTATTGGTCGTGAGCTGGTTAAAATTGTAAAGCAACTGGATAATACCAGGCCGGTTACATCGGCATTGAGCGAAGCCGATCCTAAAAAGAATTTCATCTACCAATCGGGTGCGCTTGATTTGGTTGGTTTAAATTACCACCAGGAAGTTTATGCAGATTTTCAGAAAAACTACCCCGGTCAAAAGTTTATCGGTACCGAAAATATGTCGGCCCTGGCAACCCGGGGGCATTATGATATGCCGTCGGATAGTATCAGGCGCTGGCCAAAGGACGGTAAAACCCCGTTGAAGGATGGTAATGTCGACTTCACCGTATCATCGTATGATAATGTGTCGGCCTATTGGGGCTCAACGCATGAGGAAACCTGGAAGATCATTAAGAAACATGATTTTCTTTCGGGGCTTTTTGTATGGACAGGCTTTGATTATATCGGTGAACCAACCCCATACCTATGGCCAGCACGTAGCTCATATTTCGGTATTGTTGATCTGGCCGGATTCCCCAAGGATGTTTATTACATGTACCAAAGCGAGTGGACAAATAAACCGGTTCTGCACCTGTTACCACACTGGAACTGGAAGCCGGGACAGATGATTGATGTTTGGGCTTATTACAATAACGCCGATGAGGTAGAAGCATTTTTGAATGGCAAGTCGATTGGTGTAAGGAAGAAAGCCGGCGATGATCTGCATGTAATGTGGCACGTTAAATATGAACCGGGAGTATTAACAGCAGTATCGCGCCGTAAAGGCAAAGTGGTGATGACCACGCAGGTGGTTACGGCGGGTGAGCCTTACAAAATACAGCTAAAAGCAGATCGTGATAAAATCAAGGCAGATGGTAAAGATCTTTCGTACATTACCGTATCTGTTTTGGATAAAAACAACGTTCCGGTGCCCGATGCTAATCAATTGGTGAATTTTAAAGTAACCGGGCAGGGAATACTAAAAGGAGTGGATAATGGCTCACAAACAGATCTGGAACCTTTTGTATCTGATCAGCATCACCTGTTTAATGGTTTGGGATTGGCTATTATTCAATCTAAAGCTGTTGCTGGGAAAATTACCATTACTGCTACGGCTGGTGGACTGAAACCGGCTCACTTAATTATTGAAAGTAACCGTATCGCTTTTAAATTACAATTACAAAAATAAAGAGTGAATATGAAGTCCTTAAAAATAGTTTCAGGTGTAGTTTTTATAATTATAGGAGTTCTTTTCTTTATCTTTTTAAGAATGCTGAATGACCCGGAAATTGAAGGTGAATCTGGAAGGATCGGTTTAGACACATATTTCATTTCCCTTATCCCCATAACAATAGGTCTGATTATTTTATTCTTTAAAAAAAAGTAAAAAAAATTCCAGCCGCCGCTTGGCTCCAGCCGAGTGGCAGCTATCAAGCGGCCTCTGGCCGCCGTAAACAAGTGTTGTGTATACCGGCCAGAGGCCGGAGAATAGTTGCCACTCGGCTGGAGCCAAGCGGCGGCGTTTTTTGTTTATATATTTATTTGTTTGTGCTAATATCCTACAGTAGCAGGAGAAAATATTACAGTAAAGGTTAACTGCTGGACGTTAAATTTGTTATACAATTTTAAACCACAATACTAATTTTTACTGTACTACCCGATTAACGCATGAAAGTGTTGCCCGTGTTAGATTTTACCATTATAGGTATTTACCTTATAGCTATGGTGCTGGTGGGTTTTTATTTTTCGCGTAAAAATAAAAATGCCGAACAGTTCACCGTTGCATCTGGTTTAATACCGGGCTGGGCTATCGGTTTATCAATTTATGCTACTTTTTTAAGCAGTAACACCTTTTTAGGTGTACCCGGCAAAGCCTACGGCGGCAACTGGAACGCTTTCGTTTTTAGCCTATCCATGCCATTTGCGGCCTGGATTGCTGTTAAATATTTTATACCATTTTATCGTAATACCGGTAACATTTCGGCCTATACGCATTTCGAAAAACGTTTTGGCCCATGGGCAAGGGTTTACGCGGTTATTTGCTTTTTGCTTACGCAGATAGCCCGTATGGGTTCTGTATTTTTTGGCATAGCGTTAAGCCTGCAGGCGCTTACCGGTCTGTCTATGAAGACCATTATGGTGGTAATGGGAATCTCTATTATCCTGTACACAGTATCAGGAGGGATCAAAGCTGTGATCTGGACAGAAGTTGTGCAGGCTATCATCAAAACTTTAGGAGCCCTGCTGATCATTTATTTGGTGGTAAACAGCATCCCCGGCGGCTTTGATAAGATCGTAGAAATTGGTAAAGCTGATCACAAATTCAGCCTGGGCAGTTTTTCATTGAACCTTACCGAACCAACTTTTTGGGTGATCCTGTTCTATGGTTTCTTCATCAATCTAAATAATTTTGGGATGGATCAAAATTATATCCAGCGTTATCATGCGGCTACATCTACCAAACAGGCCGCCAAATCGGTATGGCTTTGCGTTGGTATTTACGTGCCGGCATCTTTCCTGTTTTTTGTAATAGGTTCATGCTTATATGCTTACTATAGTCAGCATCCCGATCTGATCTTAAGCCTTAAGCACCAGGTAGCTATCGAGCGCCTGCCTGCAACGGCTTCGGCAAATGAGGTTTCGGCATTTATGAACAAATTAACCCCTGCCGATTACGGTGATAAGATCATGCCGCATTTTATGGTTACCAAAATCCCGGCAGGATTGGTTGGTATTATTGTAGCTGCTATTTTATCAGCTGCCATGAGCACCATCAGTTCGGGCATGAACTCATCAGCTACCGTTTTTACCATCGACATTTACAAAAGGTACTTTAAGCCGCAACTTAATGAAAAAAATACATTGAACGCCCTGCACATTGGTACCGTGCTTTTTGGCTTTGCAGGTATGGCGGCAGGCATAGCCATGATAGGGGTAAAAAGTATCCTTGATTTATGGTGGCAGCTTTCGGGGATTTTTGCAGCAGGTATGCTCGGTTTGTTTTTGCTGGGCATTATCAGCAGGCAAACCCGTAACCATGAGGCCATCATTGCCAGTATCATAGGTGTTTTGGTGATCCTTTGGCTTACTTTTCCTACTCTTATCCCCGAGCAATACGCGGCCCTTCGCAGCACATTGAATACCAATATGATCATTGTAGCCGGCACATTGGCTATTTTTTTAACAGGAATTTTTTTAACCAAAACAAGGCAGTTAACAGTTTAATAATCATCACAGATGGAACAATCAAAAAAGGGTTTTATCCCGGTAATGTTAACGCCTTTTAAAGATAACGGTGCTATTGATTATGCAGCGCTTACCCGCTTAACCAAAATGTACCTGCGCGCGGGTGCGGCCGGTGTGTTTGCCAATTGCCTCTCGAGCGAAATGTTTGAACTGAGCGGTGAGGAGCGGTTAGCAATTATCAAACACGTGGTTGAAACTGTTGATGGCGCTGTTCCTGTTGTAGCTACCGGTACCTTTGGTGGCCCGGTTGAAAAACAAGCTGATTTTATAAAGAGGGTGTATGATACCGGCACTTCAGCGGTAATTGCCATTACCAGTTTACTGGCCGATGCAAATGAGCCGGATACTGCGCTTAATGATCGCGTTTTTGATCTTTTTGATCAAACAGAAAATATTCCTTTAGGATTTTACGAATGTCCCGTGCCATACAAAAGGTTATTATCGGCAGAACAGCTTCATCATTTTGCAGCAACAGGCAGGGTAATATATCATAAAGATACCTGTCTTAAAATTGACGTGGTAAAACAGAAATTGGAGGCAAGTAAAATTAACTCAGCTTTTGGTTTGTATGATGCTTACATGGTTCATGCGGTTGAATCGCTTAAAGCAGGTTCGGCGGGATTGTCATGTATCCAGGGGAATTTCTTCCCTGAGCTTATTGTTTGGGTATGCAATCATTATGCCGATGCATCGCGCCAGCATGAGGTTGCCATGGTGCAGGAATTTTTAACCGACAACATGGATGTGATGCACAATGTTTACCCGGTTATTGCAAAATATTATCTTACCAAACGGGGCTTCAAAATATCAACAACTACCCGGCGCGATGTTGGTTATTTCTCGCCGGCCATCCGCAATAAAATAGAAGATCTTTACGCTAACTACACTACACTTCAAAGTGAGATCGGTATTGATTAGTCTTAAGTTGAAAGTCCTGTTTAAATTCTGTTGTGAAGTTTTTACGTAGAGACGCATCACATGCGTCTCCCATAGGACAAGCCGTTTTGTAATTCATTAAACCCTGGATTTGCATGCGTGAGACGCATGTGATGCGTCTCTACATTTTAAAACAGCCTGTTGGAACTTTTGGCTAACGACTTAATACTTAACCCAATTAAGCAGAAATTGCCTGCTTTTGTCCTTTAATATAACGGCGTTTATACTCAAGAGGCGTCATGCCGGTAACCCGTTTAAAGTGTCGGTAAAAGTTTGAGATATTGTTATAACCGCATTCAAAGCACAAAACCTCGGTGGGTAATTTGTCCTCAATCAAAAAGCGGCAGGCATGACTGATCCTGATCTCGGTTAAAAAATCAAAATACGTTTTCTTGGTCATCAGTTTAAAATACCGGCAAAAGGAGGTAACACTTAGGTTGCCAATAGCTGCTATTTTTTCCAGGCTGATCTCCTGTTTATAGTTGGCCAATGTATAGGAGCATACTTTATTGAGGCGGATAGTATCCGATTCGTTTGATTGGTGGAAGTCGCTGTGCGATAATGTTATCGGTTCAAAGTCCTCGTTTTCGGCCAGCACTTTAAGTATCGATAGCAGGATAATGATCCTGTCGAGGTTGGTGGCTTCCGCTGCCTGCCGCATCAGTTTGGCCAGTTCGGTTCTTGCTTCGCCCTTAATTACCATTCCGCTTTTAGCTTTCTCAAAAAGCTTGGGCAGCATGAACGCTTCGGGTAAATTTAACAAGTAACGGCCAAGGCAATCAGGCAAAAAATGAATCACGATCACCTCAACATTCAATCCGGATTCGGGCAAAAAATATTCATCCTTGCAGCGCCAGCAGTGCGGCAGGGCCTCACCAAGCAAAGTAATTTCGCCTGGCGAAAAATTGCTGATATTATCACCGATAAACCTAACCCCTTCGCCCTTTATTACGTAGTGTAATTCAAGCTCGGGATGGTAGTGCCAGATACCCCGGAAGGTGGGCAAAATATCATGCCTGATACTGAATGAATTTTGCGGTTTTACCGCAACCTTGAGAAAATGGGGCTTCATTTTGTAAAAATCAATAAAGATTAGCAGGTGAGCGGACAATTAAGTATGCGTCGCGCTGGTTTATATTTTAAAAGTAGTAATTTTTAATCAAACCCAATTTGCACGAATGTAATTTTCTTTTGACAAAAAATTAGCCTAACACGAAAAGTGGGTTATGATAAGATTGTATAATAAATAGATAAATACAAATAGGAAAGGCAAAGGCTAACCATTGATATTTGTTAAAGCAACTTGTAAATCAGGCTGCCGGATACCAGGAAATATAAACCAATAAAATTAATTATACTTTTTATCAGGCTTTTAGAACTGACAAGATTTTAACAGTTAATTAATTGTGATATGAACAATTAATTGCGTAAAAAATGGCAGGATACCATATACTTTTTTAAGGGCTTTTATAAAAACTGTAAAGAATTTAACCAATTGAAACAACCATGAAACACTTTAAATACATAGTGATATTGTTATTATCAGTTGCAGTCAGTGAGGCTTTCGCGCAGGCACCAGTGGATAACAACTATATAAAAGTTATAACCGAACGTTCAAACAAAATTGTTACAGGAGCAGGCATCACCGACTCGGTAAAATTTAAGAAAGTGCGTGATATTGTAGTTGCCCAGTACAGTGATTTGAACACCATTTATGATGCGCGTAAAGCAAAAGTAAATGATATTAAAACCCAGATGCCCGATGATAAAGCAGGTGCCAATGCCAAAATCGCCCTTGTAGATAGTAATGTGGCTAAGCAGGTTAAGGTTTTACATACCTCATATATCAATAAGCTGAATAAGGAATTAAGCGCTGATGAGGTTGATAAAATAAAAGACGGCATGACCTACCGCATTTATCCCATCACTTATACCGCTTACCAGGATGAAATACCTACCCTTACCGGGGAGCAAAAAGACAAAATTAAAGGATGGCTGCTGGAAGCGAGGGAGAATGCTATAGATGCCGAATCGGCAGAGAAAAAACATGCCTGGTTTGGGAAGTTTAAGGGCCGCATTAATAATTACCTATCCGCACAGGGCTACGATATGAAAAAGGAGGGTGAAGAGTGGCAAAAACGGATCAAAGAGCGGCAGGCAGCAAAACAATAATTTTTGAACTAACCTAAATATCCCGGTATCATGAAATAAGCTTTAGCCGGGCAAACCAATTATACTAATTAATTAACCTGATCATGAAAATTAAATTATCAAGTTTATGAGAAAACTTTTCCTCTTACTTTCGGTGTTGCTGTGCTTAGGCAGCGCGCTAAAAGCCCAGGACCGTAATATAACAGGTACGGTTACGGACGAAAAAGGTGCTCCGCTGCCAGGGGTTGCCATCCAGGTAAAGGGCAGTACTACAGGTACTATCACCAATGCCGATGGTAAATATTCAATTAAGGCTACTAATCTGCAGGCCATTGTGGTTGGGGCTAAATTTCTTGGATACAACTACCAGGAAAAAACACTGAAGATTGGCGAGATGAATGCCGACTTTAAAATGCTACCATCACAAAATGCCCTCGATGAGGTTGTGGTAGTAGGTTATGGTACTCAAAAGAAGGTCCACTTAACAGGTGCTGTTGCCGCGGTGGATATGAAAACCATCCAGGATATTCCAACCACTAATCTTGCTGCCGCGTTACGCGGAACCAATGCCGCGGTAAGTGTTACCGGCGGTATTGCAAGGCCGGGCCAAAGCGGAACCATCACCATTCGTAACCCTGTTTTCCTGGCAAAGAATGGCGGTAGTACAACACCATTATACATTATTGATGGTGTACAACGTAGTGAAGCAGATTTCAACCTGCTTGATCAAAGTGAGGTGGAGAACATTTCGATATTGAAAGATGCAGCCGCTGCTATATACGGTATTTTAGGCGCGAATGGCGTTATCGTTGTAACAACCAAACGCGGCCAGGCCGGCGGGCCAAAGGTAAGCTTCAGTTCATCAGTAGGTATTGCCGATGCAATTCAGCTTCCTAAAATGATGTCGGGCTTTCAAATGGCTACCTATTTGAATGATATTGAGCAAACCAGGTATAACCACACCATAACACCCGAAGGTTATATCAACGGCGATTTAAGCAATAAAGACTTAAAATATTATACGCCGGATGAGCTTGAGTATTTTAAAGCCAATAACCAGAATTTCCTGGAGCAGGCGTTTAAACCGGCAGTAACCAGCAGGAACGCGCTTAGCATAACCGGAGGTAATGATAAGGTTACCTATTTTGCCGGTGCGAACTACGTAAATCAAAACTCTAACTTTAAAGGTGTAAATACCAATCGCTTCGGCTTCAGGGCCAGTGTTGATGCAAAAGTTGCTAAAGGTTTAAAACTGTCATTGTCATTGAGCGAAGATCTTGCTAAAAGCAAAATTTACTGGTATAAACTATCAAGTACCAGCGAAAGCCCCGATAACGACTTTCTGTCGCTTAACCAGGCACCACCATGGCAAAAATATTTTATCGACGGGCATCCTGTATATTTAGGAACCAGCAATAACGATAACCTTAACTTTTTTGCTGTTCAAAATTCTAACAACTATACAGGTAACAATAACACTGTATTTAATGGTTTAGCCAATTTGAGTTACGAAATTCCGGGTATTAGCGGCTTAACTGCCAATGTAAGCTACAACCGTAATCTTAATAACGCCTTTAACAAGCAATATGGCTCAACATTTTATTATAACCAATATTCGGGCGAAGGCGACAATAACCATATTCCCGGAGGAACAGTGGTGGGTGTAAAAGCGATAAAAAATGGGGATAGGGTCCGTCTTACCCCAACAATGGCCGATAACTACCAGTTCAATGCAAATCTTACTTACCACAAAAGGTTTGGTGCGCATGAAATTACAGCCCTTGCCTTGTATGAGCAATATGAATCATACAGCGAAGGTGTGGCGGCTGAGGCCGACGGTGTAATTGTAGGCGGAAAAGATAACCAGACATTCACCATCGGCGATCAATCGTCAAACCAGGCCACAATGGTGAAGGAATATGGCCGTAAAGCTGTTGCAGGCAGGGTAAATTATGCCTACGCCGATAAATACCTGGTTGAATTGGCCATGAGGGCGGATGCTAATACCAACTTTGCACCGGGCCACCAGTGGGGATATTTCCCTTCGGCTTCAGCAGGCTGGGTAGTTTCAAAAGAAAACTTCTTTAAATCAGTCAGCTTTGTTGATCTTTTGAAATTCAGGGGTTCGGTAGGTTTGTTGGGTTCTGATAATACACCGTCATTCTTATACGCGGTTAACTACCAGTTTGGTACCGGCAACAAAGGCGGTGCTGTTTTTGGCGGCAATGGCGACAGGGGCCTCGGCGCACTGCTAAATATCGCTATCCCGAATGCTAATTTAACCTGGGACCATGACCTGAAAACAAACTACGGTTTAGATGCCGCTTTCCTGGGTAACCGCTTATCAGTTTCGGCCGATTATTTCTGGGAGCACCGCTATGATATGCTTGCATCTCTGAACACTTCAGTTCCTGTAACCATAGGTGCAGCGCCATCTGCCGAAAATTATGGTATCGTCAATACCTTCGGATACGAGATCTCTGTAAGCTGGAAAGACAAAATTGGTTCTAATTTTAGCTATAATTTTAGCCCGTTCTTTTCCTGGAGCGATAATAAATACATTAAATACGATATCGCTGCTGCGCAGGTGGGTACCATTCAGGATTTGACCGGTAAATCAAGCGATCAGGGAACACTTGGGTACAAATCACTCGGTATCATCCGTACACAAGCCGATGCTGATGCGATCATTGCAGAAAGGGCCGCAGCAGCCGGTGGCGCGCAAAACGTTAAGATTTTTGGTTACGTGCCTTCACCTGGTATGATCAATTACGTTGACAAAAACGGCGACGGTGTTATCAAACAAAACGATCTCAACGACCAGTTTTATTTAGGTAAGAAATCATCAAACCACTACAATCTTGGTCTGAACTTTGGCGGTGCGTATAAAACTTTAAGCTTAAATGTGGTTATGGGAATGAGCTGGGGTGGCAACCAATCAATTGAGAGCGCCGCCATTAAACAAGCCACGGCTAACCAGAACAGGCCTGTATTCTGGGCCGACCACTGGACCCCATCTAATCCAAATGCTAAATATCCCGACCCTTATTACTCGGACGATGTGAGTGCTACAAGTGATTTTTGGTTTGTTAGCCCCTTCACCTGGAATATTTCCAGTGCTAACTTAAGCTATACCCTGCCCGCTTCCATCACAAAAAGGCTTGGAATGTCAAGCATAAGGGCGTATGTGGTAGCTACAAACCCAATCAACTTTGTAAACCCCTTCCCCGAACATTATCGTGATATTTCATCACCATTTGGGGCATATCCCAACTTACGCACAGTATCTTTTGGTTTAAACTTAGGCTTCTAAACTTTGAAAGACATGAAATTATTTAAAACCATATTTGCAGCTTTGATCGTATCAGCCCTGTTTACAAACTGTAAAAAAGTGCTTGATAAGGAAGATCTTACACACAGCACCCCCGGTCAGATTTTTAATGACTCAACGGTGGCTATTTTAAACATCAATTACCTGTATACAGCAAACCAGCCTGGCTGGTTTGGCGATACCGGCGGCGCTATTGGCAGCGGAGGCGACAAATGCGACGAATTTTACAGCGATAACGCATACGTAAAAGGCACGGTTACCATCGAAACTGTTGGTGACATCGGTACCTCGGTGAATATCAGCAATAACTACGGCCGGATCCGTAACATTAACCAAACCCTGCAGGACCTCGACGCCAGCACCTTGCCTGCCTCTACCAAAAACAGGTATAAAGCACAGGCTTATTTTTGGAGGGCTTTCAGGTATTTTGACCTGGTAAGGTTATATGGAGGTGTTCCATTGGTATTAAAACCGCTTGATGCTATTGGTCAGGACGCCAAAAACGCGGCGCTTTTGCCTCGTAACAAAACCTCAGAATGTTTTAAACAAATTGTGAGCGATCTGGACAGCTGTATAAAATATCTGCCCGCCAAATGGAGTGGCAGCGATTACGGTCGTATTTCATCGGCTGCTGCTGCTGCGTTTAAAGGAAGGGTGTTGCTAACGTATGCAAGTCCTCAGTTTAACCCCAGCAATGATGCGGCCCGCTGGCAAACAGCTGCTGACGCCAATGATAAGGCAATGCAGATATTGTCTGCTAATAATTACGGTTTAAACCCATCTTATGATAATATGTGGTTTACCGAAAACAGCAGCAATCCGGAGGCAATTTTGATAACAGGTTTTAACACATCATCAACCGATCAAAACCAGAATAATAATACCTATGATAACGCGACTCGTCCGGCCTATTTAGGTACTAAAGGCGGTTCCAATCAACCTACCTGGGATATTGTAAAATCATACCCGATGCTTGACGGAAAAGCACCAGGTACCTCCTTAAAGTATACATATGATGATGCAAAGTTTTTTGATAACCGCGATCCAAGGTTTAACAAAACTATTGCCTACAACGGTTGTAACTGGCCTATAAACGGCAATAGCTCTTATCGTCTGTGGACTTACTTTTATTACAATAAAGCGGATGGTTCGGGTGTTAAAACCACTGAACCGGCATCAGCAACAGGCTCAGGTTTCTACCTGCGCAAAGCTATTGACCCTAACGTCAGTGTGGCAAATACACCATATGTTGGTACAGATTGGATGGAGATCCGTTATGCCGAAGTTTTATTGAACCAGGCCGAATGTGCCGCCGCGTTAGGTAACGTAACTACCGGTTATACCAATATTGCCGCCATCAGGAAACGTGCGGGTATTGAAGCAGGTGCCGATAATCTTTACGGTTTAGATGCAGGCATGAGCCCTGATCAGATGATCAACGCTATCATGAATGAACGTAAAATTGAATTTGCCTTTGAGGGTAAACGCTATTGGGACCTTCGCCGCCGTAAACTGCTCGAAAGCACATTGAACGGTAAAAAGAGAACGGGGCTTACAGTTACCCTTAATAACAACGCAAGCGGTAAAGATTATCTTACCGGTACAAGAGATGCTTTGGCGGCTGCATCATTGGATGCCCTGTACAGCACATCTTTCACCGTTAAAACCAAAACAATGGATTCTTATAACATTGCGGTTCAGTCGGGCGATTACTTTTTCGGGATCCCTTCGGCGGCATTGTTAAATAATATCAATTTACAGCAAAATAACACCTGGGGTGGGCCGTTTGATCCGCTTCAATAATAAATTAATTGAACGATGGGTGCCTGCTAACCATTTAACAAAAGAAGATTACGAATACAGATATGAAAAAACACACAGCTTTATTTTTAGTAGCAGCGGCATTGGGTTTAGCTAAACCGGCTTTTGCCCAATACCCTGAAGTGCCGGAGAAGGTTAAAGCAGAGAGTGAAGCTTTGATGAAAGAGGCTACCCGTCGTTCAGATTCAGCATGGGCTGTTGCCCTGCCTATCATCCAGGCCGATCAGCGCCGTGGCAAAGTATACGTACCATGGGCCGCGCGCCCGACCGATTTGCCGCAGGCTAAGATCCCGGCTTTTCCGGGTGCCGAAGGTGGTGGTAAGTTTACCTTTGGCGGCCGCGGTGGTAAGGTATATGTAGTTACCAGTTTGGCAGATAATGGCCCCGGCACTTTGCGTGAAGCTTGCGAAAAAGGCGGCGCGCGTATCGTGGTATTTAATGTTGCCGGCATTATCCGCATCAAAACACCGATCATCGTGAGGGCGCCATATATTACTATTGAAGGCCAAACTGCCCCGGGTGATGGCGTTTGTATTGCAGGCGAATCATTTTGGGTGAATACACATGATGTTGTGATCCGTTATATGCGTTTCCGCCGCGGCGAAACCAATGTTGGCCGTAGGGATGACGCTTTGGGTGGCAACCCGGTAGGTAATATCATTGCCGATCACGTATCTGCAAGCTGGGGACTGGACGAAAACTTTTCCATGTACCGCCATATGTTTGATCCGGGTGATGGCTCGAAAGAAGAGAAGTTGGGTACCGTGAACATCACTATCCAAAACTGTATCTATTCAGAATCATTGGATTACTGGAACCACGCTTTCGGTTCAACAACAGGCGGCGAAAACAGCTCATTAATGCGTAACCTTTGGGCAGATAATACCGGTCGCAACCCATCTGTTGGCTGGAATGGCGTGTACAACTTTGTAAATAACGTAGTATTTAACTGGCACCACCGCTCAATGGACGGCGGCGATTATACCACCAATTACAACGTGATCAACAACTACTTTAAACCCGGTCCTGTTACACCTAAAGACGAGCCGGTTGGTCACCGCATCCTGAAACCAGAATCGGGTAGGAGCAAGCTGAAGGAAAAAGTATTCGGTCGTGTTTATGCATCAGGTAATATAATGGAAGGTTATCCCGAAGTTACCAAAGACGCGTGGAACGGTGGCATCCAGGTTGAAGGCCCTGGTGGCAAAGAATTGCCTGACGCCGGTCAGTATAAGGATTACATGAAATCGGATGTTCCGTTCCCTATGCCTCCGATGACTATCCTATCGGCAAAAGACGCCTTTAAATTTGTTATAGCAAATGCGGGAGCAACGCTTCCAAAACGCGATCCGGTTGATGTGCGCATTACCGAGCAGGTACGTACCGGTAAGATCACTTACAAAGAAATGAACACCGATACTGCTTACCAGTTTAAAGTGCGTAAATTACCTAAAGACTCGTACAAGCTGGGTATCATCACTGCCCCTTGGCAGGTTGGTGGCTATCCTGAATATAAAGGCACGCCTTACAAAGATTCGGACAATGATGGTTTGCCCGACAATTGGGAGCTGGCTCATGGCCTAAACCCTAAAGATGGTAACGACTCAGCCTTGCCTGCAAAAAATGGTGGTGGTTATACCAATATCGAAGTATATTTAAATACAGTAGCCGCTAAAGGCGAAAAGAAATTGGCTTCGTTAAAATAATAAAGACACTATAATGCGGGGATTGAGGTTTACAAGGATTTATATTTGGGTTGGTTTAATGACTGGGGGGATGTTTATGCATTCCCCCTTATTTGCACAGGATAAGAAAAAAGCCCCTAAACCCCAACCGCCTGTTGCTGCCGATAAAAACGGCAAATTAAATTATACCGTAGCGCCCAATGGCGACCGTATTCCTGATTATTCATATTGCGGATATATGGCTTCCGAAAAGCCGATCCCTTTTGTAGCTGTAAAAGTTGTGGTGCCTGTAAAAGCAGGTGACGCTACGCTGAGGATCCAGGCCGCTTTAGATTACGTAGCCGGTTTACCTGCAGATAAAGACGGTTTTCGCGGAGCGGTCCTGCTCAACAAAGGCACATATCAGGTTAACGGCAGCCTTGAAATAAATGCATCCGGCGTTATATTGCGGGGAAGCGGGATGGCTGCCAACGGCACCACATTATTTGCAGCCGGGACCGACAGGGAAACCTTTATTCATGTTACCGGTAAAAATGACCGGCAAACATCCAAAGAAATTAAAATTACCGATGCATACGTGCCGGTAAATGCTAACACTCTACACATTGCCGATGGTGCAGATCTTAAAAACGGCGATCTGGTTTTAATTCACCGTCCAAGCACACAGGCATGGATCAGCACCATTAAAACCGACCATTTTGGCGGCGACTTAACTGCCCTGGCCTGGAAACCCGGTGAGCGTGATGTTTACTGGGATCGCAAAGTAACATCAGTTGACGGCGACAAGATAACCCTTGATGCACCTTTAACCACGGCTTTAGATTCGACTTATGGTGGCGGTTTGATAGCATCTTACCAATGGCCCGGCCGAATAGCCCGGGTTGGTATCGAAAATTTAAAACTGCAATCTGCATATAACACTGCCAATGCGAAAGACGAAGATCATCGCTGGATGGCAATCACCATGGAAAATGTGAGCGATGCCTGGGTACGCCAGGTAACATTTGAGCATTTTGCAGGTTCGGCGGTGTTTGTTGGTACTACAGGTAACCGAGTTACGGTTGAGGATTGTAAATCGCTTGCTCCGGTTTCAGAAATAGGGGGACAGCGCCGTAATACGTTTCTTACTATGGGGGGGCAAAACCTTTTTCAACGTTTATACTCCGAACAGGGTTTTCATGATTTTGCTACCGGGTATTGCGCGCCGGGGCCAAACGCTTTTGTGCAATGTATGTCGGTAGGTTCGCTGGGCTTTAGCGGAGGTATTGATAGCTGGGCATCGGGCGTTCTGTTTGATATCGCTAACATCGATGGACAGCCCTTAAGTTATATGAACCGGGGACAGGACGGACAGGGCGCCGGATGGAGCGCGGCCAACAGCCTGTTTTGGAATTGTACCGCAGCCCGTGTGGATTGCTACCAGCCGCCAACCGCTCAAAACTGGGCTTTTGGTACCTGGGCACAATTCGCCGGCGACGGTTACTGGAGCACCTCCAACAGTACTATCAGCCCAAGGAGTTTTTATTATACACAGCTGGCTAACAGGTTGAATAAGGATGTAAGCAAACAAGCCGATATCCTGTATCCTGCCACCGAACCTTCAAGCAGCCCAACAGTTGAACAGGCAGCCGAATTAATGGCCGCCGCCCGCAAACCTGCTGTTACAATCAGTAACTGGATAGATCAATCGTCTAAAAGAAATGTTATCAATACAGAATCGGCTGGTGCCAAGACTATTGATGAAATAGGATATAAAAATGCTGCACCTACAGTATTAGCACCCAAAATGGTGGTTACCAACGGATGGTTAACCCGTGGCAATGTAGTATTAACAGGCAGACACTTTGAAACCCCATGGTGGAGCGGTACCGTGCATCCTGATTATACCGAAAAGGAAGCCAAACCTGCCATCAGCCGCTGGGTACCTGGCCAAACCGGAACCGGTTTAACGGATGATCTGAATGCAGTAACCGACTGGATGAAGAAAGATAACATCGTAGTATTTGAGCATAATTACGGCTTGTGGTATGATCGTCGCCGTGATGATCATGAGCGGATCCGTAGGATGGATGGCGACGTTTGGGCCCCGTTTTATGAGCTGCCTTTTGCCCGGAGCGGAAAAGAACTGGCCTACGACGGCTTAAGTAAATACGACCTGACCAAATATAATAACTGGTACTGGAACCGCCTGAAACAATTTGCCGACCTGGCCGATGAGAAAGGTTTGGTATTGGTTCACCAAAACTATTTTCAGCACAACATTATAGAGGCTGGTGCGCATTATACTGATTTCCCCTGGCGGACGGCAAACAATATTAACGGCACCGGTTTCCCGGAGCCTGTACCTTATGCCGGCGACAAACGCCAGTTTATGGCTGAGCAGTTTTATGACGAAACCGACCCGGCAAGGCGTAAGCTTCACATTGCCTACATCAATAAATGTATGGACAACTTTGCCGATAATACCGGGGTGATCCAGCAGATTGGGGCAGAGTTTACCGGTCCGCTGCATTTCATGAAGTTTTGGGTGGAGACCATTAAGCAATGGGAAGCCAGACATAAAAAGAAACAGATTATTGCTTTAAGCGCTACCAAGGATGTGCAGGATGCTATTCTCGCTAACCCAGCGACAGCTTCGGTTATTAACGTTATCGATATCCGTTACTGGTACTACCAGGCCAATGGAACGGCTTATGAACCCATCGGCGGTCAAAGCCTGGCCCCACGCCAGCAAGCACGGATCTTTAAACCAAAGGCGGCATCATTTGAGCAGGTTTACCGTGCGGTACACGAGTATCGTACCAAATACCCGGATAAAGCCGTGCTTTATTCTGCCGATGGTTATGATCATTTTGGCTGGGCGGTATTTATTGCAGGCGGATCATTGCCGGTCCTTCCTGCCAATACCAATAAAGCTTTTTTAGCCGATGCAAGCGGTATGAAACCTGCCGAGCTGCCGGGTTCGCCTAAAGATCAATGGGGCTTAGTCTCATCAAAAGGATATATCGTTTATAGTAATGGCGGTGATATTCACCTTAATTTATCGGCTGGTGTCAATTACAAAGCACAATGGATCGACCCTAAAACTGGTGAGCTTTTGCCGGGTGAAGAAACGGTGAAAGGTGCTGGTAATACAGAAATAAAAGGACAGGGGAACGGGGCTGCCATTTTGTGGTTGAACCGTAATTGAAAGGTTAAAAAAAGATAAAAAGCGGAGGGCCCGTGCGATTCCCCTCTCGAGAGGGGCGGAGGGGTGTGTTTGACAAAGCGACAATGAACGCAGACGAACACACTCCTGCCAACGCTCAACCCAACACACCCCCTCTCAAGAGGGGAGCTTTTAAAGAACTAAATTATGCTTAAAAAATCTACCATATTAATTGCCATTGCTTTATTGCTTTTTTCATTCAAAAGCGATGATGTAATGCCGCGTTTAAGCATATCCACCAACCACCGCTATTTCATGGCCGGGGATAAGCCATTTTTTTGGCTGGGTGATACCGGCTGGTTACTGTTCTCTAAGCTGAAAAGGGAAGAAGCTGAGCAATACCTTGATGTCCGTGCCAAACAGGGTTTTAACGTGATACAGGTAATGGTAGTGCACAGCATTAAAGAAACCAACGCCTACGGCGATTCAGCCTTGAGTAATAAAAATATCGCGTTACCAAAAACAACTCCCGGCAATACCTTTGGCAAAGGCAACGAATATGATTATTGGGACCATATTGATTGGATCATCACCAAAGCCGCCGAAAAAGGTTTATATGTTGCCTTGGTTCCTGTTTGGGGATCAGTTGTAAAAGAAAGCCATATCGGTGCTGACAATGCGAAAACCTACGCTGAGTTTTTAGCCAAAAGATATCGCGACCGTTCCAATGTGATCTGGATGAATGGCGGCGATATTGCAGGTTCCGATTCGTTGAATACCTGGAAGGCTATTGGTAATACTTTACATGATGTTGATGGCACACATCTGATAACTTACCACCCCCGTGGCCGTACACAATCATCAAAATGGTTTCATAATGAAAACTGGTTAAGCTTCAATTGCTTTCAATCCGGCCATCGTACTTATGCACAGGATACTTCTAAAAAAGATTTAAGATACGGCGAAGATAACTGGCGTTATGTTGAAACAGATTACAACCTGTCGCCTGTAAAGCCAACGCTTGATGCCGAGCCATCGTACGAAAAGATCCCTTACGGCCTGCATGATATTAGACTGCCCCGCTGGACAGCCGCCGACGTTAGGCGCTATGGCTACTGGTCGGTTTTTGCAGGCGCCTGCGGTTACACCTATGGTGATAACGACGTGATGCAGATGCACAAGCCAACAGATAAAGGCAGCGCTTATGGTTCCAAAGGATATTGGTATAATTCAATTAACGATCCGGGCGCAAAGCAGATGAGCTATCTGAAAAAACTGATGCTTTCTCGTCAATATCTTGATCGTGTACCGGATCAATCGCTGATCGCCGGTAACAACGGCATAAAGTACAACAGGCTGATAGCTACCCGTGGTAAAAACTATGCTTTTGTGTATACCTACACCGGCCGCGAGATCAATATTAATGCCGATAAACTGGAAGGTGTAAAACTAAAAGCATCATGGTATAACCCGCGCAACGGGCAAACTACGGCTATCGGAACCTTCGCGAAAGCTAAAGCAATCAAATTTAAACCGCCAGGCAAAGTATCAAACGGTAACGATTGGGTGCTCATTATTGACGCGATATAACAGTGGACAAAGGAATTAAACATATCACTTTACTATTTGCCATTGCGTTGATATTTTCATGCAAGGCAAGTAAAAGCGTGTACCTTTTTACATCGTTTCATGAGCCTGCAAATGAGGGTTTGCGCTTTTTATACAGTAATGATGCTTATCATTGGAATGCCATCGATCATATTTTTATTAAACCGGAAGTTGGCGATGCTAAGATTATGCGTGATCCGTCCGTCGCCCAGGGACCCGATGGAGTTTACCATTTGGTATGGACCACCGGCTGGAAAAATGATAAAGGCATCGGCTATGCCGCTTCAAAAGACCTGATCCATTGGTCGGCCGAGCAGCATATTGAGGTGATGGCTAACGAGCCCACCGCGGTGAATGCCTGGGCACCAGAGTTGTTTTATGACGAGAATAATAACTATTTCATCATTGTTTGGGCTTCAACCGTACCAATCCGCTTTCCTAAAGGACAGGAGGATGAAAACAACAATCACCGCCTTTACTATACTACGACTAAAGATTTTAAAACCTTCAGCCCTTCAAAGCTTTTTCTTGATCCGGGTTTTAGCGTAATTGATGCCGAGATCGTACAGCGGGGCAAAAATGATTATGCGCTGGTGATGAAGGATAATACCCGGCCTAACCGCAACATCCTGGTAACGTTCAGTAATAATCCGTTAGGGCCGTACAGCAACTATACCCCGCGATTTACCGAGCCTTTCAGTGAAGGCCCAAGCATGACCAAAGCCGGTGATAACTGGCTGATTTATTATGATTCGTACCGTTTAAAAAGATATGGCGCCATGCGCACAACCGATTTTAAAACTTTTACCGACCTGGCCGATAGCGTGAGCGTGCCTGTAGGGCATAAGCACGGTACCATTTTTAAAGTCACCCAAAAACAACTTAGGCAGCTTTTACAAGCAGCCGGGCAAAGCAAAGCAGCTAAATATGAATAAGTTCATCATCATATTGTTTTTTTTATCGATGGCCGCGATAGCCAGTGCACAGGATACTGTGCATTACAGTGGCAATACCTTAGCCAATGTCGATTACCATCACGGGCAGCTAACCCCGGTGATAGGCGTGCACAGCAAACAGATCTTCAGGGCAAACCGTGAACATCCGGAACTGGCTGATGGCTTTGGTTTTACCTACAACCATGCGCCCATGCTGGCCTACTGGAACAATACTTTTTATGTTGAATACCTGAGCGATAAAGTAGGCGAAAGCGTGTCGCCGGGCCAAACCCTGCTCATAACCTCAAAAGATGGTGAAACATGGTCGAAACCTACCGTAATTTTCCCTCAGTATAAAATACCCGATGGCACTACCAAAGAGGGGCATCCCGGCGTGGCGAAAGACCTGTATTCGGTGATGCACCAGCGCATGGGTTTTTATACGTCCAAATCAAAACGCTTGCTGGTGCTTGGTTTTTATGGGATTTGTTTGGATGGCCATGATGATCCGAATGACGGCTTGGGTATTGGTCGCGTTGTGCGTGAAGTATTGCCGAGTGGCAAATTCGGGCCGGTCTATTTTATCCACTACAACCCAAAATGGAACGAAAAGAATACCTCATATCCTTTTTATAAAACAAGTAAGGACAAAGGTTTTGTGCAGGCTTGCGATGAATTAATGGCCAACCCGTTAATGATGATGCAATGGGTGGAGGAAACCGACAGAAAAGATCCGTTGATCCCGCTGCATAAAGATTACAAGGCATTTAACTTTTATCACCTGCCCGATGGTCGTGTGGTTGGCTTGTGGAAATACGCACTTACGGCTATCAGTACCGACAACGGCAAAACATGGCCCACTAATGCTGCCCGTGCACCGCGTTTTGTAACTGCTAATGCCAAAATCTGGGGACAACGCACATCCGACGGTAAATATGCTACGGTTTACAACCCTTCGGAATTCCGCTGGCCACTGGCTCTGTCAGTTAGTAAAGACGGATTGGATTATACCAACCTGCTGTTAGTTAACGGCGAGATCACTACCATGCGCTATGGCGGCGCTTATAAATCATACGGGCCACAATATACACGCGGCATTGAAGAGGGGAATGGCACTCCGCCGGATGGTAAGCTTTGGGTAACCTACAGCATGAACAAGGAGGATATCTGGGTGTCATCTATCCCGGTGCCGATCACCGAAAAGGCGGATGCGCATGCAAACGAGATTTTTAACCAACTGCCTGCCGGCAAAGAACTGGAAAAGTGGAACACCTACAGCCCGCAATGGGCTCCTGTGGCTATCGACAAAACACCAGATGGGGAACGAGCCCTAACCCTGAAAGATAGCGACCCATTTGACTTTGCCAAAGCAGAACGTGTTGTGCCTGTTTCTAAAAAATTAATGACCGATTTCACCATCACTGCCGGGCAAAACAATACAGGTATGCTGGACATCGAATTTCAGGATGAAAAAGGCACCGCTGCTATCAGGCTTACGCTTGATTCAGCAGGGCAATTCAGGACCAAGGCCGGTTATCGCAACAAAAACTTCATGAAGTATGAAGCCGGTACGCAATATCATGTAGTGATCAAGCTGAATACCGATACCCGCTTTTATACTGTGAATGTAAACGGCAAGGATGTACTTACTGGCCTGTTTTTCGCGCCGGTGCTAAGCGTAAACCGGGTGGTGTTCCGTACCGGGGATATCCGAAGGTTTCCGGATGCAGATACGCCTACCGATCAGGATTTCGACCGGCTAAATGCCGGAGAAGCAGCGAAGCAAGCCGTGTTCTACATCAAATCATTTAAAACAAGCAATTATTAATGTTACGCTTAATAAAATATTGTTGGTTGACGATCTGCCTGCTTAGCCCCGGACTTGCAGGGGCGCAGGTTGTTTTGCCTAAAATATTGGGCAACAATATGGTATTGCAGCGTAATGCTCCCGTGCCCGTTTGGGGAACAGCCTCGCCGGGCGAAAAGGTAACAGTAAAGTTTGCTAAACAAACAAAGGCAACTACGGCTGATGCGGCGGGTAAATGGATGGTAAAGCTCGACGCGATGCCTGCATCAGCCAAACCCGCAACGCTGACCATAGCAGGAAAAAACACTATCCAACTGCAAAATATACTGGTTGGCGAGGTATGGCTTTGTTCGGGCCAATCAAACATGCAGTATGAAATGCGCAAGAACAGCAAGGTGAAAAAGCCGGATACGAGCACGGTAAACTCACCTGTTGACGAATTGGATCGGGCGCATAACCGACAGATCAGGATTTTCCTGGTTACGCAGAAAAATATGTTGAAGTCCGATTCAACTCATTCAGGATGGAGTGTGGCCGAAGATTCTGCTTTGAGGGCATTTTCGGCAGTTGGGTATTTCTTTGCTAAAAACCTGCAGCATGATTTGAAAGTGCCGGTAGGTATTATTTCATCGGCGGTGAGCGGCAGCAGGATTGAGCCCTGGGTATCACAGGAGGGTTTTGATGCCATCCCATATTTTAAAGCCAACAACATTAAAATTGAGGGTGATCCGGGTAAGTTCTATGCCAAAATGATTGAGCCGGTTGCTCCGTTTGCGCTGAAAGGTTTTTTATGGTACCAGGGCGAAAGCGCGTGCTTTTTAGGCGAAACCATCAGTTATACCTACAAAATGGAAGCGCTTATCAACAACTGGCGTAAACTCTGGGGCGATAAAACATTGCCATTTTATTATGTGCAGATAGCGCCATATTACTACACCCAGGGAAAAGGCCCTGTAACCTATACGCCCTTTACCGAACCTGAATTGCGGGAAGCCCAGGCCGCTGCTTTGCAGATCCCAAATACGGGGATGATCATCACTACCGATTTGAATGACGACTTTAAAAATATTCACCCGCCATTTAAATGGGAGGTAGGCAGGAGGTTGGAATTACAGGCACTTGCCAATACCTATAAACAACCGGTAGTTTTTTCGGGCCCGATGTACAAGAGCATGAAAATAAACGGCGACAAGATCATCCTTGAGTTTGATCATGTGGGCACCGGATTGGTAAGCCACGACGGGAAACCACTTACTGATTTCACCATTGCCGGTGCCGACGGAAATTTTGTCGCGGCCACGGCCACAATAAAAGGAAACACGGTTGAGGTATCAGCCGAATCGGTTACAAAACCTGTAGCCGCGCGCTTTGCCTGGTCGGAGTCGGCTCAGCCTAATTTTTATAATAAGGAGGGGTTACCTGCCGCGCCATTTCGCACGGATAACCCACTGAAATTTACTTTAACTGCTAACTAAATATACTAATGAAATCTGCCTGCTTTAAAATATGGATTGCTTTACTGTTTGTTATCAACTGGTCGGTGAGCCATGCCCAGGAAACACAAAAGCTGTTCCTGTCGGGTACCGGGAGCGACCATACCGTAAACTGGCAGTTTTACTGCACCGCAGGCAACAATTCAGGCAAATGGACAACGATTCCGGTACCATCAAACTGGGAGTTTCAGGGTTTTGGAAAATACAATTACGGGCTTTCCAAAGATAGCTTAAGAGGCAAGGAACAAGGACTTTATAAATACGAATTTAACGTGCCTGCCTCATGGCAGGGTAAGGCTATCAACATTGTTTTTGATGGCTCGATGACCGATACGGAGGTGAAGCTGAATGGTAAATCGGCCGGGGCAACTCACCAGGGATCATTTTACCGTTTTAAATATGATGTAAGCGCTTTGCTCAACTACGGCAGATCAAACCTGCTGGAGGTGACGGTATCCAAACATTCGGCCAATGCATCAGTAAACGCAGCCGAACGCAAAGGCGATTTCTGGATCTTCGGCGGGATTTTCAGGCCGGTATTTTTGGAGGCCGCCCCTAAGTCACACATCAGCTATTATGCTGTTGATGCCAAAGCCAATGGTGATTTAAAAGCACGACTGCGGCTGACATCTGTAAAAAGCGGTATAATAACAGGACAGGTATATACCTTGACCGGCCAAAAGTTAGGTACTCCTTTCTCCGTAAAAGTTAATACGGGCGATACCCTTGTCAATATCAGCACACATATTGTTTCGCCAAAATTATGGTCGCCCGAGTTTCCTAACTTGTATAATGTGGTGTTTACGCTGAATGAAAACGGCAAGCCTGTTCACACCGTAAAACAACGCATTGGTTTCCGTACGGTTGAGTTGAGGGAGCATGATGGCATTTATGTAAACAACGTAAAAATCAAATTTAAAGGGGTTAATCGCCATTCGTTCTGGCCAACTACGGGCAGGGCATTGAATAAAAAGGTAAGCATCGGGGATGTTCAGCTGATGAAGGATATGAACATGAACGCGGTACGCATGTCGCATTACCCGCCCGATGATCATTTCCTGGACGTATGCGATTCATTAGGCCTGTTTGTATTGGATGAGCTTACTGGCTGGCACCATGCCTATGACGATGTGGTAGGCTCAAAGTTAGCAAAAGAGCTTATCGAAAAAGATATCAATCACCCATCCATCGTACTATGGGACAATGGCAACGAAGGTGGGTTTAACTTTAACCTCGATCATTGGTTTGATGAACTGGATCTTCAAAAACGCCCTCTGATCCATCCATGGGGTATTTTCCGCGGAACAAATACGCAGCACTATATCAATTATGACTACGGCACAAACACCGGCATAAACGGTCACGACATATTTTTCCCGACCGAGTTTTTACACGGCTTGTACGATGGTGGCGCAGGTGCCGGGTTGGATGATTTTTGGAAACAGATGTGGCATACACCGATTTCGGCGGGCGGTTTTATCTGGGATTTTGCCGATGAGGCCGTGGTTCGTACTGATAAAAACGGTGAGCTTGACAGCGATGGTGACCATGGCCCTGATGGCATTGTAGGTCCTTACCATGAAAAGGAAGGCAGCTACTATGCTATCAAGGAGATCTGGAGCCCGGTTTATTTGGAACCACGCGAAATAACACCCGCGTTTAACGGAATATTACATTTGGAGAACAGGTACGCCTATACCAATCTCAAACAATGTACATTCAGCTATAAACTGGCTATACTCAACGGGGCTGCTTCAACAAGTAAAACTGGCACCATAGCTTCGCCGGATATTGCGCCCGGACAGAACGGAAACCTGCAGTTACAGTTACCTAAAGACTGGCAAAATTATGATGTGCTGTTTGTATCAGCTTTTGATGTAAACAAACATGAGCTGTTTACCTGGAGCTTCCCGGTAAGCAACCATGACAAGATCGCTAACCGCATTATTACCAAAACCGGCGGAAGCAAGGCTGTAATTACGGAGACCGATTCGCTGTACAAGGTGAAAACCGGTAACGGCATTGAGCTGGCGTTTAACCGTAATTCGGGCATATTGGTTAGTGTGAAAAACGCAAAGAGCGAGATTCCTTTTAACAATGGTCCTGTTTTAGTTGAAGGACAGGATCAAACAGGTTTTGAAAAGCTCAGCTATCATTACGAAGGCGATAACCTAATAGTTGAAGCAGTATTCCCGCCAAAAAAATCCGAGCCTTTGTTGAGGTGGACAATCTACCCATCGGGCTGGGTGCAGCTTGATGTTAAATACTGGCCAATTGGTGAGGATGCCACATTAATGGGCGTTAATTTCTCTTTCCCCGAAAGAAATATCAAAGGCGTAACCTACATGGGCGATGGTCCTTACAGGGTATGGAAAAACCGCACGAAAGGTACATCATTGGGGGTTTGGGATAAAACCTACAACAATACCATAACCGGGCAGGGTAAAGTTGTTTACCCGGAGTTTAAAGGCTATTACTCCAACTTGTATTGGATGAAATTGCAAACCACTGGTCAACCGGTAACTATAGTTTGCAACAGCCGTGATGTTTTTATGCGCCTGTTTACGCCGGCAAATCCTGCAAAGGTTTACAACACGGCCCCGGCTTTCCCATCGGGCGATATCTCGTTTATGCATGGCATAACGCCGATAGGCACCAAATCGCAAAAGCCCGAAAAGCTTGGTCCGGGCGGACAAAAAAACCAATATTTCAATTACGACAGAAATATAGAAGACGCGCTTTCGCTAAACCTGTATTTCGACTTTTCGGGCAAATAATTGATGAAAGGCTTGGGTTTACATATGGGTTTGGCTGTGGCGGTTATTTTAACCTGCTTCGGCAATTGCTATGCGGATGCCCGGATCGGCCTGCAAAACCTGAAATGTGAAATGCTGAACAATCCTTTAGGCATCGGCACCGGTAAGCCCCGGCTTAGCTGGCAGATCACCAGCGATACAAGGAATACCAACCAGGTTGCCTATCAAATTTTAGTGGCTTCAACTCCCGAAAAACTAATAGCAGGGCGGGGAGATCTGTGGGATTCGCATCGAATAAACTCCACTGAATCCATCATGGTCAGATATGCGGGTAAGCCCCTGGCGAGCCGTGCTGCATGTTTCTGGAAAGTTAGGGTATGGACAAACAATGGAGCAAGCGCCTGGAGCCAACCGGCTAAATGGAGTGTAGGACTTTTAAACCCGGCAGATTGGAAAGCAAAATGGATAGGTTATGACCGTGGTTTTGCCTGGGATAGTGTTTCTAAATTTTCCCGGCTTTCGGCAAGGTATTATCGTCGCGGGTTTAGTTTAAATAAAGCGATCAGACGCGCCACGGCTTATATAGTTGGTTTGGGCCATTATGAGTTATATATTAACGGACATGCTATCGGCGATCAGGTTTTGGCCGAAGTACCTACTGACTATACGCAGTCTGTTAAGTACAACACCTTTGATGTTACAGATCGTCTGAAACAGGGCGATAATGCTATTGGAACTGTATTGGGTAATGGTCGGTATTTTACCATGCGGCCAAAATACAAGCCAAAAAAAATCAAGGAATTTGGGTTTCCTAAAATGCTGCTGCAACTGGAAGTTGAATACACTGACGGAACAAAGCAAATCGTCATAAGTGATGATACCTGGCATTTTACTGCCGATGGCCCCATCCGCACCAATAACGAGTATGATGGCGAAGAATATGATGCCACTAAAGAATTTCCGAGATGGAACAGCGTGGGTTTTGATGACAGCCAATGGCTTAAAGCCGAGCTGGTGCCGGCTCCCGGTGGCAAGCTTGACGCGCAGATGAATGAGCCGATCAGGGTGATGGATATCGTTAAACCTGTAAGCATTAGTCAGCTCAAAAAAGATGTATGGATCCTGGATATGGGGCAAAATATGGCGGGTTGGGTACAGATGCGTGTAAAAGGAAACCGGGGCGATAAAGTAACCCTTCGTTATGCTGAGACGCTGCAACCCAACAATGAGCTTTATGTAGCTAACCTCCGTGATGCCAAAGTAACTGATGTGTATGCCCTTAAAGGTGGAGCAGAAGAGATCTGGCACCCGGTATTTGTATATCACGGTTTCCGGTATGTAGAGATCAGCGGTTATCCAGGTAAACCCGAATTAGCCGATTTTGAAGGGCAGGTGGTTTACGATGCCTTGCCGACAATCGGCCATTTTGAAACATCCAACGCCATCGTCAATAAAATCTATCACAATGCTTATTGGGGGATATTGAGCAATTACAAAGGCATGCCTGTAGATTGCCCGCAGCGTAATGAACGCATGCCCTGGCTTGGCGACAGGGCGGTAGGTTCGCTTGGCGAAAGTTTTGTATTTGCCAACGGCAATTTCTACGCTAAATGGCTGGATGATATAGCGCAATCGCAAAAGCCGGATGGTGCTATCCCTGATGTGGCGCCTGCTTACTGGAATTATTACAGCGATAACATGACCTGGCCCGGAACTTATATCCTGGTGGCCGATATGCTTTACCGCCAGTTTGCCGATAAAGCGCCCATTGAAAAGCATTACACCTCCATGAAAAAATGGATGGATTACATGCGGGTTAAGTACATGAAAAATAACATCGTCACCAAAGATAAATATGGCGACTGGTGTGTACCGCCCGAATCATTAGAGCTGATCCACGCCAAAGATTCATCATTGAATACCGATGGGCAACTGATTGCCACAGCCTATTACAATCACTTATCCGGCTTGATGGAAAAGTTTGCGACAATGCTGCATAAACCTGCTGATGCGCAGTTTTTTGCCAGTACGAAGCAAAATGTAGCCAGGGCGTTTAACGATAAGTATTTTAATAAAGCCACATCTAAATACAGCAACAATACGGTTACCGCCAACCTGCTGCCATTATATTTCGGGATCACGTCAAAAGCCAATAAACAAGCGGTATTTAAAAATATTGTAGCTAAGATCAACGAAGCGCATGATCATATCAGTACCGGCGTAATAGGCACGCAATGGCTCATGCGCGGCCTTACCGAATTTGGCAGACCTGATCTGGCCTGGAAAATTGCCTCTAACACCACCTACCCAAGCTGGGGCTATATGGCCACGAGGGGCGCTACCACCATCTGGGAGCTATGGAACGGCGATACCGCCAATCCGGCCATGAATTCACGTAACCATATCATGCTGCTGGGCGATCTGATTGCCTGGTTTTACCAGGACATAGCCGGGATAAAAACGGTTAATGCCGGCTTTAAGCAAGTAGTGATGCAACCGGCAATTATTATCGGGTTGGATAGTGTTAACGCCTCGTACCAAACAGCCTATGGCCTTGTGAAAAGCAGTTATACGAGTACTAAGGATAGTTTTAACTGGCATGTTACCGTGCCGCCAAATAGTTCGGCACTGGTTTATGTGCCTGCAAAAGCTATGGATGAAGTAATCGAGAACGGAAGGAAAGTATCTGCCATAAAAGATGGTAAACCGGTGAAAATGGAAAACGGAAAAGCGGTGCTCAGCATTGGTTCTGGCGATTATGATTTTGAAGTAAAATATTAAAGTAACATCTATAATGAAAAAATTAAATAGGACGGGAGCCATACTGATAGCCTTACTATCGCTATCGGGCACGTTGAAAGCCCAGGATCAGCAGGCAACTAAAGCAGCTCCATTTCCCGAGGCACAGGCCAAAGCCGATGCCGAAGTGGACAAGAAAGCTACTGACTGGGTTGCCTCCTTATCGCTTACCGATACAGCGAAGGCTACCCGCGTAAAAAATGCAATAGCAACCCACCTTAAAGCCATCCGCGACTGGAATAACAGCCATTCGTACGAATCAGTGCCAGCAGGTATTGATCCGGCTACGGGTAAAACTTTGAGCACCATGGACAGGCAGGTCATCGTTAATTCGTCGTTGCCAAAATCGGTACACGAAAACCTGATGACCGGTTTGCGTAACGACCTCACCGAAGAACAGGTTGAAGCCGTACTTGATAAATACACCATCGGCAAAGTGGCCTTTACGCTGGCTGGTTATAAATCTATCATCCCCGACCTGACACCAGTTGAAGAAGCAGCAATCCTCGCAAACCTGAAACAAGCCCGCGAACAGGCTGTCGATTTTAAGAATATCAAACAGGTATCGGCCATTTTTGAGATCTACAAAACCAAAAACGAGCAATACCTCAACAGCAACGGCCGTAACTGGCACAAGCTATACGGTGATTATACTAAAGCCATCATCGCGAAAAAAGCTGCTGATAAAGCAGCAAAGGATAAAGCCGCCAACCCAAAATAATTGTACTATGTTAAAAAAAATCTTGTTCGCCGGTGCGGTAAGCTGCTTATGCATGGTCAATGCTTTTGCCCAAAATCCATGGCGCAAGGGAATTGTGAAGGATGAGTTTATTTATGATAAAGCACCTTACCCCGAATGCCATGCGGCAACTATAGCCGAAACACCGACCGGCCTCGTGGCTTCATGGTTTGGTGGCACCAAGGAGCGCAACCCCGATGTGTGTATCTGGGTGAGCCGCTTTGTTAACGGCAAATGGACTGAGGGCATTAATGTAGCTAACGGCACCCAAAACGATACTTTACGCTACGCCTGCTGGAACCCGGTATTGTACCAGGTGCCCAAAGGTGAGTTGCAACTCTATTACAAAATAGGCTCAAGTCCGGCAAAATGGAAAGGCTTTGTAAAAACATCTAAAGATGGGGGCATAAGCTGGTCGGAGCAAAAAGCCCTGCCTGAAGGTTTTTTAGGCCCTATCAAAAACAAACCGGTGCTGCTTAAAAATGGTACGCTTCTTAGTCCGGTAAGTACCGAAGGCAAAGCCTGGCAGGTGCATTTTGAAGCCACCAAAGATTTCGGCAAAAACTGGACAATAATAGGCCCCATTAGCGATGGTAAAGATTTGAAAGCCATACAACCCAGTATTTTAACTTATAAAGATGGCAGACTGCAGGCCCTTTGCCGCAGTCAGAACAGGGCGATATTAAGCACATGGTCTAAGGATGGCGGACAAACCTGGTCGCCTTTGGAAAAGACCAGTCTGCCCAATAACAATTCCGGTACCGATGCTGTGACTTTGAAAGATGGCCGTCAGTTATTGGTTTATAACCACGTTTTGCCGCCAGGAAACCTGGCTAAAGGAGCCCGTACGCCGCTGAATGTTGCTGTTTCTAAAGATGGTGTTACCTGGTACGCAGCGTCGGTCCTGGAGGATTCGCCTATCAGCCAGTATTCTTATCCATCGGTTATCCAAACTTCGGATGGGATGGTGCATGTAGTTTATACCTGGCGCCGGCAAAAAATAAAACATGTGGTTATTGATCCGTCGAAATTGGAATTGAGGGAAATAAAGAATGGCGTTTGGCCTAAGGTAGATGGTTATACGTCACCGGTTCCAACGGGTGAGACTAAGGATTTGTAAGTGAAATAGACCTTGAGGGGCAAAAAAAGCGTCATGCCGAACTTGTTTCGGCACCCCACCAGATAGGTAGTCAATTTGCTTAGCATGATTGCTTAGCGAGTGGGGTGCTGAAACAAGTTCAGCATGACCATGATTTGGTTAATTGTTTCAATGTAGAGACGCATAATTGCGTCTCTCGTAGGACAGGCCGGTTAAAAAGGTCTTGAATGACCCAATTTGCATGTGGGAGACGCAATTATGCGTCTTTACAATAAATAAAATAAAAATGAAAAAACTGATCTACATAATGGTAACCGGCCTCACAGCAATGTGTTTTGCCGTTCATGCGCAGCAAACTACCGATGCTATGTACAGGAAAACCCTGAAGGAGGTACTTGATGAGGTGCAGGAGAAATACCATGTAAAGGTCAAATACACCGCTGCGCAGGTTGAGGGTAAATGGGTCAACTACGCACAATGGCGGTTCAGACCCAATGTAGATACCACGCTGGTTAACATCCTTACCCCGCTTGATTTGAAGGTGAATAAAGAAGCCCCCGGCAGGTATAAGCTCAAAGAATATGAATACTTCCGCTGGTCGGTAAGCGACGGCTGGAAGGAGCTTGACAGGATAGCCTCCCAATACCACGACCGTGATACCTGGGAGCAACGCGAGGCAATATTAAAACCTCAGCTTTATAAAGCTTTGGAGTTGTCACCTCTGCCTGCAAAGCCTGCTTCAAAACCAATCATCACCCCAAAAAGGATTTTTGATGGTTATACAGTTGAGAATATTGCTATTGAAATTTTGCCGGGTTTGTACATCAATGGCTCGCTGTATAAACCATCCAAAATTAAAGGAAAGATACCTGTGATATTAAGTCCGGATGGGCATTGGGAGCACCAACGCTATCGTGCCGATTGCCAGATCCGTTGCGCATCACTGGCGCGGATGGGGGCTATGGCTTACAGCTATGACCTTTTTGCCTGGGGCGAATCTTTGCTGCAATTTAAGGATGAGGATCATCGCCGTAGCCTGGCACAAACCATCCAGGCGCTGGGCGCTATCCGGATATTGGATTATGTGCTTTCACTTAAAGAAACCGACCCGGAACGCGTAGGTATTAGCGGCGGCTCGGGTGGTGGGAGCCATACTGTTTTAATGACAGCCATGGATGACCGGATCAAGCTTAGCGCCCCAGTGGTGTCAGTGTCATCTTATTTTTATGGAGGATGCCCTTGCGAAAGCGGTATGCCTATCCACCAATGTGGAAACGGAACAGATAACGTAGAATTGGCAGCTATGGCAGCGCCGAGGCCTCAACTCCTGATCTCCGACGGGCAGGACTGGACAGCCAATATGCCCGAGCATGATTTTCCTTACCTCCAGAAAATATATAGCTATTACGGAGCTACAGATAAGGTAGAGAATGTGCACCTGCCTAATGAGGGGCATGATTTCGGTCCGTCAAAACGGGCTGCGTTGTACGCTTTCGTAGCTAAAAATTTCCATTTAGATCTCAATAAAATCAAAGATAGCAGCGGCAATTTCGATGATAAGAAGGTCACTATCGAAAAAGAACCTGCCATGTATGTATTTGGCGATAAAGGTGAAAAGTTACCGGCTAATGCGATAAAAGGTTTTGATCAGTTAGAGAAAGTATTTGTGCAGGCAACAAAAAAATAAGTTATGAAATACAGGTTGATATTAAGTTTATGGATAGCGATAATGGTATGCACCTTCTGTATTCCTGCAATGGCTCAAACCTCATTAAAGCAGCGCTATAAAGTAGCGGTAGTTGATTTGATGATCCTTAAACGACAAAAGTTGGGTGCGTTTCAACTGGCTAAGGAGATTGGTGCTGATGGTGTTGAAGTAGATATGGGCGGCTTCGGCGACCGTGAGACTTTTGATAACCAGCTGGCGAATGATTCGATCAGAAATGTATTCCTGAACAAAGCAAAAGAACTGAACCTGGAAATTCCATCCATGGGCATGACCGGCTTTTTCGCCCAATCATTTGCCGAGCGGCCAACCGCAATTAAAGCGGCTGCCGATTGTATCAACACCATGAAGCAAATGGGTGTTAAAATTGGCTTTCTACCGATGGGGATCAAAGGCGACCTGGTGAAATTTCCTGAATTGCGCCCGGCTATTGTTTCCCGCCTGAAGGAGGTTGGCAAAATAGCCGAAAAGGCCGGCGTGGTAATTGGTATAGAAACTGCGCTGGACGCCAAAGGCGAGTTGCAGCTATTGAAGGATATAGGCTCGCCGGCCATCAAAAGCTATTTCAATTTTGAAAACGCCATCAGAAACGGCCGCGACCTGGATAAGGAGCTTCAAATATTGGGTAAAAAATACATCATTCAGATCCACTGTACTAACGATGATGGCGTTTGGCTGCAAAACGATCCTAAAATCAACATGGAGCATGTAAAAGCCACTTTAGATAAAATGGGTTGGACAGGCTGGCTGGTGATTGAACGCTCGCGCGATGCCAAAGACCCACGGAACGTTAAGTGGAATTTCAGCGCCAATACCTCATACGTAAAATCAATTTTTCAGGCTAAGTAATTAACGTAAATGAATATCCGCCGCATAGTTGTTTTGATATTGCTGTTAAATGTTATTTTGACAGATAGCCTCTTTGCGGCCGAAATTTGGGTATCGCCTGCTGGTTCTGATAGCAATGCCGGTACACATGAGCAACCATTGGCTACTGTAGCCATGGCCATCAGGAAAGCCCGTGAATTGAGGCGGTTGAATGATACATCGATAAAAGGTGGCATTTATATCAAAGTTGCTGCTGGGGTTTACACGTTAGATGAACCGTTATTTATCCGCCCGGAAGATTCCGGTACTGCCGATAGCCCAACCATTATTGACGGCGAGGGCATTGGTAAAACTATTTTAAGCGGCGGTATTAAGGTAGATGGCTGGCGCAAAGTAAATAATACCATCCCCGGTTTGCCGGCAGAAGCTAAAGGTAAGGTTTGGGTTGCCGATGCCCCTGTTATTGGCGATGAGCCAGTGCAATTCAGGCAGTTATGGGTGAACAACGAAAAGGCCATCCGCGCCCGGGATACTGAGGCCCCCTTGATGAACCGTATCCTTTCCTGGGATCATAAAACTCAAACCTGCGTCATTCCATGGTCTGCCTTTGTGGATACCGCTCATTTTAAGGGAATGGAGATGTTTATTCACCAATGGTGGGCTGTAGCTATTTTACGGGTTAAGGCCGTTAAAGCGATGGGAGATAGCGCCCGTTTATCATTTTATCAGCCCGAAAGCCGCATCCAGTCAGAACACCCCTGGCCTGCGCCCTGGATCTCCAAAAAAACGGGGAATTCGGCATTTTATCTCAGCAATGCTATCAGCTTTTTAAACAAACCTGGCGAGTGGTATCATGACCGCAGAACTAATAAAATATATTACATCCCCCGTAAGGGCGAAGATTTGCAAACAGCCACGGTAATCGTTCCGCAATTGGAAACATTGGTAAAAATGCAGGGCACTGTTGACAACCCGGTAAACTATATCAGCTTTAAAAATATCAGTTTTGAACATAGCAGCTGGCTTCGTCCCTCAAAAGAAGGCCTGGTTCCGCATCAGGCTGGCATGTATATGCTGGATGCTTACAAGCTTAAAATTCCCGGCACGCCGGATAAAAAAGCTTTGGAAAATCAGGCATGGGTGGGTCGGCCAAAGGCTGCTGTTGAGGTGGCTTATGCATCGCACATTACCTTTAATGCTTGCGGTTTTGAGCACATGGCCTCAACTGGGCTGGATTTTCAACGCGGTACACACCATGATGTTGTTAAAGGCAGCCTGTTTAAAGATATTGGCGGTACCGCGGTACTCGACGGAGTTTATTCGGACGAAGCTCAGGAAGTGCACCTGCCTTACAATCCAGGCGATAAACGGGAGATCTGCACTAATGATACCATTGCTAACAATTTAATCACCGACGCTACCAACGAAGACTGGGGTTGTGTGGGCATAGGCGCGGGCTATGTCAAAGGCATCAGCATAACACATAACGAGGTTTGCGACGTAAACTACACCGGCATCAGCATGGGCTGGGGCTGGACCAAGACCGTTAACGCCATGAGCGATAACCACATCATCGCTAACAAAATTCACCATTACGCCCGCAATATGTATGATGTGGCGGCCATCTACACCCTATCGGCACAGCCCGGCTCGGTTATCAGCAATAATTACGTGGATAGCATTTACAAGGCGCCTTACGCACATGACCCGCAGCATTGGTTTTACCTGTACACCGACGAAGGCTCGTCATACATAACCATCAAAAACAACTGGTGCCCGGCTGATAAATTCCTGAAGAATGCCAATGGCCCCGGTAATGTGTGGGAAAATAACGGTTCGCAGGTTGATGCTGCCATAAAGAACGCTGCGGGGCTGGAAGCGACTTATAATTACCTGTTTCAATACCGTAAAGTAAATCAGGATAACTGGCCCATTAATCATAAAACAGAATGAAGATATTAAAAGCATATATAGTTTGGTTTACGGGAGTTTTACTATTGCTGGTAGGTGATGTAAAAGCAGCTCCAAACCCTTACGACATAGTTGAAGTGACGGGGGCGCAGGGTAAGGAACTTGATTACACTGCCTTATTGAATATTGCCCGCAAGCAGGGATTACCAGCTTCTGCAGTTTACCATTGGGATAACCATCTCATTATTTACGGCAAGCATTTAAATACGGCATCTATTCAAAAAAGCGCTCAGGCAGCTTATCCTTCATGCCAGGTTACCGTTTACAGCAATCCGTTTTATGATTTTAACCGCAGGCTTCGTTGTGGTGGTAAGGGCATTGCCAAACAATGGGATAATATTATACTAACAGCAAACCTGGTTGCCGATGAGCACCTGCAGCAGGAATATATCGATTATCATGCTACCCAGTTTAAAAACTGGCCCGAGGTTTCTAAAGGTTTTTGCAATGCAGGTTTTCAGCAATTATTGGTGTTCAGGAACAGGCGCCGGTTGATGCTGGTGATCAGTATCCCGAAAGGAAAGAAACTTGAAGAACTCAATCCTAAAACCATCGAAAATAACCCGCGGGTAAACGATTGGAACAGGTTGATGAAGAAATACCAGGAAGGTGTGCCCGGCACCCGTAAGGGAGAGGTATGGGTATTTTTTAAACAGGTAACGGACAATAGCGACACTAAAAGATCATTATAAAATGAAAATAGGAATATTAGGATTAGGCGAAGGACGCAGCACTATGTCGGCAGTGTTAAAAAGCGATAAGCTTGAACTGAAAATGGTATGCGATATGAATATTGAAATGTGTAAGCACCGTGCGGAAGAGTTCAATTTTCATAACTACACCACCAGCTACCAGGACATGCTCAATGATGCCGAAATAGATATCATTGCTATTTATACGCCCGATCATTTACATGCTGAGCATGTAAAACAAGCTTTACTGCATGGCAAACACGTGGTATGTACCAAACCATTTATTGATGATTTGAGTAAAGCTGCCGGGCTGCTTGAACTGGTTGAGCAAAGCAGGAAAAAGGTTTTTGTAGGCCAAAGCTCTCGCTTTTTTGAACCGATGAAAAAGCAGCGTAAAGATTATGAGGCAGGTTTGATAGGGGATTTAATAACCATCGAGGCTTATTACCATGCCGATCATCGCTGGTTTTTAGAGAAGCCATGGTCATTACAACAAGCTTTTAAATGGCTGTACGGTGGCTTAAGTCACCCGGTTGATTTTATTCGCTGGTATTTGCCGGAGATCGAGGGGGTGATGGGCTATGGTATGTTGAGTGCCAACGGTGCCAAAGGCGGCTTAAAAAACCCGGACACCATGCACTTTATCTTCAAAGCAAAAGATGGTCGTATTGCCCGCGTAAGCGGCTGCTATACAGGTCCGGTGCAACCCGTTACCCGCGACAGTGAAATGAGCTGTATTTTACGTGGTACCGAAGGCTGTAGTCAGGGCGATTACATGGACCTGCGTTATGCAATTACCGATAATACCGGCGAAGAACGTATCATCACCTGGGAACATAAACTGAAACACTACTTCAGGTTTGAGGGCAAAAGCCACCACGCCGGCGAGTATCAAAACTACCTCGAGTACTTTGCCGATAGCATTACCGAAGGCTATACCGCTTATCCCGATATTAAAGAAGGTATTGGAACTATCGCCTTGCTTCAGGCTATGGACCGCTCCTTACAAAGCGGCAAACCCGTAAAGGTTGATGACATCCTGACCGAATTTAATTTAACCGTAAACGAGTTAAGCGCATGATATTGGGCATGAGCAATATTGTATCGCGCCTTACGCTGCTGGATTACTCGGTGGTTGCCGCATACTTGGTTGTTTTAATGGTAATCGGGTTCCGTGCCAGTTTTAGTGTTAAAAACAAAACAGACGAAACCCTTTTCCTCGCCAATAAATCATTGGGCTGGGCGAGCATTGGCTTTAACATGTGGGGCACCAATGTGGGGCCGTCTATGTTGTTGGCATTTGCCAGTATTGGCTACAGCACGGGCATAGTGGCCGTTAATTTCGACTGGTATGCCTTTGTTTTCCTGATGCTGCTGGCGCTGGTATTCGCACCAAAATACATTGCGGCTAAAGTATCAACCATGCCCGAGTTTATGGGCAACAGGTATGGCAATTCGACCCGCAATATCCTGGCCTGGTATGCCATGATCAAAATGCTGATCTCGTGGTTGTCGTTAGGTTTGTTTGCCGGTGGATTTTTAGTAAGACAGATCCTTGGCATTCCCATGTGGCAATCGGTCATTGTACTTGTTTCATTTGCGGGCTTATTCGCATTTACAGGTGGTTTAAAGGCTATTGCCAAAGTTAATGTTTTCCAGATGCTGCTGCTCATCGGCGTATCATTAACGCTTACTGTTTTGGGTGTAAGCAAAGCCGGTGGCTTATCGGCCGTATTTCATCAAACACCAGCAAATTACTGGAACCTCATTCATCCGGCAAGTGATGTAAAATACCCTTGGTATGCTATATTATTGGGCTACCCGGTATCGGCTGTAGCTTTTTTCTGTACCGATCAGGCTATGGTACAATCAGTATTGGGCGCTAAAAATCTGGAGCAGGGACAGCTCGGTGTTAACTTTATTGGCTGGCTCAAGATATTATCGCTGCCGCTGTTTATCCTCACAGGCATTTTGTGTTTTATCCTGTTTCCACATCTGAGCGATCCGGCATTAGCTTACATGACTATGGTTACCAATCTTTTCCCTCCGGGAATGAACGGATTAGTTATCGTCGTATTGATAGCAGTTTTGATAGGCACCGTTGGCTCGTCCTTAAACTCATTGAGCACCGTGTTTACCATGGATATTTATGCTGAAAAGATCAATCCTAATGCTACTAACAAAGACCTCATCAGGGTAGGGCGCTACACGGTAATTGGTGGATGCCTGTTTGCCATAGGCATGGCGCTGGCTATCGACAGTATCAAAGGGCTTAATTTGTTCGACGTATTTCAATCGGTATTGGGCTTTATTGCGCCGCCGCTGGCTGTAGTTTTCCTCCTTACTGTTTATTGGAAACGCACTACCCGCAAGGCGGTAAATATCATTCTTTCGGCTGGTTCGGCTTTTAGTTTGGGTACGGGTGTGGTTTACCTGTGGGTGTTACCTCCCGATAGGTACAGCTTTTGGCCGCATTACTTGATGCTGTCGTTTTTCATATTTGTGTTCCTGGCGGCATCTGCCGTGTTTATTTCGCTGCTTGATAAAACACCCGCCGTTTACGTTGCAACGGAATCTGAAATGGAACACACTTTAAAGCCTACTAAACGCGTGAAGATTGCCTGGGGACTCCTCACTATAATTATGATCGCTTTATACCTCATTTTCAACGGACATTAAAAATGGATCAAATATCTACCCATATAAAACTCAATAAGCTGCATTTTTTAATTATGCTATTAAGCTTCATGTTTTTGGCTGATATGGCAAAAGCGCAAAAAGCTACCTGGATCTGGTATCCCGGCGATTATGAAGTGTGGCTGAGCAACCGGATGCAAAACCGACGCACCGAGCGGGGTGCTTTCTTTCCGCCATTCTGGAAACTGGACAGCCATTATGTATTGGTTGATTTTCATAAGGATTTTATGCTTGCCAATCCCGAAACAGTTGAACTGGCTGTTGAAGGTCAATACAATGTAAAGCTTGATGGTAAGGCGTTGGCGGGTTATCCTAAAAATATCCATGTGCCGGCTGGCAGGCACAGGCTTAGTCTCAAAGTCTATAACCAGGCTGCTGCCCCCGCCATATTTGTGAAGGGGCAGCAACTGGTGTCAGATACTTCATGGCTGGTAACTTATGAAGATAAAGAATGGATTGACGAATCGGGGAAAACCTCAGATATCTCGGCCACAAAATATGTAAATGCCGGCAACTGGAATTTTGACTCGGCAGATAAGCTGCCCTCAGCATTTCGCCTACCCACAGAGGAACATAAGCCGGAAAAAACCGAGCGGAAGGAACATTCCATTTTGGTTGATTTTGGAAAAGAAACATTTGGTTACGCCAAGCTTATCGGCTTAAAAGGCAAGGGCAATATTAAACTCTGCTACGGTGAATCAAAAGAAGAAGCTTTATCCCTAAGCGCTTGCGAACTGTTGGATAGTATTTATATCGATCAGCCTCAAAAAGCTGATTATACCATGGAGGGGTCCCGTGCATTCCGCTACATCAATGTTTTGTTTGATGATAATGTGAGTGCAGATGATGTAGCTATGCTATATGAATACTCACCGGTTGAGCAGCGGGGGAGTTTTAGATGTTCGGATGAGCTGATCAACAAGATCTGGGATGTTTCGGCGTATACCCTGCACCTGAATACGCGTGAATTTTTTATAGATGGCATTAAGCGCGACAGGTGGATCTGGTCGGGCGATGCTTATCAAAGTTATTTGATGAATTATTACCTGTACTTTGATTCGCCAACGGTAACCCGCACCTTGTATGCCCTTCGCGGTAAAGACCCGGTAACCAGCCACATCAATACCATTATGGATTATACTTTTTATTGGTTCATGGGTATCTATGATTATTACCAGTATACCGGCGATAAAAGTTTCATCAAACAAATGTACCCCCGAATGCAAAGTCTGATGAGCTATTGCCTGCAGCGCCGCGATAAAAATGGCTTGATGGAAGGCTTGCCCGGCGATTGGGTATTTATTGACTGGGCCGATAAACTCAGCAAAAAAGGAGAGGTAAGCTTTGAGCAATTACTACTTTGTCGCAGCCTGGAAACCATGGCTTTATGCGCCAATATCATGGATGATAAAACAGGCAACGATCAATACCAAAAACTGTCGGCAGACCTAAAATCAAAGATCTTTTCCCTGTACTGGAACAGTGATAAGCACGCTTTTGTACACAGCCTGGTTAATGGCAAGCAAAGCGATAATGTGACCCGCTACACCAATATGTTCTCGATATTTTTCAATTACCTCAATGCCGGCCAACAGCAGGAAGTTAAAAAGTATGTACTGCTGAATGATAATATCCAAAAGATAACCACCCCTTACATGCGCTTTTACGAGCTGGAAGCGCTTTGCGCCATGGGCGAGAAAAGTTATGTACTTAAAGAAATGAAGGATTACTGGGGAGGCATGCTCAATTTAGGAGCCACATCTTTTTGGGAAGAGTACAACCCGGCTAAGACCGGTGCCGACCGCTATGCCATGTACGGACGCCCGTTTGGCAAAAGCCTTTGCCATGCCTGGGGCGCAAGCCCGATATACCTGTTAGGTAAATATTTTCTCGGCATAAAACCAACTGCTCCGGGCTATCAGCAGTATGTCATCGAACCTAAATTGGGCGGCCTGCAATGGATGGAAGGCAGCGTGCCAACTGCTGATGGGGATATCAAGGTATCATGCAGTACCAAACAGATCAAAGCAAACAGCAATACCGGGATTGGCTTGCTCCGGTTTACAAGTACCTCAAAGCCAGTTTGTAAAGAGGGGGAAATAACTGCTAATGGAAATGGCACCTATGAGCTTACCATCCAAAAACAAAAACAATACACCATAAACTACAGCGCAAAAAAATGATGAAACGCCTCCTATCTATCCTGCTTTTAACAGCATTTTCATCAACAGGGCTTTACGCGCAATTGGTTGATAAAACACCTGCGCCTATACCAAACGTGCCTACAGTTTATGATGCCGAACCCTGGGAAAATCCTTTGGTTGATGGCATAAACCGGGATGCGGCACGCGCTACGGCCTATTCGTACAGCAGTATCAAAGAGGCATTGGCTGGCGACAGGGAAAAATCAGGCAGGATGTTGTCCCTGAATGGTTATTGGGATTTTAGCTACGCTGCTAAACCGGCCGATGCGCCGAAAGATTTTTATAAAAGCCGGGTAAGCGGTTGGAAAAAGATCATCGTTCCCTCAAGCATTGAGATGCAGGGTTATGATAAACCTATTTATAAAAGTGCGGTTTACCCGTTCCGCCCGGTTAACCCGCCTCATGTGCCGCAGGATTATAATGGCATTGGCAGTTATCAGCGTACGTTTACCCTGCCAGCCAACTGGAAGGACATGAACATTACCCTGCATTTTGGCGGGATAAGCTCTGGTTTTAAGGTTTGGCTCAACGGTAAGTTTTTGGGTTATGGGGAGGACAGCTTTTTACCATCGGAGTTTAACATTACGCCATACCTGCAGGCTGGCGAAAACGTAGTATCCGTACAGGTGATCCGCTGGAGCGATGGTTATTTCCTCGAAGATCAGGACCAGTGGCGCATGAGCGGCATCCATCGCGAAGTAATGCTTTTGGCAGAACCTAAATTGCGCATAGCCGATTTTCAATGGCAGGCTAAACTGGATAAGCAATACAAAGACGCTGTTTTCAGTATCCGCCCGCGGATCGAGAACCTGACAGGCAAAGCTGTTTCCGGATATAAAATTGAAGCAAGACTTTTCGACAGGAACAACAAAGAAGTATTGCAGAAGCCTTTAGAGCGAAGTGTGGAAAGCATCATCAACGAGATCTACCCGCGATTGGATAACGTGAAATTTGGTTTGCTGGAAACTACACTGAAAAATCCGGATAAATGGAGCGATGAAAAGCCAAACCTGTATACGCTTACTTTATCCTTAGTAGATAGCACCGGCCAAGCGCTTGAGGTTAAGAGCTGCAAAGTGGGAATCAGGAGTATTGAATTTAGTAAGGAAGATAGCAAGCTGCTCATTAATGGTAAAGTTACTTACCTATATGGTGTAAACCGCCCTGATCATGATCCGGTTAAAGGTAAAGCATTATCCCGCGAGGATATCCTGAATGATGTGCGCACCATCAAACGTTTCAATTTTAACTGTATCCGAACCAGCCATTATCCGATGGATCCATACCTGTATGATCTGTGCGATGAGTACGGGATACTGGTGATAGACGAAGCTAACCTGGAAACCCACGGCCTGGGTTCAAAACTGAGCAACGACCCCATGTGGACCGGCGCTTACCTCGACAGGGCTACCCGTATGGTAATGCGCGATAAAAATCATCCAAGCGTGATCATTTGGAGTTTAGGTAATGAGGCCGGCAGGGGGCCAAACCACGCGGCGATGGCAGGTTGGATTCATGATTTTGACATTACCCGCCCGGTACATTATGAGCCGGCCCAGGGTACACCGCAGGCCGAAGGTTATATCGACCCAACCGATCCGCGCTATCCAAAAACTAATGATCATTCGCACAGGTTACAGAATCCTATAGATCAGCCTTATGTGGATATTGTAAGCCGGATGTATCCCGGCATTTATACCGCACCTTTACTGGCCAATCAGCAGAATGGCGATACCCGCCCGATATTTTTCGTGGAGTATTCGCATGCGATGGGCAACTCCAATGGAAATTTAAAAGAGTTTTGGGATCAATGGCGATCAACAAAGCGGGTTATTGGTGGGGCGATATGGGAGTTTAAAGACCAGGGTTTACTAAAACATGATTCGACAGGTAAGGCATACTATGCCTACGGCGGTGATTATGGCGAACGTTATTTTGATAATTTTACCATCAAAGGTATCGTAGCATCCGACGGTCGCCCGAAACCTGCCATTTACGAATGCAAGCATGTTTTTCAACCTGCGGTTTGTGAACTGGTTGATGCCGATAAAGCAACTATCCACATCAAAAACTGGCATAGCGTAGCTTCACTGGGCGATTATGACGTTACCCTGCAATTAAGAGAGGACGGAGAGATCATCCTGAAAAAACAAATTCCCCGTATCAAACTTGCAGCCGAGCACGATACAACCATCAGCATTAAACAATACCTGCCTGGTTTAAAACCCAATCACGAATACCTGGCCGATATTCATTTTGCCCTTGCCGAAGATGAGCCCTGGGCCAGCAAAGGCTATGAAATAGCAAGCGACCAAATTCAGCTAACCCAGCCTAAAACATCAACTACAAATGTGGATGCCAAGCATTATCCGGAAACCAAACTATCCGAAGATGACAAGGCTTACCACATCAGCGGAAAAGATTTTGAGATAGGCATCAGCAAAACAAATGGCGCTTTAACCTCGTACGTGTACAAAGGTAATCAGCAGGTATTTGCTCCTCTATTGCCTCACTTTACCCGCCCGGTTACGGATAACGATCATCGTGGCTGGAAAATGGAAAAGAAACTTGCAGCATGGTTTAAAGCGGTGCCCGTTTTGAAGAAAATCTCCGGTCAAAAAACAGGAGGCGGTTCAGTGGTGGTTACGAGCGTTTATTCTATGGTTAACGATAGCGCTTCGGTACAAGTAAATTATACAGTCCGTGGTGATGGCTTGTTAAATGTTGCTTATGCTCTTGATGCTAAAACCGGCTTGCCAAATCTCCCTAAAGTTGGTATGCAAATGGGGATTGCCCAAGCCGATAGCAATATCAGCTATTATGGCCGTGGTCCTTATGAAAACTATATCGACAGGCGTACAGGCTCGGAAGCGGGCATCTATTCGCAAAGCATTAACCAATTCATGGAACCTTACGTAGTTCCCCAGGAAAACGGCAACCGTACCGATGTACGCTGGATGCTGCTGCACCATACAACAGGTGGTTTGCTGATCGCCGCCGATAGCCTGCTGAGCATGAGTGCCTGGCCTTATACCGAAGAGAATATTCAAAAGGCGAAGCATACCAACAAGCTAAAGGATGCCGGCTTTATTACGCTGAATATCGACCTGATACAGATGGGCGTAGGCGGCAACGATAGCTGGTCGGAAGTGGCCGAGCCTTTGGAGCAATACCGTATTCCGGCCAAAAAGTATCAATACAGCTTTTACCTGAAACCTTATGAAGGTAAACCGGATGCGGTAGGTAATACCGCATATCAGATCAAATTTAACAGGAAGCCATGAGGAAATACGTTTTTATAATTTGCCTTTGCTGCCTGTTTTCACCGGGTATAGCCCAGCAGCGAAAAGTATCGCCAGCAAAAGATGCTTTGAAACAGGCGTTTTTGCATCCTCCTGAATCGGCAAAACCATGGGTGTTTTGGTACTGGATGCAGGGTGCCGTAAGCCGGGAGGGCATTACTGCTGATCTGCAGGTTATGAAGCAGGCCGGAATAGCGGGTGCTTATTTAATGCCCATCAAAGGCCCTGCTAATCCGCCGTTTATTTCACCGTCAATTAATCAGTTAAGCCCCGAATGGTGGGCAATGGTAAAATTTACCATGCAGGAGGCCGACAGGATAGGCCTAAAACTGGCTATGCATGATAGCGATGGTTTTGCGCTGGCCGGTGGCCCATGGATAACGCCGGAGCTTTCCATGCAAAAGGTGGTATGGTCAAAAGTTGAGGTTGAGGGAGGCAAAGCTGACCATGATACTTTGCCAGTGCCAAAGCATTATAAAAACTACTATAAAGATATCGAAGTATTGGCCTATCCGTCGCTCCCGGGCGAGGGGATAAGCAGCTACGACGAGCATCCGAAGGTAACTGCCAGCTTGCCTAATACCGACGTACAATATCTCACTGAAAAAGGAAATACCAAAAGCTTTACAAGCAACGAGCGTTGCTGGCTGCAGCTTGAATTTGAAAAGCCCTTTACCTGCCGCTCGCTAATCATTCATACTTCGGCAAGTAATTACCAGTCGCAAAGGTTGTTGCTTGAGGTAAGTGATGATGGTAAAAATTACCGTTCATTAGACAGATTGGAGCCACCGCGCCACGGCTGGCAGGATGGTGACGCGGAGATCACACACGCCATCGCCCCAACAACAGCAAAATATTTCAGGTTTACTTACGATAAAGAAGGTTCTGAACCGGGGGCCGAAGACCTTGATTTTGCCAAATGGAAACCTACGCTGAAATTATCAGGCGTTGAATTGTTGAGTGAACCCCGGATCCATCAGTATGAAAGTAAAACAGGTGAGGTATGGCGGTTAAGCAAACAAACTACTGATGCCCAATTGCCGGCTAATCTTTGTGTTGATAAAAATAGAATCATCAACCTAACCGATAAATTAGGAGCAGATGGTAAACTGAACTGGCAGGCTCCCGCAGGCAGATGGACAATTATCCGTATCGGTCATACTTCTACCGGGCACACCAATGCTACCGGCGGTGGGGGCATTGGCTTGGAGTGCGATAAGTTTAACCCGGAGGCTGCCAAAATACAGTTTGAGAACTGGTTTGGCGAGGCTGTAAAACAGGTTGGCCCGGATTTGGCTAAACGGGTTTTAAAGATCTTTCATGTGGATAGTTGGGAGTGCGGCAGCCAAAACTGGTCGCCGGTTTTTGCTGCCGAATTTCAGAAGCGGAGGGGGTATGATCTGCTACCATATCTTCCGTTAATGGCCGGTGTGCCGATGGAAAGCGCCGAAAAAACCGAAAAAATATTAGCGGATGTAAGGCAAACCATAGCCGAGTTATTGGTAGATAATTTCTACGGTACGATGGCTAAGCTGGCGCATGAAAAGGGCTGCACATTTACCGCCGAAAGCGTTGCCCCAACCATGATGAGCGATGGCATGCTGCATTACCAAAAGGCAGATATCGCGATGGGGGAATTTTGGTTCAGGAGCCCTACGCATGATAAGCCCAATGATATGCTGGATGCCATTTCGGGCGGGCACATCTACGGTGAAAATATTATCCAGGCCGAGGCTTTTACAGAGTTGCGGTTATTATGGGACGAGCACCCCGGAATGCTTAAAACAGCTGCCGACCGCAATTTTGCCCTTGGCATCAATCGTTATGTTTTTCACGTAAATGTGCATAACCCCTGGCTTGACCGTAAGCCGGGTATGACACTGGATGGTATCGGCCTATTTTTTCAGCGGGATCAAACCTGGTGGAAGCCGGGCAAGGCCTGGTTTGATTATATCAGTCGTTGCCAGGCTATGCTGCAACAAGGGCATCCGGTTGCTGATATCGCTGTTTTTACAGGCGAAGAAACACCACGCCGCGCAATTTTGCCCGACAGGTTGGTTAATACCCTTCCCGGTATCTTCGGCACCGAACGTGTGAAGCAGGAAAAGGAGCGCTTAGCCAACAAAGGTGTACCGATCATCAATTCGGTTGAAGATGCAAGCCACTCGGCAAATATGGTGCTGCCCGAAAACTGGATAGACCCGCTGAGGGGATATAACTATGATTCATTTAATAAAGATGCCCTTTTGCGCCTGGCTACCGTTAAAAACGGCAGGATTATTTTGCCCGGCGGAGCAAGTTATGCCATGCTGATAATACCGGGTGTAAGCCAGATGTCGCCTCAGCCATGGCAGTTATCGGCAGAAGCAGTAAAAAAGCTTCAGCAATTGGTAAATGAAGGCGCTACGGTTTTATTCGGCGATAAGCGGATGAAAGCGCTTTTATCTAATGGTTCTGCAGGAAAGGTACTCATTGGCTCGTATCAAAAAGATACGTTTGATGAGGTAGGCCTCTCCCGCGATCTGATAGCTACGGATTCAGCTAATCAAACGGCAAAAGATATTGCATGGACACATCGTAGCGCTGATGGCTTTGATATTTATTTCATTTCAAATCAACAGGCTTTAAACCGAACCATCAAACTGTCATTGAGAGTAACAGATCGAGTTCCTGAACTATGGGATCCTTTAACAGGTGAAATCAGGCAATTGGCTAATACCAGCAAATCGCCCCGTACAAATATTAAGCTTGAGTTGGCTGCCAATGGGTCAGCTTTTATCGTTTTCAGAAACGTTTCTGCTATTGCAAAAAGCGAGGATAATAAGCCATCTCATCTTAAAACGGTACAGACTTTCTCAGATTGGCAGGTACAGTTCGACCCTAAATATGGAGGCCCAACGAAACCGGTAATGTTTAATCAACCTGAAGACTGGTCACATAACGCTAACGACAGTGTAAAGTATTATTCAGGAACAGCGGTTTACAATCACACTTTTCAGTTTATTGCAAAAACAGGGGCCAAAACATATCTTGATTTGGGAAATATCGCCAACCTGGCCGAGGTGTATGTAAACGGCGTCAATTGCGGCACCGCCTGGACATATCCTTATCGGGTAGACATTAGCAAAGCCATTCAGCCCGGCGAAAATAAATTGACAATCAAAGTAACCAACACCTGGGCTAACCGCCTGATGGGTGATCATGCCCTGCCCGAAAATAAACGTATTACATGGACAAACGCGCCTTACCGTTTGGAAGGCCGTTCGTTGTTACCGGCTGGTTTGCTCAGCCCGGTGAAATTGCTCACATCTATCCCTTAATGATATGAAATGGAATTTTAAATATATCGGAATAACCTCGTCCTCGTCCCCTCAGGGTCTCTCGCAGAGGACTCTGAGGTCTTCGCTTACTTCCGAAATGAAAACATTGTATAAGTACTTTATCATCCTATTATTGATGATTGCCGGCAATGAACTATCGGCCCAAAACAAAGCTCTGGTCAACACCAGCAAAAGCAATTACGCCAAACTCAGCAGCCTTGATATGGGCGCGGTACAATGGACAGGCGGCTTTTGGGCCGACAGGTTCAAAGTTTGCCGTGATACCATGATCCCTAACCTGTGGCGGGTTTATACCGATCCGAAGATCAGTCATGCCTACCGCAACTTTGAAATAGCCGCCGGTTTAGACACCGGCTCACACGAAGGGCCGCCATTTCATGATGGTGATCTTTACAAACTGTTTGAAGCTGTGGCCAGTATGTACGCTAATACGCATGATCCCAAACTGGATGAACTGATGGACAAAACCATAGCCGTTATTGCTAAAGCGCAGCGGGCTGATGGTTATATCCACACACCAACCCTTATTGAAGAGCGCAAGAACAGCGACAAGGAAAAAGCTTTTAACGATCGTCTTAATTTTGAAACGTATAACCTTGGTCACCTCATGACAGCGGCTTGTGTACATTATCGGGTTACAGGCAAAACTACTTTGTTGAAAGTGGCTGTTAAAGCCACTGATTATCTCTACAAGTTTTATAAAACGGCCTCGCCCGAACTGGCGCGTAACGCTATTTGCCCTTCGCATTACATGGGGGTAGTGGAGATGTACCGTACCACCCGCGATCCCCGATACCTGGAACTGGCTAAAAACCTGATCGATATCCGCGGGTTGATGAAGGACGGTACCGACGATAACCAGGACAGAACACCTTTCCGGCAGCAAACACAGGCGATGGGGCATGCGGTGAGGGCCAATTATCTTTTCGCCGGTGCTGCCGATGTTTATGCCGAAACCGGGGATACCACACTTATGCACACCTTAAATTTGATGTGGAATGATGTGGTGAACCGCAAAATGTATATTACCGGTGGCTGCGGAGCATTATATGACGGGGTTTCGCCTGATGGTACATCTTACAATCCTAACGAGGTGCAAAAGGTACATCAGGCTTACGGGCGCGATTACCAATTGCCAAGTTTCACGGCGCACAACGAAACCTGCGCCAACATAGGCAATGTACTCTGGAACTGGCGCATGCTACAGGTAACCGGCGACGCCAAATATGCCGATGTAATGGAGCTGGCGTTGTACAATAGCGTACTTTCGGGTATCAGTCTTAATGGTCGTAACTTTTTATATACCAATCCGTTGGCTTATTCAGATAGTTTGCCCCTTAAGCAGCGTTGGTCTAAGGATAGGATAGGGTATATCAAACTTTCTAACTGTTGTCCGCCCAATGTGGTGCGTACCATTGCCGAGGTGAGCGATTATGCCTACAGCGTATCAGATAAAGGGTTGTGGTTTAACCTGTATGGCAGCAACACCATAACCGCTAAATTGAAAGATGGCACGCCGGTAAAACTCACTCAAACTACAAATTACCCCTGGGATGGGAAGATCCATATCAGGTTTGATGAAGTACCGGGCAATAAAGCATTCTCGGTATTTTTGAGGATCCCTGGCTGGTGTAAGGGCGCAAGTATCAAACTCGAAGGTCAGCCGGTGCCGCAGTTAGATACTACGCCTGGAACTTATACGCAAGTTAACGCCGTTTGGCGAAAAGGAATGACAATTGATCTCGACCTGCCAATGCCGGTAACCCTAATGGAAGCAAACCCGCTTGTTGAGGAAACCCGTAATCAGGTTGCAGTAAAACGCGGTCCGGTGGTTTATTGTTTGGAATCAGCCGATCTGGCTAAGGGGCAAAAGGTTTTCGATGTGGTGCTTTCTGCCAATAATGAGCTTAAGCCTGAAATGATCAGGATAGATAACAGTGAGATCATGAGCTTAACCGGTAAAGCCGACCTGCATGATGAAAATAACTGGACTAACCGGCTTTATAAAGAGGTATCTACCCCAAAACAAAACGCTGTTGATATCAGGCTGATCCCGTATTATGCATGGGGTAACCGAGGACATGTGGATATGGAAACGTGGATGCCGTTGGACAGGTAGTTTCGAGGCGAAAGGTGAAAGGCAAAAGGTGAAAGGCAAAAGGTGAAAGGTCAAAAAAGCTCCACGCCGCCGCTCGGCTCCCAGCCGGGTGGCAACTATCAGGGCGGCCTCTGGCCGCCGGGACTAAAGCAGCCTTTTGTTCTTACACTTAAAACTTCGGCCGGTAATTGGTGGCGGTTGTTTTTTCGTCCCAATATGTGTTAGCTGAGCTTCAGCCGGATGGCATGAAATATCGATATTCACCCCCGCAATTTTGGTGGCATTATTTTGTCAGTGCTATTTATAAATGAGGTTGATCAATTCCAAAAAAGCCTAAAAACCTTTAAAAAAACAAGAAATAAAAAAGGTTTTTTACCTGTCTTTGAAATAAGGAAAGTTTACTCTTTAAAGTTTTAGTCATTGGTAATCAGGTATTTAATGGCGTTTCGAATGGATTGTTATCTATTTGATTATCAGTTTGTTTCATTTTTAAGGTGTTCCGCGTTTTCACTCTCAAAAAATGAAACAGCCTCTTTTTACAAAAAAGAGCAGCGGGAGTTTTTTCAATTTTTTTTTGAGAATCAAAAAATTGGGACACCCTTTTTGTTACAAATGAACGAGGGAATTATTGGGCTAACATCATTGTAATATCCTTCTTTCTATCTTCGGGGAGAACTTTTAAATCAACTACTTTCCCATCCTTCAGCGTAGCTTCAATAGTAGTATTATAAGGCGCATGAAGTTTAAAATGTACATCCCAGTCCTTTGGCCAGGCGGGGAACAACAGGATCTTTTTATCGTCTACCTGCATCAGCATTTCCTGCAGACCGATCATGCCTGAGCCACCCCAGTTATGGTCGGGTGTCCAGTCGAAACCCGGCCCCCAAAATGCCGGGAAACGCCTGCCCGAGTTTTTGAGTTTGAAGGTGGTTAGTTTGGCTGCCTCACCGGTAAGACCTAAGCGGGCCGCAAAAATATTGTCCTGTTTCCAGCCAATGCCGCTCCTGAATTTGGCTACAAGGGTGTCCAGTTTCCATGTATTCAAAGCGGTACCCAATCCCGGTTTGCCCAAGCCAAATATGCCCCATGGAAATACCGGGTAAAATTGCGTGTTTTCCTCGTTGTTAACCCGCTCCCACGATTTTGCCGGGGTAAGGGTTTTATGCCCGCTAATCTCAGCAAATGTAATAGGAGGGATACGTTTTAAAAAGCCTTCCAGTTTGCCACGCTCTTCTTTGCTCAGGTAATTATCCGGTAAGGCCAGTATCCGTTTGGTAATGGTTTGCAGCGCTGCTATGGTCGAGTTGGAATTATAGGCCATTTTGAAAGTTTCGGCAGATGAACCGGGGTATAGCACCAGGTGGCCATTACCATCAAGCGCTTTGGCGCTGCGCTTGCGGGAGAGGTATTGGTAATGGTCGTCGAAAAAGGTTAAGCAGCTTTCAATAAAGGGAATGTATTGGTGGATGTCGTTGCTGTTATACCGTTCCGTTTCCAGCATCATGAGGCAAAACTCAAATACGGTGTCCCAGGTATATTCGAGCCAGGCGTTGTACTCTAATCCTTTATCAAAATCGGCAGGGCGTTTCCAGGTATACTCGGCGCTATTGGGCAGACCGAAGTTCTCCACTTGCTCGGTAAAGCATGCGCCATTATGGCCCCAGTAAACCTTACTGCGTAACTCTGCGTTTTTTAGGGAACGGAGATAGAAATCAAACTCCGGTTTCATCATATCAATATCGCCGCTTTTGAGCATCGGGAAATAAACCAACCGCTGGTTTTGGGCCGTCATCAGGCCACCACCCCAGTTGCGGAAATCGGGCGTAAAAGCGTACTGTGCATTAACAAAAACAGGATCGTAGGTGAACAGACCGCCGTTAAATTTGGTGGGTGCTTGTCCGTAAGCATTGCAGCCCAGCATATACCTGAAAAGCTGATAGTTTTTACCGGTTTGCCAGGCCGTGGTATCATTGTCGGGCTTAGCTGTATTGATGTAGATAAAACTTCTGTCCCAATATTGTTTCCACCAGTCGGCTGTTTTTTGCCATGCGGTTTTGTTATTGGTTTCAGCTTCTTTAAGTACTTTGTTGAGGCCTTGCTGCCATTCATTTACCGAGGCGGTTTGTAGCGTATTAAGATAGATCTCGATATCCTGATTGGTCGCAGGTTTAATGCTCGCCAGTTTCCAGCCTTCAAAATCGGTGTTGAGGTATTGGCCTTTTGTAGTGCCTGCGGGCTTTAGGTTTTTGCCTTGCATCAGCCCGCCAAAGGTTAAGTTTTTAAGCGGATTGTACATTTGATCCTTAACCGCATCCATACCTTGCTGCTTTACCGTAACATCAAATATAGTTGAATCGAGATTATGATGATAGAACTGGATAGCATTGCCTTTGAAGCCAATATTATCCTTCAGTGTTTTTACATCATTACGCGGGGCAAATTTCCATGAGCCTTCATTTTTTTCGAGACCTTTCACTTCCCGGTCACGATAACGCCAGTTTTCAAAAACAGCTTCGGTTTTAATGGCTTTATTGCTGCTGATGTTAAGGTGGATCACCGGGCGGTAAACATCAACCCAAAGCTTTATTTCAGCTTTTAAATCGCCGTTTTTTCCGTTGATGAGTACCGAACCATTTTGAAGTTTCAGCTCCTGTTTAAAATCATTGCCATCAAAAGGGTTGGGCGAGAGCCTGACCCTTACCCGGCCGGGTTTGAGCATGGCATTATTTTCGTCAAAAGTGCCACTCTTGGCGATGTAAAAAAGCAGCTCGCCTTTTTCAACCCATACGTTCAGCCCTATATCGCCGCCTCCGCAGGGCATCGACTGGCCTGAGTTTTGGCTTTGGCTGGTCCACACTTCATTGTATTGTTCAATGCCTTTTTTTTGAGCTAACGCGATATTACAGTACAGGAAGCAGAGCAGCAGGAGTTTTTTCATAATTACCAGTCGTCGGTTCTGAATGAGGAAACGGGGAGCCCGTTAGTGCCGAACAGATCGCCCACAACAAAATCTTTGAAGGCATAACGCACGGCCACAGGCTCTTTTACCAAGGGTGAAGATACAATAATTACACTGCCCGATATCATGGCCTGGGCCGGATAGAACATTTTGTCTTTACCGGCTATCTCAAAGTTTTGAATGGGCTTGTTGAATGAGGTCAATCCATTTTCTGCATGTTCAAACTTGATGGTAGCCCGGTTGCCGTCAACCGTCATTTCTTTATATAATGGACTTGCATAATCGAAACCTTTAATACCATACGTTTGCGCCAACGCCAGGTAAGCTAACCTTGTGCCTATAGGTTCTTTGCGCGGAGGATGGATAAGTACCTGCTCGCCCACATCAAGCGATACGGCCATACCGCTGTTTGATATAGTTTTTAGCGATTTCCGTTGAGCATCGCGCAGATAGGCCGAATTATATTTCCCGCCACTATTGTAAGGCGGAAGCTGTGCATAATCATACGGGGCTATCTGCACATAATAAAAAGGGAAATCACCTTGCTGCCACAGCTCACGCCAGCGTTTTACCAGGGCCGGAAATAGTTTTTCGTATTGATCGGGGCGGTCATAGTTGGATTCGCCCTGGTACCAGATGCAGCCTTTAATGCCGTAACCGATCACCGGGTTCAGCATACCGTTGAACAGGGTAGTAGGCGTGCGTGATACAGCTTTGATGGAGTCTGTTTTAGCCGGAATTTTGATCTCCGGAAAATCTTTCAGTCCATCAGCATCCATCCAGGCTTCGGCATTCGAGCCCGCGTAACAATCACTGATTAAACCGATAGGTACATGCAGTATCTCGTTTAATAATCTGCCGAAATAATAACCTGTAGCACTAAAGGCGGAGACAAATTCGGGGGAGGCGACATGCCATTCTGATGGTTCGCTATTGTCCTGTACTTCGGTTACTGATGAGTGGGGAACGGTGTAAATATGGATATTGGCGTTAGATGATTTAAGTATAGCATCAACAGAACCGCTTATTGGCTGGCTTTTATACCCCTTCATAGGGATCTCCATATTTGATTGCCCGGTGCACAGCCAAACTTCGCCAATAAGCACATTGTTTAATGTTATAGTATTACCATCGCTGATGGTGACGGTGTACGGGCCGCCGTAAACGGGGGTGGCAACTTTAACAAGCCATTTGCCATTGGGGTTTACTTTGACTTTGTAGCTTTTTTTGTTCCATGAAGTATTGATGGTAACCGTTGAACCGGCTTTGTCCCAACCCCAGATTGGGGCCGCACTTTGTTGTTGCAGAACTACGTTGTTGGTAAAAATGGATGCCAGTTTTACTTGTGCCTGCGATGATATAAACAGGAGCAAACCCAGGCCTGATGCCAGTAATTTTTTCATTGCTATAAATTATTTGGTAAGCTTTCCGGCTCGCTTAGCCTCAAGCCATCCGCTGAAAAGGAGGTTTTTATTCAACTCGGGTTTAGGGAAAAACAAGCTGGCCACATAGCCTACTATAATTACCACCAGGTGACTATACACCCCAAGCATGTATTTATGCTGATTGAAATTGTACCTACCTAAATCAAGCAAGATGTGTTTGTCCGTACCCAAACCAATTTTGGCTGATGTTAAAAAAGCATAGCCCGTAAACAGGATACAGGCAATAATACCAATGTTCACCCCCTGGCGATTGGCGCGGCTGCTGAACAAGCCCAATAAAAATATCCCGGCAATACCGCCTGAAAATATCGCGTATAGGGTAAAAACAATGCCCAGCGCACCTTCGTCACCTGCAAGCAGGTAGAGGGTGGCTATACCCATTGCGCCCAAACCCGCCAGAATCACTATCCAGCGACCAGCTTTTAAATATTCTTTATCCGATTTATTGGGCCTGAATTTTTTATAGTAATCTTCCACGCCAATGGCCGAAAGGCAGTTGAGGTCGGCCCCGAGGCTGGAGATCGCCGCCGAGATCAGCGCAGCTAATATCAATCCTACAACCCCGGTAGGCAATTTACTCATGATAAAATAGGGGAAAACTGCATCGGCTTTAATACCTGCTGGTAATGGGTTTTGCTGATAATAGGCAAACAAAGCTGTGCCGATGAACATGAACAAAGCCCATAAAGGAACGGTAAGCGCCACACCTAATATGGATGCCCTGATAGCCGCCTTATCGGTTTTGGCTGTAAGATAACGCTGTACCATAGTTTGATCGGTGCCGTATTTTTGGATGGCGTAAAACACACCGTTTATGGCCATTACAATAAATGTGAGCTTTTTGAAATCCAAGGAGTAAGGGCCAAAGTTGTTTTTGTGATTTACGCTGGCAATATGCCAAAGCTCGGGAAAGCCGCCTTTGATTGAACAGATGAGGATGATAAATGAGGCTATACCGCCGCCTATCAGCAGAAAACCTTGTACCACATCTGCCCAGATTACGGCCTCAATCCCACCAATAAGTGTGATGACGATGATCACGAATCCTATCACCCAGATAATGGCGAATGTGTTGGTGTTGGTCATGTTGGATAGTGCCAGTGCCAGCAGAAAAAATACTGTTCCCATTTTTGAAAAGTGGGTTAATACAAAACTGATAGAGCTGTAAAAACGGGCAAACAAACCAAAGCGTTTTTCAAAGTACTCGTAGGTGCTTACGCCTATAACCTCGCGGTAAAGGGGGACGATAAACCATACCATCAACAGCAATACAATAGGTACCATTAAACCCTGAACAAGCAGGATCCAGTTAGAGGCAAAGCCTTCACCCGGGTAGGCCAAAAAGGTTACACTGCTGATGAGTGTTGCCATTAACGACATGCCTATTGCCCATGCCGGGATGGAACCGCGTGATACGAAATATTTTTTGGTTGAATTTTGTCCTTTTGAAAACTTAAGACCGATGGTTAATGAAATGGCCAGTGCCAGGGCTATGATGATATAATCTGCCAGGTGCAGGGTTTCATGTTTCATATGCAGGTATAATTATTGGTTGCCCAAACGGGGGCAGGCCAGGGGTAGCTGCCGGGTTTTAAAGTTAAACATAATTGGTTATTGCCGGCTATGCGCATATGAATAACTCCGGGAGCTATTAGTTTTGAGGGATATAACTTTTTGATGTTTAAACGCTCAAGTATAGCCCAGGCTGTTGCCCCGCCTTCAATCAGTAATTCGTGAAGCGAGGTGTGGTCAATAACCTGTTTTACAATATCCGCCATTTTGTGGCTCAGCAATACCGGGTCTACCTTTATATCCTTGATAAAATCGGGGTTTATGGCAATGATCGCATTATTGCCGGCTACAATGCTTGATGCTACATGACTTGCAAAAAGGCCATGTACATGATCACCGCTGGTTTCGGCACAGATGGTTGCCGCAGGTACATAGTGCACCGGGATATTATTGTGTTTGCCATCAAGAAGATTCAGCTTACCCTGGTAAAAGGTACTGCCAAATACAAACAATCGCCTGCCTGTTGTCTCGGGGTCAGGGGGTTCGATCTTTTGCGGAGTTGTTAGGTATTCAAGCAGTGTAGTAAACAAATTTGCTGAGCCTGCTAATAGGGTGTTGCTATTTGTTTTACTGATCCAATATTTAAGATCATCCTCATCTTCAGCTCCTCCTATGATAATTCCTGTCGATGGTAGCTTGTCATCCCTTTTTACTAATCGAACCTTTTCATCAGCCTTTAATAACTCAACAATATTTGAGCTTAAGGCCGGGAAGGTTGGATCGTTAGCAAAATCACTGAGGTGGATTGGCGCACCATTGTAATGGAACGTATCGCCGATAAGTTTTTTTGAATGGTGAGGATTGCCGGGGATAATCAAAGCCTTTATTAAACCTGATGCCGCAAGCTGGCTTTGCAATTCCTCAATAATATGCCCTCTTAAAACCGAATCTATCTTTTTGAAAATAAAACGGGGTTTTAGCTGCTGTAACTGAACAGTAAGTTTATACACAGTTTCCTTTGCCTGAACTACGGAAAGGGAACGCGTGTCGGTAGCGATAATGAGCAAATCTGCATCGCAGTGTTCATCAACAGTAGTACTCACTTCGGTTCTTAGGCCGTGGTTGAGCCCTATACCCGCCAGTTCGGCGGCTCCTGTTAAATCATCTGCAATTACAGCGATCATATACTTATACTTTTATCCTGTTTTTACTCAACTGTACCGCCGATTCGATGGCCAGTATCATGGCATCGCTGCTGGCAACGCCCTTACCTGCAATTTCAAAGGCTGTCCCATGATCAACCGAGGTGCGGATAATAGGCAGTCCCATAGTGATGTTAACGCCTTTCACGCTGTCCATTTGCTGCTTTTCGGCGTTCCATTTAAAACCGGTAAGCTTAAAGGGGATGTGGCCCTGGTCGTGGTACATAGCTACCACACCACCATAATATCCGGTTGATGCTTTGGAAAATAAAGTATCGGCAGGTACAGGGCCTTCTGCATCGTAACCTAATTTCATTGCTTCTTGAACAGCAGGGAGGATCTCAAAATCATCTTCGGTACCAAACAAACCTGAGTCACCTGCATGGGGGTTAAGTCCGGCTACACCTATCTTCAGGTTTTTTTCTCCAAGGGAAATAAGGCCATCCTGTAAAAGCTCGATTACTTCAATAATGCGGTCTTTCTTAACCAGGTCACAGGCCTGCCTTAGTGAAACATGGGTTGATACATGGATCACCTTCATGTTATGTTCAACCAATAGCATGGCATATTTTTTTGTGCCGGTGTAATGGGCGTAAATTTCGGTATGCCCGGCAAAATGATGCCCGGCTTCATTGATTGATTTTTTGTTGATTGGCCCGGTTACCGTTGCATCAACATCGCCAGCAAGTGCCAGTTCAATTGCTTTTTTAACGGCTTCAAACGAGGCATTGCCCGCCATAGCCGAGATTTCGCCAAAACGCAGCTGTTCCATATCTACATTTTGCAGATCATACACATCGGGCTTGCCAAACTCAAAATTTGCTTTGCGGATATCTTTTATCGAGTTGATACGCGCATCGAAACCCAACCGTTTTACGATATCAAAAAATACACCGGTATCGCCAATGATCACCGGGCGACAAATTTCAAACAGCCTTTCGGTAAGCAGGGCTTTAACAACTATCTCAGGGCCGATACTGGCCGGATCGCCCATGGTTATGGCTATGATCGGTTTTTCGGCTGTCATTGGTATATTGGTAAGCTGAGGTTTTCAACGTTAAGCATGCGCTGTAGTTTTCTTTGCAGGTCTTCGGCTTCGGCTTCAGTAACTTGCAATAAAGGGGGCATCATGTAAGTGCGGCATAATCCCGCGCTTTGCATTAATGATTTTAATGCGGCCAACGACTCGCCCAGTAGGCGTTTGCCCTGGTAAATATCACCTATCAGGTTGGAATGCCTTTGTAGTTGCAGCGCGGCGGCTTCGTCGTTATTATCTGCAGCAACTATCATTTTGTAATAAATATCCGGGAACAGGTTTCCTGTACTTGGCACCAGGCCGTCGCTGCCGGTAAACAGCGCATGGGCAGATTGCGCACCCCAGCCCAAGAAGTGGCTGAAATCGGCCCTGTCGGCCCATAATTTAAGCGAATCCTTTAAACGCTCGTGATTCCGCTCCGAATCTTTAGTTCCAACAATATTATCATGATGGCTTAATTCGTCGAGAAGATTTAGGTTTATTGATACATTGGTGGTAGCCGGAATGTTGTAAACTATCAGCGGGATAGGTACTTCATTGGCCAGCGTTTCAAAGTATGTTTTAATTTCGTATTCAGTTAAAGTGAAATAGGCGGGCAGGTGGGCTACTGCAACGTCAATACCTTCATCGGCACAACGTTTGGCCAACTCGATGGAATCGGCAAGGCAGTTTGACGAAATGCCCGCGTAAAGCAATCTTCCTGGCTGCCTTACTGATGTTGCCAGCTTAACAAAATCAAGCTTAACATCGTTTGGTAAGGAGGCCGATTCGCCTGTAGTGCCCAAAATAAAAGGTACACCGCCGTAGTTGAAAATATTGTCGAAGATTTTTTCAACCGCTTCGTGGTCAAGTTTATAGTTATCGGTAAGTGGCGTAATTGATGGCACTACCAGGCCATTATATTTCTTTTTTAGTTTCATTAGTATGTTTTAATAAGCAGCCTCGTAAATGCTAACAGCGTCATCTATGTTTATTGGTCGCGGGTTGTTTTTAAGCAAGCGCGTAATTTTCATGGCATCAGCAGCCATTTGCGGAATGGTATTTTTATCTATGTCTATTTCTTTTAAGCTTGCAGGGATTCCACAATCCTTAATCAGCTGCCTGATCTTTTCTACTCCTGCATGAGCTGTTTCAAAATCATTGATACTACTGTTACAACCCAATGCACGGGCAACGGCAGCATATCGTTCAGGCGCGGCAGGGATATTATACTCCATTACAAAAGGTAGCAGTAAGGCATTGGATAAGCCGTGGGCAATATGGTATAAGCTCCCCAACGGATAGGAGAGCGCATGCACTCCAGCCGTATTTACCGGGCCTAAACAAAAGCCACCCATCAAACTGCCAATAGCCAATTGTGTACGGGCATCTTCATTAGTGCCGTCATTTACTGCTTTAACCAGGTTATCAGCTATAAGCCTGATCCCTTCAAGTGCATACATATCTATAAAAGGATGTGCGTATAGATTGGTATATGCTTCAAGGCAATGAGTTAAAGCATCAAGACCTGTGGCCGCGGTAACCTCTGGTGGGAGACTGGTCATCAATGCCGGATCAATGATCACTACATCCGGAACCAGGTAAGTGCTGATAATACCTTTTTTCTGGTTGTCTGTATCATCTATCAATATAGCATTGGGGGAAGCTTCACTACCTGTACCCGCCGTTGTAGGCACACAAATGAGCTTTTTAGATCGCTTTTTAAGCAAGCCAATTCCCGTGATATCTGCCAGGGTTTGGTCATTATCAAACTGCGCAGCTATGAGTTTAGCCACATCAAGCACACTGCCACCACCAATACCTATGATCAGATCTGCTTCAGTATGTTTTACAGATGCAAGCAAATCTCCAAAATCCTTGAAAGAAGGCTCCCGTACTATGGAGGTATCAACACGAGCGTTAATCCCTGCTTCTTTAAATTGAGCCAAAAGTGGTTCAAGTTTATTTAATAGCGGACTAATGGTAATAATTAAAGCTGATTTATACCCGCCGCTGATAACATCGCCGGTTAATTTAAAAAGCGAGTTTTTGCCAACAATTACCTGACCCGGAAACCGGATAATAATGTCGCGATAAGGATGTACAGTTTGCGGCATATACTTATATATTAATAATAGCTGGCCCTGGTTAATTGGTTTTGATATAAAACAAAGATGGATAATGCCGCCTCCCATTTTTATCCAACCGTTATCCAATTATTATACGATATTATCAAAACGGATATCTGCCGGTAAGTTATTATGATATGATCTGCCTGTAATTGACTTTAATAGGTAGTTGGAGTAGTAAATAATAGCTAAAATATAAGGAGACGGGGCATGACAGTTCGGCAACTAAAGGCCGGTAACTTAGCAAAAAGTTGAATATAAGGATATAGAGCCAAGTTTATAAAGGTCGTTTATCTTTTAACGCTTTTATTCATCGGTGATCAAACCGCTATCTCCTAATTATAAATCATCCGGCTAAATCCCGGTATTTTTTAATATTTCTGTTAACCAATTAAATACATATCTCCATGAAAGTAGTAAAAACGTTAGGACAATTTATTATAGAGAAACAAGCAGATTTCCCTTTTGCCAAAGGCGAACTGTCAAGGCTTTTGCGGGATATAGGCATTGCCGCTAAAATTGTCAACCGCGAGATCAGCAAGGCCGGGCTTATCGATATCATAGGCGAAACCGATTCTGTGAACTCCCATGGTGAACGTCAGAAAAAGATGGACGTTTATGCCAATGAGCAATTCATTTCGGCATTGCGTAGCGGCGGCGAATGCTGTGTTGTGGCTTCTGAGGAAAATGATGAACATATCCTGATAGAATCAGAGATCTCAAAACACGCCAAATATATTGTGGCGATTGACCCGCTTGATGGCTCATCAAATATTGATGTGAATGTAAGTGTGGGCACCATATTTTCTATCTATCGCCGTAAATCAACCGAAGGTGCAGCTAAACTGGAAGATGTATTGCAAAAAGGTACTGAGCAGGTAGCGGCCGGTTATGTAATTTACGGCTCATCAACAATGCTGGTTTATACAACTGGCAAAGGAGTTAACGGCTTTACACTTGATCCGTCAATAGGCGAGTTTTGCCTGTCGCATCCTGATATTAAAATGCCTAAAGATGGCTATATCTATTCTATTAATGAGGGGTATTATGCGCATTTTCCTCTGGGGGTAAAAAAATATATCAAATACTGTCAGGTTGAAGATGAGACAACTAACCGCCCCTACACCTCACGCTACACCGGGTCAATGATTGCCGATATTCATCGTAACCTGATTAAAGGGGGCATATTCCTGTATCCAACTACGGCCCAATATCCTAACGGAAAATTACGATTGGTTTATGAATGTAACCCAATGGCTTTTATTGTTGAACAGGCAGGCGGTACAGCTTCTACCGGTTATGAGCGCATCCTGGATCTGGATGTTAATGAGCTTCATCAGCGTTCGGCTATTTTTATCGGTTCGGAAAATATGGTTAAACGCGCCGAAGAGTTTATGCTGGCCTTTTCACCCGAACACCCATCTATAAGTAAGCATAAGCAAGTTATTTAGGCATTAAAGAGCTGCTGTTTGCAGCGTAGTTTTTACTTTGATTAGTAAATGGGGTAATTTTATGCGCTTTGTTATAAAAATTAGTTAAGACTAATTTTTTTTATTTGTTTTGTATATTGTTTGTAATATGCTAAGACGAATGAAAATATTATCTTTACTATGCTTTTTATTAACGCCGACTGCAGTTTGTGCTCAGCATGGTTCTCTCAAAGGGAGATTAACGGCCGGCAGCGAACCGCTCTCTTTTGCTACTGTTGCACTTTCAGGAACCTCCATTGGGGCAACTACCAATGATAAAGGCTACTATCATTTAAAAAATGTTCCGGCAGGTACATACACGATCGTATTCTCTAACATAGGGTATGTTACTGAGCGCCATAGCGTGAGTGTAAAGCCCGGTGAAGCAATTTCATTGGATGGCAATCTCCAGGAAAGTAGCTCCAAATTAAGCGAGGTAACTGTAACCGGGGTTTCACGCAAAACCGAGTTGAGAAGCAACCCTATACCCATTGCCGTGATGACCCGGAAAGAGATGGATCAGAATGTAAATAATAACATTATTGATGCCATTGTAAAAGGAGTACCGGGTGTGAATGCTGTCACCACTGGGCCTAATATCTCCAAGCCATTTATCAGGGGATTGGGCTACAATCGTGTTTTAACTTTGTATGATGGCGTGCGCCAGGAAGGGCAGCAATGGGGTGATGAACATGGTATTGAGATAGACCAGTATGGCATTGGTCGCGCAGAAGTAGTGAAAGGACCGGCGAGTTTAACGTATGGCTCGGATGCATTGGCCGGAGTGATTAACATGATCCCTTACCTGCCCATTGGCGAAAACAATGTTTTAAGAGGTGACTACACTGCCGATTACCATACCAATAATGGCATGATCGGCACCTCGCTGGGCTTGTCATACAAAAAGAACGATTGGGGATACGCCTTCCGGGCAACTGCGAAAGCGGCGCATGATTATCATAATAGTGTTGATGGTTATGTGTATAACACAGGTTTCCGGGAGTTCAATTTATCGGCTATGGCCAGGGTTGATAAAAATTGGGGGTACTCGCAAATTGCTGCAACTGTTTACGACAACCGACAGGAGATTCCCGATGGCAGCAGGGATTCGCTAACAAGACAGTTTACCAAACAAATAGCTGAAAGCAATACCGACAATATCAGGAACAGGCCAATTGTAAGTAATGACGAGTTAAGATCATACAGTATAACCCCGCTGCATCAGCGTATTCAGCATTACCGGATCTATTCGCATAATGAATTTAAATTGGGCGAAGGTAGTAGCATCAACGCTTCGCTTGGTTTACAACAAAGCATCCGCAGGGAATATAACCACCCTACATTGCCTGATCAGCCGGGTTTGTATGTGGTGCTTAATACTCTTAATTACGATTTTAAATATAACCTGCCGGCTATTGCAGGTTTAGAAAGTAGCCTCGGCTTAAATGGTATGTACCAGGTCAACCGCAGCAAGGCTGCGACAGATTTTCCGATCCCGGATTATAACCTGTTTGAGGCCGGGGCTTTTCTGTTCGCCAAAAAGACTATTGGGAAAGTTGATATCTCGGGTGGCATCAGGTATGATAACAGGCACATCCGCTGGAACGATTTTTATGTGGGGCCAAACTCCAAAAACGGGTTTGAGCAGCATGTGAAATTACCGGATACCGCAAGCGCCCATTTACAGTTTCCGGCTTTTAGGCATGTTTACCAGGGTGTTTCGGGTAGTTTGGGGATAACTTATAATATCAGCGAACGCTTACTGTTCAAGGCTAATGTCGCCCGTGGATACCGTGCACCCAATATCACCGAAATAGGCTCAAACGGGCTTGACCCGGGTGCACATATCGTGTATTTAGGTAACCGCAGCTTCGACCCTGAATTTAGTTTACAGGAAGATCTGGGCTTCATCGCTTACCTGAAGGATGTTGACCTTATTGCCGAGCTGTTTAATAATCACATCAACAATTACATTTACCAGGCTAAACTTACTGATGCCAATGGCAATCCTGTGGTGATTGTACCGGGTAACAGCACTTATCAATACCAGCAGAGCAGTGCCCGCTTGTATGGGGCCGAGTTTACGCTAAATGTGCATCCCCAAAATGTTAAATGGCTGGCTTTTAACAACAGCCTGGCTTATGTAACGGGGATAAATGGCAATCAACAGCTTATTGATGAATCTAACGGCGCAGCTAAATATCTGCCATTTATCCCGCCACTGCATATCCGGTCGGAATTTAAGGCGAGTTTTCAGAAAGCGTATGGTGCTTTTTCTAAGATTTACTTTAAGGCCGAGATGGATGCTTATACTACCCAAAACCGCTTTTATGCTTTAGATAATACCGAAACGGCTACGCCCGGCTATACGCTGTTTAATATAGGAACCGGTACTACTATCAAAAACAAATCGGACAAAACCATCTGTGAGCTTTTTTTGCAGGTTGATAATTTGTTTGATAAAGCCTATCAATCCAACCTTAACCGTTTAAAGTATTTTGAGTATTACCGGTCGTCGCCAAACGGGCACCTGGGTATTTATAATATCGGGCGAAATATCAGTTTTAAAGCTGTTTTTCCTTTTTGATTTATTTTTAATGAAATATGGCTTTTTTTGTTTTTATTGCCTTGAGTTTCTGCACATCATGTAAGCGTGCGATAATAACTTTGAAATTCATTGATTAACGTCCCATCCCCTGATGTATACAAGCAAATTCGCCGTTCTGAATGCTCTTGTAAAATATAGAATGCGGTTGAACCTCAGGGTTCTCTGCGAGAGACCCTAAGGGGACGTGAAAGTGTGCGATAATGATTTCAAAATTTATCAGGCGATGTGCCTAAAACTCAATAATCATAAAAACATCTAAAGTAAATGGTTTATAAAACGAAGATTTTCATTTGTATGCTGCTGTGTGGCATATGCGGTGGGATGATCAGCGCTCAGGCACAATTGCAAGTGCCGGCTTCTTATGCTTTAATTAAACGGGTGGTGCCCGGTTATGCACAAAATTTTGTTGTTCAACCGCTTTCTGAAAATGAAGCCAAAGATGTTTTTGAAGTAGAAGGTGCTAAAGGCAAAATTGTACTCAGGGGCAATAATGGTATCGCAGTGGCGTCGGCCTTATACTATTATCTCACCGAATATGCACATTGCCAAATCACCTGGAACGGTACAAATCTGAAGCTTCCTGTAAAGTTGCCTATGCCGGCCAAAAGGATTCATAAAACCACGCCTTACCAATACCGGTACTACCTTAACTATTGCACCTATAGCTACAGTATGAGCTGGTGGGACTGGAAACGGTGGGAAAAGGAAATTGACTGGATGGCCTTGCACGGCATCAATATGCCGCTGGCCATAACCGGACAGGAATACGTATGGGATAAAGTTTATAAAGACATGGGCTTTAACAACAAAGATATGCAGGACTTTTTTACCGGGCCCGCATATTTTGGCTGGTTTTATATGGGCAATATAGATAAATGGGACGGCCCGCTGCCCGCAAGCTGGATAACCAGTCACCGGGATTTGCAGATCAAAATATTGCAGCGCGAACGCGAACTGGGGATAAAACCAGTACTTCCGGCATTTACAGGTCACGTGCCGGTATCGTTTAAAAAACATTTCCCGAATGCTAAGCTAAAGCAAACCAACTGGAACAACGGGTTTGCCGATACCTATATCCTTGATTCGGAAGACCCGCTATTTGCGGAGATCGGTAAAAAATTTATACAGGAACAAACCAAGGTTTATGGCACGGATCATTTATACTCTGCCGATACATTTAATGAGAATGAGCCTCCATCAAACGATCCTAAATTCCTTTCGGAACTAAGCGCAAGGGTTTATGACGGCATGAAAGGGGCAGACCCGAAAGCTGTTTGGGTAATGCAGGGCTGGTTATTTTTCAGCGATCGCAAGTTCTGGCAAAATGAGCAGATCAAGGCATTGCTGAATGCTGTACCTGATGATCATATGATTGTGCTTGACCTCAATACCGATTATGAACCGATATGGAAGCGCACCGAAGCATTTTACGGCAAACCCTGGATCTGGAACATGCTGCATAACTATGGCGGTAACAATAGCTTGTTTGGCAGGATAGAGGCCATCGCAACCCAACCCGCGCAGGCTCTTAACGACCCTAAATCAGGAAAAATGCTGGGCATTGGTTTAACTATGGAAGCCATTGAACAAACTCCTGTGCTTTATGAGTTAATGACGCAACACACCTGGCAAAACAAGCCAATTGACCTTGATCAATGGCTGCCAGAGTACTTGTTTAACCGCTATGGTGTAAAGAGCAAGGATGCGCTGGATGCCTGGCAAACACTCAGGGCTACTGTTTTTAACGGCAAAGATATTCGTGACGGTGCCGAATCGATCATTACCGGGCGGCCAACGCTTGATTCGGCCGCTATATGGACACGTACCCGTTTAAATTACAATAGGAAAGACCTGCTGCCAGCCTGGGATAAAATGATTGCAGCTATACCTGAATGTAAACGAAGCAGCGGTTTTAACTATGATTTGGTTGATGTGACCCGGCAGATACTGGCTAACTACGGTCGGCCGATCCAGTTAAAATGGATCAAGGCATATCAAGATAAGGATGAAAAGGCTTTTGATAAATATACTGCCGAATACCTTGACCTGATAACTGATATGGACAGGCTGCTTGCCACCTGTAAAGATTTTATGCTGGGCCCGTGGATAGCGGATGCCCGAAACTGGGGAACTACCCCGGCCGAAAAAGTGCTTTATGAGAAAAACGCCCGTAACCTGATAACGCTTTGGGGGGATGCCAATAGTCCGCTGCATGAATATTCATGCAGGCAGTGGAGTGGATTGCTCAATGACTTTTATAAAGTGCGCTGGCGAAAATTCTTCGATTTATTGAAAGGATCATTTAAAACAGGTAAAGAACCCGATTTTAAACAATTTGACAAATCAATAAGCAATTGGGAATGGCAATGGGTTAATTCGTCCAAAACTTACCCGGTTGCTCCTGCCGGAAACAGCGCTGCAGTTGCAAAACAGCTTTATGAAAAATACAGAACAGACATGGGTAACGATCTTAAATAATGGATACATCAACAGCTAAATCTGCAACTGCCATTGTAAAGCCAGCAAGGTTATTGTCGTTAGACGCCCTTCGTGGGTTTGATATGTTTTGGATTATGAGTGGGGAAGGGGTGGTGCATGCCCTCGCTAAAGCTACCAACTGGCCCCTGCTGGTATGGATGTCGGGACAGCTACATCATACCGAATGGAATGGGATCACCTTTTATGATATGATCTTTCCTTTGTTTTTGTTTATTGCCGGGGTTTCCATGCCTTATTCAATGGGCAATAAAGTTGCTAAACATGGAGTGGCTTACCCTTATCTGTTACCATCCTCATCTAAAGGTGAAATTTATCGTTCCATGGTCAGGCGTACCATTATTCTATTGTTTTTAGGGGTGGTTGTTAACGGCTTGTTTAAGTTTAACGGCCTGGAGAATACCCGCTTTGCAAGTGTGCTGGGGCGGATCGGTCTTGCGTGGTTTTTTGCGGGTGTAATTTATCTCAATTTTGGTACCCGTGGGCAAATTTTATGGTTTGGTATTTTGTTGTTTGGCTATTGGGCAGCAATGGAGTTGATCCCGGTTCCGGGTTACGGGGCAGGGGTTTTAACCATGAATGGCAGCCTGGAATCTTATGTTGATCGTTTATTACTTCCCGGTCGTCTGCATGATAAAGTGCATGACCCAGAGGGTATATTATCTACCATTCCGGCTATTGGTACCGCCATACTGGGGATTTTTACAGGCCAGTTCCTGAAGTTAGAATCTGCTAAATGGCCGATGTGGAAAAAGGGAGTTTGTTTATTAGCAGTCGGTGTTTTATTTATTGGCTTAGGGATGCTTTGGAATCTTGCTTTCCCTATCAATAAGCGCTTATGGACAAGTTCGTTTGTGATGTTTGTAGGTGGTTGGAGCCTGGTTTTCCTGTCGGTATTTTACCTGGTGATAGACGTTGCCGGATATAAAAAATGGGCATTCCCTTTTGTGCTTATTGGTGTAAACTCTATCCTGATTTACCTGGCATCCGAAGGGATGGTTGATTTTCAGCATACGGCCAATTTTTTATTCGGAGGGGTTATCAGCCATCTCGCACAAAGCTGGCAACCGGTTTGGGCCGCCATATCTATTGTATTTGTACAGCTTGCTTTGTTGTACTTTTTATACCGAAATAAGATTTTCCTGAAAATATAAACTAAGAAGCTGTTTGAATGTAGAGACACATAATTGCGTCTCCCGCATGCAAGGTCAAAGTAATTTGAATTCTTTCAACGGCTCTCGTAAGTTTAAATTTTCCCTTAAAGATGCATTGTTGTTTAATCTGCAATGCGTGTTGTTTTGCCCCTCTGGGGCAAAGGATATTCCTATAATTTTTTATGCTACAAACCTTTTGAACCTCTGGTGCACTTGTCCTTAAGAACATCTCAATTAATATCATTTGTCAAATTATACCCCCCCCCCTCTGGTGCACCTGTCCTTAAGTACATTTCAATTAGTATCGTTTATCAGTTTATAAAAATCCCCCAGAGGGGGAAAAGGGTTGTAATAGACAATTTTCAACCTCTTATCCGAACCCCAGAGGGGTTCAACTTACGCTGGTTACTCAATTAGCTATAGCCATTTGACTATTAATTTGTAAGCTAACTTGAGTCTGCGAGTGACGAAATCAGAAAAATAATTAAGATAAAATCGTATTAAATTAGTTAATTGTTAAAATAACACTTAATATTGAATTGTTTTTACCTTTATTATGACCAGGCGCATACTTTTCTTTTTTACACTTGTTTTGATTGGCACAGCTTCACGTGCGCAAAAACAAATGATCCCAAATCCAATAGCCGGGGGATACTTCGCCGATCCAACTATTGTGAAAGATAAAGGCCGCTATTTTATTTATGCCACAATTGATCCCTGGGGCGATAAAGAGCTGGCTGTGCTGGAAACTACCGACTTTATTAAATTTACGCGTCATCATATCAACTGGCCTACTAAACAAGCCTGTAACACTCCAACCTCGCTCAACGAAATGGTTTGGGCGCCATCTGTAGTAAAAGGAAAGGACAATAAATTTTACATGTATGTAGCCGTGGGGGGCGAGGTTTGGGGAGGCGTAAGCAATACACCACTTGGCCCCTGGAAAAATTTAAAAAGCGACAATACGCCTATGGTAAAATCTACAGATTACCCGCAGGTACATAACATAGACCCGGATTGCTTTATTGACGCCGACGGCAGCGCATATCTTTACTGGGGATCGGGGTATAAATGGATTAACGGACATTGTATGGCTGTAAAGCTAAAGGGAGATATGGTTTCGTTCGATGGAGCACCAAAAGATATCACCACACCTCATTTTTTTGAAGGCGCGCATATGGTTAAACGCAACCAAACCTATTACCTCATGTTTTCGGAAGGTAAGGCCATTGATGCCACCTACCAGGTTGGTTACGCCAAAGGAAACAGTCCACTTGGTCCTTTTCAAGAGGATGGGCACAGGGTTATATTGAACACCTCTGCCGATAGCACCGTGATTGGCCCGGGTCATCATACTACTTTTATTGAAAAAGGACAGCGCTATATTTTATATCACCGCATTTTTCCGCAAAAGGAGTCTTTTGTGTTGCGGCAGCTGTGTCTTGATAGTTTAAATTTTGATGCGGATGGCAACATCAAAAAGGTAAGCACCAAAGGAGTACAAAAGTTCAATTAACCTTATAACCTGTTATGATGAAAAAAATAGCCTGTACAGCGCTGTTATTAACACTTGCATTTACCTGGTTTGGAGCCTCTGCACAGCAAAAAGCAGATGCCACAAAACCCAAAAAGATTAGTCCTGACCTTTTCGGGATCTTTTTTGAAGATTTAAGTTATGCGGCAGATGGAGGCCTTTATGCCGAACTTATCCAGAACCGCTCATTTGAGTATAACCCGGCCGATAACCGCGACTGGAATTCAATGACCGCCTGGAAATATCAAACGGACGGTTTTGGCTATGGTACTATTTCTGTAGAAACGGCTGCCCCGGTTCATCCCAATAACCCGCATTATATTTTACTTGATATTCAGGATGAAGGGCAAAAAGGAGTGGGACTTGAAAATTCAGGGTTTGACGGGATCCCTGTAAAGGCAGGTAAAAATTATAATTTTTCAGTTTTTTTAAATGCAATTTCAGATCAGTCTTTACCTGTAAAAGTAGCTCTTGTTGACCGGAAGGGTAAAGAATTAGGTTCTTCCTCATTTACAACATCTGATAAAGGCTGGAAAAAATACGCCGAACAGATTCATGTGAATTTTGATAACGATAGTGCTAAACTGGTATTGCTGATTAAAGCAAAAGGAAAAATCGGGATAGATATGGTGTCATTGTTCCCGGAAGAAACTTTTAAAAATCATAACAATGGATTGCGTGCCGATTTGGCGCAGGTTATTGCCGATATAAAACCAAAGTTTATGCGTTTTCCCGGCGGCTGCCTTACTCATGGGGATGGCGTCGCCAACATTTATCGCTGGAAAAACACCATTGGCCCGGTTGAGCAAAGGGTAGAGCAACGTAATATCTGGAACTATCATCAAACAGCAGGTTTAGGTTATTTTGAATATTTTCAGTTTTGTGAGGACATCGGTGCAAAGCCTGTTCCTGTACTTGCGGCAGGAGTGAGCTGTCAAAACTCCGGCGGTACATGGAAAATAGGTTCTACAGGGCAAAAAGGTATCCCGATGGAGGAAATGAAAGCTTATGTACAGGATGTACTCGATCTGGTAGAATATGCTAACGGGCCCATTACATCTACCTGGGGCGCAAAACGTGCTGCAGCAGGGCACCCGGCACCTTTTAACCTGGAGTACCTCGGCATCGGTAATGAAGATAAGATCACCGGCGTATTTGAAGAACGGTTTAGGATGATCTATGATGCAGTGCACAAAGCCCATCCCGAAATTAAGATTATTGGTACAGTTGGGCCAAGTCCGAAGGGCGAAGATTTTGATAAAGGCTGGAAGTTGGCCGATCAGCTTTCGGTTGGTATTGTTGATGAGCATTATTATGAAAAGCCGCAATGGTTTTTAAAAAATACCCAGCGTTATGATGCATACAACAGGCTCAGGTCAAAAGTTTACATAGGCGAATATGCTTCCTGGGGCAATACCTTGTTTAATGCCTTATCAGAAGCGGTTTACATGACCAGTTTAGAACGTAACGGAGACGTGGTTAGAATGGCGTCATATGCACCGCTTATTGCCAGGATAGGCCATACATCATGGAACCCCAATTTGATATATTTTAATGGTAGCAAGGTTTTCCCAACGGTAAACTATTATGTTCAGCAGCAGTTTGCTGCCAATTCGGGTAATGAGTATTTACCGGATGTAATAAAATTGAAAGGCGAAAAAGCGGCTCTTGACACCACGGCAGGTGTTTCAACCTTGCGCGACTCTGCGACTGGCGATCTGATCCTGAAAATTGCCAATGCCGGTAATGCTCCCGTTTCGGGAGAGGCAGACCTGTCAAAAATTGGTCAGCTACCCCAATCGGCAACGCTTACTGTTATTACAGGCAATCCGGACGTAAAGAATTCCGCCGATACCCCGCAAGCTATCGTCCCACAATCATCAGTAATAAAATTGCAAAAGAAGTGGGCTTTCACCGTACCTGCCTATTCATTGACGGTTGTCAGAATTAGCAGCAGAGAGATAGAAAAGCACAAATAATTATCCTGAATATTCGAAAAAAACAAACCAATTATACATGAAAAAAATAGTTTTACTGGGCGTTTTGGTCAGCTTTTACACGGCGGTCATGGCACAGTCGCAGCAAAAATTCAGCGCCTACCTGTTTACTTATTTCACAGGGAGCAAAGGTGGCGAAGAAATTCGTTTTGCTTTGAGTAACGATGGTTATCATTTCCGTGCGCTGAATAACAATCGCCCGGTTTTAAATTCGGCCGATATCAGCGCTACCGGCGGTGTACGTGACCCGCATATTATGCGTGCCGCCGACGGTAAAACTTTTTATATGGTTGCCACAGACATGAATACAGAAAAATATGGCTGGGGACCGGATTATTCCATGGTATTGCTCAAATCAACCGACTTGGTACACTGGAGTTCGAAAACAATTGATATCACCAAACTTTATGAAAAATTTGCGGGTGTGAACAGGGTATGGGCACCGCAAACCATTTATGATCCGCAGAAGAAACAGTATATGATCTACTGGTCGATGCGTTTTGGCGAAGAGGCCGATAAGATCTATTATGCTTATGCCAATAAGGATTTTACAGGTCTTGAAACCGAGCCTAAACAGCTTTTCTTTAAGCCGGATGGCGGTGCCTGTATAGACGGCGATATTGTTTACAAGAACAATAAATATTACCTGTTTTTCAAAACAGAGGGATCAGGTGCAGGTATAAAAATAGCCGTATCGGATAAGCTAACTTCTGGCTATGTATTGCTTGATAAATACGTACAGCAAACCAAAGACCCGGTAGAAGGGGCGGGTACTTTTAAATTAAACGATGGCAGCGGTTATATTTTGATGTATGACCTATATACACAAGGTAAATACCAATTTACCAGGACAACCGATCTTGAAAACTTTAAACTGATTGACGACGAGGTGTCCATGAATTTCCATCCGCGCCATGGTACGGTGATGCCAATAACTTCAAAGGAAGCGGCGGCATTAACTGCCAAATGGGAGACGGCTGAAGATGTCATACTTTCGCCACTTAACAAGCAGATTAAAACCATCAATATTGTTTTAGATACGGCGAACCATAAAGCTCACCTGCCTGTAATGCCGGGTACTGATTTAAAATCATTTGATCCTCATTTTACCTTGTTTCCAGGTGTTACTATCAGCCCGGCAAAACCGCAGGATTTTACCAAAGGCCCGGTTAAATATTCTGTAACTATAGCAGGTAAAAAAGCGCAGGTTTTTGAGGTTACTGCCCAGGAAACCCATAACCCGGCTATTGCAGGATACTATGCCGATCCGGAGATCCTGTACGCCGAAAAAACGGGTAAATTTTATATCTATCCTACCAGCGATGGTTTTGATGGCTGGTCGGGCAAGTATTTCAAGGCTTTTTCTTCGGATGATATGGTGAACTGGAAAGATGGGGGTAAAATTCTTGATTTGCCGCAGGATGTGAGCTGGGCAAAAAAGAATGCCTGGGCTCCTTGTATCATCGAAAAAAAGATTGGCAATGAGTATAAATACTTCTACTATTTTGCCGCCGCTCAAAAAATAGGAGTGGCGACGGCAAATGATCCGGCAGGGCCGTTTACTGACTCCGGTAAACCTTTGATAGCACAATTGCCTGAAGGTGTTAAAGGCGGACAGCAGATTGACGCCGATGTTTTTGCCGATCCGCAAACAGGTAAAAACTATTTGTACTGGGGCAATGGCTATATGGCAGTGGCCGAGTTAAACGATGATATGATTTCATTAAAACCGGGTACTACCAAAATCCTTACTCCTTACTCGCATTATAACGAAGGTACATACGTGTTTTACCGCAATGGAACTTATTACTTCATGTGGTCTGAAAATGATACCCGGAGTCCTAATTATAGTGTGCATTATGGTACTTCTAAATCTCCACTTGGGCCAATAGAGGTTCCGGAGCAAAATACAGTTATCGCCAAAGATGCAGCAAAAGGTATTTACGGAACCGGCCATAACTCAGTGATCCAGATCCCGGGTACCGATGAATGGTATATTGTTTATCACCGGTTCAACTACCCCAAAGGCATTACCATGGGCGATGCCGCAGGATACAACCGTGAGGTATGTATTGATAAAATGGAATTTGATGGCAATGGATTGATCAAACAGGTACCCCCTACACATGAAGGTATAAAACCTGTACAGGTTAAAAAGTAACCTCGGTTTATATAAATAATGGTATAGCTGCTATGTGAACGTATTGAAGGTTCACATGGCAGCTTTTGTTTTATATAAAATTAAACACGTATTAGCTTTAAGCTTTGTGCCTTCCGCTTTAAGCTACTAAAAATATGTTCCGTTTTTTACAATTTGACGACTTCGTTGTATCCTATATTTGTAATCATGGTTTTCAAAGAGATGCTTCCGGAGCCAAGGCTGCAGCCTTACATCAAGTGCTTCTATCTGTATGAATCTGATTCGGACAGAAGCTACGATGATATTGTGTTCCCGAGCGGTACCATGGAGGTAATCTTTAACCTCGGTGCCGGAAATTGGAAATCAAAGAAAGGTGATACATTTTTTACCACTCCTCCAGTTGAACTTTGGGGCCAGATCACTAAACCTTTGCCCATTCAATCTGTAGGGCGCAATATTATGCTCGGCTTCCGTTTTTACCCGCATTCGGCTGCTTACTTTTTTGATGAAAATGTATCAGAATTTAACAACGAAATTGTTGATGCCACGCACGTATTCGGACCTAAATTAAGAACGCTTTATTTAAAATTATTGGAGACCGCCGACCTGAATGCGAAGGTGGCCATGATTGAAGATTATTTGCGGAGCCGTTTATCGGCAACCGAAAAAAAGCATTCGAAGATCAAATTTATCGGGGATATTGTCAGTAGTCTTAAAAAGAATTACAGCGACGATAATATCCTGTCTATTTCCAGCCGTTATAACATTTCCTCACGGCACCTTAATACCCTTTTTTCGCAGTATACAGGTTTACCGCCAAAATTATTTTACAAAATAAACCGCTTTCAGCATAGCCTTAACCTGGTTAGCGCTAATGAAGAAAAGCTAACGAATGTAGCCTACAGCGCCGGTTATTTTGACCAGGCACATTTTATAAAGGAATTTAAGCTTTTTACAGGTTTTACACCTAACTCATTTGCTGCTCAGGCGTCGCCTATAAACCAGGCGTTAGCAGGCAGTTAATACTCTTCCGTTTTATACAATTTTGGGCTATTCGAGCCACATAGTTTTGCTGATATAAAAAAACAACAAAATGAAATCAGCAAAAACACCACAGGAGGTGCACGCGGTACTTGCAGCCGCTTTTAACACCAAAGATGTAAATGTAGTTATGAATGTGTATGATGCCAACGGTATTATTTTTCCCGAGCCGGGAAAAGAAGTATCAGGCAAGGCTCAATTTGAAGAGGCCGTTAAAAGCATCTGTGCGGTTCCGGGAGTAATGGAAATCAAAACCGTTTACTGTCTGCAATCGGGCGATGTAGCGGTAGGCCGGTCGGAGTGGAGCGTCACCGACAATGGCAAAATACAGATTGCCGCAAAAGGGATAGAGTTAATGAAACAACAACCCGACGGCAGCTGGAAAATTGTCATCGATCATGCATTCGGAGCTGAGGCTAATCTCGTAGCCTGATTTTCTCTATCTGAAACAAAAAATGGCCGGATTTATCCGGCCATTTTTTGTTTCACCTTTCACCTTTCACCTTTCACCTTTCACCTTTCACCTTTCACCTTTCACCTTTCACCTTTCACCTTTCACCTTTCACCTTTCACCTTTCACTAATCTCTTCCGTTTTATACAATTTTTAGAAAAATGCTCAAGCTAATTTTGAGCATAAAATAAAAACAAGAACATGAAAAATAGATTCAATGAATTTTTAGCCCTGCATCATCAAACCGAACCTTTGCAAATTGGCAATGTATGGAATGCACAAAGCGCCCAGGTTTATGATAAATTAAATTTTAAAGCAATCGGCACATCAAGCGCGGCTGTTGCCAGCTCATTAGGCTTTGCAGATGGCGAAGAGATGAGTTTTGAGGATTACCTTTTTGTTGTTAAACGCATAGCTGCAACAACATCAGCCATGTTAACTGTGGACCTGGAGGGAGGTTACGGTGATACACCGGAGGCAATCTGCAGTAACATCACTAAACTATACAATATTGGCGTGGTGGGGATCAATATAGAGGATTCGATAGTGGTGAATGGCCAGCGAAGTATTGTTGATGCCGAAGGCTTTGCCACAAAACTTAAACAGGTAACCTCATTGTTAACTGCCACAGGGGTAGAGGTATTTATAAATGTAAGGACCGATTCCTTTTTGCTTGGTTTACCTAACGCATTGGAAGACGCTTTGACCCGTACTAAACTTTACCAGGATGCAGGTGTGCACGGTTTGTTTTTTCCGTGCATTACCCAAATAGCAGATATTGAAAAAATAACGGCCTTATCGCGCCTCCCGGTTAGCGTAATGTGTATGCCCGGCCTTCCGGATTTTAAAGCGTTGCAAAATGCGGGCATTAAAAGGATTAGCGCAGGCCCATTTTTGAATATGAACATCTACCGGTCACTGGAAAATTTGATTGAAAAAATAACAGCCGAAAATAGCTTTGCAGCCCTTTTTAACGGGGCTGCCAGTTAACAGGCGAATAAAAGTGCTACATAATTAAAAACCTAATTGCATTGTTTTACCTTATTATAAGGTAGTTTAATAATCTACAAAATAAGTTTAGGTTAAAGTCCCGGCAGCGAACGTTAGGGACTTTTTGTTGTTATGGAACTTATCTTCAAAAAGTTTCAGCTAATCCGATCAGTAAACAAATTCTGTAAATAAGCCTGCAGAACTTTAAAGTGTTAATTCATTTTATTGCAATAATTATATAAAGTCTATGGTTTTAGTAGAACTTATATATATTTGCATCGTCAAATCGGTTCTTTGAATATTTTAATTATCAAGAAAGACTGAGGGAAAGGCCCTGTGATGTCTTAGCAACCTGTAAGCCCACTGTTATAAAGGTGCTAATTCCTGTCTGCCCAAAATAGGGTAGAAAAGATAATGTAATACGCTATGGCCTTGTATAGTGCAAGATGTTGTATACTTCTTTTTCCTCTTCATTTTTCTTGCTAATTAAAATATTGAAAATATCACCGGGATGATATTACGGTTTAACCTGTATAGCAATGAACATTAAACAATTACTTTTTACCTGTTTGCTTTTTATAACAACATTGCCGGCTGTTGCGCAGACCACCAAGGCAATTGATCCGACAGCTGACGACCGCGGTTATATCATAAAAACCGGTGATCTTGCTCCTGCCGATTTTGAGCTCGTATTGACCAATGGTACAAAAACTTCTTTAACGAAGTTGCGTGGTAAGGTGGTTATCCTGCAGTTTACTGCAAGCTGGTGCAGCGTATGCAGAGAAGAAATGCCGCATTTGGAAAAAGAGATCTGGCAGGCTTATAAAGATAAAGGCCTTGTTCTAATTGGCGTTGATCGCGATGAACCGCTCAATAAAGTAAAAAGTTTTCACCAGGTCATGAATATAAGCTATCCGTTGGCACTTGATCCTGGTGCTGAGATTTTTGGCCGGTTTGCCAGCAAAAAGAGCGGTGTTACCCGCAATGTGGTTATCGATCGGGATGGGAAAATTGTTTACCTCACCCGCTTGTACGATAAACAGGAATTTGGATCCATGTTAAAAGCTGTGGACGCTTTGGTAAACAACAAAACAGCGTCCATCAATTAAAAAGAATCTATCAGTACTTATTTAATACCCGTTTTATGAAAACAGAATCTACTTTTTTACACAAGAAAACTTTCGTTTCGGAAAGCCAGTCAATCTGCAAATCCTTCTGTCTCAATATGAAAAGCATGCATTGTTGCTGTTATCATTTACAGCATGCATGGTGTTTAAATGCGGGCTTGCTGCAGCTTGTCTTAGCTTAATAATTACCATCCCCTAATCAATTCTTTACAGTTACGATAGGCTTATGAGCCGGGCAAATTATGCCCGCTAAGGCGATAGCCATGTCTTTTGTACCGGTAAAGGCATCAAAAATTAATCTCAATTATTAATTATCATGTTAAAAATTTACAGGCTATTACTGGCAATTATATTGCCTTTTATTCTCGTCCAGACGGTTGCGGGGCAATCCGTTAAAATTAGCGGAGTGGTAACCGCCAAGTCGGACGGCCTACCGTTGCCGGGCGTTAGCGTATCTGTTAAAGGTAAAACCACGGGCGCACAAACCAATGTTGATGGTAAGTTTATCATCAACGCCAATGTTAATGATGTGCTTAGGGTTAGCTACATTGGCTTTACAACCCAGGAGATCCCGATTACGCAAGGCATAACTACCTTAAACGTGGTTTTGGTTGAAGCACCAAATTCTCTGAATGAGGTAGTGATAACGGCCCTCAATATCTCAAAGGATAAAAAATCGCTTGGATATGCGGTACAAGGTTTAAAATCGAAAGATATTTCTGAGGCAAAGGAAACCAACTTTGTAAACGCGCTGGCTGGTAAAATTGCCGGTGTGCAGGTTACCAACAGCCAGGGCGATATGGGCTCATCCCGTATCATTATCCGTGGAGAAACGTCTATCTCACGGGAAAATCAACCTTTATTTGTAGTTGACGGGGTTATTGTTGATAATAGCCAGTTTTTGGGCACTAATGGTTCAAGAGATTTCTCCAATGCCATTTCTGATTTAAATTCTGAAGACATTGAATCGGTAAGTGTATTGAAAGGCCCGAACGCTGCAGCGCTTTACGGCTCACGTGCTGCTGCGGGTGTTATTCTCGTCCGTACCAAAACAGGCAAAGGCGCGAAGGGATTAGGTGTTACCGTAAATTCAAACACCAGTTTTTCGAACGTACAGATCCTACCTGATTATCAAAACCAATATGGACAAGGTTCAAACGGTAAATTCAGCTATGTAGATGGTAAAGGCGGTGGCATTAACGACGGTGTTGACGAAAGCTGGGGCCCTGCTTTGGATGGTTCGCTGATCCCGCAGTTTTATTCAAATGGCCAGGCAGTACCTTTCGTGGCTCATCCCGATAACGTAAAAGACTTTTTTAAAACCGGTGTAACGCTTAATAACGGTATCGCCATAGCAAGCAGCAGCGATAAAAGCGATTTCAGGTTATCATATAATAACCTGCACCAAACCGGTATTGTGCCTAATACTTCACAAGGGCGTAACTCGTTTGCTTTAAACTCAAGCTACCGCATCAATAATAAATTAACAGTAAATACTATTGTTGATTACAGCAAGGATGATGCTGATAACCTTCCTGGCGCATATGGAAAACGTGCAACCAGCACCATGCTGCAGTTTACCTGGTTTGGCCGCCAGGTTGATATCAACAGGCTTAAAAATTACAAGGATGCCAATGGTAATACCTTTAACTGGAATAATAGTTACTATAGCAACCCTTACTGGCTCGCCTATGAAAATACAGTAGGGCAGCATAAAAATCACCTGATAGGTAGCATCGAATTGAACTATAAGATCATTGATGGTCTATCGGCCAACTTCCGCACCGGAACGGATTATTATAACGATCGTCGTAAGATCAAAGTGGCGTACGGCACCAACGGAACACCATTTGGCTCATATGAAGAGGATGCTTACAGTGTAAATGAAAACAATACCGAAGCCAGATTACAATACACCAAAAAGCTGAATAACGATTTCTCGCTTGATGTATTTGGCGGCGGTAACATAGCCGTCAGAACAAATGAACGTAATGATCAACTGGCACCTAAACTTGCAGTTGCAGGTTTATATACCTTGAGTAACTCGCGCGATCCCCTGGTTTCAACTAATGAGTATTATAAATCTAAAACCTACAGCTACTTCGGTTCGGCCCAGATTGGTTTCAGGAATTACGCTTTCGTCAATTTTACAACCCGTAATGATTGGTCATCAACTTTACCGGCAGATGCACTGTCATATTTCTACCCTTCCATTAACGGAAGTTTAGTACTGTCAGAAGTATTGGACATTAAAAGTGATGTCCTTACTTATGCAAAGGTAAGAGGCGGTTGGTCAAAAGTAGGCAAGCCTGCTGATCCTTATCAGTTGTTCAATGTTTTCACATCTTCAAACCTTTTTGGCTCAAATCCCCAGCAAAGTTCAGGATCTACTTATCAGAATTATCGTCTTAAACCCGAAACCACAAGGTCAGCAGAGGCTGGTTTTGAATTGGGATTTTTCCACGATAGGGTGCACTTAGACGTAAGTGGCTATAATACTAACAGCGTTAATCAGATTCTTACAGTACAGGTAAGTTCATCAACAGGTTATGGCTATAAAGTAATAAATGGGGGGCGTATCAACAATAAAGGCATTGAGGTACAGTTGGGTATTACTCCAATTAAATCGAATAGCTTTACCTGGGATATAACCACCAACTATTCGTTAAATCGTGGCAAGGTTGTCTCGCTTGATGCTGACGGCCGCCTGCAAAACGTCGTTTTGGGTACAGATCGTACAGTACAGGTTTTAGCAGCCGTTGGTCAGCCCTATGGTGCGTTGTATGGTACCGCCTACACACGTAATGCTTCAGGCCAGATCGTTATTGATGCCAATGGTACACCTGTATTTAATACCACCAAACGTTACCTGGGTAAATTTACTCCAAATTGGCTGGGAAGCATCAATAACAGCTTTACCTACAAAGGCATTAACCTGAGCTTTTTGGTTGACGCGCGTTTCGGTGGATCCATCTACTCAAACACCAACCGTACTGGTACCTATACCGGCGTACTGGCCTCTACCTTGCCAGGGCGCGGTGCTGCTAATGGTGGTTTAAGCTATTACTATCCGGATAATAAAACAACAAATCCAGCGGTGCAGGTAACCGGCGCAGCTCCGGCGGGTGTAACCATTTATAATGATGGTATGATATTTAAAGGTGTAAAGGCTGATGGTTCGCCAAACACCATTATCATCCCTGCGCAATCATATTACAAAGGCTTTACCAATATTGACGAAGCATTTGTTTACGATGCCTCATACATTAAACTTCGCGAAGTAAAACTGGGATACTCTTTACCCGCTAAATGGGTGAATAAAATAGGCTTCCAGGGAGCTACATTTTCGGTAGTTGGCCGTAATCTGTGGATCATCCATAAAAACGCACCGAACATTGATCCGGAAACAGCCTTTAATGCCGGCAACGGACAGGGCCTTGAAGACCTTACCCTGCCTACCGTGCGTAACATCGGTTTTAATGTAAACCTTAAATTCTAAAACATCATGAAACTTAAATATATCAGCATATTATCCGCCGCGGTTTTATTATCGGTAACATCGTGCAAAAAGGAACTTGCCAGGATCAATCAAAACCCTAACGGCTCGCAAACGGCGCAGCCAGATTACTTGTTGACAGCAGCTACTAAAGCCACTTCTGATACTTATTGGGGCGTAGCCAATAACATGGATGCCAGCTTGCTTTTTGTGCAATACTGGTCTAAAATTCAATATACCGACCCCGACAGGTATATTTATGCCAGCAGTGCGTTTGAGGAGCTTTGGAGCACGGGCTATTCAAAGAGCATTGTAAACCTTAACCAGATCATCAAACTTGCCGATGCCCAGGGTAATACCAATTACAAAGGCGTTGTGCTTGTACTGCGTTCATGGACATTTAGCTTATTAACAGAGGCTTATGGAAATATTCCTTACAAGCAGGCCACCAACATAGATCAGTACCTTACGCCCGCTTATGATGCCCAAAAAGATGTTTATTTTGCTTTATTAGATGATTTGAAAGCCGCTCAAACAGCGCTTGATCCATCAGGCAAAGCTATAGCAGGCGACGTGATCTATGGCAACAATATTGCTTCATGGAAAAAGTTTGCCAACTCGTTAAGGCTTCGCATCGCCCTGCGCATTGCCGATAGGGAACCGGCAAAAGCTAAGCAAGTGTTAGACGATATCAAAACCGAGGGTGGCTCGTACATCAGCTCAAATACTGAAACCGCGCAGTTTACTTATGTTGATTCGCCAAATCAAAACCCGGTGAGCAACCTGTTTGATACCCGTGACGATTACCGCATCAGCAAAACTATAGTTGATAAGCTGTTTGCGCTTAATGATCCACGCTTATCAATATATGCCGCCAAAACGCAGGACCCCACACCTCAAAACTATGTTGGCTTGCCAAATGGCTTGTTAGTGGGTGATGCCAGCAGTTACGGCTTTACTAAAACTTCAAAACCAGGCACCTATTTTAGAGCTCCGCATGCCCCGGCCGTAATATTAAGCTACGCCGAAAGCTTGTTTGATAGGGCTGAAGCTGCCGCTCGCGGTTTTACTACCGAAGATGCCGCTTCATTATACAGTCAGGCGATTACTGCTGCATTGACACAATACAGTATTGCTTCCGCTGATATCGCTACTTATATAGCGCAACCGGCAGTGCAATATGATGCCTCTAATTATAAAAAATCAATTGGCGAGCAAAAATGGTTAGCCTTGTTTGGCCAGGGATTGGAAGGCTGGACCGAATGGCGCAGACTTGATTATCCTCAACTGCAACCCGCCGTTGCAGGTACACTGAATGGTAAAATACCGGTAAGGTTTATTTATCCAGGTACAGAGCAATCGCTGAACAAAACTAATTACCAGTCGGCAGTGGCAGCACAGGGAGCCGATGCGCTTACCACAAAGCTTTGGTTTGATGTACACTAAACAAGTGTCGCTTCATAAAATAAAACGGGTTTCTCCAAAAGGAAATCCGTTTTTTATTGAAAATAAAGCTGAAATTTGCGACATGGCTTTAGCCCTGTTTTTAAGATTAACAAAAAAACAAGAAATTCCGGAGATCAGCGTTTCTCATCAGGAAGATTACAACAAATTATAGCGAGTGAAGATAGAAGAAACCGTGATTTTGGTTGATCGCGATGATCAGGAAATTGGCACTATGGAAAAAATGGAGGCGCATCTTCAGGGGAGCCTGCACCGTGCCTTTTCAGTTTTTATTTTTAATAAAAAAGGAGAGCTGCTATTACAGCAACGCGCCGAAGGCAAATATCACTCGGGTGGTAAATGGACAAACACCTGCTGCAGCCATCCAAGGCCCGGCGAACTCACATTTGCAGCAGCCCATCGCAGGCTACAGGAGGAGATGGGAATGGCCGCCGAACTTAACTTTGTATTTTCTTTTGTTTACTGTGCAGCTATCCAGGACGACCTGGTTGAAAATGAATACGATCATGTGTTTTTTGGCATCACCGATGCTTTGCCGATCCCTGACCATGACGAGGTCTCCTCATTTAAATACATAACGATGGCCCGGCTGGCAGTCGACCTGAAAGAAAACCCGGGCGATTATACCAGGTGGCTCGCCATATGTTTCGACGAGGTAATGAATCATTATCAGCAATTACAGATCACTGATGGGCTGTGATCGTCGTCGTAAATAACGCCGGACTGATAATTTGCTATGTAGCCCGAATAAGCAAATCTTCCCTTATTGTAACGGGTATTTTACATTTTTGTAATATTATTGTTTACTTTACAATTAATTAGGTAGCTTTAATCTTCCAATTATTTGTGTAATTCACAGCCTGCAACTTGTTAATGAAAAAGGGATCCTTCTGCTGCATTGTTCTTTGTTTGATCATTTCCTCGGCCCATGCCCAGTCGCCCATCAAAAATAAGATCCTCAATTATTCTTTAAAAAATGGTCTTTCTTTTGGTATTGTAAATAGCATTACACAGGATGATAAGGGTTTTATGTGGTTTGCCACCAATGATGGGCTCAATCGTTTTGACGGTACAACTTTTAAGATTTTTAAATCGCGCCTGGGCGATTCAACTGCGCTGGCCAGTAACTATGTACAAAAGGTTTTGTGCGATGTTCATGGCAGCATCTGGGTATCGTCAAGAAATGGCCTCAGCAAATTTGATAGCCGTACAGAAAAGTTTATCCATTATAAATTCACCTCTAACAGGGCCGTCAAAAACGATATCAGTAATATCATCCAAAGCCATGATGGTAATTTATGGATCACATCTTATGGGCAGGGATTTTCTTATTTCAATACCAAATCAGCAAAGGTTGTTAATTACACCCAAGCCAATTTGTCCCGGCTGTCAAGTAACAGGGTGCTTTGTTTGTACGAAGATTCAAGGGGCCTGGTATGGGTGGGTACACAGGAAGGCAGCATCAATGTTTTTAGCCATAAGGATGGTGTAATAGCTAACCTTGCGGGCGTAGGCCCTCCAATAGCCAACCTGCCGGGTACCCGGATCAATGACATTTTTGAAGATCATTTTCACAACATGTGGATAGCAACGGGAAGCGGGCTCGGCTACTACAACAGGCAATCAAATAAATTTACCTTACTGCAAACCAGTCAGCAGGGTATTAAAAGTAAACGATACATATCAGTTATTGAGGATAGTGATAAACAATTGCTTGTAGGTCTGCAGGATGGCGGTCTGTTTAAAGTTAACATTGGCACAAGTCCCAACTACAACATTAATAACTTTTTTCTTCAGCCGGTAACCGGCGATGATGGATATTACCTTACACAGCGCTCTGTTCAAACGCTTTATATAGATAAGGATAAAAATGTTTGGGTAGGTACCTATGGCGATGGCATTTACATGGTAAGCAGCATCAAGGAGAAATTTTCAAAGATTGCTAAAAAGCGATATGGGGCCAGCGGCGAAAGCTTGGTAAGGTTTTATGGCCTGTGCCAGGATAGCGACGGCTTTTTATGGCTGGGCACTGATGGCGAGGGGATTTACAAAACCAGCCACAACGGCACCCTGATAAAGCAATACAAAGCAGATGGGCAACCCGGCAGTATTACCGATAATGCCATTTTATTCGGCTATACCGATCAGGATGGTAATTTATGGTTTGGTACTTATGCAAAGGGACTTTTGCAATATAACAAGAAATCGGATTCGTTTGTCAACTACCTACACACCCAGGCAGATAACAAAAGCCTGGGTGGTAACGACGTACGGGTTATCTACCAGGACAAGCATAAAAATTTATGGATTGGCACCAACGGCGGCGGCTTGTGCCTGTTTAATGCCGTTACAAAAACTTTCACCAACTATACACCTGCCAATAGCGGACTTACTTCGTACGATGTAAGATCAATTGCTGAGGATGATAATGGTAATTTATGGGTTGGTACTTATGGCGGGGGACTTGATTTTTATAACGCCGGACAAAAGAAATTCAGCAGATATTTTAAACCCGCCGATGAAAAAAGCAATTTACCAGGTCAGGTGATATTTTCACTCCATCCCGACAAACAACACAGGTTATGGATAGGAACTGAAGGCGATGGACTAATTTCATACGATCTTCAAAACCGGGTTTTTAGAAAATTCAATGAAACTAATGGTCTGGCTAATAATACAGTATCGGCCATTAAGGAATCATCCGATGGTTCATTATGGCTAAGTACCAATAAAGGCTTATCAAACATTGATGTACGGAATAACAAGATCTTAAATTATGATCAGTCGGATGGGTTACAGGCCGGGCAGTTTAACGCAGGGTCTGTTTTGTTTGATTCTGCTAATGGATTGATGTATTTTGGAGGAACAGAAGGGCTTAACTTTTTTGACCCTGGAAAAGTAAATCAAAGCGACTATAAACCAAAAGTTATTATAACAGGATTACAAATTTTTGGTAAGCAGGTTGAAGTTGGCGGACTTGACAAGGACCGTACCGTATTGCCCGAAGCCATTAACCAAGCAAGGCAGATCACATTACAGCCTGATCAGTCGGTATTTTCTATCCAGTATGCTTCGTTAAATTATACCTATCCGGATAAAGGCGGGTTTGCTTATAAACTGGATGGCCTTGATAAAACCTGGAACTATGTTGGCGATCAGCGGCTTGCAACTTACCGCTACCTTGAACCCGGAGAATATACGTTCAGGGTAAAAGCATCCAACCAGGATGGTTTGTGGTTTGATAATTATGCTACATTACAGGTTAAGATCCTGCCGCCCTGGTATAAAACCTGGTGGGCTTATTTAATTTATATAGCAGCAGCTGGGGTTGTAACTTATTACTATATACTTTACAGAAACCGCCAAACCAGGCTTAAATACGAGGTTAAAGTAGCCCAGCTTTCTGCCGAAAAAGATAAGGAGCTTAACGAGCGTAAACTTTCCTTTTTTACCAACATCTCGCATGAATTCCGCACCCCATTAACGCTCATCATCAACCCGGTAAAGGATATGTTGTTCGGGAAGGGCGAGGTTACTGATGACGCCGGTAATTTGCATATCATTTATCGCAACGCACGGCGTCTTTTGAGTTTGGTTGATCAGCTTTTACTGTTCAGGAAAGCCGAAAGCGACACTGATAAGCTTAAAATAGTAAGGCTTAATATCGTATCGCTTTGTCATGAGGTGTTTTTGTGTTTTAACCATCAGGCGCGCACCAAACACATCCAGTTTGATTTTATTAGTGAAAAAGATGCTATAGAGATTTACGCAGACAGGGAGAAAATGGAAATAGCATTATTTAACCTGATCTCAAATGCGTTGAAGTTTACGCCAGAGTTTGGTATAGTAACCTGCACAATCACGGATTTTAACGACAAGATCACGATAGAAATAAAAGACAGCGGCTGTGGCATAGCCGAAGGTACCGGCGATCAGTTATTCGGCAAGTTTTACCAGCTGCAAAATTCGGTTCCGTTGGCAGGTGGCTTTGGTATCGGGCTTTATCTGGTTAAAGCATTTATTGAAAACCATAAAGGCAGCATCGGTTATACCAGCCAACAGGGACAGGGTACGATATTTCATGTATCGTTGTTAAAAGGCAGAGAACATTTTGGGCAGCAGTTTGTGTTTGAAGACGTTGCTGAAACTTCGGTATTCCTGGATGAACTGATGGAGAACAAGGGCGAATTGGCCGCCGTTGAGGTTGAAAATGCGGCTACTGCTAAAAGCCATGAAGCTTTAAGCTCTGATACTAAAACCATGCTGCTGATTGACGATAACCAGCAGATCCGTACTTACCTTAAACAAATTTTTACCGGCGAATTTGAGATTTTTGAGGCCGATAACGGCACGGATGGCCTGGAACTTGTTTATCACCTTGTACCCGATATCGTGATAAGCGACGTAATGATGCAGGGATTAAGCGGTATTGAGGTATGCAGCCGTATTAAGGAAGATCCTGTGCTGAACCACATCCCCGTGATATTGCTTACCGCCAGCTCCTCGCCCGAAATAAAGCTTAAAGGCATTGAAGGTGGTGCGGATGATTATATTAGCAAGCCTTTTGAAAAAGAGATCCTGGTGGCCCGTGTAAACGGGATTCTGAAGAGCAGGAACAACCTGCAAAAATATTTCTATAATGAAATAACCCTTAATAAATCAAATGATCTGAAGATCTCGCAGGAGTACAAAGAATTTTTAGAGAAATGTTTGCAGATAGTTGAACAGCACTTAACCGACCCGGATTTCAGCATTAAAACACTGGCTGCCGAAATAGGCATGAGCCACTCTAATTTGTACAAGCGGATCAAATCCATTTCCGGGCAATCGGCAAACAGTTTTATCCGTTTTATCCGCTTGCGTAAGGCTGCCGAGATCTTGCTGACAACCGATAGCACAGTTTACGAAACGGCCTACAAAGTGGGCTTAAATGACCTCAAATACTTCAGAGAACAATTCAACAAGCTGTTCGGTATAAATCCGTCCGATTACATTAAGAAATATCGTAAGCCATTTCACAACAATTACAACGTGAACCGGGATGTGATTAAAGAGAATTAATTGTGTTTATCGGTTGGTTTATTCACCTGTTACATATCTCGCGGGACCAACTTCCCTTCGGCTTCAGTTTCACAGCAAAGAGCTAAGAGTGGTTTTTGGGGCTCTTTTTTACCAAGTGATGAGGGGACGACAAGTGTAGCAATGTTTGGGGGCTAAATACTACAACTTATTTTTGTCCCCTTGCCAGTATTGATTTACCCCTCTTTAAAAAGCGCCCAAAATGCTGTTTTTAAGCGCTTTTTTATGAAATACCCCCTGTCTTATTCAGAATTTACCCCTCACTCATTTTTGCTTTAAAACGCAATTTAGCCCTACCAATAACCAAGGTTTAAACCAAACTTTTGTACCGTGTATAAATAATAAGGTCAAAATGGGGCGGTAGTATATCGATGCCGAATCCACTTTCTTGTTTTTATGCGCCTCGCTTTGCAAGGTTTGAGCCGATTAAAAAACCAATTTTTTAAAACCATATGAAACTAAATTTACATGTAAAGGATTCTCCCCATCGGAAAAGGTCACCCCGCTTTTTCGTAGTTGCGGCCGGCATGGCCGTTGCTTGTTTCGCTACAGTCCAAATGCCGGTAATGGCTTTTGCGGGTACCATTAATGAGCAGCGCTTACCTGATGCCAGGATTAGCGGTAAAGTAACCGACGAAAAAGGCGAAACATTACCAGGTGTAAGTGTATCCTTAAAAGGGACTTCAACAGGTGTAGTTACCGACATTAATGGCAAGTTTAGCCTTAATGTACCAAATGCTTCATCAGGTACGCTGGTATTTAGCTACATCGGTTACGCATCGCAAGAGGTTGCACTGAATGGACAAACCACCATTAATGTACAATTAACTGCCGATTCAAAATCATTGAACGAGGTAGTAGTTGTAGGTTACGGTACGCAGAAAAAGGCAACCTTAACAGGTTCCATTTCGCAGGTAAAAGGTGCCGAACTGGTAAAGAGTCCTCAGCCCAACTTATCTAACTCTATCGCCGGTCGTTTCTCGGGCGTTATTGTTAACAATCGCAGCGGTGAGCCTGGTTATGATGGTTCAAACATCACTGTACGTGGTTTGGCAACAACCGGCAGCAACAACGTGCTTATCGTAGTTGATGGTATTCCGGGCCAGATAGGCGGTTTGGAAAGGCTTGATCCTAACGATATCGAAAGCATGTCGGTATTGAAGGATGCGTCGGCTGCTATTTACGGTAACCGTGCTGCAAACGGTGTTATCCTCATCACCACCAAGCGTGGTAAAAGCGGTAAGCCGACCATCAATTACAGCTTTAACCAGGGTTTTGCTTCACCAACCCGTTTGCCAAAAATGGCTGATGCTGCAACCTACGCCCAGATCATGAACGAGATCAACCTCGATTCGAACCCGAATGGTGGCCCGAACCAGGCTTATACTACTGATCAGATCCAGAAATTCAAAGACGGATCGGATCCGTTAAACTATCCAAATACTGATTGGGAAAAACAAACGCTTAAAGGCACTGCCCTGCAAAATCAACACAGCCTATCGGTTAGCGGTGGTAGCGACGATGTTAAATATTTTGTTTCATTAGGTACCCTTTACCAGGATGGTATTTACAAAAGTGGTGTTACTAAGTATCATCAATATAATTTCCGCTCAAATATTGATGCAAATGTTACCAAGCGCTTAAAGGTAGGTTTATCATTATCTGGCCGTCAGGAAGACAGGCAGTTCCCGGTAACAGGTGCTGGTGATCTTTTCCGTTCTGTGTACAGGGCTAAACCTATTGTAGCAGCATATTATCCTAACGGGTTGCCAACAACGGGTATCGAAAATAATAATCCTGCTGTACAGGTAACCGATATTGGCGGTATTAACAATAATCCAACACAGGTTTTCAATGGTATTTTGAGAGGTAGCTACTCCATTCCGGGTATCGAAGGCCTTTCATTAGATGGTTTCTTTTCAGTAGATAAGTCTAATGCCTTTGATAAAAACTTCAGCAAGCCATATAACCTTTACAGTTACAACTCAACTACAAAAGTATATACTCCGGTAGTTGTTGGTGGTAATAACAGCAAACCAACATTGTTCGAATCGCAAAACAATCAATCGCTTATCACCTCAAATATAAAGTTGAATTATGTGAGGAAATTTGGTTTGCATGATATCAATGCCTTTGTTGGTTATGAGCAAAGTAAAAATCACCTTGAGTATTTTGATGCTACGCGTTATAATTATCTTTCATCACAACTGCCTGAGTTATCACAGGGTGGTAGTGCTGCTACCGATTACCTTAACTCGGGTTACAGTTCAAACTACAACCGTCGCAGTGTGATCAGCCGTTTAGCTTATGCTTATGACGAGAAATATTTGTTTGAAGGCCAGTTACGTGCAGATGGAAGCTCGATATTTCCATCAGGAAAGCAATGGGGCTACTTCCCGTCAGCTTCAGTAGGCTGGAGAATTTCGAAAGAAGACTTTTTCAAAAACAGCGTTACCTTTATCGACGATTTAAAACTAAGGGCCTCTTACGGTTCGTTGGGTAATGATAACGTGAACGGTTTCCAGTATTTTGATAACTATGTGCTGGTCAATAATGGCTTTGTAGCCAGTGCTCCGGGCAGTGGCTCAAATACTATTCAGCCAAACGTAAACCTGGTAAAGCTTGCAAATCCTAATATTACCTGGGAAGTTGCAAAAAAACTGGATATCGGTATCAACGCTACATTTTTACATAACTTCACAATTGAGGCTATCTACTTCCAGCAAAAAAGGTCTGATATCCTCGCTGCCAGGAATGCATCATTGCCAGGTACATCAGGCATCGTAAACCCTTACGGTTCTGATCCATTAGTGCCATCTGAAAACATTGGTAAAGTAAACAGCAATGGTTTTGAAGCTACGTTGGGCTATAACCATACCGGCCATGAATTTAGCTGGGGTGTGAGCGGTAATATTACCTATGCTAAAAGTAAGATCATTTTTATTGACGAAGCCAGCGGTACTTTAAGTTATCAGCGCCAAACTGGTCGTCCATTGGGTACTTCACTGCTTTATGATGCCATCGGTATCTTCCGTACCCAGGCAGATCTTGATGCTTATCCGCATGTAACCGGAGCCAAAGTAGGTGATCTGAAATATCTGGACTACAACAACGATGGCAAAATCACTGCTGATGACCAAACCCGTACCAAATACGGTAACATCCCGCAAATTACCTATGGCTTTAGCCTTAACGCAGCATACAAAGGGTTTGACCTTGCAGTATTGTTTGCAGGCCAGGCACAAGTTAGCCAATATGTTTTGCCTGAGGCGGGTAGCATAGGTAACTTCTACAGCAGTTGGGCCGATAATAGATTTAGTGCTACTAACACTAACGGAACCTATCCGCGTGTAACCGACCGTGCATCAAACGCCATCAGTGGTGGTTTATATAACAATACCTTCTGGCTTAATGATGCCTCGTTCCTGAGGTTAAAAAATGTGCAGTTAGGCTACAATTTCAACGCACCTTTCCTGTCCAAACTTAAAATTGGAGGTTTAAGGGTTTATGCAAGTGCGTTTAACCTGTTCACCATTACCAAAGTGAAGGATTACGATCCGGAAGGAACCAGTGGCAGCGGACAATTCTATCCGCAGCAGAGAATTTTGAACTTAGGTGTTAACGTGAAATTTTAATCAGAGACGATAATGAAACTACAATATAAAACCCCGCTATATTTAATGATATGCGGTATGATGAGCTTTACGGCTTGTAAAAAGAGCCTTTTAGATGTACAACCTACGGACAGGATTGCTACATCGGCCATTGAATCGGATACAGCAGTGTTTGAAGCTTATGTAACCAATCGCTATATCGGCGCTAAACTTCAGGACAAGGAAGGTGACGGATCAAACCCTGGTTTTGGCCGTGGCTTTGAATACAGCATGTGGAGTTCTTTAACCGATGAATCGATCTATAATAATGATGATGCTACCTGGCTTATCCAAAGAGGACAGCTGGCTCCGGAAAACTTAGGTGGTGCAGGTGTACTTTGGGCCCGAAGCTACCGCAGCATCAGGGAATGTAATTATGCTTTGAGCATCTTGCCGAAAATAGCGATGAGTGCCGGACATAAAAGACTTATTGAAGGTGAGCTTAAATTTATCAGGGCCTTCCGTTACCAGGATTTGATCCGTAACTATGGGGGGGTTGTTTTGATAGGTGATAAGGTTACCCAGCTTACCGATAATTTGCAGGATCCATCGCTGTTTAAGCGCGCATCTATAAAAGAGAGTATCGATTACGCTACTGCTCAGCTTGATGATGCAGCTTCAAAACTGCCTTTAAATAATGATGGTAGCTGGCTTTTGGGGCGTGCTACAAAAGGTGCGGCACTGGCTTTAAAGTCAAGACTAAAATTATATGCTGCAAGCCCATTATATGCTGCAGGTACCTGGGCCGATGCGGTTACCGCCGCACAGGCAGTTATCAGTTTGAATAAATATGGTATCTACACTGGTGGCTATAATAATCTGTTTTTAGTTAACGAAACCAACGAAACTATTTTTGAACGTTTATATACTAAAAATGCCAACCATACCCACCTTGAAATAGCCAACGGGCCAAATGGGTATGGCGGCTGGGCCGGTAATACACCGCTGCAAAACCTGGTTGATGATTATGAAATGGATAATGGTAAGGCCATTACCGACCCAACATCAGGTTATGATCCGACACACCCTTATGATCACCGCGACCCAAGGTTTGCAGCTACTGTATTATACAATGGTGCGATGTACAGGGGCCGGGCTATTGAATCTTTTATTCCAGGTGGTAAGGATAGCAAAGACGGAGCAGATAACTGGAATACTACCAAAACAGGTTATTACCTCAAAAAATATATGAATGATGCATATCCGCTTCAAAATCCGTGGGGTAACGCGGGCTTCCAGCCGTGGATCTATTTCCGTTATGCCGAGATCCTTTTAAACTTTGCTGAGGCAGCTAACGAAGCTTACGGACCGGATGTGATCCCTTCGGGTTCAACCTTATCTGCACGTACAGCGATTAATCTGATCCGTTCTCGTCCAAGTGTTAATATGCCGGCTTTGGCTTCAGGTATGTCGCAATCACAGATGCGTGATGCCGTACGTTACGAGCGTCGTGTTGAGCTGGCATTTGAAGAGCACCGTTTTTACGATGTACGCCGCTGGAAAATTGCTGATGTTACCGAAAATAAACCGGCGGGTGGGGTGATCATCACCAAAAACGCTGATGGCAGCTTTGCTTATACACCAAAAGTAGCCTTGGATGGCCGTTCTTTTGCAACCAAACATTATTGGTTGCCGATACCAAGGGCCGAGATCCAGGCGTCTGGTGGCCAATTGCAACAAAACGCTGGTTACTAATAACCAATATTCCGGGGGAAGAGCTTCTCTCTTCCCCCTTTTTTCTCCCAATTCTAACCTATAACAAATTATGAAGAACTTAAGTATTGCATTATTAGCGATGTGTTGTTTGGCGGCCGGGTGTAAAAAGGATATCGTATCAGTAAAAAAATCATCAAACCAGGATGAAGTAAAAACAGGAGATAAAACAGTAACCACAGATTCAACACCGGCAAGCGCGCTGAAAGGCGTGAACTGGGCTGCCGATGGTGATAACTTTAGTGATGGAATACTGGTATTAAGCGGCTTAACATCCGCCGATAGTTACGCCACGGTATCGGCTAAAGCTGATGCTGTATTAACAGGCATACAGGCTAATACAGGGGCAAATACGGTAAGGCTGCCTGTAAACTATTCAACCGTATCGCAAACCTGGTGGAACTCTTACACAGGTGTTATTGATAAAGCATTGAGCAAGGGGATGAATGTGATACTGGGTTATTGGGAAGCCAAATCATCCGAAGATGGGAAGATAGATAATACCACCGAATTTTGGTCGATGTGGCAAACCATTGTTACCAAATATGGCAGCAATGCCCACGTATACTTTGAAATATTTAACGAGCCGCATGGCTATTCTTTAACCGACTGGACAACCATCTGTGCCCAGTGGTTAAGCAATTATCCTTCCATCCCGCAGGGAAGGATACTGATCAGCGGTACTTCCTATTCGCAGGATATTACCGGTGTTGGTGCCGATAGCCGTTTTTCGGGCTGCCTTTTATCTATACATGATTATACCTTTTTCAGCAATGGCACATTGACAACCGCTTTGCAATGGGAAAATCGCTTAAAAGGCAATATCGGCGCCTATAGCAGCCGTGCGGTGCTTACCGAGTTTGGTATCCCGATGACAGGCGGTAAAAATTACACCGGCGCTATTGGCGGTGACCAGGAAATAGCATACCTGCAGGGTTTAACCAACCAGGCACGTGCTTACGGTATGGGGGCAGTTTACTGGCCGGGCGTACGTACCGGCGATAGCTATGCCATTCAACAACTAAGCGGCACAGGTACAAGCCTTACTGTATCAACCACAAATGCATCGGGGTTAAGTCGCATTAAATATGCCTGGGGAGTAGGTGCCGGTGGTACCGATACATTTTATACCGGTGCATACTACAGGTTTTTAAATGTTAACAGCGGCCAGGCGCTTGATGTTAATGGTGGGTCAACCACCAACGGCGCCGGCATCATACAATGGCCTCAAAACGGGGGCAATAACCAGCAATGGGTTATTGCTGCTAATGGCGGTGGCTATTATAAAATAACTAACCGCAACAGCACGCAGGCGCTTGATGTTAATATGAGTTCAACAGCCAATGGCGCGGGCATTATACAATGGCCGTGGAACGGCGGCAACAACCAGCAATGGCAGCTTACTACTACCAGCGATGGTATTTATAAAGTACTTAACCGTAACAGCGGGCTTGCGCTTGATGTTAACGGCGCATCAACCACAAATGGTGCAGGCATCATTCAGTGGCCTTATGGCGGCGCTACTAACCAGCAATGGCAAATAGTGCAACAATAATATTGCAATAAAACAGCGCTAAACAGTGCTGTTTTATTTGTTGATTTAAACACGATGATAATAAAAACTACTATAAAAAAAATACTGCTGGCTGCGGCCGTTTTGGGGATTAATATTCCTTTTGTAAGCGGCCAGGGCAAAGAAGTAACTATTGATATCAATTTTTCAAAAACGCACCAAACCATTAGCAATTTTGGTGCGTCGGATGCGTGGGCATGCCAGTTTGTGGGTAACTGGCCTGATGATAAGCGCAATAAAATTGCCGACCTGCTTTTTAGCCAGGATACCTATGCCAATGGATCGCCTAAAGGTATAGGCTTATCATTATGGAGGTTTAACATTGGTGCTGGCAGTACCCAGCAGGGAAACGAAAGTGGCATTAAGGACGAGTGGCGCCGTGCTGAATCGTTTTTAAATGGCGATGGCGGCTATAACTGGCAAAACCAGGCCGGGCAGTTGTGGTTTCTTGAGGCTGCCAAAAAGCGCGGGGTTAAGCAATTTTTAGGTTTTAATAACAGTCCGCTAGTGCAGTTTACCATTAACGGTAAGGCTTATGCTACCGATGGCAAAGTTAATATAGCCCCGGATAAGTATGATAGTTATGCCGTGTTCCTGGCTAAAGTTGTAAAGGGAGTTGAGCAGGTAACCAAAGTAAAATTTGATTACATAAGCCCGGTAAACGAACCGCAGTGGGATTGGAGCGATGGCGGTCAGGAAGGTGCCCCATATAATAATGCCGAGGTAGCAGGATTGATACGGGCCATCAATAAAGAATTCGTAAGTAATAAGATTAGCTCAAAGATTTTGGTTGGCGAGGCCGGGAGTATCAACTATTTATTTACTAAAGGTGATAAGCCGGGTAAAGGCAGTCAGATAACCGATTTTTTTAAACCGGGATCGGCCAATTACGTAGGCGACCTGCCTTCGGTAGCCAAAACTATCGCGGCGCACAGCTATTTCACTACGTCGCCAATGGCATCGTCAGTAAAAGCTCGCAGGGCATTGGCCGATAGTGTTGCGACTATTAATGGTCTTGATTTCTGGCAATCGGAGTATTGCATCTTAGGCGATAATGCGGGTGAGATAGACGGTAACAAGCGTGATCTAGGTATTGATGCCGCGCTTTATTTAGCATCGGTGATCCACACCGATCTTACAGCGGCCAACGCGTCGGCCTGGCAATGGTGGACAGCCATTTCGGCCTATGATTATAAGGATGGCCTCATCTACATCGACAAAAATAAAACCGACGGCAATTTTTACGGCAGTAAAATGCTTTGGGCCATGGGTAACTACAGCAGATTTGTTAAACCCGGAGCTGTGAGGGTTGATGCCGAAGTTTCATCAGTAGCCGAGGGAAAACCCTTGCTGGTATCGGCATTTAAAAATGGAAAAAACTTAACCGTGGTTGTAGTTAACCAGGGTGCCAATGAGGTAAGCGCGACATTCCATATAGATAATGCTAAAGTTCAGTTTACATCATCCTATTTAACATCGCAGGTTAATGAGCTTAAAGCCGGTAAAATAACCGGTGATAAGAATGTTGTTCCGGCACGTTCTATTGTCACGTTTACAGGTGTCATCAAATAGCATTTTATCTCTCTATCATCAAATGAAAAATAAAAAACATCTGCTTCTTTTTGTATTTGGCATGTTAATGCTGCCTGGCCTACTTAAGGCCCAGGGCATTGGCAAGCCGGTTTTATTTAATGCGGCATGGTCTTTCCACAAGGGCAATATCAGCACGGGGATCAGGGGGATCGCTTCCGAAACGCAATGGAGAACTGTCGATCTGCCGCATGACTGGAGTATTGAAGGTCCTTTTAGCGACGAATGGGCAAGTGCTACCGGTTATTTGCCCGGGGGGATTGGCTGGTACAAAAAGAGCTTCGCCGGTAATACTGCATGGAAGGGGAAGCAGGTTTATATTTACTTTGATGGCGTATATAAAAATAGCGAGGTATGGGTCAACGGGCATTATTTAGGTAAACGTCCAAATGGTTTTATTTCGTTTCAGTATGAGCTGACCAAGTATCTAAATTTAACTAGAAAAAATACGATAGCTGTAAGGGCAGATCATAGCGAATTTGCTGATTCGAGGTGGTATACCGGTTCTGGTATCTATCGTAATGTATACCTCATCGTTAAAGACCAGGTACACATAGCCCCCTGGGATGTGGCCTTTTCCACGCCCGATGTTTCGGCAGCTAAAGCTACAGCAAAAATTAAGGTGAGTGTTACCAACAGCGACAAAGTTGATGCTTCTGTATTAGTGAAAGTAAACCTGCTTGATGGGAAAGGAAAAGCGGCTATTGCCCTCCAAAAACAAATAAAAGCAAAACCGGGAGTACACGAGGTTGAGTTTGAGAAAGAATTATCGTCCCCCAAACTATGGGATACCGAAAAGCCCGAGCTCTATAAATTACAGGTTTCACTTAGCCGCAATGGTAAAGCATTTGACGAGGTAACGCAATCTGTAGGGATCCGCAGTATCCGTTTTGACAAGGATAAAGGTTTCTTTTTGAATGATAAAAGCACCAAGCTCAAAGGCGTATGTATCCATGATGATGCCGGTGCCCTGGGGGTAGCTGTTCCACAGGAGGTTTGGGTACGCAGGTTGAAATTATTAAAGGATGCGGGAGTAAACTCACTCAGGTTAAGCCATAACCCTCATGCAGATTATTTATACGATTTGTGCGATAAGATGGGCTTTTTAGTAATGGACGAAGCTTTTGATGAATGGGAGGTAGGAAAAAACAAATGGGTAGCAGGCTGGAATGTTGGTACGCCATCCAAAAACGGATACCACGAATATTTTAAAGAATGGGCAGACCGGGATGTAGCTGATATGGTACTGCGAGCGCGTAACCATCCATCTATCATTATGTGGAGCATTGGTAACGAAATAGATTACCCCAACGACCCATATACCCATGAGGTGTTAAACACGGGCCGCAACCCGCAGATCTATGGTAAGGGCTACCTGCCTGATCATCCAGCGGCAAGCGGGCTAACACCGATAGCCAAACAATTAGTTAAAGCTGTAAAAGCCGTTGATCAAACCCGCCCGGTAACGGCCGCGCTGGCCGGTGTGGTGATGTCGAACGAAATAGGCTACCCTGATGTATTAGATGTTGTGGGCTATAATTACCAGGAATACAGGTACCCTGAAGATCATAAAAAATACCCCAACCGGATCATTTACGGCAGTGAGAACGGCATGCAAAAACAAGCCTGGAACGCTGTTGACAGTAACGAATATATTTCGGCCCAATACCTGTGGACTGGTATAGATTACCTGGGTGAAGCCGGCAAATGGCCGCAACGCAGTAACGGAGCAGGACTTATTGACCTGGCCGGCTTTAAAAAGCCTGAATATTTCTTCAGGCAAAGTCTTTGGTCGGACAAGCCCATGGCTTATATAGGTGCACGTCCTATAACCGGGACCGATGACAAAGGGATCTGGAGCCACCGTACTGCCGAGCCTGTTTGGAATTGGCAATCTGGCAGTAAAGTAAAAGTTGATTGCTTTACCAATTGCCAGGAAACAGAATTGTTCCTGAACGGCAAATCCCTTGGCAAACAAACACGCGGCGCTGCAAGAGGGCAAGTTCCATCATGGCAGGTTGACTATGAGCCGGGCGAGCTGGTTGTTAAAGGTTTCAACAACGGCATTGAAGTATGTACCAATAGCATAAAAACAGCCGGCGATGCTTATCAACTTAAAACGGTAGCTGATAATACCCTGTTTAACCATAACACAAAAGGCTTGAGCCAGATTGAGGTTTACATTACCGATAAAAACGGGAACCCTGTATTTACTGCTACCGATGAGATAACAGTAACAATTAACGGTGCGGCTAAACTATTAGGCCTTGAAAGTGGCAGCAACAGCAGTCATGAAAGCTACCAATCAAATAAACGTAAAGCATTGCATGGGCGCTTGTTGGCCTACGTGCAAACTACAGGTAAACCTGGCGTTGTACAGGTTCAGTTTAGTGCCGGTAATCTTAAATCATCAACTATAAAATTAACCGTAAAATAGTCAACCCCTTTATACAAATAAAAACTAAAACCCTGCATTTTTTCAATTTATGAAACTTATAAAACTACTGTTCCTCTTTGTTATCCTGTTTGCATCCGCAAAGCTGCAGGCGCAAAATGCCAAGCATACTTTTGCTCTTGGCGATACCACATTTCTGCTTGATGGTAAACCGCTGCAGATCATTTCAGGCGAAATGCACTATACCCGCGTTCCGCGCGAGGCTTGGCGCCAGCGTATGAAAATGGCCAAAGCAATGGGTTTAAATACTATTGGCACCTATGTTTTCTGGAATGTTCACGAGCCACAAAAAGGGCATTATGATTTTACAGGCAATCATGATATTGCTGAGTTTGTTAAAATAGCAAAGGAGGAAGGCCTTTGGGTGATACTGCGCCCAAGCCCGTACGTTTGCGCCGAATGGGAGTTTGGCGGCTATCCTTACTGGCTTGAAAAAGAGCAGGGCTTAGTGGTGCGCAGCAAGGAGCCTAAATACCTGGAAGCTTATAAAAAATATCTTACCCAGGTAGGTAAGCAGCTGTCACCCCTGCTGGTGAACCACGGCGGCAATATTTTAATGGTACAGATAGAGAATGAATACGGGTCGTACGGCAGCGATAAAGATTATCTGGCCCTTAACCGCAAAATGTTTATAGACGCCGGTTTTGACGGCCAGCTTTACACCTGCGACCCTGAACCAGCTATAAAGGATGGTCATTTACCGGGCTTGCTGCCTGCTATAAACGGTGTTGATGATGTAACAAAAGTTAAAAAATTGATCGGCGAAAATTATAATGGCAAAGGCCCTTATTTTATTGCCGAATGGTACCCGGCCTGGTTTGACTGGTGGGGAACCGCGCATCATACTGTACCGGCGGCTAAATTTATACCAAAGCTTGATTCTGTATTGGCAGCAGGTATTTCCATTAACATGTATATGTTTCATGGCGGTACAACACGCGGCTTCATGAACGGTGCAAACTATAATGATCAAAATCCATATGAACCGCAAATCAGTAGTTATGATTATGATGCCCCGCTTGACGAGGCAGGTAACGCTACCGACAAGTTCATGAAGTTTAGAGAGGTGATTAGTAAACACCTTCCGGCAGGCGTAACCCTGCCCGAAGTTCCGGCTGCTAAACCTGCTATGGGTTTGCCTGCAATTAAATTTACCAAATCAACCAGTTTGTTTAATGTGTTGCCGCTCGCGAAGACCAACAACACTCCGCTTACTTTTGAAGACCTGAACCAGGCTTACGGTTTTGTGTTGTATCGTACAACCATTAACGGCGGCAAATCTGGTCTGCTTAAACTGAAAGACCTGCGCGATTATGGTATGATCTTCGTAAATGGTAAACGTGTAGGGATACTCGACAGGCGCAAATACCAGGACAGCTTGATGATCAGCTTACCAAAAGGAAAGGTGACACTGGATATTTTGGTTGAAAACCTTGGCCGCATCAATTTTGGGCCTTATCTGCTGAAAAACAAAAAGGGTGTTACCGAAAAAGTACTTTTTGGCGGTACTGAGCTGAAAAACTGGAAAATGTATTCACTGCCTTTTGATGATATCAATAAAGTGAAAACAAATCCGGCAATTAAAAAGGTTGCAGCTAACAACACACCACAATTGAAAAAAGCAGTTTTCAAGGTTGATAAATTGGCCGATACCTATCTTGATATGAGTACATGGGGTAAGGGCATTGTTTGGCTCAACGGACACAACTTAGGCCGCTATTGGAATTGCGGTCCGCAGCAAACCCTGTATGTGCCGGTTGAATGGCTCAAAAAAGGTAACAATGAAATTACCGTACTTGAACTGATAAAACCATCAGAAAATACATTGAATGCTATTGATCACCCTGTTTTGGATGTTTTAGGGAAATAGGGCCAGGGTAGTCAATTAAAAAGAGGGGGCTGTTACTTTAAAGAAAAAGTAGCAGCTCCTTTTTTTTTATATTACAATTCAGCTAATCAGCTTTAGCATGCTTTAACAGGTGTATACCAATGAGGTATGGCATTATAAAAGGAATGGCCGGTATAGCAACAAGAAAACCGGCGGTGCCGAATGGCTCGGGCCAGTAGGATGGTAATAAAACCAGCACCATGCCGATTAAACCGAAGATGATATAATACCGGCAGGCAACCGGATTAAAAAGCCCGGTGACTTTAAGTGAAACGGCAAAAAATACGGTACCAAGGTACATCAGTAATACTTCGGCTATACTGATCACATAAAATAAACTTTTTATTGGCCCATGCAAGTCCGGACGTTTTGAAACACCTGATTGTATAAACACCCGGAATGCATCGGTTAGGTAATACCCCCAAAAAGCCATGTTGATGATAAAGAGTGGCAATGAAAGATTAATCGCTGCTGAAGCCATTACCGAATATAGATTTTCGCCTGCCGCCTGTAATTTTACTTTCAACAATGCCGAACCCAGCGCGAATAAAATACCGCCGGCAATGAGTATAGTATACCGGATCTGCTGCTCGGCAGCGGAATTAACCCAACCTTGTAAGGTTGCAGGAGGTGGCCCCATTCCCGCGAAAATGGAAAGGAATAGCCAGGGCATAAACAACATTAAAGCTGTAACTACCTGATGTTTTGTTTCCCGGTTATCACTACTAAAGTTGCGCGCACCCAGGTTCCATATCGCGGTTATCATGAAACAGGCGTTAACAATCCAAACCGGTAAATAAATTTTATAGCTTATATGGCCCACGCCAAAGCCAATAGCCATAACTACTAATGGCACCAGGCATAAGTAAACCAGGCTCAGTTTCTGTTTAAAAGTAAGCGACTTCATAATCGTTAGTTAAACGGGTAGTTAAAATTTTTTATAAACATCAAGCGGTGGGCCCACCCGCTCAAAACCATGTTGTTTCCTGAATTCATCAAGTTCGGCTTCGGATTTACCTTTCATCAAACCATCGCTCAGTGCCTGGAAACAAGCTTCCATTTTACCGGCCGGCTGAAACGTGGTAATCATTTTGGCAGGCGTATCATCGCCTATTTTCGTAAACGCATGCGGAACGCCCCGCGGTCCAAATACGCTGTCGCCCGGTTTGGCATGGAATAGCTGGTCGCCTACTTTTATTTGAAATTCACCTTCTAAAATATACCACCATTCGTCCTGTTCATAATGTACGTGCAGGTTAGGCCCGCCTTTTTTAACCCGGGTTGATTCATAAACATACATATCACCATCAGTATCCCTGGTTGAAACTTTGGTATAGAAAGTATCACCATCAAATAAGTGCATTGGATTTTCAGCGCGATCAGCTCCTGCATCGGTTTTACAGCCTTTCTTTTCCCTGGTTTTGAGTATGTTGTCGGCAACTCCATCAAATGGAATGGCTAAAAATGTGGCAGCGCCCATCAAAGTGCGTACAAATGTATTCCGTTTCATATCGGATTGTTTTGATTATAAATATTGCTTCAGAAGGTATACAAAGAAAGATCAGCGGGAGTGAAAATACTTTTGAGTTTGTTACAAATACTTTCTGGTTCGTAACATTTTAAACCTGTGTGTTGGGCAGTCGGTTGTACTTGCTATGCCTTGTTGCGCTTTAGGCAATTAGCCGGGGTGGAAAAACCAAAGCGAGTCATTGAAATGGCAGTGGGATCAAAAAAAATAAAGCGGGTACATGGAAAACCAGCCCCGCTTTATCTAAAAACATTTTTAACAGTGATTAAGCTGCTGCGTTTTTCTTTTCGGTAACTTCTTTACGGATATCCGTAGCTAATACTTTTAATTGTTGCATAGCGTTACGCAACCTTGTACCGGCAGCTTTGTTACCTTTTTCATAAAAGCTTGCCGCATCAGCTTCAGCAGCTGCGATTACTTCTTTCACTTTTTCGAAATTTATCATTTTTTTATTTTTTAAGGCCGCAAATGTAGGGAATATAAGTTTATAGGTAAAATGGGCTTTTCATACTTAAAGTATTCCGTTGCGGTGTAATTAAAATAGTAAAGCCTTTCGCATAAACGGAAAGGCTTTACTGTTATTATGGATAACAAGAGGTTATTTAACCGCCCATTCATGGATCCCGGTAGAATTATCGACCGGTAACTGGATTTCCATCCGTAAAGCTGTAGTGGCAACCGGTTCAAATGTAACCACGTTAAAACTGTCTTTACTTATGGTATAAGGTGTGGTGTTTTTCACCGGAACCCACTGCCCGTCTTTTTTATACAGGATCTTGTACGATACCGGGATGCGGCAGCCACCCCATGGGCCGTCATCATACCAGTAAACTTTTGATTCACTAACGGTGTGTTCAGTATCAAAATCATACTGCACAAACTCATTGGTGTTTTTTGCAGGCCACCAGTGCAGGTATGGGTAGTTGGTATCTTTGGAATCGGCGGGTTCATACTGGTCTTTTATTGCAGCAAACATCCTTACGTTTTTTAACGACGCGCTTACTTTGCTGGTGCTGGCAATGGTAGGTGCCGGTTTTGGCCGCACTGCCGAAGTTTCATAAGGGATCCAAACGGTCATTTCGCTGGGACCGCGATTGGCCCAGGCATAGTAGGGGATAGCCTTCACCATTTGGTCGGTTTGTAAAATGCTGTCGGTTTTTAGTTGGCGTTTGGCGCTTTTTCCTTCGGCACTGATTACATCAACGCCGTTGAGCAGGTCGGCATGATAGTTGGCATCGGCAATGGCGTTTTTATCAATCAATATGTTTTGCACCAGGCTGTCTTTGTTATCCGGGCCTTCAAGACAATAAACAATTGGGCCACGCTCAAAGGCAAATCTGCCGCGGTCATCTTTAACCTGTTGATTGGCCAATACCTTTTCAGTTTCCATCGGTAATAAAAGTGAAACCTTATCGCCTTTTTTCCAGGTGCGTTTTAATACGGCGTAGCCTTTTTCTGTTTCAAATGATTTTGCCTGCCCGTTGATCATCAATGTAAGCGGGAAAGACTTCTTATCCATGAAGGTATACAGATCGCCGGGTACAGGTTGTTGCTTTGCCCAGCCCGGGATACGTACCCTTAATGTAAATTCACCCGCTTTATCCGGGTTAACAGTGATATCCACCCTGCCTTTCCATGGGTAATCCGTTTGCTGTACTATGTTCACGTTACCCTCAGTAAGTTTGATATTACTTGAGTTGCTCATAAACAGGTTAACGTACAGGTCGTTTTTGTTTTTGGCATACACATAACCCGGTAATGAAGGTAAAAATCGGGTCATGTTGCTGATACAGCAGGCGCAGCTGATCCATGCGCTGCGCTGGTGCTGGAACATGGAAGCCAGCGGATTTGGATAGAAAAATCTGTTACCACTCAACGAGACGCCCGATAACAGGCCATTATAAAGCGTACGTTCAAGCACATCAATATATTTCGAATCGCCATGCAGTAAAAACATCCTATTGTTCCAGTAAACGTTGCCAATGGCCGCACAGGTTTCTGCATAGGCCGACATATTAGGCAATTGATATGCCTCGCCAAAAGCTTCACCTGCCCCGGTTGCACCGATGCCGCCGGTGATGTATAATTTCTTGGTTACCACATCGCTCCAGATATCATCTATGGCTGCCAAATATTTGGTATTACCTGTCAATGCAGCAATATCGGCCATGCCGGTGTACATGTAAGCAGCCCGTACCGCGTGCCCTTCGGCTTCATGCTGGTCAACTACCTTTTTATCGGCCTGGTTGTAAGCATCTCCTTTTGGTCCGCGTACATCTAAAAAGAATTTAGCCAGGTCAAGGTATTGTTTGTTGCCGGTAACCCGGTACATTTTTGAAAGACCGATCTCCACTATCTGATGGCCCGGATACTCCTCAATTTTGCCCGGCCCGAAGGTTTTAACCAGCAGGTCAGCATTTTTTATGGCAATGTTGAGCAATGTGCGTTTACCGGTTGCCTGGTAATGTGCTACAGCGGCTTCATAAAGGTGGCCTGCGTTATATAGCTCATGACTTAGATCTTCTTCCTTTTCCCAGCGTTTGGAACCTATCCATTCATGCGGCTTTTTGGCGTTAACAGTCCTGAAAGTGTATAGATAGCCATCTGGCTCCTGGGCCGCGCCAATAATGGAGATGAGGCTATCAATGGATTTATCAAGCTGCGGGTTCCTTTTATTCTGCATAGAATAGGATGCACCTTCAATGGCCTTATAAACGTCTGTATCATCAAACGGAAACTCACTTAGTTTATCGCCACCCAGTTTTTTTGCCGCACGTAAAAAGTTATCCATACGCCCGTTTGCCTTACATTGCGCCAGCACATACGGAATGGTAACGGTGGCATTTACTTCCATTTTGGGCTGCCAAAAGTTGTCATTTACATGCACGCTGGTGAAGACAACAGGTTGAATAGGGTAATCTTTTTGCTGTGCCAATACCGGACTTGTAAGTGCAGCCAATGAAAGGGCAAGCACACCGACAGCTTTTTGTTTATTGATCATGATATTCAAGTTCTTTTACTTTTAAAATTAGTTTTTAACCATCCGGCTGCCGTAAACCGGGCCTGCGCTGTTCTCTTTTTGCGGCAGCAGTTTTACGGTTACTTTTTGTTTGCCTTTTGTCAGTTCAATAGGTAAGATGTAGCTGATATCATAAAAGCGGCTTTCTTTGTACTGGTTCAAATCTTCAGAAGCCAGCTTAACGCCATCAATCAGGATATCAAATTTTCTGCCGCGGTTATCCATGCCCCAATAGCTGTTAATTAGCGTGTTTTGTGCATTGGCATCAACCTTCATTTCGTATTGAAGGTAGCCGCCGTTCTCTGTGGAGCGCCATTTCTTTTGATGATCTTCGCCGGTGGTGGCGTTTTCACTGCTGAAGTTATGATCGCGCTCGGGCTGCATTTCGCCTACACGTAAAATGTCCATGGTGCGGGCTTCTAACTCCTGTTGTTTTTTCCTTTGCTCGTCATACGCTTTTTGCTGCACAATCCAGGCCTGTGGTGTAAATACGTCCCAGTAAACGGAATAGTATTGATTTTGGGTTTGATTAAAAGGGATCAAAGTAACTTGTTCGGGTTTTGAAATATTCACCGTGCGGAAACTTAGCTGTTTTTTATCAACCATCTGCAGCCATTGGTTAGGGTCAGTTTCGCTGGTTACAAATACAGGTACACCTTTCAGTGGATCGGGCTCTGTGTCACCTAAAACACCGGCAAGCAATACAGGGCCGTAAAACACAGCGCGTCTGTTGGTATTATCGGGCATAGCTTCGGTGTAAAGCTTTTCGGGTGTGGTAAATTCAATTTTATCGTTGTTGTTCCATTTACGGTTTAAAACGATATAGCCATGGTCATCAGTTGTTGCATTTTGAGCTTTTCCGTTAATGCTGATGGTTGCAGCGCTGGTCCATTTGGGTTTACGGATACGGATAGCCATGATAAGCGGCTTTTGGGTGTTTACCGTAAACGAGATATGATCATCATTAGGGAAGCTGCTTTGCTGTTTTACAGAAAGGCCTTTTGCTGCCCAGTTAAGCACTGAAGGTATAAACAGGTTTACGTATAAACTGCCATCAGCCCCTTTAAAATAAATGCTTTCGTTGTATTTTACATGGTTTTCCATGCCCGAACCAACACAGCAGGTAAAGTCATCAAACGGAGTGCTGTAATGTTTGGTGCCCCCCATTCTAAGCGGTACAAAATAACACATCATTCCGTCAGAATGATTTTGCGAAGCAAGGATGTGGTTGTACAATGCTTTTTCATAATAATCCATCAGCATTGCCGAAGGTGCTACTGCAAACAAGTGCCGGGTTAATTTCAGCATATTGTAAGTGTTGCAAGTTTCGGTAGTGTTTTCGGTAAGCTTATCGTTCAGCTTGTCGGCATCGCTCAGGTATTCATAATTGCTGTTACCTCCTGTTGCGTAGGAATGGTGGTTAACAATGGTTTCCCAAAAGAAATCGGCTATAGCCTTATCTTTTTTATCGCCGGTAAGCTCGTATCTGCGTGCACTGGCTATTATCTTAGGGATCTGGGTGTTAGAATGCTTGCCGGGCAGTATATCCTGTTTTTGTGATAGCGGATCGAGGATCTTTTTATCATAAAACTTATATGACAGTTCGAGGTATTTTTTATCACCAGTAACAGCATACAGGTTAGCAAGCGTTTCGGCCATACCTCCGTATTCGCACAATAACATCTTTTGAAGCTTTTCGTCATCAAGGTTTTTGATGGTTTCCCCTGTCCAGTTGGCCATACCTTTGCACACTTTTAAGGCCTCGGTGTTATTGCAATATAAATAGGCATCAAGCAAGCCTGCCATAACCTTATGCACCGTATACCAGGGCGACCAGCCACCATTTAAATCGAAACCCCGTGAACGGATATCGCCTTTGGCAACTTCGGCCCAAACGGTATCTTCTTTAGGGATAGCGCCTATGTAGCCGGTTTTGCGGGCAACCTGGCATTCATTAAGTTCTTTAACTATATAGTTTACACGTTTTAAAAATTCAGGATCGCGGGTTGATGCGTAGTGCATGGAAATGGCCGACAGGTAATGCCCCAGTGTGTGGCCGGCCAAGCCTGATGATTCCCAGCCTTCGTACATTTTGCCTTTAGGTGCAAGGCCCGAGTGAGAGCGGAAGGCCGAAAGTAATCTGTCGGGCTCTATAGATAATAGATATTTAACATCAGCATCCATCGCTGTTTTAAAAGGGCTCTCCAATAATTGAACATCCTTTAAATTAAATGAATAAGCTTTAACCGGAACTATCGGTTTTATCTTTATCCGTGTATCGTTTAACTCGGGTACATAGGATTGTGCCTGGATAGTTTGTGCCCCCGCTAAGCAGGCTACGAGGCATAAGTTCAATTTAAACCACTTTTTTATTAGCATGATATGTTTGTGTAACGGTAAGAATAACTTTCAACTAAATTAGTGTGCTTTGCACAATTATTTTGAATAATATTTTGCAGTTGATAGCAGGATTTTATCCGTTTTTTTAACGTGCAGGTTATTTACAGTGAGTTTATTAACGATACTGCGAATTAACTATCAATATATTAACGTTTTAATTGGTTTTTATATAAATATAATATCAAATTGATGCTATTGTAACAGTAATGTTAAGATACGGGCAGTATTGGCAAATTTCATAAAAAAATAAGGGGCAGCTCGCGGATAGTTTTACGTGTCTGAAATACAGCATGTAATATATAGTTTTTAACCCCAAAATTTAATTTATGAAGTTTAAACAATTACTAAAGAGGTTCATTTTGCCTTTACTAAGTGTATTTGTGTTTTGTTACAGCACCTACGCGCAAACAGTAACATTAAAAGGAAAGGTAACCGACGAGAAGGGCGAGCCCATAGTTGGCGCTTCCGTTAAAATAAAAAATACAAGCGCCGGCTCTGTTACCAACGGTAGTGGTATGTTTAGCCTTAATTATCCCGGACAGGGTACACTTATGGTAACCGCTATTGGTTTTGCAACCCAGGAAATTAAGTTAACAGGACAAGCTCAGGTTAATGTAGCTTTAGCCGAGGATAATAAACAGCTGAACGAAGTTGTTGTTACCGCTCTGGGGATAAAACGCGACAAAAGGATCTTAACTTACAGCTCCCAGGAGGTAAAAGCCGAATCGATTGCGCAATCGAAAGAGCCCAACCTTGTAAATGCGATTGCGGGTAAGGTGGCAGGTGTGCAGGTTACAAGTTCATCGGGTACGCCGGGTAGTTCGGCAAGGATTGTGATTCGTGGAGGATCATCAATTTACGGTATTAATGAGCCTTTAATGGTTATTGACGGTGTGCCGGTTGATAACGCTGAAACAGGTAACCTTAATTCAGGGCCGGGTACGAACAGGTTAGCAGACATTGATCCATCTATTATTGCCAGTATGAACGTATTGAAAGGAGCGGCAGCAACAGCCCTTTATGGTTCAAAGGGTGCAAATGGTGTTGTTATTATTACCACAAAAAACGGCGCTTTGAATCAAAAGCCGCTTATCACTTTTTCGTCCGACTTTTCTTTTGAAAACCCGTTGTTGCCTCAAATTCAAAATAAGTATTCGCAAGGTACAAACGGTATTTATTATGATGGTGTAAATCAAAAAACAAGTACATCATGGGGTGCGCGCATGGACACCCTGAAAATAAATGGGCAACCCGCGAAAGTTTATAACCAGTCTGATCTGTTTTTTAAAACCGGCCACACGTATAATAATACTGTTAACATCGGCGGTGGCGGTAACAATTCTACTTACCTGGTTTCATACGCTAATTTTAACCAACAGGGTACAGTACCAACAACCAAGTTTTTGCGTAATACTTTTTTTGCAAAGTATAGCGCGCAGGTGCTAAAAAATCTGAACACTACTTTTCAATTAAATTATTCAAACTCGCAAAATGACAGGCTACCTGAAGGGTATGCCCTGGAAAGCCCGGTTTGGACAATTTTTACAGCGCCGGTATCATACAATTTGCAACCTTATTTAAATGCAGATGGTACACAGCGTTTGTACCGTTTTTCACGTAATAACCCATATTGGGTTTTAGATAACATCAAAAACCACTCTGGTGTTAACAGGTTTTTACCAACGTTTACTGCGGATTATAAACCTTTTTCATGGTTAACTATTACCGAAAGGTTTGGCGCCGATGTTTATACCGAAATGGACAGGTACCATGAATCAACCCAATCGGTATCAAACCCCAATGGAAGACTGGTTGATCAGAACCTTACTTACCGTCAGTACAATAACGATTTATTGATTAGCGCTAACAAGCAGTTTGGCGATTTTAATGTCGATGTTGTGCTTGGGAATAACCTGATCTCAAATTATACAGAAAATACATATGCAAATGGTGTAGGTTTAACTGTACCTGGCTTGTACAATATGTCATCTGCTTCAACAGTAACTTATAAAGAGGCTTCATACTTGCAACGTAAGGTTGGTTTTTATCTGCAGTCAAACATCGAGTATAAACGCTTCCTGCTATTATCATTAACTGGAAGGTATGATGGTAACTCAGTACTGTCAAAAGACCATAGCTTTTATCCTTATGGCTCTGCTGCCGGTAGCTTCATCTTCTCAGAATTTTTTAGCCCGGAATTTTCTAAAGTAATGAACCTGGGTAAAGTAAGGGTATCATATGGTACTGTTGGTAATGACGGCGGCATAGGTCCTTATACTTTATTAACACCATATAATAGCGCAACTATACGTAATCTTATATTCCCTTATGCAGGACAGGCAGGCTTTTTGAAAAGTGATGTGCTTGGTAACCCCAATCTGAAAAACGAACGCATTAACGAGTTTGAAGCAGGCTTTGAAGCAGGCTTTTTTAATAATCGAATCAGCCTTGAAGCCTCATTCTACAGCAAAAAAACAATTGATGGGATCATCCCCACAGTGGCCCTTGCGCCATCAACAGGTTATGCTTATACAAGTGTAAATTCGGCTATAATGCGTAATAAGGGTATCGAATTATTATTAAATGTTACGCCAGTAAAGAGCCGTGATTTTAACTGGGACCTTACCTTGAATTTTACTCGTAACCGGAACAAAGTACTTTACCTTGATAAGGACCTGTCATTGATTAGCAATGGTTTTACTAATGTTATAGTTGGTCAGCCTTATGGAGTGATATACGGTACCCGTTATGCACGTAACGCGGCAGGTAAGTTATTGATTGATGATTCAGGCCTGCCATATGCGGACGATACACAGGGTATAGTAGGTAATATTAACCCTAACTGGCTTGGCGGTATCAACAACAACTTCAGGTATAAACAATTTAATTTCAGTTTCTTTTTTGATATCAAACGCGGCGGTGATATCCAGAATAATGTTGATGGCTACGGCTATTTTTACGGAACACCAAAAGTGACCGAAAACCGTGGTTTAAGGGTGGTTGACGGTGTAAACGCTACTACCGGACAGCCAAACACCGTAGCGGTTAACGGTCAGGCTTATTATCAGCGTGCAAACGGTGTTTTGGAATCGGTTATACAGGATGGCAGCTATGTAAAACTGCGCAACGTTAGTTTGGGCTATACTTTAAAACCATCATGGTTAAGCAAAAGCCCTTTCAAATCGGCAACATTTAGTGTAACGGGCCGCAACCTTTGGATCCACGCTCCGCATTTTACCGGCGGCGACCCGGAAGTTAGCTCGTTTGGTTCATCAAATGGTTCACAGGGGATCTATTCATTCTCAACCCCAACCTCAAGATCAGTTGATTTTAGCCTGAAAGTTACCCTATAATTTAAATCATTAATAAGAAATTGTCATGAAAAATAAATATATCACGTTAATAACATGCGCGTTGGTAAGTTTTACGGGCTGTAAAAAATACATTGATGTAAACCAGGACCCTAACAGGCCTATAGATGTTAAAGAAGCACAAATCCTTGCACCGGTTGAGGCTGCCATATCACAAAATATCACTGCCGCGGGTGGTGCTAATCTGGCCATAGTACTACAACAATACCTGCAGGTCATAGCCTTGAACCAGGTACCACCTAACTTTGGCACCTACCTCATGTATCACCAGGATATGGATAGTGATTGGTACAATTTTTACACGCAGGTAATGAATAACCTTGTGCTGTTAAACAAAAAAGCGGAAGCCGATGGTAATGCCAATTACGCCGCCATATCAAAGATTTTGCTGGCTTACACGCTTGGCTCAGCTACTGATGTTTGGGGCGATGTGCCGTATTCAAAGGCTTTTCAAGGTATAGATAATCGTACCCCAACTTATGACAGTCAGGAAGCTGTTTATACGCAGATACAAACCCTGCTTGATAATGCTGTTGCCGATATTGCCAAAAGCAGTGCCACGGTGCCGACTGGCGATGATTTTTACTACACCGGTGATATGAGCAAATGGAAAAAGGCGGCTTATACATTAAAGGCGCGTTATTATATGCACCTCACTAAAGCTCCGGGACATACAGCTGCCGCCCAGGCACAACTGGCCCTAACCGCTCTTGAAAACGGCATGACAAGTAATGATGATGATATGAAAATGCCTTTCGCCGGTAGTGCTGGGGCAGAAAACCCGTGGCAGCAAAACTTTTTACCGGGCTCAACACTGGTATTAGCTTCAACGTTTGTTGATGGTTTTGCAGCCAGGAAAGATCCCCGCGTATCAAAAATGGTGGCCCCGGCAATTGAAACGGGTTTGTATACTGGTAGAGTAATCGGCTCGGACGATATTGGTAGTTTGGAATCGTATTCATTAGGTGGTTCTTTTTATGCAAGTACAAGCTCAAATAACTATATTGTTACTTACTCGGAGGCGTTATTTTTAAAGGCTGAAGCTACATTTGTAATATCGGGAGCAACCGCGGCGCAACCGGTATATATGCTGGCTGTTAAATCGCATATGTCAAAACTGGGTATTGCCGATGCCGTTGCGGATAATTATTTAACTTCAAGGGGAACGCTTACCAGTGCCAACGCCATGAAGCTTATTATTGAGGAAAAGGTTGTTGCTAACTTCTTGTCGATGGAGAACTATACTGATTGGAGGCGTACAGGCTACCCGGCGTTAACTAAGGTTAAGAATGCGTTGTCGGACATTCCACGCAGGGTGTTATATCCGCAAACAGAAATGACTGCAAACCCGCAGCCGCAGCAAAACGCCAAGCTTACCGACAGGGTTTGGTGGGATGCGCAATAGGCGTTATTTAGCAGGCAATTGGCATCTATTAGGCTATATTGGTTAAAATATGGTTAGTGTCTGCTAAATTGTTAAATATTCGTAATTATTACTATTTTAATTTTGTGAAAAATAATATACAATGATAAATTTTGATTGGAAAGGCGTACTCCCTGCAGTAACTACTAAATTTACAGATAATGACGAACTTGATTTTGATGCTTTTGATATAAACCTGAACGCCCAGCTTGAGGCCGGTGTTGACGGATTTATATTAGGCGGCTCATTAGGCGAAGCAAGCGTTTTAAGCGATGATGAAAAATTCGCGCTGCTTGCCCACACCGTTGACTTTGTTAAAGGAAAAGTTCCGGTTATCTTGAACATTGCAGAGCAAACTACCAAAGCGGCTGTTGCGTATGCTCAGAAAGCCTTTGATAAAGGTGCCGATGGTTTGATGCTGTTGCCCCCTATGCGTTATAACAGCGAAGCTCGTGAAACCGTTGCTTACCTTACTACTATTGCAAAAAGTACCGAATTGCCAATCATGATCTATAACAATCCTGTTGATTACAAAGTTGAGGTTACTTTAGATATGTTTGAACAACTTGCTGCTTATGACAACATCCAAGCGGTAAAAGAATCAACCCGTGATATATCAAACGTTACCCGTATGATCAACCGTTTTGGCGAAAGGTTCAAGATTTTTACCGGTGTTGATCCGCTGGCTATGGAAAGCCTTGTGATGGGTGCAGATGGCTGGGTTGCCGGTTTGGTTGATGCCTTCCCTAAAGAAACCGTGGCTATTTACCGTTTGGTTAAAGCAAAACGTTACGACGAGGCTTTGGCTATTTATCGTTGGTTTTTGCCGGTACTTGAGCTGGATATCCATCCTAAATTGGTACAGTACATTAAACTGGCTGAGGTTGCAACCGGTATAGGTACCGAAAATGTACGTGCGCCTCGTTTGCCATTAATTGGGGCAGAGCGCGAAAAAGTTCAAAAGATTATCAATGATGCACTTGCCGCAAGGCCTGAATTGCCTGTAGGTAGCTGGGGTAAATTAACCGAAGTAGCGTTATAATAACATATGGCAAGTAAAACTTTCTTTTGTGTTGACGCCCATACCTGCGGCAATCCGGTAAGGCTGGTTGCAGGCGGTGGCCCTGAGCTTAAAGGCGATAGCATGAGCCAGAAACGTCAGCACTTTTTAAAAGAGTATGATTGGATCAGGACGGGCCTGATGTTTGAACCCCGCGGTCATGATATGATGTCGGGCAGTATCCTGTATCCGCCTCATGATCCGGAAAACGATGTTGCTGTGTTATTTATCGAAACAAGCGGTTGTTTACCAATGTGCGGGCACGGAACTATCGGCACAATCACCATAGCTATTGAGGAAGGGTTGATCCAGCCTAAAACTCCGGGTATTGTGAGGATGGAAGCTCCTGCCGGTCTTGTATTGATTGAGTATAAACAGGAGGGCAAAAAAGTAACCTCTGTAAAGTTAAGGAATGTTGCAGCCTACTTGGCTGCAACTGATTTAGAGGTTGAATGTCCTGACCTTGGCACACTTACTATCGACGTTTCATATGGCGGTAACTATTACGCCATTGTTGATCCTCAGCCTAATTTTAAAGGCATTGAGCATTACACAGCAGGTCAGCTGATTGCCTGGAGCCAGGTGTTGCGCAAACGTATTAACGAAAAATACCAGTTTGTGCATCCGCAGGATCCTACCATAAATACCTGTACCCATATTCTTTGGGCGGGTGCTACCTTATCGGCAGATGCAACTGCACGTAACGCGGTATTTTATGGAGATAAAGCTATCGACAGGTCGCCTTGCGGAACTGGCACATCAGCGCGTATGGCGCAGTGGTTTGCCAAAGGTAAGTTGAAAGTGGGTGAGTCTTTTGTTCACGAAAGTATCATCGGCAGTAAATTTACAGGCAGGGTTGAGGATGTGGTTAAGATCAATGATATCGACGCCATTATACCAAGTGTAGAAGGCTGGGCCAAAGTTTACGGTTACAACACTATCAAGATAGATGATGATGATCCGTATGCTCACGGTTTCCAGGTGATCTAATATATCACCAAACGTCATTGCGAGGAATGAAGCAATCCCAAACTATACAGGGCGAACTTGCTAATCAGGGATTGCTTCGTTCCTCGCAATGACGTTCTCATTTAACAGATTTAAAAATATTAACAAGCTTTCGGCTTTCCGCCTTAAGCTTTCAGCTTAAAATAAAAATGGCAAAGGTGCTGATAATAGGAGGTGGGATAGTAGGACTTAGTTCGGCTTATTACTTACAAAAGGCCGGGCATGAGGTTACTGTGCTGGATAAAGGCGATATGACCGATAGCTGCTCGTATGGTAACGCTGGTATGATAGTGCCAAGCCATTTTATCCCGCTTGCAACGCCGGGTATGGTTTCGCAGGGGATTAAGTGGATGTTTAACAGCAAAAGCCCGTTCTACGTAAAGCCATCCTTAAACCCCGAACTGATATCATGGGGATTAAAATTTTTAAAGAAAGCAAATGCCGCGCACGTTGAAAAATCGGCAGTTCCTTTAACGGAGCTTTCCTTGCTTAGCAAAAAGCTTTATGAAGATCTGAGTAAAGAGCCCGGCTTTGATTTTGACCTGGTTGAAAAAGGCATCCTGATGTTTTACAAAACCGAAAAGGCCGGCGAGGAAGAAGCGCACATGGCCGAGAAAGGCAGGGAATTAGGCCTGGATATGGCTGTGCTTAGTGTTGATGATTGTAAAAAGCTGCAGCCAAAGCTTGAGCTTGATGTGTTGGGTGCGGTTCATTATCGTTGTGATGCACATCTATCGCCAAATAAACTGATGGCCGCTTTAATTAAGCATTTAAAGGCTGTTGGTGTAAAATTGCTTACCAATAAAGAGGTTACCAAAATTGAAACTAAAGGTGGTAAAGTTAGCTGTGTATTGTCAGGTAATGAGGAGTTTACTGCCGATGAATATATTATTGCGGGTGGCTCATGGTCGCCGGCTATTGGCAGGTTGTTAGGTTTAAAGATCTTGCTGATGCCGGGCAAAGGTTATTCTTTTAATGTAAAGGAGAACAGTGAAACCATGCATATTCCGGCATTGTTAGCCGAAGCGAGGGTTGCCATTACTCCAATGAATGGTGGTTTACGCTATGGCGGTACTATGGAACTTGACAAGATCAACGACCGTATCAACATGAACCGTGTGAAAGGTATAGTTGAATCAGTGCCCAAATACTTTCCAGGTTTAAAACCTGCTGTTCCCGAACAAAAGGATATCTGGTTTGGTTTCCGCCCTTCGTCTGCCGATGGCTTGCCATACATCGGCAGGAGCAAACAGTATAACAACCTGACTGTGGCTACCGGTCATGGTATGATGGGGCTTAGCCTGGGGGCAGCAACCGGATTGCTGGCAAACGAAATCATATCTGGCAAACCAACCTCTATTGATATTAAAGATTTTGCTCCCGAAAGAGCTTAATTTAAATTACTGCCCCCCTTCCGGCATGCCGGAAAAATAGAGCCGTTCATCAACCCCGATGAGCGGTTTTTTGCTTTAACAGGAGCTTGTTTTATTACCTGCATCATAAAAAACAGGTTGAGAAATGGGTTTTCTGCGTAAAAAGCATTGTTAGTGTAAAATGTACAATAGTTGTATTCTGTATAATTAAAAATATTTTATTCGGCCAAATAGCGACTGTAGTGCCTATAATTTTGATTTTAATTGTTTGTATAACATTTAATTTACTTTCTATTTGTTGGGTAAAAAAGGATTTTTCGGTCAATTTTGGTACCTGTATCAACCATAAATTATCAAATATTGCCCGTATTTTATCCTTTTAACTTCATTTATTAGCAAATTAAGTTAAGTAATTGTAAATTCAACAAGTGATAATCAAGTAGCAGATGAAAGTTTTACAATTTACTATCCCGGTTCCGCACGATAAAAGTGTGATAGCAGAAAAGGTTAGCTTGCCTTACCATTACCCCTACCTGCACCGTCATAAAGAAATTCAGCTCACCTGGATCCAGCAGGGTGAGGGGACTTTGATTGCAGGAAATAACATGCATGATTACTCTGCAGGCGATTTGTTTTTAATTGGTGCAAACCTGCCGCATGTGTTTAAAAGTAATCCCGAATACTTTGCGCCCAATGCCAACAAGCAAATAGAAGCACTTACCATATTCTTTAACCCGGAAGGGGCTTTGGCACCGTTGTTTAATTTGCCCGAGCTTAAACCAAGCCTGATATTTATGCAGCAGCACCAGCAGGGTTTTAAATTGCCGCATTCTGTGGTTGATAAAGTATCGCAGATTATGATCGCATTGCAAAAGGCATCCGGCCCCGATCAGCTCATTCAGTTTTTCCATCTGCTCAAGGGGCTTACCAATATCAAGAGTAAATTGGATCCTTTATCAACCTATGGCAACCTGCCGGGCATAACCGAAAATGAAGGGATCAGGATTGGTAATATCTATAACTACATTATGCAGCACTATAGCGAGCCTATTACGCTTGAGGACGTTGCTAAGGTAGCCTATATGACGCCGGAGTCGTTTTGCAGATATTTTAAAAAGCATACCGGTCATACTTTTATTTCGTTCCTGAACGAGATCAGGATCAACGAAGCCTGCAAAAAATTGATTGCCCATAAATTTGAAAGCATTAACACGGTAGCTTACAAGTGCGGTTTCAAGAGTATCACCAACTTTAACCGGGTGTTTAAATGCGTAATTGGCAACTCGCCACGTGGCTATCTCGACTCATACAACAACAATCTGATAAGCCTGAACAGGGCTGCAAGCTAATAGCTACTTTAATTTTCTTACCTCAAACCAAAATATATCGTGTTAATTAATACTAAAACAACCATAAAAGGTTTAGCCCTTTATGCCCTTACTTTTGGTTCCCTGACTGCAAATGCACAAACTGCTCCCGCCGGCAATTTGTATGAGCAAAGCAGCGAAGTAGCCAGTACCATTATCAGGTACGGGCAGGATATGAACGCTATTCATGACTTTTATTCGCCGTATAACGTTAATGATCGTGCCGAAGAACAATACAAACAGGATGTCATTAACTCGCCAGAACAACGTAAAAGATTAATTGAGGTTGACAATGATTATCTGAAACAGCTGGAGCAAACCGACTTTAATGCCCTGAGTATTTACGGCAAGGTTGACTATATCCTGTTGAAGAAACGCATCAACTTTGATCTGAAAGATCTGAAGAAAGAAGAAGACCTGTACAGCCAGGCTGCTAAATACATTTCATTTGCCGATGAGATTTACGCGCTTGAACAAAAACGCCGTCGCGGAACGTTTGTTGATGGAGAAAAAGTTGCTGGCGACCTGAACAAGATCCTGAAAGAACTTAAAGCAGATACGACGGCATATCGTAAGCTTCCATTTGTGGATATGCCGGTGGCTAAAGTAACTAAAGCTGCCTTATTAGGATTGAAAGGCCGTTTAAAGGACTTTTTTGGTTTCTATAATAAATACGACCCATCGTTTACCTGGTGGGTGCCTGAGCCTTATAAAGCCCTTGATAATGCGCTGGAAAGGTACAGCGAGTTAGCCATTAGTAAAGGAAAGCTGAACACCAGCCAAAAAAGCGATAGCAGCGGTATAAAAGGTGTACCTATTGGCAGGCAAGAGCTGATTAACCAGTTACAGACCGAGATGATCCCTTACACGCCCGAAGAGCTTATCAAACTGGCTAACAAAGAGTTTGCCTGGTGCGATAAGGAAATGCTGAAGGCATCGCAGGAAATGGGTTTTGGCAGCGATTGGAAAAAAGCACTCGAAAAAGTAAAGAACAGCTACGTACCTGTAGGCCATCAGCCCGAGTTAATCGTTAAACTATATAATGATGCACTAAGCTTCATCAAAGAGCGCGATTTGATCACGATACCGCCATTGGCCGAGGAGACCTGGGGCATGGTGATGATGTCGCCGCAAAGGCAATTGGTTAACCCGTTTTTTACCGGTGGCAAGCAGATCAGTATCTCGTACCCAACCAATACCATGCAGTACGACGACAGGCTGATGAGCATGCGCGGCAATAACCCATATTTTTCAAGGGGAACTGTGCAGCATGAGCTGATCCCCGGTCATAACCTGCAATATTTTATGAACAGCCGTTACAAAGCTTATCGTCAGGATTTCGGTACCCCATTCGCTGTTGAAGGTTGGGCTTTATACTGGGAACTATTATTATATGATAAAGGCTTTGCTAAAAGCCCGGAAGAACGTGTAGGTATGCTGTTTTGGCGTATGCACCGTTGTGCAAGGATCATCTTTTCGCTCAACTACCATTTAGGCAACTGGACACCACAGCAGTGTATCGACTTTTTGGTTGACCGTGTAGGCCATGAACGTGCCAATGCTGCGGGCGAGGTAAGGCGCTCGTTTGAAGGCGGCTATAGTCCGCTTTACCAGGTGGCTTACCTGTTGGGTGGTTTGCAGTTGACAGAATTGAGGAAAGAACTGGTTGACAGTGGAAAAATGACCTATAAGCAATTCCACGATGCTGCCATTAAAGAAAACCTGATCCCGGTTGAAATGCTGCGCGCCACATTAACCAATCAGGCTTTAACTAAAGATTTCACAACAAGCTGGAAGTTCTACGACTTCGGAGGCAAATAGTTAATAAAACAGCATTAATGGCAAGCTTTAAGCTTTATGCTTTCAGCTTTTAGCTAAAAAAAATTATGGAGAACAGCACTTCTTTTAAGCCTTCGTTGCGGTTGATGGATGCCACCATGCTGGTGGCGGGCAGTATGATTGGCTCCGGTATTTTTATTGTGAGCGCGGATATTACCCGCAATGTGGGCAGCGCAGGCTGGCTGCTGTTTGTGTGGCTAATCACCGGTTTTATGACCCTTACTGCTGCCTTAAGTTATGGCGAACTGAGCGCCATGTTTCCAAGGGCGGGAGGCCAATATGTTTACCTGAAGGAAACTTACAGTCCTTTGGTGGGCTTTTTATACGGATGGAGCTTTTTTACAGTAATACAAACGGCTACCATAGCGGCCGTGGGCGTGGCCTTCGCTAAGTTTACAGCTTACCTCATCCCCCAATTAAGTGAAAGCCTTGTTGCTATTGATCTGGGTTTCGTTACCATATCGCCGGCGCAACTGCTTTCAATTTTGGTGATCGTGTTTTTAACTTACATCAACACACGCGGCGTAAACAGCGGCAAAATTGTGCAGACTATTTTCACCATGGCCAAGCTGCTGAGCTTGCTGGGTTTAATTGTTTTTGGCTTATTTGCTTTAAAAACTTCGGTATGGAATGAGAATTGGAAAAACGCCTGGAGTATGCACCATCTCAGCGGTGATGGTACGATAGCATCTTATACTACTATTGCGGCTTTAGGCGCGATAGCATCGGCTATGGTTGGCTCCATATTCAGCAGCGATTCCTGGAATAACGTAACTTTTATTGCCGGTGAGATTAAAAACCCTAAAAGGAATATCGGTTTAAGTCTGGCGCTGGGTACCTTGATCGTGACGGTGATTTACATATTAACCAATGTAATGTATACCGGCGTACTTTCCCTGCATGATATTGCCAGTGCCGATAAAGATAGGGTAGGCGTAGTTGCATCACAGCACATTTTTGGCAGTTCGGGCACGGTGATCATTGCTTTGCTCATCATGGTATCAACCTTTGGCTGTAATAACGGGCTTATCATGTCGGGTGCGAGGGTTTATTATTCAATGGCTAAAGATAGGCTCTTCTTTAAAAAAGTAGGAACGCTGAATAAAAACTCGGTACCGGGTTTTGGTTTGTGGTTGCAATGTGTGTTTGCATGTCTTTGGAGCCTGAGTGGTAAATATGGCGATCTGCTGGATATGATCTCGTTTGTGGTAGTAGTTTTTTATGTGCTTACCATCATCGGGATCTTTATCCTCCGCAAAAAAATGCCCAATGCCGAGCGACCTTATAAAGCCTTTGGTTACCCGGTACTGCCGGTTATTTATATCATTATGGGCATTGCTTTTTGTCTGTTACTTATTAAATATAAACCTGCTTATACTTACCCAGGTTTGATCATTACTTTAACAGGCATCCCGGTATATTACCTGATAGGCGGCAGCAAGCAACGCAAGGCTGCTGAACTCCCGGTTGAAAGTTTATAGACCGGGGACATTCCATTATCTCAATTCATGAAAAAGATCTTATTGCTGCTATGGCTTATGACTATCGCCATAGCAGCTTTCGCTCAAAACGAAAATTTTATAAAGCTGAGCACTGCAAAATTCTCTACCGGGAATGATGCTGCCTGGAAAGACGCAGCTTTCAACGATACGCAGTGGAAAAGCATCAAAGTTGGCGATGTATGGCAGGAGCAGGGCTACCCGGATTATCATGGCTTTGCCTGGTACCGGATTCATGTGGTAATTCCATCATCGTTGAAAAAGCAGGCGGTTTGGGGCGACAGTTTACGGGTATTTCTTGCCCATGTTAACGATGTTGATGAAACTTATTTTAACGGCAAACAGATCGGTAAAACGGGCGCTTTTCCTGAAGATAAAGGTGGGTATATAAGCAAGTGGCCTGCCGTGCGTAATTACTGTATTGCGGCAGATGATCCGGCTATTAAATGGGATGGAGAAAATATCATAGCCATCAAGGTATACGATGGCGGAGGCTCAGGGGGGATTTTTATGGGCGCTCCTTTTATTGATATGCTGGAGAAATTTGACGGTATTGTTTTCACTCAAAGGGATATCAGCTTTTTACCAAATACACAATCTGTTCGGAAATTAACTGTAGGCAATAGCCTTAAAACTAATATTTCAGGCAAGTTTCACTATAAGATAATCGATGAGGTTACTGAAAAAACAATTGCCGAAAAAACAGTAAGCGCGAACCTGCAGCCCCTGGGCAAGGAAACTTATACGCTTACCTTCCCGCACCGCGAGGGCATTAAACTGTTTTACGAGTTTACCGAAGCAGCATCGGGCAAGACCAAAGCCTTTGCCGAAATAGCGCCTTACTTGCTTACTCCTAAAGCATCCTTAAAGCCAATGATTAATGGCGCTTCGGTTTTAGGCGTTCATCCCGGTTCACCCATGCTTTACAAAATTGCAGCAAGCGGGCAAAAGCCGCTGAAATATGCAGTTAAGAATTTGCCAGATGGTTTAGTCCTTGATCATAAAACAGGCATTATAACAGGGGAAGCTCCTAAAGCGGGAGATTACAAAATATCTGTTTCCGTTAGTAATACTTTAGGAAAAGATGAAAGAGTCCTTACCATTAAGTCGGGTAAGCTATTAGCGCTTACCCCGCCCATGGGCTGGAACAGTTGGAATTGCTGGGGATTAAATGTAAGCGATGAAAAGGTAAGGCTTTCGGCTAAAGCCATGGTTGATAAAGGCCTTACCGATTACGGTTGGAATTTTATTAATGTGGATGATGGCTGGCAGACACCTGCAAGGTTGCAAAGCGGCGAAATAGCCGCGAACGAAAAGTTTCCCGACATGAAAACACTTGGCGCGCACCTGCATCAACAGGGATTGAAATTTGGTATTTATTCATCGCCTGGCGCTAAAACCTGTGGCGGATACCTGGGCTCGTTAGGGCATGAAGGGCAGGATGCTGCCACCTATTTTAACTGGGGCGTTGACTATTTAAAATACGATCTGTGCAGCTACTCAGACCAAACGGCAGGTGATACCACATTATTCGCCCAGCAAAAGCCATATATGGTCATGCGCGATGAATTGGCAAAGCAACCACGGGATATTATTTACAGCATTTGCCAATATGGTATCAAAGATGTTTGGAAATGGGGCGCGCAAATGAACGGCAACCTGTGGCGCACAACTGAGGATATTACCGATACCTGGGAAAGCCTTTATGGCATAGGCTTTAGCCAAACCAATAATGCAGCCTATGCGGGGCCTGGAGGCTGGAACGACCCGGATATGCTTACTTTAGGCAGGGTAGGCTGGGGCGAAAACCTGCACCAAACCAATCTGACACCTTATGAGCAGTATACCCACATGAGCCTGTGGAGCCTTTTATCGGCACCGCTGCTTATTGGTTGTGATATGGATAAGCTTGATGATTTTACCCTCAACCTGTTAAAAAACCATGAAGTAATTGCGATTGATCAGGATGTAGCAGGCAAGCAGGCCGAGAGGATGATCAATTATAAGCAAATCCAGGTTTGGGTTAAACAGCTGGCAGACGGCAGCAAAGCCATAGGCATCTTTAATCTTGGTGAAAAATATGCAAAGTATGATCTGCAGTTTAAAAGTATAAAACTGGGTAAGGCCAAAACAGTGCGGGATCTCTGGCAGCAAAAAGATATCGCTAAAAATGTTGCCGCTATATCCTGTAACATCCCGCCGCATGGGGTAAGGTTTTATAAATTGATGTAAACAAGACTGTTATTTGCCTGTTGGGTATAGGATGTCTTGACCGTTTTTTAATCTGTTTTAAGATTGTGCTGTTTAAATAAGATAAAATCCTGCTATAACTGGTTAGGAATCTTCAGTGTGTATCATAAAAGGTTAAATATATTTGCTCTTGCATATTAATGGCGTAAGCCGTTCATTTTTTATCAAAATATCTGCCATGGCTAACAACTTTAAAGAGGAAAGCGTTGAAGAAATAAATATCATTATGCAGCAATCGCAAAGCGCGTTTGAGGCTTACCAAAAAACAAGCGCCGAACAAAAGGCCCTGTTTTTAGAAGCTATTGCTGATGAGATAGAAGCAGTAGGCGATGCCCTACTGCAAAAAGCAGCTGAAGAAACTAACCTCCCGTTACCGCGTTTAAGCGGAGAACGTGCCCGTACCACCGGTCAGCTGCGTATGTTTGCAGGGATGCTGCGCGAGGGCAGCTGGGTTGAGGCCAGTATTGATACCGCCTTGCCCGATAGGAAACCGTTACCGCGTCCTGATCTCCGCAAAATGCTTGTCCCGCTGGGACCGGTTGTTGTTTTTGGCGCAAGTAACTTCCCGTTCGCATTTTCAACAGCTGGTGGCGATACTGCAAGCGCGCTGGGTGCAGGCTGTTCTGTAGTAGTAAAAGCGCACCCTGCCCATGCCGAAACTTCTGAAATGGTTTATCAGGCTATCAAAAAAGCTATTGTAAGCAGCAAGATGCCTGAGCATGTTTTTCAACATGTACATGGTACATCCTTTGAAAGCGGTAAAGCATTGGTTCAGGCAGATGATACCGCTGCAGTTGGCTTCACCGGTTCAACTGTTGGTGGTTTAGCCCTGCTGCAATATTCGTCTGAGCGTAAAAAGCCAATCCCTGTGTTTTCGGAAATGGGCAGTATCAACCCGGTTATATTTTTACCGGATACTCTAAATAAAAATGCCGCCGATCTGGCTGCACAATATGCAGGTTCCATTACTTTAGGTGTTGGTCAGTTTTGTACCAATCCGGGCTTAATGCTTGCTATTGAAGGTGAAGGCCTTGATAATTTCTATAAACTTTTGGGTAATGGTATTGGAGCTATTAAACCGGCCAAAATGTTGCATGCCGGCATCCATTCGGCTTATGAAAAAAAGAGCCATGCGGCTTTGGAACAGACTGGTGTTACCAGTGTTGTAAAATCAACAACCGAAGCTATCGACATCGAAGCCCAGCCAACCATCGCCCTGGTAAGCGCCGAAACTTTTCTTGAAAATCATTTATTTCATGAAGAGGTGTTTGGCCCATATTCATTAATGGTAAGCTGTAAAGACGAGCAGGAACTAATCAAAGTTTTAAAATCGGTATCGGGACAACTCACTACTACAGTAATGGGTACCGACGAGGATTTTGCGGGCCATTCCAACCTGTTGCAATTATTGCCGACCATAGCAGGCAGGGTATTGTTCAACGGTGTGCCGACTGGTGTTGAGGTTTGTGCCAGTATGGTGCATGGCGGCCCGTTTCCGGCCACTACCGATAGTCGTTTTACAGCGGTAGGTGTTAATGCAGCTAAACGCTGGGTACGCCCGGTTTGCTACCAAAACTGCCCGGATGCTTTGTTGCCTTTAGCTTTGCAACAGGCCAATCCAGCAAATATTTGGCGTTTGTTTGACGGCGAATGGAAGAAATAGTGAGCCGTTAATCATCATCAGATAATCAAATATAAATTATACTTGCACATGCCGGTTCCTCAACAGAGCCGGCATGTTTAATTTTGCATTATGAAACTTCAACTTTTTGATCAGCAGGTTTACGTACAGCGCCGCAATGTTTTAAAACAGAGTATGGGCGCCATCGGTATCATCGTTTTGTTAGGGAACGAGGATAGCAGCATGAACTATAAAGACAATACCTACCTGTTTAGGCAGGATAGCAGTTTTTTATATTATTTCGGACTTGATGTAGCAGGTTTGGCAGCCATTATTGATACAGACACCGGTGAGGAAGTGATATTTGGAAACGACCTTACTATCGATGATATCGTCTGGACAGGCACCTTACCATCTGTAAGTGAGATGGCTGCACTGGTTGGCGTTTCGCAAACAAGGCCTTATGCCGATGTAAAGCATTATATTCATAAGGCGGTTACCGGCAGTCGCCCGGTTCATATCCTGCCGCCTTATCGCCCGGAAAATAAAATCAAGCTGGCCGATTGGTTAAACACGAGTCTGGAAGATGTGGCCGGTCGCGTTTCATTGCAATTGGTAAAAGCGGTAATAGCTCAAAGGGTGATCAAAACTCCGCTTGAAGTTGCCGAGATAGAAAAAGCCGTATCCATAAGCGTTGATATGGAACTGGCGGTAATGAAATATGCCCGTCCGGGTATCAGGGAATACGAACTGGTAGCCAAAGCGCATGAAGTGGCCATTGCCAATGATTCGCGCTTAGGTTATCCGGCAATCATCACCAAACACGGTCAAACACTGCACACGCACTATTACGGCAATATCCTGGAAGAGGGCGATATGGTACTGAGCGATATCGGCGCCGAAAACGCCATGCACTACGGCGGTGATTTGACCCGTACCTTCCCGGTAGGCAAGCAGTTTAGCACCCGTCAAAGGGAGTTGTATGATGTGGTTTTGAACTCGATGGATCATGCTATTAGTATGCTGAAACCCGGCGTACGTTATAAAGATGTACATATGCAGGCTTGTCAGAAACTGGCCGAAGGTCTTAAACAGGTAAACCTGATGAAAGGTGATCCTGCAGAGGCTGTTGCAGCCGGAGCACATGCTATGTTTTTTCAATGCGGCTTAGGTCACATGTTGGGTATGGATACCCACGATATGGAAGATTTAGGCGAGCAATACGTTGGCTATACCGATACCTTGAAAAAGGAAACTGCTGTTTTCGGTCTAAAATCATTGAGGTTAGGCCGCGAACTGGAAGCCGGGTATGTGCTTACCGTAGAGCCGGGTATCTATATCATCCCCGAATTGATAGATCGTTGGCAGGCCGAAAAGAAATTCGCTGAGTTTATTAATTACGATGTGTTGAATACCTATCGTGATTTCGGCGGCATCCGTATCGAGGATAACTTTTTAATAACCGATACAGGTAGCCAGTTATTAGGTAAATATTTGCCTAAAACTCGTCAGGAGATTGAGACTTTGAGAGGATAGCGGATAAATAAGAGTGATATGGCGCATAGTTGACTCACCCGGTCTGCGCTATGCTGGACCACCCTCTCTTCGCCTTTGGCGGAAAGAGGGTAAAGGAAAGAAGAGTAAAACCCCCTCTTTACGCTTGCGTAGAGAGGGGTGAAGAGCGCAGCGATGTCGGGGTGAGTCGATACGGCGTTTAATTCTTTACTCGTGTCCAGTCATGGGTTATTGTTCTAAAGAGATGATTTTTTAAATCCTTTGTTCGTTTAATTTCTTGAGCTAACGGCCACTCAGCTTTAACTGAATAGTGGATTCATATGTAACCCTGTATCTTGTTTAATTAATTGATCGTTAGTTGTTTATATATTAAAAATTGAATTTCTGTTAACCCTGTTAACCCCCTCGACTGCCTTGTTGCTCTGGTGTGGACACTTCCTGATTTTATAATTCAAGCGAAGCGCGCTTGGACTTGCGTGAAATTTCATAAGACATTTGCCAGGCAAATCGGCCCGTATCAAAAAGATGCGGGCCGATTTGTTAAATGTCTGCTATGATGTGTTAATTTATGTAAATATAAACTGGTGGTGTTAGGTAACTTTACGCAACACTATAACTTATGGCAAGGTACCACCAATATTTACTATTAACGTTTTTTTTAGCAGCTGCAGGTCAATCAGCCAAAGCTCAAACTAAAGCTACTCCATATTATCCTACGCATACAGAAGTACTGCAAAGCTATAAAGCAGCTGATGCGCTTGATTCAGCCTTAAAGAAGCTTCCGATTATTACCGGCGTCAGGCCCAACTGGCAAGCAGGAGGCAATGAATTCTGGTATGGTAAAAAGATTGCCGGAAATCAAACAGTTTATGTTTTGGTTGATCCTGAAAAAGGAACGAAGAAAGCCATTTTTGAAAGCGGTCAGTTAAGTAATGAGGTAAGCAAAGCAACAGGCAAACCCGTAAAAGATGGCAGCTTCCGGATTGAAGATATGTTTTTTAGTGCCGATAAAAAGCAGGCTACATTTAAAACAGGCAATACCTGGCTTAAGTGCGATCTGGGTACACTGCAATGCAGTAAAACCACTGATACTGTACATCAAAGTTATGATAACGAGAAACCGCTGCAGGAACGCCATTACCGTTGGGAAGGTGTTAGCGCTGATTCTGTATCGCCCGACAAACAATGGGCTGCTTTTGTAAAAGGCGGAAACATTATTGTTAAATCGTTAAAGAATTCAACCGAGATCAAGTTAACTACCGATGGTAATTTAGATAAACCTTACGATGAGCTCACGTGGTCGCCGGATAGTAAGCACATTGTCGGTTACCGCATCGACCCCAAGAAAACAAAAGAAGTTTATTACCTGCTGAGCTCGATACCGGGGACTACGCGCGCGGTGCTGAAATCGCATGAATATGATCAGCCGGGCGATGAGTTTACATCCTATCAGCAGTATATATTCAACATCGCTGATAAAAGCGCGATAAAAACCGACGCCGAAAAGATAGATTTTTTTGGCGCGCCGCGGTTACACTGGCGCGATGGTAACAGTCGTTACTTTACCTATGAAAAGGCAGATCGTGGTCACCAGCGTTTCAGGGTTATTGAGGTAGATGTTACCACCGGTAAAACCCGAAACATCATTGATGAAAAAACAAACACTTTTATTTACGAGCAAAGAATCTTTACTTATTACGCCTCCAAAACGCATGAGATAGTGTGGATCACCGAGAAAGATGGATGGCGTCATATTTACCTGATTGATGAATTGAGTGGTAAAGAAAAATTGGTAACCAAAGGCGATTGGGTAGTACGCGATATTGATAGCGTTGATGTTAAGAAAAGGCAGATCTGGTTTAAAGGAAGCGGTAAAAATACCGGTGAAGACCCTTACTTCATGCACTATTACCGTATTGGCTTTGATGGTAAAAATCTTGTTGACCTTACGCCCGAAAAAGGTAACCATAGCCTAAGCTTTTCGTCCGATAGAAAATATTATATCGATACTTATTCAGAAGTTAATGTTGCTCCCCGCATTGTGATCAAAAGCACTGCCGATCTGAAAACGGTTATGGAGCTTGAACATGCTGATTTGACCGGTCTTTTAGCTACCGGCGTCAAACTCCCTGAGGTGTTTGTTGCCAAGGCGAGGGATGGCAAAACCGATATCTGGGGCGTGGTATATCGCCCGGCCAATATGGATCCCAATAAAAGCTACCCGGTAATTGAAAATATTTATGCCGGTCCGCAGGACTCATTTGTGCCTAAAAGTTTTTCCGCTGTGAATGAGATGCAAAGCATAGCCCAACTGGGTTTTATTGTGGTACAAATGGATGGCATGGGCACAGCCAACCGGTCAAAAGCTTTTCATGATGTATGCTGGCATAATCTTGCCGATGCCGGTTTCGCCGACCGTATTTTATGGATGCAGGCGCTTGCTGCCAAATATCCGCAGGTTGATATCAGCAGGATAGGCGTTTACGGCACATCTGCAGGCGGGCAAAATTCGGCTGGGGCCTTGTTGTTCCACCCTGAATTTTATAAAGCTGCGGTATCTGCCTGTGGCTGTCATGATAATCGAATAGATAAACAATGGTGGAACGAGCAGTGGATGGGTTACCCTGTTGGGCCGCATTATGAGCAGCAATCAAACATCACTAACGCCGGTAAATTGCAGGGCGATTTGATGCTGATAGTAGGTGAAGCTGATAACAATGTTCCGCCTGAGTCAACCTTCCGTTTTGCGGATGCGTTGATCAAAAACAATAAAATGTTCGACCTGCTGGTGGTGCCGGGTATGGGCCATAGCGATGGCGGTCCTTACGGTCGTAAAAAGAAACGGGACTTTTTTGTAAAGCACCTGCTTAACGCAGAGCCGCCTGCAAGAAACACGGATGAGTTAGCACATAATTAAATAAAATCCTCTACAGGTATTTTAATATTTGATAAAGGGTAGTTAGCTTTTGGCGTTGTGCCTTCAGCTTTTAGCTTTACCTATGTAACAAGGTACAATGCATAAACTTCAATTAACGGTTTTTCTTTTCTGGTATATGTGTTTGGCTGTTTTAAACAGTTCTGCACAGCAACAATCAGCAACAGTGCCGGGTAATGGTAATCCCATTATTCCCGGCTACTTTGCCGACCCAACTGTACGCATGTTTGGTGATACCTACTACATTTATGCTACCACCGATGGCAACGGTGGCGGGCACGGCCCATCACAGGTTTGGACATCCAAAGATTTTGTGAACTGGACCATGCATGATATGAACTGGCCAACCTCCAATTACTATTGGGCTCCCGATGTAATTAATGGAAACGATGGCAAGTATTACATGTACTACTGCCAGCCGGTTGACATTTATGGCGCATCGTCAGCAAGCCCCACCGGGCCATGGACTCCCTTGCTGCCCGACGGCAAATCAATGATCCCCAATTACTTTATCCCCGGGGTGATTACGCTGGATGGACAAACCTTTAAAAATGATGACGGAAAGATCTATATGTTTTGGGGTACCTGGGGCATCTATCCTGATCATGGTTGCGGCGTAGGTTTGTTAAACCCGGATATGCACACCTTTGCCAAAACGGCAAAGATTCCCAATACTATTGCGAAAGATTTTTTTGAAGCGCCCTTTATGTTTAAGCGGAAGGGCATTTATTATTTCACTTACTCGTCCGGTTTCTGTGAAGATTCTACTTATCGGGTGCAGTATGCCATCAGTAAAACCGGACCAATGGGGCCATTTGAATTTGGTAAAAATAACCCGGTGCTAAGTACCAACAGTGATGGCACTATTCACGGGCCAGGGCATGAGTCGGTAGTGCAGGTAGGGGATGATTTTTATATGGTATATCACCGGCATAACAACCCGCACTCCAACGGGGGCTATCACCGGCAGGTTTGCGCGGATAAGATCGTGTTTGATGCGGACGGCAATATCGAAAAAATTATTCCTACCCATCTTGGTGTTAGGTTATTAGGAAAAAGTACTATAAATGCTCCAGATGAGGCTTATCAGAAAAAGGTGATTGCCTCATCTTTTTATAACGAAAATTATAAGACCTCATTTGCGGTTGATAATAATAATGGCACCTTATGGAAACCGGCTGATAATGGTCGTAGCCCGGCCTGGATCACCATTGATCTGGGATCCGTAAAAAAGGTACAACAGGTATTAACCCAATTTGAATATGCAACCTGGTACTATCAATACCTGGTAGAATCATCGGTAGATGGTAAAACCTGGAAGTTGTTTGCCGACAGGAAGGAGAACAAACAACATGGTTCCCCGATGGTAGATTCAGGAAATGCCCAGGCCAGATTTATCCGCTTAACAATTACCGGGACAGAATATCCGGGCTTATACAAAGCGATTTGGAACGTGAAAGTTTATGGCGAACGGGTAGTAACCGGAGACATTACTTCTGCCGGTAAAAAAGAAATATCAAAAGCGGTAGCTCCAAATGAGAGAGAAGGCTTATTGGTAAACCTAAATGCCGATAATTTTCAGGTAGGCGAAGCCGTATCTCAGTGGGCTAATAAAGGTGTGTTGGGTGGTAATTTTACTGCAACTGGTAAACCTCCCGTTATTGATATTATAGCCGGTAAAAAGGCATTACTGTTTAACGGTACGCAATCACTCGAATCAACGGTAGCCGTACCCCGTTCACTTGCGGGTAACAACAGTTATACGGTATCGTACGAGGTCTACACCGATCAGATCAAAGATGAAAACCCGGTACTAAGCTGGACAAACGGCGAGTCAGATCATCGCAGCGCTACTTTTGGTTTCGGAAGCAATAAAACGGCCGGTGCGGTGCAGCATTTTGGCGTTTCCGACTTTCAATACAAAACAATGCCCGCTGCCGGGAAATGGCACCAGGTTGTAGTTACGTTTGATGGATCGTTCGAAAAACTATTTGTAGATGGCGAGCTGAATAATACAGAAAACAAGATGCTGTTTTTACAGCTTGCAGATAAATTCATCATCGGTGCAAAAACAAATCGTTCAGCATATTTTTCGGGTGCTATTTCTTCCCTTAAAATTTATGATCAACCGCTTGCGGATAGTGTGATAAAGCAATGGGCTTTACATCCTGCAAAGTCAGATATCTCCCTTTACCTCGATGCCGCAAAACTTAACTATGGTCCGCTTCAAAAATGGATAAACAACGGAGGTGCAGGCGGGGCGTTTCAATCTGCTAATGGGCGGGTAGCAGAAGTAAGGGATATTAAAGGAAAAATAGCTGTTAGTTTTAATGGCAAAAGCCCGCTTATGTTTAATAACGATGTTGCTGTTAATAGCGAAGAAGGTTACAGCGTAGCATTAAGCGTTTATCAAAGTGCATCAACGCAAAACGGTTCGATACTGAGAGCACAATCGTTGAAAGAGCCTTTCATCAATGCCGGTGAATATTTAGGTACGGGCAAATGGCACTATGTTATAAAAGCTGTTAGCGGAAATGTCGCTAAATTATATGTAGATGGTGCTCTGGTTGCAACAACATCAAATACAGACAAGCTCACCGGCAAGCTTTTACTGGGCGATGGTTTTAATGGTGCGGTATCTAATCTTGTGGTCTATAAACATAGCTTATCATCAGCAGAAATTAAACAATTGAGCCTGGGTTGGAAACAGAACTATCATCCGCCTATAGCAGGTTCGTTTGCATTTAAAGCTGCTCCGACGGCTGTAACACCCGGCATGGTTGAAATGGAGGCGCCCGAATATGCTTCTGTAAAATCAAACCTGCAATATGATTTTATTAACGAGACGGATAACCGCAAATCAAGCGGCTGGCAGGCTAATCCGCATTATATTAGTTATGGGCTTGCAGCCGATAAAAATTATAGCTACTCTTTTAAAGTTAAAGATAATTATGGCAATGTAAGTTCAAAAACTGCCGCATTGCCGGTGAGCACATCATCAGCATTATTTAATGTTATTGCAGATGGGTTTACGGTTAAAAAGGATTTTGTGGTTGATGGCACAACCGGCACAATATGGAATGGTTTAATTAGCGGCGGGGATAAGCAGGAAGATAAGGTATTTATCGGCGACAACGTGTTAACCCTGGAATCAAAAGGTTCAAACTGGGATGGGAATTTGCCTTATGGGCCATTTTTATACAGGAATGTTTCGGGTGATTTTGTGGCCGAGGTAGAAGTAGCTGACGTAAGTGGCCTTAAGGAAAAAAAGGTGGCCGGTAACAGTGATATGGGCTTGATGGTACGCAAAGCAAAACGACCCGGTACTGAAGGCAGCGAAAACCTGATCCAGAACAGTATTTTTCCGGCCTGGAATTGTGGCAACATGCTCACCAATTTTAAAACCGGCGACCGGATGCAAACCAATACCCAAACCGGCTGGAATTATAACCGTTATCTGCAGATCCAAAAATCGGGCGACGTATTTTACATCAGAAGCAGCAACGACGGCATACATTGGACCGATCTGCCCGGAAGCCCGGTTGTTAGGTCTGATTTAATTGGTGCTGATCTGCAAATCGGCCTTTACCATAGTACCTACGGGCCGCACCGCTCGTATGTTAAATTCTCCAATTTTAAACTCATCAGCAGGAAATAAATATGTAATCCGCTGTTTGGGGCTCTGAAATTAAGCAAGTAAGCCATGTTTAATTAAAAACATGGCTTACCAACAGCGCTATAATTTCGATTGTTTAGTGGATAGGCAGGACTCTGACAAATGTACCAGACGCATTAAAAATTAAAGCGTATTTGGTATTGTTTGATGTAATCAACACAACGTAACCTTGCAGGGTTCCGCCGGGGCTTTCAGAAAATGCTTTATCAAATACGTAGCCCGGATAAGTAGCAGTAAGATAAGTGGTAATAGCAGCCGGTAAGTTAGCTTCAGCTACTACAGCATGTTTTAAATCGTGTTTTTCTATCTGAATACGTTTTACAAGTTTGCCTGCCGCGGTTACCGTTGTTGAGTAAAGTACCCCGTTCTGGCTTATCAAAATGTATACGTTATCAGGTGCGATAGAGGCATGCAACAAAGTATCTGTTGGATAGGTTGTTGAAAAATAGCTGCTTACAGCAGCAGGAAGGGCCGAAATAGCAATGGTATCGCGGTGTTTACTGTCACGATTATCAAAGAATCCGCCTAAGTGCCATCCCGGTCCTTTGAGGTCAACACCCTCACGTTGCTCAAGGATGCTTACAAACGTACCAGCAGCAGTGAATTTGAGGCCAACCAAAGCGCTGTTGTATTTGATAACTACAATGTAGTTGATAGCTGTTTTAGTACTATCAGTAATGGAGTATGCTTTTTTGAATGTATAACCGCTGTAATTAGCTGTAAGGTAAGTGCCGATAGCTGTAGGTAATGTGCTAAAAGCAACGGAGTCTTTGGTATCATGCTTGCCATAGCAGCCAACCATATAAACGCTGTCGGTAGTAGTTCCGGACGATGCAAGGCTAATAGCGATGGCGCCGGTTGATGTGACGGCTGATGACGAAACGCTGGCGGCCGAAGCTGATTTTGAAGCGTTTTCCTTTTTACATGATGCCAGGCCGATTATTGTGCCGACCATCAATAGTGAGGCGTAAAATGATTTCATTTTCATAGAATTAATTTAAATTGATAATTAGCGCTGCCTTTTTTCGGACAGGTTTAATTAAAATTAATTTGGAAAATCGGGCCGTCGGGAAATGTGTCGACAAATGAGTGATTTAAATCGACGTATGAAGAATATGTTTTTTGTTGTAGAGACGCATCACATGCGTCTTGCGCATGAAGGTATTTAATGCCCAAATTTGCTGTCGGAGACGCATGTGATGCGTCTCTACGCGAAAAATTTAAACCGGGCTAATTACATCTGGCTAAGCCATCGGTGCTGGAAGCATCAGCAGGTTTGATGATCAGTGCTTTTTCAAAAAAAGGTTTCGCTTCAGCTTTTTTTCCAGCCATAAGCATCGACCAGGCCAGCATATGGTTGCCGTCATAATCAAAAGGGTAAAGCGTTACTACTACCCTGAAAAGCTTAATAGCGGGTTCGTATTGTTTGCGGTTATAATAAATTACGCCTCCCCAATAATTCGCCTGCGTGTTTTGTGGGTCTATTTTAAGGATAGCAAGATATTGTTCCAGCACTTTATCCCAGTTTTGCAAAAAAGAGAGTGGCTTTATATAACCAAACTTAGCCTCAATAGCGCCAGGCTTCAGGTTAACTGCTTTTTGATAATAAGTTTGCGAAGCAGTGTAGTTTTTATTGAGGTAATGGAGCCAACCCAGCCTGATGGTTATCTCATAATTATTTTCCGAATAGTAGGGATAGATATCGGCAATGGCGGCAACGTAATTTTTGTTTAATTCATTGGTATAACTGTTGTGAAAAGCTTTTTGAAGCACCACATTTGTCTGTGCCTGCAATTGTGCTGCAAATACAAATAAAAAAATGGGAATAAACGTCTTCTTTAAAATTTCCATGTTATACCTAACGTAACAGAGTTTTGGTTATAGTTAACAGCACGGTAAATGTCTGTTTTCTTTTCATAAAAGTAATTTAAATTCAATAAGGCATGGTTACCTAACTGATAAAAAACGCTTTCACCGCATTTAAATTTTGTAGGATCGATAGCGTTATACACATAAAGCCCGTCTGCATCCAGGTAATCATCCTGGTTGCCAAAAGTAGCGGCTGTTTCCAGCCACGTTTTATTTAATACTTTAAATCCTACCGACTGACTATAAATGAAATGAGTTACTCCGCTCAAATCCAGTATCGATGCCCTGCTTGTGGTGTATAGATTCAAGTTTCCCAGTGGATAAAAATCCACTTTGGCATCATATTGTTTTAAGGTTTTATTAATGAGTTTGCCAAAATTAACATCGCCTTGCAAATCAATGTAACGGGTATCATATTTTATTCCTAACAGCCCAAGGTTACTTTGGTAAATATTGCTCCGGTAGCTGGTGTGTAAATAATGGTACGCGCCAAGTAAACTTATATTTTTAGTCAAAGAATATTTCGCTTTAGCATAATATTCAAGCTGACGGTCGGTTTTGCCTGTTTGGTTAATGTAATCAATATAGCCCGATCTGAATATATTCTGTTTGAAAAACATGAATGATTGGTCCAACTGCAAACGCCACGATAATCTTAAACCGATACCCGCGCGTTCAAAAAAGCCGTTGTCGCGTTCGTGGTTATTCGGCAATTTTATGCCGCTTTCTAAAACCGCATCAGTTAAACCAAATGTTGATAACTTGATAGCACGCAGGGTTGCCGTGTCTAAATGCGATGCATTATAAAACGCGGCGTTATTGTTGTTGATATAGGTGTTGCAGTAGTAAGCATACAAATATGCCGTGACATTTTGGGGTTCTTTACGTAAAACCTGGTTAAACTGATAAATGGCAGCTTTGTAATTGCTGGTAAGCATATAAGCGTACCCTGCCTTAAAGCGTAAAGCGGGCGAGTCTACACTATCGGCAACCGATTGATTTACAAACCTGATAAGTTGTTTCCAGTTGCCGGCATTGTACAATTGTTCGGCGGTACTATCGGCCATGGCAAGTTTATTGTCTTGTGCGCGGGTTACAAGAGCAGCAAATAGCAGGGCAAAAAGTATGGTTAATTTTCTGTACTCCATTGTGCTTCAATATGCTGACCGTTTGTATTTATAATGAGGGCTTGCAGGCTGCTATGATCTACAAAAATGGTTGCCTCTGTAAGGGACAATGTTCTACCTGCAATTTCCTGGTATTGTTTGGATATAATATTTAGCCCTGTTTTTTTTAGCTGGATCCCGCTTTTATATTTTATGCTGATGAACCGGTAAAAAGGTGCAATAAAATCCTGCAGCCAAAGCAATGTTTTGTTATGAGTAAGTGATACCGGGAACTCATCATTAGCCGGGCTATACCCAGCATCGTTAAAAATAACTTTATATGCGGCAAGGTAAAAATAGTAGAGGAGCGACTTTTTATCGCCATAAAAGCTGGTGAAGTAAAACATAGTTCCATTGTTAATAAAATAAGCAACGGCACCCGTTGTTTTGCAGTAGATGTATGACTGTCCTAATTCATCTTTAAAAACTTCCCATTCTTCGGTTGAGCCGTTTCCGTTAACTAATTTAGATACGAAGCCCGGTTGCAGGTCGAATGCTTTTTTGAGTGGCGTATTGATTTCGGGGTTGCTTATTAATTCGTTTTCATTTGGGATATTGTAGCTTACAAGGATGGTTTGATCAGCTTTTTTGGTAAAATAATAGGCGAGCGGATAAGGCAGTGTTTTAGATCCTATATAAGGCGTAGTCTGCAACTGGAAATGCAAATGCGGCTCTGGCGAACGCCCCGAATTACCGCAAAACCCCAGCAGATCACCTTGTTTTACAACATCGCCAGGTTTAACTTTTATCGAGTTTTTTTTGAGGTGCGATAGTTTGGAATAAAGCCCCGCGGCATGGCGGACCACTACCGTATTACCCCAGTTTTCTTTCAGGTTTTCTTCGCCAATATCATTATCTTCTACATGGTTTACAACCAGTTCTACAACGCCATCGCCGCAGGCCAGTACCGGCTTATTGAAACAATAAAAATGTTCAGGAAGGGAGCCGGGATGCTGAAACGTTTTTTGTTCATCATCCGTGATCACAAAATCAAGCGCCTGACCCCATTCACCTTTGTGGGTAATGGCACCATTGTAGCCCTGCGAAACCGTCCAATAGCCCATAAACGGCAAATTGAGCCTGAAGTATTTCAGATCGTTCAGCCTGTTTTGCAGGTTTAAAACATGGTAAAGATTTTTTTCGGGCGAGTAATGCTGTACTATGGTTAAATGCAATTTGGGGTGATGACCGGTTAACTTTAAAAAATAAAGCAGGCTGATATTTATCACGCAAAACGGTAACGAAAAAACAGGCAGCGCATGCAAGGCCATGAGTGTGGTAAGGGCATTAATGAGTATGAAACCCAAGGGGATGCAAAGAATTGCCAGCAGGTAAGAGCGTAACGATGGGATGGTGAAAAAGCTGCCGATGGCCATTGAAGCCATCATTAAATTGGCACCAAGGTGGTAATAGCTGATACCCTCAGGGTAGGTATTTGTGATGTTGTTAAACCCGCAGGCCGTTAAAAAGCTAATGATAAGCAGGCTGAATGCAATGCGCGAATGCACAAGTATCCCCATAGTAATAAGCATTCCGGTTATGATATTATGCTGAAACAGAATTGCGCTTAATGAACGGAAAAATAAGCTCATCAGTTTTGGCAACGTTGTGGCAAGATAACCTTCGGCGCCGGCCAGGTTACCCGGGCCGGTGTAAATTTCTTCGAGCAGGGAGCTGCTTTTTTGTGATAATCCAGTGTTGAAGATGCTGTTGGACGCCAGCAGTACAAGCCAGAAAACCAGGATAAACGGCAGTGAAAGTATAGGTAAACCCGGTTTACTCATGCGCTTTGACATAATAATAGTAGCAAGCACTACAAGGCAACAGGCAACCGCCAGCCAGGTCACAAACATGACGTTAACCTGGAAAAAAGTACCAAATGCTATCCCTAATAATAAACAGTTAAAGCTGTAAATTCCTACCCGGTAATCTTCGTTACCCTGTTTTAGCAATTTTGTTATCAGCAAAGAGAAAATGACACAACCCAACCCTGCAAAGCCGGATACAGGGTTGAAAAATGATACCAGCAGCAAAATAATCCCCAATACCCGGTTTTGAGAAAAAAACAGAACCGAATAGGAATTGATGACGGTTTTTATGAATGCTGGAATTTGCTTCACTTGTTGTTATTTAAATGAGCGGGTACTAACTCTGGTTCGGCAGTATATTCCAATGTTTCGTTTTTGCGGATGAGATGCGTACGCAACTTCTCGTCTATCAACACAACAGCAGGCCTTAAAGTGATGAATTGCATCCATTGGGTCATGTTGTAAGCGCCAACCTTGTGCACTACTACCTGGTCGCCGGGATTTAGTAGGGGCAGGTTAATGCTTTCCCTGATCACATCAATGTTCATGCAAAGCGGTCCGTATATCACCATGTTTTCGGTATGTGCAGCAAAATCCTGGGCTGGGCTTACCTGGTGTTCATACCAAAAAGATGTAAACAGGATATTGACCCCAAAATCAACAATGGCGGCGCCTTTGCCATTGGCTAAACGTTTGTTGGCGATAACAGTGCCCAATAGGTAACCGGCATCATCTATCAAAACGCGCCCACCTTCCAATATCAGCAGCGGCAGGTCATCATTGGCAAAGCCAAAATTGAGCAAAGCCGAAGTTATGACTTCAGCAAAGTCATCAATCGTCGGCACGGTATCATTTCCCGGCAGGTAAGCACCTTTCAATGTATTGGTTGAGGGGAAACCGCCTCCCAGATCAAGATATTCTATTTTATGATTAAGCTCGGTCTGGCAGCGAACAGCCAGTTCGGCCAGTTTATTAGCCGCTATACCATAAGCATCGGCAGAGAGCATATAGGTACCGATATGGCAATGCAGGCCAACCAATTGCAGACTTCCCGAGCCTGTGATCTTTGTAACTGCCGACCAGGCTTCTCCATTTTCATAGTTAAAACCAAAGCGGTCCCAAAGTGGGTAAACGCCGGTGTCCATATTTATACGGATGGCCACACGCGGTTTATTGGCCAGGTTTTTACCTAAAGTAAGTAATTGGTTAAGCTCATCAAAATGATCAATATGGATCAGCGAATCATGTTCGATGGCCAGCTGCAAATCGTTCAGAGATTTACCCGGTCCGTTAAAAATGATCTTGTTGCCCGGTACGCCATTACCTAAGGCTTTACGATATTCAAAGCCTGAAACTACCTCGGCCCAACTGCCTTCCTGGTGAAAAATCTGACAAACGGCGTTGAGGTAATTGGTTTTATAGCTCCATGCAAATTGTACTTTTGGGTAGCGGGTACTAAAAGCGCGGTATGCAGCCCGGTAGTTTTTGCGGATCTGTTTTTCGGACAATACGAACACCGGCGAACCGTAGTTTTCGATAAGGCTTTTTACAGAAACGCCATCGATGCTTTTAACGGGCTGCACCCCGGTGCGGGAGCCGAATTTGTTAAGGGCACCGGCCTGTAGTTTTTTTATATATGGTTTCTCGTATGGCAGCTTTTCCATCGTTATAAATTATAATTCGCCAAACGCCGAAATCTGCTGAAAATCGGCGATGTCGGCGATATGGTCCCACGAATACCGGACAAACAGTTTGCCGGCCTGGTAATCGGCATAAGGCTCAACGGTTTCACCCATCGCTATTTTAGCTAATGCCGCAGGCTGGTTTTGGCCTGCGGCGGCAGTTAAATAAACCCATGCCGGAAACCGGGGGTTAATTTCCAATATGTATAAATGCCCTTCGGCATTGCTCATGACCTCCATTTCGTAGCCCCCTTTCCAGTTGCTTGCGCGGGCAAAGTTGTCGGCCAGTTGGGTAAGCTTATCATCTTTAATGGTAACGCCCGCCCAGGCCTTCCCTTTATCGGTAATATAAAGCTTGCGCATAGCCACCAAGCTGATGTTGCTGCCATTACCATCGCCAAGTGCCGCGATGTTGATTTCGTTGCCCTTGATGTATTGCTGGGCTATTACCGGCACGCCCCAGACTGCATACAATTGATGAAAGGCTTTCAATGCCTGATCCATCGTGTATACAACATAAGCCTCATAAAACTTGCCTTTTATTACCATAGGAAAGTTGAACTCATCAGCCGCTTTTTTAATATCGTCGGTAGTGTAAAGCTTATGATCGGCAGGCACATAAAAGCCATTTTTTGTGCCGAAATTTTTTAGGTTCAGCTTATCTCTTAACGCCAGTTGCTGATGTGTTGGGAGATAAGTTGCTATGCTCATTTGCTGCAATTGCGGCGCTATCTTTATAAAATTGAACAGCTCCGAATCAAAGTTGGGGATAATGAGATCAAGTTTGTCCTGTCCGTTTATATATGCCAAACGTTCAACAAGGGCTGTCGTACCTTCGGTTGGATAGGGGACCTGGTAAGTTTTATTTACCCAATCCCGCAGATAAATCCCGGGCTCCAGCGATTCGTACGACAGGCCAATTATGCGCAAATCATCTCCAAAACACTCTTTTAAACAACGGATGACCGCCATCCCAGGACCCGGATTGTCATTGGCGTTAAGCCCGGTAACAGCAATACATAAATTAGCGTACTTGTTTGCCATCATCCTTAAATTTCGAGCAGGTTTGCTTCTTTTAGCTGCAGCATCCAATTATCCCAATCCCTGTTAAGCTGGCTTTCGCTCACTTCATATCTGCTCAGAATATCCTGCTTGATATCATCTTCGGTTTTGCCGCTTTTCATAGCCTCAAGCAGTTTTGCCGCCATACCGTTGCCGGAAAATGAATCGCCGGTGGCAGGGTTAAAAATAAACCCGTTTTCGCTGGTGGCTATGTTGCTCTTGAGTTTCATTTTATAAGTGCAGAGTTGTTTAATTAATAAAAGCTAAACTTAGCAGGTTTATATGAGTTTACAAAACCAGCTTTAGGATGCCATCAGGTATTCTATCCTTGATGCAAGCACTTCCATATCCAGCGGTTTTACAAACAAGGCATCGCATTTATAAGAGTCGGCCTGTGCTTTTTTTGTTTTAAAAGCGGTTACAATAATGATAGGTACATTGCATAGTTGCTTATCATCCTTAAAGTCCCGGCAAACCAGTTCACAATCGTTATCTACCAACAAATAATCCAAAATGATCAAATCCGGATTAATCATTTTAGCTTTATCATATATAGCATTAGGGTCAAAAGTTAAATGCACATTAAATTCACCATAGTACATAATGTCATCAATTACCGATAACATCCGGCTGTTTTTATCAAGTACTAAGATGGTTTTTTTATCGCCTGCTGTTTTCATGACTTTAGGGGATTAGTATCAATTTTAATAATATAAAGTTGAGGCTATTTAAGGGGCTGTAAAATAATGTGTCGTTCAACGCCTTTAATGTGCCGATGAATTGATTATTTGTGCCAGTCTTTGATAAAATCGGTATAGTTTGTACCTACAGGAAGCTCTACGTTGGTTAGTTTTACCTTGCGGTTGTGGATAGACCTGATCTGATCACGCGCTACCACGAAGCTGCGATGAATGCGGATAAATTTTGATGCAGGCAGTTTTTCAATTGCACTTTTCAGGGGCATCAGTGTCAGTATGGGTTTGGCTACGCCCAGCACATGGATCTTGATGTAATCCTGCATGCTTTCAATGTATTCAATGTCTTTAATGTTGATCTTGATCAGTCTGTATTCTGAATGCACATACAGGAAATCGCTTTCATTTGGGGTATCGGTATGTTTGTACTGGTAATAGCCAATTGCCTTTTGAACCGCTGTGCCAAAGCGCAGGTTATTGATCGGTTTCAGCAGGTAATCAACCGCTTCCAGTTCGTAACCTTCATATGCATAATTTTTGTAGGCAGTGGTAAAAATAATCATTGGCTTATCAGTCAATGATTTTACCAGGTCGATACCGGTAATATCAGGCATGTTAATATCTATGAACAGCACATCCACCTTGTTCATTTTCAGGTATTCCCCGCCCGATATCGCATCCTCAAAAGTATTAACCAATGTTAGCGCGGGATATTCGGCTACATATTTTTCAATTATTTGAAGGGCCAGCGGCTCATCATCAATAGCTACACATTTTAATTGCATTATAAATAGTTTAAGCGTTAATCTCCAATTCAACAATGTAATTACCATCGGCCACGCTAATGTCAAGCCGGTGTTTGTTAGGATAAATATGTTGCAGGCGCTGGCGGTTATTGGCAATGCCGATCCCTTTCCGTTCGGTGGCAGGTCGTTTTTCGAAAATGGTATTTTTACAGATGAACAGCATTTGGTTGCCGTTTACCCTTAAGAAAATATTAATAACTGATGGCTGGTGTTTACTTACGCCATATTTAAAAACGTTTTCAATAAAGGTCATTAGTATCAGGGGCGGAATTTTTTGATTGTCAATCTTGCCCGAAACTTCAAAATCAAGCTTTGTTTTTTTGCCGAGGCGCAGGCGTTGCAGATCGATATAATCATCGATACAATCAATTTCGTTTTGCAGCAAAACAAAATCCTCCGTTACCTCATCGGTTACATAGCGCATGATGTTCGAGAGTTTCATGATGCTCTCGGAAGTATGCTCGCTATTGGTAACCGATAAGGCATAAATATTATTCAGCGTATTGAATAAAAAATGAGGATTGATCTGGGCTTTAAGAAAAGAGAGTTCGGCATGGGCTTTTTCGGCTTCGGCACGGGTAACCATCTGCTCGGTAAGCTGCCATTTTTGAACCGTGGCAATGGCAACGCTCAGCCCCATCACAATGATAAAAATAAATAAGCCTACCATATCAATATTACCGGATTGATGAATAAAAATAATGCGGTTGGTGGGTTTAAGGCTGGGGTCCTGCATCCGCAGATCTTCGTGCGGCAACGGGCCGAAAGGCATATTTTGCTGATTAGGTGCTGAGCTGTCAATCCCCGTTGGTGTAATTTGCGGTACTATAGGCTGCGGATTGGGGGCTGTTGTTGCTACTGGTTTATTCCCTTTAATGAGATTGTGAAGAAGCAGGTTATCAAAAGGCTGCAAAAAGTAAACACAGCCTGAAAGTAATAGCACAATAATCCCATACCAGAGATATCTTTTACGGAACACGAACTTTGGCACCAGGTACCAGGCGTTCAGGTAAAACATAAATATATAGGTGAGACAAAACAGCCAGTAGTAAGGCGAAAACAGGACGGCATAGGTGCCGGCGCTGCTTTGCTGTGTGCGGTTCATGAATAATAGCGGGAACCCTAAAAACACAAGCCAGCCTGCAGCATGAATAAAAAAAGTGGTTGCTTTTGAGCGGATCATTTTATTTTAAGATTCTTTTATTTATCAATACCGGAGCTACTGGCTGGCACATATTTTAGCGTCTAATTTAAAAAAAGCACCTGTACATTGCACAGGTGCTCCATCTATACGAAAAAAATTATAATTCAGTGTCCCTGCTTCTGAATTATAAATCAAAGGTGAAGATGAGTGGGAGTTTTAACAACCATGTGTCGGTGAACCGGGAAATTGTATAGATGAACGAGAGGAGCGGCGTGTTTTACCAAAAAATAGGGATGCGTGGATTATATAAGAAAGCCCCCTTGCACTCGCTGCTTGGGGGCCATCACCTAAACCTTATCACTGATCAAATTATTATTTGATGGTGTAAAGGTAGCCCTGAGGTTTTAATCTGAAATTTTGTACCGACGAACGGGGTAATTGAATGGATGGAGGGGAGTTTTGGATATTTTACGAATTTAATTCAGCGTTTTTATTAACATTGATTATAATCCAACAAATTATGAAGCTACTTCTTACATCTGCCGGAATCAGTAATATGAGTATTCAAAATGCTTTGATAGAGCTGTTGGGCAAACCGTTTGCCGAAGCGAACGCCCTTTTTATCCCTACCGCGATATACGCTATACCCAACGGTGGCGACATAGTACGAAGGGTTATTTGCGGGTCCTTAGGTGATCCCTTTTGCCAATTGGGTTGGAAGTCGCTGGGCTTATTGGAACTTACCGCCTTACCCAGTATCAAAAGAGAGTTATGGGGTGACATGCTCCGGGAAACCGATGTTTTACTGGTAGGTGGTGGAGACTGCCAGTACCTGACCTATTGGATGCAGCAATCCGGGCTGGCGGATCTGCTGCCCTCGCTTTTACAAAAGATGGTATATGTTGGCCTGAGTGCCGGTAGTATGATCATGACCCGCTTTGGTACTACCTATGGCAACCATATGCTGCCGGCTGATAGTGATAAGTCGTTAAGTTTTGTTGACTTTGCTATCCACCCGCATTTGGATCATGAGTGGTTCCCGAACAATTCCCTGGCCAATATTGAGAAACTGGCTGCTTCCATACCGGTACCATCATACGCTATTGACGATCAAACCGCGATTAAAGTGATTGACGGAGCTGTCGAGGTTATTTCTGAGGGGAATTGGAAATTATTTACTCCCCGAGATTATGGCAGGCCGCTAAAAAATATTTAATAAATCCCTATTTGAGGCACATACCCTGCACTGAACATATTCACAATTGACCGGGGAGTTAGTACTGTGATTATATCCACATTGGGGAGCCTTATTCCTTTTTGGTATCCGGCAGGGCTCCATAAGTACAACAGGTTATCTTTGAGTAAATGTGATTTGTCATCATAAATTACAAATGTGCCGTTAGGCAGGGCTTTTAATTTTTCTTGATAGGTAACTTTTAACTTATCAGCTGTGATGCGCTCTGCCTGCAAAATGTCATCTATTTTGGCTACCGGCGTTTTCATGTCAAAACCGTATTGAGGGTTGCCTTTTAGCCAAAACTCTTTAAATCGCTGATGATCCTTATACCTGCATTGAAAACAAGGCCGGTGCCCTGCTGAAAATGCCGTGGCTTCATCAAGGAAGAAGAGTTCAGTCCAACGGTCGGGCTGCATAATTTCGCGATGCCGGCCCCTGAACTCCAAAACGCAGGTTATCCAGGCTTTAATTTTGAAAGCGCGTACAATTTCCTTGTCCTCATTATGGATTACGCCGCGGTTACCAAGCCAGGCACCCCGCGCTGTTGTTTTAATAAGTTGTCCAAATGGATTTACGCGGTTCTGTAGCATGTCATATGTTGTTTTCAATGGTGAGGATCAAAGTCACATCAATCTGTTTAAGACAGCGCGTCATGAAATATAATGCCCAGGCTATGGCGCTTACCGCTGTGAACCGGGCTTACGCCGTGCTTCATATTTAACCTGTAATAACCTTTACTTCCCTTTACCGGCCTAAAGTTAGTGGTAAATAAAACCATATCACCCATGCCGGGGGTAAGTACATTAACTTTTGATTGCGCCCGCGGAATTTGCTCGGTGATTACAAATTCGCCGCCGGTATAGTCTCTGTTGTGTTGATCGAACATGAAAACCATTTGGATGGGGAAATATACCTCGCCGTAAAGGTCCTGGTGCAGGGTGTTAAATCCGCCTTCTGTGTATTGCAATATCAGGGCTGTGGGTTTGGTTTGCCCGGCTTCATGGCATAACTGTTTCATTTCTTCATGGGTGCCGGGGAATTGTTTGTCAAAACCAAGTTCATTCATCCATTTATTGGCCACAGGTACGATGTACGGATAAACGCTCTCCCTTAAATCGGTTATAATTGCAGGAAGCGGGTAATTATAATATTTGTATTCGCCATATCCAAATCTGTAGAGCTCCATGCTGACGGTTTTGCGATAAGCATCTGCGCCATAATCGCTGATTAATGTATCGCAGTAGCGTTCACCTAAAACCTGTTTAACAATTGCAAAACCGTTGTCATGTAATGTTTTATTAATTTGATCCCAATCAAGATTTTTGATACGATCTTTAAGTGTTTGTTCCGGTGTCATTTTTGTTATTTTGAATAGGATCAAAACTATCATTAGGAAGATTGGTGGGCAATCCGATTCTTGCGGAATTTATACTTTCAGTTCCATCGAAGAAAAAGTATTAAAATACATTATCATGAAGATTAAACTTAAACGGGCTTATGAGCCTTATGCCGAGGCAGATGGCGTTAGGGTTTTGGTGGACCGCCTTTGGCCGCGGGGGATAAAAAAGGAAGACCAACGAATTGACAAGTGGTTTAAAGATGTAGCTCCATCTAACGAACTAAGAAAATGGTACAACCATGATCCTGAAAAATTTGAAGCCTTTAACCAAAAATACCGCGCCGAAATTGAGGGTGCAAAGGCTTTGGATGAATTGGTAGATTATATCAGGCAGCACAAAACAGTGACGCTGGTGTTTTCTTCAAAAGAGCCGAAATTAAATAATGCGGTAGTTTTAAGCAAGATAATCGAAGAGCATATCGCCTGAAAACTCCGCAAGAATCGGATTGTTGAGCATAGACGAGGCTGGTACTTTTGTGTTATAAATACAAAAAACACAATTGGATTTATTAAAAAAAGGCTTTATGAAAACTCAACAAGAAATAGATTATACCCGCATAGCCGACGCGATTGGCTTTTTCAGGGAGAATTTTAAGGCACAGCCTAAACTGGACGAAGTTGCGGAACATGTTAATTTAAGTCCCTTCCATTTTCAGCGGATGTTTAAGGATTGGGCAGGGGTAACCCCAAAACAATTCCTGCAGTATTTGAGTGTGGAGCATGCTAAGGAAATCTTGAAACATGAAGACGCGAATGTTTTTAATACCGCGCTGCAGACAGGTCTTTCGGGAGGTGGCCGGCTGCATGACCTTTTTATTAAGGTAGAAGGTATGACCCCCGGCGAATACCGTAACGGCGGAGCCATGCTGCATATCAACTATTCGTTTGCTGATACACCATTTGGTAAGGTGATCGTAGCATCCACGGCTAAAGGGATTTGCCACATGGCGTTTGTTGATGAGGGCGAAGAGAAAGCATTGGAGCAACTGAAGATAAGTTTTCCTAATGCGGTATTCAATCAGTTAGTTGACAGGATCCAGCAGAACGCACTGTTTATTTTTACGCAGGATTGGAGCCGTTTGGACGAGATCAAGCTGCATTTAAAAGGAACCGATTTCCAGATCAAGGTGTGGGAGACGTTATTGAAAGTACCCCCCGGCGGATTAACCACTTATGCCTCACTTGCCAAAAAAGCAGGCAGCGAAAATGCTTACCGAGCAGTCGGCTCAGCGGTAGGTAGTAACCCTGTAGCGTTCCTGATCCCTTGCCACCGGGTAATCAAATCAACCGGCGAAATAGGCCAGTATCATTGGGGCAGTACCCGTAAAAACGCAATCATAGGCTGGGAAGCAGCGCTAAAGGAGCGGGTTGAATAAGGTTTGTGAGCAAAAGGGATGTGCAATTGCTCTCAAGCGTCCGCGCTTACATAGCAACGCTAAAGTAAGCGTGGACGTAAACATAGAAATGAGTATGTCCGGTTTTACAGATCACTGGAACAACACATCAGTATGGAGTAAGTGCCGGGCTCATCAAAAACTGTATCTGCAGTTACCGCATCTCCGAACCTGTTCGCCAGGAGAACCAGCAGGCGAACAAAATAGAATTACCTGCGAGGAAAATTTTAATCCACAATTGGCGTTATTTTAGCTTACCTGTCATGATTAGCTAAATGCGTAACACCATAAAAATTACGTGGTATTTTTATAAGTCGATGTTGTTATGGTGTATGTCTATCAACATGATCTGTATCTACTATTTGCTTCGCGGAGAGGTCAACGTTGCAGGAGCATATATATTAAAAATAATGAGCTATGGGTTAATCATTGGCTTTCGGTATTATAATTACAATTCAAATAAAACTTTCTTCTACTTCCGTAATGCGGGTTATGGGATTGACAGATTATACCTGTATGCCCTTACATGCGATGCCCTGGCCTACGGTATATTGCTATCACTCTTAAAACTGGTAAGATATTGGGTCAGCATATTTTAAAAACCGACAGCGTTCATCTTGAGTTTGATGGGCGCAAGATTTTACAGGATATCTATCTCGATTGCCGCCAGGGCGAGGTGGTAGGTTTGCTTGGCCGCAACGGCTGCGGTAAGTCGTCTTTGCTTCGAATTATTTTCGGTAGCCTAAAGCCAACTTACAAGCACGTCAGCATCGACGATAAACACATTTATAAAGGTTATGACGATGGTCGGGTAGCTTATTTGCCCCAGCACAATTATCTGCCGCAAAATATAAAGATCCAAAGCCTTGCTGGTACCATTATCGACCCTCAATTTACTGATGAATTTACCTCATTGTCAATTTACCAGGATCATCATCACAAAAAGCCCGGCCAGCTATCCGGCGGAGAACTCAGGCAATTGGAAACCCTGATGTGTATTTACAGCCGGGCAGATTTTATTTTGCTCGATGAGCCATTTACTCATGTTTCGCCGGTGCAGGCAGAAATGTTTAAGGGCGTTATTCGTAAATGCGCTGAGGTAAAAGGTATCATTGTTACTGATCATCAGTATTATAACATTCTTGATGTGGCTGATAGGATAGTCCTGATCACTGACGGAAGCACTAAAGCCATCAAAAGTCCTGATGATCTGATCAGGTACGGGTACATCAGTCACATTATTTAATTGTTACACTGTGTAACTTAAGGCATAAAATGAGGGTCTATTAGGTATAGTATTTAATACGATGCCTAAGGTTTATCTGTTGATCTTTTTTTTAGTTTTCTGTTGCTTCAGTGCGGCGGGCAGCGAGAAAGTGACTATCAATGGCATCACCTTTAAAAATGCAAAACCCGATCCTGATCCATCGCCCACCGGTGATTTTAAAACTTTAGTCATTCCGATAAAAAGGGCTGGGAACCTAATTCTTATTGAAGCTCAGATCGATACTCTTGAAGGCAACTTTGTACTGGATACAGGCGCACCCTATCTTGTTTTAAATGAAACCTATTTTAGAGATCTGCCACACGTGGCTGAACAGGAATCTGCCGGGATTAACGGGGTTGCCGGCAGCTCTTTTACTACTTATATCCGTAATTTTAACATCCTCGAATTGCACTATCCAAAGCTCCGGGCCGATGTTACCGACCTATCATCTATCGAAAACGGTAAGCGTATCAAAATATTGGGATTGCTGGGTACCGGGCTATTTTCCGATTTCGCGATTACAGTTGATCTTTTCAGAAATACGTTATACATCCAAAAACTTGATGAGAATGGTAACATCCCCGAAACCGAAAAGGTATTTCACGATCGTTTTATGGTAAGTCCTTTCCGTATGCTCAATGATGTTATTTTAATGAAGGGTACTGTTAACGACAATGCGCTTTGGTTTGCTTTTGACAGCGCCGCCGAAACCAGTTTACTCGACTACCGGCGTTCAAAAAAACTGGTTCCTGATATGGAGGTTATCAGCCGCTCAAAAATTATGGGTATTGGTGGCACTTCCATCGAGGTGATTTATACGCGCTTTGATAATTTGGTTGTCGGCGACCGAAAGTATATGAAAAACCGTATTTTAATAACCAATCTCGAAAAAATGGGGAATGCGTATGGCTACAAAATTGATGGTGTTTTAGGATATGACTTTTTTGTGCGCGGCATATTCACCATCAACTTTGTTAAAAAAGAATTTGAAATGTACATTTACAGTAACCAGTAATATGAAAAGGCGCGGGCGTATAGTTATTGTTTTTTTTGCGGTGGTTTGCGTGGCCATTCAGGCAAGAGCACAAAAGCGAAATAACCTGATCATGGGCAAGGATAATCTCGTACTGCTTATTGATATGCGCTCATCCAAAACAGAAGTGGATAGCTTGCTCAGAAAAGCCGGGTTAAAAGATGCAAATGCCGCTACTGTTTTAAAAGGCGATTTTACCGCCCTGCAAAAAGACGGCTGGGCAATGGCCGGAAAGCGGGGAAATATAATAGAGTTCGACAGGCCGCTTGAGACTCTTAACCTTAACCCGCAAGCCACCCCTTACCTGATAACTACTAAAATAGATAACAATGATAATGAGTCGCCGGGGTATCCGGCTGATGTTAACTTCGGTATCAATAACTTTGCTAAAGTCACTGTTCATGAATTAGCATCTGGTTTAACCCGGTTCTTTTTGCCTGGGTATGCCCAAAGTAAAAGGGTACTGCTATCAGGCAACTTCAATAACTGGAGCACCCTTAAAGGTATCATGGCCAAAACCGACAGTGGTTGGATTGCCGACATAAAGCTGAAACCCGGCAAGTATGAATATAAATTTATTGTGGATGGCCATTGGATCAGCGACCGTTATAACAACCTGGTGAGCGATCATGACGATAATTCGATATACTTTCGTTATAACTACACCTTTAAGCTGAACGGATACGTCAATGCCCGTAAAATAACACTGGCGGCGAGCTTTAATGATTGGGACGCTAATAATATCGTCCTCGATAAAAGCCCCAAAGGCTGGCAAAAACAGCTTTACCTGCACGAAGGCACACAGGCGTATCGTTTCCTGGTTGATGGCAAATGGATCACCGATCCTGCTAATCCCAATAAGATCCAGGCCGCTGATGGATATACAAACTCAATACTGAACCTTGGCGAAACGGTTGTGTTTAAGCTTGATGGTTATACCAGCGCAAAGAAAGTGTACGTAGGCGGAAGCTTCAATAATTGGGAGCATGGCTTGATCCCGCTTACCAAAACCAAAACGGGCTGGGCATCGTCCTTAATTATTCCGCCGGGCAATTATGGCTATAAGTTTGTTGTGGATGATAACTGGATCACCGACCCCAAAAACCCTCGTAATATGATGGAGGGCGGCGTTGTTAATTCATATATTTCGGTGAAGCCAAATTATACGTTTAAGCTAAGCGGATTTAATAATGCTAAGAGCGTTCATTTAGCGGGCAGTTTTAATAACTTTGATGATTTTGGTTACACACTCGCTTTTAACGGTAAAGAGTGGACTGTAAGTGTTTACCTGAAACCAGGCAAGCAACTGTACAAGTTTATTGTGGATGGTAAATGGATGATAGACCCTGGCAATAAACTTTACGAACCTAACCAATATAATTCGGGTAATTCCGTTTTATGGATCGAGCAATTATAGAAGCAGGATTGCAAGAATCAAGATATAAGAATAAAGAAGCAAAAAAATTAAAGAAGCTGGATAAGAAAGATCTTGATTCTCATAGTCTTGCATCATGATTCTCGTATTCTCGCATCTTGATTCTCATATTCTTGCATTTTGACGCTCACCTCGTTATATTAGCTAAAATACAATATTTTTATGACCATCCCTATATACCAGGCCGACGCATTTACCGATAAGCTTTTTGGCGGTAACCCGGCGGCAATTTGTCCGCTTAATGAATGGTTGCCCGATGTTACCATGCAAATGATAGCCATTGAAAACAACCTTGCCGAAACCGCTTTTTTTGTGAAAAACGACGATGGTTATAAGCTTCGCTGGTTTACGCCCGAGTATGAGATAGATCTTTGCGGGCATGCTACCCTGGCATCTGCTCATATTCTGTTTTCGGAACTGGGCTATGAGGGTGATACCATTCATTTTGAAACTGTAAAAGCCGGAACGCTCACCGTAAAGCGTGATGGGGATAAATATACGATGGATTTTCCATCGCGCCCGCCAATCCCCATTGAGGCTCCAAACGGATTGGCCGAAGCGCTTGGTGAAAAGCAACCGGTAGCATTTTTGCGCTCGCGTGATTATTTCATTGTTTATGAAACCGAGCAGGATATCAGGGAGCTTACGCCTGATTTCTTCGCCATGTCAAAAATGGATACGGTAGGGATCATAGCTACCGCACCTGGCGAAAACTCTGATTTTGTTTCACGCTTTTTTGCGCCCGGCGCAGGCATCCCCGAAGACCCGGTTACCGGATCAGCACATTGTAACCTGATCCCGTACTGGGCAAAACGCCTGGGTAAAGATATGCTTCATGCCTATCAGCTCTCAGCCCGCCGCGGTGAACTTTGGTGCGAGCTTAAAGGTTACCGCGTGTTGATGAGTGGCAAAGCGGTTACTTATTTGAAGGGGGAGATAAGGGTTTAAATTATAAATTGTCATTGCGAATATGTAAAAGTCCGGGCCGCTAAAGGTAAATGGCAAAAAAGGAGTTGTCACCCTGAGTTGCCGAACGGTCGTGTGCAGGGGCCTGCCCACCATACTTCGATGAACTCAGTATGACACCCTTTTTGAGTTGTCATCGGTAGGAACAAAGCAATGACGTTATACAAACCCTGCCAGTAACCTTTTGCCTTTATCCTTTTACCTTTCGCCTTTTCCTTTCGCCTCAAATCAAAATATACTTTCAAAACTCAATTATTTATAATTACTTTGGAGGTTTGGACTTTGCAAGGTACTTAATAAATTAAATGCAGCTTACCCGTTTAGAAATCAAAGGCTTCAAGAGTTTCGGCGACAAAATAACCATCAATTTTAATGAGGGTGTTACCGCTATTGTAGGGCCTAACGGTTGTGGTAAGTCGAACGTTGTTGACAGTATCCGCTGGGTTTTGGGTGAGCAAAGCACCCGGATGCTCCGTTCGGAGAAAATGGATAACGTTATTTTTAACGGCACCAAAAGCCGTAAATCGGCTAACCTTGCCGAAGTTTCCCTCACTTTTGATAATACAAAAAACGTACTGCCAACCGATTATTCGCAGGTAACACTTACCCGTAAGCTTTACCGCACGGGCGAAAGCGAATACCGACTTAACGATGTACAGTGCCGTTTAAAGGATATTACCGATCTTTTTTTGGATACGGGTATCGGCTCCGATTCCTATTCTATCATCGAGCTCCGGATGATCGACGAGATCATCACTAATAAGGAGGGCTCACGCCGTAACCTGTTTGAGGAAGCATCGGGCATCTCTAAATACAAGCTCCGCAAAAAGCAAACTTTCAGTAAGCTGAAAGAGACAGAGGCCGATTTGGCCCGTGTTGATGACCTGCTGTTTGAGATTGAGAAAAACCTCAAATCGCTGGAGAACCAGGCGAAGAAAACTGAACGATACTATCGTCTCAAGGAGCAGTATAAAACATTGAGCATTATGCTGGCTTCGTTCAGGATCGTGGCTTTTAGCGAATCATTGAAAAAGATAGAGGAGCAGGAGCTAAAGCATAAAGCCGAGAAAGGCGATATTATTATCCAGATAGATACTTTGGAAGCAACGTTGCAACAACAAAAGCTGGATAGTATCACCAAAGAAAAGAACCTTTCGGTTCAGCAAAAAACAACCAATGAGTTTGTTTCAAAGATCCGGGCTTACGAAAGCGAAAAGAAGATCAAGAATGAACAGTTGAAGTTTCAACAAGATAAAGAATCGCGTCTGACTGAAGAGTTAGAACGTGATAAAAACCAGCTGAACCACGTTTTATATAACATTAAACGCTTAAACGAGGAAAAGGCCACCGAGGATGAAGCGCTGCAAACCATCCAAAGCAAACTTTCTGATTTAAAAGAAGCCGTTGATGAATTACGTGCACAACAAACCGAAGCCCGTAATGAGCTCAACGAGCTTAATAATATCAATACCCGCCTGCAAAATCAGGCTTATAAGGCAGAAAAAGACCTGGATATATTGCAAATTCAGCAACAGGCTTTGGAGCAGGAAAGCCAGCGTAATATGGAAGATACCACCAATAAAGAGGTGGAGCTTTCGCACTTTAACCAGGTGGTTGCCGAGCTGCAATACCGCAAGGAAACACTTGATGATGAATTTCAGCAGGCTGTTGAGTTTGAAAATAAGCTAAAAGAACAAATTGCCGAAACCGATGTTGAGTTGAACTCGGTTAAGGATACCATTGTAAAAGAGAGCCGCAAGCTGGATGCCAAGCAAAACGAATACAACCTTACCAAAAGTATGGTTGATAGTTTGGAAGGTTTCCCGGAGTCAATCAGGTTCCTGAAAAAGAATACCGATTGGGCTAAAAATGCCCCGCTGTTTAGCGATGTGCTTTTTTGTAAGGAAGAGTTTCGTGTAGCCATCGAAAACTACCTTGAACCGCTCATGAACTATTACGTAGTTGAAAGCTATGACGATGCCGTGAAGGCTATTAACCTGTTGAGCAATTCGGCAAAGGGCAGGGTAAATTTCTTTGTGCTGAACAACTACGCTGATGAAGCGCCCGCACAAATCAGCTTCGAAAAGGAGGGGGCTATCCCTGCGCTGAGTGTTATTGAGGTTGATAAACATTACCTGCCGCTTTGTAATTACCTGCTTAAGGGTGTTTATTTGGTTGATGACGATAAGGAAGGCCAGATCAATAGCGAAACTTTACCGCAGGGCGTTGTGTTGATCGGCAAGAGCGGTAAGTTCAATAAATCAAAACATACCATGGCCGGTGGTTCGGTTGGTTTGTTTGAGGGTAAAAGGATCGGTCGTGCTAAAAACCTGGAGAATTTAGCTAAAGAGATCCGGGGAATAGAGAACCAGGTGGGTTCATTTCGTACGAAGTCTGAAGAATTACAGAACAAGCTTGCAGCTTTACGTTCGTCAACCAAGGCAGCTGAGATTAATGAGCAGCAACAGATCCTGAACCGTTTAAATAACGAGTTGATCACTGTAAAAACGCGCCAGGAGCAATATCAAACTTTTATTGAAAACAGCCTTAACCGTAAAGAAGATATCGCCCGTAAAATTTCCGGGATAAAAGATGAAATGGCTGCCCTACAACCGCAATTGGCCGAGCTAAAAACCCAGCGGCAGATCCAAAGTGATTTATTGGCCGATAAGCAGATGGCTTTTAACGAGCTGAACGAATACGTTTCCGTACAGTCAAACGCCTACAATCAGGAAAACATCCGTTTTCATCAGCAACAAAATAAGGTATCGGGTTTAATGAAAGACCTTGACTATCGGGATACCCAGCAGGAAAGCCTTGAAACACGTATAAGGCAAAATAGCAACGAGCTTGAAAAAGTAAAAGTTGCTATACAGGAAAACCTGAAGCTGGCCGATAACTCCGACGATAACCTGCTCGAAATGTATGAGCAGAAGGAAAACCTGGAAAAGGCCACACAACAAGCCGAACAGGAGTACTATCAATGGCGCGGCCTCATCACCGAAAATGAGAGTCAGGTAAGCTCATTGAGGCGCAAAAAAGAGAACAGCGAAGTTATTGAGAATGAGCTGCGCGACGAACGAAATAATTTAAAGATAGACCTGAACGCGCTGAAAGAGCGTCTTTCGGTTGAGTTTAATATAGATATTGAAGACCTGCCCGAAAGCGAAGTACCCGAAGGTGAAAGTGAGCAGGACCTGCGCGAAAAAGCTGAAAAGCTGAAAAAACAGCTTGACGATTTTGGTGCTATAAATCCAATGGCGGTAGAGGCGTATAACGAAATGAACGAACGTTATACCTTTATCCAGGCGCAAAAGAAAGATCTGAGCGAAGCCAAAGCATCATTATTGGCTACCATCCAGGAAATTGACGATACCGCTAAAGATAAGTTCATGACCGCGTTTATTATGGTGCGCGAAAACTTTATTAAAGTATTCCGCTCGCTGTTTAATGAAGAGGATTCATGCGATCTGATCCTGACCGATCCCGAGCATCCGCTCGAATCAGATATCGATATCATCGCGAAGCCAAAAGGTAAACGACCATTATCCATCAACCAACTATCAGGGGGGGAAAAAACCCTTACGGCAACCGCTATACTTTTTTCGCTGTATCTGCTAAAACCTGCGCCTTTCTGTATTTTTGATGAGGTTGACGCGCCGCTTGATGATACCAACATTGATAAGTTCAATAACATTATCCGTACCTTCTCCAAAGATTCTCAATTTATCATCGTATCCCACAACAAACGCACTATTGCAAGTACAGATGTTATTTACGGCGTAACCATGGTTGAGCAAGGAATTTCCCGCGTTGTCCCTGTTGATTTAAGGGAACTGGCTGATTAAAGCTTAAAGCCTTCGGCTCTTAATAAAAAAGGCGAAAAGCTTTTCAGTCCTTCGCCTTTGATACCGAAAAATTTTATTTCTTTCGCCGTTGTTGGTGTTGTCACCAACGACTTGGTATACCCGTATAATTTTATTAACCACTAAAGCCGGTATATATAGCGTGGCTTTAGCATAATAAAAAAGGCGAAAAACTTTTCAGCCCTTCCCCTTTAAATGATGCGGAAAAATTTTATTTCTTCTTTTTAAACACCGATGGTGTTTTAAGCATCAAACCTTTTATTTTGCTGCGGGTGAACCTCTGTTCCATCGCACGTTTCTGATCGGCCGAAAGCACGTTTTTTGATGAGGTAGCCAGGCTTTGTGTGGTTACTGAACCGGTTTTATACTTACCGGTCGAGATATAGCTCAAAGCCTGTGCTAATAACCCTTCGGTAGGGTCGCCGAAATCTTTGGTCAGGTCATCTACAGCGCTAACACCTTTATAAATGCCTTGTCCTGGTGTCATACCGGTATAATAATCGCCATTGTTTGCCGAATTTCTTGTGGAGAACATTGGCATATACAATTGGTATTTATTGATATCAATACCATAAAAACCAACAGGCTTGCCATAGGTGACAGAGCCGATCAATTCAACATCCAGTTCAGGGATCAGGTTATTAATGGTTAACTCACTTGCCGAGGCAGTACCGCTACCAACTATAAAGAATATCCGGCTTAAATTAAGCGACCCTTGTTTTTGGAAATTGACAGTTTGGTTGCTTACCGAAAAAAAACCTTTGGGTATTTCGTAAAGGTTTTTAAACAAGGTATAGTTATCATTTGTAAGCTTATCATTAAAATAAGCTGTGTACATCTTAGTGCCGTTCTTAGCCGATGGTACTAAAAGGTTATCAAAATATTCGGCAGTTTCTACGGACCCGCCACCGTTGTACCTTAAATCAATGATCAAATCGGAAATGCCAGTGAAGCTGTTTAAGGCCTCTAATATTTTAGGACCGGCATTGGTTTTATCAGTAAACGAATTAAAAACCATATAACCGGCTTTTTTGCCCGAGCCGGCGTCCAGTGTTTTATAAGTAATAACAGGGTTTATGGTATAGTTAGCAGTATTAAGCGTTACATCAACTGTGGTATTATCCGGTCTGGCCAATGTCATGCTGATAGTTTTGCTGTATGCATAGGCTTGTATTACAAACTGGGTAGTCGTGCCTCCGTCATCGTAAGCAAGGTCGGTACGTCCATTTATTTTGGTGATCTGATACCCACGTTTAATACCAGCTTTATCAGCAGGTGAACCAGGGTATACATATTTGATCCTCAGATCCGAACGCGTAGGGTAGAATACCGAAAAACCGAAGTCGCCGCCATTGCCGCTCAATTCGTTTGATACGGATCCATCATCAATAAACGAGTATTTGGCTGTACCGGTATTATCATAATATTCATACGGTTGAGAGCTTGCCGGATTTATGGCATATTGCGATAAATGGTCAACCTCGCTGCTTAAGCCGGTGATGGTATCGCTGCTTACATAGTTACGGGGCTGAAAGTTTTTGTAAGTAGGAAGCTGATTGTACCACAAATAGGTTTCCTGCGGATACAGATAAACCGAGTCCCTTATACGATCAAGCGCGGTACCGGTGCTTGGCGGGCCGGTAGTACCATCATCGCCGTTATTAATAGGTTTATTTTTTTTACAGGCAGATATCGATGCAACGGAAATAAGGGCTAAAAAGTAAAATATTTTTCTCATACACTTGAGTTTAAGTATTTAAACGCCTTGTTAGTAAGTATGTTATAGGTAATACTATAAAAAGTCTTCAACACTGATACTGTCAATGCCGCTGGCTTCGGCACAAAGCTTATCTGTTTCCGAATTTTCAATCATCACTATTTCTTTACGCTGGAGGCCATGTTCCTGAATAAGCAGGTTAATTACATCTGGTTCGGGTTTTGGTACGGTTTCTTCGGTAAAATAGCAGCGGAGATATTTTTCCAGCCCGTGCCATTCGGTTTGTTTAATTTTATTTACCTGTTCCTGAACATTGCCATTAGTTACAATAAACAATTTTTTGCGGTCGACCACAATATCCTGCATTAAGGTAAGTATATTTTGATATAAAAGCAGTTTTAGCGGTAATTTGGCAGTTAAAAGCAGGTTCTCAAATTTATCGCGGTATTGTTCGGCCACCGGGAACTGCTCCGTCAAACGGTTAAATGCGGCATCCTTCCCTTCAGCTATATACGTATCAGTTAATACTTTGGTTGCGGCCTTTGCATCTATCAGCTCAATATATTCAAGCATGTTTGCAAACAGGTAATAAGCCTGAAAGTAATAATCCTTTGCCGGATAAAGCACATTATCTAACTCAAAAATAAAAGCTGTTTTACGTTTATCAATATCCTTATAGTCCATTAAGCAATTACGTGTAGGTTTATATCGTATTCATTAAAAAGGGTTTCGGCCTTTAGCAAGAGTATTGTTTCATCAGGCCTTAATAAATAAACCGAATCGATGCTTTTATCCAGGCAAAGCGTTAGCATTTCATGTGTATAACTTGCCGAAGCTGGATTGGGCAACAATATCATTTTGCCGGTTTTGATCATAAAATCAGGCAGGTCCATATGATCACCCAAAATAATATTTTTTCCTTCCAGTTTGTTTTTGAGCTGGTAGGCTTGTGCCGACGTGGCGGCGGTAATTAAAATGCTCATATAGCTATTGACCGTTAACAATTAAACCATCCCTCATTGTAACTGTGCGGTCTGACAAGTTTGCAAGATCTTCATTATGAGTAACAATTACAAAGGTTTGCCTGAAATCATTCTTCAACTTAATAAATAATTCATGAAGCTCGAGCGCGTTTACCGAATCAAGGTTGCCTGAAGGTTCATCGGCAAAAATAAGTGCCGGATTGTTGATTAACGCTCGTGCCACAGCTACCCGTTGTTGCTCGCCGCCAGATAGCTGGTTAGGTTTATGGTGCAACCTGTCTTTCAAACCCAAAAGGTCAAGCAACCCGGCCGCTTTTTTTTCTGCTTCAGATTTTGATTTTCCTGCTATAAAGGCCGGGATGCAAACATTTTCAAGAGCGCTGAACTCGGCCAGTAAATGGTGAAACTGGAATATAAAACCAATCTGCCGGTTCCGGAAATCGCTTAGTTGTTTGTTATTTAATTTGTTTAGTTCAATATCATTAATGGTTAAAGTGCCAGAATCTGGCCGGTCAAGGGTACCTAATATGTTAAGTAACGAGCTTTTTCCGGCACCTGAAGCACCAACGATGGTTACGATTTCGCCCTTTTGTACCTCAAGGTCAACGCCCTTTAATATTTGTAACTGTCCGTATGATTTATGGATAGATCTGGCTTTAAGCATTTGGCAAAGTTAACGGATTAGCTGGATTTATTTTGTTGGGATTACACCGATCGATTTATGATTTCACCGATTTTTACTGTTGATGATTCTTGATTATGTTGACACCCGATTTTTCTGATTTGACGAACATTCTATTAATCTTACAATCCTGTAAATCCTGATTCTGACAAAGAGCTGAATGAAATGATTTAGGGGGGCTCTCAACTGAAAACAAATTGTACTACTTTTTCTTTGCGGCGTTGCGCCTTAGCGTACTTAATATTCAATTTCCTAAGCTTCCCGTACTTTGCATCCTTTGTAAATACAATGTTATTTGCCGCGATAAGGGCAAATAAACTGAAACAAGGTGTTTACCGTTTCAAACAAAATTGTAGCTTTACCGCAAATTCTTCAAAACATGAATATTCACGAATATCAGGGTAAAGCTATATTAAAAAGCTATGGCGTTAGAGTTCAGGAAGGCATTGTGGCCGATACTGTTGAGCAGGCTGTTGAGGCTGCCCAAAAATTGAAAGAAGACCTGGGGTCAAGCTGGGTAGTGATCAAAGCACAGATCCACGCTGGTGGCCGTGGTAAAGGCGGCGGCGTTAAGCTCGCCAAAAACATCGACCAGGTAAAAGAGCATACCGGCAATATTTTAGGTATGCAATTGGTAACTCCGCAAACTGGTCCTGAAGGTAAAAAAGTTAAGAAAGTTTTAGTTGCACAGGATGTTTACTATCCGGGCGAAAGTGAAACTAAAGAGTTTTACATGAGCGTATTGCTTGACCGCGCCCGTGGCCGCAACATCATCATGTACAGTACCGAAGGTGGTATGGATATTGAGGAAGTTGCACACTCAACCCCTGAGCTTATATTTAAAGAAGAGATTGATCCTAAAGTTGGTTTACAGGGCTTCCAGACCCGTAAAATAGCCTTTAACCTTGGCCTTGAAGGCGAAGCATTTAAAGACATGACCAAATTCATTGCTGCTTTATATAAAGCCTATGAAGGTACCGACTCATCGCAATTTGAAATTAACCCGGTTTTAAAAACCTCTGATAATAAAATTTTAGCTGTTGACGCTAAAGTAAACCTTGACGATAACGCGCTTTACCGTCATCCGGATTACGCTGCAATGCGTGATACCGATGAGGAAGATCCAACCGAGGTTGAAGCCAGCAAATCAAACCTTAACTATGTTAAGCTTGATGGCAACGTAGGCTGTATGGTTAATGGTGCCGGCTTAGCCATGGCTACTATGGACATCATTAAAATTGCTGGCGGTGAGCCTGCCAACTTCCTTGACGTAGGCGGTACTGCCAATGCGCAAACTGTAAAAGCAGGTTTCAATATCATCCTTTCAGATCCTAACGTAAAAGCCATCCTGATCAACATCTTCGGTGGTATCGTTCGTTGCGACCGTGTAGCGCAAGGTGTAATTGATGCTTACAAAGAGATCGGTAATATCCCGGTGCCAATTATTGTTCGTTTACAGGGTACAAACGCTGCTGAAGCAAAAGAACTGATTGATAATTCGGGTTTAAAAGTTTATTCGGCAATATTGCTGAAAGAAGCTGCAGACCGTGTTAAAGAGGTTTTAGCGCTTTAATTTTTTTTAGAGATTAGCGGCTGGTGATTAGAGATTAGTTGCCAGCCTATAGATAAAAAAAGGAGGCTATATCACACATTGATACAGCCTCCTTTTTATAAGGATACCATGTCCGCCTGAAAGATTATAAGTCACTCAGAAGGTCAAGTTTTTTGGCATTATATTCTTCCTGCGAGATAAGACCGTTGTCGAACAGGGTTTTTAGTTTTTTTAGTTTTTCGGTAAGCTCATCAGGCTTTGGTGCCGCGGGCAGAGGTGTTTCCTGTACAACAGGAGCAGGGGCCGCGACGGGTGCGGGCGGCGTTGCCGGTGCGGCAGGTGCTGTATACCCATTTTGTTGAGAAAAGGGCTGCGGCGATGCCGGTGCTACAAAAGCGCGGGCAGGCGAGTTTTCCAACTGGATAGCGCCTGATTCGGCACGTTTTTGCTCCAGGTCGCGCTGACGGCGGGCTTCACGCTCAACTTCCTTACGTTCCTGGGCGTACTGGTATAATTTACGGCCCTGAACTTTAGGCAGGTAGTCAACAGCCATTTCGGCGCCACCGGTGGTTTTTACGCTGAAAATGGAACCGATAATTTCTTCCTTGGTATATACGTCAACGATATCTTTCCAAACAAAATCAACAAACTTGATAGATAGCCCAAGGTTGGCCGGGGTAAAAAACAATACACGTTTGTTGGTAATAGCTATACAATCAGGAAAAAGGTTTACCAGCGGCTTTTTCTGAACGGCAATGTAGATAACCTCTTCGCCTGAAGAAAGTAGATCAACAAGGCGTGAATAAACCTTTTCAACTGTTTTAGGGTCCTGTTCCTCGTTTAAAAATTTCTCAATCATATTTTTAGCATTTATGATGCGCGCAAAAATAACAATTATACCTGTTAAAGAGTCAAGAATCAAATGTTAAGAATCAAGTTTTCCTGAAACGTGATTCCTGACGTCTTGATTCTCAAATGGTATTAAGCAATCAACAAATTACATCCGCGGATGTCTGACTGGTCAAACCGGCCCAATACTTCAAAAGAGCCACCAGGGTAAATCCTGCCCAAATCCTGCGTGGCAATAAACGCGCAGGAATTGATATTGGCCAGGTCAATAACGCTGATGCCGCCTGTTTTACCAGTTTGTAACGTACTGAGCGGATCGTTAGTATCCCGGATGATGATCTTCATCCATGGCGGGCAATTGAAAATGCCGTCGCCTTTGGAGTAAGCTTGTGACAGCAGCTCCGTCATTCCATATTCCGAGTGGATCTGCTTTACACCAAAGCCTTTGCCCAAAATGGCGTGCAGCTCCTCGCGAATCATTTCCTTACGACGGCCTTTCATGCCGCCGGTTTCCATTACAACCAGTTCAGGGAAGTTGACCTGGTAGTTTTCAATAAAATCGAGCAGACCGAAAGTAACACCTATTAAAAGCGTAGGTTTCCTGGCATCCTGCTGTTTTTTAAGTTGATGAAACAGCTCGTCATGATTATACAAAAAGAAACCGCTATCCGGGTGATTTGATTGTTTAATCAGGTCATCAACCATGTAAATGAGCGATGAACCTTCACGCTCCAAGTAGGACGGGAGCAGAGCTAGCACGGTAAAATCCCTGATATCACCATAAAAAATATTGAAGGCACGCCGAAAGCTTCCCTCATACCAGGTTTTATCGGTAACCCGGTGACTGCTGGTGATCATCCCGGTAGTACCTGAACTCGTAAAGGTTACCTCAACGGGCGCATCGGTACTTAATATAGTATGTGACTTAAAAAACTCGATAGGTAAAAATGGGATATGACTGTAAGATGTAATTGATGCGGTGTCAATTTTCAATCCTTCAATAAACTGCCTGTAAACCGGGTTATGCTGTGCCTGGTAATTGAAAACCCGCAATGCTGTTTCATTAAATCGTTCATCAGTATCGATAGAAAATACCTGTTGTTTTCCGGGCTTGTCCATTGAGGCAAAGATAAAGTAAATGTGCAGATGTGCGGATTTCAGATATGCAGATTATCTGAACCGGGATTAATCCGGTTTTTGGATTTTTAGGTGCTGGCGTTTAAACATACATCCGGGAAATCCTTAAGTCCTATAAATCCCGGTTCAGAAACTCCGCAAGTTTCGGGTTGAAACGCTTTGTTTATCGCGCGAACTTTGATCTATCTAAAAAATAATAATCATGAATACATTTAAAATTGTACCGCTATCAAAATCATTCGCCGAAAAAGTAAGGACAACCATGACCGACGATTTTGGAGGCGAAGTGGTTGAGCAACTGGCTACCGGGCTTGGGCCATGCCGGGTTTCACTTAAACCCTTTGAACGTAATGTTGATAAACGCCTGTTGCTAAAGCACTCGCCTTTTGAAATCGAAAATGCCTATAACCAACCGGGACCTATTTTTATTCACGCTGAAGATGCGGAGGAGTACAGCGATATTTATCGTTTCCCGCCGGAGATTAAGGCTAATAAAAAGAGTTTCCCGCTGTCGCTCATAGGTTACAGTAAAGCGCAACAAATGGTTTTAACCCGGCTTGTTGGTGATGCCGATGTTGATGAACTGATTAACGAAATATTTGCCGAGAATGATAATGTTGAATATTTGCATGCCAGAAATGCCCAGGCATGTTGTTTTATATGCAAAATTGAGCGTGTTTGACTTTCCTATTACATAAAATTAAAAAACAAGTACGTGTTTTGGGGGTTAGTTAAGTATTGAATATATAATTAATAATATTAATCATCCATCCCCATGAAAACATTAAAATTCTTGAGACTCCCGGTTTTGTTAGGTCTCTTTTTTGTAATGATATCGGCAAAACCGGCCGATGACAGCAAACAGACAGAACGCATCCATAATTCGTCAAATGTGTTGAAAGAGTTTGCCAAGATGAAGGAAAGCATCCCGCATCAGCTATTGGAAGAATACGAAGGCATTGTTATCATCCCCAAACTCATCAATGCCGGATTTGGCATTGGCGGTAAACGCGGTAAAGGCGTAGCCATGGTGAAACTGGGTAATGGCAAATGGAGTGATCCGGTGTTTGTTACTTTAACAGGCGGTAGTTTTGGCTTGCAAATCGGCGTACAATCCGTTGATCTGGTGCTGGTGTTCCGCCATAAAGGTGTTTTAACCAAAGTTAAGAATGGTGATTTTACTATCGGCGGAGATATTTCTGCAGCAGCCGGTCCTGTTGGCCGCAGTTCGACTGCAAGTACCGATTATAAGCTGCAGGCCGAGGTTTACTCATACTCACGCAGCCGTGGTTTGTTTGCCGGGATAACTATCAATGGCTCAAACCTGGGCATTGATAAGGATTCAAATGCTGCTTATTATGGAGCCAAAGCCACCTCGCAGGATATTTTTGCGCAGGCAAGCAGCAATACCGAGGCGGTTAAAACATTAAAAGAAACATTGGCCGCGTTTTAAAAACAATGCGCTGATAAACAAAAATACCCGGCTAAGTTCCGGGTATTTTTGTTTTAATGCTTTTGAAATGCCCGTTTAAGCAGTAGTCCGGACAGTGCCGACATTCCACCTACTAAGCCTCCTAAAATGCCGGTTACAGCTAATATATAGCCCCAGCCAGGCAGATGGAATAAGTGCGCTATCCTTGTAGCCATGATGTGGTCATTGGGTATGCTTTTAAAGAGAGCCAGTACTATCCACACCATCAAAACCGCTATAAAGGCTTGCCAAAAAGAACTTTTTGCTGTCGTGCCAATAAAAAGGGCCGTTAAAAATGATATGACGGCAACTATCCACCAGGGTAAAAAATATCCGCTGGCAAATGAAAGTATAAGTATGATGAAGAACAACATAGTGCTATTATTTACCGGTTAATGTATAAGTTGATTTAATGCGTGGTGACTGTTCACTTACCGATTGCATGAAAAGCAGTTCTTTTAACTTCCCATCATTCCAGGTTTTGAACATATCGTTATAGAAAAAACTGCCGGGATTACCTGATTCGCCGCCGGGAAAAATGCCGTAACCTTTTACTTTGGGGCCCATTTGCACCACCATACGCCATGAAGGGCCATGCCCGTCGTGAAGTGCATTAACTGTTGATGCTGTGCCACCCGATTCAAAATTACCCGAACCAAAAGCCGGTTGGCGTGAAAGGCTCGCTATCTCCATTTTTTTAAATTTACCCCATTGCCAGTTTGCTCCGGGTTTACCACATCTGTCGGTAATTTCCTTTACCGCAGCTGCAAAAGCTTTATTAACGATATCTGCCGCGGTTTCCTTTGCCGGTGTGCGGATATCATCAAACCATTTGGAAGTTGGATCTTTAAGCAGTAGCTTTTCTGTGCGATCTACAGAAGGAAAATTGTTTTGCAGGGTTTTATCTGCAAAATCATCCCCCCACACAGCATTGTACAATTGCGACCACCAGTTGGAAAATACAGTGGCACCTATTGAATTCGGCGTAAAATTTTTGTCCCACTTATTGATTTGATCGTAAGCACTAAGTTGTGCAGCATTAAGTTTGGTTGGGTCGATATATTTAAGTAGGGTTGGTAAAATGTCCAGTGCCCGGATACTGTAAACATCTGTTTGGAGGATGCGCATACTATCAACGGTGGCTTTGGTCATAACGGAAAGTCTGTCATTAATGCGTTTACCGCGTTCATAGGGTGCAAATGACCAGTTGATATAATAAGGATAAGACGGATCTGTTGACGACTGATTGGCTGAGCTTACAAATCCCCGAGGCGGATTTTTAATGGTGGGATCCTGCTCAAATGGTACCCAACCATGCCAGTCGTCGGCAGGATCGGTTCCATCTAAAATAAATTTCCCCTGATCTTTGTATTTAAGCGGATATTTACCGTTTGGCGTTATGGCGATATCGTCTTTACTGGCAAAAACAAAATTTGAAGCAGGGGCGCTGAAAAAGGTAAGCGCCTTGCGGTAATCGTTATAGTTTTTGCCTGTATTAAGCAGGTACATAGCCATCAGTTCGTTGGATGATTCGTGCGCTATCCACCTTAAAGAATGCCCAACCGGAACAAAATCAGGGCCATCGGCTTTTTGAGCATTGTTTTGATACACAACCGGGCCATGGTGCGTATAAACTACTGTATCATAAACCGGTTTTTGACCAAGTACTTCAATTTTTTCAACACGGCGGGTAGTTTTATTCCATTTGTTGTTGTACCAGTATTCCTCCATTTTGGTATCCCTGAATTTTTCCTGGTACCAGTCCAATACGTCGGCATCAACATTGGTAATACCCCAGCTGATGTTATTGTTAAAACCTAAAATAACACAGGGCGCACCCGGTAATGATACGCCATAAACATTCATACCCGGCGCCGAAAGCTGTACCTGGTACCAGATAGAAGGTAGTGTGAGGTTAAGATGCGGGTCGTTAGCTAAAATAGGATACCCGCTTGCTGTTTTACTGCCCGCTACAGCCCAGTTATTGCTGCCAATACCTTCAACACGGGGTTTAGTATTTGTACTATCTGCCATGCCGGCTAAAAAATTAGCAGATGGTTTGGGAATGGGCAGTGGTTTAAAATAATCCCATTTTGTCCCTGTGGGGATGATGGGATCTTCGTGCATAGGATAATCGGGAAAAAGATCATTTGTAGTGGCCGGGCCAAATTTGCGCAGGATATTGGTCATGGCAAATTCGTTTGAGCCGCCGGCCAGTGTTTCCGACATCAGCTTGAGCAAAAAGGCGCAGTTGATAGGTTTCCAGTCTTCGGGGGCATAGTTCAGGAGTTTAAACTCTATAGGATAACTCCTCGGGCTTAGCTGATGGATATAACTGTTGATGCCATCGGTATACGCCAGGATCATGTTGCGCACTACTGGATCGGCCATCATTGCCTTTATTGTTTTTTCGGCGCCGTAAACCATTCCCATGCGGCGGTGATAGCGGTCAATATCCAATACTTTGGGACCAATAACTTCAGCCAGCCTGCCTGCTGCCTGCCGGGTTTGGATATCCATTTGCCAAAGACGGTCGGTTGCGGTCATGTATCCCTGGGCAAAGTACAGGTCGTGCTCGTTCTGTGCGAAAATGTGCGGGATATGGTTCTCATCAAATTTAATGGTAACCTTACCCTGTAAGCCTTTAAGTTTCAGGTCGAGCGTTGGCAAAATGTGCTTGCTTTCAGCATTTTGCCAAAAACCATCAGCCGGGCTCAGGAGTTTTCCTAATGGTGGAACGACGCTTATTTTAGTTTGCAGTGCCCAGATGAGCAGTAATGTGAAAAAGATAGATATGAATGCTTTGGTAAACTTCATTGCTTGGATGATGATGCCCCTAAAGTTAACCATTTAGGCTGCATATTCAAGTCTTGGCTTACGCTTGCGGTAATGTTTTTTAGGTTTAGGAGTTTGAAGTGAGTCTGTCTTAGGTTGTTTCTTTTCCCGGCGAAAATCCCAGGGCGGGGTAGGATTGGCATCCTGCCATAAACCAAGTTTATCTTCGCGGGCCTGTTGTTCCAGAGCAGCCAGTTCGGTGTTTTTGGAATAGGCTTTATACTGCCAGGCGTAGCCGTTTTTTACCAGCTCATAATTTATATTAGTGCCATCAATAAGTACCACCTGCGCAACTGTACGGCCATAGCGGTCATGTTCGTTACCAATTAATTTTACCTCTTTACCAAAACACAGATCGGAAGTGAATTTTTTAGCTGCCTGTCCAAAGGCCTGCGATTTTTCAGGGCAGTCAATTTCGGCAAGCCTCACAGTAATCTGCTGGTTATCGCCGGTAAGCAAACCCAAAGTATCACCATCTTTTATTTTCACAACTTTATAAACACTGGCATCGGGTTGTTTGGTATTATTGGGATTACAACCGGCAATTATAAGTAATATGAAGACGAGTAGGGCAGAGTACTTTTTAAATGTCATATATTAATGTGCGGATTTTGGATGAATTTATAGATGTGCAGATTTCAAATGCGCAAATATGCAGATGAATTTATAGATGTGCAGATAGATTTGATGAGCTTATCTAACAAATAATCTGCGCATTCAAAATTTGCATATTTGCGCATCTGAAATTATTTCGCATGCAGGCTCAACGCATTTCCGTCGGGATCCTTAACAGTGGCAAAGCGGCCCCATGGGGTTGTGTCAACATTGCCTACTTCAAGGCCTTTGGCTTTAAGGTCTGCTATATCTTTATCCAGGTCGTCGGTTTTAATTACAAGGCCGCGTACACTACCTGCAGGCATTTCCGGGAACCAGTTTACCAGGGTGATGGAAACAGGCGAGCCCGGAAATGCCATCTGGATCCAGGTTTGTTTTTCAAAGTTAGCTTCAACTAATATTTCAAAACCGATTTTTAGGTAAAACGCTTTGGCGGCCTGCTGGTCAGTTACTGGGATGGAGATAATTTCAATTGCTTTCATATACTTAGCTTTGTTTAATGCTAATGGGTTGGCTTAACCCCTACATTGAATTTCAAATTTATCTTTTAAAATATACAATTAAAAAAAATTGGCATCGGCACCATGTCGATGTATGCGTATCGAATTGGACAGCGGCACTGTAATAAAGCCCTTTCAATCTTGTAAATCCAATTAAATCCCGGTTCAGATACGATTGGGACATTAAAGCATTAACTTTGCTGATTATTAACATATTCTTAATAATTGCCATTATGAGCAAATTTACCATACCTGATAAAGTGTTGTACGTATGCGTAGGCAGCAAATGCGGAAAACGAGGCGGTAAGGACATGTACAAGATCGCAAAATCGTACATTAAACATCATCACGGCCCCGAAGAGTTGGAGGTAATTGAAACCGAATGCACTGACAGGTGTAAATATGCCCCTGTGTGCAGTATCCAGCCCGGCAACACCTGGTTGAAAGAATATCACCCTAAAGAGGTGTTGAAGTTGATGGATCTGATTGAGTGACGTTTTCCAAAGATGCCGTATCATAAGCCCCGGCTTTGTCAGGCTTGGACAGCACTGTTAAAATTCACTAATTTTGTGCGAATCAAATTACATTACCCCGGGCCCATGGAAAATTCAACGATTCCCCGTATGCCATTGGAAACGTTCGCAACGGACAATTACCAGCAGCCATTGCTCAACGTAGAACATTACCCGGTTGATTCGCAATACTTTGTCATTCAAAACCGGGACACTTACCCGATTAAGGATTATATATCGCCGCACCGTCGTAAATTTTACAAGATATTCCATATGACCCGGGGCACCGGAGTTTTGACCATCGGCCTTCACCGTTACGAAATGGGGCGGAATGAGATCGCTTTTCTCCACCCCGACGAGATCATGTCCTGGCAAACCACCTCAGCAGAGACAGGCGGACATTTCTGCCTGATTCATCCCAACTACTTCGGGCTCGAAGCCGACCATGTGCTTCAGTTGTTCCGGCAGTTCCCGAACTTTGAGACTGATAAGGCGGTGATCCAACTGACCGACGAACAGTCGGCCAAGATCAACGGTTATTTCGAAACGATGCACCGGGAAGACCGCGGTAACAGCGACGATAAAAAGCAGGCGATTTTATTACAGTTGCAGATGCTGTTGCTCGAAAGCCGGCGCGCTGGCAAGAACCTGATGCGCACGAAGGCTTCGGAAGGTTATAGCTATATCTACCGTTTCTTATCCTTACTGGAATCATCCTTTCAGGTACAGGAACGCGACTCCTACGTTAAGCTTAAAACGGCGGCTGAATTTGCAGACCAACTGCATGTGCACCCCAATTATCTGAATTCCCTTGTTCGCAATCAGACAGGAAAAACCCTGCGGGAACATATACAGGATCGTCTGATCCATGAGGCCAAATCCTTACTCGTGCAAACCGACTGGGGTATCAATGAGATCAGCGATGGGCTGGGCTTCTCCGGCCAGGCCGCCTTTACCTCCCTATTCAAGAAAAAGGCCCTTGTTTCCCCTTCAGAATTCCGCAGAAATGCGGCTGTTTCCACTCATATTTGAAACTCACAAATTTTCCTGTGATTCGAATAAGTGCCTTCAGGGCCTTCCTGCACAATTTTGTACCATACAATTAATGATCAAGAAAATGAAAACACAGAAAGTATGGTTCGTTACAGGAGCCTCAAAAGGATTAGGTTTAAGTTTAGTAAAACGGTTGTTAACTGAAGGCTACAAGGTAGCGGCTACTTCAAGGGATGCAGAAGCCTTACGTACCGAGGTGGGCTACAGTGGCGATGATTTTCTTCCGCTGCAGGTGAACCTGACCGACAATAACAGTGTAGCTGAAGCGGTTACTGCGATAGTTGCTAAATTAGGCACGATCGATGTAGTTGTGAATAACGCCGGTTACGGGCAGCTCGGCACATTGGAGGAACTGTCCGACGACGAAGCCCGCAAAAACTTCGACGTCAACGTATTCGGTTCGCTGAATGTAATCCGTAACGTAATGCCGATATTCCGCGCCAGGAAATCAGGTGCATTCTTTAATATCTCTTCAATAGCCGGTTTCCTGGGCACTTTCCCCGGATGGGGTATATACAACGCCACCAAATTCGCGGTTGCCGGCTTCACCGAAGCGCTTTCGGCTGAAGCAAAATCACTGGGCGTAACTGCCACCATCGTTTATCCCGGCTATTTCAAGACCAATTTTCTGCTGCAAGGCTCATTGCGCACCGCAGCAAAGCCGATCAATGACTATAAAGAAGCCCGCGACCTGGAAGTAATCCACAACGAACAAGTCATCGGCAACCAGCCCGGTGACCCTGAAAATGCGGCTTTAGCCTTCATCGAGGTGGCTGAAATGGAAGAGCGCCCGCTGCACTTATTCCTGGGTTCAGATTCATTCGGTATGGCGCAAAACAAGATCGAAGCCGTTCAGAAAGACCTGGCTGCTTTCGAGAGCATCAGCAAATCGACCGATTTCAAAAAATAAGCTTTTTTCCGCCCTTATAAAAAGCCGGCCAGCAACCGCCGGTTTTTTGTGTTTGCAGGGTAATGCCGAAGGTATCATATGAAGAGGAAAGAGCCACCAAAACAAAAAAGACCGCATCATTTGATTTACGATCAAGCCTCCTTAAAATAAGATGTTAAAAAAAATGCCTTTCGTTTATCGAAAGGCATTTCGTCTGGAAACCTCTCCTTCTGGAGAGGGCAGGGTGGGGGCTTACGCCTCACTATCATATTTTATCTGACCAACGTGCTTGTCAATCTGCCATCTGCCGGTACCTTCTTCGCCGATAACCTCAAACAGTTCGAGGGCGCGGCGGGCTTTGTATTCTTCTTCGCGTTGTTCTTTCAGGAACCAGTTCAGGAACTCCATAGTAACAAAATCCTGTTCTTTCATGCAGCGCGCATATATGTTTTTGATAGCGTTGGTAACGCTGATTTCCTGGTCGAGGGCGTCTTCAAACACTTCGCGGAATGAATTATATTCCTGTTTAATGCCGGTTACCTCAGGTGATACAGCATTGCCGCCCATATCAAGGATATATTTATAAAATTTTAGCTGGTGATGGCGCTCCTCTTCGGCTTGTTTGAAAAAATATTCGGATGAAAAATCATAACCGTTGCGATTGCACCATGATGCCATGGCCAAATATGCTGACGACGAAAATGCTTCTTTTTTAACTTGCTGATTTAAAAGCGCTTCGATATCTGATGATATCAGGCTTTTTATGCGGAGTAGGTCTTTCATGGTCTTGATAAATTAATGTTATATGTCTTATCGCAGGATAATTATATACAATAATAATGCTGTAAAGGCATATTAGTTTAATTTAAAGACAATATGAAATTAATCTAAATTGTGTTGATAATTAGTCTAATTACAGTGAGTTGCTGTAAAGGCGGTCCTGGATAATGTGGTTGAGTTCCAGCATTACAAAAGTACCTTCTAAAAGCTCTTTCAAGCTGATGATCTGAGCCAGTGAAAGTACATAACAATGGTCGCAGGCGCAGATGAAAATGATCTCCACGTCGGGATCAGGAGTGGTATTCAGCAGTTTTTCCTCAATGTCGATAGCATAAACCGCTTTGCGTAATTTTAAGAAATTGCGATGATCAAACCGGGCAACCTTACCGGCGAAATCGACATACCAGCAACGCTCCGCATCGCATTGGTAAACGGCACCTGTTTTGGTGCTGAAAACGTCGGTCCATAAAGTTAGTTCGGTGGTCGCAATCATATAATGGTTGCAAATATTGGTATTATTTGTAATCAATCCAAATAAAGATAAAAAATAATTTTCAACACGAATTATTAGCATACCGCTCACAATTTATTCGAATTACACGAATTAGGTTGGAGAAATCAATTCGTGTAATTCGTATTAATTCGAAAAATTAGTGTCGGATAATTTTTTTCATACAAGCAATAAATTTTATTATAAATTTGGAGCGTGGTTATGGGCTTGTCTGTAACCTAACCAATTATCCTTTTATCATTTTTTATATGAGAAAAACCTTACTATCCGCCTTATGCTGCTTGCTGGCTGCTTTGGGTGTAAAGGCACAAACGCCTGCACTTGAACGCGTTGAGCCCATGTCCTGGTGGGTTGGCATGAGCAATCCCAACCTCCAACTTGTTGTGCATGGCAGCAACATTGCCGCCCGTAATGTAGTGCTTACTTACCCCGGTGTAAAGCTTAAAGCAGTTCATAAAGTTGAAAATCCGAATTATTTATTCATTGACCTGCAAATTTTTTCATCAGCTACTCCGGGAACGTTCCCGATAAAATTTAAGAAAGCAGGCGAAAAAGACCTTACGTATAGTTATACACTTAACAAACGCGACAGATCTGCAGGCAGGGCGCAGGGCGTTACCAATAAAGATTTGATTTATCTCATTATGCCTGACAGATTTAGCAATGGCGATGCTGCCAACGACTCATTTGATAACCTGCGTGAGCGGGGCATCCACCGCGATTCGATGTTTAGTCGCCATGGGGGGGACCTTCAGGGGATCATGAACCATTTGGATTACCTGAAAAATTTAGGCATTACTGCAATCTGGCTTACACCCGAAATTGAGAACGATGAGCCAAGTGCTTCGTACCACGGTTACGCCGTTACCGATTATTATAAGATCGATCCCCGTTACGGTACCAACGATCTGTACAAAAAGTTTGTTGAAAAATGCCATAGCATGGGTTTAAAGGTTATTAAAGACCTGGTACATAACCACGCAGGTACCGAAGGCTACCTGATACAGGATATGCCAATGAAAAGCTGGGTACACCAATGGCCAACGTATACCAAATCAAATTTCCGTGATGCGGCAGTAATGGATCCCCACGCTTCGCCAATGGACCGTAAACTGATGCAGGACGGCTGGTTTGACCACCGCATGGCCGATCTGAACCAGAATAATGTCTATGTACAAAACTACCTTACCCAAAACCACATCTGGTGGGTGGAATATGCCGGTATCGACGGTTTCAGGCTGGATACTTATCCTTATAATGAACCTGTTTATATGGCCAAATGGGCGAAAGATGTAAAAGCCGAGTTCCCTAAGCTTTCCATATTTGGCGAAACGCTGGTATGGTCTGCCGCTAACCAGGCATTTTTTACGCAGGGCAATACGGTTAACCGGGGTTTTGATACGCAGCTACCCGGCGTAACCGATGCTGTTTTAAAAGATGCCATTTATGAAGCTATTAATGGTAACGATGGCTGGACAGACGGCGTTGGTCGCTTGTATTCGGTAGTAGCTCAGGACTTTCTATACCAGGATGCCACCCGTAATACCATATTTATGGATAACCATGATATGAGCCGTTTATTATCAATGGTAGGGGAGGATATTACCAAATACAAATCGGCTATGGCTATGCTGCTTACCATGAGGGGCGTACCGCAAATGTATTATGGCGATGAGATTCTGATGAAAAACTACTCGAACCCTGATGGTTTGGTACGCGAGGACTTCCCGGGCGGCTGGGCCGGCGATAAGGAAAATAAATTTACTGCCGAAGGCCGCAGTAAAAAAGAAAATGACGCTTTTAATTATGTGAGCAAGCTGGCTAATTACCGCAAAGGTACTACTGCCCTGCAAACCGGTAAAATGATGCAGTTTGTACCCGAAAATGGCATTTATGTTTATTTCAGGTACGATGCTCAAAAAACGGTAATGATCATATTCAACAGCAGCGATAAGGAACAGGAAACTACTACCGCACGGTATTTTGAGCGTATCGGCGATGCTAAAAAAGCAAAGAATGTACTAACGGATGAAATGATTGGTCTGGATAAAGTCACTATACCAGGCAAGACAACTTTAGTGTTAGAATTAATACCCGGTGTTACCCATTAAAATAATATCTTAGGGGACTAATTCCCTGTGTTTTACCCAAAAAAATGAATACAATAAAAGCCTGTATTTTTGACCTTGACGGTGTGATAGTCGATACTGCCGTTTACCATTATAAAGCCTGGAAAAGGCTGGCCAATTCGCTTGGCTTTGATTTTACTGAACATCAGAACGAACAGCTGAAGGGCGTAAGCCGGGTACGTTCGCTGCAATTGATCCTGGGCTGGGGCGGCGTTACCAAAACAGAAGCCGAGCAGGAGCAGTTGGCTACTCAAAAAAACACCTGGTATATGGAAATGGTAAACCAGATGAAACCCGAAGAGATCCTGCCTGGTGCCAAAGAGTTTTTAACAACCTGCCGTGCGGTAGGTCTTAAAACGGCGCTGGGTTCCGCCAGTAAAAACTCAATGACCATACTGGAGAAAATTGGTATCACCGATATGTTTGATGCGGTGATTGATGGCAATAAGGTAAGCAAAGCTAAGCCCGACCCTGAAGTGTTTTTGGCAGGAGCGCAAGCCCTGGGCGTTGAGCCCGAAGAATGTGTGGTATTTGAAGATGCCATTGCTGGTGTTGAGGCAGCCATTGCCGGGGATATGAAAGTGGTAGGCATTGGCTCGCCCGATGTATTGAAAGGCGCCAACCTGGTTATTAAAGGTTTGGATGAAATGACACTGGATAAATTGTATAAACTATAGCCCCACCCAAACCCTCCCCTAAAGGGAGAGGGCTTTTGAATTGCATGGAGGCATAATAAACTATTAACTATTAAACTAAAAGTCTCCCCTTTTAGGGGGAGATTTAGAGGGGGCAAATGAAAAACTACATAAAAGCTGATGAGTGGAAGATAATTGAAGAAGGCTTCGATCCTCATTACAATAAAATTTCTGAAAGTATCTTCAGCTTAGGTAATGGCCGCATGGGCCAGCGCGCCAATTTTGAAGAAGCTTACAGCGGCGATACCCTGTTGGGCAACTATGTTGCCGGAGTTTACTATCCGGATAAAACCCGTGTAGGCTGGTGGAAAAACGGTTATCCCGAATATTTCGCCAAAGTACTTAACGCAGCCAATTGGGTAGGTATCGATATTGTAATTGATGGCGAACAGCTTGACCTTGCCAAATGCGAGGTGCTGAGCTTCCGTCGGGAACTGAACATGAAGGAAGGTTACCTGAAACGAGATTTTCATGCTAAAACCGCGTCGGGTAAAGAAGTAAAGGTAGAGGCTATCCGCTTTTGCAGCATAGCCGATGATGAAACAGGCGCTATCAAATATACGCTGACCCCGTTAAACTTCAGCGGGGCTATCACGCTAACGCCATCCATTGATGGTGATGTGGTAAACAAAGACTCTAACTACGATGAAAAGTTTTGGGACGAGGTAAGCAAGGGCACACAAACCGATGGCGGTTACATTGTAATGCGCACCAAAAAAACAGGCTTTGTTGTTGCTACCGGCATGAAGTTTAGCATCCTGCAAAATGGTGCTGCCATTGAACTAGCTACTGAGGCTATCGAAAAAGAAAAATACGTAGCCGCTAAAGTTAGCTTACAGGCAAAACAGGGCGAAAGCATTACGGTGATTAAATATGCTGCTAACCTGTCATCACAAATCTATAAACAGGAAGAACTGGTTGACCAGCTAAACGCTACTTTAACCCGCATCAGCGCTAAAGGCTTTGATACCATGCTGGCCGAACAAGCTGCTGCCTGGGCCGAAAAATGGAAACACAATGATATTATTATTAATGGCGATATCTCGGCACAACAGGCTATCCGTTTCAATATTTACCAGCTTAACCAAACGTACACCGGCGAGGATGATCGCCTGAATATTGGCCCTAAAGGTTTCACCGGTGAAAAATACGGAGGCTCTACTTATTGGGACACCGAGGCTTATTGCGTGCCTTTCTACCTTTCAACAGCACCGCAAAAGGTTACCCGCAATTTGCTGCTTTATCGCTATAAACAGTTAGGTAAAGCCATTGAAAACGCACAATTGCTTGGATTTAAAAATGGCGCTGCCTTATATCCAATGGTTACGATGGATGGTACCGAATGCCATAACGAATGGGAGATCACTTTTGAGGAGATCCATCGTAATGGGGCTATTGCGTTTGCTATTTATAACTATGTGCGTTATACCGGCGATGAAGCTTATTTAGGCGATTACGGTTTTGAGGTATTGTTAGGCATAGCCAGGTTTTGGTCGCAAAGGGTTAACTGGTCGGAGGATAGGCAGCAATATGTAATGCTGGGTGTAACCGGGCCAAACGAATACGAGAACAACGTAAACAATAACTGGTACACCAGTACTATTGCTACGTGGTGTATGCAATATACTGTTGACGTTGCTGATAAAATAAAAGCAGCTGATCCGGAAAAATACGCCGCATTGGTGAGCAAGGTAAGCCTGAATGAGGAAGCCGAATTTGGCCGTTTCAACGATATCATCCAAAAGATGTATTACCCATACGACGAGAAACGCCAGGTGTTTTTACAACAGGACGGCTACCTGGATAAAGAGCAGATCCTGGTAAAAGATCTGCCCGCGTCAGAGCGTCCTATCAATCAAAAATGGAGCTGGGACAGGATATTGCGTTCATGCTACATTAAACAGGCTGACGTATTGCAGGGGATCTACTTTTTTGAAGATCAGTACGATATAGATACCATTCGCCGCAACTTTGATTTTTACGAGCCGCGTACGGTACATGAATCATCGTTATCGCCATGTGTACATGCTATTTTGGCTGCCAAACTCGGCGATGAAGCCCGTGCTTATGAGTTTTACCTGCGCACTGCCCGTTTAGACCTCGACGATTATAACAATGATACTGAGGACGGCTGTCATATCACCTCAATGGCCGGCACCTGGATGGCTGTTGTTGAAGGTTTTGGGGGGATGCGCGTTAAGGATGGCAAGCTTTCGTTTCAGCCGTTTATTCCCGAAAAATGGTCGTCATTTTCGTTCCATATAGGTTTCCGCGGTGCCTTGCTGAATATTAAAGTGAGCAAAGAAGGTGTGCAGATCAAAAACGCTTCGGATGTGGAAACAACAGTGCTGGTTTATGGTAAAGAGCAATTGGTGAAAGCCAATGATAAACTCCTGGTTGAAGCGTAATGAAAGGCAATAAGATCTTTACATGTTTTATTGCTGCAACAATGTTGCCCGTTATTACGTTGGCACAGGTAAAACCACATCATACAAAAAAACGCATGGAACAAACTACCAACCATAAGCTCATCATATATCAGTTATTGCCCCGCCTGTTTGGCAATACCAACACACTTAATAAAACCAATGGATCTATTGAGGAAAACGGTGTAGGCAAGTTGAACGATATCAATGATAAGGCCCTTCAGGAAATTAAGAAAATGGGTTTTACCTATGTTTGGTACACGGGTGTAATTGAGCATGCTACCATGACCGATTATTCGCAATATGGTATTAAAGCCGATGATCCGGATATAGTGAAGGGCAGGGCAGGTTCGCCTTATGCTATTAAAGATTATTACGATATCGATCCCGACCTGGCAGTTGATGTTAAAAACCGGGTCGGCGAGTACGAAGCGCTTATCAAACGCAGCCACAACAATGGTTTAAAAGTATTGATGGATTTGGTTCCTAACCACGTAGCCCGTACCTATGGTTCGGACGTTAAGCCTGCCGGTGTACGTGATTTTGGCCAGGATGATGATAAGAGCAAAGCTTTTAGCCCAACCAATGATTTTTACTATATGCCCGGTCAGCCTTTTGTTGTGCCGTCAGGCTATAATCCCGGGGGCGATGAGTTTAATAGTCCGCTGAAGGATGGCAAATTTGATGAAAATCCTGCTAAGGCAACCGGTAATGATGTATTCAGTGCTGCACCATCAATCAACGATTGGTTCGAGACCATGAAGCTGAACTACGGTGTTGACTACATGGATCATCGCCGCGGTCATTTCGACCCCATCCCCCCGCTTTGGAATAAGGTTTATGATATCCTGCATTACTGGAGCGAAAAAGGTGTCGACGGTTTCCGCTGCGATATGGTGGAGATGGTGCCGATTGAGTTTTGGGGATGGGTGATCCCGAAACTAAAAGCCGAACATCCTGGTTTGGTATTCATCGGCGAAGCTTATGACAAAGGGAAATATAACGATTATATTTATAAAGGCAAGTTCGACTATCTGTATGATAAGGTAGGCCTGTATGACGCCATCAAACGCTTAACCCGCGATGAGCACAATTCATCAACCTGGGAAATTAACGCAGTTTGGAACCACGATAGTAAGGGCATCGACGAGCACATGCTCCGGTTTATGGAAAACCATGATGAGCAGCGTATTGCCTCAAATGATTTCGCAGGTAACCCATGGTTGGCCGTACCGGGGATGATCGTAACAGCCACGTTAAATACCGGCCCGGTGATGGTTTACTTTGGCCAGGAAGTAGGAGAGCCGGCTATAGGCAACGAAGGCTTTAGCGGTAATGACGGCCGCACTTCCATCTTTGATTACTGGGGAGCGCCTGAGTATCAAAAATGGGTGAATAACCATATGTACGATGGTGCGCAATTATCGGCAGATCAACAAAAGCTTCGTGGCTTTTATCATAATTTGCTTACAGCCGTTCATAACAGCGAAGCTTTAAAAACAGGTGCTTTTTATGAACTGATGATAGCTAACGAACACCAGCCGGGATTTGACACCCGTTTGTATATCTACGCACGCTATACCAACAATCAACGTATATTAGTAATAACCAATTTTAACCGGAGTGAGCGTAAACTAACCGTGAAGCTTCCGGAAGATCTGTTAACAAAATTAAACCAAAGCGGCCCTAAACAATTCACCGACCTGTTGAGCGGCGCTAAATTCGATACCGATGATATACGTAATGGTGTTGAAGTAAGCCTGCCAGCCATGAGCGGATTGTTGCTGGAGTTTTGATCAGAATTTACAGAATTTTAGAATTGACAGAATGCTTGTCATGTTGTGAAAGGCCATAGTGTTCCGTGCGGGCCTGCCACCCTGAACTTGTCGAAGGGTCACGCGTGGAGGCCTTCGCCGCCATGCTTCGACAGGCTCAGCATGACACCCTGATATTCTGAAAATCCAAAAAATTCTGTGAATTCTGATTCTGACATTATAAAACCAATTATGAGTAAACCAACCATCGCGCAAAAGCCACGGTTAAGCTTTTGGCAGATCTTTAACATGAGCTTCGGCTTTTTGGGCATCCAGTTTGGTTTTGCCTTACAAACAGGTAACGCAAGCCGCATCCTCCAAACCTTTGGTGCAGATGTGGAGCATTTGTCGTGGTTTTGGCTGGCCGCGCCCATTACAGGGATGGTTGTTCAACCCATCATTGGTCATTACAGCGACAGGACCTGGAACCGTCTCGGTCGCCGCCGCCCTTACTTTTTAACAGGGGCTATTTTATCAGGTTTAGCGTTATTCTTTATGCCAAATTCATCCATGCTGGCAGCATTTATTCCACCTATAGTAGTAGGCGCGGGCATGCTGATGATCATGGATGCTTCGTTCAACGTAGCTATGGAACCATTCAGAGCTTTGGTGGCTGATAACCTGCCCGATAGTCAGCATACAACCGGTTTTTCCATGCAAACCTGTTTGATAGGTGTAGGCGCTGTAATTGGTTCGTGGTTACCTTATGTTTTTGCCGAATGGTTTGGAATAGCCAAAACAGCCGATCAGGGCATTGTGCCTAATAATGTGCTGTATTCATTTTACATTGGTGCCGCGGTTTTAATAGGCGCTATTTTGTGGACTGTGGTCCGCACAAAAGAATATCCCCCCGAAGTTTATGCAACCTTTCATGAGAAAGACGAAACGGTATCTGGGCATAAGGGCGGTTTGTTGGAGATCTTCTCCGACCTGGTCAACATGCCCAAAACTATGAAACAATTAGGGTTGGTACAGTTTTTCTCCTGGTTCGCACTGTTCTCTATGTGGGTATTTACTACCCCGGCAGTTGTTGATCATGTTTACCACATCCCGGCAGGGGATACTTCTTCGGCAGCCTATAATGATGCCGCCAACTGGGTAAATGTATTGTTTGGTGTATATAATTTAGTATCGGCAGTGTATGCTTTGTTATTGCCTCGCATAGTTAAAAAACTGAGCCGAAAAAAAGCGCATGCGTTTTCATTAACTATGGGCGGTTTAGGGTTAATCTCCGTATTCTTTATTCCTGATCCCCGTCTGCTGATTTTGTCAATGATTGGCGTCGGTTTGGCTTGGGGTAGTATCCTTGCTATGCCTTATGCTATTCTATCGAGCTCAATACCAGCCAAAAAGATAGGCGTATACATGGGTATTTTTAATTTCTTTATTACTTTTCCGCAAATAGTTAATGGCATTATTGGTGGTCCGATAGTGAAGTATGCATACAGCGGGCATGCCATTTATGCTTTGGTAATGGCCGGTATTTTTATGTTCCTGGGGGCGATAGCTGTTCTTTTTGTTCAGGATGGTAAGAAAATTCAAATAATTGAAGCTGCAAATTGAATAAAAATTAAGGATTTGGCACGGTTAATGGTTTTTCGTTAATTCAATTATTGTATATTGCGTAGTAAGTACACTTTATACATCTTTGCAGAAGCCACTAATTTGTTTGAATGGAAAGTAATACCCCAAATCCGGAGTTGATAACCAGTAAGTTAATTGAAGCAGAAAACTTACTTGAAGAAGAAGAGGAATTTCACCATCTTAATAACCCTGCCGATGGTATTAAGCCGGTTGTAAAAAAGTATCTCGGTGTACCTAATCATGCCGATCAGGTGGGGAATAAGTTCTACTTTACTGATGGCGATGCTAAAGTTGAAGTAATAGTTGTTACCGACGAGATTATCCGTGTGAGGCTTGCGCCGCATAGCGTTTTTTTAGACGATTTTTCATACGGGGTGCCTAAGCTGCCAACCAAGGCGGCAGGTTTTACTCTGCATGAAGATGATAATGAATTTCGGGTATCTACTTATAAAGTGAACTGCCATATCCGCAAAAAGGATTTCTTTATCTCTTTTTCAGATAGCAGTAACCATGTAACCAGCATCGATGCTGTGCCAATGCATTGGGAAGAGAACGTGCAGGCGGGCGGTTATTATGTGTTTTGCACAAAAACCTGTGCACCCGACGAAAGCTTCTTTGGCTTAGGCGATAAACCAACCGAATTTAACCTGCGCGGCAAAAGGCTAAAAAACTGGAACACTGATGCCTATTCATTTCAGTGGAACCAGGACCCTTTGTACCGTAGTATCCCTTTTTACATCAGCGTAAACGAGGGTATAGCACACGGTATCTTCTTTGATAATACATTTAAAGCGCAATTTGACTTTGGCGCCGAAGACAGGACTAAAACAAGTTTTTGGGCAGATGGCGGGGAACTGCAATATTACTATATCCACGGGCCGCACATGATGGATGTGGTAAAAAGCTATCATACCCTAACCGGTACACACCCCATGCCGCCGCTTTGGGCATTGGGTTACCACCAATGCCGCTGGAGCTATTATCCGGAGGCCAAGGTTAGGAAGATAGCTAAAGGTTTCCGCGAAAACCAGATTCCATGCGATGGCATCTACCTGGATATCGACTATATGGATGGTTACCGCTGCTTTACCTGGAACCGTAAGTATTTCCCTGATCCTAAAAAAATGATCAGCGAGCTTGCGGCTGATGGCTTTAAAACTGTGGTAATTATTGATCCGGGGATTCGTGTGGATGACAACTACGAGGTGTTCAGAGAGGGTAAGGAGAAGCGATATTTCTGCCGCCGAAGCGATGATTACTTTATGGAGGGCCACGTTTGGCCGGGCCGTTGCCAGTTTCCTGATTTTACCAATCCTGAAGTACGCGAATGGTGGGGCGGTTTGTTTGACGAATTGGTTCAAATGGGGGTTGCCGGTGTTTGGAACGATATGAATGAGCCCGCTGTATTCGGTGCCGGCACCTTCCCCGATGATGTGCGCCACCAGTATGATGGTTACCGTGGCTCGCACCGTAAGGCACATAATATTTATGGTATGCAGATGGTACGCTCAACCTACGAAGGCTTGCGCAAGATCATGAAAAACAAACGCCCTTTTACTATTACAAGGGCAGGTTATTCAGGTGTACAACGCTTTTCATCGGTGTGGACTGGTGATAACGTAGCCTCATGGGAACACCTGAAGCTGGGTAATATCCAGTGTCAGCGCTTGTCGATATCGGGCATTCCGTTTTGCGGTACCGACATTGGCGGTTTTAGTGGTGAGCCCGATGGCGAACTGTTTACCCGCTGGATCCAAATGGGCACCTTTTCTCCGTTTATGCGTGCGCACTCGGCAGGTGATACCAAAGAGCGCGAGCCATGGAGCTTTGGTGAACCATTCACTGCCATCAACCGTAAGTTTATCGAGTTGCGTTACCGCCTGATCCCTTACCTGTACTCCACTTTCTGGGAGCATCACCGCTATGGGTTCCCAATTTTGAGGCCGGTTGTAATGCATGAGCAGGACACACAGCTGAACCACTTCCGCCAGGATGAGTTTACATATGGTGATAAGATCCTGGTTTGCCCTGTAATGGAACCGGGCCAGATCAAACGCAACGTATACCTGCCTAAAGGTAAATGGTACAACTTCTGGACTCACGAGGTTGTTAACGGCGGCCAGGAAGTATCAGTAGATACCCCACTTGAAACCATGCCTCTATTCATTAAAGCAGGTTCGGTAATCCCTGAATACCCGGTAATGCAGTATGTTGGCCACAAAGAGATTGAAGAAGTAAAGCTGAATATTTACTATACCGATTATGAAGTAAATTCATTCCTGTTTGAAGATTACGGCGAAACCTTTGCTTACGAGCAGGATATTTACCTGGAGAAAAAGTTTGTGGTAAATGGCAGCAGCAAAAATTTAACCATTGATCAGAGCCTGGAAGGTTTGTATACCCCACGCTATGACGGCTATCATTTTAACCTGATAGGTTTGCCGTTTACGCCATCAAAAATAAAAGTAGATGGCAAAGAGGTAAAAGAATTTCAACTAAATGATGATAAAACGGTAGAGTTTAAATACAGTAAAAACTTTAAACATATTGAAATAAGCAGATAGTATTTAGAAGAGGTTAAAGCTAAAGGGCAAAAGGTTAAAGGTAGCTGTAGCCTTGTAAATCAAGAAAAAAAACCTTTATAGCTTTGCTCACGTTAAGGCTATCTCATTAAAACGCCATTGCTACGGCAATGGCGTTTTTTGTATGAATTCGAATTTATTGGATTAGTTGAACGGACAGAATGCTTAGTAAATTTAATAAATTCTCTTAATTCAATAAATCAGTTCAGACAAGTTATCCTGTTAATTCTCAAATTCGGTAAATTCTGATTCAGACAATCTTCCCTCCAAAAATAAATCTCCAAAACCCTGCATAATATATTAATCCTGTTATATTTGATTACATATAAACCAAACTCATTCCTGTGATTTGGGTTATTTACTAACACCCTAACAGGTTATCTATATCATGGCCAAAAAAACAACTAAAACCGAGAACCCCTTACCGGATACAAAGCCTGTAAAGGAAAAAAAAGCCGTCACTAAGGTCAAAGCCGATAAAGTAACGCCTGAAACAGGAGCCCCGGAACCTAAAAAAGCAGTTAAAACAAAAACAGCGGCTGCCGAAAAGCCTATCGTTGCAGAGAAAGCTGAGCCGGTTAAAACAAAATCGACTGCTGCTGAGAAGCCTTCAGCCGTTAAAAAAGCTGCGCCGGTTAAGTCGAAAGCGGTGAATGCCAATAACCCGACAGAAATTACCCCGCAACCTGTAAAGCTTAAAGCCGTTGAACCATACAGCCGTTTTACGGATTTTGATATCAGTTTATTTAAGTCGGGCAAACATTATAAGCTGTACGAAAAACTGGGCTCGCATGTAGTGGAATATCAGGGTGTTATTGGGACTTATTTTGCCGTTTGGGCTCCAAACGCACAATACGTAGCGGTAATTGGCAACTTTAACGGCTGGAACCGCGGTTCGCATAGTTTGAATGCCCGCTGGGATTCATCGGGTATTTGGGAAGGTTTTATTCCAAATGTTGGCAATGGCGAAACGTATAAATACTATATCAAATCATCAACCGGCGAAGACCTGGAAAAAAGCGATCCCTTTGCTTTACGCTGGGAACTGCCGCCGCGTACTGCCTCTATAGTTGCCGATACTTTTTATGAGTGGAAGGATCAGGATTGGATGCAGAACCGTCATGAACATAACGCGCTCGACAGGCCATATTCGGTTTACGAAGTGCATTTGGGTTCATGGGCGCGTAATCCCGAAAGTCCGGACGAGTTTTTAACTTACACTCAGCTTGCCGAAAAAATGGTGCCTTATGTAAAGGAAATGGGCTTCACCCATGTAGAGTTTATGCCTATTATGGAACACCCGTATTATCCGAGCTGGGGTTACCAGGTAAGTGGTTATTTTGCAGCGGCATCACGCTACGGTACACCACAACAACTGATGTGCCTGATTGAAGAATTTCACAAAGCCGGTATCGGCGTAATCCTGGATTGGGTGCCTTCGCATTTTCCGGGAGATATCCATGCGCTGTATAAATTTGACGGTACACACCTTTATGAGCATGCCGATGCCCGCAAAGGTTTTCACCCCGACTGGAAATCATATATTTTTAACTACGGCCGAAACGAGGTAAGGGCTTTTCTGATCAGCAACGCGCTTTTTTGGCTGGAAAGGTATCATGCCGATGGTTTACGCGTTGACGCGGTGGCCTCAATGCTGTACCTTGATTATTCGCGCAAGCATGGCGAATGGGAAGCTAACAGGTATGGCGGTAACGAAAACCTCGAAGCTATATCATTTCTGAAAGAATTTAACGAAGCTGTTTACAGCCATTTTCCATCGGTACAAACCATAGCTGAAGAATCTACGTCATTTACCGGCGTTAGTCGCCCGGTTTATTTAGGTGGCCTGGGCTTTGGGATGAAATGGATGATGGGCTGGATGCATGATACTATCGATTACTTTCATGAGGATCCTATCCATCGTAAATATCATCATAACGAAATAACTTTTAGCACCATATATGCCTTTACCGAAAACTTTATGCTGCCTTTCTCGCATGATGAGGTTGTTTATGGTAAAGGTAGTATGTTGCGCAAAATGCCCGGCGATGAGTGGAGGCAGTTTGCTAACCTGAGACTGATGTACGGATACATGTTCACACACCCCGGTTCAAAACTACTCTTTATGGGCGGCGAATTTGGGCAGGGCGATGAATGGGATTTCGGCAAATCGTTACAGTGGCATGTGCTGCAGTATCCAAATCACCAGGGTATTAGCGAAACAGTTAAGGCGTTGAACCATTTATACCGTACAGAGCCTGCGCTGTATGAAAAAGCCTTTTCGCACCAGGGTTTTGAATGGGTTGACGGCGGCAATGCCAATGATTCCATACTGGTTTACCGCCGGATGGGACATGACAGTAAAAACGACCTGATGATCATCCTGAACATGACCCCCGTTGTACGCCGTGATTATCGCATAGGCGTACCTGCTGCCGGTAAGTGGAAAGAGATCTTTAATTCGGATAATGAAAAATACTGGGGCAGCGGCATCATCAATTATGAGCCTGTAAATAGCGATCAGGTAAGCTGGCATGGCAAAAGCCAGTCTATCAAAATTACTATACCGCCGCTTGCGGCTGCGGTATTTAAACTGGTACCTGATGTGCCTGCTAAATATGAATTGAAACGGTAAGCAGTTTTGAAAGACTTACGAAGTTCCAAATACTTCGTAAGTCTTTCAAAACTAAGTAAACAAGTTAAGGATGCCCTGTTGTTAGTATGTAAATAACCTATGAACCCCAAATTCAAATATCTTTATCTTATAGGTGGTATAGTTGCCACGATATTGTTTATTGTGCAAATTGTGGCTACCTATCCAAAGCCTAATACAGTTGGGATAGTCCTTGGTGCTCTGCCAGCCTTGGCCTTGTTTTACTTATCGTACAAGGCTTATCATGTTAAAAAGGATAATGAGTTGATGTGAGGATTTGGTAACCGCTACAAACCATCATAAACGTCGCATCTCCTGAACATAATTACTTGTTTCAAGGCCATAAAGTCACCTTTCACTACCCAGGTTTCTGCGTGTTTGGTCATTTCGTCAAGGCCATCGTTCCATTGCTGATTATTAAAAACGCATTCGCCTATTATAGTGCCATCGGCTCGTTTGGAAATATAAATTTTTAGAGAGTTAAATTTTTTGTCGATTAAAACCGGTTGAATTTTCTCTCTTAAAGTTTCAAAAAGATATTTTCCGTCCGGCATTTCCTCCCATTGCCCCTGCACCATTAAGTCGCCTAACTTAGGGTGCCAAAGTATCTCCCGAGCATTTGTAATTACCAGCATATCAGCTTCCGGGTCATGAGTATCCGTAAAGCCCTCCATTATTGGCGGAAACACAATGTTAAGGTAATTATCTAAGGCCGAAGTAATCCTCTTATCCATTGTTTCGCCAATACCGGCTAAACATTCATATATCCCTTGCTCAAGATATAAAGGATGCCTGGTTAAAATATTAAGTTGTATCAAAAATGGATGTGCATCTGGCACGTCAATAATTGAAGTGGATATTTCTAAGCCCGAATCAAGTATCAAAGTAAGATATTGCGGATGACGTTCAACCTGGTGCCCCATTTCAACTAATCTGTCTTTAAGTACCTCTATGAGGTAGCCATTATAATCGCTATATTTTGCAATAGGTTCTTCTTTCTGAGGCTGTGCAGTTGGTTGGATTTGTTCTGGTGGTTTTTTCCTGAAAAGGTCGAATAGCCCCATGATGACTTGTTTTGATTATCGGTTTAGTTGCTTCAGCAAAAATAAAGAATCTTATATAATACGGTATTTTCGTTTTTATCATTATTTGTCCACCTGCCGGTATCCAACCCTTTTTTATTTGCCTGGACATGAGATATCTGATGCAGAGGGCGTAAGTAAGCCACCCTACAGGCAAAAGCACAATGTTTGCGCAAGGAAATGATCTACTACAAACTTAAAATTCTATTTAGCCGGAAAATGCTGGCCAATCACGAAAATTGCAGCCATTAATGCAATAATAGCGGCCAACACTCCCCATAGTTGAGCAGGTTTCATATTTGATAGTAACTCGCCGACAGTTAGCTCGTCCGGGACAATTTTCCTTCTTTCGGCAGCAGTATTATTTTTGCTAATGCTGAGTGCCTCCACTTTGCTCTTCCAACTGGCCAAAACACCATTAAACTCTACTGTTGATAACGAATTTTGGTTGGGTTTTACTGTCATCACATACCAGTCGTAGCCTTTTTCTAATAAGCCCTCGGCACGTATTCCTTCCTCCACGATAACTAAAATCGGAAGATTCTTAGTGTATGCTATCGCTGATTCAATTTGATTCCAGGGAGTAGCAATTTGGTTGTTGATAGTGTTATTTCATTAGCGCTGCCCCGTTTTTCAATCCCGCTTTCAAAATAGATTCGCTCAAGTGCAATAACTAAGATGCCTGAACATTCATCCATCAATCCCTTTATTGATTTTAAAGGCGAATCAGAACTGAATGTATTTCTTCCGATGGTGTTGGGAATCAAATTTTCGCTTCTAAGTCTGTCTTCTATAGATTTTACAAAATCTTCCTGGCTGGGAGTTGAGGTTCCCCCAACACTGATAAATACTTTGGGTTGATCCATGGTAATTGAAAATAAGGTTGATTGTATTGATTGATAATCAGGTTTATAATTGTCTGTAAGTTAGTTGTAATACTTAATCAATACAAAACACTAAACAATCCAGTACACGAGGTAATGATGTTTGGTCAAAGCCTTTTCTGTCCGTTCATTTGCTTGTGTCCAACGATTTCAAATTACCCGGACAAGATGCAGAAGGTGCAAGTAATCTCTCATAGGCAGCCACACAATACTTGCGCAGTAAAAATAACCTAACCTCAAATCTCTAACCACAACCGCACAATCACTGTTCGAAAACGAACACTTCAGTAGATTATATTTAATTTAAAATATTGATATTCAGTAAATTAAAAACAAGGCATATAATTAGCTGAAATTCAGGTATAAACCATTACAATTATGCTTAAAAATTACCTACTGGTTGCTTTTAGAAACCTTTCAAAAAACAAAGCTTTCTCCGCTATTAATATAATAGGGCTGGCTATTGGTATGGCGGCATGCCTGCTCATTTTGCAATATGTTAGCTTTGAGCTTAGTTTCGATGATTTCCACACCAAAAAAGACCGCGTTTTTCGGATTAATCAGGACAGATACAACAATGGCAAGTTAAGTACTCAATGGGCCGGCGGGGCTTTTGCACCCGGCACAGCATTTAAAAATGCGCTGCCCGATATTGAAGAGTACGTAAAGATTGTAGGAGCAGGGCAAACCATAGCCAATTACAGGGATCAGAAAATGGTAATCCGGAATGTTTATTATGTAAGCGATGCATTTTTCAAAACATTTTCTTTCCCGCTAATGAACGGCGACGGGAATACCGCACTTAAAGAACCCAACACCGCGGTAATTACCCGGCAAATTGCCGAAAGGCTTTTTCATGGCGTAAATCCCGTGGGGCAAACCTTGTATATTAATACAGATAAGCCGCTTAAAATTACCGGCGTAATGGAAAATATGCCTGCCAACACGCATATGAATTTCGATATCATGCAATCCTACGCTACGCTGCTTAAAGAAAATCCGCCTAATAAAGATTTTAATCTCGATAATGCCTGGCTGAGTGACGGCTGCACAACTTACCTGCTGCTTAAACCCGGAGTTGATCCGCGTGCTTTGGAAGCTAAGTTTATCCCCGTAGTAAAAAAAGCTTATGATAAATATCCCGGTACGGGCGAAGGCGGCATTTATACACTTCAGCCGGTAAAGGATATCCACCTGTATTCCAATAGGATGCTGGAGTTTCAGCCCAATGGAGATGGCAAGTCTGTGTACCTGCTTTTGGGCATCGCTATTTTTGTGATCATCATAGCATGGATCAACTATATCAACCTGGCTACTGCCCGAGGTATTGGCCGGGCTAAAGAGGTTGGGGTGCGTAAAACTTTGGGCTCGGCAAAAGCACAGTTGATTACCCAGTTCATGTTGGAGGCCATGATGCTTAACGCCATGGCTATTGGCCTGGCATTGCTTATCATTATGGCCTGTTTGCCTGCATTTGCCAATATTTCCGGCATGCAGATGGGTTTTACGTTATTTGCTAAAGCAACTTTTTGGTTGGCTGTTTTGGGAATCTTTGTGTTGGGCTCATTCTTCAGCGGTTTTTACCCGGCCATTGTATTATCGGCGTTCAGGCCGGTTGAGGTGATGAAAGGCAAGATCCTGGCATCGCCAGGGGGAGTGATATTACGTAAGGCAATGGTGGTATTCCAGTTTGCTGCGTCGATATTTTTACTGATAGGATCGCTTACAGTGTTCAAACAACTTAAATACATGCAAAGCCAAAAGTTAGGGGTAAAAATAGATCAAACACTGGTCATTAAAGCTCCGTTGGTTAAGGTAGATTCGTTTTACCGCAGCATGAGCTCATTTAAACACGAATGCCTGGCGCAATCTGCCGTTAAAAGTGTAACCGTATCTACTTCTATCCCCGGCGAACCTGTGCAATGGAACGCTGGCGGTATTAAGCTTGTTAGCTCCGATCAAAGCACAAGCAAACAATACCGCATTATCGGTGCCGACTATGACTACCTTAACGCTTATGATATTAAACTGATAGCCGGTCGTAAGTTTTCAAAGGGGTTTGGTGACGAGCCGCACAAGGTAGTATTTAACAAAAAGGCGGTTGAGCAATTAGGTTTTACCAAACCTGCCGATGCGCTGGGCAAACGCATTGATTTCTGGGGAGATGTTTATGAGATAATAGGAGTGGCTGATAATTTTCATCAGCAATCCTTACATGATGCTTATGATGCGATGATTTTCCGTTGTATTCCTGATGTACGCGGCCCTGTATCTATAAAGATAAGCACCACCAATTTACCCCAAACCATTGCGGAATTAAAGAAAACCTGGGCGAGCTTTTTCCCCGGCGACCAGTTTGATTATTTCTTTTTAGATCAGCATTTTAACGAGCAATACAAAACTGATCAGCGGTTTGGGCAGGTGTTTGGCGTATTTACCGGCATCGCCATTTTTGTGGCCTGTTTAGGCTTATTTGGCCTCGTATCATACACCATTGTACAGCGCACCAAGGAAATTGGCATCCGCAAGGTACTGGGAGCTTCAGTAAACAGTATTTTAAGATTGTTGTATAAAGACTTTGCCCTGCTTGTAGTAGTATCGTTTGTGATTTCGGCACCAATAGGCTGGTACGCTATTCATCAATGGCTGCAAACATATGCTTTCAGGATGGATATCAACCCCTTCCTGTTTGTTATTCCATTTTTCCTGGTATTGCTGGTTGCCTTTGCAACGGTTTCGTTTTTGAGCGTGAAAGCCGCGCTCATGAACCCGGTAAAGAGTTTGAAGACGGAGTAGTAAACAAAATATACGTCATTATAAGGTACGAACCAATCGTACGAAAGCACGGTCGCCCTGTATTGCGTGCGATTGCTTCGTCGTTCTTCTTATAATGACATGTTTTTATTTCAGGGCAAGGGATTTCAGCAGGGGCAAAACATTTACAAGGTACGTTCAGCCAATCCCCAAAAGAGAGGGCTGGGGTGAGGTTTTTTCCTATCTTTGCCTAAAAGCAGACTGAATATGACCGGAAAATCGCCGCAGGAATCATACACCATCATGAACGAACTGGTATTGCCCAATGATACCAACACTTTAAACAACCTGATGGGGGGGCGCTTGTTGCATTGGATGGATATTGCCGCTGCTATTTCGGCACAAAAGCACTGTAACAGGATCGTGGTGACCGCTTCAGTAGATAACGTATCGTTCCAGTCGCCGATAAAGTTAGGTGATGTGATTAGCATTGAAGCAAAGGTTACCCGCGCGTTCACTACTTCAGTTGAGGTAAGGATGGATGTATGGGCGCAAAACATTCCATCAGGCACTAAAGTAAAAAGTAATGAGGCCTATTATACCTTTGTTGCTTTGGATAAAGATGGCCAAAAGACAACCGTGCCCGAGTTGGTACCTGAAACGGATAAAGAGCGCGCATTGTATGAGGGTGCGCTTCGCCGCCGCCAATTGAGGTTAATATTAGGCGGAAAAATGAACCCGAATGATGCTACTGAATTGAAAGCGCTTTTTTTTGGCGACCAGTTGCCACCTAATCTTGGTGAAGAAATAAAGCAGTAACAAATTTCACGGCGCATTGTCTAAATGGTTTAAACATTAAAACTACTGCCATGCGATATTTTCTGTGCTTTTTACTGCCACCGCTTGCCATCCTCACCACCGGCAGGATAGGTGCATTTATATTGAATATATTTTTAACCCTTTTCTTCTGGATCCCGGGCGTGATTCATTCTATCCTGGTAACCAGCGATTATTATGAGGCTAAACGCCACAGGCAACTGATGCGGGCGACAAGGCGTTACCGTTGGTAACCTTGATTCGCTTGATTATGGGATTCCCTGAGGTTTTGAATGAGATTATTTAGGACTATTCTATCAAGAAACCCTTAAATCCTAAAAATCAAGGTTCAAAATAAATTACCATATTTGCCACGATGCAAAAAGGTAAGCTATTAATTATCGATGACGAAGAACGCCTCCGTAACTTGCTGGCGCGCATTCTGCAGTTGGAAGGCCATGAGGTAATTACTGCGGCTACAGCCAAAGAAGGCCTTAAAAAATTACAGCAGGATACCATACATGTGGTATTAAGCGATGTAAAGCTACCTGATATTGATGGCATCACCCTTTCCGAAACCATCAAAAAAAACTACCCCAATACCGAAATTATTGTTTTGACCGCATACGGAACTATCAATGATGGTGTAAAAGCCATAAAAGCCGGTGCGTTTGACTATATCACCAAGGGCGATGATAACGAAAAGATCATCCCGCTGGTAAGTAAGGCCATGGATAAAGCCCTGCTACAGCAAAAGGTTGCAGAACTGGAAAGCAAGCTGAATGATAAGTTTGGTTTCGACAGGCTCATCGGTAAATCAACTGCTATCAGTGATGTAATTAAGCTTGCCCAAAAGGTTGCCCTTACCGATACAACGGTATTATTATTGGGCGAAACCGGCACAGGTAAGGAGATTTTTGCCGAAGCCATTCACCAGGCCAGTAACCGCAGCGCTAAATCATTTGTGGCTGTAAACTGCAGCGCTTTCACAAAAGAATTATTGGAGAGCGAATTGTTCGGTCATAAAGCCGGTTCATTCACAGGGGCGGTTAAAGATAAAAAAGGCCTGTTTGAGGAGGCTAATGGTGGTACCATATTTTTGGATGAGATAGGGGAGCTTGATCATGACCTGCAAGCTAAGCTGCTTCGCGTGCTTGAATCGCAGCAATTCATTAAGATAGGCGATACCAAACCCACTCAGGTTAACGTACGGATTCTGGCAGCTACCAATCGTAATTTGCTGAACGAGATCAACGATGGTCATTTCCGGTCGGACCTATATTACCGTCTTTCTGTTTTCCAGATCACATTGCCAGCATTGCGTGAGCGTAAAAAAGATATTAAGCTGCTGGCCGAATACTTTATGCAACACTTTGCCCTTAAAGTAAAAAAACAGGTAAATACCCTTAGTGATGATTTTATTGAAAAACTGGAAGCCTATCCATGGCCCGGTAATATTCGCGAGCTAAAAAATATAGTGGAACGGGCTGTTATCCTGACCGATAGCAATATGCTTGATGAGAGCCTGCTACCTTATGAAGTTCAGCAGCAACAAGTGAAAAGCGGTGCGCCTATTTCGGCATTTGATCTTTCCTCTGTAGAGAAATTACATATTCAGAGGGTGCTTAACCACACTCATGGCAACCGTGCCGAAGCTGCGCATCTGCTAAATATTGGCGTAGCTACGTTGTACAGAAAGCTGAAGGAATATAATTTGGAATGATTTCGGATTTCGGAATTTCGATTTCGGATTTAGTGAATAAAAAGTTCTTTCTACGCTGACGCCCGGCTCCAGCCGGGTGTCGACTATCAAGCGGCCTCTGGCCGCCGTACACAGGCCGGAGGCATGGAGATATTTGCCACCCCATCTGCCGCAGGTTTAGCGATAGCGTAACCTGTGGTGCGGTATAATTTAAGCTTTCAGCTTAAATTTGAAGCTGAAAGCTTCAGTTGTGTTTAACCACGGGTTACGCTATGCTAAACCCGCGGCAGCTAACCCCCCGGCAGCTAAGACCTTCCTCGATTCCACTTTGATAATCACCTATCAAAATGATAGTTCAATTCCTCCTAAATAAATAAAATAATATTTCTGAGTCTATGTAAATAATTAACAATCAGTTTTTTATATAATAATAATTTTTCTTGGCATCCGCTTGGCAAAGCCCTTTGCAAAACACATAAAATGGATGCTTTACTCACAATCGCTTACCTGGCCACATTTGTAGTGGTATTCTGGGTCTTTTTTAAATCTGTAACGTACTTCGAAAAAATCTAAAATCATGGCAGCATTATTCATCGTAGCAATAGCCGTGTTCATTTACATGGTATACGTACTTCTTAAACCCGAAAATTTTTAAAATTAAACTATGAACACTGAACTAACGGGTGTAATTTTCACCTACCTGCTCACCTTAGCCATCGCCATTCCCCTTGGCCGTTACATAGCTAAGGTATTTAAGGGCGAAAAAACCTGGCTCGATTTCCTCGCCCCGCTTGATCGTTTTATTTTCCGCTTCAGCGGTATCGACACCAAACGCGAAATGAACTGGAAACAGCACCTGCTGGCCCTGCTTACCATTAACAGCGTTTGGCTGATATATGCTTTTGTTTGTTTAATGGCACAAGGTCATTTGCCGCTTAACCCGGATGGTAACCCCGGTCAATCGCCTGATACTGCTTTCAATACCGCTATCAGCTTTTTGGTAAACTGTAACCTGCAGCATTACTCGGGCGAAAGCGGTGCTACCTACTTTACACAGCATTTTGTATTCATGTTTCTGCACTTTGTATCGGCAGCTACGGGTATTGCCGCGCTGGTAGTTGTGTTCAGGGCCATGAAGGATAAGGTTACTGATAAGCTGGGCAACTTTTGGGAATACTTTGTAAAAACCATCACCCGCATATTATTACCTATCTCATTTGTGATAGCTGTGATCTTCGCCTTTAACGGCATGACTACCAGCTATGCAGGTAAAGATACTTTCATCAGTATGCAGGGTGATACCGTTCACGTATCCCGCGGGCCGGTTGCACCTCTCGTTGCTATTAAGCACTTAGGTACCAACGGCGGCGGCTGGTTCGGCGCTAACTCTGCTCACCCTATCGAAAATCCTAATTATTTAACCAATACTGTTGAATTAGTGGCGCAGGTTGCTATCCCAATCGCTTTGGTATTTGCATTAGGTTTCTATCTCAATAAAAAGAAGTTTGCTTATGTGATCTTCGGCGTAATGACACTGGGTATGCTCATGTTGCTGATCCCGACTATGAACGCCGAGCTGAACGGAAACCCTGCCATTGCTAAAATGGGCATCAGCCAGCCAACCGGTGTTATGGAAGGTAAGGAGGTACGATTTGGTCCGGCTAACTCGGCTTACTGGAGCATCGTGACTACTATTATCTCTACAGGTTCGGTAAACTCCATGCATGACAGCGCTATGCCGGTATCAGGTACTATGATGCTGCTGGGTATGATGGTTAACTGTTTTTATGGTGGCTGCGGGGTTGGTATCCTCAACTTCTACATATTTATCATAGTAGCAGTATTTATTTCGGGGTTGATGGTTGGTCGTACGCCGGAGTTTTTAGGTCGTAAGATTGAGGCAAGGGAAATGAAGATTGCTTCGCTGATTGCATTGCTCCACCCGTTCATTATCCTGGTAGGTTTGGCGATATCATCATACTATGTGGTTAATGTTGCCGGCGCCGATTGGGCTGTTAAACCTTCGGCCTGGTTAAATAACCCCGGTACACATGGTTTCTCCGAAATGTTGTACGAGTATACTTCAGCCGCAGCCAACAACGGTTCGGGTTTTGAAGGTTTGGGCGATGGTAATATCTTTTGGAACTATACCACCGGCATCGTGATGATATTGGGCAGGTTCCTGCCAATAATTGGTCCGCTGGCTATTGCCGGATTGTTGGCCAATAAAAAATATATCCCTGAATCGGCCGGTACGTTGAAGAGCGATACCTCAACCTTTGGGTTGATGATCTTCGCGGTGATCGTAATTATTGCAGCGCTGTCGTTCTTCCCTTCACTGGCTTTAGGCCCAATTGCTGAACATTTTTCATTAAAATAATCATGAACTCAACTCAAAATACATTGTTTCAGGGCGATCAGATGAGGGATGCTTTAAAACAATCTTTTATCAAGTTAAACCCTCGTGTGCTGTTCCGCAATCCGGTAATGTTTACTGTGGAGATCGGTACAGTTGTAATGCTCATTGTGAGCATATTTTCGCTGACCAATAAAGGCCAGGGTAGCTTTGCCTACAACTTTACGGTATTCATTATATTATTGTTAACTGTGCTGTTTGCCAACTTTGCCGAGGCCATTGCGGAAGCACGTGGTAAAGCCCAGGCCGAAAGCCTGCGCAAAACCCGCGAAGAGACACCTGCCCGCTTACTGGTTAATGGCAAGGAAGAAAGGGTGATGTCATCACAGTTAAAAAAAGGTGATGTTTTCATTTGCGAAACAGGGGATAATATCCCTACCGATGGCGAAATCATTGAAGGTATCGCTACCATTGATGAATCGGCCATTACAGGTGAGTCCGCCCCGGTGATCCGCGAGGCCGGTGGTGATAAATCATCAGTTACCGGCGGTACCAAGGTATTATCCGATAGGGTTAAAGTATTGGTTACTACCCAACCGGGCGAAAGCTTTTTGGATAAGATGATCGCGCTGGTAGAAGGTGCATCACGCCAGAAAACCCCTAACGAAATTGCCTTAACTATTTTGCTGGCAGGTTTTACACTGATCTTCGTTATCGTGTGTGTTACCCTGAAGCCATTCGGTGATTACTCTAACACGCCCATCACTATAGCCGCTTTTATATCGTTGTTTGTTTGTTTGATCCCTACCACTATCGGTGGCCTTTTATCGGCCATCGGTATTGCCGGGATGGACAGGGCTTTGCGTGCCAACGTAATTACCAAAAGCGGTAAAGCTGTTGAAACAGCAGGCGACTTAGACACTTTATTACTGGATAAAACTGGTACCATAACCATTGGTAATCGTAAAGCAACCAGCTTTTACCCAACAGCAGGCGTAGACGAACAGGATTTTGTAATGGCATGTGTGTTAAGTTCACTGGCCGATGAAACTCCCGAAGGTAAGTCGATTGTAGAGCTGGCCGAGCAAGGTCCGAACAAACTAAAAATCCACGCTCCAGCCGATTCAGTGTTTATCAAATTCACCGCCGAAACCCGTTCAAGCGGTTTAGATACCCCCGATGGTTTACGCATCCGCAAAGGTGCTTTTGACTCCATCCGTAATATTGCTTTAAAAGCTGGTAACCCGTTTCCAACAGATGTAGAGGAGAATGTTAAAAAGATCTCATCAAACGGTGGTACGCCATTGGTTGTATCACAAAATGAAAAGATCATGGGTGTGATTGAGTTGCAGGATATCATTAAAACCGGTATTGCCGAACGCTTTGAACGCCTGCGTAAAATGGGTGTTAAAACGGTGATGGTAACCGGCGATAACCCACTTACCGCCAAGTTTATTGCCGAAAAAGCCGGTGTGGATGATTTTATTGCCGAGGCTAAACCCGAGGACAAAATGAACTACATTAAAAAAGAACAGCAGGGCGGTAAACTGGTAGCTATGATGGGCGACGGTACAAACGATGCCCCCGCGCTGGCCCAGGCCGATGTTGGCGTAGCCATGAATAGCGGTACACAAGCAGCCAAAGAAGCTGGTAATATGGTGGATTTAGACAACGATCCAACCAAGCTGATCGAAATTGTAGAGATAGGTAAACAGTTATTGATGACCCGTGGCACGTTAACCACCTTTAGTATTGCTAACGACGTGGCTAAATATTTCGCCATTGTTCCGGCTTTATTCATGGTATCAATGCCCGCCTTAAAAGCGCTGAACATTATGGACCTGCACAGTCCGCAATCGGCGATACTTTCGGCGGTGATATTCAATGCTATTATTATTCCGTTGCTGATACCATTGGCTTTGCGTGGCGTTGAATACAAGCCTATTGGTGCAAGCGCGCTGTTACGCCGTAACCTGCTTATTTATGGTTTAGGCGGTATTATTATACCTTTTATAGGCATTAAATTAATTGATTTAGCTGTTTCAATTTTTATATAGATGTGAGATGTTAGATATGAGATTTGAGGTTTTTTGAGTAAGAAGCAGACAGTTCAAAATCATAAATCGCGTTTCATATCTAACACCACAAAATCTCATGTCTCAAATCTCATATCTCAAATCCAATTCAAAATGAAAACATATTTGTTGCCATCCATCAAGCTTACCTTAATACTGATTGTATTAACAGCAGGCATCTATCCTTTAGCTATAGCCGGTATAGGTAAATTTACCCCGGGAAAAGGCGATGGCGAAACCGTTACTTACAAAGGCCGTGTAGTTGGCTACGCCAACATTGGTCAAAAATTTACCAAAGACGAGTATTTCTGGGGCCGTCCGTCAGCAGTTGATTATAATGCTGCCGGTTCGGGTGGTTCAAATAAGGGTCCGTCAAACCCTGATTACCTTAAACAGGTTGAAGGCAGGATTGAGGATTTCCTGAAACATAATCCAGGTGTAACACGCTCTCAAATCCCTGCCGAACTGGTTACTGCTTCTGGTAGCGGTTTGGATCCGGATCTTTCACCAGCAGGTGCAAAAGTTCAGGTAGCCCGTGTAGCCAAGGTTCGTGGATTATCTGTCGATGCTGTAAGCAAACTGGTTGATGAGCATACCGAGCAGCCTTTATTGGGTTTGTTCGGCCCGGCTAAAGTGAATGTATTGAAGCTGAATGTGGCTTTGGATGGGTTGAAAAAGTAAAAAAACTGCCACAAACTGCCGCGGGTTTAGCGCAGCGTAACCCGTGGTGACCTATAAAGTAAGTTTTCAACTTGCACTCTTTGCCGTTGTTGGTGTTGTCACCAACAACCCAGTATGCAAAGGAATGAGGTAGGTAACTGGAAAGCGCAAAGTTGTTGGTGGCAACACCAACAGCGGCTGGAGCAAAGTATAAAAGTAAAAGCACCGGGACTGTGCGATTCCCTTCTTGAGAGGGGTTGAGGGGTGTGTTACTCATCACGCGATGAAACACACCCCTGCAACCGCACCATTCCATCGCTCCCCCTCTCAAGAGGGGATTTGAAAAATAAAATTAATAAATTTAAAAGTCTCCGTTTAGGGGAGATTTAGAAGGCCATATGAACGAGGATACCAAAGAGCAGTCGGTTGAGCATTTCCTGGAACTGATCAAAAAATCACGCAGGGGAAAGTTCAAGGTATATATAGGCATGAGCGCCGGTGTTGGGAAAACCTACCGGATGCTGCAGGAGGCCCAAACCTTGCTGCGCAATGGTATCGACGTGAAAATTGGCTACATCGAAACCCATAACCGTAAAGAAACCCATGCCTTGCTGGAAGGTTTGCCTGTAATACCCCGCCGTAAACTGTTTTACAAGGGAAAGGAACTGGAGGAGATGGACCTGAAAGCTGTGATAAGCCTGCGCCCGGAGGTGGTGATTGTTGATGAGCTGGCGCATACCAATATTGAGGGTAGCAGTAATGAAAAGCGCTGGCAAGATGTGCTGGAGATTTTGAACGCGGGCATTAATGTGATCAGCGCGGTGAACATTCAGCACATGGAAAGCCTTAATGAGGAAGTGGAACGGATAACCGGTGCAACCATCCACGAGCGTGTACCCGATAAGGTTCTGCAACTGGCCGACGAGGTGGTAAACATCGACCTTACCGCCGATGAGTTGATTGAACGACTTAAAGAAGGCAAAATTTATGATGAGAAAAAGATCCCGACAGCGCTAAGTAACTTTTTCCAGGCGGAGCGGATCTTGCAGCTGCGGGAGCTGGCCCTGCGTGAGGTGGCCCACCAGGTGGAGCGGAAAATTGATATTGAGGTGCCCAAAACAATTAAGCTAAGGCCCGAGCTGTTTTTGGCTTGTATCAGTACTAATGATGAGTCGGCCAAGGTTATTATCCGTAAAACGGCGCGGTTATCGTCATACTATCGCTCCAAATGGTATTTGTTGTATGTGCAAACATCGCGGGAGAGCAGTGATAAGATTAACTTAGCCGCGCAAAGGCACCTTATTAACAACATGAAGCTGGCCACGCAACTGGGGGGCGAAGTGTTGAAGGTAAAAGACGATAATGTAGCCCGCACCATTTGGGAAACGGCCGAAAAATATGACATCACCACGATTTGCATCGGCAAGCCGCGGTTTAAATTTTACCAGCTTATCATGAAAACAGCGGTGTTTACACAGCTACTAAATAAAATGTCGAAAACTGATATTGACCTTGTAATACTTTCATAGCCATGACTATAAAAAATAAACTCCGGGCAGGAATAGGTTTCCTGTTTGTACTGGCAATAATTTGCTGCGGAATGTCGATATATTTCCTAAACCGGCTATCTGTCGACGCGGGGGCCGTATTAAAAGATAACTATAAAACAGTAAAGTATATGCAAAATATACTTACCGCTATTGATTCGCACACCGACAAACTATCGGCCGACCAACAAAAAACGATAAATGACAATTTGGTATTGCAAGAGCACAATATCACTGAGGTAGGTGAGCTGCAACTTACAGATTCCTTGCGGGCTGTTTTTGAGAGTTTAAAGCGCCGGAGCGATAATAAAATAGCCGAAAGCGACTTACGCAATCGCCTGCACAAGCAGGTATATGGAATAATGAAGCTCAACATGGATGCTATCGCACGGAAGAATGATATAGCTAATACAACTTCAAAACGAGGGTCGTTGCTGGTGGCATTTTTAGGTGCGTTTTTGTTTTTAGTAGCATTCAGTTTCGCAGTTAATTTCCCGGGATACATCGCCAACCCAATTAAGGAGCTTACTGCCCGCATTAAAGAGGTATCGAACAAAAACTATCACCAGCAAATTCATTTTGAATCGGACGACGAATTTGGCGAACTGGGCCAGGCTTTTAATAACATGACCCGCAAACTTGATGAGTTTGAAAACAGCAACCTGGCCAGTATCCTGTTTGAGAAAAAACGAATTGAAACCATTATTAACTCCATGCATGATGCCATTATTGGTCTTGATGAAAAAGGTGTTATTATTTTTGCCAACCAGGTGGCCTGCAACCTGATTGGTATGAAAGCCGACCAGCTCAATGGTAAATATGCACCTGATATTGCTATTGAAAATGACCTGATGCGCAAGCTGCTTGTTAATGACCAGGCAAAGCTTCGGATCTTCGCTGATAATCATGAAGGTTTTTATTCGCGCGAATCATTATCGGTAAGCAGCAGGGATAAAGTGATAGGCAAAGTGATTATCCTAAAAAACATTACCGAGTATCAACAGTTGGATGAGGCGAAAACTAATTTCATCGCTACCATATCGCACGAGTTGAAAACCCCTATCTCATCCATAAAAATGAGCCTGAAATTATTGGAAGATGAACGTATAGGTGAAGTAAATGCCGAGCAGCGCCAGCTGATAGGGAACATAGAAGACGATACCCGCCGCCTGTTGCTCATCACAGGCGAACTGCTTGACATGGCACAGGTTGAAACCGGCAAGCTACAGCTTAACTTCGGCAGTACGCACCCTCAAAATATTGTGGATTATGCCGTAAAAGCTATTAAGTTTATAGCCGATCAAAAGCATGTAGAAATTAAGGTGAAATGCGATCAAAGCCTCCCCAAAGTACACGCCGATTTGGATAAAACCACCTGGGTACTCATCAATCTGCTCTCGAATGCTATAAAATATAGCCACGAAAAATCGACAGTTGAACTGGTAGTTAAAAAACATAAGAACGATGAGATAGAGTTTTCGGTAACTGATCATGGCAAGGGGATAGAACAGCAATATCTGCCCCGTTTGTTTGAGCGCTATTTTAAGGTGCCTAATGCTACATCCGAGCAAAGCGGAACGGGTTTAGGCCTTGCCATCGCCAAGGATTTTATTGAGGCACAAGCAGGTAAAATTAGCGTGGACAGTGAAATAGGTTCGGGCAGTACATTTTACTTTACACTAAAAAGGGCGATAGCTGCGGCGTAAGCCATAGCCCTTTTAGCGGCAATTACCAACCGCCTTTAAACCCTTCGGTTAAGGCGTGCTGGTAATTTTCTATATCAAACGAATACAGGTACGGCGCCTTATGCGCACCGCCTTTACGCGGCTCTTCAGATCGGTTAAGGATGCCAAAAGCTAAGATCCGGCGTTGAAAGTTACGCCTGTCCAACTTTTTACCTAAAATTGCTTCATACAATTTTTGCAGCTCGGGCATGGTAAATTCTCTCGGCATCAGGTTGTAACCTATGGGTTGATAGTTAAGCTGCAGGCGCAAGGCATCCAAAGCGCTTTTATAAATATTTTCATGGTCAAGCTGCATCTCGGGCATGTCATCCAGGTCGCGCCAGGCACAAAGCTCCGAAAACTGATCGGGGTGGGGTATAACGCCAAAAAAGTCGACCAGCGCGTAATATCCAATAGATATAAACCGGCCCGAAAACCAGTTTTGTTCTTTTGGCAACATATCGGCATACATATCATTATGGACCTTTGAACGGTCGGGATCACCAAATACACGAAACTGCTGTAAAAATATTTTATCTAAACCGGTACGTTCCTGTAGTATCCTTACAGCGGCATTGTCTATCGGTTCTTCCTTAAGTACAAAACCGCCGGGCAAATACCACTTCTCTTCGTCATGGGTTTTTAATAGCAGCACTTTCATTTGCCCCTCGTGAAATCCAAATACAACACAATCAATAGAAATGTGGTTTACGTAATTTTTGCGGGCATCCTCGCTGTACTCAATAAGTTGCTGTTTACTTAACATTTGTGCTATTGTACAAATAAAGTTTGATTTTTTAATTATAATATTTACAATTGTGTACTTAATACACTATGATAAATGCCGTAGCATCCTGTTTCTAAAATTGTCAAAAATATTTAAAGGCGCAATGAAATGCTCTGATTATTAGTCATATTTGTTAACCGATTATTTACTACCCATATAACTTAAAAAATGAAGAAGTATTTTTCAAGCCGGCTTGTCATAGTCGTGATGCCATTTTGCGTGGCATTGACGCCCTTTAACAAGGCGCTGGCACAGGCTAAAACCGAAGATGCGAAAATGAATGCCTATGTAAAAGGCCTAATGAGTAAAATGACCCTTGATGAAAAGATAGGGCAGCTAAACCTGGTAACCATCGGAGCAGCAACAACAGGATCGGTAGTAAATAAAGGGGTTGAAGAAAATATTAAAAATGGGGCAATTGGTGGAGTGTTTGGTGTTTGGGGTACAACGCAAACCCGCCAGATCCAGGACATAGCCGTTAAAAACTCAAGGCTGCACATTCCGCTTATTTTTGGTTTGGACGTGATCCACGGTCACCGTACTATTTTCCCTATCCCCTTGGGCATGTCGGCAACGTGGGACATGGGCCTGATCAAACAGTCGGCACAAATTGCAGCTAAAGAAGCAACCGGCGAAGGTTTGAACTGGGTGTTTTCGCCAATGGTTGATATTGCCCGCGACCCGCGCTGGGGCCGTATTTCTGAAGGCTCGGGCGAAGACCCATGGTATGGCTCACAAGTGGCAAAAGCTATGGTACAGGGTTACCAGGGTACCAATATGAAAGATGCCGATGCCGTGATGGCCTGCGTTAAGCACTTTGCACTTTACGGTGGCGCAGAAGCCGGCCGTGAGTATAACACAGTTGATATGAGCCGCATTAAAATGTACCAGGATTACCTGCCGCCATATAAAGCAGCAGTTGATGCCGGTGCGGGCAGTTTCATGAGTTCATTTAATACAGTGGATGGTGTGCCTGCAACAGTTAACCAATGGTTGTTAACCGATTTATTAAGAAAGCAATGGGGTTTTAAAGGTTTCGTGGTATCTGATTATACCGCTGTAAACGAAGTGACAGATCACGGCCTTGGCGATTTGCAAACGGTATCTGCCCTTGCTCTGAAAGCAGGTTTGGATATGGATATGGTAGGAGAGGGTTTTCTGAAAACCCTGAAGAAATCACTTACACAAAAGAAAATAACCCAGCAGGAAATTGATCTGGCTTGTCAGCGTGTATTGGAAGCTAAATACAAATTAGGTTTGTTTGATAACCCTTATAAATCAATGGATGCCGGTAAGGAAGCTAAAGAAGAGTTATCGACTGCGAACCGCGCTGCTGCACGGGAGATCACTAAACACTCCTTTGTATTGCTAAAGAACGATAATCAAACCCTTCCGCTTAAAAGAGGTGGTAGTATTGCCCTGGTAGGCCCGTTAGCCGATAATCACCGCGATATGCTGGGTACCTGGGTTATTGCCGGCGAGTGGCAAAAATCGGTAAGCGTAATGGAAGGTATTAAAAATGTGGTAGGTAACAATGTTGCCATTAACTATGCCAAAGGTGCCAATATAACCGAAGACAGTTTGTTTATTAAAAGGCTGAACTTTGGTCCCGGAATGGTTTCTTTAGATGCTAAGCCGGGCGACGAATTGTTGAAGGAAGCAGTTGATGCCGCCAAAAAATCGGATGTAATTGTGGCCGTTGTTGGTGAATCGCAAAGCATGTCGGGTGAATCGTCAAGCCGCTCGGATATCGATATTCCCGAAAGCCAGAAAAACATGCTGAAGGAACTTTCAAAACTGGGAAAACCGATGGTGATTGTGCTGTTTAACGGTCGTCCGCTTACCTTAACCTGGGAAGATAAGCATGCTAACGCGATACTTGACGTTTGGGCGCCCGGCACCGAGGCCGGTAACGCCATCGCCGATGTAGTATTTGGCGACTATAACCCGGCCGGTAAATTAACTGCTACATTTCCGCGCAGCGTAGGGCAAATACCTATTTATTACAACCACAAAAACACGGGCAGGCCATACAAAGGCGGTCCTTCAAAATTCAGGTCAAATTATCTTGATATTTCAAACGATCCGCTTTATCCGTTTGGTTACGGCTTAAGCTATACCACCTTTAACTACAGCGCTGTTAGCGTAAGCAAAACCAAATTAAAAGGTAATGAAACCTTAACGGCTACTGTTACAGTAACCAATACGGGTAAATATGCGGGGGAAGAAGTGGTACAGTTATATATAAGCGATCCTGTAGCAAGTATCAGCCGCTCGGTAAAAGAGCTTAAGGGTTATCAAAAAATAAGCCTTAAGCCAGGTGGTTCAAAACAGGTAAGCTTCACTATTACTCCGGAGCTATTGAAGTTTTATAACACGCAACTTAAGTATGACTGGGAACCAGGCGAATTTGTAGTTGAAATAGGAACTAACTCGGCCGATACGCATAATGCATCGGTTTGGTGGGCTAAATAGTGCCATTTAAAGTGTAATACATTTTTAGCACTTTGTTAAAAATAGTAAAGGTATTTTTTGATGCACGAAAATATCTGAACGACACCGGTAAGTAAAATTTACCGGTGCCGTTTTGTTTTGGAAAAAGTGTATAAAATGTTGTATAATGGCGTGAAATCGATTGTAATAAATGTAACCTGAACATTTATTGTTTGAAAAGTACTGCTTGGGTAAATGTATATTTAACATTTATTATTGTGTAATTAATAATAAATGTTGACCTGACAGTATTTGCAAAGTATAATGATATTTTAACACTTTGGTAAATTATGGCAGGGAGGGCAGGCACATTAAACTAAGGGCAAAATATTTAAGATAACAGCTCAGTTGCGTTAATATTTATTGTTTCAACAACTTTTTTGCACCTGTTACAGAATAATAGCAACACTTTTACAATACGATATTTTCAAAAAAACAGGCTATATGTTAGCAATGTATTAATGAAAGATTCTCAATTTGTAATTTTAGCGGATAAATTGACCTATAAATAATTAATTTATAAATCTACCTATTTTACTTGTGTATACAGTACACACTAATTACATTAGTTCCATAGCCAATATAAATTTCTGTTTTGGCAGAAATCGTTCAAAATCTAATATTATTATAACATTTTAACTTTAATGTTGCTTCGGTTGCGGGAGCATAAAAAAGGTGACTACACGGATAAAAAGTTTAAAAAAAATTATACGAGAGAAGTTCATATGATAAAACTTTTACATTTTTTACTTTCCAACACTTCATCTTCCATTAATCTGTTTAACAGAGCTTATCTCACAATCGCTCAGTTCAAACAGGCTACCCGCAAGTGTGCAATTTTCTATTTTAAAACTTAGCAATACCAATTATCGACTTAAAAGCTTAAATCAAATATATTAATCAACTAAATCTCAATCTCATGTTTAAAAGTTTACTCCTAAAAGGAAGATACTTGGGTTTGCTACTATGCTGCCTGGTATCTTCATTGGTAGTTACAGCACAAACAAAGTACAAAGGTAAAGTTATCGGCTCCGACGATAAATTACCTGTTGTTGGCGCTTCCATACGCGTCAAAGGTACAAGTACAGGTACTGTAACTGATGTTAATGGTGAATTCACCTTAACCCTAAGCCCGGGCAATACACTGGTAGTATCTTACATCGGTTATCAAAGTACCGAAATTAAGGTAGGTACCGATGTAAACCTTCGGATCACACTGCAATCTGGTAGCAGCACCTTGAACGAGGTTGTTGTAACAGGTTATACGGCCCAGCGTAAAAAAGATATCACCGGTTCGGTATCGGTGGTTAACGTCGCAACCATGAAAACAGTACCTGCATCAAACACAGCCAGCTTACTTCAGGGTACTGCGGCTGGTGTTACTGTAGTCAACTCAGGTAACCCTGGTGCTAATACTACAGTTAACGTACGTGGTGTGGGCTCTATCTTCAGTACAGCGCCCCTTATTGTAATTGACGGTGTTCAGGGCTCATTGAACGATATCAACCCTAACGATATCGAATCAATGCAGGTATTGAAAGACGGTCAGGCGTCAATTTACGGTGTGCGTGGTTCAAACGGTGTTGTGGTAGTAACAACCAAAAAAGGAAAAAGTGGTGCTGCAACTATTAGCTATGATGCTTACTATGGTACGCAAAGGCCCTTAAAAGATGGTTTTAAACTGGCCGATACCAAAACGTATGTAGAGGCTATTTATCAATCATACAAAAACAGCCCCAACGCTGACGGTTCAAGCCCTCTGGCAGGAGGTAACCCACAATATGATCCTGGAAAAACAGGTACCTGGACAATTCCAGACTATATTACACCAGCCGGAGCTCACGTAGGTGACCCAAAAACTGATCCATCAACTTATCTCTTAAATCCGTTTACTACCGATAACCAGATCACCCGTGCCAACAAACAAGGTACCGACTGGTTTCATGAGGTGTTTAAGCCAGCTCCGATACAGAGCCATAATATTACAGCAAGCGGCGGTAACGATAAATCAACTTACCTGATGTCAATAAGCTATCTTAATCAACAAGGTACTTTAATTGATACCTACTTCAAAAGGTATGCTGCCAGGATTAATACAAATTTTGCCGTTGGACCTCATATCCGTGTAGGTGAAAACGCTTACATTTTCTATAAAAGAAACCCTAACGTAAGCAACAACCAAAACGAAGGTAACGCCATATCATACATTTATCGTGAACCACCTATTATCCCGGTTTATGATATCATGGGCAACTTTGCTGGTACCCGTTCTGGCAGTTTAGGTAACTCAAGTAACCCGGTTGCAGTTCAGGAGCGTTCAAAAGATAACAGGAACAATAACTGGGATATAACAGGCAACGTTTATGCCGAAGCTGATTTTCTGAAACATTTCACCATCCGCACCCAATTTGGTGGTACGGTCGATAATTACTACTACTACTACTTTACTAAACCTGCATATGAAAACTCAGAAGGTAATACTTCAACCAACGGTTTTACTGAAGTAGCAGGCTACAACAGCCAGTATACCTGGACTAATACCTTAAACTATAAACAGCAGTTTGGTAAACATAGCGTTAATTTATTAGTTGGTTCTGAGGCTATAACCACTTACAAACGCGGTATCCGTGCAGGTGGAGGTAACTACAATATCTCATTTGACCCTAACTATGTAACCGTAGCCAACGGTGCTAACCCACCAAGCAACGGTGTTGATCAGCTTTTTGATTCAGGTTTGCTTTCGTATTTCGCAAAATTGGACTACCAGTTTAACGATAAGTATATCTTAGGTGCAACAGTTCGTCGTGACGGTTCTTCATATTTTTCTCCAGGTCATCAATGGGGTACTTTCCCTTCAGTAACCGCTGGTTGGAGGATTTCCAAAGAGGCATTTCTGAAAGATGTTAGCTGGCTTAATGACATGAAGATCCGCGCAAGCTATGGTAGTCTTGGCTCACTTGCCGGCGTTGAAACCCGCTTAAGCAATGCTTATAGCTTATACGCCCAGTCAAACGGTAATGCCAATTATGACATCACTGGAACTGGTAACTCAACTGTTACAGGTTTGTACAGGATACAACAAGGTAACTTAGCTACGTCATGGGAAACTGATAAGATCAAGAATATTGGTTTTGACGCTACTTTGTTTAACAATAAATTCGATTTCACATTTGAATATTTCCAGAAATCGGTTACAGGTTTGTTATTCCAATCAGGCGATCCTTCAATAGCACTTGCTCCCGCTGCCGTTGCAAACTTACCTTATGTTAATGGTGGTAACATTAAAAATAAAGGTTTTGAAATTGTTGCCAGCTATCATGGCAATGTCGGCAGCGATTGGAAATATGATCTGAGCCTGAATGCAAGCCATTACTCAAACCTTGTTACCGATTTGAATGGCCTTAAATACCAGGATCGTAACAGCGATGGCTCAACACGTATCCAAAACTTTGTAAGGTTACAGCCAGGGCAGCCTGTGGGCGAATTTTACGGATATAAAGTTATCGGCTTATATCGTGATGCTGCTGATATAGCTGCTTCGCCAACCGATGTTAACGCAAGGCCGGGTTTATTTAAATATGCCGACGTTAACGGTGATGGAAAGATCACCTCTGATGACAAAACATTTATAGGTAACCCTAACCCCAAATTTACAGGTGGCTTTACACTCAACGTTAGTTACAAAAACTTCGATCTGAATGCCTTTCTTTATGGTTCATTTGGTGGCAAGATCTTTAATTACATTAAATACTGGACTTATTTCCCACAAGTATTTACCGGTAACGTAAGTGCCGATATATTAGGCCCTAAAGTTTGGAAACCAGGTGCTGATAACAGCCAGGCAACTATCCCTGTATTAACCCGTACAGCTAACGCTGATAACACGGGTGATCCAAATTCATGGTACCTTGAAAGCGGTACCTATGTTAGGTTGAAATCATTGACATTGGGTTATACCGTTCCAAATTCGCAAATCAAGGCTTTGGGTATTAAGAGATTAAGGTTTTATTTGTTGGCTAACAACTTGTTCACTATTACAAAGTACACTGGTTTAGATCCTGAGTTACAGCCATCAAACCTAAATAACAATACCAGTTTTGGTATCGACTTTGGTAACTACCCTGCCGGGCAGAAGATATATAACATTGGTGTTAACGCCTCTTTCTAATATTGAGAAATTTTTAATATAAAAGTTATGAAAAAAATTCAAATAAAACTGATCATACCAATAGCGTCGCTGTTGGTGTGCCTGGTGTATGCGTGCCGTAAGGATATGCTAAACAGGCCCATCCTGCAAAGCTTAAGCCCGAACATCGTTGCCAACAAAACTGGTGTTGAAAGCTTACTAATTGGTACTTATTCACTGTTGGACGGTGTGGGTGGTAATGGCGGCGGTATAAACGCAGCCGGTTCAAACTGGTTATTTGGTAGTGTTACTGCTGGTGATGCCTATAAAGGTTCAGAGCCATCGGATGGTGGTAACGATATCTTGCCGGTAGGTAATTTTACTTATTCTACCTCGAATCCGTACATCAGAGACAAATACCGGCTTTGTTTTAACGGCGTTAGCCGGGCTAATGACGTTTTGCGCACACTTCCGTTAGCAAAAGATATCAGTGCCGATGATGTAAAAAGGATTACCGGTGAAGCTCGTTTCTTAAGAGGATATTACTACATGGAACTTAAGAAAATGTACAACATGATCCCTTACATTGACGAAACGCAAACAGATGCCAACCAGCCTAATGATAAGGATATCTGGCCGAATATAGAAGCTGACTTACAGGCAGGTATCGATAATATTCCTGCCCTTCAATCGCAAAAAGGCCGCGCGAACAAATGGATAGCTATGGCATATCTCGCCAAAGCAAAAATGTTTCAACACAAATTTGCCGAAGCTAAAGCGTTATATGATAACCTTATACCTAATGGTACCAAACCAAGCGGCGACCACTTTGCATTGAACGATAACATGCAGAAGAACTTTAGCCCTCAGGCTGGTCAAAAAAACAGCGTAGAATCGGTATTTGCTGCACAATCATCAGTTAATGATAACTCAGGCGGTAACAACGGTAACACCGGCGATGAGTTGAACTTCCCTTACAACAGTGGGCCTGGTGCTTGCTGTGGTTTCTTCAACCCATCACAATCATTAGGTAACTCATTTAAAACAGATGGTGACGGCTTACCATTGTTTACCACTTTCAATTCGGGTAAAAAAGTAAGCGGTAAAACTGATCCTTACACTGGTACTTTAGATCCTCGTATTGATATCACCATGGGGCGTCCTAACATTCCTTATCTTGACTGGGGCAATCCTCCGGCAAGTTGGATCCGTGACCCTACAGATGGTGTTTTCAATCCACGTAAAAACGTTTATTCATCTGCCGAAAAAGGTACTAATTCAAGTACTGAAAACTACTGGGCAGCCAATGAAGTTACCTCAAACAACATTAACTTAATGCGTTGGAGCGATGTCTTACTGATGGCTGCAGAAGCTGAAGTAGAAGTTGGAAGTACTGATAAGGCTTTAGAATATGTAAATATGGTTCGTAACCGTGCTGCAAATCCTGTTTGGTGGGTATATAAAAATTCAGCATACGATCCGTCAAAATCTGAGTATACTACAAAGACGACCCCTGCTGATAATTATTTGGTTAAACCATATCCTGCCGGTGCATTTGCCAATAAAACTTATGCCCGTACAGCTATCCATTTCGAGCGTAAACTTGAATTGGCGATGGAAGGCCAGCGTTTCTTCGATTTACAGCGCTGGGATCAAGGTACAGGCAGCATGGCTGATGAAATCAACGCTTTCTTTGCATACGATATTAACGTTAACTCACAGCTGAACGGTGCTCACTTTACTAAAGGTAAAAACGAATATTACGCTATACCTCAAAGCGAGATTGACCTTTCTGGTTCAAAAGGGGCCTCAAAACTGAAACAAAACCCTGGTTATTAATTAACCATTGATTTTAAATACTTAACTTTAGGTGGAGATAGTTATCTCCACCTTTTTTTATAGTTTACTAACCAACAATGAAGTATACCCTTCCCCTTATATGCCTGGTTGCCGTATTATTTAGTGCCTGTAAAAAAGCCACACTTTTTGAACAGATTCCTTCTTCACACTCCGGGATCACATTTAATAATAAAATTGTTGAAAATGACGCTATAAACCCGCTTACAAAACTTAACCTTTACAATGGTGGCGGTGTAGGTATTGGCGATTTTAATAACGACGGGCTTCAGGATATTTACTTTGTTGCCAATACTACATCAAATAAGCTATACCTTAACAAAGGCGATATGAAATTTGATGACGTTACCGACGTTGCTGGTGTAAAGGGCAGTGGCGGCTGGGGCAGGGGAGTGGCCGTTGTTGATATTAACAATGATGGCCTTATGGATCTTTATATATGTTATACTTTACTTGATGATGCGGTTAAGCGAACTAACCTGCTTTATGTAAACCAGGGAGTGGGTAAAGATGGTATACCGCACTTTAAAGAAATGGCCAAGGAGTATGGTCTTAATGTAAGGCTCCACTCAACTATGGCATCGTTTTTTGATTATGATAACGATGGTGATCTGGATATGTACCTTACCGTTAATGAGGCTGTTGCCGGCGATAATCAAAGTACCTTCAGGCCGATAATAACTAATGGAAGTCACCGGAGTACCGGGCAGCTTTACCGCTGCGATTGGGATCCGGCGCTAAAACACCCGGTTTATACCAACGTATCCAAACAGGCAGGCATTGGGACCGAAGGCTATGGACATGCTGCCACCACTGTAGATATTAACCGAGATGGCTGGAAAGACATTTACGTAACCAACGATTTTTTAACCGATAACATCTTATACATCAATAACGGCGACGGCACTTTTACAGATAAAGTGAAGGAGTATTTTAAGCACACCGCCTTCAGCTCCATGGGGCAGGATATTGAGGATGTGAACAACGATGGTCTTGCCGATGTTTTCGAGGTCGACATGAACCCCGAGGATAACTACCGTAAAAAGATGTTCATGCCGCCTAATAATTACCAGATATTTCAAAATTTCGACAGATATCAATATCAATATCAATACACCCGTAATACTTTACAATTAAACAACGGCCCGCGAATTGGCGGTAATGATTCTATTGGCGACCCCTCATTTAGCGATGTGGCTTTTTTAAGTGGTGTTGGACAAACAGACTGGAGCTGGGGACCCATGATAACCGATTTTGATAATGACGGGTATCGCGATATTGTAATAACCAATGGCTATCCGCGCGATGTAACCGATCATGATTTTATAACTTTCAGGCAAATGGCCTATTCGGTAGCGTCAACCCAACAGGTGCTTGACCAAATCCCGATTGTGAAAATACCCAACTATGCTTTCCGCAATACCAATGGTGTGCAGTTTGAAGATGTAACCCAAAGCTGGGGGCTTGGTGCTCCTTCGTTTTCAAACGGATGTGCCTATGCCGATCTGGATAACGACGGCACCATGGATATGGTTATTAACAATATTAATGATGAGGCATTCATCTACAAAAATACTTCCCGTAAAAGCGCTATAAACAGTAGTAACTACTTCCACATACAATTTCATGGCGGCCCCAAAAACCTGAACGGTCTTGGTGCTTTTGCCGATATTTATTACGATCACGGCAAACATCAATATTATGAAAATACACCTTACCGTGGTTATTTATCAACTATACAGGATATTGCCCACTTTGGCCTGGGTAACATATCTCTGCTCGATTCGGTAGTTATCCGCTGGGATAACGGTAAAAAACAGGTGCTTACCCATGTTAAAACTAATCAAACACTCCAGGTTAAAATTAGCGATGCGAAGCTTGATTATACCAATAAACAGCCCTCTGTTGATAATACCGCATTGTTCAAAGAGGTCACTCAATCGGCAGGAATAACCTATAAACATAATGATCAGGATTATATCGATTTTAATGTTCAGAAACTGCTTCCGCATAAACTGTCGGAATATACGCCGGCCACAGCGGTTGGCGATGTAGATGGCAATGGTTTGGACGATATGGTGGTTGGGGGTACTACAATGTATCCCGCTCAATTACTATTGCAGCAGGCCAATGGCAAATTTATTCAGCGCGATTTAGTGCCTCAGCCTAAAACTATAGTCCCGGTTGGAAATTCCAACGATATGGCACATATGATATCGCCTGTAAGAGTGAAAGACGAAGGTATGTTGCTTTTTGATGCCGACGGCGATGGCGACCTTGATCTGTACGTTGCCAGCGGCGGTTATGAAAGCGAGCCCGGCTCATCAAATTACCAGGACAGGCTTTATGTTAACGATGGTAAAGGCAACTTCAAGCTGCAACCCGATGCCCTGCCTAAAAACTTCACCAGCAAACTGTGTGTAAAAGCAGCAGATATAAACCGCGACGGCAAAATGGATCTGTTTATCTCTGGTCGTGTGGATCCCTGGAACTACCCTAAGCCGGTTTCAAGCTTTATTTTGCGTAACGATAGCAAGAACGGCATTATCAAATTTACCGACGTATCCGCATCAGCGGCAAAAGAATTGAATAATATAGGTTTGGTTTGCGATGCCACCTTTACCGATTTTAATAATGACGGGTGGCCCGACCTGATCCTTACCGGCGAATGGATGCCGATCACCTTCCTTAAAAACGATCATGGTGTATATAAAAATGTAACACAAAGCACCGGCGTTGAAAATAAGCTTGGATGGTGGAACACCATTGCCTCCGGCGATTTTGACCACGACGGAGATACTGATTACATTATAGGCAATACCGGTCTCAATACTTTTTATAAAGCAACCGATCAATACCCTATTTATATTACTGCTAAGGATTTTGATAAGAATGGCAGCTACGATGCTTTCCCCTCTGTTTTCCTGAAAGATCAGCAGGGCCAATTGCAGGAATTTCCGGCTTTCGGGCGCGACGATATCGTGAAGCAAATGATCAGCATGCGTATCAGATTCCAGAATTATAGGTCATTTGCAACAGCGACAATGGATTCGGTGATAACCCCCAAAATGCGTGAGGGGGCATTGCGTTTAAAAGTGAACTACCTGCAATCGGTATACTTAAGCAATGACGGGGAAGGGAAGTTTACGGCTATTCCACTCCCGGTTGAAGCGCAAATGTCTGAACTATGCGGCATTACCGTTGATGATTTTGATGGAGATGGCAACCTTGATGTTGCACTGAACGGCAATGACTACGGCACCGAGGTTGCAACCGGCCGTTACGATGCTTTTAATGGCTTATTGCTAAAGGGAGACGGCAAGGGAGGTTTTAAACCGCTCAGCATTATGCAAAGCGGTATTTATATTCCGGGCAATGGCAAGGCCCTGGTTAAGCTTAAAGGAGCCCATGGTAACTACCTGTTGGCAGCTACTCAAAATCGTGACAGGATGAAATTGTTCGAGTTGAAACGGCCGGTTAAAACCTATAATCTGCAGCCACTTGATGCATTTGCAACCATAAAATACAAAAATGGTAAAACTGCTAAACAGGAGTTTTATAATGGTAATTCTTTCTTGTCGCAATCGGGCAGATTCATTAATATTGATGATAACATGGCATCGATAACTGTAACCGATAGTTATGGCCATCAACGTAATGTACCAATTAATTAAACTATTATAAATGAGATGCTTTAAAATATTTATAGCCGTTGCGGGTTGTGCCCTTGTTTTAGGTTGCGGTAGTAAGCCTAAAAAAACACCGATGATGAAAGATGCTGATGTTATACATAACAACGTTGATCAGCTTACGCAGGTTATTATTTATGATGTGTTCAGCCCTCCCGTAGCAAGCCGTATTTATGGATATACCTCGCTGGCTGCTTATGAGGCAATACGTTATTCTAATCCTGGATACAATTCAATTACAGCTCAGCTGCGGGACTTTGGTAAACCTCCCGAACCAAAGGCAGGGGTAAAGTATAATTATACGCTTGCGGCTACATCAGCGTTTTTTGCAGTAGCTCATAAGGTTACCTTCTCTATCGATTCGCTTAAAAAATATGAGGCCAGGGTTTACGCCATGTATAAAGACAACATGGACGATTCAACCTATGCCCGCTCAATGGCTTTTGGCGAAAAAATTGGCAAGTACATCTTAAAAAGAGCAGCAGTTGATAATTATCCCCAAACCCGTGGCAAGCCAAGGTTTTTGGGCAACGATAATCCGGGTAACTGGCATCCCACTCCGCCCGATTACCTGGATGGTGTTGAGTTTTGCTGGGGTACTATGCATACTTTCGCCGTTGACACCTCAACCATGTTCCCTTTGCCTCCGCCACCTGCTTTTAGTGAGGATAAAAACAGCGAGTATTTTAGACAAACAATGGAGGTGTATAACCAAAGCAAAAACATTACGCCCGAGCAAAAAACTATTGCAAAGTTTTGGGATGATAATCCTTTTGTTATTGAGCATAATGGCCACATGATGTTTGCCAACAAGAAAATCACCCCGGGCGGTCACTGGATCGGCATAACCGCAATTGCCTGCAAGCAAACCCATGCTGATGTTGTAAAAACTGCGCAGGCTTATGCGCTTACCTCAATAGCTTTGTTTGATGCTTTTATTTGCGGCTGGCAGGTTAAGTATGAAACTAATTATATAAGACCGGTAACCATTATCAATGATAAAATTGACCACGACTGGCTGCCAATGCTGCAAACGCCACCGTTTCCTGAGTATCCGAGCGGCCACAGCGATATCAGCGGTGCATCGGCAGTTGTGCTTACGCATTTATTTGGCGATAACTTTGCCTATCAGGATACCAGCGATCTGCGTTACATAGGCATGCAGCGCCATTTCGACTCATTTTTGAAAGCTGCCGACGAAACTTCAATAAGCAGGTTTTACGGCGGCATCCACTTCCTCAACAGCGTTAATCAGGGCGCTGTACAGGGCAAACAGGTAGGCGAATATATCTGGAAAAAATTAAAACTTAAAAATTAAGGGCTGAGCTATTTTATGAATTTAAAAAAAAGCTTATTAACCATATCATACCTTTTTTCATTTTCTGCAATATTAGCCGGTTTAACGCTCATCAATAGCTGCAAGCGGAAACCGGCATATCAACCTTATAAATTTACCGGCGACGTGATAGTTGATGGTAAAAACCTGGTACAATTAAAGTGTACCCGCTGCCACTCGTTAGTGCCTGTTGATGCATTACCTAAGGATGTTTGGCTTAACCACACGCTGGTTAATATGGCCCCGCTGCTGCATATTTCAACTTATGGCGGTTCGTCATACTATAAGGATAATCCGCTTGATACTACCGGCGCCACTATTGCCGAATGGACAGCCATTTTAGATTATTATAAAAAAGCTGCACCCGACACCTTGCTGCCAGCTAAAAAGCCAATCCCATTAATAAATGATTGGGCTGGTTTTACACTTAAAAAGCCTGCACGGGTAGGTTATACCGCTTTTACTACTATGCTTGCTGCCAATGCAGCTACAGGGCGTATGTATAGTGCCGACGCTGTGGATGAAAAATTGTATACCTGGGACAGTAATTTAAAAATGGACTCCCTCGCCAAATTTCCATCAGCCGCAGTTGGGGTTAGTTTTGACAAGGATAGTGCCGGGAATAATATAGGCTTTTTCGCCTGTATTGGGCGTATGGCACCGGTTGATTTTCCGAATGGTAAAGTAGTTAAAGTGAACCTTGATGCGCAGCATGTTAATAACGAGCAAACTTACATTGCATCTGATTTGCCCCGGCCTGTTGGCACAATAACAGGCGATTTTAATAAGGACGGTTTGCAGGATGTTGTAGTTTGCGGTCAGGGCAAATTTAAAGGAGGCGTTTACCTGCTTAAGCAAAATAAGGATCATACGTATGAGCAACAAACCATTTATGACAAGCCGGGCGCTGCACAAGCTTTAGCCGGCGATTTTAACAACGATGGCTGGACAGATGTAATGCTGTTAACCGGAAGCGGCGATGAAGGCCTTTGGTTGTTGTTGAATGATCAAAAAGGAGGATTTACAACCCGGAACCTGCTACATTTTCCGCCGGTTTATGGTTCAAGCAGTTTTCAATTGGTTGATATGGATCATGACGGCAAACTTGATCTGGTACTGACCTGCGGCTACAACTACCGTGATTCGAGGATCCTGAAACCTTACCACGGCTTATACATTTTTACCAATACGGGCGACTGGAACTTTAAACAACGCTGGTTTTACCCTATAAACGGTTGTACCAAAGCCATTGCCACCGATTTTGACGGTGATGGCGATATCGATATTGCTACGATAGCATTCTTTGCCGATATGAAAAATACGCCTGCCGAAGAGTTTGTTTACTTTGAACAGGCTAAACCTTTGGATTTTAAACCTCATGCTTTGCCGATTAGCAACCTTGGTCATTGGATGTGTATGGAAATGACCGACCTGAACAAGGACGGCAAGCCCGACATTGTATTAGGTAATTATGCAGATGGTTTTATGTTCCAGGATGGTTTTAAACCTAATTGGGATCAGCACCTGCCACTGATAATGCTTGAAAATCACACCAAAAAGTAAAGCGATACCGAACTGTATGAGGAAAGCAGGAGGGGTGAGCATAATAAAACGAAACGTATTGTTGCTGACTATAATATTCGCAGCTGTTGTTATTGCCGCATTGAATAGTTGCGGCGATAATGAACCGAGCGACGAAGAACTTTTGGCCGACGCTAAAAAAACGGCGTTCCAACATTGCGGCAGCTGCCATGAACCACCCGATGCTTCTTTACTGGATAGTGCCACCTGGGACAAGCACATATTACCGGCCATGGGAGCAAAACTTGGCATGCGCTCCTTTATGGACCAGTATATAGCCGGCCCAGGGGCTACGCTTTCTCTTGCCGATTGGACAAAGATTGTTGTGTACTATAAGTACGCCTCACCCAAAAAACTAAAAATTCCCAAACCGGATGCTTTACTCGATTCGGCTATATTTTCGGTGAAAAGACCTGTTAATGTTGACACAAAATCAGGGGAGGCCATGACCACCATGGTTAAGTTTAATGATGTTGATAAGCACTTTTATACAGGAGATGCCGGCAATAAGCTTTACCGCTGGAATAGTGATCTTACAGCTACCCTGGTGAAAAAATTCCATTCGCCAATAACCGATGTTACCTTTTATCAATCGGTAACCGAACCTAACAGCGCTGTAGTTACCTGCATTGGGATCCTTCCGCCTAATGATCAACTCAAAGGAAGCTTAACACATATTAATCTCGACAAGAAATCAAAAGATACCACCCTGATGGCCGATAGTCTGCCACGTCCCGTTAAAAGTGCTACGGCTGATTTTAATAAAGATGGCCTGATGGATTATGTAAGTTGCGGTTTCGGTCGTGACCAGGGAGGCTTGTTCCTGTTGCAGCAGCAGGCTAACCACACTTTTAAAAGAAAGATCATCCGTGCAGTTCCTGGTCCTGAAATAGTTTATACCGGCGATTTTAACGGCGATGGCTGGCCTGATATTGTCTGTCTGTTTGCCCAGGCCGATGAAGGGATCTGGCTGTTTTTGAATGACAAACAGGGCGGCTTTACTGCCCAAAATATTATCCGTTTTCCATCGGTTTACGGGTCGAGCAGTTTCCAGTTGGTGGATGTTAACCACGATGGTAAACTTGATGTAGTTTACACCTGCGGTGATAATAATGACTATTCGCCCATATTTAAGCCTTACCATGGGGTTTACATTTTTACCAACCAGGGCAACTGGAAATTTAAACAAACCTACTTTTACCATATCAACGGCTGCTCTAAAGCTATCGCAGCCGATTTCGATAAAGATGGCGATATCGACCTGGCTGTGATAGCCTTCTTTCCCGATTATAAATACCATCCTACTGAAGGTTTTACCTATCATGAGCAAGTTAGTCCCGGTAAGTTTAAAGTACATGAGGTCCCGGTTAACTTATTAGGTCGTTGGATTTCGATGGAAGCCGGTGATATTGATGGCGATGGCGATACCGATCTTGTTTTGGGAAATTTTTCGGTAGGAGTGCAGGGCCTCATGAACCAAAAGGATTATAAACCTAACTGGGATATGTATGAACCGATTATTGTGCTGCAGAATAAAACAATTAAAAAGTAGGATTTCATTAACCATTTTTTAAGAGGATACAGGTTACCTGATAAGAAACCGGTAAATTGATTTACTAAAGCCCCCAAAAAAACGTATCATTTGTACAACAAATTGATAAATAAGTACAGCTGTATCTGGTTGTATGTTAAGTAGTTTTACCATACTTATTTATTGATATACTAAATGAACAAAAGTATCCGCTCTGCTTTAAGTGTTATGGCAGCCTGTGTTTTGCCCGCCATTGTTTCGGCACAATCAGGAGTTGTAAAACAAGTTAAATTAAGCAATTTCGATTTGCAATCATCGGCTTTGGTAAGTGCACCAGGCACTGAACTTTCCAATACACAATACCACTCGCCGGTATACTGGTTTCCTGTAAAAGTACCATCTACAGTACTTACCGGACTGGTGGCCAATCACATTTATCCAGACCCATACCAGGGCCTTAATAATATGCTAATCCCTGATGCCTCCGATCAGTTTAATAAAGAATATAACCTGGAACAATACAGCCATCTGCCTAATGATCCTAACCCATGGAAAAAGCCTTATTGGTACCGCACTACCTTTAAAGCCGGCTGCAGATAAAGGCCGTCGTTTTCAATTGATCTTTAAAGGTACCAACTACCGGGCAGCTGTATGGCTTAACGGCAAGCAAATTGCCGACAGTACCCAGATGGCTGGTATGTTTGCTGAACATAACCTTGATGTAAGCAATATAGTTAAAGCTGGGGCTGAAAATGCCCTCGCCGTAAAAATTTACCCGCTTGATTATCCGGGATATCCTGCAAAGGAGCAGTTGAAAGCCCTCGGCCCGTTTTATGAAAATGGCGGCCCAACGGGTGATATCGGCAAAAACGTAACTATGCTTTGTTCATCAGGATGGGATTGGATCCCGCCCGTGCGCGACCGTAATATGGGGATCTGGCAGCCAGTGTTTTTACGCACAAGTGGCGCGGTAACTATCGGCAGGCCAAAGCTGATTACGGATTTGCCAAGCCTGCCTGATACCGGTACAGCCAAGCTTTCATTAAACCTGACATTAACCAATAATACAACTGCAACACATGGCGGTAAACTAACCGTCAGCATAAAGCCCGAAAATTTTGCAGGCGCACCGGTTCAGTTTAGTCAGCCAGTCGTTGTACCTGCTGGTGCCGAAAAAGCGGTCGACTTAAATGCCGATAAGATTAGCCAGCTGATAATCCATCAGCCTAAATTATGGTGGCCTAACGGTTATGGTAAAGCAAACTTATACCGGATCCGTATGCAGTACGCTGAAGGGAATACTGTAAGTGACGATACCACTTTTGTATTTGGCATCCGCAAGGTGGCCTCAAAAGCCGAAACTACCGCCAACGGTTTTGTGCGCCGTATGTTTTATGTTAACGGTAAAGAAGTGCATTTGGTAGGCGGTGCCTGGGTACCGGATATGATGGTAAACCGCGATTCGGCCCGTTACGATTATGAAATGCACCTGTGCCGCAATGCTAATGTTAATCTTGTACGTATTTGGGGCGGCGGCGTTACTGAGCCGGATGCTTTCTGGAATGCTGCGGATAAATACGGGCAGATGGTATGGTCGGATTTTTGGATCACCGGTGATACTCAGGGCGAATTTAAGGGCTCACCCGATTGGCCGCTGGAAGGTAATGTATTCATCAAAAACGTAGAAAGCACCATCTATCGCATCCGTAACCATCCTAGTTTATTGGTATGGACAGGCGGTAACGAAGGTCATGCCCGTAAAGAGTTATACGATGTAATGCGTAACGATATCATCACTTTGGATGGTACGCGTCCCTTCATCCCAAGCTCATCTGGCTTTGCGAAACTGCCAGAAGGCTGGAAAGGTTCATGGCCTGATGATATGCCGTCGGGCGTTTATAGTGGTGGCCCTTATGAATGGAAAGACCCCAAAGATTATTATAAACTGGCCGATGCTGCTAAAGACTGGGTATTTAAAGACGAAACCGGCCTTCCATCACAACCACCGTATACCACGCTGCCAAAGATCATCCCTAATCTGGTTTGGGATACCAACTTGCCTTTTCCGCTTAATAATTCATGGGGCTACCATGACGCGGCAACCGGAGCCGGTAAATATGATAAGTATTATGAAGAAATGACCAAAAGGTATGGCAAACCAAGTAGCATCGTTAATTTTTCGGACAAGATGCAGCTCATGAACGCCGTAGGCTACCAGGGTATTTTTGAAGCCGATGGTCATAAACTGAACGAAACAGGTGGCGTGATGCTCTGGAAACTAAATGCGGCCCTGCCAAGTGTAATATGGCAGATCTACGATTGGTATCTCGAACCCAATGCAGGCTACTATACTATGCAAAATGCTTGCGAACCTATTCACATTCAGTATAATTATGATAATTCGTCGATAGCTATCATCAACCGTAAGCACCATGCAACCGGCAGTTTAACTGCAACGGCCGATATTTATGATATCAACAGCAAGCTGATAAAATCAGAAAAGGTTGGCAATGTAGGATTAGCACAAACTGGTGTTAAGGAAGTAATCCAGCTCAGAGATGCGCTTGCTGCCACTCAAGGTGTAAATTTTGTGGTGCTGAACCTTACCAACGCGGCAGGTAAAACGGTATCGCACAACGTTTACTGGTTATCGGCCACTGATGACTTTACGTCACTGAACGATATGAAACATGCGCAGGTACAGGGGAAAGTGATCAAAGCTGAAAAAGGAGTAAGTGAAAACAAGTGGACAATGCAGTTCACCAATAACTCCAATCAACTGGCATTCTTTGTCCGCCCGCAATTGATGAAAAACGGTGAGGAGGTAATGCCAAGCTACTGGACAGGTAATTATTTTAGCCTGGCGCCGCATGAAAGCATCACGGTATCGGTGAGTGCGCCGGTAGCCAAATTAAGCGCGGTAAAGCCAACAATATTGCTTGAGGGCTGGAATTTGGATAAGCAGGTAATAACGCTACCGTAAAACTTTTTAAACTTAATATGCTCGCGAAGGCGCGAAGACGCAAAGATTTTTTCTTAGCGGCTTTGCGCCTTTTTTGCTATAATATTAATAACAAAACCGTAAGCTTTAAGCTTTGTGCATTCAGCTTTTAACTTTTTTTAAGTTAAATTTTGTTTAAGAATGACTTACCATACAGGTTCTGTTTTGAAAATCTGCTTATCTTGCTCAACGCATTTTACATATGGAAAATACAGATGTAATTATCATAGGAGGGGGAGCCGCGGGTTTGATGGCCGCCCGTACGCTTGCCAAAGCAGGTAAAAATGTTGTGCTGCTTGAAGGCCGAAACCGGCTTGGCGGTCGCATTCACACACTAGAGCATGGCACATCATTAGAGCCTGCTGAACTGGGTGCTGAGTTTATTCATGGCGATTTGCCCATAACCCAAAGCTTGCTTAATGAAGCCGATATTAAATATACCCATGCCTCCGCCTCTATGTGGAAATATGAGGATGGAAAGTTTATAGCCGAAGGGCACGTTATTGAGCATTGGGACGAATTTCTGGAAAGCATCATGCAGCTAAAACATGATATGAGCATTGAAGCGTTCATGCAGCAGGAGTTTTCGGGCGAACGATATGGAGGGCTCCGGGAATCGGTGCGGGACTATGTATCGGGATATGATAACGCCGATCCCAAAAAAGCCAGCGCCTTTTCAATCCGTAAAGAATGGCAAAATGAGCACGAAGATGCGCAATACCGTGTGGAAGGTGGTTATTGCCGGTTGATCAGCCACCTGGTAGATGAATTTAAACAGGGAGGTGGGCATATCTACCTAAATGCCGTTGCAAAAGACATTGACTGGGGCCAACATCATGTTACGGTAAGCACAGACATAGGGATAACCTATCAGGCCCGACAATTGCTGATTGCTGTACCGCTTGGAATTTTACAGGCCGAAGCGGGACTGAAAGGCACCCTGAGTTTTGATCCCCCGGTTGATTATTATATTAATGCGTTGAAATCGCTCGGCTTTGGTGCGGTGATCAAAGTTTTGCTTGAATTTGACGAAGCGTTTTGGTACAGCGATGAAACCCGGAAAATGACCGGTGCCGATCTCGAAGATATGGGCTTTCTGTTTTCAAACGAGGTGATACCCGTTTGGTGGACCCAGATGCCTGTACATCGCCCGCTGCTTACCGGTTGGCTTGGCGGGCCACCCGCTGCAGCCCGTATAAATACAAGCGATGAAGATATGCTGATAGAAGCCCTTGGTTCTATCTCGAATATCTTTAAGATAGATATCGCGAAGCTGAAAGAAAAACTCCTTACCTGGAATGTAATCAACTGGACAGCCGATCCATATTCGCGCGGATCATACAGCTACGATACCACAGAAACAGCTGAAGCAAGGAAGATTTTGAGTCATCCAATAGGCGATACCTTGTTTTTTGCAGGCGAATATTTATATGAGGGTACAGCTATGGGGACTGTTGAGGCTGCGCTTACCAGTGGTTTAAGGGCGGCGGAAATGTTGTTGGATTATGAGTAATTAAAACCATGTCATTGCGAGCGTAGTGTGGCAATCGCATAGTATACAGAGCGGCCTTGCCTCCGCGCGATTGCCACGCTACGCTCGCAATGACATGAACAGTTGGAGGCGCTATTCCACCTTCCAATAATTCCCACTCACAATAATCATATCCAACATTTTGATAGTATTATCGTAATAATCATAATCCTTCAGTTTAAAAGCCACGAGATAGTCCCATACCTTATTAAGCCACTGATGATTACTTTTGTCGACCATGGCAGATACCGTAAAGGGAGCAATAAAACTCAATGCTTCAAAATATCGCCCTTTAATATCATTTCCTTCCAGCGTATACCCTGCCGAAATATTATCAGGGTCGCCGTTGGTAGTTTCTTTGATCCATCTGTTTATCGGGTTTACAAAAGCTTTTGCGCGCTTATCGCCATATAATAAATAATCAGTTGCTATGCGCCATGGAACACGACATGCATTGTAATTATAATAACCATCATACTTTGACTCCATGTAGTTGGGCTGAGCAGGCCGGGCTTTAGTCTTTATTCCTCTGATAAAATCGGGCACCAGGCCTGCATCCGGGCTGTAGTTTTTTTGCAGATAGCCGAATAAGCGGTAGTTGTTATCAATGACTTTCTGCCATTTACCGGTTTTTGAGGCACTTTCAAATGCTATGAAATTGGCAGGCATAAAATCAGAAGCGCGCATATCATAATAATCTTCGCTATCTCCGTCGCTGCCATCGCTTAATAAAACAGAAAACGTTTTAGGATTGATTTCATAGTGCATAATTGCCGCCATCGCGATCCTGGCTTCCTGCAGGTAGTTGATATGGCCTTTGCTTCCCCATTGCTTATCAGCTAACAGAAGGGAATATGCGATATCTATATCACCATCGGTGGCGGCATCCCGGTCGTGGTTTTTACAGTTCTTTAGCTGGGCCCAGGCCATTAAATAAGGGGATGCTTTGGCCGGATGAGCTTTGTAATAATTATACAAGCCGTCGTAAACGGTTTTTGCCTGTTTATCATACCCGGCCATTAGCGCGGTAATCACCATACCGTAACCCTGCCCTTCGGATACGCACTCTTTCCCGGGCTTTTCAAACCAAACATAAAACTGTTCTTTATCGCAGCCCGGTTTTATATACCTGTGTTTCCATTGATCGTAAAAACTGGTTACCTGCCTATCCAACTGTTGCTGATTGAGGTGGTTAGGCTTAATAGTACCGGCGGTATACTTGCAATGTTGCGGAAACGGCCTTAATACAACTTGTGCATGAAGGCCGTTTACAATAAATATTATAAATAACAGCAGGCTATATCGCACGCAATTCGGGGTAAGCAGCAACCTTTTCAACATCATTGCACAATAACTCAGTTTTGCAGAAATGGTTCTTAAGACAGCTCAAAAAGTTTTGAATTACCGGTGTATCCTTACAAGTAGCGGCATACCACGTGCGTTTTGCTATACTGTGATGTAATGGTTTTGTAACAATGTGTTTACCGGGGAGGTATGGTTTCACTATCCAGTCGGCCATAACGCTTATTCCGAGGCCTGCATTTACCATCTCAATAGTGGCATCAGTATAGTGGATCCGGTTAAGTGTTTTGGGCTTTACATGCTGCTCCTGGATCAGCGTTTCGATGACCGGAGTCTCCTGGTAAGAGGGGTCATAAAGGGCCAGAATTAACTCCTGATCCTGGAAGTCGCAGATGTCAATAACGGCCTTTTTTGCAAGCGGATGATCGGCCGGTAAAATGCATATCAGGCGGTCTTCAAAAATGGGTTCATAAACGATTTGTGTGTTCACCATTTGGGTGCGCACAATACCCAGGTCAAGGTCGCCACGCATGAGGTATTCGAGCGGTCGGCGGCTGGCATCCGAAACTATATTTATGTTAATATCAGGCCATTGGCTCTTGAAATCCTTAATTACACCAGGCAGCCAGTGGTACGCTGTATAGCACTGCATACTGATATTGAGCTTGCCTGTTTTGCCATTTTTATAGTTGTTAATATCTTCTTCAAGGGTGCGTATTTCGGCCAATATTTTTTCCGAACTTCGTAGAAAACGATAACCCACTTCGGTAAGCTGAAGCTTCTTTCCCTGGCGATGGAACACCTCTATATCCAGTTCCTTTTCCAGCTCTTTTAACTGGTGGCTCAGGGCCGATTGAGTTAGGTGTAAAGCGCTTGCTGCTTTGGTCAGCGAACCCTCTTTTGAAATAGTATCAACTAACCTGAAATGATGTAGTGCAATATTCATTATTAGTTTTGCTAATGATTTACACAAAATTAATTCATTTTTTTCATGAATCATATAGATATACATTTGCCGTGTATAAAATACACCTCATGTTAAACACAAATTCAAAAAAATTACTCCTGTTTTTTTTGAGTGTTTCATATGTCTTACACGTACAAGCTCAGCAAAAAGTCCTTTCCATTAAGGATGCTGAACAAATGGCCCTTGCTAACTATGCTTCCATCAAGTCGAAGGCAAACCAGCTTAACGCCTCTAAGGCATACCTCAAAGAAACAAAAACGGAGTATCTGCCGGATGTAAATTTCTCCGCGCAGCAGGACTACGGAACAGTGAACGGCCAAAACGGACCATCGTATGGTTACCGTGGCTTGTCGGTATCCTCATCGGGGCCAGCTTTGGCCAAACAGAACTGGAATGCCGCTTTTGGGGCCCTCTATTTAACCAACGTTAGCTGGGACTTTTTCGCCTTCGGCAGATCAAAGCAAAGGATCGGCGTACAGAAAACCATCGTATCGCGCGATGAAACAGATCTTGCACAGGAGCAATTTCAGCACCAGGTACGTGTTGCTGCTACTTACTTAAACCTCCTTGCGGCTCAGCAACTTGCCAAAGCACAGCAGGATAACCTCAACCGTGCGATGGAACTGCAAAAGGTAGTAGTTGCCCGCGTAAAGAACGGTTTAAATCCGGGCGTGGATTCATCATTGGCCAATGCCGAGGTATCTAATGCCAAAATAGCGCTTACCAACTCACAGCAAACCGTGCAGGACCAAAGTAATCAGCTATCTATTTATTTAGGGATACCCGCGCAGGAATTTCAATTGGATAGCGCTTTCATTACCAGGCAGCCCAATAACCTGGAGGCGTTAAGTGCTGTTGCCGCGACCGATCACCCAACTTTGAAATTCTATCAAAACAGGGTAAACGTGAGCGATCAGCAGGCTAAATATCTCCGCACTTTCGCCTTGCCAACCTTTAGCTTGTTTGGTGTTTACCAGGGCAGGGGATCGGGCTTTAAGTCGGATTATGGCGTTGATCAATCAAGCTATACCGGCAGCTATGGTGCAGGTGTTGATCCAACCCGTTATAACTATCTGTTTGGTATTGGCATGATTTGGAACTTTACAAGCGTTTTCAGGACCCACTACCAGGTTCAATCGCAAAAGTTCACTTCAGAGCAATTGAAAAACGACTACGAACTGGTTGATAAGCAACTGGAAGCGCAGCGCACCCTGGCCGAAACACGCATAAGCAATGCCCTTAAAAACGTAAACGAGGTACCGGTTGAAGTTTCGGCGGCTAATAACGCTTACATTCAAAAATATACACTGTATAAAAACGGACTATCAAATATAGTTGATTTTACACAGGCGCTTTATACCCTTAACCGGGCCGAGGTTGACAAATACATAGCCCTGAATAACGTATGGCAGGCGTTGCTGTTCAAATCAGCAGCTACCGGCGATTTCGGGATCTTCATCAATAATTTTTAACAGTTACACACATATACAATGGGAATGATAAAAGGGGCGCTGCAAAAACCAATTACCATATTGGTTATAGTAGCCGGGCTGTTCTTCTTCGGTATAAATGCGGTACGGACTATCAAGATCGATATATTTCCCGATCTGAACCTGCCGGTTATATATGTATCGCACCCATACGGCGGTTTCACCCCAAACCAAATGGAAGCTTACTTTGGTAAGCAATATGTTAACCTGTTGCTTTTCGTATCGGGCGTAAAAAGCATCGAAACAAAAAACATACAAGGCTTAACGTTAATAAAAGTTACTTTTTACGAGGGCACAAACATGGCTCAGGCCGCGGCGGAGGTCACGAGTTACACCAACCGGGCGCAGGCCGCATTCCCGCAGGGCTCGCAGCCACCCTTTATTTTGCGCTTTGATGCCTCAACGCTGCCGGTTGGTCAGCTGGTGTTGAGCAGCGCTACCCGAAGCAATAACGAATTGCTCGATTATGCTTTGGTTTACGTACGTTCGTCATTTACCTCAATCCCCGGCCTTGTTGCGCCGGCTCCTTTTGGTGGTAACCAGCGTACTATCCTGATTAAGGTCGATCCAAACCTGTTACGCTCGCACAATTTAACACCCGACCAGATCGTGGCCGCCCTGCGCGAAAATAACCAGAACACCCCGGCAGGTAACGTGCGTATAGGCGATTACAACTACCTTGCACCTTCAAACACCACGATAAAGAAAATCCCGGATTTTGGAGATATCCCGCTTTATAAAAATGGGATCCAAACCGTATTTATGAAGGATGTTGCCACTATAGAAGATGGCGCCGATATCACCAACGGCTATGCACTTATTAATGGTAAGCGTTCGGTTTACCTGCCAATCACCAAATCGGCCACGGCCTCAACCTGGGAAGTAGTGCAAAACCTGAAAAAAGCATTGCCAAAATTCCAGGCCTTACTACCCGATGATGTGAAGCTGTCGTTCGTGTTTGACCAGTCGGTTTATGTAATTAACGCGGTAAAAAGTTTGGCCGAAGAGGGCGCGATAGGGGCGGTACTTACCGGGCTTATGGTATTGCTGTTTTTAGGTGATAAACGCGGGGCGCTTATCGTGATCCTTACTATCCCCACCTGTATTATCTCGGCTATTTTCTTCCTGTCACTGGCACACCAAACCATCAATATCATGACGCTTAGCGGGCTTTCGCTGGCGATAGGTATTTTGGTGGATGAGTCGACGGTGACAATTGAGAATATTCACCAGCATTTTGATATGGGCAAGCCGAAAGCTTTGGCTATCTGGGATGCCTGTAAGGAGATCGCGTTCCCTAAATTGTTGATCCTGTTCTGTATCCTGGCGGTGTTTGCACCTGCATTTACCATGAACGGGATTCCGGGAGCATTGTTCCTGCCGCTGGCGCTGGCTATCGGTTTCTCGATGATCGTATCTTACTTCCTGGCGCAAACCTTTGTACCAATCATGGCCAACTGGATCATGGTAAACAAACATGAAGACCACAGCCATAAAGATGGTTTTGCACTGGAGGATGAAGGTGAGCCATGGGAACAAAAAGAAAAAGCCATGAAGGCTGCCCTTGAACATACAGGCGACGAGGTAACCCGCTTTGACAAATTCAGGGATAGCTTCATGCGCCTGATGGACCGCATGCTGCCTAACCGCAAGATACTGGTAACGGTTTATGTAGTAGTTGCTTTTGGCCTTGCTTTCCTGTTATTCAATATCATAGGCCGTGACGTGTTGCCTAAGGTGAACTCAGGTACCTTCCAGGTACGTTTGCGGGCTGCTGATGGTACCCGTTTAGAGCGTACAGAACTAATAGCTGTTAAGGCGCAACATATATTGGGCGATATTGTGGGTAAGAACCACATAGCTATAACTTCGACATTTGTTGGCTCGCACCCTTCATCATTCTCAACCAACCCTATCTATCTGTTTATGGCTGGTCCGCAGGAGTCTGTGATGCAGGTGAGTTTAACGGAGGATTATAAGGTTAATCTTGATGACCTGAAGGAAAAATTCAGGCACGAGATGGCAAAACAGTTACCCAACGTTAAACTATCATTTGAGCCGATTGAGTTGACTGATAAGATCCTGAGCCAGGGTTCGCCAACGCCTATTGAAGTAGCTATTACCGGTAAAAACAAAAAGCAAAATGTTGAGTATGCCTTTAAGGTTATCAATAAACTTAAAGATATCAAATACCTGCGCGATGTGCAGATAGGTCAATCATTTAATTATCCAACTATCGATATTAATATCGACAGGCAACGGGCTGCACAGCTTGGGGTAGGTTTAAATGATATATCACGTTCATTGGTAGCTTCAACCTCATCATCAAGGTTTACCGAAAAGAATAACTGGATTGATGAAAAATCAAACTTAAGCTACCTTGTGCAGGTACAGGTACCAGAATACCAGATGGCCAGTTTGAATGATGTTAAGGAGATCCCTGTACTGGCAAACCAGGCCCGCCCGGTTTTGGGTGATGTAGCTGATGTTAAAACAGGTACCACCTTTGGCGAAAACGATAACGTAGGCGCTGTGCCAACATTATCAGTAACGGCAAACATCAACAAAAAGGATTTGGGTACTGCAACCAATGATGTGCAGAAAGCCATTGACGAATTAGGCAAACCACCGCGCGGTTTAACAGTTGAGATGCATGGCATGAGCCAAACCCTTACCGATACGCTTAATAGCTTACAATCGGGCTTATTGGTAGCCGTATTGGTGATCTTTTTGATGCTGGCTGCAAACTTCCAGTCGTTCAAAATGTCGATGGTGGTATTATCAACTGTGCCGGCTGTTTTGTTTGGTTCATTGCTGCTGGTAAAAATCACCGGCGCTACACTTAACCTTCAATCATACATGGGTATGATCATGTCGGTGGGTGTATCTATTTCCAACGCAGTGCTACTGATCACCAATGCCGAAGAGTTACGTAAACACAACGGCGATGCATTAAAATCAGCCCGTGAAGCGGTGGCATTACGTCTTCGTCCTATTTTGATGACCAGTTTGGCCATGATTGTGGGTATGATCCCGATGGCATCAGGCTTAGGTGAAGGTGGTGATCAAACCTCACCGCTTGGTCGCGCCGTTATTGGTGGACTTATCGCATCAACTTTTGCTGCGCTACTGATATTACCATTAGTTTTTGCCTGGGTACAAGGTAATGCCACTACCCAATCTGTTTCATTAGACCCGGAAGATAAAGAAAGTAAATTTTATGTCCCTTTGCACCACCATGAATAAGCTAAAAAATAAATCAATACTGCTGCTTGCCGTTTTAACAATGGCAATAGGCTCATTGAGTGCCTGCCACTCGGATGATAAAGAAAAGAAAGAACAACAGGAAGAGCAGGAGCAACAGGAAGCTGTTGAAACGCCCACTGTACAAATTGTGCCGGTAACCAAAGGCAGGTTAAGCAGCAACATCACCATACCTGGTGAGCTGATCCCTTACCAACAAGTTGACCTGTATGCCAAAACCAACAGCTATGTTAAAAAGCTTTTGGTTGATATCGGTTCAGAAGTTAAGCAGGGCCAGTTATTGGCTGTGCTTGAAGCGCCGGAAATTAACTCGCAATTGGCTGCGGCGCAATCTCGCATTAAACAATTTGAAGCGGTTTACTTTGCCAGCAAAGCCACCTATGACAGGTTGGTAAGCACCAGCAAAACGCCGGGTACTGTTTCGCAAAACGACCTGGAGCAAGCCGAAGCTAAAAAGAACGCCGACCAGGCTAATATTGATGCCGCTAAATCCGGCTTAAAAGAAGTATCAGCTAATTTGGCTTACCTGGAGATCCGCGCCCCTTTTGATGGCGTGATCACCAGTCGTAACGTTAACTTGGGTGCCTATGTTGGTCCAGGAGGAAAAAGTACCGATCCATTGTTTACAGTTCAGGATCAGGGCCGTTTACGTTTAGTGGTATCAGTGCCTGAAATTTACACAGGCGCATTGAGCAACAAAAGTGAAGTTAATTTTACCGTAAGAGCCTTGCCAAGCCAAAAATTTACCGCCCAGGTAAAACGTATAGCAGGTGCGCTTGATGAAAAATTACGTGCCGAACGTTTAGAAATGGACGTTTACAATAAAGACAAAAAGCTGATTCCGCACATGTTTGCCGAAGTAAGTGTACCATTGCCTGCCGGCGACAGTACTTATGTTGTACCTAAAACAGCCGTAGCAACTTCGACCGAAAAGGTGTTTGTGATAAAAGTTGTTGATCATAAGGCCGTTTGGGTTGATGTTAAAAAAGGCCTGAGTAATGGCGATAGTATCGAGATCTTCGGTGGCGACCTGAAACCTGATGACAAGCTGGTAAAAGTAGCTTCAGACGAGATCAGGAACGGATCGACCTTGAAATATTAATAAATTGAATTGGTTGTAGATTCGGCCTGACGGATAGTGCGAAGGGATAAAAGAAACCCGAAAGCTGCAAGGTTTTCGGGCTTCTTTTTATGCGAGTGATTAAATTCCCCCCCTTGAGAGTAATAGACCAGCATTAGACAATTAGAGAAATTTAAGGGCGTGGATTGAGCGATTCCCTCCCCTGGGAGGGTGTAGGGAGGGGTTTAAGCGAGATTCCTAATCGTTATCAAGGCGTAGAAACCCCTCCCTGCCAACACAGAATCCTAACGCACCCCTCCCAAGGGAGGGAACTGTCAATTCATGGGCCATTACTCTCGAGAGGGGAATCGCATAATCCCTGTTTCTTTTGTTCTATTTCCCCTCCGCCTGCAACTTCTTAATAATCCCCGTCCCCACAGCATCCGTACTTTCAGCAGCATTGGATAGTATAACCACTGCCAGTTTCTTATCAGCATTAAAAGCCAGGAAGCTACTGCTGCCGTAAGTGCCACCGTTATGGAAAATGTATTCTACACCATCAACCAAAATAATGTGCCAGCCGAGGGCTATTTTGGCATCTTTGCTGTAGGTGATTTGGTGGGTTAGCTCAAAAGCCTTTGATAGCTTGTCTGTACCATTTGCCATGTTTGCCTTTGCATATATCAGCAAATCATTTACCGTTGAATGGAGGGCCCCGCAGGCGGCAAGGGCGTTAAAATCCCAGGCTACTGTTGCATTACCGTATTGACTGTATACTTTGGTAAAATGGGGCAGTTGTAAAGCGCTTAAATGCTGTACTGTATTTTTCATCCCCAAGGGACTGCAGATCACTTCCTGCACCATCTGATCAAATGTTTTGCCGCTTACCTGTGATAGTATCATTCCTAATAAACCAACTCCCAAATTGGAGTATGCGTATTGTTCTCCTGGCTTACTGTTGAGTTTGCAGGTTTTTAGATAACTAAACAGTAGCCTTTTATTATAACTTTTATAGGGATTTGCTGCACTGGCAGAATCAAACTGAAGGTTTTCCGGGATCCTTGCCAACCCCGAAGTATGATTGCTTAGCGTTTGCAAAGTTATATCATTCAGTGCGACATTGGTTTTTACTGAATCGGGCAGGTATTGGGTTATGGGATCAGTTAACTTTACTTTGCCCTCGTTGGCGTAATAAGCCAGTAAAGTAGCGGTAAATGTTTTGGTAATAGAACCAATTTCGAAGATTGTATTGCCCGTTGGTAGCTGGTTATTGCCGCGGGCGGTTTCTCCGTAATTATAAGTGCTGATCTGTCCGTCTTTTAATATGCCTATGCTCAAACCTACTGTATTTACTTTTTGAATATACGGGCGGGCAATTTCATCAACCTGTTTATCCATTGGGTTGAGCAGTTTGTTGGAGGTAGGTACCTGTGTGGTTTTATCGGCTGTGACATCTCTAAATGGCTGAAACAGAAAAAGTTCAATTTTATTACCTGCATCGAGGCTCATAAGCAGTTGCAATGTTGCCGACTGAAATACCAGTTTGTAGGTACTTACTTTATTGTTAACAAAGCTGATTACCGTTGAACCTTTAATTTCATTTAAGGGGAACAATTGTTGCTCGGTAAGACTACGGAACTGGCCCGCACTTACGGCATGCCTGAAATTAGGCCCGGTTAAGGTATAAATGGAGTCAGCTTGTTTGGCATTGAAGAATTTCTTCACCAGCACAAATACCGAATCGGTTTTGAACTGCTGATGGCTTTGGGCAAAGATTATGCCCGGGGAAAATAAAAGTAAGATAAAGCAGAACCTGAGTTTCATGAAATAATTCGTGTTTAATTAATCTCGTTTAGTCTTTATCCTGAAGGGAAAAGTTGACTTACGACTACTGACTTAAATATCCTGGTAATCTTTGGCAAAGTAATTATCGGCCAAAGGATCGGTTAGACGCACAAAACGTTTCTCATTGTATTTCCATTTCATACGGAATATGATAACGGCAATACCGGCTCCGATGATATAATTAAAACCGATAAAAGCAAACATATCGCCGGGTTCGGCAAGTAATGTGTGCATGTCTTTGCCTTTGAAAATTAGCCAGGCTACACTTGTGATAAGGGATATTGCCAATCCGAAAATAAACCCGCCGTCGATGATACAATAGTTCCACATACCGCGTTGGCGCGAGTGCTCCCACTTTTTTACAAAGCTAATGTTGTCGATGTCTTCTTCGGTGAGGCCTTTGGCCTTAAGTTTTTCGGCCTGGGTTAATTTATACTGATAACGATAGTAACCCTGTACAAACGAGAACGGGAAAAATAAAAGAAAGATGATATTGTTGTGCTCGTAAAAATACAGTGCAACAATAACGGCAAGATAAACCAGTTCGGTTTTGTAAGTATGTTTCAGATATGTTTTAAAATTGAATTTCATATCTGAAACATGCGTTTATATGGTTGGTGTTTGTCCGGCCAGCAGGTAAAGTACGGCCATGCGTACGGCAACACCATTTTCTACCTGGTCGAGAATGATAGACTGTTTGCTGTCGGCTACATCGCTGGTGATTTCCACGCCGCGATTGATAGGGCCGGGGTGCATTACAGTGATTTCTTTATCTAATGAGTCGAGAATGGTTTTATTAAGACCGAAAAGCATGGTGTATTCCCTCAGCGACGGGAAATATTTAATATCCTGACGTTCCAGCTGAATACGGAGCATATTGGCAACATCGCACCAGTTAAGCGCTTTGATGAGGTTGTGCTCAACTTTTACACCCAATGAGCCAATGTATTTAGGAATAAGCGTGGTTGGCCCGCAAACCATAACCTCGGCGCCTAATTGTTTAAGACAAAGGATGTTGGAAAGTGCTACGCGCGAGTGAAGGATATCGCCCACAATCACCACTTTTTTTCCGGCTACATCGCCGTATTTTTCACGGATAGAGAAAGCATCAAGCAAAGCCTGGGTAGGATGCTCATGTGCACCGTCTCCAGCGTTTACGATTTGTGCTTTAACATGTTTTGACAGGAAGATACCCGCACCTGCGTAAGGGTGGCGCATTACCACCATATCAACCTTCATAGCCAGGATGTTGTTTACTGTATCGATCAGTGTTTCGCCTTTGCTTACTGATGATGACGATGCCGCAAAGTTGATCACATCAGCCGAAAGCCTTTTTTCGGCCAGCTCAAATGATAAACGGGTACGGGTTGAGTTTTCAAAGAAAATATTGGCAATGGTAACATCCCGTAACGACGGCACTTTCTTGATCGGCCGGTTTAAAACAGATTTAAAAGTATCGGCAGTTTCAAATATCAACTCAATATCTGCCCGGTTCAAATCTTTTATACCCAATAAGTGTCGTGTGCTCAGTCCTGCCATGTTATTTTGATTTCGGATGCTCGATTTCTGAATTTTTATTTTTATTCCGTCATTGCGAGGTACGAAGCAATCCCCGATTAGCAGAGACTTCTTGCATGATAGCTCTGTACAATTTGGGATTGCTTCGTACCTCGCAATGACGCTTTGTGTATATTATAATATTTTATTCCTGTACCTCTGAAACAAGAACGATCTTGTCCTCACCATCAGTGTCCTTCCAGCTTACTACTACTTTTTGCGATGCGATAGAATCGACCTCGATACCCACATAATCGGCAGATACCGGGATGTGGCGCGAGTAACGGCGATCAACCAAAGCCAGTAGCTCTATTTTCTCCGGCCTGCCGAATGCCTGCATGGCATCCATAGCGGCGCGAATAGTACGGCCTGTCCACAGCACATCATCCATCATGATCACTTTTTTACCTTCAATAATAAAATCTATTTTGGTTTGATTAGGTACCAGTTGTGATTCGCGGCGGCGGAAATCGTCGCGGTAAAAGGTGATATCAAGATCGCCTTGCAGTATGTTTTTATCGGGAAGGATTTTTCTAAGTTCTTCTGCAACGCGTTTGGCTAAATAAATGCCACGCGGCTGAATACCAATTAATACTGTATTTGAAAAGTCGTTATGATTTTCAATTAACTGGCGGCATAAACGTTGTATGGTAATTTGAAACTTTTGTCCGTCGAGCAGTGTTAGATTTTGCATCGTATGGGTGGATTTGGGCAAAAATAATAATTTGTTTTCAAAAGCCCCCTCTAAATCTCCCCCGATAGGGGAGACTTTTTACAATTCAGTTATTCGGCAAGTTTTCTTAAAGTCAACATTGTCCTTTCCGCATCCTTTTTCGTCACAAAAATATGATCATGATAATAAGCAGCTACTACGTTGCAGCTGATATTTTCCTTCACCAGCGCAGTCGCAAATGCAGCGGTTAAACCAGGCGCTTCCAGTGATGAATGGATGGTTAAAGTGATCCAGGCGGCAATATAGCTGTATTCAAGATTTAGCTTATCGGCGGTTTCTTTTTTTAGGATGAGGGTTACCGCTTCCTGCTCCTTGAAAAAAGCTATGATATCATCGGCATTGATGTTGTTTAATGATGTAGTTGTGCAATAAACATAATCACCTTCATTAAGAACAGGTGATATGTTTTTTAACAGGGTGTTGAGGTTGGTTTCTCCGGTGGTCATATCCCAAAAACTAACTCGCGCTCGTTTAAAACGAGCGTGTAACATGGGTTTGCGTTTGTAACGCAACGGGCGATGCAATCGCCAAACCATATTAAGCGCTCATTGCAAATGAGCGCAATAAAATGAAAGGAAACAAAAAAGCCCCTCCGGATAACCAAAGGGGCTTATATAATTGCTTAAGCTAAAATTATGCTTCTTCTTCAGAGCTGTTAGCAGCAGGTGCAGCCTTGCGGGCTTTGTTTTCAGCACCTTCCATTTGCTCTTTTAACTGAGCTAATACGCTAAGATCGCCTAAAGTTGATTTTTCAACAGAATCTTTCACTTTTTTCACCGCGTTAGTAGCAGCTTTTGCTTCTTTTTTACGGTTTTCAAATTCCTGTACGCGGGCATCAGCGCGGGCTTCTTCCCAGATACGTGAGTGTGAAATAACGATACGTTTGTTTTCTTTGTTAAATTCAATGATTTTGAATTCAGCAGCTTCTTCAGCTTTTAAGCTCTTACCGTCTTCTTTAACTAAGTGTTTGGTTGGCGCAAAGCCTTCAACACCGTAAGGTAAAGCTACAATAGCACCTTTGTCGGTTACTTTGATAACAGTACCTTCGTGGATCGAGTCGATAGTGAAGATAGTTTCAAAAGTATCCCAAGGGTTTTCTTCAAGCTGTTTGTGGCCTAAGCTCAATTTGCGGTTTTCAACATCAAGTTCAAGTACAACCACGTTTAATTTTTCACCAACTTTAGTGAATTCGTTAGGGTGGTTAACTTTTTTAGACCAAGAAAGGTCAGAGATGTGGATCAAACCGTCGATGCCGTCTTCCAGTTCAACAAACACACCAAAGTTGGTCATGTTTTTAACTGTAGCTACGTGCTGAGTACCAACTGCGTACCTTTCAGCAGCGTTTTGCCATGGATCAGGGGTTAATTGTTTAACACCTAATGACATTTTGCGTTCTTCGCGGTCTAAAGTCAATACCTGAGCTTCGATCTCGTCACCAACTTTCAGGAATTCCTGAGGGTTGCGCAGGTTTTGTGACCATGACATTTCTGATACGTGGATCAAACCTTCAACACCAGGGATGATTTCAAGGAATGCGCCGTAATCAGCAACGGTAACGATTTTACCTTTAACTTTTGAACCAACCTGAATATCTTCAGAAAGGCTTTGCCAAGGGTGAGGGGTTAATTGTTTCAAGCCAAGAGCGATACGTTTTTTCTCATCATCAAAGTCAAGCACAACAACGTTGATTTTTTGATCTAATGATAAAATTTCGCGTGGGTGCTCAATACGGCCCCATGAAATATCTGTAATGTGCAGTAAGCCGTCAACACCACCAAGGTCAATGAATACACCAAAGTCGGTAATGTTTTTAACGGTACCTTCCAATACCTGACCTTTTTCAAGGCGAGCAACAATTTCAGTTTTTTGGTTTTCCAGATCGTCTTCGATAAGCACTTTGTGCGATACCACAACGTTCTTGAATTCGTGGTTGATTTTAACAACTTTGAATTCCATAGTTTTACCTACATACACATCGTAATCCCTGATAGGTTTGATATCGATCTGTGAGCCAGGTAAGAAGGCTTCAACGCCCATAATGTCAACAATTAAACCACCTTTAGTACGGCTCTTAACAAAACCGGTGATGATTTCATCGTTATCAAGGGCTGAATTAATGCGCTCCCATGATTTTTGAGTTTTTGCGCGTTTGCGTGAAAGTACTAACTGACCGTTAGCATCTTCCTGCGATTCAACAAAAACATCAACTTTGTCACCGATCTTAAGATCTGGTGTGTCACGGAATTCTGATACTGATACTAAACCGTCTGATTTGAAACCTACGTTAAGTACAACATCTTTGTTGTTAACGTTAACAACAGTACCGGTGATGATTTCGCCTTTGGTGATAGAGCTGAAAGTTCCATCATACAATTTCTCAAATTTCTCACGGTCGTCATCGCTGTAGTTACCAAATTTTTTGTCGTCAGCATCCCAGTCGAAATCTTCGCTTGGTGTAGCCGCGATTTTTGATTTGATCTCTTCAATTGATATTGAATCAGCTTCTGATTCAATAGTTTCTTTTTCGCCAGCCGCTTTAACTGTACCCAGTTCAGCTTCTTTCGCTTTTAATTCTTTTTCTGCTTCTTGTTTTTTTGCCATTAAATAATTTTTCTCCTTTTCCCAATTTGTTAATTGGGACTGCAAAGGTACGGATATATTTTATTGAAAAAAGAAATTTTTTAATGTTAATTGCTTATATTTTAGATGTTTTTAAGGGTTTTTGGGCTTGTGGGGCAAGCGGGGGGTAACATAAGGGAGGATTTTACGCTAAATAAACCATTTGATCACATGCTTTGTGTTGTTATCTGTACTATAAATTAATGAGTTATGACTAAATATTTGCAAAGAGCCTGGTCTGATTATGAAGATGATATCGATATAGAAAATGTACAAAAAGCTATTGTCGAGACACAAGCTATGGATGACGAACACGGCGCTTTTTGGGTTGGGACAGAAGAGGAAGAATATATTTTGGAGACAGATAAATCACTCAAGATGATCTGTATCGTAAATAACCAGGAAATAAAATATCAGGCTAAAAGCTGGAACGAAGTCGAGGCTATTTACGAATTGCTTTTAAAAGAGGACTTTGCCGGTCTTATGGAAGCCATAAGTTAGTGCACTTGACTGTTATCAAAGTTTACCATCTATCTCTTCAAAAATCTGCATAAAATCATTCAGCATTTCTTCGCGGTAACTGCTCAATATTTCATCCATGATCACCTCCTGCTCTGGTGTGAATGGGTTTTTCCAAACGCGCATACAGATCCGTTTTAATGCATAGGCAATCTGGTGCGTTTCGGCATAAGTATGCAGGTACTGGCTTTTTTTAAAGCCTTCGTAAAACTTGAAGAAGACAGCCGTGTCCTCAAGGCCGGCAAAGGTTAAAAAGCTTCTTATCTTATCGTCCCGACAACCTTGTAAATGATCGTAAAATTCGGTGACGCTTATTTTGCCCGTGGTTAAAAGCAGGTTATCAATAATTAGCTCAAGTGCGATGTGCCCTAAAAAAAATGGCTTTACCGGCGAGTTTATCAAGGCGGGGGCCAATAGCTTTTTAAGCTCATGCGAACGGGTGGTGAAAAAAACAGATGAGTGAAAATACCGGTCGACATCAAGGTGTTTGTTCCATCCTGCTATGATCGAATTAACCTTGTTATCAGTGTGGTGCAGTTTTTCGGGATGAAGGATGATGTTTTTATCGGCGTTTTTCAGCAGGTCGGGCAGCACCGTTCCCAGCACGTGGTAACAGTTGGTCGTATCCCTGTCGAAATAAAAATGCGATAAAAAATTCATAAGCCTTGCCTTGCAAAATACCCGGTTTTGCTCAAGATACAAAATATAAGTAATTATTTGAAACAGATTTTACCTGTAGTTAACCTATATAAGCACGGGTTTTTTCACGAATAGATAATTAAATCGAATTACACGAATTTTTCAAAGGGGGTATCTGCAATTAGTGAAATTCGATTCAATTAGTGAAAATTAGTGTATCAATTTCATTTATATTTGCACCTTTTTGAAACAGAACTTGATATGAACTTTGTTGAAGAATTACGCTGGCGCGGCATGCTGCATACCGAAATGCCCGGAACCGAGGATATGTTAAATAAAGGTATGGCTTCGGGGTATATCGGGTTTGATCCAACTGCCGATTCATTGCATGTTGGTCACCTTACCCAGATCATGACCCTGATCCACTTTCAGCGTTCAGGTCATAAACCATATGCTTTGGTTGGTGGGGCTACCGGCATGGTAGGCGATCCGTCGGGCAAATCTGCCGAGCGTAATTTATTATCAGAGGATGTGCTGCAGCATAACCTGGAAGCCGTAAAAAAGCAGCTTACCCGTTTCCTCGATTTTAATACCGGCGCCAACAGTGCCGAAATGGTAAATAATTACGATTGGTTCAAAAACTTTACTTTTCTTGATTTTATCCGTGATGTGGGTAAACACATTACGGTTAACTATATGATGGCCAAAGATTCGGTGAAGAAACGTTTGGAAGGCGACACAGGTATGTCGTTCACCGAGTTTACTTACCAGTTGGTACAGGGCTATGATTTTTACTACTTATGGAAGCACCATAACTGCTCATTGCAAATGGGTGGCAGCGATCAATGGGGAAACATTGTTACCGGTACTGAGCTAATCCGTCGCAAAGACAGCGGTGAGGCTTTTGCCTTAACTACCAACCTCATCAAAAAAGCTGATGGTACCAAGTTTGGAAAAACAGAAAGCGGGGCAGTGTGGCTTGATGCCGAACGTACTTCGCCATACCAGTTTTATCAGTTTTGGCTAAACACCACCGATGTTGACGCTAAGTCATATATCCGCATTTTTACTCTGCTTGATCGTGAGGTTATTGAAGCGATGGAGGTTGAGCATGATGCTGCACCACATACCCGAGTATTGCAGAAAGCCCTGGCTAAGGATATCACCATCCGTGTGCATGGCGAGGCTGAATACGAAAAGGCAATAAAATCATCAGAGTTTTTATTTGGGAATATCGGGATTGAGTTTTTGAATGAGCTTAGCGATGCAGAAGTGTTAGACTTATTTGCCGGTGTACCTAATTATAATATAGCATTGAGTGAACTGGAGCAGGGCATTAATGCTACTGATCTTTTAGCTGCTAAAACAGCTGTTTTTGTCTCAAAAGGCGAGGCTAAAAAGATGATACAAGGAGGCGGTGTTGCTATCAATAAAGTTAAGATAGGTACCGCTGAGGATGTATATAATAATAATGCACTAATTGGCGGTAAATTTATTGTAGCACAAAAAGGTAAAAAGAACTATTTTTTGATAATTGCAGAATAAGTTCCTGATCAGACTTACGAAGTTTCCAAAACTTCGTAAGTCTTAAAACCATAGGTCAATGACTTAATGAACAATGACTCAGTGATAAAAAGCGATAGGCTAAAACTTATCGCTTTTTTGTTGGCTTGATATTTGTAAATGCGACAAATGGTAGTTATATTTGGATAAATGTCAAAAAAGGTTTTCCATAAACAAAACGCAGCTGAAGCTAAAAAATTGGATAAATCTCCTATAGATAAGCTTTTAGGCGATTTGGAAATAACGGTAGAGAAAGAAGTTAGAATTGGCAAAAAAGTAGCTAATGAGTCGACAGAATCTATTGAAGATCAGCTTCGCAAATCACGAGAGCGTATTATGCGGTTGAAAGACCTCAGTATGAAATTGCGTGCCATTAATGCTGAAGAATTACAAGCTGTACCTGCTTATAGATCGAGCAAAATAGACTTTGAGCAAGATATAGTTGTAAAAAATAAGTCAAATCAATCAAATTCAGATGCTTTGTCTGACATTAATAATTTAAGTGATTTTGATATTATCAGTCTTGCACGTAAAGGGATCGCTAAAAGCGCTTTGCTTTCCTTCGCAAAAAAAATCTCCCTAAACATCCAGGAGCTCGCCAATATATTACATATCTCTGAGCGTACTTTACAACGCTACGAGGATGACGCCATTATCAAAACCGAGTACGCCGAAAAGGTTATTGAACTTGCACGGCTTTATACCCGCGGCGAGGAGGTTTTTGAATCGATGGATAAATTCAAGATCTGGATTAAAACGCCGTCGGTAGTTTTCAGAGGGGAGGCACCGGTTACTATTCTGGATACATCTGCCGGTTTCGACATGGTTTTTAAAGAGCTTGGCCGCATCGAACACGGTATTTTTGCCTGATGATACTTTTCCGTATCACCAAATGCAATTACGCTACCGACCTGAGCGGCACCGGAGCACGATTATATGGCGGTCGCTGGAATAGCGAAGGTAAATCGATGCTTTACCTTGCTTCCTCCAGATCATTAGCGGTGCTTGAGGTGTTGGTGCATTTGGATCCGCTGGTAATTCCGGGTAATTATTGCCTTACTGAAATAGAAGTGCCGGATAGTAAAATAATCACTGTGGAGGCTGAGCAATTACCTGAAGACTGGCGTGATATATCCGGTCCGGTAATTTTGCGCCAACTTGGCGATGCCTTTCTTAAAAAACAGGAGTATTTATTAATGAAAGTACCATCGTCAATTGTCCCTGCCGAATATAACTACCTGCTTAACCCCTTGCATCCCGATTCTTTTGGAGTGAAACTTTTAAAAAAAGAACCTTTTAGTTTTGACAGGCGGCTTATTTAGCCATTAAGTCATTTTGATAAATCGTCATTAGTCGTTGAGGGGCAGTCATTACATCGCGGCTAACCATGCCAAAGAAAAAAGCCACCGGTTATATAACCAATGGCTTTTAATATCTCTTTTTAGCTTGTGATTAACCTAAATATGATTTCAGGATCTTGCTCCTTGAAGTATGGCGCAAGCGTTGCAAGGCTTTGTCTTTGATCTGACGCACGCGCTCGCGGGTCAGGTTAAATTTCTCGCCAATTTCCTCTAATGAAAGAGGGTGGTTAGTTCCTAAACCAAAGAACAATACAATGATCTCGCGCTCGCGCTCAGTTAAGGTTGATAATGAACGTTTGATCTCTTCAGATAATGACTCATTGATCAGGATCGAATCGGTGTTAGGTTCCTGGTTTTCCAGTACATCAAGCAATGTATTCTCTTCACCCTGTACAAACGGTGCATCCATTGATACGTGGCGGCCCGAGTTACTCAGTGTGTCGGAGATCTTATCAACAGTGGTCTCCAATATATCAGCAAGTTCTTCGGGCGATGGTTCGCGCTCGTACTCCTGTTCGAGCTTTGAAAAAGCCTTGCTGATCTTACTTAAAGAACCTACCTGGTTAAGTGGTAAACGCACAATACGCGATTGCTCGGCAATAGCCTGCAATATCGACTGACGGATCCACCATACAGCATATGATATAAATTTAAAGCCTTTGGTTTCATCAAAACGCTTGGCGGCTTTAATCAGGCCGAGGTTGCCCTCGTTAATTAAATCGCCCAGTGTAAGGCCCTGGTTTTGGTATTGTTTAGCAACAGATACAACAAAGCGAAGGTTAGTTTTGGTTAAACGCTCCAATGCCGCCTGGTCGCCCTCGCGGATCTTTTGCGCTAAAATTACTTCTTCTTCGGCGGTTATTAGGTCTACCTTACCAATCTCGTGCAGATATTTATCAAGCGATTGCGACTCGCGATTGGTAATGGATTGCGTTATTTTGAGTTGTCTCATCTATTTAATAAACCTCTCTATTCGTTATATTCTGAATAGAACGTGCAAAGCTAATATTTTGTTTCTAAAATAAAACATATAAATCAGAAATAGCAATACCAGTGTAAAATTTTATATTTAAAATTTTTAATTTATGTATATCGCATAAAATTTATTGTAAAACAATGAATTTATTTTGTTATTTAATAAATATTGTTTTTATTTGAATTGAATTAATATTGTAGTGTAATGAAAAAGGTACGTGCCCTGCAAATACTTGTTTATATAGTGTTTGGTTTGTTTGTTTTTCAGTATATGGCTGCCGATTTCTGGCAGGGGTTTAAGGATGGATACAATGATGGAATGGGTACAATAGATGGCGCTAAAAGATACGGGCCAACATTGCAAGCCACTATTGACGGAAGCTTCATTTCGCAAAAAAATGGGGGCGAAATGAAGATAGGTGAAAACTATACTTTAAAGAATATAATTATAAACAGTGATATAGTAGTTAATAATGATAATATATCTGTAAGCTGGCCATTAAACGCGATTGAAACTGGGCTGATACTTATTACAACTCTGATAGTAATAAGAATAGCCTATCTTATTAATAAGGTTATTGTAAATATTGTAGAGGGTACTTTATTTGAGCAGCGATGTATTAGGCTGATCAAAAGCACAGGGATGCTGTTATTGCTGTTTACATTGACTGATTATATAGGGCAGCAGGTATCCTATCAGGTGTTAATAGCTAAATTGCATGTGCCGCTAAAAATCATCAATACATCGGCATTTAATTTTGGCACGCTGGTATTTGCTATCTTGATATTTATCCTGGCCGAAGCATTTAAGCAAGGGGCGAGGCTTAAAGAGGAGCAAGCTTTAACTATTTAAGTCATGCCGATAATAGTAAATCTTGATGTGATGATGGCAAAACGAAAAATGTCATTAAATGAACTGAGCGACAGGGTAGGGATCACCATATCAAACCTTTCTATCCTAAAAACAGGCAAGGCGAAAGCCATCCGTTTTGAAACACTCGAAGCCATATGTAAGGCGCTTGACTGCCAGCCGGGGGATATTCTGGAATACAGGTGAAAGGTGAAAGGTGAAAGGTGAAAGGTGAAAGGTGAAAGGTGAAAGGTGAAAGGTGAAAGGTGAAAGGTGAAAGGTGAAAGGTGAAAGGTGAAAGGTGAAAGGTGAAAGGTGAAAGGTGAAAGGTGAAAGGGATTATGTTAAATAGGTTCTCAAATCTCACGATCAAATCTCATGTCTATGTTCTCCGCGGCCCGTTCTTATTAATAAACCGATAAGCCGGCAAGTCGTATAAATCCTGGTTCAGACAAAAAAAGCCGCCCTCAACAGGCGGCTCTCTTCATTAACTATAAAAACTATTAAACGCTTTTTTCTGCTTTAACAACCATATGGATGCTCATAGGTTGTTTGTTCATTTCTTTTTGGATCCTTGCGCTGGTTGCAGCCGGATGGCTGTTCAGGTGTGGGGCAATAACCAGTGAAACTATCGACATTAACTTAATAAGGATGTTCATGGATGGGCCTGAAGTATCTTTAAACGGATCACCTACAGTATCACCTGTTACTGATGCTTTGTGCGGTTCCGATTTTTTGTAGAAGATCTCGCCATTGATATCACAGCCTTTTTCAAATGATTTTTTGGCGTTGTCCCATGCACCACCTGCATTGCTTTGGAAAATCCCCATCAATACACCCGATACGGTAACACCGGCCAGCAAGCCGCCTAACACTTCGGGGCCAAAGGCAAAACCGATGATAATAGGGGTGATCAGTGCGATTAAACCAGGGGCAACCATTTCGCGGATCGACGCTTTGGTGGAGATAGCCACACATTTTTCGTATTCTGGTTTACCCTCGTAAGTCATGATACCCGGAATTTCGCGGAACTGGCGCCTAACTTCTTCTACCATGGCCATGGCGGCCCTGCCCACGGCTGCTATCGCCAAGGCAGAAAAAATGAATGGAATCATTCCGCCAACAAACAGACCTGCTAATACATTGGCTTTATAAATATCAATATGTTCAATACCAGCAACGCCCACAAAAGCCGCAAATAAGGCTAATGAAGTTAATGCTGCCGAAGCAATAGCAAAACCTTTACCTGTAGCGGCTGTTGTGTTACCAACGGCGTCAAGGTTATCGGTACGGTGGCGTACCTCTTCGGGCAGGCGGCTCATTTCGGCAATACCGCCGGCATTATCCGCAATTGGCCCAAAAGCATCTATTGCCAGCTGCATGGCCGTTGTTGCCATCATACCGGCAGCGGCAATAGCTACACCATATAAACCGGCAAAATAATATGACCCATAAATACCCGATGCCAAAACAAGAATAGGCAACACGGTTGATTCCATGCCTACAGATAAACCACCAATAATATTGGTAGCGTGACCGGTTGACGACTGCCTGATAATGCTCAATACCGGTCGTTTACCCATGGCGGTATAGTACTCGGTTATAATCGACATTAAAGTACCTACTACCAGGCCAACCAATATCGATCCAAAAACACCGTTTTTTGTAAAAGGTATCACGTCTGTTTTTACCACCCCGTTAACTTCATCACGTACCATGTGAAATTCGCCCGAAGGCAACATCCATTGTACAACAAAATATGTAGCTATAGCAGTTAGTATAATTGATGCCCAGTTACCTATGTTCAATGCTTTTTGCACACTGTCGGTTTCAGATTTGATTTTCACCATAGCCGCGCCCACTATCGAAAATATCAAGCCAAGGCCGGCAATTACCATTGGCAGCAATACGGGGGCAATACCACCGAAATTATCGTGCGATACAATCTCGCGTCCCAATACCATGGTAGCAAGCATGGTAGCTACATATGAACCAAAAAGGTCGGCACCCATACCGGCAACGTCGCCTACGTTATCACCTACGTTATCTGCAATGGTGGCCGGGTTACGCACGTCATCCTCGGGGATACCGGCTTCAACTTTACCTACCAGGTCAGCACCTACGTCGGCCGCTTTGGTGTAAATGCCACCGCCAACACGGGCAAACAGCGCTATGGATTCTGCCCCTAATGAAAAACCCGCTAAAACGTCAAGTGCTTTTGCCATGGCCTCGCCGTTAACACTACTGCCTGCTATTTTAACAACATAAAACTGATAAAAAACAATGAAGAGCGATCCTAAACCAATAATGGCCAAACCGGCAACGCCTAAGCCCATTACGGTTCCACCGGTAAACGATACTTTTAAGGCTTGAGCCAGGCTCGTACGGGCGGCCTGTGTAGTACGTACGTTAGCTTTGGTAGCAATACGCATCCCCAGGTAACCTGCAAAGGCAGATAGAAACGCGCCTATCAGAAATGATATGGCAATAACAGGACTTGAAGTGGTGACCGTTGTGCCCGACCATGCCAGCAAAATACCGGCAACCACAACAAAGCCGCCTAATATTTTCCATTCGGCACGTAAAAAGGCCATAGCGCCATCGGCAATGTAACCGGCGAGTGTGGCCATGTCACCGTCACCGGCGTTTTGTTTGGTAACCCAGGCGGCCTTAATAGCCATAACAAGAATCCCAATAAGACCCAAAACAGGAATTAAATAAATTAAATAATTGTTCAGAAAATCCATATCACAAATTTGGTTTAATAAAGTAGTACTGCTTGGTTTAACAGTGTTTAATAACAATTGGTGATTGCAAAATAGTAATTTTATTTATTTACTATAGTGATCGTTAATATTAAAGTTTTTTGAATAGTTTAGAGATTTAAACCCTAAAACAATATATGGCGAAAAACTCATCGCAACCAAAAATGAAACATGAGCTTAGCTTGCTGGACGGTACCATGCTCGTATCAGGATCCATGATAGGCTCAGGTATTTTTATTGTTAGTGCAGATATTACCCGTAACGTAGGCTCGGCCGGCTGGCTGATAGCTATCTGGGTTATCACCGGTTTCATGACCCTTACCGCGGCCCTTAGCTACGGCGAATTGAGCGGTATGTTTCCCAAAGCTGGCGGCCAATATGTTTATTTAAAAGAGGCTTACAACAAGCTCGTCGCTTTTTTATATGGTTGGAGCTTTTTTGCAGTGATCCAAACGGGCACTATCGCGGCGGTAGGAGTGGCTTTTAGTAAGTTTGCTGCCTATTTGATTCATCCGCTTAGCGAGGAGAACATTCTTTTTCAACTCGGTTTCTTAAAGATCAGCGCCGCTCAGTTGATGTCAATTTTCATCATTGTATTACTTACTTATATTAATACCAAAGGAGTAAAAAGTGGCAAACTTATCCAAACCACATTCACACTTACCAAGCTTTTGAGCTTGTTTGGTTTGATCATATTTGGTTTTGTTGCGCTAAAGCCCGAAATATGGCATGCCAACTGGAGTAACGCCTGGGATATTCATAACCTTAAAGCGGATAATACAACTGTTAGTCTTACCCTTGCTGCTGCCATGGGTGCTATTGCAGCTTCGATGGTAGGTTCGATATTCAGTAGTGATGCCTGGAATAGCGTAACCTTTATAGCGGGTGAAATGAAAAACCCTAAAAGGGATGTTGCCCTAAGTCTTGGTTTAGGGACTTTAATAGTAACTATCATTTACGTATCAGCTAACGTTGCTTATACTGGCGTGCTATCTATGCATGATATCGCAACTGCCGATAAAGACCGTGTTGCTGTAGCTGCATCGCATATCATATTTGGTAATCTCGGTACTTATATCATTGCAATAATGATCATGATATCAACTTTTGGCTGCAATAACGGCCTGATACTTTCGGGCGCAAGGGTTTATTACACTATGGCAAAAGATGGGTTATTCTTTAAACAAACAGGTGAATTAAATAAATCTGGCGTGCCCGAGTTTGGTTTATGGATTCAGGCCGTGGTAGCTTCGATACTTTGCCTAAGCGGCCGTTACGGTGATTTGTTGGATATGATATCCTTTGTAGTGGTTATTTTTTATGTTCTTACCATCTTCGGCATTTATATCCTGCGGAGAAAATATCCAAATGCTGAGCGCCCTTATAAAGCACTGGGATACCCAATTTTGCCTGCCATATACATTATTATGGGACTGATATTTTGTGTATTGTTGATCATTTACAAACCGCAGTTTACCTGGCCGGGCTTAATTATTGTATTGATTGGTGTGCCCATATATTATATTTCGCAACGGAACGTTAAAAAACAGGATGAGGCGCTTACTGGTAATTAGTTTTTTATTTATAGGAGAGTCTGTTGCGGCGCAAACGCTTCAGCAAAAAATATCAAATGCTTTTGGGAGGTTGCAGGCGGATAGCCAATGCAATTATGCTTCAGTATCATTAACCGTACTTGATGCCAAAACCGGGGAACAGGTGTTTGGCGGTAACCCTAACATGGGTTTGGCTACCGCTTCAACGCTTAAAACCATTACCAGTATTACGGCTTTTAATATTTTAGGTCCCGATTTTCAATATCAAACGCAATTAGGTTATACCGGCGAGATTGGGGCCGATGGCACCCTGACCGGCGATATCGTCATTAAAGGTGCCGGCGACCCAACCCTGGGCAGCTGGCGTTATGAGCAAACCAAAGAGGGGCATGTATTGGCCCTTATGGCCGACGCCTTGCGAAAGGCCGGGATCAAAAAAATTAACGGCCGCATCATTGGCGATGACAGCATTTTCGGTACCCAATCCATTCCCGAAGGCTGGATCTGGCAGGATATCGGCAACTATTACGGAGCTGGTACATCGGGTCTTTGCTGGCGCGAAAATCAATTTGATATAAAGCTGCGTACGGGTGCGGTTGGTAGCCCGGTTGGCATATCACGTACTGTTCCGCTGATGTCATACCTTGCATTTAAAAGCGAGTTGACAAATGGTTCTGCCGGATCAGGAGATAATGCTTATGCTTTTTTACCGGTTGGCAGTAAAGTAATATATCTGCGCGGAACTTATGCTGTTGATCAGGAGAAAAAAAGTATTTCTGCCGCTGTCCCTGATGCTGCTTATGATGCTGCGTTGCGGCTCAATGATACGCTGAGGAGTTTAGGTATCATTATCGGTAATGAGCCGGAGTCAGCCAATACTTTGAGCGCTAAAAACCTGCCATTGCCTGTAAATGCTAAAAATCTGGCAACTATATCATCACCAACTTTAAGCAAAATAATTTACTGGCTTAACCAGAAAAGTATTAACCTGTACGCCGAGCAGTTACTCAAAACCATAGCCTGGAAACAGGGACGCAAGCCTACAACGGCAAATGGTGTGGATGAGGTACAAAAGTTTTGGGCGGCCAAAGGTATAGATACCCGCAGCATGAATATTTACGACGGCAGCGGCCTTTCGCCCGGTGACAGGGTAACTACGTTAACGCTGGCCCGCATCCTGCAATTGGCAAAGAAGGAAAGCTGGTTTGCTGATTTTTATACAAGTCTGCCGGTTTATAATGATATGAAAATGAAAAGCGGCAGCATCAATAATGTGTTGTGTTATGCCGGTTATCAAACCAAAAACGGCCGAGAGCTTTGTTTTTCTATCATGGTTAATAATTTCAGCGGCCAGAGCCGGGGTATAAAGGAGAAAATGTTCAGAGTGTTGGATGAATTGAAGTAGCTGCCCCGAGCCCTCAAGTGGAAGTTTTTTATTACTGGTTTTTATAGATATGGTTCAAAAAAGGAATAATCTACTTCATAAACGATTTGTGGTTTAACTCCCAACTCAATTTTTTGAAATAATTCAACTAGTTTTTCTCCATCTACTAATTCGATATTCCCCACCCCATCTCTGGAAGCTTCTCTTTTCGCCTCCTCCGAAAATCGGCCTGTTGTTATAACAATGCCCTTTTCAGCTCTGCCACTCATAGCGCCTCTGAAATCTCTTAAATGGCTGGAACTAACCGGCGTTGTCGAATATCGTTTACATTGAAATAATACGCGATTGGTTACAAACGCGTTAAGGGCAATTATGCCAATCCCATCTATTCCACCATCATTTGACCGTCCTGTAATGGTAACTTGTTCAAATCCAGATTTTCTTAGCAGTAATCCGCAAATTTGTTCAAATCCTTTAGGTGATAGTTTTTTCAATATTTCCAGTAACGTAGGAGTATAGTCTTGTTCTATAATTTCAGGTTCAATTTCATTAACATCGTCGATTATGTCTGTAGTTGATTTAGATTTTCTTCTTTCCTGATAAATTTTGACCCATTTCTGAAATATTAATCGAGATTCGGATTCTGAAACATCTGTCTCCCAGCCCTTTTTCGTTAATAACCATGTTCCTCTTTGAGAATCATCTAGAAATTTCTCCCATACCAGATATTGCCTTGCCCACGCCACCTGATTGTGGAATTTTGATTCACCCGATTTGATAGTCTGTTCAAGGATGGAATCTGATAATTTTAAATTCTGTGAAATTTTTTCCGAAACCTCTCGTGGTTTACCCGATCCACCTAAATCTCTTAATGCATGTAGTAATGGGCCAAACCACTTCAAGAAATCAGCTTGCTTTCTTTTCGACATATGTTTATTAATATATTGCCATGCAATTTACGATCAAAACTTAATAAGTGAAGTTGAATATGATAATTATCAAAAGCACTGCACTTACATTAAATTCGGGCTTTTTAAATAAAAAGTAACGGAATAAAGCCTTATAATCGGAATGCCGTACAAGTTCAGGATATTTTGTAGGTTTATATCAAATATTAAAAGCTTTATGAAAAAGTTCAACATTTTAGTATTCTTTTTTATTGCTGTTACTTTTTTTGCCTGCAAAAGCGAAAGCAGCTCAAATGATGATGTCCAATCCATCAAATTTAAGTTCACCGAGCTTGGCCGCGAAACACAGTTCAGGATCACCTGTGATAAGTTTGATTATTACTTCCCCGAAGGGAAAGAAAAAAACTTTAATAAAAAGCCGGGCGTTGATAGTGTAATGCAATTGCTAACCGGTATGAAAATGGTGAGTGACGGTACAGAACCGGACGTGCGCGGGAAGATCTATATTACACACACTACTAAAGCCGTTGATACCGTATGCGTTGGCGCTAAAGTACTCAGCTACAAAGGTACAACTTATGAAACGCCACAGGATCTGTTGGTGTTGATACAAAAATAGGTTGCACAGGGGTGCAAATGGTTTGTTGTAATCAAGTCATTGCTCAGTGAATGAGCAGGATCATCTAAAAATAGCAGCGGTCAGTTTTTCATTTTGGCCAGCCGTTCGGGCGAAAGCACGGTGATCTGGCTCCCTTTTTTATCGATTAGGTTTTCATCTTTAAAATCGGTAAGGGTACGGCTCACAGTTTCAGTTGCCACACCGGCCATAGCAGCAAGGTCTTCCCGCGAAATTTTGAAATCCCCACCCTGCTGTTTATGCAGTCGCACCAGGGTATCGGCCATCCTTTTTCGTACTGAGTTATACGCAAGCTGCAATAATTGCTCTTCCCTGTCGCGGATATGATTAGAAAGCAGTTTGATAAACTCACGCGCAATATCTGGGTATAAATTGAGCAGGTTATCCAGTTGGTCTTTCGGGATCAGGCACAGCTGGCTATCCTCCAGGGTGGTTGCCGTATCTGTATAAGCCTCGTTCGAGAGCATGGCATTTACCCCCAGGTATTCCTCGGCAGAGTGGATGGCGGTCATCAGCTCACGGCCATCGTTTGCCAGTTTAACGGTTTTAACTCTGCCTTTCAATATCAGGTACAAGCCATTCCCCTTATCACCATCGTAATAAATTACCTGGTCTTTTTTAAACAGGCGCACCTTGCGTTCGCTAATAATGCGTTTAAGTTCAGTGAGACCGCTGTTCTTCGATACAATTGAGTTTAGGTTTTCGAGAGATTGACTATAAAAGCTTTGCTGGGCAGTTTTTTTCCTGAGCCTGCTTTCGATGGCGTTCAGCAGTTCAATATCATCAAAAGGCTTGGTTAAGTAATCATCGGCACCCATTTCCATGCCTTTGCGTTGGTCAATCCGTTCGGCCTTTGCGGTTAAAAATATAAAAGGTATGGCGGCGGTTTCGGGATTTTTATTCAGCATAAATAAAACGCCATAACCATCAAGCTCGGGCATCATGATATCGCAAAGTATTACATCTGGCAGGTTGTTAATGGCCAGTTCAATACCGGTTTTACCATTATCGGCTTCAAATACCGTGTAACCGGCCAACCCCAGTATTTCTACCACGTTTTCGCGGATATCGTTGTTATCTTCGATGATCAGGATTTTTTGGTTCATGATGCGGAAAATGAAATGGTGAATGAAGTACCCTCGTTTACGTTACTTTGAAAATCAACCCTGCCTTTCATAAGGGCAGTGTACCGGGCCACAATATTAAGGCCTAAACCGGTACCCGCGATATTGCCTGTATTGTGCGCTCTGAAAAATGCCTCAAATAAATGCTTCTGGTCGCTTTCGGGAATGCCTATGCCATTATCTTTTACAGTAATGGAACAGCCGGAAGCATTTATTTCAGTACTAAATTCAATAAAGCTGTCTTCGCCCGAATATTTGATGGCGTTTGTGATGAGGTTGATGATGCAGTTTTTGAGCAGGTTAATATCGAGGTAAATCATACTATCTGTACCTGTATGCTGATAAAGGATATTTTGGTTTTGCTTGGCCATAATCTGCATTTCTTCAGTTAGTTCTTCGGCCAGCTTAACCAGGTCAAACCTGGTGTATGATGGTTCAATACGGCCGGCTTCCAGTTTTTCGAGCGAGAGAAAATCATTCAGAATGGTAGTGAGGTTGCCAACGGCATTTTTGATTTTATTAACATGCTTGCTAATCTGCAGGCTGTGCAAAGGCTCGGCATATTTATCAATAAGCGAGGCCGATAATTGAACAGCGCTTAGTGGCGTACGAAACTCATGCGATGCCATGGAAACAAAACGGCTTTTCAATTGTCCCAGTTCTTTCTCTTTTTCGAGGGACTGGCTCACTTCTTCTTTGGCTTTTTGCAGTTCAAGAACAAATTGTTTTAAGGAGAGCGTGCGTTCCTCTACCACTTCCTCCAGGTGTGATGTGTATTCCTTTAGCTTGTCCTCTGCTTCCTTCTCACGGCTAAGGTCGTGTATAAAACCGGCATATATTTTACGCCCCGAAAAATTTACGTCACTAACCCCAAGTCTGAACGGGAATTGGGTGCCGTCTTTACGCAAGCCTGTTACTTCACGACCTATACCAATGATATGTGGTTTACCGGTAGTTTGATATCGATTGATATAATGATCATGTTCCTGCCGGTATGGCTGGGGCATCAGTATCGATACATTTTTGCCGATAACTTCATGAGGCTCATATTGAAATAACCTGCAGGCCGAAGGATTGATAGATTCGACAATCCCCCGTTCATCGATAGTAATAATGCCATCGATAGCATTTTCAATAATGGCTTTTAATAAGGCAGTATTTTCCATAGATGAAGTTTGAAAGATTTATCAGCTTTTGCAAATATCAAATTTGATATGGATTTTTTACGCCTAAAGATGGTATATCTTAATTAAAATTAAAATTAGGCCTGTTTTGTAAGAGGAAAGTTACCGGTAGTTAACTTTGAGTTTATCTGCTTAGACGTTATTTGCGGCTTGTTAAAAAACAGCTTAATGAAAAGACTCCTGCTACTAACCATGCTTGGATTAGGCGGTATAAGTGCCTTCGCGCAAACCCAGGCCCCTGTTAAAAATGCCCCGACAGATTATATAAAGATTAAAAACTACGGCCTGCTGACTTTACTTGAGCAGGATGCCGAAGTAAGCACTTTACTTAAAAACGATCCTGAACTGGCACAGCTCACTCAGAAAAAGCTGAGCGCCCTTAGCACTTCCCTCACTGATTGTAAAGACGCGGCGTGCTTAGTAACTGCGGCAAAACTAACTGATGATGACATCAAAACCGTAAGCGACCGGCTTGCAGCACTATATAAAACAGGTAACGCGCTTAACAGGATGGTTAAATCGAAACTGATCCCATCGGGTCTTTACAGCTTGTATAAAAAGCTATCGCCCGAGCAATTGCTTATAAAAGCATGGCAGCAGGACGCAGGTAGCATCAATTACACTATTGGCGTTTATGCTGAAGGCAAAAAGCCTAATTATCCGCAGATAGACTCTATCAGCTACAATATTAAATCGAGAGCATATTTTACGCTAATGTATGATGCTTCTGCTACATTGTTAGGTGATATTAAAGGAACAAAGCTGTTTTTTGAACCCGCTATGCAGGCAGCCCTGCTCTATCTGCAGATCAACGAAAGGCAGGACCCTGCCAATTACGAGCCAATGGAGCTAAACGCAAACAAAGCTGCCGTAACCCGTATCAAAACCATTAAATGGGCCGATTATCCTTATTCAAATATTCTTGTACCTGGCGCTGGTCCGGATAATTTGACATCGCCATTGAGCGGGGAGGGGATGCTGCGTTGCAGGCTGGCGGTACAGGAATATAAGGCGGGCAAAGCCCCATTTATCATTGTATCGGGCGGCAATGTGCATCCATATAAAACAAAATATAATGAAGCCGGGGAAATGAAGGTTTATTTAATGAAAACCCTTCATATTCCTGAAAATGTGATCATCATTGAACCTCATGCACGTCATACTACAACAAATATGCGTAACAGTGCCAGGCTTATTTATAAATATGGCATCCCTGCCGATAAGCCCGGTATTGTGGTAACCGATAAATCACAAACCGATTTTATTATGAATATGGATGCTCGCTGCCAAAAGGAACTGAACTATGTGCCTTACAAACTGGCCAGGCGTAACTCCGAAACCGAAGTTGAATATTACCCGGTAGAAGAAGCCAAACAAATTGATCCTGACGAACCACTTGACCCCCGTTAGGAGCTGAAGGCAGAACGCGAAAAGCTTAAAGTTATCGTCTCGTCTGATCACTAATGTAATTACTTTATTTAAACTTATGCAAAAGCTTACTTTAACTATAATAGCTGTTGTTTTAGGTGTTGGCAGCATCACCACTGGCACGATTGATCATAAACTTAACCGTGCCATAACAATAGACTCGTTGGGCGCCTGCCAGGGCATTTCATACCAAAACGGTCGCATATTTTTATATGGCGACAGGGAAGTTGGAATGATCCGGGAGTTTAAGCTGGAAAATGACAGCCTGGTATATCAGCATAAGGAATATAAGCTAACCCAAAACGGGCAGGATATTATTAACCACCCAACCGGTATAGCTTATAACAATGATAAGGGCCCGACATTTATAGGTAATTCCATCCGCCTTAATGCAGCGGGCAGTCAGTGGAGGGCAGTAATTTATAATGTGAACTGGAAGGGCCTGCTTAAAGCCGGTACGCTTGATGGTAACTTAATTAATACCATTGAGGATGACGCCTGTATTCAGGGCACCAGGCCGGAATATGTAAAGTATAATAATAAGTGGTATGTAGCCACTGCAGATTATGGTGATCACGCCAACGAAGTGCGTTTATACGACCCAGAAAAACTGGCCAAAGCCAAAAGCACGAAGGAACCTGGTGTGCTTTACAAAAAATTTACATGTACACCCTGGGTACAAAATCTGTTTTGGAAGGCTGATAAAGGCATTTTAGTGCTGATCCAGAATAAGCTTGAGGGCAGGCAATGGCGGTTTACTTATGTTGATCTTAAAAAATCAATTGAAGCCGGTAAACAGGTGGTGCTAAGCCAGGTTGATGGTATTGACAGGGGCGATGAGTTGGAAGGTTTTTCCTTGCTCGGTGGTGGGGAGAAAGGGATAGCCGTAACCTCATCACGGAAAAATAACGTGAATTTTACCACTACTTCGTGGTAGTATTAACAACTGGCTAAAGTAAAAAATCCTGCAAAGAGGCAGGCATTTTTCTATTTTTTGTTTAATGTAAATTTAACACTAAGGTATCCTTTGGTTAAGATAACAGGTTTAGCTTTGCTATCATTATTACAATATTAATAACCCTGTATTAATATTATTTAATGATAACGCAATAATAATTATTAAATTATTAATTTTTTGCTCACGTCTTTAAAAATATCGCCTATGTAACATAACTTCAACTTAACATCGGGCCCGGCGATAAAACTAAGAACCGGTGAATGCGCTAACACTCACCTGGTCCGGGATAATTGTCAAATAACTCAAAAGCGGTCCAAGGCTTTAAGTCATTTCTTTCAACAATCAATTTTAAAAATATGAATAAAAAGATTAATCCAAATCTTTTGAGCAGGTTTTTTTTAATTCCTGTATTGTTTTTACTGGTTTTGCTAAAACCTTTTATCTCAAACGCTTCGGCAAAAAATATTATATATAACGTAAACCAAATCACCGGTATTGTTACCGACGAAACTAATCTTCCGTTACCCGGCGTATCAGTTCGGATCAAAGGGACTGATAAAGGTACTGCAACTAACACAAATGGTAAATATACCATTTCGGCCGATGAAGGCGCCGTGCTGGTTTTTAACTTTATTGGTTATGAGCAGCAGGAAATAACTGTTGGCGGTTCATCAACCATTAACGTTAAGATGAAACCAAAATCAAACATGCTTAACGAGGTGGTGGCCATCGGTTATCAGTCTATTCGTAAAAGTGATGTTACCGGTTCTATTGCCAGCGTTAAAGCCAGTGATCTTAATCTTTCTGCACCTTCATTGGGGCAGGCCCTTGCTGGTAAGGTATCAGGTGTACAGGTATCACAAACCAGCGGTGCGCCTTATACAAGCACTAAGATCCGTGTAAGAGGTGTTGGTTCATTTAACGCCAGCTCAGATCCTTTATATGTAATTGACGGTTACCCGGCCGGTAATGATATCTTCATTAACCCTGATGACATCGAAAGCATCGATATTTTGAAAGATGCTGCATCTGCCGCTATCTACGGTTCACGCGCATCTGGCGGTGTGGTATTGATCACTACTAAAAAAGGTAAAGAAGGTAAAGGCCGTTTTGAGTATGATGTGCAAACAGGCGTTGATCAGCTTGCCCACAAAGTGAAACTGCTTGACGCAGATCAGGCTGCCCTGCTGGTTATCGACGGCCGTAACAACGCTTATCATGACCTTTGGATAAACTCAGGCCATACCTGGAACGACGCCATGTATTCTGATAACAACGCAACCCGCGTTACTAACGTTGGTAACTCGGGCAGTGTAAGTATTCCTAATGGCTTATATGATTTTGCTTCGCAAACCCCCATTAAACAAACAGTACATACCGATTGGCAGGATGAGTTATACCGCAACACATTTTTTCAAAAACACACTTTGTCGTTTTCAGGTGCTTCAAATGGTGTTCGTTATTATGTAAGCGGTGCATACCAAAATCAACCGGGTATTATTTTAAATACAGGCCAGCAACGTTATAACTTCCGTACCAATATCGATGGTGATGTAAGCAAACGTATTCACATTGGCGCAAACATATCTTACACTCAAAATACCAACCAGGAAACACAGGAAGGCCGTTTTGACCATAGCCCAATTTTAGGGGCTTTGATCTATATGCCTTATCTGCCTGCTTATAATGCTGATGGCTCATACCAAACCAACGTTGAAGCAGCAGGTTCATCTCAATATGGCTACCAAAGTATTGAAAACCCGCTTGCCCTTGCCGATCGTATTAAAATAACCCGAAAAGGTTATCGCAGCACTTATAATGCAAATGTTACTTATAACATTTTACCTGGTTTTAACTTCAAAACCAATTTGGGTACGCAGGCTTATACTGAAAAATACGATTATTACTATCCAACTACTTTAAGCTCGGGTGCTAACCCTCCGGGATCGTCGCAGGCTATCAACGCGGCCAACGCGCAGGCGTCGTATCTGCTCAATGTTGACAGGCTGGCCGAGTTTACCTTAAACTATACCAAACAATTTGGCAAACATCATTTTGATGCTTTGGCCGGTTACACTGCTCAAAAAACCACAAGTGATTACACCAGTGTAAAAGCAAACGGTTTCCAAAGTGATTACGTGCCCGAAATTTCAGGCAAAGGTGCAGATGCGGCTTTCTTTAGCTTAAACTCTGCTTCTAAAAGTACTTATACTTTATTATCATATCTTGGTCGTGCAAATTATAACTACGCTGGTAAATATTTCTTAACCGCATCATTCCGTGCGGATGGTTCATCACGATTTGGCTTAACAAACAGGTATGGTTATTTCCCATCGGTAGCTGCCGGCTGGAATTTATCTGACGAGTCATTCTATCACAATTTCCTTGGCGATCAGTCAACAGTTAAGATCCGCGCAAGCTGGGGTAAAAGCGGTAACTTCAATATCCCTAATTATGCTATCGCACAAACATTGGCCAGCCCTGTTGGCGCGGTGTTAAACGGTGGTATTGCAACTGCTACATATGCCGGCGGTTTGAAAGATCCGAAATTAAGCTGGGAAACAACCTCGCAATATAACTTTGGTACCGATATCGGCCTATTTAATGGCCGTTTACAGATCATTGCCAACTATTATTTAAGTTATTCATATAACCTGTTGTATAACCAGCCAATTTCGGCAATATCCGGCAGTACCACTATCTTAACTAACCTGCGCGATTCAAAGATCCGTAACACCGGTTTTGACTTGCAGTTAGATGGCAAGATAGTTAACACTAAAGATTTCACCTTGGGTGCAAGCGGCAACATCTCATTAAACCGCAACAAAGTAGTTAAACTGCCTGCTCAAAACACCCTGATCATCAACGGTGCCGAGCGTTCGTACCTTACCAGCATAACTACCCAGGGCCAGCCTATTGGTATGTTTTATGGCTTCCAGGTTGGTGGCATAATCAATGCTTCTAACTTAGGTAAAACTGCTCCGTCGGCTTCGCAAACAAACCCTGCCAAAATTGGCGACCTTTGGTTTGTTGATACCAATAAAGATGGTGTTGTAAATGATGCTGACAAAACCATTATCGGTTCGCCATATGCTAAATTTACTTACGGTTTTGCCCTTAATAGTACTTACAAACGCTTTGACTTTGGTGCGTCATTCAATGGTTCATATGGTAACAAGATCCTTGACGGACAGGATTACTATTTGTACAACGGCGAAGGTTCCGGTAACCAATACGCTAATGTTGCACAACGTTACCGTAATGAAGCTGAACCGGGAGATGGTTCATTTTACCGCGCTTCACGTGCCGGTACACAAAGTAACAGCACCCGTTTATCAACTTTCTACCTGCAAAGCGGCTCATATCTGCGTTGTACCAACCTTACCTTAGGTTACACACTGCCTAATTTTTTACAGCAAACTTTAGGTTTAAGCAAAGCACGCGTTTTTGCCAGTGTTGTGAATGCCTTCACAATCACCAAGTACAAAGGTTATAACCCTGATGTGGATTATAACTATTCAGGCGCTGCGTCAAACAATACCCAGCCTGCCAACCTTGCACCAGGTATCGATTATGGTACATACCCGCTGGTTAGATCATACAACTTAGGTGTTAATGTTACTTTTTAATGAATTTTTTAAAGAGATATAGAGATGAATAAAAAATTTGTAGCTATTGCCTGCCTTACGGCGGCTGTGGCGATAAGCCCGTCTTGTAAAAAAGACTTTTTAAATCAGAGTGACCCCAACGCTATAACGGTTGATGCGAGTTATAAAACCCCTAACGATGTGTTGTTAGCAGTAAACGGCATCTACCAGTCATTACGCAGCGGTAACAACGTTGGCGAAAGTAGCGACTTATGGACAGATCAGCGCTCGGACGATACCGGTACGCAGGATAACCAGTCAAACGCAGGCGAACCATTCCAGTTCGGTAACTTTTCGATATTGCCAAGTAATACTTACCTGAAATCTCACTGGGTATCATTGTATGGTACAGTTACCAGGGCCAACGTGGTATTATCGCATATCGATGCAGTGTCATTCCCTGATAATAGTGTAAAGCTGCAATATATTGCGGAAGCTAAGTTTTTACGTGCGTTTACCTATTTTGAATTAGTACGCCTTTGGGGTGATGTGCCATTGGTTACCAAACAATTGGGTTATGCTGATTTGCCTGCAGCTACTTTTCGCGAAAAACAAGCTGTGGTTTATCAGCAAATAGTGGCTGATTTACTTGATGTTATTAATAACAGCCCGCTACCTAACCTGCAGGCTCCTACTGGCAGGACATCAAAAGCTGCTGCTAACTTTTTATTGGGCCAGGTATATCTTACTATGGCTACCACGCAAGATCAGGCTAACCGTACAACTAATTTAACCAACGCCAAAACGTATTTAACCAATGCTTACAACATGCGCACTTTCGGCGACTTGAGTACCATTCCTTATACCGATGTTTTTGACGTAAATAAGAAAACCACCTGTCCTGAACTGATCTTCCAGATCGTGAACATTCAGGGAGATATTAATTATAGTTCGGCAATAGCCGGTAACTTTCAAGCTAAAGGCGAAACTATAAACTCCAGGGTTAAGTCGTCAGGTGCCGGCTATAACGTTACCCACGATTTGATTAATGAGTATGAAGCAAATGACCCACGTGCAGCTTTTTCTGTAAAATTTGCGAACGATCCAACGGTAAAAGACTGGTTTGTAACCAAATTTAGGGATAACAGTGATAAAGCAACCGACAAAGGTTACGGTGGTAACGACTGGATCTTGATGCGTTTTGCTGATGTAATGCTTTCATTGGCTGAAGTTGACAATTACCTTGGCGATCAGGCTGCAGCTATCAATTTGCTTGACCAGGTGCGTGTACGTGCAGGTATGCCAACTTACGCTGTATCAATGACCAATAGCGATTATGCTACCAAATATCCAACCTTAAAATTGGCTATTTTGCATGAGCGCCGTGTTGAGCTTGCCTTTGAGCATCACCGCTGGTATGACCTGTTGCGTACCTTTAATGATGCTGAACTGGTAGCTTATTTCCACGCCAAAAAGCAAACTGATTTTGGTTTGGCTTCATTAGCAAACTTCACTACTAAAGATCGTTATTACCCGATTCCGTTTGATGAGTACAAGCTTGATCCTGTTAAGATGTACCAAAACCCGGGTTATTAATACCGGTGTTAAATAAGAAGACGCCGCCTCGTAAGTCAATTATGAGGCGGTTTCTTTTTATTATCTGTTAGTGGTATTTATTAAATTCAAATAACATTTCTGTTATGTATTAAGTTTGTTTTGCCTCCGGAAAATATAAAGTGTTGATCTACTGAAAACTTTTGTTTGGGTTTTGTAAGAACTGATTTACCTGAAGCAAATAGTGATGTAGTTATCATTAAGTTTGTGTAGCTCATTAAAGCAAAAGGTGAAAACAGTAACAGTAGAGGATTTTTATAAAAACGCCGCCGAGCGTACCAACAGCACGGTGGGAGACCTGCTTCCGGCTGATATCAATAACCAGATAGGGCATTTTAATGTATTTAACCTTAGCGATATCATTGCTAAAATAAAGAAGGATCCTACCCATGTGCCTTACAATCGCAGGTTATATTATAAAATAAACCTGGTAAGGGGCCGAAACATAGCTGAGTATGCTGATAAGGTGATCAATATTGAAAAAAATGCGCTGGTATTTGGTACCCCAAAAATCCCTTACAGTTGGAAACCACAGGATCTGGAACAGTCTGGCTATTTTTGTATTTTTACTGATGACTTTTTAGTGCAATCAAAAAGCGGTGTGATACTGGACTCACTTCCCATTTTCAGCCCCGGAGGCCGCCCTGTATTTATGCTCACCGACGAACAGGCCGATGAGATCGCGTTCATCTTTAAAAAAATGCTACAGGAAATAGCATCCGGCTACCTGTACAAATATGACCTGCTCAGGAACTATGTGCTGGAGCTAATTCATTATGGTCAGAAACTGCAACCGCTTACCAATTACAGTAATATTCATAATGCATCGGCAAGGGTATCATCCCTGTTTATTGAATTGCTGGAGAGGCAGTTTCCAATAGCATCGCCCGATCAAAGGGTTATCCTGCGTACCGCGAAGGACTATGCCGACAGGCTTGCCGTTCATAGCAATCATCTCAATAAGGTATTAAAAGAAAGTACCGGCAAAACAACCACCGAACATATAGCCAACAGGCTCATCCAGGAGGCCCGCATCCTGCTTAAACAAACCGACTGGAACATCTCAGAAATAGCTTACACCCTGGGTTTTGAACAGCTATCACATTTTTCCAGTTTCTTTAAGAAGCAAACATCATTATCGCCGGTTGAGGTAAGGAATTTGGCGGGCTGAGGGTGGTGTTTTGTATTTAGGTTTTTATTTGAAATTTGTATATTTACCTATATGACTACAATAACATTACAAGTTCCTGAGAGTCTTGAAAAAGAGCATGATAATACCATACGGTTTATTGCAGCCAAATTGTATGAAGCAGGTAAGCTGTCTTTAGGGCAAGCGGCTGAAATGTGCGGTGTAAAGAAATGGGATTTTCCTGCAGTGCTCACCTCTTTTAATGTGGATTATTTTCAATATAGTGCCGAAGATGTAATAGCCGATGTTGAAAGAGTATCCAAAGGTTAGCACGATTATTACCGATGCCAGTTGTTTTATTCTGTTGGATAAAATAGATGGCCTTTTTATTCTCGAAAAGCTTTATAAGCAGGTGTTCACAACACCCGAAATTGCAGCAGAATATGGAAAGCGTTTGCCCTCATGGGTGAATGTTCAAGCTGTAATAAATAGAGATCTACTATATACTTATGCAGATCTTGTTGATATAGGTGAAGCAAGTGCATTGGCATTAGCAGCCGAAGTTTTATTGCCTTCGTTAATTCTTGATGATCTTAAAGCGCGTAAGTTGGCTGATGAATTAAATCTTGAGTTTACTGGTACCCTTGGTGTATTGATTTTAGCAAAACAAAATGGGATCATACCAGCATTGTTGCCCTATTTTGAGAAGATAAAGAAAACTGATTTTCGGATTTCAGTGAATTTTCTCAAAATATTATTGGACAAATATGATAGCTAAAGCCGCTTAAGATTATTGATAGAGTGGTTTGTCAACTTTACAACTCATCATCCTGAGTCAAAAGAAAAAGTTTATCATGATTGATAATACTGATCTTTTTGCCATTCGTGCTAATCAGTTTTTCCTGTAACAACTCGTTAACCACCCTGAAAACGGTTTCGTAAGTGGCGCCGGCGTATGAAGCCAGGTCCTGCCGGGTAAGTTCTACATCAATATGGCCTTCCGGGTTTGTACCAAACTGATTCTTGAGGCTTATGAGTGCCTGGGCAACGCGGCCCTTTACCGGCATATGTGCGAGATTACGCATTTTGCGTTCAGCCTCCTGCAGCTCGTCGGCAAAAAATAACATTAGCTGGTAGGTAAACTGAGGGTTTACTTTTAAAGTAGCCTCAAAAAACTCCATATCAATGTAGCATATAATGCCTGCTTCCAAGGCTGTTGCCGAAATAGGGTAGTGGGTGGCATGTTTGCCCAGCACACGGTGACCAAAAATGGCACCCTTATTGGCAAAGCGAATAATAAGCTCTTTATCCGGCCCCCATTTTTTATGAACTTTTACATTGCCTTCATAAACAAAGTAAATTCCTTTTACCGGGTCGCCTTCACTGAAAATAACCTGTCCTTTTTTTACATTAAAGTTTTTTTTGTTGGCTGCAATTGCGGGCAGCCACTCTTTTATACAGCCTTTACATAAAAGACAGGTTTGATTATCGCACTGGATATTTCTTTTCATTCAAATCTTGATCAATCAGTCAACGTTTTGTTGTAAAAATATCAATGAAAATTGTATTTTTTATCAAAACAATGAATTTTAATTGATGGATTTTTATATAATTATTGATTTATATGATTTTAACAATGATAAAACATGTTTTTTGTTAAACGAAAAGATTAATTGTGTTTTTTAAGGTTTATTTTAAGCGTTTATTTTGTGTGTTTGTTAATAAATTGAATCTTGTGTTAAGAGGATGTGCAAAATTAGATGGCTAATTTTTTAAAAAAAACTCATATTATCCCATTCTTTACAGCAAACATTACCAGCCCGGCGGTATTGCGTACGCCCACCTTATCTATAAGGCGCTGCCTGATCCCTTCAACCGAGCGTGGGCTAAGAAACAGTTGTTGTCCCATTTCATTGGCTGTTTTTTCGGCACAAATCAGTTTCAGTACATCCTGTTCCCGTTCGGTAAGTTCAACACCTTCTTTAAAGGATGGTTTGATATTGCCTTTTATCACCAATTTTTTTAAAAGTGCGTTGCTTACTATATTGTTAAAGTAATAACCTGTTTCGTGTACCGAATATATCGCTTTCCTGATTTCTTCAGCTTCTGCGTTTTTTAGCAGATACCCGTTGGCGCCAATCTCCATTAAATGAATTACGAACTTTTCGTCATCGTACATCGTCACCACTAATATTTTCATTTCAGGATACTTCTTTTTGATGAGTTTGGTAGCTTCCATGCCATCCATAACAGGCATTTTAAGGTCCATGATAATTACATCGGGCATATTGGTTTCAATGCCTTTTATCAGGTCTTCACCATCGCCGGCCTCAAGTATTACTTCCAGGTTCTCATCCTGGGTAAGTCCAATTTTGAGGCCGTCCCTGTATATGGTATAATCATCGGCTATGGCAATTTTAATAGGTTTCATCGCCTTATTTTTGATTGTTATAATGGTTAAATAGTAATTGTTCGGGGGATACTGATGTTAATGTAGTATCCTTCGGGCTTGTGATTGAATGATACCTCGCCTTTTAGCAAAATAATACGGGTTTGGATAGCTTTGAGGCCAAGGCCATGCTTATTAAACTTCAGTTCTTCATATTGTGCATGGCTTAAACCTTTTCCGTTATGAAAAATACTGATATTCAAGGCATCATGGTTATAGGTTGATGTGATATGGATTTTTTTAGGCCTGGCATGTTTAAGTATATTGTTCATTAACTCCTGCACCATGCGGTATATGCTGATTTCATTTTCATTAGCCTGGGTTGTATATGAATCATCAAGATCGGTGGTAATAAATAGGAGGTCGTTATTTGTTATTTTCTCAACAAAATGCCTGATTGCTTCATTTAGCCCGAACTCTTTCAGAATACTGGAGTGCAGATTGTGCGAAATACCACGCACCTGTTTAATGGCCATGTCAAGCAGCTCCTGTCCTTTTTCATACCTCGGCTCATTGTTTTTATCAATAACGTTGATCTTTACTCCTTGTAGATGCAGCTTTGATGCCGATAAAATGGCGCCCACTTCATCATGCAGCTCTTCGGCAATACGGTGACGTTCAGTTTCTTCACTGCGCACAGCTGCCTCTATCAACTGGTTTTGCTGGGTTTGATGCAGCTTTTGTATTTTTTGCTGATACTGGTATTTTTTACGCTGAAAAAATATAAAAATGAGCAATATGCTCGCGAATAAGGAAAGCATAACCGCAATACCCATAAAGAGCAGGAGCCTGATATCATCATTCGTTTGTTTCATATAACCCTTTCGCTATAAATACACATAAAATAGTATACGTGAAATTGTGGATATTCCACAGGTTTATGGCAAAATTGTGCAGGCGTATTGTGAGTTCATTGTATAACAGAAAAATAAAAAAATTTACAGTGTAGTAAATACCCAGGCCGGTTACTATCCAAAAGTCGGGCTGTTTCTTACCGGGTTCTTCATCGTCTGTTATTTTAAACAGGTAATACTGCATACAATAAAACATCATAATTATCGCCTCAAATGATAGTAATCTGCTGCTCAATTGTCCGTAATCAAAAAAGTTTTGATAAAAGCTGAAATTGATAAGTACAAACCCTAAAAAAATATACGGCGCTATCCTTTTTGTTTTTGACAAAAACTGCTGGTTTAACTTTATAAAAAAAGAGCTGAATAATAACACCCTGATTATGGAATGTATATTATACAGATAATTATTGGTGTTGTATGGGTGCGGTAAAATTGTTTTAAGCTTCCATATGACATCAATAGTTACATTAATTGCCAGCGCTGTCCATAAATATATAACAACAGGTTTGTTAAAAACAGGTTGTTTTTTCTTCAAACAAAGAATGGCCAGGGGAATGAGCAACGCCCAAACCTCCGACCAGTCAGATATACCTTTTATTAGCTGTTCCACTTTGCAGCAGTTTTGTAACGCTATTACATTTTTGCCGGAGGTGATGGATTTGAATCAACATCCCCGGTGTCTGAGTCGCGGTAATCAATAGGTACACCGTTTTTTATAAGGCTGATGGCGTATACAAGGTGCTGGTTGGAAGCTATGATCTTAGGAGTAAAAACCAGGAAGTCATAATCACGTTTTTTTCCGCTATCGGTTGAGATAATCGCCATAATAGCTTTTTTGGTGAGATACGTATTGCCTAAAACCACCGGGCCGGTTAAGTTAACCAGTGTATCTTTTGTAACAGCCAGTGTATCGGGATGCATCGGGTTAAGATAGCCTCCGGCTGTATCCAGAATATATGATACAAGCTGATATGGCTTTTTAACGTCATCAACCTGGGGGCTGTAAAACTGAAAAACAAAATTGTCAGTTTTGGCCGAGTCGAGCCAGTGATTAACCTGCGTAGCGGTATACTTTACCTGGGCAAATTTGGTAGCCTGCCTGCATGAAGTCATGGCAAAAAACAAGCAAATAGTAATCGCGGCAGCGATCGGTCTGAATAAGTTAAAAGGTCGTTTTTTCATGATATAATAGGTTTAATATGCAGGTAATATAGTTGTATTATTTGTATTTTATGTTGATAATAATAAATTATATAAGTGAGAAATTATTTATACTACTGTGAAAAAATTTCTCACTAATTATTTATTGTTCGCTTCGTTTTCTGTTGATTTTCCTATACCGCAAAGTTAGTAGGTGTGAAATAGTGTGAAAGGGTGTTTTTATGGTTTGTATACGTATAAATACTTATTTTTTTTATCTGGTATTTTTTCTCTAATAAGCCTGTTTAAATAAGCGGAGGTTTGTATTGTGATAAGCGAATAAGAAAAACCGGTTAAGAAGCGCTTCGGTTCTGTTCGCTCTGATCAAAGGAGCTAACCCGAAAATCCTTTAAAGAGTAGGGGCATTTATTTATCCTAATAACCTTTTTAGTCATGGCAATTAACAGTGAATTTCTCTCCACCTCGCAGGAGATCATCAACATCCAGGTAGTTATCGATACCGATGCAATTACTACCGATTATCCAAACCCAAGCCAGGATCCCAACAATCCAACAGGTTTGCCTCATAACTATATGTATATGGTTGCTACCCGTGGCAATACCATTACCGGTTCGGGCGGGGCCGACCTTAACATAAAAGCTGATGTAGGCGACGTTATACGCTGGTATGCGGTATCGGAATATGGCAATTTTGACTCGGCCGTGGTTATTTACAAATTAGCATGGTATGCACAAGATGTGGTATTTGATGGTGAAACCTTCAGTGTATATAAACGCACGGGTATTTTACCTACTAATGGCACCGCACTTCCTGTTGGGTTCTCAGATCAATATTTTTGGTTTAACCAGGCAACTGTAATTAGCAAAGGCACCGAACAATACAACGTTCAGTTTGCACTTTATGTACGCCAGAGAGGCGTTAACGATCCGGTATTATTTGGTTACTATTACTGGGATCCAACCGTTACCGTACAAAGCTAATCCAGCTTAAACCTAAATTAAAAAACAGGCATAGATCCGGTTTGTCATGTAATGATACCGGGTTTGTGCCTGTTTGTATTAAAAGGCTTTAAATGCATTGCTTATTTTGTTTTGCCTCCGGTTCCCTTACTGTCATCTCCGTCGGGCTTATCGACCGGTTTTTCGTTTCCAATAGTTGTTGAATCATGTTGTTCTGTTACCTGGTCTTTGGTGGGTTCGGTGGCTTTTAAACCGGCATAGGTGCCTGCGCTAATACCCATCATCAGTAAAATGTTGTTGTCAAAATCAGGTAACAAATTTGATGAAACTGTTTTTTGTATAAAGATCAGTCCGAACAGAATATTGAACAGTACATTTTGAAGGCGCTGGATATTAATACTGCTTCGGTCGGAGAGGATATCGTGAAAAAAACCTTCGCTATGTGCTTTAGGATCAATTTCCGTTTTAGGTTTTTGGTCGTTTTCTATAAGCTTACCTGTGGCCATTGTTGCGGCACTGATACCGAGGATAGCCAGCAGCGAACCGGGGATATCCGGCAAAGCGCCCGTTTCATTACATATGTACAGGTAAGTAACGGAAAAAATAACCGTCCAATACAGGAGTTGTGTGCGGCTCAGGCTGTAATATAAATTGGCGTCATCCTTTAAGATGTTATTTTTTAGGCCCATTGCCAGGAAACCGGCCATTACAACGGCCATTATCCATACCCATATCCGGCTTATTTTTTGTTTAACTTCAAGCTGTGTTTTTATTAATCCTTTGGTTATGTAGCCACCTGAATAGCCTACAGAAAAATACACCGGGATACGGGCTTTATCAATGGATTTGCTGGCTAAAAACTGCACGGCGAGGTTCTGTACCGACTCGTCTATTTTGAAATACACGATCTTTTCGTAGTCGTTATTACTCCAAAAAGCAGTTTCTCCTACTTTGATATCGTCAACATACAGGGTTTTGAACGAATCGATTGGGAGTGTAGTCTTGAGCCTGATAGCGATGATCTCATTTAACCTGGCCGAATCTTTTCTTCCGCTTAGGTTGTAAATATTTAATATAGAATCAGGAAGAAGGGCTTTAGTTACTGAATCTTTTTTAACCCTGTTATTTTTTACACTATCGGGGTTTGCAGGCTGAGCATGAACTGCTTCAGAGAAGGTAAGAATAAAAAAAACAGCTGTAAATAGTTTAAAAACTTGTTTTTTTAAATAGGGGTTCAGTAACAGCAGTGAAGCTATTACAGCTAAGCATAACAGGAAGGCCATCGGTTTAATAATTGTTGCCTACTCTTTGATCCCTTTTTCGGCACACAGGTATTACTGGTAATCAAAATTAAATTAATTACTGAACAAAATGAATACCTAATATCAGGTATTTTTATTTTTAATTAATTGGTAATAAGTTAATTGCAGTATTATTGGCTGCTTTTTATTAATAATGATTTTTAATGTAAAATCCCTGTTATTGTATAAAATCGGCAACAAAAGGTTAATATATCATTATACCGAGCCCTTGTCACAGAGGTATTTTTAGCCGTGCAAATATCTTGTTGCATATTACCGGTTAATCCATCCTGATGAGATCTAAATTTACCTTCAGCGCGATAATTGCTGCCTGTTGTTTACTGCCCTGTTTTTTGTATGCACAGGTTAAACCTGCTGCAAACTTAATGAAGCTTAACGCACAGGAATATCTTGAATATAAGGGCGTAAACGTAATGCTTGCACATGATTTTTACCCCGAGGGGCACCAGGGTGGGGTAGGCATTATTCAAAACGGACAGCGTGTAGCTACCAATGGTGATATCAGGCTGGAGCCTACGCCGGGTCAATGGTCGCCTATACCCAAAGTAGGTAAGCGTGTGGTTAATAAAGCTACCGGCGAAGTAAGCGTACGCATGGAGTTCCCCAACCCGGATATGAACCGCCATGGTTTTAACCCCATTATCTATCCGGATCTGAATTTTGCTTATAATATTCGGGTGATCCCTGCGGGAAAGGCGTTCAGGATCATTGTTGATTTGGATAAACCATTGCCCGATAATTGGATAGGTAAAGTAGGTTTTAACCTGGAATTATTCCCGGGTATTTTGTTTGGCAAATCTTATTACATGGATAAGCAATTTGGCATATTCCCTCAACAGGCCGATGCACAAACTTATATCGACAAAGAAGGTGAAACCCAGGTTATGCCCATGGCCGAAGGCAGAAAGCTCACTATTACGCCCGAAACCGATTTACAGCGCATGACTATCGAAAACCTTTCGGGCGGCAGCCTGCAATTGTTGGATGGCCGGGCCAAGCATAACAATGGCTGGTTTGTGGTACGTTCGTTAGTGGCTAAAGGCGCGTCAAAAGATGCTGTAGAATGGCTGGTAACCCCAAATGCTGTAGAGGGCTGGCAATCGCAACCGGTAGTGCAGGTATCGCAGGTAGGGTATCATCCCGCGCAGCAAAAAATTGCAGTAATTGAACTGGATAAAAATGATAAAAAAGTATTGCCGGTTTCGCTGATGAGGATAAATGAAAACGGTGGACTAATAACCGCTTTGAAAGCCACACCCACCATTTGGGGAGATTTTTTAAGGTATCATTACCTGCAATTTGATTTTACAAAGATCACCACACCGGGTATGTACTTGGTGAAATATGGCAATTATCAAACGGAGCCATTCCAGATCAGCACTGATGTATTTAGAAACGATGTATGGCAGCCAACGCTTTCATATTTCCTGCCTATACAGATGTGCCATATGCGTGTTAACGAAAAGTACCGCGTATGGCATGGCTTATGCCATATGGATGATGCCCGAATGGCGCCGGTTGATTCCAACCATTTCGACGGCTATATTCAGGGGCATAGTACATTCAATAAATATAAACCGGGCGATAACGTACCGTTTCTCGACCGTGGTGCGTGGCATGATGCCGGAGATTTTGACCTGCGGGTTGAATCGCAGGCAGAAACGGTACATGGGCTTACATTAGCTTATGAGGCTTTCGACGTAAAATATGATAACACAACTATCGATCAAAAAAAACACATCGTTGAAATTCACCAGCCCGATGGCAAACCGGATATGCTGCAACAGATTGAGCACGGTTTATTAGCCATTACAGGAGGCTACCAGGCCTTGGGACGTTTTTACCGTGGAGTTATTGAGCCAACCATCAGGCAGTACACCATTTTGGGTGATGCCGCCAATATCACCGATAACAAACCTTTTGTAACCAATGCTTCAAATACTAACCCTGTATTGAAAACGCCCGCGGCGGCTGATGACCGCTGGGTGTTTACCGAGGAAAACCCTGGCCGTGCGTTAGAAACAGCCGCCGCCTTGGCTGCTGCAAGCCGTGTAATGAAGGGCTATAATGATACGCTTGCTACGCAATGCCTGCAAATAGCACAGGAAGTTTGGAAAAACACACCTGACCATACTTTGCGCCATCGCGTTGCTTTGGCGGTAGAATTACTCATCGCCACAAAAGATAAAACCTATGCCGATTACCTGGTAAACAATACCGATGCGATAGCCAATAGTATTGATAACACCGGCTGGCTGGTTGGCCGTACCATGGGGTTGATCAATGATGCAAATTATCATGATAAAATAACCGAAGCAGTAAAAAAACTATATGCTCAAATTCAGCAGCAGGGAACTAAAACCCCTTATGGAGTTCCGTACGAACCCAATATTTGGGGAGCGGGATGGGGTATCCAGAATTTTGGTTATAAACAATACTTTTTATACTCCGGTTTTCCGTCTGTTTTTAGCGACACCTATATGCTGCACGCCATTGATTTTGTGCTGGGCTGCCATCCAGGTTCTAATACGGCTTCGTTTGTATCGGGCGTAGGTTCAAAATCAATGACAACAGCCTACGGCTTTAACCGGGCCGACCGCTCATATATTCCCGGTGGTATTACCTCCGGCACGGCGCTTATCCGGCCTGATTTTCCCGAACTGCTTAACTGGCCTTACCTATGGCAACAGGGCGAATACGTTTTGGGCGGTGGCACAACCGACTACCTGTTTTTAGTTTTAGCGGCCGATCATGTTTTAAATAAAAAGTAAGCTTATGAAATTGAAGATCAGTTTGCTATCGGCTTTAACCAGCGCCGTGTCGATTGTATTTGCGCAAAATAATCAGAGCGAAAAGCAAAAGATAGCCCATGAAATGCAAATATCCATGGTTGATGAACTGCTTAAGCCCTGGTACCCGGCCGCTTTTGATACTGCCGATGGTGGCTTTTTAAGTGCTTTCACCTATGATTTCAAGCCAACAGGTAACCAGGATAAAATGATAGTAACCCAGGCACGCCACGTTTGGAGCAACAGCAAAGCCGCTGAGCTTTTCCCCGCAAAAAAATATTATATAGAGGGGGCCCGCCATGGCTATGAGTTTTTGCGGGATAAGCTGTGGGATAAGCAATACGGAGGCTTTTACATTTTTACGGATAGACAAGGCAACCCCAAACAGGGTGGTTTTGCTCCTAAAGAAGCTTATGGTAATTCTTTTGCAATTTACGCGCTTGCAGCATATTACCAGGCCTCGGGCGATACCAGTGCATTAAATTTGGCTAAGCAATGTTTTTGGTGGTTGGAAAAACACACTCACGATCCGGTTTATAAGGGTTACTATCAGCACATGCAGCGTGATGGAACACCAATTGTGAGGGATGCAACCATAAAATCTACTGCCGAAACGGGTTATAAAGATCAAAACTCATCCATCCATCTGCTGGAGGCGTTTACTGAATTATACAGCGTGTGGCCGGATGAATTGCTTAAAATCCGCCTGAAAGAAATGTTAATGCTGGTGCGTGATAAGATCACTAATGATAAGGGAAATCTTATCCTGTTTTTTCAACCCGATTGGACACCGGTATCTTACCACGATTCTACCCTCGCCGTTTATAAGCAGCATCATAGCCTTGACCATATTTCGTACGGACATAATGTAGAAACGGCTTATCTGATGCTCGAAGCTTCACATGCTTTAGGTATTGAAGGGGATGTCAAAACCTTGCAGGTGGGCAAAAAAATGGTTGATGATGCGTTGGATAATGGCTGGGATAATAAAGTGGGCGGTTTTTACGATGAGGGCTATTACTTTAAAGATAAGCCCGGACTTACCATTACTGAGGATACCAAGAACTGGTGGGCGCAGGCAGAAGGGCTCAACACGCTGCTCATTATGGCTGCCAGGTATCCGCAGGATAAGCACCAGTACTTTGAAAAGTTTAAAACCCTGTGGCAATACACGCAAACCTACCTCATTGACCATGAACATGGCGACTGGTACCAGGGCGGCATAGATAAACAACCACAGTATAAAACAGCTCTCAAAGGCCAGATCTGGAAGGGAACTTACCACACTTTCCGCGCGCTGATGAACTGTGTGACGCAACTTGACCCGGATAAAATACCACCCACTACCCCAAAGCAGGTAAAACTGGCTAAAGCTACCGGTACCTTAAAATGGCAGACATCTAAGGATAATAAGCGCGTGTTGGGTTATAATATTTACAATAATGGCAAACGGATAGGTTTTACGCCGTTAAATTATTTTATGGTGGATAGGAGTGCGGCTGGTAAAGGCAAGTTAACAGTGAGAGCGGTTGATTTAGAGGGTAATCAGTCTGCTTTGAATAAAGCTTTTTAATTTAGTAATCAATAGCTTATGGCAATGCTATTGTGAGTTGGTTAATGTTCAAATGTCTTAACCCGGTTTTTATTAGGGTCCACTTTTGCTGTTAGCCTTCAGCTTTTGAAAGTGACCACGATCATTTTTTTAACGCGCCATGGTCATGTTACAGGTAAGCGGTACCAGCCATCTTTGTATCATTAAAAGATAACAATCATGGCAACTTTAAAAATAAATGCTCCTGAATGGACCGCTGAAAATACCAATACCGTTAACACCGCTAATACTAAAGCCGGCAACAATGCCTGGAATAAGTTAATGGCCTTTGCCGATAGCCAGGCCCCTAATAAAACAGTTTGGTTCATGTTTTCACTTGTTTCACAAGGTGTGCTCTTTTTACCTGTACCTGCTTTCCTGCTGTATTATTACAACGCTCCGATAGCCGTGCTGGCAGTAACTCTTGTGTTATTCTTTGCCAACATTATAGCCGGCATGGGCGGCTCCGGTATCCGTACACTGCTTGGCTTTTTCGCATTCAGCGTTCTGGTCCATATTGCCATGTTGCTTGTGTTTATGCTGTAATATAATTTATTGACCCCCTAATTTAATATGTGCTGAAAAGTCGCCGGTTTGCCGGCGGCTTTGTTGTTTAAAAAAGGAGTGGATAGGGGATGAGTCAACAAAAAGGGGATTGTGCTGTGTACGATCCCCTTTTTGTATTTTGTAAAATGTAATTAAGCGTAAGTAACACTTAAAGTAATTGGCACGCTCAGTGCTTTTGAAATAATGCAGTTAGCTTTTGCGCCTTCGGCAATTTCTTTGAATTGTTCTTCAGAAACACCATCAATTGCTGATCCTTTTATTTCTAAATGGATGCCTGTAACTTCTAAGGCCTGCATATCAAGGTCAAGAATTGCATCGGTAGTTAAATCATTAGGAGTAAAGCCTGCCTGGGTTAAAGCAGCGCCAACGGCCATAGTAAAGCAGCCTGCATGAGCAGCAGCTAATAACTCTTCGGGGTTAGTACCGATGCCATCGGCAAAGCGGGTTTTAAATGAATACTGGGTTTTGTTTAATACAGTGCTCTGGGTAGTGATCTCTCCCTGGCCTGCCTGTAATGTACCGTTCCAATGGGCGTTTGCTGTACGTTTCATAGCGTGTGGTTTTTGTTTTTTGGTTATTTAGTCCATAGACCATGGTCTATAGTTTTATTATTATTTAGTCCATAGGTATGGTCAATGGTCTATAATTTATAGTCTTAATAAGTGCAGCTTCTATGGACCATCGACCATAGACTATCGACTATTGACCAATCAATGCCATTTAGCGCGTTCATACTGAACAGGCCATTTTATTTCCTCGCCAAGCTCATGTGCCGCGCGCAGGGCAAAATGTGGATCACGAAGCATTTCCCTTGCAAAAAACACAAGATCGGCACGTTCGTTTTCTATAATTTCATTAGCTTGGTCCGATTTGGTGATCAAACCTACCGTACCTGTAAGTATACCGCTTTCTTTTTTAACTTTTTCGGCAAATTCAACTTGATAACCCGGTGTTAACGGGATTTTAACATTTGGTATGTTGCCGCCTGTTGAGCAGTCAATCAGATCAACACCTTTTCCTTTTAAAATATTGGCTAATGCAACAGAATCACCTGCCGTCCAGCCGCCTTCTACCCATTCGGTTGCCGAAATCCGTACAAACAGCAGGTTCTCTTCAGGCCAAACTTCCTTAACACTTTCAATTATTTCGAGGAGTAAACGAATGCGGTTTTCAAAACTTCCGCCATATTCGTCTGTACGTTGGTTACTGAACGGTGAAAGAAATTGATTGATCAGGTATCCGTGTGCACCATGCAATTCTATCACTTGAAAACCGGCATCAACAGCCCGTTTAGCAGCGGCTTTGAAATCGGCTTTTACTTTTTCAATACCTGCTTTATCTAAAGCTATGGGTGGTTCTTCATTTTCAAAAAAGGAAATGGCACTTGCCGAAACACTTTGCCAGCCGTTTGGCTGATCGGCAGGGACCTGTTTGCCGCCGTTCCATGGTTCCTGGTGACTTGCTTTACGCCCTGCATGGGCCAGCTGTGTACCCGGAACAGCGCCCTGAGCCTTTATAAAATCAGTGATCTGTTTTAGTTTTTCAACATGTTCGTCTTTATATAAACCCAGGTCGGCGAAGGTAATGCGGCCTTCGGGTGATACTGCGGCGGCTTCGGTAATGATTAACCCTGCACCGCCTGTAGCAAAGCTTCCAAGGTGTACCAGGTGCCAGTCGTTGGCAAAACCATCCTGGCTTGAATACTCGCACATAGGCGATACTACGATGCGGTTTTTTAGTTCGATGTTTTTTATTTTAAGGGGAGAGAATAGTGTAGACATGTTTTTTGTTTTTGCAAATATGCGTACTAACAAGCAGTGTGTATGTACTGTTTTTGTAAAATGATATTGCAGTGAGAGGAAAGAGGCGTTTTGTGCCAGGCGGAATTGTCCGAATCAGAATTACAGAATTATTCAATTTTCAGAATAAGGTCATTCTTTAATAGTGCAGGTTGTGCTATTTACTAAAACGTTACATTTACCACCATGTCTGCCATTACAACCCGCTTAGCAACTTTTAATGATATCCCCGAATTGCAGGGGCTAATCGCTCTTTCTGTCCGCGGATTAAGCACTAATTATTATAATCAGCAGCAAATTGAAAGTGCTATTAAGTACATTTTTGGAGTGGATACCCAATTGGTTACCGATGGTACTTATTATGTAGCCGAAATAGACGGCGTTACCGTAGGCTGTGGCGGCTGGAGCAAACGCAATACTCTTTACGGTGGCGATCAGCATAAAGAAATTGAAGACCCATTGCTTGATCCCAATCATGATGCTGCCAGGATCAGGGCTTTCTTTGTTCATCCGGATTATGCCCGGAGGGGTATAGGTAGTTATATCATAAAGGTTTGCGAAACTGCTGCACAAAACAACGGCTTTAAAAGCCTGCAATTAGGAGCTACACTACCCGGCGTGCCGCTTTACGAAGCTATGGGGTACAAAGCCACGGAAAATATTGATCAGCCGATGCCTGACGGGGTAATATTGCCTTTGGTTAAGATGTTTAAGGTTTTATAGTTATGGGTTTCATATTAAACCCTCCGTTTCAGCGTTATAGCTTAGAACCAAGCCCGGAATCATGCCCAGGAAAATACTGACGGTAGTAATCTTATTAATGGCTGTTACCTTAACACAGGCCCAAACTGCTGAAGATACCTACAACAAATACCTCGACTTTAATTTGGCGCGTTTGCAGGGTGAACAGGATAAGGCAATGGAATTATCCCGGCAAATTATGCAGGATACGGCGAGGCTATCAGCCAAAGTTAAGATCAATTTTTTCAATTCACTGGCCAGGCTTTATGAAGATGACAATCAAAGTGTAAATGCAATACCCTTATACGAGCGCGTAGTTGCTGCCGAACCTGATTATTATGTGGCCCACCGGGCTTTGGGATACTTGTATCTCAAAAATATCCCCGATGCTGATAAGCCTTTGAATACCCCATCTACAGATGCCGAATACGTTAAGGCTGTAAAAAAAGCCCTGCCTCAATTGGAGAAGGCACAGGCCTGCGATGCTGACGACAATACTTTAGCCCTGATTAAAACGCTTTATAAAAACATAGGTGATGATGCCGGGTTGACTGGACTGAATAACCGGTTAAAGATTTTGAAAGGAAAGTGTGAGGATATTTTGGGTGATTAATATAATATATATCAATAGAGAGGAGCTTGCCGGGATAGTGCCATAGGCGCGACGCGGAAATCTCTTCGCTTGAAGGTGCTATGTGTTGAAGTATCTGTATAGCAAGCGATTGCCACGCCATCGCTTGCTATGACAAGGTTTGGTTAGCACACCCTACTTTTGCCTAAAGCTATCACCAATAAATGCTAATGCATCGGTGATGCCGGTGCGCCAGTAGGTCCAGTTGTGGGCTCCGTCGCGGATGCGGAATTCATGTGGCACTTTCTTTTCTGTAAGGGCTATATGCAGCAGGCTGTTCCCTTTGCTTAGCGCGTCATCATCACCGCAATCTATCCAGTAGCGCACATTTTTCAGATCCTCGGTTGTTTTGCTTTGTACCAATCCCAGTATGGAGTTAGCCTGCCAGGTAGCATTAAGGCGTTCTTTTCCTTTAAGATCGGGGCCAAATACCTTGCTATATACATCCTTCCAGCGCTCGTCGGGTATCGCCATAAAATCATCATCGCTACGTACCGCAGCACTCAAAGCCGCCGCTGCTGAGAACATATCAGGATGTTTAAGGCTATATACCAGTGTGCCAAAGCCTCCCATGGATAACCCCGCCACGCCGCGGTATTGTTTAATACCTTTTATACGGTATTCTTTTTCGATAGATGGTATAAACTCCTTGAAAAAGAAGTCCTCATAGTTTAGTTTGCCCTTGTATGCATTGATAAAGAAGCTTGTGCCCCCGTCGGGCATTACAATGATCATCGGTGGAATGGTACCATCGGCAATAGCTTTATCGGCATAGCGGTTAACTTCACCAAATTGCAGCCAGCCGGTATGGTCATCCCCATAACCATGCAACAGGTATACTACGGGGTAGGTCCGGTTTGATGTTTCATAATCAGCAGGGAGGTATACTGCGTATTTTACATTATGATTTAAAATATCGCTTTTTATATATTGCTCTTCAATCACCTTACCGGTAGTTTGCGGAAATACATTTGCCGAAATCAGCAATAAACAAACCAGCAAAATCCTTTTTATAATACTCATATTCTAATTGATTCAATTAATCGTCATTTACACATCCGCATATCTGAAAACAGCGCATCTGCTACTTTTGCCTGAAACTATCACCAATAAATTGCAGTGCGTTGGTGATCCCTGTGCGCCAGTAGGTCCAGGTGTGGGCGCCATCGCGCATGCGAAATTCATGCGGTACATTTTTTTCGGTAAGGGCAATATGCAACAGGCAGTTGCCTTTGCTCAGAAAGTCGTCGTCGCCGCAATCTATCCAGTATCTTACAGATTTTAACTCATCGGTAGTTTTGGTTTGCACCAGGTTTAAAACCGAATTATTTTGCCAGGCATTGTTAACCCTGTCTTTCCCCTTTAAGCCCCGGCCGTAAAGCTGTGCAAATATTTTTTCATAAGTATCATCAGGAGTGTTTACGAGTTGATCGTCGGGAAATACAGCGGCACTTAAGGCCGCACCGGCTGCAAACAGATCGGGATGTTTAAGTGTATAGATCAGCGTTCCATAACCGCCCATTGAAAGGCCTGCAATTCCCCGGTATTTTTTTTCAGCCTTGATGCGCAATGCCTTTTCAATATAAGGCATAAACTCTTTGATGAAAAAGTCTTCATATTTTTCCTTACTGTCATAAGAGTTGATGTACCAGCTCGAATCGGCATTTGGCATTACAATGATCATGGGCGGGATAGTGCCATCGCTAATAGCTTTATCGGCATAGCGGTTAACTTCGCCAAATTGCAGCCAGCCGGTATGGTCGTCGGTATAGCCGTGCAGGAGGTAAACTACAGGGTAGGTGCGGTTAGCCGTTTCATAATCCGGAGGTAGATAAACCGCGTAATTTACATTGCGCTTTAAAATTTTGCTTTTGAGGCTTTGCTCTTCAAGTACCTTGCCCTGCTGCGCAAATAAATTGAAGCCGCTTACCAGCAGCAGGAATAAAAAAACAGGTTTAAGTATTTTCATGGTAATGGATGTTTCAGGTTTAAAAATTAAGGGCCTTTCCCTGTTGCGGATATACCAGGTTTAGCTGTAATTTATTAGCAGCTTTTAACTGAGTTTTGATTTTGCTGATGCTGGTCATTGGCGGCTTTAAATGAGTTATTACAATGTTTAAGCCTTTTATAGCATCTGTGCCGGTAAACGAGGCCAGTTTATCCATCTCGGCCATTAACCATTTTGGCGTAAGGTGACCGAACAATGTTTTATCCGGCTGCTCATTTGGGAAAGATACCTCTATTAAAATAGCCTTTAATTTTTTACTTTTTATCAGCGGAGCAGCGGCCTGCCACAGGTTTTGCATGTTGCTGCTTTTTTCTATCTCGTCGGGGCCGGTATCACCTAAATAAAGCAAATAATTGTTATTGCTATTCACCAAAAAAGCAGTACTGGTTAAATTGGAGTGACTGAGTGGGAAAGCCCGGATCTTAAGGTCAGTATTTTCGATAGCTGTTTCGGTACCGGGTTCCAGTACTTTATAGTGATATTTTTTCAGTGCTGGTGTTTCGCCCTGGTCAGCAAAATTGGCCCAGCTTTTCCAGGTAAAATAGTGCGTTTTTATGGTTTCAATGCAATCATTAAGTGCATAGATGCTTTTGGTGCTGTCCTCGGGTGAATTAATGATGAGCCCGGCGATATGGTCAAGATGTGAATGGGATATAAAATAGCCTTTAATATATTGCCTGAGCACAGTATTGGCGGGCACCTTAAAGCTTTTACACGTTACAGCTTTTTCAATGCCGTAATGTATTGTGCCTGCATCAAGGCAGATATAGTTATTGCTGCCTTTGGGTGCAAGCATATAGGCCGATAGGTTGCTTTCATCAATCCCCCCCAGTACACCTAAGGGTACCAGCCTGAAAGTTGAGGCCTTTGGAGTTTGTGCAACCAAAATTACAGGGAAAAGGAAAATATATAAAAATGGCAGTAATTTATACTTGAGGTTCATTTTAGGCAGATTTAGCTTTAGTATGCTACGCTACTAAATTAAGGATATGCATAAATAATTAAAGTAAAATACTGCCTGTTTTTATGAACAGTTACATTACATAACGGGTTTTAAGGCATCGTTCACAAAAAAATTTGCGAACGGGAAGCCAAAACAGGGTGATTTTTAATGCAAGGCTACGCCTACGCCTGGTTTTTAAAGGCTCATTACATTTTTTACACCTGTAAATAGCACGTGGCGTATCTCTTACAATTTCCATTGTTAGGGGGGAGCAACAGTTTCTGCAAAATTAAAGTTCAGTATATTTAAACGAAAATTTACAGGTTTAGGTTTGCCTTTTTTTGCGAATTTATTCTGTTTTTATTGCCTTCGCAGCAGGTTTTTTATATTCATAATCGCCACCTAACAAATACCCCCATGGTTTAAGTGTTTCAATGCGGTCAAATATGATCTTGAATATGGCAATAACAGGAATAGAAAGGAACATGCCCGAAAGGCCCCAGATCATTTCGCCTAAAATAATGCCTATAAAAGAGATGAGGGCATTGAGCCTAACCTTTGAACCGACTATAGTGGGCAGCAAAAAATTAGCATCAACTGCGTGAATGCCTATAACACTAACAGCCACCGCTACAGTGTTACTGATACTGCCTGTAGCAAAAGTTATAACAGTACTTAAAAGCAAGGCAGTGAAGATCCCGATGTATGGAATAATATTGAAAAGACCGACTATAATGCCCAGCAAAGCGGCATATTTTATACCAATCATCCAAAAAACGGTAATGGCTACTCCGGCTACTATTACCATTTCTAACAGTAACCCCAATATATATTGCCTCAAAATACTTTGAATATTTTCAACAATATCCATTACCACGTGCTCATTTTCATCTCTGAAAACCCATACCATAAAGCGGATGAGCAAACGCCTGTATAACAGTATAAAAAAGGTGAAGATCAGGATGAACACATAAAACAGCATGATCGATGAGATGGCCCCAAAAGTAGTGCCCAGTACATCAGTGCCCGACTCCATGAGTTTTTTGGCGGTGTCATCAACATAAGCCATTTGCTTGGCAGCGTTAACATGAAACGCGTGTTGAATCCATTCCTGCAGGTCCCGTATGGATTGCGTAACCTGTTTTTTAAGCATTGGCCAGTCGTTAGCCATGTTTGAGATCTGTGACCCTACCAGGTAGAGGATCCCCCCAACAACACCAACCAATAATAATATAGAAACCAGCGATGCCATACTGCGGGGTAATCTCAGCTTATTTTCCAGAAAATTACAAACGGGAAGCAACAGTATGGCGAAAATAAAACCAAAGATCATGGGATCAAGCAGATCCTTGCCCATAATAATCAGGTAACCCAGGGCCATAAAACCAATAAGTACTAAAGCAAGACGTTCGTAAAATGGAGCGATGAGTTTTTTTGTTGGCATATGGGGCAAATGTAGGGGGATTTATGATGGCTTAACACGTAATTACTTCAGAAGTTTGAAGATAAGTAATAATCGGGAACAGACAGGATGAAAAATGCGAAAGGTTTAAATCATGCCGGATTGAGCAGCAGTTGCAGTTTTACTTAGCAGCAGGAACAGTTGGTGTACTTGCTATTACAGTCGTTAAAGCTGTTACTATATGCTGCAATTGCCGCTCAGTAACTGCTACTAAAATTGTCGCTGCTATTATTAAAAAACTACTACTGATTTTATGTTTTGGCAAATATTTTGCATTATAATATTATCATTTACTTAAAAAGTAACATTATGGCAAAGTATTCAGAAAAAGCCGGAGAGAAGGTTGAGAAAACCATGCACGAAATGAAGGAAGGCAAGCTGAAAAGCGGCAGCGGCAAAAAAGTAACCAGCAAAAAGCAGGCAGTAGCTATAGGCCTTTCAGAAGCGCGAAAAGACGGCGCCAAAGTGCCGAAGAAGAAAAGTTAATGGTTAGTTATAAACCGGAAAGAATTTCGGCACCTGTCGAAGTTTGATGAATTTAAACACCATGCTTCGACAGGTTTTGGCCTGATTTTTTTACTTCTTTAATGTAAACGCGTCGATGATATCCATCAGCGTTACAGCTTCATCAATGGAGCAGGGGTTGGGCCCTTCACCATTAAAGTAAGCTACTATTTTGGTTATGAAAGGCTGCTGGATATGCTCGGGATGAGTGAAAGTTATGGTGTCTTCTTCACTATCAGTTTTCCAATTGATGTAATTGCCAAAAAACGGGAAGGTGATTTTTCCTTTTGTGCCTATGATCTCGCAGGTATCGGTGGTTTCACTTTCGGCTACATTAAAACACCAGGAGCCATTTACTACCACCTTGTTTTTAAACAGGATCTGCCCGCAAACATGATCGTCGGCGGGTGTTGAGTTTGATTGATTGAGCGAAAAACCATGATACATTTCAGGCTCGCCGAAATAATACAGCATCAAATCGAGCTGATGCGGGGCAAGATCATGGAAGTAGCCGCCGCCTGATAATTCGGGCAGTACTCGCCAGTTGGTTTCCACGTCGGCAATCAAAGTTGGTTTGCGGCTTTGCCACATCCTGATCTGCACGGTACGGATCTCGCCAATCAACTGCGTGTCAATTAATTCTTTAACCTTTAAAAACATAGGTAAAGCCCGGCGGTAATGGGCAACCGTAAGTTTTGAACTGCTCCCCTTCACAGCCGCTGTCATAGCCCGTGCTTCGGTCGAATTACGGGTTACCGGTTTCTCGACATAAACGTTTAACCCTTTTTTTAATGCGGTAAGTGCATAATCGAGATGAGACGCGGGAGGGGTGGCTATGTAGATCGCGTTTAGCTCCTGGTCGTTCAGTAATTCACTGGCAGCGCTGTACCATTTACCTACGCCATGGCGTGCAGCATAATCGGCCGCTTTTTCTGCATCGCGGCGCATAACGGCCACAAGATTACTTCCCGCCACTTTTTTAAATGCAGGCCCGCTCTTTTTTTCAGTTACGTTGCCGCAACCTATAATACCCCAGTTTATCATTGTTAGCCCCTCTAAATCTCGCCTAAAGGGGAGACTTTAATTTTTATTTAAGGAAAGATATTAAAATTACTTGTCGAAAAGAATAGAAATTGGCGCTCCACCATAGTTCCCCCTTTAGGGGGGTTAGGGGGCCAAAATTTCTTCTATCCTTGCTAACTCCTCTGCCGAAAACCGCAGGTTATCCAAAGCTTTTAATGAATCGGATAATTGTTCGGGCCTGCTTGCGCCTATCAATACAGATGTTACGCGCTCATCTTTCAGGATCCAGGCCAGTGCCATTTGGGCCAGCGACTGTCCCCGTTGTATTGCCAAACTGTTTAAATCCCTGATCTGATTCAGGCGTTCGTCGGTGATGTGACTTTTTTGAAGGAAACCGGTTGGTCGAGCAGCCCTTGAATCTTCGGGGATGCCATGAAGGTATTTATCCGTCAATAAACCTTGCGCCAGTGGTGAAAAGGGGATACAGCCTACGCCTTCGGTACCTAAAACATTCAGCAGACCGCCTTCAACCCAACGTTCAAACATGGAATATTTGGGCTGATGAATAAGGCACGGTGTGCCAAGCTCTTTGAGTATTTTGATAGCTTTCGAGGCCAGCTCTGCCGGATAATTGGAAACACCAACATACAAAGCTTTTCCCTGGCGAACAATGAGGTCCAACGCAGCCATGCTTTCCTCAAGCGGCGTGTTTGGATCGGGGCGATGGTGGTAAAAAATATCCACGTAATCAAGCCCCATGCGTTTAAGGCTTTGATCAAGACTGGCTACCAGGTATTTCTTCGAGCCCCAGTCACCATATGGACCCGGCCACATGGTGTAACCGGCTTTGCTTGATATAATAAGTTCGTCGCGGTAATCGCGGAAATCTTCTTTCAGGATCTTTCCAAAATTCTCTTCGGCCGAGCCGGGAGGCGGGCCATAATTGTTGGCCAGGTCAAAATGGGTAATGCCGCTGTCGAAAGCGAGATGTAATATTTTGCGGTAATTATCGGCAACGTCAACATGACCGAAATTATGCCAAAGACCTAATGAAATAGCCGGAAGTTTGATGCCACTGTTACCGCAGCGGCGATATTGCATTGTTTGATACCTATCGGCAGATGCTATATATGTCATATTTTTAGGTGAGGATTGGGCCGTAAAAATAGAACTTTATGTAGATTAATAATGGTGTTTTTGACTTTACTGAAATTAAAATTATGGCATGGCCACTATATCATTAACCTGCATCTGATGTTTGGCCCAATCGCGGAGTAATTGTAAAAAAGGGAGTAATTCCCGGCCTGTATCGGTAAGGGTATATTCAACTCTTGGAGGTACTTCAACATGCACCTGCCGAAGGATGAGGCAATCATCCTCCAGCTCACGCAGGGCCTGGGTAAGCATTTTAGAGGTTACGCCTGTTACAGTGCGCCGTAACTCGCCATAACGCATGGTACCATTGCGTAAACGCCACAGTATACGACCTTTATATTTGCCGCCTATTCGCTGAAAAGCGTAGTCGATACCGCATCTTGGAGCCTCGTGTTTTGATTTTTTATCCATCAATTAAAAATAATATAACTGATTTACAGCATGGTAACTTTTTAGTAATCAGGCTACTTTTTTGTGCCTTATTGTTAATGGAATATAGCAAATATAACTTTGCTGCATGAAATATAAATTGCTTTTCATTCTAATACTGTTCACTACGTGTGCAGCATCGGCACAGAACAAACCCTCTGTTCATAATTTGACCGGAACCTATGAATTGGTAACAGTCGATAATATTGCCGCCGACGGCAGTCGCACCCATCTTTACGGGGATTCGCCGAAGGGGATCCTTGTAGTTGACGCTATCGGGCATTATGCTTTACAGATCTACAGTGAAGGCCGGCTAAAATTTGCATCGGGTGATAAAGCTAAGGGTACCGACGAAGAGAACCAAGCAGCGATAAAAGGGTGTAACGCTCATTATGGTACCTATAAAGTTGAAGAGAATAATATCATTTTCAATATAGAACATGCATCATTCCCAAACTGGGAGGGCACACAGCAAAAACGCCCTTTTACAATTTCGGGCGATATTTTTAAGTACACTGTACCTGCGCCAACTACCGGTGGAGCGATAACAGGGGAGGTGGTTTGGAAGAAACTGTCTGAATCAGAATTTACAGGATTTAAGAATTAACAGCGTGTTTTACTTCAAACCCAGATTTAAAGGGTTGAAGTAACAGGAACCTCGCCTATTTCTACATCAAAACTTTGAAAATCTTAAAATTCTGATTCAGACAACCTCAGCCACCACAAAAGTGCTGCCGCCTACAAAAACAAGATCATCATTAGCTGCATTTTTTTGTGCCGATAACAATGCTTCTTTTACAGAGAGGTAGGCCTCACCAATTAAACCATGAGCCCCCGCCTGTGCTTTCATGCTTTCAGCGTCCAGGCCTCTTGGAATGTCTGGTTTGCAGAAATAATAAGTAGCATCTTTAGGCAGCAGCGATAACACTTTGCCGGTGTCTTTATCATTTACCATCCCGATAACCATATGCAGGTGATTGGATTTAACAGATGCAATATTTTTCATCACTTCCTCAATGCCATCGGGGTTATGCCCTGTATCACAAATGGTAAGTGGGTTATGGCTTAAGGTTTCCCAGCGGCCATGTAAGCCGGTGAGGTTTTTGACCTGCCTTAAGGCTGTTTCGAGGTGCTCATCGGTAATTATAAAGCCCTGCCCGCGTAATTCATCAACGGCGGATAAAACGGTTTTTACATTTTTAAGCTGATAGGTACCTGTTAAATCAAGTCGGAAAGTCCGGAAGTCCGAAAGTCCGAATGAGATTTTTTGTATAGCAATCTCAAGTAATCCCGCTTTTTCTTTCGGACTTTCGGACTTTCCGACTTCCGGACTTGAAACAACCCACTCTTCTGATGCAAACCGAATGTTGCTGTTAGTTTGCGCAGCTTTATCGATAAACACGTTTGATACCTCCAGTTGTTGTTCACCAATGATCACCGGGATGCCCGGTTTGATGATGCCTGCCTTTTCGCCGGCTATTAGTTGCAGGGTATTCCCCAGCATATTCATGTGGTCCCAACCTATGTTGGTAATTACCGAGAGAAGGGGAGTGATCACATTGGTTGAATCCAGCCGACCGCCCAAACCCACCTCTATAACGGCGATATCCACCTTTTCTTTGGCGAAAACATCAAAAGCAAGAGCAACGGTCATCTCAAAAAAGGAGGGGGCTATTTCATCAAAATCAGCCCTATGAGCTTCAACAAAGTCAATTACGGTTTGCTCGCTGATCATTTGTCCGTTAATGCGAATCCGCTCGCGAAAATCTTTGAGATGGGGTGAGGTATAGAGCCCTGTTTTGTAACCGGCAGTTTGTAAAATAGCGGCCAGCATGTGCGATGTTGATCCTTTGCCATTAGTGCCGCCTACGTGCACACTTCTAAATTTATGCTGCGGATTATCCAACCGCCTGCAAAGCTCGAGCGTATTGGTAAGGTCTTTCTTAAATGCCGAAGCCCCGTCCCGTGTAAACATGGGAAGCTGGGTATAGAGGTATTGTAGGGTTTGATTATAGTCCATAGTCCATGGTCCATAGTCCATAGTTGATGGTCAATGGATTTTACCGCAAACTTATGGTTTATGCGTCATAGTGCATAATCATGGTCGATCCAATTTACCGTAGGTTAACAGATAAATGCTATGGTCTATCATCCATCGACTATGGACTAAGAAATCAATTTACCTTAAACACAAAAACAACGGTACCCTGTTGCTGATCGGGGGCATTATCAAGCGGGTTGAGTTTGGAATTTTTTACAGCATCTTCGCATTTTTGAAGCAAGCCGGCATCTGATATGGTGGTACCACGGGCACCAGCACGGGCATACGTAACGTTGCCATCTTTGTCAACCCTGATATCAACTACAATTTTACCGCTTTGGCGGTTGTCGTCACTTACAGAGGGGCGGCTCACAAAGTTACGCTGTGCCATATTTAGGCTGCCGCCATTGCCGGATCCTGTTCCATTATAGTTATTGGTGAGTGTAGTACCCGTAGTTTTACCCTGGTTGCCCGGAGTTTTGCCTGTGCCATCGCCTTCACCGGTACCGGTTGATGCTTTGCCTTTGTACAAAGCATTTTGGTTAACGGTAGGTTTTGCCGGCGGTGTTTTTACCGGTGGAGTAGGGGCAACATTTTGACTTGGTTTTTTAGTAGGCGCGGCCACTTCTGGGGCATCCTCGTTATTTTGGGTAACTACCGTTTTTTCGCTGCTTTCGGGCGTTGGTTTTTCTTCGGTGGGTTTACTTTCGGTAACTTTATCCGGCTTAGTATGATTGGCTTTTTCCGCTACCGAAGGTTCTTCGGTGCTCATGTAATCATCGCCCATACCTTCATCAACCGTACCGTAGTTTACCAATATGCCGCCTGTTCCGTTCTCCTCAACCGGCGGATTTTTGAATACTATAAAATAACATGCCGCTATCAGCACAGCCATAATAATGCCTGTTGCTATAAATGCTTTCGGATAGTTATTTTCTTCCCTGTACTCCATTTTTATAATTAGTGCAATTTTTTAATTAGCAGTATTTTCTTAATTGTAGTAGCAGTAGCGAGTAGCACGTTTTTCTATTGTTATCAGTAATCTGTTAAAACTGCCGCTAAAAACTGCAACTGCTACTTAAAGAACAACTGCTACTAAAAAAAGTGGCAGTTTGTTTAAACGATTACAGTAACTTACTGCAATAATCTACTATAAACTTTAAACTGCAACTGCCACTGTTATCCCTTAGGTTCTGTTGCCAAAACCAGTTTAATATTCAACTTTTGTGCCACGTCCATCACCTGTACCACATCCTGTATGGCTACAGTTTTGTCAACATACAAAACTATAGTAAGTTCGGTAGCCAGGGTTTTGTAACCCGCCAGTGTAGTTTGCAAAGCATCCACCGGGATCTCTTTTTTATCTACGTAGTACTTCAGGTCTTTGGTTACTGAAACGGTTATGGTTTTTTTAGATACCGACTGCCCTGTTGATGATTTAGGCAACACCAGCTTAATAACGTTAGGGTTGGTAACTGTTGAGGCTATGAGGAAAAACAGCAGCAGAAAGAACATAATATCGTTCATTGCCGATGTATGTACCTCTGCCGATGCACCCCTGTGTCGTTTTCTTAAATTCATTTGCTCGGCTCCTCTAACAGGTCAATAAATTCAATGGCATCGGTTTCCAGCTTCAGGATCACCTTATCAACCATCATATTTAAAATGTGGTAGCACACATAAGCTACGATGCCTACAAACAAACCTGCGGCTGATGTTACCATTTTTACGTATAAGCCGCCAGAGATTACCCCCATGCTGATGTTGTCGGTTTTTGAGATATCATAAAAGATCTTGATTACACCAGCAATGGTACCCAGGAAACCAAACATCGGCGCTATACCGGCTACGATACCTAAAATTCCAATATTTTTTTCCAGTTTGGATACTTCCAGCTTACCAACGTTTTCAATAGCCCCTTCGATATCTTTTATAGGGCGACCAATGCGCAATAAACCTTTTTGCAGCATGCGCCCAAGCGGCGTGTTATTGTTACGGCAAATAGCAATGGCCGATTCCAAATTGCCCGAGTGGATACTTGAACGTACCTGTACCATCAGGTTTGATTCATCACGAGATGCTTTACGGATAGTAAAGTAACGTTCAAAAAATATTACCAGCCCCAGTACAGCTAAAATACCTATCGGGATCATTACCCAGCCACCCTTGATCAGCAGGTCGCCAAAGCGAAGTTCTTCAGTTGGCAGTGCTGCGGTTGTTACGGCGTGGTTTGCGGTATCTGCCAGGTGTTTGGCGGTATCTGTAATTTGCTGAATTAATAATAAAGTCATTTCGTGGAATCAGTAATTTGTTTTGAGTATGTGTCTTTAGTTATTTTTCCTTGTGATATGAGTTTTTTTCTCATGGCTTCTGCTTCCTCAGATGAGGAAAACCCTCCAATTATGATCTTGATCCGCGGACCGGTTCCGGGGCCTTTCAGCAGGCGGGCGTCAATTCCCTTGCTTTTATAATCTTTAACGGCCTCATTGCTTTTGGTTAGGGTTTTAAACGATCCTAAAAATATCGCAAACTCCGGCTGTGCTACGGTATCTGTTTTGGCTGCCGGATTATTTAACGCTTCAACAGGTTTAGAAATTGCCTTTGCCGTATCAGCAACGGCTGGAGTGGAATCCTTTTGGATACTATCCGGCTTAATTATGGGAGCAGCTTTGGGCTTTTCAACCTTTGGTTGTTCTTTAGGGCTGTCATTGTTAAGATGTAATAGTGCGGGGTTATATTTATATACGCCAAAAGCTGCTGCGGCAAGTATAACCACTGCAATTGCTATTATAACCCAAATGCTGATACCCCGCTTAACTTCGGGTTCATCATCAATATACTCAGGCTGCTCAACAAGGGTTGCGTTTGCAGGCGGCGGTGTATAGGTTTGCTGTAGAGATATAGCCGTAGGCAAAGGCGGCGGCGGTGGCGGCGGGGGCACGTAGTTAACCTTGTTAATGGTTACCGGAGTAAGGCCAAAAAACAAAGGATCGCTGCCCGGCGCCTGTTCCTGCGGCCTGAAAGCGATTTTGCCTTCCTGCATATAAAACCAGCCTAATTGGGCAAAAGGTACTTCATGCAGCACCAGCTCCTGCTTAAGGCTGTTGATGTATTTTTCGGTGAAATATTTGGATGATGCCAGCGAGATTTTTTTCTTTTCGGCGATATGGCGTGTCAGGATCTCATCGTCTTTAGCCTCCTGATCAAAATGCAGCTTATGACCGGGCGGATAAAAAGTTGCCTGTACATCATCATAATAGCCATTTACGCGCAAGCGCGAAAAGCAGCCCAAGCCAGGTACACTTATTTCGGTGTACCGGCCGAGTAGTTCGCTTAAATAATTGGCTATATCCATCCGGTAAAAATACGGTTAATTTTAAAACATCAAACAGGACTTAAAACGAGTACCCTACGCCGCCAAAGATATTAAATCCGTAGTTAGGGTAGTATAACCAATTTTGATAGGAACTGCTCAGGATATTATTAGCCTGCGCAAATACCGAAAACTTGCTGTTTATCCTGTATTCTACGCTGCCGCTCAGGTCGCCAAAGCCCTTAATAGGCTGTTTAATCTGGTTGTAAACCGGGCTTCCCGGGGTAGAAGTTGGTGCCAATACCAATAACCTGTCGGTTGTTGAGCCGCGGATAAGCAACGAACCTGTAACAGTCAATTTGCTGTCGATATGTATTGCAGTACCTGCAGTTAATAAAAATTTAGGCAGGTTCCATGGCTCACTTTCTTTAGCCATTTGATAGTCTTTTATTTCAACGCGACCGAAAATGTTAAAATCGTCTGTTGCTTTAAAATCCAGCTCGCCGTTAAAGCCGTTTACGCGTGTTTTGCCATCATCATAAATAACAGCGAATTTGTTGCCCTCGGCGTTGAAGTTACTCACCATTAAAGGCATGTTTTTAATACTGTTGCGGTACACGGCAGCTTTGAAGCTTAAGCCGGGGGCCAGCGTACCTTTTAAACCGGCACTGATATCCAGCTGATCAACCGAGTTTTTGATGCTGATGTTTTGGCCAAGGAATGGATTGAACATGGCAAAATCGTGCAGTGAAGAGCGGTTAACATCACCTTTGGCTTCCACAAACAGCCGTACATATTTAGGTACCACCTGTACCTCAAGCTTTGCTGCCGGGAAAATGTAAAACTTGCCAAAGTCGCCAAACTCTTTCACAATGTTAACTCCCGCGTCTATCTTGTAGTTAGTACCCTGAAATTTGATGTAGGGGTTAACCCTTGCAATGTTATTACCAAGACTGTATAGACTGTCTTTCTGACTGGCCAGGTCTAACGAAGCGCTTAAGCCTGCATAAAACTGCTTAACAGTTTGATTTAGAAAGCCTGAAATAACTACATTGTTTTCACGTGCCTGGTAAGCATTGCTAAATGCGTATCCTTTTAACTTTACAGCATAGGTAAAGTCGTTTTCAACGTCTTTGTAATTCTTTGCCAGTTCAACCTCGCCGCTTATGGTATTGAAGTGCTGTTTTGTCGGCACAAAATTGTTGTCGGGAGCATCCTGGTTGTAACCGTAAAAATAGGTACCTAAACGATTGTAGTTGATGCGGCCTGAGATATTGTTATCGCCAATGATACTTTTGCCGAAAACACCAACGTCATCGCGGCTTTGGGTTTGTTTTTGCAGTGAGCCAGATTGCGACAAATGTTTTATGAAACCGCCAAATTGTAAAGCCTCATCCCGACCGTTGGCAAAATAGCCTTCGCCATAAATGGTTTTTAGGTTGCCAAAACCAACTTTAGCATAGTTGTTGGTTAAAACAGAATCCTGTTCTGCCGGCCTTTTCATTGGGTCAAGCTGCCTGATCTCGGAGTTTTGCTCCTGGCGTTTATCAAGCGGGGCATAGGTTAAAGGTGCTTTAAAGGGCGCTTTATCTTCCAAATCAGGGTTACGACGGATCTTTACCGCATCGGCCAGCACCGGTTTATAAGCAGTGGTCACTACAATTTCTTCTGATAAGCTACCGCCATTAGCAGCGTTGTTGGGATTATTGCCGCCGCCCTTCTTAGTAGTATCCTGCGCTGTTTTTGCGGCATCGCCCAAGCTTTTGCTGTCGGTAGCTTTTTTAGTTACAGGTTTGGGCGCGGCCTTTTTTGGTGCCGGTTTGGCGGCAGGCTTTTTAGTTGCAGTTTTTACTGTTGCTTTTTTGGTAGATTTCTTTGTTTGTGCCTGGGCAGGAACAAAGTATAATGCTATTATTAAGGTAAGCAGCGTATATGTGTATCTTGAGTTCATTGCTTGTCTTTTTTATATTACTCTTTGTTACTGTTTGTTAGTTGTATCGGGCTGGGCAGTTTCTTTAGTGCCTGTGGCAGGGGCTTTGGTTTTGCGGCCGCTCAGTTTATCCAGCTTCTCTTTAGCAGTAGGTAATATGTCGTCATCGGCTTTATAGTTATCAATGATACTTTGCAGGGTTGCCTTGGCCTGGAAGGTATCTTTTAAGCCCACATAGGTGTCAGATAACAAAATGTATGTTTTGGCCACCCAGTAATCGTAGTTTGGCATTTCCTTGGCCAGGTCAAAACACATTTTTTGTGCTGTTTTATAACGGCCTTTTTCATACTCAATAAGTGCAAGGTTGTAACGGGCTTCTGCAGCGGCAACGGTTTTGGTGTTGGTTGCAGTATAGGTGAACTGTTTAACAGCCAGGGTAGTATCGCCGGTTGAAAGATAAGCCTTGCCTTCGTATAAACCGGTTTTAAACTTGTCCTCCTGCGATGTTTTATCATTTGTTTTAACCAGCTCGGCGTATTTGATGGCATCATCGGTCATTTGCATTTCCGAATAGCAGTACATCAGGTTAGTAATGGCGAAGGTATAATCAGCTTTATATTCTGAATTGGTTTCCAAACGTTTCAGGAACACCACCGCTTCGTTATATTTCTTTTGCTGCATGTATAATTTAGCCATGCTGATCAACGCTTTTTCACTGTAGGCGCTGGTCCAGTCGTTCAGGATCACGTTATAATCAACCACGGCTTCGTCTGTGCGGCCCAAGGCTGCTAAGCCTTGCGCGCGGATAAAGCGTGCCTGTTTTTCGTAAATCTGTTTGCCCGGGAACTTATCAAAATAAGCGTTCACCGCGCTCACAGTACCCTGCCAGTCGCCTTTAAGGTAAAGGTTGTTGGCTGCGGTGATCATGATGCTTTCCTGATCGGAGGTGGTATAATTACCGATAGGGGTGGTGCCTGCATAGTTAATAAATGTTTGGGCGTCACCTTTATCAGTGTAGATCTTTTCGATCTGTTTTAAAGATTGTTTGGCCTCATCGGTTGACGAGTAATCCTGTACTACTTTTTTGAATGATTCAATAGCAAGGTCATCGTTGCCCGCGTTGTAATCAATCAAACCGATAGTAACCAGTGCGCGTGGCACATAGCTGCTGCGCGGATATTTCTGGATCATGGCCTGCAGATCGGCTTTGGCTTTATCACCGTCTGTTTTCAGGAAGTAGGTATAAGCTATCTCGAATGAAGCGTCATCTGCATAATTAGAGTTAGGGAATTTGTTCAGTACATCATTCAATGTACTGATCTTGGTATCCAATGAACCCTGTAAACCCTGGATCATACCACGTTGAAACAACGCATAATCTTCGCCCTGATTGTGCATGGCTATGATGCGGTTATAGTAGGTCATCGCACTGCCGTAACTCTTCATCACAAAATAGCTATCGGCAAGGCGGGTGATGGCATCATTCTGGGTGTTGGCGTCTTTTACATCGCCTTGTAAAAACTTCTCGAAGTAATTGGCTGCTTTTTTGTACTGCTCGTCGCCAAAGGCCGCGTAAGCCAAAGCATAGTTGGCATAATTGGCTACATCAGTTTCCTTAGCCTCGGGCATGCTCAGGAATTTCTCGAAATTCTCTACCGATTCGCCGTATTTACGAACCTCGAACATGGCCTCTGCCATCCAGTAAGTAGTTAAGGCTTCAGTTTTGCTATCAACCGGATCTTTCAGCGAACGCAGGAAGATACCAATCGCATTCTCAAATGCACGCTCGTTATAAAATTCCAATCCCCGGTAGTAAGTAACTTTTTGATAAGCTAAACGTGCACTCTGGCTTTTATTAGGGATGGGCTCCAGGATCTCCACAGCTTCTTTATAGCTGCGTGAGTTTAGTAATTCTTCACCCAATAATACCTTAACCTCGTCAATACGTTTTGAACGTGGGTATGTAGCCAGGTATAACCTTGTGGCACCTAAAGCCTGCAGGTTAAAGTCGAGCTCGTATGATAGTTTGGCGTACTCATAAAGGGCATCTTCCTGTAATTGCTTGTCATAATCAAGCTTGGAGGCGTTGAGGAACGCATTACGTGCGCTCTGTTTATTGTTCATTTTCAGGAACACATCGCCCAGGGTATAGTTACCGCTTTGGCTGTAAACATCGTGTTGCTCAACCAATTTTTCCAATTCGCTGGCAGCTTTGGCATAGTTGCCTACCTTATAATAGGTATAACCCATCTGGTAGCTGTCCTGCGTGTTTTGGGTACGGCCCTGATCCCGGTCTTCAAAACGGCCATAATACTTCACCGCGTTGTCATAATCGGCTTTGGCAAAGTACGATGCGGCGATGATACGCAGCATTTCAGTTTCGTTTTGCTGATGGGTTTTATTTACAATAGGCACAGCGTAGTTAAGCACATCGTCATAACGCTTATCTAAAAAGTAAACTGCCGAGATATAGTAAGGATAGCTGTTTTCGTATTTCTTTGAGTTTTTAAGCTTTTCAAAGTTTACCAAGGCAAGATGATAATCCTTGTTCAGGTAAGCGATGTAGGCAAAGTAATAAGTAGCATCTTCGGTAAACTCGGTGCGTTTGTTTTTAACCTCGCCAAAAAGCAATTGGGCATTTTTGTAGTCTTTTAACTCAAAATAGGCATAACCCTTACGGAATTTATACTCGGTATTGTCATGGCCGTTAAGCTCGCCTGCCTCAACCTTGTTAAACCAACGGATAGCGTCTTCATATTTACCTTGTTTAAAATACGATTTACCAATCTGGAAAAAAGCCTGTTTGGTAAGCGGATTTTCAGGGTGTTCTTTTATAAAACGGAGAAACATGCTTTCGGCATCATCATTGCCCAGGTTAAGGGCGCAGAATGCTTCATAATACTGGCAGTTTTCTTTAGTGAGCGATAGCTCAGTTTCAAACTGTGGCTGGGTGCTTGTTTTAATTTTGTAAGCTTCAACCAGGCGAAATTGTTCGGCCGCCGAAGCAAATTTTCCTTTGTCCATCAAATCAATAGCCGCGTGATAAGTGCGGTAAATTTGAGTGGAAGGATTTTGCTGGGCTCGTGCTGTTGTAACTAAAAATACGGGAATGAGCAGGGTGATGTATCTTGTTTTGATCATAAAGCGCATACTAACGATAGTGCGAAAATAGCTAAACCAAAAAGAGGCTTTTCACATTAGAAATTAACAATTGTGGATAACACTTCTTTTAACGAAGGTAATACTTAAGATAATATCCATGTGGAAAACTTTAAAATTGTTGAGTACTGCCGTGGTGCCGGCTATGAATAATCAAAAATAATAATTACACGTTAAACAGTGCAATTTATTTGTATTTTGAGCATTATAATACCCTGGGGGCGGCGTGCCCCATCCATTATTTTTACCCATTATGAATAGCGTTCTTAACAGAGGGGGGGGGTGGTTGCCGGTTATTTTGTACATGTTGGTGTTTTGTCCGTTAAATTCAAAAGCACAAAAAACAAATGCCGAAATTGTTTTAACAAACAGGCAGTTAAATGATAAACCGAACGAATTTTATATCGCAAATGTTACTGATGAACGGCCCGACCGGAGTGCCGTCGCCTGGTTATTATCAGCCACAGGTAATTTGCCGGCAGTAAAACATGAAGTTGATTTACAGGGAGGCACAGCAACAGCTGTTAAACAATTTGCTGATTATGCTATCCCTGTTAATAAGATGTTACGCCCGGTGGTCATCCGCATTAAGAAGTTAAAGCTTACTGAAACGGCAATGGCCGATGGCAGGATAGAAGGCCGGCTGGAGATACAATTATGGTTTGAATTGAAAAAAGCTGAGGACAATGTGCATTTGATCGATTACCCGGCAGCTACAACATACTATCGCGGCGCGGGGCAACAGTACGATACCGGGGTGCTGATAAGCCGGGCCCTTGAAGCAGGACTGGTGTATTTTAACAGATGGATGAATCGTGAAGCGGGCACTAATATCAAACTGGCTAAGGGAGTAAAATTAATCTTTACCGATTATTCGGAACAGCCGGAAGGCGATACCATCTACTACTCGGCTAAACGGCCTTTAACCTGGAATGACTTTCAGGATAAAGCCCGGGGCGAAAAATATGTTGCCGAGGTGCAGCCAAGTTTTGGTTACACAGAACAGGTAGAAGTAGTGAAGTCGATAGTGGTAGTGAAGATAAGCATGCGCGTGTTTTTGCCTAAAAGTGCCGCCTGGGTAAAACCGGAAGGACGTACAGGGTATGCTCTAAATCATGAGCAGCGGCATTTTGATATTGTAGCGATAGTAGCCCGGCATTTTAAGAAGGCCCTTATGACTATGAAACTCCCGGTTGATAACTATGATGGCTATATTAATGTACAATACCTTGACTCGTACCGTGAAATGAACCAGCTACAAGATCAGTATGATAACGGAACCAGTCACGGTACAAACCAATACTACCAACAGGAATGGAATATGAAGATAGATGGATTTTTAAGAGATTAAGGCAGGATACTCAACACGCCCGAGCCCGGGGGATAAATAGCACATATATGAATTTAAATTCGTGGATGTCAGCATAATGTTACATGGCATAATACATCCTTATACTGTGCAGGACTTATTTTTCTTATGTTTACTCTCCTTTATATAATTGGATTGTTAATTTTAGGATCATAAGCAAGGGGGCGAAATGAATTTTGGCGGAGTTACCATAAAGGATATTGCTAAAGAGTTAGGGATCTCACCGTCAGCGGTTTCCAAGGCGCTTAAAGACAGTCATGAAATTGGCGAAAAAACTAAGGCGCTTGTACTGGAGTGTGCTAAAAGGCTTAACTATCAGCCCAATCTTAACGCTCAAAGCCTAAAACGGGGCAACAGCAAATCTATCGGCATTGTGGTTTCAACTATTGAGAACCAGTTTTTTTCGCAGGTGATCAATGGCATCGAATCAGTAGCACACAGTAAGGGATATAATGTGTTTATTACACAAACGCATGAATCGTATGAGCTTGAAATGCAAAATGTACGTCACCTGACTTTTCGCTCCATTGATGGTTTGCTGATCTCCCTCTCAACCGAAACCCAAAATATTGATCACCTGAAAAACCTGCATGAAAAAGGTTTGCCTATTGTTTTCTTTGATAGGGTAAGCGATGAAATTGATACGCATAAAGTAGTAGCCGATAATTTTGCCGGGGCATATAAAGCCACAACACAATTGCTTGAAGCAGGATACCGTAAAATAGCTCATATTACCAGTTCGGTAAACGTATCCATTACCGCCGAACGCTTGAGGGGATACAAAGATGCACTTGAACAACATGATATAATACCTGATGAAAAACTGATCAAGTACTGCCCACATGGTGGTAAAGACCTTGCCGAGATCGAAAACGCGCTAAGTGAATTGTTTTCTGAAAGTAAACCTGATGCCATCTTTACAGCCTCCGACAGGATCACGACTACTACCTTGTCCCTTCTTCATAAATTAGGCTTCCGGATCCCTGCTGATATCGCTTTGCTCGGCTTCACCAATACCCAACTGGCCGAAGTTTTAAACCCGCCGCTAAGTGCTGTTTATCAGCCCGGTTTTGAAATGGGAAAAAAGGCAACCGAAATGCTGATCAGCATTATCGAGAGCAAGCGGCCTGTTACAGAGTTTGAAACTACCGTATTGCCTACCCGGGTTTTTATCCGCAGTTCCTCTCAACCGGTAAAAGCTTAATATTAAATACCTGATTGGTAATAAATGTATGCTTAACATTTGTTGTTTTTGTGGAAACTTTTACAGATTTTTAGCGCATTATAAACTACGCTAAAACCTTTCAGCTCTATGAAAAAAATGTTCACTGCCTGTTTGCTGCTGCTTTTATTTTCCAGCGCGGCAATTGCACAAAATACCGGCTATAAAACTTTTACCAACCCGTTGCTGCCATCAGGCGCCGATCCCTGGGTGATCTGTAAAAACGGGTTTTACTACTATACCAATTCAACAGGGAGCAATATTGTTATCTGGAAAACAAAAGATATTACCAAGCTGAGCACTGCACCTAAGAAAGCTGTTTGGGCGCCGCCGCCTGGCACCGCTTATTCCCAAGACCTATGGGCGCCCGAACTCCATTTTATAAAGGGCAAATGGTATGTATATTTTGCCGCGGATAATGGCGATAACAATAACCATCGCATATATTTACTGGAAAATAGCTCGGCCGACCCAATGGAAGGTACCTGGGAGTTTAAAGGAAAAATAGCAGATAGCACCAATAAATGGGCTATTGACGCTTCGGTATTTGAAAATAACGGTGGTTGGTATATGATCTGGTCGGGCTGGGAAGGAGACCATAACGGTCAACAGAATATTTACATTGCTAAAATGAAAGACGCAATGACCATCGGCAGCGAACGCGTGAAAATATCGAGCCCGGCTTATCAATGGGAAACCAATGGTGATCTGCATGATGCCGGTAACCCGGCACATGTAAGCGTAAATGAAGGACCAGAAATTTTGAAACATAAAGATAAGTTATTCCTGATCTATTCTGCCAGTGGCTGCTGGACTGACTTTTATGCATTGGGCATGCTTACCGCTTCTAAAAATAGTGATCTGTTGAACCCTGCCTCATGGATCAAAACAGAGGAGCCGGTATTTAAGCAATCGCCGGAAAACAGGGTTTACGCGCCCGGTCATAACTCATTCTTTAAATCGCCAGATGGAAGGGAAGACTGGATCCTGTACCATGCCAACTCAAACCCTAACGAAGGCTGCGGTAATAAACGTTCGCCACGCGCGCAAAAATTTACCTGGAATAAGGATGGTTCGCCAAATTTTGGTGTGCCGCTTAAAGATGGGCAACCTTTGACTGTGCCATCAGGAACTAAGTAAAGGGAGACTGCTTTAAGATACAATTAAAAAAATCGTCGTTATAAGGAACGAAGCAATCCCCGATAGGCAGAGCCGCTCTCTATAGTTCGCGATTGCTCCGTACCTCCTATGACGTTCTTGTTATAAGCACACAATTTTCTTGACAAATATCAATTTCCTTCTTATCAAATGTCAATGTACAGGTTATAGCATCGCGGTAGATTTGTATCAACAAAAGAACGATACAAAATGTCAAAAACAATTTTTATAACCGGAACAAGTACAGGATTTGGTAAATTAACCACTATAACCCTTGCAAATGCAGGCCATACCGTAATAGCAGGTATGCGCGGAATAAATGGCAAAAATGAAACTGTAGCCAAAGAGCTTTCAGCCTTGCCAAATGTTGAAGTAGTTGAGGTAGATATTACTGATGATAATTCAGTTAAAGCAGCTTTTGAATATACATTAACCAAATACGGCCATATTGATGTGTTGGTGAACAATGCCGCAGTTTCAGGCTTTGGCGTACTGGAAGCTTACTCGCTCGACCAGATCAGGCAGATGTTTGAAGTGAATTTTTATGGAACCCTGCGCACCATCTTTGCGGTTTTGCCGGGGATGCGTAAAGCTAAAAATGGCCTTATCATCAACATTACATCGGGTGCAAGTGGTCATACCCTGCCGTTCATGATCCCTTATCTTGCATCAAAATTTGGGGTAGAAAGTATTACCGAAGGTTTAAAGGATGAGCTTGCGCAGTTCAACATCGAGAGCGTTAGTATCCAGCCGGGCGTTTATCCAACCGAAATGAATAATGGCAGCAAAACAGGTATCCATGCCGATAAACCGGAAGTTGTGGCCGAATACGGCGAGGCCTCAGCACAGCAATTTAACGCTATGGGCACCGCGCTTTTCAGCAAAATGGCCGAGTTTAACATGGACCCGCAAACTATTGCCGATGGGATATTGAGGCTGGTTGAAATGGAAAAGGGTACCCGCCCGCTGCGTTATCCGCTTGATGCCGTAGCGCAGGGTACCGACCAGGAATTTATTGATGCCCGCGCCGCTATCAAAACAAAATGGTTAAGCAAATACACCGCATAATCTAATTATAAAAAGATTACCCGAACAAAAGCAAATATCCCCGGATAAAGGAGATATTTGCTTTTATATGTTTGAGCAATTTAAAGAGTACATTGGCCAGAAAGCAGCACTCACCGAAGCCGACTATGCTAAAATTGAAGCAGTTTGTATTTTTAAAAAACTCCGTAAAAAGCAGTATTTATTGCAGGAAGGCGATGTTTGGAAGTATAACGCTTTTATAACCAAGGGCTTGGTTCGATTTTACAGCGTTGATGAAAATGGCCGCGAAAACATTGTAAGCTTTGCCAAAGAAAACTGGTGGACAGGCGACCGTGCCAGCCTGCTTACCGGCGAGCCTTCTAAAAATAATATTGATGCTATTGAGGATACAGAACTGATATTGATTACCAAAACAAACTTCGACAGGCTTTGCCATGATATACCGGCTTTTAACGATATGGTTAATGCCATCCTTAACAAAAGTTTCATTACCAGTCAAAACCGCATCCACTCGGCTATTGCTTTTACTGCCGAGCAAAAATACCTTGATTTTGTGCAGAAATATCCCGATCTGTCACTAAGGGTGCCACAGGCGATGATTGCATCTTACTTAGGCATTACACCCGAAACCTTAAGCCGTGTACGAAAAGAAACTGTAAAGAAACATTAACCCTGAAACTTCATCAGTTCAATGTTTTTCTTCTTCATGGCTTGCAATACCGTTTTACCGTATTCTGTAAAATATTGGTGCTGTTGTAACAGGCTTAAATTAAGGGTATGCCATTCTTTGTCGTTATACTGCTTATCCAGATGTACTTCCCATTCCTGTTTTAAATCATGGGCAAAATCCAGGTAGTTTACAGATGCCAGGTGGCGCATATCGGCATCGCAAATAATTTGCTGGATAAGGTTTTGGGGCGATTGCGGTACTTTGGTTGCTTCAATACAATCCCATACCTGTTGTATAAAATCATTATTATAGTGATGCTGCATTAAAAAAGTACCGGCAATAACCATGCTGGTATCTTCATGTCCCTTGTAATGGTAAAGATAGCCGGTGTCATGAAACCAGGCGGCCACTGTTAAGATAGTTAATTCCTCTCTTTTTAATTTATTGTGCCCGGCAATTTCAATGGCGGCGTTTACCACCCTTTGTGTATGTTCCAAATTATGAAAATACATAGTTGCCGGAAGGTTTTCTTCCATTAAGGAGGTAACGTAGGCAGCGGCCCTTTTAACAATACTTATGGCAGGCATGTGAGTGATGCGATACTACCCTCACATTCTGTAGAAATTCTGGATAAATGATAGCCTGCATGCCTCTCAACAAAAAGATGACACTTTTATCTTATTTGTGTAAACATGGATTTTGCGTTTTTAAGCGGGATTTTAAACCTGTATTTTAGATGCATAAATGTTGATGGATGAAAAATACACTTCAAATAGCACAACTTTATTTGCGCTTTGCTTTAGCGATTGGTTTTTTGCTGCCCGTGGCAGATCGCTTGGGTTTCATGGGGCCGGCAGGGCAAAATTCAGTAAGCTGGGGTAGTTGGGATAATTTTGTGGTTTATACCAATACGTTGATGCCATATTTGAGCCGGTGGATGGCAGGTGTCATGGGTTTTTTAGCAACAGTGGCCGAGGTTTCAATAGCCATCATGTTTATTGTAGGTTTTAAGATCCGTACGGCGGCTTATGCAAGTTTTGCCCTTACGCTTACTTTTGCCCTTTGCATGACCATATTTTCAGGAATCAAGGCTCCTTTTAACTATTCGGTTTGGGCCGATAGCGCGGGTAGTTTATTACTGGCAAGTATAGCTACTTATCGCTGGAGCATTGATTTTATATATGATGAAGCTTAGTGCTTGTTAAGGTCTTTTAGTATTCATTTACCTTTGAAGGTATCAAAATAACCGCGTATCAAACCTGGGCTTATTTCATCGCTAAGCAGGCCTATATAATTGTCGGGCCGTATTAGCAGGTATAAACCCGATTGTACCCCTAATTTTTGCCAGCTTTCATTAAGGGGTAAATTAACTACTTTGATATAATTTATTAAGTGATCAGGAATTAGGCCGTCGTACCCAATGCTGCCAATACATAACAGGTGAAATTTGGGCTCCATGAGCAAATGATAGATGCTTTGTAGTTTGCCGTCAATAGTGGCCATAACGTAGGGGCACCTGTCGCCGGCACTAAATTTTAGCTTCTGTTTAATAAACTGCAGGGAAAGCGGGCTTTCTCTGTACGAATACCAAATTTGGGACAAGATCCTGAAAATGCGTTTTGAGATGCATTGGGTTGACAGTACGAGGCGTAAAATATTGGGCATAACGTAGGTGCGTAACTGATATAAAAACCAGTTGCAGCTTGTCATAAAAGCAAATATTTTATCGGTAAATTTCATGAGCCATTTGGCAAAAGGGTACCGCTCGTCATGATAGGTATCAATAAGTTTATCGTCCGCAACACCTTGTAGCACCAGGGCCAGTTTCCAGGCCAGGTTATGTGCATCCTGCAAGCCTGTATTCATGCCCTGTCCACCTGCGGGACTATGAATATGTGCGGCATCGCCCAATAAAAAACATCGATTTATCCTGAAACTGTTAACACAGCGGTGATGTAGTTTATAAACTGAAAACCAGTTTAATTTTTCTATGTTCAGCGACAGCTTAATGTTGGCCGTGATCACATCTTTAAGATCATCAAAACTAACATTTTCTTTGCCTGCAAAACCTTCGGGGAGGGTACCTAAAATGCGGTAATTACCGTTGCCATACATGGGGAAAAAGGCGCAGAAATTAACACGCGACAGTGATGCGATGAGCTTGTTTGCTGGTTGCAGCCAGCTAAGCTTTACATCGGCCACAAAAAATTTATTTTGGTAGGTACCTCCTTCAAAACTTAATCCCAGTTGCTGCCTTACCGGGCTCGATGAACCGTCGCAAGCCAGCAAGTAGGAGGCTTGAATACTTATTTTCCTGAACGGATCACTTTTATCGTAAAGACTGGCCACAACGTGATCATCATGCTGTTCAAAACTAACCAAACTGGTTCGCCACAAAACGTCACGGCCTGTAGCTTTTAATTGCTCGTAAAGCAGTTCCTCGTTTTTAAACTGTTCAAATGCCTGCAGGTTGGGGAAATCGGTGAGTCCGTTGCCTGCGTTGGCTGTTTCAAGTACTGCTTTTTCCCGGCCATTCAGGTAAATTGCAAATTTGCCAATCACCTGACCCTGTTCCAAAACAGTATCAGCCAAGCCCATTTGCTGGTAAATTTCCATGCTGCGTGCCGTAACCAGCATAGCCCGCGACTCATGGGTAGGTGCCGGCTTGGTATCGATAATAATAAAATCAACGTTAAAGCGGGCCAGCTGGCAGGCGGCCATTAAACCGGTTGGCCCGGCACCGATAATAATTACTTGTGTATGCACGATGTATTACCGGGCTTAAAATATGAAATTAATTGGCAAAGCTCGGCCATTGTTGCACTATCGCCAGTAATTATTAGCTGCAGCTATTGTAGCAAATTCGGTTGCCACTGTTTGCCCTACGGCAATGAGCATCGCTGCGTCTTCGGCATAAACACCTCTTAGCTTACCACGAATTTCGGCATCGGGCTGAGTTACTTTGATGATGAGCCTTGCCATTTTAATAGCAAGTTCACGGCCTTCCTGTGGAGTTGCTGTGATTAAGGAGTTGCCCGGGATTAATTGTACTTCTTCTGACATGATGATAAATTTAATTAATTGGTTATTAGGTTGATTAAATAAGATTGTGAATAGCTTATTAAAAAACAGGTTGCAATACAGTGCCCCTTTTCTTAAAATCAGAAAAGCTGATCCCGGTAGCATTTTTAAAGAATTTACTGAAATGGGCCATGTCGCAAAAACCCAGGTCATACGCTATTTTTTTCATGCAGTTGTCGGGGTGTATAGCTTGTTTTTTAGCTTCGGCTGCAACTCTTTGCCTGATGTGATGGCCGGCCGATTGTCCGGTCAATTTTTTCACCACTTCGTTAAGGTAATTGGGGGTTACAGATAATCTGTCGGCGTAATCGGCCACCATTTTATACTCCCTGAAGTTTTTATCGAGCAAGCTTATGAAGTTTTGTAATATGGAGGTATTGCGCGACTGTTTCGGCGCTTGTTCCATTGGTTCCAACTGGCGTGAAAGATAGATGAGGAAGATCTTAAAATATCGTTTTAATATTTCGGCACGGTAAAGATTATGCCGGCTATATTCTTTCATCATTATTTCGGTAATATCATTCATATCATCGGCCAGTTCGCTGTTAATGGTAACGATTGGTGTTTGATTAAATATTTGATGGATAGGGCTGTATATAAGGTCGCGGCCATAATCATCTACATCCAAAAACGAATCGGTGAACGATATTACGTAACCGTGCAGGCCATTGCTAAATTTAAGATCGTGCAGCTGGCCGGGTTTTATCAGCAGCAACTGATTGGTGTTAACCGCCTCCTTTTGCAAATTGAGCCTGTAATAGCCGTTGCCTGAAACTATCCATATCAGCATGAAATAATTGTTGGGAAGATCGACGCCGTTTTCTTTGATCCATTCGATAGTATGGATTTTGAAAGGGAGGCAATAAGATGCTTTCTCAAAATGTAGCGGTGCAAAATCGTTAAATTGTTTCATGGCTGCGAAGTTTAAAGCTTGTAAGGCATGTGCCTTCTCTCTATTTTCGTGCCGATGTTTTTATTTTATTGATAGTCAGTTATTTGTATTGTGTTTTGAATGATGGAGCTTAACGAAATATCATCATATTGCTACTTAAGGAACGAAATATCGCATCTTTTTTATGTCACTAAACACATGTTCGCCGGCCATCACTTGTCAACAGAACGGGTTGTTAAATGGTATCAGGAAAAACAATTTTACCGTTTATAACGACATGAACCCGGCTTGAGGTTGGAGTATAATATATAATATCGTGGGGTATTAATTATACAAATTAATATTGGTTTTATTGCAGGCAGGTAAATGCAATATGTAATTTATACATCAAAATCCATGTTTAATACATCGGCCGGTTTTATGAAGTATATTATTTTTATAAGTTGAATTTGAGTACAGGTTTATGTGTGTAGAGTTATGTGTAGCGAACAAGAACCTGTTAGTTTTAGGCTGACCATAAAAATAATATCAAGTGAATATCAATAAAAACTTATCCCGGTTTTATTGCAAGCTGACACTAACGGGCTTTTTGCTTTTGATATCCACAAACTCGCCGGCGCAGCGTCACGATCATATCTTCCAGGCTGTTTTGTGGGGAAAAAGTAGTGCGTTTTTTATGAGATGGGATCTTATAATTGTCGGCATTGTGGCGTTGCTTTTCGTTTTTGGGGGGGCTTATGTTGGTTATTGGCAAAAGCAAATAAACAGTAAACGGTTGCAGCTAAAGGAGAAGGAGATCAGTGAGCAAAGTCAAATGCTGCAGCTTTTAACTGCGGATAAAAACCGCCTGCTTGATGAAAAGGACTGGTTACTGAAAGAGGTGCATCACCGGGTAAAAAATAACCTGCAAATAGTGATGAGCCTGCTTAACACCCAATCGGCATTTTTAAAAAATAACGCGGCGCTTGCCGCCATCCGTGAAAGTCAGAACCGGGTACAGGCTATAGCGCTTATCCATCAAAAATTATACAGCAGCTCAAACGTAGCCTTTATTGATATTGCTGTTTACATCAACGAACTGGTTAATTATCTTGCCGATTGTTACGACGCTCATGAACGGGGAATCAGGTTTGAACAGCAAATTGAACGTGTTAAAATAGACGTTGCCCAGGCCGTACCTGTTGGCCTTATGCTCAATGAAGCTATTACCAATGCTATTAAGTATGCTTTTCCGCACAAGCGTGGCTTTATAAACATCTCGCTTGGTACACTTGATGATAATAATATCATGTTGAGCATTGCCGATAATGGTATTGGCCTGCCGCAAGATTTTGATATTAAAGAAGCGTCGTCATTGGGTATGGAAATGATGAAGGCCCTGAGCAAGCAGCTTGGCGGGAATTTTAAAATGGAAAATAGCGAGGGCGTGTCAATAACCCTGGTTTTCCGTGCCGAAAAGAATTTCGGAAATATCGAAAATGAATACTATCCTATATAATATTGACGTCCTATTTGTCTTGGGTCATATGTAATTTGTACTACTGAAACCATAATTAGTACATTGATTTCGGGTATTTCCGGCCCGAACTTTACATTGTTAAATAACAGTTAATAATTAAGCATTAATTAATTGTGCAATAAAAGTGTAAAGCCCTCATGCTATGAGAAAGTTTGTTTGTTTGGCAGTTGCCTTCTTTACAAGTGTGTTGATGTTTATAGCAACAGGTTTATTTATTAAGCTTAACACATGTTTGATGGAACAACTGGTGCCCGCCAGGTTTTTCATAATCGTGCTTTATAGTATATGTTCATTGAAATTTGCTTTGCTGGTTATTATGCTTATGCCGGACAAACCCGTGCTTAAGCAAATAAGCATTGGTTTTATATCGGCCGATATGTTTTTACTGCTATCGGGCAGCGTCACCGATTTGGCAATAAGTGTACCTGTGCCGCTTATTGCAATACAAGCATTACTCCTGCTTTTTTACATGGCTTTGCAAGGCCGTTTATGGCTTTATAAGGCCAATGCAAACACTATTGAAAATGAATTGATGGCATCACCTATTTAATGAATGGCAATATGCATCATTATGATGAACAATTGATTAACCTCATTATTGATCTGCAGGAGCGGGGCTTTAATCACGATTTTGTAATTGAGAATGAATATATCAGGTGCTTACAATACAACGAGCTGATTTCGCCCGATGATTTTGATATCCTGGAAACCTATCACTGCAAATCATCGGGAAAGAATAATGATTGTAGTTTGGTGTATGCCATTCGGTTAATTAACCATGACATGAAGGGCATATTAATGAGCGATTACGGGGTGTACATTAAAGGGATGTCATTAAGCTTATGGTCAAAATTTAATAATGTAATCAGGTTAAATCTATCAGTAATAAAATAAAATTTAAGAAAAACATATCCAAATGAACAGGGAAATCAGAAATATGGAAAGCCGGGCGGGGCTAATGCCCGAACATACCATAGGAGCAGCATACATAGGCAATTGGAAAATCCAGCTCCGGTCAAATAAGGTATCCTTTTGCCCGCGGATGCGCAAGATGCTTGAGCTATCAAAGGGATATGATGAAAATATCGAACAACTTTTTGGGCTGGTTAAACCCGGGCAGCTGAGCGGACTTATCCATGAGTTTAAGGTTGCCTCCTTTAATGGTACCAAATTTGAAAAGCAGGTGCAAATTGTAACTCCATCCGGTACCGAAAAATGGATCCGGCTTACAGGTGTTTTATACTCACGCAGGTGGGGTACTGCCGAACAAATGATTGGTACTATTGAAGATGTTACTCAGAAAGTTAACGAGGAATGCCTGAGCATGGCTATTGTAAATCATGAACTGCGTGCGCCGTTAACTATTATAAAGCTCAATACCCAGTTTTTAATTAACCATCTTGCACTCAGCATCAATAAACAACCGGTGAGGTTGCTGAACATGGTTGATCAGCACATTAACGGGATGACCAAACTGATTGATGAATATTTGTCCCCATCAACCGGCGAGGACAGAACGGCACAGCTCAATTATAGCCTGTTTGATATTAGCGAGCTGGTTGATACAGTGCTTGGTGAAATGAGGATCCTTTATCCCGGACATCGCTTTTGTAAATATCCCACTGCCGATAGCATTTTGGTTAGGGGAGATAAATACATGATCATCCAGGTGCTGATCAATTATTTAACCAACGCTGCCAAGTTTTCGCCACCATGCTCACACATTAACATTAATATAGACTGTAACGAAAATCATGTTGAAGTATCGGTGCATGATGAGGGGGTAGGGATTAATGAGGAAAGCAGCCAGACGCTGTTCCAGAAGTTTTACAAGTGCAATCAAAAATCGATAAGGCAAAAAAACAGCAAAGGCCTGGGTTTGTATATTGTGAAAAGCATTATCCAAAAACATGGCGGTACAGTGAAGGCCGAAAACGGAAAGAATGGAGGTGCTGTATTTTCTTTTAGCTTGCCGCTTCACCAGCAAAATAAATTTAACACCACCAGCCAGGAAGCAATAAAACTAATGGCATAAACTGTCAGGTTTAAGTAAACGAAGCAATAAAAGATATTTATATCTTTTATTGTTGATTTAAATAATTACTTTTGCTTTATAAAGCAATGGGAATATTTTCAAAAACATGCGAGTATGCGGTAAGGGCGGTATTTTTTATAGCCCAGCGCACCGCCGACGGCAGTAGGGTTGGCATAAAGGAAATAGCCGTAAACATTGATTCGCCCGAGCATTTTCTGGCTAAAATACTTCAGGATTTAAGTAGAAGAGGTATTATTCAATCGGTAAAAGGGCCCAACGGCGGTTTTTATCTTGATGCACAAAGCCTGGCCCGCCCGCTATCAGATGTAATAGAAGCAGTTGACGGCGGAGGCATATTCAGGGATTGTGGTTTAGGATTGAAAGAGTGTTCATCAAAAAATCCATGCCCCTTACACCATGATTTTTTAGATGTAAGGAACCGTTTACAAAACATGCTTGAATCTATCACCATAAGCCAGTTCAACGAAGACCTGAACCTGGGAATTGTAGTACTGAAAAAATAAACCGGCCCGCCAAAAAGGTTACAGGCGGGGGGCAAAGCATCAAGTTTGGTAAATTAAATAAAATATGATGTTGAATAGCTAATTAGAGGATAAAAAGGTATTAATATATTATATGAAAACTAAATTAATGCCCCAAAGAAATCCGATGGACTTTGAGGTGATATGAAAAAGTACAAGACTTACGAAATTTCAAAAACTTCGTAAGTCTGGGTTCTGCAACTTGTCGCGAATAGCTGGTTGAAATACAGTAAATGGTCCCTTTACGCGCGATTCTTAGACCGGTTAGCACTGGCAAGGTGGTTCGGCTCAATGGAATAATAATTGTGATGGTTACTGCTAAATAGCGTGTATTTCAACAAAATAAACAACCAATGAACGATATACAAGACATAACGTCAATCAAGCTACTGGTTGATGAATTTTATACCAGGGTGCGGCTCGACGGATTATTGGGACCCGTTTTTGCCGAAGTTATAAAAAACGACTGGCAGCCGCACCTTGATAAAATGTACGCTTTCTGGAATGCTGCATTGTTTGGCGTTGCTGGTTTCAGAGGCAATCCCTTTGCCAAACATGCACCGTTGCCTATAAATGACGAGCATTTTAACCGTTGGCTGGAGCTGTTTACCCAAACGGTTGATACGCACTTTGCCGGGCCCATGGCTGATGATGCCAAGAGCAGGGCGGGCCTGATGGCGGTAATGTTTCAGAGCAAACTCGCTAATATGAAGGGTGGGACCGGCAGGACTATTGTGTAATCCCCGTAGCCGCGTAATTAATTATAAATATATACTGTTAAAATGATGATTACTAAAGAACAAAAAGAGCTGGTTAAAGCCACAGTGCCTGTATTGAAAGAGCATGGAGTATTATTAACAACTCATTTTTACAACCGGATGTTTACTCATAACCCCGAACTTAAAAATGTGTTTAACATGGGCAATCAGCAAAACAGCAAACAACAAACCGCTCTTGCCATGGCTGTACTGGCTTATGCCGAGTATATAGAAAATCCGGGCGTGTTAATGCCCGTGCTTGATGGCATTGGTCAAAAACATACAAGTCTTGATATCAGGCCCGAGCATTATGCTATTGTTGGCGGTCACCTGATTGCCTCAATCAGCGAAGTATTGGGCGATGCCGCTACACCCGAGCTGCTCGAAGCATGGACTGTTGCTTACAATCAGCTGGCGGCCATTATGACTGGCCATGAACAAAACCTTTACAGTAAACAAGTGGCTAAAAAAGGTGGCTGGACAGGCTGGAGGCCATTTGTGGTAAAACAGAAAGTAAAAGAATCGGCAGAAATCACTTCCTTTTACCTTTATCCTACGCACGGCGGAGCGGTACCGGATTTTACGCCCGGTCAGTTTTTAAGCGTGCGTTTGTTTTTGCCCGAGCTTAATTTGTTGCAGCCACGTCAGTACAGTATTTCAAGTGCGCCCAATGGCGAGTATTACCGGATTTCGGTTAAACGCGAAGCTGGAACAGCTTTGCTTGCCGATGGCATGATCAGCAACCGCCTGCATAATTTTGTTAATGAAGGTGATATCATCGAGGTATCTGCGCCGGCAGGTGGCTTTGTGTTAAATGGCGATGGTGACCACCCGATAGTTTTTATAAGCGGAGGTGTTGGCCAAACCCCATTAATGAGCATGATGGAAAGCTTGATCAAAAGCGGCAGTAAACGACCAAAAACATGGGTTCACGGCTGCCGCGATAAAAATGTGCATGCTTTTAAAGAAGTTATTGAACACTGGGAAGGCAAAAACGAAGCGGTTAAAAAACATATTTTTTATAATGAGGTTGAGGAAGGAACCTCTGACGACTTATATGAAGGCTGGGTTGACCTGAACCAACTGGGCGATGAGATCTTTGAGCCCAATACCGAATATTACATTTGTGGACCGGCAGGTTTTATTGAACTGCATTACCGCGAATTGGTCAAAAAAGGGATCGATAAGCAACTGATCCATTTTGAAGAGTTCGGCCCGCAAACTTTGCAGTTGAACTAAAAGTAATTGTTAATTGGTGCTGAAGCAGGTTATTTTATCAAAAACTACTTCAGCACCAATTAAACTATCCAATATAATTATCCATTCTTTAGCGTTACTATGCCTTCATTTGGCTGAGCCTGGTATAGTACATAAGTACCTTGTTCATCTTTCGCTGTACTAATCTTTTTGCTTTTTGAACCCTGGGTCACTGTTGCATTTGTCCAGCTTGGTGATACGTAGGTTTTGAGTGTTAATGGCAGATAATACAATTTGCTGTCGAGGTCATGGCTTACATTTACCTGTATAGTGTTTCCTTTAGTTGAAGCATCGGCCTTACCGTGCTTACGTTCGCGCATGTAACGGGTTACATCGCCAAAGGTGGCTACCCAAAGTTTATCGTTTTTGTTTTTGATGTACTGGAAATATTCATCAAGTAATGTGCTGGGCAGGGCTTCGTAACCCATACCGTCAATACCATGGAAAACCAGTACCAGCCAGGTATTGGTATGGTTAAGTGTGGTATCAACCCAAAGCTTCATCATAGGTAGCGGTGTTTTTGTAGTTGCGCCGCGCTGCCATTGAATATAATCTTTATCTGTTGAGCCGGGTGTTTGTTTGCTGGCGCGGTCAATTTCCTTTAACCATGGTTCGGGCATGCGATTGCGCAGGGCTGGATAAATTTTGAGTGCGTAGCCCATCACACGGTCGTTTTCAAAACCGTACGGACACTCGGCCGAAAAGGTATGTTTAGGGCCAAGCTGGGCCAGGATATCGGCCTTACTTTTTTCCAGTTCCCAAAGCAGGTTTGGCTCATCAAGTCCGGGCATACTGGGGTGGGTGATAGAATGACTGGCAAACTCGTAACCTTTGGCTGCATCTTTTCTGAAATCATTCCAGGTTGAACCTATGGATTGTTTAAACTCGTCATTAGGTTCGTAACCCGGTTTCAATTCGCCGTTGCGGGCTTTGGCATAGATATCATCAAGTACCTTAAAAGCTTTTTCCTTTTTGCCGCTATCGTACAAACTTCCGGCCTGCGTATGCGAAGCGATGGTACCCTTGTAACCTAAATACCCTGTGGCAGAGCACCGCTCAAAAAAGTTCTGATCGTTGGTTGGTACAGTTGCCGATTCTTTGATGATATCCTTTACCGGGCGGCCAATAAATCTCCCATGGTATTTGGATCCGGGGATGGATCCGGTAATGATGAAAAATGTGGCCGGCATTTTTAGGCGTTCCATCACAGGGAGGGCTTTTCTGAACTGGTTCATGGAGCCGTCATCATAAGTAAGGGAAACAGCCCCAGTTTTGCCGTATTGCCATTTAGTTATTTCGGTTGTGCCCGGTTTGGTTTGGGCGTTGATTTGTAAGCCTCGTATGCCAATGAGTGCAGTGAGCAAGAGGGCTTTAATTGGTTTATGATTGGTGGTGAGCATGATTAAAATTAACTTTTTAAATTAATTTACAAAGTAATATTGCTGTTTCAATTGGCTGGATATGAGGTGCCATTTTAAATTATATGCTATAATAAAAAAGAGGTTGTATCATAAACCAATTGACCGCCCTTGGTGTTATGCTATCGATAAATTGAAATTAGCCGATAATATTTATACAAAAGGGGGGGTAACACTTTTTTGTATAAAAAACGATTAATTATCTGATTGTTAAATATATATGTAAGTTTTAATCCTGAATTCTGTTAACCCTGTTAACCCCCTTTGTTAGTAAATACAAGCCAAACTATATATCGCTTATTAACTGAACAAGTAAAAAAATGAGGCTGATTCTGATTGGTGATACACCCTCATAATGTATTCTAAGTAAGAGGATAGAATTGCGATTAATAACAAAAAAACAGCCCGAAGTTAAAAACTCCGGGCTGTGGGCGTGATAAAGCAGTAGGTATTAAGCTTTTTTAAAAATGCTTGATGTATAGCCAATTTCGGCACGTTCAGGTGCCCGGTCGATATAGATCTGGCGGTCTTGCGGTGCCCAGGTTCCCAATCCATCAACATAGCGGTTGAACATGCAAAATGCAGCAGCGATCAATACCGTATCGTGGATCTCCTTATCATCGGCACCTTCCGCGCGGGCCGCTTCAATTTGTTCAGTAGTTACATGTTTACCTCCTTTTTGTACGCTACCTGCAATGGCCAATAGTGCTTTCATTTTCGGTGAAAGATCAGCTGTAGAAAAATTAGCTTTGATGGCATCTATCTCGTCAATAGTGCAGCCGAGGTAATGCCCGGCTACTGCGCCGTGCACATTCTGGCAAAAGAAACAATCGTTGAGGTAAGATACATAGGTTGCTATCAGCTCTCGTTCGCCGCGCGATAATGAATTGTTATCATCGCGAAGTAACTGCTCGGCGAGAGCGTTTAACGGGGCCTCTGTTTCCGGGCTATAAAACATCAACCCACGAATGCCGGGCAGATCGTTATTTAATTCTATATGTGCCATATTTGTTTGGTTAAAAATTAATGCTGCGGTTGTGGTAATACATAGCCTTTAGCCATACGTTTGCCCATTTCGGCATAAGCTTCCGGGTCGGTAGGGGTAAGGCTGGCAAGCCCGTCAACATAGCGGTTAAACAAGCTGAACGCGGCTGCTATCAATACCGCGTCGTGAATTTCGCGATCAGTAGCGCCTTCTGCACGGGCTGCGTCAACGTCTTTCTGTTTTACTTCTTTACCCAGGATTTGTACTTTGCCCGCAATATTTAGCAGGGCTTTTAGTTTAGCGCTGATGGGCGCTTCGGTCATATCGCATAAAACTTCGTCAACAATGAGGGCGTCATCCTCATATAAACAACGGGCAGCGGCGGCATGACTGCTGTAACAAAATGTGCAGTTGTTACGGTATGATACATAGGTGGCTATGAGCTCACGGTCGGCCGCACTTAAGGTTGATTCTCCGCGTAATAATACTTCAGCCAGTTCATACAAATACTGACCGGTTTCGGGCCTGAACATTACCAGCGAACGGACGCCCGGAACACCTTCGGGTACATTGATGTGTGCCATATTTTTAATTAGTGAATTAGTGAGTTATTGAATTAGTGATTTTTTTAATTTTCTAAGCTTTCGGCTTTAAGCCTTCAGCTTTTTGCTTTTTGCTTTTTTCTCGCCTTCGGCTTTCTCCTGTACAAATAATACCACCAGCAAGCCTATTATAAATACCAGTGAAAAGATGAATAACGAGTTACCGTAGCCTCCCAGGGTTGATACCAGCACGCCTACAAATAAAACCGCGGTAGCTGTAAAAATACGCCCGATGTTGAAGCAAAAGCCTGTTGCAGTTGCTTTGATGCCGGTTGAAAATAATTGGGGGATATAGGCTGATAATACGCCCTGGCTCGCCCCAAAGAATAAAGCCAGTATTATTATCTCGACATAAACTGCCGTACTGAATGTAGTATTAGTTTTAAACAGGATGAATGACATACCTGCGCAAACCGCAAAACAGATCACCATGGAGCGCCTTATAGATAGTAAATTAACAAGCCATCCTGAAAAGAAACCACCGGTTAACCCACCCATGCCCATACACATCATGCTCAGGCCGCGTTCTTTTGCGGCATCATGGTCGGTAATCAGGCTTTGCACCCAGGTAGGTAGCCACGAAAATATGGCCCATAAACCTATCAGCATTGTACCGAAGGTTAAGGAGCCAACAATAAGCTCGCGGCGATGGCTTTTAGAGAGGAGCTTGTTCAAGGGATTTTCGCGGTTGGCGATATCGTTACGGTAGTTGAGCCAGTTTTCAGATTCATTCAAAACCAGAGCGCCTATCAATGCCAATGCAAGAGGGATTACCCCGACTAAAAAGCCCGACCGCCATGACGATACAATAAAGTTGATTAGCCCTGCAGAGAAAATACCTACCGGGAAAGCTATGGAAAGAATGCCTATGATCACTGCTTTGCTTTTAGCCGGCCAGACTTCGCTCACCAGCGTTATGGATGTTACCAAAACGCCGCCTACGCCAAAACCGCTGAAAAAGCGGCAACACAGCACGCCCCACCAGGTTGGCATTAACCCGGTTAAAATGGTAAATACGCCATAGCTGCCAATGGCGAGCAGCAAGGCTTTTTTCCGACCCATTTTATCGCTGATTACCCCCCAGGTAAAACCACCAAAGGCCCAGCCGAATATAAAAATGGCATTGATATACCCGCTGATAGCGTTGATTTCATTGGCCGGAACGGCACCCTGTAGATCCTTTACCACAACAGGTAAGTAAACCGACATCAGCGTGGAAACCGAACCGCCCAGGGCAGTACTAAAAAAACAGATCACAAACAGCACCACCCTATAGGCGGCACTGAGGTTTGTTTGAGGTTTTGCAAGCTGCTGTTCTTCAATTGCTAAAGTGCTCATGTTGTTCTATTTTAAAAGGTCATCAAATACTATTGAAACATAATAAATGGCGCCAATTGCCGGCGAACCATACGATTGGTAAATGCGATTGTTGAAGATATTGCTGCCACCAACTTTAATTGTTGATTTAAATTTTGGCAGTTTTTTGTTGAACTGCAGATCAACAACTGAATAAGCATCAACGCGACCGGGACGGGTACCGTTAAATGTGCCATACCAGTCGTAAGCAGTTTGCCAGTGCCATGCCGCGTTAAAACCGAAATCATTGATTACGTTGCTGTTGCCAAATGTTGCATTGGTGCTCCATTTTGGTGTATTGAAAGCCGCAATATTGTTAGGATTAGCGTTGCGAAGGTTAAATACTGATAAAGTTGCGTTACCACCCAAAGCGTAACCGCCGTTAAGCAGGTATGTTAAACCGGCGCTTGCTCCCTGTGCCGATACTTTATCTGGCGCGTTGGTATACAACTGGAAGGCGTGAACCTTACCGTTAGGAATATCAGTTGCGGAGGCTGTGGTAACTTGGCCGTCAGAACCAAGAATAGGATTGCTGGGCTGGATAACCACGGTATTCAGAATAAAGTTGGTGTAGCTGCTGTAATAGTAGTTTACGTCAATCAGTAATTTATCCATCATCAAACCTTTGTAGCCCAGCTCAAACGCTTTCTGTTGCTCTGGTTTGATATACGCTACACTTGCTTTTTGTAGGAGGCCTTTGTTTTGTTCAATGGCCTGTGGGAATGGCGTACCGCTTTGTACCGCCTTGCCAAACGCAGCGCCAAAAGCGCTTACCGATGACGAGGTGAACGAGTTTTCATAAACGTTTAAGCCCTTGCTGTTATTAGGCGCACCACCCAAAATAGTGATAGGACCTACGTTAAGGTGGATAAACTGATCAACCGGGGTAGGGTTTCTGAAGCCGGTTTGGTATGATGCCCTGAAGTTTGAGGTTTTATCAACCGTGTAAACTGCCGAAAAACGAGGGGTGAAGCTGCCTTTAAAGTTTTCGTTTTTATCGTAACGGATAGAGGCTGTCAGTTTCAAATTATCATCAAACAGCTTTTTAGCAGCCTGTAAAAACGAACCGTACTCTTTAATGGTTACACGATTTACCTTGTCATCAAACAAACTGCCATTGGTAAACATCCTGTAATTGCGGAAACTGCCGCCTGCCAAAAGCTCAAACACTTTTATGGCGCTGGTAAAATCATACTGGCCTTCGGCATGGTAAAATTTACTGTTACTGAAAACACCCGCTCCGCTCAAGCCATAATTGTGGATAGAAGCATTTTTGGCATTGTTAAATTCAGCAGTACCCGGTAAAAAACGACCCTGGTCAGCAAAAGTCCTTGCGGCGGAATTGCTGTTTGGCGTAACACCACTTACCGAACCGTTAAACGCAGCCGCATAACGGGTAAACCAGGTATCATCGGCTTTATCAGGTGTTACTGTGTTTCCGTTCAGGTCTTTTACCCAGTCGCGGTTGATGAATTGGGCCAGGGAGCGGGTATTGTATGAGTCGTGCGAATTTTCTTCAACCGAGTAGCCGCGGACGAAGAAGTTGCTGCCTTTTAACTCAATCCTGTGTGTTTGCAAAACAAAGTTATTCAGGTCGAAACGGCTGCTGCCGGTATAGCTTGCAGTACCCCGACCGTAGTTGTATTGATAGATTGCCTCCAGGTTATTGCTGAAACGGTACTGTAATGCTCCGTTAAGTTTAAGGCTGTAAACGTTGTAGTTCATCAGGTCTTTTTCCTCATAACCTGTCCTTGAAACTAGGCCAATGCCGGGTAAGGTTTTGGTAACCTCATCGCCATAAATGTTAAGCGCGTCGCGGCCAGGGTTATTGGGACCACGCTGGGCGGCTGGAGTTGATGCGCTTACGTCGGTATAGTTATCGGCATACCAGTCGCGCCCGGTAAGGTATGAGGCATTGATTTTAAACGCGAATTTATCATTGAATGCTTTGGCATAGCGGGCTGCAAAGTCATATAAGCCCTGTGGCTTAACAACCGATTCGCCGAAGTGATTAAGGCCTGTTTTTACCTGCACGGTTAAGCCCTGGTATTTGAAAGGATCTTTGGTTTTAAGTGAAAGTAAGCCGTTAAAAGCCACCGGGCCATACAAAGCTGAAGCCGCACCTGGAATAACTTCCACGCTTTCGATATCAATATCCGAAGCGCCAAAAAGGTTACCAACTGAAAAGTTTAAGCCTGGTGTTTGATTGTCCACGCCGTCAACCAACTGCAAAAAGCGACTGTTACCCGTGCTGTTAAAGCCGCGGGTGTTGATCTGTTTATAGGTTAAACTGCTGGTAACCGCTTCAAGGCCTTTTAAGCTTTGCAAGCCATCATAAAAAGTAAACGAAGGGTTGTCCTTAATGGCTTTAAGGCTCATTTTTTCGATACTTACCGGCGATTGCAAAATGCTTTGGTTGATACGCGTTGCAGATGATACCACCTCGTTGAGCACAATTGCCTTTTGGGTTAGCTTTATGCTGATATCATTATTGGCAGAGGTTACCTGGCTTTCCTGCACTTCAAAGCCTACTGCCGATATAATGATAGTAAAGGGCAGCTTTAATTTATTGGCGATTAAAGTATAGTTACCTTTTGAGTCGGTGGTGGTGCCGGTAAGTTTTCCTTTAACAGAGATACTTGCGCCGGATACAGGTTTGCCTGTAGCTGCGTCGGTAATGTTGCCCGTGATTTTAATTTCTTGTGCAAACAGGTTTATTGAGCAGAGCAATAATATGATGAATAAAAGTTTTTTCATTGTGATTGGGTTTTACTTTAAATGAGGATTAGGGGTTATTTTTTTAAATGATCATAGCCTTGTGGCAAACGGGTATAGCCATGGTTAACTAATCGCTCGGCCAGCACGTTATAATAGCCAGCATCAGCAGGTAAGGCAGTGGCCAATCCGTCAACATAGCGGTTATAATAGCAAAACAGGGCAGCTATGAGCACGGTATCATGGATCTCAATGTCGGTAGCTCCGGCAGCTTTGGCGCGGTCAATAGCTTCGGTTGTTACATTCCGGCCGTTTTGTGCGGTTAGTTTGGCAATTGTAAGCAGGGCTTTCATTTTCTCGGTAACCGGAGCGGTTTCGATGTTTTCCTTTACCTTTTGTGCTGTTTCGGCTTCACCGGCCAGCAGGTCGGCGGCGGCGGTGTGGGCTGTAGTACAAAACGTGCATTGATTGTTGTGTGATACCACAGTGGCAATCAGCTCACGGTCAGCTTCAGACAGCGTTGACGGCCCGCGCAATAAAAACTGTGTAAGGTTACGGATAGGTTGTGCCGGTTCTTTGGCATACTCCAATAGGCCGGTAATGCCCGGCAAATGGCTTTCAAGGGTAATATAAGGCATAAATAATTTTTGAATGTTTGTAGGTTGTTGGGAGAGGATGTGCCTGCCCGTAGATTATTAATGCTATCGATATATAGCTATTCTCGTGGCTTTTGCACTACGAGTAAACTATCGGCAGAAATAAATAATAACACAGCAGTAGAGTGGCACAACCACTACCCTAAAAAATGAATTAAAACATGGAGAAGATTAGCAAACGGCCTTAGGCGGTCGCTCCGGGATATCCTGATGAGCAGGAATTAACTGTTGAACCGGGTGAACAACAATTTGTTGAGTATATTTCACAGGGCAGTTAAACTCAAAGTGCACAAAGGCAAAATTGAAATTGTCCTGCATAACTATCTTACCAAATGGTACATGCTCTTTTTGCGGTACAGGGTTCTCTTTTACATCCCTGGCGTCGATGATATTTTTATCTGCAAGGCGGGTGGTTTCATAATTAGGAACGCACATTAAATAAATGGCATGCCTCGTTATCCGCATTTTTTGATAATTATAATTATTGCTGCCAAACTGGATCTGGCCATGAATGTTCTCATAGCTTTTCCAATCGGTTATGCCCGGCATATTTACAGGGATAACCACTTCGGTAAGATCTTTCACGTTGTAAAAGCCTTTGGCTGTTTGTTGGGCGAAGTACTTGTTGCTTTTGTAAACCATAAACTGATGCAATGCCAATTGCCCGCCTATATTAAGCAGGTGAATGCTAAGCAACATCAGGGCAATAAATTTTTTCAATTGGTTTACGTGCAAAGGGTTTCTTAAAATTGCTGTTTATAAACGTAGTATCCAAATTTATTTAGAATAATTATGCGTATGCATGGCTCATTTTCTTTATTCGTTATCGATTGTAATTAAAAGTTTCAAGAGCCCTTTTTGTAGGTGACTTTTCAGTTTAAAGATTGTCCGGTTCGGCATATGCAATGTCCGGTTCACATAGTTAGTGATAGGGCACCGGGCGATATCAGGGTATCTTTGAGCATACAAAAAACAAAAATTAATTAAATAAATAACACAATGGAAACTATTCAAGAATCAGGTATCAGTAAGATCAAGGTTATCGACGCTATCTCAGCTAATAAAATCGACAAAGTATTATATACCGGTAAAGTTCGTACAGTTGGCGGTCGTGACGGTGGTTCATCTGTCAGTACCGATGGCCAGTTGGATATCAAACATTCAACTCCCGGAACCCCTAAACCAGGCACTAACCCCGAGCAATTATTTGCAGCAGGGTGGTCAGCATGTTTTGAAGGCGCCATCGGTATTGCTGCCGCTAAAAAAAGGATTGCACTCCCTGCGGAACTGGCTATTGATGCAGAAGTGGATTTGGGTATCACTACCGGCGCTTATTTCCTTCAAGCCCGTTTAAATGTAAGTTTGCCGGGTTTGGATGTTGAAGTAGCCAAAGCATTGATTGAAGAAGCACACCAAACATGTCCTTATTCAAAATTGACTTACGGTAATATCAATGTTGAGATCAATTTAGTATAAACCCCCTCCGCCCCCTGAAGGGGGTACTTTAAAAGTCATAAAAAGGCCTGCTCCTGTTAAAGAGAGCAGGCCTTTTTATGTATGGAAAATCACAGATTTAAATCTCTATACTTTCGCCAATGGCTGGTAAAAACAATTTTATCCCTGCCTGTTCAAATTGTTTAAAAGCTTTGTCCTTATCTATTTTAATAAAGCCAAAGGTATCATAGTGAACCCCCAAAACCTTATTGGCCTTAACAAGCTTTGCCGCTTCAATGGCATCTTCAACGCCCATCGTTAACATGTCCCCGATAGGGAAAACCGCGAAATCGAGATCAACCCATTTGGCCACCAATTCCATATCTAAGGTGAGACCGGTATCGCCGCTGTAATACAGATTGCCATCATCAGTCTTTAATGCATAACCACAGGCTACACCGGCATAGCTACCATCTGGAAAGCTGGCCGAGTGTTGGGCAATAAATGATTTGGCAGTGCCAAAATCAAAAGTCACCTTGCCGCCCGGGTTTAACGGATGCACATTTTTAACGCCTTTTTTGCTGAAGTAATCATACACCTCATAAATACCCACAACCATAGCGCCTGTACGGTTGGCTATAGTTTCTACATCCAAAATATGATCGTAATGCCCGTGCGATACAAAAATGTAATCAGCTTTAATTTCATCAATGTTAATTTCTTTTGCCAATTCGTTACCTGTAATAAAGGGATCAAACAAAATGTGTTTACCTCCGGCTACTACCGAGAAGCATGAGTGACCGTAATAGTTGAGTTTCATTGGTTTGTTTTTTATGTTAATGATGATTAGTTTAAGAGCGGAGTTAAGGCGTTTAAGACAGGCATTGGCAATAGCTTAAAATGATCGTAGGCTGTGTAGGTAAATTTACCTGTTACATTGTTTATTTTAGGATGTAGAAATGTCATCTTTTTAAACATGATGGTATCGGCCGAAGAATAAGTCGTGTGCGGATCTGGTCTTTTGTCAATGCCGGCAGGAAGCATGTTATCCGCTTGATTTTGTTTACCGGAATTATGTCCCGGTAGCCTAAACTCCGGTGCTATTTGCGAAGCATCAAAGCGGCCTATTTGTGAGGATGAGTTGCGCCCACCCGCCGGCAGGTTTATTTTTAAAGTAAATGCCTGCTCGGTGCAATTTAGTTCGTTTGCCTGGGCATAAACTCCAATGCTTAAAAATGTTGCTATGGCAATAAGCAATAATGTTTTCATGATAGTATTTATTAAAAACAGGATCGACCCTGCGAAGGACCGATCCTGTTTATGTTAGATTTAGTTATTTTCCGCCGGTTTTTTCCTCTTTCCCGTAACGCAGATCAATTCACAATCCTGCGGGTTACGTTCAAACGGTGCCCTTGTCAGGAATGATAAAGAGAATAGTGACAAGAATCCCATTAATAACCGGCCTTGTTTCAACTTGCTCATGATTTTTGAATTTATGGTGGTTATATTTTGGCTACGGCTTCGCTGGTTAAAACAGCTTTTGTTGCAGTTAAAACCTCACCATTATCTTTGTTTTGTATAAAGCCTACTACTTCCCATTCTTGCTGGTTAAATTCTTTAGGAACGCTAATAATGGTTTGGCCTGTTTTTACCTGGCTTAGGGCAACTGTTTTTAAGTCGCGTACAATTTGGGCGTGCGATAAAGTTCTGCCTTCGTTTTCGCCGCGGGCAACTTTGCTAATGGCTGTTTTTTGCACAACGGCTATCAGCAATTGCTGGTTATCAGTGTTGCCTGATAGTTCGTAATTTACAGCAAGCTTATCGCCGGTTTGTTGTGCTTTTAAGGAAACCTGAGCAGTTTGTGCGGTTGTTAATGCATTCGAAATCGCTTCACGAAGTGCCGGCTCATCCGAGCCAACCATCTCAGTTTTACCATTAACTATAACTTGGGGTGTATAAACCTGGGCATTTAAATAGTAACTATATTCTTTTTGACGTTTTGAAAACATGGCATTGCTGAATACATCTTTCCAGCCGAGGTTATTCCAATAATCAACATGGTAAGCTAATATGTAAACAGGCTTTTCCTGTGACTCTTTTTGGATCCTCGCCAGCAATTCATCAGCAGGAGGACAGCTTGAGCATCCCTCTGAAGTAAACAATTCTACCAAAGCAAAACCTTTTCCGGGAGTAGTGTTGTTTTCGGTTTTAGGCGCATTTATTTTACGATTAGCGTAAGCTGCGGTAGCAAGTGCCAGTGCCACGGTACCAACACAAAAGCTAAAAATTTTTAAGGTTTTCATATTTCTTGATTTTTTATTTACTTCAAAATTAGCCTCGAAATGGCCGCCAAAACAGCGTAAAAAAGCCCAACCGGACATATTGTAAGCTCAGTTGGGCATTGTTTGAGTCGGAAGTCTTTAGTCTTAAGTTCTCAGTTGTTTTTAATTGTAGAGACGCATAATTGCGTCCACCGTATGCAAATTACTTTAGCAAATGATCTGCAAAGTCGCCTGTCCGGCGGGAGACGCAATTATGCGTCTCTACTTGAAAAAATTATATAGCTTTTTAGAACTTCTGACTCAACACTATCTATTCTCGAGCCAGCTTAAAAATACCGGCGCTTTTTCTTTATTGATGAGTAATTTCTCGGGAGTTGGAATTGTTAGTTTCACAAACAGCTTACGCATAAAATAATGCTCCACCTCTTTTATCGCACTGAAGTTAACTATGTATTGCCTGTTGAGCCTGAAGAACTGATCGGGCGAGAGCTGACCGCTGATCTGATCAAGCGACTGGTTAACCACATATTCCTGCTGATCAAAAGTCATGATGGTCGAAAGTTCATTGCGGATGTAGAAGAAGGCTATATTATTGGACGCTACGGTGATATACTTATTATTTTTAAATACCAGGAAGCTTTTTTTACCGGCAGGGGGCGTAACCTGCGATAGCAGGCTGCTGATATCAGGAGATGAACCCTGCTGAAAGAAATTCCGCAACTCGTCTACTTTTTTAAAGGCATCGGCAATATCTGTTTTTGAGAAAGGCTTGAGTACATAATCAACACTGTTGGCCTTAAATGCCTCTAACGAATATTCATCAAACGCGGTGCAGAAAATAATAGGGCAGGACACCTTTACCGATTTAAAGATCTCAAAACACAACCCATCCGACAGTTGGATATCCATAAAAATAAGATCGGGCTGCTTGTTCTCTGAAAGATAGGCAACCGAACTTTCAACACTCTGTAGCTTGGTGACAATTTTTGAGTGTGGCCTTAATTCTAATATGATCGTTTCAAGCGAACGGGCCGCCTTTAATTCGTCTTCAATGATGATAATGTTCATGTATAATAGGTAGTTTAACTTTGAATATTTTATCTTCAGATATGATCTCTATATGTTTATCAAGCAGGTGATCGTAACGCAAATTGATATTCTTAAGCCCAACACCTGTTGATGGTTCTTCAAAGCGCTTTGGTTTTATTTCGTTTTCCATAACGATGTTTTCACCTTCAGCATAAAGCTTAATATGCAACGGATGATCCAGCGATACCACATTGTGTTTAATACAGTTTTCTATCAATAGCTGCAGTGTGAATGGGGGAATTAGCGTACCGCGATATTGTTCATGTATAGTATTAGTGAAAATAAAACCGTCTTCAAACCTGGCTTTAAGTAAAAAATTGTAAGCTTCTACAATTTCCAGTTCTTCGGATAAATGAATAAGGTCCAACTTGCGGCTTTCAAGCGTAAAACGATAAAAATTAGAGAGTTTCAGGATGAAATCTACCGAGTGTTGGTCATTGGTCTCAACCATCGCCTTCAAGGTATTGAGACTGTTAAACAGAAAATGCGGGTTGATCTGCTGTTTCAACAGTTCATATTGTGCGCCAAGGTTATCGGCCTTAATGCGTTCCAACTCAACGCTAACCTGCTGGTTTTGGTAGTTCTGGTACAACAGGTTTATCAGCATATAAAATACCAGGTTAATAAGTATGCCCCTTACTTCGATCATCAGCATTACCGGGCCAAAATTCAAATGCGTTAGTATCAGTTGCTGTATGTAGGCTAAGGCCAGCATTACCCCCATACCTATCAGCAGTGTTGTAAGGAGCCGGGAATACGAGATGCTTTTATTCAGTTGTTTATTGCCCGATTGCTTTGGCAGCGTATAGATATTATAGTACCATACAAACAATGAAAATGCTGCCGTAACCGCCGAGTTCACTGCTGCTTCGGCAGGCTTGAAGTGGCGTTCAGCTATCTGGGGAACAGACGCCAACAGGCCAAGGAAAATTGAACTGCTCCATATAATTCCGGGAGAGATTTTAAATGTTGTGTCTTTCATTTATTGCAAAGGTTTGCGGAAATAAAATGGTCGCCGGGCAAATATAAAGTTAATTATGGCCTATAGGCCAAATCTGCTGTTGTGTTACTAAAACCACCGTCAAACTTTAATCTATTTTGACCAAACGCCCCTATTATTTCCGTTTACTGCTAAAATATAATAGGTTTCAATATGGAAATATGGGTTTATGGTACAAACGGACATCTTATCACCTGAATTAGACATTTTAAACCGCGAATATTGCGACAATATAATTGCAGACAATCGGTTTTGGGCGATGAGCAGATAGGGGCTTCTTAAATCAACCTAAAATAGCTTTGATCAAGATTTTTTACTTAAAATTGTACATTATTTCAGTTAACTGTTCCCGTTAAAAGCAAGCCGCTCAACATTGGAGATTAAAGAACTTATAGATTCTATTCATTATAACAATGATGAATCTGCCTTTAACGAACTATATAAGCTGCTGATCAATAACCTGAATCAGTTTGCCTGGTCCTTTTTGGGCGATAAGGAAGCTTGCGAGGAGATTATCAACGACCTTTTTGTAAATATCTGGACTGGCCGCCACAAGCTTAACAAGATCTCGAACCCTAAAGTATACTTTTATGTGGCTATAAAAAATGCCTGTCTTAACCATATCCGAAGCAACACCTCAAAAAGAAACCGCGACGCTCAACTTGCCGAAACCTATTATTTTCATTTATCAGTTGATCCCGCACAATTGCTCATTAGCAAAGAGCTGCAGGCCGGAGTTTTAAACGCTGTAAACAGTTTGCCGCCCCGTTGTAAGCTCATTTTTAAAATGGTTAAGGAAGATGAACTCTCCTGTAATGAAGTGGCCGATATCCTTGGCCTGTCGAACAAAACGGTTTTTGCGCAACTGGCTATTGCCCTGAAGAAACTTGATGAGGCACTTGGGAATGGTTAGTATCAAATTTTCGATACTGCTCCCAATATCAAAGCTCGCGCTCGTTTGAAACGAGTGCGTAACTTGGGTTTGCGTTTATAACGCAAAGGCGATACAATTGCCATTCCAAATTAAGCGCTCGTTGCAAACGAGCGCAAGAAGGTTTTTATTGGTATCGGAATCTTTTGAATCGCCCTCAAAAAATATTTTAATTTCTTTTAGGAAAAATCTGGGGTAGCCGTGTCCTTAATGCAGAATACCAATTACTATGAGCAAATCCAGGTTTATTGAGTTAATGGCCAAAAGCATGGGCAAAACTGCCAGTGCTGAAGAATTGACCGAACTCGACATGTTTCTTGAACAATTTCCCGACTATAAAAAAACTTACAATATTACCAATGCTTTAAAAGGGAACGGCACTGAAGTAACAGAAACGAAACCGGAAGAGATTAACGAAAACCTGGAGGAAATCTGGAACCGAATTAAAAGCTTGAACGAAAATTCGGCGAATGATACTAAGATAAAACCAATGTTCGGGTGGCAATGGGTTGCTGCAGCGGTACTGGTGCTTGTTACTACAGGGGTTTTATTTTATAACAGAGCGGTACAGCAGGATACTTTAACCGCCGAAAACATATTACATGAAATTCATGTGCCTTACGGTAAAACCGAAAAGCTCAAACTGCCCGACGGAACACTGGTTACCCTGAATGCAGGCAGTACTTTTTCGTATCCCGAAGCTTTTGAAAAAAACAGCCGGGATGTAAGCCTTACCGGCGAAGGTTTTTTTGAGGTAACTAAAAATTCTAAGAGACCTTTTCTGGTACATACGGCCAGGCTTGTTGTAAAGGTATTAGGAACGGTGTTTAATGTTAAGGCTTATAATAATGATAAAACAGTTGAAACTACGCTGTTAAAAGGTAAGGTACAGGTTGAATTAAAAAACAATCCCGAAAAAAAGATTATCCTGTTGCCTAATGAAAAGCTGATTGTTGTTAATAACCGGGAGCCTAAAAGTGTAAAGAGCAAGGAAGGTAAAATTGAATACCAGGTAACCGAATTGCCTGATGTTAAGCCGGATGAAGTGAAAGAAACAGCCTGGGTTGATAACCGCATCCTGTTCACCAACGAAATGTTTGAAGATGTAGCGGCGCAAATTGAACGCAAATACAACGTGCAGGTTGTGTTTGAAGATCGGGCGCTTCGTACCGAGCAGATAAGCGGTTTACTTGATAAAGAAACGTTGAAGGAAGCTTTAGGCATTATTGAACTGACCACGCCGTTCAATTTTAGGATTGATGGACAAACGGTGTACCTGTCAAAGAAAGATAAATAAAAACAAAATAAACTAACTAACCACTTAATTAACAGCTTATGATATTGAAAACTTACCTGTCAGATTCCTGAAACATCCTCAAATAAACAAGGGAAGAGCTGCCACTCCTCCCCGCAAACAAATAGGATTTTATTAACGGAGTAAGCTATTGTAACACAGCACTTACTCCATCCATTTATTTTCAAAACAAATGTAATGAAAAAAACAAGAAGGGTGTTCCCGCTTCGTGGCGCGCCCGTATGTCTCAAAGTTATTTTGCTGATGAAAGCAGTATTTTTATTGGTCATGGTTACCTGTGTGCAAGTTTCTGCAAAAGTGTACTCACAGCAGAAATTTACGCTTAACCTAAAGCAGGCCGAAGTAAGCAGTGTCCTTACCAAAATTCAAAAACAAAGTGATTACCGTTTCTTTTACAACTATGCCAGTGTTAAAAAGTTGGGCAGGGTTGATGTGGATGTAAAAGACGCAACTATTGATGAGCTGCTTGCCGTTATCATTGATGATAAGCTCTCCTATAAAATGAGTGATGATCATGTAGTGATCATTGCCAACCAGGAGGATGCCAAAAACCTTGCCCTTATAAAAGGAAAAGTTGTTGATGCCAAAGGTGAACCGCTTATTGGTGTAAACATTAGGCTTCAAGGGACTAACCAAGGCACCACTACCGATGCAAATGGTAATTTCAGTATCGATGCCCCTGTAAACGGTGTGTTGGAAATCTCTTATATCGGGTATGAAAAGAAGGTTGTTACTATAACCGGAAGCCAAACTTTAAATATCACCCTCGTTGCCTTGCCATCTGCCTTGACCGAAGTTGTAGTGGTAGGTTACGGCACCACCAAAAAGATAGATGTTACCGGTGCAGTAGCCAGCGTAAAAGGTACCGATATTCAAAATCTTCCTGTAGCATCTGCAACGCAAGCTTTAGATGGGCGTGCAAGCGGTGTTAACATTGTGCGTAATGATGGTTCGCCGGGTGCGGCTTCAAGTATCCGTATCCGTGGTACAGGTACGCTTAATGATGCTAACCCGCTTATTGTTGTTGACGGTGTGCCTACCAGTGATCCGGACGCTTTAAGCGATATCAATCCAAATGATATTGCTTCTGTTGATATCTTGAAAGATGCATCGGCAGCTGCAATATATGGTACACGTGCAGCCAACGGCGTTGTATTGGTTACCACTAAAAGAGGTACTTATAACCAGAAATTAGCTACTACTGTCAATTTTTACAACGGTTTTTCTAATACAACCAAATATCTTAAACTGTTAACCGCCCCCGATTTATATACATTGAAAAGGGAACGCTATACCAATGATGGTGTTGCTATAGATGCACCGTGGAACGACAGCTATTACGCCACTCAAAGAACCGACTGGCAACGTGCTATCATGAAAACAGGCCATGTAATTAATGGCGATGTTAACCTGCAGGGCGGAAATGATGTATCCAACTATTACTGGTCCACCTCGGTTTATAACGAAGATGGTATAATTGATAAAACCAATTTTAAACGCTTTAGCACCCGTTTTAACTCGGAGCATAAAGTAACCGATTGGTTAAAATTGGGTGAAAATATCCAGTTGAGCTATGCTAATAACGTTGGGTTCGATAATAACAACTCGCAAACGGGTTTAATTTTCTCTGCGCTACGCTTTAACCCTGCAATACCATTGGTTAATCCTGATGGTACTTACGGTACTTCTAAGGCTTTCGCTAACCAGTTAGGGGATATCAACAGTCCTTATGCTACCATACAGGAAGCAGACAGGTTTAATAAAAAGTACCGTGCGCTGGCCAATGCTTTTGCCGAAATCTCGTTCCTGAAAGAGCTAAAACTTCGTGTTAACTACGCTTTTGACGGTACTTTAAACCGTATTTATAATTTCAATATAGCAGATGTTAACCAGGCCAGGCAAAATACCGTCTCTCAGCTAACCCAAACCGAAGGTGAAACATCATCGCAATTACTTGAGTCATTCCTTACCTATGATAAAGTGTTTGGCAAAAGCCATGTAACTTTTACAGGTGGTTATTCATACCAAAATTATAAAACTTACGGCTTTAGCGCATGGAGGGTTGGATACGATGATACTTCGGTCGATCAGCGCGTGCTTGGCACGGGTAATAGCCAGTTTAACAGTAGCGTGATACCCGATCAGTGGTCGTTACAGTCAGCATTCGGAAGGCTATTTTACGACTATAATGGAAGGTTCCTGGCCACTGTGACTTTCCGTGCAGACGGTTCTTCCAGGTTTGCACCATCAAAAAGGTGGGCTTATTTCCCTGCATTCTCTGTGGGGTGGAGATTATCTAACGAGCAATTTATTAAGAACATAAGCTGGATAAGCAACCTGAAATTATCAGGCGGTTATGGAGAGCTTGGTAACCAAAACATAGGCACATTTCAATATGCCAGCTTAATAAAACTGGGCAGTACCTATGAAAATAACGGCTATACTTTTGGTGGTGTTGGTTATACAGGTGCGGCGGTTGCCACACTTGCAAACACTGTTATTGCCTGGGAACGGACAGCCATGACCAACGTCAGCTTAGATGCAGGCTTTTTGAATAATCAGTTAACCACTACGTTAGCCTGGTTTAATAAAGATACCAAGGATATGCTTCTGGTTCCTCCAGTTGTAGGTTCTGCGGGTTCTGTAGGTATTCCTTTGCAAAATATTGGTACAATGAACAACCATGGTGTGGAGGTTGAGGTTAATTACCATGGCGGCGATAAAGTAAAATACTCCGTTGGCGCTAATGCTTCATTCATTAAAAATAAGGTGACCAGGCTTAACGGCGAAGGCACATTCGTAACGTCAGCTGTTTACGGTCGCTCAAGTCAGGAAATTTCCCGCACTTATCAAGGGCAGCCTATAGCTTCTTTTTATGGTTGGAAAACCAATGGGTTATATCAAACGCAAGCCGATATTGATAACGATCCGGCACTTAAAAATGATTCGCGCAAGTCAAGTATCAGGCCGGGTGACGTTCGTTTCCTTGACTTAAATGGTGATGGTTTAATTGACGGTAACGACCGTACAATATTAGGCAATCCTAATCCTAATGTTACCGCGGGTTTACAAGGCAGCATATCTTATAAAGGCTTCGACTTTTCTGCAAATTTTACCGGTGTATTTGGTGTGAGCCTTTACAACGCCGATAGGATGCAGGGTATCGACCCAACTTATCCGTTTAATCTTTATGCTGAAACTTTAGGCCGCTGGACAGGTCCGGGTACCAGCAACACTATTCCTCGTTTATCTCTTGATCGTGCTAACGATAATTACCGCACATCTGATCTGTTTGTTGAAAATGGAAGTTATGTAAGCCTGAAAAATGCCACGTTAGGATATACTCTACCAACAAGCTGGTCAAAAAAGGCAACGTTAAAAAGTGTAAGGTTATATGCTTCCGGGCAAAACCTGTTTTTTATAACCGGTTACAAGGGTTATACACCTGAGTTGGGTTATACTAACGGCAATTTGCAAAGAGGGGTTGACGTAGCTCAATATCCATCGGTAAGGACAATAACATTTGGTGTAACAGTTAAATTATAACATCATCATGAAATCAAACAAACTAATATATACGCTTGTATCACTGGCCCTGATGGGCAGCGGCTGTAAAAAAGCGCTTGATTTAAAGCAACAGGGTGTTTACAGCTCAACCAATTATTTTCGCAATGAGACTGATGCGGTTAATGCAGTAACCGGGATTTACAGCATTTTACCTGAGGAGGATTACATAGGCCATGCTGAATCAACATTTGATACCCCATCTGATGATTACTGGCGCTCGGGTGACCACGGCGAAGACGAAGGAATCGAAAACTTAACTTATGATGCTTCAAATGCGGCTATCAGGTACCCCTGGAAATGGCGGTACGAGGAAATTAACCGTGCCACCAACTGTATCATTAATATTCCTAAAATAACTGCCATATCTGCCGCAGTAAAAAACCGCAGCATGGGCGAAGCCTATTTTTTAAGGGCTTTCGGCTACTGGCGTTTGATGATCATTCAGGGAGATGTGCCCATTATTACAGAAGCTGATTATACGTCGCTGAATTTTAACGTACCTAAATCGCCTATCGAAGAAGTTCGTAAGCAGATAGAAAGCGATTTACTTAAAGCGGTTGATTTGCTGCCGGAAAGTTATGGCGCTGCTGATCGCGGAAGGGTAAGCAAAGGAACGGCGTTGGGCTTACTAACCAAGCTTTACATGTACTGGGAAAAATTGCCAGAAGCCATTACAACCGGACAAAAAGTGGTCTCTAATCCGGCTTATGCACTTGCGCCCAATTATACTGATAACTTTACCCGTGCAAATGAGAATAGTACTGAAATGCTTTTCTCAATCCAGGCAGTACAAAACGTAGTGCAAAACGACTTTACTGTTTACTACATTCCGCGTCCATGGGGGGGCTATGGTTTTAGTCAGCCATTACAGGGACTTGCCAATGAGTTTGAGGCAGGTGATCCACGTAAACAGGCTACTTTATTAAGTGTTGGCGACAAGGTTGATCTGGGTGATGGCAAGGGCTTGACAACGTTTACCGCCGATCTTTCTGCTACTGGTTATGCATTTAAAAAGTACGCTGTATTTAATACTGAAGCTGATGGCGGTGGAGTTGACCACAGTTATGCTGTGCCTCTAATGCGTTCTGCAGATATTTATTTATTAGTTGCCGAAGCCTTGATCCGTACACAAGGTGCCGGAGCTGGTGACGCTTTGATCAACCAGATCAGGCATAGGGCTTCTCCACTGTTAAAACCTGTTTCAGGAGCTGGCATGAAAGAACTGATCCATGAGCGCCGTGTTGAACTGGCAGGTGAAGACCAACGCCATCAAGACCTGATGCGCTGGGACAAAGCTAAAATTGTGGATATAGCGGCAATTTATAACCTTGCTGTTTCCAAAGCTCCACTTGATCAAAACAAAACGGTAACCTTTGTACGCCCTAAAAACTATTACTTCCCAATCCCCCAGGTTGAGATTGATAAGAGTAAAGGTGTGTTAGTACAGAACCCTAATTTTAAATAATTATATCCTTATACCGGCAATAGGGGAGAGCCTCCTGTTGCCGGTATTTATTCCCGGCATTGGCCGGTGTTTAACTATCTGTTGATGAGAAAGTGTTTACTTGTTGTTGCTATTATTTCATTGGGTTTTAAAGCCAGTGCTCAGGTTGATCAGAAAGCCTCGTACGATTTTATTGAAAGAGTAATTCCCGGCAAAGGTAATTTGTTTGTTGTTGAGGCTATCCCGCAACAAAACGGCAAAGATGTATTTGAATTGGAAAGCCGTAATGGTAAAATTGTGCTGAGAGGTAATAATGGCCTTTCTATAGCATCAGCACTAAATTACTATCTTAAAAATTATTGCTTTTGCGATATCGGCTGGAATGGCACAAACCTTAATTTGCCTGCTACTTTGCCGTCAGTTAAAGGCCTCATCCATAAAACCACGCCTTACCAATATCGCTACTACTTAAATTACTGCACGTTTAATTACACCATGGCCTGGTGGGGTTGGGAACGCTGGCAAAAAGAAATTGACTGGATGGCCCTGAACGGTATCAATATGCCGCTGGCCATAACCGGCGAAGAAGCCGTTTGGCAAACCGTTTACAAAGACATGGGGTTTACTGATAAACAACTATATGAGTTTTTTAGCGGCCCTGCTTATTTTTCATGGTTTTGGATGGGGAACATTGATGCCTGGGGCGGCCCGCTGCCGCAGCATTGGATGGACTCGCATAAAGCATTACAAAAAAAGATTTTAGAGCGCGAGCGCTCATTTGGGATGACGCCTGTATTGTCGTCATTTACCGGCCATGTGCCGCCGTCATTTAAAGATAAATTCCCCGGTGCTAAGGTTAAAAGAACCAACTGGGATGCCGGGTTTCCAGATGTTTTTATACTTGATCCCGACGATCCGATGTTTGAAACAATCGGTAAAAAATATATAGAGGCACAAACAAAAGAGTTTGGTACCGATCACCTGTACTCGGCCGATACTTTTAACGAAAACGTGCCGCCAACCAACGACTCTACCTATCTGGATGGTATGAGTAAGAAAGTATTCAACTCTATGGCTGCTGCCGATCCCAAAGCTATTTGGGTAATGCAGGGTTGGATGTTTCACTATAATAACAAATTCTGGCAGCCGCAACAGATTAAAGCGCTGCTTAACGCTGTGCCAAACGAACAGATGATCGTGCTTGATTTGTACAGCGATGCCCACCCGGTTTGGAACCGTACGGAAGCTTACTATGGTAAACCATGGATTTGGAGCATGCTGCAAAACTTTGGCGGTAATATCAGCTTGTTTGGTCGTATGCGCCACGTAGCTGCCGATCCGTCCATCGCCCTGCATGATCCTGAATCAAAAAATATGCGTGGTATTGGTGTTACACCCGAAGGTATTGAACAAAACCCAGCGCTGTTTGCCCTGATGCTGGAAAACGTTTGGAACGATACCCCGATTGATGCCGATAAATGGGTAGCTAACTATGCGAAGCGCCGTTACGGACAAGCTAACAATCAGGCAGATGAAGCATGGCATGTCCTGTTAAATTCGGTTTATTCGGGTGGCCTCACTGAAGGCGGACCAGAGTCGATCATTGTGGCAAGGCCAACGCAAAAAAAGTATATCGACAGGGTATTGACCAAACTGGATTACGACCCGATGCTATTGGTTAAAGCCTGGACGCTACTCATAAATGCTGCCGACAGCCTAAAACAAAGTGATGGTTTTCAGTATGATCTGGTTGATGTTACCCGGCAGGTATTGGCCAATTATGCAAGTCCGCTACAGCAGAAAATGGCTCAGGCTTATCAAAATAAGGATCAGCAACAATTTAAATTATATAGCAGCCAGTTTTTGGAACTGATGGATGATATGGATGCTTTGCTAAGTACCCGTAAAGATTTCCTGTTAGGTAAATGGATTAACGAAGCAAGGGCTAACGGCGTAACCGATAAAGAGAAAAACCTGTATGAGTTAAACGCCCGTGACCTGGTTACCCTTTGGGGTGACAAAGAAAGTGGCCTGCGCGAATACTCAAACCGTCAATGGGCTGGTTTAATCAAAGGCTATTACAAACCACGTTGGTCAATGTACTTCGGTTTGCTGGATAAGTCGTTATCAACCAAAACCGACTTTAATGCCGAAGCTTTTGACAAACAAGTAAAAGATTGGGAATGGCAATGGGTAAACAAGCATGATAATGCTTACACCGACGCTTCAAAAGGCGATGCCGTTGAAAAATCAAAGCAATTGTTTGCGAAGTATAATGCGATGATTTTGGGGACGCGATAAGAAGTTTAATAAAAACGATGTCATTTCGATAGAGCAGGGGAGGAATCGAGAACTGGGGCGAAAGAGAAATCCTATACGCCCTACAAGGCACAGCATAGTTTAATGGAATGGTGTATAAGATTTCTCCTAACGCTACGCTTAGGCCATCACAAGTTCGTCGAAATGACAGGAGTAAAAACATACAGATAAAGACTTACGAAGTTTTCAAAACGTCGTAAGTCTGGATTTTTGAAGAATCATGAGAATACGCTACGCTATATTTACATTTATCTTACTACTAACCGCTTTTACATCAGCCCACAGCCAGGGCTCAAACGATTATATCTTCCCAACTACGGCAGTTGCTAAGCCTTATATTGATTTTGACAGCAAAGGCTTTATTGTTCAGGGTAAACGCACATTTATCGCATCGGCCGGGTTGGAGTACGCCCGTATCCCGCATGAACTTTGGTATGATAGATTACTGCGGATTAAACGGGCAGGTTTTAACTGTATCGAAATTTACACCATCTGGAACTTTCATGAAGAACAGGAAGGTAAATTCAACTTTACAGGCGACCGTGACCTTGGGGAATTCCTGGATATAGTAAAGCAGCTTGGCATGTACGCCATTGTGCGCGTTGGCCCATATTACTGTGCTGAGTGGGATAATGGTGGCTACCCAATATGGCTTAAATTTAAAAAAGGGCTGAGGGTACGCGAAGACAATAAGCCTTTTGAACGATATGTAGATCGCTTTTTCGATCATCTGTTGCCGGTTGTTTTTCAAAGGCAGATTAATAAAGGAGGAGCGGTTATACTGGTTCAGTTGGAAAACGAGCATCCCAACGGTTGGGGAACCGTAATGCCCGATGGTTATTTTAAACATCTGCAGGCTAAAGCTTTGGATCTGGGTATGCAGGTACCATATTTCTTCAGCGGATTACATCACGCCAGCGATCCGGCCGGTGATGGAAAACTGGATGACGATAGGCGGCCAAACCCATGGTTCTCTACCGAATTCTGGGCTGTTTGGTATTCACAATATGGAGCCAAGCCGGGAGATGCTGAGCTTTACGACAGGCGCACCTGGAAAATCATTGCTCATGGTGGCAATGGTTATAATTACTACATGGCCCATGGCGGTTCAAATTTTGGCTATACCAATAATGATGAGGACGCAGCTTCATACGATTATGGCACTGGTATAGGCCAGGCCGGTGATTTGCGACCAATCTATTACACTTTTAAACGCGCCGCATGGTTCTCCCGCAGTTTTCAGAATGTATTGGAGAACAGCACTAACGCTGCGGAAACATACAAAGGCATTGCAGTTGACACAACGGTTAAAATATCTGCCCGTACAAGCCCGGCCGGTGATCTGATATTCCTGGATAATCCGGGTACATCTAAGGTAAGTTCATCATTAAATATCAAGGGTAACGAGAACCTGTTTGCGGGAAAAAAGATCAGCCTGCATCCCAAAGAGATTTATCCGTTGGTACACAATTATAAACTTAACGATGAGGTTACGCTTGATTGGGCACTTACCCGCGTGTTTGCTATTGTTAAGCAGGCTAATACCACAACTATAATTGTTGATGCTGAAGTCGGTGAGTCGCTGTTGCTTCGTTTTAATACAAAAGTGAAAGCCTCGTCGGTATTGTCTTCGGTAAAAACAGACAATAATAATGTGCTTATCGATGAGCAAATGCCGGCAATCGCGGAAAAGGTTGTTGAATATAGTTTTAACGTTGGTTCGCAAACTATAAGGATTTTAGCCATGAATCGTGCTTTAACCAATAAAACGTGGATTATCGAAAGCGAAGACAAAAACTATATCATCACTGGGTTGAACTATGTTGGTGATGTATCAGCTAAAAATGGACAGTTAAAAGTTACGGCAGAAACGCCTTTAACCGAGAACATAATTCAGAAAGCGGTATTGTATACTGATAGCAAGGAGATACCATTCAGCCTTGATGCGCAGAAAGGCAATCAGCAGTCAACTATCAGCTTAGCTAACTGGCAATATAAAAACGCGGCCATTAACGCGGCAATAAATGTAAACACAAGCAGCTGGCTTAAATCAAAAGATCCGCAGCCGATGGGGGCAGATGCTGATGTTACCGCGGATGCCTGGTATAGGACTACTATCAATATACCATCCAACGGAAAATATACCCTACAGGTGAAAGGCGGTGGCCGGGGACAAGCTTTTATTGACAGCAAACCTGCTGCTAATTGGAAACTGAACGATAATGAATTAACGCTTAACCTTACAAAAGGGAAGCATACACTGGCCGTTTTTGCCGCGCACGATGGCAGGGACAAGTTAGCTGCTTACCTTGGGCCAATAGATGAGGTAGATAGCAAAGGGCTTTTCGGTAAGGTCTTGATCAAAAAAGGCGGACCGTTCATTTCTGAGCTTAGCGACTGGTATTTTACCAGAGCCAATAAAAAGGATGATGTAAAACAAGGACCACCGGCGTTTGATACATCGGTATACAAAAAGTATAAAATAGGCAATGATGTTTTCAACCTGAAAGAGGGTTATGCCTGGTTTCACACAACTATTCCGCAGCAGCTGGCGGGGACTTCAAAATTAGCAGTGCTGTTTAAAAGCGTTGACGAAAACGCCACCGTATTTATTAACGGTAAACAAGTAGCCCATCACGATGGCTGGAACCAACCATTCGAGGTAAATATTACCGATGCCGAAACTTTAAAACGCCCAATTGAACTTTCGGTCTTTATCGAAAATTATTCAAATGAGGGAGGTATAGACCAACCTATAAAGATCAATGCTATTGGCGATGCTACAGCAGTAATTAACTGGCAATTGAAAGGTGGTCCGGGTGATGTACAAGCTGTTAATGGCTGGACAAAGCTTGGTGCGGCCAAGCAAACGAAAAATGCTCCGGTCTTTTATCGTACAACTTTCAATTTACCACCATCGACAGGAAATACGTTCATTTGGCGTTTTGATCCGGTAGGATTAGGACATGGCTCCGTTTGGGTTAATGGTCACAACTTAGGCAGGTACCCTGAAAAACTGGATATGAAAAGCCTTTATATCCCCGAATGCTGGCTTAAACCGGGTGTAAACCAGGTGGTGGTTTATGACGAAGACGGCAATAGTATCAATAAAACCCGTATTGTGGCCGAAGAAGCCGCAGGCCGGTTAATCAAAGAAATTTCAATACCCCTTAATTAATATAATTGCAAAAATGGCTGCAACAACCGAAAGATTTACCGCGCTCGATGTTTTCCGTGGTATGACCATTTGCTTCATGATCATCGTTAATGCCCCCGGTTCGGGGGCAAACGTATGGTCGCCGCTTGATCATGCACCCTGGATTGGTTTTACACCCACTGACCTAGTTTTTCCTTCTTTCCTTTTCGCATTAGGTAATGCGCTTAGTTTCTCCAAAAAGAAATTTGAAACTGATGCCGCTTTTATAGGTAAGATCTTTAAGCGTACTGTCATCATTTTCTTGTTGGGATACCTCATGTATTGGTTTCCGTTTTTTCATCGGGAAGCGGGTGTTTGGATATTTAATCCGCTAAGTCATACCCGTATTATGGGGGTGTTACAACGGATTGCTTTGTGTTACTTTTTTTGCGCGTTGATCGTCCACTATTGTTCACAAAAAATGGCCATCATCATCTCTGCTGTGCTTTTATTGGGCTACTGGGCATTCCTGATCTTCTGCGGCGAACCGGGTAAAGAGTATACTATGCTTGGCAACGCTGGCACCCGATTGGATATCGTGTTGATGGGCAATGATCATTTATATCATGATAAAGGTGGCCCCATAGCTTTTGACCCGGAGGGCTTGCTCAGCACCATGACTGCCATTGTGAATGTAATTGGCGGTTACCTGGCCGGAGCATTTATACAGCGTAAGGGTAAAAACTATGAGTCGGTTGCCCGTTTGTTCATGTGCGGTGTTTTACTGATTGCTATTTCCTTATTCTGGGCGCAATTTTTCCCGGTTGCTAAAAAACTATGGACGAGCTCATTTACACTACTTACTATCGGTATTGATCTTTTACTGTTAGGCTTCATGGTATTTGCCATCGAAATAAAAAAGATTAAAAACGGAACGAACTTCTTCCTTGTTTTCGGTCGAAATTCATTGGCTATATATCTGTTGTCGGAGTTGCTGTTAACAGTTTTTCAAACCATTTGGGTAAAACCACAGCTAAGCTTTTACGACTGGATAAACCAGGTGCTTTATCAAAAGATCTTCCCCGGCGCATTTGGTACACTGGTATTTGCACTATGTTATATGATGCTTTGCTGGCTGGTGGCTTGGGTGCTTGATAAAAAGAAGATCTATATAAAAATATAATATCTACGTAAAGACGCATCACATGCGTCTCCAACCAAAAGGTCAACGTTGTATTATCAGATGCTGAAGACGCATGTGATGCATCTCTACAAAACATAATTTAAATTGAAGTCATTATCCCGTATCGTTTTCGCCTTAGCCGCAGTTTTATTGGGCAGCAACCTCTATGCCCAGCATACAGACCATCTGCAATATGTTGATCCGTTTATCGGTACATCACTTAGCAATGTGCTTACCAAATGGGGTAATAATGGAGGTTGTTATCCGGGAGCAGTTGCGCCGTCGGGCAGCGTACAACTAAGTCCCGAAACAAGGACTACAGGGGCAAGGGGATATAACTACACCGATAGCTCAATTTATTATTTCAGTTGTTTTGGCCACATGAGCGGCTTTCCTGAAGGATCATCAGGCCACTTTTTTGTGTTGCCGTTTAGTGGTAGTGAAAGTTTTGAACCGGGAAAGTCAAGCCTGCATTTTTCGCACAAAAAAGAAACTGCCGTACCGGGCTATTATAAAGTGAATTTTGATAACCAGCGGATTACCGCCGAAGCTACAGCTACTACGAGAACAGGCATGTTTCGGTTTATGTTCAATGGAAGCACTAATCCACAAATTTTCGTTGGAAATGCCGGTGAAATCCAGGCGATATCAAGTAGAGTGATCCATACTTCAGTTGCAAACGCTGTGATAAACTTTAGCGAAGGGTATACGGAAAAAAAGGAAGTTAAAGGGGGCTGGGTTTTCACTTTCCCGAAGACTAAAGTGATTACTTTGCGCTTAAGTAAATCATCAGTTAGCTATCTCAATGCACAGCATAATATTGATCAGGAAATCGGTAGCTTAACTTTTGATGAGGTTCGCGCGAAAACCGGCAGCGAATGGGCTAAAGTATTATCGGTAGCTGATATAATCGACGGTAACGAGCAAAACAAAACAGTATTTTATACGGCGCTTTACCATTCGCTGTTATTGCCTTGGGTTGTTGATGATGCTGATGGCAATTATCGGGGAAATGATGGCGAGGTTCATCAAAAAACAGGGCAAAATCAGTACGGGGCTTTCTCTCCATGGGATACTTTCCGGTCGCTGCACCCATTACTTACGCTGCTTTATCCACAGAAGCAGCAGGATGTGATCTTATCCATGCTTGATGTTTACAAGCAAAGCGGGCATCTGCCAACAGAAAGCATGACGGGCAATCATGCTATTCCTATCATTGTTGACTCATACTTAAAAGGCATTATTGGTTTCGATAAAGAGCTTGCTTACAAGGCTATGAAGAAGGATTTGGTTGATGGCCCATTCGTGCAATCGGACATGGAAGTGTACCATCAAAAAGGCTACGTTCCATTCACCAAACCTGAGTCGGTTACCCGCACTGTAGAATATGCTTATGATGATTGGGCTTTATCGGAATTTGCCGAAAAGGCGATGGGGGATAAACAAACCGTTCAATTATTAGCAAACAGGGGATTTAGTTACCGTAATCTTTTAAATAAAGATGAACTCTTTATGCTTCCGCGTAATGGTGATGAGTTTAAACTGCAGCCCGGTACATCAGGATATAAAGAGGGCGATAAATGGGTGTACTCGTACTTTGTACCTCAAAACGGTAAAGACCTTATTAACATGACCGGCGGCAATGAACAATTCTCCGCCCGGCTTGACCCTGCCCTGCGCAATAATGTTATTCTATTTGATAACGAAACTGTTTTCCATTTGCCTTATATGTTCAATCAGGCAGGTAAGCCTCAGCTAACACAAAAATGGGTGAGGGATATTATGCTCAACAGGTTCAGCGCCACACCCGGTGGTTTACCCGGTAATGATGACTTGGGTTCAACATCGAGCTGGTATGTCTTTAGCTCGCTCGGGATATATCCGGTATGTCCTGGTAATCCGCTTTACGCTACCGGTGCGCCTTTATTCAAATCTGTAACGCTTCATTTACCCAATGGCAAAAAGTTCATCATCGGCAGTAATAATTCATCTGCAAAAAATAATTACGTACAGGCTCTGCATGTGAATGGCAAAGCCTGGCAGCAATTGGCCCTGCCACATTCGGTGTTGGTTAACGGTGGTGCAATGACTTTTGATATGGGGAAAGCCCCAGGTAACTGGCCAACCGATAAAGATCCGATTGAGCTATCGGCCACACAAAAAAATACTGCCTTTAGTATAGCGAGTTATTCGGTCGATAAAAAAAATGCAGTGCCTGACGAGCCGCTTGTGATAAGGTTTAAACTTAAAAATACAGGTAGCAAGGGCATTAAAACCATAAAGCTGTTGGTTAACGGAAAGCCATATAGTTATAAAAACTGCCTGGTTGAGCCGGGACAAACTGTTCAGGATTCTATTGAGTTTCGCCTTTACCCTGTGGGAAAAACGGTACTGAAGCTTGATAATACACTACCGTTGATTGTTGAAGTGAATCTGCCTGCAAAACCGCAGGAGCAAGCTTTTAAAATATCGGGGCTGGAAGTAAAACCGATGATCAGGTTGAATGAAAGCCAGGAAATAAAATACCGGATAAAAAATACTGGCGGATTAAAGCAAACCTTTATTATACCTGTAATCCAGAATGATTCGGTTGTTTTTACCGATAATATTAAACTTGATGCCGGTGAAGTTAAAACCATTAGTCATCATATAAAAGCTTCCAAAAACGGATTTGAATATGTGAGGGTCGATACGGCGAAAACTATCTACAAGGTTTATGAAAATGCTACAGAATCATTATTACTTGATTTCGCATCGATAGTCCGTGGTAAGATTGTTGCTGATAGTTCGGGCTTTCATAACAACGGAAATGTTATTTCATCTTCAGTAATAACTACTAATGATAAACTGTTATTTAGCGATAGTACTTATGTGGAAGTCCCAAACTCACCATCTTTGGACAATATGGATGAATCCATTACTATGATGGGATGGGTTTACCTGATGGGCAATGAGAAAGGTCTGGTTGATATCATTACCAAAGGCGATAACCATGTATTGCAAATGACCGATAACAGAACCCTGACTTTTTTTGCGGGCGGATGGGGCAGGGGCGACTGTACTGTAAACCTCCCTGCCGACTGGCAACAACACTGGCACCACATTGCGGGCGTGTGCAACGGCAAAAAGCTGTATGTTTATATCGATAGTGTTTTGGCCGGAACCACGCTGTTAGAGGTAACCGCTGATCTGTCGGTAAATAACAAATGGACGTTAGGCCGAAACGAAGAGTTTCCATCGGAACGCGTGTTTCACGGCTTTATGGACAGAGTGAAAGTATTCAAAGCCGCATTATCTGCTGATGATATCAAAAATATAGTGTCGTCAGAAAAAAAGTAAGCTGGTAGTGTCTCCTACGTTTAAGAACGATATTTAACAATCTCTAACTGGCTGTTGATGCTCTTGCTATTAATTGCGATGGCATTATCAGTTCCTGCTTGGCTTCATTAAGCCGCCCGGACAAGCGGCCGAAAAGGATTTCCGCTGCTTGCTTCCCCATATCATATGCAGGTTGTAAAATAGTAGTAAGCGATGGATTAAGTATGGCCGCGGTAATTTGATTGGTAAAACAAACAACTTTTACATCGCAAGGGATCTGTAGTTTCAGTTCATCGCAAGCCAGATAAGTTGCGGTAGCCAGCTGTTCAACGGTAGCTATAATACCATCGGGTTTAACGGTTGCCAAATGCGCTTTGATTATATTTATATTTTCGTCGGTATATTTGTTGGAGCAGGTTACTATTCCTACATCTTTAACTACAAACCCATTGTCACTTACAGCATCACGATATCCTTGTTCGCGGGCGGTTAAAATAGAAGGATAGCCGCTGATGGTAACCAGTGAGATGTTTTTACATCCGGCTTGCAATAAGTGTGTGGCTGCGTTGTAAGCGCTATTATAGTCGTCGGTTACTATTTTATCCGCAGTAATATCCTCGCACACCCTGTCAAAAAAAACTATGGGGATGCCTGTTTCCTGTAATGTTTTAATATGCCCGGTATCCTGGGTGCTGCTGGCTACCGACATAATGAGGCCATCAACGCGTCCGCTGGCCAGGTCGTTAAACATGGATGCTTCTCGTTCATAACTGTCATGGGTAAGGTAGATCAGCGCATGGTATTTTTTTGGCGCGACAATACTTTCAATGCCGTTAATGGCCTGGCTAAAAAAGCTGTCGGCAATTTCGGGTATAATGATGGCTATAGTATTGCTGCTTTGTTTGCGGAGACTGCTGGCATAAGCGTTAGGTACGTAATTTAAACGCCTGGCGGCTTCCATTACCCTCAGTTTGGTTTCAGGACTTATATCATAGCTATCGCGCAGCGCTTTGGATATGGTTGCGGTTGAAAGGTTAAGCTCTTTCGCAAGCGTTTTCATATTCACCTTATCGTTCTTATTACCGCCGGTCATTTTTAGTATTGGTTGTGCTTAATTGTGGAGCAATATAACGAAAAAGATGTTCAGTAGTTTCGACGCGACTCAACCTGAACGGAAGAAGGGCGTTTATATGTTAAAACAATGCTGGGTACGGTTTAAATAAGAAAAGGCACAATTTCTTGCGCCTTACGTGATCCCGCTGGGACTCGAACCCAGGACCCCAACATTAAAAGTGTTATGCTCTACCGGCTGAGCTACGGAATCATTCTTTAAATTTTTCGCTTACTAAGGCGTGGCTGTTTAAAGGCAGCTTTTGTTTTTAAATAAAAAAGCCTCTTTTCAAAGGCTTTGTGATCCCGCTGGGACTCGAACCCAGGACCCCAACATTAAAAGTGTTATGCTCTACCGGCTGAGCTACGGAATCATACTTTTCAACTTCTTGGTTCGGTTAACCGTTTCCGTTTAAAGTGGTGCAAATATAGGGTTCTTAATTATTCCCTGCAAGCTATTTTTTAAATTAATGTTAAGGTTTTTTTAAGCCGTTAAAAACCAGTAAACTACAATTTTAGAACGGCTATTTTACCACTATTCCCGGCTAATAATACAAGCTTACCATGTTTTGCCTTGCGGCAAACATTAAAACTTGTGCTATCTATTTGTTTCCATGTTTGGCCGCCGTCAGTAGTAATATTACTCCCGGGCGTGCCTGTGGAAAGAAATATCCCGGATTTTATGTGCTCAACACTTGATTGAAAACCTGCCGGCCCTGTTTGGGATGGTGTAAATGTGAGGACAGGGTGAACCGCCAGGATAGTCGCCACTGAATCTGTTTTTTTATCACTGGCATAATCACCTCCGACAATAATACCGGCATTTTGCCCTATCGATATTGAAAAAGCGCCTTCACTGCTTTTTCCATGTGTAAGTGGAAGGTTTGAATACTGCCATTGATCATTGTGAGGCTGTAAGGAAATAAGCCTGGCGTTACTACCTCCTGAAACGATGTATATCGCCTCTTTGCCCGATACTCTGAGGCATGTGCCACTTGCGGCAAACGATGCCTCTCCCGGCAGCGCATTTGGGGTATTATTCGACTCGTTCCAGGTTTCACCGCCGTCTTTGGTTTCCAGTAATAAAAATTTATTGTTGATCGGGTCGCCTAAGATGTAGCCATGAAGGTTATCGGCAAAATCCATAGCGTCTAAAAAATAGGTGGTATCCGTTTTTCGATATTTTTCATGCCAGGTTTGTCCGCCATCAATTGTTTTCAAGATGAGGGACGGCGTGCCCGAACTCATGATTACAGCCTCTTTGTCGTTGAAAGCTTCAATATCCCGAAAGTCGGATTTTTCATAACCCTTTATTTGTTGCCAACTCCAGGTTTTGCCGCCGTCGTTTGTTTTGGCGATGTATCCTTTGCTGCCGCTTATCCATGCTGTATTATCATCAACTACAGATAAACCACGGACGCTTGTTGGCTTATCCTGTTGTAAAATGGTAATAGTTTGGGCTTTCAGGACAGAATTGAACCACAAAGAAAAAAGTAGGGTACCTGAAATAAAAATGCGGTTTAGTTTCATTACGTTTGATATAAAGAGTTTTATGAAACCTAAGTTAGATTTTCAAAGGCCGTTAAACAACATAATATTGATTTTTTAATTTATTAAGTTGCAATTTGCCGGAAACGATTATATTTGCACGCTTGTTAATAAAACGATAAGCCCGGATGGCGAAATTGGTAAACGTTGCGGTCTCAGAAGCCGTTGAGAATTGTCTCTTGAGAGTTCGAGTCTCTCTTCGGGCACGCCTTTTTTAAAGTAAGAAAAATTAGAATGTGAGAATTGAAAGATTCTCACATTTTTTAAAAGCCCAGGTGGCGAAATTGGTAGACGCACCATCTTGAGGGGGTGGCATTCGTAAGGATGTACGAGTTCGAATCTCGTTCTGGGCACACCTCTTAAACAATGTATTTAAGATCTCTTCCCCTCTTTTAATCCGCGGACTTCCTGCTGTAATACATTAACTTGTCCTTCAAGTACCTTTAATCTGATCTCGTTGATCCTGCTTTGTGTTTCCTGCGATGAACGGATATCTTTAATGTCGCCTTTCAATTGGAAGTAGCCTGTCATTACCGAAACAACAATACTTATGGTGCTGGCTATGGTGACTATCATATTCTTTATGGTAATGCCCCTGATCTCTCTGTGTTCAAATGTTGTCATGATGTAGATATTATAAATTGGTTGGGAAATGCGCTGGTATTTAATTGCTTGCGCTATAATGGTGGTGGGTAAAATCGCAAAATCCCCATTTAAAAAATAAAACGAATGGTATATTTTTTACGCGATTTTGATATGCATGGTAAATCCTAAAGTCCCTAAAAAAGATTTAATCGGGCTTTAAGATTCAGAGAAATTTAATTAACAAAGCCTTTTATAAGCCTCCGCCAATTAAAATACCCTGCTTGGCTATGATAAAGCAAACAAGAAAAAAGGTAATTTTGTTAATAGTTTTAAATTGGGTATATTACAGTATAAATGAATGGTTTTAATAGCTAAGGCATGTTATTTTATATTAAAAATCTTATTTGTAGGTATAATATTCATTACTGGATATACAAACCAAATGAGCGTACTTGCAAATGGTGTGGCAAAAAAATGATTGCGCTTGACGAAGGCCCCTCAACAGGTTGGGATCAATCGTGTAGCTGGATAGAACCATCTGAACATCCATCAACGATCAAAGAAACGCTGTCCACGCGAAAGTAGACCCTACTACTGCCGGAGCAGATGAACTATAATTTAACCGAATATTAACCCCACTGACAACTGATATACTTGCTATAATGGCTGAACGAGCATCTGAATTCATTGGAGTAACACTAAACCCTTTAAGCGTCTGATCACTTGAAAGGCCTGTTGAAATAGTGTTTGTAAAATCATAATGATCAGTAGTGTAAATTCCTGATGCAATAGTATTACCATCTAATAATCTTATAAAAGGAAACCATCCATCACTTGTGCTACCTGATCGATACCAAAACTGATTTCCATAAAAGCCCCGGCCATGTACATACTGATTTATTGTGCCATTGCTACCTTTTGACCTGAATGTTATTACTTGTCCTTGAACCGGAAATGTTGAGCTTGCCTCGAATTGGCTTAACCCTAAGGGATAATCGGAAGGTGGTTGAGTAGCTGTGAACACATTCGCAGGCACAAAATTGTTATTAATGACTGGTCTGAAAATTGACGGGAAAATAACATTGAAAAGCTTATCGGCCTGCCATGCATAAAATACAGACTGTGGGTGTAAACGATCTCCCATATAATCAGAGGCGTTTCTTGCATCTTGCCACATAGCATAAGTGTCAAAAAATACACATTGATATTTACGTGCTAATGATTTTAAGCCTTTTCGATAATCTTCTATCCAAATCTCACCGCTATAACTTCCACTTATGTGGTCTTGATGGGTATTTGGGGTACATAAAATAATTGATAGTTTATCTTTAGTAAAATTAGAATTTGCCCTAATTATTGCTAAACCACTTTCTACAAGATCGATGGATTGCTTAGCGGTTTTTCCGTCTTGTGCATCGTTAATACCATATCTAAGAATATATAAATCCATCGGAGTAGACATAGATAAATCAGAGGGCAAAACGGTGTTAACCCAACTAACGTTTGATAAACCAAGAGCACTACTTGAAGACCATGTTACGTTGGTGAAATTGCTCCTAATAGTTAAGTTCTGTAAGAGGCTAAATATATCATATCCAGCAGTACCTCCGTCAAATACAGAAGTACTATCCCCTGATAATTGACATTTCACACCCGTACCTGCTATTAATTTTTTGTGAAAGCTCGATAGATATTCTAAGCCAAATATGTGTTGATATTTATCAGCATCGCTATTTAGCTGAACTGGTTGACCAAAATCTCCTGTTTTTATTATCCGAATGTCGCCATTTATTGGCGTACCGTATGTATTAGTTGGATTGGTTGAAACATGAAAGTCCCCGGTATCTTCTATAACACGCTCCAATGCTAACGCTGTATTTATAACCGCCGTATCATCAGCAACACCATCCCCAACAGCTCCATAATCAACCCTGAAAGATTTAATCTGCCCCGATGGTTCAGACGAGCCGCCCCCGCCACTACCAGAAGGCGCATTAATCCAATGCAAATCACCATCAGTATTGCTATTTTTTGCTAAGATCTGCCCGCTTATCCCTCCCGAAGGAATCTTAAATAAACCGGTAATTTGAGCCTGCAGCTTCCCTAATGCCTGTAAAATGCTATCGGTTGCTGATATTGCCGAGGCGCTTCCGAATCCGATACCTGTAAGTACAGCGTTTAAAACCCTCGATACCGTGAAATATTTGTTTGTCGAGCCTTCGGGTACAGCATCGGTAGTACCGGGCGACGCGACAATTTGGATGTATGCCGATCCGCCCCACCTGTATTCATTGTTGGTATCGGTAGTAATATAGATTTTTCCGGTTTCTCCGATCGCCGGCAGGGATGCATAATTGGCAATCTCCAGTACATCATCAACATAGCCGGGGAGTTGGGCTGCCGAAATCTTTCCGCTGCCATCTAAACCCGCATAGCCGTTGGGTGTATTTTTGTTTTCAATTTCCTCAAATTGTGCGCCTGAAACTATCAATGAAATTCCGCTGCCCCAGATACCGGCGGTCTTGGGGCCGAAGAAGTAATAAGAGGAGGTATTGATATAAAAATCGCCGTCGGTACCCAGGTTGTTTGCCGGATTGGTTGTTCCGTTTAATATGGTTTTGCCGTTTGTACCATTGGTACCATCCGTTCCGCTTGCTCCTTGTGGTCCCTGCGGGCCTGTTTGCATGGAGAATACCTGGTTCCATGCTCCGGCGGTCTTTTTGTAAAATATGCCGCTTACGGTGTTTATAAATGTGTCGCCATTATTACCGGTTGAGGTACCGGGGCTGGTTGTGCCGTATAGCACGGTGGTATCGCCGCTGCTTCCGGTGGCTATGGTGTAAACAATTGTCCAAACACCTGCTATTTTTTGTGCAAAGGAGCCTGCTGCAGTGTTTATAAATACGTCCCCGTTTTTACCGCTTGTGTTTTGCGGAAGCACCGGGCCGAAGGTTAGGTTAGCTCCCGCGTTTAGCCCTGAATTGATAAATTGAAGCAGGGTGGCAAAATCGAATTGATAATCGGCATTGTTGCTGATCAGGATTGATCTGTCTTCGGTATTTATAGTGTCTGCTATCGGGAGCTCGCTTATTTTTTTATCGTTCGCCATCAGTTTAAAAATTCGGTTATTGGTAAATTGTAATTGTTAATTGTGCCCGGATAGTTGAAATCATTTTTGTCGATACCACGAATCCGCGGACCGGACTGGCGGCTGCTTTTATTCTTTTCGTTGTAGCGCCAAAGCGGAAAGTTTTCCTGGTTATCTCTTAAAAATTTTTCTATATCATTGGCATAAGCATTGGCTATACTGCGCTGCTGCTGCACCAGTTTTACAATCTCGGGCGATGAAAGGGCATTGCCGTTATCGTGGCGTTTGATAACTGGTCCAGTTGCAGTGTAGTGTACAGCGTCGTTTTCAATAAAGCGGGCAAAGGTGAAATAAACCAGGGCGGGAGCGAGGCCTTCGTATAATACGATGCGGCCATACTCGTCAAGATATTCGCTGCCGTTTAACAGATCTTTATAAGCCTGCGGCGCATCATCTTTTATAGTGCCGTCATCATTGCAATAGGTTATTAGCTGGTAGTACAAAGCATATCCTAAAAATGGTTTTAGGTCAAGCTCCTGGGCCTTTTTGATAAATACTTTGAGCCGTTCGGGTTTAATATTTATGTTAATGTCTTCGTATTGCTGAAATATGGTTTGATTGATTAAATAGATCATAGCGTGGCCTCCTAACTCCCGTTACGGGATTTGAAAATGTTGTTTATGATTGTGTTTAAGTCTTAGTTCTAAGTCTTGAGTCGGAAGTCTTAAGTCGTTTTTTGTTTAAATTAGAATGATGAAAATGATAAGGCTTAAGCAGCTTTTAGAACTTACGACTAAAGACTGATGACTTAATTAAGCGCACATTGCTTCGGCTTCGGCTTGTTTAAAACCATAAGCGTATATCAACGCAGCTATTTTGTTTTTTTGAGGAATGGCCGATTGCAGGAGCCCGTTGATGGCGTTTCCGGCCTTGATACCTGGGCTATCATCGGCTGCTATCGCTGTTACGGGTACGATGTTCCAGTTATTACCGGGAATTATATTTCTGTAAAAACGATTGAAAATTTCAGCTAAAGTTTCTGACAGGTCAAGCCTGTCGGCCGCGGTATTGTCATTGAACTCAAGAATAGCCTGCTTCTTTTCGCTGCCGTTGCTTAACCCTGATGATTTTTCGGCGTTGATCAATTCTTTTGGCACCGAAAAGCCTTTAATGATGCGGGCTTCCACAGATCGTTCCGTCGTTTCAAACAGTTTATCGTTATTCTGAATAGGGTAGGCTTTGAATTCCGGTTTTGAGTTTTCATCTTCATATTCAATTACGATGATCTTTTGCGCGCTTTTTGCACCCTGAAATGCGCCGAGGTCTTTTTCAAGCTGCGATGGGATATTGGCCGCTGAGTACTCATCGGCATCAGGCCTGGTGTTTTCGGCCTCCTCGCGGCGCGACTGCATAAAAAGCATGGTTGATGGCAGAAACCCGGTGGTTACCTCCCTGTTGTTGAAAATCTTGATCCCGGCCTCGGTTTCAAAATCTTCCCATACCGAATCTGCTTCAATTAACGGGTAATCATCAACTTCCGGATTAAAATAAAACAACTGTCCTTTGTAATGTTCCCATCCGCCGGCCCGGGATACCTGTTCCCGGATCATCTGCGGATCAGGGTTATACCTGTCTAAAAAAGTGATCTTGCTGCGCATGATGTTTTTCCAGGTTTTGCGGCCCCAATCCGAGTATAGCGCGTATTTATCGGCTGTTTCCGGGGTATCAGTATCACCCATGCGGATATCCTCGAATTTTACGTAACTCACCGATACGATCTTGAAATCAGCATTGTAATTTACGTGAATGCCGAAACCCATAAAAAGTGCTTTATCAGTTGCCAATCCTTTTAATAGCTTGGCAAGGGTCAAGCCTTTAGAGTTAATTACCTGTTTGCCGAGGTCTCTTTCTTCAAACCCGTTACCGGCAATGAATTTTGTTCGTTTGTTCCAGCAGTCTTTTGCTGTAGGTGATCCGGCTACCAACTCGAGCATGCGCTGCGGATAAGCATTATCCAGGTCATAGTTAAGAATACCATAGGTTTGGTTTGGTCTTACCAGTATTCGCCGTTCAATTTGCGGAAGGTAGGTTTTCATTTTGAACCTCCTTTGTTTGAATCTTTATTAGCCATTGATTTGCGCCTATTCTTAGATTGGATTATAACTCCCCCTTCAGGGTGACGGGAGGCAAACAGCGCTTCTATATGTGGATATCGTTGTAAGTACCATTCTGCTTCTTCATCGCTCAGGTTTTCATTGCAATGTATTGCTGCCGAACCAGGTACAAATTGATGAAAGCCGGGTTTAAGCATGTATTTCTTTGTTATTGCGTCATTAGTCATTTGGTCATTAGTTTTAGGTTAGAAAAATTAGATCTTAATGGTCATTAGCCATTATACAATGACTAATGACCTCATGACACAATGATTATGCTGTAACCAGCGCCTCGAGGGCCGCTAAAGTGCTGGCATAAGTGGCACTGCCGGTGCCGGGAGCAATAGATACCGCGCGGGGAGGGTAGGGCTCTTTCATTTTATCAGGATTGGTAAGCTTCAGTTTGTAACCACCGTCAAGTGATTCGTCTGCGGCATTACGTTCGGCATCGGTTAGTATCAATCCGTTTACCGCGCCAAAAAGTTCAATAGCTGAATCACTCGTTTTGTAATTGTTAACCGCTATGGCGCGTACACGGCCATATCCCATGGCCATAAGCTGGCCTTTGATATCAACAGATAAACCTGCTATGTTGAAATCTATCTCTTCGGTATAACGCGGGCCTACCTGTGTTTTTGTTTGTTTGGAAGTAGTATTGAAACTGTTATTTGTTCCTTCAAATTTGTAAACTTTGGCATTGCTCACAGCGGTTAATCCTTTAACAATAAGCGGGTTGGTTGTGTCATAAGTGAGCACAACATCATCCGCATTGAAAATATAGATCACATCCTCAATACCCGAGGTAATAGGTTCATCAGTGCCCAGGCTAAAACCTGCGTTTATTTTATTATAAATTGACATGGAGATTAATTAGTTAGTGAATTAGTGAATTAGTGATTTAGTGAATTAGTGGATCAAGGAGTTGCTGAATTAATGATTTAGTGAATTATACATTTAATATGAAAGGCAAATTCACTAAATCGCTAATTCAATAACTCAATAATTGATTCTAAGCAGAGAGGTAGAACAGTTCGTTGGCAAATTTGAAATTTACGGCCGCTTTCATACGGGCTTTCATGCGTACCACGTTATCGTTGGTGTAAGGCTTCAGATAAACGGTTGATAGCTCAGAAGCATCACCTAACAGGTCGACACCAAGGAACAGGTTTGACGACCTTGCACCTAAAATGGTATTAGCCTGCCAGTGGTTCATGATCTGGAGCGGAATACCCAGGTAGTCCATCTTTTTCATATCAGTAAAAGCGTTGATAACGTTTAATGCCTTGTTTGCCTGCGCCTGGGCATACGCATAACCCACATGTAAAGGAATCTGTAAGTTAAAATCTTCCTGGATCCTGTCGGCAGGGTCAAGTTGGGCATAAACACTGCCTAGCACCTGCAATACATTGCTTACGTTAATGTAGTTTACTGTAGCCGCGGTGGCTGTGCCGCTAAAAGTTGCAGGCCTACGGCTGTTAACTTCATTGTAGTTACGCACCAGCTTAAACGAGGTGGCGCTCGCTACCTGAATAAAGTAAGATTGGCCCTGAACAGCGATACCTGGCGCGCCATTGGTAGTATCCTTGCTGGTGCCGGTTACCGCGGTGATTGTAACAACATCGCCATCAGCGAGGGTTGAGGTATCGGCCACGGTTACAATGCCGTTTGCATCAATTGCGGTGGCTGCTAATGAGGTGGCAGGTTTGCTTAAACCTACCTTATAAACGCCTGAAGCCGCAGCTATTGATGGGAGCAGGCCGGGGAAATCGGCGGTGAAGGCTGCTTCTTTGGTGGCACCTTTGCCAAGCCAGTACAAGCGTTCGTTAGCAATCTGGATTTTTGTTAAATAACGCTGCACCATAAAGTCCGACAGGTCAACCACACCTTCGTAATCCATAAAGGCACCGGGTTTAAGGGCCTGAGCTTCCCAGCTTTGGGCCAGCTTATCCCATTGTTCTTGTTTCATAAATTCGTAAACCACGGGGTCAAGATAGCTTTCGGTTTGGTGAGCGGTTGTACCCTGATCGGTAAAGATACCCGAAGGGTTTTGCAGTACAACGTCGTCATCAACATCAAGGATCACCTTGCGGGCTTTTACGTCGTTAATTACGGTGAGCAGGCCACGCTTAACTGAATCTGCTTCGAGTAATGTGCTTGCCATAAATCCTGCCAGCGCTTCGCCGGCGTAGGTGTTGTTTGTAAATGTAAATTGAGCCATAAAGTTTAGCCCCCCGGCCCCCTAAAGGGAGAGCTTTTGATTGTTTTAAACGTATAGGGATAGTGAGAATGGGTTAATTAGATATGAGAAGGATAAGGTAATGTGGTGGTAGTTTTAGGAAGCTATTGCTTTTTTAACCGCGTTTTTCGCGATTTCAGTTTGCGGGGCAAAAAACGGAGCGGGCTCTGAGTGGGTTTTATTGCTGCGCTTTGAGCTTTCGGGTATAAAGGTTGATTTGATTTCGTTCTTTACTTCAGTACGTGTTTTCTGCAGGCGGTTGTTGGCTTCCTCAAGCGCGCTACGGGCTTCTGTTAACAGTGCGTTTTGCGCGTGTAAGCGGGCTTTTAATTGTTGCATACGGTTTTGCACATCGGCAGGCTTTTTAGCTGATTTAGATTTGCTTTCCGGCAGATCCTCGTCTTCGTCTTCTGCTTCCGGTGCATTTTCGGGATCGGCAGGTGTTACTGTCTGAATCTTTCCCTGTTTAACGTCCAGTTGTTTGCCATCGGCGCAGGTATAAGTATCACTTATGGCAGGTGTAGTCATGTCTTCGTCCTGATAAACCTCGGCACCTTCTTCAATTTGGCCGGCGTGGTGCAGCGTCCCCTTATCGGTGATGGTTTGCTTGTTTACCACTTTTTTAAAAAAGTTCATGATCTTGTCTAATACCGAGGTGGTTTTTTCGATGAGTTCTTTGTTTTCGGTGTTCATGTTGTTGTTTTTTATGTTTAAGATTTTGTTAATGCATCGCTGGTAAACTGCGGGGGCGGTGCTTGTATAGTTTTTAATAAGCGCTGTTGGTGATCTCTGTTTGATAATCTTCTATTTGGTCGATAAAACCGAGATCCAGTGCCTGATCAGCAGTCATCCAGGTTACGGAGTTGATCATGCTGTTTACGGTAATTCCGTCCAGCCCGGATTTGTCCATGTAGATCTGTGCCAGGCGCTCCTGAACTACATTTAACATTTGTACATCTTTTAAGAGTTCATCGGCGTTGCCGCCTGTGCCAACCATAGGTTTGTGAATCATAAGCAATGCGTATTTGCTCATGATCACTTTTCTGCCGCCCATTGCAACAACTGAAGCTGCCGAGGCGGCCAGCGCGTCGATATAGGTAGTAACTTTACCGGGATACTTTTTAAACAGATCATAAATAGCGATGGCATCAAATGCACTGCCGCCTACCGAACTGATGTGTACTTCAACGTCATCGCCCGCTGCCGCCTCAAGTTGGGTTTGTATGTAAACTGATGATAAATTACCCGAACCAATGCAGTCGGTTTCGGTATCGTATAAATAAATTTTGTAGCTCATATTGGTATTGTTTTTGTCCGAAAGTAGGGAAGTCAGAAAGTCCTGAAGATGGACTGGGGATTGTTAATTAGCTTGTAATAGCGGCCGTTTTTTTTACGTCTTATAATGCCGGCTGGCATGTATCAAAGGTCGTTGTTATTTTTTGTTTGGATGGTGACAGTGTTTTGTCAGTTGTTTATCTGACCCCGAATTTTTTGAATGAATTGAATTTGCTTCGGCTGATTCTGGGTATGGGCTATTTTTTGTTTAGCTGATTGACATAACAAATGTCGATACAAATTTCTTTTAATCTGGTGATAGTGTTTTGTCAGTGGAAGAATTTTTAAGCTGCTTTTTCAGAAAAACAGTTGAGTGCACGCCAAATAGTGCGTTCGTCCTTATTAAACTTGATTTCTGCCTCAAGCACAGCCTGATTTTTATTAATACCACGGGTTTGCTGCTGGGCGTTCACCCATAAATAAATTTCGCGGTACACAAATACTTTAGTGCTTATAAAGCCTGCTTTATACATGGCCGAGAAAATGCCTTCATCAAACAGGGTGTTTGCGATTTGAATATCCATAGAGGTTAGAGGTTAGAGGTTAGAGGTAAGAGGTAAGAGGTAAGAGGTAAGAGGTAAGAGGTAAGAGGTAAGAGGTAAGAGGTAAGAGGTAAGAGGTAAGAGGTAAGAGGTAAGAGGTAAGAGGTAAGAGGTAAGAGGTAAGAGGTAAGAGGTAAGAGGTAAGAGGTAAGAGGTAAGAGGTAAGAGGTAAGAGGTAAGAGGTAAGAGGTAAGAGGTAAGAGGTAAGAGGTAAGAGGTAAGAGGTAAGAGGTAAGAGGTAAGAGGTAAGAGGTAAGAGGTAAGAGGTAAGAGGTAAGAGGTAAGAGGTAAGAGGTATGTTTATTGTGATGATTGGCATAGTTCATTTAAAGGTTTACACGGTTGATAGTTTGAGCCAATATATTTTGTTGGTTATTTATGTCCTTAACATCCACATAAACAGGAGGAAAGTTATTGATCATTTGGTAGGCAAGCGTATTGGCCAGGTCCTTCACATCATTGACCGGTTGATTATAATACCTGTTGGTATTACCTCCATCGGTGAATATACCGCCGATAGCGTAACCCCGGCCTGGATTGGGTATAGAAAAATCACGGCCACCGTGAGCCACATTGATAGCGCTAACCAGGTTGCGGGCCCATGGATTACGCATGGCTTCGGATACTACAACTGCTTCACCTGAGCGAAGGTAGGCGTTGGTATTATCTGTACGGCTATAACCAGGGAGTAATGCTCCGCGGCCATCTGATTGATAGTGTAAACCACCTTTAGCATATTGCGGAGGCTTTTGCCCTACTATGGTAGCAACCTGTATTGCTGTAGAAGCTATGATGCCCGGTATAACAAACGGTGCAAGTATCCCGGTTTGAGATGTTGCTTTGGTAATCGCCAATGCACCATTGATGACGGCCTGTAATATCGACGCTTTTTGTTCGGCTTTGAACGCTTTGACTTTTTCGGCAGCTTCCTTTTTTTGATATTTATCCTCAATGGCCTTTTTCTGTGTGTTTGTCAGGTTTTTATTGCTCAGTTCAGCTGTTTTGTCGTTTTCTAATCCTCTGATTTTGGCATCACTTTGATTTTTAATATTGTTTTGTATGATAGAAAAAGCTTTGTCAGATACCTGTTGTGCGCTTTGCAATGCGAATTCTTTGCGTTGTTGCTCGTATTGTTGGGTTAAAGCTGTAATGTCTTTTTGCTTTTGATCTTCCAGCGCTTTGATTTTTTCGGCGTTACCGGTAGCGAGCCATATCTCATAGGCATACTTATCATTAATAAGTTGTTTCTCGACATCTAATTTTTGGCCGGGCAGTAATGCTTTATCAACCTTTTTTTGATCCTTTGCCATAGTATCCTCATGTTGTTGAGCATCAATCATGGCCTGCATTTGCTTTTTGGCTTCATTAAAATCATTTTTATTGAAAAACTGAATTTTATCACCAATACCAAGATGAAACTTCTGCTGAAGTTCTTCGCTCTTTTTGTTGTAATCTTCCTGGCTGATCAGCTTTTTACTAAACACATCATTTAATGCAACAAGCTCAATGTCGTAGCTTTGTTTATCAAGTTCAATTTGTTTGGCAAAGTCAATTGCTTTAGCTTGCAATAAATCGGCGCCTCTTTTTTCATGAGCAATATTTTGTTTATGATCTACATGCGAAGAACCTATAGCGTCAGATGTCTTTTTTAATTGCGCAAGTCTTTGGTTTAATCTTGCTAATCTGTTGCTTGTTTCGCTGCCATTGGTCTTGGCATCAGGCATTTTCAAAAGCTCGGCAACACGTTGTTTAATGGCCTTTATTGTGATAAATTTATCATCAGAAGCAAAATCTTTCAGCTCTTTTAGCTTGTGTCCTAAATTTACCAGTCGGTTGCTTGTATTGGCATCGGACTTATTTTTCTCAATTTTTTTTGATAAGCGGGATATACGATTTTCTATGTCATCTATTGTTTTAAGCGCATTGTCGGGGACTTCAAATTTCTCAGCATAACTTTCGGCTTGTTTGTCTAACTGCTGATATAAACTTGCCGTTGCTTCTGACAGGTTTTTGCTTTTATTCTTTGCTATGGCAAGTTCTTTATCTGCATTTTGCTGTTGTATAGTTAAGAATATTTTCGCCCTTGCGGTAGACGCGGCACCATATTTCTCTTTTCTGTCGGCTTCCACTTTTTCAAAGTTTGATAATGCGTTATGAGATTCTATGCTCTTTTCTTCTGCAGCTTGAATCTCTTTTTGCGACTCTATAATTTGATCCGTGTTGTTATTTAATAATGCAGTTGCTGCGGCCCGGTAGTACATCATTTGGATATAATCTTTACCGTGTTTTACAATATTTCTCTCAGCGAAATCCAGATTATTCGTTTTACCGAGTGTTTCGCCTAAAGTTTCGTTATATTTTGCCAAAACCTCTTTTTTTTCTGCATATCCATTCTTCGCTAATTTTATTTTCGCTGTGAGCTCCATAACATCAGAAATAGCTTTTTTATACCCCGAACCTTTAAAAGCTTCTCCCATTGCCTGTTGTTTTATTTTAAGCTCATCTATAGCGTCGCCGCCTTTGAATAATGCCGACACCCAATCAATGATCACTCCACTGTAGTTTGCCAACAAAGTAATGCCTACAGAAATAAGTGAGTTCCAGGATAGCATTGATGAGGCTAATTCCTTTAATATGTTCTTAGGCTTTTGCCCTGATGCTGCGAGCTCCTTATTTTGCTCATTCAGTTTTTGCATAGCGTCTACAACCTCTGGTAGTTTTTCGCCAAGTGCTTTAAGTCCATCCTTTATGCCATCAGCAAATTCAGGTAGTTTGCTATTTACGCCAATTATTGAGGTCTTTAGTGCATCTAAGGCATTTTTATATGCTTCAGCCTTCTTGATGTCATCGTCGGTTATACCCGCGTTGTTGTTTTGATTTATCATGGTATGTTTTGTTGAAGTTTATATTATAAACAGATTTTGATGTCCTGTACCTCCGTTCTCTGAGCTTTTTGGATATTGTAATTTACAATATGCCAATTGGCGTATTGTAAATGGGTTTAACAATAATTCAGTTAATACAATCCTGTTTAACAACGAGGAATGATTTCTTGATTACAATTTCTTAGCGCCCCGTGGGGAATTCAAAATATAGTTACTACATTAAAATCCTGGGCAGGATCAGCAGCAGGCACTGCTGTTGTCGACATGATGTTAAACGACAGTGGGAAAGGAGTTGTTTAACACCAATGCTCCGTAGAATGTCTGTATCTTGCGGACTTCAATGGAAAACGAAGAAAATAATCGCTGACAACATTTTTTAAGTAAATAACGCTATCATTTCACACACAGGCTGACTTTTAAAAGTCCACCTGTATGTGAATTCAATACTATTTGTCTGCTTTCGAGCTTACTCGCGTAAGATCAACTTGAATTTCCGGGTTATTAAAGAGGAATTCCGGGGGAGAACTACTGATATCAATTTGATCAGTATCCCTTTTTGAAAAATTGCCACTTATCCAAACTTTATCTCCGTTATATAAATTTGCTAAAGAGTCTTTAACGGAGATTTGATCAAATGTTACAGCTGCATGGATGAGAATGGAATAATTTTGCGGGTTTTTATCGTCAAGAACCTTTCCCAAAGGAGTTATAAACGTTACATCGATATATTTTGAGGGCCAATCTTCTACTTTCAGTTTATAAATGGTTACCGGCCATTTGTGAAATGAACTTTTAAGAGAATCAAGGATGAAGCTATTCAATTTTTCTTTCTCTGCATCAAATAATTCAGACTTTTTTATTTCATTATATTCAGAGTTGTAAAGAGAATCGTACATAGATAGGCGCTTAACCAGGGACAATTGTTGTACAGTACGATCGTCCTTAACGCGTTCCGACACCGGTTGGCAGCTGTAAAAGAGAAGAGACAGTAAAAAGATTTTTGAATATTTCATCGCGTAAGGTTGTTGACTAATTTTTTTAGTAAAAATATATATATAAACAATTGTGGCAAATTTTTAATCAGCTTTAATTTAGTTGCCGTTGCTAAAATAATTGAATTGACCCCGTAAATCTGGTACCGAACCATTATTAATTTCGATAGGTAAAGCTTAAACGCTATGATTATTAAAACAGCTTTAGCCAAGTATGCTTATTTAAAATTTATTTCTTGATTGCTCTAAAGGTATGAAGTTCTTTATCCCCTATTTCAAATAGTGTCACATAAAGTGGGCCTTCGTCAAACTCGTATCCTGCAGGTAGTGCATCCACATAATCTTTAACTAATGCTTTTTTGTTTGTCGTTATCGAAAGGAAAGTCATAGGATGATATTTATTCTCTGTATTCGCCATGCCATATATTTCATACCCGGTATAATTGCCTATATAGGCAGTTTTATACTTACACAAACTATCGCTGTTTATGGACCAGGCGCATCGCATCATAAAAGGTCTGCCTGATGAATTACTATTTACAGGTTTGATTTTTCTATACAAGGAAATATTGTACGGTCCATAAGTTGAGGTATTATTAATGAGCCGGTTTTTAGCATAAAGTTTATCATTTACTTTAAAGTGATTGTATTTTAGGGTCAGATAATAAAGTATCAGATAGCTTTTGTTATACCAAAATGTGGCAGACCCCGCTGTTACTATGAAAAGGATACTTATTAACCAGATAATTTTTTTTTTCGTTTTTTTATTGCATTGCTCCGGTCTTTCGATTTTAAACATGATAATGTAGGTTTGCTAATTTTATTGGTAAATATAAGCGGCTGTTTCTATAAAAAAAATTATTGGGGCTAAATATTTTAACATTTTAACATTTTAATATTACAATAATTTATTGAAGAATTGTTTTTTTACAGTCTTAAAGAGGTTATCCCAATTTCACCAATTCTACTTTTGTCGGTTGCCCCTTACGCCAACTGTCAATCTTGTTGATGTAATAATAACAACTATCCTGCGCAAGATAAACGGGAATGAGTAAATCAAGCTCAAGGATATCGCGGGACGTAAGCAAAAAATATCTGACTACCTTTTTGGTTTGCGTAAGTATTTTTTCGAGCTGCGGATAATACTTCGTTTTTAAGCCAGACTGTATGCTACCGTTAACTCCCGGTTTATCGCTAAAACAGAGGTTAAATTCACCGTCGGGTTTATAAAAATAGGGCACCGATACCACGTCATTTACCCCAACAGTCTTTCGCCGTCAGTAAATTTTACCGTAGGATAATCTTTAAGATTGAGCAGGTTTAACTTTTGATCAATCAATATTCTTGGTGATGTACTGATGCTGAAATCGTTGGTATCACTGTCAGGATCGAGCTTTTTGATTTGAGCTATTGTTCCGCCGGTGAAAGCCCGGTTAAGGGTAGGAGCAAACTGGCTTTCGAACAGGTCGACACTTGCCGGCAGGGTCTTATCTTTAACTATAATTTCAGAATCGGCCAGTTTTTTGGGTAATACGTTATCGTCATCCTTGTATTTCATGTAATTAACCTGTGCATATCCGCCGAGTTGAAAACTTATGGTTTTACCCTGATCAATACACTTGCTTGTCCAGTTTTTTGCAATTGGAATATTGGCAACGATATCTGCAAATGAATTAAAGGATACGGTGCGGGTACTGTTATCAGTTTGGCATACTATCCCAAATCGTTGCAACGTATCCTTCAATAAATCCTTCTGACTAATATCCGGAAAAATACGTTCGCATTGAACCTGTTGACCGTATAAAATTGGTTTCTGGTCAACATCAAACCTAAATGCAGCACCTTTGTGAATGAATACCGTTGTATTGTAACGGTGCAGGTGATAAGAGATAAAAACCGAATCCCCTTTATTAAGTTCAAAATCGTATGTGAGTTTTAAGTTCTTAACCGGTTCTGTGCGCTCCCTGGTGTTAGGCGGATAGGCCTTGTCGGTAAAGTTTATCGTTTGTTTTGTTGAAACACTTTCATGCCCATTTGCATCACGATAGTTTATGATGAGTTCAAAATACCCGTTATCGCCGGTATTGGCCACGCCATGCATGTCTAAGTCGAGAATGAGGCTTGCTATGCCGTTAACCCGCTCTGTTGCGTGGTATTCCTGAAAGCCAATTGGTAATGTTCTGTCCGTATTATCATTGGCGTGCATACCTAACTGCCCGCCATCAATTACAAGCTCGTTATTTGTAACGTACAACATCGATGCTGATTTACTCAAACCTTCAACTGAGTTCTGAAAATCGGTACCATGTTCAAACTCGTCATTGGCAAACTGACAAATAAGTTTAGGGTATAACTCATTTTTAAGCAAGGAGCCTGTTGCTTTATAACCTGTGTTTTTGATCATTAGTTCGATTGCAGTTTTAATGAAAAAGCCGGGGCGCATGGTGTACACATCTAAAGGTTTATCAAAATCAACTTCGTTTATCGATCCATAGTCCACAACGGGCCATATCCAGCCGTCTGTCTTTTTTTGTGAGGCGATAATAGTATCCAGATTCCAGGGGTGGTCAAAAGCCTGCCACGGCAGGTTTTTACCCAAATTGGATGTTGGGCTGCTGCTATCGCCCATGTCATAGATTTTTCCCTCCAACGCATCAAAAAAATCAACGTTACCGCTTAGTATGGTGATGTTGGCCATATCCTGTTCAATGCTGTTAAGTACAGCCAGCCCGTAAGGAATAATCTCCAGCCCATCCTGGATGATTTTTGCCTGGTAATTATCATAAGGGAGCATAGTAGTAAAAGCTATATCATCCGGGAAACCCAGGATTTGACGGTTACGCTGTGTTAGCGGGATCTTAAACTGGTTGCTGGTATTGCCCTGCTGGTTTTTAACTTCGGCCAGGTTATTGATCTGGAAGGTAAGCGCAATAGGGCTGTCATCAGTTAAATCAACCAGTTGGTCATTAATATAAAGTTGTATCTGATTCATGAAATTAGCAAATGTTAGTTGTTGATCGTTGTTTAAAACAATTGGTTTATTATCAATAATTTATTTAAGTTTATGATCCCGACCAATTAACCTGAAACAGCATTCAATGCATGTAAAGTATCTTTTGATAATTGCCATATTGGTATGTTGCCTGGTATCATGCAAAAAAGATGATAAGGCTGCTAACCCTGTAGTTACTATTACAGGTAAATGGTACCTGAAAAAATATCATACCCGCAGTTATAAAAACAATGTACTGTTGAGAGATACTGCCCGTACAGATTACTCGGCTGCTGATTTTGAAATTTTTAATAATGATGGTTCAGGTTATACGTCAAACCGCACTCCGTCGGGCGAAACGGCGCTTATTAAATATCAATACACTTTGAAGGATAAAGTATTAACCATAAGTAAAACAACACCGGCATTTTATGAAGGCACTTATACCGTTAATACACTTAGCGAAAATGCACTTGAAGTAAGTTATGAAAGTAGTATAACTGTTGATGGTGATTATTACTATGGGATTGATAACATTAGTTTTATGAAAGAATAGGGCGGTTACTGGCTTTGAATATTTATCGACGGCATGTTGAATGTTACGCTAAACGGGGCCTGCCCGTTGCGGGTTTCATATTCGCTGTAGGTAGCCGTATTTATCACAATGGTTTGCCACCTGACAGGATTTTTATTTACCAGCATTTGTACCTTTGGCGAATATTTAATTGACTGCAGCCCGCGGATATCATTTACAGAAAGGTCTTCGGCCATAACCTTCATTTTTTGCCCTGCACTTTTGCTGATCACTTCTTCAATTCCTTCCTGGGTTTGCCAGTTTTGTACAAAGTTTTTAATTATAACAGCATTTTGAACATCCAGGCTTATTTCCTGGTTAAATACAAAACGATAGTAATTCCAGGAACCACTAAGTCCGATCCATCTCAGGTATACTGAATTATCATCAACAGCATCATCTATCCGTATAGTTTGTGCTTTGGTTAACGAATGCGAGCTATTTTCATCATCATACCTGATCTGGATATTGAAGTAATAGGCCACGGCCGGGAAGTTTGCATTAACCATAAGCCGGTGCAGGCCGGCGGGACCTGTTAAAGGCATGATAAAAGATGTCTGGTTCCCAATACTAAATTTGCTGCCATCTTCATTCAGGATCCATGAATCATCCTCATTTTGCAAATAATCGGATTGTGAACCACCGGGTAGCGGGTTCCGGTTAATATCAAGCAAAGTAAGCAGGCAATAGGGTTGTAAACTGGCCATCTCATCGGTGCAGATGAACCCAATATCGAATGGGTATCCGGCGGAATACGCAGGTTCTTTAAAATCTGTTATCCATTGTGCAGGTGAGTAAACGTTTGGCACATAAGCTGCGAGGTTGCCGCCATATTTATCCCCGAGCTGTTTGGCCGCGTAAACCACGTAGTACGGATATTGAATTTGACTGAAGCTGCTTGTAAATCCTTCGTTTGAGCCATCATCATAATGCTGGGCGTACTCAACCGTATAAGCGGCACAGAGATTGGTATCGCGATAATCAACATAGTTGTAATCGCTGCCACCGGCCGGGCGCAGCAAACTTTGTAAAAAGTTTGAGAGGTCCGCTTTTACTAAGCCGGTATTATCCGGCCGGTTTACTGATTTTATAGCGGATAGGTTATTGGTAAGCGGATCGTCATAGGTAATGCGGGTATGTAGCTCATAATACGGGTACATGCTGTTGATATTAATAAAACCGGTAGTGTCACCGTTTATAAAGGAAGTATCAATCACTATGCTATTGGTGCCGGTTACTTTTTCAATGGTATAAACTCCTTTATAAGCGTTCGTATTCAGATAGATTTTATCCCCTTCCTTGACTTTAACCAACCCTGTATTGGTGTCTTTAAAATTGGCGTTAACACTGATGCAGGCATGCCCTTTTTCGCCGTCGGCTGTTATGTTGTTAATCGTGAAATCTTTTCTTTGATAGGTAAACACGATAGGATTGAACGCCGCGCTCCAGCGTGATATATATCCATCGGGGAGCATTACCGAAGGGTCACCGGTTAACAGATTGGTGGATGTTGAAATACTAACCTCCACGGTGTCTGTACAGCCTAAGGGATTACTGTCTTTTACAAGTATGTGTTTTAACCCTCCGCTTAGGTTTGTGAAAACAGGAGACGCCTGCCAGTTTGCACCCAGATCGATACTATACAATATGGATGCAAAACTTGAGGTCGCGTTAACTGTAATCTGAGCGTCGGCAGCTCCCGGGGCCGACTCGATCTTATTGATAGCTATATAATTTATCTTCAGATCACAAACAGAGGGATTGGGGGAAGGATTGTCACCGGCTTTGACAGCAATTATGCTGAACGATACATAATTACTCCGGATCATGTCGCCCTGGGGACTATATTCGTAATCCCTGATGATACCTGAATAAAGTGGGAATGATTGCCCGGCTACAATAACGGTGAAGGTGCTTGTATACCCGTTTTCGTTACGCTGATAGGTGACTTCGCAGTTATTGCCATTGGTAGGCTGCCTGGTATCAGCATCAATAATGCTGATGAATACATCGCCCTGATCGATTTGTCCCCCGTTTTGGTCGGGGTAGGTTGTTGAGCTGATGGTTTCATTAATAGTGGCTGTTATATTCATTTTTTATTGGTTAGAATGAGGGTTTAAAAAGCATCAAAATACATGGCCGATAACGCTATGGTTAAACCAATACCGGTGGTGTTAACATCAAACTTGTTATAAACCGGCACACATTTGGCTTTTTGCCCTGCTTTGACCCTGAAGTACCGGCCTTCGCCTTCCCTGTATTTTGAGGCTTTTACCACAAATTGGTTAGCCATTTGCAGTGCCTGCGATATATAGGTTTCATTTTCGGCCGTGAACTGTCCAAAATCTGTTTTGAACAGAAACTCCATATAAACGGTGAACGTATTATCAACCGAGCCATTAACCTGCGGACTTACCTCAATAGGCTGAAGGGGGTAAAGAAATACGCAGGGAAAGCTGATATCATCTGCAAGGGTATTCAGTTCGGCCTGGGTGCCATAGGCAAAAGCCGGGTTGCCATTAAGTGTTTGTACAATAGCTTCTATTTGGTTACGCATAATAATTCAGGCCCCGATCCCTGGGTTGGGGTGGTTTGGTATTTAATAGCCTTGCAGGGATAAGGCGCTTTAAGTTGTAGTTTGAGATAGCTCGCTATATCGTTTTTGATATTCAGCTTCAGTTTTGTTAAGCAGCAGTTTGGTAAGCAAGCGCTCATATGGCATACTCATGATCAAGTCCCATTTGGTAATATCGCCACCTGCTAATGAGTTTACAGTGTTGATGTATTTAAATTTTTCGAACGACTGGATTCCTGCCCTTTTTTCCAATACGGTAGGAACCGATGCCAAAAGCTTATTCTCGGCATCGATAAGCTGGGATAACAGGTAAAAAAATGCTTTGAGATGGGCAGTGCCTCCGTTACCCGTAGCTTTTTAACTTCATCCATAAAGCTCTCTACCTCATATTCGGCATATTTTTTACCTGTTGCCCGGCAATAGAAGTATTGCGCCAATACCTGACAGCAGGCGTTTAATGAAGGATTAAAATGTTCCTGCCAATCATCTTCGCCATGGATTTTTATATGGGTATTTATTTCTTCGGCTATGATATCGCGGGCTGCCATAAATGCGCCGGCAGGCTCAACCGAAAGGTTTTGCATTACTTTTACCTTTGTTTTTTGGAATGGTGCCCCGCTGTCCCCAGATAGCATAAAAATTACCTCTTTGGGGATCTCATTACTGTTGTACAGGTGTTTAATCTGGTGGGATAAAGAAAGCAAGGCATCGCCAAACTGGTGCAGATCATCATAGTTTTTGATGTTATGAAGCTCAATAACCGGGATGCCCGAAAGTATGCTGATGGCCTCCAAATCTGTTATATCGGGCCGGGCTTGCAAATCCATTAGTTGGCCCAGGGTTACTTCATTTAATTGCGTTGGTATCCGGACTCGCAACTTGCCCTGGGTTGTTTTTAATATTTGTTCTGTCATATCTATTAAGCCTGTATCGGTTTTGTGGTTTTTTGATTATGGATGTTTAGATCAGCCCGTGTAAAACCCCTGCCTGTTGAATGCTTTGCCTGTGCGGCAGGCGTGATTGAAGTTTTCCGGTGCCGTTTATTTTTAATTTATTAAGGGCGATATATCTTAAGGGATCTATCAAATGATTCCATGAGTCAACCGGTTCATTGATGGTTTTGCCTGTTACATCTACGCGCCATTTATAACGGTTAAGCTCGTTGCGCAGGTTTGTACTATTGCAGGTTATATTTATTTTGTAGCGTTTAAGGATATCAATAGAGTTTTTAACACTATCGGCACCTTTTTTTGCAGCTGTAACACGCCACCCCAGGCGTTTTAATTCTTCGATTGATTTGGGTTCTGCACTATCTGCAATAATTTCGCAGTTAAAACCTACACTGGCCTCTTTTAATTTTGAGGAAATATCTGTGTTGGTGAGGCCTGTTTTGTAGAGTAACTCGTTTACCCACAATTCGCCGTTTTGCTGGTATACTTCAATGCATCCGGTTTCATCATTGGTAAAACCAAAATCTAAGCCCAGGGCTATCAAACGGGCATCGGCCGGGATAGATTCGCAGATATACCAGTTGTCAAATATAAGCCCGTTTATTTTGCCGGTTAAACCACGGGCGTATACTTTCCATAGTTCAATATCAACAGTTTTTAACGCTTCTATTTTGTCACGTACTTCCTGACCTAAAAACGGGTTATGCCGATGGTCGGACACGATAAGTTGTACCCCTGGTTTACCAATTAAGTGCTCATGTACCCAAAAGCCGGTATTGGGGTTGTAGTCAATAAAAATGCGCTTTTTGGTACGCAGGGCCAATTCTGTATATACATCCCATGTAAGGCCATTGGCTTCGTTGATAAACAGGTAGTCGCGCTTTCCGGATTTTGCGTCCTGTCCGTTGTCGTAGCTTTTAAACTCAATTATGCTACCGTTGAGAAACTCGAAAATACGGTCGCTTTTATTATAGCTTTTAATTTTTGCCTGTAATACCGGCGAAGAGCTATATATATTTAGAGCATCGCGCAGGGCGCCTGCTTTAAGGTTAGGGATATCCTGCCCAACTATGGTGATCACCTGTTTGGGGTTTTCGCAGGCAAGGCAAAACAGCGCCTGCTCAATGGCAAATGTTTTACCGCTGCTGGTGCCTCCCTGGTTAATTACCACATGCGCGGTTGAGAGATAATTTTTTTTGAACAGGACAGAACAGTGAAAACCTTCCGGTTCTTTAAATGGAGTGTCGGTAATTATTTCTTCATCGGTCATTATTGCTGATTTTTAATCTGATAGCTGAAGTTGCAAACGGGTACCGGAGTTATAGTTTTACATCTTTTTCGCTACCGGCAGGGGGAGGCCCGGAGCTAAAGACCTTTACTGTTAAAATGTTCCCCGCTTCTGTATTTGGTAATGGATCATGTTTTTCGTTCCACCCCATATTTTTTAGCGCGAACATTGCCCCGGTTGCGTTTTGGTGCAGATGGGCTTCATAACAAGCTTCTACGCGTAAAACGCCCTGTTTAACTGCCTGTGAAAACGGGCCGTTCTGTACATAAGTATAAAACTCGTGCCGGCTGCTAAAGCCAAGGGCAAGGGCCAGCCCTGATAATGTTGCAGGTTCGGGTTCACGGTCCCAAACCTTTTGTTCAATAGTTTCTGCATTGTCTTTACTGTTTTTTACCGGTTTTTGTTCAATATGATATTTCCCCTTTATATAGGCGAAATATTTGTCAATAAGCCGCTCAACCTGGGCGGCGTTATCAAAGGAAGATATATCGGGTTTCATTATGTTGTAAATGCCGATTGGCATAAAATAATAATCAAATGTCGGGAATATTTTTTACAATTGCTAATTTTATTGGTAATTTTTTATTTAAGCAGATATAAGTGGATAGGCATAGGCGGTGGAATAAATAAAATGTAAATATTTTCTTTTTTAATAGAAAATATTTACATTTGTGTATGAGCAAAGCAATTAAACGTAATACAGCTATTGAAGGCAGGCAAGGGCAGGCTGCATCCCGCCCGTATGTATTTACCGATGCGCCTATGCAGGTTTTTAATGATCTGCTGATGCCTTATGAAACCTATTTTAAATCGCCTTTGGCCAAGCTTGGGGCTATAAAACAAGGGTTGCGTTCAAATTCCATCACTGATTTAGTAAAGGTAACCGGTGCTACTCAAAGTGATATTGCCAAATGGTTGCATATAACCGAGCCTACTTTGCGTAAGCATTTACAAAGCACACATGAGCTAAACCAGGGGCTGAGTGAGCACATCATTCAACTGTTTGAGCTTTTTGACAAGGGCCTGGATACCTTTGGCTCCCTTGATGAGTTTAAAGGCTGGCTAAAACATTATAATCCGGGTATTGATGCTATCCCATTTGATTTACTCGATACCATAACAGGCATTGATATTGTAATAAGTCAGCTTATCCGTATTGATTACGGTGTGCTTGCCTAAAAATAATTATTGAATTAATGATTTAGTGAATTATTGATTGCATTTTTAACGCAAATTTATGATCACTAAATAGGTTATTAATCTTTCCTTCTATCTTTTGAACGTTTACCGGATAAGTCAAACCAAATATGCCCATGACCGCAAAGGCTCAGGAATTGACGGCCGATGGAATTCATTGGGACAATATATGATCTATACAGGCGGTTCATTGGCTCTTTCATGCCTTGAAAAACTGGCGCACTCGCCTGGCACTGCTTTATATGCAGGTGATTTTTCGGTTATTATATTTCAGATACCGGATAACCTGCCTGTTTTTGAAATCACTGTAAACAAACTCCAAAAACTTAATGCCAATTGGCACAAGGTAATTAACTACCCGGTTACTCAATTGCTTGGCGATACCTGGCTTCGTAAAATGGAAACGGCCGTATTAAAAGTACCATCGGCAATTATTGACCTGGAATATAATTACCTGCTTAATCCGGCCCATCCCGATTATAACAAAATAACTATCAGCAGTGTAAATAAGTTCACTTTTGATCCGCGGCTTAAAGCTCAATAAAATCTTGTACAAACAAATAACTTAAATAATTATTTTATAATTGCACGGATAAACCTTTACTTTTCCTGCATCGAATAATTATAATGGGTATTAATAAAACAAGCATTTTAATTTTTGCAGGCCTGCTCATAAGTATCAGAGTACACGCCCAGGATAAAAGATACATCCCGATAGGGCACACTAAATATAAAGATACAATACTGGTTACCCATCCCGATACCACTTTTGAAAAAGATATATTTGACGTTATAGGATCCATTTTTGGTGAAAGCAAGAAGCCCGGCAAAGTTGATTCTGTAACTTCAAAACCGGTAATATCAATTATTCCGGCTATAGGTTACACTTTACAAACAGGGCTGGCGGGTACTATATCAGGCAATGTGATTTTCAGATTAGCACCCGATACCCGGATCTCCACCATAACAGTAAACCCTGCCTACACTCAAAATAAGCAGGTGATCGTCCCCATCCAATCAAACATATGGTCGAAAAATAATAAATATGATTTTATAGGCGATTTCAGGTTTTACAAATATCCGCAAAGCAGTTTTGGCTTAGGCAGTAATTCTGACAGGGATAATGAAAATCCCCTGGTTTATAGTTTTTTTCGTTTTCATGAAACTGTTTTGCGCAATATAACCGGAAATTTTTACGCCGGTTTGGGATATATTTTTGATGACAGGTGGAATATGTACGAGAAAGGGCAGTTAAACGGAAAAACGTCCGACTATGAAAGGTACGGCCCTGTTAGCCGCGCTATATCAACCGGGATAACGTTTAGCGGGCTCTATGACAGTCGCGATAACCCGATCAATGCGTCGCGCGGATTTTACACCTCGTTACAGTACCGGGATAATTATACTTTTTTAGGTAGTACAACTGCCTGGCGCTCTTTAATTGTTGATGTGCGCAAATACTTCAGGTTTCCGGAAAGCTCGGATAACGTGCTGGCCTTTTGGTCATATAATTGGCTGGTAATTAATGGACGGCCGGCATATCTCGATCTGCCCGCTACAGGGCACGACCCAGGCTTTACTACCGGGCGCGGATACATACAGGGCAGGTTTAGAGGGGCGCAAATGGTTTACCTTGAAAGCGAATACCGGTTTAAAATAACCCGTAATGGTTTACTTGGAGGGGTAGCTTTTGTAAACGGCGAGTCGTTTTCGGCGGCACCGGGTACGGCTTTGCAAACTGTGCAACCCGGTTTTGGGGCCGGTTTAAGGGTTAAACTAAATAAGGTATCCAAAACAAACATAGCCATTGATTATGGTTTCGGGCGCGAAGGGTCAAAAGGCTTGTTTATTAATGTGGGCGAAGTGTTTTAATTGGCCGATATTGATTTGATTAACAGCATGTTGCCTGTAATTTGTATTTTAATTTTTACATTTTGGATGGTGAAAATTCCTGAAAATAGGCCGTAGCTTGTCTGTTTTTTGCATTTTTATTAAAAGTGCATTACCGCGCGTAAACCGGCAACTTTAGCATGACTATTGACGTATATTCATATAAAAGTTAAAAAAAGTTAAAAAATTAATTCGTTTAACCATATTTAATGAAATTTGTAATTATTTATTGCTATGTTTATTTGCCAATAAGCCTATGATACGTACCAGTTTTACTAAATGGTTTGTTTTACTAAGTTTATCCATCTCGGTGGCTTTAACTTCCTGCCAAAAAGACGAGGAAGTGAAAGATATCAGCGCGGTTAAAACATCAGGCAGTAAGGACAGCGTATCGTCAGTAAACATTATCAATACTCCGGGTAATTTTCTTGCAGGCAAAGGTACTTTAAAAGTTACCATCGAAGATTCAACTTACACTTTCGATGCCAGCCAGGATTCAATTGCATTCATAAACGTGCATAATGGCGATAACAAATACTTTGGCATCACAGCGATCAATAAAGCGCATAACATGAGTTTTGGCATCAGCTCGTTAGGATTGGCTTCTGTGAAAACCAGCAGCGACGTAGCCGGAAGTCAGTTTTTGTTTAAGGTTGATGAAAAAAAACCTTTGCTTCAATATACCCTGACCAAATATGCCGGACAACAGGATTTTGGTAAGATTGATATAGATCAGTATAATCACGAAAATATGATTGCTAAAGGTACTTTCTTTACCTTTTTAGCTAAAGACGATAAGTCTGACTCTCCTTTTTACCGCGTTGAGGGAAGCTTCGAGCTACAACTCAAATAAAATCCGGTTCTGTTTTTAACATTGGTTTGGAAATTTTACTCAGTAATATGAAGGTAAAAAAGCCATTACCTAATCATCATTAGTGCCGGGCGAGGCAGGAATCCGGCTCTTTTTTTGTACCTTTACGCAAATTTTAAAAACATTGATGAAAGTATTTATTGCAGGTCTTCCTTTAGAAGTAGATGAGGCCGAATTAACAGCTGTTTTTGGTGATTTTGGGCCGGTTAAATCGCTCAGGATCATTAAAGATCGCGAAACAAAAGAGAGTAAGGGTTTTGGTTTTGTGGAGATGGTTAACGAGGATGAAGCGAAAGAAGCGATACGTTGCATGAATGGAGCAAGTTATTATGGCCGCAGGATCACGGTTAACGTAGCCGAAGATAAAGGTCCTGGCTTTAACGGCGGTGGCCAAAAAGGTGGCTTCAGACGTAATTAATACCAACTAAAACATTATTCTTCTTTTTTAAAAATATTAGCCGGCTTAGTCCGGCTTTTTTGTTTTTGGTGATGCGGGATTTTATAATTTAAATCATTTAAAATTAGTTGATTAAGAGTTATCAAAAAAGCTTATTTTAGTATGGATATCAGTAATTGATAAACCAACGAGATAAACAGATACTATAACCTTACCTGCAATTTAATGGCCAGTTATATTTACTCCTGCTATCTTCCTGATCTCCGGATAACCGCACCTGCTTACAATTTAAAATAATTGCAGTGTGTGCTTCTCCAAAACCGGTAATTACAGCACTTGTGCTTTGGCTTGTAGTTTTTTCTGCTTTTGGCCAGGCGCCCGATATCACCTATACTACTCCCAACGTTTATATTATAGGCAATGAAATAACGCCGCTAAGCCCTGCAAATAAGGGTGGCGCTGTTCCGGCTACCGTTTATGGCGATACTAAGGTTATTGCGGGCACAGGGCAGTTTGGCAATGTGAACGGTAATGCGGCTGCCGCGCAATTCAAATTGCCATATGGTATAAATATTGACGCCGATGGGAATATATATATAGCCGAAAGCGGTGGCGGGATCCGTATGATAAGTGCCGCGGGGCAGGTTTCTTCAATAGGTACCGACGCATTGCCAGGGCCGCCTTTTAATGTGCCCAAGCTTAATAATCCTCGCGGAGTGGTTAAGGATAAAAGTGGCAATTTGTTTGTGGCAAACTATAGTAATCATAATATATTAAAAATTACCCCTGCGGGTACAGTTACTGTTTTTGCCGGTATAAATCAAAGCGGTACGGCCGATGGCCCGGGCGATGTAGCAAACATTATCAATCCCAACGGTATTGCTATTGATAAGGATGATAACCTGTATGTGTCTGATGGTAATAATGCGATCCGTAAAATATCTCCGTCGGGGTATGTATATACACTTGCCGGCCAGCCTGCTGCAGGTACTTTAGATGGAATTGGGCCTGCCGCTCAGTTTAATAGGCCAGCCGGGCTCGCAGTTGATAAAAACGGGAACATCTACGTTGCAGACCAGGGCGGTTTTGTAATCCGGAAGATAACCCCCAATGGCCTGGTTTCAACAATAGCCGGTAGCGGTAACTTTGGATCGGGTGACGGAATCGGAGCCGCTGCTAACTTTCAATTTCCTGTGGGGATAACAGTTGACGCATCGGGTAATTTATATGTAACTGATGGTGGGGCGGGTACTGTGCGGCGAATCTCGCCTGATCGTGAAGTTAAAACTATAGCGGGCGGAGGCCTGGTAGGAGCCGATAGCGGGGTTGGCAATGAAGTCCATTTTAGCAGTCCGAGCGGTATAACAATTGGTCCTGATGGTAATTTATATGTGGCCGAATATGGTAAAAATTCTATCAAACGGGTTATAGCAACCGGATATACGATAGATAAAGCTTTACCCCCCGGCTTAACCTTTGATCCACGCACGGGAATCATCACCGGTACCCCAACTGTACTCTGGCCCGCTACTAATTATACCGTCACTGCATATAATGCCGGCGGCAGCAGTAAGTTTATTTTGAGTATAGAGGTTGCTGATGTGGCAAGGCCTGTTATTAGTAGCAGCAATGTTAGTGGTATAATTACCACCTGCTTTGGCTCGGCATCTGCAAATTATCAGCAATTTACAGTGTCGGGAGTTAGCCTTACCAATGATGGGATTATTATCGCCCCCGCCAATTTTGAAGTGTCATTAGCACCTGGTGGAGGCTACGGCAGCACTATTATTATACCACTTGCCGATTTAGAACTGTCACCTGATGGAGACGGAATTGCAGTGTATGTTCGTTCCGCAGCGACCGCACCTGCCGGGGACCTGGCAGGCGATGTGTTGCTTAAATCAACAGGGGCTGTAGATGTTCATGTGCCGGTAAATGGGGTAGTAAAACCGATTGTGACGCCGGAGGTAAGCATTAATCAACAGATTTTAAGTTGCCCCGGCGAACAGGTAATACTTGTGGCCTTATCAACAAACGGTGGTGACCATACCAATTATCAGTGGTATGTAAACGGAAGTCCTCAGGGTGCCAACAGTGTAAATTTTATAAGTTCTGAAATCAGCAGTAGTGATGTAATAACGGTTACGCTTACCAATACCACTGATTGTACAAGTACGCCATCTGTTACTTCGGCTCCGGCATCACCTATGTATATACCATTGACACTCCCAATGGTGACGGTGGAGCAGCCAGATTTGGCTTGTCAGGGTCGGTTGGTCACATTTGTGGCAAATACCCATGGCACTGAAGTCCCTAATTCTGTTTACCGCTGGGAGATTAATAATGTCGATCAGCATAATAACAATAAAACATTGCCGGCGCCTGCTAATATCACGACGGCTGATAAAGTAACTGTTACGCTGACAAATGCAAGCGATTGCGGTCCTCTGAGTGCGACTTCAGATCCGGTCTCGCCCGTATATAAGCCATTGGTAACCCCAACGGTAACAGTGGAACAACCTGATCTGGTTTGTCGGGGCCAGTCTGTAACTTTTGTGGCCAATACCAATGGGAGCGAAGGTGTTAACCCTGTTTATCGCTGGTTGGTTAACGGTATCGATCAAAATAATAATGGAAAAACGTTTCCGGCACCTGCAACTATCACTGCTACCGATAACGTAACAGTTACCCTCATCAACACCAGTGATTGTACCGATAACCCCGCCGGTGTGACTTCTCTTTCGGTCTCGCCTGTATATAAGCCATTAGTAACACCAACGGTAGCAATAGAGCAACGTGATATAGTTTGTCGGGGCCAGTCTGTAACTTTTGTGGCCAATACCAATGGGAGCGAAGGTGTTAACCCTGTTTATCGCTGGTTGGTTAACGGTATCGATCAAAATAATAATGGAAAAACGTTTCCGGCACCTGCAACTATCACCGCTGCCGATAAAGTAACGGTTACCCTCATCAATACCAGTGATTGTACCGATAACCCCGCTGGTGTAACTTCTCTTTCGGTATCGCCTGTATATAAGCCATTGATAACGCCCACAGTAACAGTGGAGCAACCTGATCTGGTTTGTCCGGGCCAGTCTGTAACTTTTGTGGCCAACACTAATGGGAGCGAGGGTATTAACCCAGTATATCGCTGGCTGGTTAACGGCATCGCTCAAAATAATAGTGAAAAAACGTTTCCGGCACCTGCAACTATTACTGCTGCCGATAAAGTAACTGTTACCCTCATCAATACCAGCGATTGTACCGATAACCCCGCCGGTGTGACTTCTCTTTCGGTATCGCCTGTATATAAGCCTCGGATAACTCCGGTTGTAACTATTTTAACATCAGCTGTTTATCCGGCTTGCGAGGGGGCAGATCAAATCTTTACAGCCACATCGCCTAATGCGGGTAGTAACCCAAGTTATCAGTGGCAATTGAATCATGTTAACGTTGGCGAAAACAGCGATAAGTTTACAAGTAATACTCTGAAAAACGGTGATGTGTTAACCTGCACAATAAGCAGCGCTGCACAATGTACCATGCCGGGTATCAGCAATGAGCTTTCCATTGAAACTAAAGCATTGCCCACTGTGGCATTTAACGGCGAGCTTACTATAAAACGGGGTGAAAGTATTGCCTTGTCCCCAATTAAATCAGGTGATATTATAGATTATAGCTGGTCGCCTTCAGTTGGATTAAATAATTCAGTTATCTCAAGCCCAACTGCGTCGCCAACGGTAACCACTGTTTATAGGTTAACCGTAACAACGGCAGGCGGATGTCAGGCATCCGCCACCATCAAAGTTAACGTGCTTGAACAAATGGTTATCCCGAATGCTTTTACCCCTAATGGGGATGGTATTAACGATACCTGGAGTATAGCCGGACTTGCCGCATATCCAAATTGCACGGTGAATGTGTTTAACAGATATGGCGCCGGAATATTCCATTCGGTAGGTTATGCTAAAAATTGGAATGGATCTTTCAATGGGTATGTGCTGCCGGCTGGGACTTATTATTACGTGGTTGATCTTAAAGATGGTAAGAAACCGCTGTCGGGGTATGTAACACTTTTAAAGTGATATATGCGAGCCGGCGCAATTAAGTAACTTATTGTTTATGATGCTTGTGCCAGTGGATTGTTAACATCGAGGTTACTAAGTAAGTTGTCAAGCCTGAGGTTAAATTCTTTTAATTTGATATCGCCTTTTTCAAAAGCCCCTGTTAAGCGTGTTAACTCCTGTTCAATACTTGTTACAATGGTATTGTTGGTATTGGCAGCATTCTTTTGCAAATCTTCAATTACTTCTATTTTATGTTCTGCAGCTTTAAGCAGGTATAGCTGTTGCACATCGGCGGTTATATGACTACTATCGCCAGCTTTTGTGTTTTGCCGTTTGTTAAATTCAACTAAAATTATGGCAGCAATAATAGCCGCGATTACCAGTATCATGATAGGTTCCATCTTCTTCTCTTTTTATTACAACTTTATCACTCCGGCAGAGGCCTGCGGTTTATAATTACTATAAATATAATTGAATAAAAAATAAACTAAAAAGGCATTGTTGATAAAATGCCCATTTGTGAATAACTATTGAGAAATGGTTGTGAGTTTTGTGTAAATATGTGAAGCTTTAAGGAAACAGGTTAGCTATACCGGATAGCTGTTGTAATTTGTTATTGTTTGCTATTGAGCCGCTTTTCGTAGCACAAAAAACTTAAACCCGGCCTTATATCCAGGCTAATTTCGCCGGCCAAAACATAGCCCAGCTTTGGGAATAGCTTTTGCGTTGCCATGTTCGCAATATTGGTGTCAATTCGTAATGTATTTATTCCTCGCTGTATAGCTTCATGTTCGGCCTGCTTGAGAAGTGCTGTGGCGACGCCCCGGCCCTGGTAGTTAATGTTTACAGCAAGCCGATGCGTAACTATAGCGGCTTCACCGATATCAAGCCCGGCCTGCGCATATTCTGCATCCTGATCGGTAGTTAGGGCAGCCACACCCGCAATTGCTCCTGTAACTTCGGCCACCCAAAGTTGGTTAAGGTTAATGTCCTCTGTAAATACTTGTTTATTGGGATAGTCGTCATTCCATTGAAAATTACCTGCTGCCTTCATGGCAGGTATTACTTCAGCTACAAAAGCTAATATCTGCGGTATATCATTGATGGTAGCCAGCCGGATTGTCATTTTATCTGTCAAATAAATTGTAATTAAAAATTAGGGAAGTGTTTAAGATATGATAGCTTGCCTTTTGTAATAATGATCAGCTTATTTCGCCGTAGGGTTTTTATACGGTTTTCGGTATTCATTTTATAAGTATGATAACTGCTCACCGGGCAGGTAATAATGGGGGTAGAATTTGTTTTTCTTTTAACAAATTTCTACCACCATGCGGGTTAATGGTTATGCTTTTTGTGGATATCTTTAACAAGGCAAAGTTTTTTGATGTCGGCTACTTTTATAATAAATGGGGCATATTTAAGCCGGTTGCCAACCATCTCGGTTGTATTATCTGAATGTGCAATTACTTCATCAGGGCTATCCCCTGCAAGCAGGCGTTTATACATGCGGTAATCTCCCCACTCAATGTAATAAACCTCGCCGGGTAGGATCTTTTTGTCATGAATTATTTTTAGCGCAACCCAGCAGCCGTTTTCAAGGTATGGATACATGCTGTGCCCCCAAACCGGAAGTGCGAAATCGCAGTCCTCAATGCCCGGGAAATTCATATGACCAACAGGCTGTGAATCATTAATGTCGTTATATACTTCTACGCCTGAAGCGGTTGCAGAAATTTCATACATAGGTATGCCCTCACTGTGTTTGGATACAGGCTTTGATTCAGGAAAATTCTGTGTTTTATCTCCTGCTATGTAGTCTTTGTATTTTTCTTTGAAAATACGGAGTTTTTCTGGATCTATGTTCTGTCGGCTCTTTATTATTTCAGTGATCGAGCTTGGTGAATTAAAGCCTAACGCTTCAGCTAATTGAGCATTTCCGTTAAAAGCTTTTCCCTTAAGCTGATTATAAAGTATGATGAACTCCAATGTTTCGGGGCGTACAATCTTTATTTTGTTTGGTTTTATCTCGTCTTCCATGGATGAAAATAATTTAAAGATTTTTCTTGATTGTAATAAAGATTATTCTGTATATTTGTTTCGTTGATAATTGCTAATGTAAGTCAAATTATTCATAAATCAAAATGTTCGGTTCGTTTTATAAAGAGTATTCTTTTAGTGAAATACAATGTTCTGTAATTTAAAATCAAGAAATAATATCAATAAATAATCAATATCATACTACCATGCATATAGCATTTTCGGCCTTGCGGCAATTGACAGGAGGTAATAACAATCAAGATAGTCGGGATACTTTGAATGAACATGAGGCTTTGCAGCGCTTTGAGGGTTACAAAACTGCATGTGAAAAATATAGAGATGAAATTGCTGCTATCCAAAAGTATATGCCGGGATGGATGCCCGCTTTTAAACGATCATAACCTGGTTGCAGGTATTACGGTCTAAAATGCTCAATTAAAATAATACGAAATCAATACACTAATTATCATGATAAAAATTTCTCAAAAACTTAAAAGCCAGCTTTGGTGGCTTATTATATCGGTTGATTATGATTACAGCCGGATAACTATTGCCGAACACGATATTACCGATGAAGTGCTTACTTTGTGGCTGGAAGATAAACAGGATTTTAAAAACTCAATTGATGAATGCCTTCAGGTAGATATCCGGATCCGCGACCTTGCCCGGGTCATTAAAGCCGAAAATCTGAATAGTTACGAGGGTACCAAATTACACCCAACCAAAAACTTTGCCTACAAGGCCCGCATCGAAATTAACACCCCCTTGCAATGGTATAAAGAGGATGCCTCGTCACCCGAACAGCAATGGACCCGCGAAGCTGTATTGAAAGCTTTGCTTACACAACTTGTAGAAGAGGGTGCAGCAAGCGATTATACTTATTAAATTAGCTATAAAATATGCTATTTGGCATTTGTTACATAATTTACCGTCGTTGTTAAAATTGCTTTAAATACTGTTTAACAGGCTTGAAATCATTCACCGTCCATGAGTTGCGGTTTTTACTTGATTGGCCATAACCAGGCAAATCAATCGTTACAACCCGGTATTTATTACCAAAGTATTTTACCTGATTGTAAAAGTAGCTTTTGTTAATGCGCCATCCATGTACAAAAAGCAATGTGGTATCACCTTTACCCGTATCTGTGTAAGCGATGTTAACTTCATGGTTGCTGATTTTTACGGCAGACTTATCAATTGCGTTTTTGTTTTGCGGGTGCTGGGTGCAGGCATACCACAATCCAATTGAGGTTGCCAGTGAAAACAATGCGGGTAACTTTTTCATACAGACAGATAATTATATGCAGCAGTTTCGCTATATAAATATCCGCTTATGAATAGGTTGTGGCCAAATGTTTAACTTATTTTAACAAAGTAATATTGTTGCCTGATGGAGGGCCGGGATGCAGGTATCGGCGCTATTTTACTTTTACCAGCTGTTGTTCTTTTTCAATATGCTCAACAAGCTCCAAATCTTCGCTAACAGCTTCGGCTTCCGGACTTGCGTAGTTTAGTTTACGGAAACGCCACTGGGCAAAAGCAGGTTCCTGGAAACGGTTTATCAGTTTAAAAAATTTGGGGAAATTGTGTACTTCTTCCAACAACAGGCCGGTTACAATACCATTGTTATCAAGTATTTCGCGTATGGTGTATTCCTTATCTTTGGTGATCCAAATCTCAAAGTCCTGCCGTATTTCAGCCATCTTTTCAGGATCTATTTTGTCATTTATACAAATTACCTTATCGCCCGGTTTCATAATGATCGCAATTTTATGTGTCTCTTTTGTTAAGAGATTGTGAATGTAAAGGTCGGCTTTTTATGCATATTTTAAAATTTGTGCAGAAGGATTTTTGTCGTAGAGAAATATTTGAAAAAAGTTTTTAATATTATGCAACCTTATTTTATTGGCTTCGTATTAAAATGTATAATGAATGTTTAATATCAGTGCTTTATATGGATTATTTTTATTTGTTTATGATAGCGGGGCTCGGACTGGTATTTGTTATTTTACAGTTTGATAAGCAACAACGCAGCAGGGTTAATTTATTGCTGAAAAACGCGAATGATGTGCAGCCGTTACTGATGAAACGATGCATGGATCAAAAAATAAGTAAAATTAATGCGGGGCTCAGTGCTGATACCTGTCATATGAATATTCGTAACGATGCGAAGCAAAAAATAGGGGCAAACCTGCAACAGATAGCAGATGAGTACCATGCAGGAAAGATCAGTTTGCCGGTTTATAATGATAAGCTTGGCGAGCTACTTGAAAATTTAGGAAATAAATAATTTATGGTTTAACCTGAGTTTATTTTATTGTCATATATAGTTTTTGTTGGTTAGTTTTACTTTAAGGTCATTTGCTGTTGGGGCATTTGACCTTTTTTGTTTTGGGTGCTTGTTCAATAAAGCAATTATATATTGCATGGATAAACAAAATGATTATTATTGCAGTCACTTATGTCTGACGAAGCGATTATAAAACGGTTAAAGGTAGTTGTAAAAGAGCACGGCGGCCAGCTGGGGCTTGCCGGGGCCATTGGTGTTGATCAGGGTTTCATTAGTAAGGTGATCAACAAAAAGCAGGATATTAGCTATTATCTTATCCGGAAGCTCTGTTTCCAGCTTAAATACTCGCCCGAATGGCTTATTCTTGGTACGGGCGAAAAAATGATCAACAAACCCGAATCGGCCAAGCTTATTACCGAAATACAAATGATGCGTACCGAGGTTGATATTTTACAGGCCCGTATGCGCGCCTACGAAATGGAATTGAAAGAGCTGCGCGCGCAATTACATATAGAAGATAAGAAGGCGGTATAGTCACTCCAAATCCGCGTAAATGTAAAAGCCCCTTTCGGGGCTTGATTGTTATTTATAGATCAGTTAATAGTTACTTATTATACGAGTATTGTAAATGAAAAGTTATTGTTATTTGCAATATTTTATAATAAAATCAGATGCTTCTTTTACGCCCATACTTAAAGCTTTATTCATATCGGAGCAACCGCCCGTTCTATCATCAAGGGCTATTTTTGCAAGCCCCCTTTGTAAATAGGCCCGGCCATTTTTCGCATCAAGGCTTATAGCGGTATTACAGTCCAAAATTGCTCCGTTCAGATCTTTTAAATTTATTTTGGCGACAGCCCTGTCAATATATAGATCAGGATTGTTAGGGGCAAGTTTAACCACGGCTGCAAAATCTTCTTTCACTCCCTGGGCATCCCCGAGATTACTTTTAGCAATACCGCTATGTGAGTAAGCTTTTACATTGGTATCGTTCATATAAATGGCATTATGGTAATCATCGGCAGCGCCGGCATAATCCTTCATAGCCATTTTAGTATCGCCCCTAATTAAAAAGGTTTCGTCGTTTGAGTAAATTGACACGGCACGGTCGAGATCTGCCAGGGCGCCCTTATAGTTTTTGAGTTTGGCTTTTACAAAACCGCGCGCTTGCCATACTAAAGCCGTTGAATCTGATAATGAGTCAATTTTTAGTGCGTTGCTCAAATCGGCTATGGCGCCGTTGTTGTCTTCAGCGTCTGCTTTGGCCAGGCCCCGCCTCAACAATAGCGTTATATTTTTAGGGGCTTTTAGTACACCGGTATTATAATCGGCCATAGCCCCTTTGGCATCGCCGGTGGCTGCTTTTGCTTCACCCCGATAAAGGTAAAAATCAGCATTTGCAGGGTTAAGTGCTATAGCCTTGTTAAATATTTGTACGCCATTGTTAGTGTATTTATAAAAATTATTGATTTTACCCAATCGTGAATAACCATTTTGTTGTTGTGGGGCAATACTGATCAGTTTTTCGAGGTCAGTTACAGCCGCGGCATAATCGCCCAGTTTGGTTTTTTCAATGGCCCGGTTTAAAAAGGCATAAGTATAAACCGGGTTTATAGCAATCGCCTTGGTATAGTCGTTAATAGCAGCTAAGGGAACTCCTAAATCGCGATAAGCATCGCCGCGCGACAGGTAAGCTTCATCGCTTTTACTGTTCAGGCTGATTGCTTTTGTTAAATCAATAATCACTCCCGCGGTATCCTTCATGGCCATTTTAGCTTTGCTCAAGGTTACGTAAGCACTTATGCTGTTGGGGTTTATTTTAATTGCCGAATCGGCATCGGCTCTGGCGCCTTCGTAATTGCCTAATGCCAGCTTTGAAAATGAACGGCTTTGGTATGCATCGCCGTTTTTGGGGTCAAGGGCAATAGCTTTGTTAAAATCTTCCAAAGCGGCCTGATTATCTTTTTTGTCGCTTTTAATAATTCCACGATACAGGTACAGATTTGAATTCCGGGGGAATTGCGCAATTGCCTTGTTGAAATAATCAAGAGCGCCATTGGAATCGCCCAGTCTGCTTTGGGCATTGGCCATATAAAGCAAAAGATTTTTAAGGTTGGGGTTGATAGCGGCCGCTTTTTTATAATCATCAACCGCGCCTTTAAAATCATTTAGTTTTGCCCTGGTATTTGCCCGATAAAAATATGCTTCAGCGTTATCGGGATTAAGCGATAGTGTTTTGGTATAATCAGCAATAGCACCATTATAATCATTTATGCTGGCCTTGCTGCCTGCCATGTACTGATAGATTTCGCCGCTGTTAGGGCTTAGTTTAACAGCCATATTATAATCAGCAATGGCCCCGGTAAAATCGTTATTATTGTTTTTGGCCAGGCCCCGGTACTTGTAAAGATCGGCGTTGTTTGGTGTAAATTGAAGTGCTGTGGTAAAATCGGCAATAGCGCCGGTATAATCGCTCATGTTACTTTTAGCATTGCCTCTGTAGTGGAACATGTCTGGAGTTTTTGGTCCCAACGCTATCGCGCGGTCAAAATCAATAATGGCCGCCTGATAGTCTTGCATGGCAGCCTCTGCATTGGCTTTATACAGGTAGGCGTTGGTCAAATCGGCTTTCAGGGCAATGGCCTGAGCATAATCATTAATAGCTGCTTTATAGTCTTTGAGGTTGCCATATGCATTGGCCCTGTAATAAAAAACGTCCGCGTTTTTGTTGTTTAATTCTATAGCACGTGTAAAATCTTGTATGGCATCTTTGTAATTCCCTACATTGGCTTTTGAGTTTCCCTCCTGAATATACTTACTTGCTGTTTGGGCAAGTGAACATAGCGGCAAAAAAAGCAGAAATAGAATTTTTTTCATGAACACAGTAGCGGTTTATCAAATATCAATAAAAAACTGTTATTGACTATGGCAAAACTTATACCATCATGAAATATCTAATAACTAATAAGAAAGGAGCGGGGGCGGTGGGCATTGAGGGTAAAGTTGGGGCGTAAAAGCCCCAATTTTAAAGAGTTTAATTACAACCGGACAGGAATATTCCTTTATTTTTTAATCAATGGATCAGGAAAAAGAAGCTTCGTTCGTTCTGTCCTGATTCCGTTTTTTTCCATATGCTATTGCGGCTGTACAAAGCGCAATGCACACCAATAATGCTACCTCAATTACAATGTGAATTACCGGAACCTTGCCAGGGAAGTTTGACAACAAAATACCTGCATCCGGAACCAACAGACCAACAAGCGGGAAGCAAAAGAACATTCTTAATATTATTAATTTTTCCATAATTATTAACATTTAGTATGACAATGCTAAGGTACGTATTATTTCTTTGTAATTTAAATAAAATTGCATTCATTTAATTGAAACCTTCAAAACCAGCCAGGTAACTATTTTGAAGGCATCTTTATAAAATGCCTCTTTAATTTTTAGTAATTATTAATTAAGTGATGATAGAACATTGCATTCCCGGTTATTGTTTTAACGTTCGTGTTTTTTATAGATTTTTTTTAGGATGATACAAGTTTTTAGCCTATATACGAAAGGAATAAAAATAAATTTTTAAATAAGCGAACGCTCACTTATCTTTGTATTGAAATGAGGCCACGTGACGAACATAAAGAATACCAAATACGCCAGAAGGCGATAGAATTGATAGTGGCTGAAGGTCTTGACGGTTTTGGGGTGAATAAGCTTGCGCGGTCGGCAGGAGTGTCACCAGCTACCATCTATATCTATTATAAGGATAAAGAAGAATTAATAAGCAGTATTTGCGTTGGTGTAGCCGAAAAGATGATGACTTTTAGTCTTCAAAATTTTTCGCCTGATATGGATTTTGCAGATGGGCTGAGGGTACAATGGCGCAACCGCCTCGAGTATTTCATGCAATGTCCGTTAGATATGGAGTTTATTGAAATTATGCGCTATACCCATTTTTATGAAAAGGTAACCGCCATGCTTACCGTCAATTTTGGACAGGTACTGGGCGCATTTATGCGTAATGCAGAAGAAAAGCAGCAACTGATACCACTGCCTTTTGAGGTTTATTGGGCGGTAGCATATGCGCCTCTTTATCAGCTTATCAAATTTCATAACCAAGGCAACAGCTATGTGAACAGCAGTTTTAAATTGGATGATAAACTGATGGAACAAGCACTGGGGTTGGTTTTAAAAGCATTAAAGCCTTAATAATATGTCGGCAACAACTATTAAACTTAATCATGTTAATTTGCCGGTGACCGATGTTGCCGCCTGCTCCGAATTTTTTGAGCAATATTTTAATTTTAAATGTACTGGCGTAAAAGGTAATAATATGCTGGCCGTAATGGAAGGCAAGGATGGTTTTATCCTGGTGCTTATGGCTGATACCTTTAACCGGAATGGCAATAACAGTTACCCCGATGCTTTTCATATCGGTTTTTTGGTTGACAGCCATGAACAGGTTGCCGAAGTTTATGACCGGCTAAAAAAAGGGGGAGTAGCTGTAACGCAAGCTCCGGCACCTTTGCGTGGTGGTTTTGGGTTTTATTTTAATGCTCCGGGTAATATATTAACAGAGGTTACTTGTTTAACTTAATCAGTTTAATAATTAAGTATTAAATAAAATAGTCAACTTATGGTACATGCATCAGCCTATAAAGACCCGCATCACGTGATGCTTTTTTTTGAAGAGATTGGCAGCCTTGCGGATAACGAACAATGTTTAGTTGATAGAAATGGTTATTACGCTGACCTTAAAAGCAATGGCAAAGTTGTTATAAGCGGTAGTTTCTGGAACCAGGGTGAAAACTTTGTAATTGTTTCTGTGTCAGACGATAATGAGCTTGTTCAGATTATTGAAAACGATCCTGCAATAAAACAAAATGTACTTGAATTGGTAAAAGCAATGCCTTTTTAACCCTTTTTTAGGGTGAAAATACGTAGTGTAAAATGGGTTAAAATACGGGGTGCGTCACGCTTGTATATCCGTATACTGCACAATATTTTTGTGTAAACGGATGCCCATGGAGCCTTTTGAACTAAGAGTTAATAAGCGGACTTATAAAATTATACCTTCGGTTGTTAATGAAACTACCTTCAGTGTATTAAACTACTCGGCTTTTTACACCATAACCCGGTTAACAAAAGGTTACTGGGAAATTATTGAGCATCGTTTTGGAGATCATCTGATCCCGCTGCAGGAAATAGGCCGCTCAATTGAGGAATATTATAAACTCTGATGCTGTTTAAATCCATAAAAACTTACATTAACCATATCGAAAATATTTATTTCTTTTTAATAAATATTATTTTTTTATTGCTCTCTAAAGTGTTAAATTAGACGTATTAACTGATACCTTAAAATATTATGGAAAAATTAGCAATTTTAAGAATGTTTGCCGGCTTTCCATTGTTCGGCTTATTACTGCCTGATATTTCTACTTTTATAATTGGCCGTTTTCAAGATATTTCGCCGTTTCATATATACATTGAATGCTTTTTATTTCTTTTTATAATTGCTTGTACATTGGGCATAGCCTATATCCGGAAATTTGGTGACAGGCCTGGTTCGCAGTTGCAATAATAAATTACGGGCCTCTGCCATTTTACCCGTAGTTTTTAACATTAATCATTATAAACCAAATATATTGTTTAGTATTCTTAAAGCCCTGTTGCCCGGTTTATTTAAGCCGGGCTTTTTTGTGGCTTTACATGTTATGAAATTAATTTAGTATTCCGGGTTAACTTTATTTTTTTATTTTTACGGGTAAATGAACCCTAAACACCATTATCTAACTTCTCCCCGTAAGGCGTACTTACTCCTCATGAAAAAATCAGCTGTCTGTTTTAAGATATTTTTAATAGTTATACTGTTTTGTTGTTTTAATGCTGCTATGGCCCAGCATCATTCAAGCCGGGCATTAACGTATGGTGGGGGAGGCAGCGGCGCTGTTAATTTTAGCGATGGCTGGGGCATAGCCGCAGGTGCAGGTGTCGATATTCCGCAAGGTAACTTTAATTATACCTTTAAGCCTGCCAATAGTTTTAATGCCAGCGTTTACAGGTTTTTAGGGCCTTTTACCGCAAGTATAAGCTTAGGGTATATGAATTTTAAGCCGGATGAATATTCAATTTCAGAAGAAGTTGAAGGTACCGGCTCAACTGCAAATACGTATTATGCGGATATGCCCGTAATTGCCGCGTATGGCGGTGCTGCTTATAATATTGATATAGCCGATAACTTCAGGGTATATGGCGGTGTTAACTTAGGGGTATATTTTACTGATTTTGCTGTGGGTTATGAAATTGACGGCGTAGATCCATTTGTTTATGATAAATGGTCGCAATCATTATATTATGCTCCTAAAGTAGGTGTAATATTTCCGATAACCCCTAAATTAGGGATCAGCATCGAATCAAAATATAATTTCTTTTCCCAGAAACTAACTTTGGGCGATGTTTCGGGAAAGCAAAACTGGAACTCTCTTTCGCTTGGTGCCGAACTGGTTTTTAAATTTTGAATTGTTATAAACAATAGCATAACAATTTACAGCCGCCGGTGTTATCAATCTCAATTTATTGATATTTGCACAAAAAATTGTATTGATGAAAGGCTTGCGTACTGTTACATTTCTGTTTATATCCAACACCTTTATGACATTTGCCTGGTATGGGCACCTTAAGTTTAAGGAGTACGAATGGGGCAAAAATCTAAGCTTAATAGCCATTATACTTATAAGCTGGGGATTGGCGTTTTTTGAATACCTGTTCCAGGTACCTGCTAACGAAGGAGGCTTTAAGGAAAACGGCGGCCCTTTTACCCTGGTAGAATTAAAAACCATTCAGGAAGCCATTACACTTACGGTATTTATGATATTCACAACCCTGCTTTTCAAAAATGAAAAACTGGGCTGGAACCATTTGGTAGGCTTCGGGCTAATTGTGCTGGCGGTATTTGTTATTTTTAAAAAATGGTAATTAACTAACACTTAGGTAAAGCGGTCTGAATGATACGCTGTGAAATTTGCTGCCCGCTTACCGTTTTCATATTTGCTGGACTACCTGCTTTCTTAATCCTGGCTTATTGGGATAATGCGGATGCTGTTTACATTTGATTAAAAGCTTGTAAACAACTCAATAACAATATGGAAATAACTTATAAAACCGGTACAATACCATTCGCCCGGCAAGTGATAGAACTTTATGATACAGCAGGACTGAAACGCCCAACCCATGACGAGCAGCGGATTGCCAGGATGTACCAAAACTCAAACCTTGTGGTAAGCGCCTGGGATGGTGATAAACTGGTAGGTATATCTCGAGCGCTCACCGATTTTTGTTACAGCTGCTATCTTTCAGACCTGGCGGTTACTAAAGCTTATCAAAAAGAAGGAATAGGCAAAAAGCTGATTGAACTAACTAAGGAAGCCATTGGCGATGAAACTATGCTTTTATTGCTTTCGGCCGCAACAGCTATGGAGTATTACCCTAAAGTGGGCATGGAAACTGTTCATAACGGCTTTATCATTCACAGGGTAAAATAAAATAAGGGCAGCAGGGATATAAATGTTGCCTCCTGCCCTCATTTATTTTTAGTTCCCCTCCAAATTATTACGGTATTGCTTTAGCGCTGTTAGGATTGATCGTACAATTTCGTTTTGTCCGCTGGCCGAGTTCAGATATGCTTCATCAGATGGATTATTGATAAACCCGGTTTCAACCAGTACGGCAGGCATACCACTTTGTGCTAACACCAAAACACCCTGTTCCTTTACACCCAAACTATGCCTTCCATTGGTTTTGCGGAACTGGTTATCAACCAAATCGCCAAACTGGATGCTTTGCTTGCGGTATTTTTGCTGAAACGCGTTAAGTACAATAGTATTTACCGCAGCGTCATCGCCATAGCCATTATATTTTTCTTTGTAATCCTTCTCTATAAATATCGAAGCATTTTCGCGCAAGGCTTCACGCTGCTCCTGGCTGCGGTGAAAGCCATAAACAAGCAGCAAGGTCCCCCTCGATGATCCTTTTCGCTGGGGCGATGAATTACAATGAATGGAAATGAACAGGTTGCCGTGATTGTCGTTAGCGATATCGGTACGTTTGTGCAACTCAATAAAAACATCGGTACTGCGGGTCATTACTACTTTAATGCCGCTCATTTCATCATTTATGGCATCCCTTAACTTTTTGGCGATACTTAATGAAACGTTTTTTTCCTTTGAATAAGCCCCGTGCGATCCTGGGTCTTTTCCTCCGTGCCCGGCATCGATAATAACCGTTTTAAACTTAAAATGATTAGGGACTGCTACGGACTGTTGCCCGAAACACCTGGCGGCGAAAAGCACGCATAGCAAAGAAAAAAGCGAAGTAATTATTTTATACTTTTTAGGAAAGGTAGCAGGCATGAACATATATGTATACAGCTTTATAAACATTCATTCTATAACAAATAATTATAGGTATGATATTGTTTTAACCGTATGGTTTAAAAAGCGCTTTGTTAAAGTGTGCAAATATAATACATGTTTGATTTACAGCACTATCTAAAAAATAATAGCTGTGCCAGGCAACGGAAGTTTAAACTATGTATTATGTATGTATATTTAATGAACTTAAATCGGGACGATCATGATGTTAAAAAAACTGTTGTTAGCTGTACTGGTATGCCAGGCATTTATGGCCTGCAGTCAGCAAAAAGGTATTATTTATGGCGATAATGCCGCTGCCGGTAAGTATTATGATGTTAGGGGGATAAAACTTTATACCGAAGTTTATGGTAAAGGCAAACCCCTGTTAATGATCCACGGTAATGGGGGCAGCATAAGCGCTTTTGAAAAGAACATACCCTATTTTGCTAAAAAGTACAAAGTTATAGCTGTTGACAGCCGGGCGCACGGTAAATCTGCCGATCCGCGCGATTCACTTACTTTTGAAATGATGGCCGACGATTTTGCCGCCCTGCTCGATGTAATGCATATCGATTCGGCTTATGTGATAGGATGGAGCGACGGCGGCATTAACGCGCTGGTGATGGCTATGCGCCATCCCAACAAAGTAATAAAACTGGCCTCTACAGGTGCCAACCTCTGGCCAGATTCTACAGCGCTGATCCCTTCGCTATGGAAGAACATGGAAAAGGAATATGCCAGCAAAAAGGATTATCATTTTATCACCGGCAAAGAAAAGAACGACAGGAAGGTGTTTATGCTTGATTATAAAGAACCCCATATTAAACTATCGGCATTGAAAACTATTAAATGCCCATCGCTTATTATTGCCGGCGACCATGACCTTATTGTAACAACACACACCGTTCAGATAGCCGAGAATATTCCGAACGCTTATTTATGGATCCTGCCCAATTCGGGCCATGGCACACTGGTTGAACATGCCGGTGATTTTAATAAAAAGGTTGACGATTTTTTTGAGCAGCCATTTCACCGGCGTTAAAGGGATATAAAAAGGGGGATAGTTGGTTATAAGATCTTAAAAAAAGATGGCCCGGTTATTACGCCGGGCTATCTCACATAATTACTTTAATTTAGTAAAATCTCAATTATTGTTAGGTAACAATTTTATTTGCCTTAGGTTTTATAAAATTTGCGTTACATAGGCTTTTGGTGCAAAAATACTATAATAATTACGGCCTGCTGCCGTTTTCACAATAACTCAACCGTAAGCTAACCTGCAGCTTTTACTGTTTAAGTAAAGTAATATGGAATCAAAAAACCAAAGGCTGCTTATCGACACGCTCTTAGCTATCTCATTTCTTTTAATAGTTTTACTTGCCGTAATTATGGTTTTTCAGCCCGGTGTTTATGCCAATTAATATTATCTTTATCGGCAAGTAAACGCAGATGAAAAACCATGCTTAAAACCGGCGAACATATTGAAGGTACACCTGCAGAACTGCAGGCCCTGCTTGACAACGATGCTGAAGCCCATGCGTTTTTTGCAAGCCTGTCCAAATCATACAAACAAGGTTATTGTGATTGGGTAGGTTCGGCTAAACAGGAGGCTACCCGTAAAGTAAGGGCCGATAAGGCATTGAGCATGCTCCGTAACAAACAAAAAACCTTAAAAACCTAAGTGTAAATCTCCCCGGAAATAGTTTGTTTTTCTTGTAAGTTCTACTAAAATGGTAGTATATTGTCATCCGATTTCAATAAAAACATGTTTAAACATTTATTTTATTTGAAGTCCGGATCATTTACATACTTTTGAGCCATAAATCAAAAACAAAAAAAAGAAATTAAAACAATGAAAAAGATTTTTATCCTGTTAGCAGCAGCATTCACCTACACGGCGGCATCAGCACAAACTACCTGGACTGTAGACAAAGCTCACTCAAACGTTAAATTTACAGTAACCCACTTAATGGTATCTGATGTTGATGGCATTTTTAAAAACTATGATGCAACCATCACTGCCGCTAAACCTGATTTCAGCGACGCTAAATTTCAGATCAGCATACAAACAGCCTCAGTAACTACAGATAATGATCAGCGCGATAAACACATCACAAGCCCTGATTTTTTTGATGTTGCTACTTACCCAACTATTACTTTTACCAGCACCGGTATCACCAAAACATCTGATAAGCACTACAAACTTACCGGTAACTTAACTTTACACGGTGTAACCAAACCGGCTTCATTTGATTTATGGTACCGTGGTACTATCCAAAACCCAATGAGCAAAGCTGATGATGCAGGTTTCCAGTTAACCGGCACCATCAAACGTTCTGATTTTAACTTCGGTTCAAAATTTGGCAACGCTATGGTAAGCGACGAAGTTGCTATTAAAGCAAATGGTGAGTTTGGCAAAGCCAAATAATTGCAAAAATATATTAACAGGAACGGCGCGGATAACCCGCGCCGTTTTCTTGTTTTATGATACAGGCAGTGGAAGATCTATGCTTGGGAATGCAGATACTGCATTTTTAATCCTTGTTTTTTTTGATAGCGGATTATTAAGGAGCAAATGCTAATTATTGAAATAAGGGCCGCGCTTGCTACAACATGTGTAAAGGGTACTTTAAACTCCGGATTGATAAGCGTTTCGGTTATGTCAGGAATGATGATTGCGATGAGGGGCAGGCAGGAGAATAGCCTCAGGAAACCAAGTTTTTTCATAAAAAGTGATAATGGTATTTAGCGCAACTAATGCGCTGCAAATATGCCACAATGATTCTTTTTATAAAATACCCGTTACACGGTATTTTTACAACCTGAATTGATAATTTGCTGATTAGCTGCTTAGCTTTGAAAGAAGCGCCGGTAAAAAGAGGGAGAAAAGAAAGTCCAATTAGGCTTTGCGGGAAAGCAGTTGCTTTAGGGTATTAAACCACAATTGATTTTTAGCTCCAAAAAGGGTATGGTCAACAATAAGATATAATGTAATAAGCTCTTCTTTTAGCCTGTAGCGTAATCTTAACGGTTGCCAGAATAAACCATTGTTCCGTACCATCGAACGTTTGTATAGCTCGTCAAAACCTAAATATAATTGCTCAAGGCTATCAAGGGGGATATGTTCATAACTATCACCGTCAAGTACAAGGCTTTTAGGGGTAAGTATAATTTCGCCGTTATAATGGTGTGGTGGCGGGGTAAATGCAAATAATGCTCCTCCGTCATTTGCCAACCCTAATGTGGCCAGGTCATAATCGTGACTCCACATTACCTTTCCAATTCTCAATATCTGCATGTTATAAACTTCGGTATTTTAAACGGCATTTACAACAGATTGTTATCATTGTAGTTTCATTTTGTTACAATAATGTTAATACCCCTCATGAGTTACATATCATCTGCTAAACAGTAAAATCCCTATCTTTGATTTACAGGAAATATTTTCCTTTTATTAAGTGATTGAATAATATCAATAATCAAGTTATTAGCTTAAAGCTTTGTGCATTCAGCTCTCAGCTTTTATATAAATAATATGGCTACAGAAGTTAAGTGCCCAAGTTGTGGTTTCGGTTTTCCGATAGAGGAGGTAATGGCCGAGGAGTATAAAAAAGAGCTCAGGGTTAAAATGATGGATTATACCCGTCAAAAAGAAGAAGAATACCGCAAAAAGGATGAGGAGTTTTTAAATAAGGAGCGCCAGCAGCAGGCAGCCTTTGAACAAAGGCTTAACAACGAAAAAAAGCAATTGCAGCAAACGCTTGAAGACAACCTGCGTAAAACCATAAGCCAGGATTTTGAGAACCAGCTTGTACTGCTCAAAAATTCAGCAGCTGAAACTGAGGAAAAACTAAAAATATCACGCCAGAAAGAGCTGGAATTTTTGCAGCGCGAGAAACAACTGCATCAAAAGGAAGAGGAAATGGAGCTTGCCGTACAGCGCAAGCTGCAGGAGCAGCGGAACGAACTTACCGATCAGATCCGCAAGCAGGAAGCTGAGCGTCACAGCATAAAAGATACCGAATACCAGCTAAAGGTAAAGGAGCTTGAAAAACAGCTTGACGACCAGAAGAAACTGGCTGATGAAATGAAGCGCAAAGCCGAGCAGGGTTCTATGCAGTTGCAGGGCGAAGCCCAGGAACTGATACTGGAAGAGTTATTACGCAATTATTTCCCGTTCGATATCATAAGCGAAGTAGGGAAGGGCGTACGCGGTGCCGACTGCGTACAAACTGTGCGTAACCAGTTTGGCCAGGAGTGCGGCCGCATTATTTATGAAAGCAAGCGTACCAATGCTTTTTCGGCAGACTGGATCGAGAAGCTTAAAAAAGACATGCGCAGCATGGGGGTTGATGTAGCCGTTATTGTAACCCAATGCTACCCAAAAGGCATGGATTGTTTTGGCGAGCGTGACGGGGTTTGGATTTGTAGTTTTGATGAGGTGAAGGCAGTATCCTACATTTTAAGGGATGGGGTGATGAAATTATCAAACCTGGCCAAATCACAGGATAATAAAGGTGATAAAATGCACCTGTTGTATGATTACCTTACCAGCAGCGAGTTTTCGGAGCAATGGAAGGCTATTCGTGAAGGATATATGAGCATGCGCCAATCCATTCAGCGCGAACGCGATGCTATGGAAAAGTTATGGAAAGCCCGCGAAAAGCAATTGGATAAAGTGCTGCTAAGTGCCGCTCACATCCGCGGCAGTATTGAAGGGATTGCGGGGAGTGATACTATTCAGCTTAACCTTACCGATGATGAGGATGCGTTGCTGTTGGAGTAATTAATGTAGTTTCAGCCGGTCCATATGCTATCGCGAACGTCGCCGCTTGTGGTTATCATGCTGTGTCATGCGGATTCCTTGCAAATTGATAACCTGAACCTCGGCTATAAGTGAAGGCCCTGGAATCAAATATTCTTAATTACCGAAGGATGATATTTTGTAAGTTTTTGCTGGCTTATTTTGGATAGTGTACTTGCATGGCAATTATTTTGATCGCCTCGTTAATATATCAATTTTGCGTTAATACAAAGGCATGAAGCAGGGCGATATTAACTAAATTGATTAATCATTCTTGTTGAAATGATTAATCAATTTAGTTTTATAGTAATCATATTATAAACAAAGAAATAGACAGCATCCATAACAAACCTGCCAATAAAAATAGCTTTTACTTAAATTAGCTGTTTACATACTGAACCTTGCCTGTACATCCAGATGAAAGTTAATTTTATTAACGGTTTAATTTTACGCTCGGCTGCTTTGTCGTACAGGCAAAAGCTTGATAAAAAAAGCTTGCTTACATTATGGAATAACAGGTTAATCAAGGAAAGTATTTACCTGGCAAGTAAATCGCTTTATAATGAACTGGATGCTTTTTTTGCAAACGGGCAGCAAACGAAAGCTAAAGAAGCTCAATTACTATCAAGTTTTTATAAATATATGGCCCGTATGGCAAACCGGGCTACGCCGTTTGGGCTGTTTGCGGGTTGTTCATCGGTTTACTGGGGGGCGGCAAATAAAGTAAAACTTACGACAAAGTTCAGGAGACATGCAGTGCCCGATGCTGTGGTGAGCTTTTCGCTTGCCAAACAAATTGAAAATGCCAACCAATTATCTGCAGGATATAAGCTAAATAATACCCTTTATAAAGTGGGGGACGATTTACGATTTATTACTTATCAAATTATTGATAACCAAAGGGTTTACCAGGTGAGCGCCATTGCCTGCAATGAGGTGCTTGATGACATAATTACCGTTGTTGGTGATAAAATATGGAATAAACAACAACTGCTCGAAAAATTCCCGGATTTTGAGCCTGATGATTTCATTGTGTTTATTAATGACCTTATTGAAGGGCAACTGCTAAAACCGGCATTTGAGCCGGCAATAGGGTGCGATTTTCCGGTCTTTTTGCAAAAGACTGATGATCCGGAATTAAGGGATACCATTAATGAATTGGTGGGTTTGCTTAATAAAATTAATAATGGAGATGTTGAAGGCTCAAACTGGTTTTCGTTATATACTGCTATTGAACAAATTACTAATCACATAACCGGCAGGGAGCTCAAAGACAAGGTACATGTAACCATGTTTAACGAACTGGAAAGCCGTGAGCTTGATCAATCATTGCAATGGAAAATAACTAAGGCGATTGTATTGCTTAATAATGTGAGTGCCGTGGCTCCCAATAAAAGGATTGAGCAGTTTAAAGGCAGGTTCAGGAAAAGGTATGAGGAGCAGAGCGTACCGCTGCTGGAGGCATTTGACACCGATACAGGAATCGAATACGGACAATGGTATGAGCATGAAACCCTTTTTACAGAAGGGCTGTATACCGGAAGCGAAGGGGGGCCTTCATGGGTGGATTATACAGAGATAGATTTTAAAATGCTCAACCTGTTAAACCGCGCCAAAATTGAAAAACAGTATAAAGTTGTTATGCCCGATAATTTTGCCAGGGAACGCAGCCCGGATCATTTGCCATTTTCCATGTCGGCGGTTTTTCAGCTTTTTGAAAACGATATGGTATACCTGGAGAGGGTTACCGGGCCCGGCGCTTTAAGCATGATAGCGCGGTTTGCAGTTGGGGATGCCGAAATTTATAAAACAGGTTTAGAGATAGCGGCAAAGGAGATCGCCAACTGTCCGGATGCCATGTTTGCCGAAGTGATCCATATGCCCGAAGAGCGGATCTTAAACGTCATGATGCACCCGCCTTTCTGGCCCCATGAACTGGCTTATATCGATGATGCCAAGGGAAGTTCAGTTTTGAGGCTTGACGATATCTACATAAAGCTTGAGCAGGGCGTTTTTAAATTGTTTTCAAAAAAACATCAGCGGGAAGTAGTTCCGCGCTTAAGCAGTGCTTATAATTATAACAGGTCGCAGCACCCCATTTACACCTTTTTGTGCGATATTCAGCATCAGCGGGGCAATGGCAGCTTAAGTTTTAACTGGGGTGCACTCTCTACAGATTTTGTGTTTTTTCCACGCGTTGAAACCAGCTTTGGCGTTATCCTGCACCGCGCCACCTGGAAGTTTACGCCCGCTATTTTGGGTGAACTTTGCAAGGCCGAAAAATTCATGGATAAATTCGGCGATTTGTTTAACAGCTTTAGGAATGAGTGGTTACTGCCCGATAAATTTTATATAATAAAGGGCGATAATGAATTACTGATTGATACTGAAAATGAGATTAGTATACAGGTACTTGCAAAGGAAATAGCAAGGCAGGACCCGGTTTTGATTTTATCTGAGTGTATTCACCTTCAGCATGAGGCTATTGTACGAGATGTGGATGGCGATCCTTACATGCACCAGTTTGTTGCACCCTTCCATTTCGACAGGCCTTTAAAGCCTCCATATTTTCAATATATCGAAAATACATTTCAGCGTAATTTTTTTCCCGGCAGCGAGTGGTTGTTTATCAAGCTATATCTCAGCAGTAACATCGCCAACGAGGTGCTGTTAAAATTGGATGAACTGTTAAATTATTCAGGTACTGTTAAAATAAAACAATGGTTTTTTATCCGGTACCATGACCCGGATAATCACATTCGGGTTAGGATTAATTTGCTTGATGAAGGTGATTTTCAGGATGTTTACCTGGCCGTGCGCAAGGTATTGTCGCCATTTTTGACAAGCGGGCAGCTTCATGTTGTACAGCTTGATACCTACGTGCGCGAACTGGAACGTTACGGGCAGCAAATTGAACAGGCTGAGGGCCTTTTTTGCATTGAAACTTCATTTTGCTGCAGCGTATTCGGGCTGCTTGAAAGCAACCGCTATGATACGGAAGACTGGCTCCTGATTTTTTGGCTGATCAAAGATTACCTAAACCTGATGAGCAATGACCTAAACGATCAACTGCAATTTGTTGAAAGGCAGCAGGCTTATTTTTTTGCCGAATTTGACGATAAGGCGGTTAAAATACAGATTGATCAATTATATAGAAAATATCATGGCAGCCTTAATAACCTGCTTTTAGCATATGATGACCTGCTTCGGCAAAAAAGAATGCAGGTAGAATTACTGCTGCAAAACTACTCTATTGATTGGAATGCGAAGTTTTTGAGCAGCGTGATCCACATGGCAGTTAACCGCTATTTTAGCAGCCGGCAGCGCCTGCATGAGTGCATCCTGTACGGGATGCTCTTAAAGTTCCTTAAATCGGAAAAAGCCCGTAAAGGGAAAGTATAGCTTACTTGAACATCTTATTATTGAGCAGTGCGAAAAAGCTGTCGCGGTAAGTAACCCCTATGGGGATCTTTTCTTTAATCTTATCAAAGATCACCATGTTGCCATCAATAGCTTTAATGCGTTTTAAAGCAATAATGTACGATTTATGGGTCCGCGCGAAATTTTCCTGGGGCAGGGTATCAACCAGGGTTTTCATGCTCACCAACGAGATATGCCGTTCATTTTCCGTAAAAACCGAACAGTAATTTTTAAGTCCTTCTATATAAATGATATCCTCAAAGTTGATGCGCACAATTTTACCGTGGTCGGTTTTCAGGTAAAATGAGTCGGGCTTTGGCTGCGTGTCAATTAACGGCGCTGGCTTATTAGATGAAAGCAGTATTAGCTTATCAAGGGCTTTTTGTGAAGCCTGTAAAAACCTGTCGAAAGCGAAGGGCTTAAGCAGGTAATCGAGCACATTGTTTTCAAATCCCGCCAGCGCAAATTCACTAAAGGCTGATGTTATGATGATCTCCGTGCTTTTAGGCAGCATTTTAATAAGGTCGATACCCGAAAGCTCAGGCATGTTTATATCAAGAAAAATGAGGTCGGTGGCTGATCCTTTTAAATATAATAGTGCTTCAATAGGATTGGTAAACGTTTCGGTAAGGTTAATGAAAGGCACTTTTGATATAAAATCGCTTAAAATATCAATGGCATAAGGCTCGTCCTCAACTATAATACAGTTAATTACTTTCATGATATTTTAAAGGCATGGTAAGTTTGCATTCATAGCTATTGTGCGTTTCATCCACCAATAGTTCATATCCGTCCCGGCCATATTCGTCCGTTAATCTTTCGCGAATATAATTTAATCCTATCCCGTTCGATTGTATTTTATTAACGCTGTTATTATTTTTATAATTAAGCGAATAAAAATGCAGCTTCCCATCTACAACGGTAATGCTCAACACAGCCTCCTTTGTGCTTTGATTGAAAATGCCGTGCTTAAACATGTTTTCGATGAGGGTAATTAAAACCAATGATACTACCTTATACGGAATAACACCGCTTTCGATACTTATCTTCATAAAAAAAGCTTTGCTGCGGTCTTCATGAATTTTTATGAAGTCTTTGATATAGGCAAGCTCACTTTCAAGGCTGCTAAACCCGTCCTCATTTTTGGTTAATGCATACCGCATAATGTTTGAAAGTGTGATGATTGATTGTCCTACTTCCGGGAGTTTCTTATAAGTTTCAGCATATAAAAAGCCGAGTGTATTAAATACAAAGTGCGGATTGATCTGTGATTTTATTACATTTAGTTCGGCCTGAAGGGCTTTCTTTTCAAGCTTTTGCTGTTGTTCAAGTATCTGAGCCTTTTCTATACTGTGTTGAGCCACTTCGCGTTCCCGTTGTATCAGTTCTCTTGCAAAGCCAAATGCAGCCCCCATTCCGCCAAAATATATTGTGCGCATAATAAGGCTGGAGATTTTATCAGGATCGGCCGAAACCTGAAACGACGTATGGTATATCAATGCATCAACCTCAAGCTTAAACAATACCGTTATAGCAATGATAGCCGTGGATACTACAAATAAAACAGGTGTCAGAAAAAAAACATTAGTGATCTTCTTGCTTATGGCCCTTAAAATTTTCCAGGTGTTATAAAATATAATAGCATTTACAATAAAAGCAAAAACAGTGCTTATGTCAATTTTTGAAAAATAGACAACGGCCTCTTCATATAATATATAAATAAGCCATCCAATCAGGTGTTGAAAGAATACCCTTATCCTGGATTTTGGCCGCTCTGCATTCGTTGTCATAAATTTTTTGTCCTGCTTTTAATGGGTTTGGTCGTCCCCAACGGCGCATTGGTACTAATTTTTTCCTCTCCTGCATCCGCTTAGCCACATTTATCCTATAACAACAGATAAATCATCATTCACACCCTTTAAAAAGCTTAAAAGTATGAAAAATTATAGCAAAGCATCTTTACCAAAGATCCAAATTAAACAAGTGCAAATTTTAAACCGGGCACTTACAAATAACATTGGAAAAAATGGTGGCACTGTAGATTTCTATATAACTATGACGGGTACTACAACAGAAAAAACCTCAAGTTCAACAGGGTTCTAAGGACGGACTCAGATCATATTAGGTACGTCTGTTTTATAATAAGAACCATCAGAGGTAACTACAATGAAAACAGCCAAATTATCCGAACAATATAAATTCTCATCGGGCCTGATGTTCAGGTTTCCTGCATTTGATTGCGTGGAAACAATTGATAAAGAAACCATCAGGGCATTCACAAAAGATGAATTGTTTATGCAGGCGCTTTGGCTTACCTCTAAAGATCTGTATGAAGCGATTTTGCATATAGATGATATTACAGATGCGAAAAAAATGGAGAAGCTTGAAATAACCTTGGCCAAATTTATTAACAGGAGCGCTACCGGCACCAATCCATCAGGATTATTTGCATGCTACGCTCCTGTTACCTGGGGGAATACGACCGATTTACAGCTTGGTAATGCTTACCAGCATGTAAGGCTTAATGTTGCCGCAGCGGTTAATTTGAACGGCCAGATTTTAAATAATCGCCTCATACGGACATCGTTAAGTTACAAGGTAAATAAAACAATGTATACCTTAAACGGGGCCTATCGTAAAATTGACCGTCAAACTGCAAACTGTGGTAAATACAAAGCATCGCCGGTAAAGATATCTGATGATCTGCAGGCGGTTATCAGGTTTTGTGAAAACGCCAGGACATACAATTCGATATGCTTATTTATAACGCAAACACTTGGCAAAACTCCGGAAAGTGCCGCAGCTTTTTTGGACCAATTGATTAAAAACCAGGTTTTGTGGAGTGAGCTTGAACCGTGTATTGAGAGCGGGGAATATCTTGACCAGGCTATTGGCATTTTTACCCGGCTGGCACACCAAAGTGCACAGGCACAAAACTATTTATCAAAACTGAAAACCGTTAAACAGGTGCTGACCGGCACCGATAATGTAATTACAAAAAATAATAAGGTTGCTATGATTTTGAAAGATTTGCCAGGTGATGCCTCACAGGGGACATTGCTGCAGGTTGATTATTTTAGGCAGGCAGATTCAGCTACGCTTAATAAAGCTTATGCTGATAAATTGCTCGATGCCATTGATCTGCTTAACCGGATCACACCCAGGCATCAAAGTAAAAACCTGGAAACGTTTATAAAACGCTTCCGCGACCGGTATCATGAGCGGGAGATTTTGCTAACAGAAGTGCTTGATCCTGAAAAAGGTATCGGCTATGCCATAAACTGTTATACAGAATCCTCCGGCTCTGCAACTGATGGTGAAAATCTGCAATATACCAGTGCCGTGAAGTGGCTTATCGGGCAAATTGTTAACAATCCCGGGCAGGAAATTATCCATTTGCAAAAGTCACAGTTTGAAAACGTTAAAGCTTACGACGGCGAGTTGCCCCCAAGTTTTTCGGTAATGTTCCGAATTTCGGGCCATGATGAGCCCTTGCTGTACCTTGAACATTGTGGATGGCCAGCCGGCACTGCTATGTTTGGCCGTTTGGCCAATGCCGAGCGAAATTTTGGCCAGGTCCTTGATGAAATAGCCGAAACGGAAGCCCGTATTTATGAGCCGGCTATAGTTGCCGAAATCGTACACACGCCTGATGACTACCTAGGGAGCTTTACCTCCGCACCATATCGGGATTACCAGTTTCAAACGCCGGTAAGCACTGGTGACCAGGAAGTTAATATAACAGATCTGCTTGTATCTGTTAAAGGAAATAATGTTGTGCTGCGTTCGGCCAAATTAGGCAAACGGATTATCCCCCGCTTAAATACAGCATATAATTACGGAATGACAGCGTTACCCGTGTACCGGTTCCTGGCCGATCTGCAATGCCAGGATTCAAAATACGAGCTTGGGTTTAATCTTGATATATTACCTAAACTTGGGGTAACCAAAACGCCAAGGGTAGTTTATGAGGGCGTAATATTAGCCTTAAAAACCTGGTACATCACCAATGCTGATTTACAGCAGCTGTTAAAAGAACTGGCTGTTGATTACAACGAAGCGTGGGCGAAGTTTGTTAGATACTGGGATCTGCCTGAGGCTTTCGTTTTTACAGATATTGATAGTGAATTGGTTGTACATATCAACAGCAGGCTTGAGGTTGCTGCATGGCTTTCGTCATGCAAGAAAAAGAATGAAATTATTTTAAAGGAATACATTGGCGAACGCGATAATATCATGCTTAAAAAGAAGGATGAAAAGCTTATCGGTAACCAGTTTGTGGCTGTTTTAAAACGGGGCGAAAAGATAGCCGGCAAGTATACCGGTATGGGGCCGCTTAGTACAAATGCAGCTAAACGCCAGTTTTTCCCGGGGGATGAATGGTTGTATGTAAAACTGTATTGCGGTATTGAAACTGCCGAACATGTGATAGGCAATGAGCTGATACAGCTAAGCAAAAAGCTTTACCATGAAGACTTGATTGATCAGTGGTTTTATGTACGTTATGCTGATCCTGAACCTCATATTCGTTTCAGGGTCCATCTGGCTTCTGTATTTGCATTGGGCAGGGTCATTCAAAATATTAACAATTGCTTTTCGGCCTTAATTAAATCAAAGCAGATCTGGAAGGTGCAGTTTGATACCTACGAGCGCGAACTGGAACGCTATGGGGAGGCGTCGATTGAACTTGTTGAACAGTTGTTTTTTAACGATAGCCTTGCCATAGCCAGCCTCATATCAAGAGCGGATGTGACCGAAAACTTTGAAGAGCTGAGGTGGCTCTGGGGACTGTTATCAATTGACAGGCTGTTGAATGATTTTGATTTTCAGATCGAACAAAAAAACGAGCTTATGGAGCTGCTTGTAGCCTCATCATATCCGGACGTTAATTATGATAACCTGCTTTCAAAGCAACTGACTTTTAAATACAGGCATTACCGCAACAAGATTGAGGGCCTTTTTGCCGAAGGTGCCGCGGTTGCAGGCAACGACCTGCTCAGGTACCGGAGTTTAAACAACAGACCGGCAGCTTTATTGCTCGCCGAGCTTATTTCATCCGGAACGGTACCGCAGGATTTGAACCTGCTTGTGATCAGCCTTATTCAAATGAGTATGAACCGCTTGTTTAAAACCAGACAGCAGGTTCGCGAACTGGGTGTGTACGATTTTCTGCTGCTTTATTATAAATCCGTTTTACAAAACAAAGAAACGGGTTACGATAATAAATACATTGCCGGGGCTGTAAATGAGTATATCGCAGGCAGGCCATATCTTCAATAATTAATAGCTAAGCGGCTCGAAATAATATTTTAACCTTCCCTACACAAATCTATTAAGTCTTCTGCTAACGCGGAAGGCTTTTTGTTTTATACAGATGTTTCGGTCATTATTTTCTTAATAAAAGTTTAACAGAAATTCCCGCGGCCTACCAATATTATAAATGTATTTTTAACCCCAAAATTGCCTGAACCCGGGAGGCAGCTTTTATATTATGGAAAGAAGATCAGCATTAAAAAATATAGGTGGCCTGCTTCTGGCACCTTCATTAGCACTTGGCAATACAACACCGGCTGCAAAGCCATCATTGCGAATAGCCCACATTACCGATGTGCACCTGAAGGATAAGTTTGATGCCCCTGCCAGGTTTACCAGGTGCCTCCACCACCTGCAGCAGCAAACGCCAAAGGTTGATATGGTATTAAATGGCGGCGATATTGTTTTTGATATGAACAAGGAAAACATCGGCACCATCAATGATCAATGGAAACTGGTGCAAAACATTATGAAAAATGAATGCGGTTTGCCCGTTCATTATTGTTTGGGCAACCACGATATCTGGTGGTACGAGGACGACAAGGGCCAGGCCATCTACGGAAAAAAATACGCGCTGGATAAACTACAGCTTGTAAGGCCTTATTACAGCATGGAAAAAAACGGCTGGAAGATCATTGTGCTGGACAGTGTGCACTTAGATATTGATAATACCTGGTATATAGGCAAGTTGGGCGATGAGCAGCTCAACTGGCTTAGCGATGAGCTGAAAGCTACAGATGCCGATATGCCGGTAATGGTCATGTCGCACATACCGATATTGACCGCTTTGCTTATGATAGAGGATGATATTGTAAACAAGTGGACAATGCTTGGCGGCGATATGCATACCGATACGGCTAAGATCATTAACCTGTTTTACCAGCACCCTAACGTAAAGTTATGTGTGAGCGGTCACCTGCACATGCGCGATAAGGTGGTTTATAACAATGTTACTTACCTGTGTAACGGCGCCGTTTCCGGTGCTTGGTGGGAGGGGAACCGCCGGGAAACAGCTCCCGGCTATGGCCTGATTGATCTGTATGCCGATGGTTCTTTTGAAGAAAAATACGTGAATTATTAAAGTATAAAAAAAGGGCAGGCTAAATCAAATAGCCTGCCCCATAGCATATATATGTTGGTTGTTTAGAGCTGGAGAATACTTTTAAACTTTTCGGCATAATCATTAAGCTGGGCAACTAATTGCCCGCTTAGTTCTTTTTGATTGCCGTTATGGGTGATGGCAACCATGTTGTTCAACAGCGACATGCTGATCTGTACATCGCGCGGACTTAACCTGCCTGTATCCTTTTGCAACTGATGGTAGTTATAATCAAGCTTATCGGTAAGGTAGTTGTTAACGCTTTTGATGAGTTTATTGCCCAGTTTGGCATAGTCCAGCTTATACGAGGTATCGGCCATTGTTATTTTACCTTGTGCCGTCATAAAGTTAGGGTTGATGTCAGGCATTACCTCTTCATATTTGTGTAGGGTATTAAGTGCCAGGTTACGATGGCCCTCTTTCAGTAATGTCGCCGACAGATCAGAAAAAGCAGACACCATTTGCGGAAAAAACATGGTTGTTGATTGCTGATCAAGGTATTTGGCTGTTTTGAAATTGCCGAACTTAAACTTATCCATCATGTTGCTGTACATCACCAGGCTGTTGATCTTTGAAAGCTGATCCCTTAACGATGAATCAGTTTTGAAAGGCAACAGGCGATAGGTAAAACCTTCCTGGTACAAATATGGCTGTAAGCCAACCATGCTTGTTTGCCCAATAGATGTAGTGAAACAAATTGGCCGTTTCCAGTCGTTATGGGCAAGTATATCTATCATGGCAAGGTTTTCTTTGGTTATATAATTAGGAGGGAATTTCCATTTCATCGTATCCGTAAGTAAGCCTTTTTGCTCGGGCGTGATCACCTTATTTTTCATTACATCATCAGCATTCACCGCCAGCTTGAAGTTTTTGGTAGGCAAATAATTTTCGGTGGTGCCATTGGTATATTCAACGTGCGTACGTTTATCATCCGAGGTGATAAAGTCAAATATATCTTTTACATCAACATAGCCCGGTATTTTGGCATCATTATACCTGATCACATCACGGGTACCCAGCTTGTATTTATCAAAGCTCATGGTAATGGGCAGCGCGTCGGCCTGGTTTATTTTGCGCTGCATTTGCCTTACCGACCAGTCGGCACTCAGCAGGCTCAGATTTACAATACGTACATCCGGCCTGATGTTTTCCACCTCCTGATCATACCACAGTGAGTAAGTATCATTATCGCCCAGGTCAAATAAAATAGCATTTTTAGGGCAGGACATGAGGTAATTGTAAGCCATATCATGCGCCGCCATTTTGGTTGAGCGGTCGTGGTTTTTCCATTCTTTACTTGCCAGCAAAACAGGGCCAACAATAGTACAAATAACCATAGCCCCAATGGTGGCAAACCGCGGACTGATCTTTTTAGGCACCATGTCAATCAGCGCTATCAATCCTAAACCAATCCAAATGGCAAAGGCATAAAATGAACCAACGTACGAGTAATCGCGCTCGCGGGGCTGTACCGATGGCTGGTTAACATACAGCACTATCGCCAACCCGGTGAAAAAGAATAACAGGGTTATTATCAGGGCATCTTTTTTCCTTTTTTTGAAATGATAAAGCATACCTAACAAACCAACCACTAAAGGCAGCGCATAAAGGGGCGTGTAGGTAACATCATTCAATACAAACTTTGGCGTATTGGAAGTATTGTTGAACAAACCTGATGTCCAGTTGCCGCCAATCCCATTCATATTGGTTTGGCCTTCCATATCATCGTCATTATAACGGCCAACAAAGTTCCACATAAAGTAGCGCCAATACATCTGGTACATTTGCCAGCTGAACATCCATCTTAAATTATCCGAAAAGGTAGGCATAGCGTTATCGCTCAACTGTAGCCAGTCGCGGTAAAACTGCACGTCCTGGGCGTAGGTAGTATTCTCCTCTGTCGACCACATGCGGGGCAGAATGCTGGTGTGGTCATAAACATAATTAGGCTTATTATAGGCTACCTCGTATTTGCTGTTTCCTTTACGATAAAGCGGTGTACCATCGGTAACATCCGTTATTTTGGCATCGAAGTAAGGGCCCTTAAGCAAGGGCGTTTCACCATATTGGGTACGGTTAAGATATTCATACATCGTAAAGGCATCGCTGGGGTGTGAGTTGTTAAGGTTAGTTCCTGCCGATGCCCTGATAGGGATATAAACAAAGGAACTGTAACCAAAATAAACAAACACAATGCAAAGCAGGCTTATATTTAAAAGATGTTTCTGCTTACGGATGCTGTACCGAATCCCGGCGATAAGCAAGCCGATGATCAGCAAGAAAAAGAACAATACGCCGCTGCCAAAACCAAGTCCAAGACTGTTTACAAAAAACAGATCGAACCGGGCGGCGAGGCCTATGGTATACCCCCTGATGCCAAACTGAACAAAGGCCAGGATCAGGATGCTTATAGCGAATGCCCAAAGTCCGCTTTTAACATTAATGTTTTTATGCCTGCGGAAATAATAAACCATTACCAAAGCTGGTATGGTTAGTAAATTAAGCAGGTGAATGCCGATAGAAAGGCCGATTACATAAGCTATAAAAACAAGCCACCTGTCGGCTCGCGGTTCATCGGCAACGGCATCCCATTTTAAAATAGCCCAAAATACTACTGCAGTACATAATGACGACCATGCAAAAACAATGGTTTCAACTGCCGAAAACCAAAAGGTGTCGGTAAAGGTAAATGCAAGGGCGCCGGTTAGCCCGGCACCCATTATTTGTAAGGTTTGGGTTGTATTAACAGTAGTATTTTTTATAGCAAGCAGTTTTTTGGCAAGAGCGGTTATGCTCCAGAATAGAAACATAATGGTAGCCCCGCTGGCCAATGCCGAACCCAGGTTGGTAAAGTAGGCAACTTTTGTCCTGTCGCCCATCGAAAGCAGCGAGAATGCCTTACCTATCATGGCAAAAAGAGGGTAGCCCGGTTGGTGCGATACCTGGAGTTTATAGGCACAGGAAATGAATTCGCCACAGTCCCAAAAACTTACAGAGGGTTCTAAAGTAAGGATGTAAGTTAAGGATGCAAGGGTAAAACAAAGCCAGCCCAAAAGGTTATTGATCTTGTTGTAGCTCATGATAAAGTGTAAAAGTTTTTTCAAATAGTTAATACCAAATTAGGGCTTAAAAATGGTAACGTATTGAAATTTAACACTTTTAACATTTGTTAACACTTGGAAGGTTGAAGTGTTAAATGGTTGTTAAAACAGATCTGAATGGGTTCCGGTTCGTACTAATTCTAAAAGATTGATCTGTTCATTCTCATCCCAGATCAGTAGTAGGTCGGGCTTTACATGGCATTCCCAATAGCCTTTGTAGCTACCACTTAACTTATGGGCTTTATGTTTTTTGTCGAGGCCCATATGACCTTTGTTGGCGAGTATGGTAATTACGTTCTGCAACAGCTGAAAATCGTTAAGCGAACGCTTTTTAAGTAATTTTAAATCTTTGAGGATTTGGTTGAGGTGACGATCTCGAACATGATCAAATTAGATACTTTTGAACAGTTCGTCTACCCTTTTGAATTTTTTGCCTTTGCCTGCTTTTAACTCGTCCATAGCGGCAATAGTTTCGGCATTAGGTGTTTTGTTCTCTTTTTTTACTTTAATAGTTACACCCAATTCTTTCAGGATATCCTTAACCAAACGTGTGTTATTATCAGGAACAATTATCTCGAGTGTTTGCATACACAAAAATAATCAATAATCTACTTAATTAATAGGCTTGTGCTGTTGTTTATCGCAGATGTTAAGCTGTTGTTTTATAGTTTTTTAATTGATGAAAGAAATGCTGACGCCATTAAAACAAACCCTTCCCCCAAATATGCGTTAAGCATAGGTGGTTTTATGCGGAAGCTAAACGATTTGTTTTATGAAGATTGAAAAGTTTTATGAACAGGTATACATTTGGGTGATCCGTTATGCACCCAGTTTTTTGATTGGGCTGGTGGTTTTATTCATCGGCCTTTGGCTCATTAACCTGCTGCTGAAATGGTGGCAGGCCCATATGCAAAAAAAGGAAATAGACCCAACCATAAAGCCGTTTTTGCAAAGTCTTGTAGGGGTGGTATTGCGTGTGTTGCTCATTTTAGGAGTTGTGCAGATCATGGGTGTGCCCATCACTTTGTTCACTGCACTCGTGGGTGCTTTTGGTGTAGCCGCTGGTTTAGCCCTTTCGGGTACATTACAAAATTTTGCAAGCGGTGTGCTGATACTGCTGCTCAAGCCCTTTGTTGTGGGCGATAATATCATAGCTCAAGGCCTTGAAGGAACGGTTATCGCTATCCAGATCTTTTATACCATTGTTAAAACCTTTGATAACCGGATAGTTATTATGCCTAACAGTAAGCTCTCAAATGAAGTGATTATTAACATCAGCAGGGAAGGCACCCGCAGGCTTGATATCGAGCTGAAGTTTACCAATAATATTGATTTTAATGAGGTGAAGTCGGTTATTAACTCTTCTATCGATAAATCAAAAAATATATTGGAAACTCCGGACAGGAGGATAGGTATTGCCGGTTTAGATCCTGATGGTTATCGTGTAGGAGTTAATGTTTGGGTTCATGCCCATGGTTTCCAGGATACCAAACTGGCCGTACAGGAAAATATTTTGCAGGACTTGAAAGCTTCCGGGGTTAAAATACCAGGTTTATAAAACATGTACGCATGGATAATTTAGAAAATAAGATCACGGTGATTGTTGAAACGCCTAAAGGCTGCGGCCATAAGTATGATTATGATGCCATCACCAATCAGTTCAGGCTTAAAAAACTACTGCCGGCCGGTATGGTTTTTCCTTTTGATTTTGGTTTTATCCCCGATACAGTTGGGGGCGACGGCGATCCGCTGGATGTGCTGATCATATCGGAGATCAGTACTTTTCCGGGCTGTGTGATAGATTGCCGGCTGATAGGAGCTTTTAAGGTAGAACAAGCCGGTCCGGATGGCAAACGCTACCGGAACGACAGGTTGCTGGCAGTGCCGGCAGTATCAAAAATTTTTACCGGTTTGCATGATGCCGCTCAACTTCCGCACAGCCTTACCGACCAGATAGAGGCTTTTTTTATAAACTACAACCGCCTCGAATCTAAAGAATTTAATTTGATGGAACGCCTTGGTGCAGAGGGAGCTATGGAACTTCTTAATAATGCAACTACTGGTAATGGATAGTGGGGGCTAATTTTATAAAACCCAATTACTGTTTGCTTGTAGTAACTATATAAACATTGTTGAATTTAAATATAGCTACTATGAAAGGTCAACAGCATTTTAAGAATAACACCGATGCACAGGGCAAACCAACTGCCGATCGTGCCTTTGCTAACCACAATGATGCCCAGAAGCAAAAAGGCATCAGTAATGCGGGCGGACAGCGATCCGATCAAACATCAAGCCGGGATAGCGCTCATCGCCCCGAGAAGAAAAAAGCGTAATGTTATTGTTTATAAAAGCGCTTTTGCTTACCAGGCAAAGGCGCTTTGTGCTTCTAAATTCTGAAGAGCTATTTACTACATTATAATGAAACTGCCATTGTTTTTTTGGCATCGGCTTCAGCCCGACTCATTTGTTTAATATGTTCACGATGGTTCATGCCCCATTCGCGCAATTCCGAAACAACCTTGCCAAGCGTATCAGCATATTCGGTACGTTCATAAATTACAGTTACCGGTGTGGTATCATAAACCGTCCGTTTAACAAAGCCATTTAGTTCAAGCTCCCTTAACTCTTTCGAAAGTATTTTAGGCGTGATGCTTTCCAGGTCGCGCTGAAGTTCCTTAAACCGTTTAGGGCCGGTCATCAGGCTTACCAGCATCGGCAGCTTCCATTTGCCGTTTACTACATAAAGCGTATCGCGTACTGCGGTTACAGAAGCTTTGCAGGTCTCTTTATTGTGAATGATTTGTTCGTTATTCATACTTGCTATCCTTAACGATACCGGTATCCTTTAGGATAGTAGTATCTTTTTAATAGCAAAGGTAGTTAAGTTTGCGACAAATAATTCATTAAATGAAAGCAACTAAAATTTTTTACTGGATACTAACCGCTATTGTAGCATTGATGATGGCTTTTTCATGCTATTCATACTTAGCTAAACCCGAAATGGCTGCAGCCTTTCATCATTTAGGCTTCCCTGATTATTTTAGGGTTGAACTGGCAATAGCAAAGCTTATCGGTGCAATACTACTATTGGTACCCGTATCTGCAAGGTTAAAAGAATGGACTTATGCGGGATTTACTTTTGTATTTGTTTCTGCGTTTATAGCACATACCGCATCCGGCGATCCGGTAGCAAACCGTGTGATGCCGTTGGTGTTTCTGGCGATTTTGGGAGGATCGTATTTGTTGTATTATAAAAAGCAACAGTAATGTGAGGGATGTTTCCACCACGCCATTGCGAGGAACGAAGCAATCCCCATGAAGTAGAGCGGCTATGCAAGTCTCCCTGTAGAGTCGGGGATTGCTTCGTTCTTTGCAGTGATGTTAGATACAATCCTACGGCACCAGCAATTTCTCAAACTCCGTACTATCGCCCTTAAACACATTAAAATCCACAACATGGTTAATGCCGTTAACATGGGCCTTATCCGAGTGTTGCCAAAACTTCCAGTTGGTTTTGTTGGATACAAGCAACTTGGGCTGGTAGTAATGTGCAATCCACAGGGTATAACCATCAAAATAACCTTCCAGGTAATCCTGATAAAATTTTAGGTTAGTATAGATGATGGGCTTAATCCCTGTACGGTTTTCAATGGTTTTGATAAAACTCTCCAGTTGCTCTCGCATCTTTTCAGGACTGGTACGATACAACCTTTCTATATCCACCACCATGGGTAGGTCGCCTTTTTCGGTTTTTACCGTTTGAAGGAAAAACTTAGCTTGCCATACACCACTTTTTTGCGGAAGAAAAAAATGATAAGCGCCGCACATGATGCCTGCCTTTGGCGCTTCGCGCCAGTTGCGCTGAAAATATGGGTCAACGCTTAACACACCTTCGGTAGCTTTGATAAATGCAAAGCTGATGTGGACATTGCCTTCGCGCATGGCTTTTACCTGTTTCCAGTTTATACGGCCCTGGTATGAGGACACATCAATGCCATATACGGTATAGCCATCGGGGATATGGATGGCAAAATCCTTGTACTTACGATAATGGGTATCCTCACCTGCATCCATGATCCATCGCCAGGTGGCGCTGCCAAATTTTAAAATATAGCCATAATAAAAAGGCGAAAGCAAGATAAGCAGCAAAGCGCCTATAGCCACCATCCACTGTGTGGAGAAATTGGCCTGCTGTTTTGCTTTAACTACCGGCTTTTTACGGGCAGGAGCTTTCTTTCTTACAGGTGTTTTCTTTTCAGGAGCAGGCACGGGGTAAAATTACGAAAACGAACCGTTGATTAAGGACGATTACGTTGATTGCGCTGATTTTTTTGATGATCAAAGCGGTCTCCGAACCTAATTATGTTAAGTACGCTAATCAAAATCAACACAATCAGCGAAATAAAAAAAATCAACGGTCAGGTTTGACATTGTGCTGATAAAACAATCCCTATATTTGTAAGGTAAACTTACAAGTTTAACTGATTAATTGTATGAGCGACGAAAAAGAGATTCAACTGGCTTCCGAATTGAGGTTTATCATAGGGAGGCTTAGTAAAAAGATTAGGAAGACTTCGGCTACTGCTGAAAAGCTTTCGCTTACCGAGCGGTCGACCATGGCGCTGATCTTTCAGCATGAAGAGATCCTGCCCAATGAGTTGGCAGCTATGGAGAAGATCACCACGCAATCCATGTCTCAGATCCTGAGTAACCTGCTTAACCTTGGGTTGATCAAAAGGCGCATTTCCGAGCTGGACAAGCGTAAGGTGATTATTTCACTATCGGAAGCTGGGATCAGCCTCATCTACAAATCCAGGAGTGAAAAGGATGAATGGCTTAACCGTGCGCTCGAAACTACCTGTACTGCCGAAGAGCAGGCAGTTTTAAAGAAAGCCCTTGCACCCCTGGCCAAACTTGTCGACTTTGATTAATTAATAAAAACTGACAGAAAGAGATAGATGAGTAAGATAAGTACATTCAACGCTTTTAAAAGCCGCAACTATCGCCTGTATTTTGCCGGGCAGTCAGTTTCGTTACTGGGCACCTGGATGCAGAAAACCGCTGTAAGCTGGGTGATCTATTCGCAAACGCACTCCAAGTTTATGTTGGGGCTAACCTTGTTTGCAAGTTTGTTCCCCTCGTTTCTTTTTTCGTTTTTGGGCGGTGTGGTTTCTGACAGGTATAACCGCTTTAAAGTATTGTTGTTTACGCAACTGGCTTCCATGGTACAAGCCATTTTGCTCACCGTGCTGGTGTTTTTTGGGTATTATTCGGTTTGGGCTATCATGGCTTTGACTGCTGTTTTAGGACTGATTAACGCATTTGATGTTCCGGCAAGACAATCGTTGGTATATGAAATGGTTGATGATAAATCCGACCTGCCTAATGCGCTTGCCCTTAACTCTTCCATGGTGAACCTGTCGCGGTTAATAGGGCCGGGGATAGCGGGCCTGATTATTGAAAAATTTGGCGATTCGGTTTGTTTTGGGGCCAATGCTCTGAGCTTTATTGCGGTAATTGGCTCATTGCTGATGATGCGTTTGCCCGAATTTATGCCCAAGCCCCACGGTAAAAACGTATTTGCCGATCTGAAGGACGGCTTCGAATATATCCGGAATACACCCACTATTATGTTTATGCTACTGATGCTTGCGTCGATAAGCCTGTTTGTACTACCATTCAGTACGCTGATACCGGTTTATGCTAAGGATATATTTAAAGGAACGGCGTCAACATTTGGGGTGATAGATAGTGTAATAGGGCTTGGCGCTTTTAGCGGCGGCATTTTCCTGGCCTCATTAAGTGCCAGTACCGATCTTAAAAAGATCCTTGCAGTTAATACAGTAATATTTGCGGTGGGGCTGATAGCATTCTCACATATGCGCAACTATCCCGTGGCGCTATTTTTCTCAGCTATTATCGGTTTCGGTATGATGTCGCAGGTTACCATTGGCAATACCATTATCCAAACTACTGCGACTCCCGAAATGCGAGGCCGGGTAATCAGTTATTATGCTATGTCTTTTTTTGGGATGCAGCCGCTTGGTGGACTGCTTATTGGCGCAGTTTCACAAAAGATAGGCGTGCCCGATACCGTTATGGCCGAAGGTATGATAGCACTGCTTTTAGGGGGTTTACATTTTGCTTTTTTAAGGCGCAGCAGGCTTAAAAAGAAAACTATGGAAGCCATGCAGCAGCCCGCCGAAGCAATTTCTTAACATTAAACAATCAACTACCATGATAACTACATTAGATCAAAATACAGCACTGGTGCTGATAGATTTGCAGAAATACATTGTACAGCTTACATGTGCCCACCCAATGGCCGGCATTTTGGAAAAGTCGGCTCAATTGGTTGAAGCCTTTCGCAAGGCCGGTAAGCCTATTGTCGTTGTTCATGTAGAACCAACCGGTGTGGCTTTTAAAACCAGGCGCGACAACAATAGAAACAGCATGACCGAACTCCCCGCCGATTGGAACGAAATTGCGCCTGAAATTGAGACCGGGCCAACAGATATTTTTATCACCAAAAAAACCTGGGGCGCTTTTTATAATACAGGTCTGCACGAAGAATTGCAAAAAAGGGGCGTCACGCAAATTGTACTGGCCGGCGTAGCCACCAGCATAGGTGTTGAAGCTACTGCCCGCTCGGCCAACGAGCATGCCTACAATATAGCCTTTGCCAGTGACGCCATGACCGATATGTTTCCCGAAGCGCATGCCCACAGCTTTAAATACATTTTCCCGAGAATAGGGCAGGTGGGTACTACCGCCGAGATTATTGAGAAGTTGGGATAGATGAGGGTTAAGTGTATAATAGGACACATCTTTGCTTTGTATCTACCCTTAGTTGAAGAACCCAGACTTACGAAGTTTCAAAAGTTTCGTAAGTCTTATTCTTCTGGTCATCCATTCTTTGTGGTTCTACTGTTTCGGCGAACAAACAATATCCATGTTATAGGCATTTATAGTTAAATTAGCAGTGTGGATATTGCTGCTAAACCGCCTATGAAAAAGATCTCCCCGCTTAAATTCCTGGTAGTTTTAATTCATTTGCAGGGATTGTTGATTTGTTTTGCGGGCGAAGCTTTTGCCCAGGCCGATTCGGCGAAAGTTACCGTGAATAGTCTTGCATTTATTCCCCCCGCTGTTCAGCGCTGGGACGACCGTGTCATGATCGATCTGCAAAATCAACGCACACCCGGCCAAACAGGTTTTTTCATATTCCTGAGCAAGAATGTTTTGTACGGCGATATCGGGATCCCGGCGGGCTTACTGGTAGGAGGTATTGCAAGCAATAATAAAGAAATGCGCCAAAACGCAGGTTATGTAGCCAGCAGCACGGCCATATCATATGGTTTTATGCTGCTGATCAAGCATCTGGTGAAAAGGCCGCGGCCATTTATTCAAAATATCAATATCACGCCGGTTTACCGAGCGGGCGGTACCTCGTTCCCCTCGGGGCATACTTCATCAAGCTTCGCTACGGCTACGGCTTTATCGGCGGCTTATCCTAAATGGTATGTGATAGCGCCATCTTTCTTTTGGGCGGGCGCCACCAGCTATTCAAGAATGTATCTCGGTGTTCATTATCCAACCGATGTGGCAGCCGGGCTAACAGTAGGGGCGGGAAGTGCGGCGGCTATGTCGTTTTTGAAAAAGTAGAGGTAATTTATCGCCTGAAAGTCTTTTAGTTATGATTTAATCGCTATCTTTAGTTATCAATTGTCAGATATATGATTGCCATACTTGATTTTTTAGCTGGATTATTACTCACCGACTGGAAGCGTATCCAGAGGCTTAAATGGAACCGCAACAGCTAAGTATACACTTAGCTTCCCGGCATTTTCCAACTATCTTCGGTTAAAACAGGATTAAACTCGATAGAGGTCGTGTTTGACACCAGTTTGTTTTTTCCGTCGGATGATTCGGTGGTAGCAGGATAGGTGATGCCATTGGCTTTTGTGAAATCTTTGTAGATAGAAATATTAGCAGGCGCTGAATTGATGGAGTAAGCATTTCCTTTCAGGCTATAATCACTACCAATCAGGTACAACAGTTTATTCTTACTTCTGTAAAAAGTGACGATATAATCATCGCCCGATGCGGATACTGTGCCTGTAAGGAAAGAGCTGGTTAGTTTTTTATGCAAGCCCAGGATCCCCTGGTACAGGCTTAAGGTTAGTTCGTCTTTTTCATCCTGCGTTAAAGGCTTTTTTGTGCCGTTCATCCATTGCCAGCCTTCGTTTCCGTCCAACTGTTTTACCAGTAGTAACTTCCCGTTCTGCCTTACTTCTGCACGGATCCTGTTATTAAGGATATCGGTTAAAGCGATAATTTGCATGTTACCTGTTACTGTGGCCGTTTCCCTAACAGTTGTTAACTTGTCTATGTTTTCGCCACCATAGTGTGCCCTGAGTTGGGTAAGCAGATTGGCTGGCGCAGGCAGGCCGGTTGTTGCAGGTTTACTTGTATTTGTCTTTGAACTAACGGTTGTTCCTTGTTTAATTGCAGGCTTTTCTTTGTCATCCTCGTTTCTGAAATAGAATTCACCATTCAACAAAATCAGGTCTTCTTCATTTGGCGGACTGTAAAAGAAGCTTTGTTTGGCAACAGTGCCATTACCAAATGTTAAAGTTATTTCTCCATCGCCCAATTTATAAGTTCCACTGGTTTTACCGTTTTTTTCAAATTTACCACCTATAGTACCGCCCACTGCATCACCCGTTACACCAACAACGCTCGACCGTTCTGTTGAAAAATTTCCTTTACCATCAAAATAAATTAAATCAGAAGAAAAAGCGCCCACCGCCGGCATTCCCGTACCTATTCCCCCACTGGTGGAAGCGCTTCTTTTTTCATACAGCCCGGCAGGGATAACAGTTACTTTTTTAACCTTATACAAGGTGTGTTTTATCCCTGCTGTACTTTCAAGGTGTCCATTAGCTGCCAGTTTATATTTTTTGCTTTCGTCGCCGTTTTTAAATGTGAGTTGTACAAGGTTGTTCTTAACTGTGTAAGAACCGCTGGATTTCGTTTTCCAGTCCGCCTGGCTCAATGCGTTATTGAAAGTGCCATCGCTCCGGAAACTGATCACGATATTGTTGATCTGCATGCCGTTAAAAGGCGTGTTGTATAACTCTGCACCAATGTATACGCCATTGAGCGTCGGTGATTGTGCGCACACTAAAGAGGTTTTTATAATAAACAGGCACAGGAAAAGGAGAAGGTTTTTCGTCATCGGGTAATAGCCCCGAAAAACTGTACCAAAGAACCTGTAGTAAAATTAATTTTCCGTTAAATCTTTAAAAGATATGATATTTTCTTCGGTGAGATAAATACGTATATGATATATTGATTGTATTCTTATAACAAAAAACAAGGGCGGCACCATTTGGTACAGTTGATGTATAGAAATTATGCCATCTGTCGTCCGGCGAATAAGATTAATAAAGTTGATCATTAAAAAAATTAACATTATTTAAATTAAAAAAGTAATATCTTGACCTCAACGGTCCGATGATTTTCCCGGGTAACGGACTGGTGATAACCTATATAAAATGAATACAAATATTGATCAAAACGGCTCAAGAAAGATAGGATTAGTGTTGTCTGGCGGGGGGGTAAGAGGGGTGGCTCATTTGGGGGTGATGCAGGCCCTAACCGATTATGGTATCAAATTCTCGCATATCTCGGGCACAAGTGCAGGCGCAATAGCTGCGGCTTTTTTTGCAGAAGGATATACCCCAAAAGAAATTTTACGCATCATCAAAGACAACAGCCTGCTTAAATTGCTGCGCCCGGCGTTTGGCAGCAACGGTTTGATCTCAATAACACATACCAGGGTATTGATTAATAAATATATTCCGCATAATTCCTTTCAAAGCCTCAAAACACGTGTTACCATTCCGGCCGTTGACATTGGAGAAGCAAAGCTGGTTTATTTTACCGAGGGCGAGTTGGATATAGCGATTTTGGCGTCATGCTGTTTGCCGGGCATTTTTAGGCCCATCATCATTAACGATCATATGTTTGTTGATGGCGGCATACTCAATAATTTTCCGGTTGAACCATTGGTGGGTAATTGTGACCTGATCATAGGTTCATGCTGTAACCATTTACCTGTTGTTTCAACAATTAAATCATTTGTGAACCTGGTTGACAGGGCGGCCATGATAACGATTAATTCGGGCCTCAATGCGCATAAAATGTTGTGCAATATAGTTATCGAGCCGCGTGGCTTGGGTGGTTATGGTATTTTTGATACCGATGCCGCCGAAGAAATTTATATGATAGGGTATGAAGAGGGTTTAAAAACCATCAACAGCAACGAAAAGTTAAAAGAGGTTATACAGGCTCTAAAAAGTAAAAAACCTATCTGAAAACGATACAGCACTGTAACGAAAGATTGACAAAGTAGTGGGCAAAAATCTGAAAACGGATTTGGTAATGTTTTAAAATAGATGGAAATTGCTCAAAACGTTGTACATCATAAAGTATTTATTGATGTTAATAATCTTTAAGATGTGTACAAATTTCTCTGTGTTATAGCACCTTAATCATACAAACTCAATAAACTATGAAAAAAGTAACGGGCCTTGGAGGCGTATTTTTTAAATGCGACGATCCGAAAGGTATGAACGAATGGTATGTCAAAAACCTTGGACTGCCTTCCGGCCAGTACGGAACAACGTTTGAGTGGCGGCATGCAGATGATCCGTCGAAAATAGGGTCCACCTCCTGGTGTACGTTCCCGCAGGATACCCAATATTTTAATCCGTCGGCCAAGCCGTTTATGATTAATTACCGGGTAGAAAATATCGTTGCGCTGGTAGATGAATTAAAAAAAGATGACGTAACCATTATTGACGAGATTGCTGAGTATGATTATGGCAAATTTGTTCATATTCTCGATCCGGAAGGGAACATTATTGAGCTTTGGGAGCCAGGCGATGAATCTGAACCGGATAGTGCTGCGGGATAAATTTAGTTCTAAGTCGAAAGTCTTGAGTTTTAAGTTAGGATTTATCCCTATCGACTTAGAAATCAAGATTTTCGACTTAAGACTTCTGACTAACGATCAGGGAAACTTAACCCCGTTATAATCTGATATATTCACCTGTGGTATTGATGAATTATATTTATCATTAATGGCTTTGATAAATTCATTGGCCACAATTGCATACCCGCGCGGTGTAAGGTGTACTCCATCCAATGAGAACAGACCGCCGCTGATGTAATTTGAGTTAACGCTTACACCGTCAACCACCATCCCGTTCAGTTTAATATTTTGCAGAAAGGTATATGCATCAAATACAGCCAGGCCTTTTGCCGCCGCTACAGATTTTATGGTGGTGTTATAAGAAGTTACATAATCCCCGGTAAGAGCAACTTCCTTTTCGTCAAGTACATATTGGTTATCTATCGGCGTATACGGCGTTAAACCGTAAGGCAGGTTACCAACAGGAGTTGCAACCGGCTGCCCGATCTTGCTTGTGGGGAAGGTAAGTACGATAAGATCGTTAGGCGTCGCTACGCGCGGCGCATAAGTACTGCCAGAAACCAGCGCGTTGATATACAATGCTTTTGCATTTGGATTGGCTTTTTGTACGCCAGCCAGTATTGCAGAAACGGTGATGGTATTAAAATAAGGTATTGAGGTTACATCCGGTACGGTTGCAACTACGCCTTTCTGTCCCTTGGCAGTGAGGGTGTTGATCAATACATTATACAGAGCAGCAAAAGTATTTTTGTCTGTCAGCACGTCGCCGGCCCCACCGGATGTGGCGTAACTTAAAGCGTCATTGTTCCCCAGCCAGTTTGAGAAGAAAGTGAATGGCTTCGACATTACAAAATTGAGATAAGTGGTGGAATTTGTTGGCGCGTTACCGGGCAACAGTCGTTCAAAATACCCGTTAAGGTTGCCATAAGGTGCGTAGGTGATATGCATCAGCTTAATGCCGGGCACACCGTAATTATTGATATCGCCGGTGTATTTGGTATATAAAGTCACGTTTCCGAAGCCGGGTACAGGCAATAAGCCGCGTACTGCCAGATTGGTAGTTACAGGAGTTGTAATCGGTGTGCCATCGGCATTAAAACCGGTAAGTGATAAATACCCGGACCCATTTGCCTGGGCCGTGCTGAATAGCGGCTGCGTAAATGTACCCCCGCCCACCGACTGCATTTGCTTGCCGATGATGCTGGGATAAGATACTTGCTGACCTGCAAGGTATAAGCCCCCATCGGCATAACCGGCAGTGAGCGAATTACCCAACGCAATGTATCGTGAAAAATCAACAGAACCTGCGGATGGTTTTGGCGTATGGATTTCGGGCTTGCAGGCACCTAATAACAGTAACCCTGCAACAATATAAATATGTAGTTTAAACGTTTTCATGAACTGATTTCTTTAAGGATTACCAATGATAGGCTAATGAGATACCTGGTATGTAAACATCGGTTTTAAATGTTCCCGATAATTGCGATTCGATATTGGTTTGCGTGCGCTTCATTAGGTGCTCGTACTCAAAGGAGATATCTATATCCAGGCGTTTGGCTACGGTATAACCTAAGCCCAGGGTACCATAAACCCGGTTGGCATCCGGCACTTCGGGAGTTACATAGCCATCCAAAACAGCGGTGCCGCCATAACCGCCGCCAAAACGCAGGGCCAGTTTATCGGTAGCCTTATATTGAGCGCCCCCGCGTAAGCTAAATGCCTGTTGGTAATTCCGGGCGGAGTGGGTGTCCTGTAATACAGCCGTATTGTTTTTATAATCAAACGATAGCGTTTTGTAACTATCCCAGTTAACCAGATTAACATCCAGGGCCAATATCCATTTGCTGCTGGGGTAAAAGCCGAAACCGATGGAGTTAGTGGCGGGCAGGGGTATGGTTGAACTAAAGGTATTGGGCTGAGGGAAACTGCTTTGCAGCGATGCAGGCACAGTAAAAATAGCGTTCCCTGCCGAAATTGTGGTATTTACCTGCGACCGGTGTGTGATCCCTATGGTAATACCTGCTTCCGTTTTGAAGTAAACGCCCGCGTTCCACCCGTAGCCTTTGCCGCCGCCTTTCAACCGGGCCTGTCCTGGGTCGCCGCTGCTGTTTGCAAGTGGGATGGCCCGCGTCAGATCAACGCTGCCATGGTTGTAAACAAAGCCTCCGCCGATACTCACCCAGTCGGCCAGTTTTATACTTAATGTTGGTTGAATATAAATAGCTTTCAGGTCGAGGCTTTCCAGTACATATTTGCCTTGCCAGGTATTGCCCCAGTCGGTTAAGCCGCCAAAAGGAGTATAAACGCCAAGCCCCAGTTTCCAGAAGGAAGATTTGGGCCCCCATACCGCATAAGCATGGAACGGGGTAGCAACTTTATTGGAAGTATGGTCCTGTATTGAGGTTCCGGCGGGGTTGAAAACAGATTTGAACAGTAAGGGGCTTATTCCTCCCTGTATGTAATTTTCGGGCAGCATGGCTACCGCGCCCGGGTTAAAAAATACGGAAGCGCCATCCTGTACGATACCCGTACCTGTATGGCCCATTCCTATTTGCTTTTGCCCCCCCAGGTTCACCTGGAAACCCTGGGAAAAAGCTAACAGCGGTGCTGCGGTGAGCACCAATAGTAGAATTTTTCTCATAAAAATATAATTGGTTCGTGACAGGAAATTGCTTGTAGGTTACAATTTGAAACTGTCAGGGATAAAATTAGTTTGGATTAAAAAGAAAAAAAGGGCTATAATGCGGAGATATTAGTCAAAAAGTCGGATAAAGCTTAATTTTAATACCAGATAAGAAAAGTTGCTTTACAATCGTCTTTAATAAATAAATAGTTAAAATTATATATCTAAACTATATGAATAATAAAGTTGGACAATTAAGCCTGTCGAAATTTGCAGATCTGTATGCAGACAAGCTGGCTGGTGCCGATTTTTTTGTTGTTGACGAAAAGCAATTATTGAGCCTGAGCGAATATCCTTATCGTTCGGACGGTTATATTATAGGCATTTGTACCCGGGGCACAGCCAAAGTAGAAGTAAACCTGCAGGTTTACGATGCCCGGCCGGATGCCATGCTTCTGGCAACCCCCTTTCATGTTTTGAGGATCTACGATAGCAGTGCCGATTTTTTATGCCGGTTTGTTGTTTTCAGCAAAGCTTTTTTAATCGAAAATAATGCTAATAGCCATTTCCTTGAATCATTCAGTTATTTCAACAGCGCGTCTATCCCGGTAATTTATCCCGGTAATGCCGATGCCAAAATGATACTGGAAATTTATTTATTGATCCAGTGCAAATTAGCGCGCGAAGGGCATCCTTATGATGTTGAAATATCCAGGAGCATATTAATGACGCTGCTTTACGAAATACAGGCCATTTACGAAAAGCAACACCTGATAATAAAAGGTAAACAAACCAGGAAACAGGAACTGAATGTACTTTTCCAGTCCCTCATTTTCCATCATTATAAAGAACATCGCAGCGTGCAATACTATGCCGACGCGCTGTATGTATCTCCCAAACATTTAACCGAAACCATTAAGGAAGTAACCGGGCGAACCGCGGGCGAATGGATAGACGACGCGGTAATATTGGAAGCCAAAGTATTACTGAGGAATCACGAGATCAGCATCGCCCGCGCCGCCGAGAGCATCCATTTCCCCGACCAATCATCGTTTGGCAAATATTTTAAGAAACATACCGGCATGTCGCCTTCTGACTATAGAGCGATATCTGCGCATTGATTGTTGTCGTTTAGACAAAAACATCTCATTGCAAATAACGATCAGGGGACCCGGAAAAATCGTGATAACGTATAAAATATTTTTTAGCGATGGTGCGAGGGGTTGCGTTAGGGATGGGAGCGGATACCGGCCTGTGGCTAAGGCCTGTGTAGTATGAGCGTACAGCCCGGGCCGCAGGCAACGCCATAAATAATGCCGATCCGGTCGTGTGTTTGATAATCAATGACTTAAAACGGCGCCATTATAGGCGGAGTGTGATAATACACAGAAGTGTACCCATCTCATGTAACATGCAAAGCCATCGCGCACAAAATAAACTAAGGGATAGGTTAATCTTTCTATCAATGACATTTTTTTCCTCTGAGCACTTCTGCTTTACCGTTATACCACATTTTTCAAACCTGATCATCCCCTCTTCTTTCCGACTTTTTGACTAATATCTCCGCATTGCTGCCCTTTCTTTGGCTTCATAATGCTTCTAATTTTACTCCTGATTATAAACCAATAAAACTTTATGAATGCTACAGAACCGATGAAAGCCATAAAAGGAGGGGAGTTTCTGATCAGGGAGACTTCCGCGGAAAGCGTTTTTATTCCTGAAGAATGGAATGAAGAGCAGTTGATGATCGCCGAAACATGTACCAATTTTTTGGCACAGCAGGTAACACCAAATTTGCAGCGCATTGACGAGCAGGAAGAGGGATTAATGCGTCATTTAATGGACGAAGCAGGTGCGCTTGGATTGTTAGGTATATCTGTACCGGAAGAGTATGGCGGTTTTGGTAAAGATTTCAAAACGGCCATGCTGGTTACAGAAAAGTTAGGTGCAGGCCATTCATTTTCGGTTGCTTTTTCGGCGCATACAGGTATAGGTACCCTGCCTATATTATACTACGGTAATGATGCCCAAAAGCAAAAGTACGTCCCCAAACTGGCCAGCGGCGAATGGAAGGGGGCTTATTGCCTTACTGAACCTGCTGCAGGTTCAGATGCCAATTCGGGTAAAACCAGAGCAAAACTTTCGGCCGATGGTAAGCATTATCTTATCACCGGTCAAAAAATGTGGATCACCAATGCTGGTTTTGCCGATGTGTTTACGGTTTTTGCCAAGATAGATGACGATGAAAACCTGAGCGCGTTTATTGTTGAAAAGGATTTTGAAGGTCTTTCGCTCAATACGGAAGAACACAAAATGGGGATTAAAGGGAGCTCAACGCGCCAGGTGTTTTTTAACGATTGCAAAGTGCCGGTTGAAAACCTCCTTTCCGAAAGGCAGAATGGTTTTAAGATAGCAGTCAACATCCTGAATCTCGGCCGCATCAAATTAGGCGGCGGCACCGTTGGGGCCAGTAAGGATGTGATCACCTCATCGGTACGTTACGCCAATGAACGGGAACAGTTCGGTCGCGCTATTTCCAAATATGGGGCGATAAGATATAAACTGGCCGAACAGGCTATCCGTACTTACGCGGCAGAATCGGCCGTGTACAGGGCCAGTCAGAATATGGAGGAGGCTACAGAAATGTTAATCGCTTCCGGCCTTGATGAAAACAAAGCTAAACTGAAAGGCACTGAGCAATTTGCCATCGAAGCGGCGATCCTTAAAGTTCATGCTTCGGAGGTTCTGGACTATGTAACCGATGAAGGTGTGCAGATCTATGGTGGTATGGGATATAGTGCCGAGGCACCGATGGACAGGTCGTACCGCGACTCGAGGATCAACCGGATTTTTGAGGGCACCAATGAAATTAACAGGTTATTAACCGTTGATATGACGCTGAAACGCGCCATGAAGGGTGAGCTTGACCTGATGGGACCGGCCCAGAAAGTAGCCGGTGAATTGATGAGCATCCCTGATTTTGGCGCAACCGAAGAAGATGGCCTGTTTACTAAAGAAAAGAAATACATAGCCAATTTTAAAAAAGCCATATTGATGGTAGCCGGTGCGGCTGTTCAAAAACTAATGATGCAATTGAGTAAAGAGCAGGAAGTATTGATGAACCTGGCGGATATGCTGATTGAGCTGTATGTAAGCGAATCGCTGCAATTGAGGGTAGAGAAATTGGTTGGCTTAAGAGGAGAAGAAGCGTGTAAGGAACAATTGGATATGATGCGGGTGTACATCAATGACGCGGCCGAACATATTGCAAAATCGGGTAAAGAAGCACTAAACTCATTTGCCGAAGGCGACGAAAGAAGGATGATGCTCATGGGACTAAAGCGCTTCACTAAAACCGAAGACATCAATACCACCCAGGCACGCAGAAATATCGCTGCAAAGCTCATTGCAGAAAATAAATATTGCTTTTAGTGCTTCACCACTTTTTTATTGTTGTGGGAACACATCATTTCAAACAAAAGAAAATGTCATTTCGAACCCTTGAAGGGCGGGAAATAACGGGGCAAGGGTGAGAAATCTTATATGAGATGTGCGGGTTAAAATAGGGCGTAGAAGATTTCTCCTCACCGGCTGGAGCACGCCCTTCAAGGGTTCGTTCGAAATGACATAATTTTTCCATTAATAATTAAGTCATTAAAGACGTGCACGAAGGGGAAAATCTCACGATCCCCGCGTTTATTTTTCCGAATAACATCAACCTAAAAAAACAAAATTCTGATAATGAAAATATTAGTGTGTATAAGCCAGGTGCCGGATACCAGCACCAAAATTGTATTAAAAAATAATAATACTTCTGTTAACAGCGATGGTGTTACTTATGTGATCAACCCGTATGATGAATGGTACGCGTTGATCAGGGCTATCGAATTAAAAGAAAGCGGTATCGCCACCGAAATTCATTTGATAACCGTAGGTAAGGCCGATGTTGAGCCCGTGATCAGGAAAGCATTAGCCCTGGGCGGCGACGAAGCTGTCCGTATTGATGCTGAGAGCCATGACCCTTATGAAACGGCTCATTATATAGCCGAATATGCCGCCGGGGTTGGTTATGACCTTATTTTATGCGGCAAAGAATCTATCGATTACAACAATGGCACTACAGGCGCCATGCTGGCCGAGTTGCTTGACCTCGATTACATTGGTTTTGCAACCGGGATTAGTATAGAGGCCAATACTGCTGTGATAAATCGTGAAATAGAAGGCGGTGAAGAAACAGATGCCTGTAATTTACCGCTGGTTATTTCCTGCCAGAAAGGTGTTGCCGAAGCCCGCATTCCCAATATGCGCGGCATCATGGCAGCACGTACGCGTCCGTTAAAGGTCATTACGCCTTCAGGAATAACTGCTGTAACCGAAATACTGTCATATGAATTGCCGCCTGCCAAGGCCGGTATCAAGCTGGTAAGTCCGGATGATATGGATGAACTGGTAGAGCTGTTGCACACAGAGGCTAAGGTTATATAATGTCAATTATTATTAAATGTAGAGACGCATAATTGCGTCTCCCGAATGCAAATTATGGCAATTGAAAAAGATAAGTAAAGCCGCTTGCCCTGCGGGAGACGCAATTATGCGTCTCTACCCGAAAAACTTAAATAGTTTTTAAACAGTTAACTTCTAACTAAAAAAACAAAGAAATGTCTGTAATAGTATTGGTAGAACATACCGGAGGAATTATAAAAAAACAAAGCTTTGAGGCTGTGCAGTATGCCGCGCAGATAGCTGGAAAAATGGGCACTACGCTAACTGCCGTTGCTTTAGGCAGTATTGCCGGAGCTGAAATGGAAAACCTTGGCCAGTACGGTGCTCAAAAAGTGCTGCACGTTGCCGATGGCCGGTTGGACGAGTTACACTCAAGGGCATATGCCAGCGCGTTAATAGCCGCGGCACAAAAGGAGAATAGTAAAGTAATTGTAACTCTTCATGATATCAGGGGCAGGGCGGTAGCGCCGCGGGTGGCTGTAAAATTAAAAGCAGGCCTGGTGGCCGGTGCGCTTTCGTATCCTGATACAGACAATGGGTTTGCGATTAAAAAGGCTGTGTTTTCGGGCAAGGCTTTAGCCTATGTAAATATTTTAAGCGACGTAAAGGTGATTATGCTGATGCCTAACACTTTCCCGGCGAAAAAGGAGGAGGGTAAGGCGATTGTTGAGCAACTGGATGTTAGCTTTAGCGAAAAGGATTTTGGCGTAAAAGTGAAATCGGTAAATAAAGTGACCGGTGAAGTCCCGCTCGCCGATGCCGAGCTGGTTGTTTCGGGAGGCAGGGGTTTAAAAGGCCCGGAAAACTGGGGCATACTGGAGGATCTGGCAAAAGAATTGGGTGCCGCCACAGCCTGCTCGCGCCCGGTAGCCGATTCGCACTGGCGGCCGCATCACGAACATGTGGGCCAAACAGGTGGCACTGTTCGTCCAAATCTGTATATCGCGGTGGGCATATCTGGTGCTATTCAGCACCTGGCGGGAGTAAACGGTTCAAAAACTATTGTTGTGATTAATAAGGATCCGGAAGCACCGTTTTTTAAAGCCGCCAATTATGGTGTTGTGGGTGATGCGTTGGAGATTTTGCCTCGACTAACAGCAGCTGTTAAAAAGTTCAAGGAACATCATCAATAAATAATCAAGGTTATGGAGTTTTTTTATGAAGGACAGGTGCTGTGGTCGCAGATAGATTCGAACCAGCACATGCGGCATTCTGCTTATGCTGATTTTGCGGCGCAGGCCCGGATAATTATGCTGGAAAACCTGGGCTTAAAGCTGCCAACACTTTATGAATACAAAATAGGGCCGGTATTATTCAGGGAAGAGATGATTTATCTCAGAGAAATAGGGATCAATGAGCAGATCGGAGTAACCTGTGAGCTTATCAAATCCCGGCCTGATGGTTCGCGCTGGGCAATCAGGCATGAACTGTACCGGGGCGACGGTGTTAAAGCTGCAATCGTAAATGCCGAAGGTTCATGGATAGATATGGAAAAGCGTAAGTTGGCCATATTGCCCTCCGAACTAAGCCAGATGTTTATGAAGGCGCCACGGAGCAGCGATTATGTAGAAGATGTGAACCCGGCCTGAATAATTTAATATAGCAATTAACCGAAACTAATAATCAGCTTTAAGCTTTATGCCTTCCGCTTTTAGCTTTTATATAATTTAACTATGACTGATCTAAATAGTGCTTTTGAAGAAGCAGTTAAACAAAGTAAACAATTGCCCTCAAAGCCAGATAATGAAACATTATTACGCCTGTATAGTTTATATAAACAAGCAACGGAAGGCGATATAAATACAGAAAACCCTCCGGGTATGTTTGATTTTGTAGCTAAAGCAAAATATGATGCCTGGCTAAAACAGAAGGGCACTACCGCCGATCATGCCATGCAGCAATATATCCAGCTTGTAACGCAGTTATCAAATAAAACCAGTTAACTTTAATTCCGAAATATTGACAAATGTTTCCGCCGTTTAGACCTTTATAAAGCGCCGCAGAAATAGATATTTGTTATTATAAACCATCCCGGTAACTATGCCGGGACTAAATTATTTAACCATTTTATAATTCTACTCTGTCTCTTTTTAGGTGGCTTCTGATACCCGTTTTGATATGGGGTAAATGCGACAGATGATCTAAAAACCGACTTGTTTTTAACGATAAAAAACACCTAAGGCAATGTCAGCATCAAAAAAACATTTCACCCGTTTTGTATTAATCCTGCTAACAATTGTGGCGGTAAGCATCAACGCAAAAGCGCAAACCGATAAAATTGAAGGTTTATGGTACAACGATGTAAAAACCGCCAAAATCCAGATCACTAAAGAAAGCAACGGTAAGTTTTATGGTAAGGTGGTATGGCTTAAGGAACCATTAAAAGATGGGAAGCCGAAAGTTGACGAAATGAATAGCGACGAAAAATTGCGTTCAAGGCCGAGGCTGGGATTACCCGTATTGGCCGATTTTGTAAAAGACGGCGATAACAAATACTCGGGCGGAACAATTTACGATCCTAATAACGGCAAAACATACTCCTGCAAAATGACCTATAAAGGTAAAACCCTGGATATCCGCGGATACATTGGTATTTCGCTTTTCGGGCGGACAACAACCTGGTCGCGGGCAGAGTAAACTAAAGATAAGAGTTTTAATAACACAAGCAGATACTAATGAATGCTAAACGAATTATAAAAAAGGTTGCAGTATTGGGGTCGGGAGTAATGGGCAGTCGTATAGCCTGCCACTTTGCAAATATCGGCGTACAGGTACTGTTGCTTGATATTGTACCCAAGGATGCCCCGGCAGATAAAAAAACGCGGAATAAAATTGTTAATGACGCGCTGGACTTCGCGTTAAAGTCAAACCCCTCGCCCATCTACCTTAAATCATTCGCAAAACGTATCATAACCGGCAATTTTGAAGATGATATGCCCAAAATTGCGGATTGCGACTGGGTGATAGAGGTAGTAGTTGAACGGCTGGATATAAAACAACATGTCTTTGAAACAGTAGAAAAATACCGGAAACCCGGCACGCTGATCACTTCCAATACATCCGGTATCCCGATACATTTAATGGCCGAAGGCAGGAGCGATGACTTTAAAAAATATTTCTGTGGAAGCCATTTCTTTAACCCTCCCCGGTATTTAAAATTACTGGAGATCATTCCCACAAAAGACACCTTAGCGGGCGTTGTTGATTTTTTGATGGACTATGGCGCAAAATATCTGGGGAAAACTACAGTATTAGCTAAAGATACGCCGGCATTTATCGGTAACCGCATCGGGGTTTTCAGCATCATGAGTGTGCTGCATTATGTGGAGCAAACCGGTATGACGGTTGAAGAGGTTGATAAACTGACAGGCCCTGTAATAGGTCATCCAAAATCGGCCACCTTCCGCACCAATGATGTGGTGGGTTTAGATACGATGGTACATGTTGCCAACGGTCTTTACAAAAACGCGCCCGATGATGAGGCAAGGGAACTATTTAAAATCCCTTCATTTGTTGAGGGAATGCTAAAAAATAACTGGCTGGGCAGTAAAACCGGCCAGGGTTTTTATAAGAAGGAAAAAGGCGAAGGTGGAAACCAGTTTTATGCGCTCGATCTGAGAACGCTTGAGTACAAGCCCTCTCAAAAAGTAAAATTCGCCTCGCTTGAAACTACAAAGGCGGTTGATAACTTAAAAGATAGGCTCAGGATCCTGGTTACAGCAAAAGACAAAGCCGGCGATTTTTACCGGGCTACCTTTTATCAGTTATTTGCCTATGCCAGTAACCGCATTCCCGAAATAGCCGACGAACTTTATAAAATAGACGCAGCCACGAATGCGGGCTTCGGCTGGGAACTGGGCCCGTTTGAAAAATGGGACGCGCTTGGTGTTGAGGATACGGTAAAAGCCATGGAAGCCGTGGGAAACAAACCGGCCCAATGGGTATATGACATGCTTGTGGCGGGTGCAAAAAGCTTTTATAAAATAGAAGATGGCAAACGCCTGTATTATGATATTCCGTCGAAAAGCTACCAGGTGATTCCTGGTACCGAAGGCCTGATTTTGCTCAGTAATATCCGGGAAACAAATACGGTGTGGAAAAATAGCGGTACTACCATTACAGATATCGGTGATGGTATTTTGAACCTGGAATTTCATACCAAAATGAATACAATAGGCGGCGAGGTGATTGAAGGCATCAATAAAGCCATCACCCTTGCCGAGGCAAGCTATAAAGGTCTGGTTATATCAAACGAGGGCGCAAACTTTAGCGCAGGGGCCAATGTGGGTATGATATTTATGATGGCCGTTGAGCAGGAGTTTGACGAGCTCAATATGGTGATCAAGGCTTTCCAGAACACGATGATGAGGATCCGTTATTCAGCGATCCCGGTGGTCATAGCACCTCATCAAATGGCCCTGGGTGGTGGCTGCGAAATGTGCCTGCATGCCGATAAGGTAGTGACACATGCCGAGCTATACATGGGTTTGGTTGAGTTTGGTGTTGGCTTGATTCCCGGAGGCGGGGGCACAAAGGAATTTGCCCTGCGCCTGTCAGACGAACTCCAGGAAGGCGATATAGAACTCAATAATTTCCGCGACCGTTTTTTAACCATTGGTCAGGCAAGAGTATCCACTTCGGCTTATGAGGCTTTTGAATTTGGCTATCTTAAGAAGGGCAGGGACATAGTGGTAGTATCGCGCGACAGGCTACTTGCCGAAGCTAAACAGCAATGCCTGCAGATGGCGAACGAAGGGTACATACAGCCTATTCCACGCGAAGATATCAGGGTACTGGGCAAACAGGCTCTTGGTTTGGGTTATGTAGGGGCCAATACCATGTACAGCGGTAATTACATCAGCGAGCACGATGTAAAAATTTCGCAGAAACTGGCTTATGTGCTTTCGGGCGGTGATCTGTCCCAGCCTTCAATGGTTAGCGAGGAATATTTGCTGGGGTTGGAGCGTGAAGCCTTTGTTTCGCTTTGTACCGAAAAGAAAACGCTTGAACGCATTCAATCCATTTTAACCGGTGGAAAAGTGTTAAGGAACTAATTTTTTAAGTATAAAATCTCAATAAAATGAACGCATATATAGTGGCAGCCAGCCGCAGCGCTGTTGGAAAAGCTACCCGGGGCGGGTTTAGGTTTACCCGTCCGGATACGCTTGCGGCGGATGTGATCAGGCATCTGCTGGCATCAGTGCCGAATGTTGATAAAGAACAGATTGATGATGTAATTGTAGGCAATGCTACACCCGAAGCCGAACAGGGATTGAATGTTGCGAGGCTGATTTCATTAATGGCGCTTGATACCGATAAAGTACCCGGCATGACGGTGAACCGCTATTGCTCATCGGGGCTGGAAACAATTGCCATAGCATCAGCAAAAATACACAGCGGTATTGCCGATTGTATTATTGCGGGCGGTGTGGAAAGTATGAGCCTGATCCCGATGGGGGGCTGGCGCATTGTACCTAATGCCGATATTGCCCTTGCCCATCCTGATTATTACTGGGGCATGGGCCTTACCGCCGAAGCTGTTGCTAAAGAATATCATATTGGCCGCGAAGAGCAGGACCAGTTTGCTTATAACTCCCACCAAAAAGCCATCAATGCTATTAAAGAAGGCAAGTTTAAAGATGAAATAGCGCCGGTAAATATTGTGGAAACCTATGTAGATGAGAGCGGCAAAAAAGCGAAAAGGGAATTTAAGATAGATACAGATGAAGGTCCGCGCAGCGATACCTCAATTGACGCCCTGGCTAAGCTTAAACCGGTATTCGATGCAAAGGGAGTGGTTACCGCCGGTAATTCGTCGCAAACCAGTGATGGGGCTGCGTTTGTGATGGTGGTTAGCGAACGTTTTATGAAACAGAACAACCTTAAACCTATTGCCCGGCTGGTTAATTACGCCGTTGCAGGCGTGCCGCCGCGCATTATGGGGATAGGTCCGCTTGTTGCCATTCCTAAAGTGTTGAAAATGGCAGGGATGAAACAGCAGGATATCGATTTGATAGAATTGAATGAAGCTTTTGCTTCACAATCACTGGCCATAATAAAAGAGCTGGAGCTTAATCCCGACATTGTAAATGTAAACGGCGGTGCTATATCGCTTGGTCACCCGCTTGGTTGTACCGGCGCCAAACTTTCTGTTCAGCTTTTTAACGAATTGAAACGGCGGGAGAAAAAGTATGGCATGGTTACCATGTGTGTAGGCACCGGGCAGGGTGCGGCGGGTGTATTTGAACTATTATAGGAATTTACCTTTATCTAAACCATTGCAAGCATGGAAAAGGCGACAAGATTGTTTGATTGCATGATTACCCAGGCTAAGGAGCCTAAGGTGGATCTTTTGAATGCGAAGGAGAATGGTTCCTGGAGGTCATACAGCACCCAAGAAGTGCATGCCATGATCAACCAGCTATCCGCGGCCCTGTTGGCCCTGGGAGTTTCAGGCGGTGACGGCACTACCGAAGGCCGTGATAAAATAGGTTTGATAAGCAACGGCAGGCCTGAGTGGATCATAACCGATCTGGCAGTACAGCAAACGGGTGCCATATTGGTCCCGCTATACCCTAATACAGGGACTAAAGAAATTGAGCAGATCCTGAACGAGGCCGGAGTTAAATATGTATTTGTAAGCAGTAAAGATTTATGCGATAAGGTTAAGGAAGTTCATTTAAATATCCCCTCGTTAAAAGGCATATTTACTTTCGATAACATCGACGGCTGTGATTATTGGGGCACATTGCTTAAGCCATTGCCAGAAGGTTATCAGCAAAAAATACAGCAGATAAATGATCAGATCACCGAAGATGATGTGGCAACCATCATTTATACTTCGGGCACTACGGGCCGGCCAAAAGGGGTAATGCTTACGCATAAAAACATCATGACCAACGCCTCGGCATCCGGCGACATTCTTAGCCGGATCCCCGTTACAGAAAAACGTGCTTTGAGCTTTTTGCCCCTGAACCACATTTTTGAAAAGATGTGTACCTATGTTTATCTGTACTACGGTTTTTCTATTTATTACGCCGAAAGTATGGACACCATAGGCGCAAATATGAAAGAGGTAAAGCCTTCACTTTTTACCGCCGTGCCGCGCTTGCTCGAAAAAGTGTTTGAGAAAATTATGGTGCAGGGGCAGAAACTAACCGGGATCAAAAGGAAGATCTTTTTCTGGTCGGTAAAACTGGCCGAAGCTTATGAAATTAATAATACCAGCCTACCGTATAAGATCAAACTGGCCATAGCCGATAAATTGGTTTACAGCAAATGGCGTGCTGCTATAGGCGGAAATATAAAAGCCATCGTAGTCGGCAGTTCGGCCTGCCCCATTAAGCTGGAAAGAATTTTTACCGCTGCCAATATTGTGATTATGGAAGGTTATGGGCTTACCGAAACATCGCCTGTAATTGCTGTTAACTGTTATGAAAAAAGCGGGAGGAAATTTGGCACCGTAGGTCGTTTGCTTAGCGGTGTACAGGTGAAGATAGCCGCCGATGGTGAGATCCTTTGTAAAGGTCCGAATGTGATGTTAGGCTATTATAAAAACCCTGAACTAACGGCAGAGGTACTGGAAGACGGCTGGTTCCATACCGGGGATATAGGCGAACTGGACAACGATTCGTTCCTGAAAATAACAGATCGTAAAAAAGAGATCTTTAAAACTTCTGGCGGTAAATACGTGGCCCCGCTACCCATCGAAAATAAGATGAAGGAAAATTATTTTATTGAGCAGATGATGGTTGTTGGTGCGGAAAAGAAATTTGTCGCGGCGCTCATTGTACCATCTTACACCCATTTAAAACCCTGGTGTAAGGAAAATGACATCACTTTTTCATCCAATAGTGAATTAGTTAAAAATGCGAAGGTTATTGAGCTTTATCAATCCATTATCAATAACTATAATCCCGAATTTAACCATGTTGAACAGGTGAAGAAGATAACCTTGCTCCCCAATGAATGGTCGATAGATAGCGGTGAGCTTACCCCAACAGGTAAAATGAAACGGAAAGTGATCACCGAAAAATACAAAACCGAGATAGATAAAATGTATCCCTGCGAAGTAAGTGAGGACCCAACCCTTGTAAATTAACCGATGAATACATTTCAAACAACAATACAGGGTCGATTGGTAGTGATTTCGCTTGACAGGGGGCGGTCGAATGCCATCAGTCATGAAATGGTTAAAGAATTGGCGGCCTGTATCAAAACATTGGAGCAAGATGACAACGTGGGCGGGATTATCTTAACCGGTAAGGAAGGCTTTTTCTCGTCGGGGATCGACCTGATTGAGGCTTATGATTATGATGAAGCGCAAAGCCGCCAATTTTGGGTGGATTTTTTGGCGTTACAAAATACTTTAGCCGCTTTCAGGAAACCTTTGGTAGCTGCTATTAGTGGTCACAGCCCGGCTGGCGGCTGTATATTAGCCATTTGCTGCGATTTTCGGGTGATGGTAGAAGGAGCATTTATCATCGGCTTAAATGAAGTTCCGGTTGGTATTATTGTGCCTGATAGTGTTTTTAATTTATATGCATTTTGGCTTGGTCAGCGTAAAGCTTATCAGTATTTAATAGAAGGTAAGCTGCTTAAGGTAAACGAAGCACTGGAAGCCGGGCTGATTGATGAAGTTGTTTCACCAGATAAGTTAATGAACGCTGCAATAGAAAAAGTAACAGCTTTTATGAAATTGAACCCTGTTACCTGGACGGAAAGTAAATTGAATTTGCGAAAAGAGTTGATAGGGAAACTAAAGGCCGACCAAACCGATACGCTTGATAAGATGCTGAAGCAATGGTGGGCGCCCGAAACCAGGCAAGGCCTGCAGATGATGATCCAGAATTTAAAATCAAAGAATACAGCTGTTAAATAATTGACGATGACTGATCCGACGATTCCAAATAGTTCCGTAAATCCAAACGCCGCAACTGCCGGTGGAATGTTAAGAGATAATGCTTTAAAAGGAAAAACCATCATTGTAACCGGCGGCGGAACAGGTTTAGGTAAGGCCATGGGGACTTACTTTTTGCATTTGGGCGCTAACCTGGTAATTACCAGTCGCAAATTGGAGGTGCTGCAACAAACTGCAGCCGAAATGGAAGCCGAAACCGGGCGTAAAGTATTGCCAATAGCCTGCGACGTGCGGAAGTACGACCAGGTTGAAGCAATGCTGCAGCAAGCTATTGAAACATTTGGGCAGGTTGATGCACTATTGAATAACGCGGCCGGTAATTTTATTTCGCCTACGGAGCGTTTATCGGCAAACGCTTTTTCGGCTATCATTGATATTGTTTTAAAAGGTTCGGCCAATTGTTCGCTGGCTTTGGGCAAATATTGGATCAGGGAAAAAATGCCCGGAAACATCCTGAATATCATAACCACTTATGCTTTTACAGGTTCGGCTTATGTTGTGCCCTCGGCCTGTGCAAAAGGCGGTGTGCTGGCCATGACCAGGTCCTTAGCCGTTGAGTGGGGCAGACATGGCATCCGTGCCAATGCAATTGCGCCGGGCCCATTTCCCACCAAAGGCGCATGGGAAAGATTATTGCCCGGAGATATGGCCCAAAAGTTTGATTTCAAAAACAGGGTGCCGCTTAAACGTGTAGGCGAACACCAGGAGCTGGCTAACCTAGCCGCTTTTTTGGTGTCCGATTATTCAGGATACATTAATGGCGAGGTGATTACCATCGATGGGGGAGAATGGCTGCAGGGTGCCGGTCAGTTCAGCGGGCTCGAAATGATACCGGATGAAATGTGGGATGATATTGAGAAAGCTACACGGTCGGCGTAGGGGAAATTATTATTGGGATGGCTAAATAAAAAAGCCCTTAGCGAACCGCTAAGAGCTTTTAAGATACCGTTTTCTTATAAGGGCTGGAGAACCTCAATCTAAACAAGTTTTAATTCCTTAATGCGTTGAAAATGCTTTTTATTTAGTGTTACAATCGGCCGCTCATTTACGATGCAGGTTGCTGCAATAAAAATGCCCCTGAATCTATTAATTGATTGGTTGATTTTAACTGATGGTAAATTTGAGCTGCTTTCGCAGCTACTTCTGCTGTAAAAGGTAAAACAGAAATATCTTCGGTTAATATTTCACATCCTCTTCTTTTTCTGCCTTGGTAGCGCCCATGTACAATTCGTATAGTGAAACTGCATAAATGTATAATTCAGTGTTATCACTAATTTTATACAAGGAGTAGCTAATTTGTCTTTGGCACGAAGATATTCTATAAAAATTCCCATATCAATTACCATTCTGACGGAGTGAAACTTTCAAATGCATTTTTGCTTTCGTCAAAAGCATTCAGGTTCCAACCTTGTTTTTTATTGAGATTTTTCTTGTTATTATTTAAGTTATTTAATTGTTATACAGGTATTTGTGTCTGTTTGTTATGAGATTTTTTGCGGATGCCGGCCGCGATTGTGTATTTGGGATTACTAACTTTCTAATTTCACAACATACCAATTTGCGCTTTGCCAATACCTGGCGGCCATCAAAATCTCACTTTATGAAAACAGAAAACCGGGCACATTCCCCGCCTTAATGGCACTCATTTTCGTCGTGGCCGGAGGCTTTATTTTCACGGCCAAATTAACCTCAAAAATCAATCTATAATTTCTTTTTATGTACAAGAAACTTTTACTCAGGCTAAGCGCCATAGTGCTCTGTTGCATTTTTACCGGGACGGCGTTGGCACAAAACAGAACTATATCCGGTACTGTTACGGATGCTGCCGACGGTTCGCCTTTACCAGGTGTAAGTATTGTGGTAACCGGGATGTCGGTAGGTACTACATCTAATGCTAAGGGCGTTTATACGCTTAGCGTTCCCGCATCTGCTAAAACGATCTCTTTTTCATATATCGGCTACACGTCCAAACAAATGCCGTTAACTGCCGATGCCACATTAAACGTAGCGCTTTCCGCGGCAAATAATTCATTGCAGGAGGTGGTTGTTGTAAGCGTTGGCTATGGCACGCTTGATAAACGTGAAGTATCGAGCGCTATTACACACGTTTCCTCAAAAGATCTGCTTCCGGTGGCCTCAAACAGCCCCCTAATGTCGTTACAGGGAAAGGTTGCAGGACTTAGTATTACCAATACTTCCGGTGCAGATCCCAATTCATCGCCCAGTGTTCAGTTGCGGGGCGTTTCATCGCGTAACGCAGGTTTAGGGCCGCTGTATGTGGTGAATGGTGTACCCGGCGGCAACATTGATAATATCAACCAAAATGATATTGAAAGCATCGATGTGCTTAAAGGCGGTGCCGCATCGGCTATTTACGGTACACGCGGAAGCAACGGCGTTATCATCATCACCACAAAAAAAGGCTCATCGCAGGCGCGTACGTTTTATGAAGGTTATGCCAGTTTTGACTATTTAACTAATCAACTGCAAAACCTTACACCCGAACAGTTTATTGCCGACAGGGTAAAAAATAGCCAGGGACAGGATTACGGCGCTAAAACAAACTGGATGGATGCGGTTACCAATTCGCCGGCATTTGCTCAAAAACATACGGTTCAATTGTCAGGTGGTTCTGGTAAAACGAATTACTTCGCATCGGCCGACTACCGCAATGCGGATGGAATTGACTTGCGGGCGCATAAAAAGGAATATGGCGCGAGGATCAACGTAAACCATACATCAGACAATGGCGTTTTCGTGGCTTCCTTAAATATCGCACCGAGGTATATGAATACCAAAAACTCTGATCAGGGTAATTTCAACAACGCGCTCACTTTAAACCCGACTTATCCAATTTACGATAACGCGGGAAGGTACAACTATATCAATACCGGCTTTTTCTCCAATAATCCGGTTGAGAACGCTAATGTGATCAAATCTGAAGCGCAAATCAAAGAAATGGATCTTAACGGATCGTTAAGGGTAAATATTCTTAAAAACCTGAGCACAACGGTAACAATATCTGAAATCAGTAAATCGACCAGGAGCTTCAATTTTACCCCTTCAACATTATCATCAATTTTGCACGCGGGCAAAATAACCCAAACCAATTTCGCATCGCAGCGGCAGGAAGAGAATGACCAGAAAAACGTGGAATGGACAGGAAATTATTCGCTTGATCTCGGTCGACATCACCTCAAAGCCTTAGGCGGTTATTCATATACCCTTTACAACTATAATACCTTTTACGCCCAGAATTATGATTTTCCATTCGATTCATACCTGTGGAACAATCTTGGCTCGGGTTTATACAACGGTGGTGCCGCCGGGCAGGGCCAATCTGCCGTAAGTTCAACGCAGAATGGCTCAACATTGATCTCATTCTTCGGTCGTTTGAATTATGATTTTAACAATCGTTATATTCTTACGGCAAGCTTGCGCAGGGAAGGATCGTCCAAATTTGGTATAAAAAACAAATGGGGTAATTTTCCTGCAGCTTCGGCTGCCTGGCGTGTATCCGAAGAAAGTTTCATGAAAGGCGCGCTGCCATGGGTAAACGATCTTAAACTACGTGCAGATTACGGGGTTACAGGTAACCAGGATTTCGATAGTTATCTTTCATTGCTGTTATATGGTGGTGCGGGCTATTTTCCGTACAACGGCCAAACTTACCAGGTTTATGGCCCTACATCAAACGTAAACCCCGATTTAAAATGGGAGAAATCGATCAACTTTAACGCTGGTATTGATTTTTCTATCCTGGATAACCGCATCTCTGGTTCACTTGATTATTACATCCGCAAAAACAAGGATTTGCTTGGTTATTATAACGTGCCCTTGCCGCCAAACTCCCAATCGCAAACCTTCGCCAACGTAGGTACTATGAAAAACTATGGCCTGGAATTGGCTTTAAATGGCAGCGTAATCAGGCAGCCTGATTTCAGTTATAACATAACCGCGGCGTTGGCTTATAACCGTAACAAGTTCATTTCCTTCTCTAACGATGTTTACAAAGGCGCGCCATTTGTTGAATTGGCCGGTTTGCCTGCTCCGGGATCGCCGGGTAATATACAGCGTATCCAGGAAGGACGTAGCATTGGCGAGTTTTATACGCTGCGCTCGGCAGGGGTGAATAAGGATGGGGCTTTGCAGGTTTATAAAAAAGATGGCACCATAGTTCAGGCCAACCAGGCATCATCAGATGATAAACAATTTGTAGGGAACGGTTTACCAAAGTTTATCGGTTCCATTGGCAATACTTTCAGGTACAAAAGGTTTGATCTGGGGATATTTCTGCGCGGCACATTTGGTTATAAAATATTCAATACCGCTGCCTTCTACATAGGTACACCATCAAGCCAAAGCGATGCTAACGTGCTGAGATCGGCCTATGATAGTAAAAGTAAATACTCGTTGTTAACTAATTCGGCAACAACAGCTATCGCTTCAGATTATTTCCTGGAGAACGGCTCGTTTGTAAAAATAGATAACGTGGCTTTAGGTTATACCCAGCCGTTTAAAACCAAATACCTTAAATCAATACGTATTTACGCCACCGGCAGAAACCTGCACACCTTTACAAGCTTTACCGGCGGCGATCCTGACCTGGTACAGGTTAACGGACTTACCCCGGGCGTGAACACCTCGCTGAATTATTATCCGGCTACACTTCAACTAATCCTTGGCCTGCAGGCAACCTTTTAAAATTGAAAAGACATGAAAAAATATAAAGTATATATCAGCGGTATTTTACTGTCGGCCATGCTGACTGCCAGCTGTACAAAACTCGATGAGCACGTGTATGATAAGGTAGATGCCGCGAGTTTTCTGAGCAGAAGGGATGATGTGATCAGGGATTTTTTACGCCCATTTGAACACGCGTATTGGAGTATCCAGGGCAACGATGTTTATGCTGCAGGCGAAGATTGTACCGATGAAATGGCTACCTACAACCGCCAGGGCGATTGGCAGGATGGTGGCTACTATCAACGTATGCATTACCATACCTGGACTATTACAGATGGCTTTACAAGTGGTGCATGGACAAACTTTTACCAGGGCATTGTGCTGGCAACTAACTCGCTTACCGATATGGAAGGCATCAAAGACCCGGCAAAACTCAGTGTTACCGATGCAGAATTAACCGATTTTAAATCAGAACTGCATACCTTACGGGCTTGGTTTTATTTACGGGCATTTGATTTTTATCGCAATATTGAAATTGTTACCGATGTAAAAACAGCTACACACGGTAACCCGCAATCTACCCCACAAGAAATGTTTAATTACATCGAATCGGAATTGAAAGGCGCTATCGATGGATTGCCCACCCGGCAACAGCTTGGGGCAGCAGGTATAGGGCGCTGGACCAAAGCTGGTGCTGCATCATTGCTGGCCCGACTTTATCTCAACGCCAAAGTTTATACCGGTACCGATAAATATGCCGAATGCGAAGCCGTTTGCCGTGACATCATTAGCGGTAAATATGGCGCTTATCAACTTGATACGCGATGGGATGCCCCTTTCGATTATACCAACACCTCATTAAACTCAGAAGTGATCTACGGTTTTCCAGGCTCACTGGCGCGTACACACTGGCAGTACGATGGCGGGATGTTTTTTTGGGGAATGACTTACGACGCAGCTCCGCTATACTGCGGATTTACAGATTTCGGGCAGGCTAACCCGCGCTATGCATTACAACCCGGGCACGATATAGATAGCGTTGAGTACGCTTTCCAGTTGGGCAAACCTTTTGTTAAATTTCATAAATACCCCGATGACCTGCGGTTAAAGAAATATAAAAACCTGGGCAACAGTACTCGCGAGGGTATGTTTTTATATGGCTATCTGCCTTATACGCATTTGGTAAACGGTGTAAGCCGCACCGATACCGTTAAAGGCAATAAAGGCCCTTATCCACTTTACATCCGCGACCAGGTGGGAATGTTCCTCGGCACAAAACCGGGAACCAAAATTGCAGATAAGGAGTCGGATATGAATCATGCCGACCATAACTCAGGCATTTTCATGGTGAAATATCCTATTTATCCAACACCAGATCCTAACAGGATCACTTCAGCTTACGCAGAGATTAGGTTGTCAGAAATTTATTATACCCTGGCCGAGTGCCGTTATAGGGCGGGTGATAAAGCCAGTGCCGCCAATTATCTGAACCAGGTAAGGCGACGCAACTATCCTGATGGGTCTTCAAGCCTTTATAAACCGGATGGTAGCCAGCTCACCGACCAGGAAATGCTTGACGAGTGGGGCCGGGAATTTCTTGGTGAAAACCGGAGACGTACCGACCTGATCCGTTGGGGAGTGTTCAACACCGGTACCTGGTGGGATAAGAAACCTGATGGAGACAAGCATACCGAGATATTTCCTATCGGGCGGGATATTATGAACGTTAACCCGCAATTCAAACAAAACCCCGGCTATTGAGCGGTTGGTTTAACCCACAGCCACCGGGTATTTCAGGATCCGGTGGCTGTTTGCTTTGGCACCTTAGGTCAATAACGATGCACCGACAGGTTGCAGATCATCTATAAATTTGATCTCCATTATTTTTCGCTCAAAATCCTCGGCAGGTACCATTGCCTTCACTTTTACCCGGTTTTTGTAGGTGTACACCGTGCTTACGCTATAATCAAGTATTTGGGCAATAGTTTCTAATTCGCTTACCCCCAGGCGCATCAAAGCAAAGATCCGGAGGGTGGCATTCAACATTTCACCGCTTTTAGGCCAGATCTGGTCTTCGGTTTTTAACAGGGCATTGAAAGATGTTATAAAATTGGGGAAGAGCGTTAAAAACATGGTATCCAGAGTGTCATACAATTGATCTTTTTCTTTGTCTACCTGTACTTTGTCAAGCACCGCGTTGGCTTCATTGTATTTGCCAAGCTTAATGTTGTGCTGCGTACGGCGTTTAACTTTATCAAGTGTTTCGATATAAGATGAACAGGTTTTAAAAAACAAGCCAATAAATTCTTCTTTAATTCTTGATGATTCCCAGAGCTTGCCGTTAATGCTTTTTAGGTCGCTGTTAATTTCCTTAATTACACGCTCGTTATTTTTAATGCGTTCAATCTGCTTCCGGTAAATCACCAGTAAAAAGAAAAGTACTACAGCAACAATCAAAAATATCAGGAAGCCTATCAGTAATTTATCCCTTTCGTGTTGTTTCTGGTCGATAACCTTACCGGCAACAAGTGGTAATATGGATTCTATCTGCACCTCCCGGCTCCGGGCTCCGTAAAACTTTGCATTTTTTACAGCATGCTGCATCATAATATATGCGTCTTCGGTTTTGCTCCGCTTAAACAGTTCCTGCCCCAGCAGAAATATCGCCAGTGTTTCTTTGGTTGACGATCGAATATCGTTTATCGCGGCAAGTGCCAGGAACAAGATCCGGTTATCGCCGGTGTAGGCAAAACTGAGCCTGGTGGCAACCATAGCCACTTTGTGTTCGGGCAAGTCCTTACTAATGATAAAGTTATAGTAAAAATCGGGGGTTAGTTTTTTGTCCCTGATCGAGTCGGGTTGAAATGCCATGTTGATGGTTTTTTCAAACTCATTTGATGGCGTTGCGACCTCGGCATTTTTAAAATCTTCGTCAGATCGCTGGCGATAGATCTTCGAGAAATAAGCGTCATCATCATAATCACTAATCCCCGCGTTTAGCCTTGCGCGGAGGTTAAAATAATCTGCTTTCAACGAATCGGATAAGCCATGAATGTTAATGGCCTCAACAGCATCAAAAGCCTCTTTATAAAAACCGGAGTTAAGCAACGTGCTGCCGAGCTGTACCTGGCTCCTGATTAGTTTGTTGGTATTGTTAAACTTTTCTGAAAGGGCGATCATCCTCCTCGCGTACATAAATGCCGAATCAAACTTAAAGGAATGGTATTCATCAAAAATCTGGCTGCAAAGGGCGTATTGGGCATTAAAGTTCTTTTTGTCGCTGAGGTTAAGCTGATTGCGTAGCTGTTTTATGCGGTCTTCTTTTTTAAGATCGTATGAGTTCTCTTTTTCGAGTTCAGATTTCAGAACAGCTAATATTTTATCAGATCTCAGTTCCTGCGAATAGCAGCGAACTACCAGTGATAATGAGATAATAACAAGCAGTAAATTTTTCTTCATTTTCAACTATATAAATTTGAATGATTTCGGCAGATGTTGTGTTTGCATGATAATATACTAAGGCGGCAAAAACCAATTTTGAAAACAAAAGAGGGATGCTTTGTGCAAACGGGGATAAAATTACATCTAAAATTTACAAGCTCTGTTTTAAAGAAAGGGATATTCGCTCGAAAAACGCGGTTTTTTAAGCTATGCATTGGCTGGTTGCGCGGTTTTTATGAGATTTTTTTCATGCGGATTCTGTTTAAATGGCTGAATATCAAATTGTTAATTAAATATATTGCTGGATTTTTTGACCTGTAGAAACAACTTGTTGCTCACGGTGCTGCCTTCATGTTTTACTTTGATCCTGTAATGTTCAGGATTAAAATCATCAACTAAAACTTTATATGACAACATCTATCAGGTATTATCTGATTCTCTTTTTTCTGCTGATCTTTTCTTGGGGCAATGCAAAAAATATCCCTATCCGGCAATCGGGCCTCATCGGCAAATCCATTGTCGAATTTGTTCCTGAAGGTTTCAATCAATCTAAAGTTCCATCTCTGATGCTCCAAAGGGTACCTTCCATTAAAAAAGCTGTTCCGGCAGGATGGCGTATTTTTCCTGAGTTTAATTTGAATGACGGGAAGGCAAGCGCTGTTGTTCATTTGGAGGGCGACATTAGCCTATATGGCGGTGGAGAAGTCACTGGCCCGCTATTAAGGAACGGCCAAACTATAAAACTTTGGAATACCGATAACGGTGCTTATGGCACAGATAATGGAAAACGCCTTTATCAAACCCATCCCTGGGTAATGGGTGTACGGAAAGACGGCACCGCGTTCGGAATTCTTTTTGATAGCTATTGGAAAGCGGAACTGAAAACGGATTCGAAAGAAATAACCTACAATACCGAAGGCCCGTTATTTCGTGTCTTTGTGATCGATCGTCAATCACCGCAAGAGGTGGTTAAGGGGCTGGCCGAAATGACCGGCACTATAGAAATGCCGCCAAGGTGGGCTTTAGGTTATCAGCAGTGCCGTTTTTCATACGTTTCAGAGCAGCGTGTGAGGGAAATAGCCAACACCTTCAGGGAAAAGCAAATACCTTGCGATGCCATTTGGATGGATATTGATTACATGGAAGGTTTCCGTGTTTTTACCTTCAATAAAAATAATTTTCCAAACCCCAAGCAACTGAACGATGATCTGCATGCCAAAGGTTTTCATTCTGTTTTTATGATAGATCCAGGTGTTAAGGCTGATAGCGCATATGCGGTTTATCAATCCGGATCAGCCAACGATATTTGGGTTAAAGACGCTGGCGGCAGGGAATATCACGGCAAAGTTTGGCCGGGCGATTGTGCTTTCCCTGATTTTACCATGCCTGCAGCGCGTAGCTGGTGGGCGGATTTGTATCATCAATTTATGGCTACCGGGGTTGATGGTGTATGGAACGATATGAACGAGCCGGCAGTAAATGACGAGGCTTTACCGAAAGAGCAGAGATTAGGTACCATGCCTTATAATAACCAACACAGGGGTGGAGATGCACTCCCTGCCGGGCCGCATTTGTTATACCATAATGCTTATGGGCGGTTGATGGTTCAGGCTACCCGGCAGGGCGTGATGGAGGCCAATCCAAATAAGCGGCCGTTTATTTTAACAAGAGCCAATTTGCTGGGTGGCCAGCGCTTCGCCGCAACCTGGACGGGAGATAATTTAGCCGACGAGCGGTTTATGAAGTTATCGGTACCGATGTCAATTACCCTTGGTTTGTCGGGTCAGCCTTTCAGCGGGCCCGATATTGGTGGCTTTTTGGGTAATACCAGTCCTGATCTGTGGGCCAAATGGCTCGGCTTCGGTGTGTTTTTGCCGTTTGCCCGGGGGCACGCCTGCGCGGGTACTAACAACAAAGAGCCATGGGCATTTGGCGATGCCGTTGAAACAACTTCGAAGATCGCAATTAGTCGTCGGTATCGCTTATTGCCATTGTTTTATACGCTGTTTTACAATGCCCACAAAACCGGCTTGCCGGTAATGCAACCATCCTTTTTTGCCGATCCGAAAGATTTAAGTTTAAGAAGTGAAGAGCAGTCATTTTTATTAGGCAACAACCTTCTGGTAGTTCCATCTTTTGCTAAAGATATCAAACTGCCTGCCGGAAAATGGGAGAAGGTAACGCTTGTTGATGGCGAAGAATCAGATCCTTATCAGGCTAAATTATTGCTGAAAAGCGGTGCTATTATTCCTGCCGGAAACGTTATCCAAAATACAGGCGAGAAATCGTTGAACACTTTAACGCTATATATTAATCCAGATGCAAAAGGCAACGCTACGGGCGAACTTTACTGGGATAGGGGCGAAGGTTGGGAATTTAAGAAAAAGCAGTACAGCAAAATCAAATTCAAGGCAACAAAAAGCGGCCACGAAATCATGTTGCGTGTGGTTGCCCGGGAGGGCAATTATCCCATTAATAAGGAGGTTGCCCAATTAAAAGTTGTCGTTCTTAAAGATGGCAAAGAATATTTTGGAGCAGGTAATTTGAAAAAGGGCGTTTCTGTGCAAATGTAAACGTTTTTGGTTACTGCAACCCGGGTAGTTCAAGTTGCGGAACAACCGGCAATTCTGGCAGCTGCAAAAAACGGGTCAGCTATTATCTGCCAAACGTGTAATTATTAAAATGATAGCAGATAACAGGTAAGTTGTCAATTAAAAGATTTCCTGAATTCCAGCGGCGAAAGATTCGTCCTGGTCTTAAATAGCTTACTGAACGACTGTGAATGCTCAAAACCTAAGGCATAGGCCACCTCGCTGACCGACAGGTTGGTGGTGGACAATTTTTCCTTCGCTTTTTCAATGAGATGGTCATGAATGTGCTGCTGGGCGCTTTGCCCGGTCAGTGATCGCAGCATGTCACTCAGGTAGTTAGGCGAAAGGTTCAGTTTTTCGGCCAGGTAAGCAACTGTAGGGATGCCGCGGCTCAACGTCAGTTCATTATTGAAATACGCGTCCAGTGTTTCCTCCAACCGTTGCAGGATATCGGTGCTGGCCGCTTTGCGCGTCAGGAACTGCCGCTTATAAAAACGGTTGGCATAACTGAGCAGCAGTTCAATCTGGGAGATCATCACCTCCTGGCTGAAGTCGTCGATCCGGCCGTCGAGTTCCTTTTCCATAAAGCTAAAGATAGCCAGGACCGTGTTTTTTTCTTCTTCCGAGAGATGCAGTGTTTCGTTGGTGCTGTAGGAAAAGAAGCCATATTGCTTGATCTTTTTGGCCAGTGGGTACCCCAAAAAGAAATCCGGGTGGATGATGAGGGTGTACTCTGAGCATACCGTCCCCTCCAGGTCGTTACCGCCGATGATCTGCCCCGGCGCGGCGAATAGCAAACCGCCGTTATCAAAATCATAATAACCCTGGCCATATTTCAACTTACCGCCCAGCCTGGGCTTGTAGGCGATCTTGTAATAGGCCAGCACATGCCGGGTGGGCAATTTGCCTTCCAATACCGTGTGTGCGCCGTTAATCAGGCTGATCAGTGGGTGTTTAGGCTGCGGCAAGCCGAACATCCGGTGCGCCTCGGTCAGCGACTCCAGTTTCAAGGGCGGGTTCTCATCCTTTTTCATCATAGCTAAGTTAAGGACACCAGGCCGTAATTTGCAGTGGCTGGTGTCCGTATTTTGTAATTTCATTGCGCCGAGCGCGAAACTTCATCCCAGGCTTCCCAGGTGGCAATGCGCTCCGTATAGGCAGCTTTCAGGCCGGTGAGGTTATGGCTACCAAGGTTAAAACGTAGCGGCGGGTTTTCAGAGTCCACCACTTTGAACAGCGCCTGCGAGGTAGCGGCCGGGTTGCCTCTCTCCATGCCTTTTAGTCCCTCCATGAATTTCGCTTTAAAATCGTGGTAGACCGGATTTCCTTCGAAAACCTTCGGGATCTGATCGCTACCAAATTCTGTTGCATATGCGCCCGGTTCAATGATGGTGACTTTGATACCGAACTGCGCCACTTCCAGGGCCAGGCTTTCATGGATCGCTTCAAACGCCCATTTAGACGAGCAGTAATAGCCCAGGATCGGCATGGCCAGATGCCCCAGGTTACTGGAAGTACCCAGGATATGTCCGTAACCTTGCCCACGCAGCAGCGGCAAAGCCGCCTGGATAACACTAACAGGGCCTATCACGTTGGTTTCGTAAAGGGCACGGATATCGCCGGCACTGCCGTCCTCGATCGTCCCGATCAGTGGGTACCCCGCGTTATTCAACACGATGTCCAACCGGCCAAAATGCTCATGCGCTTTATTTACGACTTCTTTAACCTGAGCAGGGTTAGTCACGTCGAGTTCCAGTGTCAATATCCGATCGCCATATTGTTCTTTTAATGCAGCGATGCTGCTCAGTTCGCGGGCCGTCGCGGCCACCTGATCCCCGCGCTCCAATGCCGCTTCTGTCCATATACGTCCCAGACCGCGCGAAGCGCCAGTGATGAACCATATTTTATTCGTTTGCTTTGTCATACTATATTTTATTTGATGAAAGCAAAGTTCAGGGAACAAGCCTTTTGCTTTGTAGCCTAATTACGGTTCTTTGTAGGCTGATCTCTGTATTTGTTCAGGTAATCCGGGACGTAGCCAGAGGTATCTCAAAAAAGCGCCGGGACATCTTTATTTTACCCATAAATTATTATTATATAATTTCTATAGAATTAGTAGTATTTATCAAATCTTTTTTTACATTTGCCTCAGAAAATTAATAACAACAAATTAAAATCTTTAAAAGCACCCACCATGCAACCCGAACTTTTACCTAAATACGGCCTTGCTAATTATCAGTTAACCGCTGTTGCTTTTACTTCCTGTTGTTATTCTTGTTGTTGCTGCTAATCAGTACAAGGGGTAATCCCTCCTCCATAATCGTGCGTTGATCGCACGGTACTCAATTTTTCAATTCATTACATTATTTACCAGGCATTGCTGCTTTATGCGGATTGCTATGCAACGCCTGCATTGTTAATCACTTAATATAAGTTCATTATGACCATTAACGACGTTTCCCTGATTGGGAAAAAGGTGTTGGTAGGCGTTATAGTAACCCTCATACCTTTTGTTATCATTTTTGGCGGGCTGTGGCTTGGCCGTAAGCTATTGGAAAAAGGCTCTGCAACTAAAACAGCGCAAATTGTTCAACCTCAAAACAGTACACCCTCATGAAACTGGATCAATCAACCAAAAAGCAGATTATCAAAAACGCTTCATTGAGCCTGCTGCTTTATATCCTGCCTATCGCGCTCATGTTTGGCACTTTCGCCATCACCGGTCAGCGCCCATGGGAAAAGAAGCAACATCAGCATAAACAGGAAAACACCATAAAAACTAAAACATCAAACTCGCCAGACAATGATTGATCAGATAAAGCAAATAATAGAAAACCTTAACGGCTATGGCTTTTCCGTTTTGGTATTGGTACTCGGTGTATTGGAATTTTCGTTCGGCCTTTATAAAAAGCGCTGGAACAAAAATGAAAAATGGGTTGATATTGCCTGCTTTACCATCCCTAAACTGGTGGTAAAACCATTGGTGGCCTATTACGGATTAAAAGTGCTGCCGGCTGTATTACCAGGATTAAAGAACACCTTTGATTGGGTTCCGTTTTTCTGGGGATTTATCATCATCGCGGTAGCCGATGATCTTACCCAATACTGGTATCACCGTTTGCACCACCAGGTGCCATGGCTATGGCGTTTTCACCGCACACACCACTCGGCATCGTACATGGGTATGGCAATGGCCAGCAGGCAAAATATCATTTATACCATCTTTTTTTCACAGACCTATTTAACCACAGCTTTGGTTTACCTTGGTTTGGGGATCCCTGCGGTAGTTGTAAAAGGTATTAAAGGTACCATTACCACACTGGCGCATTCAAGCATTCCATGGGATAAACCATTTTATCAGTATAAAATACTACACCCCCTGGCCTGGATCCTTGAGCGTACCATTTCAACCCCGGCAACGCATCATGCGCACCACGCAGCTACTACCGATGACGGGGTAGGCTATTATAAAGGTAATTTTGGTAATATGTTCTTTTGGTGGGACATTATTTTCGGTACGGCTCATATCTCGCGCCAGTATCCTAAAGCTTATGGTATTTCGCATTATGAAGGCGACCAATGGTACGCACAGCTGGCCTGGCCTTTATTTAAATCAAAGATACCCGGAAGTGAACTTGCAGCCGGTGGCCCGATGATTAGAGAAGATGTGCCTTTGCAGCCTCATCACTTATACCGACCCGATGTTGCAGTGCAGCCCGAAGCTGAACAGGTTGACACAGCATTTCAGTTACAGCCTGTAAAAGCGTAATGAAAAAGATTGTACTTATACTTTTTAGTACCGTATGGTTAGCATCATGTAAACAACCGGCGAAACCAGTGGCGAGTATTGCGGTTGCCACGGTTCCCGGTGCTAAAAAGAAACTTTGCTGCGAATCAAATATCCCCAACAGGTTTAAAGCAGCGGGGTTAAGCGGTGCGGCGCTTGCTCTGCCCGATACGGGTAATACCCAAACCAGCCATGCGGGGATGGTTTGGGTACCGGCCGGAACTTTCAGAATGGGAGCCGATAACCAGCAGGCTGAACCTGATGAATACCCCAAACACGACGTAACTGTCGATGGTTTTTGGATAGATAAAACCGAGGTAACAAATGCCCAGTTTGAAAAGTTTGTAAAAGCTACAGGCTATATCACCACAGCCGAGCGCAAGCCCGACTGGAACGAGCTAAAAAAACAAATGCCGCCAGGCACCGAAAAACCTGCCGATAGTTTGCTGGTTGCGGCATCATTAGTATTTGTACCGGCAAGTAAACCGGTTAATCTGAACGATTACAACCAGTGGTGGGCATGGAAAACCGGTGCTAACTGGAAACACCCGCACGGGCCGGGGAGTGATATCAAGGGTAAAGATAATTATCCGGTAGTACAGGTTTCATGGTACGATGCTGTGGCCTACAGCAAATGGGCAGGCAAACGTTTACCAACCGAAGCAGAATGGGAGCGGGCGGCGAGGGGCGGTCTTGAAGATAAGATCTATCCCTGGGGAAATGAAAAAGTGAACGAAGGGCAGCCCAAGGCAAATACCTGGGAGGGAAGTTTCCCCTATAAAAACACTCAGCGCGATCATTACTATTATTTGGCGCCGGTTAGTTCATTTGCGCCCAATGGTTACGGTTTGTATGATATGGCCGGTAATGTATGGGAGTGGTGTGCCGATTTGTACAATAACAACTACTACAAAACAGTAAGCAGCCCGGCGGGAGTTAAAAACCCCAAAGGCGCTTCAAAATCATATGACCCGGATGAGCCTTATGCCATTAAAAGGGTAGTGCGCGGTGGCTCATTTTTGTGTAACGACAGCTACTGCTCCGGTTACCGCGTATCGCGCCGGATGAAAACTACCGAAGACAGTGGTATGGAGCACCTTGGTTTCCGTTGTGTCAGCAATTAAATATTACCCCTAAAATAAATGATTGATCGGTCTGATTTTAACAGGCATAAGCAGAAAGGAACATGAAAAAGTAAACAATTACATTCTTCAAATAAGGGAAAAGCAAAGCCTTTCCCTCAGTCATTAAAACAACGAAACAGGGATCGATTGGCGTTGAGGCTGTTTCAATGGTGTCATTTTAATATTCAAATCTATGCAAAATATTGCAAATGTAGGGATTGGCTATGCGTTGCCTTTTCCGCTGCACGCAGCTGCTTTTACGCTGCAAATAATTGAGGATGCTTTTCATCCGCAGCAATTATACAGGCCGTTTAATGCGGTTATTGATCAGTCGTCCGGTTTTTCATCTTTTAAAAACCTGTCGACATGAAAAAACTGCTATTAATCCCATTCCTGTTGTTTATTGCTTTTCCGTTGTTAACCATCGCGCAGCAAACCCAGCCTACCATCAATTCGCACCTGATTGGCCGTGTAATTGACAGTACAACCCGCGAACCATTGCCGGGTGCTGTGGTTAAGATTCAGGGTACCACGCACGTGGTGTCAACAGATATTGAAGGCAAATTCAGCTTTATAACCGGCCAGAAATTTCCATACAAACTCATTATCACCTTCACCGGCTACGAAAAGAAAGAGTTTATTGCCGATGGCAGCCCGGTTGAAATTAAACTTAAAGATGCCCAGACACAACTAAACCAGGTGGTTGTAGTGGGTTACGGCTCCCAAAAACGTAAGGATATTACCGGTTCGGTTGCATCCGTGCCCGCGCTTGCTTTAAAACAGCCAGTTCCCTCGCTCGACAGGGCTTTGCAGGGCTCTGTTTCGGGCATCCAGGTTACTCAGGCTACCGGGCAGCCGGGAGCGGGCGTAACTGTACAGGTTCGTGGTGTAAACTCTATCAATGCCGTTGCTGAGCCGCTGTATATCATTGATGGTTTCCCTACTTCAAACAGCAACTCACTTACCGATGCAGGTGTAACCAATGGCCCAAAGATCAATCCGCTGGCATCTATCAATACATCGGACATTGAAAGCATTGAGGTTTTGAAAGATGCTTCGGCCACAGCTATTTACGGTACTCGCGGCGCCAATGGTGTAATTATCATCACCACTAAAAAAGGTAAAGCCGGCGTATCATCTATTAATTATGACGGCAGCTATGGCAAGCAGGAGGTAATTAAAACTTTGTCGTTGCTTAACACCCCTCAATGGGAAGCTTTGCGTAATGATGCTTTGGTAAACACCGGAAAAACCGCCCAAACAGAAGCGCAGCTAAACCCATATAATGCCAATACCGACTGGCAAGGTGCGGCTTTCCGAAAGGGAACTTCGCAAAATCATAGTCTTTCGATATTTTCAGGTACCGAGCGTACAAGACTTGCCTTTTCCGGCAATTACTTTAAACAGGACGGGATCTTGCAAAATACCAACTTTGAGCGTTACGCAGGCAGGGTAAATGTAGAGCACGATTATAACGATAAGTTCAAGATCTCTTCATTCATTACCGGTAGCCGTACCACCGCGCAAATTGCGCCCCAGGGTGTTGTTCCTGCCATTTTGCTAATGACGCCAACCACCCCGGTTTACAATAGCGATGGTTCATTCTTTATCAAAAACGTATTTGAGGGCACCTACGGAAACCCGATCAATACGCTATATAACCAAACCAATACAACTACCACAAGCCGCATTTTAGGCAATATCGCAGGTGATTATAAGATCACCGAAAACCTTACCGCAAGAGTATTGGCTGGTGTGGATATCATCGACAATAAACAAAACCGCTATTTGCCTTCTACCGTTTACGAGGGATCAGGTTATTCGGGGCTTGGCGAGGTGGGTACGCTTAACTCATTTAACTGGCTAAACGAAAATACGCTTACCTACAACAAAAAATTTGGCAAACACTCTTTAAATGTTTTAGCTGGTTTTACCCAACAGCAGTTTAAGGCCGAAGGCGCCATAACCGGTTCATCGGGTTTTGTGAGCGATTATGATACCTTTAATAACCTTGGTTCGGGCAGTGTTACTTCGGTATCGGGCAGTGGTTTTGCAATCGCACCATCATCATCGTCAAATACCTGGGCTTTAAAATCATATCTGGGCAGGATCAATTATGGTTTTAACAGCAAATACCTGTTAACCTTAACCTTGCGTGCCGATGGTTCATCGAAATTTGCGCCTGGCCATCAATGGGCGTCATTCCCTTCTGCTGCTGTAGCATGGAATGCATCCAGTGAAGATTTTCTGAAAAATGTAACAGCCATCAGCCAGTTAAAACTGAGGTTGAGTGCGGGCCAAACCGGTAACAGCGATATCCCGGCTTACCAGTCGTACTCGCAGTTAGGTTACTACCGCTACAATTTTGGTAACTCAACAGTTGCAGGTTTCGCGCCGAATAGTTTATACAATCCCAACCTAACCTGGGAAAAAACCAGCCAGTATGATTTTGGCTTCGACCTGGGCTTGTTTAAAGACAGGGTTACCGTAACCGCCGATGTTTATTATAAGAAAACCACCAACCTGCTGCTTTACCTGCCCTTACCGGCAACAAGCGGTTTAACTATCATTACCAACACAGCTATTACCAATCCGCAGCAGTATGAAAACGTAGGCTCGGTACAGAATAAAGGTTTTGAATTGGGTATTAACTCGCGCAACATTGTTGGCAGTTTTGTATGGAGTACCAACCTGGTATTTGCAGTTAACCGTAATAAAGTGCTGAGCCTTGGCGGTAACGGCGTTAACCAGTTCATCCCAGATTCGTCGCTACCATCCATCATTAAAGTTGGCGAACCTATAGGTTCATTTATCGGTTACAAAACCAATGGCCTTATCCAGGCCGGCGGGCCGGTACTTACCCCGGCGGCTAATACTTCACCGGGCGGTCAAAACTACCAGGATATTAATGGAGATGGTAAAATAACACAAGCTGGTGACAGGGTGATCCTTGGCAATGCGCAACCTAAGTTTACCGGAGGCATTACCAACACATTCGCCTATAAGGGTTTTGATCTGAGTGTGTTTTTACAGGGATCATATGGCAACAAAATCTACAACCAGCAAAGAGGTGTTTTGGAATTAGGAACAGGTTATACCAATGCCACCACAACCTTATTAAACCGCTGGACACCAGCCAACACCAATACTGATGTGCATAGTGCATACCAGGATCCGGCGGCAACTATATCTGATAGGTTTGTTGAAAACGGTTCATACCTGCGCCTTAAAAGCCTTGGCTTTGGTTACACCTTCCCGCAATCGGTACTTTCCAGGTCGCCTATCAAAAAGGTCAGGATCTACCTGAGTGCCCAGAACCTGGCAACCTGGACTAAATACACCGGTTATGATCCTGAAGTGAGCAGCAATGAGCAATCGGCCATTACCTCCGGAGTTGATAATGGTGCTTACCCGAACAATAAATCTGTAATAGTTGGTATAGGGGTAACTCTGTAACGACTAAACCTTGATTTTTTAAGATATGAAGACGAAAAATATTAAATACCTTATTATACTGGTTGCATTTGCTACCGCTTCATGCGCCAAGCTCAATGAAGACCCGCGGTCGTTCATCCCGGCAAGTCAGTTTTATAAAACCCAGGCAGACGCCGTGGCAGCAGTCACAGCTGCTTATTCGTTATTGAACGCCGGGGCAAATAGTGTTCAAACACCTTATAATACCCTTTTTAACACGGGGATGAATTTTATGGGTGATGACGAAGGTCCCGGCCCCGGCGCTACCAATGCCGACGTACGCTCACAGTCTGTATTAGGCCATTCAGCTTCCGGCCTAAGGATCCTGCAGATCTGGCAGCAGCATTATGCGGCTATTAAAAAGGCCAACATCGCTATCGATACTATCCCTGATATCAAATTTGATGCTACGCTAAATAAAAGGCTTGTTGCCGAGGCGAAGTTTTTGAGGGCATTGTATTATTTTAATTTAGTGCGTTTGTATGGCGATGTGCCTCTGGTATTGCACGATCAAACATCAATTAATCTATCTGATCTGCAAATTCCGAGAACAGCTGCGGCTACAGTTTACGCCCAAATAGAAACCGATTTAACTAATGCAGCTGCCGATTTGCCAAATAACTATACCGGTCCGGATGTAGGCAGGGCTACAGCGGGGGCAGCCTACTCCTTACTGGCTAAGGTTTATTTGACCGAACGTAAATGGGATAAGGCTGTGGCGCAGGCCGAAGCTGTAATTAATGGCCCATACGGCTATGACCTGTTTGCCAACTATGCCGATGTGTTTTTGCCTGCAAGTAAAAACGGAAAAGAGCATATTTTTTCGGCACAGTTTAAATCAAACTCACAGGGGCAGGGCAATAACCAGGCGCCGCGATCAATATTGAACGGTATCCCGGGGATGGTGGGCAGCTATGCCGATCAGGTGGTGTTTTATTCGGTGCCCGATGCTACCAAACCCGGTGGTGTGGATAAGTTTTTCAGTATTTATAAGTTGTATCCGGCTAATGACAAGCGTAAACGGGTAAGCTTTGTAACACGCTTTCAAAGCCCTACTACCAACCTTTGGTATGGTAAGCTCAATGATGCTACTATTCCCAACGATTCGATCCCCTTCTTTAATAAATATTACGATCCAAGTGTGGCATCTAACGAAGCGGAGTCAGGCGCTAATGTATCTATCATCCGCTTTTCGGATGTATTGCTGATCCATGCCGAAGCTGAGAATGAATTGAACGGGCCAACAGCCAAAGCATATGCATCCATCAACAGGGTAAGGAAACGTGCCGGGCTGGATGACCTTGCCGGACTTGATCAGGCTTCATTCCGTAACGCGGTTTATTTAGAGCGCAGGTTGGAATTTGTATTTGAATACCAGCGCTGGTTCGATCTGATCCGTGAAAGGGATGCATCGGGTAAAGGCATTCTTGAGGCAAGTCTGCTGAAAGTTGGCAAAACCAATGTAAGCAAGGGTGCGGCTGGCAAATTTTATTTGTTCCCAATACCTCAGCAGGAAATTGACAATAGCAATGGTAAGCTAACGCAAAATCCAGGGTGGCAATAAAACTGATGAACTGAGCGATGCGGGCGATGGCCAACGCGATTCCCCTTTTGAGAGGGGGTGGAGGGGTGTGTTACTCTGTAGGCGACTTATCGCTCATACAACACACCCCTCCCAAGGCTCTGTCCTTCGCGCCCCCTCTCAAGAGGGGAGTAAGAATTTTAAAGCAATACCTATGAAAAAGATAACAATGTTCCTGCTGATCATCGCCGGCCTCACCGGCCGGGTATCGGCACAAAGCCCTGTAATTGAAAGCGGCTTGCATGGCATCGATCCAAGGGTTAGCGCTGCCGTGCTGCAGGTACTTGACGAGTATATGGCCACTTTTAATGTTAAAGACCTGAAAGGATGGGAAGACACCTACCAGTTTCCGCATTACCGGCTGGCCGGCGGTAAAATGTCGGTACTGGAAAAGGCCGGTCTACGCGATTCGGCAAAAGTATTTGGCGAGTTGCAAAAAGCAGGCTGGGACCATAGCCAGTGGGACCACCGTAACATTGTTCAGGCATCAGCAGATAAGGTACATGTAGATACCCGCTTTTCACGCTTCAGGGCAGATGGTAGCCTGATAGGGCATTATGAATCATTATACATATTAACCAAAGAAAACGGCCGCTGGGGCGTAAAGTTTCGCTCCAGCTATGCCGAATAAACTTTTTATCAATGAAAACAAGAAAAATAACATTGTTCCTTTCGCTTGGCTTGCTTGCAGCATTTACAGCCAAAGCACAAAACGGACAAACGCCGGTATTTGGCGGTACGGTGGGCAAAACGCTCGATGAGTCGAAGGAGTGGTGGCCGGAGCCTCATAAAGCGCCCACCGGCGCGCCAAACGTATTGTGGATTATTTTAGATGATGTTGGCTTTGGTGCTACAAGCACCTTTGGCGGCATCATCAAAACTCCCAATTTTGATACGCTTGCCAATAATGGCCTGCGTTATACTAATTTTCATACAGCGGGGATCTGCGCGCCAACGCGATCGGCCTTGTTAACTGGACGTAACCATCATTATGTTCATGAAGGTGGTTTTTCGCATGTAACTTTGTCGGCCGGTTTTCCGGGTTATGATGGGCGGATCCCATCAGATAAAGGGACTATAGCAGAGATCTTGCGCGAGAATGGTTATAACACGTTCGCAGTAGGTAAATATGGCTTAACACCCGACGAGGACGCTACCGATGCCGGCCCGTTTGACCGCTGGCCTACGGGTAAAGGTTTTGATCATTTCTTCGGATTTTTAGGGTCAGCTACAGATCAGTATAAACCCGATTTGGTTGAGGACAATGCCCACGTAACCCCGGATGGTCGCCACCTTACCGATCAGATCACCGATAAGGCCATTTTCTACCTTACACGCCAGCATAAAGTGGCTCCTGATAAGCCATTCTTTTTATATTATGCTCCGGGGGCAACCCATTCGCCGCACCAGGTGGCTACCGAATGGAGCGACTTATATAAAGGCCAGTTTGATAGCGGCTGGGACGATTTTAGGGAGAAAGTTATCGCAAGGCAAAAGCAACTGGGCATTATCCCGGCATATGCCAAACTACCTGAGCGTAACACACGGATCCCGGCCTGGAAATCATTACCTGATGCCGAGAAGAAACTATATGCCCGTTTCATGGAAGTTTATGCCGGATATTTGACCTATACCGATCATGAAGTTGGCAGGCTCATCAATCACCTGAAACAAAGCGGTCAGCTGGATAACACGCTGGTATTTGTGATTATTGGCGATAACGGAGCAAGTAAAGAAGGGACGGTTCACGGTGTTATCAACCCTAAAAAGAACTCAGCCAAATTGGTTGCAGAAGACGCGTACCTAAAAACCAATATTGAAGACATTGACGATATCGGTACACCACAGGCCAGCACTAACTACCCGTTAGGCTGGGCACAGGCGGCCAATACGCCATTTAAATATTGGAAACAGGATGCCAACTCCGAAGGTGGTACCCGTAACCCACTGATAGTTTACTATCCAAAAGGCATTAAAGACAAAGGCACTATCCGCAACCAATACGGGCATGTGATTGATGTATTACCTACTACACTGGAGTATACCGGTATTAAACTGCCCGAATATATCCGCGGCATTAAGCAGGATACCTTGCAAGGCACTTCTTTGGTGTATTCTTTCGATCATCCTGAAGCAAAATCAAAACATGTTTTGCAGCACTATTACATTTTTGGTTCAAGGTCGATTTATAGCGATGGCTGGAAGGCCGAAGCTGCACACCACCCGGATAACGTAGAACTGGGTGACTTTAAAGTTGGACAAAATGTGCCCGATAAGAGCTTTGATGAGGATACCTGGGAGTTATATAACCTGAATGAGGATTTTAACGAGCGGGTTGACCTCGCCAAAAAATATCCCGAAAAACTGAAAGAGTTGAAGGCTGTATTTGAAGCACAAGCTCAAAAAAATAACCTGTATCCGTTTATCGACTGGTATGACGTTTACCACCAGCGCATTCACAAAAACTATAAAAAGTAACTAATAACATGAAAGCTAAAAGCGGAAGGCAGAAAGCCCAAAGCTAATAGCTTGATCGGATTAATTAAAAAACTTATATAACCATTTACAATTATGAAATCCGTTTATCAACGAATTGCCGCCATGGCGGCAATGGCTGTTGTGTTCAGCGCGCCTGTTTTTGCGCAACTGCCGCAGGTAAAGGTAACGCCGGCCAACATAGCCCCAATTGATCCCGCCAATTATAAAGGCGTGGAAGGCAAAACACTTGCCGAATCAAAAGAGTGGTGGAATAAACCACTCAAAGCGCCAAAAGGCGCGCCAAACATCGTTTGGATTTTACTGGATGACGTAGGCTTCGGCGCATCAGGAACCTTTGGTGGTTTAATCAGTACGCCAAATTTTGATACGCTGGCCAACAACGGCTTACGCTATGTTAACTTCCATACGGCAGGTATTTGCGCACCCACACGTTCGTCGCTGCTTACCGGGCGTAACCATCATTATGTGCACATGGGCAATTTCGCTCATGCTTCAACAGCTGCAGGCTTCCCAGGCTATGATGGCCGCATCCCGCCGGATAAAGGCACCATTGCCGAGGCGCTTCGTGCTAATGGCTACAGCACTTTCGCGGTAGGTAAGTGGGGGGTAACGCCTGATGAGGATACCACCGCTGTCGGTCCGTTTGACCGCTGGCCTACCGGTAAAGGTTTTGACCATCACTTCGGTTTCCTGGAATCGGCTACCGACCAGTATAATCCGCCGCATTTGGTGGAGGATAATTTCCACATTAAACCAGATGGCCGTAACCTGAACGAGCAGATCACGGATAAGGCCATAGCTTACATCGATGCCGCTCATAAGGCCGCTCCCGATCAGCCTTTCTTTTTATACTATGCACCGGGAGCTACCCATGCGCCACACCAGGTGAACCATGAATGGAGCGACCTGTATAAAGGTAAGTTTTACGAGGGATGGGATGTTTATCGCCAAAAGGTTTTTGACAATCAGAAAAAGGCCGGCTATATCCCGGTTTATGCTAAACTCCCCGAGCGTAATGAACGGATCCAGGCATGGAACAGCCTGCCTGCAGATCAGAAGAAATTGTACGCCCGGTTCATGGAAGTTTATGCGGGCTATTTAACCTACATCGACCACCAGGTTGGCCGGGTGATCAGCTACCTGAAAGCTTCGGGCCAGTTTGATAATACTTTGGTTTTTGTGATGATAGGGGATAACGGTGCCAGTAAGGAGGGAACTGTACATGGCGTTATCGATCCTAAAAACTCGGCTGCAACCACACCTGAGGCCGATTATATCAAAAAGAATGAAAGCGATTACGAAACCATCGGTACTCCGGAGGCTTCAACCAATTATCCGTTAGGCTGGGCTCAGGCTGCCAATACGCCTTTCAAATACTGGAAATCTGACGCTGACGCTGAAGGTGGTACCCATAACCCGCTGATAGTTTATTATCCAAAACTAATCAACGAAAAAGGCGGCATCCGTACACAATACAGCCATGTATCTGATGTATTCCCGACCACTATTGAAGCTGCCGGTTTAAAACTGCCGGAGTACGTTAAGGGCATTAAGCAGGATACGTTGCAGGGCAAGTCATTTTTTAGCTCGTTTAACAACGCACAGGCAAAAACATTGCATACGCAGCAGTACTATTACATTTTCACTTCCCGCTCTATCTACAAAGATGGCTGGAAGGCCGAAGCTGCACACCGCCCGGATAATGTGGATTTGCTAAACTTTCCGAAAGAGAAAACCATCCCAGAGCGTAATTACGATAAGGATGTTTGGAAGCTTTATAACCTGAACGAAGATTTTAACGAGCGCGTTGATCTCGCCAAAAAATATCCTGAAAAATTAAAGGAGCTGAAAGACCTGTTTGACGCGGAAGCCAAAAAGAACCACATCTATCCATTTATCGATCGGGATGATATCAACAACAAACGGATCCATAAACTCGAAAACAATAATTAATCATGAAAAACCTAAAAATTGCTCTACTGGCCCTGCTGGTAATTTTTACCGGCGAAATAAAAGCCCAATCACCTGCTTTATTATCGCTTGAAGCATTTACGGCCAAACTAAAACAGGCAAAAGAACCGCAGATCTTAGATGCCCGTTCGGCAGAAGAGTTTGCGCAAAATCATATCAAAGGTGCAGTAAATGTTGACGCAAAAGCGGCAGACTATCAGCAAAAATTGGATGGTTTGGATAAAGGAAAACCAACGTTTGTATACTCGATAGCTAATGGCCGTAGCACCGTACTTTCGCGCGAGCTGAGGGCTAAAGGATTTAAGGAGGTAGAGGAATTGCCCGGTGGTTTAGCCAATTGGATAGGTTCGGGTTATCCTATCATTTCTACAACCAAAAAAGGCGTTTCATTATCAAAGGCCCAATTTGATGAGCTGGCGGCTTCATCACAATTAGTGTTGGTTGATTTTGGGTCGAAGTATTGCGGGGCCTGCAAAAAGCTGGTGCCTGTATTGGATTCGCTCAAAGCAAATTCGGCTTTTACGCCTAAAGTGATCAGTATTGAAGTTTACGATAATACCAATCTGGCCAAAGAGCTAAAAGTAAATGTATTGCCAACGCTGGTACTGTATAAAAATGGCAAGGAAGTTTGGAAAAAACAGGGCTTTTCATCAACTGCCCAGGTCATCGCAACAACCGAACTGGCCAAAAACGGATTGGCCGCCAATAATAAATAAAACCGGAACATGATTAAATACATTGGCTACCTACTGGTAGCTATATTTTGCACGGGGCCTGTATTTGGGCAGGCCCCTAAGCAAAAGCCCAATATCGTTGTCATTTTGGCCGACGATATGGGCTTTTCTGATATAGGCTGCTTTGGTTCGGAGATCAGCACACCTAATATTGACAGGCTTGCCCGGGAAGGGCTGAAAATGACCCAGTTTTATAACGCTGGCAGATGTTGCCCATCACGCGCAGCATTGCTTACCGGGTTATATCCGCATCAGGCAGGCGTTGGCGACATGGTGAAATACAAAGGTTCGCCGGCATACCAGGGTTACCTGAATGAGCATAGCGCTACCATTGCTGAGTTGCTGAAAGATGAGGCTGGTTATAATACCATTGTATCCGGTAAATGGCATGTGGGACTGCAAAAATCTGCTTTGGCCTATAACCGCGGGTTTGATCAATCATTTACCATGCTGAACAACGGGAGCAGTTATTTTAACTCGGCACCGCTGTATAATGATGGCAGCAAAATCACCTTTATGCTCAATGATAAAGAGATCTCGCGCAGCGATACTTCAAAATATTTGACACAAGCCATCACTGATTTTGCAATTAAATCATTGGATGAGATCAAAGACCAGCAGAAACCGTTTTTTATGTACGTGGCTTACAACGCCCCGCACTGGCCTATCCAGGCCCTGCCTGAGGATATTGCAAGGCTTAAAGGTCAATACCTTAAAGGCTGGGATGTGTTGCGGAAACAGCGCTATGAAAAACAGCTGGCAACGGGTATCATCAAAAAACAATGGCAGCTATCGGCAAGGGATAAACGTGCCCCTGCATGGGATTCCCTATCTCCCGAAGAAAAAGATAAATGGGATACCCGGATGGCTATTTATGCCGCCATGGTTTACCGCATGGATGCCTGCATAGGTGAGATCATGACCAAATTGAAGCAACTGGGAAAAGACAAAAATACCATCGTCCTTTTTGCATCAGACAATGGCGGCAGTGCTGATGAGGTTAAAAGCCTGGCAACAGTAATACAAAAGAACGGCCCCCCCGGCTCCGTAAATTCGATCGACAGTTATGAGATACCCTGGGCAAACCTGAGCAATACACCATTTAAGTTGTTTAAACGCAACACACATGAAGGTGGTATAGCCACTCCGTTGATTGCCTGGTATCCGGGACATATCAAAGCCGGGACTACCAACAGCAGTACTGGCCACTTGATCGATCTGATGCCTACCTGTTTGGAACTGGCCGGGGTAACTTACCCGGCTCTGTTTAAAAACAGGCGCCTTACAACATTGGCTGGTACCAGTTTGCTTAATGTTTTTAAAGGCAACGCTGCGTCAGGTAATGAAACTTTATTTTGGGAGCATGAAGGTAGCAGGGCCATAAGAAAAGGCCAATGGAAGCTGGTAGCCGAACCGAAGCAACCATGGGAGTTATATGATCTGGAAGCAGACAGATCTGAAACGAAGGACCTGGCTACGAAATATCGCGCAAAGGTTATTAAACTGGAAAAGGAATACCTGGCCTGGGCAAATAAAGTTGGCGTGGTTGACTGGGAAACGATAAAGAAATTGTAACTCAACTGTCAGATTAAACAGTGCCTATCTCACGTTAATTGATATAAGTTTTTTGTTTTACATAATTTTCAAATGATATAGGCATGTTTTCTTTATAATGTCTTTAATAAAGGCTACAAAATGCAAAAAAAAGCCCTTAGCAATACGTGGCCGTTGCGCAACAGGGCTTAAAATGGCTGAATAATTAATTTGCAGAGCAAATGGTTATTCGGCCATTTGCTTTTATCGCCATCCCTAAAGCGTTTAATGAGTGCTCTGTTATTGAGATACAGGCCGAAAAAGTATTAATAAAAGCATCAGAATGGTTCCCGGGTATTTTTCTTATTCTTCTTCTGACCTTTGTTGAAACGCCATTGACAAGTTTTTTAAGGTTATAGGCAACGGCGGCCATGATCATACATTTATTGGCCAATTCGAGCCCTTTTGTGTTTACCTGTTTCATGCCTGTAAAATTGATCAGGGTGCCCAGTACCGGTTCTACCGTACTTTGTCTTACTTTCCTGGCCTTGCTCCCTTGTCGGGTTTGCATGCGTTCATGCATTTCTATATAAAGGTCTTTAGCTACGGAATCCTTAAACACTTTAAAGCCTTGCAGATTAGCGCAGGTGCTTTTAAGCGGACAGTCCCTGCAATCTTTAACACTGGTACGATATATCTTATGGGTATTATCGTTCTCTGCTTTTTTGAAGTTGTGAAAAGTAAGGTATTTGCCTTCAGGACAAACATACCGGTCTTGCTCCCCGTCATAACTGAAGCCCTGCCGGCTTTCCCTGCTTTGACATCCTGACCTGTTAGGTATGAAGCCTTTAATATGATTATCAGCTAAAAACAGAAGCGCCGCTTCACCGCTATAACCTGTATCGGCAAGCACATCTTCTATTTCCATGCCATTATCTTTAAGGTTTCCGGCGACATGGGTAAGGATATCAGGCAGACATGGTGCATCTCCTCTATCTGCATGAAAGGCCTGGATGTGTGTAATAACGTGGTTTTGTGTATCTACGCTTACATGAGCCGAATAGTTCAGCCGCGTTGTTTTTCCGGGTTTCACCGATAACCGGGCATCAGGGTCTGATGGGCTGTAACGCTTGCTGTTCGCTTTCTTATCAACTTTAGCGTTCTTTCTCGGCTTAGGCTTGGTGTTTTCATCCGGTATGTCCCCAGCCGGGGCTTCATCATTATGATCGTCCAATTGCTTGCCATAAGTTGATGCATCATTCATGATCTCGCGTTCGACCAAACTTGACATAGCTGCATTGGCTTTGACAAATGCGCTATCGATAGCCTGTCTTTTACCTGCTACCAAACCTGCATCAATACACTTTTTCAGAACCTGTTTAAACACAGCTGTAAACTCATCTTCTCCATAAAGCTGGCGTGTGCGGCTTAATGTCGAATGCCAGGGAAGTTCTTCATCCAGATCATATCCTATAAAATAGAGGATATCCATGCGCATACGTGAGGTAGCAATAATGCGCCTATCGCTATTCAGGTTCTCTAAATAACCAACAAGCATTAGTTTGAAAAACACAACCGGGTCAATGCTCTTTTGACCCTCTGTACCATAATATTTGGCCGTTGTATCATAAACAAAGTGGAGATCAAGTATGTCTTTCAAACGCCTGTAGAAGTTATCAGCCGGAACATAGTCTGAAAGCTGAAACCTGATGAAGAGCTTTTCCTGATAATCTTTTTTGCCTTGCATGTCCTTAATATACAAAATAAATCTCTGACTACCAAATAGTTAATCAAAGAAAAAGACCCGATCAAAACTTTATTCGATCGAGTCTTTTCTCAGTTGCGCAACGGCCACAATACGCCAAGGGCCTCCAAAACAAGTTTTCCTACAAGGGCTCGAACCTCAATCTTCAGAGCCAGAATCTGACGTGCTACCATTACACCATAGGAAAATAAACAGAACATCTGCCACTTAAAGTGATGGCATTTTGTTTCGTGCAAATATACGAAATATGCAAACCGGTGTAAACCCCGTTTTAAAAAAAGCCACATCCGGATTGTCCCTGATATGGCTTTTTTACAGTAGGATTATGTGCGGGTTAGTCCTCGTTCACGAATGAACGCAGCATCCAGGTGTTTTTTTCGTTGAATTGCATGAAGCGGTTGATCATGTCGTTAGTGCCATCGTCTCTGGCATCGGCGGTGATGGTCAATATCTCGCGTTCCATTTTTATCAGCGCAGCCAAATCGTCAATAATAGTTTTCACCATCAGGGTGTCCTTTAAGCCGATGGTCTGGATCTCTTTGATGCTTGATGTTTCAATATAATCTTTAAACGTGCTGATAGGAGGTTTGCCAAGGCTCAGGATCCTTTCGGCAAGCTCATCAATAGTAACCAGCGCGGCGGTGTACAGCTCTTCAAATTTCAGGTGCAGTGTAAAAAAGCTTGTGCCTTTAACGTTCCAGTGGCAGCCGCGCAGTTTTTGGTAGTGGATATGGTAATTAGCCAACAGATCGTTCAGGTGGTCAACTACCGGTTTTACTTTAACTTCTTCGAGGCTTATTTCTTTAGCATTCATAAATAAAAAGTGATGTTTTAAGTGTAACATGCCTTTGCGGGGCAATGTTTGGCAAAGGTAAACAGTTTTAATTTTAATGAGCATATTTGCATTCTCTATGACTTCGCTTTTACCCTTCATCAGTAAAACTTACCAGTCCCCGGTTTGGCGTATGGAAATTGACGAAAGCAGCCAAACGCTGTTCCTCGAGATCAGGGACCATGCCGATAAGCAGGTTAGTTTTTCGGCCCTGAACCTGCAAAACGGTGAGGTTTATTTTGAAGGCTTAACTACCCCCGAGCGCTGGCTTACCGGTATTGAAGCTGCTTATGGTGGCGTATTACTACTCCATAATTACCAATCGGCCACAGGGCCGGTACATAAGGGCTTGACAGCTATTGAAGCTACAACAGGCAAGGCATTATGGAGCAATTTTACTTTGGCTTTTGATCATCTGTCGGTAAATGGCCCTGTAGTTTACAATGCCCAGCTACAACCAAAGAAATTATTTTTACTTGATGTTAAAACCGGCAATGTGCTAAGAGGATATGAGCCGGTGCCAGATCAACCGCTGAATAATCAGGTCATTAACCCTGAACTGTTGCCCTCAGCGGAAGTAAATAGTTTATATTTACCGCTCAGCGTATATGCAAATGCGGTTCATTATATCAGCTACAATAGATTCAGAATTGTATCTTTGCACACGCTTTTGCAGGAGCATCTTGAACAGCACTTGTTTGTATTTAACGAGGAGGGTACCCTTTTGTATCACGATTTGTTACATAACGCTATACAAAAAATGCAGCCCGAGGCGTTTGTACTACATAATAATCAGCTCATCTATTTAAAAAACAGATCGGGCTTAATAGTGTTGAACTTGTAAATTACTGTATTATAATTTATTATGAAATTTAAGATTTTATTATTGGTCGCTCCCTTACTCACACTCTCCATATCGCTTTTTGCAAACCCTGTTGTTGATTCAATTGGTGTTGAAAACCTGAACGGCAAAAAAGTGATCGTTCACAAGCTTGATCCCAAAGATAATTACTACTCTATAGGCCGTCGCTACAACGTCAGCCCTAAAGCTATTATACAGTTTAATAATAACGCCCCGCTTAAAATTGGCGGCATTGTTAAAGTACCTACCGAATTACCTTTTGCAGGTGAAGCTGCTGCACAGCCTGCCGTAACTGCGCCTGCAAAACAGGTAGCAACTACTCCTGCGCCTGTACAACAAAAGCCGGTTACCCAGGCCCCTGTTCAGCAAAACAAACCACAGGTACAAGCTCCGGTTAGCTCACCTGCGCCTGTAGCCCAAGCTACAGTAAATAAAACACAGCAAGCAGCTACAGATACCGTTAAAAAAGTAAGCATGCTTAACGTGCAGCAATACAAAGTATCGGCGGGCGAAACCTTGTTTTCTATCGCCAAGCGTTTCAATACTTCTGTTGAGGATATCAAAGCACTTAATAAATTAAGCTCTGATTCATTAGCTCCTAACCAGGTTATTAATGTGCGCAGCGGTTTACCTCCCGAAGAGGTTAAACAGCCTGTAATGCAGCGCGATTCAACCTCGGTGGCTGCACAGCAGGACACCACCGGCGATCATGGCAAAGCTAACCGTTTTGGCCTGTACGAGAAAGTTGAAAAAGGTGTAGCTACCTGGATGGATGACGCCGGTTTAGATCCTAAAAAGGAATTGGTACTGCACCGTACAGCACCAATAGGCACCATCATTAAAATTACCAACCCTATGAACAATCATACCACCTTTGCAAAGGTTGTTGGCCGTTTTACCGATAACGAAACAAACAAAAATGTTTTGATCATCATGACCAAGAACACTGCCGATGCTTTAGGTGCTTTAGATAAACGTTTCCAGGTAAATATCAGCTACGGCAGCCCGAATGAATAAACCTTATATTATTGGAATTGCCGGCGGAAGCGGCTCAGGCAAAACCTTTTTTTTAAAATGCTTTTTAGAACATTTTACTGCCGACGAGGTGAGCCTCGTATCGCAGGATGATTATTACATCCCGGTAGCACATAACATGACCAAGGAGGAGAACAAAGAATATAACTTTGATCTTCCTTCAACTATTGATCATGAACATTTTCAGCAGGATATCAGCAAGCTTTTAAATAAGGAAGCTATCCTGAAACAAGAATACACTTTCAATAACCCCGATGCTATCCCCAAAATGATAGAGATCAAGCCTGCACCTATTTTGATAGTGGAGGGCTTGTTTATCCTGCATTTTAAAGATATATCGGAGCTGCTTGATTTGAAAGTGTTTATTGATGCTGATGAAGACATCGCCCTGCAGCGCCGCCTTAAACGCGACCTGATAGAACGCGGCTATTCGCACGATGACGTGATGTACAAATGGATCAACCACGTGGTGCCGGCCTACAAAGAATACCTGCTGCCCTACAAAGATGAATGCGACCGTGTGATCACCAATAACACCCACGTTGCTGAGGACATTATGGTGATAACGGAAGAGATTTCGGCTGATTTGAGGGGACGTTTATTTTAAGACAGATCGCCTAAAATCTCTTTCAGTGCTTTGTCGTAATCGGCTTTGGTAATAACCCCGGCATCAAATTGTTTGTATAGTTCATGCAGCTTCAGCGCTTTTTCGGTGGTATAACCCGGATAACCCGATTTATAATAATCTAAAGGCGCTTTTTCCTTTTCAAACGACCAGATAAGCGCCCAAATCCAGCCGATAATAGTCCAGCCCAGAAACAGGTTTAACAGAAAGATTAATTTAAAGTCGGCTTTTTCGCGGGCAATTATAGCGGGTATAAAATACAGCAGTGCGCCAATTGTCATGCCCATCATTCCAGCAATGCCAAAGATGAAATTCATGTTTTAAAGATAGGAGTTTCTTTGAGGGATGCTATAGCGTTTTACTAAATCGTCATTGCGAGGAACGAAGCAATCGCGAGCTATACAGAGCGGACTTGCTTATTGGGGATTATTAATGATTGTAATTTGATTTTTATAGGTATTAATGAGCTCCCTACGGTCGGTTGTCTTCGTGCCTTATGATGACGTTATCGTAAATAATTGATTATCAAGTTGGTTTTTGGGGCCTGTTTTGTGATATGGGCGTTGCCTGTGGCCCGCGCTATACGCTCATACTGCACGGGCATTAGCCACAAGGCCGGTATCCGCTGCTATCGCTAACGCGCCCGGCGCACCATCGCTAAGATATATTTTATACGTCATCGCGGTGTTTTTCAGGATTTCCTTGATGGTTACTCAATGACGTGACTACAGAATTATTTCCGGCACGTCGCCTTCAATAATAAGCTTCCCTGCCGTAGCCTGTTTAATTTCTTCAACACTTACTCCCGGAGCCCTTTCAATAAGCCTGAAACCACCTTCGGGCAAAACGTCAAATACACCCAGCTCCGTCACGATTTTTTTAACGCAGTGTACACCGGTGAGGGGAAGGGTACATTGGGGCAGCAACTTTGATTCGCCCGCTTTGTTTACGTGCTGCATGGCTACAATGATATTTTCGGCCGATGCTACAAGGTCCATAGCGCCACCCATACCCTTAACCATTTTACCGGGGATTTTCCAGTTGGCAATGTCGCCGTTTTCGGATACTTCCATAGCGCCTAAAATAGTTAGGTTCACTTTCTTAGCCCTGATCATCCCGAAGCTCATCGCCGAATCAAATATGGCCGAGCCGGGTAGCATAGTAATGGTTTGTTTGCCTGCGTTAATGGTATCCGGGTCTTCCTCACCCTCAAAAGGGAAGGGGCCCATCCCTAACAAACCATTTTCGGATTGGAGTACTACATCCATTGTATCCGGAATATAGTTGGCTACCAGCGTGGGGATGCCAATGCCAAGGTTAACATAGTAACCATCTTTTATTTCTTTCGCAATTCGCTTTGCGATGCCTTGTTTATCTAACATTATCTTCTTTGTTGAAATCAAGTCATTGCGAGGAACGAAGCGATCGCATGCTATACAGGGCGGCTATGCCTCTGTGCGATTGCCACGCTACGCTCGCAATGACATGTTGCGTTTTATTAATTATGTCATTGAGGAACGAGGCAATCGCTTGCTATACAGAGAGACTTGTACAGTCGTTCTGCCAATCGGGGATTGCTTCGTGCCTCGCAATGATGTGGTGTTTGATATTTATTGTTTACTTCTCACCGTTGCATGCTCTATGCGCTTTTCATAGTTACTTCCTTTAAAAATCCTGTGCACATAAATACCCGGTGTATGGATATGATCCGGATCAAGTTCGCCGGGTTGTACCAGTTCTTCCACTTCGGCAATGGTTACCTTACCGGCCATAGCCATTACCGGGTTAAAATTGCGGGCGGTTGACCGGTATACCAGGTTGCCCATAGTATCGCCCTTCCAGGCTTTTACAATGGCAAAGTCGGCATTAAAGGCCATTTCCATTAAATAATCTTTGCCGTTAAAGTTGCGCACTTCCTTGCCTTCGGCCACTTCGGTGCCAATACCTGCGGGAGTGAATATGGCGGGCATGCCGTAACCGGCGGCCATACAGCGGGTGGCCAGTGTACCTTGTGGTATCAGTTCCACTTCAAGCTCGCCGCTTAGTAACTGGCGTTCAAATTCGGCGTTTTCGCCCACGTACGATGAGATCATTTTTTTTACCTGGCGCTGCTTCAGCATCAGGCCAATGCCAAAATCGTCAACCCCGGCATTATTGGAGATACAGGTGAGCTGCTTAACCCCCTTTTTTACCAGGGCGGCAATACAATTTTCGGGCAATCCGCATAATCCGAATCCGCCGAGCATAAGGGTCATGCCGTCGGTAATATCGCGGATGGCCTCATCAGCACCACTAACTACTTTATTCATATATTATAATTGGTTGCTATAAATTTAAGTAAAATAAGCTTAATGCTTATTGTTATGTAGATAACTTCCTACCGCACGACTGTGTTTTTATAAATGATGTTTTATAGGTTTTGTAAAACAATTAGAAATTAATTTTATTAATAATTAATACATCAAATATCAAAACCTATGGAATTACGAGATGACGAGTTCAGGAGCGATGAGCTTAAACGCCCCGAACATGAAGGAAATAAACCCAATGCTTACCGGGTAGATGACGACAATAATGAGGATGAAAAAGACCTGAAACGAAGTTATTTGTTTGGCAGCTCAGAAATGAAAAGCCCAAATGACCCGGGTATGGAAGGAAACGGTATGGGAGGCCAAAACTTTGGCCAAAACAATATCACCCCGGCGGGTAATGATAAAGACAACCCCTCGCAAATGGCGGGCAATAATAACGAATACTTTAACCGCACCCAGCCTGCCGAGGAACATCCCGAAAACAGCAATTTTAAAGATCCTAACCAGGCAGGTAACGCCAACTACGGCAATGTGATCAACGTATCACAAAACGGCCGTTCGGATGAAGACAGCGGACAAACGGAAACCAGTAATAGCAAGCCCAACCCGCAGCAGCAATACCAGGAAGGAACTGCCGACGCTGACGGAGATGCCAGCAAAAAGCAACAAATCAATATTCCAGGACCTAATGAGTTGCCTGATCAGCAGAGGGTGGGGGAGTAAGTTTTAATAAATGTCATTGCGAGGAGCGAGTGAGAATGAGCCTTGGAGCGACGTGGCAATCTCGTCGTTTTGCAATCCAAAAAGCATATTTGCCCTGTATTGTTTCTTGCGCTCGTTTGCAACGAGCGCTTAATGTGGTTGGGCGATTGCATCGCCAGTCGCGTTATAAACGCTAACCCAGGTTAAGCGCTCGTTGCAAACGAGCGCAAGTAAAAGATGAACGCCAGGGATGTGCTGCGCTGCTGCTCAATAACATATTTTACCACTTAACCGTCTTCTCCATAAAAGCGATCAAATCATCGGCCATCGCTTGCTGCTCTTTCAGGCTCGGATGCCCCGGCGTATTTTTATAAGGAATAAAGTGCGTGTAAATGCCTTTATCGTTTAAAGCAGCAACGGCCTTTTCGATATAACCAGGCCATGGCGATCCTGCTTTGGTTGCATCCATGCTGCCCAGCGCGCAAATGATCTGTGCTTTAGGATATACCTTGCGGATACTTTTTACAAACTCTTTATAAGCTTTAATGATCTGTTCCGGCTCGGGGGCTTTACTGCCAAAGCGCTCTTTAAACTGTGGATTGTTGGGTTGGTTTACAATCCACGAATCATTTTGAAACAGGTTGATCACTACTACGTCGGGCGTATATTTTTTGAAATTCCAGGTGCTTGTTGGGTCTGTTGGATCAAGGCGGTTATACATTTCAGGCATAATGAGCGGGAACCAGCTCACCGTAATACCGATACCGCTTTTAGAGGTGCAAACATACTGTGCATCAAAGTGACGGGCGGTAAGGGCAGCATAGCTAAGGTAGCCGTTTTCGTAAGGGGCGCTGCCGCGGTCTTGCCCGGTGGTGTCCTCATCGGCATAGCCGCAGGTAATGGAGTTGCCGAAAAATTCGATCTTACGTTTTTGGGCCTCCGGAGGAGGAAGGGCAGTGGCGTCTTTAGCTAAGGTAAACTGATAAAAAAAGGTTTTGCCTTTGTCCCATTCAGTTCGTTTAAACAGCTCGAGGGTGTGCTTGCCCGCAGGCAGATTTTCGGCAAGGGTATAAGCCTGTTTGGTATTATCAAGGTGAATGGTATTTACAACCTTGTCATCAACAATGATGGTAAAATAGTTTTCGCCCCGTTCATCCTGCATCACAGCCGATGCGCCTGTTCCGTCAAAACTAATTTTTAATGATGAGCCCGTCCAGTACAGTTCGGCAGCTTCATCAGTTTGATTGATCCGCCCGGTGTAGCGGATGCGCTGATCTTTGCTCTTTAAAATAATATTTTGAGCAAGACAGCTTGTTATTGAACCGGTAAATGCAATGAAAAGTACAAGAAAATATAATCTGCGCATCTTTATTAGGGTTTGGCCGCCCTAAAAATAGGAAACTTATGCAAAAAGCGGATAAGTCATTGGCCTATCCGCAAATATTTGTTAGGAAACTATCATTCAATCGGCATCCCAAACTGCAGCAGGTAGCCATTATAGTCAAAAACGCCGAACTCGCGCATGCCGTAATTAAAATCTTCAATGGGGTAGCAAATCACCGCCCTGTCTTTCAGTTCGCTCCATAATAGATCAACCTTATCCGTGCGGATATAAAATGAGCCGGTAAATTTAGGTACAGTGAACGATGCATTATCAACAGGCAAAGCTAACATGATCTCGATATCATCACGGCTTACCGTGGCCCAGCCCCAGTCCTCATCATAGCCAATACAGGTAAAACCAAGGTTATTAATGTAAAAATCAACACTTTCCCGTACCTGCCGGGTGTATAACATAGGAGCAATAGATTTTAAAGACATAGTTTATTTGAAATAAGTTAAGGTTGAATCGGTAAATTAATGCTAACAAATCATGAACCGTCATTGCGAGGTACGAAGCAATCCCCGATTGGCAGAGCGAATATGCAAATCCGCTTTGCATAGTTTGGGATTATTAATACTTATAATTTGTTTTTTATAGGTATTAATGAGCTCCCTCCGGTCGGTTGTCTTCGTACCTCGCAATGACGTTCCTTGTTATTTGGTTATTTATTTTAACCTTGCGTTTACTTCAAATATACATAAGTTATTCCATCTCCGCCACGGTCGGCATGTTCATCTTCCATCCGGTCAACCTGCTCATATTTTTTAAGATATTGCCTGATCATTTTACGCAAAATCCCATCGCCTTTGCCATGAATGATCTTGAGGTTGTTAAAGCCCATCATCAGTGCGCGGTCAAACAGTTTTTCAATGGCGTGAAGCGCATCTTCGGTACGCTGGCCACGTACGTCAATCTCCGGACTAAAACTGGCCATATCATTGGTATGCGAACTAAAATTACGCCTGATCTCTTTAGGTACCGATGATTTGGAAACCTTGATCACGCGTTTCTTTTTAGCAACCGTACGCAAATCGCCTATAGCAATCACCACATTTTCTTTAATGATCTCTATCACCTGGCCTGTAGTTTCCGAATCGATGAGTTTCACCCAGTCGCCGGGTTTTAATTCTTCATCGGCAGGGGCAGCAGGTTTTGGCGCCTCAGTTTTAACGGTGTTCTTTTTAAGTTCAACGTTCAGGTTTTCGCGCAGCTGCTTTGTCTTTTCTTTATCGGCATTGCTGCTCTTTATTTCGGAAATGGTGTTTTCAACCAGCTTGTTGGCGTTCAGGATAATGTTCTTGGCCTGATCCTTGGCTTCCTTAATCAGTGTGCGTTTATTTTCTTCGAGATAGCTTTTTAACTTCTCGTTTTCTGCAAGCAGCTCATTAACCTTGCGTTGTTGTTTATCCAGTTTTTGTTTGGTTTCAAAAATAGAACGCTTTTCACGCTCCAAGTCAACCAGCAGGGTATCAACCTTTTTTTGCCCTTCGCTTATTTTGTTTTTGGCGAGGTTAAGCACGTTGGCCGGTAATCCTATTTTTTGGGCAATTTCAAAAGCATATGAGCTGCCGGGCTTGCCAATCTCCAATTGGTACAAAGGCCTCATCTCAATATTATTGAACAGCATAGATGCATTTTCAATGCCCTCGGTATTGCTGGCAAATATTTTAAGGTTGGAGTAGTGCGTAGTTACCATTCCCTTAACTTTTTTTTGATTGAGTGATTCCAACACAGCTTCGGCAATCGGCCCGCCAAATTGCGGATCGGTACCGGTGCCAAACTCGTCTATCAGGATCAGGGTTTTGCCGTTGGCCTGCTCCACAAAGTTTTTCATTTTGGACAGGTGGGCGCTGTACGTACTCAAATCACTTTCTATCGACTGGTCATCGCCTATATCGACAAAAAGCTGCTTGAATACACCTACTATACTGGCTTCATCCGCGGGGATGAGTAAGCCGGCCTGTACCATCATTTGCAATAAACCAACGGTTTTCATACAAACAGATTTACCGCCGGCGTTGGGGCCCGATACCACGATGATGCGGGTACCTTCGTCTATCTGCATATTGAGTGGGACAACCGTTTTTTTCTCTGCCTTAAAATTCAGGAACAATAGCGGGTGACGGGCATTGTATAATTTAACCCTGGCCTCGTTTATCACCTGCGGCATTTCGGCCTCAATATCAATGGCAAACAGAGCTTTGGCGCGCACAAAATCAAGCTTGGTTAGCAAACCATGATAGGAGAGTAGCAAAGGCACGTAAGGCCTTAATTCGGTAGTTAAGGCGGTCAGAATTTTTACTATCTCCCGGCGGCGTTCAAACTCCAGGTCGCGGATGCGGTTGTTGAGTACAAACACCTCTTCGGGCTCAATATAAACTGTTTGGCCCGATGCTGATTCGTCATGCACAAAACCTTTCAGTTTGCGTTTGTTTTCGGCCAGCAGCGGGATCACCAGCCTGCCATCGCGTACGGTTAACGAACCATCGGCAGCCCAGCCGTTTGATGTGGCATTTTTAAAAACCATATCAATTTTTTTGCGGGCTTCCTGCTCGGCTTTGGCAATGCCTGTGGTAATTTCCATCAGCTCGCGCGAAGCATTGGGCCTGATCTTGCCTTTCTGATCAATCACGGCATCTATCTTTTTAAGGATCGCCTTTTCAATAGGCAGATGCTCAAAAAGGGCCTCAAGGTTAGGGTACAGGCCTTCACGCTCGTTAAAATAAGCAATTACGGCAAATACCGTGGTTAACGAAGCCTGAACCTGGTAAAACTCTTCTTCGCTTAAAAAAACGCCCTCTATACGGGCTTTATTGGCAAGGGACTTTATATCGAAAAAATGCTGGATGGGCAGGGCCTCATCATTAACCAGGATATTCTTAAACTCGTTTGCCTGGCTCAGGAATTTATGGATCTGGTCGTAATTGCTCATCACCTGGATCTTGTCAACCATTTGTTGACCCATTTCGCTCAGGCAATGTGCTTTTATCAGTTCTTTTATCTCGGTAAAACCCAGCTTATCTACACTGTTTTGGGGGTAAAGCATCAGGTTATGACTTTAAGTTTTTTAACGAATCGGCTTTGTGGGCTTTCTTGCTTTTGCGGGGATGGAATCTCCTTGCCGAGTCGGTTTTTAGTTTAGTTTTTAAATTTTTCAATGAGTCGGCTTTGCGGGCTTCCGTGTTTTCATGCGGATGCGTTTTCCTTGCCGAATCTATTTTAGTTTTAATATTTAAGTTTTTTAACGAATCGAGCTTACGCGTAGCCTTGCTCTGTTCTGTTTGCACTTTGGCAAGCGAATCGGTTTTACTTTTAATTTTTATATCCACCTGGTCATAAATGGCCAACAGTTTATCGGGCTGCATGGCGTAGTACCGCATGCTGCGGTTAAAATGCGCGGTATCGGTATGCAGGCGCTGAAACATGGCAATGTATTTACCCGCGCCGTATTTATACAAACTATCGGGTATCTGCGTAGTATTATACAGGCTGCCGTCGATGATGTGCATTTCGGTTAACACCGCTGCCATAGCGTCGGGTTTGAGGACGTCGTTGGGAATACTTTTGCCATTGCAGGCACATAAAAAAAGTGCTGCAGAAAAAAACAAGGTTATATATTTATGCATTCAGTAATTTAGCGGCTGATTAATTAAGCAAATTTACGGATAAATGAGCATTGCAGATAACATCAGAAGCTTAAAAAAGGAAACGGAAGCAGATAAGGTAATATTATTGGCCGTATCAAAAACAAAACCTGTTGCAGATGTACAGGAAGCCTATGATGCCGGACAGCGCCTTTTTGGCGAAAATATAGTGCAGGAAATGGTTGAGAAGTACGAGCAACTGCCTAAAGATATCGAATGGCATTTGATTGGTCACCTGCAAACCAATAAGGTAAAGTATATAGCGCCTTTTGTAAGTATGATCCAGTCTGTTGATAGCCTGAAGCTTTTGCACGAGATCAACAAACATGCTGAAAAAGCCGGGAGGGTAATTGATTGTCTTTTGCAAATTTATATAGCCGACGAAGAAACGAAATACGGACTGGGCTTTGATGAAGCAATAGAATTGCTGCGCTCTGAAGAGTTTGCTGCGATGAAAAATATTCGCATCCGCGGATTGATGGGCATTGCTACCAATACCGATAACGAAAAGCAGATTAAAGAAGAATATTACGAACTGAACACCTTTTTCGAGGGCATCAAACAAAGCTATTTCCGGAAGGAAGAGAGTTTTGATATTTTGTCGATGGGTATGTCGTCTGATTATAAACTGGCCATTGAGCAGGGCAGCAATATGGTGCGTTTAGGCAGTACTATATTTGGCGGCAGGGTAATTAAGCATTGGAAAAATAATTGACTGGAATTTGTCTGAACCGGAATTTATCGAATTAAAGAATTGACAGAATGAGACTACCATTCAAATAATTCGTTCTGCCCGTTGTTGGTGTTGTTACCAACAACATGTTTTTGAAATGAAATTTAAGTGTTCAATTTTTTAGAAACGGGTGTTCAACTTATAAAACCGTGTAAAGTTAAGTAATTGACTATCAGTTATTATGTGTTCATTTTGTTTGAATGGGTAATATGCGTTAAAATTAAATAGTTGATTATCAGTTGTTTTTTTGGGAAGGATATCTGTAAGTGTTCACACCTAAAAAAGTTGAACACCTGTTAAAATAAATAGAAAGTTGTTGGTGACAACACCAACAACGGCGAGTGACAATCAACAATGGGTAAAAAAATAAAATGAATAACACAGAAAATAAAATTGAAAGTCAGCACCCCCTTCAGGGGGCGGGGGAGGTTAATATTCGCTACGCAGTTCAATCCGATTGTCCCCGTTTAATGGAGCTGGTACACGAATTGGCGTTATATGAAAAAGCCCCGGAAGAGGTTACAGTAACCCTGCAGCATTTTGAAGAAACCGGGTTTGGCCCTAACCCTGTCTGGAAAGCTTTTGTGGCCGAAGTTGACAGTGTTGTGGTTGGTTTTGCCTTATACTATATCCGCTACTCCACCTGGAAAGGCTCCCGCATGTACCTGGAAGATCTGATTGTAACCGAAGAGATGCGCGGCAAGAAGATCGGCAAACTGCTTTTCGACAGGCTGCTCCGGGAAGCTAAGGAGTGTGGTTTCAGCGGTATGGTTTGGCAGGTGCTCGACTGGAATGAACCGGCTATTAACTTTTACAATAAGTACGGCGCGAATATTGAGGCGGGCTGGTTAAATGCTTCGCTTTCAAAAGAGCAGTTGTTAAACTACTAATACTATACCTATGAAAAATCTGTGCCTTGCGTTTTTTATGGCGATGGGATTATCATCGTGTCAGTGGGGCGTTCCTAATAAAATTCCCGAGAAGTCATTTGATACCCTGCGTTATGCTTATAAAGTCATCAAAGCACGGGCGGCAGATTGTGGTGCTAAGGCCGATAGCGCCTGTACGGTAGTGAAAATTAACTATCCTGTTTTTGACAGCGCCAAAACTTTAAATGATACCATAACCCGTAAGCTTACATTGATGTTTGCTACGGATGGAAGGTCCGACACCAGCCTGGAGCTGATGACCAAAAAGTTCCTGAAATCATATGATGATTTCAGGAAGACTAACGCGCGGTCGGGAATGTTTTTTACGCTGGGTGATTCCGTTAAAGTGATCCACCAGGATTCAAGTTTAACTACGCTCGAAGTGCGGGGTTATTCATATACCGGCGGCGCTCATGGCAGCACATCTGTCGGCTTTATAAACTGGGATACAAAAGCAAGTAAAAACCTCAAACTTGATGATGTTCTGGTTGACGGGTATCATGATAAATTAAATGCCGTTGCCGAGAAAATCTTCAGAAAGAATGAAAAATTAAGTGATACCGCATCTCTCGCCACCAATTATTTTTTTAAGGATAACAAATTCGCGCTCAATGCCAATTTTTCCATTACGCCACTTGGGATTAAATTTTTGTATAATCAGTATGACATTAAACCATACGCGGCCGGTATTACCGAATTGTTTATTCCATACGCACAGATCAAATCATTAGTACAGCCGGGTTCGGTTGTAAGTCAATTCATTAAATAAATGCTTGTTTTTAAATTCGGAGGGGCATCAGTTAAAGATGCCGCGGGTGTTACCAACCTTGCTAATGTTGTAAAACAATATACTGATCAACAATTGCTCATCGTGGTATCGGCCATGGGCAAAACTACTAACGCGCTTGAGAAGCTTACCAAAGCCTACATGGAGCAAACCGATGATATGCACGGGATCTTTAACGAAATTAAAGAATATCATTACAACATCCTGAGCGGATTATTTGAACCGGGCCACCCTGTATTTGATGAAGTTGCCAATACCTTTGTGGAGATTGACTGGGCCATTGAAGATGAACCACACGATAGCTATGATTTTGTTTATGACCAAATCGTATCCATTGGCGAACTGGTATCAACCCGGATAGTTAACGCCTACCTGAACCAGGTTGGGCTCAAAAGTAAATGGCTTGATGTACGCGGATATGTGCATACCGATAATACTTACAGAGAAGGTATAGTAGATTGGGATAAAACTAAAGCAAGTATCAGCAAGGATCTTCCAACCTTACTTGAAAAAAGTATTGTTGTAACCCAGGGCTTTTTGGGCGGCACCTCCGAAAATTTTACCACCACACTTGGTCGCGAAGGGTCTGATTACACAGCATCTATATTTGCAGCTTGCTTGGGTGCCGAATCGGTTACTGCCTGGAAAGATGTTCCGGGCATCCTGAACGCCGATCCGAGATTTTTTGCTGATACGGTTAAATTTGATGAGCTCTCCTATACGGAAGCCATCGAAATGACTTATTACGGGGCCAGTGTCATCCATCCAAAAACCATCAAACCCTTACAAAATGCTAAAATACCACTGCTGGTAAAGTCGTTTACAGACCCATCTGCGCCCGGTACAGTAATTAAAGAAGATGGACATAATCAGTTTACCAAGCCGGTGATCATCCTGAAACAAAACCAGGTATTACTGTCAGTATCAGGTAAGGATTACTCTTTTATAACGGAAGATCACCTGAGCGATGTATTTCGCCTGTTTGCCCAAAACAATGTTAAGGTAAATGTGATGCAAACATCGGCATTGAGTTTTTCGGTTTGCTTTGATTTGAACGAAGAGCGTTTTGAAAAGCTGCTGAACGGCCTAAAACAAGATTTTAAAGTGAAATATAACGATGGGTTAACGCTCATTACTGTACGCCATGACGGGGCGAATACCATTAAGGAATTAACCAAAGGCAAAACTATTTTGCTTGAACAAATTAGCAGGAATACGATACAGGTGGTGGTGAGGTAAAAGTCAAAAATCTCACTTTATCAACATTCGTCAGTGTTCAAATACCTGCTTTTAGCGCCAAAAAGCTATATTTGGGCATGAAGGCAATCAACACGATCAGGGATTCAGCAAATATCGGACTCGGGATTTTATCGGCAGCTTTTGGTCTTAAGGGGTTTTTATTATCGAGCCACTTTATCGACGGAGGTGCTACCGGGGTATCCATGCTGATATCTGATATAACCTCCATCCCCATATCTGTTTTGATCTTTGTTATCAACGTGCCTTTTTTGTGGATCGGTTACCGGAAGCTTGGGCTTTGGTTTGCTATTAAAAGTACCGCCGCCATTGCTTTGCTTTCATTATGCCTTGCTGTTGTTCAGTTTCCGGATGTTACTCATGATAAATTGCTTACCGCGGTATTTGGCGGCGTGTTTATTGGTACCGGCAGCGGCCTGGCCATGCGTGGTGGAGCGGTGCTTGATGGTACTGAAATAGCCGCTGTACTGGTAAGTAAAAAGACTCAACTGCTAAAGGTAAGCGATTTTATTTTGCTGCTTAACGTTTTGATATTTGGGGTAGCGGCGTCGGTATTGGGTGTTGAACCGGCCATGTATTCAATATTAACCTATATGGCTGCCGCCAAAATGATCGATTTTTTGCTGAACGGTATCGAGCAATATTCGGGTATTACCGTGATCTCGACCAAAAGCGATGCAATACGGAGGGCGATAACGGTTACCCTTGGCAGGGGTGTTACAATTTACCAGGGGAAAAGCGGTTACGGAAAAGACGGTCATGTCAATGATCCCCGCGATATTGTGTTCACTGTCGCCACCCGTTTGGAAATTCCATCATTAAAACAAACTATTTTACGGATAGACCCCAAAGCCTTTATTGTACAGCAAAGTATTGACGACACAACAGGTGGGTTGTTGAAGCGCAAGAAACTACATTAAGAAGCTAAAAAAGAGCTTAGAGCATAAGGCTGAAAGCTCAAAGCAGTTTTGTATACGGGAAAATCGGGCTTTAGGCCTTAGGCTTTCCGCTTTAAGCTTACAAAACGCTTACCGGGTGCTTATGATCATCAATGGCAACAAAGGTAAAAGTGCCGGTGATGGCTTTTTCGCGCACAAAGGAGTACATTTCTTCAATATAGATTTCAACCAAGACTTTTAGGCTGGTATTGCCGATATGGGATATACGGCCAACAAGCTCAATAATGGTACCTGCCGGTATAGGACGGTTAAAGTCGATCCTGTCGGATGATACGGTAACCATTTTTTTACGGGTAAAGCGGGTGGCCGTAATGAAAGCTACTTCGTCCATCATGGCCATTGCCGAACCTCCGAAAAGCGTGTCGTAGTGATTGGTGTCGCTCGGGAACACGGTTTTGAATATCCGTGATTCGGCTTCTTTAATTCGTTCTTCAGTAGTCATTGAGTTGAATTTTAACTCCCTCTCTTTTGGAGAGGGTTGGGCTGAGGTTGCTTATCTCAATTTACCCCATTTTAAATAAGTTGCGCCCCATGAAAACCCAGCGCCAAATGCTGTCAGGATTATGTTATCGTTCTCTTTAAAATCTTCTTTATAATCCCATAACGCCAGTGGGATAGTGGCAGCTGTGGTGTTACCATAACGGTCGATGTTAATCTTAACACGGCTTTCAGGCAGGCCCAAAGCATCACCTACGGCGTGGATAATGCGGTAATTGGCTTGGTGGGGGATTAGCCAGTTGATATCATCTATGGTAAGGTTGTTACGCTGCAGCACAGATGTGCAGCTTTCGGTCATGCCTTTAATGGCCGCTTTAAAAACTACGCGACCATCCTGACGTATATAGTGCAGTTTACCATCGAGGGTTTCTTCTGATGCCGGGTTCATAGAACCGCCGCCGGGTACATATAAATGCTCCCTGCCGTGCCCATCAGTTTTAAATACACTGTCAATAACGCCCAGATCTTCAGAAGATGGTTCAAGCAATACCGCACCGGCGCCATCGCCAAAAAGGATACAGGTGTTACGGTCGGCATAGTTTACAATGGCGCTGTTTTGATCAGCACCGATAACTATTACTTTTTTATAACGGTTGCTTTCAACCAGGCTCGAGCCAAGGGTAAAGGCATAAAGGAAACCACTGCAGGCCGCATTAACGTCAGACGCCCAGGCATTGCTTAAACCACATTTATCACAAACGATGCTGGCGGTAGAGATAAGCAGATAATCGGGTGTTGAAGTAGCTACGATAACACAGTCAATTTCAGAAGGATCAACTTTGGCATTTTCAAGTAGATTTTTTACCGCAAAGGCAGCCATATCTGAAGTAGCGAGCGATCTGTCGGCGAGGATCCTTCTTTCTTTGATCCCTGTACGCGAAATTATCCAGTCGCTGTTAGTTTCAACCATTTTTTCTAAATCACTATTAGTTAAAATGTTGTCGGGAACATATCCACCTACACCGGTAATCACCGCACTGCTTTTTAATGCCATAAATATTATATACTCTCAAAAAAACATGCAAAGATAGAGAAATTTGACGGTTTAAAGCTGTCATGCAACTGTATGTTTATACAATCTCATCTTTTCGCACACCGATAATTTGCTGTTTATCGACACAAAAAGGCAGCTAACCGACACATGTTTCAACACTTACTGTACTGCTTTTACTTTTGAATCAACGAATTAGTTTAAACTTAAAAGGAAAATATACAATGGAAAGAAAGAACTTTTTAAAAAGCCTGGTAATTGGCGCAGTGTCATCGTCGGTATTGGTTGAGGCCTGCAAAAAAGATGCTGATACCGCCACAACTACTACCACTTCATCTTCCGGCAGTACCTCGGGTTCAACCGACACAGGCAGTTGCAGTGTTGCACCTACCGAAACCGAAGGCCCCTATCCAACACATTCACCTGCATCTTATGTAAGAAGCGATATTACTGATGGTCGTACCGGGTATAAACTTACCGTGAAAATTACAATCAATAATAGTAATAATAGCTGCAGCGCGCTTTCCGGAGCGTTGGTTGATATCTGGCATTGCGATGCGGAAGGCAATTATTCTGAATATGGCGGCAGTGGTACGCAATCAACAAATTATACATCAGTTCATTTTTTACGCGGCAGGCAAACTACCGATTCAAATGGCCTGGTAACTTTTACCTCTATATTTCCAGGTTGGTATACGGGCAGGGCTACGCATATTCACGTTCATGTGTATAACTCATCGGGTACATCATTAAAAGTAACACAGATTGCTTTTCCGGAAGGTACCGGCACGGCCCTGGCGGCTGTTAACGGTTATGCTAAAGGCATGAGCGGATATACGTATAACGCCAGTGATAATGTGTTTAGCGATGGGTATACGCTTGAAACTGCTACTGTTACCGGTAGCACCACCGCCAGTTTTGTATTGGCTATCAGCTTAAGTGTACCTGCTTAAAAAACCATTTTGTTTTTTGAACCATCATATGCAAAAGCGCGTCATCATTTTATGTTATCGTAAAATCATCGATATCCGGTCGGCCAAGCAATGGGATAAGCTGGTTTTTGAAAGTACCTACCTGGAATTTAAAATGCAGGCCCAGAATTTTAGCTAGGGAACAGCCTATACTTCCTACGCCGAATTGTTAAGGAATGTGCCCAATGCCCAGCGTTTAACCGGTATGGTTACTCCATCGGTTACCGGTTACATTCAGCAGCTTGGCAGCATTATGCCCGATATTTTAAACAATGTTGGCAGGCGGTTCCTTTCATTCAGCAGGTTTCAGCTGGAGATCATCAATTCGGATATTAATGACAAGGATAAACACCAGGTCGCGGTTAATTTTTATTCCGAACCGTTGTTTTGGCATGATACCATAGATAATTACCTGCTCATATCCGCTCAACAGGCCGAAAATCAGTTAAATGTCGAAAATAATTGCATATCTACCAACCTTATGCAACTGCAGCCGTATATAAATATAACTTCACTGCAATATCACAATTAACATGGAAAAGATCTCACCGGGACAAATACATTTGGCCGACCAAAGAGGTTTCACGAAAACCCACACCTTGAGGCGTTACAGCAGTTTTAACTATGGTAACTACTTTAATGAGCATCGTAAACCCTTTGGCCGGTTGGAGGTATGGAATGATGAAATGCTGGCGGGCGGCAGTTCGATTGATGTCGCCGTCGAAAACTCCGGCTGGTTTGTTTTGATGCCGGTTACAGGTGAAGTGCTACTAAAAAGGGTAAACGGAGATATCCGCCTGATTGATGTTGGAGAGCTGTTTGTAGGTTATGCTGTTGCCGGTGAGCGTCTTGAATTAACTAATCTTTATAAAAGCGATTGGATCAATTACATTTATTTTCAGTTAAAAGATGATGAGGTTATAGATCTACCGCAGGACGCCGTTTTTAAATTTGATATTACCAACAGACAAAATGAACTGATCGACCTGGTCCCCACCAGCGGAATGCATCCGTTTCGATTGCATGCGGGGGTATTTGGCGGGAGGGCTGATGCGCTTTATCAACTTCAAAACAATAGATCGTTGTTTTACGCATTTGTGCTTGCCGGGGCTTTTGAGCTGCAGGGCCGCCTGATGCATGAGCGTGACGGATTGGCGTTATGGCAGTTGGAAGAAGCTGACATGGAAGCATTAAGCAATAACGCGGTGATTGCGATATTGGAAATATTAAAATAAATCGCCTGTTGTAGAGACGCATTATTGACACGTTTTGTAATATACAGCCGGCCCCTTACAAAAAGGGTACCTCATTAATTTAACGAGGTACCCGACTAATCAAGATGTTTTCCATTTAAATTGCCATACCACCCGATGCTTCAATACGCTGGCCATTAACCCAACGCGCATCTTCAGTACAAAGGAAAGCTACAACGCCGCCAACGTCCTCCGCAACGCCTGGTCTGCCCAGTGCAGTTATGCTGCTTACCATTTTTTGTGTTTCTTCGCTGTTGCGCAAATGGCCGCCGCCAAAATCGGTCATGATGGCGCCGGGGGCAACCACATTGGCCCTGATACCTCTTCCGCCAAGTTCTTTAGCCAGGTAACGGGTGAAAATTTCTACCGCACCTTTCATAGACGCATAGGCCGAAGAACGCGGAACTGATACCCGCGTCAACCCGGACGATACGTTGACAATACCACCGCCATCTGCCATCAGATGGATCAATCTTTGAGTTAAAAAGTATACGCCTTTAAAGTGCACATTCAATAAATCATCAAAAAATTCCTCGGTAACATCGCTGATGGCGCTGTAACCGCCTTGCCCGGCATTATTAATTAAAAAGTCGATATGATCGGTGCCAAATTTATCCGTCAAAACTTCACGCAGTTTTTCGGTAAATGCATCAAAGCTTTTAATTACTCCGGTATTGAGTTGCAATGCTGCTGCCTTTGCGCCGCTTTGTTCTACAAGGCTAACTACCTTTGCTGCCTCCTCTGCATTGGTATTGTAGGTTATAATAACATCTATTCCTTTTTCGGCAAGCCTTAAGGCCATGTCCCGGCCTAAGCCACGGCTGCCGCCGGTAACCACGGCAATTTTATTTCTGTTTTCCATTTCTTTTTGTTTTGATACAAAAGTAAAACAGATAGGAGAGGAAGGGTTTGGATAAATCAATCCATTATTTACAAAATTCAAATAATGGGTAAGATATCGGCGCTTTTAATAATTGTATAACTGTGGTTTAAATCTTTTAGCCAGGTAGCCGGTAGCTTTTTGCGGGTCAATATCGGCTATAATTACACCGGTTGTTCCATAAGCCTGGTAAACCACACACGTACCATCCGGCGCTATGACCGAACTTGCTGATTCCGGGTAAAGCGAACCATAATTAGAACTGGCAAAATAGATGGTGTTTTCCAGCGCCCGCATCATCATGGCCTTTTCGTAATAAGGGTTGGCCATGCTTCCCCACTCGGTAAGCAGCACGCCTTCGGTATTACTGCCCGAAAAATGCGGGTGGAAAACAATGTGCGCGCCATTACGTGCCGCCCATCTTACCGATTCGGGATAACGGAACCCTTCGTGGCAAATGGTAACGCCAAATTTTAAGCCATTTACTTCAAAAATACTTCGCTGGGTACCCGGAACCCAAATGGCATCTTCCGATGGGTCTAATTGGTTTTTAGTTTGATATCCAAGCACCTTGCCGGTTTTGGATATTACATGTGCAATGTTTAAAAGCCCGTCTTCGCTGTACCAATCCATAGGCATAATTACCGCAATATTATCTTCGTCGGCCATCCTGCATACTTCATCCAGCGCCGATTGCAGTATCTCCGGCGATGTTGGCTCCGGATCGGCTATCATACCCGGATATCCAGGTATATATGATTCAGGGAAGCAGATAACCTCTGCCTGTTGTGATGCTGCGTCTTTAATCAACTTTTCGGCTTGTTGCAGACCATCATTAATTGATTTTGGAAAAGGCGGAGTAGCAATGGCTATTTTCATGCGGTGTTAATCTATATGCTAAATTAAATGATTGCTTTTATCTGTGGTTAATATTTATCCCCTCATGTGTCACTTTTTTATTTCAACCCATACTTGACCGATATTTATAAAATTATCATTGTACATTTGTTATGGAGATCCTCTCCAAACTCAATAAATCATCATTCACACTACTTAACGTTTACTACTATGATTGAAACTAAAGCGTATGCCGCGCAAGATGAAAATACACCGCTTGCCCCCTGGACTTTTGAGAGGCGCGAAGTTGGTGCTCATGACGTGCAGTTTGATATTTTGTACTGTGGCGTTTGCCACTCCGATTTGCACCAGATCAAAAACGACTGGTTCCCCGGCATTTTTCCTATGGTGCCCGGACATGAAATTGTTGGCCGCGTAGTTAAAGTTGGCGAGCATGTAAAAGGTTTTAAAGTTGGCGACCTTGCCGCTACCGGCTGTTTGGTTGACTCATGTCGTACATGCGAAAACTGTAAACGCGACCTTGAGCAATACTGCCTCAATGGCAACTCGCAAACTTATAACGGCCTTGAACAGGATCATAAAACACCTACTTATGGTGGTTACTCAAACACCATTGTTGTTAATGAGGATTTTGTGCTGCACCTTAAGGAAGGAGTTGATCTGGCCGCCGTTGCCCCGTTATTATGCGCCGGCATCACAACCTACTCGCCGCTAAGGCACTGGAAAGTAGGCAAAGGCCATAAGCTTGCCGTGCTTGGCTTAGGCGGCTTAGGCCATATGGCGGTTAAATTTGGTGTTGCCTTTGGTGCCGATGTTACGGTATTAAGTACATCGCCTAAGAAAGAAGAAGACGCTAAAAAATTAGGTGCCCACCACTTTGTGGTAACTACCGATCCAAAACAGGTTGAAGCAGCTAAAAACTCCTTCGATTTTATTTTGGATACCGTATCGGCCGAGCATGACTTTAACATGTACCTGTCGTTATTACGTACCGATGGTGTTCATATTTGTGTGGGCGTTCCGCCTAAACCAGCTCAGATTGCTGCCTTCAGCTTATTGGGCGGCCGTAAAAGCTTAGCGGGTTCAGGAATTGGCGGCATTAAAGAAACCCAGGAGATGCTTGATTTCTGTGCCGAAAATAACATTGTTTCGGATATTGAAATGATTGATATCAAGGATATTCACACTGCTTATGACCGCATGGAAAAAGGCGATGTGCGTTACAGGTTTGTAATTGATATGGCTACGTTGTAAAGTAATTTATAATTGATAACAGAAGGCCGTGCGGGAGCATGGCCTTTTTACTATAGTCATATTTACACCCTTTAAAAGTCGCTTTAGCCCCCTGCATACAATGGAGCACCGGTTTAATTTTGATATAAAAAATATAACCGCTGATAATATGAGAAACTTAGTATTGTTTATGCACATTTCACTTGATGGTATGGTTGCCCGCACTGATGGTGCTATGGACTGGATCAAAGTGAGCAATGAGCTGTTTGAGTATGCCAACGCCCGCACACAGGTAGCTGACACCGCCCTGTATGGTCGTAAAACTTTTGAAATGATGGATGCCTACTGGCCAACAGCAGCCGATGGGCCAAATGCCTCAAAACACGATATTGAACACGCTACATGGTATAATAATACACTTAAGTATGTAGTGTCTGAAAATGCTGCCGGGCAAAATACCGATAAGATTAAATTTATCAGTGATGATGTAAAGGCGCGGATTTCAGACCTCAAAAAACAGGAAGGCGGCGAGATCATCATGTTCGGCAGCCCCGGCCTTGCCCGTTATTTGATGCAGGAAGGATTGATTGATGAATTTTGGCTGTTTATAAACCCGATAGTGCTTGGCGCCGGTGTTCCGTTATTTCCTAATGCGGAAATAAAACTTAAACTGGAAAAAAGCACAACTTTCGCCGATGGTGTTCTCGGGGTGCATTATATAAAAGAGTAGTGTTTTGCAGGTAGATATCTTACCGGTATAAAAAAAACTGCAACCCGAGGCAACGCCTTTGCTAAAATGGTAGTAATCATTATGTACACAAACATATTACTACATGAAATTACTATCAAAGCTAACAGCAGCGACCCTTGTGACAGGAGCACTGTTTTTTTCAAATACGGTAAAAGCGCAAACCACTCCTGCAAATGCGTTCCGTTTAGGTTTAGGAATTGAAACCGGCTTGCCTACAGGTGTAGCAAAAATTGGCACTACTTTTACCTTAGGTGGTACAGCCCGTTTACAATACGGTATAAGCAATAGTTTCGCGCTTACTTATACTATGGGCGGGTATCATTTTTTTCAGAAAGAAAATCCTGCTACGGGTAAACGCTATCCAAGCTATGGCGAAATTCCGATTAAATTTGGTTTCAAAGAGTTTTTTGTACCAAGTGTATATGTTGCCGGCGAAGCTGGTATCGCTTACGAAAAACTGGAGCATGGCTGGGGCCCGCACAGGCTTGATCTTTCGCCTGGTATAGGCTGGGCCAATAAAACCTGGGATGTAAGTGTACGCTATGAAAACTTTTCGGGCGCTAACCAGGATCATTTTGGTATGGTTGGCCTGCGTTTAGCCTACGGATTTGCTTTATAATTTCGCACTTAATGTAACTATTAACTAACAGGCCCCGACTCACCCGGGCACGTTAGGTTGGCTGACCCTCTTTCGGTTATTACCGGAAGAGGGTTTTTGTTTATTTTCGGGTTGACAGCTAATTATTTTATCCTGATTTTAGGAACGAGAAACCTAACCCGTTTTTTTTACTAAATATCACAAGTTTTGCAGCTAACAGAAGATCAGATATACGCTCTCGCACCTGATGAAGCTTCAAAAAAAGCAGGTCGTGATTTAGCTAACCCGACCAAATGGGTAAGCAAAGGGATTAGTGAAGAAGCCCTTTGGGGCGAATGCCAGGGCAGCGGCAGCAAACCTTACCAAACTCAGGTTGATCTTGGCGCTATTGCCTTTAAATGTTCATGTCCCAGTCGTAAATTTCCATGTAAGCATGGCTTAGGCTTAATGCTTTTATGTGCGAGGGACCCAGGCTTATTTGCCAAATCAACAATGCCTGCCTGGGTAAGCGACTGGATAAACAAACGAGCCGAAAAAGAAGAAAAAAAAGTTGAAAAGGCGGCCGAAAAACCTGTAGATGAAAACGCTCAGGCTAAACGTGTACAGGCACGTGAACAAAAAGTAAGCGCAGGGATAGCCGAGCTAATGGTTTGGATCAAGGATATTGTACGCGGCGGAATTTTAACCATCCCCGAAAAAACGCCGGCTTACTGGGATAATATGGCCCGCCGTATGGTTGATGCCCAGGCATCGGGATTGGCTGGTATGGTGAGGAACCTTGGTGCTACCAACTTTTGGAACGACGGCTGGCAAAGTGGCTTTATAGATAAATTAATCCAATTATATTTAGTTGCAGCGGGGTACAATAACATTCAAAATATTGACCCGGATTTGCAGCAGGATTTACGCACTGTCATAGGTTTCACCATCAACCAGGAAGAGCTGCGGGGGCAAACAGGTGTAAGGGATACCTGGCTTGTTATTGGAAAGGAAAGCCGCGATGAGCAGCAACTGACCATTGAGCAAAACTGGCTTTACGGTTTAAAAACCAACAGTTATGCGCTGGTGCTGCAATTTACGGTTAAAGGGCAATTCCCGCCACTTAACTTTTCGCCGGGAATGTACCTGGATGCTACCCTGGTGTATTTCCCGTCGGCCCTGCCGTATCGTGCTATCGTTAAGGATTATAATATCATAAGGCAAATCGATAACGTTAATATAAAAACATTTACAGGCTGGCAGCAAGTTGCCGGTTATGAAACTATACTAAACAGCCGTTTGCCATTTCGCAGTGAAATGCCCCTTGTTATAGCGTCGCTAACACCGGTTTTCTACCAAAAGCAATGGTGGCTACAGGATAGCGAAGGCTGCCTCTGCAAAATATCAGCAAGTTATACCAACATCTGGCAACTGATTGCCATAAGCGGAGGCGACCCGGTAAATATGGCCGTCATCGGTAGAGAAAATGAGTATCGCCCGATTGGCGTTTGGCATCAAAATAATTACAAATGTATCTGATGAAGGCCTGGGAAAGTATCATAAACACCGCAATGCTGGGTACTGATAAACCTACACCTGCTATTGCTGATTTGCCGGAAGAAGTAGCCCTGATCGCTAATGCGATAGAGGCCTCAGCAGGCTTAGATAAAGAAGAACGCTACCTGCAAAAAGCTGCTGTGATCTACAATTACAGGCAATCGGGTTTTATACCATTTCAAAAAAATGATCTGCCGGCTAATAAAGCGCTTGCAGAAACAAAACCGTACTGTTCACCCGAAGCTGCCGGGGTTTTGAACGCCATATTGGGCGAGGAGAACGATCAATTACTACAATTGTGGTTAATGCAATGCTGTAAATCAGGGCAATTACTAATGCCTGATGTGTTGCCTGTCGTATTTGAAAAAGCACAAAAGGAGATGGCATTGCGCAAAGCTGTTATTGAATGCAGTGGTAACAGGGGAGTTTGGCTTAGTAAAATGAACCCTGCGTGGAACTGGTTTCCTACTATAGCCGATGAGGAACTATGGCAAATGGGTACGCCAGCCCAGCGTTCAGAACTATTGAAAAGCTTAAGACTGAATGAGCCCGCCAAAGCTTTAGAATGGCTGCAGCAAACGTGGGAGCAGGAGAATGCAGCCGGTAAATTGGAATTGCTTAAAGCCATGAAGGTGAATAGTAATGCTAATGACCTGCCATGGTTGGAGGGTTTGCTCAACGAAAAAGGGCAAAAGGTTAAAGATGAAGCTTTGGCCCTGCTCAAAAGTATTTCTGGTTCGCCGGTTGTTAAACAGTATCAGCAGTTGCTGCGTGAATCTGTATCGCTAAAAAAAGAAAAGGCCTTATTAGGTTTAACTACTAAAACTTCCATCCAAATAAAACTTCCCGCCGTAGTTGACGAAAGCATCTACAGATCGGGCATCGAAAAATTATCGGGGCCTAAAAGTACGGTAACTGACGGAAACTATGTTATTTATCAGCTCATCAGCAGCGTGCCGCCGGCGTTTTGGGAAGATCAGTTTGAAGCAACGCCCATTCAGATAGTTGAATATTTTGAAAAATATGCACCTGCTATGGTACCGGCTTTGGCCAATGCGGTAGCAAAGTTTAGGCAAAAGAATTGGGTGCCGTTTTTTCTCGGGCAAAGTATGTTCTACCCGGATTTTGTTGAAATGCTAAGCGGCAGGGAACAGGAAAAATACCTGCTGAAAGCCTTGAGCAGTGATCCGCAAAATACAATTGCTCAGGCCATCCGCATTAGTGATGAATGGGGCACCGAGTTTGCGGTTTCGGCCTTGCTAAAAATGGCTAACTGGCCTTACGAATATAATCGTGGATTTTTTACCCGGTATATCAGCCTGATCCCTGTCGGAGCTTTGAAATATATCGAAAACATAACATCACAGCAGGTTAACCTCCAGCCAACCTGGGACAAAACCCGCAATCACTTAATTAATTTACTCAACTTAAAACAGCAAACGCTTAAAGCCTTTAACGCATAAAAACTTTAACATGTCACAGATATTACGTCAGCATGCAGAGCAATTATTTGCACACGAACTGGAAGAATTGAAAAAGCAGGACGGTGATAAGCGTCCGGCCAACTGGGTACTTTCTCCTCAATCGGTAGTAACCTACCTGGTTGGCGGAAAGCTGAAGAATGGCTTTGAGGTTTCGCCAAAATATATTGGCAACCGCCGCTTAATGGAAATAGCGGTAGCTACGCTCACAACAGATCGTGCCCTGCTATTATATGGTTTGCCCGGTACAGCAAAAAGCTGGGTGAGTGAACATTTGGCAGCGGCTGTAAGCGGCGATTCAACCATGATTATCCAGGGAACAGCCGGTACCAGTGAAGAGGCCATTCGCTACGGCTGGAACTATGCCCGCCTGATAGCACAAGGCCCATCGCCGGATGCGCTGGTAGAAACGCCTGTAATGCGCGGGATGAAAGATGGTAAAATAGTTCGTTTAGAAGAGCTTACCCGTATTGGCGCCGACGTGCAGGATACACTGATCACCATTCTTTCTGAAAAAATGCTGCCCGTGCCTGAGCTTAATATCGAAGTGCAGGCTGTTAAAGGTTTTAATATCATAGCCACAGCCAATAATCGTGATAAAGGTGTAAATGAATTATCAAGCGCGTTAAAGCGCCGTTTCAATACCGTTATCCTTCCCTTGCCTGATTCGGTGGAAGAGGAGATAGATATCGTACGCCGCCGGGTTGAAAGCTTTGAAAAAGTAATGGAACTGCCGGCCGAACCGCCGGCATTGCAGGAGATCCGCCGGATAGTGACCATCTTCCGTGAACTTCGTGCAGGCGTTACGCTTGATGGCAAAACCAAGATCAAAGTCCCGTCAGGTACCTTAAGTACTGCCGAAGCTATCTCCGTTGTGAACAGCGGTTTATCAATGGCTGCCTATTTTGGCGATGGGCAATTGAAAGCGGCTGATCTTGCCGCGGGCATCATCGGTTCGGTAATTAAAGACCCGGTGCAGGATAAACTGGTTTGGCAGGAATACCTGGAAACTGTAGTAAAACCACGTACCGATTGGGCCGACATTTACCGCGCCTGCCGCGATCTGTAATCAAAAAACCTTAAGCCAATGGCAGTACATATTTTAGGCATAAGGCACCACGGGCCGGGTTCGGCGCGTAACGTGAAAGCTTTTCTGGAAACGGTTAGGCCCGATATTGTTTTGGTTGAGGGGCCGCCGGAAGCTGATGCCATGCTGCAATGGGTAAACAACGAAGGTTTGAAACCACCCGTAGCGCTGCTTTGCTATCAGCCGGATGACCCCCAACGCTCAGTGTTTTATCCCTTTGCCGATTTCTCGCCCGAATGGCAGGCAATTCTTTATGCCCGCAGGCAAAATATCCATGTGCGTTTTATGGATCTCCCTGCCGGTAACCAGATGCTTGTTGAAAAGGAGCAAAAGGTTGCTGAACAACAACAAGAGCCGGATACAGATCAGATCAATAGCGAGGGACAAAGCCTTGAGCAACTCTATAAAAGTCCGATAAGTTACCTGGCAGATGCTGCCGGCTTTGCCGACGATGAAAAATGGTGGGAGCATACGTTTGAGTACCGCGATAATAACGATGAGGTTTTTGATGCGGTATCTGAAGCTATGCAGGCACTCCGCGAGAGTTTTCCCAAAAAGGACAAAAAGCTTGAACAGATGCGCGAAGCATACATGCGTCGCACTATCCGCCAGGCCGAAAAGGAGATGTTTCATACCATAGCCGTAATTTGTGGAGCATGGCACGCACCAGCTTTACAGGGAAAATCATCGCAAAAAGATGATAACGAAATACTGAAGGGGCTTCCAAAAGTAAAAACAGAGTGCACCTGGATTCCCTGGACTTTTAACCGTTTAAGCTTCCGTAGCGGCTACGGTGCCGGTATCAATTCGCCGGGGTGGTACAACCACATCTGGAACCATCCGCTTGATGATGGTACCTTGTGGATGGCCAAGGTGGCACAACTTTTCCGTAAGCAGCAGATGGATACCTCCGTTGCCCATATTATTGAAGCGGTAAGGTTGGCCGGTGCGCTCGCTTCATTGCGGGGTTTGCCCAAAGTAGGGTTAGAGGAACTGAATGAGGCCACGCTGAGCGTGCTTTGTAACGGCGAGAGCATTTTGCTAAAACTGGTACATGACGAATTAATAGTTGGCCACCAGATAGGCGAGGTGCCGGTTGAGATTCCCAAACCGCCGCTGCAACTCGATATTGAAAAACAACAAAAGAAATTAAGGCTGCCCGCAACAGCTGATTACAAAGATTATACACTCGACCTGAGGAAAGATACCGACCTGGAGCGGAGTATCTTCCTGCACCGCCTGCAATTATTGGGCATTAATTGGGGCAGGCAGCAATACAGCAGCGGTAGGGGTACTTTTAAAGAGCAATGGCGCCTGCAATGGGACCCCGGCTATTCGGTGGAGATTATTGAACGCGGCAATTTGGGCAATACCGTAGCTGAAGCGGCCGCGAATAGCGTCCTCAACCAGGCAAAAGAAGCAAAGGAACTGAAAGTTATAGGCGATCTGCTTGAAAAAACGATTCCGGCAGAATTGCCTGGAGCCATTGAAGCGTTGATTAGTCAGCTTAATAATCTGGCTGCGGCCTCTGCCGATGTTATCGAACTGATGGAAGTAGTGCCTGGCCTGATAACTGTGGCAAGGTATGGCAATGTACGCAAAACAGATGCCGAATTGGTGATCAGCATTATCAATAGCATTATTACCCGCGTTTGTATCAGTTTGCCCAATGCCTGTATCGCTATTGATGAAGATGCCTCTCAAAAGCTGCTGGAACTGTTTTTTAAACTGAACGATGGCATTAACCTATTGCAGGATACGGGCATAATTAACATGTGGCAGCAAACGCTGTTGACTATAGCAGCTAATAAAAACACCTCGGCGGTTATAGGAGGATATAGTACCCGTTTGCTGCATGACGCCCGTAAATTGGAGGGCGACCAACTGATGCAGTATTTCAGTTTTGCTATGTCATCGGCCACGGCCCCGGTCATCGCCGCAGCCTGGCTCGAAGGCTTTTTGAAAGGCAGCGGTACTTTATTGTTGCTTGATCAGGACCTTTGGCAAGTGATCGACAATTGGGTAGCCAGTCTTGCCGGTGAGGTTTTCATGCAAGTGCTGCCTTTACTGCGCCGCACCTTTGCCAATTTTACCAATCCTGAAAGGAGAAAGCTTGGCGAAAAGGCCAGATCCGGCGGTGGGACGGGGCATCAGCATACAAACATCAGCGCTAATTTTGATGCTGAAAGAGCTAAGCAAGGCTTGCCGGTTATTATGCAATTATTGGGTTTAACCATAAACATTAACGACACAAATGGAAATTGAACCGGAGCATTTGCGCAAATGGCGGTTAATACTGGGCGGTAATAAAAATGAAGGCACCGGATTTAGCCTTGATGATGCCGACCTTAAAGTTGACCGCACACTTGAAGCTTTATATGACAGCGACAGAACCGGAGGCCTCGGTGCATCATCACCGAATGTAAGCCGTTGGCTGGGGGATATCCGTACCTTCTTCCCATCAAGTGTAGTACAGGTAATGCAGCAGGATGCATTAAAGCGCCTGAACCTGACCCAAATGCTGTTTGAAAAGGAGATGTTGGAAAATGTAGAGCCAGATGTTCACCTGGTAGCAACTTTGATGACATTGAGCCGCGTTATTCCTGATAAAACAAAAGATACTGCGAGGCAGGTGGTACGTAAGGTTGTTGACCAACTGATAAAAAAGTTAGCCGAGCCCACACGTCAGGCCATAACCGGCAGTTTAAATCGTAGTGCCCGCAATACAAGGCCGCGGCATAATGAAATAAACTGGGGGGCAACTATTCTTAAAAACCTTAAGCATTATCAACCCGAATATCAAACCATTATTCCCGAAACGAGGATTGGTTACGGTCGTAAGCGTTCATCATTAAAAGATGTGATCCTCTGTCTTGACCAAAGCGGATCGATGGGTTCATCAGTGGTTTATTCGGGGATTTTTGGAAGCGTTATGGCTTCTATCCCAGCCATAAAAACTAAAATGGTGGTTTTTGATACGGCTGTAGCCGATTTAACCGAAGAGTTAACCGACCCGGTTGAGTTATTATTCGGCGTGCAATTAGGTGGTGGCACGGATATCAATGCAGCTTTAACCTATTGCCAGCAGATAGCTCCCCGGCCCACGGATACCGTGTTGGTGCTCATTACCGATCTTTACGAAGGAGGTAATGTTGCCGAAATGCGCCGTCGTGCGGTAGAACTGGTTGCGGCAGGTGTGCAATTGGTAGTATTGCTTGCTTTAAGCGATGACGGCTCTCCATCGTACGATCATGGCAATGCGCAGTTCCTGGCCGATATGGGTGTGCCCGTTTTTGCCTGTACACCCGATAAATTTCCTGATCTGATGGCCGCCGCGCTCACTAAACAGGATATTGGTATGTGGGCGGCCAGGGAAGACCTTATTATAAAAAAGTAAAGGATTGGCGATTTTACCGATACCCCACCCACCTATACGCTCGATACTTTATCAAAAGTATTACGGTTAGGCAGGCTGGAACAATTTCATAGTTTGATAGATGAGTTTATCTCACCAGCTAAGCTTTAAAAGAGCCACCCCTTGCCTTGGTAACAATACAGTGGCACCTGCCAGCCCTGATTTAGCCTGCAGCGTAACCTGTTTGCCGAACTGTTGTAATTGCCCTGCTTTTTCAAGTTCCTTAATTTGCGCAGCTGTAGGTTTTTGCGGTGAACCCATCTTTTTCCACACTTCGTAGGCATTGCTATGCTCATCATCTATGCGGTATTGAGTTAGTTTTACAAAGGTGGGAGGTAGGTTTTCTATCCTGATCTTTACGGTTTTCCCTGCATCGTGCAGGTCATCATCATGATAGTTCCACAGCAATACGGTCATTTCTTTTTTATCTGCGGCTGCCAAAGCACCGATATCTGTATTATTTCCCCTGATGCTTGAATCGGCCACGGTTTTAAGCGAATACATCTGGTCGCCGGTTACTTTAAGGCGTTTGCCTTTCATCATGCCCAGCATCCGGAAAAACGTTAAGTACCGGCTTATCAACTCCGTTTGTAGCCAAATCGCGGAAGCCATAAAACCAGGGCTGGTTTTCAAACTCGAACGACCAGGATACCGAGCCCATAAAGTTTACGCCCAATGAGTCGGCCAGTTGATACTCGCGGGCTATGGAAGCCGCAGTATAACTCGAATACATAGTACCATTACGGTACGCATTTGAGGGATTCGTAGCCATACCGCAGGCCGCGCAACCTTCCGGGTCCGATTCGCCTATTACTATCGGGGTGTTTTTAGTTTCGGGATATGATGCTACAATTTTAAAACCTTCCCTGATATCGCGGATCTGGGGCGCCATATTCATGCGTACCCGGCCATTGATCAGCGTAGGCTGCCCTTTTGCATGGAATGAGATTACATCAATAGGCGAACCTATTTTGCCTGTAGCATAGTTGGTGTCGGCAATGCAATGTTTAATAAATGCGTTCAGGAATTTCATTCCGCCAGGGCTCGAGCCGCCTGCAACTTCCGGTCCGCCGACGTGCGCGGTAGGCAGGGCGCGTTTTACACCATGGGCAGCATAATCGTATAGTTTAAAGAACTCTTTCATAGTACCTTTCCAGTAGCCTATGTTTGGTTCGTTCCACACTTCCCAGTACCAGCTTTCAACCTCGGCTTGGCCGTAGCGCTGTACGCAATGCTTTACCCATTGATAAACAAGCTCTTCCCATTTATTATAATCTTTGGGAGGGTAGGCCCATCCTGTGTAAACATCATCATAGTTATCGCCGGGTTTCCAGTAATGGCGATAAGGTTTGGGGTGGGTTGACAAGGCCTCAGGCATAAAACCTATCTGGGCATAAGGTTTCATACCCAGTTTAACGTAAGTGTCAAATATGCTGTCAACCAGGTGCCAGTTATAAATAGGTTTGCCGCTGGCATCCTCAGTATATGCATTGGTTGATCCCCACTTTAACGCGGCTGTACCATCGCCGGTGGTAAGCAGGTTGTGAACCCGCATGCGTACAGGTACAGGGCTCAAAGCTGCCAGTTCGGAAAGTAGTTTCCGGCCATCCTTCATGTAGGTATAGTTAGGCTCGTCGTGCCCAAACCATGCCCAAAAGGGGTACATATCGCCAATTTTATCATTTAGGCTGATGGTGATATTGGCCTGGTTCTGGGCAAAAATACGGCCGCTGATAAATAATAAAAGGAAGGAGATAAGTTTGATGGTCTTCATTCAGGTAGTTTGGTGATTTATAAGGAGTACAGATCAAACATAGGTAATTTTATTTATTGTAAAAAGAACAATTAAAATAAGGGACTGGCCTTTCAATCAATTTTAAATCACATACAACATATTGAATATTATTTACGTTAACAGCGTGTTAATTTATTGTTTACGCGCTTCAGAAATTCTACAGAATTAAATTGTATAATTGTGCTTACCAGCGCTTAATAAGGGGGATTCTTTGCAAAAGTTTAGGTTTTATTTTATTTCGATGCTATTGGCAGCATCATCTTCGCTGCCTGTTTATGCCCAGGTTAAGGATACATTACAAAAAGTTGCCGTAAAGAAGGATTCCCTGCAGAAAGACTCTGCAAGGAATATCCTGACATTGCCTGATACGGTTAAACACCTTCAAAGTAAGTTTCCCTCATACATACCGCCGGCGGCTTTTATTACTTATGGCCTGCTATCCTTAAAAGTAGGATTTATACGTAATATCGACTATCGTGTACGAAATGACATGAACAAGGATCATCCTGATTTTCACACTAAGGTTGATAACTACATGCAATACGCGCCTATCGTGTCTGTTTATGCGCTTAATCTGGCTGGTGTTCATGGTAAAAATACATTTATCGACCGTACTATGCTGCTCGTGCTTTCCGAAGCCATATTTGCCGGCACCACTTTTGGTTTAAAACGCGTAACCCACCGTGAGCGGCCCGATGGCTCTGATAAGTTTTCGTTCCCTTCAGGCCATACCGGTAACGCCTTTGTTTCTGCCGAGTTTATGGCGCAGGAGTACGGCGACCGCTCGCCCATATACGGCGGCGTTGGTTATGGCTTTGCTACCACTACAGCTATTTTGCGTGTATATAACAACAAGCATTGGTTTAGCGACATCATAGCAGGAGCCGGTTTTGGGATCCTGTCAACCAAAGCGGCTTATTACCTGTACCCGCTTATCCGTAATGGCGTATTCCGTGGGGGGAATGAGAAAGGGAAAAACAACAACTCCTTATTGTTGCCAACGTACCAGGACGGTAAGGTTGGATTAACCTTTGCCAAGAGTTTTTAAACGACTGATCTTATATTTATAATGTACAACCACCTTAGTATTAGGGTGGTTGTTTTTGTTTTAGAGGATTTTTTTAATAAAAAATTACTTAGCTATTGCAACGTACGTTTTTAATACATACCTTTGGTTTATGAGTTTGTTTAAAAAGGATATTACTGCTGATTTAACGCCAACCAAAACAGAAATGGACGTTTTGCGGGTGTTGTGGCAGTATGGCCCATCGACAGTGAGGTTTGTGCATGATAAGCTTAACGAGCAAAAGGAAGCGGTAATTTACACCAGCACCCTTAAGCTGATGCAGGTAATGAAAGAGAAGGGGATGCTTAATCGCGATGAAACCAATATGAAGCACATTTACACCGCCGCGGTTGAGGAAAGCAAGGTGAAAGGTAATATGCTTGGCCGTTTTGTTGATTCGATGTATAATGGTTCGCCGAGCGATTTGATGATAGCCCTGTTGGGTAACGACAAAACATCGGCCGAAGAACTCAGAAAAATAAAAGAGCTGCTCAAAAAAATGGACGATCAATAATTAAACTTTACAGATATGTACCTGCTCCTTAACACCAACACTATTTCCCACAGCCTGATACAGGCTTTTAGCTGGATGCTGATCCATTCACTATGGCAGGGGCTGTTGTTGTCGGTTATGAGCGCGGTGGTGATGTTCCTCACCAAAAAAGCAAGCGCGGCAGTAAGGTACAACCTGGTACTTGTACAGTTTTTATTGTTTGTGGGTGCTTGCCTGTTCACTTTTGTTTGGGAATGGAACAGGCAACCTGTAACTCCGGAGCTTGGCAATGCTATAGGTAACCGTGCATCGCAGCTATTAAACCTTAATGCTGACGGGATCCGGGCTTTTGCCAATACCTGTATCGGTTATTTTACAGCCAACGCACCAATGGTTGTGCTGCTGTGGTTTGTTTTTTTCCTGTTCCGGTCTGTACAGATGATGCGCGGGCTTATGTTTATCCATACCGCAAAACACAGGCAGGTATCCGAACCTGTTGGGTATTGGAAAAACAGGGTTGAGCTGCTTTGCGAAAAACTGCAATTGAAGCGGGCTGTTCGGCTGCTTGAATCGGGTTATGTAAAAATACCCATGGTTATCGGGCACCTAAAACCGGTAATCCTGATCCCGGCGGGTTTAGTGGCAGGGCTGCCGCCCGAACAGGTGGAAGCTGTACTGCTGCACGAACTGGCGCACATTCGCAGGCATGATTATTTCGTTAACTTTTTACAAACCATTGCCGAAACCGTATTTTTCTTTAATCCCGGCTTATTGTGGATCTCGTCCCTGCTTAGGGATGAGCGGGAAAACTGCTGTGATGATATCGCCCTCGCCCAAACAAAAAACAAACGCGATTTTATACAGGCATTGATCAGCTTTAAAGAACATTCGCTTTACGGTGCAAATTATGCGGTTGCATTTCCTGGTAAAAAGAACCAGTTGTTGCAAAGGGTAAGCCGTATCCTTGGTAATAAAAACAAAACGGTAACCCAGGGCGATAAAGCGTTTTTGATAAGCGGTGTTGTTATCCTTTCGGCAATAATAGCTACGGCGACTATCGCGCAGATCCGGGAAGTTAATAATCCCGGTAATGATAAAGCTTATGTGTATAAACAGGAACGGCATATCACACCATCTGCAGGTGTACAGCCGGTTGCACCCGTTAAATCTGTCGATAAACCAAAACAGCCAAAGCACAGAAACATTGCAGTAGCTCAGAAGCCTGTTGCTGCAAATGAAAATGTGATTATAGCTAATACTGAGCCGCGTTCTCCGCAGGAGCAGCTTGAAGCTGATGCGAAGCTCGCAAAACAACAGGCCGAAAAAGAAAGCCAGCAAGTTTCGGCCGATAAAACCGAATATAACCGCGGGCAGGAACAGGCCCGCCGGGATCAGGAACATGCCAAAGTAGACCAGGACCAGGCTCGTCGCGACCAGGAGCAGGCAAAACGTGATCAGGAACAAGCCATGCGGGATCAGGCGCAGGCTAAACTTGACCAGGAACAGGCCGAAAGGGACCAGGTACAAGCTAAGCGCGATCAGGAGCAGGCGCGCCGTGACCAGGCACAGGTAAGTAAACCCAAAACAGAACCTATAAAAAGCAAAGTAAGCGTTCAAAATTAAGCAGGTACATTTCTTATTTGGTTCGTAAAGCAGGAGTGCACCCCGTTTTATCGGCCGGACTATGCAGTAATTAGTCATATTAACAATCAATTTTTAACCTGTCCCTGGGCGGAAGGAAAATTTATTGCCCAAATTTTAAACTTTTAAATCGACAGAAAAATGAAAACCAATTATTTAAGAAGCGCGCTGTTGTTGATTGCGGCAACGGCATTAACAACTGCAGCAAATGCACAGAAGCCCGGAAAAAAAACGGCTTTCAACGCCTATAACAATTACGATACCTTTGATGGTAAGGGGCGCGAACGCATCCAAACTAACTGGAAGGGTAAAACCTACCAAATGGAGCTGGCAAACAACAAGCTGGTGGCCCTGGCAGTCGACGGTGAGATTATCCCATCAACCCAATGGAACGAATATAGTACGGTTATAGCAGCTATCCGCGAGCAGATCAGGAAAGACAGGATCCAGGCAAAAAAAGATCAGGCACAAGCTAAACGGGATCCGGAGCAAGCCGGTCATGATCAGCAGCAGGCTAAACGCGATCAGGAACAGGCCGAACGTGATCAGCGACAAGCAAAAGTTGAACAGGAAGAAGCCGAGCGCGACCAGCAACAAGCCAAACGCGACCAGGAGCAGGCATCTAAGGATCAGATACAGGCTAAACGCGACCAGGAGCAGGCTTCCCGCGATCAGGATCAAGCCAAACGTGATCAGGAACAGGCCAGCCGAGATCAGGTACAAGCTAAGCACGATCAGGAACAGGCTCATTTAGATCAGATCCAGGCCAAAAAAGATCAGGAACGCGCCGCCGAAGATCAACGGCTGCTAAAACAGATGACAGGTGATTTGGTAGCTGATCATATTATTCCTAATGAAGATGCCCTGCGTGAACTTTCAATGAATGGCGAAGAAATGATCATAAACGGAGTGAAGCAACCTGAGAGTGTATTTAAGAAATACAGTTCAAAATATCCGCGCTTTGCCCAAGGCAATACCAGTTATGAAAATGGCAAACGGCAGTTTAACGGCTTGCATATTCATAGGAATTAAGTATAATATGCAAATGCTATAACTTTTAAATAGTTAACGGCAAACAAGGCGTCATTGCTGCGACGTACAAAGCAATGACGCCTTTATATTAAATGCGTTAGTTAAGTTATTGAAGAGTAAAGCTAAGGTCAGCTCGCCAGTTACTTCTTCAAATTCCTCGCCCTCAGTTTACTCAAAAACTCGGGCGAGATCCCCAAATACGAAGCTATATAATGCTGTGGCACCCTTTGCGGGATGCTGGGGTAACGATTAATAAACTCCAGGTATTTTTCCATAGCGGTGGTTGCCATGGTTTTAAATAACCGTTTTTGAACTACGGTAAGATGCCTTTGCAGCATGAGCCTGAACATGCGTTCCAGTTTGGGAACTTCGTTAAGCAGCTTTTCTTTTGAGTCGCGGGTAAGGATGAGCAGTTCGCAATCTTCCAATGTTTCAATATTCATGTGGGCAGGGCTTTGATCCTGGAAACTGGCCAGATCGCTCACCCACCAGTCTTCAATGGCAAATTGCAGGGTTACCTGTGCGCCGTTCTCATCAATGATATATTCGCGGATGCAGCCTTTGTTTATGTAGGCTTCAAAATTGCAGATGTTGCCGGCAGTAAGCAGGCGGGTTTTTTTAGGGATTTTCCGATATTCCAATATCTCATTAAAAAGGGCTGTTTCCTCTGCAGTTAAACTAACCGACCGTGCCGCGTAATTATTGATATTTTGAAACATGGCTCAAATATAAGCGCGGTTAGGGTTACAACCGCAAACATCAGACCGCTAAATAATTTCATTTCTTGTCCCAGTTCAATGGATTTTTAAGATAGATAAGTCAATTTTGCCTCATACAATTCTTATTGATCAAATATGACCTATCTACCCAATCAAAACCGTTACCAGGATATGGAGTACCGCCGTTGCGGTAACAGTGGTTTGAAACTGCCGGCAGTATCGCTTGGCTTATGGCATAACTTCGGCGGTATCGACAGCCTGGAGAATGCCCGTAACATTTTACGTTTAGCCTTTGATAAAGGCATTACCCATTTTGACCTGGCAAATAACTACGGCCCCCCGCCGGGCTCGGCCGAGGAAACTTTTGGTCGTATTTTTAAAGATGATTTCAAAAACTATCGCGATGAACTCATTATTTCAAGTAAAGCCGGCTGGGGAATGTGGCCTGGCCCTTATGGCGACTGGGGCTCAAAAAAATATTTGGTAGCCAGTTTGGATCAAAGCCTGAAACGGATGGGTTTGGATTATGTGGACATTTTCTATCATCACCGTCCTGACCCTGAAACTCCTATCGAAGAAACCATGGGCGCGTTGGATCTGATAGTACGTCAGGGCAAAGCTTTATATGTTGGGATCTCAAGCTACAGCGCCTCCGAAACAGAAAAAGCCATCGCGGTGTTGAAAGAACTTGGTACACCATGCCTCATCCATCAGCCTAAATATTCCATGTTCGACAGGTGGGTTGAAGGTGGTTTGCTTGATGTGCTGGAAGATAAAGGTGTTGGCTGTATTCCGTTTTCGCCACTTGCCCAGGGTTTATTAACCAATAAATACCTGAAAGGTATCCCCGAAGGCTCACGGGCTGCTGCCCACCGCGGCAACGGCGCCATTGACGAAGATGCCATAACCGAACAAAACATAGTCAAAGCCGCAAAACTGAATGAAATTGCCCAGCAGCGTGGTCAAAACCTGGCGCAAATGGCACTGTCATGGATCCTGAAAGATAAACGCGTTACCTCGGTATTGATAGGCGCAAGTAAACCTGAGCAGGTTACTGACTCTATCGGTTGTTTAACCAATACTTCATTTAGTGATGAAGAGCTGAAGCTGATTAACCAGATACTGGCATAAGACTACCAACTTCGATATAGCGTAGTCATTTGTTGTCAGCCTTCGGTGTAAACCGGAGGCTTTTTTTTTACCAGTCAGTTTATTACCTTTGCGCCAGTAATAACAAAAACTCTCAAAAATTTGAGCCATGTAATCTCATTAGCATAAACGTTTAATGAGCTTCCCCATCCCAGGGGAGGAGGTGAATTTCTATTTCTTTTAATTAAAAATTTTACAACATGGCTATATCAAAAAAATATGGTCGTACGTATCATTATCCGTTTTCGCCGGGCACAACCAGCGATGACAGGATACAGCACGACTATTGGCAACATATACAAAAAATATCCACACTTATCCATACTGAAAAACTGGATGGAGAGAATAACTGCCTGTCGCGGTACGGCGTTTTCGCGCGTTCGCACGCTGCGCCAACGACCTCTGCCTGGACGGAGAGCATTCGTAGGTTTTGGCAGTTGATCAAAAATGACTTGGGTGATCTGGAGATCTTCCTTGAAAATCTCTACGCAATTCATCCATTGAATACCGGAACCTCGAACATCATTTTTATGTGTTCGGGATCCGCGAGCATGACCGTTGGTTAAGCTGGGAAGAAACTAAATTTTATGCGGCAATGATCGGTCTGCCGACGGTGCCTGAACTGGGAAATGTTTATCTACCTGTTGATCAGTTGAGATTTGAACAGGATGTTTTGACATTGACTAAAAGCAGGGGTACTTTTGAACCCCATGATGCGGGGGACGGAAAGCCTGCAACTATTGAAGGGATTGTATCCCGCAATGCGGACAGTTATGCGATAGATGATTTTGCGCGTAATGTATTTAAATATGTAAGGAAAGGGCGCGTTAAAACCAACCAGCACTGGACACGCAGCTGGAAACGTGCGCCATTAAAAAACGAAGGAGGTACCTATGTGGACCATTACTGAAAATAAAAACTGGACATATCTTGAAACCCATTTTGATTGGGTGGGACGGATGGAAAGTGTACCGCAGGATACAATATATCATGAGGAGGGTAACGTTGCAATTCACACCAAAATGGTGATTGAAGCATTAGTTGATCAGCCCGCTTATCAGCAGTTACCTGTACAGGAACAGGAAATACTCTGGGCAGCAGCTTTGCTGCATGATGTTGAAAAATACAGTACTACTGTAATTGAACCAGACGGCAGGATTACCTCAAACGGTCATGCTCGAAAAGGTGCAATGACTGCCCGGCAGATATTATACAGAGAAATAGCGACACCATTTTCAATACGTGAGCAGATTGTTGGGCTGGTGCGCTATCACGGCTTGCCGCTTTGGGTTTTTGAAAAGCCCGATCCGGCAAAGGCTCTCATTATGGCAAGTATAGAAGTTAATACTCAATGGCTGGCCTTGCTTGCCCGTGCCGATGTATTGGGGAGAATCTGTACCGATCAGGATGAAATGCTTTATAAAATAGATTGTTTTGAAGCTTTTTGCCGGGAGCAAAACTGCTGGGCTGTTGCCCGTAACTTTGCAACGGACGAAGCCAAAATGTATTACATGCAGCACGAAGATGCTTACTCGGATTACGTGCCGTTTGAACAGCCAGCTGCCGAAGTAATATTAATGAGCGGTCTGCCGGGGGCTGGTAAAAATACCTATATCCAAAAGCACTACCCGGATCTGCCGGTTGTGTCGCTTGATGATATCCGTGTGGCACGTGGTATCTCGCCTACAGATAAAAGTGGTAATGGCACCGTGATACAGGAAGCAAAAGAACAGGCGCGTACGTTTTTGAGAAAGCAAAAAAGCTTTATCTGGAATGCTACCAACATTACCCGGGAAATGCGTTTACAATTAATTGAATTATTTATCACTTATGAAGCCAGGGTAAAGATTATTTATGTAGAAGTGCCCTACGCCGGATTGCTCAAACAAAACAGGAACCGCGAAGCAGCCATACCGGATGTTGTGTTGGAAAGGCTGATTGACAAGCTGGAAATCCCGGTGTTGTGGGAGGCACATGAAGTGATTTATCAATTAGCCTAAGTAGTTAGAAAAGCGCTGCCAATTATGGTGGCGCTTTTTTTGTCAAAATCAGTATTGCTTCTTTAAGACAAAAAAGTTTAAGTTTTATTCGTAACTGTCTTTAAAATTTGCCCTCAGTTTTAATTCAAGAATTGTATCAGTTTTATAAGTCGAAAGCAGAGGCTTGGTTTACTTTATTATTGTTTAAATGACAATTAAAATATTGTATTTTAGAACTCATTAAACTTTCAAAGACCCTCGCATGTTGCTTTGTTTGATTAAGAAGAATTTTTATTGACACGGATGCTTTGTGATAAATAAAACAATTTAGCAGAATATGCTTATAAATTTGATGAAAAATATTTTAATTGTTTTTTGAACAATTAAAATAAATATTATACCTTAGATTTTCATTAGCGTGATAACCTCGCTTTAATGAAGACCAATAGCCAATTATATTGAATTAAACCATACAAGAACTGTTTCACGGTTTTTGATCAAAGTAAATACAACCGATAAGGAGATGCTGGACACCGAGATTAGGTACTTACTTAATGATATTGCTCTAAACAGCAGCAGGGCTTCCTTTAAAAGGTTGTACCTGGCTTATTATGGTAAATTATTTAACCTGGCAAAATCACTGGTAAAGCAGGATGAACTTGCCGAAGAAATCACCGATGATGTTTTCATGAACCTTTGGGGGCGCCGGGCTTCTATTGCGGAGATCAATAACTTTACTTATTACTGCTATACATCGGTTAAAAATAAGTCGCTTACCTGTGTATCCAAAAATCGGCTTAAAAGCGTAAATATTGATGATATAAAGGTAGACGTTGCCGATTCGGGCGCTACAGGTGAAGATAAGCTGGTTTATGAAGATCTTACCAAACTCATCAATACTACTTTAAACAAACTTTCCGAACAATGCCGCCTGGTTTTTAAGCTGATAAAAGAGGACGGCTTGAAATATCGCGAAGTAGCCGAGCTGCTCGATATCTCTATAAAAACGGTTGAATACCATATGGGCAACGCGTTGAAAACCCTTGCGCAAGGGTTAAAAGACACCGAAAAAACGACGATGCCTGCCAGCCCCGAAAAAATTTCAAAAAATATTTGATCTGCCCACTGGGGTATCCCGATTATTTACAGTCTTTATATATAGAGCCGTAAATAATGATCAACAACATCTGGATACTTATTGGTAAAAAGTTAAATGGTGAAGCTTCGCCCGAAGAGTTACTTGAACTTGAACAACTGTTGCAGCAACAGGAAGCCGCCGGTATGTACCCAATGGATGGGCTGGAAGCGATCTGGAAAAATGATCAGCAAACAAGCCAGGATGAAAAGCTGTTAAGCAAGTGGGATGCTTTTGAAACCGAACTTGATGTAATTGAAGAAAAGGAAGCTGAAGAAGCCGCTCAAATCATCTCAATCCAAAGCAAAACAAAAAAAAATGGGATCATTAAACTGGGATCGTTATTAGCTGCCGCATGTTTGATGCTGGGCATATTTTGGTTTACCCGCAAAGAAACTATTACTACCGGGAAACCCAATGAAATAACTGCTCCTAAAAACGGAATTAGCAAAATTCAACTACCGGATGGCAGCCGTGTTTGGCTTAATATGGGCAGCAAACTCACTTACAGCAATGATTTTGGTGCCGATCAAAGAAGGGTAAGCCTTGTTGGCGAAGCTTTTTTTGATGTTGTTAAAGATCCGCAGCACCCTTTTGTAGTTACTACCACAACCATCAGCATTAGGGTGTTAGGTACTAAATTCAATGTGCGTTCATACAATAATGATAAAACATCCGAAGCCGCACTCATTCGCGGTAAAATTGAACTTACCGTTTTAAAAAATCCCGAAAAAAAGATCATCCTTAACCCATCAGAAAAAATTACGGTGATCAACAACCAGGAACTACAACTTAAAAGTAATACCCCAACGTATAAGATAGCTGAAGAAACTCCGCTTATAGCACTGAGCCGTATCCACCAGGCCAAAAAGGACACTTTGCCATCAGAAGCCTTATGGCTTGAAAATAAACTGGCCTTTGACGCTGAAGACTTTGAAAACATCGCCCAAAAAATGGAGCGCAGATATAATGTGAACATCGTTTTTGAAAATGAGGATGTAAAAAAGCTGCGCTTTACGGGGAAATTTCAAAAAGAATCGATTAACAAGGCTTTATTGAGCCTGCAGAAAACGGCGGCTTTTCATTATAAAATTGACACTAACCAAATTGTAATTTATTAATTAATAAACCTTTATGAAAGAGCCTATGCGTAAATAAGTATCAAATCTTAAACCATAAAAAATGGGAAGATGTTCCCGCATCCCCCCATTATAATGTGGTACAAGTTAACTACCAGTCCTTCTATAAACCAAATAGTTAAAATAACCTTAATGCTAAATTATGAAAAAAAATGCACACCGCATTAACCCATTGCGGCTGAACCAATTTTTGAAAGTACTTCTTATGTTTAAATTTATCTGTATCCTGGTACTCGCCTCCTCGTTGCAGGCGTTTTCAAAGGGATATGGTCAGACCCGCATCAACGTTAATTTCCAAAACATGCCCCTGAAAAAGGCGTTAAAGGAAATCGAAAAAAAGTCTGACTATCGCTTTTTGTATAACGACGATATGTTGTTGAAAAACGATATGCCCGCCAGTTTAAATACAAAAGATGCATCGCTTGAAGAGGTGATGAAAATTGTACTTAGCAATACCAACCTGAGTTATACACTGGGTGATAATAACCTGGTTATCCTTACCGAAAAGGGAAAGGCAATGGCCCCGGGCACTGTGAGCGGTAAAGTGACCGACGAGGCCGACCTGCCCATGCCTGGTGTTACCGTGAAGGTAAAGGGTACCAATGTTAGCGCCCAAACCGATTTGCAGGGGCGTTATACCTTAAATATTCCCGATAATAATACAGGTGGTGTAGTGCTTGTATTTTCGTTTGTTGGCTATGTCTCGCAGGAAATAACAGTTACCGGCAACTCGTTAATCAATGTACAGTTAAAAGCAGCATCCAACTCTTTAAACGAAGTAATAGTGGTTGGATACGGCACACAGAAAAAGGAAAACCTTACAGGTTCTGTTACTGTGGTTAACCTTAAGGATGCCAACAAGCGGGTAACACCCGATGTTGCAAGAGCGTTACAGGGGCAGGTAGCCGGTGTACAGGTAAATGGATCTGGTGTTCCGGGCGAAGGTGTTTCTATCCGCATCCGTGGTGTAAGCTCATTAAATAGCAATAACCCGTTGTTTATAATTGACGGTGTGCCAACATTTGAGCCTTTTGACTTCCCGAATACTGATATTGAAAGTTTGCAAGTGATTAAAGATGCATCTGCGGGCGCAATTTATGGGTTTCGTGGTGCTAATGGTGTAGTTATCATCACCACCAAACGAGGCAAAAATGGTCCGATGAAGATCAACTACAACGGCTATGCAGGTTTTCAGAAAAATCCAAAAACGCTTTCCGTTACCGATAGGATAGGTTATCAAAAAATCGCTAATGCAGCTGAAACTAATGCAGGTTTGTCTTTAGCACCAGGTAATGATCCGTCATCAAGCAAATTTATCAGTAATGTAAATACCGACTGGCAAAAATCAGGTTTCCGAACCGGCTATACCCAAAGCCATGACCTCGGTTTATCCGGAGGTAACGATAACATGAGCTATAATGTTGCTTTTGACTACTTTAACCAAACCGGTACAACGGTATCCGGGCCCTCATATACCCGGTATAACCTAAGCGGCAATATTCAAGGCAAAAAAGGTATCGTATCTTTCGGTACTAAGTTTGCCTATACCGAAGGTGATTATAATAACCTGGCATATCCGCACCTGCACGGTACAGGTAACCAAATAGTCGACCTGGTTACTGCAATTCCTACCATGCCTATTTATGACCCTAACCGCGTTGGCGGTTATGGAGGTGTTGATCAAAATACACAGAGGGCTATTTCGCTAAATATTATAGGTGTAAATAACTTATTGAACAGCACAGGCCAGCGTAACCGTATGATGGCATCGGCCTGGATGGAGGTAGATATACTTAAGAACCTAAAATACCGCATCAGCGGAAGTTACGACCGCAACGATTTTAGAAACACTTATTTTGATCCTATTTATGATTTGGGCTGGTTTTATCCCAATACAACTGCTTACTACAGTGATGCCAGGGGCAACTATTATACCCAATTGATAGAAAACACGCTGAGCTATAAACTGAATGTTAAAAAGCATAATTTTGAGATTTTGGCAGGTACCGCGTATCAGAAAAATGCTACCAGCAATTTAACAGGTGTAGCATTAAACTTGCCCCAGCCTTATTTATTCTCACTTGACAACGTAAGTAACCCGGCTAATAAAACAGCTTACAGCAACAGCTTTATTACCAAATTTTATTCGCCGATATTTGCACGTATCAATTACAATTATGATGACAGGTATCTGTTAACCTTTAACTATAGGCGAGACGGTAGCTCCCAACTTACTCAACAGCATCGTTATGGGAATTTCCCGGGAGCATCAATCGGTTGGAACATCAATAAAGAAAAATTTATACACCTGCCAGAGGCTATTACGCAGTTAAAACTTAAAGCCGGGTACGGAATATTGGGTAACATAAACGCTTTATCTAATCCATATCCTTACCAAACCATTGTAAATGGAAATGCAAGCTATGTGTTTGGTAATACACTTGCTACAGGAACAACCCAAACCCAGGTGTTTGACCAAACCAATAAATGGGAAGGTAAAAAAACAACCAACATCGGCCTTGATTTAAGCTTGTTTCATGACCAGCTTGCATTTTCATCAGAGTATTATATCAATAAAATTACCGGTGTATTGTTAGGGGTGCCTATTCCGCCTTCGGTAGGGGCAATTAATACGCCGCTGGTTAATGCTGCCTCTTTTACCAATAAAGGTATCGAGTTTACGGTAACTTATCGCAGCAGGGATACCGGTCCGTTCAATTACACCATTAGCGCAAATGCTTCAACCGTTAAGAATAAGGTGACATCATTAGGCAATGGCGGTAACCCGATATATGGCGCGTACAGCAAAACAGCAGTAGGCGGCGAAGTTGGTGAGCTATATGCTTTTAAAACCGAAGGCATTTTTAAAAATGCTGCCGAAGTGGCCGCCCATGCTACTCAAACAGGTGCCGCTCCCGGCGATGTTAAGTTTGTTGATACCGACCATAACGGTATTATCAATGATGATGACCGTGTTTATCTGGGCTCTGCAATTCCAAAACTTTACTATGGATTCAATTTTAGCGCCAACTATAAAAACATTGACGCGTCAATATTTATACAGGGTAATTACGGCAGCAAAATTGCCAATGGTGTTTATCAGGCTTTAATGACCGGTCAGTATGGCAATCAAAGTACTGATGAATTAAATTACTGGACACCATCCAATACCAATACTAATGTGCCAAGGCCAATTATCGGCGATCCGAACGCGAATGGTCGCAATTCGGATAGGTTCATTCAAAGTGCCTCATATGCCCGCCTGCAAACTGCACAGTTAGGTTATACGTTGCCTGCCGCTTTATTAAACCGCACACACGTATTCAGGAGCGTAAGGATCTACCTGTCAGGGCAAAATCTTTATACAATAACCAAATACAAAGGTTACGATCCTGATTTTATTAATGATGGTACAATTAACCGCGGTTTTGATTATGGTTCGTTCCCTAATCCGCGCACTTTGCTGGTTGGTTTACAGGTAGGCTTATAATTATTGATAAACATTAAACATTAGTATAATGAAAAATATATTTAAAAAGGCCATAGTTACTGGTTTAGTACTGTCGGCTTTTGCAATGGGGTGTAAAAAAAGTGATTTAAATACTGTAAACCCTAACGCGCAAACAACCCAAACGTTTTGGCAAACTTCTGATGATGCTGTAAAAGGGATAAATGCGGTATATGGCAGTTTAATTATTGATGGTTCATACATGCGTTTTTCGCCGATAGTGGAAAACACAAGGGGCGATGATGCTACAAGCTACAGTCCATGGGACCAGATCTATAACATGGGTAAGTTCAATATGCAAAGCAGTGGCGCGGGCGTACTGTTTTCATGGACGGCCTATTACCAGGGTATTTTACGCGCAAACGAAGTGCTGAAATATGTACCCGCCATTAATATGGATGCCGAACTGAAAAAACGTGTATTGGGTCAGGCCTATTTTCTGCGTGGCCTGTATTATTTCCACCTGGCCGATTTTTATAAAAACGTGCCTATGCCGTTGGTTCCTGCCGGCTCAAGTGCCGATTATTTCCAAAAGCAACAGCCCCAGGATGTAGTTTGGGCACAGGTGATCAGCGATTTTAAAGCTGCCGAAGGCATGCTGCCAGCAACTTACAGCGGCTTATCGCCCGATGGACAGATAGGTCGTGCTACCAGGGGAGCGGCAGCAGCGTTTCTGGGGAAAACCTACCTGTTCACAAAAAAATATGCGGAAGCTGCTGCCGAGTTCAAATCAGTTATTGACATGGGTACTTATAGCCTTGTGCCTAATTACTACGATAACTTTTTTGCCAATAATGAAAACAACTCCGAATCGATTTTTGAGGTTCAGTTTTCAAGGGATGCCGGAGGTACTGATCTGGGCTGGGGAGGCGATCCGTCATCAGGATGGGGCCGTACATCTGCCCGTGCCATCACCTTTGGCGCAGCGAGTTTTGGTTTTACAGATGTGCAGCCAACGCCTGCATTATACAATGAATATCTGCAGGAAAAAACAACCAGTGGCGGTGTCGACCCCCGTTTGGATGTAACCATGTATTACAACAAACCCGGCGAAAAATTATATAACCAGGATTTTGCCACCCGCTATGCCGGCAGCTCCTCATTAAATGCCCTGTTTTGCCATAAGTATGAAAACGGCGACAGCGGCCAGGCCGATGAGTATGACTGGAGATCAGGTATCAACGAAAGATTGATGCGTTATGCTGATGTACTGCTGATGTACGCTGAGTGTTTGAACGAATTGGGCCAAACAAATGATGCTTATCAATATATCCAACGGGTACGCAGCCGTGTTGGTTTGCCAAACTTAGCTACGGTAAAACCGGGCATGAGCCAGGCTGAGATGCGCGATCAGATAGGTCACGAACGTTTCCTTGAATTTTCGTTGGAAGGTCACCGTTTTGATGATATCCGCCGCTGGGGCTGGTTACAGGATGCAGCTAAACTGGCCTGGCTAAAATCCCGCGACCCGGAATTTAATACCTATACCGCAGGTAAAGAGTATTTGCCGATACCGCTGAGCGAAGTGCAAACCAATGTTGGTTTGGTACAAAATACGGGGTATTAGGAAAAAAGAGCGGGGGAGGTGTGATTCCTTCCCAGGGGAAGGAGGAGGAAGGGGTTTATGAATCATGACAAATATACTGATAAACCCCTCCCTGCCACTTCACAGCCCGCCACACCCCTCCCGCGGGAGGGAATTAAAAAATTAAGTGAAAGAGATGACTAAGACGATGAATACAGCGAAAAATCTATACTTAATAACCGCACTGGCAACAGTGCTGTTTTCCTGCTCAAAAAAGGAGACACCTGCGCCAACTAAAACGGATACTACCACAACTACACCGATAACAACAGCGTTTGATATCAACAGTATCAGTGATACTTATGCGGATATTGCGGCATTTACCTATTATCCTAAGTGGACAGTGTATAACGTGCATGACCCATCCATTAAAAAGTTTGGTGATTATTATTATTGCTATAGTACTGATGTAGCTTTTGGTACTGATGTAAGGCCGGGCCTGCAAATCCGCAGGTCGAAGGATTTGGTGCAGTGGGAGTATGTGGGCTGGGTATTTTCGTCATTGCCGGCGCAGGGATCTGCCTATATTACGGGTAAAGGCGGTACGCCTTACAACGCCTTATGGGCACCTTACGTAATGAAGGTGGGTTCGGAGTACAGATTGTATTATTCGCTTTCATCGCCTGTAGCACGCCTGAGTGTTATCGGTATGGCAACGGCTTCATCGCCTGATGGTCCCTGGACGGAGAAAGGCCTCGTTGTAACATCAACCAATGATGCCAGTATCCAAACAAACGCTATCGACCCAACTGTAATAACGACAACCACCGGCGAGCAGTATATGTATTATGGCTCGGCCTGGGATGGGATCTATATCCTGAAACTTGATCCTTCAACCGGCCTGGCGGCCAGCTCGGGTGATAAGGGCAAGCGCATAGCTAACCGCGGTTTTACCGGCGGCAAATACAATGGTAACATTGAAGGTGCGGAAGTGATCTACAACCCCGATCTGAAAAAGTATTTCCTGTTTATCAGTTATGACTGGCTGCAAACCAAGTATAATGTTAGGGTAGGGAGGGGCGATAGTCCGACCGGTCCGTTTTATGATTATAACGGGCATGACATCAATACCAATGAAGATCATGGCCCCATGATCCTTGCGCCATACCAGTTCAGCAACCAAAGCGGCTGGCAGGGCACAGGGCATTGTGCAGTGTTTGACAACGGTAGCGGGCAATATTACATGGCGCACCAGGGCAGGCCGGGTATTAACTCCTACTTTATGGACCTGCACGTTCGTAAAATATCATGGACAACCGACGGCTGGCCAATAGTATCGCCTGAGCGATATGCCAATGTTGCTCAAACAACTATAGCTGCAGCCGATGTGGCAGGGACCTATGAAAAAATTACGCTGAATTATCATGTTGTACCGGGTTATGGTACCGAGCAAACCAATCCGGATTTCCAGGTTTCAACAACCTTTAAACTGGATGCTGCCGGTACTATTGATGGTAACACTGCTGATAAATGGACATTTACCGCTCCATGGCTTGAGCTTAAATACAGCAACGGCGATACTTACAAGCTAAAAGTTGAACGTGAGCGCGACTGGGAAAATAAAATAACATCAACCCTGATATTTACCGGGCTGGATAACCATGGCACCGCCATTTGGGGAAAGAGAAAACAATAGGTTTGTTTTTATATAGGTTGGTAGCCCTTCGGTTTAATTACCGGGGGGCTTTTTTAATAAAATAAATTGAGATTGTTGGTGAAGCTATTTTGTCAGCGCCTTTTATTATTGGGGTAACTTATTCAAAAAATTACGATAAAAACAAAAAAAACAGGTTGAATAAACATGGCGTCAAATCTTCTGTAAAATACGTATTGTTTTATTCTTATTAGTTTTATTTACTGATTATTAGTTAGTTGAATGTGTTTTATTGAATTGGCTAATTGATTGATTATCAACTTGTTTCATTTTTATGCTGTTCCGCGTTTCAGACTCAAAAAATGGAACATTTATTTTTCTGCAAAAAAGACAGCCGGCGTTTTTTTAATTTTTTTTCGGGAATCAAAAAATTGGGACACCCGTTTTGTTACAATATAAGGATTGGTTTAACTGCATGGCCGAACGTTTTTTTTAGCCTGAATAGATTTTGTTTTCCACAATCCATTGTTTTTCTGTTACTTATTCGTATCTTGAATTTACCAAATTAACCTGAGTATTTATGAAAAGTGTAAAGCATATCCTGGCCCGTAAGGGGAACAACGTTACTGCAGTACCTGCCGATACCACCGTGTTTAACGTGTTGAAACTGATGGCCGAAAAAAACATCGGCTCGGTAGTGGTAACCGAAAATGGCAGGTATATGGGCCTGATGACAGAGAGGGATTACTCCCGTAAAATCATTTTAATGGGTAAACACTCCGACGAAACCACCGCCGGCGAGATCATAAGTACCAATTTCCCGAGGATCACCCCCGAATCATCAGTTGATGAATGCATGCTGATCATGAGCGAAAATAATATCAGGTATTTACCGGTGTTTGATGTGGCCGATCAGTTATGCGGTATTATTTCAATGAGTGATGTGGTGTACGAAACTATCCATTCGCAAAGGGAAACTATTGAGCAATTGCACAGCTACATTCAGTCAACATAAGCAAAAGTGCTTTTGGATGAGGCGACCTCTTGTTTTTTTGTTTTTTATTTTAACTTCTTCTTTTGCTTTTGGTCAGCAAACGTTTGATGCTTTTTGCAATGATTTTGTAACCGGTTACACTAAATTGCATTTGCCCCAACTGGAATTAAGCTACACAAGCGGATTAGAACATATCGGCACCGCCGCTGATGTGCAAAAACAGTTAGCTTTTTTTGAAAAAGTTACGACTGATTTATCAGCCTTCAAAGCAGGTCAGCTCAGCGAACCGGAAAAAGTAGATTATCAGCTGATCAGCTATGAAATCGCCCTTAATTTAGAGCGGATTAAACTTGAGCAGGATTGGTTAAAGAATAAACCTGCTGTAATCCCCACAGGCGGTATTATCACTATCCCCAACGGCAAAGCCTGGTATGCCTACCTGCTAAAACGCTGGACCAGTGCCAGCGCCACTCCTGATGAGATCTACCAGTTTGGCCTTAGCGAAGTGGCCCGCGTTCAAAAGCATATTGAAACTATCCGCCAGCAAACCGGGTTAAACGAGGATGGTTTTGATGAGCACCTCAATGATCCTTCCTTTTTTATCAGTGACCCGAAGTTAGTTCAGCAAGCCTTCGAAAATACCAAAGCGGTCATTTATGCCAACATGCCCAAACTGTTTAGTACTACCAACATAGCCCCGCTAAAAATTGTAAAAGGCGAAAACAGGCAACTGGCACAAACGCCCGGCTATTACGATAATAATGCGTTTTACTATAATCTTTTTGATAAGCCATACAATAAGCGGCAGGTCGACTGGCTTTTTATGCACGAGGGCGTTCCCGGTCACCATTACCAGGCGAGTATGGAGGCACAAATCAAAACATCAGCCGTGCAGCAGCTTTTTTATTATATGGGCTTTGCTGAGGGTTGGGCGGCCTATACAGAAGAGTTAGGCAAACAACTTGGTGTATACAAAACGACTCATGATGAGCTGGGCAAATGGGAGTGGGACATTGTACGGTCGGTACGTGTACCCTTGGATGTAGCGCTTAATTATTACGGCTGGACAGATGAACAGGCACTGGCATTTTGGAAAAAGAATATCCGGGGGCAGGATGATATTGCCATGCGCGAAATTGCCCGCATGCGCCGCTGGCCGGCACAGGTAGTTACCTACAAGTATGGCGCTTTACAGATACTGCACTGGAAAGAGGAATTGCAGCAAAAGCAGGGTGCCCAATTTAACATCAGGGATTTTCATTCACGCGTGCTTGATTATGGTTCGCTCCCATTGTTTATGGTGAAGGAAAATGTGTTTAAAAAAAGTTAAACTTTTTATCTTGTAAATCAATAGATGGAAAGATAGCACCAGAGGTGCTAAAGGGTTGTAGAATAATTATTAAAGGGTTTTAGCGTGCCTGAGGTACGCAACGTCTGCGCGTTTTACGGTAGCCTAAAATCCTTTGTTCAGCAGCTCCTGGTAACAATCTATATACTGGCCCACGTGGATGCCATCAATCAACGCGTGATTTACATGGACGGATACCGGCATGGTGCGCTTACCATGATGTTCGGTCATTTTACCAAACGAAACCTTGGGGCAGCTGTCCATAAATGAAAACATGCGCGCATGCGACAGTGAGGTAAAATTGATCCAGGGTAGCGAAGAAAAACGGATCACATTGTTTAAAGCTTTGCGTTCAAGTAGGTTGTTACTTTGCACGCGTTCAATTTCTTTATTTGCATCGCGGGCAAAATCTTCGAACAAGGGATGAAAAGGCCATTCACCAAAGCCAAATGTGCCATTAGCCCGCGGAACGGTTGAGCTGGCATCAATTCGGTCATAAATAAAAACATCATCGCCCTCCATACGATATTTGAAAGGCTCAATAATTTGCGAGGCAGCTAAAGACTGATACATGGTATAAAGGAAAAATGAGATCCCGTTATCCTTCACAAACTTATAGGCCGCCGTTACATCAACGTTTACGTTTACGCCGTAATAGGGTTCCTCAAACTGTTTAAAAAAGTTGTAATGCTCTTTCCTGATCCAGTTTTCAATATCTACTTTTTGTTTCATAACTATTGCTGTTGCAATAATAGGGATATTAAGTCGGAAGTTAGAAGTCGTAAGTCTTAAGTCAAAAAGCAAATTTCTGGCTTAAGACTTGTGATTGCAGGCTAACTTTTGCTTAATTTCGATAAACACTAATCTACCTTCAAATGTCATCTGCAATAAACAATTACCAATATCAAAAAGCCGAAGTTTTTAAAGCTCTGCATGAACGTGATGGCCTGTTTGTTATCCCTAATCCATGGGATGCCGGTTCGGCTAAAATTTTAGCCGGTTTAGGCTTTGAAGCTTTTACTACTACCAGTGCCGGGTTGGCTTATGCACTGGGCCGGCCGGATGGTCATTCTCTGATCAGTCGCGATGAAACGCTTGATAATGCAAGGGCTATCATCAATGCAACCCATTTACCGGTAGCTGCCGATTTGGAGAATGGTTTTGGAGATACGCCGGAGATTTGTGCCGAAACTATCTTAGCCGCAGCGGGAGTGGGACTGGTTGGCGGTTCGATAGAAGATGCTACGGGGAATGATAAAGATCCCATTTACAATTTCGACCTTTCGGTTGCGCGGGTAAGGGCTGCTGTTGAAGCAGCGCGGAGTTTACCTTTTCATTTTATGCTAACCGCCAGGGCCGAAAATATGATCCACGGGAAAATAGATCTGCAGGACACCATGAAACGCCTTGTTGCTTATGCCGATGCAGGTGCCGATGTGCTTTTTGCGCCGGGCCTCAAAACGAGGGAACAAATAAGCGAAGTAGTAAAAGCCGTTGCGCCTAAGCCCGTGAATATTGTACTTGGCGCAGCAGGTTTTGATATTAACTTCAATGAACTTGCCGACCTGGGTGTAAAAAGGGTAAGTCTTGGTTCTGCATTGGCAAGGGCTGCTTTGGGCGCTTTTCAGCGGGCCGCTGTTGAGCTTTCACAGGGAAGGTATGGTTTTGTAAATGATGCTGTTCCTTATTCGGAACTAAATAAGATTTTTGGAAAATAATCGAATCTCTTTCCTTGATTTAACCATGATGGTTTTTGAACTGTTTTAACTTTTGGTCATGCCATAACCCGGTAATTTTCAGCATGTAAAACCAGTACATATTGAATTATCAAAATACCAAGTGGTATATATTTATATCTTTGCGCCGATTTTAATAAAACCATCATGTTAAACAGAGTAGTTATAACAGGTCTGGGCGCTTTAACACCGCTTGGAAATAATGTAAAAACTTATTGGCAAAATTTAATTGTCGGTAAAAGCGGCGCTGCAACCATCACCCGTTTTGATGCATCATTATTCCGTACGCAATTTGCCTGCGAACTGAAGGATTTCAATATCACAGATCACCTGGATAAAGCAGAATTAAAACGTACCGATACCTTCACCCAGTATGCGCTTGTTGCAGCTAATGAAGCGATTAAGGATTCAGGCTTTGATTTGAGTAAAATGGATCCGTTTGATATTGGCATAATTTGGGGCAGCGGACAAGGCGGTATGGAAACTTTTGAAGAGCAGGTAACCGAATATGCGAAAGGTAATGGACAGCCGCGGTTCAGCCCGTTTTTTGTGCCGAAGTTTATATCTAACATGGCTTCGGGTATGATCTCTATCCGCAACGGTTTTATGGGCATCAATTACACCACGGTTTCGGCCTGTGCTACGTCCAATACCGCTATTATGGATGCCTTTAACTACATCCGTTTAGGTAAGGCTAAAATTATTGTTACTGGCGGTTCAGAAGCGCCTATTACGCCGGCTTCTATCGGTGGTTTTAGTTCAATGAAGGCGATGTCGGGCCGCAATAACGATCCGCAGCATGCTTCACGGCCATTTGATACTGATCGTGATGGTTTTGTTATGGGTGAAGGCGCCGGTGCCTTGGTACTTGAAGACTATGATCATGCAGTTGCCCGCGGCGCACATATTTACGCAGAGGTGACCGGGGCATCTATGACTGCTGATGCATACCACATGACAGCCACTCATCCGGAAGGATTAGGTGCTGCCCGTGCCATGCAGCAGGCATTGACCGAATCGGGTTTAAGCATTGAGGATGTAGATTACCTGAATATGCACGCCACATCAACGCCGGTTGGCGACTTATCTGAAATTAACGCTTTGCTTGCTGTTACAAAAGGTAAAGAAACAAACACCATCATCGGTTCAACCAAATCAATGACTGGTCACCTGCTTGGTGCCGCCGGTGCTATTGAAGCCATAGCTGCTATAAAATCAATTGAAAATCAAATAATCCCGCCAACAATCAATACCACAACTTTAGACCCCGCTATTCCGGATAATTTGAAGTTTGTATTGAAAGATGCCATCGACCATAAAGTGAAAGTAGCCATGAGCAATACTTTTGGCTTTGGCGGGCATAACGGGATAGTTGTATTTAAAGCTATTTAAAGCTCAAATGAGAAAGCTATTGAAGACTTACGAAGTTTTTTAAACTTCGTAAGTCTGGATTTTAGTAAGTTTAATTTCATGTGCTGCTTACGGCAGTAGCTTCCAGGTTTTTAGTTCGCCTTTTATCACCACCATAATTTTATTGGTTACCATTTTATTGAGGATCACCTTAGCGCCTATCCACAACAGGCTTTTGGTAAGCCACCCTAAATCTGCTACATTGAGCATAATGGTTTGAGCCCGATTTTTTAATCCATCACTAAAACGGTCTATATCCTGTTCTTTAATAGTAGGCCAGTTGTTGCCCGAACTAAATTTAATATCAGGGAATTTAATATCTTCTTCAAATACAGGGATGATCTGGTAGCTATCACTTTGGGTCGATTTAAATTTGGCTTTGTCGGCATTGGCATAGCCATCTTTAAAAATAGGGTTGGTAGTAAGTGCTTTGGCTGGTATGGTAAAGTAATCGCGTAAAAATATCTTACAATTGTGGCGGCCCAAAAAGAAATCATGCACCCGAAATTCTTTATTTAAAAATCCGCTAAACCCACTTAAAGCACCGCAGGCTATGGCTTGTTCGCCGGTTAAATCTGTCGATTTACCATCTGGCGTATCTACCCTTCGTGATGGTGTGATCAGGTATTGGCCCGCGCAATCTTCGTCCATCGCATCTTTAATATTAACAGCCTTTGAGCGCATTTGCGATAGCATAGATGACAACGTTAAACCTACTACGTTTGATATAGACCTTGACTGTGAAATTGGCGTGGGCGCCTGGGTAGGGAAAGGTTCAATCATCAGCACAGTTGAAACAAACTTGTTAAAGTTGTTGTAGTCCACATCGGGCTGACCGGTAAGATCGTCCAAAACACTTCTGACTTTATCAAAAGGTTCGTTATTGATCATGCCACCGTCAACGTTTAGAGTTTGGTATGCACCGGCATCAATAGGGGTATTAACCAGGTAATTGCTTAACCATGGGTTATTGTTAACATATTGGGCATCGCGTTTAACTATCCTTGATTGCAATCCAACCGGAAAGGCGCCGGTGGCCATTGCAGCGTCGGCGGCTATATCCGTATTAATATTATTTTTCAGGTCAAGCGGCATCCATCCGTTATTATGCCCGGCAATGGCGTTTTCTGTAAGTTCAAAGCATGCGTAATCATTGTGGATGCGCATGTTATATTTGGTACGCTGCGGCGATGACGAATTAAACGGAACATTGTAGGCGTAGCCCTGCAGGTTTGTAAGCGTGGTAAAGATCTTTAAACCGGGTTTAATATAAGCGGGCAACGGCTGCCATTGTTTTGGATCGGCAGCAACTACGCGTTTGGCAACATCATTGATAAAATCAGAATTAAGTGCAGATATTACACCCGAGCTTTTGATGTCGCTGGTATCCAGCATTTTTGTGAACATATCAGCCTGCACAAGGTCAACCCAGGAGTGGTAGAGCTTGTTTTCGGGATGCTCGGCTAAAAGATCTCCCGATGGCTTGTCGATATGAGTTATCGGGTTGTTAAGGGAGGATGCGGCCATGATACTGGTCATACCGCCTGCCGACGCGCCGCCCATTACCGGGATCTGCACTTTGTGCGATGGTACGCCTGGCTCATTGCGGTGCTTTTCCCATTCGGCCAATGCCTGGAGCAAGTAATCAATAACGCCTGCTGTGTAAGCCCCGGCAGATACGGCGCCGGCCATACAAAGTCCTACATAAAATACTTGCTGATCTGAAGTTTTATCTGCTTCCATGAGATAGATATTAGGTTGGGTTGTTAAATTTAAAAAAAGGACCGCACAATATGATACGTGAAACTACGTGAGTTGATAGCGGGTTTTACCCGATCACATGGCTTTATCGGCTTTTTGCGGTTTGGGATGTTCCCTTGGTTTAAGTTCCCGGTCAATAATTTGTTGTTCAAAGTTTTTCTCGTCTTTGCGGTCGGTTTTTACTATCCATACTATTAATGTTATTAACAAGGTTATTACAATGCCTACTGTAAAATAATTGATCTGCATGTTTATATATTTGGTTAGCTAAATTTACCCCGGCTGTATTAACTGACAATTAAATTTACGCATGAAAATCAGCCACGGACCCTGATTTCGTGGATGGATAGGGTCCAATAAAAAATGCTATGCAGGCCCACGTAACCGCCATTACTCTTGCAGTTAAAGATCTTTGAGGCATGCAGGAGTACAAATCCTGAAGCATCCGGCTGAACCTTTTTGGGGCGGTTATGCCGGTTTTATTGCCCATCCTGAAGGCAATTCCTGGGAAATCTGTTATAATTCGTATGTTGAAAAATGATAAATGCTTTAAACCTATAGTTGGACATGAATATGGTCGTCGTGTCTTACTGCACGGCATCCGTGAAATCGTAGCTTGGGTGTTTTGATGCCCAGACGGTTTTTTAAATGAGGTTCGATAAATATTTTATTGATGACATTTTGCGATGCAAAGAGGGTTACAAGTACCTTTGTTCGTAAACTGTCAAAAGTAAAATTAACTTTATTGCCCTGGGGAACAATTTTAGTCAAAAAGCTGTACTGCCAATAACCCTTTATCAGGCAGGCCTGTGTTGTGTTGATTTCACCGGCGCGCGGCTCTTCACTAATTCCGTATCCGATTGGCGAAGGGGCTTTATCGGTTTCTAAGCCTGTTTTGTTATCAATATAAAAAAATGAGAGATCGAGTTTTTTACCATCGTTATGACTCAGGTGGGGCATAAGCGGAAACCCATTAATGAACGGAAAGCTTGCGTCAAGATAATTCAGGGTACTTCCCGGATACTTATCGTTCATTTCGGCGGCTACGGCAAATGCAGCCTGCTTAAGTTGCGGGCGAACATAATTACGGTTGAACAGGCAGGTTAGCCGGTTTAGCGGCTTTATATGATTGATTTGGGAGAAGGGGAGCGGTACTCTGCCCGAAAGCCTGGCAAGCGGAGGTACAATTAAAAAAGTGGTAAGGCAATATAACACCATAAAAACTGCAGCCTTGGTGATTTGGCGGTAATATTTATTATTTATGGTTTTGTTGATTAGTTTATGCAGGCTAATTGAAATGAGATAAACCAGCCCACCAATTTGTGTAAAAACAGTGAGCAGGCAAAACAATAAAACGATGATTATGGGTTTTACTATTTTCAATCGGGATTTAAATTTCAATTTAACGGTATCATAAACCAAAAGGTACTGCCTTTGTCCACTTCGCTTTCAACCCCCATTTCGCCGCCGTGAAGCTCAATGATCTCCGCGCTGATATACAAGCCAAGTCCAAGCCCTGAGTATTGAATACCCGAGGTATCAACCCTGTAGTAGCGTTCAAATAAATGCGGGATGTTTTCCGGCGGGATCCCCCGGCCAAAATCCTGTACCGATATTTTGGCCATGTTGTCCTGTTTACTGATATTGATGACAATCCGGTTACTGTCGGGTGCATATTTAACCGCATTGTTTACAAAATTAACAACAACCTGGTCTATCCGTTGCCTGTCGGCGTATAGCTCCAGATCGGTGTCGCCTGTAAGCTCAAGTTCATGTGTACCTGCAAGCCTCACGTGGTCGCAGCATTCATTGATCATTTGGGCTGCCAAAAAACGTGTTTTATGAAGTGCAAGCTGCCCCGCGGTAATTTTTGAAACATTAAGCAAGCTATCAACCAGTTGCTGCATTTTATTCAGGCTGCTATTGCCGCGGCTAATAAACTGGGGGATCTTATCAGATGAGGGATCAACCTTGATCAACCTGTCCAGCAATTGCATCGATGCTTTGATCGATGTCATTGGCGTTTTTAGCTCATGGCTGGCAACGCTGATAAAATCGTCTTTTTGCTGCTGCAAATGTTTAAACTCGGTAATATCAAGCAGGGTGCCCAGTATACGCAACGGTTTGTTTATTGAGCCATAATAAACCTTACCCTGCGTCCTGATCCAGCGTATAGAGCCGTTTGGCCAGATGATCCTCGCTTCATAAAACAGTTTTCCGGTAGTAAGAGCTGTTTTATGGGCATTATTGCGTAATTCCACATCGTCGGGATGTAACGCTTTTAAAAATAAATCGCGGGGTGCATCACGGCCAACTCCAAAAATAATGTTAAACCTTTCAGATGTAAGTATCTCGTCGGTAACCAGGTCAAGATCAAAGGTGCCTATTTCGGCAGCTTCAACTGCCAGCCTGGCTCTTTCTTCGGCTTCCTCAATTTTGCGGCGTGCAAAAACTTTTTCAGTTACATCAATGGCAATTACCATGATGGCGCTTATCTCGCCGTCAAACCCTTTAACAGGTTCATAAACAAAATCAATAAATACCATTTCGGGTACGCCATTGCGTACAAGCAGCAATTTATGCTCCTTGGCGGTAATCGGTTGCCCTGTTTCAATAACATTATCCATTACGGGGGCATACAATTCGGCCGTTTCAGGGATGGCTTCCCAAACGCCCCGGTTTTCCATTTCTGCACGTTTACGGCCTACCAGCTCAAGATACGAGTCATTCACTACTTCAATTACCAGGTTATCGCTGTTTATAATGCAAATGCCCACGGGGGCTTGCCTCACCATGTTATACAAAGTATGCCTGCTCTCTTCCATCGCCTGTCGGGCATGCTCAATTTCGGTAACGTCGGTCGAGAAACAAATAACGCCAACTATTTTACCGCGCGAGTTACGTACAGCCTGGTAAGTAAACTTGTAATAATTAATTTGCCGTTTGCCGTTAATTATAAATTCGGCAGGTGCATTGTTGCCGTGATAAGTTTCGCCGGTACGGTATACTTCGCTTATGAGGCTGCTGAACGGCTGGCCCTGAAGGTCGGGCAGCGCCTCGTCAAATGGTTTCCCAATTATCGATTTGTCTTTTCCCCATGCTTTCAAGGTAGCGCCATTGGCTATGGCAATGAGCTTATCCGGCCCCATACACATATACACCGGAAAAGGCGAGGCCTCAATAATGCTTCGGAAAAAGTTTTCAGTCGGTTCCAAGTTATGGCGTGGTTTTAATCGGTGAAAGATGCTCTCAAAAATAAAAATATTTTCGTACAGATTTAAATCTGCGGGGCAGGTTCTGCTATGGTTTATTGATAATTAAAGAATTATCTGCACAGATTGTCATATTAATTGCAGATCTGCTCAAAAAGTGCAAAAAATGACCTTTATAGGCGAAAGGCACCAGCCTGCTGTATGGCCGGGTTGCTTGGTGTGATAGGCACATTTTTTTGATCAAAGCCTGCCCACATTTGATCAAAAAAATATCACAAATGAAAAATAAATTTTTATTGGCATGTATAGTAGGGTTATTATCTGCCAGCACCATGTATGGCCGTACGGCCGCCGAAACAGGATACACCGGCGTGATCCGCGATTTCATTGACAGCCACATGACCTCCAACTTTAAAAAATTAAAATCAATAATGAGTGACAATTCTGTATTGAAGTTACCCCGCGGCGAAAAGGTACTTGTACAGGAAAAAGACGACCTGGTAAGCATGATGAAAAAGGATGCCGGTACCCAGCAAAATTGCCAGTCGGGTTACGAAGTGCTTGCCAAAAGCGATGCCATGGTAATTGCACGGGTTGATTTTAACTACGAAAACTGCACGCAGCATGATTACCTCATCATCGAGAAAAATGACCGGCACGACTGGAAAATTACACAGGTTTGCAAAATGTTTGAGGACATAAAAACACCTTTAAACAATGGCAATTCTGTTGTAGCCAAAAATTAAAATTTACTCCCGTAACTAATAATAATTAATCACCCTATTGGGGTGATTTTTTTTATTTTAATTAGCTTTAATTTAACTTTTTAATTGTACCCCCATACAGGTAATTTAATTTACGTTTTTAATTGAATAAGCTATCGCGTTTCCCCGTTTTTCTGATTTTGTGTTTCCTTGCAGGTATGCTATTGTTTACAGGCCAGGTCCATGCACAGAAATACATTTTTGCGCACTATGATATTGAGGATGGGCTCATCCAGTCGCAAATAAACAAGCTATCCATGGATACCGATCATCGTTTGTGGATAGGAACATTTGGTGGCGCCTGCCGCTTTGATGGAAAGGATTTTACGGCCTATACCCGCTTAACAGGTTTACCTGATAACTATGTTGCAACCATTTTTTCGGATAAAGGGGGCTGTACCTGGTTTGGTACCATGAATGGGCTTGCAAGGCTCTATAATGGCCGGATTGTGAAGTATAAACCAGATATACCGGTTAAACGCTCTTTTGTAGGTAACATAACCCAGGATGGAGAGGGAACAATCTGGGTTACAGCTGCCGGGATGCTGTTCAGGGTAAAAAATGATAAGATGCAGCATGTCCCTATTAATGATGATCCTGATATTTTTATTACCAGTTTGGCTGTTAATAGCACAGGTTTGTTATATGTGTCTGTTTACAAAAAGGGTATATATCGCCTTAAAGGGCAAAAATGGGAACATGTAATTGATATTGATTCCCAACATAGTGAGCAAATTATCAAAAGGATTTTTTTCGACCGTTTTGATAAAAGCAAAACTTATCTTCTAACCCGCTCGGGTTTGTTATGTGCCAGGAATGGTATGGCTAAACCACTGGATATAAAAAATATTACGGGAAAAATAAAAGGTCAATTATTGTGCATTGAACAGGACGCTGATGCCAATATTTGGCTGGGTACCGATAATGGAGCCTATTGTATTATGAGTGATGGTGTGATCCACTATAACTCATCAAACGGACTTACCGATAACTCTGTACCTGATATTTATTTTGATGCAGATAAAAACCTGTGGCTGGGCAGCCTCGGTAATGGCCTTTACCGATGCGAAGGCGACAGATATACCGTTTTTGACCGCACACAGGGTATTCCCGAATCAAAAATCGTAATGTCGGTAACTGAAGACTGGAACAAAAATGTTTTAATGGGGATTGATGGTGGTGGCATTTTGCGATATGATGGAAAAAAGACCAGCGAAGTGCCCGTACCAACCGGTTCGCCATATTTAAAGGGAGTGCAGAGTTTATATATGGATAAAAACGGCACTGTTTGGATTGGTACCGGGCAAACAGGTTTATGGCAGTATGATAAAAAGGGTTTCAGACAGGTAAAAAACAGTTCATCTTTTGCCTGTAATTTTATTACTGCCGATGACAGTGGTACTATATGGCTGGGCACGTCAATGGGCTGTTTCTATTACCAAAACGGCGAGCTGAAACAATTGGAAGGTATTCCCCCTTATTCGTCCGCAATGCTTAGCCTGGGGCGCGATTCTCTTTTGATAGGCACCCAAAACGGTGTTATGCTGGCCGTAAATAAAAAAATAGTTCCGGGGTTTAAACTTAAATCATTTCCGGCTACTGCGGTTTACAGCATGATCCGATATCGCGATCTGCTGCTGGTTGGTACAGATGATAGCGGTTTATACACCTGGGATATGACAACCGGGGCGGTAAATATTTATAATGTTGATGACGGACTCAAAGCCAATAGTATTTACAGCCTTGCTGCTGATGAACGCGGCCGCCTTTGGATGGGTACCGGCAGGGGAATTAACCGGATGCAATACGACCCTGCAAAGAAAACTTTTTGGGTAATTGATAATATAGGCTCAAAGGAACCGGTGGTGGAGGCCAACCAGAATGCCATTATGCACCGCGGACACGAGGTTTGGATCAGTACCACCAAGGCTGTTATGGTGTATAATACCATGACAAAAATGGTTCCCTCGCCGCCGCCGCATGTGTTCATCAAATCGGTACAGTTGATGAAGGAGGATGGTGAAAAACGCTCCTCAATTGATCTTAATGATTGGGCCGAATTAAAGCATAACCAAAATCATTTGTCGATATCTTTTCTTGGTGTTTACCTCAAAAATCCAGATGCGGTAACATACCAATATAAACTGGTTGGGCTGGATAGTGCTTTTAGTTCGCCTATGCGCAATAATGTGGTTAACTATCCCTCCCTGCCGCCGGGCACATATACGTTTAAGGTAAAAGCCATAAGCCCCGATGGGCAGGTATCGCCCAAGATGGCCAGTTTTAGTTTTGTGATCATTCCGCCTTTTTATCAAACTTTTACCTTCAGGTTATTAGCCATTATATTTTTAGTTCTGCTGGGTTTCGGGGTGCAAAATTTAGTTCATCAGCGTAAAATAAAACGTCAAAAGGCAATTGAAGCCATGAAGCGGGAAGAGAAATTAAAGATCCGCCAGCAAACAGCCGAAGATTTTCATGACGATCTGGGTAACAAATTAACCCGGATCACCGTCTTATCAGAAATACTGAATGCCAAAATAGATAGAGAGCAAGCCGATCAGCGCGGAATTGTGGATCAGATCAAGCAAAACGCGGCATCACTATACAACGGTACAAAGGATATCCTGTGGGCGCTCGACCCTAAAAGTGATAATCTGTATGAAACCCTGAACCATATCCGCGAGATAGGGATAGAGGTTTTTCATGATGTGCCGGTTGATTTTGAGTTTGCTGCCGTTGATGAAGATATTCAGCTGGTAAAACTGCCTATGGAATACAGCCGTAACATCACCATGATATTTAAGGAGCTATTAAATAACATCCTTAAACATGCCGATGCCGGACAGGTAGTTTTTGAGCTTGATCAGAGCGATAAAAGCGCGATAGCACTCCGGGTTACCGATGATGGTAAAGGGTTTGATAGCAGCGCCGCCCATCGCGGCCGGGGGATCAATAACATTAACGCCCGCGCAAAACGGATCAATGCATCTTTGCTCATTAATTCGGAAACAGGTAAAGGCACATCAGTAACATTAAAGTTTAGTAAAAATCAGTTAAGCGATTAAGCATGGCCCGTAACATTAAGGTAAGTATTATTGAGGATGATGAAACCCTGCGCGATGGCTATGCCTTTTTAATTGGTGCTACCGAGGGCTATGATGTGATTAGTACCTATTGTTCATATGACGAGGCTGCTAAAAAAATAGCTGCGGATAAACCCGATGTAATCCTGCTGGATATAGAGCTGCCCGGAGTTAACGGTATTGACGCTATACCCAAATTAAAAAAGCTTTTGCCCAACTGCTATATCCTAATTCTAACTGTTTACGAATCTGAAAAGCAGATTTTTAACGCGCTGGCCAACGGGGCATCGGGCTATCTTACAAAAAACACCCCGTCAACCAAGATCATCGAATCGATAAAAGAAGTACGTGAAGGCGGCGGCCCTATGAGTATCAACATTGCACGCCTGGTAATCCGCTCATTTCAAAAAAACCAGGAATCGCCCTTATCTAAGCGAGAAACCCAGATCCTGGAATTAATTGGCGAAGGCAAAAGTCGTGGTCAGATTGCCAATGAATTGTTCATCGACCTGGAAACAGTACGCAGCCATATCAAAAATATCTACCTTAAGCTTGATGTAAACTCCCGTGCTGATGCCATTAAATTGGCAAGGCAGAATAAACTGATATAGGCTTAGAGGTGTTCGTGTTGTAGTTGCAACTTTCCACATTTAATCGGGTTGACGGAAAATGTTGGTGACAATATCAACATTGGCGGAGCGCAGGATAGTGCGATTCCCTCCAAGGGAGGGAATAAAAGAATCTTCTGAACACCAACAACTCCGAAATAATCATTCCCGCGATACCTGTCCTCACGGATCGCTTTGAAAATCCAAACCCTACTAATTCACAAATCCCCCAAATAGGGGGATACTATCCCCCCGCAGGTAAAGTACCTTTGATATGTTAAGTAGTTTTAACTGACCGGCTACTGTAAACCCGCTTCAAAAATTATCCTGTTTGCTGCCCCTGGCCAACAGGTTGGTTTCCATCATTACAATCTGGTTTCCGTTAATAGCTACTGTAAAATGAAATTGAAATATATACCTGTGTATACAGCCGACTTTGAGGGACAAATTGATTTTTATACTCAAAAATTAGGTTTCAAAATAACAGGTACAATGACATTTTACGAGGGCAGGGAAAGTACGGTGATCCAGTCGGATAAATTAAATGTGGCGTTGCTTGTAACTAATAACGACAGCAACAGTGATAAGAGTAATATTATCATTAACACTGCCGACTGTTTGAACGATTATCATGTGCTCCGTACGGCCGGCGTATTTTTTTGCAAATCGCCTGCGTATTTACCAGCCGGACTGGCAGCCGAATTTTTAGACCCGGCGGGGAACAAATTTATGTTACTGGAAGAAAGAAATTATAACGAACAATAAAATCATATCACAATGGACTATTCAAAAGTATTACGCAACAACAATAAGATTGTAAGCCGCACCGGCGGTCAGAGACAGGGGCCGCAGTATACTTCAGATTTAAGCCTTCGCTTTGTATTAAGCGGTAATGAACGTTATGATATTGGCCGCAGGCATTTGTCCATATATCCCGATTCGTTCCTCATCCTGAACAGGGGTACACAATATTCAACCGACACCGATCTTGGCCAGCAGGTACAATCATTTGCCATCAATTTTGATCAGCAGTTTTTGCAGGATTTTAAAGATTGCTGGACCTTTGACAATGACACTTTGTTAACTAAAGGCGATGGTAACGGCAAAATACAGCCCGAGTTTAATGAAACTATATATCCGTTTGCGGGCGATATCAAATACAATGTATTTCACCTGAAACAACACTTAGACAATGGCATGCAGGATGAAATGCTGATTAACGAATACCTGCACCATACGCTTATCAATTATTTTCATATTTATAATGATGAGATCTGTAAAAAAGCCGAAAAGCTCGACTTTTTAAACCAGGGTACCAGGGTTGAGATCCTGCGCCGTCTTAACCTGGCTAAAGAATATTTGTACAGTAATTATAATCAGAATATTAGCCTCGAGGATCTTGCTGAACATGCCTGCCTTTCGGTTAACCATCTGTTGCGCACATTTAAGCAGGCCTTTGGTTTAACGCCGCACCAGTTTTTAATTCAATTGCGTTTAAAACGGTCATTAATGTTGTTAAAGGATACCCGTTATCCTGTAAATGAAGTAGTTGGCATGGTGGGTTTTGAATGCCCAAGTTCATTTATCAGGCTGTTCCGTACGCATTATAAAATAACACCATTAAAATACAGGCAATCAGCATGATATGAAAATGTTTTTTGTGTGCCAAGATGGTGCTTTTCACACATGTAGCACGTACTTAACACACTATGTTTGCAGTACCAGATAGTTTTTTGTTAAGGATATTTGGTCAGTTAATAGTTAATGAAAAAGTCAGTAACGCGAGGTCACTGACTTTTTGTTTTTGAGGGTAGGAGGATGAGGAGAACATAAAAATGACATTGAATGATGGTCCTGTTAAAAAAATATGCGAAAATCAACTTTGCCTTCTTCACTGTAACATTCTTAAAAAATCATCGTCTCTTAAGTTAAAACCTACTGCTATGAAATTTTTTACCATATTGGCCGTCACCGGCGGATTGTTTTTTACTTCACTCCAGATAGAAAAAAACAATGTGGCAAGCATTAAACACAAAAACAAATGCTGCATGAACGCAAAAAAATCAAAATGCCCGCTTGCATGCAAACGGGCAAAATCGGTTAAATTGAACAGTTAAAAACGATACAGGGTTTCATCCCCTCAAAAGGCGTCCGGCGATTAAAGGGGAATCTGTTGCCGGCGCCTTTGCAGTGTTTATTAATTCAATTCAAATTTTAATAATTCAGCATCTCCTGCTTTCACTAAAACGTTTTTTATGTTTACGTTAGTGCCTTGCAGTAACGATTTCGCATTTGCTGCTTTTTCGGTCTCCATACCAACTCTTTTCGGGTCGATAGTGTAAACTTTATCAGTTTCACCATAATTAAACAGGGCCAGGTAAAAGCTGTTGCCAATTTTTTGCGTAAACTGTTCGGTTGTACCTGTTTCGGTGTTACCTTCAACCGGCCTGAAAGCTTTTCCATTTTGCACAATCTTTAAGACCTCAAGATTTTGATACATAGCTTTTGCTCTGTCACTCCATTGGCCATGGGCAGAGAAATCATCGCCGGTTATAAACGTTCCCGTAATAACTGCCGAGAGCATCCTTGCCCTGTTAGCGCCTTCGCTTTCGGTTGAAAGTACAACATGGTCGGCATCAATGTAATTGTACAGGTAAGTTTGCCACCAGCCGTAATTTACGCTGTTTAACGTATAACGGGTATCCTTTATCGTTTTAAAGGCATCGCATGCAATACGCCTCATGTGTGCGTAACGCCCGGTTGCCAGGCTGGGAGAAATGGCAGCGTAAACCAGCATCTGATCACCCAACTGATCAATCAGGTGTTCCATCCCCCTTTTATACGCCTGCATACCGGTGGTGATTTTAGGGTCATAAAAATGGCTTGATTCGGCCGCCGCATGACCCAGAAAGTCGATCTTGATCATTTTAAAACCACAGGCTTTTAATTTACCAATTACATAGTCAATATGTTGCAGGGTACCCGGATGGGTTGGGTCTGTTGCGCGGGCACCGTCAATATCGTGGTAGCCGTCACCAACCTTAGTCCAGGTTTCGCCGTAGGTGTAGTTGCTGCCTAAAACTTTGCGGTCGGGGCCGCCTTTCCAGCCCCAGTCGGTAAACGGTGCCCAGTAAACGCCGGGCTGCAGGCCTTTTGTTTTACAGTAATCGGCAAATGATTTTAGCTTGCCAAAATCGCCTTCCCAGCCACCGCTGATCATGTTATCCCAAAACGAATCGAGATCAATAAACGCCGTATTACCATTGCGGAATGCAGGGATGCTGTCGGCAAAAAAGTTAGCTACTTTGATAGCTTTATCGTAATTGAGTTTTTCCTGCATAACGCCCCAACTGTTCCAGCCAACAGGGGTGGGCTTTGTCCAGTTAAAAATGTAAGGTGGTTCAGCAATACGGTTGGCTTTACCAAATTCATCCATACCGGTGCGCCAATCAGCAAACCAGCCAACAAACACTTTGGGCGATTTAACGGTATCACCGTTGATATAACCATGTGCTATCTTGTCGCGGTTTACGGCCTCTTCGGTATAACCGCCCCATATCTCAAAGGTATTGGCGCTGTCTTTTTTGGCGATGGTACGCACGCCGGTTTTCCAGATTTCGTGTTCCACAGATCCAAACACTAAACCGTTACGGCTGCTGTTATCAAAAACAGTACCTACTTCGGCGCTGGTATTGGTAAGCGGCGCTTTAAACGCTTTTGAATTATAACTGATAAAGGTATCGTTATCAAAAGGTACAAATAACGAACGGGTATCGCCGGGTATTGTCGCCATATTTCCGGCTATTGGCTCCATATAATTTGTTTTCAGGTTTTTGCCTTCAATATAAAGTTGAACAAAAAAATAGCCTTTATGCGATGGGTAGGTATAAAACACCTGTACCATGTTTGGCAAATTATTGCCGGTTAGGGTGAAAGTATGTTTTACGCCTTTGCCAAAACCATCGGTTATTAAGGCTTTAATATAAGCAACGTTTTTGTACGCTGTTGAAGTAATAAGTTTTCCGTTGATGCCGGCTTTACTATAGCAATTACCAAGTACAGTTTTTCCATTTTCGATAACAGAAAAAGTGCCGGTTTTTTGATCATAATTAATAGTGCCAGAGGTACCGTATGAAAACGATATATTCCCTTTCGGGGTTAGCTGGATAGTAATTATTCGGGTTGATGCCGAAACAATTGCCGGCTGCCAAACGCAAAGCAAGCCGGACAATTGCACAGCAATTATAAAACGATTAAGAAATTTTTGCATGAATTTTAGGTTATTGTCAATTTGTTATAAATAAGGCACCTCTTTCAGGATGCCTTATTTGTTTATAAGCTATTATTAAGCTTTAACGGCCATTATGCTTTTGATCTGTCCGTTAACTTTTATTTTAACCGTACGCGGAGTAGGTGAGGTTACTTTATAAGAGGTTACTTTACCGTCTTTCCATTTCATATCAATTGTGAAATTACCGCGGGCCTTAAGGCCTTTAACCTCGCCCTGTGCTTTCCATGCATCAGGGATAGAAGGAATAAAATCAATAAACCCTGCATGGCTCTGGATCAGCATTTCAGCAATACCTGCTGTTGCTCCAAAGTTACCGTCGATCTGGAACGGCGGACCGGCTGATAGCAAATTAGGGTATACGCCGCCGCCTGCACCGTAGTTAATATCGGTTTTGATGGTTGGCTTCATCAACTCTTTAAATAGTTTGTAAGTGCGGTTTCCGTCATGCAAACGTGCCCACCATAGTATTTTGTAAGCGATAGACCAGCTTGGGCCATCGTCACCCCTTACTTCCAAAGTTTTTTTTGCAGCTTCGGCAAGGGCAGGGGTAGCTTCCAGGGTAATCTGAGATGCCGGAAATAAACCATACAGGTGTGATACGTGGCGATGCTGCGGTTCGGTTTCTTTATAATCCTCCAGCCATTCCTGGATGCGCCCATCCTTAGATATAACACCCGGGGGCGGGAGCTTTTTCACTTTAGCAGCCAGTGTTTTGCTGAATGCCTCGTCTTTGCCCAATACTTTGCTTGCTGTTATTACATTGTTGAACAACTGGCGGATGATCTGATTATCGATAGTTGGGCCTACGCAGATGCTGGCATGTGTGCCATCGGGCAGATAAAAACTATTTTCGGGCGATGATGAAGGTGAGGTGACCAACCAGCCTGTTTTGGCATCACTGATCAGCATACTGTTGTAAAATTGGGCGGCACCTTTCAGTATCGGATAAATTTGTTTCAGGTAATTTTTATCGCCTGTAAAATCATAATGTTGCCACAGGTTATCGCAAAGCCAGCCCGAACCAACTTTACAAACACCCCAGGAAGCGCTTTCGCCCGGCTCGGTAAAGCCCCATGGGTTGGTGATGACGTGTGCTACCCAGCCGTCGGCATTGTAATAGGCTTTGGCAGTTTTTTCGCCGTGCGGAACCATCTCTTTAACTAAATCAGCGAGGGGAAGGTTCAATTCGGAAAGGTTGGAAACCTCAACCGGCCACTGGTTCATTTCAATGTTAATATCCAGGTGATAATCGCCGTTCCACGGGGTGTGCACTTCGTTAGCCCATAAACCTTGCAGGTTGGGTGGCAACAGGCCTACACGGGTGCTGCAGATGCTGAGGTAGCGGCCAAACTGGTAGAATAAAACAGGAAGCCCTTTATCCGCATCTGGATTAGTATGGAAAGCGATAAGCCTTTGATCTGTTGTTAGTTTCTCGGCCTCTGAAGTGCCAAGATCAACGTTCACCCTGTTAAACAGCTTTTGAAAGTTGGCAATGTGTTGCTGTTTTTCCAAAGCATAAGGTTTTTTCATGGCAGCCTTCAGCGCGCCGTCCATTTTGGAGAGATACTGTGGGTTCTTAAAATCAGTACCTGCCGATACGTAAATGATCACCTCGGTTGCGTCCTTAATAACTAGGGAAGTAGGGGTGGTGCTTAACGAACCGCCGGTTAGCTGTGCCTTTACCCTTGCTTTGTAAGCTACGCCTTTGCCATCTGTACCATTATCCAACTGGCCGGTAAGATCAAGCTCGTTACCTGCTGTACTGGTAGCCCCACGTTCCGGGCGACTGATATTAATGCTCAGGTTAAGCATTCCCGGTTTATCGGCGCTTAGTTTAATCACATCTACATCATTACCAAAACTGGTAAAATATTCACGTTTGTAAGTAACGCCATTTACCTGGTAAGTGGTTTTGGCCAGCGCGTTGTTTAATGAAAGCTCACGTTCATAGTTTTCGTATTTTACGTCTTTGCCCTCAATGCCTTTGTATTGGTAGTTCAGGTTCAAGTCGCCCAGCATCTGGAAGCAACCGAAAGGCACTCCGCCCGATCCTTTGCCGGTACAAACGAACGATTTATCGATAATGGCTTGCGCTTCCACATTTTTACCGGCGGCAAGCAGGCTTCTTATTTCGGGCAGTTTTTTATAAGCTTCGTAGTTATTGGCATCCTGCGACGAACCCGACCACATGGTGATATCATTCAACACTACTTTTTCGGCAGTAACATTGCCATCGGGCATCATTCCTAACCTTCCATTGCCAAGTGCAACGGTTTCTTCCCAGCGCTGTGCAGGCTGTTTGTACCAAAGTTTTAATTGTTTTGTTTGTGCGTGAGTAAACGTTGTAATACCTGTTATCATTACAGTTATTAGCAGGGGCGTTCTTTTTAGCATGTTTATGTTAATTAGGTTTTCTGTTTTTATTTTATTTACCTGCGGCAATTACAGGTATTTCTTCGGCGTTTTTGTTCAGTACCAATACTATAACATTGCTGTTTGCATCGGGTAAGGTTTGTGGCAAATCAATGATATAGCCTGTGGCATCCGGTTTATAATTTACTTTGGTCCCGCCCAGCACATAAGCATTGGTTATGTTAATGCCCGGCAGGTTAGGCAGCACAATTTTATCACCTTTTTTCTGAAATATGTGCAAATAGATCTTGTTTCCCTTGCGTGTAACAGCATAGTTATCATTAGGGGCAATGGGCCCGCCTTTGGTGCCATAAATACTTTCACCGTATTTTTTTAACCATGCGCCCATTTGCTGTAATGTTTCAACTTGCCTCACTTCAATGCGGCCATCAGGCATAGGTCCAACATTTAATAGCAGGTTGCCATTACCGGCCGCGGTTTTTACCAGCGTTTGGATACCTTCCTGCACTGTTTTCATTTTATCATTAGGTTTCCATGCCCATTGCTGGCAAATGGTGATACAGCTTTCCCATGGCTCATTCATATTAAGCTGACCGATGCGCTGCTCAGGGGTGAGGTAATCACCTACTGATTGATCGTTCAGTTTTTCGCTTTCTTTGCCTAAGCGGTTGTTCACGATAACGTTTGGATCAACACCCTTGATAAATTTGTAAATTTCCTGCCCATCGGTGTTGGTCCAGGGTTTTTCCCAGTAACCATCAAACCAAAGCAGGTAGGGATGATATTTGGTGATGAGTTCTTTCAGCTCATTCTTCATTTGCGTTTTAAAAGCTACCATATCGCCCTTAACGTTCTTTGTCGAATCGTACGGGTTGTGGATAGGGTAGTTAGGATCGTGCCAGTCGAGCACGGTATGGTAGATGCAAAACAGGATGCCCTGTTTTTTACATGCAGCAGCCAGTTCGGCAACTATATCACGTTTATAGGCTGTTTTACTGATGTTATAATCGGTAAAGGCAGATGGCCACAAAGCAAATCCATCATGGTGTTTGGCAGTGATTACCAGGTATTTCATGCCTGCATCTTTGGCGGTTTTTACTATAGCATCGGCATTAAATAAAACCGGGTTAAACTCCTTGTACAGGTTATCATAGTCATCCTGCGCTACTTCCTTGTTGCGGCTCCAGCCAATTTCGGTACCGCGTAAAGTTACCGGGCCGAAGTGTACAAACATGCCGAAGCGTTTGGTCATAAAATCATCCAAAACCGCTTTGGGTGTTTTCACAGTAACAGCCTGCTGAGCAAAGCTAAGTTTGATTATAGAAAATAGGTAAAGAAGAATAATTGCCGGTTTTTTCATTGCTGAATTTTTGGGGTGAACATTATAGAGGTCTTCGTCTTTATGGTTTTTAAAATATGACCAGGCCGCAAGGCAGCCCGGTCATTGGGGTGTTATTATAGTAGTGCGTTATTCCAGAAGGTAAGCTCGCTCATATTGGTGTAGTTACCCTCGTTGTTCGAATTGTGTTTGATCCTGATACGGATGTAACGTACCGCCGGAGGATTAGGATCGAAGTTTACCTTTAATGGCGTGCTGCCGTCGTCGGTCCTTTTAATCTCTTTAAGCAGTTTCCAGCCTTTGGAAATAGATTCGGCAGTCCAGCCAGCATCATTAGCTTTCAGGGTAGTAGCAGCGTTGGTAATATCCGCAATGCCCCATACTTCAAAATCATCGGGGTTGTGACAACAGTTTCGGCCTGTCTCTTCAATAGCTACCAGGCCTTTGTAAAGTGCGCCCATATCAAAAGTAATAACTACCGGAAGAGGGCCGTTACCATCGCTATGGAAAATGTTAGGGAAACCCTGCGGGCCTGTACTGCCATCCCAAAGCCTGTCAATGTCGGTATCTCCCTCGTAAGGCTTGGCGTCATTGGCTAAATAAATTTTTTTGAACAGTTTTTTATCGCAAACAGTAACAGAATTAATGGTTGGGAAATCCTCATAGTTAGCTACATAAAAAGTATCCAGTGCATTTACCGTTGGTTTAAAGGCTGATAAGAACTGGATCCTGGTATCTGCCTTATAGTCTGCGAGTGTAACCGACATGCTATCGGCGCTAAGTTTCCCAAAACTTTCTTTACCGGCTTTATTGGTGTATTTTATGTTTGTGAACACATTATGGGTACTGGTATCAACTTTCAGGAAATTAAGGGTAAGCTTTCCATCGGCACTGATACCATATGGATTGGTAACATTATACCCCCTGTTTGCTAAGCCCGATTGATAAATAGGCCCATAAACTCTTACATTGTTGATATCAAGCGGAATAGAGCGGTTGCCTTTGGCATCGTACGAGAAAACAGTGAACGAATAAATGTATTCGTTCAGGTTTGGTATAACAACCGTTAAACTATCCGACGTATTGTGGTTGGTGGAATTGTAAATGATGGAATCGGCCTTATTGTTCCAATATATCACGTAACGGGTTATGCTGGGATCGGAGCTTGGGTTCCAGGTAAGGGCGGCACGTAAATTTCCGGGACGGGAGTGGGCGTTGGCCACTGTGCCCGGATACTTAACTTCATGACCGTTTAAGTATGATTCAAACTGTGTGTCTTGCTTGCTGCAACCATAAAACAGGTATCCAAGCAAACAGAAAGCAGCTATTCTGACAATATTTTTCATGTTCGTTTAATCTAAATGAGTTAATACCTATTGTGGGTTACCATAAATTGAAAGTTCCATCATGTGGGCAAAGTCACCGTTTGACCATGTGTCATGCACCATAAAGCGGAAGTATTTAATAGGCGTTGAACCCGGAGGAATATTAAAGTTTACTCCCGCGGCAACAAAAGCAGCGTCGGCAGCATTGGTAAAGCCCGGTGTAAGGCCAGATGGCGGATTTGGGTAATGGTAGTTCCCGATGTTAACCCAGTCGCCAACTACAGTTCCTACAGGAGCATAATTAGGGAGCCTTACATCCTGCGGTGCGTTGACGTTTGATCCCCAGATGCTGAAATCTTTAGGGTTACCGTGTGCGTAAGCATATTGATCGGGCCTTTCCCATAAAACAAAACGGCTTAACTGTGCCGATACACCAAGACTAAAGGTAACTTGTATTGGCGCCGGTGCTCCGGGAGCTGTGTGCCAGCCGTTTGAGTAGCCGTCGGTCTTGTTATCCCATAGGTAAGGCACTTCCCAACCATAAGCTGTAGGGCTATCAGTAGGGGTTTTGTATACCGAAAACTTGCTCTTATCAAGTATCGTTTCAAATATCGGGGTGATGTTTACAATGGTAGTATCAGATATATTGCCAAATTTATCGGTAACATATACCCCAAATTTTTGCGGTACCGCCGGATAGCCTCTTATAGAGTAATTAATGGTATCAACCTTGGTATAATGCTGATCGACAACTTCCAGTGCCTGCGTTGATTTATCAAAGGCCAATAAAATTACACCAATGTCCTTTTGGTCGGGGTTCATAGCTTTGATGTTTACGCCGCCAAAATCAGATGTGATAGTTAATGTTGGTTTGATGAGTTGGTAAAAAGGCGTATCAGGATGTACTTTAACTACAAGCGGATCTGACTTTACGTTAGCCCGGCTCACCGAGTAAAGTGTTACCTCATATTCCTGGCTTTTGGCAAAGCCATCAACCGTAACGGTATCTGAGTAATAGCTCGATTTAGTTTGGCGTGTAGTTTTATCATTGATGCGGTACTCGGCCTGCACGTATAGCAGGTTATCTGAGTTTGGCAAATCGTAGGTAATATAAGCACCGCCGTTAAAATTCTTAACTTTTACGTTGGTAACCACGGCAGGCTTGCTCATATCGGTCGAAACCTCTTTAACGTACCCGTCGTTTTTTTTGCATGAATTTAAGCACGCCATAAACAACGCTGCTGCAAGCACCAGCGCTGTTATCGAATAATTTTTAATGCGTTTCATAATTCTTATCTATGTTGAATTAATTCATTTAGGTTGATGAAGGCTACCAGTAGGTGGTTTGTACCAGGTTGTTGTTAACGATCAGATCATTATCCTTTATAGGCCAGAAGTAGTTTTTTAGCCCGAAAACCGGCGTTAACACGGTATGCAGCCTGTAGTAGTTGCCGGCTTCGGATTCATATATATTCCAGCCCTGTAGCGGTACACTCAATACGCCCTGAATCTCTTTCCAGCGGCGAAGGTCCCATCCGCTTTGCGCCTCAAAACACAACTCAATGCGGCGCTCGCGATGTATGATGTCACGTAAACCTTCTTTAGTTGTTGGTTTGCCGGGATTTTTTGAATAGGTTGACCATGATTCCAACACACCTTTTAAACCAGCCCTTGTTCTTACTTTGTCAATGTAATTGTATACATCGGCAGTTGGGCCGTTTGCCTCGTTCAGGGTTTCGGCATATAAAAGATATAAACCGGCAAGTCTCATCAGCGGCAAGTGAAATTCAATTGGCTGAAAACCATCATCATAAACAGAAAGGTAATTAGCCAGCTTTTTAGGCCAGTAACCGGTAATGTTAAGGGTGTTCAGGTCTTTTGGGCCTGCCAGTGATCCCGAACCGCGTGCTTCAACATGGTAAGCCTGGTCCTGGTTGTAAATGCCGTTACCATACCAGATGCTGCCATCAAAAGCGATATTAGCATAAAAGCGGCTTTCGCGGCCATAATGCTCGTTGATAGTTGTATATCCTTGAGCTATATAGTATTTATCGGCGTCGCCTGCTGTTTTCAGTGCAAAACGGTTGGCATAATCATAATCTTTATCCTCTGTTAACGGTACGCCGTTAGCAGTATAAAAAAGCTCCTGTGTTGAAATCGGAACAGCGAATGTTGAGGGGTTTGAGAATATGTTAACTGCCGATTTTGGCGTTAACCTTGGTGTTGCATAGCCCTGGCATGGGAAGGTAGGGTTTAATGCCCAGATCAACTCAGGGTTTACATCCCATTTTTCGGTAACCGCGTTTTGGATGGTTAGCTCGTTACGCAACTGCTCTGAAAGGGAACCAACTGTAGGTGGTGCGACAAAGGTGTAAAGTTTAAGCCCGTTGGCTTCGCAGGCATCAATGGCAGCTTTACAGGCATCGGCGGCACGTTTCCATTTCTGCGGGTCGGCAGTACTTGAAAATAAAGGCTGGCCATCTTTGTTTTTCATGCTGGCGTAGTCCGGGTTGCCGTTGAAAAGGGGACTGGCCTGAGTGGCTAACATTTCGGCTTTAATTGATAAAGCGGTTAGCTGGGTAATGCGGCCAAGCTCTTTTGCCTGGTTGGTGATAACCGGCGGCAAATCTGGAATAGCCTCATCCAGTAATTGCACGCAATAGTTAAATACCGAATCAACCGGCGAGCGTTTTACCCTAACCTCTTCGGTGCTGGCTGTTATATCAATATTGGTTTTTACCAGTGGTACAGGGCCGTATAAGCGGCACAGATAGTAATGATAATATGCTTTAAGAAATTTTACCTCGGCAATCCATCTTGCTTTTTCAGATGGTGAAAGGTCAACAGGCTTGTCAATGTTTTCAAGCATGATGTTACACCTGCGGATAGAACGGAACAGCGCCTGTCCGCCATTTTCGCCATCCCACCAGTTTACACCGGGCCTTGCGCTGTTTTGTGTACCCCGGATAAGGCTAAAGCCATTTTCATTAAGCGGGTGATTGGTGAGGTTGTTGGGATAAATGATCTCCGATGATGTGGTGAAGCCGATATTCGATGTAGGATCAGAAAACTGCTGTAAAGTTGCATAGCAGGTAAACAGGTAATTTTCGGCCTCGTTACGGTTCCTGAACGCGTACTCAAGGGTGCCGGTATTATCTGGTGTTACTTCAAGATATTTTTTACATGATGCGCCCGAAACCAGGAGCCCTACCAGTAATAAAAGTTTATAATATTGTTTCATAATACTAAGTATTGATCTGTAAAAATTATAGGTTAACGTTGATGCCTAAGTTGAATACCTTTTGTATAGGATAGGCAAAGCCATTACCGCCAAGTTCAGGGTCCCAAAGTTTAAAGGCGCTCCATGTGTACAGGTTAAGGCCGTTAAAGTAGATGCGGCATTTGGTTACATTTAAGCGCTTTAAAATGGACGGTGGCAATGAGTAACCTATCTCCACCGATTTAAGTCTCAGGAAACTACCATCGCGCATCCACCACGTACTGTTTTGACGGTTGTTTTCGATCTGGTTCCCGGTTACACCTAACCTTGGATAGGTTGCATATAAATCCTGGTTTTCTTCGCTCCAGTGACTATCGGCAAAAGCTTTAATTAGCTGGGTATTACCATATATGTACGGGTCGGGGCTTTGAATGAATGGGCTGGTACGGCTTGGATCGATAAAGAACGATACACGCGCCTGGCCCTGGAAAAAGCAGGAGATATCAAAGTTTTTAATCCCGGCTGATAAACCGTAGCCATATACAATTTCGGGCACTGTTGGATAGCCGATAAAAGTTTGATCGGCGCCATCAATTTTACCGTCGCCATTTAAGTCGCGGTATTTGATATCACCGCCGCCCGGAGGGATGCCATTGGTTGAAAAGATCTGCGACGGAGAATTTCTGGCTTCATTATCGTCAACAAATAAGCGTTCGGCAATGTAACCGTACTGCCTGTTTATTTCCTGGCCTTTGTGATAACGGTAAGCTTCTTTATACTGAGGCTCTTCATAGTTGCCATATTTGCTGCTGGCCAGCGTAAAGTTGCCGCGGCCCTGCAGCCAAACATCTTTATTAATAGCCGCCTTATAATCCATTTGCAGGTCGATACCTTTAGTATCTGCCGTGCCTATGTTGGCGGTAACATTAGGATTTCCGTATTGGTCAAGCGCCTCAAGGCCCAGTGTTGTAGGGAGTGAGCTACGTGTTTGAAGAATGTTGTAACGGTGATATTTATAAACCTCGGCTACTATGTTAAGGTTTTTAAACATGGTGAACTCAAGGCCAAGATTTAGCTGGCGCGATGTTTCCCAGGTTACGTTAGGGTTTTCGTAGTTATTAATGTAAACGCCCTCGCGCCTGTAACCATTGAATGTGCCAAAATAGGCAGGATTGCCACCGTTAAGGTTAACATCCGAAAGGAAGAAGAAACGCTGTGAGCCGATGGCATCGTTACCTACTAAACCATAGCTGGCCCTCACCTTCATGCGGGAGATGACATCATAAAGCCCCTGGCCCCAGAATTTCTCGTCGGATACGATCCATGAACCGCCAATGGTTGGGAAGAAACCAAACCTGTGGCTGGCCGAAAAGCGCTCGGTACCGTTGTAGCCAAAGTTAAACTCCAGGAAATAACGGCTTTTAAATGAATAAGTAGCACGGCCTGCAAGGGTTAAGTTGCGGTAAGGCAACGAATACTGTAAAGTAGGGTAGTTTAATACCGGGTCTTTCGCTGCCGAATAAACCGTTTGCTGGCGGGTACCGATCAATGATGCGCTCAGGTTATGACTGCCAAAGGCATGGTTATAATCTAAAACACCCTGAAAATAAATGTAGGTATTCAGGTTATCGGTGCTTGGATCGCGGTAATAGCTCAGGTACTCGGTGGCTACGTTATTACCGGTTGGCTGGGGGTTAAGCCAGGTTAAAGTGTACTGGTTAGAAGCTTTATCATAAGTATTCACATTATAATAAAATGGCGAGTAACCCATTTGGGACTGAAAATATGAATACCTGTTGGTATGGAATAAGCCATGAAAGTTAAGCCCGTCGGTTATAAAATCCAGTTTTTGGTTTAACTCCAGTTGAGCAGATAACCTTGATTCTGAATAATTTTTATGACCGCGTAATAACGCCGCGTAAGGGTTATTGTATGCGATGGCGTTTGATGTCGAGCCTGCGTTGACGGGCGCTGCATTACCGAAAAGGATATGTTTAACATTGCGATTGGCCGAATCCGCAGGGAAATATGCAGGGAATAGTACCGGACTGGTGTGTACAGCAACGTTATAAAGATCGGTCGAAAATGAAGCATCGGCGGTAAGAGGGCCATTATACTCATTGAATGAACCGGCAAGTCTTACAATAAGCTCGGTGCTTTTGCTTAGGTTAATATTAACGTTTGAGCGCAGCTGGTAATTTTCAAACTTTACGTTGTTGTTATTATTGTTGGCAATATCTTGCCTCAAAATACCATGGTCAACATTGTATGAGCCTGATACATAGTAACGGGCCACATCGCCGCCGCCGCTCACGCTCATATCGGCACGCTGGGTAGCTGTGCGTTTTTTGAAAAGCATATCCAGCCAATCGACAGCGGGATAAACATACTTGTTGCTGCCTGCGTCGCCTCGTATGGTGGCTTCTGTATTTAATATTTTATTTTGAGAGAAGGGAAGGGGGCTTAACGGATCGCGGGTTATGGTAGCTTCGTTAAAAAGCTTCATATAAGTGATAGGATCGGCCAACTGCAGCGTTTTGGCCGATTGCGATATGGAGTTTTCCACACGTACATTGATCTTGGCTTTGCCAATTTTACCTTCTTTGGTGCTTACCAAAATTACACCGTTTGCGCCGCGGGCACCATAAAGTGCAGTAGCACTTGCATCTTTCAATATCGAAAAGCTGGCGATATCGTCAACTTGCAGGCGGGCAAGGTCGGTTGTGGAAAGTTCAACGTTATCTATCAAAATAAGCGGATCTTTTTTGTAACCAAAAGTGGTTACACCACGGATAAAGAAACTGGAATTATCCTGCCCTGGCTGGCCGCTTGGCTGAAAGGCGATGATCCCTGCAACCTGTCCGGCAAGTGCATTGGTTAAGTTACTGGCGGGTATTTTCAGGTCGGCGGGTTTAACGGTGGTTACCGAGCCTACCACGGCTTCCTTACGTTCTTTTTTGCCGTAGGCCAATACCACAACCTCATCGAGGCCTCGTTTTGATTCTTTAAGTACGATGTTTACTACCAGCTTACCGGCCGAAACGGTGAAAGTTTGATCAATAAAAGTTACGTACGATACTTTAAGGATAGTACCGGGTTCGGCATCTATCACAAACTTACCGTTAGCATCGGTAGTGGTACCCAGGTTTTTGCGGTTGGTGGCAACAATATTAGCACCCGCAATTTTACCGCCTAGTGTGTCGGTCACGAGGCCGGTAACAGTTACCTTACTTTGTGCGTGCGTAAATTGGGCTGAGCAGATAAAACTCAGCAGTAATAATACAAAGTAATAAAAACCCGGTGCAGGCCTTTGAGACTGTCTAAGCTCCCGCCGGGTTTTGATCCGTTGGTAAAATTCTTTCATAAAAAATGGTTTGATAATGGTTCTTTGTTTTTGAGATTTGGTTGATGGGTTTATTGGTTTCAGGCACCGTTTAAATGCGCAAATGGTAAAAGGTTTTTCCAGTGGTAAAAGGTTTGATCATTTTTTAAATATGTTAAGTTGACAATTAAAAGTTTTGAGCTGCGTTTACAGCGTATTGCTGTTTTTTAAAAAAATCAATTGGTTAAAAAATAGAGTACCTGGCACGTGTTCCCCTTGCTGTTTTTGTTGTTATCGGTTTCAATTTTCAGGCTGAGCGTGTGCTGGCCTTTTTTGAGGTCGGTACTAAAGGTTACATACCAGGGCAGATAAATCCATGAGCTGAACTCCGTGTACAGGTCCATCTTTTTTTCAATGCCACCGTCGATACTGTAGCTGATGATTCCTGCATCAGGCCCGGATACAATGGCCATGCCTATAGCGGTGCCGGTAAATGGTAGCGTTAATGATGAGCCTGGTTTTGTGGCAATAAGCATTGGCTTGTGTACAAAGCCCTCGCGGGTGCTCAGGTTATTGTTGGGTGCCCAATCGGGGTTAACGGCCCATCCGTTCAAATTTTTTGCGTTTTGAATGCTGTAATAGCGGCCATTGTTGAGGTTAAGCGCGTTAAGCGGTTTGGGTAATGGATTGGCTTTAATAGCAGCAGTCTGCTGTTTGTCAAAACATGAATTAAGCAGGCTTTTTATGGTTGCGAAATAAAGCTCCTGCCCGTAAATGGCCGGGTGTAGGTCTTTAAAATCATATTGCCATGAAAATTCAAGGTTATTAAGTTTATCAGTAACTTCTTTGGCCAGGTTAATGGACGGCAAGCCGTAATGTTCTGCAATTAATTCATGATTTTTGATTTGCAGCGGGGTTTTGCCATTGTTGTAATCCCTGATCTTATCCGGATCAACAAATGACATCATGACGATGTCCATCAGTGGATTGGCTTTTTTTGCATGTCTTACAATTCCTTCCAGCGCCCGTACTTCGGTAAGGCTGTCCAGTCCGTTCACGTTATCGTTTACTGCGGCTTCAACAAACATCAAATCAACCTTGCCCGAATCAAGTACGTCCCGCTGTAAGCGGAAGGCATGCGGTACACTTCCCAAGGAGGGGATCCCCGCCTGTATAAAATGAAAACTGGTTAAAGGAAAGCGTTCGGTAAGGTAGCGGCTTATCTTTTCGCGCCAACCGGGGTTATAGGTAATTGATCCGCCTAAAAAAGCTACTGTAGCTTTCTTGCCTGCACTGAATACACTGAGACTGTTGGCCAAGCCGTTACGGGTTATAAAGTAATCGGTATATGGCAGCACTTTTTTTATCGGATAACTGTAGCCCATGATCATATCAGCCCAGCGCTCAGGATGTTCGATAGGGAAGTGGTGCCCGTTCAACTCCTGCGGACCGGCAGTTACCGGGTATATCATCATCGGCCCGCCTAATGCGGTATAATGTTGAGCAAGGATATTGGTATTTTCAACATTGGGTACCAGTTTATCATTGATACCTATGATATGCATAACGGGTACTTTAAAAGCAGCAAGGCCATCAAGGTTATCAATAGGATTGTCTTTGTAATCAAGCGCTTGTTGTTCGGTAATGTGATACACCTGTTGCAGCTGTTTCCACAGAGCGGCATCGCCCAGGGCACTTAGTTTACCTCCCGGCCAGCTTTGAATATTGCAAACAGGGGCTTCATTATAAATGCAACTAATTTTATCAGGATTGCGTTTGGCCCAGCCATATACATATAAACCGCCACGACTAACGCCTTCAAGGGCAACTTTGGCAGCGAAAGCTTGTTTAGTTGTTAAATACTGATAAAAAGCATCCCAAACCTGCAAAGCATAAGGGCTGCCATATTGATCATCAACATTTACGAAAGCTACATGAAAGCCTTTGACTAACAGGATACTATCAATATCGGTATGCCAATCAGGAAATGAAGCCCGCCAAACCCATGGATTACCTTCGAGCGCCTTTTTAGGTTTTACATAATAAGCTTTGTGAGTGCCTATAGCAATATTAACACGTTCAAAACCCTTCCAGCTATCATTAGCTGTATGTTGAATGGCATATACGGCTGGGGCATTGCCCGCACTCACATTTTCATGGTTTTGTGCTGAGGCAATACCGGCCGTGAACCCAAATAATAGCGTAATTAGTAAAGTTTTAATCATTCAATTTTGGATATAAAAATTCCACTTCAAAAACTTCGTCCTTTTTTTGGATTGTGGTTTCTGATTAAAAAATGTTTTGTAAACTTTTAGTAGCTGGCGTTTATAATCAGGGTAAAAATATGGAGGGTATTAGCAATAAATTGTACTTAAATTGATTTGTTTCGATACTATTTTGACATCGGTTTTTTGATTTTTAGTAAAAAATGACTTGCTGAAACAATTTATTTGTATTAAGTGTAGTTTTCACAACAAAATAATATTGAAATGCAAAAGTTGCGCAATATGGTATTGATTACTTTTAGTTCATGGTTCATTGATGATGGTTCATGGCAGCATCAGTTGCGGCGAGGTTAGTGTCCGATTACTGTCAACTGTGGTTCTTCGGATTCATCCGAATAAGTTTTGTTTTTTACCATATAGCCTTTAACTCCGTAATATAGTACGTACACATAGCACACCAGTGGTGCAATTAAAGCCATCCTGATGCCTGAATGGTCTGATATCAAGCCCATTATTGGCGGGATAATGGCTCCGCCAACAACTCCCATAATAAGTAATGACGAAGCCACCTTGGTGTAATCGCCAATGTTTTTGATGCTGAGCGTAAATATGATAGGATACATCACGGAGGTAAATAGCCCTACTATCGACAGAGAAATTATGGATACATAACCACCAGTAAGTACCGATACCAATATCAGCGTAAACGCACCTATGCTGCATAGGGTAAGCACTTTATTGGGTTTAACCTGCTTAAGTAAAAACGCCCCCAGCAAGCGCCCGGTTAAAACCAACGCCATATAAAGTGTAATAAACAAGGCCGATTTTTGCTCGGTAATACCTGTAATATTTAAGGACTTTGTATACCGAATAATAAAACTCACCACGCCAACTTCCGCGCCTAAATAGGCAAAAACTGCTAATACGCCCAATATGGTATGCCTGAATTTAAATACTCCGGAGAGTTTTTGCCTGCTGTTGCCTTCATGAATTACTGGCAACTTCAAAAAATAAAGTACCACGCAAAGGGCAATAAACAACCCCGCCAGTGTTAGGTAAGGAGGAATCACAAGGTGCGCCTCGCTGTTTAAAAACGACTTAAGTTGCTCTGAAGTAAATGACTGGATGAGACTTGCCGGGATATCCTTTTCATGCAATAAAAATTTAGAGCCGATGAAGGGCCCTATTGTAGCGCCCATTGAACCAACTGCAGCCGCCAGGCTTAACCGGCTTGAAGCATGATCCGGATCGCCAAGTTTTGAAATATAGGGAGTAGCCGTAACCTCCAGTATGGCAAAGCCTGATGCCATGGTAAACAATGCCAGCAGGAACACAGGATAATACCTGGTGGTTGCTGCGGGATAAAATATGGCAGCTCCAATAGCAGCTAATATAAGCCCAGTAAGCATTCCTGCCCTGTAACCCATTTTTTCGATGAAACGACCGGCAGGCAAAGCCATCAAAAAATAAGCCCCAAAAAATGCCGACTGGATCAGTGACGATTGCAGATCAGTTAGCTGGCAGGCCCGTTTCAGATGGGGGATGAGTACATCATTAATATTGCGGCTCAAATTCCAGAAAAACATCAGGCTCATTACTATCAGCAGCGGAGCCAGGTATTTTGATGCGTTACTGTTGGTTTTGTTCATGGTTAAGATCTTGTTTTATCGTCTGTATCCAAGTTCGGCGCCGCCGCTTACAGGCATAATGCAGCCGGTTACAAACCGCGCCGCGTCCGAGAGCAGGAAAACCGCTGCATCGGCTACTACATCGCCCTCAGGGCAGTAGCCTAAGGCATGAATATCGTTTAAGTATTTTTCTATCGATCCGGGATCCGGCTGTTCGGCGGCCCATTGTTTAAGCAATGGTGTCCATACACCGGCCGGCGAAACAGCATTTACCCTGATACCGTATGGTGCATAATCAAGTGCCATGGATTTGGTAAGGGCATTGATGCCGCCTTTTGTTGCGGTGTAAGCCGCATGCAGGCTTTGACCGATATCGCCGGCCATACTGCTGGTATTTAAAATGCAGCCTTTTGAGGCTTTAAGTAAATCAATGCCATATTTGGTTGTCCAAAACAGGCTTTTGAGGTTAATGCTCATAAGGGCATCCCATTCATCCTCTTCGGTTTCATCAACCGGTTTTGATGGATGCGCTATAGCTGCATTGTTATGAATAGCATCAAGCCTGCCGTAGTGTTTCCGTATGGCATCGAAAGCAGCCTTTACATCACCCGCCTTTGATACGTCGCCAGGAATACCTTTATGGTTACCACCAAAATGATCAAGCGTTTTGTAGAGAGCACGCTCATTTACATCCATTATAAAAACGGTTGCTCCCTCACGGATATAAGCTTCGGCGCAGGCCAGGCCAATGCCCGATGCGCCTCCGGTAATAAATATTACTTTGTTTAATAATTGGTTCATTTTTGGTTTTTAGCTGGTTACAAGGTCGCTGCTGTTGCCTGCTTCGGCAGGTACGGCGTAATAGCCCCCGCTAATATTGGCCGGATTTTTAAAGTATTTGGCCAAATGCGGTATATGTTCCAAAAATAAGTTTTCGTGTCCAATAGCCACATGGTTAAACAATACCAAATGCTGATGGATCTGCCCCATATCGCCCACGTGCGGTACCACAGGAATATTGAATTTTTTTGCCAGCAGGCTTATCGTCAAAAATTCGGATACACCGCCCACCCGCACACAGTCAACCTGGCAAAAATCCATGGCGCCGGCCTGCAAAAAGTTTTTAAATATGATTTTATTAGGGATATGCTCGCCCGCAGCGATTTTAAGGGGCGCAATTTCTTTAGCTAATGTTTGATGCGCCAAGACATCATCAGGGTGAGTGGGTTCCTCTATCCAGTAAGGGTTTATGCTGCTCAGTTCTTTACAAATGGAGATGGCCTGAGGCAGGTTCCATTTTTGGTTGGCATCCAGCATAATAGTTGTTTTATCACCGGCTTCGGCCCTAACCAGCTTTGCCCTTCGGATATCACGTTGCGGATCATTTGAGCCAACTTTTAACTTCATGGCGGTAAATCCCCGGTCAATGGCGCGGGCTACGTTCTCTTTGATCTTCTCGTCAGAATAGTTAAACCAGCCTACTGATGTATCGTAAGCCTTATAACCTGTTTGTAAAACACCATTGCGTAATGTTCGGCCTGTAAAATTGCCCTTTAAAATGTTTTCTGCTTCTTCAACAGTCAATACATCTTCAAGGTAGTTTAGATCGAGCGTTGCCACCAGTTCTTTCGGGCTTAAATCAAGCAAAAGTTTCCAGAGCGGTACCTGCCGGCTTTTGGCCCAAAGATCGAAACAAGCATTTACTATGGCTGCCAGCGCCAGCTGCATTACACCTTTGTGCGGACCCAGCCAGCGGTAGGTGGGCGAATCCAGTATCGAACGGTAAACCGAACCGAAATCGGCCATAAGTTCTTCAATCTCACGTCCTTTAAGTGTTCCGGAAAGATATTGGATAGCTTTGCATACCAGGTCGTTACCGGCCCCCAGAGTAAAGGCCAGGCCAACGCCTGTTACGCCGCTGGCAGTATGCAGCTCACAAATGGCATAAGCATACTGGGTTGAATCGTTTACTGCGTCAGAACCGGCGCCATTGCCTAAATTAAAACGCTTGTCGGTAACTTCAATTTTATTGATGTACATGTAGGTAAATATATTTTGCAAATAGTTTCAGGCCGTTCTATGCCGAAAAGCCGTAATGAAATCTTGTTCCTTGTGTTTATAAATCGGTTTATTATACCTTTCCGGATAAGGTATGATGCTGTAAAATTAGCGCGGTTTGATTTTTTACTTTCACTTTAATTGGCAACTTTCGATAGTATTTTTGCTTATATTTAGCTTTTCTCTTCATGTTTTGTTAAAATGAAACCAATTTTAGCCGTATTGTCTGACGGGGTACAGTCAGAAGACCTGTTTGTTGCCAGGGAAGTAAAGCTTCCTTTTTTCTCAAGTGAGTTCCATTTTCATGAAGAATGCCAGTTGGTACACATTGTAAAAGGTTCGGGCAAGCGCATCATCGGCGATCTGGTTGATTATTTTGAAAGCGGGGAGCTTATTTTTCTTGGTTCAAATATTCCGCATGTTTGGCATAATACCCAGGAACAACCCAACGAGGATGACCCTGAATATTATGCGCATTCATTATCTATTCACTTCAATCCGTCAAAATTGCTCATGAATCTTTCGGCATTTGGTAACATACGCAAAGTGGAGTTGTTTTTAAGTAAGGCGCAAAGAGGGATGGAGCTAAAGGGTAAAAGCCGTGATATGGTAATAAAACTGATGTACCAGATAGTACAGCAGGAAGGGTTGCAAAGGATCATCACCCTGCTCGAGATCCTTAATATCATGAGTGCAGACCCGGAGCATAACCTGTTGGCCAGTATCAACTATATCAATTACTATCAGTATCATGACAGTAAGCGTATGGACCAGGTGTTTAAGTACATCTTTGATAATTTCAGAGAGGATATTTCACTAAATACCATTGCCGATGTGGCTAACATGAACACATTTGCCTTTTGCCGGTTTTTTAAGGCGCGTACCCAAAAGTCGTTTACCCAGTTTGTAAATGAAACAAGAATTGGTTATGCCTGCAAACTGCTAAGTAATAAAGATAACAGTATTACAGATATAGCCTATGAGTGCGGTTTTAATAATGTATCAAACTTTAACCGCTTTTTTAAAGTGATTAAAAAGGTAAGCCCGCGCCAGTACCGGAACCAGATTTTGTCTTAGTATATGATGGTTACTTACCGGCGAAGTGAGCTTTCGCTGCAAGGTGACTTACTTTATTAAAAATGTCCCTCACCTTACCTTTATAATGAAGCCGGCGGAGGCTCGGTTATACACTTCTGCATCCGGCAGATCCCATCTTGTATTGATGGTAGTAACAATTCAATTACAAATCCATTCCTGCTAAAAATAAAAGTGTAATTAATACACAGTGAGTTTTTTAAATAGTAATATTGTGTTAGCCAATTGTTGAACAGCCTTTTTAGCGATACTGCATTTCATATTTTTTTGCCTTGTTTATAAATCCTTTTAGCAAGGTGATGGATTAATGCTGCTTTTATGGCTGTTCATTAAATGTAAACCAATAATAACCTCAAACATGTCATTAAAAACAAAACTCACCTTCGTTTTTTTGACAGGATTAACTTTCCTGCTCTATTCCTTTAAAAAGCCGTCTGACAAGCCGCGTGTGCTGGTGTTTTCAAAAACTTTGGGCTGGCACCACTCATGCATCCCGTTTGGGATAGCGGCCATTCAAAAATTAGGTAACGAGAATGGCTTTGATGTGGATACCACCACCAACTCTGTTAATTTTAATGACGATAATCTGAAGAAATACCGGGCAGTAATATTTAACTGCACTACAGGCAATGTGCTTAATGCGGTTGAGCAGGCAGCTTTTGAACGTTACATACAGGCAGGCGGTGGTTTTATGGGGGTACATTCTGCGGCTGATACCGAGTACGACTGGCCATGGTACGGCAAACTGGTTGGTGCCTATTTTTCAAGCCATCCTAACAACTCTAATATCCGGAAGGCTACTATTGATGTAACCGATAAAAGCCAGCCGGCCACTGCCAACTTGCCCACAAGGTGGGAGCGTACTGATGAATGGTACAATTACAAATCTATATACAGTGGCATCCATGTGCTGGCAAGTCTCGATGAAAATACTTACGACGGTGGCATCAACGGCGCTAATCATCCCATAACCTGGTATCATGAGTTTGATGGCGGCCGGGCATTTTATACAGGCTGCGGCCATACCGACGAAAGCTACAGCGATCCCCTGTTTTTGGGACAATTGCTCGGCGGTATCAAATATGCGATGGGCAATGGCAAACCGCTTGATTATGGTAAATCATATTCTAAAGTAGCGCCCGATCAAACCAGGTTTATCAAAACTGTGCTGGTGAGTAACATTGCTTCACCTATGGAACTGGCGGCAGCAAAGGATGGCCGTGTGTTTTTCACCCAGTTATTGGGCAATTTTTCCGTTTATAACACCAAAACCAATAAGTTTAAATTAATCCATAAATTCCCGATCACCTATGAAGGCGGCACGGGTGTTATCGGCCTCACGCTCGACCCTGATTTTGACAGGAACCAATTTGTTTATATCTACTATATGCCCGCCGGGCAAACCATCGAACCTCTTAATTTTCAGCTTTCGCGCTTCAAGTTAAGTCCGGCGGACGTGCTCGACCTTAAATCAGAGAAAATCCTGCTTAAAGTACCGGTACAAAAGGTGAGCGGTGCTCACCATGGTGGTTCGCTGGCCTGGGATAAGGATAAAAACCTGTACCTGTCAACCGGCGATAGTTCAAGCCCCTTTCCTTCTGATGGTTATGCACCGCTGGATGAGCGCCCCGGAACGGAACATTACAGCCTTGACGCGCAACGCAGCGCCGGCAATACCAACGATTTTAAAGGCAAGATCCTGCGGATCCACCCCGAGGCTGACGGCACGTACACCATCCCCGAAGGAAACCTTTTCCCGAAAGGTATGGCCAAAACCAAGCCCGAAATTTATGTTATGGGCTGCCGTAACCCATACCGGATTGCGGTAAATCCTAAAACATCGGTTTTATACTGGGGCGAGATTGGGCCTGATGCAGGTAAAGATTCACCCCGCGGGCCGCGGGGGTACGATGAGTTTAACCAGGCGCGCAAAGCAGGCAACTTTGGTTGGCCATATTTTGTGGGCAACAACTTTGCTTACTCGCACTGGGATTTTGTGAATGCCAGGCCAGGGCCAAATTTTGATCCTAAAGCACCGGTAAACAATTCGCCGAATAACACCGGGCTAAACATACTACCTCCTGCTACCCCGGCCATGATCTGGTATCCGTATGCTGCTTCCGATGAGTTTCCCGAGTTGGGTATGGGGGGCCGCTGCGCTATTGGCGGCGATTTTTATGAGTTTGATAAGAATATCAAAAATCCGAACAAATTCCCTGAATATTATGACGGCGCCTTGTTTGTGGCCGACTGGATGCGCAACTGGGTAATAGACCTGAGGTTTGATAAGGATGAAAACTATTTACGCAACGAAGCCTTCATGCCCGCTAGCGGCGATTTCCGCCGACCAATTGATATGGAGTTTGGCCCGGATGGCGCCCTGTATATGCTGGAGTATGGCTCAGTTTACGGTGCTCAAAATGAAGATGCCCGGTTGGTTAAGATTGAGTACAATACAGGTAACCGTGCGCCGATTGCCAAAGCAAGTATTTCGGATACAGCGGCATTTAATAAATTCGCCAAAACCAGGTTTTTAACCGCGGAGTTAAAAGAGTTTCCTGCTAAAAAGGAAATAGCCGGCCAGGCGCCGCTTAAGGTAACTTTCAGCAGCCAGAACAGTAAAGATTTAGATGACGACGATAAGATCACTTATCAGTGGTTGTTTGATGGTAAAACTGTTGGGGCTGCCACACCCTCGGCAAGTTATACTTTTACTAAGCCGGGCGTTTATAAAACCATTTTAAAAGTAACGGATAAGGGCGGCTTGTCTGGTCGGGATACGGTAATTGTAAGAGTTGGCAATACCAAACCCGAAGTTACCATAGCCAGTGCTGATAATAAATCATTCATCTGGAAAGGCAAGCCTTTCCGCTACCATGTAGTGGTTAGTGATAAGGAGGACGGTAAAATAGATCCCAAAAGGGTGAAATTATTTTATATCTATAACCCCCAGCCCTCGGCCAATAGTACCACACAAAACTTAACGGCTTTGTCAACTACCGAGGTAAGCTATCCGGGTAAGGGGCTGATGGCTAATAGTGATTGCAAATCGTGCCATACTATTAACAAAACTGCCGTTGGGCCAAGCTTTTTAGCTATTGCAAAACGGTACAAAACACAAAAGGGAGCTATTGAGCAGCTCTCCAAAAAGATAATTGCGGGCGGCGCGGGTAGCTGGGGTACCGAGCATGTAATGAGTGCGCATCCGCAACTATCAAATGCCGACACGCGAGAAATAGTGAAATACATTTTTTCGCTTACGGATAAAAAGAGCCCGGTATTGCCTTTGCCCTTAACCGGAACACTCAATCTGAAATTTAATGATGCCGAACCGCGCGGAGAGTATACATTGCTGGCCTCTTATACCGATAAAGGCGGTAAAGTTGTTGGTCCGCTGAAAGCTACGGATATGGTGGTGTTGCGTAATGCTGCAGAGAAGGCTGTTTATGCCGATGAGTTGAAAGGCTTTAATAGATTTAAAGATGACCTGTCGGCAGGTAACCATAAATCATACGTACTGTTTAGGAATATTGACCTGACCAACATTAGCAAGTTTGCTTATAAATATGCCTCGAAGGATTATGACGGGGAGATAGAGGTGAGGCTCGATTCGCAGGCCGGGCCGGTGATCAGCTCTGTGGTTTATTCAACCACGGGTTCCTGGGATAAAACCGGTGAAGTAACCGGGGTGTTGGGTAAGCTAGTAAGGGGAAAGCATGATGTATATTTCTTCGCCATAAAACATTCTAAACCGAGTGATGGTATTTTAAATTTAAAGGATATTCAGTTTGTTGAGTAACCTTATTCATAACCACGTCATTGCGAGGTACGAAGCAATCCCCCATAGGAGGATCCGCTCTGTATAGTTCGCGATTGCTTCGTACCTCGCAATGACGCCTTTTTTAAATCCTGATTAACCATGAAAAAATCAACCATTTTTATAGCCTTCGTAGCCGTTATGGCTTGGGGACAAAACAAAGCTTCAGCACAAAGCAAACCATTATTTACCGGCCCGATAGGGGTGCAGGCTTACACATTTCGCAGTAGTATGCCAAAAGGTACCGCTGCCGTGCTGGATACTATAAAATCATTGGGCATAACTGAAATTGAAGGCGAAGGGCCGAAAGGGATGCCGCCCGAAGAGTTCAGGAAAATGTGCGATGACCGCGGTATCAGCATCCCATCAACCGGGGCGGGGTATGAAGCCATTGTTAATGATCCGGGTAGTGTGATCAAGCTGGCTAAAATATTGGGCGCTAAATATGTGATGGTTGCCTGGATCCCACATGGTAAAGAGTTTACTTTGGATGATGCCAAGAAAGCCGCTGCCGATTTTAATCGGGTGGGTAAGATCCTAAGTGAAGCGGGTTTAAGCTTCTGTTACCATAATCACGGTTACGAGTTTGGAACTTATAACGATGGTACACTGTTTGATTATATCGCCCAAAATACCGATCCGAAATATGTCTCGTTCGAGATAGATATCCTGTGGTCGTTCCATGGCGGGCAGGATCCGGCTGCATTGATCAATAAGTATCCGTCGAGGATGAAACTGATGCACCTGAAAGATATCCGCAAAGGCGTAGCTAACGACCTTACCGGCGGTACCGATACCAAAAATGATGTTGCCTTAGGTACCGGGCAAATTGATATCCCCGAAGTGCTGAAAGCTGCAAAAAAGGCGGGTATTAAACACTACTTTATTGAGGATGAAAGTCCGTCGTACAGCCAGCAATTGCCTGTTACCATTGCCTATCTGAAAGGTTTAAAGGATTAGTATATGAGTAATTTAAACCGTAGGCAAGTGTTAAAAGCGATAGGTTTAACGGCGGGGGCTGCCGTATTGAGCGAAACCGGAGCGGTAGCAGCGCCCATAGCTCCAAAAACAGGCAATGGCTTTGTTTACTCATTAAACATGAGCACCATCCGCGGGCATAATCTTGGTTTTGTTAAAGAGCTTGAAGTAGCTGCCAAAGCCGGTTTTACCTCAGTAGAGATCTGGATAGATACCCTGCAAACTTATCTGCAAAGCGGCGGGTCATTGACTGAAGCCAAAAAGATCATCGCGGGCTTAGGTCTGAAAATTGAAGATGCCATAGGTTTTGCCCCATGGCTGGCCAATGATGAACCTACCCGTAAAAAAGCGCTGGAGCAGCTTCAACGGGAAATGGACATGCTGGCACAGATAGGCTGTCATCGCATTGCAGCCCCTCCGGCGGGCGTGACCAAAGGCCCTGTACTTGATCTGGATGTGGTAACCGAACGATATCTTACCATCCTGAAAATGGGCGAACAAACCGGTGTTATGCCTCAACTGGAAATGTGGGGCGGCTCACAAAATCTGAAACACATAAGCCAGGTACTTTATGTAGCTACGCAATGCGGTAAAGCGAATGCCCGCATTTTGCTCGATGTATTCCACATTTTTAAGGGGCAATCAGCAGTAGAGAGCCTAAATTATGTTGGTCATCGCGCACTGGATATTTTTCATGTAAATGACTATCCGGCAGGTATCAGTCCTGAGCTCATCTCCGAACCCGACAGGATCTATTGCGGAGATGGTATCGCCCCGATTAAACAGATCCTGCAAATAGTTAAAAACCCCGAACGGCCGCTGGTAATCTCGTTCGAGGTTTTTAATAAAAGTTATTATGCACAGGATGCTTTAACGGTGGCTAAAACAGCGTTGAAGAAAATGAAGGAGGTAGCCTCTTGATTTTCGGAGGGATTAAACACCGTATAGACTCACCCCGACATCGCTGCGCTCGTCACCCCTTTCTACGCGAGCGTAAAGAGGGGGGCATTTTTTATTTTCGTTTCCCTCTTTGCGGCGAAGCCGGAGAGAGGGTGGGCCAGCGAAGCGCAGACCGGGTGAGTTGACTGTGCGCGAAGATGGGGGATTACTTCCCTTCATAAACAAACGCTACACTGTCTTTCACGGTAAGCCCGCTCATATTTTGCCCTACGTAAATAACAGTATATTTTGATGGTTTACTGATATCATAAGCCTTTAGCAGGTCAATAGTAGCCGTTAAGCTATCCTTTAGATTAACTTTAATATAGCTGCTAGGCGGTGGCGGCATAATTCTTTTGGCCATTGCGCCTTTGTATAGTATTTCCTGACCGCTTGCATCTTTAATGTCAAGATATTTGCTCATCAATGGCTCAAATGGGGTATGCCATTTGCAAAATTGACGGGCTGTGTCGGCATCGTTGTAAACGGTGAATTTTAGCTCAACGGCGTCTCCAATTTTAATTGTGGGCTTTATTTGCATTTTGGCAAACAGGCTGGCGCTTATAGCAGGGGCAGAACTTTGATTTTTAGCAGAATCAGAACCGGCAGATGTGTTTTTAACATGATTAACACTACATGCCGATAAAGTAAGCAGGGCTGCAGATAAGATTATTTTGTAGTTTTTCATGCCGCAAAGGTAAGCACTTCAATTACCATTGGCCTGATAGAATTTTGAACCCGTGATTTCAGGCTGGCCCTGTTAAACCCTAAACCCCAATTTAACCCTGCCTTAATATTAGGTTGCGTAATTTTGTTGACATCATGGAGCAGATGGCTTTAATTTCCTCGTTAAAACACACAGGCCCGGTCATCAAAAAAGATCAGCCGGATGACAGCTATAAATTTCAGCCCCTGCCCGAACCCTCCGGCAATTATCCCTATCATCTATCCATACATGATGTAGTGCCCGGCATTGCTGATGACAAAATGGTTTTTCATATGGTAGGGGATACCGGCAGCATCCGTAATCCGGGTTCGCAAAGGCGCATAGCGGCTTTAATGGCTGCACAGTATAAAGCGCTTTCCGGCGCCGGTAAACCGAAATTTTTATACCATTTAGGTGATGTCGTTTACAACTACGGCGAGGCTCAAAACTATTATGAGCAGTTTTTTGAACCCTATAGCCTTTATCCCGGGCCGATATTCGCGATAGCCGGTAACCATGATAGTGATGTAAATCCTGCTGCCGCGATGCCGTATCAAAGCCTTGATGCTTTTACAACTGTGTTTTGTGATACTGTTTCGCGCCCGGTAATGCTAAGCCGAAGGATAGACCGCAAAAGCATGCCTCAGCCCAATATTTACTGGACAATGGATGCCCCGCTGGCAACCATCATCGGTTTACATACCAATGTGCCCAAGTACGGCGTTGTTACCCGCGAGCAGCGTGAATGGTTTATGGAGGAACTGCGATCTGCCGATATGCAGCGGCCAGATAAGGCAATTATCCTTTGTATGCACCATGCCCCTTATTCGGCAGATATTAATCATGGAGCCAGTTTGCCGATGATTGATTTTTTAGAAGGTGTTTTTGAAGAAACCGGCATCAGGCCTGATATAGTTTTTAGCGGGCACGTACACAATTATCAGCGTTTCAGTAAGGAATATAATGACTTAACCATGATGCCTTATATTGTTGCCGGTACCGGAGGCTTTGATGAATTGCATCCAATTGCTTTGACCGACAATACGGGTTTTACTGCCGAAGATTCCAGGTTTGATGGGGTTAGCCTTGAATACAGTTGCGATACCCGTCATGGTTTTTTAAAGATCGCTGTTGAAAAGATTAACAATGGGCTCACCTTAACCGGTGAATATTACACTTTAGCCGATGAGGACGAAAATACAGCTGTTTTAACGGATAGCTTTGTTATTAAAATTTAAAACAAGAACACCCGAAGAAAGCAACTACTTCCTCCGGATGTTTTAATATTAAAGCTCAATTGCCTGTATCGCTTTATCTAAAGCAATTTCCTGCATGCCCGGTACCTTTACGCCCTCAACTCTAAATGCTTTAATATCCGTCATCCCCATAAAGCCCAGTACAGCCCTTAAATAGGACTCGGTGAAATCATAAGCTTTCATGAATCCTTCAGAATATACTCCGCCCGATGAAATGGCAAGGTATACTTTTTTATTTTTAACTAATCCCTCAGGTGTTTTTCCATCGTATTTGAAAGTTTTGCCCGCACGTGCAACATGATCTATCCATGTTTTTAAGGTTGATGGAATGCCGAAATTGTACATTGGTGCATCAATAACTACGGCATCGGCATTCATTAGTTCGGCAATTGCCTCGTCCGAATGTTTAACGGCTTCAACAAGCGCTGGTGTCCTTTTTTCTTCAGGAGTGAAAAAAGATGTTATGTGTGCTTCTTCCAGGTGTGGGAATGGAGTAGTGGTTAAATCATGAGTAGTTAATGTATGATCGGGATGGGCCGATTGTAATTCACTTACGATGGCCCTGCCTAATTTTACGCTGAATGATGCTTCGCCCCTCGGGCTGCTAATTAGATGTAATATTTTCATTGCTGTATGTTTTGTAGCAGCAAAATTACCCCTAATAGATATCAAAAAGATACTACTATCCTAAAGGATACCGGTATCCTTTAGGATAGTAGTATCTTGATTTTGAGATATTTGTTTGAACATCAATTAGATATGAGGTTCTCCGGTTTTGTCGATGTTACGCCGCGCTTAAATTATGGAATTTGAAGAAGAGTGCGCCGTGACAACTGGTTATCCATTTTAAAAAGTTCGTTTTTGATAAAATTTGCAGGTTTTGTGTTGTTTTAACCTGTTCATTACCACGTATTTATACGTGCCTTAATTGCGTATAAATACGTGGTAATTAGCGTGCATACACTTGCAGGTTACTAAAGCCTGATGCCCAATTTTGGATTAACATCAGCAGCTAACCTGCAAACACCTATAAACATCTAATTATCATGATTTACCAAACCGTAAGTTTTTTAGCCGAGCAGTTAAATAACTATCTCAAAACAACCGACGGGAACAGCGGGCTCAGCTCAAGCTTCACCCAGCTTAAAAACGTGGCCCACCTGAGCGATGATGAGATCAAAGGGCTTGAGAATATCCTGGTAACGCTGGTAAATATATCCGAAGAGTTTACCATGAAAAACATACCGAACTATGTACGCAACGGCGATGATATTAACTATCGCAACGCGCCAATGTACCTTAACCTGTATGTTTTGTTTTCGGCTTGTTTGCATTCTTCTTATGAAAAATCACTGATCTTCCTGTCGCATATCGTCGAATTTTTTCAGGGCAAGAGCACTTTTACCAAACAAAACAGCCCGACCACGAAAGTAGGCCTCGGCGATTTTCGCCTTATACTTGATATCTACTCGCCCACATTTGAGCAGGCCAATTACCTGTGGAGCACGCTGGGCGGCAAACAATTTCCATATGTATTGTACCGCGTCAGACTGATTGAAATACTGCGCGATAATGTGACCGAAACACGAGGCATCATTAAAAAGATAGAATTGAGCGATAAATTGAGCTAACGATTAGTGCCGGCGATTAACCTGTAAATTATAAACCCGATGGTACTGGACCTGAACTACGAAACGCTTTTTGAGGTTGACATCCGTCATCATTATCACCTGGATGACGGTATCACACTCTTTGACACGCTGAGTGCCGACGCGCGCCTGGCCATGCTGGAGCGCTATGATATAGGCAGTTTCATGAGCGTGACGCCTACTAAAGCTACAAGGGCAAAGTTCGCAGGCTTGCACATGGTTTATAAACAAACCGAAACCGGCATTATTACCGGCATCCCATACACCTTGAACGGAGGTAAGGAGCAGCCGCAGATAGTACCGCCGGATAATACCGTTTTTAGCTTTAGTTTGGCCATTAACGACGGGCTTTTTGCCAACTACAGCTCACTGCCGTTAAAGGCGCCGGATGGTATGGTATACTTTTTTACCAACGATCCTTCGTATTCGCCGCGCGTGGCTCCGTTTTTAACAGCGACACCGAATGTGTACAAGGCTGCTACCGACTATTACCCCGGCGATATGCTGGTAGATAACCAGGCTGCGCCAACTAAATTATTTATCGCCCAGAAAAAGAATAACCTTGATCCGGAAGCGGGCGCTACCCCGGCGGGCAACTGGGTAGCTGATCCGCTGGTAGGCGGAAAACCGCTGGCCTACGCAAGTAATAATGATTTGATCCGCCAATTTGGACGCATATTTACTTACCAGGTTACGGTGGCTAATAAAACCCCGGCACTCACTATAAAAGATCGCTTTGGCAATGTTGTAAACGTGCCCGGTAGTGTGGAAACCGGGCCTTTGAACATCATCAAAGCTGATATGGGCAATTTACCGGAAGGTTTATATACTGCCCACCTGGCAACCGCAGGTTATACTGACGACTTTCCGTTTTATTACAGTATGGATTCATCGGCCTGGGCTTTTATTGATATCTGTGTTAAAACAAGCGGTGCAACTTATAACCTGCTACAGGCGGATACCACGCTTAAATCGCCGGTGTTTAGTTTACGGTTTAAAAACCGGGCAACCTACTGGCGCTATATAGGTAAAACTTTTGGTGCGGCGTCAGTAACTGATAACCCGCTGCCCCTTACCCGGCAGGGTTTCATAGCTGTGAAAGTGAAGGATAAAAATAATCATCCAACCACTATCGACCTGCCCAATGCAACGGCATCCCTTATTAAACCAGAAACCAACCAGATTTTTTCAGACATATTTTTTTAGGAAGTAAAAAACAGTAATATGGCAACAACATACAAAACTCCGGGTGTTTACGTGGAAGAAATTCCACTCCTACCTCCATCGGTAGCCGAGGTTGAAACGGCTATCCCGGCCTTTATAGGCTATACACAAAATATTAGCTATAACGGGGCATCGCTGCAGTACAACCCTGTCAGGATCAAATCGCTTAAAGAGTATGAGCAGATTTTTGGTTTTGCCGAGAATACCCTGTTCACCACAACCGGAACGGCAACCGGTATTAAAATCAAAAAGGCGGCCGGTGTATTTTCATTTGATGCCGCGGTTGACGATCCTTACGCAGCCTTGAAATTCAGGATGTACTATTGCCTGCAGCTTTACTTTGCCAATGGCGGCGGCCCTTGTTACATTGTTTCGGCAGGTCAAACAGGTGCAGCTGTTAATGTCGACAAAGCTTTGCTCGGAAACGCGCTTGCCGCGGTTCAAAAGGAAGACGAGCCCACAATCTTGCTGTTTACCGATGCCGTAACCCTTACCGCACCTGCAGACTATTATGGCTTATTTACCGCGGCATTGGCCCAGGCTGCATTTCTGCAGGATAGGGTAGTACTTATTGACCCATATGTGGCAGTAGCCGATAAAGGGAAAAAAGCGTTTGGCGATATCGCAACTGCGTTCCGCACAGCTATCGGGGTTAATAACCTTAGTTATGGTGCTGCCTATTATCCATGGCTGCAAACCAGCATCAATTATTTCAGCAATGAAAGCAAACAACTAATTGTTTCAGGCACAGGCGTTACACCAACGGATTTTCCGGCCGCTGCCGTTCTGCGCGATGATGCCAACACAGCCAATTCTATCTATCACTTAAACAGTGATCTGTATAATTATATCAAACAGCAAACCAGCCTGTTCTCGGTTATTTTACCTCCCGCAGCGGCAATAGCAGGTGTATATGCTTCTGTTGATAATACGCGGGGTGTTTGGAAAGCGCCGGCAAATGTGAGCCTTAACATGGTAGCAGCCCCAATGGTAAAAATTGATGATGCCGACCAGGAAGATATGAATGTTACCAGTACCGGTAAATCGGTAAATGCTATCAGGGCATTTTCGGGCAAGGGTGTATTAGTTTGGGGAGCACGTACGCTGGCAGGTAATGACAACGAATGGCGTTACATATCCGTAAGGCGTTTCTTTAACATGGTCGAAGAATCGGTTAAAAACTCAACCCAGCCCTTTGTATTTGAGCCTAATGATGGTAATACCTGGGCAAAGGTACGTGGTATGATAGCCAACTTTTTAATACTGCAATGGCGTGCAGGCGCTTTACAGGGCGCCAAGCCTGAGGATGCCTTCTTTGTACACGTTGGCCTTGGTGAAACGATGACCTCGCTGGATATACTGGAAGGCAGGCTCATTGTTGAAGTAGGCATGGCTGTGGTTCGTCCGGCCGAGTTTATCATTCTTCGTTTCAGTCATAAAATGGTTCAATCTTAAATCAATTAGTCATGGCTTATAAAACACCCGGAGTTTACGTGCAGGAGATTGCACTGTTTCCGCCATCAGTTGCCCAGGTTGAAACCGCTATACCCGCCTTTATAGGTTTTACAGCTTTTGCATTAACTCCTGAAGGCAAATCATTGGTAAATGTACCAACCCGCATAAAATCGTTGCTCGAGTTTGAAAGCTTATTTGGCGGCGGCTATGTACCGGCAACCATTAAGGTTACTGTTAATCCGGCTACAAACCAGATCCTGAACGTGGTACCCGATAAGCGGTTTCACCTGTATGTATCGCTCAGGCAGTATTTTGACAATGGCGGCGGGCCATGCTATATCGTTTCGGTGGGAGATTTCTCGTCTGCAGTAACAGCGCCGCCTTTATCAGGAGGTATCGATACCCTATCGGCCGAGGATGAGCCTACACTGATCCTGTTTCCCGATGCGGTTGAGCTGGTAAACGGTGGTAACCCCGACCTTGTTGCCTTTAGCGGTTTGCAAACCAAAGCGTTGGGCCTGTGCGCTTCCATGCAGGATAGGTTTTCGATACTTGATGTGCTGCAGGGCGATAAACGCCAGGATGTTAGCAATAAGCCTATTGACAACTTCCGCAGCTCGATAGGGATCAATAACCTTAACTACGGCGCGGCATATTATCCCTGGATCATAACCACTTATGATGTCAATGTTGATTTCAGGCAGATGGAATTTTGGAATAATGCAGGGGTACCGGCCAAGATCACCAATTATGATGGCTTTTCAAAAAGCACTGATGAAAAGGCGCTGGTAACCAATCTGCAAAATGCTATCAAAGATACTGATAAAGTAATCGGATCTGTATTTAGCAACGCCGCCGACGCTACTGCATTGAGGGTAAGTGGTATTGATGCCGTTAAAGCAAAGCTAACCGCACTGGCAAATAATATCGCTCAAAATGTAACTCCCGATGTACAGCTAACCAGTTACCTCGATTTGTTGGCCGCCATTGTTACCGCGGGTAAAAAGGCTAAAGATGCACCCGCTGTTGGTGCGTTGTATGGCAAAGATATTGATGCCTTGAGCAAAGATGCAAAACTTGCGGCTGCCATCACCAACCTCATTGCCTACGAAAAAAATGCCAAGGTTGCTGCTAATACAACCGCCGGCCGCAATCCAACGCCTGTTTATTCGGTATTGGATAATACAGCCTGGATAACCAATTCAACCTATGCGGCAATAGCTGCCAATGCAGATAATTTTACCAAAGATGCAGCCGGCGCACTTTCCATTGTACAGGCACTGCAGGATACCGTTGCCACCATTTTAACAGGTTTTGGCGCATTAATAAACGGTGCCCTGTTTTATGAAAACCTTGCCGAGCAGGCTTTATTCTCGGGCAACGTATTTTTCAGCGCTGCTAACTCGGCAATAACGCTTAAAATGAGCACTATTCCCCCGTCTGGGGCAATAGCAGGGGTGTATGCCAATGTTGACGGTACCCGGGGTGTTTGGAAAGCGCCTGCCAATGTAAGCCTTAACAATGTGATTGGCCCCGCTGTGAAAATTGACAACAGCGACCAGGACGATATGAACGTTACGGCTACGGGTAAATCAATCAATGCTATCAGGGCTTTTGCGGGCCGGGGCACTTTGGTTTGGGGCGCGCGTACCTTAGCAGGTAATGATAATGAATGGCGCTATATCCCTGTCAGGCGTTTCTTTATCATGGTTGAAGAATCGGTTAAAAAGGCTACTTATCCTTTTGTATTCGAGAACAATGATGCCAACACCTGGACAAAGGTGCGGGTAATGATCCAGAACTTTTTAACGCTGCAATGGCGTGCCGGTGCCTTACAGGGCGCTAAACCCGAAGACGCATTTTTTGTACACGTTGGCCTTAACGAAACCATGACCGCACTTGACATTTTGGAGGGCCGTATGATAGTTGAAATTGGTATGGCTGTAGTAAGGCCTGCCGAGTTCATCATCCTCCGCTTCTCGCACAAAATGCAGGAGAGTTAATGATATGGTCTATTAATTAATTTCATAAGTATTGAAAATTAGTCTGTTGGCTTTAAGCTTTATGCATTTCGCTTTTAGCTTCGATATAAATCAATGAATTTCATTTAAAACAAATAAAATGGCAAATTATCCTCTACCCAAATTCCATTTCCAGGTTGACTGGGGTGGCACACGCATCGGTTTTACCGAAGTAACCGGCTTACAGATTGAAACCGAAGTGGTTGAATACCGCGAAGGCAGCAGTAAGGAATACAATAAGGTAAAAATGCCCGGCATGCGCAAATACGGTAACATCACCCTAAAACGCGGCACATTTGCTAACGATAACGAGTTTTATGATTGGATGAACACCGTAAAACTAAACCAGATAGACCGCCGCGACCTTACCATTAACCTGCTTAACGAAGAGCATCAGCCGGTAGTTACCTGGTCGGTTAAAAATGCCTTCCCGGTTAAGATCCAGTCGGCCGATTTGAAAGCAGATGCCAACGAGGCTGCAATTGAAACGCTTGAGGTTGCGCACGAAGGTTTAACCATCAAAAACGGCTAATCATGGCCTTCGACGCTAAATCAGGTTATCCGCCTTTAGGTTTTCACTTTAAGGTGGTGTTTACGGGCATTGGCGATGAGGAAATCGACAGCCGGTTCCAGAACGTATCGGGCCTATCCATGGAGATGGAAACAGAATCCAAAAAGGAGGGCGGCGAAAATCGTTTTGAACACGCGCTGCCGGTAAGGGCCAAGTTTCCGGCACTGGTGCTGAAGCGAGGGCTCATTACCGAATCAAAACTGCTGATGGATTGGTGCAATAACGTGTTCAATAATTTTATTATCGAACCCAAAGACCTGACCGTAAGCCTGCTTAACGAGGAACATGACCCGCTTTTAACCTGGAATGTAGTGCAGGCCTGGCCAAAAAAATGGAGCCTGAGCGATTTGAATGCCGAGCAAAACAGTATCGCAATTGAAAGCTTTGAGCTGCAATACCAGTATTACACCCTTCAAACCTGATGTTATGCCAATTGAGATCAGAGAACTGAACATCCGCGTGAGCGTAAATCAAAGTCCTGCCGAACAGGATTCAAAGCCCTCAGGTGGCGGTGGCGGTAGTGGCGGCGGAGGCGGTGATAAAGATGAGATCATTGCCGAGTGCGTAGAACAGATACTGGAGATTTTGAAAAATAAAAACGAACGCTGATGGCCGATAACGTAACCAAAATGAAGATCGTGGCCTGGTCCGATCCGAAGAGCAAAAATGAAGAAGGCTCTATGACGGTACAGGTTAACCCCGAAAGCTACAGCCAGAAGATCGAGATCAAGTATTCTGACAAGCAGGCGCAGGGAACCTCGGGCAAGCTGCCCAAGTTTTCCAAGATTGAGCCGCAGAAGATGGATTTCGAGTTAATGTTCGATCGCACTGGGGTCATCAACGGCGCTACCGCCGGTGAGTTGGGGGTTGACGAGGATATCGACAACCTGCAGAAACTCATCATCGAATACCAGGGCGATAAACACCGGCCAAGGTTTGTAAGTATCTATTGGGGAACGCTTCAGTTTGACGGGGCCCTGGAAACAATGGATATCAGCTATAAACTGTTTGATAGCCAGGGCCGCCCGCTCAGGGCAATTGTAAAAGCTTCGTTCATTGGTTCGGTTGAGGATAAAAAGCGGGTAGCTAAAGAAAATGCCCAGTCGCCCGATTTAACAAAAATGAGGGTAATTAACGAAGGGGACACATTGCCGCTGCTCTGCTACCAGATATACGGCGATTCAAAGTATTACATAGAAGTAGCCCGGGCAAACAGTCTTAACGATTTCAGGTACCTTAAAACAGGCACAAAGCTCAAATTTCCACCATTAAATCAATAACAGATCATGGCAGATAGCCGCACCATAGAAACCACCCGGCCAAGTACCGTTGTTACCCCGATTGTAAAAATTGAGGGCACCGAGATACCCCGCACCATGCAGGTGGAGGCTATGGTGATTGATAAAGGCGTAAACCGGATAGCAGCCGCCAAACTGGTGATTATTGATGGTGATACCTCGGCCCAAAAGTTTGATGCCAGCAACGGCGACTTGTTTGTGCCGGGTAAAAACATCGAGATTTTGTGTGGTTACGAATCGGATAATTATACACTGTTTAAAGGTGTGGTTATCAAGCATAGTATCAAGCTGCGTAACAGCGGTTCGCAACTGGTTATTGAATGCCGCGATAAGGCCATTGCCATGACACTTGCCCGCCACAGCAAGTACTTTGGCGAAAACGTGAAGGACAACGATGCTATAACTACTATAGCAGGCACTTACAGCGGTTTAAGTACCGATGTTGCCGATATGAACATCACCACCAGCGACCTGGTGCAATACGAAGCTACCGACTGGGATTTCATAACCGGTCGCGCTGAACTGAACGGGATGCTGGTTTATACTGATGACAATACCCTTTCCATCAAAAAACCGGAAATAAGCGGCACCGCGGTTGTGGAATTATCATTTGGCGCAACCATGCTGGAGTTGGATGCCGAGATTGATTCAAGGATCCAGTTCCCCTCCATAACAGGCCGCACCTGGAACCCGGCATCACAGGAAATTGAAAAGGTTGATGCTAACCCGCCATCGGGCGAACTGAACGGCAATCTGACAAGTGATGATCTGGCTGGTGTATTTAATGAAAGTAAATATCAGCTTAACCATGGCGGCAAGCTTTCACAGCCCGAGTTGCAGGCCTGGGCAACATCGCTCAAGCAAAAACAGGTGCTTTCAAAAGTGCGGGGCAGGGTGAAATTTAAAGGCATCCATACAGTAAAGCCGGGGATGATCATTAAGCTCAGTAACCTGAGCGACAGGTTTAACGGCAACACCTTTGTAAGCCACATTCAGCATCATATCTCGGCCGGCGACTGGCAACTGGAAGTACAGTTTGGTTTGGATCCGCAATGGTTTACCGAAAAGTTTGAAACCAGTATAAAGCCTGCTTCGGCTTTAATTCAGGCAGTTCCGGGTTTGCAGATTGGGGTTGTAACACAATTGGAAAGCGATCCTGATGGCGAATGCCGCATCCTGGTACGTATGCCGGTGATCAGCGCTGATGATCAGGGGATTTGGGCGCGTGTAGCAACTCTGGATGCCGGCAAGGAACGCGGAAGTTTCTTTTTGCCCGAAGTTGGGGATGAGGTAATTGTTGGTTTTTTAAACAGCGATCCTCGTAAACCGGTGGTACTGGGCATGCTTAACAGCAGCAATAAAACCGCTCCTTTAACCGCGGCCGATGCCAATAACCAAAAGGGTTTTGTAACCCGCAGCAAAATGAAGCTCATTTTTGATGACGATAAAAAATCGGTAACCATTGAAACGCCGGCCGGGAAAAAGATAACTATGGATGAAGACGCCGGGGCGATTGAGTTAAAGGATGAGAACAACAACTCGATAAAAATGAACAGCGATGGTATCACCATCGAAACCCAGGGTAAACTGGTGCTTAAAGCCCAGCAGGATTTTAATGCCGAGGGAATGAACCTGGGCCTGAAAGCCAATACCGCCCTTTCGGCCGAAGGATCGGCCAGTGTGGAAGTAAAATCAAGCGGAACAGCAGCGCTTAAAGGCTCAATTGTACAAATAAACTAATAACAAAAAATGGGAGCAGCAGCAAGGATAGGCGATATGCACGTATGCCCTATGTTCAACGGGCCTTCGCCTCACGTAGGCGGGCCGGTAATAGGGCCGGGGATACCAACGGTGCTCATTGGTGGTATGCCGGCCGTATGCGTGGGCGATATGTGTACCTGCGCCGGTCCGCATGATTCGATAATCATGGGTTCGGCAACGGTGCTGATAGGAGGGAAACCCGCCGCCCGCATGGGCGATAGCACGGCCCATGGCGGATCAATAGTGTTAGGCTGCCCAACAGTAATAATCGGAGGCTGATCAATGGAACCAAAAATACCTTTTATAGGCAGGGGATGGAGCTTCCCGCCAAGCTTTGACAAGACTGCTGGTAAAGTTGAAATGCTTACCGACGAGGCCGATATTGAAAGCAGTTTGGGCATACTGTTCAGCACCCGGCTGGGCGAGCGCATTATGCAGCCAACTTTCGGGTGCGATTTACAAAAGATAGTTTTTGAGGCTGTAAACCTTACCCTCAAAACCTATATCAAGGATTTGATTGAAACTGCCATACTGTATTTTGAACCCAGGATAACGCTAAACAGCACCGAGGTTGACACCAGTATGGATAACGAAGGGATTTTGCTTATTAAGCTTAATTACACGGTGCGCACCACCAATTCAAGGTACAACTACGTGTTCCCTTATTATAAAAATGACATTACCAGCATAACTACCAACCAATAAGAACTAACCATGGCCTGTAACGATAAAAATCCGCTTCAACGTGATGGCTCAAGCCAGTCACAGCGCTTCCTGAAAGCGCTTGACCCAGCAAGCGCCCCAATTGAGGAATTGGGCATGGAAGACTGGCTTACGTTCGCTGCTGCTTATGCCGATAAAATAAATTATTATACCCTGAAAGACAGCCATTACCCCCAGGGCGATTGGAAACCGTTTTTCATCCAGGATAAAAAAGCGCTGCAGGATTTTTTGAAGCAGGTTGAGGTTAAAATGCAGAATGCCGGCCTGGGTTTTCCCGACTCAAGTATCAAAAGCGATGTTGAACCGCACCTGGCCCTGTTTATGTGTTTTATTATGCTTTTACAGCATTCGGAAGATGCATTGAACCAGTTTACCGGCCGGCACCTTGATTTTTATTTTAAACGGGTATTGCAGCTGCGTAACCGCCCCGAAGTACCCGATAAGGTACATGTAATATTTGAGCTTGCCCGTAACCTCACCGGTTTCCTGTTGCCGGAAGGCACACCACTTGATGCCGGTAAAGATAAAAGCACCAAACCCAAACCGGTTGTTTTTAAAACAAACGCAGAGCTGGCTGTAAACAGCGCCACTATAGCGGCTATGAAAAGCTGGTACCAATCGCCCGCGGATAAGAAGGTAGCCTATGCCGATGTTACTTTTTCGGCCGATGGTTTGGGTACGCCTTTTAAAGATGATGTACCTAAGTGGAACCCTTTTGGCAGCAAGAGCTGGCCAACGGCATCAATGGGCTTTGCTTTTGCATCAAAAGTATTGCTCATGAGCGAGGGTGACCGTACCATAACTTTAACACTCAACTTTTCTGGGCTCGGTACTATTGATCCTGCACTGCTTGCCCAACTGTTTAAAGTTTTTTTAACATCAGAAAAAGAGTGGCTGCAGGCCGATTTTCCAACTACAGATGCCTTTAAAGTTAATCAGCAGCAAATTATTATTACAGTAAATATACCGGCAAAGGCTAAGGCTGTTGTGCCCTATGATCAGGCTATTCATAAAGAAAATTATAAAACCGATTTCCCGGTAATCCGCCTACTGATGAGTGTTCAGGATAATGCCTATCCTGTTTATGTTGCGCTGAGTAAAGCTAAGCTCAATAATGTGCAGATAGATGTGACTGTGAAAGGCATGAAAAACCTGGCCGTTGAAAATGATAACGGTAAAATTGACCCATCAAAGCCCTTTTTTGCCTTTGGCGCTCTGCCAAAAGTTGGTTCAACCCTATACATCGGCAGCGCTGAGATCTTTCAAAAAGAGTGGACGGAAATTACGCCCAATATTGAATGGAAAGGTGTACCTGCTGACTTGAAAAGTTATTATACGGCTTATCGTACAGATTATCTCAAGTCGACATTAAGCCCCGGTGCATATAACATTAACGCCAGTAATGAGGCTTCAGATACTACGGGGACTTCGAGGGTGATAACAGCCAAAAGTGACTTTAAAGCAAAAGTAGCCTATATTAAAAACGGTGCATGGTTCCCAAGCGATGGCAGTGAGATCAACGTGCTCGATAATACCTTTACGCTTAAGCCGGATGGCGTTCAGCAAACGGTAAATCCCGCACCTTATTTTATTAATAAATACCTGTATTTTAATGTCTCGGGCTCTTTTAAACAGGGTAGCTGGCCGCAGGCCGAAAAGGCGCTGGTGCAACAGTACGTGCAACCAATGCAGATGTTTTTCCCGGTGCTGGGTTTTGTTGGGTTTCAGCAAACTGCTACTACAGTTCAAACACAAACCGAAAATTTTTCGGCAGGAGTTAAGGATAATTATATCCGTATAAGCCTTGCAAAGGATTTTATGCATAGTATATATCCGCAATTGTTTGCCGCTGCCATGACAGATACAACAAGGGCCGCGCTTATCCCTAAAGAACCCTATACTCCCGAAATAGCATCGCTAAAGCTCGATTACAAGGCATCGGCTAAAAATAAGATTGACGATTTGACCGGCAGTAATGATAACCCTGGTTTGCTGGCTGATTACGTGAACCATAACGTTCAATTTTTTCACGAAACACCATTTGGCCAGGCCGAGCAGCATGCTTTCCTCAAAAAACAATTCCATGGCCTTATTGATGGTAATATTACAGCCATACCCCAAGCGCCTGACCTTGCGGCATTTTACATAGGGATTGCAGGCATCCAAACAGGCTCGGTAGCCAGTATTCTTTTCCAGGTGGCCGAAGGGAGCGAAGACGCGCTTGCACCCTCGTTTTCGGATACTATTCAACCTAAATGGTATTATTTATCGGGCAATGAATGGCTTGCTTTGGATAAAAGCAATATCATCAGCGACGATACCAATGATTTTTTGCGCTCGGGGATCATCAAATTTTTAATCCCCGAAGGCGCTACAACCAACAATACATTCCTAAACCAAAGCCTCACCTGGCTTAGGGTTGAACTGCCAACTGCAGTAACGATAGATTCGGTTTGTAAATTCATCAACGTACATATCCAGGCTGCCGAAGCCGAATTTGCCGATAATGATAATGAACTTTCGCACCTGGAAACCGGGTTGCCCGCAGGTACAATCAGCAAACTGGTCGACAGGCTGCCGCAAATCAAATCGGTTACCCAGCCATATGCCTCGTTTGGCGGTTTACTGCCGGAAGATGACGGCGCTTTCCGCCTGAGGGTAAGTGAACGGTTGAGGCATAAACACCGGGCTGTCACCATCTGGGATTATGAGCACCTGGTAATGGCGCAGTTTCCGCAGGTGTTTAGGGTTAAATGCCTTAACCATACCAACGATAATATTGAAGTTGCCCCGGGCAGCGTAAGGGTGGTAGCCATACCTGATATCCGTAACCAGATCAGTTTTGATCCATTTAAACCTCGCGTAAGCAAAAATACCCTGAGCGAGATTACCAAATATCTGTCGGGATTAAACTCTATGCATGTTGACCTGCTGGCTATTAATCCTGATTATGAAGAGGTAATCCTTGATTTTAAGGTGAAATTTTACTTCGGACTGGATGAAAACCTATACGTGGCTAAGTTGAATACCGATGTGATTAATTACCTGTCGCCCTGGGCTTTTAACCGTAATGCCGATATTGATTTTGGCGGCATCCTGTACAAAAGTGTGGTGATCCGCTTTATTGAAGAACTACCCTATGTTGATTATATAGCCGATTTTAAGATGTACTTCACAGCATCGGGGCCCGCAAACCCCGATGTTTTGGAGGCAGGCAATTCAAAGGCAATCCTTGTATCGGCAAAGCAACATTTAATTGATACCAAAACCATACCTACATGCCCATGATTGATCAGTTAACCATACCGAAACAAATTGATACCAGCCTTGGGCCCGAGTATAATACTTTGCGCACCGAAGGTATGCAGCATATCCGCGACCTGGCCAGCGCCATCTGGTCGGATTATAACGTGCATGACCCGGGCATTACCACGCTGGAGATGCTTTGCTATGCGCTTACCGATCTTAACTACCGCATTACCCTGCCCGTTGAAAATATTTTAGCGGTTGATCATGACAATACCACCAGTATGCATGAGCAGTTCTTATCTGCCATAAAAATATTGCCCACTTACCCGGTTACACCCGACGACTACCGTCAATTATTTGTGCGGATAGATGGTGTGCGGAATGCCTGGATCAAAAAATCGCCCCATAGTATTATAGCCAACTATAAACAACCTGATGGTAAACCGCTGCTTCGTTACGCCAAACCCGGCGAAAATGCCCTGACCGGTAAAGAGGTTAAATTCGATTTAAAAGGCATCAACGATATCCTGATTGATTTTGAGGATTTTCCCGAATTGGGGGGCGATTCCGCTAAGATCAAAGCTAAACAGGATGACATCATCAAACAAATAAAATCTGTATACCATTACTTCCGCGAATTATGTGAGGATCTTGACCAGGTAAGGGCCGTTGAAAACCAGGAAATAGTTATCTGTGCCGAAATTGAGCTTCAGCCCCAGGCCGATCCTGAAATGATCTGGGCGCAGATCATGTTTAATATAGAGCAATACCTTACACCCGATATTAAATTTTACCTGCTTAAAGAATTGCTGGATAAAGGCATGCAGACCGACGAGATCTTTGAGGGCCCGGTACTTGATTTTGAAAACCTGCAGGGTATTGATGCCAAATTTGCTAAACAAGGGTTTATCATCCCGGCCGAACTTGCGGCCTCGCAATTGCGTACAGAGGTGCGCCTGTCTGATCTGTACCGCATTATCATGGAAATTGACGGTGTACGATTGGTGAAAAGAATTTCCTTTGGTTTTTGCGGCTGTACCGCGCCGCAGAGCGAGGTTGCCGATAAGATCTATAAATCAAACGAATGGCTACTTTGTGTACAGGATGGCCATAAACCTGTTTTATGCGAAACCAATTCATCATTCACATTTTATAAGGATGTGGTGCCTATCGAACTGAAACAGTCCGAAGCCCAAGCCGATCTTAACCAGCTTCGGAAAGACTGGCAGGACAATGTAGAGGCTAAAAAGATAGTTGATTTGCCGGTACCCGAAGGCGATTACAGGGATATAGGGCACTATGAAACCCTGCAAAATCAGTTTCCTGAAAATTACGGTATCTCGCCGCTGGGCCTGCCAGAAACTGCTACCACCGAGCAACGTTCGCTGGCCTTACAGCTTAAAGGTTACCTGCTGTTTTATGACCAGGTGTTGGCCAATTACTTCGCCCAGCTTGCAAATGCCAGGATTTTGCTTACTGCCGATGACAGCATCCGTAAAACCTATTTCAGTAATGCGGTAAATGGCATCCGCGATGCGGAAAAGCTGTTGGATGGTTATGCCCAATGGGAGAAAACGATTGATGATGTAATTAAAGAAACCGGGCAGGATAACTATCCCGAACGGAAAAATAAATTCCTCGATCATTTGCTGGCCCGTTTTGCCGAGCAGTTTAACGAGTACGTATTTTTAATGTACCGCATTTACGGCGAAGATTATCAGCGCAACATCATCAGGCATAAGGTTAAGTTTTTGAAAGACTATGACCAGATGAGCATTTGCCGCGGCAGCGGAATGGATTTGTACAACGCTAAAACGCCCGATCAGCAACTGGTGAATGTATCGGGCATGGAAAAACGGATCTCAATGCTGCTCGGTTTCTCTAACTATAAAATGCAGCAGCTTAGCGTTGAGGATTACCTTTTGTTTAAAGCCGATGCCCTGCATTATAACTGGACGATATCGCAGCTTGGTGTGGTGAAATTTAAGGGGAATGCAAATTATTCAAAAGAGATTGATGCTTATGAAGACCTGGGCCTGGTATCTGTACTGGCTTGCGACAGAGAAAACTATCGTTTAAGTCCGGGGCCTACCGCGGGTAAGTATGTTTATAATATAGCCAACTCTGCTGGTACTTTGCTTACTCATAATGATATGGAGTTCAGCGCCGCTGCCATCGAAACCGAGATTGCGTTCATCATCAAATTTATGCAAAACGATTTCAAGATGGAGGGCATGTACGTGATAGAAAATATCCTGCTGCGCCCGCCATTTGATTATACCGGCGATGACAACACTCATCACCAGTTTATGCCGGTTTGCCTTGATCCTAACGGTGTGTACTGCGAGCCGCTTGATCCATACTCATTCCGGGTTTGTGTGATACTGCCGGGATATAGCGTAAGGTTACGTAACACAGCTTTCCGCACCTATGCCGAGCGGCTCATCCGCACCGAAACGCCCGCTCATATTTTGCCGCGGATCTGTTTCATTGGGCATGACCAGATGGTTGATTTTGAAGTAGTTTATAAAGACTGGCTTACTGCCAAACACATAGCGATAAGTACTGATACGCCTATCGATCCGGTATTGAACAGCAAATTCATCGACGTGATTGAAAAACTGTACACTGTTTATCAGCAGGGGCAGCTAAGTGATTGCAATGACGACACCCAGGAAACCAACCCGATAATATTGAACAAAACCAGCCTTGGCACCTTGCAGGGCGGCACAAATAATAACAGTTAAAACCTAAATGAAAAAGCCATGCCACCAGTAACCAACATAAAACTCACCGATATAACTTTAGAGTATAACTCCTTTGTTGACAGCCAGGTGCTGACAGCCAAACAGCTGAATGATATTGTAGAGTTTTTTGAAGATCAGCAGCGCCTTACCCGTACCTGTTTAATTGGCGTTGGCCTGGTATGCGGCTTAAGTTTCAAAGGCGATGCCAACGGCATAACCATAGGCAAGGGCTGCGGCGTAACTACCGACGGCGATTTGCTTTATATGCCCGAAACAACCTATAAAAACTTCAGGGCCTATGATAATTCTCTGATCAAATACCCGCCGTTTTATCCCATGGGCACCGATGCCGCGCAAATGGCTTTATGGGAGCTGGTAACGCCCGATGATAAAGGCGCTTTCCCGGTTGATAGTTTTGCCCTCACCAATTTTAAATCAAAGGCCGGTAAGGAACTTACCGAAATGTACGGCCTGCTTTACCTGGAATATTACTCTAAAGATCCCGATGCCTGTACGGCTATTGATTGTGATAACCAGGGTCGCAAGCAGGTAGCCAAACCCAAAGTGTTGCTCATTGCCCAGGCTGATATGAACCAGATCATTGAGCAAACCGGTTCGGAGGTTATTTATGATGATATTTACAAAAAGTATTTCAACGCTTATAATGCCTATTTTGATGCTCCTGTTTTAGCTGCAAAACGCGTGTTCTTTAACACGCAAACAACCGCTTCATCATCAGCGCTTACCGCTGCCTTTTCAAAAATTGCGAATGACGGCGCCGGTGGTTTATCAAGTGCTGTTCAAACACTCTACAACACATTCAAATTTGCGCTCGATCCGCAATCTGTTTATCCTATTACAGGCATTGTTGCCAACATCAATACTACGTTAAGTAAAGCTACAGCCCCAATGCAGGCACAGTACTTGTATGATTTTTATAAGGACCTGTTAAGCGGCTATAATGAATTGAGGGCCATACTTTCGGATATCATTTATCAGTGCTGCCCCAATATTTATGCTTTCCCCAAACATATTATGCTGGGTGCTTTAAATACTACACCAACAGCAAAGCCAACGCCGTATCGCCATAAATTTTATGCCTCGCCGGCTATCAGCGCCAATAAAGATAAGCTGAATATAGCTATCAACCTGCTCGACAGGCTGAATATCATGAGCAGCGGGTTTACGCTGCCTCCGAGCCCGGTGGTGAAAATAACACCATCTACCGATAACAGTAAACCTTTAGAGGCAAGGGCTATCCCTTTTTATTATGGCAAGCCGATTGACCTGGCTCAAAAATGGAGTTATAGCCGGTGGCTGCAGGGCACAGATAAACTGATCCTTGGTTATAATGCCGGGGCCTATTCGCCAGCAAATGATATGGTGGTAAACCCGCTGGCCTATTCAATCGACTCCAATAATTTTTTCAGGATTGAAGGGCATATCGGTAAAAAATATACCGAGGCTATTGCCGCGGTTGATAAGATCAGGCAGGACAGTAACCTGCCATTTGATGTAGTGGCCATCCGTTTGGGCGATGTAAGCCTTAGCGATATCAATATAGATGATTATGCCTGCCAGTTTAATGATCTTGAAGCCACGTTAAAAGCTTTCCAGGCCGAGCAGAATTGCCTTTATGGTGATGTAAGCAAGTTTTTCTCAAGCTTTAATACCCAAACAGGTTATGCTGTGGCGAATGAGATCCGGTACCAGGCGGCCCAGCAGAAACTGGAATTGGCCAATGAGGAAGCAGCCGCCGCTCCTAAAATGCGAATGGCTGCTGCCAAAACAGCGGATACCGGCGAAATGCAGGCAACTGCACGTGAGCAGGTAAGCAGCGGATTTGCGATCAATAAAAGCACCGATAAATATGTGATGGACGGCGGTATCGACGCGGTTGACAATAATATCAATATTGCTCAAGGCAGTATAGGTTATTATGTAGATCAGATCCGCAGGCAGGGTGGGGCCATCAGTATTTCTGACTATGCAGAAGCCGCAGGTAAAACTGTGGATACCTCGGCAACAGGCTCATATGAGCAAGCTATTGCAGTTGATATCCCTGTGCGTATGATAGCCGGTACCCGTAACATAAGCCAGTGGCTGCCCGACAGGCTGGTTGATATTGACGAAGACACCATTGATAATTTTACAGCCCGCCTCGATGAACTTTGCAACGAAGTAAAGTTGGCTGCTCAAAAAAGCCGCCAGATTTTTGCCAAAAGCGATTATGTACGAAAAGGGTATGAAGATGATTATGAACTGCAGTTATGGCGCTTATCTGAAAATTGCTGTGCAGGCCAGGCGCTTGCTGTAATATTAAAAGAAATACAAGACCGCAAAGCCAAGCTCCTGCAACAGCTTACCTTTTCGGCCTATGCCGCCAATCATACCGGGTTAGAGCACCTGGCAGGTGTGCCGGCGGGTGGTACCTTTGTAATGGTTTATGCTACTGCGGTAACTGCACCCAGTCCAACCAGCGCTTCAGGCAAATCTCCGCTCGAAGACAGGTTAAAGGCGCTTGAAAGCGAACAGCAGTTTGTAAAAGGTTTTGCAAGTGATAGCGACGCGATGGCTTATATCGCCAAAAACACCGAGTATGATGACATTGCCGATGCTGTAAAATATTATGAAAGCCGGTCGAAACGTAAGTACACCCCGACAAATGAAGCTGAGGTGATCAAGAAAACTCAGGCCTTAGCGCTCGAACTGGGAAAATCAAGAGCTGTAGCTGCAAACCCCGATGTGCCTGCCGATATAGTATTTGCCGATTTTTGCCTGCCGTATATGTGCTGTTCCGATTGTCCGCCGGTGGCATTTATCATGCCTAAGCCACAGGTAGGACTTAGTTTACCTAAAGCCGTAGCATGTTCTGACGAAGGGTTGCTGCAGTTTAAAGTTTGTCCGGCTGATGGCGTTATCAAGGCCTCGGCTGGTTTTGAAACTACAGTTGTAACTAAAGACACAATAACCTATTTTGATACAACTAAAGTTAAAGACGGTGCATTTGGTCAGCAGATTAAATTTACGGTAAATGATCAGCCAACCGATTGCACTATTACCGTATTTAAACACCCGGCTGTTAAACCTGCGGCCAGTATAAGTGATACAACCCAGTTTGCCGTATTTATTCAACTAACAGCTACAACCAATCAGGCAGCAGGGGATACATTTGCTTACACCTGGACAATGCCCGACGGACAGGTACATGCTAATCTTACCACACCGGATGATAACATTACCTTCCAATATGCTGATCTTCGTGCCAAATTCCCTGATGGTAAACTAACCTTCACCTTATCTGCCAATAACCATGATTGTACCGATTCTGAACAGGTTACTATTACAGTAGAGATTCCTGAGGAACCTGTAGACCTGCAGTTGGCTGCCAGCGAAGTTTGTTCGGATGAGGGTAATATAAACTTCACTGCCGTACAACCCGCAACAGGGATTATCACCTCAAAAATAGCGGGAGATGCAGTTAAATTATTGGGGAGCCAGTGGGTTGTTGATCCATCGAAAGGTCCTTATGATGTTAGCATCAACGACTTTATGGTGAACGGCAAGCCGGTTCCTGCTTGTACGCTCATGATCCATGAGCATCCGCAGGCCTCGTTTGACTATAAGGTAACTATGGATAATGAAAAAGGTGCAGCTACGGTTACTTTAACAAATAAAACACCTAATCCGGGCAGCTTTAAGTTTACATGGACATTTGACGATGGAACTACCAGTAATGAGGTAAACACAGTAAAAGTGTTTGATATGCGCCAGTTTCCGCGTGGCCGTAATACAGTTATTACACTTACAGCAGTGAATGGTAAGTTTGAGAAGTGTCGTGCCGTGTTTACACCTACGCCGCCTGTTGCTTTGCCTCCCATAACTACCACTCCGGTACTTACCCACTTGCCGCCGGAAACCACTACACCGGTAGTTACTAAAGTTCCGCCTGTGGTTACTACGCCGCCAACGGGTACTACTGTACCGCCGGTGATTACAGTTAAGGATACACCTGCGGTAACACCATCGGTAACGCCAACACCAACTGTAACACCAAAAGCAGATCCATCTGTGATTAAAACGAGTACAACTGTAACACCGGCGGCAGATCCGGCTGTAACTCCTGTGACACCAAAAATAGCTCCGAAGATTATCAAAAAAGATCCGGGTACTACAGATCCGGGCACTGTTAAATAATGTTGAGCTATGGCAGGGAGCACACATATCATCCATAAGCTGGTACTTGATATAGAAGTATCACACCGAAGCACTGCCCAAAAGGTGCAGGACGAGGCCGTGCGGTACTTTGAACAGGTGCTGCTCAAAAAACTGGAGCAATTGCTGGATGATATGGATCTGCCTGCTCATGTTTTGATAGATAAGATTGATCTTGACCTGGGCTCTGGTAAACTGGAAGATGTATTTGAACAATTGCAGGCAAGCCTGGCTAAGGCGCTTGAGCCGGTTTTAAATCCCGCCGTATTACCCGTTGGTGATGAGCCAGATAACGAGATCAGCTATTCATTGCTTACTGAAGAGCAGCAGGCCTTTAATGTATTTGTTTATTTCCTTAACACGGGCAGGCTTCCGTGGTATGCGGTAGCTGCAACAGAGTGGCTACAGCAGGAAGATGTTTGGTTAAATAAATTATCGGGGCAGTTGATCAATGAGAACGTTTATCAATCAAAACTTATCAATCTTTTTAAGAGCTCACCTCTTGCGGCAGCCAGGTTATTCAGCCAGTTTGGTATGGCTTTTATTAAAAAGCTGGCAATGGTTTTACTTCAGGCCGAGACTTATGGATTTCAAAAAAAGGTCGACGCTGTTGTTGAAGAAATCAGGCGTTTGATAACTGGTGAATCAGCAACAAACATACACGCTAACATTAAAGAGGTTTTACCGGCGGAATTTAATAGCGACTCCGGGCGGCAGATCATTGAAAAGCTCTTGCTGATGATTTGCCTGCGGATAGGCCATAGTGAATTTGCTGGTGATAGTGCAATCCTGAAAGAGCTAATCGCTTTAATAAGCGGAGAGTTAAAAGCTTCTGTTTCAATTTCTGCGATGAGCCTCATTCAAATAGCCGAAACAGTTATCCAATCAACAGAAAATAAACCGCTACAGCAAAATAATAAGCCCATAATCACACCCGATAACACTCCGGAAACAAGCTCAAAAAAAGAAGAAGAAATTGCCGGAACGTATGTAAACCAGGCCGGTTTGGTGATCCTGCACCCGTTTTTGGAGTATTTCTTTAAAGATTTTGGCTTGCTGCAGGATAACGATTTTGTTGATCTGCCCGCAAGGCAACTGGCCGTTCACCTGCTGCACTATTTAGGTACCGGTAATGTGAATGCCTTTGAATATGACCTTTATTTTGAGAAATTTTTATGCCGGTGGCCACTTGACGAGCCATTGGAACGTGAAGTTGAAATACCACAGCGTATGCTTGATGAAGGCGACAATATGCTCCGAACCGTGATAAAATACTGGAAAGCATTAAAAAATACATCGCCCGGCGGCTTGCGCGAAGCATTCTTAATTCGCAACGGGAAACTAATTGAAGCAGAACAGCCTGCCCGCCTTATTGTAGAGCGGATGGACCTGGATATCCTGCTTTCATCACTGCCATGGGGCATTGGCGTAGTTAAACTGCCCTGGATGAATGAACCTTTTTACGTGGAATGGCAATGAAGACACCGCAAAAGGCAGCACCTGCAAACACCAAACAAAACCAGCCCGCAAACAAGCAGGGGGCAGGGAAAGATCCTTTTTTCTCTGCCGCTCATGATGTTGAACAGGCGCAGGAAGCGCCCTTTTTTGAAGGGAATAAGGTTCAGCGTAAAATGACGGTGAATGAACCCGGCGATCATTTTGAACGGCAGGCCGACCAGGTGGCTGATAAAGTTGTTCAACATATTAATCAGCCAAAAACCGTAGCTAACGCTGCAACTGGTTCTACTACGGCTCCTGGTACTGCAACTACCTCCGCTGTGCAAAAGAAAGAAGATAAGAAGGAAGATAAACAGGAAAAAGAGCAGAACGGAGCCGATAAAGAATTACAGCGCCGCCCCATTTTTGAAAGTGATGGCGATCCCAACGAGGGGAATACATTAAAACGCAGCAGCCAGTCGGCCGCACCTGATGTATCTCCGCAAACGCAACAAAAGATCGAAGGCAGCAAAGGCGGCGGCGAACCATTGCCTGCCAATACCCGCGAGGAAATGGAAGGAGCAATGGGCAGGGATTTGAGTGGGGTACGCATCCATAACAACAGTGAAGCCGCCGGATTAAGTAACGATTTACAGGCGCAGGCATTTACCCACGGCAATGATATTTATTTCGGGGCGGGTAAATATGATCCGCAAAGTAAATCGGGGCAGCACTTGTTAGCGCATGAGGTGACGCATACGGTACAACAGGGTGGAAATGGTGTTAAAAAGAAAGGGCTTATCCAACGTGCGGCAACGGCGCCTACTCCGGGGGCTATTACTGCAAGCACAGGTGAAAAGGCCACCAAGGAAGATCCGATAGATACCAAGAAAAAGATAATCTACATACCGTCCATAAATATACCCACTGTAAAATATAATATGATGCCTGCGGGCTCGAAAGCTAATTACACTTTTGATAAAGTTGAACGATCAGGCACACATTTAGAAAAATGGAACAACGCGGCTAAAGCATCAAGTACTTTTACATCTGAATTTAATAAGAAAAAAGCCAAAGAAATACCCTCTGACCAAAGTAAACCAAACTTCTTTTTAACACTCGATTCCGAGAAGCATCATTCCAGTTTATCGCACATTATAACCGGCGATGCAGCCGCAATTCAGGCCAATATCACCCGGCCATTTTGGGATGAGTCGGGCAAGAATATTGAGAGTGGTTATGATGTTGACCATAAAGTTGAACTGCAATTAGGCGGTTTAGACGATACGCCTAATTTATGGTTACTTGAAGCTGCTACCAATCGATCATCAGGCGGAAATATCAAAACCGAAATAGAAAACAAGATAACGGATACACTGAGCAAGATCACAACAATGCCCGATGGGCAGCGGAAGCCAAGTGTCGATTCTGTGCGCGCTAATTATACCATAACTGCAGGTAAGATCCTTGGAACGTTGGGTGTTGCCGGTGGAGGCAAGGGATGGGAGCTTTCAGATATCCAGGCAAGTAAGCACCTTGCAGGGTTGGCGTTTATTTCATCTGCCGATCAGGCCAAATTTAAGCTTGCCAAGGATACCGAGTTGACTTTGATCACGAGCGAGCGATTTGGCAAGACCCTGAAAATACCAAACTGGGAGCCGGGCAAAACGCCGGGAGCAAAAGGCTCTAAAACAATAAACCATCCAATTGGCGCAATCAAGAGCAGGGGAGCCGATCTGGAAATAAAAAAGATAGACTATATTCATCAGGACAATCCAACGATATTAAGTACAGGCTCGGTAGGAACTGCGTATATCGATGTTTTGATGAACGATAAGCACGTTAAAGGCATCAAATTGTTGCCGCAGCCTATTGAAGCTATGCCGGGTTTTTACGGAGGTAAGTTAAATAAGGCTGCTATAAAAACTGCACTTAGCGCACAGCTTGAAGCAAAAGGCTTTAGTCCGATAAAAATTGAAGAAATTGATATAGATCCCAATACCGGTTTGGTTGGGTTTGGTAAAATTAATACCGATGTCCCATTCATAAAAGGTTCGGCTATTGACATCATTTTTGACGCGGATGGCATCAAAATAAGTAAGGTATTCAATAGCGGTGAACTTAAGGTACCCCCTCCGTTCAAGATCACTAATACATCACTTGAGGTTTATGCTGCAACATCGGGCATAGGCGTAAAGGGCATTGCTGATTTTGAAATAAAAGGCTTGGGTAAAGGCCAGGTGGGAGCCAAGGCTAATTCTGCCGGCGAGTTTGCGCTTGATGGTACTTTTGATTTTGATTCAAAAACCTTTAATCCGGCACAAATTAAAGCTTCGTATGCCAATGGTGAGTTTAGCGCATCGGGCGACATCGGCATTCCTGCAGGTAAGGTAAAAGGCCTTAAATCGGCACATATAAAAATTGATTATGCAAAAGGCATATTTAATGCCTCCGGTACTGCCGAGCCGGATATTAAAGGCGTAAAAAGCGCAGAGATCCATGTCACTTACGGCAATGAAACATTGGTTATCGGCGGCAGCTTCGTTCTTGACGAAAATATGCCGGGCATCCAAAGTGGTAGCGGTAATGTTGAAGTTACCCGCGGCCCGGATGAAATTTACCATGTAAAAGCCAATGGTAAGGCGATACCTAAAATACCGAAGATCAATACTGAGTTGTCAATCTCTTATGACGACGGCGCGCTAACTATTGAAGGCAAGGCATCTTACGTTGCTGACCGGGTATCGGGCGAAGTCACTGTTGGCGCAACCAATCGCGCTATTGCTGCTGATGGCACGCCATCGGGTCCGGCGGGCGATAAGTTTACGGCTTACGGCTCGGGTAAATTAACGCTCAAAGTTACCGATTGGCTGCAGGCTTCGGCAAGTGTGAGGGTAACCCCGGCCGGTGAAATTGAAGTTGTTGGCCGTTTGGACCTGCCTTCGGCTGTTGATGTTTTCCCTAAAAAGAGCATCAATAAAGAGCTGTTCAAAGTACCAACCATCCAGATCCCCATATTCGCCATCCCGCTTGGGCCTAAAAGCATTGGTATTGTGGCAACTATTGATGGCGGCCTTGATTTTGACGCGGCAGTAGGCCCCGGGCAACTTAAAGACGTTTTTGGACAGATAGAATTCAATCCTTCACATCCCGAAAATACACGTATTACCGGCGGTGCCAAATTTGTGATCCCTGCGCACGCTGGTTTAAAACTCAAAGCCGCATTAGGTATTGGCTTGAGCATCGGGCCTGCCAGCGTTACCGGTGGTATTCAGATAGTTGGCGGATTAGGATTGGAGGGTGAGGCAAGCGCCGCTGCCGACCTCGCCTGGTCGCCCACAACCGGCTTTGAGTTTAACGCGTTGGGCGAGATTGAGGTACACCCTAAGTTTACGTTTGATGTAAATGCGTTCATCAAAGCCGAGCTTGATCTGTGGGTTACTGATATTTCAAAAGAATGGACTAAAAACCTGGCGTCATTTAGCTATGGCCCGGATCTGCAGGTTAAAGTTTCGCTGCCAATCCATTATAAAGACGGCGAACCGTTTGATGTTAAAACCGATGATATTAAAGTTACCTATCCCGAAATCAGTATTTCTGATATAGCAGGTGGTATAGCAGATAAAGTAAAAGAAGAAATGTTATGAGCAACCGAAGCCAACTAACCGAACTGATAAACCTTGGTGCCATACAGCAGCTTAACGGCAATTTTGAAGCTGCAGAGGCTTATTATGCAAAAGCGGCTGATTTAAATGAGCCCAATGTTACCCTGCTCAATAACCGGGGCATGTTGTTTTACCAACAAAACAAATTTGCCGAAGCGAGGCCGCTTTTTGAACGCGCTTTAGAAATTGATAATCAAAATGCTTCGGCATGGCTCAATCTGGCCAATACCGAGGTTTTGCTGGGCCAGTATGATAAAGCTTTAAATGCTTTCAGGCAAACTATTACGCTTAAGGCCGATCAGTTTGAGGCTTGGGAAGGACTGGCTAAGTTGTATATGTTATCAGCAGATATGGAAAGCGCCGAAACATGCTGGCTTAAAGCGGTTGAGCTTAACCCCACAAGTTTAAATTTATTGATGGGACTGGCACAGGTTTACCTTTCAACCGGGAGGTATGATGAAGCTTTTGAAATGGCCGATTATGTATTATCCGAAAACCCGCAAAACAGCAGGGCATTGCAAACTGTGGGTCTGTCCCAATTAATGATAAAAAACTATGCCTTGGCTACCGGGTACCTGATCAGGTATTTAATGTTGTTCCCTGCCGATATAGCCGTGCGTAATCACCTGGCGGTTGCGTATTTGCAAAGCGGCCAGTTAAATGAAGGGGCGGCAGAATACGAGCGGATCCTGGAATATGACCCTGAAAACGAGGAGATAAGGCTAAATACAGGAGTGCTTTGCCTTGGGCTTAACCGTTTTGACGCCGCGTTTGCACACCTGGAACTATTGCTTGAACAACATCCCGAAAACAAAAAAGGAAAACTATACCTGGGCATAGCGTTAGCTAATTTAAATCAGAGAGATAAGGCAAAGATGATTTTTGAAGACCTGCTGCATGATGCCGGCGAATGGGGCGCTCATGCCAAAAAGCAATTGGATCTGTTAAACAATTTAAACTAAACCTCCTATGAAATACATCCAAAATACACGCCAGCCGCTTAGTCAGAAACAGGCGGATAAAGCCGAGAAACCGTTTTTTAATGGCAGCCGCGAAAAAAGCAAGCAGGATAGTGATGCCTTTTTCCAGGCGAGGAAGATTGACGGCAACCAGGACAGTGCCCTTGAACAGGAGGCCGATGCGGTAGCACATAAGGTGACTATGGCACAGCAGGCAACTGCTAATTCGTCACAGCGGATGGGACAAATGAGCGTTCAGAAAAAGGGGGCGGATGAGGAAAAGGATGCTAAAGGAACCCAAAAGAAAGAGCAGAAGGATGAGAAAGAAGAGGGTAAGCCGCAGAAAAAAGACGAAAAGAAAGAAGAAGAGAAACCAACTCAGAAGAAAGAGGAGGATAAAAAAGATAAAGAGCCCCAAAAGAAAGAAGAAGATAAAAAGGATAAAGAAGGGGTTCAGAAAAAAGAGGAAGAGAAAAAGGACAAAGAACCGCAAAAGAAGGAAGAAGACAAGAAAGACAAGGAGCCGCAAAAAAAAGGCGAAGAAGATAAAAAGGACGAAGGCAAGCCCCAGAAAAAAGAAAAAGGCGAAGAAAAAGACGATAAGGCCGCTGCCCAAAAAAAGGAAGAAAAAGGTGGCAGTGTAGAAAAAACCGAAGGTAAGCCCGAAGCCCCGGAAGCCAAGTTTGACAGGTTGTTGAATGAAAGTAAAGGTGGCGGTAGTCCTCTGCCTGCCAAAGTACGTGCGCAATTGGAGCATCAGATGAATGCCAATTTTGAGCAGGTAAAAATCCACACCGGGCAGCAGGCTGTTGAGCTTTGCAACCTTTCAAAAGCGCAGGCCTTTACACATGGCAATGATATTTATTTTAACGCAGCCAAATTTGACCCTGAAAGCACGGCCGGTATGAACCTGTTGGCGCACGAATTAACCCATGTTGTACAGCAAAACGGCCCGCGTAAATAAAATGGATACTAATATTAAGCAATTAAAAGCGCTGATGCAGTATACAGCCGGTTGTGTTGAAGCCAGGTTGCAAACTGTATTTGGTAACGACGCAACTTATTTGCCTCCGCTGCTGCCCCAGTTGGAGCGAAATGGCAGTGTGCTTGAGAAATTAATTGACGATCATAGCTTGAACAGCAATGAGGTTATTGTACTAATGATGGCCCTGGTACCTCATTTACAGGTTGAGTTTTTTGATGAAATTATTCAGCCTTACATGCGTGAATCGGGCGATTTTCAGCAGATTGGTGGTGTTAGGAGTCGTAACGGGCGCAGCTTTTTACCAACCGGTCAAACAGCAGTTTTTGTTTTGGCAGGCGATGACCTGGAAAAGCGGCTGGAGATAGCCGATCTGTTTCATCATCATAGCAATCTGGCAAAACAGCATATTTTATACCTGGAGGATGTGCCCGAAGGTGAGCCTGCTTTATCTGGCAGATTATTGTTACAGCCCGAATATGTTGAACTTTTGATCAGCGGCACCGAATCTATTCCCAAACTAAGTATGAACTTTCCGGCACAATACCTGGAAACTACCTACAACTGGGACGACCTTGTATTGAACGATACTACCCGCAGGCAAATTGCCGAGCTGGAAAACTGGGTGAACTACCAGCAAGTATTAATGACCGACTGGGGTATGGAGCGGAAACTGAAACCAGGCTATCGGGCATTATTTCACGGCCCGCCGGGAACTGGCAAAACGGTCACTGCATCTCTGCTCGGTAAGTATACAGGCAAGCCCGTTTTCAGGATCGATCTGTCAATGATCGTATCCAAGTTTATAGGCGAAACAGAAAAGAATCTCTCCAAATTATTTGAAAAGGCAGATAATAAAAACTGGATCCTGTTTTTTGACGAAGCCGACGCGCTTTTTGGCAAACGGACTAACGTTAAAGATGCGCACGATAAATATGCTAACCAGGAAGCATCGTACCTGCTGCAGCGTGTGGAGCAGCATAATGGCCTGGTAATACTGGCAACTAATTTTAAAAATAACATTGATGAGGCCTTTATGCGCCGGTTTCAGTCGGTTATTAACTTCCCGCTGCCTAATGCCGATGAACGCTTTACTATCTGGCAAAAATCATTTCCGCCTAAAGCCAACCTCAACGGGCACATTAACCTTGAGCAGATCTCGCGTAAATATGAGCTCAGTGGTTCCGGGATCTTGAATGTAGTACAATTTGCCTGCCTGCAAATGCTGGCCCGCAAGGAAAGCCGCATAACCTCTGAACTAATATTGGAAGGTATTGAAAGAGAGTATACTAAAGAGAACCGGGTTTGGTAGGAACCTCCGGGATATAAATCCGAAATTTCCCTGCTATCTATAATCTGTACAATCGAATCCATGATCTGTACATTGATTGGTTGAGCAGGCTTCGGGATTTTTATGCTGGTCCGGATCCTGGTTATCTCAGCAATAAAGAAAATTTAGCTTTCTGCTTATTGATGCCGTTTGCATAAAATTGAATAAATTTAGCAAATCATCGCCTATCACTATTCCGTGACTTTCACAGGAGATGACTTCGTTATGGTTTTGTCGGTAATTATCTCTGGGGCAATAAAATACTAAGTGTATGTTTAAATATATAGCGACATGTTTTATTGCTTTAATTTTTGCCCCAAGCGTTTCCGGGCAAAAAAAGATGGACATTGCTACCATCAAACTCAACCTCGATAACCAAAAAAACAAAGTCGACACCAATACTATTAAGGTGCAAATACAATTAGGCAGCTATTATCTCAACAAGCAAGGCGACCACAAAGAGGTGCTGGATAGCGGCATCACCGCTTTCAATAAGGCCATACAAATGAGTGTTGCCATCCATTCGGCAAAGTGGCTTAACGAAGCTATGATGCTTAAAGGGGCCGCGTATCTCAAGCAGGACAACCTGAAACAGGGCAAAGCTATTTTTATGGAAGTGGTTGGTTATTATCGTAAAACGGGTGATAAATACCAGGAAGGTAAAACCCTGGCCCGCTTAGGCGATAATATATCTATAGACGATACAGTTGCCATTCCTGATAAAATAAATAGTTATGAGCAGGCCCGGGCCTTATTTCAGCAAACGGGGCATAAACTGGATGAGGCTGATATGAACAAGAACATAGCCGACATCCATCTTAGCCAAAAGAAACTTGATCTGGCCGAAACCGAACTGCGCCAGGTGCTGGCCCAATACAAAGCAATAGGTTACAAAAAACTTCATTATACCTATCATTCCCTTGCCGAGATAAGCAAACAAAAGGTTGATCTGCATAACGAGCTTTTATATCGCCACGAGGTAATAAAAAGCATGAACGCCACGGCTGATACGGCTTTGGCCGATTTTTATTACGCCAAACTTGCATTGGTATATGCCGATCTGAATAAATATGACCAAAGCCTCATCTATATTCTTAAATCGGCAGAGATACTAAAGCATAGAAAACAATACGAAGATTTTTATGGATACCTGAGCCTCATTATTTATGATTTCATAACAGCTAAAAGACCTAAAGAAGCACTGGCATACTTGAAACAGGCGGTAAAAGATGTACCGCCGAAGATCCTGGCGCAAAAGGTTGATATGTATGAGGCATTTGGCAATATCTACGTTGCCCTGAAAGATTACCCGGAGGCCGAGCGATATTATCTGAAAATGATGGACGTTTATAAGGTTACTAACTTTAGTAAAGACTTTTATACCACCAACGAGCAAATGGTTACTGATTTTGTTCATTACGACGAAACCATGGCCGGCTTTTACCTGCTTACCCAACAGTATAAAAAGGCGGGCATTTATACAAAACAGATCTTATCGCTGCCATCTAATACCATCAGGCCTATCACCCTTACCAAGATACATGGCATGCAGTTCCGGGTTGATTCGGCATCCGGCAACTATGTAGCTGCTATAAAACATTTCGAGATCCATAAACGCCTTGATGACTCGTTGTTTAATGCCATTAAAAATAAGCAGATAGAGGAGCTTGATATCAGATATAAGACTAATGAAAACAAGCAGTCGATAAGGTTTTTACAGGAACAGAGCAAGAATCAGAAAGCCGAACTGCAAAAGGTAAACATGCAGCGTAACATCACTTTTGGCGGTGTGGCCATGCTTATCATTATGGCAGGTTTGGCATTTAACGGTTACCGGCACAAGCAAAGGAGCAATCAGCAATTACAGTTAAAACAAACAGAAATTAATAATCAGAACCTATCTTTACAAATCCTGCTTAACGAAAAGGATGGCCTGTTAGATGAAAAGGACTGGCTGTTAAAGGAAGTGCATCACCGGGTAAAAAACAACCTGCAAATTGTAATGAGCCTGCTTAATACACAATCGGCATTTTTGAAGAACAACGCGGCACTTGCCGCAATCCGGGAAAGTCAAAACCGGGTACAGGCCATAGCGCTTATTCATCAAAAGCTGTACAGTAATTCGGATGTGGCTTATATCGATATGTCGGTTTATATTAATGAGCTGATCAATTACCTGGCCGATTGTTATGATCCCGGCGATAGGGGAATTCGTTTTGAGCAAATGATACAGCCCGTTAAGCTTGATGTTGCCCAGGCCGTACCCGTAGGCCTGATACTAAACGAGGCCATTACAAACGCCATAAAATATGCCTTTCCTGCGCAGCGGGGCGAAATTAAAGTAGCCTTACGGCTGGCCGAGGAAACTATTATACTCACCATAGCTGATAATGGAATAGGCTTGCCTGTTGGTTTTGACATCCAAAAAGCAAGCTCATTAGGAATGGAAATGATGAAAGCATTAAGTAAACAACTGGGTGGTTATTTTAAAATAGAAAATTACGGCGGCGCTATAATCACCGTGGAATTCAGGGCCGAGAAGATGTTAAATAATATTGAACGAAAAACTTTTGCAGCTAATTAAAATATGAACAAAAAGATATTAATAGTTGAGGATGAGTCGCTGGTGGCGTACGATCTGAAATTAATATTAACCCGTGCCGGTTATAAAGTTTGCGGCATTGCCGATTCTGTACCCGAAGCGTTGGAGATCATTGACGAGCAAAAACCGGAAATGGTATTGCTTGATATATTTTTAAAGGGCAGCCTGAACGGTATCGACCTTGCCAAAGTGCTCACTTCAAAAAATATAGCATTTGTATACCTGTCGGCTAATTTTCAGGAAAGTATCCTGGAACGGGCAAAGGCTACGCAGCCTTACGGTTTTTTGGTAAAACCATTTCGCGAAAAGGAGTTGCTGATAACCCTGGATGTTGCTTTTTACCGGCATCAAAACAGTATCGAATCAAAATTACGCCAGGAGCAGGCCCTGGAGCAGGTATTTAAAAATATTGTTGCTGAGCCCATAAATTGGAAACAAAAGTTGTTGAAAATAGCAATGAGTATCCAGCCGCATGTACCGTTTGATTATTTAACTGTTACCATGAAAAATGGTGCGGGTTTTCCTGACAACGCCATTTCATTTTTGCGTACAGGGTTTGATGAATACCAGGTTATAGGCCCGGATGAATTGGTAAACATCACAAAAACAAATAAAAAACAGCTTAACCAGATGCAGGATGACAGTCCGCGGATAACCAAGGCTGATTTTTATAATGCTGCTAATTTTGTTAAGATTTGGCCGCAGTTTCCCGTTAAAAAGCTTATTGCCCAGGTTTTTAATATGCAATCGTTTTTAGGATTGCCTTTGCTTTCGTCAGGAGGGGATGTTATTCATTTTTCGTTTTACAGCCGCAAAACCGACTGTTATACCCATGATCATTTGATTTTGTTAGATCGGCTGTACAGATCATTACTGACCACGGTGGAGGAGATCATCCCATTTGATGTGCCTGAGCCGTCACTAACGAGGGTTGATAAATTAGGCCAAAATCAATTGAGTGAGAAAAGCAAAGCTGCAGGTTTTAAAGATATTATCGGTAAAAGCCATCAGATGCTCACCGTACTCGACCACATTGGCATAGTAGCTCCGCTTGATACATCGGTATTGGTTTTAGGCGAAAGCGGTACAGGTAAAGAGCAGATAGCTAAGAGTATCCACTATCTGTCGCCCCGTAAAAACAAGCCTTTAGTAGTGGTAAACTGTGCCTCCATGCCGGCTACACTGATTGAGTCCGAATTGTTCGGACACGAAAAAGGTGCTTTTACCGGAGCTGTTGAAAAGCGTACCGGTAAGTTTGAGCTGGCCGATGGCGGTACTATTTTCCTGGATGAGATAGGGGAAATGCCGGCCGAACTACAGGTTAAACTATTACGTGTTTTACAGGAGCAGGAGATTGAACGCATTGGCGGCAGAGGACCGGTGAAGATCAACGTACGCATAGTTGCGGCTACTAACCGCAACCTTGAAAAAGAAGTTGAAGAAGGCCGCTTCCGGCTCGATTTATATTACAGGCTGTTTGTGTTCCCGATCATCATTCCACCTTTAAGAGAACGTAAAGATGATATCCCGGTATTGGCTAATCATTTCCTGGCACGTTACGCGCAAAAGATCGGTAAAGCGGTAACGGGGATCTCAGCAAACGTAATGGCCCAACTGCTTGAATACCACTGGCCGGGCAACGTGCGCGAGCTGGAGCATTTTATTGAACGCAGTATCCTGTTAACGGATGGTCCGGTAATAAAAGATGCTTACCTGCCCAAGCTGCAGGGAAAAAAAGAAAATCCTGTGTACGCCGGAATAGCGACCGACAGATTAAAAACCATTGATGAACACGCCCGCGACCATATTTTAGATGTACTGAAACGTTGCAATGGCAAAATAAGCGGTAAGGATGGGGCAGCTTCCAAATTAGGCTTGCCGCCATCAACCCTGCATTCAAAAATGCAAAAGCTGGGGATCAAAAAATGGGAGTAGGGCTGCTGTATTTTATAGTAACTTATTGATTTTAAGTTGGTTTTGATTGATGCGGACTTAAAGCAAACTTTCTCGCCGGGAGACTGCTTTGAGAGGTAACCCTGTCTCTTTTTTAATTTATTGATTGTTAGATATTTAGGTGTAAATAATTCGAATTTCTGTTAACCCTGTTAACCCCCCCCCATAGCCGTTAACTTAAGGGATTAAAGCGTGAGGGAATGCGCGATTCCCATCTTGAGAGGAGCGGAGGGGTGTGTTTCTGCTTTGATAAGTCTATCGCAGAAACACAGCGCTGCTACAACTCATTCCTTCGCGCCTCGTCTTGAGAAGAGATTGTAAAGTTTTTGACCGATCAGTCATTTAATTTACCCACCTCTTTAATAATATCGGTCTGCTTTCAATACTTTATCATTTTGATAATTTATATATCCCAAAATGATAGGAGGGGAGGTGGCAGCTAATGGTTGCTTTAACGCGGTATGTGTATTTTGAGGGGCTTTGTTGCCTTTTGGCATAGGTTTGGTTTGTTGCCGGCTTTTATCATTAAGTTAAAAAGCCATGGCAGCATTTTATATTATACTTAAAATTACCGCTTTAATAGCAGTCATCATTGTTTCAATTACCGGCCCTAAAAAGAAAAAAGTAACCCCAAAAACTGAAATGAGTGGATTGGCAGTAAATGCCGATGGTTACCTTGAGCATTTCAAAAACAGCCCTGAATACCATCAGCCGGTTCAATAATTATCAAAATATCTTGTTTTGAAAATAGAAGCCTTTCATTTTGATAGGCTTTTTTTATGCTCCGGACCTGCGCTAAAAACTAAAATCTTCATTTACACAGCCTAAACCTATAAATGGCCCATGCGTGCCACAACGGGCATTCTTTTGGTACTGGGGTATGTACAGTTATTCAACAAATCCGTGCTGATAGCTGAAATAAACATATAAAATGGAAGATGAACGAATTATTGTAAGGCCGGCTATCCCGGCCGATGTGGTGTTCGCCGATGAAATTATCAGGGAAATGGAAAGTTCGGCCATAGCAAGGGGCTCGGGTATTTCCAAAAGATCGGCCGCCTCAGTAATAGAAAAAATCGATACTGGCAAAGCTATAATGGCCGTAACTGAAAATGGCGAATGGGTAGGTTTCTCCTACATCGAAACCTGGGACGATGGGAAATTTGTATCCAACAGCGGGCTCATCGTATCACCGCAACGCCGTAACCAGGGTGTGGCGTCTGAAATTAAGAACCGTATTTTTAACCTTTCGCGCAGTAAATACCCAACCGCCAAAATATTCAGTATCACATCGGGTTTGGCCATCATGAAAATGAATACCCGTCTTGGCTTTGAACCTGTAACCTATGCCGAAGTAGCGCGTGAACCTCGTTTCTGGGATGCTTGCAAAAGCTGCGTAAACTACGATGTGCTGCAAAGTAAAAATCGCTGCAATTGCTTGTGTACTGCCATGTTATTTGATCCTCAACTAAACTAATCAGTTATGATAAAAACATTGAATGAGCAGCCCGTCACCTCCCTGATAGGGCATACTATGCCTTTAAACCCGCATTTTTTTAGCGAATCAGTTGTGCTGCTGCAGCACATGATCAAGATATCGTCGTTCAGTGGCGATGAATGTGCGGTTGCTGATACTATACAACAGCATTTGCTTGGGTATTCGGTAAAGGTGAAACGGCACGGAAACAATATCTGGTGCTTTAATAAATACTACGATGAAACTAAACCGACAATATTGCTTAACTCTCATATGGATACGGTTGTGCCAAACGAAGCTTACACAAAAGACCCGTTTTGTCCGGAAATAAGCGAAGGGAAACTTTATGGCCTGGGGAGTAATGATGCGGGTGGTTGTGTGGTATCGTTAATAGCTGCTTTCCTGCATTTTTATTGCTATCAGGGCCTTGGTTTTAATTTATGCCTCGCCATTACTGCTGAAGAGGAGAACTCCGGCGAAAATGGCATTAAATCAATCCTGCCCTTGCTGGGCAATTGCGAGCTGGCTATAGTTGGCGAGCCTACTTTATTACAGATGGCCATTGCCGAAAAAGGCAATTTGGTTATTGATTGCGTAAGCAATGGCCGCCCCGGTCACGCCGCGCGCGAAGAGGGCGATAATGCCATTCATAAATGCCTGCGCGATTTGGAATGGTTTAGCCTGTACCAGTTTCCGCAACAGTTAAAAGGGATCTCGCCGGTAAAGATGACGGTAACTACTATTAAAGCAGGTTCGCAACATAATATTGTACCTGGAAGGTGTGAGTTCACTGTTGATATCAGGCATGACGATACATTTTCACAGCATGAAATTGTTGATATCATCAAACGTAATGTATCCTGCCAGGTAAGCCCACGCGCCGGTTCGCTGGGGGCGTCATCGGTATCTCCCGAGCATCCTATTGTTAAAACGGGAATAGCTGTTGGCTGCAAAACTTATATCTCGCCTACCACATCTGATCAGGCCTGGTTATCTATCCCTTCGGTAAAGATTGGTCCCGGTGATTCGGCCCGCTCACATTCGGCCGATGAATTTATCTACTTCGAAGAGATCAAGAAGGGGATCAGCTTATATGTGAGGTTGCTGGAAACACTACCGCTGATGCTCATCAATAATCCAAACAAATACAAAAATGAAATCAAGCATATTAATAATTGATGACGAAGTTAAGCTGAGCGAACTGATGGCCCGGATCCTGGTGCTGGAAGGTTATCACGTAATTCAGGCACCAAATGCCAAAGCTGGTCTGCGGATCATTGAGCGAGAGGATGTGAGGGTGGTGCTGAGCGATGTGAAACTGCCCGATGCCAATGGCGTTGAACTGGTGCAGCGCATCAAACAAATAAAGCCCTACATCGAAATCATCAACCTAACGGCCTTTGGTACCATCAGCGACGGGGTGCTTGCTATTAAAAACGGAGCCTTTGATTATTTAACCAAAGGCGATGATAACGATAGGATCATTCCGCTGGTAAGTAAAGCGCTTGATAAAGCCAACCTGCAATACCACATTAACGAGCTGCAAAATGAGGTTGAAACGCAGCACGGCTTCCCGATAGTGTTGGGCCAATCGCCGGCGATACTGGAGGCGGTTGAACTGGCAAAAAAAGTAGCCTGCACTGATGCCACCGTTTTGCTTTTAGGCGAAACCGGCACAGGCAAGGAAGTATTTGCTGAAGCTATCCATTATGAAAGCCTGCGTAAAGACAAACCCTTTGTTGCCGTTAACTGCAGTGCTTTTAGCAAAGAGTTATTGGAAAGTGAATTGTTTGGTTACAAGGCCGGGGCATTTACCGGTGCGCTCAAAGACAAGAAAGGCTTGTTTGAAGAAGCCAATGGCGGTACTATTTTCCTGGATGAACTTGGCGAAATGAGCCATGACCTACAGGCCAAACTGTTGCGGGTGCTTGAAAACGGTACTTTTATTAAAATAGGCGAAACCCGAACCATTAAAGTGAACGTACGCCTCATTGCAGCCACCAATCGCGATTTGCAAAAGGAATCGGAAGACGGGCACTTCAGGCTCGATCTGTTTTATCGCCTTTCCGGCTTTTCTATAGTACTGCCGCCCCTGCGGGATAGGATAGGGGATATTGAGGTGCTGGCACGGCACTTTATCAAGCTGTATTCGGCCAAAGTGAAGAAAAAGCAGCCTGATGTGGACGAGAACTTTTTTAAACTGCTCAACCAGCATAAGTGGAACGGCAATATCCGCGAACTTAAAAATGTAATTGAGCGGGTAATCATCCTGATGGACGAACCTATACTCACTCCTAAGCTACTCCCCAACGAATTTCATAACGGTGGTTATTATGACCTTGTAGCACTTGATTTGGATAGCGTAGAACGCCACCACATCCGCAGGGTCCTGAAATATGTGAAAGGCAATAAATCAGAAGCCGCAAGGGTGCTTGGAATTGGTTTAGCCACCCTGTACCGTAAAATTGAAGAGTATCATATTATTATGAATTGATATTGGGGGACAAATAAAATCAGGGTCATGTTGAACTTGTTTCAACTCTTTTCTGGCGCAAGTCTTGTGTGGCGGCCATGCGGGTGGCTGACTTGTGACTTAGCAAATTGTCCGTAGAAGGCACAAGTCAGCCCTGCACTGCCCAACACGCAAGACTTGCGCCAGAAAAAGAACTACCCTGGTTTTACCTCAATCACCATGAGAAAACCACCTTCTCAAAATGAAACAGAACATTCAACTATCCCCAATCAAAAAATAAAACATAAACTAATAAATAGCTGATAATCAAATCGGCGAAAAATATTGCAGCCGCTTTGGTATAGCAATTGGCAGGTGTGCCATAATTAACGCAGGCAGGAGCAATTAAAACTAAACACTGCAACCCGCTCCGGCCGCGAACAAATAATCTCATACAAAAAATGAAAAAACTTCTCTTATTCATTGCTTTAGGCCTCACATTACTTTTAGCCTATGCTCAGGCAAACGCTGCATCATTACCAGATAGCACCACAGTTAAAGACACCGTAAAAACTAAACCCGAACCATTTGCCTTTGGCGATTTTACCTGGCTTAACGGCAACGACCGCCGTCACAAAGCCCTGCTTGATACTAAATATTTTACCGGTCGTTTCCTGCTTGATTTTAATTACACTGCATCAAACAATAACCCGATAGACCATACCGTGGTTGGCTCAACCGCTCTGGCGCGTGACCATGAGTTTGAAATTTCGACTGTAGCTTTCGGTGGCGATTTTCATTATGATAACATTCGTGCCAGCGTACTTACCCAGTTTGGCACCCGGGCGACAGTTGTTCCCCGTAACGACTTTAGCGTTACCCGCGGCCAGTTTGATCTTTCAACAGCTTACCGCTACCTGAGCGAAGCCAACGCCGGTTACCATTTTAATGTGTTGAACGGTATCAACGTTGATGCAGGTTTGTTCATGTCGTACGTAGGTTTGTTCTCGTACTATAATGCCGAAAACTGGGCTTACCAGCCATCATTCACCAGCGATAATACGCCCTGGTTCTTTAACGGTGTACGTGTGCAGATCTTTGTATCGGATAAACTGAAAATTGAGCCTTGGCTAATTAACGGCTGGCAATCATACGGGATGTTTAACAGCAGGCCAGGCATTGGTGGTCAGATTTTATGGCGCCCTAAAGAATGGCTGCAGGTATTAACCAACAACTATTATGGTGCCGATACACAGGATAAACCGGGCCGTAAACGTTTCCATACAGATAACAGCGTGGAGGTACGTTATTACAAAAACACAAAATCATTTGTAAACAGCGCGGCCTTCTCCATAACAGGCGACCTTGGTGATGAAAAAGGCGATGGAGTAAACGGTTTTAAATCAGACCCTGTTAAAGGCCCTGCCCAATATTTTGCCAGCGCCATGTTCTATCATCGTATGGTAATGGCCAACGGCCATTTAGGCTGGACTATTGGCGGCGGTGTAATGAACAACCCCGGCCGTTACCTGGTGCTTTACCCAACGGGCGATGCCAACCCCATCCCGGCAGTGGGCACAGGTGCAGTTGGTACACATCCGTTCTCGGCTAATCCCGGCGATAAGTTCCATGCTTATGATTATTCAACTACTGTTGACCTGATGCCTAACGATTACCTTACCTTCAGGATGGAAGTGGTACACCGCCATGCCGATGTTCCTTACTTTGCCGGTCATGGTGGCGTTACCTCGCCCGATGGTTATAATACTACGCCACTTGGCGGTACCAATTTTGTCCCCGATCTGGTGAATTCTGAAACAAGATTTATAGCTGCCTTATTGGTGCGTTTTTAAGCGCAAAGAGGCGTATAACATAAACGTACTTTAAAACCGCGATAACTTATCCCGTTTGGATTGTAGGGTTAGGTTTAGTAAAGGTTGGAGGCCGGGTTTTGCCGCCCGGCTTTTTTATGCCCTTAATTTTAAGATTAAACAGTAAACAAAATGAAAAATTCAATTAAAATGATCATCATCACAATGATGATAAGTATACAGGCGAACCGACTTGTGGCACAAAACACAAATGCAAACTCAGGCATTTATTTAACTGTACAGGATTACAAAGCCGGCCGGCTAAGCTATGTGCCCGAAGCTTGTAAAAAACTAAAAATCAATGATTTTTTTGGAGGAAAGCACATTAGCGTTAAAGCCGGAAGTAAAAAGATCAGTCTGTTAAAGGGCAATGTTTTTGGCTACCGCGACGGAGGTAAAAATTACAGGTTTTATCAAAATGAAGCATATGAGATACTTGATACAGCCGGTTTTCCGCTTTATACACATGCACAAATAATACCGCAAGGAAAAGGCTATGCCCGCTACGAAAAGTATTTCTTCAGTGCCGCTATAGCAACGCCTGTTTTAAACTTAACTGTAGCAAATGTGTACAAGAGTTTCCCTGACCAAAATGATTTCAGGTATAGCATCCGCAATTACTTTCACGGCGATGCTGATCTGATGGCTTATGACAGTGTTAACCGGGAGTACCAGATCAAGTACCTGTATTTTGAACATCAGCATGCAAAAGGTATTCAGCATGCATCCCTATAAAATAATTAAAATTGATTTCAAAAACCAAACAGTAATCCCGGCGCGGAGCCGGGACTATTTACTTTTCTAAAGCCTGTTTAATATCCGCCATCAAATATTGAGGATCTTCCAAACCAATATACATCCGGATTAATTGATGATGGTCGTTATCGGCCGAATACTCATCCTCACTAAAAGAAGCGATGGCCGGCACAACAAGGCTTTCATGACCTCCCCAGGAAACAGCAAGCAGGATATGCTGCAGGCTATTACAAAACTTTTCGATTTTGCCGAATGTGCTGTTTTTTAATGTAAGGCTAAACAGGCCCCCGCAGCCCTGCATTTGTTGGCTAACTAAATCGGCCTGATTGAATTTGGGACTAAAAGGCCAGATCACCTCCTGTACAGCCGGATGAGAGGCAAGCCATTCTGTAATGAGCCTGGTACTTTCAAAACTGCGTTGCAGCCGGAGCGGGAGCGTTCTTAATCCCCGCAAAAGCAGCCATGCCGAGTGGGGCGACAGCGCCGGACCGGTATTCATGAACTCGTGCTCAAAGATTTTTTTAAGCATAGCCTTGCTGCCGGTAAGCACACCTGCCACAACATCCGAATGGCCGCCGATATATTTTGTTGCTGATTGCGCCACAAGATCAACCCCCATTGATATAGGCTGCTGATAAAGGGGGCTGCAATAGCTGTTATCAATCATGGTTATGATATCTCTTGATTTCGCAAAATCGGTCACTTTCCTGATGTCCTGCAGCTCATAGCAAAATGTGTTAGGGCTTTCGAGGTAAATTAAGCGTGTTTGCGGAGTTGTGGCTTGTCCAAAATTTTCAAAAACTGTTCCGTCAATAAATGTGGTTGTAATGCCAAATTTGGGTAAAAAGTCTTTAAATAATTTAATTGTCCAACTGTACAGGTTATCCACGGCAATAATATGATCCCCGGATTTTAACAGCGATAAAATGGGGACACTTATAGCACTGATACCGCTGCTGAACAGCAGGGTGTCTTCCGCGCCATCTAACGCGGCGAGTTTTTTCCTGAGTATAGTGAGTGTGGGATTTTGTCCCCTTGAGTACAGGCTGCTTTCAAATTCATCATTCATTGCCCCCCTAAGTGCCGCGACGTCTTTAAAAGAGAAGTTGCTTGACTGCATAATTGGCGGCGAAACGGCGTTAAAGTAGTTCTCTCTTTCCTCCCCAAGCTCATTTAAAATAAATGACAAATCCATAATTAAAGTATAGTGTTAGGTTTTTGGCTTCGTTTTGTGATATAGTAGATAATAAGGCCGGCAATAAAAGCACAGATGCATATTAAAGCAGCCTGCGGGTTTTCAATAAAAATGCTGATAGTAACAAACCAATAGGTAGTAATAAATATGACAGGTATAACAGGGTACCATTTCATGATATAGATGCCGGTATTATTGAGCTGTTTGGTTTTACGCCGCAAAATGAAGATGGTTATAGCTGCAGTTGAAAGGCCAATGGTATCAAAAAACATTACATAATTCAATATGGTTTGAAACGAATTGGCAAAAAACAGGATAATGAGCACCGCGCCAACAAAAAAGCTCAATCCAAACTCCTGTACCTGGGTTTGGCTGTTTACACGTTTAAAGCGGGCAGGTAATATACCATCTTCGGCCATGGCATAATAAACACGCGGGTTGGCCATAATATTAACGTTAATAAAAGCCAATACCGAAACAAACATAAGTAGCGATACTATTTTATATCCCGCAGCACCAAACAAAACCCCTGCAAGGGTTGCCGCTAACGTTGTTTTATGCTGAAGGCCACTAATGCCTAAAACTGAATAATAGGCAAAGTTGATAAGCATGTATAATGATATCACGGTAGCTATTCCAAAAAATATAGCCTTGGGGATATTGATCTTCGGGTTTATAATATCGCCTCCAAAATTTATAGTTTGCTGATAACCGCCATAGGTAAAAAATACAGCTACCAAACTTATTCCGAACGCACTTATATTGTTATTATTATGATATGCGATAACTTCTTTGGTAGTATTGATGTTACCTTTAAATACTGCCGCACACAAAATCAGGATCATGCCTATTTTAAAAAGTGTGAGTACGTTTTGAGTACGGGCACTCATTTTAATACCCAGGTAGTTGATAATATATAAAACAACCACGGAAGTAATGGTCATGATTTTGATGCCCGCATCGTTTTGCAGGCTTTGTGGCATAATAATGGGGTTAATGTATTCCGCGCCTATCAATGCTACGGCAGCTACCGAAGCAGCGTTGCTGATCACCAGCACCCAGTTGATCATAAAAGCAAAAGCCGGGTGAAAGCAATATGAAAACACTTTGTAGAAACCGCCTGTGGTAGGGTAGCGGGCACCAATTTCGGCAAAGGTGAGCGCCCCGCACAGGCTTACTGCTCCCCCAAGCAGCCAGGCTCCGAAATACAAAAGAGGTGTGCTTGAGTTTTTTGCCACTTCTGCCGGTGCTGCAAAAATGCCCATGCCTATTACGAGGCTCACAACAATCATTGAAAGATCAAAGCGGTTGAGTTTCGGCGTTATGCTCATGAAGTTTTAAAATACCAATTAATCAGGGAAAACACAAAATCTAAATTTAGCATTAATTTGTCAGCAATTGATACGATGAAAGCTTTTATACACAGGTCTTCTATTTTGATTTTTAATGATCTTAATGAAAGTTTATAACTGTTTTGCAATAAATTGTTGTTGAAAAGGTCGAAAATGCAAGCCATACGCTATATTTACCAGTCCGGTTTTAAATGTTTATATTACAAGGTTAAAATATTGGCAATTAGCAAAATTAACTTGCCGGGTTTGATTGGAAAAAAGCAAAAAGTTAAATTTTAACAGATATCTGTTTGACTAATTACCGGTTTAACATGAAAATTGATAAGACTTTAAGATGTCGGGCATACTAAACCTTAAACCTGAATTTAAAAAACGATGATGAAAAAAAAGATATCCATTAAGGATATAGCCAAACTTACCGATACGTCAATAACTACTGTTTCATTTGTTTTAAATGGCAAGGGCCGTATCAGCAAAGAGATCAGTAAAAAGATATTGGATGTGGCCCAAAAAAATGGTTATGAACCTAATCGTATGGCGGTTGGTTTGCGTACGGGTGTTTCAAAAGTTATCGGGCTGATAGTGGAGAGCATTGGCGGGCCGTTTTTTGGAGAGATGGCAAAGGTAATTGAAGAGGAAGCTGAAAAAGACGGCTATCGTATTATTTATTGCAGCACCAATAATAACCTGCAAAAAGGCAAGGATATGATCAGGATGCTGAGCCAGCAACTGGTTGATGGTTATATTATTACCCCGATGAAAGGGCTGGAAAAAGATATCCAGAACCTGGTTGATAATGAAAAACCTGTAGTGCTTATTGACGGATATTTCCCAGGGACAAGCATCCCTCATGTGCTGGTTGATAATTATACAAGCGCCTACAACGCGGTTGATTGTTTTGTACGATCGGGATATAAAAATATCGGGATGGTGACTGCCGACCTCGGGCTGATCCAGCTAAACGACCGGAGCCTCGGCTACAAAGCTGCTTTAAAAGATAATAACCTGAAAGATAGCAGTAAGATGGTTTTAAAGGTTCCCTTTGATATGGACAAGAATGACGGGGTTGAGGCTGTTAAAGCATTTATTGAAAAGCAAAAACAAATGGATGCTGTTTTCTTTACCACCAATTATTTGGGTACCATGGGTTTGCAGGCCATCAAAGATCTTAAGCTTAATATCCCCGATGATTTGGCGGTGATAAGTTTTGATGATAATGAAGTGTTTAGCTTATACCCACCGGGTATCACTACCATACAACAACCTACTTACGATATTGCAAAATCGGCAATTGATATTTTAATGGCGCAGATCAACACCCATAAACTTGATGCTTCAAAAATTGATCTGAAAATCCCGTCGAAACTGATTGAGCGGGGATCGACCCTGTCGAAGGCTACGGCGTGACAATAGTTTACTATTTGGGTACACGAATATCCTCAAAATCATTTGGTAAAACGTTTTATTTAATTAGCTTTGAACACTGATGCTGCTCACCTGGTTAGTTAGAACCGGTTGGGGTAGTAGGGGGCTAACTCCACCATAGTTCAACTGCTTCATAGTTCTTTTTTGATAATATTGTTTAATTAAAAAACGCCTGTTGTTTGAAGAGCAACAGGCGTTTGTTTTTGAACAAATTGAAAGGAAACTATTAATAATATTACAGAGGAATATGTTTTAATGATAAAACGTTTTATCTATATTTGGATGATTTATCATTATCAATCGCAAAAACCAAAACTATTCATGAAAAAAATATTTATTTTCTCACTATTCTTAATTTCGGGCTTGTTCATGGGTTTGAATGCCAATGCGCAGGAAGTTTTTAAACAAAAAGGCTACCAGGTAACTTTTATCAGTAAGGATGCTGCATTTAGCACAGATTTGAAAGACAGGCTGATCAAAACCTTTTTTGAAGTGTATCCAAAACTTTCAAAGGAGTACAACAAAAAAACATCTAAAAAAGTAACGTTTGTTATCGACACTGCTTATGACGGCGTAGCTGCTACCGGAAATGATACCGTAGTATTCAGCGCGAAATACATGACCAAACATCCCGGCGATATTGACGTGGTTACTCACGAAGTAATGCATATTGTGCAGGCTTATGGCAACAGCGACGGCCCCGGCTGGTTAACCGAGGGGATTGCCGATTATGCCCGTTTTAAATTTGGTGTTGACAACGCCGGGGCCAAATGGGCATTACCCGCATTTAAACCGACCCAAAATTATGATAATGCTTACCGTGTAACTGCACGCTTTTTGCTTTGGGCGGAAAAAAACGCAAAGCCCGATCTGGTAAAAATACTTGATAAGCAACTGCGTGAACATACTTTCACCAACGATAGCTGGAAAAGCCTTACCGGTAAAACAGTGGATGAGCTGTGGGCCGCTTACGCTTCAAATCCCGCGGTTTAAACCGTTTGTTACAGGTATCTGTAACAAATACCACGTACTCCCATATTTAGCGGGCTGCTTTACATAAATTAGTTGCTTTGTTAAAAAGAGGTTACAAGGCCAGGGGCCGCGACGCAGAATTTCCTCATATATGAGAGGAAACAATGAATATACTTAAGATTACAATGAGAAGAATACTTACAGCATTATTAATAGGTACGGCCGTTTATAGCCAGGCTCAAAACAAAACAGAAAAGCTGGTTGATTATGTTAACCCTATTATAGGTACACAGCGCATGGGGCATACTTATCCGGGGGCAACGGTGCCTTTTGGTATGGTGCAACTAAGCCCCGAAACAGACACTGCCAGCTATGAAAAGGACGGTCATTACAATCCGGATGTATACAAATATTGTGCAGGATATCAATATGACGATAAAACGATAGTGGGCTTTAGTCATACCCACTTCAGCGGTACCGGTCACTCAGATTTGGGCGACTTTTTAATTATGCCAACCGTTGGTGGTTTGAAACTCAATCCTGGTGTGGCCGATAAACCCGGTAGCGGCTACCGTTCGGGGTTTTCGCACCAGAATGAGGTTAGCGGGGCCAACTATTATAAAGTAAAACTTGACGCTAATAATATTACTGCCGAGCTAACTACCACAGCAAGGGTTGGTTTTCATCAATATACTTTCCCCAAGTCTGATCAGTCGCACATTATACTCGACCTCATGGCCGGGATCTATAACTACCCCGACAAAAATGTATGGACTTATCTAAAAGTAGTTAACGATTCAACAGTTGTAGGCTACCGTCAAACCAATGGTTGGGCCCGCACACGTACCTTATACTTCGCGATGGCATTTTCGAAACCATTTTATCAGCATGGGTATAAAAAATATGACAAACGCGAGGTATATGGCGGTTTCTGGGGTAAATTCAATCAAACCAAAAACTTCCCTGAAATTGCCGGCAGGCAGATCCGCAGCTACTTTGACTTTAAAACAGAAGAAGGGGAGAAGATCAAAATTAAGTTTGCCATATCTCCTGTAAGTATGGACGGCGCGCTGAATAATATGCGCACCGAAGCTCCAGGTTGGGACTTTGATAAGGTGAAAAACGATGGTCAGCAACTTTGGGAACAGGAACTGCATAAAATTGAGATAGCCGGAAGTAAGGAAACCAAACAAAATTTCTATACCTCCATGTACCATACCATGATCAATCCTACGTTGTACATGGATGCTGATGGTCAATACAAAGGCCTTGATCAAAATGTACATAAGGCTGATGGTTTTACCAATTACACTACATTTTCGCTTTGGGATACTTACAGGGCATTACACCCGCTATTCAATATCATTGAGCCGAAACGTAACGCGGATATGATCCAATCGATGCTGGCCCACTTTGATCAAAGCCCGGAGCATATGCTGCCGGTATGGTCAAACTCGGGTAACGAAAACTGGTGTATGAGCGGTTATCACAGCGTTGCAGTAATTGCTGATGCTGTAATAAAAGGAAATGTGAATTTTGATGCTAATAAAGCGCTTGATGCCTGCGTTGCTACCGCCCGCCACCGCGATTACGAAGGTATTGGCGAGTATATGGATAAAGGTTTCATCCCTGATGAAAAAAGTGGCGTATCGGTGTCTTCAACCCTCGAATATGCTTTTGACGACTGGGCCATTGCTCAGCTTGCAAAAAAACTAAACAGAAACGATATCTACGAGGAGTTTATTAAGCGCTCAGAAAACTATAAAAACGTTTATGACGCCTCAATAGGTTTTATGCGCCCAAAACTGGCCAATGGTTCATTCAGGACTAAGTTTGACCCGTTGAGCACCATTAACGAAGGTTTTATTGAAGGTAACAGCTGGAACTATACGCTATTTGCGCCTCAGGATCCTGAAAGCCTGATCAAACTGATGGGCGGCGATAAACGTTTTGTGCGTTACCTGGATTCATTGTTTACCATGAACCTGCCCGATAAATATTTTGCCGAAACGGAAGATATTACCCGCGACGGTATTATCGGTAACTATGTGCATGGTAACGAACCATCGCACCACGTAGCCTACCTGTACAACTGGACAGATAAACCATGGAAAACACAGGAGCGTGTACGCATGATTTTGCCGATGATGTACAAGCCAACCCCCGACGGTTTAGGCGGTAATGATGATACCGGGCAGATGAGCGCCTGGTACATATTCACCTCACTTGGTTTTTACCCGGTAGCGCCGGGCTCTGATCAATACTCAACCGGTAGTCCGGCTGTTGACCATGCGGTGATCAATCTGGATAACGGTAAAAAGTTTACCATCAATGTAAAAAATCAAAGCGCTAAAAACGTTTATGTGCAAAAGATGGTATTAAACGGCAAACCGCTTGATAAGTTATTCATCGGTCATGATGAGATCATGAATGGCGGCGAGATTACTTTTTATATGAGTTCGAAGCATAAGTAGAGATTGATTTTGATTTCGGGTTTCCGATTTCGGAGTTAAAAAAGGGCTTTCCGCATTGGAAGGCCCTTTTGTGTTTATTGGAGGATAGCTCACGATTGCAACATGCCAAAGAAACGTTATTGCTGAGCACGAAGCAATGCCAAACTCTTCAAAGCGGCTTTGCAAACCGGGATCGTCGTGCTTCCATGTTTTAAACAGCTTTTACATGTAATATGGCAGTGGGCTATAGCGGGCTGTTTTCATAAAATTCAGATCTTATTTACAATAAGATAGCTTTTTTCAGTTTGCTCTAATTCAAGAAGTTTTTGTTGTATAGTTTCAGTCATTGTTTTTAATATTAAAAGTTAAAAAAAATGAAAGAGCTACAGGTAGCAGGTGTATTCCGGATTCGAACCGGCACTCATGTATTGCTACATGTTTTCAACCATCGAAGTAGCACCCACTTACGGCATCTTTCATTACTTACCCCCGAAGGGTGAAGTTTCTTTGTTTAAAATCAGGGAATAAAGAGCGATGAATGGTAGCGCTTGGCTTGACAGGCGAAGTAACGCTTACCAACGGCATCTTTATTCCTGATTGCAGCAGGTTTAGGTAAAAGAAATTTATGAACAACAGGCCAAAGGCAATGGCTAACAAGTGGTTCAGTCGTCCCATGCTCCAAACTGTCTGAGCTACCTTAGCTTGCGGGGCTAAAGGCCGGATTTTTACCGGCGACCCTGGGGTTAAAAAGCGAAGTAATACTTGCTTACGGCACTTTACCTGTTGTTCATTGTGAAAATAAGGGCAATGGTCAACAAATCTTCTGCATTATGCTCTAACCAACTGAGCTACCGCGGTTACCAGCGGGCCGGGTTCGAACCGGCGACCCTAACGTCCCAAATCGAAGTAGTACTTGTTTACGGCACCTTATTTTATCTTCAATTTTTTTAAAAGAAGGGTAATAAGCTATAAGTGCTTGCTTACACTGCGTTCTAATCATCTTAACTACCCTTACGGGGCCGGACTCAAACCGGCGTCTCAGTTGGGATCATCGAAGTAACACTTATAAACGACACCTTCTTTTATAAAGAGCAAAGGCGGCAAGAGACTTGGGGGCTTGCAAGCGAGGACTCGAACCTCCATCATGGCTTTCGCCACAATGCCCTCCCCATTATTGGCTGCGAAGTAACTCTTGCCTACGGCATCTTTATTTCTTTAAGTGCAGGGCTGTTAGCTTCCCTGCACGTTTTTATAAATCTATATTGTTAATAATGTTCAGTGCCGAGCGTCCGTTTTCAATTGCTGCTAACACATCAAAAACTTTATCGCTCCAGCCTGCAATTAAATACACGTCGTTTTGCAGTAACTGCAATGGTGCCTGTCCATAGCCCGCCAGGTCAAACAGGTACAGTTTTGCCTTTGGCGCAATGTGTTGTTTGTAATAAACCCACTGCTCCTGTATGTGATTGCTGCCGCCGTTACTGTTCCATAACTGGCAATCGGTAAATAACATTACCTTATCCATTTGCAAACGGCGGGTACTCAGGTCATGGATAACCAGGTAACCATTGGTAGAGTAACCCACTTCACCTTCGCGGCGATAAAACTCCTGCACGTTGCCCAAAATGTTGCCGCGTGGTACAGTAATGGTTTTCCAGCGGTCACCAAACATACCTACCTCCACATTTTTACAACGCGATTGCAGCAGCATCGCCAGCATTAAACCAATATCATACAATAGTACTTTTGACTTAGCCGAGATCGGTTGCTGCATGGATCCGGACACGTCGCAGGCCAGCAATACACGGGTATTTTCGTCAAAACCCTTGATATTGGCTGCGCTTGCCTGTACAGCTTTTTCCAATGCATCCAGCAGTTCTCCGGTGTAACCTTTGTTACCGGTTATGGCCGCTTTGGCTGCCCTCGCAATATTTTGTACCACCGAGGCCGGCATTATCAGCTCACGGTAAGCCGCCAGGTAGCGGAATGGAAACTGTTTGGCTTTAGCCACCTGTTCGCCATCGGCAATGGTTGCGCATACTTTTTTAAAGTGTGCATAGCTTACGCCTGCATCCTGTATATTGCGCAGGTTACGCAACAAGGCCATATAACCAACTTTACCGCTGTCAATCAGTTCTTCCCATTTGGAGCGGAACGCTGTCGCCTTAGCTTCGGCGCTGTCAAAATTCAGCTGACCAAGGGCCGAGAGTTCTGTTTCCCAGGTGTAAGGCGTTTGCAGCTCGTTTGTGGCTATCTTGTTAAAGATCAACTGCTGCAGCTCATCTTTAGCACGTGGGTGCACCAGGAACAAAGCGTCGCGCATTTTAATAGCGCCATCGCGGTTATATTTAGCAAACTGGTATTCGTCAAAGCGGTTAAAAGCCTGTGATAAACCTTTTTGCATTTGCTTTGACAAGCGGTTGAGCTTTTTAGTGCCCTTACGCCCATTTAATGTTTCATAACAGGCCAATAACTCGGTGATCTCATCGGCGCGACCGATAACCCCGTCGGTAACCCGGGCAACCAGATCGTTGCCCGAGTGCAGCTTAGCCAATTCGGTAACCAGCACCAGCGGTACCGAACGCATATACATGTTGGTACGTGCATAAACTGCCAGTTTACCAACAAATACCGGGTTGCATTTAGCTATCAAATTACGCAGGCGCTCCATACGTGCCTGGTCTTTTTCATAAAAGGTGTCGTTTAAGCTCCAGGTTACTACCGTGGTGTACAATTCCAGTTCGGCACTCATGGTAAAGGCTTTTGCACCTTCATGGTTTACCGTTTTGGTTTTTACTCTGCTTAACAGGTTGAATTTCATTTTGAACCTCCTTTATTTCGTTTTGTTGATACAAAGGTTAGAGGCTACTGCGCAGTGTATTTGCGCAGTGAAAAATATTTTTATTTTTTTTTGAGAACCTTGATTTGTAGGATTAAAAGATGGACTTGATGCTTTAATGATTTGCAGAAATTCGGAAGCTTAAATGTTACTTTAGGGTTCTAACTCAAGTAATCCGTTAATCCTATGAATCAAGGTTCAAATCCAATTGAAAAAAAATATTTTTCATAATTATTTTTTAATTAAAATATTGTTTGTATCATTGCATTATGAAAACAACAATATGTATACAGTGTCCATCACCCATACTGATTTATCAGAGGAGATAGCTATGTATATATAGTAAGTATATAACGACATTGAAAAATCCTCTTAGATAAAACTAAGGGGATTTTTTGCTTTACAGGGTAGTATATCAATTGGTCAGATTACCACATTTGGGATGTGGAGGTTCTCGGTTCGAGTCCGGGTTACCCTACTGATTTACAGCTGGAAATATAGCTCAATGGTAAGAGCAGCACCCTTATACGGTGTCGGTTAAAGGTTCAAGTCCTTTTATTTCCACAACATGGCCGGTTGCCCGAGTGGTTCAAGGGAGTCCTCTGCAAAAGGAATGTCCGCAAGTTCGAATCTTGTACCGGCCTCTTTTATTTTTGTCTGCGTAATAGCATTACGCCGGGCCTTGACTTTCATAATCCCGGCGCAGAGCCGGGTATGGATAACTATTGTTTTTACTTATTTAATAGTATTTTTTATGATATTTGTTGGGTGTTTCTGAGCTTATTTGATGGTTGATGGAAGTTATAAGTCTCAATAAGAATTGCGCACCTTTGGCCTTTCTCAAAACCAGGGGCTTTTGATCTTAATTAAGGCAATATCTATTTAAAACAAAGGTTGAAACAGGCAGTAGAGAAATTGAGGGGGAATATGGTTTTGGAAAGGCTTAATATTTCCTCGTCAAATACATCTACAGATTATTTGCTGATAAATGGTTTATGTACTATCGAAGCCTTGCTCATGGTTTGTTGTATCTTGTACAAACGGGTGGCCATTTGAAAACGCTCTTTATAACTTCGTTTCAATCCTTCTTTCAGAAGTTCAATCTCAGCCTCGCTGAGTGTTTGCCTGTTTGCCTCTATATCGTGGCTGATAAATTTATGAAAAATAAGCTGTATGATGAAATTCGAAAAGGCCGTTGATAAGCAAGACTTACGAAGTTTCCAAAACTTCGTAAGTCTGTAAAAATTAAATCTGTGAGTAAGTTGTTGGCATCAGTATAGTTGATGTTATTTTGCTCACCAGCAGGGCATCGGCATATTCCGGTACGGCGCTGATCTTTTTCCATTGCGGATCACTACCAAAAGCTTTCCAGTGAGCATTCTTGGCATCAAGGTCATCAAAGGTGATCATATAGGTAAGATTAGGCCTTTGTGAACCTATTACGGTTTCGCCCCAAAAAACGGGCTTGAAACCGAGGCGTTTAAATACATCTATTTCGCCTTCATCATTAAACATTTCAATCTTCTTTTTACCTGCGGCTTCAGTTGCGCTTTGATACTGCCTCAACTCAAAGATCCTCGTTTTATTTTCAGGTGCTTCCAGGTGCGGCATGTGTACAAATGCTTTTAACAAAGAGCTTTCTATCCGTTCATAAGCAGGGGTAGCGGCCGGGGCATTAAGGTAAGCGGCGCCTTTGGCCTGCAGTTCTGCATCGCCGGCGAAACTATCGGTCACTGTTGCGAAATGGGCAAGACTGTTAAACTGCACCAGCACAAAAAGCCTGGTTTGGCCTTCGGGCTTCATTTCGGTAAATACGCCTACATGTTTTACACCAAGCCGGTTGAAGGCTGGTATAGCAGTATTTTTCAGAAAATCCTCTACCAATTTTTGCTGTTCCGAATTTTTCAGGTTGTATACCCTTAGCTCATAGTATTCGGCAGCTCTGGGGGAAGTTTCTGTAGCTTTGCTCATGGCAGGTAAAACAGTTGCGGTAACACCGGTTAACAGGGTTGATTTAACAAAGGAGCGCCTTTTCATAGCAGGTTTGATTGTTTGGCTAAGATAGGTTTTTTGGCAAAAAACAAGTGTCACATTTTTGTTTTGAGGGGAAATCCGGTTGCTTAAGCATCATCCGAATGTATTATTAAACAGTGCAGGCGGAATCAATTTTGGACAGCCTGCAAATTTCTCTAATTTGGCTTTCCTGCTTTTTGCAGATTATTTTTAATTATGAGCCAGCTAATACTACCCGCCTCCACCTTTGATTTTATGAGGCAACTGAAACAGAACAATAACCGCGACTGGTTTGCTCAACATAAAGAGGCATATCAACAGCAGCTTGAACTGGTGGAGGTTTTTACTGCCGGATTATTGAACCTGCTCAATACGCATGACGTTATCGAAACGCCCAGCGCAAAAAAGGCCCTGCACCGCATCTACCGCGATATCCGTTTTTCAAAAGATAAAACGCCTTTTAAAACTAACTGGAGCGGGAATTTTAAACGGGCTGGAAAGCACCGCCGCGGCGGTTATTATTTTCACCTGGAACCGGGTAATACATTTATAGCAGGTGGCTTTTGGGCCCCGGATACGCCCGATCTTAAGCGGATCCGCGATGATATCGCTTTTGATGCCTCGCCGTTGAAGCAAATCATCGGCAGTAAGGAGTTTACAAAAACTTTTGGCGTTTTAGAAGGCGAACAGCTGAAAACCGCACCCAAAGGTTATGCTGCAGATCATGAAGCTATTAAGCTGCTGCGTTATAAACAGTTTTTAGTAAGACGACGCTTTACCGATGAGGAGGCTTTAAGCCCGGACTTCATCATAAAGGCTTCTGATACTTTTAAAAATATGCGCCCGTTTTTTGATTATATGAGCGATGTGCTCACTGCAAATGTAAATGGCGAGGAAGATTAACTATTAGTGCCTCGTTGAGCCGTCATTGGCCTCGGTGATCTTGCTAAGGTTGTAATGCATCTGCCCGTTATGTTCTTCACCTTTAATAAGACCTTTATTGTAAAGGCTGACAAGAGTGGTTTTAACCAGCGCGGTGACCTGTTCGTTCACAATGCCGGGCTGCAGGGTTTCCAGCTCTTTCAGTACACTGTCTGCTGTTCCTTCGCCAATTTGTGCCAGCGCGTATATGGCTTTATTTTGCTGGGTATCCTGTGGATCAAAATGTGAAGGGATGTGCAGTGGTTTATATTCTTCCCTGAATTCTTCGTCGCTTAATGTCATCGTCGTAAAGCTTATAGTAACACTAAACAAACGTTATGGAAGTTTGTGTGACATTTTTAGCTTAAATCTCAAAACAATAAACGCGGGCTTGCGGCCCGCGTTTATTGTTTTCTTATAGAAAAATAGTTTTTAAACTGTTGAAGGGCTTCTGATAATGCCAAGTAAAAATGAAATTACGGCAATTACCAATAAAGCATGGATTAAACCTGTTGCCGAATAGGCAAACACACTGATCGCCCATCCTATTATCAGGATAACTGCGATGATATACAATAGTGATCTCATAGTTTGATGTATTTAGTTTGTTATATATAACACTTTAAAAATCGTGCCATAATTCAATCTTTATTGAAAAATATTATTTATATAGAAAGTAAATTAATTTTATCGAAATAGCGATTATGGCACCCCTCTTGCTATATCTTGATGCTACACTCAATGCTACATATGAAACCATTCTTTATTACTATAGCTAAAAATTTAACACTTCTTATAATACCGGACAGTGATGCCCATGCAGACGGTCACCCGGTGCTAACCTATACTTATAGTATTTATCGCCGCGATAAATCAACTGTAGCCAAGCTTAACCAGCCTGATAAGCTTTTACAGGCGAATAAAAAGAATAACCCCGATTACCTGGGTTATATCGCTTTTGAGCAACCCGGAAAAGTTTTTAGTTACGTTGCCGACGGCGAAAATGAGCTATCGCCCGATGAGGTACTGGAAGTGATTGAGGAGATCAATCATTTCAGGGATACGCCGCAATTGTGGATTATTTAAATTATGTATAAACGCGGACAAACGCGAATGCGCTAAATGATTTTTAGCGCATTCGTGTTTTGTGGGAAATAGCAGAGCGTAATGCTTATTTCTTAGTTGGAGGTATCAACTGCATAAAAGTTACAATGCTGCTGGCCTCATATGATTGAATATCGCCGGTTGGGGTAGGCACGGCGTAATTACGATAAGTAAGGTTCCTGCCATCGCGGTTTTTCCAGCCGGTGTTAACGTTGGTTTGGATCCAGCTCAGGTATTGACTCTGGGCACCCTCGTTGATCAGTTGCACTATATATTGCGCGAAAATAGCTTTCAGAACACTCTGTTCGTTAAAATCCCCTTCGGCAGGTAATATACCGTTAGTGCACATATTGTTTTTTACATAATCGGCATATAGTTTGGCGTCGTTAAGGTAAGCTGCATCGTTGGTTTGTTTGTATAAGGCCATGGCTGCACCAATAGCGGTACCAGAATTATAGGTATAGTCCTGACCACCCGGAGGGTTGTTGCCTATTTTGTTATCGTTCACTTTGCCCGATGCATCCACCAAATTAGTTTTCGACCAGGCATAGATAGACTTGGCCTTATTAAGATAAGAGACATCCTTAGTGATATTATACAATTTCATAGCTGCTATAACGGTAGGGAAGTTGATACATGAGTTTTTTCCGCTGTGCTGAAAATCCCAGAACATGCCGCCATCTATAGGGTCATAAGAGCCGTTCCAAACCCTGTCGAACCCGGATTTTGCTTTTTCAAGATAAGTGGCATTGCCGGTAAGCTGGTTGGCGCGTGCCAGGGCAATAACCCACCACATCATATCGTCATAAATAAACCAAACAGTGGTGTTGTTCCAGTTGTAGCCATCGTAATGATTATAATTACCCTGATATATATCGCCAATGCGGGTAAGCTGTGCCGGGGTTTTGGTACGCTCATAAACATTCATGGCCATATCCCAGTAAATGGCCTGCGTCCATATAGCTGCAACGCCATCTTTTTTTGTGGTACTGAAGTATAGCTTATTATTTGAATCGTAAAAGGCGTTATTGAATGCTGTATAGGCAAGGTCGGCATCGGCGCTGCTAAAACCGGTACTATTATCGGTTTGGGTAGTCGTATTTGTATCAGGCTTCGATGCAGCGGGTGTAACTTCTTTGCCCTTGCTGCAGCTTACTATGGTAAACAAACTTAGGGCTAAAAAGCAGATAGGTTTTTTCATAATTATAAATGTTGGTTGGTAACGGGTTTGGCTATGGTTGGTAGTGTAATAAGGTTTTTAATTATTGGTTAGTTGATCGCTTGCGAGGCAATTATAGGCCAAAAAATGTGTGCTAACCAACGTTTTAACCAACAAAAAATCATTAACCCAATTTTTAACCGTGATTTTAACCGGGGATGGGGAAGGGCATGGTTCCTATGCGTGGCATAATATCCTTAGCCCAAGTTTGCGGGCCGGGATTGATGAGTCGGGTAACTTGGGCTTGCGTATCACAAGTCAGCCAGCACACATCCGAGCCCGCAAGACTTGCGCTAAAAAAAGTCGTTTTATCTTAACCTTACGCAGGTTTACGTTTTGCGGCAGGTGGTTTAGTTTCCTTTTTCTCTGGCGAAGGTACCGCCGCGGTAACTGGGGGCTGTTGAGGTTTATGCCCGTGTACCAGTCGCTCATGCATGAAATGAGTAAGCTTATGATGGAATGGTACCAGCACGGAGGCCAGGCATACCAGGATCACCAACTCAAGTACGGGTAAATGGTTACTGAGGCGCTGCACAAAAGGATGAATAAACAGGGTTAGAAATTCAAAAGCCAGCAGCAGGCATAACACGCTCATAAACTCAATCACCTTGCGGTGGGTACGGCTTTTGCTCAGCAGTAACACTATCAAAAAAAATGTCGGGATAAAAACAGCTATACCTACCATTTGCAGATTAATTATCCGGGCCTCTTCTTCGCGGTGCTTTTCTTCGGCAATTTCCTCCTGCCGCACCGCCTCGTTGAAACTTAGCGTTTGGATCTGCTTAATTTTTTCCGCATTGAACATACTATCCTTTGCGGCGAGGGCGGTTTTTAAATAAAGCAGTTCAAGGTGCTCATTTTTGCCCCGGTACACATCGGTAAGCAGATTGCTGGCATGAAAAATCCCCTCGGGATATAGCGCAGTTTTTGCGGCATTAAGGGCCAGCGTTGCATAATGGATGCTTGAATCGGCCATACCTTTTTGCTTATAGAGTTGTGCTACGCTGTTATAGCTATCGGCAAGGCTGTTTTGATCGTTTACTTTTGCAGCATAACTTATACTCACCCGGTAATAATCAAGCGCCAGGGCGGTGTGCCCCATTTTATAGTTAATGTCGCCTAAAATGGATAAGGTGTTAGGCATGGTAGCCGTATCTTTCAGGGTTTGCTTTATGGCATAAGCCTGCATCTCATAGTTTAAAGCCGAATCAACCTTGTTAAGCTTGATGTAGCAGTTGCCAATATTGGCCAGGATAATCCCCAGGCGCGCTGTTTCATGCAGTTCTTCGGCAACAGCTTTAGCTTTAAAATGGTAGGATAGGGCTTTTACGTTATCCAATTGGTCGGAGTAAACGATGCCTATATCGCTGAGACTTTTTAAAATACCCAAACGGTCGTTAATTTCTTCGCGTATTTTTAGTGAGTTGAGTAAAAAAGAAAGGGCCTGGTCATACTTGCCATTTTTCCATAAAACCACACCCAGGCGGTTCATGCAATCGGCCTCGCCTTTTTTGAACGAGAATTTGCGGGCCAGTTCAAGCCCCTGCTGCGCATAAATCAGCGCGCTATCAGGCCGGGTGGCCTGCAATTGTAAGCTTAATTGGCGTAATGGTTCAACACCCGCGGTATCATTTTTATGCCGGGCCGCTTCTGATCTTAACCGATTTAATATGTTTTTTTGAGCATAGGTATCCGTGGCGATGCCGATTAAAAGGCATACGCAAACCATTCCCTTTAGTATGTGGTTTAGCATAAATTATAAAATAAAACAAAGCCCCCATTTTAGGAAGGGGATAGATATACAGGGCAATGGCACCAGCCGGATAAAACAGATTCCTAACTATCCATCGAAGGTTCTTCAGCTGCATTATCCGGGTCGGGCGAAGCTACAAATCCGTCGGCGGCTTCGTCTTCGGGCTCAAGGCCTGTTTCATTATCAGCAAATCCCATTGAGGTATTTTTGTCCCTAAAACCCATAGAGGTGTTTTTGTCGAATGCTTTGGTTGATGTACTCATGGCTTTAATGTTTAAAAATCAGTTTGAGTTCAGTTAATTGCTAAGCGAGCAGGTATATAAATATACATTTATATTTTATTGATGGTCAAATCTTTACGCTTTATGTGAAATGGAGTGCCGTTTTATGGGGATAGTTGCCGTTTTTCGGAAAGTATATTAAATGAGACTGAAAAAAAGAAACCGTCAGCTCATAAAGGAGTGGATAAAATAGAAGTGACCGAAACAAATTTATTTACACTTGCGACAGGGCTTTTTTTCGATGAAGTAAGGCCTCTTTTACATATTCTCCGTGGTTTTTATGCCAGGTGGTTATTTCGGCCGGATCGACAAATTTTATTTCGAGGCTTTCTATGGATGTTTCGATATTGCCGCTAACGTATTTGCATAAATAAAGCACTACAACTGAACTATGGGGCTGCTGAAACTGTCCGGCGGGGACAGCGAAGAATTTAATGATCTCAACCGGTTCAACAATTAGCCGGGCCTCTTCCCAAAACTCACGTTTCATGGCTGTTTCCGGGTCTTCGCCAATATCAACCCAGCCGCCGGGCAGTCCCCATAAAAAGTCGTCGCTGCGGTGCTCAACCAGCAGGCGGCCATTGTCATCAAACAAGATGCCGTTAACGCCTACTTTGGGTGTAGCATATCCCAGGTCTTTGCGAAAGCGTTCTTTTAAAACTTCGGTATCCAGGCCGGTAAATTCGCTGTATTCCTGTGTGGCTATATCCAATAGTTTTTGATAGCGCTCCATATCGAAAGGGCTTTTGGTGTACCTGATACCGGTTTGTGCCAGGGCATAGATGTTTTCAAGCAGGTCGATATAGTTCTTTTTCATATGGTGCCTGCAATATAGTTATCAGCTGATATAACCGGCGTAAAGAAATTATAAAATCATTGTTTAAAGATGTTTGCGGATGGAAGGAATTTATTACTTTTAAATACCCATGGATTTGTACCTGCTTCCTGCCGATTAGGTTCGGGATATACGAGTTCGAATCTCGTTCTGGGCACACTTTATAGTTTCACGGCAATCTATAACTCTTGAGAGTTCGAGTCTCTCTTCGGAAATGAGTACTTTATTCTCTGTCGCATTCACCCTATCATTGGTCGCATATACACCGCAAGCATTATTGCCTTATTGCTGAGATTTGTATCATAATAAAAAACAAATTTTAAACATCAACCACATTGGGAGGTAAATTTTATGAGAAAAATAATCGTTTTAACATTCATGACATTAGATGGCGTAATGCAGGCACCCGGTGGCCCGGAAGAAGATCAATCAGGCAGTTTTAAATATGGCGGCTGGTCGGCACCTTTTATGGATGAGGTTTCTGGTAAACTCATGCAGCAGCAGATGGAAGCCACAGACATTCTGCTGGGCCGGAAAACGTTCGACATTTTTGAGGAGTATTGGCCTAAGCATGCGGATTATTGGCCTGGTATCAATGAGGTAACAAAATACGTGCTATCCAATACAAAGGATAAATCCGATTGGAACAACAGCGTGTTCCTTACAAGCATAGAAGATATTAAAAAACTGAAAGATTCAGAAGGTTCGGACATCAAAGTCTGGGGCAGCGGCGAACTGGTTAAGCTGTTACTGAAACATGACCTGGTAGACGAGCTTTGGCTTAAAATATATCCCGTACTTCTTGGCAAAGGAAAAACCATATTCAGTGAGGACACCGTGCCTACTACTTTGGAGGTAACAGAAAGCACCGTTACACCAAGCGGGGTGGTCTTTGTTAATTACAAACGCGCCGGAGAGGTTAAGACCGGTAATATGGGAGCTTAAAAAAGCTTGGAGGGAATTACTCATTCCCCAAAAAGGATCCGTGTCATTTCCTCATAATTATTCAGGAAATGTTTGGTAACCATATAATGCTCCGTTTCTTCGTAACGAACCTGTTTGATGCCCGAATCATCCAGTTGGTAAATGGTTGCACCCGGATAGGCTAATAAAATAGGGGAGTGGGTGGCTATAATGAACTGTGAGTTTTCATTCACAAGCGTATTGATGAGCGAGAGTGCCGCCATTTGCCTGTTTGGCGATAAGGCGGCCTCTGGCTCATCAAATATGTAAAGCCCGTTGCCGGTAAGCCTGTTGGTTAGCGTAGCCATGAACGATTCGCCGTGTGAGCATTCATGAAGCGACTTTACTCCGTATTGCCGTTCAAACCTGCCTTTGTCGTTTTCATACACATTTTCCATATAGGTGGCTACGTTATAAAAGCTTTCGGCCCGAAGAAAGAAATGATCGGTTGGCTTTTTGTAGCTTTTTATACCGGTTAAATAATTGAAAAGTTGCGACGAATTATTATGCGTTTGAAACTGCGCGTTTTTTGAGCCTCCCTCGATACTGAAACCCATATGCAAAGCGATGGCCTCTACCAGCGTTGATTTCCCCGAACCATTTTCGCCAATGATAAAAGTAACATCGCGATGAAACTTTAATGACTTTAGGCTCCTGATGGAAGGGATGTGAAATGGATAGGCATCAAAAGATGGTACCGTATCGCGTTTCAGTTGGATCTCCTGGAGAAAAGGTTTGGCTTCCATAGTAGGGTAAAGATAGGGAATGGAGGCGAATAAAGATTATAATCGAAATAGCTTAGCCAGTGCACGATATATCACCCATGCAACAGGATAACACATCGCAATTGCCAATATTATTAATGATATAGCATAGAGATCATTACTGAATTTATATGTTAAATCAACCTTTGATAATATTACTATTTCGGCTCCCAATATCAATATATACAATGCCATTTTTATAGTAAACTGGTGTTTAAAATTGATGGGGTTTTGCGCCTGCTTGACTGTCTCGTTTTGCTCAATTCTTTGTTGTGTTATATTAAAAATGAGTGTCTCGATTTGGTCATTTATGGAAGGCCACATATCGTAATTGTCCAATGCAAAATCTCTATAGATCGATAAAAATTCTAATATTTCAATACGCAGATAGTCGTAGTGTTCCGGGCGGAATGCTTCCTGCAGCTCATCGCTAAACTGGTATAGCGAACCCATTTTGTCACCGGCCATCGTATCATTTAACGCGATGCGGTCCATTACTTCGCATGCTTTTTGTAACCCGATATTATTGCTATTGAGTTTATGATAAATTAGCCCAAGCAATACATTGCCTATAATAGGTGCATTGCTTATACTTATTTTGTCTTTGATAAGCACCTTTGCTTCTGTAATGCTCCTGCTCATTGAAAACTCAATGAAAAAATAATCCGGAATATCTTCTGTAGTGATGATGATATCATCGGCCCATTTTACAGCTTCGGCTTTTGTAATTAGTTCCCATTGCAGGCCCCAATAAAATACTTCAAGCAAGTGGTTGTATGATTGCGGTAATATATGCATTCGTGATTCGGTTTAGTTGTGTTTGCCTATAAACCCAGTTCCCGCTCCCGCAAGCGCCCTCGCTTGTGGGCATTATGCTAAGCAAACCGGTGGCTCTCCATGTAGATAACCTAAACGCGGGCCACAAGTGAGGACACTTGCGGCAGCGTTTAGAAATTTAATTAAAAATCTGACTTTCGACTTCAAACTCCCAAGTTAAGACTCTTCTCCTAATCCTCCGGCTTCTCCTTCGCATCCGCCATCCTCACTATCCTCGGCTGAAAGCTGGCCAGTACATCAACCAGATCATGCTGAGCGGCCATTACTGCATGGATATCTTTGTACACCATCGGCGCTTCGTCAAGGTCGCTTCCCATTAGGGTGATGCGTTTATCTACGAGATTAGCAGCTACCGCTTTCGGGTCGACAGTTTTGAAGGCAGCGCTTCGGCTCATTAAACGGCCTGCACCGTGTGAGGCTGAGTTGATAGAAGCCGCATCACCTTTACCACGTACCACAAAGCCAGGTGTGCTCATGCTGCCCGGGATGATTCCCAATACCCCTTCACCTGCCGGTGTAGCGCCTTTTCGGTGAACCATTACTTCGGTACCATCGGCAAGCTGCTCTTTCCAGGCAAAGTTGTGGTGGTTTTCTATCATCATAACCGGTTTAAGGTTAAGCGCACGGGCAATTTTGTTATGGATCTCGTGATGATTGGCGCTGGCATAGTCGCCGGCCAGGTTCATGGCAATCCAGTATTCCTGCCCTTCGTCGTTATCTAAATTTAACCATGCCAAATGCCTGGCCTCCTGCGGAAGTTTGGTTTTGCTCATGGCAATTTTTGAATAATGATCGGCAATGCTCCCCCCAAACCCGCGCGAACCTGAGTGCGACAATAAAGCGAGGTAACTACCGGCCGGGATGCCTTCAAGCGCGCTTTCGGCAACGGTAAGCTCACCCCATTCAACAAAGTGGTTACCCGTACCTGACGTTCCCAATTGAGCATAAGCCTTATTCTTCAGGTTCCGGATTGTCTTGGTTTCGCTCCATACAGGGCGATCAAACAACGTGGTATCAAAATGTGTTTTGGTAACCCCGCCAATGCCAAAGTTGGTATGATCAAGCAAAAGGCCTTTAAGCATATCGGTTTCGGTATCAACCACACCGGCAGGCAAATCAAAAATGCTCAGGCACATGCGGCAGGCAATGTCTACCCCAACCGCAAAGGGGATGATGGTATTGGCAGTTGTAGCCAGCACACCGCCAATAGGTAACCCATAACCCTGGTGCGCATCGGGCATTAAAGCGCCTGCAACGGCTATGGGTAATTTAACCGAGGTTTTCATCTGCGCAAGCGCACCTACCTCAATATGTTCCATACCATAAACAGGAAAATCAGCTATCTCCTGTTTCAGTGCGAAGTTGGTTCGCGGCTGTTTCAAAAATTTCCCTTCTTTTCGTAAGTCGATCACGGCTTCGGCCAGGTTTTTGAACTTACCACCTTTTTTAAGGGCATAAGGCATGGGGTCATCAATAAGGGCTTCCAGGTTGGCCAGGATCTGTTCCTTATCCATTACGCCGTGTTTTAACAGGCCATTGGCCACGCGGCTAAAATTCTCTAATATCTTTACGTCGTTAATACCTAATGAGGTTAATTCGTTGTTGCTTATTTTTATCTTTTCCATAGCGCTCTTAAACCTCCGCCAATTGGCGGAGGGGTTTCTTGTTTAGCTGCTTTTGTTATTTAACGATACAAAGTAAAATTTCAACTGCGCAATGTATTTGCGCAGTTGAGAATAATTTAATAATATTATAAAAAAATGGTGAGTTGGTATTTAATCCGCCATTCATTTATTAAGATCGTCATTGCGAGGTACGAAGCAATCCCCAATAGGTAGAGCAGCTATGGAGATCTCCCTGTAAAGTTTGGGTTTGCTTTGTACCGCAATGACGGGTGTTGACAAACATCCTAAACCTGAAATCAAAATATGCCTGTAAACCGCAATGCCCTTATCCGTTACCGAACCATTGACAGTTGCCTGCAAAACCGCCGCCGGCAGTGGACACTTGACGACTTGATTGAAGCCTGCTCCGAAGCTTTGTACGAGTACCAGGGGATAGACAGCGGGGTAAGCCGCCGCACGGTACAGGCCGATATTGAAATGATGCGCAGTAATAAGCTGGGGTACGAAGCGCCTATTGTAGTGGTTGATAAAAAGTATTACACCTACTCCGACAAAAATTACAGCATCAATAACATCCCCCTCAATAACCAGGACATGCAGGTACTGAGCGAGGTGGCGGGTTTGCTGGGACAGTTTAAAGGCCTTGGCCATTTTGCCGATCTTAACGAAATGGTAACCAAACTGGAAGACAAGATCTACAGCCAGAAAACACACAGTGTGCCGGTAGTTGATTTTGAAAAGAACGATAACCTGAAAGGTTTGGAGTGGATAGAGATTATTAGGAAAGCCATTGTGGCTAAAAACACGCTGTGTGTTAGCTACCAGTCGTTTAAGGCCAGGGAAGCCAGTACATTTTGTTTCAGCGCTTATTTGTTGAAGGAGTACCGTAACCGATGGTTTGTTTTGGGTGTATCGCACGTAAGAAATAAGCCGCTGCTTACCTTGGCGCTCGACAGGATTCAGACTGTTGAAGTACATGCTGATGAATATATTGAAAACACCAGGATCAATCTCGCTACTTATTATAATGATGTGCTTGGCGTTACCAAATCGCCCGGTCAGCGCGATAATGAAGTCATATTTTGGGTAGATGATAAAAATGCCCCGTATGTTATTACCAAACCATTGCACCACACGCAAAAAATATTAAAAGTTACGGCAGATGGAACGATATTCAGCATCAGGGTAATCATGAACTTCGAGTTGGAGCGCGAGCTGCTTGGTTTCGGGCCTAAACTGAAAGTGCTTGGTCCGCGGATCCTGGTTAAACAAATGAAGGACCTGTACCGAAAATCACTGGAGCATTATGCTGGGGATAGCCCCGTTCCGCAGGGGAGGAATTTGAGCAGTTTGTTAAATTCGTGACGTAAAGCATTTATATTAGTGCTAATGATAAGCGAAAAAGAAACTACCAGCTTAAGTAAATTTTTAAGCCTGGTATTACGTCATCAGCCCGAAGCAATAAATATTAAACTTGATGAGCAGGGCTGGGTAGCCGTTGACGAGTTGCTGCTGAAAGCGGCTGCACATGGTAAAGCCATAACTCTTGAAATGCTGAACCACATAGTTGAAACTAACGCCAAAAAGCGTTTCGCATTTGATGATGCCCGGCAGAAGATCCGCGCCAGCCAGGGGCATTCGGTTGAGGTTGAGCTGGGTTATGAAGCACAAATACCACCGGATGTGCTATATCACGGCACGGGGAGCCAGTCGGTTGAGGCGATTTTGCAAACCGGGCTCGAAAAGCGGATCCGGCAGCACGTACACCTAAGCAACGACCTGGAAACGGCTGTTAAAGTTGGTCAACGCCATGGTAAACCGGTTGTGTTAACCGTTGCGGCGGGTGAAATGCACCGGCTGGGCCATAAATTCTACCTGTCGGAAAACAAGGTGTGGCTTACCGATTTTGTCCCCAAAGATTTCATTGGAAAATATTCCTCTTAACCTATCCATGACAACTTAAAAAATGGGTGTCATACTGAACCCGTAGAAGTATGGCGGACAAGGCCTCTGCACACGAGTCTTCGACAGGCTCAGACTGACAGGCCCTCTTTGTCATCTAACCCTCAGAGTCCATGGATTTAATCACTCAGGATAAATCCCAAATCGAACATCCGAATTCCGAAATTGGAAAATGACATTTTTTTGACTTTTGTACCAAATTAGTCGAAACTTTATTTTAAAAAATGCTTGCAGGTTATGTAGCAAACCTGTTACATTTAGGAAATTATAAACTGAAATGCCAAAGCACATCCTAATTATTTACGTATTAGTTGCCTGTTGTATCCTGGTTATTATGGTCAACTCATTTGTTAAAAACAGGTTAAACAAAAAAGCAGAAGACAGGCGGATCCTGAAACCTGTTAACCGTTCTTAACTATTTTTCAAACCCATTAAGAAGGCCGGCCCTGTGAACAAACCGGGGTCGGCTCTGCAAAGCATCGATATCTCCTGATGCTTATATGTAATGTTTAGCACCCGTCGTTTTTTTGAAGTTTAAACAAGCCTGTATTAAAATATACGTTGAGAAAAATATTTTTCGCTAAGACGCAAAGATTTTTTTCGCCTTTGCGTCTCAGTGAGATTATTTAATCGCGGACGTTTGCTGTTCTGCTAAAATCCATCAAAGACAAAAGTTTCGTTTACAAGCGGTTTCCTTGGTAGCATTTCAGATCGGATACTGGCCTGGTACACAAATGAGGCTACGATGATGGCGGCCTGTTTCAGATCATCTATCATCAGGTGGTCGTAGTCGTCCATATTGCTGTGGTGTGTGCGGGTTTCATAATCAATAGGGTCCTGCACAAACTGGAAACCCGGTATGCCAGCCCAATCAAATGCCAGGTGATCGGTTGACCCGGTATTGGCCATAGTTACCGTTGTGGCGCCAAGGTCATTAAAGGGTTTTAGCCACTGTTCAAATATCGGTTTCATTTTTTCGTTGTTTTGCGCAAAGATTCCCCTGATTTTTCCGGTTCCATTGTCCAAATTAAAATAGGCCGATACTTTAGCCTGCTCGGGCTTTACAGTAAATTTAACGCCATCCCTAAAATGGTTTTTAACGTACCCGAATGAACCCAACAGCCCCTGCTCTTCGCCACTCCATAGTGCAATGCGGATGGTGCGTTTAGGTTTAAGCCCAAGCGAATCGAGCAGGCGAACGGCCTCCAGCATTACAATGCAGCCTGCGGCATTGTCGGTTGCACCGGTAGCTGCCTGCCACGAATCAAGATGGCCGCCCAGCATCACCAACTGCGATTTTAATTTGGGGTCGGTACCGGGGATTTCACCTACCACGTTGTAGCCGTTTGTATCTTCGGTAGATGTTTTGTCTGTAAAACTCATGGCCAGCTCAACTTTCTGGCCCGATTGGATCAGCCGTTTCATCTTTTGCCCGTCCTCCGAAGCCATGGTAACCTGCGGTACAGTTTCCGGATCAGTTAATTTATAGCCGTAGCGGCCTTGTACAAAAACGGTTCCGTTAACATTACTGCGGCCCGCGCTAATGAATGCCAGCGCACCGGCGTTTTTCAGTATCCGGTCTGCTGTTTTAAAGATCTTCAGGTATTTAGTAGTATATATGTCGATCATGGAGCGGGACACCATATAAGTATCCTTCAGGTTGGCTAATGCGGTGTCGGCCAGTCTTTCGGCCGATGGCTCAAAGTCTTTTTTATAATCAGCCGCATCACCGGTAACCAACACGAATTTTCCCTTAAACCCCGCGGCGTGACTATTCAGATAAGTAGTATCTATAGCCTGTGCCGATGTAATTACCATAACTTCACCTTGCAGCAGGCCGTTGCTGCCGGGGCTCCATGGATTGGGGTAAGCCCTGATCTGAGCATTATAGGGTGCGCGCATCATCATACTGAAATCCTGCACTTCCCATTGTTTGCCAAAAGTGCCCCAGGGTTCGGTAGCGGCATTGGTCATTCCCCATTTTTTCATGGTGGCAACCGCCCAACTTGCTGCCCGGGCATAACCCGGTGAGTTGGTTAACCGCGGACCGGATACATCGGTTAAATAATGCGCTATCTGCGGAATTTGTGAGCTGCTAAGTTCTGCCTTACGGATACGGCTGAAAGCCGCAGTATCAATAACTTCCTGCTGGGCGTAACTGCCGGTGCCGGCAAACAACAACGCGCCGAAAATAAAATTACGTTTTATATATTTCATAGTGAGGGTTTTAGATTTGAATATAGGGTTTTAGTTTGAAAAACATAAATAAGAGAGGGTAAAACCCGAACTAAGCCGTGCGGTTAACACAATAAGCATTGGTAATACCGCTGATATTCATTAAATAACGTAAAAACCGCATCCCGAAAGCGTATAAACACTATGTTACCCGGGTGTTTTTATCGTCAATTTTATCTCCCTAATTAAAGTCATTTAACCCGGAGGCTATTTGCAGTTTTCTGAATCGGCAAATAGCTTGAAGCAATAGTATTTATAGTGTTCGGGCCGCCTGTATATGGCTTTAAATGTTTGTGAACCAACAATCAAATTATATAAACTTAAAACTACAACCTATGTCTTTTTTATCAAAAATGTGGGATCATGTAAAATCCCTGTTCCACAACGCTTCAGACGTTGTACATGAAATCATTACCGTAGCCGACAAAGTTGCTAACGGACTCAAAAACCTTGAAGCAAGCCAGGCTGGCCAGTTTTTGGAAACGACACTGGAAACCCTGGTGCCGGCATCAGCAGTAATTGTGAATGGCATTAAATTATGGCTGCCCAAAGTGGTTACCGATTTAAACTGGGCCGTACAGGAAGATGGCAAAACAGATGCGCAAAAAATAGCCGACGCGGTGGCTTATTTAGCAAAACTGAAAGGCGCCAATCCCGATGCTTATGCCAGCCAGCTGAACACGTTAAATGCACTGATCCAAAAATGGATGTCGGACCAGCAGGGTGCCGGGCTCAACATTCAACAGGCCCTCACCATTAGCCAGGTAAACCATAATCCCGACCTGGTTTCGGCCCAATGATATTAAATTGCTGAGGGGCAGCAACCTCGTGGCCGCATCATAAAACAAATGATGCGGCCTTCTTTTTTATAATTATTTTATTGATATGACCGGTCTTTCTTTTAAAGTTTGAGAGCGCTTCGCCTGTATGTAACAATATGCTATCATGTTCAATTTTGTTTGTTTTATTAAGCCTCATAATAAGATATTTATAATGTTGAGTTGGAACCGGTTTTCTGCCGACCTGACCTTTGTGAACCTTTTTTGATTGAAGATAAAAATGATAAAACGGATATTGTTTTGCTTGCTCATGCTGATGACTTGTTTAGGAAGCAAGGAAGTACGCGCGCAGTCACTAAATGGTAGTTTGCCGCGGTTACTCATCAGGCTGGATGATATCGGCATGAACCATTCTGTAAATATGGCTTTGCTTAAGGCTGCTCAAACAGGCATGCCGCTTTCGGCTTCGGTGCAGTTTGCGTGCCCGTGGTATCAGGAAGCAGTTGAAATACTAAAGCAGTATCCTAATGTTACGGTTGGGGTTCATCTTACATTGACCTCCGAATGGAAAAATTATCGTTGGGGGCCTGTAACCGGCCGTACGGCTGTTCCGAGCCTGGTTGATTCAAACGGGTATTTTCCGCAATCAACGCGGGCGTTTGCTAAAAGCGGCTATAAACTTAGCGAAATTGAAACCGAGTTGTCGGCCCAGATTGAAAGGGCGCAGGCATCGGGATTAAAAATAACCTATATTGATCCGCATATGGGCATAGCGCTTTCAACACCCGAATTGCGTGCCCTTACCGAAAAACTGGCTCGTAAATATAAGCTTGCCATATCAACCCTAAGCAGCGTAACTTATTTCGGCGAAACCTATAAAGAGATGTGGGGCGAACCTATCGCCACAAAAAAAACGGCGTTTTTAGCTTATGTAGGTAAGCTTAATCCCGATAAGCCAAATATGATGGTGCTGCATACCGCTACTCCGAGCCCCGAGATGGATGTACTGGTTGATATGAACAGTAACATGATGAACTCAAAAGAGGGTAAGCCCCTTACCAGTTTGCACCGCCAAACCGAACTTAATGCCTTGCTCTCGCCCGAGTTTGCAGCAATGAAGGGTAAAAAGTTTCAGCTGATCAATTATCAGCAACTGCTTGCCGGTAAGGATATTAGCTCACTTAAAGCGGCAGATAATAAATAAGCCCCTATTTTTTTGAAGTAGCAACTACAACAATGCCGCCTATAACTAATAATCCACCCAGGTAGGGCGGCCAGTTAACAGTTTTTTCCCTATCGGCCGATACCTGTATAGGGCCGGCATCAATGATCTTTTCTTTTTTGGTGTAAGTAAAGCCTGTCCAAATGAGCATGGCCGCACCTACAATAATGAGTACAATCCCTATGGCTTTGTTCATGGTTATATAATTTGGTTATTGATAATAAATAGCGTTTAGTTACTATTTGTTTTGCGCTTGTCACTCAGATTGGCATATTAAGTTTTTTTGCTTTCAACTTTTCTTTAGATTAGAAGCCTGGATCCGGGGTGAATGGTTTTCCAATAACATCCTGAAAATTAATTACCGTAGATGCAAGATGATCTGATACTGGAAACCATATCGGTTACTAAAAACTTTTTTGGGGATAAGTCTTCGGGGGTTAATAACGTTACCATTTTTATTCCGAAAGGAAAGATAACAGCGATAGTAGGTGAAAGCGGCAGCGGGAAAACCACTTTGCTTAACCTGTTATATGGTACCCTGGAGCCCGACCATGGCGAGGTGTTTTTTAAGGAAGAGCAGGTATTAAGCAGGCAAAAAGGTATTCAGCATGCCCACAAGGTTATGAGGATGGTAGCGCAGCACGATAACGATCTTGATCCGCGAATATCGGTATGGGACACCATATGTGAAGGTTTGCCTGCCGAAGATCAAAGTCAGGCTATCCATCATGTTACCGAAGCTTTGAACCTTTTAAATATCTACGCCATTAGGGAAATGCCCTTTGGTAAATTAAGCGGTGGTGAAAAGCAGCGCGTAACCATTGCCAAAGCATTGATTAGCCGCCCGGAAGTTTTACTGCTCGATGAACCCTTTAACCAGGTAGATGCCACCTACCGGGAAGGTTTACAGCACGATATCAGGTATATTGTTAAGGAATGGGGAGTTACCGTAGTATTAGTATCGCATGATCCTGCCGAGATCCTTTCCATGGCCGATGAACTTATTGTACTTAAAGAAGGGGAAATAGTGGAGAACGGCAGTCCCGAGCAGTTATATCATTCGCCTAAATTATTGTACACGGCGCAAATACTGGCCAGCTGTACCCGGCTAACATCGGCCCAGGCAAAAGTTTGCGGCATAAAAAGTAAACGCAGCATAGTAGTGGTTTACGCCGAGCATATTAAAATTAGCAGCCTGGGCAGCAAATGGCTGGTAAAAATGGTGTTGTTCAAAGGCTTTTTTGAAGAGCTTATTGTTGAAAAAGATGGTTTAACACTGCGGATACTCAATTACGACAGGCGTAAGTACCCGGTTGGCAGTAAAGTTGGCATCAGTATCAGTAAATATTTTGAATTTGGGAGGTGGGAGAGTTGAGGTTAAAGGTTATTTAGTCCCCAATAATCTATTGTAAAGTAGAAAGCGGAGATCAGTCTCGTCTTTTGAGGATTATTGCTTTTAAATAAAATGGACGCATAAAATCCTTTCTTTCCATGCTCAGAGGATGAACTATGCTTTTCAAGTCCATTATTTAATTCGTGATACCAGTTATTAAAGATAATATGCCTATTCCTTGCTTTACCGTCATTGGTTATACACATATATAAAATGGCATCGTTTGGTTGGTTAGCAAAAAAAATATTGATGATATGAACGATAGTATGCTTTACCTTGCTATCATAACGTTGTTTATGCTGACCGGACCGTTTACATGTGAAACCAAACGAAATTACAGTAATCTCGTTTTCATCGGGATCAAGCATTATGAATTCAGTAAAGTATGCTATGTAAATATCCCCGGAAGATGTGTTAAATTTATATACGTTACCTTCCTCTAAAAGTTCAACGTTATAGCGGGCGGACAAATTTGATATCTTTTAACGTTGAGAGGGATTGATCATTATTAACAGCATTGGCAATACGATCTTTGTCCTCCAATAATTTTTTGAATGGATTAACCTTTTTAGAGGTCGACTGGTTTTTATCCGAAGACTTGTCGATATTTGTTTTTGCTGTTTTCAATTAAACAAAATTCGTTAAAAAATTCATCAAAACAAAACCATATCATTCCGTGACAGCCAGTTTGTGTTCTCCGTGTTTTGCCTTCCTATACTTCGATAAATTGATCAGCAACACACTGCTCAATATTACAACCAGTCCAATAACCTGGATCAGCGTTACATGTTCGCCTGCAAAAATTACCCCTAATAATACGGCTATCACCGGGTTAACATAGGCATAGGTACCAACCTGGGTGGCCGGCCTCACCTGTAAAAGCCATACATAAGCGCTAAATGCCGCTATCGATCCAAATATAATGAGATAAGCCAGGGCATACCAGCTTTGTGCCGGTATGGCATGCCATTGTACGGTTTGTACCTCGTTGTTTAAAAAACTTGCGGGAATAAAAAATATGCCGGCTCCAAGCATTTGCCAGGCCGTATTTACCGATACCGATCCTTTGGTGTTATAATGTTTTGAATATAACGACCCGGATGCCCAACCCAGCGTACCAAATAAAAGCAATAACATTCCCGGTAATTTTGATGGACCTGCCGATGATCCCAATACGTCCGCGATCTGATCACGGAATAACAGTATCACACCTATAAAGCCTATTACAAGTCCGATAATGGTGCTTTTGCTTTTAAAGTTGGTGCTCCAGCTGGGTTTATCAAGCAGCACGAACCAAATTGGCGGCGATGTTACCATAATGGCCACCATAGCGCTTGGTAAAGTTTGTTCGGCCCATATTACTGCACCGTTACCTATTACCAGCAACAGGAAACCGCTTACCGCCGCGTGCAATATGTTTTGTCTTACAAAAATCCTTTCACCCTTAATTGCACACCACGCCATTAACAGCAAACCCGCTGTGAAGAAACGCAGCGCGCCCAACAGCAGCGGCGGAAAACCGGCTACTGCAATTTTTATAAAAAAGTAGGTAGAGCCCCATACTATATAAACAGTGGCGAAAGCTATAATAACTAATAAGGGCGAAGTGGATTTTGCGGTAGTAGGTGCCATGATATATTATTTTTCGGGTATAACCAATTGTTGTTGTTCTTTTTTGGTTTCGAGCACTATGGTGGTGCGGGTGCTCAAAATATTGGGTATTTTACTGAAGTGAGTGCGCATTAAATTCATTAATGAAGCGGAGTCATAAGTACGCACTTTTATTAAATAGCAATCGTCGCCGGCTATGTGATGCACTTCCTGTACTTCGGGTATCTTGGCCAGCTCGCCTGATGTAGCATCGCTTCCTGGCCCATCGGCCGCTTTCATAAATATAAAAGCAAGCATTTTTTGCTGCAGGGCCGCCGGATTGATGCGCGTTGTATATTGTTGGATCACATTTTTTTGTTCCAGTTTTTTTACGCGCTCCAGTATGCCGGATGGCGCCATGCCAAGCTCACGGGCCAGGTCGGCATTAGAGATCCGGGCGTTTTCCTGCATCAATCGTAAAATATGCAGGTCTGTTTTATCTAAAATAATTTCCGGTTCGTTAATCATACGGTAATATTCGGTATAAATTGAATAAAGTTCAAATATTTTTAATTAAAATGAATTTAATTCGACAAATATATCTTTATAATGTTTAAACATCAGTTGCTTAAGTCGCTTCTGCAATCAAATAAATACTGTTTTAGCTGTCTGAAATGGCTTTTTGACAGGCAATAGATTTTTTTGAAAAAAAATTAAAATGTTTTTAAATCACAATCGTCTTTATCTTTAAAAAGGATAAAGAAATTGACAACAGCGATAATGCCCCAGGACAAAAACAGCCACATCATACAAACAATAGCGTCGTATGGTAAAAGCCTGTTGGGATTTATTCGCCGGAGGGTAAAGAACGATGCCGACGCCGAGGATATACTCCAGGACGTTTGGTACCAGTTTAGCGCTGTTATTAATTCTGAACCGATTGAACAAACCAGCGCCTGGCTATACCGGGTGGCCCGGAACAAAATAACTGATAAGCATAAAAAAAAGACGGAAACCCTGCTTGATGATATGCTGGCCGATGATGAGGATTATGACGATGAGGCACCGGACTTTAAAGCCATACTCCTTACCGAAGCTACCACTCCCGAAACCGAGTATTTGCGCAACCTTTTTTGGGAGCAGTTATTTTTTGCGCTGGATGAATTGCCCGAAGAACAAAAACAGGTATTTGTTTGGCATGAGCTTGAAGATATCCCCTTTGAGGAAATTGCCAAACGTACCGGGCTAAATACCAACACGCTGGTATCAAGGAAACGTTACGCCGTACTACACTTGCGCAAACGGCTTGCCCAGCTTTACACGGAAATTACTGAATATTAAAAATTAAGACATTATATAACATGAAACCATTTTTTTATAAAAGGCGATTTTTCTTCATCCCGCTTGGGGTGCTCGCTTGCCTGGCCGTCATCAGCTTTGTGGTAATGCAGCTGTGGAATAATTTATTGCCGGATATTTTACATGTAACAACCATTACTTACTGGCAGGCCGTTGGCATATTTATTTTATGCAAGATTTTGTTTGGTTTTGGGAAAGGCGGCCCTAAAAGCGGAGGAGGAGCGCCCTGGATGCGCGGACGCATGGCCGAACGTTTTAAGAATATGAGCCCTGAAGACAGAGATAAATTCCGCGCCCAGTGGGAAGACCGCATGTGCGGATGGAGAGGCCACGGGCATGGCAGGTTTAACCGTGACTGGGACGATTTTAAAACCACTGCAAACGAAGAAAAGAAAGCGGAATAAAAAAACTTAAGGATTATATGAAATTCATTAACTGATTTCATATATGGCAATAATTGTCACTAACGATCAGGAATATCAGCTTTAAGCATTCCGCTTTCAGCTCTATATAAATTAATATTTATCTACCTCAAATAAAATAACAATGGATGTACTGGTATTTGCAACAAGTGTACGGCAGAGACGGCAGGTGAGCCGGGTACAAAATTTATTAACCAAAATACCCGCCATAGCCCAATGGAACTTTGACCTGGAAGACTGCGATAATATTCTACGGGTGGAGGCTAAAGATCTTTCACCTCGTTATATCGAATCGTTGTTGCAAAAGGCCGGCATCCATTGCCAGGAGCTGGATTACTAATACCTGTTTACAATGACGGCCGCGCTTGAACGTAAGGTGATCCGATGGGTTCATATCTTGTTAAGCATCCCAGTTATAGGATATATTTATGGCCCGGTTGCTCAAATTCCTAACGCGGCCGCGGCGGTAAAATGGGTATTCTTTCCAATAATAGTGCTTTCGGGCTTTTGGTTGTGGAAAGGCTATTGGTTTAAAAAGAAATACAAAAATTTAGTTAAGTGATTGTTTGGCAGTCCGGCTTATTTTTTGGCCGGGCTGTTTATTTCAATCCAGTAGCCATCCGGATCCTGGAAATACAATTGCAATACGCCATCTGCCCGGTAGGTAGGTTCTTTACTGTCGCCTTTCCAGTTTGAGTAAGGGATATTCATTTGATCAAGCGTTTTTGCAAACTCTTTTACCGACGAAACGGTGAAGCAAAGGTGTACGCCTTTAACCTGTTTTTCATTCCGTTCGGCCTGTATAACGTGTAGTTTTACATTATTGCCAAGGCTATACCATTGGTGTACGGTATCTGCAAAGGGGTTGTCAACTTTTTTAAGGTGTAATACTTTGGTATAAAATTCGGTGCTTTTTTTAAGGTTACCGGTAGTAATGGCGATATGATCAATTACCGGCGAGTTATCAGTACCGTTTTGGGCTTGGCAAACCACAGGCAAAAACACAGTTATTGCCAGCAGCAACGTGGTTAGTTTGGCTGTTTTAAAGATTATTGATAAAGATCTCATTGTTAGGATTAGTAATTTAAATGCCTAAAGATATAGGTTTAGCATTATGGTTAAAGTAATGCACAAATAAATTACATAAGCATTCAATGAAAACTGAATATCAATCTTTCGTCCAGGGGATTAATACAATTGATATTGTGTAAATTCCAGTCATTAATATCAATAAGGCCCGCATCGGTCCTGTAATGACTGTCATCAACAGGGCATTTTACTACATATCCAATATCTTTAATCAGCACAATTATTGGTCTTGCACCGCAAACCTTGCAGCAGTTACAATCAACCGATCCTGGTATATTTACATAGCCCCTCATACTTCATCCGGCGTTTAATTAAGTTTTTAATTGCGATTAGTTATCAGGTCAATCAACTTGTTAAAGTACTCGTATTTTATCCCCAAAAGTTAAAAAAATGCTAATTGAGAATAAAATCCTCCATGAAAATATAATACGTATGAAACTGAATTTATGTTACCGCCCTTTGCAGATTATTATTTATTTAAGGGATAATAATAGTTTGTTTGTATTTTACAGGGCCGTTTTATAGTAATTTAACGCTGCAAACAGCTATGGAGCAATATCATTATTAATGCTTATAGCCTTTTTGGCCATCGGTTTTTTGTTTGTTTGGATTAACCGGGCCATGGCGCCACGGAGTTCCTGAGTTATCGCTTGAATAGTTGTCGACTGGTGATTATCCTACTGTAACATTCCTTTTACCGCTTTGTTGCCGCACTCTTATGGCATGATAACTGTTTGGCCATAGTTTATCTATCGAAAACTAATAAATCTTTGCTATGAAAACTACTGTTTCACGCTCAATTTCATTATTAATATTAGCAGCAATGGGCTTTACAAGCTGTTCGGCCGAATACCGGGAACGACACAGGCGACGACACGACGAAAGGGTTCGTGTACATGAACGCGTAGTTATACATAATTAAACAGGTAACAGGTAAATACAACAAAACAGGCCGTGCTTCATCAGCACGGCCTGTTTTGTTTATGGCGTTTAAAAACCGGGATCGTTTATGGCAGATCAATCGTTCCAAAGGTGCCGTGAATGAAGGCTGCCTTCCAGTTTGTTTTTAATTATAAGGTCGTCTTTATGTAAAATGCAATCGCCCTGATTGATGTCTTCTTCGGCAGTAACTTTGATGATGCTGCCTGATATCTGTTCAACTATACTTGATAAAGTAAAGATCTCTGAGTCGGGTATTTGTACGGTTAATATTGCCATGGGTAGATGATGTTATTTTTAATAATTCAAAAATATGGCAATAAAATTTACCCAGTGTTTTATGAAAGTAAAATTTAAATAACCTTTATTTTACAAATGTATCAACAATATTAATTCGAGGTTTTAGTTACCAGCACCCAGTCCACAATGGTTTTGGCGCTACCGGCTTTTATTTTGTTAACTGTATTTTCTGATAAGCCATGATAGGGTTTGGTAACCTTGTTAACACCACCAGGATAGCCACCGCCTAATGCAAAATTAAGGATGATGAATTTTTTGTTATCAAAAGCCCAGCGGCCATATTTTTCAACCATTGCTTTTGTTAACGTATAGGTGATTTTGCCATCAACCTTAAAAACAAGGCTCTCCGGCAACCAGTCTACCGAATATACATGCCACTGGGTAACATCAATGCCTGCCGGGAAAAATACCCGTTTTGCAAGCGGCGTATCACCAAAGTAGCCGGGGCCATGTAAAGCATGGCTTACCCAGCTTGAGTCGCCTACGGTTTCCATTACGTCAATTTCGCCGCAATTGGGCCATTTACCGTTTCCAAGCAGCCAAAAGGCTGGCCATAAGCCTGCGCCTGCCGCCATTTTCATTCTGCATGAGGCCGTGCCATATGTAAACTCCATTTTAGCTCGGGTATTAATGCGGCCTGAAATGAAATCATATTTACGCTGCTGTTTACTGGTAAAGCCGGGTTTATATAAAGCCTTTAAAACAAGTGCGCCGTTTTCGGCACCTTCGGCTTTACCATCTATCATATAAATGGTAGCCGCCGAATCAACATAGGCCTGCTGCTCGTCGTTAACAGTATTGCCTGTAACTTCAACATTCCATTTGCTCCTGTTGAGGGCGGGGTTGTTAAAATCTTCGAAAAAAACAGTATCGGTTTTAGTGTTAGTTTGAGCGAATGCCTGTAACGTTAATAAAAGCGGAACTGACAGCAGCAGGTGTTTTAGTTTCATTAGTGGTGTGTGAGATAAGGGTTTAAAGGTAGATAAATTGAATGAGAGGAACTTAGTCTTTACCAATTGCGATCATAATTTTACAGCAGCGTCCCGGTTTGAAACTAAAATACATTGACAAATAAACAGATGAAGAATCTCTGCTTACATTGTTATATTTGTGTAATACTCATCTTAAGGTTATGGGTAATAACACAACAAACTTATATTTCAGGTCGAAACAGGTTTCATTAATAATGTTGGCGGTAACGGCTATCATTTGCTCCAGGCTGCTGTTCTTTCTTTTTAATGACTCTGAAGGCCCAAATCTTTTAATAGTTGGAGGCTTGGCACTGGCTTTATTTTTGCTATCCTGGGCGGTATATGTATTGGGCCCACTCAAAATAAATGGCTTTAAACGACTTTTCGCGGCAATTTGTATCCAACTACTATTAGTTATTGGTCTCTATTTTTACATGAAGTAAGTTCCTGTCTTTCCCCAAATTTTTGAACCTGGCCTGCATCTGCAATTTTACCCTCTAATTACCTTTACTTTTTTAAATTGCAAACTTATATGGATTCATATGCACAGTAGTGGTTTTTTGAAGGTATTCGCAGTTATTGCGTTGATTAGTTTGTTGTTTGATTGGTACATCCATTCCGGCCTTAAAACCTTAACTGCCGACTGGCAATCAAACCTGTGGCGCAACGTTGTTTTATGGGGGTATCTGATCATATCTATAGGCGTAACTGCTTTATTTTTACTTGGCTTTGGCGCTTTTAGTACAGCAAGCGGCATGCGCCCGTTTCATGAGTGGATGCTAAGCCTGTTCCTGACGTTTTTTATTACCAAATTGGTTTTCATAATCGTATTATCCCTTGGCGATCTCGGGCGGTTTTTCGTAGGTGTATTCAATTTGATCAGTGGTTCGGGCGGGGGCGTCGGGCAATCGGCTTTTCCAGGCCGGCGTAAGTTCATCAGTGAAATAGCGGTACTGGTGGCTGCCGTGCCTTTTACTTCGTTTTTTTATGCCATGCTTAAGGGTAAATACGATTATAAGCTGCACAAAACCACCCTTTATTTTGATGATTTGCCCGATGCCTTCGATGGCTTTACCATCACGCAGCTTTCTGACATCCATTCGGGAAGCTTTGATAATACCGAGGCTATGCAACGCGGTATCGACCTGGCTAAAGCGCAAAAAAGTGACCTGTTTGTTTTTACCGGCGACCTGGTGAATAATGCGGCATCGGAAATTGAACCTTATATTGACAGGTTTGGGCAGATCAAAGCGCCTTACGGACAGTTTTCCATTTTAGGTAACCACGATTACGGTGATTATATCCATTGGGATAGCATGCAGGAAAAAGCAGCCAACCTCGATAAGCTTAAACAACATCACAAAGCTTTAGGGTATCGTTTGCTGCTGGATGAAAATGTAACTATTGAAAAAGGCGGACAATCGATCTCCCTGATCGGGATCCAAAACTGGGGCAGAGGTTTCATCCAGATAGGCGATTTGAATAAGGCGCTTCAGGGCGTACCCCAGGATGCCTTTAAAATCCTGCTTTCGCATGACCCTACCCATTGGGAAGAACAGGTTCGTTATAACCCTACCACTATTCATCTTACCCTATCGGGGCATACTCATGGCGCACAGTTTGGGGTTGAGATCCCCGGCTTTAGGTGGAGCCCGGTAAAATACCGTTATGTCGACTGGGCTGGCCTCGCTAATGAAAAGAACCGATATCTGTACGTAAACCGTGGTTTTGGTTTCCTGGCATTTTCGGGAAGGTTAGGTATTTGGCCGGAAGTTACAGTTATTGAGCTAAAGAAAAAGGTAGTGTAAACAAACAATAGGCGCTGGAATTGGAGGCCTGATTTGTGGCAAGGTTTTTATGCTTTTTATATGAAGCATTTAAAACTAAGATTATGCCAACTAACAATATAAAAAGGATAGGCAAAAATGGTCCGCAGGTACAGCATCAGCAAAGCAATGCCTGGCAAGTGATGAAGCCTTTTGTACATTTTGGTGTGAAAGCTATAAGCGCAATAGCCCATACACTTGTCTACATTATAAAACATATTCCCAAACCTGATCCGCCTAAACCTTCCGGGCAAAAAGGCGGTAAGATCATCAAAATATGACATAGTAAGCCCGGTATATTCGTGGCCGTTGCGCAACTGAGAAAAGACTCGATCGAATAAAGTTTTGATCGGGTCTTTTTCTTTGATTAACTATTTGGTAGTCAGAGATTTATTTTGTATATTAAGGACATGCAAGGCAAAAAAGATTATCAGGAAAAGCTCTTCATCAGGTTTCAGCTTTCAGACTATGTTCCGGCTGATAACTTCTACAGGCGTTTGAAAGACATACTTGATCTCCACTTTGTTTATGATACAACGGCCAAATATTATGGTACAGAGGGTCAAAAGAGCATTGACCCGGTTGTGTTTTTCAAACTAATGCTTGTTGGTTATTTAGAGAACCTGAATAGCGATAGGCGCATTATTGCTACCTCACGTATGCGCATGGATATCCTCTATTTTATAGGATATGATCTGGATGAAGAACTTCCCTGGCATTCGACATTAAGCCGCACACGCCAGCTTTATGGAGAAGATGAGTTTACAGCTGTGTTTAAACAGGTTCTGAAAAAGTGTATTGATGCAGGTTTGGTAGCAGGTAAAAGACAGGCTATCGATAGCGCATTTGTCAAAGCCAATGCAGCTATGTCAAGTTTGGTCGAACGCGAGATCATGAATGATGCATCAACTTATGGCAAGCAATTGGACGATCATAATGATGAAGCCCCGGCTGGGGACATACCGGATGAAAACACCAAGCCTAAGCCGAGAAAGAACGCTAAAGTTGATAAGAAAGCGAACAGCAAGCGTTACAGCCCATCAGACCCTGATGCCCGGTTATCGGTGAAACCCGGAAAAACAACGCGGCTGAACTATTCGGCTCATGTAAGCGTAGATACACAAAACCACGTTATTACACACATCCAGGCCTTTCATGCAGATAGAGGAGATGCACCATGTCTGCCTGATATCCTTACCCATGTCGCCGGAAACCTTAAAGATAATGGCATGGAAATAGAAGATGTGCTTGCCGATACAGGTTATAGCGGTGAAGCGGCGCTTCTGTTTTTAGCTGATAATCATATTAAAGGCTTCATACCTAACAGGTCAGGATGTCAAAGCAGGGAAAGCCGGCAGGGCTTCAGTTATGACGGGGAGCAAGACCGGTATGTTTGTCCTGAAGGCAAATACCTTACTTTTCACAACTTCAAAAAAGCAGAGAACGATAATACCCATAAGATATATCGTACCAGTGTTAAAGATTGCAGGGACTGTCCGCTTAAAAGCACCTGCGCTAATCTGCAAGGCTTTAAAGTGTTTAAGGATTCCGTAGCTAAAGACCTTTATATAGAAATGCATGAACGCATGCAAACCCGACAAGGGAGCAAGGCCAGGAAAGTAAGACAAAGTACGGTAGAACCGGTACTGGGCACCCTGATCAATTTTACAGGCATGAAACAGGTAAACACAAAAGGGCTCGAATTGGCCAATAAATGTATGATCATGGCCGCCGTTGCCTATAACCTTAAAAAACTTGTCAATGGCGTTTCAACAAAGGTCAGAAGAAGAATAAGAAAAATACCCGGGAACCATTCTGATGCTTTTATTAATACTTTTTCGGCCTGTATCTCAATAACAGAGCACTCATTAAACGCTTTAGGGATGGCGATAAAAGCAAATGGCCGAATAACCATTTGCTCTGCAAATTAATTATTCAGCCATTTTAAGCCCTGTTGCGCAACGGCCACATTCATATCGGGCTTTTTTGTAATCCAGTACCGGTTACCTACCGTTATTAAACGGAATAAAATACCGTGTTTTCACGGGTTGCGGGACCGTTTTTAAATGGCGAGATTTAAGCGTTGATTAAATCCTGCAAAACAAGAACTGCCATTACCTATCACGGGTTGCTAATATTGCCTTCAATAATAATTGATATAATATTAAAAACCTAAACCTTAACTTTAACCTTGTCTTGACACCCGTCAGTTTGATGGGTGTTTTTTGTTTTATACCAGTTCAAATTCATAAGCGTTCAGTAAGTGGCTTGTTGTTTAAATTACAATTTGTACTTACTTTCACCCCAATGAATCATCTGTTTACCGGTTGCAAAACGCTTCAAAAATTAATACTTCCGGCGCTGTTACTTTCTGCTACATTATCAAAAGCGCAGGTGTTTGGCGGTAACCCGCCATCTATAAAGTGGAAACAGATAAACACACCACCCGCGCGGGTAATATTCCCGACTGGGTTGGATTCGGCGGGGTTAAGGGTTGCCAATATCGTGCAGCAAATGAATGGCCTGATCCGGCCAACAATCGGCTTTAAGCAAAAACAAATCAGTATTGTATTGCAAAACCAAACCACCGTAGCCAACGGCTATGTAGGATTGGCCCCCTTCAGGAGCGAGTTTTTTTTAACTCCCGAACAAAATAGCTTTGATATAGGCAGCCTGCCATGGCCGCAGCAACTGGCTATTCACGAGTACAGGCATGTGCAGCAGTACAATAATTTTAATGTAGGCCTGTCGCATTTACTCCGTATAATTTTTGGTGAGGGCGGGCAGGCGCTGGGTAACGACCTGGCTGTACCCAACTGGTTTTTTGAGGGCGATGCTGTTTTTAACGAAACCCTGGTGAGCGAACAGGGCAGGGGCCGGTTGCCTTATTTTTTTACCGGTTACCGTGCGCTGTGGGCTGCGGATAAAAACTACAGCTATATGAAGCTTCGCAATGGCTCGTACCGCGATTATGTGCCCGATCATTACCCGCTCGGCTACATGATGGTAGCCTACGGCCGCGAAAAATATGGCAGCGAACTTTGGAAAAACGTAACACATGACGCCGCGGCCTATCGCGGTGGCTTTTATCCTTTTCAATGGGCTGTTAAAAAATACACCGGCGAAAGTTTCAAAACCTTTTCGAATAACGGGTTTGCTTATTTCAAACAGCAATTTGCCGAAGATACCCCCCAACCGGTTGCAGAACGAAAGAAACATTTTGACGCCAACCGGCAATACCCGGCTTTTGTGAACGATAGTACGCTCATCTATGCCAAAAATACTTACGATCATTTGCCCGCCTTTGTTATTAAAACCGGTGATAAAGAGGTAAAACTCAGCACCCGTTCCTATTCATTGGATAGTTATTTTGATTATCACAACGGTAAAATAATTTATACATCCTATCGGCCGGATTTACGCTGGGGCTACCGTAATTATAGTGAATTGATGCTGCTTGATGCAAAAACAGGCCAGGAACACCAGATCACATCAAAAGCAAAATACTTTTCGCCTGCTTTTAGTGCCGATGGCCAAAGTATTGTTGCCGTACAGGTTGATCCATCAGGTGCAAGCAGGTTGCATATTTTAGACACAGCAGGGAAACTGCAACAGGAAATTCCAAATCCGCGGGGGCTGTTTTACACATATCCTAAGTTTTATGGCGATGGCAAACTGCTGTCGGCAGCGCGCAATAAGGATGGTAGAATGGGGATAGCGCTTACAGAGATCGCTACCGGTAAAACAACGTATTTAACACCACTGAGTTTTCGCCCTATAGGTTTTATCGCCCTGAAAAAAGATACACTTTACTTTACCCAAGCCGATGGCAGAAACGACCGCCTGTTTGTAATGATGCTTAACGATAGAAGTGTTTATGAGATGCTGCCTCCCGGTAACGACAGTGGTATTGGCTATTACCAACCTGCTGTAAGCGATAATAAACTGGCCTGGGTGGGTTTTACTGCCGATGGTTACCGGATTAACCAGGCTAACAAAAAAGATTTAAAATGGATAGCCGCTGGGGGAGATTATGCCCGCTACCTGCCCGATCTGGGGATCACAGCACTCAAAAAAGATTCGGCTGCCAATTTAGTAACGGGGATAGTTGATAAGCCATTGCCGGTTACCAACTATTCCAAAGCACATGGGTTGTTTAATTTTCACAGTATCATCCCCAACATCAGCGACCCTAATTATTCATTCGCTATCACGGGCGAGAATGTGCTGAATACTTTTCAGTCCGAATTGTCTTTTGATTATAATACCAACGAAGGCTACAAACAGTTTGGTTTCGATGCCATTTACGGGGCTTTATTCCCCTATATTTCGGCCGGGGCCGATTATACACTCGACAGGCGGAGCTTTTATAAAGGCCAATACGTTTACTGGAACGAGACTGCTGTACATGGTGGCTTGCGGGTCCCCCTGAATTTTAGTGAAGGCAAGCGTTTAACCAGTATTACCTTTGGCAGCGACCTGTATTTTAACAGCATCAACTTTCAACAGGCCTACAAAAGCAACTTTGCCGACCGGTCATATAGCTATTTGAATAATTATTTCAGCTTTAGCAATCAAACGCAACAGGCACAGAAAAATATCTATCCCCGGTTTGCACAAAGCGTTGGCGTTAATTATAAATCGGCAGTTTCAGGATCGGGCGCAACGCAGCTATTGGCTACGGGAAGTTTTTATTTCCCTGGTTTGTTTGTGAACCACAACTTTGTCATCAGCCTGGCGCACCAGCAAAAAGGGAAGGACAACGTGATCAATTTCTCTAATGATTTCCCTTTCTCCAAAGGTTATACCGCCGAAAACCTGGATAATATGAATAAGATTGGCTTAACCTATCATATGCCAATAGCTTATCCTGATGCAGGTTTCGGCAACCTGTTTTACCTTTTGCGCTTACGTACAGCATTGTTTTTTGATTATACCCATGCCAGTGCTTCCAACTTTTTTACTGATGGCAGCAGCTTTAAACAAAATTTCAGGTCGGTGGGCGGTACCTTGTATTTCGATACCAAGTTCTTTAATCAAAATAGCATCACATTCGGTATCCGGTACAGCAGGTTGCTTGATGAAGACTTTTTTGGTGGGACAGGGCGAAACAGGATAGAGCTGGTTTTACCGGTGACTTTCTTTTAGTTGGATGGTTGATCTAATAATCAGTACTTATGATGCCCACTATACAACCCGAACAGGTGATCAACTCTGATTTTCTATCGTTAACATAGGAGGCTATCCGAATGATCTCAACAGGAATTTTGACATTCTTTTTTTGAAGAGTTTTTATTCCGGCAACGCCGTAGGCTTGTTCCTCGCAGCAAAAGCTGAGCAACAGATTTTTAAGTTTTTTGATATCCCTGTTTTTTACAAGCTCGTCAATATATTCCCCCATCTTCGTTTTAGGACTTGCGTCACCGCAATAAAAGGCATACATTTTATATAGATTTAACTCTTTTACTAAATCTTCAATGTTTTTGGATGATTTGTAAAAGTCGTTGCGTCTTTTTAAGTATTGCAACACTTTCGTAGTATCTATTTTTGGATGATTTTCTCTTTTATTTAGTTTATCGTAAAGCGGATCTCCAAAGAATGAGTTATCATAGCACACAGAACTAATTAGAATGCTGTCGCACATTGTTAGTAAATTAACATAGTAACGATTCGATCCATTAAAAATAACATTTATCCGTTGATGCTTATAACCAAAATCCACATCTCTGTTAAAGTAAGTAGTTACTTTGCTATCATGGGGCTGCCGGGTTTGTTTAATGCTGTCAATTCTTTGGAAAAGCCTGGTAACGCTCTTTTCATTATTAGATACTGATTCTATTTTGTGATAATAAGTCTGAAGCTGGGCATAACTTTTTAAAACGGTAACTTGGAATAAAAACAGAAAAAGTATTTTTCTATTCATAAATTTAACTGTTTGCCAGCCTGATCAGTTCCTTAACCCGGTCAACGCCGGTAACATCAATGCTGTATTCATCGCCGGCTTCGTTGCTCATGAGTATATGATCGTTATGAAATTTCATTTTACTGGCAATTTTTATCCTTGCCGATGAGTGTACTTCGGTAGCGCCGGTAAAATGGATCAGGTCGGCTACATTGACTTCGCTTACACCGCTTCCGGGCATAATACTGATACGGCCTGCCGCCTGCTCAATAAGTCGGTTTAAGTTGCTGGCGCCTTCAATAGCCGTGCTTTTACCACCCGAGGTCAGGATCCGCTCGCAGCCCATTTCAATAATTTCTTCAAGGGCTTTATGCTGATCGGCACACATATCGAAAGCCCGGTGAAAAGTTACACCCAGGCCCCATTGCCTGGCAAGGCGTACCATCTCGGTACATCGTTCTATATCGATAGAGCCATCTTCTTTAAGGATACCTATCACAACGCCGTCGCAGCCGGCATCAATACAATACCTGATATCGGCCATCATGAGCTTGTACTCCATATCATTGTACAAAAAATCGCCTCCGCGCGGACGGATGAGCACATAAAGCTTGATATGGAGCAGGCTGCGGGCCATTAATATAGTGCCGTGCGATGGGGTGGTGCCACCCTCCTTCAAATTTTCGCAAAGTTCAACACGCACAGCGCCGCCCTCCTGGGCCGCCAGGGCCGATGTTACCGAATTAGCACAAACTTCGAGCGATACGGGTTGATACATTTTTCTTTTATGTTTTTTAGGTCATGGATCATAGTTGATAGTTCATAGCCAGATCCGTCTATTTAACCCAACATCCTAATAGCTTTTCGCCATGAACCATGATCTATCAACCATGAACCAAATAAATCTATTTATAATAACTCTTGCCCGGTATTAACAGGTCCTGTTGTTGTGCATTACAAACGGCGTATGAAAAACCACTTTGTATAGCATAGGCACCATATTCGCCTTTTTTATTAATAGCTAAAAAGCCAACCTGGATCTTTTTGGCTATTTCCGGCTTCTTTTTGATAATGCGGTTTACGGCTTCCTTACAGGCATCCTCGGGCGATAAACCCTGGCGCATTAATTCAACCACCAAAAAGCTGCCCACATTGCGGATCACCTCTTCGCCAACACCGGTTGATGTAGCACCGCCAACTTCATTATCCACATAAAGGCCTGCGCCTATAATAGGGCTGTCGCCAACGCGGCCGTGCAGTTTAAAGGCCATACCGCTGGTAGTACATCCGCCCGAGATATTGCCTTTGGCGTCAATAGCCAGCATACCAATGGTATCATGGTTATATTTATTGCCAGGTTTGCTGCCGTTTTCGATATTCATAACGGGGCTGTACTGGGCCTTTTTAAGCCACTCCTTCCAGATCTTTTCTGTTTCGGGGGTTAGCAGTTTTTCTTTTTTCATACCCTGCTCAACGGCAAACTGGGTAGCACCTTCGCCAACCAGCATTACGTGAGGGGTTTTCTCCATCACCAAACGGGCTACCGAAATAGGATGGGCTATATTCTCCATGGCTGCTACCGAGCCGCAGTTGCCAAACTCGTCCATGATACATGAGTCGAGGGTTACATGTCCGTCACGATCGGGCAGGCCGGTGCGACCAACGGTATGGTTGGTAATATCTTCGGCTTCGGGAATGCGGGCGCCGGCTTCAATGGCGTCGAGCGCACGGCCCCCGGCTGATAATACTTTCCAGGCACCTTTATTGGCTATAATGCCAAAATCCCAGGTTGAAATTACGATAGGATAACCGCCTTCGGGCTTTGATATGACAGTTTTTGCGATGGCAGATTTAGAAAGCGCTGCAAATGAAGCACCTGCGGCGGATAATTTAATGAACTTACGGCGGTTGTACATACCGCTAATATATGAAAAACAGTTTTAAGTCGTAAGTTCTAAGTCTTCAGTCTGAAGTCGTAACTCTTGAGTTTTAAGTTAAGACCCTGTCAGGTTATAAAAATGAAGGTTTTTGACCCGCGACTTAAGACTTTCGACTTTGAAAAAAGCTATTCAAAATCCCGCTGGCAATTAAAACAATGCCAGGCTTTACGGCTATAAAACGGGAATATCATCAATAAAAATGAGATGATGGCAGTGAGCCAATGAACCCTTTTTTCGGTTGCAGAACCGTAGCGTACATTGGTTGAGCCACAATAAGGGCAAATCACAGCATTAAGCGTTTCGTCATCAATTTCAATATGGTCCTGGTCGTGCAGGTCACCTTCGGCAGCTAAGATTTCACGGCAACGCTCCAGGTCGCGCTCAAATATTTTTAGTTTAATACCGCCTACAGCCTGGTTGTAAAGCGGGTTTGAACCTATGGCGTTTTCATCGGCAATAAAGCAGGGAATGCCATAACCCTCCAGTTTGGTGCGGATGATATGTGCAAGCATCACATCATAATAAGTTTCAAATGTTATGATCTTTTCTTCGGGTTGAACGGCCATATGTAGATAAATATTAATCAAAGGTAAATTGTTTTTTATTTAATTTGGACGCCATGAACCGCATCGACCGAATATCAGCCATTTTGATCCAACTACAATCACGCAGGGTGGTAAAGGCGGGTGATATTGCCGATAGGTTCAACATTAGCCTGCGTACGGTTTACCGCGATATTAAAACGCTTGAGGAGGCGGGCATCCCGCTCATAGGCGAAGCCGGCGTTGGCTACTCCATTATGGATGGTTACCGCCTGCCCCCGGTAATGTTTACCCGTGAGGAAGCCACCGCTTTTTTAACCGCCGAAAAATTTGTTGAAAAGCTTACCGATACCTCAACCATGGCACAGTACCAATCGGCCATGTATAAGGTGCGGGCCATTCTTAAATCATCAGAAAAAGATGCCCTGGAAAATCTTGACGGTAGCATCGAAGTACTGAAAAGCCATAGCCAAAAACGCGCCGGAAGTACTGATCATATTCAAACCATACTGGATTGTATCATTTGTAAGAAGATCATGTGCATTGACTATTTCGCCGCCCACTCACAGGAAAATACCAAACGCGACGTAGAGCCCGTGGGCGTTTTTTTCCTTGATAGTTTCTGGCACCTGATAGCTTACTGCCGCCTGCGTAATGATTACCGCGATTTCAGGATCGACCGTATCAAAAAGCTGATGGTAACAGATAAAAGTTATATTAACAGCAAGCACCCTACGCTAAAGGATTATATTGATAAGATGGCCAGCGAAAAGCAGCTTGAACAGGTGGTGATCAAAGTTGACAAGGAGATTCACAGCTATCTTGACCATCAAAAATACTATGGCGGTTTTGTATCTGAGAAAACCGTGGGCAACAAAATTGAGATGACTTTTTTGACCATTTCATTAGAAGGTTTTGCCCGATGGTATATGACCTTTGGCGACCGCGCTGAAATCATTAAACCAGATGCATTGTTGCAGCGTGTACGGGAGATCACCGCGACCATAGCCCAAAAAATAAATTAATTTCTTTTCTTTTTTTCCTGCTGACATAAGGCTGTCACCAGTGCGTTGTTACTTTGTTTCATAATGGCAGGGGCAGGGCTTTTATTGGTCGTGTTTTTGCGGGTAATTTAAACCATACACTTATGAAACATTGGATAATAGTAGTATCAAAAGATCACATTGGCCGCGGCATTTCCGGGGGATTTATTCAGGCCAATCATGGTAAACTGGCGCCGCTTAAACGTATGGAAGTTGGCGACTGGGTGGCGGTGTATTCGCCTAAACAAAAGATGAACGGCAATGAGCCTTTGCAGGCTTTTACAGCCATTGGCCAGGTGCGTGACGAGGATATTTATCAGAAGCAAATGGCTATTGATTTTATCCCATACCGCCGCAATGTAAATTACTACGAATGTGCCGAAGTACCGATAGCCCCGATGATTGACGAACTCGATTTTATCACCAACAAAAAAGCGTGGGGCTACAACTTCAGGTTTGGATTTTTTGAAGTTCCAGGTGCCGATTTTGAGAAGATAAAGGAACAAATGATCACTGCAAAACAACCACTATTAAATAAAGCTACGTTATGGAAAAATTAACAGTAAATGTGCAGGTAAAATTTAAAGCCCCGATGGCTAAAGTTTGGCAAGGCCTGACTGATCCTGCTATGGTAAAAAAATATTTTTTTGGTACCGATCTTGAATCGAGCTGGAGGGTAGGGGAACCCATAAAATTCAGCGGGGAATGGGATGGTAAAAAGTATGAAGACCATGGAACTATACTGGACATTGATCCCGGTATATTTGTAAAATATAATTACTGGAGCAGCATGAGCGGTACCGAAGACAAGCCCGAAAACTATGCTAATATTACCTATAACCTAACCGAGAATAATGGCGAAACCGAGCTTATCATTACCCAGGATAATGTAAAAAATGAGGAAGCCAAAACGCATTCAGAGCAAAATTGGAAAGGGATTTTTGAGGGACTGAAGAAGTTGGTTGAATAATAATAATTATAAACTAATAATTTATATAATCATTATAATTAACTGTATAAAAATTAATTATATATCAATATAACAAATAGTAATAGCTCCAGGTATGGATAAAGTAACAATAAAAGGCTTTATTTTGGTCGGCATTTCGGTGCGCACCACCAATCAGGGTGGCCAGGCGATGAAGGACATTGCCGGGCTCTGGAACTGGTTTATGAGCGAGCATGTTTTAAAGCAGGTAGTGAACCGTGTCAGCGATGATATTTATTGTGTTTACACTGATTATGAAAGCGATAAGGATGGCTTTTATACCGCAGTACTGGGTTGTAAGGTAGCTACTAAAGACAATATCCCTGAAGGGCTGATCTCCATTACTGTGCCTCCCGGAAGTTATAACCGGTACGTGGCTAAAGGTGCACTGCCACAGGCAGTAGGGGAAACCTGGCAACAGATCTGGACAAACGACATTGACAGGAGGTATATGGCTGATTTTGATGTTTATGGAGAAAGATCGCAAAATGCTGATAATGCCGAGGTAGAGATTTTTGTTGGGGTGAATAACTAACTATCGTCATGCTGAACTTGTTTCAGCACCCCATCAGAAGAGCCGCCTGGAATCTTGCTTGTGAGGTGCCGAAATAAATTGAGCATGACTTTTTAGTTAAAAGAATATAGCGTTTAGACTCCAGAAAATTCTGTAATTTCTAAAATTCTATAAATTGTAATTGATATTACCTGTTAAAAGTCAATCGCTTGCCGGTTTTACCTTCAATAAAGCTTCCATTTGTATATGCCAGGTTTCCCGATACCAAAGTATAAGCTACCTGCGAGCGGAAGGTATTGCCTTCAAACGGGCTCCAGTTACATTTATACAGGATATTACTTTTATTTACGTTCCAGGGTTTGTTTAAATCTACAAGTACAAGGTCGGCCCAGTAACCCTCGCGGATGAAGCCACGTTTTTCTATTTGAAAAAGGGTAGCTACGTTATGCGCCATTTTTTCTGCAATTTGCTCGAGGCTTATTTTGCCGTGATGATATAGCTCAAGCATGGCGGGCAAAGCATGCTGAACCAACGGTCCGCCGGATGGCGCCTGCAGGTAAGGCTGCTCTTTTTCTTCAATAGTATGCGGGGCATGATCGGTGGCAATAACATCAATGCGGCCATCCAAAACAGCACGTAAAATACCATCACGATCTGCCTCTGTTTTTACAGCCGGGTTCCACTTAATATAGTTGCCTTTTGTTTCATAATCTGCATCGGTAAACCATAAGTGATGGATGCAGGCTTCGGCAGTAATCCGTTTATCTTTTAGCGGTATTGTATTATCAAAAAGATGAGTCTCCCGCTCGGTAGAAATGTGTAAAATATGCAGGCGGGTGTTGTGTTTTTTTGCAAGCTCAATGGCCATTGATGACGACAAATAACAAGCTTCAGCACTCCTGATTTTTGGATGCATCCGCACCGGAATATTTTCACCAAGCAGTTGTTTGTAGTGTGCAAGATTGCTCTTGATGGTAGCCTCATCTTCGCAGTGCGTAGCGATCAACATCGGTGACTGAGCGAATAGTTTTTCGAGCGTGTGCGGATCGTCAACCAGCATGTTCCCGGTAGAGGATCCCATGAACACTTTGATGCCACAAACCTTGCTGGTATCGGTGCGTAAAACCTCATCCAAATTGTTGTTAGAAGCGCCCATAAAAAACGAATAATTAGCCAGCGAATTGCGCGACGCGATCTGGTATTTATCCTCCAAAAGTTCCTGCGTTAAAGTGTTGGGAACAGTGTTGGGCATCTCCATAAATGAAGTGATACCTCCGGCAACAGCAGCGCGCGATTCGGTATAAATATCGGCCTTGTAGGTAAGGCCCGGCTCGCGAAAATGCACCTGGTCGTCGATGCACCCGGGCAACAAATGCAGGCCTTCTGCATTGATAATTTCATCGGCTTGCGTGTCAATTACTGAATCGATACGGTCTATCAAACCATCTTTAATCAATACATCGGCAATGTATTGATTATGCTCGTTAACTATAGTGGCAGCTTTTATCAGAATTGTAGACATGGTTTTTGATTTCGGATGTTCGATTTCGAATTTATTTATGATGCTTATAACAGGTCAAACTTACAAAGTTTTTGAAATTTCGTAAGTTTCAATAGCGGTGGCTATTTCTTGCTCTATCGGAAACTGCCCCAAACTTTTATAAATGGCAGTACCATTGGCGTCGCTATCCTTTACGGCCCATGTTGCCATTGCATACATTACCGGCCGCAATTCCATGCCCGAATCACTGAGCCGATAGCTTACGTGGGGCGGTACAACCGGTTTGGATTCCCTGATCAGCAGGCCGTCGGCTTCCAGTTGTTTCAGGTGCTGGATCAACATTTTTTCGGTGATGGTTGGGATAGATTTTTTTAGCTCACTGTAGCGTTTGCTCCCGGTTAAAAGATGGAATAAAATGATCGGTTTCCAATAGCCGCCTATGCGTTCCATTACATAAGTTACCGGGCATTCTTTAAATGCGGCTTGTTTGTTTTCCTGTATAGTTGAGCTTTCTTTTATCGCTGTCATGGTTATACATACTTTAGGGTAAGTACTTGTAAAAAAGTAAGTGTAAAAATACCTTTGCTTTCAATAAAAACAAAAACATTATGAAAATTATAGTAACAGGTTCAACAGGCAATATAAGCAAACCTTTAACACAAACTTTAATAGCCGCAGGGCATAACGTAACAGTAATTAGCAGTAATGCCGATAAGGTAACAGAAATAGAATCATTAGGGGCCAAAGCAGCAATCGGCTCTTTAGCCGATGCCAATTTCTTAACACAAACATTTACCGGGGCCGATGCGCTTTACGCCATGGTGCCGCCAAGCTTTAGTGCCGAAAGTTTAAGGGCATACCAAAACGAAACCGGTAAAAGCTATGCCGAAGCCATTAAACGGTCGGGCATAAAAAAAGTAGTCGCCTTAAGCAGCATAGGTGCGCATTTGGATAGCGGCGTAGGCCCGATAAAAGGCATCCACGATGTTGAAGGTATTTTGAGCGGAATAGATGGCGTGGCCGTTAAATTTATCCGTGCGCCGTTCTTCTATATCAATTTTTTTAGTAATATCCCGCTTATCAAGCACCAGGGTATCCTTGGATCAAATTATCCCGCAAATACAAGGCTGATCATGGTACACCCTAAAGATATTGCGGCAGCAGTTGCTGAAGAGTTGCAAAAGGATTTTACGGGTAAAAGTGTACGCTACATTGTAAGCGATGAGTCAACACCTGGCGGGGTTGCAGCAGTTTTAGGTGAGGCAATAGGTAATCCTAACTTGCCATGGATTGAGTTTACTGATGAACAGCTTGCAGAAGGCTTATCTCAGGCAGGCGTTCCTCCCGAAATGACCCGCAATTTTGTTGAAATGGGCACTGCGGTAAAAAGCGGAAAGATCTGGGAGGATTATGATAAGCATAAGCCTGTATCGTCCGGTAAGGTGAGTTTGCAGGATTTTGCCAGGGAGTTTGCTGCGGTATATAACGGCTAATTCTTTTAATCATACTTAATTTGTTCGACTAAAATTTTACATACGAAGTTTTATGCCGGACGCCTTCAAATCGAATTACATGAATTTCAATTTAACCTGATTGGAATCCGTGTAATTCGATTTGCCATGTTAGGGACCTGCATTTTAAGGAGACCAAGTGCTCCCAAAAGCGAGAAATTAACTAAACAATAGTTTGCGTAATTGAAATATAAATAAATATCTTTGTATCTAAGATATTTAGATAATGAGAGAAAATAATGAGGCTGATTTACTGTTACAATTCAAGGCTGCCAGCAGGCAATACTCCGATGCCTCTGTTCTCATGCACGAAGCGATAGCCCGAGAAGCAGGGCTTTCCGGTACAGATCACAAGTACTTAGGACTGATACTACAGCATAAATCCATAACAGCGGGTGAAATCTCAAAGCTAACCGGGTTAACTACCGGCGCGGTAACCGGGTTGGTTGACCGCCTGGAGAAAAAGAAGCTTCTGAAAAGACAATTTACCAAAGACGACAGAAGGAAAGTAATCATTGTTCCTAACGTTGAAAACAGTATGAAGCTTTTAACACCGCTCTTTGATGAACTGCAACAGCAAACTATCGAGCTCATTTCAACATTCTCAGCCGGCGAAATCCAAACTATTGAACGCTATTTTACAGGGGCAACCGCGATAATGAAAACAATAGCAGATAAGTTAAATAACAAATAATAACAATGGAAAATATAACTTCAAACTATCTGGCAAGAGCCGAAATATGGCTTTGCGTCAGTACCCTTATCTACTTTTTGATGAACGGAGCACAGATATTTGAAACCTTGGTTTTTGTTCCCAAATGGACGGTTTCACCACCAGACAATTTTAAACTCCTCTTGGATGGAAAAGGTGTAAGTCTTAAAAATTTTTGGATAGGGTTCCACTCCCTTCACGAAATCACATTTATCCTTGCGCTTATTTTTTGTTGGAAAATTGACCTTGTAAAGAACTGGCTTTTAATTTTGTTTGCAGTTCACATCGCTGTCAGGGTATGGACATTGGCATTCTTTGCTCCCAATATTATAAACTTTCAAAAAATGGTCGGAGAACAGGCTCCGTCAATAGATCTGATAAACCGAACTTCACTTTGGCAAACACTCAACTATATAAGGGTGGCCATTTTCATTGCCATCTCCTGCGGACTTATCCCACTGTGCATTAAACTATTTAGTATGCGCCAATAAAATCATATTAATTTCCTTTATCTCTTATCCAACCGTCTTGTCTCCTGACTCTTGACTTCCTGCTTCTATTCAATTCCTGACACCGCCATGTTTTGGGCAATTGTTCCTACTTCAACAAAAAGCCTATCTTTGCGGCATGGCAGTAACCTTTGAAGATTTTAAATTTAATCGGCAAATTTTGAACGCGATAGCCGATGCCGGTTACACCGAAGCTACGCCTATTCAGCAAAAAGCTATTCCGCCTATTTTGAACGGACAGGATGTAATGGGTATTGCACAAACCGGCACCGGAAAAACAGCGGCCTACGTATTGCCCATCATCATGAGGCTTAAATATGCACAGGGCGAACATGCCCGGGCGTTGATCATTTCGCCGACGCGTGAACTGGCCATGCAGATTGAGGAAAACATTAAAGCATTTGCCGCTTATACCGATTTACGGGTTGTTTTACTTTACGGAGGTATTGGCCCCAAAACACAAATAGAGCAGGTAAAGAAGGGTGTCGATATTATTGTAGCAACCCCCGGCCGTTTTATGGATATTTATCTTGCCGGGCATATCATGACCAAACCATTACAGGTGTTGGTACTTGACGAGGCTGATAAAATGATGGATATGGGCTTTATGCCCCAGATAAACCGAATATTGGAAGTGGTACCTGTGAAAAGGCAAAACCTACTTTTTTCGGCTACCATGAGCGAGAAGGTGCACCAGCTTTCGGCTAACTTTCTGGAGTTCCCTACGGTTATTGAGGTTACGCCACAGGCTACGCCGGCGCAAACGGTTAACCAGCATTTATACCATGTGCCCAATATTAAAACCAAAATAAACCTGCTTAAAAGGTTGCTCGATAATGAAGGCGACATTACTAAGCTGATTGTATTTTGTAAAACCCGGGCGGTGGCCGAGGATGTATTTAAATTTCTGACCCGCAAATTTGGCGAAGAAGAAGTGAAAGTGCTGCACGCCAATAAGGGGCAAAATACGCGTATCAACTCCATCAATTCATTCAAAAACGATGATGTGAAGATATTGGTGGCTACCGATGTGGCCTCGCGGGGGATTGACGTAAGCGATGTAAGTCACGTAATTAATTTTGATGTGCCGGTGGTTTATGAGGATTATGTACACAGGATTGGCCGTACAGGTAGAGCGCTGCAATCGGGCGAAGCCATTACTTTTGCTACACCGTCTGAAGAGTATTATATCCGCAAGATTGAGAAACTCATCAAGCAAACCATTCCCGTTGAGCGTATCCCCGACGATGTGTTTATTGAAGAAACCCCATATGAGGAAAGGCAGGACCAGGCGCGGGAAATAGATATGCAAAAGCGCAAAGAAGATCCCGATTTTAAAGGCGCTTTCCACGAAAAGAAATCCCTTAACCAGCGCAAAAAGTTTGATGCCAATAAGGATAAAGCTAAATACGGTTCAAAAGCAGCAAGGCAGGGTACAGGCCGATCATCCAAAAGCAAAAAAAGACACTAAGCCCCATCAATGAAATTCAGATTTACCCCTTTAAACTTTTTTACCGCGTTTTTGGTGGCGGTAGCAGCCTATGTTTTTATTTATGGAGCTGGTATGGCCGGACGCCCGCTTGAACATTGGGGTGGTACCATAGGTTGGATCTTTTTGCTGTTTGCCTTTGTGGTTTTTGTGATTGATATCATGTTCCGCAACTTTTTTATCGAAACCAAAAAAATATGGATGGTGGAGACCTTCTTCATCGTTCTGGTTATAATTATATTCTTACTTGTTAAATAAATTTTGAAATGAAAACCGCTGAAATAAAGCTTACCGTTACGCTTGATGATAATAATGTTCCTGAGCACATTCTTTGGGAATCGACCGACTCAACCAACAAGGAAGCGTTGCCTGTAAAATCAATGATGCTTGCCCTGTGGGATCAAAGCTATAAAAATACCCTGCGCATTGACCTTTGGACAAAGGATATGCCTGTTGATGAGATGAAGCGCTTTTTTTATGAAACCCTGCAAACCATGGGCGACAGCTTTCTACGTGCAACCGGCGAGAAAAATATTGTTGAAGACCTGCGCGATTATTGCGCCCACTTTGCCGATAAAATGGAGATTACTCAAAAATAACCACCTAAATATGCGCCTTAGCTCAATTTTATCATTTGCAGGTTTTGCATTGCTTTTTGCTGCAACCTATTGCCCATTGCTGCGGGTATTTCACGTTACCAGCTGGAATATTTATAAGCTTAACCAACCTTATGGTCTGGTGCTTTTACTGGTAGCTGTTGTCGGGATCATAGTATCGTTCCTTAACCAGGCTAAAATTATGCGTGTGACTGCCTGGCTTTCGGTGGCTCTTGTAGTGCTGCTGCTGGTTGCCGCTATTATGAAGGTTAATTCGGCATTTAGCTTTATTCCGTTTAAAGGTATTAACAGATTTTTAACCAGCCAGCTTAAATTTCAATGGGGTTGGTACGTGATGTTTGCCGGCCCGGTTTTGGCTTTAATTGGCGCGTTAAGTAGTAAGCCAAAAACTTTTATGCCAACTACGGCAGATCCTGCTGCAAATTAATACTCCCCGGGTGTTTAAAAAAAGCTGTAACGTTTACTTTACAGCTTTTTTTAAACATATTTGTAATTCAGATTAATACGGATACCTAATGTCAAAGTTTTCCTTCCGCCAGCAGGTTTTAGCTGGCTTTGTAGTATCAATCATTCTTGTTTTTGTGGTAGGCATCTTGTCTTATAATAGCCTGCGCCAATTCGAGGAGGATAATGTCTTAATTGATCATACCCAGAAGGTTATTCATACATCAACAAGTTTATTGCAGGATCTGGTAGATGCCGAAACAGGCATGCGTGGCTATGGTGCTACCAATAACAAGGCATTCCTTGAACCCTATAACGCCTCTTTGCCTAAAATAGCTGATGGCATTGCCACTTTGAAGGATTTAGTGAAGGACAATCCTGTGCAGGTAAAACGTATTGATTCGATAAATAAACTGGCGAAGGAGCAATTGCTGATACTCAAAACAAATGTTGAAACACGCGGAAGTCAGGGTCTTGACTACATGGTGCAGCGCGGCATGTTTTTAAATGGCAAAGAGAATATGGACCAGATTCGTATGCTGATTGACCACCTGACCAACACCGAAAGCAGGTTGCTTGCCAACAGGGAGGAAAGCTCGCAGGAAGCATCTACATTTGCTAAGATCGTAATTGCATGCGGTTCATTGATCTTCCTATTCATTATACTGATGTTGTTCTTCTACATTCAAAAAACATTTGATCAGCAAAGGAAGACAGAAGAGGAGGTGCGTGTTGCCAATATTGAACTTGGCAAGGTACTTGCCGATAACGAAGCTAAAAACTGGCTGCTTACAGGTACCGGCCAATTGAATGAGAAGATGCAGGGCCAACAGGTTGAAAAGGAACTGTCAAATAATATTCTGTCTGAAGTTTGTACTTACACCAATGCCGCGGCAGGTACATTTTACCTGTATAACGAAGCAAACAACAGGCTTGAGCTTTATGCTTCATACGCCTTCCATAATCCTGATTTTGTTAAAAAATCGGTACAAATGGCCGAAGGCTGGCTTGGCCAGGTGGCTAAGGATGGTAAAGCGGCGGTTGTAAAAGGCAAACTGAACGATAAGCTTGAGCTTTCATCATCGGTATTAAAAACTGAACTGGCCGAATCATTTATCATACCTTTCTTTTTTGATAAAAAGCTAAAAGGCGTAATGGAGGTTGCTTTTAATGAAGGGATCTCAAAAAATAAATCGGAATACATTTTAGCTATCGCCAATGATATTGGTATAGCTGTTAATACATCGCAGGCACGTACTATTATGCACGACCTGTACGAGGAAACCCAGCAGCAGGCCGAAGAGCTGGAAGCACAGCAGGAAGAGCTGCGGGTTACCAACGAGGAGCTTGTTCAAAAAACTGAAGAGCTGCAGGCCTCAGAAGAAGAACTCCGGGTACAGCAGGAAGAACTGCGTACCACCAATGCCGAACTGGAAGAAAAAGCCAGTTTGCTTGAAGAAAAAAATCAGGCCATTGAACAGGCCCGCCAGGCTATTAACCTTAAAGTTGAAGAACTGGAAACCACGGGTAAATACAAATCGGAGTTTTTGGCCAACATGAGCCATGAGCTGCGCACACCGCTTAACAGTATCCTGGTACTGGCGCGGATCCTTAAAGATAACAAGCCTGCCAATCTTTCTGAAGACCAAATCAAATATGCCAGCGTTATCTTCAACGCCGGTAATGACCTGCTTACTTTGATCAATGATATCCTCGACCTTTCAAAAATTGAATCGGGCAAGCTGGATATGCAAAATGAGGATATTAAGGTAAGCGATATTGTTGGCGATATGGAAATGCTGTTTGCCGAAGTAGCCAGCAACAAAAAAATTAATTATACAACAAGTATAGACAGGCAACTGCCGCAAACCATATTTACCGATAAGGTACGTATAGAGCAGGTGATCAAAAACCTGTTAAGTAACGCGTTTAAGTTTACTTCTGAAAATGGTTCTATCGCCATTATTGTAAAGCCGGGTATTAAAGATAAAACCATCAGCTTTGCTATCAAAGATTCGGGGATCGGGATCCCTGCGGATAAGCAAAAAGTAATATTTGAGGCATTTCAGCAGGCCGATGGTTCAACAAGCCGTAAATATGGGGGTACCGGTTTAGGTTTATCTATAAGCCGCGAGCTTGCTTTCCTTTTGGGCGGCAGCATAACCCTGAGCAGTGAGCCGGGCATAGGCAGCGAATTTGTACTTACCGTGCCTTTTGAAGCTAAATTAACACCTGCGGCCTTAATTGAAGAAGTATTGCCAACTGCCGAAACTTTTAAACCTGTAACAGAGTTCCTGAGTCCGGTTAAAGCAGCCCCGCGCGACCCCGGTAAAGAACCTTTGGTTGTAATTGTTGAGGATGATAAGAACTTTGCAAACATATTGCAGGATTATGCCCGCGATCATGGTTATAAATCAATCATGGTGTATGAGGGTACCCGGGCGGTTGAAATTGTGAAGGAAGCCAAACCTGATGCAGTGATCCTGGATATTATGCTGCCGGGTAAAGACGGCTGGCAGATTTTGAAGGAGTTAAAGAATGATGAGGATACGATGCACATTCCGGTCCACCTGATGTCGGCCGGGGATGCCGCGGCAAACCGCGTACGCCGAGAAGGTGCCATCAACTTCATGAAGAAGCCTATCAATACCGAAACGCTGGATAAGCTTTTCGCCGATATCATGGTGCAAAGCGGCACCAGGTTTAAACAGATCCTGCTGGTTGAAGATCACAAAGCCCAAAGCCAGGCTTTGAAAGACTTGATGCAGGGCCAGGGCATAACGGTCGACCAGGCTTTTGACGGCGAATCGGCATTCAGGATGTTGCATGAAAACGAGTACCAGTGTGTGATCCTTGACCTTAACCTGCCTGATATTTCGGGCTTGGATTTGCTGGATAAGATCAAAGAGGTTGACCGCTTTGCTTCGCTTCCGGTTATTATCAATACAGCAATGGAGCTTGATAAAGTATCGGTAAACAGGCTAATGCATTATGCCAACGCCATGGTGGTTAAAACCAATAAATCATCCGACAGGCTGATTGATGAGGTTAACCTGTTCCTGAACAAGATCAGCGAAACGGCGATTGCCCCGGCACAGCAGGCACCATCATCGCCCAAACCTAAAACACTAACTAAAGGCAAAGATGCTATTAAGGGCAAAAAAGTGCTCATAGTTGATGATGATATGCGCAATATTTTTGCGCTGAGCAGCGCCCTGCAAAGCTATGACCTCAATGTAGAGATAGCTAATGACGGTGAAGAAGCCATAGCTAAACTTGAGGATATAAAGGATATTGATATAGTGCTCATGGATATCATGATGCCAAAAATGGATGGCTATGAGGCTACCAGGCATATCCGTAAGCAAAACAAATGGGCTAAATTACCCGTAATAGCATTAACTGCAAAAGCAATGAAAGACGACCGCGAAAAATGTATAGCGGCCGGCGCCAATGATTATATCACCAAGCCAGTTGATATGGATAGGCTGATATCGCTCATGCAGCTTTGGCTTGAAAGTTAGTTATGGATACAGAGCAGGGAATTATATCACATGCACAGGTTCATGAGCTTATTGATATTGTAAAAAAAGTTCATGGGTTTGATTTTTCGGGTTATACCAAAGCTTCATTAAAACGAAGGTTAACCCGTATTATGCTGCTCAATAAGTTTGAGTTTTATGACCTTAAACATGTGCTTATTAATGATGCGGACTTTTTTCAGAATTTCCTGGAAGAGATTACGGTCAACGTAACCGAGATGTTCCGCGATCCTTCATTCTATCGTGCGGTTAACTCACGGGTTGTTCCATATCTTTCAACCTATCAGCACGTCAAAATCTGGAGTGCAGGCTGCTCAACGGGCGAAGAGGTTTACTCTATGGCCATATTGCTGAACGAGGCCGGTTTGGGAAAAAAGTCGTTCATATATGGCACGGATATCAATACCGAGGTTTTAAAGGAGGCCCGCAAGGGGATCTACAGTTTGCGTAATATAAAAAGCTACGCAGAAAATTATCAGTATACTGATTTAAAAGGTTCAATTACAGATCACTTTACCATTTTGTACGATGCCGCGTCGATACACAATGAGTTAAAACAAAATACACTGTTTTCGGTGCATAATTTAATATCTGATACCGTATTTAATGAGTTTCAGATGATAAGTTGCCGGAATGTTTTTATTTATTTTGAAACCTACCTGCAGGAACGGATCCTTGACCTGTTTTATAAAAGCCTTTGCCCACTGGGTTATTTATGCCTTGGCAGTAAAGAAACTATCCGGTCAGATTCGTTTAAGAGTAAGTTTAAGGTGATCAACCAAAAAGAAAACATTTACCAAAAAGTTGGGACCTGATAAAAAGTTACTGGAAAGATGGCATGCCGCCCAGATCGTATTATTGGGCGGATCGGCAGGCTCGTTCAAAATTTTATTCAAGATCATAAAAGATCTTCCCGAAAAACTGGGGAAAACTGTAATTCTTATCATACACAGGAAAAAAAATTTTTTCAGCGAAATAGAAAAACTATTTGCCGAGAACAGTCGTATGTACATGCGCGAAATTGAGGACAAGGATATTCTTAAAACGGACACTATGTATATTGCCCCGGCAAACTATCATACCTTAATTGAACGCGGCGGTTATTTTAGCCTGGATGTTTCTGAACCGGTATGGTATTCAAAACCATCAATTGATGTTACTTTTGAAAGTGCCGCCGAGGTTTATGGTGACAAGTGCATGGCGATATTACTTTCAGGTGCCAACCAGGATGGCGCCGAAGGCTTATTAAAATTAAAGAAAAGCGGCAGCCTTACCATAGCGCAGGAGCCCGGCGACGCGGAAATGGCCGAAATGCCAAAGGCAGCTATAAATTTAGGTGCTGCCGATTATGTTTTAACACAGGATGAGATTTTTAAACTTTTACTTTCATAACAATCACCAACCCCCTAATTAATATTAAATGACCCCTGTTAATATTCTTATAGTTGATGACAGAGAAGAGAACATCATTGCTCTGGAGGCATTGCTTAAGCGCGATGATATCAAAATATTTTCTACTACCTCGCCAAATGAAGCCCTTAAAATTGCCTGGGAAACCAATATTGCCATTGCTTTAGTTGATGTGCAGATGCCCGAAATGGACGGCTTTGAACTGGTTGAAATGCTCAAATCAAACCCGCGTACCAAAGATATCCTGGTTATTTTTGTTACAGCCATTTCAAAAGAAGCCAAGTATGCTGTTAAAGGCCTTGGTACCGGCGCTGTAGATTATCTTTACAAACCGCTCGATCCTTATATTACTTCGGCCAAGGTTGATTCATTTGTGCAGCTGGCCCGCACCCAGGCCGAAATAAAACAAAAGAACGATGAGCTGCAGAATTATGCCATCGTTGTAAAAAACTCGGCCGATATTATCACATCGGTCGACGCTCAAAGTCTCCGCATTGACAATATCAACCCCACCGTCGAAAAGATAATGGGTTTCAGGCCCGATGAACTTATTGGCAAAAGTATTGTTGACTTGGCCATAGACGATCATAAGGCGCCGTTTCGCAAAAAACTGGGCGAGATCATTAAAGACAACCTCAGTTATGCCATTTTTGAATTTAAGTTTGAAACCTTTGATAAAAGGGTAATTTGGGTGGAATGCAGGGCGGCGTACCGCAACAAAACCATATTTATTAATATCAGTGATATTTCTCCACAAAAAAGTTACCAGGAGCAGCTCATCAAATCAAAAGAAAGCGCGGAGTACAGCAAAAAGGTGAAAGAAACCTTTTTGGCTAATATGAGCCATGAGCTGCGTACACCGGTTAATGGCATTATAGGTATCACTTCGCTTTTGCGTAAAACGGGCCTTACCGATCAGCAAGTGGGGATGCTTGATTTGCTTGATACCTCCTCAAAATCGTTATTGGGTGTGATCAATGATGTACTTGATATCTCAAAAATTGAGGCTGGTAAATTCAGTATCATCCGTACGGCCAATAATGTTTATGACATTGTAAACTCGGTTTTTAACCTGCTTAAGTTTAAAGCCGACGAAAATAATATTGAGTTTTTGCTGGATATTGAAGATGAAGTACCTGAATACCTCATGGTGGATTCATTACGCCTGAACCAGATATTGATGAACCTGCTGAGTAACGCCCTTAAGTTTACCGAAAGGGGTTATGTAAAACTGAAGATCACCGTACTTCAAAAACACAATGATAAGGTAAAGCTGAAATTCAGTGTTGAGGATACGGGCATCGGGATCCCGGCCGACAGGCTTAACAGCATCTTTGATTCATTTGAACAGGCCGAAGAAGATACCGTAAGCAAATATGGTGGTACCGGGCTTGGGTTAACCATAGTGAAAAAGCTGGCCGAGCTAAAGGGAGGCGAACTTACCGTAAGCAGCCAGGTAGGCAGGGGCAGTACTTTTAACTTTGTATGCTGGTATACCATCACTGTTAAACCCAAAACTAAGGTAACTCCCAAAACTGATAAGATATTGCCGCCGTTTAATAACGTGCGGGTGCTGGTAGCTGAAGATAACATGGTTAACCAGTTTATGCTCTCCAAAATATTAAAGGACTGGAATGTAGAGGTGGAGATGGTTGATAACGGTCGTAAGGTTATTGACAAGCTTACCAATAAAGACTATGACATTGTTTTAATGGATACCCATATGCCCGAAATGAACGGTTACCAGGCAGCCAAAACTATCAGGGTTGATTTTGAGGAGCCTAAACGGAGTATTCCAATCATATCGCTGTCGGCAGCAAGTTATGACCATGAGCAGCAGGAAGCATTATCGGCAGGGATGAACGATGTGCTTTCAAAGCCGTTTCAGCCATACCAACTGCATGAAAAAATGTCGAGGTTATTGAAGGTGGGCGTTTAAAAATCCAGCCTGGTTTGCCCAACGCCCATTACCTTTGCCTCATGCTCAAGCAGCCATTTTTTGCGCCATATACCGCCTGCATAGCCGGTCAAACTGCCGTTTGAACCTATTACCCGGTGGCAGGGCACTACAACCCATAGGTTGTTACGGCCGTTGGCAGATGCTATTGCCCTTATAGCCAATGGATTGTTCATTTGGTTTGACTGCTGGGCGTAAGTAATGGTTGTTCCATAAGGGATCTGGATCAACTCGTCCCAAACCTGTTGTTGAAACTCGCTGCCTTGCTGCTTTATAGGAAAGGTAAATTGCTTCCTTGTACCAGCAAAGTACTCATTTAACTCATCAATAGCAGCTTGCAGCAACGGGGTAGGAGCAGGTTCAATGTCATATTCCTCATCCCGTATCGATACTGATGCTATAAAGCCATCTTCTTCAGTAATGCGGGCTATGCCAACTGGCGTGCGGAAATAAGCTACAGGCATGGTAATTGGTATGTTATATTCAAAATTAAGCTAATTTTTTTAGCTTGTCAAATGCCCTTACTCACTCGCAGGTAATTATTACATTTGCGGTGATGAAACTTGTTAACGAAACCTGGTACCTGCTCAAAAAGGAAGTTTTGCTGGAGTGGCGGTCCAAATATGCTTTTAATGGCGTTTTGCTGTATGTGGTTTCAACGGTTTTTGTTTGTTATATCTCCCTCAACTTAAACCCAGGCTTTTCCAACAGCAGCGGTTACCCCATAGTTTGGAACGTATTGTTCTGGATCATTATGCTGTTTGCATCGGTAAATGCCATAGCCAAAAGCTTTATGCAGGAAAGTAAAAGCAGGCTGCTTTATTATTACTCCATTGCCAGCCCGCAGGCAATCATCCTGTCAAAAACAATCTATAATATTTTGCTGATGGCTTTGCTGAGCACTTTGGCATTAATTATCTATAAAGTATTTTTCCCCAATGCACTTGGCGATCCGTTGTATTATTTCCTGGCGGTGTTGCTGGGGAGCATTAGCTTTTCTACGGTGTTTACCATGATCTCGGCCATTGCATCAAAGGCCGGTAATAACGGTACCCTCATGGCTATATTAAGCTTCCCGGTTATTATCCCTGTTATACTGGTGCTTATTAAGTTGAGCAAGAGCGCTATGGATGGGGTAGACCGGAGTTTCTTTTACGGCAACATAGGCGTTTTGTGCGCTATCAATGCCATTGTAATAGCTACAGCGTTGTTGCTTTTCCCGTATCTGTGGAGGGACTGATTTAGGGGACGATGCTTAAGTTTTGAAAAGAGAGGTCCTGAAATAAACGAGATGGCTTGTGAAATATATTTATCGACATTGTGCGTGGGGCCGCGTTAGATTCTGTGTTGATATGCAAAAGTTATTTTTTATTTTTGAGTCTTAGGCAGCTTTATGTTAGCCTGTTTAGGGCAGTCCTTCAATTGAAGCGACTGCTCTAACTATTTTCGGATATGTGTGCATTCTGTTGAAGGTAGTGTTTTTCGAATGGTTTGTTGGTTTTGTATATAGTGTATACCATCTCCAATAATTTTCTTTGTACTGCTACAGTAGCTTTCATTTTCACGCTATTTCGGGATACGATCCGGACAAATATAGCTTTATATCTTTCTGAATGTCTTATGGCCGCTAATGCAGGTAAGTGCATGGCTTTTCGTAAATGCTTGTTCCCCCTTTTAGATATCTTGGGTTTGCCCTTAACGGATGAGCCGGATTCTTTTTCCCTGACATCCAGCCCGGCGTAACTGGTCAGCTGCTTTTTACTCCTGATCAGCTCAAAGCCGTTTGTTTCGGCTATGATCACAGTGGCCGTTAATAAGCCGACTCCAGGAATAGTGGTAATGGTAGCCAGTGTTTGTTTTAAATGTTTGTCCTGTGCTACAGCTGTTCTAATCTCAGTAAGTATTTCTTTAAGTTGTTCACCAATCATCTTTATCCTGTCCATCATTCTGCGGATAGTATCTTCCCCCGGAAAAGCTTCGGACTGTTCAGCATGTAGCTGGTTCTTGATCATGGTTCTTTCTGCAATAAGTTGTTCTCTTTCACGGGTTATCTGCCGCAGGGTCCTGAACACCCTTTTGGGTTGTACCCAGTTATCCAGTTTCTTTTCAAGTCCGAACATGGCTATGGCAAAAGACATTGATTTATCGGTAATTGTTTTGATCTCCAGTGTCTTGAAGAAGTTCGAGATCTTGTTGGGCATGACAATACTTACAGCATACCCTTTGCCGGCCAGATAATAAGCAAGGCGCTCGTGGTATACACCTGTGGCCTCCATTACATATCTTAATGGATATTGGGGGATGCTTTGCTTGTTTATCCATACTTCCAGGTTTGCAAATCCTTTTTCATTGTTTGGAAAAATCTTGTTCGCATAAACTGTTATAACTGCCTGCTCATCCATCTTGCCGATAGAAACCACCAGCTCTTTTTGAGCCACATCAATACCTACTACTTGTTTTAATAATCTGCTTGCCATTGATCAAAGTTTTTAACTGTTATAAGTGAAAACCTTTCTTCGTTTTTCCTCCTGTTGGTTATCCTGGATATACTGCCTGGTCGTATTCCTTACATTCTGTTCAAACTCAAAAAAGTAAAGGAGTGAGGCTATATCTAACGCTCAACATGCTCAAGGCTGTTTGGGATTGCTGTGCTCTCACTCTTTTCACTCATAAAATCATTACAATAATATTAGATGTAAACATAGGAGGGATTGCAGCGGAAAACCCGCAGCGCGGGCAGGCCATTGCAGTACAGACAAGGCGAGGATTTGCAGCGTAAAGCCCGGGCCGCAGGCAACGCCCACATGACAGCAAATTGCAATTTGCGCTCGTTTTTAATGAGTGCTTAATGTGGGTTGGCGATTGTATCGCCTCCGCTTACGTTATAAACGTGAGCCCATTGTAAGCACTCATTAAAAATGAGCGCAAGAAAAAAAATTAAAATTCTATAAATTCTCTATTTCAATAAATTCGAGTTCAGACGAACCCACCGCAACAAAAATTATACACCGGCAATTCATTAACCGTTCATAAAAAATGCGTTTTTTAGCAGATTGAAAAAATATCCTAATTTTAATTAATGCGTTTTTATTGGTTTTTGCTTATCGCGTTTATATGTCCGCTCATAGTTTCGGCACAAACCGGTACTATTACAGGTAAGGTAGTGCGGGCCGATACTAAAAGCCCGGTAGCCAATGCCAGCGTATTTTTAAATAATGCCACCTACGGTACCTCAACTGCCGAGGATGGTACTTTTACCCTGGCCGGAGTTAAACCAGGCCAATACCAGTTGGTGGTTACCGGCGTTAGCATTGAAGAATATTCCACAACGGTACTGGTTGGCCGCGAACCTGCAAAATTGAGTATCGAGGTCAACCAAAAAGTGCTGATGCTGCGCGAGGTAGTGATCAGCAGCAGTGCCGACTGGAAAAAGAACTATGAACTGTTCCGTAAGGAATTTGTTGGTGATACCGAAAACGGCAAGGAGTGTAAAGTTACCAACCCTCATATTTTAAATATTATCTACCACAGGGGAAAGCAGCAATTGGAGGCCTCTGGCGATGAGTTTTTGGTGGTAGAGAACCTGGCCTTAGGCTACCGTACCAAATTTTTGCTCAAAAACTTTTTGTACGATGCTATTGAGCATACCATATCCTATTCGGGAAGTGCGCTTTTTGAAAACCTGCCCGGTAGTTCGGCACAAAAGAAACTCTGGAAGCAGAAACGTGAGCAAGCCTATTACGGATCGGCTCAGCATTTTTACCGCTCGCTTTATAAAGGAAAGTTAAAAGAAGAAGGGTTTGAAGCGCACGATTTTACAAGGCAAATTAATCCCGAACGGCCAGAGGAAGCTGTGCTGATGCAGAAGATGAAAAAATACCGGGAAGGCCCGCGCGATTCGGCCATGCGTTATTATAACCTGTCGAAGATGACCAAATGGTACCGCGAAAACCTCGCGAAGCTGCCTTACCAGGAGTTTGAGATTTTGCGTAAAACACCACAGGATGGCATTTATGCACTTACCTTCCCGCACTTTTTATATGTAGTATACACCAAACGCGAGGAAACTACCGAGTTTAAGGACGTTTATCATCCGCTGGATATGCCTAATTACGAAACCAGTATCATGACCAAATATTCGGGCTATATTGCTTTTGATATGAACGGTATTGTGGTATCAAGCCCGAGCCCGCTTTATGAGGGCTCATGGTCAAAAGCAAAGCTTGGCGATTTGCTGCCGGTTGATTATGAGCCGGGGGATTAGTTTTTTTAAAATGTTCAGTTTAAGTAAATCAGCATTCTAACAATAGAGATACTTTAATTTTTATCTCTATTGTTAGAATCTGTCGGTTCAACTACTTTTTATTTTTGCTTTAATGGCTTTTCTTATTTTCTCTGAAGATTCGTCATTCAGCTTCAATATTGAGATAATATATTTTAAATAAACGTTTTCTTTACTATTTAATCCACAAAGTGAGGATACGTTTGATTTTGCGATTAAACCTTTATTATTAATGACTTTTAATATACCTTCAAAATCTTCTGTATCTATCAATTGGGTGAATTCGGTAAACAATTCATCATAGATTTTCTTAAAATCTTGGTTACTCCAAAAATCAGATAAAGATTTATCCAAAGTGGCAAAGTCATCAATTCTTTTTTGAGATGTAGCTGTTTTAAAGATTCTTTCAATTCGGGATATAGTGTGCGCGATGACTTGGGGAACAAGTTGCTCTTTGAAAAAGGCTACTACATTGGCTTTAACCATGCTGAAAACATCATCAGGGTTTGCCATCATCTTGGTTGCAACAGTTTTTACCACATTTTCTAAAAGAAGAAAATTTTCAACTTCCGCAACTTCCGCAACCCATATATTGGTGTTATTTATATGATTAATTTCATCATCCGTTCTTCTGTCTCTATCGATTAAGCCGAAAGATTTTATATGATGAAAGTAGTTTTGATCGTTGAAGGTTTTGGTTGTATCAATTACTTTTCCAGAAGATCCAAGTGGTTTGACATTCATTTCTGTAAATACAGCTGGTAATAGATTATAGTCAATACTTCCTGTATCGCCTTCTATAAATAATACGGTTTGTCGACTTCCTAATATATCTAAATACAATTGTTCTGGTAAAGGAGAATTATCCTGCAATATCTCATAATCCCAAGAATTATTATTATAGCCTTTCATCCATATTTTTTGAGAGTTTTGACGAGAGGCTGCAAAATCAATATCATGTGTTAAATAAATAAATGTGCAATCAGGTCTTTCAAGTTCGATTTTATCCCACAATTGTTTCGTTATGGCTTTATGTACATGCATTTCAGGTTCATCAAGGATAATCAATGCACCTTGTGGCGCCGCAACCACTTCTCCAATCAAGTAAAAAATAACTCGCTCGCCGTCACTCATTTCGGATGCATTGTAAATATCTTCCAAATTACCTGTCGGATAAGCTTCAATCAACCCAGCTCTTTTTCTCAATTTGCGGTGAGGTAAAACCTCTTCCCATATTGATTGCACACGGTCAAGCTTAGTTGTCGGCTTAGATATTTCTCCTTCTTTATATTTTAGAGATTCTTCGTATTCTTCTGTATGTAGAAGTACAAGCAATTTTTCATAATCATTTAATAGGAAAGTACTTGGTTTGCTTCCCCATCGATTATTCATTTTGTTGGTTTCCAAAAAGCTTTGATTCTCATAATCGTAGCCATAGAAAAATTCGTTTTCTGCGGCTTTTTTTGATTTTGGTCTAACTTCCGGTGGCATGGTCAGAGATTTTTGCGCGGAAACACGGTGAACTATTTTGGGGTATCGTTTTTCCATATCAGCACCAAACCGAGATTTACCGGAACCGTTTGCGCCAACGACAACTAAACTTTTTGTATCAATTAATGGCTGCGAATTATCAGTTTTACGAGGTAAATTTAATTCCATGACAAGGTTTAAAATTAAGATGCCAATTTAAATCGAAAAATCGAGAATACAGAGTATTGCATTACAAGAAGTATCGAATACATTTTCGATATCATGTAGAAGTTCATTTACATGAAATTGGACAGCTTAATAATTATATCTCATAATTTTTCCTGTGATATATATCATCTCTTATCGACCATTCACTCCATGAAAATTCCTTACCTTTACCGCCATAAATCATATGAAGTTTATTTATCAAACATGGTGGAAGGTTGCGGCTGTTTTGCTGGTGCTGTCTACCTTTTACACGGGCCTGGTTTTCAAAGCGCCGAGGCTGCCAATTATTCACGAAACCATCCGTAACCTGTATTTCCACGTACCTATGTGGATGGGGATGCTCACGGTTTTTGTGGTATCGGTTTATTTCAGTATTAAATACCTGCAAACGGGTAAAGAAGAGCACGACCTTGCCGCCGTTGAGAGCGTTAATACAGGCTTGCTGTTTTACACCTTGGGCCTTTTAACCGGTATGCTGTGGGCAAAATTTACCTGGGGCGAGTTTTGGAGCGGCGACCCCAAACAAAACAGCGCGGCCATCGCATTTTTGTTGTACTGTGCTTACCTGGTGCTTCGTAATTCTATTGATGAGGAGCAGAAGCGGGCCAAGATTTCGGCCATCTACAATATCTTCGCTTTCCCCATCATGATCGTGCTGATATTTGTTTTGCCCCGCATGACAGATTCATTGCACCCCGGCAGCGGCGGTAACCCTGCATTTGGTAAATACGACCTTGATAACGGTATGAAGATAGCCTTTTACCCGGCTATGTTAGGCTGGAGTTTTATTGCCCTTTGGATAGCAACTATCCGTTACCGCATCCGTTTAATTGAGAATAAGAAGAACGCTATAAATTAAGATGAAGAAATTAACGCTTTTATTGCTACTGCTTACGTTTTGTACCGCTGTTTTTGCACAACCAGGGCAGCAGGTTGAAATGGCCGATGCCCTGCGCCAGTCAGGAAAAATTTACGTGGTTGTAGCAACTATTTCCATAATTTTTGTTGGACTGGCCATTTACCTGTTTACTATAGACCGCAGATTAAAAAAAGTCGAAAACGAAAAGTAGTTCAAATAATATGTTTAAACAATTTAAACATATCATTCGTGCCGGTGTTGACTGGTGTATAGGGCACACTAACTAAGAAATATTTGCAATATTGATAAAAATTGTACCAAATTTGCTCACTTTTTTAAGAGATTAATATTTATACAATAGTTATGGCTACGAATATTTTGATTGCCGACCAGGAAACACACTTCTTCAGCGACGTGTGCAAAAACTTCGATCACGCTGCCCAATTCACCAAACACGATGCAGGCCTGCTTGATCAAATTAAATCATGTAACAGTGTTTACCGCTTCCGTTTCCCTATTCGCAAGGGTAACAGTTTTGAGGTAATTGACGCCTGGCGTGTGGAGCACTCGCACCACCAGTCGCCCACCAAAGGCGGCATCCGCTACAGCGAAATGGTGAACGAGGACGAGGTGATGGCCCTCGCCGCGCTCATGACTTACAAATGCGCCATTGTTAACGTTCCGTTTGGCGGCGCCAAAGGCGGCATCAAAATTAATCCTAAAAACTACACCGTAAGCGAGCTGGAAAACATCACCCGCCGTTATACCGTTGAGTTAATCAAAAAGAACTTTATTGGCCCAAGCATTGACGTACCTGCACCTGATTATGGATCAGGCGAGCGCGAAATGAGCTGGATTGCCGATACTTATGCTACCATGAACCCCGGTCAGCTGGATGCTATGGGCGCTGTAACCGGTAAGCCTATCGCGCTGCATGGTATCGCGGGCAGGAGGGAAGCTACCGGCCGTGGTGTGGCCATCGCCACCCGCGAGTGTGTAAGCGTTGGCGAGGATATGCAAAGGATTGGCCTGTTGCCGGGTTTATCGGGCAAAAGGGTAATTGTGCAGGGCCTTGGTAATGTAGGTTACTATTCGGCTAAGTTTTTATCCGAAATGGGGGCAATAATAGTCGGCTTATGCGAATTTGAAGGCGCTATTTATAACGAGAACGGTTTAGATATCGAGGCTGTATTTCAGCACCGTAAGGCAACAGGTTCTATTTTAGGATATGCTGCTGCAATACAGGAATTTACCAATACCATGGAAGGCCTTGAGCAGCCATGTGATATCCTGGTACCGGCAGCTCTTGAAAACCAGATCACCGAAGCAAACATCCGCAACATACAAGCTAAGATCATTGTCGAGGGCGCTAACGGCCCAACCTCGCCAGAGGCTGAAGCCATATTTTATGCCAACGGCGGTATCATCGTGCCTGATATGTTTGCCAACGCAGGCGGTGTTACCGTATCTTATTTTGAATGGTTGAAAAACCTGAGCCACGTAGCATTCGGCCGTATGAACCGCAGGTTTGAAGAGAATTCCAACCTTAACCTGGTAAATATGGTTGAAGGGATTACCGGCGTAGCTTTAACTCCGGTACAGCGCTCAACCATTATTAAAGGAGCATCAGAGCTTGAACTGGTAAACTCAGGACTGGAAGATACCATGATCCGCTCATATCATGAGATCAGGGAGATCTATAAAAGCAATCCTGAGATTGGCACCCTGCGTAACGCAGCCATGGTTGGCGCTATTAATAAAATAGCGGTATCATACCAAAATTTAGGTATCTGGCCATAATTAAGGATTTAATAGTTTTATATATAGCGAGGTGGGTTTGAAAAAGCTTACCTCGTTTTTGTTTTTAATTATGCCGCGATAGGGATCGCAGCGGATACCGGCCACTGAGCGTAAAGCCTGCAGGCGTATGAGCGTAGAGCCCGGGCCGAAGGCATCGCCAATAAAACACTATAATAAATAACCGTCATTGCGAGGAACGAAGCAATCCCCGACTTTACAGAGCAGCCATGTAAATGTCCTTGTATAGTTCGCGATTGCTTCGTTCCTCGCAATGACGCTGATTTGTATTCAATCAAGAATGATTCTAAATAATACATATGTCTTGTAATAAACATTATTCGCTGCACGTTTTGTATTTTTGCAAATCGTTATTTTAATAATATAAACCGCAGATGAAAAAAAGTGCAATTTTTGGTCTTGTTGTTATCGCTATAGCCATAGCGGTTATCATAAGTGTTTATTCAAGCTCAAGCACCTATGCAACCTTTGCCGAAGCGCAGCAAACCAGCAGTGAACTGCATGTAATAGGCCATTTTAGCAAGGGAAAAGAAATGGTTTATGACGCTGCTAAGGATGCCAATTATTTTTCATTTTATATGAAAGATAATAAAGGCGAAGAGCGTAAAGTTGTTTTTACCGGTACCAAACCGGAAGACTTTGAGCGTTCGGAGCAACTGGTACTTACCGGCCAGATGGTTGGGAGTGAGTTTCATGCATCAAAGATCCTGATGAAATGTCCTTCCAAATACACGCAGGATAAGTTAGAAGTTACAGAAGCGAAGGCTAAACAAGCCAGCATTTAATCATTTTTGATGAATACAGTTTTTAAGGGCGAACACCTTTTACCGGGACAAATCGGCCAGTTTTTTATTGTTCTTTCGTTTGGTGCAGCCCTGCTGTCATTTATAAGTTACTATTTTGCTACTACTGATGATGCCGGTAAGGCCGACAGCAACTGGCAGCGTTTAGGCCGTTTAGGTTTTTACGTAAATTCTATCTCTATTTTAGGAATGGGCACCTGCCTATTCTATGTGCTTTATAATCACTATTTCGAGTATCATTATGCCTGGGCTTACACCTCGCGTTCGCTGCCCGTTTACTACCTGGTATCAGGTTTTTGGAACGGACAGGAGGGGGGCTTTTTGCTTTGGGCCTTTTGGCAGGCCGTTTTAGGTAATGTACTTATTGCAAGGGCTAAATCATGGGAGCGCCCGGTAATGACCGTTGTTGCCCTGTCGCAGGTTATTCTGGGAACCATGGTACTGGGTATCGATATCTTTGGCCAACGCATTGGTAGTTCACCATTCTTGTTGTTGCGTAATTCAGGTATCGAAGCGCCTATATTCTCGCAGCCAAACTACCTCGACTTTATAAAAGACGGGCAAGGAATGAACCCATCGCTGCAAAATTACTGGATGGTGATTCACCCGCCTACATTGTTCCTGGGTTTTGCATCTATTATAGTTCCGTTTGCTTATGCGGTTGCCGGGCTTTGGCAAAAACGATATAAAGAGTGGGTACAGCCCGCTATATCATACGCCCTGTTTGGTTCTATGATATTGGGTACCGGTGTGATCATGGGCTCGTTTTGGGCTTATGAGTCGTTAAACTTCGGTGGCTTCTGGGCCTGGGATCCGGTTGAGAACGGTTCGATATTTCCGTGGTTAACCATGGTTGCGGCATTGCACGTACTTATCGTATTTAAAAATACAGGCCATTCCTATTTTACAGCTACACTGCTGGTATTGCTGAGTTTTGTACTGGTATGGTACACCTCATTCCTTTCAAGAAGCGGTATCCTGGGCGAAAGCTCAGTTCATGCTTTTACCGATTTAGGTATGTTCTGGCAACTGGTTATCGGCATCCTGATATTCCTTGTTTTATCTGTTTGGGTTTTGGTATGGCGATGGAAAGAACTGCCAATCACCAAAAAAGATGAAGAAACATACTCACGCGAGTTTTGGATGTTTGTAGGTTCGGTATTTTTAGGGCTGTCATGCTTCCACCTTATTGTAGTAACTTCGGTGCCTGTGTGGAATGCCATGTTTGGTACCAAAATTGCACCTCCTTCTGATGCTGTTAAACATTATAACGTGATCCAGTCGTCATTTGCGTTTGTGGTGACTTTACTTACTGGCTTTACGCAATTCCTGAAATATAAAAAGACCGATATTACCCGGTTCTTCATTACTACCGGTGTTTACCTTGTGTTTGCCATACTGGTAACAGCGCTTGTTGTTTACTTAACCGGGGTTTATCGCCTTAATTTCGTATTCAATCTGGTAATGTGCGGTTCGGTTTATTCAGTTATTGCCAATGCCAAAGTATTGGTTGATGCCTTTAAGGGCAAGTTTAAACTGGCCGGCTCGGCGGTAGCGCACTTGGGTTTTGGTTTGTTGATGGTTGGCGCGGTTATAGCGGCAGGTACCAGCAAGGTGGTATCTGAAAATGCAAGCGGTGTAGTTAATGTGCAGGGCTTTGATGCCAAAGCCGGTAACGCCCGTGAAAATATCATGATCTATAAAAACACCCCGGTAAAAATGGGCGATTATACAGTTACCTATCTTGGCGACTCCATTTCATCACCTTACCATTTTTACAGGGTTGATTATAAAAAGTTTGATGCTAACGGTAAATTGCTCGAAAACTTTGTACTTAAACCCAAAGTGCAGGCCAGCCGCGATGCGGGAATGTCTTCATCGCCCGATACCAAGCATTATTTGTTAAATGACCTTTATACTCACGTTACCGCTATCCCTAGCGAAGGTTTTGCCATGCAGGGCGAGGCCGGGCACGACGAAGGTAACGATGATAAAAACTACGATGAGCCTGTAGCCCATGAAGTGGCTATCGGCGATACCATCAGGTACCGTGACGGCTTTATGCTGGTTAAATCATTAAACAAACAGGCTACGGTGCAAAATATCCCGCTTACTGCCAACGATGTGGCTATTGGTGCCAATATCGAAGTTCATGCGCATGATGGCAAGGTGTATACCGCCGAACCTGTGTTCATGATCAGGGGCGGTAACGTGTTTGATTTTGCCCGCAAGGTAGAGGACGCAGGTTTAAAACTGCGCTTTTCAAGGATCAACCCTGAGAATAAAAAAGTGGAGATCACTGTTTACCAGCAGCCGCAAAACAAACGCCCGTGGATTGTGATGCGTGCTATCAGCTTCCCGTATATCAACTTCTTCTGGAGCGGTACTATCATTATGGTGATTGGCTTTTTGCTTTCTATCCAAAGGCGTAATAAAGAACTTAAAACCGTTTAACTGTTGTTAAATGGATTTTACCAGGCATCAGTATGAAATAGCCCGACAGGGGTTTTCTGTTGTTGAGCATATTTATACTGATGCTGAAGTAAAAGTCATCGTCGCGGCTATTGAAAACGCGGATAAAAGCAGTCCGCTGTTCAGGCAAACAGATGACCTGTTTGCCATAAGACAGTTTTTAAAGACTGTGCCCGAAATAAGCCCACTGATTTTTACGGGGAGATTAAAAACCTGCTTACAGCAATTGTTTGGTGATGGTTATTTTGCCGTTAAATCTATCTATTTCGATAAGCCCGAAACATCCAACTGGTTTGTAGCTTGGCACCAGGATCTGACCATTTCTGTTGATAAAAAGATTGAGATAACAGGTTACGGCCCCTGGACGATTAAGCATAACCAGTTTGCTGTGCAGCCTCCGCTTCATATTTTGCAGGATAACTTCACTATCCGCGTCCATCTTGATGATACCGATGAAGGTAATGGCGCTCTGAAAGTGCTACCAGGTTCACATCTTAAGGAGATCTATCGTCCCGAAAATATCGACTGGCAGCAGGAAACCGAGGTAAGCTGCAATGTACAGGCAGGCGGCATCATGATCATGCGGCCTTTACTCATGCATGCCTCAAACCGTACTACCAACAACAAACGGCGTAGGGTAGTACATATTGAGTTTACCAAGGCAACGCTTACTGACGGGATTGATTGGGCGGAAAGGATTTATTGATCGTACTTGCTTGTTCCGTAAGGTACTCCGACGCTTATGAAGAACGCTTTCAACATATCGTATTTCTGTTTACAATCTATTCCTACGTTTATTTTTCGTGAACCGGAATCACTCGCGTGGCAAGTGAAACAGATATCAAGATGGTCGATTACCCTGTCATTTTTATCAAGAAATACGATCGAATTACGCGGTTCGAAGCAGCCAGGCAGGGATGTTATCAGGTAGTTCTTCATACCGCTGTAGCCATAGTTGAAGATAATGTCAGAGAATTTTTCAATTTGTTCACGTGTTAAGAATTTAGACTGCTTAACATTGTCGTATTTTAGGTGATCGTTTTCAATAATAATGCCGCCAATAGTATCCGGCTCTTCTGGGGCTTTAGGAAAACCTGCCGAATCAATAGTTCTGTTTGAATTCTTTGGCAGACCTACGTATGATATAGCTAATATTTTTGCTGCGATTGAAAAAGGATATTTCTTTAATCGCTGGGTAACAGTGAACATGTTTGTATATAAGCAATTATCAAATTCCGGTTTATAGCCCTTAATGCTTTCACGCGTATAACTTACGTGATATACAATTTTTCGTTTGAAAATATGTTTTACTTTTTGATGAACCGTTGTATCTGTTAAATAATAACCATTGCGACTACAGTTTGCGTAACAGGCAAGGTTTATCAATAACAAAAAGCAGGTAATCAATCTAAATTTCATCTGATAAAACTACAGATAAAATTGATTTTCTTACCCCTTCAAAAACGAAAGGATCTTAGCATTTACGGTGTCGGCCTTTTCAATCATGGGTAAATGTGCTGCGCCATCAACAGGGAAAAAGTCGGTCTTTAATACGCTGCGGATAGAATCGCTGAAACGTGGCAGTACTGTTTTATCAGCTTTACCCCATATCAGTAATACGCTTTTGCCTGTACTGTTGAGGCACGTATTGCTCTCACGACCATTTTGATTGTAATTGTACAGCGTTGAAACCAGCGCGTTTCTAAACCCTTTATACTCCATTTGGGGGAGGTAACGGTTTATCCACCCAGGGTGGTTTTTGGGATAAAGAAAATCGGTTGTTTGTCCTTTTGCTCTTTCGTCGGAGTTCACGGCTTCGTTATAAAGTGTGAAATATTGCGGAGCTACCGGCTTTTTTTGTTCATATACCGGGTCGACAAGGATTAGTTTGTTAACCATACCGGGGTGGCTGCAGGTAAAATTGGTTATCACCGCACCGCCAAATGATACGCCAGCTAAATTTATTTTCCCGTTTAATTTAAGTTGATTAATGAGATCGAGCAGTTGCGTATTGTAAAGCTCCTGGTTATAGGGAACATCGGGCCTGTCTGAATAGCCGCGGCCATACATATCATAGCGTAATACCCGGTATCCTTTTTTTATCAAAAAATCGTACGTTGGGTCCCAGATATAATAGGGCACGCTAAAACCGTGAACAAGTACAACAACCTGGGCACTATCAGGGCCTTCAAGCTGGTAATGGGTTACGCCCTGACTTAATTTGATAAAGCTACCAGGGATGTTTTTGCGGCTGGCATCGGTTAAGGTTTTGGTTTCTTTATTGTTATATCTATAGAAGCCGTATAGTATTAATGACGCGGCCCCGACAAGAAATATCACAATTATAATGCTTACTTTAAGTATTTTCATGCGGTATTAGATGTTGGTTTCTAAAATACAGAAATATTTATACTACAGTTAGTTAAATAATTATATCTATTGTAAAGAATATATGAACATTACCATAATAGGCTCCGGTAACGTAGCTACGCACATGGCAGCGGCCTTTAAGAATGCCGGACACCGTATTGTACAGGTATACAGCCGCGATATGCAGCATGCTGCGCTTTTAGCCTACCATGTAGCTGCCGAAGCTGTTGATAACCTTGACAATATTAATCCCGATACAGGATTGTTTGTTGTTTCGGTTAAGGACGATGCTATAACGACTGTTGTTAAAGCGTTGTCGGCCCATAAAAAGTTAATAGTACATACATCGGGCTCAACCGATTTGAACAGTTTGCTGGCTTTTACCCCGAAGGCCGGTGTATTTTATCCCCTGCAAACGTTTAGCAAGATAAGAGAGGTTGATTTCCGATCTGTCCCGCTCTGTCTTGAAGGTGCTGATGATGGTATACTTGCTGATTTAAAGCAGCTGGCATTTACCATCAGTAATAATGTATATAGCGTTAACTCCGCCCGGCGTAAAATATTGCACCTTGCCGCGGTATTTGCCTGTAATTTTCCCAATTATTTGTATGGGGTTGCCCAGGACCTGCTTGCGCAAAATCAAATGGAGTTTAACATGCTGCGTCCCCTGATCCTGGAAACTGCCCAAAAAGTGCTTGAGCAGGAACCGCGCAATGTACAAACCGGCCCTGCAGTACGTAATGATGAGGGCACTATGGCTACTCACATGCAGATGTTAAGCGAGATGCCTATGTTACAGGATATTTACAGTTTATTAAGTCAGGGTATTATCAAAAACAATAAAGGGTTTACCGCACCCGAGTAATTTTGTTACTTTTGCTTAAATGAACATTTATAAAATAAAGATCAATTTCGAGGAAAAAGGGCACGAAAGCGTTGAGTTACCTATAGCCGAAGGAGAATCTGTATTAGACGTATGCCTGGAGAATGGCATTGAACTACAGCACAATTGCGGTGGTGTTTGCGGATGCAGCACATGCCATGTTTATGTAAACAAGGGGATGGATAATATCCAGGAGATATCCGATAAAGAAGAGGATTTTATTGACAGGGCTGTTAACCCGCGCATTAATTCGCGCCTGGGTTGCCAGTGTGTGATTGTTGATGGCGACATTGAAGTTACCCTGCCGGATCAGTCGCAGTTTTTAGGCCACTAATATTTGCATCAATCCGTTTAAACAATAAATAAAACGTATAATTTACAACGTATTAGCGTAACCCCCGGGTAGTACGTAAAATCAACAAAAATGAGCGATAATAAATTTGCCTTACCAATTCACTGGAATGATTATGAAGATATTGCCATTGAACTTTATGAAAAGTTTGGTGACGATTTTGACGAATCAAAAATATACCGCATCCGTTTTACCGAACTGCTGGAATGGGTATTGAGCCTGCCTAATTTTGCCGGTACCCGTGCCGAGTCAAACGAAGGCCACCTGGAGCAGATCCAATCGGCCTGGGTATACGAGTGGCGGGATAATCAATAATTCAGTTGGCAGTTTTGAGCCGGCGGTTTGCAGTTTTAAATTTGCGATTAGCAGTTTAGCACGAAGCAAACATTCTGTAATCAAAAAATCGGTGAAATCACCTCAACAAATCGGTGGGATCACGAAATAAAATCGGTGTAATCACAACCATGGAATCATTCCTGAATAAATTAAAAGATATTACTACCCTCATTTTTGATGTGGATGGCGTTTTGACCGACGGGTCTGTTTTTGTAACGGAAGCTGGCGAACAAAGCCGCGCCTTTAATATTAAAGATGGCTACGCGCTACAGTTAGCTGTTAAATGCGGTTATAATGTTTGCGCCATATCGGGCAGCCGCTCAAAAAGTGCCATGTACAGGTTAAACAGCCTTGGCATCCAGGACGTGTATATGGGTACACATACCAAATCGCAGAGGTTCAAGATTTACCTGGAAGAAAAAAGCATAATAGCCACCAACGTTTTATACATGGGCGATGATATTCCCGACCTGGAAGTGATGAAGCTTGCAGGCCTGCCTGTTTGCCCTGCCGATGCTGTTGAAGAGATCAAAGCGGTTAGCGCTTACGTATCGCCCTACGGCGGCGGCAAAGGCTGTGCCCGCGATATCATTGAAAAAGTGCTCAAGGTTCAGGATAAATGGATGAGCAAACAGGCGTATAGCTGGTAAACCCCACCCAAACCCTCCCCGAAAGGGAGGGCTTTAAGAAGAGTTCCTATCATATATTGGTTATGGATTTATCATCTACAAACACAATGCACAAGAAAGTCTCCCCTATCGGGGGAGATTTAGAGGGGGTGATCCCACCCGTAATTCTCGCATCAAAATCGCCAAGACGGCAGGAGCTGCTCCGGCTTATGGATATTGATTTCAGGGTTGTGCTTAAAGAGGTTGATGAGTCATTCCCCGATGGGCTTACCCCAACAGAGGTTGCCCTGCATATAGCCCGTAAAAAAGCAGAAGCATTTGACGAAACGGTAGGGGATGAGGTTGTACTTACTGCCGATACCATAGTTTGTATTGATGGGCTGATACTGGGTAAACCCGAAACCCGCGCACATGCTATCGAAATGCTGCAAATGCTATCGGGCCGTGTACACCAGGTTATTACCGGTGTATGTTTGTTATATAAAGGGCGTTATAATAATTTTTATGATCTTACCGAAGTGCTCTTCCGCAAGCTTTCTGATGCCGAGATCAGTAATTATGTAGATAAGTATCAGCCGCTTGACAAGGCCGGATCATATGGCATCCAGGAGCTGATAGGCCTGATAGGCATCGAACGGATTGAAGGCTCATATACCAACGTTGTTGGTTTACCTACCCAAAAGGTTTATGCACAATTGCTTAACTTAAGCAAATAGATTTCACATACAGGCGCAAGTATTGTGCGGCTGCCTGTGCGGGGATTACTTGTGCCTTTCGCAAACCATTTTATTCGTCGTTACAGTTTCGCTAAACATCGTCAATTTTGATAAAGCGTGTTTTTTCCGGTTTAAATTAAATAAATAATTATTTAATTTAAACCTTTGTTTCCTGGATAGTCTAAGGTGTTAAATAAAGGGAGTAATTTGTCATGAAAAAAACTATTAATACAGGGCTGGTGTTACTGCTGGTGGCCACCTTGTCTGCATGCAGCAGTTACAATTATTACACCGCAGCCCGAAACAAAACAGATTTATCCGCCTACCGTACATTTGCCTGGCTACCTCCTGCAACCATGACCAATAAAGCCGGCGCAGTTGTAAAAAAGGAAGTGGCTGATGAAAAGGTTAAGGACGCGGCTATTTCGGCATTGGAAAACAAAGGGTTAAAATTCCAGGAAAACAACCCCGATTTACTGGTAAGTTATACCACAGTTACCGGCCGGGGAATGAAAACTGAGTTTTATCCTTATTACTATGGCGGTTACCCGGGCTTCGGTTTAGGATTTGGCTGGGGTTGGGGCGGTGGCTGGGGCTATCGTCCGTTTTATGGCTACGGCGGCTGGGGTTGGGGATATCCTTATGGTTACGGTTATGGCGGCGGTTATGCCCGCGTACCTTACAAAGAAGGTACCCTGATTATCGACATTATGGATACCAAATCGCGCAAACTGGTATGGCGTGGTTTTGGTGTTGGCGAACTGCACAACCCGCAAAAAACTGTAAAGGAACTGCCCAAAGTAGTTAACGGCATTATTGAACAACTACAGCTTAACCAGGTACAGCAAGACCAGGTGCCAATGAAAAAAGCATAAGAAATTTGCTGATCAATTATTGAACTAATGCAAAAATCCCTTCGGGCGCTAAGCCTGGAGGGATTTTTGTTTGCGGTATAAATGAGTTACAGCAAAAGTAAGGGCAGCTACGGCTAAAACAATAACCCAGGTATCAAGCGGGCAGTTAGCGTCGCCGTCGGCATTATCACATGGATTATCTAACTGGGCAAAACAGCTTAGGGTGGTGGCCGCAAAAACAAGAGCGGTTAAAAAGAACTTTTTTTTCATATGCGCAAATCGCTTGTTATTGTTTTAAAAATTTGCCGGTGCCAATCAACTGCTTGGTTTTGTTATCGGTAACCCTTATGATATATGTCCCGGGTACCAAACCGGCTACGTTGTTTTTCCAGTAAAGCTCTGTGATATTTACTGCCTTCAGTATTACGCCACTGCTGTTAGTTAACTGAATATTATAGTTTGCTGAAGCGTTGGTTTGCCCTATGGTTAGGTTTAATGTTTCCGTTACAGGGTTTGGATATATCGTAAGCAGGCTATTGCTTATGTTATTTTTTGTATTGGCATACATTAATGGCAGCTCTTTTGACAGGCTGATATCATTGTTTAAATCAGTTAACTGAACACGGTAATTATTTAAGCCTTTTGCCGGGTTAGGGTCGGTATAAGAGTAAGTTCCCAAACCGTTCGATTTTATCACATCCAGGTTTTCCCAGGTTTTGCCGTTATCGGTGCTTCTTTGCAGCGTAAATGTGGTGTAATTGGCCTCATTTTCAACAATCCAGGTTGTTTTAGCGCCGCCGGTTGCTTTTACTGCAACAAAATCAAGCAGCCGCAGGCCCAACGCAGGTGATTGGCGCAATATCAGCTGAAAACGTTTTTTACCAAAAGTAGCCGGGGTACTTTTATCAATATTGTAGCTGTAAATGTTGTTGTGTTTAAGATCCAGCGAATCTTTAGTAAAGTTATCCTTAAGCCATATTTCATAAATGGCAGGTATGTTACTAAGCGCTCTTAGTTTTAATTGATATGGCCCGGATGAGGTAGCGTCAGACGTTAGGGGGATGATCTCCTGCTGTTTTTTAGGGAAAGGCCGGTGATGGATAACGGTTTTAACGCTATCGCTTGACAGGGCCGACAAGGCTATCTGTGCCCCATTGGTTCCGAGGTCTTCCGCGTCTTTACTATTTTCAAAAGCCGTACTGGCATCGTTGTTAAACGCAATAACAATATCATCGGTATTAATGGAATCCTTTATCATTTGCAGCCTTAATATCGGTTCGGCCAATGATGATGCATTTTGTTGTGATGCTGCTGATTGTGCTTCGGCGGCCTTCAATATGTCCATGTCGGCAGCTGTGGCAGCCAGTTTCTGTAACCCCTTATCAGCAGGGGCACTTAATAAGGCTATCAGATTTGATGCCGTTGGTTGCGTTGTTGACTTTGCCGATTCCCTGAAAGTTAATGATTGCGAAGCTGCGGTAGCCTGTATAAAAAACGCCTGCCCGCTGGCTATCATATTACTTGCATAGCCATCGCTCGAAATACCGGGGTTAATATTGGTAGTCGTATCTGCCGTAGATATAGCAGTGGCCTTTTGCATGTAGCTGGCATACTGCTTTGTTTTTGGATTGTAAACCCATATTTTGCCCGGAGCAGATAGGGTTGCAGCCGAAGATACCTCTGAGGGGAAACCGGCCCCGTAAATTGATGATGTGGCGGAAACGGTTGTTGTTGTGCCTCTGCGGTTAAATTTTTCCCAATTGATGGTGGCCGCGTAAGGATTTCCAACCAGGTTATATCCGTTAACCAGGCTGCCTGTAGTATTGCTGAATAAGAGGCTGGTTGTGCCGCTGTACCAGTTGGTTACTGTAATGTTACCTGTATTTAATGTACCTGTTGCTGTTAAAGTGGTGTTGGTGGGCACATAGCTTGCGGTTGTTGACGTTGCAAGATCGGCGGCCGTCCTGTCTCCCCTGAAAAAGAAAAGGAAACCGTTGCCGACAGGTATGGTATGTGAGCCGTCGGTATCAAAAATATAAGTTGGCGGGGAGTTGATATTGTTGATGCCCCTGAAATTACCGGCTGTAAAAGACACTTGCGACGAGGCTATGTTTTCCCTGAAGCAGTAAATTGTGGGATTACCCGATTTATCAAAACCACCTGTAGTGCCGGTAGTACCGGTTATCCATGACGAGTTTTTAAGGTAATTTACGCTGATAACTTTAGCAGGCGAACCCGTATTAACGGGCGATGAAAGCAACCGGTATCCTCTGTTATATGAATTACCGCCGCTTATAAAACGTTGTACGTTTACGTTCCCGGTGATAGCTGTTCCTGAAGGAATAGCATCTACAGTAGCCGAACCTGTTGCATCGGAGTTTAATGTTAAAACGCCGCCGGCGGCAAGGGAAGCTGTACCGCCCATAGTAAGTATACCCGAGGATGATACCGCGAATTTACCCGTGCCCGACATGGTTTTTATACCGCTGCCATTAACAGTAACATTATTGAATTTTGTGCCGTTGGTGCTGTTGTCTGTAAGAGATTGAGCGCCTGCTTTACTAAAGAAAACTGTCCCGGTACCTGCCGTAAATGTACCTGTATTGGTGTAATCGCCATTGAAAGTTAGTGTGCCCGAACCGCCTGTAATAACAGCGCTGTTAGTAGTATTGCCTGTAACGGCAATATTGCCCGAACCCTGGGTTACGTTTGCTGAATTGGTCCAGGTTCCTGTAACGGTTATAACAGGGTTGTTAGTGTTAAGGTCTATTGCACCACCGCTTGTGATCCAGTTTCCGCTTACGGTTAGCGCGCCTCCGTCGACAGTTTTGGCTGCTGCCCCTGATAAGGTAAGGTTATCATAGTTGGAGGGGTTTGTACCTATAAAGCTGTCATTAGTAGCGTATACTGTTTGTGTGCCCGAAGTTGCCGCATAATTTACAAGTCCTGTACCGCTTCCGCCGGTGGTGAAATCGATAGTGCCACCTGTAGCAGCACTTATTGGGGTATTACCTGTTAAAGTTAATGTGGAGGCGCCGGTACCGGTATCCATATCAACTAATGCGGCGTTGGTTACAGTTACTATACCATCATTCCTGTTTACATAGTTTGAATTGGTGGTGGCTATGTTGCTTGCAGTTAATGATCCGGAATTTAGATGAAATGCCGCATTATTTACCGAATAGTTTTGCAGGAACCCCAAGGCGTAATAGCCAATTGCCGACGAGGTAGTATTTAACGATAACGAATTGGTGATATTAAATACAGGGACTGTGGTATTGATGGTAGTGGTATTTGATGTTGGCGAGGTAAATATGTTTGGCGCCGGTGGTGTTGTATTATCGCCCACTATAAATGAGTTGCAGCTTAATGTTGCATTCCCTGTACCTGTAATGGTTGTTGTTACATCACCGCTGCTGCTGTTGTGGTTTTGTGTGATGGCGCCGTTTACTGTTAGCGAATAGGTGTTATTGATGGTTAAGGTAATTGACGGAGACCCGAATAGAGTGCTAGTTAAAGGGCCAAATACCATGGATGCTATACTGGGTACACTACTTTGAACAATAGGTTGGTTTTTAAATGAAACAACACCTATGCGTGCCACATTGGTAGAAGTTGGCACCGTTGCCGGGCTCCAGTTACCGGTATTGTTCCAGTTATTGTCTGAAGCGCCTGTCCAGTCAATTGCATTTGCAAAAGTTATGATATTACCATTTGACGAGGGCCCCGTATAAGTAATGGCCGAGCTGTTTCCATTCCCGGTAAGGGTATTAATGCTGGTGACGGTAATGGTGCCTGTAGGGCTGCCACCATAATTGAGCTGGCTTTTTACCGTACCTGTATAAAAATAATAGCCGGGGACAGAGTAGGATCCATCTGTATTGCCCGAGCTTGAGATAAGGTCGCCCACACTATAATCTTGTATAGCGTTACCGGTGTACGTTACTGAACTTATCAATGCATCAGATGAGGTAGAATAATACGAATCATCTGATCGGTATAAACTCCCTGAACTATTGAAATAGGCCTCGAACCCTGCACCGGATGTGTTCATTACCAGTTGGTTGATAACAAAGTTGCCCCTTGATATTATTTTGAGGCCATAGAGGATTACACTTTCGCTTTCATAATAAGCAGGTTGCGTTACATTATTAGCCGTTCCGTTTGCCCCTGTGGTGGTAAATTGAAGCACACGGGTATACATATCAAAATTATCCCATTGGAAGCGGCCGGCAGTAGTACATGTTGATTCGAGATAGGAATAATAGTATGTGCTGTAGCTGCCGCCCGTTGTGCTTGTGCTTGACGCAACAAGGGTTTTAGCTGTGGTCATGCCTGCTACAAAAACATCCTTGAAAATTGCCCAGCGGCCATCTTTCAAACGTTGTACTTTGATCATGTACGTTTGCTGATCATTAGCCATTGTAGCGTTAAGGAGCTCGTTATAATGGCCTGAGTTCGTGCCACTATCATACCTGTACCGCAAACTGAGTGTCGTACCTGTATGAGTTATATAAATACCCTGCATATTATTGGTGGTATAACCATTGGCAATAAGCCAATAACGCCAGGTATTGTTACCAACAGCCATCACGTCGGGATCAGAGGGGCCTGTACTGCTGTTGTTTTTATAAATGAAGTTCCACTCAAAATCATTGGCGGTAAGATCTACGCTTCCTGATGTGCCGCTTCCGACAAAATCCCACCTGATAGCGCTAATAGCGTTGGTTGCAGGTACCGCGGATCTCAGGCTTACCGAGCCGTTTAAAGGACTTGTAGTTGATGCGTCTATAGTAACCGATGAACTTGTGCGGGTGGCATTACCAACCCCGGTTGCTCCTAACGATGTTGTAGTACCGGCAGAGGAAGTTTCGAAGTTATTGTAATAGTAGGTAAGGTTATCGCTGGTTTCCTGGGCCGCAACTGCGCTGATCAGGCATAGCAGATATCCGGTAAATAAAACGCAGCGTAATTGTGTTTTCAAATTAATAGGGTTTCGGGCAAATAATGTCAATAATGATGCTGATTCAATAAAAACGGGATTAAAGTACAAATTTCAACTCAAATATGGGTTTGTGTTGCCAATAGCATCAGTCGTGATGTCTTTTATTGAAAAAATGGAAAATTTGGAGAAATTAATTATTGATTATTGTTTGCACACTTTGGGGAATATTTTCTACTATGCTTTTAATCAATAAGCAGGCTGTTAACTTATAGTAAGGGCTAATTAATCACTGCGCAACGATAAATATTTCAAAATATTCCTGTTAGGAGTGAGGATTTTGGTTTCCGGTAAAAAACTGTTCAGGTTTGATTGGGGGATATGTGTCCTTAACAATCATCACCATTAACAATTAGTCAACTGAAGTTAATGTGACGATGACTATTATACGCTACATGGGGTGTTTCAGAGCGGCGTCGGATAAGTGTTCAATTTTTAAAAAAGCGGGTGTTCAACTTTTTGCAGTGTGAAATTTTAATGTGCTGATTATCAATGCATATGTGTTCAATCTATATTTTATATAAAATGTAAGTGGTTGATAGTCAGTGCTTGTATGTTTTGAAAAATACGCCAGATGTTCCACATTAAAAAATTGAACACCTGGCGTTATATACTTTATTTAACCTTTTGGCTGTTATTGCCGCGGTTAAGATCAGGCAGGGCGTTGTCGGGATCAATGGTCACCGATTCAGCTTCCTGTGTAGTAGGCAGTGTGTAAGTGATTTGCCCGGATTGCAGCCAGGTTTCAACCGGCAGGTAAAAGCGTTTTTTGCTGCCATCTTTAAATTTAACCTCAACAGTAAACGGCATTGGCAACTGCTCTTTGTTTACCGCTTTGATGGTGATACCTTTGGATGCATCTTTACCTGCATATTTCGCGTCGATAAGCGCTATATCAACCAGCCAGTTATTATAAAACCAGCCCTTCCAAAACCAGGAAAGGTCTTCGCCGGCTCCATTTTCCATCGAACGGAAAAAATCATCAGGCTGTGGGTGTTTGTAAGCCCACTGGTTAATGTAGTTTTTAAAGGCATAGTCAAACCTGTCTTTCCCTAAAATTTGCTCGCGCAGCAATACCAGGCCAAATGCCGGCTTATAGTAGGTAAGCGGATGGCGGTATTTTTCGGGGATGGCATCAGGAGCTGTCATAATACTTGGCGATTGCGGATCAAGCAGTGATGGGATAATTTCATCGGCAGGGTTGCCACCGCCGGGAGCATACTCACTATCACGTTTGGGGGCATATTCGCCTTTATTAAAGGCGTCGGATGCATAAATGTCTATAAAGGTGTTCAGGCCTTCATCCATCCAGGCATAACGGCGCTCGTTTGATCCTACAATCATCGGGAACCAGTTATGGCCTATCTCGTGCGCTGTTACCCAGTAAAGCACGCTGCCTTTATCGGTAATGCCATCAAACACAATACCCGGATACTCCATGCCGCCGGCAATACCGGCCTCATTAATGGCTACCGGGTAAGGGTATACAAACCATTTTTTAGAAAAATACTCAATTGATTTTTTGAGATATTCGGTAGCCCGGCCCCAGGCATCGTTGCCATAGCTTTCGGCAGGGTAAACGCTCATTGCCAATGATTTTTTACCACCGGGCAGGTTCACCCTCGCTGCATCCCATATGTAAGCTTTTGATGCACCAAAGGCAACGTCACGGGTATTGAGCATTTTGAAATGCCAGGTGAGGGTGCCCTTGTTAACCGGGCGACTGGCCGGATCATTAACTTCGGCCAGATCGCGGATCATAACGGTTTTATCACTGTTGCGGGCTTGGTCTAAGCGGGCTATTTGTTTGGCGGTCAAAACCTCCTTTGGGTTAAGTAATTCGCCTGAGCCTGCTACGATCATATCCCATGGTACGGTCACCTGGTAATCGATATCGCCGTAATCTAAATAAAACTCACCACTGCCCAAAAATGGCAGGGTGTCCCAGCCGTGGCTGTCGTCATAAACACACATGCGTGGAAACCATTGCGCAATTTCGTAGATCTTGCCGTTTTCGGTATCGCAATAATCGGTACGGCCTCCAAAAACGCCCGGAATGGTATAATGATAATTGATACGCAGCTTTATTGCACCTTTTTGCAGCGGATGTGCAAGGCGCACCTGCATGCGGGCGTCAGTAATTACATAGGGTACAGGTTTAACCACATCTCCATTATCAATCGATACGGATTCTATCTGGTAACCGTTGGTATGCTGGTCGGCGCCGGGTGTATGGTCTGTAAAAAAGTTAGAGCGGGCATCCTGTTTATAAGTATCTTGATCAAGCTGCAGCCAAAGGTAAGGCAATGCATCCGGGCTGTTATTGGTATAGTTGATCTCCACAGTACCGCTGATTGTTTTCTTTACGGTATCCAGGGTAACTTTCAGGTTATAGTCGGCCCTGTTTTGCCAGTACTTTGGTCCGGGTGCACCATTAGCCGAATGGAAATCGTTACCTTTTTCGGTATAAAACATAGGCGAGAAAGCCTCCGCCGGCTTATAGTTTGATGATGTATCGTTTGGATTGAGTTTCCTTTTTTGCGCGAAAGCGCCGAGTGCTAAAACCGACAGTAAACCAATGCCGATAAATTTTAATTTCATGGTGTGCATTTAAGCACCCAATATACAAACGATGGGACTAAAATTTGATTTTATAGATATTTACTTATCAGCATAATAAAAAAACTATTTTAGTGCCTATAAAAACTAAACTTGCACTTCCCTGTAAATCTACCTTTAGGCAATTCATCAATTCCCGTACATTTTATTTGCGAGACACTGTCGTACTTTTTAGGTTACCAGTATTATGCCTGGTTGCGGAAACATACTGCCGATAAGATCAGTACTGAACACAGGCTCATCATATTTATCGGTGCAGCGGCAGGCGCATTTATTGGTTCGCACCTGGTTGGGATCTTTGAAAACCCACCTTTGCTGTTCTCGCATTTCAATATCATCTATATTATGGGCAATAAAACCATAGTGGGTGGGATGCTTGGTGGATTGATAGGTGTTGAGCTTACCAAAAAGCAGTTGGGCGTAACCGTGTCATCCGGTGATTTGATGGTTTACCCATTGATCCTGGCTATGGTTATCGGCCGTACCGGGTGCTTTTTGGCCGGGCTGGAAGATGGGACTTATGGCATAGCCTCCAACCTGCCCTGGGCTATCGATTTTGGCGATGGTATCCGCAGGCATCCTACCAATTTATATGAAATTGTGTTTTGGGTAATGCTTTGGGGTATACTCAAACTCATAGAACAAAACCACCGTTTTGCCGATGGTGCAAGGTTTAAAGTATTCATGGCAAGCTACCTTGTTTTCAGGTTATTGGTTGAATTTATTAAGCCCGATTATTTTTTCAGTTTTGGTTTGTCGGTAATTCAGTTGGTTTCTATCGCCGGTATTTTGTATTATTATAAAGTATTTTTATATCCTAAACAGCTATTTGTAAACCATGCCTGAACGCCCGTATATATACTATGATTTTACGTTAAGCATCTGCTCTACCTGCTTACGCCGGGTTGATGCCAAGATTGTTTTTGAGGATAATAAGGTTTACATGCTTAAAAACTGCCGCCGGCATGGTTTTGAAAAGGTGCTGATTGCCACAGATGTGGAATATTATAAAAACTGCCGCAACTATGCCAAGCGGAGTGAGATGCCGCTTAAGTTCAACGCCAAAACACATTATGGCTGCCCGTATGATTGCGGCCTCTGTCAGGATCATGAGCAGCACTCATGCCTTACTGTTGTTGAAGTAACAGACCGATGTAATTTAAGCTGCCCTACCTGCTATGCCATGTCATCGCCCACATACGGCAGGCACCGCACTTTGACCGAAATAGAACAGATGCTGGATGTTGTAGTAGCGAATGAAGGTCAGCCGGATGTAGTGCAGATTAGTGGGGGAGAGCCCACGGTGCACCCGCAGTTTTTCGAGATCCTGGATATTGCCAAGACAAAGCCCATTAAGCATTTAATGGTAAACACCAACGGTATCCGCATAGCTAAAGATGAAAATTTTGTAAAGCGGTTGGCAACCTACATGCCCGATTTTGAGATTTACCTGCAATTTGATTCTTTTAAAAAAGAAGCGCTGGAGCAATTGAGGGGAGAAGACCTGCGTGAGGTAAGGCAAAAGGCCATTGAAAATCTTAACAAGTACAATCTGTCCACAACATTGGTAGTTACTTTGCAAAAAGGTTTAAATACCGATGAATTAGGTACAATTATTGAATACGCCTTACAGCAACCCTGTGTTCGCGGGGTAACTTTTCAACCCACACAACAGGCCGGCAGGTTAGAGAATTTTAATGAACAAACCGACCGTTACACCCTAACGGAAGTACGTAACGCGATACTTGAACAAACCAGTGTATTCAATAAAAACGACCTGATCCCGGTACCTTGTAACCCGGATGCCCTGGTGATGGGTTATGCCCTTAAGCTTGGAGGCGAAGTGATTCCGCTAACCCGGATGATAAACCCGGATGACCTGTTGGATAATTCAAAAAATACTATTGTTTATGAAAATGATGAGCGCCTGAAAGGGCATCTGCTCAATATGTTCAGCACTGGTAATTCGGTTGACAAAGCTAAAGAACACTTGCACTCATTGCTGTGCTGCCTGCCTGAAATTGACGCGCCAAGTTTAAGCTATGATAACCTGTTCAGGGTGATCATTATGCAGTTTATAGACGCACAAAATTTCGATGTGCGCGCTATCAAAAAATCATGTGTACACATCGTAAATAAAGATATGCAGATCATCCCCTTTGAAACAATGAATATTTTTTACAGGGATGATAAACGGGAATATCTTGAACAATTAAGAGGAGAAATTTTGGTATGACAGAGGAAGACAACAATAACCTGCCGCACAATGTGGGTGACGAAAATGTAAATAAATTTTCCGGGGATGATAAGCCTGTGAAAAAGTTTAAAATGGGGGTGGTGGGCTATAATATGATTGCACTGGCCGCTTACACTATAATATTTGCGTTGTCGGCTAAACAGGGTGGAGTTATATTTGATGCATTATTCATTTTTGCCCATGTAATTATTGGAATAATTTTGGCTATTGCGTTCCGAAGCTGGATGTGGCTGCTAAGCGCATTGATGGTTTTAATAATAGGATTTTCTACTTGTGCGGGTATGTTAAACCTTAGTGGAGGCATTGGATAAAATACTTTAATGTATTACCATAACATTCCCGCCAAAACCCCTTCTTTTAAGGAGTTAGTACACATGCTTACTTTATGGATATCCAGCACGTGCATAATAAAGCGTGTAACCAAAGAGGCAGCTACGATCATATCAACCCGAACCGGAATAATCCCGGGATTACCCACCCGTTCTTTATGGCTTGAGAGGATGAGCTTATTAGTGATGGTTAGTAATTCTTCCTCATCAAAATCATAATGCTGAATACTCTTCAAATCAAATGGTTTTGCTTTTTCAGTTTCTATTAAGCCAGCAAAGGTTTCAAACGAACCTGATGAGCCAACAAGGGTATCAATTTCAATGCTCGTAGTTGCGATGAACAAATCATGTAGCCTATCCTCAAGATACAAATTCATAGCCTCGATAGATGCGGGCGGAATAGGGTCCGTGTGGTGAAACTGGTCCATAAGGCGTGCGGCGCCAACTTCAAAGCTCTGTTTCCACAGGATTTTATCGGTGTTGCCCAAAATAAACTCCACACTGCCGCCTCCAATATCCATGATGAGCGAATTTCTAGCCGATAGGCATCCACTTAACTTTACGCCATTATAAATAAAAACGGCTTCCTGTTCTCCGTCGATAATTTCGATAGCAATGCCTGTTTGGGCCTCCACCTCTTTAATGAAATCTTTTCCGTTTGAGGCACTCCGCAAGGCCGAAGTAGCAATTGCCCTTACGCTGGTGACATTGTTGGCAGCAATGAGTCCTTGAAAATGTTGCATGGTATTCACGCCGCGCTGAAAAGCATCGGGCAAAATATAACCCTTATTAATGCCTCCCTCGCCTAATTTAACGGCTTCTGTAATATGTACAATTTCATGGTAGTCATGAATGTCGCCTTCGGCAATCAATAAATGGAAGGTGTTTGTACCCAAATCCATTACTGCAACGCGTTTACTCATGCAGCTAAAATAGCTTTTTAAGCTGAAAGCAAAAGGCCGAAAGCAAAAAGCTTAAACTAAGTATAACGCCGAAATCTTAAAGTGCTCAGTAGCTTTAAGCCTTCAGCCTTCGGCTTTCAGCTTGTCTACTCTTTATAAAAGAACCACTTAACCAGTTCTTTATAACTTGCTTTTTTGCCATACATCAATACGCCAACACGATAGATCCTTGCCGCGGCATAGGTAGTAAATAAGAAGCCTACCACCATCATACACATAGATACGGCTACCTGCCAGGGTGCCGGATCAAAAGGAAGGCGTACCATCATGGCAACTGGGGCTGTAAAAGGAATTATAGACAACCAAACAGCCAGTGGGCTATCAGGAGCCCTAAAAAGTACTGATACCGATAAAATATAAGTGAACAGCAACGGCATGGTAATCGGAAACATGAACTGCTGGGTTTCGGTTTCACTGTCAACTGCCGAGCCTACGGCAGCAAACAGGGCAGCGTATAAAAGATATCCGCTTAAAAAGTAAAATATAAAGCAGCCCATAATATACCCGAACGGAATGGTTTGTAACACCGCAAGCGCATTTATCATAGGACTGGTTGGAGAGTTAAGCGCGTGGCCTGCTATTTTGGTAGATATTACGGATAAAATTATCCAGGCACCAAATTGGGTTAAGCCAACTAAGCCAACACCAATAATCTTGCCCAACATCAATTGAAACGGCTTTACTGATGATATGACCACCTCGATAATACGATTGGTTTTTTCCTCAATTACGCCGCGCATTACCTGTCCGCCGTATATGAACAGGGATATATAAATAAGGATAGCGCAGGCAATACCAATCAAAATATTGGGGCCAATATTGGCGTTCTTATCGCCCTTATCAGAAATTTCAATGGCGTTTAATGATATGTTAGTTCTTTTAATACTGCGTAACAGGGCGGTATCAATATGGTGCCGGATGAGGTTATTTGAAAAAGCAATATCACTCATCTGCTTTTCAATTTCCTCGGAGAGGGGAATAGAGGCTTTCTTTTTTGAGAATATCTGCACCGAATCCTTTTGCGTATAGTTTGCAGGAATATATAAGATAGAGATGCCCTCGCTGTCCTTTAATAACTGTTTTGACGACTTAAGATCAGTGAGGGCATAGGTAAACTTAACGTTAGTAACATCATGGAATTTATTGGCGAAATCGCCGCTTTTATCAATAACGTTAACCGTTTGCAAAGAAGATAATTTATCGCTGTCTTTAGCTACCATGGTAACAACGAATCCCATGGCCAGGATCAGCAGCGGCACCACGAATATCATGATGATAAATGATTTTTTTCGTACCCGTGTAAGGTACTCGCGTTGTATAATGAGTAATACTTTATTCATGGCCGGTGGAATTTAGGTTTACTTTTTCAATGAAAATTTCGTGCATGCTCGGGATAAGCTCCTGCAGCATATTTACCCGCGCTTTAGGAATTAAGTATTGCAATACATCATTGGAATTATGCCCTTCCTGTAGTTTTATCTTGATATTGTGATTGTCGTCATCGGCAATAACTTCGCTCATTATTTCAAAAGGCTGGCTGCCATCAAATGCAATACGTTCGCCGGCATATTCAATAAGGTAGGTTTCGTTACGATATGAGTTGCGGATATGTTTAACCTTGCCATCCAGTATCTTGTGCGATTTATGGATGAGGGCGATGGCATCACAAAGCTCCTCAACTGATTCCATACGGTGGGTGGAAAATAAAATAGTGGCTCCTTTTTTATTTAGCTCCAATATTTCGTCTTTAATCTGTTCGGCGTTTACAGGGTCAAATCCGCTGAAAGGCTCATCTAAAATGATCAAATCGGGCTCATGGAGCACGGTTGCCACAAACTGCGCTTTTTGCTGCATGCCTTTTGAAAGCTCTTCTATCTTCTTTTTCCACCAGGTTTCCATCCCCAGCTTCTCAAACCAAAATTTGAGGCGTTTTTGAGCTTCAGCACGGTTTAAGCCTTTTAACCGGGCCAGATAGATCATTTGTTCACCAATCTCCATCTTTTTGTACAGGCCGCGTTCTTCGGGCAGGTAACCGATACGTTCGATATGCGATTGATTAAGTTTTTCGCCGTTAAAATAAATCTCGCCTGAATCAGGAGCAGTAATTTGGTTAACTATACGGATAAGGGATGTTTTACCGGCGCCGTTAGGGCCAAGCAGGCCGAAAATCTGCCCGCTTTCAACTTCCAAACTTACATCACTGAGTGCGCGGTGACCGGCGTATTGTTTAACAATATTGCGGATGCTTAGCATTTGTTAAGGTTTATGTATCTGTTTTGCTTGTTAGATGGAGTTAACCAATAAAAGTTACAGCTCCGGTTTATCATATGGTTGGTCGGAGTTGTCCATTTCATAGAACGGCTTTTGCCATTGCTGGTTATTGATAACATTTAAGGCTGTTACAGCTATGTAAATTCCGATAACAGGAATTATCAGATACACAAGTCCGAGATATCGGATGTAAAAAATATAACTGGAATTTCCGACGAGTGTAAATACTAACGGTACAGCTGTGTAAAATATCGGGATAAATAGCTCGCCCAGGGCAAAAAGTCGTAATGGCAGCCTAAATTCTGTTGGGCGTAACAAAAAAGTCATGGTCACGAGGCATATTATTATCATGAAATTGATGGCACCGCTAACCTGGTAAAAGATGATTAATGATTGTACATTGACTTGAAAAATGCCGATAGCCGCACTAACTAAGCCCCATACCACACTATAGATCGTGTAAATGATAAATGCGTTCACTATAAAAGGTTTTTCATTGGTATATTTTAAAATACTTATCACAAATATCATCAGCCACGCAAAACAGATGACCGGAATAAATGAGAATAAATGCCTGACACTTTCCGGAATTGTAAATGAAATGGTTTGCATGGCCTGCATTAGCAATAATACCAAAGCACTTATTACTGATGTGGCAATGGTAAGGTAGGCAGTATCTCGAGTTGGTTTCATAAACAGGGTAGGTTTATATTTAAAGTGAACTGCATAACAATTTAGCCTGACCGGTAATAAGGTATGGCTGTTTATTGAAATTAAAAAACGGTGTAATTGTTTTGGTACAAAATACGTTGTTTGTTTAATTATATAGCCTGCGGATTTATTTCAGTTGCTTCAAGCTAAACCTCAGCGTTTCAATAGCTTCCTTTTGCCTCGAAATGATTACATACATATAGCCATTATAAATAATGGTATGTGGGTAACCATATTGCCCACCTTTCCACAAACCTTCTTTTTTTAGATGGTACAACTCATTGGCGATGATATAGTTTTTATCGAATGATTTGCCATCGGCAGAAAGGGATAACACCAGCGGGTTACGGTCATAATGGTGGAGCGTATCAGGGATGCCAACATAATAAAATCGCTTATCCGGCAACCGGCCGAAATGAAATTTACTGTCATTATCCGAAAATGGAGCTTCCGCCGGGCGAGACCAATTGCTACCGTTATCCCCGCTTTCAGTTAGCCATAAATGGCCTTTCCAGCCTTTGCCGGTTACCCTGAGCAGCATGTGCAGGATATTGTCATCCGTTTCAAAAAATGAGCCTTCGCAAAGCGGCGGTAAACCTGATTTTGCAGCTGGCGCATAAAACATGGCGGGGTTATCCTGCTTATAAAGCGAATCGGGATAAAAACTGCTCAGCTTCCAGCCTGAAAGTCCGTGGGGATCATCTGTATAAGGAAAAGTAAAATTACCGCTGATGATCAGCCTGCCGCTATTGGTAACCTCCGGGCCATGGTTTGGTACAACAGGCAAATACATATCAAGCGGTTCGCTCCAATGTTCGCCATCGGTACTGGTTTTGGCCCACAAGTGAGTGTTATTGCGATGTTTGTCGTAATCGCCGTAATAGGCTACCAAAGTTCCTTTATATTGATAAAGCCCGGAGGCGGTGAGTACTGTAAGCGTATCGTTGACTTTGCCAGGAGTGGCTAATGTTTTTAATGCCGACCAGTGTTTAAAATCTTTAGAAGTGGCATAAACCACCCTTTGCCCCGGCCAATCCTCATCAATCATTCCGTTGCTCCATATTGCCACAAAGCGGTCTTTAAAATGAATGATAGAAGCATGATGGTTATAGAGCCATTCTTTATCCGGCGAGTAGATCATTGATCGTTCAATGGTTAGCTTTGGCACTCCCGTTTCGGTTTGGTAATTGTTGCGAATAGCCGGGGTTTGAGCATGGGTATTAAGAATGGATAAAAAAAAGCAGATAACAAAGAGTAGCTTGAATTTTGTAGACATGATCCTAATTAACGCAAATTATCCGGTAAGTGAAAGTGGAGTTGAGGTGCCCGCGTTTGTTTGTTCAGAAAAAACATCGTTATTAATATGCGAAAATTTTATAACAAAATCGTGGCAATCCTTTTATCCAATAAATCAAGGTTCTTTTACTAAATTACAGGCTCTATCAACATACATCATTTATGAAGCGAGCCTTATTCCTTATACTTACGCTTTCTGCCGCCGTTAATGTATCTGCCCAACAGAAAAAAGCTTTAAAACCTGCTGATGTTTACCGGATCCCAACGGTAAGCGACCCGCAATTATCGCCCGATGGCAAGTGGGTGGCTTATAGTGTTTCTGAAGTTGATACTGCTAAAGATCGCCGTGTATCACACCTGTGGATGCAGAGTTTTGATGGCAAAGAGTCTATCGAACTAACCCATGGTGAGGAGGCTGCCTCGTCGCCGCGCTGGAGCCCGGATGGTAAGTATTTATCATTCCTGTCTTCGCGCGATTCAAAAACAGGCTCACAGGTTTGGCTCATCGACCGCCGGGGTGGGGAAGGTGTAAAACTGACCAATATTAAAGGTGATTTGAGCGACTACGCCTGGAGCCCTGATGGCAAGCGTTTGGTGATGGTGATAGGCGACCCGGAAAATAAAGGCAAGGAAGAACCCAAAACCCCCAAACCCATAGTTATTGACCGCTATCATTTTAAACAGGATATAGTAGGATATCTTCAGCACCTGCATAACCACCTGTATTTAATTGATGTAACCACAAAAAAGCTGGATACATTAACCAGGGGCGATAAAGATGAAAGTTCGCCGGTATGGTCGCCGGACAGTAAGACTATTGCATTTGTAAGCAATCGCAGTGCCGATCCCGATAAAAATCAAAATACCGATATTTTTACCATTGATGCCCGGCCAGGCGCCAGCATGCTGCAGCTAACCACCTGGAAGGGGAGGGACGGTAACCCGCAATGGAGCCCCGATGGCAGGTATATCTCCTACCTGCGCTCAACCAGCGATGCTGATTATATGATGTACGATCAAAATGTGGTTTGCATAATGGATGTTGTGGGGCAAAATAACAAACCGCTAACGCTGCAGCTTGATCGCCCCGCCGGCGCACAAACCTGGGCCAAAGACAGTAAGAACATCATATTTATCGTAACGGACGATCGTACCCGCTATTTGGCCAATATCAATATCAACAGTGGCAAAATCACGCCGATTAACAAGGGTGATTATGTTTTCAACGATATAAATACCAACCTTTCGGGCAACTGGGTAGTACAAAAAACAGATCCGTATACCCCTGCAGAATTATTCGCTTTGGAAGATAAGAAGCTTCGCAGGCTAACTTTCCATCAGCAGGTCTGGTTAAACACTGTACAACTGGCATATGTCAAAGGTTTTGAATCAACCAGTGTTGATGGTACAAAAGTGTCTGGTATTATTTTAACGCCCGATAGCGTTCCCAATAAAAAATATCCATTGATCCTGTTCATTCACGGCGGTCCGGTAGGGCAGGATGAATTTGGTTTTGATGCTACAAGGCAAACGCTGGCTGCTGCCGGTTATGCTGTAGCTGCTGTGAACTACAGGGGCAGTAATGGCCGAGGGCTGGATTATTGTAAAGCCATTTATGCCGATTGGGGCAATAAGGAGGTAAAAGATTTGCTTGGAGCGGTCGATCAACTTGAGAAATTAGGCATCGCCGATCCTGATAAGCTGGGCATAGGTGGCTGGAGTTATGGCGGCATCCTTACCGACTATACAATAGCCTCCGATACCCGCTTTAAAGCAGCAGCAAGCGGAGCTGGCAGTGCGTTGCAGCTTTCGGTTTATGGCAGCGACCAATATGTGTTACAGTACGAAAACGAAATAGGCGTACCGTGGAAAAATGCTGATAAATGGATCCAGATCTCGTACCCGTTTTTTCATGCTGATAAAATAAAAACCCCGGTATTGTTTATGTCGGGCCTGAAGGACTTTAATGTGCCGACCATCGGCAGTGAGCAAATGTACGAGGCATTGAGAACACAAGGTATCCCAACCGAACTGATATTGTATCCTAATCAATTTCATGGACTTACTAAGCCAAGTTACCAGGTTGACCGTTTGCAGCGCTATGTTGACTGGTATGATAAATATTTGAAAAAATAGGGTAACGGATGTTTTTTATAGAGGCGCATAATCGTGCCTTTCGTTAATGAAAATATTTAATGCGACTAAAAAACAATGGAGTCGTTGCCGTAAGAGGTATCTACTCTTTGAGCAGATTTACATGTCTTATAAGCCGCTCCTTAACGTCAGTATTTAGATCTTCAAGTTCGGATAAATCGATGAGGCCTATAGCAATTTGATTAGCTAAGATACCGAGATATCTTGATCCGGTTCTGCCATCATACATTCGGCCTATCTGCTTGTCGAAATCCCGAACCTCGTTGAATAATTTATAATATTGTTCCTGAGGAGTTTCGGCGCTGATTTTTAATTGCTGAATAAGCTGGTCGAAATGTTGCATTCCTTTTCGAAAGTCTTCGGCAATGCCTTTATCAATTAACTCCCGAACTATTTTTTTATCTTTTTTGCTCAATTCCTGATAATCATTGTGCATGATGGTTATTTTAATAGGTAAAACAATTAATTGAACATCGTTTTTTCAAAACAATGCAATATTGAAAACCTTGTGATAATATTAGGTAGTTTAATTAGTAAATTTCCGGTCAATTGCACTCCTATGCATAAAAACGTACTTTTAATCATAGCGGTTTTAATCTTTAATGTTGCTTCTGCACAAACAGTAAAAAAGCCGCTCAAGCCCACCGATCTGTATAAACAGCCAACACTGATGGCGCCGCAGCTTTCTCCGGATGGTAAGTGGGTGGTTTATGAATTATCTGAAGTAGATACAGCTAAGGATAAGCGTGTGTCGCACTTGTGGATGCAGAGTTTCGACGGCAAGCAATCCATTCAGCTTACTTATGGTGATGAGCCGGCATCCACTCCTAAATGGACCCCTGATGGTAAGTTTATTTCTTATCTGTCCGAAAAGGATTCAAAGAACGGCGGGCAGGTTTGGCTGATGGCCAGGCGTGGTGGCGAGGGGCACAAGCTCACCGATATTAAAGGTGAACTTGAAGAGTATGCTTGGTCACCGGATAGTAAAAGGCTGGCATTGATCATTAAAGATCCCGAAAACAAAGGAAAGGAGACGCCCAAAACTACTCCTCCTATAAAAATAGACCGTTACCATTTTAAGCAGGATATTGAAGGGTATCTGCAACATCTGCATTCGCATTTGTACTTGTATGATGTGGGTTCGAAAAAACTGGACACTCTTACGGGTGGTAACATGGACGATAGCTCGCCGCAGTGGAGCCCAGACGGAAAAACGATTGCCTACGTAAGTAATCATACAGTCGATCCGGATCGGAATGAAAACACAGACATCTTTACGATAGAGGCTAAGGCCGGTGCTGAGCCTAAGCAGCTTACTACTTTTACCGGCCATGATATTAACCCCATTTGGAGTCCTGATGGTAAGCATATTGCCTATCTCCGCTCAACAAGTGATGCTGATTATTTCATTTATCAGCATGATGTATTGTACCTGATGGATGCCGACGGGAAAAATAATCGTCCGTTAACAGATCAGTTGGACAGGCCGGTTAGCAATATTGCCTGGAGCAAGGACAGTAAAGACCTCGAGTACGTAGTAAGTAGCGACAGGATCCGCTATATCAACAGGTATAATTTACTTCTCCGCAAATCTGTGTTGGTTTATAAAGGAAATGAATGCAGTTTTTCTGATATCATTGGCCATTCCTTAGGCGTTTGGGTGGGTAAAATGACCACTCCATACGTACCCAACGAATTGGTGGCTATTGAAAATGGCAAGACACGCCGCTTGACTGTTCACCAGGAAAAGTGGCTGAACGAAGTTAAGCTGGCCTATGTGAAAGGCTTTCAGTCGTTCAGCAGCGATGGCACACTGGTTTCGGGGATACTTTATACGCCCGATAGCGTAGTTACTAAGAAAATGCCCTTCATTCTTTACATTCACGGCGGCCCTACCGATCAGGACGAGTTTGAGTTTGATGACATCAGGCAAACGCTGGCTTGTGCCGGGTATGCTGTAGCCGCTGTAAATTACCGTGGCAGTACAGGACGAGGCATTGAATATACCAAAGCTATTTATGCCGATTGGGGCAATAAGGAAGTGAAAGACTTACTGGGTGCTGTAGATGAACTGGTTAAGCTTGGGATAGCTGATAAAGACCGCCTTGGTATTGGTGGTTGGAGTTACGGAGGCATCCTTACCGATTATACCATAGCTACTGATCCCCGCTTTAAAGCAGCATCAAGCGGGGCGGGCAGTGCCTTACAGTTAGCCATTTATGGATCAGATCAATGGGTGATGCAATACGATAATGAATTAGGCCCGCCCTGGAAAAATGCTGATAAGTACATTAAGCTATCGTACCCGTTTTTTCATGCCGATAAAATAAAAACGCCAACCCAGTTCATGTCGGGTTTAAAAGATTTTAACGTGCCCACCGGCGGAGGCGAACAAATGTATGAAGCGCTGAGATCGCAGGGTATACCAACACAACTGGTACTTTATCCTGGCCAATATCATGGCATCACCGTGCCCAGTTACCAGGTTGACCGACTGAAGCGCTATATTGAATGGTTTGATAAATATTTGGTCCCCCAACCCCCTAAAGCGGGAGCCTTTTGACAGGCAAAACTTAAGAGCAAGAGCGGCTTAGATAATTATACCTAAGCCGTTTTTTATTCTGTAAATTCAATAATTCTGAAAATTATGATTTCAGACAACCAGCCTTCCTTCAACCGAATCATCAATGGTTTTGCCGATAGCTGCACCGGCGAGCCGTTTTACAAATGCAACGGCATTGCCATGTTTATTGTCCCAGTAATAGCCTTCGGTTGGTTCAACTTTAATAACGGTGATGCGCGGATCGTCGATACCTTCGGTAAACCACACTTTGAGTGTCGGTTCCCATAGTTCTTTGATCTTTTCTTTATCTTCGGTAATGGTGGCTATCCCATAAAGATTTAAAAAGTCAGAATATCCGGAACCCTGGAAAAGCAGATGAACAAAGGGGTCTTTAGCTAACTCCTCATTTTTATGGCTATCATTAGCGCTCAGAAACCAAAAATTGCCCTCATCGTCAATTTTCTGTGCCGACATTGGCCTCACTGAAGCGGGTACGCCTGTTTTAAGACTGCTCACAAATAAGCAACTTTTTGCGCTTTCGGCAAGTTCTTTAATCTTGGCCAGGGCTTCAGGTCCATTCAAGTCCTTCATATTATCCTCGGGCTGTTGTTGATTGATACTATCCATTGTTTTAAGTTTTTGTTGGTAAATGTTATAAGAGTAACCAATCAAAAACTCAATTGTGTGGATTTATTTAACTTAGTAGATAATTATTTAGTTAGAAGTAGCGGCATGGAGACTAACTTACGAAGTTTTCAAAACTTCGTAAGTTTTGTAGAGTATTAAGAAAAGCACCGTGCTATTTTACATTAGGTATATCCTGTTCATCAACAGTAATTTTATGATCATTTACGAAATGTTCCAATCCCCCAAACCATTCCAATACATCATGTTTGTTTAACACGGTTTCTTTTGTTGATAAATAAGCTGGGTAAGATGAATATTTATAATTGCTGATGTCTGTTACAAGATTGGCGATCACCGGATTTTGATGTATGTAAGTAATAATCCGCGTATAGTAGCTATCAGAATCAATTTTCGAAGCCTTATATCTACCTTGAAATAAGCTGCCAACTCTGTTATATTTTTTATTGATTGCTTTTGAATAGGAGATAAAACAGTTTTTGATACCTTTTTCAAATGAATTTTGATCATTTACCATGATAAAAAAATGGAAATGATTTGGCATCAAACAATAAGCATATACTTCGCAAAAGGGTGAAACGTGCTTTTTAAATTGACTAAGAAAAAAATAGATAATTATCGTTTTCGAAAAAGATAGGCTCTTTATTATTACCCCGGTTGTAAATGTGATAGTAGGTGTTATCGCTTATTTTCACTTGTAGGTTTGTCAATCCGTCGACCAAACTTACGAAGTTTTTAAAACTTCGTAAGTTAATATTGATCATTACCCAAACACCACCATCCTGTCCGGATATTTTGAAGCATAAGTTGCTACAATATTTTTGATATAGTCATTCCCCGGATAAGGTGTGAGATAGCTTTTGAGTTGCTGTATATTATTGGCATCAAAATAATGGGAGATATAGCCCATGCCATAAAACTGGCCTTTTTCCACCAAAATACAGCTGTGTTCATCATCGGTACGGCCCTCATCCCTGATAGCGTACGTTGGTAAAGCTTGCTTAAGCTGATCGATGGCATTGTTAACCTTTTCGTTATAACTGTCGGGAGGTTCAACGCCTTCGCAGGCGCAGGTATTTCCTGCTGCACTGAGGCAGGGCTCATTGTTTTTTTGTATAAAACAAAGCTTGGGGCACAGGTCAAATGCTTCTATCAGTTTGTTGAGCAGATTATAGCCATCAAGCAGGGAATTGCAGGTATATATTGGGTCGCTGTATTTGCGGTATTTATCAACTGCCAGGCGAATATACCCGCGTTGATCTTCAAAAGCGTAAAGACAGAAAGCATTTTCAAAGCGTTTTAACGAGCGATTATATTTGGGCCATAAGCGTTTGATCTCAATAGCTTCCAACACAAAGGCGATGAGCTCGGTGCCGCAAACCTGATAAGTGATCTGGTATATATTGCGTAAAAATTCCTGGCGCTGAAAGCCGGGGTTGTTGCCTGTAAAGTGGCTGCTTACCCTTTTTTTAACGTTTTTGGCTTTACCTACATATATCACTTTGCCTTTTTGATCATGAAAGTAATATACGCCCGGTGTATATGGCAACTGGTCAATGTCTTTTTTGGATAGGTTGGGTGGCAGCACCTGATCTTTTGAACCTTGCTTAAGCGATTGTTTAATGTGATTATCGGTATCACTGTTCAGCAGCAGGGTAAACAGTTCGGCTGTAGCCTCGGCGTCGCCCATAGCCCTGTGGCGGTTTTGATTATCGATACCCAGATGTTTGCATAGCCGGCCAAGGCTATATGAAGGCAAACCTGGCAATATCTTACGCCCAAGCCTTACAGTACAAAGCTTATTGGTTTGCAGATCATATCCTGCGGCAGCAAGATGATATCTGACAAAAGAAAAATCAAAATTTACATTGTGCGCTACAAAGATTTTACCGTGAATGAGGTGGTAAATATCAGCTGCCACATCCTCAAAAGGGGGGGCATCCTTTACCATCTCGTTGGTAATACCTGTTAAGGCGCTGATGTAAATAGGGATCTCGCGCTGCGGGTTAACAAGTGTTTCAAACCGCTTTACTACTTTTTTCCCATCATGTATGCATATTGCTATTTCGGTGATACCATTAGCGCTGGCATGTCCCCCTGTAGTTTCTATATCGACAATTGCATACATGATATTTCAAATGTAATATAAATTTGCTAATTATTTTAGTTCTTTTAAAAAAGTCGGAAAGTTCGCAGTTGGAAAGTCCGAAAGTTAAAAAGTTTGATTTGTGAGGAATTGAGCAGTTTTATAGCATGGAAATTAGGCACCAAAACAAAAGCCCCTGAGAAACTTTCTCAAGGGCTTCAATATCTTTCGGACTGCGGACTTTCCGACTAAAGACTTAAGACTTCTTATTCTTATTAGCCTGTATCTGTTGTTGCTGGCGCATCATCTCCTCCATTTTGGCACCAAAGCCTGATTTTTTCTTCTTAGTATCTTCAGGTTTCTTTTTGTTTTCCTGGATCTGGGCATGGATCTTTTTATCATCAACCATGAATTTGATCAGGTATTGCTGTAAAAAGGTGAACATGTTGGCCAAAAAGTAATAATAGTTCAAACCGGCAGGATAGCTGTTCAGCGTGAAAAGGAAAATCAGCGGAGTAATGTAGCCAATGTATTTCATTTGCCCTGTGGCACCGGAGATCTGGTTGTTGAAATAAGTATAGATCAACGTTGAAATGGTCATCAGTAAACACATTAAGCTAATGTGGTTAACACCGCCAAGGAAAGCTATCGGAGCAAATTTAATAACCGAATCATAAGTTGAAAGGTCATGCATCCACAGGAAACTTTCCCCCCTTAGCTCAAATAGGCTTGGGAAAAAGCGGAAGAACGCGATAACTATAGGCATCTGGATGAGCAATGGTAAACAGCCGCCCAATGGGTTAACACCTGCTTTTTTGTAAAGCTTAAGATACTCCTGTTGTAATAATGTAGGGTTATCCTCACCAACTTTAGCTTTGATCTCATCCATTTCGGGCTTCAGCACACGCATTTTGGCCATTGAAAGGTATGACTTGTAAGTAAGCGGTGATAACACCAGCTTAAGCAATACAGTCAATACCAGGATGATCAAACCATAGTTCCAGTTAAACTTGTTAAGAAAGTTAAATACCGGCAATACCGCGAAACGGTTGATGTATTTTAACGGTCCCCAGCCCAGGTTAACCAGTTTATCAAGGTCATGCCCCTGGTCTTTAAGCGTATTAAAACGGTTAGGTCCAAAGTAAAACTCCAACGGTAAAGAACCATCAGTGCCGCGACTAAGCGACAGGTCGGCTTTCATTTGTTTTACAACGGTGGTATCGTTAAAATCAGTAGCAACAGCAATATCTGTTTTGGTAATGCCGCCTTTAGCTATCAGCACATTTGAAAAGAAGTGCTGTTTAAAAGCAACCCAGGCCATTTTTTTATCGCTGATAGTTTTTTGATCGTCTTTGCCTTCGCTTAGGTAATCAGCATCCCCATCGGTATTGTAATAGTATACCGTTGAATACTGGCGCTCCATTTTGATGTCTTTTTCCTGTTTGCGCAGGCTGGTGGCCCAGTTAAGGTTAATGGTGCTGCTGTTGGCAATAACGCCGTCAAGACCGGTAGGCTTAATGGTTAATCCAAGTTTAAAACCATCACCTTTTAAACTGTATATATAATCAATATATTGGGTAGGGCTATAGCTCAAACGCATAGTAACCGAACCGGAATCTTTTTCGGCTACGTTAAGTTCCTTTGCACTTGGGGTAAAATAGTAATTGTTGGTATTGATATTGGCAACACCGGCGGCAAACTTCAATCCAAATTGGTTATTGTCGCCGCTGAAAAGCACCAGGGGCTTCTTATCAAAAGTTTTGTAGTTTTTTAACTCAACGGAAGCTACTTTGCCTCCGTGGGTGCTTAATTTAATAAGCAACTCTTTATTACCAATGGTAACAAACTCTTCTTTACCAACAGATGCGGCGCCAAAAGGCATTTTTAACAAGGCCGAATCAACTTTGGCTGTTTTGGCGGTATCAAACTTAGCTGTGGTTTTAGCAGCAGCGGCAGCTACAGCGGCGCCGGCTTTTTTCAGCGAATCCTGGTGCTGTACCTCGCGCTCTTTTTTAAGGTCGGCTTCCGATGGTTTTAAAAAGTATATCGAGCCGGCAATGATCGCCATGATCAGGAATAATCCTGTAAACGTATTTTTATCCATTATCTAATTATCGTACAATTACTTATTTTTTGCGGGCATAAGCCAGCGAAGCGGCGACAAAGTTAATAAAAAGTGGGTGCGGATTAGCAACTGTTGATTTTAATTCGGGGTGAAATTGCGAACCGACAAAAAACGGGTGGTTTTTAAGCTCTACAATCTCCACCAGGCCATTGTCAGGATTTATGCCAGATGGGGTAAGGCCGGCGGCCTCATATTGCTTAAGGTACTCGTTATTAAACTCATAACGGTGACGGTGCCTTTCCGAAATGTGGTTTTTTCCGTAAATAGCCGCTGCTTTAGTGCCTTTTTTAATATCGCAGGGATAAGCGCCTAAACGCATGGTACCGCCTTTGTTGGTGATATTTTTCTGATCTTCCATCATGCCGATAACCGGGTAAGGGGTTTCGGGGTTCATTTCGGTACTGTTGGCATTCTCAAATCCTAATACATTACGGCCAAACTCAACTACCGCACATTGCATACCTAAACAGATACCAAAGAAAGGGATATTATTTTCGCGCACATGGCGGATAGCCTGGATCTTACCTTCAAAACCACGCTCGCCAAATCCTGGGGCAACCAGTACGCCGTGCATGCCCTTTAATTTTTCAACAGCGTTTTCGGGCGTAAGCTGTTCCGAAGGGATATATTCAATCCGCACTTTACATTCCTGTTTAGCACCTGCATGGATAAAGGCTTCGGTAATAGATTTATAAGCATCCGGCAGCTCCACATATTTACCAACCAGCGCAATACGTACATCGGCAGTCGGGTTTTTCAGGCGGCCAAGAAATTCTTTCCAGTTTTCGAGGTTTGGCTCGTTTTTGTGCGGAAGTTTTAATTTAGTCAATACGGTTTTGTCAAGCTGTTCTTTCAGCATTAACAGGGGTACATCGTAAATACTTGGTGCGTCAATCGACTCAATAACAGCATTGATATTCACGTTACAAAACAGCGCTATTTTTTTGCGGATATCGTTGGTAAGGTGGTGTTCGGTACGGCAAACCAGGATATCGGGCTGGATACCATACTCTAATAACATTTTTACCGAGTGCTGCGTAGGCTTGGTTTTCAATTCGCCTGCTGCTGCAAGGAATGGTACCAGTGTAAGATGGATAACTAAAGAGTTAGCCGATCCAATTTCCCAGCGGAATTGCCTTACAGCCTCAATGTATGGTAATGATTCAATATCGCCTACAGTACCGCCAAGCTCGGTGATCACGATATCGTAATCGCCGCTTTCGCCCAATATGCGGAAGTTTCTTTTTATTTCGTCGGTAATGTGGGGTACTACCTGTACAGTTTTCCCTAAAAAAGCACCTTCGCGCTCTTTGTTAATCACATTTTGGTAAATGCGACCGGTAGTAATGTTATTGGCTTTTGAAGTAGGGGTGTTCAGGAAACGCTCGTAATGGCCAAGGTCAAGATCGGTTTCGGCACCATCTTCGGTAACATAGCATTCGCCGTGTTCATAAGGGTTAAGTGTTCCCGGATCGATATTGATATAGGGATCAAATTTTTGGATGGTTACGCGGTAACCGCGAGCTTGAAGGAGTTTGGCTAAAGAAGCGGAGATTATACCTTTTCCTAACGATGAGGTAACACCGCCCGTAACAAAAATATATTTAGTCATGATTTTTTTTGAAAATGACCGGGCTTTTATACCGCGACCAATTGTTTCTGTACGGGATACAAAAGTACGAAAATTTTCATGCTTCGGCGTAGCTGTTTTTAAAAAAGGGAACTGTTAATGTAATTTATTTGTAAGTGTTTTATAGAGAGCGCTTTATGTGGATTTCTTGTTCCTTGTGGGCATACGCCCAGAGTTTTAACAGACTTCGGATACACGATAATCATCTCTCTTTGATTTAGCGACGAATATTTATAGATATATTATTAAATTTGTCGTCGATATATCAACCTAAACCGATGAAATACTTATCTAAACTATTTTCACTTTTAATTTTGTGGACTTTTTGCATGGGGTGTACCAAGCATGGAGAGTCTGATGTTCTTATACCAATTGTAGATACTATTGCGCCCAATGTGGGCTCCGCGGGAGATCAGATAAATATTATTGGTTCCAATTTCAGTACAAAAATCAAAGATAATGTCGTTATTTTTGGAGTCGGGCAACCTGCAGTGGTTACAGCAGCTACGCCTACACGGCTAACAGTAACGATACCAGAAGCATCAGACGGAGCCTGGGTTTTGATGCTCAGGGTTAAAAACAGCCAAACTATTAGAGCTGGATTGGTAACAATAGTATCCCTATCCACTATTACCAGCATGTCACCAGTTACTGGACCGGCCGGCACACAAATAACACTTAATGGTACGAACTTTAGCTCCACGATTTCTGATAACGTTGTGAAAATTAATGGAGTAGATGCCACTATACAGAAGGTTAGTGATACGCGTTTAACGGCTGTTATACCACCTGGGGCTACCAGTGGTCCGGTAACTCTTACCGTAAGGGGTAAAAATGCAACTATGATAGCCGGAAGTAACTTTAATAACTTCAAGATCGTTCCGGCTTCTGAATTTGGAACGCCAGGTCAGGCCTATGACATCAGTAGTACAGTATCATTTGATTATGCTAATGCAATTGACACCGATGGAAACTTATGGGGTATTAATTCGAAAGACGGCCAGATATACAAACTTTCATACAAAGACGGCAGTGTACTTAAAAAGGTTAGCATAGCTGATATTGGCTTTGATAATACATTAAGTAGTTATGGCGGCGTTGGTATAACCCGGGATTCCAACGGTAGGTTACATGCCTATATTGCTGGCGCTTCCTCAACAGGATCAAAAGCTTATGTTGTATCCATCACTAATACAGGTGTTGTAACTAAGGATTTTGCAACGGTGTTGTTAGGCAGTTCCGGGCTAACGGCACATGATTTTGTTATACTTAGCACGGGCGAGGTATTGACGACAAATGGTACAGGTTATTCAACGGATGATAATGACCTGGTTCGGCTAAATACAAACGGCACTTATGATATTTATTACGAAGGTGCTCGTGCAAGAGATTTGGTAGTTGAAGGTAAAGAATTGTATGTGTTAAGATATTTTAGAGGCGTCCCTACCCATGTGTTAATTGAATTTTATAAACTGGATCATAACAAAGTTAAAACAACAATAGGTTTCCCTTATTCTGCTCACAACGCCTCATCGGTTAATTATGTAAACGGTCCGCTAAATTCTGCCGTGTTTTGGCAGTTAGAGGCTTTTACAATGGCTAATGGTGATATTTACACGGGAGAATCCTATAATCAACTAATACGTAAGGTAGATTTACATACCAGCACACTTGAGGTAACCAAAATAGCTGGGATAGACCCATATACTCCCTTCCCGCGTCCTTTCCAGGTTTTTACCGGTTCATTTGATAATGTAACACTACCAATGATTACCAGCTTATTATATGACGATAAGCACAAAGTAATGTATGCTTTCGGTTTTGATGGAAAAATAACAAGATTGGCGCTTAATTAAGAGAATTTCCTTTAATTAAATTTAAGGGCATTGTATCTATGAAGTTAGTAAGTTGGCCTTACACACTTTCTCTTTGCCTGCTATACATATCTATCTTACGGTGCAACTCGTTAGGATTAAAGGGCTTGCTTACATAATCGTTCATACCTACGGTAAATGCCATATCCTGAATATCAAGCATGGCAGATGCAGTGAGCGCTATAATCGGTAGTTTTTTATACTTGTCGCCAGGTAGTTCGCGAATGGCGCGGGTAGCCTGATAGCCATCCATTTCGGGCATTTGCAGATCCATCAAAATCATATCATAGTCGTGGGTTTGCGCCAGCATTAAAGCAATTTCACCGTTTTCGGCCACATCGCATTCAACATCCCATTGTTTCATAAATTGTTTGGCCAGGATCACATTGATCTGGTTATCTTCGGCAATAAGCAACCTGGTGCCTTTAAGGCTTTTTAAGCGATAAAACTCATCACTATCGGCTGTGCTGCTTAATTGTTTTTTGCTGTTTTTAAAGGTAAGGGTAAAATTAAATACCGAGCCTTTGCCATATTCGCTTTCAACGGTAATGTTACTACCAAGCAGTTGCAGCAGGCGTTTGGTAATAGTTAAACCCAAGCCTGTACCACCGTATTTGCGGGTTGTATCTGAACTGGCCTGGTTAAAGCTTTCAAAAATATGATCAATTTTATCGGGCGTTATACCTATCCCGGTATCGGATATCTCAAAATCAATGGTTGATGAGTCAGTTGTGTTGCTTGCTAACGATGCGGTTACCGTTACTTTTCCTTTATGGGTAAATTTAACAGCATTGCTCATCAGGTTGGTGAGGATCTGGCCCAGGCGCACCGGATCACCAATGATGGCATTGGGCAAATCCTGGTCCATCATCAGTTTTATCTGGATGTTTTTTTCGTTTGCCTTTTGCAGCAGGGCAAGACGGATATTTCTGATCAGATCGGTAAGACTAAAGTCAACACTTTCAAACTCAACCCCACCGGCCTCTATCTTGCTGAAATCCAATATGTCATTGATAAGCACCAGCAGGTTTTCGGCCGAAAACTTCAGGAAGTTCAGAAATTCCATTTGCTCGGGCTTGGGGTCCTGGTGTATGAGCAGGTGAGTAAAACCAATAACGGCGTTCATTGGCGTACGGATTTCGTGGCTCATAATACTCAGGAATTGCGCCTTAGCCATGGCTGCTTTTTCAGCAAGTTCTTTTGAGTGGATCAGGGCAACTTCCAGTTCTTTGGCTTTAGCTATGCGCTCGTGCAAAAAGCTGATGATGTGGATCAGGTCATCGTCTGAGTCGGAGATGTTTAACTCCACATCGGGATTAAGTGCCCTGATGGCTTCTTTCAATTGTGAGATGGAGCGTTGTTTGATCTCATTTTGCAACCGCAGGTTATCGGTAACCGTTACATATTCACGCTCACTTACATTAAAGGCATGGTCTGCAAGCTTTATCGATTTTTCAAAGTTTTTGAAGCTATTGTTTACTGCATCTAAAAACTGCAAAATAGCGCCATCTTCCAGGCATTGTTCGGGGAGCAATTTTTTTATCTGCTTATCCAATAAGTGATGGTACTCCATAATCAGTGTTCGGTAAAGGTTGTGATGGTCATGGTTTGGTTATGCAGCTCACAATTTGAACCCTGATTAAGGGGCGACAATTCTCCGTATGAATAAAAGCCCGCCATAGTGGTTTTATTGCCGAAGATGTGTTTAGCTGCCATTAATTCTTCGTCTGTACGGTCGTTAAGTACCAGTTTTCGGCCCACGCAGCTAATCAATATAGCCAGATCGGCATGCTCCGGCCCGGTTACGGCGTCGGCAGCGGCCGATGAAGAAGCACCGATCAGTTTTTCAAAATTGGCTTTCATCAGGCGTACTTTACTCCCTTCGGGCAAATTGCCGGCAAAGGTCATTGATTTTTTGTCTTCGTTAACGCTCAATATGGTTCGCACCAGTTTTTTATCTGAGCCTTCAATGGTTAGCGACAATGGGAATAGCAGTGCCGAACCAGGCAGCTCTTTGGCATACTCACCTAAATATTCTTTGTAAAGATCGAGCGCGCTTTTACCATCTATCTCAAAAAGTACATTTTTATCCGACCTGGTAATGCTTCGCTGAGGCCCAAACTCTTCCCAGCCCCCGCTTGATCCATGGCTAATATGCAGGCTATCACCATAAAAGCCTATGGCTATCACATTACCTTGCGCGGGGACAGCGTTAAGGCTGGTAAATGTGCTGTTAAACCGGGCTGCATCGCCGGCCAGGCCTCCGGTTACGGGAACCTTACCGGGATTATCGCGGTTAAAGCCGTCAACCAGTTCACTTCCGTTTATAAAAGTGCCGTCGGATATAATGAATACACAATTTAAGCCTTTTTTATCCAATTGCGACATCAGGAAGGCTCCCGTTTCGGCACTGTTGGCCTGTTTGTTTACATGGGTAGCAGTACAGGCTATGGATGATTTTTCTAACTCAACCGCGGTTACAACAATGCTGTCGTCATACACATCACTGCCCATGATTTCGCCAGCTGTGGAGGCAAAAACTACATTAGCATTAGGATAGCTCTTTTTAAGATAATCATAAATTTCAGGACCGGTAATTAATTTCGGTGCACCGAAAGCAAGTACCAACTGACATTTTTCAGCACTAAATTCAGGGTCTGTAAAGTAATTTACCCAACCCTTGTTTACAAAATGATGCTGCCTTATCTTCATGATGATTTTAGGTTAATAATATGGTGATGCTACAGATGAAGTTAATAAATTAAGAAACAAAAATTGCTTGAAATATGAAAGTATTAAACAGCTTATTGTTTACAGAAAATTCATTAATTATAAATATTGGAATTGTGTTTTAATAGTTTAAATTGGACTTTAATACAGTACGCTTAATCTTATACGTATTAAGAATAACAAGGTTATCAGTACGGGAAGTGTTAATCTATTGGGAGGGTTGAATCAGAAACTATATATCAAACTTCAGTTTCTCCAGATCTTCAGGCACATCAACGGCATGGGTTTCCAGCTCGGTTTCGGCCACTTTGATACGGTAACCATTATCTATCCAGCGAAGCTGCTCCAGGCTCTCGGCCTTTTCAAGCGGGGATACCGGTAGTTTGGTAACTTCCTGCAAGATGTCTGCGCGATAACCGTAAATGCCAATGTGTTTAAAAAAGGTGTGAAATTCGAGCCAGTTCTCGGGCTCCTGGCCGCGGATATGGGGCAGGGTAGCACGGGAGAAATAAATAGCTTCGGATAATTTATTGATCACCACCTTGGGCGAATTGATATTATGCAGTTCCTGCTCGGTCAGGATCCTTTTTACAAGAGTGGCCAGTTGGGTTTCAGGATCGTTAAAGCAGGCTGTTAATTTGGTGATCTGCTCAGGGTCAATAAAAGGCTCATCGCCCTGGATATTGATGATCACGTCATACCCGGGGTGCAGGCGGGCAACTTCGGCACAACGGTCGGTGCCGCTTTGGTGGTTGGTACCTGTCATTACCGCAACGCCGCCAAAACCGTTTACGTGGTTAAAGATCCGGTCGTCATCGGTAGCCACGACAACTTCGCTCAGGCTCCGGCATTTTTTTGCCTGCTCATATACGCGTTGGATCATGGTTTTACCGCCGATATCAACCAATGGTTTACCGGGAAAACGTGACGATGCGTAACGAGCGGGAATAATGCCTAAGATTTTCATTTGATTTTTATTACAATGGTTTTAAACATTTGCAAAGCTAAGTCCTGATCCTGCTTTGATAAATTACTGCCTGATAGTTGGAAGTTTAAAGTTGATGATTTACTTTGATAATAAATACCAGTAATTCCTTTTGAAGGATTTTTTGGCCAAACTGTTTTTACAATAAAATCTCGTTTCGACTCTTCATTAAAGTTGTGATCTTTTATCTCTGCAGGGATTTCTATCGGAATATACACTGTACTATCTTTGGTAAGCATATCTGCAATATAGTCAGCTTTAGGAAATTTGCTTTTTTGCTTAGCGGTAGGTTTATGTATTGAAATTTTGACTTTTATATTGGGGGCGTTACTATATGTACGTTCTCTATCGCAAAAATCACATCCGCGTTGCCAATCGTTAGTTTTTATATACTCCTGTTCTGATAGTAATAAGTGATTAGCATATCCCATCGAACTAATTTCGAAAGCAAGAGTATCGGTTGGAGCAATAATTCTACCTACAAAAGAGTCTATGCCTTGTTCCTGTTGGAAATGCCAGTTAGGAGGCAACCATAGTTTGAAACCATTTAAACTGAGCAGATGCCATGTGCTGATATTTACTTGTTTTTCTGAACTATGTTCGCAGGAGAATAAAAGAATAGATAATAAAGCGAAGATCAAAAACTTCTTCATACCCTATTAAACTATTAAAACAACCCGTTAATCTCCCTTTCAATCAAGTTCACAATGGTAGCCATGTCCTCGGTATTGTTAGCAAAATCAAGATTGTCTTTATCAAGGATAAGGAGTTTGCCCAATTTATAATTGTTGATCCATTTATCATACTTTTCGTTCAGTTTTGAAAGATAATCTAAACGGATACCTATTTCATACTCACGGCCGCGGCGCTGAATATTGCTTACCAGGGTAGGTACGGATGCTTTAAGGTAAACCAACAGATCGGGCGGTTTAATAAACTCGGTGATATTTTGAAAAATTGATTCGTAGTTTTCGTAATCGCGCGTGGTCATCAGGCCCATATCATGCAGGTTTTCGGCAAAAATATAGGCATCCTCGTAAATGGTGCGGTCCTGTATAATATTATGCCCGCTTTTTTGGATATCGATGATTTGGCGGTAACGGCTATTCAAGAAGTAGATCTGAAGGTTAAAGCTCCAGCGCTTCATGTCGCTGTAAAAATCCTCTAAATAGGGGTTGTTATCTACTGCTTCATACAAAGGGTCCCATCCGTAATTTTTGGTCAGCATCTCGGTAAGGGTGGTCTTTCCGGCGCCTATATTTCCTACAATAGCTAAGTGCATATATTTTAGTTCATGGGTTATAGTTCATGGTTCATAGCTGATGTTTTTAACGAAGAACACCCGCTGTTTTGAAATGAACTCCGACTAATATACACTATGAACTATGAACTATCAAAACCCGCTATTTAAAATTTCCTGAAGCCGATGATCTCTCTAACTTCCCTTATCGTTCTTGACGCGCTTTCACGGGCCTTTTCGGCACCCATTTCGGCTACTTTACGCAGGTAATCGGCGTCGTTGGCAATGGCGTTGATCCTGTCGCGGATAGGGGCTGTTGCCAGTACCATATCTTCGGCAAGCTGCTTCTTTAAATCGCCGTAACGGATAGCCATTTTGTTATAAAGCTCGTCAAAGTGGGCAAGTGTATCGGGTGTTGAAACAACCTTCATTAAATCGAACAGGTTTTGGATCTCCTGTGGTTTTTGCTGGTTTTCAACGGTAGGGCCGCTATCGGTTACCGCGCGCATTACTTTTTTGCGGATGGCTTCGGGTGTATCGCCCAAAAATATAGCATTGCCTTCGCCTTCTGATTTGCCCATTTTTCCCTTGCCATCTAATCCCGGAATTTTTACCAAACTTTCGCCAAAGCTAAAGGCAAAAGGCTCGGGGAAATAATCATGGTTATAAAGCCTGTTGAAACGGTTACCAAAAGTGCGGGCCATTTCAAGGTGCTGCTCCTGATCTTTACCTACAGGCACTTTAGTAGCTTTGTGGATAATAATATCCGCCGCCATTAAAACCGGATAGGTAAGCAGGCCGGCGTTCACATTTTCGGGATTGGCGCGCACCTTGTCTTTAAATGATGTTGCTCGTTCCAGTTCGCCCAAATAGGCGTTCATGTTCAGGTACAGATATAATTCGGTAACCTCCGGAACATCCGATTGTACGTATATGGTAGCCTTTTCCGGGTCGATGCCCGCGGCTAAATATTCTATCAGCACCTGTTTTACGTTGCCATGTAAGTTGGCAGGCGTAGGGTGTGTAGTTAACGAGTGGAGGTCGGCAATAAAGAAAAAGCAGTTGTATTCATCCTGCATTTTTATAAAGTTTTGCAACGCCCCGTAATAATTTCCTAAGTGTAAGTTTCCGGTCGAACGGATGCCACTAACAACAGTCTCCATAGTGTGGCGAAAGTAAGGAATTTTTCTATTTTTGGTAATGATGAAAATGATATTGAGAAAAGTACACGTATATCTTTACATTGTGAGCGTGGCCCTGGGCTACGTTATATTATGGCCTTTTTTCTATTATTTTTCGCGTAAACCCGAACGCTATCATACGCTCAATTCATTCAGAAGGCTTTGGGGATTAGTGAGTTCTGCTTTTGTAGGCATATTTTACCATTTTGAATATGAACAACCGATTGACTGGAGCAGGCCTTATATCATTTGTCCTAATCACACCTCAAACCTTGATATTTCGGCTATGTGTATCCTGGTTAAAAGCAATTGCTGTTTTATGGGCAAACATGAGCTGGAAAATGGCCTGGTAACCGGTCTGTTTTTTCGTACGGTGGATATTCCTGTTAACCGTGATAGTAAAATGTCGTCGTTCCGGGCGTTTAAAAAAGCATCCGAGAAATTACAGGAAGGCGTTTCTCTTATCATTTTCCCCGAAGGCGGAATTTCGGATCATTATCCTCCGCAGCTTTGCCCGTTTAAAAATGGTCCTTTCAGGCTGGCTATTGAGCTGAAAATACCTGTTATCCCGGTATCATCGGCCAATACCTGGCAAATACTTTGGGATACCGGCATTAAGCACGGCAGCAGGCCAGGGATCTCTAAATTTAAGGTTCATAAGCCTATTGAAACGGCACACCTGAGTATTGACGATGCCGATGCTTTACGGGATGAGGTATTTGAGATTATGAACAATGATTTAATGTTTGAAGGCGCTGTTTCTACCCTGGCTTAGTCAATAATATGATAGCAGACCGGGAATTTGTAATATATTTGTGCATAAACCCATTGAAGCGGCCCAGTTAAGCATGGATAATGCCGGCGCACTGCGCGATGAGGATCACGCTATTATAAAACAAAAAACAACAGGCATGACCATTGATAAAGAAACCATTGAAAAAGTAGCCCACCTGGCCCGCCTTGAACTTACTGAAAGCGAAGTACAGGATACGATGAAGGATATGAGCAAGATCCTTGATTTTATGGCTAAATTGAACGAGGTGGATACCACGGGTGTTGAACCACTGGTTTATATGACCACCGGTGCCAACGTGCTGCGAGAGGACGTAGTTAAACAACAAATTACCCACGAAGAAGCTTTGGAAAATGCCCCTAAGCATGACGAAGACTACTTTTTGGTGGCCAAGGTGATTGAGAAATAGTTTTTTGTCCGAAAGTCGGGAAAGTCCGAAAGTCGGTAAGTCGGAGAAGTCCGAAAGTTAAGACGGTAGTAAGTTAGACTAAAAACTTGCGGACATCGGACTTACGGACTACCGACCACTAAAAATAAAAACCACTGTAACATTCGGCACCCCAGTGCAGTCCAAACAAAAAATAATTCATGGAGCCAATAAATACTGCCAAGCCGTTAATAACCATAAAAGATATCGGGCGTAAATATGTAATAGGTGCCGAGGTGATCCACGCACTTAAGTCAGTTTCGCTTTCTATTAACAAAGGCGAATTTGTGGCTTTGATGGGCCCTTCCGGCTCCGGCAAATCAACCCTCATGAATATTTTGGGCTGTTTGGATACCCCAACCAAAGGGCAGTACATCCTTAACGGAATAGATGTGAGCCACATGACCGATAGCCAGCTTGCCGAAGTACGTAACTCGGAAATTGGTTTCGTGTTCCAGACTTTTAACCTGCTGCCCCGTAATACTGCTTTGGATAATGTGGCGCTGCCACTGATCTACGCCGGCGTTAATAAAGAAAAACGTAAGGAACGTGCCGGCAATGCATTGAAAAATGTTGGCCTTGGTCACCGTATGGATCACAAACCCAATGAACTTTCGGGCGGGCAAAGACAGCGTGTTGCCGTGGCAAGGGCGCTGATCAATAATCCATCCATTATACTGGCCGATGAGCCAACAGGTAACCTTGATACCAAAACATCCATCGAGATCATGGGCCTTATTGAAGATATCCACGCCAAAGGTAATACCATTATCCTGGTAACGCACGAAGAAGATATTGCCTTGCACGCCCACCGCATAGTGAGGATGCGCGACGGGTTGATAGAGAATGACTACGTTAATACCAATGTTCAAACCGTTGACCGCAGGGTAGAGGAGGTGTAAGCCCCCGGCCGCTGAAGGGGGAGTTATAGCGTTTATTATTTCAATAATCTTCGCCGTGAAACAACTACAAACAGGCAGCTTCTACGGGCAAACCAATCAAACAACGCATTTACAGGGTATCACCATAACTGATACCGAATATACCCTTGATAAGGTAGACTGGCATTACCATGAAAATGCCTACTTCACTTTTATATTGGCCGGTAATGTTATTGAGGGTAATAAAAAGGAAGTTTATCATTGCCCGGCAGGCAGCCTGCTGTTTCATAACTGGCATGATCCGCATTATAACATCAAGCCCAAAGGTTTTACCCGGGGCTTTCATATTGAATTGCAAAAGCGCTGGTTCGATAACCTGGCCTTAAAACAGGATAAACTGGAAGGCAGCTTTGCCATTCAGGACCCGGATGTGAAATTTATTTTATACCGGATTTTTAAAGAATCAAAGATTTGTGATGAGCTGACCGCAATGACTGTAGAAATGTTATTGCTGCAAACGCTCAATAAAATGCAGGTAAATAATACTGGCACCTCACGGCAAATTCCTGCCTGGGTTAACAAGCTAAAGGAATTATTGGGAGATGACCCGGCCCGAAAACATACGCTTACCGAACTTTCGGGATTATTACAGCTTCATCCGGTTCATTTATCCCGTAATTTTTCAAAATATTTCAATTGTACTATGGGCGAATATATCCGCAAGCTCAGGGTTGAAAAATCGTTCGCTTTATTGGCAGATGGCGGGTTATCCTTAACAGATATCGCCTATGCCTGCGGATTTGCCGATCAAAGCCATTTTTTACGTTGCTTTAAACAGTTTGGCGGCAGTAATCCGTCGGCATATCGTAAGTTTTTATTAAGGCCATGTTAATTCTGTTCTATTTTGAAAGTGTTGATAGAAGCAGATTTGTAATATCTAAACAATTAAAATGAAACGTTATTTACTCATAATCTCCATTATACTTACAACCGCCTGTAAAACATTCGCGCAGGCGGGCAATATCATCGAACCTGAACCTATAACCTCCGCCCTTCAAAAAGCCAATATGGGTAAGGTTGTTTTTGAGGCAGATACTATCCCGCTTGAAAAACTGGAACAAACCGATCTGTTAACAAGCTATGAGGCTAAACCTGCCAATAATTTGTACATGAGGCTTTTGCTGGCCAATTCATTAACCAATTACCAGCATAGCTTAGCGCCGTCGTTAAGTATTGAACAATTGAACGGGGGGAATTTTCAGTTTGTTTTTTATGTAGATGGCAGGCAGGTTTACCAGGAAAACCTGCATAAAGGGGCCAATTTGCCTATCGTAAAAAATACAAAAACCACCATTTTTGTTCCGCTCATTAGTAACCGGGGAGAAGATTCATGGGGACGCTTTTTGTGGGGGCGGTTTATGGCCCATGGCGGGGAAGATGCACTTACTACAGGTACGCACCGGCTCAAAATTGAAGTAAGGCCCTATGTTGCTGTCCCTGATTTGAAAGTAGGTGAGCCGATAGCACAGGGAGGGATTAGGTTTATCGTACCGGCAATTGATCTAAAAGATGCCGAATTGCAAACTATAAAACCCGGCAGCGGCTGGCAGGTATCAAAAGATGATTTTGATAAAAAGAAGGTCATGGAGATGAATGCCCTTATTGCCGGCAACAGGTTTAAACAGATCACCAGCGTGGTAGTGATCAGGAACGGCAAGTTGCTAATTGAGGAGTATTTTAACGGCAGCGCGCGCGATTCATTGCACAATCCCCGTTCGGTTGGTAAAACATTTGCTTCGGCCATGATGGGGATAGCAGTTCATGATGGCTATATCAAAAGCGTTGATCAAACCTTAAAGGAGTTTTACGACCTTAAAAAGTTCAGTAACTACTCGCCTCAAAAAGAAAATGTAACACTAAAAAGCCTGCTTACCATGAGCTCTGTTTTTGGCGCGGATGATAACCAAAGTGATTCGCCGGGGAATGAAGAAAATATGTACCCCACCGATGATTGGGTCAAATTTACCCTTGGCCTTAAAACAGACAGCAATAAAAAAGCAGGTAAACAATGGAATTATTTTACAGCCGGCGTGGTGGTATTGGGCGATATCCTGAATAAATCAGTGCCCGGCGGGCTTGATAAATATTCGGCCGAAAAGCTGTTCAAGCCATTGGGCATCAGCGATTATCGCTGGCAGTACACACCGCAGAATGTACCCAATACCGCGGGCGGCCTGCAAATGCGCTCGCTTGATTATGCCAAATTCGGGCAATTGTATAAAAATGGCGGTGTTTGGAATGGCAAACAGGTAATTTCGCAAAACTGGGTTAAGGAATCATTTACCAAACACCTTACGTTACCAAAAGATGTGGTAGGTGAGGGCTTTTACGGTTACCTGTTCTGGAACAAAACCTATACGGTAAACAACAAAGCTTACGAAACTTACTACTGCTCAGGCAATGGCGGCAACAAGATCTTTGTTTTTACCGATGAGCCGCTGGTGGTTATTATAACCGCCGAGGCTTACAACACGCCCTACGCGCATTCGCAGGTTGATAAAATGATGAGGGATTATATTTTACCGGCGGTATTAAAATGATTGCTGTAGAGGTGCATAACATGCGTCACCGAATATATTGTAGGGATAGGTTACGGGAGACGCAATTATGCGTCTCTACAAACAACGGGAATTATTTTATCTGCTGCTGTTATTACTATTCACATCTAAATTGTATGCTCAATCGCAGGTGGTACACAGCCTCGAAACAAACTCTGCCAGGTGCATAGCTTTTTCTGCAGATATGGCGTGGGTAGTACCGATAATGAGGGTATGCTCAACAATCTCTATTACAAAATCATCCAGCCTGATATCCATTACCACATTGCGGAAATTACGATCGGCCCCGGTAATTGCTTTTTGGCGGTCGCTTACCAGCATATAAAAAGTGTCACTAAAAGCCTTGTCTTCGGCAAAATCAAGCTCAACCGGATGGATCAGTTCAATGATCTTGTCAACCAATGTTTCGCGCCTGATGAGTACCCGGCCAAAATCATGCTTTAAATAAGCCAGTGCCCAGGTTTGATATGGTGTGTAGGTTACAGCCTTGCCGTGATGATGCCCGATATGTTTTGACTGGCATTCGGTGAATAGCATATAGCTATCGTTATTTTTATTTTTTATAGCATATGATTCTTTTACACTAATGTCGAGATAGTCTTTGAAAATGCTAAACTGTTCTAAATGAAAATCAATATGCCCGGTTTGTTCAATCCTGAATCTGTTTTTCAGGCTGGCCAGGATATCACCAAACTGGTCGGTTGCCGGTGGATACAAACCGGCGTTTTCAATAGCGGATTCCAAATGTTAAAGTTTAGTGTTGTAAATGCTAATACAATAATAACTTTTTTGCTTTGAAATTCAAAAAAACAGCCGTTAATAATGATAAGGCTTCATTTTGCCGCACGAACAAGCGCAATTGGCATCGGTAATCCCTAATTTCTTCAGGAAAAACTGGTAAAAGCCAATCCTGTCGTTCATATTATACATGTTTTCGCCTTTATTGCATTCTACTTCGCCGTTTACAATATTAATGGTCATACCAAAACCAGGTGTGCGGCCTTCGGCTTTATCTTCTGCATTGGGTTGCCATTTGCCGGTCATCACATCATGCGCCGATGGTTTGTGGGTTTGGGGCGTCATCCAGAAATAGATGGCGGTTTTGAAAGCCATCACCGGGTCGGTTTCTACCATCTCGGGATTTTGGAGCAATATTTTATCATCGCCTAAAATACAATCCGAAGCATAGCCGTAATTGCCGTTATAGCTCAATTGCATCGGCCCGCGGCCATAGTATTTTTTACCGGCCACGGGTGGGTATTCATCATTTTCGGCAACGTAAGGCAAGCTGGTATTGCTTTCGTGGATCAGCATGAGGCCATCTGTATAAGAAGCATTCATGCCATGACGGGTTTCGTGGGCAATGTGCGCAAAAAAGGCAGCGAGCTCTTTTTTATTTACATCGGCATTGTATTCGGTGCAGAAATTGCCATAGTCAATGGTGTAGGTGCTATCTGGTTTGGCTTTGGCCCATTCTTCGTTCCAATCAACATCCTGGCGTACAACGGCCTTTTTGCCTGTTTTTTTATCGGTACGTATCAACTGGTAAACGGATGTTGCCCGGCGGGTTACTTTTATACTGATCATACCAAGCTCATCGGCTGCTTTGATAAAGGCAGCATAAGTATAAAATTTATCACGTTGCGGAAAAAGATCATTAAATTGTTTTTCGCTTAATAAACTGGCCATGCTTACTTTAGGAGGGGCCGGTTTATCTGCCACCGCCTTGTTACTGTCGCTGCCACTGCTACTTTTACTGTTGCCGCCGCAGCTGAAGCAGGTTGAAAGCAGGATGATAAGCGATAAGGAGAGCAGCTTTGATGATAATATGATCGGTTTCATGAGTTTCACGCTAAGTATGTTTGATGATATCACGGATGCAAGTTTAAGCTAACATATTAAAAATTACACTTTATTGGCAAAAAATATGCTAAAGTGTTATGAAATACAAAATTTAAGATGATAGATTTGAAATAACACCAATCATGAAAAAAAGATTTATCGGGCTTGGTTTTAATTGCTTGATAATCAGAGTTGGCTTTTTTGTAGCCTGATTGTTGGCGGCTTATTTGTTAAATTAAGTATGAAAATATATACTAAAACGGGCGATAAAGGGTTTACCTCATTAATTGGCGGTACGCGCGTGCCCAAGCATCATATCCGCATTGAAAGCTATGGTACGGTTGATGAGCTTAATTCGTACATCGGGCTTATTGGTGATCAGGATATTGATGCACATGATAAGGAGGTATTGAAGCAGATACAGGACAGGTTGTTTACAATTGGCTCTTCACTGGCAGCCGACCCTGAGCGGTCACGGATGATTATTCCGGACCTTCACATGAGTGATGTGGAAATGCTGGAAACGGAAATGGATACCATGAATGAAAGCCTGCCGGCGCTTAAACATTTTATTTTACCGGGTGGCAGTAATGTGATTTCATTTTGCCATATTGCAAGATGTGTTTGCCGCCGTGCCGAAAGGATAACCGTTCAGCTTGCTGAAGAAAGTACAGTTGATGAAAAAGTGAATATTTATCTGAACAGGTTGAGTGATTACTTGTTCACTTTGGCCCGCAAAATTGCTAATACTAATAAAATAGCTGAAAATCAGTGGATACCACGGGTTTAAAAAATTGAAAAAAAATATTGATATTCAATTTGAAAATGTTATACTTTTGCGAAAAAGTAAATTTTACTGATAATTATAAATATAAATAAAAACGATGTATTGGACACTTGAACTGGCATCGCACCTGGAAGATGCACCATGGCCCGCAACTAAAGATGAATTAATTGATTATGCTATCCGTTCAGGCGCTCCTGTTGAGGTTATCGAAAACCTTCAGGCACTTGAAGACGATGGCGAACCGTACGAAAACATAGAAGAGATCTGGCCGGATTATCCGACTAAAGACGACTTCTTCTTTAATGAAGACGAGTACTAAACACGATAATGAAACCCTTAGCAATGAGGGTTTTTTTTATTAACCGCTAATTTTGGAATGGTTTTGGTATGGGTAATTACACATTTACTTAACTACTAAAAACATAACAAAATGAGAGGTTTATTGTACATTATCGCTGTTATCCTGGTGATAGGATGGCTGTTTGGAGCATTTATACACCCATTTGGGGGTGGTTTGATTCACATACTATTGGTAATAGCTATCATAGCTGTACTTTTAGGTGTAATCAGACGGGCGTAACAAATTTAACCTTGTATTGCAAATCGAAAAAGCCGCAGACTTTATAGCTGTGGCTTTTTGCTTAAAAGCAGTTCGGCAATGGCGATATCTTCGGGAAAGGTGATCTTGATGTTGCTATGATTGCCTTCGGTAAGTTTTATTTCGGCGCCATATTGCTCAACAACGCTGGCATCATCTGTAAACCTGGTATCAAATGGTTGTTCATAAGCTTTTCTTAATAGCCAAGCCCTGAAGGTTTGCGGGGTTTGCACCAGGTAAATCTCATCCCTGACCAGGCTTACCGACCGCCCTTCTTTTACCTGGCGTATCGAATCGCGACTTTTGACGGCCACTACGGCTGTACCATACTTAGCGGCGCATTGGTAAGCTTCATCAATAATATAGGGTGCAGTAAGCGGCCGTACAGCATCCTGTACAGCAACCAGGGCTTCCTGATCGGTAATCAGGTTAAGCCCGTTTTTTACCGAATGAAAACGGGTTTCTCCGCCCATAACCAACTGATGGGAAATGGTAAATGAATATTCCTGAATCAATTGCTGCCAGTAAGTATGGTAAGCTGCTGGTAAAACCAGTATAATGGCTGGTTTCGCCTCCGATTTCTCAAAGGCTTCAATGGTATGCATTAATACGGGCTTACCGTTAAGCAGTAAAAATTGTTTAGGAACCGCCGATTGCATCCGGCTGCCTGAACCTCCTGCTACTATGATAACGTAGTTTTTGTTTTGAGATGTGAGATGTGAGATATGAGATGTGAGATTGGAGGCTGTCATGGCTTTATTCGACTAATATCTAACAAAATTGCCTGCAAAAAAAATGAGATATTAGACTATTGTCTAACATCTCAAATCTCATATCCGCTATTCTAAATTTATCCTGTCAGATACTTAGAACGAAATGAACCTCAGGGTCCTCTGCGAGAGACCCTGAGGGGACATGAATATCTAACAAAATTGCTCGTAAAAAAATGAGATCTGAAAACAAATAGAATGTCTCAAATCTCACATCTAACGTCTCAGACCCAATAAACTACAAAAAAAATGAGATATGAAACCATAGCCTCATATCTCAAATCTTATATCTCAAATCTAAAAAGATTAGATGATCAACATCGCATCACCGTAGCTGTAAAAACGATATTTTTCTTTTACGGCAATTTCGTATGCATTCATTACGTGTTCGTAACCGCCAAATGCCGAAATCATCATCAACAGTGTTGACTCAGGGGTATGGAAGTTGGTGATCATTGAATTGGCAATGCTGAAATCATACGGCGGGAAGATGAATTTGCTGGTCCAGTCGTTAGCAGCTTTCAGGGTTTTGTTTGCCGATACAGCCGATTCAATGGCACGCATTGAAGTTGTGCCAACTGCACAGATGCGTGCTTTGCGTTCAATGCCGCGGTTTACAATATCAGCTTGTTTTTGCTCAATGATAAATTGCTCCGAATCCATTTTGTGTTTGGTTAAATCCTCAACCTCAACCGGGCGGAAGGTGCCTAAACCAACGTGCAAAGTAACTTCCGCAAAATCAACACCTTTTAATTCAAGGCGTTTCATAAGCTCACGGCTAAAGTGTAAACCGGCAGTAGGAGCAGCAACGGCGCCTTCATGTTTAGCGAAGATGGTTTGGTAACGCTCTTTATCTTCTGCAGTAGCTTTGCGTTTAATGTATTTAGGCAGTGGTGTTTCGCCTAAAATTTCAACGTTACGACGGAATTCTTCGTCGGTACCGTCAAACAAAAAGCGGATGGTACGGCCGCGTGAAGTGGTGTTGTCAACAACTTCTGCAATCAGCAAATCGTCATCGCCAAAATATAATTTATTACCTACGCGTATTTTACGGGCCGGATCAACCAGTACATCCCATAAACGTAGTTCTTTATTCAATTCGCGCAGCAAAAATACTTCGATGGTAGCACCGGTTTTTTCTTTGTTGCCATATAAACGGGCAGGGAAAACTTTAGTATTATTAAGGATCATTACATCCTTATCATTAAAATAATCCAGCACGTCTTTAAATATTTTATGCTCAATTTTGCCCGAATCTTTGTGTAAAACCATTAAACGTGATTCATCGCGGGTGGCAGAGGGTGTATGGGCGATAAGGGATTCAGGTAAGTTGAATTTAAATTGAGATAATTTCATGCTTGTTTTTATGAATTTTCAAGGGCGCAAATGTACGAATTTTTTTGTTAATTTAACAGATTTTTTTAAGAAGCAGTTTTATTACACTACCGTTATATTAATTACAAAATACTGTAACTTAAATCATGTACTGCTGTCTAAAAAAATATTGGCAGGCGGCTTAACGTATCAGTAATAAAAGCGCCCGTTATATTATTATTACCTCCACGCTTTAACCGTGCAATTAGGATTGATTAACAAGTAAGATCAAAATAAGTTATATGCTTTTTTTAAAACTTTTAAGGGAAAGTTTTTTGTTTGCCGGCGATGCCCTGCGGCAGAACAAAACACGTACGTTGCTGTCATTGCTTGGGGTAACCATTGGTATATTTACTATCATAGCTGTACAATCGGCAGTTGATACCCTGCGTAATAACCTGCAAAATAGTGTTAATAAGCTGGGTAATAACAGTATATATGTGCAAAAGTGGCCCTGGGTGGGCGGGAGCGATTTCCCCTGGTGGAAATACCTGCAAAGGCCTGAATCTGACCTTCGCGATTTTAACGAACTTTCGCGCCGTATCACAACCGCCGAGGCATTATCATACGAAATAAATATTGATAACCGCACCATAAAGTATAAAAGCAACACGGTTGAAGGCGCCCAGGTAGACGCTGCATCACAGGATCATGACAAAACCTGGAATTTTGACCTTGAGAGTGGTCGTTACTTTACCGAAATGGAATCAAAAACCGGTGCGCCTATAACCGATATCGGTTATGATATAGCCCAGGCCCTTTTCCCCGATGGCGATGCCGTAGGTAAGCAGATTAAGGTGATGGGGCGGTATGTGACCATTGTAGGCGTGTTTTCAAAACAGGGTAAGGATATGCTTGGTATCTCTACAGATAAGGAGGTGCTGCTGCCCCTTAACTTTGCCCGCAACTTAATTGATATACAGAGTTCAAAATATGGTCCTTCAATTATTGTGCGTGGTAAGAAAGGCATCCCGACCGATGATGTTGAAAGCGAAATCAAAGGACTTATGCGTTCTATCAGGAGGCTGAGGCCCGGAGCCGATGATAATTTTTCGCTAAACCGTACAACCATGATCACCCAGCAGCTCGACGATCTTTTTAAAGTGGTTAACATTGCCGGTGCTATCATTGGTGGGTTCTCGATTTTAGTTGGTGGTTTTGGTATCGCTAATATCATGTTCGTATCGGTAAAGGAACGCACCAATATCATAGGGATACAAAAATCATTAGGGGCTAAAAACTATTTCATATTATTGCAGTTTTTAATTGAATCGGTTTTGCTTTGTTTTGTGGGCGGGATCATTGGGTTGTTTTTTGTATATCTGGCCACGTTTGCCGTAAAGGCCGCTTTAGATGTACAGGTAATACTTGATGCTGCTAACGTTACACGGGGTTTAAGCTATTCAATTATAATAGGAGTGATAGCTGGCATTATTCCCGCGTATTCGGCCTCGAGACTGGACCCGGTAGAAGCTATCCGTACAAACTAATTGTAATATGAAAATAATTAAAGGATTTTGTTTTTTAGCGGCTTTAGCTGTTGCCGCTGCGTGTAACCAGCCTGCCAAACAACAGGATACTGCTAAAGTGGATACGACTGCTGCTGCCAAGCCTGCGGCCGAAGCCCAGGTTGCAGATACAGGTAACACCAGTGATGTTTTTAAGGCTTATATCGCTTTAAAAGATGAGTTTATTAAATCAGACCCAGCCGGCATAAAAACAGCTGCTACAGCTTTGGAAGGTAAGCTTTCGGGTATAAAAGGTTGCAGCGAAACAGCTGCTGTGGCGCACCAGATAAGCAATGCAGCAGATATCAAAGCCCAGCGCGAGGCGTTTTTGGTATTAAGTAAAGATGTTATCGCTTTGGTAAAAGGTGCGAAATTCAAGTCGGCGCCAATTTATGTTGACTTTTGCCCGATGGCCGATGGAGGAAAAGGAGGGTACTGGCTTTCGTCAACAAAACCAATTGTAAACCCCTATTTTCCGGAGCACATGAAAGAGTGCGGAACTGTGAAGGAACAGATTAACTAAGACCGTTGATCCTTCTTGATTACACTGATTAAGTTGATGATATTTAAAGCGATAGGCGATCCCTGTCGCTTTTTTTATTTTGAACCATGATTGAAGGATTTTATGATATTTTAAAGCGATTTGCATACTGATCGGTTCGCCGCCCGTAGACGAAGTCTACGGGCGATTTATGTATGTGGTTGCAAACCAAATACATAGGTTATTGTGATATGATTTCATTAGTGTGTAGGGCTGGAGTTACAAACTCCTGGCATAGTTCACTCGAAGTCATAGGCTTCGAATAACGGGGACTTCGAATAGCGGAGGTTTTTAAACCTTTAGCCTTTAAACTTTTACCTTTCGCCTCGATCCCAAATCGAACATCTGAAATCCGAAGTTACACTGATTGTTTGATATGTTTTGCTAATTTGCTGTACAGTACTTCCGGGACAAAAGGTTTAGTCAGATAATCACACATACCCGCTTCCAGCGCCTGTTGGTAGGTTTCGGGCATGGCATCGGCCGTGAGGGCTATGATGGGCAAGTCGGGCTGTGTTTGTTTAATCATCGCCGTTGCTTCAAAGCCGTCCATAACAGGCATCTGCAAGTCCATAATAATAAGATCATAAGAGTTTTGGTTAACCAGGTCGACAGCTATTTGCCCATTTGATGCTTCCTGAACCTGGGCATTCCAGCGCCTTAAAAATTTGCCGGCTATCATCAGGTTCATTTTGTTGTCATCAACAACTAAAATATTCATGCCCTGTAAGTTGTTGTCTGAAGCATTCGCCGCAACAGCAACCGGTTTCATGGCAGCGACCTCAGGAGCGAGGGTAAAGTTTATAGCAAAACTAAATGTGGTACCCTTACCCAGTTCGCTTGATACAGCAATTGTGCCTTTATGCAGTTCAACGAGCCGTTTGGTAATAGCGAGGCCTAAACCGGTACCTCCATAGTCATTATCAATTACCTGTTGGTCCTGCATAAAAGGATCAAAAACAATGTTGAAGCTTTCGGGCGAAATGCCTATTCCTGTATCGGTAACTGCAAATTTAATATTAACGGTGTTTGGGGTTATCACATCCTTATCCAACCGGATAATAACCTTACCCGCATGTGTAAATTTAATGGCATTGCTGATCAGGTTATTAAGTACCTGGCTCAGCCGCATGGCATCGCCCACTAAATCTCCGGGAATGGTATCGTCTGCTATCAATTCAAGCGTCAGTTTTTTTTCGGCCGCCTTTGGCTCAAAAGATTGCTTTATTTTATGGATTAGCTGGTGAATATTGAACCTTGAGTTATTCAGCTCCAGCTTGCCAGCCTCAATCTTATTATAATCTAAAATGTCATTGATAATGGCCAACAGGTTTTCGCCCGAAAACTTGAGCGTATTGAGGTATTCCATCTGTTCTGGCCTTGGGTTTTCGTCAAGCAGCAGGTTGGTTGTACCAATAACCGCGTTCATCGGCGTGCGGATCTCATGGCTCATGATGGATAAAAATTCCGACTTGAACTTAGACGACTTTTCGGCCAATTCTTTGGCCCAGATCAGGTCCTGTCGTGCTTTCTCCTGGTCTGTTATGTCTTCGCCAAGCGCTGTGGTCTCCTTAAAAACGCCGTTTTCGTCATAAAAAACCGTATTTTGCCAGCTTATGATCCGTTGCTCGCCGTTACGGCAAATAATAGGGTTAATGTAATGCGGTAAAAAACTGTCATTTATAAACCAGCTCGTTAAAAAATCTCTCAGATCATCGGGAATAAAATTGTCCATCCAATTCATGCCAATGATCTCGGCCTGGGTATATCCTACCAGGTTTGCCAGGTATTTGTTGCAAAAGGTAACAATGCCACTGTCGTTAACAGTTATTGCTATCATATTAACAGTTTCTAATACCTGTCGGTATTTGCTTTCGACGTTTCTGAAATCAAGCTCAGCCTGTTTGCGTTCTGTAATATCCTGAAGGGTGCCTATAATTTTACGTACACTGCCATCTTCATTATAAAGGCGTTTGCCGGCTATAATACTCAGGTGTTTGATATTGCCGCCAGTAGTTATGATGCGGTATTCATAGGATGAATCCATGTTGCTTAACTCGTTACGCAATAAGCTCCTGACAATAAACCTGTCGTTAGGATGTACATGCTTAAGCAGCAACTTTATAAAACAGCGCTGGCGTGAAGAGGTATCCTGGTCAAGCTCATAAATGCCGTTCAACTCTTCCGACCAGGACAGGCGACGCGACGCTACGTCATATTTCCAGTTGCCTATTTTAGCAATGGCCTGGGCTTCCATCAGTTCAAGCTGGCTTAGTTTAACTGCTTTATCGGCAAGGCGGGCCTCGGTAATATCCTGGATAATGCCAAATGTGCGTGTAACTGTGTCTGACAGCAATTTCTTTTCGCCGCGTTGGATCCTGATATATTTTAAGTTGCCCGCCGGTGTGATAAATTTATGCTCAAGTTGGTTTTGTGCTGTTGTACGGATGGATGCAAGGTATTCAAAAACGTTCTCCCTGTCGTCAGGATGTACCAGGCTTATATAATATTGAAAGTGGTTCATGCCGGTGGGGATATCTTCAATCCCGAGCAGGGCATTGAGGTTGGCCGACCAAAATGTTTCCTTACTCTCATGGTCATACCACCAGTTGCCTATTTTAGCAATGTTTTGAGCTTCCAGTAACTGGTCTTCGTTTTCTTTAAGGGCCCGTTCATATTTCTTTTGTTCGGTTATATCCACTACTGAAGCCGAGATCCGGCCGGTATAACCTGTTGTTTTATCAAATACGGGGGTAAAGTTAGCTGTAAAGGAATGTCCGCTGTCGTAATCAGATAAAAACTCTATTGATATGGGTTTGCGGTTTTCTATTACGTAGTTTAAAGCGCTGTCATACTTTTCAGCTTTTTGCGGGCCCACTACCTTATCGAGTGTTTTGCCAATCGCTATCCGCGGATCAACTACGCGCTCGGTCATTTCATTAAACCATACATTAATACAGGTTTTGTTTTCATCAAACTCAAAAATGATGTCATTTAACGAGTTAATGAGCGCGTTGAGATGATTACGACTTTCACGCAGCTTGGCGTCATTAACCATAAGGCTTTGGTTAAGCTTCATCACGTTATTAACAGCATTTTTTAGCTGGTATTGATAAGCCATCACCACTAAAAATGAGACATAGGCTATTACAGTGAAAACCAAAATAAGTACGATCAGCACTGCGGGCGAAATGGCAAGCCTGGGCGCGGTAAAATAGGCGGTTATAATAGCTGCAAGGTTAGCTTCGCAGATAATTATGAATTCCCTGCTTTTTTTGCAAAAAAGGGTTAACGCAATAAAAATGGTTATTGCGCTAAACAGGTACACATGTTCAAATCCGTTTTTGCCAAGTAAAATGCAGTTGTTTATGACCAGGAAAGACAAAACGGTGGCAAAGATCCCCGCTTTATAAAAAACCTTATTATTAATGAAAGAAAAAAATAGCGTGATAACACACAAAAAACAGTTTATAGCCCTTAGCCAAAAAGGATCGTAAGAATTGTTGAAGCAAAGATAGTGTAACGAGGGACTTGCAATAAATAAGCCTATGAGTAAAAGGCGATAAACGGTAGCTTGGTTTTGGATCATTACCAATGAGTTACCTTTTAACGACATGTTTTGCAGTAATTTTTTAATCAATTATTAACGTCTATAAGCACAAATACAGGTTGTAAAATAATAAATTTGGCCGAAAATTTTTACAAACAGTAAATTATATTAGCGGTTATTAATACGCAGATTTATTTACATTTGTTGCAGATACAAATTTCTATGGCGGAAACAGCACAACTAAAAATTGGTGATAAAACATTTGAGCTCCCGGTAATTGAGGGCACTGAAGGTGAAAAGGCAATCGATATTTCTAAGCTTCGCGATCAAACCGGTTATGTAACACTTGATATCGGGTATAAAAATACAGGCGCTACCAAAAGCGCCATTACTTTTTTAGATGGCGAGCAGGGAATACTTAAATATCGTGGTTATCCAATTGAGCAATTAGCCGAAAAATCATCATTTATTGAAGTTGCTTATTTGCTGATCTATGGCGAGCTGCCATCTGCCGAAAAGCTAAAATCATTCCAGTACGAGCTAAGCCGCCACACTTTGGTGCATGAGGACATGAAAAAGTTTTTTGATGGCTTTCCGTCAAAATCGCACCCGATGGGGCAGCTGTCGTCATTGGTATCTGCATTATCGGCTTTTTATCCCGAATCATTAAAGCCATCCCAAACCACCGAAGAGCTTAACCAAAGCATTATTAAAATGCTTGCTAAAATGGCTACCGTGGTTTCATGGATCTATAAAAAATCGTTAGGGCACCCTGTTATCTATCCTCAAAATAAATACGATTATGTTACCAACTTCCTGCACATGACCTTTGGTCAGCGTACAGAGGAGGTGGAGATCGATCCGGTGGTTATTGACGCTATGAACAAGCTGTTGATTTTACATGCCGATCATGAGCAAAACTGTTCTGCTTCCACCGTTCGTATAGTAGGTTCATCCGATTCTAATATTTATGCTTCGGTATCCGCAGGCATTTCAGCGCTTTGGGGACCGCTACATGGCGGCGCCAACCAGGCTGTAATTGAAATGCTGGAGAAGATCAAAGAAGATGGTGGCGATACTGATAAATGGATTGCTAAGGCGAAAGACAAAAACGATCCTTTCCGTTTAATGGGTTTTGGCCACCGCGTTTATAAAAACTTTGATCCGCGTGCAAGGATCATTAAAAAAGCCTGCGACGATATTTTAGAAAAGCTGGGAGTTAATGACGAGGTATTGGAAATAGCCAAAAAACTGGAAGAGGTTGCCCTGAAAGATCCTTATTTTGTTGAGCGTAAACTTTATCCTAACGTTGATTTTTACTCCGGTATTATTTACCGCGCCTTAGGCTTCCCAACTGATATGTTCACTGTACTGTTTGCCCTTGGCCGTTTACCGGGATGGATTGCTCAATGGAAAGAAATGAAAGAAAACAAAGAACCTATCGGTCGTCCGCGCCAGATTTACGTTGGTGCCACCACTAAAGAGTATGTGGAGATAGCAAACCGGTAAATTTATATGGTTCATAGTTGATGGATCATAGTTCATAGAAGAAAAAAATTACTTAAATAAGGGAGCGATGGGGGATGACCTCATCGCTTTTTTTGACCGCTGATTTTTGATTTTGATTAATATGATTACGCTGATTTGCTAATCTTATTATTTGATAATACTAAACGGGGGAACCAGCGAAATCAGCGTAATCATTCGTCAAAAATTCAGCGGTCAAAAAGAAGCCCCGCAGGTTTTCACCGTGCGGGGCCATATAAATAAATCAATCAACTGCAGTTTTTGTGCTTATAGCTTTGTAATAGTGAACGTGTTAGCCTTAGTATCTAATACTATTTTGTACGTACCGCCGGTTGTAATGGTATAATTAGCTCCGCCTGGAGTGAGTGAACCTGGCGTACCGCCTAAGTTTAAATCCCAGCTGTGATTAAACCTGAATTTCATATCCTTGCCGGCAATTAAAGCAACTGTAACGCTCCAGGTTTTGGTGGTGGCATCATAAAGCATATCTGTATCGGTACTCCAGCCGCCGGGGGTAGCATCGCCAATAACGCTCCAGAATACCGGGGTAGCAGTAAATGTGCCTTTAGTTTTATCGTTTTGATCGATAACAGCATGCAGCGCATAGTATCCCGCGGCAGGCACTGAAAGGTTACCGCCGGTAGTACTTATTTTTCCGCTGCCCGCATCTCCGTATGCAACGTCCCAAACCTTTTTGGGAGTAAGTTTAAATTCAAGCTTACCTGCAGGGAAACCGATATAACCATCATACACACCGTCATTATTTGGCGAAGTAAGACTGTCGGCAGTTTTGGGATCCCATCCCTGGTAAGCGCCGGGAACATAAATATAGCCTGTACCCTGGTATGGTAATACAGTTAATGTAATAACGTTTGAGTAGGTAGCAGCCAGGTTTGGAGCCGCCGATGATTTAATGCGCACCTCAACTTGCGATGGGTTTTCATAAGATAACTTCAATGAGGTTAACATATCGTTAAGCACACCCACTTTAAGCGTTTGGGTAAGCTTGTCGGTGCTTACTTCTCTTGCGTTTTTAAAACTATTACCTTTTACATCTAACTGTATAGTATAGGTAATGGGGGCATTGTAACCAGTTACCGGGGTTGCGGCCCAGCTAAAGGTAATAGCATCATTATTGGCATTGGGTTTAGATAGTGCGGGAGCGGTTGTTGTTGAAGTTAAAGCACCCACTTTGCCCACGTTTGCTACAACCTTTACTTCATCCTTTTTACATGACGCCAGCATCAGCAGCGCAATGCCACCGAATGCCAGGAGCGTGGTAAATATTTTTTTCATATCCTTTTTAGGTTTTATAGTTTTACGGGAGATACTTTAAGAGCATCTCCCGGTATATTATTAATATCCTGTATTTTGTTTTAAGTTAGGGTTGGCTGCAACATCACTTGTTGGTAATGGATAAATGGTGCGGTAGCTTTCAACACCTTTGCCATCTTTCGAGCCGCCTTTAAAAGGCCACAGGTAGCTGGATTCAACAAACTTTTTGTACCTGATCAGGTCGGTACGGCGGAAGCCTTCCCAATACAGTTCGCGGCCCCTTTCATCGAGGATCTGGTCTGTTGTGATGCTGGTTACATTGCCGCCTGCATTGCCATAGGCTCTTTCACGCAGCTTATTGATATAACTTACAGCAAGGCCCATATCGCCGCCTGTGCCGCCCCTTGTTGTTGCTTCGGCATATATTAAGTATTGTTCTGCAAGCCTGAAAATGGGAAGGTCCATATCTGCATAATCAAGGCTTGAACCCGGTTTGCCATCCGCTATTTTCACGTTTTTGAATTTTGAAATAGCATATCCATCTGTAAAGGTGCTGATATCTGAAATTTCAAGGTTTTGCCCGTTGGTATAAAACTGGGCACGTTTATCGGCACTTGAAGCACCATTTGGAAACAGGTTTACCAAAGCTTTGGTGGTACGCAAACCAGCCCATCCGCCGCTAATACCATAATCAGCCGCCGGCATTGAGCCACCAACAGGCGCGTGGGTCATAAAGGTAGCACCGCCGTAGCTTTGCGTGCGCAAGCCATCGTAGTTAATGGTTAAGATAAACTCATCTGTATTTACGTTATTGTCGGCGCGCATCAGTTTAGTATAATCACTGATCAATTTGTAACCGCCGTTTTCAATAACTTTCTTTGAGTAAGTGATAGCGTCAGTATAACGTGCAGTGCCAGTATAAACTTCGGCATTCAGGTAAATCCTGGCCAGCAATGCCCACTCGGCAGCCTGGTCGGCACGACCATATTCGTTGGCCCGGGGTTTTGCTAAAGTTCCGTCAATCGCTTTGAGTTCACTTTCAATATAATTAAATAGGTCTTTGCGGGTTATTTGTTTTGGTAAGGTTGATCCAAGGGCATCATTTTCGGTAACAAACGGAGGATTTGCAAAAAGGTCCATTAATACCGAATACTGATAAGCTCTTAAGAAACGTGCCTCAGCAGCATACATTTTTATATTGGTGGCATCAGCTCCTGAAATGCCCCTGCTGCTCAGGTTAGCATCTGTTGACTGACGAATAAAATCGTTAGCCAGCGTTATCTGGTAAACTGCTCTGTAATAAATGCCTTTCAGGAACAAGTTGCTTGATGACCAGGACATATTGTGAAAGTCGGGCAGACCGGGGTCGCCCCACCCAACTACGGCTTCATCAGTGGGTAGTTCTTCCGCACACCACATTAAACGATAAAAATCAGATGTTCCTTCATCAATACCCTGAACATCGCCATTACCGGCAGGACCTGAATTGCCTGTTAATGCATATGCGGCATATACTTTAGCAAATGCCTGTTTGTAACCTTCCGGAGAATTATAAACCTGTGCCGATGTCAGGTCGTTTGTAGGGATCAGGTCAAGCTTTTTATTGCATGATACTGAACCTGCGGCTATCAGGCCGCCGATTAATATAAGTTTTATTGAATTTTTTTTCATGTTGATTTCTTTTAAAATGATCAGCTATAAGGTTATAGTGATAAATTAAGCCCTAAAACATAGGTACGTGGCCGCGGATACAGGTTGTTATCGATACCTGTGCCTATTTCAGGGTCAACTCCTTTATATTTAGTAATTACGAATACATTTTGCACGTTAGCGCTCAATCTTAAGTTTCCGGTATTTTTGAATACTTTACCAAAATTGTAACCTACGTTTATATTGTCCATACGGATAAATGACGCGTTTTGGATATAGTAATCTGACAACACATTTTTATCACTGTTTCCGGTCAAACCGCTTTGCAGTACATTGGTTGATCCATTGTTTATAACACCGATAGGGTTAATAATGCTTCTTTGGGTGCCGGTGCTTGAAAACACGTTGTTATATGCGTAGTTTCCTACGCTCGCCCGTGCAGTAAAACCTGCCGACCATTTTTTGTAGTTTACATTTGATGTTAAACCAAAGTAGCCTTTAGGGTCAGGGCTTTTATAATGGTACAGGTCCTGATCATTGATCACTCCATCTTTGTTTCTGTCAACAAATACGCCATCAAGCGGTTTGCCGTCGGCGCCATAAACCTGTTGGTATACGTAGAAAGAATAGCGTGGATAGTTTACGGAGTTGATCTGGATGTTTTGACCAGTTCCGCCCGAAATACCGCCGGTAGGGCTTCCTGCATAGCTTGGGTCTGGTGCTATAGTCAGTTTGGTGATCTTGTTTTGGTTATAAGTAGCGTTAAGGCCTACGCTCCAGGTAAGGTCCGTACTCCGGATAATATCCGCGTTGATATTAAATTCAACACCGCTGCTGGTAGCGTCGCCAATATTAGCCACGATTTCGTTCGAGAAATTTGAACCGGCCGGCTGAGAAATCCTGTTAAGCAGGTTTGAAGTTTTACGGTGGTAATAATCTATGGTACCGGTGATACGGTTATCAATGAAGCCAAAATCAAAACCAACGTTGGCGGATGTGGTTTCTTCCCAGGTTCTGTTAGGATAATAGCCACCCGGACGGTACAAGTTATAAAACTTATCACCTAACTGGTACTGAGCAGTATTGTTACTCAGGTTGTAATATGATATATAGCTATAATTTTCGCCGATATCCTGCTGGCCTGTTTTACCATAACCTAAGCGTAATTTCAGGTCAGAAAAAACTTTTGATCCTTTAAGAAAATCTTCCTGGATCATTTTCCATGCAAAGGCCGCGGATGGAAAAGTACCATATCTTCTGTCTGGTGCAAACTTTGATGATCCGTCCCTTCTTACAGTACCGGTTAAAATGTATTTATCATCATAAATATAATTTACACGGCCATAAACTGATATCAGCCTGTTTTCAGGTTTATCGAAAGGATAAACTGGTTTTGATACAATGGTACCATCGGCAGTCACATCAGGAAAATTATAGGTTGTGGTTTTGAAATCCTGGTATGAATAACCTGCTACCGCATCGATATGGCTTTTAATGCCTTTTATATCTTTAGCGTAACTCAAATAGCCTTCAAATATTTTATTTGACTGCAATTGTTTGTATTGAGTGTTTGTACCGCCATGGAAAACCCCGGCGGCATCTTTATATCTTTTATAGCCAGATGCAGCGCTATCGTTTACAAACACTGTACCACGACCGTTTGATACGTCATAACCAAGGTTCACGTTAGCATGCAGCTCAGGAAGGAAGTGGAATTTATAATCTAAGGTTAAGTTGCCGATGCTGCGGTAAACATTACTTTTATCATCGCGCTGTTCCAATAAACCAAGCGGGTTTAAAGGTGCCAATGATTTAAGGCCGTTAACCGAAGATGGGTCAAGCCACTCATAGTAGCCGCCAAAACGCTTACTGCCCGAATATACCGGCAGGGTAGGATTAAAGCTAACTGCCGAGCCAATAGCGTCCTGATTGGCAAACCTTTGCTTTACATTTGCGCCTTTAACGTTTAAATTAACTTTCAGGTGATCGGTAAAAAAGCTTGGGCTTAAATTAATAGCACCAGTAAAACGCCTTAATGAGCCGGTTTTTAAAATACCTTCCTGGTTAAGGTACCCTGCCGAAACACGGTATGGCAATACCTTGGTAGCGCCAGATACACTGATATTATTATCGGTGGTTTGCGCGGTTTGATATATTTGTTTTTGCCAGTCGGTATTTGCTGTACCCAATAAAGCTTGCTGAGCGGTTGTGCCATTAGCTTTAACATAGTCACGCAGTTGATCTGCGGTTAAAACGCTTACTTCCTTGCCTAATTTGGATACAGAAAATTGCGAGCTGAAATCGACAGTTGGTTTACCTTTTTTACCTTTTTTAGTAGTGATCAAAATCACGCCGTTTGAGGCCCTATTACCATAAATGGCTGTGGCCGAAGCATCTTTTAATACTGAAAACGACTCGATGTCATTAGGGTTTATTAGACTTAAAGGGTCGGCAACACCGGATATTTTTGAAGTACCGTCGGCGTTGCGGGCGTTATCCAACGGCACACCATCAATAACAATAAGCGGGTCGTTGCTGGCAGACAAGGAAGCACCACCGCGAATACGGATCTTGCTGCCTGCACCAGGCGCGCCACTGTTTGATATTACAGATACACCGGCAACTTTACCGGCAATTAACTGCTCGGGAGTGGTAATAACGCCTTTTTGAAAATCTTTGGCGGTTACGTTGGTAATAGAACCCGAAAGGTCTTTCTTGCGTTGCGTTCCGTAACCGATTACTACCACCTCATTAAGGCTTTTACTTTCGGGCTGTACGGTAAAGTTTTCGATTATTGCACCGTTAACTGTCACTGTCTTCTTAAGGGTAACATAACCTATAAATTTTACGCTTAGCGTATAAGTACCGGCTTTAACATTGTTAATGGCATAGTTACCATTAGGGTCGGTAGTTGAACCAATAGTGGTACCATCGACGGTAACCGTAGCACCAGGGAGGGGCTGGTTGGTTTCGTCAGATACCTTTCCTTTAATACTCCCGGTTTGTGAAAACGCCATGAATGACATCATCAGGAAAGCACAAAGAAGAACATACTTTTTTGAGTAATTTTTTCTCATTTACTTATTGATTTTTATGAATAAAAAAAGGCTTATTTTGCCGTCTATAATTGGTTTATTATTGTGGCCGAAACAGCATGCGACTAATTTACATTTACAAATATCAATTGCAAATTTTATATAAAAGATAATTTTAAAGCGTTTAATTAAGGCTTTTTTAACTTTAACGAAATGTTGAAAATTATTAAAATAACCGGGAAAAAATATTGTTTTTATTCGAAATTTGGATTTAAACACATATTTGTGAAATAAGTAAGTGTCATGTTTACACAATATGTAATTTTACTTTTATGCAACCTATTTCCGGGAACGTTCCCGGAAACGTTCCCGGTTTTTAGCTTTTTATGATGATGAAAAAAATAATTTTCTGCGCGTTTTTGCTTTTTGGACAAAATTTTTTGCTTTTTAGCCAGGTGAAAATCTCCTTTTTTACCGGCAAAATTGCAGCCCTGAAAAGCCCGTCGGATCGCCTTTTTTTGGCATGTGATTTTAATGGTTGGAACCCTGCTGATAAAGCCTGGGAACTGCTCAAAACCCCGGCCGGGAATTACGTGTTAAATAAAGAACTGCCGGTTGGTATCGTTCATTTTAAAGTGACCCGTGGCAGTTGGAGCACCGTTGAATGCGATGTTGTTGGTAAGGCCATTGATAACCGCAGCCTAAAAATAACCGCAGATACAACTATTAAGCTGGATATTGAAGCCTGGCAGGATAACTTTGGCGTACCTGAAAAGAAACATACCGCTACAGCGAGGGTACATGTGATCAGCGAAAACTTTGGAATACCTCAATTAGGCAGGCAGCGGAGGGTTTGGATCTATTTACCGGCCGGTTATGAGGCAGACAAAAAGAAATACCCGGTAATTTACATGCACGATGGGCAAAACCTTTTTGACGATTACACCTCAAGTTATGGCGAATGGGGCATTGATGAGCTGATGGATAAACTACCTGTTCAACAGGAAAGCATCATAGTGGGTATCGATCATGGTGGCGAATACCGCATAACCGAATATGACCCGTATAACTCAAGATACGGAGAAGGCAGGGGAGATGATTATGTGCAATTTTTAATTAACGACCTTAAACCATATATTGACACACATTACCGTACCCAAACTGATGCCGCGCACACAACCATTGCGGGCAGCTCTATGGGCGGACTTATCTCGATGTATGCCGCGCTTAAATACCCCGGGGTGTTTGGAAATGCAGGGGTATTTTCGCCCGCATTCTGGATAGCGCCGCAAATTTATGACCAGGCGCAACAGGCTGCAATAAATAAAATGAGCCGATTTTATTTTGTTTGCGGTGATGCAGAAAGCGCCAGTATGGTAGCCGATATGCAAAAAATGGCCGATTTGCTGAAATCAAGAGGGGTAAAACCCGAAAACGCCCCCGTTACTCTAATCAAAGGCGCATCCCACAATGAGAAGCAATGGAATGGCGATTGGTCCGGGTTTTATAAATGGTTGATGGAGTTTTAATTAACTACCTGTTTTGCGTTAGCGATAGTAGCGGATACCGGCCAAGCGGCTAAGGCCTGCGCAGTATGAGCGGATAGCGCGGGCCGAAGGTAACGCCCACAATGATAATTTGGGATTTCGGATGTTCGATTTCGAATTTTCTTTGCATCTGTAAATCCTTAATTCTATGAATTCTGATTCCGACCTTAACGTTCTATCCATAACCCGCCCAAATTTCCCTTAAATTTAATAGTTTTGAGGTCAGCGTTTACCCATGACCATCGAAGAAATATTAAAACAATACTGGAACCATGACACCTTCAGGCCCATGCAGGCCGAGATCATCCAGTCTGTTTTATTAGGAAATGATACTTTGGCGCTGTTGCCTACCGGTGGCGGTAAATCAGTTTGTTTCCAGGTGCCGGCGTTGGCTAAAGAGGGGATCTGTATAGTGGTGTCGCCGCTTATTGCGCTCATGAAAGACCAGGTTGAAAACCTGCGGGCCAAAGGCATCAACGCGATATCCATAGTATCGGGAATGGGTCGCCGTGAGATAGACCTGGCGCTGGATAATTGCATTTATGGTTCGGTAAAGTTCCTGTACCTGTCGCCCGAGCGCCTGCTGAGCGAATTGGTGCGTGAGCGGGTAAAGTACATGAAAGTAAACCTCTTCGCGGTGGACGAGGCGCATTGTATTTCGCAATGGGGTTACGATTTCAGGCCGCCGTACCTGCATATTGCCGATCTGCGGGAGCTGCATCCCAACGTGCCCGTGCTTGCGCTTACAGCAACAGCTACCGCCGATGTTAAGGCCGATATTCAGGAAAAGCTAAAATTCAAAAACCCGGTAGTTTACCAGCAAAGTTTTGAACGACGCAATATCAGTTATGTGGTGCAGCATGAGGAAGATAAGTTCCGTAAAATGCTCAATATCGTACGCGGTGTCAAGGGGAGCGGCATTGTATATGTACGGAGCAGGAAGGAAACTTTTGAGATAGCGAAGTTCCTGACAGATAACGGTATAAGGGCCGATTATTACAACGCAGGCCTGACTGTTGACCAGCGCGCCGAAAAGCAGGAGGCCTGGAAAAATAACCGGGTACGGGTGATCGTAGCTACCAATGCTTTTGGTATGGGGATAGATAAACCGGATGTACGGTTTGTGATCCACAAGGATATTCCCGAAAGTTTGGAAGCCTATTATCAGGAAGCCGGCCGGGGCGGCCGCGATGGTAATAAAGCTTTTGGCGTACTGCTATATAACCCTGCCGATAAGCTGAAACAGGAAAAGATGTATGAACTTAATTTTCCATCGGTTGAGGAGATTAAGCAGGTATACCATAACCTGGCCAATTATTACCAGGTAGCTTATGAGGCCGGCGAGGGTTTAAGCTTTGATCTTGACCTTGGTGAATTTTGCAGCCGCTTCAAGCTCGATGCTATTAAAACGCTCAACGCCCTTAAGTTTTTAGAGCGTGATGAATACCTGGCTTTTAACGAAAGCGTATTTTTACCCTCGCGTTTTCAGTTTGAGGTAGTTAACGAGCAACTATACAACTTCCAGATCCAGAACGCCGGCTGGGACCCTTTTATCAAAACCCTGCTGCGCTCATACGGGGGGGCTTTTGAAAATTATGTGCGTATCAAGGAGTTTGATATCGCAAGGCGAACAGGTTTGAGCGTTCAGCAGGTTATTGAAGGGATGTTACAGTTGCAGCAGTATGGATTGCTTAGCTATATGCAACAAACTGATAAACCCCAGGTTACCTATTTAAAACCACGGGTACAGGGAAGCCACCTCATCATCGACAGGAAATATATTGAGCAGCGCAAAGAAGTGTACCGCCAAAAAATGGAAGCCGTTTTTGCCTACGCCATTCATAAACGCTGCCGGAGCCAGATGTTGCTGGCTTATTTTGATGAGCCAAACGGCCGTAAATGCGGGATCTGCGATGTTTGCCTTGAGGAAAAACGCAGGGTAAATCAAGACGAAATTTTCGACAACATCACCACCGAAATAGTACAATTGCTCAGTATTAGCAACCCCGATATCGGCGGACTGATAACCGGGATCAACATTGGTACCGAAAAAGAAAAAATGGAGGCCGTACGCCTGCTGCTCGATGCAGGGAAGATTAAGACCGACGGTGAGGCTTATTATTTGAGTTGATAGGTTGTATAACAAGGGTTTTCACCCGTCCATCATGCCCAGAAACTCTAAAGGAGAAATGACAATATAAATAGGGGGCCTGCCACCCTGAGCCTGTCGAAGGGTCGCGCGCAGAGGCCTGCCCACGATGCTTCGAGTGCCTCAGCATGACCCCATTTTTAATTGTGTCGTGCTTCGATCTAATTTATCTTTCTTTCCCTCAAATTCTCTACCCCATTTCACCGGGAAAAAATACCCCTTTACCGACAAAAACCTGCCCTACAGCTAATTAGGCCAAACCTGCTGTAACGTTTTTTATTTGAGATCGTCATATATATGTATTCAATGAAATAAAATAATAATCACTTGACAATCAAAATATTAATACCATGAAAACTACATTGACCGCCATCGCTACCATACTGTTTATGGTACTTGGCTTCGCAAACATCGCATCTGCAAATACTGCTAAAACTGATGCAGGCATCATTTTAACCGACATCAGCAAAATCAACAAAATTGAAGTTTACGGCAATGTTGAACTTTATATATCAAGCGGCCCGGCCGACCAGGTAAAAGTTTACAACCGCTACTATTCTGAAAACGCTCTGGTTCAGTCACAAAAAGGCGTATTGCGCATCTCATCATATAAAGCCGAAAAATTGGTAGTTTGGATAACTGCAAACCAATTAAGCGCCATCAATGCCTATGATAATGCCGAGATCAAATCATTCGGTTGCCTTTCAGGTATCGAGCTTGATGTTAAATTGAACAACAATGCATCTGCAAATCTTAACCTGGATACTTATAGCGCCAGCATCACCCTAAGCGGTAATGCCAAAGCCGAACTTAAAGGTAATACCAACGAGTACAGCCTAACCCGCAACGCAACATCAAATGTAAACAGCAATGGTTTAGCATATGCCCACGCCACCGAAACTTTGAATAAAGAAACCAGGCCGAGGGCCAATGACTTTGCAACTTTATAAGCGCCATTTTTTTGAGTCAATTATATATAGTGTAGCCGCTCCGAAAGGGGCGGCTTTTTTTGTTGTCAGTTGCGTTGTAAACGCAAACCTAGGTTACACACCCGTCGCAAATGAGCGCCAGATCATAAACTAAAAACGGGTGTCATGCTGAGTGATTTAAATCCGGTGGCCTCTGAAGGTAAAATGACATCTGCGTCACGTCATTGCTGTAAGGAATGAAGCAATCCCCGACAGGCTGGTAACGAGCTTCATTAGTATTTGACTTACATCGTCGCGCTCCTGGCCGCGCGGGGCCAGTTACTTTTGTCGCCACAAAAGTAACCAAAAAGGCTTGCAGCAGAGAGGCTTCTTTGCGCACAACCTGGCCCCATAGCCATCGGCGCGGCCTTCACCCTGCAAAACGAACAGAACCACGGGCTGCAATTATTTTGCCCCGATTCGCCCGCAATGCCTCCACTTCTGCAAAAGCTTGCTATGCCCCTGCTGTCTCGTCCTAAAAAAAGTTTACAGATTAAATGCTAAATCCTGTTATACGTTTACAATATTTATTAGTCCTAAAATAGGTTTACAAAACCACATTTTGAGATTTATAATAATTTTTCCATGTTCGCTCTGCTTCTATATTATTTTGATGTACAAACTCAGGTGTGAGCATATTACAACTCATATGTGGTCTTTGGTTATTATAGCTTTTTACAGACTTAATTAATAGTTCCATTACCTCTTCTTTGGTACTCAGACTCTGATGTTCCAGGTACTCCTGTTTGATGATTCCGTTGATCCTTTCAGCAATTGCATTTTCTAAAGGATCACCGTTTTCAGTCATGCTGATGATTATATTGTTGTCCTGTAATAGCTTTACATAATCATAACTGCAATATTGAACCCCTCTGTCTGAATGATGTATTAAACCATTTATCGGTTGCCTGTTTTCTCTGAGGGCCATTTGTAAAGCACTCAGCGTATGAACAGCTTCTAATGTGTCAGCAGCATGATAACCAACAATTTTTCTGCTATATGCATCTGTTATAAAACTTATATATACAAAGCCTTTGGTTGTTCGGTAATACGTTATATCTGATACCCATATCTCATTTACTTTATTAGGGATTATTTCTTTTATACAGTTGGGATACTTTTTTAACCAGTGAAAAGACTGGGTGGTATAAACACGTCGCCTTTTCTTCCGTACTAAAAGATGATGTGCAGCAAGAAGATCAAAAAGGGCATCCCTTCCCATCTTTATCTGATGTTCAAGTAAAAATGATTGTAATAATACATAGAGCTTTCTGACACCGATAGCCGGATGTGTAGTCCTTAAATGCCTTACTTCATTTAGGATGATCTCCTGTTCAAAACTAATTGCTTCTGCTTCCCAAAAGTGTTGATAATAAGCTTGTCGGGTAATGCCAAGTAAACAACAGCACTTTCCAAGGCTTACCCTGGGATAGCTGTTTTTAGTCTCACGGATTACTTGGTAACGGACTTTTTTCGGATATTGATCTTCAGGTCTCTTTCAGCAACTTCTATCATTTTACGATAAAGCTCCTTTTCCAGAAGTGCATCAGTTAAGTTGCTTTTTCAGCAACTTAACTGATGCACTATCTTCAGGCTGGATATCCGGATCTCTCTTTGCTGGCATGATACACGAAGATACATAAACCGGTCTTTTTTTCTCCAGGCCAAACGATTTTAACCAGGCTGAAATCCGGCTATTCCCTAAATTATATTTCCGCTCAAGAAAACTCAGGCCTTCTTCTCCTGTTAAATATTCCTGGCAAATTTTTCGCTTAAACTCATCACTGTATCGGCTCTGCCATTTACTCCCATAGGTCTTTGAATATCTTTCCATTTTTGTTTACTGTTGTGTAAACCTATTTCAGGACAAGACATGCAGCCGCACCGCCCAGCATCGTTCTGCTCGTTTTCACCCGAAGCTGATCTGCTGCGAAAAACCACATTTTTTATCTTGTCATGGGTAGGTCCTCGAAGCATGGTGGGCGAGGCCTCTGCGCGCGACCCTTCGACAGGCTCAGGGTGACAGGCCTGTTATTCAAAATGTAATTTTACCTTCAGGGTCCGCGGATTTAAACATTTACAAATCCTTCCTTCATCCTAATGTCATCAATCAAAATATAGTTTCTATTTTAGACTTTTTAGTCGAATTTTGATTCGTTAAACAAAAACAACAATGGGCAAAGCAGAAAGAACCAGGCAATTCATTATCGAGACGGCAGCGCCGATCTTTAATGAAAAAGGTATAGCCGGTACTACCATTGATGATATTTTGGCTGCAACAAAAATGGCTAAGGGTGGACTTTATGGGCACTTTGAAAGCAAGGAAGAAATAGCCAACGTAATGGTTAACTACCTGCTCGATAAATTGAGCGACAAAGTAATCACTGTTATGGCTAAAAAAAAAACAGCCATTAGGAAAATCCATGCTTTTATTGATATATATAAAGACCCGATAGATTCATACATAGACGGTGGTTGTCCGATACTTAATTTTGGCGTTGAGGCTGATGATAATAACCCTGTTTTGAAGCAAAGACTGAAAACAATGATTGAGGCAGGGCAGAAAGACTTTGTTGAAATCATCAATAAAGGTGTTGCGGACGGCGAAATATCGCCTGAAATAAACGCTGCCGATTATGCGCTCAAAATGTTTACGCTGCTGGAAGGCGGGATGCTGGTATCTAGGGTTACCGGAAGCAGTAGATATATGAACAGCCTTGTACGCATGCTTAAAACCGAATTAAAAGAATACGAGTTGAAATAATTTTTTTTGATTGATAACAGACTTTTTGGTCGTTTTTAATCAGAGGCAATGAAGATAAATACAATAACCGGGAACGGATTTTTTTTAATGACAAAAACGACTAAAAAGTCTAAAAAATAAAGCGCAATAAAACAAACAACATCATGAAAACTCAAAAAGTAATATTAGTAACCGGCGCCTCAAAAGGCTTTGGTTTAGAGATAGCAAAAACAGCATTGGCCGCAGGTGATAAAGTAATAGCAACCGTACGCAGCAAAGCCGATCAGCTTGCGGCCTCATTAAATAATAATCCTAACCTGTTGGTTGTTACTATGGATGTAACCAATGAAGCACAGATTAAGGCTGCAGTTGCCGAAGGTTTGCGCCGTTTTGGTAAAATAGATGCGGTAATCAATAATGCAGGTTACGGCATTGTGACTGCCATTGAAGAAGCTACCGATGCCGAAGTAAAGGCACAGTACGAAACCAATGTATTTGGCCTGCTTAACGTAGTGCGTGCTGTGTTACCTCATCTGCGCGCCCAAAGATCAGGTCATATCATCAATGTTTCTTCCCTGTTTGGCTTTGATGCCATACCTGGCTGGGCTTTATATGGTTCTACAAAATTTGCGGTTGAGGGAATTTCAAAAGGCCTTGCCGTTGAGCTTGCACCGCTTAATATTAAAGTAACTGTGGTGGAACCGGGTTTGTTTAGCACCGAGTTCTTGAGTGCCGAATCATACAGCGCCGCAAAAAACGTCATTGATGATTACGCTGCTACTGTTGGCCCAATGAGGGCAGGAGCAGATCAGCTGCATGGTAATCAACCTGGTGATCCACGAAAACTGGCCAGGGTGGTAGTTGATATCGCTCACAATGAAAACCCTCCGCTGCACCTGCCTATTGGTAAAGATGCTGTAGGCATGTATAAAGCCAATGCTGAAAAAACAAGCAACGAAGTTGATCAATGGATCGAAGTATCAACCAGTACCGACCATGATCATGTTGCAGCAAAGTAATTAATCACACCATTCACTCAACAATAAATAGAAATATCATGTCAACAAAAAAAATAGCCTTAATTACAGGCGCAAATCGCGGTATAGGTTTGAAACCGCCAAACAATTAGGAGAAAAAGGTGTGGCCGTTATAGTGGCTGCCCGTAAACTAAGCGCTGCCAAAGAAACTGCGACCCAATTAACCGAACAAGGGATTGAAGCATACGGCGTTCAACTGGATGTTACCAATGCCGATGAAAGAAAAGCAGTTGCTGCTTACATCGAAAAACAATTTGGCAAACTGGATATCCTGGTAAATAACGCCGGTGTAGGTCCTAAAGAAGATGATCTTTTTGTTAAAAAGACCGTTGCTACAACTGCCGATGAATTTGAATATATCTTTAATACCAACCTGTTTAGCATTGTATACCTTACTAACGAGTTACTTCCGCTGCTTAAAAAGAGCGATGCCGGTCGTATAGTTAATCTTTCAAGCATTTTAGGTTCATTGACATTGCATGCAACTGAAGGTAGTCCGATAGCTGATTTTAAACGTTTATCATACGCTGCATCAAAAACAGCTCTGAATGTATTTACCGTTCTTTTAGCCGACGAGTTGAAAGGCACTAAAATTAAAGTAAACTCGGCCCACCCGGGTTGGGTACAAACAGAACTGGGTAGCGTTGAACATGCGCCTATGACTGTTCCTGATGGCGCCAAAACCAGTGTTGAACTGGCACTTATTGGCGAAGATGGCCCTAACGGCCGTTTTATTCACCTGGGGGAAGAACTGCCATGGTAATTTGAACTGACCTCAAATTGTTTTCTGGAGCGTCGTTACCTTTAATAGGGTGGCGACGTTTTTTGTTTTTTATGGAATAAAACTATTTTTAAAAAAAAACACTTGCGCAAGTAAGTGCTTGCATTTATATTTGCAAGTACTTACTTGCGTAATTATGAAAGCCAGACGAGATGTTTACCAGGCGATAGCCGACCCCACCCGAAGAGCGATTATCAATATGATTGCTGCACAGCCGCATAACGTGAATGCGATAGCTGCAAACTTTGATGTTACACGGCAGGCAATTTCGCTGCATATCCAGATCCTGGCCGATTGTGGTTTGATAAACGTTAAACAGCAGGGCCGCGATAGGGTCTGCGAAGCCCGGCTTGATCAGCTTGGCGAAATATCAGTTTGGGTTGATCAATATCGCCAGCACTGGGAAAATAAATTGGATAACCTTGAGAAATATGTAGTAAACCTAAAAAATGAAAGAAATGGAAAACAATCAAAGTAGCACTGCAGATCGTGAACTGCGCTTAACCAGAACTTTAGATGCCCCGGTTGAGCTGGTATGGGAAGTTTGGACCCAACCCGAACATATTGCCCAGTGGTGGGGACCCAACGGCTTCACCAATACCATTAGTAAAATGGAAATTAAACCAGGAGGAGAGTGGGATCTGGTGATGCATGGCCCCGACGGAACAGATTATAAAAATAAGAGTGTATTTAAAGAAGTTATTCCGCTTAAAAAGATAGTATACGAGCATGTCAGCAGTCCAAAATTTGTTGCAACTATTGAGTTTGACGAACGGGGAGAGCAAACTTTCCTGAGCTGGCACATGCTTTTTGAAACGCATGAGCAGTTTGTACAGGTAGTAAAAACATTTAAAGCTGATGAAGGCTTAAAGCAAAACATCGAAAAGCTGAACTTGTATTTAAAAGATGTGAGGAAGGGATAAACTCTATCGAAGGTCACATAGATATCTTCTTTTGTTAATGTATAAAGCGTTATTGAACAATAACGCTTTTTGCGTTTATAGCAGCCCCAATTAAAGAGGTTTCGAATGGCATTAATAGCATTGCCGTCATCACTTTTCATCTGCACATCTGAAATCTGCACATTTATAATCAAAAATACTTCCGTTTTTTACCGATGATATTCCGCCGTTCGCCGACTAAAACCTGCTGTACATCTAATTTGCCCGAAACCGCTGTAACGTTTTAAAAATGGGGGCGTCTTATCTGTGTATTAAATGAAATAGAAACACAAATAATTGACAATCAAAATATTAATCATCATGAAAACTACAATATTAACAATCGCAGCCTCTTTAGTTTTAGCACTTGGCGTATCAACTGCAGCTAACGCAGCAACCAAAATTGACAACGGCGCAGCCGTAGTTTTAAATAACGTAAGCAAGATCAGCAAGATCGAAGTTCGCGGCAATGTTGAGGTATATGTATCAGCAGGAGAGAATGACAATGTTAAAGTTTATAACAAGTATTATTCAGAAAGCGCATTGGTACAAAACAACAACAGTACCCTACGTATCACCTCGTACAAAAACGAAAAATTGGTAGTTTGGGTAACTGCAAATGATTTGAAAGCCATCAATGCTTATGACAATGCCGAAGTTAAATCATTCGGAAAACTTGCAGCCCTTGAGCTTAACGTTAATCTTTATGACAATGCATCTGCTAAATTAAATGTTGAAGCTTACGCTGCCACAGTAAACGTTAATGATAAAGCTAAAGCCGAATTTACCGGTACCGTCGATGTTTATACCCTGAACCACACCCGCGAATCATTTGTAAACAATAACGCTTTCGCCGCAGCAAGCTTCACCGATAAGGTAACTAACGCTCCTGCCAAATACACTGTTGAAAATGAGTTTGCAGGTCTTTAATAACTTACTTTTGCAAAAGTCTATCATATATTCAAAAGCTATCACTCAAAATGTGGTAGCTTTTTTTAATTTTGATGTAACACTAAACTGCCATTCGGCGTCATAACAAACCATACTATGAAAAAATACCTTTTTACCTTCACTATAGCGGGCGCATTAATAACTACAGCCATATTATCATCATGTAACTACAGGTGCGTACATGGTTCGGGAAACCAGACTACAGAAAAACGCAAAGCTGAAGACTTTAAAAAAGTTGAGATCTCAGGCGCTTTTAAAGTCCACCTGAAACAGGATAGTTCGTTAACTATCGATATCAAAGCTGATGATAACCTGCTCAAATATATTTCAACTTCGGTTGAAGGTGGTGTATTACATATTAAATCAAAAAAGAATTTCTGCGATCCCGGTGATATGGTGATTAACATCGGCGTGAAAAACCTTGAAGAAATTAAAGCTTCGGGCGCGGTTGAAGTTAATTCTGACGGCAAGCTCAACGCTAAAGATTTCAAGCTTGATCTTTCAGGTGCTACTAAAGTTACGCTTGACCTTAACGCGGCCAATGTTTCAACCGATGGCAGTGGCGCTACAGAAGTACATCTTACAGGCCAGGCTGCATCGCACAAAATTGACCTGAGCGGAGCCGGTAAAATAGAAGCCTTTGATTTTGTTGTTGGTGACTATGATATCGAAACATCGGGCATTGGGCATTGCAAGATCAATGTGCTTAAAACACTGAACGTGCACACCAGTGGTGCGTCCGAAATTCAATATAAAGGTTCGCCATCTACCGTGAATAACGATAAATCGGGCGCTTCATCTATCAAAAAAGTTGACTGATCGATATTATAATTAAAGTATAACAAAGGGGCCGGGATCTAACTAATTCATGGCTCTTTTAATTTATTAACCACCTATCACTAATTAAAAATGAAAAAGTTTTTAAAATGGACAGCCTATGCAGTTATAGTACTTGTCCTGATTGCAATTGCTGGCGTATCGTATATTACGCTGGCCCTCCCCAACGTTGGCCAGCCCGAAGCTATTAAAGTAGATGCAACTCCACAGCGTATAGCCCGCGGTAAATACCTCGCAAATAACGTTACAGTTTGCCTGGATTGTCATTCTACCCGAAGCTGGGATAAATTTGCAGGTCCTTCAGATTCAACGATCTCCGGTGCCGGCGGAGAAAAATTTGATGCCTCAGCAGGTTTCCCCGGTACTGTTTATTCACCTAACATTACCCCGTTAAATTTGAGCGGGTGGACAGACGGTGAGATCTTCAGGGCAATGACCACTGGTGTTAAAAAAGATGGGTCGGCTATATTTCCGATAATGCCATGGCCTTATTATGCAAAAATGGATAGGGAAGACCTTTATTCCATCATTGCATATATACGTACATTAAAACCCAGCGGCAAAAATTACCCGGGCCATCAGCTCGATTTTCCGCTGAATGTTATTGTGCATACCATGCCGCGAAAAGCTGCGTTAGGTAATATCCCCAATCCGGCAGATACTGTTAAATATGGAGCTTATTTATTAAATGCAGCGGCCTGTAAAGAGTGCCACACGCAATCAGATAAAGGTAAATTGAATGAGGCAATGGCTTTTGCCGGCGGACAAGGTTATATAGTACCCGGTGGAAGCAAAGTGTTTTCGGCCAATATTACGCCCGATAAGGAAACAGGCATTGGCAGCTGGACAAAAGAGCAATTTGTAAGCCGCTTTACTCAATTTGCCAATGGTAAAATACAGCCGACACCGGTAAAACCGGGCGAATTTCAAACCATTATGCCGTGGTGGCGATATGGCAGCATGAAAGTGTCCGATCTGGAAGCAATTTACGCTTATTTGAAAACAATAAAGCCCATCAGTAACCATGTTGTAAAATTTGAAAACAATATAAAATCAAGCGCTAATTAAAAATAAATTCATACTTTTGCGCCTCGAATTTTGTATAGCACGGATTAGGTTTTAGGCTATATTTCAAAGGATTAAATTAAATACCCGGTAAAAAGATGAATATTACACAGGAAAAAATTAATGACCTGAACGCAGTTGTTAAAATTAACATCAACCCTGAAGATTACCAGCCACGTGTTGAAAAAGCTATAAAGGAAAACGCTAAAAAAGCAAAAATTCCTGGTTTTCGCCCGGGCATGGTGCCTGCATCGCACATCAAAAAAATGTACGGCAAAAGCATCCTTGTTGATGAGATCAACAACCTGTTACAAGATACTTTAAATAACTATATCGACGAGCAAAAACTGGCTGTATTGGGTCAGCCATTGCCTGCTGCAGATGATAACAAAGAATACAACTGGGATTTTGCCGATAACTTTGAGTTTAGCTATGAATTAGGTTTAGCTCCTGAGTTCAGCATCGACTTTTCATCAAAAGATAAATTAACCCAATACGTAATCAAAGTTGATGACGAAACGCTGGCTTCAAGAATCAAAAACATCCGCCGCAGCTATGGCAAAATGACAAACCCTGACGTATCGGCAGATGATGACGTTCTTTACAGCGAATTGGTTCAACTTTCGGCTGATGGTAGTGTTTTTGAGGGTGGAATAACCAATACGGCGTCTGTACGTTTAGATCAGATCAAAGATGAAGCAATCAAAGCTTCATTGATCGGTTTGAAAAAAGGCGATGTGTTAACATTCGATATTCGTAAAGCTTTTGATAACGACGCAGCTAAAATTGCCGGTTTATTGAAAATTGAAGAAGACGATGCAGCTGATTTAAGAGGCGATTTTCAATTAACTGTTAAAAACGTTAACCGTTTAGAAGAAAGCGACCTTAATCAGGAGTTCTTTGACAAATTATTTGGTGAAGGTACAGTAACTACCGAAGAGGAGTTCACAGCTAAAATTACTGAAGAACTTGAAAGCATGATGGTTCAGGATGCCGACCGCAAATTGCAGGACGACATGTACAAACTGGCTATCGCTAAAGTTGATTTCGCCCTTCCTGACGAGTTTTTGAAACGCTGGTTAAAAGCAACCAACGAGAAATTAAGCGATGAGGAATTAGAAGGCGGTTACAACGATTTTGCTCAAAACCTGAAATGGACTTTGATAGAAAACAAGATTATTACTGATAACACAATCGAAATTAAATATGAAGATGTGTTTGAATTAGCGAAGATCCGTTTAGATCAGCAGTTCAGGATGTATAGCCCAACTGCTATCCCTGAAGATCAGTTAGGTCAGTACACCGTTCAGTACCTGCAAAACAAAGACAACGCTAACAAGATATTTGAAGAGGTAAAAGCATTAAAGGTATTTGATTATATCAAAAATGTGATCACTTTAGATAAGCAGGATATCCTTTACACTGATTTCAGTGCATTGGTTACTGCAGCGCAGTAAGCTTCTTTCAATCGCCCTTATTAGGGTAGATTTTATAGTACGTTCACCAAAAGCAACTCATCGGGTTGCTTTTGGTGTCTTATATCCCCAACTCTAAACCAAGCGTCATTGTGAGTACGAAGCAATCCCCAACTGGCAGAGCCGCCCTGTATAGCTCGCGATTGCTTCGTACCTCGCAATGACGGGGTGAAGATGGCAATGCCTGTGCTATTCGATTTGGTGTCCCCGCCCCAATGTTGGTGTTGTCACCAACATTCTTCCGGTAACCTCAACTGTTAGTTTTTGACTAAAAAAATCAAGTTTCGTCACTGCGCCCTCATCAAAAAATTACGTAATAAAAACTATCTTGCAAAAAATCTATTGAACTAAAAACTATATTTATCGCGGGTAAGACGCCCGCATTTCCTAACGAACAACAAACAAAAACCATGAGCAGTAATATCGATAAAAACGAATTCAGAAAATATGCTGTTAAGCATCACCGTATTAACAGCCTTTATGTAGACAAATATATTGCAGGTGTTGAAAGGGGCAATATGCCAACCGGCGGTATCACTACCGTACCAACCGGCATGACACCATACATTCTTGAAGAACGCCAGCTTAATGTACAGGCCATGGACGTGTTTTCACGTTTGATGATGGACCGTATTATTTTCCTGGGCGATGCTATTTATGATAATATCGCAAACATTATCCAGGCTCAGTTGCTATTCTTACAATCGGCTGATGCTAAACGCGATATCCAGATCTACATCAACTCACCAGGTGGCTCGGTTTATGCAGGTTTAGGTATCTATGATACTATGCAGTTTATATCAAATGACGTGGCCACTATTTGTACAGGTATGGCGGCGTCAATGGCTGCAGTACTGTTAGTAGCCGGTACTGAAGGTAAAAGGGCAGCGCTTCCGCATGCAAGGGTAATGATCCACCAGCCATCGGGCGGTGCTCAGGGCCAGCAATCGGATATAGAGATCACTTATCAGGAGATCACTAAATTGAAAAAAGAACTGTACCAGATCATTGCCGATCACAGCGGTGCACCTTACCAAAAAGTTTGGGATGCATCTGACCGTGACTACTGGATGATTGCAGAGGAAGCCAAAGAATTTGGTATGGTTGACGAGATTTTAAGAGGTAATAAAGGAAAATAATTTTTTAGTCCTGAGTTCTAAGTCTTAAGTTTGAAGTCAGAAAAAAAATGACTTTAGGCTTAAGACTCAGTACTTATGGCTACTAACTTTGTTTTCTGCCACTAATTTTTTAACTTTGAGTAAGAAGACGAATCAGATGAATAAAAACAGCAAAGAGATCAGGTGTTCATTTTGCGGTGCCGGTAAACAGGATTCCCTGATGTTAATAGCAGGACTTGATGCACACATTTGTGATAAATGTGTGAACCAGGCCAATGAAATATTGGCTGAGGAGTTGAAGGTACGTAAAGTGAAGTCATCGCCTCTGGCGCCGGCCTTGCTTAAGCCATCAGAGATGAAGGCACATCTTGATCAGTATGTTATTGGGCAGGATGATGCCAAAAAGATACTTTCGGTAGCTGTATATAATCATTATAAACGCTTAAATCAGCGTATTGATAAAGATGAGGTTGAGATTGAAAAATCGAACATCATCATGGTAGGTGAAACAGGTACGGGCAAAACCCTGCTTGCTAAAACACTCGCCAAAGTACTTAACGTTCCGTTTTGCATTTGCGACGCTACCGTATTAACCGAAGCCGGTTATGTAGGGGAGGACGTTGAAAGCATCCTGACCCGCTTACTGCAATCGGCCGATTATGATGTAACCCTTGCCGAAAAAGGTATCGTTTACATTGATGAGGTTGATAAAATAGCCCGTAAAAGCGATAATGCTTCTATCACCCGCGACGTATCCGGCGAGGGTGTACAACAAGCGTTATTGAAAATATTAGAAGGTACCATGGTTAACGTACCACCACAAGGCGGCCGTAAACACCCGGATCAGAAAATGATAACCGTAAACACCAGCAACATCCTTTTCATTTGTGGTGGAGCATTTGACGGTATTGAAAGAAAGATCGCCAATCGTCTGCGTACCCAAACCGTTGGTTACAAGTTTAAGCACGATGAGGGCGATATCGATACCAAAAACTTCTATAAGTATATCACCCCGCAGGATTTGAAATCATTCGGTTTGATCCCTGAGTTGATAGGCCGTTTGCCGGTGCTTACCTACCTCAACCCGCTTGACAGGGAAGCATTGCACAATATCCTTACCGAGCCTAAAAACTCATTATTGAAACAGTACAAAAAACTGTTTGAATATGAAGGTGTAAAGCTTGATTTTGAAGACGAAGTATTGGAGTTTATTGTTGATAAAGCAATGGAATTTAAACTTGGCGCGAGGGGATTACGCTCCATATGCGAAGCTATCATGATCGATGCTATGTTCGAGTTTCCATCAAAAAAAGATGTGAAACGTTTGAACGTGACTTTGGATTACGCACGCGAGAAGTTTGAAAAATCTGATCTGAAAAAGTTAAAAGTAGCTTAACGCACAGTATATAAGCGAACACTTATATTTATTAAAAAATAAAGCGGCCCTGGTTATCATACCGGGGTTTGCTATATAAAAAGAAATCATATGAACGAAGAATTAAACATTAAAAAGGACGGAGATGCCTTACCACCGCCGGTGAAAGAAGTGCAATCGCCCGTAAAATCAGGATTAAAAACAAAAGAAGCAATTGTTGCTAACTGGCTGCCGCGCTATACCGGCAGGCCACTTGAAGCATTTGGTGAGTATATTATCCTTACCAATTTTTCAAAGTATATCCAGCTGTTTTCGCAATGGAATGATAATGCGCCTATTATGGGGCTTGAAAAGCCAATGCAAAGCGTTACAGCAAACGGTATTACCATTATTAACTTTGGTATGGGCAGTTCGGTTGCGGCTACGGTTATGGACTTACTTACCGCTATTCACCCCAAAGCTGTTATATTTTTGGGCAAATGCGGAGGCCTTAAGAAAAAGAACAACGTAGGCGACCTGATCCTGCCGATAGCCGCCATTCGTGGCGAAGGTACGTCCAACGATTATTTACCTCCCGAAGTACCTGCATTGCCGGCATTCGCATTGCAAAAGGCTATCTCTACCACCATTCGTGATTACTCACGCGATTACTGGACCGGTACCTGCTATACCACTAACCGCCGCGTATGGGAGCACGACAAAGTATTCAAGAAATACCTTAAAGATCTGCGTGCCATGGCCGTTGATATGGAAACAGCAACCATTTTTACAACCGGCTTTGCCAACAAGATCCCTACGGGCGCGCTGTTGTTAGTATCAGATCAGCCGATGATCCCTGAAGGTGTTAAAACCGCCGAAAGCGATTCATCAGTAACCGAGCAATTTGTTGAAACACACCTGCATATCGGTATCGAATCGTTAAAGCAGTTAATCAATAACGGGTTAACGGTTAAGCATTTGAAGTTTTAGTCATTTTATTTAGTCATTGAGTCATTTTGTCATTAGGTCATTTTTTTAATAGCTTAATGAATAAAAGACTTACGAAGTTTCAAAAACTTCGTAAGTCTGACAAAATGCAAAAATCACTTAATGACCTGATGCCCCAATGACCACTTGTTTCATCCCCTCTCTGCCATAGAATACCGGGAAATACATCATTTCGGCTTTGGCCGGATTTAGGGTGTATTTGCCGTTGTAACGGGGGATGAGGTTTACCGTGAATGTGTATTTGCCTTGCTTAAGGCTTCGGCAAAATATGCTTACTTTCTCTTTAAAATATTCGCGGTGCACTTCATTGTTGTCCCATTGCTGCTCCTTACTCTCGTACGAGCATCCGGCAGGTATCGGGATCTCTATCATCACAAAATCAGCATCGCCGCGGGCTGTTACTTCTGCTTTTAATAATACAGGTTCACCGCCTTTCAGGGTGGTTATTGTTTTTTCCTTACGTTCAAACCAGGTATTCACTGTAAAATCTTTACTCACTTTTTCGGGCTTGCTGTTCCAGAACTGTTGGTAGCCGGTAATGTACACAGGAAGACTGCCGGTTTTGCTGATACTGATCGTTTTATCAGTTAGCGTTGCCGAATAAGGGAATTTGTCGATCGTTTTTGTATCTGTGCCTGTAAGCGTGATCTGCGATGGTTTAACCTGTTTATTTTCTGTCAACAGATCTGGCAGAATAGTTTCCAGTATCAGTGCCGATTCATAAGTATTGCGCCAGTCACCAAGCCGGCGTTGTTCAAGAAAATAACCGCGTATTTTAGCCAGTAGCCCGGAGTGATTGCCTTCGTTTTTGATAATGCGGTAGGCTAATACGCTTAACTGTACCGAATTGTCAAAAAAGCGATAACTGTCTTCGCCCCAATATATGTTACCAAACATGGTGTGTTTACTTGTATTGAGCAGGCTGTCCATTTTTATGGGTAGGGCAGATTCCTGCCGCAAGAACATCATTCTTAACTTATCATACCCCGACAACTTATAGTCGAAGCTTTTTTGATCCTTAGCCTGCTCTTTTTCAATGCCTGTTACATACTTCTGGTAATCAACTTTAACTCCCAGTTTATGAAGCAACTGAAGACAAAGTATTTTGTCCCTGCGTTTGTAACTTTCAAGCTGAAAGACGAGATAGTCGGTTAATTTTTGTTTATCCAGTTCAACAGCGTAGCCCTCTTTTTGCGCATCTATCAATGCTTCTACCACATGCAGGCTAATCCAGAGTTCTTCGTTACTATCTTTCCACCAGCCCCAGGTACCGTTACTTTTGCGGTTTTCCTGTAGTTTTTTAATTACGTCTTTTATATTTCTCTCGTACTTAAACTCTTCGCCCAAAAACTTTTTAATGTGTCGTTCCATGAGCAGGCCTTTCAATTTTGAAGCCAGCTGCTCATTGCACAGATACTTGTACTCCCTCAGCTTACGGGCTTCTTCAGTCAACGCGGGCAATACAGAAGCCTCTGCCCGGAAAGTGACTGGACCTAATGCGGGATCAAATTTCATATTCACTGTGGTGTCGCGTTCAAGTGCCTCAAAAATGCCTTTGGTTTCTTTAACACCCTGCGGCATTACCGGGATCCTGCGTTGCTCGCCGTCAAAATAGCCGTTATCCCGTTTAATGGTGTATTCAAAAGTGAGGCTGTCGGCAGGAGCAGTTATAGTAAGTGTGTCAATTTTAGAGTTTTTAACTTCCAGCTCGTCTTGTTTCAAAGTCTGGCCGTTGTATTTAAACACACGGATAAGCTTCGCGGAGGTATTGCTGTAGTTCATTACCTTACCAATCAAGTTCATTTCGTCGCCGGCTATGGCAAATTGCGGTGCGATAAAATTTGCGCTTAATGGTTTATATGATTTGATACTGCTTTCGGTAAAGCCGGTTTGCCTGTTGCCCGTTATGCCGATGATAAATGTTCGCCAGTTGGTGATATCATCAGGGTAAGTAACCATGAAACTTGCTTTGCCATGTTCGTCAGTAGTCAGTTTAGGTTGCCAGTAGGCATAATCAGAAAAGTTTTTACGCATGGTTTGCGAACTGCCGGTTTGTGTACTGTCGGCCCTTTGGCCTCCAGCCAAACCCGGTTTAGCTTTGGTCCGGATCACAATGACGCCATTTGCACCACGCGCACCATATATAGCAGTGGCGGCGGCGTCTTTCAATACACTAATTTCTGCAATGTCTTCTTTATTTACGTCAGATAGTTTATCAACAATCTCGCCATCCACCACAATCAGCGGCTGGGCCGACGGTGATGAACTAATGCCCCTAATCATGATATTGGCTTCGTTACCTACTGTCAGGCCAGCAAGCCCGCCTTCTAAGGAAGATACGGTTGCTATCGATCCGGTCATTTCCGCTTTTCGTTGCACGCCATACCCAATAACCACTACTTCCTGCAAGGATTTTGAGCTGGGTTTTAAGACTACCTTGATAGTTGCACCGGGTTGTATGCTTAACTCCTGTGTTTCGTACCCTATAAAGCTTACAATGAGTTTGCCGGTTTTGGGTACTTTTAATTTAAAGCGCCCTGCTATGTCAGTTTGCGTACCTGTTGATGAACCCTTTACCCTTATGGTTACGCCGGGTACAACCAATTTATCATCGCTGGCGGTAACTATTCCGCTCATCATATTGCCGAAGTTGCCGGTATCAAGGTATTTATCATTAAACGCTTCTTTTATTTTCAGGGCATCGTTTTCTATTTCCCGGTCACCGTGATTATAGCTGCCCGTCCTGTTATTGATAATGTTGCTGATCCGGACACCTACCGAATCTTTGCCATGAGTGGGCAGTACCTCAAAGTTGTAAAAATTAGTACCGCCTGTTTTTATGGTTATATTTTCTTTAATATCATAACTATCGCCCTTAAGCAAAAATAAAAGCCTGTAGCTGCCGGCGTTTAGGTTGTTAATATATGTGGTATTGCCGGGATAGATCAATAAAAAGTCCGGGTCATCATATTTATAAACGATCAGGTTTTTAACCAGCAGTTTTTTGCCCTTAGGTTGATCGATGCTCATACTTAGTTTACCTGTTTCGCCGGTGATGGTAGGGTTTACAAAAAGCGATTGCGTGTTGCTGCGCAGGTCAAGATATTGCTGCCAGATACTTTCGGCCTCGGGTTGGGTAAGTACCTGTTGTGTATAATCATCGGCCGGGCCCTGGTATGACGATAGTATGGGGTTGAAGGGATAAGTAGTGGGGATACTTTTTTGTTTAATAAGGCCGGGCTCAAACTGAAATGAATAACCTGGTTCGGCAACAAAACGTCGTGATCCGCTGCCTTGTACATCTAAATTGGCAAAGTTTTCGGCCGACGGACCTATGAGTACGCTGTTGTTCCGGTAACCGTAGTTCGGGTCGGGATTGATCATGAATACCTTTTCGTTTTGGGTAAGGAGGGCCATCTTCCAGCCAAAATTATTGATAACGGTAATCAGGTAACGGTTGATGAGATCGCATTCATAGGTACTCAATGTATCCAAAACCTTTGTTGAGTGCGCATTATCCGCATTAATGCTGAAGATCAGCTTTTTCGATTTTTGTACATCTACACTATCTACCCAAATGTTTTGATGGCTGGTCCTGAACCGGAACATGTGCCTGCCCGGCGATACCGCGAAACTGTAGCGTTTAAGCTGCTGTGTTTGGTCGAAGTACACCGGCCGGTCGTCAATATAAAGGATATGTACGGGCAGTACATCGCCGTTTTTAATCACAAAAGGCGCTACCTGGGTTAGCGAGTCTTTGGCGTCTTCTTCAACCCGGTAAATTTTGTTGGGGTGAGTAAACTGGTAGTAAGCAATACTGTCAAGTCCCATTTCCTTACTCCAGCGCTTCCAGTTGAGCTGTAATGATCCATCGCCATTTATATTGCCGGTATTAAAACCCATTTTTTGCTTGCGATAAGTAAAACCTTTGCCAAGGTATGGCACATAGGGTGTCTTGTAGTTGGCAAACTTACTCGTCATTGACCAGGCCGTTAAATCAGCATTGGCTACAGGCTGGCCTTTAGCATCGGTAACCACGATGTCGGTTTTAGCTTGCTGCCCGGGATAAACGGACACCGGCTGACGAACGTTGATGGTCAGCAGCTTATCGCGGTACATGATATCGGTGGCTTCGGTTTTGCTTTCACCCGCCCAGATATAATGCACCTGAAAGTTTAGGAGGTTTTGATCATTATAAGCACGTACATAAAACAGGTTATTGGCCTGCCCTGCATCAATTAATTTGTTGCCGCCAAATACCGAATACCAAAAATGCAGGTGCCGCGGGTTGTCAACCTTTACAAACACCGAATCGGCAGTTCGATAGCCTGATAGCGAGATGCCGGCGTTATTATCTTTTAGGTCGAGGCCGGCATAGGCGCTGTCTGTTTCAATATTGTAACTATCGGCATACGGGTTAATGATGGTTTTTGCCGGGAGCATTACCCTGACCCTGGTTATGGTATCATACTTTGCGTTAAGGGCGCTGATGGTAGCCATAGTATTTACGGCCTTACCATTATCAAAGGCGGTACTCATCAATGTATCACCGTTTAACTTGGCGGTAATACTAAACCGGCTGTACCGGTAACTCATATCGTTATTGGCCGATTGCTGTTCGTTATTACTGTTCAGAAATTCTGAATTAATGGTGTAAGTAATATCTGCCTTAGGAAAGATGGAATCGGGAATAATTAGCCTGGTTTCACCAACCGGATCAAGCTGTAGCTGGTGTGTCCAAAGCTGGTCGGGTACAAAAGTGTAGCTTTGCCTGCGCGTACCGGTGCCACGGGTATTGAATGTAACAGTAACCCTGCCATCCGTAACCGGCAGGTTATTTTCGTCAATTGCTTTTAAATATAATGTAGCCGGATTTCCGGGCCCGTGTTCTTCTTTATCAACCCTGGTGCTGAACGTAATTGATTTAAGCTCGTATTCTTCATATTTAAACCGGCCCGTCAAAAAAACCTTGCGTTTGGCTAAAAAGCCCTGATCGTCATCGCCATCATAATCATCAAGTTTGTATTTTTCGCTCGACGGATCTTCGAGCGAGATGGTATAATCTTCATCAAGCGAAAGGTCAAGACTATCTGTGAGGGCGAAACTATATTCATAAGCGCCGTCGCGGTAACTGTTTACTTTGCCTATGATCTTACCGTCATCCTCATACCGCTCTTTGAGCCGTACCAAAAGCTGAGCTGTGGTTACAGGTTGTTTTGATTTTTTATTTAAGATGATCGCCTTGAATTTTACCGTATCATGTGGTTTATAAATGGCCTTGTTAAAAACCATGAAGCCTTCGTAATTATCTGCGGGTTGGCGGCTGTAATATTTACCGTGCCCCTTAAACAGGTTTTTAAAGCGTTTCCAGGCAGCTTTAAAAAAGCTCATATGGCGATACGAATTGTAATGATAATAAGATGGGCGCTGCTGCTTTTTTATAGCGTAGTAATTGGTTACGCCCGCGTAATCAACTTTTAGTATGGTATCCCTTTTTGAAGGATTAGCTATATACAAGCCGGCCTTTGAATCATAAGTAACGGTATGATTGTTAAACTGCACTAAAGCGTTGTTAATGGCTTTACCTGTCTGATCAACTAAAATAAAGCGGAGGTCATAGTTATTAGCCAGCAGTTTTAAATTGGCCGAGCGGTTTTCGATAAGCGAATAGCTTAGCACGTTCTTTTTGGCAGCTACTTTCAAATAGTTGCCGGGAGGGAGGGTATTGTTCCATTTATCGTTTGTTTTAAACGAGTCAATGGGGTTGTGTAATATTTGCTCATCAGGTTTTTTACGCGGGTAGCGGTAAAATTTAAGCACATCACCAGCCGTTATTTTATATATGTAGGTATAATAACTGCTTTGCCGGCTTGGGGTAAGCGGCTTTTGCCCAAATGCGGCAGTTATACAAAAACTTAAGAAACTAAAAAATAATAACGATTTTTTTATTGGTGTCTGCATGTTTAGGTATATTTTATGGTAATTGTCACCGGTTTAAATTTATTACATTTATGTATGTATGCTTATAAGATGCAGATCTATTTACTATTCCATAAAAGAAATATCATTTAAGAAACTTATTTTTGAGGCGTAACCCTGCTTTATATACCGGGTTAGTAGAGATTTAAATTATGTGGTACAACAATATACTCGATACCATTGGCAATACGCCGCTGGTAAAACTCAATAAAGTAGCAAAAGATATCCCTGCTACCGTTTTAGCCAAGATAGAGACAACCAACCCCGGCAACTCCATAAAAGACCGTATGGCCCTTAAAATGATTGAGGACGCCGAAAAAAGCGGAAAACTAAAACCCGGCGGAACCATTATTGAAGGCACATCAGGTAATACCGGGATGGGTTTGGCCATTGCGGCTGTTATAAAAGGATATAAATGTATTTTTACCAGCACCGATAAACAGTCAAAAGAAAAGTTTGACGCTTTGCGCGCCTTTGGGGCGGAGGTAATTGTTTGTCCAACCAATGTGGAGCCTGAAGACCCACGATCATACTATTCGGTATCATCACGCCTGGAGCGGGAAGTCCCTAACTCATGGAAGCCCAATCAGTATGATAACCTGAGCAACTCGCAGGCGCACTATGAAAGTACCGGTCCCGAAATTTGGGAGCAAACTGAGGGCAAGATCACGCACCTTATTGCAGGTGTTGGCACCGGTGGTACTATCTCAGGCATCGCCCGTTATCTGAAAGAGAAGAACCCTGCTATCCAGATTTTAGGTATTGATACTTACGGTTCGGTATTTAAAAAATACAAGGAAACAGGTGTTTTTGACAAAAATGAGATCTATCCATATATCACCGAAGGTATCGGCGAAGATTTCCTGCCGCAAAACGTTGATTTTAGCCTGATAGATCATTTTGAAAAGGTGACCGACAAGGACGCTGCCCTCATGACCCGCGAGATTGCACGTAAAGAAGGGATCTTCTCAGGTAACTCAACCGGCTCGGCCGTGGCGGGTTTGCTGCAGATGAAGGATAAGTTTAAAGAGGGCGATGTGGTGGTGATCATCTTCCCGGACCATGGCACCCGCTATCTTGGAAAAATGTATAATGACGACTGGCTGCGCGACCGTGGTTTCCTGAAAGACGAAAAACTAACCGCCCGCGATATCATCAGCAAAAAAGAGGTGCAGGAGATCATCACCATTGATTGTGAGAAGAGTGTGTTGGAGGCAATCAATACCATCAAATCGCTCAATATCTCTCAGATCCCGGTTACGCAAAAAGGCATGGTAATTGGTAAGATCACCGAAAGCGATATCCTTGATTCACTAATCGAAAACCCTTCGATCAAATCGCAGCCGATCAAAAACATTACCACTGCACCGTTCCCGTTTGTTGATCTGAACACTTCGATAGACAGGATCTCGGCCATGATCAATAAAGATAATATTGCTGTGCTTGTTGAAGACGGGCAGGGTAAAATCGAGATTATTACCCAGTACGATATTATAAACGCTATATCAGCCTGATTTTAAGGTGAAAGGATAAAGGCGAAAGGTTAAAGGTAGCTGCAATTTTGGGGTGTCCTTTAACCTTTTTCTTTTAAAAACCTTTCGCCTTTCACCTCACTACTCCAACCTCTTCTTCGCTAACTCAGGAGAATACCGTTCATTTAACCGATAATTTGGCGTGATAATAAACACAGCTGTACCTTTTTCGCGCGCGAGCGGATTAGTTACTTCGCCTACTTTCGTAAAACTGCCTATCATATTTCCGGCTACAAATTCTTTAATATTTTTTCCGCCGTTTTCATCTACATAAATCAGGTATTTGCTTTTGAGGCTATCTGGTGCCCAAAGGGTAAAGCTGCTGTTCAGTGATATTACATCGGGATAGCCGTATTGCTTGCGGTAATGGTGGATTGCACCGGCTTCACCGTAGTTATCGGCATAAACCATAGTCTGTTTTTGATCTTCAGGGTTTAAGCTTTTGTAAGCTTTATCCACTAATGCTGCCATATCATCCCAGCCCAGCATGTCGGCATAATCCTGTGTGGTAGCGTGCTTCTTTCCATCTTCCCAGGTCATCGAAAAACGGGCAGCCGGAAGGTGTCTATCGGCAAATCGAAAAAATGCCAGGGTTTGATCCATTGGCAAAATGGGCAATAAAATTGGCAGTAACAAAGCATTGGGCAACGTAAACAATATTACCAGGGCAGTACGCAAAACATAGCCAGTGGTTTTTAATAAACGCTCAAAACCAAAGGCCCCTGCTGCAAACAACATGGGATAGGCTCCAAATATGTAATAGCTTTTACCATCCATCATCAGTAAAAAAAAGAAGATGAGCGCATAAGCCAATGCCAGAAACTGGAAATTACGCAGCCTGAATGAAAATATCAGGAACGCCAGTCCGTTAAGCCATACAAATAACGCTACGCCATTGACCAGTAATTGCTGTTTAATAAAGTCAGTTGGGGTAATGTAATCCAACTGCTGCTCGCGCAGGGCTTTCATATGCGTAAATACAGGCATGTGGTGCGTTATTTGCCATATCAGGTTTGGCAGCACAATAACTATCGTTATCAAGGCTGCACCAAGGATATGCTTATTGAACAGTAATTTACGTTGTTTGCTAATAAGGATACCGATAACCAGCGAACCGGTAAAAAACAGCATAGTGTACTTAGTAAGTACGCCAAAGCCGACGGCTGCGCCAAGCCAGTACAGGTACCTTACATCGGTAGTGTTGAGGTATTTTACGAGCAGCCAAACCGTTAATACCCACCAAAACTGATCGAATACTACAGGCTGAAAAAGATAGTCACTTGCTGCAAAGGCAGGCGCAAAAATGAGCGACAAACAGGCAAGGGTTATAGCAAACTTCTTTCCGCCAAATTCAATGACGATGAGCCCGGTAAGCAGCACAATGAGCCCACCAAACAGGGTAGGGAACAATCGTGCCGCGAAAACCGAGTTGCCAAAACAAGTTATAGAGATTTTTGCCAGGATGGCTATAAATGGCGGTACTTCCTTATATCCCCAATCCAGGTGATCGGCCAGTACAAGGTGCAAAAACTCATCCCGATGAAAACCGAAATGGGATATAGCGAAAAGATTAAGAACAACTTTAATAAATACAAATATCAGTACAAAATAAACGTAGGTAGATTTCCGGTTTTTGTAAGGCATTGTTTATATAATGGATTTTGAGCTTAAAGCCGAAGGCTAAAAGCATAAAGCTATGAAAAAGCCTTATAAAAGCAAAAAGCTTCATTAAAGCAGAAAGCTCAAAGCATAAGGCCGAAAGCTTTTGCGTGTCCTTATGTTTTGAGCTTTTAATAAGCTTCGGCTTTATGCTTTTAGCCTTAAGCTTTCGGCCTTCGGCTTTCAGCTTATATTCTCGTTATATCAGCACCCAAAGCTTTAAGCCTGGTATCAATATGCTGATAGCCGCGTTCAATTTGTTCAATATTGTAAATGGTTGACTGGCCTTGTGCCGAAAGTGCGGCGATCAGCAATGAAACCCCGGCGCGGATATCTGGCGAGGTCATGGAAATACCGCGCAGCTTAACCTGGTTGTCCAGGCCGATAACGGTAGCACGGTGTGGGTCGCAGAGGATGATCTGTGCGCCCATATCCAGCAATTTATCCACGAAGAATAAACGGCTCTCAAACATTTTTTGATGGATCAGTACCGAGCCTTTGGCCTGGATAGCAACAACCAGTACAATGCTTAATAAATCGGGGGTAAAGCCTGGCCATGGCGCATCGGCAATGGTCATGATACTACCGTCGATAAAAGTCTCTATTTCGTAATGTTCCTGTGCCGGGATAAAAATGTCATCACCCCTAAGCTCCAGTTTAATACCTAAACGGCGGAACACATCAGGAATCATACCCAGTTCTTTGTATTGAACATCTTTAATGGTGATTTCAGATCCCGTCATGGCTGCAAGACCAATAAATGAACCAATCTCGATCATATCGGGCAATAAGCGGTGCTCTGTACCGCCCAGTTTTTCAACACCTTCAATAGTTAACAGGTTTGAGCCAATACCGCTGATCTTCGCGCCCATACGGCTCAGCATTTTACAAAGCTGCTGCAGGTAAGGCTCGCAGGCAGCGTTGTAAATAGTAGTTGTGCCTTTGGCTAATACCGCGGCCATTACCACGTTGGCCGTTCCTGTTACCGAAGCTTCGTCCAGCAGGATATAAGTACCTTGCAGATTGGAGGCATCTACATTAAAGAAACCATTTTCGGGATTGTAGTTGAATTGTGCGCCCAGTTTCTCAAAACCCAGGAAGTGGGTATCCAACCTGCGGCGACCAATTTTATCGCCACCCGGTTTAGGGATAGATGCTTTGCCAAAACGTGCCAGCAAGGGGCCAACTATCATGATAGAACCACGTAAGCCGCCGCCTTTTGATTTAAAAGCTTCAGACAGGAAAAAGTCCTGGTTAATATCTTTGGCTTCAAAGGTGTAAGTATGCTCGTTGATACGTTCAACAATAACGCCCATATCGCCAAGCAGCTCGATCAGTTTGTTTACATCCTTAATATCGGGGATGTTACTGATGGTTACTTTTTCTTCGGTAAGCAATACTGCAGATATAACCTGTAAAGCTTCGTTTTTTGCACCCTGCGGGGTTATTTCACCTTTTAGCGGTTTGCCGCCATTTATTACAAATGCGTTAGTCATGCGGAGTTTCGGATAATTGATATGATCACCAATGATAAACTGTAAAAGCTATGATCGGTTTTGCCAAATAATTTATATGGGGCAAAGATTAGAAAATTAATGCAGATAAAATAAAAGCCGGGTTGGATTTATCATTAATGATATTAATACAAAAACGTCATTGCGAGGTACGAAGCAATCCCAAACTATACAGGTCGGACCTGCTAATCGGGGATTGCTTCGTACCTTGCAATGACGCTCTTTTTGCCCTTCGGAAGTACCCGGGGCTAATATTTTTTTGCGCCGCCGTTGTTACGGTTGCGGTTTTGGTTGTTGTTGCGGTTTTGATTATTGTTTTGCCTGCCGCCATTACCACCGCCACGGTTTTGATTGTTTTGGTTATTGTTGCGGCCGCGGTTGTTATTATTGGTATTGTTTTGCTGGAAGTTATTAGGGCGGAAATCAACGCGGTTAAGGTTGATGTTCTCTTCCAGTTTCAATGTACCGCCCGATAAAGCATATAAGTCAGACAGGATGCTTTCGTCGCTCACCGAGTCTTTGTTCCATTGCACATAAGCCATTTTCATAAAGTTAGCTATCGCCTGGATCATGTGGCGTTTGCGTTCCGGCTCCTCTATGGCTTTGGCCTTTTCAATCATCAGCTCAATGGTTTTGCCATAGTGTTTGTATTTGATACGCTGATGAGGGTAATTTAAAGGTGCGGGTTTAATATGCACAGCATCAGGCGATGGCTTGGGGTACGGTGAATCCACATCAATCTGGTAATCAGATATGATATGCAGGTGGTCCCAAAGTTTGTGCTTAAAATCGGCTACATCGCGCAGGTGGGGGTTTAAAAAGCCCATCAGGTCAATAACTACCTGTGCGTAGCGGTTGCGTTCTTCTTTGGTTGGCAGCGCTACAATATATTTAACCATATTTTGTACGTTGCGGCCATATTCAGACAGGATCAGTTTATTCCTGGTTGAGTTATAATCAAAATTTGCAGGCGTGTTTTCTTTAGCCATGGTAATAATTTTTTAAGAAAGTTGAAAGTTAGCCAGGCAAATTTCCCTGATTGGAAGGGCAAAAGAGGCTAAAATTGAATTGTTACTTGTATTGAAGTAGTGCAAATATAAACTAATACTTATAATACGCAAATTACGTTGGTTAATTGTTGCAAATATTTGTTTTATTTTAGCTTTTAAACATCTACAATTTGGAAAATCAGCAAATTACCATCACGCACACAGAGATCTACCGCTTCAGCATCCCGATGGAGCCGTTTACCATTGCCACCGGAACTTTATCTCACGCCCAAAATGTTTTTATCCGTGTACATACCGATGCCGGTTTTTACGGTGTAGGAGAATGCTCAGCCTTTCCGATGATTGTTGGCGAAACGCAGGATACCTGCCTGATTATGGCGCGTGAGTTTGCCCGCTTATGGAAAGGCAAAGATGCGCTTGATATCGAAGCCCGGCTTGGCGAACTTCACAGTTTTACTGCCGGTAATACCACTATAAAAAGCGCCTTTGATAATGCACTGTTTGATATAGCTGCAAAAAATGCAGGCCTGCCATTATACCAGTTTTTGGGCGGCGAAAAACGTGTTGTTGAATCGGATATTACGATAGGCATAGCCGGGCATCATACCATGGCTTTAAAAGCGCTTGATTTTAAAGCTTCCGGTGCTAATATATTAAAGGTGAAGCTGGGCAAAAATGCAGTGGAAGATGTAGAGCGCATCAAACAGATCCGTGAAGCTGTTGGCCCGGGTATGAAAATCCGTATTGATGCCAACCAGGGCTGGACTTTTAACGAAGCGGTTTTTGCCTTGCAGTCAATTGCGCAATATGATATTGAATTTTGCGAGCAGCCTATGCGTACCTGGTATGACGACCGGTTACCCGAATTGATGCAGCTATCACCAGTTAAGATCATGGCCGACGAAAGTGTGTATAATCATCATGATGCCCGCAAACAAATCAACGCCGGGGCCTGCCATTATATCAATATTAAAATGGCCAAGTCGGGCGGTATTTATGAGGCTAAAAGGATCCATGACGTTGCTGCTTCATACGGGATACCCTGTATGATGGGAGGGATGCTGGAAAGCCGGATAGCATTAAGCGCCAAGCTGCATTTTGTATATACCAGTCCAAATATCCGGTTTTATGATATGGATACCTGTAAACTGGGGCATTTGGTTGACCCGTGTGTTGGCGGGGCCATATATGATGGATATCATTTAACCATCGACGACGCGCCAGGCATAGGCGCCGATGCCGATGAAGCATTTTTGGCCGATTGCGAACGATTTACTATTTAACGAATATGCTGATCAGAAAAGCTACCATTGAAGACCTGCCCGTATTGCTTCAATTTGAGCAGGGTATAATTACTGCCGAACGCCCTTTTGATAGCACGCTTAAACCCGATCCTATCAGTTATTATGATTTGAAGGCGTTCATAACCTCAACAGATGTGCAGGTTTTGGTAGCCGAAATTGACGGAGAGATAGCGGGCAGCGGATATGCCCGAATTAAAAAGAACCCGGACGCGCACTATGACTTTGAAAAATATGCTTACCTGGGTTTTATGTATGTGCTGCCTGCATACCGGGGTATGGGAGTAAACCAGGCCATAATAGAAGAATTGAAGAAATGGACAGTTGAGCAGGGATTGACCGAAATAAGGCTCGAGGTATATAATGATAATATTGGAGCCATTAAAGCCTATGAAAAGGCAGGATTTAAAAAACGTATGATCGAAATGCGGATAAGACTGTAATGGAATTATATAAAATGAGCCGGTAAGTTTTCCTTGCCGGCTCGTGGGGTGTTATAAATATCTTATAGCAGAGGCTTTCGCTTCATTTTATTTTCGCTTAAGGCTTTAGCTGTTTTTGTTTTTTCCTGTTTTGATGATTTTAGATCGCGCAACTGCTTAGATGCATCGGTCTTTTCTTTGTCCAATTCTTTAGTTGCCATGTTTTTGATTTTTGTATAGTTAGATAATATCATAAATATATTATTTGTTTTACCCAAATCAAAAAATAACTGCCGTTATCGCGCAAATTAAAGCTTCATGACATTAGTTTGATAACTCCGCAAAGTATTTGTGAAACAATGGAATGGTTTCTATGCCTTTATAATAATTGTAAATATCATATTTCTCATTAGGCGAGTGCAGGGCATCGCTATCAAGCCCGAAACCCATCAATACAGTTTTTAAACCAAGCTCGGCTTCAAACAAAGCAACAATTGGGATGCTACCCCCACCCCGGGTTGGGATAGGCTCTTTACCAAATGATTCGGCAATGGCTTTTTGAGCAGCACGGTAAGCCACACTGTCGGTTGGGGTTACAGCCGGTTCGCCGCCATGATGCGGGGTTACCTTAACCTTAACATAGGGAGGTGCAATACTTAAAAAATGGTCGGTAAACAGTTTGGTTATAGCTTCTGACGTTTGGTTGGGCACTAAACGCATAGAGATTTTGGCATTGGCTTTTGATGGCAACACTGTTTTGGCGCCCTCGCCGATATAGCCGCCCCAAATGCCGTTTAGCTCAAGGGTAGGACGGGTGCCTGTACGTTCAAAAGTACTGTAGCCTTTTTCGCCCCAAAGCTCGGCTACATCAAGGTCTTGTTTGTACCCGGCTTCATCATAAGGCGCGCTGTTAAGGGCTTTGCGTTCTGCTTCGCTAAGCGGTACTACATTGTTATAAAAACCGGGAATGGTGATATGATTATTTTCATCATGCAGGCTGGCAATCATCTGGGCCAGGATGGTGATAGGGTTAGCTACAGCGCCGCCGTAAACACCCGAATGAAGGTCGCGGTTAGGGCCGGTTACTTCAACTTCAAGGTAGGAGAGGCCTCGTAGGCCTGTTTCAAGCGAAGGGTGTTCCATGCTGATCATCGAAGTATCAGAGATCAGCACCACATCGGCTTTCAACTTTTCCTTGTTGGCTTTTACAAAGATGCCCAGGTTGGATGAGCCCACTTCTTCTTCGCCCTCAATCATAAACTTAATATTGCAAGGAAGTGTACCGGTTTGCATCATCAGCTCAAAGGCTTTTACATGCATGTAAAACTGTCCTTTATCATCGCAGGCACCGCGGGCATATATTTTTCCATCCCGAACGGTTGGTTCAAAAGGAGGTGTTTTCCACAGTTCCAACGGATCTGGCGGTTGTACATCGTAGTGCCCATAAACCAATACGGTAGGTTTGGAAGCATCTATGATCTTTTCGCCGTATACAATAGGGTAACCGGCGGTTTGGCATATTTCAACATTATCGGCCCCTGCATCGCGGAGCTTTGCTGCCACATAGTCGGCAGTTTTCAATACTTCGGGTTTGTACTTTGGATCGGCACTAACCGATGCTAAACGTAACAGGTCAAATAACTCATCAAGTAAACGCTGTTTGTTTTGCTCAACATATTGCTTTATGTGCTGCATAATATTATTGTTTGCAGCAAATATAGTTAGTTCATTGGTTCACTCGTTCATTAGTTTATTGGTGAATGAAATTAACCGCGAAAACCCGTAATTCACCAATTCAATAATTCCCCAATTGATTATCAATCTGCCGAACCCAGATCTGATTTTGGTGTATTGACAGTCTTAGTGGCAAACTCAACTTTCTCAACTTTTATTTTAGCTTCTTGTTTAGGCGCTTTATGAGTTAATGATACAGCGGTAAGGCCTGTAGCTATTAAAACCGCTGCTGCAATGATGAATTTTTTCATGTTGTTAACTATTCAAATTTTAGTTTATAACAAATGATTTTATAATAGAAGAGTTGTTGATTATGCCATAAAATCAGCAGAGCCTAAATCTCTTTTTGGGCCAGGACCAGACTGAGCGAAATCAGCAGAACCTAAATCTCTTTTTGGGCCAGGACCAGACTGAGCGAAATCAGCAGAACCTAAATCTCTTTTTGGGCCAGGACCAGACTGAGCAAAATCAGCAGAACCTAAATCTCTTTTTGGGCCAGGACCAGACTGAGCAAAATCAGCAGAACCTAAATCTCTTTTTGGACCAGGACCAGACATAGCGAAATCAGCAGAACCTAAGTCGCGTTTTGGACCAGGGCCAGACATAGCGAAGTCAGCAGAACCTAAGTCGCGTTTTGGCTGAGGACCGAAAGCAAAATCAGCAGAACCTAAGTCACGTTTTGGTTGAGGACCGAAAGCAAAATCAGCAGAACCAAGATCACGTTTTGGTTGAGGACCGAAGGCGAAATCAGCAGAACCAAGATCACGTTTTGGCTGAGGACCGAAGGCAAAATCAGCAGAACCAAGATCACGTTTTGGTTGAGGACCGCGGGCAAAATCAGCAGAACCTAAGTCGCGTTTTGGTTGAGGACCGAAAGCAAAATCAGCAGAACCAAGATCACGTTTTGGCTGAGGACCGAAAGCAAAATCAGCGGAACCTAAATCTCTTTTTGGCTGAGGACCACGGGCAAAATCAGCGGAACCTAAATCACGTTTTGGCTGAGGACCACGGGCAAAATCAGCGGAACCAAGATCACGTTTTGGTTGAGGGCCACGAGCAAAATCAGCAGAACCAAGATCACGTTTTGGTTGAGGGCCACGAGCATCAGCAGAACCTAAGTCACGTTTTGGTTGAGGGCCGTTAGCGGCATTTGCTAATGTGGTGGCCGATAATATGGTGCTTAATGCTAAAGTTGCTATTAGTGTTAAATTTTTCATGATGTTTTTAATGTGGGGGTACGTAAATATTTTTTGTTTATTAAATCTCTTGTTCGTTAATGTCTTTTTTTAGTCGGCGCTGCCTAAGTCTCTTTTAAAACCGGTTGTCAGCGAGTTTACTGGTGCAATCACCATTTTGGTTTTGTTTTCATTTTTGTTTGTAGCTGATGATAATGCACCTGCACTAAGGGCTACTGTTGCTATGAGGATGAATTTTTTCATGTTGTTTTATATTTTATTGATCTTGAATGGATAAATCAGTCAGCACTTCCCAGGTCTCTTTTGTAACCGGTTGCGAATAAGTGAAGGTTAGCAAACTCAGCTTTTGGTCTTTCCTTTTTGCAGGATGAAATGGCCCCGGTGAACAGAATTGCTAAAGCGATGGTGATTATCTTTTTCATGATCGTGTTATATTATCGATGTGGAACTTCCTGTATGATTTAATTGAATTTCAGTCGGCGCTTCCCAGGTCGCGTTTAAAACCTGCCGGCGTTTTGTTGAAATTGACAGCTGTTGGCTGTACGTCTTTTTTTGCCGATGATGACAAAACTGAGGACGATGAGAGCACTCCGGCGCCTATAGTAAGGAGTACAAAAAACACTGCTTTTTTCATATTGATTAATTATTGTATTTAATATTCTATTTTTTAAATTAATACGATATATAATATTTATTAAAACCCGTCAAGCTTATTTAAAGCTTATCACAAATATTTTAAAAGTTTGATTTTACTCTCTGTTTTTTAAAAACTCTGTTTTTCTAAAATTTTAAAAAAGATTCTCTGTTTCGTATTTTTATACTGTTAATTATGGCGTTAAATTACTAATTTTAAATGTAATATCATCTGGATTAATTACCGGTATGGTATACAATTTATTGCACGATTTTCACATTATTTCATTTATTTGATATACAAACTATAATTATATTGTAAATCTCGGGGTATATGTTGCAATATTATTGTAATTGCCTGTAATTTATTTGAAGTGATATTGTATAGGGTGTTTTTGTGTTTAATATATTGTTTTTCAGATATTTAACAATGCAAATATAGATATGTTTTTAATAGGAGTAAAAAACATATGAAAATAATTTTCCACACTGTTTTTTATTCTTAACATTAAATATAATTCAGCATTATTTTATAACTTTCACCCCAACAGAACGTAGAAGTGTTTCAATGAAAAAAATCGGCACATTTATATTATTCTTTTTATTATCGCTGTCGGTATACGCGAATGATATAATTGATGTTGCTGCAAAAGACACTAATGAGGTAATAAGCCTGAATACCAGCGCTTATTCAAACAGGCTGACAAATCCGGAGCAAACCGTTGAAGATGCCACCAGGGCGCTGAAGCTGTCTACCAAACTCAATTATATTAATGGTATTGCAGAAGCTTACCGTGTTATAGGTATTGGTAAATACTACCTTGATCAGCCTGAAAAGGCTATTGAAAATTATCTGAACTCCCTTTCATATTTTACCCGCAACAATAACCTGAGGGGCGAGGCCAAGGTTTATAATAATATCGGGATCCTGTTTCGTGACCACGACTACGAACGCTCCCTTACCTATCTTAACCGATCGCTCGAGATAGCACAAAAAATAAATGATACCAAATTGGTAGGCTCATTGTATTTAAATATAGGCAACGTTTACACGCGTAAAAATAACCTGTATATGGCGCTTAAGTTTTATGATAAAAGCTTTCCCATATTTCAAAAACTGAGCGATTCGGTAAACCTGATCCAATGTTTGCAAAATCGTGGTGTTATTTATTTTAAACTTAAGGATTACGATAAGGCCCTGGGTTTACTGCTGGAGGCTAATACCGGTGCAAAAGCACGTGACTTGAACGAGTCAGTAGCCAGTGTTGACCTTACGCTGGCAGCGCTTTACATGACAAAAGGCGATTTTAAAAATGCGGAAAAGATGGTACGGGAGGGGACCGCTTATACACAATTAGTAAAGGACCCTAAGCTTGACTACGATTACAAATACACTACATACGAACTGGAGTACAACAAAAAGAATTTTGCCCGTGCGGTAAATTTACTAAGGGAAATATACACCCAGGATAGTGTTACCTATAAAACCAACGTATCGGCGCAAATGAACCTGGTTGAGGCCAAACGCAGGCAGGAAGAGCAGCTGAAAGAAAACGAAAGAATTGCAGAACGACAGGCTTACGACCGGTCGAAATTTTGGGCGGTAACGGTAGTTGCCGGTTTGATGCTTGTGGTAATTGGTTTGCTGATCAGCAATGTAAAACGTAAAGCCAAAACCAATGCACAGCTTACATTGCTAAACGGTGAGGTATCCCGGCAAAAAGACAACCTTGATAGGATCAATCATCATCTTGAAGAGATCATTGATGAACGTACCAAGGATCTGCAGTTAAAAAATAAAAAGCTTTCTGAGCATTCGTCATACCTGTCACATCAAATCAGGGGGCCTATAGCTACGTTACGCGGTTTGATCAACCTTGAAAAAGAAGGCCTGGTTGACCAGGCCGAATGTTTGGATATGATGGATAAATGCGTATCCGAAATTGATGAAAAGATCATCGAGATGAGCGACATGCTGCATAACCCGCCGAGAGTTTAACCCGCGCCCGGTTCTCCTGCAGGTTTAACTAAAGTGTACAGGAAGGCTGGAGTGGATCTGTGCTTCTATAAGCCCCAGGTAAATACAATACCACGATATCATTTGTAAAACCAGCAGCTGTCTGTGTTTATTATAGCCCTGTGTTTCAAAAGCCAGTGTTGTTTCATCGCCGGCAGTTACAAAAAACCTTACTTCGCCTTTACTCGGTTTAAAACGTGCCCGCAGCAAATCAAACGCCTTAACTTTTAGCTTACTTTTAGGATCATGGATGATACCGTCGCTCGAGGTTTCGTTTTTTGATATGGAAATAAGATAATTTGACATACAATTTGCTTTAGTAACCTGCACGCCACAATTATTACTCCAAAATCGCTATAAAACGCTCATTATGGATAAATTAGCTAATACACCGGGAAGCTTTTTTGTCTGAATTTCCTTTTGTTAAATATTGTTAACTACTATTTAATGTATTGAGTAGAATAGGACACTGATGCGAAGCAAACAATGTACACTATCAGTAAATTGTAATGTTTACTGCACACCTTTAGATAGCCACACTGGTCTTATTGCGCAGCTCTTCATAAAGTAATATTACTTTACGTTGTAAACTGGCTATTTCTGATTCGCGATCTATCAATTTTTTCTGTGCAAGGCTTAAACTCGACGGCTTCATATCAGTTTCGTCAGAATCGAGGGCCAGTATGTTTACCACGTTTACATCAAAAATATTGGCAATTTGTTCAAGACGCGAGAGGTTTATATCAGTTACTCCTGTTTCAATTTTTGAAAACGCAGGAATAGAGATGCCCAAACGGTTAGCCACATCTTCCTGGCTCCATCCATGCTGATGGCGTAATGCCCGGATGTTTTTACCAACGGATTTGTTTGTTTGTTTTTTAATAGTATCGCTCATATCAATTAAATATTAATTAAGGAAAGGGGATACTTATGCAATCCAAATGGTATGCCATCATTAAATTACCTTTAAATTAGTGTTATTAAGGCGATTTAATGATGGACTGTGGCGAGGCTTGGGGAATCATTTCCTCAAAGTAGGGATTTTAACTCTTGGTTTATGTTTACTGAACTATGTAAAGTTTCGCAAATTTTAATAACAACTGCTTTTGACCAATCTCCTTAAAGAAGATTGTGGCTTTTATATCGGGCTTATTACCCTCAAGAGCGAGTACTTTACCAAAGCCAAAACGTTCGTGTTCAACCTCCATACCCACTTGTAAACCGGATGTATCAGAAGGTTTGAAATTGGCCGAAGGTACATGCGCCTTGGCCAGTATCGAAGTGGTTTTTACCGGTGCTGCAGCTGCCGGTTTTGGTCGCGAAAATGTGTCGGGCTGCTTATCTCTGCTCCATGCTTTACGCTCATCATCAAAAAATGGATTATTGCCCGAAGCGGGTTTGGCAGTGTAGTCGAGCTCGAGATATTTTGCATCAATTTCGTCCAAAAAACGGCTTGGCTCGCAATTAATCAGTGTTCCAAACTTAAAACGCGAGGTGGCGTAACTGATATGGAGCTTGCTTTCGGCACGCGTAACGGCTACATAAAACAGGCGTCGCTCTTCTTCAAGATCGCTGCGTGAGTTAAGCGACATCTGCGAAGGGAAAAGGTTTTCTTCCAGTCCTACAACATAAACCTGCGGAAACTCAAGCCCTTTTGACGAGTGGATAGTCATGAGCGATACCGTATCGGCATCTTTGTTTTTATCATTATCATCGTTAGTTAACAGGGCCACATCCTGCATGAAAACATCAAGGCCTTTTTCTTCAATATCCTCGCGCTCTGAAAACTCCTTGATCCCGTTTAAAAGCTCCTGGATATTTTCGTAACGGTTAAGCCCCTCTACCGATTTATCTTCATAAAGGTCCTTCAATAAGCCCGAATGCTGCGCGATATATAAAGCCGACTCATAGGCAGACTTGGTTTTGGTCAGCACCTGGAAGCTTTGGATCATGGTAGCAAAAGTGGATACTGCCCCCGATATTTTGCCCTCGAGGTATTTGCCCGGCTCAACAATAACTTCCCAGGGCGTTATACCATGCTGATCGGCAGCTACAATGATCTTATCAACCGAGGTATCGCCAATGCCACGTTTAGGGTAATTGATAACGCGCTTTAAAGCTTCTTCATCATTAGGGTTAAAGGTGAGCCTGAAATAGGCTATCAGGTCCTTAATTTCCTTACGCTGATAAAACGACAGACCACCATATATTTTATATGGGATGCCCAGTTTGCGTAAAGCCTCCTCCATAGAACGCGACTGTGCATTGGTGCGGTAAAGGATAGCAAATGCCGACCATTTAAGCCCGTTTGAGCTGCGGTCTTGCATAATAGCTTCGGCTACTATTTTGCCTTCCTCGTTATCGCTGAAGGCCCGCATAACTTTAATCTTATCGCCCGATTCTTTTTCGGAGAATACGTTCTTTTTAAGCTGGTCTTTATTATTGCGGATGATGCTGTTGGCTACATTCACAATATTTTGGGTTGAGCGATAATTTTGCTCCAGTTTAAACACTTTCAGGTCCGGGTAATCCTTCTCAAAATTGAGGATGTTTTGAATGTTGGCACCACGGAAAGCATAGATACTTTGGGCGTCATCACCTACAACGCAAAGGTTTTCGTTAACAGCGGCAAGCTTTTTAACAATCAGGTACTGCGAAAAGTTGGTATCCTGATACTCATCAACCATAAGGTATTTAAACTTGTGCTGGTATTTGTTGAGCACATCGGGGTGCAGTTTCAATAGTTCGTTGGTTTTATACAGCAAATCGTCAAAATCCATGGCACCGGCACGGTAGCAGCGGGTAGCATACATCTCATAGATCTTACCCATTTGCCCGCGGCCGCTCGAAAAGTCGTCGGCCTGGATCTGCTCGTTCTTGTTATATTCCTGCCACGAGATGAGGTTATTTTTTGATGCCGAAATGCGGTTGAGCACAAAGTTTACATTGTACAGCTTATCATCAAGGTTCATCTCTTTTAAAATGGCCCTTAAAACGCTCTTGCTGTCGTCGGTATCGTAAATGGTAAAGTTGCTTGGATAGCCAATTTTTTCAGCTTCAACCCTCAAAATCTTGGCAAACACGGAGTGGAAGGTACCCATCCAAATATTTTTAGCTTCGGTACCAACAACGTGGGTGATACGCTCGCGCATTTCACGGGCGGCCTTATTGGTAAATGTAAGTACAAGTATGTTAAATGAATCAACACCCTTGCGTATCAAATGCGCCACGCGATAGGTAATAACCCGTGTTTTGCCCGATCCGGCACCGGCAATGATCATCACCGGCCCTTCAGTTTGTTCAACTGCTGCCCTTTGTTCGGGGTTTAATCCCTGTAAGTAATCCAAAATCTTTTCCTCTTTTCTTGAAGCAGCGAAATTAAGGTTTTGGGGCGAAAGGGGAAAGTGGTTTTGTGGATTTCGGATTTTTGATTTTATAATCGCGACAGCAAAAATGATTTATAATAGCTATCAACATTTTATTATTTAAAATTGCGCCGATATATCTTAAAATGACTGAAACCTTTGATACTTACACCCATCGCCCGTTTATTTATAAGCTAATGCAGGGGCCTGCTGTTTTAATGATAGCTGCACTGATTTTAATTTTATTTGATGGTGATAACTTCAATCTGTTTGAAGATATCGTAGTCAGCATTTGTTTATTTGTCGGCTTGGCGGGTTTTTTAGTTCATTCTATGTGGAAAAACATGCCAACTTATATTAAAGACGGGGAGTTGCTTCTTCAGGAAGACCGTGTGAGCTTGAGAGAGGATATTTTTATGCTTAACGATTTGAAGATGATTGAAATAAACTGTTATAACTACGCTGGTTGGAGTAAAAGGTCAAGAAGTGATGGCTCCCGTAACAAAATTATGATAACCAAGATGAATGGGGAACTCATCAAGCAAAAGTTTGTCATAAGCTCGGTAAAAAAATCGCATAACCTCAGGATGATAATGAAGGAATGGAAACAAAATGGCTTTAAAATAATCTCTAATGGGATAGATCTTATCTAATTCCTTCCATCAATTCAAAAACCTGTTAATGGTTTTTACCAGCTTATTTATATCAAAAGGCTTGGGTACAAAGGCATCATATCCAAAATTAACCAGGGCAATAGCCTGTTCATGGTAAGCCGAGATCAGGATCACCGGGATGTGTCGGGTATCTTCGTTGCCTTTAATAAGCTGGCAAATGCGGCCGCCGTTGAGGCCGGGCAGCATATAATCGGTTAATACCAGATCGGGGTTGTACGCTTTTACAGCACCAATAATATCATCAGTACGGTCAAGACCGGTAACCTCAAAATCATGAAAGGTGAGCACTGTTTCAAGTACCCGTAAAATTTCAGCGTCATCTTCAATTATGAGTATATTTCTTGCCATAGTTAACATGCTAATTGTAATTTGCTATTAGCCTTTAATATTAAAAATAAACAAAATGTTTTATAATTAAAAATATTTTCAAGTGTTTAATTGAAGTCGATATAGGTTTGTATTAGTGGGTATATTGCTTATTAACAGTTGGATATAGTGTTTTTTTAAGGATATTTTATGGTTTTTTAAAGGGTGCATAATTTTACACTGACCGCGATAAAAACAACTCACAGTTAAGCAAACAGAATCGTAAAAAAAGCGATGAGCCCAAACACCCATCGCTTTTTGAAGTTTCCTCTAATCTCTAATCTCTAATCTCTAATCTCTTCACAAATCCGAAATCGAAAATCCAAATTCCGAAATCAAAAATCCAAATTCCGAAATCAAAACTACTCTCCCCTGTAAACGTTGTTTTTCAGGTCAACGTCAGGTAGTTGACGATCAGGGTCTATTTCCATGCTTTTGATAGCCGATGTTGAGGGATATTTAAATTTCCAAACGCTATCGCGCTGCCAGATATTTACCGGCAGGTGAATGGTTTCGGTTTTGCCGTTAGCCTGAACAATTTTAAGATCAACAGGCATAGCCATTTTTTCATTATTGGTAAGTGTGATCAGCGCACCTTCGGCTGGGTTACCTTTGATATAGCTTACCGAACTAATGGCCTGGTCAAGCTTCCAGGTGGTGAAGAACCATGATTTCCAGAACCAGTTCAGGTCCTCGCCGCTGGCATCATTCATAGCCCTGAAAAGATCGTAAGGAAGCGGGTGCTTAAACGCCCAGTTCTTAACATACTCGCGAAAGGCATAGTCAAAGCGCTCGGGGCCAAGCACTACGTTGCGCAATATATCCAAACCTAACGCGGTTTTGGTATAATACTGACCGTAATCATTGAGACCAATAGCTTCAGGAGCGGTCATGAGCGGGTCTTTGCTGTTGCGGTAGCCGGCCAGTACATTTTGCGCCGAACCACTTTTCTCAACATATTCGCCTTTATTAAATTGTTCGGTAGCGTACTCATTAATAAAGGTGTTAAAACCTTCGTCTTGCCACATATATTTGCGCTCGTTTGAGCCTACAATCATCGGGAACCAGTTATGGCCTATCTCATGGGTAACATCACCCCAAAGCTGTCCTTTTTTCAGGTTGCTGAGGCAGAAGATAGCGCCCGGATATTCCATGCCTAATGCCACGCCTGATACGTTAACTGCCGAATTCCAGGGATATTCAAAATATAGGTTTGAATAGATCTCCATGCTGTTTTTCAGGTACTCGGTTGAGCGGCCCCAGCCGTCATTGCCCGAGCTTTCAACCGGATAGGCCGACATGGCAATACCCTTGCGGCCCGATGGGAAATTAACCCTTGCCGCGTCCCAGATAAAAGCGTCAGAAGCGCCCCAGGCAATATCGCGGGTATTCTGCATTTTAAAATGCCAGGTAAGCGTACCTTTAAACGGCCGGGTCGAGCCTTTGCCAACTTCACCTGCACTGATGATGGTTACGGTTTTATCGCTGTTGCGGGCTTCTTCCAGCCTTTTTTGTTGTGCTGGAGTAAGTACATCTTCAGGGTTTTGCAAATCGCCCGAGCCAACTACTATTTTGTTGGCAGGAGCAGTGATATAATAGTCAAAATCGCCGTATTCGCAATAGAACTCGCCCAGTCCCATGTAGGGCAGGGTGTTCCAGCCTTCTACATCGTCATAAACGCACATGCGTGGGTACCATTGGGCAATTTCGTAAACATAGCCCTGTTTGAATTTTTTGCGGCCCATACGGTCGGCGCCATAAAATGGGATTGCAAAATCATAATTAACCTTGATCTCTATTTTTTCGCCTTTCCCATCCATCGGGGCATTAAGGCGTAACTGCATCCGTGCATCGGTAATGATAGGATCAACCTTGTAGGTTTCGCCTTTGTAAGTAACCTCAACAGAGGCGATATGATAACCACCGCGGCTAAAGCCGCGAACGTCAAACCTGTCGCCGGTGTATGGCGTTACCGCCGCTCCGCGCGAATCCGGTTTAAACAGGTTTTGATCCAGTTGCAGCCACAGATAATTCAACTTATCAGGGCTGTTATTGGTGTAGGTAATGGTTACTTCGCCGGTTATGGTAGTATCCTTGCCTTCATTAAGAGCAGCTTTGATTTGGTAATCAGCGCGGTTTTGCCAGTAATTTGGTGAGGGCTTGCCTGCAGCCGAGCGTGTACCGCCACTGGTAACGGGCCAGGTAATTGGGCCAAAAAGGTCCTGGTGATTGTATTTTGTGGTGTCGGTAGTTTGGGCCGATGCCGGTCGCGTTAACGGCATCAGCGCCACGGCGCATAATAAATAATTCAGTTTTAAACAATTCATCTTAAATTTTTGATAACAAGGGGGCAAATAAAGGGAAATAATTTGTGAGTTTGATAATTTTTAGGACTGAAAGGGTTGGATATAAGCGATTTTGGCTTATTGGGTTCGGAGTGTTTTAAGGTTGTTACTTCAATTAGGAAATTATTAGTGTTGACTTGTCTTTAATTTAATAAAAGTATCTTTATCTATACCTAACATTATGACCCACCTTTTTAAGTGTTTCTCATTTCTATTGTTCTTCGTTATCGAAACTGCAGTTGTAAAAGCCAATACGATTGACAAGTTGAAAACAGACAAAGATGTTTTTGATTTGCTCATAAATATGAAGGCTTTTGGCAGTAGTGACGCAATAGAAGTAGTGCCTTCAGATATGTTGCTCAAAAGACTGGACTGTAATGATGTTGCTATAAATTGGAAGGTAAAGTCCTGGGAAAAAGTTGATTTCAATCATGATAAACTCACCGATTTGATAGTTACCGTAAAAGACAACAACAGGTCGTTATTCATATTTGCTGTAATTGATAAAGGGAAAGGTGGACTTAAATGTCTTGAATTGTCTAATAACCAGGGTAGTTATTGCCAATTAGTTAAGCCTATAACGGTAGACGGTATACAAATGATCGCTTATTATTCTAAAAGGTTTAGGATGATTAACCAACAGCTTGAATTGAACGAAACGGAGCAAACTGATACGCTAATTTATTTATTTGGGGGTTTTGTTGAATATAACCGCAAGCCACTTGATTATAACATCAAATCGATCTCTATAAAAGTTACTGATTCAATCGGGGTTACCAATCAGGGAAAAGTATTTTATAGTCCGGGCTTGAGAAGAATGTTTCGCGATACGTTGGAAATGAATCTGGCAATTGATAGCAGCCATAATACCTACGTTAGTGATGTGCCGCTAAATAAATTGAACAATATAAAAGCGCTGATAAATTATATTAATATCAAAAAAATGAAAACAAGCTACAGCGTTTTGTGGACTGACGACGCAGAGGCCAATTTAATAGTAGAATTTGCCGATGGAACCAAAAAGAGAATAAGAGACTATGGCATGATCGGCTCATTTGGATTAACCCGTCTGTATCTTACATTACTTGATTTAAAGAATTCGTTGACGTGGAAGTTAGCCCGAAAGTAGTATTGTCCTAAAACTTTTCTAAATAAATTCCATTTAACTTACAGGTGCAATTATATCTGCATTTTTGCAGCAAACACACAGCTATATGAATCGCCTGGCCAATTCCACATCGCCCTATTTATTACAACATGCCAATAACCCGGTAAACTGGTACCCCTGGGGCAAAGAAGCCCTTGATAAAGCCAAAGCCGAAAATAAGCTTATCCTGGTAAGCATCGGCTACTCGGCCTGCCATTGGTGCCATGTTATGGAGCACGAAAGCTTTGAAGATGAAGCTGTAGCCGCCGTAATGAACGAATATTTTGTTTGTATTAAGGTTGATAGGGAAGAACGCCCCGATGTTGACCAGATTTATATGAGCGCCGTACAACTCATGAGCGGCAGGGGCGGATGGCCATTAAACTGTATCTGCCTGCCCGATCAAAGGCCTATTTACGGTGGGACCTATTTCCGCAAAAATGATTGGACTTCGCTGCTCTTTAATCTGGCCGATTTCTACAAACAAAAGCCCGAAGAAGCCGAAGACTATGCCATTCGCCTTACTGAGGGGATTCAAAAATATGAGTCGATAGAATTTGTAGTGGCACAGGCAGAACATACGCGCGGCGATCTGCAAGCTATTGTAAGCAACTGGAAACGATATTTTGATAAGCAGGAGGGGGGTACCGGCAACGCGCCTAAATTCCCGATGCCAAATAACTGGCAGGCTTTAATGCGCTATGGCTATTTAATGAAAGATGATGAAGTAGGGGCGCAAGTGAAACTTACTTTGCATAAAATGGCTTTCGGGGGAATTTATGATCATGTTGGCGGTGGATTTGCACGCTATTCGGTTGACGGACGCTGGCATGTGCCGCACTTTGAAAAAATGCTGTATGATAACGCCCAGCTTATCGGCCTTTATGCCGAAGCTTACACGTGGCAGCCCGACGAATTATACAAACAGATAGTTGATGAGATCATTACTTTCAGTACGCGCGAATTAATGTCGCCCGGGGATGGCTTTTATTCGGCGCTTGACGCGGATAGTGAAGGAAAGGAAGGCAAGTTCTATATTTTTACCAAAAATGAGATTGAAGAGATTTTAGGCGATGATGCCGGTTTGTTCTGTATCTACTACAATATTACGGAGGATGGCAACTGGCAAGAGGAGGAATCGAACGTATTGTTCCGGAAGGACAGCGATGAAAACCTGGCCGCAAAATTAGGGTTGCCTGCTCATGAATTGCTTGCTAAAATAGCTGCATTCCGTCAAAAAGTATTTGATGCCCGCGGCGTACGCGTACGGCCGGGATTGGATAACAAGATCCTGGCATCGTGGAATGGCCTTATGTTAAAAGGACTGACCGATGCTTACCGCACGTTTAATAAGCCGGAGCACCTTGAGCTTGCGCTGAACAATGCCGGGTTTATTTTAAATAATCTGCTTGGCCAAAATGGCAGGTTATCACGGGTTTACAGCGCCACATCGTCACTGGATAAACCTGTAGCATTTTTAGATGATTATGCCAATATCATTGACGGGCTCATTGCGTTATATGAAGTTACTTTCAATGAGCATTGGCTGCAGCAGGCCAAAAGCCTTACCGATACAGCCATAGCTCACTATTATGATGAAGCAAAGGGCATTTTCTTCTTTACTGCCGACGACGATGAGCAACTGATTGCCCGCAAATCTGAAATTATGGATGGGGTGATCCCGGCCTCTAATTCGGTTATGGCACGGGTGCTTAAAAAGTTAGGCTTGCTTTTTGATAACGAAAGTTACATTGAAGTTTCGGCGCAGTTGTTACGCAATGTGATGCCACAGCTGGCAAAATACGGCTCGGCCTATTCAAACTGGGTGATGCTTTTGCTGGATGAGGTGTTTGGAATAAATGAAATTGCGATAACAGGTGCCGGAGCGGAAACTTTCAGAAAGGAAATGGAAAATAATTACATCCCCAATAAAATTATGTTGGGCGGTAATACAGGAAGTTTACCTTTGCTGCAGGATAAGTTTGGTGCATCAACGCAAATTTTCATTTGTAAAGATAAAACCTGCGGATTACCTGCTCATAACCCGGCCGATGCCATAAAAGAGGTTGAAGCCAGATTTTACAACTAAAAACAATTTACAATGAAGATTGCACCTCAGCACGTAGTATCATTAACCTACGATTTGTACGTAGACCGCGAAAACACAGGTACCGAAACTTTGGTAGAAAGTACCACCCAGGAACAACCGTTAACCTTTTTATTTGGTGCAGGACAGATGCTGCCTAAATTTGAAGATAACCTGAGCACACTTTCAACCGGTGATACTTACGAGTTTCGCTTATCTCCCGAAGATGCTTATGGCGTATATGATGAAGAAGCAGTAGCCAACCTGCCTAAAGAAATGTTCCAGGGTACCGAACTGCCTGAAATTGGCAGCATTTTGCCTTTACAGGATAACCAGGGCCACCGTTTCCAGGCTATGGTAGTTTCAATTGCAGAAGATGCTGTTATTGTTGATCTTAACCATCCTATGGCCGGCCAGGAACTGCACTTTAAAGGTAATATCCTTAACGTACGCCCTGCAACTCCCGAAGAATTATCACACGGCCACGCACACGGGCCGGATGGTCATCACGCTCACTAAACCCCACCCAAACCCTCCCCGGAAGGGAGGGCTTTAAATAAAAAGGTTCATTTTATTATTTATATAAAATGAACCTTTTTTATTAGCTGCTAATGAAGTCTCCCCTTCCGGGGGAGATTTAGAGGGGGCTGTTGGGCTGCTGGCTGTTAATAAAACTCCAATCCCCCATCATTCCGGAAAGCGCATTTGATCAGTACACGGCAGCCAACCGCCTCGCCGTTTACAGTAGCCGGTACAAAGATTTTATCGGCAGGGTCGGGTACGTCAATGCTCATATTAAAGGTTTTTTCGTACGAACCGCTGTATACATGTACCTTGAATGATGCAAGCCTCCCCAGCGGACTAATCAACAACTCCACTGCTCCAAACGATACGTTAGGATTAAGGTTCATTAACTCGGGCGGAAGCTTAAAGAGGTTCAGATAGGGGAGGTAGCCAAAAAATCTACCGCCTACTTTAAGCGGTTTGGTTGTTTTGGCCGTGTCGCTAAGTTTTACATCAACAAAATACTGCAGGTTTGAAGTGCTGTCTTCCGGTGCTTCATAGGTGATCTGGTTGGTCCTGTAATCGAAATTTTGTACCAGATGTCCGCGGTTGTCGAAAAAGTGCCAAACGCCGGTCCGTTTATCATTATCATAGTAGCCGCTGGCCAGGGCATAGTTTTTTTGATAAAGGGCCTGGTATAGCCCTTGCCTGATGCCCCTGTTAGTTTTCAGCACATTAAACCGCTCAACTACCGAATCGGTAAGGCGACGTTTTACAACAACGGTTTCCGGGGCAGTTTTTGCAGCGGCAGCATCCTTGGTTTGCGCAAATGTGCTGCCGATAAATATTATCGATATAAAGGTTAAAATAAGCTTTCTCAATGCAGGAATATAGATTGTTGTAAATATATAACAGCGGCTCACGTATCTCCAAAAAAAGCGGGATACAAATTATCCTCTGCCACCACGACGACCGCCGCCAAAGCCACCAAAGCTCTTGCCGCCGCCGTTGCGCCCGCCTTGCGGGCGACTGCCGGTGAATTTTTGAAGCCGGAGCGTAAAGCTCAGCATAAAATACCTGCCCAGCCGGTTGGTACGCGTATCAATGATCTGATTACCCACCGCTGTACGGGTTATACCTTTGTTTTCGTCAAAAATATCAAAAGCCTGGAACCGGAGCGAGGCTATATGCTTGTTTAAAAACTGGTATTCCAGGTAGCTGCTCAGCAGGGTAGGGTTCGCTTTTACGGTACTGCTGAAACCGTGATTGATGGTTTGAGTTAAACTGTAACCAAGCACCCAACTGTAAAAAAAGTAATTACGGCCGTCGAGCCCTAATGTCCAGGTTTGGGCATCGGTATTTAATGAAGATGGCAGGCTGTAACGGGTAGTATTAATGCTGTAATTGGCGCTGATCTCACTGTCCATAATGCTGTCAAGGTCAACCCTAAGTTTAACGCCCTGGTTAAGCACCCAGTTTCTACCCTCATTGCGCTGATTTTCAATATATGAAATATTGTTGTTGTAGCTTGCACCGCCGTTTAAGGATACGGTGTACTTGCGTTCGGCGAATGGTTTTGAAAAGGAATAGTTGCCATTTACATTATAAAAACCATTGGTGTTAATATAGCGGGTTGCCTGTATGGTATTGTTGCCTTTTGTGCTTTGGGTGCTATCGGTAACAGGGGCCGAATTGGTAACTATTTTATCCTGGGTTTCGGCAAATGATAAACTGGCGAACAGTGAATTGCCGCTGGCAATATCAAACTGGTTATAACGCACATTAAAGCTGTTGGTAAATTCAGGTTTCAGGTCAGGGTTGCCATAAACCCTGTTTTGAGGGTTTGAATAATCGGGCTGAAGCTGCAGCTGACTAAATGAAGGTTGGGCGTTGGAGCCGCTATAATTAAACGAGAACGAATGGTTTTTTGAAAAGTTATAGATAAACCTTGCCGTAGGGATGATATTAAAGGTAGATGTGGAGGTATGAAAATTGTGCGATTCCCCGTCAAGTTTTGAAGGCTGCACAGCCAGGCCCAGCGTATAATTGTATTTAGGTTGTATCCCGCGAAGGTTTAAGCCGATGCGGTTGGTGATAAACTGGTAGTTATACAACGTGCTCAATGAATCAACGTAGGTTTGATTGCCTGTTACAGGATCAACCCGGTAGTTGTAGCGGTTATTATCGGTATTTGAATAATTATAACTGTAATTGCTTTCGAGGTAAGTTGTTTTGCCAACAGGTTCGATGTATGAAAAATGCAGGCTTACCCTTTGCGATTGATTATCAGAGTTGATTTGCTGAAACAATGGCGTTACCACGGTATCCTGCCGGGTAGTGTATTTGTCGTTCAATTCCTGATCGTTTTTAGAATAGCTTACATTGGCATTAACACTGAAGTTCCGTCCTTTTTTATGGAACTTGTGGTTGTAAAGCACGTTAAGGCTACCGGTTTGTGATGAGTTATTGGTGAGTGCCAGCTCATTGCCGGTAACTAAACTTTGGTTACGGGTATTGCTGAAGGTATCGGTACTCATGTTTTCGGCGGTGGCATATGAAAAGCCCGGGTTTATTTTGATATAGTTAGATGTATCTATTTTGTACTCGATATTGAAATCAAAGCGGTGGTTGATACCATGGTTATGGTTAGTGCTGTTGTCCATATTGATGATATTACCCGATTGATAAAGGTTTTGCTGCAAGGTTGTGCTGTTAATATCCCTGTCTTTATCGGCAAAACTATAGCTGCCATATACCGTAACCTTTTTGCCCCAGTCATCGCGGTAATTGGTGCCTATGGAGCGGTTGGTAGTAATACCGTTGGCCGTACTCACCCCGCTTGCGCTGCTGCCGCCACCCCCACGCCCTGCCCGGCCTCCGCCTCCACCGCTGCTGCCAAGGTTGAAGCTATTGGTATTATTGTTATTCCAGGTGCCAATAACCGCCAACTGCCTTGCATCATAAAATGAATTGGCCGAAAGACGGGCCTGGTACCGGTCGTCATTACCAACGCCAACGCTGCCCTGGCCAAAATTACCTTTACTTTTTCCCTTTTGTATGGTGATGTTCAGGATCTTGTCCGGGTCGCCGGTTTTGATGCCGGTAAGGTTGGCCTGGTCGCCGTAATCGTCAATCACCTGTATGTTTTCCACAATATCGGCAGGCAGGTTCTGGGTGGCGGTTTGCACATCGCCGGTAAAATAATCCTTACCGTTTACCCGCACCTTGGTAACCTGTTTGCCATGCGCGGTTACATTGCCATCTTTATCAACGCTTACGCCCGGCAGTTTTTTAAGCAGGTCTTCTACCGGCGATCCTTCCCGCACTTTATAGGCGCTGGCCTTATACTCTACAGTATCCTCCTTAATCGTGATAGGGATCACTGCCGAAACTACTACCGTGTTCAGCATATTGGTTTGCACCTTTACTTTGATGGGGTCGAGGTTAATGGGTTTGGTATCATTGTCCATTACGTAACGGCGGGTAAAGGGCTGGTAACCGATACCGCTGATGGTGAGTTTAAAGTTTTTGGACGCAACGGCGGGGAAATAAAATGCCCCGGAAGTGCTGGTTGCTACTACTGCGCTGTCTTTATCGGAGATCAGTTTTACCGTAATTCCCGGTACGGCGCCCACGCTGTCAACTACCGTACCACGCACTTCGCGGGCTTGCTGGGCATAGGCAGTTGATAAAAAAAGAATACCGATAAACGCGAGCAGTAAGTGTTTTTTCATAGTTTAGGGTCAATTTAGGTTATTGACCATTAAAGTTTAACGAAGGTTTAACTATTTAACCCTATGTAATACTAATGTTGCATATATTGTATTTTAGTGCTTAACCTTATACTATATTACCATATATTATGAACCCCTTACCCGATATAGACGGCTACAAAAGCGTGGCATTTTCGCAGGCCACCATTACCGAACTGATGATCCCTTCGTATTCCAATTTTGGCGGAAAGATCCATGGAGGGATCTTGCTTTCGCTCATGGACAAAGTAGCCTATGTATGTGCCGCCAAACACGCCGGTAATTATTGCGTAACAGCCTCTATCGACACTGTGGATTTTTTGCAGCCCGTGGAAGTAGGGGAGCTGGTATCGCTTATGGCATCGGTAAACTATGTAGGCAATACCTCGCTGGTGGTAGGGATCCGGGTGATATCTGAAAATATCAAAAACCATTCGGTAAAACATACTAACACCAGCTATTTTACTATGGTAGCTAAAGATGATTTTAACAAGCCGGCCAAAGTGCCTGGCCTGGTTTTGGAAAACCGGGAGCAGGTAAGGCGTTTTATTGAAGCCCGCCGCCGTAAAGAGATTAAGCAGAGTTATATGAAAGAGGTTGAACAAATTCAAATGCCCGATAACTACGAGAATTGTATTGAACTGTTGCAGGGCGAGCGGTGCATTGTTGCCGGATAGCTATTGCCTATATTAAGTTTATTATTAGATTGCGGTCTGAAACTGTTAGCGAATGACAAGGCCCCTTGGTTTATTATTGCTGTTATTGATGCATAGTACTGTTTATGCGCAAAAAACAAGCGGAATTGAGCCGGAAAAATCGCCGTCACTAATCAAAACCATCGACAGCCTTAACAAACTTGTTGAGGAAACCTATGTTAGTGCCCCCTACGAGGCGAGGGTAAGAGCTGAACATGCCTTGCTGCTTTCGGAAAAAATAAAATATAATGAAGGTACGGGCGCCGCTTTTTTAAATTTAGGGCATGTGTACTGGTCGCAGTCATACTATCCTATCAGTTTGTTTTATTTTAATTCGGCTTTAAATTATCTGCCCAAAAACAAGCCGTTGTTACTGGCCCACTGTTATAGTTCTATCGGCAGGGCTTATACAGATTTGCAAAACTATAGCAAGGCTATAAAAAATTTAGACATCGCGGCCCGGTTTGCCGGTCATGATCCTAAAATGCTTGCCGAAGTTTATAACGAACGTTCATTTGTTTACGCCAGGCTTAAACAATATGATAAAGGCATTGCTCTTGCCAAACTTGCCATGCAGCTTAGCCGTACGGTAAATGATCAGCCCGCGATATGTATATTATATAGCCGGCTGGCTAATGCTTATCGGTTAAAAGGGCAATATCAACAGGCGGTCGCTTATTCAGACACTGCCCTGCAAATGAGTTATATTGTTAATAACAGGCGTTTAAGGGCTATCTCATTTATTGAACGTGCTGTTATTTACAATTCGTTAAACCAGTTTGACAAAGCCGTTGACCTTGCAAAAAAAGGCGCGGCTTTATCCGATAGCATCGGTGTTATGGATGGCATTTCGTCGGCTTATAAAACCATGGCCTATAGCTTTGAGCAAAAGCACGATATGGTGCAGTCGTTAGCCTATCAGAAAAAGTACACCCAGGCGCTCGATAGCGTTAGCGCTGCCAATAAGCGTAAAAGTACCGAGCTCATCCAGAGTTATTTTGAGCTCAACAGCCGTCTTAATGCTATTGCCGCGGTTGAGGAAAAGGCAGGGCAATACCGCGAAAAAATTCATTTGCAAAAGGTTATAATCATTACACTGCTCATTTCATTGCTGGTTGTAATATTGGCTTTGTCGGTTACCTATTACCTTTATAAACAAAAGCGGGTTTTAAATAACCGGATGCGCAAGCAGCATAAAGCCTTATTAATTCAAAAAGAACTGATAGAAGACCAATCGGCAAACCTGGCAAATATTAATAATCTTAAAGATAAGTTACTGGCTGTAATAGGGCATGACCTGCGTACACCGCTTGCTAATCTGAATTCTATATTACGTTTATACAACACCCGTGTTTTAAGCGATGATGAAGTTCAGGACCTGATGAAGGAAATAGAGCCGGTAGTACAGGGTGCCGAATTAACCCTTTCAAACCTGCTTGAATGGGCGGGCAGCCAAATCAAAGGCGTTAATCTTGAAGCATCGGCAGTCGATATTTATTTAATTGGCAATGAAATCGGGAGGATTTTTAGTTACCTTTTTCAGCAAAAAAACATCAGGTTTGAAAACATGGCTCTACCCGGGATGTGTGTACAGGCCGATGAAAGGCATGTAAAAGTAGTTTTAAGTAACCTGGTTAGCAATGCTATTAAGTTTACGGGCAATTACGGTATTATTAGTTTACTAAGCACCGTTGATGAAGGCATGGTGGTGATCAGTGTTAACGATACCGGCAACGGTATTCCTGCAGAAAAACTTGGCAAGTTATTTAGCCTTAATACGAAATATACAGCAACAGGTACTTCCGGCGAGAAAGGCACCGGCATTGGTTTGTTTTTATGCAAGGAGCTTATTGAGTTTAACGGCGGCAGGCTTTGGGTAAATTCAGAAGTAAACAGGGGCAGCACCTTCAGTTTTAGTCTTCCTTTAGTAACAGATTAAACTCTCCTCAAAAATTATTCCTATTTTAAATTAATGGTCTGCTATACGATTAATGCTTATTAAGTAATATATAGCTGATATTAACTTTTATAATTTCTTATAAAGAAATTTAATTATTTTGAAAAAGTTTTAATCATTTGTTGGGTAATTTAAATCTATTTATCCCGTTGTTACGTATAAGCAGTTGGTACTTTTTACTATATTGTGACAATTTATAACAATTCTCCGACAATTTTAAACTAATCTCCCACACACTTAATGGCATTTTTAAACACTGTGCTCGAACCACCTGCATATGGTTGGACAGATGGACTTGGCAACCTCTCAAAACCTACTAACACACAAATTGTAAAAGAATTTTTTAAACGGCTAAATGTATTCAGGGATAAAAAAAACTGGCTTTCGTTTTTAAGCTGGTCGCTGGTGCTGGCTTTAGTGCCGTTCCTGGGGCTGTTCATCTTTAAATATTTCAGTATCACAGGTCTCATTGTTGCCTTTGTGTATGGAATGATCATTATGGGTACCCATGGCACCATCTGGCACCACAGGTATTGCACCCACGGAGCTTATAGTTTTAAAAATAATTTCTGGCGTTTTTTTACTCAAAACCTTACATTGAAGATCATCCCTGAAGAAATCTACGCAGTATCGCACCATGTGCACCACGCATTATCTGATCAGCCGGGCGATCCATACAATGCACAAGGTGGTTTTATGTATTGCTTTTTAGCTGATGTTAACCACCAGCCCATAGCACGAAACATGGACGAGGCCACTTACAAAAAATGTGTTAACCTGATGAAACACACCGGGGTAAATACAAATACTTACAAGCAGTATCAAAAATGGGGTACCTTGGCTAATCCAACCCGAACTATAATTGGTATTATACTGAACTGGGGCTTTTGGTTTACAGCTTTCTACCTTTTAGGCGGACCGGCATTAGCCTATGCTGTATTTGGCTCTGCCGGCATTTGGGCAGTTGGTGTACGTACATTTAACTACGAAGGTCATGGAAAAGGAAAAGATATGCGCCGTGAAGGTATCGACCATAACCGCGAGGATATGTCAATCAATCAGTTGTGGCCGGGTTATGTAGCAGGTGAGTGGCATAACAACCACCATTTATATCCTAAAAGCGCCCGCTCTGGCTTTAAACCATATCAGTTTGATTTGGCCTGGTGTTATATTAAAATGATGAGTATGCTGGGAGCTGTAAGCTCATACCGCGATTCAAAAGCTGATTTTTTGAAGGAATATTGTACACCTGTTCCGGTAGCAGTACCTGCAGCTGTACAGGTTACCGAAATATTAGTAGCTGCGGAGTAAGCTGTTATTAAATACATTAAAAGGCCAGAGCGAGGTGATTGCTATGGCCTTTTTGTTTGGTTTGCCGCCACTTTGGCTGCTGTTAGTATTGTCATCGTCATCTTGTGGAAAGAAGAAAAGGCGTGGGATTGCGCGATTCCCTCCCCTGGGAGGGTGTAGGGAGGGGTTTCGTCGACGTGCCTATACCGGAAATAGCAGATGAACCCCTCCCTGCCATTACACATTTCCATCACACCCCTCCCAGGGGAGGGAATTGAAAAACTTTTGCCGTTGTTGGTGTTGTCACCAACAACTATGCGCTGTGCAATTCAACTGGTGATCTCCGCTCTATGTCATCCGATGCGTTAACCTATCTGGTGGTTGTTGGTGACAACACCAACAACGGCAATGTGACAATACCAATAACAACAGCGTCCTGTTTTAATCTCCTCTCCGTGTTAAAATTACACTTTGTAAAAATCTGGCTATATATCAAAAATGTGGAGAATTGTTAAAATAGTACTATCTTAATAGCGAATTGATTATATACCTTAGTGAACCGATTATAGTGTACACTAAACACCAAACCAATGCGCTGTAAAATATTAAATGTTGTGTTATGCATAGCTTGCATTGCCTTGTTTTCTGCCCGGGTTAGTGCTCAGGACGTAGGAATATTTGAAGGCCAAACCGATGTTGGTACGGTCAAGCATCAGGGCAGCGGTGTATATGACGCTAAATTACAGCAATATACGCTTACCGGTTCGGGCCAGAATATCTGGGCTACGCATGATGATTTTCACTTTGTGTGGAAGAAAATGAAAGGCGATTTCATTCTTCGCACCAACGCTGCATTTATAGGCAAAGGTGTTGAAGCGCATCGCAAGGTTGGACTAATGGTTCGCACCACGCTTGATTCAAATTCAAAACATATCAATGCTGTTGTTCATGGTGATGGTCTTACCTCGTTGCAATACCGTAAAACAGTAAGCGGCATTACCGAAGAAAAGAAGGCATCCATTACCGCGGCCGATGTGATCCAGCTGGAACGCAAAGGTAATACCTATACCATGTCCGTTGCCCGCAAAGGTGATTTGTTTGTGAGCGAGGAGGTAACCGGTCTTGACCTGGGTGATGATGTTTATGTGGGCATTTTCATCTGTTCGCACAATGCGGATGTTACGGAGAAAGCGGTATTCAACAATACACGTATCGTCACACCCGCTCCGGCCACATTGATACCTTATAAACAATACTTAGGCAGCGCCATTGAGTTACTTGACCTCGAAAATCAGAACGCGACAGTGGTTTATCAGTCGCCAAAATCACTCCAGGCCCCAAACTGGACGCTTGATGGCAAATCACTCATTTATAACAGCGAAGGTTCACTTTTTAAATTCGATCTTAAATCGCATATACCAACGGTACTCAATACCGGCATCGCTAAAAATAATAATAACGACCACGTGCTTTCCTTCGATGGCAAAATGCTGGCTATCAGCAGCGGCGATGGTGGCCCATCAATAGGATACACAGTTTCGTCGGCCGGTGGCGAGGCTACACGGGTAACCCAAACCGGGCACGGCGCAAGTTATATGCATGGCTGGTCGCCCGATAAAAAGTACATCGTTTTTTGTGGTGAGCGCAATAAGGAATTTGATGTGTACCGCATTCCGGCCGGCGGCGGACCTGAAGAACGGCTTACCAACACACCCGGACTTGATGACGGCCCTGAATATTCGCCCGATGGAAAATACATCTACTTTAATTCGGTGCGCAGCGGCCTGATGCAGGTTTGGCGCATGAAAGCAGATGGCAGTGAACAAACCCAGCTTACTAATGATGATTATAACAATTGGTTCCCGCATATTTCGCCGGATGGTAAATGGATTGTCTATATCACCTTCCTTAAAAGCGAAGTATCCCCCGGCGACCATCCTTTTTATAAGCATGTATATTTAAGGCTGATGCCGGTAGGCGGAGGCCCCTCAAAAGTGGTAGCTTATTTATACGGCGGTCAGGGTACTATCAATACCCCGTCATGGGCGCCGGATAGTAAGCACCTGGCCTTTGTAAGCAACTCTGATTTATTGTTTCCTGTATTTCCAATAGCAAAATAACCTTAAACATATAACCATGTATACATCACGCAGATCATTTTTAAAAACCGGCGCAATGGCAGTAGCCGGGGCGGCACTACTTCCTGATAGTTTATTTGCCGCTACGGATAGTAAGCTTAAACGGGTAGGGGTGCAGCTTTACAGCGTACGCGATGCCATGAAGGCCGATCCGCAGGGAACGCTTAAAAAGATAGCTGATGCAGGTTACGCACATGTGGAACATGCTAATTACATCGACAGGAAATTTTACGGCTATACTGCCAAAGAATTTAAAAAGATCCTGGCCGACCTTGACCTGAAAATGCCAAGCGGCCATACTGTAATGACGCCTCAGCACTGGGATGCAACCAAAAATGATTTTACCGATGCGTGGAAATATACCGTTGAAGACGCGGCCACCATGGGGCAAAAGTTTGTGATAAGCCCATGGCTGGATGAAAAGGTACGTACAGATACTGATGCCCTGAAACGTACAATGGAACAGTTTAACAAATGCGGTGAGCTTTGCAAACAATCGTCAATGATGTTTGGCTACCACAACCATAACTTTGAGATCAGTACTAAAGTAGGCGATATTACCCTTTATGATTATATCATCCAAAATACTGATCCGGCTTTGGTGGCCCAGCAAATAGATATCGGTAACATGTACACTACCGGTGGCAGAGCGTTGGAGTTTATCAATAAATATCCCGGCCGTTTCCAGTCCATGCACGTAAAGGACGAGATTAAAGTACCGCCCCACGGAGGCGACGATACTGAAAGTACCGTTTTAGGCGCGGGGATCCTGCCAGTTAGGGATATTGTAAAGGCCGGGGCAAAAAAAGGAGGCACCTCTTTGTTCATTATTGAGCAGGAAGCATACCAGGGCAAAGACCCAATCGATTGTGTAAAAATTGATTTACAAATCATGAAAAAATGGGGCTATTAATAGTATAAGACTAACTTACACCCGTGAAGATTTAATTTTTACAGCCTTTGATTTTGAATTGTAATTATTAAGTTTGGGAGCATATTATAAATCATATTAAGCCTTTCTCGTTACCTGTTCAGTAAGCTAAAAGTTTTGTGACAGATAAATGGGCTTCGCTAAAACAATTTAGTTTAAACAATGGACCGGCGTACCGTCATTAAAAATCTGGCTTTGATAATAGGAGGGGCTGCATTGCTCCCGGCCTGTTCGCAGGATAAAGCAAAGTCGAAGGTTGCACTCAAAAATATCGATATCACTGCCGATCAGGAACAGTTGATAGGCGATGTAGCAGAAACTATTATACCTAAAACAACAACGCCGGGTGCGAAAGACCTGTTGCTTCATTTATTTGTATTGAAAATGGTGGATGACTGCTATAAAAAGGACGATCAGCAGGCGTTTGTAACCGGTATGGGACACTTTGCAGACCAATCCCAGAAATTATATAGTAAAACGTTTGACCAACTGGATACTAAAACCCGTGAAGCATTTTTGCTGGATATAGAAAAAGAGGGAAAGGCAGAAGAAGAGGCAGCCAGGAAAAACGCTGATAAAAAAGACGCTGCACCTGCCACGCCTCCTGCCGGCAAATATTCGCCCGAGCTTAAGAAGTTTTACAGCATAGTAAAAAGGCAAACCATCAACGGTTATACCAATTCAAAATATTTCATGACTAAAGAGGTGGTATATGAGCTTGTGCCGGGCAGGTACAATGCGCATTTCCCTTACAAACAAAAGCAAGCAGTATAAGTAATGGCTAATTTAAATATCGACAGCGTTAAAGAACGCACTTTCGACGCGATAGTAATTGGCTCGGGAATGAGCGGAGGATGGGCTGCTAAAGAGTTTGCGGACAAAGGACTCAAAACATTGATATTGGAGCGTGGCCGCGATGTGAAGCATATTAAGGACTACCCAACTACCAATATGTACCCCTGGGAGTTTGAACACCGGGGCGAATTGCCGATGGCTGTACAGGAAGCCAATCCTATTATAAACCGCTGTTATGCTTTTGGAGAAAGCGCCGCGCATTTTTTTGTTAAAGACGCCGAGCACCCATATATTCAGGATAAACCCTTCGACTGGATCCGTGGATACCAGGTTGGCGGCAAATCCCTGCTTTGGGCACGTCAAACCCAGCGCTGGAGCGATTTTGATTTTGAAGGCCCTGCCCGCGATGGTTTCGCGGTAGACTGGCCTATCCGTTACAAAGATATTGCACCATGGTATAGTTATGTAGAGAAATTCGCCGGCATTTCGGGTAACCGTGATGGCATTGCCGAATTGCCGGATGGTGAGTTCCTACCCGCATTCCCGTTAAATACTGTTGAAGAATATTTCAGAGATCACGTAAAAAGTAAGTATAAAAACCGACATGTGATCAGCGCTCGTTGCGCCCACCTGTCAACCCCTAATCAAATCCATCTGGATCAGGGCAGGGTACAATGCCAAAGGAGAACGATCTGTGAGCGTGGCTGCCCCTTTGGCGGCTATTTCAGCGCTAACGCTACCACTATCCCCTGGGCTTTAAAATCTGGCCACGCCACCTTAAGGCCATTTTCGGTAGTGGAATCTATTATATATGATGATAAGCTGGGTAAAGCTACGGGTGTGCGGGTTATTGATACCAATACCAAAGAAGCTATCGACTACTACGCCAAAGTAATATTTGTCAATGCAGCGGCGTTAAATACCAACCTGATATTGCTTAATTCCAAATCGCACCGCTTCCCTAATGGGCTGGGTAATGATAGCGGTGTGCTGGGTAAATATGTAGCTTTCCATAATTATTCGGCCCATATTGGTGCCGAGTATGACGGTGCAAAGGAATGGACTACAGATGGCCGGAACCCTGCAGGTGGTGGTTATATGCCAAGGTTCAGAAATGTGTACAAACAGGAAACTGATTTTTTACGCGGTTATGCTTCAGGCTTTGGCGCTTACAGATCCCCGCAGCGCAGCTGGGACGGCGTAGGTAGCAGTCTGAAAGATAACCTGGCTAACAAAGAGCTTGGCCCGTGGCGTGTAGGCTCGCACATGATGGGCGAAACCATCCCGAAGGAAAGCAATTTTGTAAGTCTTGATGACAAGCAAAAAGATGCCTGGGGCGTACCATTATTAAAGATGAACATTGATTACGACGATAACGATGAGAAGATGAAGAAGGATTATGTGGAGCAGTTAACCGAGATGTTCACCAGCGCGGGTTTTACCAACATTAAAGCCAGTACCGATAAACGAGCACCGGGGCTTGATATTCATGAAATGGGCGGTGCCCGTATGGGGAATGATCCTAAAACATCGATATTAAACAAATGGAATCAGGTGCATAGCGTTAAAAACGTATTTGTTACCGACGGCGCCAGCATGACGTCAACCTCGTGCCAAAATCCGTCACTAACTTATATGGCCTTTACGGCAAGGGCGGCCGATTATGCCATGAGCGAGATGAAGAAGGGGAACCTCTCCTAAATCCTCTCCAAAGGAGAGGACTTAAAAAGGGCGGCGTAAGGGGGGGGACCCTCTCCAAAGGAGAGGGCCGGGGTGAGGTCCTTCGTGTAAAAAAAACACAATGTAATATTTGGAAAATGAATTTTATTCATACATTTAACGACACAACCAAGTACTAAACAAATTTAACTAATCATATTATTCGTATGTCTGCAAACACTTATGACGCAATAGTCATTGGCTCAGGAATTTCAGGCGGGTGGGCTGCCAAGGAACTAACACAAAAGGGTTTGAAAACCATCATGCTTGAGCGTGGCCGTAATATTGAGCACATTAAAGATTACGTAAACGCAACCAAAGATCCATGGGAATTTCCGCACAGAGGCGGCCGTACCCAGAAAATGATTGATGATTACCCGGTTCTTAAACGCGACTATCCGTTAAATGAAACCAACCTTGACTATTGGGCAAGTGATAAAGATAGTCCTTATACAGAGATTAAACGTTTTGACTGGTTCCGTGGTTACCATGTAGGTGGCCGCTCACTGATGTGGGGACGCCAATCGTACCGCTGGGCTGATGTTGATTTTGAAGCCAACTTAAAAGATGGCATCGCTGTCGACTGGCCTATCCGCTACAAAGACATCGCTCCGTGGTATAGCTACGCCGAGCAATTTGCCGGGATCTCCGGTAATAAAGATGGTTTACCTATCCTTCCTGATGGCGATTTTATGCCGCCTATGGAAATGAACGTGGTTGAAAAAGACGTTTCAAAACGCTTGAAAGAATTTTATAAAGAAGCGCGTCACATGATCATCGGTCGTACGGCTAATATCACTGTACCGCATAACAACCGTACCAACTGCCAGTACCGTAACAAATGCTGGTTAGGTTGTCCGTTCGGTGCTTATTTCAGCACACAATCGGCTACATTGCCTGCGGCTATGGCTACCGGTAATTTAACCGTTCGCCCATGGTCTATCGTTACCAAAATATTGTACGATAAGGATACCAAAAAAGCCAAAGGCGTTGAGGTATTGGATGCTGAAACCAATAAAACTTATGAGTACTTCGCAAAGATCGTTTTCGTAAACGCATCAACCATTAACTCGGCCTGGATCCTGATGAACTCGGCAACCGACGTTTGGGAAGGTGGCTTAGGCAGCAGCAGCGGCGAGCTTGGCCATAATCTGATGGACCACCACCTTAATGTTAGCGCTTATGGCCGGATTGAAGGTTATGAGGATAAATATTATTTCGGTCGCCGTGCAAATGGTTTCTATATCCCTCGCTACCGTAACCTTAACGGCGAAAAGCGTGATTACATCCGTGGTTTCGGTTACCAGGGTTCGGCAAGCCGCGAAGGCTGGAGCCGTGACATTGCCGAACTGAACATTGGCGGTGCGTTTAAGGATGCATTGACCGAGCCAGGTTCATGGCATATAGGTATGGGCGCTTTTGGCGAAACATTGCCTTATCACGAAAACAAGGTTACCATCGACAAAACCAAAAAAGATAAATGGGGCTTGCCTGTTGTTGCCATTGATGCCGAATTGAAAGCGAATGAGCTGAAAATGCGTATCGATATGGAAAAAGACGGCAAAGAAATGCTGGAAGCTATTGGCGCTAAAGATGTACAAACTTCAAGCACTAATCCGTTCCTTGGCCGTGGTATTCACGAAATGGGTACCGCACGTATGGGCCGTGATCCAAAAACTTCAGTATTGAACGAGTGGAACCAGGTTTGGGATGCTAAGAACGTATTTGTTACCGATGGCTCATGTATGACTTCGGCAGCTTGCCAAAACCCATCGTTAACTTATATGGCCTTAACTGCACGTGCTGCTAACCATGCTGTTGAGATCCTAAAAAAAGGCGAAATTTAACCAACATCACATAAAAACAACCTAATAAAAACACCTATGACTGAAGAAAAGGACAAAACCCCAAACCCGTCGAGACGGCAATTTATTAAAAGCAGCGCCATAGCGGCCGCTGGTTTTATGATAGTTCCGCGCCATGTTTTGGGCGGTAAAGGTTTTATAGCTCCAAGCGACAAGTTATTGATTGCCGGCGTAGGTGCCGGTGGTAAAGGGCAAAGCGATATAGCTAATTTTTACAAAAGCGGCAAAGCCGAGATCGCCTTCCTGTGCGATGTTGACGACCGCAGAGCAGCAAGATCACGCAGCGATTTTCCTAAGGCAAAGTATTATAAAGACTGGCGCGAAATGTTTGACAAAGAACACAAGCATTTTGACGCTGTATCGGTTTCAACACCCGATCACAACCACGCTATTATTACCTACAATGCTATGCAGCTGAACAAGCACGTTTATGTTCAAAAGCCGCTAACGCATGACATCTGGGAAGCCCGCCTGTTAACCGAGGCAGCCAAAAAATATAAGGTAGTTACACAAATGGGTAACCAGGGTTCATCAAACGATGGTACACGTTTACTTTCAGAGTGGTATGATGCCGACTTGATTGGTGATGTGCACACTGTTTACTGCTGGACAAACCGCCCTGTTTGGCCTCAAGGTATTGCATGGCCGCCACCACAGCCAAACATTCCTAAAGAGTTGGATTGGGACCTGTGGTTAGGTACAGCACCTAAAAAAGATTACGTTGATAAACTGGTTCCGTTTAACTGGCGCGGCTGGTGGGATTACGGTACCGGCGCCCTTGGCGATATGGGCTGTCACCTGGTTGAAGCTCCTTTCCGCGTGTTGGGTATCCAATATGCAAAAGATGTACAGGCCAGCGTTGGCAGTGTTTACGTAGATGAGTTTAAAGAAGGCCATTTCCCTGAAAGCTGCCCTCCATCAAGCCACATCACTTTAACATTCCCTAAAACCGATAAAACCAAAGGTGATGTTACATTGCACTGGATGGATGGTGGTATCCAACCAGAAAGGCCTATCGAATTGCTGGCAAGTGAAAACTTTGGCGGTGAAGAAGGTAACGGTACTTTGTTCATCGGCACAAAAGGAAAAATGTACGCAAGTACTTATTCTGATGCGCCAACGTTGTTACCAAAATCGCTTACCAAAGATGCGAAAGCTCCGCAGAAATGGGCACGTGTACCGGGCGGCGCTAACGGCCACTATGCACAGTGGGTTGAAGGCTGTATTGCCGGTTACGGTAAAACAGAGCTAAGCTCATCGTTTGATAAGGCTGGTCCGCTTACTGAGGCTTTATTGATGGCTAACCTTGCGGTTCGCGGTCATGAGCTGAATGGCGGCAGGGTAAAATTGGTTTGGGATAACCAGGCTATGAAAGTTACCAACTTTGATGCTGTTAACCAATATATAAAACGCGATTACCGCGAAGGTTTCGTGTTAAAAGCGTAATTTAGGATACGTGATTAGTTGGGGAAAGACTTACGAAGTTTTTAAAACTTCGTAAGTCTGGTAAACACTAATTCACTAACCCAACTAATTCAGTAAATCAATAATTAAACATGAATAGAAGAGAAGCGATAGGCAGGGTAGGTTTGATCCTTGGCGGTACCATCATCGGCGCCGAGTTCTTCATCTCCGGATGTAAACCATCTTCGCCGAAAGTAAACGACCTTTTTACACAGGATGATGTGGCCCTGATGGATGAAATTGGCGAAACTATTTTACCTGCAACTTCAACCCCGGGTGCTAAAGCTGCCGAAATTGGCAAATTTATGACCGTAATGGTACAGGATTGCTATACTGCCGATGATCAGAAAATTTTCACCAAAGGCCTTAAAGACCTGAATGATGCGAGCGACAAAAAATTTGGCAAAAAGTTTTTAGAGGCTACACCTGAGCAACGTACCGAACTGTTAACCGAGCTTGACAAAGAGCAAAAAGCCTATACCAAAACAAAAAAACCGGAAGATCCTAACCATTACTTCAGGATGCTGAAGGAATTAACCCTGCTGGGTTTCTTCACTTCAAAACCGGGTGCCACACAGGCCTTACGTTATATAGCCGTTCCTGGTAAATATGACGGTAACCTGCCATACAAAAAAGGTGATAAAGCCTGGGCAACCTAAAAAATTGCAATATCAATTGATTATACCTTTGATTTTTATAAAATTTGAATTGCTATCAAAAACAGCATTATTACATAATGCTGTTTTTGATGTATACAATCGATTGAGAAGCGTTTAATCATCAAAAACATCAACCCCAACAAAAACAAATGAAATTAAGATTAGGAATGATAGGCGGCGGACAAGGTGCCTTTATTGGTGCCGTACACCGCATAGCTGCCCGTATTGATGGCGAATATGAACTGGTTTGCGGCGCTTTTAGCAGTAATGCCGAAAAATCACAGGCCAGCGGCCTTTTGCTTGGCTTACCGGCAAGCCGCTCATATAGCTCATACCAGGAACTTATCGAAAAAGAAAAGCAACTGCCCGAGGATGAACGTGTGCAGGTAATCAGCATTGTAACGCCTAATCATGTGCATTTTGCCCCAACCAAAATGGCGCTGGAGAATGGTTTTCACGTGGTGCTTGATAAACCCATGACCTTTTCGCTTGAGGAAGCTAAGGAACTGGAAAAAGTAGTTAGTGCATCGGGTAAACTTTTTTGCCTTACGCATACTTACACCGGTTACCCCATGGTTAAGGAAGCTAAGCAACTGATCAAAGCCGGTAAGATAGGAACCGTTAGAAAAGTTTATGTTGAATATCCGCAGGGATGGTTGAGCAGCTTTTTAGAAGGAGAAGATAACAAGCAAGCCTCATGGCGTACCGATCCGGGTAAAAGCGGGATTGCCGGTGCCATGGGCGATATCGGTACACACGCCTTTAACCTGGCCGAGTATGTTACCGGCTTACAGGTTACTAAAATTTGTGCGGATATTAACATCGTAGTTGAAGGCCGCAAGCTTGATGATGACGGCGCGGCGTTGTTAAAATTTAACAACGGTGCAAGCGGCGTGCTCACGGCTACCCAAATTGCAGCCGGCGAAGAAAATAATGTGAAGATCAGGGTTTATGGTGAAAAAGGCGGTTTGGAATGGCACCAGAGCGATGCTAACTCGCTTACGGTGATGTATACTGATAAACCTGCCGAAACCTGGCGCACCGGTGGTGGTTATACCAGCTCATTCGCGCAGCATAATACACGTACGCCTGCCGGTCACCCCGAAGGTTATTTGGAGGCATTCGCCAACCTGTACCGTAATTTTGCTTTGACTGTTAAAGCCGGTTTAGAAGGTAAGCAGGCCACTCCCGAAGAACTTGATTTTCCGGGTATCGAAGAAGGCGTTCGGGGAATGGCCTTTATCGAAAATGTGATAGCATCAGGTAAATCGGATGCCAAATGGACTGATTTCACTATTTAATTTACCATCTATTTAAAACAAAAAACATGACTACTATAAAAGGACCTGCCATATTTATAGCACAGTTTATAGGAGACGCGGCACCATTTAACAGCCTTGAATCTATTTGCCAGTGGGCAGCAGGTTTAGGCTACAAAGGTGTGCAATTGCCAACAAATGATACCCGTTTTATCGACCTGCAAAAGGCAGCCGAAAGCAAAACTTATGCTGATGAAATTAAAGGTATTGTTAATGCCGCAGGGTTGGAAATAACTGAGCTATCAACCCACCTTCAAGGCCAGCTGGTAGCGGTAAACCCGGTTTATGACGATCTGTTCGACGGTTTTGCACCCGAGCATTTACGTGGTAACCCGGCCGAAAGGCAAAAATGGGCTGTGCAGCAGTTGAAATATGCAGCGCAGGCTTCGAAAAATTTAGGTTTAAATGCTTCGGTTACCTTTAGCGGTGCCCTGCTTTGGCCTATGGTATACCCATGGCCGCAACGCCCTGCCGGGATTGTTGAAACCGCCTTTGGTGAACTGGCTAAACGCTGGACACCGATACTGGATGTTTACGAAGAAAACGGTATCGACCTTTGCTACGAGATTCATCCGGGCGAAGACCTGCATGATGGTATCACTTACGAAATGTTCCTTGATCATGTAAAAGGCCACAAACGCGCCAACTTACTGTATGATCCATCGCATTTTGTATTGCAGTGCCTGGATTACCTGGAATATATCGATCTGTACCATGAGCGCATAAAAATGTTCCATGTTAAAGATGCCGAGTTTAACCCAACAGGTCGCCAGGGTGTTTACGGTGGTTACCAGAACTGGGTTAACCGCGCAGGCCGTTTCCGCTCATTGGGTGATGGTCAGGTAGATTTTAAATCGATATTTAGTAAATTAACACAATATGATTATAAGGGATGGGCCGTGCTTGAATGGGAATGCGCGCTTAAACATCCGGAAGATGGTGCAAGAGAAGGCGCTCCATTCATTAAAGATCATATTATCCGTGTTACCGAACGTGCTTTTGATGATTTCGCCGCATCAGGTTCTGATGACGCTTTCAACAGGAAAACGTTAGGGATATAATTTTTTGATTTCGGAATTCGGATTTTCGATTTCGGATTTATCAAAAAAAAACGTCATGCCGAACTTGTTTCGGCACCCCACAAGATAGCTATGCGAGCGCTTAGCATGGCTGCCTGGCAAGTGGGGTGCTGAAGCAAGTTCAGCATTACGACATGATTTAAGACTTACGAAGTTTTTAAAACTTCGTAAGTCTGGATCTACAAATGCCAGATCAAAAACGGGTGTCATGCTGAGCCTGTCGAAGCATAGTGGGTTAGGCCTCTGCGCACGACCCTTCGACAAGCTCAGGATGACAGGCCTGCGCCCTGGTGTAATTAATGATTCGGCCTGTAAAGATGGGGTTTACCAACCGGCGAATACAGCTGAAACAATTCAGTAATAGCATTTTGATACAGCCAATTAACCAATTATCAAATAACCTTAAATAATTTAAAATGCAAACTATTAACCGTACACAGCTATTCAGGGCAAGCTGCCTGTCGTTGCTGGTAACCTCATTATCATTCGGTATCCGTGCCGGGATTTTGAATGACCAGGGCGTAAGATTTCATTTGAACGCTTCGCAACTGGGCACCATTGCAGCAACTGCTTTCTGGGGCTTTCCGCTGGCTATCATTGTAGGCGGCTTTATTGTCGATATCATTGGTATGAAAAAGCTGCTGGTGTCAGCCTTCGTATTTCACCTGGTGGGGATCCTGCTTACCATTTTTGCCAATGGCTACTGGACGCTGTTCCTTTCTACCTTAATGATTGGTATTGCTAATGGTACGGTTGAGGCTTCATGTAACCCGCTTGTAGCTTCGTTATATACAGATAATAAAACTACAAAGCTTAATCACTTTCACCTCTGGTTCCCGGCGGGCATCGTGATCGGTACGCTCATTGTGTTCGGACTGGATACCACTTTGGCCCATGGCGTATCGCCCAAACCATACTGGATTTCGCAGGTTGAAATTGCTTTGATGCTGATCCCTACCATTGCTTATGGGTACCTGTTCTCGAAATTGGATTTCCCGGTTACCGAGCGTGTATCTGCCGGTGTAAGTACCGAGGATATGTATAAGGCATTGATCAACCCCTTGTTCCTGTTCATGATCATTTGTATGTTCGGAACAGCTATTACCGAATTATTCACCAACCAATGGACTGACGTTTTATTCAAAACAGTTACGGACAACGCCATTCTTATTTTAACTTTTGTTGCCTCGGTACAGGTATTGGGCCGCGCGTTTGCAAGCCCTATAGTTCATCGTTTGGCGCCTCAGGGAGTGCTGCTGATCTCGGCCATATTATCAGCTTTGGGCATTTATTTGATGGTACACCTGCATGGTGATGCTATCTATTTTGCAGCAGTAGTTTTTGGTTTGGGGGTAGCTTTCTTCTGGCCATGTATGATAGGCTTTGTGGCCGAAAACCTGCCGCGTACAGGTGCCGTAGGTTTAAACCTGATGGGCGGTGCCGGTATGTTCGGGGTATCTATTTATATGATGTTCATGGGCGGTTTTTACGATAAAATCATGGCTTCGAAATTACCGGCGGGTGCCAGTTTGGACGCTTACCGTTCGGCGCCGGCGGGCTCGGATATGGCTAAAGCGTTTGATGCTGCACGGTCGGCTGCGGGTCCTGAAGTATTAAATACCACCCTGATTATCCCGATTGCATTAATCGTTGCATTTATAGGATTGGTAATTTATATGCGCTCACGTAAAAAAACCGCTTCATTAGGCGCTATATCGGTTTAATGAGGCTTTATTTATGATAAAAAATTGTAATTTTCGCCTCATTAACCAACCCAATTAAAATTACATGATGAAAAACAGCGGGGACTTTGTTAAGGAACAGATTTTCTGTTAGGTTATCATCGAAAACCACAATTAAACTTTTATGAAAAAAGTATTCTTTATTCTTTGTATCAGCGCAGTGGTTACTGCCTGTGGCGGAAATTCATCAAAAAACACCGGCGGTAGTGATAGCACTAACGGTGCAAATCAAACAGCCAAGGCTGCCAATTCTGACGCCGATACTGTAGTAGCAAAAACCGGTACCGAACCGGCAGGCGGTTCTGCAGGTTCATCAGCCGGCGAAAAATTAATTGCAACGTTAGATTGCAGCACCTGTCATAAAGTTGACACCAAGGTTATAGGCCCTGCATTCCAGGATATCGCTAAAAAATATGATGCTTCACAGGCTAATATCGATATGCTTGCCAAAAAAATCATCAGTGGCGGCAGCGGTAACTGGGGCAACATCGCCATGACCCCGCACCCTTCATTACCTGAAAGTGATGCCAAAGAAATTGTACAGTACATTTTATCATTAAAAAAATAATAAGGGTAATTAAATCCGACCTTAAAGTATAATTATGACTATCGGAATTAGGGTAAAACTTTCAACAATGATGTTCCTGGAGTTCTTTATCTGGGGCGCGTGGTTTGTAACAATGGGCACTTATTTAACGGTTACGTTAAAAGCTACCGGAACGCAAAATGCCGGTGCTTACGCAACGCAATCATTAGGTGCCATTATCGCTCCTTTTGTGATCGGACTTATTGCTGATAAATACTTTTCGGCACAAAGGATCCTGGGTGTACTGCACCTGTTGGGCGCGGCTTCACTTTATTATGCAACTACCATAGCTGATTTTGATAAGTTTTACCCTAATATCCTGTTTTACATGATCATTTACATGCCAACACTGGCACTGGTAAATTCGGTTTCATTTAAGCAGATGCAAAACCCCAGTAAGGAATTCCCTTTGATCAGGGTGTTCGGCACAGCCGGGTGGATCATTGCAGGGATAGTTATCGGCTTATTAGGATGGGAGAAAAGCGGAACGCTTGTGCTCACCTTCAAAATGGCATCAATAGCATCCCTCATATTGGGTTTATTGAGCTTTACATTGCCTGATACCCCTCCGGTAAAAAGAGGGCAGAAGACCACATTTGGCGATATCATTGGCTTAGATTCAATCGGCTTGTTAAAAAACAGGTCGTATTTAATTTTCTTTTTGGCGTCGGTAGCTATATGTGTACCATTGGCGTTTTACTACAACTTTACCAACCCTTTTTTAAATGAAGTGGGCGTTAAAGCCGCTGCCGGTGTACAGGCCATGGGGCAGGTATCCGAGCTGGCGTTCATGGCAGCGATGCCTTTGTTTTTTGTGCGGTTCGGTGTAAAAAAAATGCTGGCTATCGGTATGCTGGCCTGGGTACTGCGGTATATATTCTTTGCCTACGGCGACGCAGGTTCAAGCTACTGGATGCTTATTGCGGGTATAATAATGCATGGTATCTGTTACGATTTCTTCTTTGTAACCGGGCAGATCTATACCGATAATTTAGCGGGCGAGCGTTTTAAAAGCGCGGCCCAGGGCTTTATTACCTTAGCTACTTATGGCGTAGGTATGCTTATAGGTTCGTACATTTCAGGCCCTATTGTTGATCATTGGAAAGTATCAGATACATCACATAACTGGCAAACCATTTGGCTTATACCTGCAGGTATTGCCGCTGTGGTATTGATATTATTCCTCGCTTTATTTAAAGATAAAACAAGCATGGCCACAAAACCAGGTTTGGATATTCAGGAACCATCAGCACAAACCGAAATATAATTATGGCATCAAATCAAAACAGGCGGTCGGCTATCAAAAGCATGATCGCGGGCACGGCGGCAATTGGCGCGTCGGGCGTATTATCCTCATTTACCACCGAAACTGAAAAACATATGCAGGCTGATGATAAGCTCAAAGGCAATATTAACCATGCTGTATGCCGCTGGTGTTACGGCGATTTTACGGTAGATCAACTTTGTGCCGCCGCTAAGGATATCGGCATAAAAGGGATCGACCTGGTTGGCCCTTCAGACTGGCCTACACTTAAAAAATACGGTCTGTTCTCATCTATGTGCAATGGTGCCGAGATCAACCTTACCGACGGTTTTGGCGATAAACAGTTTCATGCCAAACTGCACGAAAATTATACCAAAATGATCCCGCTGGTTGCAGAGGCAGGTTATAAGAACCTGATCTGCTTTAGCGGCAGCCGTCGCGGTAAAACCGACGAGGAAGGCTGGAATAACTGCGTTGAAGGCCTTAAACCTATGGTAGCCCTTGCCGAAAAACACAATATCATACTGGTAATGGAATTGCTGAACAGCAAAATTGACCATAAAGATTACCAGTGCGACAGGGTAGAGTGGGGAGCAGAACTTTGCCGCAGGCTCGGTTCAGAACACTTTAAATTGCTGTATGATATTTATCACATGCAAATTGATGAGGGCGATGTGATCCGTAACATCCGTGCTAACCATCAATACATCGCTCATTACCATACCGGCGGTGTTCCCGGCCGTAACGAGATTGATGAAACACAGGAACTTTACTACCCGGCCATTATGCGTGCTATTGTTGAGGTAGGGCATAAAGGCTTCGTAGCCCAGGAGTTCATCCCAAAACAGAAAGACAAAATAGCTTCGCTTAAAAAGGCGGTGCATATTTGTGATGTTTAAACCTTACATCACCTTATCACTCTAAAAAGCTAAACTAATAAAACAAATACATGACAACCAGAAGAACATTTTTAGCACAAGCCGGATTAATGGCAGCAGGCGCAATGCTTGCGCCGAAATTGGTATCGGCGAAAGCTTCAAATAAAGTGGGCCTGCAATTGTATAGCCTGCGCGATCAATTACCCAAAGATGTAAAAGGTGTTATTGCACAAGTGGCAAAAGCCGGTTATAACGAGGTTGAAACCTTTGGCTTTAACAAAGAAACAGGATATTGGGGATTAAAAGGTAAAGAATTTAGTCAGCTATTAAAGGATAATGGCTTAACAACTCCAAGCGGTCATTATGGACTGGACGAATACTTTGGCTCTGGTAAAACTGACGACCTGAACGCATACATTGAGGTTGCCAATACCATTGGCCAGTCGCACATTATTATCCCTTCTTTAAACCACAACTTTATTAAAACTGTTGATGATTGTAAAGGCGTGGCCGAAAAAATGAACAAGATTGCCGGGATACTGAAAGCATCGGGCTTAAAATTAGGTTACCATAACCACAACTTTGAGTGGGCACCGGTTGGTGACACTACTTTTTACGATGTAGTGCTTGCCAATACCGATCCTAAACTGGTAGCCATGGAAATGGATATTTACTGGGTAGTGCGTGCCGGTAAAAACCCGGTTGAGATTTTTGAAAAACACCCCGGCCGTTTCGCTTTTGTGCATGTTAAAGACAGGGATAAAACCAATGCCGAACTGAATACTGAAATAGGTAACGGTGATATCGACTTTAAAACCATATTGGGTAAAGCTAAGCTTGCAGGCATTAAGCACTTTATTGTTGAGCAGGAAAACTATACCAATATCGACCCGTATGTGAGCATTGCAAAAAGCGCCTCATACCTAAAAAATACGCTTCACGTTTAAACCAATTATTTTAGAGAGATGAAATATCCATTAATACTAACCGCCCTTTTAGCAGGCAGCTGCTTCATGGCAAACGCGCAAAATGCCAAACCTGAAGACACCGAGATTTGGGAACCGGTACCTAAGGTAGTTACACCGGGCAAAAATTTAGGCGATGCCCCTTCAGACGCAATTATTTTGTTTAACGGTAAAGGCCTTGACGAATGGGTTTCTGTTGAAGATAAAACTCCGGCTAAATGGCTGGTTAAAGGTGATGTACTTACCGTAAATAAAGCTACAGGTAATATTGAAACCAAAAGAACTTTCAGCAATTACCAATTGCATATTGAATGGAAAGTGCCTGCTAACATTACAGGCAGCGGGCAGGCCCGCGGTAACAGCGGTGTATTCCTGGCCTCAATAGGTAAAGGTGACGCAGGCTATGAGCTGCAGGTTTTAGATTCGTATAATAACAAGACCTATGTTAACGGTATGGCAGGCAGCTTGTATAAGCAAGTGATCCCACTGGCAAACCCTGGTCGCAAACCCGGTGAGTGGAATGTTTATGATGTAATTTGGACCGCCCCTGTATTTAACGAAGACGGTTCATTGAAATCGGCAGCAAGAGCTACCGTATTTTTCAATGGCGTGTTGGTTGAAAACAACTTTGAGCTGCTTGGTCCTACTCAATACATCGGCAAACCATCTTATGAAGGTAAAAAACATGGCCCGTCGCCAATTAAGTTACAGGCCCATGGCGATAAGAGCGAGCCGCTTAGCTTCCGCAATATTTGGGTAAGAGAGCTGTAAACAACGCTGCTATTTTTGAAAATATGATGAGCCTCCCGGTAATGCCGGGAGGCTTTTTTTATGATATTTAAAGGCGAAATCTACGGTTGCTAAGCGCTGTCGCTATTTACATAGTGTATTTACTAATCAGTCTGTTAGCTTTGGTCTTTGTGTATTTCGCTTTCCGTTTTTATATCATTGCTTTTTTTTGTCTACATTAAACTTATAAATATTATAGCCGTATAAGTTAACTATAAACCATTTTGTTTCTCTTTTTAAGGAACGGATTTTCACGAAAATTAAAACTCAACACCGCCTGTTATTTTGAATATCTATAAATATTTATTTGTTGTGGTTGCCTTATTGATTGCCCGAAATGGGTTTTCGCAGGATAGGAACCTTAAGTTTGAGCATATTGGCACCCGGGAGGGCTTATCACAAATTAATGTAAGTACCATAATTCAGGATAGCCGGGGTTTTATGTGGATAGGTACCCGCGACGGCCTTAACCGGTATGACGGGTATAGCTTTGTGATATATAAGCACAGTATCCAGGATGATAATTCATTAAGCAGTAACCTGATATCAGACATTGCCGAAGATAAAGAGGGCAACATATGGCTGGCCACGCTTTTTGGCTTAAATAAGCTCGACCGCAAAACAGGTAAGTTTATACATTATTTTCATGACAGCGCCAATTCAAACAGCATCTCAAGCAATTTTGTAAACAGGCTGATATTTGATCATGATGGTATTTTATGGATAGGGAGCCAAAAAGGCGGGCTCGACAGGTTTGATATCTACCAAAATAAATTTACCCATTACAAACACAACGAGGCCGACCTGTCGTCATTAAGTGACGATGATGTAACAGCGTTAAAGGAAGACTCCAAGCACCGTTTATGGGTTGGTACCCTGAGCCACGGCCTTAACCTGTTTGACAGAAAGAAGGAAACTTTTACACGATATCAAAGTCAGCCGGGGGTAAATGCCAGCATTTCAGGAGGGTATGTAAGTACTATTTATGAAGATATTGCGGGCAGGTTATGGGTAGGAACCGAAGATGGCGGGCTTAATTTATTTGACCCGGGAAAAGGCACATTTAAACATTACCTCCAGAATAAAAAAGATTCGGGCACCATCTCGGGCTATACTGTTTTGGCATTAAGCATGGACCTGAACGGTAATTTGTGGGTAGGTACCGAAAATAATGGCGTTAATATCCTGAACCCGGTTACCGGAAAAATAACAGGCTATAAGCATGATGATATTGACAGGGGCAGTATGAATGGTAATTCCATTTACAGTATTTGCCGGGACAGGATGGGTAATATGTGGCTTGGGGCATTTAGCGGCGGCATTAACCTGTATAAGCGCAGTACCGAAAGCTTTTCGCATTTCAGGCATAGCTCATCGCCAAACAGCCTGGCCAATAATTTTGTACTTTGTCTGCATGAAGATGAGGATAGTAATATTTGGGTAGGTACCGACGGGGGCGGCGTTAATGTGTTTAACAAGGATGGTACTGTTAAACACTATGTGAATGATCCGGCTAATGCCAATAGTCTGGCAGGAAATTATGTATTGAACATCATCCAGGATTTTAAGGGTGACTTTTGGATAGGTACCTGGGCTGATGGTTTGTGCCGGTTTAATCCCCGCACCGGCAAGTTTACCAGCTTTAAACATGATCTGGCAAAACCCGGCAGCTTAAGTAATAACAATGTTTATGCCCTTACCCAAACCCGCGATAACCGCATTTGGGTAGGCACCTATAACGGCGGCCTCGACCTGTACGACGAAAAATCGGGCACATTTTCGGCTTTTAATTATGATCCTAATGATCCTAAAAGTATCAGCAGCGATAGGATCTATTCCCTGCTTGAGGATCATAACGGCAATTTTTGGGTTGGCACTTTTGATGCCGGCCTCAATTTGATGGATAGGAAAACAGGTACCTTTACCCGGTTTCAGCACGACGAGAAGCGTAACAGCATCAGCAATAACAGCGTCCCCGATTTGTTTGAGGATAGTAAAGGCCGCATCTGGATTAGTACACTTTCGGGGCTTAATCTATTTAACCCGGTTACCAAACATTTTACGGCGTTTACAACCAAAAATGGCTTACCAAGCGATGTTATTTATGCTGTGCGCGAAGATAAGTTGGGCGCCATATGGGTTAGCACCAATAATGGCTTATCCAACTATGATCCGGTTAAGAATACCTTTAAAAACTATACTATTGAAGATGGTTTACAGGATGAAGAATTTAAATCACATTCGGCCCTGCAAACTAAGGATGGCAGGATCTTTTTTGGGGGGATTAATGGTTTCAATTCCTTTACACCCGCACAGATCTTAAAACCATCCGCCTTTATGCCCCTGGTTATCACCAATTTTCAATTGTTCAATAAAACAGTGAAAATTGCCCGCGATAAAGATGATCCGTCACCCTTAAAACAGGATATCAGTGACACTAAGGAAATCAAATTATCATACAAACAATCGGTAATAACATTGCAGTATGCGGCGCTTGATTATTCTTCATCCGATAAAAAGAACTACAGCTATATCCTCGAAAATTTTGATACGGACTGGAATAACGTTGGTAGCCGCAACACGGCCTCCTACACTAATTTGCCGCCGGGCGAATATACCTTTAAGCTAAAATATCAGAATACGTCGGGCTTATGGTCGCCGCCTACCACTGGCTTGAAAATTACTATTGTGCCTCCGTTTTGGCTAACCTGGTGGTTTAAATTGATAGCAGCGGCAGCTATAATTGGTTTGATATACTTTATTTATGCATACCGGGTTAAGTTTTTAAGGGCACAGAAAATTGTATTGGAACGGCAGGTTAAAGAACGTACCGAAAGCCTGGTAAAGATGACAGCAAATGAACGCGTTGCCCGCAAGGCTGCAGAAGAAGCCCGTGAGGAAGCCGAAAGCGCCAATAAAGCCAAGAGTATTTTCTTGGCTACCATGAGCCACGAAATCCGGACACCTATGAACGGGGTTATTGGTATGGCAACATTACTGGCCAGTACCCGGCTTACCAGCGAGCAGGAGGAGTATACCGAAACCATAAAAAATTGCGGCGATGCCCTATTAACGGTTATTAATGATATCCTCGATTTTTCTAAAATTGAATCGGGCAATATGGAGCTTGACGAAGAGGATTTTGACCTGCGCGATTGTATAGAAGGCGTTTTGGATGTTTTTGCTGAGAAAGCTTCGCGGTTAAATCTTGACCTGGTTTACCAGGTTGAACATAATGTGCCGGTACAAATTATTTCCGATTCAATACGTCTTCGACAGATCCTGATTAACTTGGTAGGCAATGCGGTGAAATTCACAACCCAGGGCGAAGTTTTTATACTGGTAGGGGTAAAAGAGCAAAAAGATGACGACCTTGAATTGATCTTTAAAATAAGGGATACAGGCATCGGCATTGCCGAGGATAAACTGGAGCGCTTGTTTAAGCCGTTTTCGCAGGTTGATTCAAGTACCACACGTAAGTATGGGGGAACCGGTTTAGGTTTGGCTATAAGCGAAAAACTGGTTAAGCTGATGGGCGGCGAAATCAGCGTACAAAGTGAGATAGGCAGAGGGACTACTTTCTCGTTCACCATAAAATCAAAAGTGGGACAAAAGGTAAAACGAAATTACGTTTACCTTAACCTTGCCGAATTGGAAAACAAGCGGATTTTATTTGTTGATGACAATGCCACCAATCGCGATATAATTGACACGCAACTGAGGCAGTGGAAATATGAGCCTGTAGTTGTGGCATCGGCAACTGAGGCATTGAAAGTGCTTAACGATCAGGATGGGCATGTTGACCTGCTGATAACAGATATGAGCATGCCCGAAATGGATGGCCTGCAGCTGGCTAAAGAAGTAAAACGGAAATTTCCTGAAATGCCCATTGTATTATTAAGCTCGATAGGCAGTGAACAAAGTAAACGGGAAGACAACATATTTAATGCGGTATTGACTAAGCCTACAAAGCATAATCTGTTACATAAGCATATAGTTGAGCAGTTAAAAGCCGGCAGCGGTATTAAAACTGAGTACCAGCAGGTACAAACAGCGTTTTCTAAAGATTTTGCTAAAAATTACCCCATGAGCATTTTGATAGCCGAGGATAATTTAATAAATCAGAAACTTGCTATGCATATGTTAAGTAAAATGGGCTATAGCGCCGATATTGCGGAAAATGGGCATGTTGCGTTAAATGCTATGGTAACAAAACATTACAGCCTGATTTTGATGGATGTACAAATGCCCGATATGGATGGTTTGGAAGCAACGCGCTTTATCCGCAGTAATATGCAGGACCAGCCGGTAATTATTGCCATGACCGCTAACGCCATGCCCGAAGATAAGCAGGCATGTATTGACGCCGGCATGAATGATTACCTGAGCAAGCCCATGAAACTTTCCGACTTAATGGAGATGCTTGAAAAATGGGGTAAATATATAAACGGACATAATAAAGGTTTAATGAATTGACGTTATATTTACTTCGAAAATATAACGCAGTTATGAACCCTTTTGTTAAATCATCTATCGCTTTTTTTACCTGTTTATTTATCGCTGCAGTGGCATTGGCAAATGCACCGGCACGTAATTATTATCAACTTAAAATATACCATTACAAAACCCAGGCACAGGAAAATACCATTGAAAAGTATTTACAACAGGCCTATATACCTGCGCTGCACCGGGCCGGTATTAAGAATGTGGGTGTGTTTAAGCCTGTAAGCCAGGTAGATACCGCGAAGCTGTTATATGTATTTACACCCTTTCAATCATGGGATAAGTTGATGGGTATCGATCAAAAGTTACAGGCCGATGCGGCGTATCTTGCCGATGGAAAGGATTACATTGACGCCGCTTATAATGAGCAGCCTTATACCCGTTTGGAAACTATTATACTGCAGGCTTTTCCGGGCATGCCTTCAACAGCGGTGCCTAATTTGACCGCTAAAAAAGCCGATAGGGTTTATGAATTGCGCAGCTATGAAAGTCCTACCGAGAAATACAATGTCAATAAGGTAACCATGTTTAATGTGGGCGATGAAATAGGCCTGTTTAAACGGCTTGGTTTTAATGCCGTTTTTTATTCGGAGGTTATTGCGGGCAGCCATATGCCTAATTTAATGTACATGACCACTTTTAACAGTAAAGAAGACCGGGACAAGCATTGGGACACTTTTGGTAAAGATGCTTACTGGAAAACGCTTTCGGCTAAAGCTGAGTATCAGCATAACGTTTCCCATGCTGATATTATCTTTCTGCGCCCGGCAGATTACTCAGATTTTTAAGCGAACTTCTTGCTAACGAGCTTGATCTACAGGTGAATTTTTCGTCCCCTCAGGGTCTCTCGCAGAGGACCCTGAGGGGACACAACATCTCCGCCAGGAACAACTCAACGATATAAAAATTAATCAGCGAAATCAACGCGATCAAAAAAGAATCAACGGTCGATAACAGCTATTTTGTCCGATATCGATCACTTTTTTTAAATTAAAAACATGTAACTTATTGTTAGTTAATGTTTTAATATTGGTATAGCTCTTGCAAAACCTTATCCAAATTTATCACAATGGATAAGGAAATTACACTTGAAGTTACAGCTGCCAAACGCAAAAAAAGCGCGGTCGTCATCATTATCAGCATAGCTGTTTTGGTGCTTGCCGTAATGCTTTTGCGCGGATATATTAAATCAACCATTGCCAGGGCCGAAATTACAACCGCCAAAGTTGAAATCGGCAATATCGAAAACACCATCAATGCCACCGGCGAAGTTTTGCCGGAATTTGAAGAGATCATCACAAGCCCAATAAATGCATCCATCAAAAGTGCGCTGATGGATGCAGGTAATAAGGTTAAAGCCGGCCAATCGATATTAACGCTGGATAAATCGGCTACCCAAACCGATTACGAAAAACAAAAGTTCCAGCTCGAAACTAAACGCACCGAGATCAGCAAACTCAAGCTTGATCTGAACAAAAGCTTCTACGACATCCAATCAAACAATGATATTAAACAGCTTCACATCAGCAACCTTGCCGATGCCGTTGAAAATGCCAAACGCCTGTATAAAGCAGGTGGCGGCACCCGCGAAAATATTGAACAGGCCGAGCTTAACCTCAAAGTTTCACAGCTTGAAAAAAAGCAACTGGAAAACGAGATCAAAAGCAAGCAGCAAACCATGCAGCTGGAGATTAAAGAAGCCGAAATAGCTGCAGATATCCAGCAGAATGATTTGAAAGAATTACAACGTAAGCTTGACCTGGCCAACGTGGTGGCAACACGGGCAGGGGTGATCACCTATGTAAACAAAAATATTGGCGCCAATATCCACGAAGGTGAAACCCTGGCCCGTATCGCCGACCTGGGCAGTTTCAGGATCCAGGGCAGTATTTCTGATAACTCTGCCGATCAGCTGCATAGCGGCTTGCCGGTTATTGTACGGATCAATGATGATCAGTTAAGGGGACATGTAAGCAACGTATCCCCATCGGTACAAAACAGCATCATTTCGTTTGATGTGCAGCTGGATGACCGGGCCAGCAAATTGCTCCGGCCCAACATGAAAGTCGACGTTTTTTTGGTGACGGCTACACATAATAAAATTATGCGCGTGGCTAACGGCCCGGCATTTAAAGGCCCTTCTGTTCAGGACATTTTTGTACTGAACAATGGTAAAGCTGAACGCCGCACGGTACACATTGGTCTCACCAATTTTGACTATGTAGAGATCCGGGACGGCGTAAAACCCGGTGATGTGGTGATCACATCGGATATGAGCGAATATAAAAACTCGATGGAAGTGACGGTAAAAAATTAGAAACAGGAGCTTATGATACGGTTGGTGTTGTCACCGACAGATGCTGGGAAGAAAAAAAAATTGGGGATTGTGCGATTCCTTCCCCTGGGAGGGTGTAGGGAGGGGTTTCATCGAGGTACCTATTTGTTTGAAATAGCGGATAAACCCCTCCCTGCCACTACACATTTCCATCACACCCCTCCCAAGGGAGGGAATAAAAAAATCTTCCGAACACGAAAGGCGACAACACCAACAACGGCGGGAATAAATGAAAAAATTAAAACAAAAGTCTCACCCTTTAGGGGGAGATTTAGAGGGGGCATCATGAAATTTCTATACACCATATTATTATTAACCATAACCACAGGAGCGCTGGCTCACAATGGCACCGATACTCTGCGGCTAACGCTGCAGCAGGTGGTTGACATGGCCAAAGCCAATTCAATAGCCGCCAAGCAGGCTGCTACCGTACGCGAAACCAAGTACTGGGAATACCGCACCTACAAATCAAACTACCAGCCGCAGCTGGCCTTAAGCGGTACTTTACCGGGCTATACCAAAACATTTTCGCAGGTGCAGCAGCCCGATGGCACTATACTTTTCCAGCCTATTCATAATGATAACTCGTCGTTACAACTTAACTTTAGCCAAAGTATTACTGCTACCGGCGGTACTATTTATGGCACCACACAATTACAGCGGTTTGATGATTTTGACAGGCATAATGTATTGTATAACGGTATCCCTTACGGTATAAATTATTCACAGCCGCTGTTTCAGTTCAACAGCCTTAAATGGGATAAAAAAATTGAACCTTTAAAGTTTAACGAAAGCAAGCAGGTTTACATTGAAGCCCAGGAAAAGATAGCGGTTGACGTGGAAGGGTACTTTTTCGACCTGCTGCTGGCCCAGGTAAACCTCAAGATTGCCGAAACCAACTTAACTAATACCCAGGGGATCTTAAAGATAGCCAACCTCAAGTATGAGTTAGGGAAGGTATCAAAAAACGAGATCCTGCAACTACAGCTGGAAAAGATCAACGCACAGAAAGCCGTTGGCACAGCCAGGCGCGATATGGAGATTGCAACACTGAACCTGCGCAGTTTTACGGGGCAGGAAGGTAGTGAGCGGATAGTACTGGTAGTACCGAAAAATATTAGCCAGATGACCGTATCATCAGATAAAGTGCTGGCCGAAGCTTATGCCAACCGCTCGGATGCCATTGCTTTTTCACGCCGTATTGCAGAAGCAAAACGTGATGTGGCTAAAGCCAAAGGGCAAAATGGTTTAACCGCCACACTTACCGCCAGCCTGGGCTTTTCAAATACAGCTACCAATATTCCTGATGTATACAAGAACCCTCAAAACCAGCAATTGCTGCAGGTACAGCTTTCTATACCGATACTGGATTGGGGCAGGTCCAAATCCCGAGCTAAAACGGCTTTAGCAAACCAGCAGTTTACCGAGTATGCTGTTGAGCAGGATAAACAAACTTTTAAACAGCAGATAGTAACCCAGGTATCGCTTTTTAATGTAATGAAAGAGCAACTGGTTTATACCGCGCAGGCCGATAGCATAGCCGCCGAGAAATACCAGATAGCACGTGAACGCTACGTTTTAGGCGACCTAAGCATTACCGACCTTGGCATAGCCTTCCGCGAAAATGACCAGGCCCAGCGTGATTATGTAGCTGCCCTCCGTGATTTTTGGGGTGCTTACTACCAGTTGCGTTACCTTTCGCTCTACGACTTTGAAACAAACAAAAAAATCACCTATAACTAAATCAATAATTTATTTAAAAAAAATCTAAACACATAAACGATAAAAATCACTAAATCACTAATTCATTAAATCAATAATTAATTACTCATGATACGTTTACAAAACATTGAAAAGGTATACCGTACTGATACCGTAGAAACCCTGGCCCTGAACAGCGTAAGCCTTGACATTGCCAAAGGCGAATTTTTATCCATCATGGGCCCCTCGGGTTGCGGCAAAAGCACTCTGCTTAACATCATGGGCCTGCTCGACGCACCCTCAAAAGGACAGATCAGGATTGACGATCAAAAAACAGAAGGTATGAATGATAAGCAATTGGCCCGGTTCCGCAATAAAAAGCTGGGTTTTATTTTTCAAAGCTATCATCTTATTAACGACCTGCAGGTGCTTGACAATGTAGAGCTGCCGTTGCTTTACCGGGATACCACCGCCAAACAACGCCGTGAGCTGGCTGCCGAAGCACTGGAAAAGGTAGGGCTTGCTAACCGTTTAAAACATTTTCCTACACAACTGTCTGGCGGTCAGCGGCAGCGTGTAGCTATTGCAAGGGCCATTGTAGGCAAGCCCGAAATTATTTTAGCCGACGAGCCTACCGGCAACCTGGATAGCGCCATGGGCAATGAAATTATGGAGATCCTCCTTAACCTTAACCGTAACGACGGCACTACGATAGTAATGGTAACCCACGATGAAAATATGGCCCATAAAACCCACCGTTTGGTACGCCTGTTTGATGGCGCCCAGGTTCAATAATTAACCGGTTTTAAAACTAATGTTATGCTTAAAAATTATTTTAAAATAGCCATCGCGGTACTTAAGCGCCGCAAGTTTTTTACATTCATCAGCTTGTTCGGGATTAGTTTTACGCTGACCATCCTGATAGTTTTAACAGCTTTTATTGATAAGGTAATTGGCGATAACTACCCGGATAAAAAGCGTGACAGGTCATTGTATATTACCCGGATCCAGGAGTCGGGGGATAACAATATGATGTCGAGTACCTTATCTTATTATTTTTTAAGCCATTATACGGGTATGATGAAAACCCCTGTAAAGGTTGCCATATCATCTATGTTTAAGGGAACCAATACCTATGTCAACAACAAAAAGATAGCTGTAAACTTCAAATACACCAATGCCGATTACTGGGATGTGCTGGATTACGATTTTACAGAAGGGAAACCGTTTAATAAGCAGCAGGTAAGCAATGCAGATCGTGTAGCTATCATATCAGAAGATATGAAACGGCAATACTTTGGCGATGTAACACAGGTGGTAGGTAAGTACATTGAGGCAGATAACGTGAATTACAGGGTAATTGGTGTTGTTAAGAACGTACCGGTAACTAATTACATGCTTTACAGCGATATCTACCTGCCTTATACCGTATCAAAAGAAGATTATAAAAGCAAAGGTTATCTGGGCGGTTATCTGGGCATTCTGCTTGCCAACTCGCCAGGGGATGTCCCCAAAATGAAGGCCGAATATGAGAATATTATAAAACGGGTGCCTGTTGAACGAAAGGAATTTAAACACCTTTACAGCCATGCCAACACTTTTTTCAGGAGTTATGTTGATACCGGAAACGAAGAACATTCTGGCGTATTCATAGTAGTTACGGCCATAAGCATATTTGTATTTATTTTTACCCTGCTGCCAACGCTTAACCTTGTCAACATTAATATCACTCGTATTATGGAACGTTCGTCAGAAATTGGTGTACGGAAGGCTTTTGGTGCCTCGTCAAAAACATTGGTTTACCAGTTTATTGTCGAAAACCTGATACTTACTTTATTGGGCGGTTTAATTGGGATTGTTCTATCGCTGATTGTGCTTTCTGCCATCAATAACGCCAACCTCATAGCCAATCTTGAGTTAAGTATCAACTTTACAGTTTTATTTATTGGCTTGCTGGTTTGCCTTGTGTTTGGCCTGTTATCTGGCGTTTATCCGGCCTGGCGCATGTCAAAACTAAATGTGGTTACGGCATTAAAAGCTTAATGGTCATTTACTTTTAAATCAAAATATTATGTTCAAGCATTTATTTAAACTCATCTGGAATAAAAAGAAGCAGAACTTTCTGCTCATTACCGAGATGCTGGTATCCTTCCTGGTATTGTTTGCGGTATTTACACTTATGATGTATTACTATAACAATTACAAAAAGCCCATGGGTTTTGATTACCAGGATGTATGGGTTATTAATTATAACAATTCATATCAAACCAAAAATGTGGATTCGCTTAATCTTTATTACGAAACGCTTCGCAAAACAATAAAATCATTACCCCATATAAAAGAAATCACTTTTGTTAGCGGCAATATTCCGTTTTCATCACGGACAAACGAAAGCGGGTTGACTTTCAGGGGTAAGCACGTTCAACATCTTAATAATTTTACTGTTGAAGATTACTATCAAAAAGTAATGAATGTTACTTTATTAGAAGGGCGCTGGTTTGATAAGGAAGATGTGGTTGGCAAAAACAAAAGTATCATTATTGATGCTGCTTTAAAGGAAGCTACGTTTGGTAAAGAACCTGCTGTTGGGAAACTTTTAGGCAACGATGATGATAAAAACAAGTTTAAGGTAGTCGGGGTAATTCAAACTATAAAAAAGAACGGGGATTATTTAAACCCAGGGCCGGGTATGTATTTCAGAACGGATACAGGCTCATTCCGCTGGCTCGATAAGATCCTGGTAAAGGTTGATCATGGTGCCGATGCTGCCTTTGAAGGTAAACTGTACAAAACAATGGCCAACTATATGAAAAATGCCAATATCGAAATTGAACACCTTGCCAGTAAACGAACCGATGCTAACTACTTTGCTTTGGTGCCTATGATCATATTGGCTATCGTGAGCACATTCCTGGTGATTAACGTGGCGCTGGGCCTGTTTGGCGTATTGTGGTATAATATTAATAAGCGCAGGGGAGAGATAGGTTTACGCCGGGCCATTGGTGCTACAGGTGGCGCGGTATCAGCCCAATTAGTGTCCGAATCTATGATCCTGGCAACGCTGGCCCTTATTATCGGGACCTTTTTCGCGGCCCAGTTTCCATTGCTAAACGTTTTTGATTTGCCTGCAATTGTTTATATCGAAGGGATATTAATATCTGTTTTGTTTGTTTACCTGCTGGTGCTCATTTGTTCGCTTTACCCCGGCAAACAGGCCGCGGCTATTTACCCGGCTGTTGCTTTACACGAAGAATAATTACGATATTAACCGCCTGTTATGATATTGGTTATTGATGATGATATTGCCGTACGCACCTCGCTTATCCTGCTGCTAAAAAGCGAGGGGTATGATGCTGCAGGTACCGATGAGCCTGCCGAAGCCCTTAAGATCATTAAGAAAAAGGCTCCTGAGTTGGTCATTTTAGATCTTAATTTTTCGATAGATACATCAGGGCAGGAGGGAATGGAACTGCTTGCAAAGATCAAAGCTTTTAACAGCGCTATCCCCGTGATCCTGATCACCGGCTGGGGGAGCATTGAATTGGCAGTTAAAGGTATGAAACTGGGCGCCAATGATTTCATCAATAAGCCGTGGAATAACGAGTACCTTATTCAATCAGTTAAAACCCTGCTCGATCTGCAGGATAAAAAGACCGAGCACCATACCCGTAAGCAACTGGATAAAACCTACAACTTTGAAAATATTGTAGGCGAAGATCCCCGGATGCTCGATATCCTGGAAACCATTGGCCGGGTAGCCTCAACCGATGCATCGGTGCTGATCATGGGCGAAAGCGGCACAGGTAAAGAGCTGATAGCAGAGGCCATTCACCAAAATAGCCTGCGTCGTAATAAGCCGTTTATTAAAGTAAACCTTGGGGGCATCTCAACATCGTTGTTTGAAAGCGAAATGTTCGGCCATATCCGCGGAGCGTTTACCGATGCCCGGTTTGACAGGGTAGGCCGCTTTGAAATGGCAAATAAAGGCACCATTTTTTTAGATGAAATAGGCGACCTGGATGCCGGCAGCCAGGTAAAGCTGCTCCGCGTATTGCAGGACCGCACCTATGAAGTATTGGGCAGCAGCCGTACAAAAACGGTTGATACCCGTGTTGTTTGCGCCACAAATAAAAACCTTAACGAGATGGTGGCCCGGGGTACTTTTCGCGAGGATTTATTGTACCGGATCAACCTCATTACAGTTTACCTGCCGGCCCTGCGCGAACGGCCGAAGGATATTCCATTGTTGGTTAGCTTTTTTATTAATAACTTGAAGCAGATCTATAACCGGCCCAATTTGTCGGTAGCACCATCGGCTATGAAGTGGTTACAGCAGTTGCCTTTACCGGGCAATATACGGCAGTTGAAAAACCTGGTGGAGCGCTCCATTTTGGTGAGCCGCAGGGATGAACTGAGTATCGATGACTTCCGGTCGCAACTGGAATTATCACCTGTTAAAAAAGGAAACATCCAGTTGCCGGGCGTGGGTACTTTAACTTTAGAAGAGGTTGAGGTAGAGATGATAAAACGGGCTTTAGATCATCATAAAAACAAGATAAGCAAGGCTGCCGCTGCTTTGGGGCTTACGCGCAGCGCCCTGTACCGGCGGCTCGAGAAATACCAGATCCCGTACGATGAAGCTGAGGACTAAATACATTTTATTCGTAGTGATCCTGCACCTGCTAACCCTGGTGCTTACTTATTTTATTTTCAACGATAACAAGATCTATTTTATCATATCGGAGGTGGTTGTGATCATCTCTTCGGTAATTGCCGTGCAGCTTTACCGGCAGCTCATTCAGCCACTAAAAATGCTGATGCAGGGCGTTGAGGCTATTAAAGATAAAGATTTTAATGTGAAATTCCTTTCAACCGGCAAGCACGAGGTTGACGCGCTGATTGATGTTTATAACCAAATGATGGACGAGCTAAGAACCGAACGGACACGACAGGAGCAGCAGCATTTCTTTTTAGAAAAGCTGATCCATACCTCGCCAACAGGTATCATCATCCTTGATTTTGATGACCGTGTGCAGCAAATAAACCCTAAAGCTTTGCAGGTTTTGGGTATTGATGAAAAAGCGGTGGTTGGTGAATTGATTGGTGAATTAACCAACCCGATTTTTGAACATATCAAAGCTCTTAAATCGGGCGAAACGGAGGTAGTTAAGCTGGACGGTATCAACTCATTCAAACTCCAAAAATCGCATTTTATCGACCGGGGATTTTCGCGCCATTTTATTATGCTGGAGGATTTGACCGCTGAGATCCTGGCAGCAGAAAAGAAAGTTTATGGCAAAGTGATCAGGATGATGGCACATGAGGTGAACAATACCATAGGCCCGGTTAATTCCATCATGCAATCGGCTATGAAGACCGACCAGCTTTGGCAAAGTCACAATTTCGACCCGATAAAAGACGCCCTGCAGGTTGCAATGGACAGGAACCAGAACCTTAACCTGTTTATGCGCAATTTTGCCGATTTGGTGAAACTGCCGCCGGCCAACAAACAGCCTGTAGTATTGCAAAAGCTCTTAGCATCGGTAGTAAAGCTGATAAATATCCGTGCCAAAGAAAAAAATGTGGCGTTAGTCCTTCATTTACCCGAAGAACCGGTTAATATTATGGCTGATGAACAACAACTGGAGCAGGCATTCATCAACATTGTAAAAAACGCCATTGAGGCTATTGATGACCAGGGATCAGTAACCTTTACCATCAACCTCAAAGAAAAAAAGCTCGTTATCACTGATACCGGCAAGGGTATTACAGCCGAACAAAATGCCAACCTGTTTACTCCCTTCTTCAGTACCAAAAAAGACGGGCAGGGGATAGGCTTAACCCTGGTGCGCGAAATCATGCTGAACCACGGCTTTGAGTTTTCGTTGAAAACCGTTGCCGATCAGCAGACGGAGTTTGTAATTTATTTTTGATAACATAGGCGACGGGGCTATAAATATTGATGTGATGGTTGTATACTAATAAAAGTTATGTCATTGCGAGGAACGGCACAGGCAAAAGCATTTGGGGCGACGTGGCAATCTCGTAGCTATGCACATCGGACAAGCATTGGCTACGAGATTGCCGCGCTGCGCTCGCAATGACATAAAAAATCAATATCTCCGCCGCCACTCGGCCCCAGCCGAGTGGCAACTATCAAGCGGCCTCCGGCCGCCGTTGAAAAAGCCGGCCAGGGAAGAGGGTTGTGTCATGTCAATAAAAATCCAAGATTGTATTAGTTTTTGCTTAATCCTTTTAGTAACGTTGTAAACCAATTTAAATGTTACCTTAACAGATAATCACTGCAATTACATCTACTATGCAAAGACGGCATTTTATCAAAATTTCTGCAGCCACCGGTGCTGCAATGCTTTTTAGCAGGCTTACTTATTCGGCTGCAAACGGAGCCGCGATGATGAACGCTCCTGATGAGATTTGGGCTCAATCCGGTACCGATTGGGTTAAGCTTACTGCGTCAAACGGATTTCACTACGCGCATAAAGAAATAAGCGTAAGCTTGAAAACTAATGGTAATGCACTTGGCATATCCGTTTCATCACCAAAACAGGAATTAAACGCGATAAGATTAAAGTGGAAACACAACACTGCTGCATCAGCCAAGTTCCTGGGCGATCATTGGGAACGTTCTTATGGCGACCTGCAATGGAAAACCATGGTTGCCGGCATTAAAAATCCGTGGTATGTAATTATTCATGATGATAAGCAAACGGCTTGCTTCGGGGTAAAAACCGGTGCTAATAGTATTTGCTGGTGGGGCGTAAATAATGACAGCATTGAACTTACCCTGGATACAACTTCGGGTGGTGTGGGGGTGCTGCTGGGCGACAGGCAACTGCATGCTGCCGATATTATAACTACCAATGCTAAAACAGGAGAAGATACTTTTGCCGCAACCCATCGCTTTTGTAAAATGATGTGCGAAAAGCCGCGCATTCCAAAGCAACCGGTATATGGTATTAACGACTGGTATTTTGCCTATGGCAACAACTCGGCCGAACTTATCAGAAAAACCACCGCGATGATGGCCGAACTGGTTACCGATCATAGCAACAAACCATTTTCGGTAATTGATGCCGGTTGGGCCACTTATTCGCCATTATTACCCGGTGATGGTGGCTGGAATGATGACTTTTCAAAGCCAAACGATAAGTTTAAGGATATGCATGCGCTGGGCGATGAGATCAAAAAATTGGGTATGCGCCCCGGCTTGTGGATGCGTCCGCTTTGTGCTAAGCATGATGAAAAGGCCAGCTTGCTGGCTCCGAAGATTCCCGGAAGGGATGATCCGAAAAATCCGGTACTCGATCCAACCATCCCCGAAAATATAGCCCGCATTAAACATAATTTTAACGTGTACAAGCAATGGGGATACGAAATGGTAAAGCATGATTTTAGCACTTATGATATAGCAGGTCGCTGGGGTTTTGATATGAAGGACAGCTTTACTTCGCCGGGCTGGCATTTTAACGACAGGACAAAAACCAACGCCGAGATCATCCTGCACCTGTACCACTCCATCCGTGAAGCCGCGGGTGATGGCATTTATGTGATAGGTTGTAATACGATGAGCCACCTGTCGGCCGGGGTGTTTGAACTTTGCCGTATCGGCGATGATACCAGTGGTCATGAATGGGCGCGTACCCGTAAAATGGGCGTTAACACGCTCGCTTTCCGCCTGCCACAGCACAATGCCTTTTATGCAGTAGATGGCGATTGCGTAGGTCTTACTAAAGATATTGAATGGAAAAGGAACAAGCAGTGGCTGCAATTATTAGCCGAAAGCGGCGCACCGCTGTTCATCTCCGGTCAGCCCGAAGCCATGGGCGAAGAGCAAAAGAGAGCAGTTAAAACAGCTTTCGCACAAGCCGCCAAAGTACAGCCACTGGGCCAGCCATTGGACTGGATGGAAACAATAACACCCGCTAAATGGAAGCTGAACGGTACGGTGGTGGATTTTGATTGGGCGTAAACCAAGAGAGGGGCTTGTCACCCTGAGCCAGTCGAAGGGCCGCGCGCAAAGGCCTTGCCCACCATGCTTCGACTGGCTCAACATGGGCCGTTGAAAAAATCCCCTTTTCCGTCAGCAGGTAAGCTTCGGGTGAAAGCGGGCAGAACAATGGTGGCCTTGAGCGCAGGAAGGGGCATAGCAAGTTTTTGCAGAAGTAATGAGAAAGCGCGAGCGTAGCGGGGCAAAATAATTGCAGCCCGTGGTTCTGACCGCTTTGCAGGGCAAAGGCCTTGTGCGAAATGAAGCCTATCTGCTGATTTGACTTTTTGGATACTTTTGTGTCAAGACAAAAGTATCTGGCCCCGCGCGGCCAAGAGCGCGACTATGTAAGTTCAGTACCACTAATGTCTATTATCTGACCATAAGGGTAGCGCTTCATAATGACATGATTGAATGCTATATTGCTTGAGAACCCGGGCAGCACTCAAATTATTTGAATTAACTGTTAATCGATTAAAAAAATATAACGATTATTGGCGCGTGATAAATTGCAGCTTGATGTGTGTTTACTGACATGGCTGTGTCAGTGTTCAATTTTTAAAAATCAGGTGTTCAATGAAATAGGTTGTTAAATGTTATTTTATTGATTATTAGCGTTTTAGTTATTTTGTTGTAATGCTTTGAACAGTTAAGTGCTTGATTATCAATGTTGGTTTTTTTTGAAGTGTTCAACCTTTCTAAAATTGAACACCCTGTTTTGAATATTAAATCTACTACTATATAAAATGAGTGATACCAATACAAGCAATGCCTTCAGCATGATCAACACCATGCGTTGGTATGGCCCTAATGATCCGGTGAGTTTAGCTGATATCAGGCAGGCGGGTTGTACGGGTGTAGTAAGCGCCCTGCACCAGGTACCCAACGGCCAGGTATGGACAATTGAGGCCATTAACGAGCGCAAGGCGATCATTGAGGCTGCCGGGCTTACTTGGGACGTAGTTGAAAGCGTACCCGTACATGAAGCCATCAAAACCCAAACCGGCGACTACCTGCAATACATCGAAAACTATAAACAAAGCCTGCAAAATTTGGCGGCTTGCGGGATCCATATCGTTACCTATAACTTTATGCCCGTGCTGGACTGGACCCGTACCGATCTGGCTTTTACCGTTGAAGATGGCTCAAAAGCCCTCCGCTTTGAAAAAGCCGCTTTTATTGCCTTCGATGTATTTATGCTGAAAAGGGATGGGGCCGAACAGGAATATACCGCCGATGAACTTGCCCGTGCCAAAGCCCGTTTTGATGGTATGAGCGACGATGACAAGCAACTACTTCAGCGTAATATAATAGCCGGCCTGCCCGGTAGCGAAGAAAGCTTTACGCTGGATAAATTCAGGGAAGCCCTTGCTGCCTATGACGGCATTGATGCGGAAAGGCTGAGGCAAAACCTGATCTTTTTCCTGCAGCAGGTTATCCCGGTTGCCGATGCCAATAATATAAAAATGGTTATCCACCCGGACGATCCGCCGTACGCCATTTTGGGTCTGCCAAGGGTAGTAAGCACCGCCGAACATATCCATGCGCTTATTGAGGCTGTGCCTTCATTAAACAATGGTTTATGCTTCTGCACAGGTTCATACGGTGTAAGGCCGGATAATGACCTTCCGGCCATGGTAAAACAATTTGGCGACAGGATCAATTTCATTCACCTGCGCAGCACCCGCCGCAATGAGTTTGGCGATTTTTATGAGGATAACCACCTGGAAGGCGATGTGGATATGTACGCTGTGGTAAAAGAGTTGGTGCAGGTAATGAAACAACGTAAATTAAGTATCCCTATGCGCCCCGATCATGGTCACCAGATGCTTGATGACCTTAAAAAGAAAACTAATCCCGGTTATTCGGCCATTGGCAGGCTTCGCGGTCTTGCCGAATTAAGAGGGCTTGAGCTGGGTATTATCCGCTCAATGGAATAGTGATCTTTATTGCTCCGAAGATAAAAACAAAAGGCCTTTGCGGGTGCGAAGGCCTTTGTCATTTATTATTGGTTAGGTGCGCTTAGCCCATATTATAAAAAAACTGCTCGGCTATAATTTTTCCGTCTTTCACTTCATAAACCGCAATTTCATTCATTGGCATACGGCCGCCTTCTTTATAGGTAACATCCATATCCATGGTTACCGCGAAAAAATTACCGGTAACAATCGGGTCAGATACCTCGCCGCTGTGAATCTCCTGAACCGAGGCATACCAATATTCTGTTTTGCCTTTAACTGCCTCTTTACCTTCGGTAAGCTCCATTGGCGAACCTTTTGGCTCCCGGCTCACAATATTATCTGCATAAAGCTCATCAATAGCCTGAGTATGTTTGCCTTCACGGCAATACTGAACTAATTTTTCTGCTACTTCGGTGGTGGTCATGATCTTATGGTTTTAATTGTTTATATAAAGTTAGTTAATAACACTTCAAACCAATTGCCTGTTTGGTTTAAATTTCTGTTAAGTTTGATCTGCAATTGCATCTTCCGAAAAAAAAACTAAAATTTTCTGTAACCATTTTACGCCGCCGAAGTACTTAAGGTATATTACATAATTACAAACTGATTGAACACGCTTACAGACAATGCCATTATGCTTAAGGTGAAAGCCGGTGACCTTGACAGGATGGGTATGCTCTTTGAACGCTACAATCGGCAGTTGTACGGCTTTCTGTTCCACATGACCTACCAGCGCGAGCTAAGCGAGGACATGGTACAGCAAGTGTTTTATAAGATGCTCAAGTACAGGCACACCTTTACCGGCACCGGCGAATATATCCACTGGATGTACTCCATCGCCCGCAATGTGTTAAAAGATCACTGGCGCAAAAACAAACAGCAGGTACAACACGAGGGCGTGGAAGCGGCTGAAACCATGGCAGGGGGCCTGGCGCCGGATGAACAATTTGAAAAAAAGCAAGCTAAGGCCGAGCTTCACCGGGCCATGGAAAAATTGAGCGAAAGCCAACGCGAGATTTTAGCCCTGAGCCGTTTCCAGGAACTAAAATGCCAGGAGATAGCCGAAATACTGGGCATGACCGAAGGCACAGTAAAAGTGCGCATCCACCGGGCTATGCAGGAGCTTAAAAGTATTTATGTAAAAATGGAACGATAAAACAGTATAAGATGAAATGTGAGCTATATGAGGAACTGTTTACCGGTTGGATAAACAAAGAGTTAAGTCCTGAAGAAAATGGGGCTTTAGAACGGCATATTGCTGGCTGCGCCAATTGCCGTGAAGAGTTACAGGGACTTCAGCAAATATGGGATACAATCGGCCATATCGAAACACCCGAGCCATCGGCCAATATGGGGGTGAAGTTTTATGCTATGCTGGATACCTACAAAGAGTCGGTAAAAGAGCAAAGGAGTTTGTGGGCTGATATTAAATACCAGGTAAGCCGGATCTGGGAGCGGCAGCCACGCTGGCCAATGGCTTATAACCTGGCCATGGTGGTGCTTTTAGTAGGAGCTGGTTACCTGTTTTTCGGAAAATATAAAAGCGATGATCAGGATAAGCAACTGAAAGCCCTAAGCTCGCAGGTGCATGAGCTTAAACAAACCATGATGCTGGCCCTGCTTGAAAATCCATCAGCCTCCGAGCGGATCAGGGGGGTAAGCTATACCAGCGAGATCAAGCATGCAGATAAGCAGGTGATAGACGCTTTACTGGCTACGCTGAACAACGACCCCAATGTAAATGTACGCCTGAGCACGCTTGATGCGCTTACACATCTTACCGGTCACCCGGAAGTACGGGAAGGCCTCATCAAGTCAATAGTTGAGCAGGATTCGCCGCTGATGCAACTGGCCATTGCTGATGTGATGCTGAAACTGCAGGAAAAACGATCAGTAAAATCATTTAAAGAACTGCTGAAACAAAAAGGCCTTGATAATGGCGTTCGCGATAAAATCAAACAAACAATAACCCAACTAATTTAAAAATAAACCAAATCATGAAAAGATCACTATTACCTGTTTTAACAGGTCTGGGGCTTTGCCTTGTTCAAATTTCGGTCCATGCTCAGGATTTTAAGGAACATGTTAGCAAGCAATTTACCCTGCAGGGAGCGGCTTCGGGCACTACACTGGCCATTTACAATATCTGGGGCTCTATAACTGTGCAGGGATATTCGGGCAACCAGGTATCAATTGAGGTAGATGAAACCATCCGGGGCAAAAGCGCCGGCGATGTTGAAACCGGTAAAAAAGAAGTAAAACTGGGATTTGATCAAAAGGCTGATAGTATTATCGCTTACACGGCCGAACCCTATGATACCCGCCCGCGCCGCAACTGGAACCGGGAGGATCGTCATCATATAGACTATACGGTAAAATTAGAGTATACTGTTAAAGTGCCCTATGGTATGAACCTGTGCGTATCAACCGTAAACGATGGTAATGTTGAAGTTAAAGATGTATATGGGGCATTAAAAGTAAACAATGTAAACGGCGGCATAACCATTGCCAATGCCAAAGGTACAACCAGTGCACATACCATTAACGGGCCGCTTAATGTAACTTACCTCTCGGTGCCACCCGATGCTTCAAGCTATTATACACTTAATGGTAAGCTTGAAGTAACTTACCCGGCTAACCTGGCAGCTGATCTTGAATTTAAAAGTATGAACGGACAGTTTTATACCGATTTTCCAGATGCTGAGATTTTGCCTACAAGAGTAAGTAAAACCGAATCAAAAAACGGCAGCAGCACTACTTACAAGCTTAGTAAAAATAATGGCGTGCGAATAGGGGCGGGCGGAAAGCTATTTAAGTTTGAAACACTTAACGGCAATATTTATATCAAAAAACAACAATAAAAAATAACAACATGAAAACGATAAGATTTACAGGTATATTACTACTAACTGCGCTGTTAAGCACGAGGCTTTGGGCGCAGGATGGAGAAAAAGGGCAGTTGGTTGTGCCGTTAAGTGATCCGGGAAAGCCATATAAACTGGAAGTAGGACTGATCAATGGTTCTATAACCATAACAGGGTATGAAGGCAAGGATATTATTATTGATGCCCAGGGCGAAGAAAGAAAACACCGTGAAAAGGAACCGGCACCGGGCGGAATGAGGCGTTTATCGGCCGGGAGCAACCTGGATGTGCAGGCTCAGGAAAACAATAACCAAGTAAGCGTTCATGGCAGCCCTAATAAAACTACTAATTTGACTATTAAAGTGCCCATGAATAGTACAAGCGTTAAATTATCCACAGTAAATAATGGTAACATCAATGCCAGCAATCTGAGCGGTGACCTGGAAATACGGAATGTTAACGGCTATATCAAACTAAACAATATATCAGGATCTGTTGTGGCCAATACGGTTAACGGCAATGTTGAGGTCACCTTTAAAAGCATTGATGCAAAAGCGGCCATGGCATTTTCAACGCTCAACGGTAAGGTTGATGTTACGTTCCCGGCAAGCCTTAAGGCCAATGTAAAGTTAAAATCAGACCAGGGTGATATATTTACCGATTTTGATGTGGTAACCGAACAACGCAAACCGGTTGTTACAAAAAATAACGGTGAAAAAGGAATGTACAGCCTGAAGATGGAGGATTGGGTTTACGGGAAGATAGCCGGTGGCGGTCCCGAATTATTGATGAAAACCACCTTCGGCAGTCTTTATATCCGCAAGGCAAAATAATTAAGCGGTGTTTAATAAGTTTTAACCAGGCATTACATTATTGGGGAACTATGGGTAAATTTATCAGCAAATTTCACCAGTTAAATGGTAATGCCTGGCTTTAAGAGCATTGATAAAAGAAAATCAAGCAGTAAATTGTCAAGCAGTACCCCATACCATATCGATCCTTTGAATAGCATCGATTCACAGGCATAACACTCGCGTATATGTGAGCAGCTTAAGCTGCTAAATAAAAGTAAGTGATTGATTATGAGTTGAAATAATAATTCGGACGCTAAAGAGGCTTGAATGGGAGTAATCCAATACAATTGGCTACACAATTAGTGTGAAAAAGCATTCCGGGATAAGATCCGGAACGCTTTTTTTGTAAATAAGCCTTTAACAGATGGTTAAGCAATAGGCTAAACCATTTTTGTGCACTATATTTGCTGACTGGTTACCTATTGCAATTACTTGGTAGAGTATGATTAAGCTTTTTATCGTGGGTTTTCCGCGGGACATGGAAGAAATTGAACTTGTTGAACTGTTCAGTGCTTATGGCACGGTAAGTACCGTGAGGATAATTACCGATAAAGACAGCGGCATTAGTAAAGGTTATGGTTTTTTAGAAATGACTGATGAGGCAGGCGCTCAACGTGCAATTGACGCTATGAATGGTGCTACTATCGATGAGCGTGAGATAAGCGTGAGGATAGCAGAACAAAAGCACCAGCCGCAACAAAAGCAGCAATTTTCAAAACCTAAGCCGGGTTTTAACAAAGTAAAGCCGCAAGGTTACAACAGACCCCGCTTTCCGCGCGAAAATAACCGCTATGAGCAGCAGGACGCTGCGGCTCCGGTAAGAGCAAAACGCCCGCGCAGACAGCAGCCATAAGCTTTTTCGAAAAGCTTAAAGCAAAATGCTCGAGGCTAAAGGCTAATAAATTGATTTTTTAATTAGCAGCAGCCTTAGCCCATTGATTTCAGGAAGTATAAAGCTCGTTTGCTAAAAATTGGTTTCTGAATTTTCCATGCGGATCGTATTCGGCTACCAGGGCTTTAAAAGCATCCATCTTTTCGTAACGTGCTCTTAATATTTTAGCAGGGATGGTAAAGATCTTACCCCAGTGTGGTCTTGCTTTAAACGGAGAAAGCTCACGTTCAATTTGAGGGAGCAATTTCAATACAGCTTCTGTTTCCTGTTTCCAGGTAAAATGGATAGCCACCGATTTTTGATTATGGGCAGGGCTCATCCACAGGTCATCAGCGGCAATTGTGCGGATCTCGGTGATGAAAAGATGAGGGCCAATCTGCTTCCCTAATCGCGCCACTGCTTCGATAGCTTCAACGGCATGATCAAAAGGCACAAAAAACTCTGATTGCAGTTCCTTTCCGCTGCTTGGCGTAAAGCCCATTTTAAAATGTGGCAACCGCTCATACCATGGCCCCGGAACGCCCATTTGCTCGGTGCAGTTTTCGGCAGAGAGCCCTATAATTGGGTGCAGGTTTTTTGTAGCTGCTTTTGCTCCGTAAAATTCCTTCAGGTTTTCGTCTTTATCGGTACCCATCCGGCTTTTTATCCAAACTTCGTTAATATGGTCACTTTGCCAGTCGGTAAACAGGCTAACACTATACCCGGCCGAAACAATTTTTTCAAAATGCTGCTTTAGCTCGCTCATAGGCAAGCCCGTAAATACATATTGCTTCATCATATAAGTTGGCTGTATTTGCAGCGTAACTTTAGTAATTACACCCAAAGCTCCAAGCCCGACTACCACTGCATTTAGTTTGGCGGCATCTTTTGTTTTTGAAAGATGAACGATATTGCCATCAGCCTTAACAATTTCCAGGCCCACCACCGCGCTTGATAGGTTACCGTTTTTTACGCCAGAACCATGTGTTGCAGTTGTAATTGAGCCTGCTACTGAAATGTGAGGCAAAGAGGCGAGGTTATGCAGGGCAAAGCCTTCTTTATGCAGGTATGGCGCAAGTTCGCCGTATTTTATACCACCTTCAACCGTAACGGTATGGTTTTGTCTGTCAAGTGATACCACCTTGTTCAGGTCGCGTGTGGAGAGCAGGTTATCTTTACTGTCGGCAATGGTATTAAAGCAATGTCTTGTGCCCAATGCTTTTATTTTATCGTGTTTATTAATGAGCTGCTGTACCTCTTCAACCGATTTTGGGTAAAATACATTGCCTGTGCTGTAAGTTAAATTGCCCGACCAGTTTTGCAGGCGGGGTTGTTGCGCGAATGATTCGAATGATGATAATAAGGGAGACGCCATCAAGGTAGTACTTAATTGAATGAAAGTTTTTCTTTTCATAACAAATTGGTTAGTACAAGGTAGCTAATTATTAAGCAGAACTGAAAGAGAAATTGCAGGTGGTTCTCCGGTAAGTACAAGGATTGAAAAGTTTTTATATTTTTTTAATAAGTAAATAGAGATTATTAAATAATTTATAAACTTTTTGTTTATTTTGGTAGAAAAATTAACATTAGCGTATTAATTCTGCATGAATCATTGATTTGGGATGCGCTTTTGGTAAATTGAAACTAAACATTTTATAAAATAACAGTGAAGGAAGTTTACGCCCCCTTTATTCCGGGTACTTACAATGAAAATAACCTTGATGACCTATCGGTTTTGCTCGAAAAAGGAAAAAAGTACGCTATCGATAATCTTTTATGGAGTGATACCGGATATTTCCCATCAGTTGATTTTTCAATAGCTCATACCGAAAATGGTATCGCCTTAAAATATTTTGTAGAAGAGCAGTATACACAGGCAACTTATAAAACAGTAAATGATCCGGTTTATAAAGATAGCTGCGTAGAACTTTTTATAAGTTTTGCTGACGACCAAAATTATTACAACCTGGAATTTAATGCCCTCGGGACCGCGTTGGTTGGCTTTGGTAAAGATCGTAACGGTAGGGAAGCGGTACCTGATGATAAGGTGAGTGGTATAAAAACATTAAGTAATATCAAGTGGGCAAACGACCCAGCGGGTTTTAACACTTGGGAGTTAACATTGTTAGTCCCTTTCTCCATTTTTGTTTATCACGATGTTAAAACATTGAACGGAACTACAAGCAAGGCAAACTTTTTTAAATGCGGTGATGACCTGCCCGAGCCGCATTTTATAAGCTGGAGTAATATAGATAGCCCCGTGCCTGATTTTCATTTGTCGCAGTTTTTTGGTACGGTAAAATTCATTTAAAATAAAATACCTCTAAATAAAATAACATACTATGGCCCAGGCAACAAGTTCAGTAATCGAATCGCCGGTAAAAAGATCAGCGATAAACCCAATTGTAATTATCGGCGCTTTATTTTTCATTTTTGGTTTTGTTACCTGGATGAACGGAACACTCATTCCCTACTTAAAAATAGCGTGCGAGCTGAGTACCAAGGAAGCATATTTTGTAACTACGGCTTTTTATATTGCTTACGTTGTTATGGGTATTCCCGCCGGAAAAACCATCAAAAAGTTTGGATTTAAAAACGGGATGGCCATAGGCTTGTTTGTAATGGCCATAGGCGCATTGATATTTATCCCCGCTGCAATGACCCGTACTTACGGGATTTTTTTAATAGGCTTGTTTGTTCAGGGCACCGGGCTAACCGTGCTGCAAACCGCTTCAAACCCCTATATCACTATTTTGGGGCCTGTCGAAACTGCTGCCCGGCGGATCAGTATCATGGGGATCTGTAACAAGATCGCCGGCGCTTTAGCACCTGTTATTTTGGGTACTGTAGTACTCGCCAATATTGATTCGATAACCGAAAAGCTTAAAACTTTAAGTGCAGCAGAAAAAGCACTGGAGTTAAATGAGCTGGCATCAAGGGTGATTATGCCTTACAGTATCATGGTGGTAGTTTTGATTTTGCTGGCCATCCTTATTTATTTTTCATCATTACCCGAAATCAACACCGAGCATGAAGACGAAACGGTGGCTGCCGCAAATACCAATAAAACGAGTATTGTACAGTTTCCGCATTTGATGCTTGGCGTAGCAACCCTGTTTGTTTATGTAGGTGCCGAAGTTATTGCCGGCGATTCAATTTCACTTTACGGTACTTCTCAACATATCCCATTATCAACAGCTAAATTTTTTACATCATGTACTTTGATCTCCATGATCGTTGGTTACCTGGTTGGTGTTTTCTGTATCCCGAAACTGATCACACAACAAAAAGCTTTGGTAGCTTCGGCAATTTTGGGTATCATTTTAACCATTGCAACATTGTTAACTCACGGCTATGCATCGGTATTTTGTATTGCATTGCTTGGTTTGGCCAATTCGTTAATGTGGCCTGCTATATGGCCGCTGGCATTGGCCGGTTTAGGTCGCTTTACTAAAATAGCATCTTCATTATTGGTTATGGGTATTGCGGGCGGCGCTGTTTTGCCCCCGCTCTACGGTTATTTTTCGGAAAAGTTTTCGGCGCAGTCTGCCTATATTTTACTTGTTCCTATTTACCTGTTTATCCTTTATTATTCCACAATAGGGCATAAGGCCGGCAGGCAAAACATAAAAGCCTGATCGTAACATTCTTTTAAGCGTTTTATCTAAAAGCCTGGGAAGCGAAACTTCTCAGGCTTTGTTGTTTGAAACTGTCCTGAATGCGATTTAAAAACTGTTTATAGCACCAATAAAAGGTTGGTTGTTTGTCGCTAATAATCGTTATATAATCGTCGATACTTGAAATATAGTCAATTTTAATTAGTGGTATCTATGTAACATGCTGATATTTAAACAGTTGATAAACGGCACGCGGTATGCATAAGTTTTTTACAGCAAACCAAATTAAAACATCTAAAAAAATAACTATGGAAACATTTATATTCTGGGTAACCCGCTCGGTATTGCTTGCCTGCCTTGCCATACTGGTTTATATGATGATGCCAAACTACGCCGAACAAAGTGATGAGTGGGAATAAGCATGTGTCGATTAATAAATTTTATTACAATAATTTATTAATTAATAATCAAACCTTTAATTGGTCGATCTGTTAATATATCAATCATAAAACTAATCATGAACAACAGGAACAAAGCGGGATTGCATGATAACAGCCTCATCAATACCAGCGAAAATTATGAGGTTGAGTACTGGGCAAACAAATTTGGTGTTCGCCCGGAAAGGTTAAAAACAGCGGTACGTGCCGTTGGAAATTCAGCCGCCGCGGTAGCCAAATTTTTGAACAACAAATAGTATCACTATGAGCCTGGAAAAATATGCGGAAAAACGCGATTTTAGCAAAACCCGTGAACCTAAAGCGGGGAGAAGCAAGGACAAAGACCATCTGATGTTTGTGATCCAAAAGCATGATGCTTCGCGTTTACACTATGATTTCAGGCTTGAAATGGACGGCGTGCTTAAAAGCTGGGCTATACCCAAAGGCCCCTCAACCGATCCTAAAGTTAAGCGCCTTGCTATGATGGTTGAGGATCATCCTTTTGACTACCGGAATTTTGAAGGCCTCATCCCCAAAGGTGAATATGGCGGCGGTACCGTTATAGTTTGGGATGAGGGTACTTATGAACCCATTGAAGAGATCAAAGGCAAAAAGGCCCAGGAAAAACACCTGCTTAAACAACTCGAGGCCGGCTCGGTGAAGATCAAGCTCCATGGCGAAAAGCTGGAGGGTGAATATGCCCTTGTTAAAACCCATGGTATGGGCGAAAACGGCTGGCTGCTCATTAAGCACAATGATCAATTTGCGTCAGTTAAAGATATTACCAAAAAAGATAAATCCATTCTTTCCGGCAAAACCATCGAAAGTATGGAAAAAACCAGTGAAAAGGTTTGGCAGCACGGGCATGAAGAGGATGTAGAAAAGCCTGAAAAAACAGGTAAAAAAAAAGTCCTGAACGAACCCGTTGAACAACTGGGAAAGAAAGTAGACACTAATGATACGGAGGATTTTGATGTTGAACAACTACTAAAAAAAGCCCCTGAATCAAAAGCGCCAACTAAGATAAAGCCAATGAAGGCCACTCTTGTAGACGAACCTTTTGATGACCCCGATTGGCTTTACGAGGTTAAATGGGATGGCTATAGGGCCATTGCCGTGATCGACAAAAAAGGAGCGGAGCTGATCTCCCGTAATAATCTTCCTTTTGATAAATATTATCCAATTAATAAATTGCTGAAAGACTGGCAGATTAATGCTGTAATTGATGGCGAGATCCTGGTATTGAATGATAAAGGTGTTTCCGATTTTGGAGCGCTGCAAAACTGGCGGAGCGAGGCCGATGGCAATTTGGTTTATTACGTTTTCGATATCCTTTGGTACGAGGGTAAAAACCTGATGGGATTGCCCCTTAAACAACGCCAGGCTATCTTAAGTGCGGTTCTTCCCACCAATGATGAGCGCATCCGTCAAAGCAAAGTTTTTGATACAGGCGGGATTGAATTTTTTAACGCCGCCGAAAGAATAGGCCTGGAGGGAATCATCGCAAAAAAGGCCAGCAGTGTTTATACTTCCGATCTTCGCTCAAAAGAGTGGCTCAAAATAAAAGTGCAGCGCAGGCAGGAAGTGATCATTGCCGGCTTTACCAAAAACGCGGGCACTTCCAAATCGTTCAGCGCGCTGGTGCTTGCTTTATATGATGATAAAGGCAAACTACAGTATGCCGGTAAAGTGGGTACAGGCTTTTCTGATAAACTGCAGAAAGAAATGATGGAACAGTTTAAGCCGCTTATTACCGATAAAAGTCCGTTTGAGGTGGAGCCTGATGTGGATAAGCCATCAAGGTTTAGGCCGCAGCGCTTAGGGGCTAAGCCCACCTGGCTTAAACCAGAATTGGTTTGCGAGGTGGCATTTGCTGAGGTAACCGGCGATGGGGTGTTCAGGCAAGCCTCTTTTAAAGGGATGCGTAGCGATAAAAAAACAAAAGATGTTGTACTGGAAACTCCGAAACATACAGCCGAAACGGTTGAGGAAGCTGAAGGAGCTGATAACGATACACACGCTAAAGCCATTAAACCCGTGAAAAATACTGACCGGAAAACTCTGCTTAATCCTAAAGATGAAACCCAGGTACGCAAAATTTGCGGACATGAGCTTAAATTCACACATCTAAGCAAAGTTTACTGGCCCGAAGATGGTGTAACCAAGCGGGATATGTTCAATTACTATTACCAGGTCGCTGAATATATCTTGCCTTATTTAAAAGACAGGCCAATGTCGCTTAACAGGTTTCCTAATGGCATTCATGGGCCAAGTTTTTACCAAAAGGATGTGAAAGGTAAAGCCCCCGATTGGATCACTAAAACTTTCCCGTACACCACCAGCGAAGGGGAACATAAAGAATATTTAGTAGGTTCTGATGAATCTTATTTACTATGGATGGCATCACTGGGATGTATTGAAATGAACCCCTGGTTTAGCCGGGTACAATCGCCGGATAATCCTGATTACTGCGTGATCGACCTCGACCCGGATAAAAACACGTTCGACCAGGTTATTGCGGCCGCTTTGGAGGTAAAAAAAGTGCTTGACGCTATAGATGTACCTTCATACTGTAAAACATCGGGATCAACAGGGATGCATATTTATATCCCGTTGGGCGCGAAGTATGATTATGATCAATCGCAGATGTTTGCGCGGCTCGTGGTAGGCATTGTTCACAAGCAAATTCCCGATTATACAAGTTTGGAACGTATGGTAGCCAAGCGAAATGGTAAAATGTACCTTGATTTTCTGCAGAACCGTCCGGGAGCTACCATAGCGGGGCCGTATTCCTTGCGACCTAAACCTGGTGCTACTGTTTCTATGCCCCTGCATTGGGACGAAGTGAAACCCGGGCTCACCATGAAAGATTTTACCATTTTTAATTCCATCGACCGCCTTAAAGAAACCGGCGACCTTTTTAAAGGTGTGCTGGCAAAAGGCATCGACCTGGAAAAAACTATTAAGAAGGCGAAGAGTGTGTTTGAGTGAGGTATGTTAATCTATAGCAAAAAAAGACCTCATTGCGAGGAACGAAGCAATCCCAAACTATACAGAACGGCTTTGCAAATCGGGGATTGCTTAGTTCATCGTAATCATATTGTGCTATCCTCACATATTTAAGGTACTAAGCCACAGCAGCCGATAGTATTATCCCATTATGCGCATTCACTACACCGTTGGCATAGCCATTATTATCTATGAACATCTTTTCGTTTTCTATCAGGAAATGCGCTCCGCCAACAAAGAAATTTCCTTTAATGGTTAATACATGGTCAGGATGCTGCGCGTGGATCTCATTCAGCACATGGCTTGATAAACCGCTGTATTCATGCGGATCGAACTGATAAACGTCCAGCACAGGCTCCGCGTGTCCGGGTTGAAATACCTTAATACGGCCTTTAGTTACATCAAGGCGTATATCAGCGCCGTTTTCATTGGCATTAGCACTTATCCTGATCGTTTCGCCGTTAGGAGCGTTGATATTGGCCTCGATGGTAAGCACTTTACCTTTTTGCTCATTATAAAATGAAAGGATCCTCAAAAACTCAATATTACTAAGCCCATCGCTATAAGTAAGCGTATTTTGCTCGCACAAAAATATGGTAGTCCCAAAAATGAATGCATGTTTCATGACGGAAATTTTAATAGGTTAATTGATATTGATACAATTAGCAAAATCTCAAAATGTTTTAAATTTCCATTATTCTTTCAAAGTAAAATAGCATGTTTTGTCAAACAACTATCACAAAGCATTAATATGGTAATTTTGCTCAACGCTACCCATGTTTTTTACGTTAGTTGCTATAGATACGCATCGTATTAAAACCTATATGTTATACATGAAAAAAATAACTTGTTTCATAGCTGTACTGTTAACGGCTTGTTTCTCCGTGTCGGCATCTGCCCCTAAAAAAGTGTTAGATACCGCAACTTTTGCTACAGGGTGCTTCTGGTGCACCGAAGCTAAATTTCAGCAATTAAAAGGGGTTGAAAAAGTGATCTCCGGATTTTCCGGCGGGCATGTGGCCAACCCATCTTACGAGTTGGTTTGTACCGGTACAACCGGTCATGCAGAAGCTTGCAATATTATCTACGACCCGGCAAAAATTACCTACGACGAATTGCTGGCTGCATTTTTTGTGGCGCATGACCCAACGCAATTAAACAGGCAGGGTAATGATGTAGGCACACAATACCGGTCGGCTATATTTTATCATAATGCCCGGCAAAAGCAAAAGGCCCAATATTACATTACGAAGCTGAATGCCGAAAAAGCTTATAAAGATCCGATTGTAACACAGGTAGTTCCATACAAAGCTTTTTACAAGGCCGAAGACTATCACCAGAACTATTTTAACCAGAATGGCAGCCAACCATACTGTAAATATGTGATCCAGCCCGAACTGGAGAAGTTTAAAAAAGTGTTTAAAGATAAACTGAAGCAATAATGAAAGCGGTATTTATGATAGCAGCGCTGTTGTTTTTTACAACGGGAATGTTTGCACAGCAGGCAAAGACAATAAAGGGGCACGAAAATAATCCTTATTACTCCAATACCGATACCCGGCATTTAAATGTATCGAACGCCGAGTGGAAAAAAATCCTGCCGCCTGCTTTGTACGCCACAGCAAGAGAACAGGAAACCGAACGTGCATTTACCGGTAAATACTGGAACAAGGATACTAAAGGCACTTATTACTGCGCGGTATGCGGCAATAAACTTTTTCGCTCAGATGCCAAATTTGCAAGCGACTGTGGCTGGCCGAGTTTTTATGAACCTGTGCGCAAAAACAGTGTAATTTATAAAGAGGATAACTCGTACGGCATGCAGCGTACGGAGGTGATCTGCGCCCGCTGTGATTCGCACCTGGGGCATATATTTGATGATGGTCCGCCGCCAACACATAAAAGGTTTTGTATGAACTCCGTTTCTCTTGATTTTGTACCTGAGGGATTTGGACTGTAAGCTGGCGTGACAATTATTAACGACCGGTTCGTTACATCAAATTACCTGCTAAAGTCATCCACAAGTAAACCTGCAATATTCTCTTTGCCGCTTGAAACAAGTATGAATTAACTTGTGTTATTCAGCAACAATCAAGCAAATGACTTATGGAACTGCAAAGCCTGAAAAATATCGCAAAACAGCTGATGGCCGGTAATAAAGGCCTTTTGGCAATGGACGAAAGCACTGCTACCTGTAACAAACGTTTTAAAGCACTTAATATCCCGCAAACGGAAGAGTACCGACGAAAGTATCGCGAGCTGATTGTGACTACGCCGAGGCTTGAGGAAGCCATTAGCGGTGCTATTTTGTTTGATGAAACCATAGAACAAAGAACTGTGGACGGTAAGCTGTTTATAGATATATTGAAGGAGAAGGGCATTATCCCCGGCATTAAGGTAGATGAAAGCGCGAGGGATATGGATGGCTTTCCCGGCGAAAAAATCACTGAGGGCCTCGATGGCTTGCAGGAACGTTTGGCCGGATATTATGAAGCAGGCGCTCGTTTTGCCAAATGGCGTGCCGTTATAACCATAGGTGAAAATACTCCAACAAGTGGAAGCATCAAAGCCAATGCTTTTCTATTGGCCCGCTACGCGATTATTTGCCAGGAGGCAGGCGTTGTGCCCATTGTGGAACCCGAAGTTTTAATGGACGGCGATCACTCGCTTCAAACTTGTGCTGAAGTAACTAATGAGGTTTTGCATGCTGTATTTAACCAGTTGTACCAGCAAAGGGTAAATTTTGAGGGTATGATATTAAAGCCCAATATGATAGTGCCTGGTATTAAAGCTACCCAACAAGATAGTGCAGATGTGGTAGCCGATGCCACCATCAATTGTTTCCTTCGATGTGTGCCTGCTGCTGTGCCCGGTATCGCGTTCCTTTCGGGCGGGCAATCGCCCGAACTGGCCTCCGAACGGTTAAACGCTATGCATGTACGCTTTAAAGATAAAATGCCCTGGGCATTAACTTTTTCATATTCAAGGGCGGTGCAGCAGCCTGCCTTGGAGAAATGGGGCGGTAAAGATGAAAATATTGAAGAGGCACAAAAGCTGTTATATGAACGTGCCCATATTAATACAGTAGCCCGTGATGGCAAATATACGCCAGAGCTGGAGAAGCATCCGGTAGCATAAAACAAAAACGCCGCCTTTTTCGGGCGGCGTTTTTGTTGGGTTGTTTTTATAGTCCCTTAACTTTGTAATGGGTATAGGTAGTAAAACCTAAAAAGGTATTGTCGATAGGGACGCCAAGCGGTGCTTGTAAACCTCTTAAATATTTTAAGTTATCGGTATCGTAGTAGCCATAGGCAACCTCAACTCCCGGAAAAATTCGGCTGTTTAGGTTACAGTAATCGCAGCCCGTTTTTTGCTCGTAGGCTTTCCGCATAAAATCATAGCCAAGACTGATGTTTTTGGAACCGATCTCCCATAAACTGCTATCTCCCCTTATTTTGGCGATGGCAGCAGCATACGCATAGGCCGTTAGCGAATATTGATAATGAACGCAATCTTTACGAACGCATAGCTCAGGCAGGGTACCGTCTGCCTGAATGATGTTGGGCAATTCTTTTACCAACAAATCATACCCAGCACGATAAACCGAATCCTGATCTAAAAACACACCGATAGCCATTTTTGCATATCCGGCCGATGCATCCCAGTTGTTTTTATAATCGGGGATCTTGCTGATGTAATTATCCTTTACATTGATAAGATATTTATTAAACTGCTCAATGTCAGCCGCCGTCCATCCCGCTGATTTACCCTTAACTTTATAATACCTGATAATCTCGGCGGCCGCAACAAAACACGGGGTAGTCCATGAAGCTTCCAAATCGGGTTGGTTTGGATTGGTTTTTCCTTCCAGCAAGCCATACTCCTTGAAAGCATATGCCCAACCGTTAAGTAAGCCTATCGCCTTTTTTGCATAATCAGCGTTACCGGTAGCAGCCCAAGCCAATGCAAAGGCGTACACCAGCTCGCAATCTTTTCTGATCTGCGTTTTTGACGGTGATGTAGCCCCATTTGAACCTACAATGATGGTGGATGGGAACGACGCCGGGTACTCATGATCTTTAATAAAATCCAGCACCTTTTGGTAGGCTGCGGTGCGCATTGTATCACCGGCCTTTAGTTGTGTGCTGATGAGGTCCAAACTGCCCCTGGTATTTAAAATACCAGGATGCACAAATTTGGTTTTATTGTTTTCCTGTGCCTGCAAACTAAAGCTTAAGAGCAGCAACAGGAATGTAAATAAGGCCGTTTTATTATATCTCATCTTCAGCCTACTTATCCAATCCGCCGCGGCGCGTTGCTTTAACCTGCGCCGGCCATTTAATGCCTTCGGTTTTGGTATTAACGGTTTTTTGCGGGTCTTCGCTGGCCATATAAACCATGATGGCGGCTAAAATGGCATTGTTTTTCAGATCGTCGAAAACAACTTTATCATAAGTATCGCGGTTGGTGTGCCAGGTATATGACCCGTACGACCAGTTAAGCGAACCCAAAGAAAAGCCGGGCGCACCAACAGCTACAAACGATGCAAAATCAGACCCGCCACCGCCTGGCTGACCAGGAAATACAGTTTTGATCCGGTTTTTGATCGTATCCGGTACAGCGGCAAGCCATCTGCTTAAATAATCCTTAGCTTCCACAAAACCCTGCCCGGTAAGGTTTACTACGCGGCCGGTACCATTATCCTGATTAAACAGGGCTTGCAGATTACTAACAATTTCGGGATGGTCCTCAACAAAAGCACGTGAGCCGTTCAGGCCTTCCTCTTCGCTGCCCCAATGGCCTACTAATATGGTACGTTTTGGGTGTGGATAGAATTTTTTCAGCAGGCGCATGGCTTCCATCATGGTCAAGGTACCTGTACCATTATCAGTAGCACCCGTGCCGCCATCCCACGAATCAAAGTGCGCGCTCAGCATTACATACTCATTAGGTTTTTCGCTTCCTTTGATTTCGGCAATGGTATTAAAGGTTGGCACTACACCTAATTCTTTTGATTCGCAATGAATACTAATCACCGGCTTGTTGCCCGATTCACTCAGGCGGTAAAGCATGCCATAATCTTCCAATGCAATATCAACCGTAGGCACAATTTTGGTATAAGCCGCAAAGATCTTATCAACCCCAAACCCGGCCGACCAGTTATTGGTCAGGATACCTGCTGCGCCCGCATTTTCCAATGCTACAGGCAAAGTTTTATTGGTAAACCCGGTTTTGCTGATGCGTTTTTTCCATGCATCGGTTTGGGCGGTGCGTTCGGCTTTCATTTTGTCAAATGATTCCTTCAGCGCAAACTCCTGCCAGTTATCATCGGGCCTGCCCGTTGGCTGCAGCATCGAGATCATTACAAATTTACCCTTTACATTGGGGAGCCATTGTTGAAAGGCTACCGAATCAGCCACGTCCGGTAAAATAATCACCTCGGCGGTGGTGGTCTTTTTACCCATGCCCGGGCTCCAGGCCAGTTGCGTGCCTTCTAATGATTTTACCCTTGGCGATACCATATCAATATGCGAGATCCCTCGTTCCCAGCCGCGCCATTCGCCCCATTTTTCGTTTTTAGCCTGGATGTCCCAGCTTTTGTATTTAGCAACTGCCCAATCGTTTGCCTGTTTCATTTGCGGCGTACCAACCAAACGGGGGCCGATACCATCAAACAGCTCATGCGCCAGCTTTTCCAGTTGAGAGTTGGTGGTTTCTTCGGTCATGATGCTGTTAATAACCGGGTTAGTTGATTGTGCCGAAGCTATGCCGCTGCAAAGCAGCATGCCCAAAACAAAAGGCCTTGCCTTGTTCCAAAGGTTGTTGCAGGTATAATGGTAAATATGTTTCATAAGGTTAAAAATATGAAAAAGCGGATGAGGTAATACGTTTTATCTTAAACGATATTGGTAAGTAACATAAATATTGCAAAATGTTGAGTTGTTGACATGTTAAGATTTAATAGAATTTGTACCTGTAGGTTAAATTATTGTTATAGAATTAACAATAGGTTTACATATGGCCGATTCCTTTGTAAAACTAATCGATCACTTATCAAATGAAAAAACAATTCCTTAGCGTCATCGCGTTATCCGCGGCGATCCTTTCTTCCTGCCACGATGATAATAAGATAAACCCATTCAGCTATCCTGATATGGCCGAGGCGCAAAATCCGGCTATCCTTTTCACCACTGCCGACGGTGTAAAGGTTTATAATGGCGGCTTTGGATCGGCAGTGGCAGCAGATCCTAACCAGAAGGACGTGTTTTACCTACTTACCGACCGTGGTTCAAACGTTGCCGGGCAGACAGCCAATTCCATCATCATCGGTAAACCAGACTTTGATCCGCAGATAGGTAAGTTCAGGTTAAAGGATGATAAACTGGTATTGGAACAAACCATAGAGTTGAAAAATGCCAACGGCGGGAAATTAAATGGTTTACCAAACCCCGCCGGAATGGGAGCTTCAGGCGAAATTCCATTTGATCTGAGCGGAAATCAGTTATCACCAAGTGCTGATGGTATTGATTCGGAAGGTTTGGTTTTGGCAGCCGACGGTACTTTTTGGGTAAGCGATGAATACGGTCCGCATATTGTTCACTTTGATGCCAGCGGTAAAACCATCGAACGCATTAACCCTTACGGATCAGGAACCGGTGGCCGTAAAATCCCGGCCGTATTTGCTACCCGCAGGGCTAACCGCGGTATGGAAGGGTTGGCTATCACACCCGATGGCAAAACACTGGTTGGCATGATGCAATCGCCAATGTATAACCCATCTAAAGCAAAGGTTGCTAACTCAACTGTATTGCGCATCCTTACCTTTGATATTGCAACGGGCAATACAAAACAGTATGCTTACCTTATGGATAATACTTCATTAACAGGCGTTAGCGATATAACCGCTGTTAATGCCACTACATTTTTAACTATTGAACGCGATGGTAAGTTCGGAGGTGCGCCTACCGATCCAGCTACGTTTAAAAAAGTATTTAAAATAGATATCAGCAATGCCACCGATATCTCCGACCCCGCGAACGGTGCCAACGGCAAATTATATAACACCAAAACTGTTGAAGAGCTTAATGATGCCGCCGGTTTACAGGCAGCCGGTATTACCCCAGTTACCAAATCGCTGGTGCTCGATTTACTTAAAGACTTGCCAAAGGTATACCCTCATGATAAAGCCGAAGGTTTGGCTTTGTTGCCCGGTAATATCCTCGCTATATCAAATGACGACGATTTTGGTGTTGTTGATAACGGTAAAAATGGCTTTGCAGCTAAAATTCTGCCTGCTACAAATTCGGTTGACAGGAACAGGATCTATTTTGTGAAGCTAAAATAGGGGATTTAAAAAGTTAAAAATGATCAATGCCTTCCGGTGTTAACTGGTAGGCATTTTTGTTTATACAACCTGCACAACGTTAGGGTAATGTTTTAAAATTAAAATCAATTTTATTGTTAAAATAACATTTATTCGGTGATTTAATTTTAACATTGATATGTATTATTTTATCACAATGGCGATAATATATTGGCTTTTGGTTTTGTTTTTAAGTTTTAACTAATTGATAGTTAGTTATTTGAAATTTTAAATTTATATTTTTAGGTTATGTTAAAATAATACAAAAAACCACTCATATCGTATTATAATCGATTGTTACCTCTGGCTACTTTTACTTAGCATATAATCTCTTTGGCGACAACTGTTAAGAAGTGATCATGTGCTTTAAACCAATTTTAACAAATTAAAGTAAAACGTATGAGAGGAAAACTACGTATCAAAAAAGTTGTGGCCTTATTCTGTACAAGTTTATCATTTGTGTTGATAAGCCTGTCGGGGCAAGCCCAAAGTAAATTGATTACCGGTAAGATCACCGGTTCGGACAACGGACTACCTTTGCCGGGTGTTACCGTTAAGATAAAAGGGAGCACGCAGGCTGCGGGTTCAAAGGCCGATGGCACCTACTCAATAACCGCCGGCAACAATGAAACACTTGTTTTTAGCTTTGTTGGCTTCTTAAACCAGGAAGTTGCCATAAACGGCAGATCGGTTATTAACGTATCATTAGTGCCTGATAATAAAACACTAACCGAGGTAGTTGTTGTGGGTTATGGTACTACTAAGCGTAAAGATTTAACGGGGGCTATTAGTTCAATCAACGCCGATCAGGTAGGTAAAGTACCTGTGACCAGCGTTGACCAGGCTTTGCAAGGCCGGGCAGCGGGTGTACAGGTTACTAATAATGATGGTGCACCCGGTAGCAGCGTGAGTGTATTGATCAGGGGGGTAGGTAGTTTGGCTACAAATGGTAATGAGCCCCTATATGTGGTTGATGGTTACCCGATCAGCGGAGGCTTAAATAACGTTAATCCTAATGATATAGCTAATATTGATGTGTTGAAAGATGCTTCGGCAACAGCTATTTATGGTGTTAGGGCAGCAAACGGCGTTGTCATCATTACTACAAAAAAAGGTCGGAAGGATGGTGGGGTGCAGGTATCGTTAGATGCCTATGGTTCATTGCAATCAAAACCCAAAAAGTATAAAGTTCTTAACGCTCAGCAATGGGCAACCCTGGCCAATGAAGATCACGCATCTGAAGGTAATTTTACAGAATTGCCTGAATGGGCAAATCCTTCGGCATTAACCAGTGTTGACTGGCAGGATGCAATTTATCGCCAGGGGGCAAAACAGAGCTACAACCTTGGTATACGCGGAGGCAACGAAAAAATTCAATCTGCCTTTTCAGCTGGTTATTATGACCAAAAGGGGATTGTTTTAGGTTCATATTTTAAGCGGTTAAACCTGGGTATGAATATTGATTATACCGTAAGTAAATGGCTTAAATCATCTACCAGTGCTAAGTATTCAAGGCAGGATCAAAATAATCCATTTGGTTCAGGATCATTGCAGCAATTAACAGAGCTTATCCCTACGCTTGATGGTGGTAATAAGTTAACCAACCAGATAAAAGACAAAAATGGGAACTATGGTTTTTATAACCCGATCAATATTTACACAAAAAGCTGGAACAATCCATTATATACTATTGAAAAAAACGATTATAAAAACCTAAATAATTACCTTTTGGCAAGTAGCTCATTGGAGGCTACTATTATAGACGGGCTTAAGATCAAAACCAATGCGGGCCTAAACGTAAGCGACTATTCGGGTTACTTCTTTCAACCGGAAGACCTTCGCTGGCAGGAGCAATATGGTTTAAGTGGTGCTAATCAAAATTCTGTTTATTCGCAAAGCGCTAATAACACTTTTGAGTGGTTATGGGAAAATACCATATCGTATGATAAAACCTTCGGAAAGCATGCTATTAACTTTGTTGGTGGTGTTTCAGCACAATCAAATACCTACCGGTATATGACAGGTACCGGAGATAAATTGATCAATAATGCCCTTCGGGATCTGGCGCAGGTTAACGATCTTGTTGTTACAGGCAGCCAGTATACAACAACTTTTGCTTCACAATTTGGACGGTTAATCTATAAATACAATGACAAATATATTGTAACAGGTACCGTTAGGCGCGATGGTTCGTCGAAATTTGCTAACGGGCATCAATATGGTGTATTCCCTTCGGGTTCCGTAGCCTGGAAAGCTAAAGAAGAATCATTCCTGAAAAACGTTGCATGGCTGTCTGATCTGAAGTTCAGAGGAGGGTATGGTGAAGTTGGTAATCAGGGCTCTATTCCATTATTTCAATATAATGCCTTATATTCATCAGGTGGTGCAGCTACTACCGGCACAAACGTGGGCTATCCATTTGGTAAAAATGGTTCGTCAGGAGAGGTTTATCAACCCGGTTTGGCACCAACACAACCTGCCAACCCAGACCTGCGATGGGAAACTGATTACCAAACTGACATTGGTATGGATGCTGCCTTCCTGAATGGCGCGCTTACTTTTACAGTTGATTATTATAACAGGAGATCGAAAGACTTTTTGTTAAACCTTCCTGTATCGTCACAAACTGGCTTTAGCCAAAACCTGGCCCAAAATGTTGGTGAAATCAATAACAAAGGTTTTGAATTTGCCGTAAACTATAACCATACTGTAAATGATTTCAGGTATGGTTTGGGTTTAACCTTTACCACAGTTAAGAATAAATTAGTTAGCATTAACAAAAGCTTAACCTTTATTGATAACCTTACCACGGTTACCGGTCTTAACGGTAATGGCTGGGGCCAATTCAGCGAAACCAATATCGGGCAGGCTGTAGGTGAATTTTTTGGTTATAAATCGCTGGGGATTTTTCAGTCGCAGGCGCAAATTAATGCTTTAAACGCCGCGGCTGCAGCTAAATTCCCAAGTAACCCATATTACTGGAAAAGCGTTACCCAACCCGGAGACCGTTACTATGCGGACACTAATGGCGACGGACAGGTTACCCCTTCAGACAGGACAAGCCTCGGTAGTCCGATCCCTAAATTTTATGGCGGTTTAAACCTCGATTTTGCCTATAAGGCATTTGATCTTAACGCATACTTCTACGGCTCTTACGGAAATAAGATCCTGAATTATCAGCAAAGGACGCTTGAAAGCTTTCAGGCCCCGGGTTTTGTTGGTGTTGAAAACGTAGGTTACGATTATTATGTTAATCACTGGACCCCAAGCAATCCATCAAACCGTTATGCAAGGCTTACATATAATGATGATACCAGCGCAAATAATGTACCATCAAGTGTATATGTTGAAGATGGTAGCTATCTCCGTTTAAGGAACCTTACCCTGGGTTATACATTACCATCTGACGTCACCAAAAGGTTAACACTATCAAAAGTGAGGATTTACTTTTCCACCCAGAATTTGTTTACTATAACCGGGTATAAAGGTCTGGATCCTGAAATTGGCACAGCTAATGGAAGTGCAACAGCATCTGGTATTGATGCGGGTAATTACCCTTCATCTAAGTTTTATACACTTGGTTTAAATGTAACTTTCTAATTGGGCAGCGATAAAACAGTAAAGAAATGAAAATCAATAAAAAATATATCACACTAATTGCTCTCGGTGCCACACTTATGGTTCCATTGAGCTGTAAAAAGAATTTTCTTGACCAAACAAGCTATACACAGCTCACTAAAGATGCTTATTTTAATAAAGCATCTGACGGTATAGCGCTTGTAAACTCAATTTATGATACCTATCAAAATGCCGACTTGCTAAAAAAGTCGATCTGGTATTATGCTAACTTTCAAACCCATGATTTTTTTAACTGGGGAAATGACCGCTTTTATAATTACTACGCAATAACTACAGATTTTGGCCCGATCAGGACGTTTTGGCAACGTGCTTATGTGGGTATATCTCGGGCTAACTCTGCAATTGAAATCATTCCCGAAATGAAAGCCAAAGGGATTCTTGACGAAAGTTTAGCTAACCGATTGCTTGGTGAAGCCTACTTTTTACGCGGAATGACCTATTACTATCTGGCGGGTAGTTTTGGCGGTGTGCCACTGGAGCTTAAATCAGTAACTGATGGTTTAACAGCAAGAAGTACACAAGAACAAGTATTTGCACAGGTAATTGCCGACACCAAGCAGGCTGCAACTTTATTACCATGGAGGGAAGATTTGCCGGCTTCTGAACTTGGAAGGGCAACAAAAGGTGCTGCTTTAGCTTATGAAGGTGCCGCGCAAATGTGGAATAAAGATTACGCCGGTGCATTGGCAAACTTTAACCAGTTGGATGGGCATTTTTCACTGATGCCTAATTTTATAGATGTAAATGAATACAACCATCAAAATAATGCTGAGTCGATATTTGAGGTGCAGTTCACAGTAGCAGGTACCCAAAGTTGGGGTGCAGGTAATGAAGTAGCCTGGATTTCGGATTTTAGCTGGCCGGAGGAGGTTTCAAACTTCGGTTATGATTATGCCAATCCGGGATTATATTATTCATACCAGGCTGGTGACAAACGTAAACTGGCAACAGTGATTGGCCCCGGCGATGAGAACATTAGTCCGGGAATTATAGGTCGGGGCGGCATTAAAGCTTATCCTTTAGTAGTAGCAGGTTTTGCGAGCTCCGATCCTAAGGTAAAAGCTAAATACACTGGGGATGACGGTAAGATCATCAATACCTGTGGTACACATGCCAATCCATGGTATGGTTCTGACGGTGATGGCTTACGTACCGGTTTCTACTGTGCTAAAATGTGGCGTGACCCCAACCTTGATGCTAACTCCGGCAATTCAACAATTTTTGGCGCTCAAAATCAAATACTGTTACGTTATGCCGAAGTATTGCTTGATAAAGCCGAGTGCCAGATCCGTACAGGTGACGCGGCAGGTGGCCTGGCCACGATTAAAAAGGTAAGAGACCGTGCGTGGGGCGGCACTGCGCCGGCTGTAATGCAGGATGGTGCAAATTATGACGGTTCGGCTTCAAGCCCAATCACAGACCCACTGCAAATGGTTTATAGCGAGTACAGGCATGAACTTTCGGGTGAATATTCTGTGTTTTATAACCTGCGCAGGGCTGGTGTAGCTGCCGAATTCATTAAAAAAGCTTACGGTACAGTCGACAACAATACCAACATGATCCCTAACCCTAACACTGCAGATGCAAAGCTTGATGCAGATAACGGTTTAAAGCTTCATGGCTTGTATAATACATCACTTCCGGTAGGTCGTGATCTTTATCCTATTCCGCAGCTTGAGCGTGGGCTAAACCCTAATTTAACTCAAAATCCGGCATACGGTAATTAGTATATTGTTATCATTTAACAGAAAAGGCTTCTCCCGCAGGGAGAAAGCCTTTTTGTGTTAATTATTATCTTTAAAGAATAAACCAATCCCCTAATTGATGAAGAAAATTTTATCCATCGTTATACTATGTTCATCTGCCTTATTCTCCTGTAAAAAAGCTTCACTTTTTCGGCAGGTTTCATCATCTCATTCGGGCATTCATTTTAAAAATGAGATCATCGAAAACGATTCGATTAACCCGTTAGACCTGGTTAATATTTACAATGGAGGGGGCGTAGGGGTGGGCGATTTTAATGGCGATGGCCTGCCCGATTTATACTTTACAGGTAATATGGTGGCAAGCAAGCTATATCTTAATAAAGGTGATTTTAAGTTTGATGATATTACCGATGCCGCGGGTGTAAATGGCGCGGGCCGATGGGGAAGGGGTATTGCGGTAGTTGATATCAACAATGATGGTTTACCGGACCTTTACATTTGCAACACCATTACCAAAGACTCGCTGAAAAGGCGGAATATACTATACGTTAACCAGGGGAAAGGCAACGATGGTATTCCTCATTTTAAAAATGAGGCTTCAGAATATGGTCTGGAAGCAGGCGCACAATCAACCATGGCAAGCTTTTTTGACTATGACAACGATGGCGACCTGGATATGTACCTTACTGTGAACAGCGCCACGGCAAGTTACAACCCTAATTTATTCGGTAACTCAAATTATACGGCAAATCATAGCCGGGGCAGGTTGTACCGTAACGATTGGGATGAAAAATTACATCATGGCGTGTTTCATGATGTATCCGCACAGGCAGGTATTAACCTGGATGGTTACGGCCATGCAGCCACGACGGTCGATTTTAACAACGACGGGTGGAAAGACATTTACGTATCGGATGATTTTATATCAAACAACATCCTGTACATCAACAACCATGATGGTACCTTTACCAATCGCACTAAAGAGTATTTTAAACACACATCCTACAACGCTATGGGGCAGGATGTTATCGATATCAATAACGATGGCTTGCCCGATGTTGTTGAACTGGACATGAATCCGGAGGACAACTATCGCAAAAAGATGATCCTCGGTCCTAATAGTTATCAAACTTATCAAAACTTTGATATTTATGGTACACAGTACCAGTACGTACGCAATACCCTGCAATTAAACCAGGGGCCGCGTTTAGGACAGAATGGCGCTATTGGCGCTCCCGCTTTTAGCGAAATAAGCTTTTTAAGTGGCATTGCCCAAACCGACTGGAGCTGGACACCGCTGATCACCGATTTTAATAATGACGGCTACCGGGACATGATCGTAACCAACGGCTTCCCTAAGGATGTGTCTGACCACGACTTTATGACTTACCGTGAGCAGGCCTATGCCGTTACTTCCAAACAAAAAGTTTTGGATCAAATCCCCGAAATTAAGCTGCATAACTATGCTTTTGCGAATAACGGCAATCTCACCTTTACCGATGTGAGTAAGGATTGGGGGCTAAACCTGCCAACATTTTCAAACGGGGCTGTATATGTCGATCTGGATAACGATGGCGCCATGGATATGGTTGTTAATAATATCAATGACGAAGCGCTGGTTTACCGCAATACATCGCGTGATGATAAAAATAAGCTTGATAAAACCCACTACCTGCAAATCAGCTTTAAAGGTGATAGGCAAAATATTAACGGCTTAGGTGCTACGGCCGAGATATTTTACGATAAGGATAAGACACAGGTATATGAAAATGATCCCTACCGGGGATATATTTCATCGGTACAAAGTATAGCGCATTTCGGTCTGGGTAAAGTTACCACAATAGATTCGGTTTTGATCAAATGGCCGAATGGCAAAAGAGAAAAGCTGACAAACCTAAAAGCAGATCAGTTAATAAAGGTTGATATAAAAAATGCTCAGGACCCTTATTCCCTGGTTCAGCCGCAAATAGCCGCGAACGCTTTATTTAAAGAAATAACAGATTCCATAGGGATTCATTATACCAACAAGGGAAGCGGTTTTCTTGATTTTAATATCCAGAAACTACTGCCACACAAACTTTCTGAGTATAATCCGGCTTTAGCCGTGGGCGATATCGACGGCAATGGCTTTGATGATTTGATCATCGGCGGTACTGCCTACGATCAGGCGCAGGTCTTTTTCCAGATGCCCGATGGCAAATTTAACCGCCGTAACCTGTTAGCAGGCGATATTAATCCTGTCCATAATTTTCAAGATGAAGGTTTGTTGCTTTTTGATGCCAATGGTGATGGCAAGCTTGATTTATATGCGGCCAGTGGGGGTTACGAATTTGCAGCAAATGGCCCTGAATACCAGGACAGGCTTTATATCAATGATGGCAAAGGCAATTTTACGCTTACAACGGATGCTTTGCCTTCAAACCTCACCAGCAAACTTTGCGTACGGGCTTGTGATTATAATAAAGATGGCAAGCCCGACCTGTTTGTATCAGGAAGAGTTGAGCCATGGAAATACCCCAACCCGGTTTCGAGTTTTATTTTGCGGAACGATAGTGAAAATGGTCATGCAAAATTTACGGATGTTACAACACAGGTAGCCCCGGCTTTGAAAAACATAGGCATGATTTGCGATGCCTTGTTTACCGATTATGATAACGACGGCTGGCCCGACCTGGTCATGGCCGGCGAGTGGATGCCGGTAACATTCCTTAAAAATGAACATGGTAAGTTTGTTAATACCACAGTTCAATCCGGCCTGGGCAATAAGCTGGGTTGGTGGAACTCATTGGTGGCCGGAGATTTCAGGCATACCGGCCGCACGGATTATATTGTCGGGAATTTGGGCGAGAATAGCCTGATCAAAGCCAGTGACCAATATCCTGTTTACATTACAGCTAAAGAATTTGATAAAAGTGGCATCTACAGCGCGATTCCGTCTATTTTCCTACCCGATCAAAACGGGGACAAAAAAGAGTACCCAATGTACGGTCGCGATGATATGCTGAAGCAAATGATCAGCATGAGAAAAAAGTTTACCAATTATCGCTCGTACGCTTTGGCAACTATGGACGAGGTGCTTTCACCCGAACAGAGGAGCGGCGCGTTGAGGCTGAAAGCTAATACATTACAATCATGTTTTTTAAGGAATGATGGTAATGGTAAATTTACAGCTATCCCGCTGCCGGTTGAAGCCCAGGTATCGGTATTAAACGGTATGGAAACCGGCGATTTTGACGGGGATGGAAACCTCGATGTAATTATCAATGGCAACGATTATGGCAGTGATGCTACCATCGGGCGTTATGATGCGCTGAACGGTTTAATGCTGAAAGGTGACGGCAAAGGCAACTTTAAGCCATTAAGCATTGTGCAAAGCGGTATTTATATTCCGGGGGATGGTAAGGCCCTGGTTAAGTTCCGTGATAAAAATGGGCAGGTAATATTGGCCGCCAGTCAGCATAAAGATGTTTTAAAAGTTTTCAGATCAGAAAATAAAACAAAAACTATCCCGGTTAAGGCCAATGATGTTTATGCACTGATTAAATATAAGAACGGCAATACCTCAAGGCAGGAATTTTATTTTGGCTCATCTTTTTTATCGCAGTCGGCAAGGTTTATACAGCTTAATGACAAAATATTAAGCGTTACCGTTTTTGATGATAAGGGTAATCAAAGGCTTGTAAATTAGGTGTTTTACCATCGGGTGAAATTATACCGGAAATTGATTAAAATATTTCGTAATCGATTGCGTAAATTAATTATCTTGCGTCGCTAATATAAGGCCGCATTGTTATGCGCTTTAGCCAATAAACCATATTATAATTAAAAATCAATGCATTGCTTTAATCAATCTCCTAAACTCTTCGGCAGAAAAAAGTTTTGGATAGTATGTGTTTGCCTGTTGGGTTGCCAGCAACTCAGGGCGCAAAACACGGTACCTCTTACTGATCTTTCTTTTTTTGATAATCCTTCACCTAACTGGAAAGTAGCAGCCGGCGTACAGTCTGATATTGCACAGGATGAAGTTTTAACCCTTAAAGACGGCAACGGGATTTTGGTAAACCTGCCCGGCAAAAAGGACGCGAAAGACCTATTTACCAAAACCACTTATGGAGATGCCGATCTTGAGCTTGATTATATGATGGCCAGGGGTTCAAATTCCGGCATCTATTTGCAGGGGAGATATGAAATCCAGCTATTGGATAGCTGGGGAACGGTAAACCCAAAATCGGGAGACAACGGTGGTATTTATGAACGCTGGGACGATAGCAAGCCCGAAGGTCAGCAAGGTTACGATGGCCATGCGCCAAGGCAAAATGCCAGCCGTGCGCCGGGTTTGTGGCAGCACATGAAAATTTCGTTCCAGGCGCCGCGCTTTGATGGCAACGGCCAAAAAATCAGCAACGCCAGGGTGCTTTACGTTTGGCTCAATGGTGTTTTGATCCAGGATAATGTTGAGCTTGCCGGGCCAACCCGCGGGGCTTTTGACAATAAGGAAGCGGCCACCGGTCCGCTGCGTTTGCAGGGCGATCATGGCCCCGTAGCTTTCAGGAACATCAGGATAACCAGTTTTGACAAGCCTCACCCTGCACTTTCAAACCTGAAATACTGGGTTTATAAAGATGGGGTTATTGAGGGAGATAGTTATAAGACACTAAAACCCGAATCAGAAGGAACTTCGCCTGTATTATCATCAAACCAGGGTAAGCTTACCAATGATTTCCTAATCCGTTATACCGGCAGTATTCAAATTAAAGAAGCTGGTGAATACGTTTTTAAACTAAATGTACCGGGTGGTAAAGGCAAGTTGCGTATTGACGGCGCCGATGCCGTTATGTTAACCGAAAACAGGGGTGAGGGTAAGGCCCAGTTACAACCCGGCGATCATCCGTTTGAATTACTCTACTCAAAAACTGTCGACTGGGCCAGGCCGGCTTTAGGGCTTACGGTGTCAGGCCCGGGCATCCGCGAGTATTTATTGAGCGATGCCAATGTAAGCAACAATGATCCTGTTGATCCTATTTTGATTAATGCAACTTCAAATACTGTATTACGGAGCTTTTCTGATTTACCGGGAGGTATCAGGGTTACCCATGGTGTAAATGTAGGCAGCCCTGAACTGTTGCATTACACTTACGATTTGGATAAAGGAATGATTGTACAACTCTGGCGTGGTGGTTTCTTAGATGCCACACCCATGTGGCATGACAGGGGTGACGGCTCATCGCGCCCGGCTGGTTCTGTACAATATCTTGGCAAACCTGTCCCTGCTATCGAAAAGCTGAGCGATGCAAATGCCGCCTGGGCTTTGGATACTGCCGGTACAGGGTACAGGCCAAAAGGCTATGTTTTGAATGCCGACGATGTTCCTGCATTTAAGTACAATATTTATGGCACTTCGGTAAATGATGCCAGCAGTGTGATGGATAAAGGGCAAGGCATCCACCGGGAAATAACCCTTGCTAATGCAGTAGACGGCCTGTTTTATCACCTGGCGTCCGGCAATATCGAAACACTTGGCAATGGATTATATGTCATTGATGATAAATCCTATTATATCCGTATTGATGATGCCGGCGGCGCCAAACCTGTCGTTCGTGATGCGGGAGGGAAGCAGGAGCTTATTATTCCTATCCAAAAGAAATTAACCTATTCTATCATTTTTTAAGCTGCCTTGATCATGAACAATACTTTAAAACAAATGATAAACAAGGGCACGTTTTTATTTACGCTTATAATTATCGCGCTGTTGAGCGATATCAAAAATACCTTTGCCCAGGCCGAATCGCCTAAAGAGGATGACTTTTTTAAGATCATGAAAGTGCCAGCGCCTGAGGGTACTATTCTGGAAGTTGGCGGTTTGTGTACGCTGCCTAATGGCACCCTGGCGGTAACTACCCGTCGTGGAGATATATTTATGGTCGAAAATCCAACCGGTCTGCATCCTTTTTTCCGCAAGTTTGCTTCTGGCTTGCATGAGGTGCTGGGTGCCGCCTGGAAAGATGGTGCGTTGTACGTTGTTCAGCGCGGCGAATTGACCAAGCTGGTTGATACCAATATGGATGGTAAGGCCGATGTTTTTGAAACCATTTATGCATGGCCATTATCTGGTAACTATCATGAGTATAGCTTTGGGCCTAAGATAGCGCCCGATGGCTCATTCTTTGTGACTTTAAACCTTGGCTTCCCGCCCGATTGGTGGCACCCGAAAAGCTTTGTGCCTTACCGGGGCTGGGCTTTAAATATTAAGGAAGATGGCACTGTTACGCCATGGGCGGCAGGCTTGCGTTCGCCTTGCGGTATCAGCATGATTGATGGCGAACTTTGGTATGCCGATAATCAGGGCGACTGGGTTGGTTCAGGTAGTATCATGCCGATCAAAAAAGGGGCTTTTATGGGGCATCCTTCAAGCCTGGTTTGGACAGGTTTACCTAACTCGCCGCTAAAACTCACTTCCGAGCAATTCTTTGCCAAAAACAACCCGAGGATAGAATTTGATAAAAACGGCCAACCGGTTAAGCCGCAGGATATTGTTAATGAAAAATTTAAAACGGAGTTTGAGGCTAAAAAGGAAATCCCTGAATTACAACTGCCCGCGGTTTGGTTACCGCATGGGATCTTAGGAATCTCCAACTCCGAAATTGTTAAAATCCCTGAAGGCGCATTTGGCCCTTTTGCCGGGCAATTACTAATCTGCGACCAGGGCCAAAGTATGGTTGACAGGGTGTTTTTAGAGAAGGTTAACGGCGAATACCAGGGCGCGGCCTGGGCTTTCAGAAGCGGTTTCCAGTCGGGCATAGTAAGGTTGGCCTGGTTACCTGATGGTTCATTGGCTACAGGCGAAACCAACCGTGGCTGGGGATCTGCCGGGGAGGCCACTATGGGCTTGCAGCGATTGGTATGGAACAATAAAGTTCCGTTTGAGATGCGTGCTATCCGTGCAATGCCCGATGGTTTTGAGATAGAGTTTACCAAGCCGGTTGATAAGAAAGTAGCTGAAGATATTGCTTCATACTCTGTAGAAAGCTATATCTATAAATACCATGGCGTATATGGCAGTCCGCCGGTGAATACCGAAAAATGCCCGATAGCAGGTGTTAAGGTATCAGCAGATGGTTTGAAAGCACGCCTGATTGTAAATAACCTGCGTAAATATTACATCCATACTATTACGCTTGCGGCTATCCGCGATAAGGAGAACTATTTTAATCTTGTTCATCCAACAGCATATTACACGTTAAACAATATCCCCGAAGGGCAAAAGCTTTCCATGACAGAAGTTAGCACGGTAAATTCGGCAAAAGCAACAGCTTCAGCTGATCTGAAAAAGGGTGTTGTTGGGAAGAAAGGTACAGCAGTAAAATCCGCCGCATCGGTAAATGCCATTCCTACTTATGCCGAGATCCAGCCTATCTTATTGAAAAATACATGTCTGTCGTGCCATAATGCAACAAAAAGGCAGGTTGGCCCGGCATATGTTGATGTTGCTAAACGGAAATACAGCGTGGCCGAGCTTATCCAGTTGATCCATAGCCCTAAGCCTGAGCACTGGCCTGATTATTCAACACCGATGCCGCCGATGCCGCAGGTACCTAAAGATGAAGCCCGCAAGATAGCTTTATGGATCAAATCGCTTGCGAAATAAAGCTGGAAGCGAAGGCTTAAAGCAAAAAGCTAAGGGCCTTGTCTTAAAAGCTTTCAGCCTTTAGCTTTAGGCTTTCAGCTAAACATGAATTAGTTATCTGATTATTTAACCCTGATCAATTGTTTTAAAATGAAACGCAAACTTATTTTTACTGCTTTATTAGCAGGCTGTTCTTTAACAATATTCGCGCAGCAAAATGCCAAGCCGGAGGATACCGAGATCTGGTCGCCGGTACCGGCGGTGGTTACACCGGGTAAAACTCTGGGCGATGCCCCTTCTGACGCTATTATTTTGTTCGATGGTAAAAACCTCGACGAATGGGTAGCCACCAACGATAGTACGTCAAGTCATAAATGGAAAGTTGATAATAAAATTATTACGGTAGATAAAACCGCAGGCGATATCCAAACCAAACGTAAATTCATGGATTTTCAGTTACATATTGAATATCGCATCCCTTCAAACATAACCGGCAGCGGACAAGCACGCGGTAACAGCGGCATTTTCCTGGCGGCCCTGCCATGGGGAGCCGGTGGTTATGAGTTGCAGGTGCTTGATAACTATAATAATAAAACCTATGTGAACGGGCAGGTGGGCAGTTTATACAAACAAGCTATCCCCCTGGCAAACGCTTGTCGCAAACCCGGAGAGTGGCAAACCTACGACGTAATCTGGACAGCTCCTCGTTTTAATGAGGATGGTTCACTGAAATCAGCGGCCCGCGCTACCGCAATTCATAATGGTGTGTTGGTTCAAAACAATACCTCATTAATAGGAGATACCCCGTATATCGGCAAGCCTGAATATCGCAAGCATGGTGCTTCACCAATTAAGCTGCAAGCTCATGGCGATAAAAGTGAGCCTATCAGTTATAGGGATATTTGGGTAAGGGAATTATAAGAGGAAGGTTATTGTGCGGTACGAAGCAATCCCAAACTGTACAGAGAGACTTGTATAGCTGCTCTGCTAATCGGGGATTGCTTCGTTCCTCGCAATGACGCATTGAATTAGCCTATGTTGTTTTGTTTAACCCTTCACCGCCCTCTTTCCTTCAATATTTGGCAGCAAACCAGTGAAAATACCTATCAGCGGTAAATACGCACAGATCTTAAATACATAGTTGATACTGGTCATATCTGCAACTTTACCCAACACTGCGGAGCCTAAACCGCCCATTCCAAAGGCAAGGCCGAAGAATAAACCCGCTATCAATCCGACTTTTCCTGGTACCAACTCAGTTGCGTAAACTAAGATGGCCGAAAATGCTGATGAAAGGATTAGCCCGATAAACACAGATAAAACACCGGTCCAAAACAATGACACGTAGGGTAGGAGCATGGTAAAGGGCGCTACACCCAATATCGAAATCCAGATGATATATTTACGGCCAAAGCGGTCGCCCAGTGGCCCTCCGAATAATGTTCCGGCTGCTACTGATCCTAAAAACATAAACAGATAAATTTGTGATTGCTGAATGCTTAAGTGGAACTTATTGATCAGGAAGAAAGTATAATAGCTGGTGATGCTGGCCAGATAAAAATATTTGGAGAATATAAGCACCAGCAAAATGCCCAGGGAGAATATCACCCTTCTTTTGGAGATGTTCAACTGAACGGTTTCTTTAGCATTTTTGTTTTTTGCATTAAAACTGAGGCGTTCGGCATACCATTTAGCTATGCGGAGCAATACCAAAATTCCGGCGAAGGCGATAAGGCAAAACCAGATCACGTTTGATTGTCCGTAAGGGATCACGATAAGAGCTGCAAGCAGCGGTCCAATAGCGCTGCCGGCATTACCACCCAGCTGAAAAATAGATTGAGCCAGCCCTTTTTTACCTCCCGATGCTAAATGTGCTACCCGCGATGACTCCGGGTGAAATATGGATGAGCCAATACCAATAAGACTTACGGCCATCAGCATAATATAAAAGTTGCCGGCAAAAGAGGCCAGCAGCAGTCCTGATAAAGTAAAGCCCATACCAATTGCCAATGAGTATGGCTTTGGTTTTTTGTCGGTATAAAGCCCTACAAAGGGTTGCAAAATAGAGGCTGTAATTTGATAAGTAAACGTAATAAGCCCTATTTGAGTAAAATTAAGGCTAAACCGTTGTTTGATAAGCGGGTATATGGACGGTATAACCGATTGCAGCATATCATTAATAAAATGGGCTAAGCTGATAGTAAACAAAATTGAATACACAGTATGCTGAACCAATTTTTTAGGTTCTGTGGCAGAAATTGTTGGCGATGTAGATTCCATTGGTGATAGATTAAATTATAAAACATTATATCATCAGATGAATTTGATGAAATTTTTTAATATTGATGAATTTCGATAACGGTATTCCAGGCCTGTTTCGAATCGCAATCGAGAATGTTTTTCAGGAGCTTTTCGTGCAGGTGCTGGGTTTCGATAAAAATGCGCGTATCAGGGTGGATTTCAGTGAACCAGTTTTTTAAATGGACGGCTGCCGTTTTATATAGATCGCTCAGGATCTCGTTTTTTGATGCTTCTGCAATAGCGATGTGAAATTTAACATCAGCGTCAATACACTCTTCCAATAGCCCGGCTTCGGCAGTTCTGTTCCGGGTTTCTAAATGGCTTTTCATGTTAAAAATATCTTTTTGCGAACGGTTTATAGCAGCTTTTTCGGCTATTTTCATCTCCAGTAATTGTCTTACCTCATCAAGGTCCTGAGAGCGGGCACGTTTTAAACGGGCTTCCATAGGCTCAGGATTACTGGCTGTGCGTTCCACAAAAGTCCCTGCACCCTGCTGGATTCTGAGCAGGCCCAAATGTACCAGACTTTTAGTTGCTTCGCGGATGCTTGAGCGCCCCACGCCAAACTCGGCCATTAGTTCGGGTTCGGTAGGCAACTTGTCGTTTACCCGGTAATGGCCGCTGCTTATCTGTTCTTTCAGTTTTTCTGCTATCTCTTGTGCCAGCGATCTTTTAATAATTTTGCTCATTTGTAAATCATCAGATGAATTGCAAAGGTATAGGTTTGTTTGAGAAATAAAAGTTATTTTGGGGGGCAAAATCTATTTTAAAAAAATAGTGCCAATTATTAGCCTGTGTTTTCTAAAGCATTAATATATATTTAAATTTAGCTTAACATTTGTGCCGTTACTTTGATGCTATAAAAATACCCCTTGTGAAACAATATTCGGATGCACAACTTTTACTTGAACTGCAGAGCGGTAACGCCGGTGCATTCAGGGAGATTTATGAGCGCTACGCCGATAGGTTAATTGCCTTCGCGTTAAAGAAAACGCAAAACGAGGATGAAGCGATGGATATGGTGCAGGAACTGTTTCTATCCATATGGAAAAATCGTAATACTATCCAGGTAAATGGTGCGCTTGAAGCTTACCTCATGGTTTCTGTTAATTACATGAGCTATAAGTGGTATAAAAAGCAAAGCATCAAGCCACGACCGTTAGATGACGTTTCCGAATCACAGGAAACTTATGAACACAGCACGGACCAAAAACTTTCACTTGCCGAATTGCACCTACTGATAAATCAGGAAATTGCGGATATGCCCGAAAAGATGCGCCAGGTGTATCTGTGCAGCCGCGAGCGGGACATGACCGGCCCGCAGATTGCCGAGTTTTTAGGTTTATCGCACCAAACCGTACGCAACCAGATCAGCAATGCCTTAAGCAGGTTGAAGAAATCTGTTCAGAAGTATTATGATGTCATCCCCTTTGATAATTACAGCAGATTTTTGTTGCTGATTATTTTTTTCAAAAAGTTATAGTACACTCCTCCATCTCCGGTCACTTATCAGGTATAAAGCCCCTGTTAGGTGAATCAAAGAAAAATAAAAAAACTACTCAATAAGTTTAACGCCGGCAAATGTACCGACGAGGAATTGCAGCTTTTACAACAACTGATGCATAACCTTGACACGGATGCCAAAACCGGCGACAATGTTAAAGCCCTTAAGCAGCCGCTTTGGGAACGTATAGAAAAACAAACTATAGATAAAGGTAAAGTCCGCAGGCTAAATACCACATGGTTAAAAGTTGCCGCCGCTGTTTTGGTAGCTGTATGTGCCGGACTGTTCTACTCAAAATTAGCTACCCGTAAAAATGAGCAAATTGCTTACCAGGTAATCACTGCCCCTGAGGGCAGCATGAAACAGGTAATACTGCCAGATAGCTCAACCGTTCAGTTAAATGCGGGTACATCGTTAAAGTTCCCGGTTAGTTTTGGCGATACGAAAAGAGAAGTAACGCTGATAAATGGCGAGGCGTTTTTTGACGTGAAACATGATGTGAAGCGGCCATTTATGGTGCATGCCGCAAAAGTTATTACTCAAGTACTCGGTACATCGTTCAATATTAAATTTTATAAAGAGCTGCCCGATATACAGGTTTATGTGAACAGCGGCAAGGTTGAGGTTCATGATCAGCATCATACTTTGGGTTTTTATACCCCGAGGCAGCAGTTAATCTATAACAAACAACATGAAAGCTTTACACGCCAGGAACTAACGGCCGATCATTCACTAAGCTGGATGCATGATGAGCTGATACTGGATAATGCGTCATTTAAGGAGATCACCGTTTATCTGCAAAATCGCTACAGCGTGAATTTTAAATACAATGAAAAACGGCTGGCGCAGCAGCATTATTCGGTAAGGTTTTCAAATAAGTTGAATATCAGGCAGGTGCTGGATATACTTCAGTTTATTGATGGCCGAAAGTATAAGTTAAACGGAGATACAGTAAATATTAAATAACAATATAAAAGGAAAACCAATGCCTGCTCCAACAGGCACTGGCTCAATTAAGTGTAGCTGCCAAAACTAAAAGCCAACAGGCAGTTACTAATCACTTTAAAAACAAATGTATGGAAAAATCTTTAACCCGGATTTCAAGAAGATTAATCTCAGCAATTTTGTTGCTGGTAACAACCCTGACGGCAGTATTGCCCTCACGCGCCTTCGCCGAGCGTAGTGTATCGCTGATGGATCAGCCGGTAACCGTAAAGTTTGCCGATGAAACCATGGACGCCTCGCTCGAGAAACTCAAAAAAGCGGTAAATACCGTTGCATTTAACTACAAGATGGATGATGTGGCCGCGGTAAAAGTAAAGGCAAATTCATTTGTTAACAAACCATTAAAAGATGTGCTTAACGCTTTAACTGCCAATACGCAATTGGAGTACCGCGAAAAGTACGGCACTATTATCATCTCGCACAAAAAGGTGGTACGTGCACCCGAAAAAATTACGGTGACCGGAACAGTGACCGATAAAGACGGTCCGCTGGCCGGCGTGGCTGTACGCAGCAAAACTTCAACTGCCGCCACTTCAACCGATGTTAATGGTAATTTTAAAATTACTGTTGAAAAGGGCGAGGTGCTGGTTTTTAGCTTTATCGGCTACAAAAGCCGCGAAGTTACCGCCGGTCAATCGCCGCTTAGCATTACTTTGGAGGCCGACGTTACGGGTTTAAACGCCGTAGTAGTGGTAGGTTACGGTACTCAAAAAAATACCGATGTAACCGGTTCGGTAGGTTCGTTAAAAGTTAGTAATGTTAAAGATCGTTCGGTAGGCTCGGTGACCGAAATGTTGCAGGGACAAATTGCAGGTGTTACTGTACTAAACGAGGGCGGCGATCCAACTTCGGGCCCAAGCATCCGCTTGCGTGGTCAAAGCTCTTTCAATAATGAAGGTCCGTTGATGGTTGTTGACGGTACCATTTATAACGGCGGCCCGATCGATCCTTCGGACATCGAATCTATCGACGTATTGAAAGATTCATATGCTGCCATCTATGGTGCTAAAGCTGCCGGCGGTGTAATTTTGATCACTACCAAACGCGGTAAACAAGGTAAAACCAACCTTGACATTACCGCAAAAGGCGGCGTACAAAACGCCTTGAAAATATTACAGGCCTTAAACGCTGCTGATTATGCAGATGCTATAAATACTGCTTATGATAACGCAGGCAAAACCCGTTTGCCAGCTTTTGACGCCACTGTAAACCCTGATTCGCGTGTAACCCGTACCAACTGGACAGATGCCTTGTTCAGAACAGGCTACATACAGGATTATAACCTGAATATCAGCGGCGGTAGCGAAAAATCTACTTTTTATATTTCGGGAGGGTATCGTAAAAATGATGCGATTCTGTTAAATACCAATGCTATCCGCTATAACTTTCGAGTAAACTCCGATCATCAGATCAATAACTGGTTAAAGATTGGCGAAAGTTTCTCTTATTCATATAACAACGGTCAGGGTGCTAATACTACAAGCGCTTACACTGGTGCTATCTTATCGGCTATATTTTATCCGCCAAACGCTTCTATTTACAATGCCGATGGCAGCTTTGGTGGCGTACCCGCCCAATACGCAGGTTCATATGGCGACGTTATCAACCCGGTTGCTTACTTAAAGCGCCTGGATAACAGTGATGCTGTAAATAGCTTTAACGTGAACCCCTATGTAGAAGTAAGCCTGATCAAAGGTTTGAAATTTCGCTCAAACCTGGGCATAACCAAAAATTCTGAAACTATCAAAAACTTCAGCACACGAGTGCTGGAGCCCGGTAAAAAGTTTTTTGATAACTTCCTTTTCCAGGAGCAAAACAATACACGCACTATCCTGGCCGAGCAGACTTTAAACTTCGACAGGACTTTTGGTAATCATCACGTAAGTGCTTTGGCAGGTTATACTTATCAGAATGATACCCAGGAGTTTTTCAGCGTTAACACAGATAACTACCTGAGCGAAGATCCTGCTTATCGTTATATTATCAACGGTAGTCTTAATCCAACAGGCGTACCGCTACAAGGCAACAAGAACGAATCTGCTTTGATCTCATATCTGGGCAGGATCGGTTATGATTATGCAGGCAAATACTTTATCAACGGTATCATCCGTCGTGATGCTACTTCATTGTTAACAAGTAAAAACCGCACCGAGGTTTATCCTGGTGTATCTGCAGGCTGGTTAATCAGTAAAGAATCATTTTTTCCTACCGATGCATTGGTGTCATTTGCTAAGTTAAGGGCAAGTTATGGCCAGTCAGGTAACCTTGCAGGTTTGCCAAGCTTCCCTACTTCAGTTTCTTTAAGTAAAACCGCAGGTTATTTAGGCAATCCGGCTACAGCTATTACTGGTTCGGCTGTTGATGGTTTGGCCAACCTTAATCTTAAATGGGAAAAAGCTACGCAAACCGATATCGGTGTTGATTTAGGCCTGATGAATGGTAAGATCAATGTTACTGCCGATGTGTTTCAGAAAAGAAATACCCGCTTCCTCTTCCAGCCTCCGGTTGCAGCGGTTTATGGTGTGTCAAATCCTCCGTTTGTTAACGGTGGTCAGATCACAAACAGAGGTATTGAGTTGGCGGTTAAATACCAGGGAAGCGTTGGTGAATTCCATTATAATTTAGCAGCTAACGGATCATACATCAAAAACAAAATTGATAACATACTTCCAGGTCAGCAAACCATCCTTTCTGGTCCAACTGTAAGGGATAACCTGGTGCCTGTATGGTTACAACAGGGGTATTCTTTGTATTCGTTCTTTGGATACAAAACCGCTGGCTTATTCCAATCGCAGGATGAGGTAAATAATTATAAAGGATCTTCGGGTACGCTTATTCAACCAAATGCAAAACCAGGCGATATCAAATTCCAGGATCTTAATAATGACGGTAAAATAACCGAGGCCGACAAAACTTACCTGGGTACACCTTTCCCTAAAATTAGCTATGGTTTTACGGCAAACTTTAACTACGGCCCGTTTGATATGAGCGTGTTTTTGCAAGGTGTAGCAGGTAATAAACTTTTCAATGCTGTTAAATACACAGGTTTAAATGCATCTATCCAAAACTATAACCTGCTGGCCGACGCTAAAAATGCCTGGACACCAACCCATACCAACACCAATATCCCGCGCTTATCTGCAAGTGATGCAAACGGCAACTTTGGTAACGTATCTGACTTTTATGTTGAGAACGGTTCATACATGCGTATCAAAAACGTAACGCTTGGTTACACACTGCCAAAAGCGCTGATGACTAAAATTGGTGTACGCAGCGCCCGCATTTTTGCCAATGCACAAAACCTGGTCACATTTACCAAATACACAGGTCTTGATCCGGAAGTGGGCATCAACCAAAACGGTGTTGATTTAGGCTTGTACCCACAGGCAAGGATTATTTTAATAGGTGTTAACGTAGGCTTATAATTAATCAGGAACCACAATTAAGAAGATACAGAGATGAAATTCAAAAATATAATTAGCAAAGGCTTAATGGGGGTAATGGTTATTGCATTGGCCCAAAGCTGCAAAAAAGGCACTTTAGATAATATTAAACCAACCGGTACGCCAACCAGTACCAACTTCTGGAAAACAGCTGCTGATGCCCAGGCAGCCGCCAATGGGTTATATGAAAAACAAAGCAACAGCGAAGACCTTTATGGCCGCGGTTTCTTTTGGTTCATTAACGCCAGCGATGATATGGTTGTTGGCCGTACATCTGCCGACAGGGAAAATATCAAAAACTTTATCTGTACCGGTAACGAGAGTAGTATTTACGCGCCATGGCAACTGCATTTTGTAGTGATGAAACGTGCTAATGACGTGATCAACAATGTGCCGAACATTAACATGGATGCGGCTACCAAAAACTTTATTTTGGGCCAGGCTTACTTTATCCACGCTGTAATGCACCTGGAAATTGCCGATCTATACGGATCAGACAAACAAGGCGCTCCTTTGCAAAATCGCGCTAATCCGTTAGCGTTCCCGGCGCAATTGCCTTCAGTTAAAGATAACTACGCTTATATCGAGGCTGATTTGAAAAAGGCAGCTTCTTTATTGCCTTATTTCGATAAACTGGCTGCTGCCGATAAAGGCCGTGCTCATAAAACTGCTGCTTATGCTTATTTGGCTAAAACTTACCTGCATGCTAAGGATTACGCTAATGCCGAAAAATATGCCGACTCGGTTATCCTCAGCGGAAAACATGCTTTGCTAAGCAATTACGCCGATGTATTCAAAATCGCTAATAACTACAGCTCTGAGTATATCTGGTCGGTTGCAAGTAACCTGAATGGCCAGAGTATTTTGCCTGGTGCAATGCTGGAGAACAAAGGCTGGGGTTTATATAACGGCTTCGGTTATTATCAGCCTACCAAAGAGCTTGTTGATGAGTTTGAAGCAGGCGATAAAAGGCTTCCGGCTACTATCCTGCAAAAAGGCGATAGCTTCCAGTATTTCGGTCAAACTTATACTTACCCAATTGGTGGTAAAAGCAATAGCTTAACCGGTTACCAGTTTAATAAATACATGGAACCGTTTAGCTATGCAGGTGGTATTCACGTAAGCCCTAACGGCGATGAGCCATCTACAGATTTAAACGTGCCGTTGTTGCGTTATGCCGAGATCTTGCTGATTAAAGCCGAAGCGCAGATCATGCAGGGCAAAAACGGTGATGCCGCGCTTAACCAGGTGCGTGTACGTGCAGGATTGCCCCCGATTACTAATGCCACAATGGCAAACCTCAAACACGAACGCCGCGTTGAATTGGCGGGTGAGTGGAGCGATCGCAATTTCGACCTGGTACGCTGGGGCGATGCGCAGGCAATTTACGCAAAACCGTTACATGGTTCAGATGGCTCAATTGTATGGAAAGCTCGTAACTTTGACCCGGCAAGGGATAACGTTTGGCCAATTCCGCCAAAAGATATCCAGATAAGCCAGGGCCAGCTGAAACAGAATGCCGGCTGGTAATTGACATATTGAAACTTACAAAACCGGGCACAGCCCGGTTTTGCTATATCTATACCAAATGAAAAAAAGTACTACCCTAATTACGCTGGCGGCGCTGCTGGCAAACGTTGGTTTAACGGCCAATGCGCAGGTTAAAAACTACACTGTAGCCGACGCGCATTCCCACAACGATTACAAAAACAACATCCCTTTTTACCGCGCTTATGAAAAAGGTTTCGGTTCTATCGAGGCCGACTGTTATGCCGTTAACGGGCAGTTGATGGTGGCACACGATAAAAAGGAGATTGACGCTAAGCGGTCGTTAAAGATCTTGTACATCGATCCGCTGATTGAAAAATTTAAACGCGACCCACAGCGCCATCTAAGGCTGCTTATCGAAATTAAGGAAGATCATAAGGCGGTATTGCCCTTGGTGATCAAAGAACTGAAACCGTTAGAACAGTATTTTGATTATGAAGATCACCCGGGCAGGTTATCAATAGTAATGACCGGCGCGGTACCCCCTGCGGCAGAGATGACCAATTATCCGGCCTGGATCTCGTTTGATGTTGACCATATGAACGGCTTTACACCGGCGCAATGGAAAAAGATTGGCATGGTAAGCTTTCCGTTTGGCAAATACATGCACTGGAACGGTAAAGGTGTATTGAATAACGAAGAGATCGCGAGGATAAAAGCGGGGATCGATAGCGTACATAACTCCGGTAAAAAGGTGCGTTTTTGGGAAACTCCCGATACCAAAAGCAGTTGGCTGGCGCTGATCCGTTTAGGCGTTGATGTAATTGGGACTGATAAAATAGAAGAGCTTGGCGATTTTCTTAATAAAAAGCCAACAAGCGAATACACCGCGCCGCAGCCATATACTATTTATAAACCGACTTACAAATCGGACGGAGCGGTTAAGAAAGTTAAAAACATCATTTTGTGTATCGGCGATGGCATGGGCTTATCGCAGATCTATTCAACCTATACCGCCAACCGCGGCCAGTTGAATATTTTCCAGATGCTGAACATTGGCTTTTCAGTAACTAATTCTGCCGATGCTTATATCACTGATTCGGCTGCAGGAGCCACCGCTTTTGCATCAGGCCAAAAAACTAACGACAGGGCAATAGGCGTTGATCCTTCAGGTGAACCGTTAAAATCATTAGCTGACTATAGTGCCGAGGCAGGCAAAAAGACTGCTGATATTGTTGCCTGCGAATTGACAGACGCAACTCCGGCGGCATTCTATGCGCATGATTCGGAACGGAGCCACTCTACGGCCATTGCCAATCAAATTACTTCATCGCCTATTGATATTTTTCTGGGCTCGGGATACAAAGATTTTATCTGGCCGGTTAATGGTGAAAGTCCTGTTGATAAAATGAAAAAGAGGGGATACACGGTGATCCGCAACTTTGATGAGTTTTTGAATAGCTCGGCGCCTAAGATCCTGGGTTTGATGGATGATAGCGTAACTCGCCCGAAAATGGAAGGTAGGGGGAATTATCTGCCGCTGGCATTCAATAAAGTAACCCAAACGTTCAAAAATGCTCCTAATGGTTTCTTTATGATGATTGAGGGCTCGCAGATTGACCATGGCGGTCACGCTAATAACCTGAAACAGGTGATCACCGAAAATAGCGATTTTGATCGTGTAGTTGGCGATGCCCTGAAGTTTGCTGATGAAGATGGCGAAACCCTGGTAATTGTAACCGCCGATCATGAAACAGGCGGCTTAACCCTGCTTGATGGCAGTATCAACAACGGTTATGTATGGGGCGATTTTAGCACCAATGATCATACCGGTACCCCGGTTCCGGTTTTTAGCTATGGCTCGCATTCTCTGGATTTCAGAGGAGTTTACAGCAATACCGAGATCTTTAACAAGATTAAGTCGTTGTTGCAGTACTAGCACATTGATGGCTGCATTAGCTTAACAGAGCTTTTAAAGCCTAACGAAGCCTTTAAAACTTCGTTAGGCTAATGCTGTTTTGATGAGATTTATAGCTTAATTGAAAGATACAATACAGCGGCCATGGAAGCCCCAACCAATGGGCCGATAATAGGGATCCACGCATAGGCCCAATCGCTCGTTCCTTTGCCTTTTATCGGTAATAGCATATGCATAAAGCGCGGCCCAAGATCACGGGCCGGGTTGATAGCATAGCCGGTTGTGCCTCCTAATGATAACCCGATCACCCAAACCAGTAATGCTACCGGGATAGCGCCTACTGAACCCAGACCAATAGGGGTTTTAGCAGGCGTGATTTCGGCACCGGCTATGTAGAAAATGGTGAAGAGCAGTACAAAAGCACCTATTACCTCGCTGGCGATGTTTGATATGTAATTGCGTACGGCAGGACCGGTACAAAACACGGCCAATATAGAAGCCGGATCATTTGTGCGTTTAAAATGATCGTAATACATTACCCAAACTAAAAAGGCGCCGATACAAGCGCCCGCAAACTGTGCGATAATGTAAGGCACAACGTTTGCCCAGGCAAACTTACCCGCAATAGCGAGGGCTATGGTTACGGCAGGGTTAAGGTGCGCGCCGCTGTACGGGCCTGCAACAACTACTCCTACAAAAACGGCTAATCCCCAGGCAGTGGTAATCACTATCCATCCGCTGTTGTTTCCTTTGGTATCTTTTAAAACTACGTTGGCTACTACACCATCACCCAATAATATCAGGAGCATGGTGCCTATCAGTTCGGCTACAAATGGAGACATGTTAAAATATTTAAAAGATGGATATTAAATAACTGTTACAGGATGCCCGGAATTTGACCAGCATTGAGCAGTGCTTACCGCACGTTTCCAACCTGCTATGCCGGTTTTTACTTCGTCAAGATCGTCAGCCGGAGTAAATTCGGCTTCGGCGGCCCACAAGTGCTGAATTTCGGCTATGTCTTTCCAATAACCTACTGCCAGCCCGGCCATATAGGCTACACCAAGTGCGGTGGTTTCGGTAACTTCTGGTCGGATAACCTTGCAGTTCAATACATCCGATTGAAATTGCATCAGCAGGTTATTGGCTGTTGCGCCACCATCAACTCGTAACTCTTTTATTTCCATGCCTGCGTCGGCCTCCATAGCTTTAAGCACATCCATGGTTTGGTAGGCTATTGATGCCAGTGCAGCCCTTGAAATATGAGCGGCTGTAGCACCACGGGTTAAGCCAACTATTGCGCCACGCACTTCCGGGTCCCAGTAGGGAGCGCCCAGGCCAGCAAATGCCGGTACAAAATAAACGCCTGCGGTATCTTTTACCGAAGTAGCCAGTTTCTCAACATCTGCCGAAGTTTTGATAATGCCCAGGCCATCGCGCAGCCATTGTACTACCGCACCGCCTATAAAAATGCTGCCTTCAAAAGCATAGGTGATTTCGCCGTTTATTTTCCAGGCGATGGTGGTAAGCAGATTGTTTTTTGATTTGATAAACTCATGCCCGATATTCATCAGCATAAAACAGCCTGTGCCATAGGTGTTTTTAACCATAGCTTTATCAATACACATTTGTCCGAATAAAGCCGCATGCTGATCTCCTGCTATGCCTGCTATCGGGATCCGTTGTGCAAACAAATTATTGGCTGTTTGTCCATATAGCTCGCTTGATTGTTTTACTTCGGGCAAGATACTTTTGGGGATATTGAACAGTTGAAGCAACTCCTCGTCCCATTGTTGTGTGCGGATGTTGAACAGAATTGTACGGCCGGCATTGGTTACATCGGTAGCGTGAACTTCGCTGCGGGTTAACTGCCAGATGAGCCAGCTGTCAACCGTGCCAAAGGCCAGTTCACCGGCTTCGGCCTGTGCCCTGGCACCTTCAACATTGTCCAGGAGCCATTTTATTTTTGAGCCGGAAAAGTAAGCATCTATTACCAGGCCGGTTTTATCGCGGATCATTTCGCTATGACCGTTTTGCTTTAGTTCATCGCAAAAGGCGGCGGTACGCCTGTCCTGCCAAACAATGGCGTTATGAATTGGTTCGCCGGTTTTGCGGTTCCAAACTATGGTGGTTTCGCGCTGATTAGTTATACCTATGGCTTTAATATTGCCGCCACCCAAGCCTGCTTTTGCAATAGCTTCTGCGGCAACCCCAATCTGGCCTGCCCAAATCTCATTAGGGTCGTGTTCAACCCAGCCGGGCTTAGGAAAGTATTGCTTAAATTCTTTTTGTGCCGAAGCAATAATTTTACCTGTATGATCAAAAACTATTGCCCGCGAACTGGTAGTGCCCTGGTCTAGCGCTAAAATATATTCCTGCATAATTTGGTTTGGTTTACCTTGGTTTATTTATTGAATATCACATTAAATTTGCTCATTTTAATGTGGTGTTAGTATATAATTTTTTGCTGTTTCGTTAAATGCATTAATCTGTGCGGCTTCCCATGCTGCATCTTTTCCCAACTCAGCGGCCATAAGGTGTGCTACTTCGGCAGTCATTTCGGTAGCTAAGCGGGCATCTAAAAATAGTACACGGGTACGGCGCGCCAGGATATCCTCAACAGTACGCGCCATTTCATTCCTTACCGACCAGATTACCTCAGCCTTAGTATACCTATCTTTAGGGTGAACCGGGTTTCCCCAATCCGGGTTTTCATTTTGCAGTGCTACAATCTTTTCAATGTCGGCACCATAAACAAACATAGGGTTGGTACGGTCGGGGTTAGGGCGACTGCCATGGATAGATAATGAAGCAGTTTTACAGGGCTCGTTTTTAAGCCCGCCAACCTCAATAGCCTTATCAACAATATCTTCGGCCATTTTGCGATAGGTAGTCCACTTACCGCCGGTTATGGTAATTAAGCCGGACGCGGAAACGATTAATTTATGGCTTCGGGAAATTTCCTTTGTTTTTGATGATCCATCTTGTGGGGCGGCAAGCGGTCGTAAACCCGCAAATACACTTAATACATCGGCACGGGTAGGGGCTTTGGTGAGGTATTTGCCCGCGGTTCGTAGTATAAATTCCACTTCTTCGTCCAGTGCCACCGGCTCAAGGCTGTGCGAGTTGATTAGGGTATCTGTAGTGCCTATCAATAATTTCTCATGCCAGGGAACTGCAAAAAGTACGCGCCCATCTTCCGTTTTAGGGATCATCAGGGCATCATCCGTCGGTAAAAACGAACGGTCGAGAACAAGGTGTACGCCCTGGCTTGGCCTAACCATCGGTTTTTTCTCCGGCGTATCCATTTTTAGTACCTCGTCAACAAATACGCCGGTAGCATTGATCACTGTTTTGGCTTTTAATTGATAACTGGTGCCGGTTTCAATGTCGGTAGATCTAACGCCTGTAATTTTATCATCCGTGGTTTTGATTAATCCGGTTACTTTAAAGTAATTCAATAAAGTTGCACCTTGTTCAATGGCGGTTTGCGCCAGGTTAATTGCCAGCCGCGAATCGTCAAATTGCCCGTCGTGATAAACCACCCCGCCATGAAGCCCTTTTTCTCGTATTCCCGGCAGTCGTTTAGTGGTTTCTTTTTTGGAAATGTGTTTTGCCCGGCCAAAGCTTAGTTTGCCGGCCAGCAGGTCATAAATACTGAGTCCGATGGTATAAAAGACACCGTCCCACCAGCTATAATTGGGAATAATGAAGCTTTCGTTTTTTACAAGGTGTGGTGCGTTTTGTAATAATAATCCCCGTTCGCGCAAGGCTTCACGAACAAGGCCTATATCTCCCTGTGCCAAATAGCGTACCCCGCCATGAACCAGTTTGGTGGCGCGGCTTGAAGTTCCCTTGGCAAAATCGGCTTGTTCCAGTAATAATGCAGAGAAGCCACGCGACGCTGCATCGACAGCCGCGCCAAGCCCTGTAGCTCCGCCACCTATGATGATCAGATCCCAGATCTTTTCGGTATCGTTAAGGTGGCTAAGATTCGCTTCTCTTGTAAATGAGTTCATTTCATTTCGATATTTATTCAAATATATAAAATCGAAATAAAAACAAAACTAAATGAAATTAAAAATAATTTTATTTAGTTACATTTGACTAACAAGGAGCGCAGCAAGCTTTATAAACATTACAATTAATTTTTCTTTTTAATTTAGCGATTATGAGTAAAAACACCGACCGGCATAAGTTTATCCTGCAAAAAGTTGAGACAGACGGCTTTGTGAACGTGCAGGACCTGAGCAACCAGTTAAGTGTTTCGGAAGTTACCATCCGAAAGGACCTGAAACTTTTGGAAGATAAAAACCTACTTTTCAGAACGCATGGTGGTGCAAGCAAAACAAACCCTTATGCCAATGACAGGCCGGTAGCCGAAAAGGAGAAGCTGAATGGTCCCGAAAAGAGAAAAATTGCCGCAGAAGCCGCGGTAAGGATAGAAGCGAATGACTCAGTGATTATAGCTTCGGGAACCACGATGCTTGCCCTTGCCCGTGCTATGCAGCCAAACAGGCATCTTACGGTAGTTACCGCGGCTTTGCCGGTAGCGCTCGAGCTTCTACAGCATCCGCAGGTTGATATTGTTCAATTGGGCGGGCAAATGCGAAGTACCTCCTCATCGGTAACAGGCAATTATGCCGAACTGATGCTGGACGATATGTTATGCGGTGTATTGTTTTTAGGTGTAGATGGTATCGACCCGGAAATAGGGCTGACTACTACTAATTTATCCGAAGCCCGGCTTAACCAGAAAATGATCAATGCGGCCCAAACTACCATTGTATTGGCCGATAGTACCAAATTTGGTAAGCGGGGCCTGGCAAAAATTTGCGCGCTTGATCAAATCAACGAGATCATTACCGATAGTGGTATAAGCCCGGCAATGCTCAATATGCTGGAAGAAAAGGGGGTGAAGGTAACGGTGGTTTAATGGTATATAGTTAGAAGTCAATTAATCTGCTTTATTAATTGCAGTACTTCGTCTCCATATTTTTCTGTATAGCCAAATTTTAATGCAAAGTCAAAGTTTTGTAAGGCATCTTCGTTGTTGCCTTGTTCCATTAAAATGATCCCTTTGTTTTTATAAGCGTAAGCATTACCCTTATGTAATGCTAAGGATTTATCGATGAGTGCCATGGCACCGTTTACATCCCCAAGTTTAAATTTTGAAAAGCCAAGGTTATTCAACGTAAAAGAAGCAGTAGCATCCATGGCGATGGCTTTTTCAAAGAAAGGAATAGATTCTGTGTATTGTTCTTGTTTTGAAAGATTGAAACCCTTATGGTTTAAAAGCTCCTTGTCATCGGGATTCATGGCGAGCAATTTATCAAGGATAATTGCAGATTTATCGTGGCTGCCAATTATATCATAGATATAGGCTTTTGTGACTTCATAATTAATATTATCCGAATCAGGTCTGTTTTCAATTAGTTCGTCTATTAACTTTAATGCCGATTGGTAATCACCTGATTTGTATTTCCCACAGGCTATCAAATCTTTAAGATACAAGTCATCCGGGGACAGGCTTAAACCTGTCTCACAAATTTTAATCACATCTTCAAACTGATAATAGTAATAAAGAGCGACCGCAGTCTCATAAATCTGCTGTGTTTTTTTAATCTTTTTTCCGGTTATTTCGAGTAAGAAAATCTCAACCTTGTTATATGTTTTGGCTCGAATGACATCGAAAGGGGCGGAGAATTTTTTAATTTTCTTTTTGAAATAGTCTTCGGTTATATCTTCAATTAAAATACCTGCTCTCTCAACTGGCCCTGTTATTGTTTTATCTTCAAAACTGAGGATAGCCAGCAGCAAATGGATACTGTTTATTGACCGTTGTTCATTTATTCTGGCAATAGTGTACGCGTGCTTTACTGTACGTTCAGCCCAAACCGTTAATGCGAAGTCATCTTTTATTGTTTGAGTGCCATTAGCCGGATATAAGTCTCTTATCTGTTTATCTAAAACCTCTGCATCAATGGCCTGTAAGTATTTACCCGCTAAACATGTCTCTTTCAATATCGCCAAAAACAAATGGACACAATCAATAAAGCCGTGTTTCATCTCCAAGGCTAAAAGTCTGGATCTTGCTGCTATTATGGTAAAATCATCTTTGGGCTTTGAATATGGCATTATTGGGTTTGTTAACCGAAGCTAATTTTAAACTATACCTTTCGCTGAAGATGACCTCACAATCAATTGCGTATCCACTTTCTCAGTCGTAAACTCTTCAATAGGCCATTTGCTTTCTATTGTTTTAATAAGCATTTCTGTAGCCATTTGCCCAATCTGGAAGGCAGGCTGGCGAACCACAGTTAACGGCGGATCAAACAGGTCAACAACATCTGAGTTGGTGAAGCCGGCTATCGCGATATCTCCCGGAACTTTTAAGCCCCATTTTTTTAATATCGATATACTGCTGATGGTAAGCCTGTCGCTGCCGCTAAAAATAGCCTCGGGCTTGTCATCCAATGCCAGCAATTCTTTCAGCACAAGCTCCACTTCGTCGTGGATCATGCCGCCATGGTTGCAATGTTTAAGGTATTCGGGCCTGAACTCGATGCCATGTTTATCAAGTGCCGCCTTGTAGCCTTCAAAGCGCTCGTGGCTTATGAGCAGGTTATTTGAGTTGGTAAGGTGCGCTATTTTGGTAAAACCTGAGTTAATCAAAGCTTCGGTGCCATTAAACGAGCCCTGGAAATTATTGGCTATTACCTTGTGGGTGTTCAGATCGGGCGCTGCCCTGTCAAAAAATACGATAGGAAAGCCTTTATCCAGCAGGTATTTATATTGAGATGTATCGGTTGTTTGAGCCGATAATGACACCAATAAGCCATCTACATGTCGCGATAGCAGGTGTTTTACATTGGCGCTTTCCCTGTCAAATGATTCATGTGTTTGGGTGATGATAACGTGGTATCCCCGGTTATACGCTATGGATTCGATGCCGTTAATAGCCTGCGAAAAATAGTCATTAGCCACCTCGCAAACCACCACGCCTATAGAATGGCTTTTTTGTTCTTTAAGGCTTAAAGCAATAGGGTTAGGCCGGTAGTTGATTTTTTCAGCGTACTCAAGGACAAGCTTTTTGGTTTCGGTGCCTATTTCGTAACTTCCGTTCAGCGCCCTTGATACCGTTGATGTTGACACACCTAAAGCCTTGGCAATATCCTTAATAGTAACTGATTCAAACATAATTTAGCGTGGCGATCGGTTTTTAAATATCAGGAAATATTTGATACGGGCTAAGTTATTTTAAAAATTGAAATATTTGAGTGTTTTCCATTGTCAAAAGGGTGTGGCTTTTTGGCGATGATTTCTTCAATTCCGGCAAAAGCAATTTTATATCAATTTAATTGTATTATTGATTTTTAATTAGGTGTAAAATTATTGTTATAATTATTACATTGTACCTGATTTCAATTGTAAAACGTTTTGTCCCCTGGTTAAGCTATGTCTCACGAACAAATTGTTCATGACGATCATAATACTGCTGTCTGGCTTGCTTTTAAAGAAGGCAATTGGGAAGCCTACACGCAACTGTATAATCAGTATTTTAAAATCCTCAATAATTACGGGCATAAATTTACCAGGGACGTTAACGTAATTGAAGATGCCATACATGATCTTTTTATCAGACTTTGGACAAACAGGGCAGGGCTTGGCAATCCAGCTTCAGTAAAAAACTACCTCTTCAAATCATTGCGCAGCATTATTTTTCGTAAGCTGCAATCAAGATCGCGCTTTGTTGATATTGAGGATGAAGCTGAACATAACTTTCCTTTTGAAATTTCATTCGACCAGCAGCTCATGGCCGATGAGGAAGAACAGGAATTACAAAAGAAGATTAAATTTCATGTAAAAGCTTTGCCTGCACGGCAGCAGGAAATTATATACCTGCGTTTTTATGAGGGTTTAGGTTATGATGAAATTGCCGATATTATGGAAATAAACATCAGTTCGGCCTATAAACTGATCTATAAAGCATTCGATAACCTCCAGGATGTGCTAAAAACTTCAAAATTGGCTATTGTTTTAGCCCTGTATTCGTGCTTCTGCATAAATAATCATTAAAAAATAAATTTTTTTTCAGTTTGTAGGGATAATTGGGGTAGGGTGCTGTCTATAAGGAGTAAATAACACCTTATAAACAATGCAGATAGCCAAATACAGTAATTATACCCTGCCGGATTTTTTAGAGGACGATGATTTTCTCCGTTTTGTGATCAATCCCACACATAACGACACTGTTTTTTGGCAGCAGGTCACAGCAGAATATCCGCAACAGAAAGAAATAATTGCCGAAGCTTCAAAAATTATTAAAGCATACCGTAAACAGGATGTTTTTACCAACGAAGAAAATCAATCGAAAGTTTGGCAGAGGATTGAATCAACGTTGCAAAAAGATCGGGTTAAGCCAAAGATCTTCACATTAAACGGGTTCCTCCGTGTTGCTGCGATGTTGTTGCTTGTATCCTCCATAGGTATCGCTTTATGGCTGATAAAAGGCAGGCAAAATGAAATTGATACTACTTATGGAGAGTTGAGCACTGTCACCTTGCCCGATGGCTCAACCGTGGTGCTCAATGGTAACTCGAAATTAACTTACTCCGATAACTGGGATAAAAATTCAAGAGAGGTTTGGATAAATGGAGAAGGATTGTTCAATGTAACGCATATCAATAAAGACCCAGCCCATATTAAGCCTTCTGAAAGATTTATTGTGCATTGCCCTGATATGGATATTGAGGTGTTGGGCACAACTTTTAATGTCAGAAGCAGGCATAATAAAACCAACGTAGGTTTAGTTCAGGGAAAGATCAGGCTTGATTACGTTGATGCCGTAACGGGGAAACAATCGCTTATTATGAAACCGGGCGATTACGTGCAGCATACTTATAAAAAAGCACTTACCCGCATTACTCTTCCCGCTCCTGAAAAAATCACCAAATGGACAAAACACCAGCTTTTATTTAATGATGCCAGCCTGGCGCAGATCAGCGAGATCATGACCGATGATTACGGCTATCAGGTTGATTTTTCAAGCCCTGACTTAGCCAATTTCAAAATAGAAGGTGAGATCAACGTGCCTAATGTTGAGGAACTGATTGAAACTATATCCACCACACTTCCGGTGAAAATTACCCGAACAGACAAAAATATCACTATAACAAAATTAAACCCCTAAACTAATAACTTATGAGAAAACTCGACTCATTCATTTTTTTAAGATGTTGCTGTTTCCTGATGGTATTGCTTGGCCGGTCGGCATACGGCTATGCCCAAGTGGCATTAACCAGTAACAACAGGATCCACGCAAAAACCTTCGGTTATTCAACATCGCAGGCTGTTGAAAGCAAAGTGCTCCTGAAAGATGCACTTGAAAACCTGAAAAAACAATTCAATGTTCAGATAGCTTACCAGGAAGGCTTGCTTGATAACAAGTTTGTGCCTGCAAATTTAACAAGCAACATCAGCCAGTTAACGCTTGACGATAATTTGAAACAATTGTTATCGGCCTTTCAGTTAACATATCGTAAGATAAATGATAACCAGATCTCGATTTTTACGATAAAGGACTTTATTTCTTCAACCAATGCAGCTGTTGCAGCAGTTACATTAACAGGTAAGGTAGTGGATGCAGGCGATGGTCAGCCGGTTGTTGGCGCATCGGTTTATTTAAAAATGGATAATAAGGTAGGTGCAATTACCGATATTACAGGCAGCTTCAGATTGATAGTGCCTGATAAGTATTCGGGGAAACCATTAACCCTTGTGGTAGCCTTTATAGGATATAATCAGGAAGAGGTTGCCGTAAACGATCCTGCATCGCCTTTACAAATTAAACTGGCCCCCAATAACAAAGCACTTAATGAGGTTGTGGTTACTGCCCTTGGTATCAGCAAGCAAAAAAAATCATTGGGCTATTCGGTGACTGAGGTTAAGGGTACCGAATTTACCCAGGCCCGTGAAAATAACGTAGCCAACGCGCTTACCGGTAAAGTAGCCGGTGTTAACGCGGCGGGCTTATCAACCGGTCCGGGTGGTTCAAGCCGCGTGGTGATCAGGGGTAACGGTGGCCTTGCAGGTGATAACCAGCCGTTATATGTGGTGAACGGTATGCCGATTGATAACAGCGTACCCGGTGGCCCTGCTACAGTTAATGGCATTACCAATAACGTTGACCGCGGCGACGGTATAGCAGCCATAAACCCCGACGATATCGAATCGATTAGTGTACTTAAAGGAGGCACAGCAGCGGCGCTTTATGGTTCACGGGCGGCAAATGGTGTTATTTTGATAACTACCAAGAAAGGCCGGATCCAGAAAGGGGTAGGGGTTGAGTTTAACTCGACAGCCACCTATGATAATGTAGCTGTATTCCCAGATTACCAGTACGAGTACGGGCAGGGCGATGGCGGCGTAAAACCAACCTCCTTGGCGGCTGCGCAGGCAAGCGGAAGGCGCTCATGGGGTTCGAAAATTGACGGCTCTACTGATTATGTAGCTGTTGATGGGAAAACCCACCCTTATGTTGCACAGAAAAATAATCTTAAAAACTATTATCAAACAGGTAGTACTTATACCAACAGTCTGGCTTTTTTGGGCGGCAACGAAGCTTTTACCTACAGGTTTTCGGCTGCCGATTTGAACAGTAAAGGTATTTTGCCGGGTACTACCTATGATCGTAAAACTTTTAATCTCGCCCTGAACGGCAAACTGAGCGATAAGCTATCGATTGAGGCTTTAGCACAATACAACGTTGAAACCGGTCATAACCGTACAGGCGCAGGCGATGCTTTGGGCAACCCAAACTGGACCCCGCTTGAGGTTGCTAATACCGTTGATGTTCGCTGGTTGAAGCCGGGTTATGATGCTTTGGGCAATGAACAGATCTGGAACGATGCATCCATCGCGTCAAACGGATATTTTGTGATCAATAAATACAAGGAAGATGATGTGAAGAACCGTTTTATTGGCCAGGGATCGGTTATTTACTCGCCCATAAAAAGCCTTACTTTCAAAGCCACCATCAGCCGCGACTTTTTCAATTACAACTATACCAATATACTACCAACCGGTACATTGTACATACCTAATGGCCAATATGCAGGCATTAAATCGGATGTGTCTGAAACCAACGAGTTAGCTACCGTTAGTTATAAAACAAAGATCATCAGTGATTTAAATATAAATGTTTTGGGCGGTGTAAACAGTCGTAAAAACACAACCAACCAACTAACGTTTAACGGGTCGCAATTTACGATTCCGTATTTTTATAGCTTTACCAATCTTGCGGTTTCATCAACTACACCATATAATGCCAAGGTAGTCACCAATTCGGTTTTTGGCTCGGCCGATTTTGATTACAAGAGTTTGTTCTTCTTATCATTCACAGGGAGGAAGGATTGGTTTTCAACACTGAGCCCGAAAAGCAACAGTATATTTTATCCAAGCGTAGGCGGTAGTTTTATCCTGTCAGACGCGGTTAAACTTCCTGAATTTTTTAACCTTGCTAAACTGCGCGGTTCATGGGCGCAGGTAGGCGGCGGCGCTCCCGATCCGTATGTTATTAACCTTACTTACAGTAACGTACCAAGCGCCGGGCAGCCACTGCAAAACGTAACCAGTAATAATATTACCAACAGCAATCTTAAGCCATATACTTCAACAACATTTGAAGGCGGTTTTGAATTGCAGATGCTTAAGAGCCGTTTAGGTTTGGACGTTACCTTGTATGATCGTAAAACTACTAATGATATCGTAAATACAGCTATTTCTTCAACATCGGGCTACAATAACGTAATCCTGAACGTTGGTGAGGTAAGCAATAGGGGTATAGAGGTTTTATTGAACGGTACGCCCGTTAAAACAGGCAGCTTTACCTGGACAGCAAGTTATAACGTAGCCTATAATGATAACAAGGTAGTTAAACTGGCGCCAGGCCTTAGCACTATTCAGCTGGCTAATTCGGTGGGTAACTGGGGTATTTTAGATAATATTGAAGGTAAACCCTTTGGTATGATCGTGGGTACCCGTATGCAAAAGGATGCTAATGGTAATGTAGTGTTTAACGCTACCACGGGCTTACCGGTACAAACCCCACTACAGCAATTGGGTAAAAGCGTTGCCCCGCTTACCATGGGTTTAACCAACGAATTCAGGTATAAACGGTTCTCGTTAAACTTCCTGGTTGATGGCAAATTTGGTAACAAGGTGTTTTCGGTTATGGAGGTTTACGCCACCCGTTTGGGTTTGATGAAATCAACGTTGCCGGGTCGCGAAAACGGCTTAGTATTGAACGGTGTTGATCAAACCGGCGCGCCTTATACCCGTACGGTGCCGGTGAGCGGTTTAAGGTCATACTATGATAACTATAAAACGTATTCCGACCTGTTTTTGCACGATGGCAGCTTTGTTAAGCTTCGCCAGGTTATCCTGTCATATGCGCTTCCAACAAGTCTTTTAAACAAAGTGAAGATCCAGTCGGCCAGTATCTCTTTTGTGGCCCGGAACCTTTGGACTATTTATAAGCAAACAGACAATTTTGATCCGGAGCAAAGTTTTACCAACAGTAATGCACAGGGCTTCGAGTCTATCGGTTTACCACGTACCCGCTCACTTGGAGTAAACCTGGCTGTTAAGTTTTAATACTTTAAATTGAAAACGATGAAAAGACATTTAACCAAATATATTTATTGTTCCCTGGTAATGCTCGGCATTATCGCCACGCAATCGTGTACCAAAAATTTTGATACGCTTAATGTTAACCCGGATGCCTCATCAAAGGCGGTTCCACAGTATATTTTTACCAAAGCGCAGTATGATGGTACGGCCCGGATGCTTGATTTGTTGCTGGGTACCATGCAGTATACTACCAGCTTTAATGATGTGGCCGGTTTTGGATCAAAATATGTGTTGAGCCAAAGCCCGCAGTCGGCAGCCGCTTTCACCAATGCTTACCCAAATGAAATCAACGAATTAGTTGAGGTTTTAAAGGCAGTTGGTACCGATGCTTCGCAGGTAAACCTGCAGGCCGAAGCGCGGATCTGGAAAGTATATTGCTTTAGCAGGCTTACCGACTTGTATGGCGATATCCCATATTCGCAGGCTGCACTGGGTTATAACCAGGCTATATATAAGCCTGTTTACGATGCACAAAAAGACATCTATGCCGATTTATTGAAAGAGCTTGACCAGGCAGCCCAAAGCCTTGATGCTGCCAAGACAACTTTCGGTTCGGCCGATTTAATTTATGGCGGCAATACCGTAAAGTGGAAAAAGTTTGCTTACTCGCTTATGCTCAGGTGTGCCATGCGCATGACCAAAGTTGATATCGCTCAAGCGCAAACATGGGCAGCAAAAGCTATAGCGGGCGGTGTTATTTTAGATGATGCCGATGTGGCCAAAGTAGCTTACGTTGGTGCCGGCCAGGACATCAACAAAAACCCCTTAGCGCTTGATCTTTATAACAACGATTATATTGCAGGTAACGGCAGTACCAATACCGAAGGAGGCAAGTACCAGGATGTGTTTATCAATTATCTGAAAGCCAATAAAGATCCTCGCCTGGCTGTTTTATCCGTAGTATGGAACGGTGGCGTGGCTGATACTACTTCAGCTATTCAAAAAGGTATGTCAGCAGGATTAAATGCCAAACCCGCCGATTTTGTAACCTATTCAGAGCCAAACCCTAAAACGATATTGCTGTTAAATTCTCCGCGATTGGTTTTTACCGCTGCCGAAAGCTATTTCCTGTTATCTGAAGCTGCCGCAAGGGGATGGTATACTGCTGCTACTGCCGAGACATTATACCAAAATGGTATTGCTGCATCTATGCGCCAATGGAGCATCATTGCAGGCAGCGCAGGTACTATAACAACAGCTCAAATAAACTCTTATATCAACGCGCATCCATTCAATACAGGCGGCACGCTTGATCAAAAAATGGAGCAGATCTATACCCAGTTTTGGGTTGGCATATTTCCTGATGCACAAGAGGTTTTTGCAAGCTATAGGCGTACCGGCTACCCCGCACTTGTACCAAATAATTATGTTGGTAATGCTACAGGCGGTAAAATATTCAGACGGATGTTATACCCTGTTGGCGAGCAAAACCTTAACGCGGCATCATATGCCGCTGCTATCTCCCGTCAAGGGCCGGATGATTTTTTAACCCGGATGTGGTGGGATAAACAATAATGTTAAAGTTTGATTTGTTAAATTAATTGATGTTGTATCGGGGAGGGCGTGGGGCCTTCCCTGATTTTTTTAAACGGCTTTTTGATGTATAAGAAATACCTTTTTTTCCTGCTGCTGCTTTGTTGTATTCAGCGCGTATCGGCACAAAATGATTTGGTTAAGGATGATAATGCAAGTAATTATAACCTGAACAAACCCGAGCGCGAACTGTGGCTTAAAAATACCGGCTTGGGCTTGTTTATTCATTTTAGTATGGATAGCCAGCTGGGTGTGGTGATCAGTCACTCGCTGGTTGGGGCAAGTGACGATTACGTAAACCGTTATTTTAATGAGCTGCCCAAAACTTTTGATCCCTCCAAGTTCGATCCGCACCAGATAGCAACGCTGGCAAAACTGGCCGGAATGAAATACATCGTATTCACTACCAAGCATCATTCGGGTTTTTGTATGTGGGATACCAAAACAACCGATTTTAGTATAACGCATACACCATACAAGAAAGATCTGTTAAAAGAGTTTGTGGATGCCACTCGCGAAGCAGGATTGCAGGTGGGTTTTTATTTTTCGCCTGAGGATTTTAACTTTCTTCGTGACCATCATATACCTATTAGTCGTACCGATGTTAAGATGGATGCGCAAACCCGGCGTGAATATGATGAGTACACCCGGAAGCAATGCGAAGAACTGATGACCAACTATGGTAAAATAGATGTCCTTTTTATAGATGGCGATCCAAAGGAAGTGGTAAAGCAAACCTGCTGGAAGTTACAGCCGGATTTGCTGATAACCCGGGGCGCAATCAAAACCCCCGAACAGATCATGCCGGGTGCCATGATCAATGAGCCATGGCTGTCATGCATTACGATGGGCACTGCCTGGGGATATCAGCCAACTAACGAGCGCTATAAATCGGGCACTCAGTTGATATGTTTATTGATAGAGGCGAGGGCCAAAGGTGGCTCCCTGTTGCTAAACGTTGGTCCGAAGCCTGATGGGGTATTGCCCATTGAGCAGGAAGAGCGGCTAAGGGAAGTGTCGGCCTGGTATTTTGTTAACCGCGAATGTATTGATAGCGTGCGAAGCTGGGTGATCAGCAAGGAAGGCGATACCTGGTTTACCGCAAAAGGCGGGCATACACTTTATGCCATAGTTACCAACGCTGCTGATTGGAAGGAGGGGACCCGCAAAACTTTTCTGATCCGTTCGGCCATTGCCACTGATAAAACTCAGGTAAGCGTGTTAGGACAAAACAGCAGGATCATTGAATATAAAACCGATGATGTAAGCTGTAGGTACAAGCAAACTGATAAGGGGCTTGAAGTATCTGTTGTTAAGGCGCAGCGTATTTATGATGATCACCGCTGGCCTAATCCTGTAGTGATTAAACTGGAAAACGTTGCCCCCGTTTTTAAAGAAGCTGCCATAGTTGAAACCGGCGCAGATTTAAAAATAAAGACCGGTGCGGTTTTAAAAGGGAAAGTCCTGAATTACAAAGATATTTCGGCAAAAAGGGCCCGGTTTGATTATCGACCCTATCATGGACAGGTTGAAACATTATATGCGGGTAAGTGGACGGCCGGTAGCTGGGTAAATATCCATGCCGATGGCACTTTCGAAGCAATTCTTCCACTAAAAGCCGATTACGAATACAAGGCTGTAGTTGAACAGGCTAATGTTGAAATAGAAGGGGAGAACAAATTATTTAAGCCGTAATATTGCGTAAGAAGCTGTTTGAAAATGGAGGAAAGTATTTTTGTAGAGAAGCATAATTGCGTCTTCCGAAGGACAAGGCGTGTTTAATAGGTGAGCACGCATAAATTGCATGCGGGAGACGCATGTGATGCGTCTCTACATTTGGAAATTGTCGTTTATAGGTAGATAAAACTTCATTGCCGTTGGTTTTAACCAACGGAATAATGAGTAGTGATAAGAGGGCTTCAGCCCAAATCTGCTTGCATAATTGGGCTAAAGCCAGGGCTTTTCAGTTTTTTACCGTTGGTTAAAACGGCAATAAATGTTTTTTAACAGTTCCAAGATTCTGAAAAACGGGGCTACAATATATGTAACCCCGTTTTAGTTTTAAAGGTCTTTGATATTATCGTTAGGATTTCTGTCAATGAGTTTACTGAACGGATCGATTCCTACAGAGGCAGGTTGACCTTTAACAATAACACTGAATTGCTGTACCCCGCGTTTAAGCTTATACTTTTTGATGTACAGGGTATTACTCACCATCCGGTTACCGGCACCTTGAACCTGCTTACCGAAAATCCCGATATCAATATAATCGTTCATGTTTACAGCCGGGATATCGTTGTTTTTGGCATCCTTCCAAACTTTGCCAACATCAAGCTTAAAAGTAATTTTATATTCATTTTTATTACCTGTCGGTTTGCTGCTGGCTTCAACCACCCTGTTATCATATAGTGTGATCTTTTGCCAGGTATCGGTAAGGTAATACTGCAGCGAATCGGGCACATGCTTTTGAAGGCATTGATAAAGATTGTTGGCGCCGGCAAACGGGCCGTCTGTTTTAAAAGTATAGGCCTTTTTAAATTCGCGCAGTGCCACGTTCAGACTGTCTTCGCCAATCAGGTCGCGCAAACCATACAGTGCCACGCTTGCTTTTCCACCCCATAAAAACCATTGATTGGCCTTGATCAAGGGATGCTCGTTTTCATTAAGGTGCCGCCTGATAAACAGGTAATACCATAACTGGTCTAAAACGATATAACGCATGTTGTCCTTACCGTATTTATGTTCGGACATTACCAGTTGATCATAGTTTGAAAGGCCCTCGGGGATCACTAAACTTCCTACAGTGCTGTTTGGGGCTGTCTGGAAACGCCACCATTGTTGTGACAGCAGCCTTGTTGTATTGGCATAGCAATAATCAAAGCTATTGGGATCCCTGAAATCGGCATTCCAGCCAAAGTATTCTGCGTAAGTGTCCAGCGTTGTCATGGAGGCATCCTGCGGACCGTAAACAGACGTTTCCACCAGTCGGATATCATTAAACGGATAGGCACCATAAACCTTGCTGTAATAATTTAAACCATCTTTATAAGCCGCGATATACCTGTCGATATTGGTGCTGTGCTCAGGATTATAATAGACCTCGATATTTACGTTGTGGTCCAGTTGAACAGCGGCTTTTTTTACGGCCAGTCTTTCTGATATAATACCCATCGGCATGTACATACCCGGTTTATCCTGCACATAGTGAAAGTAATTACGACCGTTTTGCTGCCATTGTTTTACGAGCCGGCCGGGCACGATAGCGGTTTGATCGGCCAGGGTGCCAACGGTTACATCAAGTTTTAAAAGGTCGGCCGCTCTTCCTGCTTTTAAGGTGTTAATGCCTTCGGGATTATTTTGCTGTATTTCCTCTTCCTTTTTTTCGGGCAAACCAGCCTTTTTGCGTTCATAAGGACTGTTTAATTCGTCATCTTCATCGTAGCCTAAACCCGGTAATCCTCCGTTAAAGAAGGTACCGTTGTTAATGAGAGCCGCAGCATACATGCCATTGGTAAACCCTTTATGTACTATTTCTGAGTTGATTTCTAACGTTAATGAATCACCCGGCATTAGCGGCTTTATGAACTTGTATAACCGAAAGTCGGCAGTATCTGTCTTCGGCCTGAAACAGTTGAAAAATCCACGGGGATAAAGCAGCGGGGTAGTAAACGGAACTAATACGCCATTGGTTTTAAGCGAATAATTGGTGAGCTCATCGCCGTCGAGCAGCATTTGTGATATGGCAACTTTGTTTTTATTGATGATGGTTACCAATGCGTGTGTAGCTACCTGTTGTTTATCCGGGTAAAGCTCTACCTGCATTTTTATGCTGGTTACTTTAGGCAGGGGAAGGTGCTCATATTTTTTGAGCGATTTTTCATACTGCACGGCCCTTGCGGTATTTTCATACTTGATGAGATAGTTGTTTAAAAAGCTCACATTGTAGTAATTCCATGCGCCTACAGCCAAAAATGCTATGGCTACTATTACAGTGATCAAGGCTGTACTGCGATTGAAGCGCTGAGATAGCAGGCGTAATCGTTCTTTAAAGGACGATGTTACGCCCCGGTAATAAAATAATCCCGAAACAACGATCAGCAAACCAGCAAACAACATCCAGTACAGGTTGAACCAGCTAATGGGCGCTGCCATATGCCCTATGCCGGTCATATCAGATATTCCCGACGATGGCGTATAGGAATACAGCAATAGGTTATAATCAAAAGTGCCGGTTTTGCGCAAAAAGAAAACAATCACCCATAAAAACACGCCTATGCCATGCGCTGCAAATTTGTTGTTGATAACAACGTGTACAACATAGCAAAATACAACCATCTCCAGCAGTGCAGGCAGCAATATGTAGGCTATGTAGAGAAAGTACACTGATAGATTCAATGTGTGATAACCTTTTAATAATTGAACGATAACCCCGGTTAGTATGGGTAGGAAGGATAAGCCGGTGCCAATGAGCAATAGGGTGATTAGCTTCGATCCGTTTAAAATCCAGTTTGGAGGCGGGAGAGAGTCATTAATAAAAGCATAGCGGGTTGTCCTGTCGCGGTGCAGGGTTTCGCCGGTATAAAACATCAGGATAAAGAAAATGAAGAAGGGAAAGGCATCATTGAAAATCGCCAACAACGTAACTGTACGCGGAAAATCCGGTACGCCATTCCTGTTGTCGCCAAGCCAGAATACAAAACCGAGGAATAAGCTGCCGGCGATTAATATGATCCAGAAGTAGTTATCGCGGATGATGTTAAGCAGCTCAACCTTTACCAGGTTACTCAAGGTATTCCTGCTGTACTTGCCTGTAAAGCTAACTGTGGGTTTAATGATTACGGCATTCCGGGCTTTAACACCAACTTCGTCAATGGCTGCTTTATCACGTCGGCCACTAAAAAAGCGCTCAAAATTAAACCGTAGATAAGTGAAAATTACAACAAGTAACCCAATACCACCCCATACAATACGGTTAAGCATAAACGTGCCAGTTACGGGGAACAACGTGGTGTTTTGTTCAACAGTGCTTGAAGAGCTGCTTTGCATCCTGATACCGTTAAGCCCAAAAGGATCACTGAGGTTTATTACCGTGGGGTTGTTAATATGGTTAAGAAAAAACAACGCGATGAAGTAAAAAAGGAACAGCAGGATACCGCCAAAGTAAATAACCTTTACATTGCGGGTGATGGCTACAAGTCCAAAAAACAATGAAGAAGTGAACAAAACGTTAGGCAGCCCGATTGTGAAAAACGGGTGCAGATAGTAAATGAGGTTATTGGGGCCGTATTGTTTTGCATCCGTCCATCCCATAGCAGGGCCCAGTTTGGTGCCTATGAAGGCGCCAATGATAACCGCTGTTGAGATCATGACCATGAAAACGAACGAGCCCAGGTAACGGCCCCAGAAATAACCTGCTTTGGTGATAGGGTAGGTTAGGTAATAATCTTTTGTGTTGTATTCAATGTCGCGGTATAAGGCAGTGCCCATAATTGATGAACTCACAAGCGTCATCATCATAGTGATGCCCGAACACCACAACGCAAGTACATAAGGCGCGTTGATGTGCTCTTTTTCGCCTAATGGTAACGAGCCTGTTGAAAAAGTGAACACTGTAAATATCAGTGCTGCCAAAAAATAAAGGTAAACGGCTGGCCTGCGGACCCGATTCCGGATCTCGAACAGAAATATTTTAAGGAACATAAACTATTGGTTTATAGTAGTTTTAAATGGTATCTACATCTATACGTGTGGCGATATTGCTGAAGTACACATCTTCCAGGTTTGGCGTGCTGCTGATAAAACCGTTGCCGGGGTCGGCTTCGTTGATAATGCGGATGTGGAGTTTACCGGTTTTAAGCTGCGTTGATATCACCTGGTAATCATCTTTGTAAAAGCCCAGTTCTGATTGGGTGATCACCTTGCTGTAAATTTTTCCGTTCAGCTCATTTACTGCGCTTTCCGGATCTCCTGCGTATAAGACCTCGCCCTGGCAAATAATGGCAAAATTGGCGCAAAGCGTACTTACATCCTCAACAATATGGGTCGACAGGATCACGATGGTGTTTTCACCCAGGCGGCTCAGCAGGTTGTAAAAACGGTTTCGCTCAGCCGGGTCAAGGCCCGCTGTGGGTTCGTCAACAATAATAAGTTTAGGGTTACCGATTAGTGCTTGTGCTATTCCAAAACGCTGTTTCATACCGCCGGAGTAGGTGCCAAGGTGCTTTTTCCGGTCTTTATAAAGGTTTACGTTTTCCAGTAATTGAAGCACAAGGTCTTTGCGTTCGGTGTTGTTGCCAACCCCTTTGAGCTGGGCAATATGGTCGAGCATTCGTTCGGCCGATATTTTGGGATAAACACCAAACTCCTGTGGCAGGTAACCGAGTAGCTGTCTAACTTCGGTTTTATTTTTCAATACATCCAGTTCATCTAAAAAAATGCTGCCTTTATCGGCTTCCTGCAGGGTGGCTATGGTACGCATCAGTGATGACTTACCGGCGCCGTTTGGGCCAAGCAGGCCAAACATGCCATTATTAAGGGTCAGCGAAACATCTTTTAAAGCATGTACGCCGTTGGCATAGGTTTTTGATAGCGAGTTGATTACTAATTTCATGATTTGCTAAGTTTTGGTCATTTATTATTACAGATCATCCTTGTATTTCCGTTCAGGATGAGTTTAGCGCTGTCGGCAAGTTTATAGGTTATGTTGCTGAGGCTATCGTCCTTGATCCACAAGCGGCTTTTGTTTCGGATATCAAGATTTGTTTTTGCAAATTGGTTACCTGTTTCAATAGATAGATTTGAAGAGCTATTGTAGCTTTTGCCTATGACGGCATTTAATACATTAAACTTATTGTTTTTTAACAGGACAGTGGAAGCATTGTCCTGGATAATGTTGAGCCCGTCCCCGCTGAAACCACTGATGGTAGTAACGCGCCATTTGAAGTCTTGCGCGGCAGTGGTATCGACAATTTGAGTGTCGCCTGCCTTATATTTTGCATCGGCGTAAAACGCGTTTAATTGCGGCATGGATATGTACAGAACGTTTGAGGCTTGTACATTATGAAAGTTATCTTTAAACGCGGCACGAATAAAGAGCGAATCGTGCCGTTGTTCAATTTTCATGAACTCCATGGCGGCAGGGTCAGCAAGTATTTTGAATGGCCCTTGAACCAGCATAATATTGATAGCCGTCGATGAACCAAGCTCAATAACCTTGAAATTTCTGAAATTTAGGGTGTTAAAGCCATTATAAGGGTTTTTATACTCACCTTTAAAATATTCTGCTTTTAACTGAAAGTCATATATCCCAACCGAAACTATCAGTAACAATACCGCGGTAAGTAAGAATTTATTGCTTGTTTTCATCGTTGCTTGCCTGGTTTAATTCATTATTTTGTTGCGCCTGGAAATGTTGATATTGCAGGCTGATCTCATCTATTGATATACCTAACAGGTACATGTTTTTAAAAAGTTCGGGTAGGTTCTGACGCACAAAGTTTTCTTTGCGGTAAGCTTTTACTTTGTCAAAGCCATCCTCTGCCACAAATAAACCCAGGCCGCGTTTGTTATAAATAATTTCGAGCCCCTGCAAAAATTCGTACGATCGCATAACCGTATTTGGGTTTACTTCCAGGTCAACCGCCATATCACGTACCGATGGGATCTTTTGCCCGCCGGGCCATTTGCCCATCAGGATCTGATCGCTCACAAAAGCCGCTATCTGGAGGTATATCGCTTCGTTATCTTTAAATTCCATGATCGTCTTTTTTAAGCCTGTTTCTCTTTGAACCTAAAATATGCCGCTATCCAGATCAGCAGCGATATAATAGGAACCACAATAAAAGCCCAGGCAGATTGCTGCGCATTTAAACCAATGGAGTAAAAGTTCATACCATCCTGGAAATTGAGAAATGAAAAAGGCGTTACCGGTTTGATTGGCCTGCCAACAATAAATCTTACGAACACTGTATTCACAAGGATTAGCAGTGCATAAAAAATAAAGAAACTGAAACCTGTTTTTATAAAGTGTAATTTTTCGAACCGGATTGCTCCATATATCGTGACGGCATGCAGCAAGGAAAACAATATCATCACCAGTACAAATTTATCCTGAAACAGGGTGAGTATTTCAATTTGATGCCCCGGCCAGGGTTTGAGATTGATCAGGATAAATAATACCAGGTAAAAAACGCCTGTGTACACCAAAAGGAATATAACATACGAATAAACCCAGCCGACCATAAACTTCTCGAGTTGTGATGCAGGCAGGGTTAACATTGGAACTGCCCGGCGCTTATCGCCCAGATCAGTAAAAACAGTGCTTGTAAATAATGGCCCTGCGATAATCATGAGTACTCCGAACATGGCCATCTGAAAGCCGGCATCTACCGGGCCAGGGATCATATAAAACACAAACGAACCGCCAAGTAAAAATACCCCTGCCAAAACCGCTGCCGACATTAAATAGGCGCGGTAATGCTCAACAGTGTGCTTCATAAACAACAGGCCAAAGCGCTTTAAACTGAAGTAATTATTCATGATTTGTACTTGGTTTTAGTGCGTTTAATAATTTGCTGCTATTGGTTGTTGCTGCGTTAAATAATAACTCAAGGTCCATTTTTCCGTACTTGCCGGTGGTGTTTTGTACAATAGCGTATTTGCCCATGAGGGTTTCTTCTTCGTACAGCGCATTCATCCCGGTAAGGTCTTTAAAAACACCGAAAAATAATTTCTCGGTAAGCTCATCTATCGAGTTCTCAATTACGATGCGGTGATCGTCCAAAATCAACACGGTATCAATAAGACTGTCCAAATCCCTCACCTGGTGGGTTGAAATAATAATGCAGCGCTCGTCATTTAAAACAGATGCTATCAATTTTCTGAACTGAACCTTTGAAGGAATATCAAGCCCGTTGGTGGGTTCATCAAGTATCAGTACACTGGTATTGGTAGCCATTCCGAAAGCGATGATCATTTTTTTTTGCTGTCCGTATGACATTCTGGTCATTAACAGATCCGGATCAATATCCAATATTTTCAGATAACTGTAAAAGTCGGTAATGCTGAAGGCAGGGTAGAAGCTTGCTGTCCGGGCCAAAAACTGGCCTGGAGTTAATGCCGGTACGTGAACTTCTTCGGCAATAAAATAAAGGTCTTGTAAAGTGGATACCAGGCGCTTTGAGCTTTTTGTTCCGTTAATAAGGCAATGGCCCGATTGCGGAAAAGCCAGACCGGCGATATTTTTCAGCAGGGTTGATTTCCCGGCTCCGTTTTTACCCAACAGGCCATAAATGTGGCCGGCCTTTAATGAAAGGTTCAGATTTTTGAACAACGGCTTCCGGTTGTTGTAGCTAAAATTCAAATTGCTTATTTGAATCATATCATAGTGTATTAGTGTGGTAGTACACTGCAAATGTAATTAAAGATTTTTAAAATCCAAGAGTATTTTAATTACTGAGAATCTTTCTGAAAACCAATTATAAGCTTAACAGTTAATAAGGTATGTCAAAGAAGAGAACCATGCCAAACGAGCCAGATGAAATGCCGGTAAACCCGGAGCGGCCGGAGATCAGGCAGCCTACGGACCCCGGAGAGCCGGAAATGCCCGAAGAAGCGCCGGAAAATATCCCGAATGAAATCCCCGATACTGAGCCAAGCCAGCCTGAAGTGGACCCGGATGAGTTTGAAAAGTAAGGGAATAATTTACCGCTCATGAATCATTGCAACTAATTGATTGCGATGGGTGGCCGTGCTTTTAATATTTTGGAACATGCATGATATAACCTAAACTATTTAAATTGCATCATGAAAATAGCTACGTATAACGTAAATGGTGTAAATGGGCGCCTGCCTGTTTTACTCCGCTGGTTAAAGGAAACATCCCCTGACGTTGCCTGCTTGCAGGAACTTAAAGCTCCACAGGAAAACTTTCCGGAGCAGGCCATACTTGATGCAGGTTATAAAGCCATCTGGCATGGCCAAAAAAGCTGGAACGGCGTTGCAATACTGGCAAAAGACAGGGAAATTACAGAGGTATGCCGCGCACTTCCCGGCGATCCGGAAGATGAGCATAGCCGTTATATTGAAGCACTTGTTGATGGTATTACCATTGGCTGCCTGTACCTGCCCAACGGAAACCCGGCCCCCGGCCCTAAATTTGATTATAAATTAGGTTGGTTTGAACGCCTTAAAATTCACGCAGCCGGTTTACTTGCTGCTGATAAACCGGTTATATTAACCGGCGATTATAATGTTATGCCTACCGAGCTCGATGTTTATAAACCCGAGCGCTGGGTAAATGACGCGCTCTTTCGCCCTGAAACACGCGCAGCCTTTAAAACACTGGTAGAACAGGGCTGGACGGATGCTATCCGCAAAATTTATCCTACCGAAGTGATCTATACATTCTTCGATTATTTCCGCGATGCCTACGGCCGTAACGCCGGTTTACGGATCGATCATTTTTTACTGAGCCCTCACCTGGAAAAACGTCTTGTAGCTGCAGGTGTAAACCGGGATGTACGAGGCTGGGAAAAAACGAGTGATCATGCACCTGTTTGGATTGAACTGAAGGATGCTGAATGAGTTTAAGAATTGAAGACTTACGAAGTTTTTAAAACTTCGTAAGTCTGGTTCAAAAACTTGTTGCACTTACCTCCGCATACCAATGTTTTCGTGCACCCATTTGGCCTCTTCTTCCGGAGTTACTTTATCAATGGTACTGTTTACCCTGCTAAAAGTAGCCCCGGGGAAATCATAAGGTTTGCTATCGTCAAAAAACGGACCGACAACGCCAAGCATCCACCCGTTTTTAGCAGCCCAGTGGGGTGGGTTTACACGGTATTTAAACACCTCGTAGTGGATAAAATTTTTTCTGCCGTCAAAATCAATGGTAACCCGTTTAATATGTTCAATTTCGTCAGGGCAGGCATCCAATTCGGTAGGGAACTCCAGCCATTGGGCCAGTGAGCTTTCCGCTCCTTTAATAAGCGTAAGGTATGCCTCCGGGAACAAGTGTAATTCCTCAAGTTCTTTTAAATACAAAAAGGTGTCGTAGCGGGTAAGCGGGTTTTTGGCAAAGGGCAAAACATCTTCGGCGGTTAAACCTGTAGCCGCTTCCGCCTTTTTATAAAGTGGTAAAATCCTTGCTGATCGCTCCAATTCAAGTTTCTTCTTTTTCTTCTTAACATCAAATAACCTGAAAGCCGCAAATGCTATAATAAAAACTATAATGGTAATTACAATAAGCGTGATTAGATCCATAATGCAATGAATGTAAGCTTTTATGCATACAAATATCAAATTTATCGTGTTACCAAAGTAAAATCGACACTTAACGTTTTAACCGGCGCCCGAGTAGTTGCAGTTAAGGCCCTGTTATCCTTATTGATAGCGCTATCCATGTCGCCATTCTTTAGGCTGTAACTTTGCTCCCGGCCGCTTCCATAGCCGGGATTTTTAATGATTTTCCCTGCGCCAGTAATTCGGAAGTGATGGCTCGTGTATAGGTTTTGATCTCGTTCTGGAATTCGGTAACCGAAGCTCCTGAGCGGATCTCTTCCAAACGTTTTTCCCATGTTCCGGTAAGTTCGGCCTGGGCTATCTGCTGATTTTTTACTACTTCATAAACGGCAATGCCGGTAGTTGTGGGTACCAGGTTTTTCTTTTCCCTGATAATATAATTGCGTTTAAGCAGGGTTTCGATGATGGCTGCCCTTGTTGCCGGCGTTCCAAGGCCGCTGTCTTTCATAGCGTAACGCAGCTCTTCGTCGTCAATCTCTTTGCCTGCTGTTTCCAATGCTTTAAGCAGGGTGGCTTCGTTGTATAGTGGCCGGGGTTTGGTTTGTTTTTCGAGCAGGGCTTTGGCAGTTATGGGTAGGTTTTCACCCTGGGTTACTTTAGGCAGCGTTGCGTTCTCTTCGTCTTTTTTATCGTCTTCCTTATCATTGAATACAGAACGCCAGCCGGCAGTATGGATTACCGTTCCGCTGGCGTTGAATTTAGCGCCCGATTGCACCACAATTTTTGTGACTTCCTTAATACAATCCTGATGAAATGCTTCGAGCATACGACCGGCCACCATATCGTAAACAGCCTGCTGATCGGCCGAAAGCTGGTGCGGGTTTTCGCCGGTGGTAAGCACGGCGTGGTGATCTGTTACCTTTTTTGCATTTACACTTCGTTTGTTAAGCGTAGCGCTGCCCAACGCAATGGCTTGTTTGCCAAACAGCGGATGTTGTTCCAGCTTTTCAATCAACGCAGGTACACCCGCAAAAACATCGTCGCCTATATAGCGGCTACCGGTACGGGGATAGGTAACCAGTTTGTTTTCATACAGGTTTTGGAGAATGGTAAGGGTTTGATCGGCAGTGAAACCTTTGCGTTTATTGGCTTCCTGTTGCAGGCTGCTCAAATCATGCAATAGCGGAGGTGGCTCTTTACGGGGTTTGGCTTCCACTTGTAAAATATGGCCGCCCTGCGGAAAGCCGCCTTCAACATCCTGCACCTTGTCAAGTACTGCCTGTGCTTCATCTTTGGTTTTATAATTTTCGGACGATATGGCTTTAAATACCTGCCCGTCTTTATCGGGGTGAATGCTTACCTGGTAAAAGGTTTCGGGTACGAAGTTTTTGTTTTCGAGGTACCGAGAACAGATCATGGCAAGGGTGGGGGTTTGCACCCTGCCTAATGAAAGTACCGCACCACGGATCCCCGAAGAAAGACTAAGTGCCTGCGTGGCGTTCATACCCACCAGCCAGTCCGACTGGGAACGGCAATGGGCCGAATTGAACAGTGTATCATAATCGCTGCCGGGCTTCAGGTTCCGGAAGCCTTCTTTGATAGCCTCATCAGTTTGCGATGAGATCCAGAGCCTTTTAAAAGGCTTTTTGCATTTTAAGTAATAGTAAATATAGCGAAAGATGAGTTCCCCTTCGCGCCCGGCATCCGTTGCTACAATGATCTCAGTGGATTCATCAAATAGCTTTTGAATGGTATCCAGTTGTTTTTTTACTGATGGATCATCCACCAAACCATCCTTGGTTTTTACTTTACGAATAGAAAGCTTAAACTTTTGAGGCAGCATCGGCAGGTGCTGAACGCTCCAGCCGTAATAGCCATACTCCTGCGGGGCGGCAAGTTGTAACAGGTGACCGAAAGCCCAGGTAAAGGTGAAACCCTTGCCTTCAATATAACCGTCTTTCTTTGTAGTCGCCCCAAAAACTTTGGCAATTTCCCTGGCTACAGATGGTTTTTCGGCTATAATAACTTTCATAAATGTTGTTTCCCATGCCCCGGTTTAGGCCGGTTGCTGCCAATACGGGCGTCGAAAGTATGAATTTCGCGAGGCCTGTGCAAGGTTTGTTGGTAACATTGTGCGGCCCGACAGGTTGAATGACCTGTTAAATGCCGTTGGCGGTGGTCAGTAATTCTTTATCTACACCGGCAATTATTTCTCTAAATACAGGTTCGGCATTGATGTAACCTTCAAGTAGTTTAAACTGGTTTTTAGCCCTGATCAAATTATGCCCTTCATATTGGGTGCCATAGTAAATATCGTTATTTAAAAAATCGGTTAAAAAACGGAGGCCCTGCATATAGATCATTAGTTTGCCCGAAAAGGTGAAATACTGTTTTTCAGTTTCAGTAAGGATGTTGCTCATTTCGCTCATATAACCTTTATATATCGCTCTGAAAAAATCTGTCCTGATGATAATCTTATCCAGATCTTTTTCCTCTTCGTTGGCGGGCGATAAATAGGTACGCATCATGTCGCCAACATCGCTTAAATAATAGCCGGGCATTACTGTATCAAGGTCAACAATACATAGCGCTTTTTGCTCTTTGTCAAACAGTACGTTATTTATTTTGGTATCGTGGTGGATCACCCGGAGCGAGATTTCGTTATTGGTTGTAAACAGGTTATAGGTATGCAATATGTTGATATGATCATCAGCAGCTTTTACTTCCTTAGCTGCCTGTTCCTGTTTTCGGGGTTCGGCTGTTTTTAAAGCCTGTTCAAACTGTGCAACCCGTAATTTTAGATTATGAAAATCCGGAAGTGTGTATTCGAGTTTGCTGATGTCAAAATGGTTTAACAAACGGGTAAACCGGCCAAACTGCACCGCAGCGCTATAGGCTTCCTTTGTATCCTGCAAAAAATTTACTGTATGTGACCCTTCAATAAATGGGAAAAGCCGGTAAAACTTACCGTCGACAGCTTGAATGATCGATTTCCCTTTTTGATTCTTTAACGGGGCTACAAATAAATAACCTGGATTGTGTTTATCAAGATATTCTTTGATTAGTACAAGGTTGCTGTCGATATGATGGGGCCTTTTGAAAACAGCGACGTTGATTTGCTGAAGAATATAGGAATGGTTAGCACCACTTATTTTATAAGTATAGTTTATTAAACCCGAGCCAAAAGGCCGGATATGGTATTCAGAAACGTTTAATCCAAAATTTATTAGGATATCATCAAACATATTATAGACGTTAACTCATCAAACATAGCTAATTTCATAAACGATAGCCATGCGCAAACGTTTGAGTGTTTTTTGTTTAGGTTTATTTTTTGTTTTCAACCAGTTGCGATTCAATGATCACTTTGTAAAAGGCGCTTGGTTCATTGCCGCCGGTACCCTGGTGGTGCAGCAGGTCCATCAAAATGTCAGTTGCTTTTTGCCCCTGTAAATATGGGAATTGTTCAACCGAAGCGGCAGGAATATTCTCCATATAATTGATTAGCGGTAAATTGGCATAGCTTACAAATTCAAGGTCCTTATTTATTTTGATGTTTAATTTACTGGCGTGTTTAATAGCAAAAAGTGCTACATAATCATTAAAGGTTACTATAGCGGTTGGTTTGCGTTTGCTGGCCAATAATTCATCTAAAGCTTTCCTGGTGCCTTCTTCGGTAAGGTCGCACGAAACTATGAGCGAAGGGTCATATTTAAGCCTGTTTTTGGTCATGGCTTTGATGTAGCCCTCTTTACGCTCACCGGTAGCAACCATGGTTTGCGGCCCGTTGATCATGCCTATTGCCCGGTGACCTTTTTTTAGCAGGTAACTAACTGCCTCAATAGTGCCGATTTCCATATTGCAGGCTACATAATGGATGTTGGGTATGGCCGGGATCCTATCGAAATAAACTACCGGGATATTGTATTTTTTTAAGTTTTCAAAATGCTGGTACGAGGAGGTATTTTTCCCTACCGATACAAGCAGGCCATCAACCCGGTGGTTTTTCATTTTTTCAACCAGCTGTTTTTCCTTTTGCTCATCATCATGTGATTGTGCCAGCAATACGGTATAATTTTTTTTATAGGCAGTATCTTCAATAGCGCTTATGGCCGAGGAGAAGAAAGCCTCCGAAAGCTCGGGTAAAATGACCCCGATGGTGAGGGTTTTGCCCTTTTGCAAAAAAATAGCGGTTTGGTTAGGCTCATAGTTTAACTCGCCGGCCAGCTTTTTAACTTTTGCCCTTGTGGTGAGTCCTATGCTCGGATGATCATGCAAGGCCCTTGAAACTGTAGAAACCGAGATGCCTAATATTTGTGCTATCTCTTTTATAGTAGTTGGCTTTGTTTGCATTAATTACGGGCTAATGTTGTTTTTATAGTTAAAGTTAAGCGATTATTATGAAATAGCTTGTATTAACTGCATTGCAAACGTTTGCGTGCTAAATCATCAGTTTGCATAGGTTGGCCGGTTAGCATAGTGGAGATTTGAACATTAGCGGTGGCATATAGTACCCTTTAATTTTATTTAGAGAGCCCCGCTTATCTGCAATAAAGAAATAATCGCTTAGCAGGCGTATTTACCTCCAATTTTAGAGGCCGAAGTTATCAAGCCATAATGTTTGATAAATACCTTTTTTTCAATTAATGCCAGTTAAGGGATAATTATGCCCATTTTTCAAACGTTTGCGTTGAAATTGAAGCATTTATTTTTTCCTAAAGCCACTAATGCGAGTACATTTATGAAACGATACTTGTGTTATAACCCAATGATGAAGAAAACCGCTATAATTTGTCTTTCAATATTGTTTATTGTCATCGGAAATAGAGTTGCTATCGCGCAGACGGTACATATTGATGCTTCAAAGCTGCGTCACGTTATCCCGTTTGGCGGTAATGCCTGGGTAAATGCGCCGGATACCATAACCGACGAAGGGTTGATTGGCCTGAGAAGCATAAAATCCACCGCTAATATTTATTTCAGGGTTAGTGTTGCACAGGACCTTGAGCTTGCGCTGGTGGTACGGGTGCCGCAGGGGAACAGTACGCTGCTGTTATCGGCAGGAAAAAATGCTGTCGTCAAAAAAATAAGCAACACAAGGTTTGATACTGTCAGTTTTGGGAAGGTTCACATCAGTCGGCCGGGTTATGTAAAGATCAGTTTAAAAGGCATCAGTAAAACCGGGACTGTTTATGCAGATGTATCTGACCTGGTAATTACCCTGCAAAAGCCGGATAATGATATTTCATATGTTGCAAAAGGCAGCTCATTTCATTTTGGCAGAAGGGGGCCTTCTGTACATTTGCGTTACCCTGTCCTAACCGACAAAGAGAATAAAGTAAAATGGTTTTATAATGAGATCATAGTACCGAAAGGACAGGATGTGATCGGCTCCTATTTTATGGCCGATGGTTTTGGCGAGGGATACTTCGGTATGCAGGTAAATTCCGCAACCGAACGCCGCGTATTATTTTCGGTATGGAGCCCTTTTAATACCGAAGACCCTAAAAGCATCCCGGATAGCATGCGCATTAAACGGGTTAAGAGTGGCAGTAATGTGCATATAGGTGAGTTCGGGAATGAGGGCTCGGGAGGCCAAAGTTATATGCGTTTCCCATGGAAAGCCGGACAAGCCTATGCCTTCTTGCTGAGTGCCGAACCTGACAATGCGAAGCACACCACTACTTATACTGCTTACTTTAAAAATATATCCGCCGGGAAATGGTTTTTAATAGCCAGCTTTACCCGCCCGCAAAAGGCTACTTACTTAACGCATTTATATTCGTTTGTTGAGAATTTTGAACCCGAAAATGGCGATAAGGTACGTAAGGCTTATTTCACCAACCAGTGGATATGCGATAGCGAAAACAATTGGCAGGAACTTACCCACGCCATCTATACCGGCGATGCTACAGCCAATGCTAATTATCGTAAAGATTATGCCGGAGGAAAAGAAGGTGATAAGTTCTTTCTGCAAAACGGAGGTTTCTTTGATAATTATATCCAGCTCAAAACCCCTTATGATCGTGAACCAACAGGAAAGAAGCCTGTAATTGACTTTGAAAAATTACCCAATAAATAAGCCCCCAAAAACCTCAATATTATATATGGAAAGAAGACAATTTTTGAAAACCAGCGCAATTGCAGCAGCAGGTTTTAGCATTTTACCGTCAGGAAGGCTGTTTGCATCGGCACCTGTAAAAGTCCGTTTAGGTTACATAGGCGTAGGCGCCCGCGGCATGAGCCATATTGCCGAAGGTTTGCTTCGCGATGATGTGGAGATCGTTGCCATTTGCGATACGCAGGAAAGTTCACTGAAAATTTGCCGCGAATACATCGCCAAAAAAGGCCATGCACCCGTAAAGGAATACACCGGCGGACTGGATGCCTACAAAAAGCTGCTGGATCATAAAGATATTGATGCGGTAATTATTGCTACCCCATGGCAGTTTCACCACCCACAGGCTATTGACGCTATGAAAGCCGGAAAGTATGTTGGTTGTGAAGTAATTGCCGGTCTTACGGTTGAAGATCACTGGGATATCGTTAACACTTCAGAAAAAACAGGTATCCCGTACATGACGCTCGAAAACGTTTGTTACCGTCGTGATGTGATGGCTGCCTTAAATATGGTGCGCCAGGACCTGTTTGGCGAAATCGTCCATTTGGAAGGCGGATATCAGCATAATTTAAGAGGTGTATTGTTCAATAACGGTAAGCAATATTATGGCGGAGGCGTTGAGTATGGCCCCAAAGCCCTGAGCGAAGCTCAATGGCGTACGCAGTTCAATATCGATGTGGATGGTGATATTTACCCAACCCACGGCGCCGGTCCATGTATGCATTATGCTAATATTAATGCAGGTAACCGCTTTACTAACCTGGTATCATTTAGCAGCAAAGCAAAGGGTTTGGCAGCATACGTAGAAGAATTATCGCCTGGTCACCCGAATGCTAAGATCCATTACAAAAACGGTGACGTAACCACTACGATGATCAATTGTGCCAATGGTGAAACGGTGTTACTGAGCCATGATACACACCTGCCCCGTCCATATTCATTAGGTTTCCGTGTACAGGGTACTAAAGGTTTATGGATGGATGTAAACAAAAGCGTTTATATTGATCATAAATCAAAAGAAGATGATTCATGGGATCCGGCAAAGGAATGGTTTGATAAATATGACCATCCGCTTTGGAAAAAATACGAAAAGTTTGCCGAGGGTGCCGGCCACGGTGGTATGGACTGGTTTGTGTTTAACGCCTTTGTTGAATCAGTAAAGCAAAAACGCCAAACACCTATTGATGTTTATGATTCTGTTACCATGAGTGTAATTACGCCCTTGTCAACAAAATCACTGAAAGAAGGTAACGCAAGTGTGGCATTTCCTGATTTTACCAAAGGTAAATGGAAAGAGCGGAAGAATACCTTCGCGCTTGATGACAGCGGCTTTTGATTATCGTTTATATTTTTTTGCATGTTTTATGTTTAGCCTGGCCAAAAGCCGGGCTTTACTTTTTTAAAGTAGTATAGCTACCCCTGCTACAGGTAAGCAGTGGCTTTTAGTGTAACCCTATGCTTTGTTTATGTTATTGATTTTTAGGTTTTTAAGTTTAAATAATTAGAAATCTGTTAACCCTGTTAACCCCCTTTGCCGTCTAAGTTAACGGCTATAGCTGGAGCTGGGTGGCGGCTGATACCACAGTGGGGTTGCGTTTGTAGATCTTATTCCAATCCACTCATAATCAAATTCTTCAAGCTTAGTCCTCAAATACGCAGAATCCATAAAATTGGCGCCTGAATCATCCCGGTTGCGATCTGCTCAATACCACAAAACCCTTCAGGAACCAAGTTTTATCTCCGCAAAATACTTTAAGTCAAACGTTTGCGTAGGTCCGATTTTGCCCAAAACAAACGTTTGCGCTGTGTTTGGAGGGGCGAATTTTTGCTTTCGAAACCCTGTATCTCTAATTTCCAATATTCAAAAACAGAGCTAAATCACAACAGAAAACTAACAATTAATTAATACTAACACCACCACGTATGATTAAAATTTACTCAAACCCCGACAAGGGCTTCAGCAAACACATTTATTTAAGGAGGCAGATCAACGGCCTTTTTAAATTGATGTGCTGTTGCCTGCTACTATTATTGCCAGTACTTGCCAACGCGCAAACAACAATCAGCGGTAGCGTAAAAGATAAAGACGGCCCGGTAATTGGCGCTACCGTTACCCAAAAAGGTGTCAAAAATACCACCACAACCGATGTTAACGGTAAGTTTAAAATTACATTGAAGGGCAATTCAACAGTGTTGGTTGTTTCTTATGTAGGGTATAAACCACAGGAAGTATCAATTAACGGATCCTCAGACGTTACTATCACTTTACAGGAGGACCTTAATAAACTGAACGAAGTAGTGGTAGTAGGTTACGGTACCGTTAAAAAAGGCGACCTTACCGGTTCCATCAGTTCAATCAAAAGTGATAACCTGACGCTTGGTGGTACTACGGCCAACATTGGGCAGGCTATCCAGGGTAAAGCAGCCGGTGTACAGGTACAACAAGCCAGCTTTGCACCAGGCGCTGGTATTAATATCACCGTGAGGGGTGGTAACTCTATCAATACTTCTACAGCACCATTGTATGTGGTTGACGGTTTCATCAGTGAGGCAGGTAGCCAGGTAAACCCGAACGACATTGAAGACATTCAAGTACTGAAAGATGCATCTGCAACTGCCATCTACGGTTCAAGAGGTGGTAATGGTGTTGTTTTGATCACTACCAAAAAAGGAAAAAACGGTAAAGTTTCTTTAGATGCCGATATATCAGGCGGTACCCAATATTTAACTTATAAGCCTAACCTGTTAACCGGTCAGCAGTATACCGATATCCAAAATGCTACTGCCCTTGAAGATGGTAAGCCACAGCCTTATCCATCAAGTTTCAAGGTGGCCAACACAAACTGGTTAAAACTGGCGACCCGCAACGCTACTGTTCAAAATCAAAGCCTTAGTTTAAGTGCCGGCGATCAGAATTCAAAATTATATATCGCAGGTAATCACATTAAACAAGTAGGTGTGCTGCAACATACCGGTTATGAAAGATATACTGCGAGGATTGGCGCCGAAAAAACTGTTAACGAGAATATTAAGATCAGCGGTAACTTTTACGGTGCAAATTCAACCTCAACTTTACAGTCATACAGTGGCGATATCACTGCACCATTGTTCAGCTTATTGACTGCACCGCCCAACGTAGCACCTTACAATGCTGATGGTACTTATAATTATTATGTTACCCAAGGTACAAAAACCAATGCTCTGGCTGGTCTATTAGAGCCAACTAATAACAGCGGTAATAAGCTGATCAATGCCAATGTTGGTTTGGATTATAAGATCATTAACGGTTTAACTTATCACCTTACCGCCGGTACAGAATATAATCAAACCACCACCGGGCAGTACCTGCCAACAACTACAATTGCAGGTGCAAAACAAGGTGGTGTAGCTGCCGAACAGATCTATTCAAACTTCAGGTGGATTGCTGAGAACTATTTGACTTATAAGTTCAATATCAAAAAAGACCATGATTTTACCGTATTGTTAGGTACATCAAACCAAAAAGATGTTGCTGAATCATTATTATCCGGTGCAAAAGGCTTTTCAACCGATGCGTTCCTGTACTATAACTTAGGTGCAGGATCATTAAGTAACGGCTATGGAAGTAGCAAGGCAGAAGCTTTTCTTACATCGTACTTTACAAGGTTAAATTATGCTTACAAGGACAAAATTTTGGCGTCGTTCTCTTATCGTGATGACCGTTCGTCGCAATTTGGTTCAAACAAACGTTCTGGCTTTTTCCCGGCGGGTGCTGTAGCTTATAAATTAACTGACGAGGATTTTGTAAAAGATCTGAATACTTTCTCAAATTTAAAGGCACGGGTTAGCTATGGTGTTACCGGTAATGACCGTATTCCCGCAAGCTTATACCTTGCTACATTTGGGCCGTACAGCACAGTGCTTAACGGAAGCGGCCAGCTACAAACAGGTATCGAACCTAAAAACCTTGCAAACCCTAATCTTCAGTGGGAGGCAACAAGGCAATTGGATATTGGTTTAGATATGGGCTTTGCTAATGGCCGTATCAACGCAAGTATTGATTATTATAGTAAAAAAACTACCGACCTGTTGATCCAGGTTCCGATTGGAGCACAATGGGGGGCTACAAATGGAACCCAATATATCAATGGAGGAGCTGTTCAAAACAGGGGTATCGAACTTTCGCTAAATACAAGCAACCTGCGCAGTAAAGACCTTTCATGGAATACTACAGTTACGTTTGCTTATAATAAACAAAAGACACTGAATTTAGGTCCGGGGGTTTCGATAATAAGCACAAACACTGCCAACCCAAGCGGTACCGTTTCGGGGCAGGAATTTACAAGGGTTGTACCAGGTATTGAATTAGGCGAACTGTATGGCTATGTTTACGAAGGTGTTATAAAAACCGGCGAAAAATACGGCCCGCAGCTAAACTCAAAAGCAGGTGACCCTAAATATAAAGACGTTAATGGCGACGGTGTAATTACCCCGGCCGACCGTACTTATCTGGGCAACTCTAACCCGCATTATATGGCAGGTTTCGGTAATGATTTTCATTACAAAGGCATCGATCTTGGTATATTTTTCCAGGGAGCGTTTGATTATTACCTGTACAACATGAACGCCATGGTACTGGAATCAACAACCGGTGCGGCTGCATTAAACAGGTTTGTTGCAGGTAAAAACGAAAATACATCTGTTCCGCGTGAGGGTTATTACCTCAGCACCTATGGCAGCTACGTAAACTCGCGTTTTGTTGAAAATGCTTCTTACGTGCGTTTAAAATCCCTTACGCTGGCATATAACTTCCCTGCCTCATTATTTCAGAATATGAAAATTTTACAAGGTATCAGGATCTATGCCGAAGCTCAAAACTTGTGGACTATCACCGGTTATAAAGGTACCGACCCGGAGGCAAACGTACATGCAGATGACACCAATGGACATCCTGGCCAGGTAGCCTTAAGGTCTGCTACTGCCGGTGGTTTGGACTTCAACTCGTTCCCGGCATTCAGAACCATAACATTCGGTATTAAGGCATCAATCCATTAATGAATTATCCATTTAAGGGATCAACAAAATTTAAATCAAAATGAAAAAATATAATATTCTACTCCTTGCAACTGCGGTTATTACACAATTTTCGTGTAACAAGTCCAGCCTTGAACCAAAGATATATAGCAGCTTAACAAGTCAAAATGCATTTTTAACCAAATCAGATGCTATTGCTGCCGTGAATGCAGTTTATGCCCGCCTTAAAGGTCCGGCGGTTGGTGATAACTTTGATTATTGGACAGTAAGGCACTTCGCCCTCACCGACTTAACTACTGATGTAGGTCACTGTAGCTACGCCGGTGACCCGGGCCAACTGTCACTGGTGCAATGGAACTCGGCCAACGGTTTGATAGCTGAAGATTACAGGCAGATCTATAAATTGGTGGCCAACGCAAACAACGCTATCTATAATATTTCGGCAATGAAAAGTATTACAGATGCCCAGAAAAATCAGTTTTTAGCCGAAATGAAATTTTTACGTGCCATTGCTTATTCCGATCTTACTGATGCCTGGGGACCGGTGATCTTAACTACGGAAAAAGATATAGCCAATCCTGATTATAAGGCGCAAACTGCGCCAAGCCCTGTTGCGGATGTTGACGCGCTGATGATCAGCGACCTGCAAAATGCAATCAATGTTTTGCCTAAAGATTACACAAAAAGTGATATCTACACAACTAACGATGTTGGCCGGGCCACTAAAGGTGCGGCGATGTTCCTGCTGGCTAAGGTTTATCTGCGTGAGCACCAATGGCAAAAAGCGGCTGATCTTACAAAACAGGTAATGGATTTGGGTATTTACCAGTTATATCCAACTTATGAGGGTTTGTTTAAAGAATCAAACACCTGGTGTTCTGAAAATATCTTCTCGGTATTAAGCGATGCTAACGTTAACGGAACAGAGTTATTGAACCACTTCGGTCCGCTAAGCCATCCGGTGTTAACCGACAGGTGGCAGTACTACGCTGTAACCTGGGATTTTTACAACAGCTATGGCGATGAGGATGACCGTAAAAAGATGTTCTTCACCCAATACCAGGGCGTCGACGGCTTAACCCACAAACAAGCCCCTTCGCAGGGCGCTACCGCTCCGGATGGAGTATTGTATATGCCGGATGTTGCAACCATGAAGTATGCCGATCCCAATGGGGCCAACACTTACTATGATGGCCATAGTGTGGATGTTTTACGCTATGCAGATGTGTTATTAAGTCGCGCCGAAGCTTTAAACGAATTGAATGGTCCAACCGCAGAGGCTGTTTCATTAGTAAACCAGGTTAAAGGCCGCTCACATGCCAAATTATTGGTGCAGGCTAATTTGACCCAGGCAACTTTCCGCGATGCATTGTTACAGGAACGCGGCTGGGAGCTATATTATGAAGGCAAAAGAAGGGCCGACCTGAAACGCTTTGGCAAATATGATGTGATCGTGAACGCTTACTTAAAACGTGTTGGCCAAACCAATACCGTACAGTTGCCGCGCGACGAGTATTTCCCATATCCGCTTAACCAGGTTAATATCAACCCTAAGCTGAATAATGCGGGCAGGCAGCAATAAGCATAAATTCAAATATTAGTAAAGAGTATACAGCCTTCAATGGGTTGTATATTCTTTACTGTTTAACCGGTATTACAAAATTAGTGATGAAAGATTGGTTTAAAGTTTTAGCGAAGGGGCTGTTGATTTCAGTAATTTGCGGATGTTCAGGCGGCAATCTTATAAAAGAAATTCACATCGGTTTATACAATAACAATGAGCTAAAAATTAAGCTTGATGTTATGACCAGCAAGCCTGTTGATCTGTATGCCGAATACTGGATAGAAGGTAAGCCGCCGGTTAAATACCGGTCGACTACTACCAGTAACGGCACATCATATAAGCTTGTACTTTGCAATATTTTGCCTGATACCACCTACTCATATCATATCGTAACTATAGATGGTGGCGATACGGTGGTAAGCAAACCCCATACTTTTAAATCGCACGAGTTGCCATTGTTTTTACAGGAACAGTTCAACGCAAAAATTGCTGCGAAAGCCACCGTGCCCGCACAGTTTAACGACGGTTTGATGCTTATTAATAAACGTTACGCACCCGGTGTGGCATTTTTGGTTGATGCAAAAGGACAGATCAGGTGGTATCATATGATTGACAGGCTCGGTTTTAAGGTGATCAACTTTACAAAGGATAAAACCCTACTCTCTATTTTAGGCCGTAACGACGAACCCACCAGCTATGGCAGCGAGATACTGGAGATCAATATGTTAGGCGATACTTTACTGCACCTTACCAAAGGGCAGGGCGATTTCAAGCAAACCATTCATCACGAAATATTGAAGAACGATAAGGGCCAGTTGGTAACCATTTTTGTGGATAAGAAAATTATGGATCTAACATCTGTAGGGGGAAGTAAACAGGATACTGTTAACGGAGATGGCATTATGGTGATGGATAAAGCCGGCAAGCAGCTTTATAAATGGAGTGTGTTTGATGTAATGGATCCGCTGAAAGATGCTAAGATTCTGAAAACTAAAAAAGACTGGATGCATGCCAACAGTCTCAGCTATGATACAGACGGCAATTACCTGATGTCGTTCTACAACAACGGGCAGATCTGGAAAATCAACTCGCGCGATGGTAAGATTATCTACAAGTTTGGTAAAGGCGGTACCATAGCCATGCCTGCCGATTGTAACTTTACCCAGGCCCATGCAGCTCATGTCAATAAACAGGGCAACTTGATGTTTTTTGATAACGGGGTAGAGAAACACCAGTCAGGCGTGTATGCAATGAAAATTGATGAAAAAAATCAAACGTCGACCGTTGCCATGCACATTAAACTACCTAAAGAAATTTTTAACGGACGTATGGGCAGTGCCTATATGATCAATGATACAACCACATTGGTATGTTGCTCCAAAAGGCATATTGTGGTGCTGGCAAATGATAAAGGCGTTTTGCAATGGACGATGGAAACATCGGTGCCAACTTACCGTGCAGGTTTTATAAAATACGAACAGCTTGATCCATATTTAAAACCGTAAATCATTAAAAATGAAAAAGAAATATCAATATATAGCTTTGCTGTTGTTGTTAGTCGCTTTGGCGAGCGTTGCCCAGTTAGTGTCATGTAGCGGGAGCAAAGCCGAAGAGACAAATAAAGCTGATTCAGCGGCTGTGAATAACCTGATTGCTGTGGATACCTCCAAAATGCCCGGCGGTAAATATGGCGATGCGGTGCGTTATGGCCGCGAACTGATGTTGCATACCGCATACTATATTGGTCCCGAAGGGGTTAACGGACATTACACCGGCAATAAAATGAATTGTACCAATTGCCACCGTGATGCAGGTACAAGACCATACGCTTTTAATTTGGTTAGGTCATTTCGTGATTATCCGCAGTACAGGGCAAGAGAGGGCAGGATCTTATCTTTGGCCGAGCGCATCAACAATTGCGTAATGCGCCCTAATCTGGGCAAACCATTGCCGTTGGATGGAAAGGAAATGATCTCGATCATGGCTTACCTGAAATTTCTGAGTGATTCGTCAAACATATCTAAAACTACCAAAGGGTTAAAGAATATGGAAGTCGAACTGCCGGATGTTGCGGCATCATCAGACAGGGGCGAAGTGCTATACGCGCAAAACTGCGAGCGCTGCCATGCCAAAAACGGCGAAGGCAAAATGCGTTTTGATAATGTAACTTACGAATATCCACCGGTATGGGGATTATTGGCCTATCGCCCGGGTTCAAGTATGCACAGGGTTGTTAAATTAGCGCAATGGCTAAAAGGCAACATGCCTTATGATAAAACAGCCGAAGGCAAACCCTTCCTGACCGATGCCCAGGCGCTTGATATAGCTGCTTTTGTTAATGACGATAAAAAGCATAAACGTCCTTTGCCTAAGACTACTAAGGAGGTTGATTATCCGCATTACGAAGAAAAAGCGATTGATTATGACAAAGGGCCGTTTAAAGATCCTTTTTCCGAACTGCAGCATAAATACGGACCATACAAACCTATTATTGACTATTGGGAAGGCCAGGGGATTACACCGGCTATTTAGAAGATAAATAACAGATGCCGTCGCTCGGCTCCAGCCGAGTGACCGCTATTACCAGGTCTCCGGCCTGTACAAGGCGGCCGGAGGCCGCAAAATAGTTGCCACTCGGCTGGAGCCGAGCGGCGGCGAGGTTTCACCTTAAGTTAAGGGCTATGGGCAGCAGCCGAGCGGCGGCGGTTTCGGGAATTATAATTCCTGAACAACATTATAAAAAGACTGACTAAATTTATTTCATGAAAAAACAATTTTTAGCTTTCACTTTCCTTTTAGCGGGCCTTGCTGCTTCGGCACAAAAAGTGCCTTATACTAATTGCGATAAATGCTGGCTGGCCGATTCATTGGGTAACCATCGTGTGGTGTTGACCTTTAATGGCACAGGTAAAGTGGCTAAAGCAGTGATCAATTGGAGACGCAGGGATAACGAGCCCGAAAATAAGCGGATCATTATTCAGGATGCTAAAACCAAACAAAAGATTACCAACGTAAAAATCGGAGCAGTAAACCGTGAAAGTGGCGAGATGTATTTTGAGCCGACATCGGGTAAGGGCACTTACTTTGTGTATTACATGCCTTATAAAAATGAGGGGCGCTCAAACTATCCTAAAGGCGTTTATCTTAAACCCGAAAATACAGCTTCGACTGAGTGGCTTAACGCAGTAAGCGGCAAGGCGCCTGTAGCTTCGGTAAAAGAGTATCAGTCTATCGATGCTTTTAATAGCTTTTACCCGATGGAGGTGATAGCCACCCGGGCAGAAACCGAGGAGTTGGTGAACAAGCATAAAACTGAACCATTTTTAATTTTTCCTGAAGACAGGATGAACTCCATCCGCATGACCAAAGATTTACCGCAACGCTGGATAGAGATTGGTCCGCAGAGTAAATACAGCGGTGAGGCCGCCCGCGGCGAAAACTTTGCATTTCAATTGGGGATTTACGCGTTACAAAATATTGAAAATGTACAGGTAACATTCAATGACCTTAAATCGGCTACTGGTAAGGTAATCCCGGCTTCGGCACTATTTTGTATCAATACCGGGGGCACTACTTATGATGCCAAACCGCTTACTAAGGTTGTAAACGTAGCCAAAGGGGAGATCCAGGCATTATGGTGTGGGGTAGATGTATCTATGGCTGTATTACCTTCGGTTTATACCGGCAAAGCTACCATCAGCATCAACGGTAAACCCGAAAAAACAATTGTTTTGTCGGTTAAAGTAAATAGCAAAATATCGAAAGATGGCGGTGTAAGCGAGCCTTATAAAATGACCCGCCTGGGCTGGTTAAACTCAACCATGGCACAACAAAATACGATCATTGCGCCATATACACCGCTTGAAATAAGCGGCAATACTATTAGCCTGCTTGGTCGTAAAGTAGAGGTGAATAAAGATGGTTTTCCAAAACAGATCCAGACTTACTTTACCCCGGAGATGACGGAGTACGCGGCAACACCCAATAACCTGCTTACTGAGGGTATTCACTTTCATTTTATCGACGCCGCCGGAAAAAAGATAAACCTGAAAAGCCAGGGCGTACAGTTCATCAAAAAAGAAGCCGGCACAGTGCAATGGACTGCTATAAGCGCCAATGATAGTTTACAAATGGATGTAACTGCCTCATTGGAGTTTGATGGTTTTATGGCTTATACCGTAAAAGTGAAAGCCTTACAGGATGTTAGTCTGAAGGATATCACCATGCATATCCCTTTTAAAAAGGATTTTGCCAAATACATGATAGGTCTTGGTCAAAAAGGAAGTTATCGTCTCGAAAACTTTGAGTGGAAATGGGATGTTGCGCACAAAAATCAGGATGGTGCCTGGATAGGTAATGTGAACGGCGGCTTACAATATTCATTAAGGGATGAGAAATATGTCCGTCCATTGAATACTAATTTCTATTTGCAAAAGCCTTTGTTGTTACCAACTTCATGGGGTAACGATAACAAAGGTGGTATTAAAGTGGCATTTGACGGTAAAGCGGTATTGGCCAATAATTACAGCGGCGAGCGCGACCTGAAAAAAGGCGATGAGCTTTATTATAACTTTACTTTATTGATAACGCCTTTCCATACCATCAATACCGATTTTCAGTGGGCTACAAGATTTTATCACGCGTACAAACCTATTGATACTATAAAAAAAGCTGGAGCAACGCTTATCAATATTCACCACGCAACGGCAATAAACCCAACTATTAACTACCCGTTTATTGCATGGCAAAAAATGAAGGCCTATGATGACTCGGCCCATGCCGCCGGGTTAAAGGTGAAAATCTACAATACCATCCGCGAGCTATCAAACCATGCCTATGAAACTTTTGCGTTGCGCAGTTTAGGCCATGAGATCTATTCGCCGGGTAAGGGTGGAGGTTTTAGCTGGTTACAGGAGCATGTGGGCGATGACTATATTGCCGCCTGGTTTGTACCTGAAATCAAGGATGCCGCTATTATTAACAGCGGCATGAACCGCTGGCATAATTACTACGTGGAAGGTATGAACTGGTTAACCCAAAACGTAGGTATCGACGGTATTTACCTTGATGACGTGGCTTTTGACCGCGTTACCATGAAACGTATCAAACGTGTGTTAACCAAAGATGGTCATCCCGGCATTATTGACTTACACTCGGCTAACCAGTACAACAAAAGCGACGGTTTTAACAACAGCGCCAACCTGTACATGGAGCATTTTCCTTATCTGAACCGTTTATGGTTTGGTGAATACTTCGACTATGAAAAAAATGATCCTGATTTCTTCCTGACTGAAGTGAGTGGTATTCCGTTTGGTTTAATGGGCGAGATGCTGCAGGGCGGAGGCAATAAATGGCGTGGCATGGTTTACGGCATGACTAACCGTATGCCATGGAGCGACGGTGCCGATCCGCGCCCGATCTGGAAAGCCTGGGATAATTTCGGTATGAAAGGCACAAAAATGATTGGTTACTGGGTTGACGATAATCCGGTGAAAACAGATAAAGCCAAAATTATGGCAACCGTTTACAAAAAGAATGGTGCCGCCATGGTGGCCGTTGCCAGTTGGGAAGATGCCGATACTGATTTTCAGTTAAATATCGACTGGAAAAAATTAGGCATTGACCCGGCAAAAGCAACTATTACTGCTCCGGAAATTAAAAGCTATCAGCCGGGCAAAACATTTGGCCTGAACGACAGGATCCCGGTTGAAAAAGGTAAAGGCTGGTTGTTGATCATTAAATAACGGTTAATGGATAAAAAATGGTTTATAACCATATACTTTTACATTGGCAGATCACTGAGTTAAACCCGTAGCCTGCCTTTGTGGTTTATTGATTGCTGGTTTATTATGTTAGTTTGCAGTAGTGGTTTGTACCAAAAGCATGCATAGCGCCTGCGTTTTTATAAAAGCCGTAAACCCTTGAAACTGAACGGTAACAAGCTCTTGATGCATTTGGGTAATAAAGTGAATTGAAATAAAATGAAAATATTTTAATCGAATCGGTAAATTGTTGGTACTTTCATAAAAAAATAACCAAAATATTGAATTACTACCAATGAATACACAGCATCCATGGCATGAAGTTTCAACCGGGCCTAAAATTCCCTATGTTGTAAACGCCGTTATTGAAATTCCCAAGGGCTCAAAAGCTAAATATGAGATTGATAAAGAATCCGGACTTTTAAAATTAGACCGTGTGCTTTTTTCTTCTGTAATGTATCCGGCCAATTATGGATTTATCCCTCAAACCTATTGCGATGACGAGGATCCGCTTGACATTTTAGTTATATGCTCTGTTGATGTTTTTCCGATGTCTATTATTGAAGCGAAAGTGATTGGGGTAATGCATATGATTGATAATGGCCAGCAGGATGATAAAATTATCGCTGTTGCCAATAATGATATGTCGGTTAATTATATAAATGATTTAAGCGAGTTACCGCCGCATACTATTAAAGAGATTGAGTGCTTTTTTAAAGATTACAAGGTTTTGGAAGGTAAAAATGTAACTGTTGAACGCTGGATGGGGGTAAGTTACGGCCATCAGGTGATAGAAGATAGTATGGTATTATACGATGTTAATTTTAAACCCGGCCAAACCAAAGTTGCCGGTTAAAATATTAAGATCTGGCAAAAAATGTTTAACCCTGCTTCTTTTTAATTGAGTTGCGGCGTTTAAACATTTTTTATTTTTGCTTCGTACCGGCGGGGAGCGCAGCGCAGATAATCTTTATGAGTTAGTACCGTTGGTTTCCTTCGGGATTTGCCTGGTCCGTTTATACCTCGATAATTTTAGGTTTAAAATTGCAGCAGGCTAAATAATCCCTCAGCGGGATGCATATTTGCATTCTCATATTGCTAATGATGTTTTATGAAAATACTGCACATTATACCTGCTTATAAACCCGCTTACGGCTACGGAGGTCCAACTGAATCTGTATCGCGGCTATGCGAGGGATTAGCAGCTAATGGGCATGTTGTTGACGTTTATACCACTACAGCCAACGGTAAAACCGAACTGGATGTAATACCCGGCACTATAACAAATGTGGAAGGGGTTAATGTAATTTATTTTAAACGGATCACCGGTGATCATACACACGTTAGTCCGGCATTATGGCGCAGGCTTGTTAAAACTGCCAACCACTATGATGTGATCCATATTCATTCGTGGTGGAGTATTTTAAACGTAATTGCTGCACGGCTCGCCTTGTTCAGTAAAGCCAAGGTTATTTTGGCGCCCCGCGGCATGCTAAGCGGGTACGTATTTGAAAGCGGGAACAGCAGCTACAAAAAATTGATCCATAAATTAGGCGGCCGTAAAATATTAAAGAAATGTGTGCTGCACACTACCGCACAATCCGAATATATGGAATGCAGAAAGTTGATTCCGGGCTGGCAGGGCTTTGTATTACCCAATATTTTATCATTACCTGATATCGAAATAAAGGAACCCCGCAATGAGTGTTTCACGGTTGTTTTTATGTCGCGCATTCATCATAAAAAAGGACTTGAAAAACTGTTTACTGCTATAAGCAAACTCTCTTTTAATCTGAAACTTGTTATTGCCGGCGATGGCGAAGAAGCATACGTACAGCAATTGAAACAACTTGCGGATGAGTTAAATATAGCTTCAAAAATTGACTGGATAGGCTGGGTGAACCGGGATGAGAAATTTGAACGGCTTAACCAGTCTGATCTGTGTGTCCTCACCTCCTTTAATGAAAACTTCGCGAATGTGGTGGTTGAATCATTGCATATGGGTACAGCTGTTTTAGTTTCCGAAAATGTAGGTCTTTCTGATTTTGTTGGCGAAAATAACCTGGGTTGGGTCTGTACATTAGATACCGACAGCATTATCGAAAAACTGAACGAAGCCCACTTTGGAAAGCAAAAATTAGATCACATCCGTAAGCATGGCCGCGAAATTATCCGAACGACATTTCATGAGCAGGTGCTGATAAACAAGTATTACGAAGAGTATTTAAAATAATCCTCTTTTCTTTCGGTCAATTTACTATCCCCGATGGCTGCCTTCCTTTAAAGCTAAGGCCGAAATGTGCGTTGGAAGCGAGGCTGGTATGGTTAAGGGGCCAGACTATTGCCGGCCCTGCTGATACTTATAATGTAAATTCTTTAGCGTTTCGATAGTAGCCTCATCTGTCGAGATCCCATAGCCCGTTACCAATGTGCCTTTAACACCGTCTGCTGAAGCAAGGGCGTAAACAATAGCCTCATCGGCAGGGTCGGAGGGGCCTTCGTAGCGGTATAGATCGACTATTTCAAATTCTTTTACCGGGAAGTTTTCCGCGCCTGCCTTAAGATGGTCACCTTCCAGGCTAAATTCATGGGTATAGCCCTGTTCTTTTAATTTGGTTATAGCTTCGGTTACCGTTGCGTAATGAAATTTTTGTTCTTCCATGAGATAGGTGTTTGTTATCAATAGCTAATATACAATTAAAGTACGCTGCCTGTTTCAGTAATTTCTGCCGAAAATGTTTCGGGTTGTACCAACACAAAGCGCACCAAACTAAACTCCTGCTTAATACAATCCCGGATCCGGCCTATAGCTTCGTTGATTTGTTCGGTATTCAGATCATCTTTAAAAGCTACTATCAGCATCAAAATAATTTCATCGGGCGATTGATAAGTTGACAGCATGTGCATCACCTTTAAAACAGCATTGTCCTGTTCAACGAGGGTGCTTATCTTAGTCCTCGATTCAGACGAAATACCCTCGCCCATAAGCAAACTCCTGCTCTCCCGGGCTAATATGGCCGAAACACCAACCAATATCAATCCAACCAATAATGATGCTATACCGTCAAGCACGGGAATGTGGTAACGATGGTTCAGGAACATGCAAATGCCAACAATAAAAAGCCCTGCAACGGCTGCACTATCCTCAAACATCACTAAAAAGGTTGAAGGGTCTTTGCTTTTAACTACGGCGTCCCACCAGGTTTGATCGCCCCTTATGGCGTTAAATTCTCTCAGGGCGATGATGAGCGATGAGCCTTCAAATATGACGGATAATCCCAAAACGATATAACTCATCGTAGGATCGCCAAGGGGTTTGGGTTCGCGGATATGTAGTATGCCTTGGTAAATGGATAACCCTCCGCCCAGTCCAAATATCATGATAGATACAATGAACGACCAGAAGTACAGCTCCTTACCGTAGCCAAAAGGGTGGGTTTTATCGGGCTCTTTGCGTGCCCGGTGCAGACCAAGCAATAGTAGCAATTCGTTAGCAGTATCCACTACCGAGTGAATCCCCTCGGAGATCATAGACCCGCTTCGGCCTATAACGCCCGCTATAAATTTGGTTACTGCTATGAGCAGGTTGGCAATAAGTGCGCTATATATCGATTTTTTTGATGAGGGCATATTCCTTAATGCGCTATTACCTCGGCATCGCCAAGTTTTTTAACATACAATTCATCAACCAAAATCACAATGATGGCCACAATAGGAACTGCCAATATGATACCCAGTACCCCCGAAAGCGTTCCCATAACCACCTGGCTGATGATGGTAAGTGCAGGAGGCAGGTTGATCATACGGTTTTGTACTATAGGCACTACGATATTGCTTACTACGGTTTGCGATATTACATAAATGAGCGCAACTATAATAGCTGTATTTGTGCCCACGGTAAGGGCAAGTAATACACCCGGTATCATGGCTATAACCGAGCCCAGGTTAGGGATGATCTTTAACATGCCTGCAAATAAGGCTAATATCAATGCCGCCGGAATTCCCATAATGCTTAAGCCTGTGGTAAGCAGCAAGCCCAATAATACCATAGAGAGCAGCATCCCTTTAAGCCAGCCTTTTAATGAAAGACTGATCCTGTCCATAATATCCTGTCCCAAAGGTTTTTTTTGATCTGATAGGAGCATTAAAATGCCGTTTTTATAAACATCGGGATTGGTAGTAAAAAAAATACTCAGGAACAGGATGATATAAATATCACCCAGCACGCCAAAGCTGGTGCTGAAAAAGTGCTGTACCGTAACCACAACTTTATCGGGATCATTATCGCCCGAAAAATAATCAAGTATTTGCTGCCCTGTTGGGTTTGAAGCCAGCTTAGCCTTAAAATTATTAACCGTATGCGGAAGCGTATCTTTAAGTAAAGTTATCTGGTGCTGTATGGTTGTGCCCATTAAATAAAACAAGCCGGCTACAATTAAAAATGAACCAACTACAGATATGATCATGGCATACCGTCTGGGCATTTTAGTGTTGCGCTCTATCAGGTCGCCAAGGCCATGAAAATAAGTCGCGATCAGTGCGCCTGAAAGTACCATGAGCAGTACGTTAAAAGCCACCCGGGCTATCAGTATCACTACAACCAATAAGGCAACAATAGCAACAGTGTGCCATACTTTTTCGATATAAGTAAGCTCTTTTTCTTTTTTTGGGGTCATATAGCAGGTATTTGTTCCATTAACACATTCATGTACTCTAAATGTTTTGATTGAATTAAGTTAACAAGATATTCCGAAAGAGATTTAGATCGATTGCTTTTAAACTTTTTAAAATGTTTTAGAAAGGAAGTGTAACAATTTAAATAAGTTTTTATGAAATTATTCCATCAAAAGATTTTTAACGATATTTAGGTTATACCGAACCAAAAACCATAACCCTCCAGTTAATGAAGAAAAACTACTATATCGTAACGCTGATCATGCTTACGTTTTTTGTTATTTCGTTTTTAACCAATATCATCGGGCCGTTATCTCCCGAGTTTATTAAGGATTTCAAGTTGAGCGATGTAATGGCAGGAGTATTGCCCTTTGCATTTTTTATTGCCTATGGTGTTATGTCAATTCCATCGAGCATGCTGGTTCAAAAGTATAATGAAAAAACCATTATGGTTGCTGCTTTTGTGGTAGCGTTCTTTGGCTCTTTACTATTGGCTGTTTATCCTAATTATCTTACTGCCATTATATCCTTGTTTTTAATTGGCTGCGGTATGGCTATGCTGCAGGTGGTGATTAATCCGTTGCTCCGCACATCAGGCGGGGAGGAAAATTACGCTTTTACTTCAGTATTGGCACAGCTCATATTTGGCGGGGCATCCTTTGTTAGTCCGCTGGTTTATTCATACATGGTTAAAAACATGGGGAGCAGCAAGGGGGGTATTTTCCCTTTGCTTGAGGCGCACGTACCCACAGCCATGCCCTGGATCTCGTTGTACTGGCTGTTTGCGGTTATTTGTTTAGGTATGTTGGTGATCATGCTGATATCTAAATTTCCGAAGGTTGAACTGGCCAGCGATGAAAAAGCCGGGCCATGGAAAACCCACGTCGACCTTTTTAAAAAGCCCGTTGTTATAGCTTACTTTATAGCTTTGTTTTGTTATGTGGGCAGCGAGCAGGGCGTATCCTACTGGATGTCGCAATTTTTACTTATTTACCACAAGTTTGATCCGCAAACCACGGGTGCCAGCGCGGTAGCCTATTTCTGGGGATTGATGACCGCCGGCGGCATTTTAGGCTTGTTTTTACTTAAACTGATGGATAGCCGCAAGCTGCTGGTGATCTTTACCATTTTGGCACTCATTTTCCTCACGCTTAGCTTGTTCGGCAGCGCTCAAACATCATTGTATTCATTTTCAATAGTTGGCTTCTTCATGTCGGTAATGTATCCCATTATATTCTCGCTGGCATTGAGTTCGATAGCTGAAGACCACGGTTCATTTGCCGGGATCCTGGTTACCGGTATTATTGGCGGCGCGGTGGTTCAGCTCCTGATAGGAGGCTTGGGCAGCCTGTTTGGCTTAAGACAGGGGATGTTTTTCCTGTACATTACATTTGGCTACATGCTTAGCATCGGTTTTTGGGCTAAGCCACTGGTTACCAACAAAACTATTTTTGATAATAAAGCATAATATATAAATGAGCAATATAAAAGTTATAGGTATTGATCTGGGTGCTACCAATATCCGCGGAGCGGTTGTTAATAATAACACCATCGGTAATATCATATCTCAACGGATAAAAAGCGACGGCAGTGTAGAAGATGTGCTGAACGATATTTATACTGTTGTTGATGCCCTGCTGCAAAACGATAAGGCCAGCGCCATAGGTATAGGCGTGCCCAGCGTGGTTGATGTAGCCGAAGGTATTGTTTATGATGTGCAATATATTCCCTCATGGAAGGAAGTGCACCTGAAAAAACTGATGCAGGAGCGATACAACATCCCGGTATATGTAAATAATGACGCCAATTGTTTTGCCGTAGGCGAGTTATATTTTGGAAAGGGAAAAGATACTGACAGCATGGTTGGCGTGACCCTGGGCACCGGGCTTGGCACCGGCATTATCACCAATGGCAAACTATACGCAGGTCACAATTGCGGTGCCGGTGAGATAGGTCTTTTTCCTTATATCGATAACATCCTGGAGTATTATTGCAGCGGTTCATTTTTTAGTAATGTATACGGATTGGATGGCGTACAGGTATTTGAAGATGCACAGGCCGGCAAAGAGAGGGCATTGGAGCTGTATGCCGAATTAGGAAACCATGTGGGGAATGCAATAAAAATGATCATGTATGCCTATGACCCCGAACTGATTATTTTAGGCGGATCGGTAAGCCAGGCCTTTGAATATTTTAAAGATACCATGTGGCCGCAGGTGAAAACTTTTGCCTACTCAAAAACGCTTGAACGTATAAAAATCGAGATCTCGGAACTGCAAAACAGCGGTATCATTGGTGCGGCCGCTTTGTATTACGATAATCAGAAGTAAAGTTAATCTATCATGAAAAAAATATTAGTAATGTCGGTAATAGCCCTGCTCAGTACAAGGGCATTTGCGCAGGAGCGGCAGGAGAATTTTAACTTACTGTTGAAGGATGACTGGCAGATGCAATCGACAGTTACAGTGCCCGCCGCCGCTACGGAGATTTCGAAAGAAAAATTTGATACCCAAGGCTGGTATAAAGTAAGCGTGCCATCAACCATTTTAGCTGGCTTACTGGTCAATCACGTATATAATTTCGATCCGTTTATGGGCAGGAACCTTGAAAAACTGGCAGATCCGAAGTTGGATAAACCATGGTGGTTCAGGAAGGAGTTTACCCTGCCTGTTGCCGAAAATGGCAAAAACGTGATCCTTCGTTTACATGGCATCAACTATAAAGCCAACGTTTGGTTCAACGGACTTAAAATAGCCGATTCAACAAAAGTTAAGGGCCCATATCGCATCATTGATCTTGACCTCACCAAAAATATCAACTATAGCGGCACCAACACTTTAGCTATTGAAGTGCTTAGGCCTTTTACCCCAAACAAACGTGATGGTGACCTTGCCATTGATTATGCCGACTGGATTCCCTATCCGCAGGATTATAATGGTGGAATCATCAATAACGTTGAAGTGAGAACTTACAATAAAGTAGGTGTGAAGTTTCCATTGGTTACAACAGATTTTGATCTGCCTTCGCTTGCGGTAGCCCATTTAACAGTAGATGCCCAGGTGACCAACTATACCAATAAACCACAGGATGCGGTGATCAAAGGCAGGATCAATGAAAATATATCCTTCGAAAAAAAAGTACACCTGCTGGCTAACGAGTCGAAGAATGTAAACTTTTCACCTTCGGAGTTTAAGCAGCTTAATATCAAAGATCCGTCCATCTGGTGGCCCTGGCAATATGGTAAGCCAAATCTCAACCGCATTGAAGTATCGGCTGTGGTTAATAGAAAGCTGAGCAACTCGGTGAGCGAGAACTTTGGGATCAGGCAGTTTACATCCAGGATTATTGACAATAACCAGTCGCGGGAGTTTATTGTGAATGGCAAGCCTATTATGTTAAGGGGCGCGGCCTGGTCGCCTGATATTTTCCAGCGCCGGTCGCCCGAAAGGCAGGAGCAGGAGATCCGCCTGGTGCGCGATATGAACATGAACATTGTACGCTCCGAAGGTAAAATGGAAGACGATAATTTTTACGATCTGTGCGATAAATACGGCCTGATGGTGATGAACGGCTGGATGTGCTGCGGCACCTGGCAACATCCCGAAAAATGGGATGCGGCAGAACGAAAAGTTGCCATGGCATCAGACAGTAGTGTGATGTACTGGCTGCGCAACAAGGCCAGCTTGTTTGTATGGCTCAATGGCAGCGATATGCCACCGACAGATACCTCGGTTGAGCGCGATTACCTGAAGATTGAAAAGCAGTTAAAATGGCCTAACCCTTTATTAGCAACCGCTAATGAAAGTAAATCAAAGGTATCGGGCTATAGCGGTGTGAAAATGGCCGGCCCCTATGAGTGGGTGCCGCCTATTTATTGGGAAACCGATGCCGCCAAAAAGTATGGCGGTACTTACAGTTTTGCTACCGAGATTTCGCCCGGCCCGTCAATCCCGCCGTATGAAAGCCTGGTGAAATTTATCCCTAAAGATTCGCTGAACGTGACCTCGGCCGCCTGGAACTATCATTGCGGTACAGGCTCATTTGGCACCACAAAGGTATTCGCCAAAGCGCTTTACGGCCGTTACGGCGAAACTGCATCCATTAAAAATTATGTAGCCAAAGCTCAGGCACAAAACTACGAGGCCCACCGTGCCATGATGGAAGCCTACGGGTTAAATAAATATCAAACGGCCACGGGTGTAGTTCAATGGATGCTGAGCAATCCGTGGCCAGGCATTATCTGGCATACATATGATTATTACCTGTATCCGGCCGGTACTTACTTTGGCATGAAAAAGGCGATGGAGCCGCTGCATGTGCTGTATTCTTACAAAACTAATGAGGTAGCAATTATCAACTCCTATTTAAAAACCGTTACTGGTTTAAGAGTTAAGGCTGATGTTTATAACCTCGATGGGGCAAATAAATTTAGTAAAACCACTACTGCCGATATAGGTGCCGATGCATCAAAAAGATTATTCGCCCTGCCCGCCATTACCGGTTTAACGGATACTTACCTGTTGCGCCTTGAGCTAAGCGATAAAAACGGCGAAACTAAAAGCATCAACTGGTATTGGCTCTCCAAAAAAAGCGATGAGCTCAACTGGAAAAAGTCAAACTGGTTTACCACACCACAATCGGCTTATGCGGATTATTCGGCCCTGCAATCTTTATCCAAAACCAAATTAATTGTTACCCAAGCCGGCAAATTCGAAGGGGACAGTACTTCGCATATGGTAACTATCAAAAATACAGGCAGTGCAGTTGCGTTTTTTGTACATCTGCGCGCTTTGAAAGGGCAAGGTGGCGACGATATTTTACCTGTGATCTTCAGCGACAACTATATCTCACTGGCACCGGGCGAAAGCAGGGTGATCAAGTGTACCTATAGCACTAAGAATGCCGATGGTACAGCGCCTTATTTCCTAACTTCGGCCTGGAACCTGGATATAGCTGCAAGCAGTGGCGATTGTGGGTTTGAAGATGGGCTGCCGAAGGAGTAGTTTATTCGGAAAATAAGCTGATCGTGGCCTGTTTTTTTAAGTTAAAACATCTGGTAAAATTTATCCCCAGTGGATAAATACAGGCGTTTTTCGGGCTAATTTCCGGTGATTGGTGAAATAAATAAATCGCTGTTTATTATATTCGGCAAAACCCAAGCAGATAATGAAATCACTATCTAATTTAACCCTGTCATTTTGCCTGTTTTTTTGTGCCGGCGTTTGGGCCCAGCAACCTGTTAATATGCAATATTCGGTGTCGATGGAAAAGGCGGCCGACCATTTGTATCATGTTGAGTTGACCAATAAAACCCACCTCAAAACGCTTGATTTTAAGATGTGCGTTTGGACACCGGGATATTACCAGCTAATTAATTTTGCCGGGGCTGTACAAAATTTTACTGTTGCCGATGCAAAAGGCAATTCGCTTAAATTTGATAAGCCTACTAAGGATATCTGGAAGGTTATTAACCCCTCGGCTGGAGATGTAAAGATCTCATACGATGTTAAAGCTGTTGTGCCGTTTGTGGGCAACGTTTACCTTGACGAAACAAGAGGCTACATTACCCCCGGAGGCTTGTTCATGTACCTCGACCAGGAATTACGCCATCCGGTCACCATCCAAATGAAGCCTTACAGCAAATGGAGCGATCTGGTAGCAACCGGGCTGGATACCCTGAAGGGACAATACCATGTTTACAAAGCTGCCGATTTTGACGTGCTTTATGACAGCCCGTTTTTAATGGGCGAACTGGAAGTTTTGCCGCCTTTCAGCGTACAGAATAAACCACACAACTTTATCGGTTATAAGTTGCCTGCTTTTGATAGGCAGGCGTTTATGGACGACCTGAAAAAGATAGTAGTGACCGGCAGCAACATCATAGGCGAAATTCCCTATACACACTATACATTTCTATCAATAGGCGCTGGCGGCGGCGGTATCGAACACTTAAACTCAACATCGTTAAGCTTTAGCGGTGGCGAAGGATTTAACACGCCAGAGGCTCGTAAAAAGCTGTACAACTTTATAGCGCACGAGTATTTTCACCATTACAATGTTAAACGCATCCGACCGGTGGAGCTTGGGCCGTTTGATTATTCGAAAGAGAACCATACCACTATGCTTTGGGTATCAGAGGGCTTTACTGTTTATTATGAGTACATGATCACCAGGCATGCCGGTTTAATGAATAACGAGGATATGTTTGGTGATTTTCAGAATAATATGCGTAACTACGAAAATGAGCCGGGACATTTGTATCAATCGGCAACACAGGCCAGTTACAACACCTGGGACGACGGGCCTAACGGCAGACAAGGCGACGATTTTAATAAAACCATTTCATACTACGATAAAGGGCCGATCCTTGGTTTGATGCTTGATTTCAGCATCCGCCATGCAACGCAAAATAAAAAAACGCTTGATGATGTAATGCACCTGCTTTATTATAAGTATTACAAAAAGCTGAACCGCGGTTTTACAGAACAGGAATTCAGGAATGAATGTGAGAAAATGGCTGGCGTGCCTTTAACCGAGGTGTTTGAATATGCATCCACCGTTAAACCGCCTGATTATCCAAAGTACTTCGCCTTAGGCGGTTTAGCTGTAGATACCGCTACGGCCACAGTTTCAAATGCCTGGGCCGGGCTAAACATGCGTCAGGTGCGGGATTCCATGCGCGTTACCACGGTAGCTTATCAATCACCCGCCTGGAATGCAGGCATTCGTGGGCGCAGTGTTATTTTGAAGGTTAATGGCGAGACCACTAATCCGGAAGCTTTGGGTAAAGCACTGGATAGCCGCAAAGAAGGTGATGTGGTGAAGTTTACCATTCTGAAAGATGGTGTTACCAAAGATATTGATGTAGTACTTGGCAAAAAACGCGAAAAATCATTTAGGATAACGCCGCTGCCGAATCCGGATCCGCTGCAGGCTGCTATTTTTAAAAGCTGGACGGATGGGAAGTAGCTGTTTGGTGAATGGTTGATTGAGTTGGTTCGGTGAGCAGTTGGTTAAATAAATAGTGTTTACTATAGTTTGAGGCTCTTCGTAAAATTACCTGCAATTTAACGCTTATGAAAATCATTGAAAAAGCTGAGAGATTGGCGGCATTAGGGCTTGATCTTGTTGTGTTAGACCGCTATCGTGAACCACATCGGTTTTACCATACCCTCGAACATTTGGACGATATATGGCAGCAATTGGAAAAACAGGGTTACGGCGATAACGATGTATTGTTGCTGGCTACGGTTTTTCACGATGTTATTTACGATCCGAGATCCGGCACAAACGAAGAGGATTCGGCGAGATATTTTAATGAAACGTTTACGAGGGATGGAGCGCTCAAAGCTCTCGTAACAGATATTATCCTCGATACCAAACATCACAAGCCGGGCTCGGCATTGTCAGAGATTTTCAGCGCAGCCGATCTTAATATCTTAAAACAGCCATTTGAAAAACTGCTGATTTATGAGCAACAGATTTTTAAAGAGTTTCAGTTTGTCGATCATAAGATTTACGGTGAGAAGCGGGTGGATGTTTTAAAAAGCTTGCGACAAAGTGTTGATAACCCGGCCCTGGATTATTTAATAGCCTATGTAGAAAACTTTAAACCCCGTATAGCAGTATATCCGGGGAGCTTTAATCCATTCCACAAAGGGCATTATAATATACTCCAAAAGGCCGAGCGGATTTTTGATAAGGTGATTATAGCCCGTGGTGTTAATCCGGGTAAAGATAAAGCCACATACGAATTGCCGGAAATATTAAGATACAGGCAAACTGAAACCTATGAAGGCCTGCTTACCGAATTTGTGGATACCCTGAATTACGAGGTTACCATCATCCGCGGATTAAGAAATGGCTCCGATTTGCAATATGAACTGAACCAATACCGCTATCTTCAAGAGTTAGGCGGCAAAAACATCGGTGTAACAGCCATTTTTTGCGATATGGAATTTGAACACATCTCAAGTACAGGTATCAGGCAATTGGAGAAGTACGGTAAAGCAGGAGAATATTTGTTATTTTGATGCTTGATTGGTGAGTAGTTGATTGGGTTGGATTAAGTCTTTAATAAATCGCGTTAGCGATTGGAGCGGATATCGGCCCGAGTTTAAGGCCTGCAGGCGTATGAGCGTATAGCGCGGGCCGAAGGTAACGCCATAATTGATTTCGGAGTCGGGATTTTTGATTTCGAATTTATTATAGCTTAACCGAAATTGAACGAATTAAGGAATTTATGAATTTGCCTGGAATTCTGCCAATTATTTAATTCCAAAAATTTGAGTTCAGACTATAATAGGCACTTATCGAACTCATCCCAACCACCTTCACTTCAAAAACTAACTACTCATCAATAAATCTCATCATAAACCAACCACTCACCCAATCAACCAGCCAGCCGTTCACTCCTGAAAAGATAACCACTCACTTAATCCAACCCAATCAGCCATTCACCATTAAAACAAACGCCAAAAACAAATCCATCCGCCCCCTTGCTTTTGCATAATTAATCACTATCTTTGCACCCACAATTAATAAAATAGTTAACGCTTTAATATTATTCAAGTAATGTATTTAGGTAAAGAAGCAAAGGCAGAGATCTTTGCAAAACACGGTAAATCAGCAGCTGACACAGGTTCGGCCGAAGGTCAGGTAGCTTTATTTACTACTCGTATTGCTCACTTAACAGGGCATTTGAAAAAAAACAAAAAGGATTTTTCAACTCAATTATCGCTACAAAAATTAGTAGGTAAACGTCGTGCGTTACTTGCTTACCTGTATAATAAAGACATTGAAAGGTACCGTGCTATCATCAAAGCTTTACAGCTAAGGGATATCATTAAGTAATTCTCTCCTTTTTTATTTAAAAGCCATCCCCATTTTAGGATGGCTTTTTTACTTTTGCAACATATATTTACACACATAAAATCCGATGCGCTCCCGAAGATGAAAAGTGCATCACAAACAAAAAAAGATGAGTTTAAACGTAATTAAAAAAGTTATTGATCTGGGCGACGGACGCACCATTGAGATCGAAACAGGTAAACTGGCCAAACAAGCGGATGGCTCGGTAGTAGTAAAAATGGGTGATACCATGTTACTGGCTACTGTTGTATCATCGCCTGAAGCTAAAGAAGGAGTTGACTTCTTGCCTTTATCTGTTGACTACCAGGAAAAATACGCTGCAACAGGCCGTATCCCGGGTGGTTTTTTACGCCGTGAGGCCCGTTTATCAGACTATGAGGTTTTGATCTCCCGTTTGGTTGACCGTGCTTTACGTCCTTTGTTCCCTGAAGATTATCACGCTGATACACAAGTGATGATCTCCTTGATATCTGCCGATAAAGACATCATGCCTGATGCTTTAGCCGGTTTGGCAGCTTCTGCAGCTTTAGCTGTTTCTGATATCCCTTTTAACGGCCCAATCTCTGAAGTACGTGTTGCTAAAATTGATGGACAGTTAGTAATCAACCCTACTTTAAGTCAGCTTGAAAATGCGACTTTAGAATTTATTGTTGCAGGCAGCGAGCACGATATCAACATGGTTGAAGGCGAATCAAAAGAAATTCAGGAAGCTGAATTGGTTGAAGCCATCAAGTTTGCCCACACTGCTATTAAACTGCAATGTTTAGCTCAAAAAGAACTGACCATTGAAGTTGGTAAAACCGAAAAACGTGTTTACAGCCATGAGCATAGCAATGAGGACTTGAAAAAAGCTATCTACGCTGCTACTTATGATCAGGTTTACGCCATTGCTTCTGCTGCATCTGCAAAAGAAGAGCGGAGTGCTAAATTTAAAGAAGTGCGTGACGCCTATATCGAAACCTTAGGTGAGATAGATGATATTACTAAAGGCCTTGCTAAAAAATATTACCACGATGTAGAATACGATGCTATCCGTAACCTTGTATTAGACGAAGGCAAGCGTTTAGACGGCCGTACTACTACACAGATCCGCCCGATATGGAGCGAAGTTGGTTATTTACCATCTGCTCACGGTTCGGCGATATTTACCCGCGGTGAAACACAATCATTAACTACCGTTACCTTAGGTGCTAAGGATGACGAGCAAATGATTGACGGTGCGTTCATTAACGGTTACCAAAAATTCTTGTTACACTACAATTTCCCTGGTTTTTCAACCGGCGAAGTTAGGCCTAACAGGGGTGCCGGCCGCCGTGAAATTGGCCACGGTAACCTGGCTATGCGTTCATTGAAACAAGTATTGCCATCTGAAGATGAAAATCCATACACTATCCGTGTAGTTTCTGATATTTTGGAATCAAACGGTTCTTCTTCAATGGCTACAGTTTGCGCCGGCACACTGGCATTGATGGATGCAGGTGTTAAAATTAAAGAGCCTGTATCAGGTATCGCGATGGGGTTAATCACCAACGAAATGGGTACCAAATATGCTATCCTTTCTGATATCCTTGGTGATGAAGACCACTTAGGTGATATGGACTTTAAAGTAACCGGTACTAAAAATGGTATCGTTGCTGTACAGATGGACCTGAAGATCAACGGCCTTTCATACGAAGTATTAACCAACGCGTTAAACCAGGCTAAAGACGGCCGTTTACATATCCTTGGCGAAATGGCTAAAACCATTACCGAGGCACGTGCCGACTACAAACCACACGCTCCGCGTATCGTTACCATTAAAATCGACAAAGAATTTATTGGTGCAGTTATCGGGCCTGGTGGTAAAATCATCCAGGAAATGCAACGCGAAACTGGTGCTACCATCTCTATCGAGGAAAAAGACAACCAGGGTATCGTTCAGGTATTTGCTGATAACAAAGCATCTATCGACGCCGCTTTAGGCCGCATCCGCGCTATCGCTTCAAAACCAGAAGTGGGTGAAATTTACGAAGGTAAAGTAAAATCAATTATGCCTTTCGGTGCGTTTGTTGAAATTATGCCTGGCAAGGATGGTTTGCTGCACATATCTGAAATTGATCACCGCCGTATTGAAACTATGGATGGCATCTTCCAGATAGGCGACGAAGTAAGGGTGAAACTACTTGACGTAGATAAGCAAGGTAAACTGAAGCTATCGCGCAAGGTTCTATTGCCTAAGCCTGAGCCAAAGCAAAATAATTAAGTGTTTTATACAGTAGCAAAACCCTCTTTATGAGGGTTTTGCTATTTTGTTTTAATTTTTTTTATTTTTTTAAAACAAAAAGCGGATGTTTAAACTTATTAACTGTTAATACGTAGTTGATAAAACCATAATTCCGATCCTGTTTGATAAAAAAATGACCCCTGCTGCTAACGATCCTTTAGATTTCCTGAATAGCAATTCGGCTGGTATGCAGACGGGTACTCAGACGGATTTGGTTCAGCAGTTACTGTACGAAATAATAAGGGTGAAGGAAATCATTGTCTATTACGACTCCATCCCAAATGGAGGCGGACAACTGGGATCATCTATACTCAATGAGCTGGTTTCAGAAGCTTATCTGTCGTTGGTTAACTACGATACCGTACTGATGCGGAAATATTACGATTTATTGTTGAATTGTGATTAGTCTGAACCTGGATTTTTTTGATTTTCAGGATTACATGGATTGTCTGACGGGTTATACGCATTTATAGAATTTATCTTTCGTCTTTCCTTTTTATTCTGCCAATTTAGGTTCAGACAACCCTGATGAAATCACACCGATAGTAACTAACCTCTAATCTCCAATCACTAACCTCTAACTCACAACAACAATATATCAATCTGATGCGCATGCACCATGCCTACAACCGGCGACCATGCAAATACCGTGAACCGGCCATCCTGGGAAGCTACCAAAGCCAAAGCGTCCTTTTGATCAAAAACAAACTGTGCTGCCGCTAAATGCCTTGTACCGCCGTTTTGCGCCGGGTGGATCACCCTGGTTGAGCAACCGACGATAGGCTCGGTCACTACGATCTCTTCAACAGGTGAGCTTTTTGCTGCGCGGCCTATTTTGGCACCGAACGCCAGCAGTTCGTGTTTATCATTTATTAGCGTTGCACCGTCTATCGAGGTTAATCCGCCTATGGTATCAACCGCACGGCGCATTTTTTCCTGCCATGAGGTGTGGTAACGGTCGATCCCTTCGTGAATCATCAAATCGGTAAGACCCGAAAACGGAGGGTCGACGGGGTAGGAGATCGGGGTAATGATAGATTCGCGCCATTCTTCGTTTCCGGAGGGCACAACTAATAATATGCCGCCACGTTTGTGGGCTTGCATGGAGGTAGCCAGCTGAACTAATACGTTTACCGGATCGTTCCATAGGGATGGTAAAGTAAAATCAAGCATGGCCGAAAGTACATTAGGGCAATCAGAGATGCTGGAGCCATGCTCGTCAACTACTTTAATATCGTCGCCTTTTAATATGGCTATGTTTACAAATTTGCCAAAGCCCTCTATACGGCGATGTTTGATCACTAATAATCCGGGTTCAATTACTTCCAGCACAAAACAATAAGCCGGGATAGCCAGGGTGGTCCCCCAGATGTAGAGTTCATCATCTTCTATCCAAATGCCCAAATGGATGCCCGGCTGTTGTACCGCCGAAGCAAATTTGGTGAGGATATTAGGCGCGAGTTTAATTTTACCGCCAAACAACAACGGCTGACCGGCAGCTTCGGGCGGCAAAAAAGCAAGCGTGAATTTTGGCGAAAATCCCTCTTCCCGGCGCAAGCTTGCCCAAAACGAGATATCGATAAGTGATTCAATAGTGGTGCAGCTGGGGGTAGGAGCAAGGTCTATCTCATCGTTATCGGCGAGGGCTTTGGCGTGAAAATGCCTGAAATGCCTTTCGATAATGGTTGCTACTTTACCGGCTGCTTTATATGTAGGTCCTGAACTCAAAGTTTTGGTGGTGTCTTTCATTTAAATACTTATCTCAAAAGTAAAGCTAAAAAAACATGCTAACAAACTAACGCATCAATATTGCAATTGGATGAGCCTCGCTCCAAACCCCTCTCCAAATGAGAGGAGTTTTTCAAGTCCTCTCCTCCGGAGAGGATTTAGGTAAGGTTGTTTGTCAACCGTTTATCATACTCATTATCAATTATCTTCCCAAAGTCAGTTGTTGACCCGGGTCAATTTTTTTTTGAAACCATTGTAGCAATTTTGCATCCGGAAACGATAATGTAATCATGAAACTCATATCACACCTCATATCACTCACCCTGCCCGATACCACACCACTGCAGGTATCAGCTCTTTTAAATCTCGGGTTAACTTATGTACAACAAAGTTTCAATAAAGTTTTTCATAAAGCGGCTCAAAATAATCAGCCCTGCGGAGAGCTTCAGCCATGTATGTAAGCTGCATTTAATTGCAGATAACGGCAGCCGCACTTATAAATTATAGCTAAATTTGCGCTTAATTATTAAGTATGGATCAGCTAACGGCTGCGGGCAAATCAAAAATGCGGATTGCCAACAGTATCTTCTTCTTTGTTTCGGGCTTCGGGTATTCTTCATGGGCCTCGCGTATTCCATCCATAAAACATCAGCTTAATTTAAATGAAGCCCAGTTGGGGGTTGTGCTGTTTGCCATGCCTGTTGGCCTGATGCTTACCATGCCTTTAACGGCTAAAATGATCAAGCATTTCAGCAGCCGTATAATGATGCTGATAGGTGCGCTGGCCTTTAGCCTGGTGCTTTGCCTCCCCGGTTTTGCAGCTTATATGTGGCAACTGATAGTAGTTTTATTTTTTGTTGGCTCAACCCGTAATATATTAGGTTTATCTATGAACTCGCAGGCCGTGGGGATCCAGGCTTTGTATGATAAATCGATCATGGTAACATTCCACGGCATCTGGAGCCTGGCCGGTTTTGGCGGCGCTGCTGTTGGCTATTTAATGGTATTATTTAACGTAGCGCCGTCATATCATTTATTAGCAGTAGGAATTGCAATGCTGATCCTATCGGTAATATTTTATCCCTCAACATATGATTATCAGCCCGCCGAAACACCCAATAAATCGGTATTTTCCATGCCCGATAAACATCTGCTTAAATTTTCTTTAATATGTTTCGCCTCTATGGCTTGTGAAAACACGCTGTACGACTGGAGCGGTGTTTATTTTGAAAAGGTAGTCCATGCCACCAAATCATTCGCGGAGGCCGGCTTTGTAGTTTACATGGTTACCATGACCATTGGCCGCTTTGCGGGTGATAGGGTAGTATCGGCCATTGGTATAAAAAAGGTGTTAACTTATAGCAGCTCGCTGGTTTTGGCCGGTTTGCTGGTATCTGTGTTTTTACCATATACTTTAACCGTTTATTTGGGCTACGCCATGATAGGCATGGGGGTGTCATGTATAGTGCCGCTTATATTTAGCATGGCCGGTAAATCAAAAACAATGAACAGCAGCCAGGCCCTGGCCGCCATATCAACAGTTGGTTACCTGGGCTTTGTTATAGTACCGCCGATAGTTGGTTTTATTGCGCAGGCAGCAAACCTGCAAATAGCCTTTTTTGTTGTTGCCGCCTTTGCTGCCATGATGATATGGTTGGTGCGTAAAATTGAAGATGAGCCCGTGGTATCATAGTTTTGTCATATAAACTGCTTAGTATTTACGCCAACCCCGTTTTAGCTTATAATTGTGTCATCAAATCCACTGGTTTGATATAACATCTGCAACAAATGAGCACAAACATTACCGAAACCAGCATACAGCCGTCAACAGAATTATTTATCAAAATGGTAGTCTCCAACTGGGAACTGCAAAACAGTCGCCTAAACGGTTTACTCGATAAGTTAACTGACGAAGCTCTTGCTGCCGAAACTGCTCCCGGCCGAAACAGCGGTATTTACCTGCTGGGTCACCTTACCGCTGTTAGCGACGGAATGTTTACCTATTTAGGTTTGGGCGAAAGGCTCTATCCCCAGCTGGATCAAATTTTTGTTAAAAGTCCTGAAAATTCTGGGTTGGAGAAACCGTCACTGGCTGAGCTTAAACAATATTGGGCTAAAGTAAATGAGGCTTTAACCGAAAGGATGAATGCTATGCAGCCCGAAGACTGGTTTAAGCCGCATAGCGCCATTGCAGCAGATGATTTTGCAAAAGAGCCGCACCGTAACAGATTAAATATCCTGATTAATCGTACTATACACCAGGGCTATCATATTGGGCAATTGGTTTACCTGGTAAAGAAATAAGCGTTTACCGACCGGATTTGACTCAAAAGGTTTAATCCATGACAATTGGATGAAACGTTTTTTACAAAGGGATGGTAAATAATCCTCAAAACCGTTATACTTTTGCTTAACACTGTTAAATGATTTAATAGTGTAATCAAAATGGCAAGTAAAGAACGAATTCAGCGCTTAAAAGAGGAAACCCGGGTTAATATCCTGGATGCCGCGCTCCACATAGTTAAGCACGAAGGCTGGCAGGCTTTAAGCATGCGTAAGATTGCTGATGTAATTGAGTACACCGCGCCCATTATATATGAATACTTTGCAAATAAGGATGCTATACTCATGGAACTTACCCGCAAAGGCTATTTGATATTAGCAAAGGACATGGAGGAAGCCAAAGAAAAGCACCGCCTGCCCGAAAAGCAATTGGAGGCCATGTGGCTTGCTTACTGGAACTTTGCTTTTGAAAATAAGGAGCTTTACCAGGTTATGTTTGGCGTACAGATGAACTGTTGCTGCGAAATGGTAAAATCAATGCCCGAAGCCCAGCTCCCTACTACGATGGTTAGCGAGGCTATTATGCAACTGATGGATATAAAGGATATCAATGACGAAATGATCTGCACCAAGTACTATACGTTTTGGTCGGTCGTACACGGTTTGGTGTCCATCAACTTACTGAGCAGGGGATTCTCTGACGAAGTTAACCGCCAGGTTTTAAAAGATACCATAGGCGGTATCATCAGGTCGATGAAAGATTAATTCTTTCTGTGACTTGAAAACTACACTGTTAAATTACCTTACAGTGTTAGGTAATTGTTAAGCACTTTTTAAAACAAACTCTTAATACAATGAAAAAGCTCACTCACAACCCACGCAATCCATTTAACAGTGTTAAACGATTTAACGGTGTTGTAACATCTAATTTATGCAATTGCTGTAATTAGCGTACATCGTTTCGGTATATCGTCATGAAAAATCGTGAAAATAACGATATAAGGCATTGGAAATTAAATATTATAAATATAAGTAATTGATAATCAGTTTAATTATATAACTGGCATCTCAATTGAAAATGATCGGCAACAGTAAAACAATGAAAACAATCAAATCATCATATATCACAAGCCCAACGGCTTTTTCTAATCCTATTCATTCACCACTCTTAAAATCATCACTCATGAAAACACTCCTTTTAGCAGCAGTTGCAGCTTTAACATTATACGGATGTTCATCTGCACCGCAGGCTCCAACAGCACCTCCACCGCCGGCCTTACCGGTGGCTTCTATAGTATCAGGTACCGAAACTACTTACCAGGAATATCCTGCTTCAATTGAAGGTGCCGTTAACGTAGAGATCAGGCCACAGGTAAGCGGTACTTTAGATAAAGTATTTGTTGACGAAGGCGCCTTCGTATCTGCCGGTCAGCCAATATTTAAAATTAACGAACAACCATACCGTGCGGCTTTAAATAACGCGTTAGCAAGCTTACATGCAGCCGAAGCTGCGCACGTAAATGCGCAACTGGAAGTTGAAAAATTAACTCCGCTTGTAGCTAATAAAGTAGTTTCTGACTACCAGCTAAAAACAGCTAAGGCAGCAGCTGATGTAGCGAAAGCCAATATCGAATCGGCTAAAGCTAACGTAGCTACCGCGCAGATCAATTTAGGTTATACCTTAATAAAAGCTCCTGTAAGCGGTTATATCGGTCTGCTTGCTAAGAAACAAGGTAGCCTTGTTGCTCCTGCGGACGTTGCTCCACTAACTCAATTATCAGATGTTCATGATGTACACGTTTACTTTTCATTGGGCGAAAAAGATTTTGTTGCCTTTAAAGAACAATATCCAGGCGCTAACCTGAAAGATAAACTGAAAAATGTACCATCAGTATCATTATTGTTAGCTGATAATACAGAATATGCTAAACAAGGTAAAATTGATATTGTAGACGGTCAGTTTGATAAAAACACCGGCGCTATCACTTTAAGGGCAAATTTCTCAAATCCTGACGGTCTTTTACGCTCTGGTAATACCGGCAAGATCCGTTTAAGCCTGAGCCATAAAGATGCTTTGATCGTTCCGGAAGCTTCAACTATCGAAATGCAGGATAAAGTATTTGTATTTGTAGTTGGCGATAGCAGCAAAGTGAAAAAACAACCTATCGACATAATTGGTAAATCAGGTGATCACTACCTGGTTAAGGATAAAGAAGCTATTAAAGCCGGCGACCAGATTGTGTTAGAGGGCATTGATAAATTACAGGAAGGTATGGTTATCCAGCCTCAAAAGGCTGCAGATAAAGTAGCCGCTGTAGTTAAGAAATAATACATACACTTAAACTTTAAAGTCATGTTTCAAAAATTTATAGAAAGACCGGTACTCTCAACTGTTATCTCCATATTGTTGGTGATAGTGGGTGTGCTTGGTTTAACAAAACTGCCCTTAGAGCGGTTTCCTAATATTGCCCCTCCGTCAGTATTGGTATCGGCTGTGTACCCGGGCGCCAATGCCGAAACTATTTTACGTTCCGTTACGCCTTCGTTAGAAGAAGCGATTAACGGTGTGGAAAATATGACCTATATGACCTCTACCGCCAGTAATGACGGTACATTGGGTATCACTGTTTACTTTAAACAGGGCACTAACCCCGATCAGGCAGCGGTAAACGTTCAAAACCGTGTTTCACAGGCTTCAAGCCAGTTGCCCGCTGAGGTTTTGCAATATGGTATTACAACTACCAAACAGCAAAACAGCTTTATCGGTGCTATGGCCATCTACTCCGAAGATCCTAAAAAATACGATCAAACCTTTGTGGCCAACTACGCACAGATCAATATCGTTCCGGAAATTAAACGTATCCCGGGTGTAGGTTCTGCCAGTATTTTTGGTGGTATTAAGGATTATTCAATGCGCGTTTGGTTAAATCCTACCCAAATGGCAGCTTACAATGTTACACCGGCCGAAGTAACCGCCGCTATACAGGACAAAAACCTTGAAGCAGCACCAGGTAAATTTGGCGAGCGCAGTAACGAAGCATTTGAGTATGTAATTAAATATAAAGGTAAACTTACCAAACCAGAAGAATATCAGAACATCGCCATCCGTGCTAATGCAGATGGTTCTGTATTGCGTTTAAAAGACGTAGCACGTGTTGAACTGGGTGCATACTCATATAATAGCGTTAGTAACCTGAACGGCCACGATGGTATTATCATCGGTATTATCCAATTGTCAGGTTCAAACGCCAACGAAATCCAGATCGCTATCGACAACCTGATGGTGAAATTGTCTAAAGATTTCCCTGTCGGGATTAAATACAACCAGTTCTATCGTACTAAAACCGATCTTGACGAGTCTATCAACCAGGTTGAGCATACATTAGTTGAGGCCTTCATCCTTGTATTTATCGTAGTATTTATATTCCTGCAGGATTTCAGATCAACATTGATTCCGGCTATAGCGGTTCCGGTTGCTATTATCGGTACGTTCTTCTTCATGAACCTGTTTGGGTTCTCGGTTAACTTGTTGACACTGTTTGCGTTGGTATTGGCTATTGGTATTGTGGTGGATGATGCCATTGTGGTAGTGGAGGCGGTGCATGCCAAAATGGAGCATGACCCAAGCCTAACCCCTAAGGCTGCAACTACGGAGGCCATGCACGAAATTACAGGTGCCATTATATCTATTACGTTGGTTATGGCGGCGGTATTTTTACCGGTGAGCTTCATGACGGGCTCAACAGGTATCTTCTATCGCCAGTTTGCCTTAACCATGGCTATATCTATCATTATATCGGCTGTTAACGCTTTAACTTTAAGTCCGGCTTTGGCTGCGCTATTCTTAAAGAATAAACATAGCGAAAACGGTCATGACGCACCTAAGAAAAGCTTTGTAGAGAAATTTTACGCGGGCTTCAATGGTGGCTTCAATTATATGACCAACAGGTATGTTGGCGGCTTGAAAGTTCTGATCCGTAATAAATGGATCAGCATGGCCGGCCTTGCCTTGGTAGTTGTTGCTACAGTTTACATGGTAAACAAAACCAAAACAGGCTTTATTCCTACCGAGGACCAGGGCTTTGTGGCCATAGCTGTTAATACACCATCAGGTACTTCATTAGCAGGAACTAACAAAACCTTTAAACTGGCTGAGGATCAGTTGAAAACACTGCCGTCAGCACGATTTGTTACCGCGCTTTCTGGTTTTAACTTCTTAACACAATCCAGCAGCCCGTCGGCAGGTGTTATCTTCCTGTTGTTGAAGCCTACTGAAGAAAGGGGAGAAGTTAAAAATATTGATGCTATCCAGAATATTGTTAGGGGCAAATTAGCAGGCATACCAGGTGGTACGTTCTTCGTGTTCAGTTTCCCAACCGTTCCTGGTTTCAGCAACGTGGAAGCGCTTGACGTAATGCTGCAGGATAAAACCAACGGCAGGTTGGATAAATTTAGCGGTGTTGCCAATAACTTTATCATGAAACTGATGCAGAAACCAGCGGTTGCTTTCGCCTTTACTTCATACAAAGCTGATTACCCTCAGTTACAATTAGAAGTTGATGACGAAAAAGCCAACCAGTTGGGTGTAAGTGTTAAAGACATCCTGTCAACCATGCAGGCTTACTTTGGTACCGCACAGGCATCAGACTTTAACCGCTTTGGTAAATACTACCGTGTGGTTGTTCAGGCAGATATTGCAGACAGGACAGATCCATCGGCAATTGACCGTGTGTTTGTTAAAAACAAATCGGGCGAAAATGTGCCGATCAACACCCTGGTTAAATTAACCCGTGTGTATGGTTCAGAAACTGCTTCACGTTACAACTTGTTCAACTCTATCGAAATAAATGCTATCCCTAAACCAGGCTACAGCTCTGGTGATGCCATCAAAGCGATTGAGGAAACAGCTAAGGAGCAATTGCCGCAAGGTTTTGCATATGAGTTTACCGGCCAAACCCGCGAGGAGATTGCTTCAAGTGGTCAGTCGACTGTGATCTTCCTGTTATGTTTGGTGTTTGTATACTTCCTGCTGTCTGCACAGTATGAAAGTTATATCCTGCCATTGGCGGTAATACTTTCAATACCTACAGGTTTATTCGGGGTATTCATTGTGTTAGGCTTAACCGGTATCGAAAACAACATCTATGTGCAGGTTGCGCTGATCATGCTCATCGGCTTGCTGGCCAAGAACGCCATCCTGATTGTAGAGTTCGCGGTGCAACGGCGAAGGGCAGGGCATGGGTTGGTTCAATCGGCTATTGAAGCTGCTCAGCTCCGTATCCGTCCAATCATCATGACCTCCATGGCCTTCGTATTCGGTTTATTCCCGATGAGTATCGCTACCGGCCCATCTGCACAGGGTAACCACTCTATCAGTATTGGTGCAGCAGGCGGGATGGTTTCAGGCGTACTGTTAGGTTTGTTTATCATACCTGTACTATACGTGATATTCCAGGGCTTGCAGGAACGCATTAGTGGCAAACCTAAGCCGCTTGCTGCTGCCGGCGACCATGGGAAGGATGCTGTAGTTCTTGAAAACGAATATTCAGCTTAATCAATCAAAACATCAACTAAAACTATCACGGCCTTTAAAATCCGTGATAGTTTAAAAAAGATATAACAATGAAAAATATAATAGGCAGTTTGGCTCTTGCACTGGTGGTGCTTGCCGGCTGTAAAGTTTCAAAAGATGTTGCTACGCCAAAGGACGCGCAACCTGAAGCCTTCAGGAACGCGGTTACCACCGGCGATACCAGCAGCATTGCTGACTTGCAATGGAAAAACTTTTTTACCGATGCTGCTCTTCAAAAGCTGATTGACAGTGCCATAGTTAAAAATTACGATATGCAGGTGGCCGTAAAAAATATCGAGGCTGCACAATTGCAGTTTAAACAAGTTAAATGGAATTATGTTCCTACCCTTGGCTTAAACGTTACTGCAAGCACCAACCGCCCGTCTGATAACAGTGTTACCGGTTTAAGTATCAAACAATACAATATTGGTACTAAACATGTTGAAGATTATAATGCTAACCTGGCGCTTTCATGGGAGGCTGATATCTGGGGTAAAATCCGCAGCCAAAACCGTGAAGCTTTGGCCCAGTACCTGCAAACTAATGAAGCTAAAAGGGCTATTCAAACCAACATCGTATCAAGTGTATCACAAGGTTATTATAACTTGCTGATGCTTGACGAGCAACTGGAAATAGCTAAGAAAAACGTAAAACTGAATGACAGTACATTGCGCATCATCAAATTGCAATACGATGCCGGCCAGGTGACACTTTTAGGTGTTCAGCAGGCACAGGCCCAGTTAGAAGCCGCCGCGCAATTGGTTCCGCAGTTTGAACGCGATATCAATGTTCAGGAGAATGGCTTGAGCATATTGGCAGGCAGATTACCTGACGCCATTGAACGTAGCGCTAAACTTAATGATATTACTTTCCCCGAAACACTGTCGGCAGGTGTACCATCAGCAATGGTGAGCCGCAGGCCCGATGTACGCAGTTCGGAGTTGGCTTTAAATATAGCTAACGCGAGGGTTGGCATTGCTAAAGCCCAGCTTTACCCTTCATTAACTATAACCGGTCAGGGTGGTTTAAATTCATTTAAATCAAGCAACTGGTTTAATATTCCGGCTTCATTATTTGGTACTGTTGCCGGTGGTATTGCTCAGCCTTTGTTGCAACACAAACAATTGCGTACTCAATACGAAGTTGCCAAAGTTGATCGCGAAAAAACAGTGATCCAATTCCGTCAATCGGTATTAAATGCGGTTGGCGAAGTATCTGACGCTTTGGTAAGGCTCCAAAAGCTTAAAGAGCAACAAACTATCGCAGCTAACCGCGTTAAAACATTGCAACAAGCTACAAGCAATGCGAGCATGTTGTTTAAAAACGGTCTTGCTACCTATCTTGAGGTGATTACTGCGCAAGGTAATGTATTGCAAGGTGAGCTTGAATTAGCATCTATTAAAATGGCTCAACTTAGTGCCAACGCTGAGCTTTATCGCTCATTGGGCGGCGGCTGGAAATAAGCTTTATCTACCCCTGTGAAAACGGAAAACGGCTGATCAGAAACCCTGATCGGCCGTTTTCCGTGTCAGGGGTATGCCTTTCCCTGCGTTTTATTGTACCGGCTTTTTTTAGTTGATGTTATATATTCATTTATAATCAGCAATAAAACGGGCAGCAGCAAACCAGTCAGTAATGCAAAAAAATATACTAATAATGATTTGGAGATCATTGATTCCCGCGTGTGCCACGTTTCATTTATAATGAGCCTTGGCGCGGGGTCTTGCCCGCCTGAGCCATGTAACAGCCTGTTATACTGTTGTTGCTTACTTTCAATTATAGTGTTTATTTGGGCGATAGAATCATTCAATTGCAGCGATAAAAATGATGCTATTGATTTTGAATCTTTTGGTTGCACACTATCTTGAGGTTGCTCAACATCTTTTGGTTGATCGATATACTTAAGTTGACGGACATCTTTAATTTGATGAGCATTTCTGATTTTTTGTTCCTTTGCCGTTATGCTGTTAACAAGTGCTTCTTTTATTGAATTGAGTTCGAGCTTGAAAGCGTAAACACTTGCATAAGCATTGTCCGAATCCTGCATTACCCGCTGTTTATTGAGTTGCGCTTTATTAAAGTCCTGTATGAGTGTTTCTATATGGTAATCGCTAACTTGATAATTATCCGGTATTATAACAAAAGCGTCATCAGGTTTCAAGGCGTATGCTTTAACGGCAGTAAGTGTATTTAAGCCGGCCCTTTCTTTTTCAGTCAATGCAGTCGTCACCGTCACCAGTACCGGAACAGCTCTCGGCTTTGGCATTTGCCTGGGTTTTTTGATGTTGTTCAGTATAGTTTGCTGCTCGTGATATTTATCAGCCATTGCTTTATAGTATGCTATACTATCGTTTAATTTAAGAAGTAATGTAGTATCAATAATCGCCGGTTTAGCGGGTGAACTTGGTTTTGCATATTGGGCATTAATAATTTCTACAAGCTCATTCAAAAAATCCTGCCCTTTTTGAGCATTATCCTCCTTAAAACTTAATTCAAAACTATCTCCGCTCAGAATTTTTGTTTCCAAACTTTTACTAAAATGTTCAACTACGTCGGCATAAGGAATGAGTTTTACCGTAAGAGGTAGTTGTATTGCTTTAAAGGCAGGCCCTTTTATTATGGTATAGCGTAAAGATCCATATTTAACCGGGTGGTATAAAGGCACATCTGTGAGTACATTATTCTGATCAATCCTGCAAACGCTGCCATTAATTAAATTGATGGTGATTTCAATGGGAGAAGTATAGAAGTTGCTCTTTCCAGGTATAAGCTTAATGGGTAATGAATCCCCGTAAATCTCATTTGTTGTAAAAGTTCCCTTATGATAATAACTTACCTGGAGCCCCAATGCATTGACCGCTTTTTTTATCGTGGTTCCAGAACGCAACTCGTTAATTGCTGTCGTTAATAGTTCCCAATCGCCGGAAGCAGCCAACTCTATGCTCACTTTGTATTTAGGGGATGAAAAAAGTAAATAAACTGAAGCTGCTAAAACAACAATTACTACCGAAGCGATCACGAAATATCTGTTGCGGAATAACAGGCCAGAAATATTCCTTCCCGCTCCTTTGATGCGAGCCTGGTTCATAGGATGCAATACTTGTGCTGATGTAAATTGCTGTAATTTAGTAATTTGCAATTTATCCAGAACGCTCGTTTTGCGATTGTTCTTCGCGCTGTGGTAATTTTAGTAACGCTTTACATGTTGTTATAGCTAACTCCACAATCGTATCTCAAAAATTGTGAAGCAATTTATACAACTCCCTGAACGCATTGACAGGTGATTTCATGACCTCACGGATAAAAACCTGCCCGGTTGCAGCAGTTAAACACTTTGTTACAAACAAATTGCCGGGTTTTTCAAAGAAAATTCATATCATAGCAGCCCCAAACTATTTGAGTTGTTTTTAAATGAAATTTAAGATCGTACTTGTATTTATTTTGTTTTCCGGATACGTACGGGCGCAAAATGTCAATATAATCCCGCAGCCCAAGTCTGTTGTTAATGGTACAGGGCAGTTTACATTTAGTAATCACAGTACCGTTGGTGTGAATGATGCTTCTTTGTTGCCAATAGCCCGTTACTTCCAAAAACAGGTAAGCCAGTCGGCCGGTTTTACGCTTGCCGTTGATAATAAAGATGCAGGCAGTGTTATTCATTTGTTGTTAACCAATGGCGATCCCGCCGCGGGGGCATATTCCTTAAAAATTGTTGCCAATGAAATTACCATTTCTTCGTCAAACCGTGACGGGGTGTTTTATGGGATGATTTCCTTGCTGCAAATGATCAAAGACCAGCCCCGGGGCGAAACCATCAGCTTAGCGTCTTTAACCATTACCGATACGCCGCGCTATCAATGGCGGGGGCTAATGCTCGACGAATCCCGCCACTTCTTCGGGATGGAAAAAGTTAAGCAGATCCTTGACTGGATGGCTTACTATAAGCTGAATAAATTTCACTGGCATTTAACCGATGCCCAGGGCTGGCGTTTGGAGATAAAGAAATATCCTAAGCTAACACTGATTGGCGGAATCGGTAATTACAGTGATTCAATTGCTGATCCTCAATATTATACCCAAACCCAGATCAAAGAGATCATCGCTTATGCCGCGGAAAGGTTTATAACCGTGATCCCCGAAATTGATATGCCGGGCCATGCTACAGCGGCCAACAAAGCCTATCCGCAGTTTAGCGGCGGCAGTGTTGAAGGCTATCCTAATTTTACTTTTAATCCTGCAATCGATAGCACCTACCAGTTTCTTGGTAACATCATTAAGGAAACCAGCACGCTTTTTCCTTCTAAAATGATCCATTTGGGAGGCGATGAAGTAGCCTTGGGTGTTAAGGCCTGGTCGCTTAACCCTTCAATAGCCGGGTTTATGCAGAAAAATAATTTTGCCGATGTAGGCGAGCTGGAGCGTTATTTCTTTAATCGCGTAGCCGACACCGCCATAAATGCAGGTAATAAAGTACTGGCCTGGGATGAAGCAACCGGAACAAACCTGCCGGCTGATAAAACTATTATCTTTTGGTGGAGACAAAATTTACCGGGCCAACTGCATTTAGCCGTTCAAAAAGGGTACCAGGTAGTGCTTTGTCCGCGCCTGCCTATGTATTTTGATTTTGTGCAGGATGCTGACCATATCTCGGGCCGCAGGTGGAAAGGTGTGTATAATACCGTGGGTAGCGTTTATGGTTTCCCTGAAAGGCAGATGCAGAATAACGAAGACCTGCAGTCAAAACAGATCATTGGTGTACAAGCCAATGTCTGGACTGAAATGATCGGCTCTGAAAAGCGCCTTGATTTTATGCTGTTTCCGCGTATAGCCGGTTTGGCCGAAGCTGGATGGACAGCCCCTGAGCTTAAGGACGAAGAAGCTTTCAATAACCGTTTAAAAGCAAGTATCAAAATCTACGATGCAGCTAACATCTATTATTTTAATCCTTTTGATAAGTTTTTTCATGATGAGGCTATTGATTTTGGTCCGAAGATCAGGAAAATGGAGAGACCGGCAGATCAGAATATAGAAGATGAAGGATACCGCCCGAGGAGAAGACATGGAAAGTCTTCAAAAAGAACCTCTCATTCATCAAAACATTCTTCTTCATCAAAGCATTCTTCCTCTAAGAAGTCATCATCTTCAAAAAAGTCTTCTTCTTCAGGTAAAAGCAAAAAATCATCTCATAAAAAAAGGAAATAGCCCCCTGACAGGTTATTTCCTTTTTGAAGTTACTTCCGGATATTATTATCTGTACGAAGATAAGTGCGTAGTTTTAATACTGAGGACAAACGATTTGCCAACGCTTATCTTTACATTTTTATCTTTTAAAATCGCTTTAACAGCTTCATCGGCTTTAAGGAGTTCGTACAAATCGCGCGCCACTGCCGATCCGCTGATGTTGTTGGTGACCTTGCCGTTTTCGATATTGATATTAAAGGTATAACCGGATTTCCCCTTGCTGCCGGCCGCTTCAAAATCAGTTATATTTAACTTAAACTGCTGCTCGTCTTGCAGACTTCTTTTCAAGTGCAGGCGTATTACAGGCATGTACTTTTGCCACGTGCTTAAATAATTTCTTTCGTCCATAATAGTGTTTGTAAAAGCGAAAGCCCTCGTAAAGTATTTATACAAGGGCTTCGGTTATCGGGTTAAAGAGATTGTTACACCTCCCGGCATTAATAGTTCTCAATAAATCAGCTTAATGTAACGGCCAATTTTTATAAGTTTCAAAGTTACCTAAATAAAACGGGTAAACAGGCAGCATGTTATAGTTTGTTTTAATATCCCCATTAAATTATAAAGAGTTGTTTGGATAAATTGTAGTGGTAAATTAGGGGTATGGTTGCCGCTTTTTAGGCTAGGGTTACTAACTGTTGGTTTATAAATACTGTAAATTGCATTGATCGTTAAACTGCATTTACATGAATTCATTTGTTCGCCAAATTATCCTGTTAGCTTTTTTTTCGCTGTTTTGCTGTCTGTGCAAAGCGAATCCTGTTTTTTACATGAACCAGGTAGGGTATGATGCCCGGGGAGCAAAAACTGTTGTTGTGCGTTGCGATACTAAACTTGTGCCGGGTATACTTTTTGCATTACAAAACTCAAATGGTAACGCTGTATATATTGCTCCGTTAAATGGTCCGTTAAAGGTTGAGGAATGGGACAAGGACGGATATTTTTACCAGGCTGACTTTTCGGAATTCAAAGCGGAGGGGAAATACAGGGTTTACATTGGTACTAAAGATTTTCATTCCCAATCCGATTGGTTTCAGATTAGGGAAAACGCACTGGCAGTAACTACCATCCCATCGGTATTGAGCTACTATAACAAGCAGCGGGCTAACACACCAATGGAGCTGCAGGCCGACGCAGCTGTTCAGCTTTATGGCAGCGATAAAACAGTTGATCTGCATGGCGGCTGGTGCGATGCGTCGGGCGATGTAAGCAAATACTTTTCGCATTTGGCTTATGCTAATTTTATGTCGCCCCAGCAAATACCGTTGGTAACCTGGTCAATGATCAATACGGTGCAAATCGCGCCAGGTTTGTTAAATAAACTGGGGATTTGCGATGGCATGGTGAATGAAGCACTTTGGGGAGCCGACTACATGATGCGCGCCCTGTCAAAAGACGATTATTTTTACATGATCGTATTCAGCTATTTTAATAAAGACCCTAGAGCCAGGCGTGTTGTAGGGTTAAAAGCAAACAGCGTTACTACAGATGAGTACCAGGCTGCTTTTCGAGAAGGAGGGGGAATGGCCATTGCATCGCTTGCACGGATCTCGCAACTGAAAAAAGACGGTGACTTTAAATCAGCAGAATATCTTGCCGCTGCCAAACGGGCTTTCGCGCACTTGCTGGCAAATAATACCAGATATGATGACGACGGCAAGGAAAATATCATTGACGATTATTGTGCCCTGATGGCTGCTACCGAATTGTGGATTGCAACCGATAGTTCCCTTTATCGTGATGAAGCCCGAAAACGTGCGCTAAATTTGAACAAGCGAATGAGCCCCGCAGGGTATTTTATTGCTGATGACGGCGACAGGCCTTTCTGGCACGCAGCTGATGCCGGCTTACCCGTTATTGCTTTATGCAGGTACCTGGATAAGGAGCAAGAAGCCGATAAACGTTCCGATGCATTATCAACCATAAAAAAAGCACTGGACTATAACCTGAAGGTAACCGCTAATGTAGATAATCCGTTTGGCTATGCCCGCCAATCTTTTAAGTTTAAAGGTGCTGTAAAAGAGGGCTTTTTTATCCCGCATGAAAATGAAACCGGCTGGTGGTGGCAGGGAGAAAATGCCCGCCTGGGTTCGCTGGCTGCTGCGGCATTGGTAGGAGGGCGGTTAGTATATCCCGAAAAAGGTGGCTGGGGCATAAAAAGAGAACTGGCAGAGTATGCATCGCACCAGATAGCCTGGATACTGGGTTGTAACCCTTACCAAATGTGCTTTATGTATCAGTATGGTAAAAACAATGTGCCTTATATGAGTTCAAATTTCGGCCATGGATCGGGCAAGGGTGGGATTTCTAACGGAATTACCGGTAAAAAGGAAAATCCCGACGGCAGCGGTATCGATTTTAAAATAAAAGACAACGGCAACGAATGGCGATGGACAGAACAATGGTTACCTCATGCCGCCTGGTATTTGCAGGCCGTTACTGCTATGGCTGTGCAGCAATAATTCGGAGCTGTCATTTTTTATACCTCAAATTGTCATATTTACTACCCCGTGCCTTATCTTCATACTGATAAGTTTGTATTGAAATTAAAACCTATGGATATGTCACAAATAAATGTTTCCGGTAACTATGCCGTTGTTAACGGCCTGAAAATGTATTATGAAATTCACGGCGAGGGGTTCCCGTTGGTATTGATCCATGGCGGCGGTTCAGATATCAGCGTTACTTTTGGTCGTGTACTGCACACCTTTGCGCAAAATCACCAGGTAATAGGGGTTGATTTGCAGGCACACGGGCGTACGCCGGACAGGGGCGTACCTACCTCTTTTGAGCAGGATGCTGATGACGTAGCGGCTTTGCTCAAGCATTTGGATATAAAACAGGCCGATATTATGGGCTTTAGCAACGGAGGTAATACCGCTATGCAAATAGCCATCAGGCATCCGCAACTGGTTCATAAAATAGTGATCGCTTCTTCGTTTTATAAACGCAGTGGTTTTGATGACTGGTTTTGGGATTTTATGAAGAACGCGACCCTTGACAGTATGCCCAAACCTTTGCAGGACGCTTTCCTCGCCATAAACAATGACCAGGCCGCTTTAGAAATAATGCATAAGCGGGACCTTCATAGGATGCAGGGTTTTCAGGATTGGAGTGATGATGCTATCCGTTCTATCACCATGCCCGCGTTGGTTATAGCCGGCGATAAGGACGTGATCAGGCCTGAGCATACGCTTGAGCTATACCGCATGCTTCCCGATGCGCAGCTTTGTATTTTGCCTGCAGGGCACGGCGATTATATAGGTGAGATTGAAGATCTCCGCGAAGATGGAGATTACCCCGCTGTCGCTATTATTGAAGAATTTTTAACCAGGACAAAAGCTTAAGCTTTTGCCTTGGTTTCTTTGCGTACAACAGGGGCAACCCTGGTACCGTAAAGTTCAATTGCTTTTAAAATATCCTTGTGTTTGGTAAAACCGGTTACCAACTGGGCCACGAAACGGGTATTGCCAAAAAGCTCATATTGCTGCATGATTTTGTCAATAGCCTGTTGCGGATCGCCTACCACTAAAGGCCCAAAATCGCGCAGGTACTCAAATTGTTCCCTTGTCATGGGCGACCAGCCCCTGTCTTTGCCGACGCGGGTCATGAGGGCTTCGTAGCTTGGATAAAACTCGTCGGCTGCCTGTTGTGAGGTTCCGGCAATATAAAATTGCGAACTGATAGCTAATTGCAGCTTGCTTACATCGTGCCCGGCTTTGGCTGCTGACTCGCGATAAAGCTCAACAAAGGGTACAAAATGTTTTGGCGCGCTGCCCAAAATAGCGATGATCATAGGGAGGTTAAGTGCTCCTGCCCGTTTTGCTGAGGCAGGGGTTCCGCCAACGCCAATCCAAACCGGAATTTCCTGTTGCAGCGGACGAGGATATACACCCTGGTTCCTGATGGGTGCCCGGAAATTGCCCTGCCACGAAACAATTTCCTGCTTATTGATCTGCAAAAACATTTCGAGTTTCTCGGTAAATAATGCATCGTAATCATTCAGGTCGAAACCAAAAAGCGGGAAAGATTCAATAAAGGAGCCCCGACCGGCTATCATCTCCACGCGGCCGCCAGATACCAGATCGGCAGTGGCGAAATTTTGAAATGTACGCACAGGGTCGACCGAACTTAATACGGTAACCGAGCTTGACAGCCGGATGTTTTTGGTAATAGCTGCTGCTGCTGATATCAATATTTCAGGTGCCGAGATCACAAAATCGGGCCGATGGTGTTCGCCGAAGGCATAAACATCTAAACCCACCTCATCGGCCAGCTTTACTTCTTCCAATAACTCCTGAACCCGCTTATGGGCGTTTACGGCGTTGCCGCTTGTTCCGTCGGGGTGGATCTCACCAAAGGTGCTAATACCTAATTCCATGTATCAATAATAAAGATCGGCTGCGTTAAGCTCCTTCTTTTCAAAACTTCCGGGTGCGGTAACATATACTTTAAGTGGTGCTACACGTGGCCTGTACCTGCCGGTTGGCGGCGGCGGCGCGTTGTATATATACTTTACCTTTATTTGATGAAAACCTTTCGCCAGTGGCAGCGCATATTCGGCTTCTGTTAGTTGTACACCATCAATAAATAACTGGCTGGCGGCATAACTTGCAAGGGTAAAGTTATAAGTACCATCGGCCAATATATTCACGTAACCGTCATAAACTACACCAAAATTCGGGTTGCCTTTTTTCAAAAGCTCGGCATCCAGTTTATTGGTTGCTGATGAATCCTGTGCGGTAACGTAATTAAGCTGATCGGGCGAAGTGAACGTGTTTTTTGCCCATTTATATTTAAGCCCTGGCATATTGACTGTGTAATTTACAGCAGGCATCAGCGTTTTATTATACATTAAAGTGCGTGTGGCTATGCTGCGGCGACCCGAAGGCGTAATCACCCTTGTTCTCAATTCACGTTTTTCGTTTTGCGGAATGGAGAACGTGATAGGCCCCTCATACTGCAGATCGGTATCCAACGGGTCACGGCCGTTTAATGTATAATAAATCTTAGCGCCGGGTACCACCGATTTTAGTGTGTAAACAAAATGAGGGCCTATAACCATGGTATCAATAGTAGTTAACGCGGTTGGCACACGGTAATTGTAGTTCATGGCGTCTAATCTTGCAAAGTGTTTGGCCAGCCTTACTTCGGAAAAATTGGTATAGTCCTTGTTCTCCGGCTTGCTCCAGGCTACTTCTGAAAGGGCGAATACCCTCGGCATGATCTGGTATTGAAGTTTAGCTACGGTAGGCACATACTCTGTCCACAGGTTGCCCTGGGTGCCTATTACATATTTCTGTTCGTCGGGGGTAAGCTGCTTTGAAACAGGATCATAATTGTACGTTTCTTCTAAAGTAGCGTAACGGCCAAATGATACCGGCTCCTGCGGCGAACTGCTTTGATAATGATCAAAGTAATTACCGGTGGTTTGCGGTGTCATGATCACATTATGTTTTTGATGGGCAGCGTTAATGCCGCCTTCCTCGCCTTGCCAGCTCATTACAGTGGCGTTAGGGGCGAGGCCGCCTTCTAATATCTCATCCCAGCCTATAATGCTGCGGCCTTTAGAATTGATAAATTTTTCTATCCTTTGGATAAAATAGCTTTGCAATTCTTTTTCATCTTTCAGGCCTTTTTCCTTCATCAAAGCCTGGCAAAATGCCGATTGTTTCCATGGTTCTTTACCTGCCTCATCACCCCCTATGTGAATGTATTTACTTGGGAATAAAGCCATCACTTCGGTAAGTACATCCTGTAAAAAGGTAAAAGTTTGCTCGGTAGGGCAGTATAGATTGTTAATATCGCGCGGGGCTTTCTGGGCAGCAACAGTATCGCATTTAAACTCGGGATAGGCACGTAAGGCAGCTTCTGAATGTGCAGGCATTTCAATTTCCGGGATGACATTGATGTACCTGTCGGCTGCAAATTTTACCACATCCCTGATCTGTTCCTGCGTATAGAAGCCGCCGTAGCTAAGGGAATCGGGCCAGTCGCGGTTGCTGCCAAACATGGTTTGCTGACGGAATGCACCCACCTGCGTAAGTTTAGGATATTTTTTGATTTCGATACGCCATCCCTGGCCATCAACCAAATGCCAGTGAAAGGTATTGAGTTTGTAAGAAGCGATAAGTTCGATCACCTTTTTTACCTGCGGAATGGTGAAGAAATGACGCGATACATCCAACATCATTCCCCGGTATCCAAAGCGAGGCGAATCTTCAATTACAGCGCAAGGCAGTTTGTAAGTGGCAGCGTTTTCAACCGGGAAAAGTTGCAACAAGGTTTGGATGCCGTAAAACAGGCCAGCATCCTTACCAGCTATGATAATATTACGTGGTGTGATAGTTAGTTTATAACCTTCCACGGGCAATTTATTGGCTCCCTTTGCAGTTAAGATCAGCCCCCTGCTGTTTGCGGCTTTAAGCTTTGAATTGTATTTAGCTACTTTAATATTCAGGTGCCGGGTATCCTGCAGATAGCTTTTTAGCCATAAAACAGCTTTATCTTTCGGATTATCAGCCTTGATTGCTGTAAGCTGGCTAAATGTAAAGGTGCCGCTATTTTTGGTAATGGAACCAGGGGCAGGGATAATGCCCAAATGCGGATCATCGGTAGTGACCTGGGCCGATACTTTGTTTGTTTGCCCTAAAAAGATAAAAAAGCTTGCGAGCGTGATGAGTTTTGTTAAATAGTGTGCTTTAAAATTCATACAGGCGTGGATAATGTTGAAAGGATAAATTTAACCATTATCCTATGCTGTAATGATGCTAAAGCTTATGTAACAAACAATTGACGTTTAATCGTAGCCTGCATAATCCCATGCGCTTTGATAGCCGTTTAGCTGTTCCGCATAACTGATCATATCTCCATAAAAAGGAGCATATGCAAGTGTTGAGCTATCACCGATCATTACCAATTTTTTGCGGGCGCGGGTCATGGCTACGTTCATGCGGCGGATATCGCTCAGGAAGCCTATCTCTCCGTTGGTATTGCTGCGTGTGAGGCTGATGTAAACCACGTCACGTTCTTGTCCCTGGAAACTATCAATAGTATTCACGGCAATTTTATCAGCATAAATTAGTAACTCCGGTGAATCCAGTAACAATTGGTTTAAAATCCTGATCTGTTCTTTGTATGGGGAAATAACTGCTATAGTTGGGAAGTTTTCTGTTGAATAAGATCCAGTGAGTTCGCTTACCAGCTTATGCAAGTGTTTGAACAGGAATGAGGCCTCTTCGGGATTCGCCGTACTGGTGCCTTCCTGTTTTTCATCATAACCACAGCCCGCGGTATCAACAAAGCTTATAGGCAAATCGCCGGGAAATAACAACTGATGGGCAACGGTGGGGTGCGCTTTTAACCTGTTGTCATAAAACTCTTTGGATGAAAATCCCATAATGGCTTCATTCATACGGTATTGTTCTTCGAGCAATATTACCGCTCCGGGGTGGAGGGCAGCGCATTTTTCGAGCAAGGTAGTACTAAGGCCATCTTTGGCTGCCTGTTGCGATTTAATGGTAGGCGGGAGCTGCAAATGATCGCCGGCAAGGATCACTTTTTGCGCCTTCGATATCGGGATCCAGCAGGCGGGCTCAAGCGCCTGACCGGCTTCGTCGATAACTACCGTATGGAACTTTAAATTGCGGATGGTATAATGGTTAGCGCCTACAAGGGTTGCCGTAATTATCTGCGCTTTACCAATCAGGTCCTCCGTAATAAATTGTTCAGTTTTATCCACTTCTTTAATGAGTTGGTGGGCTGCATCAAAAAGCGCTTTGCGCTGATCGCGTTCGGCTTTGCCAAAATTGCGCTTGTATTTGTGCGCCATGTTCTTGTACTCTGAAGCCTGCTTTTTAAGCTTTTTAATCTCCTTCATATCGCTATGGGCACTTATCCTGCTATCTAAAGTTGAAGCCATTAACTTTTCAGATACCCTTGCCGGATTGCCAATGCGGAGTACATTTAAACCTTCATTACTTAACTTTTCGCTTAGCAAATCAACCGCTGTATTACTTGGCGCTACAACAAGGATCTGTTGTTTGTTTTGTCTGATAAGTGCCTTGATAGCCTGTACAAGCGTGGTTGTTTTACCGGTGCCCGGAGGGCCGTGAACTATTGCAAGCTCCCGTGCCTCAATTATTTTTTGAACAGCCTGCTGTTGTGAAGCGTTTAAACCATTAAGCGGGTAATGAATTGTTTCGGGGATAAAAGCCGGCGTACTTTGCCCGGTTAACACCCGGGTGAGATGGCCTTCTTTATGATCATCAACAAGCCTGGCAGATAGTTTGAGCGCCTTCTGCATCTCGTCATAACTGTTATCATCAAACAGCAGGTCGATGCCGAGTTTGCCGCTCCTGGTCCAGTCGGGCAGCTCGTCGGTGTTCAAAGTTAATTTTAGGCGGTTACCGCCCTGGTATGATACCGTGCCGTTTACACGATCGGTTTTAGGATCATGGTTGGAGAACAATGCAGCTGAAGCGCCGAACCTGAACTGGTGACTAAGGTCCTGGTGAGAAGGCCGTTCCACCTCAACCGTAAGGTAATCGCCGCGGCCTATTTCCGTGCCTTTTATGGCTATGGGGTACCATGTAAGCCCTGCTGCCCGGCGTTCGGCAGCTGAAGATGTTTCAGTTAGTTTGAGGTAAGCCTGGCGGTCTTCGTCCTGCTCAGTTTGCAATAAGCTGAGCAGTTTTTTAAAATAGTCCATTTTGCAAAGGTAAAGCTTAAGCCCGGCTTTTGTATAATCACATAAAACACAAAAGAGGACTTGAATGTCCCCCTTTTCATATCCTGATTAACAATTTATTGCTGCCAGTTAGGTGCCGGTTTTGCTTCAAGAGCAATTGTATTCCTTGAAAGCTCTTCGTTTATCTTACCCAAAAAATGCCTTGTTAATGGTTTTGAAATAAAGCTTTTAACAAAGGGGTACGCCTTGGCCCGTTTCTGATCGGCGGGGTCAACAGAGTTTGAAATAATATAAACCGAAACAGGTTTTACTAATGAGCTGTAAATGTTATTGAATAACTTTAAAAATTCCCACCCATCCATTACCGGCATATCGAGGTCAAGAAAAATAATGTTGGGTATTTCTGCATGTTTATCCCGGTTGTTATATAATGCTTTGTAAACAGGTTCCGGATCCATATAAAAACTTGCATTTAACCAATTATCTTTCAATATGATTTTAACCGTTTCATGAAAAATAATGTCATCGTCAATGATAGCGACCGAACGGTGCTGATCGTCTTTAATAAGATTGAGGATATCTTTTTTGATTTCGATAAGTAACGGAGACAAAAGTTCAGTACCGCATTCAATACAATTCAAGGTACGTGATAACGCAACCTCAAGTGGTACTTGTATCGATAAGCAGGTGGCATCGTTATATATGGAGTTTGCGCAATCTTTATTAAAGCAATAACAGGTGATTTTTTCGGTGCTGGCCATAGTGTAAAGGTTTTGTTTAGTAGTTCATTTTAAATTGCCTCAACATTGATGCCCCTTGTTGGTTTGTAGTTAAATATTTACAAAGCGGCTTCTATTTTGTCAGGATTGTTAAGGCTTATAAAATTCAATTCCCTAATGCTGAGCCGATTATATTCATGGGCTAAAATAGTTGCATTTTAACATTTTTATAACCGCAGCTGTTAAGCGAATTAATTTAAATATAAAAAAGATTAACTATAAATACAAGTGTGTTTTTTATAAGCCATGTGTATGTTTAAACTGACAATCCGTTTCTTTTTGCGGCCGCCATCGGTGGGGAAATATTAACTTTAAGTGCCTGTGAACAAGCTGTTTTAAACGATGATTAGATGCTGAATTTAGGTGGATTAAGGATAAAAAACCACAGCGACTTTTTTTTGTTATATTGAAACACTAAACTATTAACATGAGCCGATTAACCAGCTTTTTATTATTCCTGTTTGCTTTAGTGATGGCACAATCATGCCAAAGTAACCGGCATGCCAATAATTATAACAAGGCCCTGGTTGATGATAACGGTTTATTGTTTATTAAAAGCGGGGAAGAATCAACTCTCGCCTCTGTAAAAGCATCTGGTTTGGCAATCGCCAATTCAAAAAATCAGCGCGTTATTCAGTTTGCCAAGCTCATGATTGATGACCATACCATGCTGGCAGATGATTTCAAAAAATTAAGGACCGATAATTTTATTGCCGATTCGGTTGTTATTAGCCCTATGCATCAACAAATTATTAATGATTTGGATACAAAACGTGCCGGCGCGTTTGACAAGGCCTATATCCAATTGGTTATAAACGATCATACTGAACAAATAGCTTTATACAAAACAGCAGGAAAAGACCGGAGAAATACAAGCCTTGCCGATTTTGCAAATAAAATGTTACCTGGTTTACAGGCTCATTTAGATACCGCAAAACTGATTGGCAGTACATTAAAATAACTTTAATTGCTGCTCGACAGGTGGTTTGGCTTTGCCAAAAACAGTACGGCCCCCATATTTCCACGAGTCGTTAAGTTCCTTTTCAATAACTTTATCAAAGTTGGCATTGGGCTTGAAATCTTTTTCAGCCCTTTCGGCTATTTGGGAAAGACGCTTGATAGCTTCATTTTTATCGCTGTTGCCCATTTTTGCCTTTTGAATAGCCGTTTGCAGGGTACTTAAGGTTTCGTCATAAACTTTGGTAGGCACCGGGAATGGGGCGCCATCTTTGCCGCCATGGGCAAAGGAAAACCTCGCCGGGTCTTTAAACCTGGATGGTGTGCCATGGATCACTTCACTTACCAGGGCCAGCGACTGTAACGTGCGGGGACCTAAGCCTTGCAGCAATAGCAGATCTTCAAAATCTTTGGGTTGTTTTTCATGAGCCAGCCAAAGTACGGCACCAAGGCGTTTCAGGTCGACATCTTTGGCATGTACTTCATGACGGCCGGGCATCACCAGTTTACTAATCTCGTTGATCATGATGCCCGGGTTTTCGGCGGCAATCTGCATAACACCATTGCGCGAACCATCCGCTTCCTTATCTGTCATGTTAAGGATATAGCCGCTGTTTTTACCATAGATAAAAGTATGCGGGTCGTTAACAAATGAGCTTAACTGTTCGGAATGCCAGTGGTATCTGCGGGCCGTACGGCTTACATCGCTCATGCCTTGCTGAACCACGGCCCATTTGCCGGTAGCGCTTAAAATAAAATTATGGGTATAAAGCTGGAAGCCATCCTGTATGGCGGTATTATCAACTTTGGCGCTCAGTTTGCTGCATTTTACCAGGTAATTAGCATCCAGTCCGGTGGTTTGGCCAACCTTGACCAGTTCGGCAGGTGTTTGAGTAGAATGTTTTCCTTTACCGCCGCAGATATAAATGCCCAATTCGCGGCTATGCGGGTTGATTGACCTTTTTAAAGCTCCCATTACAGAAGTGGTTATGCCCGAGGAATGCCAGTCCATCCCCATAACAGCTCCCAAACTCTGAAACCAGAAAGGATCGCTTAGCCGGCGAAGCACTTCATCTTTGCCATAGTCCATCACAATGGTTTCCACCACAGCAAGGCCAAGTTTAGCCATGCGCTCGGCAAGCCATTGCGGTACATAGCCATAATGTAAAGGTAAGTCAGCACTGCCTGATCGCTTCATGCTAACAAATTTAGTAAATCTTGACCGTTGATTTTAGTGATTTTGCTGATTGCGTTGATTTTTTCTCTTTAATAAGATAAAAGCTGAAAATCAATTTGGCAAGATCAAGGCAATCAGCGAAATCAACGAAATCAAATAAGCATCAGCGGTCAGTCTTCCTCCGTTTCCCCAACATACAGTTCATCAATATCGGCGGCGTATTTCTTTTCGATGACCTTACGTTTGGCCTTCATGGTAGGGGTGATTTCACCCTCATCCATGCTGAAAGGATTGCGTTTTATTTTGAATGATTTGATGCGTTCGAACTTGGCCAGCTCATTGCTGTATTTCCTGATGTCGGCGCCTATCCAGTCAACTATTTCTTTATCATCAATGAACACTTCAGGACGTTCAAAGAAATCATTTTGAAGGTTAAAAGTTTCCTGCAGGGTCTCGCGTGCCGGCACAATAATGGCGGCAATGTATTCGCGTTTATCGCCCACTAAAAACACCTGTTCAATTTTAGGGCTTTTGAGGTAGGTGTTCTCTACCGGAGTAGGGTAGATATTTTTACCATAGGCGTTCACCAGCATATTTTTGAGACGATCAGTAATCTGAAGGTTGCCGCGGAAAAACCTGCCGATATCGCCGGTATGGAACCAGCCGTGCGAATCAATAACGGTGGCGGTTTCTTCGGGCTTGTTCCAGTAACCTTTCATTACGCAATGCCCGCGAACAATGATCTCGCCTTCTTCGGTAAGGGTATCTTCTTTAAAGTTATCGTGTGTTTGTATGCTGTAGATATGTTTGGTATCCACATTCTGGATAGCCACTTCAATACCTGGAATAATACGACCAACGGTGCCATAAATTACCCTGTGGCGCTCTGTAACCGCCATTACGGGTGAAGTTTCGGTTAAGCCAAAGCCCTCCAAAATTACAATGCCAAGATCGCCAAAAAATTCACCGATGTTCTTAGGCAATGCGCCACCTCCCGATACCATGAATTTCAGCCGTCCGCCGGTTTTTTCCTTGATCTTACTGAATACCAGTTTCTCGGCAATGCCGTGTTGTGCCTTCAGGATTACGCCAGGTGACTTACCGGCCTCCTGTACCAGGCGCACTTTTTTACCGATTTCAAATGCCCAAAGAAAGATCCTGGTTTTAATACCGCCTGCCGATGTGCCGCTTTTGATGGCTTTGTCGTGGATACGTTCCAGTAACCGGGGTACGCAGCAAAGTATAGTAGGTTTAACCTCGCCCATGTTTTTGGCCAGCAACTCCAAACTTTGGGCGAAAGCTATTTGTGATCCCCGGTAAATGGCTATATGATAAATGGTGCGCTCAAATACATGCGATAGCGGCAGGAATGATAAAAATCTATCAGTTTTTTCAACAAACGGAATCTGAATTAAACTATTGATAGCGTTTTGCGTGAGGTTATGGTGGGTTAGTACCACGCCTTTAGGTACCCCCGTAGTCCCCGAAGTATAAATGAGGCATGAAGTATCAGTTGTTAAGATAGCTTCACGTGCTGCATTAATAGCATGGCGATATTGCTCCAGCAATTTGCTGCCCTCGGTAATTACCTGGTCAAAGCCAATTACGCCGGCATTTAAGCTTACCTTATCGCTGAATTTTTCAAAATCATCAAATGCCGGGATCAGGCGGATCAGCTCCGGGCAGTTGTTGGCCACTTTTAAAACTTTCCTGAACAGGAAAGGGTTGCCACAAATGATGGTACGCGCCCCTGAGTCATTCAGGATATATTCTATCTCGTTTTCGGTAAGGGTGGGGTATATAGAGGTGTTAACGGCACCAATCTGTTGCAGGGCCTGATCATAATAAACGTAATTGGGCCCGTTTTCAATGATGAGCGAGAGCCTATCGCCCTTCCTGATACCGATGTGCAGGAACCAGGCCGAAATCGCGTCTATTTTTTCTAAGGCTTCACCGTAGCTGATTTCTACCCAGGTATCTTTAACTTTATAGAGCAGGAAAGTATGATCTAAAGGATGAATTTTGGCAACGGTATTGCGAATGAAACTTGGAACAGTTGAAAGCTCGGTATTTTTACTCATTTATATAATCGGATATTGGAACAAATCTAAATCTATTTTTATAAAAACAAGCATTGATACGGGTATTTGACAACTGAACGTGTTTTACTTTGTGATGATGCTGATTTACGTTAAGCTTACTAACTTGGATAAAAACATATACTATGAAGATAATTATTATCGGTGCTTCGGGCACTATTGGCAAAAAAGTTACCGAAGCATTGCAAGGCAAAAACGAGATTATTACTGCAGGCTCAAAAAGTGGTGATTTTCAATTGGATATTACTTCACCCGAATCAATTGAAAGATTTTATGAAAAGGTTGGCCCGTTTGATGCGTTGGTGAGTACTACAGGATCGGGGCATTTTGGCCCACTGGCGAGTACAACCCCTGCCGATTTCAAAAAAGGAATTGAAAGCAAGCTACTTGGGCAGATAAATCTTGTACTGATAGGCCAGCATCATATTAATCATAAGGGCTCATTTACGCTTACTTCAGGTATCCTATCGGAAGATCCGGTTGTAAACGGCGTGAATTTGGGTACCATTAACGGTGGGCTAAATTCCTTTGTAATAAGTGCGGCCATTGAATTACAAAATGGTGTGCGGATCAACGCGGTAAGTCCGGGTGTTGTTGAGGATTCACCTGGTTACTTTGAATACTTCCCCGGCCATGAACCCGTTGCTATGGATAAGGTAGCCAACGCTTACGTTAAAAGCGTACTTGGGGCCATTACAGGACAGGTGATTAAGGTGTTTTGATAAAGTAAAAGCAGACATAAGAAGTTTCCAAAAACTTCTTATGTCTGCCAATCCATCCTTTTATAATCTTCAAACTTTCCCTATCTTCACCGCATAATTACTATCTCTACATATAAAACAAGGGGCGCCTAAGGCCCGGCCTGTTGATACAGGTTTGGTAACACGCTGCTATTTGCGGCAGTGTTTTGTATTGTTTCAAAATTTCCAATCAATTTTATTTAACCGGTAATGAAAATTACTCAAGTATTCACTTTGGGCATATGCTGCATTTTAATATGCGCTGCCTGTGATGCAAAGTCTCATACCTGTATGGATACCATAACCAATAAACAAAAAGTATTGTCCTTTTATAAACAAATAGTAGGGCAACGTAAAACAGAGCTGATCCCCGAATTTATAGTTGAAAACTATAAGCAGCACAACCCAACCGTTAAACAGGGGAGGGCAGGCATAACAGAAATGGTCAATTACCTGAAAACTTTACCACCACCGCCCGAAGATGCAAAGTCGCCAATTATAAGAGCGATACAGGATGGCGACTTAGTAGTGACTCATCTTGATATTTCATTTTTGGGGAGGCGGATGGCTGTGATCGATCTGTTTAAATTAAAGGATGGGATGTTAACTGAACATTGGGATGCTATCCAGCCTTTGCCCGATGAAAGCGGGAAAACAGTCACTGCCACTAATGGCACAACTGAAATTGATCATAATGCTTCCACAGAAAGTAGCAGATCTGTTGTTGAGCAGTTTTATAAATCGGTTGTAAATAACCGATCTGATAATCTGTTTATTGATGCTGCTTACGTTGAGCATGCTGCTTCTGTAATTGCATCAGGTTTGGGACTGGCTGATTATCTTGCTGAGCCTGATCGATCTGTTAAAATTCATAGGCTCATTGCTGAAGGGGATTTCGTGGTAGCCCAGTCGCAGTTTAACAGGAGCGGCAAAACGTTTGTGTTTTATGAAATATTCAGGGTGGCTAAGGGTAAAATTGCAGAACACTGGAGTGTGGAACAGGTTGTACCCGATGATGTTAAAGTAGAGGATATGTTTTAGTGAATTCAGCTGAAAGCTGGCTCATGTTAAACCACGGGCTGGAAGCCCGCGGCAGCTTTGCAGCTTTAGTAAAACAAAAAGAGGCGCTCATCGCGCCTCTTTTTATATTTTAAGGTTAATTTTTATACCGAAAAACTTTCGCCGCAACCGCAGGTACGGCTGGCGTTAGGGTTGTGAAAATTGAAGCCTTTACCGTTAAGACCGTCAGAAAAATCAAGTTCGGTACCGGCGAGGTACAGGAACGATTTCATATCAAGTGCCATGCGGACTCCTTGGTCTTCAAAAAACTGATCGCCTTTTTTCTCCTCGTTATCAAAATCAAGATTGTATGATAAGCCCGAGCAACCACCGCCCTGAACAGATACACGCAGAAAATAAGAGGCATCAAGCCCTGCATCCTGCATCAGGTGTTCTATTTTGCTTTTTGCTTTATCAGTTACAGTTACCATTTTTTTAGATTTGAGATATGAGATTTGAGACATGAGACCAAGTCACACCGCAAATCATCAAAATCAATTATACGTATACAAATCAGATATGAGTCTCAAATCTCACATCTAATATCTCACATCTTCTTAGTGATGTACTTTTTCGCTTTCAATTGGCGCTAGGCCGTTTTTAACGCGGAAATCATTGATCGCTGCTTTGATAGCATCCTCTGCCAAAACTGAACAGTGGATTTTTACCGGTGGAAGGGCAAGTTCTTCAACGATGTCCATGTTGTCGATTTTCATAGCATCGTCGATGCTTTTGCCTTTAAGCCACTCAGTAGCTAATGATGAAGAAGCGATTGCCGAACCGCAACCGAAAGTTTTAAATTTTGCATCGGTGATAACATTGTTATCATCAACCTGGATCTGCAGGCGCATTACGTCGCCGCACTCAGGTGCACCAACTAAGCCGGTACCTACTTTGTGGCTGCTTTTATCCAAAGTGCCCACATTGCGGGGATTAGTGTAGTGATCGATTACTTTATCTGAATATGCCATTGTCTTTTTAATTTGAAAATTTTATGATTTGAAAATTTGAAAATGATCCATAGTCAATCTCAAAAATTTTATCTAAATATATTTTAATCCTTATTTCTTGAAGTTACAGGCAATTTTCAAATCTTCAAATTGCCACATCTTAAAATCAAATTAATGTTCTGCCCACTCAATTGAGTTAAGGTCAATACCCTCTTTAAACATTTCCCAAAGTGGTGAAAGGTCGCGCAGGTGGGTAACCGCTTTTTTGGTTACTTCAATTGCGTAATCAACTTCTTCTTCGGTAGTGAAACGACCTAAGCCAAAACGGATAGAAGAGTGTGCCAGGTCATCAGACAGGCCTAAGCTTTTCAATACGTATGATGGCTCCAATGAAGCAGAGGTACAAGCCGAACCTGATGATACAGCCAGATCTTTCATGGCCATCATCAAACCTTCACCTTCAACATATTTAAACGAAATGTTAGCAACATGTGGTAAGCGGTGTTCAACGTTACCGTTTACATAGCTTTCTTCCAACACGGTTAGCGCTGATTGCAATTTATCGCGTAAAGCTGACAGGCGTTTTGCTTCGCTTTCCATTTCCTGGCCGCAAAGTTCGCAGGCTTTACCTAAGCCAACAATACCCGGTACGTTAAGGGTACCTGAACGCATACCGCGCTCGTGACCGCCACCGTCCATTTGGGCTGTAACTTTAACCCTTGGTCCTTTACGGCGTACATATAATGCACCAACACCTTTAGGGCCGTATATTTTGTGTGCTGATAAAGCCAAAAGATCAATACCATCAGCATTAACGTCAACAGGGATCTTACCAACAGCCTGTACGGCATCGGTCATAAATAATGCACCGTGTTTGTGGGCAATAGCCGAAATTTCTTTAATTGGCTGAATAACACCAATTTCATTGTTGCCATACATAATCGATACCAGGATGGTTTCAGGCGTCATTGCTGCTTCAAGCTCAGCTAGATCAACAAGACCGTCTTCTTTAACCGGTAAATAAGTTACCTTACCGCCCAGTTTTTCTACGTGTTTGCAGGCATCAAGCACAGCTTTATGTTCTGTAACTGCAGTTATGATATGGTTACCTTTGTCTTTGTACATTTCAAACACCCCTTTAATAGCAAGGTTATCTGATTCTGTAGCACCAGAGGTAAAGATGATCTCTTTTTCAGATGCGCCTATCAATTTGGCAACCTGTTCGCGTGCGTAATCAACCGCCTCCTCTGCAACCCATCCAAACGCATGGTTACGGCTTGCTGCATTACCAAATTTTTCGTTAAAATATGGTAACATAGCCTCCAGTACCCTTGGGTCCATTGGTGTAGTTGCATTGTTATCTAAATAAATTGGGATATTCATAGTCCTTTTGAAATATATTAACAAAACAAAGATACGCAAGTTTTTATTGAAATTCAGCTAAATTCCTTCGCAAATAACCAAAGCTGACCAATAATTTACAATATTTGGACATGAACAAAGTAGAGCACATTGGTATAGCGGTTAACAGTGTTAAATTAGCAGGCAAGATTTACGCTAAACTGCTGAACACACCGGTATATAAAACCGAAACTGTTGAGAGCGAACATGTGATTACCGCTTTTTTGCAGAGCGGACCAAATAAGATTGAATTGCTCCAGGCGTTGAATGACGATAGCGCTATAGCTAAGTTTATAGCTAAAAAAGGGGAAGGGATTCATCATGTAGCTTTTGAGGTAGATGATATTGAAGCTGAAATGAAGCGCCTTAAAAACGAAGGATTTGTTTTACTTAATGACAAACCTAAACAAGGGGCTGACAATAAACTGGTATGCTTTGTGCATCCTAAAAGTGTTAATGGAGTTTTGATAGAGTTATGCCAGGCGATTAGTGTCTGAACTCGAATTTATTGAATTTTGAGAATTTTTCGAATTTGCCTGAGATTCTGCCCATTCCCTGAATTCAATAAATTCGGGTTCAGACAAAAGGATAGCGATTGTTTAATTGTCTAATATTCAGTTTTATAAATGTAGTTCTTTAACCAACTACGAACCATGAACTATCATCTATGAACAATAATAAACTATTTTTAATTTGCTTTTCCAGTTTTCACTTTTATTATTACATTTGCACCTCTTTTAAGTAAAGTACAGAAGGTAAGTTTATATAATATAATGAAAAAAGATCTGCATCCATCAAACTATAGGTTAGTTGTATTTAAAGATATGTCAAACGACTACTCTTTTATCACTAAATCTTGCATCGATACCCGCGAAACCGTTAAATGGGAAGATGGTAACGAATATCCATTGGTTAAATTAGAGATTTCTCACACTTCGCACCCGTTCTACACCGGTAAAATGAAACTGGTTGATACTGCAGGTCGTATTGACAAATTCCGCTCACGTTACAACAAAAAGTAATTTTTGTTTAATTAATATTTACAAGTCCCGGCTTTGCAGTCGGGACTTTTTTTATTTTTGCGCCATGGCAATTATCCTTTTTGACGATAACGCACACCATACGCTGTTACCGCTTACCTATACCCGGCCGGTTGCCGATCTTCGTATCGGGATGCTCACCATTGCCGAAAAATGGGCCAGGCATTTAAAAAGTGCTTATTCTTTTCAAACGCTTGATTACCTAAAGATTAAGTTCCCCGTAAATATTGAAGCTGATAACGTTTTTATCAATGGCGCTGTATGTCCGGATGAAAACCTGGTTGAAGCAATTGATAAACTGCAAACCGGGCAGGCGCTTAAATACAACGACCAGTTGATAGCTGTTAAACTTAATGCCGCGGATGCGGAAAGCTTTGATGTTAATGCTGATTTTGGCGATGTGATAAACTATTCTAACCTTTTTGTATCGATCAAATACCCTGAAGATATTTTCAGGAAGAACGACATCGAGCTTCGTAAAGATTTTCAACTGCTTACTAAAGGACGAACAAGCGCGGCTATCAGTTCAACCAACGTTATTATAGGTGATGATTTTTTTGCTGAAGAAGGTGCTGTTGCCGAATGTTCGACATTTAACACGACTAACGGACCGATTTACCTTTCGGCTAATACCGAAATTTGGGAAGGTACCCATATCCGCGGGCCATTTGCCATTTGCGAACATTCGCAGGTGAAAATGGGGACTAAGATTTATGGTGCTACCACCGTTGGGCCGTATTGCCGGGTTGGGGGCGAAATAAATAATTCGGTAATTTGGGGATATTCCTCAAAAGGCCACGAAGGCTACCTGGGCAACTCGGTTTTAGGCGAATGGTGTAATATCGGCGCTGATACAAACAATTCAAACCTGAAGAATAACTACGCCGAAGTAAAACTTTGGGATTACAGTACACAACGTTTCCGTAAAACGGGCCTCCAATTCTGCGGCCTCATTATGGCCGATCATGCAAAAAGCGGGATCAATACCATGTTTAATACCGGTACAGTAGTAGGGGTGGGGGCCAACGTTTTTGGAGCAGGTTTTCCGCGTAACTTTGTGCCCGACTTTTCATGGGGAGGCGCGCAGGGCTTCGAAGTTTATTTGATCAATAAAATGTTTGAAACCGCTCAGAAAGTGTTCGACCGCCGCGATCACCGTGATTTTGATGAAATCGAACAGAATTTATTAACAGCCATATTTGAACAGACGGAGAAGTATAGGCAGTTTTGATTTTGGTGAGTGGTTGATTAGGTGAGTGGGTTAATATCACCATTTAATTGAACTTTATGAACTACTCACCTAATCAACCCAATCAACCATTCACTAATAAATAAAATAATAAAATCATGAGAAAGAAAATCGTTGCCGGAAACTGGAAAATGAACCTTGATTACAATGAAGGTTTAGCTTTATTTTCAGAGATCATCAACATGGTAAAAGATGAGGCTACCGGCACGCAGGAAGCAGTGATCTGCAGTCCGTTCATCCACATTCATAGCCTGGTGCAATTATCAAAGGGTTATAGCAAAGTTGCTGTTGGTGCACAAAATGCCCACCAGGAAGAAAAAGGTGCTTATACAGGCGAGATCTCTGCTAAGATGATTAAATCTACCGGTGCCGCTTATGTGATCCTTGGCCACTCAGAACGCCGCCAATATTTTGGCGAGACCAATGCTTTGCTTGCCAAAAAAACGGATACTGCTTTAAAAAATGATCTTCGCCCTATCTTCTGCATTGGCGAAACCTTGCAGGAGCGTGAAGCCAATACACATTTTGATGTGATTAAAACTCAGTTGGTTGAAGGCATCTTTCACCTTGATGCTGAAGCTTTTGCTAAATTGGTTATTGCTTATGAGCCGGTTTGGGCTATAGGTACAGGTGTAACTGCTACATCAGCACAAGCTCAGGAAATTCACGAATTTATCCGTAAAGAAATTGCCGCTAAGTATAGCCAGGAAGTTGCTGATGCTACTACCATTTTATACGGCGGTAGCTGCAATCCAACCAATGCTGCTGAACTGTTTGCCCAGCCTGATATTGATGGCGGCCTTATCGGCGGTGCTTCTTTGAAATCGCGTGATTTTACAGATATCGTTAAAACGTTTAATTAATATTAGATATGAGATTTTAGATATGAGATATGAGAAAATGCTCAAACCTAATTTCAAACAGAAAAAGGGTTGCGCTGTTTATGAAAAAATGAACTCTCAAATCTCATATCTCACGTCTCAAATCTAACAGAAGCATGAAGCTTTTAAAAGTTCTTTTACCGGTCTTGATCGACTTTGGCGTGTTTTGGGCGGTGGTGTACTTCAATATGCCCGATCACCCTATGCGCATTGGCGAAATTGGTAATGGTAACCTGTATAGCCTCATGGCCTACTTCAGCCTTTTTTGGACCTTATTGCTTGCAGACGGAGTCCTCACCCAGTACCTGATCATCATACCACTTTGGAATTGGGTTAAACATAAAGGAGCTTCGGCGCGCTTTATTGCCGGAGGCTGCATTGCCCTGGTTTGTATATTATTTGCCGGTGCCCTAAGCTATATAATATGGTTGCCCGAGGATGGATATAGCCCCCTGTTTAGTTTTTGGTGGTATATGACCGAAATACAAGCTGTTTACTGGATTGTTAACTTTGTTGTACTGTATTTGCTCGACAGGAAGAGGATAAGCGCAGATAGTGAGCCGGCTGAACCTGAAGCTGCCGCTTAAATTCTCTGCCGGCTGACCGGATTCCTGGTGAAGGTTAATGACGAAAAAAATCAAAATGAATTACTACGAACTGTTTTTTACTACCATCACTACCGAAGATTACCAGCAGGACCTGCTGATCAATGCTTTGGGTGAGATAGGTTTTGATACTTTTGAAGAGCTTGAGCTTGGCTTTAAAGCTTATATTCCAGAAGGTGTTTTTGACCAGCAGGCGCTTGATGAGCAATTATTACCCTATAAAGACCTGTTTACTTTTAGTTACGAGATAACACTCATTCCGCAGAAAAATTGGAACGAGGTGTGGGAAAATAATTTTGAACCTATAGAGATAGGGGATAAGATTTATGTACGGGCAACCTTTCATGAACCTAAACCAGAGTTTCAATACGAGATAGTGATAGACCCTAAAATGGCGTTTGGTACCGGCCACCATCAAACCACAGCTATGATGCTGGGGCTGATGCTTGAAAATGAATTTGCCGGTAAAAAAGTGCTTGACATGGGATGCGGTACGGGGATTCTTGCTATTATGGCAGCCAAATTAAGTGCCGACGATATCACCGCCATTGATTACGACCCGGTTTGTTATGAAAGCACTATCGAAAATTCGGCTTTGAATAATGTGGGTAATATTAAGCCGCTGTGTGGCTCAAAAGAAGTTATCCCGGATGAGCAATACGATACTATCCTGGCCAACATCAACCGCAATATCCTTATCGAACAGATGCAGCGTTATGCTGAAGTATTAAAGACCGATGGCGAGATTTACTTCAGTGGTTTCTATGAATCGCCAGACCTGGATATCATTACCGACGAAGCCCGCAAGTACGGCCTGAAATACATTACCCATAAAAAAGATACAGACTGGGTAGCTGCTAAGTTTATAAAGTAAAAGCCCCACCCAAACCCTCCCCTAAAGGTGGCCGTTGCGCAACAGGGCTTAAAATGGCTGAATAATTAATTTGCAGAGCAAATGGTTATTCGGCCATTTGCTTTTATCGCCATCCCTAAAGCGTTTAATGAGTGCTCTGTTATTGAGATACAGGCCGAAAAAGTATTAATAAAAGCATCAGAATGGTTCCCGGGTATTTTTCTTATTCTTCTTCTGACCTTTGTTGAAACGCCATTGACAAGTTTTTTAAGGTTATAGGCAACGGCGGCCATGATCATACATTTATTGGCCAATTCGAGCCCTTTTGTGTTTACCTGTTTCATGCCTGTAAAATTGATCAGGGTGCCCAGTACCGGTTCTACCGTACTTTGTCTTACTTTCCTGGCCTTGCTCCCTTGTCGGGTTTGCATGCGTTCATGCATTTCTATATAAAGGTCTTTAGCTACGGAATCCTTAAACACTTTAAAGCCTTGCAGATTAGCGCAGGTGCTTTTAAGCGGACAGTCCCTGCAATCTTTAACACTGGTACGATATATCTTATGGGTATTATCGTTCTCTGCTTTTTTGAAGTTGTGAAAAGTAAGGTATTTGCCTTCAGGACAAACATACCGGTCTTGCTCCCCGTCATAACTGAAGCCCTGCCGGCTTTCCCTGCTTTGACATCCTGACCTGTTAGGTATGAAGCCTTTAATATGATTATCAGCTAAAAACAGAAGCGCCGCTTCACCGCTATAACCTGTATCGGCAAGCACATCTTCTATTTCCATGCCATTATCTTTAAGGTTTCCGGCGACATGGGTAAGGATATCAGGCAGACATGGTGCATCTCCTCTATCTGCATGAAAGGCCTGGATGTGTGTAATAACGTGGTTTTGTGTATCTACGCTTACATGAGCCGAATAGTTCAGCCGCGTTGTTTTTCCGGGTTTCACCGATAACCGGGCATCAGGGTCTGATGGGCTGTAACGCTTGCTGTTCGCTTTCTTATCAACTTTAGCGTTCTTTCTCGGCTTAGGCTTGGTGTTTTCATCCGGTATGTCCCCAGCCGGGGCTTCATCATTATGATCGTCCAATTGCTTGCCATAAGTTGATGCATCATTCATGATCTCGCGTTCGACCAAACTTGACATAGCTGCATTGGCTTTGACAAATGCGCTATCGATAGCCTGTCTTTTACCTGCTACCAAACCTGCATCAATACACTTTTTCAGAACCTGTTTAAACACAGCTGTAAACTCATCTTCTCCATAAAGCTGGCGTGTGCGGCTTAATGTCGAATGCCAGGGAAGTTCTTCATCCAGATCATATCCTATAAAATAGAGGATATCCATGCGCATACGTGAGGTAGCAATAATGCGCCTATCGCTATTCAGGTTCTCTAAATAACCAACAAGCATTAGTTTGAAAAACACAACCGGGTCAATGCTCTTTTGACCCTCTGTACCATAATATTTGGCCGTTGTATCATAAACAAAGTGGAGATCAAGTATGTCTTTCAAACGCCTGTAGAAGTTATCAGCCGGAACATAGTCTGAAAGCTGAAACCTGATGAAGAGCTTTTCCTGATAATCTTTTTTGCCTTGCATGTCCTTAATATACAAAATAAATCTCTGACTACCAAATAGTTAATCAAAGAAAAAGACCCGATCAAAACTTTATTCGATCGAGTCTTTTCTCAGTTGCGCAACGGCCACTAAAGGGAGAGGGCTTTAAATGATGCTTTTAAAAGTCTCCCCCTTTAGGGGGAGATTTAGAGGGGGCTTAATACCCCACAGTAAATCTTCTCTTCACAAACTGGTTGTTTTCCAGTTCATCAAGAATAGCAACTGCTAAGTCTTCTACTGAAATTTCATGCTCGTGCTTGTCGTTAAACACAGGCTCATCTGTACCGGTACGGTATACGCCTGTGCGGGTGCCCGGATGCAGGTGAATGGCCGGGCTCAGGAAGGTCCAGTCTAAATCTTCTTCTTTTTTGATAATGTTCAGGTAATCGCGGGCCGCTGTGGCGCCTGTTTTCCATTCGGCAGGGAATTGAGGGCTGTCAACTAATTGTACGCCAGGAGCAATAAAAAGACTGCCGGCGCCGCCTACAACCAACAGGCGGCTTACACCAGCTTGTTTAGTGGCCTGTTGTATAGCCTCTGACCCTTTAATAAAATCATTGTACAGGTTAGGATTAGCCCAGCCGGCGTTAAATGAGTTTACAACAGCATCATGCCCTTTCAACGTTTCGGTTAACTCATCAACGTTATATACATCGGCAGTTTTGAGTGTTAATTTAGGGTTTTCAATATCTGTTTTCGGGTTACGGGCTATAGCAGTTACCTCGTATCCACGTTGTAACGCTTCGTTTAAAACGGCTTTGCCTACAAAACCTGTGGCTCCAATTAATGCGATTTTCATTGTTTTTGCTTTTATATTGTAATTAAATTTGTTACAGTTTATTTTAAATTTTTTTAATCAAATTGATTTACAAAATCAAAAATGGTTATGGTGCTTAGTTTTTTGATAATGGCTGCTTCAACCTCATCGGCCAAATGATCAAGGTGAGCTCCAATTTGCTTACCGACAGGGCAGGCAGGGTTGGGCTTATTTTTAGCCTGGCCTAAAGCCGGCGGCAGTTTTACAGCTTTATAAACATCGGCAAGGGATATTTTTTGCGGGGGGAGAGCCAGGCTATAACCGCCGGTTTTACCTTCCTTGCTTTCAATAAGCCCACAGGCGCGTAATTTGCGCATTTCTTTACGTACCAGAACAGGGTTTACATTCATGCTGCCGGCAACATAATCAGACGATAATAGCTCGCCCGGCTGTTTGCAAAGCAGGGTTAATACATGGGTTGCTATTTGAAATTGTCCGTTCATTTATCTGTAATAAAAAATATTACAGTACAAAAATGAAATTTTAATTTTAAAAAGAAGAATTTTTTGCGCTTTTTTGCGCACTAAATTACAATGGGATGAAAATCCAGACCTAAATTACTCGAAAAAATACCGTGTAGCAGGTATGTTTTAGAATGATTTATTTGCTTTAATTTAAGGGATTTGCCAATCGCAACAATTAACTACACTTTAAAATAAAAAATTACGCAAATTAGTTGATAATTAGCGTGATAATAAATATTATTGTAAAGTAATTAACTTTTGCGAAACCTACACTATTAATTTAACCAAATGAAAACTCTCGGAAAAAAAATCAGATTATTACGTCATCAAAAGGGGTGGAGCCAGGAGGATGTTGCAAAGAGATTGGATATTTCAATTCCTGCTTTCTCAAAGATTGAAACAGGGATCACAGATATTAATTTATCAAGGCTTGAGCAGATAGCAAACCTGTTTGAAATGTCGGTAGTTCAGTTGCTTACATTTAATGATACCGAACAGGATCAGAAATTTGTTAACGAGCTTGAAACCGTTAACAAACGCTTAATGGACCGTGAAACTGAAGTAATCGATTTGCAGAAAAAAGTAATTGAGCTATTTGAAGAACTTCGACATTCAAAAGTAACCGCATAATTTGGTGGCCCGGTTTGGCCGGGCTAATCAAAAATGTAACGCATTGTTAAATGCTTTTTGCCAAATGTAGCACCAACTGCTTCGTGGATGGCTATCATTTTGTCGTTAAAATCGCCTACCCAAGATAATTCAAGCTCATCATAACGCTTGAGAGGCAATACATATTCCTTTAATTTTATAAACATCGCCGATTCGAGGCCGTGCTTCTGGTACTTTTGTTTCGTGCCCATCACAATAGCCCGCATGCGGGATACCCCTTTCCAGCGGTAGTATAAAAATTTAAGTTTACCTATCAGGTTCAGTTTGCCGTTAAGCGGTTTAAGCATCTGGTTGGCATCGGGTAAAATGATCATAAAAGATGCTGGTTCATCATCTACATAGGCAAACCAGATCAATTTTTCGTCCATCAGGGGCTTCATTTTTTCGAAGCTTTCCATGATCGTATCGTATGTGATAGGAACAAAGTTTTCAAAATCTTTCCATCCATCGTTATAAACCTCAATGAAATCAGCTGCGAATTTTTCTATTTTTTTTATTTCAAAGTGCCTGAAATCGTATCCGGGCTTTTTTGCTACCCAATTAGCTATTTTGGTAAACCGCTCGGGGAAAGGTTTATGAGCGTCAACATGGTTAGTGATCTGCGCGTACTGGGTTTTAAAGCCGTACTCATCAAAAAAAGCCTTATAATACGGATGATTATAGTTCATACCATAAGAGGGCGGGGTGAAGCCTTCAACCAGCAAGCCCCAAAAGTTGTCGTTTTCGCCAAAGTTGATGGGGCCGTCCATGGCTTTCATGCCGTTTTCCCTAAGCCAGTTTCTCGCGGTATCAAATAAAAGAAAGGCAGCTTCTTTGTTATCGGTACACTCAAAAAAACCCATGCCGCCGGTTGGCTGCTCGTAATTGTATGCTTTTTTTTCATTAATAAAAGCAGCAACCCGGCCAATTAGATGGCCATTGTCATCTGTCAGGATCCAGCGGGTACATTTACCATGTTGATGAAAATTGTTTTTTGCCGGGTTAAATACAGCTTCAATATCATTATCAAGCGGGCAAACCCAGTTATCGTCATCTTTATAAATGATGCGGGCCACATCTAAAAAAGCCTTTTTTGTTGCTTTGTCCTGTACTTCTGTTACTTTCATTTATTGTACGCTACCGGTAGATAATAAAAAAAGCATCCAGAGGCATAGTCTGAATGCTTTGTAAAATGTTATGTATTAAAAAGAATTAATAGTCGTCTTCGTCGTCGTCATCGAATGACTCGTAACCCCTGCCCAGATCATCATCTAATGGTCCGTCAAAATCATCATCATCGTCATCAACTACCTTCTTTTTCACTTTTGGGTCAAACTCATCATCATCATCAGGATCATTATCTGAGTTTTCGATCTTTTTAGTGTTCGGTTTCTTTGGCGCTCCCATTGTAATGGATTTTATAAATTAAACTTTGTCAATAATAATAATTAAAATCAGATAAAGAAAAGCGTTTCTAAAATCTTTTACCCTATTGATTCAATAGTAAAAATAATGAAAAATGGTTTTTTTTAAAACAGAAATTAAAATTATTCTGATTGCTCGCCAATGGTGGCCGTGTTGTTTGTAAAGTCCTTAAGTTGAGGTAATTCCTCAATACTGTTAATGCCAAAATAGTCCATAAACAAAGCGCTTGTACCATAAAGGATAGGTTTTCCGAGCCCTTCTGATTTGCCAATTATAGCTATTAGCTCTTTTTCGAGTAACTTTTGGATCGAATAATCGCAGTTTACACCCCTGATCTGTTCTATATCGGGCTTAGTTACGGGTTGTTTGTAGGCTATAATAGCCAGGGTTTCCAAAGCAGCCTGGCTCAGTTTTTTCTTTGACCGCTGCAGTTGTAAAAGATTAATAACGGCGTGATATTCCTTTTTAGTGAGGAATTGATAGCCGTTACCAATTTTTACCAGTTCAATAGCTAAGCTATGATGCTGATATTTTTCATGGATCCTGCCTATGGCATCGGTTACTTCTTCAATATTAAAATCGCGCTCAAAAGCAGCCTGGAGGCAATACATGATCTCCTCCAACCGGATTGCCTGCTCTGATGCAAAAATTAGGGCCTCTATGTATTGTTCCATTTTTAGTCGGTGGCAGTTGCAGTTTTTAGTTGCAGTTATTTTTTCACTGCCACTGCTACTAAGGGCTTAATAATTTATAACCTGTTCTTCAATTTCAACGGGGATTTCGCGCCATTCGTATCGCTGGGTACGAAGCTGGGGCTCAAAGCCGGCTTCTTTTATGGATTCCTGGATGCCTTTAGCAGTAAACCTGTGAGGTGCGCCGGCTGCGGATACAACGTTTTCTTCAATCATGATCGATCCAAAATCGTTAGCACCGGCGTGCAAGCAAATTTGGGCAACCTGTTTACCCACGGTAAGCCATGAAGCCTGGATATTTTTAACGTTCGGCAACATGATCCGGCTCAAGGCAATCATGCGGATATATTCGTCGCCGGTAACATTATTGGTGATACCGCGTACTTTACGTAAGAGGGTACCATCATCCTGGAAAGGCCAGGGGATAAATGCTATAAAACCATAGTTGCCTTCAGGTTTTTCGGCCTGTACCTCGCGGATCCAAACCAAATGCTCAAAGCGCTCTTCAATAGTTTCAATGTGGCCAAACATCATTGTAGCAGATGTTGGCAGGTTAAGCTGGTGAGCGGCACGCATTACATCAAGCCATTCCTTACCGCCGCATTTGCCTTTTGATATCAGGCGGCGTACGCGATCGTTCAGGATCTCGGCACCTGCACCTGGTAATGAATCCAGGCCTGCTTCCTTCATCGCTCTTAGTACCTCAATATGCGGCATGCCCTCTAATTTGGCAACGTGCGCAATTTCCGGCGGACCTAATGAATGCAGTTTTAATTTCGGATAAAGCTGTTTCAGTTCGCGAAACAGGTCGGTATAAAATTTCAGTCCAAGATCGGGGTGATGCCCGCCCTGTAGCAGCAGTTGATCGCCGCCGTACCGAAATGTTTCCTCAATCTTCTTTTTATAAGTTTCAATATCAGTAATATAGCTTTCCTCATGACCAGGACGGCGAAAGAAATTACAAAACTTGCAATTGGCTATACAAACGTTGGTAGTGTTAACATTACGGTCAATTTGCCAGGTAACCTTGCCATGCGGAACCTGTATTTTACGAAGTTCGTTGGCAGTGTACATCAACTCGGCAGTAGAGGCGTTGTTATACAGGTAAACGCCTTCTTCAAGCGTTAAAAAATCAAACCGCAACGCGCGCTGCAACAGATCGGCTGTATTCATATCACGCAAATATACGCAAGTTGGTAATTTGATTTTAACGGCTGTTAAATAATTGACAAAAAAATGTAACGGTGCAAAACAATCGTTCATCTAAAGCATTCTCCTTTAGCCTTTAGCCTTTAGCCTTTAGCCTTTAGCCTCAAGAAACTACCTTTCCCTTATCCAACCTCAAAACTTTGTCAACACTGTTGGGTATTTCGTGCTGATAGTGGGTGACGTAAATAAGTGTAACATTACCCAGGCTGCAAATGGTATCAACCAGGTTTTTAAAGTGGAGTTGCTGATGATCATCCATGCCCTGGCAGGGTTCATCAAAAATAAGCAGTGCCGGGTTTTTAATGAGCGCCCGGGCCAGCAGACAGAGGCGTTGTGCACTTGCCGGGATGTTTTTGAGCAGCACGCGTGCATACTTTTCAATTTCCAAAGCCTTCATCCATCGTAAAGCAACCTCTGCACGGTCTGTATTGCTTGGCCTGAATAAGCCGAGGGTGTCGTAATAGCCCGACTCGATTACCTGCAAACAGCTATTATCAGTAGGGAAGTACTGATGCAACTCGGGCGATACAAAGCCGATCTTTTTTTTGATATCCCAGATGCTTTCGCCCGTCCCGCGTTTTTTATCAAATAAAATAATGTTGTTGGCATAGGCCTGTGGGTTATCTCCGTTGATTAAGCTTAGCAACGTTGATTTGCCTGCCCCGTTAGGGCCCAGCAAAGCCCAATGTTCTCCTGGGTTAATTTGCCAGTTTACATCATCCAGCACCACCTTATCGCCATACTTAATGTGTACCTGATCCATTTTTACAATGTGCTTGTAAGCGGCAGGGTTTTTATCGATGTTGAGTAAGGCATTCAATTCATTGGTATCAATTGTATCGCTTTTGTCCTGCTCAAAAAGTTCTGCTTTAAAATCCTGTTTTAGGCTTTCGTGGATAATAGCCCCTTTGCTTAACACGGCGACATGGGTAATAGCTGTTGGGATTTCATGGATGGAGGTAGCTATTATGATGTTAATACCTGATGCCATGATTTGCTCAATAATGCCATTAAATTCTTCGCGGGTTTTTACATCCAGGCCGGTTAGGGGGCTGTCGAGCATTAATAGTACCGGATTTTTAAGCAGGGCGGCTGCCAGCATCAGGCGTTTGGTTTCGCCGTTTGATAGTTTGATGATCTGTTTATTGAGCAGTGGTTCGAGCCTTAATAATGAAACTACTCTTTCAAATGTCCAGGATGTATTGGTGCCGGGAAAGTGTGGTATCGTATCAAGATAATCTGCAACCGTAAGCGCATCTTCCGAATCGGATGAATTATAGCGTTGCTGGTAGTAGAAATCAGTAGTGTTTGAAAGGTTGCGGAAATGATGTTTAGGCTCAACCAGGGCTATAAGCTTATGTGGCGTTGCAATATCACCGGCCTTGAAAAATTTGGAGTACTCATTCCAGAAATGATAATCTATTTCACCGCCTGTGATATTAAAACGCCCGGCTATGGTTTGTAGCAGGGCACTTTTCCCAGATCCGCTTTCGCCGATAAGGGCCCAGCTTTCGCCTTTTTTTATACTAAAGCTTAAGCCGGTAAATAATGTTGTGTTTAAAAAACGTACAGTTGCTTTATTTATTGATAGAAGTGCATTTGTCATAGCTTAACCGGTAGAGTAGCGTGTAAATGTACTCATCTGAGTTAAGGCCATAAAAATTTTTTGCGGATTTATGGCTTTACTATCCTTCTGCTGTAATTAAGCGGTACGTTTCAAGGTTTCAGTTGTAGCCGGTATTTCATTGGCCTTTTTGTTGAGCCGGTTCCAGGTGGCAACGTCGATAGTGAGCGCTTTTACAAAGTTTTTGCAGCTCTTGTTAGGGCATGTAAGTACCCAATATTTTTTATGCTGTTCAACATGAGGCCTGTTACCGCATTTAATGCAGTTTTCACATTGAATGTTTGGTTGTATCGGTATTGTCATAGTTGGTTGGAGATAAATTGTTAGTAAATTATTTTATGCTAAACGCAACACACCTGCTGTAGGCAGCCGGTATAAACATGTGACCTTCTATAATCTTTAAATATTGATATGTTTAATTGGTTTATAACTAATTATGTTATGAACGATTAATGGCAGTGTTTGGTTTTAAAATTTGAAGATTATTTAGAAATTATTTCGACTATTAAATTCCGGTTAAAAGCGACCGCTTATTTATCAACCGGAGGCATCATTGTATACATACCTATACAATTAATTAACTACAATATACCGCTATTTAAACTGGTTCCCTCCAGTTAGCCTGATGTTAAAAAGGCCTGATTATTGCATTCCTCCCATCGATAGTAACCGGGGCTTGAACCAGCCATCATACTTTTATCTATTTAAACATTAACCATGAAAAACGCACACCTTTTATTATTTATTTTTGCCTTATTAACTATGAGCGGGTGCTCGGTTATAGGTGATATTTTTAAGGCCGGGGCAGTAACCGGTATCATAGCTGTAATAGTTGTTATCGCTATTATTATTTGGGTGATCTCTTTATTTAGAGGGAAAAGCTAATTTTCATTTTGGATTATTTTTTATATAATTAATTAAACAATTTAATTTTAAAGGGGTTGATATTATATAAAAACATCTAATCATGGAAAATACACAAGCAACCGTAGAGATTTTAAATGATCTGATACAGATCAACAATGACAGGATTGAGGGCTATCAACGCGCCTCAAAAGATTTGAAGGATGGCGATACCGAACTGAAATCGCTTTTTACAAGGTTTATTGGCCAAAGCCAGGGTTACAGGCTTGCTTTGGGTACAGAGGTTAGTGCTTTTGGAAAAGACATTGAAACCGGCACAACCACCAGCGGCAAAATACACAGGGCCTGGCTTGATGTTAAAGCCGCGTTTACCGGGCATGATACCCATAACGTACTGGAGGAATGCGAATTTGGTGAAGATGCTATTTTAAAAGCATACCGTACCGCGCTTGAAGACGAAAATTTACCAGCCTACCTGCGCGAAACGATCAGCCAGCAGGAAAGTGAACTGCTTGATGCTCATGACGAGATTAAAGCCCTGCGGGATACTGTTCACTAAATTTATTGATAACTAATTAACCACCGGGGGCAGTTTTATAACTGCTCCTTTTTTATGATTACTGTTAAGCGATTGGTTTTATGGCTGAGGAATAATGTCTATCTTTTTAACTTGCCAGCTATTTTTCTCGGCCCAGTCGCCATTAGTATACAACATTTTAACTTCCCAGGCCGATTGTTCCATTTTGCCACTATCGTCCTCAATTTTTACCGTTGATTGCACCTCGTAGCTATTAGTTGTTGTATCAATAACCGATTTAAAACTGTTGTTAGGAAAAACTGCTTTTTGAGGTTGTTTCAGCTTTTCCTTCACAAATAATTTTGCCATGGCAAAAGCTTCTTTCGCAGTTGGTTTGCGGTTAAGATGAATTGTGCTGTTTTTACTTATGCCAAGCACTACAATAATAAATGTTATCGCAAAAACTATGGCAAAAAGGGTAGCAGTGCGTATATGCGGATGGCGGTGCCAGCCAATACTTTTACGCTCCTCGGCACTAAGCGTTTTCCATTCAGAATATTTCATATTTTATTATGTATCACATTAAGCAATACCAATAGAAATTGTTTGGCGGTTTTGAGCAAAAAAAAACGCCTCCGGAAAACCGGGGGCGTTTTTTTTAACATAAAAAGTTAAATTACTTTTTAGTAGTGTCTTTTTTAGTGGTGTCAGCTTTAGTAGTATCAGCAGCCATTTTAGAAGTGTCAGCTTTAGTAGTATCAGCAGCCATTTTAGAAGAATCAGCTTTAGTTGAATCAGCAGCAGAAGATGATGATGAACCTTTACAAGCAGCGAAAGAAACAGCGATAGCTAAAGCTAAAAAGCCTAATTTGAAATTTTTCATGTTTAATTTTTTTAATAAGTGATTTAATAGTTTACAGCTTAATACCAGAAATAAAAAAAGGTAACCCATAATTTTGAAAAAAAATTACAAGTCACCTTTTTTATTGATGGATAACTAAAAAATCAATAGAAAAAGATTAAAAATGATATTTAACTACTTTCTATCTTATCAGAAATAATTATTTCTTGGTGGTGTCTTTTTTAGTAGTATCAGCAACAACTTTAGTAGTGTCAGTTTTAGTAGAGTCAGTAACAACTTTAGTTGAGTCAACTACAGTAGTTTTAGTAGTATCACCTTCAGTTTTTTTAGAGTCACCGTTACAAGCTGAAAAAGAAGCTGCCAGAACTAATGCTACGAATGCTAATTTAAATGTGTTTTTCATTTTCTTAATTTTTAAAATGTTAACGTTTTGTGATCGTTTGTTACTTAATACGCATTAATGGAAAAGGTAACCCATAAAAATTAAACCTTTGTAAATTCCATAGGGTTTGTAGTTTACGCACCGGTTTTTGCAAGCGGTTTTTTTATTGCAGATTTGCCTGCATAGTTTTTAACATTGGGGTTACCTTGTTTACCTGCCGGTATTAACGTTAAATTAATGCAGCACACAATTGTTACAGGTAATGAAATGTAATGCCAATGTTATTAATTTATTTTAGTTTGATTTTTTTTGATAATAGTGGGTTACAATTTGACCTAAATAGTATTAAGAGTGAATAAAGACTTAAAAGCTTCGGCTCCAACAGATAGTGAAATAGTTCTTGGGATACTTAATAACTCGGAAATAGTGCTGAAGAGGCTCTATACAACCTACTTTCCGATGATATTACAGTTGATCATTAACAACAATGGCGATGAGGATGACGCGAAGGATATTTACCAGGAAGCCATTATCGTTCTTTACAATAAAATTAAAGCGGGTGATTTTGAGCTAAACAGTAAGCTTAAAACATATATATACTCAGTTTGCCGGCGGCTTTGGCTTAAAAGGCTGAGCCAAATGAACCGATATGGCGGCGATATCAGGGACTTTGAAGAACACCTGCCCGTTGAAGAAGAAATTGATAACCATAACGACAGGGACATTCAGTTTGGTAAAATGGAGAGTGCGCTCCAGTTATTAGGCGAACCCTGTAAAACCATTATGGAAGATTTTTATATAAAGAACAGATCGATGCAGGAGATCTGTGAGCGGTTTGGTTACACCAATGCGGATAATGCCAAAACGCAGAAGTACAAATGCCTGCAAAGGCTGAAGAAATTATTTTTTCAGCAGAAATAAGGAGATCAAGAGATGAGTGATAACCAACTAACAGAATTTATTGAACGGTACCTCGACGGTAGCATGACCGCCGAAGAACGTGTTCAATTTGAGCTGCTTCGCAAAAACGATGCGGCTGTTGAAAGTAAAGTTACCGAACACATTAAATTTATAGGCTTACTGAAGCAATACGGCGAACGCCTTGAGCTTGAGAATCGCTTAAACGCCATTCATAATGAAATTGATGTTCATGCGCTGAAAGAAGAAGTAATGATCCATCCGGTATGGATTGTGCGCATGTGGCGTAATCATCATTCAAAAATATCGGTAGCCGCTTCAATTGCGATCTTTGGCGTTTTGACTATCCTGATCCTGACAGGTAAGCTGAATAATGATAAGTCAAAATATCAGCAACTGAGCGAAAAGATCAACAACATGGAGAAAACGGTTGCTCAGATAGGCCATGGACGTACTCCGGTAAAACCCAAAATAACCAGGACACCTGCTAATTTCAGGGGCACCGGTTTTGCATTAACATCAAATGGTTACCTGGCTACAGACTACCATGTGATTAAAAATGCTGATTCGGTTTATGTGCAGAATGCCGCGGGCGAATCATTTCATGCTAAGGTTATTTATACCGAGCCACAGTATGATCTGGCTATTTTACAGATCAATGATCCATCATTTAAAAATCTTGGCCCGATACCATATAACCTTAAAAGGGCCGAAGGCGATCTTGGAGAGAGCGTATACACACTCGGTTACCCGGCCGATAATATGGTTTATGGAGGAGGTTATTTAGCATCGGCAGCAAATTATTCGGGCGATACTACCGAGTATGTAATTTCTGTTCCGGTAAACCCTGGTAACTCCGGGGGCCCTTTACTTGATGAAAAAGGAAACGTGATAGGTGTGATTACCGCGCGTCAAACCCAGGTTGCAGGTGCGTACTTTGCTAAAAAATCAACTTACCTGTTAAAGGCGATACAAAATATTCCAACCGATTCATTGTCGAAAACGCTTAATTTGAATACTAAGAATAAATTAGCTGGATTAAGCCGTACTCAGCAAAGTAGCAAGCTCAAAAACTATGTATTTATGGTTAAAGTGTATAACCAGTAATCATCAATAGCCCACTCAATAAAAATTAATATATTAAAATGAGAAGAGACGCCGTGAGGGGTCTCTTTTTTTGTTTGTCTGAACTCGAATTTATAGAATTTGAAGAATTAACAGAAAGCTTAGCAAATTCATTAAATTCTTTCAATTCGTTTAATTCGAGTTCAGACGGCTCTACCTGTCCACCTCGCCCAAAACAAAGTCGATAGAGCCTACTATCGCTATCAGGTCGGCAATTAATACACCTTTGGATAGCTCCGGCAGTACCGAAAGATTATTAAAGCTTGGCCCACGGGATTTTACACGGGTTGGGATCTCTGATTTGCCGTCGGTAATAAAATAAAAGCCAAGTTCGCCTTTGGCGCCTTCGCAGCGTACATAATAGTCCTGTGCTTTAGGAATGGTTTTGCGGGGCATTTTAGCACGGGGATCAAAATCAGGCGTACGCTTTAACTCTTTTTGCAAACGGTCAAGGCATTGTTCAACTATTCTTAATGATTGCTCAATTTCATCAACGCGCACTTTGTACCTGTCCCAGCAGTCGCCAACTTTGCCCATCAGGCCCTGCCCAATCGGGATTTCAAAATCAATTTCAGGATAGGCCGAATAATTATCAATCCGCCGCAAATCCCATTTTAAGCCCGATGCGCGTAACATTGGGCCCGAGCAGCCATAGTTAATAGCTACATCAAGCGGCAAAACGCCCACATTTGCTGTGCGCGAAATAAATACCTGGTTGTCAGTAAGCAATTGGTTTAGTTCAACCATTTTAGGTTTAAAGTATTCCACAAAATCCCTGCAGCGTTCTTCAAAACCAACTGGCAGGTCGTAAAATAAACCGCCTACCCAAATGTAATTGTATAGCATACGTGAGCCCGACGCCCACTCCAGCATCCCCATAATATGCTCTCTGTCCCTGAAACACCACAGGAAGGGGGTAAAGGCGCCTATGTCAATGCCGTAAGTGCCAATGGCTATCAGGTGCGATGCTATGCGGTTTAGCTCACAAACCAGTACACGAATGTACTCCACACGCTTAGGTATATCCTTGTCAATACCCATCATCCGTTCAACACCCATTACAAAGGCGTGGCTGTTGTTCATCGAAGCCAGGTAATCCATCCTGTCGGTAAAAGGGATGGTTTGTTGGTAGGTTAATGATTCGGCATGTTTTTCAAAGCAGCGGTGCAGGTAGCCAATATGAGGGATTACCTCTTTTACTATCTCGCCATCGGTAATTAATTCCAGGCGTAAAACCCCGTGAGTGGAGGGGTGTTGCGGACCTACATTAAGTACCATATCCTCAACGCTGGCCCCGGCTATCTTTTTATTGTGCCTGAGGAGTGCTTCTTCGTATTTGGGGTTTGTAATGACCAATTTTATATCCGGTTAAATTTATATCCGGTCATATATTGCTTGGGGTATATAGCCGGCTACCAAAAATCAGCTTTTTTTTTCATTTGTGGGCTACTTTCGCTGTAAAAATGAAGTAAACAAAGCTGTGATCAAACTGCTTACCTTCGCTTATTCCGCTCCGTTAATGCCAGGAAAGTTTATTTGAGGTTAATCTATCCTGATGCCTTTATAAAATTCGGCGTTCTGGTAATCTTTCCGTAAAGGGAAACCTTCCCAATCGTCGGGCAGCAAAATCCGGCGAAGATCGGGGTGCCCTTCAAAGTAGATCCCCAGCATGTCATAGGCCTCGCGCTCATGCCAGTCGGCAGTGCGGTAAACGGCGGTTATGCTTTTAAATTCGGGCAGTTCAGTACTTTCTTTTAGATGGGCTTTGCTTATTTTTAAAGTAAGCTGTGTTTTATAGGGGATTGATGCCAGGTGATAAACCACACCATAGCGGTTTGCTTCGTCATTATAATGCACACCGCTCAGGCTCGACAGGAAATCGAAATAAGTTTTGGGATTGTTCCGCAATTCCATGCATACGGCCGCAATATCATCAGGGTTAATTAACAAGGCGGGTTGCAGACCGCCTGTTTCTTCGCCGGTAATTACAGTATCACCAAGTTTTTCGGTGAGCAGGTTTTTAATATCATCAAAACTCATGGTGCAAGGCGTACTTTTTTCCAGGTTTTTTTATCAGTTTTTTTATACAGGATGCGGTCGTGCATGCGGCTTGGCCGGCCTTGCCAAAACTCCACCAATTGTGGGTTTAAGATATATCCACCCCAATATGATGGTTTAGGCACTTCTTTGTCAGCGTATTCGGCTTCCAGTTGGTTCCATTTTTGCTCCAATGCATCGCGGCTTTCAATTTCCTGGCTTTGAGGAGATACTATTGCGCCAACCTGGCTGCCTTTAGGGCGCGAATGGAAATATTTTTCAGACTCTTCTTTGCTTACTTTTTCAATAGTGCCTTCAATACGCACCTGGCGCTCAAGGCCTCCCCAAAAAAATGTTAATGCGCCCTGCGGGTTCTTGGCAATCTCTTTGCCCTTGCGGCTTAAGTAGTTGGTAAAGAATATAAAACCGCCTGCATGAAAGCCTTTTAAAAGTACAATCCGTGCCGAAGGTTTACCGGTTACCGTGGCTGTTGAAAGCGTCATGGCGTTGGGTTCATGCAATTTTGCCTCCAAAGCTTCGTTAAACCATTGTTCAAACTGTTTAATAGGATCGCCCTTAGTGCTGTTTTCTGATAGGGTAGAGGCACTATAGTCCTGCCTTAAATTTTGTATTTCCTGCTGATTCATTTTGATGCAAACTTACAAATTAATTAAACCGTATATAATGATGTAAATCATTATTCATAATTGAACATATTTTTGCTATGCTTGTTATGTATTTAAACGCTAAACTTTATGCTTAGTCCTATAGCGGCCGCGGCAGGCCATTTACTCATTTCGGAACCGTTTATGATGGATCCGAATTTCAGGAGATCCGTAATCATTTTAACAGAATACTCTGAAGAAGGAGCTATGGGCTTTATCCTGAACCATCAAAGCGAGTATTTATTGGGCGATGTACTGCCTGATGTATCATACTCCGAAATGCCTGTTTATGAAGGCGGCCCGGTAGCCAAAAATACACTGCATTTTATCCATTGCGCGCCTGACAAAATAGAAGGCGGCATTGAAATAGCAAATGGCCTTTACTGGGGCGGCGATTTTGAGCAGGTGAAATATTTAGTATCCAATTACCAGTTAAGCACCGAAGAAATTAAATTTTTTGCCGGATACTCCGGTTGGACACCGCAACAGCTTGATGAAGAAATAAAAGATGATAGCTGGATAGTAACCGATAAATTTGATATAGAAACACTGTTCACCCTTGATGAGCAAAATCTTTGGCGCCAGGTGGTGATCAGCCTCGGTCAGCGCTATGCCCACATCGCTAATTTTCCGGAAAATCCGGCGTTGAATTAAGGTGAGTGATTAGAGGTTGGAGATTAGAGGTTAGACTATAATATTTAAAAATGAGAAAAGGCCGTAATTTACTACGGCCTTTTCTCATTTAACTTGTATAAGCTTGAGCCAACTAATCTCTAATCTCCAACCTCTAATCACTATCTTCCATTTCCCTTGCCGACTCCTCAACTTTCTTTTTAAGGTTTTCTTTAAAGTCGATAAGGTTTTTCACCAGGTATTCATCTCCTGTTGACAGGATCTGTGCAGCGAGGATCCCGGCGTTTTTGGCTGCATTTAAAGCTACAGTGGCTACCGGGATGCCGTTTGGCATTTGTAATATGGATAAGATGGAATCCCAGCCGTCAATAGAGTTGCTTGATTTTACCGGTACGCCAATGACCGGCAGGTGGGTTAATGAGGCTACCATGCCCGGCAGGTGGGCTGCACCGCCGGCTCCGGCGATGATCACTTTAATACCCCTGTCGGCAGCGGCACGGGCGTAGCTAAACATCCTATCGGGTGTACGGTGGGCCGATACCACGGTTATTTCATATTCAACGCCTAATTCGGCTAAAACATCAGCAGCATCCTGCATTACATTTAAGTCGGATTTGCTGCCCATTATAATGGCGACTTTTGTAGTGTTGTTCATAGTTAATGGTTCATAGATCATGGTTCATGGGAAGATCAGCTATATGGAGTTTTTTAACGCCGTGATCATTTTTACCAATACTTCATAATCAGCATAAAAAATTTTAAAGTTTTCTTCAGCGATATAGTTTCTTCTCTTTGCAATAAAAAGACAGCTTACCACTTCAATGGCAGATCTTAGTGAATAACCTAAAAAGACCTTAAAAACTGCTTTACTCTGTCCAGTTGATCCTTCAGCGATATTCAGAACAACAGAATCAGCCGCACGTTTTATCTGTGATGTTAAAATATAAATTTCTTCTTTCGGAAATGTTTTCGTTAGTTGATTTATTTGTTCATCCAAGTCCATAGCTCTCTGCCAAACCTGAAGGTCCTCAAATCTAAATGCCATCTATTTTACTATGAACTTTTACTATGAACTATCAACTATGAACTAATTACCTTTAAAGTTTTCTGAACAAATCTTGCCTTTTCAATCGCCTTTTCTCTATCGGCATCTACAATAGTAACGTGCCCCATCTTCCTGAATGGTTTAGTTAAAGCTTTACCATAAAGGTGAATATACACTCCCGGTACTTTCAATATTTTTTCGATGCCCTGGTAAATAGCTGGTCCTTCATAACCGGCTTCGCCTAAAACGTTCACCATAATGGCGTTGTTAAGGCAGGCTGTATCGCCCAAAGGCTGATTAAATATAGCCCTCAAATGCTGCTCAAATTGCGATACCACATTGCCTTCAATAGTTTGGTGACCACTGTTATGCGGGCGCGGGGCAAGCTCATTCACCAGGATGCGGCCTTGCTTATCTAAAAACATTTCAACCGCCAGCAAGCCCACAATTTTAAGACTGTCGGCTATCTTTTTAGCAATCTGCTCTGCTTTTTGTTGGATGGCGAATGGAAGGGTAGAAGGAGCGATCAAAAACTCCACCAAATTGGCTTTAGGGTTGAATTCCATTTCAACCATCGGGAACGTGCTGATCTCGCCGTTTTCATTACGGGCCACAATTACCGCAATCTCTTTTTCAAAATCTATCCATTGCTCAATCAGGCTTGGCTCTTTAAAGGCGCCGGCAAGGTAACTTTCGTCAATTACTTTATATACACCTTTGCCGTCGTAACCATCTTTACGCAATTTTTGGATATACGGAAATGGGATTAAACTTTGCTGAAGCTGCTGAAGTGATGATATGATCTGGAAATCGGCTGTAGGAATATCGTTTTCTTTGAAAAATTGCTTCTGCAGACCTTTATCCTGGATCAACCGGATAATGCGGGATTGCGGATAAACCAGTACGCCCTCTTTTTCCAATTGTTCAAGGGCGTCAACGTTAACCTTCTCTATTTCAATGGTAAGCAGGTCGACAGTTTTACCAAAGTTATAAACGGTTTCATAATCACCCAATGAACCTACGGTAAACTCATCACACAGTTTACGGCAAGGGGCTTCGCGGTCGGGATCAAGAATTTTAACAGTAACATTATAGTTTATGGCTTGCTGTATCAGCATGCGGCCTAATTGTCCGCCGCCTAAAATACCCAGTTTTAAATCTCCGTAAAATGCTTTCATATTTGAAGATGCAAGTTTAGCCTAAATCTTTCAAAAAGCCTATAAATGCTTTAAACAACAATGGCTCAACGCCGTTTTTTGGTCATTAGGTAATAAAAAACGCTGTGTACTATGATAAAACTAATGGCCGTAATAAAGTAAAGCGTTTTGTTTTCAGGGTTTAGCTGTAAACGGAAGGCGGTAATGACAAATACAACAGAGCCCGAAAAATAAAGCACCAGCCTTATAGACAGATTGTTGTAATACGCCGGGTTGGCTAAAAACAACATGGGCAGGGTCATTATTAAAATAAAGATGTTGAGTAAAGCCACACTTTCAGACAAGGAGGGGAGTATCCCGTTTAGGTCCTGGCTTACACCTTTGTGCTGCAGCGAGTAATAAACCGCACTTGCTACTATAGATATGATTACAGAAAAAAGAAAAGTTTTGAAAAGTTGCCTGGCGAGTGCCTTCATAGTGATATTTATTGATATTGATTACCGCAAACTGAGCAGTAATTTTATTATTTGCAAAGTAACGCATCCGCAGGCAAAATGCGTTAATCCCAATGTCACAAATTGAAGGTGTCTACAATCTATTAATCTTAGAAACGATGTTTTGAGCCCAGGAAAAATCGCTTTTAAAAAGTGCTAAGTATAGAAGGAGGATATATAAGAAATTTTTACACAGATTTTTGCGAATTACTCGAATTACACAAATTTCAAATCGACATCAATGAAAAATTCGTGTAATTCGAGTAATTGTGCCGGATTTAAAAGTCAATTCGTGTGAAAATTTTTACCCCCTTTTTATTCACAGATCTGCTCATTTTATAAAGTGATTTCCCTTGCTTTGATTCTATCCTGAAGTCTTGATTCTGTTATTATCTTTACGCCATATGAAAGTATCCGGTTTTACCTTTATCAGGAACGCTGTACGTAACGATTATCCTATTGTTGAGGCCATTACATCCATATTACCGCTTTGTGATGAATTTATTGTAGTAGTAGGTAACTCTGACGATGGCACACGGGGGCTGATCGAGGGTATCAACTCGCCAATTGTCAGAATCATTGACTCTGTTTGGGACGAGTCATTACGTGAGGGTGGAAAGGTTTTCGCTGCCGAAACAGATAAGGCTTTTGCAGCTATATCAGCTGATGCCGACTGGTGTTTCTATATCCAGGGCGATGAAGCGGTGCATGAAAAGTATCACCCGCTTATCAAAAAAGAAATGCAGGAGGCTTTAAATAAACCCAATATTGAAGGCTTGCTGTTTAAGTACCTGCACTTTTATGGTTCGTATGACTATTACGGGCACTCGAGGCGCTGGTACCGCCGCGAGATCCGTTTGCTGAAGAATATTAAAGGGGTTCATTCATATCGCGATGCTCAGGGGTTTAGGCTTGATGATCGTAAGATAAATGTAAAGCTTATTGATGCTTATATATACCACTATGGCTGGGCAAAGCCGCCACAGGGGTTAACCCACAAAGTGCGTAACTTTAATAAGTTTTATCACGACGAAACCTGGTTTGCTGAACACTTGCCCGAAACCTATGAGTTTGATTATGGCAATGCAGATCGCCTGATCCGCTTTACCGGCACGCATCCGGCAACTATGCAAAAACGAATAACAGCTACTAACTGGAATATCGATTTTGACTCCAAAAAACTAAGGGCTGGCATGGATTTCCGCCGTAAGGCACTGCAAAAGATTGAAGACCTTACGGGCTGGCGCGTTGGCGAGTACAGGAATTATAATATAGTGGAACGGTAGATAATAAACGCTATTAAAAATAGGTATTTACACTTATAATTTTGGTGGCGCTATTTTGTCAGCGCTATTCCTAACCGGCGCGGTCAATATCAAAAAAAGCTTAAAAATAGGCGAAATAAAAAGGGTGTTTTAGCTCGTATGTGAAACCGGAAGCGCTTACTCCTTAAAGTTTTAAGTGTTGATAGTTAGATATTTAACAGTGTTTTGTATGAAATATTATGTATTTGATAATCAGTGTGTTTCATTTTTAAAGTGTTCCGCGTTTTCACTCTCAAAAAATGGAACAGTCCTTTTTTAAAGGAAATAACGCCGGAGCTTTTTTCCATTTTTTGTGGAGAATCAAAAAATTGGGACGCCAGATTTGTTACAATTGCAAGGAGGATTTCCCGGCATCACCGAACGTCGGCAAATGAATGATAGTGGCAGGTTAGCTGGTAAAATAGCATCAACGAAATCAGCGTAATCGCAAAAAAGCTAACGGTCATATGTTTTGCGCTATCACAAAGCCGCTTGCCCAGGCCCATTGAAAATTATAGCCCCCAAGCCATCCGGTAACATCCACACATTCGCCGCCAAAAAACAGCCCTGGGACTTTCTTAGCTTCCAATGTTTTGGATGATAGTTCATCGGTAGCCACACCGCCGCGCATTACTTCGGCTTTGTCATAACCTTTATCGCCGGCAGGTTTTACCTTAAAATCATGAATGAGGGTGCTGATATTTTCTATGTCGGCTTTGTTCAGCGATGCCATGTTCTTTTCAGCAGGCAGCTTATCGCTCAAAGCCTCGGCAAACTTACGGGTGTATAATGATGCGATGTAGGCCAGCAGCATTTTTTTGCCGTTGGTTTCCTTTTCCTGTTGAATCAGGTCGGCAATATTTTGATTGGGGAGGAGATCGATGTTAATGGATTCTCCTGGTTTCCAATAGGAGGAGATTTGTAATATGGCTGGTCCGCTGAGGCCCCAGTGGGTAAACAGGATATTTTCTTCAAAGCTTGCCCTGTCATTCCAAACACGACAGAAAATACTGTTGCCCGATAATTGTTCATACCATGGCTGATCTTTGCCGGTAATGGTAAGGGGCACCAGGGCAGGGGCGGTGTCGGTAACTTTTAAACCAAAATTTCGCGCCGTTCGGAGTCCGAAATCGGTAGCACCCATTTTGGGGATAGGCAAACCGCCTGCAGCCATCACTACACTGGCAGCGGTTATATACCCCTGTTTGCCGTTAACTTCGGCACGTACTGTAAAGCCATCGTCAGTTTTTTCTACCATTTTAACTTCGGTATTTACCCAGATCTCCTGGCCAAGGTCATCGCACAGGTTAGTGAAAACTTCAACTACGTCTTTGGCCTTGTCACTCACCGGGAAGAGCTGGCCGAGCGTTTTTTCTTTACCGGTGATGCCATAAGTTTCAAAAAAGCTGATGGTATCATCAACTGTCCACTGCGAAAATGCTGATTTACAGAAATGTGGGTTTTGCGAAATAAATTGCTGATCGGTAGCGTAAAGGTTGGTATAGTTACAACGCCCGCCGCCACTGATGAGGATCTTGGCGCCAACACGGTCGTTTTTTTCAAGTACCAGTACCCGCTTGCCTAAAAAGCCTGCTTGTACGGCACACATGAGGCCGCATGCGCCTCCGCCAATTATTATAGCGTCAAAATCTGTTTGTTTTACTAAATTTGTACTCATGACGGATGTTTCGCAAATATCAGAATTTGGAAAGATACTCATCTTTATTATTACTGGGATAATAATGGTGTGCGTGATATTTTTTATCAACAAACTTTTGGCCCCCAATAATCCCAATGCCGAAAAATTAAGCTCATACGAATGTGGCGAAGAGCCTACCGGTAATGCCTGGTTACCCTTTAATCCCCGCTTTTATGTGATAGCGCTGGTTTTCCTGCTTTTTGATGTGGAGATGGTGTTTATTTTTCCCTGGGCAACCGTATTTGGCAGTCATGAGCTTGCAGCACAAGACGCACGCTGGGGCTGGCTTTCACTTGCCGAAATGTTTGTGTTTTTGGGCATCCTGATTATAGGTTTAGTATATGTTTGGCGCAAGGGGGATCTGGACTGGATTAAGCCAACTCCCGTTGTACCGCATACCGATGTGCATATCCCGTCGTCGTTGTACGAACAGTTGAACCAGGAACAAAGCAGGTTTACAGTAAAAGCTTTCAACGCTGATACAGTATCAACTGCTACCGCGACTGCCACTGCAACTGCCACTCCCTCACCAGAGCCCGTCCGCAAACCTATGTTTAAGCCAACTTTTAAAAAGCCTGCAAATGAATAGCGATATAACAAGTGAAAATGGTGGTGTAGTGGTAACCAAAATGAACGACCTGCTTAATTGGGCACGTTTGTCATCATTGTGGCCGCTTAGTTTTGGCATAGCCTGTTGCGCCATTGAAATGATGGGCTCCATGGCATCTACTTACGACCTCGACCGCTTTGGTGTTTTCCCGCGCCCATCTGCCCGCCAAGCCGATGTGATCATTATTGCCGGCACGGTTACTTTTAAAATGGCCGAACGCATTAAACGCCTGTATGAACAAATGCCCGAGCCTAAATATGTGATCTCGATGGGCTCATGCTCTAACTGCGGCGGGCCATACTGGCAGCATGGCTACCATGTGGTAAAAGGCGTTGACCGGGTGATCCCGGTTGATGTGTATGTACAAGGTTGTCCGCCACGTCCTGAAGCCTTAATTGGTGCTATTTTAGAGTTACAGAAGAAGATTGAAGGGGAGCAGTTGATAAAAGCATAGAATTATGCCGAGGCGTAGAGCTTTAAAAAAGCCCTTATTTTATTTTGAACCTCTAACTCTATGGGATTCAACCGCTATGTGGATATACGGCATCGCAACAATAGTATTTGCCGTATACAATTATTATGGTACAAGTTCAAACAGAGTTGCTTTTCTGAGTCTTTATACACTAACGCCACAGCTATTCAACTATTTGTTAAATTATAAATCTTTGAGAAACCTTAAATCTTTTTTGATTTGGTGTGGATTCGCGTTGGTTCATATAATATTGTTCTTTTTTTTGAAAAATGACCCGGTTTATGATCGTGCGCGGAATCCATTGCTGAATAGTATTTTACTTTTGTTTTTATATCAGTTGTTAAGAATAGCAAGTAGAAAAATTCAGAGTAGAGAGTTAGCGATGCCGAGCAAGGATTTTAAAGATTTGTTTGATAACGGGGATGTTGTGTTTTGGGACTTTATATTCTTCCTGATATATTGGGGAAGTTTAGTTTCTTTAACTTTACTTGCTTTGGGAAAAATTTAATTAAACTATGAAAGTCCTGCTCGTTCTCATCATAAGTTTTATCCTTACGACCGTTATTTCCCGTCTATTTGTTGACGACTGGAATGTTATGCTTAGCGGTAATGTAGCCATGATGCTGATGCTTTGGTTTACCTCATTGGGGCATTTTATGTTTACCAAAGGGATGGTTATGATGATGCCTTCCTTTATCCCGTTTAAAGGAGCGTTAGTTTATTTAACCGGGATAATGGAAATAGTTCTCGGCGCTTTGCTGGTGGTTAACGCTACAAGGCATATAGCAGGGATTATCTTGCTCGTCATGTTTGTGGTCATGCTGCCTGCTAATATCAATGCAGCCATGAAGCATGTGGATTTAGAAAAAGCGACTTATGATGGCAGCGGTACCGGTTACCTGTGGTTTCGCATTCCGTTGCAAATACTGTTTATTGCCTGGATATTATATTTTTCGATAGGGATTTAGTTGTTGATTTTTAAGGATATGGATTATCTTTAAACAATTAACCAATTATGAAAAAGATAACCCAAAACCTGCTGATTATTTTGATCAGTGCTTTATCTGTGTCTGCTTACGCGCAAACATCAAGCCCCAAACAATCATTTTTCCCGAAGGGTACGATATTGTACGGAAATGTAAACTATGCCGGCGATACTTTAAAAAAGCATTTACTGGATATTTATCTGCCTCCAACATCAAAGGAGAGTTATCCGGTTATTATCTGGATCCACGGTGGTGCATGGATGCTGAATGATAAATATGCCGATATGGGCTATATGCAAAAAACTGTTCGGGGTTTTATTGATAATGGTTACGCTGTGGCCTCTATTGATTACCGCTGGAGCACTTCTGCACCATTTCCGGCACAGATCCAGGATTGTAACCAGGCTGTTGAATTTCTTTATCAAAACGCATCAAAATATAAACTCAACAGAGATAAGTTTGGGGTGATCGGTTTTTCGGCCGGAGGGCATTTGGCATCCTTACTGGCTTTATCCAATAACAATAATGTTAAGGAGTTTTATCCCAATGGAAACAAACCTCATTTTAAAATAAAGCTGGCGCTTGATTTTTACGGGCCGTCAAATTTCTTGTCGCTTAAAGGTACCGATGTTAATGATCCTAAGAGCCCGGTTAACCTGCTGCTTGGCGCTTATGCTATCGAACGGCCCGATCTGGCCAATATAGCCAGTCCGGTTACCTACGTTGATAAAAACGATCCGCCATTTCTCATTGTTCAGGGAGAAAAGGATGAATCGGTCAATTACACCCAATCCGTTTTGCTAAGTTCATACCTTAAACTTGCCGGTATTAAAAATGAACTTATTATTGTGCCCAATGCGCCGCACTATGGGGTGATGTTTGATGCCGAAGAGATCAGAAAAAGGGTGTTTTATTTTATGGATGAATATCTAAAGTAGTTTCCTCGCCAAAGTTTTGGTACTCTTTCATCAGTGTTTTTAAAAGGGATTGCAAGGCAAGCGCATTCCAATCGTGCATGAAATTGTAGCTTTTTTGCTGACTTTTATTTTGCTTATTATAAACCATGAAATAGGTAACATAGTTACTAAGACCTATTTCAGTATATGGTAATAAATTTTTATTATCCCAACTAATGCCGCTTTCATTAAATGCCATTCCGAAAAATTCAAAGTTTTCACCGTTTTTATGCCTATAGTAATGACTGAGGTAATGATGTACGAAATAATAGTTCCATAGGTTATTCACTATATCCCTCCAGGCCTTTCTGTAAACCTTTTTACGGAACCCATAGTAGCTGCTGAATTTTATGACGATGCTTTTTTGATGTTCGGTTTTAATCTCAATAAAATAATGCCGGCCAACAGTGAATGCATAACCTGTAATAAATTTCATTCCGTACCTAAAAGCTGCCAGTTCATTAGAATAAATAAACAGAGGGGTTTCGTTGTGCGAACTTTCAACAGCTACACCTTCTTTACTTATCACAATCTTCCTGTAAAGGTCGTTGCTTAATAGTTTAGGTATGTCAACGGTGAAAGTATCATGCATGCAACTAAAATAAGCAATGTCTGCTTATCCTTTCGATAAAAAGTTCATTACACAAACAGCTTTTTAAACAATAATTTTATGTTTGGATAAAATTTCTGCCATGTTAAAAAAAGTAAACCCGAAGAAGAAGAGTAAACTTGTCAATATCCTGTTCGCCGGGTTTATAACGGGTACACTTGATGGACTTGCAGCCATGATCCTGAACTATAAAATAAACCCTAGTGTTATTTTTAAGTTTATTGCCAGCGGCGCTTTCGGACCGGCGGCTTTTGCAGGCGGGGCTGAAATTATAGTCGCCGGGGTTGTTTTCCATTATGTGATCGCTTTTATATTCAGCGCGGCGTTTTTCCTGCTTTATCCCTTCTTTTCTAATGGTTTGCGCAATAAATATTTCGTAGCTGTTATTTACGGGATAGCTGCCTGGATCATCATGAATTTGGGTGTTGTGCCGCTGAGTAAAATAACCATGAAGCCGGGATATCATATCCCGGTAAGTACTATTCTGACCGGGATGTTAACGCTGATAATTTGCGTTGGTTTACCCGTAGTTTTCATTGCCGATAGGGAAAACCAGAAATCCAAATAGTTATGATGGGAATGCATATTTTAAATACCGACCGTTTGGGCTTGCGCGGATTACTTGAGTCGGACGCCCCGCAAATATTGGCTCTTCGCTCCAATGCCGAAGTGAACAAACACCTTGACCGTGCTGCTAACACTACTGTTGATGAGGCGCTATCATTTATTAAAAAGATAGAGGCTATAGTGGGTAATAACGAAGGCTTTTATTGGGCTATAACCTTAAAAGACCAGGATGACCTGATAGGAACCATTTGTTACTGGAACCTTAATGCTGCCAATAAAAGTGCAGAAATAGGTTATGAACTCCACCCTGATTATCAGGGGCAGGGCTTTATGCAGGAAGCCATTTCAGCGGTTCTGGCCTTTGGTTTTAATGATCAGCATTTTGAATTGATAACTGCCTGCCCGAAACAAGGGAACGAAAGTTCGGTGAAGTTATTGAAGAAAACAGGTTTTTCGCTTACGGGAGATTTTACAGATACGGAAACTGGCAGCACATATCTCGATTTTAGAATGAATAAAGCCGATTACTTAAAAGGCCTGTCATAAATGGAAAAACCCGGCTTTAATAACCGGGTTTTTCGTGGATTTAAAATTTAAACAAAGTATTTTGAGATTATGGCATCATTACACCGTTAATGCCGTGTACAACACCGTTGCTCGCTTGTGTGTCAAACGCGGTAACCAATACTGCATTGCCTTTGGCATCGGTGATCTGCAAATTGCTTTTATCATTTACAGATAAATGCAATGTTTGCCCGTCGATGGTTTTCAGGTCGGCTTTGCCTTTGCCTGCACCTAAGGCTTTAATGATATCAGTCTTGGTGTATTTACCTGCAACTACGTGATATTTCAATATCGGGGCAAATTTAGCAGGGTCTTTCATCAGGGCATCAAACTGCGCTTTGGGTAATTTACTGAAAGCTACATCATTTGGTGCAAATATGGTAAACGGGCCAGGTGCCTGCAAAGTTGGCTCAAGCTGAGCTGATTTTATTGCAAGTGCCATTGGCGCGTAGTTAGTTGAAGTTGCCATTACGCCAACCACATCGCCAGATGCGGAAGCTGTAGAAGTGGCTGCAGGAGCAGCAGTTGTTTTAGCAGTGTCCTTTTTGGTTGTATCCTGTGTTTGGGCTATTGCTTTGTTTGATAAAAAACCAATAGCTAATGAAGCAACGGCTATTAAAACTGACTTTTTCATGTTCATCTTTCTTTCTGTTTTTATTAGTGAATTAAAATGTAATGAGTAGCCGTTTATGTCGATATAAATTAATTAAAAGTTATTTATTTGGTGAATTACTATAGTTTAATAACTTTTAATTATGCTAAATGGTTTTTAATTTATTGACATTTGTGGTTAAACACGTGATGTTCAGGGGAGAAAAAGAGTGGGAGGTAGCAGATTTGAGACGCAAGATTTGAGATTAAGCGTTTGGGGAAAAGTAAATTATGCGTCCCTATAAACAGAAACGACCACCCGGATGTATCAGGTAGTCATCTATCCGTTTGCCGCTTGATAAAGAGATTTATTGCCGGGCTTTTTGCAATTCGTCAAATTTTGCAATGAGCTTATCGATACTCTTAAGATTGTATTTATGCTCATGGATCTGATCAACAAGGTCGGGTTCATCTCCCATGATATCGCTCATAATATCTTCAAAATTTTCATCGGTGAGGCGTTTCATACCTGCAGTGGTTTCACCATAATAATAGGTTGTTTTTGAACTTCCGCCCCGGCCACCGCCGCCGCCAAGGTTAATGCCGATGCCGCCGCCAATTCCGCCGCCGTAACCACCGCTTCCGTAGCCTGCTGAGATCCCCGGTGTAATACCAAAGCCACTGCCTCCCCCGCCTTTGCCGCCCTTTGCCATGAACAGTTTCACTGGCTCATCAAGCACCACTTTTACAAAGTCAGTTTCTTCCTTGGTCCACGATTCGTTTGCCGGGGCGTGTGCCACAACAAAGCTGTCCTGACCAACAACAAACGATCTTAAATCGCTGGCGCTTAATTTATATGGATTAGTTTTTTCGTTTTCCTTAAACTCAATAAAACCTTCGCCTTTTATTGGCCCTTTTCCAGAAGGATTAGCGCGGATCAGCCCGGTTTCGCGGTTGCCCTTTATATCGGTAAAGCTACCTTGTTGCCATTTTTGCGATTTTGCTGATACAAAACACAGCATGAAAAATAAAATGATTAAAATTGAGCGCATAACATGTTCAGAATACTGATACAAAGAACGCAAATTTTATAAATTTAATATGACGACTGTTGATTTACGAAGCGATACTGTAACCAAGCCAACTCCCGGTATGCTCGAAGCTATGTGGAGCGCCAAAGTAGGAGATGATGTTTTTGGAGAGGACGAAACCATAAATGCCCTCGAAGCTAAAGCCGCCGCTATGTTTGGTATGGAAGCGGCTATATTTTGCCCATCAGGTACCATGACCAACCAGATAGCAATTAAATGCTTTACCCAGCCGCTTGATGAGCTCATTGCCGATCAAACCGCACATGTTTACAGGTACGAGGGCGGGGGCATTGCTTTTAATTCGGCAGTATCAACCCGGTTGTTGAATGGTTACCGGGGCATCCTTACGCCCGAAATGATAGAGCCGGAAATCAATGCTGAAAACATCCATTACCCGCATACCAGTTTGGTGGTGCTCGAGAACACGGTTAATAAAGGCGGCGGCAGCTGCTACACGCTTGAAAATATCAAACCTATTGCCAACCTGTGCCGGGAGAAAGGTTTAAAGCTTCACCTTGATGGTGCCCGGATCTTTAACGCGCTTACGCATACCGGTGACGCTGCGGTTGGGTACGGCAGATATTTTAATGGTATTTCGGTTTGCCTGTCAAAAGGATTGGGTGCACCCGTAGGTTCGGTTTTATTAGCCGATAAGGACACTATTAAATATGCACGCCGCATCCGTAAAGTGTTGGGTGGTGGTATGCGCCAGGCGGGTTTTTTAGCTGCCGCGGGGATTTACGCGCTTGACCATCATGTTGAACGCCTGAAGATAGACCATGCCCATGCGCGTATTCTGGGTGAGGAACTGGGCCGATTGCCATGGGTAAGCGATGTAATTCCGGTTGAAACCAATATTGTTTTATTCGATACGGTTGAACCGGCTGCTGCGGTGCTTGCCAAACTTGCAGACAAGGGCATTAGGGCAAGCGATACAGATAAAAACCGGATCCGCTTTGTAACTCATTTAGATGTACATGCCGAACAGGTGGAATATACAATAGGGGTATTAAAGGGGTTGTAAATTTAGATGGCTTGCCAACACCATTGTACTGATTGACATTTATTTAATACATACTTAATAGTTAAAAAACTTTGAGAATGTGACCGTTTTGTATTTTTTCAAACATTTTTAATTTTTTTACAGTTATACGTTGGTTTCATCGATATAATTATTAATGCTGCAAATACTGCGAATTTTATAATATTTGCGGCAACCATACATTAGCCTATGTTTGAATTTACTCAATCAAATGAGAAGGAACTGCTTTTGCAAGTGGCTCAGGGTAATGAGTTTGCTTTTCGTCAATTGTTTTCTGTTTATCACCAGCGTTTAGGCGTTCATATCTTGCGTATAACCCATTCTGCTGAACTGGCTGAAGAGGTTGTACAGGATGTGTTTATGAAAATCTGGATGACCCGCGAAACGCTTACGGGAGTTGATAATTTCAAAGCTTACCTGTTTGTAATTTCAAAAAACCATGCTTTAAACTGTTTGCGCAAAGTTGCCCGCGAGCAGATGCAGCTTAAAAAGTTGGAAGAAACCTGCATTGTGCCTTTTAATGCCGAAGTTCAGGAAACAGATCATTATTATAATTTGATTGATGCGGCCATTGATCAGCTGCCGCCTCAGCAGCAAAAAGTTTACCTCATGAGCAGGCATAACCGCTTAAAGTATCATGAGATTGCCGATGAGCTCGAGCTATCCCGCGAAACCGTCAAGAAATACCTTCAAATTGCCACCTCATCCATAAAAGATTATGTGCATGAACATATGGAGGCGATAGCGTTAGTAATGGCGCTGATTCATTTTTTTATTTTTTTTAAAAAGTAATACCCCCTTTTTTAATCTCACAGGTGTCATACATATGAGATCTGCCCCAACTCACTGTAGCCAATTATACAGTTATACTGAAAAACATTTACTATGAGCGAACTTTACGCCCGGCTTGATTATTTGTTTCACACTTATTATAATGGCACTGCTACGCCAGCCGAGCGCGATGAATTATTTGAGATCATCAACTCATCGGCAACCGATGCGGAGCTTGCATCGCTCATACATCATGCCTGGGATAAGCTTGACGATCATGGGCCGCTTTTTGACCGCTCGAAAAGCGAGGATATGCTCATGCAGATTTTAAGAACTAATCCCGAACAATCTGTTGCTGCACCGGTAAAGAATAATAACCTCCCCTGGAGAAGGTTAGGGGTTGCCGCTTCACTTTTATTACTTGTTGGGTTCGGCGCTTACATTTACAGCAATCAAAAAAAGCTGGTTATTGAAAAAAAAGACATTGCCAAAATTCATCCTAAAAATGATGCTTTGCCTGGTGGCAACAAAGCAATTTTAACATTGGCCAATGGCAAAACTATTACGCTTGACAGTGCGCAAAACGGCCTGCTGGCGCAACAGGGTACCACCCGGATCAATAAAACCCGCAACGGTCAGCTGGTTTATGAAACCGGTACTAATGTTGATGCTCCGGTAATAAATACTGTTTCAACTCCGCGTGGCGGTCAATACCAGTTGGTTTTGCCGGATGGGAGCAAGGTTTGTTTAAATTCGGCATCATCATTAAGCTTTCCAACCAGGTTTACGGGCAAAATTCGTGAGGTCACCATCACCGGCGAAGCTTACTTTGAGGTTGCCAAAAATCCGCAGATGCCTTTCAGGGTTAAATCCGATAACACTACAGTTGAGGTTTTAGGTACGCATTTTAATATCATGGCCTATAATGACGAGGCCGAAATGAAAACCACATTATTAGAAGGATCAGTAAAAATAAGTAACGGCACTGCAATCGGCATTTTAAAACCCGGACAGCAGGCTGTACTCAATAAAGCAGGCAGGCTCAAAGTACTTAACGATGTTGATGTAGATGATGAAATAGCCTGGAAAGACGGCATTTTTCAATTCAGGGATGCGGGGATAGATGCCATTATGAGGCAGGCTGCCCGTTGGTATGATGTTGAGGTGGCCTACGAAGGTAAAATACCACAACGAGAATTTACAGGCCGAATCTCCCGAAACGTAAAAGCATCTCAATTAATGAATATGCTTGGTTATGCCGGGGTAAAATTTAAAATTGAGGATAAGCGCATTACCATACAACAATAGCATAATTATTATACCTACTATATTAAGCAACCAATTGTTAACAATTTAAACAACCCTATGATGGAAGAAATACCTGAGATAAGTTAGCCCGACCCTTGGGATCAAATTGGTAAAACGGTTTATCATGCGTTCAAACATGTGTATCAAATTCCAAAACCAGCATATGAAAAAACCGGGAAGTATTCGCAGTACTTTCCCGGCATAAACATCTGGGTCCCAAATTTCTACAATCGATGAATTGAAAGTTAATGTTTAACCCAAACTCTACAAACTTATGAATTTTAATTCTAAGGCCACGCCTATGGCATGGCCTCAATTACGCAAATTTATATTGGCCATGAAGCTAACTGCCTTTATTATAATTGCGGCCCTTACCAATGTGAGTGCCAAAAGTTATAGCCAGATAGTTACTTTGCACCAAAAAAACACTACCGTTGAAAAAGTACTCCGCTCAATTGAAAAACAAACAGGCTATCATTTCATGTATGATAAGCAGGATGTATCAAAGGCCGGAGCAATCAACATTGAAGTTGCAAACGTATCTATAGAGAATGCGCTTGATCAATGCTTTAAAGATCAGCCGCTTACCTACAAAATTTTTGATCAAACCATTGTTGTTAAAAAGAAGGATGAGCCTGTTGTATCCCAGGTAGCTGTTGCTCCAATTAAAGTAACGGGTACGGTAAGCGATGCCAAAGGCCCTATCCCTGGTGTTACCGTTAAGGTTAAAGGTACCAATGTTGGTGTACAAACTGATATTAATGGTAAATATACCGTCAACGCGCCTGATGCCAACGGAACATTGGTATTTACATTTATAGGATATACAACCCAAAATGTGCCTATTGGCGGCAGGAGCCAGATTGATGTTGTATTGGCAGAAGAGCCAAAAGCATTGAGCGAGGTGGTTGTGGTTGGTTACGGTACCGCAAAAAAGGTCGACCTTACCGGTTCGGTAGGTAGCGTAGGTGCAAAACAGTTGCAGGAGCGCCCGCAAACCAATCTTGAGCAGGAATTGTCTGGTAAAATTGCCGGCGTAAACGTATCAAGTAACTCAGGTGCACCGGGTGGCGCAACCAAAATCCGTATCCGTGGTTACAGCTCTATCAATACCAATACCGATCCGTTATATGTTGTGGATGGTGTGGTTTGGACAGAAGGTGGTAACGCCATTAACCCTAATGACATTGAAACTATCGACGTACTGAAAGACGCATCATCAACCGCTATTTATGGTACACGCGGTGCAAACGGTGTGATTTTGGTTACCACTAAAAGAGGTAAAAAAGGCGGTACCATTTCTTACGATGCCTATATGGCCGTAAATCATATGTTTAAGGAGATACCCGTTCTTAACTCAAAACAGTTTATGCAGATTGAGGATGTTTCTTACGCCAATATCAAAAAATATGACCCTACCGGCTGGGCTGCGGGCGACTATACCGACCGTAACCCGGTAACGCAAAGAACAGCCCTTATCGGTAAACTGTTCGATCAAAATTTAAATCCATTATATGACGTTGACTGGCAAAAAGCTACAACCCGTACTTCGGTAAGCCAAAACCACAACGTTGCATTTACCGGCGGCGCCGAAAATGTAAACTATGGCTTGTTTCTGAACTATGCTGATGACGAAGGTATTATCCTTAATAGCTACCTGAAACGTTATAATGTGCGTTTAACGGTTGATAACCAGATAAAACCATGGGTAAAAGTTGGGGCTACATTAAACTACAACTACCAGGATGGCCGCAACCAGGATCAGGGCACAGGCGGTAACAACATCCCGCGTATGTTAATTGAGATGGTGCCTTTTATTCCTGTTAGATACCCTGACGGAACCTACGGCAAACGTACTGATTATCCTAACCTTGAAGGCGGTGACAATCCGGTAGCACAAGCTAACGAAATTCAATCTCTTACCCGCAACCGTATCTTCAGCGGTAATGGTTATTTGAATTTAAATCTGTTGCCAGGTTTGGAATTCCGCAGCGTTTTGGGTGTAACTACATCTGCCAATTATAACCCGGCTTCTCAAAGCGGGCTTGTTGGCGGCCCTGTTGCAGGACAAAGCTATAGCTCGGCTTCGATAGAGGAGTTTAACAGGACGTTTTGGCAATGGCAAAACTATTTTACCTACAACAAAACCTTTAACAAGGTACATACTATAAACCTTGTTGCAGGTGCCGAACGTCAAAACTATCAGCAACTTCGTTTAAAAGGATCAACAGGTACATTGTCTGACGATTTTTATGAGTATTATAACTTATCTGCTGGTATTGTACCTAACAAACCAGAGTCTGATTATGATGCATGGCAAATGCAGTCGTTTTTTGCCAGATTGAACTATAACTACAACGAGAAATACCTGTTAACTTTAACGGGGCGCGAAGACGGCTCCTCACGCTTTGGTACTAACAAAAAGTACGGCTTTTTCCCTTCTGCGGCGTTTGCGTGGCGCGTATCTCAGGAAGATTTCTTAAAGGATAATAAAACTATATCAGATCTGAAATTGAGACTGAGCTATGGGTTAACCGGTAATTCCGAAATTGGTGAATATCGCTCACTCGCAAATATTAATACAGTTGGCTACGCCTTTGGCGGCAACAGTGCGGTAGGTACTACGCAAACCTCGATAGGTAACGAGGATCTGCAATGGGAAAAAACCGCGGAGTATGATTTAGGCTTTTCATTGGGCTTGTTTAACAATCGTTTAAACATTGAAGCAGATGCTTATCTGAAAAAGACAAAAGCATTGCTTTTAAATGCACCGCTGCCAGAAACAAGCGGCTTTCAAACCGTATATAAAAATATAGGTAAGCTGCAAAACAAAGGTCTCGAGTTCACGATCAATGCTACTCCTATAAAAACACAGGATTTCACCTGGAACTCAACCTTTAATATTTCATTCCTGAAAAACAAGATCCTGCAGTTAGGTGCATCTAATGATGATATCTTCCTTGCTCCAACCTTCCTTTCGCAATTTAACCTGATGCGGGTTGGTCTTCCGGCCGGTAGTTTTTATGGTTACAAAGTGCTTGGAACCTGGGGAACTGCTGAGGCGACCGAAGCTGCTAAATATGGCTTGTTACCAGGCGACCTGAAAATACAGGATACCAATGGCGATGGCAAAGTTAGCGCTGACGATAAAGTGGTATTAGGTAAATCAATACCTGATGGTTATGGTACTTTCAGCAACAACTTCCGCTACAAAAACGTTGACCTGGGTGTTGATCTGCAATTTAATTACGGTAATCAGATCATGAACCTTACCCGCCACTCGGGCCAGGACCGCACTGGTCAGGCAAACAGCTATGCTACCGTACTTAACGCCTGGACACCGACTAACCAAAACACCAGCATTGCCGAAAGCAGGCCCGCTTATGTACGTTATCAAACCGAGATTTATTCAACCAAAGTTGAAAGCGGTAATTTTATTCGCGGCAGGGCGGTAACACTTGGTTATACTTTTAATGACAATATTCTTAAAAAGTTAAAGTTAAGCCGTTTAAGGGTTTATGCGCAGGCACAAAATCTGTTCCTGATAACCAAATACACAGGTTATGATCCAGAGGTATCAACATACAATGCCTCAAGCAACTTCACCCAGGGTATCCAGTTTTATGATTATCCAAAACCACGTACTTTCCTGTTAGGTGTTAATGTTAGTCTTTAATTAAAAAATGTTAAAACATCATATTATGAAATTTAACTTTAAAAAATACAGGGTAGGTGGTTTGTTACTTATCCTTGCTGCTGCTACAGGCAGTGGTTGCAAGAAATATCTTGATGAAAAAAATAAGAGCAACTTTGTTAAGGATAATTATTTTGTCAGCTCAAACCAGGCTTTAACCTTTGTAAACGGTTTGTACAACGTAATGTATTTTTTTCAAAATGGAGATGCTTATGGTGAAAGCCCTTTTATTACATTGGAGTTGTTTGCCGGCCATGCCACTTCGTTAGGACAGAGCGTAAACAATGGTAACGTAATCCATCAGCGTACCGATGCAGTTAATCCTGGTTTTGAAACAGTATGGTACAACTGCTACAAGGGGATTGCCAATGCAAATCTTGCCATTGAAAAGATCCCTGGCATATCACCTATGGATGATGGATTAAAAAAGAAACTGATAGGTGAAGCTTACTTTTTCAGGGCATTTTATTACTACCACCTGGTGCGTTTATATGGCGATGTTCCGCTGATTACCGCGTCGCAAACAGTAAGCAGCCCTGATCTGTATCCTTCACGTACACCTGTGGCCGATGTTTATAAACAAATCATCAGCGATTTACAGGCGGCCGAAGAATCAGGTATGCCGAATACTGATGCAAGCGGTCGCGTTTCATTGGGGGCTGTTAAAACCTTATTGGCCAGCGTTTATTTAACAACAGCAGGCTTCCCGCTAAAACAAACCGAAAACTATGCTAAGGCAGCATCAGAAATTGAGCCTGTTTTAGGCTGGTATTCTTTGTTTCCTGATTATGCATTCCTGCATGATAATGCGCACAAAAATCAGCAGGAATTAATATTCCAGATTAATTACCTGGTAGGCACTCAGACTAATGCTATCCCTCAGTTAACTATTCCGTTTAACCTGTTGGTTGGTGCATATGGAGATCACCTTGGCGCTATGATCCCTACCAATCAGTTTGTGGCAAGTTATGAGGCGGGCGACCTGCGTACACAGGAGCGCCAGTTTTATTTCTCAAGCTATCCTCAATACGGTAACCCAGGCAACATCATTCAGTTTGGCGAACATGCACTTTATAAATATTTCCATGTTGAAAGTGCTGCTCAAAGCGGTCGAAGTGATGAGAACTGGACTTTATTGCGTTTGCCCGAAGCTCAGTTGATCTATGCTGAAGCAACTAATGAGATGAGCGGGCCAACTGCTGAAGCTTATGCCGCTGTTAATGCTATCCGTGCACGAGCTAAACTTGCGCCATTGAGTAATTTAACCAAAGATACCTTCCGCCAGGCAATCTGGAGGGAGCGGTACCATGAACTCGCTTATGAAAATAAGGCATACTTTGATATGCAGCGTACCCATATGGCCTACCTGCCGCAATCAAACACTTTTGCCGACCCTACCGCTTCGCAAACAGAGCAGGGCGTAACCTTTAAAACTCAATATTACCTGTGGCCTATACCACAGCGTGAAATCAGCACTAACAGTAAATTAACCCAAAATCCGGGTTGGTAATTGTATAATGCAAATAATACACTTAAAAGACTGGCTATATCAAGCCAGTCTTTTATATTTACGGCTGGTAAAACGTTTCATCAAAATCAAATATTTAAACAATGAAAAAAGCCCTGGTACTTATCACATCAGTGTTGTTGGCGTCCGGTACTTTTGCTCAGCAGGTAAATAAGGTTACCGATCCTGTTGAATACATCAATCCGTTGATGGGTACCGACTCGCACTACGACCTTTCAAATGGTAACACTTATCCCGCTATTGCCCTTCCCTGGGGGATGAATTTCTGGACACCGCAAACCGGTGTTATGGGCGACGGATGGGCGTATACTTACGATGCGCACAAGATCCGCGGTTTTAAACAAACCCACCAGCCATCACCATGGATGAACGACTACGGGCAGTTTGCCATTATGCCGGTTACCAAACATGCAGTAGTAGGCCAAAATAAAAGGGCAAGCTGGTTTTCACACAAAGCCGAAACTGCCAAACCATACTATTACAGTGTGTACCTGGCCGATCATGATGTAACTACCGAAATTACTCCAACTGAGCGTTCGGCACAGTTCAGGTTTACTTATCCTAAAACTGATAGCTCCTTTATCGTTATTGACGCACTGAACAAAGGCTCATACGTAAAGATCATGCCCGATCAAAAGAAGATTGTAGGCTATTCAACCAAATATGCGCGCGGCCCGCTTAAAAACTTTAAAAACTATTTTGTTATTTATGTGGATAAGCCAATCACCTATGCACATACTTTCAGCGATACTACGCAAGCTGATGGCCTGGAGCTAAAAGCTGAACATGCAAGCGCTCTGATAGGTTTTAAAACTACGCAAGGCGAAAAGGTTCATTTGCGCGTAGCTTCATCATTCATCAGCATTGAACAGGCCGAGTTGAACCTGGAGCGTGAGCAGGGTAAAGACAGCTTTGATGTAACTTGTCAAAAGGCAAAAGCTGTTTGGAACAAAACCCTAAACCACCTGCAGGTTGAAGGCGGCTCTGTTGATCAGATGCGTACCTTTTACTCATGCTTTTACCGCATGGTATTTTTCCCGAACAAATTGTATGAGATAGATAAGGATAACAAGATTGTACACTATAGCGCATCGACAGGTAAAGTATTCCCGGGTTATAAATTTGCCGGTACCGGCTTTTGGGATACCTTCCGGGCGCTATATCCCTTCCTGAACCTGGTTTATCCTTCCATCAATAAAGAAATGCAGGAAGGCCTCATCAATGATTATAAAGAAGGTGGCTGGTTGCCTGAGTGGTCGAGCCCGGGGTATTCTGCGGTGATGATCGGTAATAATTCGGCTTCGGTGGTTTCTGAAGCTTATTTGAAAGGTTTACGCGGGTATGATATCAGTACTTTGTGGGAAGCTTTGGTGCACGGCGCAAATAATGCCGGTCCGCAGGCTACCGGCAGAGAGGGAGTGGAGTACTATAATAAATTGGGTTACGTGCCTTATGATGTTAAGATTAATGAAAACGCAGCCCGTACTTTAGAGTATGCATATGATGATTTTGCGATTTATAAATTAGGCAAGGCACTGGGCAAACCCGAATCGGAGATAGGCATTTATAAAAAACGTGCCATGAACTATAAAAACCTGTTCGACCCGGAAACAAAACTGATGCGCGGTAAAAACCAGGATGGTACTTTTGAAAAACCATTCAGTCCGTTTAAATGGGGCGATGCATTTACCGAGGGTAACAGCTGGCATTACAGTTGGAGCGTTTTCCAGGATATGCAGGGCCTGATTGACCTGATGGGCGGCAGGCAGAAATTTATCGCCAAACTGGATTCGGTATTTACCATGCCTCCGGTATTTGACGATAGCTATTATGGCGAAACCATTCACGAGATCCGTGAAATGCAGATCATGAATATGGGGCAATACGCCCACGGCAACCAGCCTATTCAACATATGATTTACTTGTACAATTATGCAGGTGAACCATGGAAAACCCAGTTCCATGTGCGTGATGCTATGGAGAAGTTATACAAAGCTACTCCGGATGGTTATTGTGGCGATGAGGACAACGGTCAAACATCGGCCTGGTATGTGTTCTCGGCTATGGGCTTTTACCCGGTAACTCCGGCCAGTGATCAGTACGTTTTGGGTACACCACTGTTTAAGAAAATTACGCTAAACCTTGAGAACGGTAAAAAGGTAGTGATCAATGCAGCTAACAACAGTCCGGCTAATAAATATATCAATACGTTAAACGTTAACGGCAAGCCATATGATTTAACCTGGTTAAGCCATTCGGAACTTAAAAAAGGAGCGGTACTTAACTTTAATATGGCTCCTCAGCCTAATAAGGCAAGAGGCGTGAAGGTAAGTGATGTTCCATATTCGTTGAGTACGGAGTAGCCCCCTAACCCCTGAAGGGGGAACAATGGTGGATATTTTAATAACAACCAAGGCGAGGTAAATCCTCGCCTTGGTTGTTAAACGGCTACTGCCGCGGGCTTTCAGCCCGTGGTGAACCATCGTGTCAGCTTTCAGCTGAGGTAAAAACAAAATCCGAAATCGAAAATCCCAATTCCGAAATCAAGAATTAATGCCATTCTTCCCGGTACACAAATTTGGGCATTTGCCAGTTATATTTAATAGAAAGTAAACGTAATGCAAGGCCAATAATACAAGCTATTACAATTGCCACTCCATTGGGGGCACCCATATGTTCGAGACCTAAATAGCATGCCCCAGTTACAATGGATGCACTGGCGTAAACCTCCTTACGGAACAGCAAAGGTACTTCATTACACAAAACATCGCGAAGCACACCACCTGCACAGCCAGTTATCATGCCGCTTAGCAAAATGATAAGCCATGGCAGATCAATCTGCTCAGCTATCTGGCAGCCTATAATAGTAAATACTACCAATCCCAAAGCATCCAGGTAAAGAAACAGCGTTTTCATTTTGGTCATGAGGCGTGCGATGATGGCGGCCAATATCGCTGCTGCTGCGGTAATCACTAAATATTCGGGATGTTCGACCCAGCTCATGGGGTAATGATTAAACAATATGTTGCGAACGGTGCCGCCGCCTAAAGCTGTAACCCAGGCTATGATACAAACACCAACCCAATCCATATCCCGGCGCCCGGCTGATAATGCCGCTGTCATTGCTTCGGCAATAATGGCTATAATGTAGAGAATGTGAAGCATACAGGTAGTGAAGGGTTTATTTATACGCCAATATAATAAACCTTTATTGAATATGCTATAGTTCTCCCTTAGCGGGGGGCGGTTTCATCCAGTCCTTTCCTTCCGTAAAGCGGGCTACCAGCATGGCAGCAGCCGTATCGCCGGTTGCATTCAACAATGTGGCCATTGGGTCAACCAGCGTACCAATAATAATGGCAGGAGGGAGCGCTTCGGGCGGAAAACCATAGGCCGAAATAAAAAGCAGCTCACCAATATAACCGCCATTGGGTATACCGCCTTCAACCAGGCTTACTAAAACTGTCATAGCAAGGGCTATGATTATAGTTTCAGCGTTGTCAAAGCTTTTACCAAACAGCGCGAAAACTACAGCCATTTTTACTATTGACGAAATGCTTGAACCATCTTTGTGCAAAGTGCCACCAAGCGGAATGGTAATATTGGCAATAGCATCAGAGATGCCCATTTTTTTTGCGGCATCCAAATTTGCCGGGATGGTGGCGATGCTGCTGCACGTACCTACTGCTGTAGCTGATGGGATAATGTTGTTTTTCCAGTATCGCTTAACTGCACCAATGCCGCCGGCAATAAAGGCGTACATGCTAAATATCGCCAAATAATAAAACGCACCAACGCCGTAATATAAAGCCATAGAACGCGCGTAACCGCCAAACAACTGCGGACCGAACACACCAACCTGGTAAGCAAAATAAGCACCCAAACCAATTGGGCCAATCCTCATAATGAGGCTGAATATATTTTTGAACACCTCATTGCCGCTGTGTAAAAAAGCTGCAAATGCTTTGCCTTTTTCGCCTGCATGCAGTGTAGCAAAGCCGGTGATCACGGCAAAAATGATCATGGCCAGCATGCTTTTGCGGGATAACAGCTGGTAAAATTCGCTCGTGGTAAAGAGGCTGGTTAGCTGATCGCCAAAAGGTTTTTTAGTGATGGTTTCGGTAATTGGGCTGGCCACGAGGTGCTGATGGATTGGGAAGATCCAGATGGCTATAATGGTAACCATAGCAGCTACTAAAACAGTCGACACAAATACCAGCGAAGTAACGCCTAATAATTTGCCCAGTTTTTGCGAACTATCCAATGCTGCAATAGCCGATGCTATGGCAAAGAAAACCAGCGGCACAACGGCAGTGAACAGCAGGTTCAGGAAAATATCACCAACAGGTTTAATCACTTCAACTTTATTCCCTAAAACTGCCCCGGCGATACTTCCAATAATAATGCCTGTTAGTAATAAGATAATGCCTTTATAGTTTTTAAACCAGCTGTTCATTGTGCTAAGATAATTGTTTAACCTCTGTTTTATTGTAGAGACAATTGCCGCTTTAAATATTTATTTCGATCATGCAATGATGACCTGTACGAGGGAGACGCAATTATGCGTCCTTGTGCGTATTCGTATATTTCTTAAATTAATATATTAGCGCCATTATAAATACTGAATGCAGGTAGAACAAGCCGGGGGCTTTATCCTCGACAAAATAAAGAAAGAGCTCCCCAAACATTTTCATTACCATAATGCTGATCATGCGCTTGATGTTTATACTGCTGCAAAACAAATTGCGGCGGGTGAGGGGATAATCGGAGACGAATTGGAGCTATTACTTACGGCCGCTTACTATCATGATTCAGGCTTTTTGTTCGGGCAAGTCAATCATGAGGCTGGTTCATGCAAAAATGCGAGGCAACATCTGCCTGATTTTGGTTATACAAGTGATGAAATTGAGCAGGTTTGCGATATTATTATGGCAACCAAAATGCCGCAAAACCCTCACAATCATTTAGGCCAGATAATTTGTGATGCTGATTTAGATTATTTGGGCCGAAATGATTTTTTTATCCTTAGTAAAAGGTTATTTTCGGAACTCGTAATTACAGATCACCTTGAATCGGAATTGGAGTGGGACAGGCAGCAGGTGAAATTCCTGCAAAGCCATCATTACTTCACCCAAACGGCGCTCAGGCTCAGGGCTGAAGGTAAAAACGAGCATTTGAAAATTATCACAAAAAAAATTTAAATACTGCTATTAATGACACAACCGGGTTTAAAAATTGAAGAAATTTTAAAAGACGTAGTCACAGTAATTATCGGCATTTTATTCTGTGGGTTCGCCCTAAAAGGTTTTTTAGTACCTAACAGCTTTTTTGATGGCGGGGTAACCGGTATCTCATTGCTAATTCATGAGCTTTATCATTTCAACATAGCCTATGTAATAATTATAGCCAACATCCCTTTTATTATAATGGGGATGTTCCAGGTTAATAAGTCATTTGCGCTAAAAACGCTTGCCTGTGTAATTGGACTTGGCTTATGTTTACAATTTATAGAATACCCAGTAATAACCCAGGACAAGCTATTGGTGTCTATTTTTGGTGGCGTGTTTATGGGCCTGGGTGTGGGGTTATCGATAAGAGGAGGCTGCGCATTGGATGGTATCGAGATATTAGCTTTATACACATTAAAACGCAGCAGTTTTACCATCAGTGAGATTATTTTAGGTATTAATATTATCATCTTCCTGATAGCCGCAGTTGAGTTGGGTTTGCCTACGGCGTTGTACTCCATTTTAACCTATTATACGGCATCGCGCACCATTACTTTTGTTATTGATGGTTTGGAAGAATATACGGCGGTAAATATCATCTCTGGTCAAAGCGAAATAATTAAAGAACGACTTGTGATGGAACTCGGTCGCGGGATCACCATTTACAAAGGTGAGCGTGGCTTTATGAAGGAGAGTTTTGACGTTCATCAACCGGTTGATATCATCTTCACTGTGGTAACCCGTTTGGAAGTTCGCAGATTAAAAAACCTGGTTCATAGTATTGACCCTAAGGCCTTTGTTTTTACAAACAGTATCAAAGAAGCCGCGGGCGGGGTGTTGAAGAAAAAGGTGAGGGATCATTAGTGAGAAGTCTTAAGTTCTAAGTCTTAAATTCTCTTTTCTTTCTTGCGTTCATCTCTTTCTTGCGCTCATCTGTGATGAGTGCTTAACATGGGTTTGCGTTTATAACGCACGGGCGATACAATCGCCGAACTACTTTAAGCGCTCGTTAAAAACGAGCGCAAGTTTGAAAATGGCATATTTCAAAGTTTAATCAATCACCTCGTAAATCTCAACAGGCTTTAATTTATTCTTCAAACTTACTTCGCCAATTTTAGTAAGGGCGAAAGAGCCTTTTGCCTGCTCATAAACATTGGCGCTTACAATGATCTGGTTGGCTTGTGCTACTGTTTGCAGGCGCTGGGCCAGGTTAACAGCATCGCCTATTACAGTATAATCCAATCGTTTTAAGGTAGCCGAACCGATATTACCCGAGATCATCTCGCCCGAATTAATGCCAATTGAAACGGAAGGCTTAAAAGTTTTGTCACCCGCCTGGATTTCATCAGCCCCGTGCATTTTATCACGAACAGCAAGGGCTGCATCAATAGCCCGGTCCAGGTGATATTCGCCGCGGAAAACGGCCATAACGGCATCACCCATAAACTTATCTATGTGGCCATTTTGAGCAATGATTTCCTGTACCATTACATCAAAGTACTTATTGATCATGCCTACAACAGTGTTGGCTGCAACATGTTCGGTGATGGCCGTAAAGCCGCAAATGTCGATAAAGAGCACTGTTGCCTCTATGGTTTCATTGCTTAAAAGGCTGTTCTCAAACTCCTTATGGGTCATGAAGTTGAGTACGTTCTCATCCACATACATGCGCAGGATGTTGTTTTCCTTAATGGCCTGCATGGTTTTTTTGAGTTCGATTACATGTTGCAGCGTTTTCTCAATGGTAATATCGAGATCTTCGAAGTTTACCGGCTTACAAACAAAATCAAATGCGCCGCGGTTCATGGCCGTGCGGATATTATCCATATCACTATACGCAGAAACCATCACTGCTTTTAATATAGGATTAGCATCGGGCAGTTTGGTAAGCAGGGTTAGTCCATCCATTTCAGGCATATTGATGTCGCTTAAAACTACATCAATATCGGGGTGGGAGGCCAGTTGAGTTAACGCTTCAAAACCATTTTGGGCAAATACAAATTCATACACGCCTTCCCGTATCTTTTTCCTGAATTTTTGCCTGATCAGTAATTCCAGGTCCTGCTCGTCATCTACTACCAGTATCTTGGCCATTATTGTTCTAAGTGTTTAAGTTTGTCTTTTAAGTTGCTAAAATCAAGCGGCTTGGTTAAAAAGTCGTCGGCACCAAGCTCCATTGATTGTTTGTAGTTTTCGTCATCGCCATAAGCGGTGATCATCATTACCACCGGTGGTGGTTTTTCATAGTTGTGCCTTATGTTACGTAATAGCTCCAAACCACTCATGCCCGGCATATTAATGTCAGATAAGATCAGGATCACCTGCGAATGATGATCTTCTAAAAAATGAAGAGCCTCTTCTCCCGACAGTGCAAAGTTGAACTCTACTTCGCCGCTTTTAATCTCTTTTCTGAAACGTTGTAAAAACAAGGGTTGAACATCCGCCTCGTCATCAACAACAAGTATTTTCATAGTACTTCAAAGTTATATTTTTGTGTGGTGTTATTTTGATTAAACGCAAAAATTACCCGTGTTTAACTTTGGGCAACATTACCAACAGGTATGCAAATTACAAACCGTGCAAATTCGCCTTCGGCGGTTTCAACCTTTAGTTCGCCACCGTGCCCTTTGGTGATAATATCATAGCTCATGGAAAGGCCAAGCCCGGTGCCCTGCCCGGTAGGTTTGGTGGTAAAAAACGGCTGGTAAATTTTATCCAGCACTTTTTGCGGAATTCCAGTGCCATTATCTTCCACCGTAATTTGCACCATATTAACACCCGATGGCGATTTTACCTTTTTGGTATTAACTGTTACGGTTGGTTCGTACCCTTCTCCCAAAATCCGTTTCTTTTCGGTTACCGAGTAAAACGAATTGTTAAACAGGTTAAGCAGTACGCGGCCCAAATCCTGCGGAATAGCTTCTATTTTACCCAGATCAGGATCAAAACTGGTTTTCATGCCTGCATTAAATGATTTATCCTTGGCACGCAGACCGTGATAGCTCAGCCGGAGGTATTCATCTGCAAGCGCATTGATATCTGTGGGCTCCTTTTTACCGGTTGTAGCACGCGAATGCTGCAGCATGCCTTTAACAATGGCATCAGCACGTTTGCCGTGCTGGTTTATTTTGCTCAGGTTTTGGGTAATGTCGTTAATGATATCGCCCGCATCTTCCTTCACATCGTCAGGCAGTTTATCAAGTACTTCGTCCTTTAGTTCCTCAAGCAGTTCAATGCTTACTTCGCTAAAGTTGTTCACAAAGTTCAGCGGGTTCTGAATTTCATGCGCAATACCGGCGGTGAGTTCACCCAGTGAGGCCATTTTTTCCGATTGGATTAGCTGTGCCTGAGTGCTTTTAAGTTCGGACAGGGCTTGCTGTAATTCTTCTGTTTGGCGAGTAAGCTCGGCTGTGCGCTCACGAACTTCGCTTTCAAGGTTTACCTTCATGGCGGCCATCATACGGTTTTGCTCCTGTTCGGCAAAGCGTTGTTTGCGTTCGTTTTCAAGTGCTTTGGTTTGTTTTCGACTGATAAGCCAAAGCGAAAATGCCCAGATAAGCGAAAACATTACCAGGCTTTGTATCAGGTTATCGTGGTTCTCGTAAAAATTAGGGAACCATTTTTCTAATACATCTTGTATTAAACCGGCAATTGCATAAGGAATCAGTGCGAAGGCAAGTTGTTTACCCGATTTCAGGTCTTCGATATAATAGGGGGATATGACAACCCCTAAAAAGAACAGATGTGATATTATCGTGGTCAGCCTTTCTCCATGATCAAAACTTACACCGAATATGAAGATTGCTATAGCAATATAATAGCCTATGTTAAGGTATTTGTTCCATTTGGTTAGCAGCCCGTCATTCTTCAGGTGCCTTCTGTATTGGGTAATCACGAATACGGCAAGGAAAGGTTCTAAACTCATGAAGCTGGTTTTATGTATTTTTAATAAATCCGAAGCCGAAATTTAACAATTTTATGGAGAATATTAAATTGCGCCTGATTAAAGATATTTAATAAGCAATATAACAGAGGCTGGTTTTCCATTTGCCGAAGTGTTAATCTATCTATAATCAAATAGATACCACCAATTCATTATCTGTATTTTACAAAGCAACCATCAAACCGTAGATAACGTAACTGATAGCAAAGCCAGTAATGGATCTGGTTTGTTGTTATTATTGTTTTGAAGCAAATTTTAAAAAGTATTCTGCTCATCCTTAATCAATCTGAAAAACGGACACTTATCAGGTTAATTATTGTCGATATTGTTATCGCCATGCTGGATGTTGCTTTTTTAGGCTTGCTGTTATTGATAGTTAATTTTTATACACAGCGAGAGCCGGGGAATAATTATAGTTTTTTACCGGCCGGCTTTGCCAATAATAAATCATTGTGGCTTATCGGTATTTTTCTGGTGCTTTTTGCGATAAAAAACTGTATTGGTTTCTTTGCGCAAAATGCGCAACAACATTTTTTTTACAAGGTGGCTTCAAGGCTGTCCGAACGTAATATCAGGAATTACCTTGATGCAGATTTTGACCAGTTTATTCACGTTGATTCATCTATCCACACCCGGCGAATCAGCCAGGAGCCGATTGAATTTAGTCATTACATCCTCACCAATTTTCAGCAAATAATATCTCAAACTGTATTGATCCTTTTTACTATTGGGGCTATTATGTTCTATCACCCTGCCTTGTTTGTTTTGTTGTTTGTGTTGCTGCTGCCGCCTGTCGCGGCTTTGGGTTGGTTCATTAAAACCAGGCTAAAATTTATCAGGGGGCAGATCAAAACTGTGAGCGAAAAAACGCTTCAGCATTTAAACGAATCCTTATCAGGTTACGTGGAGAGTAATATTTATCAAAAAAATGATTTCTTTAGTCGTCGGTTTTTTAGCTACCAACAGCAGCTTAATCAAAATATAGCTTCACAGCAAACCTGGCAAAACCTGCCTTCACGGTTGATGGAAGTATTTGCCGTTCTGGGTTTTTTTATTCTCATCGCTGTAAATAAATTAACGGGCGATACTCCGGTGGTTAGTATCCTGACCATCGGTATTTTTGTGGCGGCAGCATATAAGATCATCCCCGGTATTGTAAGAATCCTGAACAGCAGCGGGCAAATGAAGACCTATGAATTTATCCTGGCCGATTTGATCATTGAAGAAGATAATAAACCACTGGTTAAGGAAGTTGTTGACGAACAGATTTGGTCATTGAAATTTGAAAAAGTAAGTTTCAGTTATCCGGACAAAACTATTTTGGATGAGCTTTACTTTGAGATAGCTCCCGGTGATATTATGGGCATTTCGGGGAACTCAGGAAGGGGGAAAACTACTATCATTAACCTGTTAACCGGTTTTTTGGAGCCTGCCGAAGGGTGCATTTATATCAACAATAAAATTGTCGCTGCGCCAATACGCCGGCTTTACCGTAAAAACATCTCACTGGTTAAACAACAACCGTTTTTTATATATGATACTATCCTAAAGAACATCATACTTGACGATAAAACTGCCGATGAGCAAAAGCTGACCAGTGTACTGGAGTTTTGCGGCTTAGATAAGCTGGTTGCGGAGTACCCAGAAGGCACAGCTAAGGTTATTACCGAAAACGGTAAAAACATCAGCGGCGGTCAGCGCCAAAGGATCATGCTGGCCCGGGCGCTTTATCATAATCATGATCTGTTAATTTTAGATGAGCCGTTCAGCGAAATGGATGCGGATGCGGAAAATGAATTGTTAACCAAATTGCAACAACTGGCCCGACAGGGAAAAATGATCATCCTGATTACCCATAACAAGGCCAGCCTGGTTATTTGTAATAAAGTGATCTCGCCCAATGGATAATCGTAAAAAAGCATTGCTTATCCTGAGCCCTGGTTTCCCCGAAAGCGAAGCCGATACTACCTGTTTACCGCCTCAACAGGTTTTTGTACGGGCGTTGAAGGCCGAAAATCCGGAACTGCATATCCTTGTGCTAAGTTTTCAATATCCCTTTTTCGCTGTCGAATATGATTGGCATGATGTACGGGTGATCAGTTTTGGAGGAAGAAGCCGTGGTAAATTATTCAGGCTGAATACCTGGCTAAAAGTATGGCGAGCTTTAGGGCTTTTAAACAAAGAATATCAAATAATGGGCTTATTAAGCTTTTGGCTTGGCGAATGTGCTTTGGTTGGTCATTATTTTGCCTGGATAAAAAATATTAAGCACCGTTGCTGGATGCTGGGGCAGGATGCTAAAGCCGGGAACAAATATGCTAAGTGGATAAAGCCAAAAGGAGAGGAGCTGATAGCGCTGTCGGATTTTATTGTGCGGGAGTTCATCAAAAACTACCATGTAAAACCACTGAATGTTATCCCTGTGGGAATAGATATTTCATTATTTGGTGATTTATCTGCCGGAAAAGACATTGATATTTTAGGGGCAGGGTCACTTATTTCCTTGAAACGGTTTCACCTGTTTGTAGAAACTGTTGCCATGCTGAAGCAGTATTACCCGGATATAAAAACGGTAATATGCGGCGACGGCCCTGAAAAGGAAAAATTAATAAAACAGATTAAATCAAAGCAACTTGAAAGTAACATAACCCTTGCAGGCGAACTACCGCATCAGGAAGTGCTTAAAATGATGCAGCGCTCAAGGGTGTTATTTCACCCTTCGGAATATGAAGGCTTCGGCGCCGTTTGCCTTGAAGCGCTGTATGCGGGAGCCGAAGTGGTAAGTTTTGTTAAGCCGATGGATAATGATATTACCAACTGGTTTATTGTAAATAATATGGAAGAAGCCGGGCAAACTATCCGTTGGGTTTTGGATAAACCGGATTCGGGGAAGAAAAATGTATTGGTTTATGAGATCAGGGATAATGTAAGGAAGATGATGGGAGTGTTTGAGCAGTAGGTTTTATCCGCAGCGGGTGATTGCAAGAGCAAGCATTCAAAGGCTTTGCACTATGCTCTCAACCCTCTCGGCAATAGCCTCAAACGATAAGTTTTGCTTATAATATTCAATGCATAATCTCCGCTTTTCTGCAACATTCATCTGTGTAGTTTGCAGGAGCGCATCAAGCAATGCAGCTTCATTTCCCGGTTCATACAACACGCCACATTCCCCGTTGTTAGTGATCATTCTGAACGAAAGGATATCTGTAACCAGCGGTACGCATCCGCATGACATGGCTTCGCAAATAGCGGTGCCGCTGCCTTCATAATGTGAGCCGGAGAGAATGAAATCGGCACTGTTGTACCAGTACAATAAATCGGCGTGTGGTACTTCGCCAATTAATTCAACGGCTTCTATATTTGGTGATGAGTTTAATAAATCGTTGATCTTCGGCAGTAACTCTTCGGTATGGTAGATCATAAAGAGCTTTGCCCCGGGCGAACTTTCGGCGAATTTCAAAAAGGCTCTCACCACGTTTAACGGATCTTTATTTTCGTTTAAACGGCCTACCCATAAAAACACCGGGTTGCCTTGTGCGCCCGTTTGAGAGTTGGCTTCCAGGCGGCTTATAGGATAAAAAACAGAGGAAACTTCCATTACCTCATGTATTTTACCGGGCGATTTGAGGTTGCCGGCGGCAATCCATTCCATCCCCATATCATGCGATGCAAACAAGTTGGCGTTAACCAACCGGTCGGCTGCCCGCTGAAGTAGTTTTTTTAAACCTGTGAAAGGTTTTTCGGCATGATTTTGTACAATGACCTTTACTTTGCGGCCAAGCATAAGCCGTAGCTGGATAACCTGCAAGGGGAAAAGCAAACCATGTACTATTACCACGTCGGGTTTCAGGCTTTTAATATACAAATGCAAAGCCCATGGAAAATATTTGAGCGCCGCTTTTGGGTATCTTCTGAAATGGTAGTTAACGCCGTTTTGTGTCAGTTCACCTTCGTAACTGATTTGTTCAATGCTGATCACCTCGTTGCTTTTGGCCAGGGCATCTAATATGCCGGTATACATGTTAATGCGCTTTAACCAGGCCTGTGGCTGGTTAAACTCTTTGGTGTACACATAACTGGCTAAAACGTATCTCATTTAAAAAGTATCAATGGTGGCAAAAGCAAATGCTATTTTTATTTAGCGGTATCAAGGTCTTTATCTAGGCCCAAAACGTGGCATGCACTATCGCTTAAATAAATCGCTTTGCGTTTCGATTTTGACCATATTTTTTTGATGATATTCATGCGGCAGGCAGGGCTGGGTAACGTATAGGAAAACCGGCATCCGGCTTGTATCGTTTTATTTCGGCTATTAAACCAGGGATATCGCCCATCACGTATTTGAAATGGTTGCCGGTAAAGACCTTACTGTAATTTTGGGTAATTATACCCGTAAGCTGGTGATAAAGCGATTCGTCAAACAGCAAAATCACGCCCTTATGCATCACCAGTAAAATATCATTGGGTGTTATATTATAAAAAGCCTGCAAACCAACTTTGCCTTTTGCTTTGGCTATTACAATATCGGCGTCAAATCCGCTGGTAATGCTGCCACTATTTAGTTTCCAGGTTTGGGCAGGGGATGAAGTAAGAGAGCTGTACAATTCATCATCATTAAGCATTTGGGTTTTACGCGCAAGGCGAATGTGATGCCAGATGTCCCAATGCCCGGTAAGCGCGCTATCTGTGCCAAATAAAATCGTTGTTTGGGTTTTCAGCTCATCAATGGCCGCTGTTTTATTAAGCAGAAAATAGTTTGATTCGGGGCACCAAACCAAGGCTTCGAAATGTTTGGCTTGTTGAGGATCCATAGCTACTCCATGGATCCCGATGAGTTTACGCTTAAGGATGTTCCATTTAATTAGTTCATCTATTTCGGTATGGGCGATATCGTTTGTGCCCTCACCTGTATGGATCACAGCCGGCTTATTTATTTTAAGCGGGTTATTGAGCCGTTTTTTCCAGTTTTTTTCAAACCGGACAGAGTGGATACTCTGGCAATTATCAAATATAGTGATGAGAGGATCATTTATGGTAGCTTTTTCACCGTGGTTTACTACTGTGGTAACGCCGCAAAGCAGGTTTTTATAAACACCCCAGCGTTCGCGCAGGGCAATAGGGATTTTTAGCACAGATGCAATCTCACCGGCGTAAACGCGGTGAATGTGTTTTCCCCATTCGGTATAACTTTCATAGGTTTTATTGCCAAACTGCGGAAAAAGATTGAAATCAAGATGGTCATGCGAGTTGATCAGGCCCGGAAAAGCAATGGCATTCACAAAGGTCAGCTGTTCGTGGTCATCAGTATGTGAGGGGGAAACCTGTTTTATTTTACCCTCGCTTATACTTATGCTCACCACGGCATCGTTTCCCGGTATCATGACGTTATTCAGTACCATCAGTTCTCCTCAAGTGCAGCCCGTAAATAATGGGGAAGCCTTTATACTTATCATAAACATGAAGCGCGTTTTTATTGGCATAATAATGCTTCATTGTTTCATCTATTTTAATTTCTTCTTCTGCAATTAGCTTAAAACCGTTGTTCAGCAACAGATCTTTAATGGTATTTACGGGGTGCACATAGTTTTCGACCGCTATAAAACTGCTGCCATGTTTAAATGTCCGCTTGCCGCCGTTTGCCAGTGTCTGCGGATGGAAATCGGTAATAATGATGTCGCCGGTCGGTTTCAGGATCCGCATCCAGGCCTGCAGGGCAACCTCAATATTTTTGATGTGCGCAACGGTAAGGGTTGAAACTATGGTGTCAAAACTCCCCGATGGCATGCCACCGAACAGGTCGTCGGTAATTCGGTAAATATTTGCCGATGGAAACTTTTGCTGTAAACGGGCCAGCATCCCGGCAGATGTGTCAAAACCTGTTAACCGCCCCGGATTTAGCGCAAACACCTTTTCCCAATGCCTGCCGGTACCGCAGCCAATATCGCCCACGTTTTTACCGGCGATAACTGTATCCGTTACCAGGCGGGGAAACAAAACTTCATCCAAATCGAGCATAAGGTTACCTGGCTGCGCATCATAATGCTCGGCCCAGATATCGTAGGCATCCACCGAGTTTTTCTCTATGATATTGGGCGGGAAAAAGCGCTGCTTAATATAATTTTTTACAGTTTGGATCACAATTGCGGGATATTAGTAACATCTTATATCAGCAAATACGGCCGTTAAATAATAATGGTTGCCAGCTATTTTATTTATAAAGGCAGGCAACCTGTGTGAAAGCCAGGGCGTATTTATTAGTGTGAAAGTGATAGTGTAGAAGCTCAGATTAATTGTTGAATGGGCAATCCCCCTCATTTGTGATTGGGTATGGCAGTGGGTTTTATTTTGTGTGCAGACTTTGTAATGGCAGGGGTGCTTTACAGGTTGCTTAAACTAAAAGATAAACCCATTGCCGGGGGGATTGAAAGCAAAGTATTGATACTAACAGATGAACAAGATATTATTATTTAACCCGCGCAGTGCAAATAACAAGTATCGCATACCTAATTCGATACTAAATATAGCGGCCTCGGTTGATGGAAAATATGACTGGGTAATTGTTGACGGCAATTGTGAGCATGACCCGATGGTTAAGATAGATAGCTATTTAAGTACCGGCGAGTTTAAATACTTTGGGTTTACAGTTATGCCCGGTCCGCAGTTAAAGCAGGCTATTACTGCGGCAAAAACTATAAAGCAAAGATATCCCAATACCAAAATGATCTGGGGCGGGTATTTTCCATCAAATCAGCCTAACGCGGTTTTATATTCCGGTTATGTCGATTTTATTATCAACGGGCCTGGTGATCATGCTTTCCCCGCCTTGATTGATGCCCTTGAGAAAAATGAACCTTATGAGTTTATCCGCAACCTCATCTATAAAGCAACCGATGGCAAGATCATCAAGACCGCTAAGGAAGATCTTTTAGACCAGGATAGTTTGCCGCCTTTGCCATATGATAAGCTGAATACTTTTTATCCCATTACCAAGTTTTTGGGTAAAACTTACCTGGGCGAAAAAACGATGGCTTATCACTCAAGCATCGGTTGCCCCTTCACCTGCTCCTTTTGTGCTGTAGTGCCAATATATGAGGCAAGATGGAAGGCAAAATCGGCCCAAAACGTTTATAAGGATGTAAAATATATTAAAGATAAATGGGGTGCAGATGCCATTGAGTTTCATGATAACAATTTTTTTGTATCAGAAAAGCGTGCGGTTGAGTTTGCCCGTTTAATAAAGCCCGAAAACATGACCTGGTGGGGTATGGCCCGCATCGATACCATGTCGAAATTTAAAGATTCATCCCTTGCTGCAATCCGCGAATCAGGATGTAAGATCATCTTTTTCGGAGCCGAAAGTGGTAACAATGCCATTTTAGAACAGATGGATAAGGGCGGCACGCAAACAGGCGACCAGATCATTGAGTTTGCCGAGCGCCTTAAAAAGTTTGACATCATACCCGAATATTCCTTTGTATTAGGCATTCCGGCGCCAACCCAGGAACAGGTTCAGTCGCAAATTGATTTTGAAATAGACTTTATAAAAAAGGTAAAGGCTGTTAACCCTAAAACCGAGATCGTAATTTATACCTACAGTCCTGTGCCTACCGAAGGGTCGGAACTGTTTAAGCAGGTAATGAAAAGCGGCTTCCGTTTCCCCGAAACGCTGGAGGACTGGATCAGCCCGGCATGGGAAGCCTTTGATCTTCGTAAAAATCCGTTAACACCATGGCTCACGCCGGAGATGATCGATAAGATCAGGAATTTTGAAACGGTGCTGAACGGGGTGTATCCAACGGTAACGGATATCAGGCTCAATATGATAAAACGTATGGCCATTAAACTGGTAGCTACCATGCGTTATAAGGCGAGCATGTACCATTATCCTTATGAAATAAAGTTGCTACAAAAGGTTTGGCGTTACAGGCAGCCCGAAATACAGGGATTTTAATTTATGCAGATGACAGGCCAATCGTTATATCATACATTTCAGCGTTTCCGCACACTGCAAACGCACCGCATCGCTGCGCTACCCATCGTGATTTTGATGCCGCACAGTGCCTGCAACTGCCGTTGCGTAATGTGTGATATCTGGAAGGATAATAAAAACCTGAAGCAGCTTACCGAAGCCGACGTGACCGATCTGTTAAGTGCTTTACGAAAATTCGGTACAAAGCAGGTATTGATGTCGGGCGGGGAAGCGTTGCTGAATATCAATTTTTTCAGGCTATGCGAGATTTTGCGTGCTGAAAAGATCAAGGTTACGCTGCTGTCGACAGGGCTGTCTATCAGGAAAAACGCATTCAATATTTTAAAATGGGTTGACGACCTCATTGTTTCTTTAGATGGCGATGAACTTTTACATGACGCTATCCGGAATGTACCTGGCGCATTCAATAAATTGAAGGAGGGAGTGGAGTACATCAAATCTCTCGAACCCCAATATCGCATTACAGCCCGTACCGTAATTCACCGTTTAAACTTCAGGAATTGGCCGGCCATTATTGAGGCTGCAAAGCAAATGGGCATTGACCGGGTGAGCTTTTTACCTGCCGATGTGAGCAGCCATGCCTTTAACCGCCAAACAGCATGGGCCGAGCCTCGGCAACATGAGATACTACCGACTGAAAATGAACTTGCCGAATTTCAGGAAATGACAAACCAGGTGTTGGCTAATAAAAGCGATTTTGCCAACAGGTTCATTGCCGAATCTCCGGCTAAGATCCGGGATATTTATGGTTATTATGCTGCTTTTTATGGCCATAATGCATTCCCGTTTAAAAAGTGTAATGCACCATGGGTGTCGGCAGTGATTGAGGCTGATGGCGTGGTAAGGCCTTGCTTTTTTCATGAGGCGATAGGTAACATCAGGGATAATTCATTAAATGATATTTTGAACAGCAAAGAGGCGATCAATTTTCGCAAAACACTGGATATGGCTAATGACCCTACCTGTGTTAAATGTGTGTGCTCGCTTAATTTATCGCCGCTGGCGAGGTTGGATTGATAATAAAAAAGCAATGAAGCGCGGAAATGTGCGATTTCTTCCCCTGGGAGGATATAGGAAATTTCCCTAGATTTAGAAACAGGCTAAAACACGATGAACAATATACTGTTTACACATTCTTACTTTTTACGGTTCGACCCAAAGCAATGGGGCATAGGGCAACCTTATGCGCCACTGGGTACTATATACGCTGCTGCGCTGATGCGGGAGCAGGATTACCGGGTAAGTCTGTTTGATACCATGTTTGTGAGCAATCCTGACGAGGTGATAGCCGCTATTGAGTTGAATAAACCGGATTTTTTTGTGGTTTATGATGATGGGTTCAACTACCTGACCAAAATGTGCCTCACCAATATGCGCGAGGCTGCATTTAAAATGTGCAAGCTGGCAAAGGAACGTGACTGTACAGTTATCGTTTCCAGCTCAGACTCAACCGACCGGTATGCAGCATATCTTGCCGAAGGAGCTGATTTTGTGATATTGGGTGAAGCCGAACAAACGCTGATAGAACTAATTGAACATATCCGAAGTGGCAATACTGATCATTTTGAGATAAAAGGATTAGCTTACACGAGCGGCAGCGAGATTATTAAAACACCCGGCCGCGCGGTAATGAAGGAACTGGATAGTTTGCCCATGCCCGCCTGGGATTTGGTGAATATGGATACCTACCGAGATATGTGGATGAAGAATGCAGGCTATTTTTCAATTAATGTGGTAACCACCCGCGGTTGTCCGTTCAAGTGTAACTGGTGCGCCAAGCCTATTTATGGTAACCGGTATAATTCTCACAGCCCGCAGTATATTGTTAATGAGCTTAAAATGCTTAAGGAGCGGTACCAGATGGATCATATCTGGTTTTGCGATGATATTTTTGGATTGAAACCCGGTTGGGTACAGGAATTTGCCAAACTACTGGCACAGGAGGGAATTAAGATCCGTTTCAAGATCCAGTCGCGGGCCGATTTATTGGCAGAGGAAGAAGCTGTAGCAGCCCTGGCGGCCGCCGGTTGTGGAAACGTGTGGATAGGAGCCGAAAGCGGATCGCAGAAGGTACTGGACGCCATGGATAAGGGGATCACTATCGATCAGATCCATACGGCTACGCACCTCATGAAAGCGCATGGTATTAAGCCATCGTTCTTTATCCAGTTCGGTTATCCCGAAGAAACGCGGGATGATATTACGCTTACCATAGATATGATTAACCGGTTGCTGCCATTTGAAATTGGTATTTCGGTATCGTATCCGCTGCCGGGTACCGGTTTTTATGAGCGCGTTAAAACCGAGTTGAAAAAGAAAACCAACTGGACAGACTCCGACGAGATGGCGCTGATGTTTAAAAACACCTATCCGCCTTTTTACTATAAGCAATTACATAAATACGTACACCGTAACTATCACAAGCACCTGGCAAAAAATAGCTTCCAAAAACTGCTGAAAGATCCGTTTGGGAGCTCGGTAAAAAATATCAGGAAAGCATTATCGGTGTTTTATTATGCGCCGCTTACCTATCTTGAAAAGCTGAAGCTGGAAAAATTTGAAAAGGCGATATGACCGGCACCGCATCACGTATAAACGAACAATTTGCCGAGGCTGCATTTAGCAACCAGTCGGTAGTTTTTGATGAGCTGTACTCAGGCGACACGATAATTGCTTACAAGCGCAAACGCGTGCGTGATCATATCCTGCAATACCTGAAGCCCGGAAGCAACATCCTTGAACTGAATAGTGGTACCGGTGAAGATGCACTGTTTTTTGCACAAAAAGGATTTAAGGTACATGCTACCGATATTTCAAAAGGGATGCAGCAGCAACTCCGCGAAAAGGTGGTGAAGTATGATATGCAGCATGCGGTAAGCAATGAGCTTTGTTCATATACGCAGCTTGAACAGCTAAACAGCAAAGGTCCTTATGATCTGATCTTTTCCAACTTTGCAGGCCTCAATTGTACCGGCGAACTGGAAAAAGTATTGAGCTCATTTGCCGGGTTGCTAAACCCCGGCGGCACAGTGACCCTGGTGGTGCTGCCCAAATTCTGCCTTTGGGAAACTTTGCTGGTATTTAAAGGGAAATTTAAAACTGCTTTTCGCCGGTTTTTTAGCAGTAATGGCCGCAAGGCGCATGTTGAAGGAGTTTATTTTGATTGCTTCTATTACAACCCATCCTACATTAAAAAATGTTTAAAAACCGATTTTGAGGTATTGGATATTGAGGGCTTGTGTACCATCGTACCGCCATCATATATTGAAGGCTTTGCCGAAAAACATCCGCGCGCCTATAAAATACTTGCCCGTTGGGAGAATAGGCTGAAGGCCACCTGGCCGTTTAAGTACCTGGGGGATTATTATATTATTTCGCTGAGGAAAATGTAATTGAAAAAGTTGCCCGAACTTTTGCGGAAACTATAAACAAGTATCTCACGCAAGTTTTAGACTTAGCATTTTAGGGCCGAAATAATTTCGGTATGACGATAAGGAGGAGTTTTATTGCGCCATCCGTTCTTCAAATTGCTGTAACAGCATGGAAACTTTAATCCGGTATTTTTCTATCAGTTTAATTTGAAAGTTTTCGGGAGAGGGCTTGGCAAAATGTTTGCTTGCGGCCATGCTCATTACCGTACCCCGCATATTCAATTTCTTCATTTCAGTTTTCTTGTTCCATCGCCCGGAGGTGATTTTCATCAATACATTATCCAGCCAATCGCCGAATGGATTATTGAACAGGCTTTCTGCAAATGTTTTATACCACCGCTTTTTTAATGGTTTAGCAGTAGCGAGGCGCATACATTTGTTAGGCAGGAAACCGGAGGTCCAGGCATTAGATTTATAAAAGCTTTCAAAGGTAAGGTCACCCTCTAATGGGATAATAGTTGCTACTTCAATTGCTGTATAAATGTTCTTTTCAACTATCTGCAGTTGGGCCTCATCAATATAGTAGTTCATGCAGTAGTTGTGCTGCTTACCAACCAAAAAGGTAAGTTTTTTGAACATATGCATAAACGTACGTGCAAGCCAAAGCCTGTTGCGTTCGGTAATGATAAAAAAATCAATGTCCGAATTGTCATCGGCGAAGTTCTTAGACAAGGAACCTGAAATGCCAATACCGCGAACGAAAGGAAACCGGATCAGGAAGGCGCCTATTTCTTTAGCTTTATTGATTAGCCCGGCTGCTTTTTTGTTTCCTTTATTACGCCTCACCGCTATCATATAATCGTTTTTGAGCGAATAAAACCTGTCGAAATGAAATACCAGTTTATTGACGATAAGTTGATCAAGCGCTTCAGTGAAATCATGCCGGCCATACTTGTTTTCCAAAAACAGGAATATCTCGCCGTAGGTTAACGGGTAGTCCCACATGTCAAAATAGGCAAGGGTAGCTAAAATATTATTCCTGGTATTTAACAATCGTTTATTGTTTTTTTCAACTAAGATGACTGTACTTTTCACGTCTTTGTATATATAATGATGACGTACCCCTTGCAGCTTTGGTTGCCTTTGAATAAACTAATTACACAATATTTTTAGCGTGGGTCCCTGTTGTTTCTGAGCTTGCAGAAAATATTAGTAATGAGAAAAATACACTGTAAAAAAAGATGCCTTTATCCACATCTAAGTAGTTTTCGGAAAAGGAAACGGCGGTTATAATAACCATAAAAGCCATGAGCAATAGGTCGCGTTTTGCAACAGCTGCCCTGATGCCAAATGCCAGCACACACAGGTAAACCATCAACCCAACGATCCCCGATTTAATAAAAAAGCTGATAAACTGGTTATGTGCATTTAACCCGGCCAGGTACGACCGGTAAAATTGATGGTCAAAAAATGGGTCTTTGAGCAAACCAATTTCAGTGCCTGCGCCATGACCTATAACAGGCGATTGTGCTCCCACGCTAATGGCCACGCTCCAGCGCGCTAATCGCGGATCGGTGAGTTCGGCGTCGGTTGATTGGCTCAGGTCTTTTTTTAGCTCGGTTACATAACGTTCTTTAAAAGTATCCCTGGTATAAATGCCTGCCATCACCACTATAAATAATGCTGCGCTAATGGCCATAAACCTGAAGCGGTTTTGCCCTTTTAGTATAAACAAAGGCAGCGCGATATTTATAATAAGCAGCAAAGCTATAAATATCGATTTTGAACTAAGCTGCAGAATGCCCATTGCTAAAATGCCACAGCAAGTAAGCCAGAAAAATTTACGGGTCTTTACCGGTTCCCTTACTAAAACATACAGGAGATAAACCAGCGCTATGGCTATCTGCATGGAAAAAAATGTAGCATGGATTTCCAGTGGTTCCGAAAAATTGTGGTTTGTGAACGCAGAAGAAGCCAATGCTTTTAAAGGCAGATGATAATATTTTATCGTAAAAAGAGCCTGTAAAAAAAGATAAGTGATAGTGATGGTACAGCCTAATGAAAATACAAGTAAAAACTTATGCCGGTGTTTTTTTAAATCGAGCGGGTTAAAACAAAAGATTAACGGGATAAGCAAAATAGTAATCTGCCTGCCTAACTCTGTAAAAGCCTGGGGTTTATTGGTGGTGTAAATAATGCTCAAAAGCGTTACAAAAAAAACAGCGGCCAAAGCAAAGTTAGCCCTTGTTAATAGCGGCTTTATAGTTGTTTTGCGAATTTGTATGATAGTATGCAGGGCCAGGCCTATTAAAAACAGGTGGCTGTAAAACAGGTTGAAGGGCAGGCTCAGCAATAACAGCATCACCAGGTAATAGCTTATCCTGTTGTTTAGCGTATCATCGGGCCTTAGTAACTTTTCCATGTTGTTGCTTATAGCATTCCAGTATAAAATCTTCGTAATCGTTGATCACTACCTCCCAGTTAAACTGGTATTGGATCTTATGAAGGTTATTTTTTACCATTTCGCGTTCGGGATCCTTGCGCTGCACATTCTCAACCAAATGGCGTACCTCGTTAGCATTATCAAAATAAAAAGCATCTGAATTGAGTACCGATTTATTGAAAGGGTTATTATGGGCGGCAATCAAGGCTTCGCTGGCCATGGCTTCAAGCAGGGACGGATTAGTACCGCCCACGCTATGCCCGTGGAAATACAGGTAGCTGTTGTTCTGTAGTGCGCGCACAACCGAATTATCAAAATTGGCGCCCTTAAACTGGATGCGATCATCGTTTTTAAACCTGTGGGTTATGAATTTGCCAAAGCGGTTACTGGTATCGCCCAAAACCATAAAGCTTTTTTTTGATGAACTGTTGTTAAAGCCTTCTAAAATAGTTTCAATGTTGTTTTCGGGCTCCATGCGGGCCATCAGCAAAAAATAATCTTCTTTAAGCACCTCGCTTTTATCAAACTGCTCACGTTCCTGGTCTGAAAACAGATCGGCACCATAGGGGATATATCGGCTGTCAACCTCGTACTTATCCTTAAGATATGACCTAATTACCCTTGAGTCGGAAATATAATACTGGCTGTGTTTCACGGCCAGCTTTTCCGCGTACTTCAAAAATTGTTGTACAGGCTTTGAGTACTTGGAGCGTTTCCACTCCAGTCCATCCATATTGGTAATGATAACGCTGTTGGACGGGTAAAGGTGCCCCCAAACCGAGCTGCTGGTGTAGCCCATAAGCAGTACTACATCAAACTTACGTTTACGGGCATCCATAAGGCAGTTAAAATCATAGGCAAACTGCCCGGCAGTGCCTATCAGATACTCCGGATCGTAACAATGTACAATGTTAACGCCGTTCCAGGTATCGGCTTCATAAGGGTGGTTGTGTGAGTTATAAACGGTAACTGAATGCCCTTTTTTTACCAAGCCGGCCGATACATATTCGGAAATATGCTCAAACCCGCCATAGTAGTTCGGGATGCCCCTCGTGCCTAAGATCGCTATTTTTAGTTTCATGACAATGAAAATTTGCTTGTAACAAGTTGTAAAATATGGTGCTGCTTTTTTGCCAGTGGTATTGCTGTTCAACATGCCGCGCTACCTGGCTGGTGAAGGCATCTCCGGGTGGTTGCTGTGCGGCAAGTAATAGCTTTTGCTCAAAATCGGCATGATTGGCCGGGTTAAAAGTATATGGCGTAAAAAAGCCAAAGTTTTTCATGGCTGTTTCTGAAGAGCATAGTACCGGCGCCCCACAAATGGCTGCTTCAAGCGGCGGGATCCCAAAGCCTTCGGCTTTTGAGGGATATACAAACAGCCTGCAGGCCCGGTAAAAGGCCGCCAGATCGGCTTGTTCCGCCTGCGGTATCCACCTGAAAAACCGCTCTTGCTCAGGCGTAAGGCTCATGATGAGCCTGGCTAAGCCGGGCGTTTTTATGGATGCTTTACCAATGAACAACAGGCTAATGCCTTTTTCGTACAGCTTCAGTTTCAAATATTTTTGCAGTAGCAAAAGGTGGTTTTTGCGGGGTTCAACGCGGCTGGTATACAGGAGGAAATTTCTTATGCCGAATTTTTCTGCTACCCAATCTTCTGCCTCTTTTTTTGATGACTGGTATTGCAGCAATGAGTTATTTACCCCGTTTTGGATAATATGCACCTCGTCAGCGGGAATGTGGTAATAATCACAGATCCGTTCTTTCGAGTAGTCGGATACAGTGGTTTTGATGTCGGCATTTTTAATACTGCGGCCAAAAAGGTAATTGCGCGTTAAGCTGAACAGGACGGGGAAATCCGTCCTGAAATCGTTAAACAGCATATCATGCATGGTTACTATGTACCTGCAGCCCGCCATTTTTTTAGGGCTGAGGTATTGAAAATGTGCAAAATTAAACCTGTATTTTTTGATGTAAGCTGGTATATCAAACACAAAGCGCAGGATGTTGATTCCCCTGTTTTTATAAGGCAATATGTTTTGCGGCGGCAGCAGGGGGAACAATCTGCGGATATTATCGGTATCGTGGGCGCCGATGTAAATATCTATGTCCGGGCGGTGGGCCAGCAGGTGGTTGTATAATTCGCGTATGAAAGTTTGTGCCCCTTGAAATTCTTTGTCAAAGGAGTGGGCATCAACAAACAGTTTTATCTTTTTAGCTGCCATAATTCAATTCGTTTTGATTTAAAACAGCGGTTGGCAGCTCGGCTTCGGCTAATCGGAAATTGCGTTTACCTAATTGGTATAAACTCATCAGCATACGCTCGGGCAGAAATGACATCAGCAGCAAGAAATAATTTTTGAGATGCAGCGGGCTGATAGAAAGTGTTTTCAGCAGGTTTTCCCTTGCCTTTTCCGGCTGATAATTATTCCACAGGTATTTTTTGCCGAGCAGGGCATAATAAGCTCCTTTTTTGATGCGTGGAGATAACTGTTTAATGCCGATCTCAGACAACTGCCTTCCTTCGGCTTCAGTAATGCTCCCCTTGCGCAGGGCATTGTACTTGATCTGCCTGAATTTACCTGTACGCCATTTTTCATCAATGGTAACGGATTCGGCATTGAGCCTCACCTTAATGAGCGGTTGATTAAGGTTAAAAGCTTTTTCGTGTTTAAGAATACCTGCCCACAAAAAATGATCTTCAAAAGTGTAGGCCAGCTCATTGTAGCCACCGGCATTTAAAACGGTATCACGCTTATAAAATACACTGGAGTGAATGAAGGGACAAATCCTGTAACTGAGCTGCCTTATCTGGTTATGGCTCAGGGCGTCAGGTTGCCAGGTAAATATCAGATCGCCGTTAACATCGGTATAGTCAACTCCCGAACCGATAATGCTATAATAGGGATGAGATGTGATGAAATCATACTGCACCTGCAGGCGGTAAGGATAACATACATCGTCGGCATCGAAACGGGCTATATAAGGCGCCCGCGCGTGGCGTAAACCGTTATTGAGGGCCGCAGCTACACCTTTGTTTTCCTGGTTCAAAACCACTATACGCTCATCGTTAAATGAGTTGATAATATCTGCCGTGTCATCAGTTGAGCCATCATTTACAATCAGCAATTCAAAATCAGCAAACGATTGTTCAAGTACCGATGTAATGGCTTCGCTAATATATTTACCGGCATTATAAGCAGGCATTAAAACAGTAATTTGAGGGCTATGCATACGCAAGTTCCTCCTGCACTGTAGTTTTTGTTTTCAAATGGGGGGTAGTAGTTTCTTTTATATTGAGGAGTAACATCAATTCAAAAATTACCAGTACCGAGAGCTGCTCGAACCAGTAATCAAGAAAAAAAATGCCCGTTACCATGATTAGTATGGGCAAACCATAACTAAGCTTTTTATAATGCCGGGCAAAAAAGCCAATGTAAAATATAAGCAGGGCAAGCAATCCGAGGATACCGTATTCACTCAGCATTTGATCGTAAGTGGAGTAGGGGTTATTGCGTACCGAACGGAAACCCGCATCCTTGCTGAAAAAGCTCAGGTACAGGTCTAAATGATTGTGCATAAATGCCGGGTTGATATAGATGTATTTTGGGGGATAATTGCCCCTTATACCGGCACCAACCGCCCTGAAAGCTATTTTGGATGAAAAATTTCCGGGAGCTAAGCCCGCTATACTTTGTAAAGGATGGCTGGTAAGATAATTAAAGGTTTGTATTGCACCGGTAATCTTTCCAGGCAATGCAGGATTGAAGGGCTCAAGCCGGCAAAGTGGTAGCTGGGCCTTGTGAGCAGCTATACAGTCGATAAGCTGTTGCCTGTCAGGAGTCATTTCGCCGGTGTTATAAAATTCGGCAAAGTGTGTGTTTGGCCCCGGGATGTATAGCCTGCCGTCATCAGTAAGCGGCAAGCTTTTGATCTTTTTGTCAAGTGCGCTTGGTTTTTCCTGTTGAGCCTTTATCCTGCTCAGGCTGTCCAGGTAGTTTTGTGCAAATTTTCTTCTTTGTTCATCCCTGGTTATGAATCGCCCTCCGGGATTGGCAGTTGTTGCCTGCCCTGCTGCATGGCCCTGTTTTTCAATACGATTTTCCCGCAGCGTACTTTTAGTCACTTCGTTAATATACTTTTCATTTTGCGGCGATATTTTGACGAGGGAGATCACATAAAGCAGCAATGCCACTACTATCATGCTTTTTTGATTGCGCGTGGTTTTATAAACAAAAATGAAAGCGAGGATCAGCAGTACCAAAATGCTGATGAGGTTACTGTAGGTAAGCACCAGCGTGCTCATGCACACGATCATCATGGGCAAGCTATTCTTATAAATGAAGTAAAACACACCGAAAGCGCAGATAACGGCATTGGTTGATGAAATGTCAAAGCTTATGCCCATTACATCATCGCCGGTATTGATATAATAGCGCTGATGCATTCCCATAAAAGCATAGGGGTTAATGCTTTTAGTGATCCACATAATATGCATTAGGTTACCTGCCGAGAAAGCTGCGTTTATGATAAAAAAAATGATCAGTGTACGGTAAATGGTTTCGGCATCTGTTTTATCAACCATCAGCTTAACCTGGTGAATCGCCAGCAGGGCCAGCGCCCAGCATATCAAAGCCCAGCCAAAAACAGGTATATAATACAGGTTGGAAAAATTTTGGTTGATGACTGCTGCGGCAATAGCTATAGGGAAAACCAGCAGATAGAATAACGGGATCCTTGAATTGCGCAGCTTAAAGCCAAATTGAAAGTTAAACTGGCTTATGTAAACAAAAATCAACGCAACTATCTTAAATGGGATCCGCACGTTGATAAACAGCAGCAGGAAGATCAGCAGCCGCCAATCGGCATAAGTTTTCCACCTCTTAATATCAAAACCCGGCAAACTGATTGTCATTATTCCCTTGTATTTATTGATGTTTATTTCCCGGTTTTGCCGGCCTTGTCGCAATTGTTTCGTTTAAATAGGTTACGTGCCAAAAAATGGAATGGTTGCCTCGTTAATGTGCTGATATATGCAGATATTTAACCGGGATATTAAAATGTTACAGGCAACCGGCCGATAAAAACAATAGTATAAGAGTATAAACATATACGTCGTTGTTCAGGAGTAAAGCGTTCATCAGGTTTTTTTCGTCAGGTTTGCAGGCACTTGCCTTGCAGGTGCTTGGCAGTATCTTTTTTTATATTATTTCTGTTTACCTGAGTAAAGACAGCTTTGGAGCCATTAGCTGGATGAATGCCTTATCGATATTTGTTACCACCATCCTGGGGTTTGGACTGGAGCAGGTAGTGATCAGGCGTATAGCAGCCTCACAACGGTCGGATTGGGCGGCGGCTGCATTTTTGTTCCATTCGCTCACTACTTTTTTTGTAACCCTGGGCGTTCTGTTATTATTAAGTTTAGTATTGCACGACAATATTTACCAGGCGCTGCCATGGTTTTTTATAGCCCAGGGCCTGCTTTTCCTGGGTGTTCCGTTAAAGCAGTTTTTAAACGCAAAGGAAAAATTTACGCCTTATGGCATAATCGCCATTATAAGTAACAGCCTAAGGGTTTGTGGTGCGTTTTATCTTATTACTATCCATCAATTACAAGTTCGCTCTGTAGTTATGGTAATGATAGGTACAGCCGGGGCCGAATTGCTGGCCCTGCTCATGTATGTTATCACGAAAACAGATTTTAGTTTTAAATTTCAATTTCGCGCTTATAAAAAGTTGCTTAAAGAGGCCACGGCGCAGTATGTATCGGTAATATTTGATATGAGCTTGTCGCGGATGGACTGGCTGTTGCTGGGTTTTATGGCAAGCAAAACCGTGCTGGCCGACTATAGTTTTGCATACCGGGCTTATGAGCTTTCGCGCCTGCCCATGCTTGTTATAGCTCCCGTTATTTTACCGCGCCTGTCAAGGCTGATGGCCTTAAAGCCATCTAACCAATTGCAGGAGCAGGTAAATTCCTTTAATACAGTCGAGTTGCTGTTGGCTATGCTCTTACCACTTGTCCTTAATATACTTTGGACACCTGTAGTGGGGATGATAACCGGCGGCAAATATGGTGCTGCCAATGCTACCGAATTTTTGATCCTGTCGTTGTGCATACCCCTGCAGTTTTTCATAAACCTGCTTTGGTCGTTAAGTTTTAGCGTTAAAAAGTACAAGGCTGTATCATCTGTTACCGTAATTTGTGCTACAACAAATATTGCGCTTAACCTGATATTGATCCCGCTATTGAATGGTATTGGTTCGGCTGTGGCATTTTTAATTACCAATATATTACAGGCGGTGCTTTATTACAGGTTGGTGAATGAAAATATTATGCATATCAGCTCACGGCCATTTGTGATACTGCTCCCTGCTGCTTTGGCCGGCTGGTTTATAACAGCTTCAATCAACATACATTTCTTGTTCAGGCTTTTATTGGGGATAGTTTTTTATCTGTTAATAGCTTTAATATCAAAACAATTGAGCAGTCGCAATATTCAAAACAGTAAACAGTTTTTAGCGCAATGAACATTTTATACCTGTGCGATGAATATCCTCCCGGACCGCATGGCGGTATTGGAACCTATGTGCGGCTCATTGCCCGGCAAATGGTAAAGCTGGGACATAAGGTAATTGTTGCCGGGTTGTATAGCCGCGGATACGGAGGCGCGGATGAATTTGAGGATGAAGGTGTAAAAGTTTTGAGGTATCGCTGGGGCATTGATGATAAGTGGTTTGAAAATCAGCGGTCTGCCGGGGTACGGATGCTCAACAGGATATTACTGGATACAGGTATTACGCAACGGGATATAAAAAGAAGCCTTGCGGCTTATCAAAAAAAACTGGAACATATCATAGCCGGTGAGCAGATCAATATTATTGAAATGCCCGATTATAATGACTATATCAGGTTTTGTAAATCATATGTGCCGTTCCCAACATCACCTGTTCCTGTAGTTGTTAAATTAAATGGTTCCATTACTTACTTCAATGCTGAGGCGGGGATACCTGTGGCACCGTATGTTTTGAAAATGGAGCAGGATATTTTAAACCGCGCAGCAGCCGTTAGCAGTGCAAGCGCCTATACCGCAGAAAAAAGTGCTGCTTACCTGTCGTACAACAAGCCTATCACGGTGTTGTTTAATGGTATAGATACAAACTTAGCAGTAGGAAACAGTACACCGGTCGATACCAAACAGGTGGTATTTACGGGGAGCCTTGTTCAAAAAAAAGGGATTTTTCAGTTAGCGGAGGCCTGGAATATAGTTATAAAACAGGTCCCTGATGCCCGGTTACTGATATTGGGGAAAGGCCCGGTAAATAAAATAATCGCCTGCTTGCAGAAGGATGCAAAAAGCAGTGTTGTGTTTAAAGGGCATGTGGGGAGGGATGAACTTTATGCCCGTTTAAGTAATTCGGCAGTGGCGGTATTCCCCTCGTATGCCGAAGCTTTTGCACTTGCGCCGTTAGAAGCCATGGCATGCGGAACGGCGGTGATCAATTCAAACCGCACATCCGGCCCCGAACTTATTGATGATAGCGTTAACGGGCTGCTGATAGATCCGGACAATATTGAGCAATTGGCATCGGCAATAGTTACATTGCTCAATGAGCCTGAAAAACGCCTGCGACTTGCTTTAGCTGGCAATGAAAAGGTAAAAGGATGTTTTGATATCGATATGGTGGCCAGACAAACCCTGCAGTTTTACCAACAGGTTCTGGACAAAGTTTTAAGTCGATAGTACTTAGCCTCAGGTCAAAAGTCCTGTTTAATTTTGACTTCAGACTACCAACTATACATACCATACCTTGGTTAGTTAATCTGCTCTATAGCCAACTCATTACGATAGGTGTTTCGCGTTTGAGACAGCTCTTTATATTGTTTCAGATAAGCGTATTTAAGGCGTGTGTTTTTATAAATAACACGCGCTATAGCCAATCCTTCAGCTCCATCTAAAAAACCAAGCCTGATAATGTAATTGCGTAAAAAGCCAAAAGCGGGCGAGAAATATAGCTTGATAAATGTAGCCTTTTTACCGGCTTTGTAATATTTGGCTGCGCTTAGCTGCGCATAAAGAATAGCTTTACGCTTAAAGTCATCTATATCAGTTACAGAGTGGTGTTGGATATAACCCGCTATGCCTTTGATCTCGGCATCGGAAGGCAAAAGCAAGGTTTCGTGTACTTCGGTTTCGCCCCATTTTACCAATGAACGATTAAACAAACGCAGGTGATGATCATTTCCCCAATTACCAAAGCGGATCAGCTTTTTGCCAAAGTATGATTTGAATTTGATATCGTAAACAACATTCGGTTTGTCAAAGGTTAAATTATGGAGCGATTTAATAAGCTCCAAATCAGGTATCTCATCAGCATCAATACTTAAGATCCAGTTGTAACGGGCCTGGGCTATCCCTTTATTTTTGTTTGCGCCGTATCCGCTCCAGCTTTTTTGAAATACCCTGCAGCCATAACGGGAGGCAATAAGCGGTGTGCCATCGGTACTGTCATTATCAATCACAACAATATCATCCGTAATTAAAGAAGCCATTTTTATACAATCTTCAATTAAGGCAGCTTCGTTTTTAGTAATAATCACAACAGACACCGGTACCATGCAACAGTAGTATTAGTAATATAAATTATTAAGGCTTGTTATGCCCTTTTATAATATATATCGTGCATGTTCCGGGGATGGTTGCCTTAAGATAAATAAACCGGCGAAAAAACATTATGGATTTTGCTTATTCCATTCTGTTACATTGATCAGCTTATCAGAAATGGCATTTCGACAATTCGGATTGGGACACAAGATAATCCAGCGATCTTTAGCTTGTTCAATTACCGGACGGGTCCCGCAAGTTTTACAATTTTTTACAGGGAAGTTTGGGTTTATATCGATTCTCATAAAAGGCCTTTCAAACAGGCGGGATTTACATGGTATTACGCTATAAACACACGTACCGGTTGCCTCATTATCAAAAATATAATTATTTGTAGGGATTTATTGAGGCTGTATTAACTTGTGCATATTTTGTATAAATAATTTCCGTAGGTGAGAAAAGTGTGCATGATTTTATCCAACAGTGTGAAAAATTTAAATTATTTTGCACAACAGGCAACCTTTTAATAATAGTTGCCGTGATGTGCGTAGATAAGGTTAAATTTATGTGTTTGATTCTGAGTTTATAAACCCCATATGGGCGAAGAAGAGTTACATCAACTGATCAATGGCTGCGTAAAGCAGGACAGGAAAAGTCAGAAAATGCTCTATAAGGCGTTTTATGGCTTTTCTATGGGTATTTGCCTGCGTTACGCGGGCAACCGTGATGAGGCTGCAGAAGTAATGAACCAGGGCTTTATGAAGGTATTTACCCATATAGACAGGTTTGATACTTCCAGGCCGTTTAAAGCATGGATTGGCCGCATTATGATGAATGTTTCTATTGATTATTACCGGGCTAACTTAAAAATGGCTTACACGGAAGATCTGGAGAAGGCAGAAAATGTGAGTGAAGGGGATCTTACAGATAAAAATTTAAACTATGAAGATCTGTTGGCTATGGTACAGCAGTTGCCGCAAGCTTATCGTACCGTATTTAACCTTTTTGCGATTGACGGATATTCGCATGAAGAAATAGGCGAAATGTTGAATATCAGCGCCGGAACTTCTAAATCAAACCTGCATAAAGCAAGGCACAAACTAAAACAAATGATATTAAAAGCAGAGGAAACTGCTAATAAAACCAATTACAACAGGGGAATGGATTTTAACCCGATTGTGGCCTATAATGGCATAGGTATAGATGTAAGGACAACTTTTTTTAATAATGGTATCAGAGGATGAAAAGCGAAGAAGATTTAGATAACATTTTTAAGAAGGAGCTGGAAGACCCGGCAAATCATCGCGCGTTTAACGAGGATGACTGGGGTGCGCTTGAGCAAATGCTTGACAAGGGCAAGAAACGTCGTGGAATTGTTTACTGGTTGCCAATTGCAAGCGGAATAGCAGCGATGTTGCTGCTATTTTTAGGATGGTGGTTTTTTAAACCTAATGTAAAGGATGATAATATAGCAGGGCAACAACAGGTTAAGGTTAAGCCCGCTACGCCTAAAACAAATCCCGGAGCCAGTGGCGGGGTTACGCCGCAACCACCAACAGACAGTTTATTAACAACCCGGCCGGCCGGGAACAGCAACATAGCTGCCAACAGCAATACAGGCAATCATGCTCATACAGGTCAAATAAGTTTAACGCCATCTGTTGCCGGCTCCCACCATAATATTCCAGGTGTAAACAAAAAGGGAATTAGCCGGGATACCATTATGCAACACGATCACGCCCTGATGGCAGGTACCGAGCCAACTGGTAATAATGGTACCATTTCAAATTTGCTGGCAAATAGGGCATTATCACTTGACATACAATCTTCTCCTTTAGCTGTTCCTGATTTTAAAACAAATATTGAAAGGCAACCTTTTCAAGCATCTGCAACAAAACCTAATAAAAAAATAACTAAACAGAGCTTTGGTTACCGGCCGCAATGGGCTATTACGGCGCTGGCATCATCTGATGTTAATGGTACAAATTCCTTTCAGGGTAAAGTTGGCAGCAACTATGGTTTACTGCTTTCATTTGGTGCCACTAAAAAGTTAACTATTACAAGTGGTGTTGTGTATTCGTCAAAGCCTTACAGTACAAGCTTTGCTAATTATAATACTACATATAGCTTTAAGCATGACCCAATTGATGTAACTGCCGATTGCAAAATGCTTGATATCCCGATCAATATAGCTTACCAGGTGTATGGTAATTTTCGCAATAAATTATCGGTGGGTACTGGTTTATCCTCATACCTGATGCTGCACGAAAAATATACTTATAATTATGGCGATGGTGCTAATAGTGCCGCATGGCCTCAAACTTATACTGTACCTAACAGTAAAGGATATTTATTGAGTATTGTCAATATAAATGCAACCTATGAGCACAAGATAAACTCAAAGTTTGGGATAAGCGTTCAGCCGTATATGAAAGTGCCAATTTCGGGCGTTGGATATTCTGATATTAAACTGCAGTCTACAGGCGTAGCGGTGGGGGTAACGTATAATCTTAATTCGTTCAGAAAGCCGTAAGCATTTTGTACAACCCTTACGGTGAGGCAGGGAAATCGCGTTTAAAATAATTCGATCTGTTTTACTAATCTCATACTGAAAAAATTCTACACTAATGCTTTGCAAACTCTCCACAATTAATCGAATTACACGAATCTTAAATTGATTCAATTCGTGTAATTCGATTAATACGTAAAAATTAGTGTGAAAATTTTTCATTTATTGTTTTCCAATCTGCACCTGGTTAAAAGCAATTTCCCCAGGGTAGAGACCCGTATTCCTCTTATACTAAATGGAATTATTATCTTGCGCCACATTTACCGCACAAGATCAATCTCCATGAAAAAACTACTGTTTTTTGCCCCCTTGTTATTACTATTTTCATGTGGGCATGGCCCGGCACAGCAACTCGAAAATAAAAAACTCAACGGCCTTGCCGTTGAATATGTAAAGCTTGGCCTTGCAATAGGGCAATACGACGGCGATTTTGTAGATGCTTATTACGGGCCGGATTCACTGAAACCCCAATCCGAGCCTCTTAAAACTTTCCCTAAGGATAGCCTGCTGGCATCGGCAAACAGCCTGATGAATGACCTGCGTACCATCGCCAACACTACAAAAATTGATACTAATAAAATCCGTGCTAACTGGATGGCCGATCAACTGGTGGCCTTCAGTCGCCGGATCCGTATTTTTTCGGGAGAGGAGAGGCCTTTTGATGAAGAATCGCGCGAGTTATTTGGTGTAGCAGCGCCGGTTTATACCGATGATTTTTTTAAGGGGCAGATAGCCCTGCTCGACAGCATTTTACCGGGTAAAGGAAACGTGAACGATAGGTTTCAAAAACTGGCCAATAAGTTTATTATCTCAAAAGATAAATTAGACCCTGTTATAAAAGCGGCTATTGCCGAAGCCCGCAAGCGCACAATTGCACATTACCAACTGCCTGCCGGCGAAACATTTACGTTGGAGTATGTAACTAATAAATCATGGTCGGGCTATAACTGGTATAAAGGAGGTTACAAAAGCACTGTACAGATCAATACCGACCTGAAGATCTTTATTGACCGAGCTATTGATGTGGGCAGTCATGAAAGCTATCCCGGGCACCATGTATACAACATGCTGCTGGAGAAAAACCTTTATCATGATAAAGGCTGGGTTGAAATTTCTCTGTACCCGTTGTTTAGTCCGCAATCGTTAATTGCCGAGGGCAGTGCCAATTACGGTATTGAGGTAGCGTTCCCCGGTGATGATAAAATAAAGTTTGCGAAAAACGTATTGCTGCCGCTGGCCGGTTTGGATACCGCCGGTGCCGACCTGTATTTCAAGGCCCTCGCCATAAAAGGAACTTTAAACTATGCACGCAATGAGGCTGCAAGAGGGCTGATCAATAATACCATGAGACAGGATAAAGCATTGTCGTACCTTAGAAAGTATTGCCTCATGAACGATGAGACAGCTCAAAAATCAATCAGCTTTATCAAAAAATATCGCAGCTATGTTATCAACTACAATTACGGCCAGGATTTAGTGAAAAACTACATTGAATCAAACGGAGGCACGGCCAAAGCTCCTGCAAAGCGTTGGGAATTGTTTGGCAAATTGCTGAGCCAGGAAGTTGAACCGGTAAGCTTGGTAAAGAAGTAAACGGCGTTTTACTGTTTGGGGGATGTTGTGTCCGTTTGAACGGATGTTTATATAGAAGAAGCTGCGTCATAAATCAAATTGACAACCCCGGTGCTGTGTTACCTATGAGTTAAAATTAGCCGATAATATTTATACAAAAGGGGTTGCCGCATTTTTGCTATAAAATTATGCCAATTAATTGATTGTTAATATTTTAAATAAATATTAACCCTGAATTGTGTTAACCCTGTTAACCCCTGTTTTGTTAGAAAAATTAATTTAATAGAAACTATAATATCGCTTAAGGTATTTGGATTAAAAAATGAAGCTTATCATTTATAATACCGCCTCCTTCTATTTATAAGATAATTTTTATTCATACATTAGAGGGCAACGTTTCCTTATACATAACCAATTTAACACCAATATTATCCTTATAAATGATTAAGCCACGGTATTTTATAGCCATGTGTTTTGTGGCAGGTATTTATACGTCCTGTAAAAATCAGCAAGGCAATCAAAACAATAACTATAGCGGTTGGCCCGCCTATGCGGGTTCAAAAGAAGGGTTACGATATTCATCAAACGAAGAGATTACTTTAAATAATGTAAATAAGCTAAAAGTGATGTGGACTTTTAGTACGGGCGATAAGGATACCGCAAACCGCAGCCAAAATCAATGTAATCCAATTATGGTTGATGGTATTTTGTATGGCACCAGTCCTAAATTGAAGCTATTTGCGCTCAATGCTGCCACAGGCCAGCAAAAGTGGCTGTTTGATCCAGCAAAGGATGATACCACCAATAACGGCGACCCGATGGCTTATTATAAAGTGAGCCGCGGAGTAACATACTGGCAAAATGATAATGGCGGCGAAAAGAGGATTTTCTACAGCGTGGGTGCTAAAACCTGGGCTATTGATGCCGAAAACGGCACTCCGGTGCGCTCATTTGGCAAGGGTGGCTATCTCGACCTCACTAAGAATTTAGACAGGGATACAAAATCATTTGTCGCAGGAACCACGCCCGGCGTGGTTTATAAAGATGTATTGATTGTTGGTGACCGTGTATCCGAATCAGCCGATGCAGCCCCTGGGCATGTGCGTGCTTACGATGCCCGTACAGGAAAGCTAAAATGGATCTTCCACACCATACCGCATCCCGACGAAGTGGGTTACAATACCTGGAAAGATACAACGGCTTACAAAAAATTTGGCGGAGCTAACAATTGGGCGGGTATGGCTTTGGATGAAAAGCGGGGGATCGTTTACATTCCAACCGGTTCAGTAGGTGGTGACTTTTATGGTGGGTTCAGGAAAGGGCAAAACCTGTTTGCCAATTCATTGCTGGCACTTGATGCAGCTACGGGTAAGCTGAAATGGTATTACCAATTTGTGCATCACGACCTTTGGGATCGTGACCTGCCTGCCAATCCAAACCTGGTAACCATTGTTAAAGACGGTAAAAAGATAGATGCCGTAACACAAATCACCAAGCATGGGTATGTATTTATGTTCGACAGAACGAATGGAAAACCTATATTCCCGATAGTGGAAACACCTGTGCCAACCAAAGCCCTTCCCGGCGAAGAGGTTTGGCCTACGCAACCCATCCCAACTTTGCCGCAACCTTTCGCCCGGCAAATGTTTAATCCCGAAGATGTTACCGACCGTACGCCCGAAGTGAACAGGGAAATGCTGTCAAAATATAACCAGGTTAAAAACCGGATCATGTTTACCCCGCCAAGCAAGGAGGGCGGCTGGATCTTCCCCGGTTTTGACGGCGGGGGCGAGTGGGGCGGAGCTGCTGTTGATCCTGAAAGTAAGATACTATATGTAAACTGCTCAGAAATGCCATGGGCGCAGGTAATGATCGATGTACCTAAAACCAACACTAATGATCATTCACCGCAGGCATTAGGACATGTGGTGTATAATACGAATTGCATCGGCTGTCACGGTGCCGAACTGAAGGGTAACGGCACATCCTATCCATCGTTGGTAAACATCGGCAAAAAGTATACAGCCGATCAGGTGAGCGGTATTATTGCCGCCGGCCGCAACATGATGCCTTCTTTTAAACAGATTTCGCCCACAGATAAAAAGAACCTGCTTACTTTCCTGCTCAAGATCCCGGAAACTAAGGGGGCGAAAGAGGTAGCCAAAGAACCAACTGGCAATCGCTCCGCCAGTTCGGAGGCGGAAAAGAAAATGCTTGATGAAGTACCTTATGCCATGAATGGTTATAACCGTTTTTTAGATAAGGATGGCTATCCCGGTATAAAACCGCCATGGGGTACGCTCAATGCTATCAACCTTACATCGGGCAAGTTGCTTTGGAAAGTGCCGCTGGGTGAGTATCCTGAGTTAACCAAAAAAGGAATCCCCCTAACCGGCACGGAAAACTATGGTGGTCCGGTGGTTACCAAAGGTGGCTTGGTATTTATTGCGGCCACTAAGGATGAAAAGATCCGTGCGTTTGATAAACGTACCGGCAAAGTGGTTTGGGGAGCTAATTTGCCGGCGGCGGGTTATGCTACCCCAGCAACTTATTCAATTGATGGTAAACAGTACGTAGTTATTGCCTGTGGCGGTGGAAAAATTGGAAGTAAGTCGGGAGATAGTTATGTTTGTTTTGGATTAACCGACTAACACCTCTTTATGGATTTATTTGAAGCAGTTTTTGATTTGTACGAGCAGATACGGTTAAAGGCCGAAAATGATTTTCAGGATCTGATCAAATGCCAGTACACGCAGCAATGTTATAGCGATAATGGCGCTTTTTGCCTTGTATTGGAGATCACTGTTTTAAAAAATATCTCTGATGATGATTATGGGTTGGTATTTTCCATCAATGCTCAAACAGAACCAAATCACCCCGACCATAAAAGTGATGCTAAAGGTATATTTTTAATTGCCGATGTGCATCGTGGCGATAATAAGGCGATCAGTAATTTGGATGAGCTTGTTTTTGACCCACAAAATGAAGATGCCGTTCAGGAGGCTTATGCTAAGATTGAGCAATTTGTTAAACCATTTACCACGAGCGTGAGTGATCTGCTTGTCCAGGGGTATGATATTAAGGTAGAGGATAATTCGGTAAATTAAGAATAATCGCCCACATTAAAACTACGTCATTATAAGGTATGAAACAATGACGTTGTTTAAGGTCTTTTAGTTGACGATCGTGAGCGGCCTCTCTTAAAACTGCTCCTCATAAACAGCTCCTCCGGGCGTTTGTAGCTTATAATGTTTTACCTGCCCAGGCCCTTCAAATTCAAAACGGATGCCTACAATACGGCCCATGGTGTGAGCCTGTTTAAATTCAAAGATCTGTTTGTTATTAAGATATATTTTCAGGTAATGGTCATTAACGCTGCATCTCAGGTTTTGAAATTGTGACATATCTGTACCAAAGGCACTCAGGTCATGGTTTTTGCCATCAACCCATTCTTCACCGGTTAAAATGCCCATATCGGCGATACACCCTTTGTTTACTATGGGGATCACAATTGCGGTACCATTACCTAAAATGGTGAGGTCGGCTTTGGCGCAGGCCGATTGGCCGGGTGTTGAGGTATTGCGCAGGGTGCAATCCATGGTGAAATTATCTGCATTAATTCCTGGAAATTCGCGAATGTTGGCAAATTTTACCCAGGTATTGTTAAAAACAGGTGTTCCTGATTTTTGCTCCATGACATATGCTGTAATTCCCATAAAGCCCTGCCCTTTAATTTCTTCCGGCGAAAGATAAACAGGTATGGGCTGGTGATCAAGGATGCCTTTCCAGCCCTTGGTTTTAATAAATACCGATGTTTCCTTTCGCACATGTTTGTCTACAATGAGCTTTGCTATAAAATAACCGGGATCATAATAGATAGAGGTATACTGTTTGCCGTCACCGGGTACCTGTTCGCGGCGATTAGGGTCCCATGATTGCTGAATAAAAACGCTATCAGAATGAAATGCTGAGGCATCATAATTAAATACAACTGAGTTAGGCAAATCGTCAGAAACTTTCTTGCTGGTGAATTTTATTGAGCCTGGATCAATTGGTTTATTGCGCTTGCTGCTCATGAAAAACAATGCGCCCAATACCAGCAGCAATGTGCTGCCAAACCATATATAGCGTAAACCGGGTTTTGAAAGCGGAGCCACAACTGAGGTATATGAATCATTTATTTTAACCGGTTGCTCAATTACGCCGTTAACCTGGTGGTGCTGCCTGAAATCGCGCCAACTGGTGTAGTCAAGGAAACGGGCAAGGGCATTCAGCGTTGCTGCATTGGGGAAGCTTTCGTAGCGCACCTTACCCCAGATCCTTTTCAGAGTTGATACACTGAGCTGTACCCGTGTTTTATCAAAGATTTGCTGGCTTAGCTGCTCAAAGTCATCATTAACCCAAATATCACTATCACCCCAATTTAAGGTTCGCTCAATAAGCTGCCGGCATAACAAAAGCAATTGTTTTTCCTTTTCCATTGATCTACAGGTAATAATGTGATTTAAAATCCCTAAAATGCTTTGAACAAACTTGAACTTAACTTGAAATGCCGCCCGTGCTTTATTGTAATGACAATTTGCAAGTTTTGATTAAAGTTAAAATCAAAACCCATGAACAACAAGATTTTATTGTTTGCCATACTAAGCATGACGCTTGGCAGCGGCTTTTGTTACAGTCAGCAAAAGAAAGTTACATATGATATTAACCAATTGCTGAAGGAAAATAAACTGGTGAAAGCCTACACTCGCCAAACTGTTAAAGAACTTACCGACGGCAATAAACAAGGCCTGACATTAGATGGTATTTTATGGCTTAAAGATGTGGATTTTAAAACAGGCACTATTGATATTGATTTGCGGGGCAGGGATGTTTTTCAGGAAAGCTTTTTGGGTATAGCTTTTCACGGGGTTGATACTACAACCAATGATGTTATTTATTTTCGCCCTTTTAATTTCCAAACCACAGATACGCTTCGCCGCAAACATACGGTACAATACATCAGCGAGCCGGATTTTCCCTGGGATAAACTCCGTAAGGAGCATCCGCTGGTTTATGAAAATGCAGTAAATCCTTTTCCGCTGGCGGAGGCCTGGTTTCATGCGCGTATTGTAGTTAATGCCGATAATATTGTTGTGTATGTTGACCATTCCCATCAACCATCGCTTACTGTAAAAAAACTGAATAACCGGCAAAGCGGGCTCGTTGGCCTTTGGTCGTCCGGGTTGCCGGGCGATTTTGCCAACCTTGTTATTACTCAATAAGTATAAAACAACCATCATCATGAAAAAATTAGTCTTAATGTTAATGCTGTTTGCTGCCGTGGAAACACGGGCACAACAAAAGCACCAGGTATACAACCTTTCGGTTGTAAACCCTAAACAATGGATCATCCCAAAAAACGATACGCTTGACTATGAGTTGGGTACTTTCCAGGGACAAAAAGCGCTGCTCATTAAACGGAAAATCGGCGACTACAAATCTGCCAGTTTAGCGTATAAGCCGGGTTTAAATTTTAAGGATGGTATTATTGAAATGGATGTAGCTTGTGCAAATCCCAAAGGTGGCTTTGTTGGTTTGGGTTTTCACATCCGGGATGCCCATCATTATGAAACAGTTTATTTCAGGCCGGGATCATCCGGTACTATTAACGCTATCCAGTACATGCCCGAAAAAAAGGCCGAGTTTAACTGGTGGGACTATGAGGCAACAAAATACCAGGCTAAAGCCATGATTCCGCAAAATAAATGGTTTCATGTTAAAGTGGTGGTTCGGGGCAGCAAAATGGAGGTTTATGTGGATAATGCCCCGAAGCCGGCGATGGTGTACACCCCGCTTGATCCATCAATGAAAAGCGGTGCGGTAGGTTATTGGCATGGAAACTGCCCCAAAGGTGCTTACAAAAATCTTGTAGTAACGGCTTTTAACTAAGAACTATGGTTAGGGATTTGTGCGCTCTCTATCCGTCCTTGCGAGGTTTTTAAACTTCGTAAGTCTTCAATTGCAAAAAAACGCCCTAACTACATCGATGTAGTAGAAATATATAGTCAAATGGCTGTCCTGTGCTTGTTTTTATTGAACCAAAATCTGCACTTTTATAACTTGAAATGTGCCCTGCATAAGCACTTTAACCAGTTATTTATAGTCTATGAAATTTAAACGCCTGTACAAATCAACAATTACTGCATGTTTATTAGCGCTAAGTCTCAATTCTTTTTCGCAAAATAGTTTTAAACCCCAAAAGGCTGTATTGGCAACCATCAAAAAAAACTTTGCTAATGCGGATGTACAATATAAGTATATGGCCAAACAGTTTGGGCCTGAGCAATTTCCTAAAACGTATCACCTTAATACCGATAAGTTTGAAACAAGCAACAGCAGCTGGTGGTGCAGTGGTTTTTATTCAGGAACATTACTAAATCTATATCAGCAAACTAAAGATGCTGAGCTGCTTAACCAGGCTAATGAAAACTTGAAAGGCCTCGAAAAAGAACAATATAATAAAGGGACGCATGACCTCGGCTTTATGATGTATTGCAGCTTCGGTACAGCAAACCATCTTGAGCCGAAACCTGAGTATAAAGAAATTCTGATTAATAGTGCCAAATCACTTTCAACAAGGTTTAACCCAACGGTTGGCTGTATCCGTTCATGGAATTCAAAGGCTAATGATTTTCTGGTGATCATTGACAATATGATGAATCTGGAACTGTTGTTTTACGCTACCAAGGCAACCGGCGACTCGAGCTTTTATAAAATAGCGGTTACCCATGCCAATACCACTATGAAAAACCACTTCCGCCCGGATTTTAGCTCGTATCACGTAATTAACTATGATGAACAAACAGGGGCGGTAAAAGAAAAGAAAACCGCACAGGGCTTTGCTAATGAGTCGGCATGGGCAAGGGGACAATCCTGGGGGCTATACGGCTATACAGTTATGTACCGCGAAACTAAAGACAAAAAATACCTTGAGCAGGCAAAAAATATAGCGCATTTTATATTGACCAATCCAAACTTGCCTGCCGATAAAATACCTTACTGGGATTATAACGCACCAAACATCCCCAATGCGTTGCGCGATGCTTCTGCAGCATCAGTTATGGCCTCGGCCTTGCTTGAACTTTGCCGTTATGTAGATAAAAAGGATGGCCAGGAGTATTTTAATACGGCCCAAACTATTATCAAAAACTTATCTGCACCGGTATATAAAGCTGATTTGAACACTAACGGAGGTTTTATTTTGAAACACAGCGTGGGCCATTTCCCGGCAGGTACCGAAGTTGACGTACCTTTAACTTATGCCGATTATTACTTTGTTGAGGCTATGCAGCGTTATAAGGCTTTTGCCAAATAATGCTATATTTAGCCCATGGCATTAGGTAAAGGCAGGTTAGAAGCATTTAGTGATGGCGTAATAGCCATCATTATTACCATTATGGTGTTGGAAATGAAGGTTCCGCATGGCGAAAGCCTGGAAGCTTTGAAACCGCTTATCCCGGTTTTTTTAAGCTATCTGCTCAGTTTTGTATATGTAGGTATTTACTGGAACAATCATCACCATACCTTGCAGGCGGTACGCTCTGTAAACGGTAAAATATTGTGGGCCAACCTACACCTGTTATTCTGGCTATCGTTGATACCTTTTGTAACCGGCTGGATGGGAGAGACCCACCTCACCCAATGGCCGGTTTTCTTTTATGGTGTGGTGCTCATTATGAATGGTATTGCCTATCGCATCCTGGCGTTAATGCTCATTAAACATCACGGTGAAGACTCGTTAATAGCAAAAGCTTTCGGCAATGATTTTAAGGGGAAAATTTCTGTGGTGCTGTACGCGGTTGCTATATTATGTACCTGGCTAAATCCTGTTGTCAGCGTTGTAATTTATGTAGTGGTAGCCGGGAGTTGGTTTATACCCGATAAACGTTTCGAACGTCTCCTCGAATCTTAACAGTTGCCTGAATTAAGATCGGGATCCCGGTATGATAAAAAGTGCAGTAACCCTGCTTACGTGGTGCTTATAGTTAAAAAGCAGTTCACTTTTAACTATGCTTTATTTACCCAAATAGTTTATTCCGGCTGTTTTTAATTTTTTAATAACCGCTGCTGCCACATCGCGCCCCTGCTGATTGCCGTTAACAATGGCATCATTAAAATGAATACCGCCATAAAAACGGGACAAAGAAGCCTCTTCAGCAGCCTGCTTAAATGATTTGAAATCGCGGGGGCCAACACCATAGGGGATTTCCGAATCATCTGTGTAAGCAAAGTTATCACCTAACAGATAACTTAATACTCCAGCCGACGAATTTGACAATACGGCATGGCCGCTTGGATATTCCGGGAATGGCGGGGTTTGCAGCATGGGTACCCATTTAATATCAATGTATTTGTTGATATAGGTTTCGGGGCGGATGCCGTTACTGCGATATTTTTCGTCCCAGCAACTGATAAATGCATCCATTTCGGTCATGGCTACCAGCGTTGCTACTTGTATCGATTTATCAAAACTAAGCCCGGCTTTTTTTACGGCAATACCGACAATGTTCATCCAATGCCCACCCGGACTGATTTTTTTAAAACCGATCATCATGTGTCCCGATGTGGTGACAGCAAAAGGGTTGCAATCCCAAAAGTTGGCAATCATGATCTGCTCTGCCGACATGTTTTTGGATACCTTGTAAACTGCATATGCTTCCTTGTAAAAGTCGCTGGTGCTGTCAGTGCTGAATACGGCGGGCCTTATAGGCACAAACTGGTTAGAGGAGTCGATAAACATAGGCCGAATGGTTTTCCAGTTAGGCTCAACGGCCTCCATGTACATTGGAGGGGTTGGGAACCAGTTTTTACCGCCTTTTATAGGTGAGTACCTGAGCCGACCACTCAGTTTGTTGTAATTATCTGATTTGGAATAATTAATAACCTTGCCAGTCATTTCCATGGCAGCTGCTATTGATTGTTTGATCACATCTTCGGTTACGCCGTTCTCTTTAAGAAGGGCTACATACTTATCCTCATCATCCTGCAGCATAAAGCCCGATGGGAGCATCTGCTTTCCTGTTTCCAGTATACAATACATAGCGGCTATGCGATAATCGTACTTATCGGCCGGGATGCTGATCTGGTTATCCAGTGTGTAGCTTTTGATGAAATTGTCAACCGGTATTACCTGTTTATTGTTGAGACTAACCAAATTATAAGCCCCCAGGGTTACATAAGCATAATAGCGGGAGGCTGCGGGCGGGTTTACAACATCATGGATCATAACCGCCGAAATAGCGTTTACAGCCTGATCTATATGCAGGTACGGAAGAATGTTTTTTTTATTCTTTTGCGCATAGGCTGTTGTGCTTATCAGCGCTAAAAATAATATGGATATTTGTTTGATCATCTGTTTTAATTTTTGTTTCGAGTTTCAAGCATTAAGGCAGAAGCTAATAGTTCTCTAACACACTAAAGCTCCCGATTCCAGACTTTAGACTTGTTACTTAAAACTCAGTACTTATAAAACTGCAAAGCCTGGCCCGATGCCCCTATCATTACATAATTTGCGCCGTTTATTTTTATTTCCGTGGCCGATTTTACGTCACCGTTTACTGATAGCCCTGCAACCGGTTGGCTTTGATATGTGAAATTACCTCTCCCGTCGCCGGTAAGCAGGCAGCCATAATTTGCATCAAAGCTTCCCAATTTCAGGCGGTTATCTGAATAGTTGCCCAGCAGCAGGAAGTCTGTTTTACCGTCATGATTAAAATCGCCGGTGAGGATCTCTGATACCGATGAATATTGGGCCTGCAACGGCAGCTCGGCTTTTACAAACTTTCCACCACGGTTCATGAACAGGCATGTTGCAACCTCATTAGCTGTAAGCTTAGTAGCTCTAGCAAGCTCTTCGGGCGTGAAAATATCTTTCATGGTAGCATCGCAATAAGCTTTGTATGAAGCGAACCTTTTACGCATCGGGTAAATCTGGTCGTTCAATTCGTCGCGGCTTACAAAAGGGTAGCTTACGCCCTGTATATAAAAGTTAAAAAACGGATCGATTGAGCCGTTGCCGTCAAAATCGGCAAAATACATTTCGGCGGGCTCTGTTTGGCTGGCATGGATCTGTGTGTTTTCGCCAAGGTTGCCAGCAATAATATCAGGCTTGCCATCGCTATCCACATCGGTAATGGTTAGCGTGTTCCAGAAACCGCTAACGGGATGGTCAAAGTATTTGACTGTTTCATCAACAAAACCAGCTTTGGTGTTGGTAAATACCATGATGGACATAAATTCGCCGCATACTACCAGGTCTTTACGGCCATCGCCATTCAAGTCGACCCATTGAGCATCTTTGATCATACCTATGCCTGTAAATGGTGCATCGGTAATTTCAAAATGACCACTGCCCGTATTGGTAAGCAGGTAGCTTTTTGGTGCAGACGGATAAGAACCCGGTGTAACGTTTGATCCGACAAACAGGTCAATTTTTCCGTCGTTGTTATAATCACAAGGGCGTACACATGATTTACTGCTGGCGGTTAATATCGGGAGGGAGGTGCTTGAAAAGCTGAAATTGCCTTTACCATCGTTTAGATAAAGCTTGTCCTGCAGCTCATTGGCGCCGGGTTCTAATAGTGAATAGCCGCCTTTGGCTATGTACAGATCGGGAAAACTATCGCCATTGGCGTCAAAAAACGCCGCTGCTGATGTGTTTTCTTTATTAACGTCCGATATCTCCTGAACGGCATAATTGCCGCCTGCTTTTTGAATAAATATCTTGCTCGGTGTATTCTGATCACCGGCAATAAATAGGTCCTCAAGACCATCTTTGTTTACATCAGCTTTGGCTATCACCGGCCCTGTTTTTGAGCTCATGAACAGCATCAAAGGCTGGCGCTTAAAATCATTGATGCTATTTTCGGTATGAGTATAATCAATAATCGGTTTAGCTAAACTAAAAACAGATTTGGTAATGGCTTTTCCATTGGTTTTAAATACAGGATTGCCTGTTTTATAGGTAATGTTTAAGCGTTGATTTGCTTTAACATTGCTAAGCAATTGCGATGTTTGATCGGGCCAGATGATCCGTACTGAATCTGCCTGCTGCTGGTCACTCAATCCAAAATTTAAAACTGTGGATACGCATGAAAGATATCCCCTGTTAGGGTTAACCTCCTGGTACTGTACTTGCTTACCGCTATATACAAATATTTTTGAGCCTATGGCATTGGTATTTCCTTCCGGCTGTTTAAGGTTTATTGCCAGGTAGTTCTTTTTGCCGGTTTCCATGGTCATGTTTTGTAATATGGAAGCCTCGCTGTTGATATTATTGGTAACCAGGTCAAGATCGCCGTCGTTATCAAGGTCGGCATAAACAGAGCCGCTGGAAATGCCACCTTTATTGATCCCCCAATCTTGTTTTTTATCGGTGAAGGTAAGGTTATGATTATTTTGGAAAATATAGTTTGACAGGGTAGTAGAAGGCATAGCTTTAACCAGGTCCATGAGCAGGAATGGTTCGCGGTTCATAGCTTTTTTTAGCTTATAATCGCCCCAGTATCGTAAAAAATCCTTGTTGGTATAATCGCGGAAGTAACCGTTGGAGATGAAGATATCCTTGTAGCCGTCGTTGTCAAAGTCGGCAATAAGCGGGCACCAGCTCCAGTCAGTATTGGAAACACCTGCCAGCTGACCGATTTCGCTGAAAGTACCATCGCCATTATTAACCTGCAGCATATTGCGCATATATTGTTTGTACAGGTTCTGGTTCAGCATCAGCTCAAACGATTCATAGTTTTCCTGTAGTTGCAACAGCTTTTGACGCCGGTTATCAGGCGGCAGCATGTCAAGCGTCATCATATCAGGAAGGCCATCATTATTGATGTCGGCGATATCAACCCCCATTGAAAATTGTGACAAATGTTTGAAGCACTTTTTACTATCCTCGGTAAAAGTGCCGTTTCCGTTGTTTATGTAAAGGTAGTCGGGTTCGTTGTAATCGTTGGTTACATAAATATCCTGTAATCCATCTTTGTTCATATCAGCTATGGCAACCCCAAGGCCAAAGGTGAGGGGATTTTGAATGATGCCCACTTTTTTGGATACATCAACAAAATGACCACCCTGGTTTTCAAAAAGTTTATTGCTGGCCAATTCGTCGGTTTCGGCTTTGGCCTGTGCAAATTCAAGGTTGCTGATTTTTTTAACGTTATGGTTAAGCAGGAACATATCCAGCTTGCCATCGTTATTATAGTCAAAAAATACAGCCTGGGTACTATAGCCCGGATCATCAAGGCCGTATTGTTTGGCCATTTCAACAAATTTGCTGTTGCCTTTGTTGATGAAAAGCTGGTTGCGGCGTTTGGCATTATCACCAAGGCCGGAGTAACATACATAAATATCCAGGAGACCGTCGCCGTTAACATCAGCCATGGTGACGCCGGTTTTCCAGTCGCCGGGCCTGCCGGCGAGGCCGCTGCCGGCTTGCTGGGTAATGTCTTTAAATTTAAGGTTCCCTAAGTTGAGGTACAGTTTATTTTGACCAAGGTTGCTGGTAAAAAATAGGTCTTCGAGGCCGTCATTGTTGATATCGCCAACGGCAACACCGCCGCCATTGTACAGGTACTCATAGGAGAGCACGTTGAGCTTTTCGTCCTCAACCAGGTCATTGCGGAATTTAACACTGGTTTCTTCGGGGGTAAGCAGCTTAAAAAGCGGTTGCTGCGCATTACCGCGCATACTTTGTAATGTAAACAGCGCAACAGTACAAAATGTAAAAGTGTTTAACCTTTTAAGTTTGAAATTAACGAGGGGAGAAGAACAACACATTATCAACAGATTTTATTTTTCCGGGCCGCAGGGGGATTTAAATTTACTTATTTGTATTGATAATTGCCACCGGATTATTAATCCTTTTTGTTGTAAAAACCAAAAAACAAGGCTATGAAGCCATAGCCTTGTTTTTAAAGTGAATTATATAGGGGTATTATTTATCCCACCATACACGTGATGAAAATTTATCACCACCAGATAATGATTGAACTCCGCTTGCCAAACCATTAGGGTTTGTTGATTGGAGCGTAATTGGATAAATTACACGACGCGGGATCTCAGTATCAAACTGAGATGGATATTTAACTGGGGTTAAGACAGGGAAACCTGATCTTCTCCAGTTTGTCCAATTTTCGTTGAACATAAATAGTGTTGAAGTTTCAACCCAATATTCGGTATTAATTTGCTGCAAAGCTGATGCACCAAGCGGGTGGGTGGCAACATACGCAGTTATCGCAGCGTCGCTGATAGTGGCGGCTGTATTAATCTGCGCTATTGACTTCATATCGGCAGCTAAGGCGTTAGCATAGTGTGTAGCCGCGCTGCCGCCTACGCTCCAGCCCCTTGTCGCTGCTTCGGCCAATAATAGTTCAGTTTCGCCGTAAGTTAAAAGCATATTGATAGTGCTTCTGTCAACCGGGTTAATATTACTTGATGATGTATAATAAACCTGTAAACGCGGACGTGAATATTTACCCAACGGAGCGGGGGCATCTTTTTCAACAGCTGGATCAGCAGGCGTTGCTCCTGGATAATTCGGATCGGTAGTTACATCGGTAGAACCGCCGTTTAAGTCCAGCCCGTTTGGTAAACCAATTTGTTTTGAATAGCTGTTATCACCTGCTACGGTTTCGGTTTCATTTGCTTTTTTACCATTACCTGTAGCAATTTCGGCAATCGCGCTAACACGAGGATCTGTTGTTGATTTCATAAAACTGATCAGGGTTTTTGACCAGCGTACTTCGCGAAAATCATCCACAGTTAATAAAGCGTTAACTATAGCGTTTGCATAATTGTCAGCATAATCGGTTTTTACTTTCGCGTTATCATCAATACTTACCATAGTACCGGCCGCAGCGGCCTTCTCAACATATTTTTGAGCTGTCGCCGGGTCAACTTTAGTTAATCTCATAGCTACGCGTACCATTAATGAGTAACCAAATCTTTTCCATTTGTCAATGTCGCCGCCATAAAATAAATCAGAACTTGGCTTGTCTTTGGCTGAATTCAAAGCGGTTAGGGCCGCATCGAGATCGGTTAACATAGCTGTATAAATAGCCTGCTGTTTATCGAACTTAGGGAAGAAAACGCCTTGTTTAGCCTGGCCTGCTTCTGAGTAAGGCACATCACCATAAGTATCTGTTATACGTTGTACAATCAATACTTTCATAATGGTGGCAATATTGTTCAGATTGTCATATCCGGTTTTGCCTTTGGTTAGATTTTTTATTTCCTCTACGTAGGTTTCAGCACCATAACCTTCGCTGTAAACGCGACCTATGTAATCGTTAAACGATCCGCTTTGCTGGTATTTATCTCCGTTGCCATAGTAGCTGAATGTTGACGCCAATGACTGTGTCCACATACTTTGAAACAGCAGCTGTGAGTAACCCGTTTGCGAATAATTCAATTGTGCCTGGGCCAGCAAAAAGTTTGGATTAAACTGATCGGCTGTCGTAGCGTTGGGGTCGGTATTTATCTTAGTGAAGTCCTTGGTGCAACCTGTTGTAAACAACGTTGCTGCCAGGCAAAGGCCACTATATATAAGTCTCTTTTTCATCTCCGTTATTTTCTAAATTTAAAGTTAACATTAATACCGAATGTGCGGGTTGCGGGTAAGCTGGTGCCTTCAATGCCTGCATAGTTGATATTGTTTGAGAAGCCTGATTCTGGATCGATGTTATCAGAATGTTTCATGATAGTCCAAAGGTTACGACCTACTGCAGAAACCGTGATGGCGTTGAATGGTGATCCATTCAGGAAACTGCTGGTAAAGGTGTAGCCAAAAGTAACCTGGCGTAATTTGATAAAATCGCCGTTTAACACGTTAAGTGCTGAAACATTGTATAAACCTTTTTGGTAGTAGTCCTGCGCGTCAACACTTTTTGTATTTGGAGTACCTGCTTCGGTAACACCTTTACCAACCACGCCGCCTTCACGTCCGTCCAGAGTGATTTTGTTTAAACCGCGGAAGATACTGTAAGCATTGGTTGCAGACAGAATTTTGCCACCGAAACGGTAATCAACAAGGAATGACAGGTTGAAGTGTTTGTAGCTGAAGTCGTTGTTTAAACCACCATATATTTTTGGTACGGTTGAACCCATTGGGATACGGGCCGTGGTTTCAGGATAACCGTTTGCATCAAAAATAATGTTGCCACCCGAATCGCGTTTGTAATCGTTAGCCATAATTTGAGGGCCAGGTAAGCCAACAACATAAGCAAGGTTAGCATTCAATGGCCTGTAAGTACCTAAGGTTTGTGTAGTACCGAAGTCGTCTGTTTTTAACACTTTGTTTTTAACATAAGTAAAGTTAACTGACGGCGACCACGAGAAAGTTGAAGTTTGTACAGGGGTACCTTTAATCTCAACTTCTACACCGCGGTTTTGGAATGATTGTGTACCTATAAGGCGGGTGTTGAACCCTGCTGCCGGGTCAAGCTGGCTGCGCAACAGTTCGTTATGTGTTTTTCGGCTAAAGTAATCAGCGTCGACACTTAAACGACCGTTAAAGAATTTCAACTCTGTACCAATTTCCAACTCGTCAAGCGTGTATGGTTTTAAATTAAGGTTATACAAATCGAGCGAGTAATTTCCAATGGTAGTACCGTTGATTTGATTGCCTAAGTTATAGTAAGCCGATGTGCTGTACGCTTTGTCAGGCTCACCACTGGTTTTAGCATATGATACACGTAGTTTGCCAAAATCAAGTGTAGGAAGCTTCAACAGATCTGAAAATAGGAAGCTTGCTGAAACCGAAGGCGTAAAGATGCTCAGGTTATTAGCCGGAAGCTTTGAATAAGCATCATACCTGCCGGTTGTGCTCAAAGTAAGGAAGCTTTTAATGTTGAAATCGGCCGTATAATATGCTGAGTGAACTTCTGATTTGTTGAATTGATAGTTTGCGGCGTTTTTAACACTTACGTTACTATAGCTGTAGAAGAATGGCAGTGTAAACGGACCACCACTTAAGCTTGTGTATTCGTACTGGTTTTTGCGAATGTTGGCACCTGCCGAAAAGTCAAAAGCAAGTAAATCTTTCACAATAGTATGTTTTACACCTACTAAACCGTCGGCGTTTAACTCAAAGCTTTGCGCGGTTGATTGCTCATCCAAACCACCCATTAAACCGGTGTAATAAGCAGTGCCGGTAGGAGTAACTTTAAAGCGGCTATCGTTAATGTTATCATAACCTAAACGCGCCTGCGCGTAAATCCAATCGGTAAAGTTATAACGAGCAGTTAACGAAGATATTAAACGCTTACGACCGGTATTATTTATAAAGTTGTTGGCCGCGAAGTAAGGGTTGGTAACATAAGGGTCATCTGTCCATACTTGTTCATAGCCATTAGCCGCTATGCCCGGGCTTAAGATAGATTGATTGATGTTTGGCGCAAGGAACCAGATGTTGTTAGGGTTACCCGGACCGTCGCTCAGGCTTGGCCTGTTTTTTGAATTTTCGATCAAATAGTTGGCAACCACAGCTATGTTCAACTTCGATGTAACATTTTGGTTTACGTTTAAGTTGAATGTTTTCCTGCCTAAACTGCTGTTGCGTATAATTGAACCTGCATTCAAATCAGAAACTGACAAACGGAAGGCTCCGTTTTCGCCACCACCATCAAATGATACGGTATTAGTATAAGTGTTGCCTGTACGGTAAAAGTTTTGCAGGTTATTGGTACCTGCTGCGGAGTAAGGATACGATTTGCCATCAAACTGTATAGTTGAAGAACCATCCAGTTTTGAACCCCATGCTAAACGGCTTGATTGCTGCGCACCATCAACGGAGGCAGGCTTTACGCCATGTTGTCCCTGGCCATAGGTGGTTTGAAAATCAGTTGTGTTATTAACTTTATCGGCCTGGTAGTTGGTATTAAATTCAACACCGAAGCCTGAATTTTTCTTGCCGCCCTTAGTGGTGATCAAAATTACGCCATTTGATGCACGGCTACCATACAGCGCAGATGCCGACTGGCCTTTCAACACGGTAATAGTTTCAACATCGTCGGGATTTATGTTGCTGATACCGTCACCGTAGTCGGCACCGCCCCATTCGCCCGATGAACCACGTTGGGTATTATCCATCGGTACGCCGTTAATTACAAATAATGGAGAGCCCGCGCCGCCGCTGGTAACGCCACGTAATAAAATACGAGCTGATGAACCCGGGCCACCGCTAACACCGCTAATGCTCACACCTGCAACTCGGCCTTCTAACGAGTAGGCAACGTTGGTTTCTTTAGCTTTATCAAGCAGGTCGCCTTTTACTGTTGTTACAGCGTAACCTAATTTTTTTTCTTCCTTTTTAATACCCAAAGCCGTTACTACTACCTCATTAAGGTTAGTGTTTGATTTTAGGGTAATGGTAATAGTTGATTTACCGCCTACCGCTACATCTACAGTTGCATAGCCTATGTAGCTTAAAGTTAATACAGCGTTAGGTTGTACATCAAGTGTAAAGTTACCGTTTGCATCAGTTTGAGTACCGGTGGTGGTACCTTTGATCCTGATGCTTACGCCTACGAGTGGTTCGCCTTTTTCGTCAGCAACCTTACCTGTAAGTTTAGCGAAGTTTAAGTTAAAATTATAGTTTGATTTAGCATTTGCTTTTGGCGCTTCAGCAGCCGAAGCCTGCACGTTCAAGAGCACCATACCTGCAAGGGCAAATTTACACAGGTTGAGGGATTGTGATACCCATGGCCTGTGTACACCCACCGGGTGTTTGAAAAATTTCATATTTTATTGAATTTAAAGGGAGTTAATAGCGAAGCGCCCTGGAAGCACAACGCAGTTATAAACATTCAAAAATCTTTTTCGGGGCAGTAATTCCCTCCGGGTAATTATCGCCTGTAGCGGGGAGAGTAAGCTTTTTTTACATAGGCATCAGTTTTCCTGGGTTTATTAATAATGTCATATAGTTTGGTTAATGATCACTGTGCTAAAGGAAAACTATCCTTTGTAGGGATGCACCTTAGTGATTTAAAGTGAGGACAATTAAATTTTAGTGATTGCCTACAAACCCATGAAAAATATTTTGCAATTATTAATTACCGGTATTTTAAACTGCTGTATGAAAAAAAGAGATTAGTAAGAAGTGGATTAGTATTGCCCGCTGCCTGACATGATCATGGATGCAAGCTGTTCGTCGCGGTCATAAATATCTTTGCGGAAATTGAGCCGGTTATTCCTGTCGGTAAAGGCGGTAAAATAGGCTATAAATACAGGCATCTTTTGTTTGAGTGTAACCTGCTGTTGTTTACCGAGATGCATGGCTTTATTAATGCGGGAGGTTGTCCAGGTGCTGTCGTATTTTAAAAGAAATGAAGCCAGTTTTACCGGTTCGCCAACGCGGATACAGCCGTGGCTAAACGCCCGGGACGATTCGCCAAACAACGACCTTGAAGGCGTATCGTGCAAATAGATACTGTAACTATTAGGGAACAGGAATTTTACCAGCCCCAAAGAGTTTGCCGGTCCGGGTTTTTGCTGAATTACCGGAAGTCCATTTTCCCGGCCGGTAATGACCATATTATGCTCGTTAAGATAATTTGGGTTGCTGCTCATGGCCGGCAACACTTCATTGCGCACAATACTTTCGGGCAGGTTCCAGTAAGGACTGAATACCACGTACTGCATTTCGCCGTAAAATATTACTGTTTGATGTACTTTTTCTCCCACCACCACATTGCAGCTCCATAATAAGCTATCGGCATGGTAAACGTGCAGTTTAAATTCTGGGATATTCACAGCGAGATAGTCGGTAGTTAAACTTACAGGCAGCCAGCGGCAGCGCTCCATGTTTACAATGATCTGTTTGATCCGCGACTTGAGCGGTACATTCATTTCGGCCATAGTTCCGGGACCGGGTAAGCCATCGGCGCTAAGGCCGTGCCTGAGCTGGAATTGGGTTATGGCTGCTTTGAACTCGTCATCAAACTTATTGTTGAGCGTATCGCCTTTAAAATCTTCCAGTTTATATAGGCGGGCTTTTATACTGGCAACTACAGCCGACGAGTCGCCGGGTTTGAGTTTTTTGCTGATAATAATTGGCTCCCAGTTCTCATGGGCATCAAGCCGGCGGTATTTGGCCAGGAAACTTTTTAGCAGGTCGTACTGACGGTATACCGGCTCGCTTATAGCAGGGCTTTGTTTCGAAGGTTTTTTTAAGAGCGTATCCAGATAATCATCATATGCTATCTTTTTGCGCGGCAGGAACCAGTTTACCGAACGGCTGACCGAATCGCTCATACCCCGGAAAGCCATTTTTGAAAACGCGAAATATTGGGCAGTGAGCATTAACTCGGTGCCAATATCAGGCTTTTTGACTCTTGTTTTTGAATGATCGTCAAATATCAGTGAGTCTAAATCTTTTTGATAGGGTATACCTTTATATATGCCTTCGTTTTGCAGGTTCATCAGCCTGTCGTTCAGGTTACCGGCCTGTTCAATTAAAGTGCCTTTTTCGTACCATGCATAGGCGAATTTACGCTTACGGTAAAAACTCCGCAGATCCTGCTCATAGGGAGCCAAAGCGGGGTGCTTTTGAAGAAATGTGACGATACGGGTACTGTCAAATACAACTTCAGTTTGATCACTAAAGTTACCGGGAATGGTTTTCGTCCACTCTTTAACCATTTTCTTTTTTAGGGAATCAGCTATATAATTGTGATGTTTTTTTCTGTTGTTTTTGCAGTTGGAAAGGACTAAAACACTTAAAACAAATACGATAATATATTGCGGTTTCAACCTGTTCTGCATAGCTAATTTATTAGTTATACGGAACGCAAATTACAAGGTTTTGTTTTTAGAAAGGGAAGGGCATTGAATGTTAGCCGATATAAAATGCCAAATAAGAGACAAGGTATTTTGAGGATAAAAAGGATTGAGAAATATTTTTCAATAAATTCTACTAAGTTTATAGATATTATAGTATATTTGTCATGTAACATTCAAAAACAGATGACGGGCAACAGTTTAATCAGCAGTAATAAATACACATCAGCTCAAAACCGGGGCGAAATGTACATGCCCATATGTTGCTGTTGTTGAAATTCTCTCCACCTCAGATAAGCTGTTACGCACCTTTAAATTTACTGACCTCAATTAATATATTTTTATGAACACATCCAGCAATAAACAATTAAGCAGCACCATCCCGCCGGGCTTGCTCATGCGTTACCGGGTAATTTATGGATTATGCCGTTGTTGTTGAACAATAAAGCTCAACTACAATTACCTTAAAACACTATCCATAACATCATAAATCTATTTTAAAATGCAAACCACAAATAATAATAAATATCCTTTTTTCGATCTGCTTGAAGTTGTTGCCGAACCCGATCTTAAGTTTCGTAAGCTGAAATCATTACATCCTGTAAAAGCGGGCAATTTGGTCCCTGAATTTAAGTTAAGTAACGATTATAGCCGCTGGCAGCAATTTTACAATGGCGCCGAAACACATGGCCCTATTTCGCAAAGGAATTTATTAAATAAGCCGCTGGTTATTTCTTTTTATTCGCGCTATTGGGGGCAGCAAGGTCTGGCGCAGCTTAAACAACTGAATAATTTGCAGCATGAGGTTAAGGCAAGCGGCGGCAACCTGCTTATCATTAGTGACGAACGTACCGAAGATCTTGAAAAATGGGCGTGGGAACAAAGCCTCACCCTTAATTTTTATCACGATGCTGATAAAGAAATTGCACAGCAATTCAGGGTGTATTCTGAGGATTACCCGGTGTGGGACAGGTTTTCGGGCATTGACGAAAACGCGCCGTTATTGGCCACCTATATTATTGAACCATCAAAACAGGTTATCTACAGCCATATCGACTGGGATTTCCTGGGTACTTTTTCTGCCGAAGACATCATCAGCACTGTTTATGAATCAGCATTGATCAGTAATAGCCGCAGATCGGCGTAAACACCAGAAGGTTAAGCGCCTTACACAATAGCAATCTTATAAGTGTTTACTGAGAGCACGTATAAGATTGCTTCTTACCTTCCGAATAATATCTTTATAAGTCTGTTAATTCAGGTGCCCACCCCGCAGCCTGGCCTTGTAATAACTTGGCGTAATGCCCTCTATCTTTTTAAATGCGCGGCTAAAGTAGTTAAGGTTATTGAACCCGGCTTTAAAACAGGCTTCAGAGATACTGTTATGCGGATTGTTCATGAGCTGCTTAGCTAATTGCAGGCGCTCTTTAATGATATAGTCAACCGGCGAAATCCCCAACTCGTGCCTAAACGCCCGGAAAAAGCTGGCTTTGCTCATAAAGGCCATCTGGCTCAATGCATCAATATTAAGCTTATCGCTTAAATGCACCCTAATGTATTCCAGTACATAGGCAAATCGGCTGCTACTTGATAACTCATGCAGGTTATCGCTGATCTCGTTAATGTTTTGCATCTGCATAATGCGGATTAGCAATTCTTTTAAAGTGAGGTTAGCCAGCACATCTTTGGTCAGCGCGTCGCCGGTACTGATGCGGATGAGTTTATTAATGAGCTGTGCCAGCTCATAATTATTAAAAAAGTGGAACTGGTTATAGTTCAGCTGCCAAACCCGCTTATCTTCCCTTGGGTAATTCTCATTTAAGAAATCAAGCGTATTGGTAATTTCCTGGTGGTTAATAGCCAAAGCGGTGCACTGTGATGGCTGGTTGATAGTAGCCTCCGGGAAATCAATTTTCATCGTAATATTTGGCGGTACTATAACGGTTTCACCGGGGAGATAATCAAACCCCGGTTTATCAAACAGGTGCATCACTTTTTTGCCGCGCAGCATGCTTGTTATTACCAGGTCGCTAAAAGTTAAGGGCACCAGTTCGCTGCGCTCAAAAGTTTCAAAAACGTTGAGTTCGCAATGGTTCATGGTATAAGCCCTGCGGTTTTCAACCAGGGTATTCAGTTCTTTTCCGTGTGAGAGGCTTAGTGGAGATAACAGGGTTTTGTTATTCATAGCCGTTTATAATTTATACCAAATTAGGCATACTTATCCTGATTAACAAGCGGGTGCAAAAAATGCGACCATTGTGCTATCATTTGAGAACATAATGCAAATGCCCTACAGCAAGGTAGCTCTACATTAGTGTTACCAAAAAACCATAAAAATTATGAGCGCTGTTTCTAAACCATCCTTCAAGGATAAATACGACAATTTTATCGGCGGAAAATTTGTCCCGCCGGTTAAAGGCGAATATTTTGATAACGTTTCGCCTATCGACGGCAAAGTATTCACTAAAGCTGCACGATCTGGAAAGGAAGATGTTGAACTGGCTCTTGATGCCGCTCATGCCGCATTCCCGGCATGGGGCAAAACTTCAGCCGCACACAGGGCATCGCTATTAAATAAAATAGCCGATGTTATTGAAGCCAACCTGGAGTTTTTAGCCGTTGTAGAATGCATCGATAATGGAAAGGCCATTCGTGAATGTCGCGCTGCCGACTTGCCGTTGGTGATTGATCATTTTCGTTATTTTGCCGGTGTTATCCGTGCCGAAGAAGGTGGGATTTCCGAGCATGATGAATATACCGTAAGTATTTGTTTAAATGAACCATTGGGTGTGGTAGGACAGATCATCCCCTGGAATTTTCCGCTGTTGATGGCTACCTGGAAAATTGCGCCTGCGCTTGCTGCAGGTAATTGTTGCGTGGTGAAGCCAGCCGAGCAAACACCAACATCCATTATGGTATTGATGGAATTAATCCAGGATATTTTGCCGCCGGGTGTTTTAAATATCATCACCGGTTTTGGTCCGGAGGCAGGTAAGCCACTGGCTTCATCTCCAAGGGTTGCCAAAGTTTCTTTTACCGGCGAAACCACAACCGGCCGCTTGATTATGCAGTACGCATCTGAAAACCTCATACCGGTTACGATGGAACTGGGCGGAAAATCACCAAATATCTTTTTTGAATCGGTAGCCGATGCCGATGATGAGTTTTTTGACAAAGCTGTTGAAGGCGCAGTATTATTTGCCCTTAACCAGGGCGAGGTTTGCACCTGTCCGTCGAGGATCCTGGTGCACGAAAATATCTACGATAAATTTATGTCGAAGGTGATAGAACGCACTAATGCTATCATTATGGGCAATCCCTTAGATGGCACCACAATGATGGGCGCACAGGCATCTAACGACCAGTACGAAAAAATTCAATCGTACCTAAAAATTGGGAAGGAAGAGGGTGCTGAAGTACTTTGCGGCGGTGAGATTAAAAAGCTTGACGGTGAGCTGGAAGGCGGCTATTATATCCAGCCTACGTTATTTAAAGGCAATAACAAAATGCGCATTTTCCAGGAAGAGATTTTCGGTCCGGTGGCTTGTGTAACTACGTTCAAAACTACTGAAGAAGCTATCGCGATAGCCAATGACACACTGTACGGATTGGGTGCCGGTGTGTGGACCCGCGATGCGCACGAGCTTTACCAGGTGCCCCGCGCAATACTGGCCGGCAGGGTTTGGGTAAATAATTATCACGCATATCCTGCACATGCGCCGTTCGGCGGCTATAAAAAATCAGGTTTTGGTCGCGAAAACCATAAAATGATGCTTGGTCACTATCGTCAAACAAAAAACATGCTGATCTCATATAATAAGAACAAGCTGGGATTTTTTTAATCCCGGCTTTAATTCCCCCCGTTCCCCAGACTTGCGAAGTTTCTGAAACTTCGTAAGTCTTTATGTGTTTGAATATTTCTTTACTTATTTGCTTCTTCGCGCGAAATTTGAAGACATGATCAAAAGAGTAACCATAACCCCCGAAGCTTCAAAGCTGATAGCCGAACTCAAATCCCGCTTTGGCGACCTGATGTTCCATCAAAGTGGTGGTTGCTGCGATGGCTCATCGCCTATGTGCTTTGAAAAGGGCGAATTTAAACTCGGCGGCAGCGACGTGAAAATAGGAGAGGTGGATGACTGTGAATTTTGGATGAGTAGGGACCAGTTTGAATACTGGCAGCATACCCAGCTCCAGCTCGATATTACCAAAGGCCGTGGTTCAAGTTTTTCGATAGAAATACCGACGGGTTTTAGGTTCATGATCCATTCAAGGTTATTCACTGAAGAAGAGTTGAAAGATTTAGAACCGGTGAGTTTTATAGATTAGCCCCCTCCAAATCTCTTATTGCTCTGCCTGCACCTTATCCAGCTTATCCATGATCTCTTTAGTATACTTTATTGATAAAGCTTTCTTAAAATACTTTTCAGCATTTGCTTTATCCCCACGGGCTAAAAAACAATCGCCCATGCTGTCATAAACGTTGAAGTTTTTCGGGTAATTATCTATATTGACCTGGAAGAACATGGCCGCCTTTTCATAATCTTTTTGTTGCAAAAACGCGTAGCCTATGCCATTCATCTCCGGCTCAGGAGGGCGTACGGTGTAACCCATTTCAGCGGACATCATTTTGTAATGGGCATCTATCATTTGTCTTAGCTGCACGGCATTATACTGTTTATCAAAATATTGGTTATAAGGCTGGTTTCGCGGAAAGCGGTTGTTTTTGAAAATAAACCGTAAGGCATCATATTCAGCATTGAATGAAACAGAATTATGATCGTCATCGGGATAATACTTTTTAGCCCATTGCAGATTGTTGGTTTTATTGACAGAAAGATCATCAGCCAGTTTCATGATCGACCGGATATGGTGTGATATTTCGGCCGTGTCCTTTTTTACTTGTATAGTATCCGTACCTGCATTCATCGTATTGGCAAAACCGAGGAAAAGCTTTTTACCGCCAAAATTCTTTTGCTTAAGGATAATAGTTGCCTGTTTAAGTAAATTATCGTTGTCATAAAACATGCTGGGATCTATAGCCACATAGGCATTAAAAACCTGTGTATGTTTTAATAATAAATTGATCACCGTTAATCCTCCCAACGAATGACCTATCATGGTGCGATAGGGAGCAGTTGGATATGCTTTGTCGATATATGGGATTAGTTCTTTTTCCATAAAGGCGGCAAAGTTTTCCCCTCCGCCTGATGACTTGTCCATAGCGCTGCTGGTAGGCGTAAGGTCCCGGGTACGATTTCCGGGTGTATTCAAAATGCCAACTATGATCATTTGCGGCAGCACCGTATTGCCTGCAGTTGCGCTAAGTTCTTTGATCATAGTAACCAGCGACATGAAATGATCATCGGCATCTAAAACGTACAAAACCGGAAATTCCGGTTTTGAAAAGTAGTTGGTATCATATCCTGGCGTATAAACCCAAAGTGGTCGTTTCTCTTTCAGGATGTTGGAATAAATGGTATCCACCCTCCCCAAAACTATAGGTTGCTGTGGTGGCTGCGCCTTCAACAGGTATGCAATGGTAAGATGAATGAGTATCAGGATAAGCTTTTTCATGTGGCTGTTGATTTTATGATTCAATGGTACAGCAACAATATGACCTTCAGAATTAAATGTGACGAATGTTGTCGTTGGCGTGACGGAAATAATTTGGAGCTTGTTTTCGTTTAAAAAAAGGACCGAAAACATGTCTTGGTAAGTTTTTGTTAGTTATTACAATCATTCATAAAATTATCGCCGTGCTCAATACTTATAATACTGCCCGTAAAAAGAACAGCTTAACAAAGTTTGAGACGTTGATATTCGGATTAATGATCGTGTTCACTATAGGGGCTATCATACTCTTCTTCATTGATAAAGGATATTTTGAGATGATATACAATCGCTATGGCGGTTTTATAGGATACTTCACAGTATTGTTGTTACTTGTAATTTTTATAGCGTCGGCAGTATATATAGTAAGGCTTTCGCGCTATCGCAGCATCCAGTTTTGCGTGGTTTTAATTTTAACCGGGATAACAAGCCTGTTTTTTATCGCCGAAAAAATGAGCAGTTTGCCTGATCTTTTTCATCTATCAACCCATTCGCTTTTTAAAGCCAACACCGCAATATTGGGGTCAAATGCAAATGGAATAATTAAAATTAATGAGACCGGCAAAATCGTGCTCTATTGGATTTTGATAGCCGCAAGTGCTTTTTACTTTTTGATATTGCCGTTTATATATCGGAGTAATTTTAGGGCTAAACGATTTATTGATAGAATCGGAATTCCTATCCCGCACCGCAACCACGTTATCGCAATAATTATATTAACTATTTTGATAATGCTATTTTCGGCAGTAAACGAGTCGGAGGTTTTATGGCTTAATCTTTCTGCTATATTTCTGCTGATCCTGCTTTGCCCGGAAAATATCGGTGTTTTCAGGCGATAGTCATATTTTTTTGCAATACTTTAAATTGTTTTTTTAGGCTCCGTTTAATCCGATCATTTACTGCAACTTTGTAATAAACCTTTCAGTTACAACCTTATAAAATATGGCTACAGTTTCATTGGGCAGCCCGGCCGGCAAATGGATCATGGTTTCGGCGATATTGGCTTCGGCCATGGCATTTATTGATGGTACAGCACTTAATGTGGTGCTGCCGGCATTACAGCAAAGCCTTGATGCCAAGGGAGCCGATCTCTTTTGGATCCTGAACGCCTACCTGTTGATGCTTGCCTCGCTTATTTTAATAGGCGGCTCGCTCGGCGATAAACTGGGACGAAAGAAGGTATTCATGATCGGGATCTTTATTTTTATAACCGGATCGGCCCTTTGCGGGCTTTCACCGGGTGTTTTTTATCTCATTGTTTTTCGGATCATACAGGGTATTGGAGGTGCACTAATGATTCCGGGGAGCCTTTCGCTTATTTCATCATCCATCGATGTAAAAGAAAGGGGCAAGGCTATCGGAACATGGTCGGCCATTACCACGGTAGTTACAATGGGCGGCCCGGTATTGGGTGGCGCCTTAGCCGACGCCGGTTTATGGCGGTACATATTCTTTATTAATATACCCATAGGGATGGTAGCTTTACTCATCCTGTGGCGCAAGGTTGCCGAAAGCAAGGATGATAGTACCGACCAAACCATTGATTTTCCCGGGGCTATTTCTATTGCATCAGGGCTTGCTTTGCTAACATTTGGTTTTCTGCGGATGCCGGCGGTAGGTTTTAATAGCTGGCAGGTTTACGGATCATTAGCTCTGGGCTTATTATTGCTCATTGTTTTTATTTGCATAGAAGGTACAAGCAAACATCCCATGATGCCGCTAAGCCTGTTTAGCAATAAAACCTTTAGCGGGATAAACCTGCTTACATTTTTTCTGTATGCGGGTTTGGGTGGCGGTATGCTGTTCATGTCACTAAACATGGTGCAGGTGCAGGGGTATAGCCAACTGCAATCTGGGTTAACATTTTTACCTTTTACTGTGCTCATGATCTCCATTGCGCGTTATGCAGGAGCTATTGCCGATAAAAAAGGTCCGCGTTTATTGCTCATCATCGGCCCGGCTTTGGCGGGAGCAGGGCTATTAATGTTGTCGTTCATCAAACAAACTACAGGCCCTTCCGATTATTGGACAAGCTTTTTCCCCGGTGTGCTTGTTTTTGGATTCGGCATGTCATTAACGGTAGCGCCGCTTACGGCAACGGTAATGGGGTCGGTAAGTGATCATTTTTCGGGCACGGCATCGGGCATTAACAATGCCATGACCCGGATTGCCAATGTTTTTGCCAATGCCATTTTTGGCGCCCTGGCGGTTTTGTTTTTTTCGGGAGCGATGCGGGGGGAGTTGAAAAAGTTATCCCTTAATGAAAAAGATAAAAAGGCGGTTATGGAACAATCGGCCAACTTAGGTAATGCTAAAGTGCCCGCCGGTATCGACGGATCCAACAAAAAGGCAGTCGAGATTGCCTATCACAACGGATTTATTTCGGCCTATGGCAATATTATGCGGATCTGCGCCGGCCTTGGTTTCCTGGGTGCGCTGATGTCGGTTATTTTTATCAGGAATAGTGCTGTTAAGAAGGAGTGATTGTTTTTGAAAAGACGTATATAGAGTGCCTGTGCGTAGATGCTAAAAAAATCAGATCGGGGTTGCAACCATTTGTTTATCACTATCGTCTACCTTACAAATCTATCTAAAGCTTATTGTTATGTTCAAATCGACATTCTCCCGAAATTTTGTAAAACTCGTTGCCTTATATTTTTTATGCTTTGTTGCCGTTAGCGTATCCGCCCAGGATAAAACCAAAACGATAGGTAACAAACCCAAAAGCGGCTCATCCAATAATACCTTATGCTGTTAAAGGTGCGCAGGTTGGTATTGAAATGAATGCTGGTAAAAAGCAGGTACAATTACTTACGCTGAACTTTCATACTCAAAACCGATCAAGCGATAGCATTCCTTTTAAAGTAAATGTTTACCAAATGGCCGGGAAGTTTCCAAATGAAGCTAATTTGGTTAAAGACGAAATAAAAGGCTATATTAAAAAATACGACAATGTGGAAAATCATCAATTAACCACTGTAGACTTATCGCCATACAATGTTAAAGTGGCCGGTGATATTGTGGTTTCTATTGAATTTTTGACAACCAAAACCAACTCCAACGTTGGATTTGCCTGCGGCTTATTTAACGGCGGCACCTTCCATAAGGATGGTGAAACCCAACCTTGGAAGAAGATTCCGATTGTTGGTGTTGATTTTAATGTACTGGTGAAAAAGTTGAAGTAGATGCCCCTCTAAATCTGCCCTAAAGGAGAGACTTTTAACAACTGCGCTCATTGCAAACGAGCGCAGTAAAATACGTTAAATACTCTTCTTTAAACCCTGCGAGATTTACTCGAACAATTCCTGCTCATCAGTATAATATGTTTTCCGCGATGCTTCGTTAATTATGATCGCGGCGCCTGTTGGGCTGTGTTTTTTCTTTGAATTGTGAATATCCATGAAATCACGAACTTCACCGTTAATGATGTCGGGGTTTGATTTAAGGATATTTTGTTCTGCATCTTCCAATACCGATTTTATTGCCTTAACCAGGTCTTTCAGTTTGGCCTCCGGTATTTTACTGCTTATGGAGAACGGAGATATGCGGGCGTGCCATAAAATCTCATCGGCGTACGCATTGCCGACGCCTCTCATAATCTTTTGATCAAGCAGTACAGTTTTAATATTGGTTTTTGTTTTTGCCAGGCGCTTTCTCAAATACTCGGCATCGGCATCAAGCGCGTCGGGTACGTCCTTTTTTTCGGGGTTGAGGGTAGGCGTCGCTATCCCCTGGAAATCGGTCAGTACTAATCCGCTGCGATCATCAAAGTGCAGCTCGATGATGCTGTACTTGTTGTCGTTCTTGGTATCGAACAAAAACAGTTTACCGTGCAGCATCAGGTGCAGACCAAGTACATCGCCTTTGCTAAATTTAATGTGCAGTTCCTTCCCTTCGCGATATACTTTTTCGAGCTTTTGTCCGCATAATACCTCGTTTAATTCGTGTACGCTAACATTTAGTTTTTTAGCGTTAGGTACTTCTATTTTTTTAACGGTTTTACCTGCAAGTATTTTTTGCAGGTTATGGCTAAAAGCCTGCAGATCGGGTAGTTCGGGCATAATATGTTGTTTTTATAAGTAACTTGTTGTTGTAATTAATGTTTGTTATCCGAGACCATTAAACTTTTTAAAACGTTGTATGGCGCTTTCAATAGACTGGTTTTGAGCCTTATTGAGTTTGTTAAATGGTTTGAGCTCAATATCAATATTCTTTTTGCCCATATTCCGGCTCCAGTTGCCAACCACCTGGTTATTGACCAATATGGTTGGGAAAAAAGTAATAGCCCCCATTTTATCCCGAAACCTGGCCGGTATCATGGCATCGCGATTTTTATACGCTATAATTAACTCATCGTAAACAGGCAGAAGGTAAGCCCCTGTTTTTTTTGCTGTACTGAAATCGGCATCAGTACTTATCCAATAGCTTACCCCTTCAATGATGATATTACTTAGCTGGTCTTTATTTATTTCGATCCCGGTTTTGGCATCGGCAACTGTAAGGCCGCTCCAATGTACAAAATCATTTATTGTAGCGGGGCCATGGCTTGTAAAATACCGCAAAACCAGTCTGGTTACCGCTTCGTCACGAGATATGGCTGGTGTCACAGGTGCCCGTTCGTCGAGCAGAGCATAGGTGAACTGTTTGCCCTGCCTTGCCCCGCTGCAAATTAATTGCTCCAGTTCGGCTTTCATCAGTAATATGGTAAGCCTGAGATCGTCGGTAGCTATGTTTGCCTGATTTAGCGCAGCGGCAATTTCTGTACGGGTTAGCTGTTTGCCGCCCTGCAGGGCTTTTGTAAATACATCAAAGCTTTTATTAAAAATTGCATCGGTAACCTCCTGTTTTTTATACATGGCGGCATTGCCCGCGTTGATCCTTGGAGCGGTAAGGCCAAGCATCCAGCGGATATCCTGAGGTAAAACAAAATGCCAGGTTGGTCTTAGTACATGGGTTCGTAAGACAGCGCCGTTGGTCATGGCTTTTTCCACGGCCTTGTCCGATGGAAATGACATACGTAACCCAATTGCCCATTTGGCATGCGCATATTCTTGCGCCTGCATGGCGCACATATAGCCAACCACCTCTTCGGGCTTTTTGAATTTATCGTGGTTAAGGTGTTGGTTATAAACCCGGAGATTAGCTATATCACGTGTGGTCATGTCAATCTGCTTTGATATTATTCAAAATAAATATATTTTAAGGACAACTGTTTGTCAGCAGGAAAAATGATTTAATTTGAGAGGCTTATTTTGATGAACGGATGAACAGGATAGATCCTAATTATTTTGCAGGCGGGATGATTGTCGGTATTGCTGTTGGCTTAGCCTTGCACAGCGTTGGTGTAGGTATAGCAATTGGTGTTGCCGTTGGCTTGTCTGTGGGCTTAAGGAAGAAGAAAGGGTAGGAAAGGCTCTTCAAATTACAGCGTTACGAAGTTTGAAAAACTTCGTAACGCTTATCGGGTAGTTAAAAATCGTGATATAAATTTCTGAATGAGCTTCTTATTCCGAAGGTGATCATGGTGTTTTTTGAATCTTTCTGATCGTTTTTTTCCTGGCGGTACAATGCGCCAAGTTCCAGGCGTAAATTATACTTTGGGTTAAGTATGTAAGCAACAGTTCCTTCACCATAATAAAGCTGTGTGCTTATACCCTGGCCTATGGTAGTTGTAGTATTTGCCGAAGGTATAAAAGGCTTGATAATTATTTTGCCGTTATTTTCAGTCTTTGTGGCATCAAGTCCATATTTGGCATAATTAAGTTGCCCCTGGAAATCAAACCGGCCAACCGAATAATTCAAAATGCCCAAAAGTTCCCTGAAGTTTGCTCCGTAAGGGTGGGCCAGAGGATCGCCATAAAATGAATAACTGCTTATTGACTGCTGGTTGCTGTAAGTGTATGGCTTAACAGTGTTATATTCAAATAGATAGTTTAACCTTTTAACTTTAAAAATATCTGCGCCACGGATACCCAATTGCCAGCCGTTGGTGTTATCGGTACTGTTGCCCGAAAAGAAATCGCTGCCTTTGAACCTGTCGAACATGATCTGTCCGTACAGGGCAGCTTTATCAAAAATCTTGTATTTGGCATTAAAACCTAAGAATACGTTGTCTTTTTGATAACCGCTCGGGCCCAGGGAACTTGCAAATAGAATGGGGTTTACAAAATTGGCGTCAAAGCCTGCCCGGTTGCCCTGGTTATCAGCTTCAGGCGTAATCAAAGCGTTAAACATGCCAAACGAGGCACGTTTGTTTATATTCCAGTCGATGTAATGGAATAAAGCCCATTTGCGACGATTGCTTCCAAAATTATCAAATTTTGGTACGTTAAAATAAAGATCTTCAATATAAGCCCAGGCTATCATATAGCGGACGGGGCCAAGATCGGCAGTAAGTCTGAGAAGCGGCATATTGGCGGCAAAGTCGGACAGGAGCACTGACCGGTAACCATCACCAATAAACATTTTGTCCTCTCCTAAGGTAATATTTAACTTTTTAGTAAGCGAATAAGAAAGAATAGCTGTTACATACGACCAATCCTGTGAGTTTCGTGCTTGACCTGTGTATTTCCTGGCATAGGCCTGGCCAGGTATGAAGCCGCCGGCAGTAATATAATCATTGTAATAGGAAGCAAATTTCGCAGAGTTTTCAAAACCACTGGTATAGAACGAAAACTTGGTGCCCACAGTACCGCCTATCTGATACCCGCGGGTATTTAGATTTGTTGAATGACTGGCGTTAAAATCCCTGCCTATTTGCAGATCGGTAATATAATCGGCATAAAAAGTATATTCTTTTGCTTTTACGTCAAAAAGGTGTTCATTAAATAATTTACGCCCGCCCCAGGTTTTGCGGTCTTTAACACCAACATTCATTACCGAATCATAGGTATGCAAAATAGTGCTGTCAATTAAAAAAGGACGCAATGAAGTATGGACCGAGTTTTTTACAGAATAAATATCCGAATTGAATTTTTGATACAACTGGTATGAATTAGGTAAATAAACTGATTGAGCTTTTGCTAATTGCGATGTAAATAAGGCAATTACAGCTATTATAAATGTTTTTCGAAAGCTTAGGAAGTAGAGTTTTTGCATTACAACAAAATAAGTATTAATTGTTCTAAGTTAAAAATTTCATTGGTAAATAAGGATATATACATACATGCCCCGCAGGTTGTTTCTGATATATTAAAATTATGCAAATTGATTTGGACATTGATACCTGGTTAACCGGTCATAATCATTGAATTAATTATTCAATAAAGCAGGTTTATAGTTATTAAATAAGTAGATTGAAATATGCCTGTTCGTGGAGAACGGTAAATAAAATTTCTTTAATCCCAGTACTTCAAAAAGTTAATTAATGTTAAATTTTGTCACGTGCAGGTGTTTTTTTTAAATAAGTTATAAAAATCATGATATTTGCCGCGCTATTAAATCAATTGATATTATTAAATGCAGTACAAAAAAATCAATAACCTGTTAGGCTGGCTTTGTTTTGTTATAGCCTCAATAACCTATATTTTAACATTAGAGCCGTCTGTAAGCTTTTGGGATTGCGGCGAATTTATTTCATGTGCCTACCGTTTACAGGTAGCCCACCAACCTGGTTACCCGGTTTTTGCCATGATAGGCAAGGTTTTGTCGTTATTGTCATTTGGCGATAACACTAAAGTACCTTTCTTTACTAATATGGGGTCGGCATTGGCCAGTGGTGCAACTATTATGTTTTTATTTTGGACAATTACTGCTTTTGCCAAAAAACTGATGGTTGAAAAACGAGATGAGGCTATTGACGGTTATAAATTATATGTAATTATGGGGGCCGGCCTTGTTGGTGCCCTGGCCTTCACATATACCGATACGTTTTGGTTTTCGGCTGTCGAAACCATTGTATTTGCCCTGTCATCACTATGTACTGCTATTGTGTTTTGGGCGATCCTTAAGTGGGACGAACATGCCGATGAGCCAGGTGCTGATAAATGGATTGTTTTTATAGCTTATGTTATCGGTTTATCCATAGGGATCCACCTGTTAAACCTGTTGACTATACCGGCCATCGCAATGGTTTACTATTTCCGCCGAACCAAAAATATTACCGTTGGTAATAGCATCCTGACTTTTTTGGCAGGGGTAGTGATTCTTGGCCTGGTACAATATGGCATCAGGGGATATACCATTAAGTTTGCGGCTTATTTCGATCTTTTCTTTGTCAACTCCTTAGGGATGGGCTTTGGTACCGGAGCATTCTTTTTCATCCTGCTGATAGTTGTTGCACTGGTATTGGGGATCCTGTACAGCATCCGCAAAAAGAAACCTGTATTAAACCTGGCTTTACTTTGCGTTGCATTTATATACTTTGGATATGGCTCATTCGCTTATATCCCTATTCGTGCAACTGCTAATACTAATTTAAATAACTCACATCCTGATAACGCTTTTACGCTTTACGGTTACCTTAACCGTATCCAGTACGGTGAAGTACCTTTGCTAACCGGCCCCATGTATGATTCGCAGGTTACGGATCAAAAACAGGGTAGTATCATTTATCGTAAAGGTAAAACCAAATATGAAAATGCAGGTCGTAAAACTGATTATGTGTATGACCATACTACAGCCCTACCGCGTATGTACAGTACCGATCCTAACGACGTGCAGTTTTACAAGCAATGGCTGAGGATTCCCGAAGGGCAGGCCCCAACTATGGGCGATAACCTGAAATGGATGTTTAGCTGGCAAATGTACCAAATGTACTGGCGTTACTTTTTCTGGAACTTTGTTGGCCGTTATAACGATGCTGACGGACAAACCAGCACCGAAGGTATTGACGGCAACTGGACAACCGGTTTGTTTGACGGTGGCAAACATTTACCAAAATCAGTAACTGCGGCTACTACTTATACTCCGCTATACGCCCTGCCATTAATAATTGGTTTAATAGGTTTGTTTTTCCACGTTAACCGCCGCAGTAAAGATGCGTTGATTGTTGGCTTGCTGTTTTTCTTCACCGGTTTGGCCATTGTGTTGTATGTAAACCAGGCATCAGTGCAGCCGCGCGAGCGTGATTACTCATACGTAGGCTCGTTTTATGCCTTTGCCATATGGATAGGTCTTGGCGTAATTGCCATCGCCGAATTTGGCCGCAAATATATCGACGCTAAAATGGCTGCCATCGGTTCAACCGTGATTGGTTTATTGGTTTGCCCGGTGCTGTTGGCTGCCAAAGAATGGAAAGATCATGACCGCTCAACCAAAATGACGCCGCATGACATGGCATATAATTATCTCATCTCATGCCCGCCGAATGCTATTTTATTTACTTATGGCGATAACGATACCTACTCATTGTGGTACGATCAGGAAGTTGAAGGCATCCGCCCGGATGTGCGGATTGTAAACCTCAGTTTGTTTACCGGCGATTGGTACATTCGTCAGATGCAGAAAAAGATGAACAGTTCTGAGCCGCTTCCTATCACTATGCCTTTTGATAAATATAAAGAAGGGGTGAGGGACGTTATTTATTTTAACGATCAGAAACTACCTGGATATCAGGATATTAAAGAAGTGTTTGATTTTATTACTTCTGATGATAAGGCTACGCAGGTACAATATCAAAGCGGCGACTATGGCAACTACCTGCCGACCAAAAATCTGAAAGTTACGGTTAACCCTGATGAGGTAATTGCAAACGGTGTAATAAAAGCCGATCAGAAAGATAAGCTTGCAACCGCCATGGAGTGGAAATATACATCAAACTATGTAACCAAAGAGAATTTGGCCATGTTTGATATTTTGGCGCATAACCACTGGAAGCGCCCTATCTGCTTCACTACTACCATTGGTAACGAAAACCTGATAGGTTTGCAACCTTACCTGTACAAAGAAGGTTTTACCTATCACTTGATTCCATTTAAGCCGGATACAGCTTTACATGATCAGTTGAGCAAAACCAATACTGATGTAATGTATGATAACGTGATGAACAAGTTTAAATTCGGCAAGTTCAAAACAGCCAAATATCTTGATCATGAGTCGACCTCGATGTTTTACCCGGTAATGGTAACTACATTCCTTGACCTGGCTCAAAACCTTGTTCAGGAAGGTAAAAACGATAAAGCATTAAAAGTTGTTCAGAAATATGATGCTGAGCTGCCTGATATTTACCCGTATGTAGATGTTGCCGGTCGCAAATTGTATTTAACCCAATTGGCTTATCAGCTTCATGACGTGGTGTTGGGTAACAAATTGGCAGGCAATATCGACAATTACCTTACCGATCAGTTGGATTATAATGCCTACCTGCTAAGCCAGGATGTTAATAGCATTAACGGGCGCGATGTACAAATAGGCATGCAAGTGTTGAACGGGCTGGTGCAGTTTACCAAAGACAACCATCAAACCGCTCTTGCTACCAAATTTGAAAACCAGTTAAAGGGTTACGAATCAAAATTCCGTGCTGTATTAGGCGGAGGTCAATAGTAACTCTTGATGATATTTATTGACAAAGCCATCCCGGTTTCGGGGTGGCTTTGTTGGTGGTTTATAACTGCAGTTAATGGATTTGCTCGTATCTACGGTTGAATTTTCTATAATCTTTTTGATTGAATTTAAACGAATCTGGCCCGATCATAGCATACATATAATACAATTATCGGTAGTATGATAATTAGGGTACCAACTGCTTTGTTTCACAATGTAAGCCGTGGCTCAATTGTCATGGTCTTTAGCCTTTAATCGACAAAAAAAATCGACATCTCACGAAATATCGCCACGTAATTGTTGTTGATTGAATTCAAGCTGTTGAAAATCAATGATATGTTTGTGTGGTATAAGGTTTGCAAATGCAAGGGCAACCATTTTCTTGCCTTTTGCATAAACAATGTCCGATAAATTGATGTTTCTCCCCGGTGCATGGCTGCAAATAGGAATTTTTAAAATAAATTTGATTTACTTTTAACAACAAAAACTACGATGAAATTTCAACCGCTGTTAGAACAGGTAAAACAGTACGCTATATCCTATTTTGACGTACATCATGATCCCGATTTAATTTATCATAACCTGAGGCATACTAAAGATGTTGTTGCAGCGGCCACCCAGATAGCTAACCACTATCAGTTAAGTGATGAAGATTTTTTTGTAGTGATCTCCGCTTCCTGGTTTCACGATACGGGGTACTTCACCGATAAAAAAGATCACGAATCAAAAAGTGTTGCGCTGGCTACACATTTTCTTAAACAGCATAAAGTTGAGCAAGCTGTTATCGATAAGGTATCCGGCTGTATTTTGGCAACCAAAATGCCGCAAAGCCCTGCCGATTTATTGCAACAGATCATCTGCGATGCAGATTTGTTTCATTTAGGTACAGATGATTTTCGCGATAAAAACAAGTTGTTGCGCAAAGAGATGGAAGCCATCAAAAAGCATGATATTGATAAGGATGAATGGCGCAACTACAACATCGAATTTTTGCAGGGACACGAATACTATACTGATTATTGCCGACTGCTGCTTAACGATCAAAAACATAAAAACCTGCAAAAACTGATAGAAAAGCAGGCTGATGTGGAAGTGAAGGAAACACCGGAAATTCTTATAGCTGATGCAGGTGGGGACGCTGTCATCACGCACGAAAAAGAGAAGGATAAAGACAAAGACCATGATGATGATCACGGTGGTAAAAAACATAAGAATGACAGGCCCGACCGCGGTATCGAAACAATGTTCAGGATCAGCTCCAGCAACCATCAGCGTTTAAGCGATATGGCCGATAATAAAGCCCATATTATGATCACGGTTAACTCCATCATCCTTTCGGCAATTATCAGTTTGGTGCTGCGTAAGCTTGATGAGCATTCAAATTTGTTGATCCCAACTTTCATGCTCCTGTCGGTTAGTTTGGCTACTATGATCTTCTCCATACTTTCAACCCGTCCGTCAATTCCGCCGGGTTTGTTTACACCCGAGGATATCAATAAAAAAACAGTTAACCTGTTGTTTTTCGGTAACTTCTACCGTATGTCATACCAGGATTACAGCGACGGTATGGAGAAAATGATGGAAGACCGCGAGTTTCTGTACGGCAGCTTAATCCGCGATAACTATTCGCAGGGTGTTGTACTTGGCAAAAAATACAGGTTGCTCAGGGCATCGTACAATATATTCATGTTTGGCCTTATCGTATCGGTAGTAGCATTCATCATATCTTCATTACTGTAGGCGGTCGGGGTACTGCCAAAAACAAAATCTACGCCTATGGAATACTCATTTTTCGACAGGGACCTGAGCTGGTTACTTTTCAATGAACGCATATTGATGGAGGCCGAAAGTGAAGAGCTCCCTGTAATGGAAAGGGTAAATTTTCTTGCTATATTCTCATCCAACCTCGACGAATTTTATCGCGTGCGGATGCCGGTGGTAATGGCACTGCACAAGCTTAACCTGCTTAATAAAACCGATGAAAGCGTGGATGTGCTATCTAAAGCCCGGCAACTGGTAGAAGCTCAGCAAAACCGCTTTGGGAAGGTTTTTACAGGCAGGCTTATTCCGCTGCTGAAGGAAAACAATGTAAACCTTTTGTTCAATGAACCTATCCCGGCTACGATAGCCGATAGGGTGAACGACTACTTTTATAGCCAGGTACTTGCTTTTTTGCAGCCTGTTGATTTGGTTGGCGGCAAAAAACAATTCTTCCCCGAAAATAACCACTTGTATTTCCTGGTAAACCTTGGGTTAGATAAAGGAAAAGAGCGATCGGTGATACTCAATATTCCATCCAACCAGCTACCCCGGTTTTTTAGTGTTAATGTAGATGGTAAACAATATATCATTTTTCTCGATGATATTATACGCTACAATCTCAACAAGATCTTCAAAACTGAAGAAATAAAGGGTTGTTACAGCTTCAAAATAACCCGCGACGCTGAGCTTGAGCTTAAAGATGATTATGATGGAGATGTTCAGGAGCAGATTGAGAAACAACTGCAAAAACGCGATCTGGGTTTGGCGACGCGCTTTTTGCATCAGCCGGGTATCCCGCTGCGCATATTGCATTTAATTGAAGATAAGCTGGGCGTACAGGGATCAAGCATTGTTGAAGGTGGCTTTTATCATAACCTTAAAGATTTAATGAGTTTGCCGGTAGGTATTCCATCATTAAAATATACCAAATGGCCGCCATTGGTAAACCGGCAGATCAGCGCGGACGAATCCATATTTGATTATATAGATAAAGGCGATTGTATTTTTCATGCGCCTTATCAATCCTATAACTCCATTCTTCGCTTTTTTAACGAGGCAGCTATCGACGAAAACGTTGAGGAAATCTCCGTAACGCTTTACCGCGTAGCCAGCGATTCGCGGATTGTAAACGCGCTGATCAGTGCTGCCCAAAGCGGTAAAAAAGTGAGGGTACTGGTTGAGCTAAAAGCCCGTTTTGATGAAGCCAACAATATCAAATGGGCTAAAAAGCTAAAAGCAGCCGGTGCCAATATCATTTACAGTGATAAGGCCATAAAAGTACACGCCAAAGTTGGCCTGGTAAAGCGCCTTGTTGATGGCCGTGTTAAATATGCCGGACTTTTGGCAACAGGTAATTTTAATGAAAGTACGGCCGCCTTTTATACCGATCATATCATGATGACGGCCAATCCGCAATTACTGCGCGAAATGGACCTGCTGTTCATCTACCTTGCTAAAAAAGCAAAATCGGCCGAGGGATATGATATTGATTTTAAATACCTGCTGGTGGCTCAATTTAATTTGCAATCAAAGTTTATTGAGCTTATTGACAGGGAAATTGAGCAGGCCCGTAAAGGGAAGCCGGCAGGGATCACCATAAAGCTCAATAACCTGGAAGAGCGGGTATTGATTGGCAAACTCTACGAGGCATCGCAGGCGGGGGTGAAGATCAGGATGATTGTACGTAGTATTTGCTGCCTGATCCCCGGAGTACCAGGCATGAGCGAAAATATTACCATAAGGCGTATTGTTGACCGATACCTGGAACATGGGCGTATTTTTATATTCCACAATGGTGGTAACCAGGAGGTATTTATGGGTTCGGCCGATTGGATGAACCGGAACATTTATCGCCGTATTGAAGTGTGTTTTCCGGTTTATGATGAACGTATCAGGAACGAGGTAATAGCCATGCTTGATATTCAACTGGCCGATAATGTGCAGGCCGTAAATTTAAATGAACAATTGCAAAACATAAGGGTTGATAAAACTGAACCGCAGGTACAATCGCAGCGCGCCATTTATGAACTTTTACAGCAAAAAAAATATGACAGGGTTTAAAAAACAAGATGCTAAACGTGCAATGACCCTTTATGTAGCCGGCATGCTTGCCGTGGCCGTAGTTTTTTTGATCATCTCTTGTAAAAATAAAGAAAAGGCAATCCCTGCCAGTCCGACGGGATACGACCTTAATAATCCTGTTAAATATAAAATGCCCGAAGATCTCACCGAAATCTCAGGTTTTGCCTTTCACAATAGTAAAAATGATTCGGTTTATGCCGAGCAGGACGAAGAAGGCTTTTTGTTTAACCTGAAACTGGGTGATAAAAAAGCTAACTATACCAAGTTTGGCAAAAGCGGTGACTATGAGGATGTGGCCATTTGCCGTGAACAGGTGATCATGTTAAAAAGCGATGGTACGTTATTTACTTTTCCGTTTAGCCAGGTTAGGACTAAAGAAGCAACCAACGTACAAAAAACTAAAGGCCAGCTACCCCAGGGGGAGTTTGAAGCTATGTGTGCCGATGAAAAGACCGGCCTGGTTTATGTGCTTTGCAAACATTGCGCCGACGAAAAAACATCCAAAAGCAGCAACGGCTATATTTTGAAAATCCAGGCAGACGGGACCCTGAAACAAACCGGCAGTTTTGTAATAGATGTTAAGGAAATTGAGCGGTTGGCTGATAAAAAGCGTGTACCGTTCCGCCCTTCGGCAATAGCAAAAAATACATTTACCAATGAGTGGTATATCCTTTCGTCGGTAAATAAAATGCTGGTAGTTGCCGATGTTAACTGGAAAGTGAAAAACGTTTACCCTTTAAGTGTTACCATATTCGGACAGCCCGAAGGTATGGCATTTGACAACCAGCGTAACCTGTACATCTCCAACGAGGGCGACCAGTTAAGCGCGGGGAATATTTTGAAATTCAGCTATAAGAAATAGTGCTATTGAAGCACAGATAACCCAATACTATATACATCCCAACCGGACCTCATGATTAAAAAACTACCCTTATTATTTGTTTTACTATTGGGCATACTCAATGTACAGGCCCAGGATTCGGTACAGTACAGGATGATACTTATTGGAGACGCCGGCGAAATAGATATGCAGCAAAGCGCCGTTTTAAAACATGCAGCTGCCAATGTGCTTAAAAATAAAACCTCGGTATTTTATCTTGGAGATAATATCTATCCACGGGGGATGGGGTTGCCGGGTAGCCCCGAAGAGGCCGAAACTCAAAAGATCCTGCAATCACAATATCAGCCAATGCGTGCCGCGGGAGCGCCGGTTTATTTTATCCCCGGTAATCACGACTGGGATAAGATGGGACCGCTTGGTTTGGCCAAAATAAAACGCCAATGGGAGTACCTGAATCAGCAGGGCGATAAACTGCTTAAAATGGTACCTGAAAATGGCTGCCCCGATCCTGTTGAGATTAATCTTACCAATGATCTTACAGTAATAGCCTTTGACAGCGAATGGTGGTTATATCCATTCAATAAAAGTAACCCCGGCGGCGAGTGCGATTGTAAAAACAAAGATGACATTGCCGATAAGATCATGCTGATTTTTGAACGGAATAAAGACAAGGTTATCATCCTGGCATCGCATCATCCATTCCAGAGTTATGGTACACATGGTGGATATTTTTCACTTAAAGATCATATTTTCCCGCTTACAGTGGCTAATAAAGACCTTTGGGTGCCCTTGCCTGTTATAGGTTCGCTTTACCCGTTTTTGCGCTCTACATTTTCAAACCCCGAAGATTTGGGGCATCCCTTGTATAAAGACATGATCAGAAAGGTGGATGCTGTTTTTGGCAGTTTTCCAAACCTTATCCATGTGGCGGGTCATGAGCATGGGCTGCAATTCATCAAAAGCAGACAGTTGCAGGTGGTTAGCGGCGCAGGTGCCAAGCAAACCTATGCAATTAAGGGCAAATACTCACTTTTTGCTGATGCAACGCAGGGCTATGTAACTGCTGATCTGTTAATAGATAAACGGATGCGCTTTACCTATTACATCGACAGTGATAAAGGCATTAAGCAGGTATTTACGTATACGCAGCCTTATATATCTGTAAAAAATGTTCCTGATACTTTGCATACGCCTATCAAAGCAGATAGCATCATGGTTAGGGTTCATCCTAAATATGATAGCGTAAGTAATTTTCATCGTCGCTGGTTTGGCGAAAACTATCGTAAGGAGTGGGCTGCCGAAACAAAACTGCCTGTGATCAGGCTGTCGCAAATTCATGGCGGTTTAAAGGCAGAAAGTATTGGCGGTGGGTTCCAGACGCACTCGCTTCGTTTAATTGATAAGGATGGCAAAGAATGGGTGCTCCGCAGCGTGGAGAAACAGCCCGAAAAGATCCTGCCCGATGAATTCCAGGAAACCTTTGCCAAAGATTGGGTTAATGATGCCATGAGTGCCCAACATCCGTTTTCGGCGTTGGTAGTACCGCCGCTGGCTGATGCCGCCTGTGTGCCGCATGCCAACCCGATAATCGGTGTGGTTTCGCCAGATCCTGTTTTAGGGCAATATGCTAATATTTTTGCCAATAAAGTTTGTTTACTTGAAGAACGCGAACCAGGTGGCAAATCCGATAATACCGTGAAGATGATCGGTAAAATGCTGGAGGATAATGATAATACAGTAGATGGCGACGAATTTTTACGTGCCCGCCTGCTCGATTTGCTTATTGGCGACTGGGACAGGCACGGCGACCAGTGGCGCTGGCGCGATGAGGATAAAGGGAAAGGCAAGTTTTATACCGCCGTTCCCCGCGACCGCGATCAGGTATTTTACACCAACCAGGGTGTATTGCCAACCATAGCAGCGCAGCCATGGATTGCGCCGAACCTGCAGGGCTTTAGCGGCGAGATCTACAGCGTAAAATACTCTCTATGGAAAACCATGTTCATGCAACGATGGCCATCGGTACAATACAGCCATGAACAGTGGACAAAAATTGTAAATGATTTCGTTGCAGCCGAAACTGACGACGTATTGGAAGCCGGTTTAAGGCGTCTGCCCGAATCATCGTACAAATTAAGACATGATGTATTGCTGAAGCAACTGAAGGAGCGTCGGGCCAATATCCCGGCCGAAATGGAGTATTACTACAAATTCATCAATAAAATAGTTGATATCCATACTTCAAATAAAAATGAGCTGGTAACGGTGAAAGATGAGCCTAATGGCAGCCTCAACGTGATCATCAATAAGATCAATAAAGATGGTGAGATTAAGGATACGCTTATGAACCAGAATTATCATCCTGATATTACCAAAGAGCTCCGCATTTATGTAAGCGGCGGGGATGATAAGGTAGTACTTGATAATGCCACATCACCAATAAAACTGAGGTTTATCGATAGCACAGGCACCAAAACTTACAATATTGTAAAATCGCTTAACACGGTACAGCTTTATGACCGGGGCAAAAAGCTGAGTATAACTAGCGACGAATCAAGGGTTAACAAACACATAAGCAAGGATAGCGCTAATATGTCATACTTAAGAGTTAATCTGATGAATGTGATAGCGCCGCTGGCTAATATCTCTTACAACCCGGATGAGGGCGTATTACTTGGAGCAGGTTTTAAATATACTCACCAGGAGGGTTTTCAAAAACTGCCTTACAACGATGTGCAAACAGTATTTGCCAGTCACTCGTTCACAACAAAGGCTTTTAAGATTAAATATAACGGCGAGTGGATCCACGCTTTTGGAAAAGCCGACTTTTTGATGGATGCCCAGCTCGACTTTCCGGATAACATCAATTTTTTTGGCAGGGGCAACGAAACGCTGTTTGTTAAAGTTGGCGATTATCGCAAATATTATCGTACCCGCTTTGATAATTTTACCTTTAGCCCAGCCTTTAGGTGGCGTAATGAATCGGGAACTTCTGTAACGGTAGGTCCTGCTTTTCAGTACTATAAATTAGATGTTGATGACAATATCGGCCGATTTATTACATATCCGTTACTCACAAATGCGCCCGACAGTTATACCTTTGACAAAACAAAAATACATGCCGGTATAGTTGTTAACTTTACCAGTGATAAACGCAATGACAAGATACTTCCGGCCTGGGGAAGTTTTGTAAATATTAAACTTCAGGAGTTTAATGGCTTAAATAATAACTCCACAAGTTTTGCCCAGCTTATACCCCAGGTTGCTTTGTACAAAAGCCTGAATGCCAAAAGCACTATTGTTTTGGCCGATAGGGTGGGCGGCGGCATTACCATCGGAAAAACCGCTTTTTATCAGTCGTTGTTTTTAGGCGGGCAGGATAACTTATTAGGCTACAGGCTTTATAGGTTTGCCGGCCAGCATAGTTTTTATAATAACCTGGAGTTGAGGATAAAATTGACTGATTTTGCCAGTTATATAGTTCCCGGACAAATAGGTGTTATAGGATTTTATGATATAGGCCGTGTTTGGGAAAACGGGCAAGGCTCAGATAAATGGCACAACGGCACCGGTGCAGGTTTTTATGTTGCACCTGCACGATTGGCAGTTATTAAAATAATTGCCGGTTACTCTGAAGAAGGATGGTACCCTTATCTTTCAACAAGTTTCAGATTTTAAAGAAGGGTAAAATTGTAATTAAAAAATGCACACAGAAGTACTCAATATAAGTAAAAACGAATGCACCATTTGTCAGGTTGAAACATGCCTTACATTTAACCCGTTCGTGGCGCATTTAAAAGAACGGATTGCTACCGAAAAAACGCTCAAAAGCGAGTTCTATCGCTATGTTTTGGAACGTTTTGAGCATGATATATGTATTGACCTGGATATGCGGCCCACGGATGCCGAAAAATACCGGGAAATGCTGGAGCTTATTTACTCCATACTGACACCGCCAATAGCTAACGAAAAGGAATTTCACTGGGCGCTAAGCACACCTGTACCTGATAAGATCTTTTTCAGTACTGAGGCTTTTTATGATTTCCATTCAAGTCATCATTCTAATTTATATGCGTTGAATGTATCCAAGAATGAAATGTTCAGTGACAGGCAAAAGCGGTTCATTTATAACCTGATCCTTGAACGGATGTATGGCTTTTCGTCGGCAATTAAGAATGAATTGCTGTTTTCATACGAAGATCCTGAAACCGGTCTTTCAAGGTATTTTAATATCCAGACTGATGCCCGCTTCGTGGAAATTGAATTGAATGGCGAACTGCCTGAACTTAGCTTTGATACTATTGAACCCTATTTACATTCGCATACCAGCCTTGAGTTAATTGAAAAGGTAATACCGCTTAATATTTTTAAATTCAAGGGGTTCACAATAATTACGTTAACAGATGTAACGTTAACGCATGCACTTGAAAATATTCGTACTGAGCTTGTTAACCATTCGGCAAATGAGGATGAGCAATATGCACACATCATCAGCTCGCTAAAATCCCTTGCCGAAAGCCCGGGCATTGAGTTTGGGTTGATGCCTTTTTTAACCATCAATAATGAGCCTATTTTTGATAACGACGAATGCTCCAGAAGTATCCTGCTTAAGGCCGCTAAAGATTTTAACCTTGCGGAAGAAACGTTTGACGCCATCATTGATGATTACAACCAGAACCCGAGGCCTATCTTTTTCAATTCCATTACCGACGAAAAGATAGGTAAATTCCCCTTTTTGCAGGTTTTGAAACAAGCCGGCATTAAATCTTACGGAATTTTCCCGGTGTACTACAATAAAAAGAATGTGGGCATTATGGAAGTGTTTTCGTATAAAGAGATAGTTTTTTACGAAAAACTGCTCTCGAAATTACAGGCTACTATCCCGCTGATTGCCCAATTGCTGCAAAACAGCATCGATCAGTTCGAGGCCCGCATTTCAAGTGTTATCAAAAATAAATTTACCTCGTTGCAACCGTCGGTTCAATGGAAGTTTAATGAAGTGGCCTGGAATTATCTTAAGGAAAAAAGAAAGAGGAAAAAGAGCCCCGAAATTGAAACAGTATCATTCAGCCATGTTTACCCTTTATTTGGTGCGGTTGATATCCGTAACTCCACGGTTGAGCGTAACAGCGCCCTGCAGGAGGATTTGAAAAATCTGCTCACCATACTTATTGAAACGCTCCAGGTTTTAAATGAAAATATTCATTTAAGCCTTACCGGCAAGCTGGTATCTAAATGCGAAGAGTGGCTCGAACGCATCAGCGGTTATATTACTACCAATGATGAATTGATGCTGGATACTTTCCTTCATAACGAGATTAATCCTTTCCTGGAGCATTTCAGAAATAATTACCCTGCCGAAAGGGAAACTATTGACAGGTATTTTAATGCCATGAATGAGGAAACCGGCGCTTCGTTTGAAAACAGGCGTAACCTGGAAACCTCCATGCAGCTTATCAATACTTCTATCAACCAATACCTGGAGCAGGCTCAGACAGAAGTGCAGGAATCATTTCCCTGTTATTTTGAAAAATTCCGTACCGATGGGGTGGAATATGATATTTACATAGGGCAATCAATAGCGCCGCAACGCGTTTTCGATATGCTGTACCTTAAAAATATCCGTTTGTGGCAGTTACGATCAATGGCCGAGATAGCCCGGATGACAAACGACCTTGGCGATCAGCTTTCACGTCCTTTGCAAACCACGCACTTAATATTTATTCACTCAAACGCTATAGATATCAGTTTCAGAAACGATGAAAGGCGTTTTGACGTTGAGGGGGCCTATAATATCCGTTACGAGGTGGTAAAAAAGCGGATTGATAAAGTTTTAATAGCAGGAACTTTTGAACGCCTTACCCAGCCCGGCAAAATAGCCATGGTATATTTTAACCCAACAGAAGCTGCTGAATATGACGAGTACATCAGGTACCTGCAAGTACAGGGTTACTTGCTGGATGACCTGGAATATCTTGAACTGGAAGAGTTACAGGGCGTTACAGGCTTAAAAGCGTTAAGGGTTGGAGTTAATTATCAATTGCCGTTATTAAATAGCTAAAAGCCTAAGGCTGAAAGCTTAAAGCGGCAAGAAATCAAATAAAGCAAAAAAAGCTTTCAGCCTTAGGCTTTCGGCTTTGAGCTTGATAAGATCGCTTTCCTCATTAATAAATCGGTTTGCTTATCGCTTCCCAGGGCAAATTCATGGCTGCTGAATACTTCAAAGCCATGTTTTTCATAAAAGGCAATTGCTTTTTGGTTGTGTTCCCAAACACCAAGCCAAACGTATTGCAAGTTTTTACCGGCGGCTTCTTTTAAGGCGAAATCAATAAATTGGTGGCCTATTTTTTTGCCGTGATGTTCGGCCAAAACATAGATCCGTTCTATTTCGACAGCATTAGGGTCCTGAAATTCTGTTTGGGCCGGACCGTAATTTAGCTTGAGATAGCCGGTTATCTCGCCGTTAGATATTGCAAAATAAAAGTATGAGTTTGGGTTGCTGAGTTCTGCTTGTATTTTTTGCGGCGTAAAAGCTACAGATGCATAAGCCTCCATATCTTCTGGTTTATTTAAATGAGCAAAGAAATCAAAAAACGTTTTTTTGCTTAACTCCAATAATACGTCGGCATCAGCCAAAGTTAATTTTTTAATTGTTACAGTTTCGGAAATAGCCATCAGGCAAATCTAAAAAACTAATCCTTTAATCAAATTGTTCTTTCAACCTCACCAGTCTGTCAATCATAAGGTTTAGCTTTTCTTCCTCGTTCTTAAACATCCGGGGTTTAAGGTAAAACGTAGTGAACAAAAACCAGATCCCGATTGATGTATATGTTACTATTTTAAAAGTGAGGGATGAATGTTCAAGTACCTCGATAAAATACATGGCTAAACCGGCGCTTAGCAACAATATATAGGTATAATAAAACCAGCCTATAACTTTGCTCCGGTTTTTTTGATATGCTTTGAGGCTGTCAAGATATTCGGCAGGATTGAGGGTTGCATCGCGCTTGCTCAAAATGTGATAATGACGTACCATTAACGAAAGATACATCAACATGGTTACCAGTACGATGAGGATCCCGATAGTAGTAACTGCAGACTTAAATGCCAGGAAAAAAGTGACGACAAAAGCAAACGCAACGGTTACAACCATGGCCACAATACTCCAGTATAACTTTTGGGTTATACTCCTTATTCCCTTCTTTACCTGCTTCAGCACCTCATCCACCGAAAGCTGATCTGGTTTTGGCTGTCCCTGCCAAACCGACATCAAATGATCAAAGTCTTTCATACTGGTTATATAACTCCGTTAATTTTTGTTTTATACGATAAATTTTCACCCTCAGGTTCCCTTCTGATATACCCGAAATTTCAGCAATTTCGGGGTATGGCACCTCATCAAGTACCATAGTTATAATAATCCTTTCTGATTCTTCCAGTTTTGAAATACACTTATAGAGCAAAGCTACCTGCTCGTTTTTATCCGATAGTTCTTCTCGTTTTGTTTCTGCTAATTGTGGGGTTAGTTCGTCTTTGGCCTGGCGTTTTTCCGAGCGCAAATAGGTTAAACAGGTATTTACAGCAATTCGGTAAATCCAGGTTGATATCATGGCCTGGTTACGGAATTTCTCTAAATTTTGCCAAACCTTTAAAAAGGTTTCCTGTAGCAGGTCGTTGGCGGCATCGTCATCGCCGGTATAACCATAGCACAGATGGAATATCTTTTTAGAATTAGCTTCATATATCTGCTTGAATGCTGCTTCTTTGTTGGCCACTTCAGTTAATTTTATATTTAGACGATGTTAAGCTTTATATGTTACAACAAGTGATCATTCTTTTTAAACCAGCCCAGCTTGCTTTCGGCATCGCTTATTAGTTTATTGTAACTGTCCTGGTAATCAAACTGTAAGTCTTCGTGGAGCTTATTGATTAAGCCACGGATCTTTTCAACCTGCCTTATTAATATCAGCCTTAAAGGCTTGTATGATGTACGCCTGTCGGCATATTCAAGGTAATTTTCGCAAAAATTGATCAGCAATTCAATCTCAGCACCTTTTGATGCCATAAACTTGCTGTATTTACTCAGCAATCTCAATATTTTGCGCATGCCCTTTGCAGCGTTGTAACTTAATGATGATAACTGGCTGAACATGAAGCCGGCTTCGGCTTTTACTTTTTCTACAAAGGCGGCTTCATCATGGGCTTCAAAAAGCAGGTAGGCCAACAGCTCTTTGTTTTCCTTTTTGTAGCGTGCCAGGCGCAGCATTAATTCGGCCAGCTGCTCGTTAGGCAGGTGCTGAATTTCTTTTTTTATATGCTGTAATCCGTAGGCGGTAGTAGTCATGTTGTAAATAAGCAGGCAAAATACTAATTGTTTAAATATTTTTCACGAATTGCATTTAAGCTTGATTCAATTAGAACGAATTAGGTTCTACTAATTATATTGATGTAATTAATGTAGTTCGCAAAATTAGTTAAGAAATTAAAATAGCGTTTGCTGGGTGCAACGATTTTATTTCCTCATCCGATTTAAACGGAAAATGGAATATTCCCATAGCAGTTTAAACAGCGCGTAAATTTTGTAGTTTTGCAGGCTTATTAAATTAAATGAAAAAAAGCAGACTGACGCTCTTCATTTTTATCGCACTGGTATTGGGTGTGATAGCCGGTTATATTTATAACACCTACGTTTTCGCCGATCTTAATAAACAACTCAGTACCGCCGGTGCTACTGTTAAAAGTATCGACAAAAAAATAGAAGCATTACCCGATACCTCAGTTGCAGCCTACAAAGACCTTAAGTTACAAAGAATTGCCCAGGTTAAATTGCAAGGCCAGGCTACAGATGCGCGGGAGGATAAACTTGAGCTTTATAACATCCTGAGCAAGATTTTTCTTAACCTCATTAAAATGATTGTGGCTCCATTGGTGTTTACCACATTGGTGGTAGGCGTAGCCAAGGTAGGGGATATCAAAGCCGTTGGCAGGATAGGCGGCAAAACCATGCTCTGGTTTATCAGCGCTACGCTGGTATCCTTATTATTAGGGATGCTATTGGTTAACCTGTTTGAGCCAGGCAAGACCATGCATTTGCCACTGCCTGATAGTCATTTAAGTACAGGCATTAAAAAAACGGCATTATCATTAACCGAATTCGTTGGTCACGTTTTCCCTAAGAGTTTTATTGAGGCAATGGCCAATAATGAGATCTTACAGATTGTGGTGTTCTCTTTGTTTTTTGGCGTAGCTACCGCTGCTATAGGTGAGCAAGGTAAAATAGTAATCAAAGCGATGGATGCTTTTGCCCATGTGATTATGAAGATTACCGGTTATGTGATGAAAATGGCTCCTTTAGCCGTATTTGGTGCCATAACTGCAGTAGTGGCCAAGCAGGGCCTAAGCGTACTTTCAACCTATGGTATTTTTATCAGCGAGTTTTATTTTTCGTTGATTGTGTTATGGTCGGTAATTATATTGGCTGGATACATTGTATTAAGAAAGCCTGTGTTCAGGCTGCTTAACAGTATTAAGGACGCTATGCTGATAGCATTCAGTACCTCAACAAGTGAGGCCGCTTATCCAAAAGTATTGGAAGAACTGGAGAAATTTGGCTGTAGCAATAAAATAGTGAGCTTTGTATTGCCATTGGGCTATTCGTTTAATTTGGATGGTTCGATGATGTATATGACCTTTGCATCATTGTTCCTGGCGCAATCATATGATATTCATCTTTCATTCGGGCACCAGTTATCTATGTTACTGGTGCTGATGCTTACCAGTAAAGGTGTGGCCGGTGTGCCAAGGGCGTCGCTGGTGGTTATTGCAGGTACGCTGGCTATGTTCAATATCCCTGAAGCAGGTTTGTTTTTGCTGATAGGTATTGATCCGTTGCTTGACATGGGCCGTTCTGCTACCAATGTTCTTGGAAATGCAATGGCCACAGCGGTTGTAAGCAAATGGGAAGGAGAAGAAGTAGGTACCCAAATAATAAGAGAATAAAACATGCCTTCATTGTGGGAAACCTGGAATCAGCAGTGATGGTGCACAAAATATATTTCAGGGATATGCGCAGGGGCCGCGTTAGGGATTGCAGTGTAAAGCCCACAGCGCGGGCTGGGATTGCGGGCAGGAAAGGCGAGGACTTGTAACGGAAAGCCCGGGCCGCAGGCAACGCCCAAGTTTATAAACAAATAGAAAAATAATAATCGATAGCTTAGAAGTAAGCCATTATAAAGAACGAAGACAGTCGACAAAAAAGGAACTCATTAATACCTGTAAAATCAATCAGAGCTATTAATGATCTCTGGAAAGCATAGGCGCTCTGTAAAGTTCGCGATTGCTTCGTACCTCGCAATGACGGGCGAAAAAATAAATTCACTAACTCACTAATTCACTAACTCACTAATTACTTACATATGTCTCCCCGTTTAAAAAAAGTATTCCTGATCATGACTGTTGTGGTGCCGTTTATACTGTACTGCGTTTATTATTATGGTATGATGATCAAGAACGCACCATACCGTTTTGTTGATTTTGAATCGATCAGTTTTCAATATGGCCATAAGGACAGCCTTGTGAATAAATACGATTCACATACCGGCATGTTTCAATATCTCGACAAGCGCGATTCGCTGGTGAAAGAGCATTTACGCTTGACTAAAGATGATCTGCTATACCTGCACCGTAAAGCGGCCGACCTTGGTTTTTGGGATTTCCCATCCAAAGAAACCGGTGATACGTCGAAAGTTGCTGATGGAAAAGCTGTTCGGTACATTATTGAGTTCAAATACAAGGAAAAAACCAAGCGCGTGATCTTTGATACTGATTACTTTGGTAATCCTAAACTAATTGATGCTAATCAGCGATTGATAGCCGAGATTCAGAAAAAACTTACCGACGTAGAGAACCGTGGTAAAAAATAAAATATTGGGATGTTGTTTATTAAATAATCAATCCCTATATTTGCACCTCGAAATTTAAAACAATATTTAACAAACATGTACGCAATAGTAAGTATAGCAGGACAGCAATTTAAAGTTGCCAAAGACCAGCAGATCTTTGTACACAGGTTACAAGGCGATGAAGGCGCTAGTATTGAATTTGACAGTGTATTGTTAGCAGAAAACGAAGGTAAATTCAAATTAGGTTCTGATTTGAAAGGTGCTAAAGTATCGGCTAAGATCGTGTCACATTTAAAAGGTGATAAAGTAATTATCTTCAAAAAGAAAAGAAGAAAAGGTTACAAAAAGAAAAACGGTCACCGTCAGCAATTTACCAAGATTGAGATCACCGGTATTACATTATAATTAAAGGTTGAACCGGAGTTGTTCTGCAATTCCATAAAAGATATAAAAAATGGCACATAAGAAAGGGGCCGGTAGTTCAAGAAACGGTCGTGAGTCACATAGCAAGCGTTTAGGTATCAAAATTTTCGGTGGTCAGCCAGCAATTGCAGGTAACATCATCGTACGTCAGCGTGGTACTAAACACAACCCAGGCTTAAACGTTGGTCTTGGTAAAGATCATACTTTATTTGCACTGGCCGAAGGTATCGTAGTTTTCAAAAAGAAAGCTGATAATCGTTCATACGTATCAGTAGTTCCTTTTGAAGCTGCTGAAGTTGAAGAAGTAGCTGCACCTGCACCAAAAGCTAAAAAAGAAGCTGTAGCTGTTGAAGCTCCTGCTGCTGAAGAAGCTCCAAAAGCAAAGAAAGCTGCTGCACCAAAAGCTAAAAAAGAAGAAGCTGCTGATGCTGCTGAAGAAACTGTAGCTGAATAATCAGTTAACAAGTATTAGGATATAAAAAATCCCGGTCAGTTTTGATCGGGATTTTTTGTTTTGTGATTATTTGTCAGATTGCAGCATAAAACAACTAATAGGAGAACTATACAAAACCCTTACCGGTTTGCCATTAATACGCCCCGGTTTCCATTTTGGTGATTTGTTTACATGAGCAATGAATGCTTTGCACATTGCTTTGTTTATTTTCCTTTTGACACTGGCATGCGTTACACTTCCGTCGGTTTCTATAATCACTTGTATAAGAAAACTGGCTTGTGTATTCTCTTTGTCGTAGTCTTTTGGTATCGGTACTTTAAAAAGATAATTTGTCCACTTTTCTATGCCTCCGGGAAATTCTGGCTGTACATCTACTGTTTTATAAACTGTTGTATCTGGTTTAACATGCTCCCTTTGAGCTTTGCCTTGTGCAAACAACGCAACAGGTAATATAATAATCAAACCAAATACAAGCAGATATCTCACGTGTTTATTCGATGATCAGTTTCTTTAAATAGTAAGTATCAGGATCAATAACCGGCATAGTTTTGCTGGTTATGGTAATGCCTTTTTTATCAAGCGTATAGCGTTTAGTAATGCCATCTGCAGTGATATCAATTGGCAATGGCATATCGATATTGAGCAACTGAACCTGGTATTTATCGCCACGTTGGGCCTTAACATGTACTTCCAGTTTATTGATTGAATAGATGTACAAATCAAACAGCGGCTTGAGATCCTGACCGGCAGCTTTGCTGAAATATTGGATCACATCATCAGTACTTGCTAAATTGCTATAGGTGTAGCGCGGGTCGGTAACAAAACCTTTAAGGGTGGGGAAGAAGGTACTATCGCCCATAATATACCTGAGTGTATGCATAAAGAAAGCCCCTTTACCATAAATATCACCATTATAAGCTGATTCCTCATCGATATCTTTACCGATAACGAGCGGGATTTTATTGCCGAACGACAGTGCTGAACTTTGGAAAAATTTGATATAAGCTTTCTCGCCTTCAAATTCCCTTACGTAAAGCGCGTCGCCGTAGGTGCAAATCCCCTCGTGGATCCAGTAATCGGCCCAGTCCTTAGCAGTAACTTTATTGCCCCACCATTCGTGGCCAAACTCGTGGTGCATGAGGCCGTCATAATCCTCGCCGCCAACTTTGGTGTATTTAAATTTGGCACCATAAGCGTTCATGGTTTGATGCTCCATGCCCAGGTGAGGAGTTTCAACAATACCTATCTTTTCTTTTACCCAGGGATATTCACCAAAATATTTCTCCTGCTCTTTAATTGTTTTTACAAAGATGTCAAGATGGTGCTCGGCCTTAGAGGCATGCTCTTTTAATACATAAAACTGGATGGGCACATTATGCCCATCTACAGTAGTATACGGACGAGTTACTACGGTATAGTCACCTGCATTGAACAAGATACTGTAATTGTTAATGGTGTATTTGGTTTGCCAATGGAAAGTTGCTGTTTCCTTTTGCTTGCTTACGCCTTTTAACAACCCCGGACCTGCAACCACCAGATCTTTAGGAACGGTGATGAACATGTCTACACCCTCGTTTGGTTCGTCGGAGGGGTGATCTTTACAAGGGAAATACAATTTGCCGCCTGTACCTTCGGCCGTGATGGCCATCCACTGGTGTCTGGTCGAGTCTTGTGTCCAGATAAAACCGTCGTCCCATGGTGGGCGACGGGCAACATGGGGCTTACCGCCATAAATTACTTTAACGCTTGCTTTGCCAGCCGGTAGTTCTTTGGCTGTATTAATGGTAATGAGGTTATTCTTGTATTCAAATGCTTCCTGTTTGCCATTTACTAAAACCTTGCTGATAGTTAAAGAATCTAACAGGTCAAACAATAAAACCCTGGTGGGTTTCGCCATGATTACATCAATGGTAGTAAAACCATCAATGGTTTTCTGTACAGGATCAACAGCAAGCGAAATGGTATAATGCCGCACATCCATTATAGCTTGCTCGGGTTTCAGCTTTCCGCCTGAGGTGAGGGTTTGGGCATACAGGGAGACTGACGATAACAAGATCATTAAAATAAATGAGAACTTTTTCATTTAATGTTGTTGGGTTTAAAATATAACAGCATATCTGGCTGGCTAACGGTTGGTGTACAAAATTGCTGGTTTTCAGTTGTTGAATGAATAATTTACAAGGCTTGGGCATCCACAATCTCACGCAGCCCTGTTTTCGTTAGTTTTATTTTCCTCGTCCATTGTGGTAGAGTTAACTATTCTATATCTCTTTTAAACGAAATAATGATATAATATTTAGAATCTATCGCTTTGCCATTTAACATGGCTGGTTCCCACTTAGGGCTTTTATTAATTAACCGCAATGCCTCCCTGTCTTGTTCTTTGGATAAACCTCTTTTTACAATTGCGTCTGTTAATTTGCCGTTTCTCGTAATTGTTGCTTCAACTATCACCCGCCCTTCAATATCCTGACTTTTAACCGGCCATCGCAAATTTTTTCTCACGAAAATGAAGAAATTATTGGTGCCGCCTGGAAATTCTGCTTGCTTGTCTACCTTAATGCCACAACTGGATTTATACTCTTCGGTATCAATTTTAGAAGTTTCAGTTTGCGCTTTTACTAAGATCGGCCAAAACGATAAAGATATGATAACGAAAATTGTTTTCATGCTCACAATTCTATTGATTCATATAGAATGGGCACAGAATATTTTGATTTGATAAACTTGCCATCGCGAGTAGCAGGAACCCACCTTGGAGAAAGGTTAATAACTCTTAAAGCTTCCTTGTCAAATTCAGGAGCAAAACCTTGTACAAGTTTAATGCCCGACAGTAAACCATTACTCTCCACATAAAAACTTACTTTGACTATACCTTGCTTAACAAGTGAATCCTTTGGCCATTTCAAATTTTCTTTTAAAAAATCATGAAAAGCCTTGTCGCCTCCACGAAAATGCGGCGGCGTTAGTTTTTGGGCTTTCGCGCTTATTGAGCAAATAAGAATGATAAGGATGGGTAAAAATTTCTTCATCCTTAAATATAAATCAATTCTCCCTCACCAGCAAGCCGTCTGCAAAATCTCGCAGGTATTGTTTATGATCTTCGGGCAGATCAATAGCGTCGAGGGCTGCAAAAGCCTTATCAGCATAGGTTTGCATGGCTTTTTCAGCATGCTGCCTGATATCAAGTTCGTTGTAAATGTTTGTTATGGCTTTAACTTTTTCTACGCTGTCAAATTCAATAGCATTTAGCCAATGATTTAAAGTTTGCGCTTGGCTATCTTTAGCCAGTTCAAGTGCGCGGATCAATAAAAAGGTTTTTTTATTGGAGATGATATCGCCGCCAACCTGCTTGCCAAACTTTTCAGGATCGCCATAAACATCCAGTATGTCGTCCTGTAGCTGGAAGGCTATACCAAGGTTAACCCCGAAAGAATCAATCAAATCAGCGTCGGTTAAAGCTGCACCGCCAATGATGGAGCCGATTTTTAATGTACCACCTAACAGTACAGCAGTTTTAAGGCGGATCATGTTGATGTACTCTTCGATACTTACATCGTTACGCTGTTCAAAGCTCATATCAATTTGCTGGCCTTCGCACACGCCGGTCGCAGTATCGTTAAAAACGTCAAGTACATTACGCAAAATGCTGTCATCAACCTTCATCATCATGCGGTTGGCTTCTACCATCATGGCATCGCCGGAGAGGATAGCGACATTGGCGTTCCATTTTTCATGCACAGTTGCTTTGCCACGGCGGAGCGGGGCTTTATCCATAATATCATCATGCATCAGCGTGAAATTATGGAATACCTCTATAGCCAGTGCGGGTTCAATAGCCCTGTCAACGTCGCCTCCAAAAAGGTCGCAGGCCAACAGGAGCAGGGCAGGGCGCATACGTTTGCCGCCAATAGATAAAATATAGCTTATCGGTTCATACAGATCGGCGGGGTAAGCCGGGTAGCTTAGTTTGCCTACTGCATCATTTATTAGTAACTGTAACTCTGTAAGTTGTTTCATTTATTTACGGGAACCCTGATTTTCTTGATTTTAGGATCGACTTGATTATAAATATCAGGAAATCCTAAAATCAGGCGAATCACGGTTCATTATTCTTGTACCAATATAAAGTCTATCTGTTTTTTGGTCAGATCAACCTGTTTTACTTTAATCTTTACTTCATCGCCCAGTTGGTAAATTTTCTTTTTACGCTGACCGATGATGGCATAGTTTTTCTCGTCCAAAGTGTAAAAATCATCCGAAATATCACGCAGGCGGATCATGCCTTCACATTTGTTTTCAATGATTTCTACATACATACCCCATTCTGTAACGCCCGATATGATACCCATAAAGGTGTTGCCAACCTGGTCGCGAAGATACTCTGCTTGTTTGTATTTTACTGAAGAACGCTCTGCATCTGCTGCTTTTTTCTCCATTAAAGAACTGTGTGAGCATAGTTTTTCATAAAACTCGGCATTGGCCGATTGGCCGCCATTTAAATAATGGAACAGCAGTCTGTGTACCATCACGTCCGGGTAACGACGGATTGGCGAGGTAAAGTGCGTGTAATGATCAAAAGCCAAACCATAATGGCTGCTGCTTTTGGTTGTGTATATAGCCTTCGCCATTGAACGGATAGCCAAGTGGGTTAATACGTTCTGCTCTTTTTTGCCTTCCACATCCTCCATCAGGTAATTGAGGGATTTGGCTGTTTCCTTGTCAGATTTGGTGTTGATCTTATAACCAAACCTTGCTGCAAACTGAGCAAAATTAGCCAGCGCATCAGGTTTGGGCGAATCATGCACACGGTAAACAAAAGTGTATCTGTGTTTGCCCTTGCCCATTTTGCTTACACGCTCGGCTACTTTACGGTTGGCAAGTAGCATAAAATCTTCAATGAGTTTGTGGGCGTCTTTGCGTTCTTTTACATAAACGCCCGTTGGTTTGCCGGTTTCATCCAGCTTGAATTTAACCTCAGTGGTTTCAAAACTGATAGCGCCGTTTTTAAATTTGCGGTCGCGCAGTTTATAGGCAAGCGCGTTAAGCTTAAATATTTCTTCTTTAAAATCACCCTCGCCGGTTTCTATTACTTCCTGCACTTCTTCGTAGGTAAAGCGCCTGTCGGAGTAGATGATGGTTTTGCCGTACCATTCGGTAATAATATTGGCATTTTCATCCATTTCAAAAACGGCCGAAAAGCAGAGCTTTTCTTCTTTAGGGCGAAGAGAGCAAAGACCGTTTGATAACCTTTCAGGAAGCATTGGGATTACCCTGTCAACGAGGTAAACAGATGTGGCTCTGTCCAAAGCTTCTTTATCCAAAGCCGAATCGGGAATGATGTAGTGTGATACGTCGGCAATGTGAACACCGACTTCGTAATTTCCGTTTTCCAGTACACGGTAGGATAAGGCATCGTCAAAGTCTTTGGCATCAAATGGGTCGATGGTAAAGGTGGTGATGTTTCGGAAATCACGGCGTTTGGCAATTTCTTCGGGCGTGATCACATCCGGAATTTCTTCAGCATCATGCTCAACCTCGGCAGGAAATGATAGCGGAAAACCATATTCGGCCAGGATGGCGTTCATCTCCGTATCGTTTTCACCCTGGGCTCCTAAGATATGTTTGATCCTTCCGATAGGGTTTTTAGCTTCCGTTGGCCAGTCGGTAATTTCGGCTACAGCTTTGATGCCATTTTTAGCCCCGTTAAGCTCGCTAATGGGGATGAAAATATCGTGCATCATCTTACGATCATCGGGAATAAAAAACGCGTATCGTTCTGAGAGTTTAACAATGCCCGTAAACTCCATTTTGGCGCGCTGCAGAATTTCGATAACCTCGCCTTCTTTGTGCTTGCCTTTACTTTTGGCGTATACATAAACTTTCACACGGTCGCCGTTAAGGGCGGTGCGAAGCTTACGCGGAGCGATGAAAATATCGCTTTCAAACTCGTCATCGGTAACGATAAAGGCCGAACCATCGTTGGTAAGGTCAACTACGCCTTCAATAAAGGTTTTAAGTTCAAGCAGCTGGAATTTGCCCGGAGCGATTTCTTTTAATACCGATTTTTTAACCTCGTCTTTTAAGATGTCGTAGATGATCTCGCGCGATTCGGGGTCACGGACGTTTAATTTAGCAGAAACCTGTTTATAATTGAGTGGCGTATTGCCGTTTTGTTCAAATATATCAAGTACCATTTGGGTAAGTACCTGGTGTATAGAAGAGTTGTTTTTCTTACGTTTAGACATAGAATAGTATTTGCATCAAAGATACAGAATTTTGGGACCCTATCTTGGCCCAATAGTGATGGATAAAGCAGTTTTAATCAACCCGGTATTGAAGCGATCAGCCTTTTGGTATATTCTTCTTTTGGGCGATAATAAATATCGTCGGGATAGCCGGTTTCCAGTATTTCGCCTTTGTTCATCACCATAATCCGGTCGGAGATATGTTTAATCACGGCCAAATCATGCGAAATAAAGATATAGGTCAATTTAAGTTCGTCTTGTAGTTCGCGGATGAGGTTTAATACCTGGGCCTGAACCGATACATCAAGCGCCGATACTGATTCATCGCAAATGATAAATTTAGGCTGGAGCGCCAAAGCCCGGGCAATAACAATCCGTTGCCGTTGCCCGCCCGAAAACTCATGCGGATAACGGTCAAAATGTGCGGGCAGCAGATTGACCCGTTCAAGCAATTCAAGTACCTTTCGTTTGCGGGTTGTATCGTTACTGTAAAACTGATGTACCTGCAATGGCTCCATAAGCGATTGCCCAACGGTAAGCTTAGGATTTAATGATGAGTATGGATCCTGAAAAATGATCTGGATATCTTTTCTGATCTGCCTCAACTCATTTTTTTTAAGTTCACGAAGATCAGTACCATCAAAAGAGACCTTCCCCGAAGTAGGTTCTATCAACCTTAAAATACTTCGCCCCAAAGTGGTTTTTCCACAGCCCGATTCGCCAACCAGACCTAAGGTTTCGCCCGGGTACACATCAAAGCTTACATTATTCACTGCTTTTACAACATGATCTTTTCGTTTGAAAAGCCCCGTATCTGTAGGGAACCAGGTATTTAATTTATCTGCCCTTAACAAAGGCTGCTGTTCATATAGTTTACGCTTTCTTTTGGCGATTTCGGTGTCCGGGTAATAATATAATTCCCTGATGCTTTCTATAGTTACTGCGGGCCTGGCCCCATCCAGAAAATCGGCCACAACAGGGAGTTTTTTCAAATGCTGCTGCGGGGAAGGGCGGCAGGCCAGCAATCCTTTAGTATAAGGGTGCCGGGGATTTGCGAATAGATCTTTTACCGCTGCTTCCTCTATAATTTCGCCTTTGTACATCACCAAAACCCGGTCGGCAATCTCTTTGATCACACCCAAATCATGCGATATAAAGATCAGGCTCATATGCCTTTCAGCTTTAAGCTTGTGCAGCAGCTCAATGATTGTTTTTTGCACGGTAACGTCAAGTGCAGTGGTGGGCTCATCGGCAATCAAAATCTCCGGGTTGCAGGCCAAAGCCATCGCTATCATTACCCGTTGTTTTTGTCCGCCCGAAATCTGGTGAGGATAGCTGTTGAATATGGCTTCGGGCCGCGGTAATTGTACTTCTTTAAACAGCTCAATGGTTTTTTGTTTAGCCTCAGCTTTACTTGATCCTAAATGCAACCTGATAGCTTCCGTAAGCTGAAAGCCACAAGTAAGTACCGGGTTAAGCGAGGTCATGGGCTCCTGGAAAATCATGGCTACCTGGTTGCCGCGCACACGCCGCATTTCATCTTCCGATAATTTGCACAGGCATACACCATTTAAAAGTACAGAGCCATCTATTAGGGACTGATCTTCATTAAGCAAACGCATCAGGGCAAGGGAGGTAACAGATTTGCCCGAGCCGGATTCGCCGACAATGCCAATGGTTTCACCTTTGTTAAGTGTAAAAGAAATTCCCTTTACCGCTGTGAACTGGTTTTTACCATTCTTAAAACTAACCGACAGATCACTGACTTTAAGCATTATTAGCCTACAATGGTTATAAATTCGTCTGCTATCAGTTCTTCGCCGCGGTAACGTCTTAATAGTTGTGCTGTAGCTATCACATCTTTTTGGCAATAAGCGCAAATGCGCTCCAACTGGTTTTCATTCCAGTATACGCGGCCTACATCGCTGCCATCTATATCGTCTTTGGAGGTTGGGATATTAAAAATTGTGGTAAGCAGGTTTAAGGAAGTGTAGTGTTTGTGATCGCCAAACTTCCATAATTCCATGGTATCTAAATGGACAATCTCCCAGGGCTTTTTACCCGCTATTTGCAGCTGCGGCGGAATTGGTATGCCGTTTACCAGTAAACGGCGGCATAGGTACGGGAAGTCAAATTCCTTGCCATTATGAGCACATAAAATAAGGTTGGGCGGCTGACTGACCAACAGGTTGCAGAACTTGGTAAGCAATTCTTTTTCATCATGTGATGCAAAAGATTTTACCCTCAAGCCAATGTTTTTCCCGGCAATAAAGATCCCAGCCGAAATGCAAACTATTTTACCAAACTCGGCCCAGATGCCGGCGCGCTCATAATGAATGTCAGCAGGTTCATCTTTGCGTTGATGCCGGGTTTTTAGTTCCCATAAAACCTGCAGATTTTCGGGCAGTTGTTCGTGGGTGCTGTACTGCGGCACCGTTTCGATATCAATTACCAATAAATTATGCAGATCGTACTGTTCAAGCATCCGGTTAAAAATTATCGAGCCAATATAATGATAAAGTTAGTAGATGGTTGCTGCGGACATTTAGTTTACAGAAAAATTAAAATCGATAAGTTGTGTTTTTATTTCTTCAATACTTCAAACGCTATGCTGATAGTATTGCCGTTGCCATCAACCAACGTAAGAATATGTTTGCCCGGAGGTGGGTTTAAAGCCACCTGGTGAAAATCTTTGGTCTCGCCAACGTACTGATCATCCAGGTGCCAAAAAATCTTCATACCTGGCTGGCGGTGTGCTGCGTTGCAAATCATGCGGCCACGGGTGCCGTCTGCTTCAAGGGGCACGTATATTTTAGCGCCGTTTTTAGGGTAGATGACTTCCATTGTATTTCCATTGTCGGCCTGGATACAATCCGGGCGAAAGGGCGGGAGTACATGATATTGATAGTTTCTGGCTTTGTAATAATATTCCATAGATGGCGGCAACACAAACCAGCTTTTATTGAGGATGTTATCCGGCGGCTCACAATTACCGTTTACCTGCCATTTGGCATCGGCAGATAAATGCACCAATTGATGGTAAGGACAAACAGGGGCTTTCAGGCCGCTTTTGGGTACATATTGCTCATCTGCATCCTGGCAGTATTGCCCGGCCCGGTAGCCGCTTTGTTTGCACACATTTATTTTCACCATTTCGCCCATGGGCATTTCAAACCAATCGCGCGATACGGGCAATAGCCTGAAGATTTCAAACAGAGCAGGTGCAGCTGTGTTAATGCCCGTTAAGCCCGGCCGGCCCTCGCCATCGGTATTGCCAACCCAAACGCCAACAACATATTTAGGAGTAACCCCAATTGCCCATCCATCGCGAAAGCCAAAGCTTGTACCGGTTTTCCAGGCCACGCGCTGGCTCGAGCTAAATTGCTGCCAAAGCATTTCCTCGCCCGGCCGCATCACTTCCTCCATGGCCTGGAAAGTGTAATAAATAGATGCTGCATCCAGCAGCCCGGACTTTTCAAGTTCAGGTTTGGCTGCAAGCTTCTTTTCGTAAACAGGATTATGAAAATCGGCAGGGTTATACTTACCGCCGTTTTTGTTGTAATGATTAAGCACACGCGCCATATCAGCATAAGCACCGCTTAATTCCCAAAGTGTGTTTTCACCCCCGCCCAATATTAACGACAGTCCATAGTGATCGGCAGGTTTGGTTAAAGTGGTGATGCCTGCTTTATGCAAAAAATCATAAAAGCGTTCGTATTTGTATTGCTGCAGCATTTTAACCGCCGGTACATTCAGCGAACGGGATAAGGCCCGCGATGCGGGGACAGCACCATCATAACCCAGATCGAAGTTTTCGGGATGGTAACCCGCGATCATGGTAGGTACATCGGGCATCAGGCTATTGGGTAATATCAGCCCGTCGTGCAGCATTGCCGCGTATAACAGCGGCTTCAAAGTACTTCCCGGGCTTCGCGGAGCATCTATCACATCAACATCGCTCTCCATTTGCGGGTCCTCCCGGTGGGATATGTTACCGGCATATGCAAGTGTTGCACCTGTTTCAACATCAAGTACAATGGCGGCAATGTTATTGATATCGTTAGCCTTTAATAAACTATGATGCTGCTCCAGGATATCGTTTACCTGTTGCTGAAGCGACGATTTGATGCTGCCTGTAATGCGGGTATCTCCGTTGGGCTTAGCCTGATGATCGGCTTTAAAACGTTGCAGCAGGTGCGGAGCAAGTTGAGGAAGGGCCATCGGTCTGTCGGGCACAGGCTCAAGCCGGGCAAGGGCAGCAGTGGTACTATCAATGATACCTGCCTTATGCAATTTATCCAATAATAAATTCCTTTTTCGAAGCAGTATTGCCCTGTTCCTGCCGGGGTGTACCAATGAGGGCGAGTTAGGCAAAACAGCCATAGCCGCCATTTCGCCCCAGGAAAGTTTATCAGGGCTGCGGCCAAAATATCGCCATGACGCTGCATCCAGCCCAATGACATTGGTGCCGAAGGGGGCGTTACTGGTATATAACGCTAAAATTTCGCTTTTGCTATGGGTTACTTCAAGGCGCATTGCCATGAAAATCTCTTTCAGTTTATTCCAGATATTGCGTTTATGCCTGGTAGCCAGCCTGATCACCTGCATAGTAAGAGTACTGCCGCCGCTGCTTACCTTTTTCGAGCTCAGGTTTTGTTTGATGGCCCGGCTAAAGGCAACAATATCAAAGCCGGGGTGGCGCTCAAAGCGTTTATCCTCAAAAGTGATAATGCACTGTTTGAATTTTTCGGGTACTGTGGGATTATAAGGAAAGCGCCATTGGCCATCATTTGCTATGGATGCACCGAGTAACTGGCCCTGATCGTCGTCAATTACGTAAGAGGTGGGACTATTAAATAAAGGATTGGGCAAACAAAACCAAAATATCAGGGTTAAAACAAACAAAAAGAAAAGCGATACTATAACTTTAGGCTTTTTTAAATAACTTTTAGCTCGTTTTAGCACAAATTGCATTACTAAATATAAAAATATTAAGCCAGTTCAGGTTTATACAACTATAATTGTGGCAAAAATCTACGAGGCAATAATACAATAAATGACGATACAAAAATTATCAATTATTATCCCGGCTTACAACGAAGGTAAAACCATACATTTAATTTTGGATAAAATTAAGGAGGTAAACCTTATCAACGATATTGAAAAAGAAGTGATCATTGTAAATGATTGCTCAAAGGATGATACAGAAGCAGCTATTTATAAATATAAACTTGCCAACCCCGAAGTTAACATTCAGTACTTTAAGCATGAAGTAAACAAAGGTAAGGGAGCAGCTTTACATACAGGTATAGCAAAAGCTACAGGCGATTACCTGATCATCCAGGATGCCGACCTTGAATATGATCCCGCTGAATACAACGACCTGTTGAAACCCGTAGTAGCAGGTTTTGCCGATGTGGTTTATGGTTCCAGGTTTATGGGAAGTAACCCTCACCGTATCCTGTTTTTTTGGCATACCATTGGCAACAGATGGCTTACCTTTGCTTCAAACATGTTTTCCAATCTTAACCTTACTGATATGGAAACATGCTATAAATTGTTCAATACCAAAGTTATCCAATCCATAAAGCTCACTGAAAAGCGTTTTGGCTTTGAGCCTGAGGTTACCCAAAAGATCTCGAGGGTGCACCGGATCAGGATCTATGAGGTAGGTATTTCCTATTATGGCCGTACTTATGAAGAAGGCAAAAAGATAGGATGGAAGGATGGGGTTAGGGCCATTTACTGTATTCTTAAATATGGCTTGTTTAAATCAAAGTAAGAGTTTTTCTGCCGGAGTAGCTTTCATTAACCGTATTTCTTCTTCACGGAAATTGTCAGCAAGAATTTGAATTACGGAAGCCGCTTTTTAGAGTGGCCCAATCCATTTTAAATTGCACACAGGAGATGCAATGTGACGCGTCTTAATATACAAATCAACGTGTTAAACAGGTTCTAAGATGTTTAACATTCAAAAAATAGCTGTCATTAAAACTTAAATCAATGTTTTACTGCTTTCGTTGCACCTTTTCCCAAACAGCGCTTTGCTTCGTGCTAAAATAACGGATGATACCGGCCAGTACCGCATAGTTCATAACACAAAAATAATAGGGAATGAAAAGGACTTTAATACGGAGCTGCCGCTTTTCCATTATTAGCCCGAGCAAAGCCAGTAAATAAAACAATACCTGTGCCAATAATAGTCCTTGCATCGCTGTTTCTCCAGGTTTAAGAGCCAGCACAACGTTTAAAATAAACGATAATATAAGCAGGAAAGGGGTAATAGTCCATCTTAAAACCCGGTGACTGATATACTGAAACGATAAAATTGGGTAGGGGAAAGGATTGAATAATTTTTTTAGCCTTAAAATAGATTGCATCCCACCGGCAGCTATTCTCACTTTTCGTTTTAACTCTTCCGACACATTTTCCGACGCCGTTTCGGTAGCGTATGCTTCAGGTTCATAAACAATGCGGTAGCCTTTGGCAGCTATCAGCATCGAGATCATGAAATCATCAAGCACGGTATCCGCTTCAACAGGCTGATATAGCGAGCGGCGCACACTAAACAGTTCGCCTGCCGCGCCAACAACCGAATACAGCTCCGAATCCCATTTTTTTAGGGCCGATTCATATTTCCAGTAGAACCCTTCACCAGCCGCACTGGCATCTGCGTCCTCGTCAATATGCACCCGTTTTTCGCCCGCAACGGCGCCAACTGTTGCATCGCTGTAATGCCTGCAGATCTTGATCAATGCATCTTTATTTAAAAATGTATTGGCATCGGTAAATACAACAGCGTCGGTATTAACATAGTTCATGGCCCGATGCACCGCGGCTATTTTGCCGGCGCGCTGTGGCTGGTGCAGCAATTGTATCTGCGGGTACCTTGCAACAATATCGGGTGTTTTATCCGATGACCCGTCGGTCACAAAAAGCAGTTTTAGTTTTCCTGCGGGATAATTAAGCAGGAGACTGTTACTGATCTTTTGCTCAATAAAATATTCTTCGTTGTAAGCGGCTATCACCAAAGTACAGGTAGGAAGTTCATCCAGGTTTTCTGAAGGAAGAGCTTTCCGGCCTTTAAAAGCCCTTTTGATCCTGATGATCAGGTACAGAAAAATCCCATACCCGGCAAAAGTGTAAAAAACAATAAAAAGGCTTATGGCTAAAATTATTTTCATGTTATGGTGTTAATGGGGTATCCTAAATTGCTGCTGTTTTTTGAGTGGGTAAAATTCCACCATACTGCTTTAAAAAGCATCGGAATAAAGTCGTATTGTTTTTCTTTGACGTAGTTAACCAGGTTACGGGGTACCACAATCAGCAAAAAATAAAAATAAAATAATACTTTTTTAAGCGGCGGGGCATTCCGGCGGATAAAAAGGATCCTGTTCCGGTTCATGAAGTATTCCTTTAGTTTGCTTTTTTTGCCCACCGAAACAGATTCTTTATGGTAAATAAGTGCATCGGTGCAAACCCAGGCCTTAAAACCCGCTCTTATAATGTGCTCGCACCAGTCAACCTCTTCATAGTAAAGAAAAAAGTTTTCGCTCATCATGCCCGCCTTTTCAATAGCTTCTTTCCTGATCATCATGGCTGCTCCGTGGCAGTAGGCTGTAGGCGCAGTTATATGATCAAACTGACCTTCGTCCTTTTGCTTTAAGCCTATCACGCTATTTCGGCAGGTGTAATAGTTCATAGGCGTGTAGCCCGCATATTGTATTAATTGTTTATCACTGAAATACTTGATCTTGGGCGACAGCATTCCTACGGCGGTGTTACTATCCATTACCTCAACCAGTTTTTCAACTAAACCCGGGGTAAACTCGGTATCATTGTTCACCATAAAAATATAATCGCCGGTAGCTACCGTAAGCCCGAGGTTATTTCCACCGGCAAAACCAAGGTTAACATCCGAGCGGATAAATATTATTTCGGGGTATGTTATTCTCCAGCCGGGAACCGGATCTATCTTACTTGCATTATCAACAACAATTATTTCTATATTACTATAAGTACTTGTATTTTTAATTGATAATAACATTTCCTCGGTAACGGATGGCTGATTAAAACTTACAGTAACAACAGAAACTTTTTTCATCTAAAAGGGGTTATTATCAATATTGCTTTTTACGGCTAATATTAATAAAAGTTAACCAATTATATCACTATATTCCTTTGAATAATAACCAACCAAATAATGATGAGTCACTGCTTACCATAAAAGCAGATGAGCTTATACAATTGCTGAAAAAGGGGAATGTTGATAAAGAACTTGTTAAAGCCATACAGCAAAAAATAAATAATGCTATTGAAAGTAATTCGAACCAGCAAAAATTTGATGCCTTTAGCGGGTTAGATCAGGAGCAAAGCCGGCTTGATATGGTAACAAACCTGGAATTTTTACTTACCCAACACCAGGTTGATAGCCGGGAATCGAAGAAATACCTGCTGCATGAAAGAATAAAACATATAGTTTTAGTAGCAATTGCGGTTACCATGATCATACTTGGTTTAGCCATGATCATCATGCCTGCACCACCATATTTTGAAATGTTTACCATTTTTTATTTTTCAAAGGACGACGGTATAACTTTAATGGATGTTATATCGGTGTTAATAGTATTATCGGGTGTATATTTGTTTATAAATGCCCTACTCCGAAAAATTAACGCCTGAACTCACTAATATGCCGAAACGTCCAAAAATACTCCTGGTTGATGATAGCCCGCTCATTTTGATGGTTATAGGGCAGGCTTTGGAAAAAGAGGGTTTTATTAGCCGCAAGGCAGGTAATGTAGAGGAAGCTATGACGGCGCTTGAAAATGAGATCCCCGATTTGATTTTGTCTGATTATCAAATGCCCGGTACAGATGGTTTTGCATTCAGGCAGCATTTAATGACTGTACCTGAGTATAAAAATATCCCCTTTATGTTTTTAACATCGGTTACCGATCACGCTCACATGATAGCGGGGATCAGTCTTGATGCTATTGACTACATTGATAAGGATACACCCATTGTGGTCATTATCTCAAAGATCAATAATTTTTTGAACAGCATCCGCGAACGCCACGAACACACGATCAGGGAGCTGAGCAGCGCCGCAATAGCCTTAAATTTGTATTCCGTTCCGCAGGAAATACCCCGTATTAATGGCTTTGAAATAGATTTCTGGCATAAATCGTTTGAGAATTACCCGGGCGGAGATTTTATTGATGTGCTAACTATAAATAACAGGTATACTTTTATTATCCTGGGCGATGTGATGGGCAAAAAATGGGGAGCATGGTTTTTTTCATTCGGCTATCTGAGCTATATAAGGGCAGCTGTAAGGATATGTGTTTCGGAAGGGGACGTATCAACCAAAAGTATCATGCAAAAAATCAACTCGGTAATTTATCATGACCCGGTTGTGAGCGACGTGTTGTCGACACTTTCACTTGTCAGGATCGATCCGGAGAATGAAACGCTAAGTTATACCGGCGCGGGCGACTTGCCGCTGTTGTATTTTAGCTCCAGGGAAAATAAACTTAACAGGATTAACTCATCAGGCTTGTTGCTGGGGATTAGTAAAGAGGGCGGCTTTGATGAACATTTATTTACCATGCAGCCTGGTGATCAGTTGATCATGATAACAGACGGATTGATAGATAAAGAGACACCGGCAGGAAAGAAAACTGACCTGAACAGTTTTATAGATGAGATTGAAAAACATCTTGGTAAAGCCAATTCATTTGCAACCTTAAAATACGACGGCTTTTTGAACGAAAAAGCGAGAGAACAAATTGATGACTGCAGTTTAATATTTATTCAAAAAAACAGCTAAATGATACTACAAACACATCTGCTTAATAATGCATTAATTGCGGATATTCAGCTTAAAGAGGCGAATTTGGCAAATGCTGAACAATTTAAGTCGGAACTGATGAGCCTGATCAATAAAGGAAATAAGTATGTTATTGTAAACTTTGAACAGGTAATATATGTTGACAGTTCTTTTTTAGGCGCGTTGGTATCGGCTCTTAAACTGGCCATGAACAACGGGGGAGACATTGCCGTAGTTGGTTTAAATAATGATATCAGGTCCTTGTTTCAATTAGTGCGGCTTGATAAGGTGTTCAGGATCTATACAAATACACAGGAGGCTTTAACCGGGGCATAAACGAATTTACTACCTTGAAAAAATTTGTTTTTAACAATGAAACCGAAGGTATTTATCCTTTAACCGTCCAGATCATCAACTATATCCAAAACATAGCAAAAGATATAGTTGATGACGACACCGGCTTCAGGATAAAAACCATCCTGATTGAATTGCTTACCAATTCGCTCAAGCACATGGGGGATGACGTTACCAGGATCGGGATCGATATGAAAAATAACAAATTATATATAAGTAAACAGGATAAGGGAAGGCCACTGCAAATTAATACCAGGCAGGCATTGTTAACCTGGCCGTTAACGCACAGCAAATTTGCCCAAAATGAAATTGCTATTTATGGCGATGACTTCGGTACATTAAAAGGGCGGGTGAAAAACAGTAACCAATTAGAGTTTTTTACCGAAGACCTTGATGTACGGTATATTAACAAGGAAACCATTATGGGATTAAATGAACATTATGGCCTGATGATCATTGCACGTGCCAGCGATGCGTTTAACTACAAACATAAACCTGATACAGGCGTGAATACATTTACCTCGGTAATTGAACTTAAACAGCGTTAGGCATTTCTGCGTAATTTCTGAAGGCCTTTGTTAATGGGTTAGGGTATTCTATATAAGTGACCGAACTACAACCATCAGAGAAAAAACTTTCGGCAAAGTAATTATATTATTGGGCAATTAATTATCACACTCGTTTTCGCTATTTCACAGCTGTCTCTTCGTTTACCGGTTCTGCAGGAGCATTATCGTGCGGTGTATGAATAAACTTTTTGTTTGCCCCTTTTAACTTAAACAGCAGTAAAAACATGGTAAAAAATATAAGCGGCAGTTTAAGCATGGCTTCTAAAAGTTTTCTATTATAAAACGATGTTGGTATGGCAACTAATATACCAAGGTAACAAGCCACTGTTGCCCCAAGCCACAAATGCCAATGCGGGCCTATGCCGGGAGTAAAAAAAGAGATCAATAGCATAAAAGGCATCAGGCCAAGCATTAATACGCGCGGCAGAATGGCCATCTGATAAATCTCATTCACGTAATCAAAATTGCCGCGGAAAAATTGGGCCGGCGCGGTAGCTCCATACTTTTTAAGCAAGTTAAACTGAGCCGAAAGCCAGCGCTTACGCTGCTTTTCAAACACTGCGGGATTACTCACTTTTTCATCGTAGATATACGCTTTTTCTGCATAAGCAACATGGATCTTATCACGGGTCAATAATAAGCCCATTTCCTTGTCAAACCCGCCCACGGCATCAATACGCGACATTACATTTACAAACAGGTTGTACTCCAAGGCCATACCCGAACCTATAATGGCTGCCGAAAAATTAAACAATTGCTGCGATTTTCTGAAAATATGATTGTTAACTTCTTCGCTCACCGCATCAAGTATTGCTACCTGTGTGTTTGAGTTTTTTGCTACCCTATGGCCCTGCACCACCCGGTGACCTGCTTGTAAATAGTTGTTGATCTGGTATAGGTAATCGGGCGCGGCAATGTTATCAATGTCAAAAACAACCGCGGCATCAAATCCAGCCGCTGTGTTTTCAATGGCTTTGTTTAGCGCTTTTGATTTGGTGCTGGTTTCAAAAACCACCTCTACTACCTGCAAAGGCATCTGCATTAATTTAACAATGGTTTCAGGTTTCATGGAGTCGGCTATCACACAAACCGTGAACATATCTTTAGGGTAATCGATAGTTAGTGCCGCCGCCGCCGAGTTTAGAATAATTTCATCTTCTTTATAAGCACAGATATAAACTATGAATTTACTGAGTGCAGTGGCTGTAGTAGGCGGTTTGATGGGGATTAATTTTCCGAGTACCGAAAATACAAACAGGTACAGGCTATATACACCAAGATATATAAACAACAAAATGGCGATTAGGGATGCTATGAATTTAATGATTTCCATGTGTTTTATTGCTAAACCCTGTTTGTATTAATTAGCAGCAGGTTTGTATTATTAAAAATTAACTTTCCGTTTATTGTTCAAATTTGTTGCAAGCAAACTTTTGATCTCTGTTATACGGTGCTCCCATGTATTTTGTGCCGCTATTTTTAATCTTTTTTGTTGTAAAAAAGGAGTGTCGTTTAACGATAAATTAAGGGCAGCAGAAAATTCATCAACATTTTTGCAGATATATACGCTGTCGCCGGTAAACTCTTCTAAATCTTCGTTAAAATCAGTGATCACTACCGGCCGGCCCGAGCCCAGGTATTCAAATAACTTAAGCGGAAAAATGGAACTGCTTACGTCATCTTTTTTGAAGGGGATAATAGCAACATCAAATCCTTTAAGCACGGCAGGCAACTGCTCATAAGGTACTGCTCCTTTTTTGAAAATATTAGGCGCATTAAAAGCAGGGTTGTTTTCATAATCTTTACCAACTGGCCCTACAAATACAAAGTTTTTATCGGGATTTTGTTCGAGTAGCTGTGTTAGTAAATTATAATCAATACGTCGTTCAATATTGCCAAAATAACCGATTATCGGTTTAGGGATATCAAAAAGGATATCTGCTACAGGCAACGCCGGATCCAGCGCTTTTTGACTATGGCCGATGTCGGCTGCATTCGGTACGAAGTACGAGTTAGGATTAAGTTTTGCTTTTGCGTTGCGTAACTCTTTACTGGTGCTGATCACCAGATCCATATCTTTCACCAATATATCTTCGGATATAAGGCCGTGACGGATCTGGTATTCCTCAATAAGGGGATCAACGCAATGATAAACTTTTAATAATGGTTTCAATTTCAACAACCGGTGCATGGTTGGGTAGTAAAACGCATAGGAGTTGATAAAGATGTAGTCCTTTATTTTAAGGCTCTTAATAATTTTATTGAGCCTCGCCGCTACAATTCGTTCGTTCACCTTCACGGCCAGCCGATAGACAGCTCCTTCGGGTAACGAATTAATCGACGGCACCGGAGGCGTAATGATGATCTTTAAATTAGGGATTTCTGTTTGGATAAAACTATTTTTGGGAGAAAAGAAGTGCGGCTTGCGGGCCTTATAGCCCGGCGTATTTTTAAACTGGATATAATCTTTCCAGGTATAGGGCCTGTCAACATAATACACGTAGTTATCTTTGGCCAAATGTTTGGCCATAGTATAGTTTGTTGATTCGAGGCGGCTATCAAACTGCATTTGCGAAAATATTACGATATGCCGATTTTTAAGCTCCATATAACTTAATTATTCAGTTAGTCGTTTTCCTTTTATTTTGCCCATCACAACACCTATAAGCTCTTTTAGTTCGATGTAGCCTAAGACAAAGATGTCGGATATTTTAACCTGAAGATGTTTTTTTAATGCCCAGTACCCAAATATAGCGCCGGTAGCAAAGGTAAAGATAGAAGCAACTGCTACCGCATACAGGTTGTGGAATATGAGAATCCCCGTAAAATCGCCTATTACGTTAACTGTTAGCATCAGGAACACTTTGATCATGTTAAGATGTGGTTTATTGATGATATCAAGCGTTATCCCGAAAAACCTGTCGATAGGCAACAGCATTACATAACACATAAAAATCCTGAAGATATTGCCTGCATCAGAATGCTGGTATTTAGCGCCGAAGAGGAGTCCAATAATAAGGTCAGCAGCAACGAAACAGATAACAGCGATAGGGGTAAGCGCTATGGTAAGCATGCCCGCATATTTTTTCATGATGTAGGTGACATATTTTTGGTCGCCCCGCTGTACCGCTGCCGACATTACCGGCAATGCAGTAGAGATGAAAGCCCTGAGCGGGATTTCAAAAATCTCCATAAGTCGTTGCGGAATGTAGTAAACAGCCAACAGGTCGGGGCTGAACATAGGCTTTACGATAAACGTATCGGAGCTCCTGAGCAGGTACGAACTTATAGACGTGCCTACACTGTATTTACCAAAATGGGCCATTTGTTTTATTGTAGCCCAGTTTTTGTATGCTATGGTTTTTACCTTAGCCCAGCCTGTAATAATGCAAATAACGCTGCTTAACAGGTTAGCTGTAAAGTAACAATATATAGTTGTTTCAAAATTTGATTTGCCTGCAACGGCAACGCCAACCACCAGCGTCAGAAAACCTCCCTGGTTCATTAATTGCAAGGTGAACATTTTATCAAAGCGCTCTTCGGCCTGGAGCGTCCAAAGGCTCACCGCCGATGGGAGTGTGCATAAATAAATGATACTGAACCATTTAAGTGTAATTCCTATATCAGCGTCCGGATTTGTGTAAATAAAATAGATCAGGAGATTTACGACGGCAAATACGCAGGTGACCATAAAACCCAGGTACCAGGCGGATCCTGATATGTTTTTCATTCTTTCGGATGTGGAGCCCGAATAAAATTTAATGACCGATGTTTGCAGAAAACCCGTGCGAAAGGTATCGGCCAGTGTAAATACAATCTGGAAAAATACATAGTTGCCAAAGGCGGGTTTACTTAAGCGGCGGGCCAGCAGTGATAGTATTACCATTCCCAAAACCGGTAATACGGCGTTAGTCGCCAGTGAAAGCGTGTGTTTGTTTATTAATTTTTTAAATAAACTCATGTATCATGTTTTACGCTTTCTCCCACAATTGTGTTGTAAAATTATATTGTTTTATTACTTTGGCGGGGTTGCCAACTGCTACCGAATAAGGCGGGATATCCCTTGTAACCACACTGCCGGCCCCAATAACCGAATGTTTACCAATGGTTACACCTGCGGTTACCACACAATTAGCACCTATCCAAACATTATCATCAATAGTAATTTGTTGGGTGGTTACTTTTTGATGGCGTGGCGGCATACTTACGTCCTGATAGCCATGATTAAGTCCGGATATTACAACATGCTGCGCTGTCATGCTGAAATTGCCTATTTTAACCGGGCCAATTACTACCGTACCGATGCCAATGCCTGATCCTTCGCCGATAAATACATCGCCAACGCCGTTATTGATCACAGCGAAGTCTTCTACAATACTTTTTGCGCCAAGTGAAAACTTGTTGAACGGAAAAAGGTCCATCCGTGCATTAAACCTTACTACACTGTTTTTACCCCGGTGATGGAAAAAGCGGTTAAGTATCAGCCTAACCCAAAGCCTTGGCCTCGACTGTCCGGGCGGAATAAGCATCCAGTGGACTAATTTTTTTAATTTGGGATTTGATTTTATGGATGATACAAATGACATCTGCTTAATTAATTAGTATTGTCCCTATACTATTTTTTTTAATTGCTCCTGCTCCTGGTTGTCAAGGCGCTTGCATACTACAAGGATGGATATGGCCAGGTAGAACAGGATGTTTGACGGGTATTGAACGATAGCCTGCTGCGGAAAGTTACCAATATTGAACGCGAACAAGATTAGCAACATAGCCAGGCAGTAGTTTTTAAGTTCGGGATTTTTGATACTGAAGTAAAAGTTTATCCCCGTTTTAAGCACTACAAAAAACAGTGTACAAAATAAGATGAGCCCGATCCAGCCCATTTCAACAGCTACGCGCACATAACCGCTGTCGGGCGGGAATTTGGCTAACATGGAGTTTGGTGAAAACTTACGGCCCCAAACGCCTACAGAACCCAAGCCGCCACCAATAGGGTGGGAAAGGATATAAGGCTTGATCCTCCTTTGATTTTCAGCACGGACGTTGTAAGATGCGTCATCGGATGGGTTAAAAGCTGTTTGAAACCGCTTGATCAATGGGTTGGAGGTTGGCATTACTATCAAAATGCCGAGCATGCCCCCTGCCACAAGTGTGAAAAATAAAACCCGTTTGTTGAAGTTTAAAACGGCCAGCATGGAAAGCGCTCCCGGTACCAATACATAGGCAGCCCTTGTACCGGAATAGAGCATAACATATAAGAAGAAAGCGGCGATAAAGCCCAGTAATATTTTGCGTTTGACAGGTAATTTGCCCATAATGAGTACAATGCAAAGCAATGCGCCTATAACCATGTTGTATGAAAATGTAACAGGGTCAGAGAAGATAGCAAATTTACGCATATGACCGTTGATGAACAACAAGCTTACACGGGTAGGGTCAGAATACAGGTATCGGCGCTCGAATGAAAAAAAACCTATATTTTCTTGTTGAAAAGCAGAAATTCCCGCCAGTATATCCAGCAATAACCAAAGCTTTAAAAGCGTTTTTATAAACTTTACCGTGCGGATCTGGTAAACAAAAACAAAATACATCAGCATAATGAAGCCTATGGTACGCACAGTATAAATCCAGGCGAGCCGTGACGCGGCGGCAGGGTTTACAAATTCAAACATATTGTAGGCCAGCCACACCAGTATCATGTAGCTTATAGGATTTTTAAAATAGGTCCAGTTTTGTTCGGTGCGCTGTTTTATAAAAAAACCAAGGATAAGCAGATAGGTGGTTACATCCATCAATGTACCGATGGGTACTCCGCTTGGTAATAATTCAGCAATGTAATTGATGAAAAATGCGCCTGTGATAAGTGCGCAAATGCCGAATTCGGGATAGACGGTAATGGCAAATACAACGGGTAAACCCATAGTTATTACAAAAACAGTACCTACGCCTATAAATCCAAGCTTATAGGTTAAAAAACTTATCACAAGTGAGGTGATCAGCAGAAAAAACAGGGCAAACGGATGCGAAAACTTTTGAATCAGAAGCGCTTTCCAAAAGTTTTGCTTAGTTTCAGTATTACCTGTTGGTTCATTGCGCATGAAGTAGTAACTCCTTTTATATATTTACAGGAACAAGATCTTCACAGCCCATACAAATACACTGATAAATGCGAATACTATAGCCGCTTTGCGTGTTTTTTTTTGAAGCGGACTTAAATCTTCAAATGGATCCTTTTGGGGTTTGGGAGGGTCAATTCTCATTTTAAGTAGCATTAAGTGTATGAACCGGTGTTTTGTGCGTCGTTCAATTAAGAGCGTTTTTCTTTTTTCTGATTGTATTCGGTTTTATTGAGTACCCAGCCGGCAAACTTGTTTTCAAGCCCCTTCAAATAGGTTATGTGCTGTTTCTGAATATTGTTTATTTTCCTGTTGGCTTCAAATACAGCTATTGTTTTATTTGCAAATAACAACCATTCTTTGGATTTATTAAGCGCGGTAAGCGGGGCAGTATCAATGATTACTATATCGTATTTAGTCCGCAGCTCGTCAAATTTGCTCTTAACGAAGGCTTCGCTGCCAATTTCAAGCAGGGTTACGTCACCTCCGCGATTGCCTAAAACAGTAGTGTTTAAGCTGCTGAGTTCGGGTTGGCCAAATTGGCTGTTTTTAAAATAATCTTCAAGGTATACCTGCGGCTGAGCGGTATTACTTATCGTGGCGTTATTGAAATTACCGTCAATTAACAACACTCTTTTATTGATCATGGAGTAAGAGTATGCCAGGCTTATGGCCAGCAGGGTTTTACCTTCGGCAGGCTCGATGCTTGTTATGGCTAAAATTTTTTCACCTTTTAATTCCTGATCGATCTCAAAGCGTATAGAGCGCAAGAGCTCCTTAAAGGTCTTCATTTTTTCACGGTGCTCAACATCCCAAAGTTTGCGCAGATCGAGATTTTCGCCGCTGATCTTGTTTAGATAGCCTAATAATGGCAGCTGGGTTTTATTAACCAGTTCGGTAGGGCTTTTAATGGTATCATCGATGTAAAATAATATAAACAGCCAGAAGAGACAGGCAAATAAACTGCCCATGCCGCTTAATATAATAAGCAGCATTTTTTTTGAAGGTTGGGCCACGTCCGGCTGGGCCATCTCAATCTGGACCAGTTTTATTGAAATGCTTGAACGCAGGTTAGTTTCATTGTATTTGTTCAATACATCAAGATATTCTTTACCTGCAATATCAATATCAAAATAAAGGGTTTTTACTTTCGCATCAAACGGAACCAGGCGAGAGAATTTAGCATTAAGATTCGTGAGCTCGTCATTTATTGATTTAACGCTGTATTTAGCCAAATCGCGGGAAATCTCAAGACCAAGCTTTTGTTTAACCTGATCCTCTTTGCTCACAAGCGGATTGGTAATGTATTTATCAGATGTTAAATTTATCTGATTTGAGAGCTGTTGCTGTAACGAATCAAGAGATTCTTTATACTTATTATTAAACCCGCTGCGTACATACTGGTCTTCCAGTATATGCAATTGGTCCTGAGTGGAAATGATAGCCTGGTTGTATTTGTTGGTTATCGACTCAACATATTTCCTTTCATCGGGTGAGAACTTTTGGACGATAGCATCAATGGCGCCCTGATTGGATATTACATCCTTTTCGGCCTGCAATTTTCTGTCATTGTAAGTCATGATCTGGCTAAAAATCGCTTTGGACTGCTCATCCAGGTTTAATACTCCGTTTTGAATTTTATACTGCTGTAATTCGCTGGTTTTTTCACTCAGCGCCTTACGTTTGGTATCTAACAGATTTGATAAAAAGTTTACTGCATTTGATTCATTTTGCTTTACGCTTTGGGTATAATAGTCGATAAACTGTTTGCATAATGTATTCACTACAAACGCCGAAAGCTGAGGGTTTTCTGAATTAAAACTTACAGAAATAAAATCGCTGCTTTCTTCACGGTAAATTAGCAGGTCTTTTACTATGTTACGCTCATCGTATTTCATTGACCTGAGCAACCCAATAAGTGAATTCTCGGTTTTATCATAAACAGATAACGGTTGAAGGGTGGCAAATTTCTTTTTAAAAATCGCTAATACGTTATCCTTTTCATAAGGCCGCAATTCAAGTAATTCCTTACTTTGTTTACGAAAGGGATAGGGATCGCTCAGGTCGTGGATCATAAGCGAATAAGAAACCTGGTCAATAAGTTTCTTTAGCTTCATGATCGCCATGAGGTTACTGAATTCGCGGTAAACCTGTTGCTCTTGTACGTTCGTTGTAGGATCTTGATCAAGAAGATGGCTGGAGGCGTCAACTATGCCGGTAGCTATTTCCGCGTGCGACTGGTAATTATCAGGTAAGTTTTTTACCAGGAAAAAAGAAGTGATTACTGCTACAAGCGGTATTATTATCAGTACAGTTCTGTATTTCTTTAGCAGATTGTAAAAATTGCCTATCTCCATCTTTACTTAACGTCTTCTAATTTAGTACCCAATAATTCTTCAAGATTGGTCTTGGCTGTAAATGTCGATAATTCAGCTTGTACTTTAAAGGCGTTTTGGCTGTATAAGGTGGTAAGCTGTTCATTATAGATCTGAAAAGTTGTTTCGCCTTTTTGAAACGCGTATTTTAATTGCTTAACAGCACTTTCGGCATCAATTACAGCATTTGCCCGCAGCCTTAGTTCGGCCTGTGCTGCCAGATATGAAAAGTAAAGACGTTTAACCTGGGCCTCAAGGCTTAACATATACTCGGCCTGTTGAAATTCTGCCGCTTTATAAATTTCTTTCGTTTGCCTGATAACTCCCGGCCTCGAAAACAGGTGTCCTAAGTTTAGCGAAAGGCTTATTTGATAACCTTTAAATATGGTTGGCTGCGAAATGTTGATAGATGTTTGCGGACTATAAATGTAAGATGCAGTTAAACCATCAAGCCATGAAAACACGGCCGAGTTATAAACGGCTTTGGCTGCATTTACCTGGCTTTGACGGGATTTTACTTCAGGGTAATTCTTTTTAGCAGTTGCTATAAGTTTTTCAAGAAAAGGATAGTTAATGTCACTTACAAATGAAGTTTGCTGCGCATGTACGCGGGTGGTAAATAAAAGAGCAATTATAAAAATATAAATGGGCTTCAGTTTCAGGGGCATATAGTTATACTTTTTCTTTTTGGAATAATGCGGGTACTGTACCGGCAATAATTTTTAAATCTAACCAAATAGAATATTTCTGCGCATAAAAATTATCTAATTTTTTCCTTTCGCGTTCAGACATGTCTTCCTTTCCTCGCTTGCTGATCTGCCATAAGCCCGTTAAACCGGCTGGGCCAAGAAAACGCATCGACCACTCGTTAGAAGTAAGCATCTCGGCCTCATATAAAGGCAATGGCCTGTTACCAACTACCGACATGTCGCCCCGTAGTATATTGAATAATTGCGGTAATTCATCAAGACTTGAATTGCGCAAGAAATTGCCCAGTTTGGTAATACGCGGATCATTCTTGATTTTTACAAAGGCGACTTTATTGTCGCCTCCTTCGGCGGCATATTGATTATTTTCGGCAGATAACTTGGCCAGCAATTGATCGGCGTCGGTACGCATCGACCTGAACTTATAAAAATCAAATACTTTATAACCTGTACCTACGCGTTTGCTTTTGTAAAATACCGGGCCTTTTGAATCCAGCTTAATTAAAATAGCAACTATCAGCATAACAGGCGATAATACAAACATCATACCGCCTGAAATTACCAGGTCGATAAGGCGCTTACCTGCCGGCATTTTATAAGTCGTATCAACTACTTTTGAAAGTTCAAGCAATTTGGGCTTTATCAGTTTAAAGCGCACCAAAAAGTTAAGCCTTTCGCGAAGGTCACTTATGGAAAACGGTTCGCCATAAAAATCATGAACCTTTAATTTAATGGCTTTTTGCCTTAAAGTTTTATCATTTTGTGATGAAAGGAGCACAATAATTAAACCATTGAGAAGAAAGCTTTGCTTAACTTCTTCAACCATTTTAATCCATTTACCTTCAGCATCAACTTCAACCAAAATAATATCAGGAACGGATAAAATAGATTGCTCGCCTAAATAATCATTCAACTGGTCAATAGAGTTGTTGTAAGCAATTTTAAAGCCTTCATTTAGTCCAGCCGAAATCATTTCCTTAAACTCGGTGCCGGCATAGGCTATCCTGATATTAGAACCTGAACTTTCGTTCCAATCAGATGTTTGGTGATTCATAAACTTGTAAAACTTGATTAATAGCTGTTTTTAATGCAGTTGGGTTAAACGGCTTGTGAATGTAAGCATCAACCTTAAAGGGCATGTTGCTTACCTGGGCATCAAGATCATGGGCGGCCGATAGCAATATAACAGGTATTTCACGATAAAAGCCACTAATCTTTACGTTCTTAATAAAAGACTGGCCGTCAAAATAAGGCATCTGGAGGTCGGATATAATCAATTCGGGCATATGGCCGTCTTCGAGCCAGCTGAAAGCTTCGATGCCATTATTTTTAACTACAATATCATATTCTTTTGACAGAATGAAGTTGAGCAGTTTTAGGATACTCAAGTCATCATCAACTATAAGTAGCGTTCTTTTCATGCTTAATTAATGGGGATTATTTATAAAAGAGAAGCAAATGTTTTGTTAATCAGTTTGTTGTATGTTATTATTATTTATTGTAAATGTTGATATGTAAAAAAAATATAAATTTAATAAATGTTATTAATGAAAAGGAAATGGTTTATTAGCCGTTTTTAACTAACAGCTAAATATAAAATAAATAGCCTTACAATTAGCGTGTTTTGTTTTTCACTGTAATTGCATGCAAAAAACATTCCTCAAATAAAAAAAACAGCCGAAATCAAAGGCTTAGTAGGCTTTTATACGGTTAATATATAAAATGGTTGTGAAAAATTGCGATATTAACAGAAAGTTAATAACCGTCGAGGAATTTATTTCCACGGCGGGTAGCTGTAATTCCCCAAAATGGGATTTAATTTATACCGGGTATAGGTATTTATAGCGCTACTTTTCTACCACGGATAAAAAATTTCCGGCGGGGTCTTTAAACCAGGCTATTTTGGGCCCCCCATCAAGAAAAATGCCTTTTTCGTTTGTCTTAAAATTCTCCTGGTTATAAATCTCAAACTTAACACCGCGTGCGCTGAGTTCATCAACTGTTTTTTCCACATCATCAACCGGGAAATTTAAAATGGTGAAGGTAGCCGGGGTATGGTTGGGTTTAGTGTATATTAATATAGGGGTGCTCCCTGTAATATTAAGGTTAAGTAAGCCCTGCATTTCGGGTACATCACTTACATCTAACCCAAGTACATCAGCATAAAACGCCCTGGCTTTAGCTGTATCATCTACCGAAAATCCGCCGAATGCTTTGCTGTCTTTTAACATGATAGTTGGCTTTATGTTATTGATACTACCTTGCTTTTTAATAATTTGTTTTGTAAAAGTGAGTTTAGCCTTCCAAAACTTCGGCCCGGCAACCTAACTCATTTAAAAAATTGATGAGCGAGTGGGCGCATAATGTGCCGCTATCGCACTGCACCCGCAAAATCCGGTCACAATCATCAAGATCGAAGTTGGCTTTATGGTTGCCAAACGTGCTATGGATGGCATTCAAAAGCATATTAGCCTGGCGGCGTTTATTTACATTGGTTTTAAAAACTTCTACTATCATAAGCCTATTTTGGTGCGTACCTAAAACCTTTGGTTGAACAATAGAAATGTTTGATTTTTTAGGGGCGGTGATTGGTTCATCCGCCCCTAAAGAATCAATAAATTATTATTTGGTGGCGTTAGGATTGTATGTGATCATCCAGTTTATGCCAAACCTATCGGTAAGCCAGCCAAAGTAATCGCCCCAAAACTCGTCATGCATAGGCGAAACAGCATTACCGCCTTCGGCTAAACCGCTATACAGTTTGTCTGCCTCCTCTCTTGATTCGGCACTTATGGTGAGCGAGAAGTTATTACCCATTGTTACGAATGGCATACCTCCCGCGCCAATCGCATCCGTACCCATCAGCATGCTGCCATTAGCAAGGGGGAGTGCAATATGCATAAGCTTATCCTGGTCTTTTTCGGGTGTATTGGCAGCCGCAGGCGAGTCTTTAAAACGCATAACCATTGCAAACTCACCACCGAATACTGACTTGTAGTGGTTAAAAGCTTCTTCGGTATTACCGTTAAAGTTTAAATAAGGATTGATAGCTAACATGATGTGATGTTTTGTAGATTTATAATTGAGTGATTTTATAAAAGTAAAATTAAGTCTTGTACCCTAACATAGGAGGGGGGTATCAAGACATGTTAAGGGGTTAATTGCGACATTGTTTCATCGCAAAACACACAGATGGATCAATAAAGAGAATATTGCCGGCTTTAGCTATTATCCGCCGGCACTCCGTCCGAAACAAATTTATATAGGTATGGTGCCTTATGCGCGCCGCCAGTCCATTTTTTCGCCACCCGCTCCAAAATACCCAGCCCCAGCATTTTACGCTGAAAAGCAGCGCGGATCAGCTTTTTGTTAAGAATGGTTTCGTAGAGCGATTGCAGGTCGCCCATGGTAAATTCCTCGGTCATGAGGTTAAAACCTATCAGCTTTTGGTCAAGCTCATTCTGCAGGGTTTCCAGCGCTTTATTAATAATTTGCTGATGGTCCTGCATTAGCGCAGGCAGTTCATTCAGGCTGTACCAGTCGCAGCTATCAGATATTTCATCGGGTGTTGGGATAGCCCTGGTAAAATCAACCAGCGCATAGTATCCCACCGAAATAAAACGCTTTAATAACCAGTGATCAGCGGGCGGGTTATAGCCACGGGCCTGCATAATGGCCTTAAGCGGTCCGGGATCATACCGGCTGTAATTGCCAAAAACATAAAACTGTTCCAGGTAGATGTTAGTTAAGGCTGTTCGGCTTTGAAGTACCCGCCGCGCCGCTTCGTTCACGTCCTCATTATCATGAATAAAGCCGCCGGGAAGCGCATATAGCCCGGTATTTTTATAAACCAGCAGCAATACCTTTAATTGGTTGTCATGAAAACCAAAAATAACTGTATCTATAGCAAGACCTGGTAAAAAACCCACGCCCGCGATGTTATTTTCCAGTTGGTGAAACTCTTTATTCATGTATCGTAATAAAACAAAGGCACAAGTAAATAAAAAAAATTGATAGCTATCGAAAAATAATTTATTATTGTAACAAATTGATACAATAAGGATCGAATTCAAAAAATCTCCATCAATTAAACCTGACTAACCAAATACCAGTAATGAAGAAACCAATTTTAGTAATGCTGTTGCTTGCGCAAGTTGCCTCGGTAAAAGTAATGGCGCAGCTATCGGCAAACAAAACCACCGTTGAGAACGGTGCGCTTGAGGGTACTCGCGAAGCATCAAACGTATTAAGTTTTAAAGGTATTCCTTTTGCACAGCCGCCCGTGGGCGATTTGCGCTGGAAGGAGCCTCAGCCCGCCAAAAGCTGGGAGGGTACATTAAAGGCCGATCATTTTGCCCATAACCCCATGCAGAAGCCCATTTTTGGTGATATGGGCTTTCGTTCATCGGGCATGAGCGAAGATTGTTTATACCTTAACGTATGGACACCTGCAAAATCAGCCAAAGAGAAGCTGCCTGTACTGGTTTATTTTTACGGCGGGGGCTTAATGGCCGGCGATGGTTCTGAATCGCGCTATGATGGTGAAAGCATGGCTAAAAAAGGTATTGTAGCTTTAACTGTTAATTACAGACTTGGTGTATTTGGCTTTTTTTCGCATCCCGAATTAACTAAAGAATCACCTAACCATTCGTCGGGCAACTATGGGTACCTTGATCAGCACCTGGCCTTGCTTTGGGTACAAAAAAATATAGCTGCCTTTGGCGGCGATCCCAAACGTGTTACCATTGCGGGTGAATCAGCAGGGTCTATCTCCGTATCGGTACAAATGGCTTCACCTTTATCAAAAGACCTGATCGCGGGTGCTATCGGCGAGAGTGGCGCGGGTATCAAACCAACACTTTTCCCTATACCATTGGCTGACGCTGAACAAAACGGCCTCAAGTTTGCTGCTAACGAGAAAGCCAATACCCTGGCCGATCTCCGGGCCATACCCGCCGAACAATTGTTGAACGATGCTTTTAAACCCGGTACGCCGCCAATGTCGGCCACCATTGATAATTACCTGCTGCCAAAATCGTTGCCTGAGATCTTTATGGGGGGCGAACAAGCCAAAGTTCCTTTGTTAGTGGGCTGGAACTCGGCCGAAGTACCATTCCAGTTCATGATGCGCGGCGATGCGCCAACTCTTGAGAATTATACCAAAACACTGAAACAATTATATGACGACAGGGCAGAGGAAGCATTGAAACTATATCCGGCTGCTAATGACGGGGAGGTGATCAAAGTTGCAACCGACCTATCAAGCGACCGGTTTATCGTATACAGCACCTGGAAATGGGCCGACTTGCAGGTACAAACGGGAGGGAAGCCGGTTTACCGCTACCTGTTTTCACGGGTGCGCCCGGCCATGGTAGCTTCTATGGGGAATGCCACCCCTGGGCTTGCCGGTGGTGTGGTTAAGGGCGACGCCGCAAAACCCGCCCCGAAAATGCCGCCGCCGGTGGGGGCCGCACATGCTTCAGAAATTGAATATGCCATGGGAAACCTGGCCGGGAACAAAACCTATGCCTGGACACCCGATGATTTCAAAGTATCCGAAACCATGGAAAACTATTTTGCCAACTTTATAAAAACTGGCAACCCTAACGGCGCAGGCTTGCCAAAATGGTCGGCAATTAAGGATAACAATCATGTTAAATTTATGAATATTGACGTTAAAAGCGAGGAGATGCCGGAGGTTAACCGGGCGCGCTACCTGTTTTTGGATAAAGATTACATGAAATAAGAAATAAGATTTTTTCAGACAAATGGGCTGGCTCCTGTGATTTTTCGCAGGGGCCTTTTTTGTGGATCAATATCATTACATTTATATAATGAAATTTTGCCAGGTAAAAAGCGTGTTATCCAAATGGTTGTTAACTGCCATTATAATACCTGGCTTTTTTACTTTTTTAGGGCTTACTGCCCAAACTGCAGATAAGGTAGCTCTATCTGATACAACTTTAGTTGTCAGTTTTGTAAACAGGGTCTCAAAATCATTATCATATAAAGCTGCTCTTAAAACGGCTAAGCGGAATAATTGTTCAACTTTTATTTCCGGGGATAGCTGTCCGGCTGCATTAAGCTTTTTGCATAGCCGGAAAGCCGATGTCAACATTAAACAAACTTCGAAATTGTTTATACCCGGCAGACTCAACAAACAGGCTCTTTTCAATAAAGATTTCAATCCGGATTTAGGCGATGCCGATAATTCCCTCATAGGATAATTCTTCCTTACTGATTATCCAATGTGGTAATCGTTCCCATTTAAATTATTTAGGGACAAACCCTAAAAGGATAATACCTGTCGTTTATTTTCTGAGATCGAAATGAAAAGACTTAAAAAGTTCATCAGGCTTTGCGGGCTTATATTGTTTATGGCATTGGCCACTGCCGGAATAGGTATATTGGGCGTAGCGCCCATTTTAACTAAAGACAGAAAGCTGTTTGTAGATATGCACCCCAAAACAGAATTGGTAGAAAAAGCCGAAACCGACCAACGCGTAGCAGATAACTTATTTTAACCTCAAGTTGATAGCGGCATGGATAAATTGTTAATAGTTATCTTTGCCCTATGAACTATTTTGAATTTTATGGCATCCCCGAATCTTTTAAGGTTGATCAGGCGCTGCTTAAGAAAAAGTTTTACGAGCTGAGCAAGCTTTACCATCCCGATTTTTATGCCAATGAGGATGAAACCAGGCAACAGGAGATCCTGGAGCTATCTACCCTAAATAACAAGGCTTACCATGCGCTTGGTGACCCCGCAAGGCGCTTGGAATACATTTTAAAACTGCATGATCTGGTATCTGAAGGGGCAAAACCACAATTGCCTGCAGATTTTTTAATGGAAATGATGGATATTAATGAGCGCCTTATGGAAGTTGATGATGCAACGCACCTGGCTGCCATAACCGCAGAAACACTTGCTATTGAAGGTGATATGAATGACGAGCTGGCGAAGCTGACCGAAGATTATGAACACTTGGACGATACCGCGAAGGAAAGCCGCCTGATGGAAATTGCAAATATTTACTATAAACAAAAATATCTGTTGCGAATTAAGGAGAGTTTATCTACATTTGCAGCCCGCTTGTAAGGAAAGACACTTACAACATGCCCAGCTGGCGGAATTGGTAGACGCGCTGGTCTCAAACACCTGTGGGAAACCGTGCCGGTTCGACTCCGGCGCTGGGTACCGAGCCGGGATGAAAGCTTTTCGAAGTTTTTATCCCGGCTTTTTTCTTCCTAACTTATTGTTAGTATGGTGAATTAAAAATGGATCAAGTTAATTTGATCGGTTCTTACAGCTTTTTCTAAATCTTTCATTTTTCTGGAAATATCGAACCAATAGTCGGCCTTTTTTCGTCAATTTTAGCCTTTCTATACGGTTTAAACAGCATATTTAGCCGCAAGGATGCTCCGTCTATAATTTTAGCGTTATCTAACTGTTCGGCGTTATTTTCCTTCAAAGATTTTAACTCCGCTTCAAATTAAGTTTCATTGGCTTTAAAATTCAGGTTGGAAACTGAATTTGATGCTGAAGACGCGTACGCCGGGATGGTCAAGATAATTGCAACGGCGAATAAGGTCGATCCGCAAAAATTTGAAAATATTGGCTATACCGGCCCCGACTTCAACATACGGTGCGCTGCCAAGGGTGTAAGTGCCGTTGGAACTTTTGGTTGCAGCAGGTAAGCGATAAAGGCCTGTGCTTTGCGCCGGATCGTTTTCGGCACGCAAGCCACCGTACAATATTTTAGCAGAGATGAATTCCCGCCATTTTAGATGTTTGATTAGCGGGACTTTGTTTAACAGGAAGCCGTTAAAGGTGTGTGTAAGGTTAAGGCCAAGGTAGTGATCGCTCACAAATTCAAGATAGTTCATGGCATTATAAGCATCTCGCTTATAGGCGAGCGATTGATTGGCGGGGCTGATATTGAGCAAAGGAAAAGGCACTTTGCCCAGTACATAGCCACCGAGCAGGGTAACATCGGTAAAACCCGCCTGAGAGAGATAAAAGCGCTTATAAATGTTAATGCCAAAGTCGGTATAAGCATACTTGCCACCAAGGCTACGGTTAATAAGAAGGTCATAAATAGGATAAGGGTTATGGATACTATGCCGCGTGCGGCTGCCTTGAATAAGCTCTTCGTGCGGCGCATAGCGTAAGTGAAGATTTAGCTCGCTGGTAGTTAAATTGTTCACCAAACTGCCATCATCATTTTTTTGATAAACCAGTGCTGCAGCCGGTGTTTGCTGCCAGTTTTTATAACCCAGAATGTACGAGAAATGATTTTCGAAATCACGGAAGTATTGTAGTTCAAATATTCTGCTATATAGCCAATAGTTAGTTTTTCCGGTTTGAAAAGATGAGAATGCTGTAGCACGGTTGGTTACCGAAAAAGTATGACCAGGTACATCTACATCATATAAATAGCTTACCTTAAAGTAATTATTAGGAAAACGATAGGGCGCTGTTTTATTTAAAGACAAATAAGCAATTGCATTCCCTTTTACCCGATGGTCTTTAGTGCCATAAGCACCGTATCCCTCAAAATAAAAGGTGCTATCCAGCAATGGAGTAGTTCGTCCGCCCAATTCCAAATGCAAGCCTTCCTGGCTATTGAAAGACAAAAAATGTGCAATTGGTCCGATTTGTACTGGCCCTGTATCAGCATAGCCCGCCGTAAGTGCAGACAACCACCACATTGTTCTTTTGTAAGACGGCATCTGTTCCAGTTTGTACAACTTTTCGTAAACCTGTGCCTGGCCTTTGCTAAGCGTATCAAAACCAGTTTTGCCCGTAGCCACCTGTAAAGTCTCACCCTGGTAAAATGCCGCAGTCTGCGGCGCGCCGATTTTGTAGTTACGATATATCACCTTACGCTCACCAAATATACCCCAGCCTTTTTTAGTCAGCCCAAAATCTGCCTTAACCCTACTGCTGGCCAGTTCATACCGACCGCCGGTTTGCCGGGCAAAATCTAACAGTACATCAAAGCTTCTTACAAAATTTACATTGATCTTCCCATTTAGCCTTAATTCACAAGCGGTTACTGAAAAACGCCCGTCCAACGTCACAACCAACTTGCCCTCAAATAACAAATCTCCTTTTGTACGCGGCGTAAAAGCGAGCTCCACCTGTTTACCCAAAGCTGTGCTAATGGTATCTGTAATAAAAAACTTATAATAATTTGGCGCATGATCCGCTATCGGGCTCAAAAACTGGTTAGCTATAATAAATAGGTTATTCTCATAAATATCCACTTGATGACCGTACAGTTGATTTACATAAAGTTTAACCCCCGCGGTATCAATAAACTGCAATATATTGACGCCTTTATAGGCTCTCTGTATCTGTATTTTCTTCTCCGGCTCCTTTCGAAAATAAATGTCCGACAGTTTTTCTTCCAGCAACACCGGCAAAAAAGTTTGCCCTTGTACCGTATCCAACATAAACTTATATTGGCTAAAAAATTTACTCTCAACCACTTTCTGCGGTAAATTAAAAAAAGACAGCCCCATTCGTTCATACTGCTCGTATTGCAAATAAGCTGCAGCCTCTGCCCGGTTCTCCTGCTTATGATCGATCACTTGCTGAATGAGCGCGACTGCCGGATTTCCTTTGTTGCGATAACGCTGCCCTCTCACCGAGGTTATCGTTACATTTGCCAGCTCATTGGCATCCCGTTCAAGCAATACTTGTAATTTATTCGCTTGCCCGGGTACAATTACTTTGACGGTGGGTAAATAACCAACATGTGAAAATGCTACCTGTGTAAACGTTACTGCTCCGGCCAGCCGAAACCGCCCCAGCGAATCTGCCTGTGTGCCAATATTACTACCTGCAAAAGTCACTGAAACTGATGCGAGGGGCTCACCACTGGAGGCATCTACCACTTGCCCTGTTACTAACGTCTGCGCTGCGGCCCATAAGCCTGATATTGAAAAGCATATCAAAAAACAAAGACGCAAACGCATGATTAATTAACCATTTCTGTGAAAATATGTTTTTGCCTTAAAAAGCATTCAGATAGTTTTCACTTTCTTTTTCGACCTAACAACTCCTAAAAATCAATACAATCATGAACCTGTTTGGCATTTGAGCTATCGATCGGTTGAATGGCTGTATTTTCAGACCGAAGAAGAAAATTGCCTTTGAGAGTTTCCTCGTTTGTTGACTGATTTGCCGTATCGCATCATTCAAATATTATGGGTCAAGACTACGTAAATCGCCTATTTATCTATGCTCAGTAAAATTTCAGTCAATTCATCGGGGCGATGCTCCATAACATTATGTTCACAATCAATCACCTCCATTCGCCATTCCGGAGAATTTTTATGTAATTCATATAGTTGCCGGAAAGGAGTATTTTCCCAGCCGCTGAGATAGATAAAAGTAAGATTTCGAATTTGCTTGTAGTTCCCAATTAATCGTAGACTTTGCATAAAGGTAGCCAAAGGGTGTGGGCGCCTTCTACTATCAGAACCTGGTCTGCTAACTACATTAAATCCATCCGCCGCAGCGCCAGCTGCAAAAAGCTCGCGATATTGATCGCTAGTTAGCTTCCAACATGAATCCCCGTCTTTGGGAATATAGGCATCTATGTATACAAGCCCGAAAATATTTTCAGGAATAATATCAGCTACACCTGTAATAACCATTCCAGCATAGCTATGCCCGCATAAGATCACATTGGTCAATTTCTTTTCAACAATAAAATCAATGACAAATTGAATATGAGTTGTCAAGTTAATGATCTTGTGTTGCCTAACGGTTTTTTGCTCGAGTCCGGGTAATGTTAAAGAAAAACAATCTTTTTCATACGATTTCATTCGCGTTGTTATTGGATCAAATACCCACGCACCATGCCACCCACCTGGTATAAATAAATAAGTTTTTTTAGTTCTTTCAATCATTGGTCGAAAAGTGTTAGTGAATATTGTGCTTTACTTCAAGTTTTTAGAAGACGAAAGCTAACGGTAATAAAACGACCGCACTGTGAAAAAACAACGATCAACCCGAAAAGCTTTTGATTAAAAGAAGTTTATTTTTCATTGTGATACGTTAAATATTTATGAACAATCTAAGATTTTGCCGGGTCGAAGGGTTTTCAATTAACGTGCACTATAAATAGTCCTTTTCTACGAAAGCTTCTTCCCGGTTTTGTTCAATAGGAAAGGTTATCATTACGGTAACGCCATGGCCATTTTCAATTACAAATTTCCCTTTTAACTGTCTGCCAAGCGCTTTCATCATTTCCATCCCAAGGGAATTAGCTTCACTAAAGTCAAAGTCGGGAGGGAGGCCGCGACCGGTATCAGAGACCTTTAAAATTGCGTTTTCATCGTCTGATGTTGACAGGCTCACCTTGATCTCGCCGCCACTATGATCAAAAGCATATTTTATAGCATTGGTGATAGCTTCGTTTAATATTAAACCGATGGGTACCGCCAGGGCCGGATCAAGGTTAAGAGGATTTAATACCTGGTTTATTTTGATCTGCCTGTAACCTGTATCGAATGAATCGCTCAGGTAATCGATCAATTCACCGATATAAGCGGGCATAGATACGAGGGCAGTGGTTGTACTGCTGTAGAGCTTCTGGTGTAAAAGTGCGATAGCATTTACCCGGTGCTGGCTGCCGCGAATTGCTTCAAGCGCGATATCGTTTTGTAAATAAGCCGATTGTGTGTTCAGAATGCTCATTACAATTTGCAGGTTGTTTTTTACACGGTGATGTACTTCTTTCAACAACCATTCCTTTTGCAGCAGCAGATCTTCCAGCAGAACGTTTTTGGAAGTGATCACTTCGTTGCTTTTTTGCTTATGTACGTTTTGCCTGAATAATAATGCCGCTATGACCAGCAATAAAAATATGGCACCCATAGTAAGGTTTTTAACCAGGTTGGCCTGTTGTAAATTAGCCTGCTCAAGCTTGCTCTTTTGGTTTAAAAGCGTAATTTGTGCTTCTTTTTGCCGGGTTTCATATTCAATTTGCAGTTGTTCAATCTGTTTGCTTTTGGTGGTATTAAATATCGAGTCTTTGATGGTATTGGCTGATATAAGATGATGAATAGCCGACTGATACTGCCTCCGGCTGGTATCCAAGCCAAACCAAAGAGTTTCATTGGTGCCAAGGTCATTGTCATTACCAATCTTCCTCAATAGGTCCTGGTTCATTTTGAGGTATTTTAACACTTCGGCAAACCTTGCGGTTGCGGTGTAAAACTTAATGATCAGTTCATAATAGCTGGTCCGCGCATATAAATTGAGGTTGGGATTGTTGGTTTGTTGTATCAGTTTGTCGCAGTAAAGTTTAGCCGTATCATACTGTTTTAATGCCAGGTAAATTTTAAGATAGGTTTGACTTACCTCATCGCCTCCTTCATATAACTTACCGGAGGGATGCACAAATTTTTGAGTCACCTGTGTTAAAAAGGCTTTGGCTTTTTGGGGCTGATGCATCCGGAGGTAAACATCAACTATGTTGCCTGCCAGCAGGTATATGGTCGCATTATCTTTCTCCGATTTGGCAATTTCCAATGCACGTGAAAAATAATTGATGGCCTTTTGATTGTCGCCAAGCTTTACAAAATCATAGCCCAGGTTATTGTTGATCTGGCATATTAACCTCACATTATCCGCGTGGCTTGCGATGGCAATTTTCAGGGCCCTTAGTTCATAGCTGATAGCTGTTTTATAGTCGCCCTGGGTATAATACAGCCTTCCTAATAACGCGTAAAGCCCCTGGGTTTCGGTGTAGTGAGCCTGGTCATAATAGGCTAATGCCTTTTTAGTTTCGGCAAAAGCAAGGGTATAATCATTCATCATCTGGTGCAGGTCGGCTAATAACCGGTAACACCTGGCAAGTTCAACCAGTTGGTTTGTACGTTCAAAAGCACCGACGGCCAGGTTCAAATAATGAATCCGGGAAACCATGGTTTGCTGCAAAAAATCCTGACTGTAATATTCAGATAGCTCAAAATAAGCTTTACCAAGCAGCGCCCAGTTATGTGCCTGCTTAATTTGCTGTGTGGTTTGTTCAAGCAATGCGCGGCCGTTTTTGGATTGGCCTTTCGACTTGTAAAAAGCCGAACGGATCAATGCAATGCGAAAGTTGGTTTCAGCCTGCGGAGAGCGGTAATTAAGCTGTTCGGCCTGGTTAATAAAGTGAGAAGCACTATCCAATTGTGCAGTGGAAGGGTGGCGCAGATGGGTGAAAAACTCCGCCAGTTGCAGCGCAACATGGATGCGGTTGGCGGCAGAACCCGGGAAGCTTTTTTGCGAAAGCAAAGAATCAACATGGTGCCTGGTAATTTCCTGCGCGTTTGCTGAAATGGCCAAAAGAAAGCACAGGATAATCAGTTTGCATTTTGGTATCGTATCAGCTCGTTTCATCTTTGGTTGGGAGCCTGTATGCATCAATCTTTTTTTAAATTTAGGTATATTCAAGTACATCTGCCAATTTTAAAGCTATACCGGCGCTGTGTAATTTATTAGTATTCAGCTATTTTTGAGCTTCGGTAAAAGAAACAAATAACAACATCGAAACAAAAACGGCTTTGAAAAACGTTAGCAAGGCTATATCGGCATTAAAAAGGTCTTTTAATATATTTTATCCGGTATAAATATATCCGTATTTGACAGATCGTCATTGATCAGGATGCTGCAGCTCAGTACATTTCTTTTAATTGTTGAGTGATGGCCGGTAATTTGTACCAAACAGGTGCCGCAGCTCCCCATTCCGCAGCACAGCCCAAAGCCCGGAATTGCCAGCTTATCACATATGAGCGACATTAAACTGTGATATTGCCCGGGGAGTGTATGGATACGTTCGCTATTGCCCAGGTGATGCAATGTAAATAGAATGGTGTTTTTTTCGGGCATCGTATGTTATTTTAAACTTTAACGGGTGCGATAGGTAAATTAATAAAAATCCCCGGTTACCCGTAATGATGCTCGGTTTAAGCCAGTGGTAAACTGAAGTGAAAAACAGATCCTGTACCGCTTTCGCTTTCTGCCCAGATCTGTCCTTCGTGCCGGCGGACGATCTCGGCACTTAAATAAAGCCCTATACCGAAACCTGAAATATGACGGGTTTGGTTACTTTCAACCCGGTAATAACGGTCAAAGATCCTCGGCAGGTCCTGGGCATTAACCCCCATCCCCTCATCTTTTATGCTAACCTGAGCAAAGCCATTGACCGGAGCGCATTTCACTTCAATCTTCCCGCGTTTGGGCGAGTATTTAACGGCGTTGCTAATCAGGTTGGAAATCACCGAGCCGATTTTTTCCCGGTCGGCATTAACCTGTACGTGATTACTGATATCAATGTGAATAATATGAGTGGAAACAGTGAGCCCGTATTCCTCTACAACCTCCCTGATCAGCAGGTTCAGATCAAATAATTCTTTATTAATGGCGATTTTACCCGATTCCAGGCGCGATATATTCAGGAAACCGTTGATCATGCTGCTCATTCTCTTCGCCTGGATCTCCGCCTTTTCCATAGCGCCCGCGAGAAAACTATCAGGATTATTTTTCAATTTGAGATTAGCTACCTGGATCAGCGCCATCAGCGACGTTAACGGGGTTTTAAGTTCATGGCTCACCATGCCTATAAAATCATTTTTTCGCAGCTCGTCCTGTTTTTGTTCCGAAATATCCCTGGCGATCTTGGAAACCCCGGTGATTTTTCCGTGTTTGTCGCGTATAGGCGAAATGGTTAGGGATACGTCCAGGACACGACCACCGTTCGCCAGCCTTTTTGTCTCAAAATGCTCCATGCGTTCCCCGTTTTTCAGGCGGGTTATGATCTGCGGTTCCTCATCCTGCCGGTCTTCCGGAACCAGTTTAAGAATAGACTGTCCTATCATTTCGGAGGCCGGGTAACCAAAGATCCTTTCTGCCGATTTGTTCCAACTGGTGATCGTCCCCTCCAGCGATTTGCCTATTATCGCATCATCTGATGATTCTACGATGGCGGCCAGTTTGGCGCTGCGTTCCTCTGCTTTTTTCTGATCGGATATGTCAAGCGCGATCACCAGTCCGGCATACACCATTCCCCGTTCATCTGTTAATGGTACAAAATCTACCTGCAGATCATGGCCGCCGGTGCTTTTAAGTTCGGTCCTTATCTGCTCACCGTTCAACATCCGCTCATAATACTCCCTGGTTATGGCATATCGCTCCGGCGAGTTAAGTTCGGCCATATGTAAACCTGCATAACTATCATCGTTGTACCCTAATTTTTGCATCAGTTCACCTTCCATCGTTATCAGGTTATGTTCTCTGTCAATAACGAGGATCAGCGAGCGGGGAATATTAACGGCGATAGAACGGAATAACTGCTCCTTCTTTTGTATTTCGTCCCTGTTTTTTTGTAGTTCCTCATTACTTGCCAGCATTTCTTCGTTTGATGCCGCAAGTTCTTCGTTAATCGCGGTAAGCTCCTCATTAAGAGCTTGCGTTTCCTCTTCACTTTCTGCAAGGGATTTAGTGCGTGAAGCTACCAATTCCTCCAGCGATCCGTTCATCCGTGAAAGTGCTTGCTGTGCCTCCAAAAGCTCCCCATTGATTGAGAGGAGTTCTTCGTTTGTTGTACTGATCTCTTCATTAGCCGCGGTAAGCTCCTCGTTAAAAGCCGCGGTCTCCTGTTCTTTTACCTCCAGTTCCTGCTGCAGGCGTTCTTTTACCTTTACATCCCGAATTGCACTAATATATGACAGAGAGGCGATCACAACGGCGAGCATGAGCATTGCGACTATGGCTGCAGGAGCAACAAAGGTATAGCGTTCCAAAACCGCCCTGCGTTCGTCCAATAGTTTGCTTTCGGTATCTTCTGCATGGTCAACGGCAAGGCGCAATGCATCCATGGCAGATCTCCCTTCTTCCAGATCGGCTGTGGAAACAACCTGTTGATGTTGTTTTTTTGAAACAAGTTGTTCCAGGATGGCCATTCGCCGGGTTAGTATCGCTTGAATGCTTGCCAGGTTGGCTTGCTGCAGAGCGTTATCGGCGGTTAAGGCACTTACCTCACTAATCAGGCGCTGTGTTTTGAGATAGGCACCCTTATAAGGGCCTAAGAAGGCGGTTTTGCCGGTAAGCAGAAAGCCACGCTGCCCTGTTTCTGCATCTTTCATCGATGAAATAGCTTGTTCAAGCTTCTGGATCACCAGCGTGCTGTGGCCAACAGCGTTATTGCTATTTAGCAAATTATTAATCGTATTATAGGAAAAGAATCCGACGATCAGCAGGATCAATATCGAAAACCCGTAGCCGAGCTGTAAATTGCGGGTAAAGTTCAGTCGCATAGAGATACCGGGTATCAATGATGTTAAGTGGTATACAATAATTTATGTTTTTACGAAAAAAACCAAAGGGATGGTTTGGCGTTACCGGTAATAAATATCGAAGGTAACATAGATGTTACAATTATTTGGTGCTTGCTATTTATACAACGGTTTAATTTTAATTCAGGGGCTTAATTTTTTTAATTGGTAACTTACTAATTAACAATAACGTTTAACAACTTTATTGATTTTACTGACTATATATGAGAAAAGGGGCGTTCGGAATTGCCTTTGCTTATTTGTTGATTAGCCTGCTGTGGATCCTGTTCAGTGACCGGCTGTTGTTTTATTTCGAAGGAATACTTAGCCCCCACCAATACCTGTGGCTGAGTTTAGGAAAGGGGTGCCTGTTTGTGATGGTTACAGCAATTGCTCTTTACGTTTTGATCAGGTCAGAAGAACGAAGGTTGAAACAGAGCGAAAAGCAATACCGGAGCATGTATGAATCCAATCCAAACCCAATGTGGATTTACGAGCCGGGGACACTCCGTTTCATTTCGGTAAACGATGCCGCAATTGCGGTTTATGGCTACAGTGCGGAGGAGTTCAGGCAACGGACAATATTGGATATCAGGCCTTTGGAAGACCGGGAGAATGTGATTGCTTCGTCCGATCGGGTAGACAGTAAGCTCAATGATAGCGGTACCTGGCGTCACATTAAAAAGGACGGGCAACTGATTTATGTAAATATTACCTCGCATAAAATCTGGTTCAATAAAAAGCCCCATATCATGGTTATGGCTCGTGACATGACCGAACGGGTAGCATTTGAGCAAGCCCTTGGAAAAGTAAACCAGGAGCTTTTAGAAGAAAAACACAAGCTTAGTGAAACCCAGTTGTTGTCGCGGGTGGCCGGATGGGAATTCTACCCCCGTGAAAACAAGCTGATATGGTCAGACGAAGTTTATCGCATCGCAGGTTTGAAGCGGGATGGGCGCGAAGCATTCGATATTTATGTAAATCACATTTTTCCGGAAGACCGGCCGCTGATGATCAACGCTTTGCATGAGCTCATCAGTACCGGTAAACAACTCGATGTAACGCACCGCATCACTGCCCTGGATGGCACAACCCGTTATATCCGGCAGCTTGCCCGCGTTGAAAGCACCGGGGAGCAGGAACTTAAGATAGCAGGTTCGCTACAGGATATTACTGAGCTCAAACAATTGGAAATGGAGCGTAATCGGTATCAGTATAGCTTTGAGCATACGCTGAACAGTATTACCGATTGCTTTTTTGAGCTCGACCGCCAAATGAAGATAACCCGGATAAACGACATCTTTCGGGAGATGGTTAAAACAGACAGAAGCCAGATTATTGGTGCAAGTATTTTTGAGTTTTTTCCTAAAGCCGAAAATAAGTTTTATCATGTTTACCATAAAGCGCTTGAAGAAAGGGTTATTGTAAGGCACGAAGATTACTCGGTTATCCTGCAGCGCTGGCTCAGGATGGCTGCTTATCCTACCGATGAAGGTGTTGCCGTATACTTCGCCGACATTACTGAAGACAGGCTTAAAGACGAACGGTTAAAAGAAGCAGTTGAACGTTACGAACTGGTGGCCCAGGCGACGAGGGATGTTGTTTATGACCTTAATATTGTTGAAAACAAACTGATATACAATACAAGCCTTACACATTTGGTGCAAATATCGCTCGACGAAATCAGTTATGAACTGGAATGGTGGCGGTCGCTGATCCATCCGGATGATATGGAAGAAGTAGTGAGCAGCCAGGAAAGGATCAGCCGTGCCGGTTTAACCAATTGGGAATGCGAATACCGGCTTAATTGCGGTAAAGGTGAATATAAATACGTGATGGACCAGGGGTATTTTATATATAACGAACAGAAGCAACCGATACGACTGATAGGAGCGGTAAGAGATATTGATGCCCTTAAACGCAGCACCCAGGAAAATAAGCGGTTGGCAGGGATCATCAAACAGGTAAATAATATGGTGCTTATTACAGATGACCTGCGCAGGGTGCAATGGGTAAATAATGCCTTCGTAGAGCTGACCGGTTACGCCATGGAAGAGGTGGTAAATAAGATGCCGGGTGATTTTTTGACAGATCCCAATGACCCGGTGATCCAAACGTTATTAAGGAAACAGCAGGCCAGGGAAGCTTTTGGTATTGATACGATCATTTATACCAAAAACAGAACCCCGGTTTGGGTATCAGCCCAGTTAACCCCTGCATATGATGAAGATAACGCTTTTCAGGGCTACATCATCGTTTGTCAGGATATAACTTACCGTAAAGAAAAAGAAGAAGAGGTTAACAGGCAGAACCGTTTACTCCGTGAGATAGCGTGGATAAGCTCGCATGAGATCAGGCGGCCTGTGGCAACTATGCTCGGATTGGTAAACTTGCTGGATATGGCAGAAGATGAGAACGAGCGAAGAGAGATTTTTTCAAAACTCCGCGAATGCGCGCGGGAAATGGACAGCATGGTGCATGAGATCCACCGTCGCATTGAAGCTGAAAAAGTCATGCAAATTGCGCGCGATCTTTAAACAGGTAACTTAATGGTTATAACGGTTTAGTAAAAATTTAACATTACGGCATTTATCGTTTTAGCGCAAACCTGCCAAATAAAATTAACGACAGGTCTTTTTTTAACTTCACCCCACTATACTGTAACCGGAATTTTCCGGTTATTCGCTTTTTAGGCTCTTTACCGGGCTTGTTAACGCTGCTTTTATCGTCTGTAGGCTAATCGTAAGCAGTGTGATGACAAGCGCTGTAAAACCGGTAATAATAAATATCCACGCCGACATACCCGCCCGGTAGTCAAAACGCTGAAGCCAGTTGTGCATCAGGTAAAACGCTATAGGTGTAGCTAACAGTAATGAAAGCATGACCAGGCTAATGAAATCTGCAGATAATAATCGCCAAAGGTTGAAAACTGTTGCCCCCAACACCTTGCGAACGCCGATTTCTTTCACACGTTGTTCGGCCATAAAGGAAGCCATGCCAAATAATCCAAGGCAACTGATAAAGATTGCCAGCCCGGCAAAGAATGCGGCCAGCCTGCCGATGCGCTGCTCGTTACCAAATTTCTGAGCGTAGGCCCCGTCGATAAAAGTATATTGGAAGGGCTGCTCAGGATTAAAACGTTTAAATACCCTCTGGATATTTGCTATAGCAGTACCGGCGCTCACCTTTGGATTAATACGCAGTAATACGGTGCCTCCGGCATCTTTATTAAAAAAGTAAACGCATGGCTTCACCTGTCCGTATGGCGAATCGACAATAATATCTTTGATCACGCCGATGATTTTAAAAGTGACGCCATAAAAAGTAATACTATTTCTTAAAGGGTCCTTCATCCCCATAAACTTCACGGCGGATTCGTTGATGACTACCGCTGTTGAATCAGTCAGAAAATCTTTAGAAAATTCCCGTCCCTCCCTGAATTGCCATCCGGCGGTTTTTCCGTAGCCGGCCGAAACGCCATTCTGCTGAAAATCTATGCTCAGGTTCGGATCTTTATCTTTCCATTCAATGGCACTGGTGCTGCCCGCGGTTTGTGTTGGGTTTACATCTCCCTCTGCTGCGGAAACCACTGTGCCGGTTTTGTAAAGTTCATCTTTTACGGCTTCGAAACTTTTATGGATTTGGTCTGTACCCGGATTAACTGATAATAACCCGTCGCGGGTATAACCCACAGGTCTGTCTTTTGCAAATTGTATTTGCCTGAAAACAACAATGGTGCCTATAATTAGCGTAACAGATACTGTGAATTGCAGCACTACCAATGCTTTGCGAGGGAGGGCAGCCATTTTTCCAACCCTGAAAGCTCCCTTCAGTACCTTTACAGGTTGGAAAGAAGACAAATAAAAAGCGGGGTAACTACCTGCCACTATGCCTGTAAACAAGGTAAAGCCTATTCCCATAAGCCAGAAAAAAGGGTTAGCCCAGGGGATAGTTATTTGTTTGCCGGCTACTTCATTAAAAAAAGGCAAACTCAATTGCACAAAAAGCAGCGCAAGTACAAAGGCAAAGGATACACATAATACCGATTCACTGAAGAACTGGTAGATCAGCTGGCCCCGGGCCGAGCCGATAGCTTTACGGATACCCACCTCACGGGCACGCTTTTCAGACCGGGCAGTGCTCAGGTTCATGAAATTGATACAGGCCAGCAGCAACACAAATACGCCAATAATACCAAACATCCATACATACTGGATACGGCCGCCTGTATTTTTACCATCCTTAAATTCATCATAAAGATGCCATTTGCTCATGGGCTGCAGGAACAGCGCAGGTTTCTTTTTAGCGAGAACAGCGCTCACATTACGCAGCTTGGCATCTTTTATTTTTGATGAGATGACCGATAGGTCGGCGCCTTCGGCAGTTTGAACATATAGCGTACAGAAGTTTGGCCGCCATGGTTCACGCATCGATCTGATGTCATTGGCAGTAAACCCCATATCAAAGGGCGCGATAAAATTGAGGCCAGCAAATGTGGCATTTGAGGGCATGTCTTCAAACACGCCTCCAACTTTTGCATTGTAATGGTTATCAATCTTTAAAGTTTTGTTGATCGGATCACTGTCGCCAAAATAAGCTTTAGCCGTTGAAGCGGAGATCAGGATGGATGAAGGATCGGTAAGCGCATTGCGGCTGCCTTTCAGCATTTGCAATGTAAACATTTCGGGGCCGTTAGGTTCCATGAACATGCCGGTACGGTTGAGTTTTTTGTTGTCAAGCGCCAGCATGTGGTCGCCATAACCGGCGCTGTTCACCACTTGTTTAAAAAGACTTCCGTAGTTTTTGCGCAATTCCGCGGCCAGGGGCAGCGGAACTGATTGCCATGTTTGCACTTCCCCGTTATTGGTTACATTTTGAATAACCCGGGCAATAGTGTCACGGTTTTTATGATTGCTATCAAAGGACAGTTCATCCCATATCCACAGGCCGATCAGCATGGCCACTGCCATACCAACAGATAGCCCGGCGATATTGATAACAGAGTGTACCTTGTTTTTGATAAGGTTACGCCATGCAATTATTAAATAATTTTTGATCATAAAATTGATTGTTTAATTGGCAGCCACCGATGCGCAGACAGGCCTGCTTCAAGAATATGTATTAAATGTGTGCCAAATGATTAATTTGTTGTAAGTCAATTGAATGCGATGTGTGTGTGTCTTGGAATCGTTCGTTTTCGCACAGTGATTGTGCGGTTGCGGATGGTTGATTTCGGATCTGTTTCGGTGGAGTGTAACTTTTTTAATAAATGTTCTTTTATCTGGATACCGAAAATGCCTTTTAACGTTGAGTATCAATCTGAAATATAGGTGCCTTGTAGAAGATCATGCGTTGCCGCCGTTGCGGCGCCATTATTTCACTTTCCCCAGATTAACTATTTTTTACAAGTCTAACCTTAATGGTTACCAACTATTGTTTGGTCAGCAAAGAAGAAGGCCGGCGGCTATCCTTCATAGGGTAGCCGCCGGCATATAATAATCTTGAAAATAAAGGCGATTCCTGTTCGCCGGTCATCGGGCAATAAAGCCGAAATCTTTTCGCTGCTTATTTTCCTGCACGTCAATCGAATGATTAGTTTTTATATTATTTGAGCGTATGTTTAAGTGTTGATCGCGTGCTTATAATACTTTGTTCAAATAACTGATTTTCTGTAAATAACTAAACTAATTGATCTGGCTGGCCGTATAAAGGTTGAATATTATTAAGAATATTATTTAATAACGTTTTACCTGTGAATATGAGAGGGCGTCATGCTTACTTTTTACTATCGGTTGTTTTAATATTGCTGGGGAGTAACATTTTTGCCGCTGTTCCCATCATTACCTATACTTCATCCAATGTTTATACAGTTGGCACAGCCATTACTACCCTGACCCCCTCAGTTACTAACGGCGTTAGCGCGATAGGCTATGGTACGCCGACAGCGCTTACGGGTGCTACCTTAAGCAACCCGCGCGGAATGGCTATCGACGCGGCCGGCAATATTTATGTAACTAATACAAGTAACAACACCATCAGCAGATATAATTCAAGCGGTACTTACCTGGGTACCTTTGGTACGGGTGCTACCATGTCGCTTCCTAAAGACCTGGTTTTTGATTCATCGGGCAACGCTTACGTGTTGAACCTGGGTGCTACCCCGGGCACAGGCAGTGTATATAAATATAATTCAAGTGGCGTATACCAGTCTACCATACTGAGCAGCTTAAATTATGCATTAGGAATTACCATCGACAATTCGGATAATATTTACATTGCCGATCAGGGCGCTGTTACGGTGCAAAAATACAATACCAGTGGTACACTGTTACTATCGCTGCCCACTACTAATTTAAGCACTCCACTTGGAGTAGCTGTGGACGCATCGGGTAACATTTACGTATTAAATAACGGCACCGGGAATGTAACAAAATACAATTCGGCCGGCACATTTCAATCTATTTTTCTTAGCGGGTATACATCAGCGCAAGCCATAACCATTGATGGTGCCGGTAATTTTTATGTAGGCGACAATGCAGTTACCAATACAGTTTATGTTTACAATCAAAGCGGCACCTTACTCACCAGTAAAGCCCTTACGGATCCTGAGGGGATAGCTGTTGACAGCAAGGGCGTCATATTTACCGCGGTCTATTATGCCAACCAAATAAACAAAACTACGCCAACCGGTGGCTTTTTTTTAAACAAGGCGTTACCTGCCGGATTAAGCTTTAACAGTTCAACAGGCAGTATCAGCGGTACCCCGACAGCAGCGATGGCAGCCACCAACTATATTGTTACGGGCTATAATGCCAGTGGTGCAGGTACCAGTAATACATTTTCTATTACGGTTAATCCTACAGCCCCTACAGGCACCGGCGGTTCAACGTGCGCTTCGGGAACAGCAACACTTTCAGCTTCAGGAAGCTCACCGTCGGGCGGGGTATATAACTGGTATGCTGCTCTTACAGGCGGTTCATCTTTAGGAACGGGCTCAACCTTTACTACGCCAACTATATCGACAACTACTACTTATTATGTAAGCTATACTCAAAACGGGGCAACAAGCACGCCGCGCATCGCCGTAACTGCAACAGTAAATGCCAAACCCGTTATATCAACTGCGCCCACTACAGGCAGCTTATATCTTTCCTATCCGTTTACAGGTAACGCTAATGACGCCTCTGGTAATTTTAATAATGGAATACCTCAAAATGCTCCCACACTTACTACTGATCGTTATGGAGCAGCAAGCAGTGCCTATAGTTTTAATGGTTCAAGTCAATACATGGCCACTTCCAGCCTGATACTAATTAGTCCGCAAACTTTTTCTATCAGTGTGTGGTTTAAAACAAGTTCGGCAGGAGGTAAGCTGGTCGGTTTCGGTTCGTCGCAAACCGGGTTAAGCTCAAGTGCTTTTGGTTATGACCGTCATATTTATATGAATAGCAGCGGACAACTATACTTTGGGGTTAAACCTGGTAGTACATATAACACAATAAACACTACTGCATCCTATGCTGATGGCGCATGGCACCATGCAGTTGTAACTATGTCATCTACAAATGGGGCCAACCTGTATGTAGATGGCGCACTGCAGGCCAGTGATCCTACGATGACATCAGCAGGAGCTTACACAGGTTATTGGCGGGTTGCTTATGACAATTTAGCAAGTTGGCCAGGTGCACCATCCAGTTATTATTTTAACGGCTCACTGGATGACATAGCTGTTTATCAAACCGAGTTAACTGCGGCTCAAGTGTATACGTTATACGGTGCAGGCAGTGCCCCGGTTTGCCCCGGCGGTACACTTGCTTTCCAGGCCAATACGGTAAGCGGCGCTACCTACTCATGGTCGGGGCCGGGCAGCTTTACATCTACCTCTCAAAATCCTACAATCAGCAATGTTACATCAGCAAATGCAGGCACCTATGTACTTACTGTAACCGGTTCAAATGGCTGTACCTCGCAGTTAAATGTAACCGCAGTTGTAAATGCACTGCCTTCAACAACATTTACTGCAACGTCTTCGGTAAACATTAACTCAAACGCTACTGTCACTTATACAGGGACAGACCCCTCAACTTCAACTTATAGTTGGGATTTTAATGGAGGCACACCTTCAACCGGTACCGGGCAGGGACCGTTTTCGGTACAATGGGCAACGCCCGGAACAAAAACAATTACTTTGACTGTAACCAATGCTGCGGGCTGCTCGTCGTCATCAACACAAAATGTAACTGTAAACCTGGGTACCTATGGTAATTATGCTTTTGGTGAAACCATCACATTAAATACAACCTCGCTTGGCATTACATCAAACCTTACCAATTTCCCGGCATTACTCAGCATACAGGATAATAACCTGATCATTACAAATACATGTTCAGACAAAGTGCAAAATCCCAACGGCCCCAATTACGATTTTGCATTTGTAAGCGGTGGCAGCGAGTTATATTACCAGGTTGAAAGCTACAACCAAACCACGGGAACCCTGCTGGTCTGGGTACAAATCCCTACTTTAACTTATGCTACCAACAATATCATATCTTTTTATTATGGTTCAAAATCCCCTACGGTAACACACAATACGGCATTTTTTGCGAATACCTGGGCAAGTAATTACCTGGCTGTATTCCATTTTAATGAATCGAGCTATACGGGTTCGGTTGCTGATGGTACCGCGGGAGGGCATACGGGCACTGCCAGCGGGATGACCTCGGCGGACCTTGTTATCGGTAAAATCGGCACGGCTTACAGCTTTAACGGATCGAGCAAAAAAATTACAACCAATGCCGTATCTGTTACAGGCCCCTTCACCCTATCTGCCTGGGTTAAATTAGGGGCTACAGGTCTTGATCAAAAAGTAATGACAAACCAGGATGCAACAGGAGGGTTTAGCGGCGGCTATAAAATGGGGATCTATACTAATGACATCCCTGAATCGGAATCGGGTATTGCCACAACCAGGCTTAGTATCCCTAATCCAACTGCTTTTACCAGCGGCGCATGGCATTATATACAAAGTGTTTATACAGGTACGACCCTCAGTACATATGTTGATGGAACACAATATAAAATATTACTATCGGTCGTCAATCCTGCTGCTAATACCAGCTTTTATATTGGAGTAGGAGAAGGGGGGAACAGCTATTATTTTAACGGGGTAATTGATGAACCGCGTGTTTCAAATGTTGCAAAAACGGCAGATTGGCTTAAGGCAGAATATGTAAATCAAAATAACCCGGTAACGTTCACTACTGTTGGTACAACCTCTGTTAATGTCACTAATGCGGCAAGTATACCGGGCGCACTAACCTATACTTATAAAGGCGTTACAGGAACTTATACCGATGCCAGCAACTGGGATAACACCACCGCTGGTACCACCAATCAGGCACCTGCCTTTGACGGTACGGCTACTTTAATTATTCCAACAGGCAAAAGTATTACAATTAATTCTGATGCTTCGGTATACGGGCTTACTTTAAGCGGTACGGCTTCAATAAGCCTTAAGGCAAATTTAAGTGTTGGGTGCAATATTTATAATCAGGGCACCGGAAAAATAGATTGGAATAATTTAAATACATCAAAGATAACCTGGAATGGGACCAGTGCCGCTCAAAGCTACAATGGTGCAGCCTCTACAGGGTATACACATGTGGGCACTATGGAAGTGAATAATTCGGCGGGTGGAACAATAACGGTTAATAGTGATACGCTTGATATTTACAGCGAACTTAAAATTACCAAGGGGAACCTGGCGGTTGCCTCCGGGGCTATTATGGTACTCAAAAGCAGTTTCTCTCAAACGGCCTCTGTCGATCCTATCCCGTCAGGGTACAGCATTACAGGTACAGTATATGCAGAACGTTATTTCAAGGCCGGGACTATTGCTACCAATACCCGCAATTATCGGCTTCTGTCTTCCCCGGTAAATACCACTACAGGTGCTTATAACCTCAGTTATCTGAACGCCAATTCGGGGAATTTCTCCGGGGTTTTTGTTGCCGGACCAACAGGGACGACAGGTGGATTTACTGTCACCAACGCTGCCTCTACGGTTTATTTATACAAAGAGAACCTGCCTGCAAGCAGCACTACTTTTAATTCCGGAAATTTTAAAGGCTTAACAGATATTTCGGGTAATACAATATCTTATTATACTGGCACAGGCACCACCACTGCAACAACAACGCTTCCGGTAGGTAATGGCTACATGTTATATTATGCCGGAAATAATGTTAACAATGTCACCTCCACAACAGCACTGAATAAACAATACCGATTTGGCGGAAGCTATATTGACCCGGATGCTTCAACAATGGTAGCTGTTGGTACACTTAACCAGGGCAGCATCCCGGTAAAACTATGGTGGAACAGCAGCAGCACCACTTTAAGCAAAGCACAAACCGGTTATAATCTGGTAGGCAATCCATATGCGTCTTCTATTGATTGGGACACTTTTTCGCAAAGCAGTTCAACAAACGGTATTTACGGCCCCGGTGTATCTGCTACCATATATGTTTTTAATTACACCAATAAAAATTATGGTACTTATACCGCTTTGATCCCGGGGGGCATTGGCACCAATAATGCAACCCGTTACATTGCCAGCGGACAAGGCTTTTTTGTGCAGGCTACCACAACCTCGGCTTCATTGACTTTTAATGAAGTTGCCAAAACAACAGTGCAACCCAGCTCCCTGGGGAGTACCCTTTACATGTTGATGAGCAAAAAAGGCCAGGCATTAGCCAGGCCCCAGTTAATGCGGGTGAAACTCTCCTCTGATTCGGTTAATACGGATGAGATTATGGTATTATTTGATCCCGGATCCAAAAACGAATATGAGCCTTTTTATGATTCAGACCGGTTAAACGGCATCGGAAACGTTTCGACACTGGCCAGCTACGGATACAGGAGCCAAAATATGCTCGCCATTAACAGGATGAATGTTATCGATTCCACTACCCGGGTAAAGTTATTTGTGAATGTTAATAATTCGGCGACCACAGATACAATTTCCGGTTCGGGATTTGAATCACTAGATTCGAGATATGACGTATATCTGCTTGATCATTATAAAAAGGATTCTTTGCTTTTCAGCCAGTATAAACGTTACCCGTTCAATATCGACAAAACAGATACAACCAGCTACGGCGCAAACAGGTTTGAGATCGTATTTCATAAAAAAAGTTCATTAAACTACCGGTTGCTGAGTTTTGAGGCAAGCCCGGTTAAAGACGGTATTCAGTTAACCTGGAAAACTGAGCATGAAGGAAACCTGTCGGGCTTTACACTGCAAAGGCAGGACGGCTCTAAGGAATTTGTTCTTTTAACATCAATGTTAAGCAATGGCAGCGGATCTTATACTTATATAGACAGGTTCCCGTCAACAGGAACCAATTACTATCGCTTGCAGCAAAATGATGCTTTTAATACGATCAGCTATAGCAAAATAGTAGCGGCAAGTTTCAATGCACCTGGTATTATTAATGAGCAAATTACACTTTATCCTAATCCAGTTAACAGCGAACTTTATATTAAGATCAATAGAAATGTACCTGACAGGGTGGTACTTAAGGTAACCGGCATAACCGGCCAGGTAATGTTTTACCGGGAAACGGATGGCAATAATATACAACAGAACGTAGGCAATCTGCTGCCCGGAAACTACATTGTTGAGATTTCGGACAAGGCAACCAAAAGGCTGATTGGAATTAAAAAATTTAATAAAAAATGAAATTTTACCTCTGCAAAACAATCTATCGGGTCAGTAGGATATTATTGACTTTTTACCTGGTTATAAGCCCCATTTTGCTGTTTGCTGATGATCCGGGCGCGCCGTGTGATGACAGCGACCCGCTGGATAATAATTGTCCGTTGGATACCTGGATTATTTATATATTCATATTAGTTCTTATTCTCACAGCTATCCGCCTGTACAAAAAGCAGCATGCCTTCGGTCGTTAACACGCGGGAGTGTTGAGCAGGCCTTAAAGTGTCAGGGAATAAAGGCATTATATAAACATTTAGAAAACATATCAATGTTCGGCTTGGCAACGATTCGCAAACTTCGTTTATATACGCTGTGTATTATCATGCATGGTATCCTGGCTTGTATTGGAAATATAATTATCAGTACTTCCGCATGCCGTGCCCAAACCAATAACATAAATACGCAGCTTAAAAATCTTGGTAAAGCAAAACATGATACTGATAAAGTGAAGATTTATTACTCCATTTCAAGGTTGTATTGGAGCAGGAATGCCGACAGCGCGCTGCTGATGGCACAAAAATCCCTTGATCTTGCAAAAAAAATCCATTATGAAAAAGGTATTGCACTGGCATATCTCGCAGAAGGGGTAGCCTTCGGGTACAAAGGAAGATGGCCCGAAGCTCTTAACAGTCATTTACAGTGCCTGCGCATTAGTGAAAAACTGGGCATGGAAGGGTTAAGCGGAAATGAGTATAATAATATCGCCGGCCTGTACACCTCAATGGAAGATTATTCGAAAGCGCTTTATTACAGTCAGAAGGCTTATAAGATAGCTATGAAGCAAAACGACCCCGCGCATGAAGGAACGTTTAGCCCGTTGGTGAATATTGGCGAGATATTTAAGAAAAAAGGATTGTCAGACTCGGCAATTGCTTATAACTTAAAGGCTTTGGTTATAGCAAAAAAGGTAAAGGACCCGGTTTTTACTGCCGCCGCAATGTACAATATTGCCGAAAATTATATTACGAAGAAAGAATACCGGCTTGCCGAGGGTTATTTAAATAAGGCGCTTGATATTGCGCAAAATGCAGGCGACGACGAAGATGTTGCTTACTGCCATACCGGCCTGGCACTTACATCTTATTATACAGGTAAATACAATTCGAGTATGCTGTATGCACAAAAAGGGCTTGACGAAAGCAGGAGATCAGGTATTGTTGAACTCATTCAAACCGCCTATAACGTATTATACTTAACTCATCAGAAAATGGGTAATTACGAACAGGCCCTATATTACCGGAACCTTGAAGTTGCTTTGAACGATAGCTTGAAAACCGAACAAAGACTGAAAACTATCAGGAATATGCAGTCTGCTTACGAGCTGGAAAAAAAGGAACGGCAAATTGATTTGCTAAATAAAAATAAAATTATCGGTCAAAAAGAGCTGGAAAAAGTAAGTCTGAAGCGGGATATTTTAACTGCGGGCACCATACTTTTAGTATTGCTCGCTTTTATCCTGCTCAGAAATTACATGCAAAAAAAGAAGCTCAGTGAGCAACTGGCTCTGCAAAATAAAAACATATCTGAGCAAAATCTTCACCTCGAAGAACTTGTACACGTAAAGGACCGCCTGTTTTCAATTATCGGGCATGATTTAAGGGGGCCGATTCATACCATCAGCCATATGATGGATATTGTAAAGGAAAAAAGCCTGTCGGAAGAAGAAAACGATTACTGGATTGAAAAGATAGACGAGACCCTGATTATAACCTCCAGCTTAGTCGAAAATCTGCTATACTGGGCAAAAAGCCAATTAGACGGAATTCAGCCTAACCCTGCCGGTTTTGATCTGCGAAAGCTGATTGATCAAAATGTTATGCTGCTGAAACAGCGGGCCGCTGAAAAGAAAGTGGTAGTAACAAGTGAGGAGATAGCTGAGCCCGTGATGGTATTTGGAGACGAAACCATGATTGATATTGTGATCAGGAACTTATTGGAGAATGCTGTAAAGTTTTCAAAAGCGGGTGATCATGTTACCGTAACCGCGGAAAAAAGCGAGGCCTTTGCGATATTGAAGATCCGGGACAATGGGAAGGGAATCCCCGAAGAGGCGCAATCAAAAATATTTAACAAATATACCTCATATACCACTTTTGGTACAGCCAGTGAAAAAGGGAGCGGTCTGGGGTTGTTATTATGTAAAGAGCTTGTAGAAAGAAACAATGGCACCATATGGTTTGAAAGTAAGGCTGGTATCGGAAGTACGTTTTATTTTACTGTGCCAATAGAAAACGAAGAGTTGGTTGCTGTTTAAAGGAGGCCTTAAACAGGTCGGAAGATGGGACGTCTCTTTATTTTTCAATAATCTTCAGATATCAGGGCATGATGTTTGTGTTCTAAAAGCTATGTTGAAACGTAGCTTTTAGAACTATAAATGATTGCCTCTTATCAGAAGAAAGTCCTGGTTGTTGATGATGATAAGGACATTCGTGAATTAATGCACCTGATCCTGGAAATGGAGGGATATGCGGTGACCGAACTGGATAACGGTCATGGCGTCCTTGAAGCGATACAGACCTTACGACCGGATGTTGTGTTGCTGGATGTTATGTTGGGCGATATGGATGGCCGCGATATTTGTAAACATTTGAAGAATGACCCGGGTATGCAGGATATACCTATAATTATTGTTTCGGCAAGTCACGGGTTGCATACGATGCACGAGAAACAATGCGGCGCCAATGATTACCTGGCAAAGCCTTTTGATGTGAATGAGCTCGTTAATCATGTGCGCCATTTTGCCGCCTGACGGGAGTCAGGCCGTAAATCTCCGGCAGGGCCATAGCCCTGCAGTTGCTATGGCGGCTCAGATAATTCTTTTTTATATAGCAGCCAGCAGGTTAATTAAGGTTGAAATTTGGGGAAGGCTTTCGAGGTTACGAACGGTGCCGATCAGTTGCTCCTGTATCTCTGCGGAAACAATATTGTTGCTCAGCCGCCGAAATTTTTCAATCGTATCATTCCATGTAAACGGACGGGTAAAAAAGCCATGGTAATCTTCCTGTTCCCTGGTTAGGGTTTGGCCGTTTTTCAGGCCGATCTTCACCTTAGTTTTCATTTTATCGGGATAAGCAACGGTATAAGGATCAAGGATACCGGCAACTATCAGCGGTTGATGAAGCGGGAAACCCGTACTTACTTTCACTTTCTTTAGCAATTGCTGTACATCGTTATTTTTAATTCTTTCCGGCTCATATTGTTCGGGATAAACTTCGCCATCCAGAAGGAGCACTGCGGCAGCATAAAATAAACTGTGATCAGCCTGTTCCTTTGTTTCTACAATTTGCCGGTTGCCGTAAGCACCGGATCCTATGATGTGATAGGCGGTTAAAAATGTGGTAAGTTCGACGCTTTCAATCTCTTCCGGATTAACCTGCTGCTGTTTGCGCAGTTCGTCAAGGGTTTCCAGTGTGGCTTGCGCATGTACTTCTACATTATATTTCTTCAGTACGCAGCGTGGTAGCAGTTCAAAGGTCTCACTATCCCAGTCATAATCCAGCTTCATGCCAAACACATCATCAAAGCCCTTGGGGCCTTCAAAAATGGCCACCGGGCCGGTCATCCCTTCTCGGGCCAGGAAACAGATGTTAACGCAGTTCAGCGCATCCAGGGAAGATGCAAACCCCTTCCACTCATAGGTATATGATGCCCGGCTGCTTACCATCGGGCTTATTGAAGTGCCGGTAATGCCCAGTGCATGAGCTGTTTGTTCTTCAGTCAGGTTTAACAGGCGGGCAATTCCGGCTGTCATCGAGTAGCCTAAAAGCAAGGTATGATCGATACCTTCTTTCATGACCGGGATTTCCAGTACGAGGCGGCATTCTATCTGGTAAGCCACGGCCATGGCAGCAAGGAAATCCTTACCTGATATCGGCCCAAACTGCGCTACTGCCAGCAGCGGGCCTATATTATCACTGGGATGGCAGGTAGCTTCTTTGCCCATAAAATTATCCATAAAATCCGGATAACGGATAAGCGCTGTATACAATTGTGCCGCCCGGTCGTAGGGTAAGTTTTCAATAAGCGGCACTTTGCATTTGCCGCCTTCGCCCATAACCTGCAATTGCCTCAATAATTTTTGGATGGCAGGTTTGTTACCGGCGTGGATCAGCGAGCCCAAAGCGTCAAGCAGATGGCGTTTCAGTTGTTCGACGGAGGCTTCACCGATGTCATCATAGCGGGCATTAAGCGCGAAACGGGCGATCTTGAAATTCTGCAGCTCTTTTTCCATGATCTACCTGTTAATTGCTGCGGCCGCGAAACAATGAGATAACCCAGATGATGACCGCGATAACGACGATTACCGCGAAAATGCCCACGGCAGCACCGGCTTTAAAAATACCGACAACGGCATCACAACTGCTCAATAACAGGAAAAGGCTTAAGAATAGTGGTGTAATTAACTTTTTCATAGACTGATAGTTTTATAATTAAAACTTAAAACATCAAGCGATGTTTTAATTATCATTTAAAAGATATTTTTTCAGCGATTTTTTTAATTGTTAATCGATTTTAACCTATGAACGCATCACCCTGGTTTTGGAATACCAAAGCCGCCCTGCACTTGCCTGACCTTATTCCGGTATATAAAACCACAGCAGGCAGCTATGATTTTAAAATATATGACCTTGGCGACAGCTGCTGGCTGGTGGCCGGATGGCCAAATGACAATCAGATCGCTTTCCGGCTGGCTTATTCACCAAACGACCGGTTACAGATCGTACTAAAAGAAAGGAAAAACGATGTGCGGTTGAAGATTGGCTCGCAGTTGGGCGACTATGAAGTTATTTTGACCTTACCCACAGAAGACCGGCCCGTACTTCATCATACCACCAGGCTAACGCCGGCCTCCACCTTATTGTTCCCTTACTGGCCGCGCGACATTGTGCCGCTTGGTTCCGGGGGAGGTGAAAGCAGGGCCGAAGGAGAAATACATACAAGGCAGGTGGGTACGCGTTCGGGACAGCTCTATTTTAGCATGAACCGGCCAAAAGCTGGTTCAGTATTATACCTGCAAAACTTAACCGCGTTGGCCGGTTACAACCAGCAAACCGAAACCTCCGCGGCGGACAGCGTAGGCGGCGAATGGCCTGAAATTGGCTTTGCCCTGCCGCCAACTATTAAAAATAAACCGCTGGCAGCAGGTACAAGCTATACCTTGAGCGATGCTTTTATTGTTTTTTCGGAAGAAGTACCCGCTGATGAAGCGGCCATGGTTCAGCAATATCTCAATTTATTGGCTGAAGTTTACCTGGCTTTACCCAAACCGGCAACGAATTATACCCATTGGCCCGACATACTTGGCAAAGGATTAAAGGACCTGATAGACAGTCCCGGTTGTTGGGTACAACTTGATGGTCATCATTATTTTAACGCCTATGTATCAGACTATGTCACTCCTCCCGAGATCATGGTGCAACTGGCGGTGCTGCTGCCTTTACTTGATTATGTGGAATGGAGCGGCGTGGAACTGGAAGTAATGAAAAAAGTTAAAGCCGGCTTGCCGTCATTCTATAGTGAAAAATACGGCACCATAATGCGCTGGCACCCAAAAGCAGCCGATACGCTGGAAGGTGAGGAGGAGCAAAAACAACCGCTGGTTATGGATTCCTGGTACCTGCACCACCCGTTGTTAAACCTGTCGCGCCTTGCACTGAAGGGCGACAAGGTTGCCAGGAAACTCTTTTTGGATTCTTTGGAATTTTCGATACGGGTGGCGCATCATTTTAATTACAAATGGCCGGTTTTTTATAAAGTAGATACCCTTGAAATAGTGAAAGCCGAAACGCAGCCAGGCAAAGGAGGTGAAAAGGATGTGCCGGGTTTATTTGCCCATGTCATGCTGCAGGCCTGGGAGCTTACGGGCGAAAAACGGTATTTAACCGAAGCGGAAAAAGCTGCTATGCATTTGCGCGGCCAGGGTTTCGAGTTGTTTTACCAGGCCAACAATACAGCCTTTTCAGCTGGTGCAATGCTGCGCCTGTATAAAATCACCAAAAAAGAAATTTACCGCGCGCTCAGTTACCTATGCCTGGCAGGTGTGTTTAACAACGTGAAGCTTTGGGACTGTGATTATGGCTATGGGAAAAACTTCCCGACATTTTTTGCATTGTTTCCGCTTAATGACGCTCCTTATACGGCAGTATACGAAGAGCAGGAAGTTTTCTGCGCGCTGCATGACTACCTCCGCTACGCCGAGGATATTGAGATTTTACCATCGGTACGCCTCCTGATAACTGAATATGTCCGTTACCTTGTAGACCGTGCCGCTTATTACTACCCGACAATGCTTCCGAAAGAAATGCTCCAGGAAAAGCCCAAAATAGGAGAGGTTGATCCGAACCTGTGGATCGCGCTTGAGGATTTACACGACGGCTGGGAAAAATCAGGGCAGGTAGGCCAGGAAGTATATGGGGCAGGCAATGCGTTCGGGATCCTGCCGCGCCATTATATCCGTATACCTGATCAGCCTTTCATGATCTTCACTGATTACCCTGTTTACCGCTTTGCCGCCAGGAAGCAAGATTATCTTCATGTCCGCATGGCGGGCGATAATCGCATTGACTGCCGCCTGATGGTGGTTAAGAGTGGTCCTGGCAAATTACCAGGGGTAGAAGTGCGTGTTAATCAGAAGCCTATCGACGGAAAAAAAATCAAAGGCGGCCACTTTGAATATTTAATACCCGGCAATGCCGAAATCACTATTAGCTGGAAATAACATGAAAAAGAAAATCAATTACTTTGAGCGGTTCTCTAACTGGGCTACCGCGGCAACCGGCAGTTCGGCCGCTTTTATTATAGCTGCGTCCACCATCGTGCTATGGGCTGTTACCGGGCCGGTATTTCACTACTCGGAAACCTGGCAGCTTATTATCAATACCGGCACAACCATCGTTACTTTTTTAATGGTTTTCCTTATCCAGAAGGCGCAGAACAAGGATTCTAAAGCTGTCCATTTAAAACTGAATGAATTGCTGGCCTCTCATGAAGGTACCAGTAACAGGATGGTTAATATTGAGGACCTGAGTGAAGAGGAGCTGGATCACCTGTACAAATTTTACATCCGTTTGTCCGAACTGGCACAAAAAGAAAGTGACCTTACCAAAACACATTCTATTGATGCCGCGCGGGTAAATCAACAAAATAAATCAAAACGTTATACCAGGAATAATAAGAATTCAGGGTAACCTAATGCCTGGAACCGGCTCATCAATTATTGAGATTATGATAAGCAAAATAAGATTTTTGATCATCATCGGGTTTGTTGCAGCGGGCATTTGGCTGGTGGTAAGGCATCGTTCGGCCCAAAACGTCAAACCCGGAGTTGTCTGCAGCGGGCTTTTAAAAAATTGAGTTATGGAAAAGTTATTGATCACCGTTTTTGGAGAGGGGAAGGACCTGAATGCGCTGCAAATGAGCAGCCGCGGCGTTGTTATCTTTTTTATCGCGCTTATACTGATCCGCATTTCGGGGCGCCGGTCTTTTGGGTTGCGTACCCCGTTGGATAATATCGTCAGTATTTCGCTTGGGGCTGTTATGAGCAGGGCGGTGGTTGGCGCCTCGGCTTTTGTGCCGGTTATTGTTTGCTGCTTTGTGATCGTTCTGCTACACCGGCTGCTGGGCTGGCTTATTGCACGTAACAGTCCTTTAGTTAGTTGGGTAGAAGGAGAGAAGATCCCGCTTTTTCGTGGCGGCCGGTTTGATGAAGAGCGGATGAAACGGGCATTGGTTTGCCGTGAAGATGTGATGCAGGGTGTTCGCAAATCTGCACTTACCGAAGATTTAGAAAAGATAGACAAGGTGTATATGGAAAGGAATGGCGATATCAGCGCCATAAAAAAATGATACCTATGGAATGGCATATAGGATGTTCAGGGTTTTACTATCGTCACTGGAAAAATACTTTTTACCCGGAAGGGTTGGCGCAAAAACGCTGGTTTGAGTTTTACGCCGGGCAATTCCGTACCCTGGAATTAAATGTGACCTTTTACCGTTTTCCGCAATTATCCATGCTGCGTACCTGGTATGAAAAAGCGCCGGCTGAGTTTCGCTTCGCGGTGAAAGCCCCCAAGGCTATTACCCATTTTAAGCAGTTTCACGGAACCGTGGATATGATCACGAGTTTTTATGATACCATTCGCGATGGTTTACAGGAAAAGTTAGGGCCTGTATTGTTCCAGTTCCCGCCGCGTTTTCATTATGATGAAGAACGTTTGGCACGCGTGTTGGCGCAATTGGATCCCAGCTTTAGTAATGTATTGGAATTCAGGCACCCGGGCTGGTGGCAGGAAGATGTTTATTCACGGCTTAGGGAGCGTGGTGTTTCTTTTTGCGGTATGAGCCATCCCGAACTGCCGGATGAGCCTGTTGTAACCGGCCCTGTGGTGTATTATCGTTTTCACGGTGTTCCGGATTTATACCGCTCATCTTATAGTGATGCTCAATTACGGAAATTTGCCGATGAGATTAATTCAAAACCGGAAGTCCGGGAAGCATGGTGTTATTTTAACAATGACGCGGCAGTGGCAGCTATTCCCAACGCAAAGTCCCTGCTGCAATTTTCGGTTAAGCACTAAAATAAAAGGTTAATAAATAGGGCGGCGAAAGCCGCCCTAACAATCGGTTTGTTTTATTCTGTTTCCGCTGCTGCGGCTTCATTTACATAGTTTTCAGCTACCTGGGTTAACAGTGCATCGGCATTTTTCTCCTCGGCCAGGGTTTCCTCAAGCAGGCTTTGCGCTTCGCTATAGCCTAATGTACCGGCCAGCGTGCGCAAGGTGCCGTATGACGCGATTTCATAATGCTCCACTTTCTGTGCCGCTGAAATGATCGCTACGTCGCGTACTTCGGTACCTTTGTCGGTATCTGACAGCAATTCTGTCGCTTCATTCAGCAAACCTTCCATGGCCAGGCATTTTTTAGCCGAAGCTTTCTCACCAATAGATTCGAATACGCTTTCCAGTCGCGTTACATGGTTTTTGGTTTCTTCCAGGTGGGTGGTGATGGTTTGCTTCAGATCTTCTGAGGTAGCTCCCTTGATCAATTTGGGCAGAGCGGTGGCCAAATGCTTCTCGGCCCAATAAAGGTCCTTGATCTCGTCGATGAATAGTTCTTTCAGCGCGCTCTCGGCTTCCGGACTGCGACTGGCCGCTGCTGCGGTCTTTTTGTTGTTTTTTGTTGCCATAGTAGATATATGTTGATGATAATTAAATTGAGTTAGCCCCCTGATCAGCATCTCCGCGGTAGCCTGGATGGTTTGCTGAATAATTTCTTCGCATGATCCCTGAAATACTTTTCGAAAACTGAGGTGCCTGTCATGGATCAGCGCATAAACAAACATAGTTCCAACCGGTTTTTCCGGGGTTTCGCTGCCACCGGGTGTAGTGAGCCCGGTAACGGTTACCTGTATGTCGGATGGGATAAGATGTGCCAGGCGGTATGCCATTTCCCTCGTCACCTCCATCGACTCTGGTGTAAACTGATCAATCAATCCCTTCGGTACTCCTAACAGGGATACTTTGAGATCGGCATTATAGCAGGCGATCCCGCCCTTAAGCACCTGGCCGGATTCGTCGGTAAGTGCAAACTCCGAACAAAGCCAGCCTGCCGTAGCGCTTTCGGCAAAAGCAATTGTCATACCCTGTTGGGCTATCAGTTTACTACATTCTTTAATCTTATTTTCTGCCATGATTCATTGATCCGTGCCTGTCGGCTTACCGGCTCTATAAAAACTTCCTGAAATACGGTTTTGTTTTGTTTTAATTGATTATTTTAATAATAAATTAAAGTTTGAAGAATGGCACTGATAGAGAAATGCGCGCCGCAAACAAACTCATCGGCTGCACCATAATAGATGGTTAAACGGTCGCCATCGGCAATATGGCCATTAGTGAAAACAACGTAACCGAAAAAGCCGCTAAGCTCATAAGCTTCGGTTGGCACCATGATCGGGTCACCACTTCGGGCGATAACCTTTGATGGATTGTTAATGTCCATTAAAAAAGCCCCGAGGCAATAACGATGTTCGGCATTTGCACCATGATATATCTCCAGCCAGCCATGTTCCGTACGGATAGGTGCCGCGCCGGCACCAACGCGGCCGCTGTCCCACATTCCGGGCCGGGTTTTTATCAGGCATTGGTGATTGCCCCATTGCCGGCTGTCTGATGACTCTGCCAGCCAGATATAATTGCCGCCAATCTCTTTGCTGCTTGGCCGGTGCAAGCAGTAATATTTTCCGCCGATCTTCTGCTCAAAAATTGCACAATCCTTATTATGCGGAGGCAGGATCATTCCGCCGCTTTCAAAGTGCTGCCAATTGATGGTTGTTAGCAGGCCTACGCCTACGCCGCTGTCTGATACAGCGGTATAGGTAAGGTAATAAGTGTCATTTATCTGTGTAACCCGGCAATCCTCTATACCAAAACGTTCCAGGTATCCCTTTCCGAATAAGGGCGGATAACCTTCCTGCTCAGTAAAACGGATCCCATCGTCACTGGCCAGTAAACGTAAATGCGAAACTGTGGTGAGATAATCCAGCCCCTTGTAACTAATGACCCGGGCATCGGTAGCGATAAGGTCGGGGTCGTTAAGCGGTACCTTGATGATCTCGGTATTGCCCAGTGCATCAAGGGCAGGGAAAAATAAAACTCCTTCCTCCTGCATAACTCCTTCTGCTACCCTTACAATAAGCCAGGTTTTACCGCCGTACCTAAAAACGCCGGGATTAAGCAGGCTGATAATTTGTAAACCCTGGCGACTGGGAGCAAGATCTTTTGGTAGCAGCAAAGGGTTTTCGGGAAAGCGTTGTGCCAGGTCTTTCATATTTCTTCCCCGCTAACCCAGGCTTTGGCCTCTTCCAATTGATCGGGTGAAAAACCGCGCGATTTGCCTGGTATCATAAACCGGAAGAGGTCCGTAAACCATTCCACACCTTTCTGGTCGGTTACTACCGCAATGCGGTGCCAGTTTGTAAAGTTCGTTAGCCCAAGTTTGAGGTCGTCCCACCAGGCCGCCAGCGTGAAATTCTGCACGCCTGTTCCCAATACCAGCAAATAGTTGATTTCGCCATGGCGGTTTTTCAGCTCCTGTATCTTGGGTATCAGTATGGTCTCCATATCGTTGCGGGTTACTTCGCCGCTGACATAAATCCCTACCACGTGTTGCGGGAGGTTATTAATTATTTGTAGCATAACTTGTTGTTTTTTGTACGATGTGATAACCAATGCCGGCGAAAACCGCGAACACAATATGTGCTGGTACCAGTTGCAGATAATATTTTTTAAAATTGAGGGATGGGGGCAACGGGTGCATTTTAAAGGTCGTTTTCCAAACAGCTACGGCTAACAGGCCGCTTAGGCCACCGAGCCAAAGATTTGTCTTGAGGTCGGGTTTTAATTTACCGCGGTGCCATAGTTCTACATAAACGACCGTAAACAGCAGGCCAACGCCGTAATGCCCCAGCCAGCCTAATGCCTGGCTTTGCTGCTTATCTAACTTAGGGATCAGGCGACCGGTTAGCTGCCCCAGGCGCTCCGGCTCGCTGAAGTTTTCGCCGTCGGCCAGCGATACAAGATAGCTGAACAGCGTCATGAAGGTAGTGCCGGTGACTCCCGAAATAAAAATTTCTTTAGTTTTCATCATCGCTTATCCTGGTAAGGCCCCTGGTTGCGGGCCCGGTTAATACATTGCCATCAATATCGTAGCGCGCGCCATGGCAAGGGCAGTCCCAGCTCTTTTCTTCACTGTTCCAGCTAACAATGCAGGCGGCGTGAGTGCAAACGGGACTTAGGGCATGTATGGTGCCGCCGTCATCGCGGTAAGCGGCGATTTTGTTTCCGTCTACTTCAACCACTTTGCCGGTGCCAGGCTTTAACCTGCTCAGCGAATCGGTGCTTTTAATATTCAGGCGGTCAGCCACAAAGTGGTAGGCTACATCGGCGTTTTCTTTTACAAATTCGCTAAACCCGTCTATCGGTTTTATTCTGCCCGGATTAAACAGTTTTTCATATTTGCTGCCTTTGCCGCTTACCAGGTCGGCAAGGATTTGGGCGGCAATGCTTCCGAGCATCATGCCGTTGCCATTATAACCGGTTGCGCAGTAAATACCATTGGCCGCTAAAGGCATGCGGCCGATATAAGGAAGGCCATCTACGGGTACATAATACTGACTTGACCACTGGTATTTCACCGACGACACGTTATAATACTTACGTGCATATTTTTCAAGATCGTCAAAAGCTTTCTGCGGCTGCTCGTGCCCTGTCTTATGATCCAGCCCGCCAATCAATAATAATTCCTGCCCGTCTATTACATGCGTCCGCACATAATGATAAGGTTCCTGGCAGTCATAAATAAGCCCGTCAGGATATTTTCCGCTATGGAGTTTAACGGCCAACACGTAACTGCGGTAGGGTGCACACTCGAAATTGAATACATTGATATTCGGCGGCATATGGGTGGCATAGATCACATTTTTTGCACGGATCTTGTTTTTACCAGCCTGCGCGATATGTATTTCATCTTCAGTGACTATTTGTTCAACAAGCGTGTTTTCTAATAACGCGCCGCCGGCCTTCCAATAAGCTTTTTGTAATCCTTTTAAATATTTTATGGGATGAAATTGTGCCTGGCCATCGAAAGCCAAAGCTTTTTGAAAAGGAACAGGTGTCGGTACTTCGTCAGTATATTTTACAGGAACGCCAACTTTGGTAGCACCCTGGTATATGTCATCCAGCATTTTCACTTCATCTTCATTTTCGGCATACAGGTAACCGGTTTTCGGTTCATAATCACACTTGATGCCATAGATGTCGATATTGGTCTTAATCAGTTCGAACCCCTCATTGATCGCGTCTGCAAAATCCTGTGCGCCTTCCTCGCCAAAAGCACTTTCAGCTTCGCTGTAAGTAGTATCAGCAAAAGTATTGATATGCGCGCTGGTGCCGCCGGTTGTGCCAAAACCGGTATTATGCGCTTCTGTAATAATCGTAGCCTTGCCAGCTTTTTGTAATAGCAGCGCTGCCGTCATACCGGTAATTCCGGCACCAACAATGAGGCAATCGTATATTTTATCTTCGGGCTTAACTCTGGCTGCCGGACTGCTGAGAGACTGCCAGGGGCTATTCCTGGTACCATCTCGTTTGACGTTCATAAATGTCATTGCATAGATTTTGTACCATTAAATACAGCGCAAATGCGTAATAGTTTCTTTTAAAGAATATTTTTAATTATTTAATTAAATTGAACAGAGGGTGTAGCTGATATAGTCGACTCCCGCGGGGGAAGTGCTGTTAGGGTTAATTCAAAGGGTTGGGGACTAACGGTTTGAATAGGTTTATATAGCATATCACATTTATGCCAACCATTTATGCAAATGTTTGTTAAGCCAATCATGCAACAAGAAACTACTAAAACACGGTACACTGATACCGAATTGAATGAATTCAGAACGTTGATCAAAGAAAAGATCGGCATGGCACGCGAAGAGCTGCAGGAACTGGTGGGTACGCTCAGCGCTTCAAATACCAACGGAGACGATGCTGCAATTGCGGGCAAGACGCTTGAAGATGGATCGGCAACTTTTGAAAAGGAACAGATCAACCAGCTGGCCGCCCGCCAGAAAAAATTTATCGAGCAGCTTGAAGCCGCGCTGATGCGTATTGAAAACAGAACTTATGGCATTTGCCGTTCTACCGGTAAACTGATACCAAGGGAACGCCTGCTTGCGGTGCCGCACACTACCCAAAGCATGGAAGCCAAACTTAAACAGGCATGAGTTCGGCATTTGTAAAAGAAGGGGAGGCCAGGCACCTTAAAGATGTGGCACCGAATATAGGCGCGCTGCTTTTTTTTCTGCGGGTGGAAAACAACGGTACTATTATCCGTGATGAGAAAATCTACTTTAGTCAAAAACATGGTCGTGACGTTTATGAAATGAGTGACGGCCTGGCTTATGCCCTTGACGATGACAATCATTGGTATATCATACTTGATCTATGAAAGGGACTTTTTTTGGAGGTACCAGTGGCTTACAGATCGACAGACCCAGGCGGGATTTTCCCCCTGAATACAGCCATTTGTCGCGGCTGGGTTATTATGCTTTGCAGGAAAACAGTATAGAGATCAACAGCTCTTTTTATAAAATACCGCAGGCAAAAACCATAGCCCGGTGGGCAACGGAAGTAACCGAGGGGTTTCGTTTCACTTTCAAGCTGTGGCAGGGGATCACCCATCAAAAAAATTTGTTTTTCAATAAGGAAGATGTTACCCGTTTTATGCAGGCTATCCATTTGCCGGAAACTGAGCGGGGCTGTCTGCTTGTTCAGTTTCCGCCAAGCCTGCAGGCGGGTGCACTTCCTCAATTAACAGAATTACTGGAGGCCCTTAAACCTTATACCTGGCCCACGGCCGTCGAATTTCGTCACCCGTCCTGGTACAGGGATGAAGTTTTTGAACTTTTAAACTGGTACCAGGCTGCAATGGTACTGCAGGATATGCCCAAATCGGACACGCCCATGGAAATCACTGCCGATGAACTGGTTTACCTGCGCTTTCATGGTCCATCGGGCAATTATAAAGGAAGTTATAGTGAAAGTTTCCTTTCTGAATACGCATCGTATATCAATGAATGGCAGCAGGAGGGCAAAACAGTTTACGTGTACTTCAACAATACCGCCGGAGCAGCGCTGGAAAATCTTCAGTCATTGAAACAGCTTCTCGTTTAAGCAAAGCCCATGGTAGCTAAATCTGCCCTGTACGAACGCTTTATTGGATCGCCGGTCTGCATGTGTTTATTATTGTTATAAATACAATTAATTTTTTTATTTCTGTTTTTCAATATAAATTATTTCTTATCTTGTCGTCGTTATAGCCTAAAATAGTTACACCATGGCAAAATCGCTGCTTAGGATGTGATAAACATAAACAACAATCTGAATTGGTTAATTTTATCTCGCTCAATTAAATGTATTTAGTACGCTTATAATTATGTACGTACGAAATGCCGGTAAGAATGATTTTATCTTAAATGAAAAATTTTTATGATCATACGGATGTTCAATTGACCAGGCTCTTTGAACCTGGAGATATTGATGCGTTTAAAGAAATCTACAACTGGTATTGGCTAAAGCTCGTAGGTTACTAATAAAAATAAATAAAGCGCGGGATGGTGGGTTGACCTGCACTGTTTTTTTGGACTAACATATCATCAGGATGAAAAAAAGATTACTTATTGCATTATTATTTTATTGCGGCGTTGCTTACGCGCAAACTAAGGATTATCCCATTAAGCCGGTATCATTTACCAATGTAAAGCTTAGTGATAAGTTTTGGACCTCGCGTATTGAAACCAATCGTACGGTCACCATCCCGGCGTCATTTGCCCGGTGCGAGAATACCGGCAGGGTTAAAAATTTTGAAATGGCGGCTGCCCGCAGCGGTAAGTTTTGTACTAAGTTTCCTTTTGATGATACGGATATTTATAAAACCATTGAAGGCGCATCTTATTCTATGGCCGTTCATCCGGATGCAAAGCTGGATGCCTATGTCGATTCATTGATCACGATAGTAGGGAAAGCGCAGGAGCCGGACGGATATCTTTATACTGCCCGTACTATTGACCCATTGCATCCGCACGCATGGTCGGGCCCGGAGCGTTGGGTAAAAGAGAACGAGCTGAGCCACGAGCTATATAACTCCGGACACATGTTTGAGGCCGCGGCCGCACATTACCTGGCTACCAACAAGCGCAACTTTTTAGATATCGCGCTTAAAAATGCCGATCTGCTGGTTAAAACTTTTGGGCCGGGTAAAAGGCATGTAGCGCCCGGACATGAGATTGTGGAAATGGGCCTGGTACGCCTGTACCGCATCACCGGAAAAAAAGAATATCTCGATCTTGCTAAATTTTTTATTGACGAAAGGGGGCATCGCACCTATGATAAAACCAGTACCGACGAATGGAAGAACGGGATGTACTGGCAGGATAATGAACCTGTTATAGCCCAGGAAGATGCCGAGGGCCACGCCGTAAGGGCAATGTATCTATATTCGGGCATGGCCGATGTTGCCGCTTTAACCGGTGACAAGGAATACATTACCGCCATTGATAAGATCTGGAACAACATGGTTGGCAAAAAAATCTACGTACAGGGTGGCATCGGAGCAGTACCGGGCGGTGAACGTTTCGGAGCCGATTACGAGCTGCCAAATACTACCGCTTACAATGAAACCTGTGCGGCAATAGGTGATGTGTTCTGGAACCAGAGGATGTTCCTGCTGCACGGCGAGTCGAAATATATTGATGTGATGGAAAAGGTTTTGTACAATGGGTTAATTTCGGGTGTTGGGCTGGATGGTAAGACATTCTTCTACACCAACGCCATGCAGGTAACTAACGGGGTTACTCATCATGAGCTTGAACCCGAGCGTTCCGGCTGGTTTGAGTGCTCATGCTGCCCAACCAATATGGCGCGTTTTCTACCCTCATTGTCAGGCTATATGTATGCCCAAAAGGATAACAATGTATTTGTGAACCTGTTTATTGCAGGTACAGCCAATATGGAGGTAAGTAATAAAAAAGTGAGCATTGTTCAAAGCAATAATTACCCATGGAGTGGTGCCCTGTCGTTTGCCATAACACCGGAGACGCCAACTAATTTTGCTATACATATCCGGATCCCGGGCTGGGCAAGGGCAGAGGCGATCCCGTCTGATCTGTATGCTTTCCAAAATAAATCAGCCGCAAAAATCAGCCTGAAACTAAACGGCAAAGCGGTTGCTTATAAAGTTGAAAATGGCTACGCTGTAATTAACAGGCAGTGGAAAAAAGGTGATAACATCCAATTAAACCTGCCAATGGAAGTTAAAAAGGTTATAGCCAATAAGGCATTGGTTGATGATAAAGGTAAAACAGCCCTGCAACGCGGCCCGATCATATACTGCGCCGAGTGGAAAGATAACGGCGGAACGGTGAGCAATTTAGCAATCCCTGCAAACGCAGCTTTTAAACCTGTAACCGAACCAAACCTGTTAAATGGCGTAACTGTTTTAAAAGGAGAGATCCTAAGTAAAACAAAAGGCGAAGCTGCTAAAAAGATAGAGCTTACGGCCATTCCTTATTATTCATGGGCAAACCGTGGTAAAGGCGAAATGACCGTTTGGTTTCCCGAAGTAAATGCCGCTGCCAAATAAATAGTTAAAGCCTCAGCAACTCTCTAGCAAAAAAATAGGATGGTTTATGGTAATTGCATTCAGCATTCCCGTATTTGTTTTATTATTTGCCAAAGCATTGCTGAGGCTTTTCCATTACAGGCATGATACCAGCCTGTTTAGCAAATACCCTTGATTACCCTGACTATTGGGTGATCAATAAATACGCGAAAATTATTTATATACACTACCAGTTCAACTGAGTTAACCGGCGCAGGAATTGGCAACTCATCACAGCAAATTTCCGAAACCTATACGCCATCATTTAAGCTCCCCGGCGTAATCTGAAAACATTTATATAATTTTTTAAATTGTCAGATATTAGGCTTAAAATTAAATAATTAAAATTTACAAGTCTTAACTACCTATACCTTAAGATTTACCGGCATATCTTTTTTCTGAAAATTTGAAATGTTTAATAAGCAATAATGAAAAATATTAAAGTGATCATCCTTGCAATCATAACTACCTTTTTTATGGCCGGGGCTTCGGCTAATGCGCAAAGCAGCAAATTAATCACCGCCGATGTTTGTGTATATGGCGGAACCTCCGCAGGGGTAATTGCTGCATATACGGCAAAAAAGATGGGAAAAACGGTGATATTGATAGAGCCGGGAAAGCATTTGGGTGGCATGAGTTCGGGAGGGCTTGGCTATACGGATATTGGAAACAAATATGTGGTGACAGGTTTAGCACGGGATTTTTACCGTCGTATAGGTACGCATTATGGGAAATTTGAACAATGGATATTTGAGCCAAAGGTAGCGGAGGGAATTTTTAATGATTATGTAAAAAGGGCTGGCTTTCCTGTTTTATTTGGGAACAGGCTTATAAAAGTAAAAAAGGAAGAAAATCAGCTAAAGGAAATTATAGTAGAGGACAGCTATAAGCCCTCTGCTGCTACCAATAAAACTATTCGAGCTAAGGTATTTATTGATTGTACTTATGAAGGGGACCTGATGGCCCGCTCAGGTGTTTCTTATACTGTAGGAAGGGAAGCTAACAGCCAGTATGATGAAACTATAAACGGAGTGGAGTTGCTGGATAAACACCAGTTTCCGGATAATATTGATCCCTATAAAGTGCCGGGCGACGCGAAAAGTGGTTTATTGTGGGCTATAAGTAATGAGGTATTACAAACAAATGGAGCGGGAGATAAAAAAGTGCAGGCATACAATTTTCGTATCACGTTAACCAATGTGCCCGAAAACCGGATCCCAATTTCAAAACCCGAAAATTATGATCCTAAAAAGTATGAGTTACTGCTGCGTTTAAAAGAGAAGCAACCCTGGAAATCAATTTCCGATGTTTTTATTATAAGTAAAATGCCCAATGGCAAAACGGATATCAATAATAACGGAGGGTTCTCTACGGATATGATCGGGATGAACTGGGAATATCCGGAGGCTGATTATAACACAAGGGCCAAAATATGGAAGGAGCATGAAGATTATACCAAAGGCTTCTTTTATTTTATCGGCAATGACAACCGCATACCCGGAAATATCAGGGACGAAATGAAACAATGGGGCTACCCTAAAGACGAATATACGGATAACGGGAACTGGACACCGCAGCTTTATATCAGGGAAGCCCGCCGAATGATTGGTGAACTGATTATGACCCAGCATCATTGCCAGGGAAAAGAACAGGTACAAGATGGGATAGGAATGGCCGCATATGGTATGGATTCGCATAATTGCGAAAGGTTGGTAGTTAATGGCATGGCGAAAAATGAGGGGGATGTTCAGGTCTATGGTTTTGCGCCATACGCTGTTTCGTACAGGGCTATAGTCCCGAAGCAAAAGGAAGCCGCTAATTTATTTGTCCCGGTATGCTTATCTGCAAGTCATATAGCTTACGGGTCAATCAGGATGGAGCCGGTATTCATGGTATTAGGCCAATCTTCGGCTGTGGCGGCATGCCAGACTATTGATAAAAAAATTGCGGTACAGCAGGTTAATGTAAAAGAAGTACAAAGCTTGCTCAGGACAGACCCCCTTGCAGATGGCAGCATGCCCGAAGTACTGGTTGATAATGAGGACAGTCACATAACAGGCGATTGGAAAATTGAAAAATCAGGCGGCTATGGCCCAACCTATCTTACTGATGATTCAAAAGCAGAAACTGCAAAATCGGTAAGGTTTATTCCGGAAAAATTAAAGAAGGGTGCTTACCGCGTTTATACCTATTTTCCTAAGGTTATGAATCCGGCAGCAAAAACTTATATTACTATTTACGATGGTGAGAAGGCCACAGAAAAGATAATCAACCAGTCTGATTTGCAGGTAGAAGGCCAAACTTCAGGTGAGTGGCTTCCACTGGGATTATATAACTTTTCAGAAGAAAAGAAGGCATATGTAGAAATTTCAAATAAAAACGCAGATGGCGTAATTGTGGCTGATGCAGTGCTTTTCGTACCTGTTAGGTAATTCTGCCTTTCAGGCGCGACGCTTAAATTATTAAAATATCCTTATTAAGTATAAATTTATTAGAGGTGAAGTCTTAAAGTATCTGATAAAAATACCGGTGCTGCCGATAACCCCAATATTTTAATTTAATAATATTTTATATTTTCATTGCTTATCACGGCTTTGACAAATTTAAACTATGTTTAAATCGCCGTTGTAAACCAATTAAACAAGCATAATGCAAACAAAGCAAAGGGCTAATTATGGGGTGAAATCCCTCGTGCAGCAAATTGTCGGATCAATCAGTAAGAATATTGACAAAGGTGTTTACCGGAAAAATGAAAAGCTGCTGTCAATAAATACATACAGCAAGCAACACGGTGTAGCAAGGGACACCATTGAAAAGGCTTACACGATACTTAAGAGCAATGGCTATATCCGTTCGGTTTCCGGAAAGGGTTATTTTGTAGTCGGTAAGCCCGATGTGCGGATCAAGGTACTTTTGTTGTTTAATAAATTAAGCTCTTATAAGAAAACGGTTTATGATACCATCGTACGCACCCTGGGTGATAAAGCCAGGGTCGATCTTCATATTCATCATTATAATCCCGCTTTGCTCGAGGAAAGTATAGATGCAAATTTGGGCAATTATCATTATTATGTGGTAATGCCGCATTTCTTTGATTATAGTAACGAGCATGAATATTTAACCATTTTAAAGAAGATTCCGGTTGATCAGTTGATATTGCTGGATAAAGATTTGCCCAAATTAGCCAGGCAGTCGGCTGTATTCCAGGATTTTCGCAACGATATCTACGGTGCATTAAATGTGGTCACCGACCTGATTGCCAAATACAAAAAATTAATTATCATATATCCCGTAGACCGCCACCATCCGCCCGAAATTAAGGATGGAATAATGCAGTTTTGTGAAGAGAAAAACAAGAAGTTTGAAGTAATAGACGCGTTTAAAACAGACGATCTTAAAAAAGGCTCCCTTTATATTGTATTGACCGAAAATGACCTGGCCGACTTGATTAAAGGCGCCAGAGCAAGTGGATATGAATTAGGGAAAGATATAGGGATCATATCTTTTAATGAAACCGTGTTTAAAGAGTTATTGGACATTACTGTTATAACCAGTGATTTTGAAGAAATGGGCAGAAAAACAGCTGAGCTAATGTTGCAAAACAAAGCCGCGGTTATTAAAAACGCCTTCAAAATAATTATCAGGAAATCGCTATAACGAAGCCCTGAGTGTAAGGTAAAAAGGCACCTCGTAACGGCCCGTAGAACCATTTTTGATAATATCCGCGGTCATTTTTCCCATTTCCTCAAAATCTGTGGATATGGTGGTTAAGCCATTGAGGATGATTTTTTTTAGCGGGGTTTCATTGTATGATATCACGCCAACATCTTTACCTATCTTTAATTCCGTAGCCAGGATCCTTTCAATCAAGACCACAAGGTCGTTTTCCATCAGGTTGATAAATATGTCTCCTTCATGTATCGGCTCGCCTTGTATGTCATGAACTACTTTGTAGGTAAACGCATATTGGATACAGAAACTGAAAAAGCCTTTCAAAATCTCGCCCGGAAAATAAGTGTATTCAGGAAATATAATCTTTAGGGTGTGATACTTCCTTAATTGCGGCAGGGCTTCCTCCAGGGCCTGGAAAATGTCTTTTTCAAAATTCTCGTACACGGCAGCAAAATCGCCTTTTATCCCTGGCACTAATTTATCAAGTATGATCAGTTTCTCTTTGGGCAGGGTATTAATAATATCGTGAACGTTTTCGCCGCCGTGCATAAAGTGCGGCAGGATCACATAATGAGTATAATCGTGGCTATTGTTTTGAAGCAGTTTTTTAAAAAATTCGAAGTCGTTATTGTATATATAAAAGTCGATAGCTGCTTCATGCCCAAGACCATCAACTATGGCATCATAAACCAGCTTTTTATGAGTGCTTAGCTTGTTAAATATTAAAAACACCTTGAACTGTTGCCCGGCTTCAGTGTTTTTGATGTAGTACCCCTTGCCAGGTACCGAGCCAAGCAGGCCGATTGATTTCAGGTGTTTATAAGCCTTTTCGGCGGTATCACGTGATATTTCAAAATTGCAGTTTAATTCGTTGATGGATGGCAGCGTTTCGTTAATGATTAATTTCCCTTCACGTACACTTTTGATGATCGAGTTAGCTAACTGGATATATTTAGGGGTAGATGAATAATAATCAATATAAATGTATTCTAAAAATCGTGAAGACTTCATAACTATTGAACTGGCTACTGGCAAAAACTTAAAGTTAATCAAATTAGGTTTGATAAGGCTCCCACCTTTTGCCTGCGTAAGCCGGGGAAGCTTAATAAGCTGCCAAAATAAATAAAGTGATGAATTTGTTACAATAAGAGAGTCTTCAATCAGGATGGTGCAGGACGCTGTTGGTATAAACATGCTCTAACTTTATCTATTATAAACCTCGGCCCATATAAACCGGCCGGTAACCAGATAAATTATAACATAATGATCAAGCTGCCCTACAAGATCTTGCTGTGTTCTGTTTGCGTTTCGTTGCGGCTCATTTTACCAGTGCAGCTATTGCTTGTCCTTTCACAGGTTGTAGAGGCCCAGGAAGTAATGGAAACAGGTGGCACCAGGCCTATGCCCGAACAATGGATTGATAGCGAAACAGGTCATAAAGTAATCCGCCTGGTGAACCGCGAAAATGACAATGGAAGTTTTTATTTTAATAATACGCCCTTTGTTCCCCAAATAAAGAATGAAGGTGATTTGATGGTGTTTTACGGTAAAACGGACAAGGGAGAGCAGCTATTTACGGTTAATTTAAAAACTCAGAAAATAGAGCAGTTAACAAACAGGTCGAAAGTATCCGGCGAGATGGTTTGCGCCAAAACCCGTGAAGCGTTTTACCAAAGTGCCGACAGTATATTCGCCGTAAATGTTAACACCCATAAAACAAGGTTCATTTACGCCTTTTCTCCCGATTTTAAAGGAAGGGTAGGTACTGTAAATGCCGACGGAACTTATATGGCCTGTGTTAAATCTACCGGTGAGCAGGAGCGTGAAATACTTGCAAAATATCCCGAAAAGCATGATTTCTTTAACCGGATCTATGATGCCCATATCCAACATACCTTACACGTGCTTGATGTTAAACATAAAACATTGAAACAAATACACCAGGAAAACGAATGGACAAATCACCTGCTTTTTTCGCCTACAGATCCTGATAACCTTTCATATTGCCATGAAGGCCCCTGGGAAAAGGTGGACCGGATCTGGAACATCAATATAAAAACCGGCGAAAACAAGCTGTTGCATAAGCGCACCATGGTCAATGAAATAGCCGGTCATGAGTTTTTTTCACCGTTGGGTAATACTGAGTGGTTTGATTTGCAGAAACCTAAGGGGCAAACTTTTTTTCTGGCAGGTATCAACATGAAAACAGGAAAAGAAGACCGTGTTTATCAAATGGATAGGAACGAATGGTCTATCCATTTTAATGTAACTAAAGATGAGCAAACCTTTGCCGGCGACGGAGGTAATTCCGGGCAGGTAGCCAAAGCACCCGATGGCATGTGGATCTATTTGTTTAAGCCTAACGGCGACCATTTTAAATCAGAAAAACTGGTAAATATGAAACATCATAATTACCATTTGGAGCCTAATGTGCATTTTTCGCCTGATGAAAAATGGGTTATCTTCAGGGCCAATTTTGAAGGTCATGAGGGCGTTTACGCTGTAGAAATTGCCAAACACTAATACCCCAAACAGGATGTCACTGATCAAAAATAAATTTAAAATAGCTGTTGCATTCGCACTGGCAATAGGTTCGCAAACAGCGTCTGCACAAGTTGGCTGGCCCGTAACTACCGAACAAACCAGGCCCTGGGCCCGTTGGTGGTGGGAAGGAAGCGCGGTAAATAAAAAAGACCTGACCTGGAACATGGAAAGCTACCGTAAAGCCGGTTTGGGTGGCCTGGAAATTACACCGATCTATGGCGTAAAAGGGCACGAAAATGAGTTTATACAATACCTGTCGCCGCAATGGGTAGATATGTTAAAGTACACGCTGACGGAGGCAAAACGGCTGAATATGGGCATTGATTTGGCTAATGCTACCGGCTGGCCTTTTGGTGGCCCCTGGGTTACGAATGAAGATGCCAGTAAAGAACTGTTCTGGAAAAATTACGATGTTGAAGGTGGCGAAAAACTAAGCGACGCCGTGGTATTTGTGCAGCAACCCTTAGTGAGGGCGGACGGCCATGCTCCGAAGATCACCGACCTTGTTGAACCCATCAGCAGCAATAAAAACCTCCAGTTAATGGCCCTTGACCAGGTAAGGATTGAGAAACGGATCCCTTTAACGGTTTTAATGGCTTATGATGACAAGGGGCAGGTATTGAACCTTACCGATAAAGTTGATGCAGCCGGCAAACTTAACTGGACAGCACCCGCCGGCGAATGGAAGCTGTACGCGCTTTTTCAGGGTTGGCATGGTAAGATGGTTGAGCGTGCGGCTCCCGGAGGTGAGGGTTATGTTATCGATCATTTTTCCAAGCCGGCACTTAATCATTACCTGGCCCGGTTTGATCAGGCATTTAAAGGGCAGGATTTAAGCGGGATCAGGGCATATTTTAATGACTCGTACGAAGTGGATGATGCCCGCGGGCAATCGAACTTTACCCCGCTGTTTTTTGACGAATTTATTAAACGCCGCGGGTACGATCTGCGCAATCACTTGCCGGCTTTATTTGGTAATGATAATAAGGAAAATAATAGCCGCATACTATGCGATTATCGCCAAACCATATCCGATCTGTTGCTTGATGATTTTACCAAACCATGGCATGACTGGGCTAAAATCAGGGGCGCTTTAATCCGCAATCAATCACACGGTTCCCCATCAAATATACTGGATCTGTATGCTGCTATTGATATTCCCGAAACAGAGGGCGATGATGTGCTGCGGTTTAAATTTGCCACATCGGCAGCACATGTAATGGGAAAACCTCTTGCATCGTCCGAGTCGGCGACATGGCTTAATGATCATTTTCTATCGTCGCTGGGAGATGTTAAACAGGCTATTGATAAATATTTTGTAGGAGGCGTAAACCATATTTTCTATCACGGCATCAGTTACTCGCCTCAAAATGCCCAATGGCCGGGATGGTTATTTTATGCTGCAGTTCACTTTAATCAAACTAACCCGTTCTGGAATGATTTCTCAACTTTAAATCAATACATAACTAATTGTCAGTCGTTTTTGCAGCAAGGAAAGCCCAATAATGATATATTGGTTTATTACCCGTTATTTGATAGCTTTTCCGAGCCGGGGGATAGGGGTCTGCTTAAGCATTATGATGCCATGAAACCCGATTTCAAGGGGACGGGCTTTGAATCCTCCGCCGAAGAAATGCTTAAAAAGGGCTACACGTTTGATTTTATATCAGATAAGCAAATAATGGATTTGCAAACCTCCGGCAGCCATCTGCTTACCGGCGCTCTTAATTATAAAACCATCCTTTTGCCCGACAACAAATATATCCCGCTCGAAACCTTTAATAAAATGGTGGATCTGGCAAAGGCCGGGGCGACAATAGTGGTGTATAAAAATCTTCCATCGGGTGTTCCGGGATATTCCGGGTTAAAGGAGCGCGAGAAAGCATTTAAAACACTGCTTGCCGGGTTGAATTTTACTGCTGAAAATAATGGTGTTAAAATTGCCAAAGTTGGCAAAGGCCGTTTTTTAATGGCAGATGATGTTGCTTCGTTGCTGGGCGCAGCCGGTATCAACAGGGAGCAAATGACCGATAATGGGCTGCAATTTGTACGCCGTACTTATAAAAATGGGAACAGCTACTTTATAACAAATAATGGCGGCAACCAGGTTAATGGTTGGGTAGACCTGTCCGTTAGCGCTGCATCAGTAGTAGTATTTGATCCCATGACAAAAAATTATGGATTGGCTAAAACCCGGAGGCAGGCCGATGGCAAAACCGGCGTTTATCTGCAATTATCACCGGGGCAAAGCTGTATTTTACAAACCCTGCCTGTAAAAACTCAAATAGCAGCGTATCCTTATTATCAGGTTGCAGGTAAATCAGAGCCTATCAATGGTACGTGGACACTGAGCTTTACCGAAGGTGGTCCGACATTACCTCAGCCAATAAAAACCGCAGCGCTCAAATCATGGACTGATTTAGGCGGTGATGATCTCAAGGCTTTTTCCGGAACAGGCAGTTATGCTATCTCCTTTAAAAAGCCGGTGCAAAATGCTGCTGTTTGGAAGCTTGATTTGGGGAAAGTTAATGAAAGTGCAGAGGTTTATTTAAACGGAAAAAAGCTGGCCACGCTCATCGGTCCGCAGTATGTGATCACCATACCTTCAGCACAGTTAAGGACGGTCAATCAGTTGGAAGTAAGGGTTGCTAACCTCATGGTTAACCGGATCATTGATATGGATAGGAAGCATATCCCTTACCGGATATTTTATAATACCAATTTTCAATCGCATAGTCCTGGTTCTAAAGGGCCTGATGGGCTTTTTACCGCTATAAACTGGGAACCGAAGCCTTCCGGTTTGATTGGGCCGGTAACACTTGAACCGGTTAAGCCGTTGTTTGTTAGGTAATTATTTAAGGGTTAATTTCAAAAAGGTGGTCATGTTGGCTACCTTTTTTTGTGTTTTTGATGTATCGGAGCAGGATACTACAGGATGGTATTATTGAAATTAACTTTTATGTTCGTTTATACAATTATAACCCAAACTGTACCAAACAGTAAACCCCTTAATTTGATTTTATGAAAAGAATTTTTATTTATTCTTGTAAAATGCTATTGCTGTTGCTGCTCTTTAATGTGGCAGGGGCAAACAGTGCATTGGCACAAAAGCTTAGCATTACGGGTACTATTACAGATAGTAAGCACCAGCCGGTTTCGGCTGCTTCCGTGCAAATAAAAGGCACCAAATCGGGTACCACGTCTGATATTGACGGAAAATACGCCATTAAGGCCTCGACAGGAGAGGTATTAATATTTAAATCAATCGGTTTTGATGCTAAAGAAGTTACCGTAGGCACGAACAATACCATCAATGTTAGTTTAACGGAAACTGAATCGCAATTAAACGAAGTGGTGGTAATCGGCTACGGCGCTCAAAAACGGGCAAACGTTACCGGCTCTCAGGCTACCTTCAAGGCCGATAACCTGAACGAACGCGCTATAACCCGTGTTGACCAGGCCTTGGTAGGCCAAATGGCAGGTGTAACTGTTAAGCAAACAACGGGTGTGCCGGGTAAAGCATTTAGTGTTAACGTGCGCGGCAGCGGCTCCATAAGTGCCGGTAATGAGCCTTTGTATGTAATAGATGGCTTTCCTTTGTCTGTATCGGCAATAGGCAGCGGTGGTAGCTTTGGCTCAGGAAATCCGCTCGATAATATCAACCCAAATGATATTGAAGATATCCAGGTTTTAAAGGATGCAGCTGCCGCGGCTATCTATGGTTCAAGGGCATCAAATGGTGTTGTTTTGATCACCACAAAAAAAGGAAAATCGGGCAAGGCTAAAATTAGCTATAGTGCTTACTATGGTTACAATGCTGCAGCCAAATATTTGCCCATGCTTAACGGCGACCAATGGATTGACAGGGCTACCGAAATGATCAATGCTGCCTATGTGCTCAAATATGGCGCAAAAGGAGCAACTGCCAGTGACGATAATGCAACACGTCAGGCGATGAATGGCGGTGCCTTTAGCTCAGCCTATATGCTCGATCCGAGATGGGCTATGCCGGGCCATCCCGGGTTGCAGTATATAGACTGGCAGAAAGCGATTGAGCAGAAAGGAACAATGCAAAACCAGGCATTGAGCGCAAGCGGAGGCAATGAATTTGTAAATTATTTTATTTCAGGAAACTATGCCAACCAGGATGGCTTTGTGAAAGGCCTGGGTTATAAAGCCTACTCGGCCAGGGCCAATGTGGAGGCACGTATTGCCAAAAACCTGAAATTAGGTTTAAACATAGCGCCTACCTATTCAATTTCGCAGGACCCTGGTGTAGAAGGGAAAGACAACATTTTTCACCAGGCCATAAGCTATAGCCCTATTCAGGAAGATACGGTAGGTTTATATCCCAACGCGTTTAAGAACGGACAATACACCTGGGGCAACTCGGCAAACAGCCCTATAGCTAAATTGGAGAACAAGGTAGGGCAAACCAAAAAATACCGCACACTGGGCAGCATATTTGCCGAATACGAAATTATAAAAGGGTTAACACTAAGAAGCTCACTGAACCTGGATAATGTTGACAATGCCACTAATAGCTACACACCGTATATCATAGCCGGTAATCTTGCTGCCAGAACATTTGATGCTGCTAAAAATCCTAATTTAACAGCTAATACTTCAGGATCATACAGCACCTTTAAAAGGCAAACCTTTGTTAATGAAAACACGCTTACCTATAATACTACAATTCACGCAAATCATAGCTTGAGTATATTGTTAGGTCAGTCTTACAATACAGATCGTTTAGATCAGTCTTCATTATCATCAGTTGGCGGTTATACCAGCAGCGTTATCCAAACTTTAAATGCTGCCGCAGCGGTAACAGGCAGTACCTCCAGCACCAAAAGTGTGTTGGTATCCTACTTTAGCCGCGCGCAATATGCATATAAGAACAAGTATCTTTTATCCGCAAGCTTGCGTGAAGACGGTTCCTCAAGGTTTGGCGGCAATACCAAATACGGTATTTTCCCCTCAGCATCTGTAGGCTGGCGCATCATTCAGGAAGATTTTATGAAAAAGCTGCCTGTAGTGAGCGACTTGAAACTACGCTTTAGTTATGGCGTAAATGGTAATAACAGCATTGCCGATTATGGAAGTATTTCGCAAATAGGTTCATATGGTTATGTTTTGGGTTCACCTCAGGCTTTAGCTATCGGTCAGGCACCAAGTAATTTACCGAATCCGGATATCAAATGGGAAAAATCACAAACTTATGATGTGGGCCTCGACTTCGGTTTGTTCAGCAACCGTTTAACAGGCTCATTTGATTACTATAATAAATTAAATACCGACTTATTGCTGAATGTACCTATCCTGCAATCTACCGGTTTCAGCAGTCAGCTGCGCAATGCAGGTTCAGTGCGTAACGTTGGTCAGGAGCTGGAGTTAACAAGTCGTAATTTGGTTGGCAAAGTTCAATGGAGTACATCAATTAATATCAGTCATTACAAAAATAAAATCGTAAGCCTTTACGGTAACCAGCAGCAAATTATTATTCCAAACTCCTTTGATGTATCTGACGCTATTTTGCGCGTAGGCCAGCCAATAAACAGTATCTATGTGGTAAGGCAGATAGGTTTTCTTACACAGGCCGATCTTGATAACCATGTGGCAACCTACGGTACCGGTGAAACAGTTGGTGATCCAAAGTACCAGGATCTGAACGGCGACGGCGTAATAACCGAAGCCGATAAACAGATTGTTGGCCACCCTAACCCTAATTATACCTGGGGGATTACCAATACTGTACGCTGGAAAGGCTTCGACCTCACTGTTTTAGTTCAGGGCCAAAATGGCGGATCAGTTTATTCCTTACTGGGCAGGGCAATAACCCGTACGGGCCAGGGCTTTACCGATAATGCCCCGGCATTTTATGAAAATCGATGGAGATCGCCCGAAAACCAGGGGGCAGGCCGGGTTAGCAAAGCCTATTCTACATTTGGTTTCGTTGCCAATACTGATTGGCTGTATTCTTCAGATTATGTGAGGGTTAGAAATATCACGTTAGGGTACGATCTTAAAAATATCTTTAAAACCAAAGTTTTAGGAGCAGCACGCTTGTATGTTACGGCCGAAAACTTCTTCGGGCATGACAAATATTATGGAGGTTTCAACCCGGAGGCGCAAAACACAGCCATCAGTTCGGACAGTAACTATCCCGAAGCAGGTGATTACGGAGGCTTGCCGCTGGCTAAATCATTGATCTTTGGGTTAAATGTTACTTTTTAATTATTTCAACATTATCAAAATGAAAAAGATATTTTTTCTATCAACCATAACAGCTGCATTTTTAATGGCCTCCTGTAATAAGGATTTAAACCAGGTGCCTATATCCGCTTCAACAACAGCAACTTTTTACAAATCGCCAAGCGATTTTTTACAGGCTACCAATGCCATTTATGCCGATCTGCACAATTACCCGGTGCGGTTAGCTAATATGTCTGAAATCCGTTCGGATAATATTTATGGTGTTTCTGTCACCGTGCGTGACTGGGACCCTGTGAATGATTTTTCGCCATCATTAGCAGCAAATGCTTACGTTACCGAAGCCTGGGGTACCGACTTTAACGGTATTTTCAGGGCTAATACCCTGCTTGACCAGGTTGCCAAAAATGGCAGCTACATAGGTTCGGCTTCGTTAGCTACAAGGCTACAGGCCGAAGCCAAATTTCTGCGTGCATTTTATTACTTCGATCTGCTTAGGTATTTTGGTAAGCTTCCAATCATTGACCACCCGGTTACTGCGCCTGAAGCTAATTCAATCGGCCGCAGTTCTGTAGCTGATGTTTACAAACTGATTATAGCCGACCTGCAATCGGCGGTAGCTAACTTACCTACCACATATACCGGGGTAGACGTAGGCCGTGCCACTAAATATGCTGCAGAAGCTTTGCTGGCACAGGTGTATATGGCTAAATCGGCGCCCAATTATGGTATTGAAGGGCCGGGAACTGGATCAAACGAATGGAATCTGGCTTTACCCTTACTGCAGGATATTATCAGCAGCGGTAAGTTTGCTTTTGAACCTACTTATAGCAATATATTTTCATATACCAATCAAAGTCCAGCGGTTAATAAAGAGGCCATTTTTGATGTGATGTATACCAGTGGCATAAGCGGTACGAGTGATCTTTACGGAGCGTCGTTCCCATGGACACTTGCTCCAAATGCTTACTTTTTATCTATTAAGGATACAAAATCAAACGGAAGCCTGGAAATCATCCCGGTATCAAATGATCTGGCCAACAGTTATGACGCTGCCGACGTACGTAAGGCATTTACGATATATACCGCGGGTTACACCAATGCTGGCAGTACAGAAAATCGCCCGTTCTTTAAAAAATGGCTTGATATAACTAAAATCCCAACCGCAAGCCGGTTTGACTGGGGAATTAACTTTATTGCCATCAGGTATACCGATGTTTTAATGCTTAAAGCCGAATGTATTTTGAATGGCGCAACCGGCGGATCCCAGGCTGATGTTGACGCTATTGTCAATCAGGTACGTACAAGGGCCGGCTTACCGCCGGTAACAGGTGTAACGCTGGCACAGTTGTTTGATGAGCGCCGCAGGGAGTTTGCCGATGAAGGTTCGCGCTGGTTCGATCTGCAAAGAAGTGGCAACCTCTTAACTATTATGAATAGCTGGATTGCCAAAGAAGATGCTCAGAAAGCGATAAAGCCGGTTATTGCTAATTATGTTATTTACCCTGTACCACAAACACAATTGGATGCGGCTCCGGGCTTATATTCGCAAAATCCCGGATATTGATTTCGTGGAAATGATGAACAAACTCTTTTGATCGTCATAACAATGGTTTATCCCTCCTGCTTTTCGGGGGGATAAACCATTTAAATATTAAACTTACCTATGAAATTGTTACGTTATTCTGTTTTCCTGATAGTTATTGCTGCAAATGTGGTGAACGGGCAAACTCAACCGGACTGGGCAAAAAGAGTTGGGGCCCGGCACGCCCCGAAAAAAACAATAGTGTGGTATGTAAATGATAATGGCGCGGTCAATGATGGTGCTACCTTAAACACAGCCGCCATACAAAAAACTATTGATCAATGCTCGATTAAAGGTGGCGGTATAGTCACATTTAAACCCGGTAAATATTTAACAGGCTCCATTTTTTTGAAGAATAATGTTTGTCTGAATATTGATGAGGGAGTAACGTTGTTGGGTAGCCAGGATTTAAAAGATTATCCCGAAATTGATACCCGCGTTGCCGGTATTGAAATGAAATGGCCGGCTGCTTTGATCAACATAGCCGGGCAAGCCAATGTGGCAATTACCGGGAAAGGACTGGTAAACGCACAGGGTAAACCATTTTGGGATATTTACCGCAAAATGCGGGCTGAATATGACCCCAAAGGTTTACGCTGGATAGTTGATTATGACGCCAAGCGCCCGCGTACGTTGCTGGTTTCCAATTCGGCAGATGTTACCATTAAAAACATTACGCTGCAACAGGCTGGGTTCTGGACGGTGCAATTGCTTTATTCAGATCATGTTACTGTTGATAGCATTACCATTCGCAACAATGTTGATGGACATGGGCCATCGACAGATGGGATAGACATAGATTCATCCAGCTGGGTCCTGGTGCAAAACTGCGATATTGACTGTAACGACGATGATTTTTGTCTTAAGACCGGTAGGGATTGGGATGGGCTGAGGGTAAATAAACCAACCGAATATGTGGTGATCCGCAAATGTGTATCAAGGGCTGGCGCTGGGTTGCTTACCTGTGGCAGCGAAACATCGGGAGGGATCAGGCATGTGCTTGCTACTGACCTGACAGGTAACGGCACCAGTAATGGGTTAAACATTAAATCGGCCATTACCCGGGGCGGCACGGTTGAGGACATCCACTTTACCAATATAACCATGAATGGCGTGGGCACGGCTTTTCAAATTACAATGAATTGGAACCCAACCTATAGTTATTCTAAACTGCCCGATGGTTACAATGAAGCAACGCTGCCCGATCATTGGAAAAAGATCCTGCATAAAGTGGAACCTGCCGAAAAAGGGATCCCGCATTTTAAGGATGTTTATATTTCAAATATTAAAGTTACTGGTGCCAAAAAGGCTATAAATGCTATAGGCCTTAAAGAATCAACCATGCAAAATTTTCATTTTGATGGAGTTAATATAGCGTCGGGCACAGCTGGCGATGTGCAGTTTGCAGAAGGATGGGAGTGGAAAAACTCACAGATAGTTACTCAGGACAATACTAAACTTAATTTAACTGATGTCAGTGCAGGTCGATAATAAATACAAGACTTTAAAAATGCTCCTGCTTTACATAAGTGCAGCTTTGGGAATGCTTTTTTGTGCCTGGTCAGTTCCCCGGATACAAAAGAGTAGCAATGTTATTTCATTGGCAGGCCAATGGCAATTTCAAATAGATCCGGCTGATAAGGGGATAACAGAAAAATGGTTCTCAAAATCGCTGACGGATACTATTCATTTGCCTGGTTCAATGACCCAAAACTTAAAAGGGGACGATATAACACTTAAAACAAAATGGACAGGCAGCATCTACGATAGCTCTTGGTTTTATAACCCACGTTTGGCAAAGTACCGGGTGCCTGGCAACCTCAAAATACCTTTCTGGCTTACGCCGCCCAAGCATTATACAGGGGCAGCATGGTATAAAAAGGAAGTAATTATTCCTGCGGATTGGAAAAATAAACATCTGGTGCTTTTCCTCGAACGGGCTCATACCGAAACCAGGTTATGGGTTGATGATACCGAAATTGGGATGCAAAACAGCCTGGTAGCCCCGCATCAATTTGATCTGGGAAACAAACTATCGCCCGGAAAACATCAAATTACACTTTGTATTGATAACCGCGTTAAAGCGATCAACGTAGGACCCGATTCACATAGTATTACTGATCATACACAGGGCAACTGGAATGGCGTGATCGGCAAAATGGAGCTGAGAGCCGGAGACCAGACCTGGCTGGATGAGATCCAGGTTTACCCTGATCTGACACAAAAAACAGCCCATATCAAAATACGGGTAAAAACAGAACGGACATCTGTCGCCGGCACTATCACACTTTCGGCCAAAGCATTTAATACCCCGGTTTCGCAGCTTATACCAGCTGTTAGCAAACCTTTTAATATCAAAGATAGCGTGGCTGAGTTCAGCATTGATTTGCCCATGGGGGCCAAAATGCAAACATGGGCTGAGTTTACGCCGGTTCTATATCAGCTTACTGCTACTTTGCGCACTACCGTTGGATCAACAGATACCAGGAAACTGAGCTTCGGCATGCATGAGTTTAAGGCTGATGGAAAAACATTTACCATAAATGGCAAACCCGTTTTTCTGCGTGGTACGGTGAATAACTGTGAGTTCCCGCTTACCGGTTATCCGCCTACTACCGAAGCAGAATGGGACCGGATCTTTAAGATTTGCAGGGAACACGGGCTTAACCACATGCGGTTTCACTCCTGGTGCCCGCCTGAGGCTGCTTTCGATGCAGCTGATAAAGCCGGCTTTTACTTGCATGTGGAAGGGCCGTCATGGGCAAACCATGGCAGTGGCTTAGGTTTGGGCCGACCAATTGATCAATATATTTATGACGAAACAAACCGTATGGTTAAGTGGTATGGTAATCACCCTTCATTTTGCATGATGGCTTATGGTAATGAGCCCAGCGGCAAACAGGTAGAATACCTTACCAAATTTGTTGATTATTGGAAGGCTAAAGACCCGCGCAGGCTGTATACCGGAGCAGCGGTAGGGGGTAGCTGGCCGGTAATCCTCAATAACGAATATATGGCCCGTGCGGGTGCGCGTGGTCTGGCCTGGAACCAGCGGCCCGAAAGTTACTCTGATTACAGCAAACAGATAGCTCAGTTTAATGTGCCCTTTGTGGCCCATGAGATGGGCCAGTATTGCGCCTTCCCCGATTTTAAAGAAATCAAAAAGTATACGGGAATCTATAAAGCCAAAAACTTTGAACTTTTTCAGGAAGACTTTAAAGATCATGGCATGGCCGATGAGGCCGAAAAGTTCCTGATGGCTTCTGGAAAATTACAGGCTTTATGTTATAAGCACGAAATTGAAAAAGCCATGCGTACACCCGGATATTCGGGATTTCAGTTGCTTTCGTTAAATGACTATCCGGGACAGGGAACGGCGCTGGTTGGGGTACTTAATGCCTTTTGGGATAGTAAGGGGTATATAACTGCAAAGCAGTTTGCCCGGTTTTGCAATGCTACCGTACCGCTTATCCGTACCGAAAAGTTTGTATATCAAAATAACGAAACGCTAAAAGCTCAGGTTGAACTGTTTAACTATAGCAAGCCTATGGCAACCACGCTTAACTGGAAATTAACCGATGCTCAGCACAAAATAATCAACGAGGGTGTACTTGATAAAAAAAGCTATGCAATGGGCAACTGTCAGCAGGCAGGGATGATCAATGTGCCTTTATCAAAAATAAAATCGCCGGTAAAACTGAACCTTGAAGTATCCGTACCCAACACTCAATATGTAAACGATTGGGACTTTTGGGTGTATCCGGCAACATTACCTGTTGTAAAAACCGATGTGTATTATACTACCTCGCTGGATGATAAGGCCAAAGAGGTACTCAATAATGGCGGCAAAGTATTTCTGAATGCCTCGGGTAAGGTAATAAAGGGCAAGGAAATTATACAATCATTTACTCCTGTTTTCTGGAATACCTCCTGGTTTAAAATGCGCCCTCCGCATACGCTTGGTTTTGTGTGCGATCCTAAGCATCCTGCGTTTAATGATTTCCCGACATCATCCTATAGTGAAATACAATGGTGGGATATCCTCTCGAATGCGCAGGTCATGCACCTGGAAGATTTTCCGGCGACATTACGTCCGGTTATTCAGCCTATTGATACCTGGTTCATGAACCGCCGTTTAGCCTTATTATTTGAAGCAAAGGTAAGTAAGGGGAGTCTGATGGTGAGCAGTGCCGATCTTTCGCCAACAACCGGCGAAGACAGGCCGGCGGCAAAGCAATTATATTACAGCATTTTAAAATATATGTCGTCACCGCAGTTTAAACCTGCTGACAGCATTTCGATGGAAACTGTTGATGATCTTTTCAAAACTGCTTCAAAAGAGGTGTTTGTGTCCTATACTAACGGCGCACCGGACGAACTGAAGCCTAAAAACACAAAAAAATAATATGAAAGTATTGAAACCGGTTTTAGCTTTATTAATAATAGCCTTTGTGGGCCTGGCTTTTATCAATCAGCAAAAGCCAACCATTTATTTAATTGGCGATTCCACTACGCATAATAACGATAAGGAAACCTGGGGCTGGGGGAGCATTATCCCATACTATTTCGATCTGTCAAAGATCAATATTGAAAACCATGCCATGGCCGGTCGCAGTACACGCACTTTTATCAAAGAAGGCCGGTGGAACAAGGTTGATTCGCTTTTAAAGCCGGGCGATTATGTGATGATGGTATTCGGCCATAATGAAGGCAGTAAACCCGATACTACCAAAGCCGGGTATCGTGGGGTATTAAAAGGCACCGGTAATGAAACTGTTGAGCTTACCTGGCCTAACGGTACTAAAGAAACGGTACATACCTATGGCTGGTATCTTCACAAATTTATCAGGGATACCAAAGCTAAAGGTGCAACGCCTATTGTACTATCCATGATTCCACGGAATGAGTTTCGTGATGGCAAGGTTATCCGTGCCGATAACGATTATGGTAAATGGGCACAGGAAGTGGCACAGCAGGAAGGTGTCATCTTTATTGATATGAACCGTATCACAGCCGATAAATATGATCAATGGGGAGCCGATTCAGTTAAGAAATTCTTCCCCGGAGATCATACCCACACTAACAAAATGGGAGCTACCGTGAATGCAGAATCAGTAGTTGATGGCATCCGGGCCAATCCCGTAAACCCTCTGAATAAATACCTTAAAAACTAAAATTTCGGGCTGCTATGAAAAATATGATCCGTACAAATGCCGGCTTAGGCTTACTGCTTGTCCTGGTTATGCTGTTATCTTCTTTTATGTTGATGAAGCCGGCCGATAAGCCAACCTTTTACCTGATAGGCGATTCGACTGTAAAGAATGGTAAAGGCAAAGGCGATGGTGGTTTATGGGGATGGGGGAATTACATAGCCCCTTATTTTGATACAACAAAAATATCGGTCGAAAATGACGCGCTTGGCGGCACCAGCAGCCGCACCTTCCAAACTATGGGCTTGTGGGATAAGGTACTGGTTAAAATCAAACCCGGCGATTTTGTGATTATGCAGTTTGGCCACAATGACGCCGGTGCGCTGGATGATACAGCCCGGGCCCGCGGAACTATCAAAGGTATTGGCGGCGAACAGCAGGAAATATACAACCCGATACGGAAAGTAAAAGAGGTGGTACATACCTACGGTTGGTATATGCGCAAATTTATTGCGGATATTAAAGCGAAGGGCGCAACGCCTATTATTTGTTCGCCTATACCCCGTAATGTGTGGAAAGACGGTAAGTCTGCAGGGCGCAACAGTGAAAACAGTTACGGGCAATGGGCGCGTGAGTTGGGCGAACAAACCGGGGCGTTTTTCATCGACCTAAACAAACTAATTGCCGATGATTATGATGCGGAAGGGGAGGCAAAGGTTAAATCAACCTACTTCGGCACTGATGCCACGGATACGCTTGAGCCGGGTGCGCAGCTAAATGCCAGCATGGTTATTCAGGGGATCCGATCATTCAATCAGCTGGCGCTCAATAAATATTTAAAGTAACAGGTTCTGTAAATGATTGTGTCCGGATGATGAAAAGAAGAGATTTTATTGAACAGTTAAGCGTGGCTTCGGCTATGGCATTATTGCCTGGTTTAGCCTTTGGGAATTCAAATGATCATATTTCTGCATTTGCCAAAAAGCTAAGGCCTGTTGGCCGTGCGTTGGAAATGGATGGTTATTACGTTTGGTGCAATAGCCCTATTGAGGGGCTCGATGGCCGGATCCACGTGTTTTTTTCGAGATGGATCGCCTCCAAAAAAATGGGTGGATGGATCAACGGATCTGAAATATGCCATGCTGTGGCAGATACGCCGGAAGGTGAGTTTAAGTTTTTAGAAACAATCCTCGCCCCGCGAGGGCCTGGTTATTGGGATGCTACTACCTGTCATAACCCGTCGATAAAAGTAGTCGATGGTAAATATTGCCTGTTTTTTATGGGTAATTCCAACGGTAAAACCAATACAAAACGGATAGGGTTGGCCATGGCTGATTCTCTTGATGGCCCATGGACGCGGCCGGATGAACCACTGCTTTTGCCCGGACCCGAAGGGGCATGGGACGATCATTGTACAACCAATCCGGCATTTGTTAAGCATCCCAACGGGCAGTACTGGCTATTTTATAAATCATGGAACACCAAAGAATATGAAACATCCACCGACCCGCTGGTAAAAGGGAATCGTAAATATGGTTTGGCTATTTCCGATAAACTGGAAGGCCCTTACATAAAATATGACGGTAACCCGGTTATAGATTTTTCGGGACGGGGCAATAATGCCCAGTTGGAGGATGCTTGTGTTTGGCTTGATAAGGGCCGCTTTAAAATGCTTGCCCGGGACATGGGTGTATTTAATCACCAGTATGGTTTGTATATGGAATCAAAAACCGGCAAAAAATGGAGCGAGCCGGAGATAGGCTATTTCAACGCCGAATATTATCATATCAATCAACCACCGCCGCCAAAATACCTTAACAAATATGGCAGGTTTGAACGGCCCCAGCTCTTATTCCAAAATGGTAAACCAACTTATATGTTTACTACCTCGCAGGGCGGTAAATATATGACGGCATCGCCATTCATATTTAAAATAGAATCATAGTACTCTCAATATGAAAAAAATACTGCCCGTATATTTTGCATTATTTGCTGTTGTTTGGCCGGTTTTATTGAGGGCGCAGAATAAAATAGACCGTAAGGCTTTGGTGCAAAGGCACAATGTAATAAATAATGGCACCGACACGCTATCGTCACTATCTGTAGGTAACGGTCGTTTTGCTTTTACGGTTGATGCTACAGGTCTGCAAACTTTTCCTGAGCATTATGATAAAGGTATTCCCTTAGGCACACAATCTGAATGGGGCTGGCACAGCTTTAAAGATACTGCAGGCTACAAGTTTGACGAAACATTAAAAACCTATATGCTCAATGGCCGCAACGTAAGCTACTCGGTACAATGGAACCAGCCCGGCCGTAACAGGAATGCTGCTAACTGGTTTAGGGAAAATGTACATCGCCTGCAATTAGGTAACCTTGGTTTCCTGTTATTGCATAAGGATGGAAGCGAGGCACAGATAACCGAGATCCAAAATATCCGGCAGGAACTTGATTTATGGACGGGCGCTATTAGCAGCTCTTTTACATTTGATGGTGAGCCCGTAAAAGTTCAAACCTACGCGCACCAGGATCAGGACCTGGTAGCGGTGAAAGTCCAATCGCCATTGTTAGCGCAGGGCAGGCTTAAAGTAAGGCTGCGTTTTCCTTTCCCCTCCAATCAGTTTGCCGATTATGGCGACAATTGGAAAAATCCGCAAAAGCATTATTCGGCTATTGTTGGTTCCGGGGTTAGGCAGGCAACTATTATTCATCGTTTGGATACCAGCCAATATTTTGTTCGCCTTGCCTGGAACGGTGTAGCTTCGGTTAAGCATGCTGCTGCCCATCAGTTTGTGTTAACACCTCTGGATAAAGCCGCTGAACTGACGTTTACCTGTTCGTTTAATTCAAAGAAATCAACTGCGGCTTTACCCGGTTTTGCCCAAACACAAGCCAACAGCATACAGCAATGGAAGGCCTTTTGGCAAAGCGGCGGCGCGGTTGATTTAAGTGGTAGTACCGATCCCCGGGCAAAAGAACTGGAACGCAGGGTAATACTGTCTCAATATCTTACCAAAATACAATGTTCTGGTCATCAGCCCCCGCAGGAAACCGGTTTAATATATAATAGCTGGTATGGTAAGCCCCACCTTGAAATGCATTGGTGGCACGGGATCCATTTTGCGCTTTGGGGCAGGGAGCAACTGCTCGAAAATAGCTTGGGCTGGTATCATCATGTAAAAGCTAATGCCCGTGCTATTGCCAAAAGACAAGGATATGATGGCATCCGCTGGCAAAAAATGACCGACCCGGATGGTAACGAAAGCCCGTCATCGGTAGGGGCATTCCTCATTTGGCAGCAGCCTCATTTTATTTATTTTGCTGAGCTGGACTACCGCGCCCACCCAAATAAGGAAACCCTCGACAAATATAAAGACCTTGTACTGGCCGATGCAGATTTTATGGCCTCGTTTCCCACTTATGATAAGGAGCATGACCGGTATAATTTAGGCAAAGGAATTATCCTGGCGCAGGAACGTTACAAGCCCGAAGAAACATATAATCCAACCTATGAGTTGCAATACTGGCGCTGGGCTTTAAATACCGCCCAGCAATGGCGCAAACGCCTGGGCTTGCAGCCGGATAAAAAGTATGCCCAAATCCTGGATAAATTGGCCCGGTTGCCTCAAAAGGATGGCGTTTACCTCGCTGCTGAAAGCTCGCCCGATGCCTATACTAATCCTAAATTAAAAACAGACCACCCGGCAGTATTAGCTGCCTACGGTATGCTGCCGTATAATGATAAACTGGATACTGTGGTAATGAAGAAAACTTTCAACCTGGTTTGGGATGTATGGGATTGGAAGGATACCTGGGGCTGGGATTTCCCGATGACTGCCATGACAGCAGCCCGTTTAAATATGCCTGATAAAGCTGTCGATGCTTTGTTTATACCCATAAAAACCAATACTTACTTAGCCAACGGCCACAATTATCAGGACGGGCGATTACGCATGTATCTGCCTGGCAACGGTGGTTTACTGGCCGCTGTAGCCATGATGTGTGCCGGCTGGGATGGCTCAACCACTGTAAATCCCGGTTTCCCAAAGAATGGGAAGTGGAAAGTAAGGTGGGAAGGGCTCAGGAAAATGCCTTAATGTTTAACGTGTCTTTTTAGAATGGATATATAAAATCTACGATATGAATAAATTATTGCTTACAATAAAAACGGTATTAAGCACATGCGCTGTTATGGGTATAATAGGTAGTGCATATGCCCAACAGCCTGCAAAAACAGAGGTGTTGGCCGGTATGACCCTGGCCAATAATTATTTTATGCAGAAATGGCCCGATCCGGGAGCATCTGTTACCGTAAAAAATGTAACCCGTACCAGTAATTTGTGGACGAGGGCTGTTTATTACGAAGGGCTGATGGCGATGTATAAAATCGATCCTCAAAAAAAATACTATGATTATGCGGTTGATTGGGGCGAAAAACATCAGTGGAGCCCCCGCGGGGCTGTTGATACCCGTAATGCCGATAATCAATGCTGCGGGCAAACCTATATTGATCTTTACCTGATAGATAAAAAGCCCGAACGGATTGAAAAAATAAAGCAAAGCATCGACCAGATGGTAAACAGCGAAAAAAAGGACGACTGGAACTGGATAGATGCGCTGCAAATGGCTATGCCGGTATATGCCAGGCTTGGCGCGGTGTATAACGACAATAAGTATTATGAAAAGATGTTCGACATCTACAATTACTCTAAAACCGTTCACGGTGGCAAAGGATTGTATAACACTGCCGATCACCTTTGGTGGCGTGATAAAGACTTTGTACCACCATACAAAGAACCTAACGGAGCGGATTGCTACTGGTCGCGTGGGAATGGTTGGGTAGTGGCTGCCATGCTGCGCGTGTTAGAAGTTATGCCTAAAAACGCACCTCACCGCAAGGAGTATTTATCGGTATATAAAGAAATGATTGAGGCTTTGGTTCCCTTGCAACGTGCTGATGGCTACTGGAACGTAAGCCTGAAAGATTCGACCAATTTTGGCGGGAAGGAACTATCGGGCACGGCTTTATTTACTTACGGCATGGCCTGGGGGATCAATCATGGCATCTTGAAAAAGAAAACCTATTTGCCAATAGTTTTTAAAGCATGGAATGCCATGGTCAAAGAGTGCCTGCATCCGGATGGTATGCTTGGCTTTGTACAGGGAACAGGTAAAGAGCCAAAAGACGGACAGCCGGTAGGGTACAATAATGTGCCCGATTTTGAAGATTATGGTTTGGGATGTTTCCTGCTGGCCGGCAGCGAAGTTTATAAATTGAGCAAGTAATGAAAACGATACTCTTGTTTTTAGCTTTTGTTTTAATCGGGGTGGCTGCCTTTGCGCAAACGGGTATTGGCAGCAATAAATCCGGATATAAAAAGGATGGCAATACCTTGTTGTTCAATAATGCCAACGGCGATGTTAAAATTGAGTTATGCTCCGCATCCATGTTTCGGGTAAGGGCCAGCTGGAGCCGCAAATTTGCGCCGGATGAGCATTTAATGCAGGAAAACTACACATGGCCCGCTGTTGATTATAAAATAACTGATGCTAAATCGGCATACATAATCCAAACATCGGCCTTGATTATTACGGTACTTAAATCACCGTTTATAATCAATGTGGCTGATAGTAAGGGCGTGATGTTGTCATCGGAGTATGTGCCTGATAGTAAAAAAAATGGCGGTTTGCATCACATCGGCGATACCGTGATGTGTACCAAAGACTTGTTACCCGATGAGCATTTCTTTGGCTTTGGTGAGCGTATGGATTTTACCGACCAGCGTAACAAACTGGTAAAGCTCAATGTAGGTAGGGGCAAAAGCAAAAACAACTTGCTTGGTGCCTATAACATCAACGAGGCCAATTATTGCCCTGTGCCATTTTTTATGAGCACCAAGGGATATGGCATATATCTGCACAATTCATCGGCTACCGAATGGGATATGGGTAGCAAAACTGATGATGAATACAGCTTTAAAGCAAATGATGGCGAACTGGATTATTACTTTATTTACGGTCCAACGTTCCCGGTAATTTTAAACAGTTATTTAAGCATTACAGGTAAATCGCCTTTGTTGCCGAGGTTTGCATTCGGTTTGCACATGGGCACTTATAGCGGCGGCACCTGGGGCCATGAGGAACTTACTTCGGATAGGTATGTAATAGAACTGGCCCGTAAAATGCGCGAGATGGGTATCCCGGTTGATATCCTTTTCCTTGATTCAACCTGGCGCCTGTTTGGTAAAAAGGGGGGTAAGGGAGCTACAACCTTTGAATGGCGCGAAACATTTAAAGATCCCAAGGCCATGTTTGATAGCCTGTATGCCATGAATTTTAAAATGGTGGGGCTGCATATTCGCCCGAGGTTTGATAATGCCAACAACCTGAATCTGCTTGACCAGGCACGGGCCAAAGGTTTTACGTACCCGGAAAATGGTAAGCCCGGCGAGTTTGTAAATTTTTTTGATCAGCAGGCTGCAAACTGGTGGTGGGATAATGGCGTTATGAAAGTTGCCTCCATTGGTGCTAAATTCCTGAAAACGGATGAAGGCAGTGCCTTTGGTTCATTAGCCAATGAAAGTGAAAAAGTCGGCCCTACTGGTAGAGAAGTGGCACAACTTCATAATGTATTCCCTATTGCATATGCTAAAGCACCATATTTGAAATTTCAGCAATACAATGGCATTCGTGGTTTAAACCAAACGCGCGAAGGTTATTCCGGCATCCAGCGTTACCCGTTCATTTTTGCAGGCGACTGGCCAAGCGAATGGCAATACTTTGCGCCGGTTATAAAAGCCGGATTAAATATTGGCATGTCGGGCGTTGGATATTGGGCACATTGCATGGGCGGTTTTGAACATGCGGCCGATCCTGAGTTGTACATGCGTTGGGTACAGTTTGGCATGTTCAGCCCGGTGGCTATGGTTTTTGGCATGGACCATCCGGGTTATAAAGAGCCCTGGAACTATGGGGCCGAAGCTTTAGCCAACTTTAAAAAATACGACGATCTCCGTTACAGGCTGATCCCCTATATCTACAGTAACGCATATACACAATATCAAACCGGTATGCCACTCATGCGTGCTTTGGTGCTGGAATACCAGGACGATCCCAATACCTATAATGTAGCCGATCAATACCTGTTTGGTGATAATTTGATGGTTTGCCCGGTAACTGTAAAGGGCGCGCAAACACGTACTGTTTACTTACCAAAGGGGATTTGGTTTGATTATTGGACGGGCATAAAATATACCGGAAAGCAATATATCCATATCCTGACCCCTCCAGATCATCTACCCATTTTTGTAAAAGCAGGAAGTATTATCCCAATGCAGCCGGCCATGAAATACATGGATGAAAAACTGGTAGATATAATTACGCTGGACGTGTTTTTAGGCCAGGCATCTGAGTTTAAGCTTTATGAAGATGATGGCATCAGTTTAAAATATCAGCAGGGAGATAAGGCAATCACCCAAATTGCTGTAGCCAATACTGCCGGTGGCGGGCAACTACAAATTAAAAAGCCCGTAGGTAACTTTGCCCCGGCGCTGCATACTTATTTGACAAAAATACATTGGGCCTATGATAGCGCTCCATCTTCAATAATAGAAAATAATGAAACATTGAAAGCGGCTGATAATGTTGACGCATTAGACAAAACAGCTGGCTGGTATTATGATAAAATCAATCATTTGCTTTGGATAAAAACATCCCATAGTAACAGGGATGATATTACCCTTAATTTTAAATAGATTGCGATAATCGTCTCCTATGAAAAAGTTCCTTCAAACCATCTTTCTTTTTGCAGTAGCAAGCAGTCCAATATTTGCCCAGCATAAGCAACCGGCTAAGCGACCAAATATCATTATTATTTTGGCCGATGATATGGGCTACTCGGATATTGGCTGTTTCGGCTCTGAAACCCAAACGCCCAATCTTGATGCGATGGCCAAAGGCGGTTTGCGCATGACCCAGTTTTACAATGCGTCGCGCTGTTGCCCAACCCGGGCATCGTTACTCACCGGGCTTTATCAGCACCAGGCTGGGGTAGGTGATATGGTAAACCACCGGGATGTGCCTGCTTATCAGGGCTACCTGAACCAAAACTGCGTAACCATAGCCGAAGCGCTTAAAGATGGCGGCTATAATACGCTGATGGCAGGCAAATGGCATGTGGGTACAGACCTCTCGCGCTGGCCGGTTAAACGCGGGTTTGATCATTATTTTGGTTTAATAGATGGGGCAAGCAGTTATTTTAATCCAACAATGCCTTATCGCCCTAATCAAAAACTTACCATTGCGTTAGACGATAAGGAATACACACCAGGGCCAAACTGGTATTCAACTAATGCCTATGCTGATTATGCCCTTAAGTTTATTGAAGGTAATAAAGGCACGGGCAAGCCATTTTTCCTGTATATGGCTTTTACCAGTCCGCACTGGCCAATTCAGGCACTGCCCCAAGATATTGCTAAATACAAAGGCAAATACCTGAAAGGTTGGGATAAGCTCAGGCAGGAGCGGCTCGAACGTCAAAAGCAATTGGGGATCATCGCTAAGGATGAAAAACTTTCGCCAAGGGATAAGAGCGTACCGGAATGGGATAGCCTTACTCAGGAAGAAAAAGAGCAGTTTGATACCAAAATGGCTGTATATGCTGCAATGGTCGACCGGATGGATCAGAATATAGGCCTCATCAGGAAAAAACTTAAAGAGCTGGGTGAGGATAAAAATACGGTGATCATGTTCTTGTCAGATAATGGCGCCAGTAATGAAACTATCTCGGGGCCGGGTTTTACCCCCGAGGTGCTGGCTGCAAACAGTAAGCCTGCAAGTGACCCAACTTCTTTTACATCGTACGGGTCATTGGGGGCCAATGTAAGCGACACACCTTTCCGCTTATTTAAACACTGGGAATATGAAGGGGGGACAGCTACCCCTTTTATAGCTTATTACCCCGATGTGATTAAGCCGGGTTCTATAGTCAATAAGCCTGCCCACATTATAGATTTGATGGCTACCTGTCTTGATCTGGCTGGTGCAACTTATCCTAAAGTTTATCATGGCAATAACATTACACCTACAGAGGGTATAAGTCTTGTCCCCGTATTCAGGGGCCAAAATTGGAAAGGACATAACGGGCTGTTTTTTGAACACGAGGGCAATCGTGCTGTAAGGCAGGGCGACTGGAAACTGGTATCACAACGCCCCGAAAATAAATGGGAGCTTTACAATATCAGCACCGACCGCTCCGAATTAAACGACCTTAGCGCCAAATATCCTCAAAAGGTAGCTGAGCTTGAAGCAATGTACAAGCTATGGACCACCAGGGCAGGTGTGGTGGAGTTTGATAAATTAGCAAAAGCAAAAGGTGAATGATTAAATAATATTAATCATTTGCTTATGCAGCAACACTACAGCAGCTATAAATTAGCTTTTAAGCTTTGTGCATTCAGCTTCCACCTTTTACCAATGCCAATGTTTCAGGTCAGTTCCACATAGTGCCGTTAAGGCCCAATACAAGGGCCATCCAAAGGCCGATGAAATAACCCACAAAACTCAGCACAAGGAACAATCGCCCGAGCCAACCGTCAAGGTGGCGAAGCGGCTCTGTTAAATCGTAGCAGGCGCCAATCAACGCACCTAAAAAAGGAGTTAACAGCAGGGGTTTCACCCGCCAGTACTCATTCCAGGCAGGGTTGCCCTTACCGGCACTGATCACAAAAAAGCTGATCATCAATAAACCGATACCTGCGCCTGTTAACATACGCTTTCCCAAAGCATCGGTAAAAAAAGATCTTGTTGTAAATTGTCTCGTTTCTGTCATGGCTTATATTTATGCTTAAAAGTACTTTGTTATTCAAAGTTAAATTATAAACTTTATTTATGCAAGCCTTATTTTTCTGCATTTGAATAATCTTTTGTGAATCGACCCGCTTACCGAAATTGATGAGGTGCCGGTTCTGGCGTTAATACACTGGTGGAATGGGGATGGAGTTGGACAGGTCGAGACTTACAAGTTATCGGGTGATTCAGCCCGGGGAAGCGAAAAATAAAAAGTTGATCCCTTATCCAATTCACTTTCAGCCCAGATTTCACCGCCATGCCGTTTAATAATTTCGGCACTGAGATAAAGGCCGATCCCGAAACCGGAAATATGGCGTGTATGATTGGTTTCAACGCGGTAATACCGGTCGAAAATATAGCCGAGATCCTCGGGCTTTATGCCCATGCCTTCATCTTTTACACTCACTATTACCATATTGCCATTGAGTTTACAACTGATATCGATCTGGCGGCCTTTGGGCGAGTATTTTACGGCATTACTGATGAGGTTGGAAATAACGGAAATGATCTTATCCCGATCGGCATTAACCGTGAGGTTGCTACATTCTTTAAGGCTGAAAATATGGCTCGTTACGGTTAGCCGGGTTTCCTCCAGTATTTCCTGCAGTAATTGCCCCAGATCGAACGGCTGCTTCTCAATTAATAATTTACCGGCTTCGAGACGCGAAATATTAAGGAAACTGTTTATCATAGTAGCCATCCGCCTGGCTTGCTGGTTTGCCTTCTCCATCGCATCTGAAAGGAATTGATCGTCACTCTGCGCTAATTTCTTTTGCGCAACCTGTATAATGGCAGCTAATGAGGTCAGCGGCGTTTTCAGTTCATGGCTCACCATACCGATAAAGTCATTTTTGCGTTGTTCCTCCTGTTTTTTATCGGTGATATCGCGTGCGATCTTGGATAGGCCGATTATTTTCCCTTGCTTATCCATAATGGGAGAGATGGTTAGCGAAACATCCAGTAACCGCCCATCTTTGGTTAGTCTCCTGGTTTCAAAGTGATCAACTCTTTCGCCAGTGTTTAACCTGGAAAGAATGTGCGGTTCCTCGTTTTGCCGGTCTTCGGGAATGATCTTGTAAATTGTTTGCCCTATCATTTCCTCTGCTGTGTAGCCAAACATTCGTTCGGCCGCGGCATTCCAACTGGTGACCACACTGCCCAGCGTTTTGCTTACAATGGCGTCATCCGAAGTTTCGACGATCGCGGCAAGCTTTGCGCTTTTTTCTTCGGCCTGTTTGATCTCGGTAATATCCAGGGTTATGATAAGCCCAGATTCTACAATGTTGTCGTCATTTTTAAGCGGCACAAAATGAATAAGATAAAATTCTCCCGTTTCTGCCTTTCGCTCTATAGAAAACTTTTCGCCGGACAAAACCCTTTCATATAAATGCCTGGAGGCTTCGTAGCGTTCGGGCGAAATCTCTGACGGATGCTTGCCTTCATAATCGCGCCGGTCATAACCCATCCTTTCCATAATGTCGCCTTCAATAGCCATATACCGGTGGTTCCGGTCAACGACGAGGATCAGCGAACCTGGAATGTTCAGTGCAATGGAGCGGAAAAGTTTTTCACTCCGCCGGAGATTTTCCTGGGTTTTCAGCAGCTCCTCGTTGGTTGTAGCCAATTCTTCGTTGGCAGCTGCCAGCTCTTCGTTGGCAGCAGCATACTCTTCATTGGTAGCGGCCAACTCTTCGTTGATGGCTGCCAGTTCCTCATCCAGCGCCTGTTTGGTGTTTTCTAATATCCATATGGCTATGCGGGTAACCTCGCCCTTGTTGTTCTTTACGGGCTTATAAACAAAGGTAACGGGTACAATCTCTTTCTTCTCATTAAGCATTTGTATCATCGTTCCTTTATCATCCTGGTGCTGCCTGCCTTCTACTGCTATTTTCAGTGCCGACTCATCACCGGGTTTTGCAAGGGTAAAGATTTCCCGGTAAGATTTCCCTGCCAGGTCTTCAGCCTGTTTATTGATCAGCTTTAACAAATGAATATTAGCTGTTTCAATGGTCATACTTTCCGCATGAAGTATACAAATGCCCACAGGTGCGTGGAGCATGATCGAATATAAATCTTCCTCGCCGGCGATCTGCATATAAATAATAGGTAATTTCTTATGGATAAATATAAGTTAAATACAAATTAAGGAGATTAAAAAATATTTAATTTACAGGCAATAGGTATTGAATGCGGGGGAGCTTTACCGAAAGCGCCTTATTTTTTAGGCAGCTGGCCGCTCGGCGGCACATTGCCTTTCGATGTGGTATCTCCGGCTAAGGAATCTTGCAGGTGTTGTTTCCTTGTACTGTTTATGGTGCTTGTGTCGGAGATGGATGGCCCGCCGCCCCTGTTTACACTGCTGCTATCGGCAGAGCCGCCTATTTTTCTATTTCGATCGGCAGGATTACAGCCGGTGCTGACGTAGAGCAACAAGGCGACCGCAATAATTAGATTTGTTGTTTTCATGGTGATGCTATTATAACTTTTAAAAAAGGGTGATTGTCTTTTACCGCTAAACAGGCTTGTATGCCCGGAATAAGATAACTGATGACGCCGCCTGGATTTACTTTTAACCTACCTTATCCGTTTACTACTTCGCCGCCGTTCACATGGATTACCTGGCCTGTAATAAAGGAAGAGTCGTCTGAAGCCAGGAAAACATAGGCGGGTCCAAGCTCAGAAGGCTGTCCGGCACGTTTCATAGCCGTTTCACTGCCAAACTTTTTGATCTTTTCTTCGTCGAAGGTGGATACAATAAGCGGTGTCCAGACGGGTCCGGGCGCTACGGCGTTAACGCGGATCCCTTTTTCTGTCAGGTTGGTAGCCAGTGATCGCGTAAACGTGGTGATAGCGCCTTTGGTTGATGAGTAATCAATAAGCGAAGGCGAAGAGCGATAGGCCGTTACCGAGGTGGTATTGATAATGCAATCGCCTGCATGCATATGATCTAATGCAGCTTCTGCAAAATAAAAATAGGCAAATATATTGGTGCGGAAGGTAACATCCAGTTGCCCGGGGTCAATCGCCCTAACGTCTTTTTGCGGAAACTGCATACCTGCATTATTCACCAGGATATTCAGCTTGCCAAATTCTTTTATAGTTTGTTGTACCGCGTGTTTGCAAAAGGCGGGGTCTTTTACGTCTCCTTTAATGAGCAGGCATTGCTGACCTGTTAATTCAACCAGGTCCTTTGTTATTTTGGCATCTTCATCCTCATCCAGGTAAACAATGGCCACATTGGCACCTTCCTGCGCAAAATGTACACTTACCGCGCGGCCAATACCACTGTCGCCTCCGGTAATCAGGGCTATTTTTCCCTGCAATTTGCCGGCAGCTTTATAGTTGTCTTTAATGTATTCCGGAGCCGGATGCATCTTTGCTTCAATGCCTGGCTGCCTGTCCTGTTTTTGCGGTGTTTGTTCTTTGGTTATCATAGATTCTTTAAAAAAAGTGTTGTTGTTGAGTTGACTAAATAAAGCGGAACGCCGACTCTTATTGGAAGTTGTTTAATTAAATAATGATTTTTTTTCTTAAATGTTTATAATATTTAAAAAAATGGAAAATTTTGTGTAAGCACGGGAGTGCAGATCTAATAAACTTTCTTTAAAAACCGATCGATGTAAAGCTCTCGAAAAGGGGGGAAGCCAGCTGCATTAAATTGCTTGAGCAACTGTTTAGTAAAAGCCGTCATCAATAAGATGACGGCCGGTAGTATTTTTTTTAAGTATTTCAGGCCCTGTTATTATTATCAGGATAAGTACTCCATTGCGCCACGCCTTCGGGCTCAGAGTCCTTTACTTCGGTGCTTTTTTCCTGGCTCATTTGCTTGTTCAGCTTTTCGGCCTGTTTAAGTTCCCTCGCCTTATCGTCTTCCAGTTGGGTGAGGCCCTGTGTTTCCCTGACGTGCTTTACCGGGTCAGCTATGTAAATGAATTCTTTTTCCAAATCGGGCATTTCGCCTTCGTTCCACGGGCCGTAAACGTCGGCACCATTAGACATATTGAAATACTGCTGGGTAAAGCGTGGATCGGCTGCCAGTACCCCTGGTGGAAAGTTTGGCTGGATATCGTTTAAAGCCGCTTCGAACATCTTGTAATGCGCCACTTCACGGGTCATCAGGAAAGACAGTGTTTCGTGAATGTAAGGATCATTGGTAAACTTCATCAGGTGTTCATAAACCAGCTTGGCGCGTGACTCTGAGGCAAGGTTACTGCGAAGATCGACGGTCAGATCGCCATTTGAATGGATATAACTCGCACACCATGGTATGCCCTGGCTGTTGCGGGGCGTAACACCGCCGCCCGTAATAACGCCAAACTGCGGATTGGCGAATACTGCCTGGTGAATAATATCTTCTTTGGCAGCTTTACCATTCAAAACCTGCATGATCTCGGAACTGTCGGCAGCATTCTTGAGCTCGCCATTAACGCCTTTGAGGAGCATTTGAATAGTGGCGCCCACAATTTCAAGGTGACTGAATTCCTCCGTGGCGATATCCATCAGCATATCATACTTGTCGGGGTATGGCACCTTGGCACCAAAGGCCTGGGTGAAGTATTGCATGGCTGCGGCCAGTTCGCCGTTTTCTCCGCCAAATTGCTCCAGTAATAAATTGGCAAACTGTGGGTCGGGGCGCGATACGCGCGCGTTAAATTGTAGTTCTTTTACATGGTGAAACATAACATTTGATTTTGGTAGATAGTGTTATGATACAACCGTGGGTAGTGTTTAATGTTTTATAATTTAATAAATTTATTTAATATGAAAATTACATTTATCTATTTTATAAAGAGTTAATAGGGCTACTGTTTCAATAAACTGCAAAATTTGAGCATCGACTGCGGGGTAATGCTCCAGTTAGGGGCTTTAATATCCCCCCAGGCCTTGGGGTTGTCATATAAATTAAAGTAGCAAACACCAAAAATATGAGGGTTCGCATTTATTGTTTCAGCGGCATCGGCAAGCCATTTGTCCTGAAAGCTTTCTGATCCCTTTACACCGAATTCGGTTATGAACAAAGGCTTATCAAGAAACCTCATCCGAAAATATTTTCGGTTAAATATGGTGCTGAAGGCTTCCTGCTTATCCTGGTCAGTAATGTTTTTATCCGGCAAACCGTAAATGGCTATACTGATATAATCTACTACATCGCTTCCGGGCCAAAAATCCGCCGAGCCCCGGTCGCCGGCAGGCCCCCAAACCTTTCTGACATTTTTGCCCGGCCCTCCGTCAAACTGCATAAAATATCTGAAGGCATTGATGTAGTTAACCGGATCCTGACTTTGCCACTTGTACCGGTGGATAGGGATCTCCATTTCATGCATCCATCTGAGATAAACGATATTCTGTGTGGCAGAAATTATACTAAATAATTTTTTGATCTGCTTATTATAACGGCCGTTTAAAATACTTTCCGTAACAGCAGTATCCGGTATTCCACTGGTGTCACGCCATGGTTCCATGGTTACAATAACATCATGGTGACGGCTAATGACCTCTGAGAATTTTTTCTCAAAATCGCCTCTTTCAACTTCGCCCCAATCTGTAAAAAGATGTTCTACACTAATTCTCGGTTGATTGAGCAGTTTTTTATTTGGATCAAATACCCCAATCTTGAGCGAGGTCCTTACCGGCTTTTTAGCGGCACTATCCGCGTAGTTGTCGGCACTGTATACGGTATTCCGGTATTTTATAAAGTAGTCTTTTTGTTCGTTTAGCCAACTGTATTTAAAAGGTGTTTTTCCGGCATTATCAATGATCAATACAGGTTTGTCTATAAACCTTAAGCGATGAAGCTTATGTTTTAACATATCAGAAACCGTACTGTCTTTTGGATAAAAGTTAGTGCTATCTTCTGATTTGCTTCCAAGGGTTATACTTACATAATCAACGGTCTTATTTCCGGGCCAGTATTCGGTATCGCCGGGATAACCTGAGGGCCCCCAGATGATTTGTGCCTTTGGGGCAATCATTTTAATTTTTTTTGAAAAATAATTAAATGAAGTAATATAGTCTTTAGGCGATTTATATTGCCAGGGAAATACACTGGCCGGTACTTCCATGTCAGGGTTCCAGCGGAAAAAAACCTGATGGTGACTTTTTGCCGCCAAAACAGCCAGTTCATGGATCTGCTTATCAAAAACGCCGTTAAGCACTTCAGTTAAAACGTTGTTTTGATAATTTACGCCTTTAAGCCAGGTTTCCACGGTAATTAATACATCATTGTTAGCCAAAGCTGTTTCAACATTGCCCCGGCTTGATCTTATAGCTGTATTTTTAAACACTGCCGTGTAACAAATAATGGGTTTGGCCGGTAAAGTATCACTTAAATTCCTGCGGTTAAATATGCCAACCACCTGTTCGTTGCTGCGGTAGTAGTCATTTGTAAAATAATCACTGCGAAAAAGTTTAATTCCCCAAAAGGATATAACGAAGATTATACCTAAACTGATTGCCAAATAAATCTTTGCTGACTTTTTTTTCATTGACGATTAATTTTGAAGAGGGGTATTTAATGTTGCGTAGTCAACAGTTACATTATCGCCATCGGTTGCAACAAGGTACAGCCTGTATCTGTCATCATTTTTGGGGATTGTAACGTATACGTCCGGACTGCTTCCTACCTTTTTCATGCCGGTAGCATTACCCAAATTGTCTGTTTTGACAAGATACCATTCAAAGTTCAATCCGGTTTTTAAATAGGCGGCGATGTTCCAGTGGCCGTAGGAAAATACCAGGGCGTTATAGCGCAGGGATGCTCCGGGAGTAGTTGTTAATGCAGGTTTTAGTATTTTGACATCGGGCAAATTATAGACAGGTGTATTGCCATTCCAGTTCCTGCTTATTTTATAAAGGTAACGTTTATTTCTGCCCCATACATCTTTTAAACCGTCAAACGTGACAGCAGTGCCGCTTTGTTGATCCTGCCAGTTAGTGTAAAAAATTCCGCCGGAATGCTGTACACCTTCGAGTGCACCGGGATCAGTGCAACTGAAAAAATAAGGCGTTTTAAAATCACGGCTAACATATTTCAATGACCGTTTATTATCAACAATTACTCCGAAAGCATCAATTGCCGGTATTTGCCCCTTTAATATTTGCATAGCAGGGTTGAGTGTGGGGGAGGATAAAAGGTCGATGGTTAATGGCCTTGTTGGGTCCTCATGTTTAATTTCATTTACTAAACGTTTTAACAAATTGATATAATGCTGTTGCGCCCGGTACAACTGTGGCCCATGATAAAATTGGGATAGCTGCTGGTAGGTACTATTGCCTAAGTTCCAGGCACTGATGTTAGGGTTTGATTTATTTTTATTTATGGTGTTAAGGATGATATTGAATTGCTCGTGCAGGTAGGTGGTATCATTAATGAAGCTTGATGGGGCAGGCACCCAGAAACTATAATTAATTTTTAAGCCCTTTTGTGCCGCTGCTTCAAAAATTGAGTGATCGTAAATATTGGGCCCATATATTTTTATCGTATTTATTCCCGCTTTTCTAATGTCTTCAAAATCATTAACTATCATTTTTTTGGTCAGTGGAGCTATGTTCTTGTACCAGTAGTTTCCTTTAGAGTAGATTACGCCTTTTACTGAAGAAAAAAATGGAAGGTTTACTGATAAACGTTTTTGACCGGTGACTGGATCTTGTTCAATAATATTTTTCGAAGTATCTGAAAACTTTCTCGAAGTGCTATTGTAAAGTCGCGATTGCCTGATCAATTGGGATAACCCGGTGGTATCTGATGAGGAGATGAACTCGGTAAAAGACTTTTTGCTATTATCATTCTTTGCATCGAAACCACGCGCAACATTAAAGCTTGCATCTTCATCCGATTCCTGAGAAGCATATATGCAGATGCCAACCACTAATATGCTAAGTATCAGGCTAACTTTCCTTACACCAAAATATATCTTTCTTCTTAACAGCCAAAAAAATATTTTAACATGCTGTATTTTTGAAACAACCGTAAATAATGTTGCATGTTTATCAAGGTAGGCCTGAAACTTGAGTTCTGAACTTGCGATAAGCATAAATACCATGAACATACAGTTCAGACCAACGATGCCGGACATGAAAAGTGTATAGGGGTTCCAGTCGTTGTAAAGGCCGTAAATAATAGCTGCAATGGATACAACCAATACTATAATATTAGGTAAGTTGTTTTTTAAATTTTTTTCATCTTTGATATCCTTGGGGGTTGCTATGTAGGGAACATTCTTCCTGATAACAGTATAGACAAAACCTAATATAAAAACCCACCATGTACCTATGAGCAGTAATCCCCCCACCACATGAAACCCCCGCTCATTATCCTCCATTACCCATTGCTGAACAAAATGCCTGATTAGGACAACTGAAGTTATAAAAGGAACACTGATAACTAAAAATTCAGAAAAGTCCATCCTTAACGGGAAAGCATCTGTGAACAGGGATATGACCGGAATTGAAAAATTAATAAGAAATACAAAACCAGATAAGTAAAACAGAGGTAAAAGACCGTAATGAAGTTTCTGCCGCCAGTTGAATTTTCTAAAAAGTTTAACGTAGGAAGTCACAAGAAGCTCAAAAACCCCCCGCGACCATTTCAATTGTTGCTTATAATAAGCTGACAAAGTAGCCGGAACCAGGCCTCGGGTCAACACAGCGGGTACATAAACGGATTTCCAATTACGTGCATGGAGCTGCATTGCCGTATGCATATCTTCAGCCAGCCCGGCAGCATGTCCGCCAATGGATTCCAAAGCTGTTCGCCTGAAAGTACAATTGGCGCCTATAGCCTGCACAGTGCCATAACTGTTCATGCACATCATCATCGGGCCGTAAAACTGATAGGTTTGTTGTGCCGCGCCTTTAGCTATCCATCCAATGTCATGATTGTAATAAGCCTGCACAATTTGCACATAACCAATTTCGGGGTTATCAAAATGAGCTATTATCGGATCCAGAAATTCGGGTACGGGTATATGGTCAGGATCAAGAATTACACATAGTTCGCCTGATGACTGGGCTAACGCGTTATTAATATTGCCGGCTTTGGCGTTGATCTTTTTAGTTCTTGTTATGTGATGAACACCCAGTTCTTTACAAACTGATTTCAGGTAAGGATCATCGGCCTCGTCACATAAAAAGGTTTCGTGAGGATAACGTATAGCCTGAATTGCAGTAAGTGTTTCAACAATCATTTCATATGGTTCACCGGCGCAAAACGTGGTAAATATGTCTACCGTATATTGTTTCGTTATGGGTAAAACAGGCGGAACGCTTATTGACCAATAATGATACCACTCATATATTACCTTAAAAAAGGTATAAACAAAGGTTGATATTAATAGCCAATACAGTGGCTGGTAACCAATAACTGATTTTCTGAGCAGGCTATGTATTAAAAAAAACATACAAAGCAAACCGATGATAATCATCAGCCTTAAATAAAATAATTGCCGTTTGGAAGGTGGTTTTATAATATTGTTCATGGATTTTTTAATACGTAAAAGGGAGTGTTTGAGGTAGCAAAAGAGCCCTTTTGATCATATACATAAACCAACAAGCGATAAGGGCCTTCTTGATCCGGTACTTTAAACTTCAAGTCCGGTCCGCTATGCCCGATTATTAAATTTTTAATCTCCTTTGGTTTCTTTTGGTTAAAAGCGCCATTGGGTTTGAACCAATCCTCCGCAAATATTTGCCATTTGAATGTTAAGCCGGTGATATCAGGATCTTCAAGATACACTTTGCTGTTTATTGTTATACCTGGTTTAAACAAGATATTATCCCTGGCACCTTTTCCATCTACCAGCATGTATTTCAACACAGGGGCCTTCTTAGGCGCTTTTTGCCCCGTCCAGATATAATGCATCACCTGAACGGCCTCGGTTTCAGCGCCATTCTCGTCAAACAGACTGAACCAGGTTGGCGTTAGTTCCTGTTTTTGACCCCAATAAAACACCATCGACCCCAGAAACCTGGAGTTATTAACCGGCATATACTTTTTATAGGTATAAAGATATTGCTCAGCCTTTTTTGTACTGGTATTTTCAATATAAGCTCCCCAGGCATTTTGATTGTCTGCAACCCAGGGGCCTTCAATTCCCCATTCTGTTATCAGGAACGGGCCATCCCAAAACCAATTGAATTTTTGAAGATCTTCATTTAATGTTTGTATCGAGCCAAAAACATTAAACGAGATGAAGTCAATTTTTGTCCGTAGCTTAATATTGACAATGTTTTTCTTTTGAAAGGACATAATGGTTGTGGTAACCGGATGCTGCGGATCGTCCTGATGGATCATATCAACCACATCATTAAATATGGTATAAAACTGATTGTATTTCGGTTTGTAAGGGAATGCAAGCTCATTGCCCAGGCACCAACTCAAAAGCGCGGGGTGATGCTTAAACCTATTTACAATACCGGCAATAGTCTTCACATGGGCACTGGCTTTGGGTGTTTTATAAAAGTCATCCATACTTTCGCTCGAAGGCATTGGCAAACCTGCTATGACAGCTAAATGATGTGCCTGCGCCGAATCTAAAATATTTCCTAGATTTAAGGTGTCCCAAACCCTTATCGTATTGCCTCCGGCTTCGCTCAACCGTTTTAAATTTGTAAAACCGGAAGCCCCCTTTACAAAAAATGGTTTGCCATTACGATAAAGTGAATATTTGCCATTTTCGTTTTTGATGTAAACTCCATTTTTATTGACGTTAACAGGCTGTGATCGATTACAAGACAAAGAGAAAAGGCAAAGTATCAGACAGCTAATAATTAATCGTAAAAGAGGACATCTCATAAATAGTAGTTCGGTTCATTTAAAAATGCAAACGAAATTTTTGTAGTTATATATAAAACTCTTCGTCTTTTAATAAAAAGAAATTCCAACTGCAGGTTTTGGTTCATGTTGCGAATATTCAAAAAATCATGTAAATATTGACTGTATACGGAAAGTATAATTAATAGTTTATATGTAGATCAGGAATTAAGAGGAGGGGGCCAGGTGTTAGCAGATACACCGTACCGCCGGTATGATTTGGGGCCATTTGCAGGATAAATTACCCGAATTTATAGAACGTAAAGGTAAGGCGGCAAGAAATGATGTGTATATTGTGCCTGATAGGTCAGTGCGTGTTTTAGTAAGGGCAAATTAGTAGCGCGCAAATACCAAATACAGATACCTGTGAAACCGGAAAAACATGATTATGACGCAGTAATAGTAGGCTCGGGGCCAAATGGCCTTGCGGCAGCCATATTGTTGCAACAAAACGGACTTTCGGTGTTACTGCTTGAAGGAAAAAGTACTATTGGCGGCGGTTTACGTACTGAAGAACTAACCCTGCCTGGTTATAAGCATGATGTTTGCTCAGCTATTCATCCGCTGGCAATTGGTTCGCCATTTTTTGAAACCCTGCCACTGCATGAGCACGGCCTTGAATATATTTACCCCACAATATCTGCAGCGCATCCCTTTGATAATGGAACGGCTGCAGTACTTAAAAAATCCATTATTGAAACTGCCAATCTGTTGGGTGCCGACAGGGATACCTACATCAAACTGATGGCCCCCCTGGTAACTTCGTGGCCCGGTTTGGCGCCTGATGTTTTAGGCCCGCTTACTTTTCCCAAACACCCTGTCGACCTGGCTGCTTTTGGGCTGGCTGCTTTAACTTCAGTAAACTATTTGGCCAAGCGCTTCAGAACTGAGGAAGCCAAAGGGCTTTTAGCCGGGATGGCTGCTCATAGCATTCTGCCGCTAACAAATCTTACCACATCTGCAATTGCTTTAGTATTGATGGTTAACGGGCATTTAAAAGGCTGGCCTGTGCCTAAAGGCGGCTCGGTAAAAATAGCGGAGGCACTGGCATCATACTTTACATCAATAGGGGGCAGGATAGAAACCAATACCTACATCAATAATTTTGATCAGTTGCCATCGGCAAAGACAATTTTGTTTGATGTTACGCCAAAACAACTGCTGCAAATTGTCGGACATAAATTTTCATCATTGTATAAATGGCAACTGGAACGTTATCGTTACGGGATGGGTGTTTTTAAAGTTGACTGGGCGCTTGACGATGTTATTCCGTTTAAAGCAGGAGAGGCCCGGCAAGCAGGAACGGTACATATTGGCGGTACGCTGAAGGAAATTGCTGCGTGTGAACAGCAGATCTGGGGCGGTTTGCACCCCGAAAAACCATTTGTACTGCTGGCCCAGCAAAGCCTTTTTGACAATACCCGTGCGCCCCGGGGCAAGCATACCGCCTGGGCATACTGCCACGTTCCCAACGGATCAAACAAAGACATGACCGATATTATCGAAAAACAAGTAGAGCGTTTTGCCCCTGGTTTCCGCGAACGCATCATAGGCAGGCATACTTTTAATACAGGGCAACTGGAAAACTATAATCCCAATTATATCGGAGGTGATATTAACGGCGGGGTAATTGACATTGGCCAGTTGTTTACCCGGCCGGTATTGCGCCGCTCACCATACCGCACATCGGCAAAGGGGATTTATATCTGTTCATCATCCACACCGCCGGGAGGAGGGGTACATGGTATGTGCGGCTACCATTCGGCCAAACGTGCTTTAAAAGATGTGTTTAACATCAGCATTCAATCATAATTATTAATCAAAGCTCAGAAGTCCCAATAGCTCTTCATACCTAAAATGACGATAGGCTTCGCAAAGCCGTGCTCCACCTCCCCTGCATTATTTTAAAAACATATAGTACAGGCAAAGCATCGTTGAAACTTGCTTGAAACAGCCCCTTAGGTGTTTCAACGCCACGGTTATCTGGTTTTCAACCGTTCGTTTGGATATTCCTAAGCGGGCGGCAATTTCCTGGTTACTCAGGTTTTCCATGCGGCTCATATAAAATATTTCCCGACAGCGCTTGGGCAACTTCTCCAGGTAATAACTCAGTTCCTGTAACAGCTCCTGATTCTTGATCCGGAAATCACCCTGGTTGTAGTCGGGGAAATTGCCTGCTTCCAGATTATCCAACTCCACAATTACCGGGCGCTTTGCCGCACGCATGCGATTATAAACCTGGTAGCGGATGGCCGAGAGCAGAAAATTGGGGACAGATTCTATTTCCAGTTGACGCCGGCGATCCCAGATATTCAGGAAAACATCATGTACTGCTTCTTCACTATTTTCACGGTCTTTCAGGTATCGGAGGGCAGTCTTATATAACCTTACCCAGTACCGGTCAAAAAGTAGGGCGAACGCGTGCTCATCGTCATTACGTACGGCAAGCCACAGTTCCTGATCACTAATATGAGAATTGTACATACAATTGGTTAGATAAAAGTAGGAAAAGCCGATCAAAATTATTTAACCTTTAAGCCTGGGCGTAAAAAAAAATAAAAATGTATGTGTGTGCCGGCATAAAATTTACACTAACACCATATAAACCTGCAATTGCAACCTGATGATAACTAAGAACGAGTTCCTTGCGCTGTATGAAAAATATATGAGCGGCCAATGCACTGATGCTGAAAAACAGCTATTGGATACATATCGCGATGAAATGCAGTTAGCCGACGAGGCTTGGGATGATGAAGAGGTAAGTGAAGCCGATGTACATGCGCGGATTTGGAAAAAATTAAGTGAAAGCAGACAAAAGGCTGTTGTCATAAAACCTCTTAAACAAACGAGCTACAAATGGTTATGGGCGGCTGCTTCATTAGTTGCTATAGCTCTATTGGCTGGCTTGCTGTTTATGCCTGTTAAAAAGGATAATACCACAGGTACAATAGTTAAGAATACTAAAACAACCATATTGCCTGGAAGTAACAAGGCATATCTCACTTTGGCCAATGGCAATAAAATAGTACTTGATGACGCCAAAAATGGCCAGCTGGCAGCTGAGGCGGGCGTAAAAGTAAGTAAAGCAGCCAACGGTGTAGTGGTTTATAAATTTGACAGAAAGCCCGGGGAACAAGCGCATGAGGGCGTCCCGCGGATCAATACCATTACTACCCCCCGTGGCGGCCAATACGAGGTTATATTGGGCGATGGCAGCAGTGTAAAGCTCAATGCAGCCTCCTATATAAGATTCCCGGAGTATTTTACCGGGGCGAACCGTGAAATTGAATTAAACGGTGAGGCCTATTTTGAGGTAGCAAGGGATAAAGCTCATCCATTTATCGTTAAGGCCAACGGTACGCAGGTGCAGGTATTTGGTACCCATTTTAATATTAATGCTTATAGCGATAATGACGATATAACCACCACCTTGCTTGAAGGTTCGGTTAAAATGAGTAAAGGAACGGCCTCGGTGATGCTTTTACCTGGACAACAGGGAACTGTAAATCAAAACGGTTCATCAATAAAAGTACAAAAGGCCGATGTTGAAGCCAATATGGCCTGGATAAACGGGTTCTTTATATTTCATGATCAAAGCATTGTAAATATCATGAAGCAGGTAAGCCGCTGGTATGATGTAGATGTTGAATATCAGGATGCCCAGGTTCAGGAAAATGAATTTGGCGGTACCATCTCAAAATATAAAGACATTAAAGAATTGCTTGATAATATCAAGTTTACCGGTAGTATTCACTATAAAATTGAAGGAAGGAGGGTTATCATTATGAAGTAACCTAATACTTCCATAATGCTATCCCAGAAAGAAAGTAACCAGGAGCGTTCGCACCGCCCCTGGCTCAATGCTACGGATAGCAATCAGGTCAGTTAACGATCATTTTTTCTCACAACCAGTTATTTAACCTAACATTCAAATGTACAAAAATTCTACTGCATTAAAGCGCGGGCAGATACCCCGTGCCGTATCAAAATTATTTCTGATCATGAAATTGTCGTTCTTTTTGTGTCTGGTTTCGATACTTCAGGTAAGTGCCTCAACCACGTTTGCGCAAAGGATAAGTCTTAGTAAAAATAACGCTTCGCTTGTTGAAACGCTTAAAGACATCCACAGGCAAAGCGGATATAGTGTACTCTACAATTCCAAAATGTTAAAAAAGGCACTTCCTGTAAACGTCGACCTTAAAGATGCGGGATTGGAAGAAGCATTGCAGCAATGTTTCCGTGATCAGCCTTTTAGTTATGTAATTAATAACACTACCATTGTAGTTACCCCCAAACCCGCCGAAAAGAAACCGGCGCAGGTAATAACGATTACCGGTACGGTAAAAGATCAGAAAGGCGTGTCTTTACCGGGTGTTACAGTGAAGGTTAAAGGTACCAACACGGGTGTACAAACCAATATTGATGGCAATTATACTGTTACCGTGAATGACAATAGCGCAGTGTTGGTATTCAGCTTTGTGGGTTTTGTTACCCGGGAGGTACCGGTAGGCAATCAAACCAAAATTGACGTAACGCTTAAAGAGCAAACATCGGCACTAAACGAAATTGTAGTGGTTGGTTACGGTACGCAAAAGAAAGCAAACCTTACAGGTGCTGTTTCATCAGTATCCGGCGAGACATTGAATAAACGTCCTGTTGTTAACACTGCGTCTATGCTTGAAGGTCTTGCACCAGGTGTGCAGATCAACACAGGCTCAGGCGAGCCTGGAAATGAGGCGGTATCTATCCGGATCCGCGGTAACAGCACATTCAGTGGCGCCGGTTCTGATCCGTTGGTATTGATAGATGGTGTTCCCGGTAACTTCAGCGATCTTAACCCAACCGATATCGACAATGTATCTGTTTTGAAAGACGCTGCATCTGCATCAATATACGGTTCAAGGGCTGCCAACGGCGTGGTGCTTGTAACAACCAAGCAAGGCAAGGCCGGGCAAATGTCTGTTACTTACGATGGTAACTTAGGGTACAACAGCCCGACCAAGATGTTTAAACTGGTGACCAACTCTGCCCAATATATGGAGATGTTTAACCAGGCACGCATCAACAGCGGCACAACAGATCCTAACTCACTTTATCCGCAAGACCAGATCGATCTGTATCGTAACGCTACAGATAGGGTACGCTATCCTAATACCGATTGGCTGAGCCTGATATTCAGGACTGCCGTAACACAAAACCATAACCTGACATTTAACGGTGGCAGTGAAAAAACTACGTATAACGTGTCATTGGGATATGTTAACCAGGACGGTATTGAAAGGGGCTTTGATTATAAGCGATATAGCGCACGGATCAATCTGACTTCAAAGATTAACGATCATATAAAATTCGGCACCAACGTATTGTTAAAATCAGGCACCAGGGGTGCTGTAGCCGGTAATCCTTCATCACCAAGTCAGTGGGATGGTTCTTCGATGGATCTTTTCCTTTCGGCCATGTCGCAGGCGCCTACTTATGGTCCATATTTAGCTGATGGTAGCGGGCGGTACACCTACAAAGCTTATGACTTTGAGTATAACAATAAAAACCCGATAGCTGTACTTGATCAAAACTTCAGAAGGATCACCAATGATTACGCTGTAAACGCCCAGGGCTGGTTTGAAGTGCAGTTTACTAAAGACATTTCCTGGTATACTAAAGGTGCTGTGAACTTTAACATGGATAAGTACAAGGACTTTAAAGCCACGCTGGATGAGTATAATTTCCGCACTAATCAACTGGCAACATCTCTTGACCTGGGTAAAGGTTTAACAGATCAGGACGAGCAAACCGTATATACCAACCTGTTCAGTTACCTGAACTATGCACACAATTTTCATGGGCATAATATTAAAGCACAATTTGGTTATAGTATTGAGCAAAGTAAATATCAGTACTTATCAGGTTACCGTAAAAACTTTGCCGATCTGGACCTGCAGGAGTTAAACGCAGGTGGTTCTGATATTCAAAACGCAAACGGAACCAGTAACCAATGGGCCTTAATGTCTTATTTCGGTCGTGTAAATTACGACTATAAAGGGCGTTACCTTTTAGAGGGCAATATTCGTGATGACGGAAGTTCAAAATTCGCCGGTAAAAACAAATGGGGGGTGTTCCCATCGTTTTCAGCCGGCTGGAGGGTTACTGAAGAGCCTTTTGTAAAAGCCATGAATTTAACCTGGCTGGATAATTTCAAATTAAGAGGTTCATGGGGACAACTGGGTAATCAAAATATAGTAATGAACGGCTATGGTGCCAACTATCCATATCAGGCTTTATTGAACTTTACCGGCAATTATTCTTTTGATAATTCGACACTGTTAACTGGCGTAGCTCAGCAAAACCTCAACAATCCGGCCATTAAATGGGAAACCACTACTATGACCGATATTGGTTTGGATGTTACCATTTTCAAAAACTTTAATTTAACTGCCGATTGGTATAATAAAACAACGTCTGATATTTTGAGGCAGGCACAGGTTACCGCAGCTGTGGGCTTAAGTGCACCTACCATTAATGACGGATCGGTAAATAACAGGGGTATTGAGCTTGGTATATCGTACAATAATGTAATAACTGATGGCGCTTTAAAGGGCTTAGCCTTTAATGTAGGCGCAAACGTTGATCATAACCGTAACAGACTGGTGAAATTTGGTCAAACAGAAATTGGAGATTATACCATCAACCAAAACGGGCAGCCGTGGAACTCATTCTACATGCTGCAGGTTATCGGGATCTTCCAATCGGCGCAAGAAGTAGCTAATTCGCCCAAACAGTTTTCTGATTCTACCTTACCGGGCGACTTAAAATATAGAGACGTAAATGGCGATGGTAAAATTGATCAAAATGACCGTACAATTATTGCTGGTGTTTATCCAAAATTAAACTACTCATTTAACTTATCGGCCAGCTTTAAAGGCTTTGACTTATCAGCCATGATGCAGGGCGTTTACGGTGTTAAATCTTATGTATCAGGTTGGGGCACTATACCATTTGTACAGGGATCTTCACCAACTACCGATTGGTTAAACGCCTGGACTCCTGAGCATCCTTCAACCACTATGCCGCGTCTTTATTTCGGGCAAAGCGCGCCTGATAAAATAGGCCGCAGGTCATCGTATTTCCTGCAGGATGCATCGTATTTGAGGCTTAAAAACCTGGTGTTTGGTTATACCCTGCCGTCACAACTTACCAAAAAAGTGGGTATTAACCGGTTAAGGGTTTATTTCGCAGGCGATAACCTGTTAACCATAACCAAATTTAAAGGCCTTGATCCTGAGCGTTATGGCAGCGGAGACCAGGTGCAGTACCCGCAAAATAAAATCTACTCTTTTGGTTTGAACGTTTCCTTTTAATTAGCCCACATGAAAAATCGAATTATATTAACCATCATATTAATTACATCGCTGTTTTTAGGCGCATGTAAAAAGGCCCTTGATTTAAACCCCAACGATCAGATAGCCACTTCAACCTTCTATAAAACGAAAGCAGACTTTGACGCGGCTTTGGCAGCGGTTTATGCTTCCCTGCAACAAGAAGAATTTTCTTATGGCATGGGCTTCAGAGATGGCTTTACCGATAATGGATACAATCAGTTTAATTCGGGTGCCGCCAAGGATTTTGTACAGGGCAATTTTAACCCCACTACAGGTGGTTATGAAACTGCCATTTATAACGATAGTTATATAGGTATTACAAGGGTAAACCTGTTTCTCAAAAACTTAGGCACATATAAAGGTGCTGATATTTCTGATAGCCAGCGTAAAACCTATGAAGGCGAAGTAAGGTTTATCCGCGCTTTTCTTTACTTTCAGTTATATAGCATTTATGGAGATGTTCCATTGGTGACACAGCCACTTGATTTGAGTAATCAAAAGCAGCCTAAAGTGCCTGCGGCACAGGTGCTTGCTCAAATTACTGCCGATCTTGATTACGGCATTGCTAATTTGAGCACCAATGCTTATTACGCCAACGGTGGTCATGCGGCCGCGTCATCTGCAAAAGCATTAAAAGCAAGGGTTTTGTTATTTGCAGCATTTGGCAGCACCGGTACGCCTGATGCCGCCATGCTAACCCAGGTGCGGAACCTTTGTTTGGATTTAATGGGCCAGTATAAACTAAGCACCAATTTTGAGGATATTTTCAGGGATGCTACCCAGAAAAATAATACCGAGATCATGTTTTCGGTTAACTTCCTGGCTCCAAACAATACGGCTCCATGGGATATGTATTATGGTGATTGGGATGCCTGCGCACCGCTGCAAAATATGGTTGATGCCTTTGAATGCACAGATGGGCAGCCATATGGTATTTCGCCGTTAACTGATACCAAAAATCAGTTCAAAAACCGCGACCCCAGGCTGGCTAAAACCGTATACGCGGATTCTGTTTATTTTGGACCGGGTAAAGTTCATCATCCTTCAAACCTCAGGCCTACAGGTTATGGAACTATCAAGTTCCTGGAACCGAATAATATACCTTATGGTTTTTCAACCCTTAGCCAGCAGGATGCGGTTATATTGCGTTTAGGTGAGGTGATGCTGATGTATGCAGAAGCTCAAAATGAAATTGCCGGCCCTGATGCAACAGTTTATAAAGCTATGACCGATTTGCGCGCACGGGTAAATATGCCAGCTTTCCCGGCCGGGTACACCAAAGATCAGATGCGTGAACGGATCAGGCACGAACGCCGTGTGGAGCTTGCTTTCGAAGGCTTGCGCCACTACGATCTGTTAAGATGGCATATTGCCGGCCCGGTACTTAACGCGGTAAAAACCAGCCTTATCAATTATCATTTTGAGGATAAGTTTTACCATTGGCCGCTGCCTCAAACAGAAATTGACAAGAGCGGAGGTGTACTTATACAAAATCCGGATTACAAATAGCAACCGGATCTTAAAAGCCAGAGGCGGCCTGTCAATGAAGCGCATGCCAAAATCTGGACAACAGTCTTAATTAATCATGTGATGAGCCCGGTATTTTATCGGGCTCATTCCTTGTAGGTTGAGTCTTATCTATTCAAAAGCTTTTTGTCCATTATATAAAAGCTAAAAACAGAATGCACAAGGCCCAAAGTTTAATATGTTGATTATTAATATTATTTATGCAACTCAATGATGTTCAAACCTGCCGGTGACCTTGTCTATCCTGATCTTATAGACGATCAGGTCGATCTTGTCGCCAATATCATACTCATTTGCGGTTATACCATGGGAGGGATGGTCTGTAGCATGTTCCACCAGTGGCATAACCCGGTGGATTAGTGCCTGCATTGTCTGCTCTTGTTCCGCTATGTCTGTAATTTCTTCAAATGTACCCCAGGCTATGACACTTTTCCAGCTAAAGATGTTTTTTATATCATCAACTTCAAAACAAACTTTAGGGTTTTTTCGCATCATTTCAATTTTCTTTCCCGGTCCGGAATGCGCATAGATTACACCATTCTTGTATACATAGTTAATGGGTACAATATACGTGGTGCCCTGGGCATAACACCCTAAACGGCCGGTTACCTGCCTACTAAGCAACGCTTCAATTTCCGGTTGTTCCAATTTTCCTAACATAACGGCGAATATTAATTGACCAAAGCTAAGCTCATCACTGTTTAAACAAAATGCTGCCGGTCAGTTAAGGGCATGATCGCCGTCACATTTGTGTCAGTGTCTTTCGGGCTGTTGATGTTGTGATACATGCTATGCATCTCAATCTGCCGGCTGTTGTACCACTGCGCAATCACAAGTAAACATCCCTGTGACTGTTTTTTATGTTGCTTTATTAAGCAATTGAACCGGTTCCGGGTGTACGATCAATTGTATAAGTGACGGCCGTCACTATTTTAACCTGCCGAACATCGCAACTTTACCTCACAAAAATAATGTTATGAAAGTAGTTGAGGTAAGCTATGCCGCCAGTAAACGAACGGTCATTTCCCTGTTATACAATTTAAAGTTTGGAAGGCGTGAATAATAAGAGCAGCATAACTGGGATCGAAAATTTTTACGCGGTCGGAATTAATTATAAAAAATCGGATGCCCGGCTTAGAGGCCGTTTTGCAGTTTCAAACGAACAATATGAAGCCATATTGAAAGACGCCGGCAATTATGGCGTTAGTTCGTTATTTATCTTGTCGACATGTAACCGTACCGAAATCTACGGAGTAACCAATACGCCAGATGAACTGGTTAACCTGTTATGCAGTGTTACCAATGGCGAAATAAAAGAATTTAAGAGTCACTGCTATAAAAAGGAAGGCATCGGCGCGGTTGACCATATGTTTAATGTTGCAGCTGGTTTAGATTCACAGATACTTGGAGACTATGAAATTATCGGGCAGTTTAAACAGGCTGTAAGGTTTGCGAAAGACCGTGGTTTTATCAATACCTTTTTAGAAAAGCTATATAACACTGTTTTGCAAGCCTCAAAGCAGATCAAAAATCAAACGGGCCTCAGCAAAGGAACTACTTCCGTATCATTTGCAGCTCTGCAGTCCATTAAGCAATATCATGCTAATGCCGCAAATATTTTGATTGTAGGGGCAGGTAAAATGGGGCAGCGTGCATGTAAAAACATTAAAGATTACCTGGGGCAAAAGGTTCGTATTACTTTGGTTAACAGGACTGTTGATAAGGCAGAGCGGCTTGCCGAAGAAATGGACGTTAGTTATGGCCATATAGCAGATTTGCCAACACTCATTTCTGCTGCAGATGTTATCATTGTTGCCACCGCTTCCGCTACACCTGTAATTTTTAAAGCTGATCTTGAACATTGCAATGAAAAACTGATCATAGATTTGGCGATACCCAACAATGTTGAACCCGCAGCATCAGAATTACCGCACATTAAACTGGTTAATATTGACAAACTCTCGCTCGTTAACAGTGAAACTATTCAGAAAAGGCAAAGCCAGGTTATTGCCGCGCGAGAGATCAACAACCATTTCATCAACAGGTTTGTTGAATGGTGCGAACTGCGAAAAAGCTGCATAGTGGTGAATGCCATTAAAAAACAGTTAACCTCCATTTGTTTAAGCCAATCCAAATCCGCCGGCTGTGTTGCGGGCTTTGTGTCTTCTACGGATGAGCAAAGAATACAGCAAATATTAAACGGAACAGCAGGAAAAATGAAAGGCGTTAACAAAGCCGGCTGCCATTACCTGGAGGCTTTAAATGAATTTATGTCGCCCCCAGGTTTACCAACCAACATATTAAATCCTGAGCGAACGTTAATATAAATAACAATAGACAGCCAAGGCAGATGTTTGAGGTATCGGATAAACGGAAGTAATATCAATTTTGCCTGAATATAACCGGGGCATGAAAGAGATTATTAAATAGCGAATAAGAAAAAGAGGATTTCCAGCGTTCAAAATATCATAGTACCTTTATTACTAAACATATTTTGCAGTATTGCCTGATACAGTACGATTTTTGTTAGTCATTGATCATCATCTTATCTGACTTCGCTATGGAAACCGCAAATCAACACCGCAGGGATTTTATTAAGACAGCCGCCATTGGGTCACTAACCGGGCTGACATTGTTATCAGCTTGTAATGACAACGATGATGAGGAGGATCAAAAAGTATCGCCACCCGAGGATCTTATGCAGGAGCACGGTTTACTGAACCGGGTGCTGCTCATTTATGACTATTGCAAAGGCCTCCTAATAGATAAGCAGGGTTTCCCGATGGAAGCATTGTTAAACTCAGCTGGCATTATCCGCACCTTTGTTGAGGATTACCATGAAAAGCAGGAAGAAAACTACCTGTTCCCGCGTTTTCGAAAGGCCAACCAGTTAACTGATCTTGTACAAACGTTGCTGGCGCAGCATAAGGCTGGGCGTACTATCACGGATGAGCTCATGCAATTAACTAAGTCTCAAAACCTGACCGATACGGAAAAACAGCAGCTTATTACCTTGTTGAATAATTTCAACAGGATGTACCGCCCACATGAAGCGCGGGAAGATACCATTTTATTCCCAGCCTTCCGCAAGATCGTATCCCATCATGAATATGACTCGCTGGGTGAGGAATTTGAAAATAACGAACATAAACTGTTTGGCAAAAACGGATTTGAAGGCATGGTTGAGAAAGTAGCCGGTATCGAAAAGTCTTTAGGCATTTATGAGCTGGCCCGGTTCACGCCAGGCACCTAACTGCAAATTGCCAACTATTTTTTGTTACCTATCGATAACAGGCTGGCATTAATGGCCACCACTACCGTGCTCACTGTCATGAGTACCGCGCCAATTGCCGGGCTCACCATAATACCCTGGTTGTACAGAACGCCTGCTGCCAGTGGCAGGGTTATCACATTGTAACCTGTTGCCCAAGCCAGGTTCTGTGTCATTTTACGGTAGGTGGCTTTACCAAACAAGATCAGGTTAACGATGTCTTTAGGATTGCTGTTTACCAGCACAATGCCGGCGGTTTCGGCAGCAATGTCGCTGCCCGAGCCAACAGCAATGCCAACATCGGCCTGGGCAAGTGCAGGGGCGTCGTTTACACCATCACCTGTCATTGCTACAAACTCGCCCTGTTGCTGTAATTCTTTGATCTTTTCCAGTTTTTCATGCGGCAGTACTTCGGCAAAAAAACCATCCATTTTCAGCTGTGCGCTAACACTTTCGGCAACCCGCTTATTATCGCCGGTCAGGAGTATCGACTTGATACCGTTTTCGTGGAGGGTTGCTATCGCTCCCTTTGATTCCTCCCTGATGGCATCGGCAAGGGCAACAAACCCGGCAAGTTTTTCATCGATCAATACAAATACCACTGTTTCGTTACTGGCCACCTTGAAATTTGCCGGAAGGCTGATGCTATTTTCTTTCAGATAACCGGGACTGACTACTTTGAGGTGCTTTTGCTCTGCAACCGCTTCAACGCCTTTACCTGTGATCGCTTTAAATTGTGTTACTTCGGGAAGGGTTAGTTTTCTTTTTTTAACTTCACTTAAAATGCCTGTGGCTATCGGATGTTCTGAATTGCTTTCCAATGCCCCCGCCAGCCTAAGTAATTCATCTTCGCTTTTCAGTACTCCTTCGGTAAGCACCATTCTGGATACCTCAAATTTCCCTTTAGTTAAAGTGCCGGTTTTATCAAAAACAATAGAAGTGATCTTTCGTGCATTTTCAAAAGCAGTCCTGTTTTTGATCAGCAGGCCATGTTGCGCCGATAACGATGTTGATTTAGCTACCACGAGGGGAACAGCCAGGCCGAGCGCATGCGGGCAACAGATCACAATAACGGTCACCATTCGCTCCATGGCAAAAGCCAGGTCGTGCCCCAGGCTAATCCACACCACGAATGTAGTTATACCGGCTAAGAGCGCAATGATAGTTAGCCAACGGGCCGCTTTGTCTGCTAACAGCTGCGTGTTTGATTTGGCGTTTTGCGCATCGCGGACAAGATCGATGACTTTGAACAAATAGGAATCTTTACCGCTATGTGTAACACGAACTTTTAATGAACCGTTACCGTTCACCGATCCGGCAATCACTCGCTGGCCTTTTGTTTTTTGCACCGGGGCAGATTCCCCTGTCAGCATGGACTCATTCAGGTAGCTCTCGCCATCTTCCACCATACCGTCGGCGGGTACCTTTTCGCCCGGTTTAATTAAGATCAGGTCATTTTCTTTCAGGCTTTCCGTTTTTATGTCCTCTGTAATGTTTCCTTTAAGCACATGTGCGGCTGAAGGCATGAGCTGGACCAGCAATTCGAGCTCGCGCGAGGCGCCGGCTATCGATTTCATTTCGATCCAGTGTCCCAACAGCATAATGAGAATGAGCGTGTCCAATTCCCAGAAGAAATCCATGCCCTTAAGCCCGAATACGGTAGCCGCACTGTACAGGTAAGCAACGGATATGGCAAAACCAATCAGGGTCATCATTCCGGGATTTTTCGCCTTTAGTTCCGAAAGCCACCCGGTCAGAAACGGCCGGCCGCCATAAAGAAAAACTGCCGTCGACAGCGCAAAAAGTATATACCGGTCGCCCAGGAAACCAATTTGCAGGTGCAGCCAGTGCCGGATCATTGGCGACAGGGCCAATATGGGTAGGGTGAATGCCAGCACCACGTAAAAACGCTTACGGAAATCAGCGATCATGGCTCCGTGATCATGCCCGGCGTGGCTCATGTTTCCATGCCCCATACCATTCCTTTCCTGATGTTGTGCATGATCGTGACCTTTCATTTCAGGCATTTCGTGCTGGTGTTCATGATGCTGATGTTCCATAGTCGTTTGTATTAATTAGCTTTACTTACTGATAACTACTAATAGGTTAATGTTAATCCAGCGCCTAAGCCCATATCACTGTCATAGTGGCTGGAGAAAGAAAAATTCTTATTAACGATATAGCGCAGTCCGGTGCTATATTCTTTATCGGTATTGCCTGTTATAGAAAACCGGAGCCTGCTGGTCAATGCTATGTCCTCCCGGCCAAGTTGAAACCTGACTTTGCCATTGCCATCAATACGGGCGTCGGCCACAAACAGTAATGGTAAAGTGTAGGCCAAACCTGCAACTACCGTATGCCGGTTGTTTTTATTGCTGAGTTGACCGAACAGGTTTTTTTCCTGTTCGTTTGTTTTTTTATAATGATAATCAAATCCTGCATAAGCATACAGCCATTGCATACGGCCAAAGTACCTTCCAAACATGGTTTCACTCTCATATCCCTTGGTATTGTTTATTCCAAGGTGCCACATGGTAGAAAATTTCCAGCGGGTATTTGCTAAAGCCGCGTTGCCATCGCTGCCGTTTGTTTCCAGCCCCAGTTTGGCCGATGCATAGTATTTACGATCGTCGGCAGCTACTTTCTTAAATCCAGCTGCCGGGTCGGGTACTTCGGGGTTAGGCGGCGAGTTTTCGTAACTGAAGATCCGCCCCATACCGCTCATCATATGGTATAAAATATGGCAGTGAAAAAACCAGTCGCCGCTTTCGCTGGCACGGAATTCGATGGTGTCCCTTTCCATCGGCATAATATCCAGGGTGTTCTTCAGCGGCGAGTATTCTCCCTGTCCGTTTAACACCCTGAAATAATGCCCGTGAAGGTGCATAGGGTGACGCATCATGGTATTATTATAGAGAATGATACGAACATTTTCTCCCCGCTTAATCAGGATCTTGTCAGATTCCGAAACGGTTTTGTTGTTGATCGTCCACACATAGCGGTTCATATTACCGGTTAATTCAAAATTGAACACTTTGATTAGGCCGGTTGAAAGCGTTGTCGGTTGAAGGGCTTTCAGCATACCATAGTTCAGGGTAACCGGCGGCTTGCCTTTGTCAAGTTCGGGATACATCACGGTGTTCATGTCCATTACCTGGGTAGTCATCTTCATTCCTTCCATTTCCTTCATGTTACCGTGCATATCCATCATATCATTCATCATTTTCATGCCCTCAAAATATTTCAGCTTAGGCAGCTTTTTAGCGGCGTGTTTGGCACCGCTGCCCAGCCAAAGCGACGTATATTTGGTACGATCTTCAGGTGTCGCCAGGAACTCGTAACTGCCATCGGCAGGGATAGTAACTATCAGGTCATACGTTTCTGCAACGCCTACGATCATCCGGTCCACCTCAACAGGCTGAACATCTTCGCCGTCATTGGCAACAACTTTCAGTTTGCCGCCCGCCCAGCCGAGCCAGAAATAGGTAGAAGAACTTCCGTTAATTACCCGCAGTTTCACCTTGTCGCCGGCTTTAAATTCGGGAGCTTGGTTTTCGGGCTTGCCATTGCTAAAAAAACGGTCGTAGTAAACATCACTTACATCCATGGCAGTCATGCGTTTCCATTCATTAGCCAGCTTTGTTTTGAAATGTCCGGTTTGTATCGCCTGCAAATAATTCTGGGTACTGCCTTTACGGATGGCGTACCAGTCTGTGGCATTATGGAGCCGGCGCTGTACCTGTTCCGGGTTTTCATCGGTCCAGTCGCTTAGCAGCAGGGTATATTCCTTTAAAGGGGATGGTTGTTTTTCATGAATGATAAATGCCCCGTACAGCCCGCTTTGTTCCTGCGTCATGGTATGGGAGTGGTACCAGTAGGTTCCGTGCTGCACCAGCGGAAATTTAAACAGGTGCGTTTCACCGGCCTTGATGGGCGTGGTGGTGAGATAGGAAACACCATCATACCGGTTGGGCAGGATCAGCCCGTGCCAGTGGATAGAAGTTTCCATCATCATTTCATTGTGCACATAGATCTCAGCAGTATCGCCTTCGGTAAATTCCAGTTCGGGTGCAGGGATACTGCCATTTATAGCCATAGCCGGCCGCTGTTTGCCGGTATAGTTAACGGTGGTATCATTGATATATAAGTGGTAAATCTCCCGGTTACCTGTTTTGGTGAAAAACGGAAGATGCTTGCTCTGACCGGCAGACTCCATTTTCATCCCCGAATGTTGGGCAATGGAACTGACAACAGGCAGCAAAAAAAGGAACAATAAAATAAACTTCTTCATAGTATTAAAATATAAGGCCGGAGTATTTGCCCCGGCCTTTTTAATTACTTAGCTGCAGGTAAAGTTTCTTTTACAGCGCCACAGGTTAACATTTGATTGCCATAATAGGGATTTTGAATGGCGGCAGTTTCACTTAGCCAATATGATTTTTTCATCGGACAATAGTCGCGGTAAACAGGGGCATTGTTCAGTTTGATTGCCTGTACGGTGGCGAACATGTTTTCTGAAAGGCTGGCAAAATGTTCACGTTGATGCGTGACGTCATCGCTTTCCGAAATATGACGGGCATCGAACTGCAACTTAGCCGCATATTTTGTCCAGGTAGTTTTATCAGCTGCTGAAAGCTTGTCGACCGGAAATGAAGTGATTGCCGCCAGCAGCATTTTGGCTTTGGCATTGGTTGCGGACGCATCGCCGCCGATCAGGGCGTTTTTTACGCCATAATAGGCCAACAGTACATCAGCTTTGGATGAAGCGTTTTGTGCTTTAACCTGGTTAAAAGCAAATAGCATGATGATGGCGAAAACGAAAATTTGAATCTTTTTCATGATATAGAAATGATTAAGTAATGAATATCATTTCCCGCCGTAGCAGGAAACTATAGATTAAAGAAGTTTTAGGGTTGCAGGGTAACCATAAAAAAGCTACCGGGCTTCGGATTGAAGCAAAAGGAAAATCAAATGCGGAATGTGCAGTTGCGTAAAAAAACAGGTAGGGTAGTGACAAGCGGCGGTGACTGGCCAACCGGATGACTAATTTTCAGCGGCAGGTAATTGTAAGGCACTAACCCGAAAAGCGGTATAACCAGCAATGCGGGGCTGGTTCCCAGGCTAATCTGGCTGTATGTTAGTGAACTGCTCTTTTCCGATTTCAGTTGCTGGTGTTTATCTGTACAGCATTTTTTTGCAGCCTTGCCCTGGTAGTTCATACCGCAGGTATTGCATTTTTTGCCCTGCTCATCATGCCACAACGCAACCTTGACCAGCCTGCCCATGCAGTACTGATAATGCAATGTTGCACCCGAAGAAACCCCGAGGTACAGCACAGCTAAAAAAGTTACGAACAGTTTCTTCATCACGGTACAAATATCAGCAAATTAGTAAAGTGTTGTTTATAGAATTTCTTTTTCTTTTTATGTTTTTTTGGGATAGATCACCTTCCAAACATAGGATAAACCATTCTTGCAATAAATGATAACTATTACTTTTTTACATGCTGATGATCAGTGATTTGCTTTTTAAATGCCGGTACTTTGGCAAAAAAAACAATCATGAAAAAACTAATCACAGCTATTTTGTTTATTACAGCTGCGCTATTATGGAATAGCGTACCTGCATTTGCGCAAACAGAACCTAAGAGTGTTCCTGCCAGCGAAATTCATATTAATAAAAAAGGTGAAATCCATGATCACGGCGGTACGCTGCTCGGGTATATCAGCAAAGATGATATCGTAAAAGATGCCCAGGGCAACAAGGTTTATTTTATCGACCGGGACGGTAACGTGATCGATGCCAAGGGCAATAAACTGGGCAAAGCAAGGAAAGACGGTTTTTATTTTAATAATGAGGGTGAAACCGTACTTAAAGTTAAGGATGAAGACGCCGAAGAATGCGAGATCCTTGATCCCGCAGGACATAACCTTGGTACGACCCACAAAAATTATAAACTGCATGCGTGCGCAGCGCATTGTTTCTGGCTGAAAAAGAAAAATACGCCACATCCGGTGCATTAATTAAAGGGAGTATCAAAACATACTCCCTTTTCTGTTGGCTAATTCAACGTTGTTAATCATCGCTTTCATAGTTGTTGTTTTTAAGCCAGGGATATATCCCCACAGTCCTGCTCAGGCTGTAGTTAAATATGACGGAGATCATTTTTGTTTTTGATTGTTTACCCTTATCAGGTTTCATCCGGCAACGATATTTGTACTATAAAATATTCAAACGATGGAAGCACTTATCGAAGACACCGAACTGGAATTTGAACTTCAGGAAATTTACCTCACTGGTAAACAATGGCTGGCAGACCTGGCCTTCATGGATAATGAGCATGCCTTTTTAACAAAACTGCTGGCTGGCGAAAAAAGCCCGGCCAGGCATATGGAAGAAGGGCTGCACTCGGCTATGCTTGAGCAACATGATCTGCATAAAGATATTCTTCATTTCATAAACAAAATAGAACAATTGATCGTTGTTGCGGGAGCTGTGATCGGGTTATCGCTGATAGATGACTTTATCAGTTTACAGATCAGGGTAGGGGGTGCTTTATTGGCAATGAAGGACCTTAAATTGGCGTTTACAGGCATAAGGCGGGCTGCTTAGTTCCACAAGAAAACTTAATTTATAAAGGTTTTGACAAAAAGTATTTATATCACTTCGGCCGAACCCTATAGCGGCAAATCAGTTATTGTATTGGGCCTGGTGGCTATGCTGCTTGGCCGGGCACAAAAGATAGGTTATTTGAAACCCATTATACCGTTTGGCCCGGAAGAGCAGCCAGATACCCATATTGAAACGGTTTTGGCACATTTTCAACTACCGCAAACTTATCGGGATACCTATGTATTTACCCGGCAGGGGGCTATGCAGCAGATCAAAGATCAGCACCAGGGCGACATGATCGACGCGATTATCGCACGGTTTAAGGCCTTAGAAGCGACGTGCGATTTTACTGTAGTTGAAGGGAGTGATTTTGAAGGGCAGGGAACGGCATTTGAGTTTGAAACTAACCGGCTCATCGCCAAAAATCTGAACTCCCCCGTCTTACTCCTTGTATCGGGCGTGGGGAAAACCACTGCCGGAATTGTTCAGGATGCGCTGAATTTCAAGCAGGCTTACCAGGCGCAGGATATTCAGGTATTAGCGGTTGTTGTCAACAGGGTACAGGCCGATCAGGCTGCAGATGTACAACAATTGCTGCGTGCGCAATTGTCTGAAAATATACTTATCGCGGTTATACCCGCTGATCCGGGCCTGGAAAACCCAACTGTTCACGATATTTTTGAAAAGTTGGACGGCAGGTTGCTGTTTGGCAGTGAACACCTCGGAAACCAGGTTGATAACTTTGTGACCGGCGCCATGCAGGTGCCCAATTTTTTGAATTATCTGAAGGAGAATGTTTTGATCGTTACACCCGGCGACAGGGGAGATATTGTCATCAGTTCGTTGCAAGCCAATCAATCTGCCAGTTATCCCCGCGTGGCCGGCATTATACTTACGGCAGGTGCAATTCCGGAAGAACCGGTGATGAGGTTGATTGAAGGACTGCAGAACGTTGTCCCTATCCTTGCTGTCGGCGCAGGCACTTTTGAAACAACCAACCAGGTGGCAGCGGTTAAAGCCCGTATTACAGCGGATAATACTAAAAAAATCCGACTTGCTATAGAAACATTTAACCGTTATATAGATATCGCCGCCCTTGATAAAATGCTGGTAACATATCATTCCAATGTGATGACGCCGCACATGTTTCAATACCAGCTCACTCAATGGGCTAAGCGGCAGCGCAAAACAATTGTACTGCCCGAAGGGAATGACGACCGCATCCTGCAGGCGAGCGCAAGGCTGATTGCCCAGCAGTTGGTTAACATTATCCTGCTTGGCGATCCTGCAGAAATAGCCGCTTCGGTAAAGCGGTTGGGTATTGACCTTGATCTCAATAAGGTAACTGTTATACCCCCGGCCAGTTCGCCTCATTACGAAGATTATGTTCAAACATTGTATGAGCTGCGTAAAAGTAAAAACGTAACCCTCGAAATGGCGAGGGACCTCATGACGGATGTATCTTATTTTGGAACGATGATGGTTTATAAAGGGCACGCCGACGGAATGGTTTCCGGGGCTGTTCATACTACTCAGCATACCATACGCCCCGCTCTGCAGTTTATCAAAACAAAGCCCGGCATCTCTACGGTGTCATCTGTTTTTTTTATGTGCCTGGCCGACCGTGTTTCTGTATTTGGCGATTGCGCGGTAAATCCCGACCCTACTGCCGAAGAACTGGCCGAGATAGCTATCTCGTCGGCAGATAACAGCCTGCGTTTTGGCATTGAACCGCGTGTTGCAATGCTTTCATATTCATCGGGCACATCAGGTTCAGGTGCCGACGTGGAAAAGGTTAGGCGAGCTACCCAATTGGTGCGTGAAAGGAGGCCCGATATTAAAGTAGAAGGGCCCATACAATATGATGCCGCTGTAGATCCGGTAGTTGGCAGCCAGAAAATGCCCGGTTCAGAAGTTGCAGGCAAGGCAAGCGTATTGATCTTCCCTGATCTGAATACCGGAAATAACACTTACAAAGCGGTACAGCGGGAAACGGGAGCCCTGGCCATTGGGCCGATGCTGCAGGGGTTGAATAAACCGGTTAATGACCTTAGCCGCGGTTGCACTGTTGATGATGTTTTTAATACCGTTATTATCACTGCTATACAAAGTCAGGATAGCCCGGCCTCATTATAATTTTACATATGGAAATATTTGTTATCAATTCGGGCAGCAGCTCTATCAAATACCAGTTATTTTCTCAGGATTCAACCAGCCCGCTTTGCAGTGGCCTGGTTGAACGCATCGGTCAGCCAGATGCGCTGATCACTCATAAATACAGGCAGCATGACGAGGAAAAAGTGTTGTACATTCAACAACAGGTACCCGATCACGAAGCAGGCATGCAGGCTGTGGGCGAACTGCTCACCAGGGATGGTATCGCGGTGATCCGCGATTCGGGACAAGTGGGCGCGGTTGGCCATCGTGTAGTTCATGGCGGCGAAAAACTTACCGGTACCACAGTCATTACGCCCGGGGTAAAAGACAAAATCAAAGCACTGTACCCACTGGCGCCTTTGCATAATCCGGGGCATATAAAGGGTATCGAAGTGTCAGAAAAGATTTTCCCCCAGGCTGTACAGATTGCTGTATTTGATACCGCGTTTCATACATCGCTACCCGAAAAAGCTTTTAGGTATGCTATACCCGACTCTTTTTATAAAAACCACGGCATTCGTGTTTATGGCTTTCATGGCATAAGTCATCAGTACGTTAGTGGTGAAGCAATGAAATATCTTAAACATACAGACGCAAAACTTATTACCATTCACCTTGGTAATGGCTGTAGCATGGCCGCTGTTAACGGCGGAAAGAGCGTGGATACAAGTATGGGGCTTACCCCACTTGATGGGTTGATCATGGGAACAAGAAGCGGAAGCATTGATGCCTCGGTATTATTATACCTTGCAGAACAAGAAAATTACAGTACAGAACAACTTACTATCTTGCTAAACAAACAAAGCGGCATGCAAGGGCTTACCGGTCATAACGATATGCGGGATATCAGCGCGCTTTATAATAATGGGAATGCCCGGGCGGAGCTTGCTTATGAGATGTATGCCTACCGGATCAAAAAATTTATTGGCGCTTATGCCGCTGCAATGAACGGGCTTGATGCAATTGTGTTTACGGCTGGGGTTGGTGAAAATGATGCCCTGGCACGCGACCTTGTTTGCCGGGATATGGATTTTTTAGGCATTAAGCTGGATAACGCAAAAAATTCAGAAAAAGGCAATGGGATCCGTGATCTTAGTGCACCGGCTTCCCGTGCCAGAATATTGGTGGTGCCCACCAATGAAGAATTAGAAATTGCCCGGCAGTGCAGGCAATTGCTCGGTGAAACCACCGGGCGGTAACTGGATCCCAGGCAAATATTTTATAATTCTGGGGATCTTTACTTAAGTTCATGAACTCATCGGAACAGCAAGTAACGGTATGTTCAGCACGGTAGCCATTTGGCGGGTTTTACTTCGGTGAAGGAGTGAAGACCAGAAGCCGTGCTTTTTGGGGATCATGATCAACAACTCGGCGCCACAAGTTATAAGCTCTTTTTTTAATTCGGCAACGATTTTATTTGAATTAGTTTCTCTATAAACACAATCAATACCAGCTGCCTGGAAATTATGCGGTACTGTGCCCTGAACAGGTTTTATTTCAGCTGCTTCTTTATTAACATAAAAAATCTCCACCGGCGATTCGAAAGCAATAACTTCATTCCGAATCATGGAAAGTAACTGTACCGGCTGGTCATTAGCCACATCACATGCCAGCATGATTTTCCTTAGCCCTTTGAACCGGGCGCCAATGGGGACGACCAGCACAGGGAAAGCCAAATTTTTGATGGCAGTTGTAGTTGTATTGCCTAAAACCCATTGATCCTGACTTTCAGGGGCCATGCCAAGCACTACCAGCGAAGCATTGTGCTTTTTTACCAGGTTTTGTAATTCATCTGTAACCGGCGTATAACTGGTTTCACAACTGACAGTGATGTCGTGAATCAGTGCAGTTATTGCTGCTTGTTGTGCAAGCCGGTCTTGATTTTTTGCCTCCAGGTCGCTTACAGTTGAAGCTGGCAGGAGCGTATTCGATTCGTGCAGGGACAAGCTGAAGGCATTAAAAAGCAGGAGCCTGTAGTTGAAATGTTTGGCCAAAGCGGCGGCATAGGTTACCGCGTTTTCAGCAGCCGGCGAATAGTCTGTTGCAGCAATTATAGTTTTCATATGGGTGACTGGTTGTTTTGTTAATATTCATAAAACCATTAAATACGGGCTCGTAAAAGTAGAAGACCCTTTGTACCATAAATAGCTTAGTTAAACAGTGCGACCTGTTCTGCTTTTTTATCGGTGGTTTCTTAAAAACAAAGATCAAGAATGGCTTTAAACTTCAACATGACGTTGATCAGCTTAAAAAATGATCACAATTACTAACAAGTACAGGGAAATCATAAGGCGATCAGGGAGAAGATCAACTGCCATAGCGCCGGGCCATTTTGAAAAGTTTATTTTAGGAGATAGGGCTTTTTAAAAATAGCGTAGATAATGTAGGCAGAAAGAGAACAGGAAACCAATTGTTGGCAGCCATTTGATCGATGGGTGACTGACGCAAAAAATATCGCAGCAGGGTAAACGTAATCTTTACGTCACCTTTCTAAATAATAAAAGACAATTTTATCTTTTATTATTTACATTTGTCCATTAACTCATAAAAAAATGGAACCGTCAGAAATACACATTGTATTGAATGCTAATAGCCTAATAAGTGATCTGCTGAAGTATAACGAAGAGCTGATAATCCAAAAACTTACCGAACTCAATAAAAATTTTAACCGGCTGAAAAACCCTGTGCTCAGAAAGGTTTTAGCCAAACGGGTATCCGTTGCTCAGGCTTGCAGGATAGCAGGCTGCTCGCTGAATGAATTTTTTGACGTCCTTAAACCGCTTGGATTTAAAGCGGCGCACGAAGCTGTTGAAGTTGACAGGTCACCGCTTTCGCTTGCTGCTTCTTTTAATAAAATTATTGACCTCGATGTCAGACCGATTTTGGCGGCAGGAAATGACCCTTTAAAAATGATCCTTACTACGGCGGCCGGGCTTAAAAATGGCGAGGTGCTTAAAGTGATCAATACTTTTGAACCTGTGCCGTTAATCAACCTCCTGGAAAATAAGGGATACCGTTCGTTTATTGACATCGCGGGACCGGAACTTGTGAATACTTATTTCCTAAAGAAAGAGGCCCAACCTGATGAGCTTATAGTGAATATATCGGAATTATCGGTTGAAGCAGATGGGCTCACGGAACTTATGAAAGCCTACCAATTGCACATTATGGATGTCAGGCCTTTCCAAATGCCCAAGCCTATGACTATGATCCTTGACAAGCTGGAAACGCTGAAAACCACTGAAGCCTTGTATGTCCGGCATCGAAAAGTCCCAGTTCATCTGCTCCCGGTATTAAAAGAAAGAGGTTTTGACTTTCGCATCATGGAAACAGCGGAAGCAGTTATCCTGTTTATCTATAGGCCATGAATATGATCACTAAACAGCATCCCGAATTATACCCTATTGTAAGGGCTCACTACCTGGCTTCAGCGGTTTGTTTTGTGCTTATCGGCGTCTTGTTTTTCTTTGCGTCGGCAGACTTTGCCGGGCACTATTTCCAGCCGAAATTATTAGCCATTACCCATCTTGCCGCATTGGGCTGGGTTACCATGGTTATTTTCGGTGCAGCGTATCAACTGGTACCGGTCATACTTGAAACAGGGCTGTCAGGCTATCGTTTGCCCTGGCTATCATTCGTCGCTTTTTTGAGCGGGCTTGTCTTGTTGGTTTGTTCTTTTTGGCGTTTTGAACCAGGTGTATGTATGCAGGGAGGGGCTCTGCTGCTGCTAACCGGCATGCTTGGCTTTACCATTGTCATTTTTCTAACAGGAAAAAGATTAAAGAACAAAAAGGAGAACATTCATCAGGAAATGATTAATACTTCCTGTATCTGGTTGCTGGCCACCGGTGTTCTTGGGGTTCTGCTGGTGTTCAACCTCCGTTACGCCTTTTTGCCACAGGATCACCTTCAGTTTTTAAGGCTCCATGCGCATATGGGAATGGGAGGCTGGTTTTTATTGTTAGTGATAGGAGTAAGCAGTAAATTGGTGCCAATGTTCCTGGTGTCCCGCAAACAGAATTTGCGGCTGCTTGATTGGGTTTATTATCTGCTGAATGGCGGCCTGCTTGCATTTGTGATCGATACTTACCTGGAAGGTATCAACAACCGGACCTATCTCATCGCACTGCTTCCAGCTGCAGCGTTTATCATATATTTCATTTATTTAATCCAGTGTTACCGGTCAAGAATGAAAAGAAAGTTGGATTTGCCCATGATATACACTATGTTGTCTTTTATATTGCTGCTGGCTGCATTGCTGATACAGCCGCTCATTATTAACGCGCGTATTCAAAATGCCGCACAAGGCATTGCACTTACTAAACTATACGGGCTATTGGTGCTAATGGGCTGGCTTTCTTTACTGATCCTGGGGCAGGCGTTTAAAACTTTGCCTTTCCTGGTTTGGCTAAAAATTTATGGACCAGACACCGGCAAAGAACCTACACCTTTACCTTCGGATCTATACAGTCAAAAATTACTGATCATCCAGGGTATCGCCTTTACCGGTTTTATATTATCCATGATCACTATGGCGTTATCCGGCCTGGCTGCGCCTGCGCGTATTGCCTCAGGTTGCCTGCTGTTAACGGCGCTTTGCTATCTTTTAAATTTAACCAGGGTCCTTACCCACAAAAAAACAACCGGCCATGCATAGCTTTGACGTTACCAATCCTGATACCTACATAGAAATGGAAGCATGGGAGCGCTTACGATCCATTATTGACCCTGAACTTCATGTCAATATCATTGATTTGGGACTTGTTTATACTATCAGGGCAAATAGCACAGCGAGGATGCTGGTGGTGGTAATGACCTTATCGTCACCCAGTTGCCCGGTAGGTGAAGCCATTTTGCATGGGGTGGCCAATTGCCTCGAAGCCAGGTTTGTGGACTACAAGACAGATGTGCAACTCACCTGGGAGCCAGCATGGGGCTTTGACAATATTACCGAAGAAGGCAAAAAACAGTTGTGGGGATAATGGACTGGATAAGTAAAGGCAGGTATCATTATTGGGCAGGAGGCAGCTTTGTGGTGCTTGCTGTTTTTGGCGTGGTGCTCAGGCTGATGCATATTGCCTTTGTGCCTCATTTAAACTATATTTTTTTGCTGCATGCTCACTCGCATTTCGCTTTTGCCGGGTGGGCTTTTCTTGGATTGGCCATGCTATTGGCCGGACGGGTTTCGCCTGTTCTAAGACGCCGGAAGTTCCTGTATGCCCTTAATGCAACACTCGTAAGTGCTTATGGCATGCTGGTTAGTTTCTCCTTTCAGGGCTACAAAACAGTCTCTATCATTTTTTCGACGTTTTTTATTTTTAGTACTTATTATTTTACCCGGCAGTTCCTGAAAAGTTTAAAGGATACACGGCAACTTTCAAAAGGCGCGCGCCAATTGACCCTTGGCGCTCTGTTTTTTCTCTGCTTTTCCTCACTGGGCCCCTTAGCCCTGGGGCCGCTTATGGTTATGGGATTAAAAGGCACGGCAGTGTACCAGGATGCAATTTATGTTTACCTGCATTTTCAGTTGAATGGCTGGATGCAGTTGGCGGCCATTGCGTTGGTTGAAATCACCTATTTTAATATGTGCCCAACCAATCCGCAGCGTTGGGTATATCAACTATTAATCTGGTCGAACCTGCCGCTGTATTTAATTTTTACCTTGTGGAGCAACCCTACCGGTTGGGTTTTTCTGATAGCCGGAATTGCGGCTGCGGGTAATCTTACCGCGTGGTTTATGATATGCCGGGGTCGGAAAGCGCGGCTGCTGAAACTGCCTTTGCTGTTAAAAGTTGCATTTTTGGCCATCACCTTAAAAACCGTTTTCCAAACCCTGGTATGTATTCCCGTCATTGGCAGATGGGCTTTCAGTGACCGTAATATCATCATTGGCTATATTCATTTGCTGACATTGGGCATCGTGACACCAGTCATACTCGATCAATTTAAGCAAGCCGGCTTTTTCGGCGCCGGAAAAAAATTGCAGATCATAAACGGAAGTTATATAGTGTTGACTTTCGCATATCTCGTGATATTATTTGTTGAACCCGCCTTAAAACTTGTCGGAATAATAGTTCAGGATGTCGTGCCCCAATTATTGTTGCTATCCATACTGTTGCTGTTATGCGGGCTCGGCTATTTTGGGCTGCTAATTTTAGGCAGTTCAAAAAAAAGCGAGGCAGTTAGCGTGTAAAATCAGATTCAAATATTTATTTTTGGATTAACACGCCGGATATGAAAAACAAAGTTCTCCTAATCGAAGACAATCAGGACATTCGGGAAAACGCAGCAGAGTTGCTGGAGCTTTACGGTTTCGAAGTGCTGGTTGCCGACTGCGGCGAGGCAGGATTGAACCTGACTGATTTACACCCGGACTTGATTATTTCGGATGTAGTTATGCCGGGTATTAGTGGATACGATGTGTTCAATCAGCTTCAAGAGGATTCCCTTAAAAAAAACATCCCCTTTATCTTTACCACCGCACTTTCCGAAAAGAGGGACCAGGACATAGCAAAAGTGATGGGAATACAAAACTATCTCATTAAACCATATGACGAAGCTGAACTTATCAACTGTATCCGGAAGTGCCTGGACATAATCTGATTTCCCTTCGGTTGAACGCCCGGTAATTTGCCTCAAATATCGGGTTAACGTGCCATGACTATTTTTTTCTGAAATTACGGCAAGGCTTTTCAAAGTTTCAGCCGGAGCTAATGAGCGCGGTCACTTTTGCGCTTTAAAAATTGATTGTTATCACATTTACGAAAAAAGAACAGCCTAAAATATACAAGAACAATAATAAAGGATAAATTTGTCTTCTATTAATTAATAACAAATGGAAACACAAATTTTGGATGTAACGGTCATTGAACCAAAACTAAAACATCCCACTATTTTTAAGAGATTCGATGAACTGACCGGCGGTGAGGAATTGATCATTCACAATGATCATGACCCCAAACCGCTTTATTATCAGTTGCTGGCAGAGCGCGGACAGATCTTTAACTGGGAATATCTGATGAGCGGCCCGGAGGTTTGGAGGGTTCTGATTGGTAAAAAGAACCCGCATAACCAGGAAGAGACAATTGGTGAGATTGTTGCTAAAGACTATAGGAAGGCGATGGTTTTCAAAAAACTCGGCATTGATTTCTGCTGCGGCGGCAAAAAAACATTAACAGAAGCCTGCGTGAAAAAAGGGCTTGCCGTTGAAGAAGTGAAGCTCGCACTGCAGTCGGCGGATAACGGAGAATATGTAAATGCGCATAATTTTCAGGACTGGGCTCTTGATTTTTTAAGTGACTACGTAGTAAATGTCCATCATAAATATGTACGTGACAATATTCCCTTTATTGGTGAACTTGCAACAAAAGTGGCGCGTGTACATGGGGACAAACACCCCGAATTGATTGTGGTGGCTAACGTATTCGCTACGGTGGCACAGGAACTGAGCATGCACATGATTAAAGAGGAGCGCATCCTTTTTCCTTATATCAGGGATATGGTGACAGCCCGGGAATTAGGTACCGCTGTGTTGCCGGCACCGTTTGGAGGGGTTATGAATCCCATTCAAATGATGGAGATGGAGCACGAAGGAGCAGGAGAAGAACTCGAAGAGATCAGGCAAATGACAAATAACTATACGCTTCCGGAAGATGCCTGTACCTCGTATCGTATCCTTTTCCAAAAGTTGCAGGAGTTTGAAAATGACCTGCACACACATGTACACCTCGAAAATAATATTTTGTTTCCGAAGTCGGTTCAACTCGAACAGCAGTTAAAAGATAATTCTCAATTATAGGTTTTAAGTTGAAAGGATAGTAGTGTTATTATCTAAATCATGTGAATATGCCATCAGGGCGGCAGTATATGTTGGTTATAAGACCTTGACCAAAGAAAAGACCGGCATCTCAGAGGTCGCTGAAGCGATAGGTGCACCTGTCCATTTCACTGCCAGGATCCTGCAGGGGTTATCCCGAAAGCGCGTCATTTCCTCCAGCAAAGGTCCGCACGGTGGTTTTTATATTGAAAACTACGCCAAGGTTTACCTGATTGATATTATCCGGGCAATTGAAGGGGACGGGCTATTTAATGCCTGCATACTTGGGCTTAAAAACTGTTCCGACACGAAGCCTTGTCCGGTGCACGACGAAATTAAGACGGTACGGACACAACTGCTCCTCGAATTTAACAAAAAATCCCTTCGAGACCTGGTAAGCGATTACCAGCAAAATAAGTACGTTTTAAAATAAGCAAATTTTTATTGAGCAAACAGGAGGGGACAAGTTTAAAATAATAAAAGATAAAAATGTCTTTATTTATGAAATTGCTTTGAGGCGGAGGTTATATAAGTATATTATATATCGTATAAAATACTAATTAAATGAGATATATCACTGAAAAAACATGATTTAAATCATGAAATAGTCAAAAGTAATAAAGCAATTTCGAAGTGTTATAAATATGAAAACAATGAAAATTTCAACCAGCGTAATCCGGGCCGCCTTTATAGGAGGTATGGCCCTTTTGGCCGCTTGCGGCCCTTCCAATGGGGGTAATAAACAGGCGACGGAATCTGCTCCGGCTGCCAATGCCGAAAATAGTTCGGCCGCCTCTTCAGCAGACGTTGACCCGGCTGCCAAAAGTGACAGCAAGGGCGTAGGTAAATTCACAAGCGTGGAGATCGGCGCAATAGACAATGCAATGGCCGACAAAGGCAAAGGAGTTTTTACTGCCAAGTGCTCCGCCTGTCACCAGATCACCGATCAGAAGGTAGTTGGGCCTGGTCTGAAAGGGGTAACCAAACGCCGTACGCCGGAATGGATCATGAACCAGATCACCAATCCGGTAGAAATGGAACAAAAAGACCCTGTGGGTAAAGCGCTTTTAGCAAAATATCTGACTCAGATGAGTTTTCAGAATGTAAGTGACGATGAAACCCGACAGATACTTGAGTATTTGAGAAAAAACGATCAATAACCTCTTTATATGTTTAAACCATGAAACGAATTTCACAAACTACCCTGTTGTTAGCGGGACTGGGGGCGATTGCCATTGCCAGCGGTTGTAAAGCAGGTAAAACGGGGCAGGCGGCCACCGATGAAGATGCTGCCAAAAAAGTATACGTAGCGCCCGGCAAGCATGATGAATTGTACATGTTCGCTTCCGGTGGCTTCAGCGGCCAGATTGCAGCGTATGGCATTCCTTCCGGCAGGTTGCTTAAAGTGATACCTGTGTTTTCCCAGAACCCGGAAAATGGTTATGGCTACTCCGAAGAGACCAAACTAATGCTCAACACCTCGCACGGATTTGTGCCCTGGGACGACACGCACCATCCTGAATTTTCCAAAACCAATGGCGAAGATGATGGCCGCTGGCTTTTTATCAACGGTAATAACACGCCACGCATTGCCCGTCTCAACCTGGCAACTTTCAAAACGGAAGAAATTCTGGAATTACCAAACGTTGCCGGTAACCACGCCTCTCCATTTTGTACAGAAAATACCGAGTATATAGTAGGTAACACTCGTTTTAGCGTACCGCTTGACGGAGATAAGGATGTATCGATAGGTGATTTCAAAAAGAAGTTTAAAGGTGCCGCGACTTTTATCAAAGTAGATAAGAACACGGGCAGCATGAACATTGCTTTTCAATTGATTGTTCCTGGCTTTAATTATGACCTGGCACATGCCGGCAAAGGCCCCTCACATGATTGGATCTTCTTTACCTGTTATAATACGGAGCAAGCCAATACCTTGCTTGAAGTTAATGCCAGTCAACGCGACAAGGACTTTATCATGGCGGTGAACTGGAAAAAAGCAGAAGAGTTGGTGACCCAGGGCAAGGGGCATAAAGTGCCTGCTAAATACGCGCATAATCTCTATAACGAGCGCACCCACTCAGCTACTTCAACCATGGAAAACGACGTGACCATGCTGGATGTAAAAGATTATCCGGGACTAATCTATTATATTCCATGCCCAAAATCACCCCACGGTGTTGACGTGGAACCCAACGGCGAATACTTTGTAGCCAGCGGTAAACTGGCCGCGGTGATTCCTGTATTTTCGTTTAAGAAGATGCTTGGTGCTATTGACCAAAAACAATTTGAAGGGGACTTTGACGGTATTCCAGTATTGAAATATAATGCTGTATTGGAAGGTGAAGTGCAAAAACCGGGTTTAGGTCCGCTGCATACCGAATTTGACGGTAAAGGTTATGCTTATACGTCCATGTTTGTGTCTTCAGAGATTGTAAAATGGAAAGTGGACACACGTGAGATCATCGATCGTATTCCTACTTATTATTCTATCGGTCACCTTTCTGTACCGGGCGGTGATTCCAGGCATCCATATGGTAAATATGTGATTGCATTGAACAAGATCACCAAAGACCGTTATCTGCCCACCGGCCCTGAGCTAACGCAATCTGCCCAGTTGATTGACATTACCGGCAACAAGATGAAACTATTGCTTGACTTCCCGACCATTGGTGAGCCGCACTACGCGCAGACCATACCGGCGGAGAAAATAGAGAAAAATTCTGTGAAGTTTTTTAAACTGGAAGAGAATGATAATCCATACGCTGCCAAATCAGAGAAAGAAGCCCGCGTAGTAAGAAAAGGCAACCGGGTGGATGTATACATGACTGCTATCCGGTCTCACCTGGCCCCGGACAATATAGAAGGGATAAATCAGGGTGATGATGTGTATGTGCATGTGACCAACCTGGAGCAGGACTGGGACGTTCCGCACGGCTTTGCCATCAAAGGTTCCAATAATTCAGAATTGTTGATCATGCCGGGCGAGACCGCCACACTGAAATGGGCACCTGACCGGACTGGTATTTTCCCATTCTATTGTACTGACTTCTGCTCTGCATTGCACCAGGAGATGTCTGGTTACTTTAGGGTATCGCCTAAAGGCTCAAACGTACCACTTACTTTCCACCTGGGAGAAAACCTCGCGGCAAGGTAATCGATCTTTTATTCAACGGGAGGGCCCTGTGTCCTCTCATTAATACCAATAATATGAAAACCGGTTCAAGAATAGCAATAGCTACAGCCATGGTGCTGCTGCTAACAGCGTATTTTCTTCCTTTATGGGAGATTACCTTGTCCGCACCACAATACCCCGAGGGCCTGAGTATGGATATATGGTTGAATGGTATCACGGGAAACGTGCTGCAGATCAATGGGCTTAACCATTATATCGGCATGCAGCATATCGACCCGCAGAACTTCGCCGAATTTAAGATTGCCCCCTATGTGTTCGGGTTACTGATCCTGATCGGGTCGGTTGCTTCAGTAAAAGGCAGCAGAAAACTGCTGATTGGCTTGCTGGCACTGATGATCGTTTTTGCCGCCGCCGGATTTATTGATTTTTACTTATGGGAATACAACTATGGGCACAATCTTGATCCTCATGCAGCCATTAAAGTTGAAGGTATGTATTATCAACCTCCGCTGATTGGGTATAAACAACTTCTGAACTTCCTGGCAGGGTCTTTTCCTGCTACGGGGGGGATGCTGATCGGCCTGGCCGGAATAATTACCGCTGCTACATTATACATCGAAATAAGAAATGGTAAAAGAAATGAAAAACAGAGGAATGATCGTGCTGCTGGCACTTTGGATCACCGCCTGCAGCCAAAAGCCTGAGGCCCTGCAATATGGAAAAGATGCCTGCGTACACTGTATGATGACAATTATGGACCGTAAGTTCGGTGCAGAGATCGTAACTTCTAAAGGCAAGGTTTATAAGTTCGATTCTGCAGAGTGTATGCTGGGTTACATCAGCGAAAAACGCGGGCAGTTTGGCAATGCAGATACTTACCTTGTTGTAAACTACAAGTCAGGCGGTACACTTATGGATGCCCGCAAATGCACCTATATACATGACCAAAAGATCAGTTCTCCGATGGGCGGTAACCTCGCTGCCCTTGCTTCCGAACAAGAGGCCAAAACCTTTCTTGGTAACGGAAACGGGAAACTGCTAACCTGGAATGAACTTGTTAAATAAAAGATTGCATGAAAAGGATCTCGCTCATTTGTCTTTTTGCCCTGGCGGTAACTGTTGTTTCGCATGCACGTACACTTGTAGTGGCCGTGGATACTGCCCTGCCTGATTTAAAGGCAGCTGTTGCTGAGGCTGCCGACGGTGATACGATCAGGGTGAAGAAGGGGTATTATTATTCGTACAATACACTTATCACCAAAAGACTGACCATCATTGGCGATGGGTATCCTGTGCTGGACGCAAATTATAAAGAAGAGGTAGTGACTATCCTGACGAATGGTGTTACGTTCAGCGGCTTTGTGCTCAAAAACTCTAAAACCGGTTCGATGCGCGACTATGCCGGTATCCGCCTGCATAAGGTACACAATGTTACGATCAGTAATAACAGGTTAATCAATAACTTTTTTGGGATTTACCTGTCCGATTGCGATCATGTGTCTGTTATTGGTAATACAACCAGTGGCACTGGCACCGAGCTTACGGCCGGTAACGGCATTCATGCCTGGCAATGTCATGATGTTATCATTATGAACAATTATTCTACCCGCCACCGCGACGGTATCTACTTTGAATTTGTGAAAAAGAGCAGGATCATCAGTAATACCAGTGAACGGAACTTTAGATATGGGCTGCACTTCATGTTTTCGGACGATGATCTGTATCAAAAAAACACTTTTCGCAACAACGGATCAGGTGTCGCGGTGATGTATTCCAAACGGATACGAATGTTTGATAATTTGTTTATTGAAAACTGGGGAAGCTCTATTTATGGTTTGCTGCTGAAAGATATTACCCGGTCCCAAATTGTTGGCAACCGTTTCGTTAGGAATACGACGGGTATTTATATGGAGGGTTGCAACCTCATGACGGCTAACAATAATACCTTTATCAATAACGGTTGGGCTATGCGTATACTGGCTAATTGTGAAAACGGCACGTTTGAGCGGAATAATTTCGAGTCGAACTCTTTTGATGTGACAACCAACGGGGTGCTCAACCTTAATAAATTTGATCAGAACTACTGGGACAAGTATGAAGGTTATGATTTGAATAAAGATGGCACCGGTGATGTACCCTACCGGCCGGTTAGCCTCTATGCGCAGATAATGGAGCAAATTCCGCAAAGCGTGATGTTGATGCGGAGTTTTATGGTCAATCTTTTAGACAAGGTTGAACGGGCTATCCCATCTCTTACCCCTGAATCTGTTAAAGATATAAACCCTAAAATGAAACCATGGACACGTTAATTGAACTAAGCCACATTAAAAAGGCATTTGGCAAATTACAGGTGCTAAAAGATATTAGTTGTCATTTTGAAAGCGGCAACATTATATCTGTTTTGGGGCCAAACGCCTCCGGAAAAACAACCATGATCAAAAGTATACTGGGTATGGTTATACCCGACGAAGGCGACATCCGGTTTCGCGGGGCCAGAGTCAACAAGACTTTTGATTACAAAAAATATATCGGTTATATGCCGCAGATCGGGCATTACCCGGATAATATGAAGATTGGCCAGTTGTTTGACATGATGCTTGATATTCGTAACTGCAATAAAATACCTGATACAGACCTGATCGAGGCTTACCGGCTGAAAAGTATGTACCATAAGCCTATGAGGACACTTTCCGGAGGTACCAGGCAGAAAGTGAGCGCCGCCCTTGCTTTTATGTTTAATCCTGACGTGCTGATACTCGACGAACCCACAGCTGGTCTTGATCCCTTTGCCACCGAAATTTTAAAACAAAAGATCCTCGCCGAAAAAGCAAATAACAGGCTTGTGATCATTACCTCGCATATCCTTTCAGAATCGGAGGAGTTAGCCGATACCGTGATGTACCTTTATGAAGGCAAGATCAAATTTTATGAGCCGCTGGCTGCGCTGCAAATGGAGACAGGTGAACAGAGACTGGGTAAAATATTGACCCGATTATTAACTGAAGAACATGTTTAAGATAGCCAAATATATTATTCTCGACATCATACGCAGTAAGGTACTCATTGCCTACACGTTGTTGCTCGCTACCATTTGTACAGTGATCTTTCTGTCAGACAGCGATGTGATTAAAGAACTGGTAAGTATTACAACCATTGTGATGATCATTGTGCCGCTGGTCAGCATTATCTATGCAACCACCTATTATTTCAATGCAGCGGAGTTTACCGAATTGCTTGTTTCCCAGCCTATCAAACGCAGGGACATTTTATTGGGAGAATACCTCGGCATCAGCAGCTCTATCCTTGGCGCTTTTGTGCTCGGAGTTTGCCTGCCGGTTGCTTTGTTTGCACTCTCAGCTACGGGCATCACCCTAATGGTTGCCGGAGGTTTGGTAACCTTAAGTTTTACTTCACTCGCTTTCTGGGCTTCTACCAAAACCAGGGATAAATCAAAGGGGATTGGGCTTGCGCTAATGATTTGGTTCTATGCGGCCATTATTTATGATGCCCTGGTGCTGCTGTTCCTGTTCACTTTCAGCGATTATCCGTTGGAAAAAGCCATGATTGTGCTCACGGCCTTAAATCCCGTAGACCTGGCAAGGATCATGATCTTGTTAAAACTGGATATTTCTGCTCTGATGGGTTACACCGGCGCGCTTTACCGACAGTTTTTCGGAAGCGGTACAGGCATTGCCTTCAGTGTTTCGATGCTATTTATCTGGTCTGTTTTACCCGTACTACTGGCGCTTAAAATTTTCTCCAAAAAAGATCTGTAAGATGTTCCGCCGTTTCACCGCCATATTACTCCTGTTCTCGGTACTGGTTATGAACCTGAACTCGCTATGGCTTTATGCGGGGTTCCGGCTCAACCAGGATTATATTGCGGCAAAACTTTGCGCCAATAAGTCAAGGCCCATGCTACACTGCAACGGCAGGTGTTTCCTGAGCAAACAGCTTAAAAAGGCTAATAGTGAAGAGAAAAGCAACGAAAATCGAACCGCTAAAGAAATCATTTTTGAGGCTTATTATCACGGCGTTAATCAATTTACTGTACACATCAAACTGCTGGCCATTTTTACCTCCCTGGTAAGCTTCGCCCTGCTGCTTCGCCCGCTTGGAGCAATCTTCCGGCCGCCTGCTACGTCTTCAGTTCACCGCTACATGCTCTCCTGAGCAAATTCAATTTTGGTTTAACAAGAAGATGTTTAAAAATGAAATACTTTATCGTGTTCTGCTTTGCTATTGCCTTTACTTTACAGGCATCAGCGCAAAAAATACGGGGTGTTGTTGTCGACGCCCAAACCCAGGCACCCGTTGTCGGTGCCAGTATCCGTGTCAAAGGAAGCAAGCTGGGTACCTCAACGGATTTATCAGGCAAATTTATATTGGCGCATAAAAATAAAGCTGACTCCCTGATGGTTAGCTGTACCGGTTATGGTACTTGCTGTATCAGGTGCGATAGCTCGCTCACAGTTCAACTAAAACCGGTGATTGCCGGCCTGGAGGAGGTGGTGGTAACGGCGGGCCGCCAGGAGCAGCCCCGCAAGGATATACCGGCCGCAATCAGCAAGATAAGTTCAAATACCATCCGCGAAGCGCATGCAACTGCTCCTTATCAATTATTGAATAAAGTTGCGGGGGTATATATGGTTAACCTCGGTAATGAGCAACATACCATGGCCATCCGCCAACCGATTACTTACAACGCGCTTTACCTTTACATGGAAGATGGTATCCCGATCCGACCAACGGGCATATTCAATCATAACGCTTTATACGAGATCAATACCGATGGTATCCGGGATATTGAGGTGATTAAGGGGCCAGCCTCGTCTTTATATGGCAGTAACTCAATAGGTGCGGCTGTTAACTTCAATACGGCTAAAGAATCCGTAACCCCGGCAGGGCAAATCAATGTACAGGGAGATAAATACCATTACCTGCGGGCTGGTATTCAAGGGGGGCTCACTGCGGGAAAAGTTGGGTTTTATATGGCAGGTTATGCCACACACCAGGAAAAAGGCTGGCAGGATTATACTGATTTTGATAAGTATTCGCTTTCTGCTAAAGTTAGTTATCCGCTGGGGGCCGACAGTAAGCTAACAGTATACGGTACCTATAATTATCTTAACACACAAACACCCGGAAACCTTGACAGTGCACGTTTCTATAACCGATCCTACAGTAGTAATCAGCGTTTTGCCTACCGTAGGGTGAACGCATTCCGAGCCAGCAGCCGTCTTGATCATAATTGGAATGATGATAATCACACCTTTCTAACGCTTTTTTACAGAAACAATTCCACCGGGCAATTACCCAGCTATTACATTTCTGATGTCCGCAACAATAAGGGCCAATACTTAAAGTCAACAGGTCAAATAAATGAGCTGAGTTTTTACAGCTTTGGCTTGCTTGCCCAGCATACGGTAAAGTTAAATTTTATGCACTCACAATTGATCGCAGGCATTTACCTGGATAATAGCCCAAGTTCGTTTTATGCTAACTTCCTGAATATTAAAAAAGATATTGCTGCTCAATATTATACCGGTTATATCAACACTGATTCGCTGATTGATAATTATAAGATTCATCTTTTTAATGCCGCATCCTATGTACAGTATATGGCAGAGCCGGTTAAGCGGATAAAAATTACTGCCGGACTGCGTTATGACCTGCTCATTTACAATTTTGACAACCGGCTTCCTCCTTTAAAAACCAAGTACAAACAACAGGAGCATAATCGATATGATGTGTTGGCGCCCAAGCTTGGCGTAACTTATGACCTGCAGAAGGGGCGCGGCGTTTATGCCAATTTCAGTATGGGCTTTCAGCCGCCTGAAACTAATACCCTTTACAATTCCAGGCAATTAACACCGCTTAAACAGGCCACTTATAACAATTTTGAACTGGGCGGCTGGACATCATTGTTCTCTCAAAAGATCAGGTTTGAGCTAACTGCTTATTACCTGCAAGGGAAAGATGAGATCATCAGCTTGCTCCAGGCAGACAATACTACACAATATGCCAACGCTGCTGCTACTACCCACAAAGGCTTAGAGTATAACCTCCTGGTTGGCTCCGTAAAAAGCCTTGCCTTTCGCATCGGTGGAACGTTTGCGTCCCATACCTTTAATGAATACAGTGAAATTAGTGCCGGAAAATCCATCGGCTATAACGGTCATCAAATGACCAATGCGCCAAAATGGATTGCTAATTCGGAGATTACCTGGAAACCCGCTTTTATCGCTGGCTTCAGAACCGGTGTTGAATGGCAACATTTGGGTAAATACTTTACAAATGCAGCTAATACCAAAACCTACAGCGGTTATGATCTTTTTAATTTACGCACTGCCTATCGCATCAGCAGCGGCAGCGCGAAGGGACTGGAGGTTTGGTTCAATGTTATGAACCTGACCAATAAACTATATGCAACTACTGTTACTGGAAATAGCTATGGGGATACTTATACGGCGGCCCCTCCGCGCACCTTTTCATTAGGTATCAGTCATTCTATTTCAAAACTATGATCATGAAAAAAACATCCGTTGCGAATCCGGTTAGATTACGATATATCATTCATTATCGTGAAATCACGGTATATCAAAAAGCTTAAAAAAATATGTTAATTACAAATATTTGACTGTTAATTGCTTAACAAATGGCACGTGTTTGGTGTTATGGATAATAAATTACCACATCGCTAACGCTAAACAACCCAAACATGTCAAAAAAAGTAGCCGAGCAACTTGTAGAAATGCTGATACAGGCCGGCATCAAACGCATTTACGCCATTACCGGCGATAGTTTAAACGAACTTAATGATGCCGTACGCAGAACGCCCGAATTAAAATGGATCCACGTACGCAATGAAGAAGCAGGCGCTTTTGCAGCTTCGGCCGATGCGCAACTGAGCGGGCTTGCCTGTTGTGCAGGAAGCAGTGGTCCCGGGCATGTGCACCTGGTGAATGGCCTTTATGATGCTCACCGGTCAGGAGCACCTGTTTTAGCCATAGCATCTACCTGTGCTACTAAAGAGTTTGGCAGTAACTACTTCCAGGAAACCAATGTTATCAAGCTTTTTGATGACTGCAGTTACTATAACCAGGTGGCTGCCAACAACAAGCAAGTACCCCGTATGGCACAGGCGGCCATCCAAACCGCTATTCAGCGCAAAGGGGTTGGCGTATTGGGTTTACCAGGCGATGTGACAGGGGAGGATGCTGTTGAAATCGACTCGTCGGTAAATAACTTTTTTTGCAAGGCCAACATTACCCCGGTATGGGAAGAGTTAGTAAAACTGGCCGACCTGATTAACCGATACCCCAAAGTTTGCATTTTTGGCGGGATAGGCTGTGCCGGTGCTCATGATGAAGTGGTTGAACTGGCGGCACTGATCAAAGCGCCGGTTGGTTATTCGTTCCGTGGCAAAATGTTTTTAGAGCATGATAATCCCTATGAGGTAGGCATGACCGGCCTGCTTGGCTTGCCCGCTGCGTATCATAGCATGCATGAAAGCGATTTGGTTATCCTGCTTGGCACCGATTTTCCTTACACGCCTTTTTATCCCCAGGATAAAAAGATAGTGCAGATTGACATCAAGCCCGAAAACCTTGGTCGCCGGGCAAAATTAACGATGGGGCTTTATGGTGATATAAAATCTACAATTAAAGCATTGATCCCTTTAATTAAAGAAAAAACCGACAGCAGCTTTTTAGATGCGCAACTTCATATACACGCTAAAGTAAAAGAGCAACAGCAAGCCTATATTAAGGATTTTGGTGAACATGATGCTATTCATCCGGAAGCTTTAGCCGCTATTGTAGACGAATATGCATCTGCCGACGCCATTTTTACCTGCGATACCGGAATGTGTAATGTTTGGAGTGCCAGGCATATCAGCGCCAATGGACGGCGATCAATGATCGGGTCGTTTGTTCATGGATCTATGGCCAATGCTATGCCGCATGCTATCGGAGCGGCGCTGGCCTGTCCCGAAAGGCAGGTGGTAGCCATGTGCGGCGATGGCGGTATTTCTATGTTGTTAGGTGACTTAGCCACTATTAAACAATATGATCTGCCTATAAAGATCATTGTATTTAATAACAGGAGCCTTGGCATGGTAAAGCTGGAAATGGAAGTAATGGGCCTGCCCGATTTTGAAGTGGACATGCACAATCCTGATTTTACCATGGCCGCGGAGTCAATGGGTATAAAGGGGATCACTATTAATGACCCACAGGACCTTGAACAGGGCATAGCCGAAGCTTTTGCACACATAGGACCAGTTTTAGTAAATGTTTATACTGACGGAACCGCCCTTGCCATGCCGCCGCATATCGAACTTAAAATGGTTAAAGGAATGGCCGTTTCCATGACCAAAATGATGCTTGGCGGGAAATTTGATGAGGTTTTGGCTACCGTGAAAGGTAACTACAAGCATCTGCCCGAAATATTTGATTGATATACAAATGCTTGGATAGCATGCAATTAAATCGAATTGGCATTGATTGATGAGATATTGTTTTCTTTAATTTATCCTGTTAACAAAATATGGTATTAAAATGATTAAAATGTATGATGTGGCGAGGCAGTTTTGTCGTGGTTGTTAAGAAGTATTCCGACCACAATTTGATGCGAACCGTTACTTACGCTTTTAAGTGCCGAGTTCGTAAAATCATATGAATAACCAACGTTTACAAATGAGTTAAGGTTGAAACCTGTAAGTGCCGCAAATGAATCGTCCCGGCGATACGAACCTCCAATCCAAAACTTATCTTCAAATAATAGTTTCATATTTAAATCAAATGTGGTAGGTATGGGTTGTATCACTTTTACCAAAAACGAAGGTATTATTGCTATATTATCTGACAAAAAAAGCTTTGTACCAGCTGTAAAGAAATAATGGGGCGTTGTTTTGTATCGACTGGTATTTACAGATGTAGTTGTGTAGAAATTTTGTGATATAAGTTGTTGCACCGACAAGCCTATAAAGTAATTGGAAGAATAGGCCCACACGCCCAGACCCAAATCAGGCTTCCATTGGTTATTGTTGATGCTGTTAAGCACCATATCTCCATCATCAATTCCGCCGAAATGAAGCAGTGAGAAGTTAAGCGAATTATGTCTTAAACCGGCTGATACACCGACAGCCAAATTGAGTGTACTGGTAAGGCTTAGGTGATATGCATAAGTAGCATCGATATTGGTTTGAGTAATAGGACCTGTTTTGTCAGATACTATTGTTAAACCTATGCCATGATGCGGTTCGGCAGCCTTGTATTGCTGCATGTATTGCTTGCCCGATAGATTTGAGGCAGAGTCTGCCTTTAAAAATTTATTTCCAAATGGGGTATTTACGGTTAAATAGGCAGTTACAGGAGCCCCCTCAAGCCCTGTCCATTGACTGCGATAGCCTAATTTTACATCACTATAATTTTCAATGCCTGTTAAAGCAGGATTAAGGAGATAATTATTGAAAATGTATTGAGTGTATTGTGGGCGTTGCTGTGCGAATACAAGCTGTATACCCGCTGCAAGAAAGGCAATTGTATATAAAATTTTCTTCATTAATTTATCTAATGACAGTTACATATCCGGAAATAGCCTTACTTCCGTTTTTTAGATTTATTATATAGTAATAGGTTTCATACGGAAGTTCATTGCCCTTACTTTTTCCATCCCACGGAACATCATAACCTATTGAAGAATATAGCCTTTCTCCACGTCTGTTGTAAATATCAATCGTGCTATTGGGGTAGTTCTCAATATTTTTGATGATCCATGTGTCATTTTGTCCATCTCCATTGGGGCTAAACGCGTTTGGAACTATGATACTCAGGGCAGATTGTTCAACCGTTAATATGCCATCAGCGTATCCAATATCGTAATTTTGCGACATTGCAGCTTGCGGAGAAATAGGGTACTGGCCCAAACGGGAAGATATAATAGCAGGAGTAACAAATGTTGGCGGCACACTTAATGAAGTTGCATTCTCGCCATTTTTGAAACCGGTGTACGTGGCATCAAAAACAGGGTTAGGTTGACCAAATCCCCGCGTTTTATCATTTGCTTTTATTAGCAGTTTTACCTTATTTATAATTACCCGGCCTTTATTGTACTGTATATTATAATTTGATGCCTTAAAGCTACCGCCCGTTGCAGCCGACGGTACTACGGCGTTATCATAGGTATTCACCGCATCGGTGGGTAAATTTCCAGTATTGTATGTAACTGTTAAGCTGCCAATTGTTTCTGAGTTTTGTAAGCCTGTAACTGTAAAAGCAGTAAAACCAGGCCCACTTTTAAGCTCGTTTCCATATGCCTTTACTACATCGGCAATTGCGACAGATAACGGAGCGGCTTTTACCTCGCTGTTGGTTATTGAAACGTTGCCGCTAATTGCTCCCTGGCTGCTCAAAGTTATAACATCTGAATAGGTACCTACAGCTGCGTTAGCAGCCAGGCGTACATAAACAGTTGCGGTTGCTGATCCTGTTGTGCCTATGTTAATAGTTGGGCTAAAATTTAAGTTATTGGTGCTAACTTCAAAACCAGCTGGCGGGGTGACTAAAATACCAGATCGCAATTGAGCGCCGGACAATACAAAACTATTAACAGACGACGGAACTCCGTATGTGGAGCTTAATGATTGAACGGCTCCATTGGAAACTATCGCAGGTGCCTGTCCGGCATCAATTGTTAAATCTGCAGGTACATATGTAATTGTATAATTGTCTGCATTGAAATTTTTGGCACTAATGTTTTTTACAATTATTGAATTGGTATAAACACCAGGTATATCCGTTGCCAAAGCCCCCCCGGTGTAAGATAAACTTACACTATAAACATTATCGGAATTAAGTAATCCCGTGGCTCTGAAGGAGCCGGAATTAGGCGCGTCTATAAGCGTTTGCCCAAAAGATTTGTGAGTGGCGAGTGCACTTATCGTTACCGGAGCAGGCGTAACCGAACTTGGGGCTATGGGAACCGTTATATCGTTAACACCCTGGGCCGTAATTACTATATTGCCGGTGTAATTCCCCACATTGAGGCCTGAAGTCAGTCGGACGTACACCGTTTTCGGAGTGACAATTTCGCTTTGAGATAAACTGAGGGTGTGGGCAAATTTGACGTTATCTTCGCTTACATCAAAATCGGCAGTGGGGCTTATCAGAACCCCGCCAATAATATTGGCTCCGTTTACTGTGAAGCTTGTTGACTGTACAGACGGTGCCCCATAAACGGCTGTGAGTGCTTTAGGTATACCATTTGTCTTTAAAAATGCTCCGGTTGAAATTACTGATATAGTAAACGATGCAGATGGCCCTGAGCAGCCAATGCCATGATTTGTAAAGTTTTTATCGGCAAACGTTGCCCCCGAACTTAAATACTGTAGTATAGAATCCTTCTCGGTATTTATGACAGCTACTCCTGACGATCCAATTCTTCCGTCTGTAACATATGCTGTACTACCGTCAGCGCTTATAGCAATTCCGGACGCTCCATATACATTCTGGATCTTTTTAACATTATTTACGACGCCCGGGCCAATCACCGTTACTGTATTGTTACTTTGATTAGTTATGTAACGCCTGGAACCATCGGGAGTTACAGCAATGCTGGTAGCATAATCGTCTACAGAAAATTCGGACGAGTTGATTAAATCACTGTCGAAATTACGAACGGAATTTCGCGACAGCACATAAACGCTGCCCTGGTTACTGACCGCCACTTTTAAAAAAGGTATACCAATATTGTTCGTCGTAACAGAGCGAATCAATGAGTTGTTTTCAGTATTGTAAACACGAATGGTCGTTTGACTCAAAAGATATAATTTCTTTTCGTCTGGGCTAAGTGCAATATCAACTATGACTTCATACGCATTAAAAGGCAGTACCTGCATTGTTGTGTTAGTATTATTTATAGTATTAAAAACTCTGTATCCGTTCTCATATGAAACGTACAAACGACTTCCCTCATATGATGCCGCCATCGGGCCCAGAGCGGTAGCTGGTAAAGCTGTGATATCCGGAAGTTTTGTGTGATTTACGGTGTTGATAACTGATATTGTTGGCCCTGTCTGGTTTAAAACAAACACCCTGGTTCCATCGGCTGATGTAACTGCAGTTTTTGGGAAATCACCTACCTGAATAGTATCCACATATTTATTGGTTATTGTATTAAGCACGTTTACCGAATGCTGATTGTAGTTTGGTATATACGCAAACCCCGGGAGCTGTGGTGTTACTGTTATTGTTGCTTTTGCAGTATCAAGTGTTTTATTGACAGCAACAAATGAAGCTATATTCCCGGTACCAAACGCCGGTAAACCTATCGATGGGTTATTATTAGTCCAGGTGAAGATTTTTCCGTTGCCTGTGAATTTAATTGGAGCAGTACCTCGCCCTGCTATAAGTGTCTGGTTAGATACTGAGTTCACTGTTGCTGAAGGCAAACCGTCGACAGGGACATTTAAACTTGTAATTTCGGGCGAAGATAACACAATATTGCCGTGTACATCGCCTGTTGCAGATCTAACATAAACGAATTGATCGGTAATGGCGCCATCATAGGAGTGAGGTGTTATTGTTATGGCACTGCTGTATCCACTTTTTTCAGCAAGTGAAACTTCAAAATTAGGTGGTGCTGTAACGGTGACGTTATTTGTCAGATAACTGCCTGAAAACTGAAATAACTGAACTTTGGTATTATTAGCGCAGGATAGCGTACCCTTCATGTCATCAATCTTTACTGATGGAGGGGTTGCTTTTACTGTTATCGTAAACTTAATTGGGGCGCCGGAACAGCCCAGCGGATGTACAGTGAAGTTGTTGCCGGCATTGGCGAATTCTCCCACGGTAGTTTTTATTACCGAATCGTTAGCGGTATTTATTATAGTAATCCCCCCGCCACCGCCGGTCGCATCATTATAGATGACATAAACATATATACCATCTGAACTTACTCCCACCGACGTTGGGGAGCCATTTATTGGTATGGTTTTCAGTTGCACATTATTCACAACATCAATTACAGAAACTGAATTAAAAACACCATTTGCGACATAAACTTTATGTCCATCAGGAGTTACTGCCATACTGCTGTTGTTTCTACCGGCAAATGGTATTAATGCCAGCTTTGTTAAATTAGCATCAAACACGTATAGCCCGGCGGTTGAGTTCATATACACCCTGTTGCCATCATTGCTTGTTTTAACTAATGTGAAATTTTCATTTGGGGCGGCTGAAAAATAACCTGGTTTTGAACCAATGGCCAGAGAGCCCGTTGTTATATAACATATATACCCCCCAAACTTATCAGTACTATAGGAACTTGTATAGTAAGAAGTCTTGCCATCGGGGCTCACGTCGGCATCAAAAAGTTGTTGGTCTGACGACACCGTGTACTTGTTTGTTGAAAGGTCGTACTCAATAAAACCACCAGATTGGCTAACTCCATATAATTTATTTGAAGATGGAGCAAGCATCAATTTTTTGAAGGATATTCCATCTTTAACAGGCAGCACAGATGATATTGTATTAGTAATAGCATCAATTACAGAAATATTTTTAGAATTAGCTACATATACTTTTTTACTGTCATAGGACACTGTTATGGCTTGTGGTGTTCCCGCCAAATTAATGGTATCAACAATAGCATTTGTTGAGGTGTTTAATACATAAACTGCTGCTTTATTTTTAGCTGGTAAATAAGCAAATCCACCCGGTGCCTGAGGGGTAACTGTAATTGTTGCTTTTAAAGGAACATTACCAAAGTTTTTGTTCACAGCTTTAAATGAATTGATATTGCCAAAGCCATTTGCTGATAAACCTATGGCCGGCGTATCATTTGTCCATGTAAATGCTGTTTGTCCACCAGTAAAGGTAACCGGATCAGTAATCTCACCATTCGCTTTTATTTGGTCGGGTACCTGGTTAACTACGGGAAGGCTACCGGTAATTGTACTTACTTTTCCTGTTACAGGAACCGATACAGTGACGGCCCCTGCCGAACTTAATACAACCGATTGGCTATTGTAACCGGCGGGCGCGGTTGCGGCCAATCGTACATAGGTTATCGTACTATCAATTTTACCCGATACAGGGGGAATAATTATGCTTTGGCCAAATCCGCTATTTGCTGATAGTGATACTTCAAAGTTTGGGGGCGCAGTTACCCGGAGAGCTGTTGCCAGGTTTGATGCTGATACTGCAAACTGTTGTATATCAGGATTAATAGATGCGGTTCCAAGGCAGGCTAAGTTAGTACCTGTAACGCTTGTATTGGTAATTATGGGTGCCGTTGGTGATATAGGGTTAACGGCAATGGTATACGTTATGGTTTGATAATCAGGATGCGCGTTCCCAATAGATGCGGGCGTGTTACCAACCGGTATATTCTCCTGCGGATCACTATTATTGGTTGTAGTATTAATGATCGATATAGAACCACTGCTCCCTGTGTTTGCCACATAAATCCATTTACCGTCAGGGCTTTCTGATAAACCATACGGTAATGCTGCAACGGGTACTGTAGCAACAATAGCTCTGCTTGCAATATCTATAACTTTAACCGAACTATTTTGATCAGTTAAATATAATGTTTTCCCATCATGAGATAACAAGATACGATCCTGGGGCGCCGACATAAAACGGCCAACAACATATGTTGATGCATCAATAAAAGTTAAACCTTTATTTTCAGATGTTACATATAATGTTCCACCATCCGGGCTGATGGCGATATCCTGAGGTCTACCCGCTACATCAAAGGTCTTAATCACTTCGTTGGTAGCTGTACTTATTACAGAAATACTACCCGGATCCGGGCTGCTGCTTATGCCTGACGGAGGAAAGGAATTGGCTACATAAAGCTTGCCGCCATCAGGACTAATAGCTAATGCTCTTGGAGCCTTTCCTACAGTGATGGTCTTAATAATACTATAATCGGCAGTATTTACAACCGATACTTTGCCTGTTAATTCTCCTGAAGTATAATGGAGTATGTAAAGTCTTGAACTGTCAGGGCTTAATGTTAATTCTCTCGGGGTTATGGGTAATGGAATGCTATCTGTAATGGTATTAGCTGCAGGGTTAATGATTTTAATGTTCACGGCTTCCAGGTCAGAAACATATATTTTGCTGCCACCCTTAGTCGGCAATGCGAAAATTGGCCACTTAAATCCTGGGATAGTGGCAACTGCTTTATTTGTTATAGTGTTAATTACGCTAACAGTACCGGAGGCCGCGTTTGTTACATAAGCGAAACCTGGTATAACGGGTGTTACTTTAATAGTAGCGGTTTGTTTTATTTCGGTATTGTTTACTGCCGTAAAGGATGGAATACCTGTACTTGTACCACTGGCAGCTAAACCTATTGCAGGGTTGCTGTTTACCCAATTATATTGAAGACCTCCGGGGAAATTAATGGTTGTTGTGGTATCGCCATGGTTAACGGTTTGCTGCCCCCATGCATTTTTAAAAAGGCAAAACAAAGCAATAAAAAGAAATCGCGAAAAAAGTTTTAGTTTCATGGGCTTAGGCGCTTGTTATAAAAGTATGTAAAATTGCTTCCGTAATTGGTAAAAAAGATGTTACATTGAAATAATTAATAAGATTGTGGAGTTGCTTCGGATATTGGAATTTTAGTGAGTTCTTTATCTCCTCTAAATTTCCCTACTTTTAAGCCCGCAATGGAAGCAAAAAATAATAAGAAAACCATTTGGGCCTGGTGCATGTTTGACTGGGCCAATCAGTCATATAATATCGTTGTCACCTCTACCATATTCCCAGCATACTTTGTGGAGGTTACCAAGTTCAATTCAAAAAACACCCAAATGGTAACCTTTTTGGGGCACAGGTATGTTAATACGGTTTTATCAAATTATATATTGGGTTTGTCATATCTTGTGGTGGCAGCTATTTTACCAATCCTTACTTCTATAGCCGATTATCGGGGCAATAAAAAATCGTATCTGCAATTGTTTACCTGGCTGGGTAGTTTGGCTTGTGCAGGCTTGTTTTTCTTTAAGCCCGGCGGTGGATTGGAAATTCCGATGCTTTGCTTTGGTCTTGCTTCTATAGGTTATTGCGGTGGTTTTGTGTTTTATAATTCTTATCTCCCTCAAATAGCCACGCCCGATAAGCAGGACGCTGTAAGCGCCAAAGGGTTTATTTATGGTTATGTAGGCAGTATTGTAGTGCAGGTATTATGCTTTATCGTAGTGCTTCAGCCCAATTGGTTTGGCATTACCGACGACTGGCTGCCTGCGCGGATCTCATTCCTAATGGTTTTTGTATGGTGGATAGGTTTTTCCATTATCCCGTTCCGCATGTTGCCGAAAGGGCAGCCCAATGCGGGCAAGCATAGTTATAACGTGCTTACCGGCGGCTTTAAAGAACTGGCGAAGGTTTTTGGCAAAGTGCGCAAAATGCCGCTGCTCAAACGCTTCCTGGTGTCGTTTTTCCTTTACTCGGTTGGTGTACAAACCATTATGCTGGCTGCGGCTAACTTTGCTGCCAAAGAATTGCACATGCCCGATGCTGCCCTGATCTCTATTGTGCTCATCATCCAGGTGGTTGCTGTGCCGGGGGCATTGATCGCCTCCAAATCATCGGAGAAATTCGGGAATGTGCGTACGCTGGTAGGTTTGGTGGCAATCTGGTCGGCCATTTGTTTGTATGCTTACTTTATCACCAATTCTACCCAGTTTTATGTTGCCGCGGTGATCATTGGTATTGTAATGGGAGGGGTACAATCCTTGTCGCGTTCAACCTACTCCAAATATTTGCCCGAAAACATCCCGGATACAGCTTCGTATTTTAGCTTTTATGACGTCACCGAAAAGCTGTCGATTGTGGTAGGCCTGTTTTGTTTTGGCTTTGTGGAAGCTGTGACTAATGAGATGCGCGACTCGACACTTGCCCTTGATGGTTTTTTTGTGTTGGGCCTTATTATGCTCATCGTGCTGATGTTTAAAGAAAATAAACTTCGCAAACAGCGGGTTGAAGTGGAGGCTTAAACAATTTGGCGGCAGGCTTGTACTATCAATAAATAAAAACATAAGCCATGATCCACACAGTTAACCACAACGTTACCGGCGATAACGGCACGCAAAGAAATATCATTATTGAGCCGGTACTGCATCAATCAACAAATCATGAGTTAAATGCCACCGGCTTGTACAAACTTTATAAAGGTGGGGCCGATGGGGAAGCTACGCTTTTTGAAATTCAGGAGATAGCTCCCGAAATTGGTGAAAGCAAGCCGCTGCTGGATGATAACAAAAATCCGGATTATTTAGGACAGATCCGCTTTGAGGGTGATGTTACTTCTAAGTGGCATTATTCGGAAGGCACTTTATCGAATTATGAGCAGCAACAGGTGGTGGAGTTTATCCAAAATACAAATTAGTTAGTTTTTCTTTTTTCCTGCTGACATAGGGCTGTCACCATGGTTTGGTTACTTTGTATTGTAATCAAAAACAAAACATCAAAGCAATGGAAACTAACACAAATCAACAATCAACAGAAACTGCAGCAGCATCTGTTTATACACCCGATCAACTTTTACAAAGCTGGCTTGGCCAGCGCCGGGTAACCCGCAGGGTTATAGACGCTTTTCCGGAGGATGCCTTATTTAATTATTCGATAGGTGGTATGCGCCCCTTTGCCGATATGGTTAAAGAGTTTATTAGTATGGGGGGGCCTTGTGTAAGAGGCGTTGTAACAGATAACTGGACACCAATTGCGGGTCTGGATCATCATACAGGTAAAATAGCAGCGACTACAAAGGCGGAACTGCTGCAACTTTGGGATGAGGCCACTGAGGAAATCAAAACCTATTGGCCCCAGATTACGCCCGAGCGTTTCCAGGAAACAGTACTGGCATTTGGCCAATACGAAGGATTAGTCAATTATATTTTACAGTACGTTATTGATAACGAGATCCATCACCGCGGCCAGGGCTATGTTTACCTTCGCAATTTAGGTATTGAACCGCCTGCGTTTTATGACAGGAGTTAAATAACGCTTTATAACGATATTGGAAGGCTTCCCGTCAGGGAGGCCTTTTTTAATATGGAAATCGCGTTTAAAATAATTCGATCGGTTTTACTAATCTCATACCGAAAAATTTTTACACAAATGCTTTGCAAGCGCTCCACAATTAATCGAATTATACGAATCTTAAATTGATTCAATTCGTGTAATTCGATTAATACGTAAAAATTAGTGTCAAAATTTTTCATTTATTGTTTTTCAATCCGCATGTGGTTAAAGGTGATTTCGGAACAGCGGGCGGAGTTATCCTGGCGCTTTACGGCATCGTAGCAACCTGGCAAACCGCCAATTTCGGCAGGGTGTATGCAGCTTATATGGGTATTTTTATTGTAATGGCCTTGTTATGGGCCTGGAAAGCTGATGGCTTTAAGCCCGACCGTTATGATATTATTGGTGCTTTGATTGCATTGGTAGGCGCTTGTATTATTGTTTATGCACCGCGCGGGCATTGATAAGTACTATTGTTGGACTTTTTTGCAGTTTCTAAAATTTGCATACATTTAGTGAGCAAATGGAAAATAAAAACAACAAAAAAACCATCCGCGCCTGGGCTTTCTTTGATTGGGCCAACTCAGCGTATAACCTTGTCATCACTTCAACCATTTTTCCGGCATACTATGTAGCTATAACAACTAACCATGCCAACGGCGATAGGGTCAACTTTTTTGGAAAAAGCTTTGTAAATACTGCTCTTTCAGATTATGCTTTATCGGCCGCTTACCTGGTAATGGTTTTGCTGCTGCCTATATTATCATCCATCGCCGACTATAAAGGCAATAAAAAGATCTTCATGATGTTTTTTACCCTGCTTGGTTCGGCCGCCTGTTGTGCGCTCTTCAACTTTGATAAAGACCATCTGGAGTTAGGTATCATTTGCTTTGCGCTGGCGGCTATAGGTTATAGTGGTGGCTTTGTGTTTTACAATTCATACCTGCCCGAAATCGCCACTGTTGATATGCAGGATAATGTGAGTGCCAAAGGTTTCACCTATGGCTACATCGGCAGTGTACTGCTTCAGCTTATTTGCTTTTTGTTTGTGCTGAAAGGGGAGTGGTTTGGTATTGTTGACAAAACCTCCGCGCCCCGATTGTCGTTTTTGCTGGTAGGCTTATGGTGGATAGGTTTTGCTATGATCCCGTTCAGCGTATTGCCTAAGGGCAGCCCAAATGCGCAAAGCCACAACCATCATATTATAAAAGGCGGTTTTATTGAATTAGGGCACGTTTGGAGAAAGGTTAAGGAAATGCCGTTGTTAAAAAGGTTTTTACCGTCGTTCTTTTTCTATTCGATGGGTGTGCAAACCATTATGCTGGTGGCAACCGGTTTTGCTGCAAAAGAGCTTAAAATGGAAACTCCGCAGTTGATCACTATCATTTTAATTATTCAATTGGTTGCTATTTTGGGTGCTACGCTGATGTCGCGCCTGTCGGGTAAATATGGTAACGTAAGGATTTTAATTAGTGTAGTGATCCTGTGGATCGCGGTTTGTATAGCTGCTTACTTTACCTATACGCAAACACAGTTTTACATCATAGCAGTGGTGGTTGGTTTGGTGATGGGAGGGATCCAGTCCATGTCGCGCTCAACCTATTCAAAATATCTGCCCGAAAATATCCCCGATACGGCATCTTTCTTCAGTTTTTATGATGTTACCGAAAAGCTGGCCATAGTAGGCGGGGTATTTAGCTTTGGCTTTTTTGAAGAAATAACCGGCAGCCCCCGCAATTCTGTTTTAGTATTGGGCGTATTTTTCATTATCGGCCTAATTTTATTGTTTTCTTTATTGAAGGCCGAACGAAACGTCAATAAAAATTTGGATTTTAGCGCCCGTTAACTAATTTGTGCCGATGAAGGTTGAGTTGTTTGTACCGTGTTTTATAGATCAGTTGTTTCCGGCAACTGCTTTTAATACTGTAAAAGTGTTGGAGAAAGCAGGCTGCAAGGTTAGTTATAACCCTGCGCAAACCTGCTGCGGTCAGCCGGCCTTTAATGCCGGTTTTTGGGACGATGCCAAAGAGGTTGGCAGTAAATTTCTAAGCGATTTTTCGGAAGACAGCGTTATTGTTTCACCTTCAGCATCTTGTGCCGGAATGGTAAAGAATTACTATAACGATCTGTTTACCAATACAGCTGTTCACAATAAATGCAGGGCGATACAGGGAAATATCTATGAACTATCCGATTTTTTAGTAAATATCCTGGAGTTCGACTATTTCGGTGCCGAGCTTGATGGCAAGGCTGTGTATCACGATAGCTGTGCCGGTCTGCGCGAATGCAAAATAAAGGATGAGCCGCGCCAGTTGCTCTCCAAAGTACTTGGCCTCGAACTGCTTGACCTGAAAGACGGTGAAACCTGCTGCGGTTTCGGCGGTACCTTTGCCGTTAAGTTTGATGGCATTTCAACCGCCATGGCGCAGCAAAAAGTAAATAACGCCCTTGATGCCGGTGCGGAATACATCATATCTACTGATGCCTCATGTTTAATGCACATGCAGGGGTATATCGACAAAAATAACCTGCCTATCCAAACCATGCACATTGCTGATGTTTTGGCTTTGGGCTGGGGGAATGTGTAATTTCTGTCATTCTTTAATCAGTTTCAACTTCAAGGTATCATCATATACTTTGGTATCCCATTGCATTTGCTTACCGTTGTAGTTGCTGATCTTTACCTTTGTTGTATCTCGTTTTGTACCTCCGTCAAAAACAATGTCGAACGTTTTTTTGCCTGTCAGATATATGTATTGACCAAACCATGCGCGGTTAGCCTCAAAAACATAAGGGTTGGCACAAAATGCAATCCGGCCGCCGTCTTCTATATAAACGTAGCACCAGTTTTGCGCACCATTCATCCATTCGTTTTTACCCACGGGTTTGCCGTTCCTGATAAGCTCATCTATTTTCCATTTTCCTGCAAAGGCCGATGGGGGGACGGCTGCTACATAACGGTAAATACTATAAAACGCAAGACCGATTACTAAAAGTTTTAAAACTGGTTTTGCAAAACTTAGCCTTAAGGGCGGTATTGCTACGTCTTTAAATAAAACAGGTTTAATATCCGGCCATCGTAGTAGTAAAAGGTATAACAATCCGGTAGTTATAATGATTGAGTTCATAAATGCCCCTGCGGCTATATCATAAAATGCATTGATCAGTACAATGTTTAACATTATGGGCAGTAACATGCAGGTGCCCAGTAAGGTAGTACGCCTGAATAAAAGCATAACGCTGCCGCCAATCTGAAGCAAACCCAGGATAACCGCGAAAGTATATGAATGTCCAAAATAATTCCATGTGAGGTCAAAGCCGCTTAACTTACCTACAGGAGTATTATCCCTCATATAAACGTGTGCAAATTGAGTTTTCAGGATCTTGGCAAAGCCATAAGCCGACACTTGAAAGGCAAGAAAGTACCGCATAACGCCACGCATAAATGCGTGCCTTATCCCCGAATTAAAACCTTCCTTGTTGCTTTTTTGATGCCAATAAATGGAATACATCATCGAAAAGATACACATCCCGATGATAATCCAGGTAAAAATAACTGCGAAGGATAACTCACCAGAAGAACTAAACAGCTTGTAAAGTAATGTGCCCCACATCATCATTAAGCAATCGTAGATAGCTACGAGCAGATACAGGCATTCAAGGAACTTGGCAAACCAATAGGAGCGGGGTGTGGTATTCATAGCTTATTTGCGTTCAATATCCAGGATAGATCCTTCTTTGGCCATCTCTACAAGAAATGGTTTGGCAATACCTTGCTGGGCGTTATCATAGGCGGTATCACCCTTTGCCGCGATATCATCAAGGCCCTCTTCACGGTCCGATTCATATTTGTTTAAGGCCAGGTAAACAGAATCGCCGGAAACCTTATTTACCCTGTAAAGGGTATAGTGATCGTTTTTAAGTTTGACATGAAATACATCGTTCTTTTGTGGCGATAAAACCCATTGGTTTACTTTTTTTGCTTTCTGCTTTTCGCTGATATAAAAAAATATCGAACCGATAACGAGCAGGAAACAGCCTGCAAATGTCCACACAGGTATTGTAGTTTGAGACTTTATATTATCATAGCTTAATTTGAGCGAGGCGGGCATTTCCTTAAGCTTCAAAACCTGCCTGCAATGGAGGCATTGGGATACGCCTGTTTTACCTATCGGGAAAAACGGGATCCAGAAAATATGCGCCCAGCGTTGAAATACATTCATCTGGATACTGTTGGCAGTATTGCAGTTAGGGCAGGTGTCGCTTGTTATTTCAGCTTTTAATAGTTTCGCTTTGATGCCGTATATGATCATGATATGGGCGGTTTAGGGTTTACATTTATCCGCACTGAAAATAGGCAAATTACCAGGATTATGAAAATACCAGGCCTATAAAGAGGCTCTTGTTTATAGAAAAACTAAAGCAACGATGGTGGCACTGTTTTGTCAGCGGGTATTGGCAATAGGCCCTGCAGGTTCAAAAAAACTCAAAAAAAAGCCAAAAAAAGCCGAAAATAGATGTACGTCCTTAAGTGATGAATTTATACTCCATAAAGTTTTAGTGGTTGATAATCAAATATTTATCGATGTTTCGGGCGAAATATTAAAGCTTTGATTATCAATGTGTTTCATAAAAATCATGTTTTGCGTTTCACTCTCAAAAAATGGAACATTTTAAAAAATGCCCGAAAGCAGGAAATATTTTTTTTGGAGAATGGCGATTTTGAGACACCCATATTTTTTGAATTACTTTTACCGTGCTGTGAAAAATGCCCCGGACCAACATTTTATAAAAAACTGTATCTTTGCCGTTTGAAATGAACAAGAAAGTCGCTTTTTACACTTTAGGCTGCAAGCTGAATTATTCAGAAACCTCATCCATTGGTCGGCTGTTTAACCAGGCCGGTTATGATACGGTAAATTTTACCGAAACACCGGATGTTTTTGTGATCAATACCTGCTCGGTAACTGACAATGCCGATAAAAAGTGTAAGAAGATCGTTAAAGAGGCCCTTAAGATTTCGCCTAACGCCTATGTAACTATAGTAGGTTGTTACGCGCAGCTAAAACCACAGGAAATTGCCGAAATTCCGGGTGTTGACATGGTGCTTGGCGCTGCCGAAAAATTTCAGATAGTTGACCATATTACCGACTTAACCAAAAGGCCAAAGGCGCTGGTGCTTAATCAGCCGGTTTCTGAAGCTAATGAGTTTGTTCCCGCATATTCTTTTGGCGACCGTACCCGTACTTTCCTGAAAGTGCAGGACGGTTGCGATTACTCTTGCACCTTTTGTACCATCCCTTTGGCCCGCGGCACAAGCAGGAGCGATACTATTGAAAACGTTGTTGCTCAGGCAAAACAAATTGCTGAGTCGGGCGTAAAAGAAATTGTGCTTACCGGCGTAAACCTTGGCGATTTCGGGATCCGGAACGGTAAACGCGAAGACAAGTTTTTTGATTTGGTTAAGGCCCTTGATGAGGTAGAAGGGATCGACCGTTTCAGGATCTCATCCATAGAACCTAACCTGCTTACCGACGAGATCATCGCTTTTGTAGCTGCTTCAAAACGTTTCGTACCGCATTTTCATATCCCGCTGCAATCGGGTTCGGATAAGATCCTGGGCTTGATGCGCCGCCGTTACAAACGCGATTTGTATGTTAACCGTGTTGCCAGGATAAAAGAGCTGATGCCCGATTGCTGCATTGGCGTGGATGTTATTGTTGGTTTCCCCGGCGAAACAAGGGAGGATTTTATCGATACCTATAACTTCCTCAACGAACTTAATATATCGTACCTGCACGTATTTACTTATTCGGAAAGGGAAAATACTTTGGCCGCTCAGATGACGGGCGCGGTACCCGGCTCGGCAAGGGGCGAGCGGAGTAAAATGTTGCATATCCTGTCGGATAAAAAACGCCGTGCTTTTTATGAAAGCCAACTCGGTAAAAACCAGGAAGTTTTGTTTGAGGGTGATATCAAAGATGGCTTCATGCACGGCTTTACCCGTAACTATGTAAAGGTACGTACCAAGTATGATCCTGTACTGGTTAACGAATTGAAAACGGTGCACCTAACAAATATTTCACCTGATGGTGATGTTGAAATAACAGAAGGCGAAGAAATATTAGTGCATTAAATTCTATATTCGCCTTAAAATATAACCTATGTTTCCAACGCTTACATCGTTACTGAAATACCTTTTTGGTTTTAATCTTCCTTTGCCTATACAAACCTTCGGCTTTTTTGTGGCGATAGCTTTTGTTGGCGCTTATTGGGCATTTGGCCAGGAGTTTAAACGTAAAGAAGCGTTAGGCGTAATCCATACTTTTAAAAAACGTGTTACTATCGGGTTGCCGGCTTCAAATGCCGAGCTTGCGGGAAATGGTATTTTTGGCTTCATATTAGGCTATAAAATTGTTGACTGTATCCTTAATTACCAGGCTCTTATAGATAACCCGCAGGAGTTTTTGTTATCCCTGCGAGGCAACTGGATAGGTGGGATCCTTGGAGCTGCAGCGTTCGCGTACTGGGCATGGCATGAAGCTCAAAAACAAAAGCTTGATAAACCGGTGACCAAAGATGTAGATGTACATCCCAATGAATTGATGGGTAGTATATTGTTATGGGCAGCCGTGTTCGGCTTTGCGGGTGCCAAGCTGTTTAATGCGTTGGAAAACTGGGGCGACTTTATGAAAGACCCGGTTGGCATGCTGATAGGCTTTAGTGGTTTAACCTTTTATGGCGGTCTGATCTGCGGTGGCGCGGCAGTACTCTATATTGCTAACAAACACGGCATTAAACCGCTGGATATGCTTGATATCGGTGGCCCGGGCATGATGCTGGCTTATGCTTTAGGCCGTATCGGATGCCAGATGAGCGGCGATGGTGATTGGGGTATAGTTAACCTGGCGCCAAAGCCTCATTGGTTAAGCTGGGCACCTGATTGGATGTGGAGCTTTAAATTTCCGCACAACGTGAACGACGAAGGTGTGCAGATGATGGATTGCGTGGGTAAATTTTGCCATGAACTTCAATATCCGGTTTATCCAACTTCATTTTATGAATCTGTAATTTGTTTATTACTGTTCTTTGTATTGTGGAAAATAAGGCACATTTTTAAAGCTCCGGGCGTTTTGTTTGGTATATACATGATATTAGCAGGCGTTGAGCGTTTCTTTATTGAGCTCATCAGGGTTAATACAAAGTATGTTGTTGCGGGTGTTTCATTTACCCAGGCCGAAATGATCTCTGTGATCATGGTTTTAGGTGGTATTACACTTATTGTAACCGGATTAAACAAAGAAAAGAAAGCGCTGGGCACAACAAATGGCTGATAACAAATCAAAAGGCAGTTTAATCCATAACCAGGTATTCAGATTTGTAGTTTCGGCCGGTGCCGGCTTTTTGGTGGATGTTTCGGCGTTTTATCTTTTTTACCACAACCTGCTAATACAGCACACTTACCGGATATTCGGGCTTACCGTTCGTAACTATACCGTATCATTGGCATTATCGTTTTTTATGGGCGTGGTAGTTAATTTTTTAATTACCCGTTACATGGTGTTCAATGAATCTAAATCCGCGCCGCGCAAGCAGTTTTTTCGCTTTGTAACGGTGGCTATAATCGGTTTCTTCGCCAACTTATCAGTTGTAAAAATATTGATCCAAACTTGCAGCTTTAACCCTACAGTAGCACGGATCTCGGCTGCATTAAGCTTGTTCTTCGCCAGCTTTTTTATCCATAAAGTTTTTTCATTTAGCTTATCATTAAAACATAACCATGCAAACAGCGAACATCATAAACCAGGTAATTGAAGTTTCAAAACAGGCAGGTGATTTCATCAGGCAGGAACGTAAAGCATTTGATCCTGATAAAATAGAATATAAAGGCCTCAACGATATGGTATCATATGTTGATAAAACCGCCGAAGAAACCATTGTAAAAGGCCTGAGCAAAATTTTGCCTGAGGCCGGTTTCATTACCGAAGAAAAGACAACAACCAAAATAGGCGAGCGTTACAACTGGATCATTGACCCTCTGGATGGTACTACCAATTTCATTCATGGAGTACCCGCGTTTTCGGTAAGTATTGCTTTGAAAGAATATGATGAACTGATAGCCGGTGTTATATATGAAATAAACCTTGATGAATGCTTTTACGCCTGGAAAGATGCGCCCGCATATCTGAATGGCAAAGAAATCAGTGTAAGTAAAAACGAAACAATAGGCACCAGCTTATTGGCAACCGGGTTCCCATATTACGATTTTACCAAGCAGGCCGCCTATATCGAATTGTTTACGGAACTGATGCGCAGCAGCCATGGCTTACGCCGTTTAGGTTCTGCAGCAGTAGACCTGGCTTATACCGCCTGTGGCCGTTTTGATGCTTTTTATGAGTATAACCTTAACGCCTGGGATGTGGCCGCCGGTATTGTGATTGTAAAACAAGCAGGAGGCGAAGTGGTGAACTTTAAAGGCGGCTCTGAGGTATTGGATACCCGGGAACTGTTAGCTACCAATGGGAAGATCACGGGGGAGATGTTGGGGGCGATACAGAAGTATTTCAGGTAATACTTTTACACCTTTATTCCTTAGCATATCCCAAAAGCAATCCTTTATAAAGTTGCAATTGCCTCTTAAGCGCATGTTGCTGATCTTTTGGTAATATTATTTGAGCGTGGCCTTTGTTATCGTTAAAACGAACAATGACCTTATCTGCTGTTACAAGTTTTAATAATATTGAGATTTTGTCGTCGTAAATCGTCTCCTCGCTGTATTCGTTTATCCAATGCTGTAAAGAGTCTGTCGCAAAATCGGGTTTGTACAGGAGACGTTTACCATTTATAACAAATGTCAAACTCTGTAATCCTAAAGGTTTTTTATTTATATGTTGACAACCAAAATAAATGTTGCAGCCTGTTATGTCATAACAATTTATATAGGCGTATAAACCGGTGACTGGCTTACCGACTATTGAATTTTTATCTCTGAAATACGTTGCCTGAACCGCAGACTCTCTTGTGATATTGCTTGAATCTTTAATTAACTTTTTAAAGAGTTTCTTATCCACATTGATTGCGGCTAATTTTTTGAGACTCGCTTGCGCTGTTTCTGACAATTCAACAGATTGAGTTGGAGTGTTTAATATTGAGGTGTCAATAACCATGCTACCACTATAAGTAGTCTTCTGCTCCGATCCAATCATTTTAGCTATGAATATTACCACCATGATGGCGACCGAAGCTATCAGAGCGATACTACATCCAAGATTTGTATTTTGCTTATCGGTAGGAAAATCATCTGACTGGAGTGTTTCATTGGCATCACCATTTTCCATGCCTTCCAATTGATTTTCTGCATATTCTATTACGATTTCTGTAGATGATAACGTATTATTTGTCTGCGGTTTTTGATGGTAAGTTGTTCCGCAGTATGCGCATTGAATTGTTTGATTTGCGCTTGCAGTTAATATTGCACCGCAATTCTTACAATTTAGTAATTCATTAACTTTCATAATTTAGAAAGTTAGAGTAAACCAAGCATTATCGACTGAAATTAAAATGTGGCAGTTGGGAATATCAATCAAATTAGGCATTGTGATAACGTTTAAAGATTGGGTAGCTAAAATAAAAACTTATAGACAGATAACCTCATTTAATTATAAACAGGATTAGGGGTAAAAAAGCAAAAAGCCTCTCATTTTCATGAAAGGCTTTCGGGTAAGCAATGGGGCTCGAACCCCAAAATCAATATCATTATAACGCTTCAGAAACCACCTCGGTAACTTCAGGCACCATTCGTTTAAGCAAGTTTTCGATACCGGCTTTAAGGGTTACGGTTGATGATGGGCAGCCGCTGCACGAACCGCGAAGTTCAACAGTTACAACACCCTCGTTAAATGAGCGGTAAGAGATAGCGCCGCCATCCTGCTCAACAGCCGGGCGAACGTAATCATGCAGGATCTGCTGAATTTTAACCTCGGTTTCAGTGCCTTCAAAGTTTCCGGCTTCGGCTTCTTCCTCTAACTGGATCTTTAATTCTGACTCGATTGCACCTTTAACAAACTCTTTCATTATCGGTTCAACATCTGCCCATTCGCTGCCTTCAGTTTTGGTAATGGTAACAAAATTGCTGGCAAAGAAAACGCCGTTTACAAATGAGAACTTATACAGTTCCTTTGCAAAAGGTGAATGTTCGGCACTTTCCTTAGTAGGAAAGTCAACACTGCCATTAATAAGCAGTTTATTAACTATGAATTTCATAGTTGCCGGGTTAGGCGTTAATTCGGTATATACGTTGATATTCATCGTTTCGTGTTTTTATTCAATCTAATTAACAAATTTAACTACCTTTTTTATTAAAAACTACCCTAAACTTTGTTATGACATGCGGATGATTTTCGATTTCAGATGTGCAGATTTCAGATGTGCAAATTGATGTATAATTAAAGCATCAAAAAATCATAATAAAATTTGTACATCTGCACATTTGAAATTTGAGCATCCAACTCAAATTCCCGTATAGTTCAATGGTGTTATCTTTTTAATTTCCTCCTTGATAGCATCACTTATATCTAACGTATCAACAAACTCGGCTATTGTGTTGGCGTTGATCTGCTGATTGGTGCGGGTAAGATCTTTCAGGGCTTCATATGGATTAGGGTAGCCCTCACGCCTTAATATGGTTTGGATGGCTTCAGCAACAACCGGCCAGTTAGCTTCCAGGTCGGCATTAATGGCATCGGTATTCAATAGCAGCTTGTTTAATCCTCTTACGGTTGATTTAATGGCGATCAGTGTATGCGCAAATGGTACACCGATATTCCTCAACACGGTTGAGTCGGTTAAATCGCGCTGTAGCCTTGAAATTGGCAATTTGGCCGCAAGGTGCTCAAACAAAGCATTAGCGATGCCCAGGTTACCTTCCGAATTTTCAAAATCGATAGGGTTAACCTTATGCGGCATGGCCGATGAACCAACTTCGCCCGCTTTGATCTTTTGTTTAAAGTAATTCATGGATATGTAGGTCCACATATCACGGTCGAGATCAATCAGGATATTGTTAACGCGTTTCAACGCATCGCATTGAGCAGCAAAGTTATCATAGTGCTCAATTTGGGTGGTAAACTGTGAACGCTTTAATCCTAAAATATTGTTCACGAAGTTATTACCAAATGCCTTCCAGTCGATAGCCGGGTAAGCAATATTATGCGCATTAAAGTTACCGGTAGCGCCGCCAAATTTGGCCGAATTTGGAATAGGTTTTAGCAGCTCAAGCTGGTTTTCCAAACGCTCAACAAAAACCAGGATCTCTTTGCCTAAACGGGTTGGCGAAGCAGGCTGGCCATGCGTATGTGCCAATAACGGAACATTTTCCCACTCGGCAGCAAATGCTTTCAGGATACCAATCAGGTTATTAATGGCAGGGTAGTAGCTGTTATTCAGAGCAAGCTTAAAGGTATATGGAATAGCAGTGTTGTTGATATCCTGAGAAGTAAGGCCAAAGTGAATAAACTCTTTGTAAGGCTCCAAACCTAATTTATCAAACTCTTTTTTAATGAAATATTCAACCGCTTTAACATCATGATTTGTCGTTTTTTCAATCACTTTGATACTCTCAGCGTCATCTTCCGAAAAATTCCTGTAAATATCGCGTAACTTTTCTGATAGATTTTTATCAAATGATTGTAACTGAGGTAGTGGATATTCGGCAAGTGCTATGAAATATTCTATCTCAACAAATACACGGTACTTGATAAGGGCATATTCTGAAAAGTATCCGGCAAGTTCGGCGGTGGTGTTTCTATAACGGCCATCAATAGGCGAGATCGCTGAAAGTGGAGTAAGCGTCATATTAAAAGAGTGGTATAATTTTTTGCAAAGGTAATCATTTTTGGGGTGCCAGCGGCAGATTAAAAGCTTCACAATTAAACCACAGGATAAAAAGCATAAATTAAATGGATTTTAAAAATAAACAAGTATCTGTAATGAAAAAGTAAAAATGAATGGAAACTTTTTATTCAAAAAATGTTTCCTTAGTTTTGACCCGGAAAGTCAATGAGTCAAACAGAAAGAATTATAAAAGGCGCTGAAGACCTGTTTTTAACGGCGGGGATTAAAAGTATCACGATGGATGATATAGCCAGGCACCTTGGCATGTCAAAAAAAACGATCTATCAATTTTTCAAGGACAAAAACGAATTAGTTGTTGCCCTTACAAAAAAGAAATTGAAGGAAGATGAGGATCAAATGAATGAGATTATCAGTAAATCAGCTAATGTGATTGAGGAGATGATCAACATGACCAAATGCTCAGAAGAGATATTTTCAAGGATCAACCCGATTGTTATTCATGATTTGCAAAAATATCATGCTGAAGCCTGGGAAGACTTTCAAAGATTCAAGGCCGGGGTACTGATCCAAAAAATGGAAGAACTTTTAACTAAAGGCATGGGTCAGGGTTACATTCGTAAGGATATTGACGTAAAGATAATGGCACGGATGCGGGTTAACCAGGTGGAGTTGGGTTTTAACACTTCAATATTCCCGGTAACTGAATTTAGCCCCTGGAAGGTACAAGTTCAGTTTTTAGATCATTTTAACTATGGCATTTGTACGCTTGACGGTTACAAGCTGCTTAACGAATATAAAAATATTAATAATGAATAACCGGCTGCTGACACAAGGTTGTCAATAGCTAAAAGAAATTTGTATCAGTTTAAGTAAATCACTCAACCACAATATATATAATGAAATATCTATTTTTTACGGCAACTGTATTTTGTGCCGTAGCCTTTAAAAGCTACGCGCAGGAGGCAACGTCAAATGGACAAACCTATAACTTTACAGTTCAGGATTGTGTCAATTATGCTTACGAGCACCAAAGCGCAGTTGTGAACTCGGGTCTTGATATCAAAAGTGCGGAGTATAAGGTTAAAGAAACAACCGGCATTGGCTTACCACAAATCAGCGGCTCAGCCTCATTCCAGGATTATCTTAAAATACCAACCACGTTATTACCGGGTGAGTTTTTTGGAGCCCCTGGTACCTTTGTGCCGGTTAAATTTGGCGTAAAGTACCAATCAAACCTTGGTGTTAGTTTAAACCAGATCCTTTTTAACGGGAGTTATCTTGTTGGTTTAAAGGCTTCAAGAACATATCGTGAGCTTTCACAGCGTAATTATACCCGCTCAAAAATTGAAGCCAACGTTGCTGTCACCAAAGCATATTATCAGGTTTTGGTTAGCGACGAACAAATTAAACTATACGATGCTAATATAACCCAGTTAAAACAGCAGGTTGACCAAACCGTAGCACAAAATAAGCAAGGCTTTGTTGAAAAAATTGATGTAGACCGCATTACTGTGCAATACAATAATTTAATAACTAACCGCGAAAACGTTGTACGTTCATTGGCTTTGAACTATCAAATGCTGAAGTTTCAGATGGGAATGCCTGTTGATGAAAACCTTGTGTTGAAAGATAAGCTAAGCGACGTTAGTCTTGATAATAACGTTGCAGAAATGTCGGTAGATACAGGCTTTTACCATAATCGTATAGAGTACTCCTTGCAGGAAACTCAGAAAAAGCTAAATGAGCTTGATCTGCAAAACAAAAAAACAACTTATTTGCCAACATTAAGCGCGAATGGCAGCTATGCGGCATCATATCAGAATAATAATTTTAGTAAGCTTTACAGCCAGGTTTTTCCTTCAAGTTATATCGGTTTAACGCTCAACGTTCCTATTTTCAGTGGCGGGCAAAGACTAAACCAGGTAAGACAGGCAAAAATTGAGGTGCAAAAATCAACAAACGACCTCGTAAACCTTAAAAATACGATAAACCTTGATGCAAAGGTGGCAACTGTGTCATACATTAATGGCTTACAATCACTTAATAATCAAAAACGTAACCAGGAGCTTGCACAGGAAGTACTGCGTGTATCAAAAGTAAAATATCAGCAGGGGGTAGGCTCAAGCATTGAGGTTACACAGGCCCAAACCAGCCTTGAAGATGCTGACAATAAATATATCCAGGGCCTTTATGATGCCCTGGTTAGTAAAGTTGACCTTGACAAAGCTTACGGACGAATTAAATAACAACACTAAACTCACTATATAACAATGAAAATGAAAAAATTCATATACATACCTTTCCTGGTTTTACTGGCTGCATGCTCAAGTAAGCCCAAAGATAAAAAGGCCGAACTGGCCGATCTGCAAAAGCAACAATCGGATATCAATTCAAAAATAGCGAAGCTGCAGGCTGAAATGGGTACTACCGATTCGGCTAAAACAACTGATGTAAGTGTTACAGAAGTGAAAAACGGCAGTTTTACTAACTATGTACAGATCCAGGGTAAAATAGATGCGCAAGATAACGTTACTGCTTATCCGCAGGCATCTGCCGTTATTACTGCTATTTACGTAAAACCAGGCCAGCATGTAACTAAAGGCCAGGTGTTAGCACAGCTGGATAATAGTGTTATGCAACAAAATATAGCACAAGCCGAAGCGCAGGTTAGCTTAAGCCAACAGTTGTTTGATCGTCAAAAAAACCTTTGGGATCAGAAAATTGGTACCGAAGTACAATATCTGCAAGCTCAAACCGCATTGCAAAGTAATCAGAAAGCTTTGGCTTCCTTAAAAAGGCAATCGGGTTTATACCGCATCATATCGCCAATTTCTGGTACCGTAGATCAAATGGACCTGAAACTGGGACAGGGTGCCACGCCGGGGCAAACAGGGATCCGTATTGTGAATGCCGATGTTTTAAAAGTTAAGGCCGACGTCCCCGAATCATATGCAAGTAGCGTAAATACCGGTAACGATGTCAAAATATTAATTCCGGATGCTAAGGACTCGTTGGTTACCAAGGTCACTTTTGCTGCTAAAGCTATCGACCCAACATCGCGCAGTTTTGGTGTGGAAGTCAGATTACCTCAGCGCAGTACACTTCGCCCTAATATGACTGCAATTTTAAAAATTGCTGATTATTCAAAAACAAATACCATAGCAGTACCGGTTAAAGCTATACAGAAATCAGAGAATGGCGACCATGTTTTTGTTAATCAAAATGGTATTGCCAAACAGGTGAATGTAAAATCGGGTGTTACCTATGGTGGCCAAACAGAGATATTATCAGGCTTAAAAGCCGGCGACCAGCTGGTTGTTGAAGGTGCAACTGAAATTGAGGATGGCGATAAGATCAAAGTTGTTCAGTCGGCCAATTAGTTATTAATCAATTGATCTGTTCATTATGAAAGATGTAAAAAAAGAATTTGGCCCTTCAAGCTGGGCCATTGATAACAAGACAGCCATTTATGTGCTCATGTTCCTGATCACAGCGCTTGGCCTGATAAGTTATAATCGCTTGCCTAAGGAAAACTTTCCGGACATAGCACAATCAAAGGTGTTTATAACTACAACCTTTGCTGGTCAGTCTCCCCAAAATATTGAGAACCTGGTAACACGCCAGATTGAAAAGCAACTGAAATCTTTAAAGGGATTAAAGAAAGTAACCTCAAACTCGGTTCAGAACGTTTCTATTATCACAGCTGAGTTTCAAGCCAATATTGATATCAAGGATGCAAAAATAGATGTAAAGGACAAGATTGACCAAGCTAAGAAGGATCTCCCGCAAAATGATAATAATTATACCGATCCCGTTGTTTCGGATATCAATGTTGCGGATCTTCCTATTTTATATATCAATATATCTGGTAATTATGACCTGAAAAAGCTAAAGGAATATGCTGATATATTAAAAGATGAAATTGAAAGTTACAAGGAGATTTCAAAAGTTGATGAAGTTGGCGCTTTAACACCTGAAATTCAGGTTAATGTTGATATGAACAAGATGGCTGCCGCACAACTCAGCTTGCCAGATATTAGTACGGCTATTGGTTACGAAAATATTTTATCGTCAACGGGTACCGCTAAAACTGATGGCGTTCGCAGGACTATCGACATTAAGCAGGATTTCAAAAATGCCGATGAGGTAGCTGCCATGGTGATCCGTAACCCAAAAGGGCAGGCTGTTTATTTGAGGGATATTGCCGAGGTTAAAGATTCATTTTTAGAACAGGAAAGTTATGCAAGATTGAAAACCAATGATAATCCTAACTTCAAAAATGTAATTACCCTCAACGTTAGTAAGAGGGCCGGAGAAAACCTGATTGAGGCTTCTGATAAAATCAATGAGCTGATTAAACTAAAACAGAGAACAGTATTCCCTAAAGGCCTGGATATTGTTGTTACAGGTGATCAATCAGATAAAACGCGTACAACGCTTAACGACTTGATTAACACCATCGTTATTGGCTTCTTGCTGGTTACCGTTATCCTGATGTTCTTTATGGGCACAACCAATGCCATTTTCGTAGCATTGTCGGTACCATTGTCGTGTTTTATCGCGTTTCTTGTGATGCCTGCAATTGGCTTCACATTAAATATGATCGTGTTATTCTCGTTTCTACTGGCACTTGGTATTGTGGTGGATGATGCCATTGTAGTTATAGAAAACACGCACCGTATTTTTGCTAACGGAAAGGTACCTATTAAGGAGGCAGCTAAAATAGCCGCGGGTGAAGTATTCCTGCCTGTATTTTCAGGTACTATGACCACTTTGGCTCCGTTTGTGCCTTTGGCTTTCTGGAATAGTTTAATCGGGCATTTCATGTTCTTCCTGCCAATCACATTGATCATTACCTTACTGGCATCGCTGGTAGTTGCTTATATCATTAATCCGGTATTCGCGGTTGATTTTATGAGGCCTCACCATGATGGTGAACATGATAACCCGAAGTTTGACAGACCGACAAAACGCGCCATGATATTTTTGGCGATTGCTACAGTTATTGGTTATTTGATTAACGTGGGCTTTGGTAACCTGATGGTATTGATCATGGTATTATACCTGATTAACCATTTCTTTCTGTTGCGTGTAATCGATAGGTTTCAGAAAAATGCCTGGCCTAAATTTCAAAACTGGTATGCCAAATGGCTTGAACGTGCCGTACGCCGGCCAATAACCGTTTTGGCGGGTACTATAGGCTTATTTATTTTTGCAATTTTTCTGATGGCCGTACGGGGTAAAACACCAGAGTTTTTCCCATCGGGCGATCCTAACTTTGCTTACGTGTACATTACTTTACCTATCGGTACCGATCAGGCTTATACCAATGAAGTAACTAAACAGATAGAAAAGCGCGTTGCCCAGGTAGTTGAACCCGACAAAGATATTGTGTCGTCAGTTATTTCAAACGTAACAAAAGGCGTTACCGATCCTACTGATGAAGATCAGGGCGATTATGAAAATAAAGGTAAGGTTACTGTAGCGTTTGTAGAGTTTGGTAAGCGTAACGGTAAGGATACAAAAAAAGTATTGGCCAATATTCGCGCGGCGGTACAGGGAATTCCAGGGGCCAAAATAGCTGTTACGCAGGAAAATAGCGGTCCGCCGGTACAAAAGGACATTAGCATTGAAATTGTAGGTGACAACCTGGATACACTGGTGGCTACCGGTAACAGACTTAAAAGCTACCTGGCTAAACAAAACATTGCAGGTATTGAAAACCTGATTGCCGACGTACAAAGTGATAAGCCGGAAATTGTGTTTGACGTAGATCGTGAACGTGCCAACCGAGAGGGGGTATCTTCTCAGCAAATCAATCAAAACCTGTTTACCGCTATTTATGGTTGGAAAGCTGCCGACTTTCGTAATACACGCGAAGATGATTATAAAATTATGGTAAGAACATTGCCAAGTCAGCGTAGTAATATTGACGAGATCAAAAACCTGAAGATCACCTACCGTGATATGGCGATGAATGGTGCTATACGCCAGGTGCCGATTTCTGCCTTTACTGATGTTCGCTATACAACAACGTATAGCAATATCAAACGTAAGCAGCAACGCCGGGTATTAACACTTGGCTCAAATGTTATCAAGCCTAATAATCCAAACGAGGTTAACGCTAATATTTTAAAGGCGATAAACAATTTCAAAAAACCGGATAATGTAATTATACGCCAGGGTGGTGGCCAGGAAGACCAAATGGAAGCCATGACTTTCCTGCTTTCTGCACTTGGTGTGTCATTCGGGCTTATTCTCATTATTTTAATGATCCAATTTAATTCAATTGGCAAAACGCTTATTATCATCAGCGAGATCCTCTTTAGTATTATTGGTGTATTGCTGGGCGTTACCGTATTCGGCATGACAATGTCTATTGTAATGACAGGTATCGGTATCATCGCGTTGGCAGGTGTGGTTGTTCGTAACGGGATCTTATTGGTTGAGTTTACCGATATGCTGTTGGAGCAGGGGGTAAGCATCCACGATGCGGTGGTTGAAGCCGGGCATACCCGTATGACGCCTGTGTTGTTAACCGCAACCGCAGCTATTTTGGGTCTGATACCTTTGGCTGTTGGTTTCAATATTGATTTCGTTGGCTTGTTTAACCATTTTGAACCGCATATCCACTTTGGTGGTGATAACGTTGCTTTCTGGGGCCCGCTGGCCTGGACAATGATCTTCGGTTTAGGTTTCGCTACTATTATTACCCTGATCCTTGTACCGTGTTTATACCTGATCCGCTATAACCTGAAAGCAAGGTTGTTCGGCAAAAAATCGGTTGAAGCTAAACATGTTGAGGTATTAGAAACTGAAACAGTTTAAAATAAAGAGCCCTTAGTAACAAACAGCCGCTGTCGAAAGATTGCGGCTGTTTGTTACTAATGATCGTTCTAAATGAAACATAATAATGTATTTATGGTTCTTTAGGCAAACGTTTATCACAGCCATGAAACTTAAAATATCAAAACCGCTTTGGCCGGTAATAGGCCTTGGTACGTTAGCCGGTATGCGTACCTTATCTGCCCCTGTTGTAACCACGCATGTATTAAGTCATCGTCCATCAAAGCAACTGGAAACATCACCGTTAAGGCTCATGCAATCAACAACGGTGGCTGCTGTTTTAAAGATCGTATCCGTTACTGAACTCATTGCAGATAAATTACCCTCCACTCCAAACCGTATAGAACCCGCAGGGGTAGCGGCAAGGTGTTTATCTGGTGCCCTGGCCGGCGCCAGTATTTATAAAGCGGTTGGCGGCAAAGCATTAACCGGAGCGTTGATAGGAGGGGCAGCGGCAATAGCAGCAACCTACGGAAGCTACTTTTTACGAAAAAATACGGTTAAGGCAAATCATATCGCCGACCCGGTAATTGGCGCAATTGAAGATGCTTTGGTAATAGGATCGGGCTTTGGCTTAAGTAAGCTAACCTATGCCCCGGTTGCAGGCTGAACATATTTTTCAAGTTCGCCCAGGTTGCTGATCTCATTACGCGACCGGGGCAGGCTGTCGGGATAGTTCTTTTGAATAAAGGTTACCAGGTTTTCGCGGATATAGCAGCGCAAGTCAAAAGCATCTGATGAGGTTCGGGAGCTCATTAACACCCTGATCTCAATGGTATGTTCTTTAACATCAGTTACCTGTACTACTTTAACCCGTTTATCCCATAAGTTTGATTTAACTATGAGACGTTCAAATTCTTCGCGTATAGCATCAATAGGGGCGGTATGGTCCATGTATAAAAATACGGTGCCCAAAATGTCGGCAGATGTCCTTGTCCAGTTCTGAAAGGGTTTTTGAATAAAGTAATTGATGGGGAGTATCAGCCTACGTTCGTCCCAGATCTTTAAAACCACATAAGTAAGCGTGATCTCTTCTACGCGTCCCCATTCGCCCTCTACAACCAAAACATCATCAATACGAATAGGCTGAGTAAACGCTATCTGGAAGCCGGCCAGCAAATTACCTAATGAGCTCTGTGCTGCAAACCCAACTATGATACCGCCTATACCAACGCCGGTAAGTAAACCGGTACCTATTTTGCGCATACTTTCAAAACTGAGCAAGATAATGGCAATTGTTAAAAAGATGATGGTCACTACAATGATCTTACGGATAAACTGGATTTGGGTGCGTACCTTACGTTCCTTCAGGTTATCCACTTTATTAAGGTCGTAAGTGTGATAGATGTAATCTTCCAGGATCCTTACCGAACGTACAAGCAGGCCCGCGAAAGATATGGTAAGTAAAATCTCAAAAGTTTTGTCAAGAGGTTTGTAATAAACCGGATTCATTCGCATTAATGGCGAAAGGATATTGAATAGAAACAGTGGGATGAAATAAGCTACAGCCGGCCCAAGGTTAACCAGTATCGATCTTAAGATTGAGTAGGATGTATCTGCTTTTTTTGCATAAAATTTAAATAGACGGGTTATTATGAATTTTATAATAAGGCCAACAAGTACGGCTACCAGCGCGATGATCAGGTTCCAGGCAAATGACGGTATGCGCTGTGAAAATGTAAGCAGGTCGGGGGGTAAGCTGTTTTCGATATTCATAGCAAGGCAAATGTTTTCTACAGTAAAATAGTTGGAATGTAAAATTGTTTTAGCAAATGCCGCGGTACCGGGTGTTGTTACATATGTTTAATGAATTTTTGATAGTTTTGTTAAAAAAGTCAGGAAATCGATTGTCTTAACTTTTTGTTTACCTGTTTAAATAAAACTTAACGAGCACATGGCAGCAGTGAATGACCAGCAGGATATTAAAAGAGAGAAAATTTTAGAAGCCTCGCACCAGCGCTTTTTACATTACGGTTATTCAAAAACTACCATGAACGAAATAGCCGGCGACCTCTCTATGTCAAAGGCCCTGCTTTATTATTATTTCCCGGATAAAAGCCAGTTGTACATTGCTGTAATGCGTAAGCTTGCTACTGATTATCTTAAAACACTTGAAAACAGGCTAAATACATTTACCAATTTAAAAGAAGCTTTCACCTTCCAGGTAAATACCCATCATGAGTTTATAGTAAACAATTATAACTTTTTTGATTTTTTCAGGCTTAACGAACAAAACCTCCCCGAAACCATTTGGCAAATAGTTAGCGAAGTTCACAGTGCCGAGCTAAACTTGTTAAGCAATGCTATTAAATCGGAAGTTGAAAAAGGAGCCATTAAGCCTGTAGAAAATCCTGACGAAGTTGTTGATGTATTGATGGACGCTTTGCACGGCGTCAGGGTGGGGGCGATATCTCAAAAGAAAACTAACTTTCCGCGCAAGGAACACCTGGAAGAAATTCATCATAAAAAACTACTCCTGCTTGATATTTTTATCAAAGGATTGATGTACTAAAGTCATCTTAAGGTATAAATACTCCATACTGTCAGTTAGCCGTCAAATGAATTGGCTGTTAAATATTATGGCTATTATTTATGGGTACATTTGTACTTACAAATAATTTAATAGCCAGGTAATTACCTCCCTGTTTAGTTATTTATAAAATACTTCTTTTTTAAGAGGTGATTGTTTTAGAGTGATTTAGCCTGCATAGCTTTTTGCCGTGCGGGCTTTTTTATGGGTTGATATTTGTACGGATAGCAATATTGCCGGTCAATATTTTATGTACCGGGCATGCATTTGCTATTTTCAATAACCGGGCTCTTTGTTCGTCATTTACTTCACCTTTAAAGCTAATTTTAGTTTCAATGCGTGTACCACTTAAAGTCTTAAACATTTCAACATCGGCTTTAATTTCCTCTATAGGCCACATTTTACGGTTAATGTACATGCGCAGGGTGATTACAGTGCAGCTTGCGAGGCTCGCCAGTAACAAACTAAATGGGTTCATGCCTGTATTGCTGCCTTCAGCCTCAAGGGGTTCATCGGTTATAAGGCCATGCCCACCGCTGTTAATTACTGTTTGATATTGAGTGAGTCCTATAAGTGCAGTAGCTGTTTCTATCAACTCAATTCCGGTTTCTTCCATAAGGCGTTTAAATAGAGTATTGTTATTAATAAATTAAGCTTAGTCCTAAGGCATGAGTTCTAAGTATAGGAAAGCAAAAAAACAGATTGGCGACTTCCGACTCAATACTATCGACTTAACTTTCTTTATTCGGATGTTTCGTTAATATCAACCAGGTTCCAGTTCTTTTTCAGAAATTTGGGGCCGCCATTATATTTCAGGATCACTTCAAAATTGGTACGGTTTGTTTCACCCTGGCTCTCTGTTGAAAGAACATACGATTTGATAATAAAAACAGAGTCGGCCCTTTTGCCAAATTGATATCTGTCATCAGGAAAAGAGATATTTCCCGAACGTATGGTTGGGATTACAAATTCCTTCGCAATTTTATAAGCATCATCGGCATTAGGCATTTTGCTAAATGAAAGCACCTCCGTAACACCGCCGGATGTGGCAAACTTTACCATAATAAAAATAAATACTACACCAGCGATGATAATGGCGTAGACGCCTTTCATAGCGCGCTTTTTTTTTAGCTGCTTTTCTTTAAGATAAGTTTGAGTCATTAGTTTATAAAGGGTGCGATAAAATTAGCAATTAATTTGATGAATAAACACCCCTTTGTTAAGCGGTAATTATGGCTGATGGCCGAAGAACAAATAAGCAATAAAAATAGCCGCAATAACGCCGGCCAAATCGGCAATAAGTCCTGCCGGAATAGCATAACGCGATTTTTTAATACCCACCGAACCAAAGTATAAAGCAACGATGTAAAAAGTAGTATCGGCCGAACCGTTAAAGATCCCGGCAAGCCGCCCCGCAAATTTATCGACACCAAAATTTTGCATTACCGTTATCATCATACCTTTTGAGCCCGAACCGCTAAGTGGTTTTAAGTAAGCCACGGGCATAGCATCTACAAAGCGTGTATCTAAATTAAACTGAACACAAACCCAGCGTAAGCCTTCATTCATATAATCCAACGCACCGCAATTCCTGAACACGCTGATCCCAACCAGCATAGCCACCAGGTAGGGAATTATCTTTACTGAGGTTTCAAAGCCGCCTTTAGCGCCCTCTACAAAAACTTCAAATACGTTTACCTTTTTTATAAGGCCGCCCACGATAAATATTACCGGTATGGTAAACAACATCACATTGCTTATAACTGATGATACCGTACTGATCTGCTCTTTGGTTAGCTGCGTGGTAAAGTACCATACCACCAATGTAATGAAAGCGGTAACGCCGCCAAGCCAGCCAATAATAACCCTGTCAAAAAGATTGATTTTTTGCTTAATGGCCACCGCTATTAAGCCAACTACCGTGGCTACATAGGTAGCAATGATACAAGGTAAAAATACTTCGGCCGGATCTTTTGAATTAAGGATGGCCCTTTGTGCGATGATGGTAACGGGTAATAACTGCAAGCCGGATGTATGCAGCACCAGGAACATGATCTGGGCATTTGAAGCTGTTTCTTTATCTGGATTCAGCTCCTGCAGGCTGCCCATCGCTTTTAAGCCAAGCGGTGTAGCTGCGTTATCGAGGCCCATTAAATTGGCCGAAAAGTTCATCATCATCTGGCCCGTAGCGGGGTGATCTTTAGGTACATCGGGAAACAATCGGCTAAAGAAAGGTCTTACTATCCGTGATAAAAAATTAATAGCTCCAGCTTTTTCGCCAATGTTCAGAATGCCGAGCCAGAATGCCATAGAGCCAATCAGCGGCAAAGCGATATCCATTACCGACGATTTTGACGAATTAAATAATCCTTCAACCAATAATTTGAAAGCTTCTGTATCGCCAAAAAAAACTAATTTTATGAGTGAAACTACAAATGCAATTACAAAAAAAGCTATCCAGATATAGTTAAGCGCCATAGTAATGTTTAAGGCTTTGAAGTTAGTGCTTTTGCTGTTTAATATGAAATACTGATACTTTTATACTACCGATAAACCAATAAATGAACGACACTATCCATAAACTCAACGGAATTATAGATAATGTAAGGCAACTAAAAGGCCGCGATATTGACTGGGCCTGTAAGGCATCGTCCGCTAAATGGTCAAAAAAAGAAGTGATTGGCCATTTGATTGACAGTGCTCAAATTAACCGGCAGCGTTTTGTGCGTTGTACCTATGAAGAAAACTTCAGGCTTACCTACCAACAGGTAGAATGGGTTGCTGCCGCACGTTACCAGGATGCTGACATTAACGAATTGATTGAACTTTGGGCCTTGCTGAACCTACAGATTGTACGGGTTTTAGAGAATTACCCTGCCGACAGATGGAGTGCCCGCTGTGACAACAGCAAACACGAACCAAACCTGCAAACTGTAGAATGGCTTGCCGCCGACTATGTTGATCATATGCTGCATCACCTAAAAGATATATTGTAATGGCTGGCTATTCAGCTACGCCCATGGCAAAAAAACTCGGCATAAAAGCAGGCGGGAAGCTGTTGCTTGTTAATGCCCCTGATCATTACCTTGATCTGTTTAGCGACATGCCTCCTGATGTTTATTTTACAGATGATATTTCATTTGAAATTGATGTAATTCATTTCTTTAGCAAAAGTGCAGATGAATACCGGGTTAAGCTGCCCGAACTGATGAAGCAAATAAAACAGGATGGCATGATTTGGGTATCCTGGCCCAAAAAGGCTTCAAAAGTAGTTACTGATATTACAGAAGATTTGATCAGGAACTTTGCTGTGCAAATGGGGTTGGTTGATATCAAGGTTTGCGCGGTTGATGAAGTGTGGTCGGGTTTAAAGCTGGTGATCCCCGTTAAAAACAGGAAATATGTGGTATAGGTCATTTTTGGTTAAAACCAGTTAAACAAACGGCACTGCGTTTTAGCATAAGCACTTAATTGTATAACTTAGCGCAATAATACCCGATAATATGGCTCAGATTGAATTAAAACGTGTACATGGCGATTTTGGCTTTGAAGCTGTTGACGCTAACGGTCACACCGTAAAAATGGACAGCAGTCCGGAAAGTGGCGGCCAGGATTTTGGCATCCGCCCAATGCAAATGCTTTTAATGGGCCTGGCTGGTTGCTCGGCAATTGACGTGATCAGTATCCTGAAAAAACAGCGCCAGGAAATTACCGACTATAAAATGGTGGTTAATGGCGAGCGGGAAGCCGGTAAAGAACCTTCATTATGGGAGGATGTGGATATTGAATTTCATATTTACGGCAATGTTGATGAGGATAAAGCTGTACGGGCTGCCGAGCTTTCTATTAATAAATACTGCTCAGTTGCTGCAACACTTGCAAAAGCTGGTGCTGAAATTAACTGGAAAGTAATTGTTCACCCTGCTCAATAACATAGTTATTACTCGTTGAAAATACCAGATGGCGGAACAGGAAGTACCTATTAAAACAGTTCACCTGTTCCCCCTGTTGGACCAAAAGCTAATAGAACTGCTTAGATCCTTATCAACCGACGACTGGAACAGGCCTACATTAGCAAAGCTTTGGACTGTAAAGGATATTGCCGCTCATTTACTTGATGGTAACATGCGCGTTATTTCTTCCGCTCACCAGTTTGCCGGCGACCCTCCTTCAAATCCCATTAATAACTATAGTGATTTAGTTGATTTTTTGAACGGATTAAACGCCACCTGGGTAAACGCTATGAAGCGTGTAAGCCCGCAGTTGCTTACCAATCTTTTAGAAACTACAGGCAAACAATACAGCGAAATAATGATTGCTGCTGATTTGTTTGCGCCTGCACCATTCTCAGTAGCCTGGGCAGGTGAAGATGAATCTGTTAACTGGTTTCACATAGCCCGCGAATACACCGAAAAGTTTCATCACCAACAACAGATCCGTGAAGCGGTAGGCAAACAAGGTATCCTAACTGCCGAATTATTTTATCCCTGCATCGATACCTTTATGTGCGGACTGCCGCATGCATATCGTAAGGTCAGCGCAAACACTGGTACGCTAATTCAAATTACTGTAACTGGCGAAGCCGGCGGTAACTGGTACCTGTTTAAAATGGCTGATGGCTGGGCACTCAAAAAAAATGCCGGATCTGTGCCGGATACTATAGTAACTTTATCGCCTGATATTGTCTGGAAGGTTTTCACCAAAGGCATCGATCCGCAAACAGCATTGGGGGCATCTAATATCAGCGGCAATATTAACCTTGGCGAAAACTTGTTTAATATGGTTGCCGTGATGGCTTAACAACTATTTTGTTTAATTACTCTTTAACTGTACAAAACTGTATTCTTTTTAACTCATTAATCAGTTTGTACAAAAGGTCAAAAATTTGGCTGTTATTGCTTGTTTAAAGCAACCTTAATCGCATTATAAAAACATAAGCGCTTGACTTAGTTAATCAGCATTTTATCTCAAATTTCATATGCTTTTTTTGTTTGATTAGCCTGCCTTTTGGCCATGGGCTTTCTGGATTAACAAATATTGATGGCATCAATGTTGGATTAACCAGTGTACGTTTTACTTGAATGTTAAACGTATAATTAAATATATAAATATGAAAACAAATTTAAAAAAAGCCTCATTGCTTCTAACCGGAGTTATGATTGGCAGTAAATTATTCGCTCAGTCAACAGATACCTCAGCTACAGCAAAAGATTACGTGAGGCCCTTTTCGGGTGGTGGTGAACTGCGCACCTGGTCAATAGGTGTACATGGTGGTTTGTTAACCCCTTTTACCATATTTGGACGCAATAACAGGCAGGATTTTACCAGCCCAACCGAACAGTTTGGTTACGGCGGATACATTAAAAAACAAATATTGCCATCCTTGGGCTTACAGGCCGACTTCCTTCGCGGTAAATTAACTTCATCAAACAGTCAACCTAACGCAGCAGGTACTTCTCCCTATGATTCATACTCTACTAAATTAAACTGGTCGGCAGCTTTAAGTGCTAATATTACGCTGGCTAACATCAATTGGCGCCATGAAAAGCCGTTTATTCAGCCTTATTTAACCGCAGGTGTTGGTAATTTGAACTACACACCAAGGATTACCCCGGTTGGCGGGCAACAGGAAAACTTTAAGAAAACCGATAACGGCCATATCAACGAATTGTTTATCCCCATTGGCTTAGGTTTGAAATTTGACCTCGCTCCGGGCATAAACCTTGATTTAGGTTACCAGGTTAACTTTGTACAGGCCGATAACCTTGACGGATACAAGTATGGGGCGGGTGATGACAGGTTTTCATACGCGCATATTGGTTTAGAATTTGCCCTTGGCAATAAGAAAAAACACCAGATGGCAACCCATAATCCCGTATCGTCAATGCGTACAGAATACCAGTGGGAAAACCAGCGTACCCGCGCCGAACTACAGCAACAGATTGATGCTGAAAAAGCAAAAAACGCGCAACTGGCCAGCGATCTTGCAACAACCAATGCCAACCTCGCCAAATTAACTACCGACAGCGACGGTGACGGTGTTGTGGACGTAAACGATAAATGCCCTAACACACCAGCCGGCCAAAAAGTTGATGGCTCAGGTTGTCCTTTGGCTAAACCGGTAGTTTATGTTACTGAAGAAGATAAAAAAGTAGTTAAAGACGCCATTAAAAACCTTGAGTTTGATTTGGGTAAAGCTACCATTCGTGCGCATTCATATCCAAGTTTGGATAGGGTAGCACAGTTATTGATTGATAAAAACTTTAGCCTGAAACTTGCTGGCCATACTGACAATACAGGTTCGGCTGATTTAAACATGCGTTTATCAAAAGATCGTGCTGAATCGGTTAAATCATACCTCGTAAGCAAAGGCGCAAATCCATCACGTATTGAAGCAACCGGCTATGGTCAAACACAGCCAATCGCTACAAACAAAACAGCTGCAGGCCGTCAGGCAAACCGCAGGGTTGAATTTACCTTGTATTAACAAAGGTTGTTAAATCTTATATAAATAAAAAGCTGCTCAATTGAGTGGCTTTTTTGCTTTCATATTTAGCAATCAAACCACGTGATTGTTTGAATAGGCAGGATTTTAATCAGTTCGCCAATACCATCATCCTGTTTAATTTCCTGTAGCAGGAGCAGGTAATGGTTGTGCTACCAGGAAATCGTCAACACTGATCAAGTGTTTAGCATGTGCGGTCATTTTTATTGCAAATTGATGTGTTTTTATTTATCTGTGACATCAATAAGCAACCTTATTTAATATCAGTGTAAATTAAAACACAGCCATTTTAAAGATTGCCTAACATGACCGTTTATTGCAACAGGTGGTGAATAATATCCGCTTTTCAGTTAAAGGTTAAAGTTTATACACTGCCAACAATTCATGAGTGTATCAAACTGACTTTTTTATGACTTTTTTAATTGCAAATTAAGAAACAGCTCTTGTTATCACTTGTTCAAATCATACATCTCATTATTATATAAATTAGCTATGAAAGCAATCCTGGTAGTTCACAATCTCAAAAAAGAAAGCAATTATGCACTTACTTACGCCGGTAATTTAGGTGATAAATTAAAAACCAAAGTAATTGTTATGAACACGGTACCCGAGCCGATGAGTGTTCAGTTATCTGATACTACCAAGCAGGATATGTTTGATAATGAGGATTTCAGTTTTAAAGATCAAAATAAAGGCACCGAAAAGATAGTTTTCCTTAACTATCTGGATACTTTGGGGATGTCGCTCCACGCAATTATAGCTAAATATGATATAGGTTTAATTATCAAGGGGGTTAGCGGAACAGCGAAAGAAATTAATGAACAGCTTGTGCCTGTTTTAAATCATTCATGCTGCCCCTTACTGGCCGTTCCGGAAGGTGCCTCATTCAATATTACCAATATGGGATACCTCGCCGATCTTCGTTATGCCAAAAAGGATATCGTAAGCCTTTTAAGTAAAATAAGTGAAGCAATGGATGTAAAGGCATCACTTTTTAATATAACTGAATCGGGATTACCCCATATGCATAATGATTATGCTGATGCTGTGTTCAGGCAATTGTTCTCCGGTTCAACGCTGAACCTGGTGAATATCAAGGAGCGGGATATCATGAAAACAGTTGATGTACTGGCCAATATAATGCGGGTTGATTTTTTTGTATTGAGCAACCGCAGCTCGCAATTAAATGGGTTATGGGATTGGGAGAATATGGAGAATGAAGAACATGCCCATCTACCGGCGCTTATCTTTCCATGCTGAAAATAGCGTAAATATAAAGGGATGATACCGTCATCGATCTTCCCTTTATATATTCAATTTGGCCGTTTATAAAACGTAAACACCATTTGCTTTCAGAATTTTACTGAAAAACAACAAATGCCCCGGCAAGGCGTTTTGCCAAAACTCCCAGGTATGGCCTCCTGGTTGTTCGGAATAATCATGTGGAGTATGGTTATAAACTAATCTGCGGTGTAATTCACGGTTGGGCTCAAGCAAAAAGTCATCAACTCCTATATTAATAACCAATGGCAGCCCGTTTTTACGGATCTGATCAGCCATGTTCACAACCGAATATTGCAGGTAAGTATCCGGCGTCATAGGCCCCCAAATTTTATCAAGCATTTTGGTAAGCATCTCAAACCTATCGGGGGGGAGCTTCCAGGTGGTCATGTTTGGGTCAAGGGCTCCGCTCATACTCCCTGCTGCTGCAAAAAGTTCCGGATGCCTGGTTGAAAGATACAACGCGCCAAATCCTCCCATAGATAAGCCGGTGATAAGCCTGCCTTTTTTATCATTAACAGTGCGGTATTTGCTATCGATAAAAGGAATCACTTCCTTAATAATATAAGTTTCAAACTTGCTGTTAGGATCAATAGGGCTATCAACATAATAACTAAAGATTTCACCTTCGGGCATTACAACAATGATGTTGTATTGATCGGCAAGGTCTTTTACCAGTGATTTATCCGGTGTTTTCAGCAGCCAGTCATCAAAATGGCCATAGCCTCCGTGTAGCAAGTACAACACTGGAAAATTGGCTTTGCTTTTTCCATATGTTTTAGGGAATGCAATAGCCGCTTTATAAGTTTTGTTCATTGCCACGCTTGGGATCTGCACCGTGTCAACTTTAGCTGCAAAAACGCAGGCACTGCAAAATAGCAGGGTAAATATTAAAACTACTCTTCTCATTTACTTATGGTTTTGGTGCTGCGGCTACTATTTTTAATAATTCATCATCGGGGTGGTTTTTAACTGTGCATTGGTTATCCAGTATCATAGTTGCACCATTTTCGGCAGTGTACGCAGGCCATTTAGGTAACGACGATGCATTGGGGTTGCCGGTTTTGGCAAAATTTATCCATGCGCTGCTTATTTTATCGGCAAGGGCATATGCTTCCTTACCGCCGCCGGTCATTTCCTGGCAACGGGCTATGTTATTAAACTGAAAAGCAATATCCATACAGTGCATGGCTTTGTACATACCTCCATTTACGGGCGATTGCCAGGTAAATAAGTACATATATACAGGAGCCGCACCGCTAACAGCTTTTTCATTGGCTTGTTTAATAGCTAATGAACGAAAATTAAATTCAATATCTGTATATTCTGATGGTTTTGAAATTGTAGGATACGCTTTTTGCGCGGCAGCGATGTAAGCATCGGTTTTATCGCCATATTTTTTTTGGAGGGCAGCTTTTAACTCATCCATAGTTTGGCTTTTAGGGCCGGGTATAAATGGCGCGAATTCGTTTTTGGTTGTACCTACCAGTAGCGGGATATTTTTCGATAGTTCTTTAGCTGCCGGATCTGATGGTTGGTAAGGAAGAAAATCGCCGTCTAAAGCAGGGCCCCAGCCGTTCATGGTTCTGCCTTCTTTCTTTAAATCGGCTGAAACCTTGCGCATTGCTTTTTTACCTGCTTCGTTCAGTACATCATAAGGCAGTTTTTGAAGAGAATCAACCTGTGAAGGCTGCAGGTGAAGTTCTTCCAATAATGCAGCGGCAACTTTTTGGGTAACCGGTTTTTCGTTAAAATTGGTGATATAGCTGCCGCTTTCAACAATGGCATTTTTAAATAAACCTTTTACTGATGGCGCGTTCATTAAACAGGTAACCTTGCCGCCGCCGCCCGATTGCCCAAAGATGGTCACATTATCAGGATCGCCGCCAAACTGGGTTATATTTTGTTTTACCCATTCCAGGGCCAATTTCAAATCGAGCAGGCCCGCGTTTGCAGAGCCCTTATATTTATCACCATAGGCTGAAAGATCAAGAAAGCCCAAAATGTTTAACCGGTGATTTACCGACACCAGTACCACATCTCCCTTTTTAGCCAGGTTTTCACCATCATACGATGGAAGCTCAATTGATGAACCGGCAGTAAAGCCGCCGCCATGCAGCCAAACCATTACCGGACGTTTTTTGCCATCGTTCAGTTTCTGTGTCCATACATTGAGCGACTGGCAGTGTTCATTTGAATAACCCAAATCATGCTGAAAGGCAAATTCAAATTCGTCGTTAACAGTTGTAGTTGGATCGGTAGGACAAACCGGACCGTAAGTTTTTGAACTGCGTACATCTGTCCATGGCGCAGGTTTTTCGGGCGCCATAAAGCGTTCGGCTTTAGCATAGGGGATACCTTTAAATGTAAAAATGCCATTGTGAAGATAGCCTTTTACTTTTCCGCTTTCGGTTGATGTTACAGCCACATCGTTCCCGGCGACAACTGGTTCGTTGTTGCTTTGGCAAAACGCCGTTACGGGTAAAAAGCAAATGAGTAAAAGCAGCATGAGGGTACTGTTTTTTTTCATAATTGTATTTGGTTAAATTGGTTTAAACTTCGTGATCCGAAACTGGCTTCCGGAATTGAAAGATAGTTAATTACCAATAATTGGCGAGGATCTTTATCCACTGGTAATAGCTATTGTGTAAATATAACACAATGGATTAGCCAAATACAACTATATCATACTTTTTACTTTAAAAAAAATTCAGCTGAAAACGTAGTTAATTTAATATAATTATAATCCATAGCTATCCTTATACCGCTGCATCGAAGTTTCAAATATTTCAATCGCATTACCCTCAATATCCTGGTTTTCAAATGCTCCATACACAGTATCAAAATTAAGCATGGATGCTTTTTGATATGCTTTGACAAATTCTTCCTTGGCGAGTAATATAATATTAGGATAGCTGTACATAATAGCCATATGCCGTTTGTTTCTGGCTATATTAAATGTATCACCACAAAGCATAGTTCCATTAGGTGTAAAGCCTGCAATGTGCAACACACAGCTGCCCGCAAAATGACCGCCGATATGTACTACGCTTATGCCATCCCAAAGTTGTGTGGTGTTACCACCCCATAAGTAGATATACGGAGAATTAAAAGGTATCCATTCGGCGTCATTTTGGTGTATATAGATTGGGCAGCCAAATTCGGCGGCCCAGTCATTCATATTACTATAATAATGCGGATGTGAAAACACGATAGCTTTTAATCCGCCTTTAGCCCGGATAAATTCAATTGTAACATCATCCAGGTACGGAATACAATCCCACAAAATGTTACCTCCCGGAGAGATAAGGAGCAGGGCCCTTTGGGCAATTGCAAAGTCTGGTTGTATTTTGAGTGCATACAGATGTTCACTTAACTGTGTTATTTTGATGGTGCGGTTCTTAAGTTCGGCTGGCGTATTCCATTGCTGTCCACTCTCCGGAACGTATTGTCGATCATCGGTACAAATTGGACAAAATTGGGGTGTTACCGGCCCGGCTAAAAACTGGGTGCCGCATGTGCAGCATATGATGGTTTTGTTCATAGTTTTATAAAGTGTTATTTAGGGAGATGGTTTTAGATCCGGTAAGCTATTTTAGCCAATGCTTTGATCTGTTCCAAATCAGAACCAGGGTTGAGTTGGTTGCAGTTACCTGCTTGTTCAACTGTTTCGGTCACAGGTTTTTTAAACTTAAGTTTCCCATACTTTGAAAGATTTACAAGCAATACGCTGAGCAAGATCACAATTAACCCCAAAAACTGCATTAACGAAATACTTTCATGTGCAAAGCAAACCCCAAGTAATACGGCGATAACCGGATTTACATACGAATGGGTGCTCACCTGCGTTGCAGGCCTTACCTGCAGCAGCCATACATAAGCGCTGAATGCCCCAATTGATCCGAATATGATAAGGTAAACGATAGCCATCCATGACTGAGCCGGAACGGTAGCGAGATCAAATCCGTTAAATTCCTGGTGAATAATAGCAGCCGGTACAAAAGCCAAACCGGCAATGATCATTTGCCAGGATGTATTTACCCTTGCCGGTGCTGTACCGCCTCTCTTTTTTGAATATAATGACCCTGCCGACCATGCAACGGGACCTGCCAGTAACAATAGTAATCCTGTTAATTTAGCATGGTCCATAGTACCGGTAACCGATTTCAGGAAAGCTTCGCCAAAAAGGAGCAGGATTCCTGCAAAGCCGATGATGAGGCCGAATATGGTTGATTTATTTTTTAGGTTTACCCGCCAGTTAGCTTTATCTAATATGATGAACCATAGCGGGTTCACGGAAACCATAATGGCAACCATGGCACTGGGGATATTGCGCTCGACCCAGATCACTATACCTGTAGCTATGAATAGGGTAAGCAGCCCGCAGATACCGGAGGTGATGATATCGCGCATAACAAATATGTTGTCGCCCTTAATGTAGCACCAGCCAAGTAATAAAATACCCGCGGTAAAAAAACGCAATGCACCCATCAGCATGGGAGGGAAGCCCTGAATTGCCATTTGTATAAAGAAATAGGTTGACCCCCATACTATATAAACAGTAGCAAAGGCTATGATCACTAAAAGGGGTGATGCTTTTGTATTTGCTGTAATTGCCATGATTATTTTATTGGTTAAAGATGTTTGCCGATTTTAATTGGTTTGCAATGATTGGTAAGCCGTAAGCTTTTTGTTCACAATACGTGAGGCGAACCGTTTATCTAAGCTCCATGAATATTGGGAGGTCCCGGCCAGCAGAAAGCTTGCGGCGCTCAAAGTAAACACTGAATAACCTAAAGGCGATTCGACGCCGAAGGAAATTGCCATTGCGATAGCAAAACATAAACTAAGGATACCGCTGCCGATAGCTGCCATGCGGGTAAATAAGCCAAGGATGAGTAATAAGCCAAAACCGCCTTCGCCAATGGTTGCAATAGTTGCCAGCGGATTTATGATTCCATTGGGTAGGAAACTCATTACCTGTTTGGCATAGGCAATAAAATGTTTCCAGTCGCCCCAGCCAACGTGTGCGTGACCGTTTGGGCCAAATAAGCCGAGGCGGTCGGCTACTTCCCACAGGTAGCTTACTCCAATGGCTAACCTTAGGTATATGGATGATATTTTTTGATTGAGTTGCATAAGTTTTATTTTTTTGATGATCAAAAATACCATGCTTTTGGACTATACTTGTAGTCCAGAAAATAGATTAAAGATAGTCCAGGATGATGCTCATTGAAAGTTTATTAAGTGTAGATAAAAGCAGCCAGGTGCCCGTGTATTTGCAAATTAGCAACGGTATTATCAATTATATCAGGCAGGGGACCTTAAAACCAGGCTCTGCGCTTCCTGCCAGTCGTGTGTTTGCAGCATCGTTAAACGTACATCGTAAAACAGTAGTAGCTGCTTATGACGAACTTTATGCGCAAAGCTGGGTTGATGTTATAGCGCGTAAGGGAATTTACATAGCTAAAAACCTGCCCGATGTTGCACCCCGGCCTATCGAAAAAGCTGTTCTGAAACATAGCCTGGCAAATAAAACATCGTTCAACGTTGATGACAACAGGATCAACCCTCAGCGCATGTTTGTGGAAATGCCTGATGGCAATATTACATTTACCGAAGGGTTTCCCGATACCCGCATTGCGCCTGTCGACCTGATGGTGCGCGAATACAGACGGATGGCAGGTTATCATTTTACGCATAAATACCTGATGTACGGGCTGGAGCAGGGTTCCGAAAATTTAAGGAACGAACTTGCCCGTTTTTTGGGTGAAACCCGTGGCCTGCATGTAACACCTAATGATATTTTAATAACCAAAGGCGTTCAAATGGCACTTTACCTGTGCGCTCAGGTACTGATTAATAAAAATGATATTGTAATTGTAGGTAACCCAGGCTACAGTGGTGCAAATGAGGTGTTTGAGCAAGCCGGTGCCAGGTTGGAATTTGTCCCTGTAGATGAACATGGTATTGATATTAATGCTGTTGAGACTATTTGTAAAGCACAAAAGGTACGTATGCTTTATGTGGTGCCGCATCATCATCAGCCTACAACAGTAACGCTGAGTTCGGAGAGGCGTATGCATTTACTCGAACTGGCAGCAAAATACCAGTTTGCCATTATTGAAGATGATTATGACTTTGACTTTCACTATACAAGCGGCCCTATTTTACCGCTGGCCAGTGCCGATTATTATGGAAACGTAATATATGTAGGTTCATTTTGCAAAACCATTGCGCCGGGCATCCGCATTGGTTTTATGGTTGCGCCGGCAAATTTTTTACGCCAGGCCACCCGCTTACGCAGACTGATTGACCGCCAGGGGGAGCACCTGTTAGAAGAAGCTATGGCAAGTTTATTAAAGAATGGAGACATTAGCAGGCACCTGAAAAAAGCCAATAAGCTGTATCACGAACGGCGGGACATTCTTTGCAAATTACTGCAGGAGCAATTGGGCGATTATATTTCCTTTAAAATACCATGTGGTGGTTTTGCCATATGGGTTAAATACCTCCATGATCTGGACACTGCCGTTGTTTCAGAAAAAGCTAATGAACTGGGGCTGTCTATAGGTGCGGGACATGATTATTATTATGATAAAACATTTAAACACGGCTTTGTACGGATAGGGTTTGCCTCATTAAACGAAAAAGAAATGCATGAAGCAGTAAATATCTGGAAAAAGGCCATTCTTAAATGTCTTCCAAAAGTTTAAAAGTTTGGCATAGGGGATTAAACGCCATAATAGGATGAATTTGTTGATATCATGTCATGCTTTGGCAGTTACTGTCATGCTTTTAAGTTAGAGATTTTCTGCCAAAATTTGCGTTTGTCATGCCGGTGACAAATTGTCGGTTAATTTTTTTAAAAAAGCTAAGACCTCTAATATGTAAAAATCAGGGAATAGTTTTTTTACAAAAAAAAGTTTGGCGATGAGTTTTTATAGCCGCAAAGCAGGCTAAGAAATTAATGAGCGAAATAATTTTCTCCAAAAATAAATTTGTGCTTGTTTGCCCGCTTTTTTTTAAATAATTCGGCATAAAACAATTTTTCGGCTTTTTTTGCCTCGATTTAAGCCCATTTTTTTTCGTTATGCGCAAAACTCTGGGTTAAATTTAATAAACACCAATTTTTTAAGGTAGTTTCAAAGAAAAAATCCATTTTGAAAATGACGTTTTTGAGCTTAAAGTATTGATTTATAGGGCTTATTTTTTAATGGCATGTTTTTAGCCGAACCGGTGACAGGAATGATACAATTGTTCTTGCATCCCTGCCACAGCATACCTGTAGGAACGGTTGTATTTCCTGAAAACATTGTTAGTTCAGTAATTAAAACATTAAAAAAATTAAAGTTATGTTAACCGTATTAGAAGTTGCCCTTTTCTTAGCTGTTATTATCGTTCCATTAATCCCTGCAAGAAAAACTGCAAAATAATTGGACATTAAAACCAGTTAATGAATGGGCGGCCTTTGGTTGCCCATTTTCGTTTTTATAACATTTGTGATCAGTCGTACTCATTGCTAACCAATCCGCTCCGCGTTTTTTCCGTCGCTTCCAAAACCCCCTTCTTTCCCAATTTGCTGAATTTTTTATTTATATATAATGTTACCTGTGGTAGTAGTGATGTAGTGCTGTAATAAAAGCATCAGATCATGCTATCGGATAGATTTGTGCATCAATGATCCATTGGATTTATACCAGTGCCTTATAAACGAGGTTGGCATTTGGCATGTACGGCGATAATATTTTATATATCGCAAGCCATAATTCACTATTTTCCGTAAAAATTAAATGAAAACCCTCATATAAAATATGCAGCAATTACCCAAACGCCTTTTATCAATAGATGTATTGCGTGCGATTACTATGCTCCTGATGATATTTGTTAACGATGCGGGCGGTGTACAGCATATTCCCGAATGGATAGACCACGCCAAAGGTATTGAAGACAGGATGGGTTTTGCTGATACTATTTTCCCGGCGTTTTTGTTCATTGTGGGCTTGTCGTTACCATTTGCCATTAATAACAGGATCAAAAAGAGTGATAGTACGAGACAGGTGTTATTTTATATCCTGGTGCGCAGTGCGGCGCTGCTCATTATGGGTTTTTACCATGTAAACCTTGAAGAATATAATTCATCAGCGGCATTAATTCCGAAGGCTGCATGGGCACTGGTTATTACTATGGCATTCTTCCTGATCTGGCTTGACTATCCGGAATCTATGGCAAAGACTAAAAGATATGCCTTGCAGACATTGGGAATTGCTATACTGATAGGCATGGCGGTGATTTATAAAGGTGGCGAAGATGGCGAGGTACGGGGTATGGAGCCTTCATGGTGGGGGATATTGGGTTTGATAGGATGGGCATATTTGGTTTGTGCTTTGATATTTTTCGCAGTTAAAGGCAAATTGAACAGCCTTATCGCAGTATGGATAACGCTTGCCGCCATTAACATTTTGGCGCACTCCATATTAAAGATAAACGTGTTGCACGACGAAACTATAGTGACCATTGCAGGAAAAGATGTTACGGACAGTTTCCTCGGCAATGCTATTATCTTTTTAAAACCGTTTTGGATAATCAACGATGCATCGACCATGACTTTAACCATGGGAGGCGTGGTGATATCAGGTATTTATGCCAAATTGGTTGAACAAGGGAAAACACAACGCATTTGGGCCACACTAACTGTCGTCGGTATCTTGTTCCTGGTAGCGGGTTTTGCTTTAAGGCCTTATACCGAAGGTATTTCCAAAATTCGTTCAACACCTGCATGGGTATTCATTTGTTCCGGAGTTACCACGTTAGTTTTTTTGATGCTGATATACATGGTAGACGTTAAAGGAAAAATAGATGCCTTTAACTGGATCAAACCGGCAGGTACCAGCACACTAACCTGCTATCTGATCCCGTATTTTCAGGTGTTTACTCTGGAGCTGTTCCAAATTAACTATCCCGGCGTTATCAATAACGGGTTTCCAGGGCTATTGCGCTCTTTTCTGACGGCTGTGATCATCGTTTTACTTGTTGGATTACTTGAAAAGAAAAGATTACGCTTAAAAATTTAGTCACACCTAAAATCTCATGGCAACAATTTTATCATTATTGTAACCATGGCTGGTGAAATATGCCGGGAGATGTTGGTGAAAAAATGAGTGCTTACTTGATGCGGCTATCAGAAACTTGGATTAAAAGAACCTTGAAAGCATCTTCAAAAGAGGCCCCCTGAAATCAGGCGGCCTCTTTTAGGTTTAGGCTGATTATAATAAAAGCTACTAATTATAATTGCGTTCTTTGGCATAATCGGCAATCAATGTGCCCGCATTGGCGTCAGGCAAAACCTCGCAATTAGGATGTAGCTATACTAATGATGTAGGGATGTCCGTACTTACACGGCCAGGAATAGCCTGTTTAACAATTTTAACTTTACGGCAGTCCCGTAGACTATATTTCATGTTGGATTTATATAAGAGATGAAATTTTATATTCTGCAATTATCAGCCAAACTTTACTCAATTGCTATTTTGAAGCCACTACAATACCACTACTATTATGTTATCGATAAAGTGCTACGTGGTCATTAGCCCAAAGTCGTAGTTTCTAAGCACAGAATTTTAAAAACGACTTTTCACACCCCACTTATCACTTGCCGGGTAATCGGCGAAGGTAACTTTGTAACAAATTGAGGTGTTTAATCACGGTAGAGCTAATGTAGTGGCATAAAAATATCCGGTCGAAACTTAATCTTTTAGCTTTGACCTACATTGCAAAACCATGATGCTTAAACCGCAGGGCAATTCCTTAACTTTATATATGAGTCGGAAAAAACACATCAATATCCTGTTTAAGGCCACTGCCTTGTTTTGGTTCGGTCTGCCGATTTTTGTACAGGCACAAAATATTAAAGTGGTAACCAATCACGTTGGTTATGAAGATAACAAGGCAAAACATGCCGTTATAGTTGCCGACAGCCGTCTTACATTTACATCATTTAACCTCATTGATGCAGATAAAGGTAAAGCTGTATTTACCGGAAATATCTCTTACAGCGGCCCGGTTGGCAAATGGAAAAATTTTGAGTTTTGGACTCTTAATTTCAGCAGTTTTACCGTGCCGGGGACTTATAAAATTCAATTCACTTCACCTAAAGGAATAATTTCATCATACCCTTTTACCATTGGCAAAAATGTACTCGAAAAAGCCACTATATCCGATGTAGTATATTATTTTAAAGGGCAGCGCAGTTCGGGCCTGCTGGATAAGGCCGATCATCATCTGGTATTACCGGGCACAACGGATACTATTGACGCGCACGGTGGCTGGTATGATGCCACCGGCGATTATGGCAAGCATTTGTCGCATTTATCATTTTCCAATTATTTTAACCCGCAGCAGATCTGTTTAACAGCGTTTAGCCTGTTTAAAACATATGAGCTGCTAAACGCCCGCCCGGGAACTGATTTTCGCCAGGTTAACCGCAGGATTTTGGATGAAGCCATGTATGGCGCTGATTATTTAGTGCGGATGCAGGCTAAAAACGGTTCATTTTATCGCTCTGTGTCATCGCCTGGCCCCGGCAAATTGCCAAAGGATAGGGTGATCCAGACAGATGAAGGCAATTACCGGATTAAACAAACCAAAGACCAATCATTTACCAAAACCAACACGGGCAAAAACTGGCGTGCTTATCAGGTCAGTTACCGATCGGGCGGGGGGATTGCTATTGCGGCGCTGGCTATGGCTTCGGCTTATCAAACATCGGGTGAGTTTAGTAATGCGGATTACCTGAAAGCTGCCGAAAATGCCTTTGCTTTTCTGGAAAAGGAAAATCCACAAATGGACTATGATAAAAAAGAGAATATCCTTGATGACTATTGTGCGCTGAGTGCCGCTACCGAATTATACAAAGCAACTCATAAGGATATATATAAAGCTGCTGCCGAAATGCGTGCTAACAACTTGCTTAACCGCCTAAGCTTGTGGAGTAAATACCAAAATTTTTGGCGCGCTGACGATAGCGACAGGCCTTTTTTTCATCCATCAGATGCTGGCTTGCCTGTAGTAAGCCTGTTGTATTATTATCCCTATGCTTCTGCAGATCTGCGGGCAAAGATCAAAACAGCAGTAAGAAAGTCAATGGAATTTGAATTGGCTATTACCCACGAAGTAAACAATCCCTTTGGTTACAGCCGCGAACTGGTGCAGGATACATTGGGCAACCGGCACAGCGCTTTCTTTTTTCCGCATGGCAGTGATGCTTCACCCTGGTGGCAGGGCGAAAACGCGAGATTAGGTTCAGTAGCCACTGCTGCACGAATGGCTGCCAGCCTGTTTAAAGATGATAAGACTTTCCATGACCAGCTCTCCGGCTTTGCGATAGATCAGTTGAACTGGATCCTGGGCCTGAACCCCTTTGATGCCAGTATGCTGCAGGGCACAGGACATAACAATCCGGCGTATGGCTTTTTTGGCACGTTTGAATATACCAACGCACCGGGCGGTATTGTAAATGGCATTACTTCAGGGTTTGATAATGAGGATGATATTGATTTCAATATCCCTTATGCTGTGTCAGGTAAAGATTCCGACTGGCGCTGGGCCGAGCAATGGCTTCCGCATACAGCCTGGTACCTGCTGGCAGTATCAACGAGTGATTAATTGTAAACCATAACTACTATGAAGGAGTTTAAGATCAGTTTGTGTTTCATCTTCGGGTTACTGTTGGTTTTGCCGATGTTTTCTTTTGCCTTTGATGAACATAAAACACTGGCGATAGGAGCAGCGGCGCCCGATTTTAGTCTGCCCGGTATTGATGGCAAAACTTACACTTTGCAATCGTTCAGAAATGCTAAAGTGTTAGTTGTGGTTTTTATGTGCAACCATTGCCCTACCTCGCAGGCTTATGAAGACAAGGTAATAAAACTAACCAGCGACTATGCACCAAAGGGAGTTGGTGTGGTAGCAATCAATCCTAATAATCCTGCCTCATTGCGCTATGATGAATTGGGCTACAGTGATTTAGGCGATTCATTTGAAGAGATGAAAATACGTGCGAAAGATAAAGGCTTTAACTTCCCATACCTGTATGATGGCGAAACCGAAGTAGCTTCCAATAAATATGGCCCGGTTGCTACCCCTCATATTTTTGTTTTTGATAAAGACAGAAAGCTGCGTTACAATGGCCGAATAGATGATATGGAAAACCCTGCCAAAACACCTAAATCTTTGGATGCTCGTAACGCTATTGATGCGGTACTTGGAGGCAAAGAAATAGCAGTACCGGTTACCAAAACTTTTGGCTGTTCGGTTAAATGGGGCGAGAAAAAGGATTGGATAGATAAGGCGCAAATTCAATGGGCAAAGGAGCCGGTGAAACTTGATACCATTAACGCCAGCGGAATTGCAACAGTGGTAAAAAATCATTCGGACAGGTTAAGGCTTATTAACCTATGGGCTACCTGGTGCGGTCCCTGCGTTGCGGAGTTTGACGATCTGGTTACCCTAAACAGGCTTTACCGCAACAGGGGCCTTGAATTTGTAAGCATCAGCGCTGATGACACGGCTAATAAAGATAAAGCTTTGAAGTTTTTACAACGCAAGCAGTCATCAGGTATCAACTACATTTACACAGGCGATGATAAATATAAAATGATAGAGGCAGTAGACCCTAAATGGGATGGAGCTTTACCTTATACCATGCTGATTGACCCGGATGGGAAGGTTGTATACAGCCACCAGGGCGCTATTGATCTGGAGGAAGTTAAGAAAGTGATCTGGAATAACCCGATGATGGGCAGGATCTATAAATAAACCATCAACGCAAAAATCATCGATATGAAAAAAATAGCCCTGATCTTCAATTTTTGCCTGTTAACCGTTATCAGCGCGTGGGCACAAAACGCCCCGCGTTTTAAAGTAATAGCCCTTTATGAAAACGGGGGGCATCATATTGAGTATTCAAAAGTGGCAAAAGTATGGCTGGATAAGCTGGCTGCTGACAGTAATTTTTTTGTCGATTATATTCAAAGTACTGATGGAATTGATGATGCTTTTTTGTCTAATTATCAATTATTTATTCAGCTGGACTACCCGCCGTATGCCTGGAAGGAAAAAGCCGTAAAAGCCTTTGAAAAATATATTGATGAGGGTAAAGGAGGCTGGATAGGTTTTCATCACGCAACCCTACTGGGCGAGTTTGATGGTTACCCGATGTGGAACTGGTTCTGGAATTTTATGGGGGGGATCCGCTATAAAAACTACATAGCTACATTTGCCAAAGGTACTGTCAATATTGAAGATCAACGCCATCCGGTAATGCAAGGCGTTTCACCGTCTTTCCTGATTCAGAAAGAAGAGTGGTACATTTATGACAAAGATCCAAGGCCCAATGTGCATGTGTTAGCCTCGGTAGATGAATCAACTTATGAACCCAAAGATGGCATTACTATGGGTGACCATCCTGTTGTGTGGATTAACCCCGGGAAAAAAGCCCGTAACGTTTACATCTTTATGGGACACTCGCCTGTGCTTTTTGATAGTAAGGATTATACCAGGCTTTTCAGCAATGCTATATTCTGGGCCGCCGGAAAATAAATACAGAGTTAGCCGGGATTGAATAAAAGCATTTTTAAAACAAGATGCCTATGGGGGCAGCACTTTGTTCGATGTTTGATAGTAGCTGGAAAGTAGTGAAATCTGGAAGCAATTTTACCCGGATTGTTTAGTAACCTCCATCAAAAAGTCGTATAGATTAGTTTCGGTACTTAATTGCAGCTTTTTGCGTACCCGATAACGGCTGATTTCCACGCCTTTCAGCGAAATATTAAGTAACTGCGCTATCTCCTTTGATGAAAGGTTTAACCGCAGGTAAGCGCACAGCTTCAAATCGGTCGAGCTTAAACCGGGGAATTTGGCTTTCATGGTGGCTAAAAAGTTATTATGCACCTGATCAAAATATATAGAAAAGTTGTCCCAGTCATCATCACTTTTCCCGGTATCGCTCAATAATTTAAACACACTCCTGAATTGGTATGATGCATCAGGGATGTTAAGTTTTTTGATTAATACCATCAGCTCGTTCTTAATATTGAGCAATAGTTTTCCCCTGTCAACCATTTGCATGGTTAAGGTAGCCAGCTCCTTATTTTTATAAGATAGTTCGGCTTCAAGTTTTTCGTTTTTAAGAGCTATGATCTCTTTATCATTTCTGTCAAGTTCAAGACTATGGAGGTAGCTTAACCTTTTTTGCTCCTCTTCATGGCGTTGCTGATGCAAAGCGAAACGTTTTTGCTGCGCCTTTATGCCGATATACACAGTACAGGCAATGATCAGGAAATAAGCCAGGTAGGCCCAAATAGTTTGGTACCAGGCCGGCTCAACAATAAAAGTATAATTTACAGGAGCAGATGCTGTGCCCAAATTATTACGGGCCTTTACCGAAAACATGTATTTGCCATAAGGAAGGTTGGTGTAATCCTTCTCTGTTTTAGCCGACCATTGCGACCAATCTTTATCAAAGCCTATTAATTTATAGCTAAACTCCTCGTTGCTTTTTTGTGCAAACAGGGTAGAGGTATATTCAAAATGAAAAGAATTCCAGTGATTGGACAGCGAGGCAATAAGTTGCGTGTTTTGTGCTGATGCGATCCGGTTGTTTTTAACAAAATATCCACCGAAAATCAGGCTATCTTTTTCGGCTATGGCTTTTACCGTAGTAAGTAATACATTGAGTTTGTTCTCCGATGAAACGTATTGGCGATAATTTAAATGGAAAACACCATTGTTTGAGCCGATAAAGATGTTCTCCAAATCGTGCGGATAAATATACTCTGCCCCCTTTACCGTTTGCCCGGCCAGTTCAGGGAAATAGATCACTTTATAAGATGCGTTAGATGATCTTTTGCCAAAATCAATTACGCCAACCCGCTGGTTGCTGATAAACCATATATTGCCCTTACCGTCTTCTGTAAGGAACTCGATTTTTGCTTTGCCAAATATAGGTTCGTAAAAAACAGACCGGGTAAAGTCACCTTCGGTGGCATTATACTCATAAACACCTTTTTCGGTGGCAGCTATTACTTTGTTTTTAATAGAATATACACGATTATTCAGCGCCGATGGCAAACCACTTTTTTCGGTATATTGCGTATAACTAACTATCTTTTTTCTATCAGCGGATAGCTGCACTTTAAAAATACCCCTGTAGGGGTGCGTTGCCCACACAAAATTACTCTTATCTACCGCGAGGTTTCCTAATGATTCATAAATACCATTTATTTTTCCTTCAAAGCTAAATCCGGCACCATTGTATTTTAAGAGCTGAAAGCCGGTGTAAGTCCCCGCTATCACATCCTGCGAAGCACGGAAAGCTTTCATCATCCACGCCCCCGGGCCGGGAGTAATCAGTTTAGCCTGGTTATCGTCTACCTGTAAAACACCATCCTGATGACCGGCCAATAAATGCCCATTAATTTGCGTTAGGCTTAAAACCTGTCCTTTAGTGTTTGGCACTTCTGTAAAAGTACCTGTGGCCGTGCTGATATCTTTTTGCTGCGCGCCTATCGATACAGTGTATAAGCCGTTTGATGTTCCGATATACAACTTGTTGTTAAAAATGCTTACCGAATTACTTTTTACCAGGTTTTCGCGATTAGGATAAATGTTTTTAACTGAAGTGTTATAACTGATAAAATCGAGCCCATTTTCCAGTCCGAGCCATAAATTACGATCTCTGTCTAACAATATACCATGAACATTATTGTTTTGTAAGCCCTGGTTATTGGAGAACTGGTCTATTGGCTTGCCTTTACCATCAATAATAATCAGCCCCTTTGCTGATGTGCCGATGGCGTACCTGTCGGTGCCAATTTTTTGAATGAAGTTTATAAGATCAGCAAGCAGGATTCCATCAATAGCCGTGTTTTTTTTAACCAGCGACGAGCCAGCAATGATAAAGAGGCCATTTTTGCGGGTACTTAGCAGTAAGGTATCTTTATTAAACTCCGTGATGCCGGTGACACTCAGCGCCGTTGTGGGTTGTTGAACGAAGGCTTGCCAGTGCGAATCTTTAAAAATAACCAGTCCGATAGCTTTATCATAAGCAAACAATTTACCGCCGGCCCGGTTTAGCAGCATCCAGCCCCCGGGTGCATCAAAGGTGTGCATGGTATTGTTCTTCAGCTCAAAGATACACTCTATGGTTCTGAAGAATACCTCATTATTATGGATAGCAATATCCCAGATATCGGCAAACTGCCTTGCTTTTTTGGGCAGGAGTTGTTTAAGCGAATGAAATTTGAGAATGCCTGCATTGTTAGGAAAAAAATAGCCTACTTCATCCTGGCCTCCAACATAAATACGTCCCCAGGCATCAATAGCTACAGATTTTATGGCGCTTTTGTTAGGAAGCGGATATGTTTTCCAATAACTCCCGTCGAATGTCAGCAGGCCTTCATCATTGGCAAAATAAAGAATCCCATTCTTGTCTTGTTTAATATTCCAAATCTCGCTCCCTGCATTATATTCATTATGCGTGTAGCTTTTGATAGCGGGTGTCCCAATGGTTGTTTGAGCAGAAGATGTGTAGATCAACATGCGCAGAACAATAACAAATAGAATGCTTTTTTTCATTAACGATTTCCTGGCAAGGGTTTAAAACCCATTGATAATTAGTATTGCCCAGCAAATGCGAGCCTAATTAACAGCCGTAAATTAATCAACATTTTACATATAGTATGTAGTTCGCTAATATTGCTAAGCGAAAAAAACGCATATGTGGTAAACCTGCAATAGATTGCGTAGTGGTATTGTAGAGGCATAAACTATCTATAAAACCAAAATAGCAATGCTCCATTATGTAGCCGTCAACCATCTGCAGCAGCATAGAATAGCATGACCTATGCTAAATGCATAACTGCATACAATGCTGCTCCTGATATCGCAATCCAAAGCGCTACTCCCTGCAGAAGTGGTTTCAACCCAACCGATGCCAATACCATGCGTGAAAGGCCCGCACCTATTAAAAATAAGGTAAGTGTTAAACCAGCCTTTGCTATGTTGATTATAAACGGGCTTACAAACTTTATAACAGGCACGTAAGTATTAGCAATCATTGCCAATATAAACAAACCGATAAAATAAGGGATGCTTACTTTTTTCGACCGGTTCCTGAACAGAATGGTAGATAGAAATGCTACCGGGATGATCCACAGGGCCCGGGCCAGCTTGACAGTAGTTGCTACTTCCAACGCATGAGCACCATATTTACTTGCTGCACCCACTACTGAGCTGGTATCATGTATGGCAATCGCGCACCATAAACCAAACTGAGTTTGTGATAAATTTAAATAATGACCTATCAGCGGGAAAATAAATAACGCTATAGAGTTGAGGATAAATACACAACCTAAGGCTACAGAGATCTGCTTTTCTTCAGCTTTGATAACCGGTGATATGGCTGCAATTGCGCTTCCTCCACAAATAGCAGTTCCTGATGAGATCAAAAATGAAGTCTTTTTTTCGATGCTCAACCATCTGCCCATCAGCGTGCCAAATAGCAGTGTTCCGGTGATGGAAGCAATGGTAAACAGGACACCTTCTTTGCCGGCTTGCAATGCGCTGTGCACATTCATGCCAAAGCCTAAGCCTACCACTGAAACCTGTAATAAAATATGGGTTGCCCTATGATTAAGGTGCAGATAGGGATGACCGGAACATTGCGCTACTATTAAGCCTAATAATAAGGCAACGGCCGGGCTCATGAAGGGCATTAAACATAGCACTATGCAAATTGCGAATATAACCTTGCGGGCGTTTTCATTGATGTTTAATAAAAGGCCACCGGTATTGTTTAGTTGATGTTGGGTGTTCATTTTTCCTTTGTTTTAATGATACAAAGGTGTGGAGAATTACCGCCGGTTTTTCATCATAAAGCGCAATCTGTGATAACCAAAAGTTATTACGGTCTGTTAATAGTTTAATGTGCCGAACACACCGTTTTGATAATCGGATAATGCCTGCTCAATTTCTTCGGGCGTGTTCATTACAAAATTATCCTTAGCTGATACGGGTTCGTCAATAGGTTCTGCTGAGAGAAATAATACCTGCGAATCTTCGGTAGCTGTCACTATGATCTCTTCATTATCTTTTTCAAACACAATGAGATTGTGTTGACCGATAGCTTGCTCATTTATATTAACGCTGCCTTTTATAATATAAAGTAATGTCCAGTAGCTGTGCATTGCTTTGAAATTTACCTCTTTACCTTCGGCTATTTACCAACGACAGAAATAACAGGGGTGAAGTTTTTAATTGGTCCGGTTTTGCCTTCATAATCTCCGCTGGCAAGGTTAAAATCGAGGCCTTCGCCAATGAGTACTTTGGGTAACTGGTTGGCACTGGCCGACTGGTAAAAAGGCTCATCCCACTTTTTACTTTTAGGCGCATTGATCCAAAGTGAATAAGTTCCTGAACGCCACCTTTCTGCAGTAATTCGGCAGTGGGGCCCTCGCTGTGCATAATACCTTTGCCTGCAAACATCCATTGTACATCGCCGGCTTTGATGATCTCATCGTTACCCGCATTGTCTTTATGGTAACCTTCGCCTTGCAGCATAATAGTGTAAGGGCTAAAGCCTCGATGCGGGTGTGGATGGATGCGCAAGGTTTGACCGGGCGTTATTATCTCCGGCCCCATGTGATGTAATACAATGAACGGGTTTGCAAACCTAAAATCTTTATGGGGCAACGGTTGACGAACGGTTTCTTCGGCAGTAATTTTCTTTTCGCGACCGGCGAGAATATGAGTGATGACTTTTTTCATTAGGATGATGTTATCGGAATAAAAATAGTTTATTCAGCACATAATACAGCCTGCCAACAAGAAAATTACTGTTGTTTTACTTGCTCAATGTTAACCGCACCAGATACTGCTTAAATTCATCCTCCAATAACACCTCCATATCAAATCCTGCTTCTGCAACGATGGGCTCAAGTGTTTTTTCATCAACATATAACCAATGGAACCAGTCAGTTTTTTGGCGATTGTATTCATATTGATAAAGTAGCTCACCGTAATAACCTTTTTCCGGCAGGCCATCTTCATATAAATAAGTGATATCTGACGAATCAAATAAGATTTGCCCACCTGGATTGAGCAGCAGTTTAATGTGTTGTAAAAATACCTTCAGGTTTTCAAGTGTCCCGGTGAGGCCAATCCCGTTCATGAGCAGGAGCAGGGTATCGTATTTTTGCTCATCGTAAGCAAAAATGTCACCTTTGACCACATTGTTTACGCCGCGCTCTTTCATTACTTCACATGCCAATGGTGATATATCCAGCGCAACGCAATCAAAACCGCGTTCCTGCAGTACTAATGCGTGGCTGCCCGCACCGGCACCGATGTCTAATATTGTTCCTCGGCATTCGTTCATAGCCAGCCATTCAATATCGGGCATATCATCCTCATCCCTGAAATAAACGTCAATTGGCATTTCTTCTTTTGGGCCATATTGATTATTGATCCAGAGCTTGTGATTAGCTGATTTATGATAATGATCATGTATGGCCTGGCCCAGTATGTCTTTCATGTGCCCAAAAGTATGAATTGAAAGTTTAATTTAGCGCTACATTAATCCCTTTGATCGACTATGTGGTTAAGTTATGGTTTGCTGGCACTTATTTTAGTAGCTGGTGTAGCATACAGTATATCGGCCCGTAAGCTAACTGTTATAGCAGCATTAACCGGTGCCGCAGTTGCCATCCTGGTATTTGCCGGTGCCGGCTTCACAGGTTTAGCCATGATGACTACCTTTTTTATTTTAGGTTCGGCAGCTACCTCGGTACAAAGCAAAACAAAGAAGGATTTAAACGCAGATCAAAAAGGAGGGAGAACAGCCGGGCAGGTTTTAGCGAATGCCGGTACGGCTGCCTTATGCGGAATTTTGATCCTCGTTTTTCCGGCCCAAACTCAAGTTTTACGATTGATGATTGCCGCCATCTTCGCTTCGGCAACAGCCGATACACTGTCATCAGAGTTAGGGACGGTTTACGGAAAACGTTTCTTCAATATTATAACCCTAAAGCCGGATTTGCGCGGGCTTGATGGAGTGATCAGCTTAGAGGGTACTTTAATTGGCGTAATTGGCTCGGTTATCATTGCTGTTGTTTATGCCATAGGAATGGGTTGGACAACAAATCTCATCTGGATTATTGTTGCAGGTACACTCGGTAATCTAACAGATTCCGTTTTAGGGGCCGTGTTGGAAAGAAAAAATCTGATCAACAACAATACCGTTAATTTCTTAAATACCCTGATAGCCGCTTTGTTTATGTTGTTGTACTTTGTTTTATAATTTAATCTGTAAATAAAAATGGTTCCTATCCTGATATTGATCGTTGTTGCGTTGGTGGTGTTCGTTTTCCTCAATAAAAAGAAAGTGGTAAATGAAACGCCTGCTGCCACATTGAATTATAAAGCGCTTTTAGAATTGCACATTCCATATTATCAGCACCTTGATGCTGATCGAAAACTGTTGTTTGAAAGAAAGGTTGCCAGACTTTTAGCGGATATTACTATCGAGGGTGTTGGTACAACGGTAAGCGATGCTGATAAAGTAATGATAGCTGCCAGTGCCGTGATCCCGATATTTGGCTTTAACGATTGGAAATACCGTAACCTCACCAATGTGATCCTTTACCCGGATACTTTCGACAGCGAGTTTCAGTTTGAAGGAGAAAACAGGAGCATTTTAGGAATGGTAGGTTCAGGTTATATGAACGGGCAGATGATCCTGTCGAGAGCTGCTTTAACCAAAGGTTTCAGTAAATCGGCAGGGAAAGAGAACACGGCTATTCATGAGTTTGTACACCTGCTTGATAAATCTGATGGGGCTACAGATGGTGTACCCGAAAATCTGCTGGCGCAAGAATATGTGATGCCATGGCTTAAAATGATCCACCAGGAAATTCACAAAATTGAAGCCGGTCGTTCCGATATTAATCCATATGCAATAACCAATGAAGCCGAGTTTTTAGCCGTTGTTTCCGAGTACTTTTTCCAAAAGCCACATGAGTTGAAACATAAACACCCCGAACTGTATGATATGCTAAGTACCATCTTCTTGCAGGATCTGGCTGATAATGATGTTGCCTGATCAAAAGCCCAGGCCAAGCTGCCCTAACGGCTCATGCTGAACAACCGTATTGCTGATATAATAAACCGGCGTTTCCTCGTGCCTCGAAGCTACGATGATATTGATACCATCGGCACAATTGGTAAACAAATCTTTCACCAGTTTAGGGTCGTTGTTATTTTTAGATAGGTGTGAAAGCAGCAAGTGGGTCATGTGCGGTGGGCGGTGTGTTGTAAATAACCCCAGGGCCTGCTTGTTTGATAAATGTCCTTTTCCCCCGCGGATGCGTTGTTTTAAATAATAAGGGTAACCGCCTTTATCCAGCATGTCATCATCGTAATTGGCTTCCAAAAAAGCGGCGTGGCACTGGCTAAAGTAGCGGATGAGTTGGTCGCACACTATTCCCAGATCGGTAAACACGCCAACCTTAACATTGCGACAGCTTACAATAAAGCTATGCGGCTCAGACGCATCATGCATTTTGGGGAAGGATGTTACTTCGAGGTCACCAATAACAATTGTTTGAAATGCGGTAAGGTGATGGACTTTAAAATGATCAACACCGCTAAGGTGCATCAACGTGCCGGGGGTGATGTAAACCGGCAGCTGATATTTTTTGGCTAACACCGGTATACCACGAATATGATCAGAATGTTCATGCGATACAAAAATGGCTTTTACCTTTTGCATGGACAAGCCCAGCCGGGTCATGCGTTTTTCAGTCTCGCGACATGAAATACCCACATCAACCAATATAGCCTCCTGATCGTTCCCTACGTAATAGCAATTGCCATTACTTCCCGAATTTAATGATGTAATGAATAAAGACATTGCAATGCAAAGTAAACTATTTTGGTGTTATTATTTTAATCCTAATGATTTTAGCATTCAGAAAATCAGCATTTTTTTTTGACGCTATAAAAACCTGCTTATATTTAGCCATGGATTCACCGCAAACTTTACCCGTACTTGATGCAGAAGAACTACGTGTGCTTGGTACTTTAATGGAAAAGGCCAAAACCACGCCCGATTATTATCCTATGACCCTTAACGGATTGGTGGCCGCCTGTAACCAGAAAACATCGCGCAAACCTGTTGTTAATTATGATGATGATACGGTTGTCAATGCCCTAAATTCCTTGAAAAGGCGCGGTTTGATCTCTACCGCTACCGGTGGTTCTATTCGTAATATTAAATACAAGCATAATTTCGCCATAGTTTTCCCGGTAATACCTTCGGAAGTAGCTTTGATTTGCCTTTTGATCCTTCGTGGGCCTCAAACGCCAGGTGAATTGAATACCAACAGCGGTCGCATGTACGAATTTGATTCGATAGAAGATGTACAGGAGATCCTGGATAAACTGGCCGCAGGTGAAATGCCTTACATTTTACAACTACCTAAGCGCCCCGGCCAAAAAGAAGTTAGATATGCCCATCTATTAAGCGGAACACCCGAAATTAACGATGATGATTTTGCAGATGAGCCAAGTAGTCGCCCATCTTCATCAGTAATGGAGGCCCGTTTAACAAAAGCCGAACAGGAAATTGCCGAATTGAAAGAAACCGTGGGCAGGTTGATGAGGGAATTGGGAGTGGAGTGAAAATTATGGTCTATGGAACTTGTTTCAACACCTCATTTGCTAAGCCGCCTGCTAATCTAGGCGTCTACCTGTCCTGTGTGGTGCTGAAATAAATTCAGCATGACGTGCTGCTTTTTTCACGACGGAATCTCCGTTAAAAACACATTCATCACCTCCCGCAAAGCCCTTTCAGTTTCCTGATCGGTAATATTTCCATCTGCGTCTATTTTGCTCCTGATAAAAGGAATAAGCAAAGTTGCTCCTTCAGTTACTTTTGCCGAAAGCGCCCCAAGTGTCAGGAGCAATGCCTCATGCGCATGACTGCCAACTGATGACGCGGTAACTAAAGCTACAGGTTTATCAACCAACGAACCGCTCGAAACCATCCAATCCAACATATTTTTAAGCTGACCGGGAACTCCAAATGCATACTCAGGTGTACAAATGATAATGCCTGATGCATTTTTAATTAATTCTCGCAATTCTGCAATTGCTTCTGGTGGATGTTCATGATCCAATCCCGGATCAAATGGCGGGATATCTGCCAGTTTGCCGTACACAAAAAAGCTTATATCAGTTGGAACCAATCCGCTTAAAAATTGAAGAATTTTATGATTAGATGATCCCGACCTTAAACTGCCGGAAATGGCGAGGATATTACCTTTATAATTCATGAAGCAGACGTTATTAAACCAAACTTACGAAGTTTTGGAAACTTCGTAAGTTTTCGGAATGTCATATAAAGGATGCTAATCAAAAGCTCCCCCTTCAGGGGGCTGGGGGGTTATACGAATGACAAAATAAACGCCGAACCTTTACCTTCGGTTGATTGTACCTGGATATTGCCCTTGTGCAACAGCATGATCTGTTTACACAGGCTTAGGCCAATACCGCTGCCTGTTTTACGGGTACTGAAGAAAGGGATAAAGATTTTGTCGAGCAGTTCGGGTGGCATGCCTAATCCGTTATCGATAACTTTTACAAAGGTTTTTCCACCCTGAATCTCAGCTGTAAGCGTTATGCGCGGTGTTTCGCGGTCTTTTACAGCTTCAATAGCGTTGACCAGCAAATTGATCATCACCTGTTCGATGAGGTTAATATCGGCTTCAATGGCAAGTGTCGGATCGCGCAGGATGATCTCCAGTTCTATCTTCTTTTTCTCCAGTGTAGGCGTCATCAAGCTGTTGAGGTTTTCAAAGATATTACGCACCATGATCTTGTTCAGATCAAGTTTGGTGATCTTATTGAGGCTGCGGTAGCTTTCGGTAAACTTAAGCAGGCCTTCGCTGCGGCGCTTGATGGTATCGATACCGAGCTCAATATCTTCCAAATCGCTATGAGGCAGGCTTTCGGCAATATCAGGGCTTTGCAGGCGGTTCTTGAGCGTATCCGCCAGTGAGGAAATAGGAGCTACGGAGTTCATGATCTCATGCGTCATTACATTAAGCAATTTCGACCACGCTTTCGACTCCGTTTCATCCAAAGCTTCGTTTACGTTTTGAAAAGCGATGAGTTTGTATAGTTTATCATCGCTGCGCATCAGGCTGGCGTTCACCAGTATTTTAACCTGTTGCTGGTTACGGGTAACAGTGATAATCTTACTATCGCCCGGCTTAAGTTTTATCAGTTCGGCATATAATGATGGCTCTCGTTTTTCGAGCGAGTGTACAGTCTTAAGATAAGGTACACCTATAATGGTTTTAAAAGCTTCATTGATCCAGCCGGTTTCGCCGGTTTCTTCTTCGTAAGATAAAATGCCGGTATCAACCAGCTCAAGGATCTTTTGCAGGTAATGATATTGTGTTTCACGTTCGCGGCTTATCAGTTTGAATGTGGTATTGATATCGTTAAAGCCTTTACGCAGGGGCTTAAGCTCATTGGGTGCCTTGCGTACATCAAAATGGCGGGAAAAATCACGGTAATGGATCGACTCTACAAATTGATTTACTTCGTCCTGTGCTTTTTTCTGAAAACGGATCATATCCACCACCGAGTAGGCAACCAGCGGCAACAGGATCACGAGATACAACAGCTGATTAAGGCTTACTATGACAAAAGCCGTGACGGTAAGTACAATCAGCAATAAAAATACACGCAGCAAAAGCCGCCACTCGTAACGGTTAAATATCATATTTACTTAGTCTTCGGTATAAGGCGGTGCGGGTGAGGCCAAGTTCTTTGGCTGCGCGGGTAATGTTGCCATTGTGTTTTTCAATAACCCTTAATATAGCGTTCTTTTCAAGGGCGCTTAACGGAATATTGTCGGCATCAACCACGCTCTCTGTTGATGTTTCCAGTATTGAAAAGATCAGGTCGTCGGGCCTTAAGGTATTGTCGTCGGCCATAATCACTGCACGCTCAATAGTATATTGTAATTCACGAACATTGCCCGGAAAATTGTATGATTTAAGCTTGTTCATAGCTGCCGTATCAAAGTCCATTGATGGCTTAAGATATTTACTCGCATACAATTTCGCAAAATGGCGAGCCAATATTACAATATCCTCATTACGGCGGCGCAGCGGTGGCATATTGATCTCGACAGTATTGATACGATAGATCAAATCCTTACGGAACTTGTTTTCGTTTGCCAGTTCGCTCAAAGGCACATTGGTAGCGCAAATGAGCCTGATATCCACATCAACAGGTTTGTTGGTGCCCAAACGGGTTACCTGGCGGTTTTGCAAAATGGTAAGCAGTTTGGCTTGTTGCTGCAAACTGATGTTGCCAATTTCATCTAAAAATAAAGTACCGCCCTGGGCTTCTTCAAAACGCCCCATACGATCTTCCCGGGCATCGGTAAAGGCGCCTTTCTTGTGGCCGAAGAGCTCACTTTCAAACAGGGTATCTGTTAACGCGCCAACATCTACTTTAATAAAAGGTTTATCAGCGCGGAGCGAACGTTCGTGGATAGCCTTTGCCATAAGATCTTTACCGGTACCGTTCTCTCCAAGGATCAGGATATTGGCATCGGTAGGGGCTATCTTGTTCACCTTATAAAAAATATCCTGCATCACGTCCGATTCACCAAGGATAGAAGTGTCTCCCGCGGTGCTTTTTACAGGGGTTTTGGTGGTTTTTGTTCCACCTTCTTTTTTATCCAAAAGATCTTTTATTGTATTTATGAGTTTTTCGTTGTGCCATGGCTTTACCACAAAGTCATTTGCTCCTTCTTTAAGCGAACGGACAGCCAGGTCAATATCACCATAAGCCGTTATCATAATAACACAAACGTCAGGCTTCCACTCTTTTACCTTGCGCAGCCAGTAAAGCCCCTCATTGCCTGTGTTAATTGCGCTGTTGAAGTTCATGTCAAGCAAAATCAGATCAACCTCGTTACGTTGCAGCAGCCAGTTCAGGTTTTCGGGGTTCTTTTCGGTGATGATTTCACGGGCTTCGGGTTTTAGCAAAAGTTTAACCGCGGTAAGTACGTCCGGATCGTCATCAACAATTAAAACGGTGGCTTTTTTTAGTATCATTTATTTTTAGTTAATAGTTCATAGATAATTGTTCATGGCCTTCAAAACGATGACACATGATCATTTAAGTTCAAAATAAAAATAGCATCTTATTTATTGACGATGTCAATTTAATAAAAGTTATAAATTTAAATTAAATTGTATCTCTTTACCGAAGCTGCCTAAATAAACTTTTAGCATTGTTGCCATCAACTATGAACTATACGCTAAAACCATTCAACTATGAACAATAAATTAAAGACTCGCTAATGATACCACAAGTTACAATTTTTGTGCTAAATACCCGCATTTTATGCAGTATATGATATAAACAGTTCACAATGAAGTGCTAACCTGTATATGCATATAACAGGCCATTAATACGTAAAAAAACATTGTATCAATACCGTACACCTGATGTAACAGAAGCGTACGCTCAAATATGGTGTTTTGTGTTTAAGTTATTGAAAAACAGTATCTTAATTTGTGGCATATCTTTTTGTTATAACATTCAAAATATTATAGAAATACAGTGGACAGAAAAATTGAGAAAAAGACCTGGAACAGCAAAAAGATACTTACCATTGCAGGTATTACAGGCATTATTTTACTAATAGGCGGCAGTATTTATCTTACATCGGGTAAAAGCAAGCTTGATGTTGATACTGAACGCTTAACTATAAGTACTATTACTAAAGGTCCTTTCCAGGAGTTTATACCGGTTAACGGCGTGGTTATGCCGCTAACTACCATATTTCTTGATGCATCTGAAGGCGGTGTTGTTGAAGAAAAATACGTTGAAGACGGAGCTAACCTTAAAAAAGGCGATCGGATTTTGAGAATGTCTAATACCGATCTTGAGCTTACTTTAGCTAATCAGGAAACCGCGGTTTATGCCGAGCAAACCCAAATGCAGATCTCCCATAACAATGCACAGCAAAACACCATCAGCAAGCTAAATACTATGGCCGATGTAGAGAATGCATATAAAGAGGCTGAAAGGATTTACAAGTTGGACAAACATTTATATGATCAGAAAGCCATCGGCCTGCAGGAATATCAATCAGCTAAAAATACTTATGATTATCAGGTAAATCGTTACAAATTGGCTAAACAGATTCTTAGGCAGGATACAGCGTTGGTTAAGCAACAGGCTTCACAATCACAGGAACAATACGCCCACATGAAAACTACGCTTGAACTGATGCGAAAAAAAGTGGCCGGTTTAGTATTGGTGGCGCCTACCGATGGTCAGTTAACCTCAATGGATGCCGAAGTAGGTCAGAGCAAAAATAAGGGCGAGCATTTGGGGCAGATAGACGTACAATCGGGCTTTAAGGTTAGGGTTGATATCGATGAGCATTACCTGTCACGTATTTACACCGGCCTGAAAGGCGATTTTCAGTTTGCCGATCAAACATATAATCTGGTCATAAAAAAGGTATATACCCAGGTTAAAACAACAGGTAGTTTCCAGGTGGATATGCAATTTGTTGGTAAAGTACCTACAGGGATCCGTAAAGGCCAAACCCTGCAGGTGAGGTTGGCGCTGAGTGATCAGATGCAGGCGGTATTGGTGCCTAAAGGTGGTTTCTTCCAGCAAACAGGCGGCAATTGGATCTTTAAGGTAAGTGAAGATGGTTCAAAAGCATACAGGGTAAACATCCAGCTTGGACGCCAGAGCCCTGATTACTTCGTGGTAACAGAAGGCTTAAATCCGGGCGATAAGGTTATTACTTCAAGTTATGAAACCTATGGTGATATTCAGGAGCTTGTGCTAAAAAAATAATGTGAGCCGGTTGCAACGCCTGGCACTGTTTAAGCGTCATATATAATATATAACAGAGCTAATTAATAAATTAAAATAAACAAAAAATAAAATCATATCGCCATAAAGGCGGGATGAATAACGGAGGCACCAATGATAAAAATTTCTAATCTTGAGAAATTCTACCGTACCGAAGAGGTAGAAACCATCGCATTAAACAAGCTATCTATGGAAGTGGCTACAGGTGAGTTTGTAGCCATTATGGGCCCATCGGGCTGCGGTAAATCAACCCTGCTTAATATTTTAGGAATGCTTGATGACCCGGATGCCGGCAGCTATGTTTTTAATGAAATTGAAGTAGCGCATTTTAATGAGCGTAAACGCGCCGATCTGCGTAAACACAACATCGGTTTCGTGTTCCAGAGCTTTAACCTCATTGATGAACTTACTGTGTTTGAAAACGTTGAATTGCCGTTGATTTACACAGGAGTGGCTGCTTCAGAGCGTGTTAAAAGGGTGGAAGAGGTGTTAGACAAAATGCAGATCATGCACCGTCGCAACCACTATCCGCAGCAGTTATCAGGTGGTCAGCAACAGCGCGTGGCTATTGCCCGTGCAGTTGTTAATAAACCCAAACTGATCCTTGCGGATGAGCCTACCGGTAACCTGGACAGCAGCAATGGTAACGATGTGATGGAACTGCTTACCGACCTGAACGAACAGGGAACTACCATTATCATGGTTACCCACTCTGAACATGACGCCCGTTACAGTCACCGCATTATACGCCTGCTTGACGGACAAACGGTTATGGAAAATATCATGGTGTAGTTTGTTGAGTTCATAGCTGATGGTTTTATAGCTCTCTTGGTAAGAAAGAACTTCCGGTTTAAAACTGACGATTTTGACTTAGACCAACGCCCCCCGAAATCAGTTTATAGATAAGTTAATAATTGCCTCTGCTGCCCTTCTCTGCATTTGTAGAGAAGGGCATGTTAGAGAATTTTTTTATTCAGAGCTATTCCTATGTTTAAAAACTACCCGAAAACCACATAGCAAAATTTAGTTAACGCCAAGCTTTAGCGCCTTAAGTATCACCGGCCTTACCGTTATTATAGCTTTGTTATATCAGTTTTCAGGCCATTAAAGCAGCTTTGACTAACCCTGTTAAGAGTTTACGATCTGAATAATTATCATTAAGTCATCAGTTGCTCTCCATTAAGTTATTTTGAATCACTAATTGCGCAGGCGACTGGTAATGACTTAATGGTCAATGACTAATGAAATAAAAACATATGTTTAAGAACTATTTAAAAATCGCATGGCGGAGTTTGATTAAAAACAAACTTTATTCGGCCATTAACATTGGAGGTTTGGGTGTAGGCATGGCAGTGAGCTTTATGTTGCTGTTATATGTTTATAATGAATTTACTTATGACGGATTTCATGAAAATAAGGATAGGCTGTATAAGGTAATGCGTAACCAGCCTTCAAATGGCGAAATAAACACGGGGGATGCCACGCCCGTGCAGATTGCTGCCGCGCTGCAAAAAGACTATCCGGAGGTTGAGTATGCAGCCCGTGCAAACTGGTCATATGATCAACTGTTTAATTACAACAACAAACCGTTAAAAGTTAATACAATTGCCGCCGACGAGTCATTTCTGAACATGTTTACACTTGATTTTGTGAAGGGTAACAAAAAAGATGCTTTTAGGGATATGTCGTCAGTTATCATGTCCGAATCGGCAGTAAAGGCCGTTTTTGGCGATGTCGATCCTATAGGTAAAACTGTTAAGTTAAATGGTTCGCGGCTGGTAAAAGTGAGTGCTGTTTACAAAGATCTGCCCCGGAATTCTACGTTCAGGTTTAATGCACTAATTCCATGGAAACTTTATGAAGCTGATAATGGTTGGGTGAAAACATCGGGTTGGGGTAACTATTCGTTTAAAACTTATGTTATGCTTAAGCCTGGTGTTAATGTAGATAAGCTTAATCTGGAAATCAAAAAGTTAATTGGTCGCTATGACGATCATAATAAAGAAAATCAGTTGTTCTTGTTTCCATTTGCCAAATGGCACTTGCACAGCGAGTTCAAAAATGGAGTGAATACAGGTGGCGCAATCGAATACGTGCGTTTATTCCTTTTTCTGGCAATAGGTATTTTGCTTATTGCGTGTATCAACTTTATGAACCTTTCTACTGCGCGGTCTGAGCGCCGCTCCCGTGAAGTTGGGATCCGTAAAGTTGTGGGTGCACGGAGAATAGCCATTGTTCAGCAGTTTTTAGGCGAATCAATCCTAACCGCTATAATTTCGCTTGTTGTTGCACTGGTAATAATAGCATCAACGCTTGGTTATTTTAACGAAATCATACATAAGCAACTAACAATTCCTTATAGAAATGCGTGGGCATGGGGTGCCGCTATATTAGTAACGCTGATAACAGGTTTATTGGCAGGTAGTTACCCGGCTTTGTTTTTATCGTCGTTTAAACCGGTAAAAGTTTTAAAGGGCACTAACAAAACTGGTAGAAAAACGCTGCACTCAAGACAGGTATTGGTTATTGTGCAATTTGTATTTGCTACATGTCTTATACTTTCAAGTATCCTGATTTATAAACAGATCAACTACATTAAAGACCGCCCGGTAGGTTATTCACAAAATGGACTTATCGAAATCTCATTAGATGGAAATTTATATAAAGAGTACGAAAACTTCAGAACGGATATAATTAATGCAGGAGCCGCTGTTGATGCTGCAGAGACATCGGGCAGTATAGCCAGTAACGGCAGCAGCAGTTGGGGTATTAACTGGCCCGGACAGCTACCTGGCGAGGATAAAATACCTATTGACCAGATTGTTACTTCTTTTCATTTTATTTCAACTTATAAGCTTGAATTGATAAAAGGGCGCGATTATATACCAGGTCGCATGGCCGATTCACTGTCGCTCATTATGAACGAATCGGCCGTTAAACTGATGCGGTTAAAAGATCCGCTTGGGCAGATAGTGAAATGGCAGGGCCGTAATTGTACCGTGGTTGGTATTGTTAAAGATTTTGTTTGGGGATCGCCATATGAGCCTGTCAAGCCTGCCATTATTGGTTTTGATAAAGGTTGGGCAGGTCAGCTTGGTATTCGTTTAAATCCGAATGCTCCTGTATCAAAAAGCCTTGCTACAATTGGCGACATTTACAAAAAATATAACCCCGAATATCCTTTTGAATACAAGTTTGTTGACGAAAACTTCAGCGGCAAATTTGAGAATGAAAAGCTGCTTGGTACGTTGTCGAGTTCGTTTACTGTGTTGGCCATTATTATATCCTGTCTCGGCTTGTTTGGCTTAGCTTCGTTCTCGGCCGAGCAGCGTAAAAAAGAGATCAGTATCCGTAAAGTATTAGGCGCAAGCATCAGTAGTTTGTGGTTCAACCTGTCGAAAGAGTTTTTAATACTCGTGGTTATTTCATTTATTATTGGTTCGGCTCTGAGCTGGTACAACATGAGCAAATGGTTACAGCATTATACGTACCGTACAGATATAAACGCCTGGGTATTTATTGTCACTATAGGGATTAGTATGGTAGTTTGCCTGCTTACGGTAAGCTGGCAGGCTATCAAAGCGGCGTTGAGCAATCCGGTTAAGAGCCTAAAAAATGAATAAATCTGCATTGGGTCACTGAGTCATTAAGCCATTGAATGCTGAATAATGACTTAATATATAAAGTCTAAAGTAAAGAATAACTTTGATTCTCTACTTTAGACTTCTGACTTAAACAAACGTTCACATTCGCACTGTAAGTGTTCCATTACCGAACGGTTTTATATTGATTGTATTTTGTTAATTGATTGATATTTAATTAATTGTGTAATTGGTATGGGTTTTAATATTTTAGTGGTATAAACCATTTGCCATGTTACGTAATTACATCAAAATAGCCTGGAGAAACCTTATCAAACACAAGGTTTTTTCGTTTATCAATATTTTTGGCTTAGCTACGGGTATTGCTGCTTTTTGGCTTATTAGCCTTTATGTGGTTGATGAATGGAGTTACGACCGCTATAACCTTAAAGCTGATCGTATTTTTCGTGTTGTACAGCACGGCACATGGAACGGCGGCAAATTTAATCTTGCAGTTACTTCGCCTCCATATGCCCCCGCGTTAAAAAATGATTATGCCGAGATAGAAGACGCTATCCGCATTGATGCTGAAGGTGGCGGTAAAATCACTTATGGCGAAAAGCAGATTAACGAGGGTGCGATGTTGTTTACAGATAAAGGCTTCTTTAATCTTTTTACCCATCACTTTTTATCCGGCGATCCCAATACTGCTTTAACCAAGCCACAAAGCATTGTACTTACTAAAACCCTATCCGAAAAAATATTCGGTAACGCTGCGGATGCACTCGATAAAACTGTGCTCATCGAAAATAACCCAAGCACAGTTACCGGTGTAATTGATGATATAACTGCAAATTCGCATTTTACTTTCAGCGCCCTTCGCTCATTGCCTGATGGATATACTGATGGTTGGGCTAATTCGCATATCTACACTTATGTGTTGCTGAAAAACCATGATGATTTTAAAAAAATTCAGGCTGGCTCTGATACATTCTTTAATAAGTATTTAAAAGGAGCGCTTGGAGCTATGCAGTTCCGTATGGAACTGCAGCCGCTTACATCAATTCACCTTAACTCTAATCTTGATTACGAGTTGGGCAGCAACGGCAACATAACCTATGTATATGTATTTGGCATTGTAGCACTACTGATACTGGCTATCGCAGTTATTAATTATGTAAATCTTACAACAGCACGTTCATCCATAAGGATTAGGGAGATAGGTGTGCGTAAGGTAATTGGCTCCAGCAAAAAACAGCTGATCATAATGTTTTTTGCCGAATCAGTTTTATTCACCGTTATCGCTGCCCTGATAGCATCAGTGATGGTGCAATTTTTATTGCCTTATTTTAACCTTCTCTCCGGTAAAAGCCTTGTACTTATGCAGTTTGGATTTAGCAAAACGCTTATCTTATTCAGTCTGTTTGCGTTTGTCACCGGTATTTTAAGCGGTTTATATCCCGCATTGTTCTTATCGGGCTTCCGCACTATTGCTGCTATGAAAGGACAAATGGGCAGTCAGGCTGCTACCATTATGTTCAGGAAATCATTGGTAATATTTCAGTTTGTTATTACCATTGTTATGATAGCCGGTTCATGCATCATTTACAGGCAACTACGTTATGTGATGAATAAGGACCTCGGCTTTAATAAAGCCCAAACGCTTACCTTTCATATTAGCGATAAATCGGCACGGACAAAGATTGCCGCTATTAAAAGTCAGCTTTTGCAAAATCCGGCTGTTGAGGCCGTGGGTATTGCAGGCAATCCTATAGGTAACAATGATATCGGTTCGAGCAATTTCAATATCGGCGCTGACGGAAAGGCCAATTCTGAATCAAAAATGGTGGAGAACCTTATAATTGATGAGGATTTTATACCAACCTTACAGGTGAAGCTGGCCAAGGGCCGAAATTTTTCAGCAGAGATGAGTACCGACCGGCTTGAATCCATTATTGTAAACCAAACGTTGGTTAACGAAATGGGCTGGAAGGATGCCATCGGCCGCTCTGTGAGGGTTGGAGTAGATGATAAGGGTAATGTGATCAGCCGGAAAATAATTGGTGTAGTTAAAGATTTTAACACTTATTCGTTACAGCACAAGGTTGCACCAATGATGTCGTACCTGCCTTTTACAGCCAATGATGAGGATAATATGTATATCCGAATTGGCAGGAATAATATTTCAGCCACGCTCGACTATATCAGCAAAGTTTACAGCCGTTTTGATATCGAAAACAAAGTTGAGTTTCATTTCCTCAATCAGAATTTTGCTAAACAATACCAATCCGAACAAAAACAGGGCAACATCCTGCTCATTTTTACCATACTGGCTATCAGTATAGCTTGCCTTGGCTTATTTGGCCTGGTAACTTTTACTGCCGAGCAAAGGATAAAGGAAATTGGCATCAGGAAAGTTTTGGGCGCAAGTGTAACCTCTATAGTTACCCTGTTGTCAAAAGATTTAATGAAGCTGGTGCTGATAGCCACGCTAATAGCATCGCCGCTGGCCTGGTATGGCATGAGCAAATGGCTACAAAGTTTCGCATACCGCGTTGATATTAACTGGTGGATCTTCGCTATAGCAGGTGTTCTTGCAGTAATTATTGCCTTTGTAACGGTGAGCATACAATCGGTAAGGGCGGCAAATGTTAACCCTGCTAAAAGTTTAAAAAACGAATAAACCTCACACAACCCTCTCCAAAGGAGAGGGCTTAAAGTGTGGACTATGATATAAAATAATTAATTAAAATTCCTCCCCTTGGGGAGGTTAGGAGGGCTTTATGTTTAAAAATTACTTAAAAACAGCTTCCCGTACCCTGCGTAAAAACGTGGGGTTTACGGTGATAAATATATTGGGGCTGGCCCTTGGCCTGGCTACCTGCCTTATGATCGTGCTATATGTAGCTGATGAACTGAGCTATGATCGTTTTAACGACAAAGCCAATCGCACGTACCGCGTTAATGAAGACCTTAAATTTGGTAATAATAATGTACTTTATGCCGTTGCAATGCCGCCGTTGGCTCAGGCTTTAAAAACGGATCTCCCTGAGGTGGAAGAAGCAACCCGGCTTAAAGCAGCGGGAGGGTTTCATGTTAAAAAAGGTAATGAAAGCATCCTTGAGTACGGTACCGTTTTTGCCGACCCATCGGTGTTTAATGTGTTTACGTTGCCCATGATTAATGGTAACCCGGCTACGGCTTTGAAAGAGCCAAATACAGTAGTAATAACTGAAGCTACAGCTAAAAAGTACTTTAACAGTACCAATGTTGTAGGAAGAACACTTGCCATCGATAACAATCAGCTATTAAAGGTTACAGGGGTGATCAGGGATTTACCGAAGCAATCGCACTTTCATTTTGATTTTTTCATGTCGATGATAAGCTGGCCTGATAGCAAATCTTCTGAATGGTTGAGAAGTGATTATAATACTTACGTGGTGTTGAAACCGGGCACAGATTACAAGTTATTTGAGAAGAAATTAACTGCCCTCCTAAAAAAATACAGCGAAGGGCAAATGCAAACGGCCTTACACGTCAACATTGCCGATTTTGAAAAAAGCGGCAGTTATTTCAGGCTTAACCTAACTCCGTTAACCGATATCCATTTACACTCAAACCGTACCGGCGAGTTAAGCAGCAACAGTTCGGTGCAGTATGTTTATATATTTTCGGCCATTGCCATATTTATATTACTTATAGCAGGCATCAACTTTATGAACCTGTCAACAGCACGTTCGGCCAACAGGGCAAGAGAGGTAGGAGTACGTAAAGTTTTAGGTTCCCCGCGTAAATATTTAATAGCCCAGTTTTTAACAGAATCGGTATTGGTGACCCTGGCATCAGCGGTTATCGCTTTTTTTGCCGTTTTACTTTTATTGCCGCTATTTAATCAAGTGTCCGGAAAAGAATTGGTTGTAGGTTCGCAAACCTTAACCTGGTTGTTGCCGGCCTTACTATTAATTGTACTGGTGGTAGGTTTTGCTGCCGGATCATATCCTGCTTTTTTCCTTTCTGCATTTCAGCCAATTAATGTGCTTAGCGGTAAACTGGCCGGTGGTTTCAAAGGCAGCTGGCTCAGGAGTGTACTGGTTGTCTTCCAGTTTTCTATTTCAATATTCCTCATCATTGGCACCATTGTTATTTATAATCAGCTCAATTATATTCAAACCAAAAACCTGGGTTATAACCGTAACCAGGTGCTTATTATTAATAATGCGTTTGAGTTGGGCAGCCATGCCAAAACCTTTAAAAATGAGGTGAAGCAATTACAAGGCGTGGTTAACGCTACATTGACGGGTTATTTACCAACCGGTAAAAACAGGGGAACGTCCATTTTTTACAAAGAAGCGGCGGCCGATCAAAAAACTGCTTTGTTTCCACAAAGCTGGCGGGTAGACGCAGATTACATCAATACCCTGGGTATGAAGATCTCAGCCGGGCGCGATTTTTCCGCAGGCATGCCAACGGATTCCACCGGATTAGTGATAAACGAAACAGCGGCCAAGTTTTTAGGCTTTACTAATCCCGTTAATAAAATCCTGTACCGCAATATGGATGGCAATCGTGATCATGTAAAAGCTTATCACATCATTGGCGTGGTTAAGGATTTTAATTTCAATTCGCTGAGAGAAAATATCAGTCCGATGATTTTTTTAATGGACGAAGACAGTGGAAATCTGAGTATCAGGGTAAATACAACTAATTTACCGGCTCTCGTCGATCAGATAAAAAGCAAATGGCAGGGCATGACCCAAAGCCAGTTTAGCTACTCTTTTATGGATCAGGACTTTGACGCTAACTATCGGGCCGAGCAGCGTACCGGCACCATATCTATCATATTTACCGTATTAGCCATCTCCATTGCCTGCCTTGGCCTATTTGGCTTAGCTGCGTATGCCGCCGAGCAACGTACCAAAGAAATCGGGATCCGTAAAGTACTCGGTGCAAGTGTATCCGCCATAGTGAATACCTTATCCAAAGATTTTATAAAGCTGGTATTGATCTCCATAGCCATTACAACCCCTTTAGCCTGGTATTTAATGAACAAATGGCTGCAGGATTTCGCTTACCGCATCAGTATACAATGGTGGGTGCTGGTGCTGGCAGGTGCAGGCGCCATGTTAATAGCTATTGTAACAGTAAGTTTCCAATCTATAAAAGCAGCATTGGCAAACCCGGTTAACAGCCTTAAAAATGAGTAGGCAGTTTGTAGTGGCAGTTAGCAGTTATGTAACAGGAGGATACCAATGAACTAACGAACAATTGAACGAATGAACCATGTTTAGAAATTACCTTAAAACCGCATTTCGCACATTGAAAAAAAATGTGGGTTTCACCGCAATTAATGTATTTGGTTTGTCCCTTGGGCTGGCCACATGTTTACTCATTATATTTTATGTGGTTGATGAGCTAAGTTATGACAAGTTCAATGTTAAGGCCGACAGGATCTATCGCGCCAATATGCAGATTAAATTTGGCGGTATCGATCAAAGCTATGCATCGTCTCCGGCACCGCTGGGGGCTGTATTTCAAAACGATTATCCCGAGGTTGAACGTGCCTGCCGTTTGTTGCAACGCGGCGGTTATAACGTGAAAAAAGGTAACCAAACCATTCACGAAAACAGAATGGTACTTGCAGATTCGACATTGTTTGATGTATTCACTCTGCCTATGATAGCCGGCGACCCCAAAAAGGCGCTGGTTGAACCGAATACCGTGGTTATCACTGAAAGTACGGCCAAACGTTATTTTAACAACACGCAGGTAGTGGGCAAAACCTTTACGTTTGATGAAAAGCTGCTTTATAAGGTTACCGGTGTAATTAAAGATCTGCCCAGGCAATCGCATTTTCGTTATGATTTTTTCCTGTCGATGGCATCAAATGCCGAAAGCAAAGATGGGGCATGGTTTAGCAATAATTTCAACACCTATGTGCTGCTAAAACCTGGTGTGGATGCCAAAAAATTTGAAGCAAAGTTTCCTGCATTGATGCACAAATATGCGGGTCCGCAATTGCAGAGTATCTTACATCTTACTTTTGATTCGTTTGAAGGTTCCGGCAACAAATACCAATTGAGCCTTATGCCATTGACGGATATCCACCTTAAATCAAACCTCGTGTCGGAGCTCGACCATAACGGGAATATCCAGTATGTGTACATTTTTGGCGCGGTGGCAATTTTTATTTTACTGATAGCCTGTGTAAACTTCATGAACCTTTCAACCGCCCGTTCTGCAAACCGTGCCCGGGAGGTAGGGGTACGCAAGGTGCTTGGTTCAAGGCGTCGGTCGCTCATTGCCCAGTTCCTGTCCGAATCTATCATAGTAACATTTATTGCTACGGTGATAGCTATGCTGATGGCATATTTTCTGCTGCCGGTATTCAATAATATTGCGGGTAAAACCATGGAGCTTAATATGGGGTCATTGGTTTGGCTGATTCCCGCTTTGCTGGTTATAGTTTTGGTGATAGGCTTCATGGCCGGTTCGTATCCTGCATTTTTTCTTTCCGCATTTCAACCAATTGATGTTTTAAAAGGAAAGCTTTCCTCTGGCTTTAAGGGCGGTATGTTAAGGAGCTCGTTAGTTGTATTCCAGTTTTTTATATCGATAGTGCTCATCATTGGTACGCTGGTGATCTATAATCAGCTTAAATATATTCAGAATAGAGACCTTGGTTATAATCGCAGCCAGGTATTGGTGATTCACGGTGTGTATGACCTTGGCGACAAGAGCAAAGTGTTAAGAGATGAAGTAAAGCAGTTGCCCGGCGTAATAGGTGTAACCATGACAGGCTTTTTGCCAACTTCTGACTACCGGAACAGCAGCAGCGTTTTCCAGGAACGCGGGCTCGACCCCAAAAAAGCAGTGCTTGCACAAACCTGGGTAGTTGACGACAACTACCTGCCAACCCTCGGCATAAAACTAACCAAAGGCCGTAATTTCTCAAACCAGATGCCTACCGATTCGGCGGCTATGATCATTAATGAAACAGCGGCGAAACTGATGGGCGTACGTGACCCGCTTAACAAATCCATGTTTTTGCCTATGGACAATATGGCCAAAACGTTTAAAGAATATCATATAGTAGGTGTTATTAAAGATTTTAATTTCGCTTCGCTACGCAATAATGTAAGCCCGGTGATATTGATGTACGGACAGGATACCGGCGCCTTAAGTGTAAAAGTAAATACCGCTAATATCACTGCACTTATGGCAATGATCAGCGACAAATGGAAATCCATAAAGCCGGGTAAGGAGTTTGAATATTCGTTTATGGATGATGATTTTGATTCATCGTACCGTGCGGAACAGCGGATGGGCACCATATTCATCATATTTACAAGTTTAACAATTGTGATAGCCTGTTTAGGTTTGTTTGGCCTTGCTGCATATGCGGCCGAACAGCGCACTAAGGAGATAGGCATCCGTAAAGTACTTGGCGCTAATGTAGGCGCTATAGTAGGTATGCTGTCAAAAGATTTTATCAAACTGGTAATGATAGCAATAGTAATAGCCATTCCGGTTGCCTGGGTCGCCATGCAGCAATGGTTGCAGGGCTTTGCGTACAGGCAAAACATACAATGGTGGGTGGTAGTATTGGCTGCGGTTTTGGCCGTGTTGATCGCTTTTGTAACCATCAGCTTTCAATCTATCAAGGCGGCACTGGCCAACCCGGTTAGGAGTTTGAAAAATGAATAATTGTCATTAGGTCATTTAGCTTCGCCTTATTAGGTCAAAAAAGAAAATGACAAAAGTGGCCAAATGACTTAATGACTACGCGGTAATGACACAATGATATAAATATGATACGTAACTACATAAAAACAGCATGGCGAAACCTTTATCGGAATAAGGGATTTTCGCTGATCCACATTTTGGGGTTAACCATGGGGATAACCGTTTGCCTCATGATATTCCTGTATATTATGAATGAGTTTAGCGTGGATAATTTTCATAAGCAGGGCAAAAACATTTACAGGGTGATGCGCGGTTTTGATAAGTCGAAAGCGCCCACATCTTACCTCTCGGGGCCTTACGGCCCTGCCATGCTGAATGATTATCCGCAGGATATCAAGATGGCAGTGCGGGTTTCTCCACGAAATAACCTGGTTTCTTTTGGCGAGAAATCGTTCAATGAAAAAAAGGTTTACGCGGTTGACTCCAACTTTTTTAGCCTCTTTACCTTCCCGTTGCTGAGGGGGGATGCTACTTCGGCACTAAACCATCCGGGCAGCGTGGTGCTAACTGAAACCACCGCCAAAAAATATTTCGGCAATATTGATAATGCCATGGGCAAAGTGGTGCAGATGGATAAACGCCTGCAGTTAAAGGTAACCGGTATTGCCAAAGATGTACCTTCCAACTCGCATCTTGATTTTGATTTGGTGATGCCAATAGCCAATTACACCCGCGACCAGGGTTTTAATGTATGGATTAACAATAGCCTGTTTGTTTACCTGTTATTGAATGAGCATAGCAGCCCGGCTGCATTGGAAAGCCGCTTTCCGCAGTTTATGGATAAGTACATGGGCAAGGATATGCAGCGTTTCGGTACCAAATTTAATCTGAGCCTCAGACCATTCAAGGATATCTATTTTGAAAATGCTTCGTCGTTTGATAATGTAAAACATGGGGATAAAACCGTGGTATTCATCTTTATTTCGATAGCAGTGCTCATCATGATCATTGCCTGTATCAATTTTATGAACCTGGCCACTATCCGCGCTGTCGAACGTTCAAAAGAAGTAGGGATGCGCAAGGTTTTAGGCGCGTTAAGAAACCATTTGGTATGGCAATTCATAGGCGAATCTATTTTGCTGGCGCTAATTTCATGCGCGCTTTCTATTGGTTTGTTACTCCTGCTGATGCCATCATACAACGGCTTGCTGGGGTATGAACTCACTGTATCATGGAACAGTGTACCGATTTACCTGTTTCTTTTAGGAGTTATTTTATTTGTGGGTTTCCTTGCCGGAAGCTACCCGGCTATATTCATGTCAGCCTTTTCGCCTATTGAGGCGTTAAAGGGTAAGCTTAAATTAGGCAAAGGCGGGTCATTTTTCAGGCAATCGCTGGTGGTGTTCCAGTTCAGTATTTCGGTGTTGCTTATTATTGGCACTATCGTGATAGTTAACCAGATGCGGTATGTCAAAAACAAATCATTAGGTTATGACAAAGAGCAAACGGTTATTGTGCAGATCGATAATAACGATATCTATGACCACAGGCAAACATTTAAACATCAGCTGCAAAATTCGGACTATGTGAAGTCGGTATCCCTGATGTCGGGCGAGCCGGGCGGCTTTTTTGATATGCAGGGCTTTGAGGTTGAAGGCCAGCATGAAACGTTCAAATCCAGGTCGGAATTTGCCGACTTTGAATATGTAAAAACATTTGGCCTAAAAATCATTGCTGGCAGGGATTTTTCATCACAGTTTGCTACTGATACTACGAACTCGGTATTGATCAACCGTACAGCGGCTAAAGAACTGGGCTTTACGCCGCAGCAGGCTATCGGTAAATGGATTAAAAATACAGTTCGCGATAGCAGTCGCCGCACCATCATCGGTGTGGTTGAAGATTTTAACTTCCTTTCACTAAAAGAAAACATGGATGCCCTGGTTATTTCGCCAAGCGAAGACAGGCGTGTAGCAGTAATCAAACTAAAATCCGGGAATATCCAGGGTGGTTTGGCGGCTATCAAAAACATTTATGCCGAAGTTGCGCCCGTTTATCCGTTTGAATACAGCTTTCTTGATCAGCAGTTTGATACTACCTATCGCAACGATATCAGGCAGCAGACCATGTTAAGTATATTTTCAGGGTTGGCCATCTTTATAGCCTGTTTGGGCTTGTTCGGTTTAGCCTCATTTACCGCGGCGAAACGTACCAAGGAGATCGGGGTCCGTAAAGTATTGGGTTCATCGGTACAAAATATCCTTATCCTGATATCAAAAGATCTGCTGAAACCGGTCTTATTAGCTACAGTGATTGCTATCCCCCTGGGTTATTACAGCATGGATAAATGGCTGCAAAGTTTTGCTTACAAAACACCTTTGCATTGGTGGATCTTTGTTTTGGCGGCTTTGCTTACATTTGTTATAGCAGTGGTTACCATTAGCTTTCAATCGTTAAAGGCGGCACTTGCAAACCCTATCCGGAGTTTGAGAAGCGAATGAGATCAGTTTGCAGATAGCAGTGGCAGTTTGCAGTAGCAGTTGAAGAAATAGGATACACCCTGAGCCCGTGTCCCCACGGGCTTTTTTATGACGTTCTGTCATTATTAGGCAGCCTGAATTTATTTTCAGCACCATGCAACGTATTTGCTAAACGCCTGGTCTTATTATATATAAACCAAAGATCATTATTATGAAAAAGTATTTACTTGTGTTATTTGTTGCCTGTGCAGGCAGCGCTTTTGCACAAAATAATCAGAAAACACTATACCTCACCAAATCATTGTCAGGACAGGCTGTGAAAAATGTATTTGTTAATACTTCGGGCGGTAGTATTACTGTTAGCGGCGCATCGGGCGAAGAACCGAGAGTTGAGGTTTTTATACAAGGTAATAATGGTAATAATGACCTTTCCAAAGAAGAGATCAAAAAGCGCCTCGACGAAAATTACGACCTGAGCATTGATGTTAACGGCGGGGAGCTGCATGCCAAGGCTAAAAGCAAGCACGATGGCAACTGGGACTGGAAAAAATCGTTAAGTATCTCGTTCCGTGTGTATGTACCCGGCAGTGTGGCAACTAATCTAAATACCAGCGGAGGCAGTATCCATTTGGATAATCTAACAGGTGCACAGCAATTTGAAACCAGCGGTGGCAGTTTACATCTTGATAAAATTACTGGTATAATTAAAGGCCGTACTTCTGGCGGCAGCATTCATGTAAGCGATTCAAAAGAAAATATCGATCTGCAAACCTCAGGCGGCAGTATTGAAGCCCGTAATTGCATGGGGCATATCAGACTTGAAACATCTGGCGGTTCGTTGCATCTCGATGGTTTAAAGGGAGATATCAAAGCTACAACCAGCGGCGGCAGTATCAGCGGCAGTAAAATTGATGGCGATTTCATTACCGGCACATCAGGTGGTAGCATTAACCTTACTGATTTGTCGTGCAGCCTCGATGCTTCAACAAGTGCCGGCAGCTTTCATGCGCAATTTGTAAGCGTTGGTAAATCTGTTAAAATTGATGTAAGCTCGGGTCATATCGATCTGCAGTTACCGTCAAAACAAGGTCTTAACCTCGATTTGCGCGCCAACAAAATAGAAAGTAACCTTGCAGATAACTTCTCTGGTAACAAGGATAAAGAAAGGGTAGAAGGCAAACTTAACGGCGGCGGATCCCTCGTTGAAGTACGTGGTAATGGGCGAGTTAATCTTACCGTCAATTAATATCAGTGTAAGGAATATTACAAAGGCCTGTTGCTCAAATAGTGACAGGCCTTTTGTGTTGCCTGGGGTGTATCATAACCGAACACATGGTGTTACGTCTTCGTACAGTTTTTATATGAAATAAATCGTAATTGATTGATATTTAGAGATTTGATTTATTGGTATGGCTTTTAAACCTGCATTAAGGTTAATCGTACACTCATGTTCAGAAACTACATCAAAACCGCCTGGCGAAACTTAAGGCGGAACAAAATATTCTCTTTTATTAATGTGTTTGGCCTGTCTGTAGGCTTAGCATGCTGTATGCTCATTTGTGCTTATGTATATAGTGAATTAAATTATGATCAATATCCGGCACAGGCCAAACAAATGTATCGTGTCGGCTTACGTTCCATTGAAAATAATGGCGTAAGCGAATACCCGATGGTTGACATCGCGGTAGGACAGGGGATTAAAAATATGTTTCCCGAAGTGCTTGAAACTACAAGGCTTGCCCGTCGTGGTCCGGTTTTTATAAAATATAACGACAGGCAGTTTAAGGAAGAGCATGTGCAGATGATAGATGCCAATTTCTTTCGCCTGTTTTCGATACCATTGGTTGATGGTGATAATAAAACCTGCTTTACTGAACCTAACAGCATGGTAATCACGAGGGCCATGGCTACCAAATATTTTGGCAACCAGGAAGCTGTAGGAAAAGCTGTTACAATAGACGGGAAGCCTTATAAAGTAACAGGAGTAATTGACAAAATACCCGATGATTCGCACTTTCATGGCGATGCATTTTTAAATATGGCCCCTTTTGTTGAAAAAGCAAAGCAAAGCTGGAGCAATATTGGTTATTTTACTTATGTGGTATTAAATAAAAATGCCGACGCAAAAAAACTGGAAGCTGCTTTCCCTGAAATGGTGCGGAAATTTGTTGTGCCCGAAATTGCCCATGATATGGGTATGAGTTTGGCACAGGCAAGCAAATCGGTGAACACTTTCCTGTTTTTCCTGCAGCCTTTAAGCGATATCCACCTGCACTCGGCAACCAAATACGAATTGGAGCCTAATGGAGATATTCATTATGTGTATATATTCGGTGCATTGGCTGTTTTTATATTGATATTGGCCTGCATCAATTTTACTAACCTATCAACGGCAAGTTCGGCCAAACGCTCAAAAGAAGTGGGCATCCGTAAGGTGCTTGGTTCTGAAAAGAGCGGACTGGTTTCCCAGTTTCTCACCGAATCGGTTATGCTAACCTTAGGGGCTTTATTATTGGCATTAGGTATTGTATATCTGCTGTTACCGCTGTTCAATAATTTGGCGGGGAAACATATCGAACTTAGGTTTTTCCTGAGCCCTATGGCTTTGCTTATCGAACTGTTTACAGCTTTTGGCGTTGGAATTCTCGCAGGTATTTATCCGGCATTCTTCTTGTCCTCGTTTCAGATCATCGCTGTGTTAAAAGGCAACAGCGCTACCAAAGCAGAAGGAAAAGGGATTTTACGCAGCGGATTAATCATTTTTCAGTTTGCGGTATCTACAGCACTTATTATATCAACTTTTGTAGTGTACCAGCAATTACACTATATGCAGAACAAAAAGTTGGGTTATGATAAAGACCAGGTATTGATAATTAATGATGCCTATACCTTAGGCCATAATGCAGATGCTTTCAAAAATCAACTTCTGCGCAACCCGCAGGTGTTGAATGCTACTATATCCAGCAGTGTGCCAGGTATGTTAGCCGGTGTTGATGGTACCCAAATTGCTGCTAAAGAATTTGATGACAAGGGTGGTCATGCCGAGATCCATACCAATATTTACCATGTGGATGAAAGTTATGTGCCTACTTTAGGTTTACAGGTTATCAACGGGCGCAATTTTTATCAATCCTTTCCCGCCGATTCGATGTCGGTAGTAGTGAACGAAGCTTTAGTAAAAGGTTTGGGATGGGGTAACACCAACCCGATAGGTAAAACTATAGTGCGTTCAGCCCGTACCCAATACAAAGTTGTAGGTGTGGTTAAAGATTTTCACTATGCTTCGGCCAGGCAAAAAATTGCACCATTAATGCTTTTATCGGGGCATAGTACAGGTACATTAATTTTGAAGGTTAAAACCGCCGATATAAAATTGCTGATTGCGAGCCTTAAAACCGAATGGGACAATCTCAGACCGGAAGCTCCTTTCAGTTATTCGTTCCTTGACGAGCAGTACGCGTCACTTTATGCCTCTGAGCAACAAACCGGCAAAATATTTACGGTATTCTCCTGTGTGGCTCTGATCATCGCCAGCTTAGGTTTATTCGGCCTGGCAGCTTTCATGATCAGGCTTAGGGTTAAAGAGATCGGTATTCGCAAAGTGCTGGGCGCATCAACCGCGAATATAACAGTCATGTTATCGAAGGAGTTTTTGAGGTTGATCGTCATTGCTTCTGTTATATCGTTCCCGGTAACATGGTTTGCCATGAACAAATGGCTGCAGGATTTTGCATATCGCATCAGCATCCAATGGTGGGTATTTTTACTCGCGGGCACTATTGCGCTGGTAGTTGCCGCTGTTACTATAAGCTTTCAATCAGTTAAGGCAGCTTTGGCTAATCCGGTGAAAAGTTTACGATCAGAATAGGTCATTGGGGCATTTGCTTCGCGTCATTAAGTCATTGAAAAGTTCAAAATGATTTAACGACCCAATGCCCCGATGAGCAAAAAAAATGACTTAATGACTCAATGACAAAATGAAATAACATGATAAAGAATTATTTACGGAGTGCCCTGCGCAATATTGCCCGGCACAAATTTATTTCGTTCATCAACATTTTTGGCTTAACCATAGGGTTAACCTGTTGCCTGCTTATCTTAACTTACATAGTTAAGGAGCTCAGTTATGATAAGTTTAACCATAATGCCCCCAATATTTATAGGGTGAGCCGGAGTTTTAATACGGCCGATGGTATCGTCAACCTGCATCTGGGGGCCGTGGCGCCCCCTTTTGGCCCATTGTTAAAAAATGAATTTCCAGACATAAAAAAGGTAACACGCTTGTTCCCGAACGGAGATGTGGTTTTGCGCTATAAGGAAAAATTGCTCGTTGAAAAGGGCTCTTATTTTGCTGATGAAAACTTCCTTAGTTTCTTTGATCTTAAAACAGTAGCAGGTGACCCTAAAACTGCCCTTAGTGAGCCGTATACAGTGATGATGACCGAAGATATGGCGCGCAAGTACTTTGGTAACGAAGATCCTATAAACAAAGAAATCAGGCTTGATAATACAGCCAATTTTAAAGTTACAGGTATTTTTAAGCCATTCCCGACTAACTCGCAGATGCACCCTCAAATGTTGCTGTCATTCAATACACTGAACGATGACAAGGTTTACGGACGTAATCAACTGGCAACCAATTGGGGGAACAACTCATTTTTTACCTACCTGCTATTGCCCGATCATTATAATATTGATCGAATCAGCTCGCAGTTTCCGGCTTTTATAGATAAATACATGAATTCTCCCGGGCAACCCCGGCAGTCAAAATTTACCCAGCTGCATATTCAAAGATTCCTGGATATTCACCTGCATTCACATCTTGATGATGAAGTAGAACAAAATGGCGATATTAAAAGGGTCTACATTTTTTCGGCTATCGCCCTGTTTATTTTGCTGATCGCTTGTATCAATTACATGAACCTATCTACTGCCCGCTCAACGCTTAGGGCTAAAGAGATCGGTATCCGCAAGGTGATCGGCGCACAACAAAAAGAGATTATTACCCAATTTTTAAGCGAATCTGTGTTGATCACTTATTTTTCGCTTGTACTGGCCTTGACTTTGACGTGGTTGCTGCTGCCACTTATTAACCGGCTTTCAGAACTTAGTCTTTCTATCAATAGTTTATTTCAACCGATAATTTTAATATCGGTGTTATTGCTGCCGCTGATTATCGGACTTATCAGTGGTATTTATCCGGCTATTTTTATGTCGTCATTTAAACCGATAAAAGTTTTAAAAGGTATCCTTAAAGTTGGATCTGGAAATATCTCGTTCCGTAAGGTATTGGTGGTGGTGCAGTTCTCCATCTCCATCATCCTGATTGTTGCTACGACGATAGTTTTTCAGCAATTGAGGTATATTCAAACCAAATCACTTGGCTTTAATAAAGATCATTTAGTAACATTGGGCGGTATCCCTGCTAACCAGTTTGAAGCTTTCAGGGCAGAGGTATTACGGGATCCTGCTGTAAAAGATATCGGCCGTTCATCGCGGATTCCGTCGGGGAGATTGCTGGATGATCAGGGCGTTTCTGTTTTTGACGGGGATAAACCGCTGCCGGTTAAAGCAGATATCAAATGCATCAATGCCGATTATGGCTTTATTCCAACCTACGGTATAAAAATGGCAGCTGGCAGAAATTTCAGTCGCGAGTTCGCCACCGACAGTAATAATTTTGTGATCAACGCATCGGCAGTAAGTGCATTAGGATGGAAATCGCCTGAAAACGCTATAGGCAAGGATATGAGCTATGGTGGCGTTAAAGGAAAAGTGATAGGGGTGGTTAATGACTTTCATTTCGAGTCATTACATCAAAATATCATCCCGCTTTTAATGGAGATGCCCTCATTCGTCAACAATAGTTATAGAAGAATAACGGTTAAGATTGATGGTAATCGCATCAATTCGGCATTGGCGACCCTTGGGCAAACCTGGAAAAAATATCAACCCGAAACACCTTTTGAGTACAGCTTTTTAGATGAACGTTTCCAAAAGCTATACAACAGCGAGCAGGAACAGGGTAACCTGTTTACCATATTTTCGTGCCTGGCAATATTCATTGCCTGTTTAGGCTTATTCGGGCTTTCGGCCTTCACAATATCACAACGGGTAAAAGAAATTGGTGTGCGCAAAGTACTTGGCGCAAGCATACCGCAAATTGTTACCGAACTATCAAAAGACTTTTTGAAGCTGGTGATCATAGCATCGGTAATTGCTTTACCAATCGCGTGGTACGCTATGAGTAAATGGCTGCTTGATTTTGCCTTCAGAATTAACATACAATGGTGGGTTTTTGTGATGGCCGGCGTAATAGCGCTGATCATCGCTTTTGCAACCATAAGCTATCAATCAATAAAAGCAGCTATGGCTAACCCGGTGAAGAGTTTACGTTCTGAATAAATTCGTCATTATGTCATTTTGCTTCGCGTCATAAAGCCATTTTTTGATTAGCGCGAGGCAAAAATGACTTAATGACCTAATGAAATAATGACTTGACAATGTTTAAAAACTATTTCAAAATCGCGCTGCGTAATTTTTGGCGGCATAAATTTTTTACATTCATCAATGTAATCGGTTTATCTATAGGGATCAGTTCGGCGCTGGTTATTTACCTGATAGTTCATTTTGATTTTACTTTTAATCAAAACTTTGATAACGGCGACCGCATTTACCGGGTAGTATCAAACTATACCTTTTCCGGCGAAGAAGCGCATAACCGCGGCGTATCAGGCCCGGTGCCAGAGGCTGTACGGAACAATGTAAGCGGTGTTGAGTTTGCTGCTCCATTCTTTACCTTAAATCAGCCCAATGTACTTGTTCCGGGAAAAGGCGGCATTCCTGTTAAGTTTAAATTGCAGGATAATGTGATCCTTGCCGATGGACGCTATTTCAGTATGTTTAAATATAACTGGCTTGCGGGTTCGGCGAAGACAGCTTTGAATGCCCCTAATCAAACGGTACTTACTGCTGATCAGGCAAAAAAGTATTTTCCTAAGCTTTCATACGGCCAGATGATGGGCCGGGTAATCACTTATGATACTATTAGTGTGGCCGTTAGTGGCATTGTTGAACCATTAAAGGGGAATAACGATTTTACTTTTCACGATTTTATCTCTTATTCAACGGCAAAAGCTAATAAAGCGCTGTCTGACGAACTAAGCCTTACCAGTTGGGGAGGTACTACTTCGTCATCCATACTTTTTGTTAAGCTGGCGCCCAATGCCACTGCAGCCAATTTTGAAAAGCAACTAAATATTATTCTTAAAAAAAATGATCCTCCAAAACCCGAAAACAAGGGCAACACACGTAATTTTGCCTTACAGCCTTTGAGCGATCTGCATTTTAACAGTATATACGGAACATTTGATTCCGGTAATCCGGCTAATAAAACAACACTTTACGGTTTACTGGTTATAGCTGCCTTCCTGTTGTTATTAGGCTGTATTAATTTTGTTAATTTAACTACCGCGCAGGCTACCCAAAGAGCCAAGGAAATTGGCGTACGTAAAACAATGGGAAGTAGCCGTACCCAGCTTATTACGCAGTTTCTGAGCGAAACATTCATCATAACCCTTTTGGCAGTTATCATTTCGGTGGCGTTGGCACCCGCTATATTAAAGCTGTTTAAAGATTTTATATCCGCAGGTGTTAAACTTGACCTGCTGCACCAGCCCCATCTTTTTGTGTTCCTGTTTTTATTGATAATAGTGGTAAGCTTATTGTCGGGCTTTTACCCCGCAGCTTTGCTATCAGGCTACAAACCTGTTTTAGTGCTTAAAAATCAGGCATCGTCAAACACGGGTAAAACACGTAATGCGTGGCTACGTAAATCATTAACAGTAACTCAATTTGTTATTGCCCAGTTTTTTATAATGGCTACTGTGCTGGTAGGCAAACAGATTCATTATGCACTTACAAAAGATCTGGGTTTTAAAAAGGATGCCATCCTGATCATTAACTCACCCTGGAAAAATCGAACGCTTAGTAAGAACCAGGTATTTATGGACAAACTCAAGGCAATACCACAGGTTGAGTTGGTAAGTGCAGGTAAGGCCGCTCCATCATCAACCAGTACCAATTCAACGGAAGCTACGTACATAGATGGCAAAAAGGAAATAAAGATTGAATTGTACGAAAAGTACGGCGACCCTAATTATATTAATGTATACAAGCTTAAACTTTTGGCCGGACGTAATATACAATATGGCGACAGTACCAGGGCATTTTTAATTAATAATACTTACGCAAAACTAATAGGGTTTAAAAATCCGGCTGATGCTGTAGGTAAATACATTGATAAATTTAATGGCGATAAAAGAATGCAGATCATAGGTGTAGTGGCCGACTTTTATTCTGAATCATTGCATTCGGCAATTAAACCTACCTGCATTCATATCAGTAACAGTTATTACAACAACGGTACCTTTCATATCGCGCTTAAGCCGCAAACTGCCGGAGGTAACGAATGGAAAAAAGCTATCGCATCAATGGGAAAAGCGTGGAAGGAGATTTATCCTGAAGACGATTTTGAATATAGCTTTTTTGATGAAAGCATCGCCAAATTTTACGATGCTGAGCAACATACATCAACTTTGCTAACCTGGGCAACCGGTTTATCGATCTTTATCAGCTGCCTTGGTTTATTAGGTTTGGCCATTTATAATACCAATCAACGCACCAAAGAAATAGGTGTACGTAAAGTACTTGGCGCTACAGTAGCACAGATAGTCACCCTGCTTTCAACCGAGTTGGTGATGCTCATTGTACTGGCCTTTGTATTGGTAACTCCACTGGCCTGGTATGCAATGAACAAATGGATGGAAGGCTTTGCCGACCGTACAACAATAAGTTGGTGGATATTTGTAGTAAGCGGCGGCGGAATGTTGCTAACTGCACTGATCACTTCAAGTTTTCAAACTGTTAAAGCTGCGTTGGCTAATCCAACGAAGAGTTTACGTTCTGAATAATTGGTCATTTGAGTCAGTTGCTTCGCGTCATTAAGTCATTTTGATAAATGATTTAGAAAAGCAAAATGACTTAATGACCATGCAATAATGACTCAATGACTAATTAATATGCTCAGAAATTATTTTAAAATAGCATTTCGTAATTTAGGTAAGCACCGCACTATCAGTATCATTAATATTGCCGGACTTACTATTGGCATTACCGCAGCGGTATTTATAATGTTGTGGGTACAAAATGAGTTTAGCTTTGACAATTACCACCCTGATGTTGATAATATCTACAGGGTAAAAACCAAACTAAGCCTGACTAAAGACGAAGTGTGGGACTGGGAATCATCTCCTTATATGTTAGGCCCGGTTGCCAGGCAGGAAATACCGGGTTTAAAGAATTATACGTTTTTGTGGCCGGGTTATATGATGACGGTGCACCATAATAACCAACTGATATCGGAAAAAAAGTATGCATATATAGATGCTAATTGGTTCAAAGTATTCCATTACGATTTTATCGACGGAAGCGCCGATAGCTTTTCGAAAAATCCATTTAGTTTAATCCTGACAGAATCAACAGCAAAGAAATATTTTGGTAATGGCGAAGCTGTCGGCAAAATGCTGAAAGTTGACTCCATGAACTACCAGGTGCAGGCAGTAGTTAAGGATAATCCTGCAAATTCAAGCTTTCAGTACGATATATTGATGCCGGTAGAGGCTAAACTCAGCAATGCACATGAAAAAGAACAGGCGAGCAATTGGGGTAATTACAGCGGCCTCACATTTTTAAAGCTACAGCCGGGCGTAAATATTAAAGAGGTAGGCCAAAAGCTAACCCAAATTATCAGGAAAAATAACAAGGGCAGCGAAAACACAACCATGAGTGTGATAGGCCTCAAGGATATCCATTTTGAAAGTGGCTTGCTAAGTACTTCATTTGAAAACGGCAACCGAAAGTTGGTTAACATCTTCCTGATCCTGGCTTTTTTACTTTTATCAACGGCATGCATTAATTATGTAAACTTAACTACGGCAAGGGCAAGTGTGCGTTCAAAAGAGGTGAGCGTACGTAAAATTGTTGGTGCCGGCAGGAGGCAGCTTTTCGCCCAGTTTATGTCCGAATCATTGGTTGTTAGTTTCTTATCATTATTATTTGCCATTTTATTTATCCAGATTTGCCTGCCCTGGTTTAACCAGGTTACCGAAAAGCATTTTGTACAACCACTAACATCCGGTATTACATGGTTGATATTGTTGGGTACACTGATAGTTTGCTTTATTTTTAATGGCTTATATCCCGCTGTGTTATTGTCGTCATTTAAGCCATTAAGCGTGTTTAAAGGTAAGGCACTATTGAATTTTAAGGATGGCGGCATCCGTAAAACGCTGGTTGTTTTGCAATTTGGTATCTCGGTGATGCTTATCATTAGTACAATGATCATTTACCGTCAGCTTAATTTTATGAAAAATGCTGATTTGGGGTATAAGCGCGAACACGTTTTTGTAATGACTATACCATGGCAGGTGCTTGGCTTAGACGATAAGACAAGGGAGTCGAAATTAAAAAGTATCGCCAGCGAGTTAACACGGCAAAGCGCGATAGCTGAGGTCTCTCAATCGGCCAACGATGCCTTTTTTAATAATAGCAACAAGGTTTCAGGATCAATGGACTGGGAAGGCCGGCCGCTGGATTATAAACCTTCGGTTTCCACCATATCGGCCGACGAAAAATTTCAACATATACTAAGCCTTAAAATGGCCGAGGGGCACTGGTTTGATAAAAATGGCTCCGATCAGCATAATGTAGTTTTGAATGAAACCGCAGTAAAACAGCTTGGTATCCATAAGCCTGTTATAGGGCAGCGGTTTAAGTTTAACGGCGATTCGGGCATAGTTGCCGGTGTGGTGAAAGATTTTAATTTCAGGAGCCTGCATGAAAAGATAGGTCCTATGGTTATAAATAACCATACTGATTGGGCTCGTAGTTTTTATATCAAAACTGCTCCCGGCAATACGGCGGCAGCCATCAGGATAGCCCAAAATGTATGGAATGAATTTGTTCCCGACCAGCCGTTTGATTATAGTTTTATTGATGACGGTTATAATAAACTTTACCATGCCGAACAGCGTTCGTCAACATTGATAGCCGCTTTCGCCATTATAGCCATTGCAATATCGGCCATGGGTTTACTCGGCCTGGCCGCCTTTGCTGCCGAACAACGTGTAAAAGAAATAGGCATCCGTAAAGTGCTTGGTGCCAGCGTTCAAAATATCATCGGGCTATTATCTGCCGAGTTTTTGAAAACGGTTGTGATAGCCAATGTCGTTGCTTTCCCGGTGGCTTGGTACATGATGAACAAATGGCTGCAGGATTTCGCATACCGTACAAATATCACATGGTGGATCTTTGCTGTTGCCGCGTGCATAGCACTTTTAATAGCATTGATAACCGTAAGCATCCAATCTATTAAAGCTGCACTGGCCAACCCGGTAAATAGCTTAAGGAGCGAATAGATTTTTGAGGCGAAAGGTTAAAGGCGAAAGCTAAAAGGTAGTTGTCAATTTATGAAAACGTCCGATGTTAGAGACCTTCCGCCTTTAACCTTTCGCCTTTAACATATTTTAACTACTCATTTAAAGGGTTTTGCGTATCATCGTATAAAGTATTTGATATGATAAAAAACTACTTTAAGATAGCCTGGCGTAACCTTTGGAAGCATAAGTTTTACACCTTTATCAATATGTTTGGCCTGGCGCTGAGCATAGGCTGCAGTATTATACTTTTTCAGTTTATTACCTATCATTTGAGTTTTGATACTTATCACCATGATGCCAAACAGGTATATAGGGTTGTTCACCAGCTTACTTTTGATGATGGCATGCCGTTATATGACCAGGGAGCGCCTTTGGCTTTGGCAAGAGATGTGAAAGCGAACAATCCGCAGGTGAAAGATGTAGGTGTGTTATTACGAATGCATGATATCAATGTCAGCATTCCTCAAAATGATGGGGCTGGTAAAAAAATGTTTGCCGAGCATGAAAATATCAGCATAACCGATGGCCATTTTTTTAATTTATTTGATTACGGGTGGGAGCAAGGCAATCAGAATACCGCTCTTACCGAACCTAATACCGTAGTTTTAAGTCACTATCTTGCCGAAAAGTATTTTGGCAGCCAGGAGGTTGTCGGAAAAACTATCAGGGTTGATAATAAGAATACCTTCAGGGTGACAGGTGTTGTTAAAGGTCACCCGGCTAATACTGATATCAAAGCAGATCTGTTTCTTTCTCTCGCCACATTAAAAAATATCTATCCCGATATTGCCAATGGCCTTCAAAATGACTGGGGCTTTATCAATTCAACTAACTCAATTTATTTAGAACTTAAGGATGGAGCAAATCCGCAATCGGTAGAAAAAGATATCAATCGGTTGAATGTGAAATTACATGGTGCGGAAGCCGCAAAACCATACCATTTTATGATGCTTCCGCTAAGCGAAGTGCATTTCGACGGTCGCTTTGCGGGTGTTATCCAACGCTCTTTATTGGTAACCCTTGGTATAATTGGTTTACTGCTCATTATTATTGCTTGCGTTAACTTCATCAATATGGCTACAGCCCAAAGCTTTAAGCGTGCCAGGGAGATAGGTACCCGCAAAGTTTTAGGCAGCTCACCGCGGGCAATATTCATTCAGTTTATTTCCGAAACATCATATATCGTAGTTTTTGCGGCATTGTTATCATTTGTAATGGTGATTACAGCCATCCCGGTGTTGAATAATTGGCTGCAAACTCAACTGAGCTTTAAGCTTTTTAATGACTATCGCCTTGCTGGTTTTACTGTAGTTGTTTTAGTCCTTATCATAATAGCTGCCGGTTCATATCCCGCACTGATATTAAGCAGGTTTAAGCCTGTAAACGCTTTGAAAAACCAGCTTGGCGGTAAAACGCACGCTGCTGGTTTTACCCGTAAAGGTTTAATTGTGGTTCAAAACATAATAGCCCAGGTGCTTATCATTAGCACGATATTGATAACCATGCAGGTTAAATATCTTAAAACTGCTGACCTCGGTTTTAATAAAAATGCCGTTGTAATGATTCCGGTGCCAGATAATGATAAAAGTAAAACCAATTATTTGCGTAACCAGTTGCTGGCCGATCCAGCGATAAAAAGTATTTCATTTTGTTATCGCGCGCCATCTTCTACAGCTGATAAAGGCGGATCAATTAAATTTGATACCCGCGACTGGGAAAAATTTGTTGGGTATACTCAGATAGGTGATGCCGACTATGTTAAAACTTTTGGAATGCAGTTAATTGCGGGCCGCAATATTGTTGAAGCCGATACCGCTCGTGAATACCTGGTTAACGAAGTGCTGATACATAAATTGGGTTTAAAAGACCCGAAACAAGCTATCGGCAGGTTTTTTACCGCCGGGGATTTATCCAACAATCCGGGAATTATAGTGGGTGTGGTTAAAGACTTTCATGCCAAATCATTATATACAGCTATAGCACCTGAATATATTTCCACCTTCAGAAAAGGATATCAATATGCAGGCGTAAAAATCGGTTCGAATAACCCTTCAGCTGTTATCGACCGTATTAAGAAAGAGTGGCAGGAGATTTATCCGGATAATGTATTTGAATACCGCTTTCTCAACCAGCAAATAGCCGACTTTTATCAAAAGGAAGATTTGTTAAATAAGCTGATCACCTCAAGCGCGATAATCGCTATTTTTATCAGCTGCCTCGGTTTGCTTGGCCTGATATCGCTGTTAACGCTTCAGCGTACCAAAGAGATTGGCATCCGTAAAGTGCTTGGCGCATCGGTAACCAATATAACAGGTTTGCTTTCTGTTGATTTTCTGAAATTGGTACTGATTGCTGTTATTGTGGCATCGCCTATTGCCTGGCTTATGATGAGCAAATACCTTCAAAATTTTGCTTACCGCATAGATATTCAATGGTGGGTATTTGTGCTGGCTGCTTTTGTAGCGCTGCTGATAGCATTTATCACAGTAAGTTTTCAATCCATTAAGGCAGCGATGGCAAACCCGGTTGAAAGTTTGAGGAGTAGAGATTAGAGATTAGTTTATGATAATATATGAATAAACTAATCATGTGTTGAAGGCACAAGTGAGCCTTACAATTGCTCACACACAACACTTGCGCCTGCCGGGCGCAGGAAACAAACTTCTAAATCCGAAATCGAACATCCCAAATCCCAAATTAAAACTAATCTCTAACCTCCAACCACTAATCTCTAATCCCACTGTATCAATACCGTACACAAGGTGTTACACTTACGAACAGTTGATGATTTTTATTTGATTTAAATAGTTGATATTCAGTTAATTTTGGTTTTGGTATAGCTTTTACATCAATTTCGAAAATTACTGTACGATATGCTTAAAAATTACTTCAAAATAGCCTGGCGCAATATCGTGCGTCATAAAGGCTATTCTGCTATAAATGTTGCGGGTTTAACAGTTGGCCTGGCTGCCTGCCTGCTCATTTTTGTGATTATTCAGTTTGAGCTTAGTTTTGATACTTTCAATCCTAATTATAAAAGCATTTATCGTATAGTTACCCAGGAAAAGCACGAATCGGAAACTACCACCAATCCCGGAGTTGCTGTTCCTGCTACAGATGCCCTTCGTTTGGATATACCTCAGGCTAAAGTGGCAGCTTTGAACAGCAGCTATGGTAGCCAGATCACAGTGCCGCAAGCCACCGGAAGTAGTAGCAGTGATAAGAAATTTACTGAAAATATTGGCGTGTTATTTATTCAGCCTCAATTCTTCGATATTTTTAGTTACAAATGGCTGGCTGGAAGTCCCGCTGTACTGGCCAGTCCGGATATGGTTGTGTTGGATAAAAGCTCGGCCATTAAGTATTTTGGCGACTGGACAAATGCTGTGGGCAAAATTCTTAAAATGGATAATGTTTTGACGCTGAAAGTATCCGGCATTGTAGAAGATGCCCCGGTTAACAGCGATTTTCCGTTTAAAGTAATGGTATCATTTGATACCTGGAGACAGCATCCCAAAGATTACAACTACAGCGCCGAATGGGGATCAACCAGCAGCAGCCATGAAGTGTTTATGCTGTTCCCGGCCAGCATGTCAAAAAGCAGTATCGATGCACAGTTAAAAGCATTTTCGACCAAGCATTTTAAAAAGGGATCGGCAGAAACTACGCTGTTACCACAGCCGCTTGCCGATATGCATTTTGATACCCGGATAGGTAACCCGATTGGTGACCATAGCACCAGCAGGGCCACCTTGCGTACCCTGTCATTCATAGCTTTGCTCATCATCATTATGGCTTCTATCAACTTCATCAACCTTTCAACAGCGCAATCTGTCGGACGGTCAAAAGAAGTTGGTATCCGCAAGGTGTTGGGCAGTACACGTCCGCAATTGATTTTTCAGGTAATTGGCGAAACAACAATTATCGTCATTGCTTCGGCTTTAATTGCCTTGGCAGTTGCCCGGCTGGCCATGCCTCAATTGAAAAATATAGCCAATGTGCCTGATAGTATCAGCTTATTTACTACTGGGAGCTTATTTTTTTTAGCGGCCAGTACAGTTACTATCGTTTTATTATCGGGCATTTATCCTGCATTGGTAGTATCAGGTTTTAAACCTGTGCTTGCACTTAAAAATAAAATAACAGCAGCTTCTATTGGCGGTATCCCGCTTCGCCGGGGATTGGTGATTGCACAGTTTGCCATATCACAATTGCTCATTATTGGTACCATCGTAGCGGTAAACCAGATGGACTTTGTAAATAAAGCCGATCTCGGTTTTAACAAAAATGCGTTGCTCATTATTCCCGGCTATACTGATAGTTTAAGCCTCCGTAAAATGGAATCATTTAAACAACAGGTGTTGCAGGATCCTAATGTTAAAGCAATCAGTTTCTCTTCGGATGTACCATCATCAGAAAATAACTGGGGTACAAATTTCGATTTCAATAACTCAACCAAGGACGTTGGCTTTAATACCTACCTTAAATTTGGAGATGTTGATTACTTCAAAACTTATGGGTTAAAGTTTGCAGCGGGCAAAGGATATGACGTAAGCGATACCGCAAGACAGTACGTGGTTAATGAAACCTTTATCCATAAATTGGGTATCCAAAATGCTAATGACGCCATAGGCAAAACATTACGTTTGGGCGGTGGCAAATGGCTGCCAATAGTCGGGGTAGTTAAGGATTTTAAAACCAACTCACTTCGTGAGGCTATAAAACCAATAGTAATATCGCCTGCTAAGAAATTCGAGGGGCAAATAGGTATCAAGATCCAAACTGATGATTTGAGCAAAACTGTATCTCAGTTGCAAAAACTGTGGGAGAATACTTATCCCGAATATGCTTATAACGGTTATTTTCTGGATGATAATATTGCTAAATTTTACGAGCGGGAGAACAAGATGGCCCTGGTGTACAAAGTATTTGCCGGGATAGCCATTTTTATATCATGCCTTGGTTTGTATGGACTCGTATCATTCATGGCTGTTCAGCGCACAAAGGAAGTTGGCATTCGGAAGGTATTAGGTGCATCGGTAAGCAGCATCGTATTCCTGTTTTCAAAAGAGTTTATGATACTTATCGGTATCTCGTTCCTGATAGCCATGCCCGCCGCATGGTATATTATGAACGGATGGCTGCAAAACTTTGTATACCGTATTTCGATGAGCGTCTGGATCTTTTTACTGGCAATAATATCATCGCTGATAATAGCCTGGGTGACAGTAGGGTATAAGGCTGTTAAAGCGGCACTTGTTAACCCGGTTAAAAGCCTGAGAAGTGAGTAGCAGTTGACAGTGGCAGTTTGCGGTTAATGGACTACGCAAGTACCAATGAACTAATGAACAACTAAACCATGATAGGAAATTACATTAAAACAACTGTACGCGGCCTGATGAAAAACCGGGCTTACAGTTTTTTGAACATAGCCGGTTTGGCTATTGGCGTTGCTTGTGCATCCATGATATTTTTGTGGGTGCAGGATGAGCTTACGTTTAATCACAGCTTTGCAAAGCGCGATAATCTGTACACAGTTCGTGAAAATCAAACCTATGATGGTAAAACCTCCACATTTCGCGCTACGCCGGGGCCAATGGCCGCTGCACTAAAAGCAGATATTCCCGGTGTAAAAAATGCGGCACGTATGGCCGGCTCTGATAATATAGTATTTGCATTGGGCGACAAAGTGATCAACGAAGATGGCTCCTATACTGATGCTGAGATTTTTCAGATGCTGAAACTGCCGTTTTTACAAGGTGATGAGGCCAATGTTTTTCATGAACTGCATTCGGTAGTAATCAGCTCTACTATGGCTAAAAAGTTTTTTGGTGATGTTAACCCGGTAGGTAAGGTCCTGAAGATGAACAATGAGCAGGATTTTGCAGTTACCGGGGTGTTTGCAGATTTTCCCAAAAATTCAACATTCCGAATGCAATGGTTTGCACCATTGAAAAATATCGATCATATGCAGCCCTGGATGCAGGACTGGGGAGCAAACTGGGCTCGTACCTATGTGGAGCTGGAACCATCGGCAGACGTTAATGCCGTTAATAGAAAGCTGGCCAACTACATCGGTACTAAGAAAAATGGTAACAAAACCGTTTCGTTCCTGTTCGGAATGAACGACTGGAACCTTCGTGATAAATTTATTGATGGTAAAATGAATGGCGGTCGCATTGAGTATGTTCGTCTGTTTTCAGTAATTGCCTTTATTATACTTATTATAGCTTGCATAAATTTCATGAACTTGTCAACCGCAAGATCTGAGAAAAGAGCTAAGGAGGTTGGGGTACGCAAAGTGATGGGAGCCGGTAAAGGTAAGCTTGTAGCCCAGTTTATAGGCGAGGCGGTGATTATGGCGTTTATAGCGGTAATTGTAGCTGTGTTTTTAGTTTACGCAGTTCTGCCATCGTTCAATAATATGGTTCAAAAAGAGCTTACTATCGACCTTTTGCAACCACTCCATTTGTTTTATTTATTGTCAATAGGTTTGGTTACCGGTTTGCTGGCTGGCAGCTATCCTGCGTTTTACCTGTCGTCATTTAACCCGATTGCCGTATTAAAAAATATCAAATTACCATCTGTAGCTGGCGCGGGCTTTATCAGGCAAAGTTTGGTGGTGATCCAGTTTTCTGTTTCTATCATACTCATCATTGGTACGGTAATTATCTATCAGCAAATTCAACACGTTAAAAATCGTGAGCTGGGTTATCAAAAAGATAACCTTGTTTATATCGATACCAAAGGCAAACTGACAGATCATTTTGCTGCGGTAAACAATGAATTAAAACAAACCGGGGTTGTAGCCGATGCTTCATTGAGTGAATATCCAATTTTACAAATTTGGAGTAACACAGATAATTTTTCATGGGACGGAAAAGATGCCTCAAAAAATCCACTGATCACTATCGAAAGTGTAAGCCCTCAGTTTGTATCAACCATGAATATGAAACTGCTTGCCGGCAGGGATTTTTACGCCAATGCTAAGCTCGATAGCAGCAACGTGATCATTAATGAAGCCTTTGCCAAACAAATGGGGAAGGCAGGTCATGTAGGTGGTATCATTAGAGATGGCGGTAGTAAACCTTATCAAATTGCTGGAATCATTAAAGATTTCCTTTATAATGATATGTATGTTTCTGGCGCACCGCTGATGCTGTTTAGCCGTCCGCAAAACAATAACATTTTAACTATCCGCTTTAAAGAGGGCGTTAATTTAACCGAGGCGCTGGCAAAAGCAGGCGAAGTTTATAAACGCGCCAACCCCGGTTATCCATTCGAATACAAGTTTGTTGATGCTGATTTTGATGAGCTTTTTAAAACGGAGGCCCTTACCGGTAAGCTGTCGGGCATATTTGCATCGCTGGCTATCGTGATTTCATGCCTTGGTTTGTTTGGCTTAGCAGCTTATACTGCCGAAAGAAGGATCAAAGAAATAGGCATTCGCAAGGTACTTGGTGCTTCGGTAGCTGGTTTAACCGGGTTGCTATCCCGTGATTTTTTAAAGCTGGTTGCAGTTTCGTGCCTGATTGCCTTTCCGGTTGCCTGGTATGCAATCAATAACTGGCTGCAAAGTTATCAGTACCGGGTAACTGTACAATGGTGGGTATTTGCTGCCGCCGGCATTGCCGCTATTGTTATAGCGCTGGTAACTGTGAGTTTTCAGGCTGTTAAGGCGGCATTGAGCAACCCGGTGAAAAGTTTGAGGTCTGAATAGCCTCGCCCAACCCTCTCCAAAGGAGAGGGCTTTAAATGAAATTGAAACAATAATATAAAAAGGTCCCTCCCCTTTGGGGAGGTTAGGAGGGGTTTATGATTCGTAACTATTTAAAAATCGCGTGGCGCAATATCCTGAACAATAAGGTTTATAGCGCAATTAATATATTGGGGCTTGCCGCAGGCATGGCGGTTGCGCTGATTATTGGTCTTTGGGTAGCCAATGAATATTCATACGACAGGTTTTTACCCAACTATGAGCAGCTTTACCAGGTTGAACAGCATTTTACTACCCAGCGTGATGGTGAGCACACACAAACGGCGGTTTCATTGCCATTGGCCGGGGTATTGCGCAAGGAAATTCCGGGCATAAAACGCGTGGCCGAAACAGATTGGGTAGGCATGCAATGGCACGATCTGTTAGTAGGTGATAAAAAGCTCTATGTTGCCGGAGGCGCAGCTAACCCCGATTTTTTACAGATCTTTAAATACGCCTTTGTAAAAGGTAATGCTAAAGATGTGTTTACACAACCAAATTCCATCATCCTTAATGAATCTACCGCGAGAGCACTTTTCGGCGATGCCGATCCGATCAATAAAGTAATACGTTACGATAATAGTCAAAATTTGAAGGTTACGGGCATAATAAAGGATATCCCTAAAAATGCCACGCTGCAATTCAGCTTCCTGACCCCTTTCAGCTTTAAAGAAGCAACCGAGGGCTGGATGAAAGGAGCCCGCACCACATGGACAAACAACTCCTTTAACATGTACCTGGAGCTGCAACCCGGTGTTACTATGGAGCAGATTGCACCAAAAATTAAAAACATAGTATATGATCATAACGAACAGATGCGCCCGGCAAAACCTGAAGTAATTATTCATCCATTAAAAAAATGGCATTTGTATAATGATTTCAAAAACGGTAAGGCTGTTGGCGGTTTTATTGATTATGTGCGTATGTTTAGCGTGATAGGTGTTTTGGTGTTGCTTATTGCCTGCATCAACTTTATGAACCTTTCAACCGCCAGGTCTGAAAAACGGGCTCGCGAAGTAGGGGTACGCAAAGCCATTGGTTCGCAACGCGGCGATCTGATAGCCCAGTTCCTCGCGGAGTCGATAATGATCACTTTCATTTCATTTTTGTTGTCGATAGTGATGGTGCAGCTGGCTATCCCGTCTTTTAATGCTATCGTAGGTAGCGCTATTAGTATCCCATATACCAATGTTTTGTTTTGGGCTATGATGATAGCCTATGTGCTGCTTACTGGTTTGTTAGCAGGTAGTCGTCCTGCATTTTATCTATCGTCATTTAACCCTGTGCAGGTATTAAAAGGTACTATTAAGGTTGGCAGGTCGGCTTCATTGCCGCGCAAGGTGTTGGTAGTAATGCAGTTTAGCTGTTCTGTTGCTTTGATTATCAGTACTGTTATCGTTTATCAGCAAATACAACATGCTAAAAACAGGCCTACCGGTTATAGCTCAACCCGTTTAATGATGACCGACATGAGCGGCGATCTTGAAAAAAACTACAGCGCTTTAAAAAACGACCTGATAGCCAGTGGAACGGTGGAGGGCGTGGCCTCTGCGTCAAGCCCGGTTACCAATATTTATAGCCATATGGGTATTGATAACTGGCCCGGAAAAGGAGGGGGTGAAACAGGGATAAACGTTGGAGCTATCTCTGTATCTCCTAATTACTTCAAAACAATGGGCATGACCATGAAAGAAGGCCGTGATTTTTCGGCCGAATGGGCATCTGATACAACAAATGTTATCATCAACGAAGCTGCCGTAAAGCGCATGGGCTTAAAAGATCCGATTAACAAAGTAATAAATTATAGCTTTATGGGTCGGGTTCATATTATAGGTGTGGTTAAAGATGCCCTAATGGAATCGCCATTTACACCTGTGCAGCCGGCTGTATTTAATCATGGCAGGGGGGGTAACAACATCATGTATCGCCTGGCACCTCACGTAAATATGCAGGATGCCATTAAGAAGATAGGGAAGATCTTTGATACCTATAACCCGGCATATCCGTACATCTATCAGTTTGTTGATGAGGAATACAATCGCAAGTTTAGCCTCGAGGCCTTAGTTGGCAAACTTGCCGGCGTTTTTGCCGGATTAGCTATTTTCATTTCATGCCTTGGTTTGTTTGGGTTAGCTGCGTACGTAGCCGAGCAACGCACCAAAGAAATTGGTATACGAAAAGTATTGGGTGCTTCAATAGCACAGGTGTGGCTGCTGCTATCAAAAGAATTTATTTTACTGGTGATGTTAAGTTGCATAATAGCAACGCCTGTAGCTTTTTATTTTTTGAAAGACTGGCTGCAGAAATATGATTACAGGATAACAATAGGTCCGGGAGTGTTTGTGCTTTCGGCAGTGGCAGCAATCGTTATCACACTGGTTACGATAAGTTTCCAGGCTATAAAGGCAGCGTTGACAAATCCGGTGAAAAGTTTGAGAAGTGAGTAACCTCACCCAAACCCTCTCCAAAGGAGAGGGCTTTAAGAAGATTAAAACACATAACTAATAACTAAATATATCACAAGTACAATTCCTCCCCTTTGGGGAGATTAGGAGGGGTTTATGATCAAAAACTACATAAAAATTGCATGGCGAAATTTGGTGCGTAACAAGGCTTACGCAACCATCAGTGTTATTGGTTTGGCTTTGGGTATAGCCTGTGGCGTACTAATATTTACGCTGATCACTTACCACCTGAGCTTTGATACCTTTCATAAGGATAAAGACAGGATCTACCGTTTTTATACCGAGTTTCACGATCAGGGTGTAGACCGGGTAGGCGCTATTCCGCAACCGATGGCCAAGGGTTATCGAAATGACTTTGCTTTTAGCGAAAAAACGGCGAGATATATCAGCTTTAATAAAACGCTGATCACGATTACCAAGGGAAGTGAAGTGAAAAAATTTGGTGAGGATGATGGCGTTGCGTTTGTTGAGCCCGAGTATTTCAATATCCTGAATTTTCCGTTGCTCAAAGGTGATAAGAAAACCATGCTTGTTAACCCCAATGAAGCTTTAGTTACCGAAAAAGTGGCCCAAAAATATTTTGGTAATGATAACCCCATAGGCAAAGTTTTCAAGCTGGATAACAACATCAACGTTACTATAACCGGTGTACTGCAGGATTTGCCAAATAACACCGACCAAAAGCAACAGATTTTCATTTCGTATGCAAGTATGGAAGCATATGCAGGTAAAGGCCGTGAAAATAACTGGGGTGGTGTTTACAGCGGCTGTCAGGGTTTTACCAGGTTGAAGCCCGGTGTAACTAAAGCACAGGTTGAAACTGCCATGCTGCAATTGGTTAAAAAGAATTACACCGGCAGGGATTTGCAGGTTTGGCGCTTTAAATTACAACCTATTGCCGAAATGCACTTTGACCGTGAACTTGGTGGTTATGCCGATAAAAGCTATTTATGGGCGCTGTTCTTTATCGGTGTGTTCCTGATCATTACAGCCTCGGTAAACTTTATAAACCTGGCTACGGCCCAGGCGCTAAACCGCTCAAAAGAGGTAGGCATCCGTAAAGTATTGGGTAGCCAGCCTTTTCAATTATTTTGGCAATTTATTGCCGAAACGGCTATCATCAGCATTATTGCTGTGGGAGTTGCTATTGGCTTATCAGAGATTGCTTTGACGCCATTAAACAATCTCTTCCATGCAAGGATGACCTTTAACTGGGCCGAATTGAGCGCTTTTATAGTTGTTATTACTATTGTTGTTGTATTTCTTTCGGGTTCATATCCTGGTTTGGTACTGGCAAGGTTTCAGCCAATTAAAGCGCTTAAAAGTAAACTGTCCCAAAAAGATGTAGGTGGTTTTTCGTTGCGCAGGGTACTGGTAGTTACCCAGTTCACTATATCGCAGGTACTTATCATCGGTACTATCATCGTAGTATCGCAATTACATTATTCACAAACTGCCGATCTGGGCTTTAATAAAAATGCCGTAGTGCTTGTGCCGCTTCCTCAAAACGATAAGATGAAAATGAGCACGATGCGTAATCGCCTCAGCGAAATTAAGGGTGTTGAAAATGTATCTTACTGTTATAACCCGCCGGCGTCGCGTTCAAATAGTAATACCGGTATTCAATATGATAATCGTGCCGAAGACGAGCATTGGAGCATCAACACCAAACAGGCCGACGAAAATTACATTTCCACTTTTGGCATTAAACTGATTGCCGGCAGAAACTTCTTCAAAGGCGATTCGGTTAAAGAGTTTTTGGTGAACGAAACCTTCGTTAATAAACTGCACCTTAAACCGCAGGATGTGATAGGTAAACAAATGGCAGTTAATGGCCGCGACTATAAAGGGACTATTGTAGGCGTAATGAAAGATTTTTACAATTATTCTTTCCATTCGGAGATTTCACCATTATGTGTGATGCCTAACTATCAGTCACTATCTACCGTTGCCGTGAAGATAGATATGCGTAATGCCAAGGCTACACTCGCGGATATTGATAAAATCTGGAACCAAACTTTCCCTGAAGAATTATATTCTTACCAGTTTCTGGATGATACCATTGCCCGTTTCTATGAGATGGATAAAATATTATTAACCCTGGTTGAAGCGTTTGCCGGTATCGCAATCATCATAGGGTGTCTCGGTCTGTATGGCCTGGTATCGTTCATGGCTGTGCGTAAAACCAAGGAGATCGGGGTTCGTAAGGTGTTGGGTGCAAATATCAGTAGTATCTTATGGTTGTTTGGCAAGGAGTTCAGCATATTGTTGCTTGTTGCATTTGTAATAGCCTCTCCGCTGGCCTGGTGGGCAATGCATAATTACTTAAAGGATTTTCAATACCGGATTAGTATCGGTCCACAAATATTTGTGATGGCCATACTATCTACATTTATTATAGCATGGATCACGGTAGGTTACCGCGCTGCAATGGCGGCGCTCGCCAACCCGGTTAAAAGTTTGCGTTCCGAATAAATAGTCATTGAGTCATTTGCTTCGTGTCATTAAGTCATTGAAGAATGAGCAAAGCAAAAAATGACCTAATGACGCATTGACCTAATGATATAGAATATGATTAGAAATTATCTGAAAATAGCCTGGCGAAATATCGCAAACAACAAAGCTTATACAGCTATCAACGTTTTAGGATTGGCAGCTGGGATGGCTGTTGCCTTGATGATAGCGCTTTGGGTTGCCCATGAATATTCATATGACAGATTTTTGCCCGATGCCAAGAGGGTATACCAGGTTCGCCGTAATTTTAACAGTAATGGCGAAACATTAACGTTTAGTTCAACCTCGCTAAAACTGGCAGATGTGTTGAAAGCTATGCCCGAAATAGAATATGTAGCACCCACAGATTGGGGGGGCACACATGGGTTAATGGTAGGCGATAAGAAGTTATCTATTGATGGCGTGCAGGCAGGTAGCGATTTCCTGAAAATTTTTCAATACAATTTTTTACAGGGGAGCCGTACAACCGCTTTGAATGATCCATATTCAATTGTATTGACCAAAGCTACTGCTCTCGCTTTATTTGGCGCGGAGAATGTGATCAATAAGGTAGTTAAGGTTGATAATAACTACAATTTAAAAGTTACCGGCGTGATTCAGGATGTACCGTTGAATTCTTCGCTTCAATTTAAATATGTTATTCCATTCAGTTTGATGGAGCAACAGCCTTACATGAAAGACGCCCACGATAGCTTTGGTAACAATAGCTTCGAGCTATTTGCAAAGCTAAAACCAAGTGTAACGTACGAACAACTGGCCCCAAAGATCCTTCATATCGAAAAAGGCGAAAAAAATATAAATGCCGAAAACTCCGACGTAATTATGCAGCCGATGGTCGACTGGCATCTATTGTCCGATTATAAAAATGGAGTTGCTGCAGGTGGTTTTATTGATTATGTACGCACCTTTAGTATTGTTGGTGTACTGGTACTACTGATAGCTTGTGTGAATTTCATCAACCTCACAACTGCCCGGTCTGAGAAACGCGCACGCGAGGTTGGTATCCGTAAAGCTATCGGATCACAACGTCAGCATCTGATATTCCAGTTCTTGACAGAATCTACATTGATCACACTGATCTCTTTTATATGCTCAATGCTTTTTGTTCAAATAGCGTTCGGGCCGTTTAACTCGCTTACCGGTACTACTATTTTTATCCCCTTTAACAGCGTAATTTTTTGGTTGATTGCCATTGGGGGTGTATTGCTTACAGCCCTGGCGGCTGGTAGCCGCCCTGCATTTTATCTTTCGTCATTTAATCCGGTTAAGGTATTAAAAGGTACTATTCAGGTTGGCCGCTCAGCATCGTATTCGCGTAAAGTTTTAGTAGTGATGCAGTTTAGCTGCTCAATAGCGTTGATCATAAGCACAGCTGTTATTTACAGGCAAATTCAGTATGCCAAAAACCGCCCGGCGGGATACGATATTAATAGGTTAATAGCCACTAATGCCAATGAAGATTTGGGTAAGCACTATTCTGCTTTTAAAAATGAATTATTGCAAAGCGGCGTGATTGAAAGTATCTCCACAGCATCAAGCACCATTACAGATATTAACATGCACAACAACCTTGACCAATGGCCTGGTAAATTTGCCGGCGAAACCGTTGAAATGGGAGTAATAGCTGTAGCTAATGATTATTTCAAGACTGTGGGCATGAAAATGCTTGCCGGCAGGGATTATGATAATGTTGTGTCCGATTCATTGAATATCATTTTTAATGAAGCAGCGGTTAAGCGCCTGCGCCTTAAAGGTGATCCGATAAGCCAGGTAATAACTTATGGAGGTAAGCAGCGCAAGATAATTGGTGTAGTTAAAAACGCGCTGATGTTATCGCCGTTTGCACAGGCCGACCCAACCATGTTTGTGTATAATAATGATCCGCATCAAAACATGATTTACCGCCTCTCGCCTAAAGTGAACCCGCATGATGCTATTGATAAAATTGGGCAGGTGTTTTCAAAATATAGTCCGGCCTATCCCTATACCTATCGTTTTGTAGATGATGATTATAACCGCAAGTTTGGCCAGGAAGTACTGGTGGGTAAATTGTCGGGCATATTTGCCGGTCTGGCTATTTTTATCTCATGCCTTGGTCTGTTCGGTTTAGCGGCGTACATCGCCGAGCAGCGTACCAAAGAGATAGGCGTACGTAAAGTATTGGGCGCAACAGTAAGCCAGTTATGGTTTTTATTGTCGAAGGATTTTGTATTGCTGGTGATTATCAGCTGTATCATAGCATCACCGGTGGCATTTTATTTTTTGCAGAGCTGGTTACAAAAATATGATTACAGGATAACCGTGGGGCCTGGTGTGTTTATTATATCGGCAATAGTTGCCATAGTTATAACGTTGGCAACAATTAGTTTTCAGGCTATTAAAGCGGCAATTGCCAACCCGGTTAAAAGTTTAAGAAGCGAATAACCTCACCCAACCCTCTCCAAAGGAGAGGGCTTTAAGTGATACTAATTAATCAATATTAATAATTCCTCCCCCTTGGGGAGGTTAGGAGGGGTAAATGATAAAAAATTACTTCAAAACCGCCTGGCGGAATATCTGGAAAAGCAAGGTTTTTTCGGCTATCAACATTTTTGGGTTGGCCGTTGGTATGGCAGCCTGCATCGTGATCACGCTTTTTGTTTATTACGAAAAAAGCTTTGATAACCTGCATACTAAAAATATCTATCGCTTAAACGAGGTGCAAAAGTTTGAGGGAATGGGAGCCACGCAAAAAGTTGCCTTATCTATGTTCCCAATGGGGCCAACGCTTAAAGCCGATTTTCCGGAAATAAAAAACTTTACACGTGTTCGCTGGCAGCAAAAGTTTCCGCTCAATAACGGACTTAAACGTGTGTACATGCCACAGGTATTCTTTGTGGATTCGGTTTTTTTGAAAATGTTTGATTTCAAACTGCTAAGGGGCGACCGGGCAACTGCTTTGTTAAAACCACGCAGCGTTTTATTAACCGAAGATGCCGCTAAACGTATGTTTGGCAATGATGACCCGATTGGTAAAACGGTTACCAATTACGGGCAGGATACCATAACCTATTCGGTTACCGGCATATTGGCTAATGTGCCCAAAAACTCGCAATTGCAGTTTGATTGCCTGTTTTCGTTCAGTAGTATTTATAAGAAATGGATGTTTACCAACTGGGGCGGTAACTGGTTAAATACCTATCTTGAACTGGCCCCTGGTACAAATGTAGCGGCTCTTGAAAAGAAATTTCCGGCGTATCTTGAAAAGTACAGGGGCAAAGGCGGTTCTAAAAATTATGAATTGTTCCTGCTATCACTTAAGGATGTGCATGCTAATTCTGCCGATATAGGGTTGGATTATATCAACTATCAGAAATTTGACAAACACATCACCAACCTATTTACTGTGATAGGCATTATTGTTTTGATAATTGCTTGTATCAACTTTATTAACCTTTCAACTGCGCGCTCATCTGAGCGAGCTAAAGAAGTGGGCGTACGCAAGTCAATAGGCGCCGGGCGTTTTCAATTGGCTATGCAATTCCTTGGCGAAACGGTGTTGCTTTCCCTGATAGCTTTAGCTTTTGCCTGTGTTTTGGTAAGCATCGCAATCCCATTTGTTAATGGCTTAAGCCAACGTGATATCAGTTTACCTTTGCATGATAACAAGATGCTTATAGGGGTGGTGCTTATTAGCACTGTGCTTGTAGGTATTATTTCAGGGATATACCCTGCGCTTTTTTTGTCGTCGTTTCAACCGGTTAAAGTATTGAAGGGCGCTTTAGCATCGGCAGGAGGCAATAAAGTGCCATTGCGCAATATTTTGGTAGTAGGCCAATTTACAAGCGCTGTAATTTTGATGATAGCTACCGTGTTGGTAATCAAACAGCTTAAGTTTATGCAGAAAAAAGATCCCGGTTTTAACCGTGATCAGATTGTTAATGTTCCTTTAGGTTTGATCCCTCAAAACAAATATGATCTGTTTAAGCAGGAATTACTCTCCAATTCTATAATACAGGGAGTTACCGCATCGCAGGATATTTTAGGTAGTCACCTTGATCAAACAGGTATCTCCTTCAAATTGGGTGATTCACCATTACGCCAGCTTACCTCAACCTTGCTGGTGGTTGATAATAATTACCTCGATCTGTATAAGATCAAACTGCTGATGGGCAAGAATTTTTCTACCGATACTTCGGCTGTTTGGAAACAGTATATCATCAACGAAGCACTGGCTAAAGAGTTGCTGAAAGATCATAAAGGGAAAAATATGGAATCATTACTGGGGCAGAGGTTTGGTTTTGATTCTCTTGGGGTAATAACAGGTATAGCCAAAGATTTCAATTTCAATTCCCTGCATTATAAAATCGAAACGCTGTTCCTTGTAAATGGAAAAGGGTTTAACCAAATGTCGGTTAAGATTAACGGCGGTAGGGCTAAGGATGCTGTTGCATTTATCCAATCAACCTGGCAAAAGGAATTTCCGGGGATACCCTTTGAATACCAGTTTCTTGACGATCATTTTAAAGAAGTTTACAGTGTTGACAATCAGGTAAGCACTGTAGTAAGTATTTTAGCCGTGTTGATCATCATTATATCCTGTTTGGGGTTATTCGGTCTGGCATCATATTCGGCCGAGAAACGGGTTAAGGAAATAGGGGTACGCAAGGTGCTTGGTGCATCGGTACAAAATATAGTACTGCTGCTTTCGGGCCATTTTGTAAAATTGGTGCTCATTGCCAACGTTATAGCATGGCCGATAGCATTTTATGCCATGAATAAATGGCTGCAGGATTTTGCTTATCGCATTGATATTAGCTGGTGGATATTTGGCATGGCTGGTTTTACATCATTGGTTATAGCTTTTGCTACTGTAAGCTTCCAGGCCATTAAGGCGGCTGTAGCTAATCCGGTTAAAAGTTTGAGGAGCGAATAACCTCACCCAAACCCTCTCCAAAGGAGAGGGCTTTAAGAGTCGAAGAGCAAACAACAATTCCTCCCCTTTGGGGAGGTTAGGAGGGGGAAATGATTAAAAACTATATAAAAACAGCATGGCGTAACCTGGTTATGAACAAGGTTACTTCGTTAATAAGTATTGCGGGATTGGCAGTTGGAATAGGCTGCTTTATATTGTTGGCTACCTACCTGTTAAATGAATTACGGTACGATAGGTTTCATGTAAAAGCCGATAGGATAGTCCGTGTGGTTTATAATTATAAATCGTCGGATGATGCCGAGGCGAAATCGGTGGCGGTAACGCCAACTGCGCCGGTACCTGTATTTAAACAGCAATTGCAGGAAATTGAGGATGGTGTACGGATTTCATGGTATAATAACCCGGTGCAGTATCAGGATAAACTATTTAATGAAAAGCGGTTCTTTTTAGCCGATGAAGCATTTTTCAGGATCTTCAGTTTTAGGTTTTTGAGGGGGAGTGCAGCTACCGCACTTAAAGACCCCTCAGCCGTGGTGATTACAGCTTCTACCGCAAAAAAATACTTTGGAAATGAGGATGCTATAGGTAAGGTTTTGAAGGTTAATAACAAGCAAAACATGATGGTTACAGGCGTGGTGGAGGATGTGCCTGAGTATTCGCAACTCAAATTTGATATGATTGGTTCGTCTGCAGGTTCGGAACATGCTAAAACACGCAGATGGGATTCGGCTAATGATTATTCGTACCTGCTGTTAAAGCCAGGCGTTAACAGAGGGGCGATTGAGCAAAAAATGAATAGTTATGTGGCCGAAATGTTTAAAGATGATTTCAGGCAGGGACATAAAATGTGGTTCAAACTCGAGCCCCTCACCGATGTTCACCTGAAATCAGCGGCTACATATCCACTAACACCATCCGGCAATATCAAATACATTTACATTTTGGGTGCAGTGGCGATTATCTTATTGCTGCTGGCTTGCGTAAACTTTTTAAACCTGGTAACAGCCAAGGCTATAGAACGCGGCCACGAAATAGGGGTAAGAAAGGTAATGGGTGCTGCACGTTCGCAACTTTTTACACAATTTATCATCGAATCTGCCATGATCACCCTCGTATCGCTGTTTGGGGGCCTGTTTTTGGCGAATTTGAGCTTTAAATGGTTCAGCGATTTTTCGGGACAGCAGTTGGGCTTTCAAACCTGGAATCCATCATGGCTGATCATGGCCATGGTTGCCTTATTTGCAACAGTAACTTTTTTGGCCGGCACTTATCCATCATTATATCTGTCAGCATTTAATCCTATTGTTACTTTAAAAGGAAAACTCACAAATACTTCCGGCGGTCGGGCTTTACGGAGATCGTTAGTTATATTTCAATTTGTGGTATCCGTATTCTTCATGATCTGTACGGTTATCGCGGGTAGCCAACTGCGGTATATCCAGCACCTCAATATAGGTATCAACAGGTCGCAGGTGATGGTGATTGATATCGGCGGCAAATCATTAAAAGATATTAAGTCATTCAATAACGAGGTAACTCAATTACCGGGAGTGCTTAATGCTACTGCTTCGTATGATTCGCCGGTTGATGTTCATGGTGGGTATAGCATTAACCAGGCCGATGGCAAAAACAGCGACTATAATCTTTCGGTAACAGCATTGCCGGTAGAGAGGAACTTCCTGACAACGCTTGGTATTAAACTGGTACAGGGCATTGATTTTACAGATGCCGATGAAAAACGCTCTACTGATCCTGATGAAAATAAGCGCTATTACGGTTTTATTATCAATGAAAAAGCCGCCAAAGCATTGGGCTGGAAAGCAGAAGAAGCAGTAGGCAAACATATTGGTCTTAATGGACGTACCGGCGAGGTCAGAGGAGTTGTACAAAACTTTAACTTTGCGTCCCTGCACCAGGAAGTTACGCCAATTGTGATGTTTACTGAAGATTATTTCGGTAAAATCCTCATCAAAACTTCCGGAAATAATATTGCTCAAACCATATCCGCAGTAAAAGAAAAATGGACTGCCTTTAATCCCGCTACTCCTTTTGAATATCACTTCCTTGATCAGGAATTTGATGATATGTACAAAGCCGAGCAGCGCACCGGTTCTATATTAACTGCATTTACTCTGGTTACCATATTTATCTCCTGCCTTGGTTTATTTGGACTGGCAGTATTCTCAACCAGGCAAAGGGTGAAAGAAGTTGGAGTACGTAAAGTTTTGGGTGCAAGCGTTTTCAGTATAGTGAAGCTTGTTTCGGGCGATTTTTTGAAACTGGTGATCATATCGGTTATCATAGCGTCGCCGATAGCCTGGTACGCCATGCACCGCTGGCTGCAGGATTTTGCTTATAAGATCAGCATACAAATATGGGTATTCATAGCTGCAGGTACGGCGGCAATACTTATCGCTTTTATTACCGTGAGTTTGCAATCACTTAAGGCCGCGCTCGCTAACCCGGTTAAGAGTTTACGCTCGGGAGATTAATTTTCAGGAGAAAGGTAAAAGGCGAAAGCTGAAAGGTTTATTAGCGTTGATGTAATGTTAAATATACCTTTCAGCTTTTTGTTTTACTTAAGCTCTGTAGAGCACCGAAGTTTTGGATCCCGCCGCCACTACCTGTTTGCGAAAAAAAATACCTTTCACCTTTTGCCTTTTACCTTTCTCTTCAAAAAACACTGTATCATAACCGTACGCATCTTGTTACATAAGCGTACAGTGAAGTTTTGATAGGATGGTTTAATTTGTTGATAATTAGTTAGATATAACTTTGGTATGTTATTGATATGTTAATCGCAAAATGATGAGTATTATTGTTTAACTCATTTATTTACTAACAAACTAATTCAATAATTAAAAATGTTATCACTGCAGCATATTTCAAAGTATTTCCAGGTAGGGGGCAACAGAAACATCATTCTTAACGATCTGAGCCTTGAGGTTGACGAAGGCGAATTTATTTCTATCATGGGCCCTTCAGGTTCGGGTAAATCAACGCTGCTGAATATCATCGGTATGCTCGACGAACCATCTGACGGTTACCATTATTTTGAAGGTCATGCGGTGCATCAGCTTAAGGAAAAACAACGCTCGGCTTTATACAAGCAATATATTGGTTTCGTTTTCCAGGCTTACCATTTAATTGACGAGCTTACCGTTTATGAAAACATTGAAACCCCACTTATTTACCAGGATTTTAAAAGCGCTGAGCGTAAAGCCATGGTTGCCGATATGCTCGACCGCTTTAACATTGTTGGCAAAAAAGATCTTTTCCCGGCACAGTTATCGGGCGGACAGCAGCAGCTTGTGGGCATAGCGCGCGCGCTTATTGCAAAACCAAAATTGTTATTGGCCGATGAACCAACCGGTAACCTCAACTCAAAACAAGGGGAGGAGATTATGGAACTATTCCGTAAGCTGAATAAGGAAGATGGTGTGACCATTATACAAGTTACCCATTCCGAAAAAAATGCCGAATACGGTTCGCGCATTATCGATCTGCTGGATGGCAGGATCGATTCATCAAGAAAACTCTGAACTCAATAATAAAATGCGATACTATAAATTACTATTTCTCGGTCTTGTTACGTTGTCGTCGGCAAAAGCGTTTGGCCAGTCTGATACATCCCTTTCGTTGCAGAAATGCATTGATATTGCTATAAAAAATAACCTTGATGTAAAGCAAAGCGAATTAAAGGCCCAAAGTGCCCGCATTGATTTTATGCAGGCTAAAGAAAACATGCTGCCAACTTTAAATGCTAATATAAACCACGGTATAAACCAGGGGCGTAATATTAACCCCTTTACAAATACCTATGTAAATCAATCATTAACTTACGGCAACTACAGTCTCGAATCAAACCTTACGCTTTTTGGTGGTTTACAAAACGTAAATGCTATCAAACAAACTTCGCTGGCTTACCAGGCCGGTAAAATGGATTTGCAGCAGGCTAAAGATCTGGTTACTATAAATGTGATTACTGCCTATTTGCTTGTACTGGATAATACGGAATTGTTGGCACAGGTTAAAAACCAGGTTGATGTTTCGGCAAAGCAGGTTGAAAGGCTAACTGTTTTAGAAAAGGATGGTGCTAATAAATTGCCATCTGATCTATATGATTTGCAGGGTACACTGGGCGATAACAAGTTGAACGTTGTTGCGGCTAACAGCGCGTTGGAAAGTGCCAAACTGAGCTTGTTACAAATACTTAATATCCCATATAATAAAAATATTGTATTGCAGCCCATTAACGCACAGGACGTTTCAAATCAAACTGCGCTCACGTCCGATCAGGTTTACGATACAGCGTTACAGCAACTGGCCTTAGTTAAAGCCGCCACGCTTCGCCGTCAAAGTGCCGAAAAAGCAGTCAGCGTAGCTAAAGGGGCTTTGCTGCCAAATGTTTCGTTATATGGCGGTCTGTACACCAATTATTCAAGTGCTGCGCAGACCTCGGTGTTCACCGACTCATCAACCGTAAATACCGGTAACTTTATAAATACGCCAGGTGGTAAGCAACCAGTTTTAACTACGCAGGCCAATTATGTAAATAAAGATATCGGCTACTATGACCAGTTTAAAAATAATTACAGTACACAGTTTGGTGTAAGTCTAAAGATCCCGATCTTAAATTATTTCCAAAATCACAATAAAGTGGCCAAAGCCAAGATCGATTTACTCAATTATAAATACATAGAGGAAAATACTAAAATTAAGCTGAAACAGGATGTTGAACAGGCTTATCTTAACATGACATCGGCCTATAACAGGTATACTGTGCTCCTTGAGCAGGTTAAAGCCTACGCCGAATCATTTCGTACTGCCGAAATACGGTTCAATGCAGGTGTTTTAACTTCCGTAGATTATGTAGTAGCAAAAAATAACCTTGATAAATCAAAGATAAACATGATCAACGCCCGCTATGACTGTTACATTTACAACAAAATCCTTGATTATTACCAGGGCAAATTAGCGTTGTAAATGCGACAAGACTAACAAAGCCTATACTTTTATTAAAAATTACAAGTTAAATATCCGGTTAAACTTTACTGAATTATCAGTTGGGTTTAGCCGGATATTTCTAATTTAGCAGCGGTTTTGCAAACAATAAGGTTTATCAAGACTTAATACATCATTCAAACACCTAAAAAAATGAAAAAAGCAATTTTACTTTCCTTATCTATTTTTTTACTGTCAGTCGGCGTTTCAAAAGCCCAGGTTATCCCGAGCTTTTCTTTCGGCCTTAAAGGTGGTTTAAACTATTCAACATTTCCCTCAAACGGAGTTTTTAACAACGATAATAGAGCAGGTTACCAGGCTGGTGCATGGGCACGGATAGGTGGCCTGGGCTTAATTTTTCAACCCGAACTTTATTATACCAATAAAAGCGTAACTGTAAATAATGGAGGTGTTTCAAATAAACAAAGCTTTAAAAGTTTTGATGTTCCATTACTTGTAGGTGCTAAAGTTGGTGCTTTAGGTTTAGGTGGAAGGTTTTATGGTGGGCCGGTGCTTTCATTTACAACCGGAAGAGATAGGGATGCATTTAACGATGCAACAGCTTTAAGGTATAAAGACGCGAACTACGCAATACAGGTGGGGGCAGGTGTTGATATCAGTAGCCTGTCTATCGATCTTCGTTACGAAGGTGGTTTAAATAAAATAGCTTATGGCAACGATAATTCACACACGCGTGTTAGCTTGTTCAGCCTTGCTGTTGCTTATAAATTGTTCTCATTATAATCTCCCAGTCCCTCAAAAATACTGAAAGACCTGCCGGTAACGGCGGGTCTTTTTTGCGTTAGATCGGAGTGTAAACTTTCCTATTATTCAAGTTACGCAATCGATTGTATATTTAGTATTATATTTTAGCTTTTATTTGATAGAATAGTATTATGCTTATTGTACAATGTACACCTATATTTAGGTGCCATTTATGCGTTAGTTATCTGTTTAAACGCAGGTTTCGGACATTTCCTAAAATTCAGGGCAGATGAAAAAATACCTTTCAATCTCATTTTACAAAATTTTGTTTGCGCTATCGCTGATAGGGAACAATGCTTCTGCTCAAACGGATACAACTTCGAGGCTTATCCGACTTAATCAAATAGGCTTTTACCCTGGTGCCATAAAAAAGGCCATTGTTTTAAGTGACAGAGGAAGCGACTTTTTTATCCAAACCCTTCAAAAGCAAATAGTATTTACCGGTAAGCTTAAATCATCGCTTAAACCAAACTTTGCCGGTCATATTGTTCAATTTGCCGACTTTACTACGTTCGGCAAGCCCGGTAGATATGTGCTTTATGTCCCATCTGCAGGTTATTCTTATCCCTTTGAAGTTAAGGCTTCGGTTCATAAAGCGGTGGCCGTTGCTGCTATCAAAGCCTATTATTTTATGCGCTCAGGCACACATTTACCCGAAAAGTATGCCGGCAAATGGCACCGGGCCGAAGGTCATCCCGATACTGTTGTACTGATCCATCCATCTGCCGAAAGTGAAGGGCGGAAGGCTGGCTCAATAATCTCATCACCGCGCGGTTGGTATGATGCCGGCGACTATAACAAGTATATTGTGAACAGTGGTATTACAACAAGTACGCTGCTTTCTTTATTTGAGGATTTCCCCGCCTATATGAAAACAGTTAAGCTTAATATACCCGAAAGCAGCAATAAAATTCCGGATGTTTTGGATGAGGTGCTTTGGAACCTGCGTTGGATGCTTACTATGCAGGACCCCGCCGATGGCGGCGTATATCATAAGCTTACTAATGCTGCTTTTGATAAGTTTGAAATGCCCGATAAAGACACATCGCCACGTTATGTGGTACAAAAAGGTACTGCGGCTACGCTTGATTTTGCGGCTGTTATGGCGCAAGCTTCCCGCATTTTTAAACAATATCCTAACGAGCTACCGGGCTTAGCCGATTCATGTATCAATGCTGCTCAAAAAGCCTGGAATTGGGCTGGTAAAAATCCGTTGGTGGCCTACCGGCAGGATGAGATGAACAAAAAGTTTGAACCGAAGATCACAACAGGCGGTTATGGCGATAATAACTTTACCGATGAGTTTATCTGGGCGGCATCTGAGCTGGCAGTCAGTACCGGTGAGGTTGACTATCTTAAAAATATTAATCTTTTGCCTGATGACCGGATGCCGGTACCTACATGGTCGCAGGTTAGGCTGTTGGGGTATTATACGCTGATCAAAAATGATATAACAGGAAAAACTGTGCCCGTGTTGCCGGAAATCAGGAAGCGACTTATCAACACTGCCGATGATATGATAAATGGGGTTGACTCAAACGCTTATCAAACAGTGATGACTAAATCAGCCAGGCATTTTGGCTGGGGCAGCACATCCGAGGCTGCAAACGAAGGAGTTCTGCTTATCCAGGCTTACAAGTTATCGGGCGATAAAAAATACCTGGATTATGCTTTAGCAAATCTTGACTACCTGCTTGGTCGTAACGGCACAGGTTATTCTTTTGTAACAGGGTATGGTACTAAAACGCCAATGCATCCGCACCACAGGCCTTCTGCAACTGACGGTATAGTTGACCCAATACCAGGCCTGCTTGTTGGCGGCCCCAATCCAGGTATGCAGGATGGTGTCAAATTGCCATCAAAAGTGCCCGATGAGGCCTATATTGATGATGAGCACGCTTACGCCGCCAATGAAATAGCCATAAACTGGAATGCCCCGCTGGCTTATCTGGCTAATGCGTTAGAGGCTTTGCAACACAAGTTAGCGAGCCAGACCACAAGATGATAAAGCATTAGGCAGATATCTGCGACAGATCAACCTTCAAGACCCGGCAGGTTGTAAGACTTTATTGTCGCAATAAAAAGAAAGCGCTTCTCCAATTAATTAGAAGCGCTTTTTGTTATTTTAAGAACTTACAAGGTCTCTAAAACTTCGTAAGTTTGAATTTATCGTTACTTCACCACCTCAACCCATTGTCCTTTCAATAAGCTGCTGATCTGGTTATTATACATCGCCTCGCAATAAACAGTCGGTAAATAATATTTACCGGTGTATGCTGCATTAAGCATTACATAATAGGTTGATTCCTGCCCTTCATACAAACTGAAATAGGTGTTCACCCTGTCATCACGGATGTCGCGGTAATCAGATGGTGATGATTTAAACGCTTCGTCGCCAAGCAGCCGGGTATTCAGGATCTCCCAGCCCGACGGAAAAATCTGGGTGAGGGCCAGGTTATCATACCTGCCGCGTTTACCGGGGTTTTTGATGTTTATCTGTGCTACAAAATCGGTCCCTTGTTTTAATGATGATGGGTCTATCGGTTTACCTTTAAGCGAGAAATAACCAACACGCATCTGTAATACATCCGGATTGATGATAGATTTGGTATCCTGTCCTGATGATGGCTGGCCTTTTTGTATCAGCCTAATGTACAGTTTATTGTTGCTGTTGTTCTTGAGGTAAACTTTACCGCCATTGCCGGCCAGCGCCCCTTGCCATAAATATGAACTTGTACTAATGGTGGCTTTGGCGCTTCCTGCTGCATAGTTAAATTCAAGTTTGCCTGCAGGTTTGTTTTGCTCGTAAAACTGGGCCAATGCTATCAGCGAGTATGCTGTAGTTTGGGTGCTGTACCAATCATCCTGTGATAAACGCGCAGCAACGGTGTGCACCAATCCGGCCGCTTTTTGTTTTTGGCCTAACAGGGTAAGGGTTTCCAGTATCATTGCCTCATCCCTTAAATCGGATCCATAAGTGCCATAAAGACTATTGTATGGTTTAACGGTAGCTGATAATCTCGCAATCATTCTTAAACCAACTTCGGGCTGTCCCGCAAGCTTATAAGCCGCTGCAAGTCGCCAGGCCGCTGCATCACTCAGCAATGCAAACTCACGCAGCCGGTTCATTGCGCCCATTTCGGGTGAGCGGGCCAGTGCCAGCAGATATAAACGATAGGCCTGGGTAAGGTCATCTTCATAATAATATGGCTGCTTGCGTGGTGCCCAGCTCAGGGCTTTTTCTTTTTGATACTTTCTCCAGCGGTCAATAAAGCCGATCGGCATGCTGAAGCCTTTTGCCTGTGCTGCTAACATGAAATGCCCCGCATAATTGGTTCCCCACTCATCGGCTTCGCCGCCGTAAGGCCAGTAGCTTAAGCCACCGCCCTGTACCTGGAAGCCATTGAGCCTGTTAATGGTGGCTTTAATATTCCGGTCGGTTTCGGCTCTTTGTTTTGGTGAAAGGTCAAGCAACTGGTTCAGGTATAACTGGGGGAAAGCTGATGATGTGGTTTGTTCCACACAGCCATGCGGATATTCAATCAGGTAATCCAAACGTTTTGAAAGATTCAACGGCGGGATATAAGCTACTTCAAGCGTGGCTTTATTAGTACCGTTGATACCAACCGGCTGATAATCGGTATTCCACACTTCGCCCGGCGCAAGCTCTTTCTGAACAATGCGGGTAACCGGCGGATTAGGGTTGCGAACGTTAAGATCAACATCATAAGCAGCTGTTTCCGAACCGCTTTTGGCAATTATTTTTACTTTACCTACGCCGACAAAATCTTTAACGTTCAAATCAAAGGTTACCATCTGGTCGCCGGGCTTATCGAAAGTCAGCGTCTTTTGATTATTGCCGCCAAGATTACTGAAAGCATTGCTTTGCACTTGTATGTCAACGGTTTTAATATTGTTCTCCATAGCGAAAACGGTAACCGGTAACTGGATGCTTTCGGACGGGCCAAGCACACGCGGCAGGGTAGCCAGGATCATCAAGGGTTTTTTAACAGCTACAGCTTTTTCGGCAATACCATAAGCGCCGTTATGCCCGGCTACTATCATGGCCTTAACAGATCCAACGTATTGCGGCAATATAAAGCGCTGTGTTTGCTTTTCACCGGCATCGAGATGGAAAGGCCCAAGGAATTTTACAACAGGCTTAAAACGGTTTACAGATACGTTTTTGTTGGTACCGAGGTTTCCGTCGCCGCCAATGCTTAAAATTCGATCCAGCCCTCCGCCAAACGCGCCTATCACATAGTCGAACAGATCCCAGGTTTTTACGCCTAAAGCTTCATGAGCATAAAAGGTATCATGTGGATTCGGCGTTTTGTAATTGGTGATATCAAGCAGGCCTTCATCAACAATTGCAATAGTATAGGTCATTTCCTTGCCAGATGCTTCGGATACGGTAATGGCCGACTGTGTTTCCGGCCTGATCTTATCAGGCATGCTGATGATTGGTTTCAGGACCGTTTCTGGATTTTCGACCTGCAGCGGAATGGCGCCATACATGCGGATAGGTAGGTCATTAACCGTTTGCGAATGTTTTTGAAGCAGGGTAACGTTAACAAAAACGTTCGGTGCCATTGTTCCATCAACAGTAAATGTATATCGGGTTTGTCCCTTTTTCGTATCTATCCAGGTTGTTTTTAAAACCTTGCTGCCGTTTTCAAAACTAATCAGTGCTCGACCAGCTTCTCCTGTTGGAATGGTCAAAGTTGCCTCATCGCCAACTTTATATGCAGGTTTATCTGAAGTGAAAGATAACATCGCTGCCTCGGTAGGATTGGTGGATTGTAACCTTTCCGACCAGTTTGGCCAATCCACATAAATGATCTTACCTGTTGAATGGCCTGTTTGTTCGTCTTTAACTTTAATGAGGTAGCGGCCCCAGTCGGCTTTGTTGATATGCAGCTTCCATTTCCCTGCGCCACCGGTAAGCCTTACGGTTTCAGTTTTGATAAGTTTATTATACTTATCCTGGGTAAAGTTACTCATTTCATTGCCGGTTTGATCCCACCACCAGCGCCATTGTACCTTGTATAGTTCAACCTGCACGTCGCGGCTACCCGGCAGGGCGTTTCCATTTACATCAACATCGGCTATGTCAACTAAATGGTCCTTATCAGTAACCAACATGCCCGAAAGGTCACTGCCTTCAGGTGTCTTGATCCCTACGTAGCCTGGGTAAACGTTATAAGGCATGCTCACCTGGTTGATGCTGAAATTACCGCCCGGCTCAAATACCTTAACCAGGAAATTCGCACGAAGCTGACCAGGGGCCTGTTTCTCCACATTTACATTTGCGTCAACATCGGCCGTACCTGTTTCGCTTAGTTTGCCATCAAAAACGGTTTGAACCTGCGTATTAAAAGCCAGTGTAGGATCATCAAAAACATAATCTTTATATTTTTTGAAGCTGGTATTCTGTGCCGATAAATAAGCATCAACTTTGGCTTTTAAGTTTTGGGCCGCACCACCAAAAAGCCATTGTGCGCTTAGTTTTCCATTGGCGTTGTTTCCTTTGGTCAATTCAGCAGCCCCGCCGAAAGACAAGCTAAGCTTAAGCCGGTTAGGCATTATGGTTTCAACCTTTATCTTTTTCTCAAAAGTAGCGCCGCCAACCTTAACCTTAGCTGTCCAGTTACCGGTAGGGGACGAGGTTTCCGTCGCTGTATGGAAACTGTAAAATCCATCTAAGCTTTTGGTTTGGGTAATGCGCCTGTAAAGCTTATCACTTGGATCATACAATTCAAATTCGACAGGATGATCGGCCGGAAGAGTTTTTAATTTATCCTCCAGAATAAAAGATGTATAAATGGAGTCTCCCGGACGCCAAACACCGCGTTCGCCATAAATAAATCCTTTGAGGCCATTCTGCACTTCTTCACCGCCAACATTAAATCTTGACAGAGGTAAAGAGCTTCCGTCATCCAGCTTTAGGTAACCTCGCTGTACGCCTTTTTTGGCTACCAACAGGTACGGTTTACGCTTCAGGTCGAATTTGGCAAGCCCATCGCCGTCGCTGGTTGTTTTGTAAATCACCTGTTTTTGGTAGTCAAGTAATTCCAAATCCACGTTATTCATCGGCTGGGCACTAAGTATATCAGTAACAGCTATCAGCATACTGTTATCATTGCCACGTTTGGCAATAAGACCAATGTTTGAGGATATGATGTTTCGGGTAGCCCAGCGTTGCTTACTATAATACGAATCTGTGCACGCATCGTCGCGTTCCTGCCAGTTATACCCTTCGGGATAGTAATTGTCGTAGCGTTTCCAGAAGTCGTCGTCCTCGTCGCTTACTTTTGATGAATTGTCGCTGTATTCACCGCCATAGTATTCGCCTTCGTCACTATCACCGTTATCTTTTTGAACTTTACCGCTATAAACCTTGCAGTTGAACAACGAGTACGACCGCCTGAAACCGATTACCACGCGATAGATAGCGCCGGGTTCAGTTCGGATCATCTGGTCAAGATCAAGCATAAAGCGGTTTTTCTTGTGCAGGTTAAGACCTTTATCATTATCCAGGCGGATAGTTTTTTGCACTATGGGCTTACCAACCTGCCTTAATTCGGCACTGCCGTCAAAACCATTGCTTTGAAAGTATTGAGGTACGTTGTTTTCGTAGATCTTGATGATGGTGACATCAACCGCGTTCAGGTTAATTGCTTCAAACGGCATCATAATGCGGCCCGAATCGGGGAGGATCACACCCTTGCCGGGGATAGTAACTGCAGGCAAACGATTTTCAAAGAATAAATTAGCGGTATAACCCTTCGTGATCCTTTTAAGGAGCGTGTTTTTAATGCCTTCGTTCACAGATATGGTGTAATCCCCCTGCAAACGATCAGGTGCGTAAACTTTGACCAGGCTGCCATCTATGCTATAAGCAGGATCAGTTATATTATTGATTGTGATAAGCCCGTTAAGCTCCTGGCCAACCAAAATGTTATCCGAAAACTGTACTTCAACATACTGATCATTGTCCTGCACAGCGCGGATATTCAGTACCTTAAAATCGCCAATGGCGGGCACTTCAAAACTCTGGTTACCTTTTTTATCTACGCCAATGCTGCTGCCATCCCACTTAATAGTAAGTGGATTGGCTTTGCCTGCAATACGGGTTAAGCCGGTTATGGTAAAATGATGGTTTTTGTGGGCAGCGTCATGCTCCCAGTTTATTTTTACCGGAGATGCGTAGTTGGGTATGAGGATCTTATCAACAGCCGATGGATCTTCTGCATCGGCTGTTTGTACATCGCCAGTCAGTTTCATTTCGGTGTTTGAAGTGCTGGTTGCAGTTTGCATGCCAACAAATGAAACCGTAAAATCGGGCTGAATAATCTGGAAATTAAATTTAAAGTGTTCAAAATGATCCGACACTTCAATAAGCTTGCTCAATTTAAAATCGGCAGTATAGTTTTTACCGGGGTCGAGCTTTTCATCGGGCCTGAACTCGATGGTACGCGCATCCGTCCAGATAGCTTTTCCTTTTATAGCTGGTGAAAAGTTGAAAAGATCTTCGTTTATCTCCTCATTTTGCTGGTGCGTTACCTGCACGTCACTGGCCAGCCTGATACGAATGGGGCTCTGTTTGGAAATAACACCAGTTGTATACGACTCGATATACTTGCTGAAAGCAGGATCAACTATTGTTTTTTTATGGCCATGAGCTACCAGGTATATGATAAGTAATGCAAGAGCAATGGTAGTGACAACAGTGATTAAGGTTCGGCGTTTGCGGAATTGATTGTATCCGTTTTCCATGAATAGGTTTATTTATTATCAGGTAAATTATGAAATTTATGACAATAAATAATTTAAAGCGAAAATTATTTTATCATAACTCCGGGCTTATTTAAAACCGGGATTTTGATAAAATTCATCTCCACAATACTTTCAGGAAGGAATATAAATTTCTTGTCGAAAATGTCTTTGCCTATGTAATAGCTTAGCCAATATTCGTTGTTAAGGCCAAAGGTTTGCTCATCAATAGGCTCGATAAGCTTATATGCTTTGCTGTCAACAACAGGGATCATATGCCTCAGGGTGGAGGTTTTTACCTGTTCACCGTCCTTTTCCCCATAGCCTTTTGAGGTTATGAGCACGTTTTCGATCGGCTCGTTTTTAAGGTTAATGAGATATACATACCATACCTTACTTTCCACGCTCTCGCTCTCTAATGCTACCGCGATAGCAATATCCTTTACATTATTTTCGGGCAGGTCTTTTTTCATTCTTTTGGTTGATTGGGTTAATTAGGCTGATTAGGTGAGTGGTTTAGTAAAGATGCGATTAGAACCATTTCCCTAATCAACCCAATTAACTATTCACTACTTCTTCTTAGTTGCCGCCTTTTTCCTAGCCGGTGCTTTAGTTGCAGTAGGTTTAGCTGAGGCAGCAGCTTTACCAAAGCGGCCTTTCTTTGCATCCTTCGGTGTTGCATCGGCGAGTGCCTTGCATTCCTCGTAGGTCAGGGTCAAAGGATCTTTATCTTTAGGGATCTTAACGTTCAGTTTGCCGAATTCAATATAGGGCCCCCACCGGCCGTTCAATACTTTTACATCCGGATCTTCATCAAAAGCTTTGATTAACTTTTCAGCATCTTTTTTTCGCTTAAGGTTAATGAGCTCAATGGCTTGTTCCTCAGTAACATCATGCGGGTCGATCTCTTTAGGTAAAGATACAAAAGCGCTGTTGTGGCTGATGTAAGGCCCGAAACGGCCGATGGCCACTTTCATTACCTTGCCTTCATACTCGCCCACAACTTTGGGAAGCTTGAATAGCTCAAGTGCTTCTTCAAGGCTGATGGTCTCGATACTCTGTCCGCTCCGAAGACTTGCATAGAGGGGTTTCTCTTCGTTTTCGTCTGTAGCGCTCTCTCCAACCTGTACAAATGGCCCGAAACGGCCTATCCGAACAGAGACTTTTTTTCCGCTTTCCGGGTGGATGCCTAATTCGCGTTCGCCGGTTGCTTTGTCGGCCTTTTCGATGGTGCTTTCAACTTCTTTATGGAATGGATTATAAAAATCATGGAGCATTGCAGTCCACTCTTTCATTCCTTGCGCTATCTCGTCAAATTGTTTTTCAACGCTGGCGGTAAAGTTAAAATCAACAATATCCTTGAAGTATTGTACCAGGAAGTCGTTAACAACTGCACCAATATCAGTAGGGAACAGTTTGCCACGTTCGGCTCCGGTGTTCTCTGTTTTTTCCTCTTTGGTGATGCTGCCCGCCTTCAATGTTAACACCCGGAAATTACGCTGTTTACCTTCGCGTTCTTCCTTAACCACATAACCACGGTTTTGAATGGTGGAGATAGTTGGAGCGTAGGTTGACGGACGCCCGATACCAAGCTCTTCCAACTTTTTCACTAAGCTTGCCTCAGTGTAGCGTGCCGCCGGACGTGAGAAACGTTCGGTAGCCGACATTTCCTGTAATGCTAAACGCTGACCCTTGGCTAAAGGAGGCAGTATGGCATTTTCACCGTCCTGTTGTGGTTCGTCTTCCTCATCTTTCGATTCGAGGTAAACTTTCAGGAAGCCATCAAATTTCATTACCTCGCCGTTTGCCACTAAATCTTCATTACGGGTTGAGATGCTGATTTTTGCTGTGGTTTTCTCAAACTGGGCTTCGCTCATTTGCGAGGCGATGGCGCGTTTCCAGATTAGCTCATATAAGCGCTTTTCTGCCGATTCACCATCGATAGAATGATTATTGAAATATGTTGGCCTGATCGCTTCGTGCGCTTCCTGTGCACTGGCATTTTTGGTTTTATATCTTCTTTGCTGATGGTATTTTTCGCCATAGGCCGATACGATTTCGCTTGCAGCCGAATTTAAAGCCAGTTCAGACAGGTTTACCGAATCGGTACGCATGTAGGTAATGTAACCAGATTCGTATAGCCTTTGTGCAACCTGCATAGTCCGCGCTACTGAATAACCAAGTTTACGGCTTGCTTCCTGTTGAAGGGTAGAGGTAGTGAACGGCGCAGCTGGCGAACGCTTTGTTGGGCGGGTATCTAACAATTTTACATCGAAATCGGCCGCAATACAATCCTGTAAAAACTTTTCAGCATCTTCCTGTTTTGCAAAGCGCTCTGGCAATTCGGCTTTAAATGCTTCTTTGCCTTTACCAAATATGGCTACAATTTTAAATGATGCTTCTGATTTAAATTTATTGATTTCACGTTCACGATCAACAATAAGCCTTACCGCAACTGATTGTACGCGACCCGCTGAAAGCGACGGTTTTACCTTTTTCCATAAAACCGGGGAAAGCTCAAAACCTACAAGCCTGTCCAAAACGCGGCGTGCTTGCTGGGCATTAACCAGGTTATAATCAATTTTACGTGGTGTATCTATTGCTTTTAAAATGGCCGGCTTGGTAATCTCATGGAATACGATGCGTTTGGTATGCGCATCTTTTAGGTCCAGCGTTTCAAACAAGTGCCAGGATATTGCTTCACCCTCGCGGTCCTCGTCCGATGCGAGCCAAACCATTTCGGCTTCCTTAGCTAACTTCTTTAATTCGCTAACCACCTGCTTTTTATCTGCGGGTACCTCGTATTTTTGTTTAAAGTTATTAGCTATATCAATTGCATCTTCCGACTTAACCAGATCACGGATATGCCCATAGCTGGACTTTACAGTAAAGTCCTTTCCAAGGTAACCCTCAATGGTCTTAGCTTTCGCAGGTGATTCAACTATCAGTAAGTTTTTGGCCATTTAATCAGTTTTAGTTTTTGCAAATAAAACATAAAGTAAGCGAAACACCAATTAGTTTTTAGTAAAAGGTGTAAAAGTTGGAGGCGAATTATGTTTTAAGTTGAGATTTTTACGCGAAAATGCCTGTGAAAATTATATTCTTGCAAAATAACTAAACTGATTTTAACAAAATGATAACGAGCCGCTAAGGCGGTTCATGTTGTTAAGTTCAAAAGATTGCAGGAAAAGGGCTCTTTACATCAGGAAACCGCCGCCAACAAGGTCATCTCCTTCATAAAATACAGCTGATTGGCCCGGCGCTATGCCCGATACATTATGATGAAAATCAACTTTCATATGTTCGCCCATCTGAAGAATGGTACTTTGAGCACCGGCGTCCTTGTAGCGTATTTTGGTAATAGCTTCGAGCGGCTCATTTATATTTTCATATTTAATGAGGTTGAGGTTTTTTACCCAGGCTTGTTTGCGTTCAAGCTCGTCGGCGGTGCCTAAAACAACTGTGTTGGTAGCCGGATCGATTTTTGTAACAAACATAGGATGACCTAATGCCACGCCCAAGCCTTTACGCTGGCCAATGGTATAAAAAGGATAACCCTGGTGTTTGCCTACTACGGTGCCGTTGGTAAGTACAAAATTACCCGGACCTATGCGCTCGTCAAGGTCTTCTACTTTATGGCGCAGAAATGAGCGGTAGTCATTATCGGGTACAAAACAGATCTCGTAGCTTTCACTTTTACCGGCAAGCTCTATTTGCTCCATATCAAGCGCCATTTGCCTGATCTCGGGCTTTGAAAAACTACCCAGCGGGAATTTAGTACGTGCAAGGTTTTTTTGAGATACTCCCCACAACACGTACGATTGATCCTTATTGGCATCCTTGCCTTTTGATATCACATAACGGCCATTATCCTGCAAACGGATATTGGCATAGTGACCGGTGGCAATAAATTCACAATCGAGTTTATCAGCACGTTTTAGCAATGCTTCCCATTTAATATGGGTATTGCACAAAACGCATGGGTTAGGGGTGCGGCCGGCTAAATATTCATCAACAAAGTTATCGATCACAAAATCGCCAAACTCATTACGGATATCTAATATATAATGAGGGAAACCGTAACCAACGGCAAGGGCACGCGCATCATTGATGCTATCTAAACTACAACAGCCGGTTTCTTTTGAGCTGCCGCCCGATGAGGCATAGTCCCAGGTTTTCATGGTTAAACCAATAACTTCATAGCCCTGTTCATGCAGCATCACTGCCGCCACCGAACTATCAACCCCGCCGCTCATTGCCACTAATATCCTGCCATGCTTACTCATAATGCTGCAAAGATACCTAATTTGATTTTCATGTTAACACAAGCTTGGTCAGTATAGGGTAAAATGTGTTGAGATAACTATTGCTTTGCATTAATTAATAGTTAATTAATGCTGTATTCCAGTATTTTATATAGATTATATTAAGCAAAAGTGATGATCATATTCAAAACAAATTCGGGATAAATACTGCTCATAAATCCTGATTGCGTCGTCTTTAGTTTTATTGTTTCTTTAATATAAGTTAAAATACCCCAATAGCTATTTCCTTAACATACTATTAATATTGTATAATAATTGATAAAATTTAATCTACTTAGTGTAAAAAGGGCTGATTAAAAAAAGGAATTAAACGCGCGCTCCGGGAGTTCATTTCGTTGTAAAAAGTGTGTTTGTAACAGGTGTAGGTGATACACTAATTTCAACATTAAAAGACATTTGTTGCTAAAATTTTAAATAATAAATGTAGAGTTGACTATTATAAAAACAAGCAACATTATTTATTAAAAATAACGTAAAAGTGATGCTGCCTATTGTAACGGACCTATTACATTATAAATTTGCTATATCCTAATTAATAAAACAATGTTAACTCAATTGACTTTAGAACAAAAATTACAGGGCGTAATTTTAGTGATTATTTGCTTTATTGCAGCAGCCAACTACTTAATAAAGTAACGCTTAACAATACGAATAAACACGTTGAGGTGCTTACTACACAGAGTAAGCACCTTTTTTATGCATATGGTTTTACAGGATGTCTTACGGATTACGTGTTTGTCCGTTGCCTTTAACTATCCACTTGTAACTGGTAAGTTCTTCCAGGCCCATAGGACCGCGGGCATGAAGTTTTTGAGTGCTGATGCCAATCTCGGCGCCAAGACCAAATTGGGCGCCATCAGTGAACGCTGTTGATACGTTTGCATAAACAGCTGCAGCATCCACATCATTTAAAAATTTAGCAATGTTTTCTGCATTTTCAGAGATAATAGCTTCACTATGTTTTGAACTGTTTACAGCGATATATTCTAACGCTTCAGTAAATGAACTTACCGTTTTAATAGCCATTTTCATGGAAAGAAATTCTGTACCAAAGTGTTCCGGACTGGCTTTATGTAAAAGGCCGGCAGGATAGTCGTTTTTTAACGCTGTAAAAGACTGCTCATCGGCAAAGATCTCCACTTCTTTTTCCCTGAGGATCCGCGCCAGTCGCGGCAAGTCGTTTAAGCGGGTCGAGTGGATGAGCAAACAATCTAAGGCGTTACAAACACTTACACGGCGGGTTTTAGCATTGGCAATGATTTCAGCCCCTTTCTCCAGATTGCCCGATTCATCAAAATAAGTATGCACAATACCGGCACCTGTTTCAATAACCGGTACCTTGCTATTATCCCGCACAAAATCAATCAGCGACTGGCTTCCCCTTGGGATGAGCACATCGATATAACCAATAGCTGTCAATAAGGCGGTAGTGGCTTCACGGTCGGCAGGGAGCAGGGTAACTACATTAACATCAACGCCATGCTTTATCAATACCTTATGGATAACGGAGATAATGGCCCGGTTGGAGAAATCGGCATCACTACCACCTTTTAATACACTGATGTTACCCGTTTTAAAGCAAAGAGCAAAAACATCAAAAGTAACATTGGGGCGGGCTTCATATATAACACCAACAACGCCAAGCGGTACGCGTATTTTTGATATCGATAAGCCATTAGGCATTTCGGTAGCCGAAAGTTGTTTTCCAAGCGGACTATCCAATTTTGCGACGCTTATCATATCGCCTGCAATACCTTTTATCCTATCGGCGGTAAGTTTCAGGCGATCATATTTAGGATCAGCCGGATCCATTCGGTCAAGATCTTTCTGGTTTTCGGCCAGGATATATTCGGTTTGAGCTATAGCCTCAGCAGCAACATCCTCCAAAATTCCGTTGATTACGGAAGGGGCGAGGGGGGCTTTGCGGCTTGCTTCACGTGCTTTATCAAAATAGCTGTTATAATTCATGGTGTTTAGCCTTGTAAGTAAAGATAATCATAATGTACCAGTGCCTTTTGGTTTTTTTGGCCTACACGTTCGCGGGCCTTATCGGCACCATATTCGGCAATGCCTAAACCAATAAGCTTATCGGTATCATCTATCAGTTTAATAATATCGCCTTTTTTAAAGTCGGTTATTACCCCCACTATGCCAACCGGCAATAAGCTGGTTGCCTTGTTGGAGATGAGCGCGGCTTTTGCGCCGGCGTTAATGAGTACACTGCCCGTTGCTGATTTTTCGGAATGGGCAATCCACTTCTTTTTGCCTGATGCTGTTTTATTGGGAATGAAGCGGGTATGTGTAACCTGGTTTTCCAAAACATCGGTTAAAATCTGGTCCCGTTTACCATTGGCGATGTGCACCGAAATACCAAGCTGGGCGGTTTTTTGCGCCATGGTTGATTTGGTGATCATGCCACCTCTGCCAAATTGCGAACGTCCCGATGATACAAAGCTTGAAAAATCGAGTTCATTACCGCTAACTTCATCTATTACTGTCGAACCTACTGCTTTGGGATCGCCATTGTAAATACCATCAACGTTGGTGAGGATGATGAGCGCATTAGCGTTTAGCATAGATGCTATAAGGCCTGCCAATTCATCATTATCGGTAAACATAAGCTCGGTTACCGATACCACGTCGTTTTCGTTTACCACAGGGATCACCTCATATTGCAGTAATGCCTCAAGGCAGTTTTTCATATTGAGGTAATGCATCCTGTCCCTGAAATCCTCGCGGGTAACCAAAACCTGCGAACATAATATCTGAAACTGCTCAAACAAATGTGAATAGGTATTGATCAGTTTTACCTGCCCAATAGAGGCCAATACCTGCCGGGCCGCAACAGCATCTGATTTTTCGGCAACCGTAATGAGGCTGCGACCGGATGCTACAGCGCCCGATGAAACCAGTATCACTTCAATGCCTTGCTTTTTTATCGCAGCTATCTGGTCAACCAAATGGGTTATTCGCGGAAGGTCGGGGAGGCCGTTTTCCTGGGTAATAACATTTGAGCCGATTTTGATAACGATGCGTTGATAATTGAAAGCCATTAGTGCAGTACAGATTGAGGCTTCAATATTACAAATTTGGGAGAAATTAGGCCTTGTTTATTTTGAAATATCCAGTAAAGTGATGGATTTTATAGTGAAATGATGCGAAAGTCATCAAAAATTTAAAAAAACAGACAGAAAAGCTTGACAGTTAGTATTAAATTTATATTTTTGTCGACTAATTCTATAGACAATGTATCATTTTAGTGCAATTGCCGCTCTGTCCAAGTTAAAAATGCAGCTCCTAACTGCAATGTGTTGTTGTTGAGCCATAACCTCCATCAACGATAATACACAACCCAAAATCACAATTTTAATTACCACCACCACAAATTACTTCATGAAAATTTTTACAAACTTAGTTAGAATACTTGTGCTCTTCCTGGTACTATTGCCGGGTATAAGTTATGCACAGCTTAACGGCTCATATATATTGAGCGGAAAAGTGAACGACGATCAGGGTAAGCCGCTGATAGGTGCAACCGTATCTATTAAAGGCACAACCAATAAAACATCAACAGATACTACCGGTAAGTTTTCATTAACTACCAGTGCCAAATTGCCCTATACACTTGTTTTTACCGCGATCGGTTATCAGCCGCAGGAGTTTTACATTAAAAATGCCAATAGTGCCGTAAATATCACGCTTACTACGCAATCATTGTTGGTTAATGAGGTGGTAGTAACGGCATCCCGTAAGGAGGAAAAATTGCTTCGCTCGCCCGTAGCTATCGAAAAATTGAGTATCACGGCGTTAAAACAATCGCCTGGCCCAAGTTTTTATGATGCTTTGGAGAACGTTAAGGGCGTACAGATGACAACCACCAGTATCACCCTTAAAGTGCCTAATACCCGTGGCTTCAACAGTCCCAACAACTTCAGGTTTATGCAACTGGTTGATGGCGTTGATATGCAGTCGGCTACATTAGGTGTACCGCTTGGCAATGCCATTGGGCCGACTGAACTGGATATTGCCAGTGTGGAGATCACCCCGGGCGCTGCTGCTGCCCTTTATGGTACTAACGCCATTAACGGCCTGTCAAACCTGTTCACTAAAGATCCATTCAAATACCAAGGCTTAAGCTTTTACCATCGCCAGGGTTTAAACCATGTTGGTAAAGACCGCTTAGGGGCAAGTTCACTTACCGAGGATGCTTTGCGCTATGCCAAAGCTTTTAACGATAAGTTTGCGGTGAAAGTAAACTTTAGCTATATGCAAGGCCAGGACTGGCAATCAGATACCCGCCTTGATCAAAATCCAACTAACCTTAAATCGGCCAACCCTGCTTATCCTGAATTAACAGGTACCAGCAACGCAGCTTATGATGGCTGGAACAAATATGGTGATGACGCGCTCGCAGGTAGTAATACCGTATCAATAAAAGGTATCACGGTTGATGGCAAAGCCCGGCCAAATCTTACCGTAGCCCGTACAGGCTATAACGAAGTCGATCTGGTTGATCCGCATGTGAAAAACTTAAAACTTGATGGTACGCTGGCTTATAAATTATCGCCAAACACCGTCTTGTCGTATACTTATCGCTATGGCAGACTTGACGGCGTGTTTCAGCGCGGTAACAAAATCTCGTTACAAGGCGCAACAGTTCAGAATCATAAAATTGAGTTAAAAGGAAAAGACTTCCTGGTTCGTGGCTACGAATCGATTGAAAACACCGGCAACTCGTTTAACGTGAAACCACTGGCAGATAACCTTGATTTGAACCACGCCAGCAACTCGGCCTGGGCAACTCTATATGGCAATGCTTTAAAAGCTTATAATGGTGGTGTACTTACTTCAGCAAATCTGGCAGCGGCTGAGCAGGCTGCCCGCGCTGCCGCCGATAAAGGTCGTGTAGAGCCAGGTACTCCTGAATTTGATGCTTTGAGGAAAACCATTATAGGCATTAATAACTGGGATATTAAGTCAAGCCTGATCCCTAATGCACCGGTTACAGGTGGTGCGGCCTTGGTTCAGAAAAGCCATATGTATAACGGCGAGGCCCAATGGGATTTAAGCAGTAAAGTTAAATTTGTCGACTTGTTGGTTGGCGCCGATGTACGTGTGTACAGCATTACACCTGATGGTAACAACTTCGTAGATTTTAGCCGCCCAATTGCCGACAGAAACACCCCATTGGCCGATGGTACTTTCGGTAAAGACGTTATCTATAAAAAATACGGTGCATTTACCCAGGTTACCAAAACCTTTTTTGACGAAAAACTGAAAGTATTCGGCTCTATCCGTTGGGACCGCAATCCATACTTTGATCCTAAGTTTACACCGCGTTTAGCTGCTGTTTACACCGTTAATCAAAATCATAACTTCAGGTTTACATTCCAGAATGGTTATCGTTTCCCTTCATTGTTTGAGGCTTTATCATATGTAAATAACGGTCGCGTAAAACGTGTGGGTAGTTTACCATTCATTAACGAAGGCTTGGGGTATCTTGGTAATAGCTATACCCAAACATCGGTAGTGGCATTCAACGCTGCAGTAAACGCTGCAGGCGGCTCAGACCAGGCAGCTTTGGCTAACCGCAACCTGTTAAAAGTAGCGGACCTGCCACCTGCCCGCCCGGAGCAAATTACTTCTTTCGAGGTAGGTTATAAAGGTATCGTAGCCGACAATAAAGTGTTCATCGATATTGACGCTTACACCAACCGTTATGATGGTTTCCTTGGCCAGGTACAAGTTTTTGTGCCAAACGGTGTTACCGTAGGTTCAGACGCAGCTGTATTAGCCATGCTTGACATTAACCGTGATCCCACGACAGGCACATCAAGTAACGCAGCCAGCCAGGGGCAAAGCAGGTACCGCGTTTATACCAATGCTAAAAACATCTATCATAATTATGGTTCTTCGGCAGGTATCACTTACAATTTCTACCAGCACTATACAGTATCAGGTAACGTGAGCTTCAATAAGCTGAAAGCCCAAACAGCTTCAGATATTTTTGTTACAGGCTTCAATACCCCTGAGTGGTCGGGCAATGTATCATTCGGTAACCGTGAAGTGGTTAAAAACTTCGGCTTCAACGTAGTTTATAAGTGGCAGCAGTCATACCTGTGGGAGAGCCCGCTGGTTACCGGCACAGTGCCATCAATTAAAACAGTTGATGCGCAGGTTACTTACCGTGTACCTTCATACTATGCAACCTTTAAATTAGGTGCTACCGATATCTTTAATAAAAGGTATTACCAATACGCCGGCGGGCCAACCATCGGTGGCTTGTATTATGTATCGGTAACACTTGATGGATTATTAGCAGGTAATAATAATAACAAGTAAGCGCTTTTATTACGTTTTATATAGTTTGTAAGGGGATGGGATGTAAAAACTTCATCCCCTTTTTTACCGTTGATTTTTCTGTGATTTTTGTGATTACGCTGATCTTTTTGCGGTAGTATACATTGAAGCCAAAAGGAAAAAATAGTTACCGACGCTAAAAAAACATCAACGAAATCAGCGCAGTCACCAAAATCAGCGGTAAAAAAAGGCCAACTGATTTTTCAACCAATTGACCTACGTATAAAAAAAGCATCTTGAACTTGATCTGCCTGATTAAAGGATTTTCATGATTGGGATTAGCGCAGTTTGTACATTTTTCAAGCTAATTCCTAAATCCTATTCATCATGGTTTTGCTGTCTCATGCAAACCGCATTCTTTTTTCGATTGATCTTCCCACCACCACCGGCCGGCACGGAAGTCTTCGCCTTCGGCTACTGCACGGGTGCATGGCATACAGCCAATACTTGGGAAACCTTTATCGTGTAATGAATTATAAGGGATATTGTATTGTTTGATATAAGCCTTTACTTCATCCAGTGTCCAGCCGAAAATAGGGTGGAACTTAACCAGTTGGTTTTGCTCATCCCATTCCAGGTCATGCATGTCATGACGGTTAACCGATTGATCGGCGCGGATGCCGGTGATCCAAATTTTGTTGCCTTTTAAAGCGCGTTTGAGCGGTTCTATTTTACGGATCCCGCAGCACTCTTTGCGGTTTTCAACCGACTCGTAAAAGCTGTTTGGGCCTTTTTTGCTTACCATTTCTTCCAGCAACTCGTTATTGGGATAGTAAGCATGAATGGGTTTTTGATACCTGTTCATGGTAGCTGACCAAACCGAATAGGTTTCGCGGAAAAGCCTGCCGGTTTCAAGCGTAAATACTTTAATAGGCAGGTTATTGGCAAAGATCATATGACTGATCACCTGGTCTTCCCAACCAAAGCTGGTTGAAAATATAACTTCACCGGGGAAAAGCCCTGCCAGTTTAGTGAGGGCTTCCACGGGGCTAAGTCCGGTGGTTACGCCTTGTATTTGTTGTAATGCAGTGCTCATTTTATATAACCTTAGTAATAAACATTATAATAGAACGGATACTGATGAGGATCACGATTACTGATACCGCCACCATGATAGTTTTCGCAGAGATCTTATTAGAAATCTTAGCTGCGATTGGCGAAGCAAGGGCGCTGCCCAATATAAGTCCGGCTACAGCCTGCCAGTGATCGCTGCTTACCATGGCAATAAAGGTTATTGATCCCATCATTGCCACAAAAAAACGTGAAAGTTTAACGGTGCCTAATGAAAAACGTGGGCTCCGGCCACCGGCTATCAGGGTTGATAGCACGATTGAGCCCCAGCCGCCGCCACCAACGGCGTCGATAAAGCCACCGCCTAAACCCAGCAGCGAAATGCGTTTTACCTTATCGGCCGATTTTTTCTTTTGCGTATTGAATGCCTTCCTGAATATCACTATACCCAATATCAGGGTATAAACCGATACAACAGGTTTGGTGTACATACTGTAATGCTCAAGCGAAGATAGGAGATAAGCACCTGTTACCGCTCCTATTATACCTGGAATAACTAATAACTTAAATAGTTTCCAGTTGATGTTGCCCATGCGATAATGCATCCAACCGGCTATACCGCAACTCATGATCTCGGAAAGGTGTACGCCCATACTGGCCGAGGCCGGAGGGATACCCATAGAAAGAGAGAATGTGGTTGAAGTAACTCCGTATGACATGCCAATGGCCCCGTCAATCATTGCAAATACAAACCCGGCACCTAAAAAGTAATAAAAGATAGGATCGATGCCGGTTACGAAGTGCTTAAAGTTAGGCTCCTTGAAATAAAGCGCCGTAATACCAATAGCCAACGATACAATAATGGTTGACCAGATTAACCAAATGAAATTTTTACGGCTGGCGGCTTTAGGTTCAACCAGTACAGATGTTATACCATTTAATTTTTTTACCTTGTCAGCAAAGTCGCCTTCAAGGGTATTTCTTAGTTCGCTCATTTGCTGCAAAGTGATGTCGAGTTCAGCAGGGAGGCTTTCATTTAATACTTCTTTTAATCGTTTTGCCACAGTAGGTGATTTTCCATTGGTAGATATGGCTAATTTCAGGTCACCCTTTTGCACTATTGATCCCAGGTAAAAATCACATAGCGCAGGCTTATCAGCTACATTGATTAGCAGCTTACGGTCATGGGCGGCATTGCGGATATAGTTATTAAGTTCGCTATCATTAGTAGCAGCGATAACAATATCGGCGTCGTTCAGGTCGTCGTCGGTAAATGATTTTTGTATAATGCGGATGCCCGGATATTGCGATGCAAGTGTGTGTACCTCGGGCAAAAACTCTCGCGAAATAACAGTTACCCTCGCGCTGTTGCTGTTATTAAGTACAGCGGTAAGTTTTTCCAAACCAACATTACCGCCGCCAATAAGCACCGTATGCAGATCATTCAGTTTTAAAAATACTGGAAAAAGCTGGTTACCTTCCTGTTTTTCATCCTGAATGTTAGTTAAACTTTTATCCCCGGGCAACAAAGTCATAAACTTCTTTTATCAGTTGGAATTTTGGATGAAGTGATACTACCTCGCCTAAAACAATAACGGCAGGCGATGAAATCTCACTTTCTTCAACAGTATCAACAATGGTATCCACCGTCGCAACAGCGATCTTCTCGTCTGCAGTAGAACCGCTTTGAATAACGGCTACGGGTAGTTTGTTCTTGCCTTGTAACTTGAATATTTCAGCGATCTCGGCCAGCTTATGAATGCCCATCAATACAACCACGGTAGCATTTGATCGTGACGCATCAATAAGATCGTTCGAGATCTTGCCATTTGCAGTAGTTCCGGTAACCACCCAAAAACTTTCACTTAAACCGCGGTGAGTAACCGGGATCTGCTGCAATTCGGGTACGGCTATCGAGCTGGAAATGCCCGGAATAACAGAAGCGGATATATTGTGTGCCGCGGCAATTATCAACTCTTCATATCCACGACCGAATACAAACGGATCACCACCCTTTAACCTGACTACGTGACCATAGTTTTTGGCATAATCAACCATAAGATTGTTAATAGCTTCCTGCGAAAAGGTGTGATCGCCTGAACGTTTGCCAACGTAAACTTTTGTTGATGTTTCGGGAGCGTATTCAAGCAGTTCTTCATTAACCAACGCATCGTATAAAACAACATCGGCTGTTTTTAAAGCTTTGATGGCTTTCACGGTTATCAGGTCGGCATCGCCGGGACCGGCACCCACCAGGGTAATGCGCGGTTCTTTTATATTTTTATTGCTATCAGTCATTACTGTACAAGCGCCTCTCTCTTATCCTTGCTTCTGCTTAAAAATTCTGTAGCCTGAGCTAAATATGCGGTAGCAAATTCTTGCGAAGGCTCATTTTCATTGAGCTGTAATACCAGGTCGTTAAAGCTCCCGTTCAATTCAAACTCGCCTTTTTCAACGTATTGCGCATCAAACTCGCGGATCACGCCTATTTGTGTACTGCTATTAACACCTTTGTCAAGCAGTAAAGCTTTTGCGGAGCTTACAAACACGTTATAAGCATGATAAATAGCGTCAGCCCAGCGGCCATCAGCATAAGCTTCGTTAGCCCAGCCTAATTTTTCTTCCGATTCAAACAGGAGGGTAGCTACCAGGTCGATGATCACACCGGCGCATTCACCTACGCCTATAGCGGTAACAAATGTTTCCTGGTGCCCCCAGTCAATATATTCGTCATCGGTAAGAGTAGTTAAATCGGCAAGTGGTTTCAGCAAACGGTAAAAATAATCTTTACCCTGTCTGTCATAATATTCATGGTAAGTTTCACCCTCGGGCGAAAACTCTTTATAGTCGTTCAATAACCACCTTAGCACATCGGTAGCACGTTTGGTAGGTACTTTGATCACCCTTTCGGCAGCACGGCCAACGCCATCGCCAACAGTACCTCCACCTAACATTACTTGTACCGATGGTAATACTTTAGCGCCCGCTTTTAGTGAACTGCCATGAAAACCTATATGCGCCAAACCATGCTGACCGCATGAGTTCATACAGCCGCTTATTTTGATTTTGATTTCGCGGTTATAAATAAAGTCCTCGTATTCGTTATAGATCAGGTCCTCGAGTACGCGCGCCATGGTCATGCTGTTGGAGATACCAAGGTTGCAGGTGTCTGTACCCGGGCAGGTAGTAACATCAGCAATGCTATCAAAGCCCGGCGCAGCCAGTTCAAGCTTAGCCAGGCCTTCATATAAAGCAGGCAATGCTTCCTTTTGAACATATTTTAAAAGCAATCCCTGGTTTTGAGTAATGCGGATCTCGTGACCAACCAATGGCTCTAATGTTTTAACCAGTGCACGGGCAGTATCCGATGAGATATCACCTACAGGCACTTTAATATACACGCCGTAAAAACCTTTTTGTTTTTGCTCAAAAACGTTGGTAGCCAGCCATTGCTCATAGCGCAACGGGTTACTGATGGTTACCTCAGGATAGCTGTCAGTTGGTGGTAAAGCCGGGGCATCAATAGCATCCCGGTTGATAGGGTATGATTTTACTTTGTTGGCCGTACGCTCGATTTTGGTTAAACGCAATACCTCGTCTAAACCTAATTTTTGGATAAGGTATTTCATACGGGCTTTGTTGCGGTTATTGCGTTCGCCGTAACGGTCAAAAACACGGATTACTGATTCTATATAAGGGATCAGCTGATCTTCTGGTAAAAATTCTTCAACAATACTGGCTAAAATTGGCTGTGCACCTAAACCGCCGCCAAGCATGATCTTAAACCCACGTTCGCCATTGGCATTTATTTTAGGGATAGCACCGATATCATGAATGTATGAAAACGCTGTGTCCTCATCACTTGACGAGAAAGAGATTTTGAATTTGCGGCCCATTTCCTGGCATATCGGGTTACGCAGAAAATAATCAAACGTAGCATATGCGTAAGGGGAAACGTCAAATGGTTCTTTTGGGTCGATACCTGCAGTAGGAGAGGCTGTAACATTACGCACGGTATTGCCACATGCTTCGCGCAGGGTGATGTCATCCTGTGCAAGCTTAGCCCAAAGCTGGGGTGTACGGTCAAGACTTACATAGTGGATCTGGATGTCCTGGCGGGTGGTAAGGTGGAGATTACTGCTCCCAAACTCGTCAGAAATCTCGGCAATCTTCAATAGTTGCTTAAAGCTAACTTTGCCAAAAGGTAGTTTAATACGTACCATTTGCACACCTGGCTGACGCTGGCCATAAACACCGCGCGCCAAGCGTAAGCTTCTGAATTTTTCATCATGAATTTTACCTTCACGAAAAGCATGGATCTTTTTTTCAAGATCTATAATATCCTTCTCAACAATAGGGTTCTCCAGTTCCGTTCTGAAGCTCTGCATATTCTATGTATTAATTCTTTTATAAAAAAGCCCCTTTGGCTGTGGCTAAAGAGGCATATATGGGTAAATATTACGTTTACAGCCTCGTTTTCTCATTGCACATATAGCAATAAGTCAGCTGGTTAAGACAAGTAATATTAATGCTCTCATGATTCATTTCCCAAATATATATATAGTATACGGAAAAAGTAGCATTTAATTTAAAAAAACTGTGTTATGACAGTTTTATGAAGTTTTAAAATTAAACGCTGATGAGGGTGGTTTCGCGTTTGATGATATCGGCGATGCTGGTTTCGCTTAATATTTTAAGTGTGGCATCTCTTACATCAACAAATACATCCCTTATGCCGCAAGTGCTTTCCTGGTGGCATTCATCGCATTTGTGGTAAAAGTTTAAGCTGGCGCAGGGCACCATGGCAATAGGTCCGTCGGTTATACGCATGATACTTACCAGGAATATTTCTTTGGGATCGCGGTTAAGGCTGTAGCCACCACCTGCTCCTTTTTTGCTGTAAAGAAACCCCGCATTGCGCAGATCAAGCAGTATCTGCTCAAGAAACTTTTTAGGGATTCGTTCAATTTCGGCAATCTTCGAAATTTGCATAGGCGGCTGGTCCATGTTCTTGCCAAGAACCACAAGTGCCTTTATAGCATACTTAGTTTTTTTTGAAAGCATTTTCTAAAATAAAACTCACAAAGGTAAATAAAGATATTCTCTAAATTAACTATTTTTTCGAGTAATATTATAGATTATATAGAAAGGATATTTTATACAGACATTGTTATATAAAAGTTACAACTGATGCCTGTCTGAATGACCGAGGCTTTTACCCGGGTTAACTTTATCACGAACGGCCTGTTTTAACTCTTTGATTTCCGGGAAATGGCCGTCGCGCTTGCGGTCAAACAGTGTTTCTTCATCAACGGTTATCGTATACCTGCCGCTTACTTCACTTGGTTTTAAGGTAACACCATTTACATCATCGGTGAATGTTGTAAGCAGTTCCTGCGCCATGTAAGCGGCGCGCATCATCCAGTTGCATTTTGGGCAATATTCAATTGTTATTGTTGGTTTCATGCGGTTATCGGTTTCTTTTCTACAATAAATCTTTCCTCGGTATGGATACTTAAAACCTTAAGTTCATCGCCTACCGAAATTATGCCGGTATTTTCATGTACCAGGTTTTGCCCAAACATGATCTTATTGTTTTTCATACGGTAAGAAGCCAGGGTTTTTAGAGGCTCCTTAGCTTTCACGGCTGTTTGCTGATCGATGGTGGTTAACACACAACGTGCGCAAAGTTTTGCCCCGTAGAAGGTTATCCCTGCTATTGTTATCTGGTTCATCAGGTCCTCGCTATAAGCATCACCGCCGGTAAAAACTATATTGGGACGAAAGCGGTTCATTGGCAAAGGCAATGACATACGTTTGTTAAGGTCATTAAGCGAAGCCTGCCCAATAAGCAGGAAAGGATAGGCATCTGCAAATGAAGTGATCATGCCGGGTTTGGCGTAGCGCTGGTCAACTTCGCGTTCACTGTCATCGGGCATGTAAACGAGGCGGCATTTCATATTGAGTGCTTCGCTGAACCATTCGTCGAATTCTTCGCTTACATATTGTCCAAAACAGGTGTCTTCCCAAACTGCAAACTGTTGCAAAGGTTTTCTTTCGCAATTAAACGGAATTAATAACGACCCACTTGACTGATGATGTACTGTTATCCCATCCGATTGGATTGATGCCTTCAATAAGGCCATTTGCGGAAACTCCCGCTGGGTTATAAAGTGCCCGTGTTCATTAACCAGCATCCAACGCCTGTCGTGTTGTAAACCGCGACGGGTAACCTCCGCATTTTGTACCGCAACGCCGCCCAATGATTTAATAGGGTAGATGTATAATTCGCTTACTTGTAGCATGGGGTAAAAATAAATAAAAGAACCATGATTTTCAGGATTAGAGGATTTCATGATGGCTGAATAAAACTTATTATCAAGGTAATCCATCAATCCCATAAATCATGGTTCACACTTTTCTTCACAATCGATTGCTATATCGATTTTTAATTAATATAATTGTTTTATCCAATCTCAAAACCAATTTATAAACTATGCCATTAAGTAATATAAACGGCAAGGCTAAGGCTAATAATACCTATGATGCCATTGTAGTAGGGTCTGGCATCAGCGGTGGCTGGGCAGCAAAAGAGTTATCCGAACTTGGCTTGAAAACCATTATGCTTGAACGGGGGCGAAACTTTGAGCACATTAAAGATTATAAAACTGCTAATCAGGACCCCTGGGACCGACATCATGCCGGAAAGCCAACGCAAGCCCAACGTAAACAACGCCCCGTAATTTCACGTAATTGGGGAGCTTCCGAACCTATTATGGATTACTGGACCGACGAGCAAGCCGCTCCGTATACCGAGATCAAACCCTTTAACTGGTGGCGTTCATATCAGCTTGGCGGTCGCTCCATTTTATGGGGAAGGCAAAGCTATCGCTGGAGCGATTTTGATTTTGAAGCAAATGCTAAGGACGGCTGGGCTATTGATTGGCCTATCCGCTATAAAGATCTTGCGCCATGGTATGATCATGTAGAGAAATTTGCAGGTATAAGCGGCTCATTGGAAGGCTTACCACAACTGCCCGACGGTCATTATTTGCCCCCGATGGATATGAATTGGGTGGAAAAAGATGTCGCTGCCCGCATCAAGAAAAATTACAACGGCACCAGGCATATGATCATTGGTCGCTCGGCCAATTTAACTGCTGCTATTCCGGGACGTACGGCTTGCCAGTTCAGGAACAGGTGCTGGGAGGGTTGCCCTTTTGGTGGATACTTCAGCACGCAATCTTCAACATTGCCAGCGGCTTTGGCTACAGGCAATCTAACCGTGAGGCCATATTCTATCGTCACTAAAATATTGTATGATAAAGATACTAAAAAGGCCAGAGGGGTGGAAGTGCTTGATGCCGAAACCAACCAAACTTATGAGTATTATTCAAAGATCGTTTTTGTAAACGCCTCTGCTTTGAACAGCGCCTGGGTATTGATGAATTCGGCTACCGAAATTTGGCCTGATGGTTTGGGCAGCAGCAGCGGAGAGTTAGGCCATAACATTATGGATCATCATTACAATCTCGGCGCAAGCGGATTGGTTGAAGGTTTTGAAGATAAATATTATTACGGTCGCCGGGCTAATGGTATTTATGTTGTGCGTTTTGCCAACCTGTTTGGTGATAAACGCGATTACCTGCGTGGTTTCGGTTACCAGGGCGCGGCAAGCCGTATGGGATGGAGCCGAGAAATTGCTGAATTGAACATTGGAGCCGACTATAAAGACGCACTTACAGAGCCAGGTCCGTGGACTATAGGCTTAAGCGGTTTTGGTGAATTGCTGCCTTATCACGAAAATAAAATTACCCTTGATAAAACCCGCAAGGACAAATGGGGGTTGCCTATTTTAGCGATGGATGCTGAGATCAAAGAAAACGAAAAGAAAATGCGCTTTGATATCGTAAAGGAAGCCAAAGCGATGCTTGAAAGTGCCGGTGTAAAAAACATTGAAACCCATGACCGCGGCCACAATGTTGGCGATGGAATTCACGAAATGGGTACTGCAAGGATGGGACGTGACCCTAAAACTTCGGTACTTAATGGAAACAACCAGGTCTGGGATGCCAAAAACGTCTTCGTTACCGATGGTGCAGCTATGACCTCATCAGCGTGTCAAAACCCATCATTAACGTACATGGCAATGACGGCCCGCGCCGCTCATTTTGCTGTAGATGAATTGAAGAAAGGGAATTTATAATTTATCCAACACATCATCCCGAATTTATTTCGGGATCCCACATGCTAAGTATGCGCCATACTTGTCGGCTACTTGGCATGTGGGGTGCTGAAACAAGTTCAGCATGACGTTCATTTTTAATCTGATAACCAATAACAATCAACTATGAAAAAACTACTTACCATTTGCCTTTTAATAGGCGCACTAATAAGCCAGGTACTTGCTAAAGATAAGGTACTGATATTTTGTAAAACCGCGGGATTCCCTCATAAATCAATAGCGGTAGGCGTAACTGCAATAATTAAACTGGGGCAGGAAAATAATTTTGATACAGACAGTACCACTGATGCCGCGAGGTTTACGGTAGATAATTTAAAACAATATAAGGCGGTAATATTTTTAAACACCACCGGCGATGTTTTAAATGATGCCCAACAAACTGCATTTGAGCAATATATTAAGGCCGGCGGCGGTTTTGTTGGTGTTCATTCCGCAACTGACACCGAGTATGAGTGGCCATGGTATGGTAAACTGGTAGGGGCTTATTTCAAAAGTCATCCAAAACAACAGGAAGCAACATTACATGTGGTCGACTGTAATTTTATTGCCACTAAACATCTGCCCGAAACCTGGAAGCGATGGGACGAATGGTATAACTATAAATGGATAGGTGATGATCTGCACGTACTGATCAAAATAGATGAGAAAAGCTACACCGGCGGCGAAAACGGTGATAATCACCCAATGGCATGGTATCATAACTTCGATGGCGGCAGGGCCTTTTATACCGAATTAGGTCATACTGATGAATCATATGCTGATCCATTATATTTGAACCATCTGTTAGGTGGTATTAAATATGCAATGGGTTGGAAGAAGTAGTTTGAACCGGGATTTGGGGGTATTTTTTGGATTTCCCGAATAACATGCAATAGAGAGGGCTCACGATAATTCGTGAGCCCTCTCTATTTAACTAAGAAAATCCATAATCCCCCAAATCTCGTTTCAAAACTTACGCATGTTGTATCGCTTCAACGAGTGCCTTATTGTGCTTATATCTGAATACGAAAGGGAAAACAATGGCTATTACAAGAGCATACCCGGCAAACGTAAGCCAGATCCCGTGCCAGTCTTTGCTACCGCCGGGCAGCAGAAAGAAGTGATCGATAATAAGTCCGCTTGCGATGCTTCCGAAAAAAGCCCCGAAACCGTTTACCATCATCATAAACAAGCCCTGTGCGCTCGCCCTGATGTTGGGAGTGGCCTGGGTTTCGACGAAAAGTGAACCAGATATATTGAAGAAATCGAAGGCCATACCGTAAACAATGCATGATAAAACAATCATCCATAAACCACCTGCCGGATCGCCAAAGGCAAAAAGGCCAAAACGCAGCACCCAGGCCAGCATGCTGAACAGCATTACATACTTAATACCAAACTTACGCAGAAAGAACGGGATCAGTAAAATGAAAAACGTTTCAGAAAACTGGGAAATAGACATGATAATGGCCGGGTATTTTACGCCGACCGAATCTTTATAAATGGCTATATTTTTAAAGTCTTGTATAAAGGTATCACCGTACGCATTGGTAAGTTGCAGTGCTGCGCCCAAAAGCATCGAAAATGCAAAGAAAATAGCAAACTTTGGATCTTTGAATAGTTTAAAGGCATTTAGCCCCAATGAATCAACAAACGATTTGTTATTTGCTTTGGCCGAAAGTGGCGGGCATTTAGGAAGACTAAAAGAATAAATGCCAAGTGCAAGAGCTACGGCCGATGCAATATAAAACTGGTTGGGAGAGGTTTCGTTATGTGTGAGGCTCACTGTCCATAATGCGGCTATAAACCCGATAGTTCCCCAAATCCTGATAGGGGGATAATCTTTAACTACATCTTTGTTGTTACTTTTTAACGCCGAATATGCCACTGTTATTGATAATGAAAGGGTTGGCATATAAAAGATCATGTTGATCAGCATTACCCAGAAAAAGGCGGAAGGACTGGTAATTAAAGGCAAGGTAAATAAGGATGCCGCCCCTAAAATATGCATGATACCGTAAAGCTTTTCAGCATTGATAAACCTATCGGCTATGATACCGGTAAGGGCAGGCATAAATATTGCCGAAATACCCATGGTACTGAAGATTGCCCCAAATTGTGCGCCCGACCAATGTTTATCCTGGAACCAGTATGCACCAATGGTAAGCAACCAGGCACCCCAGATAAAAAATTGCATAAAATTCATCAGTATTAAGCGGAACTTAATATTCATATGGTACCGGGTTTAAATAATTTTAGTCAGTGTTAAATTAAAAGCGGAAAGTAGTGAAATAAATGTAAATCAGAAAGCTACAAGTGTAGAAATTACGATTGTTAAACAGAAATCCGGGGTTGGATTTCTGTTTAATATTATTATTTGTGATAAATTATCTTTTGGCAAATCCGAAATCGAAAATCCGAAATCCTCAGGATGCTTTACGCTTGTTCAGTTCATCACGGATCTTTGCCGCTTTTTCGTATGATTCTTCGGCGAGGGCTTCCTGAAGTTTGGTTTTGAGCTCTTCAGTACTGATGGAAGCATAGCCACTTACGGATGCACTAACCGATTTCTCCTCAGGTGCTTCATTGATATTCTCTAAATACACAAAGTCATTACCTTCGATAACGATACCCGCTGTTGAAAGGATAAATTCATAAGTGAAGATAGGACAGTCAAAGCGTACAGCTACTGCAATAGCGTCAGAAGTGCGGGCATCTATTTCTACAGAACGCTTTCCGTCGCTGCAAACCAATTTGGCATAAAATATCCCATCAACCAGGTTGTAGATAATTACTTCCTGAACTTCAATCTGGTAAGCCTGAGCGAAACTTTTAAACAGATCGTGCGTAAGCGGGCGGCTTGGGGTCATTTTTTCTATTTCGATAGCGATAGCCTGAGCTTCAAAGCTTCCGATGATAATAGGTAAGCGACGACGACCGCTAACTTCACCCAAAACAAGTGCATAGGCGCCCGATTGAGTTTGACTGTATGATAAGCCGACAATATCAAGCTTTATTTTTTTCATGTTATTCCCCATCACACCTGTATTTATGCTGAAGCTTTATATTCTTTAACGGCTGCAATTAATTTAGGGAGTACTTCAAACGCGTCGCCCACAATTCCGTAATCTGCCACCTTAAAAAACGGTGCTTCCGGATCTTTGTTTATGACTACAATAACTTTTGACGAACTTACCCCAGCCAGGTGTTGAATTGCACCTGAAATACCGACTGCAATATACAAATTTGGACTGACAGCTATACCGGTTTGTCCAACGTGTTCGCTATGTGGCCTCCAGCCAGCATCTGATACAGGTTTTGAACATGCAGTAGCTGCGCCTAAAAGTTCGGCAAGTTCTTCTATCATGCCCCAGTTTTCGGGGCCTTTTAAACCGCGACCGCCCGAAACAACGATTTCAGCATCAGGCAATGAAACTTTATCCGTTGAACGAACGATTTCTTTAATCATCGCCTTAAAGTCTGAAGCTTTAGTTTCAACACTAAAGTCCTCAACCTGGGCAGTACCGCCAGTTTCAACAACTTTATAAGAGTTGGGTACAAGCGCAATAACTTTTATGGCGGAGGTAAGCTCGACAGTTGCGAAAGCTTTACCTGAAAATGCTGTCTTTTTTACTTTAAACGAGCCGCCTGTCTGTTCAGGTAAAGCAACCGCTCCGTCGGCAACACCGGCTTCCAGTTTAATACCTATACGGGGCGCTAAACCACGGCCCGAAAAGGTGTTTGATAATACCACAACTGCAGAACCTTCTTTTTTGGCCGCCTCGGCTATGACAGATGCGTAGGCCTGGTTTACAAATTCCTTCAATTTATCTCCTGATACATTAAGCACTTTATTTGCACCGTATTTACTTAATAAAGCTAATTCGGTGGCGTCAACGTTGCCTATTGAAACAGCGGTAAGAGAAGTATTATTTTGATCGGCAATGGCGCGGGCATAAGAAACGGCTTCAAAAACTGATTTCTTGAATTTGCCCCCCGTATTTTCCGCATATATTAAAACTGACATATTTATCTGTTAATGATTTAGATCATAATTTATATAACACGCGCTTCGGTATGCAGCAGCTCAACCAGTTTAGCAGTATCATCAGCAGGTATAAGCTTCACCTGGCCGCGTGGAGCAGGTGTTTCATAACTAATGATCTCCGAAAATGTTTTTATCTCAACCGGTTCAACAACTGTAAGTGGCTTGGTTCGGGCAGACATAATGCCGCGCATATTGGGTATTTTGGGTTCGGCCACACCTTCGGCCGTACCGGCTACAAAAGGATAGGGAATAGTTAAAACCTCTTTACCACCTTCAATCTCGCGCTCAACGGTTGCCTCTGTGTCAGCGGCATCTAATTTTTTAATGATGGATACCGATGGCAGATCAAGCAGTTCGCCAAGCATACCGGCAACTTTTGATCCATTATAATCAATAGATTCACGACCTGTCAGGATCAGATCAAAAGGATTTGATTTTACATATTGCGCAATCTGATATGCTACATACCAGGCATCGTGCGGTTTAGCGTTTATTCGTATCGCATCGGTAGCGCCAATGGCCAGAGCTTTACGTATAGTGGCTTCTGTATTTGCTTCCCCAACATTTATTACAGTTACTGTACCTTTACCGCCGTCGGTTAGTTCAATGGCGCGGGCAAGTGCAATTTCATCATAAGGGTTAAGTATAAACTGAACCCCGTTTGTATTAAATTGCGTGTTATTATTAGTAAAAGTTATTTTTGTGGTGGTATCAGGAACATTACTTACACATACCAGAATCTTCATATCAATAGGTTTTTGCAAATTTAGTTAAAAAAGATAGAGTTTAAAATGGAGTTAAGCAGATTGAATAAGCTGTTGGAATTTATAAAAAATGAACCGGATGATGAGTTTCTGAAATATGCCCTGGCAACAGAATATCTGCGTCTGAATGAGACAGATAAGGCTCTTGCTTATTATGAAGACCTGGTAAATAACCACCCCGGCTATACAGGTACCTATTATCATTTGGGTAAGCTTTATGAAGCGCTAAACCGAAAGGATGACGCCATTAAAACTTATGAAGCCGGTATGAAAGTGACAAAAGAAAAGCGCGATAACCATGCTTTTTCTGAATTGCAGGCAGTATATAGGCAGGCAATGGGTTTTGAAGAAGACGATGACGATTATTAGTAGTTCATAGTTATGGTTAATAGTTCATGGTAGCTCCGCAGTATTGGCTCGTCCATTTTTCGTGAACATATCTATGATCTGCCTGCTATGAACCATATCTATGAACTATCTGCAAAAAACTATCTGCGAATATAAAAATGAAGAAACGGCAACTATTATTTCTGCGGGATGTGCTAATTTATACTTTTACCGCTTTTGGCGGACCGCAGGCCCACATTGCTGTTTTGCTGCGCGAATTTGTTGAAAAACGAAAATATATTACCGAAGATGAGTTGATGGAGCTTAACGCCTTATCGCAGGTATTGCCCGGCCCTTCGTCAACCCAAACACTGGTTGGGATAGCCTGGAAAGTGGGTGGACTTAGGCTGGCTATTATTACATTTTTAATTTGGATCCTCCCCTCGGCCACTATTATGTGTATGGCGGCTATCAGCTACAGCATGGTTGCTAATAAGGCCAAATTTGCTCATGTAATCAGTTATGTACAGCCTATAGCGGTAGGCATAGTTGCTTATGCCACTTATACATTTGCCAACAAATTTTTAAAAACCAGGATCAGCACCATGCTGGCAATTGGTTCACTGATTGTGACACTCATCCTTCAAAATGCTTATGCCTTTCCGATACTCATATTGCTTGGCGGCATTATATCATCGGCTATGGAAACCCAGCAGCATGAAAACGAATTGAGGGTAAAACTATATTCAAATGTAAACCCTAATAAAGTAGCATACTTTATAGGGATTCTGCTTTTTTTTGCTGCTTTAGGTGCGGTTGTAAATCAAACGTCCCCATTAAGTTTACCAATCCGTTTATTTGAAAACTTTTACCGCAACGGCATCCTTATTTTTGGAGGGGGACAAGTGCTGGTACCACTCATGTATACCGAATTTGTTGAGGTTAAGCATTACTTAAGCCGGTCGGAGTTTTTGTCGGGATATGCTTTGCAGCAGGCTTTGCCGGGGCCCACATTTTCATTTACTTCGTTTTTGGGCGGCATAACGCTTGGCAACAAGGGATACAGTATTTGGGGGCAGGTAATCGGTAGCCTGGTTGCTGTTATTGGCATCAATACACCAGGCCTTATCCTTATCCTGTTTATTGTGCCGTTTTGGGAGGATCTGAAGAAGATTACACGTATAAAAAACTCACTAAGCGGTATAAATGCAGTAGCTGTAGGTTTTATGGCTACTGCGCTGATTTTACTGGTAAGGCCTTTTGGCTTAAATTGGACAGCCTATGCCTTAATGATCGGCACCTTCCTGGTGCTGCATTTTACCAAAATAAAAACACCGATAGTGATCATTATCGGCGTGGTTTTAGGAATAATATTTTAGCCTCCTGGCCCTAAAGGGGGAGGTTAGGGAACCCAGGGATTACTTTTAACGGCATCATATTCCACAATCAGCAATTGAGAATTATCCTTTCTCCAGCTGTTTTATCAATTTTGGTTTATCAGCTACAAAAAGCAGTGAATTTGCCATAAGCCCCCCATCCAGCGAGTTAACGCCAATCTGCTCATTTACAAAATCGACTTTTCTGAAATCTATTTTGACGTCATCACTAAACGCCGGAAAATGTTGTTGCGTTTTGTCGATGGCTGTAATATAACTTTCCGGGGGCAGCAAGCTTGCAAGGGCAAACCTAAATGTGCCGTTTTCGTAACCCGGATCTGCCCGGCATTGTGGATGTTCACTTGTTATTCCTTTTTTATAAGCGCTATAGCTCCGGACTGTTGCAGGCCTGAAATGAGGATCTAAAACTCTTCGGCCGTGCTACGGCTGTCAATAAAGGGCGAACTATAAAGATTTATAATTAAAAGCTTGTAATCAACGATGAAAGTCCATTCTGATGTTTGATTTTTTTTATGGGTAACCAGGTCTTCGCAGCCGAACGCATAGTTGATATCTAATACTATTCGGAAACTTCCCTGGCCTGTGTTCTCATCAAATTTGATCCTGTCAAAATTTAAGCTGACCACTTCCGGCGAGCCCTCAGGTCTGAATTCACGTTCAAGGGCATACTTAAGCTGTCCGTAGTTTGCTGAAAGAGGCTCAAATATAACATTCAGAAAATTTAACAAGCTGGCAGGTTCATCCTTTAGCTCATCGAGCTGCCCTTTGTGAAGTTTAATTTGCAAGCTGTTTATCATCAAAACAAAATTAAAAACAAAGCCGGATTAAATGAAATGCGAAATAGAACGAGTGTTTTTGCGCATTTTGTAAAAAAAAGCGTCGGATAAATTTTGATGCCGAACTGGATATCCTAAGTTAAAAAGAATTAAAAGAGGAATGCCTTATTTTTATTTTTTAATTGTTTTTATTACAATAATTACTAAATGAAATCGATTGCTTTTGAATATTTTTTAAAACCAAAGCATATCCCGTTTCTTACGATGTATCAAGAATGTCTCCGCTATAAATCTTAACTTTTAAATGGCCCGTTTAGTAAAAAAGGCTTGTTAGAGATCCTGGTTTTGAGTAAAGTGATGATTTTTTAATATTTTTTTAATAATTGTTGTTTTGACAATAAAAGTTTTTACATTTAGCTTTCTATAGTAGCCCAACCTATTTAATTATAAACCAGTTAAGACCAATTCATGGAGATTTTGAACGATGCTCATATTATTGAGCAATTAAAATTGGGGAACAAGGAGGCCTTTGAAGCAGTATTTAAAAAATACTATAAGCTGCTTAATGTATCGGCCTTTTATATTTTACGGGATGAAATGGAAGCTGAAGATACCGTTCAGGGTTTTTTTGTTGATCTTTGGGAAAGACAATTATATACCAATATTAATTCGTCATTAAAAGCTTATTTAACTACAGCAATCCGTAATAGATGCCTCAAAAAAGTTGAAAGCGAAACACGAACGCAAAAAAAATTGGTAGATTACAAATATACACTTACCGAAATAGAGGAGGAAGAAACACCTGTACCGGAAATTTATCCTGAAAAAGTGCTGGCCGATTTGTCGATACAGCGGATGCAGGCTTTTACCCTGGTGCATTATGAGCATAAAAAGTATAAAGATGCGGCCTTTGAGATGGGTATTAGTATAAATTCTTTGAAAACTCATTTGAAACTGGCAATAAAAACTTTAAAAGAAGGGTTAAAAAGTGCCAAATAAGTTCACCCTTTTATCCATAATGAGGTCTTATATATAATGACATACAATAAAGCGTATTTTCAGGAGCTAATAATTGAGCAAATTACGGGGGTAATCAGTGAGGAAGAAGGTCATTTGCTTGAACATGCTATACAAAACGATCCCCGGATTAAACAACTGTGGGATGAAATGCAACAGGTACTTACTTCAGATAAAGCTCAAACCTTCTTTAATAATATTGATGAAAATAAAGCCTGGGATACAATCCAGCCCGAAATAAAGCCGGTACGATCGATCAGGCCTGGCTGGACAGGCGCAATAAAATGGCTTTCTGTAGCGGCTTTATTATGTGTCGCTTTTACTGCCGGATATTATTGGCGGCAAATACCTGTTAATACTATTGTTGCTGCAAAAAAAAATCTTAAAACACCGTCCATTGAGTTACGGCTGGCAAACGGGCAGCATATCAACCTGTCTGATACCAGCAAAAAGGTGATTAATATGTCGTTCGCTCATTTAAATAAAGGTGTTAACGGTTTAAGTTACCAGGTAGATAATAGTAAAAATGAGGAGTGGAGCACACTCGTTATTCCTTCAAAATTAAACTACCGGATAGTACTTTCAGACGGTACACAGGTTTGGTTAAATTCGGTATCGAGTCTGCGCTTCCCGTTTTCATTTTTAGGCAAAACCAGAGAAGTGTACTTAACAGGCGAAGCTTTTTTTAAAGTTGCAAAAAATGCTGCTCACCCCTTTATAGTTCATACAGGCCAAACTGATGTAAAAGTTTTAGGTACGGAGTTTAATGTAAATACTTATCATGCCGATGAAACGGTAACCTCGTTGGTTGAAGGCTCGGTATCAACAAGCGGCCAGGATAAGCAAAAAATGCTTTTACAACCTGGCTACCAGGCTGTTTATACATCGGGGTCCGGGTTCCGGTCCCAACCATTTGATCCTACTGTTGAACTGGCCTGGATGAATGATATTTATTATTTCCATAACACTAAACTTCACGATATAAGCGATGTACTGCTCCGCTGGTTTGATGTAAAAGTAGTTTTTGACGATCCTGCGAAAGCTGATGAAGCATTTAGTGGCGCTATTCAAAAAAACAAACCAATTGAAGTTTTTATTCAAAATATTAAAGCATCTGCAGGGGTTTCGACCCTTTTAAAAGAAGGGGTTTTACACATCAGGTAAGAAAACGACGTCGGTTAAACCACAACTTGTTTCCTGGTTATTTAATGCCTGGCCCTTAAGCGCCATGGGAATCATTTGCCCTTTTTTGTAAAACGGATAGTGTTGGTAATTCATTGAAATAGTGTTGATTAATAGCTTTTGTTTTTCATTGTAATAAAAAAAATACAATTTTTCTTATTTCCGTTCACCCGTTTTAGCAGGAACAGGTCTTAGAGAAAACCAAATCGTAAACCCAATAAATATGGAGAGAATTCTATTCAGCCGGCGGCTTATACTGCCCTTTATTTTTCTTTTATTGGTAACCCGGTATGGCGCTGTACAAGCGCAGAGTACGGGACCAATAACACTCAAAAAGGCCAACATCAGTTTGGCCGAAGTATTTAAAGCAATCAAAAAGCAAACGGGCCTAACCGTTTTTTACAGTAACACGCTGTTGAATGACAAAGAACTTGTTACTGTAGATTTTAAAAACGCTGAATTAAAAGAAGTGTTCGGCGTTCTTTTGAAAGGAAAAAGCCTGAGTTATGTAGTACGCGACCAACTCATTGTTATTGAAAAGAGTGAACCCGCACCCGTTGTAAACCCTCCCAAAAAAGAACCTGCAGGAGCCGTCGTTCCTAAAAAAGTGCAGGGGATTGTTTCTGATGACAAGGGGCTTACTTTACCAGGCGTAACTGTTAAGGTTAAAGGCGGCACCAATGGAACGCAATCAGACATTGATGGTAAATATACCCTTAATTTAAAGGAAGGCGGAAGTTCAATCATCGTGTTTTCATTCGTAGGCTCAAAATCGCAGGAATTTGACCTTGCAAACTATTCCCCGTCGGCAGCCGGCGTTTATAAAATAAACGTGCAAATGGGTGCTGATAAAAATGCACTTGAAGAGGTTGCAGTTGTTGCCTATGGTACGCAAAAAAAGACAAGCCTTGTTAGCTCCATTACCACTGTAAACCCTAAACAACTTAAAGGGCCATCAAGTAACCTTACAACGATGCTGGCAGGTGTTGTACCCGGGATGATCTCCTATCAGCGAAGCGGCGAACCCGGTGCTGATAATGCCCAGTTCTTTATAAGGGGTGTAGGGACGTTTGGTGCAGGTAAGGTTGATCCGCTGATATTAATAGATGGTATTGAATCGGGCACTACCGATCTGGCAAGGCTTCAACCGGATGATATATCGGGCTTTTCGGTATTGAAGGATGCTACAGCTTCATCATTATACGGTGCGAGAGGTGCAAATGGCGTAATATTGGTTACTACCAAACGTGGCGATGTAGGCACTGTGAAATTCAATATCCGCGGTGAAAACTCAACATCCTCAAACATCAAGAATATTGACCTTGCCGATAATATTACTTACATGACACTGGCCAATGAGGCGGTGCTTACGCGTAATCCATTGGGCATTTTACCTTACTCGCAAAATAAAATAGATCATACGGCCAAAGGTGATGATCCGTTGTTATACCCCAACAATAACTGGATCAAGCAGTTGATCAAAACCAAAACCAATAACCAGAGATTCAATATGAACGCCAGCGGCGGGTCAGAAAAAGCTAAGTACTACCTGGCCATGACCTATAATATTGACAATGGCAATCTGGCGGAGAATAGCCTTAACAATTTCAGCAACAACATTAAGCTGCAATCATATTCTATTTTATCAAATACAACTTTAAACCTTACTAAAACCACTGAAGCAGTAGTGAGCTTAAAAGGTCAGTTTGATAGTTATCATGGGCCGATAAATGGTGGCGGCTATACTTTTTTAAATGCTTTATGGAGTAACCCGGTAGCTTTTCCGGCTATTTACCCCGGCAACCTGTTGCCATATGTAAGTCATCCGCTTTTTGGTAATGCTATTATACCCGGTGGCGGTCTTTATATGAACCCATACGCGCAATCTCTGTCTGGTTACCAAAGTTCCAATACCAGTACATTGACGGCGCAATTAAATTTGAATCAAAAGCTTGATTTTATTACCCAGGGCTTATCCAGCAGGGTAATGGCATACACAACCCGTTATTCATACTTCACGGTTTCCCGCCAATACAGCCCTTATTACTACCAATCAAACGTACTTAACGGTCAATTTAATGGTTTAACTTTACTTAATAGCGGAGCGGCAGGCAGCGTAGGTGCCACTCCAACCGAGTACTTAACTTATAGCCCCGGAGGAAGTGTATCCAATGCAACCACATATATTGAAGCAGCGGTAAACTACAACCGTACATTTGGGCAAAAACACGCTGTTAGCGGCTTGTTAATTGGTACTATGCGCAATTATCTTACAGCTAATGCGCCAACGCTTCAACTGTCCCTGCCATCGCGTAACCAGGGCGTATCAGGCAGATTTACGTATGGTTATGACAATCGTTACCTGGTTGAATTTAACTTTGGTTATAACGGCTCGGAGCGTTTTGCCAGCAACCACCGTTTTGGCTTTTTCCCATCTGTAGGTGCGGGTTGGGTGGTATCAAACGAAAAGTTTTTTGAGCCGCTACTGTCAACCATTGATAACCTTAAATTCAGGGTTACCTATGGTTTAGTAGGTAACGATCAGATTGGTTCGGCTAATGATCGCTTCTTCTATCTTTCTGATGTTAATTTAAATAATGGTTCTAACGGCCAATTCGGTACTAATTATTCCTATAGCAGGCCTGGCGTAGTTACCTATCGTTATGAAAACCAAAATATTACCTGGGAGCAATCAAAGCAAACCAACATAGGTATGGATTTAACGGTAGCTAAAAACTTTACTTTAACTGTAGATGCCTATCAGCAAAAGCGTGATAATATCCTGATGGTACGTAGTACTATACCTACTTCAATGGGTTTACAGGCCAATATATCATCAAACGCCGGTAAATCATCGAGCAAGGGTATTGATATCGCCATGGATTATAAAAAGAACTTTAATAATTCATTTTGGATTCAATCGCGCGGTACGCTTACCTATTCCCAAAGCAAACTGTTAAAAAACGAAGAACCTCTTTACAGCGATAACCTGAAATACCTCAGCAAGGTTGGCAACTCTTTAAGCCAGATCTATGGCCTCCTGGCCGAACGGTTATTTGTTGATGATAAAGATGTAGCCAATTCACCGGTGCAAAGCTTTGGTGATTATAAAGCAGGCGATATCAAATATCGTGATATGAATGGCGATGGTAAAATATCCAGCTCGGATGTTGTGCCAATAGGGTATCCCCTTGTACCCGAAATTATTTATGGCTTCGGTTTTTCCGTAGGGTATAAAAATTTCGATATCAGCGCATTCTTCCAGGGATCAGCACGCTCATCTTTTGTTATCAATTCGGCAGATATTTCTCCTTTTTACCTGGTAAACGGCTTGCAGAGTAACGGCCTTAACTCCGGTAATCAAAGCGGTTTGTTAAGCACAATTGCTAACGACCACTGGTCGGAAGATAACCGCAACCCATACGCTTTTTGGCCAAGGTTAAGCACTAATATACAGGGTAATAATACCCAAACATCCACATGGTGGCTGCGTAACGGCTCATTTGTACGTCTTAAATCGGCCGAGTTGGGATACAATTTCAACAAGAGCCAGCTCAAGTTTATCCATTTGAGCAGTGCGCGTATTTATTTAAATGGCTTAAACCTGTTAACCTTAAGCAGCTTTAAACTCTGGGACCCTGAAATGGGAACATCTGGATTGGGGTATCCGATTCAAAAAGTGTTCAACTTAGGCTTAAGGGTAGAATTTTAAAAGCTTTCAAATCAGTTATATGAAAACTAATTTTATAAAAAAAATTAAGCATTCAGTATTGGGCCACGCAACTAAAGGGAATATTACCCTTTTAATGGTTGGCTTAATAATGATTGTGCCGGTATCATCCTGTAAAAAATCATTTTTGGATGTTGTTCCTGATAACGTGTCAACAATAGCAAATGCTTTTGTTTCAAAAACCGAGGCAGAAAAGTACCTGTTTACCTGCTACTCATACCTCCCAACAGAAACCGATCCTACTTATAACGTTGGCCTCACTGCCGGCGATGAAGTTTGGGTAGAAGACCCTGCTAATCACATCAGGTCGACAAACGTATTGCAATTGCCAAGAGGCTTCCAAAACTCGTCGGACCCTATTGCCAATTATATGAACGGCACCAGGGACGCAGCGGCAAACTACAAAGCCATACGTGATTGTAATGTTTTTATTGAGAATGTAAGTGACAAGGGAAAGGTGCTTGATTTAGATATCGATACCCGCGAACGCTGGATAGCCGAAGCACAGTTTTTAAAGGCATTTTATCATTTTCAACTTTTTAGGGCTTATGGGCCAATCCCAATTATTGATAAAAATCTGGCCATCGATGCACCTATTGACGAAATAAGGGTAAAACGCCGCCCGGTTGATGAAGTTGTAAACTATATTGCTAATTTATATGATCTGGCAGCTGCAAAACTACCTTTGACTATTCGAAATGAAGGGAGTGAATTAGGCCGGGTTACTAAAGGTGCAGCATTAAGTATGAAGGCAAAACTGCTGGTTACAGCTGCGAGCCCGCTCTTTAATGGCAACCCTGATTATAGCTCATTCAAAAATAAAGACGGTGAGCAATTGTTTAACCCTGCTTTTAGCACCGAAAAATGGCAACGTGCAGCGGATGCCTGCAAAGCCGCTATTGATTTTTGCGAAGCGCAAAGCATACACCTGTATACGTTTCCTGCACCAACTATTCCGCTTAGCCAAACTACCATGACGCAAATGAGCATCAGGAATGCGATGAGCGAAAAGTGGAATGATGAGCTGATATGGGGTTTAACCGCTAACAATAATATCAATTACAATTCTTTTTTCCAGTCGATGTGCGCGGGGCAATATGATTTTAATAATGCCGATGCCGCAAAATCAGCAAACCGCCCATTGCTTGGTCCTACCATAAAAATGGCTAAGATGTTCTACACTAAAAACGGAGTACCTATTAACGAAGATAAAACGCTTGATTTTAGTGATATATCGCAGTTGAGGGTGGGTACGCACGATGAACGTTTTAATATCAAAGAAGGTGAAACAACTGCGAGGCTCAATTTTGACAGAGAACCGCGTTATTATGCCGACCTTGGATTTGATCGCGGTGTGTGGTATATGGCCAACAGCCCAACCAAAACCGACGAAGATACCTGGTGGATGAAATCCCGCGGCGCCGAAGTAGGTCAATCGTCCCCAATACCAATTGCCGGCTTTTATATGAAAAAAGCACTGAACTGGCATTATGAATGGGCAACTGTTACCTATATCAACTATCCGTGGCCCGAAATGCGTTTATCTGATCTTTATTTACTTTATGCGGAATCATTAAATGAAGCACAGGGACCTGTAGCCGATGTGTATACCTACGTAAACCGTATAAGGGCGAGGGCCGGTTTGGCCACTGTTCAGGAGTCGTGGTCAAATTACAGTATCAACCCAACTAAATATACCACTAAAGATGGTATGCGTTCAATCATTCAGCGCGAACGCAGCCTTGAGCTTTGCTTTGAAGGACACCGTTTCTGGGATCTGCTGCGCTGGAAAACCGCAGGAGTTGAGCTTAACGGAAACGTAACAGGTTGGTCAATCAGCGAAAACTCGCCTGAGTTATATTATCGCGAACGCACCATTTATTCGCGGCATTTTGTGATCCCGCGCGATTATTTATGGCCGATACAGGAAAACGACCTCCTGGTTAATCAAAACCTGGTACAAAATCCCAACTGGTAAATGCATAGCAATAATATGTTTAACATTAAAAGCATTAACATGGAAACAAGGAAATTACAAACTGCTTTCTGCATTTTACTATTAATGATAGTAATAACAGGCTGCAAGCAGGAATCACTCAATAAACCCACTATAACCAATAACAATGGCCCGGGGACTGTAAGCAACGTACAGGTACAAAACCTGAATGGTCAGGCTACTTTAACTTATTCTTTACCCGGCGATAACGATCTTTTTTATGTAAAGGCTGTTTACGAAACTTCGCCCGGCAAAACCCGCGAAGTAATAGCATCGCATTACACCAACAATTTAACTGTGGATGGCTTTGGAGATACGCTGGCGCATGTAGTAAAACTATATGCGGTTAATTCCAGCGAAAAGGCTTCGGCACCGGTTTCAGTCACAGTAAATCCTTTAACACCTCCTTTTTTACTTGCTTTCCGGTCGCTAAAAGTAACGCCTACTTTCGGCGGTTTTAATGTCACTTGTGATAACGTAGCTAAAGACAACCTTGCTATTGTACCAATGGTTGATACCGCCGATAATGGCCAATATGTGCAGCCAAAGGGAATGGATAATATATACAGCAACAGCGTTTTAATAAAGGCAGCAGTAAGGGGCCAGCCGGCTATTGAACGTAAATACGCGTTTTTTGTACGGGACAGGTTTTTGAATAAATCCGATACTTTGTTTTTGAAATTTACACCGTTTTACGAAGAGCAATTTGCAAAATCGGATTGGTCGGTTTATAAGTTGCCGGGTGATGCCACCAATTTATATTCATATACTGATGTAACCAAGATTTTTGACGGGAACTTTACAGGTGGCTGGCCAAATTGCCTCTTTACGGTTGAGAGCGCCGGCAGTCCGCAAATGGTAACTATCGATCTGGGCAAGCAGCGTGTATTCAGCCGTTTTATCCTTAATCCTTTTATCGAGATAGGTAACGTGTACTATGTAAGGGGTAACCTGCGTGATTTTGAAATATGGGGGTCGAACGCACCAAACGTGAATGGTGCGCTGGATGCATCATGGACAAAATTAGTAACCTGTAATATAGTGAAGCCTTCCGGTTCTCCGTCGGGTACGGAAACAGCTGCCGATTACAAATACGCTCATGACGGATGGGGCTTTGATTTTCCGGCCGGTTTAAGTGGTTATAGGTATCTCAGGATCAGGAGCCTGCGTAACTGGACAGGGTCGTACTTTATGAGTATCAGCGAGTTTACACTGTTTGGGAAATAATAAGGCTTACTTATTTATCAATTTAATTTCAATCATGAAACTATATAAAATAACATCATACTATCTGTTGGTACTGGTAACTTTCGTTGTAAGTGCCTGTACTAAAATGGATGATTACAAAAAGAAATATGAGCCGAACGGGCCAATTATATATCCGGGAAAGCTGGATTCGGTACAGGTGTTTTCGGGCCGGAACCGCGTGCTGTTAACCGGCCTTTTTACATCCGATCCTAAAATTATAAAATACCGGGTATATTGGAACAGTAAACAAGATTCAATAGAAACTCCGGTAACCCGCACTTCAGGAGTTGATACCGCAAAATTGTTGATACCTAATTTACCAGAAGGGATCATGACTTTCGAAATCCGTACTTATGACAATGGGGGGCATGTATCTATCCCGGTTACGCTGGCAGGCAACGTATATGGCAGTTTATACCAAAGTTCGCTTATTAACCGCGGTATAGCCAAAGCAGAGCTGCAAACAGATGGCTCGGCCTTAATCAACTGGGCTGATGTGAATGCCGATGATGGTTTGCTCTCTATGCGGATTAAATTTACCGATGCTTCCAATAAACAGCATGATACATTGATTATTTCATCACCAACCGGGTTAAGCACATCACTGCCTAAATTTAAAGCAGGTAGCGTGATCACTTATCGTACCGCGTTTAAACCCAACAAAACCGCTATCGATACCTTTTATACAGATTACCAGGATCATAGTGTTAAGGCTGATGTGACAAGTATTTACCTCTCAAATACAGGCCCTTTTCAAAGGAACACCTTTGATGGTCGTTGGGGAACACTTGCCGCGCCGTGGATAACCAACGCGGCAGCCAAAAATAAAGATGGCGGTACTAATGGTGGCTATAGTTCTGATGGTGGTGGTACCATTAACTGGGAAACATGGAATAATACCCCGGTGGTAAACGGTATAGTATATCAGGCTACCTCATCAGCATTGCCTGCCGGTAATTATATCGTCTCGTTCGATTCTTATTCGGAGGTGCAATCAAATTCATCTGTTTATTGTGTGGCTGCTGCCGGAGGGAATGGCATCCCTGTACTCGCAGATCTTTCTACCGCGCTGGGATCCGTAAATATGTTTAATGGCGCAAAAGTAGGCGCTACGAGTCCTAATTCAAGGGAGGTGAAAACTTTCACGTTTACACTTTCTTCACCGCAGGTGGTATCCATAGGATTTCTGGGTAATCTGGTCGGTAATGGAAACCCGGGCAATTACTTCACGGTGTTTAATATTAAATTGTTTAAAAATTAAGAATGATAAAAAGTCCCTGGTGTTAGCCAGGGACTTTTTACTTTAATATAGTCATCGTTTACAATTGAGCTTATTCATAAATGGCTATCTGTACAGGTTCGTCCTCAGGTATTTCCCCAATTTGAGCTGACATTGATTTTTCCGTAGCATTTGAGGTAATAAAACTCATGCCAAATGCAAGTAAAAGCAGTGGTACTGTCATCCAGATTACCTGATGGATACCATAATGAGCAATCACAAAACCGCCCAGTAAAGTGCCCAATGTAATACCTGCGTTAAAGAAGGAGGGAAGCAGGCTGTTTACAAAGTCAAGCGCTGGTTCCTGAATGCCATGGGTAAGCTGTATATTTGCCGCCAGAAATCCTCCGGTGTGTATAAAGCCCCAAACTGAAAGAATAATAACCATTGGAATAAAATGCCCGCCAAACAGATATGCCAAAACATGGGTTGCAACTAAAGACAGCAAAAACAGCCGCGTTGTAAGTGTTACATTTTTACTAAGCGCTATACCCATAAGCCAGTTGCCGGCTATCCCTGTACCTCCAAATACCAGCAACATGATGCTAATTTGAGCTCCGCTCATACGCGAAACTTTATCCAGGTATTCGGCAAGATAACCATAGGTGGCAAACATGCCTGCCAGGATAATGGTTGAAGCCAGTAGCTTAATCCATAAGTGTACACTCCGCAGCAGCTTTACCTGGCTTTTGGGACTTGCCTGTTCCTCATTAACGGGCATTGAAGGTGCAAATAGCGTCAACGCGCCAAAGGCTAATAGGTTAATGACGGCTGATAAGAGAAAAGATGCCCTCCAACTAAAAAGATCTGCCATATAGGTGGTGAGAGGTACCCCTAACACGGTAGCAACGCTAAGCCCGGCCATTACTATCGAGATGGCTTTTGGCGCATCTTTTGGCCCCGCTTGTTTTGCAGCCGCAGTCATGGATACTGCCCAGAACACCGGGTGCAAAAATGCCGGTAGTATACGGGCAATCATAAGTACGGTGAAGTTCGGCGCTATTGCCGATAACAGGTTAGAAATAACAAATATCCCTAATACCAGGCACATCACAAATTTGCGGTTAAGACGTGCTGTTAGCATATTGGTAAACGGTCCTGCAAGCGCCACCGTTAACGCGAAGGCACTAAGCAGCCAGCCTGCCGTATCAATGGAAATATGAAATTCTTTCACCAGGTCGGGAAGGATACCGATAACTCCGAACTCCGTGGTTATGATGCCGAAGGCACCAAGGGCCATAATGTAGATTAATTTATTCATGAGTAGATGCATTTAAATATTTGAATGTTTCGATGTTTTATGTTGAAGTAATCAGTCAAATCAGAAGATGTCAGTACTTAGCTTTTCAGTTCGTTCAGGCAGGCAATGTAGTCGTCAAGTACCTGTTGGTTCAATACATATTTAAGGTTCCGACCTTCTTTTTGTGATAGTAATAAATCGGCATCAACCAGTTGTTTAAGGTGGTGTGATACGGAAGGCTGCGTAAGGTCAAGCAGATCATTTACCTCCGCACAGTAAAGGCAATCTTTCCTTTTTTTAAACTGTTGTAAAATAGCTATCCGGTTCGCATCACTCAGCGCCCTGGATATTTTCTCTATTTTTTTGTTGTCCATTTTTTGCCGTCAATTATATGTAATCAGCGTTATGATGTAAAGGTAAAATAATATTAACATATAGAAATGTTTCTATGTATTTAAAACGCATAAATGACAATAAAAGGATATAAAGACAGGCCTTATGGAGGAGAGATGCTTCTCCGATGTTCCATTTTGTCACAAACACACCCGTTTGTTGGCATATTTACCTGTTTAATAGTGATCGTGCTGATCTTAATTTTATGGTATGAAAGTAGTAAGAGTACAATATACCACACGCCCGGAGTTTGCGGCCACCAATCAGCGGAACATCGCTGCCATTGTTGAAGAGTTGAAAATTCTAAATCATCCCGGTATTAAATATACAGCATGGCTATTGCCCGACGGTAAAACATTCATGCATTTTGATCAGCTCGAAAATGAAGAAGCCCACCTTGTATTACAAGGGCTGGCTTCGTTCCATAAATTTGCTGACGAACTTGAAGCCAGTGATTTAGAAGTCGAACCCAAGCTTGAGCTGCTTTCGCTTGTGGCGTCTACGGAGACCTATTTTTAATGCACTAAAACTATTGTTTGCCGATTGGTAAAGCCGTTTCTGTTTTCGCAGCTTTCATCACGAGTTTGGTTTCTACTTTACCAATTGCAACGACCGCGAAAAGCCGGTTCATCAAAAAATCATAGTACTCTTTGCGGTCTTTTACGGTTACCTTAAGTATAAAGTCAAAATCGCCGGTGAGGTGATAGCATTCCAGTACTTCCGGAAGTTTAATGATCTCACTTTCAAAATGGCTTAAGCTGTGCTGACTGTGATCTTTCAGTTGCACATGCGTAAAGGTCATGAAATCCAGCTCGAGCTTTTCATGATCAAGCACCGCAACGTATTTTTTAATATAGCCTCGCTCCTGGAGCGAACGGATCCTGTTATTGATAGGAGTAGTGGTTTTGTTAAGCTTAAGGCCTATCTCCTGGCCGGTAAGGCGCGCATTTTCCTGTAAAAGCTGGAGTATGCGGATATCTGTTTCATCGAGTTGGTTGAGCATGAGAGTTATAAAAACTAAAATATAAGCTTTAAATATTTATCAAAAGTTTTAAAACCTGTTTTTAAGAAGATTTTTAGTCTTAAAAACCAAATTTTAAGTGCTGTGTGGATTATGAGATTGTGAATATACAATTTTACATCGTAATACTATGAAGCACGACAAAAAACAACTATCGCCGGTAATCCTTGTTACGGGCGCCCGGGGGCAGATCGGTACCGAACTGGTTGCCGCTTTAAGAAATGTTTATGGCAGGGAACAAGTAATTGCCACCGACTTACATGATGCTATGGCAACCCCGGATTTAGAGGGGCCATATCACCAGTTAAATGTATTAGATAAAGATGAGCTGGAAAACCTGGTTGCTACCTACGGAGTAACTCAAATTTATCACCTTGCAGCTACCTTATCTGCCAAAGGAGAAGAGGCCCCGCTAAAAGCATGGCACCTGAACATGCAAAGCCTGCTCAATATATTGGAAGCAGCCAAAGATCATAAATTGGATAAAGTGTTTTGGCCGAGCAGTATCGCTGTATTCGGGCCTTCAACAGCACGTAAGATCAGTCCCCAGAATGCTTTGCTTGATCCAAAAACGGTCTACGGTATCAGCAAGGAAGCTGGTGAGCAATGGTGCGCCTATTACAGGGAGCATTATGGAGTGGATGTACGCAGCTTGCGTTATCCAGGATTGATCAGCTACAGCGCCCCGGCTGGCGGGGGTACTACAGACTATGCGGTAGCTATATTTCACGAAGCTTTGCAGAATGGACGTTACGAATGCTACCTAAGCCCCAACACCGCATTACCTATGATGTATATGGATGACGCGGTAAGGGCTACACTTCAACTGATGAACGCGCCCGTGGAAGCACTCAAAGAACGCGGAGCATATAATATCGGTGCTTTAAGTTTTACACCTGCTCAGCTTGCCGTAGAGTTGAAGAATCACCTGCCCGATTTTACCATTAGTTATAACACCGACAAGCGCCAGTCCATTGCAAACTCATGGCCCGCCGGTGTTGAGGATGCTGAAGCAAGGCGCGACTGGAACTGGCGTCCTGAATATGATCTTGTTACTATGACTGCAGATATGCTCGGTCATCTTACACCTGTTTATAAAAATAACAGCAATACTGCTGCAGTGAGTTAAATAAGGGTTTAATGAGAGACCTGAATATTACCCAATCGATCACAGCCCGGGATGCCGCTTCGCTGGAGAAGTATTTTAGTGATATTGCCCGCGAGCCAACTATCAATACGGAAGAAGAAGTTCTGTTAGCTCGGAAGATCCGGCAGGGAGATCTGTCGGCTTTGCATAGGTTGGTAAAGGCCAATCTGCGTTTTGTGGTTTCCGTGGCAAAAAAGTATCAGCACCAGGGCATGCCCATGGGCGACCTGATAAGCGAAGGTAATTTGGGTTTGCTTGAAGCTGCGAAACGGTTTGACGAAACCCGCGGCTTCAAGTTTATATCTTATGCAGTTTGGTGGATCAGGCAGCGAATCATGGAAGCGCTGTTGGATAAAACGCGGATGATCCGCCTGCCTGCCAACCAGGTGGATATGATTGTTCATGTTAACAGGGCTACAGGGGTTCTGGAACAACGACTTGAGCGACTGCCCGTTCAGGATGAAATAGCGGCATTCCTGGAAACTGCTGAATGGAAAGTAAAAGAAGCTTTACATGTGGCTCCTTTTACTCATTCGTATGATAAAGCCGATACACCCGGCAATGACGGATACAGCCTGCTTGATCGTTTACATACAGATGAATCCGGAATAGAAGGCCTTTTGGAAGCTTACCAACTTAAACAACAGCTTGATGATTTGCTTAATAAGCTAAACGATGCTGAACGATCTGTTGTGTTTTATCATTATGGTCTGGACGGGCACAGTGAACTCTCGGCTCCCGAAATCGGCAACCGGCTTGGTATTAGCGCAGAAAGGGTAAGGCAGCTAAGAAACCGGGCTATTGACAAGCTTAGGGAAAGTGCTAATTTGCAAAAACTTGAAATTTGAGATAAGAGGTAGGGATTTTATTTTCTGTGTCTTAATTTCTTTCGGTGCTTTATCATTCGTTTGTTAACTTCACCAGTCCATTATTCAGAGCTAATTTGCGATTAAAATGAGCTGCTGAACTATTTATCTTGCATCCGCTGGATTAAGCAAACGTTTGCGCTAAATTAAGATTGCAGGAAATTAGGCATTCCTATTTAACCTTTATAATTTAGGAGCTTAAAAACATCATGGTCGGTACACTTAATATACGGTCAATCATGTTCAACCCTACAAATGCAAATGAAAAAAATACTCCTCTCTTTATTATTGCTAACCCTCATAATTTCACAGGCTTTTAGCCAGGCGAAACATAGTTTTAAAATTGCTGATGGTAATTTTATTTATGATGGAAAATCCATTCAAATCCACTCGGGCGAAATGCATTTTGCAAGAATCCCTAAAGCTTACTGGAAGCAACGCCTGCAAATGCTCAGGGCAATGGGTATGAATGCGGTTGCCACTTACGTTTTCTGGAACCATCATGAGGTTAGTCCGGGTGTGTGGGACTTTAAAACTGATAACCGCGATATCCGCGAGTTTGTAAAAACCGCACAGCAGGAGGGCTTAATGGTAATATTAAGGCCGGGCCCCTACGCTTGTGCCGAATGGGAATTTGGCGGCTATCCCTGGTGGCTCCAAAATGATAAACAATTGGTTATCCGCAGTAAAAACGACCGCTTCCTGGACTCCTGCAAAACTTATATCAACCAGTTGATGGGGCAGGTTAAAGACCTGCAAATAACCCATGGCGGGCCAATAATCATGGTTCAGGCCGAAAATGAATTTGGATCATATGTAGCTCAGCGTAAGGATGTGCCACTTGCCGATCATAAAATTTATAGTGCAGCTGTAAAAGATCTGCTTTTAAAAGCGGGCGTTGATGTGCCATTGTTTACTTCTGATGGCGACTGGTTGTTTGAAGGCGGCGTAATTAAAGGGGCATTGCCAACTGCCAATGGCGAAGGTGATACCAGAAATTTGAAGAAGCTCATTAACCAATATAACGGAGGAAAAGGCCCTTATATGGTGGCCGAATATTATCCTGGCTGGCTTGATCATTGGGGCGAGAAATTTGAAAAAGTATCAGAAACCTCGGTAATTAAAGACCTGGAGAAGTACTTGAAAGATACCGTATCATTTAATATATACATGGCACATGGTGGCACCAATTTTGGTTTCACAAGCGGTGCTAATTATGACAAGGAACATCAAATTCAGCCGGATATCACCAGCTATGATTATGATGCCCCTATCAGCGAGGCAGGATGGGTAACTCCCAAGTTTACAGCTATCCGCAACCTGATGAAAAAGTATGCAGCTTATGCTATTCCTGAAGTACCCGCGCAGCTTCCGGTGATCCAGATACCGGTTATTAAGCTTACCAAAACGGCCGATTTGCTGGAGATGGCGAAAGACCAGCCCGCTGTAGAAAGCGATACCCCGCAAACATTTGAAACGCTTAAGCAAGGCCATGGCTATGTATTATACAGCCGTAAATTTACCCAACCTGTCAGCGGCACTTTAAACCTGGAAGGCCTGCGGGATTATGCGACCATATATGTAAATGGCGAAAAAGTTGCAGAGCTTAACAGGCAAAGTAATAAATTTAGCTGCCCTGTAAATATTCCTTTTAATGCGCGTTTGGATATTTTGGTTGAAAACCTTGGCAGGATCAATTACGGGGGCGAGATCATTCACAATCTTAAAGGAATCATTAGCCCGGTGAAGGTTGACGATCATGAAATTACAGGCAACTGGCAAATGTATAAGCTACCTATGGATAAAGTACCGACGCTCGGGGCAGGCACAACAAACACACCCGGCCATCCAGCACTTTACCAGGGGACATTTGACCTGACTAAAGTGGGAGATACCTTTTTAGACATGAAGAATTGGGGTAAAGGTATAGTATTCGTAAACGGGATCAACATTGGTCGCTATTGGAAAATTGGCCCGCAGCAAACGCTTTATTTGCCAGGCTGCTGGCTAAAAAAAGGTACAAACAGTATCGTTGTACTTGATCAGTTGAATGATATCCAGCAAACAGAGATCGCTACGGTAACCGTGCCGGTATTAGATGGCCCGGTAAGTAAATAATATAATTTAACTTAATGAATGACGGCAGGATACTATCCTGTCGTTTTTTTATGGCTGTTATTTAACAGGATTTGGTTTTAATATTTAACTATTACTATTTAAAAATAAGAGGTAATTTAACCTATTGTTTATATCAATAGATAAGCCTTAATAATAGTTCTAAATATTCGTACGGGTTGGTATATTCACACTTAATTATGAAATCCTTAAGTTAGATTAAGGAAGATAAATCCTGTTTCTTATTCCCGAACGAAACAATTTGTAAGCTTTTGGTTTGATAATAAGTGCCGTAAATCGATGAAAATCAGTAAGGTTCTATATGTTGTATTTATATTATTGATCGGAACCATAGCGAGGGTATCTGCCCAAAATACCTATGTAGCCGCGGTGCACGGCGTACTCGATCTTCGTAATCAGCCTGTCAATGATAAAATTGAACTGACCGGAAACTGGTTGTTTTATTGGAACCAATTAATAAATCCCAATGACACTACTGCTATTAAGGACAGGCTTTTGGTTGAGTTTCCATTTAAATGGAGTGGATATGCCTGGCGGGGCAAAAAGCTACCTGCGTTTGGCTATGGTACTTACCGACTTAAAATTTTACTTCCCCAAAAACACGGCGAATTAAAGCTGGCCATGCCTGATGTTTACAGCGCGTACAGGCTGTATATTAACAAAAAGTTAGTATCATCAAACGGGAAGGTAACTACTTCCGGAAAGGGATTTGAAGCACATTGGGAATATCATGCTGTTGCCCTGCCCAACAGTGATACCATCAATATCACATTACAAATTTCCAATTTTATACACAGTAAAGGAGGAATCAGTAAACCCATTTTCATAGGGCCTGCGGAAAGAATTGACCTGGCCCGGCATCGCGCCGAAGGTATTGATCTGATGCTGACGGGCTGTTTACTGATGGGGGGATTATTTTTTCTTGGTTTATATCTGCTGGGCAGCCGTGATAAAGCCATTTTACTTTTTGCCTTGTTCTCGATAGTTTATAGTTACCGGATCATAGGTACAGATAACTATGTGCTGCACACCTTATTGCCTGATATTAACTGGTACATAACGGCCCGGTTGGAATATATGAGCTTATTTTCGGGGATAGGTCTGTTTGGGCTTTACACGTTATACTTATATCCGGCAGATGTAAATCGGCGGGTTGTAAATATTATTAATGGCATTTGCTTTTCGTTCACTTTAATGACATTATTTAGTCCTCCGTGGATTTTTACCCAGCTCGTGAACCCATTTTTAGCAGTGATGCTGTTTTGCCTCGTTTATATTCCATATGTATACTCAAAAGCCTGGCGCAATAACAGGCCCGGATCTGTTTATGCTTTAATGAGCGCGTTTGCTTTAATGTCGGTATTTGCGATATCGCTTTTTCATTACTGGGCATTAATACCTCCGTTGCAGCTGGTTAGTTTTTTAGGATATATCGCTTTTTTCTTTTTGCAGTCGCTTGTGTTAGCGCACCGGGTATCATTTGTATTGAAAAAGGCGAGGGCTGAAGCCGAACAGGGTTTAAAGGTTAAAAGTGAATTTTTGAGCACGATGAGCCACGAAATCCGGACACCGCTTAATTCGGTAATAGGGATGAGCCATCTGCTGCTTAAGAACGAGCCACGCAAGGATCAGATCGAACATCTCAACGTCATGCTTTTTTCGGCTAATAACCTTTTGGCAATAGTGAATGATGTACTGGATTATAACAAGATAGAAGCCGGGAAGATAACTTTTGAAAGCATTGAAATGGACCTGGCTGCACTTGCCCGTAATGTAGTAGGTGGTTTGCAAACAGTAGCACATGATAAGGATATAACCCTACGCCTTGATTTTGATAAGAAATTGCAGCATAAACTGCTTGGCGATCCCACCCGCTTATCGCAGGTAATTACTAACCTCGTTCATAATGCTATAAAGTTTACCCCAAGCGGGGAGGTTGTGTTAGGGATTGAGGTGAAAGAACAAACCGAAACTACGGCCACATTAATGGTGTTTGTTAAAGATACCGGTATCGGTATCCCCCGTGGCAAACAAAAACTCATATTTGAACGCTTTACCCAGGCCGATTCGTCCATATCACGCAGTTTTGGTGGGACAGGTTTAGGTCTCGCAATCAGTAAAAAAATATTGGAGTTACAGGAATCGTCCTTGCAGTTGATTAGTGAGGAAGGAGTAGGCTCGGTATTTTATTTTGTTAAAACCTTTGAAAAAGCTGGTAAAATATCAGAGGCGGTTAATGTTAACGTTAAACCCGATGCAAATGATAAGCTCCTGAGCGGGATCTCTATCTTGCTGGTTGATGATAACCCGATGAATGTGCTGGTGGCGCAAACTTATTTAAAACGCTGGGGGGCTGCTACCGATGTGGCAACCAACGGACAGGAAGCACTTGACAAGCTGGATACGTCAAAACATCGTCTTGTGTTGATGGATTTGCAAATGCCTGTGATGGATGGGTATGAATCCACAAAAAAAATGAGATTGAACGGTATAAATATCCCCATTATAGCGCTTACCGCCAATCTTCCCAAAGATGTAGAGGACGAAGCTTATAAAACAGGTTTTGACGATATTGTGATGAAACCTTTTTTACCCGATGAACTGCATAGTAAAGTATTGCACCACGTTTTTAAGCAGGAGCATGTGTAAGATATTCCTGAATCAAACTTCCTGTTTATTTTCTGAATAAAAATTTCATTTACTCATAGGGGTAAAATGATCCTGGCGTGTTTCAGGATAAATTTTACTAAAATGAACTCATTAGCTTCCTTATTACTTCTTATTACTTTTATTTACCCTCCCGATAATAATCGGGCCAGCCGGATGATTGAGGAAAATAAATGGATAAACATCCTTACAACCATTAATTACCGCGTTAAGATTTAATTGAATGTTAACCCAAACTGATGATATTTTGGATATAAATAGCGAACAATTGATCCCGCTGTTGCTCTCGGGCGATGAAGCGACCTTTGAAAAGGTATATAAGCACTTCATCAGACCGTTACATGTGTATGCTATCTCTATTTTAAGAGATGAAGATACGGCGAAGGGGATGGTACAAAACGTTTTTATGCGGCTGTGGGAACGAAAGGAACGGCTGAATTTTACCGGCTCGATAAAGGCCTACTTGTATGGCGCGGTTTATAACGAATGCCTTAACAACCTCAGGCACCAGAAAGTAAAGGTTAATCACCAGCAGCACGTACTGTATATGACAAAGGATAAAGTTGATGGGGCCGCCGGTATGGAACTGCTTGACCTCAAAGAAAAATTACAACAGGCATTGAATGACCTGCCCGAAAAATGCCGTACAGTGTTTCAGCTGAGCAGGTTTGAGGATTTAAAATACCAGGAAATTGCTGATGAATTAGGCATCTCCATAAAAACAGTAGAAAACCAGATGGGCAAGGCCCTGAAAACATTACGGCTCAAATTAGTTGATTACCTGCCGTTGATCATTTGGCTTATCAGCCGGGCTTTTAATATTATTTAACATGATGGACGATTTATTAACCAAATACATGCTGAACGAGACCACGCCGGTTGAGAACGAAACCATCAGCCGCTGGCTTGGCGAAAATGACGATAACCGGAAATATTTCGATCATTTTAAACTGATCTGGGATACCAGCCGCGAACTTAAAATAGAAAGTAAGCTTGATCCCGAAGCTTCATGGGCCGAATTTAAACAGCTGGCGCAAAACAGGGATGAAGCACCGGCTACAATTAAACCTTTAAAACCGGCAAACAGCTGGCTTAAAATGGCTGCTATGTGGCTGGTGATATTGGGAAGTGCGGGGATCTTGTACGCCGTATTCAAGCCGGTAAAAGTTAATATGCTTGCACTGCAAAGCGGTAATATAGTACGCAAGGTTACCTTATCAGATGGATCATTGATCACCATGAATAAAAACTCGGTGTTGAATTACCCGGACAGATTTACCGGCGGTACCAGGGAGATATCATTAAAGGGGGAAGCCTTTTTTGATGTGGCTCATGACAAATCAAAACCATTTATGATCCACGTAAATGACCTGGTTGTGAAGGTGGTAGGTACATCGTTCAATATCAAAACTACCGGCCCCAATACCGAGGTTATTGTTGAAACCGGCATTGTGCAGGTAATTCAGCAGGAGATAGTGGTGAAACTAAAACCTAAGGAGAAAGCATCGGTACAAAGTGGCCGCCTGCAGAAAGGCAGCAGCCAGGATGAGCTATATAATTATTATCGTACCCAAAAGTTCGTAGCCAATAAAACACCACTGTGGCGGCTTGTGGATGTGCTTAATGAAGCCTATCACGCAAATATTGTTATAGATAATAAAAAACTGGCTAACAGGACTATAACAACCACATTTAAAGCAGATTCACTTGATGGGATATTAGAGGTCATAAGCAAAACCCTGGGCGATGTTAAAGTGGTCAAAAAACCTCATCTCATCATAATCAAAAACTGATGGAAAAGAAACTAAGCATATTATTTTATATAATGCTCGTGTTGGCGGGCTGCCTGCTCATTACCAATGCGCTGGCGCAGGATAACCTGAACCGTACTGTAGCGCTCAATGTTAAACAAAAAAAGATAGCCGAGATCCTCACCATTATCGGCGAAAAAGGGAAGTTTTATTTCTCGTACAGCAATGATGTCATCAAAACCGATAGTGTGGTGAGCATAGTATCATCCGGGCAAACGATCAAAAACTTACTTGATGAGCTGTTTCATGGCAGGGTTGATTATAAGGAGTCGCCGGGATATATTATTCTCCGGCCTACCCCGTACAGGTTAACCCTTGTGCCTGATACCCTGGCCCGGCCAGGCAATGTTTATTACATCAGCGGGTACGTGTATGATGATATCACCGGCAAAAAACTTTACAATGCCAGTGTTTATGAAAAAAATTCGCTGGAATCAACCCTTACCGATCAGAACGGTTACTTCCAGCTCAAGATAAAAGCCAATGGTATGATTACACTTAATGTAAGTAAGGAGCTATATCGTGATACCAGTATCAATTTTTTAAATAATGTAAACGTATCCATAAAGTCACGCGAATATTATTACAGCGCCGATGCCGCAAATTCAAAATCAGACAGGAGCTGGCTGGGCAGAATGTTCCTTTCATCCGGCCAGAAAATACAGAACCTTAATTTAGGTGGATATCTTTCAACGGTTCCGGTACAAACCTCGCTTTTACCAAGTTTAGGAAGCCATGGTATCATGAGCGGGCAAATAGTCAATAACTTTTCGCTCAATATTTTAGGGGGATATAACGGTGGCGTTAATGGCGTTGAACTTGGGGGACTGTTTAATATCAACAAACAAGAAGTTAAATATGTACAGGCCGCCGGGCTCTTTAATATTGTTGGGGGTAACAGCAAAGGCGTTCAATTGGCCGGCATTAATAATAACGACCAGAAAAACATAGAAGGTATCCAGGCGGCTGGTATATATAATATGGTAAAAGACAGTCTTAAAGGCGTTCAGCTTGCCGGGATCTTTAACCACGTGAGCAATAGCAAAGGCATCCAGGCGGCAGGTATTTACAATTACACCCGGAAAAACAACAAAGGTTTTAGTATTGCGGGGATAGCCAATGTTACAGGCAACGAAGCAAGCGGAATACAGGTAGCAGGAATTTTTAATAAAGCCCGGGTGATAAAAGGCGTGTCATTTGCTATGGTAAATATTGCCGATACGCTTGATGGTTATGGCATCGGCTTATTGAATATTTCGCGTAATGGATATGCTAAAATTGAAGTGTACAGTAACGAGATCACTACAACAAACATCGCCTTTAAGTCGGGGAATGCTAAACTGTATTCCATCATATCAGGCGGAGTTAATTTTACGGACAAACATGTTTATTACAGCACAGGTTTTGGCTTAGGTCACGATTTTATCTTCAATAACAATATGTCACTGTCAGCTGAAGGTTCGACTCAGTTACTATTGGCAAAAGGATGGAAAAACCAAAATCAGATAAACCGGGTAAGCGCGTTGCTCAATTTCAGAGCAGGTTCAAAAGTTAGCTTCTTTGCAGGGCCGTCGTTTAATGTTTACACTAATTATGGCAATCATCCCGGAGACAGCGATATTCAGCAGATCATAAAAAACAAACCTGGTTTGATTGATTGGGGTAACCGCACAAAAGGTTGGATCGGTTGGTCGGCCGGTATCACGATATTGTAAGTGTGCTTTAATATGTCCAAATTTGTGGAAATCACTAATCACCTGATGAAAAAACTCCTTTATCTCATTTTGTTCTGCGCACCGTCAGCTTGTTTTGCCCAGGATTCGAATAAAGACGTAACTTTCTTAAACCCATCTACAGTTGTTAAGCCATTTGGCTATTCTCACGCTGTAATTGTTGATCTGGGTAAAAATAAAATGGTGATCATGTCGGGTCAGGTTGGTTTGGATCAGGCCGGTAAGCTTGCCGGCAAAGGTGATCTGGCCAGCCAAACTGAACAGGTTTTTGCCAATATCAAAAACATTGTTGAGGCTGCAGGCGGGACCATGAATGATCTGGTTGAGTTGAACTACTATATCATAGACGCATCGCAGGTGCAGGTAGTTCGTAATATAAGGGATAGATATGTGAATACAAAGCAACCACCGGCAAGTACACTGGTGCAGGTAAGCAAGCTTTTCAGGGATGATATTTTAATTGAGATAAAAGCGACGGCTGTTATCAAAAAGAAGTGAGGTTAATATTAAGCCTACGAAGTTTTAAAAACTTCGTAGGCTGATTTACGTGTTACCATTTATTGGCAACCCTTGCTGCCTTTACCTGTGCAATATTGAGTAAAAAGGGCTTGGCCATTAATTTTTAAAAACCGACGACAGGTTTCCTTATCGCCGGTTTTTATGCCTTGTTTATACCTGTGAGGCAATACTTGTAAGTGATTATGATAATAAAATGACAGCTTTTTTTAGTCCGTTATTATTTCTTATAAGTGATTTTATAAATATTTCCAGCTACATCATCGGTAACGTAAAGTGAGCCATCCGGGCCTTGCGCCAAGCCGCATGGACGGTGGGCCGCAGCACCTGAAGCTGTATTAGCAGCAGAGCCAGAAAAGCCGTCGGCAAAAACTTCCCACTGACCATCGGGCTTGCCATCTTTAAACGGTTGAAATACCACGAAGTAACCAGCCTGCGGTTCAGGTGCGCGGTTCCATGAACCATGAAAAGCTATGAATGCACCATTTTTATATTTCGCGGGGAACTGATCGCCGGTATAAAATAACAGGCCGTTAGGGGCAAGATGGCCCGGATAAGCGGCGGCAGGGTCGATAGCATCTTTTCCGCCTTCAATCTTGCCGTCGCCGCCATATTCAGGCATCAGCATTTTTTTATGTTGTTGCTGGTCGTAATACATATAAGGCCAGCCTGCATTATCTCCTTTTTTAAGCGCATACATACACTCGGCAGGTAATATGGCCGATTGTTTAGCAGTGAAATATTGTGGATAGAATTCAAAAAGCTGATCGCGGCCGTGCTGCATTACAAAAAGCTGGTTGTTTTGCTGATTCCAGGTGATACCTACAACATTACGCAGACCGGTAGCATAACGTACACCATCGCCATAATGCTGGTTCAATTTATCTGCTTTAAACTGCCAGATGCCGCCGGCCGAATCTAAAATAGGGCAGCCCTTTTGGCCCGGGGAACCCTTTTTTCGGTCTTCAACCTGGCAGGCATTTGAGTAAGCGCCAATGTTTACGTAAATGTTGCCATCGTTATCAAGCGTTATGGCCTTAGCTTCGTGCTCGTGGCGGCTGATAAGCCCTGTAACGATTTTCTCAGGCTGATCAGGATTGATAACCTCGCCCTTATCGTTCAGTTTATAACGAAAAACCTCTTCATCCGACGATGCATACAGGTATCCGTTTTTAATCGACATGCCTGTACCGCTATAAACACCAAAGCTGTTCTTTACGGTAGCCTTGCCGCCATCTTCGTGAAGCATTAATATTCCCTTGTTGTTTTTGACGTTAGTAAGTTTTACGTAGATGTCGCCCTGTGGAGTGATGGCAATATGGCGGGTGCCCCCAAGTTTTTCAGCAATAATACTGGCGCTAAAGCCTTCTGGAGTTTTAATACCCGCGTTTTCTGTTGATGGAGCGGGGGTAGAAGTGCTATCGGCAGTTTTCTTTGAGTCGTTATTACTTTTGCAGGCTGTAATAAACATAATACCTCCCATAGCAACTACAGGCAGTATGGAACGTAATAATTTGCGGTTTTTCATGGTAAAGATTAATGGTTATCAAATTAAGTAAATATACCGATAATCCTAAAATCTGTTTTGTAGTAATCAAGTGACACTTTGTTTTTTATTTAACCATGCCAATTAATAAAATTTGGCAGCAATAGATTGCGGTATTAATTGTTTGAAATAAAATTTGGTTAAATAGCTTGTGGGTAAAACATAGTATCAATCAACTAATGTTGTGACATATAATGCTGTGTTTGATTAAACCATTGCTGATAGATATCGTCCTAATTATATAAAATTTACAATTATGAAGAAGTTAGCCATATTATCAGCAATAGCAGCCGGAAGCTTATTTATCAGTAAAGCCAACGCACAAGTATCTATACAATTTGGTATCAATATCCCCGCTCATCGCGTTTACGTACCTGCCCCTCCTCCGCCAGTAGTAGAAGAAGAGCCTGTTTATGATGATAACGTAAATGTTAGTGACGACGATGATTATTACTATTTACCGGAAGTAGAAGCTTACTATAATGTAGGTGCAGGATGCTACTACTACAATGACGGCAGCCGCTGGGTAAGCTGTGCTTATCTGCCTGGCGCTTACCGTGACTATAACTGGCGTACTGCTGTACGATACGAGGTAAGAGCGCCACGACCATACTTGCGTCACGATTTTTACAGGCAAAGGTGGGGCGGTTACATGGGCGACCGTGGTAACTGGGGACACCGTTTTGACAGAAGGCCTGCAGGCGGCTATGCTTATCGCCCGGGTTGGGGTGGTGACCGTGGAAGCTGGGGCAGAAGACCTAATCCGTATGATAACCGTGGTAACTGGGGAAATGGCAGAGATAATCATAACTGGGGCAACGGTAATCATGACCGTGGTAACTGGGGTAATGGAAACCAATCTGACAATGACAACCATGGTAACCATGGCGGATGGGGTAACGGACAGCCTAACAATGGCAACAATGATAACCATGGCGGTCATGACAATCGCGGCAACTGGGGTGGCCGACCATCAAACGGCGGCGGTTATGACAGGGGCAATGGTGGTGAGCGTTTTTCTCAAAATGGAAATTACGGCCGGGGCATGCGCAGGTTTTAATATTCTAACTCCCTATATATTAACTGAAAGGTCGCCTGTTATGGGCGATCTTTTTTGTTTTATATATTGTTGTGCATTTTTGAGTTATCCTGCATGCATTAATTAATAAGTAATATAAACCATTTATTATCTACTAAACCTGTTTAGCATTACCATTTATATTATATATTTGGTTTTAAAATACTAAATCCTTGAAGAAGAAATTATCTATAGTTGACATTGCCAATAGCCTTAATATATCTAAAACTACGGTATCTTTTATCCTTAATGGTCGCGCGCAGGAAAAACGCATCAGCGATGAGTTGGTGAAGCGCGTACTTCAATATGTAAAAGAGGTTGGTTATAAACCTAATTCGTTAGCCAAAAGTTTACGCACCGGCAAATCAAATATCATTGGCTTGCTGGTGCAGGATATTTCCAATCATTTTTTTGCCACAATAGCCCGCCGCATAGAGGACCTTGCTTACCAAAACGGTTATAAGATCATTTACAGCAGTACAGATAACGATACGCAAAAAACGCGCGAACTGATAGCTATGTTTCGCGACAGGCATGTTGATGGGTACATTATTACCCCGCCCGATAATATTGAAGAAGATATCAGCGATTTGATCAAAGATGGTTTCCCTGTGGTACTTTTTGACCGCTACCTGCCTAAAGTAGCTACCGACTATGTAGTGGTTGATAACCTGTTCAGCACCTTTAACGCCACACAGTACCTTATTGATAAAGGACATAAAAATATAGCTTTTATAACTTACAGCTCTATCCAAACTCAAATGATAGAAAGGCTTGAAGGTTATGAAAAAGCCATGCACCAAAGCAAATTAAAACCCAATATAACCGAGGTCGATTTTCACACTACTGTTCAGGAACTGCTTAAGTTAATGACAAACTTCCTGGAAAAAAATAAAGATGTCGATGCCATTCTGTTCGCCAATAATCATTTGGGCAAATGCGGCTTGAAAGCCATCCGTAAGGCAGGTAAAAATATACCGGGTGATATTGCTTTGATCGCGTTTGACGATTACGAACTTTTTGAATTGTATAACCCGGCTGTTACCGCTATAGCTCAGCCAATTGACGAAATAGCCGACAACGTGATCAAGCTGCTGATGGAAAGGCTTAACACAGCTGTCCCCGAAGAAAAAAATCAACACATAACATTAGCAACCGAACTAATTATCAGGGATTCATCAAACTAATGAACTATTTTGCAGAATGAATTCAGGGTGATGATGCACCACGTCCTGAACGATTGATTATTTCAATTCATCTTTCAATATAGCCCAAACATTATTGGCTACAATCTTTGCACCCTGAGCGGTAGGGTGGATGCCATCGCCCTGGTTAAGTGAGGGTACGCCTCCAACGCCTTGCAATAAAAAGGGGACAAGGGCCATATTGTTTTTTTTAGCCAGATGGGGGAAAACGTTTTTAAACTTAGCGGTATAATCGGCGCCCATGTTCGGCGGTACCTGCATGCCCAGCAAAACAAGTTTAGCATCAGGATATTTGGCTTTTACCTTATCTACTATGGACTGAAGATTTTTGGCGGTTTCGCTTACCGGGATGCCACGAAGGCCATCGTTGGCGCCAAGCTCTAATACAAAAACGTCTACTTTTTGCTTTAACAGCCAGTCTATGCGGCCATTGCCGCCTGCGGTAGTTTCGCCGCTTAATCCGGCATTTATTACTTTATACGGTAATTTTAATGAGTCAACCCGGCGACTGATAACGCCGGGAAATGCATCTGCAGGATCATCGAGGCCGTACCCGGCAGTGAGGCTATCGCCAAAAAACAAAACAATTTTCTTTGATGCCGAATCGGTTTTGACATTTTCTGTGGCAGCTTCCGCCTGATCATTGTTTGACGATTTAGCACCATCGCCGCAACCTGCCATTGTGAGGGCCGCAAGCAAGATACCGCTTAATGTAACTTTGTTCATATAAAATAAATACAATGCGCTCAGGCGTTTGTTCTTAAAATCTCAAGCGGCGGCTTGTTTAACACTCCACGGCTGTTCAGTAAGCCAATAACAACAGTCAGCAAACTTATTATTAAAAATAGTACAAGTGCCGGTAATATGTTCACACTGTATGGTATTTCAAAACTATATTTTGCCAGGAAATAAGTACCCGCAAAAGCTATCAGGATTCCGGTTAAGGCCGACAGGCTACCCAAAAACCAGTACTCTAACGCTGTTATAGTGAATATTTGTTTACGGCTTGCACCAAGCGTACGTAATAAAACACTTTCCTGTATGCGCTGATATTTGCTGATCCGTACAGATGCTATCAGTACCACAATACCTGTTATAATACTGAACGCGCTCATGAAACGTATAACGTAGCTGATTTTACTTAACAGCTCATCAACAACACTTAAAATTAGCCCCAGATCAATTATCGAAACGTTAGGATAAGCCCTTACTACAACCTGCTGAAAAGCTGCTGATACCTTGTTTGATGGCACGTGTGTCATCAACACATGAAATTGCGGTGCACCCTCAAGTATTCCCTTCGGAAAAACTACCTGAAAATTGGTTTGTACCTTACCCCAGTTAACCTTGCGGATACTGGCAACATATGCCGGCATTTGTACGCCCTGCACATTAAATACTATTTTATCACCTATTTTAAGGTTGCCCCGTTTAGAGAGGTTTTCTTCAACAGATACCGGGATTTCTTTTGAAGGATCGGCTTTGCCAATCCATTTGCCATCCAGCAATTTCTCTGATGATGTTAACGAATCTCTGAACGTTACACGGTACTCCCAGGTAAACACACCATGCTGTATTTTAATAGTAGTGTCTTTTGTAAGGTCGGCGGCCGTTTTACCGTTGATTTGTTCAATACGCATCGTAACAATAGGCACTTGTTGCAGCACAGGAAGTCCCTGTTGCTTTGTTAACTGAACAACCCCTTTTTCCTGGCTGCTCTGAATATCAAACAGGATCATATTTGATTGATTGCCGCTGGTTGAAAGATTGACTTGCTGTACCAATAATGTTTGCACGAAATAAAGTGTGCAAATAAACATGGTACTTAAACCAATGGATACGATAAGAATAATGGTTTGATTATTGGGCCGGTATAAATTGGCAAATCCTTGTCGCCATAAATAACTCCAGGAGCCTTTAATAATGGATTTAGTAACGCGCATGAGTAACCATGCCGTCGCCGTAAGGATCATGAATGCAATTAAGATTCCAAGTGTAAACAGGATACTACCTATCACGCTATCCAACTGCAAATAAGTAAAGGCAATTATAAAGATCAGTATCAGCAGGTAAACCAGCCAACGCAAAGGATCCCGTCTGTTCCCGCTCTCATCAACTGAAATTCGGAGCGTGTTAAGCGGCGAGATATTGCGAACGGAGATTAAAGGTAGTAAAGCAAATAGTATAGAGATAATCACACCCAGTAAAATACCCTGGCCAATAGCCATCCACGAAATTTGTACGGAAATGGTAAACGGTAAAAAGTCCTTAAATACAATGGGGAGTAAATGTTGAACAGCGGTACCCAATATAGCCCCGGTAACAGAACCGATAATCCCGATGCCTACAATTTGTATCAGGTAAATCAAAAATGCTTCGGATGATTTAACACCAAGACAACGCATAATAGCTATCGATGCAATTTTTTCTTTTACATAAATATGGATTGCACTGGCTACACCAACGCAACCTAATAATAGGGCAACAAAACCAACTAAGGATAAAAAGCGGCTTAAGTCACCGAAGGCTCGCCCCGTATTGTCTTTTTTTGTTTCGATGGTTTCAAAGCGCATCCCTGCCTTGTCAAGCATAGGATCGATCTTTTTCCCGATCTTATCTACATTAACCGACGAATTAAACTTATAATAAAAACTATAATTAACCCGGCTGCCAATTTTTACAAGCCCGGTTTGCTCCAGGTACTGCATGGGGATATAAACTACCGGGGCAATACCCGCCATTACACCGCTTTGGCCCGGTGCTTTATTGAGGATCCCGGCAATCAGGAAATTGAGGTTTCCCACCTTTACCGAATCACCGACTTTAGCATTAAACTGTAGCATCAGGGTTTTATCAACCAACGCCATTCTGCCTTTCTTGAAGGTAAGTCCGGCCACCTCGGGTGTGGTTTCTAAAGTGCCGTAGTAGGGGAAACCTCCCTGCAATGCCCTGATCTGTACCAACCGGGTGCCTTTTGTTCGCGGAAAATAAAGCATGGACGCAAAGCTTCGTTCCTGTGAGCGCTCGTCGCCTAATGAATCGAGCATATGCTTCAATTTATCATCAACAGGTTTGTTTCCGGATATGGCGAGATCTGCACCTATGAGCGTGGCTGCCTGATCGTTCACATCATTTTGTACATTGTATTTGAACGAATAAATAGCCACCAGTGCAGCAATCCCAAATACGATGGCCGATATAAAAAGGAACAGCCTTGACCGGTTGCGCCGGCTATCGCGCCAGGCCATCCGAAACAGCCAGGGGATATTTATTTTTCTTTTGAAATCAATAGCAGTATTATCCATTAGCTTATCCGTTAATGGTTTTTTCGTCGGCAATCAGTTTGCCGCCTTTGATCCTGATGATGCGCTGGGTTTTGGCTGCCAACTCAAGATCATGGGTCACCACTACAAGTGTAGTACCCGCTTCCTTATTCAGGTCGAAAATGAGTTTGATCACCTTGTCACTGGTTTCTGCATCGAGGTTTCCCGTAGGCTCGTCGGCAAAGAGGATCCGGGGGGCATTTGAAAAAGCACGAGCCAATGATACACGTTGCTGTTCACCACCCGAAAGCTGGAGCGGGTAATGATGTCCGCGCTCTGATAAGCCCACTTTATCTAAAAGATCCAAAGCCCTTGCTTTGATGTTTTTTTCGCCTCTAAGTTCAAGTGGCACCATGACGTTTTCGAGCGCAGTAAGTGTAGGTAGCAACTGGAAATTCTGGAATATGAAACCTACATGCTGATTCCGCACTTGTGCACGCTGATCTTCAGTAAGTTTATTAAGGTTAATACCATTAAGCTCAACAGTGCCTGAAGTTGAGCGGTCAAGCCCGGCACAAAGGCCAAGCAGGGTGGTTTTTCCGCTGCCTGATGGCCCAACTATAGCATTGGTTGAACCTGCCGCAACGGAAAAATTTATTTGATCGAGCACGGTGAGCGTACGACCGGCACTTTGGTATGTTTTACTTAAATCAGAGATATTGAGGATATTGTCCACAGCTGTTTTTTTTATGGTATAGATACAAAAAAGCCGGGGTTGTTACCACGCCCGGCCATTGAATGTCCAAGTATTATGCCATCTTTACTTTTAGCTGACATTGAGTTTAAAGGCGGCTTTTCAAGCTGTCTCTTAGTTTATTTTCCCATTCGTCTTTTAAAATACTCAACACTATCGAGTCGCGGCGGCTGCCATCGGCGAGAGGCGTATGATTTCGCAAAACGCCTTCAACTGTACAACCAATGCTTTTCATGGCAGCTATGCTTCGCTCGTTTCGGGCATCGGCCCTGAACTCCACGCGTTCTATTCCCAGTTGGTCAAAAGCAAATTGAAGCAGCAAAAACTTACAATGTTTGTTGAGCCCTGTGCCCCTGAATTTTTCGCCATACCAGGTATAGCCTAACTGTAAGGTTTGATAGGCAGGCTGAATATCATAGAAACGGGTACTGCCTGCATATCCGCCGCTTGCTTTATCAAAAATTATAAAAGGATATTCCCTACCTGTCGTGCGCCCATTAGCAGCTGCTTTGATATAAGCTCGCATGCCATCCTCACCGGCGGCACTTGTGAGCGAATAATTCCAGGTATCGGGTTCGTTGATGGCGAAAGGGAGCAGGTAGTGAAGATCAGTTTCCTGTAAAGGGCGTAATAGTACCCTCTCATCTTCTAAAACATAGGGTGTTTCGGGGTTGAATGCAGCGCTCATCGGTTAATTGTTATTACCTGGTATTGAAGTTAAACTTTATCGGCCATTGCAAGCTCATACATCTGGTCAAAAGGTTTATTTTTTAGTTCGATGGCAACAGCGGAGTTCCGCTGCTCACAATATTTGAGCATTTCGTAACAGTCGGTTAAGATATCATCGTCAATACCTTTGAAGGTCATTTCAACCACTTTTCCAGAGATCTTATAATATTCGTCAAGAGCTGCAATACCCTTCTCGGTTATTTTGATCAGCTTAGCCCGTTTGTCATCGGGGGAGGTTCGTTCATCTATCTTGTTTTCCCGGATGAGCCGGTTAATGACTTCCATGCCGGTTGTTGTTTCGGCAAACATATAGTTTATCAGGTCGCTTTTTCTTACCTCCCCAAGGTGAAGTAAACCATTTAGGTAATAGAAACTTTCGGCAGGAGGGATGCCGATGTGGTTAACTGCCGACCGGAAATAAAGCGAATAAGCGCTCAGGATGCGGCCGAGGGTTTTAAGCAGGTAAGCTCCGTTCATGATGCGCTCACCTTTTTTGCCGGCTTGTTTAGGCTTTGGGCGTTGCTTTTGCAGGTAGTATCTACAAAATGCTTCTACAGTAGGTTGTTCACTTACTTCTTCAAAAGCAGCCCATTCGTTAACTAATTGCACTATTGGTTTCATTTTATTCCTGTTTGGGTGTAAAATTAAAAATTTATTTCTAAAATGTTTTAATTATTCCCAAATAGAAATATATTTGTCAAACTATATCGAAATAGAAATATATGGAAAATGAGAATGGCTTACCGTTCCGTTCTGATTTATTTCGATAATTTTAGATTGAAATAAAAATGTTTTGCAGGTTCAGTCGTCAACTATAATAAAAGCGCGATTTGATACCCGCAAAAGAGAATTATAAATCAAGATCACTATGCAACCTGATCCTACAAAAAAAACAAACAATAAACCTCCCGGCGTATTTAGTTTGCTGAAACCATATAAAGGGCTTGTGGCGCTGTTACTGTTATTTGCTTTACTGGGCAACGCCATGAACCTTTGGCTGCCTAAAATTATAGCTAACGGTATTGATGCTTACTCCAATCATCACTTTGTGATAAACGAGGTTATGGCCAAATTTCTGACGGCGACAATTGTGGTGTTTTTGTTTGCAGGCTTACAGGCAATTGTTCAAATATATGCATCTGAAAAAGTAGCGCGTGATCTCAGGCAGCAACTGGCTGATAAAATATCCCGCCAAACCCATGCTTTTATCGAACAGGCAAACCCTTCAAAACTGTTAACCAATCTAACTTCGGATATCGATTCGATCAAACTATTCGTATCGCAGGCTTTGGTTTCTATTGTATCGTCGCTGTTTATTATTATTGGCTGCAGTGTTATGCTGCTTACCATTAACTGGAAACTTGCGTTGGTTGTGATCACTATTATTCCCATCATTGGCGGTACTTTTTTTTACGTTTTGAAAAACGTGCGCGCGTTGTTTATGAAAAGCCGCGGCGTTATCGACCAGCTTAATAAGGTAATTAACGAGAGCATACTCGGCGCAGCACTCATCAGGGTGATCAACTCGCAGCAGTTGGAATACAATAAATTCCTCGCTGCCAATACCGAAGCAAAGGATTACGGTTTAAAGATCCTTGGTTTTTTTGCCGGGCTCATTCCCATTGTAACGTTTACCGCTAACATGGCAGCATTTACTATTTTGGTAATGGGCGGGCATTTCGTAATCAGCGGCAGCATGACCCTGGGTAGTTTCGCGGCTTTCAACAGCTACCTGTCGTTATTGATATTCCCGATATTCATTTTAGGTTTCATGAGCAACCTGATAGCCCAGGCTACGGCTTCATTTACGAGGATCAGCATGGTTTTGAATGCGCCGGATGTTACCGACGGTGGCCCGTTGAAGGATCCTTTGCGCGGCGATGTGGAACTGAGGAACGTTACAATAAGCTACGGCCAAAAATCGGCGCTGAAAAACGTCTCATTTAAAGTAAAGGCGGGTTCAAAAATCGCCATCATCGGGCCTACATCTGCCGGTAAAACACAATTGTTGTACCTGCTTACAGGTTTGATTAACGCCACTGAGGGAGAAGTGTTGTTTGATGGTAAAGACCTTGCCGAATATGACAGCGAAACCTTTCACCGGCAGGTTGGCTTTGTTTTTCAGGACAGTATCATCTTTAACATGAGCATCCGTGAAAATATAGCTTTCAGCGATACGGTAACTGATGAATCGCTTCAAAAAGCTATTGAAACGGCCGAGTTAAGTACGTTTATCGATAACCTGCCCGATAAATTGAGCACCATTGTTTCTGAACGGGGCTCAAGTCTTTCGGGCGGACAAAAGCAACGCATTATGCTGGCCCGGGCACTTGCAGTTAATCCAAAGGTTTTGCTGCTTGATGATTTTACGGCAAGGGTTGATAACAACACAGAAAGGAAGATCCTGGCTAATATCCAAAAAAATTATCCGGGTTTAACTCTGATATCCGTAACCCAGAAAATTGCGTCTGTTGAACACTATGACCAAATCATACTATTGATGCAGGGCGAAATAGTGGCCAGTGGTGTGCATGATGAGTTGATGAAAACCAGTCCGGATTATGTACAGATCTTTAATTCACAGCAAAGTACCAGCAATTACGAACAGGGTGTTAACCATTAAACATAAAGTTAACGACTGAAAAAATATTGATTACAATGAACTACGATCTTAACCAATTAGGTAAAAATCAGCCAAAAACTTCTACGCTGGCCGGATTAAAAAAGCTGCTCCAGCTGATAGCCCATGAAAAGCGTACACTCATCATTGCTTTTTTTGCCATCCTTGTTAACTCTACACTTAACCTGCTCGGGCCGCTCATTATTGGTCATACTATTGACAAATATGTGCAGCACAAGGATTTTAGCGGAGTTTTACATAATGCGGCTATTTTATTTTGTATGTACCTGGTAGCTTTATTTACCAGCTATAAGCAAACCACGCTGATGGGAGGGGTAGGGCAAAGGATGTTATTTACACTACGCAATTCTATCTTTAATAAGTTACAGCAGTTGCCGGTAGCCTTTTTTAATCAGAACAAGGCCGGCGACCTGATATCGAGGGTTAACAACGATACCGATAAGCTTAATCAATTCTTCTCCCAGTCATTGATGCAGTTTATCGGCAATATCTCTATTATGATTGGTGCCGGTATTTTTTTGCTGGCTATCAATATTGAGCTGGGAGCAGCTGCTTTATCTCCGGCCTTGGTCATCCTGTTTTTAACGCTGGTATTATCACCATGGATAAAAAGGAAAAATGCAGCAAATTTGAAAAGTACCGGTGCATTGAGCGGTGAGATCCAGGAGAGTATTAATAATTTTAAAGTGATCATCGCTTTTAACCGGCGCGATTATTTCAGGAAGCGTTTTGACATAGCTAACAATCAAAACTATAAAACAGCCATTGGATCGGGCCTGGCTAACAATGTCTTTGTGCCGGTATATGGTTTACTTGCCAGTATGGCCCAGCTTACCGTACTATGCTTTGGTATCTACCTGATCAGTAAAGGTATGTTCTCTATAGGATTGCTGGTGAGCTACTTATCATATGCTACCAATTTTTATAACCCCTTAAGGCAATTAGCTGCCTTATGGACAAACTTTCAGCTGGCGATGGCGGGCTGGGACAGGATCTCGCAGATCTTATCCCTTGAAACCGATTTACCCGTGCTGCAGGCAGGCATTAACGAACCAGATGCTGCTTTATTAGAGTTCAGACATGTGCACTTTAGTTATGATGAAAGCCGGGAGATCCTCCATAATATCTGCTTTAAATTAGAGTGTGGCAAAACCTATGCCTTGGTTGGCCCCACAGGTGGCGGCAAAACAACAACGGCTTCATTAATAGCACGTTTGTATGACCCTACTAAAGGGTTGGTGTTACTTGGCGGGAAAGATATCAGGAGTTTTACGGCCGAGGAACGCAGCCGAAAAATAGGCTTTATTTTACAGGAGCCGTTCCTGTTTACAGGCACGGTAAGAGATAATATCCTTTATGGCAACGAGCTTTTTCAAGATCATACCAACGAAGAAATGGAACAGGTGATCAGGGATGCCAACCTGGGCAGCCTGCTGGCAATTTTTGAAGAAGGGTTGGACACCAAAGTTCTATCAGGCGGCGACAGCATTAGCTTGGGCCAGAAGCAGCTTATTGCCTTTATGCGGGCTGTTTTACGCAACCCGGAGATTTTGATACTGGATGAGGCAACAGCCAACATTGATACCATTACCGAAAAATTGCTGAGCGACATTTTGGATAACCTGCCAAAAACTACTACAAGGGTAATCATAGCACATCGTTTAAATACGATTGAAAATGCTGATGAGATCTTTTTTGTAAACTCGGGTGAGGTGATCAGGGCTGGATCATTTGATGACGCTATGGATTTATTGTTGCAAGGAAAGAGGGTAAGCTGATCTTTCTTGGGATATGGATATGCAGTATCACGGTTTTGCCTTGTTTTTTATCCGGATTTGATAAATCGTTTTAAATTTTGCCGATAAATTGCCAGCATATAAAATAGTTGTCCGATCAACACTAAATAATTGCTAAATTATTTTTACAATTGCATATAAACTTAACCTAAGTTATGCATAAGTACAGCGGCGAAACGCGCATTTTAGTTGCAACAGATTGTATCATATTCGGATTCGACGGGGCAAATATTAAATTATTGCTTGTTCAACGTGGCCTTGAGCCGGAAAAACACAAGTGGAGTCTGATAGGTGGTTTTATAAAGCCAACCGAATCACCCGAAGATGCTGCAAACCGTGTGCTTGAACTGCGCACCGGGCTTAGGAATGTATACATGGAACAGTTCCAGGTATTCGGTAAACCGGAACGCGACCCGGTAGAAAGGACCCTTTCCGTTGCTTATTTCGCGCTTATCGACATCCATAAATATGAGGCCCAACTAAGTGAAGAATATCACCCCGAATGGTTTTTACTGGATGAGATGCCCGATCTGATCTTTGACCATAATGAAATGGTGCGCCTCGCTAAAAGACAACTGCGTTATAAAGCCGCGCTTCACCCGATTTTATTTCAATTGCTTCCGGAAAAGTTCACCATTCCGCAATTACAGGCCCTTTATGAAGGAGTTTATCAAACCAAGTTTGATGACAGGAACTTTAGCCGTAAGCTGCTTTCAACAGGTTTACTTGTAAAGCTTCCTGAAAAAGATAAGCTCTCATCAAAAAAAGGTGCATTTTACTATAAACTTGATCAGTCGCATTACGAAGAAAATTTTGAAAAGTTCCTGAACCTGGTGCCTAACCCGGATAAGTTTTTTTAGCATGCCGGGCAATGCATTTTAATATTTTTATGACAAGGCCTTGTTATTCATATAACTAACGAAATGGTATCGGGTTAGTAATTAACATCAAATTATACTTGTTTTATGGCCTGATGTGGTTTAAATGTACCCGGTCTTGTCAGCATGTTTTTACTAATAACAGGCGCAAAACATTCGGATGTGCATGATTACTCAAAAATTAGTTTAGTGTTAACCCTGTAAAAATATAAATAATTGATTATTAGGTGGTTGAATATGTTGTTTTTAAAATGTGTTAAGTCGTGTTAACCCCTGTTATTTGCGTGTGTCCTGTTTTAGCACGTGTTTTTTTATTACCACCTGAACCCGCTGACCGGGTTTTTAAATAGCCATATTTTTTCTGACACTGTTATCGCGGGGATCCACAAAACCATTACTATACCATGATAGCATCACGATCTCAAATACATCATTTAAAATGCTCTTGAAGTTTATGATCTGCGGAAAAGCGACTGAGCTTAGTTATAAATTAAACGTAGCTAATTATGAAATTGCCCCGGCAATTAAACGGCTGGTTATTTTATATAATCATACCGTATAAATTAAAGGTTTTTGTATTTTTAAAGGGTTAGTTTAATGCTACAAAACCAAATCCAACTGTACACCTTTGAGCAAGATAATTTTTTTGCGGTCGTTAAGCCTCTCTTTTATTTTCATATGCATTGCTATTTGCACTAACGCGCAAGGTTCAAACCAGGGTACGGAGTTTTATACTGCATATATTGATCACGTTGATGGTGCAGCGGGCAGTCCTACCGCGTTGGGCAGGGGTAGTCAGATGGACCTGTACATAACTGCCGACGTAAATACCACCGTAACAGTTGAAGTTACAGATGGTAGCTTTTCAAGTACCTACCAGGTTAAGGCAAAGGATATATTAACGGTAGCTATTCCCCCCGAAGCCTTTGTAGGAAACCAGGGGCAGTTTTTAAAGGGGATTCATATCACGTCGTTAAAACCTATTGCAGTTTACGCGCATATTTTTGCAGAGAACGTATCCGGCGCAACGCTTCTGCTGCCCGTCAATACGCTCGGTAAAGATTATCTCTCCATTAACTATAAACAAATATCAAACTCAAACAATGGTACGAAAAATACTGAAGGCGTACCCTCATATTCAACCTTAGCGGTAATAGCTACAGAAGATAATACCACGGTGGAAATAACACCCTCGCAACCATTGCTAAACGGGATTCCTGCAAACCAACCATTTACCGTAAATTTAAAAAAAGGCGAAGTATACCAGGGATTATCAGCTACTGACCTTACCGGCAGCCGCATTCGCTCAATTGTGAGCGCAGCCGGGGCCTGTAAAAAAATCGCTGTTTTTTCGGGCAGCTCAAAAATAAGCATAGGGTGTCAGGGCGATAAGGGATCATCAGATAACCTCTTTCAGCAAGTTTATCCTTTAGCAGTTTGGGGTAAGAACTATGTAACCGCACCTTTAAAAGGGCGCTATTATGATATCTTAAGAATAGTGCTTAGTTCGCCCGATACAAAGGTTACCGTAAACGGTGCCGCGCCAACGGGAGGGCTAAACAATGGTTTGTATTACGAGTTTACATCAACCACAACTAACGTTATCGCTGCCGATAAACCAATCCAGGTAGTGCAATATGCGGTAACCCAGGGTGAAGGTTTAAATTGCCAGTTTATTCAAGGTGATACAGGTGATCCTGAAATGATCTATCTGACCCCGATTGAACAAACACTCGATCACGTTACGCTAAACTCAACCGGAAACTATAGGATCCTGAATAATTTTATTAATGTTATTATTAAAACAGCTGTGGTGCCAACGTTTTCGCTCGATGGAGAACCTTATACCCAGTTTTCTCCTGTGCCGAACAGTATTTATTCGTATGCACAAATCAGCGCAAACGCGGGTGTACATAATATCAAAGCATCCGACGGGTTCAACGCAATTGCTTATGGGTTTGGCAAAACGGAATCATATGGTTATGCTGCGGGCACCAACCTTAAAAACCTGAATGAGTTTATTGTATTATTAAATCCTGCGGACAAGACGGTACAGGCCAATGGCTGTACTGATACTCGTTATAAACTGCAGCTTACGCTGCCATTTCAAACCAATAAAATAAGCTGGGATTTTAAGGATGGCAGTGCTGCTGTTGTTGTAGACAACCCAATACCAACCGGTTCTGTCATAAAGGATTCGAAGGTGCTTTATACTTATGAATGTCCGGGAGATAAAACCTATATCGACGGTGATTATAGTGTAGTGGCGACTGTATTTAACCCTATTGCAGATGAATGCGGATCGAACGAAGATATAGAGTTTGATTTTAATATATCATTGCCACCGGTTGTAAAGTTCAATTTTGCAAATACCTGTTTTGGCAGCGATGTTCAATTCACCGACCAGTCAACCTCAGGTACACGGCAAATTAAAACATGGCGATGGGACTTTGGCGATGGGTTAACTGATGTTGTACAAAACCCTGTACACAAATATGCCCAACCCGGTTATTACCTGGTTAAACTTTTTGTTACCAATGAAAATGGATGCGGCGCTGCATCTGATCCAATAAAGATCCATATATCAAAACCACCTCTTGCATCTTTTAACTATTCGTCGCCAAGCTGTACAGGTCAGGATGTTACATTTACGGATAAGTCCACATCTGCCGAAGGAAGTATCATTAGCTGGCAATGGGACTTTGGTGATGGCACACCGGTTGAAATTCTTAAAAGCAAGAACCCATTTAACCATACATTTAGTGAACCGGGAGATTATTTAGTTAAGCTAACCGTCACAAATGATAATGGTTGTACAAGTAATATAGCCCCGCTGCCTGTTAAAGTTTATCCTGTGCCGGTAGTGGATTTTTTATTGCCCGATGCCTGTGAAGATGACTTTGTTCAGTTTACTGATCGAAGCACAATTGCTGATGCCACAGAAGCTGACTTTACCTACGAATGGAATTTTGGTGACCCTAATGCAGCACCAGCTAACCCGAATATTTCCCACGAGAAAAACCCGAAGCACAAGTTTTTAGCCGGCAACTATCAGGTTACACTTAAGGTTACTTCAAAAAATGGATGCTCTTTTACATCGGCTTCAAAGTCATTAACAATTAACGGTAGTAAGCCAAAAGCTAAAGTAATTATTAAGGACCCGGCAGGGTTGTGCAGCGCTCAGGAAGTATTTTTTGAAAACCAATCCTCGGTTAATTTCGGCGAGATTACCCGGCTGGAGGTTACTTATGACATCAACGACCCATCAACTACGGTAGTTTATGACCATCCGGCATATGGAAGGCAACTCAGGCATAAATATCCTTTGTTCACATCAGGATCGCGGCAGGTTACCTTGCGAGTAATTGCATATTCGGGTACATCATGCTCTGATGTCGCAGAAATCCCGGTTAATTTAAAAGCATCGCCTGTGGTCATCTTTGATCAGGCGCCGGTTTTTTGTATCGAATCGGAGCCCAAAAAATTGTTGCCAAAACCTCAGGGACCTGTTGGCTCCGGTGTGTTTTCAGGAACAGGGATTAGTACAGATGGTGTGTTTAACCCTGCTGTTTCGGGCGTCGGCGAATTTGATATCATGTACATTTATACCACCCGGGACGCGTGCGCTGATACAGTTATGCAGCAGGTTAAGGTAGATGCATCGCCTGTTGTAACGTTGGGGCCGGATTTTACTATGCTTGAAGGCACAAAGCGTGTTTTAAAACCCATAGTAAACGATAATAACTTAAGTTATAAATGGACACCAGCAACAGGCCTTGATCATGATGATGTGGCTAATCCTGTTGCAAGTCCGTCGCAGGATATTACCTATCAGGTAGTGGTTACATCGGCACATGGATGCCAGGCTATGGCCAGCGTATCGGTAAAGGTTTTAAAGTTTTTAGTCGTTCCCAATGTGTTTACGCCTAATGGAGATGGGGTAAATGACGTTTGGAATGTTAAATATTTAGAAAGTTATCCAAATAATAAGGTTGACGTATACAACCGATTCGGAGAAAAGGTATATTCGTCAATTGGTTATAGTGTACCCTGGGATGGGAAATACAAAGGCTCATATTTGCCTCCCGGGACTTATTATTATATTATTGATCCGAAAAATGGCCGGGAGGTTATTGCAGGTAATGTGACCATTATCAGATAAAATGAAGCGAATTTTATATACTCTACTTATTATTGCCGTAACAATTCAATTAGCAAAAGCACAGCAACGGCCGCAGTACACTCAATACGTATTCAATAATTACCTTTTGAACCCTGCGTTAAGCGGTATTGAAAACTATACCGATGTAAAACTGGGTTATCGCAGCCAATGGACAGGGCTTGAAGGCGCGCCGGTAACATCCTATTTTTCAGTAAACGCGCCTATAGGTAACCGGTTTTTACAGGGCGATGCTACTGCATTTCCTGCGGGTGGAGGTTTAAACCCATCAAGCAGGTCATATACACAAAATTACATGGCTGCGGAGCCGCATCATGGCGTGGGCTTAATGGTGGTGTCTGATAAAACAGGCCCGATAACACAAACCAATATTGACGCTACTTACGCTTATCACCTCGGCCTTACCGAAACATTGAATTTAGCGGTAGGGGTGTCTGCCGGGGTAAGTCATAATATTATAGATAAAAGTAAACTTACCTATGTTGATCAAAATGACCCAACCATTAATAGCATCGCGGGGGCGCAGTGGAAACCTGATTTGGGAGTAGGCGTATGGGCTTATTCTTCCAATTATTTTTTTGGCGCGTCTGTACAGCAAATCCTTCCGCAAAATTTATATGTAACTACGTCAACAACTGCTGTACAAAACAAAACGGTACCCCATTATTTTGTGACCGGCGGCGTTAAGCTTTTTGTATCTGATGATATTACGCTTATGCCTTCAGCCTTGTTGAAATTTATAGCACCGGTTCCGGTAACTTTTGATGTGAACATGAAAATGTCATTTAAAGACAGGTTCTGGATTGGTGGTTCATACCGCCGCAATGATTCATATGCCGCATTGGTTGGATTTAACCTGAGTTCGCTTATTAATGTTGGCTACTCATATGATTTTACAACATCTGCCCTAAATACGGTGAGTCATGGTTCGCATGAAATTGTGTTAGGCATCCTGCTTAATAATAGATATAAAGTAACTTGCCCTCAGCATACTTTTTAATTTTAAAAAGCGTTTTTAATATACTGGCGGATAAACTGCCGTATCGTTCGAGATTAGTCCGAATCAAGCTCTATAATCCGGTTCGGCTCGCGAAGGCGCAATTATGCCATGCTGCATAACATTTATAAACTATTTTGAAGCTTCCTAATAATTACAACTATAATAGTTTTAATTTACGATATTTAATTTCTTAAAAGGATAAAAAATAAAACAATACAATTGTTTCGTAGGTTTATTAAATAACAACTAAAATTAAAACCTATGAATACCAATAATGAAAACTGGGGAAACCAGGATAATGATCGTAATGATTTTGAAAACAACACCAACTCATTTTCTGTGAATGGTGATGAAGCCTATCCAAACCGTGATCTTGAAAACGATGATGATGATCTGGATGAGGTAGACGATATAGTAGACTATGATGAACAGCCTGAAGTAGAAAAACCCGAAGACGAACAGGTGGGTACCCATAGTCAATCGGAGATTGACCAGCCCAACAGAAGCGCCGACACCTCATTTAGCGAACAAACAGATGTAACACCGCCGAATAAAAAGGAATTTCCATCGGTAGGCCCCGCTAAAACTGATTTTGAGAGCCGCCCGCAAGGACGCACCACCGGCAGGATGGTTGGTCATGAACCAGGAACTGAAGGAATTTAGTAAAAGGAGGGTATAATCATGAATGATTATAAAAATGACTATCCTGCTTCCCGGCAGGGTAATATTAAGGAGACCAGGGAAAGTAACATTAAAGACAGCTATAACTATGCTGCCCGAAACAACCCCTGTCTTGAAACAAAAGGTCCTCAAAGAAAACACTTTAAAGTTTTACATGAGGATGGGAGCCTGGCTGATCTTCCGGATCCAAATGTTGAAGGAGCAGGTGTCGGAGATGGCACCATAGGCCGTTAAGCAAAAAAGGTGACCGAAATGGCCACCTTTTTTATGCTGTTATGATTAGATTTACAATTACGTGGTATAACCCAGAATTTTCAATACTTGCTTGCTGTTTTGCTCTTCTCCAAACACCTCAAAGTTAAACGTTTCGTCCCTGTTACGGCGAATGATCACATGCTTGGGTGATGGCAGTAGGCAGTGGTGGATACCGCCGTAGCCACTTAATACTTCCTGGTAGGCGCCGGTATTAAAGAAGCCTAAATATTGCACCTTACGGGTTTTAGGCATAAATACGCTGTTCATATGCGCTTCCTGGTTGTAATAATCCTGCCCGTCGCAGGTGATACCCCCAAGGTTTACACGTTCGTATTCCGAATCCCAATTGTTAACCGGCAACAGGATGTACTTTTGGTTCAGCGCCCAGACGTCAGGCAGATTGGTAATGAACGAGCCATCAAGCATCAGCCAGCGTTCGCGGTCATTTTGTTGTTTACGGCCTAATACCTTGTACAGGATACCAGAAGCTTCGGCTACAGTATACTTGCCGAATTCTGTAATGATATCCGGTTCCATGGTGTCATGCTCAGCACATATCTCTTTGATCCGGCTTACTATTTCGTTGATCATGTATTCATAATCAAAATCGAAAACCAGTGAATCTTTAAATGGCATACCACCACCAATATCAAGCGTATCCAGATGCGGGTTTACTTTTTTGAATTTGCAGTAAAGAGTTACATATTTTTCAAGCTCGTTCCAGTAGTATGGTGTATCGGAAATACCCGAGTTAATGAAGAAATGTAATAGCTTAACCTGGAAGTTAGGGTTATCCTCAATTTTGTTATGATAAAAATCAATAACATCTTCCATACGCACACCCAAACGTGAAGTATAAAACTGAGAATCAGGCTGTTCTTCAGCTGCGATCCGGATGCCCAGATTGCAAGGGGTGTCCATCTCAATTTCGTCGTCGTAAAGGTTAAATTCTTCTTTATTATCCAATACCGGAATGATGTTTTTAAAGCCATCATGCAGCATATCAATAATATATGTTTTGTACTGGAAGGTTTTAAAGCCGTTGCATATTACGGTTATATCCTTTGTTACAGTACCTTTTTTCTCCAGTGCATCAATCATCGGCATATCAAAGGCCGATGATGTTTCCAGGTGGATCTCGTTTTTCAGGGCTTCTTCAACAATGTGCTTGAAATGCGAGCTCTTGGTACAATAGCAGTATTTATAACTGCCGCGATAGTTGTTTTTGATGATGGCCTGTTGAAACAGCAGTTTAGCTTGCTGGATCTTTTTGGATATCATAGGCAGATAAGTAAAGCGTAAGGGAGTACCGTACGTTTCAATCATCTCCATCAAATTTAGGTCCTGAAAGTATAGTTCATCGTCGATGATCTCAAAACCATCCTGTGGAAAGCCTACACTTAAGTCAAGAAATTCCTGATAACTCTGCATCCTTAAAAATTTTGGGGCAAAAATGTAATTTTTAAACGGAATATTTGGCTATTTGTTAGGATTAATTTTATTGACAGAATGTAATGTTTTTGAGGTAGAAGCCGGATTGGCCAGTACTTACTGCAATACAGCAGGTTCCGGTTGATAATCAATAGATATTTTCGATAATAACAAACCTGGAGTATAGGTGACCGAGGGTTAGCAGAAATTCAAAATTCTGATGGACATACCTATGCTACAGCCGCTTCTTTGTTATATTTATTACGGTAATCAATTGGCGAGAGCCCGGTGATCTTTTTAAAAACTGTACGAAATGCTTTGGCATCGGTATACCCAACATCATACATTACCTCATTGATGTTTTTGGGGGTACTTTCCAATTGTTTTTTGGCTGCTTCAATTTTTACGCGCTGTATATATTCGACCGGGGTATTGTTGGTGGCTTTTTTAAACCGGCGTTCAAAATGCCTGCGGCCAATAGCATACATTGATGACAGGTCTTCAACTGAGATTTTTTCGGTAACGTTATTCTCTATGTATTCCTGGGCTTGCTTTATAGGATTGTCTTCATGTTTTTTTTGCCCGGTGAACATAGCAAATGGGGACTGACTTTTCCGGTCGATCTCTAAAGCATAGATCTTGGCGGCCATGATGGCTATATCCCGACCAGCATATTTTTCAATCAATAACAGTAATAAACTCCAGTAAGAGGTAGCGCCGCCGCTTGAATATAAACCCTGCTGTTCGGTAACAATACGCCCGTCAACCAGCTTCACTTCCGGGAACATATTTCTGAAGGCATCAGCTGTAATCCAATGGCTGGAACACTCTTTACCGTTCAATAACCCTGTAGAGGCCAATATGAATGAGCCGATACAAAGACTTGCTATTTCGGCGCCGTTGTTATATTGGTTGATGATCCACGGTACAAAATCCCGGTTTACGTTTACCGCATTTTGAAGATCGCCGCTTATGGCAGGGATGATCACCATATCGCTTTTTTGCAGATCGCTTAACAAAATATCCGTATGAACCGAAAACATGCCGCCATGCACCTTAACTTCTTTAGAAAGCCCAACCATCTGTACGTCAAAAACAGGTTGCCTCCCCATGGATTGTAAAAAATCGTTGGCGCCTGTAAAAATGGTTCGGGCGTCAACGATGCTGGCTAAAACTGCTTCGTTGGGTATCAGGATGGCAACATGTTTCATTTTATTATTGTATAACTGGTTATCTGGGATAAAGATAGCGAACACTAAAGTCGCAAACAACCCCTTAACAAGTCCTTTTTACGTGCTACACAACTTTATCGCCCGAGATAACTTTGTATCGTTAACAAATATGTAAATCACACAAAACAAATATCATCATGAAACCAAAAACAATTAAAACCCTTTATTGGATCTTTACCGTCCTTTTTTTATTAGCTATGCTTGGCGATGCATACGGAGGGATCACAATGCAGCAGGCAGGCAAAGATTCATTAGCTAAACTTGGTTACCCTTTTTACCTCATGGTTATTATGGGGGCGGCAAAAATAGCAGGTGTACTGGCCATAGCTCAAACCAGGTATCAGGTTATTAAAGAATGGGCTTATTCAGGCTTCACCATCAGCTTTATCGGTGCATTTTTATCATGGCTTGCTGTTGGAGCCGGGGCAGCTATGCTCATTCCGCCGGTAGTTATGCTGCTTGTTATGTTCCTTACCTACTATTTATGGAAAAGGTATGAGCAGGTAAAAGAGCTGGGCTTAACCAATACCAAACTTGCCGGAAATACCGAACTGGCTTAATGTTTTTAGTTTAATTATAAATTCCGGGTTTATCAATAAACCCGGTTTGCTTGTTTATCACCATGCGCAAACTAATTGTATCCTTAAACATTACGCTGGATGGTTTTGTAGCGGCGGAGGATGAGGGCCTTGATTGGCACTATCAATACTGGACGGATGAAATAGCCGAGACAACAACAGAATTGCTTAGCCGGGCCGATACTATTTTATTGGGTAAAAACACCTATCAGGCTATGGCTGCCTATTGGCCTTTTCAGGCCAAGTGCATGAACTTTCCGCGTACGGATATTGCTTATGCAGATATGATGAACAACTACCTAAAAGTGGTTATGTCCTCAACAATGACCTCCGTGTGGTGGAACAATTCATTACTGCTCAAAGGAAATCTGAAGAAAGCTGTTGAGCATTTAAAAAAGCAGCATGGCCGTGACATCCTTACTTACGGAAGCATCAGTGTGGTTAAAAAACTGGTGACCGCGAATTTGGTTGATGAGTACCAGTTTTGGATCCACCCGGTAATTTTAGGCAATGGTAAAGCACTTTTCAAGGGGGTAAAAAATACCTTACCTTTAAAACTGGTTTTAAAGAAAGTTTTTTCATCGGGTGTTATTTTGATGGTTTATCAATCACATAATTAACTTAGGTAACAGAATCAAACCAACCGGGTTAAAACGCATCTTTACTGCTGACACACTGTTGTCAATAGCGCGTTGCACCTTTGTATATAAAAATGTGATCCGTTATGAACAGAGCCGACAGGTTGCTCAGAGTATTGGTGCTGCTGCAAACCAGGGATATGGTTTCTATCGACCTGCTGAAATCACATTTTCATATCAGTACCCGTACAGCCTATCAGGACCTTGAGTGCCTGAAGCAATTAAAAATAACAGTGACCTTTGAAGCTGAAAAGGGGTGTTTGGTTTTAGTCGCAAGCTGCCCTTCACCCGATAGAAAAAATGACATCATTTCTCAGCCTATGCTGGTTATTCCGGCGGCCATAAAAAATGAAATGTTATCAATTATCCCGCGTGTGGTAAATAATGATCCTCAAAACTCATCGTCGTAGTTTACCTTTCCATTTTTTAACCGCACATAATCTACCGATCCTGTACCCTGGAACCGGAAAACAATCCCGATTATTTTAGCCCGACTGATTCCTTTATTCACTGTGTAAATAGGTTTGTTATCAATGAAAATCAGTGCCTTTCCATTGTGTGATTCAATTTTAAGCGATACATATTTTTCAAAATCTACCCCAAAGGCTGATAGATCATGTTTTTTACCGGATGCCTCATAACCTGCAAAATACATGTCGAGATCAGATACACAGCCTTTAGTACTTAGTGGAATCCAGATAGCAGTGCCTTTACACAGTATATAAACAGTACTTAGACGGCAAGCAGCCGCGCCCTCGTTATAGTTGTTTTTTACGGATGTTTCAAATGTGAAATCATCGCTGTAAATCTCGCCGTAATCGCTTACATTGGTATAAACCACAAAAGGAGGGGCAGGCTGCAGGGCAATATTTCGCTCTTTGATCTTTTCGGGCGATAGGGAAAGCTTACCATCGCCTAAGGCATCCATTTTTTCATAATAAACGGGAACAGGCTGCTTTTCAACTACGGGTAGCCATCCGTTCGATTCAATAAACAATTCATGCTGTTTTACAATTTTTCCACCGACAATAAGCTTGGCGTAATAGAAATCGGGGAAATAATAAATGGACGTATGCTGGCGGTCGTTTTTGGAAACGTTAACCCGTAAATGCCTGTCCCATGATTGCTGAATAGCTACCGAATCATATGGAGATTTACTTGCATCAAAATCAAACACAACTGAATTAGGTAATCCTGATGTGATCACCTTTTTACTGCTGAAAGTATAATCCTTAGGGTTGATAGCCGGTGTTGTTTTCGAATGTTCGGTACGTGAAGCTATTATCAAAACCAATAAAATACCCATCAGCGTTAAAGCGCCCAAAGCATAGCGCATTGATCTGAACTGTTTTTTTACAGGCCGGGGTTTCGGTTGAGGGAGATTGACCGATATATCAGCAGGAACAAACCGCATACTGAATACCCTGAAGTTTTCATAACCTAAAAACTGAGCCAGCGTATCCATGGTATAGGTATTGGGCAGGCTGTCATATTTAACTTTGCCCCAGATGCGCTTCAGCGTAACGTGGCTAATAGAAGCGCCGGTCTTCTCCCTTATCTTTTCGCTAAGGTTTATAAAATCCTGGTTCTTCCAGTTACTACTGTCGCCCCAGCCGGTGAAGGCCTCGTATTGTTTTATCAGTTCGGTAATAAGCAACGCTTGTGCAGGCATATCCATTGGTCAAAAATAGCCGGTAAATCAGTTCAAATATTATTTGTACAGGCTTGTACCAACTTGTACAGGCTGTGAATTGCAATAGCCTGGCGGGCGAACTAATTTTATCAGCAATTCGAAAATTAAGCCTAATATACCATAACCTAACCAACAATGAAACAAATACTAAGCAGGATCAGTGCATACATTTATGCCACAGTAACGTTCATATTCGGTATCCAGCATTTTATGTATGCCGATTTTGTGGCAACGCTTGTACCCGGCTGGATCCCATTCCATCTATTTTGGGTATATCTTACGGCGGTTGCACTTATAGCCGCTGCAATTAGTATCTATGTTAATCTGTATGCTCAATGGGGATGTTTTTTATTAGGATGTATGATATGGGTGTTTATTTTAACGATCCATATCCCGCTGCTGATCGACAGTCATTTCGATGCAGGTAAAATAACCAATGCCCTGAAAGATACAGGGCTCGCATCATGTGCCTTTATACTTGCGGCTATCTATGATCGGCAGGGGTAAAATTATATCCTATCGTATGTAACCTGAATGCGTTTGTTGTGTGAACGAAATCAGCTTATCTCATGAACAAAAAAAACGGCCGATACAGTTGCTGTTTGAATAAAGTAGATAATCCTAAAAAGATCATAACTGAACTGGATAAATAGGGAAGCCGAATTGTGCAAACACTTACCAACAATTATATATATCCACCTGTTAGCCGGCTTGCACAAGCAAGCCGGCTAACGGTCATTAAAAGCATAAATTATCCAGCCTCACACCACCTGTCTGGTACAAGTTTAAAACGAGGGAACCTCTGGTTTTTGCGCAAAATTACGTATGAAAATACCGTATTTTAACGGATTGATATTTGGCCGATTGCTTTGTAAATTGGGAAACATTTTTATGTCTGTTAAACCCGCAACCTTATGTTTAATTCCCCAATTATCGATCTTGCGCTCACGCTGTCGTTCACCTATTTTTCGCTCAGTCTAACTGTTAGCACAATTCATGAGTATCTATCCGCTCTGCTTAATAAGCGGGGAGAGTATCTGAAAAATGCTATTGACTGTTTACTTTTTGACCAGGACTGGAAAAAAATAGCTGAAAAGCTTTATAACAATCCGAACATTACATCTTTAAAAAAGGATTTAAACAGTTTGCCATCATATATCCCAGCGGGCAATTTTGCCGCGGCTTTAATGGATCAGTTTAAAGACGATAAAAATATTATCCTTGATATGAATAAGATCAGGGACGTTTTAACAGATGATGGAATAGCGGCACAGGTTGGTATCTCTGCCGGTATCAGGAAACTTCTTCTTAATTTTTATGAACGCGCCCAGGGCGATCTTCAGAGTTTTCAAAAACAGATCGAAACATTTTATAATTCGGCCATGGACAGGGCCTCGGGAGTTTATAAACGATCGTCTCAGCTTATTGTATTTATTATTTCGGTGGTAATCTGTGCCTCCTTGAATGTTGATACCATAAATATTGTGAACAAGCTTTGGGGTAACCAGGAAGCACTGAAACATACAGCCGATAATTTACAAACCGTAGTTAAACAAGTAAACGAAAAAGGATATAATCCTAAAACTGATACGATAAAGTTTGAAGCCAGCAAAGTAACGGTTATTAAAAACATACCTGCCGATACAAGTAAAAACGCACCTAACGGAAAAAAAGTCGCCCAGCAAATCAGCACAGTTAGTACGTTTCTGGTAAGCTCTGGTATTCCTGTAGGTTGGACGGCACAAAATACTCCAGATTTGAAGGGTAAAACATTCTGCCAAAGCCTTTTGTCCCTTTTAATCAAGATAACGGGTTTATTATTAACAGCTATCGCTTTAATGTTAGGCGCTCCCTTTTGGTTCGATTTGATCAATAAAATTGTAAGTTTACGTGCGGCAGGCAAAAAGCCTGAAGAAGAAGCAACCACACCAACTAAGAATACCACCGTAACCGTAAAACCAGTAGGCTAATGCGTATTAAAGTAACCAAGCTGCTCAATACCAGGGTAGGAGGCGCTCATACAACCTATCAAACCGGTGCTGTAAGAGAGCCGGGTGACGAGATAGAAGTAACGGGTACTGTGCAGGGAGAGGAACTTGATGGAAACAATACCTGGTATAAAGTGGGTGACGATGCTAATAGTCATTATTGGAGCGGCGGGGCCGAACAAATAGATGGCGTCGGGAGCAATTATCAGCAATGGATGATTGACTTGAACCTGCCGGAGATTTGGGGCCGGTATGCAGGTACAGGCGTTGGTGTTGCTGTGGTTGACACCGGTATTGCGCCAGGCATAACAGACCTGTTTTATAATCAGAGTAAGTATTATGTTTATGGCGATAATGTTGAGATAAAAGACAACGCCGGTCATGGTACATTTTGTGCTTCCCTTGTTGGGCTACGGAATACCAGCGGCAACTATGTCGGTGTGGCTCCGGGATGTAATTTATTCGCCTGTAAAATATCCGAAAAAAGAATATTTGAAAACACGGAGAGAGATGCCCAAAGATATGCTGACGCGATTAATTGGTGTGCAAAAAAAACTGATATTCATATAGTGTCAATAAGTTGGTCGTCAGGTATAAGTAATGCGGCTACTCTAAGTTTAATTCAGGAGGCTATAAACAATGCCGTAGCTAACAATAAAATAATTGTTTGTTCTATCGGAAATTCGATAGTATTTGGAGATACAAGTAAATATTATCCGGCCTGTTTGAAAAATACAATCGGGGTCGGCATGGTTCCGGATAAGGAGAATGGCTATCCTTGTATAAATGAGTTCCTGTCGCTGGTGATCAATGGCTCGCAAATAAAATCATATGATCAGAATAACGAATTGATAGCTGATAGCGGGAGTAGTTTTGCGACGGCTATTACATCGGGCATAATTGCGCTGATGATTCAAAAAATGAATTTTAGTTATTCATTTGCTACGATCATTGAAAAATTGGCGGCTATGACGCAGAAAACAACCTTCATTATAACCGAAGATGGAAACCCGCCAGCATCCTTCGATCTTCCACTGCTAAAACCCGAACTTTTATTGAATTTTTTTAATGATGTTGTATGAAATATAAATACGCCCCCCTTTTTTTGTTCTTGCTTCTGTCTTGCAAAATGTTTGCACAACAACCCGAAAGGCGCGTTTTTTATGATGTGTTATATTTGAAAAGCCTTTACGACAAAGACGGGAAAATAAGGATCAGCCCGCAAAATAAGCCGCTGTTTGCTTATTATTTTAATCTCAAGAACACCACTAATGTAGATACTGTTATCAAGAAAAACCCTTTTTTTAATTTGAACGGGATTTATGAAGCTGGCGGTGCAAGCGGAGGGACAATACCCAGCCCATCCGGATTACTACAATCCATAGGCTCACTTGATGTTACCAATCTTGCCGACGGTCTTGCAAAGTTTTTAGTGGAACGAACAAAGCAGGAACTTTCCACTGCCTTTTTTTCACGGTTTAAAAAGGAGCTGGATAGTACCAGGCAGTTGCAGTTATTATTCCCGGTTACTTACAAATCACTTACAGCTATAGATGTTGAGATCTATAATTACGCCGCCTATACAGATTTGCTGCGGGAGTCATTTCAGAAAGACCTGGCACTATTACTTCCCAATGTTTCCAATTTGATTGACGACCCGTGCATGGATCAATTGTTTGCTGCCATGCCCCACGTCAGGATAATCTTCATCGATGCCTTGTATATAGCCAACGAGTTTCATGAGGGTTCGCATCCGGGGGATATTTTTCATAACTACCTGGTTAATAAAGCAGGCAATGGCACCTTAAAGCTTGTAAATGAAAATGTATATCCGGCATTGCAAGCTTTTGATCTTTTTTCACAATCATTACGGTCAAATCAGAGAGATAAATACTGGGTCGATGCCGATTCGGCGAAGATGCTGTTTAGTAACCCTGTAACTTTCCAAATCTACCTTGGTTTGCTTTATCAGCAATTGGAAAAAAAAGACATTAATTTTAAAGAGGGGTCAATGAAGCAGTTTCTGAAAGATCGTAGTGGTGACTTTTTAAAGTTTGAGGAAATTTATCAGAGTTATAACATTGAATTTATCCAAAAAGCAACAATAGCAAACAGGTATTTCATTAATTTAAAGCAACTTCAGCAAAAAGGTGAAAATACTTTTAATTACCAGGATTATTACGCGCTTTATAATTCATCACTTAATCTTTTTGAGCAATTATTGAAATCACCATTGCTTTTAAATGTCGACCCGGCCAATATTACTATACCAATGATTGACCGGAAAGACACAAAGATTGATCAGTACCTGTCATCAGCCAGGAGTCTTGGCAACGTTTACATTGATGTTTACGAAAAACAGTACCCATCGGCCATAGTTGAGCTTAGTGGCGTTTACGATAACCTGTTTATTAATAAAGTCGTTACTAACCCAATAAAACAGGATTTAGTTAGAAATCTTGCAGACAAAAAAGCAGAATATGATAAACTGCAGGATGCAGTCGTCAAGACTGCCATAAAGAAAGAAATAAATGAACTTGAAGCGAAAATTGCAGCGTTCACCGAGTGGCCGGCAATAAATAAAATGTTTATTAAATATGCCAATTTTGCCGCTGAGGTATCAAAAGCGAAAAACAGCGACGAAGTAAAAAATGCTATTGAAGCAATTGCTTTACCGGTAGGCAGCTCAACCGTTAAACGCGAGGCTATTTTTAATGTCGCTCTAAACGCCTATGTTGGCCCTTATGTAGGTAAAGAAAAAGTGCACGGCATTGATGAAAAGTATAAAGGCACATACGGGCTCTCAGCACCGGTAGGAATTTCATTTAGCTGGGGGCACCGTTTATTATTTGTTCCTACTGGCGATAAAAAATGGTCGACTTCTGTTTTTGTTTCTTTAATTGATATCGGCGCACTTGCTTCATACCGTTTTACATCCGGAAGTACCCCGGTAGCAAAAGATACCAGCGCCACTGTAGCGCAGGTGCCTAAAATTGAGCTGAAGAATATCATAAGCCCAGGTTTGTTTTTATCTGTAGGCATACCATCCACGCCAATCTCAATTTCGGGTGGTTTCCAGGTTGCGCCAAATTTGCGTAGCGTTAGTTTAACAGGAGCCAATAAAGATGTGATAACTAACACTTACGGCGATAATAAGTTATATACACGTTGGTCGGTGGGGGTTTTAGTTGATATACCGATACTCAATTTGTTTACTAAAGGACGTTAACAGATTTGATCAACGGTTCGTCGGCCAACGATAAATCGAGGGCGAAGGATGGCAGCGCCATTTATAGCTTGAAATTGATAAAACTTTTACTGGAGTATCCTGTTCAGATAACGGTTCGGCGGCTGCCGCTCTTGCCGTGCATTATATTTAAAAGTTATTGCATATTGGGCTGGCATAATTAAAAAGATGATTTAACTTTAAGGCGTTCTGTTTTGATTATTTATTATCATATTTAAAACAAAACCGAATCTGATAAATTGAAAATATACAACCACTTATGCAGGAATTAGACCCCACCATTCTTCAAAAAGCAAACTCATGGCTTCAAGGAAATTATGATGCTGATGTAAAGCACGAAATTCAAAAATTAATTGACGATAAGGCATATACCGAACTGACGGATTCATTTTATCGTGATCTGGAGTTTGGTACCGGTGGCCTTCGCGGTATTATGGGGCCGGGTTCAAACCGTATCAATAAGTATACTATAGGCGCCGCCACACAGGGATTAGCTAATTATCTGAAAAAAACCTACCCCGGCGAAAAAATCAAAGTAGCTATTGCTCATGACAGCCGTAACAATGCCGATTTCTTTTCGACTATTACGGCCGAAGTTTTTTCAGCTAATGACATTTATGTTTACTTTTTTAAGGCATTGCGTCCTACACCCGAGCTTTCATTTGCCGTGCGCCATTTAGGTTGCAAAAGCGGCGTAATGCTTACAGCATCGCACAACCCAAAAGAGTATAACGGTTACAAAGCTTATGGGGCCGATGGTGGGCAATTTGTTTCTCCGCACGATAAGGCCGTAATGGACGAGGTTGCTGCAATCAGCAGCATTGATGACATCAAATTTAACCGTGTTGATGCTAATATTGAAGAAATAGGGGAGGATATTGACGAGCTTTACCTGAGCAAGATCACTGAGCTTTCTGTTTCGCCTGATGCTATTGAACGTCAAAAAGATCTTAAAATAGTTTATTCGCCCATCCATGGTACAGGCATCACGTTGGTACCCCAAGCCCTGAAACGGTTTGGTTTTGAGAATGTGATCCTGGTTGACGAGCAAATAACTCCCGATGGAAATTTCCCAACAGTAGTTTACCCTAACCCCGAAGAAAAGGAAGCGCTTACACTTGCTCTTAAAAAAGCCCAGGATACTGATGCCGATCTGGTATTGGCAACGGATCCGGACGCAGACCGTGTGGGTATTGCTGTGAAAAATACCGATGGCGAGTTTATTCTGCTCAATGGCAACCAAACCGGCGCTATGCTGATCAATTATTTATTAAGCGCATGGGAAGAAAAAGGCAAGCTTACCGGTAAAGAATACATTGTTAAAACCATTGTTACCACAAATCTTATCGAACGCATAGCCGAAGCCAAGAATGTTACTTACTATAACACCCTTACCGGCTTCAAATATATTGGCGAGTTAATGACCCATTTTGAGGGTAAACAAACTTTTATAGGTGGCGGTGAAGAAAGCTATGGTTATTTAATAGGCGAACTGGTAAGGGATAAGGACGCTGTAGTTTCAAGCGCATTCATTGCAGAAATGACCGCTTATTATAAAGACAAGGGAAGCAGCCTTTTTGAAGCATTGATTGATACTTACGTGCAATATGGGTTTTATAAGGAAAAGCTGATCTCCCTGACTAAAAAAGGTAAAACCGGTGCGGAAGAAATTAAGGAAATGATGGAGAAATTCCGTACCAATCCTCCGGCAACCTTAGGTGGCTCAAAAGTAAGCACGCTTAAGGATTATGAAAAACGGATTGAAACTGATTTAGCAACCAATACAAGCAAACCAATTGAATTGCCTGTATCTGATGTTTTACAATTCATTACCGAGGACGGCAGTATCATCTCGGCCCGTCCGTCAGGCACGGAGCCTAAAATTAAGTTTTATTGCAGTGTGAACGGCAAACTTGAAAGTAAAGAAACATACAGTGAAACAGACAAACAACTTGACGCTAAGATTGCCTCAATTATGCAGGATCTCGGTGTTTAACTACGGATAATGATGTTTGAAAAAATCCCGGCCAGATCTCAATCGGCCGGGATTTTTTTTAGTATGACCTATCAGTGGTTTGTTACATCGTTTTTCTGGGGCGCCTTGGTCTGTCAACTCCAGGTGACTGATCATTATTGCTCCGGTAATTGTTTTGGCTGTTATAGCTCCGGGTATTGTTAGTTCTGTTACCGCTGCCTCTGTTGGTGTTATTTCCGTATCCAAATGACTTACGGGGCGGAGGAGTTTTCTTTACAAAGTCGTCGTTTATTTTTACACTTAATACCCGATCGGCAATAGGCGTGCCGTCTAAGGCAATCACCGCGTTTTCGGCTCCGGTGCGGTCCTTCATTTCAAGAAACGCATACCCCTTGCATATCCTTGTTTTTTTGTCGCGTACAATTTTAATCGTTTCCACATCGCCATGCGGACCTATCATTTTAACAAGTTCCAGCTCTGTCATTTCCAGAGGAAAGCCGCCTACAAATAATTTGACCATTTATAAATTGAGATTAAGATGATAGATAACCACCGTACACAAATTTCGTTTGATTTTTTTTAAATAAAGGATGTTTTCGCGTTAAAACCAAAGTTTATTTAATAATTCGTTGTTTTCAAGTCAGTAATGGTCCTGAAGAGGCATTTTGTGACCCTTAATAATAGAACGCCATCAATACAAAACAGAAAACGACTGATATGCATCTTTAAGGAGTACTGAAGGCCGGTTGGCTGCAATTTCGTTTTCAAGGTTTTTATTGCTAAATATAGCTACCCCCATCTCGGTTTTTACCTGGTATCTCAATGACAAATTCAGTGCGGTTGTATTCCAGTTATAAATATCAGCATAAGCGTTCGGGCGCCCTGTAAATGGCCCATATGCTTTTAAGAAATAGTCCAGTATTTTATAAGCGTCAGTCATCTTAAAGAAAAGATAAATGTTCACTATTTTGTTTTTGTAAACGCGGAAACCTATTGCATCTAATAACAAACTATCTCCCTGTATCAATGAGCTACTGTCTTTATATTGATAACGGATACAGCTGTCTGCATCGGGTTTAGCATCATTATCTAAATAGGTAAACTTACGGGCCGGAATTTGGCTAATGTCCTCACCAAGTGTCAGTCCGCTAATTCCATTGCAAAATTTTAAATACTCAACCGATCCCGGTGTTTTAGACTGTGAGAAAACCAGCGATGGTAAAAGGCAGGCTATTGCAATCAATAGGGTTTTGATGCCTGTTGTTAGAGATTCATAATATGCTTTCATAAGTCAGGTTTTACAATAATAAAAACAAGGGAGATGCCATCTTCGCCCTAAAAATTAGTTTGTATTAATTTTTACTTAAATTTTGAAAATTTGAGTTTGTATAATTGAATTTATTGCAATACTTTAATTGGTTACGCACTTCTTGTATAGAAAAGAACGCAGTAATTGAAAATACTGTCTGCTTTTGTTAACTATAGGTTAAAAACAAAGCCCGTCGTTTGAGTGGCATAGTCTCAATCTTTTTTCGGTTCGGACAGTGTAATCTCTGTTGACCAAAAAACAAAACTAAAACGCATTAGCAATGCCGTAAATCCATATATTTGAGAATATAAACCGGGGATAGGTGTGCAATTTATCTCCTAAAATGATAGCCTTGTTGGTTGCAGTTTAATTAATTTATTGCCGCATTTGATTTGCAGAAATTGTGTGTTTGATTAATCATCGGATCGGTACGCTATTTAAAAACCGTTATAACAAAAATGAAATATATCTTCTGTTTGTTTTTTTCATTAATTATTCTTTCGGCAAATGCATTCACTGATCCTAATACCTTACTCGAAGAATTAAAAACTGAAATCGCAAAAAAAAATATATATGATAGCAGTAAAGAAGCAAGGATCCGAAAATTAAAGGCATATCAATCAAATCTTTCGCAAACCAATTATGATGCGCGGTTTGATACCTGGGACAAGCTTTACACCGAATACAAATCATATCAGTTTGATTCAGCGTATGTTTATGTCGATAAAATGATATCGCTAAGCAAGGTAACAGGTAATAAACCAAAGGAGTATTATAGTTATGTAAGGATGGCTTTTATTCTCCTGTCGTCGGGGATGTTTAACGAAACCTTTGACTATTTACGAAAAGTAAATGTAAAAGCCCTAAGCAATGCCGATAAAGTTGATTACTATTTCTTTTTAGGCAGGTGCAATTATGACCTGGCGAATTACAGTAATGACAAATATTTTAGCCCCGATTATATTAAGGCCGGCAATAAATACATTGATTCGGCGGTCTCGTTTTGCGGCAACGACCATATAATGCATACTTATTTACTTGGTTTGAAGGATTACCAGGAAAAGAATTACGGAGAAGGACGCTTACGGTTTAAAAAATTACTGGAGAAAGATATGCCAATTTCCATGCACTTGCGGGCAATGGTCTCATGCTCGTTAGGAGCAATCTGTCTTGAAGATAACGAAAGGCAGGAAGGCCTTAATTTGATGATGAGGGCTGCCATAGCCGATATCAAATCATCAACCCGTGAAACGGTTGCGCTTTATACGCTGGCAGAACTGTTGTATAAACAGGGCAATATCAAAGATGCTTACAGTTTCATTCAATTGGCAAAAGCTGATGCCGACTTTTACGGAGCCCGGCAGCGTAAAATACAAATTGCTTCAATTTTACCATTAATAGCAGCAGCCGAGCTTAATAATACCGAGCATCAAAAAAACCGCTTCCTGGTGTTCCTGTTAATTATTACTGCGCTTGCATTGCTGGTTGTCTTTTTCCTGGTGATGATCATTAACCAATTAAAAAAGTTGAAGGTTAAAGAAGCAATAATTGAAGGGAAAAATGTGCAATTAAACCACATAAACGCGAAACTAATTGAAGATGCAAAAATTAAAGAGGAATATATCGGACAGTTTTTTAAAGCCATTTCGGGATATATCGTTAAGCTCGAAAATTTGAAAATCTCTATTGATGCCAAGCTCTCGATGAAAAAGTATGACGCCATTCATACTTTTGTAAATAATATTGATATTAAAAAAGAAAGGGAGAGCTTGTATTACAGCTTTGATCATATTTTTTTAAAGATCTTCCCTAACTTTATTACGGTGTTCAATAGCTTGTTTGCCGAGAAAGATCAGATCTGGCCTGATGAGGACGAAGTATTAAATACCGACCTTCGCATATTCGCGCTTATAAGGATGGGTATTGCTGATAATGAAACTATTGCCAAAATATTGGAATATTCTGTCAATACAATCTATGTTTACAAAATGAGGATCAAAGCCAAATCGTTGCACCCTGATCAATTCGAACAACGGATTATGGATATTAAGGCTTTTGATTACGAGTGATTTTTTTTGAAGATACATGCTAAAAACCCTGTAAAGTAGCCAAACCTTACAGGGTTTTTAGCAAAAAAAGTATTATAAATAATTAAAAAAACATTATATTTTTTGTCAGTATTTTTTATATAAATATCTGTTTTTCAATGTTTTAAATTTAAAAAACATCGAAAAAAATTATAAAATTATTAAAATAAGCCTTTTTCGCGTTTACCGCAACGCATAAGTCTTTTTCTGAGTTTATTTATAAGTAAATTGCATCAGAATTTAACCTGTAATAATTGTAAACCATTACATTTTTAAACGATCGGTCATTGTTAACCTTTTCCTGTGCTCACCTGCTAACCTATCGGTACGGGCGATGTTTGCATGGCCATTATGCGTATACTTCGGGTATTATTTATTATGATAACCCGAAACCATATTAGCATGACTTCGTATAAAATGTTGGGGATCTCTTTTACGGATTGAAAACTAAACCCAAACAACAACCAATTTCAACTAAATCTCAAGTTTTATGCAAATTAAACATTTACTCAACGTATGTTTCTTTGCTGTTTTTCTCTTTTTGATGGAGCCTGCTATGGCCCAAAATAAGATAATAACAGGTAAAGTAACCGACAAAAAAGATGGCTCCCCTTTAATAGGAGTATCGGTAGTAACTGCTGTAGGTGCCCAGGGTGGCGCTATAACAGCAACAGACGGATCATACAAAATTTCCGTTCCGGCAAATACCGCAAGCCTTACTTTTACTTATGTTGGTTTCCTCAACGCAACTGTTCCATTAAACGGTCGGACTTCTGTTGATGTACAGATGGAAGAAGCGAATCGTGCACTGAACGAAGTTGTAGTGATAGGTTACGGTACCCAGAAAGTTAAGGATGCAACCGGTTCTGTAGCCTCATTGAGCACAAAAGATTTTAACAAAGGCGTTATTTCAACTCCTGATCAATTACTTCAGGGCCGTATTTCGGGCGTACAGGTTACGCCATCAAGCGGTGAACCGGGTGCTGGGGCTACAATCGCAATACGTGGTGCTGGTTCTATTCGTTCAGGCGATGGCCCGCTTTATGTAGTTGATGGTGTTCCATTGGATAACGGTGGAGGTACAAGCGGTGGTTATGGTGTTGGAGCTGGTAGCTCATCTGCACGCAACCCGCTGGCTTTCTTAAACCCTGCTGATATTGAAAACATTTCTGTGTTAAAAGATGCGTCTTCGGCTGCTATTTATGGTTCACGTGGTGCTAATGGTGTAATTTTGATAACCACTCGTAAAGGGCGTAAAGGTCAGGGTATCCAATTTTCATCAAATACAAGTGTTTCAAGCACTGCAAAGCGTTATGACGTACTTGGCAGGGATGCGTTTTTGAAAGCAGTAGCTGCAGTTGGTGCTAATGCGGGTCCGGTAGCTGATGGAGGTATTGATTATGGTGCCAATACCGACTGGCAAAAACAGATCTTCCGCAGTCCGATATCGCAGAACTATAACTTAAGCCTGGGTGGCGCAAGCAAAGATAATACTGCAAGTTACCGTGCCTCCTTTGGCTATGACGACCAGCAGGGCATCGTGAAAAATTCAGGCCTTAAACGTTTAAACGGACGTATTAATGCTTCCAAATCATTTTTAAACAATAGGATCAAATTAGATCTCCAGTCAACCTATTCAAATGTTAAAAACCAGTATGCCCCAATTACTAATAATGCCGGTTTTAACGGAAGTTTAGTGGGTGCAGCTATACAGCTAAACCCAACAGCCCCGGTATTTGACTCGCAAGGAAGATATTTTAACCTTAACGGCTATAACGATGCTGGTTACCCTAACGGTAACAGTTTCAGGAACCCGGTATCGTTATTAAATCAGATAGATGACAGGGATAATATAAACAGGTTTTTGAATAACCTTACACTTACCTTGAAGTTATTTGAAGGTCTTTCATACAAGGGCAATTTTGGAGCTGATATATCAAGGGGATTAAGAAAGACTTTTTATGATCCTAAAATTGTTGGCTATACAGATGCTATCGGTATCAGGCAGATAAACTTCCCGTCGCCAACAGGTAATGGTACTGCTATCCTTACACATAACGAGTTAACAAATTACACAACCGAACATACCTTAAACTATGACAAGAAGTGGAAGGATGGAAGCTCGCTTACAGCTTTGGCCGGTTATTCATACCAGACTTTCAAAAACTTTAACCGTAATGAATTTGGTTTCGGCACATCAACTGCCGGTGTATTAGTTAAAAATTATGATGATTTTAAAACGCATCTTCCTTATCCGGTTGGCGATAGCTCGAGCTATAAATTACAATCATACTTTGCTCGTGTAAATTACTCTTATAAAGACCGTTACATTATTACTGGTACAATCAGAAGGGACGGTTCATCACGCTTTGGGGCTAACCATAAATATGGTAACTTCCCGGCTTTGGCTGTAAAATGGCGTATAACCAATGAAAGCTTCATGCCTAAAGATGGTTTATTTGATGATCTGAGCCTTAGGTTAAACTATGGTAAAACCGGTAACCAGGAAATTCCTGCGTACGCTTCATTACCTGTGCAGCAATTACAGGATTTTCCAGGTAATTCAGTTGCTCCGTTATACCAGGCTAATCCCGATTTGAAATGGCAAACTAACACTACCTATGGTGCAGGCCTCGATTTCTCGATCATAAAGGGACGGTTAACGGGTTCGGTTGATTATTTCAACAAATCAATTAAAGATTTGCTTTTCTTCCAGGATATTGCGCAGCCAACGTTTTCTTCGAGAATTTATAAAAACCTGGATGGTGACGTAATCAATAAAGGTGTCGAAGTAGGATTGAACCTTGCTGCTATACAGAGCAAGGACTTTAATTGGGATGTTGCTTACAACATGACTTTTATAAGCAACACGCTTAAAAACTTCAAAAATTATATTGTTACGGGTAATATCGACGGACAAGGCCTTTCTGGCGCTTATTCGCAATTAATTACCAACGGCGTGCCGCTATATACCTTCAATGTTCCGAATTATAAAGGGCTTGACGCAAATGGCTTTAGTATCTATCCTCAGGGTGTCGATGTTTCTTCACTACAAGGAAGCCCTAATCCTAAATTCACTGCCAGCTTAACCAATAACTTTAATTATAAAAACTGGAGTTTAAGCTTCTTCCTAAATGCTGCTACAGGCTTCTATATTTACAACAACACTGCAAACGCGTTCTTTTACAAAGGCAACCTTGTTAGTGGTCGTAACGTAACAAAAGAAGTAGCAGCAACCAATGAAAACCCGCTTAACTCTGGTGAGGTATCAACCCGTTTTCTTGAAAAAGGTGATTTTTTAAGATTAAGCAATGCCACCTTAGGGTATACCTTCTCGCTTAAATCTAAGGCGATAAAAACTTTAAGGGTTTCATTTACAGGGCAGAATTTATTCCTGATCACCGGTTACTCTGGTTTGGATCCGGAAATTAACACAGATAAACAACGTAATGACGTGGCTTCAAAGGGTATAGACTATACCTCTTACCCCAAGGCCCGTATATTTACTTTAGGTTTAAACGCAGGCTTTTAATAACATGAAAATGAAAAATATAACATCACGAGCAGCTCTTTGTAGCTTAGTTCTGATAACCGCAGCCGGTTGTGCAAAACTGGATGAAAAACTTTACGGATCGAAATCGTTATATGGTAACAATGCCGGATCGGCCGAACTGAATGGTGTTTACACACAATTATATGGACAAACCGATCAGGCCAATACATATGCCCTACAGGAACATCCAACGGATGAAATGATGGGTCCTACCCGCGGTACTGACTGGGGCGATTTTGGTACATGGCGTAAATTGCACACCCATACCTGGACACCTACCCACAACCAGGTAAATGATACCTGGGACCAGCTAAATATTGGTGTATTCCGTGCAACACAGGTGATCTCAAAGGCAACCGATAACAATATCAAAGCACAGGCAAGTTTTTTACGGGCCTACTTTATGTTCCAGGTGGTTGATTTGTACGGACAGCAACCTATGCGTGATCCTGATGCGCCAACCTCATCTATTCCTACAGTTATGAAACGGGCAGAAGCAACTGATTTCATAATCAAAGATTTGGAATTTGCGGAAGCTAACCTGGCAGCCACTACCGCAAATATTGGTGTTGCTAATAAAGCAGCAGCTCAGGCACTGTTGGCAAAAGTTTATTTAAATAGGGCGGTTTATGCCGCAACCACAGTTGGTGGTCCGTTTACATTTGCTAAGGCAGATATGGATAAAGTGATAGAATATGCCAACAAGGTTACCGCGGCAGGATATACTTTGGAGCCGGCCGGCAAATATTTCCAGGATTTTGCATGGGACAACTCAGAACAATCACACGGAAACATATTTGGCTTCTACAACACCGCCACATCTTCTCCTGCGCCTGCTAAAAACCGCTGGAGGATGGGCCTTCATTATAACCAAACTCCGGATGGTTGGAACGGTTTTACCACACTGGCCGATTTTTATAACTCATTTGAAGCTACCGACGAACGCCGTGGTGTAGATTATCCGGGATTAACTGATAAAGTTGGTTTAAGGGCAGGTTTTGCTGTGGGACAACAATATGGCCCTGGTCACAAAGCTTTAACACAACGTAGTGGCAAGCCTCTGATTTTTACACCGGATGTTAACCTTAACTTTTCAACCGAAGCTCAAGGGATCAGGGTATTTAAATATTTCCCTCAACCAAAAGCTGATAACACAGTTAACGATGATAATACGTCTAATGACTATGTGATTTTGCGTTACGCCGACGTGGTGCTTGAAAAAGCCGAAGCTATTTTACGTGGTGGTACTGACCCTATGGGACAAACAGCGTTGCAGCTTGTAAATTCAATCCGCGTACCTCGCGGTGCCACAGCCTTAACTTCTGTTGATCTGACCGCGATGCTTGCTGAAAGGGGCCGTGAACTTTACTGGGAAGGTTGGAGAAGGAATGACCTGATCCGTTTTGAGAAATTTAATGATCCGGTTGATCAGCGCCCGGCCAAAACAGATAAAAGCAAAACAATTTATCCAATTCCTCAGCGTGCGGTGGATACAAATCCTAATCTTAAACAAAATCCAGGTTATTAATAATTGAGATTTATTTGATTGAAAGGAACGTAGCGGAATTTTCCGCTACGTTTGTTTTTTCGCAAAGTATATGCAACCAAAAATACCCCTGTTTCTGCTTGTCCTGATCCCTACTATTTTTTGCGCCTGCAATGGGGGGGATAAACAAACCCTGTTTACCGAGCAGAATAATGAAACCATCGGCATCAATTTCGCTAATCAGCTCAATGACCAGGACCGTACCAATGTGTTCACCTTTCGTAATTATTACAATGGAGGCGGGGTTGCCATTGGCGATGTAAATAATGACGGGTTAAATGATGTTTACCTGACATCAAACATGGGCGGCAATCAACTCTATATCAACAAGGGAAATTGGAAATTTGAAAACATAACCGATAAGGCAGGAGTTAAGGGTACTAAATATTGGAGCACCGGAGCTACTATGGTTGATATCAACGGCGACGGCTGGCTTGATATTTACGTTTGCCACAGCGGTAATGCCCGCGGCAACGAAAAGGGTAATGAACTATTTATTAATCAGCACGATGGTACGTTTAAGGAAGAAGCCCAAAAGTATGGCCTGGTAGATAATGGGTTATCCACCCAGGCCATTTTTTTCGACTATGATAATGACGGCGATCTGGACTGCTTTGTACTAAATAATTCTTTCAGGCCTATAGAGTCGTTTGATTTTAGTAAAAACCTGCGCGCTGTTGTTGATGAGTTGGGTGGTGCCCGTCTTTATCGTAATGATGGCGGCCATTTTACAAATGTAACCAAAGAAGCAGGAATATATTCGAGCGATATAGGTTTCGGTTTAGGCGTTTCTGTAGCCGATATCAACCAGGATGGATATCCTGATATCTATGTCTCCAATGATTTTTTTGAACGCGATTATCTTTATATCAACCAAAAAAACGGAACTTTTAAAGAGGATATTCAAAATGAAACCGGCCACCTGAGCCTGGCCTCAATGGGATCAGATATTGCCGATATCAATAACGATGGGCAGTATGATATTTTTACTACAGAGATGCTGCCCGAAGGCGATCGGCGTTTAAAAAAAATGACCTCGTTTGAATCGTACGATGTGATTAAAGCCAAGCAGCGCGATGGCTATTATAACCAATACATGCAAAACTGCCTACAGGTGCGTAATAGCGACGGTACGTTCTCCGAAACTGCTTTCTATTCGGGCGTAGCAGCAACCGACTGGAGCTGGGGCGCGCTGATGTTTGATATGGATAATGACGGATGGAAAGACATTTTTGTGTCGAACGGCATCTATAAAGACCTTACCGATCAGGATTATATTGAGTTTTTGGGCAATCGCGATAACATGGCCAAAATAGCCGAAGGCCGGAAGAAATTTGATTATAAAGATTTTACTGATAAAATGGCTTCATCGCCTTTGTCTAACTATGCCTATCTGAACAATCACAACCTTACTTTCACCAATAAATCAACTGATTTTGGTTTGGATAAGCCGGGGTTTAGTAACGGTTCGTCATATGCCGATCTGGATAATGATGGGGACAATGACCTCATCGTAAATAACGAAAATGCCCAGGTGTCGATCTTTAAAAACAACGCCGAAAAAAACGGGAACCATCATATCCAAATAAAATTAAAAGGAACAGGTCTGAATACTTTTGGAATAGGTACTACGGTAAAAGTATTTATGAAGGGCAGTTCGCTAATTTACTATAATCAGCCTACACGTGGTTTTCAAAGTTGCACATCGCCCAATTTACTTACAATAGGTATAGGTAAATACAAATCTATTGATTCGATCCAGGTGATTTGGCCGGGTAATACTTATCAGTTGTTAAAAAACGTAAACGCGGATAAAGTTTACACAGTTAAGCAAACCGATGCCGTCTTGAAATATAACTGGACAAAGCCTGCTGTTAAAACATTATTTGCCGATGTTACCAAATCAATATTTGACAACATTCCTAAGCATAAGGAGGACGATTTTATCGATTTCGACAACGAGCGCCTGATGCTCCAGATGTTATCGACAGAAAACCCTTATATGGCTACCGGTGACGTTAATGGCGACGGGCTGACTGATTTTTATTTCGGAAGTTCAAAAAACAGTTTTGCCAGCATCTATATCCAACAAAAGAACGGTAAGTTTAAACAAACCATTCCTGAAGATTTTAAAAAGCAGGAATACCTGGAAAATGCCGGGGCTGTTTTTGGAGATTTTGATGGCGATGGCGACCAGGACCTGATAATAGTAGTAGGAGGTAACGCCGATGAAGCCGAAACACCAGTGTACAATCCTCGTTTTTTTGTGAATGATGGCAAGGGGAATTTTCATAGGGACCCTGAGAGAACACTCCATGCGGCTGTTAATGCCTCGGTGATTATTTCGGCCGATTATGATGGCGATGGCAAGCCCGACCTTTTTGTTGGGGGCAGAAGTGTGCCCGGGCTTTACGGATGTTCGCCGCAATCATTTGTTTTTCATAATGAAGGCGACGGGCATTTTACCGATGTATCAAAATTAGTATTGGGCACGGATACAAAGATCGGTATGGTAACAGCAGCCAAATGGGCTGATATTGATCATAACGGTTCGCCAGATTTGATAATTGCAGGTGATTGGATGGGGATTAAGATCTTCAAAAACAACAAAGGGAAATTTGCTGAAGATAAACAATTGGCCAATTACAAAGGCTGGTGGAGCAGTCTTGAAATTGCTGATGTGGATGGCGACGGCACCCTTGATATTATTGGCGGTAACATCGGGCTTAACTCAAAATTCAGGGCTTCGTTTGAGCGGCCCATGGAAATTTTTGTAAAGGATTTCGATAATAACGGTACAAAAGAATGTGTAACTTCCATGTATAAAAGTGATGGGGTAAACTATGTTTTTCATATGAAACCTGATTTAGTGGGCCAGATGCCAATCTTCAAAAAACGTTTTCTGCGCTATATTGACTATGCGGGCAAACCATTTGACGAGGTATTTCCTGCTGAGATGCTTGATGGCGCCGAAAAGCACCAAATGAATTTCCTGGCTTCGGCGGTATTTTTTAATAAAGGCAAAAAATTTATTTGTAAACCACTGCCTGCCGATGCACAGTTATCTATGATAAATACTATTTTGTGTGCAGATTTTGATAATACCGGAGCTGTGAAGATCATATTAGGAGGTAACTTTTATGGCTTTAAACCCGAAATCGGCCGGCTTGATGCCAATCGGGGGCTTGTTTATCAATATACAAAAAATGGGTTTGCTTATTTTCCGGCTGCCAAAACGGGCCTCAATTTAAACGGACAGGTACGCTCATCGTTAGGTATAAGAAATGCATCCGGTAAAAATTATTACCTGTTTGGCATTAATGATGAACCGCTTAAAGCTTATGAACTACGTTAACATCAATTTAATGCTGCTTGCCAAATATATTCTTAGATACTTCTTTTTCCTTCTTTGTATTGGTGTGGTCGGCTTGTCTTCTTGTAAACCCCAAAAGGCGGGAGAAGGTATATTTAAATTATTACCTGCTAATGAAACGGGGGTGACCTTCGAAAACAGGAACGTAGTATCCGATTCGGTCAATGTTTTAGATTATTTGTATTTCTACAATGGTGCCGGCATAGCTACCGCTGATTTTAATAACGACGGCTTGCCCGATCTTTATTTCGTATCAAACCAGGGTTCTAACAAGCTTTACCTTAATAAAGGAGGGATGAAGTTTGAAGACATCACCGATAGAGCGGGTGTTGCAGGTACCGGGAATTGGAAAACCGGCGTAACTGTAGTTGATATCAATGGCGATGGATTTAAAGATATCTACGTAAGCGTGGTGTCAGGTTATAAAACCTTTAAAGGTAAAAATCAGCTTTACATCAATAACGGTAATTTAACTTTTACCGAAAGCGCGGCCAAATACGGGCTCGATTTTGCAGGACTTTCTACCCAGGCTTCTTTTTTTGATTATGATAAGGACGGTGACCTGGATATGTTCCTGCTTACCTCATCAGTTCATAGCAATGATACCTATGGCGATTCAACCCAAAGGTTTAAATACAGCCATGATGCCGGCGATCATCTTTTCAGGAATGACAATGGACACTTTACAGATGTAACTGCGGGTTCAGGCATTTATTCGGCGCCAATTGGTTACGGATTAGGTGTGAGTGTAGGTGATTTGAATAATGATGGCTGGGATGATCTTTATGTAAGTAACGACTTTTTTGAGCAGGACTATTACTACGTTAACCAACATAACGGCACATTTAAAGAAGAGTTGAAAAGTGCGTTCGGACATACGAGCCTTTTTTCAATGGGGAATACTATAAGTGATATCAACCAGGATGGCCATTTAGATGTGCTTAGCACCGACATGCTTCCGGAAGAAATGAAGGTGTTACGATCGACCATCAACGACGAACCTTTGGATATTTATAATCAGGAAGTTAATGCCGGGTATTACTATCAATATTCAAAAAATTGTATGCAATTGAACGTAGGCAACGGCAATAAGTTTGTCGACCTGAGTTTGTACAGCGGGAACTCTGCTACGGATTGGACATGGTCGCCACTGGTGCAGGATTTTGATATGGACGGAATGAAAGATATGTTCTTCTCCAACGGTATTAAACGCCGTCTCAATGATATGGACTACCTGAAATATCTTGGTGACCCCATGGTTATGCAGGCATATAAACAAAATCGCGTTTTTGACAAGGACAAGATCAACAGAATGCCAGAAGGCGGTGTGCATAATTACTTTTATCACGGTGAGGATAAATTGAAATTTACAGATGTTTCTAACGGCAACGATATGCAGCAGGCATCTATATCGGCAGGATCTGTTGCCGTTGATTTAGATAATGATGGCGATCTCGATATTGTGACCAACAACATGGATGAGCCGGCATATATCTATAACAATACCACAATGGAGGGCCGTAAAGAAAGCAAGCCGGGCTATCTTAAATACACTGTAAAATATAACCTCTTAAACCGTGATGGCATCGGTACTAAATTTTTCCTTAAGTCAAAGCATCATCTCGATCACCAGGAAATACAAACCAGCAACGCGTACGAAAGTAATTTGAATAACGAACTGCTTTTTACATTTGCCCCTGACGATAAACCAGAATCGTTGTTAGTGGTTTGGCCTGACAATAGCTACGAAGTGGTGAATGATTTTAGGCTCGGTCAGAAAACTACTTTAAGATATAACCCTCAAGCAGTTGAAAATAGTAAACCTATAGCTAAGGTTATCGAAGCTTTCATCAGCGATAAAAAACAGTTTGACAGCAAATCTATGCAAGCAAAGCTTTTGACCACCGTTAAAACTTTTGATACTCCCGACTTTAATTATTATTCGCTTTTACCGCACACTTATTTGCAGCACACTCCCGCAGTTGCCGTAGCTGATGCCAATAATGATGGCATTGATGATATTTACGTAGGAGGCATAGCCGACGAAGAAAAATACATACTTGCAGGTGATAAATCGGGAGGATTTACCAAAGTTAAAGTGTCATTATTTGACCGGGATAAATATATTGCGGATGAGCAGGCTACATGGGCTGATGTAAATAACGATGGTAAGCCCGATTTGATCGTGATCAGCGCTAACCATCCTTTTCAGGAAACCGAGAAATTGATACAGCCCCGGTTATATATCAATAAAGGCAATTTTCAGTTTGAAGATCAACATTTGCCAAAACTCAATTACCAGGCATCAAAAATTACGTTGTTTGATTTTAACGGAGATGGGCTGAATGATATTTTATTTACCAGCGCCGTTTCATTTAAGGATTATACAGCTACTATTCCTTCCTCAATACTCATTAATAAAGGCAATGGCAAGTTTGAAATAAGTCACGACAAAGCTTATGATCAAATCACGACCCTGCAATATGTCACCGGTATAACAACTGCCGATATCGACCACAATGGCAAGTTTGATCTGCTGATAACAGCCGAGTGGCAGCCCATTTACATTTTCCTGAATGATGGAAAAAAATTAAGTCGTTTTTCATCACCGGTTTTGGATAAGGAAAAGGGCTGGTGGCAGTCGGCTATAATAAGTGATATGGACGGCGACGGCAAGGCCGACCTTATTGCCGGTAATTGGGGATTGAATAACAAATATAATGTTACTGCTGATCAGCCGCTGTATGCCTATAATACCGATTTGGATAAGGATGGCAAAAACGATTTGATATTATCATATTTTTATAAAGACCTTTATTACCCGTTTCGTCCAAAAAATGATTTGGAGCAGGAACTTCCATATCTCAAAAAAGAATGGCTTAGTTATCAAAAAATGGCCGACAAAACCACCACTGAGGTATTTAAGGACAAACTGGATGACAATGATCGTTTAAGTGTAAACCAGTTCAATAGTATTTCTGTGAGCGATGTATTGCATGTTACTTCAGTTACCGCACTGCCATATCTTTATCAGCAGGCTCCAATTAAATCGATGCTAAAATATAACAATGGCGATATATTGCTGAACGGAAACTTTTGGGGTGTTGTGCCCTATGAAGGAAAGTACGATGCACTCGGCCTGGCCGGCTTACACTACAACAAACAGCAAAAACAATTTGATACGCCGACATACTATGTTAACGGTGCAATCAACTCACTGGAAATCACTTATCTGGCGGCAGTGAAAACGGCAACCAATCTGAATAATTATCTTGCGGTTACCTATGATGGCCGGGTAATGTTATTAAGCAGATAACGTAATATCACAATATCGGATAATATATTTTGGTAATCCATTTTGAGGTATCCTTTTGTGCCAGCCTATCGGTAACAAGCGATTGAAACGGCATGGCAGGTGATATCAACCTATGATCTTTCATGTATATCTTCATTTGCGCCAGGGCATTGTTAACCGTATTTTGCCCACCACGTACATCGGCCACCAATAAATTTCCCCCCTTAGGTATGTTGTTTATACTTGTTTTTTGAAAAGGAGTGATCGTTTTGTTGATTGGCAGGGCAACATTTACCCGGTATTCATGTTCATCCGTTTGGGTAACGTTAAGCATGGGGAAGCTTGTTAGTTTAGCCCCTTGGCCGACGGCCTGTTCTTGCAGGGTTTTAATGGTGCTATAAATAGCTTGCAATGAAGGATATTCCGGATATGTATTAGCTGAAGCGAGCAAAACTGTGTCTTTGGCATGGTTTAAGTAGATCCTATAGCCATATGCGTTTCTTTCATCCTCAAGGAAATGTTTAAGGTTTAGTAAAATTTCCGCAACCCGGTTTTCGACATCTTTGGTTTTGAAATAATTAGTTATCCGTGATAAAAATTGGGTATTATTCTCATCAACAGCATCCCATTTAAATTTGACAGAACCTTCGGCGTCGGCAAAATAGCTTATTTTGCCGCTAAAGGTCAGGTTATCTTTTTTCAATTTAAGATAGGTACTGCTATTGGTCATTTTATCGATACTGATTTTTGCACCTTTAAAATTGTATTGCCTGTCCCCGGTTTTGGTGCCGGGCCACCATTTATCCCATCCGCTTTCGGTGGTCAGGAATTTTTCAGCAATAACATCGGACGTATCAATTGACAGGTCCTGTGCTATCACAGGTTTTTCGGGGAGCAAAATATAAGCCGCTGCAATAATTACAATAATGGTAAGTATAATAAAAAAGATCTTCTTCATTTAGTTTATAAAAGACGGATACCCGGGGTGATAAATTTAATAATATCGGGTGGATTAACAGGTGTATATTGTTATAAAATATGTTGCCTTTTTATTAAATAAAAAAAGTGCCTCATCGGGTTAAAAAACTAATGTAAATATGCTGTAGCGTACAAAAAAAAGCCTATATTGGCTGTTGATCAATCAAAAAACCAGCAGATTTTCTCCTTGTATATCTGTCCGGTTTTTAACCTATTTTATAACTTATGAGATCCTTTTTATTTTGCCTTGCCGGTGTATTACTTTTATTCACCTCCTGTAAAAAGCCCTATTATGAAAAAGTACTTCACGATCCCGAACTTTATCGTATAACCGTTAAAAAACTTAATGATATTGTACTGGAAAATAACTTTCCGCCGGTTACAGCTTCCCGTAATTATGTATATGCCAATATAGCCGCCTATGAAGTTATAGCTTCCGGAGATCCTGAGCATTTTAGATCATTAGCCGGGCAAATTAAACACTTACCGGCCGTACCCAAAGCGTCAAAAGATACTGCTGTTGATTACCAATTTGCTTCGTTGCTTGCCTTTTGCACAGTTGGCAATGCGGTAACGTTTCCGGAAGGTAGCATGGATCAGTATGTTGATGAGCTTAAAAAGAAGGCCAAAGATGCAGGTATGCCGTCGGCTTTGTTTGAGGGCTCTGTAAACTACGCTGATAAAGTCGCCAAATTTATATTGAAGTGGAGCAAAGGTGATCACTATGCACAAACCCGGTCGGCAAGTAAATACACGGTAAAACAGCTGGATGGTCGTTGGATTCCTACACCGCCCATGTACGCGCAGGCCCTTGAGGCCCATTGGGGTGAGATCAGGCCCATGGTGCTGGATTCCACAGCCCAATTTATACCGCCCGACCCACCGGCCTTCAATGTTAAAGACCATAATAGTCCGTTTTATAAACAAGCGCTTGAGGTAAAACAAATAGTTGACAGCCTAACCAAAGAAGAGAAACACCAGGCAGATTTTTGGGACGATAATGCTTTTAAACTTAACGTAGTTGGCCATGCATCGTTTGCAACCAAGAAATTTTCGCCGGGAGGGCACTGGATGAATATTACTGCAATCGGTACAAGAAGTAAAAAGTTTGATTTTGGAACCACAGTAAGCGTTTATACCGAAACGGCGATCGCTCTGTTTGATGGCTTTATCAATTGCTGGTACCTTAAATATCGCTCAAATTACGTTCGCCCCGAAACCATAATTACCAAATATATGGATGCCGAATGGCGCCCATATATTCAAACGCCTCCATTTCCCGAATATAGTAGCGGTCATGCCGTAATTTCTGCAGCCGCGGCCGAAGTGCTTACCAACAGGATTGGTGATAATTTTGCTTATACAGATTCATCAGAAATGGAGTTTGGGATCGATCCGCTTTCTTTTAAATCATTCCGGGCGGCCGCGAAATCAGCGGGAATGTCAAGGGTAATGGGAGGAATCCATTTTAAGAATGCCTGTATTGTGGGCAATAAACAAGGCGCCGAGATTGGGCAACTGGTGGTGAAAAAGCTACAATTAAAAATTAAGTAGTATTTTATTTATTTTAATTAAATAATTGATTTTGAACAGGATATTTAAATTGAGCTTGTTTTTCGCTTTGTTAACACCTGCTGTGTCTGAGGCGCAAAGCATCGATCCATGGAAAATTAAAGCCGACAAAATTGATCCCGCAAACTATTACGGAATTACCGTAGCCAACGGGATGATTGGGATAGTATCAGCACCGGAGCCTTTCAAGGTTAAAAATGTAGTACTGGCCGGCGCCTATGATCTATATGGCAGGGGGCGGGTAAGCAATTTCCTAAACAGCTTTAACCTGCTTAATATGTACCTTGAAATAGATGGCAGACGGATCGATGCTAAAAGTATTAACAATTTTAAGCAGGAACTGGATATGCAACACGCCGCCTTCACTACTACCTTTGATTATGCCGATAAAGCGACCATAAAATATACTTATTACTCGCTGCGGCAACTGCCCTTTACCGTTTTGATGGATGTTTCGGTAACAGCAAAACAGGCCATCAACATTACATCGGCCAGTGTAATGGAAGCGCTCGATGCGCTCAAAGAAGTGCAGAATTATTATAACGAAATCGACAGACCGCATGTAACCATTAGTTTGCTTACTTCAACAGCAAAGAGCCCTACAGGTAAAATGCAGTTATGTGCATCTACTTCGTTCTTATTCAATGAACCGCATGGACAAGAGCCGCGCATTATTCATGAAATGTGGGACAATAACATGCACCTTATGAAGTTTAGCAAGTCAATAGCTGCGGGGCAAACTTATAATTATGCGGTAACTGGTTCATCCATAACTTCAGCACACCATGCCGACCCACTGAATGAAGCCGAACGCCTCACCATTTTTGCCAAATTGGAAGGTCGGGACAGGCTAATTAAATTTCATAATAAGGCCTGGAGTGAGCTGTGGACAAGCGATATCCAAATAGAAGGCGACGATCAATCGCAGCAGGATATTCACAGCATGTTATATCATTTATATTCATTCTCGAGGGCTGGCACAGCATACTCACCTTCACCCATGGGACTTTCGGGGTTGGGTTACAATGGCCACGTTTTTTGGGATTGTGATGTTTGGATGTATCCGGCTATGCTGGTTTTACACCCCGACATTGCCAAATCTATGGTTGAATACCGGTTTGAACGATTGGATGCCGCGCGTAAAAATGCTTTTTCGCATGGGTATAAAGGAGCGATGTTCCCCTGGGAAAGTGCTGACAGTGGGGTAGAGGAAACACCGGTTTGGGCGTTGAGCGGTCCGTTTGAGCACCATATTACTGCGGATGTAGCGCTGGCCGCGTGGAATTACTATTGCGTAACCCAGGATAAACAATGGCTAAAAGAAAAAGGTTGGCCAATACTTTCAGCCACTGCTGATTTCTGGGCAAGCAGAGTTGAACGCAATGGACCCGGTCATTATGATATTAAAAACGTAGTAGCTGCAGATGAATGGGCCGAAAATATCGACAATAATGCTTTCACCAATGCCGCAGCGAAAGCTAACTTGCTAAATGCTACCGCTGCTGCCAAAATCCTGGGAGAAAAGGCCGATGCCGATTGGGTAAGTGTTGCTCAAAACATCCCGATCCTGAAGTTGGATAATGGCGTTACCAGCGAACATGTTTCTTATAAAGGTGAAGGAATTAAACAGGCTGATGTTAACCTGTTAGCTTATCCGCTTAAAACAATAACCGATCCGGCACAAATAAAAAAAGACCTTGAATATTATGAAACCCGTGTACCTAACGAAGGTACGCCTGCCATGACCCAGGCTGTTTTTGCTTTATTATACTCGCGGTTGGGCAATGGCGAAAAGGCATTTCACTTTTTTAAGGATGCTTACGAACCTAACCTCAACCCGCCATTCAGGGTAATTGCCGAAACAAAAGGTGGAACCAATCCGTATTTTGCTACAGGCGCAGGGGGTATTATTCAAAGCTTGCTGATGGGTTTTGGCGGTTTGGATATTACACCAACCGGTATAGTACAAGTTAAAAGCAAGTTGCCTGCTAACTGGAAATCATTGAAAATTACAGGCGTGGGAATGGATAAGGCTACTTATACAATAAAGTAATTGTTTTATAACTTTATACATTATGCCGTTTAAAATCTCCTGCGTTTGATAGAGAGAGAACTGGCGAATGGAAGACTGACGAAGTTTTTAAAACTTCGTCAGTCTGGCTTCTGAAACTTGCTTTATCAGGTACTTAGTTCTGAACTTCTGCCGGAGCCCTTTCTAATTGCTGGGTATCAATATGATACCTGTTTACTAAGTGCAGTAATACCCCATTTGTCCAGCCGAAACCATCTTGTAGGGGGTATTCACCACCGCCGGCAGTTAATTGGGTATCAACCACATTATACTTTTCAAGCAATTTGCCCGTTTGTTTAAACACCCGGATGTTAAGTTTAAGCCAGCGGGTGGCTATCTCTTTAGCCAGCGTATTGTAATTGTACTTTTCAAGCCCGTCTATAGCTATGTATTGCAGCGGGGCCCAGCCATTGGGTGCATCCCACTGCTGGCCGGAGAAGTTGAGGGTAGTAACCAGTCCGCCGGGTTTCAGGAAATTATTTTTAAGCCCGTCGGCCACAAGGCGGGCTTGCTCATCGCTGGCAATTTTAAATTCGAGAGGGAACTCACCTGCAAGTGTTTCCACGGCAGATAGTTGTTTCAGCTGCCAGTTGTAATCATCAAACCAGCCTGTTTTTTGGTTCCAGCAATATTTCAGGATAGCATTTTTGCGGCTGTTTGCCCTATATCTATACATTTTGGCAAGCTTTGCATTTGAAAGTTGGTTTAAACTTCGTGCAATAGTCATTTCCAGGTTATATAATAGGCAATTCAAATCAACCGGTATAATATCGGTGGTTTGTATAGTTGGCAACTTACCCGATTCATCAAACCAGCGCGTACTGAAATCCCAACCCGAAGCCGCCGCTGCCCGCACGTTGCGGTAAAATTGTGCTGCCGGTTGTTTGCTTTCTTTGGCGGCATTAACATCTTTTATATATGATTCTTCGCGGGGTTCATCACTTTCGTCCCAATAACGGTTCATTATCTGCCCATCCGGCATTCGTACAACCCGGTGTGCAGCCTGATTGGCTTGTACAGCTTCCCATCCATGCATCCAATATTCATATTCTTTGATCAATTGTGGTCTGAAATGTACCAATACTTTCTCTCCCTCAATTTTTGCCAACAGGTTTACCATCATAGCAAAAAATGGCGGCTGCGAACGGGTAAGATAATAACTTCGATTGCCGTTGGGTATAAAGCCATATTTATCAATGAGGTAAGCAAAGTTTTCGACCATGTTGCGGATCACTTTAACCTGATGACTTTCCTGTAAACCCAGCATCGTAAAATAAGAGTCCCAATAGTAAATTTCCCTGAACCTGCCGCCAGGTACAATGTAAGGGTTAGGCAGCGCCAGGGTTGATGAAAAAGGTTTTGCTTCATCCGGACGGCGTTGTAATACCTGCCACAAAGTATCAATATGTTTGCGGATGCCGGCCGATATATCTGTTTGAAAATTGTTGTGCGATACAGGTACATTAAAATTGGCCAATATAAATGCCTGGAGGTTAAACCCGGGCTGACCTTTCTGTTCGTTATAAGCCTTCATGATCAGCGCTGGATCCTGTTTGGGCACAGCATCAACAAAAGTTTTGTTATCCGGGAAAATGGTTGAAGTTTGAACCGCCTCAAACAATCCCGGGAATTGTTGCCGGGGTGTAGGCGTTTGCGATTTTGCGTTAAATACAAAGAATAAAAATGCGAGTAAAAAAAGTTTTCTCATCGGCCTAAAATTATACCCTTTGCAGGATGGGTAACTGGTTTATAACAGATTATAAATTTACTATTTTTGGAATGAATATAACTGATATCTGATTTGTTTTCAGGGGTTTTTGTGCGATATCATCGCAGGGAAATAATAGATATCAAGGTGGGCCAATTAAAAAAACAAAATACATAAGCCATTTATTATGATAAACTTTTTACGGAAGGGAAGTATTATATTTTCGTTGTTACTTACCCAGCTATGCTATGGCCAGTCGCGGGTTAATACCCTGCCTTCCTGGGCCTTTGGCGGCTTTGTGCGGCCGGTAAATATCAATCCTATTATCTCACCAGATACGGTTTCCCGCTTTCTTGATCCTATGAGTAAAAAGCAGGTTCAATGGGAAGCCAATGACACTTTTAACCCGGCCGCAACCGTCAAGAACAATAAAATAATAGTATTATACCGGGCTGAAGACTTGTACGGTATAGGTATTGGCTTCCGTACTTCCCGTGTTGGATATGCCGAAAGTGCTGATGGTATTCGGTTTAGCAGAAGGAAAACCCCGGTACTATATCCTGATAATGATATCGCTAAAAAGTACGAATGGCCCGGAGGCTGTGAAGACCCCCGCGTAGCCGTCACCGCCGGCGGGACTTATGTTGTTTTTTACACCGAATGGAACCGCGATCTGCCAAGATTAGGTGTGGCCACATCAAAAGACCTCATCCATTGGAAAAAACACGGGCCGATATTTGAAGCTGCCTATCATGGCAAGTTTTTCAATATCGCCAGTAAATCGGCTTCTATATTAACCCGGGTGGTTAATGGTAAACAAGTGATTATTAAAGCAAATGGAAAATATTGGCTGTACTGGGGCGAGCATCATGTATACGCGGCAACATCGACAAACCTGGTAGACTGGGCCCCGGTGGTTGACAATAAAGGAGAGTTGAAAGAACTCATGTCCCCGCGCGATGGTTATTTCGATAGCGACTTAACCGAATGCGGCCCGCCTGCTTTGATGACCAAAAATGGTATAATCCTATTTTACAACGGTAAGAACAAACCTGCCGAAGGCAGGGACATCCGGTTTAACGCCAATTCATACTGTGCAGGGCAGGCTTTGTTTGATGCAAAAGATCCTTCTAAATTCAAAACACGCCTTGATATTCCTTTTTTAAGGCCAATGGAACCTTTCGAGAAAAGCGGTCAATATATTAACGGAACAGTGTTTATTGAAGGGATGGTTTATTTTAAAAGGAAATGGTTCCTTTACTATGGCTGTGCAGATTCACGGGTAGCCGTAGCTGTATATGATCCATCGAAACCGGCGCCTCCTGATCCGGTTGAATAGTATTTGACATTTGTTTACTGTTAAAGAGAAAAATACAGCTTAAAACCTTTGGGCTTTGGCTTACCGACTTATCTGTGTTTGCTTTAGCTGCCTTGTATAGTGGTACAAACCGCTCAGCCTTCCTTGATTATTTTAATACCTGGATGAGGAGATCATATATCGTGCTGTTTACTTTTGGGCTGTCATTAGTTGCTCACGTTATTGTTATTTTTTTAGTTCTCCCGCTATTACTAAAATCTAAAACGCAATAGCGACGGTTAGCTTGAATGTTCAACAATGATTAACTAATTCAATAAATCAAGGAGGTCATCTTTTGACAATGAACTCGTAGCAGCGCTGTCGGGCCTGATCAGGCTATTGGCGATATCCTTTTTTGATTGCTGCATCACCATGATCTTCTCTTCGATAGTGCCGGGGCAAATGAGCCTTACCGCCACAATTTTTTTATCCTGGCCTATGCGGTGGCAGCGGTCTATAGCCTGGTTTTCGACAGCCGGGTTCCACCACGGGTCGACGAGGTAAACATAATCGGCTTCCGTTAAATTAAGACCGGTACCGCCGGCTTTAAGACTAATCAGGAATACCCTGATGCCGGGATCATTCTGAAACTCATTAACAACCTGCTCGCGTTTTCGGGTTTGACCGGTGAGGTACGAGAAGCGAATCCCGCGGGATATCAATTCCCTGCGGATAAGATCAAGCATGGAAACAAACTGCGAAAATATGAGGATCTTATGCTGGTGCTTTTTGCTTTCTATTTCCTCAATCAGCGTTTCCAATTTGGCCGATGCATCACCGGGCATTTTCTCGCCTTTTATGAGCATCGGCGAGTCGCAGATCTGCCTCAATTTGTTTAATCCTTTTAATACGTTCATCGGACTCTTTTTTAGCTCTTCGTTTGTTGTGGCCGAAATGTACTCTCTGAATTCTTTTTCATATGAGTCGTAAATATGACGCTGCTCCTGCTTCATTTCGCAATACAACACCATTTCGGTTTTTTCGGGCAGTTCAGTTGCAACCTGCTGTTTAGTACGCCGAAGTATAAAAGGCTTTACTTTTTCCTGTAGTTCGGCCGCGCGTTTGCTACCCTTAAATTTATCGATCGGAACAGCATAAATATCCTTGAAATATTGTTTGCTCCCCAATAAACCGGGGCAGGCAAATGATAGCTGGCCATACAAATCGAACGTATTATTTTCTATCGGAGTGCCCGTTATCGTAATTTTATTGCGCGATTTCAGGAGCCTTACAGCCTTGTAGCGCTGCGCTTCGGGATTCTTTATATTCTGGGATTCATCGAGAAAAATATAATTGAAATTAAAATCCTTCAAGAAATTAATATCTGACAGTAAAGTACCGTAGGAGGTAAGTACAATTTCATATTGGTGCAGGTGCCTGGTATGCTTAAGCCGTTCAGCACCGTAAATGGTATGGATGCTGATAGAAGGCGCAAATTTCTGTACCTCCTGTTGCCAGTTAAACAGGAGCGAGGTAGGCACTACAATAAGATTGGTGTTGTTTTCGGTTTTGCCGCGCTGTAAAAGTACAAATGCTATCACCTGAAGGCTTTTACCCAGACCCATATCATCGGCAAGGCAGCCGCCAAAATTAAGGTTATCTAAAAAATTTAACCAGTTTAAACCCTGGCGTTGGTAAGCGCGAAGCGTTCCGTTTAACCCGGGAGGAACCGGTACTTCATCAATGCTTTCTGTACCGGTAAGCTTTCTGTTGTATATCGCAAGTTCGTTTCGCACATCCTCGTCAAGCATTTCCTCGTCGTAATATTGCTGTATAGCAGTGTAATTACTTTTTGAAGTATGCAGCGTGTCATCATCAGTAATCTCCCCCGAATTAAAATAATCGGTGAATTTCTCTATCCATTCGGTGGGTAAAATTCCCCGGGTTCCATCATCAAGGTGTACATACTTGCTTTTATTTTTTACAGCCTGGTGAACCTGTTTTAACGAAGCTCTTTTTTTGCCAAATTTTATATCGATAATAGTATTGAACCAGTTAATCCCGCTCACTACGTTGATGGTTATCTTTACTTTATGCGGGTTCAGCTTGTTGCCTTCCAGTTCGTTAAAGCCGAGTATTTCGATCTTGTGGTTATGCCATTCGTCAAATACGTTTAAAAACCACTCCTCATCTAAAAAATGCCTTTTATGCAGGTAGAAGTAATCAAGGCCGTTATCCAACTGTTCGTTAAAATAAGGATGTTGTTTTACAAGCAGGGCTGTAAAGGCTATTTCCTCATCATCGCGCCGTTTAACTAAAAATTGATTGCCTTTTTCGTCGGTTCCGTAGATCTGCTTTTGCGTGCGGATAGGGATCTCGGCCTCACCATAGCGCAGCACAGGAATGATCATGACATGCGCGCCAAAGTCCGATAGATAAATGATCTTCTCGGCAGGCTGATCAAAGCCTTCTTTTTTTATTTGCTCCTGTGTTGCAGGTTTAATGTAAGTATAATCAATAAGAAGCTTGTTTTCCAGTTTGTTAAGCAAATGTGATTTTAATTCTGCAAACTTACTCTTATGTACCTGCAGGCTGCCTTGTTTCTTTTTCAAAAGGTCGAGGATATTTAATACCTGTAAGCTTTCAATAAGATAAAGCGTGTTGCCTATGCCGATAAAATAGGTATACCTGATATCAAGATCTTTAACATTATACAGCAAACCATCAATGTTTAAAATACCGCTTATTTCATAAAAATCATCCCAGGTATTTACTTTCAGCTCGATATCACTTTTTAAATTCTTAACCAGTACAGGATTTATTGAGCCAGCTGTTACCTTGTCCGAAACGGTGTTGTCATGCGCGTAGAAACTGTAGGCCAAAGGGTTTTTAACGATAGCCTTTAGTGCAGCAATATCGGCGGCGGTTATTTGCGTGTTTATATGATTTTGAAACTTGTGTACCCCGGTAAAGAATTTGAGTTGCTGCGCGTCATTCGTTTCCCAGATCAGCTCTAAAGGAGCTATAGGCACCAGCGGGTTCTTGATTTTTCCATCTTTGGTGCTTTGTGCGGTGTATAGTTCAATAAATAAATATTTATAATATTTATGCTGTTTCAGCACGATACAGGTTGTTTTATCGGTGTCCTCGCCGGGGTGCCCAACCGGTTCGGAAACGTCATTAACTATAACACTTTGCAAATTTGCAAGGCTTTCTTTAGTAATGGCTGTTAACGCGGCGGAGCGGGGGACTATTTCGAAATTTTTAGACAATGGTCTTACCTCAAAAAACTTGTCCAGGTCAGGCTCGTCTTTAAGCCCATAATCGACCGCTGCTTTTTTTAGTTTTGTATCCCGTAGTTCATCATCAAAAAACACTCTAAACTCATCACGCTGTGTTATTGCCGATAGTACCTGTGCCTGGTGCTCGCACAGTTTATTACCTGTAGCATGGCACCCGCACGAAAGTGCCAGCTGCCCTTCATGACTGGTAATGATTACCTCGGGGAAGGCAACCGTACCCGACTGATTGGTAAAAGCCCCGTGGTTAATTTCCAAATGTTTGGCCAGTATTTGCCTGTAACTTTGCTTGTCAAAATAAATGCTGACGGCTGCATGAGCGGCAATAACACTTTCATTAAAGTCGGTTATGGTTGCGCCTTTGATGATGATATTATGGTTGCTTTCGCCTTCCTGGTAGCTAATTATCCTGATCACTCGTATATTGATGTGTTACCCGGTAAATATCATAACAATTATATAAAAGAAGACAATCACCAACGCATTTTCGTGAACTATGTAACAATTATATTCTTTATCAAATATTTACCTTTAGTAAACGTATCTGCCTTAATTTAGCCACTTAGTTCAGTACTATGAAGTATCCAAAATTCTTATTGCATCTATCCATATTAGCAATTTTTTTTCCCCTTTATGCCTGCCATACCGTTTCTGGCAACAAACAAAGCTCCGATAATGAACAGGTTAATATGCATAGCGCTTATGACGACAGCACACTAAACCGCCATATACTACCGGTTTTAATGCCTTACAACCGTATTATTGATCCGGCAGGAACGGTGATATCGTTTGGCGATGCATCCGACGAAAATCATAGCATGGATGTAAGGCTGATCCCCGGCACGAGGTTTATCGCTGTCGAAGACCGATACGGACTTACTATAATTGATACACTCTCAAAAAAAGTAACCACCCGCTGGACCTATAAACAAGATCCCCGCTACGGCGGACTTACAAGTACTTACTCCGGCCTAAAAGTTGTAAATATTGACAATCAAACTCAAATATATTGGAGCGCTGCAGCAGGCAAGGGTAAGGATTCAAAATCGTACGTTTTCCAGGCTATCTGGAAAGATGGTAATATCAGCATACAAAACACTTTCAATTTTAAAGCTGAAGGCGAGTCGCCATTGGCATTACCTAACGATTTAGCCATCAATAAAGAAAATGGTATAAATTACTTATATGTAGTTTTAAACGGGAATAATCAACTGGTAAAGATTAATTTAACTGATAATAAAACCGTTTGGACAAGATCGACCGGTGTTGCACCTTATGGATTGACGATAGCAAAGGGCAAGATATTTTTAACCAACTGGGCCGGGCCGCAAGCTATTGATACATTGAAGCGTGAAACAGCGGGTGTACCCTATGGTAAGGCTTATGTCGATCCTAAAACAGGGGCAACAGTGCAGGGCACTGTAATGGTTATGGATTTGGCTAAAGGAGATGTGATCAAGGAAATTACTGTGGGGCTGCATCCTAATGCCATTATCAACAGTGCCGATGAAGCTTTTGTTTATGTTGCGAATGGCAATAGTGACATGGTATCGGTAATTTCAACAAGTTCATTACAAAATGTAGCAGCGATTGATGTTAAATTAAATTCTGGCAAAAAGAGTTATATAGGTGATACGCCCAATGCTTTAGCCATTAATGCCGATGGTACAATACTTTATGTAGCAAATGGTTTGGATAACGCTGTGGCCATGGTAAAATTGGGTAGTAAAACATCTCTTAAAGGAACCGGCACTAACGAAGTGAAAGGCTTTATTCCAACCGAAGCATACCCTGGCGGCCTGGCTGTTGACGGCAATAATTTATTTGTAACTAACCTGGAAGGAGAAGGCTCGAGGGTAAGTGCCGATGAGATAGGTAAAAGCAATTTGAAAGGTGATTTACCCTCGGGAGCAGACGTTACAGCTTACAACTCGCACCATTCGAAGGCTACGGTATCAATGATAGCCATTCCCGATGATGCTTTGCTTAAAAAGTATACTCAAAAAGTCCAAAACCTAAACCTGAGTTTCCGCCAGCAGATAGCGCAGCTACTGCCCCGTAAAAACATTGCGCCTAAACCCATACCAGAGCGTATTGGCGAGCCATCGGTATTTAACCATGTGCTTTATATCATCAAGGAAAACCGTACATACGACCAGGTTTTGGGCGATATGCCTGAAGGTGAAGGCAATAAATCGCTTTGCATTTATGGTGATAGTGTTACCCCCAATCAACATAATTTGGCGCGCAACTTTTTATTGCTTGATAATTATTACGCCTCAGGAAAATGCTCTGCCGAAGGGCACCAATGGACTGATGCCGCTATGGTAACCGATTATGTTGAAAAAAGTGTACGCTCCTGGTTTAGAAGTTATCCGCATGTGCAGGAGGACGCCTTAGTTTATGACGGGAACGGTTTTATCTGGAATAATGCCGCCGATCATGGCAAAACGGTCAGAATTTACGGTGAAGCCTGTGCCGTGCATTTTGATGATAAGTTAAGCTGGAGCGATATTTATAACAATTACACAGCAGGTAAACCATTCGCATTTAAAAACACCAGCACTATTTCCCGGGTGAGGCCAATGCTGTCACAAAACTTCCCGGGATCCGACGAGCATAAGATCAATGAACAGTTAAGGGCCACCGCTTTTATTAAAGAGCTACATGAATATGAGCAAAAGCCCGGCGACCAGTTACCGCAACTAATGATCATGGCCCTATCGGCCGATCATACCGTAGGCACCAGGCCAGGCTACCCGACACCTGACGCTATGGTAGCTGATAATGACCTGGCGCTCGGCCGTATTGTTGAAGCAGTTTCAAAAAGCCGTTTCTGGAAAAACACGGTAATATTTGTTACCGAAGATGATTCACAGGCAGGGTGGGACCATGTATCTGCATATCGTACTACAGGATTTGTGATTAGTCCGTATAGCAGGTTACAGCATAAGGTGAGCAAAAACTATAATCAAACCTGTATAGTGCGTTCTATTGAGCAAATATTGGGCTTACCACCAATGAATATCATCGATGCTACTGCATTACCTATGTTTGATTGCTTTACCGGCAAACCATCTGCATACACTTATACCAGTTTAAAAAACAGGGTTCCGCTCAATACAATCAACCGGCCTTTTTCTGCGCTCAAAGGTTCTGCATTACATTTTGCACGGTTATCATCAAGACCTGAATACGATCATATTGACGGCGGAAATGATGATGTGATGAACAGGATACTTTGGTTTGCAGCCAAGGGTAAAAAAGCTTATCCCGCTAAACTGGCGGGCAAAGATGAAGATCATGATGATTGATCGGGAAAATAGCTAACGTCAACATCATTCCCAGAGATTAACCGTATAATATTACATGGATGATTAGAGCTCGTTGTCTTAACCAGACAGCGAGTTTTTTTATAGCTGATTGCCTTAAATTTCTATTGATCTATTAATTGTTTTATGCGTAAAAATACGGGAAACTCTTCTGAAAATTCCGTGAAATTACGTGGTCATTTGTGCACGATATTACTTTATCTTTATTGCAAACCTCGTCAACGCCTGCAAGCAATTAATCAATCAATTTTTCAACCTAACCAAAAAAATTATGAAAATTTCTGCGCTTGATGAGAACGGCGCACCAGTCGACTGGTGGTTTATCTACAAAGTTCCGCAACTTGACGGAGGTGTGGGTAACGACAAAGCTACAGGGTACGAATATGTTTATTACGACTCAACCATCGATGCAAATACCGATGCCAGAAAAAGAACGATTACCAAATCACCCAATGTTTTGAATGGCGATAAAGGAGCACTCAACCTCACTATGGACTCCGTATTCAAAAACATTAAATCACCGGCTCCGAGTACCGGATGGGTTCTTTATAATGACGAGATGCCCGAAAGTGCCAATAAACATGATGATGGCACCAAAGGGCATACTAAGGGAGTATTGGCATTTGATACCGAATCTAAAACTGCATTTTGGTTACTTCACTCATGGCCGAAATTTGCTGACCCCGGTGCCATCAAAGATCCTACTCCCAAATACGGGCAAACCTACCTGTGCATTTCATTGGATTTGGATACCGCTAATCTTATTGCCAAACAGATGCTGAACCACCAGGAGCCGCAAATCTATCTTCATAATACCGCCAACCTGCCAGCAACTGCCGAGTTGCATTCGCTGACACAGCCTTTGGCGAGCCACCCGATCGCTCTGGGCGACTCGATCGATTTAAAGTCTATTGGCGGTATGCCATTCAAAGTTATAGCCAAGAACCGGGAATGGAATAAAGATTTTTGGAACGAATTGGTAGGGCCTATCCTAAACGACGATTTAGACATTGAAACCTGGATCCGCGGTCCTATTCCACCTATCGCTGATAGCGATGGCATTCATAAAACTTTTGACATCAAGTATATCAATTTAGGTTTCATGGGTGCACACTGGGCCTGGCCCGAAACACATGACCATGCCAAATGGGGAGTCACATTGCATGACCCCTGGGTTTGTGTTGGCGATATCAACCGCATGATTTCGCAAAGGAGACGCGGCGGCTGTACAATTGCATTTCAAAATCAAACTTTATGGTCGGGTTTATCCAAAACAAGTTTGCTTTTAGCGCCTCCGGGGCATAACAGAACTGAAGCTCACGTTCTGATCCAAAAAACACATCATCTTCATGCCGAAGCACCATTGAGGGAACAGCAGTAAACGTAATTTACAATTTAAAACTTTTCCATACACGCCAGTATACAAAAATTCTGCTCAAGCGGGATTTTTGTATACATATTAGGCTGTTTTTTATAACATAGCGGATGGTTTGCTTATATTTAACTATCTGTTTGATATAAAATTATAAGCCAGCGCTGCCAATGATTTTAAACGGAAAATACTTTAGCTTCGAACCGAGGCGATATGTATTTATGCTAATCGCTCTTTTTACTACTAACGGCTTTGCGCACGCTCAAAACTTACCCAACGAAACAAGACCACGCATCGTAATTACAGCAGATCCGGAATTGGATGATAATAATTCTATTATTCGGTTCCTGCTATATAGCAGTGATGTTGAAATTGAAGGATTGATTTATGCCAGCAGCGCTTTTCATTGGAAGGGAGATAGCAAAGGAACCAAATGGTTTGTACCGGGACGGGAGTATACCCGCTTTGGATTAAACTTGTGCCCATGTGAATCGTGGCGGTGGGGTGAAGATGAGCATTTTATTCATGATGCTGTGTATACCTACGCAAATGTTTACGCCAATCTAAAAATTCATAATTCCAATTATCCTGCACCTGATGTACTCAGAGGCAAAATCAAGATTGGGAATATGAATTTGATGGTGATATTTCAAAAGATTCACCAGGTTCAGACCTCATCAAAACCCTGATACTTGATGATAAACCGGGCCAATTGTTTATTACAGCATGGGGAGGCCAAAGCACTATAGCGCGTGCTTTAAAAGCTATTCAGGAACAATATGAGTTCACCGCCAATTGGGAGCAAACGAAATTAAAAATTTATCGAAAGGTGGTTTTACTTGCCTCCAGTGACCAGGATGATACTTATGCAAATTATATTAAACCTAACTGGCCGGGTGTTTATCATATGTTTTAGAGTATAAAACTGCTAATATGACCCCTGTTAAAGCTATCAGGGAACAATGGCATGAGGACAAAAACTCTTTAAACCAGCATGACGCCGGTGCTTCATCAATAACCCTCGACCTGGTTTACCAGAAAGCAAAGAACGAATGGCTATCTGCAGATAAGAAAAAGAATACCATTTATTTTGAAACCAATAACAACGGCATGATCTCAAACGCCAGCTATGTGCCCAATGGCTGTCAGGATGATTGCTCAACAGGGATTTCCATAAGCGAGATCAAGGCACTGTAACTTTATTGTAATTTACTGTGAAATTTGGCCGATATGTGTCATAACGCATATTACTTTTGTGCTTTTTAGTACCTTTGGTCAAATTTTTAATTGATGCATAATTCAGATAATTTACAGTTTTTACTTAACGATCCGAATTTATCTGCTGATTTAAAGCATATTGCTCAAAAAGTTCTTGACAAACAACGCATCACTTTTGATGAAGGCGTTTTGCTTTATGAGCAGGGCGAACTTGGCTATCTCGGCACTTTAGCCAATTACATCCGCGAGGAGCGCCACGGCGATAAAACTTATTTTAACCGTAATTTTCATATTGAACCAACCAATCTTTGCGTTTACGACTGCAAATTTTGTTCATACTCGCGGCTGTTGAAACAAAAGGCGGAAGGGTGGGAGTACACCATGGATGAAATGTTCAACATGGTTACCAAGTATGATGGCGACCCGGTTACTGAGGTTCACATTGTAGGTGGTGTGCTGCCGCAATATGATGTGCCTTTTTACCAGGAACTTTTTGCCCGCATCCGCGCGCATCGCCCGGAACTTCATATTAAGGCATTAACCCCGGTTGAATATCACTACATCTTTAAAAAAGCCAAAATTGATTACGCCACAGGCATGCGCCTTATGCAGGAAGCAGGCCTGGATTCTATCCCCGGAGGTGGTGCCGAAATTTTTGATCCTGAAATAAGGGATCAGATCTCGAAAGATAAGTGTACTGCCGATCAGTGGCTGGCCATTCACGAAGAATGGCACAAGCTTGGCGGCCGTTCAAACGCTACCATGCTTTACGGGCATATTGAAGCATATAAACACCGTGTCGACCACATGGAGCGTTTACGCCAGTTGCAGGATAAAACAGGTGGATTTCAAACGTTTATTCCACTGAAGTTCCGTAATAAGGATAACCAGATGTCGCACGTACCCGAGGTTTCGGTAATTGAAGATTTGCGAAACTACGCCATAGCCCGCATCTACCTGGATAACTTTGATCATATTAAAGCTTACTGGGCTATGATCAGCCGTACTACCGCGCAACTTTCGCTTAACTTTGGCGTAGATGATATCGATGGAACATTAGATGATACCACTAAAATCTACTCAATGGCCGGCGCCGAAGAGCAGCATCCAGGTATGAGCACCAAACAAGTGGTAGAATTAATTAAACATGTGGGCCGCCAGCCTATTGAACGTGACACATTATATAATGTTGTAACGGATTATACCAACTTTGTGTTCGGCGACGAACCGAAACCGCAGTATTACAAATTACCGGTGATTAATTAGCTAAAAGCCGAAGGCTGAAAGCCTAAAGCAAAAATTGTAACAAGCAAAAAAGCTTTAAGCCTTACGCTTTCGGCTTTCAGCTTAAAGAAAAATGGTACAAAAAACCTTATATATAGTACGCCACGGCCAAACTGAGTATAACAAACTTGGTATTATACAGGGTCGCGGTGTAGATACCGATTTAAATGACGAAGGTCGTAAACAAGCCCGCCAGTTTTTTGAGGCTTATAAAACTGTTCCGTTCGATAAAATTTATATATCGGCATTAAAGCGCACGCAGCAAAGTATCCAGCCTTTTATTGATCTGGGGATTCCTTATGAAAAGCTTCCGGGTTTGGATGAGCTGGCCTGGGGCATTCACGAAGGCCAGTCGCCAACTACCGATAATAAGGCTGCTTTTCTGCAGATCATGCGTGATTGGCTGGATGGCAAACTCGACAGTAAATTTGAAGGGGGCGAAAGTCCTATTGAGGTTGAGGTGCGTCAGCGTGAGGCCATGAAGGTGATCATGAGTCATCCCGAAGAAAAAAACGTGCTTATTTGTATGCACGGTCGCGCTTTACGACTGTTGCTTTGCATCCTTACCGAAAAACCATTATCCGAAATGGATACCTTTCCGCACCAAAACCTGGTGCTATATAAGGTAAACTACGATGGCCAAAAATTTGAAATAGTCGACTTTAATAACGCCGAACATCTCAAACATTCCGAAGAATAGAAATAGCGAATTTGTGAACAAGATCAGAATATCAGCAGTAAGCTACACTAATACCAAACCCTTTTTATACGGCATTCAACATACCGACATCATTAATAAAATAGACCTGAGCCTTGATATCCCGTCAGATTGTGCCCAAAAGCTTATTGACGACGTGGTTGATATCGGTCTGATCCCGGTTGCTGCAGCACTGAGTTTGCCGCAATGGGAAATTGTCTCTGATTACTGCATTGGTGCCGTAGGCGCGGTAAACTCCGTTTTCATTTTCAGCAATAGTGATATTAAGGACGTAACTACCATTCAACTCGATCCGCAGTCGCGCTCATCAAATAATCTTGCCCGTGTATTGCTGAAAAACCATTGGTTGGTAAACCCCAAACAGGTAAGTAATGCGCCGGATTATGCTCAATCTGCAGACGAGAAAACTGCCTTTGTACAAATAGGCGACCGTACCTTCGGCAAAAAACAACGATACAAATACGTTTACGATCTGGCCGAAGAATGGCAAAAAATGACCGGCCTGCCTTTTACATTTGCGGCTTGGATAGCCAATAAACCTATCCCGCAGGAATTTATGGATGAGTTTAACGAGTCGTTAAAGTACGGCCTTGAACACCGGGAAGAGCTTTTTAAAGAACTACCCATGCGTGATGACTTTGACCTGGTTGATTACCTGATGGTTAAAATAGATTATGATTTAACAGCGGATAAAAAGAAAGCCCTGTACCTGTTTCATGATTATATAAAGGCGTTGTAATCTCTGAACCGGGATTTGGGTGGATTTTTAAGATTACAGGATTAGAATTGTTCGATTATGTAATCCAATAATCACATAAATCCCGGTTCGGGCAAAAACAATTCCCCTCTCAATTCAATTGCTTATCTTAAACACAAAAACGTTTATCTATGAGCAATACTCCCCAACTATTAAAAGGACAAGCTGCCCTCGTAACCGGCGCCGATAGCGGCATTGGCAAAGGTGTCGCATTAGCTATGGCCGCTGCCGGAGCCAAATTACTGATTAATTATGCCCATAATAAAGCAGCCGCTGATGATGTGGTCAGCCAGATCAAGGCCACAGGCGGCGAGGCATTTGCATTTCAGGCCGATGTAAGCCATGAGGAAGAGGTAAAAGCCATGTTTGCCGAATTATTTAAGAAATATGGCACTATTGACATTTTGGTAAACAATGCCGGTTTGCAAAAAGATGCCAGATTTGTTGATATGACGCTCGACGACTGGAATAAAGTGATCAGTATTAACTTAACCGGTCAGTTTCTTTGTGCCCGGGAGGCTGCTAAAGAGTTTATAAAACGCGGTGTTGTTGAAGGAGGAAGCAAAGCTGCGGGCAAAATTATCTGTATGAGCAGCGTTCATGAAGTTATCCCCTGGGCAGGGCACGTAAACTATGCAGCCAGCAAAGGCGGCATTATGATGTTTATGAAAAGTATAGCGCAGGAGCTTGCCCCACATAAGATCAGGGTAAACGGCATAGGGCCAGGTGCTATACAAACACCTATTAATAAGGAAGCCTGGGAAACCCCGGAAGCTCTTGATAAATTATTGACGCTCATCCCTTACAACCGGATAGGCCAGCCGGCTGACATCGGAAAACTGGCAGTTTGGCTGGCTTCAGATGAGTCGGATTACATTACCGGGGTCACAATTTTTGCAGATGGGGGCATGACTTTGTACCCGGGCTTTGCAGATAATGGCTAAATGACATTTTCATGACAACATAAATCGGTTTAGCAAACTAAAAACGCCATTAATTGGCGTTTTTAGTTTTAGATATTGTAAAATATACACTAAGGTTATTGATAAAATTAAAATTTTGAGGCTATAAAAGGCTATAATTATTAAATATTCATAAAAGTTCAAGAAAATTTTAAATATTGACAAGTGTAGCGTATTTTTGTTGCAGGATTTAAAATTTAAACGAACATGAAAAAGATATTTTTAACAATAGCAACCGCAGCATTATTTACCGTTAACGCTTTTGCCGATGGTGGCAAAAAATCAGATGGTGGTACCAACGTTTCTTACGTAGCATTACACGGCTTTACTGCTGACTTCGCTGAAGCTACCAACGTTAACTGGACTGTAACAAAAAACGTTCAAAAAGCTACTTTCACTGTTGACGGCGTTCAAAAAACTGCTTTCTACAACCTGCAAGGTGAGTTTTTAGGTACAACTCAACGTGTTGACAACAAAGCTATCCCTGCAAAAGCCCTTCAACAAATCAACAGCGATTACAAAGGTTACGAAGTAGGCGAAGTTATCGTTTACCAGGCTAACACTTCAATCAATGACGCTATCGAGCCAACTTCATATTTTGTTGACTTGAAAAACGACAAACACGAAGTTTTGGTTAGGATTACTCAACAAGCTAACATCGAGTTTTTCCAACAAGTAAAATAACTCCGAAAAATTATAACAATGGAAAGCCGTCCCGAATATCAGGACGGCTTTTTTTATGATTATAAATCACACTTTTATGTCATAAAGCCTCTTTTCATAAAACAAAAAGGGTGTTTTCGTCTTTTAAATATTAATTAATATTTACTTCATATGTCGAAAACAATAATTGTATCAAACCGTTTGCCTGTTAAAATTTCCAAAATTGATGGTGCATACCATTCATCACCAAGCGAGGGAGGATTAGCCACCGGTTTAGGTTCAATATATAAACAGGGCGATAACGTATGGATAGGTTGGCCCGGAATAGAAGTTGCTGAGCAGGAAGATAAAGACCAGGTTACAAAAGAATTAAAAGAGTTAAGCCTGATTCCTGTTTTTTTAGATCAGGAAGAGATCAACCAATATTACGAAGGTTTTAGCAACGAGGTTTTATGGCCCGTTTTTCATTATTACGCTTCAACTTATGCTGCATACAAACAATCAAACTGGGATTACTATAAAGCGGTAAATAAAAAGTTCAGGGATATGATCCTGAGCATTGCCGGGCCCGGCGATGTGATCTGGATCCACGATTACCAGTTGCTATTATTACCCGCCCTGGTTAGGCAGGAGTTGCCGGATGTTTCTATTGGCTTTTTCCTGCATATTCCTTTCCCGTCAAATGAAATGTTCAGGTTAATCCCGTGGCGTTCGGAACTGTTGGATGGAATGCTTGGCGCCGATCTGATCGGTTTACATACATTTGATGATGTGCGCCACTTTTTAGGTGCGGCTACACGCCTGCTGCCGGTAACATCCAGTGCCAATATCATCAGCAATGGCGAGCGCTCGGTTGTTATAGAGTCGTTCCCGATGGGTATTGATGAAAAAAGGTATTCATCGTTACCGCTGCAGGATGATGTGAAACAGCAGATTGACCTTATTAAAGAGAATTTCCAGAACAAAAAACTGATCCTTTCTATCGATAGGCTTGATTACAGCAAGGGGATCCTGCAAAGGCTGGAAGCTTTTGAGCTGCTGCTTGAACAATGCCCGGAATGCATTGAGCGCATTACACTTTACATGATCGTGGTTCCATCCCGGGATACGGTACCGCAATACGCTCACCTTCGGGATGAAATAGATAAAAAAGTAGGGAAGATCAATGCGTTGTATCGCACTATGGACTGGAGCCCGGTGCACTATTACTATCGCTCATTCCCGATAGAAACCCTATCGGCACTCTACTATTCGGCCGATGTTTGCCTGGTTACACCCATGCGCGATGGCATGAACCTGGTAAGCAAAGAGTATGTCGCCAGCCGGATAAATAATGATGGTGTGTTGATTATGAGTGAAATGGCAGGATCATCTAAAGAACTTATAGACGCTATAATTGTTAACCCTAATAATACCGGGGAAGTTTGCCGGGCGATTTTGCAGGCTATCAATATGCCGCTTGAAGAACAGCGCCGGCGCATGATCCCTATGCGGCAGCTTGTAGCAAAGTTCAACACATCGCATTGGGTTAAAATTTTTATGGACAGGCTGAAAGAAGTAAAACTCATGCAGCGCTCCATGCAGGCCAGGCACGTAAGTAACACTACCGAACAAAGCATTATTAACCGTTATATGAAAACTAAAAAGCGGATTATCTTTTTGGATTATGACGGCACACTGGTGAATTTTAAATCAAATATCGATCAGGCCTCTCCCGATAAGGAGTTGTACAATGTCATCAATAAACTCGCGGAAGATCCTGCAAATCAATTGGTTTTGATTAGCGGACGAAAGCATGAAAACCTCGACGAGTGGTTTAAGGAAAACGACATCTATCTTATTGCCGAACATGGTTCATGGTTTAAGCAACCCGGCACTTTATGGCATAAAATAAGCGGACTAACCGATCAATGGAAACATGATATTTATCCAATATTGGAAACCTATGTCGACCGTACGCCGGGCTCATTCATTGAAGAGAAAACATATTCACTGGTTTGGCATTACCGTAAAGCCCAGGCCGGGCTTGGCGAGCTGAGGGCCAACGAGTTGATGAATAATCTTAAATATCTTGCAAGCGATAAAGGGTTACAGTTACTGGCAGGGGATAAGGTACTGGAAGTGAAGAATATGGATATTAATAAAGGCAAAGCCGCTTTAACACTTACCGAAGGCCGCGATTATGATTTCATTATAGCTTTCGGCGATGATTATACCGACGAAGATATCTTTAAAGCGTTGCCCGAAAGTGCTATTACCATTAAAGTTGGCAGTAATCTTTCGGCAGCTAAGTTTTACCTGCGAAACCCATCGGAGGTTAGGAAATTGCTGACCAGTTTTGCTAAGTATACGCCGGTTGAGGAACCGGCAGACAAGTAGGGTTGAATAGTTTTAATCTTGCGCTCGTTTGCAACGAGCGCTTAATATGGCTTAGCGATTGCATCGCCAATGGCGTTATAAACGCAAACCCAGGTTACGCACTCGTTGCAAACGAGCGCGAGATGAAACCGGCAGACAAATAGGGTTTAGTCTGTTTACTTAAAAATTATTTATGCCTGCGGTTTATTAGCCGCGGGCAATTTTTATATTCGGTTCGCGATAATGTAACCTTTATGAAAAAAATCAGCCTGCTTGTTTTTGCATTAATGCTTAGTTGCCATATCATTTATGCGCAAGCCCCGGTCTATAAAATTTATGCCGTAAAATTCGCCGAATCGGGATATCCATTTAAAGTGGGCGATTGGGCGTTGAACGGTCCCAAAAATGAACCGGTTAAAATTGATTTTATGGTATGGCTTATCAAAGGTAGCAACGGCAAAAATATTTTGGTTGATGCCGGCTTTTTGCCCGATATTGAAGATGCCAAAGAATTTAAACTTAAAACCTATCAACGCCCTGACTCGGCGCTTTTAAAGCTTGGTGTAAAGCCCCAGGATATAACCGATATTATTTTAAGCCACCCTCATTGGGATCATATAGATGGTTTAAGTCTTTTCCCTAAAGCTAAGGTTTGGATGCAAAAGCTGGATTATGAGTTTTTTGTAGGCGCAGCATGGCAAAAAGCGGGAGAGGCAGGGGGGTATGCTAAGCGCGATGTTATCAATACCGTTAATTTAAATTTGGCGGGCAGGCTCAAACTGATAGACGGCGACAATAAAGAGATCATTAAAGGTATAAAAGTTTATGCCGGTTCAAAGCATACCTACAATTCGCAATATGTGCTGGTACAAACCGGGAAAAACAGGGTAGTAATGGCATCTGATAATATCTGGATCTATTACAGCCTTGAGCATTTGGTGCCACCTTCGCAAGGTGGCACGCTTGATCCGGCAGGCTATGTCAAGGCAATGAAACGCATGAAAACACTTGCAAGCGACGTTAAATTTATCATTCCCGGGCATGATGGCAGGCAGCTTGAGATCTTTCCAAAAGTAGCGGATGGGGTAGTGGAGATCAGGTAATTATTTAGGTGAATAGCGAATTACTTAATCCAGACTTACGAAGTTTTAGAAACTTCGTAAGTCTTATCTGCTGCCAATTTATGCAAGAGAATATTAATCCTACAAAAATATCGGCCTGTCTAATTTCATGGCAATCCGGTACGCCGCGTTCATCAACCCCACATGGCTGTAAGCCTGGGGGAAATTGCCCCATTGGCTTCCGTCACGCTCGTCAACATCTTCGCTAAAGAGCAACAGGTGATTGGAATATTGCAGCAGGTTGCCAAACTCGCGCTGGGCATCATCCAAGCGACCAACAGCAGCCAGCGCTTCTACATACCAAAATGCGCAGATCAGGAAAGTAGTTTTAGGCTTACCAAAATCGTCTGTATATAAATACCTGTAAAATAATCCATTAGGCGTCTTTAGTTCTTTTTCTAATGCAACTAAATGATCCTTCGCTTTCTGCGAATTTGGATCGAGATAGTTCATCATAATCAATTGCAAAGTGCTGGCGTCAAGGTTACTGCTCCCGGCCGAGTTGGTGTAAACTTTGCGCACCGGGTCATAGCAGCTCTCGATATGCGCGGCCGCACGTTCTTTAAGAGAAATGGCCTTATCAATCAGCTCCTGGTTTTGGATGGTACGCGCCATTTTTTCGGCAGCGGATGCGCCTGCCCATTGAAACAGGTTGCTGTAACAATGAATGTTGGCCATATTCCTGAACTCCCAGATGCCGGCATCTTTTTCATCAATGGTATGCTCTATCTTACTCAACAGAAAGGCTATCCAGTGAACCGAATCTTTTCGTTCCGAAAAAACAAAACGATGATCGGTGTATAATGGGAGCAGGGAGATCAATACCTGGCCGTAGATGTCATTCTGAATGTGTTCAGACGCCTGGTTGCCAACCCGCACCGGCTGGTTGCCCATATAGCCTGCTAAATCAGTCATGATATTTTCGACAAGGTCTTTTTTACCAGTGATGCCATATAGCGGCTGGTAGCGTTCCATTTCCGAAAAGGTGATATCAGTAACATAGCCGAAATACTTCTCCATCTCCTCAAAATGGCCAATGTGGTTTAGCGCGGTTATTACGTAATAAGTATCGCGCAGCCAGCAATAACGATAATCCCAGTTACGGCCGCTTCCCGGCGATTCGGGCAGACTTGTGGTGCTTGCGGCGATAATTGCACCGGTATCCTCATACTGGTGTATTTTAAGGGCCAAAGCAGAGCGGATTACAAAGGGCTGAAAATAAGTAGCAATTGATGAATGTTTGATCCATGTACGCCAGTATTGCACGGTTTCGGCCAAAAACCGATCAGCTGTGCTGATGAGGGGCGCTTCAAGCGGTTCGCCGTAGGTCATGGCCAGGTACTTGGTTTCATTGAGTACAAAAGCCTGTCCATCAAAAACATAACTTATGGGGATATTGGTGGTAAGGCGGATGTTTTCTTCGCCGCCCAGATATTGGATATGATTGCTGCCACGGTTTACACTCAATTTAACAGCGCCATATTCAGATACCGGCGTGCATTTGACAATGATGCGCGGTGAGCCCTCAATAACCTCAATTTTCCTGATCAGCATTAATGGTTTATAATAACGCTGATGCTGGTAAAATCTTGGTGCAAAATCGGTTATTCGATATTTGCCGCCGCTTGCAGGGCATATTTCAGTAATTAAAATATTGGTATTTTCCAGGTAATGTTGATTGGTAGTGTATTCCCCTTCCGGACGGATCGAGAATTCGCCGCCCTTATCTTTATCAAGCAGGCCGCCAAAAATAAAGGTGCTGTCGAACCGGGGCCAGCACAGCCAGTCGACATTGGTGTTTTTATTAATATGGGCTAAAAAGGCGCAATTGCCAATTATACCGGTATCATAGGTGTGTTTACTCATAGATAGCTGTTATTAATTTCAAACTTCAACAACACAGCCTTTGTAATGTTGGCGTAAATAATGCGATTATTTAAAGTTTGTTTGCATTTGTTTATGAATGTATAGTAACTTAGTCGTATTAAATTACCATCAAAAATCTATCATCATGAGTTTAAGACTGGGCGATAAAGCGCCAAACTTCAAAGCAAAAACATCAGAAGGCGAAATTGACTTTTACGAATATTTAGGGGATAGCTGGGGCGTACTATTCTCGCACCCTGGCGATTATACACCTGTATGTACCACTGAACTTGGCAAAACTGCCGCGTTAAAAGATGAGTTCACTAAACGCAATGTTAAAGTATTGGCACTTAGTGTTGACTCGGTTGAATCGCACCACGGCTGGATCCAGGACATTAACGAAACACAGGGTGTTGAAGTTAACTTCCCGATCATTGCCGATGAAGACCGCAAAATTTCTGAAGCTTATGATATGATCCATCCAAATGCTTCGGTAAATGCCACAGTGCGCTCATTATTTATTATAGGTCCTGATAAGCTGGTTAAGCTCATCATCACTTACCCTGCATCAACCGGCCGTAACTTCCAGGAAATTTTAAGGGTTATTGACTCATTGCAGTTAACCGCCAATTACAGCGTGGCAACACCTGCCGACTGGAAAGAAGGGGAGGACGTGGTAGTAGTGCCGGCAATTAAAACTGAAGATATCCCTGCCAAATTTCCAAAGGGTTTTACTGCAGTTAAGCCCTATTTGCGCCTGACACCACAACCAAATAAATAATTTTATTTGGTTTATTTAATAATTTTATATATTTGAGGGAAGCAGGGTATCTATTCCTTCTGAACCAATAAGCCTATTTTGTTTTCAGTTTGGTTTTAGTTGATCTTAACACGAATTTTTTATTACGATTATTATAATTATGAAAACTGGAAAAGTAAAATGGTTTAACACACAAAAAGGCTACGGCTTTATTATTACCGAAGAAGGTAAGGATCTTTTTGTACACTTTAAAGACGTGCAAGGCGGTGTAAATGCTATTAAAGATAATGACAGCGTCACGTATGATGTGGAAGAAGGAAGAAAAGGGTTACAGGCAGTAAACGTAAAAAAAGCATAAAATATATAAAATTATTGAGCAAAACTTACTTACAAAACCTCTGTCATGACAGGGGTTTTTTTGTGCCGATTTTTTTGTTTTTATCTTCATAAATCACCTACATTAGCCAACCAATTTTTACACGCTATGACCGATCCTACTAATGCCAAAGCCACAAGGAACGCTGTTTTCTTAGTACTTGTTGCTTCCCTGGGCTATTTTGTTGATATATATGATCTTTTGGTTTTTTCTATAGTACGCATCCCCAGCCTTAAAGATATCGGCTTAAATGCACAGGAAATAACTGATAAAGGTCAGTTCATTATCAGCATCCAGATGTTTGGGCTGTTACTTGGCGGCATCATATGGGGCATTGTCGGTGACAAACTGGGCCGTATTAAGGTGCTTTTTGGTTCGATATTACTTTACTCCATTGCCAATTTTGCCAACGGCCTTGTTCATGACGTAAATACCTATGCCATAGTAAGGTTTATTGCAGGCCTGGGGCTTGCAGGCGAACTTGGCGCCGGTATTACCCTGGTTAGCGAAACATTAAGCAAGGAAAACCGGGGTTACGGAACCATGATGGTAGCTGTTATCGGCTTGTTTGGCGCTACTGCTGCTTATGCCGTAGCTAAATTTGGCTGGCGTAATGCTTACTTTGTAGGCGGCGGCTTAGGAATTTTATTGTTGCTGCTGCGTGTTGGTACTTTTGAATCGGGCATGTTCAAAAATGTTGAGAACAGCGATGTATCTAAAGGCAACATGCTCATGTTGTTTACCAACTGGGAACGTCTAAAAAAATACCTGTTTTGTATCCTGATAGGCGCACCGCTTTGGTACGTAGTGGGTGTATTGATCAGCTTTTCGGATAAGTTTGGGGCTGCTTTAGGGGCTAAAACCCTGATCAAACCGGGCGATGGTATTTTTTACAGTTACATAGGCATTGCCATTGGTGATATTGTGGCCGGCTTACTGGCCCAGGTTACCAAATCGCGCAAACTAACGATGGCCGTATTTCTGGTTATATCATTAATTAGTGTCCACTTTTATTTAAGCAGTTACGGCATTACTCCCGAAAAATTTGCTGTATTAAGCTTTTTTATGGGTTGTACTGTAGGTTATTGGGCAACGTTTGTTACCATTGCGTCCGAGCAATTCGGCACCAATATCCGCTCAACAGTTACCACTACGGTACCCAACTTTGTGCGCGGCTCACTAATCCCTATAACTGTTGCATTTAATGCTTTCAATGCAAAGTATGGGTATATTAAATCGGGATATATCATGATGGGGATACTTACTGCAGTAGCCCTGTTATCCTTAAGCCAGTTAAAGGAAACCTTCGGCAAGGATTTGAATTACGTAGAGATAAGCTAAAATCGGCCAGGTGTTCAACTTTTGAAAAACGGGTGTTCAAAAATGTTGCGTTTAGCCTAATGTTAAAAACACAGGCATTGATTATCAGTTATTTACGTTTTTAGCAATAAAATAATGAACACATAAATTATTGATTATCAATTGATTTATTTTTACGGGATGTTTACACCTAAAAAAGTTGAACACTTCCCATTATCGGCTGTGAATGCGGGTAGCTATGGGTTTCCACGTTGAAAAAAGGCCTTCCGCTGCAATTCCCAAAATTCATTACTTTTACAGCCTATGATCAGCAAAGAACAAATAGCCGAAGATTATAAACAAATACAGAATGAGATCTGCACCGCACTTGAGCAATTAGATGGCGCCGCAAAATTTGAGGAGGAGATTTGGGAGCGCGAGGGCGGAGGCGGGGGGCGTACCCGGGTTATCCAGAACGGTAACATCCTTGAAAAGGGCGGGGTTAATTTTTCGGCGGTTCACGGTCATTTGCCCGATACCATGAAGCGTGCCCTACAGGTTGAGCAGGATGATTTTTTTGCTACCGGTGTATCAATTGTGATCCATCCCAATCACCCGCTGGTACCTATCATCCACATGAACATCCGCTACTTTGAAATGCCATCAACCATGGGCGACAGCCAGAAACCGGTTCGCTGGTTTGGCGGGGGCATAGATCTAACGCCTCATTATGTAACAGAAGATGACGCCCGTTTTTTTCATGCAGGCCTAAAAGCTGTTTGTGATCAATACTATGCCGATTTTTACCCCCGGTTTAAAAAATGGGCTGATGATTACTTTTTCATCAAACACCGTAATGAAACACGTGGAATAGGCGGCATATTTTACGACAGGCTTACCGCTAATGATGAGTTAAGCTGGGAAGATATCTTTGAGTTTTCAAAATCTGTTGGCCGCTCTTTTGCACCCTTATATACTGACCTGGTTAACCGAAATCGCGATAAATCATTTACCGAAGCGCAGCAGCTTTTCCAATACCAGCGCCGCAGCCGTTATGCAGAATTTAACCTGGTTTATGATGCCGGCACCAAATTCGGGCTGGAAACCAACGGCCGCATCGAATCAATATTAATGAGCCTGCCGCCTACAGCCAAATGGGTTTATGACTATCACCCGTTAGCTGGCAGCGAAGAGGAAAAAACACTATCTTTATTAAAAAAAGGAATTAACTGGACATAGCGTTAAGCTGAAAGCAGAACGCTGAAGGCCAAAGCCTCTGAAAAAAAGCTTTCAGCGTTAAGCTTTAGGCTTTTAGCTAATAATATCACCAATGAAAAAATCTATTGTGCCGGTTATCGGTATTTTACTGTTATGCGCTTCCCGTTTTGATGATAGTCCGCTGAAAGGCGTCTGGGAGTATCGCGGAGGTATAATTAACGGAAAGCTTGATGCCGCTCCTGCAGCTTATAAGCTACAACGGGATTACGACAACGAGCATTATAAGGCTAAAGTGATTGAAGAAGGGGAGAAGACCCAAATATACGAAAAGGGCGATTACCGGTTAAAAGAGGACACCTGTTTTGAAACCCAAACCTATTGCATGCAGGAGTCAAAACTGCTTAACAAAACCATTAAATACAACTACATAATCAGTAACGATACGCTTAAACTGCTTTCGGTTTTACCTAATGGCAACAAGGTTGAAGATTACTGGGTAAAGGTGAAATAAACCTGTATTAAAGTAACAAAATTGTTAGCCTCATGGCAATAAGTCCCCATGGTTTATTGTTACTAAGTTGGCGCAATCCCAAGTATTTTTTTAACTTCGCAGGTCGTTGAAAAATCAATTTTAACACGCAATTATAAGAGAAGGTTCTACAAATAATTAAAAATGGCTGAAGGAACAGAAAACGATAATTCACACGCAGAAGACAGGATAATTTCGATAAATATTGATGAGGAAATGCGATCGGCGTACATTGATTATTCAATGTCGGTGATTGTTTCCAGGGCGCTGCCCGATGTCCGCGACGGACTGAAACCGGTACACAGGCGCGTACTTTACGGTATGCTTGACCTGGGTTTAACAAATAATAAGCCCTATAAAAAATCTGCCCGTATTGTGGGTGAGGTAATGGGTAAATATCACCCTCACGGTGATAAATCGGTATATGATACCATGGTACGTATGGCCCAGGAGTGGAGTTTACGCTACCTGCTGGTTGAAGGCCAGGGTAATTATGGTTCTGTTGATGGTGACGAGCCAGCGGCAATGCGTTATACAGAAGCACGCTTACAAAAGCTTGCTGAAGAGATGCTGGCCGATATCAATAAGGACACCATTGATTTTCAATTAAACTTTGACGACTCGCTGCAGGAACCAACCGTACTGCCATCCAAATTCCCAAACCTGCTGGTTAACGGTGCTTCGGGGATTGCGGTAGGTATGGCTACCAATATGGCGCCGCACAACCTTTCGGAAGTTATCGATGCTACTATGGCATTAATTGATAATCGCCAGATTGAGGTTGCCGAGTTAATGAAATATGTAAAAGGCCCTGATTTCCCCACAGGCGGTATCATTTACGGGTACGACGGCCCTCGCGAAGCGCTTGAAACAGGTCGTGGCAGGGTTGTGATCCGCGCACGTGCCGAAATCGAAACCTACAATGGCGAACGTGAGCGCATCGTTGTTAGCGAAATACCTTACCAGGTAAATAAAGCTTTGATGATTGAGCGTACTGCCGAATTGGTTAACGAAAAGAAACTGGAAGGCATTTCGGCTATTCGCGATGAATCGAGTCGTGAAGGGATCCGCATCGTTTATGAGATCAAACGTGACGCCAATGCGGCTATTGTATTAAACAACCTGTTTAAATATACAGCTCTCCAAACATCGTTTAGTGTAAACAACATCGCGCTGGTTAATGGCCGACCAATGCTGCTTAATCTAAAAGACCTGATCCATCACTTTGTTGAGCACCGTCATGAGGTTGTGGTACGCCGCACCAAATTTGAGCTTAATGAAGCTGAAAAACGCGCGCACATCCTTGAAGGCTTATTGATCGCTTTAGATCACCTTGATGAAGTTATCCGCCTGATCCGCGCTTCACAAACTCCGGATGAAGCAAGGGAAGGCTTGATGAGCAGCTTTGGTTTAACCGATATCCAGGCACGTGCTATCCTCGATATGACCCTAAGGAGGTTAACAGGACTTGAACGTGATAAGATCAAAGACGAATATGCCGCTTTAATGAAACTCATCGAACACTTAAAAAACATCCTGAGCGACGAAGGTTTAAGGATGCAGATCATTAAGGATGAGTTATTGGAAGTTAAGGAGAAATATGGCGATGAGCGCCGTACCGAAATGGTTCACTCATCTGCAGAAATGCAAACTGAAGACTTTATTGAGGACGAGGATGTAGTAATCACCATCTCCCGCGAAGGTTATATCAAACGTACCCCGCTTACCGAATATCGCAGGCAGAGCAGGGGAGGTAAAGGCGCTATTGGCAGCAACAGCCGTGATGAGGATTTCATTGAGCACCTGCTTATTGCCTCAAACCACAACTATATGCTCTTCTTTACCGAATCGGGACAATGTTTCTGGCTCCGGGTGTTTGAAATACCGGAAGGCACACGTACCTCAAAAGGCCGCGCCATCCAGAATATCATCAATATTCCGAAAGAAGAGAATATCAAGGCCTACATTAAACTGATTTCGCTTAAAGATCAGAATTACCTTGAAAATAACTTCATTATCATGTGTACCAAGAAGGGTACCATCAAGAAAACTTCGCTTGAAGCTTATTCACGTCCGCGCTCAAATGGTATCAATGCTATCAATATTAACGGTGGCGATTCATTACTTGAAGCAAGCTTAACAAGTGGCAGCAGCGAAATTGTGATGGCACTTAAGTCTGGTCGTGCTATTCGTTTCAATGAATCAACAGTAAGGCCAATGGGACGTACCGCTACCGGTGTTCGTGGCATTACACTTGATGATGAAAATGACGAAGTTGTTGGTATGATTGCTATTGATGACGCTGAAACAACCGTATTGGTGGTATCAGAAAAGGGATACGGTAAACGTACCGACATTGAAGACTATCGTGTTACAAACCGTGGTGGTAAAGGTGTAAAAACATTAAATATTACTGAAAAAACCGGAAACCTTGTTGCCATAAAAGGTGTTACAGATAAGGAAGACCTGATGATCATTAACAAGTCAGGTATTATTATCCGTATAGCTGTAAGCGAATTAAGAGTGATGGGCCGTGCAACACAGGGTGTAAGGCTGATAACGCTTAAAAACAACGATGAGATAGCTTCAGTAGCCAAAATTGAGCATGATGAGGATGAGGAAGTAAAAGAAGGTGATGAAAATGCAGAAGGCTTTGATACCACAGCCGAAAATACAGGCGGTGGTGATACAGCTGAAAATGGTGCAGAACCATCAACTGACGATACAACAGAATAATAAATATGCACTACCGCAAGATCATTTTATCGGTTTTAATTACAAGCTTTACTACAACCTTTGCCTTCGCACAAAAAGAAGCGCTTAAGGTTGTAGTAAATAACCTGGCTTTTTATAAACAGAAAAACGACCTGAAATACTTGGCCGCGGCCAAAAAATCTGCAGATAGTTTGATCATTACCAAGTCGGATACGGCTGATATTGAAAAAAACCTTTACCGGGCTATTGTAAATTCGAGTATCCTGTACATCGATTCTTTAAACAAACTCGGGATGCCTGCAGATATGCTTGACAAAACAACCAAACTGGTTGATCGGCTATCGGGTATGAACAAGATTTTCAAGTACCAGTCAGAACTTGATTATACCAGGCGCTGCCTGGCAAACGTTTATATCCGAAAGGGGTTTGATGCGGTAAATAATTCAGATTTCACCAATGCTAAAACTTGGTTTGAAAACGCGAAAAAGTATGCGCCGGCGATGAATCAGATCAATACCTATATCGCTTTCGCAAACAATAAAGCTGGTAATTTGCAGGATGCCGCTGTGTATTATAGCAATATGCTAAGGGTTGACAGTGCACGTACTGAATATATTGAAACAGCATCAAATATCTATAAATCATTGGGGGATACGGCCAAGGCTTTACAGATTCTTCAAAAAGGGAGGAAAATCTTGCCTAACGACAGATTTTTATTACTTGATGAAGCCAATATCTATAACAATAAAAAAAATTACAAAGCCTTAGAGCCCCTAATTGGCCCCCTGCTTGATATTAATGCAAATAACGCTGATATTGCATTTGTTGCAGCTAATTGCTACGATCATTTAGATAAATTTGATCAGGCAGAATCTCTTTACTTACACGCCATTGAACTAAGCGGAACATATTTTGATCCGGTATTTAATTTGGGGTTATTATATTTAAAGCAAAGCGCGACTTCGAAAGGGGAGAGGAGCATTCAGGACCTGGGGCGGGCTATTCAATGGCTTGAAAAGGCCAATGAAATATCACCGAATAACGTAAACAGCCTGCAGGCTTTGCAGTTGGCATACGCAAAAACCAATAACCAGGATCAGTTAGACAAAATAAACAATAAACTAAAACAGTTAACCAATCAATAATAATCATGAAAATCAAACTTTTGATGGCGGGCCTGTTAGGCTTGGTTTCAGCAACAGCTTTTGCACAGAAAGGCGAGTTAAATACCGCAAAAGAAGAATATGAAAAATATTCGGGCTTAAGGGGCCAGCCGGCAATGGCAGCAATGGCAGGCAAAAGCCTCACTACTGCAAAAGAATCAATTGACAAAGCTTCAGCCAATGAAAAAACCGCTACTTTACCGCTTACTTACGCTGTAAAAGGTTCAATTTATTCAGCGTTAGCTGTTCAGGATACTGTACCCGCTACTTCATTGCCTTTGTTTACCACAGCCGAAGAAGCCTTGAAAAAAGCTAAAGAAGCTGACACTAAAGGTGAAAATAAAAAAATGATTGATGAGGCATACTTAAATCTGGCTCAATATCAATTAACTAAAGGTGTAAAAGAATATTCGTCCGGTAAATATGATCTTGCTTACAAATCATTTGACTTTTACCGCACCGTATTACCAGAAGATACCAATGCCATTTATTACACCGGTCTTGCAGCTGCAAACGGAAAAAATTATCCGGCTGCAATTTCAAACTACAGCAAACTGGTAACTACAAAATATTCAAAAAATGCCGGGGTCTACCTTGATCTTTCTTCATTATATCTCGCCAGTAAAGACACTGCGGGAGCTCTCAAAGCAGTATCTGAAGGTGTGAGTAAATACCCGGCAAACAGTGAATTGCGTAAACGTGAAATCGAAATCAGCCTGCAAACAGGAAAAGAAAAAGAAGTTACCGATAAGATCCAGGCAGCTTTGGCTAATGACCCTAAAAACAAGACTTTGTATTACTATGCAGGTCTAACTTATTCACAAACAGCCGATAATTACGCAAAAGAAGCGGGTGCAACTAAAGATGCTGCTGCAAAAGCGAAACTGCAGGCCTCAAAAGCCGAGGCTTATGTTAAAGCTGGTGAAATGTATAAAAAAGCTTTAGAAATTGATCCTAATTATTTTGAAGCTAATTTAAACTATGGTTATGTAATACTTAACCCCGCTATTGACGCTTATAACGCTGCTAATAAATTGCCTGCTAACAAACAAAAAGAATACGATGCTGCTATTGCTAAAGCTAAAGCTCAGTTTGAACAAGCTAAACCATATTTGGTAAAAGCTGTTGAACTACAGCCAAAATCAATTGACGCATTGCAAAATTTAAGAACCTATTATTTGGGTGTTAAAGATGATGCGAATGCTTCAAAATTGAAAGCCCAGATTGATGCGTTGCCAGCCAATCAATAATTGGATAATACAATATAAAAAAGAGGGGCCTTGAAAAAGGCCTTTCTTTTAAAAGTATTACTTAACATAATGTTAATTATGGGAATAATATTCATTTGCAAATTTCACATAGATACTATTGATTTTAGCTTAAACTTTTACCGAATTGCACGGGTATACAGATAATATTTACAGGCGTTCACAGGTATGTAAAGTAATTGAAAAGTAGTTTACAATTTAAGAGTCAATAAAGTAGCGCGGGCTGCTGATAAGCATGAATTAAATATATTTGACATAGCAAATTGCTGTTATAAGCCGACTCGTAATTATTGATTTTTGATCGAACCAAAGACGAATTAAAAGTTTATTTAAACAATAAACCTTTCGATCAAATAAATAAAAAATGTGAGTCATATGGCGAAGCATTGCGCGATGGTTCAAACGTATACAAGGTTCGGTATCTCGTTAAAGTACCAGGCATGTGAAGCTCAAATTCTATTTAATACTTCTGAAAATAAATTTTTTCTTTTATATGGTAACAGGTCAGAACTTGATGGTTAGCGTTTGCTGTACAACTTACAATCACAAAGATTTTATCGGCCAGGCTATCGAGAGTTTCCTGATGCAGGAAACTAATTTTAGGTACGAGATTGTTATTGGCGACGATTGCTCAACCGATGGCACAACTGAAATAGTGAGATCATACAAGGAAAAATATCCTGATAAAATCAAAATCATCTACCCGGAAAAAAACCGTGGAGCCCATTTAAATACTATTAATACCATCAAAGCATGTGAAGGAAAATACATTGCTCTTTGTGATGGTGATGACTTTTGGACAAGTCCTCAAAAGTTGCAAAAGCAAGTCAATTTCCTGGAAAATAACCCGGAATATGTTATTTGCTGTCACTACACAAGAGTGATTGATATCAACAATAACACCCTGAATATCGAGCCAAATCCTGTACCGCTTGAATATACCTATCAAGATTTATTAGTTGGCCGGCAGGTAGAAACTAAAACAGCAACTGTTGTCTATCATAACATCCCAGAAGTACATGAATTGTTTCAGGAGTCATGGTATACCAGTTGCTATGCAGCCGATAAATTCTTTAAAATCTTTGCCACATTCAACACCGGGCGCAAAATATATGTAATGCCTGAGGTCATGAGCTGCTATCGCAATCATGTTGGCGGCATTTGGAGCATGATAAGAAATGATGCCCGGATGGAGATGGTTATCAGTGATTTTAATCTTATTATCAGGCGCTTTCGCTATCGTGGAATGCAAAAGAAAATGCTGCTGCTGCTGTATCTTAAAAGATATATACTATTTGAATTAGGCCGGTTTCGGTTACGTAAAGCTTTTGATACTGTAAAATATCTGCTTTAAACTTTATCCCAGTTTTTCCTTCCTGCTGTATTATGATCAACCTGTACCCAATCGGTACCTGGATAAGTATTGGGGCATAAACTGCCTCGTATTATTGACTAACAAGCACCCCATGCCCTACCCTCGGGCATATAATCAATAATTAAACGTAATTAAAACCACTTATGAGCTATCGAAGTTTCACCATACATAATAGAAAAGATTGGGACGAATATATAAACCGGTCATATGCGCACGAGGGATTTCATACCTGGTACTATCACTCTTTAAATAATGAAGGCGAGCCGCTTTTATTTGTTTATGAAGAAAATACAGTTTTTATAGCATTACCCGTAATCAAGCGGAAAATTGAAGGTTCCGAATACTTCGATATGACTTGCGTGTATGGCTATTCAGGGCCTTTATCCAACATACCCCTTGAAAACTTACCGGTCGCAATAACTACACAATTTAAGGTTGCGTTTACAGGTTTTATGAAAGAAGAATCGGCCATTTGTATCTTTTCAAGATTACATCCGTTCCTCAATCAGCATCATATTTTGGAAAATATTGGCGGTATTAAGGATAACGGCACAACGCTGTACGTTGATCTTTCCTTGTCTGAAGAAGAACAACGGAATGGCTATGACAAAAGGCTTGGTCGGCAGATAAGAAGCCTGCGAAAAATGGGCTTTGTTATTAAAGAAGCGGATACAATTCAGGAAATTGAACATTTTGCGGAAATCTATTATAAAAACATGGATAGGCTGCATGCCTCATCTAATTATTATTTTGATGTTCAGCATTTTATCAATCTTCTTAACGAGGAGTACATGAAAAATAAACTGATCTTAATTTACGATGGCCTAAACCTGATGTGCGGAGCGCTCATTTTATTATCAGATACCATAGTGAGAAACCACCTTTCTGCTACTTCTCCCGATTATCTGAATATTTCTCCGAGTAAATTATTAACAGACGAGATAAGTATGATTGGAAGAAGATTAGGAAAAAAGATCTTTCACCTTGGAGGCGGCGTAGGCGGAAAAGAAGATTCACTTTTTAATTTCAAAAAGCTTTTCTCCAACTCACAGGTAAAAGACCGGATCTGGTGCTATATCAATGATGAGCCTGCATATAACGAGCTTGTTTTAAAATCGGGTGTGGATCCCAATCCTGAAATTAAATTCTTTCCATTATATCGCCATCCTAACAGAAAAACACGGTCAACTACCTCTGAACCAGAAACCACCACAATTGAAAACCTTAATTAAATACAGAAATGAAAAATAAGTTTAACTATTCCGATGCTGACCTTGCCGTATTCGACCGAGTAATGGATGAATATGGATGGATTATATACGAAAATGCCCTGGACGAAGAATTCATTGATGAAATAACAGATTCATTGATACCTGCATACGATATCAGGCGTAAAATTCAAATTGCAAATGGTATAGGTGATAACATGAACGGAACGTTACACCACCTTGTTGAACGGGAAAGATTTTCACTGAAGTTTCTTGAACGAAAATATTGTGCAGATCAGATGATGCATTTCTTAAAAGGAAATTACATTATAAATTCGCTGGGCGCGGTCATCAATTTAAAAGATGAAAAACCATATGTTCAAAACATCCATCGGGATATAAGAAGTTTTACCGGCGATTTTAAAGTAATGATTCAAATGATGATAATATTAGATGATTTTACTCCTGAAAACGGATCAACTTATTTTTTGTCAGGCTCGCATAAAAGCGATGAAAAACCGGAGAGTGATTTCTTCTACAAAAATGCAGATCGTGCCAATACAAAAAGAGGCAGCATTATCTTGTTTGACTCCAATTTGTGGCATGCGGCTGGTAAAAATTATACTGATGCAACAAGGCGGACATTAACCATGGCTTTTACTAAGCCTTTTTTTAAACAACAGCTTGATTATCCAAGATTTTTGGGATATGAATTTGGCGAAGGATTAAGTGATGACCTGAGGCAAGTTTTGGGTTATAAATCCCGGGTGCCGGAAAACTTAAACGAATATTATCAGCCTGTTGAAAAAAGAATGTACCAGCCCGGTCAGGGTTAAATTCAAAATTTGCCATCTATTGTCAATGCTGTTTAATCTTTGATTTTAAAATCTGCCTTAAACTAACAACAATGCTACACTTGTGTTATTAAGCAAAAACTAAAATCATGGATCTTAAACTTAATGACAAAATCGCGCTGGTAACCGGATCAACAGCCGGAATTGGCTATGCTATTGCAAAATCATTAGCCAACGAGGGCGCCACGATATATATAAATGGCCGAAGCCAAACCAAGGTTGACGAAGTTGTAAAAAAGCTGATTGCCGAAACCGGTAACAATAAAATTAAAGGCATTGCTGCTGATTTTTCAAATATTGCGCAAGTTGAAACACTGACAGCACAATTGCTGGAAGTTGATATCCTGGTGAACAACGTGGGTATTTTTGAACCTAAACCATTTACCGAAATTACCGATGCCGACTGGCTGAAGTTTTTTGAGGTCAATGTACTAAGCGGGGTACGGTTGTCGAAAGCCTATTTTGATAAAATGATCAGTAAAAATTGGGGCCGTATTATTTTTATCTCCAGCGAATCGGCATATCAGATCCCCGAAGAAATGATCCATTATGGCACAACCAAAACGGCTCAAATTGCAGTTGCACGTGGTTTGGCCGAACTTACTAAAAGCACAGGTGTTACAGTAAATACTGTTTTGCCCGGGCCGACTTTATCTGAAGGCGTGGGCGATTTCATTGAGGCTTTAGCAAAAGATCAGGGTTTGAGTAATACTGAGGTAGAAAAAGAATTTTTCACTAATGTGCGTGGCACGTCATTAATAAAACGCTTTATTACTACAGAGGAAATTGCAAACTTGGTTACCTATATTGCAAGTCCGCTATCGGCAGCAACTAATGGTGCAACTTTACGTGCTGATGGCGGGGTTATAAAAACCGCATTCTAAAATTTAAACGAAAACGCATAAAAAATCCCGGTCAGGTGTAATACCTGGCCGGGATTTTTTATGCGTTCTAAATTCTAATGTTTTGTAGTGTCTTTTTTGCTTGTGTCGGTCTTAGCTGTGTCAGTAGCCGCCGGTGCAGGTGCACTTTGACTTGTTGAATCCATTTTTGTACTGTCAGAACCATCGCCTGCTTTTTTTTCCGAGCTACAGCTGGTTGCAATAGCGCCGATCATTGCCGCGACAAGTGCGAAACTTAAAAATTGCTTTTTCATAGTTATTTGCTTTTGATTAAATGATCAATTTATGATGAACCATACTATTAACGAAGCTTTAACCGTATTGTTTACCGGTAATTCTGGATTTTATTATCTTTTTATTTTTAAACATACGTCTGTTTGATTCACATTTGCCACTTATTGTTTAATTTTTTTCTGATCTTTAAGCGCTATGGTAGTATCCGAAGGATTATTAAAGTGGGTAATGCGCTTCTACCCTCCTCTCCTTTTCCAGCGTATCTGGGTAGTTAAATTCAGCAAAGGCTACCGTGGTGTTAAGGTAAAAGTCAGGAAAAGTTTTCTTAACAAAAACTATAATAACTCAATTTTTGGCGGCACGCTTTTTTCGGCTGCAGATCCCTTTTACCCTATCCTGTTTTATCAAATATTTAGCCATAAAGGTTATAAACTTACGGTTTGGTCAAAATCGGCAACAGTAAAATACGCAAGGCCGGCAGCAACAAATTTATCTTTTGATATCGAGCTATCAGACAGCGATATAGCCGAAGCAGAACATGTTTTAAATACAGCCGGGAAATTTATTCGCTCGTTCCCTATTGACATTTACAATAAAGATGGCGAAATATGCGTATCCCTCATGATTGAGGTATATGTTCGAAACTTAAACTTTACTGATACTACTATATAACTTATACTGATGACTGTAATTATGAATGACGAAGCTTTTGAAAAAAAAGGCTTCAAAGTCTCAACCGATAAAAACCTGCTTAACGTTGATGTTATTTATGATTATCTGAATAATGAATCGTACTGGGCAAAAGGCATCCCGCGTCAAAAATTAGCCAGGGCAATTGAAAACTCCATGTGTTTTGGCATCTATCTCAAGAATGAGCAGGTGGGTTTTGCGCGCGTTGTTTCTGATAATGCTACGTTTGCCTATATCTGCGACGTATTTATTTTACCCGGTTACCGAGGCATAGGCCTTTCCAAATGGCTGGTACAAACCATTGTTAAGCATCCCGATCTGAAAGGTTTAAGAAGGTGGTCTTTAGCCACAAAGGACGCGCACAACTTATACAGCCAGTTTGGTTTTTCACCCATCTCACGCCCTGAAACCTGGATGGAAATTTTTACACCATATATTAAGCCCTAATAATCAAAAGGCTATGAACAAAACAAACGTTAAGAAGCTGATTTTTGAAGGTGAAGGGGTTACTGTCGATTTTAAAAAAACGATAACCAGTTGCGAAAAAATAGCCCGGACGATGGTATCATTCGCTAACAACAAAGGTGGTAAATTACTTATTGGGGTTACTGATGACGGCACAATAAAGGGTGTGAAATCAGACGACGAAGAAAGGTACATGATAACAAAGGCAGCTCATTTTTTTTCGAGGCCGGCGCTTGAACCTGTTTTTGAAGAGGTATATTTTGATGATAAATTGGTACTCGTTGTAGAGATTGCTTCAAGCGAGCTAAAACCTCATTATGCCCTGGCCGAAGACGGTAAATGGTGGGCTTATGTACGCGTAAAAGATAAAAGTGTACTGGCCAGTAAAATTGTACTGGAAGTTTTAAAACGTTCGTCAAATGATCAGGGTGTTTTAATTGAGTATTCTGAAAACGAAAGTACCTTGCTTGGCCATTTGGAAAAAGCTGGCCGCATTACCATAAAAGAATGCAGTGAACTGCTTAAAGTTGGGCGCCGGCGTGCTCAGAATGTACTTGTTGACCTGATATTATCAGGCCTGATCAAAATCAACACAACCGAAAAGGAAGAATATTATACAGCCTGCTGACTTTTCTGTGTGCCCGAATGGTTACTTTTGTCCTCCTGTTGCCTGAGTAATCATGAGAGCCCTTTACCAAAAATACAAACCTTATTATCTTGAAAGCCTTAAATTGGCTATCCCGGTAATTATATCAAACGTAGGACACACACTTGTTCAAATGTCTGATATCATCATTGTGGGGCATTTTGCGGGCACTGTTTCTTTGGCTGCGGTATCAACCGTAAACAGTCTGTTCATGGTTCCGTTGGTGATTGGCATGGGGATCTCTTATGGTTTAACGCCACTTATCGCCCAAAATAATGGGCGCAAAAATCACAAAGAATGCGGCCTGTTATTATCCAATAGTTTATTCCTGAATATACTGAGCGGAATCATCCTGTTTTGCGGAATCTACTTTGGGACCATGTTGCTTATCGGCCACCTTGACCAGTCGCCCGAGGTTGTAAAAGAGGCTAAGCCATATTTATTTTTGCTTAGCTTGTCCCTAATCCCCTTGCTCATTTTTAACACGTTTAAGCAATTTGCAGAAGGTTTGGGTTTTACTAAACAGGCCATGATGATATCGATATGGGGTAACCTTATTAATATTTTGTTCGGGATAATTTTTGTTAAGGGCCTGTTTGGCATCCAACCAATGGGTATCAGAGGTGTTGGCTACAGTACACTGATTGATCGTTGCTTAATGGCAACTGTTATGGGTATCTATGTTTTCCGTTCAAAAAATTTTAAAACTTATTTAACAGATTTTGCCATTAAGCATATCGATAGGCTTCGAGGTATCCAGATCATGAAAATCGGTGCGCCTGTGGCAATGCAATACACATTTGAGATCAGCGCCTTTGGCGGCGCTGCATTATTGGTTGGCACCATCGGCGTGGTTGCGCAGGCCGCACACCAGGTTACTATAACTATGGCATCCATGACTTATATGATGGCAAGCGGCATTGGTGCGGCTGCAGCAATTAAATCGGGTAACTATTTTGGTGTAAGTGATCATCGTAATTTAAGGCTCGCGGCTATATCCAATTATCACATTGTATTGCTGTTTATGACGTTTACGGCAGTAGTATTTGCTTTAGGCAGGCATCTTTTACCATGGATTATTACCTCGGATAAAGAAGTAATAACCATTGCATCACAGCTACTTATAATTGCAGCATTTTTCCAGCTGTTTGATGGCGCACAGGTTGTTGGGCTTGGTGTACTAAGGGGCATGGGCGATGTAAATATCCCAACTGTTATTACTTTTCTGGCGTATTGGATAATTGGTTTGCCTGTTGGTTACCTGCTTGGTATTAAATTAAACCTTGGGGTTTATGGGGTTTGGTATGGCCTTGTGCTGGGCCTTGGAACCGCATCGGTACTTTTATTTGTACGGTTTAACCTGTTAAGCAAAAGCCACAAGCAAAAGCCGGTAATACCAGTAATAGCAATGGATTAAAAATAGAGGTCGATAGCCGCCTTGAACGTATTACAGTGCGCTTCCACAATATCTTTAATTTGTGGTGAATACCCTCCTCCCATACTTACCTGCACGGGGACATCGTGTTTGATGCATTGTTCAAAAACAAACTGATCACGGGCTTTACATGCGTCTTTACTTAGTGCAAGCTTACCCAGCTTATCAGTAGCCAAAATATCAACACCCGAAAGGTAAAAGATAAAGTCGGGCTTATGTTGCTCAATCAATCGCGGCAGCGTTGTTTTAAGTATGTCGAGAAACTCGCCATCACTTACGCCATCTTTTAAAGGGATATCCAGATCAGATTGCTCCTTTCTGTAAGGGAAATTGTTAGCTCCATGCATTGAGAAAGTAAATACCCTGGACTCATTTTCAAAGATCTCAGCTGTGCCGTTGCCTTGATGTACATCTAAATCAATTATTAAGATAGATGTGGCTAATTTATTGTCCAATAAATAATTAGCTGCAATGGCTTGGTCATTTAACAGGCAGAAACCTTCACCCCAGTTACTGCCTGCATGATGTGTACCGCCTGCAACATTGAACGCGACACCATCGTCAAAAGCGTACCGGCAGCCATCAATTGTGCCTTTTGCTATCCTGATCTCCCGTTCAACCAATTGCGCCGATAAAGGAAAACCCGTGCGGCGTTGTTCCTTCGGTGAAAGCGTGAGGTCTCGAAGCTGATGCCAGTAATTTTCATCATGGGTACGGGTAATGATATTTTCTTCCAGCAGCCCCGGCGAAAACAGATTATTCCTGCCTATCACGCCTTCATATAATAACTGGCCCGGGATCAGTTCATACTTCAGCATAGGAAAGCGGTGCCCCTCGGGTAGCGGATGGGCATATATCGGATCGTAAGCTATTTTGAGCATACCTTCTATCCTATCAACTCTCCAACATGTTTTTGAATATTGTCGCAAATACTATCCAACGGTAAATCATTAGCATCCCGACCAAAAGGGTCCTCAATTTCCTCAGCTAATAACTCAATACTCGCAAAAACAAAAAGTACAAAGCAGATTATCGGGATAATAAAATATTTGAGGTCAAAGGCCCAGGTAAACGGCAGGGTCATGATGTACGTAAAGATAAATTTCTTGATAAAAACATTGTACGAAAACGGAATAGGCGTTTTCTTAATTCGTTCACATGCACCGCAAATATCTGTAAAACAAGTAATTTCAGCTGTTATGCTAAACAATTGCTCCGGGTTGATAGCACCTTCTTTATTTAACCTGTAAATGTTTTTAATCATTTCAGAAGCTACTTGGTTGGGTACATGTTTTTGTGCATCGACACTGATGAACGACTGCTCCTCCGGAACATATTCATCCCGTAAATGATCTCTCAAGGCTCTTGCATAACGCGGAATAGCGTAGTTAAAAAAAGCCAGTTCATTTTCGCCAATCAGATGTTTTAATTTTATGGCAAGGTTGCGGCTATTGTTAACCAGGCTTCCCCAAATCTTACGCCCTTCCCACCAGCGGTCATAAGCAGAGTTGATACGAAATGCGAGCAATAAAGAGAATACGAAACCTATTGTTTGATGAATAAAGATCACCTTCTTGAGTATGCTTGTATCGGGCAATTGCCAAAAATCAATCAGGAAATAGGTAACAACACCTGCATATGCACCTACGGCAAGCATAAGTGGAAATAACTCGCGTAGCGTTTCGGCTTTATTTATTTTAAAAATGAATGAAAACCACTCTTTGGGATTGTAGTAAACCATATATCTCTGAAAATTTAAACAGCTTTTAGTGCATCAGCCATCAATCTGGCTGCTTTGTAAACATCCTCAAATGTATTGTAAAGCGGTACAGGGCTCAGGCGGATCACATCCGGTTCGCGCCAATCGCCTATCACGCCATTTTGCGCAAGGTAGTTGAAAATAGCCCTGGCATTTCGCTTGCAAACTACTGAAAGCTGGCAGCCTCGGGCAGCCGCATCAGCCGGAGTAATTATCCGATAAATCTCTTCGCCCTGCTGTTCATTGATGCCTTGAATCAAAAACTCCAAATATCCCGTTAAATGAATGCTTTTTTGACGAAGGGTATCTAACCCGCCCGCATCATCAAAAATAGCCATAGAAGCTTTAAATAAAGCTAGGAGTGGAATTGGGCTGGTGCTTACCTGCCAGCCGGCCGCGCCAATCTCAGGATCGAAACCAGGGGCCATCAGGAATTGCTTGTCGCGACGGTATCCCCACCAGCCGGCAAACCTGTTCAGTTCCTTATCGGTAAAATGTTTTTCATGCACAAAAATGCCGCTTATACCGCCCGGTCCGGAGTTCATGTATTTGTACGAACACCAGCAAGCGAAATCGGCTCCCCAGTTGTGCAACTGCAAGGGAACGTTCCCCGCAGCATGAGCCAGATCAAAGCCTGCATAAGCGCCTGCTGCGTGGGCGGCATCTGTAATTGCTTTCAGATCAAAAAACTGTCCGGTATAGTAATTGATTCCGCCGAACAGCGCTAAGGCAAGTTCATTTTTGTTTTGATCAATGGTTTCAATGATATCTTCGGTACGTAATGTAACCTCCCCGTCCCGCGGGAAAATCTCAATTATTGTATCCTTAGGATCGAGACCGTGGAATCTCACCTGGCTTTCCATTGCATATTGATCAGAAGGGAAAGCCCCTCCCTCCATGAGAATTTTAAAACGCTTATTATCTGGTTTATAAAAACTTACCATCAATAAATGAAGATTTACTGTAAGTGAGTTCATTATGGCAACTTCATTATCCCGCGCGCCTACAACGTCGGCGATTGAGCCCGTAATGGATTTGTGATAATCAAGCCAGGGATCATCTCCCTGAAACCAACCTTCAACGGCAAGGTTTTTCCAGGTGTTTAATTGATCGGCTAAATATTGTTGCGCGGAAACAGGTTGCAAGCCAAGCGAGTTACCGCAAAGGTAAACCGCGTCTTCACCATTGTGCTGGGGAATTAAAAAACGACTTCGGAAATTTTTTAATGAATCCTGCTCATCCTGCCGCCGGGCAAACGCCAGATCGTTTTGATAGTTCATTCGCCAATAATACAAAATAGGAAGCTTATTTGTTGGGCTTGCTCACGTAAATATTGCCTTTTACATAGAAACGATAAGGCAGCAGGGCATCTTCAGCAGCGTAAGCCACTCCTATTCGTGGGCCGGCTTTTATCTGATTATCCGGAAAATGAAGGCCACGGTCTTCAAGCCAGATCGTATCGCCCTGCAAACTAAACGCATTGATATTGCGCGAAATGCCTAACGCCTTGGCTACCGAACCGGGCCCGGCAGTTATGGTTGGCTTAAGAACCGGCATGTTGCGCCGTACCTGCATTGCTTCAAGCCCATCGGTAGGTTGAATAGCCCGGATAAGAATTGCCTGCGGATGCCCTTCGCTTGAGGTAACGATATTAAACATTTCATGAATGCCATAACAGAGGTAAACATATGCAATGCCACCCTGCATGAACATGGTTTTAGTGCGGGGGGTAAGTCGATTGCCAAAAGCGTGAGAGGCTTTATCCACAACACCATTATAAGCTTCTGTTTCAACAATATAGCCTCCTGTTGTTATACCATCAATGCAAGTAAATAAATACTTACCTAACAGATCTTTACTGATATTTACAACATCGTTACCCAGGTAATAACTTTCAGGTAATTTCATTTTTTCAGGATTCCCTTCAATAATTTGTTAATCTCTTTTGACTTGTCAAAGATCATGATATGTGTACCTCCTTTAACAATGGTGGCGTTTTTTACTCTTTTGTAATCAAACACCAAATCCATATCACCGGTGATGTGATAGAGGTTTGGCGGGATAACTTCGTTCTTCCAGTGCAAAATGGCATACATAGCCCATTTCATAAATACCGGCGATGATCTTTTGAGCATATCGCTAAATAACCAGGCATCCTCCTGACTCATGTGACCAAACAAAGGTTTGATCATAAAACCCATCAAATTAAATACTTTTCCCGGGACAAGTTTGTAAACAGGCAGCGCGTGAAAGAGTTTAAAATACCATGGCGCCTCATCACTGGTTTTAATACTGGAAATCAAAATAACCTTTTCGGCAGGGATGAGCTTCGCCATTTCAACAGCGACAATTCCGCCTAAGGAGTTGCCGATCAGTACTGAGTTTGATTTTATATTGTATTGATAAATAAGCTTTTGAGCATAACTAACTAAAGTGTCTTTTGAATTCGGTTCTATCCAGTCTACCGTAATTACCTCATGCTCATCACTGAGGTTAATATTGTTGTATACACGCGTATCTGCACCGAGACCGGCAATTAGATAGATCCTGCTCATTAAAAATTAATAAGCTTTACTATTTGCTCAAGATATTGCGCATCTGTTTCATTGAACTGATCAAGCAACTCGCTGTCTACATCAAGTACGGCCGCTACCTTATCGTCTTTAAATACCGGCACCACAATTTCTGACCGGGAAAGCGAGCTACAGGCAATATGCCCGGGAAATGCCTCAACATCCGGCACAATCAAAGTTTTAGCCTGCTGCCAAGCGGTACCGCAAACACCTTTCCCCAGGCCAATACGGGTACACGCAACCGGCCCTTGAAATGGCCCTAAAACCAATTCGTTTCCTTTAACCATGTAAAAACCTACCCAAAACCATTTAAACTGCTCTTTTAAGGCTGCCGCTACGTTTGCCATATTAGCAACGAGGTCAGGCTCACCATAAAGTAATGCTTCTATTTGAGGGACAAGTGAAGCGTATTGCTCAGCTTTATCGGTCGATTTATTTATTGTTAGATCTTCTGCCATGATGTAAAAGTAACTATGCTGCATTGAAAGTAAATAAGGTAAATATCATATTTAATCTTTTATTTAGCATTTACATGATCGTTAGCCTTACTATAATCCGCTACCGCAAACTATTTATTCCTTTTGCCCTGTTGGCTATGGTTATTCATCGCCTTCCCCTATTGATGCAAAAAGGATGCAGTTTTTACAAACTTCTTGGCTCTGGAAAAAACGGAACATTTGACCTTGAACCCGACTGGCAACAATGGGGCTTATTGGCTTGCTGGGATAGCAGGGAAAATTTTGACGCATTTTATAACAGGTCGTTCGTCTCATCCTGGTGGAAGCTGTTAGGTACTGAAAGCTGGACAATGATTTGTCAGCCCCTGCAAAGCCACGGGAGTTGGGATGGAAAAGAGCTATTCGGCAAGCCCGATGTAAGCGACATTAATGGCCCAGTCGCCGTGCTCACACGCGCAACAATCAAACTTAGCAGGTTAAAGAATTTCTGGGCCAATGTAGATACCGTTGCAAACATAATGACATCCGCTCCCGGATATATAAATTCATTTGGCGTTGGTGAAGCTCCGGTATACAGACAAGCTACATTTTCTGTTTGGGAAAGCCTGGAACACGTCAAAGCTTTTGCATATAAAAGCCCCGAACATGCCGAAGTAATTAAAAAGACAAGAAGCGAAGGTTGGTATAGCGAGGAACTTTTTGCACGGTTTAAGCCTATTGCCAGTTTCGGTACCATTAACGGAAAAGACCCATTAAAGGGCTTATTGAATAATTAAAAAGACATGAGAATTATTGCAGAACTCCCCCATCCCGATTTTAAAATCTCTATCCTGAATATGAATAATAAATTTATTGTAAAGGTAGAGCAGGGTTCCCTTGAGCAGAGTTACAAGATCCCGGAAATGGATTTAACCGACGGGGTAAACAGTGTTTTTGAATTACTTGATGAGGAGTTTTTAAAAAAGATAGCCGCCCGGTTTATCGACATGCGTAACGATTATAAAGACGCTTATTTTAGATATAACTATTGAAATAAAACATCAATTTACATTGATAAACAATAACTTATAAGTAAAAGTAACTGTAGGCAAAATTTAATTTGGCAAAAAAATTGCATTTTAAGTTCTGCTTGTCTTTATTTTACATAGTATCTAAATAAAAAATTAAATAAACTAATATTAATGTATTGATATTAAAGTAGTTATATAGTTAAACAAAATTTTATTCTGCACTGATTTTAACGGAATAAATGAAAGGTCAAGCCAATAACAGGTCGCAATACCAAAAACCGGAAGGTTTGGCATCGGTAGCAGAAACGCAGGAATCATTGGCGTTTTTCGGCGTGGCGTATTCCTTAAAAATTTTCACACCTGTTTTGTATTCAATTGGGTTTTTAAATATCGGCCCTTTAAAAGTGAAGGTATGAAATTCCCCATTCTCGCCGCAAACGTCAACATCGTCAGGCAACGCATCAATTAACTCCCGACTGATCTCTTTACCAACAATGCGTTCCAAACGTTGCTGGGTACAGGCTATCACGGTTCCGAAACCGAGGTTCAAAAATTCATTTATTAATTCGGATGTATCCCTTTTCCATAAGGGGTAAATACCTTTGAGCCCAACCTCGCTTAACCGTGCATCGCGGTAATCTTTTAGGTCTTGCAAAAATATATCGCCAAAAATGGAATGGGTTACACCTTCATTTTTAAAGCGAGTTAAATGGTGTCGCATCACATCGTCATATTCCTGCATACCCGGCATTTCGGGCAGGCGGATTTGGTATAAAGGAATACCAATGGCTTCGGCCTGTTTAATCAGCAGTTCAGTCCGTACACCATGCATGGAAATCCGGTCGGCTGCATCATTGATCGTAGTTACAAGATAGGCGATTTCGAGATCCGGATTTTGCAGGCAATGATATAAAGCGAGGGCGCTGTCTTTACCGCCGCTCCAATTGAAGATACACTTCATATTTAATTGGTGATTTAGTGAGTTAGCGAATTAGTGATTTAATCTTTTAATAATTGGTTCACTAATTCAGGTACGCCAACTGTTGCTTTTTCCTGGATTTTAATAACCGGCCCTTTAACATTTACAAAAGGTATATTGGGATCGATAATATACTTTGGCGTCTCGCGGTCAACATAACCGATAAGCCCTGCGGCCGGGTAAACAGCAAGGGAGGTACCTATAAGCATAAATATATCAGCCCCCACGCATATAGCGGCTGCATGTTCTATCATTGGTACGGGCTCACCAAACCAAACTACGTGCGCACGTAATTGTGAACCTAATTCGCAAAGCTCTCCCATTTTAATTTCCCACCCATCGATAGGATAAGTAAGTTCTGGTTTGATACTTGATTGTGAGCGGGTGATAATGCCATGTAAATGCACCACATTGGTTGAACCTGCCCTTTCATGCAGGTCGTCAATATTTTGAGTGATGATGGTTACATTATATTTTTCTTCGAGGGTGGCAAGGGCGTAGTGTGCTGCATTGGGCTTGGCTTCCAATACTGTTTTACGGCGTTCGTTATAAAATTGCTGTACCATAACCGGGTTATGCTCCCAGGCCTCAGGCGTGGCTACGTCTTCAATATTATACCCTTCCCAAAGCCCATCGCTATCCCTGAAGGTTTTTAAACCACTTTCGGCGCTGATACCTGCGCCGGTTAACACTACTAAGTTCTTCATTTTAATATAAACAGATGATAATTGATTAGGCCATAAAAAAAGCGGACTGCCTTTCAACAATCCGCTTTAAATTTAAATGCTTTTATATTATAAAGCCAATTGCTTTTTGTCCTGAAGAAAAGTGTACTTATTCTTAGCCAATTCAAAACCACCAAAAAGTATTGCACTAAATACTAATGTACCCAATGCCATATTTTTCTCAAACGGAATAGCTTTAATCAATGATTCACCATAGCCAGCTAAAGTATGCGGATAAAGTGTACCATATAACCAGGGCAGATCTGTAATTAACCAGTGAATTAAAACTGCTGCGATTGAGCCTAAAAGCACATTAAGAACATTTACCTTTTCAAGCAAATTACCAACAAGCACCATTAATGCAAAACACAGGTAAACCCATGCGGCTCCGCCATACCATAAAGTTAACTTTGAAGTATACAGGTAATTAATCACGATATCTGTAGTAAACAACGTAAGCAATACAGTAGCATACCCTTTCCACTTTGAGGTAAAATAAGCACCGCCAAATAATGCAATAGCACCCACCGGATTGAAATTACTCAATTCTTTATACTTAAATGCTAAAAGCCTGAATGCGGCAGCAACCAGGATTATCAGGATCAGGAACAGGTTGCGGTTGGTGTTATCTTTTGCGGTCATGATTTTATATATGGCGTAAAATTACTTAATAATCCGAACAATACGCAAACGCTATTTAAATTGATACCCGGCACCAAGCATGAAGTTGATACCGCGGGTGTTATATCCTAACCAATCTACGTATTTAGTATCCAAAACGTTGTTCAGATCGCCAAAAACATTTAGATTTTTGGTTGCCTTGTATTCCAAATGCAAATCTACCAGGTTGTAGTGCTTCAGTGCAATCACTTCTGATCCAGTGTTTGTAAAAGTCAGATCGGTACGGTTACCTGTATATTTGTAGTTAACACCTACCTCAAAATCACTTAAAACATCATAGCTGATATTAGCGCCGAAAGTACTTTTAGGCCTGCGGTAAAGGTTGCCGGTTTGTGTACCGGCTTCGTCGGTTAGTTTACCTGTTACATAAGCGTAATATGCAGATGCATGAATTTTATTGTCGTGATATTTTAACTCGCTTTCAAAGCCTTTATCTTTTTGCTGTTGCCCGTTTGCATATTGACTATAAGGGGGGCCAGGCAGGTTTTTAAAATAGATAACATCTTTGGTATCACGCTTGAAAAACTGGATATTAAATGAAAGGGTATTCTTAACAATCTCCCAATCAAAACCAGCTTCATATGATGTGGTGATTTCGGGGTTTAATTTGGGATTACCATATTGCGAAAACAGTTGATATAGCGAAGGTGATTTGAAGGCCGAGGCTATGGTACCAAAGATCTTAAACTGATCGGCAAGGAATAATGATGGGTTGATGGTGTAGGTAAACTTGTCGCCATATTTGCTATGGTTGTTGTACCTGCCACCTAACTCCATGTGGAAGATATCGTATTTGAAAAATAACGACGTATAAGCGCTGAATATGTTATTAGCAGCATCACCAGCTTTAATAATGCTCGGCACACCCGGATAAGATGTTGATTCATACAGACTGTACTGGCTTGTGTTGCTGTATTTAAAGGCCGCACCGCTGGTAATATCAAAATACTTATTCAATTCATAATTAAACACAGCTTCGACATTGGTTATACGACCTGTATTTTTTGTAACCTGGTGGGTTCCGTAATTGTCAGATGGCAGGTTATTGAAATCATTTTGAACCGTATTTTGCGACAGGTTCACGTTGAGGTTACCTTTTGGCAAAATCAATTTTGCACCTATGCCACCAAATAAAAATGTGTTTTTATAAGTGTAATCATTGTCGTTTATAAAAGCACCGTAAGGCAGATCACCAGTATTGTGGCTTACCTGCAGGTTTCCATTAAGAATAAATTTAGATGAGACATTTTGGCTCAGGTTCACACTGGCCGAACGTTGGTGAAAACCATCTTTCTTAAAATCACCTTTGCCCGTGGTATCTGTAGCCGCGGCAAAGCCTTTTGAATCGGTATTTGACAGGTTAATGGCTATGCCTGTATTTTTCACCTGTCCAATTAATGAGGCCGACTCTTTAAACGTATTATAGCTGCCGCCTGTTAACTGCAAGCCGCCGGTCAATCCCTGTTGTTTAGCTTTTTTTGTGATGATATTAATAACGCCTGCTACAGCATCAGAACCATAAAGCGTTGAACCACTTCCTTTCAAAATCTCGATATGATCTATCAGATCCAGCGAAAAGGCGTTAAGATCATAGCTGCCATCAATACCTGAAGCGTTGTTTACCGGAAAGCCATCAACCAGGATAAGGGTATTGCCAGATGAAGCCCCGCGCAGGAAAACCGATGTGCTGATACCGGGGGCATTATTTGCACCTGAAAAAGTTATACCGGCAACCGTATTTAATAATTGAGGCAATGATTTGCCCTGCGATTTATTGATCTCATCGGCAGAAATGATGGTAACAACGCGGCCAATGTCTGACAGTTTTTTAGGCGACCGGCTTGCAGTTACTACTACCGTATTGAGTGTGCGTGTGGTATCCTGTGCATATGCTGCTGAGGTAGATAACCCAACAGTTAACAAACCGAATCCTAAAATAATTTTAGCGTACTTTTTTTCCATGTATGATTGATATGTATAAAATAATAATGCAGCCTTAATAGCATACACGGAAATGAATAAAATGAAAACACGCCAAACGAAGAGCATTCACATCCAAGCTTCAATCCCCGAAAGCTATGAATAACATATAATGCCTTGGCAGGTCTTCTGACTTGCTCCCCTTTTGCCTGGCCTTCCCTCCTGTTTACAGAAAGTGGCTATATAGATTTGGCAACGGTTACAGAGCTTACAGCTGCGGGACAGTTACGGACTTACACCGTATTCCCTTTTAATTCATTAAAAAAATAGTTTAATGAAACCTAAAGCGCTGCAAAAGTACAATAAGTATCTGTTAACCTCAAACTACATAACTATATTTATCATGATGAAATATTGCTGCATTTTATTATTGATTATGGGCGCGCTTGGCAGTTTTGCCCAGCAACCCGATACCGTTTTTCTGAAGGGTTTGCTACATGAACATCCCGAATTATTTTCAGGTATCCTGAACCATCCTACACAAAACGAGGTGCAAATATTATATACCCGGATAGACAGGGATAAAAACAACATTCCTCACTTTACCTCATACAGTTATCGTCTTAATACGCAGCATTATTTTTATCCGGCAAGCACAGTAAAGCTTCCGACGGCCATATTTGCGCTTGAAAAGCTTAACGAGTTAAAAATAAAAGGCTTAAGTCGTAAATCGGTCATGATTACCGATAGCTCATTTGCCGGCCAAACCAAGGTACGGGTGGATACATCATCTGCAACAGGTCTTCCCTCTATCGAAAACTATATTAAGAAGATCTTACTGGTGAGTGATAATGAAGCATACAACCGGCTATACGAATTTGTTAGCCGGGCAGAGATCAATCAAAAGCTAAAAAAATACCACCTTAATAACACCCGTATTGTAGGCAGGCTGGCTATTGGCGATGCGGGAGAAAGTACCCGGCATACCAATCCAATCAATTTTTATAACGGCGATACATTGGTTTATCATAAACCTGTATTATATGATGCTTCAAACTATCCGATGCACCTGGAAAACATGCTGCAGGGCAAAGCTTATTTAGATAGCAGCGAACGGCTGGTTAACAAGCCTCTTGACTTTTCTGAAAAGAATGTTTACTCTCTTGCCGATCAGCAAATGGTGCTTAAAAGGTTGTTGTTTCCTGAAACTTTCCCTAAAAAGCAACGCTTTAATTTAACGATAGATGACTATCGCTTCATTTACCGTTATATGAGTACCTTCCCCACCGAAAACACCAAACCCACCTATCGCCGCCCCGAATATTTCCCGGCTTATTGCAAGTTTTTGTTCTATGGCGGAGACAGTACAGCAGTTATTAACCCTGACATCAGGATCTTTAATAAAGTTGGTGATAGTTATGGTTATGATATTGATAATGCATATATCGTAGATTTTAAAAACAATGTTGAGTTCATGCTCAGTGCCGTCGTGCAATCAAATGAAGATGGGATACTGAACGATAATAAATACGAGTACACAACGGTATGCCTGCCTTTCCTGAAAAACCTTGGCCAGGTGATATACCAATATGAACTCAAGCGCCCTAAAAAACACCTGCCCCATTTAACTAAATTTAAATTTACTTATAGCAAAAAGCAATAAAATTCACTTCTGGAAAACTTAGTAGCCCTAAAGGTGTTTTAAAAACGATAACTATTTAAAAACCTATGGCAACTACAATAGTAAAATATACCGACAACTTCCCTGTGCTTTATGGAGATGACCGCATAAACCTGAATTGGCCCGAACGCTTTACGTCCATCGCAGGTGGTATGAAGCTCGGTTTCTCAGGTTTTAAAAATATTTTTAAAAACCCGTTTGCAAGTATCGTAAAAATAGGTGCCGGTGGCTATTTGTTAAACAGGGGCATCACAGGGCATTGTGAGCTTTACAAACGTATTGGTAAACTATCCACCAATCCCATAAATGTAAATATTCGTTCGTCGTTTATTGTAAATAAACCCCGGCAAAAGGTTTATGAATTTTGGCGCAAGCTGGATAACCTGCCCCTTTTTATGAAACACCTGGAAAGTGTGGAGGTCATCGACTCTAAATATTCACACTGGGTTTTGAAGCTTCCCAAAAATGTAGCTACAATCAGCTGGCATGCCGAAATCGTTCATGACGAACCCAATGAAGTGATCGGCTGGAGTTCGCTGTCTGATTCGATGATTAATAATGCGGGTAAAATTCGTTTTCAGGATACGGTTGACGGACAAGGTACCATTGTTGATGTGGTGATCAGTTATCAGCCCCCGGCAGGCGGTGTAGGCGCAGGCATAGCCAAAATACTAAACCCGGTATTCAAAAATATGGTTGATAAAGATATTCAGAACTTTAAACAGTATATGGATATCAATAACGATCCGGATGAGTTTGTTGAAGTAATTGTCGTCAAATAAAAAAATAACACCTTTATCCAAGGGCGCTCAGGTAATGCGAGCGCCTTTATATCTTACAACAATAGCATCATTTACGGGTGAATTTTGATTTGAGTTTTAGAAAACGCCGTTCATAAAGATAATACGATAATAAAGGGACAGTAATCAAACCCAATACATTGTTAGGAAATATGCTTAATAGCATTTTACTATCCCGGCCGGTAAATAACTGTTGCCATATGTATATGCCATAAGATAGAATACCAATAAATGATAGAAATTTATTGTTTAACACCTTAAAAATCCAATCGTTTGCGGGTATGATATTGCTTAAAATTAAATAGCCGGTAATTACCGAAATCGCCAGGTTTATGTACAGTGATTTTAAGGTATAAAATTCGTCAAAGCGCAATCCAAACATCAATATTATAGCCAAAATATTGCCGGCTGCCTTTGTTTGTTTGAGCCAAATTACATTCAAAATTTCTTTGGACGCCATCAACGCAAAAAAACAGCCGACACCAATTGATTGAAACTTTATAAAATAGTGAGTAAAACCGTAAATAATGCCACGATTCAAAACCGGAACAAACTGTTGCACTGTACACAATAGCGGCAATGCGAATACAATGCTGATAATGATATAATAAAATGCAGTTCTGTTGATCTTTAAAATAAAAGGAAAAAGGAGATAAAATTGTTCTTCAACCGATAACGACCAATAATGACTGAAGTAATAAGTGAAATCATGGCTGCGGAAATAGCTAAAATTCATTAGATATAATGCCGAGCCAAAAAATTGAATCCAGGAAATGTTTAAACTATAGAAATGGTTTAATAAAAACACCACTCCAATATATAAATAGGCTAAAGGAAATATTCGCAAAAAACGCCTGATATAAAATTTTTTTAACGATAAGCCACCTGTTACTTCTTTTTCTTTTAAACATAGGCTCGTAATTAAAAAACCACTTATTACAAAGAAAATGTTTACTCCCAACCCACCATTGAATATTGTAGTATAAAAATAATTATCAGATAACTGAAGGTGGTAAAATACAACCAGGATAATTGAAATGCCGCGAAATCCATTTAAAGAGTAATAATAGTTACTGCGCAATAAGCTGGATAAGACAGGCTGTCCCTCCTTGTTTGATGTCATACCGTAAAAATAGACACTCAAATAATTAAAACAAAAAAGGCCGCAAATTGCGGCCTCTCTCATGCATTAGAATGCGATATTATTTTACTGCATCAACAACTGCTTTGAAAGCGTCTGGGTTGTTCATTGCTAAGTCAGCCAATACTTTACGGTTTAAACCGATTTCTTTAGCGGCTAATTTACCCATCAACTGAGAGTAAGAAATTCCGTGCTGACGGGCACCAGCGTTAATACGTTGGATCCATAAAGCCCTGAACTCTCTCTTTTTGGTTTTACGGTCGCGGTAAGCGTACTGTAAACCTTTTTCAACTGTGTTTTTTGCAATGGTGTATACCTTGCTACGTGAACCCCAATAACCTTTGGCGAGGTTCATGATCCTTTTCCTGCGTCTTCTCGACGCTACTGCGTTAACTGAACGTGGCATCTTGTGTGTTTTTTGGTAGTGAGTGCCTGCATCTCGTGTGCCGGACTTAAAACTCTAATACCTGGTTTTAAAATTTGTGAATTACTTTCCGATACAAAGCATACGTTTTACGTTACCCATGTCGGCATCAGATACTAAGCTGGTTTGACCAAGGGCACGCTTACGTTTTGTCGACATCTTGGTTAAGATGTGGCTTTTGTATGCGTTTTTTCTTGCGATTTTACCTGTTCCAGTAAGCTTGAAGCGCTTTTTTGCACTGGAATTGGTTTTCATTTTTGGCATAACTATATTTATTTGGATATGAGATTTGAGATGTTAGATTTGAGATATTACTTCTCTAATCTTTTCATCTCACCCCTCGTGTTTTACTTTTTTATTCCGATTTGGTCTGCAAATTTTAATCTCACTTCTCAAATCTAATGTCTCACATCTATTTTTTAGCCGCCTTAGGTGCAAGGGTTAAAAACATCCTTTTTCCTTCAAGCTTTGGTAACTGCTCCACTTTGCCTACTTCTTCCAATGCCTGGGCAAAACGAAGTAGTAAGATCTCGCCTTGTTCTTTGTAAACAATGGCACGACCTTTAAAGTGTACGTAAGCCCTTACCTTTTCGCCAGCTTCCAAAAACTTAATGGCATGCTTTAATTTAAACTCAAAGTCATGGTCATCAGTATTCGGTCCGAAACGGATCTCCTTAATAACCGTTTGCTTGGCATTGCTTTTTATCTCTTTAAGCTTTTTCTTTTGTTCGTAAATGAACTTGTTATAGTCCGTTACTTTACAAACCGGCGGTACGGCGTTAGGAGATATTTCAACCAAATCCAGTTCCTGCTCCTGCGCTATTGCAAGGGCATCTCTTAATGAGTAAACTCCCTGCTCAACGTTGTCACCTACAAGGCGAACTTCCTGAGCCCTAATGAATTGGTTTATGTTATGTTCGGCTTCTTTTTTCTTAAAAGGAAGCCTTGGTCCTCTATTGAAAGGTTTGTTTAATGCCAAGTTATACTGTTATTTCTTTAGTTATCTGTTCTTTAAAATCTTCTATGCTCATACTTCCCAAATCACCGGTACCATGTTTACGTACAGAAACCAAGCCTTCGGCAGCTTCTTTTTCGCCCACAACCAGCATGTAAGGGATTTTTTTGACTTCAGCATCTCGTATCTTTCTGCCTATTTTCTCGTCCCTGAAGTCGATTAGCCCGCAAATATCGGAATCTTTTAATATATCAGAAACTTTTTTTGCATATTCTTCATATTTTTCTGATATGGGGAGTATAATGAACTGCTCGGGCGATAACCACAGCGGGAAATTGCCTGCACAATGCTCGATTAATACTGCTATAAAGCGTTCCATCGAACCAAACGGAGCCCTGTGGATCATTACCGGGCGGTGTTTTTGGTTATCGCTTCCGGTATATTCCAGTTCAAAACGCTCGGGCAGGTTATAATCAACCTGGATAGTACCCAATTGCCACTTACGGCCAAGGGCATCTTTTACCATAAAATCAAGCTTAGGGCCATAAAACGCAGCCTCACCGTATTCAACAACGGTAGGCAAGCCTTTTTCGGCTGCTGCCTCAATGATGGCATTCTCTGCCAATGCCCAGTTTTCGTCACTGCCGATATATTTAGCGCGGTTCTCCGGATCGCGTAACGACACCTGTGCTATGTAGTTATCAAAGCCCAAAGCTTTAAACACATACAATACAAGGTCAATTACTTTTTTAAACTCATCTTTTACCTGGTCCGGGCGGCAAAATAAGTGGGCATCATCCTGAGTAAAACCACGAACACGGGTTAAACCGTGCAACTCGCCGCTCTGCTCGTAACGGTACACAGTACCAAACTCAGCAAAACGAACCGGCAGGTCTTTGTATGAACGCGGTTTTGTTTTGTAGATTTCGCAATGGTGAGGGCAGTTCATCGGTTTTAAGAAAAACTCCTCCCCTTCCTGCGGAGTCTTTATAGGCTGGAATGAATCGGCACCATATTTTTCGTAGTGACCTGATGTTACATACAGGTTCTTATGACCAATATGAGGAGTGATTACCTGTTCATAGCCTGCTTTTACCTGTGCTTTTTGCAAGAAATTTACCAAACGTTCGCGCAATGCAGTTCCTTTAGGTAACCACAATGGTAATCCCATACCTACCTTTTCCGAAAAAGCAAACAGCTCCAGTTCCTTACCCAATTTGCGGTGATCGCGCTTTTTAGCTTCTTCGATCATGTGCAGATATTCGGTAAGCTCGCTGGCTTTAGGGAATGTAACGCCGTAAATACGGGTTAATTGCTTGCGGGTTTCATCACCGCGCCAGTATGCACCGGCAAGGCTCATCAACTTAACCGCTTTTATAAAGCCTGTGTTAGGGATGTGAGGTCCACGGCACAGATCTGTAAAATTACCTTGCGAATAAAAAGTAATAGCACCATCAGGCAAATCTTTAATCAGATCGAGTTTATACTCATCGCCTTTTTCAGTAAAATACTCAATAGCATCAGCCTTGCTCACCGGTTTACGGATGTACTCCTCTTTGGTTTTAGCAAGCTCAATCATTTTATCCTCTATCTGCTTAAACTCGTCAGAAGATAAAACCTTGTCGCCAAAGTCAACATCGTAATAAAAACCTGTTTCAATTGCCGGGCCGATACCGAATTTAGTACCCGGATACAGCGCTTCCAAAGCCTCTGCCATTAAGTGCGCCGATGAATGCCAGAAAGTTGACTTGCCATCGGCATCGTTCCAGGTTAATAATTTAACGTGCGCATCTTGCTCAATAGGGCGGCTTGCGTCCCAAACCTGACCGTCAACTTCGGCCGCTAATACGTTACGAGCTAATCCTTCGGAAATCGACTGTGCGATTTGCATGGAAGAGATCCCTTTGTCATACTGACGAACGGATCCATCGGGAAGTGTAATGTTAATCATCTACAACTATGATTTAAAGTTTTATAAAATTACGTTTAAACGGTCACCTACAAAGTGACCCTCATTTTGTGGGTACAAAAATAGAATTTTAAATAGCATTTAACATCAAAGCAGTTTCAAATTTTTGTTTAATAGGGATTTTCAGACTCACTCCATAGAAAATAAAATGGGGCGTCTTCATTTTCATATAAATTGAAAATTAAGATGCCCCATCAGTTTATGTATTGAACCTACTTAAAAGCCTCGTTCGACGGATTTGAATTAACAGATGTTTCTTTAACCTTAAATTCAATTGGTTGCCCAACCAGGATGGCTTTTACAGAGAACGGAATTTTAATACCTCCGTTTATTCCTTCGTAGTTACCAAACTCAACAGTCAGGTCATTTGCTCCTTCAATGGTTTGTTTAAGCTTCAGCCCTGTTTTTTGGCTGTAATAATTATGGATATGAATTTCAGTACCTATGTTGATATCAACCTCGTAGGCAAGCTCGTTATTTACCACTCTTAAAATAGGCTGCAGCGTTATATTTTGATTTATCCGTTCATAATCAAGTTCAGGAAACGGGCGACTTTTAAGTTTGATCATTTTTTTAGCTGCATCATCAAGCTGTACATCCCTGTTAACCTGCCTTGCTTTTATGCTATCGCCATTAAGTGTTATATGCGACACAACGAGGTTGTTATATGAGGGTACTATTGCTTCCTGGTAGTACTTATCAGGCATTTTATACCGGGTTACCAATTGCACGTCAGCGCCTTGTATATTACCAACTGCCGATGTTTGCAGATCACGAATATTTTTTAGTTTGTCGGCACCGCCAATGGCATCTAAATACGCCTTGATTACAGTACTTGCAGTTGTGCCTTGTGGAATCGGCAGCCCGCTATATGAGTTATTTTCGGGATTAACATCAGGTAAATTATGATCAGGATCGATGGTTGCATAAGCAATTTTCGAGGTCGATTTGTACGGGAAGGTCCAGGTATCGCCGCGCTGCCAGATCTCAGCCGGGAGTTTTACAATGCCGGTTTTTCCGTTCTCTTCTTTAATTGATATGGTAACCGGCAATGCCATTTCTTCCAGGTTTACAATGGTGATCATAGCACCTTTGGTGGCATCATTATCAGGATATGAAATATCCTTGATACCCTGATCAACTTTCCAGGTGGTGAAAAACCATTCGTTCCAAAACCAGCTCAGGTCCTCACCTGCGGCATTATCCATCGTATGGAAAAAATCCCAGGGGGTTGGATGTTTAAAAGCCCAGCGTTTGATATAGGTTTTAAATGCATAATCAAAACGTTCTTCACCTAAGATCTGTTCGCGTAAAATAGTTAATCCTAAGGCCGGTTTTTCATAAGCAGCAACTGCTAAAAAATCCTCCTGTATCACATCGGGTGTATTCATAATAGCCTCAGCACCTGGGCTAAATAAATAAGCGGCACTTTTTTGCTGATCGGGCTTTTCATAATATTCACCCTTGTTAAATACCTTGGTATCAACATTATTTAAAAAGGTGTTAAAACCCTCGTCCATCCAGGCGTATTTACGCTCATTTGAACCGACGATCATCGGGAACCAGTTATGGCCAAACTCGTGGTTGGTAACCTCCCACAAACCCCCGTTTTGATTATTTGAGCCACAGAATACGATACCCGGGTACTCCATCCCTCCTACTATACCGGCCACGTTGGTAGCTACAGGATAGGTATATTCAAACCATTTATCACTATATAGTTCAATTGCGGCTTTAACATATTCGGTTGAGCGGCTGTACGAATTATTCCCTTTAGCCTCAACTGGATAAACTGATTGTGCAAGAGCTTTTTTACCACTCGGCAAATTGATGCGTGCGGCGTCCCAGATAAATGCTTTTGACGCAGCCCAGGCCACATCACGGGCGTTTTTACACATAAAATGCCAGGTAAGCGTCGGCTTTTTCGGGTAATCGTTATTACGTAAAATATCAGTCGAATCTTTAATGATAACTGTTTTATCACTCTTACGGGCTTCGGCCAAACGGTTTATCGAGGCAGGTGATAATACTTCAGCAGGGTTAAGCAGTTCGCCCGATCCTGCTACAACCAAACTTGCAGGCGCGGTAATAGTATAATCAAAATTGCCGTACTCCAGGTAAAACTCGCTTGCACCAAGATATGGTATGGTGTTCCATCCGGTTACATCGTCGTAAACTTCCATGCGTGGGTACCACTGCGCAATTTCATATATCCAGCCATTTTTAGTATGCTGACGGCCCATTCTGTCGGTACCATATTCGGGAATATCAAAACCGTATTCAATCTTGATCTGCAATTTGCTCCCGGCTGCACGTAATGAATCTTTAAGCTTGATCTGCATACGGGTATCAGTGATCAGGTAATCGGCTTTCAGCGTTTTGCCTTTGTTGATGATATAAACCGATTTTATTTCGGCACCCTTTGTATATGATTTATTTGCAAACCTTCCACCCGAAACATTGCTTGTAGATTCGGCACGTGAATCCTCTTTATAAATATTCTGATCTACCTGGAGCCATAAAAACCCAAGCGCATCCGGGCTGTTATTGGTGTAAGTAATTAAAGTACTGCCCTCTACCCGGTGTTTAGTGGTATCAAGCGTAACATCAAGCTTATAATCGGCCCGGTTTTGCCAGTATTTTGGACCTGGAGCACCACTGGCCGTCCTGAACTCACCGCCCCTTTCGGGGTAAAATATAGGGTTAAATACTTTGTGCTGATCATACTTGGGTGCTACCTGATCTGCATTTTGCGCTTTTACTTCACCGGCATAAATGCCTAAAACCAATAACAACGCGGCTTTGTAGAATTTCATTAACTGTGTTTTAATTGTGAGGGAAAGATATTAAAATATATTTGACTTGAAACGTAATTGCTTGGTTACGTAGTATCAGGCTCATTTGTTTATAACAATTACGAATAAACTATTTTGCTAAAATGGCCGTTGATACATTGTTGCAAATCAATCCCTATTTTTTATATTTTTGCGGATGATTTACGGCACATACAGTCGTTGATCGCAGCCCTAATAAATGGATATATCAGTTGTAGTACCTCTTTACGATGAAGTAGAATCATTACCCGAATTAACCTCATGGATTAGCCGGGTAATGGACGAAAACCGTTTTACTTACGAGATAATTTTGGTTGACGATGGCAGCAAGGACGGATCATGGGAAATGATCAGGAAGCTGCAAACCGGTAATCCTTTTATCAAAGGCATTAAATTCAGGCGTAATTATGGTAAATCCGCAGCCCTTAACACCGGTTTTATCGCTGCTAAAGGGAATGTGGTAATCACCATGGATGCCGATTTGCAGGATAGTCCGGATGAGATCCCGGAACTTTACCGCCGGATAACTGAAGAGAAATACGACCTTGTTTCGGGCTGGAAAGCAAAAAGGCACGACCCATTGAGCAAAACTATACCTACCAAACTATTCAACGCGGCAACCCGTCGTATGAGTGGCATCCATAACCTGCATGATTTTAATTGCGGTTTAAAAGCCTATCGGAATGTTGTAGTTAAAAACATTGAAATTTATGGCGAGATGCACCGTTATATCCCGGTTCTGGCAAAATGGGCCGGCTTCACCAAAATTGGCGAACAGGTTGTTGAGCACCGTCCTCGTAAATATGGCAAAACCAAGTTTGGCTTAAGCCGGTTTATCAACGGCTTTCTCGATCTGCTTTCAATTTTCTTTGTAGGTAAATTTGGCAAGCGTCCGATGCATTTTTTTGGTACGCTGGGCACATTGAGCTTTTTTACGGGTTTGATTATGGCCATTTGGATAATTTGGGAAAAGCTTTACAATATAGCACACAACCTAAAATACAGGGATGTAACCACGAGTCCGCTGTTTTATATAGCCTTAGTTGCTATTATATTAGGCTCACAATTGTTTTTAACAGGCTTTGTTGCCGAGCTTGTTTCACGCAGCGCAAGCGAACGTAACCATTACCAAATTGAGGAAACAATTTAATCAGATTTGAGACTTTTTGAATACTTGCCTCCTGTCTCATATCTAACATCTCAAATCTCACATCTATTCTAAAAACATGTTTTTTTCCATCATCATTCCTTTATATAACCGACCGCAGGAGATTAAAGAACTGCTGGAAAGCCTCACATTGCAAACCTATAGCAATTTTGAGGTTTTAGTTATTGAAGATGGTTCTGTAAATGATGCTGAAGCCATAGTAAATACCTTTACCGATAAGCTTAACCTGCGTTATTTTAAAAAACAGAATGAAGGCCAGGGTTTTACACGTAACTTTGGTTTTGAGCGTGCCAAAGGCGATTATTTTGTAATTTTTGACTCGGATTGTTTAATCCCCCCAAATTACCTGCGAATTGTAAACGATTCATTGGCAAAAAACTGTCTTGATGCCTATGGTGGCCCGGATGGTGCACATGAATCTTTTACCCCTACACAAAAAGCCATAAGCTATTCAATGACCTCCCCTTTTACTACCGGAGGTATTCGTGGTAATAAAAAAGGTATAGGGCAGTTTCACCCGCGTAGTTTTAACATGGGTGTTTCGAGGCAGGCCTGGGAAAAAGCCGGCGGATTTATTATCACCCGTCTTGGTGAGGATATAGAATACAGCATTAGGATCCATTCGCTGGGCTTTAAAATTGGGTTGATTCCAGATGCAATAGTCTATCATAAACGACGAACCAACTTTTATCAGTTTTATAAGCAGCTGCACTTTTTCGGAAGGGCGCGCATCAATATTTCTAAATTTTTCCCGCAGGAGTTAAAGCTGGTTCATTTTTTCCCGGCTGCTTTTACAGTAGGTGTTATCCTTACTATTATTCTAAACCTATTTGGCTCTGTATTAGCACCTGTAGGTAATTTTATACTGTTGATTTTCACTTTGTTAATATTTTTCCATTCCTGGTGGAAAAATAAATCGTTAAAAATCGCATTTTTGAGCATTATAGCTGCCTTCACACAACTTATTGCCTACGGGTTAGGATTTATACAGGATTTTTGGAAGCGGAAAGTTTTAAGTAGATCATAAGCAATATGTACCACCCCTTTTCTGTAGCGGAGACCATTAAAACCGCATGGAATATTTTAAAAAGAAATTTTGTACCGCTGGTGGTTTACTCTATCATATCGTTGTTTATAAACGAATTTGTTGAGTTTTTAAAGGCATTTATCATTGATAATGACGACCGCTTTATTGAAATAGGTTTTGTAATTGTACAGATGATTGTACAGTGTTTTATCGGTTTAAGTTTTTACAAACTGATACTCACGCTTATCGACAAAGAGTATTACGAATTTGAATTCAAAGACATCTTGCCATCGTTCAAAATGACCTTCAACTTCGTGATCATAGGTATAATAACGGCGTTCTTCGTAGCTACTTTGGTTTTTTTATACGTATTGGCCAAACGCAACATTGGGTACGACAGCATTTTTGAGGTTATTGAGCTGCTGTTTATTCTTTATGTAAGCCTCAGGTGCATCTTTTGTATTTGTTTCATTGTTGATGACGATTCATCACCTATTGAATCATTGCGTCAAAGCTTTGAGATCACAAAGGATAATTTCTTCAAAACTTTAGGCGTTTTTGCTATAATTATACTGATACTGGTTGCCGTATTACTACCTGTAGTAGCTACGATGGGCTTATTTGGTTTTGACCAGGAAAAAGATGGTTTTGCATTCAGGCTTGCATTCTATTGCTGGTTCATTCTTTGCTTTCCTTTTACCCAGGTGATCATTATGGTTACTTACCGTAAACTGGTTTACAGCCACCTTGATGTGGATGATGACCTATCTGAAACCAATTAAAAATGGGATTTAAATCTGCACTAAGTAAAGTATTTGCTGCCTTTGTTAATCGGGAATTAAATAAGGTTCGTAAAAACGCGGTTGCATTTCAGCAAAAGGCATTTACAGATCTGGTGCATGCGGCCAAAGACACCAGTTTTGGTAAAGATCATCAGTTTGAAAAGATCAACAACTACGAGGATTTTAAGCGATTGGTGCCTGTACATGACTATGAAGACCTTCGCCCCTATATCGACCGAGTGGTTAATGGCGAGGAGGATGTGCTATGGCCCGGGAAACCTGCTTATCTCGCCAAAACATCCGGTACAACATCCGGTGTAAAATATATCCCCATTTCTAAAGAAAGCATGCCGGAGCATATCAAAGCGGCACGTAATGCTTTGCTAAGCTATATCCACGAAACCGGTAACTCTGATTTTGTTGATGGCAAATTGATATTTTTGCAGGGCAGCCCCATTTTAGCCGAAAAGCATGGCATTTCAACAGGCAGGCTTTCGGGTATCGTTGCGCATCATGTTCCCGCTTATCTGCAAAAAAAACGCTTGCCCAGCTACGAAACCAATTGCATTGAAGATTGGGAGCAAAAGGTTGACGCCATTGTAGACGAAACTGTTAATGAAGATATGCGCCTCATCAGTGGGATCCCGCCATGGTGCCAGATGTATTTCGACAGGCTTTCGGCCAAAGCAGGAGGTAAAAAGATAAAAGACATTTTCCCAAACTTTAAGCTTTACGTTTATGGAGGAGTTAATTACGAGCCTTACCGCGCCCGTATTGAGGAAAGTATCGGTTTCAAGATCGATTCGATAGAAACCTACCCGGCATCCGAAGGCTTCATCGCGTTCCAGGATTCACAAAAAGAAAAAGGCCTTTTATTATTAGTTGATTCGGGGATCTTTTACGAGTTTATCCCATCCGATGAGTATTTTAATGAAAACCCAACCCGCATCAATATTAAAGATGTAGAGTTGAATAGAAACTACGCGCTCATCATGAACACCAGCGCTGGTTTATGGGGCTATAGTATAGGCGATACGATTAAATTTATTTCGAAAGATCCGTATCGTATTGTCGTAACCGGCCGTATCAAGCACTATATATCGGCCTTTGGCGAACATGTTATAGGCGAAGAAGTGGAGCATGCATTAATGAGTGTGGCTAAAGAAGAAGGCATTGACGTAGTTGAATTTACCGTTGCACCCCAGGTTAACCCGGCAGCGGGGCAATTACCTTACCATGAATGGTTTATTGAGTTTGGTACAGCTCCTGACAATCTTCAGGCTTTCGCCATAAAAGTGGATAAGGCGCTGCAGAATAAAAATATTTACTATTTTGACCTGATTGAAGGTAACATTTTGCAACCTTTGGTGATCCAAAGCCTGCAAAAAGATGCTTTTATAAATTATATGCGTTCGGAAGGCAAGCTTGGCGGGCAAAACAAAGTACCAAGGCTATCAAACGACAGGAAGATTGCCGAAGGATTAAAGAGTTTTATAAAATAAAGATACTTGAGTAACCAGATAAAAAATATTGCCATCCTTGGCTCAACAGGCAGCATCGGTACACAAACACTTGATGTAATAAGGTGGAACAGCAATTTATTCAGGGCGTTTTTGCTCACAGCACATTCTAATGCCGATTTACTCATCAGCCAGGCTATTGAGTTTGTGCCTGAATATGCCATTATCTGCGATCATAGCAAATACCAGGAAGTTAAACAGGCTTTAGCGCATTTGCCCATACAGGTACTTGCCGGTCACCAGGCTATCATTGATACGGTAATTCATTCCGAAATTGCAGTTGTGCTGACTGCTATGGTGGGCTTTGCCGGTCTGGAACCAACAATTGCTGCTATTAAAGCGGGTAAAGACATTGCTCTTGCCAACAAAGAAACATTAGTTGTTGCCGGCGATATCATAACAGCATTGGCGAAACAACATCAAGTTCAAATTTTACCGGTAGATTCTGAACACTCAGCTATATTTCAAAGTCTTGTTGGTGAGGATTATAAATCGGTAGAAAAACTAATCATCACGGCTTCCGGCGGGCCTTTTCGTGGCCGTGGGCTTGATTTCTTAGCCAACGTTACCCGCGAAGACGCGCTTAAACATCCAAACTGGGTAATGGGCGCAAAAATCACTATCGATTCGGCATCCCTGATGAACAAGGGCCTTGAGGTTATTGAAGCCAAATGGCTATTTGATGTCGAGGCAGATCAGATTGAAGTTGTAGTTCACCCGCAATCTATTATTCACTCACTGGTACAGTTCAGGGATGGATCAATTAAGGCACAATTGGGTTTGCCCGATATGAAGCTGCCTATACAATATGCCCTCACCTATCCCAACCGGATCGAAATGAATTTTAAACGTTTCAGCTTTGCTGACTACGCTAACCTCACTTTCGAAAAACCAGACATGGAAACTTTCCGTAATCTAAGCTTAGCGTACGCTGCTTTAAAACAGGGAGGTAACATGCCTTGCATTATCAATGCGGCAAATGAAATAGCGGTTGCCGGGTTTCTTGACCGTAAAATTGGCTTTTTAACTATGAGCGGCATCATTGAAGAATGTATGCAGAAAATAAATTTTATTGCAAAGCCAACCCTAACCGATTATTTGAATACTGACAAAGAAACACGCATCTTTGCGCAAAATTATATACAGCAACTACCTTCAAAAACATTACAGTTTTAATATTACATAGATATAGATAATGAGTATAGTGATCATGGTGGGCCAGCTTATACTGGGCCTTTCAATTTTGATAATCCTGCATGAACTGGGGCATTTCCTGGCGGCACGGGCCTTTGGCATTAAGGTAGAAAAATTCTACCTGTTTTTTGATGCCTGGAACGTGAGCCTGTTTAAATTTACATATAAAGGCGTTGAGTATGGTATTGGCTGGCTACCACTTGGTGGCTATGTTAAAATTGCCGGTATGATTGATGAATCGATGGATACAGAACAAATGGCTGGTCCGCCGCAACCTTGGGAGTTTCGTTCAAAACCAGCCTGGCAGCGCCTTATTGTAATGCTTGGTGGTGTTACGGTAAATGTTATACTGGGCATCCTGATATTTTGGGTGCTAACCATGCGTTTTGGCGATAGTTATATACCTAATTCGGCAGCAAAATACGGTATTGTACCAGGTGAAGTCGGCAAAAAAATAGGCCTTCAAATTGGTGACAAGGTTGTTGCTATCAATGGTAAACCATTTGAACGTTTTGATGATCTTACAAGCCCGCAGGTATTATTGGATAATACTGTATTTACCGTATTACGCGGCACCCAAACTTTGCAGATCAGCATCCCGCGTACCATCCTAAATGATTTAAACGATCATGACATTGAAGGTTTTATTAGCCGCCTTCCCCGTGCCAAGTTCATTGTTGATTCATTGGAGCCGGGCAGTAACGCTGTAAAAGCAGGTTTAAAAAAGGGCGACAGCATTGTGATGGCCAACAACCATCCGGTTGTATTTTGGGATGAGTTACAAGCTCAGCTATCTGCCAACAAAGGCAAACAGGTTGAGTTAGGTATAAAACGTAACCATGAATTGGTTACACTGAAGGCACAGGTTACACCGGAAGGAAAGCTGGGCTTTTACCGTGCAAAAAGCGACTTTCCGGATATCAAGACTATAAAATATGGTTTTTTCGAGGCTTTCCCTATAGGGGCTCAACGCGCATGGGGAACCTTCAGAGATAACGCAAAAGGAATTGGCAAGATTTTCAGAGGTGATGTTAACCCGGGTAAAGCAGTAAGCGGACCGGTAGCTATAGCCAACCTGTTTGGTGGTACTGTTGATTGGGTCCACTTTTGGACATTGGTAGGCTTTCTTTCGATGGTATTGGCATTAATGAACCTTTTGCCTATCCCGGCGCTTGACGGAGGTCACGCGGTATTCCTGATCATTGAAATGATTAAAGGCAAACCATTGAGCGATAAGTTCCTTGAACGCGCCCAGATTGTAGGCTTTGTAATTTTAGTTACCCTGATGGTATTTGTTTTTGGTAACGATATTGTGAAGCTGGTAATGAAGAAATAGCGATTAGAGATTAGTGATTGGAGGTTAGAGATGCCTCCCAAGCATATAAAACAAGAAAGGTCTTTCAACTACTGAAAGGCCTTTCTTGTTTTATATGAATTTATCAATCAATTGAATAGCTGTACAAATTAGAATTAGCTTTAAGCTTTGAGCATTCTGCTTTCAGCTTGTTTTATACGGCCGGATCAGTAGGTTTAGGATCTTCGTAATTATCGGAAACGGTGTCAAAAGGTGATCTTTCATTTTTGAATACCGCTGCCGAGATCAGACTCACTATAGCGCCAAAAATGGCGTATATAAATACAACGCTTACTGTTGCTATAACCGCAAAATATTTACTTACCATACTTAAGGCATTGTCTATTTGATCCTGCGACAGATTTCCTTTTGCTTCCATTTGCGCGCGTGAGGCAGTTAGGGCCTTATTAACCATTTCCGGACTTAATATCGCATAATATACATAAGTGAATACCGCAACGAAAACTCCTGTAAAAATCGCATATAAAAAACCGGATAAAAAGCCTTCTCCGTAGGTAATATATCCGCCAAGCTGATCTTTGTATTCTTTTTGCGTTAACAGCAAAAAAGCGATAAAGGGCAAAAAGCTAAGGTATTTAAGAGATGAGTTGGGGTCAATATCCAGAAACTGAAATGCATAAGTTATAACTATTGAAGTTACCAGGTTAATTAACGCCCACTTCAGGGCTGGTTGCGATGGACTCGCCTTTTTTACTTCCATGATACAAGTGTTTAGTGTTTGGTTAAAATTAACCAAATATTTAATATTTATATCATCTGTACCTTTATTTTCAAATTGAGAGACGCCGTAAACAAATAGGCCTTTCAGATTCTGAAAGGCCTATTTGTTATAAAATAATGCAGTACTCAGGAAGTGTGCCCAACAGGATCCCGCTTAAAGAAAGCCGCGAAAATTATGGATAGAACAAATAAAAATATAATGGTTATACCCATTGACTGAATTTGTTGCCCGATGGTGATGTTTTTTCCGCTTTGGAAGTTTTTCTCCATCTCCTTAATCTTAGCATCTGCCTCTTTCTTTTCCTCCGGTTTCGCTGTACTTTCTTTCAATTTATTCAAAGCAGTAACCATGGCCGTTTTAGTTTTTTGAGCCATTTGCGGTTCTATAGCGTTTGCGAATACCTGATCACGCAGTATAAATATGGTCAGGTTTGAAATGAAAAACATAATGAAAATTCCGGTGGCGGCCTGCCTCATTGTCCAATAACCACCTACTTTGCTCCTTAAATTTATGCAAAAGAAAGCAGCAATAGCTATCGGAATTATGTATGTAAAAAGTATCGCGCCAACTGTTATCGCAACAGCCGATGCTACATTCACCATAAAATAAAAATAAATAATACTTACCACGGCCAATACTGCGCCTAAAATCAATCCCTTGATAAGTCCTTGTATTTTTATGGTTTTTTCTAATTGTGCGCTCATTTAAGAGGGTTATTGAAAACTAACTAAAATTTCTAAAACTGCCATATCAAATTCTTTGTTGATGGCATTATCGGCAATTTCCTTTTTATCGTCATCAGACGGATCAATGTTTTGGAAAAAGCACATCATAGGGTAAAACAACTCTACAAGCTCTGAATCTTCCGGAAGGGTTGCAGCAACCTTGCTGATCTCAGATACCGGGCTTTCAATCAGGATCTGATTTGCGATAACCGGTTCGTAAATGCGGTATTCGTCCTGAAACTCGTCCTCATCAACCAATAAAAACTCTTTTAGGTAGTCTTCCAGTTCTGGTTCAATTTCTTCGTCTTCACATTCGTTAAGGTACAGCAATAGGTTAAGCAATTCGGTACCGCGGTCAAGCGTTTCTTCTTCAATGCTCTCCCATTCCGGAGTGTCAAGGTAATCTTCTTCCAGTTTTTTAACGTCGGCACTAAAGAAGTTGATCATCAGCAAATCAAAGAAGATTTCGCGCAGTCCCTCTACTTCAGGGTTCTCATCAAAAACCGCGTCAAGCTCATCTACTTTTGATAAAAAATCTTCGTCAGATGCAAATACATCGGCAAACTCATCGGTTAGCTGTGTTGCATCAAAGCTGTTGTATTTTGAAAAGGCCTCGAGCGCTGCTACAAAGGCGATTTCTATTTTTGGATCGATCATAGGTATGTTATTTAAAGATTTGTTGATTGTTGTAAGTTAACAATACTTTACCTTTTAAACGCTGCCCGATATAAGGCGAGTTTGCAGATTTAGATTTGTTGTTAGCCGCAGTGTATTCCCATTCGGTATCAGTATCAAAAACCACGATGTTTGCCTTTTCATCTTCAGCGATAACCGGCAGTTCAACACCAAGTATTTCGCGGGGATTAACAGCCAGTTTTTCAACTATAAGTTCAACCGGTAAACCCGCTTTCAAAGCCTGGGAAAATGCGGTTTGCAGACCTATTATGCCATATTCAGCAACTTCAAACTCCACATCTTTAAATTCAATTTCGTGTGGGGTATGTTGCGATACAATGGCGTCGATAGTGCCGTCTTTTAAACCTTTTATCAACGCAGCAACATCATCGGCAGTACGCAGGGGTGGTTTCACTTTATATAAACTGTCAAAGCCTAAAAGGGCTTCATCGGTTAATATTAAATGATGCGCAGCAACGTCGCAGGTAACTTCAATGCCTTTACGCTTGGCCTCACGGATCAATTCGACCGAACGCGCAGTTGATATGGTTGTAAAATGGATGCGGGACACGGTGTATTCTGCAAGATAAAGATCACGGGCAACCATCAGTTCTTCGGCCAATGAAGGAATTCCCTTCATGCCAAGCAGCGTGCTGATCTCCCCCTCATTAACTTTTGCCTTACCTGCTATAGCGGTATCTTCAGGGTAAGAGAAAACCAGTGCATCAAAACCCTGTGCATACAGTAAAGCTCTTTCCATTAAACCCGCGTCCTGTACCGGGCGACTGCCATCGGTAAAAGCCCTGGCACCGCTTTGGTACATATCGTACATTTCGGCAAGATCTTTCCCTTCACGTTTTTGAGATATAGTGCCCAGAGGATAAACATCAACCAGGTTACCTTTTGAACGGTTCAACAGGTATTCAACTTCCGACTTGGAATGCACCGGCGGCTGGGTATTAGGCATTAGTGCTATACCTGTAAAACCTCCTGCCGCTGCGGCTGTTGTACCCGAACGAAGATCTTCTTTGGTTTCAAGGCCCAACTCACCTACGTTACAGTTAAGATCGAAAAAACCGGGTGAAACGTATTTGCCTTCGGCGTCAAACAGTTCGGCGTCGGCATCAATATCGTCGGCTATGCGGGTAATAACACCATTTTCAATTAAAATATCGGCAACTTGTTGATGAAAGGATGATCCGGGATCAAGAATAGTGGCTGATTTGATAAGCAAATTCATTAGCACTGCTTTATGTGTGGATTTGTATCGACCTATCCCGCCTGGGTAACACCCTGTTGATGAGGTTTATAAAACCTGATTAACAATATTTCCGCAAGCAGGAAGATCAGCGCCAAAATTATACAAAGTTTCCATAATTGTGTGCCAAAATTTGATTCGGCAATAACACTTTTTAATGAACCGCTTCCTGCTGTTAATAAGGGCTTTGCATTTGGCAGTATTTTTTCGAGATCGGTCGCTGTAAAATAACTCATGTCTGATTCGGCCCGGTTATCATTAAAAGCAAGTGTTGCCAGCGTACTATCCTGTTTCCGGAGCGAATAAATTCCGGGTTCATTCAATTGATCAGAAACAAATAACAACGTACTTCCCTCCTGCTGCCTTACATCCGGGATAATGCTTTGATTGCCTTTGGTGAGTTTGAGCAATTGCTTTTCGGTGGTTTGTACGGGTGGTACCTCAAAACTTTCGTCGGCACCAAAAGTGTAAAATAAGGGTTGGTCATGCCCGCTTAATAATGCCATCCTAAAAAGTATGGGTACAAACAGCGCATGCCTTGGCAGGTTACTAAAATCTTCGCTAAGAGGTACAGCACACATGTAAACATTCCCTTTTCCGCTGCTGTAACCCTCCCAAAAAGCTTCGCCGGTAGCAAGGTTCATCAGGCTTTCCTGCTTAGAACCGCTTTTACTCAGCTGATAATATTTTTTTACGGATGGCAAATCAGGATTTTGAGGAAAGCTCTCAAATACATTTTTAAATACTGCGCTCTGTTTGTTGATGGAGGCTACTTTTACGTCCTGGGTTATTAGCTTTTCAGGATATCCGGTATTTAAGGCTAATAACAATGACTTATAATTAGCCAGATCAGCATCGGCCGACGGAAATACAACCAGCGTCCCTCCTTTTGTCACGTACGTTCTCAACCGCTGTGCCAGTCCGGTAGCTATGGTTTTAATGTCGCTGATAATTACTATAGGGTAGCTATTAAGTGCAGCGTAATCAACGTTACCATCGGTTACACGGGATGCAGCAAAGAAAGCGTCAGATGCAAAAACAGCTTTCAGATATGGATTTGGAGCGCCTCCATCTATCAGCAGAACCGGCATTTGCTCCTTTACATTAAAACTAAAATAAAACTGGTTGTCAAATGTGACCGGGTTGTCCTGCAACTGAATTTCACCGCTCTGCCATCCAGGTTTTAAGCCCGAAAATGATAAGGTATCATTTTGAACATGGCGGGCATTGATACTGAAGCTACCGAGCGCCTTTTGCTCACCATTAATTAATATTTTGAGGGGAATCTTTTCTGCTTTTTCTGTAGCGTAATTATGTAGGCGTACAACCAGTTTTTCACTTTCACCCGGGCGATGTACCGCACCAAGGAGCCAAATCGAATCAACAGCAACATTGGGAAGGTTCCCGGCTTTAAGCTGAACAAGGTTAACGGTAATATTACTATCGGCTTTCACTGGTTTATCATTTCTGTTTTTTTGAAAATCAGAAATAATAAACACCGACTTGGCGGCTCCCGGTTGATTTTGCAATAGGTTTTCCTGTCTGCTGATAACCTGTTGTAAGCTCCTGCTTTGTGAACTTACTTTAACCGCATCAACTGCATCATTAAATTCATCACGGGTCAATAGTCTTTGATGTTTACCTTCAAAATCTTGCGTAAGTAATTGAAACCGATCATTAATATTATAAGCCGAAGTAATTTCCTTAGCACGGCGTTTAGCTTCATCAAGTAACGAGCCCTCGCGGTTAAGGGTTTCCATGGAGTAAGAATTATCCACAAAAACGCTGATCACCTGTTGTTTACCAGCATTAGCATTTTGCGCGCCGGGGATATAAGGTCGGGCAAATGCCAGTATCAGAAATAACGAAGCAAGTAAACGCGACGCCAATATCAATCGCTCCTTCAAATTGCGGCGTGAAGCCTGCTGTTCCTGCACTTCTTTCAGAAACTGTACATTACTGAAATATACCTTTTTGTATTTACGAAAATTGAACAGGTGGATCACAACCGGGATAGCCAGGCTCAGCAACGCGAATAAAAAAGCAGGATATAAAAAATACATATTTTATATAGATGGTTGTGCTATTTACAAATGTGGTAATTAAATTGAATTTCTGTTATCTTGCGGTACCGGAACATGAAAAAAATCCCCCTGTTATTAATTTTATCGCGAGTTTTATTTGGTGTCATAATTATTGCATTAAGCTTAATACAATGCCGGTACTTCCAAAATATCATTATAATATTAATGATACTCGGCTTACTATCAGATGTTTTTGATGGAATCATTGCCCGACGGCTGAACGTTTCAAGCCCCATGCTCAGACGGCTTGATTCAGGTGTCGATCAATTTTTTTGGTTGAGTATTGTGGCAGGATGTTATATCACCTGTCCACAGTTTTTTAAAGACAATCTGCTAAAGATAAGCTTGCTGGTTGCCATGGAAGCGGGTTGTTATGTCATAAGCTATATCCGGTTTGGTAAAGAGGTGGCTACACACGCCATATCTTCAAAATTTTGGACACTTGTACTGCTCGCAACTATGATTCAGGTTACCGCTACCTGCTCTTCCGTAATTTTATTTAACATTTGCTTCTACCTGGGAATAGCAACCCGCATGGAAATAATAGGCATGCTACTTATTATAAAAGAGTGGACAAACGACATCCCAACTATTTACCATGCTTTTTTGATAAGGAATGGCAAAGAGATAACGCGCCATAAACTTTTCAATGGCTAATTGCAAGGAAACAATATGGGCTTGTCTCTTTAACTATCTTAATATCGGCCTCTCCTTTCAAATCATGTATAAATAAATATATTTGGTGCATACATCAATCTACTTAAAAAATGGAATACAGAAGATTAGGCGAAAGTAAACTAAGCGTATCGGCAATAACTTTTGGAGCATGGGCAGCAGGAGGCTGGATGTGGGGCGGCAATGATGACCAGGAAGCTATTGATGCCATGCGTGCGGCTTACGATCTTGGAATAACATCAATTGATACAGCCCCGGTTTATGGACAAGGTAAAAGCGAAGAGCTGGTGGGTCGGACTATTAAAGACCTGCCCCGGGATAAAGTGCAGATCCTGACTAAATATGGCTTGCGCTGGGACCTTGCAAAAGGTGAGTTCTTTTTCAAAAGTAAAGACAACAGCGGAAAGGATATTGATGTATATCGATATGCCGGTAAAGACAGCATTATAGCCGAGTGTGAAAATAGTCTCAAACGTCTTGGTACGGATTATATCGACTTGTACCAAATTCATTGGTCGGACAAAACTACTCCTATTGACGAAACGATGGAAGCCATTTTACGTCTTCAGGAACAGGGTAAAATTCGCGAAGCAGGTGTTTGTAATTATAATTTGAGTCAAATGCAAATCGCTGCCAAAACCATTAAGCTGGCGGCAAACCAGGTTCCGTTTAGCATGGTAAACCGCGCTATTGAAGATGAGCTAATTCCTTATTGCATCGAGAATAGGAAAGCGATATTAGCTTATAGTCCCCTTGAGCGTGGTTTATTGACCGGTAAAATGAAACCCGGCCAAAATTTCGGCGAGGGCGATCATCGTGCAGGCGTCAAATACTTTAAAGATCAAAACATTGAGCGTACCAATGCCTTTCTTGCCAAAATAAAACCATTGGCCGACGAAAAAGGTGCAACTTTAGGGCAATTGGTTATCCGCTGGACAATCAATCATCCAGGCATAACTGTAGCGCTGGTTGGCGCCCGTAATGCCGAACAATCTGTTCAAAATGCCAAAGCCATCAATATTCATATCAATGGAGAGGAAATGGAGTTTATCAATAACCAGTTAAGTGATTTGGTGATTGCTGGATAAACATCTTTAACACCGCGGAGAGCTATTAGTCTCTTCGGATGATTATATAAACCTGAACCATGATCATTGATACATTACTATATAGCAGCCATTTAATATCAAGCAATAATCCTGCAATAACTGCTTTGACACTGGGGGGTACCGGAGCCATATTTAGCCTGTTTGGGGCTATACTATATGATAGCCACAAAAAACTCATGAAAAGAGGTATACAAGTTGAGGGTACGGTTATAAGTATTGAACATGAAAGGAGCAATAAAGATTCGATGGTATTAAACTACCCGGTAATTAGATATCGGACATTACAAAACGAATTGATAACAAAAAAACACAACATTGGTATCAGCAGATACTCATATAAAGAGGGTGATTCGGTAAATGTGGTATATGATCCTGCTGATAATTCGCTATTTACATTAAATGACAGTTCTTCAAAAAGCGTCCCCCTTAGCTTCATTTTACTTGGATTAACGTTATTAGCTGCATCAATTATTATTTTCATAGTGAAAGCTGGATAGCCAAAATCGGTAAAATCGAAAAAACATGTGAATCAGCGGTCAATTTCCTTATCTTCCAATTATGAAAAGATCGTTATTATTATTTCTTTTATCACTCACGCTAAAACTATCTGCCCAAAACGTACAGCAAATTCATCAAAAGGCAGTTCTAATTGATGCCCACAATGATGTTATTTCAAATGAGCTGATAACCAAAGTTGATTTAAGCAAACATCAAAGCGAAGGTAACTTCGATTTGGTTCGTGCGAAAGAAGGCGGGCTTGATGCACAAATCTTTTCTATCTGGTGCGGTGAGAGTTATGGTAAAGGATCCGGTTTTGCCTTTGCTAACCGGGAAATTGATTCTTTGTACGCGCTCATCAAGCGTAATCCTGATAAAATAGCTTTAGTGCGCAACACCAAAGAACTTAAAAAAGCTGTGGCCGACAAAAAGCTGGCGGCGTTGATTGGTGTTGAAGGCGGGCATATGATCGAAGACAGGATGGATTACATCGACAGCCTTGCTAAACGTGGGATGCGTTACCTCACCCTCACCTGGAATAACAGTACTTCATGGGCAACTTCAGCACGTGACGAGGTTACTAAAAAAGATAGTTTGAAACATTTAGGGCTCACCGATTATGGTAAGCAGATTGTTAAACACCTGAACGAGCTTGGTGTTATGGTTGACGTATCGCACGTAGGTGAACGCACTTTTTATGATGTACTGGCAACTACCACAAAGCCTGTTATCGCTTCACATAGCTGTGCTTATAGTATCGATCCATTTCGCCGCAACTTAAAGGATGACCAACTAAAGGCGCTGGCAAAAAACGGCGGTGTGGTATGCATTAATTTTTATAGTGGCTTTGTAGATAGTACCTATACACCCAAAGTGCTTAAGTTTTTGGCGCTGCATAAAACAGAGCTCGATTCATTGGCCAAAGTTTATCATGACGTCGATCTGGCCAATATCAGGATAAACGCCTTGTATAAATCGGAATCAGACAAGCTCAGACCACCGCTTGAGCTGCTGATCAAGCATATCGATTATATTGTGAAACTGATAGGTGTTGATTATGTGGGTATCGGGTCGGATTTTGATGGTGCCGAATCATACCCTCTTGGTTTGGATAGCGTTGCTGATTATCCAAAAATAACCGTAGAATTATTGAAATTAGGTTACAGCCAAAAAGATATTGATAAAATATTGGGTGAAAATGTAATGAGGGTACTTGCCGCAAATACAGGCAAATGATGTCACTTTGTTGACGATATGCGCTTTGCCTTATGCGCTTAAAATCGTAAATTCGCAACTCATTTATAATAAAATGTCTCAAGAAACTGAACACGTAAAATGCCTGATCATAGGCTCAGGTCCTGCAGGTTATACTGCAGCTATATATGCTTCCCGCGCTGATCTTAAGCCAGTTATGTATACCGGTTTACTGGCAGGCGGCCAGCTTACACAAACTACCGAAGTTGAAAACTTCCCGGGCTATCCGCAGGGCATTATGGGTCCTGAACTGATGGAAGATTTTCGCAAACAGGCTGAGCGCCTGGGTACCGAAATCCGTTTCGGATATGTTAGTTCTGTAGATTTTTCAAGCCTGCCACACAAAGTTGTAGTTGATGATGTAAAAACCATCACTGCTGATACCGTAATTATTTCAACCGGAGCTTCTGCTAAATGGCTTGGTCTGGAATCTGAACAAAAATATAGTGGCTTTGGCGTTTCTGCCTGTGCCGTGTGCGATGGCTTCTTCTTCAAAGGTCAGGATGTAGCTATAGTTGGCGCAGGTGATACCGCTGCCGAAGAAGCTACTTATTTAGCAAAGTTAGCCCGTAAGGTGTACATGATTGTTCGCAGGGATGAATTCCGCGCTTCAAAAGCGATGGTTCACCGTGTATTGAACACGCCAAACATTGAAATTTTATATAACACCGAAACCAAAGAAATTTTAGGCGATGGTCAAAGCGTTACTGGTGTTAAAGTAATTAACAACCAAACAAACGCCGAAACCGATCTTGATGTTACAGGATTCTTTGTAGCAATTGGTCACCACCCTAATACCGATATTTTTAAAGGCTGGTTACATATGGATGAAACCGGTTATATCATCACCCGTCCCGGTTCAACTGAGACCAACGTTGAAGGTGTATTTTGCGCCGGCGATGCCCAGGATCACATTTACCGCCAGGCTGTAACAGCAGCCGGCACCGGCTGTATGGCCGCTATCGACGCTGAGCGTTATCTGGCTGCCAAAGAGCATGTGGTGACGGCTTAATTAAAGTGATTAGAGATTGGAGGTTAGAGATTAGTGTCTTAGCCTCAAAAAAGCGATAGGTTTTGCCTGTCGCTTTTTTATTTTCAAAGTACTCATCATTAAATAGCAACCGTGTTAGATTGCAATGGAAAGTCCACAGCGAGGATTGGGATTGTGGGCGGGCAAAGAGAGGCGAAGTATGTAATCATCTCTACTATTGAACTAACATTTTTACACATTAAAACTTTTTAAATTTTTTAAAAAAGTTTTATCTTACGGGCTCACACTAACCTGTTAGATAAATTATGTATAAAAAGGCTTCTTTGGTACTGCTTGCTATGCTTGCAGTGTGCGCCGCCACTGTAAACGCACAAGACACCGATCCCAACCTGGGTATCATCCCCGCTCCTGTTTCCTTGAAAAAAACTTCCGGTCAATTTGTTTTGAGCCAGGAAACTACCGTTCAGGCAGATACACCATCAAATAAAGCGGTGATATTTTTTAAAGATTACCTTGCCAACAATCAGGCTTATAACAAACCGGTTGCTTTAAAAGGCAGCAGAAGCAACAACGTTATAACTCTTACTGCAGCCGGTACCGAAGGTTTACCTGCCGAAGGTTATCGCTTAACCATTACGCCACAACAAATTACTGTTGCTGGCAAAGGGGCTGGATTATTTTACGGTGTGCAAACATTACTTCAACTGATGCCTACCGAACATTCCGCTACCATAAAGCTGCCTGCCGTGCAAATTGAAGATTACCCACGCTTTGGTTACAGGGGCGCGATGCTTGATGTTGGTCGCCACTTTTTTGGGGTGGAAATGGTTAAAAAATATATCGACCTCTTGGCCGCTTATAAACTGAATACCTTTCACTGGCACCTTACTGAAGATCAGGGCTGGCGGATTGAAATAAAGAAATACCCTAAGCTTACCCAAATAAGCAGTATGCGTGCACAAACGCTTATAGGTGGTTATCACGACCGTACGCCACAACAATTTGATGGAACACCGTACGGCGGCTTTTATACACAAGATCAAATCCGCCAGGTAGTAAAGTATGCCTCAGACAGGTTTGTTACCATAGTACCTGAAATTGAAATGCCGGGGCACTCTAAAGCTGCGCTTGCTGCTTATCCCGAGTTAAGCTGTGACCCGTCAAAAACATATCAACCTGCCGAAACCTGGGGCGTATTTAACGATATTTACTGCCCTAATGAAAAAACCTTTGCTTTTTTGCAGGATGTTTTAACAGAAGTGATGGCGCTTTTCCCGAGCAAATACATTCACATTGGCGGTGACGAAGCTCCGAAGGATGCCTGGAAAAGTTCGCCATTTTGCCAGCAATTAATTAAAAAATTAAAGCTGAAAGATGAGCACGCATTGCAAAGTTATTTTATACAACGCATTGAAAAGTTTTTAAACTCAAAAGGTCGCAGTATCATTGGCTGGGATGAGATTTTAGAAGGTGGCCTTGCCCCTAACGCTACCGTTATGAGCTGGCGCGGCGAGGAAGGCGGAATAGCAGCAGCGCAGCAAAAACACGATGTGATCATGACTCCCGGAAGCAACGGCTTATACATTGACCATGGCCAGGGTAGGCCAAGCCAGGAACCTTTGAGCATTGGCGGTAACGAACCACTTTCGAAAATTTATAGTTACAACCCGACCCCAGCTGTATTATCGCCTGAGGAACAAAAATATATTAAAGGTGTACAAGCCAATTTGTGGACAGAATATGTAGCAACCGATGCCAAGGTAGAGTTTATGCTATTGCCGAGACTGCTTGCCCTGTCGGAAATAGCCTGGTCGCCATTGGCTAATAAAAATTATGTTGATTTTGCTGATACACGCTTACCTGGTCATTTGGCATGGCTGGATAAAAATGGTTTTGATTACCACGTGCCAACAGCTATAGGTGCAAAAGATACAGTGATGATAGGAAGTAAGTTAAATGCTGTATTGAAACCATCTGTTGAAGGTGCAAAAGTTCATTATACTATCGACGGTTATACCCCACGCGAAACAGATTTGATTTATACTATTCCGTTGAATTTGGAGATACCTGTTGATCAATACCGGGAACTACAAACTATCGTTATCACTCCTTCGGGCAAACGGAGCAATGTTACCCGTACATTGGTTTACAATAAAGCGCCAATGGCAGCCGTTACTTATACAGGTACAGCATCAGGACTAAAGTATCAGGTTTTTCCTGGTCTTTACAGCAGTACAAACCAACTTGGCGTTATGCCTGCCGACAGCGGCGTAACCAAAACCTTTAATACGGCCGATCTGCGAAAAAATAAAGGTAAATATGGTGTGATTTATACAGGATTTATTAATATTGAAACAGATGGCGTTTATGGCTTTGCAACGTCATCCGCAGGTGGTTCGGTTTTATTAATTGATGACCAACCGGTAGTTGATAATGATGGAAAACACACCATGAATGAACAAATGGGAGCTGTACCGTTATTAAAAGGTTATCATAAGGTAACAGTAAAATATTTTGATCAGGGTGCTGGCCCAGTATCCTTAAAAGTATTTATTACCGCACCTGGCAAAGCAAAAGCAGAGCTAACACCAGATACGTTATACAATTAAGTTGAACCATATAAAAAACATGACTAACAGGCTTTACCTTTTTGCACTTGCAATAAGTGCATTAACGGCTGGATGCAGCGGGCAGGAAACAAAAAAGCCGGCCGCTCCTACGGCACCTAAAAAGCCGGAACTGATGGCACCTTTCAGGTATCACAAACTGATAGAGGTGTCTCCGGGCCAAAGCTATGATATTTTGAGCTGGGGGCGCGGTGCCGAAGAAGCCGGTTCGTTCATGATATTGCATTCAGATTCGTCGGCCATAAAATACACTACGACAACCGGCGATTTGGATGGGGCTATTATTGACGTTTACAATTCGGATATGGATGTGGATGGCAATCCTGAAATCCTGATACAGGCTAAATCGAAAGATACAACCAATTACACGTCAATTTACGCCTTTGAGTTTAACGACAATAATAGTAAGGCCAATAAGCTGGATTTTCCGAAGCTGACCAGCTCGCAGCGCAAAGGTTACCGTGGTAATGATAATTTCTATATTAAGGAAGGTAAGCTGATGCGGGAGTTCCCGATATTTAACGGAACCGGCAAAGATGCCAAACCATCAGGAGCAAAACGCCAATTGGAGTATGGTTTACGGGGTAATGAATTTACCGTTAAGCAGTTGAGCAAAGATTCGACAAATGTAAAGCAACCGGACAATCAGCCTGCTAAAACTGATGAGAAAAAATTATCAGATAAACAAAATTCATCGTCATCCTCGTCAAAATCATCTAAGAAAAAGCATAAAAAGCGTAGAGGGTAGTTTAGTTTGCGTTACAAACGAGCGCAAGGCGAAATAAGTCAAAATATTAAAAGCGCCGTGATGAGCAGTTCATCATGGCGCTTTTTACTAATGACTAATCTCCAACCTCTAATCACTAAGATCACGTCTGTATAACCCCTACATTAAAAGCCTTTTCTATCGGTGCGTGGTTAGCCGCGTCGATACCCATTGAAATTACTTTACGGGTTTCAAGCGGGTCGATGATCCCATCAACCCAAAGCCGGGCAGCGGCATAATATGGAGTTGTTTGAGAATTATATTTATCTGTTATTTGTTTCAATAACTCGGCTTCTTTTGCTGCGTCAATCTCTTCGCCTTTCGCTTTGAGACTTGCTTCCTGGATTTGTAACAGCGTTTTCGCTGCTTGTCCGCCGCCCATCACCGCAATTTTGGCCGACGGCCAGGCATAGATCAATCGTGGATCGTACGCTTTGCCACACATGGCGTAATTGCCCGCCCCGTAACTATTGCCAATAACAATGGTAAACTTTGGCACTACTGAATTTGCTACTGCATTCACCATTTTGGCGCCGTCTTTAATGATGCCTCCCTGCTCCGAGCGGCTACCCACCATAAAACCGGTAACATCCTGTAAAAACACCAATGGAATTTTTTTTTGATTGCAATTCATGATAAAACGGGTAGCCTTATCTGCCGAATCGGAATAGATCACTCCGCCAAACTGCATCTCTCCCTTTTTTGACTTGATCACCTTGCGCTGATTAGCTACAATCCCTACAGCCCATCCGTCAATGCGGCCTAAGCCGCAAATGATAGATTGTCCGTAGCCATCTTTATAGGGTTCAAATTCTGAGTTATCCAACAAACGGAGTATGATCTCCTTCATATCATAGGCTTTTTCCCGGTTATCGGGCAGTATTCCATAAATTTCTTTTTCACTGAGTTTTGGAGCTGAGGGCTGGATCCTGTCGAAACCGGCTTTGGTATAATCGCCCGTCATACTCATGATATTGCGGATGGAATCAAGAGCGGCTTGATCATTAGGCTGTTTATAATCGGTAACGCCTGAAATTTCGCAATGAGTAGTGGCACCACCGAGGGTTTCGTTATCTACATCCTCGCCAATGGCCGATTTTACGAGATATGATCCCGCTAGGAAAACTGAACCCGTGCCTTCCACAATCATGGCCTCATCGCTCATGATAGGCAGATATGCACCTCCTGCCACGCATGAACCCATAATGGCGGCGATCTGGATAATTCCCATACTGCTCATGATAGCATTATTGCGAAAAATGCGGCCAAAGTGTTCTTTATCCGGAAAGATCTCGTCCTGCAGCGGCAGATAAACACCTGCTGAATCGACGAGGTAAATGATAGGTAACTTGTTTTCGATGGCTATTTCCTGGGCACGGAGGTTCTTCTTAGCTGTTATCGGAAACCAGGCCCCAGCTTTTACAGTTGCATCATTGGCAACTACAACACATTGCCTGCCGGATATGTACCCAATGCCACAAATAACGCCACCTGACGGACAGCCGCCATGCTCGGCGTACATGCCGTCGGCAACAAAAGCGCCGAGCTCCAGCCATGGTTTATCTTTGTCAATGAGGTAAGCTACCCGCTCGCGGGCCAGCATTTTTCCTTTTTCTTTTTGTTTGGCTGCGGCTTTTTCACCACCGCCCTGATGTACTTTGTTAAGCCGGGTGTTTAGCTCATAAACAAGCTGCTTATTAATATCTTCATTTTTATTGAATTCGATATTCATAATTGGTTTTAGATAGGACAGGTAATTTAGAAAATTTCCTATCTAAAAAAGGAAATTGTAAACGGTTTTGTTTCAAAGAGATAAAACAGTTAGCAGTAAATAGTTGGCAACAGGCAGTTCATTAGCTTATAAAACCTTCGCAAACACCAAAACTTTTGACTTAAAACTTCGAACTTAAGACTTAAATAAGGTTTTTGTCTTTAAACCATACTTCATCCGGTTTTACGTCGAAATTATCCATCAGGTTTACCAGCTCTATCGGATCGCCTGAGGTAAGAATCAGTTCGCGATTGGTTGGCTTCAGAAAACGTTGTTCAACCATTACATCCATTTGTTTAAGTAACAGATCGTAAAAGCCGTTGACGTTGAGCAAGCCTATAGGATGGTTATGCAAACCCAACTGCAGCCAGGTTAGCACCTCAAAAAACTCCTCAAGAGTGCCCCATCCGCCCGGAAGCGTAATGATGCCTTCACTAAGATCGTTCATCATTTGTTTACGCTGATGCATATTTTCTACAATGTGCAACTCGGTTAAACCTGTATGTCCTACTTCTTTATCCATCAAAAACTGCGGGATTATACCGATAACTTTACCTCCCCTGCTTAACACAGCATCGGCCATCAAACCCATAACGCCAACTTTACCGCCGCCAAACACAAGTGTAATGTTACGGCTTACCATAACCTCTGCCAATAGTTCGATGGCTTGTTTTAATGCAGGATCGCCATTAAAATTGGCGCCGCAGAACACACAGATAGATTTCATGCTCAATGATAACAAAATTTGTTCAATGGCCTATTAAGGTTTTGTTACCTGTTGATTGTATGTAATCCAATATTTATATATTTAGAAAAATTATCACATGAAAAAACCTATCTTAACCATTATCACGTTTTTTATTGTTGCAGTGCAGGCATTCGCACAAAACACCACAACTCCTAATGTTGAGCAAAAAGACGATCAATCAACAATCATCAAAAAAATAGAAACCAATAGTCAGTATACTATTGTGACCTTTGAAAACTATGCCTACCAGGATAATGCGTGGCTACAGCTCAATAAAGAGATCTTTATTCAAACTGATTTAAGCAACGCACATTATGAGTATGTCAAGTCGGAAAACATAGCCATGGTGCCCAATAAAAATGTATTAAAAAAGGCTGGTGATAAGCTTGAATTTAAGGTATATTTCAAAAAAATACCTTCTGCTGCAAAATCCATTGACATCATAGAGCATGCCGGGTTAAGCAGGTCGGGAATTAACTATTTTAATTTTTATAATGTTAGTTTAACTGAGCAAGCTGCCGCAACCAAGCATGTCAAGGTAACCGATGTTGTATTGCTTCCGCCACCACCTGTAGCCGCGGATACAGCCTCAACAGGACTGTTTAATGGAAGCCCCTCTAATGACATGCAAAACGCGATGAATTCTATGGGACCGATGTACGCATCGATGGCAAAATCAGTGCTTGACGCTCAACTCGCTTACTTTAAGCAGCCCGGCAAAATAGCCGAAATAGCTAAATTAAATAAAGATTATTTTGATGCACTTGTTAAAGTGGGGTTCAATTACGAACAGGCGTTAAAGATCATCACCGCGAACGGTTTAATTTCAAAATCATCATCAGTGACCGGCCAATAGGTTATTATCAAAAACAAAAGCGGCTGAAAGATAGAGGATCTTTCAGCCTCCTTATTTTATGCAGTTTATATTAAGAATTACCTGCTTGTATAGTTAGGCGCTTCTTTAGTGATAGTAATATCATGCGGATGACTTTCGCGCATACCAGCAGCGGTGATCCTCACAAATTTGGCACGTTGGAGGTCTTCGATATTGGCAGCACCGCAATAGTGCATGCCGGCACGTAAACCACCGATGTACTGGAAAATCACTTCGGCCATGCTGCCTTTAAACGGCACGCGACCAACAATTCCTTCCGGTACCAGTTTTGTCACTACATCGGTTTCATCCTGGAAATAACGATCTTTTGAGCCTTTGGCCATCGCCTCAACCGAACCCATACCACGGTATGATTTAAATTTACGGCCTTCATATATAATAGTTTCGCCGGGCGACTCTTCAACACCGGCAAATAATGAACCTGCCATGATTGAGCTTGCACCGGCGGCAATAGCTTTAACGATATCTCCGGTTTGTTTAATACCGCCATCGGCAATTACCGGAACGCCACGACCTTCAAGTGCCTTGGCGCACTCATATACCGCGTATAATTGTGGTACACCCACACCGGCAATGATACGGGTTGTACAAATCGAGCCCGGGCCAATACCTACTTTAACCGCATCAGCACCGGCGTCAGCAAGTGCGATAGCAGCATCGCCCGTTGCAATGTTACCGGCAATTACCTGCAGGTTAGGATAGAGTTTTTTAACTGCCTTAACCATATCAATAACTCCTTTTGAATGGCCATGAGCTGTATCAACCGTAATTACGTCGACACCGGCATTAACCAGGGCGGTTACCCGATCAATGTTATCGGCGGCCACACCAACGGCTGCACCAACACGTAAACGACCGTATTCGTCTTTACAAGCGTTAGGGAAGTTTTTAACTTTCTGAATATCTTTATAAGTGATGAGGCCTACCAGTTTCCCATCTTTATTCACAACCGGTAGTTTCTCAATCTTATTACTTTGCAATATGTTGGCAGCGTCAACTAAAGTAGTTCCTTCAGGTGCAGTGATCAGGTTGGTTTTGGTCATTACTTCACTCACGGGAACGCTCATGTCTTTTTGGAAGCGAAGATCACGATTGGTGATAATGCCTTTCAGATTATGATCGGCATCAATAACCGGGATACCGCCAATGCTAAATTCCCTCATGATCTGGAAAGCGTCTGCAAGCAAGGCGTCTTCCAGTAAAGTTACCGGATCCTGGATCATACCGCTTTCTGAACGTTTAACCTTGCGCACCTCGTCGGCCTGTGCCTGTATGGTCATGTTTTTGTGTAACATGCCTATACCGCCTGCCTGTGCAATGGCAATAGCCAGATCAGCCTCAGTAACGGTATCCATGGCTGCCGAAATGATAGGAATGTTTAACCGGATGCTTTTAGTTAAGTAAGTGCCGGTATTCACTTCGCGTGGTAAAACTTCTGAATAAGCCGGGAGTAGTAAAACGTCGTCGTAAGTTAATCCTTCGGCAACAAATTTTGATGGGTCTAACTGCATAGCAAATAATTATTTTGGAGTTATTATTTGCCGGGCAAAGGTAATAAAATATTTCGGATTTTGGAATTTCGCTTTTCTATTTATTTAAAATTGCCTTAAGATGATAATTCAGGATTTGGGATTTCGAATGTTCGATTTCGGATTTATTTTATTTTTACTGCTCAAATCCATTCAAGAATTTGGGAATTTCGCTTTCTGATTCGCCGTTAGACAAATCAAAAAGCGAATTTCCGAAATCAAAGTAATCCGAAATCGAACATCCCAATTCCGAAATCAAATTAATATTTCCCTACAATCACTTTATAAAACTGATCGAAGTTGAAATACGTATTGGCCAGTTGGATCAGCTTATCTGAAGTTATGTTTTTTACGGTCACCGTATACCTGTCATAATAATCGTAATCCAAACCTGCAAAATAGATGGTTTTGAATTTATCAGCATGTGAAAATACATTTTCCAAACTTCCTAATAATGAGCCTAACATGTAATTGCGCACCAGGGAAAGTTCCTCTTCCGGTACCAGTTCGGTTTTCAACAGGTTCATTTCTTTTTCAATCTCGGCAACCGCCGACTTACAAACATCTGCACCAACCTCTGTCGCTATAAAGAATGATCCGCCCTGCTTAAATGACGCCAGCCCCGATCCTATACCATAGGTATACCCTTTATCCTCGCGGATATTAGCCATTAACCGCGATCCAAAATAACCACCGAATACTGTATTTAAAACCTGTAACGCCTGGAAGTCTTCATGCGAACGGTTGATGATAGGCGTACCTATCCGGATAGCCGATTGCAAAGCTTCCGGTTTCTCTATAAAATAAAACAGGTCGGCGGCGGCCTTAATATCGGGCTGAATTGTAACCGCCGGGATTGGGCTGTTTTCCCAGTCTTTATCAAATGTATCGGTAAGCAATGTTAGCATTTCCGGCTCAATCTTACCCGCTATAACGATAGTGCAATTGGAAGGCTGGTACATTTTTTTGTAATGTGCCAGCATATCATCATGCTGCAGGGTTTGATAGTCGGTCATCTCAGCAGCATATCCAAAAATGGTAGTTCCATAAACAGCCCGGTTAAATGCTCTGCGGGCCACCACATCATTTTTTTGCAGACTAACCTGCAATTTTTGTTGTTGGTTGCGCTTAAAGGTTTCCAGTTCCTTCTCCGGAAAAATGGAATTATTCAGGATATCGGCAATAACCGGTAAAGTATGGTGCAGGTGTTTATTTAAGCTATACAGTGTTACCTGCGAGTTTTCATATCCATAGTCAACCTGTAAAAAGGCGCCGTAAAAGTCAATTTTGTCGGCAATCTGTGCAGCAGTTAAAGTTGTAGTGCCATCAGTAAGCATGGAGTTCACGGCCATGTTAAGCAATGGTTTCGCCGGATCAAAGCTCAGGTTACCAAAGACCCACTCAATGCGCACCAGTTCCTGATCGCCGGAGTTAAAGCAAAAAATGTTGCAGCCATTACTTAGTTTCTTGTGCTCTGGCCTAATCAGATTAATATTATCGATAGCCCTGAATTCGGGGGCTAATTTTCTGTTGATCATATGTATATTGTTTATCTGAATCAGAATTTACAGAGTTTTACAATTCACAGAATGCCATTTGAAATTCAGCTCATTCTTAAATTCTGTAAATTCTGATTCAGATGGTTTTATTTCTCAGCCAAATAAATAAGTGTTGATGAATTATCTTTTCTGAACAGTTTATTGGCTTGTGCTTTTACCTGGGCAGCGTTTACAGCAAGATATTTTGCTGTTTCATGATTGATCAGGTCAGCATCACCCAGCAATTCAAATGAGGCCAGGTTCATGGCCTTATCCAATAGCGACATTTCGGAAAATATCATGGTTGACTCGGTTTTGTTCTGAACTTTAGTAAGTTCATCTGCCGGGATCTCCTCAGTTTTTATTTTCTCCAGTTCCTCCCATAATGCAGTCTCCGCCTGTTCAATGCTGATGCCATCGAGCGGTTTGCCTTCTAACACAAACATGCCTTTATCCAAACTGCCGGTAATATAGGCATGCACCTCGCTAAAAATCTGTTTTTCCTTAATCAGCGATTTATATAACCGTGATGAATTGCCGCGCGAAAGAATATCCGAAAGCAGCTCTACCACATAGTAATCTTGATCTGTGCGGGCCCCCATCTGAAAAGCGATATACACATCATTGAGTGGTACTTTGGCGGTAACCGTTTCGCGGCGGGCTTCCTGCTGTTCAGGTTCCTGGGGAAGGCTGCGGTGATATCTTTCGCCGGCCGGGATCGGAGCAAACCATTTTTCGGAGAGCTCTTTTACCTGTTCAGTTGTTACGTTACCCCCTACTACCATAATGGCGTTTTGTGGGTTATAATGTTTTTTGAAAAACGCTTTTACGTCTTCGATTTGTGCATCCTCGATATGTTTGATGGTTTTGCCAATAGTCGCCCAACGATAAGGGTGTTTTTTGTAAACCAGCGGACGAAGCTTTAACCAAACATCGCCGTATGGCTGATTTAAGTACCGCTGTTTAAACTCCTCTATAACTACGTTACGCTGCACCTCAAGGCTTTTTTCGCTAAAAGCAAGGCTCAGCATCCGGTCACTCTCCAACCAAAATGCGGTTTCCAGGTTAGCCGATGGCAGAGTGATATAATAGTTGGTGATATCGTTGCTGGTAAAGGCATTATTTTCACCTCCTACCCTTTGCAGTGGTTCGTCATAAACAGGGATATTGACTGATCCGCCAAACATGAGATGCTCAAACAAATGGGCAAAGCCGGTTTGTTCGGGATCTTCATCGCGTGCACCAACATCATATAAAATGTTAAGCACCGCCATTGGCGTTGTATTATCTTCATGCACAATAACCCTAAGGCCATTGTTAAGTGTGAATCGGTTGAATTTAACCATGTATCTCTTAAATTTTTAATACGGATAGCAAATGTATAACTTTTGATGACATTGAAAGTGAATGCCAAAAATGAACAAGTGTTTTAGGTTAGGCCCCGGTATTTTTTTACTTTTAGGCTACCAATGACCCGCGACGAACTTACCCAAAAAATAGCGAATACCATAGGCAAACTCAAAGTGCTTGAATTAAGCCGTATTTTGACAGAACAACAGTTTGATTTGCGCGACCTGATAGAGATTACCTTTCATGCTGATAAACCCCTCGGGTTCCGTGCGGCGTGGCTCCTGGAAAACATGTTTTTAAAAGATCCTGAGGTGTTTACCAATAATCTTGAATATTTGATTGAACGGCTACCACAGGTTACCAATCCAGGCTGCCAAAGGCATTATGCTAAAATATTGATGTACGCTACCGAAGAAAAAGAACAATCGCCGGTAAAACAAAAACTGAACAGCATCGATCTTGAACCAGCGGTTGAGCAGCTTTTTGGCTGGATGATAGATCCAAAAGTTAAAATAGCGGTGAAAGTATTTGCTGGTTGGGCTTTGTTTAATTTGCGGCACCGTTACCCCTGGGTGGCCGATGAGCTACCGGCCCAGCTTGAATTTTTAATGCGTAATGGTACGGCAGCTATCCAGTCGGCAGGAAAAAAAATGATGAAGGAACTGATACCTAAGCCTCTCTAATCACCGAAGGGAAGATTTCTAAAGTCTGCTATTGTATTAAAAGCTAAAAGCCGCCAACAAATATCCCGCTGTCCCTACAGAAATATTTGTCACCGACTTTTAACTTAAGATTTTTGACTCAAGGCTTTCGACTTACTTACGCCGTTGGCCTGTCGTCGCCGTTCAGGTTATGACTCACCTGGCCATGATGCAATTTGGCAGCTAACGCGGATGAGCTATCATCGGCGTAAGTACCATAAGCATTTACCAGCACTCCTTTTAAGTTATATTTTGATGATGATACAGCGTATACTATCGACATATCCGATGGATTACTTGGACCTTCAAAGCGATAAAACTCATCAATCTCAAAATCATCGGCAGTCATCCTGATATCTTTTTCTTTATCATCAATAGTATCGCCATCAAGGCTAAGGTTGGCCGTATATCCCCTCTTCATGAGGTCATTAGTGGCATCCACTAAGGTTTCATAATTTTTCATGGTGATGTTTTTGTATAGGTAAAACAGAAGATGAGTTCATTGATCACCTTCGTATAATATATAACTGCAAAAGCAACTAACTTGTTTGAAGCGGGGTAATAAAAAAGTCCGGTTGCCCGTGGCAACCAGACTTAAACTAACAAATGAAAATTCTCCCGTTCGGGGAAAGGTTATTTTATGCTTACTGGGCTTTGGCCAGCCAGAATGAAGCATTTAAATGAAATGACGAATGCGAAGTATATCCTGATGGTGCATCGCCTGACCAGCCATTAAACAGGTTATCGCCTGTATCACCTGTGCCGTCATCAGCATCTGAGCTGTCACCGATCCAAACAACACGGCCGCTTCCATAGGTTGCCAATAATGCCATAGCGTTGGCATTGCCACCATTGGTAGCGCTGTTACGCCAGAATAACCCCTGTACGGTTGAGTTGTTGGCCGGGAACAGGGTTGCTGTAGAACCATCGTAGAAAGCCATTTTTGAAGCAGTACCTGCCGCACCATTCAGCACTTTTTGCGCATCGGCATTGGAGCCGGTATAAACGTTGGTTGACGGGCTTTCGTTGATATCAACATAATTTACACTAAAGCCGAAAGGGTTGTTGTTATTGATGCCATTGTTGGTCATCAAGTCATTCCAAACCCTTGGCGAATCATAACCATCGCCATCGCGGTCTGAAGGATTGTAGCCATTAGCATCGGTACCGGCAGTTGTTGCCGCCGTATGATCAGCTATCATAAATAAACCACCACCGTTAGCTACAAAGTTCATCAAAGCAGTTTTCTCGGCGGCAGTAAATAAGCGGTTAGGTTCGCAAACAACAAATACATCGTAATTGCTCAAATCCTGGGCTCCACCGCCGCCATAAGTGATGGCAGTGCCTACAGGTAACGATTCAACCAGTTCGCCTCGTTTTACCAATTCTACAGCCCATGCTGAAAGAGCGCCTTTCCAATAAGTTTCGGTAGTAGATGAAGTAATCCCTGTGTATGACGGAGTAGGAATGCGTTGTGCTTTGGTTTCGGTAGTGGTACCGCCTGTGTAAATAGCAACCTGCTCAGTGCCGTCGGCATCTATTTGCCAGTCGGCGCTGCCTGCATTTTCAAGGTGACTTGCATCAAACAGGAATTTTTTGCCTGTAAGTACAGTACCCCCGCCTGTACCGCCGCCGTTATCATTAATGGTGATATCATCAATATTGATACGGTTGGTGCCGCCGGATAATTTACGGATCTCTAAACGTACATTACCGGTTTGTGTAACAGTAAAAGTTGATGTAGTAAGGGTTGCAGTAGTAGTAATTGCTGAGCCGGATTGCGTCCAGGACGAACCTCCGTTAACAGAATAAAACAATCCCCATGTGCTTGGAGTATCGCCGTTATAAGTTGCACTTTTAATAGTAACAGTACTTATGCCGGTAGTAACATCAAACAACATGGTAATTTTACCGGTATTGCGTACACGGGCACTCCATGAACCTGCTTTTTGATCTGCTGCGAGATTACCGATCAGGGCATCATACATATTCCATGAACTGCCGGACAGGGTAACATTGTCGCCGCTTGATGAACCGGTTGGCGATACATCATAAGCAGTTTTTGGACTGGTTGCGCCAACTTCAAAACCCTGTGTTAAGGACACAGCTAAGGTTTTAATCGTTTTTGCACCGGTTGCAGTTTGATCAGCATCTTTCAATGCAGGCATCTGGCCATTTTTCTGACAGCTTGCCAGCATGCCTGTTGCGGCAGCGGCCAATACCCACATACGTAGATTAGTAAGTTTTAGCATAATGATTTTTTTAGGTTTTAATGTATAAGTTAATAATGTTAAATTATACGGTAAAACTGCACAAAGGTTAATTCGTAATTATTGCTATTTCATTAACTTATTGTTAAGTAAACCTTGAAAATTTTGACATTTATATAAAGTGTTCCATTTTCAGAAGTGGAACATTGTGGAATACTGCGCATTTATGTTACCACTGGTTATCAATAACTTAAGTTGTTCAAAAAATAAAAGGTAACTATATGGCTAATAATCAGATATTTAAGATTTTTGGCGTTTTTTTAGTGGAACACCCTTTGGTCATACACATCAGGTGTGGACAACCCATGGTTGAAAGAGTTTTGACAACGGCTAACATATGGCCGGCCGCAAACAAAAAAAGCGTCCAAAAAGGGCGCTCTTTCAATACATTAAAGTTGTTCAAATTTATTTGGCAAAATAAGCCCCTATCCTTTTGGCAAATGCCACGGTAATTATGCCGATAAATATTTTTGCCCCTGCCGATATTACACTGCTTTGTTCATTAACGTTAGCAAGCATATACAAGTGGTATAAAAAATCGGGAATAGTGCCAACTAACAATAACCCTCCTATTATTACCAGGGATATTTCGTAGATGACTTTTCGTTCGGCAAAAAGTTTCGCGTTTTCCTGGTAATCACTTTCATTAGTGATCCAGCGGGTGATCCTTTTAGTGCCGGCAATTAACAGCACCGCCAATATGATCAGGAAAATAAAGTTTAACCCGTTTACCAACAAAAGGTTTCCCTGATCGGCAGGCTGCTGTTCGGCAGGGGAACTTGCATGGTTACCGATAAAAGTGATCAGGCCGGGAAGTTTAGAGATATCGGCCACCAACAGGTATATACCCAGTATTTTAATGGCGACCTCATAGATGTCGGATTTTTTCATTCGTCTTAATTAGGAATTAATTGGTTTATGGCTTACAAGATAAACAATTGTGCTACATAAAAAAGAGAAATGAAGATCCGGAGGGCAAATTATTCCAGATAATAATGCTTTATCCTGTTTAAATCCCCATCAAGTTCATAAACCCAGGGGGTGGCGGTAGGGATTTCTAACGCAGTTACTTCCTCATCATTTAAATTATCTATATATTTTATAAGCGAACGCAGGCTGTTACCATGTGCCGCTACAATAACCTTTTGATTGCGGCGCAAAGCCCTGACAATTCTTTCGTTCCAGAAAGGCAATACCCTGTCCATGGTTTCGCTCAGGTTTTCGGTCAGCGGGAGCTCGCGCTCGGTCAGATCTTTGTACCTGAGATCATGCCCCGGGTAGCGCGCATCATCTTTGGTTATAGCAGGCGGGTGCTCATTAGGGTCGCGCCGCCATTTTAATACCTGTTCTTCGCCGTATTGGGCAATAGTTTCATCTTTATTTAATCCCTGTAAGGCACCATAAAACCGCTCGTTCAACCTCCATGATTTTTCAACGGGGATCCATAGGTGGTCGAGCTCCTCCAGTATGTAGTGCAATGTTTTGATTGACCGCTTTAAATAGGATGTAAAGCCGATATCAAAGTTGTAGCCGTTTTTATTAAGAATCTTTCCGGCCCGATGGGCCTGTTCGTGACCTTTTTCTGACAGGTCGACATCTTCCCAGCCTGTAAATCTGTTTTCCTGGTTCCAGGTACTCTCTCCGTGGCGTATTAATACTAATTTTTGCATAGGTAGGTGTCTCTAAATCTCTCTTCAAGAGAAAAATTTTATTGTTGTTGTTTAAAGCCCTTCTGCCGGCAGGGGTTGAATTGGGTTAATGCAAAAGTAGGTTAAGGGTGTGAAAAACTTGCTTAATATTTATAAATCAGTTAGCTTGCGGTACAAACCATATAAACTAAAACCTATTATGATCCCTACCACACCAGTACCAGTGAAGGATGGCATTGCCAACCCCGCGCCACTTGGCCTTTGCGCTTTCGGAATGACCACCGTTTTATTAAACATTCACAATGCCGGTTTTTTTGAAATGAACACCATGATATTAGCTATGGGCATATTTTACGGCGGTTTGGCGCAAGTTATTGCCGGTGTTATCGAAGCTAAAAAGAACAATACCTTCGGGCTGACAGCATTCACTTCGTACGGATTTTTCTGGCTTTCATTAGTGGGCCTGTTGGTAATGCCCAAATTTGGCTGGGGAACTGCGCCATCTGAAGGTGCCATGATCGCTTACTTAAGCATCTGGGGTTTATTTACCCTGCTGTTGTTTTTTGGAACATTGAGGCTTAACCGTGCGCTGCAATTTGTTTTTGCATCGTTAACTATTTTATTTTTCCTGTTAGTGGCTGGTGATGTTACAGGCAATGCGGGCATTAAACACCTGGCCGGTTATGAAGGTATCATTTGCGGGGCATCGGCTATTTACACAGGTATCGCTAATGTTTTGAATGAGATTTATGGAAAAACCGTTTTGCCGATTGGCCCGGTGAAGGTTTAAATTATTTGAGCTAAATTGCGCGGGTGAAAGATTATAAAAAATATTACAGCATACCGGCCACTCCCGAAGAGATATACATGGCCATCACCAACCCGGTTACAATTGAATTGTGGACTGGCGAAGTCGCCGAAATGTCGACAGAGCCCGGTACCGAATTTTCTATGTGGGATGGCAGTATCGTGGGTAAAAACGTCGAGTTTGAACCCAATAAAAAGGTGGTTCAGCAATGGTATTTTGAAGGACAAAGCGATAATTCTATTGTTACCATCAAATTACATGCTGATAAGCAAGGCACTTCGGCCGAGTTAAGGCATACCAACATTCCCGATGATGATTATAATGATATTGTTGACGGGTGGAACGAGAGTTACTTTGGCGGCCTGATCGACTTTTTTGAGGGAGCTTAAAACGCCAGGTATTCAAAATCACCTCTTTAATAAAACAAAACATTTATAATTTATACGCATGAAACAAGGTCTTTTAATTGATATGGATGGTGTAATTTACAGCGGCGAAGAACTGATACAGGGCGCTGATAAATTCATCAAACACCTTATTGATAATGATATACCATTTGCTTTTATGACCAACAACAGCCAGCGCACCAGCCTGGAGGTAGTACGGAAACTTAAAAGATTGGGAATAACTGTAGAAACAAAACATATTTATACAAGCGCCATGGCTACCGGGAAATTCCTGGGCGATCAAAGCCCCAACGGTACCGCTTTTGTGCTTGGCGAAGGTGGCCTATTGAGCAGTTTGCACGAAAATGGCATCACACTTGTTGATTCCGACCCGGAGTTTGTTGTTTTGGGCGAAGGCCGCAACTTTACATTGGAAATGGTGCAGCGTGCGGTCGACATGATCCTGGCGGGCGCCAAGTTTATAACCACCAACAGGGACCCATCCCCTAAAAAACCGGGCTGGAACAATTTAGGTATTGCAGCCACAACAGCCATGATAGAGGAAGCTACAGGCCGTAAGGCTTTTGTAACCGGCAAGCCAAGCCCGGTAATGATGCGTTCGGCAAGGAAATTCCTGGGCCTTGAAACTGCCGAAACGACTGTAATTGGCGATACGATGGAAACTGATATCCAGGGTGGTGTACAAATGGGATATAAAACCATCCTGGTGTTATCTGGTATCTCCAGTAAAGATCAGTTGAGCCATTACGCGTTTAAACCGGATATGGTAGCGAGTTCGGTTGATAAGATAGTTTTTCCGCTTAAGTGGTGGTCATAAAATAGATTCTGTATCCTCATCGAAAAGCGGACGATCCACAAAATCGTCCGCTTTTTGTTTTTAGATGTTTTAATAGACAGGCAGAAATCCGGCAATAAGGTGCGGCGCTTAAAATGTAAAATGACCTGTAACGAAATCTTTAATATTCGCGTCCCATTTAAAAACTTACCTCATGCAAAACATGCAATCTTCTCACATACACAATAAATCTACCCGGTTGCTTATACTTACCTGTTTAGTTTTGTCCGGGCTCATCTGCAACTTACAAGCACAGATCATAAGCCCTGCCGGGAAACTTATCAGCAACACTGCCATGGATGCTTTTTTGAAAAAACAAATGGATTCGTTGCAGCTCCCGGGGGTATCTATTGCGTTTATAAATAAAGGAAAAATCGTTTATCACCGGGCTTTGGGTATAAAAGATATTAAAACAAAAGAGCCTGTAGACGAGCAGTCGATTTTTGAAGCAGCCTCACTTTCCAAACCAATATTTGCTTATTGGGTTTTAAAAATGGCAGATCGCGGAATATTAAGCCTGGATACTCCTTTGTATAAATATCTTCCCTATCCTGATATCGTACAGGATGAGAGATACAAACTAATCACCGCCCGGATGGTGCTTTCTCATCAATCCGGGTTACCAAACTGGCGCTTCTTTCCTGCTGATTCCGCACTGCACGTTAAACCCGGGAACCTTTATTTGAATTTTACACCAGGCACCTCATTTTTTTATTCGGGCGAGGGTTTTCTTTATCTGGGCAAAGTGATCGCTCATCTGCTTAACCGGTCATTGCAAAATATAGAGCCGGTATTTGAAAAAGAGGTGACCGTTCCCCTGCACATGGTCCACAGTTCGTTCACTGCTAATCCCTATATCCTGAAGCACAAGGTCTCAGGTCACCAGGAGGGCCGTGTAGATCCCGTTAGTGGGCCAAATTGGCCGGTGTTGCCATCTTTGCAGATAGATTCAAATACTTTTAACCCGGCGGCAACACTGCATACCAATGCTTTGGACTATGCAACTTTCATCATAGCCTTAATGAAAGACAAAGGGTTGAGCCAGAACAGCATCCGGGAAATGTTCCGTCCGCAGTTGACTGTTCCGCTTGCCGAAGATTTCCGCAAGGCAGGTTATTCAACCTGGGGGCTGGGCATAGCAATTGAACAAAGCCCGGTGGGTACGTTTTACCTGCATTCGGGCAATAACGGTAATTTTCAATCTGGCTTCCTGATGGACAAGACACGGCAATCGGGCTATGTGTTTTTTACCAATTGTGATCATGGCGGCAGTTTTAATGAGAAGCTGATGGCTTTCCTGTCACTAAAATAGGATTACTATATTTGCTGTATGGATACATCGCTCCCACTTTCCACCTTCGAATCTGAGTTTCGCGTACGCCCCGATGATATCGACATGTTTCAGCACGTGCACAACAGCAAGTATTTTGACTATGTGCTGGCTGCCCGCTATGATCAGATGGAACGCTGCTATGGTATGGCCATGGAAAAATTCATGGAGCGGGGATTTGGTTGGGTAGTGCGGACAGCCCATGTTGAATACAAACGCGCCCTAACCATGGGCGATTACTTTATTGTAAAAACCGGCATTGAAGGTATCGACGACAAGGGCTGCCGCGTAAAGTTTACCATCACCAATAAAGCCACTAAAAAGATTTGCTGCGATGGTTGGTTTGATTATGTGATGATTGACATGGCTACCGGACGCGGTGCAAAGATCCCTCAGGATGTAATTGATCAATACCTGATCTGACCTTAACTGCGCGGATGAAACTGACTGATGGTGCTTTTTAAATACTCCCTGTCTAAATGGGTATAGATCTCTGTTGTAGTAATACTTTCATGTCCCAGCATCTCCTGTACTGCCCGTAAATCGGCGCCCCCTTCAACCAGGTGTGTGGCAAAGGAATGCCGAAAGGTATGTGGACTTATCTTTTTCTTCAATCCGATGGTTTCAGCCAACCCTTTGATGGTTAAAAAAATAATCTGCCGGCTCAACCTTGTGCCGCGCCTGTTCAGGAAAACATAATCCTCCTCACCTCTTTTTATTGGGTTATGTACCCTTACATTTTCTATCCAGATCTTCAGCGCTTTTATAGCTTCGCTGCCTATCGGCACCAATCGTTCCTTATTGCCTTTACCGGTCACCTTTATAAATTCAATATCAAGGTACAGGTTAGAGAGTTTCAGTTCGGTAAGCTCGGATACACGGAGGCCCGAACCGTATAGGGTTTCCAGGATGGCTTTGTTACGGATGCCTTCTGGTTTGGATAGGTCTAACGCAGCTATAATTTTGTTGATCTCTCCATAGCTCAATGTATCCGGCAGCTTACGCCTGATCTTGGGCGATTCGAGCAGTTCTGACGGATCGGATTTAATAATATCCTCCATCAGCAAGTATTTATAAAAAGCTTTTATGCCCGAAAGAATCCTGGCTTGCGATGAAGGGATCATACCCAGTTCATTTATCCAGTTAATGAACCCGCGCAAATCAGTTAAAGTAATTAATTCTGGCTTTAGTTTAACTATCTGTGAATCTGAATATTGATATAATTTTTCTATATCTCTGCTGTAAGCTTCGATAGAGTTGTCGGATAGCGACTTCTCTAATTTTAAATATGCCTGGAAACCTTTTATTGCCGAACGCCAATCCAATTGATTTTAGTTTTGATGATTTATAGCTAAGTTTGAACTAATGAAGATACAAATTATAAACGGCCCCAATTTGAACCTGTTAGGCGTTCGCGAAAAATCAATTTATGGCGATGCCAGTTTTGAAACCTATCTTGAAACCCTGCGCCAACGCTATGCAAACATCACCATTGATTATTATCAAAGCAACATTGAGGGCGAAATTATAAATAAACTGCATGAAATTGGTTTTAGTTACGATGGTATTGTAATAAACGCCGGCGCTTATACCCATACCTCCATTGCTATTGCAGATGCAATTTCTGCCATCAATACCCCGGTTATTGAAGTGCATATATCCAACGTGCACAAGCGCGAGCAGTTCAGGCATAAATCAATGATAGCGGCCAGTTGTCGTGGTGTAATTGCGGGTTTCGGGATGGATAGTTATCGCCTGGCCATTGAAAACCTGTCGCTTAAATAATATTAAAATATTTTATCGTTTTGATAAAACGCTTTTGGTGTAAAAGCGTTTAAACATTGCTTTCAGCTTATTGTTCCAGATGCTTAAAATATTCAGGGTTGCCGCGCTAAGTTTACTTTTTATTACGCTGTTATTCAGTGTTGATGCATTTGCCCAAGCCAAAAAGAAAAAGCCAAGATCGGTAAGAGACTCGCTCCGCGCCTCTATCCTTTCGCGCGATTCGATGATGCGGGCGCTCAAACGCTCGGATACATCGGTAAATAACCTGTTGCAAAAAGTTGAATATTATACATCTGCCTTTAACCAGATCAAAAGCAACCTGTCAAAAAAGTTAGATACGGCAGAGATCAGCACTAAGCTACCATCATTTGAAAGGCGGATTACGCTCATCAAGTCGCTTATTGATAATGATAAATCGAGCACGTTAAGGTACCTGTATACCATCAGGGATGTGCTTACCCGCAGTGATGACCAGCTTGACCTTTGGCAGGAACAGCTTGCAGATATCAACAGTAAACTTGTTCAAAATCAAAACGATCTGGACGCCATATCGCGCGATAGCGTTTTAAAAATCCTGCCTGCTGATAGTTCGCTGGCTACTACCTATCTCATCCAAAAAATAGCTATTGACAGCAAATATCACCGCCTGGATACTACAAACAAAAAGGTAATGGTGAAAGTAGGCCTGCTGCAAAACCGCACCTCAGCTGTTTATATTTCGATACTCGACCTTAAAGACCAGATTGATACCAAGATCAGGGATTTCAGCATTAGGGCGATGTCTCAGGAGTATAGCAACATATGGAACATGAATGCTGATGAAGGCAGCGATTTCGGCCCGGCAACAAAAGCTACGGCCGATATGAACGCCAAGCTGTTCAACTTTTTTATTGGCAGGGATATCCTGATCCATCTTTCTGGCCTAGTGGTTCTATTTGTTTTTTTTGCCTGGGTCCGCGCCAGTCGCCGTAGAATCATACGTGATAACGATGCGCCCGAAAGTGTGTTTGGCCAGGCCAATTACGTTGTAAATTATCCGTTTGTATCCTCAATTGTTTTAACTTTTACGTTGCTGCCAAACGTTTATGATCACCCGCCGGTAATTGTATTGGAGATGTTTTTATTGGTGCTAATGATTGCCCTGCTTTACCTCATAAAAAAGGCATGTCCTGCAACTATGTTCCGTTATATGCTGCAGCTATTTGGCATCACTATTATTTACAGCCTGAGCAATCTTTATATCCAGGTAACCAATATCGACAGGGTAGTTATATTAATTTCAGGCCTCGCTGCATCGGTAATAAGTTTCAGGTTTTTATCAGAAGTGCGCAAGGCCAGGGCTGATTACCTGCCTTATACCGGCTTTATATTGAAGGTTTTCATATTTCTGCAGGGAGCATCTTTTTTATGTAATGTTTTCGGCAGGGTGAGTTTGGCTAAAATCATTGGTGTTAGTGTAGTTTATAACCTGTGGCTTGCCCTTGCTATGTATTACATAGTGCATATCATTATGGAAGCCTTGTTCCTGCAACTGGAAGCCGGTAAAAAGAGCAACAACCTAACTTCTTTTATCGATTATAAATTAATGCAAAATAAGTTCAGGAGTGTGCTGAGCATATTGGCTACCTTGCTATGGCTGGTAATGCTCACCCAAAACCTGAACGTTGAAGATACCGTATTTGATTACCTGGGCGATTTTCTGACCAAAAACCGCAGCATCGGGGGTACCAATACCCAGTTCACGTTTCAAAGCGTGATCATATTTGTGGCCGTGATCTGGCTGTCATCTATCGCGTCAAAGATAATCAGCTATCTTTATGATATTGCAGCCAAGCATGCCAATGATATTGATGTAGCCAAGAAAAAGAACCGCACCTCTACCCTGCTTATCCGTATCGGGGTAATTGCTTTAGGCTTCTTCCTGGCCGTAGCTGCTTCAGGAGTGCCTATTGATAAGATTACTATCATTATCAGCGCCTTTGGTATTGGTATTGGTTTTGGCTTACAGAATATCGTTAACAACCTCGTATCGGGTTTGATACTTGCTTTCGAGAAACCGATCCAGGTTGGTGATATTATTGAAGTTGACAGCCGTTCGGGTACTATTATGGATATCGGCATCCGTGCCAGTAAAATTGCTACCGCCGATGGCGCGGAGGTAATTATCCCTAACGGCGACTTAATATCTCACCACGTAATTAACTGGACCTTAAGTAATAACAATCGCCGGGTTGAACTGATTATTGGGGTAGCATATGGATCAAACATTGAGCAGGTTAAGGCAATATTGTTAAATTTATTAACTAACCATGATGATATCATGAACCAGCCATCGCCTTCTGTATTCCTGCATAATTTAAATGAAAGCTCGGTTGATTTCAGGGTGTTTTTCTGGGCAGCCGATATCAACACCTGGCTTGGACTTAAGAGCCGCGTATTAGCCGATATTTACGATGCATTTAACAGAGAAGGAATCGACATACCATTCCGCCAGCAGGATGTACGGGTGATATGGCCAAAAGGCTTGCCTCCCATTAAAGTAGAAGCGCGGGGCATAAGCGACGAAACTGAGCCGGAACAGGGTACAGATGCCGCTAAAACTCCGAAGGATCAAGATCAGTAAAATGAGTTTTCTTTTTAACAAAGAAATCCCAAACAATACTGCCCCTGTATATACCTTTTGTGTTTTGTACCGCGTTACCTTTCGCCTTTAGCTTTTCGCTTTTAACCTTCTTAAAGAGGCTTAACACAAAGCTCTGATGTGCCCTGCTTACTGCCCAGGCATCTTTGCGTTTACCTTCCATCAAAAACCTGAACAAGGCCAGTAGATCCATTATAAAGCGGATGCTGATCACCCAAAACGCCCGCCAAAATGGAAGGTTCTTTTTTATAAGCAGCAGGTTATTCCTGAAATTGAGATAAGTCTTAAACGGATTTTCGGCATTTAACGTACCGCCGCCAACGTGATATATGGTTGATTGCGCGCAATACATTACTTTATAACCCATGTTTTTTAAGCGCCAGCAAAGGTCGATCTCTTCCATATGGGCAAAAAAGCTTTCATCAAAGCCGCCGGCTTCATCCCAAATGCTTTTTTTGATAAACAAAGAAGCTCCCGATGCCCAGAATACCTCACCTGATTGCTCATATTGACCGTTATCCTTTTCCAGCTCGTAAAAGATTCTGCCACGGCAAAAGGGATAGCCGTGCTTATCAATAAAGCCACCGGCAGCGCCGGCATGTTCAAAGTATTCTTTTTGTGCGTATGACCGGATCTTGGGAGCAGCAGCAGCGATTAAACTATCGCTTTCCATTAATTCGATAACAGGTTCAATCCATCCTGGAACAACCTCAACGTCCGAATTAAGCAGGATATAATAATCGGCATCAACCTGGGCCAGCACCCGGTTATACCCCCCTGTAAAGCCGTAGTTTTTATCATTTTGGATAATCCTTACCGATGGATAGTTTGCGCGCATAAACGCTACTGAATCATCCGAAGAAGCGTTATCCCCCATAACGATATCCAGGTTAGGATACGTAGAGGATAATACCGAAGGAAGAAATTGTTTAAGGTACTTTGCACCGTTCCAGTTTAAAATAACTACAGCAACTTTAGGTGTATGGGTCATCTATGTAAATCCTCCGGCTTAAACTTCCATCTCCGGTGCGACCATAACCAGTATTGCGGTTCTCTCCTGATCATTCCCTCAAGGTATTTCACGTGCATATCTGTTATTTCGTGTTCGGCAGTTTCTTTTGGTGTTTCGGTAAGCGGAATTAGCGTATATTCATAATATCCGCGTTTTATCCTTTTCATGTCGTAAAAAACAACAGCAGCGTCAATTGTTTTGGCAATCTTTTCAATACCCAAAAATACCGCGGTTGGCTGATTTAAAAAATTGGTGAAATAGTTTACCTCATGCATCACGGGAGTTTGATCGCCCACGAGCACACTTACAGTAAGTTCTTTACGGTATTCAATCATTTTACGCAATGTTTGCTTCATGGCAACCGGCTGCCCACCAAACCTTGAACGGATCTTAATGAAAAAATCATCAAACGTTTTGTTAGACAGGTTTTTGTAAATGATCATAAACCTTTTATCGGTAACAAAGTTAAAATTGAGGGCGGCCATTTCCCAGTTGCAGTAATGGCCGGCAACAGCAATAATACTCTTACCTTTAGCAAAGTATTCAAACACCAGGTCGGAGTTGGTAGCCACTACCCTTTTTTGGATCTGTTTTTCTGATACGGTGATCATTTTAATGGTTTCCACTATCAGGTCGGCCAGGTAGCGATAATACTTTCGTTCAATATCATGACGTTCCTGATCTGTTTTTTCGGGAAAGGAATTGCGGAGGTTTTGCTGCACTACATCACGGCGGTAATGAACAACGTAGTAAATAATAACAAACGCGATATCGGATAAAATGTATAAAAACCAAAAGGGAAGCAACGATATAAGGTATAAAATTAATATCCCTAACTTAGTAAAACCCTTTTTTATCATTATTTTAGCCAATTTTGAGCACAAACATAAAATATATGATTGAAAAAGGCGCTGTGTTACCCATGTTTTATCTTCCGCCGGTAGATTATTTTGTACAATTAAATACGTATAAGCCTGATATACTGATAGAAAGAGAAGAACATTTCCCCAAACAAACTTATCGCAACCGGGCTAATATCTACTCGCCCGATGGTGTACTGGCATTGGTGGTTCCAGTAATAAAAGGTTCAAAAAATCACACTAAAGTTAAAGACGTAAAAATCAGCTACGATTTTATGTGGCAGCGCCTGCACTGGCAAAGCTTGCAGGCTTGTTATCGCCGTTCGGCTTATTTTGAGTTTTATGAAGATGATTTTGCGCCTTTTTATGAAAAACAAATTACCTACTTGTTTGATTATAACCAGGAGCTTTTGAACCTGCTGCTCAAGCTCACTAAAATAAAAACGGAATTAAATTACACGAATGAATACCAGGCCGAATATCCGAACCTGCACGATTTTCGGTTTTCTATTCATCCTAAAAAAGAAAGCGAAATGCAGCAGAAACCATATTTCCAGGTATTTGAAGACCGCAAGGGCTTTATGAAAAACCTGAGTATTATTGATCTGCTGTTTAACCAGGGCCCGCAAACCGTAAACTATTTGTAGATGAATGGCAACTTTAAACGCCTGCGCCTTAAAAAACACAAACACGCAGGAAATGTAGGTGACAGACCGGGTACGATCAGGGTAGCCGAGGATGCACTGAAACCCATTATATCCGTTTACTCATACAATAAAGATGAGTTAGTAACCTGCGAGGGCAAGGATATCAAAACAGCCTTAAAACAGCTAAATAAATGTGACAATCATACCCATTGGATTAAGATTAATGGTTTGGGCGATGCCTCGCTGATTGAGCAAATTGGTGAACATTGCAATATCAATCCCCTGGTTTTGGAGGATATTGCCAATACACACCAGCGCCCCAAATTTGATGAATACGAGGATTATGCCTTTTGTACCAGCCGCATCGTTCAATTCAATAAGGATAATGAGATAATTAACTGCCAGTTTTCAGCTATCATAAAAGATAATATCATCATTAGTTTTGAGGAGGATCACACCGAGCGCTTTGATGCCGTAAAAGCCCGTTTAAAAGCCGGAAAGGGCGCTATCCGTACCGCGGGACCCGGATATATGTGTTATGCGCTTACTGACACTATAATTGATACCTACTTTGTGCTGCTTGCCGAAATTGGCGACCATTTGGATGCCCTTGAAGATAAGCTTTACCTGAGCGCCGATAAAACCATCATGTTTAATGCCCAGCAGCTAAAACGCACGTTGATAGTTGTACGCCGTGCCAGCTGGCCCGAGCGGGATAAGATCAATGACATGATCAGGTCTGAAAGTCCGCTGATAACTCCCGAAGTTAAATTGTTTTTGCGCGACGCCTATGATCATTGTATCCAGGCCATGGATCTTATTGAAAACTACAAGGAAGTAACATCAAGTATTATTGATCTATACTTATCCATGGTAAGTAACCGCATGAACGAGATCATGAAGGTGCTTACCATTATTTCGGTGATTTTCATTCCTCTTACTTTTATTGCGGGCATTTACGGCATGAACTTTTCGCGCCAGGATGATAAAGGCCATATCCTTCCGGATAACATGCCCGAATTGTACTGGCACCATGGTTACATTTATGCTATCGTGTTTATGTTTTTGATAGCCTTAATACAGGTGTTTGTATTTTGGAAAAAAGGTTGGTTTAACAGGCTATAAGCCCCCGCCCCCTAAAGGGGAGAAAAAGGAGTTATTGAACAAGCTTACAAAGCAACCCTTTAGGGGGCCGGGGGGGCTTGAACTTGTTTCTTCACCATATACAGGATCTCACCCAGCCCATTTGTTTTGATCTCAAATGTGGTTGAAAGTAACATCCCCATTTTATCTTTACTAAAACCCTTGCCTGCCATCCATTCAAGATATGATACAGGGATATCAGCTATAATAGTGCCTTTATACTTGCCATAAGGCATTCTGGTTTGTACAATATCAATTAGGATCTTTGGATCTGGCTTTAAATTTTCCACGCGGTAAAGGTACGCACAAACCGATTGGATTCTGCTCCTATTCCTGCAATCCTTTTATAATAAAAAATGTTGCGAGTGCAGCTGCGACGCTAACTGTTGCTTTTAAAATACTGCTGCTTATATAAGGCGGGATATAAGTCACGCCCATTTCATCGGCAACAGCCGGATGCCCCACATAGCGGCCTTTTACGGGTATTGCAACCTGCTCAAAGTTATCGGCCAGTTCATGCAATTGATCATGCAGCTCACGGCCGCGCATTATCGGGCCATGGCCTGCTGCTACTGTGCGTGGTTCAAGTGCGGCAAGCCTGCGTACTGATTGGGCAGCAGCTTCCCAGTCGGTAGTGAAATACCTTGGCGGTCCGGTTAACTTTTTAAGTGAACTAAATGAATATAAAGCTGATTCGGCCTTAGTAGTTGAAAAGGCATCCCCGGCTACAAGGGTCGAATTTATTGGCAAAAACAGCGAAACATGGCCCGGCGTATGCCCGGGTGTGTGAATAATCTTCCATTCGGGCAGTTCGGGAATCCCTTCCTCCATATCAATAGCCTTTATTTTAGTGCCGAGGTTTATGGGGGATGTTGGGAAAAATACCGACAACAGGCTCATCAGCCCGTCGGTCAGTGATGGATCGGCCGGTGGGTATGATGACAGGCCTGTTAGGTAAGGCAATTCAAGTGCGTGGGCATAAACAGATACATTCCAAATCTCCAAAAGTTCTGCTAATCCTCCCGAGTGGTCGGCATGTCCATGTGTGAGCACAATAGCTGCAGGCCTGGTTCCCGGGCCAAAAAGCTCTTCGGCCATGGCAATGATTTTTTTTGCTGAACCTTTTAACCCCGTATCAACCAAAACCCAGCCTTTGGCAGCACCGGGACGGTTCGCGATCATGTAAACATTAACAAATAATAGTTTAGTTCCCCATACCCTTTGCGATACCTGGAAATATTTTGTACTGAGCCTTCTGTTCATGGTTTATAATTATTAACAAAACGTAACTCGTGTATTAAAAGTTTTAGCTGCTTAAATTTAAATACAATTTTATCAGTCTAAAATAAATAACATGGCCTTCGGCTTAACACCGGCGCAAACAGAAACTGCCAGAACTATGTTAGGTTAGTAAAACTATAAACACTATGAAACAACAATTTGATGCCACGCTTACGGGGACCGATAGCATTATTGAAGGTACAGCGCAACAGGTGACCTGGGCCGGTTATGCCAATGCATATGAGTTTAAATCGATAGATGGCACACTACATTTGGTAATTGTCAAAGATCAGGATAGCGAATGGATCAGGATTGATGGTACAGAGCCTTACCTTTCGAGCTGGATTGATGAACTGGCCGAACAGGCGGTAAGCCACTCTTTATAAAAAAAGGAAGCCGGATCATTTGCCCCGGCTTCCTTCGTTATATTTCATATGGTTAATCCAATTCAATTGGTTTCATTTTAGGCACCAGGAAATGCATAATGAGCCAGGCTAAAATGTAAGCGCTTCCGCAAACAAAGAACATAATATAATAGGCTATCTCAATTTTACCGATTGACCGGTAATACACAAACAGGTTTTTTTGCACGGCAAGCGACAGGAACACACCACCGATAGAACCGAACATGCCACCTAAGCCCGTTACCGAACCAATAGTGCGTTTTGGGAACATATCCGAAACTGTGGTGAATATATTAGCGCTCCATGCTTGGTGCGCCGATGCTGCTATCCCTATCACTATAACCGCAAGCCACATATTAACACCACCCAGAATCTGCGCAAATATGATTGGTATTACCGCCAGTGCGTAGATAAACATAGATGTTTTACGGGCTTTAAATACAGGCCAATCCTTTTTAATAAGGTTCATAGGCAACCAACCGCCGCCAACACTCCCAAAGGTAGACATGGTATAAACCAACGCAACGGGAATGGCTATTTCTGTGCCCTTTAAATGATACTGGCTTTCCAAAAAATCGGGGAGCCAGAACAGGTAAAACCACCATATAGGGTCGGTAAGGAATTTACCTATAACAAATGCCCACGTTTGCTTAAACGAAAGCAGCTTGCCCCAAGATATTTTCTTTTGCTCAACTGGCTGTAAAGCTTCAGTTTGACTGTCATGATCACTGTTGATGTAATCAAGCTCGGCTTTTGATACCTTGCTATGCTTTGAAGGTGCGCGGTAAATTACCTGCCATAATACAAGCCATATAAAACCGATTGAGCCGGTTATGATAAATGCCCAGCGCCATCCCCAGGCAGCTGCTATAAACGGAACTGTTAAAGGTGCAACTATAGCACCTATATTTGCACCCGAGTTAAAGATCCCCGTAGCAAATGCACGTTCTTTTTTAGGAAACCACTCGGCCACGGTTTTAATAGCTGCAGGAAAATTTCCCGCTTCACTAAGGCCCAATGCAGAACGCACTACGCCGAAACCAAAGGTGCCGCCAACAAAAGCGTGGCACACCGCCGAAATACTCCATAGTAGTGTTGAAAGGAAATAGCCGAGTTTGGTGCCTATCTTATCAATGATCCGTCCGGCAGCCAGCAAACCTATTGAATAAGCTATTTTAAAAGCAATCTCAATATTGGCATAGTCGCCATCATTCCACTTAAACTCCTTGGTAAGGTCTGATTTAAGCAAACTGATTACTGCCCGGTCAAGGTAATTAACGGTTGTTGCGAAAAATACCAGCGAGCAGATCACCCAGCGGTAGTTTCCAACTTTTTCTTCTCTCATTATAATTTAGGTTAACTGGCTATTTAATGGTTTGTACTATTTCAAGCAGCTTCAGGGTATCGTTATATAGTTTATCGTACTCCCGGTTTTCCAGTACGCTTTTGCTGATTAGTTTACTGCCCATACCCACCGCACATACCCCGGCTTTAAACCAGGTGCTGATACTGTCATGGTTCAAATCAACCCCACCTGTTGGTATGAACAACTGACCGGCAAACAAATCCCTGATTGAGGATACAAACTCCGGCCCCAGTATATTGGCCGGGAATATTTTTATCAGCGCAGCCTCGTTTTGTTGAGCTGTGTAAATTTCGGTTGGTGTCATACAACCAGGAATCCATAATAGGTTGTGCTGCGCTGCCAGTTTGCCAACCTCGGGGTTAACAATTGGCGAAACGATAAAATCAGCCCCGGCAGCAATAAAAGCTTCAGCTTCCTGAACACTTTTGATGGTGCCGATACCTAATTCCAGGCCCGGCATTTCGCCGTTTGCAAGGGCTTGTTTTAAAACCTCGAAGTTTTCGAGGGCGGCTGCACCGCGGTTGGTATACTCAAATACCCTAATGCCAGCTTTATAAAGCGTGCGGGTTATTTGCAGGCTCACTTCCGGGTCTTTATAAAAGAACAGCGGTAATGTACCCTGCTTTAATATCGCGTCAAGTACTATATTTTTTTTACTCATTGTTTCATTGTGTTATAAATTTGATCAACTGTTTTGGTGGTCGCATCGCCTTCAATAAATAGCTTCTCGAATGCGGCTGCCGTTGCAAAGTCCAGCAATTGCTGTGGATCTTGCTTGTTATAAAAGCCGTAAATAAGCCCGGCCATAAAGCAATCGCCGCTGCCAACTTTGTCAACCACGGTTTCGGTAGTATAGGTTGGGGAGTGATAAAAGCGGTTGCCAGTATAAAGCGAAGTATAATATTCAACGCCTTTGCCTGCATCAAAGCGGAAGGTATTGGCAACAGCCCGGCAGCGCGGATAAGCATCCATGATCCTTTCAGACGAATAAAGCCCTTCTTTCAGGTAAATACTTTGCTGGCCCGATTCATGCATATCTGGCGTAACGGGAATACCAAGCATGGTTTCTTCGGCCCAAACATTACCCATAATGATATCGGCATATTGTACCAGTTTCGGCATGATCTCTACCGGCTTTTTACCGTACTGCCATAATTTGGGGCGATAATTAAGATCGACAGATATGGTGATATGTTTTTTGCTTGCTGCCTGTAAAACTTCTTCGCAAACATCGGCTGCAAGCTGATTCAAGGCCGGACAAATCGCACTGAAATGAAACCAGCTTACACCTTCCAAAACAACATCCCAGTTAACCATGCCCGGTTTGAGATCGGCAAAGGACGAGCCTGCACGGTCATATACGATAGCATTGTTCTTTACATCTTTACCACGGGTAAGATAATAAAGACCTATTCTGTTACCACTATGATGTATTGCTGATGTGTCGATACTTTTGCTTTCCAGGTAACTGATAATCTGTTCGGATAAGGCATTATCAGGCAAAGCGGTAAAATATTTTATTGGCTGCTCCCAAAGGGCTAAAGCATTGGCTACGTTAAGCTCGGCACCACCCATAAAAAATGGCAGCTTGTTGCTTTTTAACCATTGCCCTTCACCATCGGGGCACATGCGTAACAACAATTCGCCAAATGACAGGATGCTTCCCTTTGTATTTTCTATATTGCTCATTTAAAAATTGAAATAGTTTTTGGCGTTAAAATAGCAAATATCGCTCACGATCTTTCCTGTCCATTCAATATCGTTTGGTAATTCGCCGTTTTCAATGTCATCACCCAACAAGTTACAAAGCAACCTGCGGAAATACTCATGCCTCGGGAACGACATAAAGCTCCTCGAATCGGTAAGCATCCCAACCAAACGGCTCAGCAGGCCCATGTTTGATAAAGCGTTTAATTGCTTAATCATGCCATCCTTTTGATCCAAAAACCACCAGGCCGATCCAAACTGCATTTTGCCGGCTATCGAACCGTCATTATAGTTGCCCACCATAGTAGCAAACAGCTCGTTATCGGCAGGGTTAAGGTTATAAATAATGGTTTTGGCTAACTGGTTGGTGGTATCCAACCTGTTCAGGAATTTGGATAATGCCCTGCCTTGTGCAAAATCGCCTATAGAATCCCAGCCGGTATCAGGCCCCAAATTGGTTAAAGCACGCGCATTGTTATTACGCAATGCACCAAGGTGGAATTGTTGTACCCATCCTTTTTCATGATCCCAAATGGCAAAGTAATACAACATGGCCGATTTAAATTTCAGGATTTCCAAAGGCAACAACACTTCGCTGTTCCTTATTTTGGTAAAGATGGTAGCTATCTCTGCGTCAGTATAATCTTCGGAATAAATTTGCTCCAGTCCGTGATCGGATAATTTGCAGCCATTTTCAGCAAAATAATCATGCCTGCTTTTAAGAGCTTTCAAATAATCATCGAAATTTGAAATATCTACGTTAGCGACAGCCTGTAGTTGGTCAATGTATTTGTTCAGTCCAGCTATATCATCCGCATTCATGGCTTTATCAGGGCGGTATGCAGGTAATACTTTTACACTATACTCATCCTGTTTCAGTTTCTGATGATGACTTAGGTTATCCAACGGATCATCAGTGGTGCCAACAACTTCTACATTTTTACTTTTGAGGATGTTACGGATGCTAAACTCCGGCGATTGTAGTTTCTCATTGCACTGGGCATATATTTTTTGTGCCGATGCTGATGAAAGCAACTCATTGATGCCAAAATATCGCTGCAATTCGAGGTGTGTCCAATGGTATAGCGGGTTTCTCAAGGTGTAAGGAACTGTAGCGGCCCATTGCATAAACTTTTCCTCGTCGGTTTTATTACCGGTGATATAGGCTTCATTAACACCATTTGCCCGCATAGCGCGCCATTTGTAATGATCGCCATAAAGCCAGATCTGCGTTATGTTTTTAAAATTGATATCGTCAGCAATCTGATCTGGCGGCAGGTGGCAATGATAATCAATAATAGGCTGATGGCTGGCGAACTCATGATATAAGCGCTGCGCCGTTTTTGTTTGAAGTAAAAAATCCTGATCTAAAAAATTCTTCATTGGTTATTAACAGATATATACCGGAGTTAGCGGTATAGTAGTTTATACTTGTAAGCGGCAAATTACACATCATACGGGCAAGTTGGAAGTAATAAGCCTAAACAATCCACGCAAACGTTTTCGTTAACGGGTAAAAACAACTACTATGAAGCAAAAAGGCGATGGGGTTATCACCTCATCGCCTTTTTATCTATTGGTAAAATTTCTGCTACCAGAAAATTGAGTACAATGCAACCACAATACCTGTTACAATTAAGGCGCCAGCTAAAAATCCTCTCGAAGTTTTAAACATTGAGGCATCAATTTCAAGGCCATTTGTTGTAACGCCCCTGGCCTGGTCAATTTTTGAAATAATGTACATACCAATAACGCACAGAATAAATACAAAACCCATACGGTCAAGGAAAGGGATTTCATATAACTTCGTTACTTTATCATCCTGCAAGGCTAATTTTGAGAAGCCATACGGCGACAGGAAGCTCAGGTCAATAAACTTTGGACAAAGTTTAAAGAAACATGAGAAAATGAAACCGCCAATGGTTGCAAATAAAGCCGCATTTGAAGTAGCTTTTTTCCAGAAGAAACCAAGGATAAACATGGCAAAGATACCCGGAGATACGAAGCCTGTATATTCCTGGATATACTGGAAGCCCTGCTTACCTTCGCCCATCAATGCTTTACCGATAAGCTCAGATAACAGGATACCTAACAACAAGGCAACAAGTACCGATATTTTACCCAGGTTAACCAGTTTTTTATCGGTAGCTTCAGGATTGATTGCTTTTTTGTAAATATCCAACGTAAAGATGGTAGCGATACTGTTTGCTTTACCCGCTAACGACGCTACAATAGCAGCCGTTAACGCAGCGAATGAAAGGCCTTTTAAGCCGCTTGGCAATAAGTTTAACAGTGATGGATACGCTTTGTTAGGATCCAAAACTCCAGATGAACTCGCCATTTCCTGGTGGAACATCCCTTTTTGATATAAAAGGTAAGCCGCAATACCAGGCAGCACTACAATAACAGGCATCAGCAACTTAAGGAAAGCTGCAAACAGGATTCCACCACGGGCAGTTTTAAGGTTTGCGCCCAAAGCCCTTTGGGTAATATACTGGTTACAGCCCCAATAGTTAAGGTTAGTGATCCACATGCCGCCTATCAGAACAGATAAGCCAGGAAGATCCATGTAATTTGGATTATCCTTTTTAAAGATCATATGGAAGTGATCAGTAGCTTCACTATGCAGGATCTTGAAACCATTGAGTAAGCCTGTTGTATTTTCTTTTTCGCTTAACAAAGTAAGTGCAAGGTAAGATGCCATTAAACCACCCAATATCAATACCGCCACCTGGATAACGTCGGTATAGCCGATAACCTTCATACCGCCCAGTGTAATAACCGCCGAGAATATGGCCAGCAGCCAGATACATAGGTGAATATCAAGACCTGAAATACCGCTGACAGCTAATGCACCAAGGTAAAGGATCGACATTAAGTTAACCACAATGTACAGCAACAGCCAAAAGATAGCCATGATCATGGCCACCGTTCCGTTATACCGCTGGTGCAGGAACTGTGGCATGGTAAAAATCTTATTTTTAAGATATACCGGGATAAAGAAAACCGCCACAATGATAAGGGTAATTGCAGCCATCCACTCGTAAGTAGATATGGCTAAGCCCATTTTAAACGCAGACCCACTTGTACCTATAAATTGTTCGGCAGAGATATTTGAGGCGATGAGCGATGCTCCGATAGCCCACCAGGTTAACGACCCTTCGGCCAAAAAATAGTCTTTTGAGGTGGCATCGGCGTTGTGTTTACGCTTATACACCCACCAGCCGTAACTGGCAACAATTATAAAGTAGATAAAGAAAACAGCATAATCGCCATTTGAAAGGGTTTTGAGGTTCATTGTTTTGGTTTGTCTTTGGGTTTAATATGTATGATTGACAATTATAAACTATATATATCGATTTATCAAATTTTCGATGTATTCTTGTTTACCACTTGTCACTTTAGGTTCGCCGTTAGCTATCGCATAGTTACGCAAATCTTCCAAAGAAACCTTACCCTCTTCAAAATCTTTCCCGGTGCCCGCATCAAATGAGGCATACCTGTCGGTACGTAATTTTTTATACTCCGATTTTTGCAAAATGTTGTCAGCAGTAACCAAAGCCCTTGCGAAAAGGTCCATGCCACCAATGTGAGCATAGAACAAATCAGCCGGATCGGTTGAGTTACGGCGGATCTTGGCATCAAAATTAATACCACCACCCTGGAAACCGCCTGCCTCAAGAATGATCAGCATGCACTCGGTTACTTCATTAATATCGTTAGGGAACTGGTCGGTATCCCAGCCATTTTGCGTGTCACCGCGGTTTGCATCTATCGAACCTAATAAACCCGAATCGGCAGCAACCTGTAGTTCGTGCTGGAAAGTATGACCTGCTAAAGTGGCGTGGTTAACTTCAAGGTTCAGTTTAAAATCGTTGATCAGGTCGTATTTCTGTAAAAAACCTAATACGGTGGCCGCATCATAATCATACTGGTGTTTGGTTGGCTCGCATGGTTTTGGCTCAATAAAGAACGTGCCTTTAAAACCTTGCTTGCGGGCATAATCTTTAGCAGTATGTAAAAACTTAGCCAAATGCTCCTGTTCGCGTTTCATATTGGTATTCAACAGGCTCATATAACCTTCACGACCACCCCAGAAAACATAATTTTCGCCGCCTAATGCAATCGTTGCGTCAAGTGCCGCTTTTACCTGCGCACCGGCATGAGCCAATACATGAAAATCGGGGTTGGTTGATGCACCGTTCATATAACGTTTGTGGCTGAACAGGTTTGCAGTACCCCAAAGTAATTTTACACCGCTGGCAGCCTGTTTTTGTTTGGCATAATCAACCAAAGCCTGCAAACGGCGATCGTTTTCAGCAACATCATTACCATAGTCAACCACATCAACGTCGTGGAAACAGTAGTAAGGCAGGTTCATTTTGGTCAAGAACTCAAACGCTGCATCCATTTTGTCTTTAGCTCGCTCAACAGCGTCAGCTTTTTCATCCCAAGGGAAAACGTGTGTAGCGCCGCCAAACGGATCGGCACCGTTACCGCAGAACGAATGCCAGTAAGCACCGGCAAAGCGTAAATGATCTTTCATGGTTTTGCCTGCCACTACCCTGTCCGCGTCATACCAGCGAAACGCCAGTGGATTGTCTGATTCAAGGCCTTCAAATTTTATCTGGCCTATTTCTTTGAAAAATTCTTTTTCGCCTGTTACTATCATTTTAATTATTGATTTACTGAGTTATTGAATTAGTGATTGTTTTTATTAGATAATTGTTGAATTATTGATTTAGATATACGGGGCAATACCTTTCGCCTTTAACCTTTTCCCTTTCACCTTAAGCGCGCTTCCAAAAGGGTTTTCCACTCCTGGTAAACCGGTTCAAATTGGTCTGTAGTAGGTTCAACCAGTTTGATGGCTTTGATATTGCTGAATGCTTCGGATGGAGATTTGAAGATGCCTGCGCCTATACCTGCGCCTAAAGCCGCGCCTACACTGCCGTCGTTATTATAGAGCTCGACAGGAACGCCCGTGGCATTTACAAAAGTTTGGGTGAACAGGTCGCTCAGGAAAAGGTTGCTTTTACCCGCGCGGATCACAGTGGGGTTCATACCATTGCCGCGCATAATGTCAAAACCATAGCGGAAGGACGAGGCTATCCCCTCCTGCACAGCTCTGAAAATATGTGCCGGTGTATGCAGGTTAAGGTCGATATTTTGAAAATGCGCGCCAACCTGTTTGTTATTTAGCATGCGCTCGGCACCGTTGCCAAATGGCAATACCTGCAAGCCTTCGCTGCCCAAGGGGGCTTTTTCAGCTTCGCCATTCATTTCGTTATAGCTATAGCCTTTACCGAATGTGTTTTTTACCCAGCGATATAGACTGCCTGTGCCGTTAATGCAAAGTAATACACCAAGTCTTTTTTGTTCGGTGGCATAATTAACGTGTGCAAAGGTATTGATGCGTGATTGCTGATCAAAAACCAACTGATCATCCACACCATATATCACGCCCGAGGTACCTGCGGTGGCAGCTACCTCGCCAGGGTTAAGTACATTTAACGATAAAGCATTGTTGGGCTGATCTCCTGATTTATAGGTAACAGGAATGCCTGCCTTTAAATTCAGTTTTTCGGCGACTGATGCCTGCAAACTTCCGTGCGATGAAAATACAGGATTAATAACCGGAAACAGGCTTTCGTCAAAACCAAAATAATTGATGATCTCTTTGGAGATGCCATTGGTTTTGAAATCAAAAAACACCCCTTCAGATAATGCCGATACAGATGTGGAGATCTCGCCGGTAAGCTTCATGGCGATGTAATCACCAGGCAGCATGATCTTATCTATTTTACTGTAGATCTCCGGTTCGTTCTCTTTTACCCAAGCCAGTTTTGAAGCTGTAAAGTTTCCCGGCGAATTGAGGAGGTGCGATAAGCAATGCTCTTCGCCAATGGTGGCAAAAGCTTTATCGCCAATTTCAACAGCGCGGCTATCGCACCATATAATACTATCACGAAGTACGTTTTGATTTTTATCAACCAATACCAGGCCGTGCATTTGGTAAGCGATACCAATGGCAGCTATATCTTTTGAGTTGTAACCTCCCTTAGCACGACAGCGCTCCAATGCTTTTTCTGCCTGCTCCCACCACATTGAGGGAGATTGTTCGGCCCAACCGGGATGCAATGCTTTGATTGGCGACTCCTGGTCAGGGTATTGTGCCGAAGCGATTGTTTTTTGCGTTGCGGCGTCAACAACACTTACTTTTACCGACGAAGTACCTATATCGATCCCTAATAACAGCATAGCCTATTCAGATTTTTGTATGATTTTTTGGTTGTATTTATTAATTGGTAACTTAACGCAACGAAAATAAAGAAATAAATAAAAATTGCAATCGATTGCGTAAAATATTTTTTCCAACTTGCACGCTATAATGAAGAAAGTTAAACGCACCACCATTTATGACATTGCCGCTAAGCTCGGCATAACCGCGTCTTCCGTATCAAGAGCGCTGAATAACAGCAGCCAGGTGAACGAAAAAACCAGGGAACTGATCATCAAAACCGCCGATGAGCTCAATTATAAACGCAACACCCTTGCCTCCAACCTGCGCAAAGGGCATTCAAAAACTATTGGCGTAGTGGTGCCGCGGATAAACCAGAACTTTTTCAGTAACGTGATAGCTGGCATTGAGGAAACAACCTATCAAAAAGGATATAACCTCATCATCTGCCAGTCGGGCGAAGTGCATGATAAAGAGATCCAGTGCGTTAATACGCTCATTAACCAACATGTGGATTGTATTGTGATCTCGGTATCGGCCGATAGCTATGATTACCAGCACCTGCAAAATGTGCTTGACCATGGCATTCAGCTGATCCAGTTTGACCGTGTTGCCGAAGAGCTGGAAACCCTTAAAGTGATCAACGATAACGAACAGGCCTCATTTGAAGCGGTATCGCACCTGATAGAAAACGGCTATAAACGTATCGCCTTACTTGAAGGCCCGCAAAACCTAAACATTTTTCGCCAGCGAAAAAACGGGTACCTAAGAGCATTAGAAACGCATAAGGTGAAAGTGATTGATGAACTGGTGGTTGAAAATGCGTGGACAAAGGAGCTTGGTGCCGAAGCTACCCGTAAACTGCTTAACCTCCCCCACCCGCCGGATGCTATATTTGCCTCTACATCTGACTTTTCGGCTTTAGGTGTCTTGGAGGTAGCTAATATCATGAATATCAAGGTGCCTTCAGAATTGGGCATTTGCGGCTACTCTAATGAAGCTTTTACGGAGATTACCAGTCCATCGATAACTACCATAGATCAGTTTAGTGTTTATATGGGCAAAACCATTGGCAACCTGTTTTTCCAGGAGATTGCCAGCATCGAGGTTTCGGTTAAACCCAAGATCATCAGCATTAAGCCTGAATTGATTATAAGAGGATCAACAGCAAAGAAGGGATAAGTTAGCTCCTTATAAGATTGATGATTTATAAAGATCAAAATAAATGTCATTGCGTAGCGTGGCAATCGCATGCTATACAGAGCGGCAGTGCTTCCGTGCGATTGCTTCGTGCCTCAATGACATTTTTTATTCGTAATTTTTACTAAAATTCTACCACAAATCCAACTCTTTCCCGATAAAAAATATATTTTAAATTCAATATCGATAAGCATTTAGTTACAGATTTGTTACATTAAGCTTTAATTTCAACCATTATTTAAGTATAACACGTATGGATGATTTTTTAGCCGCCAGATCTCAAATGGCTTTATCCTTAGGTTTTCATATCATATACTCCTGTATCGGTATGGTAATGCCGGTTTTCATGGCTATATCGCATTATAAATGGATCAAAACTCAGGACCAGGTTTATAAAAACATCACTGTTGCCTGGAGTAAAGGCGTGGCTATATTTTTTGCTACCGGCGCGGTGTCCGGCACCATGCTCTCTTTTGAACTCGGCTTGCTTTGGCCCGGCTTCATGAAACACGCCGGACCGATCTTCGGGATGCCGTTTTCGTTAGAAGGCGTCGCCTTTTTCATCGAAGCTATAGCACTTGGCTTATTCCTTTATGGCTGGAACAAATTAAATAACTGGGTACATTGGACAGCCGGGGTTATTGTCGGTATAAGCGGCGTTGCATCAGGTATCCTCGTAGTGTCAGCCAATTCATGGATGAATAGTCCATCCGGGTTTGATTTTGTGAACGGACAGTATGTCAATATCGACCCTGTAAAAGCCATGTTTAACAAGGCCTGGTTTTCCGAGTCATTACATATGATCATAGCCGCCTTTTCGGCAACAGGTTTTGCAGTGGCCGGGATCCATGCGCTCATGATCTACCGTAAAAAGAATATCGCTTTCCATACTAAGGCGTTTAAAATAGCTATCATCTTTGGGGCAGCCGCAGCTATTTTACAACCTTTCAGCGGCGACTTATCAGCCAAAAATGCAGCTAAACGCCAGCCCGCAAAACTGGCTGCAATGGAAGCTTATTTTCACACCCAGGAATACGCACCGCTAGTTATCGGTGGTATTCCTGATACCGCTGCGAAAAAAGTGAATTACGGTTTAGAGATCCCCGGCCTGTTAAGCTTTTTAGTGCATGACAATTTTAAAACACAGGTAAACGGGTTGGATAAAATCCCTGTTAAAAACCAGCCGCCGGTGGCTGTTACTCATTACGCATTCCAGATTATGGTGGGTATAGGCGTTTTGATGATGCTGATAGGGGTCATTTATTTTTACGAACTCTGGAAAAAGAAGGACCTGCTCTCCAAACCATGGTTCCTGAAAACCTTTATCTGGGCAACTCCACTGGGCTTTATAGCCCTCGAGGCCGGCTGGACGGTGACCGAGGTTGGCCGGCAGCCCTGGATCATACAAGGTGTTATGCGTACCAGCGAGGCAGTTACGCCAATGCCGGGTATCCAATATTCATTTTACCTGTTCAGCTTTATTTATTTTACGCTGAGTGTAGCTGTTATATTTTTATTAAAAAGGCAAATCCAGATGGTGCCTGAATTGTATGACCGTAAAACCGCTCAGTCATGATGCTATATATTGTAATCCTATTTCTTTTTGCGGCTATCACCCTCTACTTTTTATTGGGCGGAGCTGATTTCGGCGCCGGCATTATCGAACTTTTTACATCAACCGATAACAAATACCGCACCCGTAAAATCATGTACCAGGCTATCGGCCCCATTTGGGAGGCCAATCACATGTGGCTCATCATTACTGTGGTGGTGCTCTTTGTAGGCTTCCCCGTTATTTACAGTGAAATGTGTATTTATTTACATATTCCGCTACTGGTGATGTTGCTTGGCGTTATAGCCCGGGGTACCGCATTTTCGTTCCGTAACTATGATGCCATTAAAGACGAAAAAACACAGGCATTTTATACACATATATTCGTTTATTCAAGTTTTGTTACGCCGTTGTTCCTGGGTATCATTGCAGGCAGTGCCCTATCGGGGCAGATTGATCCTAAAGCCACTGATTTTGTGCACGCTTACATCTTTAGCTGGTTCAACTGGTTTTCGGTATCTGTCGGCTTTTTTACCGTGGCACTATGCGGCTTCCTCGCAGCTATTTATATAGTTGGTGAAACGGAAGATGTTGACGAAATTAAACGCTACATCCGCAAGGCAAAGGTCATGAACATTGCTGCCGTAATATGCGGTGCATTGGTATTCCTGGCATCTCATTTTGAACATGTTCACCTCGCTAACTGGATCTTTGGTAACTCCGTAAGTTTAGTTGCGGTAATTGCTGCAACCATTTCATTGGCGGTACTTTATCTGATTATATCACACCGCAGGAACAGGCAGTGGATCAGGGTGCTTGCGGCCTTCCAGGTGTGTATGATATTGATATCGGTTGGGTTTTCGCGATTCCCGAGATTTGTTATTTTTAAGGATGGCAGCTCCATGTCCTTACTTACCGAACATGCTAATAGCAATAGTATCGATGACCTGGGGATTGGTTTATTGGTGGGTAGTTTGTTTATACTACCGGCGCTGGGGTATTTGTATTACGCGTTTAAGAAAAAAGACCGTTGATTTTTTTGATTACGCTGATTTCGTTGATTTGATTGTAATATTTAATTAAAAAGCTTGACCGTCTTTATCTGTCTTGTTTAAAAGACGAGATGTGCTGTCAAATATTACATTTGTGTTGTGAAGAATTATTTAAAGATCCTGTCAATCGACGAATATTCCATTACGCCTAAGTACCTGCAACTCTCCAATGCTATTATCAGGGCCATTGAAAGCGGGCAGATTGTAAAGGATGATATGCTCCCTTCAATCAATGATCTCAGCTATGCACTGGATACTTCCCGCAATACCATTGAGCGCGTTTATAAGGAACTGAAGGAAAAAGGCATAGTAAGCTCGGTTCCGGGAAAAGGCTTTTTTATTTCCAATACCGATTTTCAGAAGCCACTCAAGATCTTCCTACTGTTCAACAAACTCAGCGCGCACAAGAAAATTATTTATGATGCCTTTGTTGCTACTATCGGCGAGCAGGCTGCTATAGATTTTTATATCTACAACAACGATTTTTACTTTTTTAAAAAGATCATTGCCGAAAGTATCCAGAGCGATTATGCCAAATACATCATTATCCCACATTTTTTAGATAATGAAACCAAGGCTCATGAAATTATCAATACCATCCCTAAAGACAAGCTGATTTTACTGGATAACCTGGTACCTGGTGTAAACGGTAAATTTGCAGCGATATATGAAAACTTTGCTACGGATGTATACGAGGCGCTGAAAAGTATGCTGGATAACCTGAGTAAATATCATACGCTTAAGCTGATCTTCCCCGGCAAAACCTATCACTCCAAGGAGATCATGAAGGGTTTCCTGAATTTTTGCAGGCAGTATGCTTTTGAGTATGATATTGTTGAAACGTTATCTACAGAAACTATCCAAAAAAATACGGTATATATTAGTCTTACAGAGGATGACCTGGTTGAGCTCATTAAAAAGATCATCGCCTCCGATTTAAAAGTGGCTAAGGACGTTGGTGTGATATCCTATAACGAAACGGCGCTTAAAGAGATCATTCTTGACGGTATCACTACCATCTCAACCGACTTTAAATTGATGGGCAGCAAAACCGCCGAGTTTGCGCTGAATAACTGCCACGAGCATTTCGCGGTTCCGTTTACGGTGAGGTTGAGGAGTTCGTTGTAGCACCCTAACCCCTAAAGGGAGAACGACAGTTTAAAAGTAACGATAATTGAAGACTCAACTTGCGCACGTTTTTAACGAGTGCTTAACGTGGGTTTGCGTTTACAACGCAACTGGCGATACAATCGCCAACCATATTAAGCAGTCGTTAAAAACGAGCGCAGGTATTTTACTTCAACTCCCTAACCTTAATGCTTCTGAAAAATACCTCATTGCCATGATCCTGTAGCAATAAATGGCCCTCGGCAGCTTCGCCGAAGTTTTTCCAAATTTTGTACTTGCTGATGGCTACCAGGTCGCGGAAAGCTTTTGAACCGCGTTCGTATTCCAGTACTTTAACGCCGTTCAGGTAGTGCTCAACATGGTTGTTTGGATATACTACCACACGACCAGTATTCCAGGCACCTATCGGGTGTATAAAACGTTCTTGTTTATTGGCTTTGATAAGGTCATACAACGAGGCTAATGTACGGTCGCCATCACGGCCAAGTTTGGCATCGGGGTGCAGTTTATCATCAAGTACCTGGTACTCCAGGCCAATAGCCGACCCTTTGGTAACTTCAGACAGGGTGACAAAATATTTAACACCGCTATTAGCACCCGGAGTAAGCTTAAACTCAAACGACAGGTCAAAAGCGCTATAATTATCATTGGTTACGATATCGCCGCCGCCTGATTCTTCTTGTCCTGCAGATGGCAGCACGTGCATAGTGCCGTTAGCATATTCCCAGCCTTTTTCAGGAAAACCTTTGAGGGTTGCACCGCGCCAGCCGGTATTGGTTTTGCCATCATATAATAACTTCCAGCCATTTGCTTTTTCGGCCGCTGTTACGCTGTTTGGTGTAAGGTTAACAACATACACATCCTTTGGAAAAGGGGTGGCTTTTAAATTATTGGTTTTTAGATTAATATTTTTAAAGTATACCTTTTTGCCTGCCTGTTTTTCCTCACTTACCGCATGCACCTGTAAACCTATAAAGCCTTTGCTATCGATAGTATCAACAACATCGCTTGCAGGGACACCATTTACCCATGTCTTCATTTCGTTGCCGATACATTCAATTTTGATGTGGTTGTATTCGCCTACTTTAAAAGCGTCTTTTGCTTTTGGGTTGAGATCCAGCGGATAAAGCCAATCGCGCCGGCCTTCGTCATAAATGCCACCAGTCCATTTGCGTGAAGATGGGTCTATTTCAAATTGCCTGCCATAAACTTTTCCTTTGCCCTTATTACCGGCCGGGTCGTAATGGCTGCGGGTTTGCACGCCCGAATTACTCAAGTCACTTTCAATTTTTGCATCCAGCTCTAATATAAAATTACCGTATTCCTTTTCGGTAACTAAAAATGAATTGCCCGAGTTGAGTACAGTAGTGCCTACTATAGCGCCGTCTTCTACTTTATAATCGGCATTGCCAGCAAGTTTTTTCCAGCCTTTTAGGGTTTTACCATCAAACAGTTTGGTTTGCGCGCTTACTGGGCTAAATGCCGTTGACGCCAAAAGCATAATTGCAGGGTAGATTATTTTTTTCATATTTGATATTTTCTTGTTTGATTAAAATAAATCGTCATTGCGAACACGAAGCAACAGCGTAATTAAGAAATTACACCTTCACTTCCCAACCCTTTTCATATTCGCGGCTCCAAAGCTTTTGAGCTTCAGGGTCATTTAAAATATGACCATTATTGGGATCGATATGCAATACACGATCGACGCGATATGAGATATTGCCTAATTGCGGCAACAGTGTTGATTTGAAACCGATCTCAATCGGGCAGTTCAGTTTATCTGTCCCTCTTACTGAATCGACAAAGTTTTTCATGTGGAAGCCATCCAACGCCTCCGTTGGGCTTACCTTGTTGGTGCCATCAACCTTGGTATCATCTTTAATTTCTTTTACCAATTTGTTATCTCCGTCGTAAACCCGGTAGCTATTGCCGCTATCATAAAAAAGGGTTCCTTTATCTCCATAAAATACTACCCCCCTGCTTAACTTTTCGATATCGAAGCCGTTGCAACTACGGCATTCCCACTCTGCAGCGGTGTTATTGGGGAAATTGTAAAGGATGTTTTGCGTATCCGGCGTTTGCCAGTCGTCATTAAAATGGAAGCGGCCGCCTGTTGATACCACTTTGCTCGGGTAATCAACTCCGAGCCCCCAACGAATCACGTCCAGTTCATGCGTACCATTATTCAGGGCCTCGCCTGTGCCCCAGTTCCAAAACCAGTGCCAGTTATAATGGATCAGGTTATCCTGGTACGGCTTTCTTGGCGCCGGCCCCTGCCACAAATCATAATTTAAATTGGCAGGTACAGATACCTGTTTGCCTTTACCAATACTTGCGCGATGATTGGTATACCAGCCCTTTGCATAGTAAGTACGACCGATTACCCCGTCATGCAGTTCCTTCACCATGGCCTGCACATTGGAGAATGAGCGGCGCTGGCTGCCCATTTGCACCAGTCGTTTATATTTATTTGCTGCTTCAACGGCCATCTCTCCCTCGTGCGGATTATGACTGCAAGGCTTTTCTACATACACGTGTTTGCCGGCCTGGCAGGCCATAATGGTTGCGGGTGCGTGCCAGTGATCGGGCGGGGCAACCACTACCGCATCAAGATCCTTTATCTCCAGCATTTTGCGGATATCTGTTAATCCCTGCGGCTTTTTGCCTGTTTGCTTGTAGATGGCATCAATCGTTTTTGCAACTACGTTTGAGTCAACATCGCAGATATAACCTATCTCTACATTGGGCAACTTGGCAAAACTTTGAGCAAGGTATAGTCCACGGCTGTTAGTGCCCATCATTCCCAATACTACTTTGTCGTTGGGAGATCCTTTAAAAAATCCGGTAGCTTTTGATAGTTGCGGAGCAAGCAGGAAACTTGTACCAGCTACAGCAGTGGATTGAATAAACTTTCTACGATTGATCATATTCAAAACAGGTTAATTGGGTTGATAAGCGTGCCCCGGCGGACCGCCCCGCAAATTAAATAAGTTTTGGAAAGGGCTAAAGCTATCCTGCCATTTTTTTATGAAGCAATTGTAATTTAACTGTTACTTAATTGGACTGAAAGTGAAGATCATAAATGTTACTTAAGCTTAAAGCAGAAAGCCTAAGGCTGAAAGCGAAGATAGTCAACGTTAAATAATTTCGACTATCAAACTATTGGCTTTAGGCTTTCAGCCTTAAGCTTTTAGCTTTTAAAGCGAAAAGCCCCATCAAGGGGCTCCGGGAGTATTAATTTGCAGAACATGCTTTAAACGAGAGGTTGTATTGAAAACACATCGAGCTTTGAGGTTTGAAAATTACGTACACGTTTGTATACACCGTTGCCGTTGCTGCTTCCATCGGTATTGGTATTTCCCTCAATGGTGTCAAATAAATCGCCATGCACGCCAATAACAATACCTGTATGTACCCAGTCGTTAGGCGTTTTCTGAACCAGGAAAATATCGCCGGGCCTCACTACAGCAGGATTAGCCCTCACTGTTGCAACACGGCTTAACAAACCTTTATTAATGCCGGTAGTACCCACAGTATCGCAACTGTAGGTTAGCGGCATAAGTGTACGAAAATCTTTTCCTAATTGGCTTGCGGCCTGGTCAATGATGGTTTGTACAAACCCCATACACCAAAACCACTCTGTTCCTTCATTATTATCCATATAGGCCCGCACCCAGGGACCGCAATTACTTTGCCCCTTAATGGTAAGTTCAAATGGCGCGTTACCTAAATGTTGAATAGCTGTATTCACAACCAATTCCCTTAAGCCGGTACCTGCTACCGGGCTTTTAAATGCTTTTATCATGGGTTGGCATAACTCACCGAAAACATTGCTGTCAACAATGCCGGTTTGCGGTAGGCTTTTTGCCTTTTGAAAATTCTTAACTGCTGTTTCGGTGCCCGGGCCAAAGCTACCGTCAATGCCTGTTGCTGTACCTGCCGAAGGATTGGTAACCGCATACAGGTTAAGCCAGCTTTGAATTTTACTTACTTCTTTTTGATTGTTTGAGGCACCGCCTTTTTGTTGGGTAGCCGATATAGCTATTTCTTTGAGGTATTGTTTTTTGATCATAAAGAAAGGTATAATAGTGATAAGGTTTAGATATCGTAATAATGGATATTTCATTACCTTCAAAAGCAAAGCTAAAGCAATCATTACAACTATAACAGCGTACTGTTACGGGATTTAACAGGAAAGCTTACGTAGTTTTACGTAAGCTTTCCTGTTAGTGATTTTTAATATTGTATCGGCAGCGGCACCAGCTTTAAGTTCTGGCGCTGGTGCCAGTATGGATATATTGGGTCTACCTCGCTGGCGGCATCCAATTTTTTAACCTGCTCAACTGTCAAATTCCATCCTATTGCGCCAAGGTTTTGCTTAAGTTGCTCTTCGTTACGTGCGCCAATTACCAGGTTGGCAATAGTAGGCCGTTGCAGTAACCAATTAAATGCCACCTGTGCCACAGATTTACCGGTTTCTTCAGCAACTTCGTCAAGCACATCAACAATATTGTATAAATGATCAAAATTTGTAGCCGGGCCATGGGCGCCGCCCTGCACGGTCCTTGAGTTTTCGGGGATTGGCTCTCCCCTTCTGAATTTTCCGCTCAGCTGGCCGGATGATAGCGGGCTCCAAACAATAGTGCTTACTTTTTGATCGATACCTAATTGCATCAGCTCCCATTCAAACTCGCGGTTAAGCAACGAATAATATGCCTGATGGGCTACATAACGGCTCCACCCATATCTTTCAGACACCGATAGTGATTTCATTAAATGCCAGCCCGAAAAATTGGAGCACGCAATATAACGCACTTTACCGCTGGTAACCAGGTCGTCCAAAGCCCTTAGTGTTTCTTCAACCGGGGTGTTGGCATCAAAGCCGTGCATATGATAAATATCAATCCTGTCGGTATTTAAGCGGCGCAGGCTGTCTTCGGCCGACTTAATCAGGTGATAGCGTGACGAACCATAATCATTAACGCCCTGCCCCATAGTAAACGTGGCTTTGGTGGAAATCAGTACTTCATTACGGATACCTTCCAGGGCCTTACCTAATATTTCTTCAGAGATGCCGTGCGAATAAACGTTCGCGGTGTCAAATAAGTTAACACCTGCATCAAGGCAAATGTTAACCAGCTTTTTTGCCTCATCAACCTGGGTGTTGCCCCATGCTTTAAAAAATTCATTACCACCGCCAAATGTGGCAGTGCCGAAACTTAATACCGGCACCCTTAAACCGGATGCGCCTAATTGTCTGTATTCCATAGTTTAATGTTTTATGATGTAGCAGGCGGTAGCCTGTATCACAAATTTATGCGGAATGGTTACCGGCAGGGATTTTTTCAGATCATAAGTTTGTCATTTATGGCCGGTGTTTCAGTGCAGAGCGGTAAACAAATATTAATTTTGGGTAATGATTGCAGACCCGCTAAGCGTTTCCCTTTTTGAGATGAGGCTGGAAGAAATCCATCGCCGCGATCCTATGCTAAGGTATGAAATCAGTATCCGTGATTTCATAGCGTTATTTCCGCTTAAAATAAAAAATGGCAGACCGTTAAAACCCGAACAGCCTTCCTCCTTTGCACTCGACAGGGACGTGTTTTTGCAGGTGCTTGTAGCGTTTAACCAGTCATTCAACTAAATTAATCCGCTCCTCTGTTTCGTCCAATCAGGAACACTTCTAAATAACAAATAAACAATTTTGGCGGCCTGTCAAGTTTTAACTTTGGCCAAAACTTAACACATGGAGAAAACTAAACTTACCATTAATAATAACGGTTCGGTTAAAATAGAGGGCGATTTTGAAATTGTTGATATGCAGGGCAACGCTTACGGTTTACAGGGCCGTACTGTGGTTTCTATTTGCCGTTGCGGCTTATCAGCAAACAAACCATTTTGTGATGGTTCGCACAAAGGCCATTTCGAGCATAACGCTATCGCATTTGATCTGCCTCCAAAAAAAGTATAAACAATTGTTTTATATACATTAAGCCCGGTGTTTAATTACATTGGGCTTTTGTTTTATACAGGATTTTTTAAATAATCTGCATTTTTGAAAACTATGCTTAAATCAACAAGGCGGCACTTTTTTCATATAGGTTATCATGGCGCCAGGTATTCGGGCTGGCAAAAACTTTCAAAAGCAATTACAGTGCAGGAGGTGATTGAAACGGCCCTCTCTAAAATCCTGAAACAACCTGTTGCCATTAATGGTTGCGGCCGTACCGATGCCAAGGTGCATGCAAGTCAGTATTTTTTTCACGCAGATATTCCTGATAATTTAGATTTCGACCTGCTGTTTCGCCTTAACAAACTGCTGCCGGATGATATTGCTGTATTTGATATTATCCCGATGCAGGGAGATCCGCATGCCCGTTTTGATGGCGTGATCCGTACCTATGATTATTTCATCCATAATTATAAAGACCCATTTCTTAGTAATTTCAGTTCACTTTATCCGGATCAGGATCTTGATTTGGATGCAATGAAAAAGGCTGTTTCCATCCTGCCTCATTACACCGACTTCCGCGCCTTGTGCAAAACGCCCGACAGGATTGAGCACACTATTTGCCACGTAAAATCTGCAGGGCTTTATATCGACGGCAATGGAAGCAAGCTCAGATTTAACATTACTGCCAATCGCTTTTTATATAAGATGATCAGGATCACTGTTGGCCGCCTGCTTGAAATTGGCAAAGGACAGATGAGCACAGATGAATTTGAGTTTTATATTGCCAACAAACAAACACCCAAAATCATTATTCCGGCACACCCCCAGGGCTTGTATCTTTCAAAAGTAACTTATCGTTACCTTGATCTTGAACCGAGGTCGGCATTTTCACTGCTCAACAGTACAGACTGGTACCCTCTATAACATTTATCTGCCATGGCAAACGTACACAAATGGGGGTTAACAGGGTTAACACTTTTTAAATATAAAACTCTTAAATAACTAATAATCAGAAACTTAAATCCGAGCAAGGGTTACACTAACTGATGTTTTTGAGCACTTAAACATGTCCGGATGTTTGTGCTGGTTATCGGCAAAAGCAGGTACAGATGAATCCAGGAACATTAACCGCTATCCGGCCCTAAAACAAGTATCATTTGATACTGATTGCTCATCAAGATCATAACCTTATATTGTTAGCGGTCTTACAACAAATCGTCGCCGCTAAATATTTGGATGCGGTTCCCCCGCCTTATCTGCTGATTTTTAAAAATATAACGCGTTAATTTGGTACTTTTGCACCCTCATTTTAAATTTTAATAGTATCCTGATGGCGTGGTCTGATAAATTGAAGCTTAATAAACAATTATTGCGTTCGGTAAACGAAGCCGGTTTTGCAAACCCTAAAGAGCTCCAGCTTAAAACCATCAACCGCATTATTGGCGGGCAGGATATTATCGCCATTGGCCCTGAAGGCAGCGGAAAAACCACCACTTATGTATTAGGCGTATTAAACCGCTTTAACTATGCTCCCGAAGGCGTTCCGCGTGTATTGGTGCTTGTACCCGAAAAAGAACAGGTGTTTGCTGTTATAGAACAGTTTGACAGACTTAACAAAAATAAATCCATCCGCATAGTTGGCCTGTACGTCACCCCTGGCTTTGAAAGCCAGATGGATGAGCTTGCCGACGGTGCCGACATTGTTGTAGCCACTCCCGATAGGGCAAGGGCCATCTATCTTAAACTGGCCTTAAATTTAAATAAAGTTGATTTGCTGGTGATAGATGATGCCGACCAGATCGTAAAAAAAGGTTTGCAATTGCCGGTTGTTGAACTGGCTAACAGTATTGACAAGGGCCAGCACCTGGTGTTTACCCAGTTGATGCACGCCAAACTCGAAAAAATGCTTGATCCGTTCATGAGGCAACCGGCTACAATTGAGGTTGATGAACTGGGCGAAACGGCTATTGAAACCCATGAGCAGCTTTTATATAACGTACCAAACTTTGGTACCAAGCTAAACCTGCTCAATTTATTCATGTACGATGAAGAACTGTTTACTAAAACCATTGTATTTGTAAACACCCAAACAACTGCCGAAAAGCTTTTCCAAAGCCTTAAAAGTCGTTTACGTACAGGTGTGGCATATTTAAACCCCAAGTTTTTCGACTCAAAAGGGTTCAAGACCATTGAAGAATTTAAAGCCGAAGCGGGTGCAAGAATCCTGATCGTGACTAACGAAAATGACGAAAACCTTAACCTGAGCGGTATCCCCTTCCTGATCCATTTTGATTTGCCTGCAGATAATGAACTGTTTATTAGCCGTGTGGCAAATCCTAATCCTGACGATAAGGAAGAAACGCTGGCAATGACATTTGCTACTGATATTGAGTTAAGCCAGGTGAAAAAGATTGAGCAGATGATAGGGAATAAAATTCCTGTCGCCGAGCTGCCGGATGACTTGGTGATAGTAACCGAGTCGAAGCCTAAAAAAGCAGATGCTAAGGAAGATGTTAAACCCGCAGGTGTTGGTGAAGCTTTTCACGAAAAAAAAGCATCAAATGCTAAAACTTATAATTTAAGTGCTAGTACCAAGGCCAAAATGAACAAGAAGAAAAAGCACGGATAAAGACTCCGTTGTATCCAGACTTACGCAGTTTTAAAAACTTCGTAAGTCTCTATCGCATTTTTACTATACTATCTCCAAATACAACTCTTCTACCTTTTTCCTTGCCCAATCAGTTTTTCTCAAAAACTTGAGGCTTGATTTTATACTTGGATCATCGTTAAAACAGTTGATCCTGATCCGTATGCCAAGTTCTTTCCAGCCAAAGTGAGCTACCAGTTCATTAAGGATCCTCTCAAGTGTTTTGCCATGTAATGGGTTATTGGGCTGTTGCTGCATATGGCAAAAGTAAATGTTTGTTTTGTTAAAATGGTATAACAAAATTTGTTACCATCTCGTTTAAATAGTAAATGATATTAGCTGATATTTAATAAACGGTAAATTTTATTAAATTTAATGCAGCCAATCATGCACGGTTAAACCACTTCTTCAATTTGCCCAAAAATATTTTAATGAATAGCTATAAGTGTTATCTTGTTTTATTGTTGCAAGCTATTTCGTTATGCGCGTTCTCACAAAAACGCCCCATTCATTTTCAGCATATCGGCAGCCGTGAAGGGCTTTCTGAGTTAAACATCAATTGCATTATGCAGGACAGCCGCGGCTTTATATGGGTGGGCACACGCGACGGTCTTAACCGTTATGACGGGAACAAATTCAAAGTTTTTAAAAACATCATTAACGATACTAACAGTATCAGCAACAGCTTTGTTCAAGATGTACTCGAGGACAAAAACGGAAACCTGTGGATCTCGACCAGCGGCGGGGGATTAAACATGTACGACCGTAAACTTGATCGTTTTATCCATTATCGCCATAACCGAAACAATACCAATTCAATTGCGAGCGATATTTTAGTTAAGATGGCGCTTGATAAAAGCGGCAACCTGTGGATCTCGAATCAAAAAGAAGGTCTTGATCAGTTTAATATCGCGAAAAAAAAGTTTACCCATTACCGGTATAATGCAGCCGATGCAACCAGTTTAAGCGATAACAATGTCCGTACAGTTTATGTGGACAGTCAAAATAAGGTATGGGTGGGTACAACCTACGGCGGACTAAATCTTTATAAGCCTCAAAGCGGTGATTTTACCCGCTTTGTTCATGATGAAAGCATCTCTTCTTCTATATCAGCCAACAAGGTCAATGCTATTTTGGAGGATAGCGATCATCGTTTATGGGTTGGGCTAAGTGATGGGGGCCTTAATTTGTTTAATCCGGCAACCCAAACTTTTACTCATTATAAGAATGATCCGCACGATAATAATTCCCTTTCGTACAACACGGTACAATGCATGGTCGAAGACAGTAATCATAACTTGTGGATAGGTACGGAAAATGGCGGTTTAAGTATTTTTAATTATGCCGAAGGAAAATTTAACAACCATTTTGAGGACGATGTAGATAACAGCAGTATTGCTAATAACTCGGTAGATGTAATCCTGAAAGATAAGAGTGGAAATATATGGATCGCTGCATTTGCATCAGGCCTTAACTTTTATAAAAAAACAAGCGAAAACTTCATACACTACAAGCACGGCGCACAGCCAAATAGTCTGTCAAATAACTTTGTATTAAGTATTTACGAAGACAAAAATAACAACATATGGCAAGGCACAGATGGCGGCGGCCTCAATCTTTTCAACCCGGAGAAGGGTGAGTTTAAGGTTTATAAAAACAACAAAAACGACAATGCCAGTATTTGCGGAAACTATGTTTTGGCTATACAGGAAGATGCGAAAAATAACCTGTGGATTGGCACCTGGGGCGATGGGGTAAGTATGATGAACCCGCAAACCCGCAGGTTCAGGACATTTAAACATAATCCGGACGATAGTACAAGTATAGGCGGGAATAACATTTATGCCATCACTAAAACACTTGATGGAAAACTATGGTTTGGCACGCTTGGGACGGGGCTTGATTTATTTGACCCTAAAACCAACAGGTTTATTCATTACCGTCATGATCCCGGCAACCCCAAAAGCATAAGCAGTGATAATATCAATTCGCTGCTTGGCGATTCAAAAGGTAACCTTTGGGTGGGCACTAATGATGGAGGCGTAAACCTGTATGATGCTGCAACTGATTCATTTAAACCGGTACAATACGAAAAACTGAACAGTGCGGTAGGCAACAACACCGCGCTCGACCTTTTTGAAGATCACCTGGGTAATATCTGGATCTGCACTTACGGCGGTATCTATCGCTTAAATCCTGCTACAGGTAAGGTTACAAATTTTAAAGCAAAGGATGGCCTTCCCAATGATTACGCTTACGCAGTTGAAGAAGATAATAGCGGTAATTTATGGGTCAGTACCAATAAAGGCATTTCCAAATACAATCCTAAAACTAACCAATTCAGAAATTTCACCATTGAGGATGGTTTACAGGCCGACGAGTTTAAACCTCACTCGGCTGTAAAAAGTCATGATGGCACCATGTACTTTGGCGGGGTTAACGGGTTTAATATGTTTAATCCTGAAAATATCCATGAAAATATATATAACCCTCCACTGGTACTTACCGATTTTCAGATTTATAACAAATCTATCCGCGTAGCTCAAAACAGCGATGATCCTTCGCCCCTGAAAGAAGATATTTCCGAAACAAAATCAATAACCTTAACGCATGATCAATCGGTTATATCGTTTGAATATGTATCTATGGACTTTGCCCTAAGCAACAAGGGAACGTATGCTTATCTACTCGACGGCTTTGATAAAGCATGGAATTATGTAGGCAATAAAAACACGGCCACGTATACCAATCTGCCGGCCGGAAATTATGTATTCAGGGTGAAAAGCCGCAGCGCCGATGGTAAATGGTCTATCCGGCAGGTAAGCCTGAATGTTACTGTGCTGCCGCCTTTCTGGCTTACCTGGTGGTTTATCAGTTTGCTGATCGTGCTGATTGTTACGGCCATTTATGCATTTTATCGCTATAAAGTAAATGCTATAGTGAAACAAAAAAACCTGCTTGAAAAGCAGGTTAGCGAACGTACCGCCGAGGTAATGCAACAATCGGAAGAGTTGAAAACACAATCCGAAAATCTGCAGACCTTAAATGCCGAACTCCAAAATCAGTCAGAAGAGTTACAGGCTTTGAACGAAGAACTGCTTTCCCAGTCGGAAGAGCTGCAACTGCAAAAAGAACAGGAACGGGAGGCCCGGGAAGAAGCTGATAAAGCCAACCAGGCCAAAAGCATATTTTTAGCTACCATGAGCCATGAGATCAGAACGCCCATGAACGGCGTTATTGGCATGGCCTCGCTACTGGGCGAAACTGAACTGAATGCCGAGCAGCGCGATTATACGGATACCATTATTTCCTGCGGTGATAGCTTGGTAAATGTGATCAATGATATCCTTGATTTCTCCAAAATCGAATCGGGAAAGATGGAAATGGAGCAGGAAGATTTTGACCTGCGCCAGTGTATTGAAGAGGTGATGGATATCTTTTCACAAAATGCAGCCAAACGCGAACTGGAGCTGGTTTACCAGATTGACCCCGCCCTGCCGCAGCAGATTGTTGGCGATAGCTTGAGATTAAAACAGGTGCTCACTAATTTAACCGGCAATGCACTTAAGTTTACCGAGCGCGGTGAAGTATTTATTAAAGTATTCTTATCCAAAAATATTGGCGATAAGGAAATTGAGATTGGTTTTAGTGTAATGGATACCGGTATAGGGATCCCGGAGGATAAATTGACAACCTTGTTTAATGCTTTTTCGCAGGTTGATTCATCTACCACGCGCAAATATGGAGGCACCGGGCTTGGTCTTGTGATCAGCCAGCGCCTGGTAAACTTAATGGGGGGCGAAATATGGGCTGAAAGTGTTTATGGTGAAGGCTCTGTTTTTGTATTTACCATAAAAGCCACTATCAGCAACAAACAGTCGAAACATGTACCTATTGTTTTTAATGCCGAAGAGCTTGAGGGCAAAAAGGTGCTTATTATTGATGATAATAAAACGAACCGGTTTATCCTGCAAACGCAGCTCGAACAATGGGGAATTCAAACGGTGGCGGCGGCCTCGGGCAGGCAGGCGCTTGACATCCTTACTGCCAATAATGGATTTAACCTGGTTATAACCGATATGGAAATGCCTGAGATGGATGGTGTAGGATTGGCGCGGGAAATCAAGAGCAATTATGGAGAATTGCCGGTAATTATGCTCAGTTCTATAGGCGATGGTTCAAAGAAAAAATATCCGGGTTTATTTTCAACTATTTTAACCAAGCCAGTAAAACAATCGCAATTAGGTAAAAGCCTACAGGCTGAGTTCCAGGGAAAAAAACAAGCGCCGGCTCCTGAAGCAAAGCCGGATAAATTACTTGATATAAATTTTGCGAAAGATCACCCCCTTAGCATACTTGTAGCTGAAGATAACACGGTTAATCAAAAGCTCATTAGCCGCATGTTGGAGAAGCTGGGCTATAGTTTTGAACTGGCCCATAACGGACATCAAACGCTCGATAAATTAAGGGCTAATCCAACCTTCGACGTGATTTTCATGGATGTACAAATGCCTGAAATGGACGGCTTTGAGGCAACCCGCCATATTCGTCAATATGCTTTTAAGCAGCCTTTTATCATTGCTATGACCGCTAATGCCGGCCCCGACGACCGGGATATGTGTATAAGCGAAGGCATGGACGATTATATTGCCAAGCCTATGAAAACCGAAGCATTGATCGATGTTTTAAAGGGTGCCTACAAAATGATGAAAAATGTAAAGGGCAAGTATGTTTAACTGTTGCAAACAACAGCTAATTATTGTGATGCCACACCCCAGTAACAACTATGGCGGATTTTTTTAAGAATGGCAGGTGTTATGCTTGACACTTCATGCTGATATTTATTTTGGTTATTGAGCAGGTACATGGTACCGCTGGTATTGTTATAAATATATGAGCATAAACGCGCGTCTTCACCGTCTTCATCTTTCTTTACGTCAACTCTTATACCGTTGGTTTGGTTACTCGTGTCTGGTGTTAATGCCGGGGCCGATGCTTTTACCCAGTTAATGGTATAATTTATGCTTTGCGGCGAAATACCATTAGTACTTTCTTTGTAACTTTTACTATCCTGAATAACTGCAAGCAAACATTTTACGCATGGATCGCCCACCGTTGCTTCCCCATATTTTTTGCGCGGATTATTGATCACACTATCTTTTTTACCTGCTACTGTAACTGTTGTTTTTGAAATATCATTTGATACAGGTTTCGGTTTATTTTGTTTGCAGGCAAATATGGTCATCGCCAAGGCGCAAAAACAAATACATGGTTTAAACAGAATCATGGTTTATAAATTAGCTCTTACTTATATACATCATTTTAGCCGTTTTGTGTTATTGTGTTTTGATATACCAAATGCAGTATTAATCTATAAATGGAGTTTAAACAATTTAAACATAGATTTTATTGCATTTAATGGACAGGTAAAGGACAGTTTTTCTATAAAAATTTCTTAAAATTGCCTGATTTATTTTGCCGGGCCGGTTAATTAGCGGCAGGACTTAAACCATCATAACAATTTTAAAAAAACGGGGTTTACCTTGTTATAAATAACACTGCGGCATATGCAGGATATCATAATAAAATGACTAATAGCGGTACAGGTTCAAATTTAACAGTTGACGTGGTTTTAATTGGCGCAGGTATTATGAGCGCCACCCTTGGTGTAATGCTTAAAGAGCTGCAGTCCGATCTGACGATTGAAATTTTTGAACGCCTGGATGTTATCGCTGCCGAAAGCTCGGCCCCGATGAACAATGCAGGTACCGGCCACTCGGCATTTTGCGAATTAAATTATACCCCCCAGCTTCCCGATGGTAGCGTTGAAATAAAAAAAGCCATTAAAATTGCCGAGCAGTTTGAAACCAGTAAAGAGTTTTGGGCTTATCTTATTGAACAGGGCCTTTTAAATAACCCGCAAAGTTTTATCCGTAAAGTGCCGCACATGAGCTTTGTTTGGGGCGAAGAAAATGTTGAATATCTAAAAAAACGTCAGCATGCCCTTACCAAACATCACTTTTTTAAAGGGATGGAATACTCGGAGGATAAAGCTCAGATAAAGAAATGGATCCCGCTGGTGATGGAAGGCCGCGACCCTGATGAAAAAGTATCGGCAACGTTTATGGATATAGGCACCGACGTAAACTTTGGCAGCCTTACCAGTGCGCTTATAGATGAGCTTAAACAAAAAGGAGGCGTAAACATAAGTCTTAATCATGATGTAAGGGATATTAAACGCAATGCCGACGGTACCTGGAAAATTACGGTAAAAGATAAAAACACTGGCAATAAAAGAAAACTGAATGCTAAATTTGTTTTTGTTGGTGCCGGTGGTGGTGCCTTGCCCCTGCTGCAAAAATCAGGAATTCCGGAAAGTAAGGGCTTTGGCGGCTTCCCGGTAAGTGGCCAGTGGCTGGTGTGTAATAACCCCGATGTGGTAAAACAACACGAAGCCAAAGTTTATGGTAAAGCATCGGTTGGTTCGCCGCCAATGTCGGTTCCTCACTTGGATACCCGGATGATTGATGGTAAACGAGCTTTACTTTTCGGCCCATATGCAGGTTTTTCAACCCGCTTCCTGAAAAAAGGATCATTGCTTGATCTTTTTAGCTCTATTAAACTAAACAATATACTTCCCTTGCTTGCTGTAGGGCGCGATAACTGGCCTTTAACCAAGTACCTCATTTCTCAGGTTATGCAATCGCCTGCCGACAGGCTTAACGCACTTAAGGATTACATGCCAACGGCCAAAGCCGAAGATTGGGATCTGGATATAGCCGGTCAGCGTGTACAGGTTATTAAAAAGGACGCCAAACATACTGGTGTGCTGGAGTTTGGCACAGAGGTGGTTACCTCTGCTGATGGCAGTATCTCAGCCTTGTTAGGCGCCTCACCAGGCGCTTCGACTTCGGTACCTATTATGATCCAGCTTATCGAACGTTGTTTTAAAAACCACGTCAAAACAGAGGCCTGGCAGCAAAAATTCAGACAGATGATCCCTTCATATGGTGTGTCATTGGCCAGTAACGAGGCTTTGAGTGACGAGACCAGGGCGAGAACGAGCAAAGTGTTAGGATTGATTTAAAATTAGCTTAGTTTTCATAAGCCAAGGAAAAACTTATTGGTACAGAATAAATTGCATCAACAGTAATTCCATAACTGGTGGCGGGTTTCCAGGGCGGGGATAAACGAATTACACGCAAAGCTTCTTCGGCCAGGATTTCATTTCCCTGTACGCAGTGAATGTCGTGTAGAATACCCAGCCGGTTAACAGTAAGGTTAAGATTGCCCGCCCCTGTATATTATGATTGCGTGCTTCAGGCGGGTATACTATACTCTTCGCAAGATAGCTTCCAAATTTGTTTAGCCCTCCCATAAATTCAGGGACAGTATATTCCATATTAAAAGGATATTTATTACCGCTTTTAGCATAGCCGTTTCCTTTAATCACGTTGCCGCTTTTATAAGTTGCCTCATATCGTAAGGTATCGTTTAATGATCCATTCCAGGCGCCGTCTTTTAAACCGTCTTTTATAGGGCCGGTACCGACTACACTTTTAAAATCATTTGAATAAAGTATTGCAGTTCCGTTGCCGTTTTCGGCTAACATCCGCCCTGTTGAGTCACTGCATTGGCTTACTGTCAATGTTTCGATTGGAACCCCGGAATTAATTTATAACCTCGGTGTAATACATTAATCAACTATTGCTTAACAGGAAGAATTGTGCCCTCTTTCATCTCCTCGTTAGCTTGTTTAACCAGCTTGTCACCATCTTTCAACTCACCGGTAATTTCTACTTTTTCTTTGCCTGTAAATCCTGTTTTTACATCTACCCAATTGGCTTTGCCGTTTACCAGTTTCACTACAAACTTGCGTTCCTGCGTGGTTACAACAGCCTTGTAAGGTACCGTAAAGCCAGGATCAGGGCGATCCACGTTTAAGGTGATCTGGGCAAACATCCCGGGCTTAAGCTGTTTTTTTTGATTGGGAAAACTAAACTCCCATGTTTCGCTCCGGGTATCTGAGCTGATCGCTTCCGATTTTCGTGCGAGATTAGCCTTAAATACAACTCCCGGCAAAGCAGAAACGGTAAACGAGGCCTGGTTATCTTCTATTTTAGTGGCATTATAAGCCTCCGGTACCGGTACCTGGATCCTTAACAACGAGTTATCCTCTACAGTAAAAAGCAGGATTTTACCGGTATTATCCACATAATCGCCTTTAAAAATATTACGCGCGGTAACTACTCCGTTAAATGGCGACCGGATAACCAGGTAATCTTCTAATGCATGGTTAGCCTGGTTGGCAGCTTTGGAAGCTTCGTAAGCGGAGCTGTCTGTTTTCATTTGGTTGCGGGCAATATCCAGTTCATTATCTGATATGGCGCCGGGTGTTTTGGATGCTTTTAACAACCGCGAATAAACGCTTTTACTGGACAGGAACTTTGAATAAGCTCCCTGGCTGTTACTGCGGCTCTGCGCCTCGCCGGCTTTTAATTCCGGCGCGTCCAGGATACAAAGCACCTGGCCTTTACTTACCTTGCTGCCAATGTCCGCTTTTACATCTTTTACATAGCCGGCTGTACGGGCATAGATATTGGCGCGGTCGTTTGGTATAATTTCCCCGGTGAGGGTGAGCTTATTGCTCACCTTACCGGCTTTAAGCTCAACGATCTCTACAGGTTGTTTTGTCGGCGCCACCGTAGCTACCGGCGTCTTATTTTCATTGCTGCCGCAAGCCCCAAGTACCAGCGACAGGCCTAATCCTAAATATGTATGTAATGCTTTCATGCGTTTGGTTCGGTAATGGTAAAGTATTTGCTTTCCTTATCGTCGGGATCAAGTGAGATTAACTTAACCGGGCGATCGCCGGCTAAGGCATGATAGATCAGTGGTAAAATCAACAGGCTCAAGAGCAACCCGAATAATAATCCGCCTATTACCGCTATGCCTAAAGGCGCGGTCTGATCCCCGCCCTCACCTATTCCCGATGCCATCGGGACCATCCCGGCAATCATTGCAAGGCCGGTCATCAGGATGGGCCTTGTCCTGTCCCTGATTCCGATCAGAAATGAATTTTCGGTTCTTAGTTTACGATAGTTTTCTGCCTGGATGATAAACAGGATAGCATTGGCCACCGCCACGCCAATGGCCATAATACAACCCATGTAAGATTGAATGTTTAAGGTTTTGCCCGTTAGCCACAGCAATAAAAAACACCCGGTCAATACGCCTGGTATAATACCGATCACGATCAGCGAAATCCTGAATGATTGGAAATTAACAGCCAGCAACAGGAATATCACGACAATGGCCAGCAGGACACCTGTTTGCAGTTCATCAAATGTTTGCTGAAACACTTCTGCCTGGCCCTGCTGCTGGATCTTCATACCATCGGGCAACTTGCCTAAGCCTGCAATAATCTTATCAATGTCGCTGATGGCGGCGCCTAACGATTTGCCATGCAGGTTAGCTGTAAGCGTGATAAAACGCTTTTGGTTTAAACGGTCATACTCCCCTTCTATCCTACCCATCTTCCAACTGGCCACATCACGCATAAACACCTGTTTGCCGCCATTTGAACCCAATAGGATATTATCTACCTTACCAGGGTCGTTCATGACAAACTCCGGCACCTGAACCTGCACCTGGTAAGCGGTGGCATTAGCTTTATCCAGCCAGTAATTGGGCTGGGTAAACCTGCTGGAAGACGTGGCCGCGATCAGTGATTTACTTGCGTCATCTACCGTTAAGCCTAATTGTCCTAACCTAACCCGGTCAAACTCCAGTTTCATGGCGGGGTAACTTTGAGGTGCGCCATAGGTAATATCCCGCAGGTATGGCAATTTATGTAGTTGATCCAGGATCCGCTGCGCAAAATCCCTGTCCTGTAATAAATTTTTACCCAATATCCTAATCTGTACAGGGGTGTTGGTGCCCTGGCTCATCACCTGATCTACCAGGTCCGACGGCTCAAAGGAAATTTGCATACCGGGTATTTTCAGGGCCACTTCTTTTCTCAAAGTTTCCTTAAAATCTTCGAGATTTATGCCTGCATTCTCCACGAAATTGACTTTAAGAACTGCCTCCTGGGGGCCGCTTGTCCATAAGTGGATGGCATTAACAGGGTATGACGAACCCTGGTTGCCGATAAAGGCAGAAGTAATGGCTATTTTTTGTCCGCCCGATAAACTATCTATCAGAGCCAGCAATGCTTTGGTTTTGGTTTCAGTACGCTCAAGACGGGTGCCATCGGCTAAACGAACCCTGACCTGGAATTGGCCTGCATCAACTTTAGGAAATAATTCTTTTCCTAAAACATTGAACAATAAAACCGCGGCAACCACAGATACCAACAGGTATACCATAACAATCAATGTAGATGTAGTGGCGGCTTTTTTCAGCCATTTGCCATGCCGGTCTTTAAATTTACTCATCTTTTCACCCTCTTTCGCGTTTTCGCTCAAATGATCCTTAAAAAGCCAGTTGGCCATGACCGGGACAAAGGATTGTGAAAGCAGGAATGACGCGATCATGGCCAAACCTACCGCTAAGGATAAAGGCAAAAACATTGCTTTGGGAATACCGGACATAAAAAATGCCGGAAAAAATATCGCAAGGATACATAGCAATATTAACAGCTTGGGTAATGCTATCTCTTTAGAAGCTTCCAGTATCGCCCGGCCTTTCGACTCGCCTTTTTCCTGGTGATGATGGATATTTTCTATAGTAACGGTAGCTTCATCTACTAAAATACCAACGGCCAGCGCCAGGCCTCCCAAAGTCATGATATTGATGGATTGCCCGAATAATTTCAAACAAATAACCGCTGATAACAAAGCCAGCGGAATAGTAAGTACCACAATGAGCGATCCCCTCCAATCGCGCAGAAATAACAGTACCATGAGGCCAGTGAGTACGGCGCCTAATATCCCTTCTGTAGTTAAACTCTTTATCGAATTGATGACATAGCCCGACTGGTCAAACTCGTAGCTCACTTTGATATCCGGCGGTATGGTAGCCTGCATATCCGGCAATGCCGCTTTAACCCGTTGAACCACATCCCAGGTAGAAGCATCGGCCCTTTTGGTTACAGGAATATATACTGAGCGTTTGCCGTTAATGAGCGCATAACCTGATGTAATATCCGCCCCGTTATCTACCGCGGCCACATCATGTACAAAAACAGCCGGGCCGCTGCCAGTTTTAATGGGAATATTAGCCAGGTCCTGGATATTTTCCACAACCGTATTTTGCGGCGTGATCAGCGTTTGGTCGCCTACACGAATATTGCCCGAGGGGGTGATGACATTCCCTTTGGCAATGGCGGTTACCAGGTCCTGGGGTGTAACGTTATAACTGCGTAATTTATCAAGATCCGCTTTAATGAGTACGGTTCTCTGGTTACCCCCAAACGGCGGCGGAGCGGAAACACCCGGCAGGGTTGAGAACATGGGCCTTACCTTAAACAAGGCCAGGTCCTGCACTTCAGACAGGGAGCGCGTTGAGCTGAATACCAGTTGCCCTACCGGTACACTGCCGCCGTCAAAACGGGTAACAAAGGGAGATATAGTACCCGGTGGCATAAATGCCCTTGCCCGGTTCACCATCGCCACAACTTCACCGGTGGCCTGGCCCATATCAGTACCCTCATGAAAGTTCAGCTTTAGCAGGGTTACGCCTTGTATTGTCTTGCTTTCAACCGATTTGATGCCGGTAACATACAGAAAGTGGTATTCATAATAAGAAGTGATATAACCTTCCAATTGCTCGGCAGACAAGCCGCCATAGGTTTGTGCTACATAGATGGTTGGAGTGCCCAGTTTTGGAAAAATATCTACGGGCATATTGTGAATAGAAATTAAGGAAAAGAAAATGATGGCGATAACCGCGACAATGATCGTTACCGGTTTTCTTAATGAACCATATAAAAGCTGGATGATATTCATTTTCCGTATTGATTTAAAAAGATATCTATATTGCCCTGGTAAGCAGCCTTAGTTAATAAAGATTTCCAGGCTCCCCAATAAGCGATCTTAACCGAGGCTTCCGATTGGTAGAGCAATTGCAGGGATTGGATCACATCATAATAACTGATGAGCCCCGACTGATAGCGGGATTGTATTGCATAGTAGGCGTACTGCGCCGCTTTCAATGCTTCCGGGGCCAGGCGGGCAGATTGTATGGACTTAGTTAAAGCGGAATCTGCGATTTCCCGCTCAGTATTCAAATGAAGTTCGGTTTGTTTAAGCTGCTCCCGGCTGGCCTCAATATTCAGTTGCTGCTGTTTGAATAAGGGTTTCTGTCGAAATACTTCCATGATAGGAAAAGAAAGCTGTGCGCCGATACCATAATTATACCGCTCAAAACGCCACCCATCACCATTATTAACGGACCCATCGGCGGCTACGCCTGATCCGCGGCCATAACCCACGCTCCAGATGGTTAGTTTAGGCAAAAGGCTCCTTTTATAGGTTTTCAAGGTTAATTCATTGGTCAGCACATTGGTTTTTTGTAAGCTAATCTCCGGATGTTCAGTATCATCCGCACTGGGCGTAACAACAGGCAGGCTCCCAAACATCGCAGAATCTGCCACCGGGGTACCAGGTAAATTTCCCCCGGTAAGTTCTTTTAAAACGATCAGGCATGAATCCCTTCGGCGTTCAAAAGCTATAAGTTGAATCTGCGCTTTAGCCAGTTCGGCGTGAAAAGTAGATGAATCCGTTCCGGGCCTTAACCCGCTTGATACAACAGCCTGCGATTGTTTCAGGTGATAAGCATCCCTGCTGATATTACTTTGATAAACTTTAACCAGGTCGGCCGTAAGCAGGTAATTGAGCCAGGCATTAATCACAAATATCTTATGCTGAAAAATGGTAAGCGTTTCGTCGGCTTGCCCGTTTTTGAGTTTCCCCCTGGCCAATTCAACGGCTGCTCCACGCTGCCCAAAGGTAAAAGGCTCCCATTGCAGGTTCAGAGCTGCGGCACTTCCCGGCGTGCCTTTATAATAATTTGATTTGCTTGGCGGGCCGCTGATAGGTGTGATGTATTGCGGGTAAATCATACCCGTAATATTGTTGTAAGTAGCGTAATCTACCTGGTAAGATGCATTTATAGAAGGAATGATGCCGTTTTGCTGTAATTTAACGGCATATTGCAATCCCTGGGTCTGCAAACGTTTGGCTTTAATCAGCGGATAATTACGGGCCGCCGTGCTCAGCAGGGAATCAAGGTAAATGCTGCCGGATTGCTGTGCATGAAGCTGCTGACAAAACAACCCCATGGCCAGCATCAACAGTATAATTTTTGAGGTTTTAGCCTGATAAAATTTCGAATAGGTTTTTGAATACACTATATATAAATTTATGGTTGCAACGCTATAAACAATCTACAGGAAAAGCTTGAATAAAATTTACCATTTGGACAGATTTTACTTTTTGGCCAGGCTTTTTTTATACTCCGAAGGGCTTTGCCCAGTATGCTGTTTAAAAATCCTCGAAAAATGGCCCTGATCAGAAAAGCCGGTCAGGTAAGCAATCTCTGTGAAGCTGTGGGTGGTGGTCCCCATCAGGTTAATGGCTTTTTCAATCCGCATTTTCCGGATATAATCGCCAAAACTCATATTCTCAAAATATTTGGAAAACTCCCTGGATAAATAAGCAGGGTTGATTTCCAGCTCTTCAGACGCCTGTTGCAGGCTCAGGCTCATATTGGTATCGATTTGATCCTGGATCATCTCTTTAAGTTCCTTTGTCCAGGATGGCGCTTTTTTATCTCCTTTAGTTTTGAGGTACTGGTGGTAAACCTCTATAAGCCTTTGTTCAACAGGCCCGTCTGTATGTTTTTGTCTATGGAGGTATTTGGCCCAGTTGTATAGTCCGTCGTAGATCACCATGCCTAATGCCAGGAGTTGCTGATCATCGGCAATATCATGTCTTAACCCCGAAAATACCGCTTCCAACCCGGCTGATTGCGGCGCAAAATCGTGACGGTCGGTGTCCGCGCCCCTGATTATTGAGGCCAGTCGATTTAAAGCTGCATCTTTTAACTGGTGTTTTTTAAGGAAATAATCAAAGGTGCATTGATCTTCGTAGTGGGTATATTCTACATTGGGAATATCAAAGGGGATAGCATCCAGCTCAGCTGCCTTCGCCAGTACTTCCTCGTACGGAACGTAGATGATTTCACCTTCAGGATCAATGAAGCGTTTGATGAGCCAGGGGCAGGCAATACGGTCAATTTTAGGACGGGCACGCGTGATCCATTTCATAGTGAATCAAAGTTAAAAATCTAAAGCATATTAGTGGCGACCCCATTCCTATAATCGGCAATGGAATTAGTGATAATTATGATACATAAGATTTTTTCGACTACCAGAATTATTGTTTTATCATTCCGCTATGCGCATCGGCCAGGCGCTCTACCTCAACACTGGCTAATATAAATGCGCCGACACCTTTAGCATCGTTAGTTATTACCTTCTCGCTTAAATAATACTCGTAACTCCCATCCCGGTATGGTTTCCCTCCAAGACCCGATACACTCACGGTGCCGTTAAGATTCAACTGCCCATTTGCATCTGTTTCAATAAACTTTTTGATAATTCCGTTGTAGCCTTTTTGAATGGCGGGTAAATAGTTTGGTTGTAAGTATCCCTGCCTCACCGCTTTTGCTATGGTATATACAAACATGCATGATGCCGATGCTTCCGGATAATTCCCTTTGGCGTCACTTTTGTCAAGTACCTGGTACCACAAGCCAGAATTTTCATCCTGATATTTAACAATTGCCTCGGCAAACCGGTTAAGTATTGCCAGTAACTCCACGCGTTTGGGATGCTGCGCCGGAAAATAATCAAGCACATCAACCAATGCCATCCCATACCAACCCATTGCCCGGCCCCAAAAATTAAGCGACTGACCGGTTTCCGGGTTAGCCCAACGTTCTTTTTTACTTTGATCCCAGCCATGATACAACAGCCCGGTTTTTGTGTCGCGGGCCTTTTCTTCCATCAGGATAAATTGCCTGGCTATATCATTAAATGCGGTATCTTCATGAAAAGCAGCAGCATATTCGGTATAAAAAGGCTCGCCCATATATAAACCGTCCAGCCACATCTGGTTTGGGTAACGGTTTTTATGCCAAAAGCCTCCCTGTGGTACACGCGGTTGTTTCCGCAGTTGTTCACGCAGCAACGTTGCCGCTTTATAGTATTTTTTGGCACCCAGCACTTTATATAACGTCAACAAATTACGGCCGCACAATACGTTATCTATATTGTAATCAGCTTGCCTATAGGTGCGGATATTGCCGTCGGGCATAACATATCTGTCCATACATTGCTGTATATAGGTGAAGTATCTTTTGTCGCCTGTTTGTTGCCACACGCCTTCTATGCCTTTCAAAATCACTCCCTGGTCATAAGTCCACTTGTCGCCGGTTGTCAGGCTATCTTTCCAGATAGTCATAACCGTTTGTGTCATGCGCTGCGAATAAGGCTGCTTGTTTTGAGCCTGTAACATCAATGAACACTGTGCAAGGATGGCAATAATAAGCAGGCACCTTTTTATAAGCTGATCACTTCTCATACGAATTCATTTTGTTGATGATAAACTAACCGGATCATCTTCGTTTATTTTTATTTATTGTTGATTTACAATTGATGGATACCGGTTCCAATATATGCTCACACATCGTATTAATTATTAGGCGTTACCCTAAACCAATCTACATCAGCATAACCCGAATCATTGACCTGGCTTGTACGTGTACAAAACAAGCCAATCTTGGCCCCAATCCAACGGCCTGCCTCGGCCGTAAATGGCCTGCCGGTACTTTTATAATCTATTCCATCGGTGCTGTAGCTGAAGTTACATACGGCATTCTTCGTTACTTTAACACGCAGGTAAACAGTTGGTGACGATAGCTTCGTAATCACTTCCTCCAGCTCCTTTTTGCCCTTATCTGCTTCCGTACAAGTAGTAAATACCAGGTATATGCCATCTTTTTTACTTTGCATGGCGATATTAGCATAGCTGAAACCCATAATGGTAAGTCCCGTTTTTTCACCCTCCAGCTTTAAGTTAGGCGTAAAGGTGATTTTGGCAGTAGCCATAAATTCATCAGCCGGAAACTTTTGTAATAGCACATTTGGCGTAAACCACAGGTTAGCGGCATCATTTGGGGGTTGATAACTATAAAGCCTCAAAGCGCCTTTATTGGTGTTCATAAACATCCATACGGGCTTCGCGTTAGCCATCCATTGCCATTGTAAGCCCGGAGACATGGTATTAAATTCGTCACTTTCCTGCGGAGTGCTCACCGGAAAGATTTTACCAACATTGGGCTTTTTATACGTTAATACCGGTTCGCCTTTGCCATCACCATCCTTATCCACACCAATAACAGGCCAGTTATCCTTCCAGATCATTGGTTGTAAATGCACTACGCGCCCATAAACGCCCTTATCCTGAAAGTGCAGAAACCAGTCTTCTCCGGTTGGTGTATCCACCCATGCACCCTGATGCGGGCCATTGATGCTACTTTTCCCCTGATCCATTACCACCCGCCGCTCATATGGCCCATAGATATTTTTTGAACGCAGCGCCAGTTGCCAGCCTGTGGGGACGCCCCCTGCCGGAGCAAAAATGTAGTAAAACCCGTTACGCTTATAAAACTTCGGGCCTTCTATGGTAGGGTCCATTTCATGTCCGTCATAAACAATCACGCCATCGTCAACTACCCTGGTTCCGTCATTATTTAATTTGTTTACAGCGATTACGCTTTTTATACCTGCCCGGCTGCCTGCAAAGCCGTGCACAAGGTACATGCTGCCGTCGCTATCCAGCAGCGGGCAGGGATCTATTATACCTTTACCTTCCATTACCATAACGGGTTTGCTCCAGGGACCGGCAGGGTTTTTAGCTTTTACCACGTAAATGCCAAAATCAGGGTCAGGATAATAAATATAAAATTCGTTATGGTAATAGCGGATGGCGGGGGCCCAAACCCCATCGCCGTGCCGCGGTACGTCAAAATGATCAAAGGGAGGCTGCTTCAATAACGCGTAACCTAAGATGCTCCAGTTAACCAGATCTTTTGAATGCAAAACAGGCAAACCTGGAATTGCTTCAAAGCTTGAAGATACAAGATAGAAATCATCGCCAACGCGAATAGCGTCAGGATCGGAATAATCGGCATTTATCACCGGATTTTTATAGGTGCCATTACCCTGATCTGCCACCCATACTTTAGAGATATAATTGGCACCAGTTACGGATAGTCCTTTTTTTTGCTGCGCAAGAACCTGTCCGTTTATAATTAATAGCGTAACGAACAGTAATTTATTTTTCATATAAAGGTTTAACATTTGAATGCGCGATATGCGGGGTAAGTCCAAGCTTTAACGACCGGATGCCTGCTAAAACTATTTCGGCCATTTTCAGGGCTCCCAACTCACTAAAGTGCGTATCATCAGCCCGGCCTTCCGGATAGTTAATACTCTCTCCCGGAGTAAGGTAATTAAACAACTTTTTTGATCCCTCGGGTCCGAGTTTTTGCAATAAAGCCTGGCTTTCCCTGTCCAGGTCAATCAGCGGGACCTTTTGTTCTGCTGCCAGTTTACGCACTATGGCCGAATACACTTCATGTGTGCCAACTATGGTTCCTGTTGTATCAAACTTTCTTCGCGCTGCTGGTGTCAGCAATACCGGGTTTGCTTTTTTTTCCCTGGTTTCGCGGATGAACCTTGCTAAGTTATCCCCGAACCCCTGCTCATTGATATAGCTCTTTTTAGTAGGCACTTCATCATTATGGCCAAATTGTATAAATACATAATCGCCTTCCTTTAAACTGCCGATAATAGAACTCCATAAGCCTTCACTAATAAACGTTTTGGTGCTTCGGCCATTCTGCGCACGGTTGTCAACAACTACCGTACTATCAAAAAAAGCGCTGAAAGGCATCCCCCAACCTGTCTCAGGAAATGCCTTTGGCTGCTTATTGGCCATTGTTGAATCACCCGCCAGGTATACGGTGGTATGGCCGGGAGTAATCAGAAAAGACATCAACAACACCGCACTCATTAAAAGGCAGATAAATAATAAGCCTTTAATTTTTATATTACCGCTCCTGTACATCATATATTGTTTTTTTGCAAAATTTTTTCTCTCCGGTCGCATACTTATAGCAGGCTCAAAAATTATAAAAAGGGATCAATTATCAGATCCCTTTTACCGTTTCAAATTAATTATAGCCCGGGTTTTGTTTAAATACATCTTTATTGGTTACGGCATCAATTTGTCCCTGAGGTATGGGGCGTACCAATTCATATGGCTTGAAATTGGCTGCCGCGTCCGGGTTCATAGCCTGGATCCGGCTTGCCAATTTACCCGTCCGCTTCAAATCAAACCAGCGTAACTGTTCGCCGCCCAACTCACGTGCTCTTTCGTCCAAAATAAAATCGAGCGTAACCTGTGCGGGAGTGATCTGCATTTCTGCTGTATGACCCGGTTTTGCCGCCCTTGTCCTGAGTACGTTAATATAAGTTGCCGCGGTTCCCGGGTCGCCCAGGTTTAATTTTGCTTCGGCAGCAATCAGGTACATCTCGGCCAGCCTGATCACAAAGACATCGCGGGCACTTTGGGCCTCAGCCACACTTGCACGTGTTGAATCTTTAAATTTTGATAAAGAAACATAAAACTTACGCTGAATAGGTACCCCATTTGATTTATATACCTTGGACAGGTCATAAGTAACGTATTTACTGCTCTGCGAGGCTGCAGGTATAGTTGCATTAGGGGTATAACAAACCGTATCGCCAACTTTAACAGCATTACCATTATAAGTACCTGCTTTGTTAGCATACCAAACACTCTGAAAAGAGCCGGCATAGCGTGAATCATTTTGCTGATCAAACATGTTTAGATAAGCCAAAGTGGGCATATACCTGTTAAACGGCCTTCCGTTTGGAATATCACGGACGAGCAGGCTTGAATTTACCTGGTCATAAACCATCAGGTATAGTAAGTGCCCGTTGTTTGAACCGCGATAGTGCCCGTTTGGATATGTTGCCGAGGTAAGATCGTTATTAGCCAGGTTGGTTGAATAATCAATGGCCCAAATCACTTCCTTATTTTTCAGGTTCCCCATATTCCACAGATCAGCATATTTAGGCTGCAATACATAGCTATAGTTTTTAATCACATCATCGGCCATGTTAAATGCCTCGGCATTCATACCCCGGGTTAAGTACATCCGCGCTAAAAAGGCTTTAGCTACCGGCACTGTTGCCCGTCCGTAATCGGTGGTGGTTAGAGTCAGGTTAGCTACTGCAAATGTAAGATCTTCAAATATCTGCTTGTAAAAAGTCTCTACGGGTGTTTTATTAGCTTCTGTATTGGCGCCTGCGGTTGGTTTGGTGGTAAAGTTTACACCACCCCAGGTTTCAACAATATGCCAGTAATAAAATGCTCTTAAAAAACGCAGCTCGGCTTCGCGGTTCAATTTTTGGGCTGCCGTATAATCTGTAACAGCAGCAATCTGGGCTATACCCGTATTGCATAAATTTACACCGGCATACAAGTTGTTCCACAATAAAGGCAGCGGGTCTGCAGTGCCTTGTAAATTAATATATTGAGTAAACATTGGGTATGGGTCGCCGGTACCGCTCGTCCAGATATCCGTTCCCATTTCGGAGGCCAGATACCCTTCTTCCTTCCCATACCAAAACCGGGTATAGGTATAGGCCGCATTAACCAATGTTTCAAAACCTACCGCTTTGGTATAAACTGTTGTAGCGGTTAAATTACTGGGGTTATATTCTTCGAGCTTTTTGCTGCAGGCACTAAATAAAGTGGCAATGGCTATAAGCAGCAGCGCCCAACTTTTTAGTAAATTTTTCATAATATGTTTTTTAGATATTAGTATTGGTTAAAAGGAAAGATTTAAACCGGCCAGGAACAATTTAGTAAGTGGCCTGTCAAATGAACCGCCGCCTTCAGGATCGTAATCTTTTATCTTTGAGAAGGTCGCAAAGTTTTTGGCGCTCACATAGATCCTCAAATTAGATACGTGGATGGGTTTAGTTACACTTGCAGGAAAGGTAAACCCAAGCGTTGCGTTCCTTATTTTAACATACGAACCATCTTTGTAGCCCAAGGTTGAAGCAAATGGCTCGGATGCTTTTGTGATATTGGCACTTGGCCTTGGGTAGGCGTTTGTTGGGTTTTCCGGCGTCCAATAGTCTACATTGGCGCCATTTTCAATTCCATTGGGCTCATACTTCAACGCGTATTGAGATACGAACATCTGCCCGATACGTCCAAATACCTGCACATTTAAATCGAAGCCCTTATATTTAAAATCGTTGCTAAAACCAAAGCTATACCTTGGGACAGCTGAGCCAAGTATTTTACGGTCAAATGTTGTGGTAAACTTTCCGTCATTATCTAAATCAGCAACCTTAATATCACCTGGCTTGTACCCATAAGTTGCAGCCTGGGCAGCTTCAGATGTTTGCCAGATCCCTGTTTTTTGATAATCGTAAAAAGATACAACCGGGTAGCCTATAAACCAGCCATTGGCAAGGTCGTTCACACCATTTGGTAAATACGTGATGCGCTCCTTATTGCGTGTATAGGTGATATTGGATGTCCATGTAAAGCTTTCTGACTGGATGTTAATGGTTTTCAGTGCAATCTCAATACCTGTATTACGACTTTTGCCAACATTGGCCAATGTTCTTAGCGCTCCTGTTGAGGCAGGTAATTGCTGTGGCAATAACAAATCCCTTGTGTGCGAATCATAATAATCTATAGTGCCCGAAACCCTGTCTTTATAAATTCCGAAATCTATACCAGCGTTTAAGGTTCCTGTTAACTCCCACTTTAATTGAGGGTTTCCGATATTGGGGTCAAGGCCATACGCTAACGCAGTTATATCGTTCCATGAAAATGGAATAAGCACTGCCTTACTTTGGGTTTGGTATGCGCTTACAGCAGCATTGCCGGCAACCCCATAGCTTAAACGTAATTTCAACTCAGAAAACACGTTTTGGGTTTTCATAAATCCCTCATCAACCATACGCCAGGCCGCGGCCGCCGAAGGGAAGAATGCCCACTTATTTCCCGACGACAATACGGATGAACCATCAGCACGCCCGGTGACGGTTAGTAAATACCTGTCTTTAAATGCATAATTTAAACGTAATGCTCCTGAAGTTAAATGTTGCCCAACGTAATTACTTGATATTTTTAAGTTAGACGGATTGTTTTGCAGCGCGTAGAAAGATTGGTCGGGTATTAGTTGTCCGGTGCCTTGTGCTGCAGATTGGTCCATAACATTTGATTGATAACTGGTAACACCCGTTACAACTACGCTATGCCTTGCTATTGTTTTTTGCCAGGTGATAATATTTTCCCAAAGCAAATTAGTTTCGTTTGAATTGGTTACTGACGATAATGACCCTGAAGATAAGGCACGGTTTATAGTATTGGCACTTTCAAAATGGCCGTTTCGTGAACCAGACAGTGTGATACCTAAATTTGACCGTATGGTTAAGCCATTTATTGGCTTCCATTCTGCATAGGCGGTTGAGAGCAAATGGGTAATCTTGTTTTTATTTACAAACTGGGATGCATCATCATCAAAAAGAGGATTGGCCTGATTACCGTTACCCGGAAATTTAGCTATACTACCATCTGCATTGTACGGATTAAAATAGGGAATAATTTTATTGGCTACGGATAATACCCCATCGTTTCGAAGGTTTTGATCGTAATAAGCAAGCTGACTTTGCAGCCCCACTTTAAAAGCTTTGAATAACTGGTGATCTATATTTAACCGCAGGGTATACCTGTTTGAGTAATCATTAGCGTATAACCCTTTTTCCTTAAAATAATCAAAAGAAAAGTAAGCTTTTGTTTTTTCACTACCACCGGAAACGCTGGCGTTGTAATCCTGTTGGGAGCCCTTATGCAGTAAAAACCCCGGCCAGTAATATGACAGGCCGCTTTGAACCGCAGCCAGATCGCCTGCACTAGTAAAAACTTTCGGATCGTCGGCAGGGGAATTCCATGTTCCGATAGTTCTGAAGCTTTCACGTTTCAGGTTTGCATATTGCGACCCTGTCATGGGTACCGGATAGCCTGCAACATCCGAAATTCCATAATATGAACCCGCGGCTACTTTCGGTTGCCCGCTGCTGCCTCTTTTTGTTGTAATTATAATGACACCGTTTGCTCCGCGCGAACCATAAATAGCGGTTGATGAAGCATCCTTTAAAAACTCCATTGATGCAATGTCGTTTTGATTGATATCTTCATAATTGCTGTACTGGATTCCGTCGACTATATAAAGCGGGCCGTTACCTGCAGATAGAGACCGGTTACCACGAACAGTTACGCTTACATTTGCACCTGCAGCACCGCTTGTACGCACGATATCTACACCCGAAACCTTTCCCTGAAGCGCTTCCATAGGATTTGATGCCGCAACTTTGGTGATCTCATCACCCTTAACAGAAACAACCGAACCGGTAAGATCCCTCTTTTTTACCGCACCATAACCCACAATAATCACCTCTTCGAGCGATTTGCTTAAAGGAACTAAAGCCACCTTTAAAAAGGTTTTGCCATTAACACTCTGTTCTAACGGCCTGAATCCTAAAAAAGTAAATACCAATACGGTATTGGCATTGGGAACAGTAATGGTAAAATCGCCTGAAACATTAGTTGCTACACCGATATCAGTGTCTTTTATCCTTACCGATACACCAGGCAGGGGTTCCCCTTTTTCGTCGGTTACTTTGCCATTTATGATTATTGTTTCAATTTGCCCATTGTTGCTCGCAGCAGGCCCTGCAGTTGTGGTATTAAACAAAATAATATTGTTGTCTATCTGGCTGTACCCAATTCCCCGGTTGGCAAAGAGCTCGTCAAGGATATCCTTTACCGATTTGTCGAGGGAAGAAAGGGTAACGCGGGTGTTTGGTGACAGGACATTGTCTTTGTATGCAAACCGCAAATTGGTTTGCTTTTCAATTTTTTTGATTACCGATTTTATCGTTTCGTTACCCACTTCCAGCCTGACATTGATCTTATCCAGCGATTGACCCTTGCTTGAGGAAGCTAAAAGCAATTGGCCGGAGACCAGTAATACCAGCAGGATCATAAAACTGAATCGCATAACTTTTCGGAATGTGTTTAAAAATTGGCGTGCAGAGGCACCGGATAATGTGCACCATTGCTTAAACGCAAGAGTTTTTTTCATAACTTGCATTGGTTTTAATCGGTTAATAATAATTGGTTAAATACTTGCCCTGTCGCCGAATGATGTGAGAAGTCGTAAGCAACGGGGCTTTTTTAATCTGGAAGGTTTAAAGTATCAATGTTTCATAGGTTTTTTATTTAAGAGGTAAAAAATTGGTTATTATTCACAGCCGGAACCAGATAGCGTAACATCACCCTCCTTATTCCATTTATAGCTCAAATTATTCAGGTGCGATAATACTTTGACAACCTGTTCCAACCCAGTAGTATTTAAGAAGGTGGCGCTAAAACGACAGCTCCCTATCTTTTCGCTATCAAGGATAACTTTTACACCATATCTTTCTGTTAAAACGGCCGCGGCTTCTTTCAATGTCATATGATCCATCACCAAATCGGTCTCTTTCCAAAGTACCGTTGTTTTGGCATTCAATATATCTATGGAAGATTGATTATTGACTTCGTTATAACTTATCTGATGATTGGGCAATAAAATGCCTAAAGTTTTTTTAGGGGTTGATACTTTAACTTTTCCACGGGTTACCGTTACCTGGATCAAACTGCCTTCCGATTTAATATTAAATGCCGTACCTAACACGCGGGTTGTAATTTGCCCTGTATGCACCAGGAAAGGGTGAAGCGGATCATGTCTTACATCGAAATAGGCTTCGCCGGTTAAATATACCTCGCGGGTTTTCCCGGTGAATTTTGCCGGGTAATCTAAATGACTGTTCTTATTTAATGTCACCACGCTTCCGTCGGCCAGCCTGATCGCCTGCACATGGCGGACGGGGTTTGATGGTGTTACCCGGGTCTGCATGGGCATTGGTTTAGGCCTTTTTTGTAAAAAGTACAGGCCTGCGCATACTAACAATGCAACGGTAGCGGCAACCGAACGGATAATTGTTTTGGAGCTTCTTTTTTGAAATGAGTAAACGTTTTTTTCCTTTTTTACAATCTCAAGCAACTTATTATATAAAACCTCCTGATGGCCGACTTCTGCGTCAGTATCAGGTTTCATTTCAGTATCGGCCCATAGTTTCTCCAATAAACCTTCAATTTCTGACAGGTTCTCCTCTTTGGCCATCAGTTCAAAAAGTTCGTTAAACTCTTCTGTAGTACACGAGTTGTCCAGGTATTTTTGAAATAAGTATTTTATGCGAAAAACAGAGGCTGTTGACATGCTTCACTTGGCTGGTTTAAAACCAATTCATATACATGACGATAAAAAGAGAAGAGAGGACTAATCAGATTTGAAAAAAAATAAAAAAAAACGAGATTGTAAGCAGGATGGATAGTTGACCGTGTTTTATAAACTCGCGCATTTTTTTTAAAGCAGTAACAATGTGATTTTTTACCGTGTTTTTTGACAAGTTTAGCTTGTCAGCAATTTGCTCATGCGTAAGCCCTTCTTCCCGGCTTAAATTGAGTATCAATTGTTGCTGCTGAGTAAGCATTTGCAAACAATGTATCACATGCTGGTTATATTCTTTAAAATCATGATTTGAGGCTGCAGTTGCCTGCTCATACAGCATGTGTTGGTTAAGGAGCTGCTGTATTTTTTTTTCGCGGGCGGCCTTACGTAAAAAGTCGAGTGATTTATTTACAGCCATCCGGTAAAGAAAAGCATCAACATTTTCTACTTCACTTAAGATCTCTTTAGCCGACCAGATCTTTACAAAAATATCAAGCACCAATTCTTCTGCAATTTCGCGAGACTTGACAACTTTATAAATATAGGCGAAAAGCCGGGGTTGGTTTTTTTGGAAGAATAATTTAAAAGCAAGCTCATCGCCCGATGACAGACGCTGGTGCAGCGAATTTGATATTTCGTCACCTGTATCGGATGAGCCCAAATTGTTAAACAAAGCAATATTATAATTGGAATCATAAAGTAACAATCTATTATTCAAATAATCAATAAGTAAGTGAATAAATGATTGTTTAGAATACAATTAATAACACGCTCTGTACCGGTCAACCAACAATTATATGATATATCGTAAATTATTGCTAAATATAGTGATAACGGAATCTTACGGCCTCTTTCAGACCTGTCCTGACTTCAATACAAGTCCATCCCTTTCAAACCTGATTCCCGGCCAGCCATAGGCCATAAACTGTCGGATATTCTGATGATCTGTACCATCTGGATTTGCAAGGACGGCCCTGTAATGCTCCGCAAATAAATAAAGCGTATCAGGCTCACTTAGATTATTGAGTTGAGCAAAAGCAAAAACCCTGGCGCTGCCCTGGTTCTGTGCTGCTTCGTTATAAACATTGCCATTTTTAAATGCAGTTGGCTGATGCTCGTAATAATTATTAATAAATTCGATAACTTCATTAAATGTAACCGCACCCTCTTTTAGGGCCGTAAGTAGATCAGACAGTTGTTCTTTCATTAAGGAAATATTTTTGCGAAAATAAAATTTAAAAACAGTTATTGATGCAGGTGGTTGATTTCAATTGAAATGGAGCCTGACTAACCATAGCTTATAGCCAGCCCTGGCCTTTCAGATAAGCAACAAATTGCGGGTTTTGCACGGAAAGCATGGGTAACCATAATCCTAACTTTTCCCGCTCCCAGTAAGGGACGGCACCAGGTGCGGGACGGGCAAAGCGGTAACGGTAAATAACTGCACGAATATAACGCGGTGGTTTTCCCGGGAAGGGATTTCCAGCAAATAAACCAACTACCCCCGGGTCATTATGCAATAGTTTCCAGGCCAGATGATATGTCCAGGGGTACTGATCGGCTGTGGACATTGCGGCAAACCACATCTGCCAGTCCAGTCTTAATTGGTACGGCGCCACCTGGCGGGGAGACTGGTCAGGTGCTACCGGCAGCCCTTTATAAGGATAAGCTTTCCAGTTTGCACTATCGGGATTGAGGTCTCTTGTTCCTTCAAAAACTACATTAAAACGTTCCTGTCCCACGCTGCCGAATGCACCATAGGTATTTACAAGCTCCAGAGGGTCAAATGAGGTATTCATAATTTGTTTGGGCGACAGGAGGTTAAATGCCGGCTGGAAGCTTAGCAATCCTACTATACAAGTTACTATCAGTGCGGTGTACTGCATAGGCTGCGAAACTTCAGCTTGCTCTTCGGCCTTCGCAGCTTTGCGTACAAGTACGCCCGGCAAAAGTTTAGCCCAAAAACCATCATCAAGGCAAGCCAGCGCAGGCACAATGGTAAGCCAATTCAAAAAAGAGAGGTTCCCGCTCAGGATGATTGCAAATTGGAACAGAATGATAACGGTACCTGCGATGTGCCTGAATATCCGCGGGCCAAAAACAAACCAGGGTGCCAATAGTTCGGCCAGCCAATTGAACCAAACACCAAGCTGCAATAACGAATGTGGCAGAAAGTGAAACCAGCGGCTAAATGGTCCCGGTATTGGCTGGGTTTCAAAATAATAATACAATGCTGTGCCATTACGCCACACAGCATCGCCACGATATTTGATCATCCCCGCGCCAAACATGATCCGGAAGATGAGCCAGCGAAACAGGATGATAACCAGCAAAGGCGGCGGACGTTTGGGAAAAGGCCGCATATCCAACAAAGGGCATAAAAATATAGCAAGAAAACCGGTTTCTGTAAGTTGGATTTCCCAGCCATAACCGTACCACTCCTGTCCAACATGTACCAATGATAGATACAATACCCACAATACCCCCATTGAAAGCCCGTTGGCATAACCGGCTACAACAATCAGGGATAAAATTAAACCTGTCCATGAAACAAGCAGTAATGCCTGATCTGAATGCCAAAACCAAAACACTGAAGGCAGCCGCATAAACCCTGCTCCTTTTGAACCCAGTGCTATACTTACCTGATGCAAATAATGATCAACCGGTAATAAGCCATTTGAGCCGATTAATGGCAGCACCTGGGTTATAGCCACAAGGAACGCCACCGCGTAAACCGCACCCAGCAAACGAAGGATCACAAAACGAGTGAGCCAATACTGAGGTGCTGAGGTATGTTCAAAGCTATATAACATAGTGACATGTATCTTAAAGTTACAGAGATTTGAAGATTATGGGTAGAAATATTTAATTAACGCAGTGTTCGAATCAAAATGAATTTTCTTGCTCATAGCTTAAGGAGTTCAGCCCAATAAAAGCAGCCATGGCAATTAAATTTATATATTTATTACCTAAAGCTTAATTCTTAAAAAATGTCAAACAATAAAAAAAACTGGTATCAAAGACATATCGATTCCATGAACTTTGGGCAGCGATTGGCCGACTCTGTAGCGGCCGGCATGGGTTCATGGCGGTTCATCATCATTCAAACCTTAATTGTTGCATTGTGGATGGCGCTAAACGTAGTGGCCTTTATTGGTCATTGGGATCCCTACCCATACATTTTATTAAACTTGTTGTTTTCAACCCAGGCAGCATATGCAGCCCCGATTATCATGATGGCACAGAACCGCCAAAATGAACGTGACCGCGCCCAGGCCAATGAAGACTTCCGAACCAATGTGGAAGCAAAAAAAGAAATTGAAGAATTACAACTGCGCTTAAACGCCATTGAAGTAGACAAGCTCGACAAGATCCTGGCACTGCTTGAAAAAATGAATAAAGAATAATCCATAATCGCACAAACACGAAACCAACCACCTTTTCAGGATAGTTGGTTTCGTAATCTTTGCCAATCGTTATGGAGTGGAAACTACGGGGCAATGGTTGCCGGCGCTTTAAGAAAAATCTTCATAGCTATTATTTTACAGGTGTATCAAATAAAGAAACCGTAAACTGGCTATCGGCGTCCGTTTCACTTGTTTTGGCATAAGGAGAAAATGTTTTGACTGACAACTCGTTGCGCTTAACTGAAAATTTATACAAACGCATCAACCCATTGCCGCCGTTTGGCCTGCTTTGATAATCGTTAAGGAAAGCCTTAATTGTGTGGCCGTTAAAAACTTCTGTACGATAACCCTCCCCATTATCACCAACGTGCCCGCAAAGCATCATAAACAGATTGGGATTGTTTTTAAGGCTTTCATAAATAGCCTTGCCCTGCGCGTTAAATGGAGCTTGCGGCGTATTGGAGCCCGCTACCGGGTTAAAATGTAAAATGGAGTGACTTACCACAATTGCCTTGCGGGAAGCATATTTGCTTAAAATTTGGTTGGCCCAGCCATACAAGCCTGCCTGATCTTCATTAAAAGCATCAAATTCGAGGAACAACACGATAAAATCAATGCCGCCTGCAGTAAACAAGTCATAATGGCTATCGTTATTATTACTGTAATGACCGCCATAATATGAACGTCCCTCAAAGTGTTTTACACCAAAATATTGATTATATCCATTAGTAGTGCCAGTAACCGGGTGCTGTGACGGGAATTGGTCATGATTACCAACAGCCAAACCGTAAGGAATACTAACCGGATTTTCCAGGCCATAAAGCGCTGTTTTGGCAACATACCACTCGCTTCTCGCTGTTACCGGGTTATCACCATGTTCGGTAATATCACCCATGTGTGCTACATAGGCTATGTTTTCTTTACCCTGGTTCTTCCGGATCCAGTCAATTTGTGCTTTGAACATATCAAAAGTTCCGCCCAGTTGCGCCTGCGCCAGGTAGTACTGCGAATCGGGAATTACAGCGATTGAAAAATCACCCGGTTTAACCGTTGCCGCGGGCCTGGGAGTGTTTAAAACGGTATCAATTGAAGGCACTCTCTCTTTTGCTTGCGCATTATAATTCAGCGACAATAAGCCAAAACAAAGCCCCGCCGATAATGCATTTCTGTATTTCAGTAACATAATTTTTTGTTTGAAGGGTTAAACTTGATCCCTGCCTTCAGCAATCTGAAAAGCAGGGATGATAAGTTTTAATGGATCAATAGCCCGGATTTTGAGTCATTTGACCCGGATTTAAATCAATTTCGGGCTGTGGGATAGGATAAAGCAATTTATTGACTGTAACGTTATAGGTATCAGGCATAAGGTAATTTACCTGCGTTTTCAACACAGCGCCAAAAGCGTTCATCACGTCAACAGCTTTGCCGGTGCGTACAAGATCGTTCCAGCGGTGGTTTTCGAAGGCCAGCTCGACCCGGCGTTCATGTGCTATGATAGTGCGCAAAGATGCCTGGTCGGCAGTGGTTGTTGCGGGTAACCCAGCCCTTGACCTTACGGCATTTAATGCTGTTAAAGGTGATTTACCCTGCTCATTTTGTGCTTCAGCCAAAAGCAGCAATGCATCTGAATAACGGTAAACAGGGAAGTTATCACTTGAGCCGGTAACCGCAATGAGTGGCGGGTGCTCGTATTTTTTAATATAAGGTACGCCTATTTTTCCTGCCGCCGGGGTATAACCAATAACACTTTTATTAGCCGAATAAACAAACAGGTCGCTGGCATTATAAGTACCTTCAACAATCCCGATAGAAGCATCAAGGCGCTTATCGTTTGGCTCATAAGCGTTGATCAAATCTCGTGTAGGGGTATTCCAGCCACCGGTTGAGCTGTTGTTGATATTAATCCCAGTGATGATTGAGGTATTTGTACTCCTCGGTAAAAAAAGAAAAGGCAGCGGGTTTGGCGTAGTGCCTAAAACTGTCCCTTCCAAAAACTGGATGTCAAATAGTGATTCTTTGCTGTTTTTATTTCCGGGTGTAAAGGCATCTGCGTAATTAGCGTTTAATCCGTAACCCATGCCCGAAAGCGTAGTTAGTAAGGTTTCAGCATCTGCCCATTTCTTTTGAGTAGTGTAAACCTCGGCCAGGAGCATCGTTGCCGATCCTTTGGTGGCTTCTCCTGTTTGAGGGAATTTCGCCGGTGCACTCAACTCACTGATGGCATCCTTAGCATCGGCAATAATTTGATTATATATCGCGTCAGATGCTGAACGTGGTAAAAAGGCATCTTCGGCCTTGGTCACTTCCTTTAAAAATAAAGGCACGCCACCAAATAACCTAACCAGTTTAAAGTAATAAAAAGCCCTTAAAAATTTGGCTTGCCCATCAATGGGCGCCTTAACTGCTGCATCAAAATCTGTTGTTTTTAATCGCTCAATAACAATATTGGTGCGGGAGATGCCGGTATAGCAATGCTGCCAAACAGCGTTCACGTAATCGTTAGTAGATGTATTTGTGAAGTTTGAAATGCTTTCGCGATATAAATATGCAGTACCGCGATTGCTGGGATAAGGCTGGTAAATGGTATTGTCCGAGCGCATTTCTGAAGTAAAGTAATCGTTTACCAAAACGTCACGCAGCGGTGCGTAGGCGGCGATGTTGGCCTGTTTAAACTGATCAACAGTTTTATAAAATGTAGCATCGGTATAGGAGTCCTTTGGTGTAAGGTCGATAAAGTCTTTTTTACACGAAGCAGCGGTAAGCGCTGTTAATGCAAGGATGATATATGTCTTTTTCATACAATGGTCTTTGGGAGATTATTTAAAAGTTGCTGAAACACCAAATGAAAAGGTGCGTGGGATTGGGTAAGCATTTTCGTCTACGCCAATACCCAGCGTAGGATCAAGCCCGGCGAAGTTGATCTCCGGGTTCATACCCGAATATTTGGTAAGCACAAAAGCTTGCTGAACAGAGGTATAAACCCTTAAGCTGCGCATCAAAAACTTTTCGCCCAAATTAAACCGGTATCCCAGCGAAATATTCTTTGCAGTTAGGTATGAGCCGTCCTCAACCCATTGCGAGTTAACTTGCCTTCCCATTGCTGTAGTTCCGGTTTTTGTACGTGGATAAACGCCCGAGCCAGGGTTTTCCGGCGATCTCCAGCGGTCGGCAGCAGCGGCAAGCATCACACGTGAACCATCGAGATTGGTTTGATAAGCCCATTTAGCCGCATTTAATATTTTGCCACCAACTGAAAAAGCCATGTGGATGTTCAGGTCCCAGTTCTTATAAACAAAATTATTGGTAAGGCCGCCGGTAAAAGTTGGCGTAGGATCGCCGATAAAGGTACGGTCATTTACATCATCAATAACGCCATCTCCATTAATATCCTTAACCTTGATGGTACCAACATCCGAGGCACTGCCATATTTGGCCGAATTAGCCAGATCATTGGCGTCTTTATATAAGCCTAAAAACACGAAGCCATAAAACTCGCCGAGGTGATGTCCCTCCTGCTGGCGGTAATAATCTGACGATACGGTATTGTTACGGCGGATATAGCCCGGAGAAACAAGATTTTTGATCAGGTTGCGGTCGAACGAAATATTTAAATTAGTTGTCCATTTCAATTTCCCGGCAAGGTTGGTTGAATTAACCGTGAACTCATGTCCCCACAACTCAATAGCACCAACGTTATCCAGGATACTTGTGAAACCTGATGCCTTAGGTATAGGGCGCTGCATGATAAGCCCGTCGGATATTTTGTGGTAGTAATCGTAAGTAAAGTTCAACCGGTTATTGAACAGCGACAGATCCAAGCCGAGGTCAAATTGTTTATTGCGTTCCCAGCGAAGATCACTGTTAGCCAATCGGTTAATAGTTTGCCCGGCCACAGATGCGCCACCAAATTCATAATAATATTTTCCGATGGTTGCCTGTCCATCATAATAACCAGGGAAGAAATTATTACCGGTTACGCCATAGCTTGCACGGATCTTCATCAGGTTAAGAAAGCTGAAATGATCCATGAACTTTTCATCGCTTACTACCCAACCGGCAGATATTGATGGGAAATTACCGTAACTCTGGTTTGAGCCAAAGCGGGATGAACCGTCACGACGAATTGCGCCTTGTAACAAGTACCTGCCTTTGTAGTTGTAGTTAATACGTGCGATGCTTGACAATAACGAATAGGCATTATATGAACTCCCACCTGCAGATAAACTGGTCGCCGCATTTAAATAGGGAATATCATCACTTGGATAACCTAAACCGGTTAAGGTATTATTAGTACCGCTATATTTTTGAGCAGAATATCCTGCCAGCGCTTCGATATTATGATTTCCAAAAGATTTACGGTAAACGAGGTTCGCCTCCGCTGTATATGATCCATTATCTACCGAACTGCTGGTTCCGGTGGCCTGGCCCACCGTTGAAGTAACCACACCCGACTGAAAATACTGCCGCGTTTCACCGCCTTTATCTACAGCAATATTAGTTTTGATACTAAGGCCGGTTAAAAACTCGTAGTTTAAATAGCCATTGGCCAGGATGCGTGTAGTTTTATAATCATCGTTAGTAAGGTTGAACTGGGCCAGCGGGTTAATATAAGCTACCATACCCGGTGAATAAGTATCACGGTTGTAACTGCCATCTGCATTATAAGGCGACTTTAACGGACTGGCTTCAAAAATCCTTTCAAACAAACCGCCAACCCCATCAGTACCTAAACGGTTGTTATGATCAAGGCGATAGCTTGGCGCAAGATTAAAGCCTATTTTTAATTTATTGTTGCTTAATGAAAGGTCCTGATTTATACGCAATGAAAACAATTTGGTGCCGGTATTAATCAGTACGCCCTGCTGCTCCTGGTAACCAGCCATAACTGTCGAACTTGATTTTTCGCGCGCGCCGCGGATGGTGATGTCATAACTTTGAATCGGAGCAGTACGGGTAAGCAGTTTATACCAGTTAGTACCTTCGCCATATTGCTCCGGGTTCAAATAATCGGCTGGGGTAGCTGTTGTATAGCCAGGTTCGTACTGACGGCTATCGGCAAATTTTTCATTCATGTACTGGGCAAAGCCACGGGCATCCATCATTTTTGGAACACGCTCGCCCGGTATTTTCTGCACACCATAATTAGCATTAAATTCAATTTGAGCATCCCCCGGTTTAGCATGTTTTGTAGTGATCAGTATCACGCCATTTGCTGCCCGTGAGCCATAAAGCGCTGTAGCCGAAGCATCTTTTAAAATACTGAAGCTTTCGATCTCGGCAGGATTCATGTTATTGATGCTGCCTGTAACAGGGATTCCATCAATTACTACCAAAGGCTGGTTGCTGGCATAAAAAGAAGCCGCACCCCTAATCCTGAATTCTACGCCACGGCCCGGTTGTCCGCTGCTTTGCGCAACCTGGACACCGGCCGCCTTACCTTGCAATTGCTGAGCAAACTGCATTACAGGCATATCCTGAAGCGGAGCTGCATCAACCTGGGTAAGCGAACCCGTAACTTCCCTTGCACGCTGTTTTCCATAACTTACAGTAACTTCTTTTAACTGGCTACCGGCCACAAGGCGGATATTTAAAGTAGTTGTTTGATTACCATTGACTGTAATATTAGCAGATTCAACACGGGTGTAACCCACAAATGAAGCAGCCACGGTATAAGTACCTTCGGGCAGGCTGATATTATACCTGCCGTCGGCATCGGTCATCATTCCCAACGAGGCGCCAACAACACTTACCGATGCACCGGGCAAGGGCTGCCCGTTTTCATCTGTTACCCTGCCGCTTACGCGCCCTGAGAGCTGCCTGTATAATATAATATTACCGGCTTGTTCTTTAAAGCCTATCTCCTGCCCTTTTAGCAATGCAGTAAGGATGTTTTTCAGGCTTTCGTTCTGATAATTTGCCGCATTGACGTGTTTATTAGCGAGTTTTAAAAACAACTCGTCATAGGCAAAAGCAACGTTGGCCTTTTGCTCCAGTTTTTTTATAACTGAAGAAAGGTCTTCGTTCCCGATGCTGATATCAAGCCGGGTATTAACCCCCTGGGCCGCTAACTCAGTGGCTTTTACCGATACCAGGCCGATGGTTATTGATATGGAAATTAGTAAAAAAGAGATACGCATAAACTGTCTGCATAACTGTGTATGGAAATTCATATTTTTGATTGCTTTGTAATAGTCAAATTTTGCTGAGCATTGCAGGCTGGGGTCGGCAAACCTTCACCTGCTGAAATTAAAGCCGGCTCCTGCTGAAACAGGACCGGTTTCTTTTTTAAGGGTTAATAAATAATTACTTCAGTACCCTCCTTTCTGAAATGTGCATTATGTATGGCGCTGATGAGTTTCAGCGTTTCTGTGGCCGGTGTATTGCGCTTAATACGTAAGGTGAATAAATAATCATGCACCCGTTTGCTGCCCGCTTTTAAAGTAAGGCTATACAGGTTTTTAAAAACCAATGACAGTTCCTCAAACTTTACTCGATTTAAATAAGTGTCACCATCTTTCCAGCTCTGGCTTTGACCGGCATCCACTTTTTTCTGCTCAAAGGTGCCATTGTCCGTCATATAGCTGAGTTCCTGTCCGGGTGCGAGGAATGAAAGCAACTTTGTTCCTTTACTTACCCCTACCTTGCCGGTAACAACAGTAATTTTAACATGAGGAAGGTTGTGATATGCGTTGATGTTGAACGAGGTTCCTAAAACCTGCACCTGCAAAGGAGCGGTAATAACCCTGAATGGTTTGTGAACATTGTGCTTAACTTCAAAATAAGCCTCGCCCTCATCCAGGTAAACCTGGCGTATAGTTTTATCAAAATTAGAAGGGATCCGTACACGGCTTTGGGCATTTAGCCAAACAACAGAACTATCCGGCAATGTCAGTTTCCTGATCTCACCGTTATGTGTACTTAAAGTGGTATAAGTTTGCGGAACTATAGTTGCGGGCTTTCTCAGAAAATAAATCAACGCAGCCGAGCAGCATAACAATAAAATACTTGCAGCAATTCGATAGCTGAACCACATCGACCGTACAGGCGTATTGATGGAGCCGCTGATCTTTGCGTGCATAACATTTCTTACGCGCTCAAGCTCTTCTGCCGGCAACGCTTGCTTTTCATTCCCGGCATCGTATGAATCATACCAGGCATCAATGATTGCTTTTTCGGTTTCGTTAGTTGTGCCTTTCTGGTACCGGCCCAGTTGTTTTATAAATTTACTTAGCTCCATAGTGGGTTTTCAACAGTAAGTCGTCAAAAGGCCCGGGAGGTACTTATAATTTACATCAACATTTTGTTAATTAATTGTAAAGCACAAATAGTATTAGTGCTAAATAGGCGGCGCTTTGTTCGGGGTGTTTTTCGGAGATAATGATACGCAGCCGGCGCAGTACTTCAGAGATATAATTTTTTACCGTTTGTTCTGCCAGGCCGAGTTCACTGGCAATTGCTTTTACCGAGTGGTTTTCGCTGCGCAGTTCGTAAACCTTTTGCAGCATTTCGGGCATATGCTTAACCGCCTGTTCAAGCGTTTGCTCCAATTCAAGATATCCGGAATGGTTATGTATGGAATTTTCAAGCAGTTCTACCCGCTGCAGCGCATCCTCCAGGCGCACGTGCGTAACCTTTTGCGATCTGAAATAACTGATCACACTCAGACGTACCGCGCTCAATAAATATTGCTCAAAACTTGTTTGAATGGCTAAGGTATGTCTGCGTTGCCACAGTTTTATAAAAATCTCCTGCACAAGGTCCTGTGCCTGCGCTTCATCATCAAGCCTGGCGCGGGCTGCCTGGTACGCGCGCTCCCAATAACGCTCAAACAGCAGATCAAAAGCCGAATGATCGTCTTCCCTGATTCGTGAAAGTAAAATAGTATCGGCAATTTCTATCATTTGATGCTACAAACCTACATTACTAATGTTAACTAAACTTTAAGAAAATGATCGCTGCATGGTTGTTACAAAAAACTAACCGTCTAATAAAATATTGGATGATAGTTTGTAGATTTAAAAATTATGAGAAACCAACCTACTATTAAAAAGAACTCAAATAGCAGATTCATCCGCATACAGCTCATCGCAGGATTGCTGCTTTTAATGATTTCGGGAGCCAAAGCTCAACAGGCAAAGGACCCTGCCGTTATCGGCCGATGGGATATAACCATCGACAAAGGTGGCAAAAGCCTTCCTTCCTGGCTGGAAGTTCAAAAATCAGGCACACATACCCTGATTGGCCGTTTTACCTATGCTTTCGGAAGTGCACGACCAATATCAGAAGTAAAACCACATGACGGCAAATACAGCTTCTCTATCCCGCTCCAATGGGAAGAGGGAAACCGGAACATGGATTTTGAATTTGAGGTTAAGGGCGAAGAATTAACCGGAACAATGGTATATTCAGATGGGGTTACTTATCATTTTACAGGTGTCAGAGCTCCGTCAATGACAAGGGCAAAGGCACCGGTTTGGGGCAAACCTGTTAAACTGTTCAACGGTAAAGACACCAAAGGCTGGCATACGGACGGCAAAAATCAATGGGTAGTAGAATCGGGCATATTGAGGAGCAAGCACTCAGGCGCAAACCTTATTACCGATCAAAAATTCAGCGATTTTAAATTACACATCGAATTTCGCTATCAAAAAGGCAGCAACAGCGGCGTTTACCTGAGAGGGCGCTATGAGGTACAGGTTATCGACACTAAAACCGGTGAGCCTGAACCTATCAATAACCAGTTTAGCGCTATTTACGGTTTCCTGCCGCCTAATAAAATGATGGCAAAAAATGCCGGGGAATGGCAGTCATATGATATTACGCTGGTTGGCAGACTAGTTACCATTGTAGCCAACGGCACTATGGTAATATGCCAGCAGGAAATTCCGGGCATTACCGGCGGGGCTATCGACAGTAAAGAAGGCGAACCAGGGCCGCTGCTGATTCAGGGGGACCACGGACCTATCGATTACAGAAACATTATCATTACTCCGGCAAAATAAATTACCGAAGGTATATTATAAAAAAAAGCGGCCTGTTTACACTAAGCAAACAGGCCGATTTTTTTCAAACTGATTTATTTAAAAACGATTAATCGGCTTGATACATCAGTTCTGCAAAGTTCTCCTTTTCGGCGCCGCAGGTTGGGCATTCATAGTCGCTTAAATTTTCAAATGGCATTCCGGGTTCTATATTATTAAAGATATCTCCATACAACTCGTCATAAATAGTGAAACAGCTTTTACATTGATGAACCATTTTTTGATTGGGTGATTTAATTTCATTATTGGTTTTGCTTACCGGCAATGGTGATAGGCTATTGATTTGTTGTTCATAAAACATATCGCAAAGCGCTGTCAGGTGCCTGCTTAAATCTGCTTTGGCAACGCCTTGTTTGTATATCACAAATTCGCGGGTATTGTGGTTAAAATCGCGGGTATGCACAATTTCAAATTCATCAGGCATCCGTGCGCGGATCATAACCGAACCATAGATCCCCGATTTAGGCGAGCGCTTTATGGCAAAGCTAAGTCCATATGTTCGTAAATCGGCCTCTTCAAATTCGCTTACCAATTGCTGCTTAAGCTCAAGGCAGGGATTGCAAAGGTCTTCAACCTGCCAGTTAAGCTCATTTGAAGCATGCCTGATGTTTACCCGGTATTTATTAAGCAGGTTGCCCCATAACGGCCTGTGCTTTGCTTCGATATTTTTAATGAGTAAGGACTTCCATGGGCTAAAATACAATTGTCCAACCCTGGTTTGCATACACAGGTTGCAGATTTCTTTTAAAAACTCGATATCAAAAAGCTCGTGACGCCTGTAAATACCCAGCCAATATTTATTACCCTGTTTGTTAAAACCCTCATAATAGGGCAGTTGAAATTCAGGAATAATAAGCGGTTGATCAATTTCCTGGATTACAAATTGGTAACCGGCAGTAACTAACTGATAAAGCTTATCGGGATTGATTTCAACCTGATCGTAAAACAGCTTTTTGTTGGCAAATATAACCTGTTGTATTGCTTTGCCAATGGCGGGAATATCATCCGAATAAACCAATACAGGCCAGCAATACAAGATGTTAGTTTTAGGAAACCTGATATACAAGTACCAGTAATTACTTACCGGCGAAGAAATAAAATTAAGGTTACCTGTAAAAAACGAAGCAAAAGTTTGATTGCTGTCAACCAGGTTTATTTTCAGTTCGGGCTGATAATCAAACAGGTCGAAAATGTCTTTATAAACACCTTCTTTGAGCCAGTTCTCCTGGTTAAAAATACCATCAGCTATATACGAACTGGTTATGTTGGGATAAGTATCCTGGTTAACTTCATGGTCAATACCGGCACTAAGCATATCAAATTCCAGATCCTCCAGCTGTGTTTCTTCAATTTCAAAATACAATTGCTGCCTGTTCCCAAAACGGACCTGTTTAGCACCAGCATTTTGCGCGATGATGAGCATCTCGTAAAAATCACCGGCAGAGGCTACACCGCCCGGCAAATTAATCTTAATTAGTTGCTTATTGTCCATTGGTTCAAGCTTTTAATAATTGTTGCTCAAGTACTTCTTCTAACAGGCGTTTTACTTCGGGCCTGCATGATCCACAGCCTGTTCCGGCTCCGGTTTGGCTGCAAACATCGGCCAGTTGTGTACAGCCGCCAACTACTTTATTACGGATATTATCGGCCCCCACATTATTACAACTACAAACCAGTTTGCCTAAAACAGGTTCGGCCGTTTTACCGCTGCGGAGCAGTTTAAGGCGCTTGTCGCTGAGCTCAGTTTTGTTTGCTATCAGCTCTCTGAATTCTTGGAACTCGCCTTTATCTCCAATTAAAATGGTGCCCACCAGCCTGTCCTGGTGAATAATGCATTTTTTATAATAACGCTTTGCCTTATCAATAAACACAATTTCTTCATAGTCTTTTTCATTCGGGCAATCAGATAAACCGATACTGCACAAATCAAAGCCATGAATTTTGATGATATTCATAAACAGACTGCCCTTATAATAACTGGCTATGTCGCCATTCATATAACCTGCAACTACAGCGGCTTGTTGTTCCGCAGCAGCGGTTATACCATATAACGTGCCGTTAAACTCTGCTATTTCGCCAATGGCGTATATGTTCGGATCGCTGGTAAGCAGGCGTTCATTTACAATTACACCACGCTTAATTTCAAGGCCGCAATCTTTTGCAATTTCAAGGTTTGGCGTAGTACCGATGGCCAGGATCATGGCATCACAATCTATTTTCCGCCCGCTTTTTAAGCCGATACCGGTAAGCTTACTGCGACCGTAAAATAACTGTACTTCGTCGTCATAAAAAATATCGCAGCCCTGGTCAACCATTTCTTCGTGCAACAGCCTGCTGCCCAACTCATCCAGCTGACGGTTTAAAAACCTTGATGTACGTTGAATAATGGTGATGGTAATCCCTATTTCACGCAGGGAAGCCGCCATCTCCAAACCCAATAGACCACCACCCACAATAACCACATGCCCGTTTTTAGGCACATGTTTTTTGAAATTATCAGCATCGTTACGGCTGCGCATACTGAAGATACCCGGCAGCGATGGTACGTTTTTAGGAATTGCCGCCCGGCTGCCGGTGGCCAGCAGCAATACATCGTAATAAGTTTTTACACCCCGGCTATCCAGCACATATTTGTTAACACGGTCTATTTTCTCGACACTTACACCACGTAATAACTTTATTTTAAGTTCGGGTTCTTCTTCATCGGTCATTTTTACCAGTTGCTCCCAGCGTTGCTCGCCGCTGATATAATCTGGCAGCATAACGCGGTTGTAAAAAGGATGATCTTCTTTGCTGAAAATGATGATCTCATCATCTTTGTTGAGCTCCCGGTATGATCGTACAAAACCGTGCGCACCGGCACCGGCGCCAACAACCACAATTCTTTGAAAAGGCTTTTTATATTTTTCAATCTTTACTGCGCAATATTTAAAATCCGGCTCTTTTGATATCGGATCAAGTGCATCATTAGTAACATTGTTAATGCGGTGCAGATCATTGTTCAGGATCTTGCCCCAATGCATCGGCACAAAAACAACACCCTGTTTTATCTGTTCGGTAATCCGGGCTTTTACCCGCACTTCACCCCTTCGGGATGTAATAATAGTAACATCGCCTTCCCTGATCTCCAATGCTTCAGCATCAACAGGGTTGATCTCGATAAATGACTCTTTGATATGCTGGTTGAGTTTATTCACCTTACCGGTTTTGCTCATGGTATGCCATTGATCGCGGATACGGCCGGTAGTGAGAATGAACGGATAGTCGCCGTCAGAAACCTCGCTGGTATGCCCATCCGGCACCGCGCTTATCTTAGCGTTACGTGTTTCGGTATAAAATTGCTTGTCGGTAAACAGGCGGGGCGTCCCTGGTATCGCATTGCGTTTTTTATACGGCCATTGTATTGACCGTTGTTGTATGATGGTTTCGTGCGTGAGCCCGCTGATATCAATATTGGTTTTGCCTGTTAGTTTAGCATGCTCTGCATAAATTTCAGCAGCATTTTTGAAGTCGAAGCCTTTATACCCCATTTTTTGAGCAAAGCGGCAAATGATCTCGCTATCCGGCATAGCCTCGCCCGGTGGGTCAAGTACTTTACTCAAATAACTGATCCGCCTTTCAGAATTGGTCATAGTACCCTCCTTTTCGGCCCAGGCTGCTGCGGGGAGGATCACATCGGCATAAGCCAGTGTTTCGGGCTTATTACTAATCTCCTGAACCACTACAAACTTTGCTTTTTTCAAAGCCTCTTCGGCAAGGCGTACGTTTGGCAAGCTGGTTAATGGGTTGGTACACATGATCCAGATGGCTTTAAGGCGGCCATCATTTAATGCCTCAAACATCTCCGTTGCGGTAAGACCTGGTTTTGCGGCTATCTCTGTACCTCCCCAAAACTTCTGTACCTCCGCCCTGTCTGCCGGGTTAGTTAAAACACGATGCGCCGGTAAAAGATTAGCAAGCCCTCCCACTTCACGCCCGCCCATAGCATTTGGTTGCCCGGTTAGCGATAATGGGCCAGATCCCGGCTTACCAATATGGCCTGTTATCAAGTTAAGATTCAGGAGGCTTAAATTTTTATTTACCCCAACAGCGCTTTGATTTAGCCCCATTGTCCACATCGTTATGAAACCTTTTGCATCGCCTATATAACTGGCAGCAAGCCGGATGTCGTTTTCACTTACACCGCAAATTGCAGATGATTCAGCAAGGGTACGTTCAAATACCAATTTGCTGTACTGCTCAAAACCATCAGCATGATTGTTTACAAAATCAATATCGATATCCCCATTCTCTATCAATACCCTGCCAATAGCGTGGTTAAGGGTGATATCTGTACCCGGGTTTAACTGCAGGTGCAGATCGGCATTGCTGCAGGTATCCGTAACCCGGGGGTCAACAACAATGATTTTCACATCGGGATTTGCGGCTTTATGCGCTTCAACCCTTCGCCATAAAATAGGATGGCACCAGGCTGGGTTAGCTCCGGTAACATAAAAACAATCGGCCAGCTCAATATCATCATAGCAAACAGGTACAGTATCCTCGCCTAAAGCAATTTTATAAGCGGCAACCGCGCTGCTCATACACAAACGCGAATTGGTATCTATATTATTACTGCCGATAAAACCTTTAATTAGCTTATTGACAACATAATATTCTTCAGTAAGGCACTGGCCTGAGGCATAAAATGCAACCGAATCCGGCCCGTATTTATCAATGAACGTTTTAAAAATGGCTGCTGTGCGCTCCAATGCGTCGTCCCAGCTTACCCTTTGCAGGGGCATGCTTTTGTTATAACGCATTTGAGGGTACAGCAGCCTGTCGGTTTTATCATTAGCTGTGTAATGCAGGTTAAGCCCTTTACTGCACAACATGCCTTTATTTACAGGATAGTCTTTATCGCCCTCAAGCGTTATACTGCCATTTTTTTCTTTATTAATTACCACACCACAGCCTACCCCGCAGTAGCAGCAAGTACTTTTAAATGTATTTTGAGGGCGTTTGTTCAACATTTCTTTTAAGCTAAAAGCTTTTCTTTAAGCCGAAAGCTTAAGGCTTAAAGCCTAAAGCTTTCATATGATTTCTTTTCTATTTATTCAGCCTTCTGCTTTTCGCTTTCGGCCTTTTGCTTTAAGCTTATAAAGCCAAAGCAGGTTCATCTGCTGTTTGAGCTTCAGCCTGTTTTTGAAAACGGGTAATCAGCACAATCACGGAAATCACCATAACAGTTATACCGATGTAAGTAAATGCCTGTATATAAGTGATATGTTCGGACTTGAAAAGAAACCCAAACAACATCCCCCCAAGGTTACCGCCTGCACCCACTATACCGCTTACCATCCCAACATTTTTACTATTGATAAACGGAACTATACCATAAGTAGCCCCATTTGACATTTTGAGGAACAGTGCAAACGAGAGCATGGAAATAATAGCCATTGTAAGGTTGCCCGAATTTGCAAACAGAATAAGACCAATGCCTTCCAGCAGCAGTACGCCGGCAAGCAATAAGCCCTTGCCCCGCATTCCGAATTTGCCACCAACTTTGTCAGATACAATGCCGCCTAATGCACGGGCAAAAATGTTCATGAAGCCAAAAATACCTGCCCAGAAACCGGCCGAACTTTGCGACAAATGAAAAGTATCTACAAAATGCAGAGAAGCTACATTATCAAAAGTGATCTCCATACCAAAACACATAGCATAAGCCAGTGTAAGTGCCCAAACACGCCAGTCGGCCAATATCGACCAATCGGTTTTTGATGGGTTGGTTTTGGCATAACCTACTTCATCATAGTTACCGTTAGGCGTGTCTTTGGTAAATTTCCAGTATACAAATGCAATTATCAGCATCATTACACCCGGAACTATCATGGCGTACCTCCAGGCTTCGGCTTTGGTAAAGCCGGCCCCTACTATAGCGGCAAATATCAAAGGCATTACCATATTGGTTACCCCGCCGCCAAGGTTACCCCAGCCTCCGGTTACCGCATTGGCTGTACCTTTTATATTAGGCGCAAACATCATTGAAGTGTGGAACTGGGTAATTACAAACGATGAACCTATTACACCAATAGCCAGGCGGAACAGTAAAAACGAAGTATAATCATGAGCCAGACCTACCAGAAAAACAGGCAATGACCCTATAATTAATAACCTGACTGCTGTTTTACGCGGTCCCCAGGTATCACAAAGTTTACCTATAATAAGGCGCGCAATAATTGTTGCAGCTACAGATGCAATGATGGTGTTACCCACTTGTCCTTTGCTCAAATGTAATTCAGCACGGATGGTTGGCATTAACGGAGCCAGGCCGAACCAACCAAAAAAGCATACAAAAAACATGAGCCATGTGATGTGAAAGGTGCGCATTTGTACACCCTTTAATGAAAATATGTTGAGTTTGGTAAGTTGTTTTTCCATTTTTTTTAAGCTTAAAGCTCAAAGCCTAAGGCTAAAAGCTGTTTGTTTGTACTTTGATTTTTTAACATTTCTCGCTTTCGGCTTTTAGCCTTAAGCTTTCAGCCTACATTACTTGTTTAAAAACTCAGGTTTGATATTAAGCTGCAGGTACGCCCAAAACGGGTGCAGTTTGCTGCTATCCGGCGTTAAACCTTTAGCATACTCCATGCTGTGGGTTGCTGCCATGTAGGATAAGCCCAGATCAACAGCGGTAAATTTGTTAAGCTTATAGCTGTTGGTGAGATCAAACTCAGTACCCAAATATTTGTCGATAGGTTGGCCGTTTGTTCCTTTCTGATCTTTAGCCAACAGAAAGTAATGATTAGCCAAATCAACGCTAAATCGCTTATTATCTGAAAGATATTTGATTTTAACGTAAGGGTTGCTCAAGCCGCCGGTTGGGGATCCGCTGCCGGCATAAAAATAGTCCATATAGCCCCAGAACTTATGTGGAGTACCATACAATGGGTCAAACCTGTGATTCGTTTTTGAAGTGGACAGCGCATCATTTCCTGACAGATAATCCCATCCGGCTGTGTAAGCCATGTTACTGCTTTTGTATGATAAAGATGCGGTATAAGTGTAAGCACTTAACTCAGCACCGTCGCGATCATGACCTCCCTGGTAATAAAATCCAGCGGTAGCAGCCCATTCATCTTTGCTGCCGAAAACGGGATTAACAAGCAGCCCGGTTGTATAGCGGGTATTAACTCCTGGTTGATTAAACCGGCGGCCATATATATAACCAACATCTTCGCCTGATACATTTTTTACCGAATCGAGCTTGTATTTGGCAAACTGATCGGCAAGGAAAAGGCCGGTTACCTTGGTTTTATTAAATTTTTTAGCAAAGTAGAGATATTCAAGTGCTTTATAGTTTTGGTTTTGCCCGTTAGTACCGGGAGGATTTAAAAATGAGAGGTTGCCGTTTTTGGCGCTAATACCAGAGGCATTGACCAGCGGGATAAGCCCGGCAGGGGTGTTAGCCAGATTACCTTTGCTATCCTTTACTGTAACGGGTACATTGGCCGGTGTATAATAGGTGCCATTATAGTTAATAGCATCAGAGCTTTGATTAAAGGCAGCGCCGAGATCAACCTGCCAGCCTGATTGAAGAAGTTTTAATACGATGGCGTCGTGCCTGCGGGCTTGCTGAATCCAGTCGGTAGCGCCAAGCAAGCGTTCATCGTCATAGCTAATTTCCTGGCGACCAGCTTTTATGGCGAAATAATCGACAGGTGATTTTTTAAAGGAAGTGTCTTTTTTGTTGGAGAGGATCAGCTCGGCCCAGGCTTCGTGAAGGCTTAGCCGGCTGCCATCGTTGATAGTAATAGTTGAGGCATCCTGGCCCCAAAGCCTTACATCCTGTACGGATGTTTGGAAAATAAGCTTGCTGCTTTTGTAATTAAAGGTGAGCCGCGTTCGTTGTGACACAAAGGCCGCGTTTTTGTTACCTACCGGTTCTAAAGTTCCATAACCATCACGTAATTCGCCCCTTGTTTTGATCTGCCCTGTCAAAGACAGCTGCGCAGAAGCATTATAAGAAACGAAACATGATATAATTAATAGAATTTTTCCAATAGTGTATTGATTAGATACATTTTTGTACATTTGAATTGGTTTTTTATTTGTTAAAGCGATTAAAAACTATTTAACCCTGTCTGGGAATGCGACCTCCCGGCAGGGCTTTTTTATGAATTTTTGATTTTTACCATAGGCTCAACCTTTTTTGATTTATTTATCTGTTTAATTATGATAAATATAACTTATTTAATGATTGCGTACAAATAATTGATTTTTAAAATGAATTTTTATGATTAAAATCATTAAAAACTATATTTTTTGATAAAAACTCAAATTACAAACGATCAAAAACAGCAGAAATGCATTTTTAACAATTTATTAATAGATAAAAAGCCAAAAAAACCATCGCAAAAACCAAATTAAAATCCTTTCAATAGAATCAATTCACCATAAAAAATCAAAAACATCGATATAAAGCCATTTAAATTTGCTTTAAACTCAAAAAATTCGAAAAATAAATTCAAAATAAGACAGCAAAAACGAACATGGCTTTATTAATCAATACCTTGGTGTATAAAATACACCGAAATTTTAAACAAAAACACAAAAAAAGCGCCATTACCCCTTTCGGCAACGGCGCTTAATGTAAATTTCGTTCTGTTTCCCGCCTAAATACACCAGTATTTAATCAACTCCGACAAAAACTTTTCCGTCGGCTATTTTTACCGGATAAGTTTTTATCACCAATTCCTCTTCGCCCAAGCACTCACCGGTAAGCAGTGAAAATGTTTTTTTATGAAAAGGACAAGCTACTTTGGGCTCGCAGCTTTCGCCGGCACTGCCGATCATGCCACGCGATATTGCCATTTGCTGCTTATGCGGACAAAGATTTTGCGTAGCATACCATTCATTGCGACGTGTAAAATTAAATATTGCTATCTGTTCATCGCCGTGCTTAATACATGATCCGCCATTTTCTGGCACATCATCAACATAACAGGCCATGATCCATTGGGTTGCTATTGTTGCTTCCATTGTGTTTTCTTTTTAATAATGATCAATCTAACTTTGAACTAAAAACTCGGGATTTCCTAATAAAACCTACCATTCCTTAGCGCGAACCTGTTCACGCATTGGCTCAAATTGAGCATGAGGATCTTTTTCATCAGGTGCATTTATAAAATGAGCGAAGCGCTTACGCATTGAAGGGTTATTTATAGCCTCTTTCCACTCGCAATGGTAGGTATTTACCAATGCCTGCATTTCCTCTTCCAACTGCTCACCCAATCCAAGACTGTCATTTACTATTACATTTTTAAGATAACTCATGCCACCGTCGAGCTTATTAAGCCAGGTTGCTGTCCGGGTTAACTGATCGGCTGTTTTTATATAAAACATCAGGAACCTGTCGAGATATTTAATTACGGTCTCCTTATCAATATCTGTAGCCAGTAACTGGGCGTGCTGAGGCTTTGAGCCACCATTGCCACACACGTATAAATTCCAACCTTTCTCTGTGGCTATAATTCCAAAATCTTTTGATTGCGCTTCGGCGCACTCCCTAACACAACCACTTACGCCGCCTTTAATTTTATGCGGCGCGCGAATCCCTTTGTATCTATCCTCCACCTCGATGGCGAAAGTCACACTATCATGCAAGCCAAACCTGCACCAGGTACTGCCTACACAGCTTTTTACAGTACGGAGTGCCTTGCCGTAAGCATGCCCACTTTCAAAACCGGCATCAATAAGCTCTTCCCAAATTAAAGGCAGATCGCTCAGGTGTGCACCAAACATATCAATGCGCTGCCCTCCGGTTATTTTAGTATACAACCCGTATCTTTTAGCAACCTGGCCAATCACGATCAATTTATCAGGCGTAATTTCACCACCCGGAATACGCGGCACAACAGAATAAGTGCCTCCCTTTTGAATATTGGCTAAAAAACGATCATTGCTATCCTGTATTACTTCCTGTTTTACAATAACATCATTCCATAAACTGGATAAAATACTGGCAACAACCGGCTTGCAAACCTCGCAGCCATCTCCTTTGCCATAATGATCCAATACAAGATCATAGTTTTTTAACCCGTTTATTTTAACAAGATCAAATAGTTCCTGGCGCGAGTAATCAAAATGTTCGCAAATAACATTTTTAATATACTGACCATTCGCCTTCATGGTGCCGGCAATCAAATCTTTTACCAATGGCACGCAACCGCCGCAGCCTGTACCCGCCTTGGTGCATTTTTTCATGCCATCAATACCGGTAACACCGCCGTCGTTCACTGCCGAGCAGATAGCACCTTTGGTAACTGCCTCGCATGAACAGATCAGCGCATCATCAGGCAAGCTCATTACACCTGCCCCTGCATTAGCTTCACCTCCCCTTGATCCTAATATCAGATCTTCAGGATCTGGTGGCAGTACTATTTTATTATTAACGGTTTGCAGCAGCATATTATAAGCATCTGCATCGCCGATTAAAATACCACCTAAAAGGTTCTTGCCATCGTTTGTTATATTAATACGTTTATAAATCCCCTTATGCGTATCCTCAAACAAAATAGTACGACAATCAGGTTCAGTAATAAAGGCATCACCAAAGCTGGCCACATCAACACCAATCAACTTTAGTTTGGTGCTCATATCATAGCCATAAAAACTCTTATCAGCCTCAGTTAAATGAGCTGCTACAATATCAGCCATCTCATAGCCGGGTGCAACGAGGCCATATATCATACCTTCGTATAAAGCACATTCACCAATAGCATAAATACATTCATCACTGGTTTGCATTTTTTCGTTCACCACAATACCGCCACGTGTACCTACATGCAAACCCGCCAATTTAGCCAGCTCATCGCGCGGGCGAATACCGGCCGAAATAACCAGCATATCTACAGCAAGCTGGCTATCATCATTAAATTTTAACGACTGTATTTTTTTATCGCCGGTAATAGCGGCTGTGCTTTTATTTAAGTGAATATGCAACCCCAGCTGGCTCAATTTCATTTGCAACATATTACTCCCTGCAGAGTCTATCTGACGCGGCATCAGGCGCGGTGCAAATTCGATGACATGCGTTTCAGAAATGCCAAGATCTATTAAAGCCTTAGCAGCTTCCAGCCCCAGCAAGCCACCACCCATTACAGCTCCTGATTTTGCATTAACAGCGCAGGCCTTGATCAACTCAAGGTCTTCAATGGTGCGATACACGAACACACCTTCCTTTTCAATACCCGGAATATCGGGCACAAAAGCCGATGAGCCGGTTGCTAAGACCAGGTAATCATATTTAAGTGTAATGCCTTTTAAAGAGTGGATTGTTTTTTCGGCGCGATTGATTTCCTGGATAGGGTCATCCAAATGCAGCGCGATGCCATTATCTGAATACCACGATAAAGTGGATAGCGACAGGTCATCAGCAGTCTTACCGTTAAAATATTCACTAAGGTGCACCCTGTCATAAGCGTGACGCGGCTCTTCGCCAAAAACAATTATTTGGAACTGTGTTGATCTGGCTAAAAGTTTTTCGCAAAACTTATAACCTACCATACCGTTGCCAACAACAATGATGGTTGGTTTTGACATATCGAAATTTTTTAAATGTTAAAGCAATTTTCAAACTAAAAATGAATCAACTGCGACCTTGATTTCATTTATATTACAATTATAACTCAAAAAAGCATCAAATAAAAATTTAATTTCAATTTTTTATTAAATAAATCATGATTATTGGCGTTTAAATTCATAAATTAGTGCTATTAATATAATTTATATCAATATTTAAACAGTTTTTTTTCGTTTATTTTGTGATTTTCACAAAATCAATGAAATATAAAGGCTTAAAAATCTATTTTTCAATCACTAATTTAATAAAATGCAAAAAAAAATACAAAATCCAGAACTTTTTGTACTTGGAGCCGGTCCAGGAGACCCGGAATTGATGACTATCAAGGGATTTAAGGTATTACAGCAGGCAAATGTGATATTATATGACAATCTGGCTAACAAAGAGTTACTGGCGATAAGCCGGGATGATTGTGAAAAGATATACGTTGGCAAGCAACCTTATGGTGACTATACACCGCAGGAAACAATTCATGAGCTGATAAAACACTACGCATTTACTAAAGGTAATGTGGTAAGGTTAAAGGGAGGTGATCCGTTTATATTTGGCCGCGGATTTGAAGAAATTGTTTATGCCCGTCAACATGGTATCACCACACATTACATACCTGGTGTAACCAGCATGCAGGCCTCCGGACTGGAAGACATCCCCTTAACCCACCGGCAAGTGAGCGAAAGCGTATGGATGGTTACCGGCACCAAAAAAGATGGCAGTCTATCTGCCGATTTAACCTGCGCCATGCACAGTAACGCAACAGTTGTTATATATATGGGGATGAAAAAGCTGGCAGAAATAGCATCAGCCTACATAAAAGCGGGTAAAGGCGATACACCGGCAGCTATTATACAACATGCTTCATTGCCTCAACAAAAATCTGCAAAAGGAAAAGTAAGCGGGCTTGAAGCTATCGCGGCAGATAATCAGCTTACTTACCCCGCTATTATTATTATAGGTGATGTTGTTAACGTAAAAAATTAAAAAAATGAAGATCAGAATAAAAGGAAACTCGCTGCGCTATCGCTTAACCAAAACTGACGTAGAAAACTTTGACAGGGACGGTTATCTGGAAGAAAGCATCAATTTTGGTTCACAAGTATTTAAATATGCATTGCAACGCTCTGCAACTGAATTTTTAACTGCCGGTTTCAGCGATAACACCATAATTATGTATATGCCGGCCGCGATGGCCGTTGAATGGGCAAGCACCGACCGTGTTGGTTACGAAAGCAACAACCAGATGTACCTGCTTATTGAAAAAGATTTTAAATGTCTGGATAATGTGGCTGAAGACCAAAGTGACAATTATCCTAACCCATTGAGTTTAAAACTTCAGCATTAAGCCAGGAAGGCGTAAATAAAAATCAATTAAACCGAAGTTATCATGAAGTTTTGGCGTGGTTATTTAATCTTAAATGCCGAACGGTAAAAAATAGCGCAACTAAAATCAAAATCCATACCCAGGTGTCCAGCGGGCAACCGTCGGGGCCGCCATCATTGCCATCGCAAAGACCATCTCCCGGATCGGCAAAACTCCAGGATACAGTGAGCAGGTTGATTATTATAATAGCTAATATTGTTTTCCATTTTGATTTAATCATAGCTAATTCAAACATGTTGTTATTGTCTAAAAAACATTCCACTCCCAATTCTATCTCCTGTGCCTTCATTAACTGCAACTACTATGTAAAGCCCGCGGCTCAAGCTATTAACATTTTCCTGTATAGTATTTGTGCCTGTTGCCGATAGTCTTCTCACAATAGCCCCCGAAGGGCTGACTATATCAATCCTAACAGGCCTGGTTGATGTTTGTTCTACCTTGATATTGACTGTACTGGCTGAAACTACGGTTGGATATACCAGAAATTTAGTTACTCCGGCGCCAGGTCGGATCTCAAAATTAAGGTTCTCGGAGAGTTTATTTTCCCCGGTTACCAGGGTTTGGCCAAGGCGGTAGATTATCTGTCCGCTACCAGGAGTTTGGTCTGTATAATTATATTTACCGATACCTGTTGACTGCAGGCTATCTATAGTCAAAAACGTTTTGCCCCCATCAGCACTTTTTTGAACAGCGAATTTGGTAAAGTTGCTTTCATTATTGGTTTCCCAGTTCAGGGCTACCCCTTCAGTAACTTTCTTTCCTGTAAAGGTCAATAAACGGTAATCATGGCCCGGCACGATACCGATTTTAAGATAAAACCTGTCATGTGCATAGCTTGCCGGGTTCGATTCTACTTTGAATGCGTATTCGGAGTTATGTACAACATCAAGCGAATCGTTGGTGTATTTATCCTTTAGATAAATTGAATACCTTGCATCTATATTCTTTTTTACGGGCGAGGTAAGTTTATACGTGCCATAATTCGAGAAAGTAACGATCAGGTTTACACGTTTTAACTTCTCGAGATTACCTGTGTAATTAGCAAAACACCCTACCGAATCGCTGCTTAACGAGTAAAACAAATCACCCTGCCCTGATGGCCGATAATAGGGTGCATCTTCGCCAGGAACAAACTTGTCTGTAGCATTTTTATCAAAATTGATATCGGTAGAGTTGTGGACTATCGTATCCTGCACCAACTCCATGGTAAGACGGGGCAAAGGGCTTTCAATATCATTGGTAGCTTTGCTCGCAAACGAAGCGTCAATATTTTTACTTGGGTTGCCAACGACATTGAATATTGGATTAGATGAAGGAGAGTTTGAGTAAAGAGAATAGGCCACCTTCATTGACTCATCAAATTTAAGCGCTGACGCAGCTGTTGCTAATATGAAAAAACCCTGTCCTGACAAAGCATAACGACTCGCACCTGCTCCGACACTATTAGTACTGGCATCATACAAAGCAAACTTGGTTGAAGAACTATTGGTGCCCGTACTTGCGTCTTTTACCAGCATATAATAAAATTTGTGAACACTCCCGTTTACAGTATAAAGTTTATTAAGGTCAATTACTGACGCATAAGGGTTACCAATAAGATTAAGTCCTTTCTTTGTTGAGACGGTTGAATTGAATGACAACGCCTGCGGAGCACTTACTGCTGTAGCCGTATAATAAGTTGGCGGCGTAGATGGAAAATTAACAATATTGGCCGTTAACGCGGCATTGGTAACGGCTGAGCCAGTGCCTTTAATAACTGTACCGAAAAAATATAATGTAGCGTTATCCGTCGCCGGAAAAGGCCTTACAAAAGGGTTAACCACGCTTCTGCTGCCTCTGAAATAATATAAAAAACCATTAGCAGCAGGCAAGCCCTGGCTTGTTGAGCTAAATGGCTTATACTCGTTATTTACCACCTGATTGGGGTCGGTACTGAGAGGCGCGTTTTCATCATATACAAAAACAGACGGACTATTATTAGTGGCGGTCGCATTGTCAAACCCGTTTGTAGAACCTCCCGGCCCCGTAATATAAGTTGTTGCAATAAGAGGGATGAGATTATAGGTAGAAAGCGAACCTGTTGTTTGAAACGTGGTTGTACCATTAAGCACCGGCGATGAAAGCAGCATATACCGGCGCAAAGTACCTTTTACAAAACGTTGAACATTTATGCTACCAGTTATACTGCTGATGAAACTACCCGATACAAGACTGCCGATGCTGGCGTCCCCGGCCGAAGTAGACAGCAACGTAAGCGATGTCGTTGTTGATGTGGCATTACCTACTGCAAGCGTTGAGGCGGCACTTGCTGATGGCGTTACATTTAACGTATACAATGGAGCAACTGTAAATTTGCTGCCTGATGCCATTGTTTTGGTTCCGCCACCAGTGAAGGTTACGTTATAAAAATTTGTACCGGTGCTTGTAGCATCTGTGAGCGTTTGCGTTGTACCATCAAATGATATCAGCGCGGATGCATTTGGTGTAAAAGTGCCTGTATTGGTGTAGTCCTTGGCAATGGATAAGGCACCCGTACCCATATTCATGGCGCCGGCATTGCTGAGCGTTCCGTTTACGTCAATTGATCCCGTACCACCGGTAATCGTCGCAGCTGCATTATTAGTCCAGATGGCAGCTGTTGAACCAGCCACACCAATTTTGGTAGCCGTATTGGTTGCATTGGAAAATGACACATTTGAATTTGTGGTAAATGTGGAATCGATATTTAAATAACTTGTTTGACCAGCCGTTGTACCACCAATAACAGCTGTACCGCTGCCTTGTATAATGAGGTTGTCATAAGTGCGATCTGTAGCCGCGTTTGGGTTTACAGGCCCGCCACCCGAGCCAAAACCCTGAACTGAAGTAGTATAAATCACTGGGTTAGCCCCTTTATAATTAACAGTAGCTTTACCTCCATGGTCACCATAAAAATTACAGGACGCATAAGGTACAGGTATCGTTCCGATGGCGTTTGTGGCATTAAGGATTAATGTTGGATTTACAACCGTATTAGTGGTTTTATATGATGTGAGGGCATTCACCGTAAAGTAAGCGCCGTTCTGACTGGTAACACTGTGATTTGTAAAGGTTATCTGGTTATTTATGGTCATAGTCCCCCCTTCCAATCTGAATCCACTTCCATTTTGTTGTTTTACGTTCAGATGTATATTTACATTGTTGCTGACTGTTAGTGTGTTGACCTCCGAAAACAAAAATGAAAAACTACCATAGGTGGCTGAATTAGTACCGATCTGTATGTTTGTGCAGGAGATCGTACCGGTTCCCCTTATATCATTGAAAATGGTACCACTTGCATTGGTATTGACATCCTGGGTGATATCACCTGTTATGGTCAGTGTCGCGCTATTTACAGTTAATATTGTTCCGGTTAGCGATGTGCCCGCTAAGACGCCTCCTGAAACGTATTGAATCCGTCCAAAAGTGATTGAAGCCACTGTAACGTTTGCCGAAAGGACCGGTTGGTTTGTGTAAGTAGAGCCTGTAACACCAAAGCGAACAATGTCGGCAGTACTTCCGCCCTGACCGGGGTATGAGGTTGTTGTCGCTCCTCCAACAGTCCAGTTATCCGGATTGCTCCATAAAGTGCCGTTTATATAACCACCAGAACATAAAAAACCTGAACATGTTCCCGCGCCGGTCCAATCAAAAGTAGTCGCAAAAGCGAGCTTATTTATGAAGAGTGCACAGATTGATAGCAGGATAATTTTCAAATAGCTTATTTTCAAGATTTTTGTGCGCTTGGTTTTAAATTGTTTCTTTATACGTTATACATTTCCTTCAGGTTATATTTCAATGCAAAAAACAAGTTACAATTAATTAATAAGCAGAAATAAAACAATACAAATCCCCCTATCATTTGATTTGATCGGCCCGCTTATCGGGAGTAGTATTAATATCCTTAGCGTAACCATCTAACGGCGTAAAAAGAATAATACAATAAGATGATCACGAACTGTTATTAACAATACGTATCAAGAGAACTTTAAATTTCAGGCAAAAAACAATTCGGCCTGGCGGCTGATACTTTTTTTAACCCAAGCCTAAAATCTTTTTTTCCTGTTTACTACCACAGAAGTATAATACGATTCAGAAACAATATAAAATGTATTCGACGATAATATGAGTTTTCCAGACCCAGACTTTCAGAAGCAAGATTCAATTTTTATGTAATCTTATGAAGATTAGATGAAGGCTCCGGCCGACAGTTGTTCATGTTTAAATATGAATTATATATTTGTAACTCATATTTAAACATGGCTAATCATAAAAAGACTGAGTTTGCCGCAACAGATCAGGACATATCAATGGTAGCAAAGGCGCTGTCGCACCCTGCAAGAATCGCAATCATGCGTATTTTGGCACAGCACAAGCATTTTACCTGCGGCGAAATAGTTGAAATACTCCCTTTAGCGCAGCCAACGGTATCCCATCATTTAAAAGAATTAATGGATGCCAGGCTGATCACCGTTGCAATTGATGGTAAAAAATCATTGTATGATGTAAACTGGCCAACCTGGAACAAGTATACAGCCGAGTTTGAAAATATGCTCAGTGCTATTAACAATGCGGACCAGCAGACCTGATCTGCCTTGTTAACTTATGGGTTATATTCATACACAACCTTATAAGGTACCTGTTTAAGTGAAGCAGACACCTGTCCTATCCTCAGATCGCGCAGTTGTGGGGTGGGCTCACAAAAGGAATAAGCTTTTCCTTTATAAAGCAAGGGTTTCCCCATCGGTTTATTAAACTGCACTGCCATAGTTATATGAGTTGGATATAACACCGCGATCATCGGCAAATTGTATATTTCTTTAACAAGGTAAAAAAATAACGCGGCACGATCATCGCAGTCGCTGTATTGGGCAAACAGCGTTTCTTCCGGGCTCAACCGTTTCTCCCGGCCGAAATTCATATCATCATTTTCATATAAAAAGGCATATCGGGTAAAATGCATCAAGTAATCAACACCTTTTTTGATACTCATGCCGTCCACATTTTTTTTTAGCAGGGGGATCAGCGATCCATAAGTTTCTTTACTCAGCGGAATATTGAAGTAAGATTCAAAATCTACAACCGGATAATTCTTGAAAATGGAATCAATCAGCGGGTTAAGCTTAATCCTGAAATAGTATGCTTTATGCCGGTAGGTAAACTGCAGATCCTTTTCAACATAGTCCGCAGGCGCAAAATCAGGCATGCTCGTAACCTTATATGAAAATGAGTTTATTGCACCGGGCACATTGATATCAACAGGAATAGCCGGTTGTATTGTAAGATCGGTACCCGGGTAGTCATGAATGTTAAGACACATGTACTTTTTATCATCAACCGTATAAGAAGGAATATCTGATACATCTTCATTGTTGTAAACATAAAAAATGATTTTTTTTCCGGCCAGCGCCAATCGTGCGTCATAGCCCGATTTAACCATCAGGAACCATTTACACAAGGTGTACGTATTGTAATTTTTTTCTTTAGGGCTTATTTGCTGGGCAGTTTTGCGCACGAGCTGGTAATACAGCCAGTCATTAAGCTGGTGATCTTGTTTATAACTCAATAATGCATTAAGCAAAGATTTATAATTACCGGCATCAACATTGGTATAAAAGCTTTTTATGTTATTTACCGATAGTCCGCTTGTGGTATCGCTAATAGTTAAAGCATCAGCATTAAATGTACCATCATAAAAAGCAAAACAAATCCGCCCGTTACTTTGAGCAAACAAATTAGCTGTACTTAAAAGTATCAAACAAGGGAATAATATTTTAACATATCTGCCCATAGCAAACACATCATTTTACTTATAAAGGTTAAAGCATTTTGGTTTATGTCTAAATATACAAAATTGCAAATTAAAACATCAATTGACTTAATATTATTTTAATCGTTTAACAACATACTATTAATATTACACGCATAGATTTGAATTGGAAAATTATGATGCATGAGGACAGAAACATTAGGTAAAAGAATACTATGCTTATTTATAGCTATAGGGTATTTCTTTTTTTCGTGTTTGTATGTTACACGATGTCCCAAAATTGCAGGTCATGTCAAAACAGGAAAGTATTTAACGCTTAACAACGGAACGGTAAAACAAAACGGTCCGGTTATTTCGAGTGCAAATAACGGTAAATCGGCACCTGTTCTCTTTTTATCCCGCCCGCGGGTCATTTTCGGCAAAACCTTAGCTGCATTAAATAATCAATTCAGGTTAATTCGTACTTGTGAGTTATGTCCGTTCCTGTTCATATCAGAATATGACACTCAAAGCAGATTTCGATCTCACAAGGTTTTTTACGCTGCTAACATTTTTTCCATTACCTGTACCTGGAAAATCTGATTTGTCAACTTCTCTCCTGCCAGTACCTTTTACAACGTTTTCTTATTACCTGCATTTACAGCGATTAATGCTGTACTATTAATTTATTTAAAAATCGTGTAGACAAGTTATGCCTTATTTCAACTTAAAATTTTCAAATACCGATAATGAACTGGCTAATTTTGCGAAAGCCCTTGCATTGCCGGTCAGGATTGCCATTGTTCGTATCATTATAGCTAACGGCAATTTAGTACCCAAAGAAAGTTTATATAGCATCCCGTTTAACCAGGAGACAATAACCAAACATATTGCCGAATTAAAACGGATGGGTATTTTAAAGGCTTGTGGTTTACGCGGTTCAATTAAATACAGTATTGACGAGCGGTTGTTTCGTCAAATGGCCGATGGATTTGCCATGCTATTTGAAAGTATAAGGAGATTTGAACATGATCTGCCGGACTATTAAACTTGATTATACGAGCATTGAGGTGATTTTCTGAACGCAAGATGATTAATTACAAAAAAAAATCAATTATAATAACCTGATAAACAGGTACTGCGTTATAACATTTACTTAACCTGTGCTTAAAATACCAATTCAGATTTGGCAATTCGGTTCAGATTTGTACTTTTGCGCCCGGAGAGTTGGCAGAGTGGTCGATTGCGGCAGTCTTGAAAACTGTTGAACTGTGAAAGGTTCCTGGGGTTCGAATCCCTAACTCTCCGCCAAGTATTATTCAATTAGGATCAAAAGCGCTGTAAATGAACTATTTACGGCGCTTTCTGTTTTTAGCCCTCACCAAAATAAACCGATCAATCGCGTTGTTCCGGTACCCGTGGGTGACCTTTTTCAAGGTAAGCTTGCCGATCACCGGAACGCTTATAAGTCTCCTTAGATTGGCGAAGAGGGGGCAATATCACTGGTATATCCAAATTACCGCCTGAAACCGTCATTTTTCAGGGCGCAAAAAGGGCGCAGGAAAGAATTTAATTACAGTCTATTTAAGTCCTTTCAATCACTTATTTAAATACATAAACATCTGTATAACAGTTAATTAATACATAAATGCGCCTAAAATTAGAAACTAATTTCAGGTCGCCGGATTGGTGTTCCAAAGCGTGCATTCGCAAGGATTGAAAAGGATTGGAATAAAAAAAACCTCTAAATCAGAGACTTAGAGAGTTTTGTGATCTTTAAAAATCAAGTAGGCGAAGAATTAAATTGCTCTTTGTAAACGTCATAATACTCAAGTCTTGATTCATCAGGAAATTAAAATTAATTAGTTGAGCTGAACCTAATTCTTATTATTCCATATTACTACATTAATTGATGAGTTGTAGCAATACATCCTCCATGAGCATATGTGCTTGAATTTATATTTTACTGGACGCTCCCGCTTAATCAAATAACGACCACAATCGTTACTGTTTTGCCAGTCCCTTAAGATATCCTAAGCAACCTTTTTACTAACCTTTTATCAAATCAGGTTGGAATCTACGTAAGCCGCTTTTGCCTCATATATTCTCTTTAGCTGAGCATTTGCGCGAGTAAAGTTTCTGATTAACATCTCTTTATCGTCATTATTTCCTTTTGACACATCAGAATAGCCGAAGTATTTTTGCACCGAAATAAACGGGAAAAACACCATTTTATTAATCACCATTTTGGAAAGCAGAATATCCGCAACTACATTATTATTATAGGGTTCGTCCAATATTTTTTGAAATACAGGTTTATACAAAATAGTAAATTGTGTACAATGGGAATAGCCTATCCAGGCTCTATTATTGGTAATGGGAAGGGCCTTAATCAATCCACAGATACCACCCAACAGCATCTCGGCCTGCTGCAAATAAGCCTCCATAATATTTTTAAGTAAAAATGACCTGGAGTAGTCGGATGTAAACTCATGATCATCTTCACAAATAATAATTACATCATCCCCGTTTTCAATAGCTAGTTTTATAATTTCACGAACGGTTTCCCATAAGCCCACGGCGCCGACTGGATTTTTACAGGCCTCTATTATCTGGATATTGAACTCATCCTTCCCAGCAAATTGCCCTTTTATATGTTCCAGTCTTTCCGTTCGTTCCGGCAGATTAATTATATATGTTGGAATAATGACGTTATCATAGTTTTCTTCATTTAAGGCATCTGCATTTTCGATTGAAAATGACTTATAAAAGGCAGAAATGCATTCTATTAGTTCAACTTGTTCCGAAGCATTGAAACTTGGTCGTTTTACGCGTGCCTCATTAGTATCCGACTTTAAACCGGCACCTTTTGGCTCTGTCAAATTTGATATAAATGGATATATAAAGAATTGTCCATTCGCAATTGAAAATATATTTTTATCCGACAATAATATGTCTTCAAAAAATGGGCGAAATATAATTGTAAACTGTGATTCGGAGAAATTCTCTACCCAAAATATGTTATTTGAAACTCTTATCGCACTCCCAAATGAGGTTACGTCACCACATAAAATATCTGCACCTAACTTTTCTGCCTGCCTTATACATTCTAATAAATTATCCGTCGAATAATTGGCTGTAAATTGATGGCTGTCTTTACATATCAAAATGTAATCTGCATTTGTGCTTATTACATTTTGTACAATTTGTTGGATAGTTTTCCATAAATCACTTATTTTATTTTCATCGGTAATGGGTTCCACAAAATTCAGTGCAAATTCTTCTTTCCCATTAAACTCCTTGAGGCTATTTTCTTTAAAATCCATCCGGTCTTTGGGGTTGATAATAAAGGTGGGGATGCATTGTCTTGTCATATTCATTTTTATAACTATTAATACGTGATGAGTAAAACAATCACTGATGATTGTTCTTAAATATTTCGAATCTATACATTAGAACATACAATTCTTGTCAGGACATTTGTAAACTCGAATAAGCGGCCTTTGCTTCATATATTCGCTTTAATCTTGTGTTCTCGCGATAAAATGACTTGGCAAACAACTCTATATTTTCATGATTACCTTTAGTTACATCTGAATAGCCAAACGGCTTTTGGGCAGAGATAAATGGGAAAAACACCATTTTATTACTCAGTATCATCGAAAGCATTGCATCTGCCGTTACCGTATTGTCGTAAGGGGTGTCCAATATTTTTTGAAATACAGGTTTATATAAAATTATAAATTGCGTACAAAAGGAAGTACTCACCCAGGCTCTGTTAGTGGTAACAGGAAGGGCTTTATGGAACTCACAGATACCGCCCGAAATCATTTCCGTATGCTGTTCATGGGCTTCCAATATATTTTTAAGTAAAAGTGATTTGGAATAATCGGCCGTAAACTGATGATCGTCCTCGCAAATAATGATTACATCATCTTCGCTATCCATAGCAATCTTTACTATCTTCCGAATGCTTTCCCAAAGCCCAACCGCACCAATCGGATTTTTGCAAGCTTCGATTATTTGAACTTTGAACTCATCCTTTCCCGCGAATTGCTTTTTTATATGGTCGAGTCGTTCTGTTCGCTCGGGAAGATTGATAATATAGGTTGGAATAGCTACATCATTCAAAAACTCTTCGCCCAAGTCGTTCTGCTTTTGCCCGGAAAATTCTTGATAAAATGCGGAAATATTATCTAATATTTCAACTTGTGCTGAAGCCAACCCGCTTACATTTTCCGTTCTGCTTATTTCGGTATTGCCGGGCGTTGCGTTATCACGGACGAGTTCCTTCTTAATTGATATAAAAGGATATATAAAAAATTTACCATTGGTAAATGGGAAAGTTTTATAATCATCTGTTAGAATGGATTCGAAGAATGAGCGGAAGACAATTGTAAATGGCAATCCTGCAAAATCCTCTACCCAAAAAATATGTTTTGAAATCCTCAAAGCACTCCTGAATGTGCCCAGCCCACCACATAAAATATCGGCACCTAAATCTTTGGCCTGACTAATGCACTTAATTAAATTATTCTTTGAATAGCTATCGGTAAATTGATGGTCATCCTGGCATATTAGAATATAATCGGTTTCGGTTGCCGTCACTTTTCGGATAATATGCTGAATAGTTTTTGGTAAGCTTATTACATTATCTTCGTCCATTACGGGCGCTATAATGTTCACCAGAAATTCCTTTTTTCCTGAAAATTCTTTCAAAACAGTTTCTGTGCCATCTGTACTGTTGTTGTTAATAATAAATGCGGGGATGAAGGTTTGATTTGTCATTTCTTGTTTTGCGATTATTAGGCTGGTAAATTTGCTTCCACCTTTTATGGAATTCCCACCTATGTTACTTTTCAGAAGCAACCGATTGTTTTATTTATTTAGCTTGGCGACTTTCCAGGCTTTAACAGTAAAGGCTCAACCTACCAAGAAAAACCCAGCGTATTCAAGTTTATATAGCCTTGTTCATTTTATTTAACAGCTTTAATTATTTTAGCTTGTAACATAAGTTTTATTCTACCGATAATTAACAACTCAAATTCAGCTAAAGAAGCCTTAAGATCATCCGGCTCAAAAACGGATCTTATTTCAGTTAATACATCATTTATTGCTACCGGCTGTTCCGATATCTGTAATAAGCGCATATCCAAATCATCAATTATTGACAACGAATAGCCCTTGTAATGGCATTCCGGTATAATGCATACATAAACACTTGTTGGGGTTTCATTTAAATTTAGCGGCCGTTTCTTTAAATTTTTACTAATTTCAGTATCAAACGACCTCCAGTCAAACGAGCTTTCCGTTATTTGAACTATCTTATCTGCTACGATCTTCTTAGCATAGCTACTGTCTCTGTCAGCAAAAATGTATTCAAAATAATTAGTATGTGCAATGTCTCGTTGGTACAGAAATTCATTTGAATGTTGAGAAAAATCGTTTTCTATAGTATCATTAAGCCTTGCCTCAAATAACTTTGCGTCATTCAGCATTTTGGAATATATGGCATCATCTATATTATTTGTTTCTGTATTATCGATCGCTGCTAATACATTTTCAACTATTTTACTTTGAAACTGACGTTTGGTTTCTGATTTAATACCTGTATTCTTTTCAGATATTACCCAATCCGGATGTTGTTGGCAATCCTTCAAATTAAAATATCTATCTGTTAAATATTTTTCGGTGGGCTGATTAATAAAATAGTAATAATCCTTTTTTAAGGGAGTCTGCTGATTCTTAAACAATGCAATTATCCGGTAATAATATTCAGGATAATCCTGCCTTAACCTGTTTGCCAGTTGTTGACAAACATTCGAAGTTCTTTTATATTGACCTATCAGATGCAGGTAATTTTTGTTAAAAGGCACTTCCGTAAAATCGCCGAACGATTTATATTGGTTATCAGGAATAATCTCATCAAATAACACATTTACCTTTTTATTAAATTTAGCTGCCAGGCAATAAAAAAGATATTGCTCAAAATATATATTGAAAGCGCCAATATTAATATTGGAGAGACTGTTGACATTATTGCTTATTGTTTCCTTTGATCGTGCTGTATAAAGATTAAAAAAACTCAAGTCGTTGCCGCCTATGATCCCGGCGTTGTAGGCATATATTTTATCTTTTTTATCTTTTTCTTCTGTTACTTCAATTGGAATGTAGGTTAATCTGGGTTCCAATTCGCTAAATAAATTTTCATAAAAGCTAGTTCCAACTTCCAAATTCTGTGCTATCAAATCGCCATGAAGCAGACTTTCATCAAAGGGTTTCCAAATAATTACATCTCCGTCCACGTGTAAAAATGGTACGGCTTGTTGTGAATAGGTATGTATTTTGGGCAACCCCCATAACTCAGAGGGGTTTTGATCGAATTGATCCAAGTCGCATACTACATCTGTATAGGGTAGCCGTAAGGTATCAATTAGAGTTTTTGCTGTAACACTATCGGCATGTAATACAACCTCATCGTAATATTTTTTTAATTGCAGACAGCTTAAAGCCCAGCCCATTAAATGATATTCGGGCGAATACCATCCGGCATTAAATTTCAGCATATCCTTTTGATTACATGCCCAGGAAGTTTGAACGATTTTCATATTGGATTTTTAGTTGTGTAAATGTTCTAAGTCATTATTTAGCCGGTTAATGAATAAAGCTCCCGTCCCCCCTGCGTTTCAACGGTTGGCCGTTATGCATCGGCGTCCCCCCCCATTTTTGCAGGTTTAATTTTAGCCCCACCAAAAAATATCGACTTAAAGTATTTGACTGTGTGCAAGTTGTGGACTGCGGCGTAACCGATTGCTGTAAAAAATTGTTCTGGTGTAATAGATCGAATACATCAAAGGTGAGTGCCAAACTCTGTGTCCGCATTGAAAATCGCTTTTCAAAACCGGCATTAATTACCAGCGGGTTTTGTTTATAATTTGTAAAGCCCGATATGTAATTTTTGATGGCATTATAATGTAACTGAAAATTTCTTGGTAAATATATCTGACCATCAATCGCCAATTTGGTGGTTTGAATGGTGTTTGAAGTTGCATTTAATGTGTTGGTGAATGACCTGTTGACCTCATAACCTATGTAAGGGCTTATTATAAACTTATTATCATTTAAACTTATCTGAGGGCCAAACCTTTCATTAAAATCCCATTGGGATGTATGGTAGGATATACTATTGCTTACCGCATTGAAATAGCCATAAGTAATGCTTCCGTTTAACCCAAGATAATAGTTCCGATCATTTAATTGTTTTGAAATTGAGTAGCCGCCTGTTATTGCCTTGTCGCCGTTTATATTAACATAATTAATTTCATTGATGGTTTTATTTAATGTCGCCGAAATGGGTGCTGTGATCTGCACAATATTGGTCGCTACCTGATTATCATATAATCTTCCGTCTACATTAAAAGAAATATTAAACTTGTCATTGGGGAAATATTTGTTGTAACTGGCCGTAACGCTATGGGTAAAGGTAGGCTTAAGGTTGGGGTTGCCTATAATAATGTTATTGGGATCCGATCTGTCTATAAAAGGCTGTATTTGTTGAAACTCCGGCTCGGTGTTGATACCGGAATACGCTATTTGAAATCTTTCGGAAGTTGACCAGGAGTAGGAATACCTGAATACGGGTATGATCCTAAAATCCAATCGGGAGGTAGAAACATTATTGGCCGTATTATTGTCTACCTGTGTGCCTGATAGTGCGGTAGGTACAAATGTAGCCCCCAGGGATAAATTGCTCTTTCGGCCGCTATACCGGTAATCAACCGTGGCCCTTGTTTCTGTAAACGAAAAATGATAAGTATTCTCCAACCGGGTGAGTTCCTGTAACTGACCATTCGCCAACACCGTATCCGATATCGCTTTATTGTCATAAACTGCGTTTCTTATTTGTCCGGTAAACTCAAGTTGCGCCCTGGCCGTTAACGGCTCAACATAAGTAACAACGGAACGATAGACTTTGCTGTTACTTGTTTTGTTAATTATTAAATGGGATAAGGAGTCTTTTACCAACGTGTTCTGCGTTGTGTCAAGGTAATAACGGTACTCAGTGCTTTTATCCCCCTTTATCTGGCTATTTGATTGAGTGAAGCCAGCCTGAATAGAAAAGTTTCTTTTGGGCTTTTTAAATGTATGCACAAATAGTGCTGTTAAACCATAGCCATGACCGGTAGTTGAATTGACTGCTTCGAGGTTTACCACCGGGTGTTCAAATCCAGTGGTAAAATAATTTAAATTACTTGTTAGCGTACTGGTGGTTGCCGAGGAATTAATATTATTGAATGTTGCGTTGATTTGGAGATAGTTGGATTTATCAAGGTTATCCTCCAGTTGAAATTTTACAGTATTGCCACGGCTTGAGTTTTTAACCGTGCTATTGTTAATGAATTTACTTAACCCATTGCTTGAATTTGCAAAGCCGTAAGTATTGCTTATTGAGTTGGTATTATTAAAATTATAAACGTAACTGCCGGTGGCCACTATTTTACTGCCCCAATCATCAGTATAACTAAAGGTAGGTGACCCGGATCGGGTTGTTCCGGGAGCGGATATCACGGAACTTGTTGGCGACGTTGAAGCGACACCATTGACAGTGCTGCTTACATTGCCAATTAAATTTATTACCCGGTTGGCATTGATATGCTGTACCGAAAGCTGTTCATTATACCGGCCATGATTTCCTTCTTGCGATACGATCCGGGCAATAGTACCAATTGACTTATCGGCCCTGGTGGTGATGTTCAATGTTTTTGAAGGGGCGCCATCTTTTATCCCGGTCCGGGCAGCCTGATCTCCATAATCATCAACTATCTGAATTTTATCCACGATGGAAGCCGGCAAATTCTGGATGGCCTGTGCTACATTTCCCCCTCCAAATACTTTTCCGTTAAGCTTGGCTTTTGTCACTTGTTGACCCTGGTGTACCAGTGTCCCATCTGCTCCAACCTCCATTCCCTCCATCTTCTTCAGTAACTGATCCACGGTAGAGTAAGCGGGTACTTTATAATCGCTGGCCCTGTATTGGACGGTGTCCGTTTTATAAACAATCGTGGGCGTTCCGTTAACGTTGACTTGTTTAAGCTGATAATATTGATCTTTGAGTATTATTGGTGCCAGTACAATTTTTTTTGTCTCCTCATTATTTAAATACCGGCTCACCTTGGTTGTAAATCCTACTTCGGATACGGTAAGTAAAAATGTCGCCTCTCTTACATTCTCGAATATAAAAATCCCATCTTTATCAGAGCTTGTCGCCATCGAATCTTTTGCAGACTTTAGTATGACCGTAGCCCTGGCAACCGGCGTTCCGGTACTGTCCTGTACAATCCCGCTAACCTGGCGAAACTCCCGCGCAGGCAACTTCGGTGCGTCTTTATTGATAATTTGTTGCGCCTTCAAATTTGTCGCTACCATTAAAAAAAGGATAAAAAAAATATGTTTCATTTTATCCCTCTCATTAAGCTGTTAATTAAACGGTGAAATAAAGTGGCTTTGGCTGTTATAATTTCGGCGTCGGCTATCATCCCGTTCTTCAATAATAAATATCCGCTTCTATGGTTATCAAAAGCCACCTCTGCGACATATTCTCCTGTTTTTACTTGATCATCGGTAACATACCTGATTACACCGTCCAACGTACGTTGGTCATCAACAGGATTTCTAAGTTTAATTAATACTGTTTGCCCTGATTTAACCTTATAAATATCATTTTGCGAAACAATCATTTCTCCGTAAAACCCTCTATTCTCACCAACTATAAAAAATACATTCTGATTAGGATGTAATTGTTCATTTTCATGTATCACCCCCGCATAAATTAATTGCCCATCTACCGGTGCTTTAAGGTTCTTTCTGCCGGTCGAATTTTCGAGGACTGCCAAATAATCGTCTTTCTTGACGGAGCTATTATTTTGTACCAATATCTTGATTAATCTCGCCGAATCTTTTATTGACAAGCTATATGGTGAGTTTACCGAATGTATTTTTATCTGTGTTTGAATAGCTTCGGGATAGCTTATAGTTGATGAAATGAACACACATATTATTGCGATAGCTAATACCAGACTTATTCCCCACCTATACAACCACATTGGCGGTGTACCGATAATATCCTGCATTTCTTCAGCATGTACCGGCTCTTCTTGATTTAATAATTCCTTTGCCATGTAATTATATGCCTAATTCAAGTTGATTTTTTACCAGGTTAAAATACTCCCCCCTCATTTCAGTTAGTTGGCGATGAGTACCTTGTTCAATAATTTTGCCCTTATCCATAACAATAATATTATCAGCATTTCTTACGGTGCTTAAGCGATGTGCAACCACCACCACGGTTTTTCCGTTAGTAAACTGGTTCAGGTTGTCCATTATTATTTTTTCGTTGTTTGCGTCCAATGCATTCGTTGCTTCATCAAAAAATAAATAAGCCGGATTTTTATAAACAGCACGGGCGATAAGCAGGCGTTGTTTTTGGCCCTGACTTATTCCATGTCCGCCTGCTCCAATCTTGGTATAGAGACCAAAAGGCAGCTCGCTTACAAAATCATTCAGGTTCGCTGTTTCAATGGCCTTATTTAATTTATCCAAATCCGGAAAATCATCTCCAACCGCTATATTATTGGCTATAGTGTCTCCAAAAATAAATCCGTCCTGCATTACGGTCCCGCAACTGCTCCGCCAAATCTTATAGCTTAAGCTGGTTAAGTGTATTTTTCCAACTTTTATTTTTCCGGTTTCGAGCGGATAAAAACGGAGAAGTAATTTCAGCAATGTGGTTTTACCGCTGCCGCTCATTCCCACTATTGCCGTAGTTTTACCCTGCGGAATGTTTAAATTTATATTTTCCAAGGCGGGATTGGCATCGGCTCCCGGATATCTGAAAGTAAGGTCTTTAATACTAATGCTTTTGTCAGCGGGCAATTCATTGATAAACGTACAGTCAGCAGGCTCTTCATCTTTTAGCTGGTGCACTTCATTCAAACGTTCCAGGCTAATTTTGGCATCCTGATACGCCTGTATAAAACCAATCATTTGTTCGATAGGGTTACTTACCTGACCAACAATGTATTGTATAGCCATCATGCCGCCTAAAGTAATATTGCCGTCAATAACAGCCTTTACGCTTATAAATGTTATCAGTATGTTTTTTCCCTGATTTATGAATGCTGATCCGGTTTGCTGTATCTGGCTTAGGGCAAGATTTTTTATTTTAAATTTGTAAAGGCTTGCCTGTATATTTTCCCAGTGCCAGCGTTTTTGTTTTTCACAATTATTCAATTTAATCTCCTGCATACCATTTACAAGCTCTATTACATTGCTTTGATTATTTGAAGCGATGCCGAACTGTCTGTAGTTAAGGTCACGCCTGCGTTTCAAAAACACAATTATCCATAAAACATAGAGTACGGTACTAATAAGAGAAATTAAAAAAATCAGCGTATTATAATAAATCAATACAATGGTAAAAACCACCAGATTAAGCAATGAAAACAAAGTGGTTAATGCGGTGCCGGTTAAAAAGTTTTCTATCTTTTGCTGGTCATTCATTCGCTGCAGAACGTCGCCTGTAGTTTTTGTTTCAAAATAGCTGATTGGCAACTTCATGAGTTTTACCAAAAAATCGGTTAAAATAGAAACATTGATACGCACACTTATGTGAAGCAGTATCCATGATCTGATGAAATTGATGCTCATACTTCCCAAAAAAAACATCAGCTGAGCAATCAAAATCAAATAAACGAAGTTAAGGTTGCGAGTATTGATGCCTGTATCTACCAGGGCCTGCGTAAAAAACGGGGTGACCAACTGTATTAATGTGCCAACACCCAGTCCAATAATCAACTGAAAAAAAAGTTGTTTATATTGGAAATAGTAACGGAGGATGGCACTCCATTTGACCTCATTTTGCTTATCTTCTTCAAGTTCATAAAACAAAGGCATTGGTCCTAGTAAAAGTGAGATGCCATCATAAAGCTCTTTGTGCGAAAACCAATTTGATTTAAATTCTTCTTCCTGTAGCATAACCAACCCTTTGGCCGGATCGGCGATGTAGTAGGCCGTGCCTCCTATTTTATAAAGTATAACATAATGGTTTTGACGCCAATGCAAAATACAGGGCAGTTGTACTTGCTTAAGCTGTTCAATAGTTACCCTTACGCCTAATGAGCGTAAGCCTATTTTTTCTGCCGCGTCGCTGATGTTCCATAAAGTTGTCCCCCCTCTGCCCGTAAAACACAAAGCCCTCAATTTTTGAATGGAATAATTGCGATTATAATACTTAGCAATCATCCGCAAACACGTTGGGCCGCAATCTAAATTGTCTTGCTGTTTGTAAAAGGTAAATTTCAATTGACTTGAGTTATTTTATTGTTTTCTGCCAAGGCATACTTGCCGAAAAAATCTATAGTTTGAATACCCAGGTATAAAGCGTTCTTGGGCAATCAATGCGCTGAATTTGTTTTGCTTTTAATTTTCATACCGGCAGGTTCACGCGGACTGTTTTTTGAAAGATGTAGAGACTTTAAGCTTTCTTACCAGTAATGCTAAGCGCCATAACAAACAATATCAGTTTAAAATTCATTATTTATCCATTTACTTTTTTGCTAAAGTATATTCACCCCAAAAATCTGTGGAGGAAGTAAAAGCCTCTATATGGACTTTAACAGGAAACGAAGGCTGGTTATTTTTGATGTATTCGTCGCTAACCCCAGGCAGGGGCCCGATGGGGACAACATATACTCCCCCAGCCAACGTTGTTGCTTGGCCGGCCGCGTTATATACAGCGGCCATATCTACGCCCGGCAATTTAATATTATAAGTAAATTTTGCAGGCGCATTTGCATCAAGTCCCAATTGTTTTAAACTGATAGACAACTCATAGGTAAAAAACAATTTATTATTAAAAGTTCCGGCTGCTTTGATGCCATCATGATTATATACCGAAATAAGGCTGTCCATGCTTTTTATTCCGGTTACCTTTATGAGTTTGGATGCATTTGCGTAATCTGTATTTTTTACCTTCATAATCGAGTCGGCTTCCGTCTGAGAAGCTGGCTGGTATTTTAGATTAACCCAGACCCGGTTGTGCATATCTGGGAAAGGATAAGTTATACTAATGCCATTTTTGATGTTTTTTTGATTAGATGGATTAATAGTCAGAATGATACCGCCTCCCAGTATTTTATTGATATTGGTATGTTCCGTTGCCTGTATAGTTAAATACAAGTTATCATCATCGTTAGCCATCGTATAAAAAATATCTGTAGCATGGTTATAAGCCTGAAATTTGTTGCTCCATTCCGTTGATTTCCCGTCAATTTTCACGTTCGACGGAGCGCGCAGGCTGCTTTGTTGGATGCCGGGCAGCTTTTGAGCATAAATAATAACGGGTATTACGATTGACAACAACAGCAGTGAGAGGTGTTTAAAGTTCATTTTTTTTAAAAAAAAGATTCACGGAAAAAACAACCATGATTTTTGTTATCATGGTTGTTTACTCAAAAATTAATAACAATCAACATTGTCGCAACAATCGTTCGTATTGCAATTATTATCTGCACCAGATTGAGTACCACTTGTGATACTGGTGTGAACTCCTACTGCCCCTGCACAACCGGGGGCACTACTCCAGTACCATGTACATGAGCCTCCACTAATCATTTTCATTTGATCTTTGGTGAGCATTTCCTTAATGTCTCCAAACTTAAGTTCCAACTTTTTCATAAATTTTTGTTTTTAAATTGATGCCTCTATTTTAGGGTTGCGGCTTTCCTTATCCTGTTTTACCAAGGCAGGCAACTTTTTTGTTCGCGAAACAAATTCTTTACACCTTTTACAAAACATATTTAATATCTTCTGCCTGGTAAGCAGAAGGTAATCTGCGACCGTTGATGAACAGCGTTGGCGTACTTGTAATTTCTACCATCTTACACCACTCTTTTTGCGCTGAAAGTGCGTTAGATTCAATCGCAGTTCCCATAGCCGGGTATTTCTCTTTCCATAATTCATATTTTTTTTTCTCCTGTTTATACCAGTCATTTATTGCTTCTTTAAGTCTGATTTCGTTCTTTTCAAACTTTAATGCCATAAAGTGGCTGATAACATTTTTGTCCAGTTCTTTTTGATATAGTCTGTTAACAAAAACCAATTGAAGTTTTATATCATCTCTTGAATCAAGTAAATTATCCAAAAGCATATGTGTTTTTGTACAATGAATGCAAAAAGGGTTAGATACCAGCGTAATCACGTTGGTAGCTTCTTTGTTACCTATCATGATAGTATTTTCTTCGGTTGGCAAAGCATACTTATTCTCCCGGTGCAGCATATTTTGGAATAATTCTTTATTGTATTTATACCTATACAACTCCAGTCGAAGCATTTGTAATTGCATAGAATTAATCAAGTAAGGCTTTATGAAGACCCATAAAAGGATCGGAACAAGTATTCCGACAAACAAATTGCTCAAGGTATGTAAATCGGGATACTGAATTCCATTGGATAGATAAGGTATAAAAGCAGCAAACTCCAGCCATAAAAGAGCCTGGACCGTGCAACAGAAAATACACCATTGCTTTGCTACCCGCCACTGATAATAAATGGAATAAAAAGTATAGGGTAAGCTTAGTAAATTTAGAATTCCCAATATTTGTATTAAGTGGGCGTTTGCGGCATTAAATAGCAAAGCAACCAATGTACCTGAATAGTAAAAAAAACCAATTTCGCTCCAACTCAATTCTTCGGTTACTTTTGCAGCCTTTGATGATAATATGACATGGCAATTTTTACTATTATCGTCCCCGCAAAATTTTTGTATCAGAGGATTATTTGCATCGATGCTTTGTATTAGTAACAATATGGAAGCTAATAAGCCTACCGTCTTAAAAAAAGCTAAGATGCCGATATGCCAATTTATAGTTTGTAGATAGGATTGATTGAAAAACAAATAAGCGATAAAAACAATGATTAGTCCTGATACAACAAACGGCATGCGTAGGGTCTCGATGATTTCTTCCCTGCGTTTGGCAGAATAATCATACTCACCGGATGAGTCATCTTTTTGAAACGCTAATATAGATCCCTGATAACGACTTTTAAATTCGTCTATACTAAATGAATGGTTATTCCAATGGTCATTCGATATGGTGATTTGGCTTTCATCTTTTTGGTTTACTAAAACAAATTCCCCTTTTGCAAAACAAGCTATAAAAGGCAAAGGTATTTCCGTCTCAATTAATTCTTCAACACTAACCTGGTAAGCTTCATTGGGGATATTCCAATAGGTCAATACCTCACTGATAGCAAGTAGGCTGGAAGCATCGGTATGTTTTTGCAATTCACTAATAATGCTATTCCGGGTGACGGGAATACCCAATTGTTTCACGACAAGGCTTATTACCTTAACTGAGTTACGGTGTTCCATAGGATATTAAAATGGCTAAGCGATGGTCAATAAACGAGGACGATCAGGATGTTTTTCGAATTCCTCAGCGATATTATCACCAATAACGGATATATCAAATGCGTGGCCAATACAGGTTATTACCTGCGAAAAATTACTTTTCATAATAAGGTTTAGATGTACAATTAATACTCTTCAGTACTAATTAGTTGTATTAAATTGATCGTATTTAATCGGTAGTATAAATTGGTATTTCAAATATATAATTATATATGTCAATAACACAAGTATTTTTAAAAATAATTTTCATTTACATGTATACCGGCCTATTTAATCTGGATCGTTGTGTTTTGTCCATATCCAAATCCGCAATTCCCCCCCTTGAATTCGAATTTTCCAACTTCGAATAACTGCTTAAGCAAGATATTGTTATGAATTCCAAATTTTGTTTGACTTTTTCCCTGATTGTCATTTCGAGATTTGTGAATTGCGGTTTTCTAATATCGATCTTAGCTTTGTATTTCCAGCGGCAAGAGGTCTTTTTGCCCTACAAAAAGCCTCTTGCCTCCGGGGATTTGTCGGAATTTCGCAACTCATTCCGATGTATTAAATATTTTAAGTTCTATTTGAAAATATAATTTCGAGTATCTGAAAAATATCGATTTCAATTTTTGGAGTTTCATTACTACGTCGTCGTTAAATAGGCAGACACTTTTCTTTCAGTAGCCAAATGTACGAGCCTCATTTTTGTTGCCTGTCGTTTAACGGCGGTTGACAAACCAGGCAGGACAGCGCCGGAATTCCGCAATCATGAACAAGCCTGATTCTACCATGGGATCTGATTTAAAAACATTTTCTAAAGTGATGGCTGATTGCTTCCGCCCTACTATTGAAGATTTCTTTTTGGGGTGGTAAAACGTTTGCTTTACTTTATGCTTAAGCTGATGGTCCGAAGGGGAAAATAACCCCTTCGAATGAAAAATACGACTTTCCATGTTACGTATTTTACATTTTTATTTATGCCGGATTACCACCCTTTTCGCACTGTTTTCGCTATCTAAAACCCTGTTCATTTGCTCATAAGAAACAATTCTTAAAAATGGAACAAGCATCGGTCAACGAAAAAAGATCAGTAGCAGCACCCGGGTACTCCATTTACCTCCTGGAACAAGGTATTACATTTTCGCATACTCCACCCTATCTGATCTCGGGCGCTCTGACCGGTCCGGAATCCTGGCTGATCCACCTCTCTATCGTAAGCCAGCAATTTGATTCGTACATCAGGCCAATCCTGGATTCCTGAAATCAGAAGGTCTGCCATTGGCTATACCCGCAGACGCTGTACAACATAACAGCATATTGGGTGGCACAGGCGGTTTTCAGTTCACCGGCAAAGTGATCTCGGTCAGGGTTAGCAGAACCAACGACCTGACAAGAATAACCGAAAAGATGCGCGATCTGACCAGGCACTGTCGTTTCTGGAGCCATGCGGCGCTCCTATTTACCCTCCCGTATGCTACTTACGTGATCCTCATGTACTGGGTACAGTTGGCGACGGTGATCCCCGAATCGCTGCGTGACCCGCGCGAAACCATCTTAACGGTAAACCGCATTCCATTTTCTGGACGCTGGATGCGCTCGGTTTTATCTGCATGGGAAGTTCCACGTTTTTGGCGGCCTTTGCGCTGGAAAAGAGCGACCGGAAAGCTTGCCGGCTGCGCGGCTTTTTACTGGCCAACGGCTTGCCTATTTCTACCCGCGTTTTTCCACCTTAGTGCTGTTCATCGTTTCGCCGTGGCTGGTCACCGCGCCGGGGTCGATGCTGGCGATGGCGATGTTTCTATGGAGGACACAGGATGAACTTTAATGACCGGAAAACGCTGCTGCCGGCTTATGCGGCTTCCAAAGCTGTATCGCAGCTTTCTTTTCCCTGGCCGGACCCATGAACGATACCGTATGGTATCGGTTTGATACTTGCAATATTATCTCGATGAATTCATCTTTAAATATAATTATAGAGGCAATAGACAATCTTTAACTTTTTAGTCAAAAAAACGGCTACTGCCTCCTGATGGGCTATTACTTTCAAGAGCCCCCGCCGGGGCAAAACAAACTAAAATAATTAAGCGCGCGACCAGTGGGATCTTTACTATTTTAGGGATTCCGATCGGACAATGCATCGATTATTTTCTTAAAAGCTTAATAAAAGCCTGCCCAAAATTGTCACCATTTTCTATTTCAAAATCATTTGATATAGCGAAACTGAAGATACAGCCCAATAATAACCGCATAACACATACTGCCTACAATCGCCACAATTAATCCTGTTATAAACAGATGCCCGTTATAACAGGCGGGGCGTGGTACGTCGGTCTTTTTTTTCCATTTTTAATGCGTAATCCGGAATTGTATTAACAAAGTATCCATTTGATTAAATCACCCAAGAGGCGATCTGCTTAAATGTCGATGGTAAAACCAACCCGCTCTTATTTAAAATCAGCTGATAAATCAGCTGTTTGATAGTAATCTGTAACAGAATTGGCGTCGCCGTTGGGCATAATCGAAATAAGCTGGCTGTCTCCTTTTGCAAAGGGGACAAATTGTCCGTAATTGTTTTCTGGGTCGGTGATGAAAACATGTTCACTGCTCTTATAGGGCAGATCCTTCGTTCCGGATTTATAGACCTTGAAATAATACTGATGATCGGGTTCAAGCGAAGGCAGTTCCATGAAGTCACTGAACGCGCCGCTTACATTCTTAATTACTTTATTCAAAGGCTTGTAAACAAATTCAAATTTGTCATAGTCTATGTATTCATCAAAAAACTCGACATCTACAGGCCCTCCGTAAAAATCGATAAAAGTTGTTGTGAACCGGAGACGAAAGCCCATGTTTTCAGGGTTTTTAACAGGTGTAATAGCGACATTATCAGAAAACGTCACACCGTCATAAAAGATCCGTTTGGTCTGATTAAAGGGATTTTCTGAAAGGCTGATCGTACTGACAGCCTTATGGTCGTTTTTTTTGCGGACCTGTATCTGATCCCTGGAATTGAAAAGTGACACATTAAGTTTAAACTCGTTGTTGATGGCTTCGCCGATATTTTTATCATTCAGTGTAAATTCAAGTGTATCAGTCAGCACCAGCCCTTTAATGTTGAGTTGTACAGCTTTTACAGGATTGTTATTTAACAACTGCTCTTTCTTACAGGCAAATAAAAACAACGATAATATAGGGAGCAGGTATTTTATTTTGATCATATGTTAATTATTTGAAGAAAACCGGGACATCAGCTGATGCCCCGGTAAATCACAATTCGGTGAAAATATTAGAAAGTAAATTTGGTCCAGTTGGCAACCCAGTTACCTGAACCAACGGTTAATGCACCGCTTGTACCAGGAGCAAGGAAATTAACCGCGCCTGCATTGTAGAATGGCTGGCTCATGCCCCAGGTAGGTGCAGTGGCAGCTGTTGATGTAGGATTGGCTACAGTGCTGGAATAAGCGCCGGTTGCTAAAGAGATAGCAGCGCTGAAGCCGTGAACACTGGTACCATTGATGGTTGATGGTGTAGCACTTGCATCAGCATCAAAGACAACACCGGAAGGATAACCGGTAAAGAATGAGTTGCTCAAAGTAACTTCAGTACCACGACGGTTACGGAAGCCGTATTTAAAGCCTGGTGAGGTGATAGCCGGCGATAATGTAGCAGTTTTTGTACCGATAACACTAAAATTAGCTAACGTAGGGTGTGTTTTTGGTAATAAGCTGAAGGTAGCATCTTCAGTAGGTGCATTATTATCAGATTCGATACCGTTTGAATCACTTGCACCACTGCTGGCACTGTGTGTAGAGTAGGCATCAGCCACAGCGATGGCGTATTGGATAGAACCTGTAAAACCGTTATCAAAGTCAAACTGGTCGTCATCGTTACCAAATGAAACCAGGTATTTAGGGCTTACTTTACCACCAAAGAACTCAAACCCGTCATCCAGGCCGTATGAAGCCTGTACGTGATCAATGGTTGTTCCGCTACCGACGCCACCTAAAGTTAAAGAGTTTACCTCCACATTTGGTGCCAGTACGTAACCAGCATATTCAATACGGGCATATTGCAGGGTACCGCTGTTGTCTGCATCGTTCGAACCACCGTAATGGAATTTAGGATCATCAGCCAGACCTTCGATCAGTTTATCACCAACGTTGATCTTCGCGTTACCTAACAGGATGACACCGCCGAAATCACCAGGATGACCAACAGTGCTTGCGTTACCGTCCAATAAATAACGGCTGGTGAATACAATCGGGTTTGTTGAAGTACCAACTGCGTTGATTTTAGCACCTTTGGCAATTACCAAAACACCATTTTGAACACCAGCAGTGTTTACAGTTGATTTGATGAAAGTACCGGCATTGATGGTCAGGGTAGCACCGCTTCTAACAGTAACTACACCGCTAATTTCCCATACATGACTTGCATCCCAGGTGGTATTGGTAGTAATATCGCCACTGACTGTTGTAACCGGTAATGATGACGCGCTGTAATCTGCAGCTGATGTACTGCGATTGTCAAATGCTTCGCCGTTTTTGGCTTCCTTTTTACAAGATGATACGAAGATACCCGCAGCAAGGCACAGGGTAATTATTGATAATTTTTTCATTTTTTCTGTTTTTCAGGGAGGTAATTTTTGTTTTATGCTCCCACTTTTTAAGGTTCATTTTTGGATTTGGATCATACCGGTAAACTTTATACTGCTTTGCGAGATTAGATCAGCTCCATGTTTCCGGCATACATTTTTTATTATATCTTTGCCGTCAGTCCAAATCCAACAGCAACGATCTTATGTTTATACCCTTGGTTTAAACACGTATCCCTTTCGGGGGCTGATATATTACTTTCAGGTTATCCTGTTTGTGCCGGTAGCGGGCAAGCTAATCGGTTTTAAACGAAGGACTGTACGAGGTCCTTCGTTTTATTTTATGGCACAGCGGATTTACTTCATCCTCCTTTTTTTAGTTAAACCATTATATATCTACATACAGAATGTATTCGTTCTGTTAAAAATTGTAGGTGAGCGATGTGCTGAAGGTCCGTCCAAAACGCTGTTGAAACATCACCTGGTCACCTTTTTCATAATTATTACTAAATCCGCTTTTTAAGCGATAGGCTTTACTTTTATCGCCGCTGTTATCGCTTGATATAAGCTCATAACTGGCTGTGTTACGATAAACATTGAATATATTATTGGTAAGATTAGCCATGTTGAATTTAGCCTCCATCTTATTTTTCAGGAAACGATAGCTGATCTGAATATCCAGTTGTTCTCTTGGCCTTTCATATTCAATAAAAGTAGGATCGTCACTAACGATGTAGGTTTTACGCCCCGACTTATTATAAGCCGCGTTGAAACCAAGGTGGTTGCCAAGGTATTGCAGGCCAATATTATACAGATAAGGCGATTGCCCATACAGAGACCGTTTTTGTTGGGTTGGAACCTGTATGTAAGGTTTGCCGTCTCCGGGGTCTACGGTATAGGTATTTTGAACAGTTGATTTTTGAAAGGTAAGGTTACCGTAGGCTGCTATATTTTTGAAGATCTCATTTTCAGTTATAAAACTGAAGTTTTTTCGCAATTCAAATTCCAGACCGTATACTTTTGCCCAGTCCGCGTTTTGAAGGTAATAATTAGGATTGCCGTTTACCATAATAGCGTTCAGCTCTACGGGTTTATCAAAGTGTTTATAAAAACCACCCACCGAAATAACCTCACCCAGGCCGGGAAACAATTCTGCTTTAAGGTCATAACTGTTGATACGGGTGCTATACAAGCCTTTATTACCGTATAAAGCATCCAGTGTAGGGCTGTATCTCAAGAAAGGATTATTATCCATCAGCTCGGGCCGTACCACGCTGCTGGAAACAGCTCCCCGGATGTTTAGCGACTGTATAGGGCTATAGGTTAGATTAACCGATGGAAGCCATTGCCATCTTTTATCAGGTTTTACCGCGAAAATATTCTCACCACCTCCCTTAATGATCGCGCCTGCTTTGATCTCGGTATATTTATAATATTCGCCCCTTAAGCCCCACACTAACCGCAGCTTATCAAATAGCTGGTTATCAAACATCACATAGCCCGCGTGTGTCTGGCTTTTGCCTTTATAATTGTCTACAAAGGAAGGATCAATCGCATATAAATATTTATCATAAGCTATATTTCCAGGACTGATCAACTGTCCAATTGGCTTATAGCCTGAACTGTCCGCATATTTTTCAGTTGTGGCCAGGGCTGCGATCTGCCAGTCAAATTCCGCTTTTTTATGCGTGCCGAAATAGCCGGTTTTTATGGTGCTGCGGAAACCTGCCAATGTGAAAGGCAATGTGCCGGAGAGGTTCCATGAATAATGAGTTTCTTTATTAGCAGCATGCTGACGCGAGGTTTGCGATATCCTGGGTTCCGTAAGTTTACTCCCGTTATAGAAGTATTGATAGCGATCACCGACCAAAACAGGTCCGCTTGTGGCAATACCAGCGTCCTTTTCCTGCCTGTTTACCGAAGTTCTGGCTACGTCCCACTCTATCTTTAATTTTGCCACCTGGTGCTGCCCGTTTAGTTTATTTTGCAGCAAAGAGGTATAGGTAGGATCATCGGCCTCTAAAACCCGTCGTGGAGGCCTGCCTGCAGCTATATCACCCGCCCCGTTATCTGGCTCGTAGCCAGCAATTCTTGTTAGGGTATTATCATACACATGGGTATAAGTATTGCGCAGGCCAAAGCGGTTATTGCCCCGTTGCAAACCGATATTGAGCAATGCCCCCAGGGTGGTGTTAAATACGTAGGCCGAACCGGTATTTAAATCGGGTCGCTGAATATACCAGCCTCCCCTTGATTGATCATCAATAACATTAATATTTTGTGTGTTACGGTAACTTATAGCACCTGTAAAACCAAATTTGTTGTTCCTGGTAGTATCCGCCAACAAACGGCCTATCGAGAACTGATAGTTTTGCGAGGGGGCCGTTTTATACTTATACATGGTAAAGTTGTCATTGATAAATCTTTTACTTTGATCAACTACCTTTTTTTGATACTCCGCGTCAGAAAGTGCGCGGTTAGGCTCAGTATTCCTGTTGGTATGTACCAGCCCTGCAGGGAAATCTCTCCTGCCATCATCAAAACCCCAATAATCATACTTCCCGCGCTTGTGGCTCAGGAAATCTTTACCTGTACTTTGGTCATTGTAAGAGGCCCCCGCTGTAAAACTCATAAAATTTTCTGTCGGAATATCCTTGGTATTCACCTGGATCAGGCCGCCCCCAAAACTGGCATTCATATCGGGGGTAACTGTTTTGCTGACAACCACGTTATCGACCAAACCTGCAGGGATCATATCGAACGAAAAGTTGCGGCTTTGTGCTTCGGTACTTGGCAATACCGTTCCGTCCATCATGGCTGTATTGTAGCGCTCACCAATGCCCCGTACCAGTACAAACTTATTGTCAACAGTGCTTACGCCGCTAATCCTTTTCAGACTTTCGCCTATATTTCTGTCGGGCGTGCGGGCCAGTTGCTCTGCGCTGATGCCATTAGTGATCTGCGAAGCATTTTTTTGCCTGGTAAGCAATCCTTCTACCGATGCCTTTTGATAACTTGCAGTAACAACAACTTCTCTCAAGGCCGACGCAGCAGGCTTTAATGCCACATCAAGCGGCGTGTTCTTGTTTTCGTTAACAATAATCCCGGTTATTCGTTGTGTTTGATAGGAAATATAGCTGACTTCAAGGGAGTAGGATCCCGCTGGCAGGTTTAGCAAGTAAGTCCCGTCTACGCCTGTTTGTGTCCCGGCTTCGCTTCCGATCACTTTTACCGAAGCACCAGGTAAGGTTTCCCCTTTTTCATCCAGCACTTTTCCTGCTATGGTACCGGGCTTGGCAGGAACAGGAAGTTTGTACAGCAATATAGTTGACTGGTCCGCAAATTTAAACGTGACATGGGTATTAGCTAAAATTATTTTAAGCACGTCTGTAAGGGAAACATCCTTTACATCCAGGCTAATTCTGCTGTTGGGTTTAAAAATTGCTTTGTTGTAATTAATTACGCAACCCGCTTTATTTTCGAGTGCAGTAAGCCCCTGGGGAATGCTAACCGCTACCAGTTTAAGTGTGATAGTATTAGGAGGTGTTCCCTGATAAGCAGTTGCATAGGTATCCCCGAAAAGCAGGGCAAGCATCAGGGGCACAAGCAGGATTGCCCTACAGCTAATTTTGAAAAAATACAGATATACTTTTTTGTAAAAGCTTATATTCATAAGTTTACGATGTTTTTTAATTTTCACGATTTAAAAACTATTCCCGAAACCGTTCTGTTGGCGCAGAGCGGTTTCCTTGTATGATAAGTGGCGAATCCCACAACGGGCAACTGTTTGCCTGACTTTATAAGGTTATCTCTTCATTCACAAGTCTCCCCCCATAAGACGACTGTTTTATTGTTGTTGATCCTGTATTTGATGTGCCCGCTGCTCATAATGCTGAGCTGCTGCATAACACCATGGATGTTTTGGTTAAAAAAAGTCGCATTAAACCTGCAACGGGCAAGTGCCGGGTTTTTTATCTCAAAACGAACGTCATAATAGCGCTGAAGTTTAAAAAGGATATCACCCAGGTTTTCGTCCCTGAAAACGAAACGGTTGCTTATCCAACCATCAGACTCTGTGGCCTTAACACTGCTGACCAAATAATTGTGATCATTGTTACGGTACGTTATCCGCATACCTGGCGACAGCAATGACAGGGTGGTACGAATGCCGTTCCGGTTTTCGATAACCCCCACTTTTCCTGTTCGTACCGTTACGGTTACTGTATTATCGGCAGGGTAGGCATAAACATTAAAAGAGGTACCCAAAACCCTGGTTTCCAGCTTTCCGGATTTTATAATGAACGGGCGGGTTGCGTCGTGCTTCACATCAAAAAAAGCTTCGCCTTCAAGGATTATATACCTGGGATGGCCAGGTTCAAAATGTTCCGGCCAGGTAATTTTTGTTTCGCTTCCGAGATAAACTACAGAACTGTCCGGCAGCAGCATTTTTATTTTTTCACCGGCCACTGTTATTTTACTTACGAGGGCAATGGGATCGGCCTCATGCTGCCGGCCCGGCTTTATCTTGTACCAGATCAGTGCAGCCGAGCAAAGTAAAATCAGCGCCCCGGCATACCTGAGCAATGGGAAACGGTTGTTTTTTTGCTGCCGGTTCCGGTTAATTTTGGTCCATATCAGATCCAGTTCAGCTTCCGGGTCAGTCACATCATCGGTGTTCATTTCCTCCTTTTGCCAGATATCTTCCATGACAGCCGACAGCTCTGATTCCGCGTCTTTATGATCTCTCAGGTACCGGAACAGAACTCCATTCTGTACCAGGTCAGTCTTACCTTCCAGATACATTTTGAATAAGCTCTTTATTTCGTCGCTGTGTTCCACGTTTTTGATCTCAACCGTTATGGGCCATTTTTATAGTATATAAGATTGGCAGGCGAAGTATGGCTATATCAATTTGAAATTATTTGAAAAAAGTTCGGGCTTGAATAAAAAGCATCTCCTCAAACACGATAACGATGTTCTTCCTCTGTATAACCTGCGTGCGCAATTAAGGCAAACCGGCATATCGCCGTGTTTGCTATTTGAAGCAATAGGAGAACTTATAAGAAAGGAAAATTTAGCTCAGTTCCGGGGTAAGGGATATGATTATCAGCAAAGCAGGAAGAATTGTATCTGGAGACAGATATCGAAACCTTGCACGGATGTGGCCCAGGGATTTTTTAATGTGGTTATTAACGGTATTGGGAGAGATACCCATTTGTTGTGATATAGCAGCGTGTGAGCAGCCGCCTTCCCTGCTCAAAAGGTAAGCAGCCCTGGCCTGTGGAGACAAAGACTCGATCGCCTGCATGGCAATTTTTCCGCACTCGCGCAGCTCGATATATTGGTCTGTGGAATTATGGGTTGGTTCGCCTTGGTTCGCCGCTCTGTAAACAGACATCCTTGTTTTCTTTTTAAGAGCATCCAGAAAATAACTTCGTACCATACTGAACAGATAAGCGTCAAAGTTTTTTTCCGGGTCAATCTTACCACGGCTTTCCCAAAGACGGACAAAAACATCCTGCGTAAGCTCATGCGCATCTTCTGCACATCTTACAAAACGATAAGCGAAAGTGTAAACTTTTTTTCTGTATAGTCTATAAATTTCACCGAAAGCATCGCCATCCCCAGCTTTGACGTTTGCTAAAAGTTGCTTAACAGATAAGGTTTTCAAATATTTCATACAGTAGCAGGTTAAGACAATTGCAAGTTAACCGGGTTAATTTGAAGTTAATGTTAAATGTGCACGATGCTTTTGAGTTTTAGCGGTGTGTAACAACCACACTTGATGAACTGGCCGATAATTTGGAGTCTGCAAGTACAGTTAGCGCCCCCGTCGTCCTTTTTTTCGTTTGCGCAGCGAGCGTTACTGTTTGCGCATGAGCATCTTTGATAATAGTTATTGCGGTGTTTATAAGCGGATCATTCTCCGATCCAAGCGGGAGCAACGGTAAAGTCGCCAGCTCGTTTACGGAAATATCAGGATTAATCCCTCCGCTGTAATCTCCGCTCCCGGCGGCGTTAAAGAGTTTATACACTATCGGATGCATTTCCCATGCTACCCGCTTAGGTACGCGCATATCAGAAATTTTAAAGGATGCAGCATCCTTCCCCCGTGTTACTTCGCCTATAAGCGTAACCTGCATGTACGGTTTTAAATTATTGATCATAACCTCAGATGCAGAAGCAGTAGCTCCGGTGCCCAGTATATAAATTTGTTTTAAGCCTAAGTTGTATTGTAATGCCAGCTCAAAATTTACGGTACCATCATAAGTAGCGGCATCCCCGACAGACTCTTTTCGCCTGCCGCCGTTCTTATTGCCCTGGTAAATGATAAAGGGCGTTGAATAATTTATATCATTCGCTATCATTGCCGTAAGACCGGCAGCCTCTGCAACTTGTCCGCCGGAGTTATAACGCAGATCAAGTATCAGATCTGAAATCCCCGAACTTTTAAACCTTGCAAAAACACTATAAAGAGAAGCAGCCAGCCCGGGGCTAAAATCATTGATATAGAGATAACCGATCTTTTTATTTCCGGCCGCTATAACTTTGCTGGTGGCCGGCTGTTCAAAGGTGGCACCTGATGAAATTTCCACATCCCTATCCGCGATCAGCTGATCTCCGCTAATGCGAGCTATGGATAATGTGACACTATTGCCAGAAAGTAGTTCGCTCTGGAGGTCTTTGGCGTTATCACGGGTTAATTGCTTACCGTTGATCTTGTTGATATAATCCCCCCTCACCAAACTGTTCCTGGAGGCAGGTGAATCATTCAGTACCAGTTTAATTACGCCAATAACCAAACCTGTTCTTTGTTCAACGATCGTACTGTAATCAAATCCGAATTTACTTTTGCTGTTCGCAATCCCGCTTGTAGGATCGCTGGGGAGAATAATATAAGAAAAGGGATCGGTCGTGTTTTTTACGGTGTTAAAATATACCAAAGGGGGCTTGCCGATGTCTGCATGTGCAGGCAGTTGGTCTGTCCAATAATAATATCGTTTGAGACTATCCGTTATCCAGGTATTAATATCTTCATTGCTCCCGGCAGGATACACAACTTTAACGTTCTCTTTTTTGCAAGAAAACTGAACCAAAATACTGAAACAGAGCAGCAGATTTGGTAATTGCCTTTTAGACAACCGGAAAAAAAGCACCATAGGTATGATAGGTTTTTCACAAAGCTATCATAAGCTTGTTAACAAATAGTTAATATATCATATATTATATGATATATTAGCAACTATCTTTTTATCTCTAAAACAATGTGTTGCGCCGATTTTCAACCATTCTTCACAAGGAATAATATCTTCATTGCTAAAATATTCTGGTGTAACATATATATAACCAACGCGGTTCGCCACTGGCTATATTCAGTTTTTGAGATCTGGCAGTATTATAGTTTTTGAAAACTTTTGAAGGAATAAAACCGTTCCGACCAGACCATGGTTCTCATTGAAGAAAACTGTCGACCAGGGAGGGTGATGCGCCGCTGCCGTCCTTCAAACAAAAAGCCTTTACCTAATTCCAGCATAAAGTGCTCCAGTTTATTGATGATGGCGGTCTCCAGATTATTCTCCGAATAGCCGCTATCCTCCTTTAAGCCCAAAAACTCCAGTACGAACGGGCTTTTCAACGCGCGAATGGGTTCCTCGCTTGTTTGACCTGCTTCCGCACCATCCGGTACGCATTTTTTATCGCGGCTTAACGCCAGCCGCTCGAACAGGGAAGAATTGTACTGACGCTGCAATTCCCGGACTGACCAGTTATTCGTTACCGATTGCTGCTCATAAAATTCCCGTTCACCGGGGTCGGCAATCTTCATTAACTGGATGTAATGTGTCCAGCTTAATTTGAACAGACCGGAAAACGCAATCAGTGATTGCGGAATGTTTTTATAGGTATCAGATTGCGCAATCAGTGATTGCGTAATCTGTTCCTGATATAACAGGTAGAACCTTTTGAAATAGTCCAGGTTACGATGCGAATAACCTTTGCCATATTCGCGCGTCAGCGCTTGACTGAGGTCTTTGACGATTGTTTCCGCATAAGCGGCCCGCTGGCTGCCGGCCTGCTCTTCATTGACAATCATTTCACCTATATGATAATAGGTGTAGGTCATTATGTAAGTTATGGAGATGTTGACCACCCTGTTCCGGGCCAAATTGACCACTGGGTTAGCTGACTTTTGAGTTGCAGCAAACGCTGTAAAAGCGTGTACAAAAATAGTTATTTAAAAGGCAATTTCATTAGAGGCTGTTTACCGGTTCGATACTGCGTTTTTTTCTCATAGATTCCCCTTTTAACTCGATGCGGTGTGCATCATGAACGATCCGGTCAAGTATAGCATCAGCAATCGTTTTTTCACCGATCACCTCGAACCATTTACTGACCGGCAACTGTGAGGTAATGATCAGAGAAGTCTTGCCATGCCGGTCCTCTATGATCTCCATTAATGCGGCTCTGCTCTGTGCATCAAAAGGCTGTATCCCAAAGTCATCCAGTATAAGCACTTGTGTTCTTTCCAGCTTAGCCAGCTCCTTGATATAGGAACCGTCCGCCTTTGCCATCTTCAGTTTAGCGAATAGCTTGGGCGTGCTGGTATATAGTACCCGGTAGCCCAATATGCAGGCCTGGTGGCCGATAGCAGAAGCCACATAGCTTTTACCGATACCGGTACTGCCGGTTATCAGTAGGTTCTCAAAGCGATCAATAAACGTACAGTCTGCCAAACGCATGATCTGATTACGGTCGATTGTCCGATCTGCATGGTAATGAACATCCTCTATAGCAGCTTTATAGCGGAACTTGGCATACTGGATGGTACGATCAATACGCCTGTTCTGACGGTCGTCCCACTCGGCTTCTACCAGGTGTGCCAGCAGTTCGTCTGCTGTGTAATCATTTGTTTTACCGGTTTCCATGCTGCTTTTAAAGGCATGGAACATGCCGAAGAACTTCATCTTCCGCAGTTTGTCTAAGGTGCTTGTGTTCATGTTATTGTTGTTTTAAATAGTTATTTGTAATAGTCTTCTCCCCGGATATTGCCATGATCTGGCATCGGCAGCTCATCGGCAAATAAGCTTTCCTCGTAGTTGTCCATCTTGTTTTCCAGTATGGTTTGTATCGTTTTATAGTTATACACACCGTAGCTCAATGCTCGCTGGCAGGCAATGGTCAGCCTTTCGTTCCCGGCTTTTTTTGCTAAGCCATGCTCCCCGAGCGAAGACTTATAAGCCTGTTCCGGGTGCTGCTTGCGCTCCAGTATTTGAAGGATATACAGCCTTACATCCTCGTGGATGGAGGCTGCCCAATCCAGGAACATATCCGGCGTCCAGTCGCTTTTAAAGCGGTGAGTACTGGCCATGTGCTCCTTATCCGTAGTATAGCCATAGGGGTTTTTATTGCGCTTATGCAGGGCGATGCGCTCATAGTTATAGTACACTTCTACCGTCGTGCGGGAGTATAATAACTTGACCCGCTTGCCAATAAAGCGGTAAGGCACACTGTAATAATGCTTGTCAGGGCCGAGGTTAACATGGCCGTTCTTGATCACCCTGGCCTGGAATTGCTTCTTGAACTGGTAACGCAGGGCGGGTAATGGAGCAAGCGCACTGCGTTCGATCTCCTCAAACTGTAACCTGCGGCTGTAGTTACGGCCTTTGAGCATCTGGGTGTTATGAACTTCAAGGGTCTGCCAGATTGCTGCATTAAGCTCCGTTAAAGAATGATACACCTGTTTGTTTAATGGTGCGTATATCTTGGTATAAATAATCTTTACCGCACCTTCTACCAATGCTTTATCACGAGGGCGGTATGCCCGAGCTGGTAATACAGTCGTTCCGTAATGATCTGCAAAGTCCTCAAATGTTTCGTTCAGGGTGGGTTCGTAGCGGCTGCTTTTGGTTACGGCGGCCTTCAGGTTATCTGGTACAATGGCGGCAGGGACGCCGCCGATAAAGTGCAGGGTGTTCTCGCAGGCCGCAATAAAGTCTTCCTTCTGCTGGCTCATTACAGCCTCAACATAGGTTAACTGGCTTGCGCCCAAAATAGCTACAAAAACCTCTACAGGTGTGATCTCCCCGGTATCCTTATCGGTGATACTCATCTTTTCACCCGCAAAATCGACGTATAGCTTATCCCCAGCCTTATGATCCATGTGCATAGTCGGGTTAACTCTACCTTCCACTGGTTATAATAAAAGCAAAACTGGCTGTACAGATAGCCATCAGGAAACTCTTTGTAATAAGCCTCCCATAGTATTTGCCGGTTCATGCCGGTCTTTTTCAGCTCTTTATCCACGTGAGGAAAGCAGCGTAGCATGGACTGCATACGCGCGTTAGGCGGGTGTTCTTTGGACTTTCCGAACAAATCTTCCAGTTCCTGGTCATTCAACGCGTTAACCTCATCAAAGGTAAAGCCGGTTGCTTTAAAGGCTGCTACATACTTTTTTACCGTGTTTCTCGATGCATCGGCCTGGGCAGCGATGGTCATTAATGGCCGCTGCTGGCTGTACATCCTTAGTATCTTTCTGATCTTACTCATGCTGATTGTTAAGTTGGCCATGCTTAGGAAGGTGTCTTTGCCCTCAAAAGATGGTCTCTTTTACAGCATTTGCTACGTGTTTGCGGTGGTCAATTTGCCCCGGAATCAGGTGGTCAGTTTCGCCCGGAATGGGTGGTCAGCTTGCGCCGGATTGGAGTGGTCACGTTCATCAGAATCTCCAATCAAAGGTAGGTGCGCTTATTTAGATAGTGTACATTAGCAACCCATTGTAGGGTACTATAAAAAATGTAAGTAGTGTCTAAAATCAAAGAAACATCCACCAATTTTGCCAACAAGCAGGCCCTGGCTGACCATTGTTCGGAAGTTTATGCATCGATCCTCCTGGGTGGACAATGGGCTATCCCGATCTGTTCCTGGTTGATCAATGGTAAGCTTAGATTTTGCGAACTGAAAAAATCCCTGCCAAACATCACGGAACGTATGCTCACCCTGCAACTCCGGAAACTGGAAGACCATAAGATCATTAGCCGGTCAGTTTATGCTGAAGTGCCAGTCAGGGTGGAATACGAGTTAACTTCTATAGGCTATGAGTTGGCCCCCATCATTCAAATGCTCGAAAGCTGGGGGGTAAAACACAGGCAATGCATTAAAGGATCAAATACTTAATTGGCTCAACTTTTCGAAGCTGATGCTATCTTTCCATCAATATTTCCTGGGAATGCAAAGTAACCTGATATCTCAAAACCATGGCGTTTCCGTATCATCCGGAAAATCCCGGCTCCCCTGTCCTTGGCTATCTTACCCCGTTAAAGAAATTGACTTACCAGGAGTAATGCAGTTTGACATCTGCTGAATTGTGTCATCGGATCAGCTGTTACCTGACAGCACAACATTAATTTTAATCGTGTAAATGCCTATGCCAAATACCCTGGTCAGCGTCCTTCATCACTCCTGGCAATAAGTCAACGCGGACTTGTCAACTTCTAAAAAATCCTCCATCAGATAGTAAAAATCCTCCATTCTATTAAAAGGATTGACACGGCACCTTTGCTAAGTAAACAAAACTATTCAGAAGTAAAAGTTGGAATTATGAAAATGTATTATTTCACAGACCCAATGTGTTCGTGGTGCTATGGCTTTAGTCCTGCCGTAAAAAAATTGAAAGAGAACTACAAAGATATTGACCTTGAGATCATTTCAGGCGGATTTTCGCCCTATAGCAAGCAAGTTGTTGACGATGAGTATAAGGAATTCCTGGCTTATCACTGGAACAATGTAAACGCGCGGAGCGGACAGTTTTTCGATCACTCGATGAAGTTCATCTCTGATACCTTCCGCTATGATACCGAACCGTCAAGCCGTGCATTGATGGTGATAAAGGAATTGTTGCCTGATCAGGACTTCGTGTTTCTGAGCCTGATGCAAAAAGCATTCTACGTAGAAGGAAAGGATATTACCAATGGCGCGGTACTCGCAGAACTGGCTGCAGAAATCGGCGTTGAGAAGCCGGTCTTTTTGGAGCGGTTCCATTCCGAAGAAATGAAGCTAAAAACAAATCAGGGCTTTCAATTTAGCCGCCAGCTAGGCGTTCAGGGCTTTCCGACGCTGCTCACCATCGATAACGGAAACATTAAAGTCATCACCCGTGGATTCCAGGATTATGACGGCCTGAAAATCGTTGTCGACGATTGGTTAAACAGTCAACATGTTCCGCTGCCAAGTAACGGGGGATCGTGTTCAGGTGATACTTGTGAATGCTAAACAATAGAAATGATGTATAAAGTAAAATATAATCAAAATGGCTGTATCTGATCTGTTTAAGCCGCTGCCGCTGCTACATGGTCCGGCCATGCGAAACCGTTTCATGCTGGCACCGCTTACGAATCAACAAAGTGAATTCGACGGCACGGCATCCGAATTTGACCATATATGGTACGAACAGCTTGCAGAAAGCGGTTATGCACTGATCCAAACCTGCGCTACTACTGTGGAAGCAAGTGGCATTGCGTTTGCCCGCCAGCTTGGTATTCACAGCGATGAACATTTGCCGGGGCTGACAAGGATAGCGTCAACCATACGAGTGGGCGGCGGTTTGTCCGCGGTGCAATTACACCATGCCGGACACCGTGCCAATCCGCTCTTAGGAGGTATACCTGCACCCGCTTCGAGCGACACGGTACCGGGAGTTGATGCGATCACCACCGAAGAGGTGGAGCGGATCCGCGACAGCTTTATCACGGCCGCAAAGAGAGCCCAGCTCGCGGGGTTCGATGGCGTCGCCGTACACGGAGCTTTTGGTTGGATCCTTTCAGAATTTATGTCACCCTATTTGAATGACCGTAATGATAAGTACGGGGGAAGCCTGGAGAACCGTGCACGTCTGACAATCGAGGTCATCGAGGGCATCCGCCGGGAATGCGGCCCTGATTTTCAAATCGGCTGGCGCTTATCTATAGAGCGATATGGACTGGTATTGGAAGAACTGCGTGCAGTCACCGCTTATATCTTTGATCGCGAACTGATCGACTACCTGGACCTGGCTTTATGGGATTCAGCCCAGATCGTTCACGAAGGACAATTCAAGGGAAAAAGCATGCTCAGTCTTTTTACAGAGCTTCCCCGCAAGGGCGTTCGCCTGGGTGTAGCCGGCAAGATCATGACCGCCCGGCGTGCCGGAGAGTTGCTGGATGTAGGCTGCGATTTTGTGCTGATCGCGCGGGCAGGAATTATTCAGCGGGACTTTCCGCTTCAGGTAAAGGCAAACCCGGCATACGAAAGCGTAAAAATGCCGGTGATGGCAGAACATTTACGTCAGGGAGGACTTCCCGAGCGCTTTATCAATCACTTACGGGGATGGCAGACGATCGTTTTTCCAAACTCGCCGTGATCAATGGCTGCTAACTCTCACTACGGCAATGAACCGTTGTAAAATACCTGATATGGCTGCAAAAAAAATATTCTCTTCATTTATAGAAAAGCTTAGTTGTAACCTGAAAGTGGAGATTCTGATGAACGTGACCACTCCAATCCGGCGCAAGCTGACCACCCATTCCGGGCGAAACTGACCACCTGATTCCGGGGCAAATTGACCACCGCAAACACGTAGCAAATGCTGTAAAAGAGACCATCTTTTGAGGGCAAAGACACCTTCCTAAGCATGGCCAACTTAACAATCAGCATGAGTAAGATCAGAAAGATACTAAGGATGTACAGCCAGCAGCGGCCATTAATGACCATCGCTGCCCAGGCCGATGCATCGAGAAACACGGTAAAAAAGTATGTAGCAGCCTTTAAAGCAACCGGCTTTACCTTTGATGAGGTTAACGCGTTGAATGACCAGGAACTGGAAGATTTGTTCGGAAAGTCCAAAGAACACCCGCCTAACGCGCGTATGCAGTCCATGCTACGCTGCTTTCCTCACGTGGATAAAGAGCTGAAAAAGACCGGCATGAACCGGCAAATACTATGGGAGGCTTATTACAAAGAGTTTCCTGATGGCTATCTGTACAGCCAGTTTTGCTTTTATTATAACCAGTGGAAGGCCAGGGTTAACCCGACTATGCACATGGATCATAAGGCTGGGGATAAGCTATACGTCGATTTTGCGGGTGAAAAGATGAGTATCACCGATAAGGATACCGGGGAGATCACACCTGTAGAGGTTTTTGTAGCTATTTTGGGCGCAAGCCAGTTAACCTATGTTGAGGCTGTAATGAGCCAGCAGAAGGAAGACTTTATTGCGGCCTGCGAGAACACCCTGCACTTTATCGGCGGCGTCCCTGCCGCCATTGTACCAGATAACCTGAAGGCCGCCGTAACCAAAAGCAGCCGCTACGAACCCACCCTGAACGAAACATTTGAGGACTTTGCAGATCATTACGGAACGACTGTATTACCAGCTCGGGCATACCGCCCTCGTGATAAAGCATTGGTAGAAGGTGCGGTAAAGATTATTTATACCAAGATATACGCACCATTAAACAAACAGGTGTATCATTCTTTAACGGAGCTTAATGCAGCAATCTGGCAGACCCTTGAAGTTCATAACACCCAGATGCTCAAAGGCCGTAACTACAGCCGCAGGTTACAGTTTGAGGAGATCGAACGCAGTGCGCTTGCTCCATTACCCGCCCTGCGTTACCAGTTCAAGAAGCAATTGCATAGCAGGTGATCAAGAACGGCCATGTTAACCTCGGCCCTGACAAGCATTATTACAGTGTGCCTTACCGCTTTATTGGCAAGCGGGTCAAGTTATTATACTCCCGCACGACGGTAGAAGTGTACTATAACTATGAGCGCATCGCCCTGCATAAGCGCAATAAAAACCCCTATGGCTATACTACGGATAAGGAGCACATGGCCAGTACTCACCGCTTTAAAAGCGACTGGACGCCGGATATGTTCCTGGATTGGGCAGCCTCCATCCACGAGGATGTAAGGCTGTATATCCTTCAAATACTGGAGCGCAAGCAGCACCCGGAACAGGCTTATAAGTCTTGCTCAGAGGTGCTTGGCTTTGCAAAAAGCCGGGAACGAAAGGCTGACCATTGCCTGCCAGCGAGCATTGAGCTACGGTGTGTATAACTATAAAACGATACAAACCATACTGGAAAACAAGATGGACAACTACGAGGAAAGCTTATTTGCCGATGAGCTGCCGATGCCAGATCATGGCAATATCCGGGGAGAAGACTATTACAAATAACTATTTAAAACAACAATAACATGAACACAAGCACCTTAGACAAACTGCGGAAGATGAAGTTCTTCGGCATGTTCCATGCCTTTAAAAGCAGCATGGAAACCGGTAAAACAAATGATTACACAGCAGACGAACTGCTGGCACACCTGGTAGAAGCCGAGTGGGACGACCGTCAGAACAGGCGTATTGATCGTACCATCCAGTATGCCAAGTTCCGCTATAAAGCTGCTATAGAGGATGTTCATTACCATGCAGATCGGACAATCGACCGTAATCAGATCATGCGTTTGGCAGACTGTACGTTTATTGATCGCTTTGAGAACCTACTGATAACCGGCAGTACCGGTATCGGTAAAAGCTATGTGGCTTCTGCTATCGGCCACCAGGCCTGCATATTGGGCTACCGGGTACTATATACCAGCACGCCCAAGCTATTCGCTAAACTGAAGATGGCAAAGGCGGACGGTTCCTATATCAAGGAGCTGGCTAAGCTGGAAAGAACACAAGTGCTTATACTGGATGACTTTGGGATACAGCCTTTTGATGCACAGAGCAGAGCCGCATTAATGGAGATCATAGAGGACCGGCATGGCAAGACTTCTCTGATCATTACCTCACAGTTGCCGGTCAGTAAATGGTTCGAGGTGATCGGTGAAAAAACGATTGCTGATGCTATACTTGACCGGATCGTTCATGATGCACACCGCATCGAGTTAAAAGGGGAATCTATGAGAAAAAAACGCAGTATCGAACCGGTAAACAGCCTCTAATGAAATTGCCTTTTAAATAACTATTTTTGTACACGCTTTTACAGCGTTTGCTGCAACTCAAAAGTCAGCTAACCCAGTGGTCAATTTGGCCCGGAACAGGGTGGTCAACATCTCCATAACTTACACCGCGCTCCGCGAGGCGCAGGAAGAGATCGGGTTGAAGATAGCAGACGTAACAATATTGGGAACGCTCACAGAGATCTATATCGCACCAAGCGATTTTCTCGTGCTTCCGGTCATCGGCTACCTCAATTACAGGCCGGAATTCCTGCCCGATCCCAGAGAAGTCAAAGTTGTTTTTGAAACTCGGATTGATCATTTTTTGGAGCCAAACAGCGTCGGATGCAGCGAAATCCTGATTCCTGGTGACCGGGTTTTAACACCGCATTATGAAGTAGAGGGCCACAAGATCTGGGGCGCCACGGCTAAAATGATCCGTGAACTATTGTCAGTTATAAACGCTGATCTTATGCACACCGAAAGGTGATATTGTCTGTTTCACCGTCGCCTTAGTATCTGTCAAACCATATGGAAAAGCCTGCGAGTATTCTACTTGCAGGCTTTTTTATTTTCAAAAAATGATGTGGATGGTCAATGAAAGCCGGTCTGTCATACGAATCATTTCTGTTAGCGCACCGGTGCCAGCTTTATAAAAAATCATCCATTAGATAGTAGGAATCCTCCATTCATGACGAATGAATAGCAGGGCATCTTTGCATTGTAAATAAATACAAAAGATAATATGAGCAAAACAGCTATCATAATTCTGTCTGATCCCAAGGCTGGTTCAGAAGAAGCACTCGGACGCGTATTCAACGCTTTGGCATCGGCATATGAATTCAAACATGCAGGTGAAGATGTAAAAATTATTTTCCAGGGTGCCGGCATCAGGTGGCCTGAGCAACTGGAGAAACCTGAGCATCCGGTTTACGGGCTTTATAAGGAAGTGAAGGATCATGTTCACGGGCTTTCCAAAGGCTGCGTTGCTGTATTCGGAACCGAAGTATCGGGTTACGACCTGTTGGGTGATAACGAAGTACCCGGAACACCAGGACTTCCAAGTTTCCTTAACCTGAGAAATGAGGGGTATAACATCCTGATCTTCTAAAATTATTACTGATCACTGTTTCCGGCCAGATCCGGGAGCAGTGATCTTATTCCCGGCTAATCGAAATACTTTAAGGAAATCAACACAAGTAACAAAGTTCCCGTTTCGTAACGCCGTTAGACAATTTAATAACACAAAAGTGGCAAGTAAAGACAGAATTCAACGCTTAAAAGATGAAACCCGGATCAATATCCTGGATGCATCGCTGCGCATCGCGATCGAGGAAGGATGGCAGTCTTTAAGCATGCGCAAAATTGCTGATGCAATTGAATATACGCCGCCCGTTATCTATGAATATTTCAATAACAAAGAAGCCATATTGCTTGAGCTCACGAGGCGCGGCTACCTGATCCTGTCAAAAGATATACAGGCGGCCCGAAATAAGCACGATCTGCCGGCAAGTCAACTGGAAGCAATGTGGCTGGCCTACTGGGACTTCGCATTCGCGAACCAGGAACTCTACCAGCTCATGTTCGGCGTCCAGATCAATTGTTGCTGTGGTGTGGTCGAAGAGCTGCCGGAGTCCAAGAGTCCGCTTAACCAATTCAGGGAAGTAATTCTAAGCCTGATGAATTCGGCTAACCCTTCCCCGGATGTCATCTGCTTAAAATATTACACTTTCTGGTCTGTTGTTCACGGGCTAATTTCTATTAATATCTTAAAAAGAGGGTATTCCGATGAAATGAATAACCAGGTACTGAAAGTCGCGATTAGCGATATCATCAATTCCATTGCAAAAGCGACTTAGCTTTTGACCCTTCGTTAACGGTGTTCTTTTATTTTTCGCCGTTAACCGATTTAACTCATTGTCTGCCATCAGGCAGTACTGATTCTTCCAATTAACATCATTAAAAAATTAATCAAATGAAAAATATCATTTTAGCGCTTGTCGCCATTGCATTATACGGCTGTTCATCAACACCGCAAACACCCCAGGCCCCGCCGCCGTCATTGCCGGTAGGCACTATCGCCAGTGCTTCCGAAACTACTTTCCAGGAATACCCGGCATCCATTCAGGGCGCGGTAGATATTGATATCCGCCCACAGGTCAGCGGATATTTACAAAGTGTTTTAGTTAACGAGGGCGCTTATGTTTCTGCAGGGCAAACCTTATTCCAAATCAATGCGCAGCCTTTTAAAGAGGCGTTAAATAATGCCAAAGCAAGCTTGCACGCTGCTGAAGCGGCAATCCTGAACGCGCAACTGGAAGTGGATAAACTCACCCCGCTCGTAGAGAATAAGGTCGTTTCAGATTTTCAGCTAAAAACCGCAAAGACCACGCTTCAGATCGCCCGGTCGAATGCAGAACAGGCCAGGGCAAATGTTGCGTCGGCCCAGATCAATTTAGGCTATACCAATGTTAAAGCAACCGTAAGCGGTTATATCGGCCGCATTCCCAAGAAACAGGGAAGCTTAGTTTCCCCTGCTGACCAGATCGCCTTAACGCAGCTGTCTGATATCCACGAGGTGCATGTTTACTTCGCTTTAGCAGAAAATGATTTTAACAGTTTCAACCTGCATTACCCAGGCAAAACGCCCGCTGACAGGATCAAACATCTGCCTCCGGTTGAACTGGTTCTGGCTGATCAGTCCGCCTATCCGGTTAAAGGTAAAATTGACATGATCGATGGTCAGTTTGATAAAAACACCGGAGCGATCACTTTACGAGCCAGCTTTCCAAATGCCAGCGGCATTTTACGCTCGGGTAATACCGGTAAGATCAGGCTGGGCCTCCAACATGACGATGCCATCCTGGTACCCCAAACTGCCACTGTAGAGATGCAGGATAAGGTGTTTGTTTTCGCGGTCGGCAAAGATAACAAAGTAGCCAAAACGCAGATCTCGGTCATTGGCAAAAGCGGCGACAAATACCTCATTAAAGATGGTGTAAAGTCGGGCGACCAGATCGTACTGAGCGGTTTTGACCGCCTGCAGGACGGGCAGGAGATCCACCCGGACAAAGCCGCGGATAAAACAGCCCAATTAATTAACAAAAACTAAGTTTTACGACCATGTTCAAAGTATTTATACAAAGACCAGTATTGGCGACAGTGATCTCCATCATACTGGTGATATTGGGTGTGATCAGTTTGATCAAGTTGCCCATACAACAGTTCCCAGATATTGCACCGCCCTCTGTAGTGGTAAGTGCTCTTTATCCGGGCGCGAATGCAGAAACCGTGTTGCGTTCCGTAGCACCATCGCTGGAGGAATCCATCAACGGTGTTGAAGATATGACCTATATGAGTTCAACTGCCAGTAATGACGGTACCTTATCGATCGCCGTTTACTTTAAACTGGGCACTAACCCGGACCAGGCAGCGATCAACGTACAAAACAGGGTATCACAGGCATTAAGTCATTTACCCGCTGAAGTTATCCAGCAAGGGATCACCACCTCTAAACAACACGTTACCTTCATGATGGGTATCGGTTTGTATACGGAGGATGAATCCAAATATGACCAAACCTTTGTGGGCAATTATGCAGAGATCAACATTCTTCCTGAACTAAAACGTATTCCGGGCGTAGGACAGGCAAGTATATACGGCGGGTCCAAGGATTATTCTATGCGTGTATGGTTAAACCCTTCACAAATGTCGGCCCACCAGGTCACTCCCGACGAAGTGACGCGTGCCATCCAGGATAAAAGTCTGGAAGCCGCGCCGGGTAAATTCGGTCAGCATAGTAAGGAGATATTCGAATATGTGATCAAATACAAAGGCAAGTTAACCAAGCCGGAAGAATATGAGAATATCGCGATCAGATCCAATGCCGACGGATCAGTACTTCGCTTAAAAGATGTGGCCAGGGTGGAATTAGGTACTTTTTCTTACAACAGCTTAACGCGTTTAAGCGGCAAAAAAGGCGTGGTCCTCGGTATTCTTCAGTTATCAGGTGCCAACGCAAATGAGACGCAGATCGCGGTTAGGAAAGCGATGGAAAAGGCCTCGAAAAGCTTTCCGGCAGGGATCAAACACCAGATCTTTTTTAGTACTAAAATAGCCTTGGATGAATCAATTGACCAGGTTAAAGATACATTGATAGAAGCATTTGTTTTGGTATTCATCGTGGTATTCCTGTTCCTGCAGGATTTCCGGTCGACATTGATCCCGGCTATTGCTGTCCCCGTGGCGATATTAGGCACATTCTTTTTCATGCATATCTTTGGTTTCTCGATCAACTTACTGACCCTGTTTGCGCTGATCCTGGCCATCGGTATCGTAGTGGATGATGCGATCGTGGTCGTCGAGGCGGTCCATGCCAAGATGGAGCATAAAGGCCTGGGGGCGAAAGCGGCTACCCATGAAGCCATGCATGAAATTTCCGGGGCCATCATCTCTATCACGTTGGTGATGGCGGCCGTGTTCGTGCCGGTGGGTTCTATGGAAGGTTCAACCGGCCTGTTCTACCGCCAGTTCGCCTTCACCATGGCCATAGCAATCGTCATTTCGGCAGTGAACGCATTAACTTTAAGCCCGGCATTAGCTGCATTGTTCCTGAAAGATGTCCATTCGCACGATCATGTAGAAGGAACACCTGTCAACAGAAGCTTTAAAGAAAAGTTCTTCATTGGTTTCAACAGCAGTTTTAACGCCATCACCAACCGTTATATAGGCGGCTTAAAATTCCTGATCAATCATAAATGGCTCAGCATGGCTGGTTTAGCACTCGTAACGGTGGCCACCGTAGTGATGATCAAATTTACGCCTTCGGCATTTATTCCGACAGAAGACCAGGGTTTTATTGCCATTGCTGTAAATACACCATCCGGTACTACACTGGACGGTACGCAAAAGGTAATGAAAGAAGCAGAGATCAGCTTAAAGAAAATGGATGCTGTGCGCTTTGTGACCGCCATTTCGGGATTTGATGTACTGACCAACTCCATGAGTCCGTCCAAAGGGATCATCTATATTTTATTGAAGCCGAACAAAGAGCGGGGTAAAGTAAGAAACCTCGATGCGGTTATGGACGTGGCAAGAGGTAAAATGAGTGCAATTACCGGGGCCGGTGCATTCGTTTTCAGTTTCCCGACAGTTCCGGGTTTTAGCAGTGTGGAAGCATTAGACCTGGTGCTGCAGGACAGAACAGGTGGTAAACTGGATAAGTTCAGTAATATCTCCCAGCAGTTTATCGCAGAATTAATGAAACGCCCCGAAATTGGCGTAGCCTTTACCAGCTTTAAAGCAGACTACCCGCAATTACAGATGGAAATCGATGATGACAAAGCAGGTCAGCTGGGTGTCAACGTAAAAGATATTCTGGAAACGATGCAGGCTTATTTCGGCAGCGCCCAGGCATCAGATTTTAACCGTTTTGGTAAATATTACCGCGTGATGGTGCAGGCGGATATTGTTGACCGGGCGGATCCATCATCCATAGACCGTGTTTTTGTTAAGAACAAAATGGGTGATATGGTTCCAATGAACACGCTGGTGAAACTAACCCGTGTATATGGATCAGAGACGGTTTCCAGATATAACATGTTTAACTCGATCTCGGTCAACGCCATACCGAAGACCGGGTTCAGTTCCGGTGCTGCTATCAAAGCGGTTGAGGAAGTAGCTGCAAAGCAACTGCCGGAAGGCTATTCCTACGAATTCTCCGGTCAAACGCGTGAAGAGATCGCATCCGGGGGGCAGTCAACACTTGTCTTTATCTTATGTCTGGTGTTTGTTTACTTCTTGCTGGCAGCGCAATACGAAAGTTATATCCTTCCACTGGCGGTAATCTTATCCCTGCCAGCAGGAATATTCGGTGTGTTTGTGGCCATCGGGTTAACCGGTATTTCCAACAGCATCTATGTACAGGTAGCCCTGATCATGCTGGTTGGTTTGCTCGCTAAGAATGCGATCCTGATCGTGGAGTTTGCCGTTCAGCGAAGAAAGGCCGGGCAGTCGCTGGTTTCAGCAGCGATAGAAGCAGCGAAACTCAGGCTCCGCCCGATCATCATGACCTCGGTTGCCTTCGTGGCCGGTTTGTTTCCGATGAGTATTGCTACAGGGCCATCTGCGCAGGGTAACCATTCTATCAGCATTGGCGCAGCCGGCGGCATGGTATCCGGTGTGTTATTAGGCTTGTTCATTATACCGGTCCTGTTCATCATATTCCAGCACCTGCAGGAAAAAGTTAGCGGAACACCTGTTGAAAAGCATCCTGACGATGCTAAAGACGGGCATGATATCAAAAAGTTAGAACCGGAATTATCATAATATCAATATCTCAACAAATGAAAAAAATAATAAGCGGGCTCACCTTACTGATGATCATAAGCGCCTGCAACGTTTCCAGGAACATAGAGACACCGAAACCGGCATTGCCTGCTGCTTTCAGGAATGCCGTTGCCACTGCCGATACAAGCAGCATTGCTGACATACAGTGGAAAAACTTTTTTACTGATGCTACCCTGCAACAGCTGATCGATAGTGCGATCAGCAACAACTATGATATGCAGATCGCATTAAAAAACATCGAATCCTCGCGGCTGCTGTTCAAACAGACCAAATTTAATTACACGCCACAGGTCAACCTGAACGTTTCGGCGAATACCAGCAACCCGTCAAACAATAGTCTGAATGGGTTAACCGTAGGCCAGTTTTTAGGTACTAACCATATCGAAGATTACAGCGCTAATCTTTCGTTATCATGGGAGGCCGATATCTGGGGTAAGATCCGTAATCAGAGTAAAGCCGCGCTGGCTCAATACCTGCAGACCGCTGAAGCCAGGAAGGCGATCCAAACCAATATCGTCTCATCGGTATCACAAGGCTATTATAACCTGTTGATGCTGGACGAACAGCTGGACATTGCCCGCCGCAATGTAAGGCTGAACGATAGCACGCTTCAAATTATCAAATTGCAGTTGCAGGCGGGACAGGTGACTTCCCTGGCTGTTCAGCAGGCCGAAGCACAGCAACTGGCGGCCGCTCAACTGGTGCCCGAATTTGAGCAGAACATCGCCATACAGGAAAATGCCCTGCGCATCCTTACCGGTGCTTTGCCTGCTCAGATCGGACGCAATACGCGTTTAGATCAGCTTAGGGTAACAGAGGGCGTGCCGACCGGGCTGCCATCAGAAGTCGTGAGCCGCAGACCGGATGTACGGAGTGCCGAGTTAGCGCTTAATGTCGCCAATGCAAATGTTGGTTTCAATAAAGCCAACATGTATCCCGTGCTGAATATAACAGCCGCGGGTGGCGTAAACTCCTTAAAGGCCAGTAACTGGTTCAATATACCGGCGTCCTTATTCGGCACGGTAGCGGGTAGTGTTTTGCAACCCATATTTAACCGCAAAAAATTAAAAACCCAATACGAGGTATCAAAAATTGAGCGCGAGAAGGTCGTGCTGCAATTCCGCCAGTCGGTACTCAATGCCGTTGGTGAAGTATCGGATGCCCTCGTAAAAATTGAAAAATTGAAAGAACGGCAGGCCATTGCTGCAAATCGTGTAACCACCCTGCAGCAGGCTACAGGCAATGCCAACCTGTTATTTAAGAATGGCATGGCTAACTACCTGGAGGTGATTACGGCACAAAGTAATGTGCTGCAAAGTGAACTCGAACTGGCCTCTGTTAAGCGCCAGCAGTTAAGTGCCGTAGCAGAGCTTTACCGCTCGCTTGGCGGTGGCTGGAAATAATCTTTATTGATGAGTGATGTGAGGGAAGCCATTCCCAACTTCGGTTGGGGTGGCTTTTTTTGTATGATATCCAAAATCATCCATCAGATAGTACAAATCATCCATTCTATAGGGGCAATTTCCTGGGCATCTTTGTCATAGAGTATATAAAAACAATATCAATAAACTAATCGAAATGGCAGTCTGTGATCTATTCAAACCCCTTACTTTGCTGCACGGCAAGGCAATGAGAAACCGTTTCATGATGGCCCCTTTGACCAGCCAGCAAAGTGAATTTGACGGCACGGCATCCGAATATGATCAATTCTGGATTGAGCAGCTTGCACAAAGCGGTTACGCGCTGATCCAAACCAGCGCGGCTACTGTAGAAGCCGGGGGTATCGCGTTTGAGCGACAGCTGGGAATCCACAGTGATGACCACTTACCGGGGCTGACCAGCATGGCTACAGCGATCCGCGAAGGCGGCGCATTATCAGCAGTGCAGTTACACCACGCCGGCCATCGGGCCGTTCCGGAAGTCGGGGGAATTCCTGCACCTGCCTCAGACAAAACGGTAAAAGGTGTCAAGGCGATCACAACCGAAGAAGTGGAACGGATCCGGGACAGTTTTATAGCGGCGGCCAAAAGAGCACAACTGGCAGGCTTTGACGGTGTTTCAGTTCATGGAGCTTTCGGATGGATCCTTTCGGAATTCCTGTCGCCAAATCTGAATGACCGGACGGATAAATATGGCGGCAGCGTAGAGAACCGCGCGCGTTTCACGATCGAGGTCATTGAGGGCATTCGCCGGGCCTGCGGACCGGATTTCCAGATCGGCTGGCGCTTATCTATAGAGCGCTACGGACTGCGCCTGGAGGAACTGCGGGAGATCACCGCAGAGATCTTTGATCGTGAGCTCATCGACTACCTGGACCTGGCCTTATGGGATTCGGCCCAGGTCGTCCGGGAAGGAACATTCCAGGGAAAGACCCTGCTCAGCATATTTACCGAACTTCCCCGCAAGGGCGTCCGTTTAGGGGCAGCCGGAAAGATCTACAGTGCGCAGCGTGCGGGCGAATTACTGGATGAAGGCTGTGACTTCGTACTGATCGCGCGGGCGGGCATTCTTCAGCGGGATTTCCCGCTTCAGGTCAAAGCGAACCCGCTGTACGAAAGCCCAAAGATGCCGGTAACAGCGGAATATCTGCGCCAGGGCGGACTGAGCGAGCGCTTTATCGAAACCATGCGGGGATGGCAGACTTTCGTACGCCCGGGCTCCTGATAAATAACACCTGCCATAGCAGAGCTCTACCGCTATGTTTTTATTGGAAGGAAATGATTTTACTAATGACTGATCTCAGAAAAGCCGTACCAGATTTATGTTGGGGCGGCTTATTATGTGCCGGACAAACTGCCAGCATTTGAATTTTGCAGCCTCAAAAATTTTGCAATATCAGGAAACAGCAAGGCTTTTGAATTAAAAAATCATCCATCATAAAGTAAAAATTATCCATTCCCCGGTAAGGAAGACTACCACATCTTTGCAGTGGTTACCTGTGCGTACACCATGATTATTTATTTTTAAGTAATTTTATGTATTGTGCCATCCCAATTTCCAATGGGGCAAACGTTATAATGGAGATCATGGAAGAGGAATATAATATTTACATGCGCCAGTGTTTAGATCTTGCTAAGATCGCTTTGGCGGCCGGCAATCCACCCGTGGGCGCGATCATCGTTTCTGATGGAAATGTGATCGGCACCGGTATAGAATCAGGGAGGTCCTCGGGTGATGTTACCAACCATGCGGAAATATTAGCGGTAAGGGATGCTGTAAAAAACGGACATGCAGACCAATTGGAAAGATCGATCATGTATACTACGCATGAACCCTGCATCATGTGTTCCTACCTGATCCGGCATCACAAGATCCCTGAACTGGTATATGGGGCCTCTGTACCATATATTGGTGGTTCAACTTCCCAATTTAATATCCTGTCTACAGCGGACGTACCAAAATGGGGAACCGGTCCGAAGATCACCGGGGGAATTTGTTCGGATGAGTGTAAAGCCCTCAGCGAACAGTTCAGTAAAACATTTATTAAATCGTAAGTACCATGTTATCTCAATCTGTATATACACTCGTCAATCAGCAGAACGGAAATTTGTCGTTCAAACTATTTGAGTTCGATAATAACAGCTATTTTGATCATATTCAGCGGAATAATTATTTCACGCTCATCTTCATCACTTCCGGTGAAGGATTGGCCAGGGTTGATATGTGCGACTATTCTTTCCAGGAAAATACCCTTTTCGCATTCTATCCTTACCAGCCATTTATGTTGCTGTCAAAAGGGACTTTGACAGGTATCGCGATCCAGTTCCATCATGACTTTTTCTGTATCTACAGGCACCATAAAGAAATAGCCAATAACGGCCTCCTGTTTAACAATATCTATGAACAGCCATTTGTCTGCATCAACAAAAGTTGTAAAAAAACGATCTTAAACCTCATCGAACAAATAGCCAATGAATTAAAAGACGAAGAGTTCAGGAAAGATGAGGTGCTTGTCTCTTACGTGAAAATATTACTGGTGATGGCCACCAGGATAAAACTTGAACAGCAAAACCTTCAGGATGCTGATAACACCAACAGTAAACAACATTTTTTGATCCAGAACCTGAAAAACGCGATCGAAGATAATTTCCGGTTAAAACATTCTGCAAGTGATTACGCCGATATTTTAAATCTAACGCCGGTTTCACTTGCCCGGATCACCAAAAATCATTTTAATAAAACACCATCAGACCTGATCACCGAACGGATCATTATTGAGGCCAAAAGGGAATTATATCTTACTGATAAGACCATTAAAGAAATCGCGTGGGAACTCGGCTATGAGGACGAGTATTATTTCAGCCGGGTTTTTAAAGGCAAAACAGATATTTCGCCGCAATTTTACAGGGATACGATAGGATTTAACCGGGGGGCATCTTGATCAGGTTCCAAATTCCTAAAAAATTCAAGGCTTAATTTGGCGCTCAAAAATTTATAAAGTTGAATATAGCGTCAAAACATACAAATTTCGGACAAGTAGTTACCGTCACCGGCTTAGCTTTTGTCGTCGCGCAGCTGGATGTATCCATTGTTAATCTCGCGCTGCCGCAGATCGCGCAATCCTATCATGCAAGTATAACTACTTTACAATGGGTGGTGGATGCTTATACCCTCGCTTTTGCCGTATTGATGTTATCAGCAGGCAGTTTAAGTGATCGTTTGGGCGCTTTGAGGATCTTCCAGTCAGGCATTATGATATTCTGCATCGCTTCTGCCGGCTGCGGCTTAGCAGACAGTTCGATCTGGCTGGTCGTTTTCAGGGTGTTGCAGGGTATCGGCGCTGCAACCATGATCCCCAGTTCCCTGGCCATTCTTAACCAGGCTTTTGCGCACGAGCCTTCTACGAGGATCCGGGCTGTTGGGCTTTGGACGGCTGCGGGCAGTGCTGCGCTGGCTGCCGGGCCGCTGATCGGCGGCCTGCTGATCCATATCAGCAACTGGCGTTTTATCTTTTACGTCAACATTCCGTTTTGCCTCGCAGGTTTTTTGCTAAGTTTCAAATTACCAAAAGGGACCGTAGCCGTTACCGCTAAAAAGTTCGATACAGCAGGGCAATTGGTTTGGATGCTGGCCGCTACTATATTGATCGCCTCCATTATCGAATGGCATCAGTTCGGAATAAAGAATCCGTTTATCTCAGGGGGTATATTATTAAGCATACTGTTGATGGGGTCATTTATTTGGATCGAGAAGCAAGCCCGGAACCCGATCCTTCCATTACATTTATTTGCTTCTCCAAGCTTTAATGTATTACTGCTGTTAGGAGGCATCCTTAATGGCTCTTATTATGGAAGCGTTTTCGTACTTAGCCTTTATCTGCAAAACGTCCTGCACTATTCTTCTATGAGCGCAGGCCTGGCCTTCGTCCCCTTAACTGTTGGTTTTGTGATCACTAACCTGCTAAGCGGACGGGTCATTAAGAGGTTCGGTATCGGCTTATCGATCATCACCGGTCTGTTCATTTTTGCATTAGGCTTCACGGGACTTTTCCTCGCCGACGCAAACACACCCTACTGGCAATTATTCCTGCCTTTTTTACTCATGCCCGCAGGCATGGGCATGGCGGTTCCGGCCATGACCAACGGCATCCTGGCGAGTGTAGATAGATCATTATCCGGCACTGCCTCGGCAGTACTGAATACAATACGGCAGACTGGCGGAGCCATCGGCGTTGCGGTCTTTGGCGCCTTAGCCGCAGGCGGACCCGCAGAGATAATTTCTGCCATACCAGTTATTGCAGGTGTTTCGATCATACTTATCCTGGCAACGATCATATTAGCCTTCAAATATGTTTTGAAGGCCAATTGAACCCAGACTATACCTAAACCTACGGTAACCATGAGAGACAAAGAACAAACCAAACGAAAGCTGATCAACGCGGTGGCCCAGGTCTTTAAGGACGAGGGACATGCCGGTCTGGGCGTTAACAAGATCGCCCGGCTGGCGGGTACCGATAAAAAACTGATCTATCGTTATTTCGGCAGTTTTGATCGACTGGTGGAAGCCTACGTGGTGGAAACGGACTACTGGATGCGGTTCGTCGACCAGCTGAACGAACTTAAGGTCCCGGAAAATATGGAGGAGATGAAGCGCTTATTGGGCCACGTGCTCAAAAATCAATTCCTCTATTTCTATGAGGATAAGGAGATGCAGCAGCTCATTTTCTGGGAACTGGCCGCTAAAAGCGACCTTATGCGCAGCATACACCAAACCAGGGAGGTCAAGGGACAGCAACTACTGGAGATGACGGACCGTTACCTGGAAAAAGGCAAAGTGAATTTCCGGGCGATCGCCGCCTTACTGGTAGGCGGCATCTACTACATGATCCTGCATACCCGGAACAACGGCAGTATGTTCTCTGATATCGACCTGTCGAAGCCGGATGGCCGTCACGATATACTGAATGCGATCGATGTGATCCTGGAGATGACCTTTAAGCGGTCGAACGGTTCGCCCGTTGAAGACGTCGCCAAATAAAGCGCCCCGTATTTTGCCCCCTGACCAGATCGACCAAGAAAATACGGGGCGAGATCCTCATGATTTTCCACAGGACGCTCATAGCATCCTACGCTCTCAGCGCTTATATCCTTTGATCTATTGATCTCCTGACCCTGAGTTAAATTTATCAGAGCACCCGGTTCTCGTCGGCCTGTCGGAGCATGATCTCTAGCGCTTCCTCGCGGGTCATGATATTACCTAGTTCCTTCATTGACCGCTCATCGCTGTAGATCCCGTTAGGGTCGTTCCACATCAGCCATTCCTGAATATCTTCCCTTGTCATTGCATTGGTCAACAATAACAATTGATCCTCGGATATTTGGGTGATATCCTGATAGAGATAGGAAGAATTTTTCCAGAAGCTCATCATTTAATAATTAACAGTGTCCCCTTTTCAGCGGTCATTCCATGATCTAATATAATTTTCCAGGTCTTCGCTTATCACAACCAGTTCATCCTTACGAATGGACTCGCGCGCTGCGGCATCCGGATCTTTTATATTACGCTGCAATTCTTTCAGATCTACCACCAGTATCTCGTCGTCGTCGGCATGGTCAACTGGATCTTCGGCTACAATATAGACCCGATCAGATTCCAGATCGGGAATATCAGAAACGATCTTACAGATCTGTCCGGGTCGGCTTGGTATTATTGAAAGGTCCATTTACAAATTTAAAAAAAGTAAGCGATTAATACCAGAGGCTTCCCTGGCTAATATGCAGGGAGCTCCTGGTAAGTCATTTATGTTTGAAGACAGGTGACCAGTATCAGCCGAAAAAAAGCTCAACGGCCGGTTTGAATTTTGGATCGGTCTGCTTATCCTGCGCGGTGTACTGCAATAAGGCATGTACTGTAAACAGGGCCATGAACCCACCGAACAACTGGTCAGCGAATACCGGCGCACTTTTGCGCAGGTCTTTGGGATATTTGGCCATGACCTTCTGCGTTTCTCTCGCCAGTTCGAACCACATTTCCACCCCGAACATTTGGTCCTTCCACTGTGCTGCGATCCGTTCCTGATCGCTCAGAACCTTTTCGGTCAACTCTCCGAGATACCCCAAGAACCGGGGTATCTCACTGCTGAGTAAGCTGTGCAAAAGCCTTGCTTTCTGCACATTGTTCAATATTTTCAATGGTTGCATAACGTTAGTTTTTAATAAAGTTCAAAGCATCTGCACCCTGACGGGCAAAGCTACCACAGAGGTCAAAAGCGATCTGCGCCCTTTGCTTGGCGGTGCCGTCCATGATGGACTTGAATTTGGCATCACGATCCTTGAAGCTGCGCACATTCTGATAGTAGCCCGTGATCGCATTGTAAGCACCGAACAAAGTACCTGCAGTAGTTTCCATCTGCTGGGTCGTATTCCCCATCGCGTAAGCATAAGTGTTGTCTACGATATTGGTATAGGTGGTTGATAGCTTATCGATCATTCCCAGTTCTAAATTGCTAACGACTTCCTTGTTCGGTGCCATGGCGACCTGAATCAGCTTTTTCACCTGCGCATCCGTGATGCGCACCTTCGCCCAGTGATTAAAAAGGTCCTCCAGTTCTTCCGCCATCACATGGGAAATACTCATTAAAGTATGCGCCTGTTTCAGCCGGTCATTTGCTGAAGCCGTATGCCTGATCTTGATCCCATTGGAATGGTTACGCATCGCGGCATTCAGCGTATTGTTGCACACGATCCGGGTCGGCGTAAAAGCGGCGGTAATACTGCCGAAACCGTCATGTGAAGTGGTCAGGAACAAATACTGCTCGATCAGATCCTGCTTACCTACTTTGATATATTCGGGCAGTTTAGCGGTGATAAATATGCGCTCCCCCTTACCCAATGCGCCTGCCGTTTCATACTTGATGCCGCTGCCACCGCCCACGATAGCATCGAAGAACTGGAAGGCATCCGCATTCTGCACTACCGCGTAATCCTTACCCACAACACCCAAAACCGCATCATTATCTGTCCGCACGGTGGCATAAAAGTCCGGAACCTCGATGGATGGAAAGGCCAGATCGGTATCGACGTTGTCCAGCCCCAGAGCCGCCCCGTTGGTAAACAGGGGCCGTTTCTCTACGAAATAATCCAAACTCGCGTACCTGATCGCCTCCGCGCTTGTCGGGTAATCCTCGACGATCTGCCCCAAGCCATGCCATGCCTTTTCTTTCACACTGAAAAAGCTGTGTTTCTCTGTTTGCCCGTTATAAAAAATGTTGTGTGCCATGATCTTAAATTTTAAATATTATTGATTGCTTGATTCTCTTATGCGGCTTGGTTCTTCCTGTTCGTTTTGGTCTTTGCCTTTTCCGCGTCGGCCTTGCGGGATGCACCTAATAAGGTGATCTCGTTGGTGTGAAAGTTCAGGCTCGCCATCGGCTCCCCGTCACGGCTTACCCACGGCCTTGCGCTGATGTGTCCGAATAGCTGCACCAATAAGCCTTTGGTCAGATAAGGCGCTACGGCATCCGAACGCCAGTAAGCGCAATCAATAAAGGTGGTGTCCTCTCTTTGCTCACCACCCGATACATACCGGCGGTTCACCGCAACCCTGAAATTGGTGACCGTTCTGTCTCCTTCAATGTTCCTTACGGCAGCATCTGCTACCAGTCTTCCTGTAATTTCCATGACCTTAAATTTTAAGTCGTTAAAAAATATTAATTAATTACGCAGCTTTCCCTTACCTCTGCGACCCTCCCGGATAGCTATTTTTCAAAAGAAAAAACGGTAAAAAAGAAAGTCAAAAGAGCGGTCGTAAAGGCGGAGCGGGAGAACTATAAGTCCCGGAGGGTGGCCGGAACAAGGTGGAGGACATTATGCGTTCGTACGAAACGGCTGACCGAGATTGACACCGCTTTTGTCCGTTTTCTTTGGAAAATAGCGTAAGCGTCAGCCTGCTTGAAGCAGTCCCTATTATTGTCAGGCAAATACGGAGAACCGTTTTTGCCTCAACACCGGAGGCTTTTGCAGCACGGCGAAAATGCCTTTAGGTGAATGATGATCATTTAATTAAAAAAGGTACTGCCAATTCTTGCCAACCTTTTTACAACTTGTTTGTTAGCGACAGATGCAAGAAGAAAACCCAATTAAAACCAAGTATAGCGATACCGAACTGAACGAATTCAGAGAACTGATCACCGAAAAAATAAAGATGGCACGGGAAGAACTAACCGAGCTGGCGGGGACCCTGAGTTCTTCCAATTCAAACGGGGATGATGCGGCTATTGCCGGCAAAACACTGGAGGACGGCTCGGCTACGATGGAGAAAGAGCAAACCAATCAACTGGCGGCACGTCAAAAGAAATTCATTGAGCAGTTGGAAGCAGCCTTAATGCGAATCGACAATAAAACTTATGGGATCTGCCGCACGACCGGAAAACTGATCCCGAAAGAACGCCTCCGCGCGGTACCGCATACCACACAAACCATGGAGGCCAAACTGAAACAGGCCTGAACCAAGGTACCATGAACCAAATGCATATAAACAGATCTACTTACTCCGAAAGCATGTGCCTGATGGCATCGATATAAGCGTTGTTATTCGTTTTAACGAAACGGATATCCCGGCACTGGTTGAACAGGACGAATGCTTTCAATGCTTCCACGAATTTACCGATAAGCTGGTCGTTCAAATTAACATCTTCAAAATACAGGTTATGAACGATCAGCATTTTTTGTTTCCGGTCGGCTTTGGCGTCCATCCGGGCAATAAAAGCATCACCGGCCAGTACCGGTAAAGAAAAGTAACCGAATTTTCGTTTAGGTGCAGGAACAAAACATTCGATCTGGTAATCGAAATCAAAGAAATCCTTTAAGCGGTGTCGAAAGACATTCAGGATATCAAACGGCGAAAGAATGAAAACATCACCTGCTATCTCTATGTCAACGGCCTGTTCGCTCAGCATATACAAAGGGGCGGTCTTCAGGCCATCTACCGTTACGCTTCTTAATTCGCCGTTGGCCACCATTTCCTCCAATACTTTTTTGACGAGGTTGCCCTTCACCCGACGTGCCCGCCAGGCGATCTCTTTCCCGTAAGCCACCCCGAGCCCGCCCAATGTCCGGCGGATGACATACCGGGCAAATTCTTCAGCGGATGGTGCGGTCTGATCCGTCTCTGCGGGAACCAGGTTTAATGGCAGATCATAGTTTTTTTTAAAGGTCTTGCTGCGCGTAACCATGAGTTTACCTTCTAAATAAAGTCTTTCCAGCGCTACTTTAGCCGGTCGCCAATCCCACCAGCCAGTACTCGCCTCTATGCGGTCATCATCGAAATCGCCCACGGTCAGCGGACCTTCTCTTTCCACCCGGTCGAGTACGTTACTCATCAGCCGTGACTCCGCTGGGCTAAGCGGCTTGCCGTTGTTGGCAAAACTTTCCTTGACTGGCAATGAATACCTAAAATCATGCATGGGGAGATAGCCCGCATCAGAAGTTAAATACTCGTAGACCAGTCCTTCTTCAACCAGTTCTGCCAGCCATTGCTTTTCATAATCCGGGATACGCGCGAACATAACCTGGTGATGGGCCCGTTCCACTACAAAGTTCGTATCCAGCTGAACGAAGCCGAGATGATCGATCACCCGGTAAACGGCATCTATGCCGGTGCCGAATTCCGCTTTACGCGCAAGCCCAGCTGCATGAACTACGATCTTGCGTATTTGTGTTTTAGTCAATTTTAGCATGTCGCTCATCAGATGGATAGAAACGATTAATATCGGAAATTAATTAAAAAATGCTTGCATTAACAGTTCCTGTGACATACAATTAACGACGTTTGAGCGCAACGAAGCCAAAAAAATCAACCAGAAAACATGATTGTATTTAAACAAGTCGTAAGTTCTCTGCTTGAGCACAAATTGGTTGAACCACCTTGTATCTCTGTTATCGACACTTTAGAATAAAAAAGTAACCAATGTTAAGTAAAGTCGAAAACGGATGTTTTATGAACTATGTTTTCGCCTCTTAAACTGATTCAATCGTGATTATTGATTTTGAAGATTTAAAGGACTGTTTGAAAATATTGTCCAATGCTGGCTGGTTAGCAATATTAGCAGCTACTTCGTAAAATACAACCCGGAAAGGAGTTTTTACACCTGCTATTTCCAATGTTTGTGAATCCAATGGTTGCAAAGATCCTGCGTGCAAGGGATAGACCACCCCGCATTCTACAATTTCGTACCCTGCCATGTACATAGATACGTAAGTCGCTATTTGGAACCTGTCCGCACGTTCGATACCTTTATCTTCCCGGTAACCATTAAAATGCTTGTATTTTACGTCGAAGATGCTTATTTTTTTATCACCGTGATCGATAATTATATCAGGGAATAGGTTATTATAGCCAATCCCATTGGGAATTGTATATTCTTCCTTATTTTTTCGAAACAGGGTAAATTTTTGCTGCAGCACTTTTCGGCAGTGGTGCTCAAAAAGCAGGGAAATATCAAATAGGAAAGCGTCGAAATCATTTTCTGGATTCCCAACGCTAGCGTATTTATTTTCTAAGTACATGAGCGAGAGCTTCACGACTTGTTCGTATTTTTTGTAAAAAGGGTTGCCTATTTTAAACCTCGCTAAACCCTGCGGGGAAACTTTGTTTAAACCAATACTGTCATATGCAGTTTTGATTGCAAAAATATCTTTAACTAAGGATGTATACTTTGATTTGTATACCTTATCCAAAGCCATCCAGATTGCGACATTAGCCAAGTTGTTATAACTATGTTCTTTGTAAGTGCAGGTAGTCTTACCGTCAAATGTTGCCTTTTTTAGCCACGCGTTGACATCGATTGAACCCCGTATATTTAATAAGCTGCCTGACTTCGTATCGTATGACTTGTATACGCCCAGCGAAAAGGCCTTTTTCAGTTGGAGCTTCCAATAATAAATAAAAATCCACTCGGCCATTCCCGGTTGCTTATCCATTGCTCCAAGGTTTTCCATCGACAAAAAACCACTCGTGCTAGCTATCATGTAAGCGAGGAATGCGTCACCGAACCTGCAGTTAATATTAAATGCCTGCCCCTTATAAACAATAGAACCAGCAATGTTACCGGTGAAAATTTTGGCACTTTCAAATTTGGAACCGAGTAAAGTAAAAATCGGTTGGTCGAGGTTGGCGTCAAATTCTTCATCAAACAAAAAGGGTTTGATACCAAGATCTCGCAATGTTTTCCCGGAAAACCGGTCACCGAGTTGCAAGATAAACGCGGTTACATCATGCTTGACCAAGCCCGGTTTATTATGCCTATACCAGTTATCTCCTATAAAATCTTGGGTAAAATCATCCACGAGGCTTAGCGGTTTACCCCGGTAATTATTATCCTTAATTTCCCGTCGAAAAAAATGCTGTGCTTTCAATTTAGCTCTCTTTTAAACCAAATTTCGAGGCCAATTCCGTCAACCTGGAAGCTACCATCGCATGGTCACCTAGTCCCCTATAATACTCTTCTAATAAAGGTTTAATAGCGTCGGACCATAAATAGGTCGAGATCTCTGTTTTACTATCGAACGTTCGTTCAATTGGCTTTAATTTCAATACATAAGCGTGGCCGATACGGTAATCCCTACCTAGTAAGGGGTCATCTTGTATAGCCTTATTTAAAGCTTCGAGCGCTGGTGCCAAGTCTTTTCCAAATTGCGGGAGCTGTTCGCGTATTATATCATAGGAAGGGTTTATTTCTTCCCAAGAAAAACGTCTTCTCATGGCAAAATCAAAACTATCTACCGAGCGGTCGATATTATTCATCGTGCCAATAACCAAGATATTTTGCGGGATAAAAAACCAATCTTCGTCACCGTCCATGTAAAAGCCCCCACCTTTGTTGCCTTTATTCAGGTAGGCATACTGCGTCTTTATTTTCCCGCTTAGCCCGCGGTATTCTAAGGAAAACATTAGTTCCCCGAAAACACGTGACAATTCAGCCCTGTTAATCTCGTCGATAATAAAAAAAGCTGGTTCAATTGCTTCTTGTAAAGTTATCTTCTCGCCTAATCCTGTAGTATCTACGCCAATTACTTGCCGCTGCTGGTCATTTAACTCCGAGAGGAAAATCGTGCTAAAATCATATTGCCTATCCCTGAAACGTTCAATGAAATCATTATCTTGGTATAGGGTAATTTCTTTCGCGCCGTGGGTTTTACAAAATTGCTTGAAAGTGCCCATTTGTAAACGCAGCCCATGTGTACCATCACTTGCAGGCCTGATCCCTTCCATGAAATCTTCGTAAGCGTATGATGGGTGGAACTGGACAGTTTCCACGTTGTAACCAGATTTAGATCTGTTCCCAACTTTTATTCTTTGTTCGTCGATGAAGCGTTCAGCGGTCCTTCGTGCCTTGAAAGTTTTACCAGTGCCAGGAGCACCGTAATAAACAATTGCTTTTTTTAGTGTTATCCTGTTTTCTAACATATATTGTAATTCCCAGTAAAACATTTGTTTTTTCGTGTCGTCACCTATTATCGCGTGCATCAAGTTATAGTGTTTTTCTATTACTGTAACACCCGGTATGTCGATGTCTAGTTTGTCTTTAATTGTACTTAGCCTTTGCCATAGGCGGTTTGGTGCGTCGGGTGATGCACATTCTGCAGGGAACAATGCCCGGAGAAAACGGTGTTTTACCGTCCCCGTATTATCCACGACAAGAGCGGCGATTTTGTCCAAGGCGTTATTGATTTCGGTTTCTGTTAAAATGCTAATTAATAAATTGATGTCGTGGTTCACCACCCGGGCAATTTGTTCCCGCCGTTCGTGGGTAATGAGTTGTAACTTAATGGTCGAAAGGCCATTATCGCTTTCGTATAAATATTGTTGCAAAAAGTCCCAAGTTGTCCCCATTTCGCCTTTCGACGCATCCTTGATAATTGCCTCGAAAGCTATTTTTGATCCATCAAAAGCCGGCAATGCCAATTCTTTTTTTACCAACTTTATGATGCTAGTATACTTGTTAATGTTGGCCTCCCAATGCCTAAACCTATAAGCATAATGCTTAACAAAATAATCAAAGTATAATTGAAGTTTATTTTCCATTATGATTAACTAGTCTAAACGTGAGGTTGATCCTTGTTCCTTTTGCCTTCATGGATTTTGCGATTTGGTGCTGCCAATTATGTTGAATATCACCTTTCATAACCAATATGGATCCGTTGTTTAGCATGATCGAATGCTTGATTTTAGGATTTTCTTTTTTTTTGAAATCAAAACGCCGCTCTTCCCCAAAATTTACGGATGCAATAAGTGGGTTCGTGCCCAGTTCCTTTTCATCATCGCTATGCCACGACATCGAGTCGTTACCATCCCGGTAGAGATTAAGCAATACACTGTTAAAACGTGTGCAGGCAAATGCCTCGGCCTTCGCTTTTATTTCCAGTAATGTGCTTGTCCATGGTAAAGAAATAAAGCTTGCTCCAGAATACCGGTAAGCGATACCTTCATCCCCGTACCAAGCGGTTAACCTTGGTGTTAGAACTCGCTTGCCATATAAAACCAAGGTTTCTTGTTTCCACTGGATCTCGTCTTTTAAATATTGGAATAGGCGGGAACTATCCGTACGATCGAATAAGGATGCTTTAAAATCCAGTAGCCCTTCCATTGCTCTCGGTATCGAGCCAGGCATGTTAAAAAAATCGAGTTGGTTTTCCATTAATCAAATCTTAAAATAAAAACACGCGTATACCTGGTTACATTATGTTGGCCCATCGCGCCTTGTGTATATTTATAAATTTTCCTGTAACCAATATCATTTGGTTGCACAATATCGACCAAGATGGCAATGTCTTTTGATACTAGCTGGTAAAAAGCATCAATCCGGGTCTTTCCATATGATGGAGAAGTACAAACAAATAAATTGTCACCTTTGAATGTTCCGTGTATATAGGCAGCTAATTGAACAAGGTCTATATCTTGGATATCAAGTATGTTTGAAAAACAGTGGATTTTAAGTGTATCCTCTAGGCCCGTTATATCTCCAGCTATAAGTCCACCCAGCAATTTAGGGACAATTTTCACAACAGGATTGTGGTTATTCTTTCCAAGAAGTAGGTTCAATAATACCATACCGCGCGCCGGGGCAATCGTGGATGGTTCTACGAGGGTGATATTTTCCACAACCGCATTTATTCCTTCTTTTGCTAAGAAATCCACAAGTATATTGGTAGCCAAAGCCTGGCCGCAGCCATAGTCAATAATTGATAGCGACAGCCCTTGGGAAAGTGGGGCTTTGCTAGCTTGGTAAGCATCTGCCAATTTATAATAGTGCATCGCACCATACGCTATAAAATAGGCCATTAATTGGTCCCCTGTGCTCAATACTGCTATCCCGCGCGATATCTGCGTGAATGTCTCCCTGCTAATCTTGTTTACATATTCCTGTATGCAATAAGCATAGTAACCATAGAAGGTAGGGGCATGTTGTAAGTGTGTTTTTATCTTTTCCGCAAAGGTTGATTTTTCTTCGAGGCTGAGCCGGGCTTGGCGAGTTGCTTCACCTTCTTCTGATCTCAAAAATCGATCGTGATCGTCGGGGTAAACTTTTAATAAGCTGGCTAATAATCTATCAACTTCCTCGTTGGCGATATAAAGCTCCCCATCGGAGTAAGCCTTAAACACACCTAGCGATACTAAGAAAGTACTAAAGCTACCAATCGCGAGGTTGTCATACCAACTATATGCTTCTATATCCTCGATAACAATAGTGTTCTTAGTAGCCAAACGTGCAAGGTGTTCCGAGATAATAGCCTTGCTCGGATCTTCGCCTTCGTTAAAGGCTTTGTAATAATCCGCGATGGGCAAATTGGCGATTTCGAATTCCCCTGTACCCATGCCTTCCAAGTACTCACCGAATTGCTCGGTCAAGTTGGCGCGTGCTACAAAAAAATAAACGACTTCGTTTGAGCTTAAATAAATTGCCCGCGATGTAAACAAGAATGCTAGCTTGCTAATCCTGTCGATTAAGCTTGGGTCGACATCGGCGACTGGTAACTTGGGGAGCAATTCCAAAAGCTTATTCAATCCAATTGACAAACTTTGTATGGAATCGACCGTATTCCAATAATGGTTCGGGTAACGCCATGCGCTAACTAAACTTTCAAAAAGCAACGGCAATCCCTGCTGGTATTTGCGTGATTCGATATAAATCCCTGCTACTACCATAGCCCTTAACGAACTATATTCGCCATGGAGTAAAGTAGCTGCATATGCCTGTGGGTCTCCCTGAGAATGCACTGCCGAGCCGTATATATCTTTAAGGTCCAATCCAGCCAACAAGCCGTCTCCAGCTAAAATTCCCGCCGTAAGCTGCAACTGTTCGTTCAAGGCACCGAGCTTCGCAAACTTGAGTAGGTCATCGAAATGAAAATCGCCTTTGCCAATTGCAGCTTCCAGTCGGCTAATTTCAACTGGGTCATGGTTTGGCCTAACACTATCAACAAACTGTGCTAGTAATTGCTCCTTGCTGAGGAATACCAACTCGTATTTTCGATAAATTAACCCGTTATTAAACGAGATGAGTTCGTCGATAAAAGATAAAACTATAGTGTCCATTTTAAAGAGGTGGCAAGGCTACCAAGTAACGATCTAGGTAAGCGTTTATAAAAGCTTGCTGCAAAAATTGGTTAACTACGCAATATTCATTAATAACTAATGGCAGGATATGTCCTTGCCCAATGGTTTTTTCCATTGCTGGTCCTGCTTCGATGTTCATCAATCCCCATGATGCCCAAGCTAAGAACGTTTCGAAAGCCATAACTTCCGCAGTGTATGCTCTTTCTAGTTGCGTAAGCGAACCCTTGTCCCCAGCGCCAGCTTTATTAACAAGGGTTTGAATAGCGACAACCGGCGGGTTCCCAGCTTGTAAAAGTTGGGCTATCGACGCTTCTAAAATCGGGATTACCTTTTGCTCGGCTTTTTGCTCGAAAGTGCGGGTAACATTATACGCAATTGGGTACAAGGCATCCTCCTCGAATGTCCCGTGGTGCAAAGCACTGTTAGCAAAAAGTTGTTTAAGGTTTAAATATTCCTGTTGTCCATTCGCTAAAAAGTGGTTTAAACCAAAAGATGCTGCCACGAGCGGCAGGTACGCGCCACCTTTAGCTTTAGCGTAATGAAGATTCAAAGCTACTTTGCCGGGGTACTCTCCTGGCTTGTACCTGTTGCGCCATAGTAATAATTTATTTTGTGTGATTTCGAATTGGGTGTTTAAAATGGTCCTGATTGCTGGTTTCATAATGGTATAGGTTTTTTATTTCCAAAAAGCTTTTAATGCACCCAATTCGGCAAACCAATCGTTATACGACATAACAGCAGCACTATCCTTTAAACGTTGATCTATCGCGGTTTCAAATATTACGAACTTTACGCCTTCACTTTTTGCTTCCAATAACTTCTGCGTTGTTAAGCTGCTCGGCCCCAATTTCAGGCCAAAATTAGCACTTCCAATCGCCGTGCAGGCCCTATTACGGGTATCGTTGGGCATCTGTGCAAATGTTAAACGGAAACGATCGTTAGAGGTAGTCTGGCAGGCAATGGCGCAGCAATTTTTGGGTTCGGCAAGGTAATTTGCGGCATCTGGGAAAAAGAAATCTAGCTTACAGCCGTTTGTCAATACAAACTCCCGTTGGAAATCAACACGGTAACGAAACCCATTTTTTTGTAATAGGTAATCGAGGTGGTGCATCAAGCTGGATCCCGAACGCGATACCCTGGACTGGCGGTTCGAGTCCGCCAGCGAAGAAGCAATTAAGTTAATGCCTTTTAAAGCTAAGGTAGGGTTGATCCCTGCGGCAACATCTAGTTTAAATTTGTCAAGTATTGCCCTAACGACGGGAAATTTACTTGGGTCCGCATCAATATCTGCAAATTCAAAGAAATTATCTACTAAAGCCTGTTGTTTTTGGAGGTACAATTCATACTCTACTTCTAACAGTTTTCCCAAAACTAAGTCGATGTCTGTATAGTCAAGTCCCAGTGTATCTACCGATACCTGCGCGAGCCTTGCCATCTCGACCGTTCTAGGGAGATGCCGCAACCTGACAATTTTTATTAACCCGGAATCCCCTTGTAACTCTTGTTTAACTTGTCTGTGCATATATTTTAAGCTACCTCGTTAGCAATTGCTAGTTATCATTTTTAATTAAGATAAAACTGGATTTTGTAACAACATAAAAATTGGTCAAACCGACCGGTATTTTTGTAGGGTCTTGGTAAAACAACCGCGCAAACGTAACGTAAATTAATTTACCTACAAGATTTCCCAAGTCATCGATTGGTGTAGTAGGACGATCAATTAGTAGCCGATCGCTGTTTTCCAAGGTCAGGGCAATATTACCTGAAGGATACTTCCGCACATCTTTAACAATGCCGCCTAGATCTTTGACTGTCGCCGGGCTGCTAACATCTTTAAAAGGGCAGCCGGCCCGGTAATTGCAAAACCGGCAATTCTCAACCGATGGATTAGCCAGAGTAGACGGGGGCTGGTTAAATGCGCCAAATACGTGGTCAATTTTTTGATTAACGACTGCAAGGTCAATTTCGGTAAACGGGACAAATACCGGTACCCCGTCAAATGATATTAATGTCAATTTTCCTGGGTAATTTCCGTAAATAGAATTTGCTAACCAAGCGTATAGATGCATTTGCTGTTGGTACGCTTTCTTGATTACGTTATCGCTTCCATTGTCCAACTCGGCATTGGCCTCGGCATCGAAAATTCCACCAGTTTTGTAATCCCTGATTTCGACCGGCTTTTCATTTTTTAAGATCAACAGGTCTGGCTTGCCGATAATTCTCCCGCAGCCGCTCGTGAGTGTTTCTTCGGTTAAAACCTTAAAGGATTGACCAGTTACCCTGCCCGGAACACTTCGTCTTTGTATAGACCTTTGTAAATTTTGCCATGTATTACTAAGAAAAACACCGTAATTATCGACATCGTATTTTAAAAATTGGTCCCCGTTGCTGGCATGGAAAGCCCACCGAGTCAAAAATTCTTCTTCATTGTTAATTAATTTATCACTAAAGTCTTCGTAAACTTTATGGACAAGTATACCTAGCCTTGCCGCCGGGAAGAGGCCAGCCAGGTAGGCACTATTATCATTGTTCGCATAAAGTCCGCGTAAAGGACAAGCAGCAACCCAGTTAAACGTCGATGGTGACAAATAGCCCGGGATCTTCTCTACTAAGGGATAAACTTCTTTTACTTCGATCATTACCAAGATTTACATTTAGCTGGTCGGCGTAGACCGTTGAACGTATCTATTGTCAACGTTTTACTACTAGCGCCCTTGCCCCTTAGTTCTTCTTCCAATGCTAACTTGGCTTTGCCAATCCAAGGTTCTTGCAACTTAGTGAAATCCCAAAGCGGGTGGATAATGATAACCGGGTGCCCCCCGGCGACAAATCCGTGCAGCTTTCCTTCATAATTACTCAACCCAATTCCCTGGAATGCATCACAAAGTGATTTTGCAATTTCGCCGGCTAGCCTTGGCCAATCCTTCATAGAAACGTGCTTTTCAAAAACCCCGTCTAAGCCACATAAAAAGTCTTGTTCCGTAAGTAGCTCCAGCCAAGCATAACCCAGTCGCCAATCTAGTAAACCGTGGTAACTCATATTCCTGAAGACCTTCAAGCACTTATAACACGCAGTTTCACATTCTTTGCCATGTTGTTCGCCTCTTATGTAAGTAAAATATTTATTGCTTGGGAATATGTCGCTATATATCCTTTTTCGAACAAGATCTTCGAAATTCTCGAAGGCCTTGCGTGTAAAACCCGAACCATTAGGCAACTCGTCCGCTAGCGCTATAACCGGGTAACCCGACGGCGATTTCCTCGTGTCAGCGATTTCAATCTCGGTCGGATCGACATCTAGGTCAACAGCGATGGCCCGTTGGATAAGGAACGCGGCGGAATAAACTGCTGATTTTACACCTGATGATTGTAAAGAACCATCAAACATGCCACCGTAAAGCCCTTTTATTATTTCTTTAGGCTCCAACCTAAAGATCTCCGTGGTCTTATTCGCGGCAAAAGAGGTAGTAACAGACCTACCGAGATTATCAACCCGGTCAAAGCCGCGTTTGATACTTACGTTACCTGAAATCCACTGGTCGGTTAATTCGTGGATATAACTATTCCCATTCTTTTGGGTAATGACCCTCACCGCCTTTTGCCTGCCCAAAGTGAAAAAATTATTGTCATTGGTGTTTACGCGCCAGGTGATGCCGGATGGTGAAAGCATTTTTTTATAATTATGCCCATCACCTGGAACTTCACCGCTCGATGGTAACGCGTATACTGGCGGGCGGGACGAGGAGACGTCGCTACCATCTTTGCTGTCCTTACCTTGTTCGAAATCTGTTCGGTAAGCTGCAGGTATAACCATCGGGAACCTGTCCGCATGTTTCCCACAGCTAGTACACTCGATAGTCTTTGGACTTTCCAAAGTCTCTACATCGAAATTAATTTCCACGCGTTCCGTGGAAAGGAAATTACAGCTGGGGCATCGTACCATGTAACCAGTATAGAGAAACGCCGGGGTATCGCCCATTTGGCTTGGCGCAAATGCTGGTGCACCAGAAAAACTTAATGGAGGTGTTATCCCAATGGCTGTAATGATTGCTTTATCCTTGGTCTTTTGGGAACCAGGAGAAAACTCTGATATGGCTAATGACTGGTCCCTATCAATACTCTGCATCTCCATGTTCCCAGTATTAAAACCATGGTAGAGTTCCTTTACACTGGAAGGCATCCCGAACATTGGAAGCATTCCCCCTTCAGCTAAACGGTCGGCGACCTCGGTACCCGGCAATCTATTGTCAAGCGCCTTGGCAGATACCTCTTTAAAGAATGAAGTATCACGTTCCGTGTCTAAATAATAAGTTTCAAATGCGCCCGGCCACTGGAAATTAGTGCCCACCGCCAACCGCACAAAGGCAGCCGCGATGCTGGCACCATTCTTTGATAAGAAATTTTTTAATGTTACGCCATTGCTTAACCATTGACCGGGTTCACCAAGTTCACCATGTGTACTACGGCTTTCCTCGAAACGCGCGAGGCTTTTACCTCTGAAAGCTTCGGAGAGCAAGTATTTATTTAGAACGCGTTTGAATATCCGTTCTTCGCCAACGCTAAGGGCCGGTGTAGGAGGTGGGTCCCCGGTAATTTCGGAAGGATTGTTAAAGTAATGTTCGTCGTGGCTTCGGCCCCTACAAAATGTCAAAACGGTGGAAAAAGCTTGACCTCGCCTACCAGCACGTCCCACCCTTTGCTGGTAGTTAAACCTTTGAGGCGGCATATTACCTAGCATTACTGCTTGTAAGGCACCTATATCAACCCCTACTTCGAGCGTTGTTGTCACGCTCAGCATGTCAATTGCCTTTGTCTTTTTAAAGCCCTCGTCGCTTAAAACCATATCCCTAAAATGTCTTTGCCGCAAGAACTGGTCATCTGTTTGGCCAGTCATTTCTTCGGTGTGAAGACGCAGTGGCTGTCTCTTTTCGTACTTGGCGTGGTAGGCAATGAAATTCTCCTTCCACAGGTTTGAAACGAGCTTGGTTGGCGAATTCAGGGGTTTGTTGCAAAAAGTACAATTCTTGGTCCCGGCATGTAAATGTGGTCGGAAACAATTTGAACATTCATAATAGGTTGCCTGCTCATCGTTGACCGGGTAAAGTCCAAGGCAAGAGGGATCTAAGTTCCCCTTGTTATCTAGCAAATGCGTATTTACCCCGTTGATATTGAAAGCAAGCGACCTCAAAAGGGCATAAACGGAATCTGCTGTATCATTATTCACCGCGATAAAATCTTTAACGGCTTTATTCCAATCTCCTAGCGTACCATCGGTTGGAAACTCGCTCCCTTGGTAGTAATAGTTATCACCAAGTTTTCGAATGTAAGCATGTATCTTATCTACACTTAGCTTTCGTTTCTTAGCTTCGTTGTATAACGCTGGGTGTAAACCAACATAAGCCAAGCCGCTTGCCTCTAACCCGAAATAAAGCGGTCCGAAGAGCGCTTGCACACATTCCTGCAAAACATCCTTATCAAGCCTTGTTATCCAATCGCGGCGATTGCCGTCGATTGTTAAATGGCCAGTTTCTCCTTTCACCAAGATCTTATCCCAATCATATTTTACATTGTCATCGTCATAAAATGATTGTTTGTTTCGATCGCAGCCACGAGGGTTAACACCTGTATCTATCAAAATTTGTTTGACCCCGCCTTCACCACTTGCCAATTCTGGGAGGCTAATACTATAAGGACTATTGGCAAGCGCTTCTAATTCTTCTTTTGCCGACTGTCGTTCAGTAGGTAGGGCATCCTCGTCCTCGATGTCCTTCGTTAACCGTCGTAGTTTATTGATAATTTCCAAGTTTGCTGGGTAGTTGACCCGGAGTTGGCCGAGAGTTGTGCCGTTAAGTTGTCCCGCGGCGTGCAGTTGGAAAATTTCCCTCGCGATTTCGTAGTTGTTTAAGGGTAAATCATTATATAGACCTTGGACAATAGCTTCCCTAACCAAGTCCGAGAAATGGAAGCGCTCGATACCGTTTGATAATTGCGCGGCATCCTCCCGGCTATCGGAGAAAAGCACTAGTTTCCTAGCATTACTGCCGCCTGGTAATTGGTAAAAAAGCTCCTTTGCTAATATTTCGGCCGTTTTGCTAAAGCCTGAACGGAATCCCCTAACTGGGCTTGTCCGCGATTTTCGTTTACTATAGTTACTCGAACAAGCAGGGCAAGTACAGGGAAGCGCTGGTTGTTCTATTAATTCCCCCTTGTCTAAACCATCTACAGATCGACCGATAAAGAATAATTTACCCCGCGTCCATTCGTCGAGTTTTAGCCTCGGCATGGACCGGGAAACGATCCCGGTAATTTTATTTAAAAAAGCAGCTTCCCAAGTACAAGAATAATCCTTGGTATAATTGATATCGATGTCCAGTCCCTTATTTTGTTCTCCTTCGGGCCAAAAAACAGTATATTCCCAATACTTTTTTCGCTCGACCATCGCTTGGGTACTTTTTTCAGGTATCCCCTCGATGTCTGGGCTAACCGTGATAATTTCCAACGTCCCGTTTTCATAAAGCCGGTTGCCGCCCAAAAAGGTTGTACCACAATTTTCACAATATAAGACATCGAATAAACGCTTGCCGGATTTATCAATAATACCGGGTTTTGCCGATAGCTTTCCCACCACCCGTCTCAAGTTAGGCGGGGTATCTTGCCGGCTTGAAAACCGGCTTTCGACGGTAGAAATGTCCGCGTTTGCCCATAAGCCTTCGACATTCCTAGCGAAGTAATGGAACCTGAGCCTTGGCAATTTTCCATCATCTTTTAATTTGAAAGTATCGATCAATCCTCTCAGGATAAACAATCCGCGCGCTGCATTTTTTAGCTGGGTAGCCGGTATGCCAGGGCCAAATATTTTTCCTGAAAAAGTCAGGTCATTACCCGAGGGGTTCCAAGCTTCTATCGCCCTAGGAGATTCCCCGAAAACCTCTTTAAACCGTTGGTTAATTCCCCAGCGGCTTAACCGCTCGACGATCCCGTTGCCCAGCTCTTCTTCGCTGGTGCCGGTAAAGGACAAGATTGCATTTATAAAACCTGCATTTTTGATATCTCCGCCCGACTCGTCGTAGGCCTTACTAATTAATTCAAATTGCGAAGCCGGGATTTCTTCTTTAGCAAACCCGGCTACCGGGATGTTTTGCCCTGTCAATATTTGATCTTTCTCGAAGGGTACACCAAAAAAGTCCTTTAAAAAATCTAAACTTTTCTTGTCTCCTGGGTTAAGGGAAGCGCTCGAAGCCAATATCCTGAGCTGTTCGCTAGCCGGGGTCAATCCTAGCCGTTCTAATAATACGCGGATAAGGTAAGCGACCTCTGTTCCCTGCGTGCCCCTATAAAGGTGCAGCTCATCGATCACAAGATGGAAAACATTGCTTTTTTTCCCGTTGCTGTCTTTTTCATCCAACCATGCTTTCGTTTGCTCGAAAACCAAGCTGTCAGCTTCGCGCATAAGCATTATGCTAAGCATGGAGAAATTCGTTACCAATATGTCTGGTGGCGTAACCTGCATATCAAAGCGCGTAAACATTTCTGCGCCATCTAATTGCGGGAAAAAATACCGACGTCCTTCGTCTTCCCCTTTATTTTCCACGAAGTATCGTGCTACTTTATCGAGGTCTTCTTCGAGTTTCCTGAGTTTTGTTCTTAAACGACCGACGATTTTCTGCCCGCGGGCTGTCTTCATATTGATCACTTCTTGTGAATCGCTGGCTTGGTCGATGATCGGGAGCAGGCCCGGGGACGGCGTACTACTGTTGTACCTACCGAAATAGATCCTGTTATAGGAATACCTGTCCCTGGCCGGGCCCGCTGCTTGGTTTTCAAAGAATCCCCGGGCCTCTTTCGAATCCAATGCAACCCTAAGCCGGGTCATCTGGTCCTCGACTAGGGCGTTCATAGGGTACAATATTAGGGCACGAACAGCTGGCGTCCTAGTTTCATGTCCACGCTGCATGGCGCCGGGTAGTAGGCGACCATTATCAAAATCAAGTATATCGGTATAGGTTTCGCCCCGGGAACGCCACCAGCGTTCCAACTTGTTATTGACCGGCAAGACTTCTTGCTGCCAATTTTTTGCTACTGCCTCCTTCGCTAAAGCTGCGAAGACGGGTAAAAGGAAAGCTTCTGTTTTTCCCGATCCCGTGCCGGAAGTGATGATACAATTCTTGCCTTGACCGCTTGCCATTTTCAGCATTTCAAATTGGTGCGCGTAGAGGTTGTTTTTCTCCGGGAAAAGACCTTTTCCTACCAAGGCTTTGAAATAGGCCAATTCTTGGTCATCCATCCCGGTACTCTCGCCATCCATATTACTAATATTATACTCCGAGGACAAGTAACTTGGAAGTGGCTCTACCCAAGGCTGGCGGTATAGCGTTCCATCCTCGTCAAGTAACAGCGCCCTTTCTTGTTCGAAAGAATCTTTGTACCGCGTGCTGAAGGCTGTTTTAATATAGCGCTTGTAATTTTCAATAATCGTATCAAAAGATTTGAGTGGATCTAACATCAGTCTATATAATTATGGTTGTAAGGTTGAGTTGTTGCCCTAGCTGCTTAGCCAAATTTTCGGCCAATGAATGTACCAATCCTTGGTAAACAGCGTAATAGGAACCGGTTGCAGATACTTCCAAAACGTTGTTTACCGTGGTAAATGCCGCGTTATATGGAAGCCTACCTGTGCAAAGGTAAAGGTAGGCCGGGATAGGTTGGGGTAGTCTTGCCTTTAAACGCACAACGAGCACATTCTTATTGGCGTCGAAGAACAATATATTAAGGCCAGTTAAGTGGAATAGCATGAATTTTCCCCATTGTTCATTCACCGTTGCTACGTTCCCATTAAAGTGCAAGTTTACCAATGAATAATAATCGCGTATCTTGTACTTAACCAGGGCGTTGGGTGGCAATTGTAATAGTGTGTATGGCTGGTATGCCAGCGTGGTAGTATCGAATAACGCGCAACGGGTAGGGTCATGGAAGCCAGCATTCTCGCCCGGATTCTCCACAGCTGCTGCCAGTAAGGACGCGACGGAAGGGATATGAGGTAATACGTCGAAATAATTAACTACATCGCGGTTCCCAATAATTTCCGCCGCCTTGGCTATGAAATTAGTATTACCATTTATATATAAAAATAGGCTGGGTGGTATCAAGGCATAGCTATCTTGCTCGGCGAATATCTTGATCGTAACTACGTCGCGATAAGCGGGTTGCTCGGACAATACAGCTAGTAGCTCGATATGCTTACCTTGGTAACACCCACCTAAAAAGAAAAGCTCGCCTGAGAAGACCTGCTCTTTTGTTTTCGTAGCGTTAAAAAAAGCACTATTAGCGTTTCCCAAACGGCAAAGAAATGGAGCAAGAGGAACAATGCTTCGTGCTTGGCCACGTTCGCCCCGGTTTATCATTACGCGGCAACTATCAACCAAGTTATACAAAGTATAATTCTTGAAATCTATGTAGTTACTTGTGGCGAGTTGATTATTCGCATAAAAAGCCGATAGCGAGGCATCGAAGGATTGTTTGCCTTGTTCTCCCCGGTAGGCCAAGTAGTGTAATAGTTGGACAGCTGGTGCATGTAATAAATCGTCAACCACCTGTATTTCTTGGTCCGCCCAAATTGTAAATTGCAACGGCGGGCGCTTGAAATCTTTGACGTTAGCTATAAAAGCTAAGAATTTGTCATTCCGGGGTTTCTCGTTGAATTGATCACCCTGGCCGGTTTGTAAGCTCGCTTCGTAATCATTTCCTATTAGGCCGTCAAAACCCGCGATAATAATCTTACCGTCGTTAACGATACCCACTGTTTGGCTGTTGGCAATTTCGCTAATGACGAGCTGGTAGGTACCGATGTTTTGCAAAAAATCAACGACGAAACCGTTAACAAACGGGTTAAAGTCAACTGGTGGGAAACCGTCAACGAGTAATTGCTCCCGCCCTGAAAATCCCTCCAAATGCACAGAAAAAGGAAAGCCCGCGATAAATGTACCGTTTGCTTTCGCCCTTAAACCACCGCTAATGGTCGCAGTAACCGTTGCTGGCAATTGCAAGTCTTGGTAACCTGGCAGTCCGCGTTTATAACCTTCCAAGCGGTATAAGCTCCAACCACCAATAGGTAAGTTGTCTTGTTTTTGAGCCTCGTTCTCCTCGAGCCATTCTTTGAAATTACTTAGCTTGGCATCTTTGGCCAAAAAATATTGGGTCCCGGATCGTTCGGGATGACCTGCTTCGATATAAACCTCGTTGGGTAAACCCTGGCTAATACCCGCCCCAAAAAGAAAATAATCCTTGGTAGGCTGGAAAACAGCTTTGAACCCGGCCTGTTGATCAACCAGCAAAAAAGGATCTGAAAAAGTTTTTCCACCAGGCCTTTCAATGGCGCTTGACCAGCCATTAAAATCAATCCAAACCTCCTTCCCGCCGAGTACTAACGTTTCATCTACGGGGGTTAATAAGCGGAAGTAGTAATTAAACTGCACTTTGCCAGTTGCAGGATGTTTTTCAAAAGCTAATTTTAATTTTTCAATTTTCTTTTGGATCGTGATATTTTTAAGCGTGGCTTCTTCAAATTCAGCTTTACCTTCATAATTAATTAATGCCTTGTTTATAATATCCAATACCAAGAGCTCATCGCCGTTTCGCCCGTTTAATTTAGCGGATGCTACCGGGATATATTTTCTAACGATGGCTTCGTTTGCCAGTAACATTGCTTTTACCCTAGGATTGCCCGCATCATCGCGGTGTAATCCTAAATCCCAGAACAGGCTAGGAAGACGTCTATACTCCGTGCGTGGCACGATAAATTGCGAGAGTACTTTTTCCACGTATTTTCTCGTACCAGGACTATCCTTTTTATTAAAAAACATGCCGAGCTCATCACCCCGGTTAGCAATGTCTTGCTCAACCCGGTTCCACGTAGTTTGAATGCAATTGCGGGTGTCGGCGTCATTTTCTGGAAAATTATTTCCCAGCAAATTATACAAGCCATTATAATACCCTCCAGCTCCTTTTTTTGCACCGTAAGTAAAAGCAACGGCGTAAGCAAATAATGGCGTAACGCCTTTTAGCGCACAAACCTTGTATTTACCTTGGTTATGTTCCAGGTAGTAATATTTTTCTATCGCGAGAATTTTGTTCGTAAATCCATGCTGAACAGGTGCAGCAACTTTCTTGGCAAGGTCCATTATAGGAGGACCTGAAATGATAGCTACTATAAACGAATTGATCGCTTCATGCTCTTCGTGCGTTTCGTTATTGCTTAGATGTGCAGTGTAAATGGCTGAGAAGTCCCCCGTATCGATATCCAGTAGGACAGTCTTACCGCGCTGGCTTTCATTAAAGAAAAAATCAAAAAGAGCTTGGTTCCATTCGCTGTAGTTCATTAGGCTTAAATCGTAATCCCGCTAGGTTTAGATCTTAAAAGTAATAATATTTAATAATAATACTACGAATGGTCTTGGTAAACATTAAACCCTTCCTATTGTTAAAAAAAGGTGGAAATTATCGACGAAAAGAAAATCCTTCATTTTCAAGCCAAACTGCTCGCTTGGTTTCGCATAGCTGGCAGGGAATTTCGTTGGCGACAAAATAAACTTTCACCCTACGAGTATATCATCGCGGAAGTGTTATTACAACGAACTAAGGCTGCGACCGCTGCTGCGTTTTATGATACTTTCCTCGCAAGTTATTCAAATTGGGACGCTATTGATCGGGAATCTTTGCCTGCATTAACCAGTTTTATGAAACCTATCGGTCTTCAGCAACAAAGAGCTGGCCGCCTAAAAAACCTTGCAGCTGAGATGGTTAGGCGGAAAGGCCGACTTCCACGAGATAGGAAAAAACTTGAAAAAGTGCCATTTATGGGCCAATACCTTGCAAATGCAGTTGAACTGGTGATCTTTAAAAGAAACACACCACTGATGGATGTTAATATGGCTAGGGTCTTAGAACGATATTTTGGGCCAAGAAAGCTAGCAGATATTAGGTACGATCCTTATTTGCAAAACTTGGGTGCTATAGTTGCGAGGCACAAGAAGTCCAGGTACGTTAGCTGGGCAATACTCGATTTTGCCGCGTTAATTTGCCAAGCCCGAAAACCCAGGTGCGAAGTTTGCATGCTTCAAAAAAATTGCCGGTTTTACCTACTAAACGAGGCTATAGATTTTTGAGGGTGGGAATAACAACGCTAAAGCGGCCGGCTTTATTTTGAATAAAGGACCTTTTTCTACGACTTTACCGCTGGGCTCTTTTTTAATCAAGTGGTCTAACGTGATATAGCCTTGGTCAAGCAAGATGTCAAATTGTGAAAGGATTGGCTTGCTCGTATGCTCTACCTTATTATAGTGTAAAAATTCGTTCCCGTCTACATGCGTAGAATTAGCTCCGATCCAAAAAGTCTCGTTATGCTTTTCTACCAATCTTTGGTGCAAGGTATCCATTGGCCAGCTGATAAAATTCCCGGTATTGGCTTGCCGCGAGTTTTCATGCAACAGGCTAGCCAACTGGTCAACATTTAATTGCAAACCTTGTGAGTTCCGCGACTTGGTAGAAACTGTGCAATATAATTTAAAATCCTCTCCCCTGGCGTAACCGAAGTTGGATAGGATCTCCGCGGAACTTTTGAATTTTGAAATCTTCCAGTCTGGGACTTGTGCAAATAGGTTTTTCCTATTTCCCCTCTTGTCACGGTAAGCTTTCAACTCGATCCCTTTATAATCAGGTTTTTTTGAAGAATTGATATCGATACCTAGCAAGGTTTCTAACGTTCGCCCGATAGCCGTATCGGCGTTTAGTAAGGCTTGGATCGGCCCCTTTCGACCAATCGCAACGAGTAATTGTAATAATTCATCCGCTACAGAGTTGACCTGTTTGTTAATTTCTATTACTAAATCCTGCAACGGGTTTTTAATTATAGCTCCTACTAAGCCTTCAACATCCAGCTGGGTAATGTTTATTAAGTATAGCGCGTTATCGTAATTAAATATCACGATAATATCGTGTGGGTTTGAAAAAGTGGGCAACCCTTTAAACCAAATTCGCGGGTCACCTTTCTTAGTCTCCGGCCGGTATAACGACGCGGCCGAAGGGATTAAACTAGCCGCGGTAACGAAATAAGCATTGAGTATCACCTTAGACAAGGTACCCTGTAGTTGGGCACCGTAATCGTGGATCTTTTGGTTTATAAAAAAACTCCGAACGGGGCCGGTAGCATCCAGTATAGACTTTTGTAAGCCGTTAGCAGTTGGTTCTAACGCTGTTACTTCGATGCCGTACTTGGTGAATACAGCTAGCCTCTTGGCTTCCAGGATGGTGAATTGCCTCATGCTTTGTTAATGGATGTTTTTTAGCAACTCGACGGCCACTGCTCTTGCCATTAATGGTGGAACGGCATTACCAACTAGCGTATATTGCGGTACCTCGGTTTTGCGTTTATTTCCACCGGTGGACCTTTTGCCTTGGAAAACAAAAGAGTCGTCAAATGATTGTAAACGCGCCATTTCACGAACAGTTAAAGCCCTAGGATTGGCAAAGTGTATATAATCATCGGGAATTGTTAGCACGGTCGGGCTCTGCCCATCAGCACGAAGTACGTTATAGTTCCTCTTATCAGATTCTAAACCCATCTCTTCAAGTTTTAAACGGGAGTCTGTATAATCACCCTGCTCCAAAATTATTTTTAGTCGCTGGATTACATCCTCGTTCTGCTTGCTCGTCTTGTGGTTAAGTAATGGCGCAACCTTATAGGCACCGGGAGTTTCCAGTTCTTCAAAGTCTCTTACATAGAAAGGATTTTTAAGATGTTTAAACCGTCCATTCAGCCGGCCTTTTTGAGACCACTCAGCATAAGTTAACCCTTTAGTAATGATAGTGCCGTCAATTGCACGCTTTTTTAGCAATTGGTTATACTTGGCGGAAGACCCGTTATATTTTGATTTTTTATCGATCTTTTCGTAATCCAGTTTCTCTTGGTCGTTATCAATAAAATCTAAATCGTGCAATGCTTCGAATACGGTTACTTTTTCTTGCCCAGTTACGCTGGCGGGGATAACCCTCACCATTTCCTGGTCTTTACGGCAGCCGATAAATAGTACCCTTTCGCGATTTTGTGGCACACCATAATCAGAAGCTAATGCCACGAATGGTTCTTCTATTTTGTAAAGCCTAATTTGTGCTAAGATTTCATCGAACTTATCCAAGTTTTTGGCCTTTTCGGCAAAAGGACGCAACCCGTTAACGCATTCATCAAATGTATAGGCGTAAATTTCCAATGCCTTTATCACGGCATTTACCTCTTCTTTATATTCAACACCAGGTTTGAGATTATGGAAAGCATTACTTATTTGCTCAATTATAGAGCCAGCTTCGATTGAAGTCAGGAAGTCGTCGAAAGCATCTGAAAATAAGTCATTATGCACATCGCAAAATGCTTTTTCGTTGATCACTTTTTTACGGATATAAGCTAGTTCTTTACTTCTTTTCAACAAGTTAAAACCGTGCCTTATCGAGTTAATATGAATGTCAGTTTTACTGGTTTTATAATCTGTAAATTTAGGCGTCAATACCTTGAACTTATTCTCCAAGTTCAGGATGTATTTATCCCTAAGTCCTTCTATTTCACTTTCTGTGCCGGTTTCAAACTGTAAGCGTAATAGGTAGCAATCTAGGACAAAATCATTGCCTTTAACTTGTTTTTTCAATTGGGTAACAAAAGAGATAAACTGGTGGAATTCTTCCAAATCGATAATAGAGCGAATTTCTGCTAGGATCATGTCCTTGATTTTCCCGCCTTCTTTTGTTAAAATGCCTTTGACATTTTCCATGACGAAATATTTCGGGCGTAATTGGCGAATTACTTTGAGATAATGCGAGAATAGGTCGTCCTTTTTATCAAACTTCTTTCTTTTACCGGCCAAGCTAAAACTTTGGCAAGGTGGCCCGCCGCAAACCACGTCAACGTTTTTACCATTGACTTTTTGGATCAGGTTATCTAAGAAATCTGGCTCGGTGATATCTTGTTTTAAAAACTCCATGTCAAGCCCTAACTGGTAATTATACCTTGCCAGGTGGGTCAGCTCGCAATTTTCATTAATATCACTAGCTAGCAAAAAATCATAATAGCTATTGCCTTCCTCGGCTTGTAAAAATCCTTCGCTAAAGCCGCCAGCACCAGCGAACAGGTCAATAAACGTCACGGCTTTTTTTCCTTCGAAATAAGCACTGTTATCATGGACCAATGATGTTTCTATATTTTCTTTACGCGTACTTACCAAAGATTGGATATAATCCTTCAGTTTTTTGCTAGTCAATGGTACATTTGCCGGGTTTTCTACGAAGTTTTTCACTTGGTCTTTCAGGAATCCCAAGAACTTGTTGACTACCTTATGGTTTGCATTAGCAGGTAGAACGTGGAAATTTTTGTCATCCCACGTACTTTTATCGGTTTTTTCGCCGGTGGCAATTTTGATCTGGATATCCTTTTCACGAATCACTAGGTGGATTGGAGATAGGTCATTTTTCCCAGGTTTATCGAGGTAATATTTTACACTTATCATATTGCGGACAGATTTACGGACACGGACAAATTTACGGACAAGAATGACAAATCAAAATAATTTTGATAAAAATTTTAGCATTATTTACTAACCACCTGTAAAAGAATACAATAATTTACGAGGAGGGTGTTACCTAACTAATCGAAGTGTCTTTTTCATTAATTGTCTTAATTAGGGTTGACTTTATCACTGCAGCTTTTATGCCATAATGAGCTTCCCGGTGGCAGTTTGGACATAACGCAGCTACGTTGACCGTTTTATCAGGCCCATCATCGGCTAACTTTAAAATGTGGTGAACTTCTAAAAATGGGACGCCAAGGCTATTTGCAAATGGCGCCGGTTTACCACACAATTCACAATTTCCATTAGCTCGCAATAAAGCATATTTTTTAACCATTGCGCTTCGCAAGTGGTAAATACGGATTGCCTCTTGCCGGTTACCCGGTCTAGCGTCAATTTTAATATTTATACGATCTTTTAATGTTCGTAGGTTTGATGGTAATTCAAAGTTTTCGACTTTGTCATTTTCTAGGCCAGTATAAATATTACAGGCAGGTACCAAGTAAAAGAACAATAGTGTATCGCCTTTGCGTTCACCCTCGCTAACTTTTTTATATTCCCAGCCTGCAACATCAAAAATCCCTTCAAACTTGTAAAGTTTGCGGTGGTTACCTCGTAACCTCACCTCGTGAGCATTGGGCTCCCGTGTCGAAAAAAGCAAAACATCGCGTTTTTCTGCCAGTAGCTTGTTTCCGGGCGCATTTATGTTTTGATCACCTTCACCACCTTGCCCAATGTAAAGCCATGAGCCATCACTAAATTGCTGGTTCGTGTAACCTACCCGTTTACCATGGCGACCACCAGACGTGATAATAACTGAACCCGGTTGCTTATAACCAGAAATAATCCCGGTCTGGAGTTGGTTGCTACCCACGAAACCTGTTAATTCCTGACGTTCGTATTCTTGGTATATCTTAAACATTCTTTTTAAGTTAATTTATAATGGCTAATACTGGATATACAGGCTCAATAAACTATCCCGGAATATTCTATTTGGCCAGTGGACGGCATGGCTATAGATGTAATATTACTTCTCATCAGTTATTGGGGTAATCACATGGGTTTACGCTAGGACCTATGCGGTTAACGCGATAGGGATCGTAGCGGCATCCTGCGAAGCAGATATAGCGAAGAGCCCGGGCTGAAAGCATCGCCATCAATAAAATGTACTTGTTATTTGCCTTTTCTATCTTTCCGTAAAGGAGGGTATTTCGGAATTTCGAAATCAAAATCCAATAGTTCCTTTGGGTGGACTTCTAAAGCTTTTGCAATTGCGGCGAGATTACTAATGGATGTGTTACTTATCCCTCTTTCTATATTTCCAATTTGTCTTATATCAAAACCAGTTCTTTCTACAAGATCCTCTTGAACAATGCCTTTCTCTTTTCTTATCTCTATTATCCTTTTACAAACTTGCTCAATGAAACTTTGATCACGATACTGACTTTTCATCCTCAAAATGAGTTGAAAGCATTTGTATAAAGTAGGAAGAATTTTTCCTATTTTTAGCTATTCTTTATTATATTTGATAAATTGAATGAAAAAGCTAAATAAACCATAGGTAATTTATCACTTATGTTATTTTTGCGGATACTTCGAAAATATTGAAGCATTCGCTTTGAGTCTTGCTCACGGAAATTGACACTTTCAAAAGAGCGCAGGATGAGAAGCCGGAATGCCCATGCTACAGGTGTGGGTATCCCTTCTTGTTTGTGCTCTTGGGCGTGTCAACCCTCCGTGAACAATAAGTTGGGACCCATGCCTGTAGTATTTTAACAGACCATCCCCTTCAGCGGACTCCATACTTGAAAATAATTCATTGTAATGGAAAACTTAAAACCACATCAAGACCAACCCGATTTCGGTACACTTACCGGGATAATGGAACGTTTTGCTCAAATTCCTTATGAGCAGTTCCAACAGGAGATTCATGACTGGTTTTATAACTCGCTTTCGGAAAAAGGGATCGATCTTCAACAATTACAGGATAAAGGGCTTACCCACTTACCCGATCTGGTAAGCTTTATTTATCACGAGGCTGAATTAAAGCAATTGTTGAACGATCAATCCAATTCCGATGAGCCGCGTAACAACTAAGCTTAAAATTTGGTTTCTGGTCATCTGTCCGCCCGAATGAGCGGACGGTAATGGCAACCTGTGATCAGTTAGTAGTTAAATCTAACAGGTTGCCATTATCACTTTCTATTATTCTCATTTCTCTTTCATTTTAAAAAAATATCATGAAAAAAACGATACTCTTAAGTGTCCTGGCCATGCTTTGGCTTTTTTTTAAAGCAAAGGCCCAGAATTCAAACCCTTCCGTACTGTCAACTATTACCGGAAAAGTCACCGATGAACAAGGACTTCCGCTTCCTGGAGCTACCGTACAATTGCTATCCACTAAAGCGATTGCCATCACCGGGAAAGAAGGTGAATTCCGGATTTCCGTGACCGGTACTTCAGGTACCTTATCCGTAAGCTTTATCGGCTACGTCACTTTAAAATACTCTTTTTCGCTTTCGGACGGGCCTTTATTGATCCGCCTGAAACCTACTGCCAATTCGCTTGATGAAGTACAGGTAATCGCGTATGGGAAAACCACTAAAAGGTACAATACCGGCAATGTCACCTCGGTTACAGCAGCAGACATTGAAAAACAACCGGTATCCAATGTATTAGCCGCTCTCGAAGGCCGTGTACCCGGTATGGTGGTGTCTCAAACCAGCGGTGTGGCCGGTTCTTCCTTCCATGTTCAGATCCGCGGGCAAAATGCACTGGATGCAACCTTATCCAGGAATGACCCGCTGTTTGTTATCGACGGCGTCCCATTTGAAAGCGGTAATACCGCCACTAACCAGATCAACTCCGCAGCTAACAACCCGACATCGATCAGTTCTGGCGGATTAAGCCCCCTTCAGACGATCAATCCGGCCGATATAGAAAGTATAGAAGTATTAAAAGATGCGGATGCAACTGCCATCTACGGGAGCCGTGCGGCCAACGGCGTGGTGCTGATCACCACGAAAAAAGGCAAAGCCGGTGAAACCAAAACCAGTTTCTCGGTCAACTCCGGGATCAGCAACATCGGCAGCACGGTCAGCCTGCTCAACACGCAGCAATATGTCGCCATGCGTAAAGAAGGCTTTGCCAACGATGGGCTGACCGTCAGCAACAATCCGGGTGATCCGGGTTTTGCTCCTGATATTACCCTATGGGACACCAAGCGTTATACCGACCTTAAAAAATTACTGATCGGTAACACCGCCCATGCCACCGATGCCCAGGCCACGGTATCCGGCGGAAATACCAACACGCAGTTTTTGATCGGCGGCGGTTACCACCGGGAAACAACCGTTTATCCGGGAGACTTTGCCGATGCGCGCGCCTCGCTGCATTTGAATATCAATCATACGTCTGCCGACAAAAGATTCAGCCTGCTGTTCTCCGGCATGTATGCCAATGATAACAACCGGTTGCCGCGTTATGACCTGGCCCGTTATATCAACCTGCCGCCGAATATCAAGCTGTACGATAGTCCAGGCAAACTGGCCTGGCAGGATGCCGGTATCCTGTATTCCTCGCTGGGCAACAATGATATTTTAAACCCGCTGTCCTTATTGCAGGAAAAATACAAATCGGTTAATGAGAACCTGCTCGGGAATTTGCAGTTAAGCTACAAAGTCCTGCGTAACCTTGTTTTCAGGACCAGCCTTGGCTATAATACCTTCCGGTCTGATGAATCGACGACAAGGCCAACCGCTGCCATCGATCCGAACTCCGGGGAACTGCCATCCGCCGGATTCGCCGTTTCCAATAACAGGAACTGGATCGTGGAGCCACAGCTGGAATACTCCAGGGTGACGGACAAGGATAAACTAAGTATTTTATTAGGAAATACCTACCAGGACAAAACAGGCAGTACCAGCGCCATTTACGGAAGCAATTACAATTCCGACCTGCTGCTGAATTCGATAGCCGCCGCACCGGTCATTACCGCTTCCAATGATTATGTACAATACCGCTACACCGCTTTTTTCGGACGGATCAACTATAACCTGCATGATAAGTATATCCTGAACCTTTCTGCGCGGCGGGACGGGTCCAGCCGCTTCGCACCGGAAAACCGCTGGGCGAACTTCGGCGCCATAGGTGCCGCCTGGTTGTTTTCCTCCGAGTCCTTTGTAAAAAACCTGTTGCCCTTCCTCAGTTTCGGTAAGTTAAGGGGAAGTTATGGTCGTACCGGTAACGACCAGATCGGTGATTATAAATTTTTAAACCTGTGGAGCAATACAACAAATACGTATGATGGTTTATCCGGCTTATACCCCAGGGCACTCTATAATCCCAATTACAATTGGGAGATCAATAAAAAGCTGGAAGGTGCTGTAGAACTGGGCTTCCTGAATGATGCCATTCTATTGACCGCGGCTTATTACCATAACCGGAGCAGTAACCAATTGATCAGCTATTCGCTCCCTGCACAAACCGGGTTTTTCAATGTGGTGCGGAACTTTCCGGGACTGGTCAGCAATACAGGCTGGGAGATGACGTTAACCACCCGGAACTTTCATCAGAAAGATTTCACCTGGAGTACTTCATTCAACATCACGCTGCCCAAAAATAAGCTGCTTGCTTTTCCGGGTTTAAGCACGTCCAGTTACGCGAGCCGGTACGTGATCGGGCAATCGCTGAACCTGATCAATGCGCTTAAATACACAGGCGTTGATCCGCAAACCGGGACTTATACTTATGAAGACAAGAATAAGGACGGGCAACTCACGACCGATGATTACCAGGTGCAGGGCAACCTCGACCCGAAATTCTATGGCGGCTTGCAGAACAACCTGAGCTATAAACAGTTCGACCTTAGTTTCTTTTTCGAGTTCCGGAAGCAAACGGGTTTAAGCTATCTGAACCAACTGGCCTATTATCCACCGGGCTGGATCTATAACCAACCCGACCTGGTACTTAACCGCTGGCAGCAGCCCGGTAATGTCAAACCCGTACAGCAATACACTGCAGGCTATACCAATGCGTATATCGCGATAGCGCAGCTGACCAATTCGAACGCGATTTATACCGATGCCTCGTTCATCAGGCTCAAAAATGTGGCTTTGGCCTGGCATTTACCGGAAAGCTGGCTCAGCCGCTACCATATCCGGGATTGCCGGATCTATCTCCAGGGCCAGAACCTGCTGACGATCACCAGCTATAAAGGATCTGATCCTGAAACCCAGAATTTCTATATCCTGCCGCCCTTACGGTCAATCGTCGGCGGTATCCAGTTCACTTTTTAATACGACGATATGAAAACCCATAAATTATTCAACACCAGCCTGGCTGCCGCACTTTCCTTATTAGTGTCTTTGTCCTCCTGTAAAAAATTCGTGGACATTCCGGGGCCACAGACGCAAGTGGAATCGTCCCGGGTCTTTTCCAGCGATGCCGCGGCGACCTCAGCCGTCGTTGGTCTGTACAACCAGATGATCGCCAACAACCTGACCATGATGAACGGCGCGGTCACCATCTACGCCGGATTATCCGCGGATGAGTTGAGTAACGTCAATCCAAATTCAAATTATGATGCGTTCATGAACAATGTTATCCCTACGAACAGCACAACGGTTTATTCCAGTTTCTGGTCCAATGCCTACCGGTATATTTACCAGGCCAACGCGGTGCTGGAGGGCCTGGATCAATCCACAACGATCAGCACCGCCGTCAAAGACGAACTCCGCGGTGAAATGTTATTCACCCGGGCTTTGACCTACTTTTATCTCGTCAACCTGTTCGGCGACGTACCGCTTGTTCTTTCGACGGACTACGGGATAAACGGTTCGCTTCCCAGGGCCTCCACCACCACTGTCGAACAGCAGATCCTGACCGATCTGACCGAAGCAGAACAACTGCTTTCCGCTAATGATGCCGCATCAGGTAACGCCCGGCCCGGCCGGATGGCTGCCGCCGCGCTGCTGGCCAGGGTGTATCTGTATCAAAAAGACTGGGTAAACGCGGAAAAACAGGCGACAGCAGTCCTAAGCCCGGGGACCTATACACTGGAGAACGATCTTAACCAGGTGTTCAACAGTTCATCGTCAGAAACGATCTTTCAATTGGTCAAACCAACTGCGAATACGGCTGAGGGCGCTGCCTTTATTCCCGGTTCCCCTACATCCATCCCTACATTTAAAGTCACCGGGAGTCTATTGCAGGCATTTGAAAAAGGGGATAACCGGCGAAACGCCTGGCTAAGGGCGAATACCGTCGGTGGTACGGACTACACCTACCCTTACAAATACAAGGTCAGGAACAGCACGAGTGTCACGGAAAACAATATCGTCCTGCGGCTTGCGGAGGTGTACCTGATCCGCGCAGAAGCCAGGGCGCAGCAGGACAAAATCAGTGACGCGCTGGCTGATCTGAATATCATACGGCAAAGGGCCGGTTTAACACCCATTACCACTTCAACCGAGACCGCTACGCTAAAGGCCATTATGCATGAAAGGCAAACCGAACTTTTCGCGGAATGGGGACACCGCTGGCTGGACCTGAAAAGAACCGGGCAGGCCAATGAAGTGTTAGGCGCAATCAAAGGTACCAACTGGCAGCCTGCAGACACCCTGTACCCGATCCCGCAATCCCAGATCCAGCTGAATCCTTTCCTTACACAAAATCCAGGTTATTAATAAAAACAAAACATCATGATTAAATTTATTGCCACATTTTTATTCCTCATCAGTTGCTATTGCGCCGGCGCGCAATCCCCCCGGAACTATCCGGCTGTAGGTTCCCCTTGTCCTGATCTTCAATTTAATGAGGTCCGCTATTTTACCAAAAAGCAGGTCTCCCTTGCTGATTTTAAGGGGCAGTGGCTGATCCTGGATTTCTGGAACAGGCATTGCGGGACCTGTATTGAAAAAATGCCGGCAACAGACAGCCTGCAGCAAAAATTCTCCAAACAGGTAAGCATACTGCTGGTGGGCTATACCGGGTCACAATATACGCACCGGCCCGACAATGCGATCAGGGCGTTTTACAAAGGTATCCGTAAAAGGATGCGTGTCAGCCTGCCAATTGCCTATGATTCGCTGATGTTCCACCGGCTGGCTATCGGCGCTTGCCCTTATATCATTATTGTCGACCCCAAGGGGATTGTGCGGGCAGTAACTACCCGGATAACAGCCGGGGATATGGCCGCGTTCCTGGCAGGAAGAAATCCGGTACTGGAAAAAGCCGTCAACCGCAAAGGCATATAGTCCTGAAACAAAGAAAGCCCCGACGAGTCGGGGCTTTCTTTGTTTTAACATCCGCACACAGCTTAATTAGGCTTTTTAATCTGGTCTGCCCCTGGGGCATTACTTGGATAGGTGGCTATTGCTGAAGAAAAACCGCGTAAGCAGTCTTTTGCGGTTCCGGGATCGCAGGGCGAATTCACCTGGCTTTTTTCTGATTGTACATAAAAATCCGATGCATTAACGATCGTACCGGTCGGGTGCATCGCGTCGTAAGTTACTTTATACCAGTAAAGCGATGCGAACTTGTTATGGTTGTGCTCTTTAACCGTGGTAAATGCGCTGGCGCTTACTGCGATGATAACGGCCAGCATGGGAAAAATTAACTTTTTCATTGGAAAAGAATGCTTTATTCCATCAAAAAACATTCAGAAAAACTTTAGTAATTTATTTTAATAAATTCTTTGCCTACTCTGATTGCAGGTTTTCGGCACCTCCTGTGCTATGCACCGGCAGCAACCGCCGCCGGTTAAGCTATTGTTTCTTCTGATTAATTTGCGGTCTGCCTCCTTTCCCTGTGGGTAATATATATTCCGATAACCGTTAACAGCAGGAAAAACAGGTTGAAAAAAAAGTGGGATTTCCAGCCCATATATTTCAGGACGCCACCGCAGGAACAAGGGATATGGCCAAAATAATTGACCAATACGAGTCCTGCATAGCCGGTGAACAGCAGCATCAGGGCAAAAGCCATATAAAGCCCCCATGATCTTGTTTTAGGAAACAGCAATAATGCCGCTGCGACGATTTCCGTTACCGGGAGTATATAAATCAAAACCTGCACTGCCCGGTGCGGGATAGCCTGGTGATGCATCTGTACCTTAAATTGTCCGAAATCCATCAGTTTGCTGCTTGCCGTATAAACGAACAGGAAGATGAGCAGCAAGGTAATCATGTCAAAGATGTGGGTACGTTTCATAAGGCATCAGACTATATACCAAAAGTAGACAGCACCGTCCGGCAGCCGGTGTAACCCCTGTTACCAGTTGCGGGTCGTTTGGTTATCAGTTGCTGTGCTCTTTGATGCGAAAAGCAATTTTAAAAGATAAGTTCAGCGGGGCTTCCTGTTAATGATCCGGCTCAGGCTAACCCGGCTCATATGGAGGTAAGAGGCGATCATCCTCAACGGTGCCTTTTTAAAAATATGCGGACTTTCTTTCCGGAGTTTCTGGTATCGCCGCTCTGGCGGCAGCGAGCACAACAGATGCCGCTCATATTCCTTTTGCAGGTGTTTTTGAACGGCAAACCGGATAACGGCTTTGGTATCGGGATACTTATCCATTAACCGCTTTAGATATTCGTAATCAATCGGGTTTAACTCCGAGTTTTCCAGGATCTCGATATATTCCATAGCGGGCATATTCCAGAACCCGGCATACGAAAATATCACTTCGCCCTCGTTCCAGAACCGGACGGTATGCTCCTGGCCTTCGTCATCGTAAAAATAGCCTCTGGCAAATCCGCTGCTGAGATACCATAGCCTGTTTTCCGACTGTCCCTGTGCCTGGATAACCTGGTGATGCTTGTAAAATTCCAGCTTTAAGTCCTTTACGGCTTCCTGAATAAAGCCGGAAGACAAATTGGTAATCCCGCTTAAAAAATCAATTATAGGCTTCGTATCCATGGTCAGCAAGATTAAGTTGGACAAATTCCTGATTTATAGTCCTTCGATTTTAAACGAATTGGTTTTTTAAATAAAAAGGATGCAAAGTTAATGGTCGAAATTGTCCCAAGTGGTGACATGAGAGATATAGAAACAAAGATTTAACGACTAATTAATATTTATTTTCATGTCACCGCTTTTCGGAATACCGCACCATAGGTTTAAACATTTAACCTTATTTTATGGATATAGACTTTAATAAAGCCAGTTTTAAAGATTTCGAAAACGTTCCGGGTCAGGACATTTTCGAGACCGCAAAGGAGTTCCAGCGGTACCTGGATTTCCTTAAAAGCAATGATCACCTGAACTACCGGATCCAGTCATTAAGTCCTGTTGGCCCGGAAATGGACCTGATGCTGCCCGGCGACACACAGCCGACAAGATCGGTTTGCCTCGTTTCCAATGACTATCTCGGATTCAGCCAGCACCCTGAAATTAAAGCCGCGGTAATCCGCGCTACGCAGCAGTTCGGCACCGGGTCGGGTGCCTCTCCCGCTATAGGTGGCCATTTTACCTATCATGAGCAACTGGAGAAAAAGATAGCCGGGTTTTACCGGAAGGACGAAGCGATCCTGTATACAACAGGTTACACCGCCAACAGCGCCACGCTACAGTGCCTGCTCCACAAAGAAGACCTGGCCATTTTAGATATGGCGGTTCATGCCAGCGTTTATGAAGGCGTTTTAACTACGACGGTGAAAACATTCCTGCACAATAATCTGGAAATGCTGGAACAGGTGCTCCGGAACGCGCAAGACAAATACCGCACGAAAATGGTGATCATCGACGGCGTTTACAGTCAGGACGGGGATATCGCGCCGATAGACCGGATCGCGGAACTCACACACCGCTACGGCGCTTACCTGGTTGTCGATGATGCGCACGGAATCGGCGTTGCCGGCGAGACCGGCAGAGGTGTCATCGAACTTTACAATGCCTTTGACCAGGTGGACATCATCACCGGCACATTCAGCAAAGCCCTGGGAAATATCGGCGGCTATGTTGTCGGCAAGCCCGAGATCATCAATTACCTGAAATACCAGTCCAAACAGCACCTTTTTTCTACCACGGCAACGCCGGCGATCATGGGGATCATCAGGGCCATTGAACTGGTGGATGAGGAACCCCAATGGCGGGCGAAGCTCTGGGAAAACATTAATTATCTGAAAAGCGGGCTTACGGGTTTAGGCCTTGATATCGGCACCACGGCTTCTGCGGTAATCCCGGTTAAGATCGGCGATATACCCAAAACCCTTGAAGCCGGACGGCTGCTGCTGCGGGCCGGGATCTACGCCAACCCGATCATGTATCCGGCAGTCTCTAAAAAGAATGCCCGCATCCGGATGAACATCATGGCCACACATACGCTGGCGCACCTGGACAAGGTGCTGAACGCTTTCAGCGATATCAATGCTCAACTTCACATATCGAAATTCCTATGAAAAGCATAGCTGAACGTTTCCATACCGCTATGGAAAGTCAACTGGCTGACGTCATGCTCAACAGCCAAACGCCAACCGAGCAATACCGTAAGTCAATCCTGATCTGTAAGAAAGCGATGAACAAACTGAAAAGGTATATTTCCAGCTATTCATTTGAAAACAAGGCGGAAGAGATCCAGTTTTTCAAAGAAATCAAACCTTTATTCTACAGTAAATACATTTACTATATCAACGTTTATAATTTTTTGATGCAGCTTCCTGCCGGCGGTGAAGATGCCTTCCGCAGCTATATCAATTTTCAGCTGACGGACCTTCAGCGTTTCTTTGACAGCAACAAAGCCTTTTATCAATATTACCGTTCCGGCGGCAGCCAGATGGACGAAGTTTATTTTACGCGCGGCGACTTTGATGTACAAATGGAACTGGAAGATTTTGAAGAAGATGAGCAATACTCCACCAGCCATGACTATAAATTATCCAAAATCATGGCTAATGAAAAGTTTCAGGATTACCTGAAGCTTGAACTCGCGAGAATCGGCAATGAAGACCTGGTGCAACTGAACGGGCACAAAGTGTTCCCGTTCCATCACCCGAACTGGACGGCAAGCCAGACCGATGCGATCGAACTTTTGTATTCGCTCAAGGCATCGGGAGCCGTCAATCATGGCAATATCGAGATCAGCGAACTGGTCGGTATTTTCGAGTTCGTATTCCAAACCGAACTGCATGAAACCTATCACAAGCTATTGGACATCAGCCGCAGAAAAAAGGAAATGTTCATTTTCTTAAACCGGATGAAAAACAGCTTCCAGAATTTCATCAACGACAAACTGGGCGTGTTGGTGATGGGCGGAGCTGTTACTGCAATTTTATATTACAGTCTATAAAAGACTAAAACAATGCATCATTCAGGAATTAAAATACCACCTGTGAGGGTGTTGTCAAATAAAAAATCTTAACCTGATCACTTTTGTTTTGCCCGGCGGCATGGGGCCGGCGGGTTAAAATAAAAGACTATGTTAAACGCGATCTCCTGGCAGCAATATGTGGCTGCCGTCTTAAGCTTCAGCGCGGCCTGGTATGCATATGTTGGCCTGCGTTACTACCGTACGGAACTGGCTGCCTGGCTGAAGATCAAACCTACGGTTCAGAGCACGGTTCCGCCGGTCGCCAACAAACTGACCGTTGTCATGGGCGCGGCAAAACCCGAAACAGACACCGGCCTTTATCCGGCGGAAGAACTCCTTTTTTCTGCCGGCGATCCTGACGACATCAGCGACCAAACCCTGCCCAAGGGTCCCGCAGATGACCTGCTTGACGAAGCTAAAGTGCTTATCAACGCCTACAGCGAAAACAACGATAAAACCGAATTCCTTTCCCTCTTCAGGCTATTGCTGGATAAATATGAAGTATTCCGGGAGGAGATCAGCCTGCCTGCCGTCATCAGCGCGCTCAGCGAATTTGCCGGAAGCCGTTTACCGTTTCGCCTGAAAGAAACCGAGTGGCCATTAACCTTTTAATAAGCAGAAAATGAAAAAGACATTCAAAACCATTTACGCCGCATTTCTACTACTGCTGAGCAGCCTGAGCGCCTTCGCGGCAGATGGCAATGCGGGCATCAATGAAGCCACCAACCAGGTCAAAAGTTATTTTGCTACCGGAACCAACCTGATGTACGCGATTGGCGCGGTCGTCGGCCTGGTCGGGGCAATCAAAGTTTATAAAAAATGGAATGACGGCGAGGGAGATACCGGTAAGGTTGCCTCCAGCTGGTTCGGCAGCTGTATCTTTTTGGTCCTCGTCGCTACTGTTCTCAAATCATTTTTTGGCGTATGAGTTACCAGATCAATAAGGGGGTTAACCGTCCGATCGAGTTCAAGGGCCTCAAAGCCCAGTATATCGGCTATTTGGGTGGCGGGCTGGTAACGCTACTTGTTTTGTTCGCTATCCTTTACCTGACAGGTATGGCCATTTACCTGTGTATACTCATTATAGCAGGATTAGGCAGCGTCCTATTCTATAAAGTATATGGCTTAAGCCATAAATACGGAGAACACGGACTCATGAAAAGGAACGCCCGCCGATACCTGCCCATTTATTTGAAATTCAAAACCAGGAGGTTGTTTTATGAAAAATGCTGAGCAAGTGTTCCCGATCTATAAGGTTGAACACGATACAATATTATCCATGCAGGGAGAATTAAGTGTTGCGTTCGAAGTCCGGTTGCCCGAATTGTTCACCTTATCCAATGAAGAATATATGGCCTTTCACCAGACCTGGGTAAAAGCCGTTAAACTCCTGCCCAAAAATAGCATTTTTCATAAGCAGGATTGGTTTGTAGAAGCAAACTACAAAGCTGAATTTGGGGATAAGACATTTCTGAGCCATGCCAGCGAACGCTTTTTTAATGAGCGGCCCTATCTTGCGCATCATTGTCTGATCGTCCTGACCAAAAGGCCTGAGAACTATAAACCCGTCAGCAGTGCTGCCAGTAGCCTGATGCGCAAACGCCTGACCCCGGCCCAAACCACCGATGCGGAACTGTTCCGTGATTTTCTGGACAGCGCGGGCCAGTTCAAACGGGTAATGGAAGACAGCGGTCTGGTTGGTCTGCGCCGTTTGAACAACAACGAACTGGCAGGGACGCTGGTAACGCCGGGTATCCTGGAACAATATTGCTTTCTGCTTGGCAAGGACGATGAACCGGAATTAAAAGATATTCACCTGAAGGATGAACTGCGGATCGGCGATAGTCATTGTCAGCTATATACGCTGGCCGAGGCGGGGCATTTGCCCGCACTTTGCGGACCACGCATTACCTATGATCAGTACAGTACTGACAAAACAAAATTCAGCACCGGTTTTGCAAGCCCGGTGGGTGCATTATTGAACTGCAATCATATCTATAACCAATATTTATTCATTGAAGACAGTGCCAAAACCCTGAAAAAACTGGAAGCCAAAAAGCTGCGCCTGCAATCACTATCGGCATACTCCCGCGAAAACGCAATCGGCCGTGATGCCACCCAGGAGTTCCTGCACGAAGCGATCAGCCAGCAGCGGCTTCCGGTCAAGGCACACTTCAACATCCTAGCCTGGACGGATAACCCCCGGCAACTCAAAGACATCAAAAACAAAGTGAGTTCGGCACTGGCCCAGTTAGACGCGCAGCCCAAACAGGAAACGGACGGCGCTCCGCAGATCTGGTGGGCCGGACTGCCCGGCAACAGCGGTAATTTCCCGATGAACGACACTTTCGACACGTTCGCGGAGCAAGCGGCCTGTTTTTTCAATTTGGAGACGAACTACCGCAGTAGTCTATCACCCTGCGGCATCCGCCTGGGTGACCGCTTATCCGGAAAGCCTCTGCATGTCGATCTGAGTGATGAGCCGATGAAGAACGGTATTACGACCAACCGGAACAAATTCATTTTAGGTCCCTCGGGCAGCGGCAAGTCCTTTTTTACGAACCATTTATTGCGCAGTTATTACGAGCAGGATGCGCATATCGTACTGGTCGATGTCGGTCACAGCTATGAAGGACTGTGCGAATTCGTGGACGGCTATTATTTCACGTACTCGGAAGACAGCCCGATCAGCTTTAATCCGTTTTATGTTGGAGAAGGCGACACGCTGGATACCGAGAAGCGCGAAAGCATTAAAGCGATGATCCTGGCACTATGGAAAAAGGAAGACGAGGGTGTACTGCGTTCCGAATACATCGCTATTTCCGATGCGCTTTATCATTACTATGAGAGTGAACCTGAGTTCGCTTGCTTCAATACCTTCTATGAATTTTTAAAAGGGCCTTTCTACGAAACCATGAAGCAAAGCAAAGTCAAGGACCAGCATTTTGATATTGATAACCTGCTTTTCGTTTTAAAGCCTTACTACAAAGGCGGTGAATACGATTACCTGCTGAACGCTACGGAAAACCTTGACCTGCTGCACCGTCGCTTTATCGTGTTTGAACTGGATAATATCAAAGATCACCCGATCCTGTTCCCGGTCGTAACACTGATCATCATGGAGACCTTCGTTTCCAAGATGCGCAAGCTGCCTAAGGAGACCCGCAAAATGATCCTGATTGAGGAAGCCTGGAAAGCGATCGCACGGGAAGGCATGGCCGAATACATCAAGTACCTGTTTAAAACGGTGAGAAAATATTTCGGGGAAGCACTGGTGGTTACCCAGGATATCGAAGATATCATCAGTTCGCCTGTCGTGAAGCAAGCGATCATCAACAACAGCGATTGTAAGATCCTGCTGGACCAGCGCAAATACCAGAATGATTTCCCCAAAATCCAGCAGCTTTTAGGAATCACAGATAAGGAGACGGCGCTCATCATGAGTATGAACCGGGCCAATGACGAGCGCTTTAAATACAAGGAAGTATTCATCAGCCTGAACGGTCAACTTTCCAGGGTTTACCGTACCGAAGTAAGCCGCGAAGAATACTGGACCTATACCACGGAATCGGCTGAGAAAGCCAGGGTCAAGGCCTACAAAAAGAAATACGGCGATATCCGCAAAGCCATTGCGGTCATCGTCCGGGAAGAACAACAAACTAAAAATAATGCCGCATGAAAAAAATGATTATAAGATGCATTACATTACTGGCGGCCGCACTATTTGCGGGCTGCGAAGGAGGAGGCCACGACGGGACTTATGTTGCCAGATGGAAAAACGAATTTTCAATGGCAGACGATACCATCATTATCAGAAAAGATATTGTCACCAAACGTACCGGTTATCGAAAAATCAGGAATGGTCAATTGAAACCTAAAGAGTGGAGTATAGAACGATGGATTTATAACGACCCCAATTCTCCAATCATTGAGCCCGGCGATGACCAAATTAATATTGGATCTACAACTTATAAGCGGATCAAGTAATGAAAAAATCGGTTGTTATATTAATTATTGTGATGATTGGCTTTAGTAGCCGGTTACACGCGCAGATTCCGATCGCTGAAGCGGTCAAACTGGTGGTTAAAAAAGTAATCAAGGCGATTGACCTGAAGGTGCAGCGCATGCAGAACCAAACCATATGGCTACAGAATGCGCAGAAAACCATAGAGAATGAACTTTCACGCTTCAGGTTAAACGAGATCGCCGACTGGTCTGAAAAGCAGCGTTCGCTGTATGATCAGTACTACCAGGAATTATGGAAGGTCAAATCTACCATTGCCTATTACCAGCGTATTAAGGATCTTACTCGAAAGCAGGTGGCTATGGTGGGAGAATATCAAAGAGCTTGGCATTTATTCCAGTCAGATAAACACTTTCACCCGGACGAGATCTTTGAAATGCAACGTGTTTACCTCGGCATTCTCGAAGCAAGCGCCAGGAATCTGGAGCAGGTCATGCTGGTCGTCAACCCGGGAAAAACACAGATGACGGATCAGCAAAGATTGGAGGCCATTAATCTGGCGGGCGACCGGCTGGAGGAGACTTACAGTGATCTTAAACAGTATAATAATCAAAACATGATCCTCAGCCTGCACCGCGGCAAGGATCTTAACGAAGTGCAAACGATAAAGAACTATTATGGCATCCGTTGAACAGATCATCAAACAAGCTTCGGTTCTCCGCAAAAGAGCGAAGACCTTACTCGCCGTTACGCTGGCAACAGCAGCAATGAGTCACTGCGCTCAGGCCCAAACCTTTGCGGAATGGTTCAGCCAGAAGAAAACGCAAAAGAAATACCTGCTGCAACAGATCGCCGCCTTGCAGGTATACAGCGGTTATCTTCAAAAAGGATACAGTATTGCCAAAGGCGGCCTGGGATCGATCGGTGGCTATGTCGGCAACGAATTCGGGTTGCACAGCGGTTATTACAGCTACCTGAGTTCCGTTAGCATCCCGGTTAAAAATGATCCGCAGGTTGGTGAGATCCTTCGCTGGCAACAGGATATTTTACAGCAGGTAAATCGGCTGAAAGATCTGGACGGGCTTACCCGTGACGAGGCAAAATATGTCAGCAAGGTCAGCACCGCACTGCTCAGTGATTGTAATGCGCAGCTCCATGATCTGCAAATTATTCTGGCTGACCAAAAAACGACGAGGAGCGACGAGGAACGTATCCGGCAGATCGCCCGGCTTCACCGGAACATGCAGGACAATTACCGCTTCGTTGCCGGCTTCAGATCGCAACTGCAGATGTACGCACGCAGCAAGCAACAGGAAATGAAAGATGTAAACACTTTAACTCATTTGTATGCAACTCAATAAGATGATCAAACGCGGCGGGGCCATCATAGGGGTGCTGCTGTTTTCAGTGACGCAAACCCATGCACAGAGTACAGAACTCCAGCAGTTGTTACTGAACATTGAAAAGCTGACGCAGTTCAAGGCGATTCTCTCTGATATGAAAAAAGGTTATCAGATCTACCAGCAAGGCTATGGCACGATATCCAATCTGTCGAAAGGTAACTTTAACCTGCACAATATTTACCTGACCGGTTTGATGGCGGTTAATCCCATAGTCAGGAATAACCCAAGGGTCGGCCAGATCATCAGCCAGCAAAACGATATTCTCAGCGAATACAAGCGCTATAACGGCCTGTTCCGGCAAAGCGGTAGGTTTACGAGGGATGAATTGGATTATATCAGCAATGTATACAACCAACTGGTCAGGCAGAGCAATACGAATATTGATGATCTCGCCAGTATAACAACTGCCGGAAAGTTACGCATGTCGGATGATGACCGGCTAAGGGCCATCGACCGCATTTATACCGGCAGTGCTGACCAACTGCAGTTCCTGCGCTTTTTTAACCGGCAGGCCGTTGTGCTGAGTTTGCAGCGAAGCAAGGACCTCAATGATACACAAGCGCTAAAGCGCCTGTACCGCATAAACTAAAGATCAATCGTATGAAAAAGAAGCCATTATTAAGCGCCCTGCTGGCGCTGACGGGGATACTATTTCCCTTATTTTCCAGAGCGGACGGCCTCGCTGACGATATACATGGGCTGCAGAGCGTGCTGGATCATGTCTATGCTGATATGCTCCCGATGTGCAGCCAACTGATCGGTGTGGCCCGCGGCATCGCCGGTTTCGGCGCACTCTGGTATATTGCCGCCCGCGTTTGGCGGCATTTAGCCAGTGCCGAACCGGTCGATTTTTACCCGTTGTTGCGGCCATTCGCCATAGGCATGGCTATTCTCCTGTTTCCCACGGTCATTGCCGTGATCAATGGTGTCATGAATCCGGTGGTAACCGCAACCGGCGGTATGGTCAAGAACTCGGATGCAGCGATCGCCAAATTACTGGCACAAAAGCAGGCTGCCATCGAAAGAACAGATACCTGGCAAATGTACGTCGGCGATGACGGTGAAGGAGATCGGGATAAATGGTATAAATACACCCATCCAAATGATAAAGAAGGCAGTAATGATAAACTCTTAAAGGGACTTGGCAATGATGTCAAATTCGCGATGGACAAAGCCGGCTACAAATTCCGTAACAACATCAAACAATGGATGAGTGAGATCTTGCAGGTGGTCTACGAAGCCGCAGCCCTTTGTATCAATACGATCCGGACCTTTTACCTCGTCGTTTTAGCGATCCTCGGGCCGCTGGTATTCGGGCTTTCCGTATTTGACGGTTTCCAGCATACATTGACCACCTGGCTGGCCAAATACCTGAATGTCTTCCTATGGCTACCGGTGGCCAATATCTTTGGCAGCATCATCGGCAAAGTACAGGAGAATATGCTGAAACTGGACATTGACCAGGTCAACCAGGCGGGTGATACTTTTTTCAGTTCAACTGATACAGCCTACCTCATTTTTCTCCTGATCGGAACGGTCGGCTACTTTACGGTGCCAGCGGTGGCGGGCTATATCATTAATCCCGGGGGTGGTAACGGCCTGTTGAATAAAGTGACCAGCCTGACGGCAATCAGCATGAGTTCTGTCCAATCCGCGGGCACCGTGACCGGGGAGCGTATGGCGCAGGGCGCGCAAAACATCATTAATGCACCGGGCCATATTGCTGAAGGCTACAGGTCTGCCGGGTATAATGAAGTGCAATCGGAGAAATTAAATGGAAACCCTAAAAAGTAATATCATGTTCACACATCTCAGAAACATAGAAACTGCTTTTCAGCAGAATAAGCGGATCGTCGGCCTTGTTATATTAACGAGCGCCGTCATATCCATAGCGGCCATCTGGTTTGCTTTTACCGCCTATCAAAAAGCTTCCGGGCATATTTATGTACTGGCCAACGGCAAGGCGCTGGAAGCGATCGCTGCCGACCGGAAAGACAATATTCCCGTTGAGGCGCGCGATCACATCAAAATGTTCCACCAGTACTTTTTTACACTTGATCCGGATGAAAAGGTCATCAACGGTAATATCAGTAAGGCACTATACCTGGCAGATGAAAGCGCGAAGAACCAATACAATGACCTGAAAGAAAAAAGCTATTACAACAATCTCATTTCAGGAAACATCAGCCAGAGTTTAAAGGTGGACAGTATAAAACTGGATATGAACAGCTATCCGTTCGCTTTTAAATGTTACAGTACGGAAAAACTGGTCAGGTCGTCGTCTACAATACATAAACTATTGATTACGCAAGGCTACCTGCGTAACGTTGCGCGCTCGGACAATAATCCGCATGGCTTTCTGATCGAGCACTGGGAAACACTGGCCAACCGCGACACCGTGATCAATAACCAGCCATGATAAGGGAAATGATGAACAGATTCAGCCGCTGGTTCAATGACCTGCATGGCGACAGGCAGGTCTGTTATTACCTTGTTTTTTGTGCCGCGTTCCTCGTGCTGCTTTGGCTGGGTATCCGGTTTATCCGCTTTGATGCAAAAGTCTATACGATCAGCGTGCCTCAGCATATCGGGAAACCATCCGGACCACAATTCACAGATTCTTTAACATCTAAAAAACACTGATATGGAAAAGCAACGAAAATTTCTGCTGGTATTACCGCTGTTGGTCATACCATTTTTAACGATGGCCTTCTGGGCCCTGGGGGGCGGCAAAAATGGCGGCCGGCAGCTCGTCAACAATAAAGGCCTCGACACCGATCTGCCGCAGGCGCAGTTCAAGAGTAAGGACCAAACAGATAAAATGGCTGTCTATCAGGCCGCCCAGCATGATCCGGCACAGGATGGTGTCAGCCCGGCCTTCCTAAGATCGATGGGGCTTGATAAAGCAACGCAACCAGGAGATTCTGTTACTACCCCGGACGACCAGGCAGAAAAGATCCAGGCAAAGCTGGCGCTATTGAATAAACAATTGAACGAGCCACAGACACAGACTGTCGGTTATGACGAACCTGAACCGCAACAGGTCAGGCAGCTCAAAAAAGTCATGCGAAACATGAACGCTGCCAATAACGCCCCTGACCCGGAGATGCAGCAGCTAAACAGTATGCTCGATAAGATCCAGGCTATACAAAACCCTGCTTCGGTTGCCCCGGCGTCTGTATCAACCGAACCCGACAAACCCTTTAGGGCCATACCAGCTGTAATCGACGGCAAGCAAAAGGTAATGGATGGTGGTGCTGTTAAACTGAAGCTGACCGATACGGTCACCCTGAAAAACCAATTGTTATCAAAGGGACAGGAAATCTTCGGGGTTTGCCAGGTCACTAACCAGCGTCTTTTATTAACCATTCAAAATATTCGTCTGGATAAGCAGATCATCCCGGTAAACCTTACCGTATTCAGTCTCGACGGCATGCCCGGCATACCGGCACCGGAAGCCGAACTCGGCGGCGCGGCCGGCAACGGGGCCGACAACGCCATTCAGAGTATGCAGTTCCTGAGCATGGATCAAAGCCTCGGTGCACAGGCAGCAGCGGGAGGCGTCAACGCCGCGAAAGGCTTATTCAGCAAAAAGATAAAAAAAATCAAGGTCAAACTAGCGGATGAATACCCCGTCCTTTTAAAAATCAATCGTTAATTAAATCCATTTTATTATGAACACAGAAAATCTGAATTACCTTCAAAAGCAATTGCTGAACCTGGGGTTTGGCGAAAAACTCAATGACGAACTGGAAAAAAACATCAAATCAGGCAAAAAGGAATTTACCTTAAACACTGAGCAAGAGTACAATAAGCAAAATGTGGATTATACCCTGCACTATAAAGCAGGTGATCAGAACGATATGTATTTTTTCAATAAATATGATGCTTCATTAAGAGATAAGGAAATGGAGCAAACTTTTTACATCAATAAAGGCAGCGGCATCACTGCCAAGGAGGCCTATAACCTCATGGAAGGCCGGGCGGTTCACAAGCAGTTAGAGAATCTCGAAGGAGAAAAGTATCATGCCTGGATCGTGATCGACAAAGAAAATAAGACCGAGAACGGCAATTTTAAATTAAGGCCTTTTACCGAAGGCTGGAATTATAAACCTGAACGGGCTATCGATAAACTGGATATCGTTGGGATCAACGACGAGGGTGCCCGGGAAAAGCTGATGAAATCACTTGAAAAAGGCAACCGCCACCAGGTTAACGCGATGAAGGATGGCAAGGAAGTAAAACTGTATTTAGAAGCCAATCCGGCTGAACACCGCGTTAACCTGACGAACTGGAAAGGCGAAGCCCAGCAATTGGAGCATTATAAAAAGCCTGAGTTGAAGAATGATAATAAGAAAGATCAAAAACAAGCGCAGACCGCGGAGGATGCGCCTGCAAAAAAGTCAAGAAAGAGCGCTAAAATGAAAGTTTAGTATTAAATTGGCCGCATCTTGAATTACCGGCAATCTGCCGGTTAATTGTGATAAGGTTTAGGTTGAAAGTCCCCGGCAGCGAGTGTTTGGGGACTTTTATTATATAGTAGATCCGATTTTTTCTTATTTGGATTTACTAAATATTTTAGTAATATTTGCTTTAATGAATGATCCGAAGGCATTTGAAATTGAAGTGAACGGGCAGAGTGCCCGGGTAACTGACCATACGATCAAGTCTGCTAAAATATTCCATATTGTGTTCCAAGGTCGTCGCCCGCCGTTAAATATCACGGTGGCCACGAACAGCGATGACGAAAAATTTTGGACATCTGTTCCTGAAGGACGGCAGGAAGAAGCAGAATTTGCAGGTAAGGCAGTTGCTGCTTATCTTCGTGACTACAGGAGGAATCAATCATGTGTTACTACAACGGACAAAAAGTTACCCGCACCGAGTTTATTCGACTAAAAAATCTGGAGAAAGCTGTAAGGAATTATAATTTCCTGAATGTTGGCGTACATAATGGTTTTATGTTCCAGCCTTCGGCAATTGCCGTAGCAAATGCAGATAAAACTGATTTCGATTTAACGCTTGGCCATTGGGGTTATTTACCGGGAGCGATTAAGACACATGAAGCCGCCCAAGCTTTTGTTCGTTCCTATACAACGATGAATTTCAAATCCGAGAATATGTTTATCAATGAAAAAGGACAACGCTCGATGTGGGCCGATGCGATTAATAAAGGGCGCCGCTGTTTGGTGTTATCTACCGGTATTGTAGAAAACCGCCATGTCCAAAAGATCGGTAAGAAAGGTGAGCCGTTGAAGGCTACCGATAAATACCCTTATATCGTTACCATGAAGGATACCGAGTACTTTTGGTTCCCTGGCCTGTACAATCAAATACTGGATGAGGAAACAGGTGAACTGATTTATACCTTCGCGTTGGGTACGACCCCGGCCAATGCTTTAATGTCACAAATCCATAACTCGAAAATGCGGATGCCGACAGTGCTGAATGAGGACCTTGCTTACGAATGGCTGATGACAGATATCTCTAAAGAACGGGCGCAAATCTTGGCCCGTACACAAGTGCCATCGAGTGCAATGGATTTCTGTACGATCACCAAAGAATATTTAACCGAGCGGGTAGCTAACCCGACAAACTATGATACTTTGCCCCCGATTGATATGGTGTACTTAGACACTACTGAGGAGTTAACTTACCCCGCTGCATAATAAAACACATGCGGGAATTATTGGAAAACCAAACCATTCGCGTTGATGCGCATCGGTGGGGAAACCGGGAACACATTACTTGGGATAATACGGCAAATGATATTCACATTGATAAAACTACTTATTGGCGTATTCGCGGTAAACGAGTAAAAGTGCGCATTCGCATTCCTATTAATTCTAATAGACCTATTGTAGTTGAAATTCTTAATGACATAAGAAACCCCGATCGAGCGACGCAGGAAGCAAAACAACAGTTAGAACGAGAAATAGCTCGTGCGTTGGCTGATCCCCTAACAAGGCAATCATTTATAGATGACCTTATTGATATCCTCGAAAATTATCAATCCATATTATCTTCATCAGATCGTGCCAGGGATGCGGTTCGACGTTTGGGCCGTCATTTCGGTTTAAATGACAATATAATCGAGGATTTGGTATCCTATTCCGGCAATAGGGTTCGCAGTTTTGTGACTTTGTTTGCAACACCACAAGAAAATTTCTATATCCAGCTGAATACTAATGGATTTGAGGCGGGACAAGTGCCAGACGGTAATGTAAATTTTAATCCCGACGGAATTGTCAATCCGAACGTTATTTAAAATTCCTGCCCTTGTGAATGGCATCTTCCGCTTGCTGACTTTTTAGAGGTTTATCCATAGGTACGAATGGCGATGCTTTTTCATCGGCACGGGATAGCGTAAGTATCGGCTGTTTTTCATTACGTATGGCGGTTAAATCGCCTAATAGCTTCGTAATATCAAAGACGCGGCGCACAATTATATGCGTAACTTCTGTACGTTCAACAACACCTTCAACCATAAGGAGCCGAGCGTGCAGGATCTCTTTACGGTATTTGTCAAATAATTTGGGAAATACAACCAGATTGGTAGTGCCCGTTTCATCTTCAAGCGTAATAAAGCAAACACCTTTAGCAGTACCGGGCCTCTGGCGGATGAGAATAAGGCCCGCTGTTTTGATCACTGTTTTGTTCTCGGTTTGATTAGCGTCCTTAGCGGTTTTGATATGTAACAACTCAAGTGTATGGCGTATAAAACTAAGCGGGTGCCCTTTGATCGAAAGGCCGGTAGTTGCATAATCCTGTACAACGTGTTCGGAAAGGCGTAATTCGGGCAGATTAACTTCGGGCTCGTGCAGGCTTTCCGAAGGCTGGCCCTGCATAAGTTGAACTGGACGGTCATGCAGGGCGGAAACTTCCCAAAGCGCGCGCCGGCGATCCAGATCCATTGAACGGAAGGCATCGGCATTGGCGAGGCGCTCCATCGTTGCTACGCTAACACCGGAATCGCAGATTTGGTGAGGCGCTGTATAGGGTCGAATGCGCCCGGCTATCAGTTTTTCCATTTCGTCCTGACGGATACCGTCAATCTCCCGAAACCCTAAGCGCAGCGGAAAATACCGGCCCTGTTTAGCTTCCAGCGTATTGTCCCATTGCGAAAGGTTCACATCGATGGGCAGCATTTTTACACCATGTTCACGCGCGTTACGCACGATCTGTGCAGGCTGGTAAAAACCCATTGGCTGGCTGTTAAGAAGCGCAGTCGCAAATACTTCGGGGTAATAAAATTTCAGCCAGCAGGAAACGTAAACAAGTAAGGCGAAACTTGCGGCATGACTTTCGGGGAAACCATAGCTACCGAAGCCTTCGAGCTGTTTGAAAATACGGCGTGCGTATTCTTCCGTATAACCACGGGAGGTCATGCCGTTAATCAGTTTATGTTCGAACTTGCTGACCATACCATTGAATTTGAAAGTTGCCATTGTCCGACGGAGCAGGTCAGCTTCGCCAGGAGTAAATCCGGCAGCTACGATGGCCAGTTCCATCGCTTGTTCCTGGAAAAGCGGCACACCGAGAGTGCGTTCAAGAATAGACCGGATTTCTTCAGATGGATAATCTACTGCTTCTTCGCCATTTCTTCGCCTGATATAAGGGTGCACCATATCGCCCTGTATCGGGCCGGGCCGCACAATAGCCACTTCAATTACCAGGTCATAAAAACAGGTAGGTTTCATGCGGGGCAGCATGGACATTTGCGCGCGGCTCTCTATCTGGAATACGCCGAGTGTGTCGGCGGCCGTTATCATTTCATAAACTTTGGGATCGTCCTGCGGAATATTGGCCAAAGTAAGTGTGATACCGTAATAGTTTTGCACGAGATCAAAAGCCTTGCGGATGCAGGTCAGCATACCCAACGCCAGAATATCAACTTTCATGAAACCGAGCGCATCGATATCATCTTTATTCCATTCAATATTAGTACGGTTCTCCATGCGGGCATGAAAAATCGGGCAAAGGTCGCTTAGTTTGCCATCAGTAATTACAAAGCCACCCGTATGCTGGCCGAGTTGACGCGGAAAGCCGATCAGCAGTGAAGTTAATTCAATCACCTTGAGTAAATGAGGATCTTTATGATTAAGCCCTAAAGCGCTGACTTGTTCGGCTGTGATTTCTTCATCGGACAGTTCGCCATAAGCGTCGGATAATTGTTTAACTACATCTACCGAAAGTCCCATGGCACGGCCTACATCATTTACCGCCCCTTTGTAATGAAGCATAAATACGGTTGGCAGGATCGCCGCACGGTCACGACCAAATCTGTTATAAACATACTGTATAACCTCTTCCCGCCGCTCATGCTCAAAGTCCACGTCTATATCGGGTGGCTCGTTGCGTTCTTTAGAGAGGAAACGGGCAAAAAGTAAATTGGATTTATCCGGAGCGACCGAAGTAATGCCGAGTACAAAGCAAACCGCGGAATTGGCAGCAGATCCCCGGCCCTGGCAGAGGATATTCTGGTTCCTCGCCCAGGTTACATAATCTTCCACAGTCAGGAAATAATCCGCAACATCCAGTTCAGCAATTATTTCCAGTTCATCGTCGAGGGCCTTTTTAACTTTTGCAGGTATTTCATTATTATAAAAACTGTTGGCCCCTTTCCAGGCAAGGTATTCCAATTGCTGCTGAGGCGTACGGCCGCCGGTAGTCAGTTCACTTGGATATTTATACTTCAGTGTTCTCAGATCGAACCAACAGGCATCGGCAATAGTCCGGGAGTTTATGATAGCTTCGGGGTAATTACGGAAAAGGCGCTCCATCTCGGTTTTTTCTTTAAGATGCCTTTCTGCATTCTGATGCAGTTTATATCCGGCGTTAAAAATGGTACATTTCTCCCGCACGCAGGTGAGAATATCTTGCAGTTCACGTCTTGATACATGATGATAATGCACATCGTTAGTGGCGACAAGCGGGATGTTTAGTTCGGCTAAAAGGAACAGGCGCTTGGCATCATCACCGGTATAATACTTTGTTGCCGCTAAATACAGATTAGGCAGGTTTTGCCGGTAGTCCTGAACGTGATGCGTAAAAACAAGTTCAAATTCAAAATCCTGTGTGATTTTATCGGGCGGTATGATAATGAAATAAGAACCCTCAGCATGCTGATAGACATCTCTTTTAGATATATAACATTTTTCCTTTTCAGCGCGGAGATTTCCGAGTGTCAGCAGCGCCGAAAGTCTGGCGTAGGCTTCTTTATCAGTCGGATAAGCCAATAAGCTTGGCCCGTCAAGTAAATCGAGGCGCACGCCGGGAATCAGCCGGATATTGCGGTCTTTGGCAACCTGGTAAGCACGGACTACACCAGCAAAAGTATTACGGTCAGTAATACCGATCGCGTCATAATGCAGATCCGCCGCCTGGTCGACAAGTTCTTCCGGGTGGCTTCCGCCTCGGCGAAAACTGAAATTGCTGGTGACCTGTAATTCGACGTAACTCATGCGAAAAAGCCATGTAAATACCAGTGCTGATTATTCTCCGCATTATAGTGACCTGAACGGAAAAGCCAGTAGCGGCGACCTGCTTCATCTTCAGCGATATAGTAATCCCGGTGTTCCCCCGGTTCAAGCCACCATTCACGTTCGATACGCTCGGGGCCATCGGCCCCTACAATAACATGCTGTTCGCCTTTCCAGATAAATAGCTTGGGCGGGTAATCAGGGGTTAGCGACATGGCTTCAATACATTCCGGATGATCCAGTATTTGCATCGGACGCGGTTTATCGGTGCGCCAGTCGCTTTCGGGTTTCTTTTTGAGGTTAGCGTTCGGTTCCGGAGTGCGTTCCGGCCAGTAATGTTCACCCGGCAGGTAGCGATTGATATGGGCATTGCCTATCCGGCCCGCAACGCGGTCGAGCAGTTCGGCCACCTCTTCACTATCCGCGCCGCCTTTAGATGACCAGAGTTCACTTTGCTTATCACTGACCGGTTCAGTTTTCAGCGCATCTAAAACGAATAGTTCAATACCCAGGCCCGGCGCTATGGTTTCCAGCTTATTAAAAAAAAGTTTGAACAGGTGCTGTACCCGGTTACTGGCATGGTTGGTGCCAATAGCGATGTTACCGTTCTTTCCGTCCACCCGGTACCAGGTCAGCACAGCGGAGCGCAATCCCAGCCCTTCACCATAGAGCCTTTTGCAAAGTTTTTCAAGAAGGTCATTGAGTCCTATCTCTATAGCCGTGCGTGTACGGACCGGCTCCAGGCATTCAAGGCGTTCACTGTAGGGTATTGGTTCTTTAAGCGGAAATAAATATTCCGGCTCTTGCCCGAGCGCCTGTTGCAGGCGAAGTACCATATCCTTACCGAATCGGCGGCGCAAAACAGAATTGGGCATATAAATAAAGCTGCTGACCTGGTGCAAACCGAGATTTTGCAGTTTCAGCAGCTGACTCATCGGCAAACGGAGTGCTGAAGGTGTCAGGGGCATGAGTGCGTTTCGGTGTTCCCCTACGGGTACAATAAGGCCGGATGGCGCACAGCGGGCCACACCCCAGGCTGTTCCGATGGTATCAGCAATTGCCGGTCTAATATCGTAACCTATAATTTTTAAGCGGGAAACAATTTCCTGCAAATAAGCTTTTTCACCGCCTTTCAAGTGCGTGCAACCTGTCACATCCAACAGTAAGCCGTCAGGCGGATCGAGCTGTATGAGCGGCGTATAACGCAGAAACCATTCGGCAAGTCCGGTTAACAATTTGATATTTCTGCCGGGCTTTCCGTCAAAAACCTGGAGGTCGGGTGCGATGACCCGTGCATCTGCAACAGTCATACCTTCTGTTACGCCATATTTGCCGGCTTCTTCCGTCAGTGCGGTAATAAGCATGCGTCCGTGATCCGGTTCAGCGAAGACATAGGACTTCCCTTTCAGGCCAGGCTGGCGGATCGCCTTTTGGTCTGTGAGTAAATGCCGGAACCATATGGATGCAAACCGTTTAGGCATACAGTCGGGTTTGTTCGATGATCTGAGGTGCTATAACAGTCTGGAAAGCTTTTTTCTTCCATTCTACAGTCCAGTTTCCGGGCCTGCCGTTTCTTACTTTCAATAATTCGACCTGCCAGCGCGGGTGACCGACACCAGGCATACCGGCCCTTAACTGGCTGCGAACCGGGCGAACCTGCCAGCGGGCAGCGCAAGCGGTGGTATTGGATTTTTTAACGTCTTTGCGCAGCACAAAGCCGGTCACATGACTTTTTTCGACGGCTAATTGCAGGCGCTGGGATTCTGTAAAGCTAAGATGCTGCGTTTCGCAGATCACCGTAACAACACCTTCACATTTTAACGCCTCCTCGGTAACCCAAAGCACATCTTTTTGTAATGGTACATCCACAAAAATAACCCGGTCGGGATCAACCCCGAACAGTTTTAACGCTGGCGGATAAATGCGGCGGGTATAGCTGATCCAAAGGCAGGCACCGCCACGGTCCATCAATTTTTGTACAACGCCTGCGATAAACCCGCCGCTTGCGGCGGTGTCTTCAGGGCAGGTACTGATAAATTCGTGAATAGCTCCGGTTGGAAAAATGCCGTTGGGAAAAGCCATCGCCACCGGTCCGAGGCCCATATCGTTCGCCATGCCCGGCTGTGGCGGCCGGAAGCCCTCCCAGCCAATCATATCCTGGCGCAGTTTGCTGATGATTTGTTCTTTTGTCGTGTTCATTTTCAGGGGTATTAAAAATCGAAGTGCATTTGGTCGAAACTCAGTTTTTGTGAGCGGTTGTATAACCTGACCGCCGCCGCGATCTGACGCAGTTCCATATTGGTAAATACCTCTTCGGTGCTATAAGCATCGGCTTCTTCAGGATAGTACACCGCTTCAAAATACGCCTCCACATCCTGGGGCGTAAATAAGGGAGGCACCCCATCTTCGACATTCACGCAGATCACGGATCTGCGCATTGCCGCCGTTACCTGATAGCGCATAAAACCTTCGGTATCGGCCAATTGATCCAGTTGTTCGACGCTGATTATCAGCTGTTTATTTTCAAGTTCGAGTTCTATATTAAATGGCACCATAACACGTCAAATTTGGGACTATAAAGTTATGCTAATATTTTTAGCATTATTTCATTCTTTTTTACATTTTTTTCTCCACTTTTGTTTTAATGAGAAGTAAGTTGTTCGAGGAGAAGCCTAAAACGGCCAAAACAAGTGCGGCAAGATGGGTACGTATTTTGCCGGATAATGGCGAAGGTTATCACTTGTACGATGCTTTAGCGGAGCGTTTTATTGGCCGCATTCTTTTTGATGCGGAGGATAACTGGATATACGATGGTCAGGTACTGAGTATAGAAGAGCAGGAAGAAGTCGCCGGGCTTATCAGCGGTAGTCATAAAGAAATGGATAATTTGATCAGGGACTTATGAAAAAGAATATTGATTTTGAACTTTCGGCTGAAGAAAAACAGAAGTTAAAAGCAAAAAAGATCAGCCAAAAGATGCTGCGGGATTATGCGCCCGATGAGATTGCGGCCATGCTGGACGCTTCACCTGAGCGCGCCAGAGAATTGGCAGCTTTGGCGGAGTTTCAAAGTATTCCGTCACTGGGAATCGGCTTTGCCAGGGAATTGATGCAGCAGGGTTATTACTCGCTGGAACAAATAAAAGGAAAAAGTGCGGTGGAATTGTTTGACGCCTATGAAAGGCATTGCGGTTGCTGGGCGGACCCATGCGTGGAAGATTCTTACCGCCTGCTCATTCATTACATTGAACACAAAGATGAAAGTAAACGCTGGTGGAACTTCACCGGTGAGCGTAAAGCATACCGTGAACAGTTCGGCTTCCCGTCCGACCGGCCTTTAACTGCCTGGTATGAAACGGACAAATACCCGAAGGCAAAGGCATATATGGAGGATAAATGATGGAGCAATTGTGTTTTTTCCCCGAGGCAGGACAAAGTAAGGGCCTGCCTACCGATTTCCTGGAATATTTCCCCGGTTTGTTTACCCGGGATGAGGGTGATTTCTTCCTTCAAAAGTTTATAGCGGATGCACCATGGAAACAAACGGTACAAAAGATGTATGATAAGGAAGTGGTTACCCCGAGGCTTACTGCATGGTATGGTGATCTCGGTACCGATTATTCCCATCTGGGCAGGATATCCAATCCGACGCCATGGACACCGGAGTTACTGGCGGTTAAAGAGGTCGTCGAGCCTTTAGCGGGTATCAAATTTAATAGTGTGTTGTTAAATTATTACCGCGACGGTAATGATTCTGTCGCCTGGAATAGTGATAAGGAAAGTATTTTGGGCAGGCACCCTGTGATCGCTTCGGTCAGTTTCGGACAAGTCCGAAGTTTTGATATTCGCAATAAAACCGATCATAGCGAGAAGTATTCCGTTCGTCTGGAACACGGCTCATTCCTGCTGATGAAAAGTGGTTTACAGGAACATTGGGAGCATCGGATCGCCAAATCAGTTAAACCGATGAAAGCACGGATCAACCTCACTTTCCGGGTGGTCATATGATATTTACCAACACTAATAATTTATAAAGCATCCTCCAATTATATTCGCAGCATGAAGAAACTGTTTAATTTCTGCCTGATAGGCCTTTCCGTAGCATTAATTTCATGGGGTTTCAAAGGACACCGCGCTATCGCGACCATTGCACAAAAACACCTGACCAGTAACACCGCCTATGTAGTCTCAGCTTACCTTAAAGGTGAAGGCATGGCCGATGTAGCCACTTGGGCCGATGAAAATAAAAATAAAGCAACCGCCTTATGGCACTTCATTAATTTTCCTATAGGCCTGACCCATGAGCAATTCGTTCAGGCGGTGCAGCAAAGCGATAATAATACTTATACGGCTATCTTAAAAACAGAGGCAACACTGAAAGACAAAACACTGAGCCCCGAGCAAAAAAACGAAGCATTAAATACCTGATTCATTTGGTCGGTGACGCACACCAGCCGATGCACATCAGCCGCAAGGAAGACAAAGGCGGCAACACCATTCAGGTGCGTTTCGATAACAAGGGCACTAACCTGCACAGCCTGTGGGACAGTAAACTGATCGATCACGAAGGTTTAAGTGAAGCCGATATCGCCAGGACTTACGATATAGCTACGCCTGCGCAAATAAAACAGTGGCAAGCGGACAGCCCGATGGAATGGATATGGGAAAGTTACCAGATCAGCAGCGAATTTTACGCAAAAACAAAGCCAGGCCAGCAAATTGACGAGGCCTATTACCAAAAGTATATCGGTGTCATTCATAAACGAATAGACCAGGCCGGCATCCGTTTAGCAGGTGAACTCAATAAGCTGCTTAACAATGAGCAGGTAAAAACCGCAATTGTAACACTTATGCCGCCACCACCGGTAAGTACTGAAATTGCAGGTTCTGTGAAACTGGAGGATGTTAAAAACGCAATAGGAAAAAACGTAATTACACAAGGAAAAGTTTATGGCAGCAAAGATATCGGGAGCATGATACTGGTTAATTTGGGTGCAGCTTATCCTAACCAATTACTGACCGTTGCATTGAAAGGCAAGGCCAAAGAATTAGGGAACCAATTGGAGAATAAAACGATCACCATAGAGGGTGTAGTCATTGATTACAAAGGAAAACCGGAGATCATTATCACCGACTCATCAAAAATCAAATTCTAAGTTATGAATGAACCGTTTATTATTCCGGTGATTTACCAGGGAACGGAACATGAATTCAAGGCTCGTTTTGAACGGTGGGGCTATACTCACCGCATCGCTGTACTGATCGATGAAGTGACATTTGCCTTTGAACCGGATGAAGAAGGCGGTTACCGGGCATTGATCAATCCGGAAGAATCAGGATCTGTGCGTACGGCAGACATTTCACTGATTAAGGCGGTTGCAGAAAAACTGGCTAAGCTCGCCACGCTTTAATGTAACTTATCCCGTTTCTTAAAGAAACCATGATGATGTCAAAGCGGACGACAGTAACTTACTGATGCCCGTCTCTTTGAAATACTAGTGTGCTGCTGTTGTGATTACTTTGTTAAACGGATGACAAAGGTAGTGCCTTCGCCGACTACAGACCTGACCGCGATGCTACTGCCTAGAAGATACAGAAGATCCTTAACAGTGGCCAATCCGATGCCTGAACCCAGGGTATCAAAACGGTCCTTCGTTTTTAAAGTGAAATTATTGCTGAAAATTTTTTCCAGATATTCTTCCGGAATACCCCGCCCATTATCCTCAACTTCAAACAGGTAGAAAGCTTCATTTTCCTCGAACCTGATTTGAATGATGGCCTCCGGTTTATCATTATAACGGATCGCATTACTCAGCAGATTGATCAGCAGTTGCTCCACCGCAATAATAGAATAATGCAATTGGTGCTTAGCCTCAGGCAATAGGATGCGGACACTGTCGGGTACGTTAAGTAAACCCTGAATCTTGCTGATCAGCGCATTCAACTCAAAATCCTGACGCTTTTCTAAAAGGAGCTGTGGATTTTTGGAATACGCCATCATCTCATCAACTAATGCCAACAAATTATCCGCCGCGGAAATATTCATATTGACCAAACGCAGGCAACCATCGCTCTGTGTGATTTCCTGTCGCGTCCGTAATGCCTGAGAGGTTAGCCGGATGCTGCTTAAGGGATTTTTAATATCGTGCGCTGCCATCGAGGCAAACTTCTGGATCAATACATTCGCGTTAATGAGTTCCTGGTTGGTTTGCTGCAGCGCAAGCACCTTGCGGCGCAATTCGATCTTATCTACAACCTGCTTGGCCAGCGCCTTTAAGGCATCAACCTGCACTTCATTAAAATCATGCGGTTTCTGATCGAGCACGCACAATGTTCCCAATGCGAAGCCATCTTCATTGACCAGAGGAACACCTGCATAAAAAGTAACATTAGCTTCGGTCACCACCGGGTTTTCGGCGAAACGATGATCCTGAGAGGCGTCTGGTACGATCATGATCTGCTCAGGCTCCGCAATCGCATAAGTACAAAAAGATAAATCCCGGAAATTTTCGGTAAGGGTAGTACCGATATGCGACTTGAACCACTGCCGTTTTTCATCAATGAAAGTGATCAAGGAGATAGGCGTATGGCAAATTGCAGAGGCGATCGAAGCAATAGCATCAAAATCCGCTTCCTCACCGCTGTCTATGATCGCGTAAGATTGCAGGGCGGCCAGCCTTTCGGCTTCATTCTCTGGAACAGGTAATGCTATAGCGTTCATCGTTGATTCCCGTACGAAAGTACGCTTTTAAAATCAGATCCTGATTACTGGCACTGTCTTCGCAACAGAGCTACAAAATAAAGCTATGGGAAAACGAATACTGATCCTGGACGATGACCAGGATATTTTGGATGTGGTAAGTTTTCTGTTGACCGACAGCGGCTATGAAGTGCAGATGCTGAACACCGGCGAAGAAGTTTTTGCCGTGATCAGCCAGTTCAATCCGCACCTGGTATTGATGGATGTGATGCTGGCGAACCTGGACGGCCGGGTGATCTGCACCAAAATGAAAGCTGAGGAGCAAACCCTGCACATACCCGTAATTCTGATTTCCGGCACCCATGACTTGGCGCGGACACTGGATCAGATCGGCGCACCGAACGATTTTATGGCCAAACCATTTGACATCGACGTGCTGCTGGAGAAAGTAAAAATACAACTGGCACCGCCCTCAATACAGCCCATTATTTAGTCAAATCCGGAAAAACAGATTGGAAAAGCGTTAAATGAGCCTAATGTCTGAAGATAGGCAACTATTTGGCTGATCAGTGAAACTTAATACGACTTCAACCCTTATGCAAGCCTATGGCAACTATCAAAAATATTCAGCCACTCAGCGCAGAAAAGCTGTTTGACTTATTAAAAACAGATTTCGCAGACTATATCAATGGCAAACTGGGTTCAAACCTGGCCATCGATTATGCGCATGTGTATGACGAGATCAATGTATTATTTCCCGAAGTGATCGAAGGGCCAGCCTTAAACATCACAGTTTCGGAAGCGGAGATCACGGTTACTGTGTTGGCGACCGAATCAGATTACAATACGGATCTTCTGGAGGAAAACCTGATCAGCTTCCTGGAAGAAAAAGCGGGTTAATAGCGCGAACTGTTAAAAAAAAGCACGTCACCATTTTGCTTATTTTTGGATCAACGCGCAGTACATATTAGCGGAACGATAAGCCGATGGCCGCTCGTTTATCTTCAACACACTCCGATAACCGAGCAGGACAAACAGCAGTTTTAGTTTTTCAAACGGGATGGGATACGGAACCCAGGGATTGCGCCGGTCGGTTTCGTATTCGATGATGATAAAACAAGGTTCGCTGCTAAACATCCGTTCCAGCCTGGTGATCAAAGCGGCTTTGTCCACAACGTAATGGAAAGCGTTGGCGATCAAAATGCCGTCGAGTTCTTCCAGCTGCAGTTCATCTTTATCAAAGTCGGCCCGGATAAAATCAACGCCCTCGATGTCGAGGCGCTGCTTTTCCCGGTCGACCGCGGTGACCGGGCTGCCTGGCGGCAATAAAGCGGCCAGTGCCCGGGTAAAGGTACCGCTCCCGCAGCCCAGATCGGCCCAATACTGTAGCTGGTGGCCCTTAACGGCACTCTTGATGAACGATACAGCTTCTTCATGGGTCATTGAACCGAAGATACCGAATACTTTTCATTGCCTTTACAAAATATCCAGGTCCCGTGCCACGTAATAACTGGGCACGAGCAGCCGGAAGCCGGTCTTGCGCAGTTTGGCGATATCGGTAATGCCCTCGAACGGATCGGTCAGCAGCGCTTCGACCGCCTCGAAAGCTTCGCCCGCTTTGCCGACCGATTCGGCCAGTTCGTATAAGGTGATCGGCGCATCATCGGCGATATTAAAGATCTCTCCGTTCAGGCCGTCTCTTTCCAGCAGCATGATCAAGGCCTGTGCCACATCCAAATGATGCACCATGTGCATACGCGACCCAGAGTGGCGTTTCATTTTTTTGAGCAGCGGGATGATCTCTTCGATATGCGGGTCCTTATCCCCATAGACAAAACCTAAACGTAATACGCGAACATCCATTGGTTTCTGTAACAGCTCCTGCTCGGCTGCTATCTTGCTCGACGCATACGGCCTTGGGTCGTTCACATTAACTTCGTCATCTTCCCTGGCCGGATGCCCGTAGCCGGAGCTATAGACATTGCTGGTGCTGACAAAAATGAAGCGTTTGATGCCGGCCGCAACCGCAGCATCTCCCAAAGCGACCGATCCCTCATGATTGGTTTTAATGATCCCTTCATTGTCCGTAAAGGTGCGGAACAGTGCCGCCAAATGGATCACAGCATCCACACCCGCTACCGCGGGCGCTAAACTACCCGCATCAAAGAGATCGCCGCTAACCACCTCGGCACCCACTGCCGCCAATGCTGTTGCCTTTGCGGCATCACGAACTAAAATACGCACGTCATAACCTTTGGCTAATAAACGCGGAACAAAGCGGCTGCCGACCTTGCCGGTAGCCCCGGTAACTAATATTTTCATGACCCAAAGGTCAGGCTAAATGCGGCGCGGTTTAAACGATAATCAAACCGATAAGTATGATTATCAAACCTTGCGTAAAGCTTTTGGCGTAAGACCGGTTACCCGTTTGAAAAAGTTATTGAAGTAAGTCGGGTAAGCAAAACCGAGTGCATAGGAGATATCCGCAATACTCCAGTCGGTGTGCTGCAGCAAAGCTTTGGCCTCCGCCGCGATGCGTTCCGCGATATGTACCGAGGTCGGCTTACCGGTAACCGTCTTAACCGCCCGGTTCAGGTAATTAATATGCACGGCCAGCTTCGCCGCAAAGTCCTGCGCAGTTCGTAGCCGGAGCGGTTCAGCTGTATGCTCGATAGGAAATTGCCTTTCCAGCAGGTCAATAAATAAATGCGTCATACGGACAGCGCCGTTGACAAGATGCTGCGCCGGGGGCTGTATGGACAGAGCTTCATGAATGATCAGTTCGATACAGTTTTTGATCAGGTCGCTTTTAAAGGCATAATCCCCATCCCGAACGGCCAGCATCTTTTGAAAAATGCCTGTCATAAAAATGGCCTGTTGGGTGTCCAGGCGGATAAGCGGGTTCTGTCCGGCGTTAAATAATGGCGACTTTTTGACGATCGCAGGCATAAAAGCTTCGGTAAAGATACAGGCATAGCCCGTAGTTGACTGAGAGCGGCGCAGCAACGAACGTGGTACACGGGGGTTGACAAAAAACAATACCGTATCCCGCAATTCTAAAACTTCATCGCCATAACCGATCGTCATTTCGCCGGTGATTAGGCCCATTTTATAAAAATCCCGGCGTCCGTGGACAGCCGGCACATCAACATATGCCGGGAGTGTATGCACCTTAAATCCCTGCAGCCGAAGCTCGGCCATATTGAGGCCTGGTATCTCATCTGTCATCCGGTAAATTTAAGCAAATCAAACCTGGGAACAAAAGCGATGACGCAAAGCGATTGCAAACCTGGCTAAAGGCAATTCCTGTCTTAAGCTTCGTAGTAAGGTTAGCTGTTAATATTGGCGAGTTGTTCAACCAGTCCTTTGATCTCTGCTTTGATTCGCTGGTAGTTCATTTGAACTTCTGTATTGGAAACCTTTCTGGCATCGGGACTGGTTTGGTAGGCACTTTCTTCCAATGAAATTGCCTTGTGATCGTTCTGTATTTGACAATGAAAGGTCTTGAGTTCTATTTTGTTGGTCGGATCATCAGCAACCATTCCTACGAATTCTCCTGATGACAGACCTGCAATTTTAGATGCGGGTATCGCATAATCCAGTTGAGTCGAACGGCTGACAGAAGTATCGCTGCTATTAATGGAGACACTTTCTTTTTGCTGATTGATTTTCCCGAAGCGTTCAGATAACTGTTTGGCCGTATCGCCGGTAACCTGGCCGCAGATAATATTGCCGACTATATTCATGATCACTTCAGCCTGTTCACGGCCATAATCTTTTTTCAGTTGGCTATAATCCTGCACGCCTAACGTAACAGCAACTTTGTTGGACCGGGCCGTCGCGATCAGGTTATCAATGCCGTTAAAGTAAATCGTTGGAAACTCGTCGAATATGAGACTGCATTTCTGTTGGTTCTTTCGGTTCACCAGCTTATTAATCTTGTTAACATAGAGCGATAATACAGCCCCGTAAACCTGAGACTTTTGCGGATTATTAGCCAGGCAAACGATTTTAGGGTCGTCAGGATTATTAATATCCAACGAAAAATCATTCCCGCTGAGCACGTAGTAGAGCTGTGGTGAAGACAATCGCGCTAAACTTATTTTGGCGCTTGCGATCTGCCCTTCGAGCTGCTCATAAGCTTCGTTCCGCCAGGCCGAAATAAACGGGTTGATCAGGACTTCAATCTCCGGTTCGGTGCTCAGCACCGCAAAAAGGTCTTTATAGTCTACCAGCGATAGTTCGATAACATGAGGCAAAGTGCAATATTTACCGCCTTTATATCTTTTCAGGAACCACATCAGTGCAGTGACGAAGTTGATGGGCGATTCCACGAAGAAATCTCCTTGCTTTTTTATCCATTCCCTGTTTAGTCCAAGCATCACCGTACGACTGGATTCAATCGCGTCAGTAATGTCGAGCATCGTATCGGGTTCGAGTGGATTGCTGCGGTGCATGATCTCTTCAAAGTTAATTACATAGAAAGAACGGCCACCTTCTTTCAGCAAAGCATTATAGGCAATTCTGGAAAGGTCGTCGTATTTGAAGTCATAGATCAGCATGCTGAACCCTTTACGGATGTGCTGCGTGATAATGTGGCGAATCACAAAATAGGATTTACCGGCACCTGGACTACCGCCAACCAAAGTTCCCCGAAAAGGGTTGATGATATTGATCCAGCTATTCCGCTCTTTGCCCTTTAACTGATACTTAGCAGGCAGGTTGATCGAATATTCATTTTCGAGCAGTCTTTCTTCCTGCGGGAAGGTTTCGTTTTCCTTATTAAAGATATCGCCGCCCATTTTTAGCTTCAGCATTCGGAACAAAAGGCCGCCACCTGTCATAAACAGAAGATAACCGAATGCAGTAGTAGCGATATAAAGTGCTGCTACTATTTTAAGAGAAAACGGCAAAACCAAAAACAGACTACTGATAAAATAAAGCAGTAAACCGGTGAAGCAATAGGTTACAATAGTTTTCGGCCTGATCTTTTCGTCACGTTTGCCCTTACTTCCGATCAATGATATCATAAGCAAAAGCAACACACTCAATTTAACAGTAAGCACCGTTTTGAAAATCGCCATTTTAGAGAGCGGCAATAAAACGTGGTCAACGATCTTTTGGGTCATTTTAAGTTCCCTCAATGCCGGGTAACAGCACAAATAAAAATGAATGACCAATATGGCAATGCTGATAAGCCGGGTAAAATCAATGATTTTACGCAGGGCTTGTTCATTTTCTCCGGTTTGCATAATATTATAGATTTAGTCCTCTACGTTTTTTCTTTTTGAATTTGTTAAGTGCGGCAAGGTCTTCGCGCTCGGCAGCGAATAAAATATCAAGTATTTCGTCGCTCGCATTTGACACCTGACCGGAGGTATCGCGACCTGAATTGTTTTGATATTGGCCTGTAGCCTTTTTTATTGGTTCCGGCAGTAATTGCGCGCTAAGCTGATTGGCGCTATAAGCTTTGCCTAAGTCGCTACCGTTGAATACCGCTTTGTTCTTTTGATCGATAAAGGTTACCCCGTAAATCCGGCCTTCATCGTTTTGGCGGAGAATGCAATGAACTCCCTTTTCCCGCAACGCATTTTGGAAATCACGCCTTGTTAACGGCTTTATTAATATGCCCTCCAATACCTTGATCAGCCCATCTTTAAAAGGCTTGCGCAAAGCCACGTTAAGTTTGAATTTCTCCTCCAGTGTTTTTAATGTTGGTTTACCATAGATCACACTGGCCTTGACGGGTACACCGGCTTTGTTGCCATGCTTGTCCAAAATCCAGTAAACCAATCCTCCGCGGGCATACATGCGGGAATCTTTAGAACCCCGGTCAGCCTGAATATTATATTGTCCGAGGACGGCATTGAGTTCCGGAACACTGGTGAATTTGTAGGTTCTTAACACATATCCCAGGATGTTGGTGATCGCGCGCCTGGTTTCAGCCTTACCATATTCGACGGCTGAAACGTCGGCTTTCAGGTTAGGTTTTTGTTTGGTTTGCTCATCAGCTTTAACCAGGCCATATTTGATCTCAATTGCCTTACGTGTTTTCTCCGATTCGTTCTGCCCCAGGTAGTGCAGACTGATGCGTTCGCCATCCCGTTTAATGTTGGTAGTAACTATATGAATATGGGGATGTCCGGCATCTTCGTGACGATAGACCAAATAAGGTTGCGTCCCAAAGCCAACGCCGGTCAGATAGTCCTTAACAATCTCATTTAACTTTTCATCAGCGAGGTTTTCCCCATTTGGAAAATTCAGCGAGATATGGACTGTGTTGGTTTTAGCCCGCTGATTCATCGAAGCGAGATCCGTCAGCCTGAATAGCTTATCATTAAAAGACAGGTCTTTCGCGTCTTTAAAGTATTTGACAGCTGCGATCAAAGTTGCTTTGCCCTGTTTCACTTTATTCTCATTATAGTTGAGCGCACCGATCAGGCTTTTACCGCTTTTAATTTTTGCGACCATATATCCGCGTATTGGTTCATTCGATCTTTGATCTGGCTGATGGAAGGTTCCAGTTTGGTGTTGATCACACCCAGCAAATTCATCCAAAGCCGGGTGTCAGCATTTCCATGAGCACTGTTAATGCTGCGCATTGCCTGGTTCAGGTTGTTACCGATAGCATTCAATTCCTGCCGAAGCAGGATCATTTCTTCCAGTACATCGTCCATAGCATTATCCCGGTAATTGACCGTAACGGGTTTCTCCAGAAGCACGCTGCGCATGTATTCACTAAGCTTGCGGAAAGTGGTCTTTTTGAACCGCTTTTCGAGCAATTGATATTCCTCCGGTTTAAAGCGGAGATTCTTCCATTGTATCCGTTTGTCTTCTTGTTTAGCCATTGTTCTCTTCATTCAAAATCCGACTTCGGAGGATTTTGCCTGGACCGCGGCCGACTCCGGAGGGCGGGGCAAGATTCAATTGTGACACAATTGTACATCTTGCTGATCGCTGCGAAGCGGGCGGTCTTATCCTGCTATCAGTGTTTTAATCGGCATTTTTTGTTGTTTCTTCCGGCTTCGCCTTATGGCTGAGATAAAATTCAAGCGCCTGGATATTGATGTCTTTAAGAGATTCATCATACTCCAGTCCGAATGTTTTAAGCCGCTTTAAGAGGCCCTTGGGTATCCGGTTGTTGAACTGTACTTCAGGCTCGTGTTTAACCATTGCCGGCTTGACCGGTATCACCTCCTGGATAGGGGTGGCAGGCCTTTCCTGTTTAAGTTTGTCGGCCAGATTGCCGAGTTTATTTTTATAATTTTCCATTTGCTATCATGATAGTTTGTTAGCAATTACCGGCATTTTGCTGGCTTGATAGTTTCCTATCAAATGCAGCTGGTTTAATAACTTGCTATGATCTTAGCTTGCTAAGCTGCTACGATCATAGTTTGCGATTTTGCTAGCTTATTAGCTAAATAAAAAGCTAGCTTGCTATTTCAGTGCTGATGTGCTCAACGACTTCCTCCGTCAATGCCATGATCTCTTCTTTTGCCCGCCTGTCTGCGCCATTTAAAATACCACCGGTTATCGACGAGCGGGCGATGCTTACCCGGTCATGTATCCTTGTTTTCAGCAAAGGCATACCCATACTTTGCAGCAGGTTTGCCACATCCTGGGTGATGCCTGATCGCGGCTTGACCATATTGAGGACAATGCCGGCTTTAAGATGGGGCGCTTTATGCTGTGCCTCTTTGATCAGTGCCAGCGTAGAACGGATGGCCATCACATCGAAGAACCCGGCCTTGGTCGGCACCAAAATAAAATCAGAGTATTGGAATAATTCTGGTAAGCGATTGGAGAGATAAGGCGGCGTATCGATTATGATCAGGTCATACGCCAGCTGATGGATATCCTGTAATCTATCGACTCCGACGATAGCCAGGTCAGGAAAATCCTCCCGGATATGATATAAGCTTCCCTGAAGATCGGTATCTACAAGGGCTACTGATAATTGATCCTGGAAACATAAAGCCAGGTTGATCGCTAAGGTACTTTTACCTACGCCACCTTTTTGGTGGGCTATGGTGATAATTTTTGCCATGATAGTTTGCTATTTTATAGTTTACTGGGATGATAGCAGGGCGTTTTCCCGCTGCCGTTTTCTGAGCTTTTGTTCCTGTTCATAATTGAAGATCCATTCGCCGGCCAGCAATTTCCAGTTACGGTAAGGCGTACCTTTAGGGCTGCTCCAATTCGCTTTATCGTAATGGTTATAAAATGCGCCTGCCTGAGCGGCAAGCCCTTTCTGATCAAAATAAATATCAACCAGGACTTTTTGCGGTGGAATTTCGGTGCCAAACCCTTTTTGCAGTATGGGTTCGGGTTTCCTGCACCCGGCAGGCACCCGTTTGGCTTTACGTTTGGGCGTTTGAAATAACATAGGATATAGGAAATGCCGGGCCATAAATACAGGCCCGGCCGTGAAACATCAGGCGCTCTTGTTGGCTGACATCATAAAAGTGATGTCTTCGTAATCATAATAGATAGAGCCGCCTATTTTTGTGAAGGGCAATACTCCGCTGTCACGCAATGATTGCAGGAAGCCGTGTGAAATACCCAGCAACTTTTTAACCTCGGCAGATTTCAACCACTTCTTGCCGGGCGCGCCACTAACACATTCTTTCATAATGCGTTTTACTTCCTGAAGGACGTCGTTTTTAAAATCCTCCAGGTCTCCGAGGGTCAATATCTGGTTCCGTGTCGGAACCATTCCCATTCTTGATCGTTGTTCAGTTGATTTGTCCATAACTTGATTTTTAAGGACTTCAAAATTCGGAAGCGGAAAAATCAGAAAATGACAACTTTTGAAAGGGTGGCGTTATTTTTAGGTAGATAAGGAACGATATAAACTCAAATAGACTGAAAAACAAAAAATCCGAATCGGTGATTCGGATTTTACGACATAGGTTAAATTGCTATCAAACTATAATGATTGATCGCTATGATGCTAGTATTCTAGCCATTGGAGACCGCGTTTTGCGGCCTCTAAGAATTCACAATTGAAAAGATAGCTCCAAACGGCCGCCCAAGCCTTTTTCGATTACATTTCGGAGGACTGAAATTTTAACGTTCTCCGCTTCATATTCTATCTTTTTTATCTGGGCTTTGGTAGTGCCGCACTTGTCGGCCAGCTGTTGTTCGGTCATTCCCTGATCCTCGCGTGCCTGGCAGACCATTACGCCAATTTTAAATAACTCAAAACCGCGTTCGTACTCCTGGCGTTCCGGCGAGCCTTGGGGGCCATATTGCTGATCCAAGTACTCCGAAAATGAAGTGAGGTTTTTATTTGCTGTTCCCATCATGAAATTTATTAATGTCTTGCTGTGTTTTGTGTCGCTGACTGATTGATAATTCCTGAATTTAACTCCGATTGAGCAACCGCTATTTTTAATTTATAAGGCCGGTTGAAAGCTTCCTGCCTGACTTTAAAGTGAGCAGCCAGTTTCCGGATCACTTCTTTTGATAAGCCCTTTTTATAATTTAAAATATCAGAAACGTACCCTTTACCTACGCCTAATATTTCAACCAGTTGCTGTGGTTTTAAATGATGTTCTGCCATAAATGACCGCAGCAAGGCAATTGGATCCAGTTCGGCAAATGTATTATGCGCTTCATCGTAGGTTTCGATCAATAATGTAATCAGGTCGATCTCATCCTGGACAGATTCATCAATTGCTGAAGCCAATAACTCTTCCAGGTTCTTACAATATTTATCATATTGATCCCTGTTTTTAATAATCGTGTATTTCAGTTTTGTCGCTTCCATTTCAATATAAATTAATGGTGTACTGTAAGCCTTGTTTGCAGACTTTATCATAAGCTGCATGGGTGCCGATCCAACAAACAAATAGATGAACCTGCACTGTTCCAAAAACATATTTACAGATCATCCTGTAATTATTGCCGCCAATATCAAATACAACTCTGTTGCTGCCTTTTCCCAAAAGGTCTGCCGTATTAAAGGTATATTTGATATCACCCGGCTGTTTCCAATCCGCAAATTTTAGCTTCTCTGTCCAGTCTCCAAGCGGCACTCTGCTACCCGGATACTGGTATGTATAATCCAGTAAGGTTTGTTTTTTAATCAGATGAATTTTCATCTTTATACAAATTTAAATAAAAGTTCACATTTTGCGAACTTTTATGATTTATTCTTTTTTTTTAATATAGTTCAGGTTGCCGCCGGGATCATCAATCAACATTTACAGTTTGATTTGATCCGGCTTACATTTATCTGTTGCGATCAATTATCTTTTTATAAGAAAATAACGACTCAATGATCAGCACACTGACCTGGGCGGCCCGCGGCCCTTTTAACACACTGGACAGCATAAACAGCCCGCCATTGGTGAAAGCCAATGGTGGTAACAGTTTGGTGTTTGACAGACCAGGCGAAATTTGCTCAGCGATTTCTTTCCACTCATCAGAGGTAAGCCAGAACATGAAATCAGATGGAAAACGCTTTGAATGTTTGGTCACCGTTTTATGGAGAACTGCAATGTTCACCTCATATAATGCGGCAGCATCGAAATCAAACACTACCGTTTGGTTACGAACTTTGAAAACTTTGCCGGTCAATAATTCTATCAATTTATCTGGAGTTGCCATAGTTTCGATCTTTAATTATTTCTGTTCAACATTTACCTTATTATTCTCAATGATCCTTTTGAGCTGTCCCATATCATCGCTGATCTTTTTAAGAAGGACGCGTGCGTAGATCTGGGTAGTGGCGATCTTCGTATGGCCCATCATTTTGCTGACCGTCTCTATTGGGACATTATTTGAAAGAGTGATGGTAGTGGCAAAAGTGTGCCTCGCTACCCCAAAAGTTAACGTCTTTTTAACCCCGACCATCTTGGCGATCTCTTTCAGATAACTATTCACTTTTTGATTGCTCATGGTCGGAAATACCGTTCCACAGGCAATTGAGCGGGGATTATCCTTGTATTTCTCCATGATAGCCCGGGCTGGTCCAAGTATAGGAATGTTGGTAGGTTCGTTACTTTTTTGACGGAACAGTTTCAACCATTTGTCACCATCTTCACCAGTCACCACATTGTTCTCTCTGAGATTCATCAGGTCAATGAACGAAAGGCCTGTATAGCAGGAGAAGAAAAAGAAGTCCTTGATCATGTTAAGGCTATCCGCACCGAACTCATGATCATTAATGGCCGTTAGTTCTGCATTTGTCAGGAAAGCGGTCTCGACCTTCTTATAGCGGAACTTGTAATTCTTAAAAGGATCACGTGATATCCAGGTTAGTTTCAGCGCCAGGGTCGTCATTTTACGCAACCGGATCAGGTGTTTCATCACACCATTATTATTTAATGGTTTCTGATGGTCTTTCGGTTTGTAATTGCGGAGATAGGTCTCAAAATCAATGATGAACTTATAGTCGATCTCATTGATCTTCACGTCCGTCGTATTCCTCTTATCTTTCAGGAACTTTTCTAAATACCGGCGGGTTACCGCGTAATGTTTCAGCGTACTCCATGTCAGGGCGGCAGAGGCGGTCTCATAGTGGTAATCCATCAGTTTGCTCAGCGAACAAGTTTCCTCGGTCTCTTCTCCAAGGAACATGGATTTGAGCAATTGCGCAGTGACCTCTTTTCCCGCGATCTGTAATTGCTGGTAATAGGTGGTGATCGTGAATTTGACCTGCTCCAGGTAAGCATTGGTCTCTTTAGCTTCTGCGACCTTGATCTTCAGACCGCCGCGGCCGGCATCCCAATTGTCGACCTTGACCTGATGTTTCAGGGCGAAACGGATACGTTCCTTGTTAACGGTAATGGATGCGTAAACGTTGGTTACGCCATCCTTTGCCCTTTCTTTTTTGATGGTGAAATGCACACCAAATGACTGCGATGTTTTCATCTTTGTACAGTTTTTAAGTGATTAAATGATTAATTACATCCCGAAAAGGTCATTTTTCAGGGGCCAGGAATGGGGCCGGGAATAAACTATTAGTAGTTCTTTTCAGTGCTTTTTAGTCTTTATTTCAAGCACTTAAATAACTGTAAATAAGATCCTTACATCATTCTTGGCCCCAAAACTAAAAACTTATTTCGGGGGTCCGGATTGGTGTTTCACCGCGTGCATTCGTAAGGACTGAAAAGGATTCGAATAAAATAAAAAACCCTCTAAATCAATGACTTAGAGGGTTTTTAGATGTGATAAAATCACATTTTGTGCGCCCACCTGGGCTCGAACCAGGGACCAAAAGATTATGAGTCTTCTACTCTAACCGACTGAGCTATAGGCGCGGTTATTTTGTTTTTGTTTGCGGGTGCAATTTTACATATTTGCGGCCATATCTCAAACTCTTTTTATGGAAAATATTAAAAATATCATCTTCGATTATGGTAACGTTATTTTCAGTATCGACTTTCTCCGGGTTCAACAATCTTGGAATCAATTAGGTATAAGTAACCCCGAAGCGTTTTTTGGCCACAAAACCCAGGATGAAATTTTTGATAAATTTGATCGTGGCGAAGTTACCGCGGCACAATTCAGGGATTACGTAAGGGAAAAAACCAACAACTTTTCCCTGACGGATGATCAGATTGATGCCGCATGGAACAGTATCCTGGTCGGAATTGCCGAAGGAAATCACGAATTACTGTTAAAGCTGAAAGACAAATACCGTACTTTTTTGCTTAGCAATATTAACGCTATCCATTATGATTATATCATGAACTATCTTAAAACCGATTTCGGTTTTGAAGGAAACGATCACCTGTTCGAAAAAACATATTACTCGCACCTTACAGGCAAGCGCAAGCCAGAGCCTGCCATTTTTGAACAGGTACTTAAGGAAAATAATTTAAAACCCGAAGAAACCTTATTTATTGACGATAGTCCGCAGCATTTGGAGACCGCAAAAAAGTTGGGCATCCAAACCTTTCTAATGACAACTCCAGATACCATACAGTCCTTTGCAAAAAGAGAGCAATTAATTTAATAAATGCCCTCTTTGTATGGTAGTTTAATAAGTTAAGCGCTTCGGCGCTTTCTTTCTTTTGTAATTAGACTCAACTCGCGGCTCATTTGCCCGGCTATAGCTGTATTTTCCTGTGCACGGCGAAATAAATATGGCAGTACAGCCTTTACCGGTCCATAAGGCACGTATTTGGCTACATTATAATCGGCATGGGCCAGGTTAAAACTTAAGTTATCGCTCATGCCAAGCAATTGCGAAAAATAAACATGCGGATGTTTATGATCAATACCTTTATTGTCCAGTAATTCGGCCAGCAAACGGCAACTTTCTTCATTATGTGTACCTGCAATAAAAGCTATTTCATTGATATGACTTGTACAATAATCAAGCGCCGAATCATAATCAAGATCAGCAGATTTTTTATCGGGCTGAATTGGCGATGGGTAGCCCTTTTCTTCGGCACGTTTACGTTCTTTTTCCATGTAAGCACCGCGTACTATTTTTGCTCCCAATATAAAGCCTTCGCTTTGAGCAATGGCATGATCATTTAACATCGAGGCCAGTTTATCATGCCTGTACATTTGATAGGTATTATACACTATCGGCTTTTGCTTGTTAAATTGAGTCATCATGGTAAGCGCTAAAAGATCAATAGTATCCTGAATCCAGCTTTCTTCAGCATCTATCATTACAGGCACGTTGTTTTTGAACGCTTTATCACAAATAGCCAGTACACGGTTTTGTACCCTTCTCCACTCCTCTTCTTCGGTATCGTTCAATTTAATACGGGCATCCAATTTTTCAAGGAGGCCAAAACGTCCTACCCCCGTTACTTTAAATACGGTAAGAGGGATCGCTTTGTCTTTGGCAGCGCGGTCAATGGTACGGATAATCTCATCGCGGGTATTATCAAATACGGTTTCTTCCTCTTCACCTTCTACCGAGTAGTCCAAAATGGTACCTACCCTGCCGCTGTAAAGATTTTTGATGGTATTATCGCATTCGGCAATAGTTTCACCGCCGCAAAAGTGTTTAAATATGGTAGCTTTGATAATATTCCTTATCGGCAAACCTATCTTCATGGCAAAATTGGTAACCGGTGGGCCTATCTTTACCAAAAAGTTAATATTGATCATCCTGAACAGCCAGTATGCCCGGTTCAGATCGGTATTGGATGAATGGCGAAAAGCAATTTCTGTATTTTCGAACGAGGGCGTATTTCGTCCTTGATTATTGTTAGTTTCAAAAGAGGTCATCTGCAAAATTATAAAATGATAACTCATAATTGCATGAATAGTTTATTTTTGCCATCCCATGATCGAATTTAAGTTAGAAGGGGACTTTATCCCCATGATCCAGCTACTCAAGGCTGTGAACTTAGTGCAAACCGGCGGCGAGGCGCAAATAGTTGTAACTGAAGGCCTCGTGAAGTACAACGGTGTAGTTGACTACAGAAAACGCCTCAAAGTAAAAAGAGGTGACACGGTTGAGTTCGATGGAAATAAAATTATAGTCATATAATAATGAACACTATTTTAAGCGATAATTACTCGGTTTATTTTGATAATAGCCTTGATAAATTAGTTGATTTTGTTAAAAAAGGCAACTATTCAAAATTCTTTATTTTAACCGACGAAAATACAGGCGAACACTGCCTGCCCTTACTTACCAGCAAACTTAAAGATTTTAATAATTACGACCTGATAGAGATTTCGTCGGGAGAGGAAAGCAAAAACATTGATTTTTGTGTGGGCGTTTGGAAAATGCTGATTGACTTTGGTGCCGATCGTAAAAGCCTCATGATTAACTTAGGTGGCGGTGTTATTACAGACATGGGTGGCTTTGCCGCTTCTACCTATAAAAGAGGGATAGATTTTGTACAGGTGCCAACTACCCTCCTTTCACAGGTTGATGCCTCTGTGGGTGGCAAAACAGGTATCGATGTTGACGGCATAAAAAATATTATCGGGACATTTACTATGCCTAAAGCTGTGTTTATAGCGCACGAGTTTTTACAAAGCCTTCCGCCTCGCCAGATCCTTTCGGGTTTGGCCGAAATGCTGAAACATGGTTTAATTGTTGATGCCAGTTATTGGAACCAACTTAAAAACAGCGACCTGAAAAACCCTTCGGTTGAACTTGTTCACCGTTCCGTAGAAATCAAGAATGAAATCACCATTGAGGACCCGCATGAGAAAGGTATCCGCAAGGCGTTAAACTTTGGGCATACTATCGGGCATGCGGTTGAAACATACTCTTTATTACATGACGAAGACAGCCTTTCGCACGGTGAAGCAGTAGCTATTGGCATGATCTGCGAATCATACCTCGCCCACAAAAAAACAGGGTTACCTTCAGAAGAACTTCATGAAATTGTAAAGGTATTGACCGATCTTTATCCCAGGTATACCATCAACGAAGACAGTTTTGACGAACTGCTGTTGAATATGAAAAAGGACAAAAAGAACATTGGAGACGAAATTAATTGCACCCTGTTAATACATATAGGTGAGTTTAGTATTGATAATGTGTGCACCGCCCACGAACTTTGTGAAAGTTTAAGATATTACATTAACTTGTAACATGCTTCAGCATTTAGATCCGCGAAATCAGGCGGCCCTTGTTTTAATGGGCTTATTGGTTGTTTTAACGCTTGTTGAAATGGCTCTGAGCTATTGGGAAGATCGCAAGTACTATCAAACCCGCGATACGTTAACCAATATTTATCTTACTTCGCTGGCCGTTATTACTAATCTCTGCGTTAAGGTATTTACCTTTTTTATACTTGATTATACCTACCAGCATTACAGGCTTTTTCAAATTCAGAATGTTTTTTGGTACTGGTTTGTGTTGGTTGTTGTACAGGACTTTTTATACTGGGTACTGCATTATACGGGGCATTACTGCCGTATGTTTTGGGCAATGCATGTTACCCATCATTCGTCCGAGCATTTTAACTTCACCACGGGCTTTCGGTCAACAGTATTTGAACCGCTTTACCGGGTATTCTTTTACCTCCCGCTTGCTTTAATGGGCTTTACCGCTTTAGATATCCTGTACGCATACCTTATTACCCAGCTTTATGGCAATCTGGTGCATACGCAGTACAAAATTCCCTTGCCAAAATGGTATGGGTGGATTTTTGTAACGCCCGCGCATCACCGCGTTCACCATGCTTCAAACATCCCTTATCTTGACAAAAATATGGGAATGGTGCTTATCATCTGGGATAGGCTATTCGGCACTTTCCGTGATGAAGATTTGCCCGAGCCTGTTAAATATGGCCTGACCAAACAACCGGAAGATATGGGACCGGTAAACGTTTTGTTCCATGAATGGAAAGCCCTGCTGCATGATGTAAAAAATGCCCCCGATTTTAAATCAAAAATCGGCTATTTCCTAAATCCACCGGGCTGGAGCCATGACGGCAGTACCCAAACTGCGCGTGTGCTGCAACGTGAATATAAGGAAATGGAAGAGGCTCATAAAAAACACGAAACTGCCGCATAACAACATTATATTTGGCGTGACACTTTTGTGTCGCGCTAAACCATGTTACAATTAATATCCAAACTCCAGCACAACACTTACGAAAAAAGCGAATATTCTGACGAGCAACTTCGTAATGTTGATGAGACTATCCAAGTCATTAAAGACTTCCCGTGGGACGCAGAGCGGGCATTAACTGATATCCAGTTAACCGGGCCATCGGTAGTTATTCAGGATAATAACCTGAACTACCTCAAGCTTGGCCTTTACTTTAATAGTAAATTCTGCGTTTATTATCTTGATAACGGCAATCATCTATATGAATACCATGCCTCCACCATTGATAAGGCTTGCGATCTGGTAAAAGACTTTTTTGAGCAGACACTCAATCTGAGTTCATTTGAAAAACACTTCTTTAATATTGGTAATCAACCACATTTCATAACCAGTGACTTTATCTATAGAGTTAACCCGGCGAGAATATTTGTTCTTGCAGCTTTTTTCTCAATATATCTATTATTTGCCATTTCAGTATTTTGTGCAAGCGCACTTCATATTGGCGGTGGTTCGTATCCTATAGCGCTTCTTTTAATAATTCTTGGACTGGGGATATTTATTGGCAGTATAGCCTCTGTGGCGATAAAAGGCCGCAATCAGTATTTGCAAATATCACGCGGCAACCACATATTCTATTACGGGATTGACGAAAAACACATTAAGGAGTACAATAAAGCCGACGTAGCAGAACTTGCTCATAGAACAGCGACGAGCGACCGGAATATGGGTAACGTACAAATCAGGTTCAAAAACGGAGAATTTATACAACCTAAAATGTTAATCCATGATATGGATCTTATTCAGAAGTTTCCAGAAAATTTGGGAATAAAGATAATCTATCCCCAAAATTCTCTTTTCAAACGCTCCCAAAGTGCCTAACACAGAATTTAATTTGGTTGATCTATTATTTTTTACAAAAATTAAAATTTTCTATTGACAAACCCTTTTTTTACCGTACATTTACGTCATAATAAAAAAACAAATGAAATTAACAGGTGCATACTTCTTTGGCTACTACTTTTACTTTACCAGTGAGAGCCGGGACTAATATGTACAAAACAAACATATAAAGAAACTAAAAAGTCCCGGCCTACCAGCCGGGACTTTTTGCTTTAAGCAGGTTTATGAAAATAGAACAACCAAAAGTCGCAATTCAGGGTATCCGGGCCTCTTTTCACGAAGAAGCCGCATTGAAATACTTCGGCGAAAACACCGAGACCATTGAATGCAACTCTTTCAAACAAACATTTGAGAGTTTAAAAAACCGTGAGGCCGATTATGTGGTAATGGCTATCGAAAACAGCATCGCCGGCAGCATCCTGCCAAATTATACCTTGCTGCTTGATTATGGCTTCCCAGTAGTTGGTGAAATTTACCTGCCCATCCAGCTGCACCTGATGGCTTTACCGGGAGTAAAATTCGAGGATATTAAATACGTAACCTCCCACCCTATTGCCTTACGCCAGTGTGTTGATTTTTTTGACGAATATCCGCACCTTAAAATTGTGGAGAGCAGTGATACCGCGGCCTGTGCTAAACGCATCAGGGATGAGCAGCTAACAGATACGGTTGCTATTGCAAACTCTTTAGCCGCTAAGCTTTACGGCCTGGATGTTTTGGAACGTCGTATCGAATCGAACAAAAGAAACTTTACCCGTTTTCTGATCCTAACCCATCATGATAATATTGAAAAGAAACCGGCTAACAAGGCTTCTTTGTGCTTCCAGGTAAGTAACAAAGTTGGTGCATTAGCTAAAGTGCTTAATATTTTTGCCGAAGAAGGCGTAAATATGAGCAAAATTCAGTCGATGCCGATTTTAGGCAAGCGCAACGAATACAATTTTTATGTAGATATAGAATGGGAGGAACAAAAACAATATGACGCTTCAATAAGGCAGATCCTTAAGTATACCCATAACTTCAATATCCTTGGCGAGTACGAAAGGCACGATGATGAACATGCGGTGAGCCCGAAACCTCGCCGGGCCGAACGGAGCATCCGCAAGTATATCAATATCAGGCGTAATGTATAAATAAAGACCATTAACAAGCAGAAACCAAAAAACTAACATAATTTAAATTATTAACTAACATTCCCGGCTATCGCCGGACAAACAAAAAAACGATGAAACTAAATTTAAACATACAGCCGCTTAACACCTGGATTAAAACAGGTAAGGAACCCTTGGTTATTTCAGGCCCGTGCAGTGCTGAAACAGAGGAACAATTAGTAGCCACAGCTCATTTATTAGCCCAAACAGGTAAAATCTCAGCTTTGCGTGCAGGTATCTGGAAACCACGTACACGCCCGGGTGAGTTTGAAGGTATTGGCAGCATTGGTTTGGAGTGGTTAAAACGCGCCAAAGAAGAAACAGGCTTGCCAACAGCTGTTGAGGTTGCTACTGCAAAACACGTTGAAGAAGCTTTAAAAGCCGGCGTTGATATCCTTTGGGTAGGCGCCCGTTCAACTGCTAACCCTTTTACAGTCCAGGAAATTGCTGATGCTTTAAAAGGTGTTGATGTTCCTGTAATGGTTAAAAACCCGGTAAATCCTGATCTTTCGTTATGGGTTGGCGCTTTAGAGCGTATCAACAACGCAGGTATTACCAAATTAGCTGCAATTCACCGTGGTTTCTCATCTTACGAAAAATCAGCTTTCCGTAACGAACCAATGTGGGATGTTGCTATCGCCTTAAAAACCCTGGCTCCTGAGTTACCTCTTATTAATGACCCAAGCCATATTTCGGGTAACCGCGATCTGATCGGTTATGTTTCACAAAAAGCTTTGGATCTTGATATGCAAGGCTTAATGATCGAATCACATATCGATCCAAGCGTAGCCTGGACAGATGCTAAACAACAGGTTACCCCTGCTGCTCTTGCCGATATCATTGACCACTTAACTTTGCGTAAAGCGGAAGTTAGAAATTCTGAAGTAAATGATAAACTGGCCGAGCTGCGTAACCAAATCGACAAGATTGATGACCTGGTGATCCAGAAAATTGCTGAGCGTATGCAGATTGCTGAGAAAATCGGTCAGTACAAAAAAGATAATAACATTACTATTTTACAAGTTGGCCGTTGGGATGAAATCCTTCAAAAACGTACAACTTACGGTAAAGCATTAAAATTAAGCGCCGAGTTTACTGAAAAATTGCTTGAACTGGTTCACAACGAATCTATTCGCAGGCAAACAGAAGTAATGAACGCCGACGCCGCTCAGGGCCAGGCAGCAGAAAAACTTACACACGCCTAATATTTTAAATGATGCATAACATCATTCTGAAAAGAAACAACAAGTTCATTAACGGCACGGTTACCCTCACCGGTTCAAAAAGTGAGTGTAACCGCGCCCTGATCATCGAAGCGTTAAGCAAAGGTAAAGTAAGAGTTGAAAATGTATCTGACGCTGCTGACGCTGTTTTACTTGCAGGTATTTTAAGGGAGAATCAAGAGTCAAGAGCCAAGAGCCAGGCAGGAAACGCTTCTCCTGACAATTCCGAAATTGAAAATTGCAAATCCGAAATCGTAGACATCGGTCCGGCGGGTACGGCTATGCGTTTTTTGACGGCTTACTATGCTATACAGGAAGATGACGTGATCTTAACCGGTAGTAAACGCATGAAGGAACGGCCAATAGGTATACTGGTTGATGCATTACGGGTGCTGGGCGCTAATATTGATTATGAAGAGACTGATGGCTATCCTCCTATCAAATTAAAAGGAGGTTTCAGGCAACAAACCAATAAGATCAGTATAAAGGGGAATATCAGTAGCCAATACATTACCGCATTGTTACTCATTGCAGCTCAGTTGCCTTTGGGCCTGGAATTGCATATTGAAGGCGAGTTAACCTCGCGCCCTTATGTTGAAATGACACTGGCCATGCTGGAAACCGCCGGTATCAAGCATACCTGGCAAGACAATGTCATTGCAATTGCTAGCCAGGAATTTACAACAACATCATTACACGTTGAACCTGATTGGAGCGCCGCTTCCTACTGGTACGCTATTGCTGCGCTTGCAGATGAGGCCGAATTGTTTTTAACAGGCCTTACTCCTTACAGTTTACAGGGCGATAATGTGATCACCGAAATCATGGCTAACTTTGGTATTACTTCGCAGTTCAGGGATGGTGGCGTTCATCTTAAAAAAGAGAACAAACCTATCTCCCGCCGTGAGTTTGACCTGAAAGAATGCCCCGATCTGGCACAAACAGTAATTGTTGTTTGCGCCGCGCTTAATCATGAAGCATCTTTTACCGGCCTTGAAACTTTAAAGATCAAAGAAACCGACCGCATCCTGGCCCTGCAAACAGAGCTTGGCAAAATGGGTGTTAAGCTGATTGAAAAAGATGAAGTTTACACGCTTGATTGCAGCGACAAATTTATACCTGATAGTATCTTCATCAATACTTATCATGACCACAGAATGGCAATGGCCTTCGCGCCGCTGGCCCTCATTCTTCCGCAAATGGAATTTGAGAACGGTCCGGTGGTTGATAAATCATATCCCGCTTTCTGGAATGACCTGGAAAAGCAAGGGTTTGAAGTGGTAGAGAAGGAAGCTTAAAGCTGAAGGCAAAAAGCCTAAAGCAAAAAACATACAAAAAATGCGTCACTACCGGGTACGAAGTAATCCCAGGCGAGGTTAAGACTTACGAAGTTTTCAAAACTTCGTAAGTCTGGATTTTACAATTACAGTTATAAAACAACCAATTAAAGATATTCAGATAGGATTTTCTCCTGTCTCCTATCTAACATCTCATATCTAAAACTATGGCAGGCAATTCATTCGGGCAATTATTCAGGATAACCACTTTTGGCGAATCACATGGCGAAGCCATAGGCGTAATTATTGACGGATGCCCGGCCGGCTTACAAGTTGATCTTGATTATATCCAGGGCGAACTGGATAAACGTAAGCCTGGCCAGTCAAAGATCACTACCCAACGTAAAGAAAGCGACACGGTAAAAATCCTTTCGGGTGTATTTGAAGATAAAACTACGGGCACCCCTATTGCTATGCTGATCCCCAATGAAGACCAGCGCTCAAAAGATTACAGCCACAATGTGGATGTATATCGTCCGTCGCATGCCGATTATACTTATCAAACTAAATATGGTATCCGTGACCATCGCGGCGGCGGCCGCTCATCTGCCCGCGAAACCGCAGCCCGCGTTGCTGCAGGCGCTTTGGCCAAACTGTTGCTTAAAACACAGGGCATTGAAATTGTTGCCCATGTGAGCAGCGTAGGTAAAATCAATGCACCAAATGTATTTATTAACGATCCGCTTGAGTTTATTGAGGAGCGCGAAAAAAATATTGTACGCTGCGCCGACCCGGCCACTGCTGAAGAGATGATCGAATTTATTGACAGCGTACGTAAGGATGGCGATACCGTTGGCGGCAAGATCAGCTGCTATGTAAAAAACTGCCCGGTTGGCCTTGGCGACCCTGTGTTTGATAAACTGCATGCCGATTTAGGCAAAGCGATGCTAAGCATCAACGCTGTTCATGGCTTTGAGTTTGGCTCGGGCTTTGAAGGCAGCGAAATGCGTGGGTCTGAGCATAACGATATCTTTGTAAAATCGCACCTGGGTGATATACAAACCATTACCAATTTCTCGGGCGGGATCCAGGGAGGCATCAGCAATGGTATGCCTATCGAATTTAAGGTAGCCTTTAAACCCGTAGCCACCATCATGAAAAACCAGGCAACCATCGACAGCCAGGGCAATGCTGCTGAAATATCGGGCAAAGGCCGTCACGATCCTTGTGTGGTTCCGCGCGCCGTACCTATTGTTGAAGCCATGGCTGCTCTCGTATTGGCTGATCATTGGCTCAGGAACAGAAACGCTAAGTTAAGCTGAAAGCATTTTTTTAGCTCAAAGCAAAAGGCCGAAAGCTTAAAGCGTTCTACTGAAAAGCTTTGAGCTTTCGGCTTATTATTTATCATATTTTCTTTGCTTTGGGCTTTCTGCTTTAAGCTTTCCGCTCAATAACCTACCTTTATAAAGTCATGCTTATCTCAATTATCCAATTATACAAACAAGCCTATAGCGGACTTTCAAAAAACAGCTGGTACCTGAGCATCGTAATGCTCATTAACCGCAGCGGTACCATGGTTGTACCTTTCATGACCATTTATACCATCAGGCAGTTGCATTTTACCATTGAGCAATCAGGATACATCATGGCCATTTTTGGTGTGGGCGCAGTGTCCGGCGGTTTTATTGGCGGTAAGCTGATTAATAAGATAGGGTTTTATGATTTGCAGGTTGGCGCATTGCTTACGGGCGGTTTGCTGTTCCTGATACTGGGCTATCAAACAAGTTTCATCAGCATGGCTATTTTTACATTGGTTTTGAGCATTTGCAATGAATCATTCCGACCCGCAAACTCAACTGCTATAGCGCACTACAGTACTGAAGAAAACAAAACACGCTCCTACTCGCTTAACCGGTTAGCTACAAACTTAGGCTGGGCCTTTGGCGGCGGTTTAGGGGGATTATTGGCGTCTATAAATTATCATTTACTTTTTTGGGTAGATGGTTGTACCAATATCGCGGCAGGTATATTATTGCTCACTTTGATGCCTCGTTCAAAAGTGGCAAAAACAATCAAAGAAGCAGTGGCCGGTTTTGATGAAGTGGTTTCATCGGCTTATAAAGATGGTGTTTACCTGCTGTTTATCCTATTGGCAACCCTGTTCGCAACTTGTTTTTTCCAGTTTTTTATTATGCAGCCCGTATTTTATAAAATACAATGGCATTTTAACGAGCGTTTTATCGGTTTCCTGCTGGCTTTAAACGGGATACTTATCGTTTTGATTGAAATGATATTGATTAACTGGCTTGAAGGCAAACGCCATGCCCTAACCTATATTATCTCGGGCATCCTGGTTACCGGGGCCGGTTTTGTTTTGCTTAATTTGATGCCGCATGTGCCTTTGGTAGCCATATTAATTGTCTGCATGATAACTTTGGGTGAAATGCTTTCCATGCCATTTATGAACACGTTTTGGATAAGCCGTTCAAATGTACGCAACCGAGGTGAGTATGCTGCATTATACAGCATGTCATGGGCCGGCGCACAAATCATTGCTCCATTTTTGGGCAGCCAGGTTATCGCCTACGGAGGGTTTGAGCTTTTGTGGTGGCTACTTGGCGGTGTCTGCCTGATTGTGACCTGCGGCTATTTGATCATGAAACGTTCAATACATACCACTAAACGTGTGCCTGTTTTACCTTAATTTGCTATCATGAAAAAAGCCATCATATTGGATCTTGATAATACCATATACCCTGTAAGTTCCATTGCCGATCATTTGTTTAATGAACTGTTCAACTTTCTTGATCAGCATATTACCGGCGAGGGTATCGAGCATATCAATAAAGCAAAGGAGGATTTAAAGAAGGTTCCCTATCAGAAGGTGGCAGACAAATACCAATTCAGCGATCTCATTAAAAACAAAGGGCTCGAACTATTAAATAATATTGAGTACAACCGGCCGATGCAGCCTTTTGATGATTACAAACAGATCCGCGAAACTAAGATCACCAAGTTTTTGGTTACCACGGGCTTTACCAAACTGCAATGGAGCAAAGTTAAAATGCTGAACATTGAAGCAGATTTTGAAGCCATCCACATTGTTGACCCTGAACTTTCGCCCCTTACCAAGAAAGATATTTTCGCGTTGATCTTGGAGAAATATGATTACAAACCCGAAGATGTACTCGTTATTGGTGACGATCCCGAATCTGAAATAAAAGCAGCAAGCGATTTGGGTATCGATACTTTTCTATACGATCCCGAAAATAAACATCCAAACGCCCGGGTAACCTATCGCTCACAAAATCTTAAGGATGCGGCCGCTATTGTTGCTTAAGCACCTTTACAGTAACCAAAAGCTGCCCAAGATGGCGCATGGTATGTTCGGCAGAATGCGTATACAAGCCGATAACTGTTGATGGTAATTGCCCCCGGCCTACTCCTCGCCATTCGGTTAATATGGTCTCGTCGGTAGCTTTGAGTTTATCGATAGCGTTATCAACCTCGGTATTAAACGCTTTTATTAAATCAACAACGGTAATTTCATATTCACCAGGTTCACCTTCGGCTGCAAGATAATTTAGTTGTGCCGCACTAAGCCCTTCACCTTTTGCATAGGTAAAAAGCCGATTGAGTACCCCGGTGAGGTGTTGCAAATGAAAAGCCGGCGATGCCACGCCGGCAAGCTTTTCCCACAGCAGCTTTTCCGGAAAATCGGCCATCAATTCATTAAGTTCTTCCCTTGCCTGTAAAAGCGCGTGTGCAACAGGTTGAAGCAAGGCCGGCACATCATCCAGCGGGCCGCGGAGCCAAACTTCAGGTAGTTTTTGAGTAGACATTAGTTTTTATTTAGCATTGTTTTCACCTGTTCGTGATTCAACGTTTGGGGTAAGCCATATATGGTTCTTACCCGTTCGTGTGTATTATCAGTCCACAGCCAGCTTGTCCATACCATAAACCAGGCCCATTCGGGTTGGGCTGCCAGAATTTCGGGTTTTGGCAGTTCGCCGGTTTCCGTCAGCGCAATGATCTTGCCATTGGCAACCTTAAGCAAATCGCTATAATCCCGTTGTTCATAATCGAAATGATAGATATCAGCACCTAAAATATCCACATAATCAGCACCGGGATAAAAGTCTTTATAGTCATACGCTTCATCTAATGGCAGGTCGCGCAAACCGTTAGGCCCCCATACCCAAATCAGGTTATTTAAATGATGATAATTGGTATAACGATCATACATCATTTTCCAAAGTTTAATGATACCGTCATTGCCTTTTTTGTTTCCCCACCAAAACCATACGCCGTTCATTTCATGGTAAGGCCGCCATAAAACAGGCACATGGGCATCTCTTAGCTGTTTCAGGTAACCGGCTACCACATCAATTTGGGCAAGCCATTTTTTATTCAGATCGGTGTTAGGAGTAATCAGTTCTTTCCACTGGACATCAGTCATTTTCCCCTGGATGCTTTGCTTCCAATCATATGGCGGATTATCTAAAGGGCGCCCCTGGTGCCACATGAGTGTTACCAGATAGCCATCCTGCCATTTCTGCTTAGCTTCGTTTACCAGGTCCTGCCCCAGATCTTTGTCTCCCCAAAGCATGAAATCAGAACCCCAAACGGCAGGATATTGTCCTGTAATTGCTTTGGCACTGTCTGAAAAAACGTCACGATCACTGTTATAATTTTGCTGCCCTGATAAGATATGCTTGCCTTTTATACTATAAAGGAAGCTAAGCAATTTATTTACTTCAGGCGATGCTTCTTTATTTACTGGTTTAAAACTTTGTGCTAATGCCATGAAAGGCAATGATATGATTAAAGTAAGCGGGAATAGTTTTTTCATTTTAATTAAACTGGCTATTCGGGTTAAAGGAGATAATAGGCTTTGTTCAAAAATAAATAAAAAGCACGGCCGTTTATGGTATGGCTATTGCTATTCATAAGCAATATTTAACTATCTTTCGTCTATATGATACCTATTCCCTTTAGGAAACACTTTATCCCGATTATACTTTCCACGTGTTTGGTTTTGCCTGCTGTATTACAAAGCTGCAAGAAAAAGCATGAAATGATTGCTGAAGATATGTTCAGGATCACGCAAAATGAAATTTTTAAAAAGGCCGATACTGAAGGATACATCCCTGTTTTTAAAAGAGTATTCACAAAATACCGGTCTAAGATTGCCAATCCGCTGGTTATCGAATCGTTTTTCAAAAAGAACGAATACCAGCCGCTCTTAGTTATAAACCACTTGAACAATGGCGATCTCGAAGCTTTACCAGAGTATCTTGATAAGATCAATGAACACGGCCTCGATCCAACTGTGTATCCATCGGCAGAGATCAAAGCACTTGTAGCCAAACTCAAAGACAAAAAGGCTATAAAAACAATTGATGAAGCCTATGAAACTGTTGCCAAGCTTGAGGTGTTAACAGCGGGCGCTTTGATAAAATACTCCAATGCGCTGCAGTACGGGGTAATCAATCCTAAAAAGATCTACTCAAGATATTTTATGGCCACCCGTCGACCTGATAGCACAACGATGCTTGCCACTTTAAACCGGGCAGATTTTAAAGCATTCCTTGACAGTATCCAACCCAAAAGCCCTCAATATTTAGCGTTACAAAAAGCATACAGGGACAGTGCAACTATAGAAGGCCTTTCCCGCGAGGAGAGCAAACGCTACTTATTGGTGAGCCTGGAGCGGCTGCGTTGGAGAAATAAACCTTTCGAACCCAAATATGTGATTGTAAATATCCCCGATTTCAGGCTCGACGTTATCGAAGATGGCAAATCGGTTTTAAATATGAAAGTTTGTGTAGGCCAGGGACGAAACATGAAAAACCAAAACACGCTTGAACATTTTGATGATACAGCGAGGGCCGATAAACCTTTTCCCCGGGAAACGCCGATACTGAACAGCCTGATCCATAGCGTTGAGGTAAATCCTATTTGGAATATTCCCCGCAGTATTGCAACAAAAGAGATCATTGTTGAGGCTGCCGACGACCGTTACTACCTCTCCAATAAAAACATAGATGTTTTTAAGGACGGTAAAAAGATTGAAGATCCGGAAACTATCGATTGGTCGCAGGTTACGCCCGACAATCTGGAATACGAGTTTAAACAACGCCCCGGAGAAGACAACTCGCTGGGTAAAATAAAGTTTCTGTTTAAAAACCGCAGCAGTGTTTACCTTCACGATACACCTAATAAAGAAGCATTCAGGCATGCTATGCGTGCAGTAAGTCACGGCTGTGTACGATTAGGTGATCCGCTTGGCCTGGCACAAAACCTGTTTGGAGAAGGCGCCGCCCTTGACACCATTTCGAAAGATATGGTTGAAGATAAACCGAACCCAACCAATATAGGCTTGCCAAAGAAAACGCCTATTTACATCACGTATGTAACCTGCTGGGCAGATGACAATGGCACCATCCAATACCGCCCGGATGTTTATGGCTTAGATATAGTGCTTTATTCACACCTGCAAAGCTTTTTGGCCAAATAAAAAAAGAGCCCGGCAAACTTTTGAGTAAGCCGGGCTTCATGATTTGGTTTATAGTTGGGTTGGATTTAAAACTTTGTAAAATTGAATGACGTATCAGCGCTTGCCATTAAGTTAAGCGGCCCCGTTTCATCCAGGTATTTTGAATAGTACGACTCATCGTTTCCGTTAATAAATAAAACGGTTTTGCCGGCAATGGTATTGATAACTTTATTAACCACTTTTGGCGATACCGCGGGGCAGCCAAAGCTTCTGCCGATATATCCCTGCTCATTGATAGCAGCAGGCCCAACATAATTAGCGCCATGTACAACAATGCTGCGCATACGGGCATTGCCGTTAAAGCCTTCATCCATACCGTCAAGGTATAGTGAACGGCCATGTTTACCATTATAAACCTTATCAGTTATATAAAATCCGAGACTGCTTTCATGTGAATCGTTCGCATCCGAAAAATGACTTGCCATTTCCTGCCCGCTGCCTGATCCATGTGCAACCCATGTATTGAGCACCAACTGTTTGTTCAACAAATTTATAATCCACATACGCTTTTCACGGCTTGATTTGCTAAAATCAACCACCGTGAGCACGTCGCTGCTTTGAGGTACCTGGTGCGAAAGCTTCAGATTGGTATAGCCTGTTACAGCTTTTTCAAACACATTAAAAGCTAAACCGGCCTCTTTAAGGCGCGCTGCCTCATATAAATTATTAACGTATTGCTCAAATAGTTCTTTAGTTGTAAACGTTGCATTTTCTTTCCTTACGCTCACTGATCTGTTTGCACCATCCGATTTCCAGCTTAAAATTGTTGCTGAAAGAAAAAAAATCGACATAGTGCCCCACAAAAAATGTTTCCTCATACGCTTTCCTGAGTTTAATTAATTTAAAATAATTAGGGTATAGTAACAGGTTTTGGACGGTTTGTTAACCTGGTATTAACAGGTAAACACAAAAATATACTTTAAAACCTAAAATCCAAATTAGTAAACCATATTTTTTTTACTTAAATGAAAATAAGTTTAAAGATAAGCAATATTTTAGACTGTTATACGGAGCAAAAAAGGAAAGGTTATGGGTTAATTTTACTTAACCCATTTAATTTTATTTTCAAGCGGAATAGTACGTTTACCTTCGGGATACAGGTCGGCATAACCAAGATATAATACGCCCATTACATTATCTTCATCCCGCAAATTCAAAAATTCTTTAAAAGCAGGTTTCAGGATAGCACCGCCGGTACTCCAGAAGGAGGCCATATTTAAGGCTGTTGCACCTAAAAGGATATTCTGAATAGCGCTCGACACAGCTGCAACTTCCTCGAACGGCGGTATTTTAGGCAAATCGCCGCGCTGCATTACCGTAATGATTACATGCGAAACTTTGTTGCCAAGGGTTTTCAGGTTATTGTATGCAGCCTCATTAAATTCTTCGGCAGATACACTCTGTTTATAAACTTCGGCATGTTCGGCACAAAACTGCTCAGGATTTTCATAAACAATAAAGCGCCAGGGCTCGGTGAAACCATGGGTTGGTGCCCAATCGGCAAGTTCCAACAAAGCAGCAATGTGTCCGTTTGGTGCCTTATGACCATTCATCATGGCTGGTTTTACGGTACGGCGGGTTTTGATATTCTCCGCAACGGTTAAAAAAGTATTCTCCATTTCAGATAAAAAGGGTTGTTGAAATCAGGATTATGAATCACTGATTTCAACAACCTGTAATTATGTTATTAATAAATAGCAGGATATTTTGATGGATTAGCCTCGTTCATCATAGCATAAATAATTTCAACAACATCATCAACGGAAGGCTTGCTGAAGTAGTCTCCGTCCGAACCATAAGGCGGCCTATGTTCTTTTGCGGTAAGCGTTTTTGGCTGGGCATCAAGCGCATAATAGCCATTTTGACTTTCCATTATCTTTTGCAGAATATAAGCTGAACCAGCACCCGGTAAGTCCTCGTCAACAACAAGTAACTTGCTGGTTTTCTTTAACGAAACACCACAAACACCCTCTGTATCAAAAGGATATAAAGTTTGCGGATCGATAATTTCAATATTGATACCCATTGCTGCGAGCTCTTCCGACGCTTCCTGTACGATGCGTAGCGTTGAACCATAAGATACAACGGTAATATCGCTGCCTTCGCGCAAAACCTCGGCTTTACCAAGCGGTACAGTAAATTCGCCGACATTGGCGGGTAACTTTTCTTTTAAGCGATAACCGTTCAGGCATTCTATTACCAGCGCAGGTTCGTCGCCCCTTAACAGCGTATTATACATACCTGCTGCCTGGGTCATGTTACGGGGCACACAAATATGAAAGCCGCGCATCGACCCTAAAATAACACTCATTGGCGAACCTGAATGCCAGATCCCTTCTAAACGATGGCCCCGGGTACGGATAATAAGCGGAGCTTTTTGCCCGCCCATAGTACGGTAACTTAAACTTGCTATATCATCACTGATGATGGTTATGGCATAGATCAGATAGTCAAGGTACTGGATCTCTGCGATTGGCCTTAGGCCGCGCATAGCAAGGCCCATACCCTGCCCTATGATACTTGTTTCGCGAATGCCCGTATCTGTAATGCGGATTTCGCCATATTTTGCCTGTAAACCAGCAAAGCCCTGGTTAACATCGCCTATCGCACCCAAATCTTCACCAAATGCCACGATGCTTTTATCGCGTGCAAAATTGGCGTCGAAAGCTGCATTCAATACTTCCCTTCCATCCATTAACTTGGCATCATCGCTATAAACAGCGGGCACAACAGGCACATACAGAGGCGATTCAGGAGTTCCGGTAAACAGCTTTGAATTGTAACGTTCGGTATTTTTTGCTTTCTCAACTTTTAACCATTCTGTTAAAAGCTGGCGTTCAACATTATTTTCGGTAGTAGTTAACCGTAATGTTTTGCGGATGGCCGAAAAAATCTCGCGACGCCCGGCATCAATACTGGAGCGCAAACCAGCCGATAATGCTGATATTACTTCTTTTTTACCCGGCACTGTTTCGGCAAAGGCATCGATCAACGCTGCAGCTTCTTCTATTTCGCTTTTTATTACGACAGCCAATTCATTAGCCGCCTCACGTTGACATTCGCGTACATATCTTTTTGCTTCAGCTTCAAGCTCTTCCAGTTCTATTTCGGTCGAGATAGCCGATGTAATCATCCACTCGCGCATTTTTAACAAACAATCGTGCTCATCTTCCCAGGTAAGGCGTTCCCTACTTTTATAGCGCTCATGTGAGCCCGAAGTTGAGTGCCCCTGTGGTTGGGTCATTTCGGTAACATGGATCAGCACAGGCACATGTTCCTCACGGCAAATATTAATGGCGCGCTCGTAAGTTTCACAAAGGGCAATATAATCCCAACCGCGAACTTTAAAGATCTCGTAACCGTTACTTCCGTTTTCGCGCTGAAAACCTTTTAATATTTCAGAAATATCTTCTTTGGTAGTTTGCAGGTTCGCCGGCACCGAAATAGCATAAGCGTCATCCCAAATAGAGATGGCCATAGGCACCTGCAATACCCCTCCTGCATTAAAAGTTTCAAAAAACGAACCTTCGGATGTGGCGCCGTTACCAACGCTGCCAAAAGCAACTTCATTACCATTAACCGAAAATTGTTTCAGATAATCCAGCTCTTTATTTTGGCGATATAGCTTTGACGCGTAAGCTAAACCTAATAAGCGGGGAATTTGTCCGGCGGTGGTTGATATATCCGACGAACTGTTCATCGTTTCAGCCTGGTTAACCCAACTGCCATCAGTATTCACAAAACGTGTAGCGTAGTGGCAGTTCATTTGCCTGCCGCCAGAGGCCGGATCTTTTTCAATATCGGGGTTAGCATATAGCTGGGCAAAAAACTCTTTCATATTACTCATGCCCGTAGCAAACATAAAAGTTTGATCGCGGTAGTAGCCCGCGCGCCAGTCGCCGGCGCGGAAAGCCTTGGCCATTGCCAATTGCGCAACCTCTTTACCGTCGCCGAAAATACCGAACTTTGCCTTGCCCGTTAGCACTTCCCTGCGGCCTATTAAACTGGCCTGACGGCTCTCATAACCAATGCGGTAATCATCAATAACAATCTTCTTGAAATCATCAAAACTGAGCTCGGCAGTATTAAATTTACTGGTAGCGCGTGTTGTAGTTTCAGGCATATAAAATTTTGTTTAGACGGTAAAAGTATAAAATTCTATTCTGTATTAAGCAAACTAACAGATAAAACCCCGAGTTTGAGTAATAGTTTTGTAATTACATTAAACCTTTTATATTTGTAATAATCAAATATAACGTATGAAAAAGATATTAATGATTTGCGCGGTAATATTAGGCTTTGCCTTCACCGCATCAGCACAAGATAGCGGAAAAGCTGAGTTTAAATTTAACGAAGAAAAGCATGATTTTGGTAAAATACCACAAGGCACTCCTGTTACTACCGTGTTTGAGTTTACCAATATTGGTAAAGAGCCTCTTATTTTAACAGAAGTAAGACCAACCTGCGGCTGTACCATTGCCGACTATACAAAAACCCCTGTAAAAAGCGGCGATAAAGGCACCATCAAAATCACTTACAATGCTGCCGCTGCTGCTCCGTTTAATAAAACTATCGTAGTTAAATCAAACGCAGTAACTCCCGAAAAATATTTGAACATTGTTGGTGAAGTAGTAGCTAAACCCGCGGCGAGTAAATAACTGATTACATGCTTGATATATCCCGTATATCAATCGGGATATTTAAAAATATATTTAAAAGACCCAGTTTTGGGTCTTTTTTCATTTACAAAGGTTTTACAAAACAGTATTTTGATTTTTAGTAATTTTGCAGGATGCCAAAAATATCAGAAAAAGGGCAACGGATGCCCGCATCACCGATAAGAAAGTTAACACCTTACGCCGATAAAGCTAAGCAGGATGGAAAAAAGGTGTATCATCTCAACATCGGCCAACCCGATATTGCTACACCCGATGGCATGCTGAATGCCGTTAAAAATATTGATTTTAAGGTTTGGGCTTATACCCCGAGCGAAGGCACATTAAGCTATCGCAAAAAGCTTACTGAATATTATAACAAGCTGGATTATAATATTACCCCCGAGGATATTATTGTTACCACTGGAGGCTCGGAAGCGATTACAATTGCTATGATGGCCTGTCTTGATTCGGGCGATGAAGTGATCATCCCCGAGCCTTTTTATGCCAATTATAATGGATTTGCAAGCCAGGGCGATGTTGTGGTTAAGCCTATATTGTCATACATTGATAATGGTTTCGCGCTCCCTCCTATCAGCGAATTTGAAAAGCTGATAACGGATAAAACCAGGGCCATCATTATATGCAATCCTAACAATCCTACCGGGTATTTATACTCAAAAGAAGAGATGGAAGCATTGAAGCAACTGGTTTTAAAGCATGACCTTTATCTTTTTTCGGACGAAGCTTACCGCGAGTTTTGCTATGATGGCCGTTCATTTATATCACCGGTGCACATGGATGGGCTTGAAGAAAACGTTGTAGTACTGGATACAGTAAGCAAACGCTACAGTGCGTGCGGTGCCCGGTTAGGCTGCCTGATCACTAAAAATAAAGAGTTGCGTGCCACAGCTTTAAAATTTGCCCAGGCCCGTTTAAGCGCAGGCATGGTTGAACAAATTGCAGGCGAAGCTGCCGTTGATACTCCGGATAACTATTTTGAAGCTGTAAATAAAGAATATACCAGCAGGCGTAACACACTTGTTAGTGCATTAAACAAAATGGATGGCGTTTATTGCCCTAACCCCGGCGGTGCTTTTTATGTGGTTGCCAAATTACCTATTGACGATGCCGACAAGTTTTGCCAATGGATGCTTGAATGCTTCAGCCTCAACAACGAAACTGTGATGATGGCCCCTGCCACCGGCTTTTACAGCACACCAGGCGCGGGACTAAATGAAGTGCGTATGGCATACGTTTTAAATAACAACGAGCTTAAAAAAGCGATGATTTGTTTGGATGAAGCATTGAAAGTTTATCCGGGCCGCGTGGTAGCTGATAGCCTAAAGCAAAAGGCCGAAAGCGTTTGAATTTGCCCAGTTTGCTAAAATTTTATATCTTTGATGGCTTTTTGCATTATCCTTTCAGCTTTAAGCTCCAATAAATGGGGTCGACCGGAATTGACAGGATGGAGATAAGTAGGTAAGCATGCAGCGCGTTGGGTGAATTAGCGCTTTAATCTGAACGCTCAAACTTACAAATGGCGAAAATAACTACGCCTTAGCTGCCTAATTTAGAATTAGCATAGCTTTTGTCCCGCCGGTTTTCCGTTTCATCGGATCGGCAACCGGGGCATCGAAAGATGAAACTGGCCTGCTTAGGGTGTAATAAGCCGGTAAGATAAAGCACCTAAGGAAGACGGTACAGGTAAGCGACTGACCTTCCCCTTCCCTACAATTAAACAGAAGCTAAGCATGTAGAAAGCTTATCTTATACCATGTTTGGACGAGGGTTCGAATCCCTCCGGCTCCACTAAAAAGGGCGATTTTAGTTTAAAATCGCCCTTTTTTTATATCTTAAAAAAAATTAAGTCTCGCTTTAAAACCCTAGTTGTAGTACAGTTGTTAAACAATTGTTAAACATTTCGATCAAATATTTTGTCCTTGGTTAATTTCTATTTTTTGAGATGATGACACAATCATTGTCACTAGTACGCCATGAATTGCTGAGGTTTTAATCCAACAAATGGATCACGGGCTAATGAAGCTTTAGTCTCATTGATTAATTGAATTTGCTGGACTGAGACAGGGACGATATCTGTCAACATTATTAAGCCGCAAACAGTATTGATCAATTGCGTGATCTCAGTATGCAGCTTTTTGCTGAAGACATAGATGTCGTAGTAATCTCGGCTCATCAGTCCGGACATTTCGGAGGCAAAGCCAAAGGATTCAGGTTTATAATATCGTTGTAATACTTGCCTCACTTCCTCGGGAAACCAGATCAACAGTTTATCCTCCTTCCGATTGGCACCGCCTACGGTGAGGGGGCGGATAAAGCTGCGATGTTGGATAGCGTCACGCAAAGGATAGATAAAATCAATCAAACAAGATACCTTATCACTTAGCAGGTAAGAGCTAATCGCCATGGCTTTTACTGCTAAGGCTTTGTAATACGCTTCACTATGCTTTTTTTGGGGGTATACAGGATTTTGAAGTTTGACTTTGATTCTATTGTTTTCGGTAAGCGAAAAACCAAGATCGTATATATAGTTGATTATCCAGGCCAGGTTATCGAAGCTACCGGTAACCAATACGGCAAGATAACTCAGGTGATACATCACTTCGGTGGAAGCATTATTAGTTACAGTGCGTAGAGACTGGTACTTAAGTTCGACAACGCATTTATTTATCAGCATCGTCCGGTCATGCAGGCTTTGCAACAGATTTTCAATAGTGTCGGCATACTTGGGAAAGGCGCTTTTTACATGATAGAATTCTATGAATAAGGATTTGTAGTTAGGGATGACTTTATTAACGGTGATCAGGTCGTAGAGAAATTGGTTCGTGATATCATTTGCCCTGAGCTTAAAAATGCCACTTTTAACATGATAAACCTCCAGTATATCAAGTGCGCGGTCCAGTGATATGCCACGCTTTGAGCTGTGCGAAATATGGTAATGAAAATAATGGTTTCCCATCAACATATTGTCATTTAAACTGAAGCCATGCCGCGCTTCAAAACGCAAGGCTAATTCCGGGTCTGTCTCAGCTGAAAATACGGCATGAAGAAATTTACTTTTGACGATATACTCATTGTGCTGTAAGTAGTATTGTGCAACATCCAGGTCATTTTCTTTTAAGATGGCCTGCACGACCTCGTCATCGGTCGGCGTGAATATGATGGGACACGTTTGTAAACCTGCGATTTTAATGAGCCGTTGCATCTCCGGACGTCCATCACGGATTTCCTGTAAGAATGACTGCGTATGAACCAACATCGCAGGGGCCTCCAGTGCAGGGACGGCATCTAATGGATTATAGTCGTTGCGCAATGTTTTTTGAAATATGGATAAGAGACGATAGGAATGCGAATGTATTTTAAGGTTGTGGCTTGTTTCATTCCCATTCTATTAGTGAATATTAGATATTGTGCAATGGCTTCAATTCCGGAAAAAGGCTCAAAATTAATGAACCATATTCAGGGTCAAGTCTCATGCCGTTTGATTCCCAATAGTTGAACCGGCTCTTCAGTTTACCGCTTTTATCTTCAGCAAGCAATTGATTGTAATAACCATAGACTTTTACCGCCCGAAGAAAGATATAGGCGTAATCTCGGTAGCTGTCAAATACGTAGTGCGCGACCTGCTTCATATGAATATAGCGAAACCCGATAATCATCTTGTACTTAAGGGAATTGACGGCCATCAATATCTTATTCAAGCGTAACAACTCGAAGGCATGGTGCTTGTTTTGCAAAGCTTCAAACATTTTGATGGTGGCCCATCTTTCAATATACTGCATTTCAGATTCGCTTTGGTTAAAGTAGTTTTTGTCGTAGAGTTCCTGTACGTCCTGTCGATCTTGTTCGAATAAGTTAAAGCCTTTTCGGAAAAGGCAGGCGACATATTGATTGAACTGCAAGTGATCAGGTATATACAATAATTCTTTTAAAACACTTGATCCGCTGACTTGAAGGGCGGAAGTATCTATACTGATTTGATCGTTACAGCAAAGGAACCGCAAAAAGTTAAATTTTCTGCGCTCGAAAAACAGCTTTGATATGATATGCACATTATCACTGCAAAATTTCAACCGCTCTTCCAGTTCCTGCTTGGTCACACAGTACCTGATGAGTTCTGACAAATGCTCCAATTCATCCTCAGGTAACCAATCCTTTTTGTAGAATTTCTTCAGGTAATCAGCGATCTTATCAAGTGTTCGTTGACTCTTAGCTCTTTTTTCGGCCTCTTTTTGGGCGGCCTGCTTTTGTTCCAATTCCAGCTGCAATTCTTTTTGTACCGATTCAGCATCGTAGTAATGAAATTGCCCGGGATTGATGAAGGTGATTTCTTCAAGGCCGATCGTTGCCTCATTCCAGCGAGAATTAATTTCATTATCATCAATGAAAAATTCCCGATAGTAGCAAGTCAGCAACAGTTTCCCGGCATTTTCTGAATTTACCTGGGCCTTTTTGTCGAATACATATACATTGTGGTTATTATTATAGAAAACATCCTTTTGAGTAAACTTCTGCAGGTCCGACTGTAAGGAAAAGTACGGGAATACCCAGACTAGGTAGATACCTTGCTGCTGATAAAAAAGGCTCCTGCCTACAATTACTGAAAGGAAGGTGGTCGATAGTTGCAGTTCAAAGGCAATATTGCCGATAATATTATGGTTCGCCAACACATCGGGCTTTCTCCATTTGCGGAAAATCGCCTCATTTTTGTAAACCTGATCGATCCTGACACTGCTGATTTCCGGGTCAAATTCCAGGTAGTGCGCGATCAATCTTTTTAGCGTATCATGGAGGACACTTTCTTTTTCGCCGTTGTATTTGATACACCTGACCTCTTCTTCGGTTAACCGGCTTTGCGTTTTAATTACGCAGTCTGCGCTTTTATAAGGATGTGTAAAATAAAAATTCTTTTTCTGTTCAATTCCCAAACGCCCCCTGATGGCGACGGGCTGTTTACAGTACAAGCATACCAGTTCCACGGCATTGTTCTGTAGATCCTTTTCGATCTGTGTACGCAATTGAAATATCTTAGCCTCGTTCGTATGCTGATCTTTAAATAGTTCTTCAACGTCTATTTGTTCACCGGTTGTAAGGTTTAATATAGTTTCTATTGTACGTTGGTTACTCATTTACGCTTTACCGCTTACGCGAGTGTTATTTACAAATATATCGAATTACAAAACGAATGGGGGGTGATCTAACAATAAGTGATTGATCCTTGCAAACCGGTTACCCGCCCGAAAATTGGAGGTGCTGACCAAGCTTTAAAAGGCTATAACTAAACTATGGTCTACCGTTTAGCGTAATTGCCCAACCCGTCTTGATATTTTTTAAATGTCAGGCTCATGCGTTAAAACTGATCAACGAACGGCAGTACACCGCCGGCAATTAGGCTGGATACGGGCAGCAGTCCAGCCTGTTCGCTACCTGCCGTACGCTCACAAGCTTCCTGCCCGCTGCAAAACCTATATCTTTGGGCGCCATCCCGCTTTTCCGGAAAATATCTTGCCTCGCTACCGCCGGGCAGGCATTTTCTTTGGCTGGCCCAAAGCCGGGGGAATTGCAAATCACAAAAGTGCAATCATCGAGTGCTTCGTTCAATTAAAATTTTGGTAGCTTCCGAATGAAAATGTCGGCTCTAATTCAAGAACCCGATCTTTAATATATTGGTTGTCGGTCCTGGCTCGCCTTCGGCCATACACCTGGCTATTACCATTGACCGCCTCGACGAGCAGCTTCAGTTCATTAAGATCAAATTCGTCGAGCAAAGGTTCAATCAGATCAGAAAATCGCTTATCGGCGGTATCATAACCAGGACTTGAACCAAACATCTTGATCAAAAAGATATTTCCCTCAACCCTCTTGGCCTGTAGTAAGGCCTGGTTATAGATCTTTAACAAAGTAGGCGTGCTGATATACGAATACTCATAATTGCTTAGATAATTAATCTTAGAAACCCTTTCCATGTGCGCTTCTATGGAAAGTTCCCGGTAATAAGCCAGCGCGTCCAGATCAGCGTTTTTGCCCAACTGGTTATTAATAATCATTTTGGTGGTTTCGTTCATCATTTCGCTTACCTTCGGAAACTGATTGAAAAGATCCAGTAAATAGTAGGTAAGGTCCGGATCTATGTCACTGAAATATTCTTTTTCTTCACTGATCTTTCTAACGAGTAGGCCATAGTCCAATTTTAGCATAATGGACAAGGCCCGGTTTGTTACAAAACGGTGCTGAACAGATTTTTCATCTTTCAGTTTCAAAGCGACTTTCCAGAGCGACCGGAAGATCTGACTTTTAACCTTGTCACTAAAACGTTCCAAATATTTGGACTGCAGATGTTTTTCAAGTTGGGCCGGATCGGGGAAGAAATGCTGAACAGCGACAAGATTTTCCAGAAAATCATCGAATATCTTTTTGGATAACAAGGCTGGCTTGATCAGTATACCTTCCATCATGTTCCTGATATGCGCCCTTGTGGTTTCACGATTTGGGGCATAGAGTTCATAATTCCCGTCCAGAACCGGATGAGCGCATAAATTTCGCAGATTTTGCAGTGCCTTAAAGTGTATGTAATCGGCAGCGTCAAAAAGGCTTGTTCTGCTTGACACCAATTCCACAAGCTTGCCTTCCCACTCAGAAAGTTTTACACTGTTATTTTGTGTGGTGCTTACTTCATTCAGGATATCAATAGCTGCGGCATCATTGTACAGGTCTTTCAATTCCTCAAGTTTATACAATAGATCTGCAATGGTGATCGAGTATAACATAACGATGGCCGAACGGTAGCTTTCATTATAATATGATTTTAGGACTTCGTCAAAGTAAGTTTTGGTTTTCGGTGAATGTATCCTTTCAGCGTTCTGGTCAAGGGAAAAATCTCTCATACTTTTAATTTGTTTAGGTTCTTGTGGGCAATATAATTGTTGGCGCGGCAGGAGTTGATGCGGTCAGGTAATAATTGATATTGATAAAAAGGTGATAAATAACGCCACCGGAATTCAGCTGGGTTTTACCTACTTTGATCGCAGAATTTTGTACTTTATAAGCTCCGCTTACATCCTGGAATTTCCCGCTGGGCTCATGACCGGCGGGGTAGTTGCATTGGGGTAACACGTCTTCCTGATAACTTTTCCAATTCGCCAGAAAATCGTTACCTTTTTCTCCTGTATCATACATTATGAGGAGCATGATCTCCCGTTGGTGATAATAATTAAAGACCTTACTAAGATGAGGCACGACATTGTTCGTAGCGCGATAGATGAGGGCTTCGCCTGTCACAATGAGCTTTCCATCTGCGGTAATCACGGGCAGGTCACGTTCTCCGGGTTGCGGCCCGTTTGCGCCGGAAAAAGCACCACGTTTTTGGCCACCTATCGACCATCCGTAACCTAGAATGCGACTTTCCAGTAGGGCCTCCATCAGGTCATTGTATTTGTTTTCGTCCCGGATCACGTCAATCGCCTTAATCTTTTCGAGCATCTTGTCGCCGGCGTAGACAAATTCCTGGGTGATGAATTCTCCAATTTCAGTTTTTCCATTCAGGCGTTCAGGTAAAATCCTGATCAACTTCTCCGGGGCACTGTCGAAAATCCGACGATAATGAATGATCAATTCGTCAATGTTTTCTGTCCCTTTTATTTTGTCTTCCAGATCACGTATAAATTGGATGTCCCCGTAATCGCCATATTGATGGTAGTCTTTGGCTATCTCCAGCCAGTGGTAGGCTTCAGCTCGTCTCCCGCTCTGAATTAGGCTTTCAATCCAGGCATTTAGGATGTCGGGCAGCATTTGGTATGGAAGATCCAGTTCATGAAAATGTGTTTCCATTTCAGCTTGGTAGTTTAGCTTTAAATAAACCTCCAAGAGCAGTATGGAAATTTCTGGTTCCAGGCTCTCCAGTACAGTAGCCTCGATTTTTCTTGCAGCCACTCGCCATTCCTCAAGCGCTTCAGCATATTGCTTAGAACCATTGGTAACCGAGGCAAGCGTAGTTGCAGCCAGGAATCGGTTCACTGCCAGACTTGGGTACTGAGGGTGACGGATAAATAGTCTGTTAAATATCTCGTAGGCGCTCTCCGGTTGTGTTTTTATCCGGATCAACCCCCGGTAGAACTCTTTGTAGTCCGCATCGGTCAGATCCCGATGATACACCGGTGCACTCCTGGCTGGTAATGGTTCGCGGTCTAACTGTGCTTCGTCTGATTTGAAATAGGCGATCAATAAACGAATACGATAGGCGACTGCTTTATACTCGTCATCTTTTCGCGCCTCCGTGACATGAACCTCATAGTAAATCAGCGATTCTTCGATCTTAGACATCAGTTCCGGATATTGGGATACCTTTAACAAAAGGCTTTGTATTTCCGGAATCCAGCTCTGTTTGCCCATCACCTCCCAAATGTCCGCCTCCCCTGCCTGCCCGATCAGCTGCTGGCGTAGGCCCTGAGCAGTGATCCATTCACTGATCGTTAGCAGCTTACGAAGGTCCCCGCTGTTTCTGATCGCTTGTATGATTTCAGATTTTTGCTTGAACCAGTTGATCGCCCGCGCCAATTGCGGCAATAAAGCTTCATTCCCGTCGCCAAAAAGCGATTCTTCACGTGTAAATTCAAAGATATCGAACCTAGCCGCCTGAGTGGAGATTCTGATGAACGTGACCACTCCAATCCGGCGCAAGCTGACCACCCATTCCGGGCGAAACTGACCACCTGATTCCGGGGCAAATTGACCACCGCAAACACGTAGCAAATGCTGTAAAAGAGACCATCTTTTGAGGGCAAAGACACCTTCCTAAGCATGGCCAACTTAACAATCAGCATGAGTAAGATCAGAAAGATACTAAGGATGTACAGCCAGCAGCGGCCATTAATGACCATCGCTGCCCAGGCCGATGCATCGAGAAACACGGTAAAAAAGTATGTAGCAGCCTTTAAAGCAACCGGCTTTACCTTTGATGAGGTTAACGCGTTGAATGACCAGGAACTGGAAGATTTGTTCGGAAAGTCCAAAGAACACCCGCCTAACGCGCGTATGCAGTCCATGCTACGCTGCTTTCCTCACGTGGATAAAGAGCTGAAAAAGACCGGCATGAACCGGCAAATACTATGGGAGGCTTATTACAAAGAGTTTCCTGATGGCTATCTGTACAGCCAGTTTTGCTTTTATTATAACCAGTGGAAGGCCAGGGTTAACCCGACTATGCACATGGATCATAAGGCTGGGGATAAGCTATACGTCGATTTTGCGGGTGAAAAGATGAGTATCACCGATAAGGATACCGGGGAGATCACACCTGTAGAGGTTTTTGTAGCTATTTTGGGCGCAAGCCAGTTAACCTATGTTGAGGCTGTAATGAGCCAGCAGAAGGAAGACTTTATTGCGGCCTGCGAGAACACCCTGCACTTTATCGGCGGCGTCCCTGCCGCCATTGTACCAGATAACCTGAAGGCCGCCGTAACCAAAAGCAGCCGCTACGAACCCACCCTGAACGAAACATTTGAGGACTTTGCAGATCATTACGGAACGACTGTATTACCAGCTCGGGCATACCGCCCTCGTGATAAAGCATTGGTAGAAGGTGCGGTAAAGATTATTTATACCAAGATATACGCACCATTAAACAAACAGGTGTATCATTCTTTAACGGAGCTTAATGCAGCAATCTGGCAGACCCTTGAAGTTCATAACACCCAGATGCTCAAAGGCCGTAACTACAGCCGCAGGTTACAGTTTGAGGAGATCGAACGCAGTGCGCTTGCTCCATTACCCGCCCTGCGTTACCAGTTCAAGAAGCAATTGCAGTACGGGTGATCAAGAACGGCCATGTTAACCTCGGCCCTGACAAGCATTATTACAGTGTGCCTTACCGCTTTATTGGCAAGCGGGTCAAGTTATTATACTCCCGCACGACGGTAGAAGTGTACTATAACTATGAGCGCATCGCCCTGCATAAGCGCAATAAAAACCCCTATGGCTATACTACGGATAAGGAGCACATGGCCAGTACTCACCGCTTTAAAAGCGACTGGACGCCGGATATGTTCCTGGATTGGGCAGCCTCCATCCACGAGGATGTAAGGCTGTATATCCTTCAAATACTGGAGCGCAAGCAGCACCCGGAACAGGCTTATAAGTCTTGCTCATGGGGTGCTTGGCTTTGCAAAAAAAGCCGGGAACGAAAGGCTGACCATTGCCTGCCAGCGAGCATTGAGCTACGGTGTGTATAACTATAAAACGATACAAACCATACTGGAAAACAAGATGGACAACTACGAGGAAAGCTTATTTGCCGATGAGCTGCCGATGCCAGATCATGGCAATATCCGGGGAGAAGACTATTACAAATAACTATTTAAAACAACAATAACATGAACACAAGCACCTTAGACAAACTGCGGAAGATGAAGTTCTTCGGCATGTTCCATGCCTTTAAAAGCAGCATGGAAACCGGTAAAACAAATGATTACACAGCAGACGAACTGCTGGCACACCTATAGTAGAAGCCGAGTGGGACGACCGTCAGAACAGGCGTATTGATCGTACCATCCAGTATGCCAAGTTCCGCTATAAAGCTGCTATAGAGGATGTTCATTACCATGCAGATCGGACAATCGACCGTAATCAGATCATGCGTTTGGCAGACTGTACGTTTATTGATCGCTTTGAGAACCTACTGATAACCGGCAGTACCGGTATCGGTAAAAGCTATGTGGCTTCTGCTATCGGCCACCAGGCCTGCATATTGGGCTACCGGGTACTATATACCAGCACGCCCAAGCTATTCGCTAAACTGAAGATGGCAAAGGCGGACGGTTCCTATATCAAGGAGCTGGCTAAGCTGGAAAGAACACAAGTGCTTATACTGGATGACTTTGGGATACAGCCTTTTGATGCACAGAGCAGAGCCGCATTAATGGAGATCATAGAGGACCGGCATGGCAAGACTTCTCTGATCATTACCTCACAGTTGCCGGTCAGTAAATGGTTCGAGGTGATCGGTGAAAAAACGATTGCTGATGCTATACTTGACCGGATCGTTCATGATGCACACCGCATCGAGTTAAAAGGGGAATCTATGAGAAAAAAACGCAGTATCGAACCGGTAAACAGCCTCTAATGAAATTGCCTTTTAAATAACTATTTTTGTACACGCTTTTACAGCGTTTGCTGCAACTCAAAAGTCAGCTAACCCAGTGGTCAATTTGGCCCGGAACAGGGTGGTCAACATCTCCATAACTTACAATAACCACTGATCGTCAGGGCATGCTCATTATTGAAAATGAAGGAATACTGTCCTTATTAACAGAAAAATAACATGAAAAACGATATAACTAAAGCTTTTTCTCCAGGAAAAAGTCTATTCCTTTCACATTGGATAAAGTTGGTCCCCCTGACTGGTATCCTGCTCATTTTAGCTATCCCTTCCTTTGCTCAAAAGGGGCTAAGCCGCGTGGAAGCAGAAAAACTTGCAGGAAAAGAATGGACGATAGAAATAAATAAATTACGTCCGGCAGCGGAGAAGGTGTGGTCGGAAGGAGTTATCCGCTTTGGAAAATATACCATGCCTATCGCCTACAGGGCTTTTGGTGAAAAACCAGTGGACGGGCACAGCCTCTATATATCTCTTCATGGTGGTGGCAATGCTCCTCCGCAGGTCAATGATCAGCAATGGGAAAACCAGCGGACACTATATCCGATAAAAGAAGGGTTTTGTATCGTGCCAAGGGCCCCCACGAATACCTGGAATTTATGGCACGAGGACCATATCGACAATTTGCTGGATTCATTAATCCGCTACGCTGTCATCCTGGAAGATGTCAATCCAAATAAAGTCTACATCCTGGGATACTCTGCAGGTGGTGACGGGGTATTTCAACTCGCTCCGCGTATGGCTGACCGTTTTGCCGCCGCTTCCATGATGGCCGGCCACCCCGGAGACGCCAATGCACTTAATCTCCGGAACCTGCCATTTGCCATATACATGGGCGGCAGAGACACGGCTTACAGCCGAAATACCCTGGCCATCGCTTTTAATCAAAAATTAGACAGCCTGCAGAGGCTCGACCCCAAAGGATTTATCCACGATTTTCATCTATATGCAGATAAGGCGCACTGGATGGACCGGCTCGATACGATCGCGATACCATGGATGGCATCTTATAAAAGAAATCCTTTTCCAGGCAAGGTTATTTGGGTAGAAGACAATAGGGTTCAGCACCGCTTTTACTGGCTGTCTGCACCAAACGACGCCCAGGTCAAAGGCGCCACGGCAGAGGTCAGTATCGTTGGTAACGAAATACGTGTCAGCAAAAATACTTTTAGCGAACTCAACATCAATCTTAATGACCATCTTCTTAATCTGGATAATCCGGTTTCAGTGACCATGGATGGTGTGGTATTGTTTCGAAAAAAGCTGGAAAGAAGTTTGGGAACGATCAAAAAGACAGTCCTCGAGTATCAGGATCCTACGATGGTATTTTTCGTAAAGCTTATCCTGAAAGGAAAAAGCGTCAGGATTGCCAAGTTTAAAGGTAGCTCGTTGTAGCAGGTACATAAAGAGGCTTAAAAATAATTTATCCCAAAGAATCAATCACATGAAAACATCAGGTAAGTTAATGCTGCCTCTACTCTGCTGTTCAGCTTTAATAGTTGGCTGCAAAAGAAAAGATAAAAATATCAATGTGGATAAAACGATAAAACGTAACGGCATTAGTACAACATTGACCAAGGAAGAACATTTAAAATTGACTGCGTTTCTTATGAGTAGTGCTGTAATTGATTCAGCTGGTTTTACAAACAAGATCAATGAAATAAAAAGTGAAAGCAGTCAGCAAAATAAATCTTCGATTGCAAATAACTCATCAAGCATCGACACCAATGGTACTGGCTATGAAGAGCAAAACTTTGGCAGTTTTACAACTTTATTTACCTACAACATAAACCAGGGTGACGCAGACTACCGCAATGTTGCAGGTGCCTCAGCCACTGCTACAACATTACGAAAGGGCTTCCGGGCAGTTAATGAAAGTTACTTGACATTTGCGGTTAGGGAAAACAGGATAAAAACGGTCATTCCATTTGTTGCTGTGATCGATAAAAATGCATTGAATGACCGAGGCCATTTAGTTAAAATTGCTGAACAGGTTGGAGCACTGCCCCATTTAGTCCCTGATGGACCTCATTGGGGTACCTTTTCTTCAGTCGGACCGACATGGCTACAGTCAGTTCATACACAGGGGAATACGACTATGGTGAATGTTGTCGCTATGGGAAGTGAAATACGCAAAAGAGTCGTGTCTTCTACAGGAGAGGTAAAAATCCTTTCTGATGCTGATGCAACCAGGTATAAAGCTGGAACAGCATTAGACAACGTTTATAATAATTATACTCTGTCAGGTATAATAAGAGTCACCTACAATGGTGCTGGCTTTATGAGAAGTTCAGATGATACACCGCGCTTTACCTGTTTCAGTACTCTAAAATGTAAACAAGATGGCATTTTGAGGACCTAGAATATGAACTTTTCAAGCAAGTATTTCAGGATTTTGTTAGTTCCCTTATTAACTGTCTTCTCAGCATGTGCATCGAAAAAGAATGTCGACAGTGGTGGATATCGTTATGTATCGATGGAAAAATTCCCAGAGGGAAAACGGGTGACCTTATAGGAAAAGCATTTTGGGATAAATATCATCATATTTCCGGGTCGATAACGGATTCATTTTATGTGTATGGTAATTTTGACAGTATTCGTTTTCAAGCTCCAAGTTCGCCTTCAAGGACGTTCAGAAAAACAGATATCCGGGCTGAGTCCTGGAAAGCCAAACCCAGCTACGGAAACCTGAATTTTGTTGGCAACTTTACGGCAGATCACCTTCCCGGAGCATATGTAAGTTATTATTTTTCAAAAGATAGACGATATATATTACAGGCACTCTATACTAACCCCGGAATGTTTTTTGACGCGATACTATTTCACAAAGACAGCGTGAACATTTTGAAAGTGAAAGGAATCATTATTGAGCCTGACTATTAACAGCCGGAAGCGGAGGAGGCAAGACTCAAATGAGAAGTTAATTATTGTCCAGTTTGAGCATTCAGCTGATAGTCAGTTACAACAAACCACCTATACCAATTGCATAGAAAAACATTTTTTTTCAAATACCCTAATAAATGAAACAACTATTTAATAACCGTCAACGGCTGGTTGCAGCTGCCGGCGTGCTAATCTTTGGCCTCTGTACTAACAAGGTTTACAGTCAGTTAATTACCCATGTCACCAAAACGCATTCAAAAGATGGAGTCCTGCCCCTCGACCCCAGGGTGAGGACCGGTAAATTGGCCAATGGCTTTACTTATTATATCCGTCATAACGAAGACCCCAAGAATAGAGTAGTATTCTATCTGGCCAATAAAGTGGGGTCTATTCTTGAGCGCAATGAACAGCAAGGCCTGGCGCATTTCCTTGAACACATGAACTTTAATGGCACCAAGCATTTTCCAAAAAGTGACCTGGTTAACTATCTTCAAAAAACAGGTGTACGTTTTGGCGCCGATCTGAATGCCTATACCTCATTTGACGAAACAGTGTACCAGTTACCCTTACCGTCTGATGACCCCGGGATTCTGGCTCAAGGTATACAGATTATGCGGGATTGGGCACAGGAGGCCACGCTTGATCCGGAAGAGATCAATAAAGAACGAGGTGTGGTTTTGGAGGAGAAACGCCTGGGTAAGGGAGCCCAGGACCGGATGCAGCGTCAATATTGGCCGGTTATGCTTAATCATTCCCGGTACGCAACCCGCATGCCGATCGGTACAGATTCGGTACTTACACGGTTTAAGCCCGAAACTATCAGATCTTTTTATAGGGACTGGTACCGGCCCGATTTACAGGCGCTGATTATAGTTGGCGATATTGATGTGAACGAGATGGAAAAGAGCATCCTGAAAAAGTTCAGCGACCTGAAAAACCCAAAAAACGAAAAATCAAGAACGCAGTACACCATTCCGCTTTCCGGTAAAAATCAGTTTTTAACGGTAACTGATCAGGAAATGACATCAACCGTATTGCAAATCATCATTAAGCATCCTGGCCATGCACTGAAAACCGCTGGTGATTTTCGCCAATCCATCATCAGGGAACTATTCAACTTTATGATGAATGAGCGTATTACTGAATTGCAGCGCCAGGCTAATCCGCCATTTATAAGCGGTGGAGCGGGGATAGGCGAACTTTTAGGAGGGATCGATCAGTTTTCGGTTTTTGTAAATGCGAACCCAGGTCAATTGGAAAAAGGGCTTAAGGCTATTTGGAGGGAAACCGACCGGATAAAAAAATTAGGTTTTACCCCAACAGAGCTGGCCCGGGCTAAGCAAAACTATCTGAATAAAATGGAAGCCGGCGTCAAGGAAAGTAAAAAAGTAAATTCAGACAGTTACGTTAATGAATATCTTCAATATTTCTTAAAAGGAACCGCATCCCCGGGTATACAATTTGAATACACCTTGCTCAAAAAATCTTTACCGGGAATAAATTTAAGCGACCTGAATAATCTGGCACGGGGCCAAATTAAAACAAATGACAGGGATATATTTATAATGGCTCCGGATAAGGACAAAGCCATTCTGCCTGATGAAAAAACGGTGCTGACCTGGATGAGCCAGGTTGAACAGGAAAAGCAATCGCAGTACCAAAATATTGTAAATCAAAAACCTTTACTTATAACTAAACCAAAGAGTGGCCGTATTATCAGTGTATCTACCGATAGTTTATTGAATATTACTACTGTTCAATTTGCTAACCATGTCAAAGTTATTCTCAAACCAACTAATTTCAAAGACAATCAGATTTTGTTCAGTGGTTCTACTCCCGGTGGATCCTCCCTATATAGGGATAGCGATTATGAATCAGCATCTAATGCGGCCGGCATAATATCATCCTTCGGCGCAGGTAATTATAATCCCATTCAATTGAATAACTATTTGTCGGGCAAACAAATTGGAGTACACATGCAAATGTCAGAACGCGCAACAGGCGTTAGCGGGTCCTCAGTCCCCGCTGAATTAGAAAACGCTCTGGAGCTATTGTATGCATACTATACCCAACCAAGAAAAGATAAAGACCTGTTTGCCGGATTGATTGCCAAGTCGAAAGCCAGCCTCGAAAACCGGGCTAACTCATCGGTCAATGTTTTTCAGGATACGATTTATGCAGTATTAGGTAACCACAATATCCGAAGAAGCGGTCCCAGTATATCAAAAATTGACCAGATAAGCCTGGATAGAGCTTTCGATATATATAAGGAGCGCTTTGGAAATGCCTCTGGCAGTACATTTACTTTTGTCGGCAATTTTGATGTAAAGACCATACAACCTTTGCTGTTAAAATATATTGGCAGCTTGCCCGCATTGGATTCCGTAATGCCTGCCAGGGATTTAGATATCAACATCCCGGAAGGGAACTACGAAAAGAAGGTTTTTAAAGGTACGGAAGATAAAGCAACTGTGTTATTGGTCTGGTCCGGCAAATTCAAATACAGCCAGTCGAACCTGTATACAATGGACGCCCTCAAGGAAGTGCTTACCATACGTTTGCTGGAACGGTTGCGGGAAGAAGAAAGCGGCGTATATACACCGAGCGCATCTGTAAATGTCAGCAAATTACCTCAGGAACGCTTTTCCTTAATTGTGAATTTTGGCTGTGCACCATCAAATGTGGATAAATTAATCGTCTCTACACTTGATGAGGTAGCGAAATTGATAAGATCCGGGCCGGAACCAGTGAACGTCAATAAATGGCGTGCCGAAGCCCTGCGATCACAGGAAACTGAAGTAAAAACCAATGAATGGTGGCTTGGCTATATATCTGACAAGGTACAAAATGAAGAGCACCTGGAGGATCCCCGCATTTATACAGGATTAATAAACACCGTAAAGCCAACGGATATTAAAAACCTTGCCGTTAAGTATTTAAACGGTGAAAATTTTATCAAACTCATCCTGTTGCCCGAAAGTAGCAAGCTTCAATAAAACCTCAAAAATGATTCGCTCATCGTTCTTTATCGTTTCCTCATATCGTTAAATGAGATCAGTTAAGTTAAATGTCTTTTTTGAGCAATAAAGACAAGCGCTGCAAGCAGCGATAACTATCAAGATTGGACCTGATGCATGATGTATGCGACCATCATCTTACGCTTTGCGTACCTGACGCCGTAAGCCTTTGCATCAGGGCCCAATTCTTGGGAATGACGGCCATTAGTCCGAAGGGGGGCACTATTTTATGACTCATAAATGTCTTTTGGGATAGCGTTTTCGGGATTGAATTCATCGTATGTTGTAACAAGCTATTTCCGGATGAGGCCAACTGTAAACCTATACTCTCCTTATCCATCGCTCAACCCAGGCGAAGTGAAAATATCAGTTTTTAAACAGTTAGTTTCACCTCACTTGGCAAAATACCATAATACTTTTTGAAAGCGCTCGTAAGGTGGGCCTGGTGCTTAAAACCTATCGCATGGGCTGCTTCACCGACACTTTTATGCTCATAAAGTATCATTTTTTTTGCAGCTTCCATTCTCAGCCTGGTAATATATCCATAAACGGTTGTACCGTAATAAGCTTTGAAGCCTTGTTTTAATTTAAACTCGTTTAAACTTATTAATCTGGAGAGTTTCCTGATAGTTGGTGGATTTACATAGTCCCTGTCAAGTAATGCCTTTGCCTGGTAAAGTTTATCAAGATCATCTGTTTTTATCAATGTTCTCTCCACGTCATCGCTGTTAACCTGCATTTGCTCCAACTGCAGCATCAGCAGTTCGAGTACTTTCGATTCTGTATAAAACTTTTTTAATTCGCCTGTTTTTTTGCACTCGCAAATATCATTGATTACGCGTTTCATTTCCATCGTCACGGCAAGGTCCTGTGCAGCGAGCGATGTATATTTACCCTCGAGGATAGCTGATACGAATGCAGAATGGATCAAAGCATGACGATCGATTAAATGAAAGTAATATTCTTTGGAAAGCACTATCAGGAAATAATTATATTCTACATCAGGTACAACCTCATAATTGCCTTTTGAAGAAGGAATATAGCGGATGTTATGGCGATTATTTCCATAAATATTTTTTTTGGGGAGTTTGACAGGATGCGTAGCCGCTTCATAAAAAACAAACTGTGAAGTTACCGTCTCCCCTTCCACTTCTGCAAGTATGCGTACAGGTTCATTAAACTGCATGCTGGAATGAAGCAAAAACAGTCCGCCTGCACTTAACTGATAATAGAACAATTTCTTTACAGATTTCCTTTTGATAGAGATATGCTTTTCAGATAGTTGCGAACCCGGAGAATAAGTATCGGGTAGGTCCTCCATAAACAGCCATTCGTCAAAACCTTCTATTTTTGATTTGATCCTCATACAATTTATTAAGCTTTTAAAGCACGCAACCTTGATTGCTAGTTAGTTTTTAGTTTTAGTCTGTTCTCGATCATGCTATTCCGAACCAATGAAATACTCGAAGATGCCCGTTTATGGGAAATATTAGCCTGAACTGTTTTCTTGTTGGCTGTATTTAGCCCCAAAGAACCATTGATCAACTTTAATACATTGCTTAAACAAGCCTCCGCCGGGTCTCCAAGTACCGGATCATCCTGTTCTGCTATGGATACATCAGCCGGGATCCCCTGGAAATAATCGGACCAGCCCTGGGCATTGCGGATCAGGAAACTTGATAGATACAGGCTATATACATCTATAGTTACCGGAAAAAAACCCACTGGTTTCCCAAAGGTGTTTTCACCTACCAGTTTAATATTAAAGTAAGGTTTCAAACAACTGATCAATAATTCACTCGCAGAAGCTGTGCGGGATGAGGTAATAAAGTAAATGTCTTTTACCGATCGCAGGGGCCCTTTCTTACTAAAATAATGTGTGTTAGCGCGCTCTGTGTAATCCACATCTGCCATTGTCGCTTGCCGGCCCTTGTAGGTAACCGGTTTACCCTTTGCATCCAGATAGGGCTGATTCTTTAGGATAGTTGCCTGCCCATTCTGAAGCACGGAGTTATACTGTTCGGAAAACATAACCTTTCCGTTTAATGCCTGGGGTGCAACCAGGTTGGCAACATATTCCACAGTTTCTACAAAACCGCCCCCGTTTGATCGCAGATCGATTATCAGCTGTTGCGGGCTTACTGCTGCAAATTTTAAAAAAGCCTTATCAAGCACTGTCTGGCAGGTGCTTAATTCGGGGAACGAACCTAAAGCAACATAGGCGACCGGGTTATTATTGTTTATGATAATGGTATCCTTAAGCAACGCCGGCAATGATGGTGAGCCGACAGCCGCAAGACTCCCCGTTTCGCTTTTTTCAGTAAGAAAGGAGTACTTTGGTGTCCCCGGACTAACACCTGCTTCGTAAGCCATGGATGTTTGGGGGTTTATTTTCAATTGCGTAATGTCAAACAATTCTCCGTCAAACGCATTTACAGCGTCGGAGCCTGTTGCATATCCACGCGGGTTAAAAGCCGTGTAAGTTGGGATTACATCGTTCCAGAGATAGATCTGCCGGGCATATAAGAATATAGAATCAAGCGTAAATTGTTCCCGGGTACCCGTAGTTGGGGAAATGGGCATATCTGCCGGTATTTCAGCTGCTTTTTTACATGCCGAAATTCCTATTGCTATGCCAATAAGAACGATGATACCTGATTTACGCATTGATATTCTGTTTAGTTAATATTTATTTCCTGAGTTATTTGTTGATCAATGTTGGTTTATCCGGATCCAAGTCAAATGCAAATTGATCGCCATCATAAGTCACCTGGAGATTGCTCAGGCTTCCGGTAATAATGTCTTGCGGCAAGTGGAATGTCAACGTATTATCTGTCCGGCTGGATAAAGCAATATTATATTTTACATCCTGCGAACCATTTTCAGGCGTAACGAAAAGTGTTATGGCCATCGTTTTCGGATAATATTTTTTTAACGCGGCAACAGTGCTGTAGCTGATACTCAATTGGTCACCCGCCTTCAGCGTTTTTCCTTCCTCATTAAAAACAAAGCCTTTAAAAACATCGTAAATATTGGGTGCGGCTATGTGAATGGGACCTTTAGTTACGGTGTTCTTTCCGCTTATCATACGTAGTTTATAATATCCGGTGTCGATCGTCCCGTCGCCAGGAATTTGTGACAGAATCGCTGTCGAATTGAAAACAAATGAGCCATCATTGGCCAATGGCAGTGAGAATTTTTTGTCGCCTGCATTTACGAGGTATAAATGCGTCTGGCTGGTATCTGCTACAAAATATTGTCCCTTGATAATAATGTAACCGGCTATCTGCAAAAAGTCAGGACTGCCTACTTCAAAAACCGGCGCAGGAAGATTAATCATGGGGTAAAGTTTATAAGTTTTTTTACTGCCATCCTGCGCGGTTACCGTGTAAACGGTACTGGTTGAAAATGAAACCGGTGCCCCGGAAGCCGGGCTGATGCCAGCCCCTTCAGAAATTGTAATTTTAGGTGCTATACTGGCAGGGGTATTTTTAAAAGGCGGCCAGTAAAGCAATATACTGTCGCCAATAATTGCTGCTTTAAGCGGGCTGCCTGCGGAATCGGTGACAGTAAAGCTCTCGATAGCATGGTATGGCGTTTTTAGATACTCTTTCTTGCAGGAAGCCACAAAAATCGCTACACCTAAAAGGATAACAGGAAAGAAGAGTTTGATTTTTTTCATTTTTTTAAATTTAAAACAGCCCGGAGCTGATCATGCTACCGGACTGCTTTCCTTAAGGAATTGTTTTAGCGGATTAGTTTACAATGCCACTCTGAAAAGTATAAACCGCCCTGTTGCTGGTCGCACCTCCCTGTCCGGCTATGGCAGTAGCTTTAAAGGCATAAGTGTTGGTACCATCGTTTACAAATAATACCATATTAGTAACCGGACTTGCCACGTGGGTTGTTGAATTATAGTTCCACCATCCATTAGGAGTTGATGTTGTACTTGTATTCTGACCCCATGAAGTTACGGTAGTTGCGGTTGCATAATTGGCGGCGGAAATGCTTCCTAACGCAGTCGTAGTTACCAGGTATTTAAAGGTATATCCTGATTTTGGCGAGATAGTGCCGTTATTGGTGCCGGTAAACCTCAGGTTGTAGGCAACTGTACCAACCGAATCCTGTGCCCCGGTGTAAATATTTACATACCTGGTTCCGAATGCTGCAGGGCCGAGGGCAGGATTGCCGTAATTGCCGTTAATTACCCTGGTATTGATTGGGTTTACCACTGCTTTTTCGTTTTGTACAGCCAATGGTGATGGGTTATTGTTTTCCTTTTGGCAAGATGAAAAGATGAGTGATACCGCTGCTAAGGCGATGATTGATTTACTGATGTTTTTAATGAATAAAGTCATGGTATTTGTAATAAATTATAAATGTTTCCTACACGTAAATCTGATGCTCCGCCCCGATCGATTATTCTTTTGGCGCCTTACAGAAACAGGATCCGGCTTTAGCATTGCTGACTGGCACCCGGGCATTACGTGTACCTACTGCCCGGCAGTCAGTTTTTTTTATATCTCGCGGCTTCATCGACCGGTCAAAATATTTTGTTTTTCTGTTTAATTAGTTTCAGTTAAAGTTTAGTGACTATTAAATGCGCTGCAGTAATCACAGGGGCCCACTTACCAAATTGAAAACTGAACTGTACCGTTCCCCAGTCACCCGTAGGCACTTCTGTTGGAATTGTAATTACAGCCTGTTTCCTGTCATAACTTTTAACAGGCAGATTGAAGGTTTTACCATTGATGACGGCCGTTACAGAACTCAGGTTGATGAAATAATTATTTGCCAGAAAGGTGGTGGTACCGCCTTGTGCTACAGTCCGGGTATCCCATGAGGGACCGATATCCGGTACGTTATAATATACCTGCAGCGGTTTTGCCAGCTTCACACTATGGCCAAGAAAGTCAATTTGCACATCGTAATGACCACTGTCAGCATCTGCCGGTATCCTTGAGTTAAAGAAATAAGCATCGCCAAACTGGTATCCGTCTGTACCGATCTGAGCGGTGGAGAGATCCGGAACCAATTCTTTTTTAGTGATCTGCTCAACGAGTTTTACTTTCAATGTAGCCGTGCTGGTGCTGAGAAAATTGCCAACTATGTCAGGGATAAATGAGCCCGGCTCGGTCATCGGTAAACCGTCGAACCAGTTTAAGGTGAGATCAGGGGTATTTTGCTGGACAATCGCTAATTTATAAGTCCGGATGCTGCCGTCAATTCCCTTTACCGAGTAGGTTTGTGTCTGGTCATTGATATCAACGGGGCGCTCTGCGGTCATCAGCGTAGCGGTTGCATCCACAGCTATTTGGGGCTGTATAACGGACATTGCGTAATAATAGGGCACATAAACCGTAATGGTATTCTCCGTATTATCAACCGTGCCATAAATCAGGGTGTCCTGTAAATTAACCACCTTATATTCAGTAATCCTGTTTTGTACTAAATGCGGGTAATCGACGGATTTTTTACAGGAGATAAACCCTGTAAGCAATATAAGTGCGAGCAGGTAAAAGTATCTGATTGTCATTGATTTACTTTTATTTGATTTCAAACTTGGTGCTTCCCGCAGGTACAATCACATATTCAAAAGTGAAATACATGTGCGGGGTGTTCGTGAACATTTTATCCGGCGTAAATACGTCTTTATAACAGCTGATCATTTTGATCTTAGCGAAATCTCCCGCAGCAGTTTTTACGATAATTGTACGTGCAGGCAGTGTGGTGCCATTGGCGAGTTTAAGCGGGTTCCCCAGTGCGTAGGCTACGTGTACCCTGGTATCGCTGCCATCACCTACCGTAGTTCCGCCAAAGTCATAGAGATACCAGCCGGTTCCCTGTCCGAAAGCTCCGGCATCGTCCGTTCCTATCAAACCTTTACCTGTTTTAAATTCATTATCAGCAGGTATGGCTGTTACTTCATCAAACGTTTTTTGCAGTACGGTTATCCCACCCTTACCCGGCCCCTGGTATCCGGTGTTTGTGGCATCAGCATTGTTATTGCCACCCAGGAAACTGTTGTATAAGCCGCTTAATGATATGTCCCAAAAGCTGGTTTTGGCATAGGTGGCCGGTTGTTCTTTCTTATAATCAAGACTGAACAGGATTTCCGTTTTAGGTGTAGTAGGGTTCTGGTCATCTGTTTGCGCAGCCAGGTTTTCTACCCGCTGCAGCTTATAATAAGGAACTTTGTCGGCATCTCTCGAAAGTGTTTCAGGCGTTGGGTCGGGGTCAACTGCATCCTTTTTGTAGCAGGCTGAAAAGCTAAGTACAACAAAACATAGTATGGCAATGCAGCCGGTAGCACGTTTTTGAAATAAGGATATTATTTGCATGATTATTTGATATTGATTAATTTTGGGTTGATAAATTCCGGCTGCCATCTTGCTGCACATAATAGCGGAAGGTAAAGTATGGCGAAGGCCAGTTCAGGTCTGTCACTACTGCAGGGGCGCCTTTGTACATGCTCACCAGTTCTAATTTGGCGTATTTACCGGCTGCGGTACGCAAAACAAACGTGCGGTTCTTTACGGGCACGGCTATATGCGTTTTAAGGTCGTAGAAATACCAGCCGCTGCCATTACCGGCATCCCAACCCACGGCTGTTACCCCATTAGTAGTGAACTCAGCATCAGCGGGCGCTTCTTTTACCTGGTCATAAGCCTGGTTTACAATTAGCATCGCGCCCAGGCCAGGCCCTTCAAAACCATAACTGGCCGAATTGCTGCCGCTGTTGATCCCTATATAAGAATTGTATTCGCGTGCGAAAGAAATATCCCAGGCCGCTGTTTTTTTCTGGCTGCTGTCAACCTTAATATTAGTGGCTAAACTGAAATAAAAGGTTTTAAAGCCGGAGTTAATTGTACTCCCAATATCGCCGGGCAGGTCGGTAACAACGGTACTGCTGCCGTCTTGCAATTGCGGTTTTACTTGTTCTTTGGTGCAGGAGCTAAATGCTGCCATTGCCATTGCGGCAATGAGCAGTATGTTATAGCACGGGTGACAGGTTTGTTTTAAATTCATATCAATCAATTATTATTCTTAAAAAAGCGATAGTTAAGGCCAAGCATAATGGTGCGGCCGCTTTGGGCAGGCATCAACTGGTCGCGGTAGTTCAGAAAATTATCGGCAGTTATCTGTACCGATAAATGCTTATCCATCAGTGTTTTTTGAACAGACGCGTTGAGCAGGAAAAAGCCGGAGACGTAAGTATCATAAGGATCAAGAAAGTTATTGGGACGGTTAGCTTCCTGAAAACCGTATTTACCCCGATAATTAACCCTGAATGTTCCGGTGATTCCTTTAGGCTCATACTCATAAGTAAATTTAATGTTGGCCATATGGCGCGACCGGTTATTAAGCCCGAAATAATCGGCAGTGGTTGAACGGCGGGTCTGGCTGGTGTTTGGGTCATAAACCTGTGCGTAATTTCCTGTACCGGACTTTATGGAATCAATAACTCCCCTATCTTTTGCATACAGTAGCTGGTAGCCTGCCGAGATATTTAAACCTTTTGCCGCACGCCAGCTTAAGCCAACATCGGCACCGGTAAGAAAAGCCCTGTCGATATTAAAATAGGAAAATACCTGTTGCCCCCCTTTTTTTGAAGCGACCTGATCGGTATTAATAAAGTTGCGCACATCGTTATAAAACCCGTTTACATCGGCCTTTATATTGGCGCTTAACTGCAGGGTAAAACCGGCGCTGTAAGCTACCGAGCGCTCAGGCTTAAGGGTACTCACCCGGGCGGCATTAGCAAACACCGCCGAAATTTGCCCTGCATCCTGTAACTTCTGAAGTTCTGCAGTAAAAACATCGGTTCCCAATACGGTATATCCGCCGCCTGCCAGATTGGTAAAGTTGAGGTAAAGCTGCCTGAAGTCGGGGGTCTTGAAGCCTGTCGCTATGGCCGCTTTTAAGGTTAAGGCTTTTACCGGCTGATACTTTACACCAAAGCTCGGGTTAAGACTGCTCCCGTAACGGCTGTGATGTTCGCCACGTACCCCGCCTGTGAGGCCCAATTCCTCAGAAAACTTCCAGTCGGCCTGCCCATAAACAAATGCTGTCGACTGGCTTTTGGCCCCGCTGTACAGGTTATTGTTCATGGTTTCATACTGAATACCGGCACCGCCAGTCAGCACCATTGCACTCCAAAAAGTTTGAGCGGCCTGTATCTCGCCACGGTGCAGGTATTGTACAAAATTGTTAGCGGGTATTACATAGCCCTGGGCAACACTGGTAATATTTTGGTCGGTAGCATACCGGGTTAGGTAGTATTGTGTTTTTACACGTAAGCCACTGTTAAAATTGGTATTTAAAATGGCCGATGCATTCAGGTCTTTTTCATTTAACTCATCGCGCGTTGGAGACGTGTTATAGGATATATCATTAACGGAATTTCTTACCGCATATCTGCCGGTAATATTCAGCGCATTCATTTTACTAAGCGTATAACGAGCCCGGCCCTGTATGGTATAGCTGCTATAGGGTGGAGCTGTTTTACCCTCACTCAAATATGGGTTAGCATTAAAACCATCTGTACGGTAATAATTGCCGGAGAGGTATCCAGATCCCTTGCCCTTTGCAAATGGAGTTTCACCCTCGAGGGTGGCATCCAACGTATTAAAGCTACCGTAACGCAAACTGGCCAGACCCTGGCTTTGATTTATATTTTGACGGGTTACAATATTCACCACCCCAGCCAGCGCCTCGCTACCGAATAAACATGACGACGCACCCTTGATAATTTCTATCCTCTCAATATTGGCAACCGTGATCCTGGAAAGATCAAAATTACTGGAGTTCCTGCCGGTCATCGGTTGGCCGTCAATCATGATCATGGTATAGCCACTGTCAAAGCCCTGCAGCTGCACACCCACAGCCCTCGCTCCTGATCCTATATCATTTATTATGGCCAGGCCAGTTTGTTCTTTCAGTACTTCATCAAGCCTGCGACTCCCCATCATTTCTATTTGTTTACGGGTAATTACAGTTGCGGGCATTGGGGTTCTGGTAAGGTCGATAAGGTTATCGTGACTTTCCTGCTTGCCCAATACATTAACTTCCTTCAAATTCTGCGCTGCCGACTTTAAACGGATATTAGAAATATTTACCGGAGTATTGTTAATAGTTACCTTTTGAAAACGTTTTTCGTAACCTATAGCCGATACAATAAGGGTATACTCTCCTGAACTTAATTTGTCTATTACAAAGCGCCCTGCGGTATCTGTTTGTGTCCCCCTTAAATTCTCTTTGATAAGAATACTTGCTGCAATTAAAGGCTCACCCTGTTCATTAAGAATTTGCCCGCGGATATTGTGAAGCGGATTTGCGGAGCACCAGGAAACAAAACAGGTTGTTATAAGCATCAGGTAAAATTTGAACATTGTGATAAATCGTGTCCTTATTTTTAATAAGTCTAAATAAACACAACAAAAGTCGCTTATACAAACGGAAAATCATTTACGCAATCGGGATTATCTTTTACTCTTTTAGGATAAAATTTTACGCTTTTTTATATTAAAAGATGGAACTAAGCCTATAACAGAAATAACAAGCAACGCTAATAAAAACACAATCAATTGAAAATAAGATAATTGCATATTTCAAGGCATTAATTTTCCAGCATTAACAACTTAACTTTTACTTAAATCCGGATTGCGTTAACGGCTTTTTCTTATTTTGAATGATTCTAATTAAACACTTGCTTTGCAGTATTCAACACTGTATTTAACGAGTCTAATTATATGTCAATCAACAAAAAAACAAGCTATAGACTACTATTCATCTGTTTATTTTCACCTGTTTACCAGGGGGTTTCCCAGGAATTGACGGTAAAAAAAGTCGGGAATTTAAATGCATCCGATAAGGTCGCCTACTTTAATCTGGAGAAAGGCGCCCAGGTAAATGAAGCTGATACCGCCCAAACAGGTTGGGATATCTCCTTTCAGCATACCGGTATCATTGTCCAGAATTCGGCCGGGGGCCAGGTAATTGCAAATATTTCATTTGATAAGGTGGCAGCAGCACCTGCCGCGGGGTACAAAAAAGGTAAGCAAGCTATTCCCTGGGGCAGCGGTAACGGCTGGTACACCTACAATATGGATACCCATATCATCAATCCGATTACCGGCAGGGTCATTCTGATTCACACCGCCGCCGGAAAATATTTTAAACTGGTTATTGACAGCTACTATAAAAATGGTGCTGATGGGCCGGGTGGTTATTATAGCTTCCACTACGCCGGTATTGATCCTGAAAAATAAAATATTCCACATCAATGAAAAAAAACGAACAATATCATTCCCACTTTCAAACAGCGGGAATACTAAAAGGCATATTCCTTATCCTGCTGCTTGGGTTTAGCATTCAAACTTTCGCTGCCCCTGTACCTAAGCGAATAATTACGCTCAGCGGTGCATTAACGGAAACGGTGGATGCCCTCGGTTTAGGCAAAAGTATAGTAGCTGTTGATATAACCAGTATTTACCCCGCATATGTTAATAGCCTGCCAAAAGTGAGTAAAAACCGTTCAGTATCTGCCGAAGGCCTGATTTCTTTTAATCCGGATCTTGTACTTGCCCCCGAAGGCAGTGTTTCTAAGGAAATAGCGTATCAGTTAACAGCTGCCGGCATTAAATTAATTACTATAAAACAGGAATATTCTGCCGGCGGCGCTGTATCATTTATTAAGGCGGTAGCCGCCGCCCTCCAGGTACCGCAGAAAGGCGAAGTGTTGGCAAGACAAACACAGGCCAGGATAGCCAAGGCCGTTGCCACAATAAAAAGGACAAACAAGCTACCCAAAGTACTATTCATTTACGCCCGGGGTACAGGCGTTATGCTTGTTGCAGGGCAACATACCAATATTGATGCCGTTATCACGCTCGCCGGCGGCAAAAACGCGGCACAGGGCTTTGACAATTTTAAACCTTATACTACCGAAGCCCTGATAGAAGCTAACCCGGATGTGATATTGATGTTTGATTTTGGACTTAGCAGTCTCGGTGGCGAAGATGCCGTTTTAAAAATGCCCGGCGTAGCGGGGACTACAGCCGGTAAAAATAAACGCATTGTTCAAATGGACGCCGGATTGCTCACCAACTTTAGCGTACGTCTTGATCAGGCCGTGACCCGGCTGAATAAACATCTGCAATGAAGAAAGGCCTGATTTATATACTACTGGGAACCGGTGTATTTTTGACCGCTGTTTTTTCGTTAAGTATGGGAGCTATGAAAATTCCGGTTCGGGACGTGTTGCTGATATTGGCTCAAAAAACAGGATTATTTTCAAACCGTGCTGCAGATAAGCATTATGAAACCGTACTCATGATTGTACGGATGCCGCGGGTAATTATGGGTTTACTTATCGGTTCAGCATTAGGAATTTCGGGGGCAGCGATACAAGGCGTCTTTCGCAACCCGCTTGCCGAGCCGGGGCTGATCGGTATCTCATCAGGGGCCTCCCTGTTTGCAGTGCTGATCATCGCTGCAGAGGTTTCGCTGTTTGCAGGGTTGGGCAATTTGTTTGGTTATTACTTCCTGGCCTTCGGCTCATTCCTGGGTGCAGGTGTCGCAACTTTTGCGGTTTACCAGATCTCCCGGAACGATGGCAGCCCTGATGTGGCCACCATGCTACTGGCGGGTATAGCTATCAACGCGCTTGCGGGGGCACTTACCGGCCTGGTTACCTACATGGCCAATGAACAGCAGTTGCGTAATATAACATTCTGGTTACTGGGCAGCCTGGGCGGCGCCACCTGGCAAATTGTTTTATGTCTTTTACCGTTCATACTCATTCCACTGGCATTTTTACCGATGATGGGAAAAACACTCAACGCGTTTGCACTGGGCGAAACCCAGGCCCGGCAGCTTGGGCTTCCGGTTGGCAGGACAAAGCGATGGGTGGTTATCCTTGCTACAATAGCCGTGGGCGCTTCTGTAGCTGTTTCGGGCATTATAAGTTTTGTTGGCTTGCTGGTGCCGCATATGGTAAGGCTGCTATTTGGGGTAGACAATCGCCGCGTACTGCCTGCATCAGCGCTGATGGGTGCAATAATACTTACGCTGGCAGATATGATTGCCCGCAAACTGGTTGCTCCGGTCGAGTTACCTATAGGTGTAATTACCGCTTTACTGGGCACGCCCGTATTCCTCTACATTTTGATAAAAGATAAAAAGAAAATTATCCGATAAAATGCTGACTGTTGAAAACATAACCTTCATGGCCGGAAAACGCGTCCTGGTAAAAGACGTATCATTTGCTGTTCATCCCGGTGAGATCCTGATCGTACTGGGAGCAAATGGCGCAGGAAAGTCATCCCTGATGCGCCTGCTCAGCGGAGAAAAAAAACCTTCTGCCGGTGCAGTTTATTTATCCGGCAAATTACTGAGCGGTTATCCGGCAAAAGAATTGGCGTTGAAACGGGCCATGATGAACCAGCAAAACATTATTAACCTGGACTTTCATGTGCTTGAAGTGGTACAAATGGGACGTTACCCCCACTACCGCAACCAGCCTTCCCTGCACGACAGTGATATCATTAACGAAGTTATGGCTGTTACCGGAATAAGTCACCTGGCAGAACGGTCATTTTTAACCCTGTCCGGCGGCGAGCAGCAACGTGTTCACCTGGCAAGGGTACTTGCTCAGATATGGGATACACCGGAAGCCTTGCTGTTACTTGACGAACCGGTATCCGGCATGGATATTCAATACCAGCAGCAAACGCTGGCGCTGGCCGCAATGCTGGCAAAAAAGGGATTTATGGTAATTGCCATATTGCACGATATTAATCTGGCCGCTCAATATGCCCACAACATCCTCATGCTCAAAAAAGGCCGCAAATGGTACCATGGCGCCCCGTCAGAAATACTGAATACGAAAAGCATTTATGATGTATTTGAAACAGAAGCAGATGTATTTACAAATCCGCATACGCTTCAACAACTTATTATGCCTAAAAATATAACACACCAGATACTTGAAATCAATTTAAAAACTATTACTACATAAAATATGGAAACCATTAGCTTAAAAGAACAATTCCTGGCATTTAAAGCCCAAAATCCAAAGAAACGTATCCGCGATATTGCTGCTGCCCTGCAGGTTAGCGAAGCCGAGTTACTAATGACAAGCCTCGGAGAAAGCACCGTTATGCTGGATGACACATTTGAAGACATTTTAAAAGAAATACCCTCATTGGGATATGTTATGGCGCTTACCCGTAATGATTATTGCGTTCATGAGCACAAGGGAATTTATACCAAAGTTTCGTTTACGCCGAATGCGGGACTGGTATTGGGTGCCGATATCGACCTGCGCTTATTCATGAACCAGTGGAAACTTGGCTTTGCGGTAGAAGATAACGGGCATAAAAGCCTGCAGTTTTTTGACGGTAGTGGTGTAGCCCTGCATAAGATCTATCTTACTGAAAAAAGTAATATGGAGAATTATAATGACCTGGTAACCAGGTTTCGAAAAGCGGAGCAGGAAGCTGTAACGGTGTTACCGGCCGATGCACTTGTTAAATCCGAAAAATCAGACGAAGAAATTGACCTTCCTGCTTTCCACCAGGCCTGGGAAACCATGCAGGACACCCATGAGTTTTTTGGCTTACTTAAGCGTTTTGGCCTGAGCCGTACACAAGCTTTACGCCTTGCACCAAAAGGTTTTGCCCGGCAAACAGACATGCATAGCTTTAAAAAGGTTATGCAAAACTGTTCGGGGCAACAAGTACCCGTTATGGTATTTGCAGGCAATAATGGCTGTATACAAATTCATACCGGTACAATCACCAAACTGGTTGAAATGGAAACATGGTTTAACGTGCTGGATCCTGAATTTAACCTGCACCTGCGCCAGGATGCCATAGCTGCTGTCTGGCATGTTGTAAAACCATCTTCCGACGGTGATATCAATTCTCTTGAACTTTATGATAAAAACGGGGAAATGATCATGCAGTTATTTGGCAAGCGCAAGCCGGGCTTACCCGAACTGAACGAATGGAGAAAAGTACTCGCTGAAAGCCTTTAGGTTTGGTCTGCCTATGCTAAATTTCAGTGCGGGAAGATTATAAACGGGCATACAACAAGGTTTCATAGCAAAAAAACTAATGAGGCCGGAGACTTCATGGATGCGGAGTGTTTATGGTTAACATTGGGAACCGGAAAAAAGTAAGCGGGCAACCCTATATTTAATTTATCACAGGCTCGTTGATCGCTGCGATTCTATACGTTTTCCCGGCATCGTAAAGAATTGCAGGTTCATACTGAATTTTAAAGCATTCCTTCGCTCAACTGCGGTTTTGCCAAACAAAAAGAGAGCCTATCCCCGACAGCCTCTTTTTTTATCATTCCTCATCGTTCCGGGGCCTGCTGTTGCGGCAATTTTACATCATAAAACAAACAGATGAATAAGCATGCAATCATAGTAGTTGGAGCAACAGGCTCACAAGGCAAGGGTATTGTAAATGCCTTGTAAATGAGGGCACACTTAATGTGAAAGCAATAACCGTGACCCGGAAGGATATACAGGCAAGGCAATTGAAGCAGTTTATGCAGACCTAAGAGATCTGCAATCTTTAAAAGATGATTTTACAAATGCTTATCGGCGATAGACGGGCGTTGTTGTCGTAAGTAAAATAAGTTGAATCATCTATAATCCCTGTCCAATATCTTCCCAGGCGAGCCAGTAATCATTCAGTGGAACGGCACCATTTTTCTTATAAAAATTTAAAGCAACCAGGTTGTCCGAACTGCAATTGACACAAATGCGTTTTGCACCTTGTTCTATAAACCAGTTTTTCAAAAGCTGAAATAAACTTGTGGCAATGCCCATTCCCCGGTAGTCAGATATAGTGTCAATCCATTGCAGTTCTCCATCGCAGTCATAACGGCGGGTTAAATGCCCGGCTACAAATCCAATAACCCTGAAATCGTCAGTAGCAATGATAATAACACGCGGGGTTAACGCCTGTTGTGGACTGTGTGTACCGTGGTAATAACCGGAAATCCGGTTAAACCAATGGCTTTCAGAATGATCATCCGTCCCGCGAATAGCAGCCAGCGCCTTTAAATCGTTTGGTTCAGCGAAACGAAATTCCATGCCCCAAGATACGGAATTACAGCAAAATGAGCGCATACAGCACGTATAGGCATCATAGTAAATTAATGGTTTGTTATTAATATTATGATCTCGATGCCCGCGTGGCAACACGCTCTCCTGGCCGCGAACGGCGATTTAAAGGATGAATCTTCCGCTTCGAATATGATATCGAAAAAAAGCTTAACCATTATTAAAATTAATATGATACGATGACCATTTTTTTACTTAAATACCCCCGGCGGGTCATAAGTTTCGCCCAGTATAACTGCCGATCCTCGGCTGCATCAGCGCTGAACAGACCTTCGTGTTACAGATAGTGAACGGCGAATGCCGGCACCGACGTGCCGTTGGGGACGGTTACTAAAAAGCTGTCGCAACGCGCTGGGACAGTTCAGTTATTTACGCCTGACGGGCACAGACGCCCAGCACGATGAATTTGAAGATTTCTGGGGAAATTATATAAAGACAGCGACGGACTAATACGCAGCAATGAAAAAGAGACGGTTGTTGCACGTTCCGTTTCGCTGAAGCAATTCATCAACGACAGCTTAGCCGGAAAGACATTAATCTACTACACAGGACTTTGCGAATCGAACAACATACCGGAGCTTGTACCTGCTGCCGTTAAATTGAAGAATGCCTTTTTAACCCCAAAAAGTACTACCGATCCCTGAGAACCTTTTTACAATAAAATTGTCATAGCCAGATGCAATGAAAGAATATAAGCTAAATCAGTAAACCATCTGCCGAAATACCGGAATACTGATCCGAAGGAGGGTCTCCGCGCAGTACCCCGAACGACACAAACTATAGAGACCAACCTCGATCAAGCCTGATCCGGGTTGCAACAAATCAATCAGGTAAAAAGAGACATTACTCCGAAAGCATTTGCCTGATAATATCCATGCATGCGTCGTTGTTCGTTCTAACGAATCTGATATCCCGGCACTGGTTGAACAGGACAAAAGCTTTCAATGCCCCCACAAATTTCCCGATGATCTCGTCGTTCAGACTCACGTCTTCAAAATGCAGGTTATGAACGATCAGTATTTTTTGTTTCCGGTCGGCTTTGGCATCCATCCGGGCAATAAAAGTGTCACCGGCCAGTACCGGTAAGGAGAAATAACCATATTTGCGTTTAGGTGCAGGAACGAAACATTCAATCTGGTAATCAAAATCAAAAAAGTCCTTTAAACGATGACGAAAGACATTCAGAATATCGAAGGGAGAAAGAATGAAAACATCGCCTGCTATTTCTATGTCAGTAGGCTGGTCGCTCAACATATAGAGGGGAGCGGTCTTCAATCCATCTACGATGACGTTTCTTAACTCGCCGTTCACCACCATTTCCTCCAATACCTTTTTAACCACGTTGCCCTTTACGCGACGCGCCCGCCAGGCGATCTCTTTCGCGTAAGCCACTCCAAGTCCTCCCAGTGTACGGCGGATGATATACCGGGCAAATTCTTCAGCAGAGGGTACCGTCTGATCCGTTTCTGCGGGAACCAGGTTTAGCGGCAGGTCATACGTTTTTTTAAAGTTCTTGCCGCGCACAACCATAAGCTTACCTTCAAAATAAAGTCTTTCGAGCGCTACCTTAGCCGGGCGCCAGTCCCACCAGCCGGTACTCGCTTCAACACGGTCGTCATCAAAATCGCCCACGGTCAGCGAACCCTCTCTTTCCACCCGGTCCAGTACGCTCCTCATCAAACGGGACTCCGCCGGGGTTAGGGGCTTTCCGTTATTTGCAAAACTTTCCTTGACCGGCAAAGAATATCTAAAATCATGCATGGGGAGATAGCCTGCATCGGAGGTGAAATACTCGAAGACCAGTCCTTCTTCAACGAGTTCTGCCAGCCATTGCGTTTCATAATCAGGAATACGCGCGAACATGACCTGGTGATGAGCCCGCTCCACGACGAAATTCGTATCCAGTTGAACAAAACCCAAATGATCGATCACGCTATAAACAGCGTCGATCCCCGTACCAAACTGCGCTTTTCGCGCAACCCCCGCAGCATGTAGTACGATCTTTCGTACCTGTGCTTTAGTCAATATTATTACTTTGTTATTCATCAGAGATCCAAAAGACCAATATCGAATTTATTAAAAATTTGGAGGAGTTAAAAGCCGACATCTATATGGCTACTTTAACTATTGACTGTTTGCAGTTCTTTTAAAATCAATACGCTGTAGTGCGTAATGATAAGCTTACATAGGCTACACCCCTGATCTCTTGAACTGCCTGCATTTGCACTTTAGTGCGAAAGGAGCCTATTGGACAAAAGTACATCCACCGAAACGCCTCATTAACGCGCTTTATGATGTCGCTTATGTGCAAACCCCATGAGCTTTTTAAGTTTAGCCGTTGCCAAAGGTTTATCGATTAATTTCGTTTCTACAAGTTGATCGAATAGCCATATGATACCAAAAGCTTTAAGATCCCGGGATTCGCAATATTTCCGAGTTTATTATCCCCGGACAAAACAATCGCCTCAAGTTTGCTGGCATAGTAAAAAACAGTGTGGTCGGCCGGTTCCGGTCCCCTTGGCATATCAAGCGCCTGTAATTCGATGATTTCTTCGAAAGTGAAATTATACATTACCGGTTGCCCGTTCTTTTCAAAGCCAGCCATCTGCAATTTTTACTATATGCTTAACTGGTCAAATACCTCTCTGTGATATGTATCTATAACTTGAGTTTGAAACGTTGAGTGATCAGGTCGAAAATGATCAGGTCGAACTTAAAACCTGCTGACTAATATTTCATCCGCTGATATTTCAGCCTCACCCGGTAAAATGAAATTCCTTTATAAATATTAAATTAGCTTTACGTGATGGATCAAACCGAAAAACGTATTTGCTGGTACAGCGCTACCCTGATCGTCCTGCTAACGAATTCGCCGAAGCTGCTTGCTTTACGGGGAAACGGTATCCTTGCCCAGTACTGGCACTTTGATCTTGCCGAGTGGGCTTTCCAGGTATTGTATAACCTCCTATTCTGCCTTACTTTGTTTTATCTCAACCTGAAAAACCGGACTTTTTTTTCTGTAGCCCGGGAGCAAAAACAATATGGTATTTATTTATTATATAATCTTATAACTATATTAACCGGTATTGTATCAGGTACGTTTATTCAGCGTCTGTCCTTTGGTGTAAAGCTTTTGCCGGGAGGTATCCTGGGTGGTTACCTGGCGCGGTTTACACTCAGCACCATCCTTTCCGGCATCATGATCAAAATCATACTGCTGTTGCGTGCAGCCAAAACCAAAGAGACCGAGCATCAACAATTAAAAAATGCCTATACCTCGGCTGAACTGGAGCTGCTTAAGGAACAGATGAACCCGCATTTCCTGTTTAATGCGCTCAGCAGTCTTTCGGGTGTGATCGGAGAAAACCCGGCCCTGGCGCAGCGCTATGTCAAAGAGCTATCCAACGTTTTTCGCTACTCGCTCGTTAAAGCCAAAACAAACCTGGTGAGCCTGCAAGAGGAATTGGACATGATCCGCTCGTTCGCGCAACTGATCACCATGCGACTGGAGGATGCCTTTAAGCTGGAGATCGACATTGACCAGGCTTTACTTGTGCGTCAGCTCCCGCATTTGTCATTGCAACCCCTGCTTGAAAACGCTGTCAAACATAATGCCGCTACTATTCGTAGCCCGCTAACAGTTCGCATTTATGCGGAAAGTGCTCTGCTGGTTGTCAGTAATAATTTGCAGGAGGTCTCTTCGGCCGATAACTGTACCGGCATTGGGCTGGCTAATCTGAATGAACGTTTCAGGATCATGGCGGGGCAGGAAATTGAAATCATTAAAACCGCAAACCAGTTTATTATTAAATTACCGTTAAAAGCATGACTTCGCCACGTGTAGTAATTATTGAAGATGAGGCCGCAACGGCCCGTAACCTTGCCCGTTTACTGAGTGCGATTGACGCTGACATCGATATAGTTGTAATATTACCATCTGTCAGCGAAAGTGTAAGGTGGTTTAGCGAAAACCACGACTGCTATGATCTTGTATTTATGGATATCCGCCTGGCCGATGGCGTATCATTTGATATCTTCAAGCAGGCCCTCATCACTAAACCGGTGATTTTTGCAACTGCCTATAATGATTACGCCCTTCCTGCCTTTAAAAACAACGGTATTGATTATATCCTGAAACCCTTTGATGAACAGGAAATAACCCGTGCGCTGCAAAAGTACCACAGTTTCTTTTCATCGAAAACAGCAAATATCCCATCGTTAGCTATAGCAACCTTGCTTGAACAGATTGGCCGCCTTACACGTCCCTATAAAAAATCGTTCCTTATCCATTTTCGCGAAAAACTTATCCCGGTTGAAACGACCAAAATAGCCTGGTTTTATACCGCTGACGAGATCGTTTACACCCAAACCACCGATGCCCGCCAGTACATCATTGAATTTACGCTGGAACAACTGGAACAACAGCTTGACCCGCAACAGTTTTTTCGCGCTAACCGCCAGTTCATCATTAACCGCGATGCTATAGCCGAGGTCAATTTTTACTTTAACGGCCGCCTTTCTATCAAAATTACCCCCGAACCTACCGAACGGGTGCTTATCAGTAAAGCGCGTGTTCCCGAATTTAAAAGCTGGATGAACAGTTAAACACTTCGCCCGCTGCTTTGACAGCTTCACCGGAATTTCCCGGGCCTCTCCGCATTTTCTTAGCCAATTTTATAGTGTCATTAAAACACAGGTGAGCATTACCTGAAGCACACTATAAAAACTAACAAAATGAGACATCCGATTGGCCCTTACCGAATTTACATACTGCTGTTCCTGCTGGTACTGATTACTGTCGAAATTATTTGGAGCTGGAAAAAAGACAAAGGCGTTTACCATGTTAAGGAGACGGTTTCCAACCTGGCAGTTTTTGCAGGCTTCCAGTTTTCCAAATACCTGTTTGCCGGTTACCAATTAACCGTGCTTGGCTTTTTTGCCAGCCTTTCTCCATTCAGGTTGCCCCTCACAGGATGGGTGTTCCTGCTCACCTTTATCACGGCTGATTTTATTTATTACTGGTTCCACCGGGCATCGCACCTTTGGAAACCTTTATGGGCTTTTCATATGGTCCATCACTCTGCCATGCAGATGAACCTGACAGCTGCTTACCGGCTTAACTGGTTCTCTGCGATCATCAGTCCCCTGTTTTTTATCCCTGCTGCCCTGCTGGGCATGCCGCCTGATTTTATCGTGATCTCCTATACGCTTAACCTGGCCTACCAATTCCTGCTCCATACCGAAGCTATCGGCCGGCTTGGCCCCATTGAAAAAGTAATGGATACGCCCTCGTCACACCGCGTACACCATGGTAGTAACCCCATTTATATTGACAAGAATTTCGGGGGAGTGTTCATTATCTGGGACAGGCTGTTCGGCAGCTACCAGCCGGAAACCGAAAAAGTAATCTATGGCCTGACTACAGGTTTTCTGAGCTACGATCCATTCAGGCTCGTCTTGCAGGGTTTTATCGATTTGTTCAGGCAGGTAATTCCGGCAAAGCCCGCGGACAGTTCAACCCCGGATTGAGACAATTCACCGGAAAAGTAGCAACCAGACGCTAAAAGCAGGGTCTTAGTTATAAATATCATAAAAACAAAACAGTATGAAAAAAACCTTTTTAATCATTTTGCTCGCTGCCATTGGTATTGGCAATGCACACGCTCAAACCCGCGTAATCGTGAGAAGACCTATCCGTCACGTAATAGCACCTGCGGCCCGAGCCGTTATTGTAAGCCGTCCGGTAAGAAGGATACGGCCTGCCGTTATTGTGCGTCCCGTAGTCACCGTGGTACGTCCGGCAGCACGCAGAGGCGTCGTGGTCGTCCGGCGTTAACCATACAAACGATCATCCCGAACCTGTCAGTGACAATAATATTCAGTATCTAAACATCCCAAAAAAACAAATTCAACAAATATGAAAAGTAATAACACTCCAAAGGGCATAGCCGTGGCATTGACCCTGTTATTTATGCTGCTGGGCCAGCTGGCTATGGCACAGAGTGCTTCGGCAATGCAGGATAAAACCCCGCAGGAAAGGGCAAAATTCCAGACGGAAATGATGAAAAGTAAGCTGGGGCTTGATTCCATGCAGGCTAGCCAGGTTGAAGCCCTTAACCTGAAATATGCACTAAAGAATGAGCCGATACTGAAAAGCGATAACAGCAAACTGTCGAAGTTCAAACAGCTCAGGTCGTTACAAAAAGAAAAGGAATCGGAGCTTAAAAAAGTTTTCACCTCTGAGCAGTACAAGCAATATCAGGATTTTAAGGAGGAGATGAAGGCACAACTAAAAGAAAAGAGGAAAAACCGGTAATTCTGAACAACTCCCTATTAAATCATCTATAAAAGAAGAAAAAAAAATGAAAACGATGTTATTTAAGTTGAGCCTGACGGCCATTGTGCTTTCAGCCTGTTCAAAGAGCGAAGGCACCTCACCGGCAGGCCCTGCCGGTGATGACCTGGCAGGGCCGATTTCACGTCCTGCTTCCGGTTACGGGGCTGATGGCACGTATCCCGTATCGGAGATCGATTTCCCCAATACCGAATATGCAGGCACCATGGTGACCATATTCTATCCATCGGGTATCACCTCACCCAGGCCGACCATCTTCTATTCGCACCCCTATGGCGGGGAGAGCAAGGAATACAACAGGGGCCTGTTCGAGTTTATCGCCAAAAAAGGTTATGTGGTCGTATTCGTACCTTATGCGACCAATGACACCAGTATAGACCACCGTTACCTGACCTTATGGACCGGTTTTACCAAAGCGGCGGCTGACTATCCGGGCATCATTGATACCAGGAAAGTAGGTTTCATGGGACATTCCTTTGGAGGCGGGGCCTCGATCGGCCTGGCCTATAAAGCCTTTAAGGAAAATAACTGGGGGCAGGATGGCCGTTTCCTGTTCACCATGGCGCCCTGGTACAGCTACCAGATCACTGACTGTATATTATGGAGATAGTGACCACCCTATTTCGGGCCAAATTGACCCAGGGGTTAGCTGACTTTTGGGTTGCAGCAAATGCTATAAAAGCACGTACAAAAATAGTTATTTAAAAGGTAATTTCATTAGTGGCTGTTTTCCGGTTCTACGTTACGTTTTCTTCTCATAGATTCTCCCTTTAGCTCGATACGGTGTGCATCATGAACGATCCGGTCCAGGATAGCATCAGCAATCGTTTTTTCACCGATCACCTCAAACCATTTACTGACCGGCAGCTGCGAAGTAATGATCAGCGAGGTCTTTCCGTGCCTGTCTTCAATGATCTCCATTAGTGCCGCCCTATTTTGTGCATCAAATGGCTGGATACCAAAGTCGTCGAGTATGAGCAGTTGCTGGCGTTCGATCTTAGCCAGCTCTTTCATATAGGAGCCGTCGGCCTTGGCCATCTTGAGCTTGGCAAATAGTTTGGGCGTACTGGTGTACAATACCCGGTAGCCCAATACACAGGCCTGGTAGCCCACAGCAGAAGCAATATAGCTTTTACCGATACCTGTACTCCCGGTGATCAGCAGGTTCTCGAAGCGGTCAACAAACGTACAATCCGCCAGGCGCATGATCTGGTTGCGGTCAATACTTCGGTCAGCATGATAGTGAACATCTTCAATTGAAGCTTTATAGCGGAACCGGGCATATAGGATGGTGCGTTCAATACGCCTGTTCTGCCGGTCGTCCCATTCTGCATCTACCAGGTGGGCCAGCAGTTCATCTGCCGTGTAATCGTTTGTTTTACCGGTTTCCATGCTGCTTTTAAAGGCATGGAACATGCCGAAGAACTTCATCTTCCGCAGTTTGTCTAAGGTGCTTGTGTTCATGTTATTGTTGTTTTAAATGGTTATTTGTAATAGTCTTTTCCCCGGATATTACCATGATCAGGCATGGGCAGCTCATCGGCAAATATGCTTTCCTCATAGTTGTCCATCTTGTTTTCCAATATGGTTTGTATCGTTTTATAGCTATAAAGGCCATAACTGAGCCCTCGCTGACAGGCCATTATTAACCGGTCGTTCCCTGCTTTTTTTGCAAAGCCAAGTACTCCCAGGCAGGACTTGTAAGCCTGTTCGGGGTGTTGTTTACGCTCCAGTATCTGAAGGATATATAACCTGACATCCTCGTGGATGGAGGCCGCCCAATTGAGGAACATATCTGGCGTCCAGTCGCTTTTGAAGCGGTGGGCACTGGCCATGTGTTCTTTGTCGGTCGTATAACCATAGGGGTTCTTTTCGCGCGGGTGCAAAGCGATACGCTCATAATTGGAGTAGATCTCTACAATGGTACGGGAATATAACAGCTTAACCCGCTTGCCAATAAAGCGGTAAGGCACACTGTAATAGTGCTTATCAGGGCCGAGATTGACATGGCCGTTTTTGATCACCCTGGCATAGAAGTGCTTTTTGAACTGGTAACGCAATACCGGCAGCGGTGCCAGGGTCTGGCGCTCGATCTCTTCAAACTGTAGTTTCCTGCTGTAATTGCGCCCCTTGAGCAACTGGCTGTTATGAACTTCCAGAGCTTGCCGGATCGCCGTATTGAGTTCTGATAAAGAATGATAGATATGCTTGTTTAAAGGGGCGTATACCTTGGTATAAATGATCTTAACGGCGCCTTCTACTAATGCCTTGTCACGCGGGCGGTACGCCCGCGCTGGTAATATGGTAGTCCCATAATGGTCGGCGAAGTCCTCAAACGTTTCGTTAAGGGTTGGTTCATAGCGGCTGCTTTTGGTTACAGCCGCTTTCAGGTTATCCGGTACAATGGCGGCAGGAACGCCGCCGATAAAGTGCAAAGTATTCTCGCAGGCCGCGATAAAGTCTTCCTTTTGCTGGCTCATAACAGCCTCTACGTAGGTGAGCTGGCTGGCACCAAGGATTGCTACAAAGACTTCTACTTCAATGACTTCACCGGTTTCCTTGTCCGTATAGTTCATCTTTTCACCCGCAAAATCGACGTATAGCTTGTCCCCGGCCTTGTGATCCATGTGCATGGTCGGGTTGACCCTGGTCTTCCATTGGTTGTAATACGTGCAAAACTGGGTATACTTATAGCCGTCGGGAAACTCTTTGATATAAGCTTCCCACAGGAGCTGCCGGTTCATGCCAGTCTTTTTGAGCTCTTTATCGACGTGTGGAAAGCAGCGCAGCATGGATTGCATACGGCTGCTTGGCTGGTTGTTTTCCCTGGTCTTGCCGAAAAGGTCTTCCAGTTCCTTATCATTCAGGTTATTAACTTCTTCAAAGGTAAAGCCGCTCTTCTTAAGGACCGCCAGGTACTTTCTTACGGTATTCCGGGATGATTCAATCTGGGCAGCTATAAATCGCGTGCTGCGACCCTGGCTGTTCATCCTTAAAATCTTTCTAATCTTACTCATGCTGATTGTCAAATTGGCCATCTTAGAACGGGTCTTTTGCCCTCAAAAGATGGTTGCTTCTACAGCATTTGCTATGCGTTTTGGTGGGTCAGTTTGCCCCGAAATACCATGGTCAGTTTGCCCCGAAACAGTGGGTCAGCTTGCGCCGAAATGGTGTGGTCTCATTCATCATAATCTCCAGTTAAACAACACACCAATTATTTTACCTTTCGGATTGAGTATTGAGTACATTTTTTTTGCATACTCCTCTCGTCTGGTTGGTGGAATGGCACTAAAAAATGTTTGTTCAATGATCAGATCATAATTTCCTACATGCTCAAAAAAGTCTTCGCATAAAATTTTTACCTGAGGTATGTCGGAAAACTTTTCTTTTAAGGTTTCAACGGCTTTTGGTGCGATATCTATTAATGTGATATTTGTAAAACCAGTTGCAACTAAGAATTCGGCTTCATGGGCATTTCCGCAACCAGGAATAAGAATGGCCTTGTTTTTATTCGTATACTGGCCCATGTATTGAGTAATGGCGGGTGAAGCTTGGCCGATATCCCAACCTGTTTCATTTTTTTGCCACAATTGTTCCCAAAAGTTCTGGCCAACAGAATCTTCGATTTTATTTGTTGTCATTTTAAAAAATCTTCTTCTACCAGGGCGTTATTTAAAAATACTCCTGTATTACTCCCTGTCGATACAGCATATGGTACAGAACGAAGAGGATTGGTACTGTCTCCACAAGCGAATATGTTATCCACCGTTGTTTTCTGAAATGTATCTACTTTGATAAGGCCCTGTTCTGTCAACTCACAGCCCAATAATTCGGGAATTTTACAATGTTGTTCAAAAGGAGGTCTTGAATAAATGACATCTAATTTAAAAGTTGAACTGTCTGAAAAAATTATTTCTTCAACTACTCCGCCTGTATGTTTCAACGAGGCAATCTCCTTCTCAACTATGGAGATATTGTGTCTTTTGATTTCATCGGTTTGCTCTTGTGTCAGTTCCGATTTCCCATTGGTAAATATCGTTAAATCCTTTGTCCAGTTATTAATAAGTCGGGACAAGTGAAATGCACCATATCCATTTGCGAAAATTCCTGTTTTTTCATTCTTTACTTCATATCCATGACAATAGGGACAATGGAGTACCGTAATTCCCCAACATTCAGAAAATCCCTTAATGCTTAGCATTTTATCTTTTAATCCTGTTGCAAAAACAAGTTTTCTAGCCGAAAATATTTTTCCTGATTGCGTTGAAACCTCAAAGCCATTATCGGTTTTTGTTGCATTAACGGCAAGGTCAGTTATGAATTTTATAGTGTCGTATTCCAACACCTGTGCTTTAGCTTTTTCCCCAATAACGCCTGGTTTTTCTCCGTCTTGTGTAAGAAAGTTATGTGAATGGGGTGTTTGCCGGTTGCAGGGCAAACCGCTGTCGATAATTAAAACATTTCTTAATGATCGTCCCAGGGCCATTGCTGCCGAAAGTCCTGCATAGCTTCCCCCAACTATGATTACGTCAAAATTTTTGTTATCTTTCATATCGTTAAAATTTAAAAATGATGTTAATGGAATAGGTAAAGTTAAAACTGATAAAACAAGTCCCCCTTGTTTTATCAGTTCCCGTCTTGATATTTTTTTCATTTCAGATTGTACTTTTATTGTTCCCCGTCGCTTTCCAAATGTGGCGGAATCAATTTATACATCACCGGCGTTACGATCCTAGACAGTATGGTAGAACTGATCAGTCCTCCAATTAATACAATAGCCAATGGTGCTATCAAAGGATTAGGATTCAACGCAATCGGAAGTAAGCCGAAAATGGCGGTGATCGAAGTCAACACCACCGGAAGAAAACGGGTTTCGCCGGCCAAATTGATGGCCTCATCAATGCTGTGTCCTTCTAGACGTAGTTGATTGGTAAAATCAACCAGCAAAAGTGAGTTTTTGACCTGTATGCCTGAAAGACCTATAAAACCGATGATGGATACCATTGACATTGGGTTGCCTGTCATCAGTAACATTACCACACCACCAAGTATGCCTAATGGTATGATCGACAGTACGATAATGATCCCTTTAAATGTTTTGAATTGTAACAGCAGCACGCCGATGAAAAGAAATGTGCTCAGGATGATCACAGACAGAAAGTTGCCGCCCAAAGCATCGCCTTCAGATTCTGCTTCGCCGGATAGTTTGTAATAATAGCCTGGCGGCATTTTCAATTTATTCAGTTCGGGAACAACCTCTTTCAGGATGTCATTGGCCAAAACATGCTCTTTGGTCAGGGAAGTCACCTTTGCAAATCGCGATTTGTTAAAATGATTGATGGCCGTAGGGGATGTTTCAAACGAAATGGTAGCGATCTGGTCAACCAGTACCGGGGTGCCCTGTATGTTGTTTACATACAAGTTTTTCAAAGCATCCAGGTTTGAGAACTTGTTTCTTGGAAGTGTGATGACAACGTTGCGCGAATCGCCCCGGTCATCAATATAGTCGCCAACGGTTAATCCGGCCACGGCCATCCTTACCACTTTATCCACATCGCTGGTAAGCACACCTAAGGTGCGGGCCTTCTCTTTGTCAATTTTTATTTTAACGTCTGTTTTATAAGTGTTCAACTCGTTATTGACATAAAACGTGCCCGGATTTTTTCTCAGGACCTCCTCCACTTTAAAGGAAAGCGCCCGTAAAGTGTCCTGATTCTCGCCAAATACTCTGACTACAATATTAGCTTCAATGGGTGTTCCCTGATCAAGATCTTTTACTTCGATCCGCGCATAAGGAAAGTCTATAAATTTCTGTCTGAGTTGTTTGATCAGATCTGTTTTCGATTTTGGACTTGCCTCATCGTCCAGTTGTACGAATACCTGGGCAAAATCAGGCTTTACGTCCTGCTGGTGTACATTGTAATAGATCTGTGGATTGCCTTTGCCCACGTTAGAGGTATAGTAAACGATCTCCTTGTGTTTCTTCAGTTCACCTTCTACCAGCCTGGTCACCCGGTCGCTTTCGGGAATATCGGCCTGCAGGGGCAGTTTGATATTGATCAGGAACATTGGCTTTTCAGAGGTCGGAAAAAGCTTGAACCCGGTTAGTGTGAACAGGAAAAAAGCAAATCCGCTTAAGGCCAATGAGATCCCGATGGTGGCTTTAGGCCATTTTAAGGCAAGCGGCATCACACGGGCATAAGACCTGGTCAGGAAACGTTGCAGGTGCTTTAAAAAGAAGTTTCCCCCGCCATGTGTGTGGGTTTTGAGCATCCTGCTCCCCAGAAAAGGAACAAGTGTTAAGGCAACAATCATAGATGCCAATACACTGGTCATCACGGCCATCGGCAGGCTGCGCATAAACTCACCGGGCATATCCGGCAAAAAGGCAAGCGGCAGGAAGGCAATAACCAATGTAGCCGTACAGCCTACAACCGCTATCCCGATCTGTTGCGTACCTTTCAGGATAGCATCCATACGGGAATGCCCCTCGCGGAGCCACCGCTCAATGTTCTCTACCACAACGATACTGTCATCCACCAGCAGGCCCAGGGCCACAACAAGCCCTACGATACTGAGCTGATTTAAGGAAAACCCGAATAAATTCAGGGCGATGAGACCCAGCGCCAAAGAAAGCGGTATAGAGATCATCACGATAAGAGATGCTCTGAAGCCTAATGGCAATAGCGTAATCACCACTAACAGTATCGCCAATCCAAAGTCGAATCCCAGATGCCCCAAACGCTCAGATACCATATTGGCCTGATCGAAGTTTTTAACAAGCCTGATATTCTCGGGCAGTGTTTTGCCGAATTCATCCAGTACCGGTAAAAACTCCTGCTGCACGCTGGCGATATTCACGTTGTCTTTCATCCCGGCCGTAACCAATACACAACGGTGCCCGTTCAGGCGGGTAATGTGATCAACAATACCGTCCTTGTAGCTCACATCGGCTACATCTTTCAGGTATATGATCTTTCCGTTAGCATTATAAATAACAGTATTGGCAACATCATCTACATTTTTGAACTTGCCGCTGGTTTTTACGTTGAATATCTTGCTGTCCAGGTTGATGCCGCCCCCGGGGATATCTGCTGCCTCGCTTTGCAAACTGCCTGTCACTACATTGAGCGGTATTTTTAACTGGGCCAGTTTATCCAGCTGCATGTCGATACGGATCTCCTGCTCCGGCATGCCGAAATATTTGACATCCTTCAGGTTGGTGATCTTTTCCAAACGTGTTTTAAGCATGTCAGCTTTGTCTCGTAGTAATTTACCGGAAGCATTGTCTGATACCAGGGCAACCTGCAATATCTTTACATCCGAAGAAGAAACTTTTTCCGTTTTGATCAGGTAAATATCTTTAGGAAGCTCGCTGTTTTTCAAAGCATTGATCTCCGTGGAGATTTCCTGGTACTTATTATCTACATCTACGCCATATTTAAATTTCGGCTGTATAACCGCCACACCGTCTTCAACTGTCGTCAATATCTTTTCAATATTTTCCAGTCCATAGATCTTATTTTCGATGGGTTTTACCACCTGCTCTTCCATATCCTTCGGACTGGTACCGGGATAAATGACCGTAATGACGTATTGGGGCGGATGCGTGGTCGGATCTTCCGACCGCGGCATGGTAAACAGCGTTAAGACGCCGACTACAGCGATAAGCAAAAATATGATCAGCGTGAACTGGTAGTTCTTTACTGCGAAATTTGTGATTTTCATAACTGTAGCTTACTTGATGATTTTAATAATGGACTGTTCGTTGAGGTAGGCGCTGTTGGAAACCACGATCTGGTCTATGCCATCCAGTTTATCCTTCAGGTACACATTGTCGTTATCGAACTTCAGGATGGTAACCGGCACTCTTTTTACACGGGTCGCGCTAACGGTAGTGAACACAAAACCTTTATTACCGTCGGCTTCCACCAGTGAGCCGTAAGGGATCACCATCACACTTTCATCCTGATGGGTGGCTATTTCTGCTTTGCCAAACATGCCAACTGCAGGTTTTATGCCATTTAAATTCAGCTTCAGCTCTACCTGGAATGAGCCAAGCTCACGATCCGCGGCCTGCGATTTGCGAAATACCACAGCATCAAACTGTTGCCCAACGTATCCATCGAGCGTCACTTTGGCTGTCTGTCCCGGCTTAATGATGGCCCACTCGCGGTCCGTAACCCCAACCTTTAGTGAATAACTGTTGTGTTGCTCGGTAGAGTTGATGAGCAGCACCGGCATCCCTTCGGCAATCACTTCGCCTTCATTCGCGATCTTCTTGCTCACAAAGCCATCGGACGCAGCATATATTTTGGAATAGCGATCATTAAAGGCCACCGCTTCCCGGGCTTTTTGCGCAACGTCAAGTGCAGTTTTGGTGTTTTGTAATTGCTCCAGGGTATATACACTGTCTTTGTAAAGATTAACGGCACGGCTATAATCGCGCTGTGCCTTCTCCACACCAAGGCTTGACTGTGCCAGCCCTGCTGAAATCTCGGTTGAATTGAGCGTAGCCAGCAACTGGCCTTTTTTGAAGAACTGGCCTTCCTGCACGAAGATGCGGTTGATCACACCGCCTATCTTGAAGGCATATTTGGCTTCGTCTTCAGTGCTCACCAGCCCGGTTGCACTGATGTGGTCGGGGACTCCTAATACGGAAACCGAAGCTGTTTTAACCGGGATAATGTCCGGCTCACCCAATGCATTTCCTTCCTGGTGTTTTGGTTTGCAGGAAGTTAGCAGGAATATGGTTGCTATTACGATGCTGAGTAATTGTATGTTTTTCATTGTTGTACGTTTTTTTAAGGTATTGGGGAACCCTTCGTGATTTTTCATGATGTTTTAGTTTATTGAATAGTGAAACTGGCGTTAGCCCGTTCGATGGCCGTATAGGCTATCCAGGTGTCGTAAAGGGCGATGTTCGCATTAAGTTGTGCATCTATCCACTGGTTTTGGGCATCCAGCAGTTCGATATAGATAGCCATTCCCTGCTTGTATAGCTTCACCATATCATTATAGTAGGTTTGGCTGGTCTTCAACTGGGATTGCGCGGCCTCATATTGCGCGATAGCGCTTTGCATGGCGGCCTGGCGAACTTTGAGCTCGGTAAGCAGTTGCTGCTGTACATAATCGGTTTGTGATGCTAAAGCCTCGCGGTCTGCAATCGTTTGTTTTACCCGGTAACTATTTTTCCCGGAGGAAAACAGGTTCCATTCCAGGGAAACGCCTAACAAGTAATAGCGACTTTGGCTATTGAACTTCCAGTCGAACGCCTGCGATCCCAGGTCGATAAAGGTGCCCAGCTTGGGGATGATATAAGATTTGGCCAGCCCGTTCAGGTTGCCGTTAATGTCTTTAGCGATCCTGAGCTTGGATAATTCTTCCCTGCCGCTAACGCTATTCCCCAACAATTGTTCCCTTGCGGGCAGCGTGGTAATATCATCCAAAAGGATGCTATCCGTTAGCGGGCGATTGATCAGGAAGTTAAAATAGTAGCGGGCCGATTCCGCGGTTTTCTTCGCCCCGGTGAGGGCTGCATTGATCCTGGACACTTCGTTCTGGCTTCTCAGCACAACAGTCCGGTTTACCTTGCTGTTGTCATACAGCTTGGTATTGATCCTTTGCCCCTCTTCCACTAGCCGGAGCGAGGATTCATAGATCCCGGTAGCATAAACGGCTTTCGAGTAATTATAATAAGCCGTTTTGATCTCTTTAACCAGTTCGCGTTTATAAAGCAATACTTCTGTTTTCTGCAGGTCTACCTGTTGTGCTTTGATCCGCTTATTATAAATCAGCTCTGCGTTTAGAATAGGGAGGCTGGTGCGAAACTTTGCATCATAAAAATTATCCGGGTTGAGGAGAATGTGTTGGTTTTGCAGTTGCGGAAAGGCGTTGCTGCCGGTCAGTTTGTTCAGCGTGGAATAAACTCCGTTAAACAAGTCGCCGGTCGGAAAGTCTATCGTACGCCCGCCATCGGCTTTTGTGTAGGTGGTTGAAAAGGTTACGTCCGGGCCGAACATGCTTTTGGCTTCTTTAAGCGCATAGACATTTTTCTCGAGCACAAAGTTTTGTTGTTTGATGCTCTGGTTGGATGCAAGTCCGTCCCGAATATAGTCATCCAGCTTGCTTTGGGCTTTTACTGATGGGGAGGCCAACAAAGCCGCTGCCAACAGGAAAAAACCATATTTTTTTTTACTTCTAATTTTCATTATTAATCATCGTTTTAAATTTAAACATTGTTCAATCCATGGTCAAAAAAAAGGGTTATCCTTTTTCAAGCAGTGCAACGAAACACTCGTAACCGCTCTCCATTAATTCTTCATTCGTTTTGCCTACAAAACTTGCTGTGCGGTCTTTGCAAAAAAGAGCGCAAATACCATGCATGGCAGAAAGGATCATAAAGGTGAGATCTTCTGTATCCAGATCCTTGAATCTTCCCTTTTGCTGGCAGTCTTTGATCACAGCCGCCAGACGGTCAATCGCCTCCTGCGCTATCTGAAAGGCACTCTCATCTTCCGACATTTTTGCCGGTTCGTCCACCAGGAACATCAGGTTATAATAATCCTTGTTTTCCTGTGCAAATTGGATGACGATGCGGCCCATCGCTTTCAGGCGCTCAAAAGGGTCACCCACCTTGTCTAAAACTTTGAACTGGCTGAGCAGTAATTGAAATCCTTCCTTATGCAGTTCCTGAAAAATCTCACTCTTATCTTTAAAGTAAAAATAAAGCGAGCCGGGGCTGTAGTTGATCTCATTGGCAATATTGCGCATGCTGGTTTGTTCATAGCCTTTTTCAAGGAATATCTTACGCGCACCATTTAAGATGCGTTTATGCATTTCCTGCTTCTCTTCTAGTTTTCGTTCTGCTATGCTCATTTTTATTAATAATAAGATACAAATATAATAGTGTCGGCCGGGTGGCGAAATCGCACCAGGGTCCAACGTTTAGTTTTTCATCCCGGGACTGATCTGTCCCATGATATTTACAGATGCTTTCCGGTTCAATAACTTGAATCCAAACAACATGAACCTGTTTTTCCAACCCTGTACAACTCTTGGCTTCCGCCTCTTTTCCAAAGCTTTAACCAGTTCTTCGGCGACATCCTCAACAGAAGACATCACAAATTTGGGAAAATCGCTGACATGTCCACCGGCGTTTGAATGAAAGTCGGAGTTTGCGGCACCTGGGTTAAAACCCATTACGAAAATCCCTTTTTTCTTAAACTCGTACCACAAGGACTCCGAAAAATTGGCCACAAAACTTTTGGTAGCTGCATAAACCGAGCCGCCCGGCAGGGAAGAATGTGCAAGCATGGAACCAACATTTACCAAAGCATCCCCTGGTCTGGCATTTTGTAAAAACGCATAAGACAGGGCTACTATGGCATTCATATTAAGCTGCATAATTGCCAGCTGCTCATCCAATGGAATCTCAATAAATTTCCCGTAAATACCGGCACCCGCATTGTTGATCAGCACATCGTATTTCTCAGTTGCCAAATGGCTTACCAGTTTTTGCAGGTCTTCACTATTAGTCAGGTCGGCAACCAAAACGGAGTGACCTGCGCCAGCTAAACTTTTTACTGCCTTATTTAATTTTTCATCGCTCCGGGCAACCAGTGTTACCTGATAGTTTTGGGAAGCCAGTCGCCTGGCTGTTTCCAGCCCTATGCCGCCGCTTGCACCTGTGATCAATGCTTTTTTCATGATTGTCTGATTAATATTCTGAACGCATCAAAATTATTGAACAGTGTTTATAATTGCCAGGTTAATTTTTTAATCTGACATCAGCATGATAATAGAGAGGCCTGGCATTTAGCTTCAAGGCGGGAACGGGCGTTCTTTCACGACGAGACAAGTATTTGAGCATTCATGGAAATGTACTATTGCTTTTGCAACATAATACTTCATGCTACCTGATAAGGACACAAACCGGCTACTAAAGACAAAATAATAACCTAGGCTTCTTTGCATAAAATGAAAGGTCAAGCATTCAATAATACTTTCCACGCATTTCGAAACCGAAATTAGTGAGCATCGATTCAATATAAAGGATATCTGCTACAGGCACTTTTTCATAACGTTGGTTATGCTTGATATAGATCAAATCAGATTGATGATCAATAGCTTTTCAACACCGCTCACCTTAGCCAGCGCTTTTTCTGCAGCTTTCACAAAACGATCAAAGGGAACAGGCTTCATTAAATAATCGGTTACCTCGAGTTCAAAGCCTTCAAGTTTTGCCACGGAATAGGGTGTAACATATCTCCGAAACACCCACTATTATTCTTTTCTAAAAATCAAATAATTAACAATCAATATGTTATAAGTAATTCTATTTAAGCCACTAAGAATGAACCGGTGTTCGACAATCGAACTTTTTATATCGCAAATTTGCAAAGCAAAAATTATTAAAACCGAATTTATTTGTCAATTATAGCCTTGAAACGATTTACAATGCTTTAATAACCAATTCAACTATTTGATTTTCAATTCGCTAATTAATAGCAGCAATGGTATAAGGGGTTCGATTGACATCCCCTCGCCTCCACTATCGAACACCATAATTTACTGATAATCAACCACTTAAATCAGTAAATTTTGGTGTTTTTACAACTGCGGAAAAATAGCAAACTTCTGAATATCAACAGATTACATATCTTATCCCTCCAACTATCCCTATTCTTGCAAAAACAAACACAAACCACTGACAATCAATGCAATACACCATACAACACTAATGGTGTTCGACAGGCTAATTCGGCACAAACAAACCCACAACAAACTAACTATCAATTAATTAAACGATATTTTAAGACCATTTCCACATCACACCAAATATAAAACCGCCCAATTTAGACTGGTTTATTCCTTCTCTTCCCCATACAATTCTCTCAAGGTTGCATTGACAATAATTTGAGCAATCAGCTCTAATAATTCAGCTTCTTTTATTCTATCCTGCTCAGTTATAGCTTTAGCAATTCTGTTATCTACAGCCTCGGGCGGTAACTTTCTACGCTTGGCCTTCCTCTTTTTCACGTCAATCAATTCACTATCAATATATTACATACCACCCCCCCTCTAATATCGGAAAGGTTATTGTAGTACACATTGTGAATCTCACCTTTCAATAACCCATCTAAAAGATGAAAAGCATCATTATAAAACCATCATTGTACAAGATCCTACGCCTCCGTTAAAGAGCAGATGCCGGGATTATAAATCAGGATTGATTAACTGAATGATCTAAATCATTGTAATGACTAAAAAAAGCGCTGTCGCAAATACAGGTCAAATTCTTGAGCGATCTTTCGATATATTGCATAAAGAAGGCTGGGAGGGATTTAGCATGCGTAAACTGGCGGGAACCATGAACTGCTCTGCCGCCATTATTTATATCTATTTTCCAAGTAAGGAAAAGTTGCTGGCCTCAGTCGTTAGAATCGGAGTTTTTAAGCTTGTTGCCTGCCTGAAAGCGGTGAAAGGACGACATGCACACGCGAACGGGATAATTGAAACGATGTGGCTGGCTTATTATGATTTTGCTGTGAGCTACCAGACTTTTTATCAGCTGATGTTGGCATAAATATACCTTTTAAGCTTCCCCTGGAAGAACTTGAGGTGCTGGTAAGTCTCTTGATGGAGGCAAACAACATTGCGAACGGTAACCCAGATCAATTGACATCACGAATAAAGTTTTATACCTGTTGGTCTCTGGTACATGGATATCTATCACTTGCGTTCATCAACAAACAGGTGTTATCGGCCTCTAATAGACAGCAAATTCTAAATAGTATTCGCCTTATTTATTTTCCTTTGGACGTAACAACCTGATAATTTTGCAGGATCGAAGACACACCACGGCTTTATCCTGAGTAACGTTTATCGTTCAGAGAATCAGATCGCTATATCGAGAAGATCAAAGTTTAAGCATTTTTTAATTGAACCAGAAAGTAAAGAAGCAGTGATCAAAAAGCCACTAACGATAACTTGGAAAACCATATTTGGAAGATGGATTGATAACGTCTACAACGAATATCAAGTGTCACGCTCGTTTGTGTAATTTTTCAGGTAATATTGGAAAAATTGCCATTATAAGGAATCTTAGATTGCCGAGTATCATTTTGAAATAAACAACTGAACAATCGCACGAATAGGCTATTGTTCAGTTGTTTATTCCGCAATTCGTCACCGTATTGATGGCTGCTTATAAATACCAAAAGTATGAATTGCTAAGCAAGCTTTACCGGAGATAATTTTCAATCTGACTTTTGAAGCTGTTACCGGCTTAAATTTAACAAGCCATTTATAACCTATGGTTTGTTTTCCGGTTGCTTCCGGAATAGGCGTCCAGTTCTTTCCATCAGATGAGTAATCTACAGACCAACCTGTTGTACGGTGTCCCAATTCGATAACCTCCTGTAACATTAGTACGTCAAAAGTCTTTTTTTTGCCAAGGCTAAAAGTTATGGTATCTGAAGTAGCATTATCACTTGTAGCATAATAAGTGCTTTCATTATTATCAACCATATTAACCGGTTTATATTTGCCTCCGCGCGGATGAAGCGATTTGATAGTTGCACCTGCCGCCAAATTGTTTTTAAATGTACCGTCAATTAAACGGCGTAAGCTATCGGCCCTTAATGAATCAATGGCAGGAATCAATCCCCTCTTATCAGGCGGAAAATTTAATAACAGCACGCTATTGTGACCAACGGAATTAAAATAAAGGTCCCATAAAGCGGCAACGCTTTTAACATGTGCATCTTCTTCTTCATGATAAAACCAGCTTGGGCGAATGGAAACATCTACCTCGGCCGGTACATAGGCCGTGCCATCGAGTTCTCCATGGTTTAATTGCGTAATATGCGCTGCTTCTTCCAGAATAGAAACCGGGTTGATGGTTGACCAACATGGGTCTCCTGATAATCCCGATTCATTGCCCATCCAGCGGCAGTCGGCATAGCGATATGAATTTTTGGTTCCAAAAACAACACAGTTGGGTTGTAGTTTTCGCACCGTATCGGCCCAACGATCATAAAAAGCTGACTTAATTTGATCGGCACCTGCCCCATCCCACCATATTTCCCAAATGGGGCCATAGTTTCGTAGTAATTCCGATAGTTGATTTGCATAATAGTCGCTGTAATCAGGTGTCCCATATCTTGAATCGTGCCTGTCATGCGGCCCCAAATAGATTGCTGCTTTTATTCCGGCTGCTTTACATGCATCGGTAAATTCCCTTACAACATCGCCCTTACCATCTTTCCAGGGGCTGTTTTTTACCGAATAATTAGTATGGGCCGTTGGCCAGTTACAAAAACCATCGGCATGCTTGGCAACAAAAATAGCTGTTTTAATTCCGGCGCCCTTAAGTACACCTGTCCACTGGTTACAGTTTAATGCTGTAGGGTTAAATAATTGAGGGCTTGCGCTGCCGTCGCCTTCGTTAACGTTCGCAAACGTATTCATCCCGAAATGAAAGAAAGCAATTATTTCGCGGTGATACCATTCAATTTGTCTTGAATTGGGCACAGGGCCAACCGGAATCGGCGCAGTTTGCGCATGAGCTACAGCAGGCATTAAAATGCAGGCTATTGCAATCAATCCAATTTGCTTTTTTATTTGAGTAATTACTTGTTTTAAATTCATATGATTGGTAGTTAAGAAATTGAAATAATGTATTGTTATAATTTTATCATGCCTCTGGCATATTCATCAGCATTTCCTTCAATTGGTGTATAAGGTCTGATACTAAAAGAAATGCCTGCAGGTACGGTCGGAATATAATATTCAGGTAGCGGTATGGGACCACAACTGGCATTGCCTATACCCAATTGCTTATAATCCAGGCTTAGCACAGTTTCTCTGCGTGGTTTTAATTTATATAAATGATCTGCCGTTTGCAGGTCCTGGTCGGTATAGTGAAGTACAGTGAAATTTAGTTTCCCATCAGCAACTATCATTATACCTGCATTTTCCTCATCTGTAACTTTTAGCCAGTGCACATCTTCACGGTTCCCCATTCCCTGAGGCCGTTCATAGGGTTCAAGCATTTCGGCTACTGTTTTTTGATACTGTCCCAAACCTGCCGATTCTTTGCGGTCCGAATAGTTTTCATGCGGACCGCGGCCATACCATTCCACATGTTCCAAACCTTGATTTAAGAACAACCTCAAGCCAAGCCGGGGTATATCCAGATCATTTTTTCCAGGATTAAACTTTGCATCTACATTGATAAATCCATTACCAAAAACAGTATAAGTTATGGTTGTGGACACCTTAAACCCCGACCGCGTTATGGCATCTGTAACCGTAGTTATTTGCACATGCTTATTATCAATTTTGTTAACCGCAAAACTTTTAAGGGAGTATTGCAAGCTGTCATAACCTGCTTTCATCCATTCAATATAAGGGCCTCGTTCCCGTGTACGGTCGTTATCCATCCGTGCGCGGTAAAGGTTAAACATAGGGCCGTTTTGCGCATTGCTAATAATAGTTTTATCTGTATAAACCAGGGATGATATAGTACCTGCTTGTTTATCAAATTCCAAGGCAAATGCCTTACCTTTAATACTAAGGCTGTGACCGCTCTCCGTTATTGCTAAGTCCGGCAACGAAGGTGTACTGATTACAGTACCTTCTTCCGTTTTTTCATAAGGCACAGCCATTTGCTGCCATGCCACAACATGCCCTTTTTTAGCCCATAAATTATCCTCATGAAGCTTAAAAGATACAGTTAGCCAATATTGCGCACCTGCAAGCAACGTTGGCTTTTGGTAAGGGATATCAATGACTGCTGTTTGCCCTCCGGGGAGATTCAAAGCGGGTAATATACCCGATTGGATCACTTTGCCATCTGCGGCTAAAGTCCAGGTAAGGTCAAATCGGTTTAAGTTAATAAAAGCATTTTTATTTATAATGCTCACACTGCCCTTTAACAGATCCCCGGCCTTGATACTTATATATTGATAGATCTTTTTTACTTCTTCTATTTCGGGCTTTATTTGCCTGTCGGATGTAACCAGGCCTTTGATGCTAAAAGTGCTGTCATTGGGTTTATCACCAAAATCGCCGCCATAGGCAAAAAAGGTTTTTCCAGAAGTATCGCCCGGGATGGTTTTATTCACGCCCTGGTCAACCCATTCCCAGATACAGCCGCCTATTAAGCGCTTGTGCGATTCTATGGTTTCCCAGTACTCTTTAAGGTCGCCTATAGCGTTACCCATGGCATGGGCATATTCGCACATAAAAAATGGTTTGGGTGATTCTTTTTCCCCTTCCTTAGTTAAATCACCGATGGAAGGATACATACTTGACTCGATATCGGCCACATCGTTTTGTCCCTCATAATGAATAGGACGCGATTGGTCAAGTGCCAGTATGGCTGCCCGACCGTCCACAAAATTCTCTCCTCTCCACGATTCATTCCCCATTGACCAGATGATTACCGAGGGATGATTTTTGTCCCGTTCTACCAGTCGCGTTTCACGATCAACATAGGCTGGTTTCCAGCTGGGATTTTTAGTAAGCTCATCTCCCATACCATGTGTTTCGAGATTGGCTTCGTCAATAACGTACAAACCATATTCATCACAGAGTTTATACCAGGCCGGATCGTTCGGATAGTGACAAGTGCGTACCGTATTGATGTTATACTGCTTCATCAATTCAATATCGCGGATCATAGTAGCCATGGGTATTGTTTTACCGTATTTGGGATGTACTTCGTGGCGGTTTACACCTTTAAGTAATATCGGGTTACCATTCACAAACAGACGGCTGTCCTTTATTTCCACTTTACGAAAACCAAATTCGGATGCCATGACCTCAAGTATTTCCCCCTTTTTATTTTTAAGTGTAAATACTACTTTATACAGGTTCGGTTCTTCTGCCGACCAAAGCAGGGGCTTATCTACCAATCCCTGCAATTGATACCTTTTTTCGCCCCCGGTAGTAAGGGCGGTAATATCCTGCTTAATAAAAGTTGAGGAATTTAATAATGTGCCGTCAGGCTGATAGATAGCAACCTCCAGGTTGCCTGCTGCCGTTTTTGTTCCATAATTATGTAAAGCCGCTTTTACTGAAAATTTTGCGGAAGTAAAATCTGCTGACAGGTCCGACTGTATAAAGTAATCGCGCAGGTGCAGTTTCGCTGCAGCATAAACGAATACACTCCTGAAGATCCCACTGAAACGGAACATGTCCTGATCTTCGAGGTAGCTTCCATCGCTGTATTTATACACCTCAACAGCCACCAGATTTTTGCCCGGCTTTACGTACTTGGTAATGTTAAATTCGGCAGGGCTCATACTGTTTTCGCTGTAGCCCACTTTTTGTCCGTTTACCCAAATATAAAAGGCGCTTTGTACTCCGTTAAAATGTATAAAGACCTCCCTTCCATCCCAATTGGCTGGCATATCAAAATTGCGCCGGTATGATCCTATAGGATTAGGCTCCTTGCTTACCGTCCAATCAGCCGGCGCGGGGTTCATTACTTTTGGCGGATTTGTTTTAAACGGGTAGGTAATATTGGTATAAATAGGAGTTCCGTACCCCTGCATTTCCATATTACCAGGTACTGTGATGGATTTCCAGGTAGCATCATCAAAGCCTGATTGATAAAAATTGACCGGCCTTTCTGATGGCTGCTTAACCCAGTTAAATTTCCACTGCCCGTCAAGACTAAAATACCAGGGGGATGTATTGGCAACGTCCCTCAAGGCCTGTCCGGTACTGGCATACGGAACGTAAGTTACATGTGTAGCCTCTTTATTAATACCAAAAACCTGCTCATTCTCCCAATCGGGCGTCTGACCGTAGGTTATTTTAAAACTGGCTAAAACGACACATAACGTCAGTAACTTTTTAAAGTTCATTTTGAATAATGATATAATAATTGAATGGGCACCCTGCTTATATGTATCAGGGCACCGATGTAGCAAATAATAAAGGCCCTTGGTCCTAAATATTGATTTTGACGCTGCCGAGGGCATAGCAACACACCGAGGTTAATGAAACACCCTGCTTAGAATTTCAATTAGCTTGTTTCATACCCACAACCTTACCCGTTTTGGGTATAGGTTGTGGGTAAACAGGCTTTATTTTGCCGGTAACCGGAATGCCGGCATTACCATCCCGGATTTTGTTTCAAATTAGGATTCAAGGTTAACTCCTGTATTGGTAATGGGTTCAGATATAATTTATCGTTCCATGTACGGGTAACACTTGGGTAAACTTTGATGTAATAATTTCCATCAACAACAATGTTGCTAACCTGGTCTGCCGGGTACTGCGTCCTGAGGGCAGGTGTGAGTTTCATACCCAGCACCGTTTCTGGATTATTGATCACTGTACCTGCGTGCCAGCGGTGAAGGTCATCAAAACGGAAGCCTTCCGCCCCCAGTTCAATCCTTCTTTCCCGTCTGATCTCGTCTATCAGCACCGGCAGGGCCGGAAAATCTGATTTAGGATCTTTAACCAGACTGGTAATGATCATGTGCGGCATCCCTACTCTGTCGCGCAACTTGTTGATCGTATTATCCAATACGGTTTGTGTACACAGGCCTAATTCAGCCTTGGCTTCAGCTTCTATCAACAGGGTTTCGGCGTACCTGAAAATAAATACATCAAATGTTGATTGCCCTGCATTCCATGCAGCCAAACTTGACGAACGGCCTTTTATAGGCTGATACCCCGTTGAGGTAACTGAAGTGCCTATTCGGGGCAGGGTAATAAGATCTCCGTTTAAGAAATCAAAGCCCCTGGTGGCAATCTGTTGTTTATACCGGGGATCCCGGTTTGTTGCTTCATTATCAGGCGTATCATCACCTTTATAAAGCGAACTAAGCGAAGTGGGTTTACCATCGGTACATAAAAATGAGCGAACAAAATCCTTGGTATAACCGTCGCCAGCCTCACCTAACTGTCTGTCGAAATTATTGGTCAATACCGTTGTGATGTAACGCATTGGCATAATTGCTTCCGGATTGCCCTGCAATTCGTCCTGTATAAAAAGGTTATAATAATCACTTTGAGGATTTCCCGCACTGTAAATATTAAACTTCTTCGAATTCATGAGTTGCTCTGCAGCATCGGTTGCCTGCTGCAGGTAAACCGTTTCGTCGCCTACGCCGAAATACTTACGGTATGTTCCTTCCCATAAACACACTCTCGCCTTTAACGCCAGCGCCATATATTTATTTAAGCGACCATCCGATGCTTCTTCAGGAAGATGAGCAACTGCAAAATTCAGGTCTTTTAAAACAGAATCCATTACCTGTTTGTGAGGCATACGAGTTCCATATAAAACACTTTTGGAGGTGTCAACGATATATTTATTGATATAAGGCACATCGCCAAATGTTTTTACTTTACCCCAAAAATCATTCGCCCTGAAAAACAGTGTTTCACCTACGTAAATATTCTTGACATCATCACCAATGGCCGCTTTTGAATAATTAGCCAGGAAAAAATTACAGGTACGGATAAAACTAAAATCCCAGCCTCCGCCGGTTGTAGGTACCGTTGATGTCCCGGCAAGAAACGTGTTGATTGAAGCGTTTGCTTTATCATCAGAATTATCGTCGGCATTCACAAAGTTTTGAACAGGCAATGTAGCATAATACTGATTGCAATAAATCTGTAAATCTGTTTCATTTTTGAAGAAGTTTTCCGGGCTGATGTCGCTTAACGGATAACGGTTCAGGAAACTATCCTTTTTGCATGATGCCAATGCAATCACCGCAAAAAATACCATGAATATAATATGCTTATTTTTCATCTTATTTAATGATTGAGGGTTTATAAAGTGGCCTGCAAGCCAAACGATACCGATTTATTAATAGGATAGGTGCCAAAATTGCCGCCATTGCTCACAATCTCGGGGTCATATCCTTTAAACATAGATGTTATGGTAAACAGGTTAGCCCCGGTAACATATACACGCACCTTATGTAAGCTTATTTTGCTGATAAGCGGCAACGGAAGAGAATAACCCAGTGTTAGCTGCTTTATACGGCAATATGCAGCATTTTGCAGGTACATGGTTTGTGTTTGCTGGTTTCCCGAACCATTAAACCTCGGGCGCGCGAAATAAGCATTGGGGTTTTGAGGTGTCCAGTAATCAGTAGCATATGCATATGGAATGTTCCATTCGTTGCCTTTAAATCCATAAAAAACATAGTCATTAGGAACAAAATCTGCTTTTAAAACACCTTGGAAAAAAGCGGCAAAATCAAAGTTTTTGAAAGCAAGGTTTAAATTAAGCCCAAACCTGTAACGTGGCGTGGTATTGCCTATGATTTTTTGATCGCCCGGATTAGTTACGGTATTATTGCCATAACTAATTTTCCCGTCATGATTTAGGTCTGCATATTTTATATCGCCGGCAAGCCAGGTATAGCCCGCAAGTGCACTATTATCAACCTTTGCCGCATCAGCATCGGTTTTATAAAAACCATCACTTACAAAGCCCCATATGTTTCCAAGTTTTTGGCCGGGGTAATAGTCTCCTATGCTTAATGTTGGGTTAAGGTCATACCTGGTTATGGTGCTCCTGGAATCGGAAAGGCCCAGGGTCGCGCTGTAAAACAACTGATTATTGAACACCCTGTCTTTCCAGCTTATACTCAATTCCCATCCTTTTGTCCTTAGGTCGGCGGCGTTTCTTAATGGCGCTCCCGTACCTAAAACCCCTGGTAATTGCTGCCCGGCAACCAGCATATTTTTGGTGTCGGTAATAAAGTAATCAAAGCTTCCGCTCAGTCTGCTGTTTAACAAAGCGTAATCTAACCCAATGTTTTTTGTTTGCACTTTTTCCCAGGTAAGATTAGTGCTTATCAATCCTGGTGCGTTTACAGTTACACCAGGTTGGTTATTGAATAAGTAACCTACTGTACCGGTATTTTGCGTAGCTATGTAAGGATACTGTGCTGACGAAGATACCCCGCTTGATCCCTGTTGGTTGGGCAGCTGACCATAAGAGGCCCTTAATTTTAATTCATTGATAGTAGTTTTAAGCCCATCCATAAAACCCTCTTCGGCTACGTTCCAGCCTGCTGAAACCGATGGAGAGAAAGCATAACGATGGTCCGCCGGAAAACGGGATGTACCGTCATATCTGCCGTTTACCTCCAGCAGGTATTTTTTATCATAGATATAGTTTAACCTAAAAAACGAACCTATCAAAGCTGATTGTGTTTCCGCGCCGCCTACAGTTGGTTTAGGGTCGTTATTTGTGCCTATGGCCGGTAGTGTTGGATCTATCAGGTTCCTGGCCGTCGCGTTACTTAACACATAGTGAAAATACTCCTGATTATATCCGGCAAGTGCTTTGAAGTAATTTTTTGTGCCGAAAGTATTTTCATAAGTAGCGTAAGCGTTAAAGGCATTGTAATTATCGTTATGCCTGTATTCTGATACCCTTGAAGGATTGGTATGTGGGAAGATATTTAAAAATGCACCGTTAACACCATATTCGTTAAAAGGTATTACCTGTTCCCTATCAAAAGCCGTATAGCTATTCCAGGTATAATCTGATGTTACAGTGAGGTGCTTTACCGGTGTTAGTATAATTCGACCGGTAGTCCAAAAATCATTTTCGGAGTTAATATCCCTGCCATTTTGTTTTATTACTGCTACGGGATTGGTGTAATTTCCCTGACCCGAATAATTTCCGTCGGGATTGTAAACAGGCATCAAAGGCCTTAAGTCATTGGGAATCCAGGCACCGCCCTGGTTGCTTTGATTGGTATACGCGCTTTGGTTATTATCCGTATGCGTCATTGACATATTAAAGTTAAACGTTAACCATTTTGCAACCTCAGATACGATTTTTAAGCTTGGGGTATAACGTTTATATACCTGGTTGGCCACTTTTTCCAGGCCATCCTGGGTAAAGTAACCCATATTAGCCGAATATGTGGTTTTTCCTTCGCCGCCTGATACTGATAAATAATGCTGCTGCTGAGGTGCCCAGCCCGGATACAAAACCTTGATCCAATTGGTGTTGCCCACGTAACGGTAGCGCTGAGGATTGCCCGGGTCAACATATGCCGAAGGATTATGTGCCGGATCATTAAAATACGCCATGATCATGGTAGAGTCCTGCGCTGTAAAAGGATCATTTGATGTATAACCGCCACTTTGCGCACCCGACCGCTGGGCGGCGTTAAACATATTCAGATAATCTTTCGAATTAATGTAATCGGGAATTTTTGTTGGCCTTGATGTTGTGTACGAGCCGGAATAAGAGATTTGCATAGCCCCCTTTTTGGCATTTTTTGTAGTTATCAAAACCACACCAAAAGCGGCCCTGCCTCCATAAATTGCTGCCGAAGCCGCATCCTTCAATACAGTTACACTTGCTACGTCATTGGGGTCAATCAGGTTTGGATCGCGCTGTACTCCATCAACTAATATTAACGGATTAGGGCTCCCGCTAATTGATGTATATCCCCGTACGTTGTAACTGGCACCAGTGCCTGGCTGCCCGTTGTTCAGATTGACGTTTAAATTGGGGATCAATCCGTTTAGACCATCACCAAGATTTGTAATCGGCCTGCTTTCCAGCTTATCGGCACCAACACTGGCTACAGCTCCGGTTAAATTCACCTTTTTTTGAGTACCATAACCTACTACAACTACTTCTGACAAATCCTTTGATAAGGGCTCCAACGAAATATCTATCACCGACTCATTGTTGATAATTCGTTTTACCGTTTTATACCCAACAAAAGAAAACACCAGGGTTTGCTTACTATCGGCCTTAATAGTGTATTTACCGTTGCTATCTGTTGATACGGCGTTAGAAGATCCCTCTGCAACTACAGTAACACCCGGCAAAGGTTCGCCTTTTTCATCTTTAACAGTACCTGTAACGGTTATCGGAATGAAGGATAAGATATTATCCGAAACAGCGCTCTCTTTTTCTTTGATTACTATGGTGTTATTACTTATCGTATATGACAGTGGCTGATCATGAAACACCTTATCAAGGATATCAACAATGGCGGCGTTACTAACATGTATATCAACCGATTTGGCACCTTTCATCATACTTTCGGTATAAATGAAATTGTAGCCGCTTTGCTTCCTGATTTCTTTAAACAGCTTTTTTAATGACACATTAGTTTCAGAAAGATTTATCCTTTGCGCATAGGACGAAGCGCTGACTTGCATTATAGCAACTAAAAGAACAAGTGTAGTTATTTTCACAACCAATAATAACTTTTTGGGTATGCACAGTTGAGGCATACCTATGTTAAAAGCAGATATTTTCATACTTTTGAATAGTTTGGGTTAAAACAAGATTTATTGACCAATAATTTTTTCTATGCGCCAGACAGGCGGACAGATTAATGGGTTAACTCAAATTTTTGACGTGAAAGTGGTGGTACACTTTCACGTTTTTTTTGGAACCCATTTTTGCGGCTACGTTCGTAATCTTCTCTTCATATTTCTTCTCGGTTTTTAGGTAATTATTCTGGTTATTAATAGCTTATTTAAGTTTATTCTGATACGGTTATTTTTTTATCTTCTATTTTGAACCTAACTTTCCGGGTTAGTTGAAGCGTATTTAATACTTGAGAAACATTACTGAACCTGGATACAGATCCGGTAAATTTATCAGTGGGCAGATTTCCTTTATATATTACATCCACATCATACCATCTCGAAACCATGCGCATGATTTGCTGTATATCATTACTTTCAAATATAAAAATCCCGTTTTTCCAGGCTGTTGCTTCCTCCACATCAACATCATTTACATTAAAAGAAAGAGGATTGAGCGCAGCCTGCTGACCCGGTTTTAAAATTCTGACCTGGTTTTTAACCACGGATGTTACTTTTACTTTCCCTTCAAGCAGGGTCGTTCTAACATCAGGTTCATCATCATAAGTATTGATATTAAAGTGCGTACCCAGCACCTCAACTACCTGCGATTTGCTGTAAACCTTAAAAGGTTTGGCGGCGTTATGTGCCACCTCAAAATAAGCCTCACCAATAAGCTCAACCTTACGTTCATTACCGCTAAAAGTTGTTGGATAGGTTAACGAAGAAGCGGCATTTAATAAGACTTTACTGCCATCGGGCAAAACAACCCAATATTGCCCGCCACGTGGAGTAATCATTGTGTTATAAGCAAGTTTTGCGGTGCCCTCAGAGGCAGTTTGCTTTGATGAATTGTAAACAATCCTTCCGTCTGCTGTTTTATTAACTGCTACACCTCCCTGTACAGCGAGGGTACCGTTCCGGGCACCGGTTAGCGTAATTTGCTTTCCGTTAGCAAGCATAAGAATGGCTTTGTTGCCACCCGGTAAAATATCATTTTTGATATAAGACTGTTGAGCCAGTTGCTTAACAGGTTGATGCAGCCTTATAAAAAACCAGGTACCAAACGAAACAAAAATAACAGCGGCTGCCGCAGCTGCAGTTGAGTACCATTTTTTAAAACGTATGATTTTGGGTGCTTCAGGAATTTCTTTAGTAATCCTGTCCCAGATCAGTTTCTCATCCTTTAACGGGTTGGCTGGTTCATCTGCTACCTGTTGTTTAGCTGCTTCGCTTAAATACCAATGATCAAGAAGTTGCTGTTCTTCTGGTGTGCACTTGCCGAGTTGATGCTTGTTTAATAATTCCTGTGCTTGTTCCCTGGTCATGGTTTATTTGGGCTGTTATTAATGAAACGGCCAGCATAGGATGAAGTAGTAGAAAGAATGAAAAAAAATTAAGTTTTTTTTTACAAGCCAGATAAGATCAAAACAATTGATGAAAGATGGTGGAGTTTGGGCCGGATTATCTTAATCGCATTACTGATCTGTTTTTTGACAGTTTTGTCTGATAGGTTTAGCTCATTAGCTATTTCTTTGTAAGTGCAGTGCCGATGAATACGCATTTCAAATATCTGCCTCATTTTAGGGGGCAATAAGGCTATTTCTCTATTAAGTGCCTCCATTATTTCCTTTTCCTCAATGCGTTCCAACGTTTGATTCTTGTTGGTATTGACAAACTCGGCCAGCGAATCGATATAATCAGACTTCACCCGTTTTCGGGCTATTAGATCAAGTACTTTATTTTTTGTTGAAATAAAAAGAAAACCAGCCAGATTAGCATCCGGAGTTATCGATTGTCGCTTAATCCATAATGAAGTGAACACTTCCTGAATAATATCCCTCGCGTCATCTTCATCCCTCACCATCTTTAACGCATGCATGTACATCACGGTCCAATAACGTTTATAAATTGCGGCAAAAGCGCCCCGGTCATCGTTTTTAAGCAACGTGATCAACTCCTGGTCAATAAGGATCTGATTAGGGGACATAACTGGTTTAAATAACGAATGTACTGTAATTTCAGTAAAAATTTCAAAATATATTAACTCGCTTTCACTTGATCACCAATAAAGATAAGCTATTCACAATTTCCGTATCAGAAATACTCGTCAATTATTGAGCTCTTCATATGCTTACTATTAGATACATGATATATTCACTCCGGCTGCGTTCGAATCAACAAAATAATTACAAACAGATTTTGAATACTATGAACAAAAGGCTCGAAAAGTCATGCACGAACTAACTTAAATCACCCCCCTTACTCGGCGTAATTCGGATCAACTTTTAGTTCAAATGTACGTTTTGAACGAGTTAGAGCGCTTTCAATATTCCCTAACGGGCTCGAATCAATAGCCGATTTGAGCTGCTATTCAATAAGAGACTAGCTTCTACCTTTATTTACCATAGATTTATCCTTGGCTACTCAATCCGCAAATTCTTAAGTTTTAAGAATGAAAGTTCCCACAGTTAGCAGAACCACAAAAACCATAAACAATTGATTTACAAATCACTTAAAGTGTTCGATTATCGAACACTTCAGCCAAATAAAAAGCCTTAATAAATTGATATTTTAGGTAATTTGGAACAAATAACAACAGCTTTTGACGTTTCCTTTCAGTACAGCATGAATATATAATTACCTAATTTTCAACTCACTAAAAAGCAAAAGCAGCGAAATTAACTGTTCGACGGGGCTCCCTCCGGCTCCACTACCACACCCCTTATTTTTCTGAATATCAATCACCTACATCAGAAGAATAGGGGGATTTTCAAATCACCATTAACTTTCATCTATTTCATAATCAGCAAATTAAGGATTCGAATCCCTTTGCCTTTCTTCTCGCCGACCTTCATTAATCAATATAAAACACTGATAATCAAAAAATATAAACATATATTCTATTTAATTATCGCCATAATATTCCGTTAACGTTGCCTGGACGACAATCCTTATAATCAGATCGGGAAAAGCTTGCTCTTTCGTTTTCTGATGTTCGTCTGAAATTTTTGATACTTCAAGTTGAGTCTTTTTCGCTTTTCTCTTTCATATTTCTTTAACATGAAGCAAGCAGTCATAGTTCAATTTACACTGTTTAAAAAGCCACTAACACACTTAAAATTAACTATATAACACTCATTCGCATTAATAATAGCTTCGTTATTTCTTCAACCATCTTTTACAAATCAATGTATTTAATCGTCCAATCGTAACGCTCTATTTCGTCAATCCAACCCGTTTATTGTCGAAATAAGGTCTATAACTTTACTATGAACACACGCTTAGTCTGAAAATCAATATTTTAAAAACTGGCATCGGTCTTGTCTCGCTCTCCCTATAATGATAGCTTAAACAGATCTGGTTTAACTACAATTCCAACAAACAAAATAATTAACCCTTAAAAAATTAAAAAGATGAACAGTGAACAATTAATTGAATTAACCCGGGAACTGATTTATCACGCAACGCATTTTGACGTGGAATACGTTAATAAAGCTTATGCTGATAAATTACTTATTGTAAAAGTTGACGAAGATGGTGTCGTTGACACTATGAATAAAGAACAACTCATGGCTTTCATAAAGCAAAACAAAGATTTAAACACCGAACCATTATCTACTAAAACCGAATATCACTACGCTGTATGTGATGGGGATATGGGTATGGTTGTAATTACGCGTGAATTGGTTTTTGATGGAAAATTGAACAGAAAATATTTTACAGTGATTTGGGAATATCTATCAGGCAGATGGCAGGTTGTTAAAGAATCGGCAATGGTTCGTAATTAATAAATCACAACCACATTCTACCTCATATTATCTTCCGTTTTCCGACCCAATGGCCTGTACAGGTCTCCATTATCAAACAACCAACAGCGTACTGTCTTGCTGTTGGTTGTTTGAGTTTTAAAACATATTTCCGAAGCCTATCACTTTCCTGGCCGTGAAAAGCCCACCGTTTTAATTCGTATCATGGGTGCAAATAGCTTTCGATTCCGGCTTGCTTCTCTCATGGCCCTATCCTCTCCTTCAATACGCTGTATTTGGTGTAACATCAACATGTTCGGCGAAATAAGGTGCAATTAAAACTCAGTAAAATCAACAAATAACTAAAAACCAATTAATTACCATATGGCACAAGGCTTGCAAAAAGTAAAAAGCCGTCTCGCTAATGATTCAGAACATCAATACAGACTGAGCAAGGCGATAAATAAGACTGGCAACAACTTAAACATAAAAAAACATCAACATGGGAAACTGGCTATTCGGATCGCACAGCGATCCTCACAAAAAGAACGATCAATCAGAAGAAATGGCATCGGAAGGTTACGATCCAAATGAAGAAAGCCTTGAGGAAGGAGGCGAATATATGGACGACTCATTAAGGATGGTTGAACAGCCGCTTCAGGATGAATAAAGCGAGCTGAATATATATCCACATAAAATCTAATTAAAACATTGAAGGAATGAACGAAGATCATAGGGGAACCATTTTTATTGTAGATATCAGCTGCTATTCAAAATTTGTTACCGAGACGGAGAATGAAGCAGGAAGCCTGATTGTTTGCAGTCTGCTTGAGTCAATTATTGATGCCAACCGGCTTTCATTCAACATTTCAGAAATTGAAGGTGATGCTATACTTTTTTACAGGCATGGCCCGGCTTTCCCTGTTAAAGAAATCCTTTCACAATTTGAACTTATGCTCGAGGTATTTAAAAACAGGCTCAAAACCTTTAAAGAAAGTTTTCCGCAAACCAGCTTTCTTTCAATTAAACTGGAGGTGCATTACGGGGTGATCGGGAGATTTGCTGTTGGGAGTTATTCCAAACTATTCGGTCAGGCTGTTGTAAAAGCGCATAGGCTTTTAAAAAACGGCATTGATACGCATACCTACGCGCTGATCACTAAAGAATATTTCAACGAACAGCGACAAAATGATTTTATGCCATCAGACGAAGCCACCGAGGTTTGTGAACTATATGATGTTGGCCGGCTTTGCTACACCTATTTCCCTTTCAATACAGGTCAGCTCCCATTATACCCGCAGGATTTTAACCTCGGGCAAACAGGCACCTAAAACCATAAAACTTTATTCAAAACAATCATCTATCAATATGCACGCCGGAAAATCATATAAACTACCAGAATTCCTGGTTTGGACCAGACGAAAAATATACAAGCTTTTTGCGCTTGGCCTTATACCTGTCATCCTTTATGAGGTGCTGGGGTTTAAATGGCTTGATATTCCCTGGGCTATTATAGGATTGGTGGGTACAAGCGCCGCGTTTATAGTTGGTTTTACTAACACGCAAACTTACCGGCGTACCGACGAAGGGCAACAAATGTGGACCAGCATATTCAGTCAAAGCCGGGCATGGGGACTTATCAGTCGCGATTTTTTTAATAATCCAGAGAAAAGCAAACTACTTATTTATCGCCACATTGCCTGGCTCACGGTTCTGCGTTATCAGCTAAGGGAAGAGCGCATTTGGGAAAGCGTTGGTAAAAAGCACAATGCCGAGTACCAACAATACTATACCGTACCCGAATGGAAAACGCCACTTGAGAGTGAACTCATAAATTATCTTCAGGACGATGATTTGAGGCACATCATCAATACCAATAATAAAGCCACCCAGATTATGGCCTTACAAAGCGGAACCATTAAACAATTGTATGAACAAGGCGAAATTGCCGTGCTACAGTTTGTAGAAATGGAACGCTCCATCCGCGATTTTTATACGCAGCAGGCTAAGGTTGAGCAGATAAAAAACTCACCGTATCCCCGTCAATATGCCATTATCAATACCTTTTTTGTATGGCTGTTTTGCATCATCCTCCCTTTTGGCATGCTTAAGGATTTTGATCAGCTCAATAACGAAGTGCAAGGTATAATGAAAGGATACATGGTTTGGTTAGTGGCACCGTTCAGCACGCTGATATCATGGATCTATACATCCCTTGAACAGGTTGGCGAAAGCACCGAAAACCCGTTTGAAGGCAGTGCTAATGACGTACCCATTTCGCAAATGAGCCGGAGCATTGAAATTGAATTAAGAGAGTTTTTGGGCGAAGAAGACCTTCCAATCGAATTAACGGCTCAAAATAACATTGTGATGTAAGCAATACCTGATTTAAAACTCTGAAACATAATTAATGAACCTAAAATAAATTGAAGATGGAAACATTAAACATGGAAATTAAAAACACGGCACCTGTTTTAACCAATCTTTTACAGATTGTAGAAAGCGGTTTGCTTTCAGAAAACATTTACCTAACACTTACAGACGAAGGTTCAGAACAATCTTTATCCGGGTTAAGGATAAACAAACTGGGTGTTACCGAGGCACCACTCCCAGAAATCCTAAAGCTTTTAGGTATCCGCAGTATCACCTTAAATGCAAGTCATGATTTTACCGGGCTTTCAAAACTAACGGTAACACTACCACCTGCGGAGGTTGAACAATACTTATGGACATTTTTCAAGGATGAAACTGTTATTGCCGAACTACGCTCACTGTTTAGTAATTGCCGCACCATTGCTTTTGATGATTGGGCAGCCATTACAGATGCCTCTAACCTTTGGAACGGTTTATTGGCCGAGGTTATAAGGCCACTGGGTAAGAAAGATCTTGAATTTGTCTTTTACCTGGGCGACCCCGGAAATAAACTTTCCTTCCAGGTAGATGAGGCAATCGATCTTATCAGCGAGTTTTCGCACCATGGCCAGGTAACCTTTGCCCTTGAGGCAAGCGAGGCGATGAAGCTATGGATGGTGTTGAACGGTGTAAACCCCGATACTCCATTAGAAGGGCAAACCCCGTCCGATCTTAACAAAAAATACTTCTCCATTTATAGAACGATGGACGTTAGCCGCCTGTTGATATACTCAGCCGACAATGCAATATTATTCTCAAGCGATCAGCAATTTGTACTTAGTCGAAAAAAAGTTGAGCATCATATTGAAATAAGCGCAAACGCAAGGCAAGATTTTATTGCCGGCTTCAGCATTGGCTTGTTAAAGCACCTTGACATTGCTCATTGTATAGCACTCGGTCTTATTGTATTTGGCTGCTACGGCGAATTTAACTCAAAACCCGGTCAGCAAGATCTGTCGCTATATATCCAAAACTGGATCAAAGATCTCGAAAAACCCGATAGCATACACCTTTACGAATAAATAACAATCTTAATTTAATTATCAATGGAACAAAGAATCGATCTATTTGCCAAAGGGGCAAACACACTTAAATCGCTCTTTCAGGCTGGAGCTTACCTAAAACATTCTAAAATAGAAGCACCGCTTCAGGAACTGATTTTTTTCAGGGTATCCCAAATGAATGGCTGTGCTTATTGCCTGGATATGCACTCAAAAGATGCCCGCGCGCACGGTGAAACCGAGCAGCGTTTGTATGGCGTAAGCGCATGGCGCGAAACACCATATTTCACAGATCGTGAGCGTGCAGCTTTAGGCTGGGCTGAGGCCGTAACTAAATGCGACGTGTCCGACAGTGTTTACGAACGTGTAAAACCTCATTTCACCGATGAAGAGCTTATCGATCTTACACTTGCCGTTACAACCATTAACACATGGAACAGATTTAACCTTTCCTTTCCACAGGTTGCAGGAACTTACCAGGTAGGTCAGTTTGGTTGATCAACCTTTTGCATGGGCCGGGCTTTACCAGCCCATGCAAATTTTAGCAAACAGCCAACACAACCATGACACCCCCCCAGAATCTTGATATGGATAAGCACCCCGCTTTTAACGATGAAAAACAACCAGGGCAATTAACGTTAGATGAACTGCTGGCAAACGCTCCCTTAGCAACGTTACCGCTGGATTTTAAACCTATGAAACCGACTCTGGTTGATACTCCTTTTGACGATCCCGACTGGCTATTTGAAAACAAATGGGATGGTTACCGGGCAATTGCCGTTATTAATAAACATAACACCAAACTGCTTTCACGTAACGAAGTTTCATTTGCCAAATACTATCCCATTATTGATGTACTAAATACATGGCCATGCAATGCAGTTATTGATGGCGAGATAGTAGTAATGGGTAACGACGGAAAAACCGATTTTGGAGCTTTGCAAAATTGGGAAAGTGAAAAAGGGAGTACACTGGTATACCAGGTTTTTGACATCCTATGGTATGAAGGCCGCAATCTGATAGGGTTACCGTTGAAACGACGGCAGGCAATTTTAAAGTATATTATACCACCGGGCAACCATATTATCCGCCGAAGCATACCTGTACCTGCTAATGGAACAGATTTGTTTGCAAATGCCGAAAAGCATGGCTACGAAGGTATAGTTGCCAAACGTGCCGATAGCGTTTACACACCAGATAAACGCTCAAAAGCCTGGTTAAAAATAAAAGTACAGCGCAGGCAGGAAGTAGTTATAGGTGGATTTACCAAAAACAAAAGCGCCATCAAACCATTCAGCGCTTTACTATTGGGCGTTTACGAAAACAACAAATTGCGGTTTGTTGGAAAAGTTGGAACGGGCTTTTCGATAGACCTGCAAACCAAAATGCTGCAAAACTTTAAACCATATATTATCGATACCAATCCTTTTGATACTGAAGGCACAAGCCAGGTATCACCGTTAAATAAAAGGGTGCCGGGCGAAACATTTACCTGGCTTAAACCCAAGCTGATATGTGAAGTTAATTTTGCCGAGATCACTAAAGACGGGCTTTTAAGGCAGGCATCATTTAAAGGGATGCGCATTGATAAACAGGCTATTGATGTAATTTTAGAAACACCTAAAGATACCATTGAAACCATAGCCGGTGAAGAAAGTAAAGGGAGTACTTCTCTATCATCTGATCAGCCCCCAGCAACCACTTTTATTCCGCGGGGCAATGATTCGGCAACAATTAATTTTAACGGATCGGAATTGCAGTTTACTCATCTTAATAAGATTTACTGGCAACAGGAAATGGTGACTAAACGGGATATGCTTAACTATTATATAGCTGTTGCCGAGCATATGCTCCCCCATCTCTACGGCAGGCCGATGTCATTAAATCGCTTTCCTGATGGTGTTAGCGGCCCGCATTTTTATCAGAAAGATGTTACAGGCAAGGCCCCAGCCTGGGCTACCACTTATGTACACGATACAGCCAAAGGTGAACATCATAATTATATAATAGGTAGCGATATTTCGAGCCTGTTGTGGATGGCCGGACAGGGCTGTATTGAGATAAACCCATGGCTAAGCCGTGTTGACTCACCTGAAAACCCTGATCATTGTGTGATTGATCTTGATCCTGACGAACATAATATTTTCGATCAGGTAATTGAGGCGGCGCTTATGGTAAAAAGAATAGCTGATATGCTTGGCATTCCTTCATTCCCAAAAACATCCGGATCAACCGGCATCCATATCTACATTCCACTGGGCGGGGGATATACTTATGAACAATCGCAGGTGCTTGCTAAACTTATCGTATCTGCCGTTAACAAGGAGTTACCTCATTTCACTACGCTTGAAAGAATGACAACTTCCAGGCACGGCAAAATGTACCTTGATTTTCTACAAAACCGGCCTGAGGCTACTATCGCCGGTGTGTATTCGCTCAGGCCTAAACCAGGTGCAACCGTTTCGATGCCGCTACATTGGGATGAAGTTAAACATGCACTAAAAATGAGTGATTTCACCATTTTCATTGCTATAGACCGGCTTAAAGAAACCGGTGACCTTTTTAAAGGGGTGTTAAACAACGGCATTGACTTGCTCAATACAATTCAAAAAGCAGAGAGCCTGTTTGGTAACCATTGATTTATAACGACGTGCTAAATAAAATATATTAAAGGACAGCTTGCCACCCGCCGTAACGAAGATGACGGGTGCCAGCTTATCGAGGATGTTGTAATGGGCATGCACTTTCCACCCGTTCGTGCATGAAATAAACCTACGCCGGCATAGCATAGCTATGCAAACCGGTCAGCAACGCGATAAGTCGGCGGGCGGTAACACCTTTAACTATTTTTGATTTATCAATCACTAATCCTTTTCATCAGCTCTGCAAATACCGCCACCGGCTGGGCACCGGTTATTGAATACTTTTCATTGAACAAAAAAAAGGGAATTTTGCCAATGCCTATACGTTGGGCCCGGTGTTCATCGGCCCTTACTTCGGCCGAATAGTTATCACTTTCCAAAAGTGGTTTCGCATCAATACCAATTTCAGAGGCCAGCGTGATCAATTGTTTTTTACTGCCGATATGTTTTCCCTCCTCAAAATACGCCCTAAAAATCCTATTATTCATTTCCACTTGTTTACCCTCATCTACAGCAAAATGAATTAGCCGGTGTGCATCAAAAGTATTTGTGCGGATCACTTTATCAAAATCGATGATTAATCCTACTGAGTGGCCAGCGGCTGCTATAGTATCTATTGTTTGCTTTGCTCTTAGTGGAGATAATTTATATTGACGCGTTAAGGTGATATACTGTGTATCATTATTATCAACAGCTATTTCCGGATCAAGCTCAAAGCTACGGAGCACAACATTTGGCTGCTCACCGGAATGTAGCTTGATAGAGTTTTCTAAATGCTTTAAACCGATATAGCAATAAGGACATGCCACATCAAACCAAATTTCAATTTTCAATACTTTATGTTTAATCTAACTAACAACCAATATGACCGGATTGGACAAGATTTATAATATTTATTTCAATACTTATAAATCCCATCTCCAATAATTGTCCATATTTAACTGTACTGTCCTCATTTAAAACACCATATTTCGTGACTTCTACTGCCCGTCGTCGAAATGAAGTATAAAACCAATCCACAAAACGAGATAAAACACTAACTAACAAGGTATTAATACATGGCACCTACATTGCCAAGTTCATGCTCAAATACAGCATTCTAAAGTATCGTAAAATGTTGTTTTATAAAAAGAACCGATTACACCATGGAAAAAGATTTAAAAGGCAATATCTTTATTATTGATATCAGCTATTATATAAACTATATTGAAGATATCGATAACGAGATACGCCCATGCATTATTGATAAACTATTAAGATCTATAATCAGGGCTAATCATTTATCCCTTCTGATATCAGAGATAGAAGACGATACCATACTCTTTTTTCGCTATGGGCCAGCCTTTCCGGTTCGGATAATTTTGGGACAACTGGAGGCAATTCTTGCCTCGTTTAGCTGCGAATTGGATTTGCTGAAATATTATGTGCCTGCAGCCCATCAGCCATCTGTTAATATCGTTATACACTATGGTAACCCTGGTAACTTTTCAAAAAAAGAGCGCTCGGAGTTGCGGGGAACTATTATAGCCGGTACTTATAGTTTGTTAAAAAATAAAACGGTACTGCATACGCATGCTTTAATTACAAATCAATACCTCGAAGCGCAAGTACAGGAAGCAATACCTACCGAAGGCCGGGTTTGTGAATTATACCATGCAAGTACTCCTCGCAATTTGTCGCTGCAAATTGGCAGCTTTTCAAAAACAGCATAAGCCAACCGCAATTATTAATGCTAAATATTAAAATGATGCAAGCGTTTGAGATGGAAATTGTGAATTCGGCCCCGGTATTATCAGCACTTGTTGAAACGATAAAACAGGCGGGCAAATCAAAAAACACATACCTGCTGTGTGAAAAGCAAAGAAAAATGACGGACTCTAAACTTCACAAAACATCACCAAATTCATTAGGAATAAAGGAATTAACTTTACCAGTTTTTTTTAAAAAATTAGGTATCAAAAGCTTGATGATGTGCAATGGCTATGACCTGTCATCATTAACCAAATATGAGTTTATTGTTTTAAACGAAAATAAATGCGAAAACTCCTGGCATGACATAAGAAATGACCAGCTAATTGCCGACCTGCATCTCCTGTTCAAAAAATGCAGGGCAATAACTTTTAACGATTGGACAGATCTGGTAGGCGCGTCGGGCTTGTTGACAGGGCTATTTGACGATGTGATAAAACCGCTTAATAAATCAAACCTCGACTTTATTTTTTATTTAGACGATCCAGGCAAAACGCTTTTTTATCAGATTGATAACATCCTTCAAATAGTCAGCAAATTTGGTATTAAAGGCAAAGTTACTTTTGTACTTGATGAGTTTGAGGCGGTTAATCTTTGGATGGTACTCAACGGTGAAATGCCCAATACAACATTCAATATCAATACGCCTTATGATTTAAAAAAGAAGTGCTTTTCCATATTACGCACTATGAACATCAACCGCCTGCTCATCTATTCGGTAAATAGCGTGATCCTGTTTTCAGAAGACCAGCAATTTATATTTGCACGAAGAGATTTTGATCAGATAGCCGAAATTGCCGCTGATGCAAGGGATAAATTTATTACCGGCTTTAGTTTCGGATTACTCAGCAAGCTTGATATTCAGCATTCTATAGCCCTTGGCCTTATTATGCTTGGAGTGCAAACCGAAATGAATATCTCCGCCGACACTGCGCAACTTCTTTTGTACATAGAAAAATGGCTTGCCGATCAGGATCAAAATAATGATAAATATTTGTACCAGTAAATACCGACTTTTGTTTAACGATCAAATCATAGATAAAAGATTATGAAAGAATTTCTATTTCTGTTTAGAAGAGATTACAAAACAGCCGAAAACCAACCCACTCCCGAAGAATTAAAAACGCATTTAGAACATTGGCAAACCTGGTTTGACGAGCTTGCAAAAAAAAATATACTTGCCAGGCCAACTCAGCGCTGGGATGGCGTAGGAAAAGTTATTGAGCGGGGTAAAAGTACTACCAATGGCCCATTTGCCGAAATTAAAGAATCAATAGGCGGAATGATCATCATCAGGGCGCTTGATTATGATGAAGCTGAAAAAATTGCACAAGGCTGTCCTATTTTTGAACTTAACGGTTCGGTAGAGATCAGGATGGGACTATAAACTAATGAGGCTGACGAAGATGATTGTATACAGGGCGATGATTTTATGAATAAACCGGATTTAATTCCAAACCTTTTCCGCACCGAATATCAAAAAATAGTATCGGTGCTCATTTATCTATTTGGCATCGAATATATTGAAATAGCTGAGGATATTGTAAGCGACACCTTTCTTTCAGCAACCGAACTTTGGGCTACAAAAGGGATCCCCGAAAATCCAACAGGTTGGCTCTATACCGTAGCAAAAAACAAAACCCGCAATTATATTAAACGCCACAAGGTTTTTGAAGAGAAACTGGTTGCGGCGTTGAAAACAGAAGAAACAGTAGGTAAAGAAATCGAGGTCGATCTATCTGTTAAAAATATAACCGATAGTCAGTTGGCCATGATCTTTACTGTTTGCAATCCGGTTATATCAAGCGATTCGCAGGTGGCGCTCGCTTTAAACCTGCTTTGCGGCTTTGGCATTCAGGAAATTTCGGATGCTTTTTTTACCAACAAAGAAGTAGTATACAAACGGATAAACCGCGCCAAAGAAAAGCTTAAAGAAGCCAAAATAGCGATTGAACAGCCATCGCTTAGCCAGATCACCGCCCGGCTTGATAGCGTTTTAAAAACCCTTTATCTTTTATATTCTGAAGGATACTACTCTACCTCACAAAATATTCCGTTGCGCAAAGATCTTTGTGAAGAAGCCATGCGCCTCACTTTATTGCTTGCCGGCAACAACACAACAAACACGCCTGAAGTTAACGCGCTACTTGCCCTGATGAGTTTCCACTCTTCCCGCTTTGATGCCCGGTTAAGCGATGCCGGCGACGCTATCCTATACCAGGATCAGGACGAAAATTTATGGAACCAGGAATTGATTGAAACGGGCTTATATTTTTTAGACCGCTCATCGCGCGGCGACCATTTAAGTAAATATCACTGCGAAGCCGGAATTGCCTATTGGCACACCCGCAAAGCCGATTCGCCCGAAAAGTGGGAGAATATCCTACGGCTGTATGACCAGCTATTGCTCATAGGATACTCCCCTACCGCTGCGCTTAACCGCGTTTTCGCACTATCAAAAGTAAAAGGAAAACAAAAGGCCATTGCAGAGGCAGAAAAACTAAACCTTACAGATAACGTTTTTTACTATTCGTTACTGGGAAACCTGTATACCAACGTTAATGATAGTAAAGCATTGAGCAATTACAAAACTGCTTTGAACCTTTCAGCCTCAAATACCGATAAAGCTACGATTCAAAAAAATATCGAACTTTTAAAAATAAAGATGGCTAATTAAGTCTACCGCCATTTTCGAAATATCTTTTAGTTATTAAAGAAATTGGCAAACCAACCAGTACCATGTGCCAGATAACGCTGATGACAACAGCACTTAACTCGACCGGAGCCGGTTGAATTTTGCTAAACGGGATAATTACCAGGTTCATGAACAGCCAAATGGCAATCCCCAGTAAAAGCCCCGAAATAACAGGCCATTTTTTTAACGGGCTTATTACAGGGTACAGGTAAAAATAAACTGCGGCGATAACGAATGCTATCATAAAATGCAATAATGTACCGATAATAACCGTGGTGATGCCTCCCGAAAAAGCTCCAGCGCCATAAATCGCGCTCGCGATGTATTGCATAACCTGTGCCGGGCTCAGGCCCAGCTTAAAATAAAACACTACCGATGCTGCCATGCTATCCAGGATGCCGGCAATGATTCCCGCTGTTAATATTGTGCGGGCAGCACCTGTTTTTTGTTCGGTGTCTGCCAGGATGTTTTGTCTCATATCTGTTTTAGTTGAATTGAAAACCCAACAACAACCGACATTTTATTTTTGGACAAAAGCATTGCTTTTTTTACGACGAATTTCTGCCCGGGCTACTTATTTCAGATACAGCGGAAGGAATATAGCTAAAAGGAGTTAGGCGTTATTTGGTGGCAGAAGTCACAGCCGGGCGGTATTTCGTTCGTGTGCTATACCCCTTATCCCATCAATACACTTACCATTAAGCGTTTATCATAACTGGCATAGTTTTATATAAATCCAAAATGGCTTTTAACCTTTCGGTAAAGCCATTTTAAATTATATGAAAGATACAAGTACCGAATATTTCACAGACGACATGATCACAGTAGCAGAAGACATGGAGGCTGCTGAACCTGTAACCGAACAAGAATGGGAAACCACACTCCTCCTTGATTTTGGTAACGCGATAGCTGCCGTAAGGAGTAAGGAAGATCTTTTTGATACCGTAAAGCTGTTTTTGCGAAGATTAAATATACTTCGGGGATATGCCATCAGAATGATTAACGATGATGGCAAAACCATGAGTACCTATGTACATGACCGTACCGTTACCACTCCCGATGATCCCCTGATAGTTGAGGTGGCCAAAGCGCGCTATCCTATTAGAGATGGCATACAGGATAGGGTGTTAAATAGCGATACCCCCGTTTTTTTAATAGTTGATGAAGAGATTGCGCGAGGCCACGATGCAGGGTATCTGCATTTTTGGAAAAGTGTGGGCTTTGTAAAAGTAGCCGGAATGCCTTTGCAAACAGCCTCCCGAAAACGGGGTATTTTATGGCTGGCCATGGAAGAAATCAACATTCAGCTTGTTGAAAGTCTTTGTTCGCTGATATCAATTGCCATATCAAACATCAAAACCAACGAGCAAATCCTCATTCTTAAAGAAAAACTGGAACAAGAAAACCAATACCTTAACGAGCAGCTTAGCAATAGCTATAGTGCCGAAATTGTGGGGCAACATCCTGCAATGCACAATGTATACAAACTCATATCGCGGGTTGCGGGTGCAACCTCTTCGGTATTGATACTGGGCGAAACCGGCACAGGAAAAGAACTTATTGCAAGGGCCATACATCAGGCATCTCCCCGAAACAACAAATTAATGATCAAGATCAATTGTGCGGCAATGCCGGCAAACCTCATAGAGAGCGAACTCTTCGGTCACGAAAAAGGATCGTTCACCGGCGCGTTTGAACGCCGTATAGGCAAATTTGAGCAGGCACACAACAGTACGCTGTTTTTAGATGAAATAGGTGAGCTCCCGTTAGAGTTACAGGTAAAACTATTAAGGGTTATCCAGGAACGCGAGTTTGAACGGATAGGCGGAAAAAATACCATTAAAATTGATGTACGGATAATAGCAGCCACCAATAGGAATCTTGAAGAAGAGGTAGAGGCTGGCAGGTTCCGTGCCGATCTTTATTACCGTTTAAATGTTTTCCCTATTCAGCTACCGGCGTTAAGGGAACGCAAAGAAGATCTTATTCCCTTAGCCAACTTTTTTATCAGCCGCTACAGCAGGCAAACCGGCATAACGGTAAAAGGCATGACTGCCGAAGTAGCCCACACGTTGCAAGACTATGACTGGCCGGGTAATGTACGCGAACTTGAACACTTGATTGAACGCAGCATCCTGCTCACAAACGATAACAAGCTAAGAGACGTTCATCTTCCAGAAATTAAAAACGACCAATCTGTTCAGGACGACGCTCCGCCATTAACCATGGAAAGCAGAGAGCGCTATCACATAATTGGCACGTTAAAACGCTGCAGCGGAAAAATAGGCGGCGAAGGCGGAGCTGCCGAGATATTAGATATTCCGTCAACCACCCTCCATTCAAAAATGAGAAGGCTCAAAATCACAAAAAAAGAATACAAGTAATATTCCCTTTTGACGACGAACAGGGTAAAAAGGGATCTTACATAAATAAAAAACAAGAAAAAGGAGGCTAAATGCTATTGGAAAGTGAAGACGAACGGGACGAGATAATGCTTTTGTTAAAACGCGAACTGGCAAAAGTTAAAACGCAGGCGCAATTAATGGTAGCGATTGACAAAACCTTAAAAAAACTGGTAAACTTTAGCCAGGCCACATTACTATCATGCCAGGAAGATGAAAGTACTTACCGGATCTTTTTTATGGATAAGGCCTCTGGTGCCTCTACCGGATATTCAAGCTATAATGAGATCATATCCCGTTCGTATTCGTTTTGCGACGATTTATCCGGGTTGATTTCAAAAGCTGATAAAGCACAAATTTTAGATATCCGCACATTTAACTTAGCCGTAGCACCTCAATGGCTTAAGTTAAACTACGCGTCGGGAGCCCGTGAACTCATTGTAAAAAACCTGCCCGGTGCCGGGGATACTAAACATACTCTTATCCTCTTTGCAGATAAGTTAAACTCGCTTACAGATACACATATACAGTATGTAGAAACAATAGCAGGGCAAATCGGCAAAGCCCTTAACAGCATCGCTGCCCACGAAGCTGTATTATACAAAGAACACAACAAAGCATGCCTGCTTAAATTTGCTACTGACCTTGCTGCTGTCAAAAAAAAGGGGGATCTGGAAGCCGCTATTTTTAATATTCTGGATCAACTTATGGGCATAAAGCTATCTATGATCAGGCTAATAGAAGATGATGGAATTACTTTAGTTCCTTATCTATATGATAAAAACGCCGTTTTTAAAGATGACGAGCTGTTTAAACAACTATTGGCAAAAAATATAACTATCGACGAGCCTATTTCGGCCAGAGTACTGGATAGTGATGAGCCCGTTATATTTAATATCGAAGCCGAGCAAAAGAGTGGCAACAGCAGCCCGTATATAACCCTTTGGAAAAAGGCGGGTAAAAAACACATGTACGGCGCCCGTCTACGTATTGGGAATGAAAATATAGGAACACTTTGGCTGTTGATAAACGAACTGAATACCCATCTGTTAAAAGGCCTTTGCTCACAAATATCGGTAGCCATATTCAACATCAAAGCCAACGAACGGTTATTTGCCTATCAAAAGCAACTGGAAACGGAAAATGATCATTTGAAAGAACAGATCAAAACCATCCACAATTTTTCGGAGATAATTGGTAGCAGCCTGCGAATGCAAAAGGTTTACCAGTTGATGTCGCGGGTGGCCGATTCAAATTCTACAGTGCTTATTTTAGGAGAGACCGGTACCGGGAAGGAACTGATTGCTCGTGGGATTCATGACGCCTCGCCCCGGAAAAACAAATTGATGATAAAAGTAAACTGCGCTGCTCTTCCGCCCAATCTCATCGAGAGCGAGCTTTTTGGTCATGAAAAAGGATCGTTTACCGGTGCTTTTGAACAGCGGATAGGCAAGTTTGAGCTGGCCAATAACAGCACTTTATTTTTGGATGAAATTGGTGAGCTACCGCTGGAGCTACAGGTTAAATTACTCCGTGTTATCCAGGAGCGGGAGTTTGAACGCGTAGGCGGAAAAAGCACAATAAAAGTTAATGTGAGAATAATAGCAGCAACTAACCGCAACCTGGAAAAAGAGGTAGTAGCAGGTAAATTCCGATCTGATCTGTATTACAGGCTTAATGTATTTCCAATCAATTTACCATCATTACGTGAACGGGCCGAAGATATACCCGCATTGGCAAACTTCTTCCTCAATAAATATAGCAGGCTTACAGGATGCAAAGTTGGCTCAATAGCACCCAAAGTTTTGCAGCAATTGAAATCGTATTTATGGCCGGGAAACGTACGGGAGCTGGAGCACATTATTGAAAGAAGCGTTTTAATGACAACCGGCAACGTATTGCGGGAGGTACATTTGCCAAACACAAAACAAAGCGATAACCAGGCCATCCTCCATTTTAATCAAACTATCGAGGAGATGGAACGAAACCATATTATTAATATCCTGAAACAATGCGAGGGCAAAATTTCAGGAGCGGGCGGTGCGGCCGGGGTATTGGCTATTCAACCAACCACCCTGCATTCTAAAATGCGAAAATTAAATATCGCTAAAAGGGAATACATGAACCATGCACAGTAAGCTAATAGAAAAAAGGGATTCACTATTTGAATAAATGAATCCCTTTAGCGCGTGCATATTGAAGGTTCAAAGGTAAAAGCCCAGCCCGCCTCCCTAAATCAACGCTAATATTTTGGTACCGGTCAATTATAGCCTTTTAATTATCGTAAAACTGTTCCGTTAAATTTCGCCACCATTTATTAGTCGGTACATTTAGCTAACGGATATGCCACCATCAACAGGTAACACCACCCCGGTAACCCAATTGGATCCTGAATCGATCAATAGCGCTGTATTAGATACAATATCTTCAACATCTCCTCTTTTTTGTAAGGGGATAGTTTTTGCTTCACTTTGCTGGATAGCGAGTATAATATCTGCCGAAAGGCCGGCATTTTCTAAAACGGGAGTATCTGTAGGGCCGGGTGCAACGCAATTTACACGAATGCCGAGCGGTGCCAGTTCCAAAGCCCATATCTTTGTAAGCATGTTAAGGCCGCTTTTTGCCGAGCCGTAAGCGCTAAGCTGTGCGTAAGCTTTTATACCATGGCTACTGCTTACGTTAATGATTTGCCCTTTAGTAGCAGATAAAAATGGCACACAACCCGCAGCGAGTAAGCTTGGAGCTATCAGGTGAACCTGGTACATCTCCTCTAACTGGTCCCTGCTTATTTCGGGCAAGGGTGTAAGGGCCACATGGCCTGCATTGTTTACCAGCACATCAAGTTTGCCGTTCCATTCATCTTTTATGAAATCGATGATCTTGTTTTCCTGTCCGTTTTTCAGACTATCATATACGATGGTATAAATGCCGGGTAACTCTGCCGCCAGTTTTGATAACTTAGCGTTGTTTCGGCCGGTTATCAATACCTGCCAGCCTTTGTTATAAAAATGTTTGGCAAGCCCCTCTCCTATACCCGAAGATCCGCCTGTTATTACAATGTTCTTTTGCATTTTTTGTGTATCTAAAATTGTGTTCTAATTATTTATTTGAGTTCCTTACAATCATGCAACCGCGTTAAAAGAACCCTGGAAATGAAGCCTGAATGTTTGCGGAGCAGTTTTAACCTGTTTACTAAAAAAACGGATAAAATAAGAGGGATCATCATAACCAAGTTTGTAGCCAATTTCCTTTACCGAGAGATGCGTGTAAACCAAAAGCCGTTTAGCTTCCAGTATTATCCGTCTCTTGATTATTTCATTGGGTGTGTAGCAGCTGTGTTTACAAATCCGTTTATTCAATGCTTTTGCACTGATATTTAAAATATTAGCATACGATGCCACATCGTGGTGTTTAAAAAAATTACGCTCAACTAACTGGATAAAGAACCTGCAAAAAACCGAATCCTGCTGAGCAGATAGAATATCCGACCCCTGAATATGCTGGCAAATACGTGCAGCCTTAATGATGATCTGTTTTAATAAAACCCGGACCATTTCTTCCACGTTAATATCATTTTGGGTTATCTCCTGCCTTACCTCGTCAAAAATAGATAAGATGATCTCTGCATCTACAGTGCTAAGTGCTATACCCGATACCTTTTGAACTTTATCAAAAAGCAGTTCATCGCAGGCTATTTCCCGGCTATGCAGGCTTACTCCATAAAGATCCTGATCATAGTATATGATGCTGCCCCTGAAGTCTTCAGAGAGCTTGAGCATTTGCGCTGCAGTTACAAAAACTATCCCGTCCTGTTGTACCCAAACATCTGTAAAATCAATACTCAACCTGCTTCCATGCCTTACATACACTATCTTAATAAAATCCCTGAGCTGATCGATGAACTGGTCGGACTGGTTTCGCCCCTGAAAATCCAGGATCCCAAATCTGTTAAAGGCTTTTTGTTTAAAGTGTTCCATCTTAATAATCCATACCGGCAGCAATGCCGCTCTGCCTGATGGATTACAATCAACATGCCATTAATTAAATAATTGACTATCAGAACAATAAATAAAACCCACCTTCCACAGCACACCTAATACAGCGGATAAAAAGTACTTTAACGATATTGCGAGCAATCGCTGTCAGGAGGCTTGCGACAAATAATCTGTTTTGGAGATCTTCAGCTTTTTCATTTTAGCATGTAAGGTGGTTGAAGGCGTACCCAACACATCCGCTGCCCCGCCTGATCCGGCTATTTTCCCCCCGCATATTTTGAGTGTTTGGATGATGTGGGCACGCTCAATTTCTTCGAGCGTTTGATTAACTGACAGGTCTTTTCCAAAACGGGTTTTAGGCAGGTAGATCTCCCTCAACGTGCTGCCGTTGGTTAACAAAACGCTTCGCTCCAGCAGGTGCTCAAGCTCCCTGACATTACCTGGCCATTGGTAACTTTTCAGCTCCTGCATTACTTTGGCTGATATAGATGTCACTTTTATGCCGGTATTTTTACAGTGGCGGGCAAGGAAGTAATTGGCCAGCGGAGCTATATCCTCAATCCGTTTGCGCAAAGGCGGCAGACTGATGGGGAAAACATTAAGCCGGTAATAAAGGTCGGCCCGGAACCGGCCTGCATTTACTTCTTCTTCCAGGTTGCGGTTGGTGGCCGCTATGATCCTTACATCAACCTTAATGGTAGTTTTACCGCCTATCCGCTCAAATTCGCGCTCCTGAATAACCCGTAGTAGTTTTACCTGCAATTCTAAAGGCAACTCGCCTATCTCATCTAAAAACAAAGTGCTGTTATGCGCCTGTTCAAATTTACCGATCCGCCTTTCAAGCGCGCCGGTAAACGCGCCTCTTTCATGGCCGAAAAGTTCGCTTTCAATCAGGTTGGCAGGAAGAGCGGCACAGTTAACTTTTACCATTAACTTATCCTTTCGCGGCGAGCTTTTGTGAACTCCCCGTGCTACTAATTCCTTGCCTGTCCCGGTTTCGCCCATCAGCAATACCGTTGAATTTGTTTTGGCTACAATCGACATCAACTGATAAACCTGTTGCATTTCAGGGCCGCTACCAACAATTTCGGCAGAATTATAAATGGTGTTTATCTGTTCTTTCAGGTGATCGTTTTCAACCTCCAGCATACTTTTATAGGTAATAAGCTGCTCGTTAACCAATACATTCGAAATAGCGGTAGAGATCTGCGCGCAAATTCCTTTCAATATGGCAAGGTTAACAACATCCGTTTCCATAAAAAGAATGCCGAGGTCTTTACTTCCTGTTCGTAATGCTACACCAATCATTTTCCGCAGCCCCATATCGCTCCAGGTACGAACGTATTGTGGAACTACCGGGCGCCTCATTTCCTGATCGGTAATAAAAAGAACTGGTTCGGCGCTGCACAATACCTTGTCCTGAATCCCATCCTTAATATCAAACCGGGTCGCGATCATTTGCTTAAACCCCGCGTCATTTTTAAAAGTGATGGTGCTGTCATAAACATATGAACTGGTTGTAACCCCATCGTTATCTATAAGCCTGATGATATAACCCTTTACAGAGCTTAGCTTTTTCACCGCCTTCTCTACAGCTACCGAAAAATCGTGTTTGCTGCGCACGGCGGCGATATCATGACTAAAATCAAGCAGGAAGGATTTTTCCCTTTCCTTGTTCATGATCTCCTCGTTGGCTGCAATGTTACTTGCCGCCGTAAATAACTGGCTGGAAATACGTTCAACTATATTCAATGCGGCGGCGTCAAATGTTCCCTTTTTATCGGCAAATAATATGAGGCTTAATTCGCGCTCTGCTTTACCGGGCAGCAGGTTGATCACCATTTCGCGTGCGCCGGCAGCATAATTTAGTTTAAACCAGAGCGGGGCTTTATTCAGGTCAAATGCGGTCATATCAAGCACCACCGGTCCGTTATTGCCCGATGCCGCGCTATAAATACCATCGTTAACCGGGTTTGACCGTTTAAGTGCTTCCGGGTATTTCGGAAATTTTTGCGCGGGCGAATCCGGATCAGTTACGTACACACTGTAGTTTTCTCCCGCCTCGTCCAGGATGGTGATCACATTATTTGTAAACTTTACAAGCTTTTTAAGGCCGGTGTTAACAACGGTAAGCAAATCTTTTCTGTGCCGTACTGTTGCCAGGTTATTGCTGATGTCCAGCAAAACCTCATTTACCCATTCTTTAAATTCAATTTCCTCATTTATTTTGATATTAGATACCGCGCTGGAAAGCTGGGAGCTGATCATCGATATAAAAGCCTTAAAATCATCAGAAAAAGCGCCAACACGGTCTGAATACATTAAAACATGCCCGATAGTTTCCATTTTGATTTTTAGCGGAACTATCATGGCTTCCTTTATCCCGCATTCGTAATTCACTTTTAAAAAGCCCGGGATGCCGGGTTTTTGTATAATATCATCCAACAAAAAAGATACCGGCATGTCAGAACCATGCGCCTGGCTGATAAACGGATCGTCAAGAAAAAAGCGTGAGGCGAGCAATGACGGCAACTCGTCACGATGCTTGATCTGTAGCGCCTCCCTGTCAATTAAAAAAGGATAATAGGTTTGCTGTTGCTTATCAATCAGTGATACAACCGCGTGTGTAAAGTAAAACAGGCTTTTAAGCCTTGATGAAAAAACCGTAATTAAATCTATCTTGGTTCGTACCTGGGTGATATCATTACTTAACTCCAGCAATACCTCCTTCTCATTTTCATAACACCGCACGTGCTTTTTAAGTACTTTGAGAAAATTCTTTTTGTCTGTCAACTGATTTTCGAAATCATCAATCACTGTTAAAAATCCTGGCTTTTCCATTTTGCAACAATTGGGGTAAAAAGGCACCAACGCAGATCTTACCGCGCCCATGGTACAGGCCGGCAAAACCAACAATCATAAAAAATGCAGTGGCGGGTTCAATTTTAAGCGATTTGCGCTACAACAATACCTTCCCGTCTCTTAACCGGCGTTAGCTTGACCTCTAACGTTACGATATTCCCTAAAACTTGCCGTTATCCTATTGCATAGTATTGCTATCAAATCCCTCCGTACCGAACACTCCCACCACTCGCATTTACAGGTGATTGACAATCGACCTTCCGGGATTGGACATAACCGATAACATTTTCCGAAACAGGCTAAAAAAGTAACGCCTCCGGTTATTCCGGAGGCGCTACTTTTGATAAGATTATAGTTGACTATTTAAGTGCCTTTTTAATTTCAGATGCTACCTGCAACATCGCAGCCCGTGTGCCGGGAACATTGGCAATTGGGTTAAGCAAACCAAAATCGTGGATCATACCATTGTAACGTACCGATGTTACTGTCACACCCGCTTCATCAAGTTTGCGGGCATAAGCCTCGCCCTCATCACGCAATACATCGTTTTCAGCTACTAAAATGAATGCCGGCGGCAGGCCTTTTAACTGGCTAGTAGTAGCTTGCAACGGCGACGCGTAGATCTGTTTGCGTTCATTAGGGTCGGTTGTGTAATTATCCCAAAACCATTGCATCATCTTTTTGGTGAGAAAACGTTGGGTGGCAAATTGGTTGTATGAACCGGTTTCGAAATTGGCATCGGTAACCGGCCACATCATTACCTGTAACTTGATCTCGGGGCCTTTTTTATCTTTAGCCATCAGCGCGACAGCCGCGGTCATATTACCGCCAACGCTGTTACCTACCACGGCCAGGCGCTTTCCATCTACACCTATTTCCAGTCCGTTAGCGGCAACCCACTGCAGGGCAGTGTATTCCTGGTTAATGGCCGTAGGATAGTGTGCCTCTGGCGATGGTGTGTAGTTAACAAAAACAGCAGCGGCTCCTGAGTTAACTACCAGGTCGCGCACCAAACGCTTGTGTGTAGGGAAATCGCCCAACACCCAGCCGCCTCCGTGAATGAATAGAAATACAGGTAATATCCCTTTGGCGTTAACCGGCTTAACTATATTTAAAACAAGCAATCCTCCTTCGGCAGTAATGGTTTTCTGGCTTACTTTGATATCCGAATAATCGAATTTTACCGATTCCTGGGCGCCTGTGAGCACGGCCCTTGCTTCAACCGGGGTAAGTTCTTCAATTGGTTTGCCTGTACCCGAGTTTAGTACATTTAAAAAAGCTTTGATATTACTTTCAATGTGTGGATCCTGCGCAGGATCAATAGTTTGAGCGGCAACCTTACCGCAAATAACAACCGCGAAAAGAGCGGCTAAAATTGTGACTTTTGTTTTCATTTTTTGAGTTGGCATGTGAGTTTAACATCACAAAATTACCTTGCCTCCTTATGCCACTCAATGCACATACGGCTAAAAGCAATGGACTTTTTTCCCTATGGAAGGCGAATCAACTCAACAAAAAAGCCCCGTCGCTTTACGCTACGGGGCAATAACAAATGTCTATTAAATTAAAACAACTATTTTTTCTCCGAGGCGGCGATGATCACCTTGGCTACAGCATCCGGGTGCGATATAAAAATTACATGGCTTCCTTTGATCTCGGTGACGCGTGTATTTGAACGTTTGTACATTTTACGTTCAATTTCAGGGTTGATGCTTTTATCTTCGGTTGCTACGATGCCATAAGTTGGTTTAGTTTTCCAGGCAGCATCCGCCACGGCGGTTTCAAAGCTTCCGCCAAAAATAGGTTCCTGCGAGGCAAACATAAAATCGGTTTCGGCCTGGCTTAAATCGCCTGCAAAACCGCCATGAAATTTGGCTTTATCATAGTAAACAAAACCTTTTTCATCCGGAGGTAAAATACCGTATTCAGGCAAAGTTGGGGCGGTTGCAGCCCATTGTAAAGTATTTTCACCTTTATCAGGCTGATATGCTGCAACGTAAACAAGACCGGCAACTTTTGGATGCATACCTGCTTCGGTAATCACTACACCGCCCCATGAGTGGCCCACTAAAATAACCGGACCATCCTGCTTATCGAGAATGCGGGTGGTAGCATCCACATCATCTTTGAGCGAAGTAAGTGGAATTTGCACCGCCGTAACATGGTAACCTTTTTTAGTAAGAATCCCGAAAACACCTTTCCAACCCGAGCCGTCGGCAAAAGCGCCGTGTACAAGTACTACGTTTTTGATCTTGTCCTGCGCATTTGATAAAACTGGCGACAGTAGCAAAAAGCTTAACACAAATGCCGTAATAAACCTCCGGCCCATACTTAATTTTGATTTGTTTGATTGTTCCATTTTCATAGTTAATTTTTTTAACAAAGGTATTTTGGCTTCAAAAGCTCATCAATGGACAAAGAGGCGCTACTAATGGACATTTTTCCCTTTCGATTCTACTACTCCGAAAAAATTGATTTGATCAGATGATTTCAGAAAACAACAGGCAAAAAAATAGCGGGATGTTCTCCCGTTATAAAACAATAAATCGTTGTAAATCTACTTTGTTAGATGAGCCCTTAGCATCCAGGCCATTTCTTCATGTGTTTCTAAAAGCGCGGTAAGGTAATCGCTCGAGCCCATGTCCTGGTATTTTTCGGCAAAGGGGGTAATGTTACCGCGCAGAAACATGATGATGCTTTCATGATCGGCTAACAGCTCCTTGATATATCCCTGACTGTTGTTGCTATTTTCGAGCTTTTCGGTTAAATGGGTAAGCTGTAAAAACTGGGTTAATGTGGCCGGGGCATAGTGACCAATTTTACGCATCCGCTCGGCAACACCATCAACCACCTCTTCAAGCTGCTGATATTGCGATTCAAAAAATACGTGAACCGTGTGAAAGTCGGCACCCTCAATGTTCCAGTGTGCGTTTCTGGTTTTGGTATACAGGATAAATTCGTCGGCCAATAGTTTTGCCAGTTCGTCAGACACAGCCTTTCTGCCTGCATCATTAATTCCAATGTTTGTTTTCATGTTGATATAATTGTTATTTTTTGTTGGTTGGTTCATAGTTATCCCGCCAGGCAATGGCTTTATTTATTGCTATTGATCTTTAGTTTTTATCATCAGTAAAATTGTTATACCAGTGCGTGCCATCACAAAACGGTTTGTTTTTTGAGCCTCCGCAGCGGCACAGGGTATAATGTTCTTTCGATGCTCCTTCCAAAAAATCGGCATCCAGTTTTATGCTTCCCTTTACACGGTACGGCCCATTTTTTGAAACCGTAATAGTAGGTTCGTTAATTACCGGTAAGTTCAGCTTAGGGTTGGCAAAACTGAAACTTAATGCTCCCGATGGGCACCTTTTAGTTTGCTGACTGATCCTTTCACCACTGGCCGCCGTTTGATCAACAAAAGGTTCTTTTCCCAGCCTGAATACTTCGGGCAATTCATCAGTACAAAAACCCGAGTGCTGGCAGATACCACGGTTATCGCATACGGTAAAATCGGTTGCAGGATATTTATCCAACCGGTCAGGCGTTCGGCCGGGTAATTTGCTGCTATCAAAACCTATGCGGGCATGGGTGCCATCACAAAACGGTTTATTCGCCGAACCGCCGCAACGGCATAATGCCATTTGAGGCTCTGCAGGTAGCCGTTCGCCTTTTGAATTAAGCAGATTACTTACACCTTTTACCAGGTACGGCCCGTTGGTAGATGGATTAATCTCAGGCTCAAGTTTTGCAGGATCAACGAACTCAACCTTCGGGATAATTTTTTGCGCCTGCGCGGTTTTTTTTATAAAAAGCTCAGAGAGTGCCTGTAGGGCCGCAGATGCTTCTTTCACCTCCGGTGGGGATGTTTTTTGCTCGGCTAAAGCGGTGGCTTCTTTGGCAAGGTTAAAAAGCCGCTCACAGAAAAACACCCATGCTGATTCTTTATGCGGCAGCAACGTAATATCCCTATTGTAACCAAACCCAGGGCCGGCCATTAACGCGGCATTTTCCGGATCGCCGAGGGGCATTTTGGCAAGCGCCTCGCCCATTGGGCGAATTACGGTAGTCATTATCCGCAGTGTAGCACGTGATAGCATTTCCAACTCTTCCTCAGTTTCATCGCTGTGGGCAAAAAAGCGGAGTAACATCTGCAACATCGTGTCATAACTCATGTTAAAGATATCGGCCGCGCAATGCGTATCCTCATCAAGGATTAACGTGCCTCCGGTAGCATCGTCATAAAACCGGGTCATGGGGTTTGAGGCCATTTTCCTCACGGGATCGAATACTGTATTCGTATTCGCTGCTTTTTCCATTTCGCTGATGTATTGCTTCCTGATGGTATCAAAGATCTCAAAATGGCAATCGGGGTGCTGTTGTGTTGGTGCTTCTCCCTGCTCCACAATCATTTCAATAGCCTGCAAGGCAGATTCCCTGTTTACTACAGAGATCAGCTTTCCGCTCAAGTCGACATAACGGGCATTGGCCTGCGCTTCCTTCGGGCCGATAAACAATACATCTTCAGGGATACATTTAAAGCCCGATGCTACCTTGTGATAAAACTCTCCTACCGTTGTAAAATCAATTTCATAAGGCTCCTGGAATTTAAAGGCTTCGGAGCCGAAGCGGGCTATCAATTCAGGTTCGGCTTTAAAATGCCGGGGTTTTAATTCGGCATATTCCAATTCCTGTTCTCTTACAACTTTATTACGCAGTTCACCATATTGAGCATGTACAACGGGTTCAAGTACGCCTTCTTCCGGTAGTTCAAATATCACCAGCCGCTCAATTGTAGCAAGCGAAAATGGCTCAAGAGTTAACTTAATGCCGAATGGAAAAGCGGATACAGGTAAAGGAAAATTGGCCCTTTTAAAATTAGGTGCACCACCTATTGCAGTGAGCATGTTGTTAACCTGGGCAAGGTGCAGCATTTCTTCTACCGCTACCATGGCTAATTTTCGCTTCCAGGTTTTTACCATGGTAAGTTGCTCTTCAGTCATTCCCCCTTCATCAAGGTTCGATTTTAGCGAATATGCTGCATAGAGATATACACAGGCCAGGCCATGTTCCAGTTCGGATGCCCGCGAGAGCAAATAAATAAGTTCCTCTCTGCTTTCTACGTCTTTAACTACCGATTCACGGTGAGTTGGATTATTCATATTTTAGATGTTTTAATGAGCAAAATTATTGAGGGCTGACCTGCCTGAAGGGGACCAGATGGGCACCCTCCTGGTAATCCAGGCTTTGTACTATTAGCAACGATGGGTCTTCATTCATCGTCATAATTCAAGAACAGGAAGTTAACTTCACCAGGATATCCAAGGCTTTTGAAATCTCCTCTTCAGAGAGTGATGCAAACCCAAACCGAATCCCATTATCATTCGGGTTGCCGGCAAGCCGGAACGACATGCCAATCATACAAAGCCCGGCATGGGCGGCATCATTAATTATTTTATTTACCGGATATTGCCGCTTAAACCTAAGCCATATAGCCATGCCGCCAAGCGGCCGGGTAAACTCAACTGCGTGCGATAGTTTTTTGGTAAGCAGATCACAAATAAAGTCACAGCGCCGGGCATATAATTTGTTCGACCGGTTGATGTGCCGTACCAGGTCGCCATTGATGATCATCTGCGCCAGCATAAATTCAATAAAGGTATCCCCCCTTAAATCAATCATACGCTTCAGATCTGTTACTTTTTTTACAATATCGGGCGCAGCAATCATATAGCCCACCCTTATTGAAGGGGCAAGCAGTTTTGTAAATGAACCTATGTAAATTATTTTACCGCCATGACGGCCGCTGGCTAACGGGAGGATAGGATTATTGGCGTAGTGAAAATCGTAACCATAATCATCTTCAATTACATAAAACCCGTACTGTTCAATTAATTGAAGCAATTGCTGCCGCCTCCTGGCCGACATTGTTATGGTAGTAGGATGATGCAGATGAGGAGCAATGTAAAGCATTTTTACCGGCGACTTTTTCAGGATCTGTTCCAGTTGATCCAAAGCCGGCCCTTCTGCATCTATTCCTATTTTTGAAATGTGAGCGCCGGTGTTTTCAATGATCTCGTCGGCATAGCGGTAATTGGGTTCCGTGACCACTACATGATCACCTTTGGCTAATAATACCGTAGCTGCTATATAAATGGCCATCTGCGCTCCGCGGGTAATCACCAGATCATCCTTCCTGATATTTAAGCCCCTGGTTTCGTTTAAAAACAAAGCAGTTGCCTCTTTAAGCAACGGCAGGCCACCCTGATCCCTCAAACACATTAATTGCTTAATTCTGGCACTGGTGGCCTTATCCCGGTATACTTTACTGATCTCGTTAAAAGGCGCAAGTTCCGGATCTGGATAGCCATCATTAACTACAATATCCCAACTTTTGGTTGTCCGGTGCTCTGGCTGTGATCCCCCTTGTAAGGCCAGATTTCTTGCAGTCATGTTATCGCAGGAAGAAAAAGAATTTGGTGGCTGAAACGACCGTGGTTTGATTATTGGAAGCTCGGGCGTTACCCTGTAGCCCTTCCTATCTACTGACTCTATCCAATCTTCCGTCATCAGCTCTTCGTAGGCATTTATAATCGTTTTACGGTTAACGGTGATAAATTCGGCCATTTGCCGGGTGCCCGGGAAGAATGTACCAGGCGGAATTAAGCCTTCCCTTATCAGGCTTATCAGGCGATTGGTAATTTGCCTGTAAACAGGGAGCTGGTTTTGCTTATCGATAACAATCAGGTTGTGGTAAGGAAGCATCTTATTTTGTAATTAAATTTGTTTGCTGCCCTACTGAAAAACCAGATTCAAAAGCTTGCCAAGGCAGGGCATTGCACTTTCACAACCCACATACCAGATATCAATTATTTAAAAATCAACAACTTATCAAAATAAACAACTCAAACCACTCCATATTTGGTGCCAAGGCACTCTCTTACACTATATAAAGCGGATATTTGTCAAAACAAAAACGCCCGCCACTTTGATGATGACGAGCGCTCAAACCATAAAACAAAAAAGATAAACTATGCCTTTTTAGGCTGGTTCATGTACCAATTTTCGAAGTTGATATTAAAGATCTTAGCATCTTTACCCGGCACCAGCATACCGTCATTTAATTCTACGCCATAATAACTTGCATGTACATCAGCAACAACTTTACGAGGATCGCCATTTTTAGTCAAATACATCTGAACAAGATCTGATAGGTTGAACTTATCCGGCCCGGCTATTTCAACAATTTTATTAAGAGGCTCCATCAATGCTACTTTAGCAACCGCGGTGGCTACATCGGCAGATGCAATTGGCTGAATATTTGCCGGCGACAGGCGGACAGTATCTCCTTCGGTTGCAGCATTGGCAATCCCGCTTAAAAATTCAAAAAACTGAGTTGAGTGGATAATTGAATATGGAACACCTGAGGCTTTAATCAAATCCTCCTGTGCCTGTTTAGCACGGAAATATCCGCTATCCTGTAAGTGATCTGTCCCAACAACTGATAACGCCAGGTGATGCTTAACGCCCGCGGCAATTTCGGCTGTAAGCAGGTTTTTGCCTGATGTTTTGAAAAACTCCATAACCGCAGCATCTTCAAACGAGGGCGAGTTTGCCACATCAATTACAACATCTGTTCCGTTTAAAACTTCGGCAACACCTTCGCCGGTTATGGTATTTACGCCGGTTGCCGGTGAAGCCGCTATAACTTCATGACCTTGTTCTGTAAGTTTATTTACAACCTGCGAACCTATCAGTCCGCTGCCGCCTATTACTACTATTTTCATAATTTGTATTTTTAATGGCCGGTAAAGGCCGTTTTATAATTCTGTTATTTATTAATTGTGCAGAAAATGATCCTGGTAAATATCTTCATCAAAGCCAAACAAAAGAAAATCTCCATCTTCAATAACCGGGCGTTTGATAATACGCGGCTCTTCGACCAGTAATGCGAGCGCGTTTTCAGCCGTTTTTATTGAAGCTCTAACTTCAACTGGCAATTTTTTCCAGGTGAGGCTTTTGGTATTGACAAATGTGGAATAACCAGCTTTTGCATCCCAGACTTTGAGTTTATCCGACGAAATGCCTTGTGTTTTAAAATTCTGAAATTCAAAACCTACATTGTGTGCTTTTAGCCAGGCTAAAGCCTGGAGAGTGCGTATGCAGGTGGTTAAACCGTAAACTTTCATGAAGTTTGCTTGTTATTGATGAGGTTAATTGCTTAATTATTTTGCAGCGGTTATGAACGGCAATTCTTTTGGGCCGATGAAATAAACCAATAGCTTGGCCTCTTCGGTTTTGCTCATATTTTTGCTTTCGGCATGTAAACCGTTAGGGTCTTCCCAAAATGCTTCGCCCTGTTTGTAAATATGGGTTTTGCCATTAAAAGTTGAAGATATATTTCCTTGTAATACATAGGCGATAGTAGGGATCGGGTGTCTGTGAGCTCCGGATACTTCGCCGGGTGCAAACTTCACAATCACCATTTTAACCTCCTGGCTTTTAATTTGAGGTGTAGTAATGATCCTTTTAAAAATAACTTCAGGTTCGTACTGTGTAACATTTACATTTGCACATTTGGGGTCCTTTTTTGCCTGGGCATTAACGCCTAAAGCTGCACAGAATGCCAGTAAGGTTAAACTTATTTTTTTCATAATAGAATAATTATACCCAAACCCGTTATTGAGTTTGTAAGGCAAAATTATACCGTATGTAAAGGCTTAAACTGGTCCAGAGATCAGCCTTGAGAGGGACCAGGCAGCATTGCCCGGAAGTGGAGATAAGGAAATTAACTAAATATGTAAAAGAAACGGTAATTGAAACGAAACGCCATTTTACAATAGCGAAACCTCGCTGCCGGGTAATACAGCAGATGACTTTTCAACTTTGAACTGTATGGTCACAACAACTCCCCGGTTGCTTTTAATATCAAAACTGCCACCCAACTGCTTACCGAGGGCCTTCATCATTTCCATACCCAATGAGGAGGTTTCGGCGAGTTCAAAATCAGGAGGCAGCCCCTTTCCGTTGTCTGTAACGCTAAGCGTAATTGTATCTGGTGGTGATAACAGCGCTTTAATAAAAATCTCTCCCCCATCTTGATCAAATGCATATTTAATACTATTGGTAATGGCCTCGTTTAATATCAGGCCCATAGGTACAGCCTGTGATATATCCAGGCTTACAGCATCCAGTTCTTCTCTGAATTTAATTCTTCGCCTGTTGCAATCGTAGCTGGTGTTCAGATATCGGGCCAAATCGTTAATATAATCGGCCATTACAATAGTAGCCACATTACTTTTATTATATAGCTTTTGATGGATAATAGAAATAGCCTGTACCCGGTTCCGGCTATCCTGTATCGCCTCGATGGCATCAGTATTTTGCAGATATGCCGATTGCGTGTACAATAAGCTCATCACTATCTGCAAATTGTTCTTAACCCGATGATGTACCTCCCGAAGCAACCATTCTTTTTCCGTAAGCAGGTCTTCCTGCTGTTTCAATAAATCATCCTTATCCTGAAGCAGTTTTTCTTTTTCTGAAAGTAGGGCTGACAGTATATGGTTTTGCCTGTCAATCTCTTGCTGTTTAATTTGCAGGCGTACATTGCTCCGTTGTTTGCCGCGATAGGCAATATATATCACAACCGCAAACACTACCGAAATAAGTACCCCGGCAAACGTGATATTTCTTTGCCGGTTAACTTTTTCCAGCTTGCCTTTTTGTATCTGCGCATTATTATTAAGGCTCTGAATGGTTTTATCTTTTTTAATAGAATTATAGTTGGCTTCTAATTCGTTAATTTGTTTAACCGTGGCGGCATTAGTGAGCGAATCTTTCATGCGCCTCATATATTGAAACCCCCTCAACGCGACATCAAAATTCCCCTCGGCCGAATCAATTTTATATTTATACCCGGAGATAATTATCCGTGAAGGGGTCGATAATCTTTTTAAGGGCAGGGTTTGAAGATATTTCAACTCATCCGATAGTTTTGTCCACTGTTTTGTTTGAATGAAATGCTGAGGAAGTGCGTCGTAATTTTCAACAAATCTGTCTACTGCATAAAACAGCGGATCATCATTAAGCGTACCATATAGCTTACCAAATACTTTTCTAAATGCTGGCACCTGTTTTTCTGCTTCCTCATTCCGGTTAAGAAAATTGTACAGTTGCATTTTTCTTGCAACATACTTACTTTGTTCTCCGAGGGTTTGGCTTGGAAATTTTTTTGGTGTTTCGCTTAAATAAGTAAGGGCAGTACGATATTTTTTTATCGTTATACAACAACCAATAGCCCCGTCAATAGCACTGTAATAATAATTTTGGTTTCTTATTTTAAGCGCTAATTCGGCCCCTTTTATAAAATATGGTAATGCTACACTGTCCTTATTGTTCTTCCTGTATGACAATGCTACAGCAATATTAAAAAAAGAGGCATCATAGTCGCTCCTACGCACGTCGGCATCGCAACTGTTTATACATTCAATACGGGTAAGCAATTCTTTTTGAAGCTGATCTTTACGTGAGTACACTTCGGCCAAAAGGTAGTAACCATAATAGATCCTTGGAAATTTCATGGCCTTATACTCCTGTATTACAATAAGCATCTCTTTTTCAGCTTTATCAAACCTGCCTTCATTAAGATCGGCATCTGCAATTTTGCCGAGGGCGTCGGCTATTTTAAGGCGGTCTGTTCCCTTTTTATAAAGCTCATACGCCTTATTATAACATTTTGCGCGTGTAGCAAGCAGGCGTTTATCATTAAAAGATAAATTGTTTCCATACAAGGTCCAGTATTCAGCTTCTTTTGAATAGTTGCTTGTTTTATGGTAATAACTGGTTATTTGGTTAAATAATGAGTCGGCTGCTTTAAAATTTTCCTGGTCAATAAAAGTAAGTGCTTTTTCAAACACCGCAAGGTGCACGAGATCGGTCGCACCAATTGCATGACTTAATGTTACTGCCAAATTAAAATAGGTACGGGCAGTATCAAGGTTTTTGGGGGCCCCAACAGGTTTCTCTTTAAAATATCTCCCCAACTTTATAAGCATCACGACCCTGTTGGTATCCTGTTTGGTTTTGTTGAGCTCCGTTGTTAAAGTTTTAAAATCCTGCGCATAGGCTGATAACGACAAGCTGCAAAGTAAAAACAGAATAAAATAATGTCGTATTAGTGAACGCTTCATGAAAATCTACTGTAATAACCGAGATGTAGTAAGACCTAAACAGATGTTTAGCACTAAAAGTAGCTATTTTTCATGATCCGAAGCAGGCGATACCTAAACTTATGTTTATGCTTTTTGCGGAAAATAATCCTGCTTAACAATATTGAGCTTTTTCATTTTTGCATGCAGCGTAGTTGACGGTATATCCAGCCATTCGGCTGCGCCACCTTCGCCGGCAATTTTACCGCTGCATTTTTTCAATACCGCAATAATATGGCACCTCTCAACATCAATAAGTGTTTTGTTTTTGAAAATGTCCTGATCACTAATATTTTTATTTGTGTCATTCGGCAAGCAAACCTCTCGTAATACATTATCGTCAGATAGCAGGATACTTCTTTCAATCAGGTGTTCCAGTTGCCTCACATTTCCGGGCCATGAATAGCTTTTGAGTTGCTGCAGTACTTTATTAGATATGAAACTGATTTTTTTACCGGTTAATTTGCAATAACGGAGCCGGAAAAAGTTTGCCAGTTCGGCAATGTCATCCTGTCTCTCTCTTAAAGGCGGCAAGCATATCGGAAAAACATTAAGGCGATAGTACAGATCGGCCCTGAAACGATGGGAGTCAACCTCCATCTCCAGATCGCGATTGGTGGCAGCAATGATCCGTACATCAACCTTTATGGTTGTTTTTCCTCCAACCCGTTCAAACTCTCGCTCCTGAATGGCACGCAGTAACTTTACTTGTAACTCAAGCGGAAGCTCGCCAATCTCGTCGAGGAAAATAGTACCCTGGTGTGCCAGCTCAAACTTACCAATTCTACGGTCCATGGCTCCTGTAAAAGATCCTCTCTCGTGCCCAAAAAGTTCACTCTCTACCAGATTTGCCGGTAGCGCCGCGCAGTTTACGGTTACCATTGGCTTATTTTTTCGGGATGACGCTTGGTGAATACCCCTTGCAATAACTTCCTTTCCCGTACCGGTTTCGCCGAGCAGCAAAACTGTTGAATTGCTTGGCGAAACCATATTCATCAGCCGATACACTTTTTGCATCTCGGTACAGTCACCAATAATGCCGGGATATTGACTGCTAAAAACGGAGCTCCGCGCCAGGCGATTTGTACCCGTATTTGCGGCCGAACCAATCAGTATTCCTTGAGGCAAGTCAAAATGTAAATTCAGGTTCTGCATTTCGACTTCCGGGTTGGATGTTATTCTTTCAGTGATCATTTCAATTTTGTTTAAGGAAATTTCATTACAACCGCTTCGAATTTTATGCCACTGCTGTAACAATAAAAAAAAGAACATTTTAGCCACTTAGCCGACGATATTTCGACGCTTTTGTTTTTTAAGAATTTTATTTCGTCGGTTTATATCGTGAGTATTGGGAGCTTACTAATAGCAACTGCTTATAAAATTCGCCATAGATTCTGAATTACCTTAGTTTTCAGAATACATTTGGCAGATTATTAAAATAGGTGGAAATTGTGTAAGGTTATTTTGCGTGCGGCACACATATTGGATCGGATATTTCATTACCAAAACACTATTTAACTAAATTTTCCTGGTTGAACGAGTTTCGTTAAGGAGAATGGCGTTCTGAAATAGCTTTATTTTTGCATAATATATTGATGAAGAAAATACTGATAGTAGAAGACGAATCTCTTGTAGGACATCATTTAAAACTGATCTTGACATCGGCCGGATATAAAGTTACAGGCATATCAGAGTCAGTTAATGAGGCATTATCTTCTATCGACGAACAAAAGCCCGATCTGGTATTGCTTGACATTCACCTTAAAGGTGCATTGAATGGCATTGATCTCGCCAGGAAACTTACTGAACGGAATATGGCTTTTGTATACCTCACAGCAAACTTTCAAGGCACCTTATTGGAAGAAGCCAAATCAACAATGCCATTCGGTTTTATAGTTAAGCCATTCCGCGAGGACGATTTGCTCACTACGCTTGATGTTGCTTTTTACCGGCATCAAAACAGTATTGAATCAAGCAGGCAGCAAGAGATGGAACTGAACCAAAAGCTGAAAGATATCCGTAACTATGACGGCGATAAGGTGCAAAAACTATTGCGGCTTGCCGATAAGCTGCAGGCATATGTGCCGTTTGATTACCTTAATTTCATACTCAAAAACGTAAATACCCCAAGCATCACCAGCGTTGGTTTTTTAAGGATAGGCTTTGATGAATACCAGATGCTTGGAGAACAAGAGTTGGTGAATGTAACCGGCACAGATCATGCCACGCTGAATAACATCTATACCTCGTTACCTGCGGTAAACAGGGCAAAATACTTTAACGATGAGGAAGTTGATCACCTTTGCAATCAAAATCCCTTGAGCAAACTAATCGCCGATACCTATGACTTCGAATCAGCGTTGTTTTTTCCAATTTTGCAAGACAACTCAACCTTAATAAGATACGAGTTTTACTGCCGAAGAAGCAATACCTATGGCCAACAGCATATTGCATTATTAAGCCGTTTGATTAACGTTTTGGGTAGCGTGCTTGAAAATGACAGGCAAAAGATCACTGCAGATCAACAGCCTTCAGTTCCCTCCGCCGAACCAGTATCGTTTAAAGAGCGTACCCGCGATTTTGACGGCATTGTAGGGCAAAGCCGCCCTATGCTAACTGTACTTGATCATATCAATACTATTTCGCCACTTGATACGTCAGTACTTATTCTTGGTGAAAGCGGCACCGGTAAGGAAAGAGTAGCTAAAAGCATCCATTCGCTATCGGGCAGATCGGGTAAGCCACTGGTAGTTGTTAATTGCGCCTCCCTTCCGGCTAACCTTATCGAAAGCGAGCTTTTTGGGCATGAAAAGGGTGCCTTTACCGGTGCTCTTGAAAAACGGACCGGTAAATTTGAAATGGCCAACGGCGGCACAATTTTCCTGGATGAGATAGGCGAACTACCGATAGACCTACAAGTAAAGCTGCTTCGTGTATTGCAGGAACAGGAAATTGAACGTCTTGGCGGCAAGGGGCCTATAAAAATTGATGTCAGGATCATAGCTGCTACTAACCGCGATCTGGAAAAAGAAATGGAAGAAGGACGCTTTAGGCTCGACCTATATTATCGCCTCTTTGTATTCCCTATCATTATCCCTTCTTTAAGGGAAAGAGTTGACGATATACCTGCGCTCACTGATCATTTCATCTCGCACTTTTCAAAAAAATATAAAAGACAAATTAACGGGATCTCTCCCGAAGTGATGGCCCAAATGCTTGATTACGCATGGCCTGGGAATGTGAGGGAACTGGAGCATTTTATTGAAAGAACTATACTATTGTCAAAAACCTCAATTATAGAACAGGTTTTATTGCCCAAGCAGCCAAGTAATAAAACAAGCCTTGAACCCCAGGCAAACACAAGAATGAAAACTATCGATGAAAATGAAAGGGACTATATCATAACCGTGCTAAAAAATTGCAACGGCCGAATAAGGGGTGCTGGCGGTGCCGCAGCTGTAATGGGGCTACCTCCTACTACTCTTCATTCAAAAATGAAACGACTGGGTATTAAGTAGCCCAACTCCTTTTTCATTATATCACCGGAGTTATTACAATCTACAATAATCCGGATATCTATACCGACTACATATCGGACGGTGCTCTAAGTCCCGTCCGATATATCGCCTGCTTTGCATCCCAAACAAAATACAAACAATTGATTTTCAAAACCTTAGACAGATGGCACAATCTTTCGTTTCCTGTATTTCATCTTAAGAGATGAGATGCCAGAAACTGAAACTATAATTAACTGATCCGCACCGGTATTAACACCCTTTTGAATAGCTATAACTCAAAAAAACTTTAGTTAAACCACATATCACGACGATGAAAAGGCTTGCCATTTGCATTTTTTTGATAAGCTACGCCTTCGTCGCCGGTGCCCAAAATGTAGTAAAACTGCTCGAAAAGCTTAATAAAACGAGGAAGGACACCAACCGTATCAACATGCAGCTTCAATTAGCCCGGCATTATTTGTACAAACCAGGCAGACCGCATACAGACATGGACAGCGCCGTATATTATATAACCCAGGCCGAAATGCTTAGTAAAACTATCCATGCCACAGCGCACCTGGATAGCGTGGTTTTTATTAAAGGAGAACTCGCTATAGAACAGAACAATTTGAGCCTGGCAAATCAAATTTTTACAGAAGCTGCTAACCATTATCAAGCACATCGTCAACCATTAAAAGAAGCTAATGTATGGCGTTATTATGCAAACCACATGCCTGCGTCAGATAAGGCTAAAACTGATAATAAACTAAAAATCCATAATAAGGCTTACGAAATCTATTTGAAGAACGGTTTCAAGCTTCAAGCTGCTAATGAACAGTTTGATATTGCGTTGACTTATCAAAACGCTAATCAATTTGATAAGGCCGAGCAAAACTATATTTTGGTAATTCGGCAATTTGAACTACTTAAAAGTAGCCGAATTGCCGAAGCATATTACAACCTTGCCGATACCTATTACAGAAAAGGCGAAATGCCGAAGGAATTGCTTGCCCGCATAAACTGCGTAAACGCCTATGATGCCAACCCTAAACACGATACCTACTGGGGCCAATATTATTATTTTACATTAGGAGTGGCCTACTATAATAAACGTCAGTTTGAACAGGCCCTCGTTTATCATCAAAAATGTGTAGACATCGCCGGTAAATTAAATGATTATGAGATGTATAATCTTGGTGTTCATGAAATACTTACCTGTTATATCAATTTAAAAAAATACCCAACGGCCATTGCCTATCTCAAAAAAACATATCAAAAATTCCCAAAAAAAACAGTGATTGAAGAAAGCATGTTTCTTTCGGCCGAGATGAAGCTGTACAATCACATGAAGAATAACGCAAGGGCCGAAAAAATGATCCCACGATTTAAAAAAACCTTTTTATTGGTTCGTGACGGGATACCCGATGAGAGCAAGAAAAACTATAATGCCATGGATAATTTTATTGCTACTTATGATCCGCTACCAAAACATTACCTGTTAACCAAACAATGGACAAAGCTTGCAGATGAACTGAAGATACTGGAAGCGCTGCCTACCGATAAAATGTCGGTACTTTCAAAAATGACGATTTATCAGCACCGGTTCAAGGTCGATTCGGCTAAAGGCGAATTTCTTGCAGCGCTAAAGGGCTTTCAGCGGATCAAAATTATAAAAGACTCCCTTACCAATATTGCAACGAGCAAGCAAATCAGTGAGCTTGAAACGAAATATTTATCAGTACAAAAGGATAAAAAGATCCAGGAACTCAACAACCAGTCAGCAATTCAAAAAAACAACCTTGAAAAAATTCACCAACAGCGAAATATCACTTTAGCGGGTGTATTGGTAGGCTTTTTATTGGCCGGAATATTATACTTCGCTTACCGAAGCAAGCAGCGAAGCAACTTTAAGCTAAAAAACAAACAAGAAGAGATCAATATCCAAAACACTTCGCTCTCTTTCCTTCTGAACGAAAAAGAAAAACTGCTTCAGGATAAAGACAATTTATTAGAGCGTCAACAGGATTTGCTTACTGAAAAAGAATGGTTGCTCCGCGAGGTTCATCATCGGGTTAAAAACAACCTTCAAATAGTAATGAGTTTGTTATACACCCAATCTGCATATCTGCAGAATACCGATGCCCGGGATGCCATAAGGGATAGCCAAAACCGGGTGCAGGCTATTTCTATCATCCATCAAAAGCTTTATAGTAAAAGTAATGTGGCAACTATTGTAATGGCCGATTATATTACCGATTTGGTAAGATATCTCTACACCTGCTATGATTGTGGAAATCGCAAAATCAGGTTTCAGGAAAACCTTGATCAGGTGAACCTTGATATATCGCAGGCCGTACCTATGGGCCTGATATTGAACGAAGCTATCACCAACTGCATTAAATATGCATTTGATAAAACCGGAGGCGAAATACTTATTAATGCGAAACTGTCAGCACCGGAAACCATTACCTTGCTTATTAGCGACAACGGTAAAGGGCTTCCTACAAATTTTGACTTGACAGAAACATCGTCCTTGGGAATGGAGATGATGAAAGCACTTAGCAAACAACTGGGCGGAACCTTTGAGATTAAAAATGGGCCAGGGGTAAACGTGCTTGTAATTTTTAAAGTTGAAAGACAAATAAGGAGACTGTCTTCCTAATTAGTCGATCAAATTTCTAAAGCAAATTCATTTCATCTAAAAGCGTTAATAGTGGGATAAGGGGTTCGATTGAGATCCCTCCGGCTCCACTTGAAGAAACCGAACCTAAAGTTCGGTTTTTTTATGCAATTATAAATATTTAAAATGTTGATAATTAAGGATTTACAATTAAAGTGCGGGACTCGAGGGTTCGAATCCATCTTTTCTAAAAGTTGTACTTATCTTCATCTGTAGAAGGGATAAACCTTTGATAATACGCGGTTTTTAATAGTTTGGGGTTACAGACATTCATAAATCTTTCAAAAGCGCTCAAATTATTTACCACTTTAATAACTTATTAATCGGTCATGGATTTAAAGGTTATTTTTTCAATATTATCAGGTTTACCTTTTAGGGCGGGAGAGATAGAACCAATTAATTTCCCATTCTTTTTAATGGCAGTAATCTTGCGGAATGAATAGTTGCCTTTTTCGTAATCAAATGTTTCACCGTCATCATCATATAATGAATAAACACCGGGCTTGTTGCCATAATACCTGATCTCGAAATCTACCTTCTGTCCTGCTTTTGGCGCATGCAGCATTGCAGGCATCATAGGTATAATTCCACCATCCTTAACATACACGGGAATTTTATCCAGGCCCGGCTCAACGCTAATCACTTCACCTCCGCCCGCATATTTCCCGGTATAAAAGTCATACCATTTGCCTTTGGGTAGTATTACCTTTCGGCTGGTTTCACCCGCAAATACGGGCGCTACCAATAAATATTCGCCGGCCATATACTGATCTTTAACTTCTTTGGTTATGGCTTCTTCATATGGGTTCTCTTCCAGGTTTAACTGTTCCTTTTCAGTTTTGACCTCTGAAACTCCAAAGCCGTCTGCCATATACATAGCTCTGAAAGGCGGGATCCCTTCAAAATGATATTTAGCAAATTCGCTGTACCAGTATGGCATCATTTGCATCCGCAGGTTAGCCATTGTTTTTACCTGTTCGGCAACTTCAGGAAACGACCACGGTTTAGTACCACTTGCCCATGCATTGATCATGGCCATCGGCGAAAACACGTTTGATTGGAACCTGCGCAGCCACTCCTCTCCTGTTTTGGATGATCGTACTTCTGGCGTCCATAATACACCGGCAAAACCGCTGTTTACCAGCGCTGTGATAAAATCGCGGTGATCATAGTAATCATTATAGATTACGTAAGGAAATGACGCTCCTCCACCGTTTGATGCACGCACCAGGCCAAAAGTACGCTGGTTGCGCTGATGATAGATTTCGTTGGTATAACGCTGCATCATTAGTCCATAGGTCTGGCGCATTTGCTCGGCAGCATGACCGGATGGAAAAACAGCTACATCAGGCCATAAGTAATTGTCGCCCCCATCAACCTCGTCCATTTTGTACCCGCTGATACCAATATCTATCTTTCCTTTTTCCAACTCGCCGAAAAAGATTTTACGCGCTTCGGGCATACTGATGTCTGGTACAATGCCATTCCAAACGGTATGTGAACCACTATAGGGTAAAATACTTTTGTAAAGGGGTGCCTGCGGAGATACGTAAGGATTAGTCCATAAATTTAGCTTGATATTCTTTTTCAGCATATTTTGCACCAAAGCTTTTGGATCAGGAAACCGGCTTTGATCCCATTCAAAAGTGCAGGGGTACGATTTACTTTGCCAGCCGGGTTCAAGACCGATAAAATCAAGCGGATAGCCTTTTTCTTCAAACGCCTTTGCTTCATCCTCAACACCCTGTGCATCGGTTAAGCGTTGCATACGCTGGGTAAAACCAAGCCCCCAGCGAGGCGGCAAGCAGCCACCGCCATTTAATAAATTATATCGCCTTACAGCATCCAGCATGGTAGGCCCTGCAAATACATAAATTTCGGTACCGGCGGCTGGCACTAACATTTCTACCGCATCCGAATATGGATGCGAGTTCCATGTTTTATCAAGATTTCGATCTTTTACATCTGGCGGAACTTTACTGTCCCGGCTTACCGCCGTACCGGCATATACGTTGATATATCTTGCCGAATTAATAAACACGCCATATCCCTTTGATGATACATAAAATGGTGTCGGCGCATGCGTGCGGCCATTATCTTTACCAGCGTAATTATCAACATGAAGGTTAAGCACCTTTCCCCTCTGAAATACGGTTTGAAAATTTAAGCCGAACCCAAACAACTGTTCCTTTTTTTCGAGAGGAAAGCGGAGATAGGTTTTACCATCCTGTACCTTGCCGGTAATTTCCTCCTGTGCCAGGGGAAAACCGGCAGCAGGCATTTTCTGCAAACCGGCATGATAAGCTTGTGCACCTGAGGCCTTCAACAGGTCAAACTCCTCGGGCTTGCCGATGACACCTTTCCAGATGCCTGGTTCTATCTCCGTCCAGCTTATTGATTGCGCATGGAGTGATGCAGCAAAACTTAAAAACAAAACAAACAGCAAATGGTATTTTAAATTTTTCATGGTATTACCGGGGAATAACAGTGTAGGTTTTGCCTTTTTCAGTGGCAAAATCAATTAAGTAGCCTTTATTAAATGTAATGTCAGGAAGTTGAGTATCATCCACTTTTTGATAAACCGGCATCGTTGGCGGAGTATTTAGTATATTACTATTTATACCAACAGCAGTCTTACTGCCTGTCTCCACAATTTTCACGGGAATAGGTGTACGCAGCCTGCAAATGCCTCCCATGTTTGATTTAATGGTTGCTTTGCTCAGTTTCCCCTTTTTCCAGTCGATAGTCACCTCAAAATTTCCGCGAGCTTTGATGCCTTTGACGCTGCCATCGGCCCAGGCATCGGGCAGGGCTGGTAACAATTCAATTTCACCATCCTGGCTTTGCAGAAGCATTTCGGTCATGCCGGCTGTTCCTCCAAAATTTCCATCAATCTGGAAAGGCGGATGCGCATCAAACAAATTCGGATAGGTGCCGCCCCCGCTCATTTGCTCTTTTTTCTGCAATGGGTCCATATAATTAAATGCGGCAGTTAATATTTTATAGGCATGGTTGCCATCATGCATCCGGGCCCACCAGTTCATCTTCCAGGCCATTGACCAGCCGGTACTTACATCGCCCCGGTAAATCATGGATTGCTTTGCCGCCGCCGCTAACTCTGGTGTATTAAATACAGAGATCTGTCGTCCCGGAAACAAGCTGAACAAGTGTGAAATATGCCGGTGGGTATCAGCTGTATCATCCCAGTCTTTAAACCATTCCTGCAATTGCCCATGCCGACCAACGTGAAACGGATAAAGTTTACTGGACGCCCCCTTTACCTCGGAGGCAAACGCTTTGTCAATACCCAGAATGTCTGCACTGCTGATACAATCCTGAAACAATTCGCGGATGATTGACATATCCATGGTAGAGGCCATGCTTACCAGATATTCTTTACCATTGATCTTAACTGTGTTTTCGGGTGATGTTGAAGGGTTTGTTACCAGATAGCCAGTGTTGGTATCAGTAATTAGCCAGTGCAGCATAAATTGTGCAGCACCTTTCATAACAGGGTAAGCAGTTTTGCTTAAAAAAGCCTTATCACCGGTAAAAAGGTAATGATCATACAAATGAAGGCTCATCCAGGCACCGCCCATTGGCCAGGCCGACCACCTTACAGAACTTTTAGGATCCTGATCATAATTACCAACAGTTGAGGTTTTAGCCCAAATATCGGTATTATGATGCTCAACCCAGCCCTCATTGATATTATAATTTACTTTAGCAGTGACTTTACCATTTACCGCAAGCTCTTTCAAAAAATCGAACAATGGCTGATGGCACTCAGAGAGATTGGTATTCTCGGCCAGCCAGTAATTCATTTCGGTATTAATATTGGTGGTATAATTACTGCCCCAGGGTGGTATTACCTGGTCATTCCAGATTCCCTGTAAATTGGCGGGAGCACTTCCCGGTCGTGAACTGGCAATAAGCAGGTAACGCCCAAACTGATAATACAGGGTTTGCAGCTGTTTATCGGGCTTCGCCACATTAAAGTTTTTAAGCCGTTCATCTGTAGGCTGTTTTATCATTTCGGCATCAGCGCCCAAATTAAAATCTACGCGTTTAAACAAATGCTGATAGTCGGCAATATGCCTTTGCTTAAGCAAGTCATATGTTTTTTGCTCTGCAGCCAGGAGGTTTCTGTCGGCCTCAATAGCAGGGTTTGCACCCTGTAACCCAGGCGACTTGTTAAAACCATTAAAACTGGTAGCTTCGGTCAGGTATAGGATAACCTCATTTGCGCCGCTAACCTGCAGCGCATTATTAACAGCGCTTACTTTACCACCGTAGTTCTTTATCTTCAGGTTGATGCGAAAATTCATGCCTTCGCCTTTGGGCTCGTCATAAATTACCTGCCGGGGTTCATAATCGCGGTTTGCAACATAAGTTGGCGCTTTCCCATTCAAAATCAATTTATTAGTACCAGAAGCCGTAACAGTAAAGTGTAATTTACTTTGCAGATTGGCGGTGAAATTTACAGCGCCTTTTTTATCGGCAATAATGCGCACCACTATCACCTTGTCGGGGTAACTTATGAAGGTTTCTCGCGAAAAATTAACTCCATTAACCTTATACCTCACCGTAGATACGGCATTATTTAAATCCAGCTCACGGCGATAATTAGTACAGATGCTGTCAGTCAGGTTAAAATCAAGCAGCAAATCGCCTAAAGGAAGATAGCGGGCAGTGTAAGGTCCCTGCAGATATTTTTTCCATATTGCTGCTGCTTTGTCAAAATCCCCGTCAAAAACAGCGGCGCGCACTTCGGGCAGGTGGGCAGGTCCCTGCGGATTGTTTCCCGGTTCAGGATAACCGGACCAAAGATTATGATCATTCAACTGAAAACGTTCATGATTAACACCGCCAAACACCATAGCTCCGGTAGTAGCATTACCCAGGGGCAGCGCCTCTTCCCAGGCAACCGCGGGTTTTGTATACCAAAGCTTTAAAGCCGCATTATTACTTTTGGTTTGCGCAACAGCAAGTTTGGCACTTATCAAACCCACAAAAACTAAATACTTTTTAAGCTGATGCATATTAAAGATTTATAAATACAGTTTGTAATCCCGGCGATTGCACGCCTACTACACTTTTACCGTTTTGGGTTTGTACTTTTATAGTAGCGCGACCATTATAAGCCTGCACTTTTCTCGATCCGCCTGAGGTGCCTAAATCATCCAGCAGGATGCCATCTCCGCTGAGCGAAAAGCTGATCCAGTTTATAGCATCCAGGCATTGAATGCCATTTTTATCTAAAACCTTAACCTGTACTGTGGCAAAACCATTTTCATCGGCTATTTTCTCAACTATCAATTTGGCCGGTTTGTCCCATTTATCGGTTTGATAAACCTGGTTAATCTCATCGGTTACGGTAGTTTTGCCTTTATGAGCCACTACGCGGATATTGTTACTGCCTTTGTTAAATGTCACCACCCAGCGCAGACCGGCCGCCGGAAAATCCTGGCTGTTTCGTTTTTTCACACCGTAACTTTTGCCATTCAGAAAAAGCTCTGCGGTTTCACAGTTGGAATAAACTTTAATTATCTTCTGCTCTCCGTCAGTTCCCCATCGCACAGGCCAGGTATGCCCGTAGATATGCGCCATAGGTTTGGTTGTCCAATACGATTGAAAAACGTAGTATGATTCCTTTTTGGTCATGTCTCGTTCCAGAACGCCCTTTTGGTTCATATAGGGGATTGGATTGTCCGGTCGTAAGGGTGTCGAAAAATCTTTAAATACCCAAAAGGCCGATCCCGTTAGCCAGGGCATAGTTTCCTGCTCTTTTAAATGCCAGTCGAAAAGATTGCAGATATAGCTTTCGCTCCAGTCGCCATCCTTTGAAACCCTTGCATCTCCGCCGGAGAGCGACGCGTCACCCGCACGTTCATCAGCACCGCCGCCCGTTTTAATATTCACAAAGGCTTTATCAGGATCTTCGGAATGACGCAAGGCATGGCTATCCCCACCCCACTCTGCATGAAAAAAATGTTTTACTTTATTAAACTCATCAAGAGTGGTTTGCTTGTACTCGTTATAAGTGCCACGGTACCAGCCTGCCCATATAGATGGCGAATACACATCGACAATATCTTTGCAAAAATCACAGCGGCGAATGGTGGTTTTGCGGAATGGATCGAGCCGGTGGGCAAGGTCATTTTGCTCGCTCATAAAAGCCCTGATCTTCGCCTTATCAAATTCCGGGAAGTCTCCTTCCCAATCGTTCTCGTTCCCAAGTCCCCATAAAATTATCGCCGGGTGATTGTAATGCTGCTCAATCATATTGGTAAGCATTTGCCTGGCCTGATTTTTATAAATCTCGCCACCCAAACCGCCTCGGCACCAGGGCTCCTCTTCCCAGGCCAAAATACCCAGGCTATCGCACAGATTGAGTGCAATCCGCGATTGCTGGTAATGGCCCAGGCGAATAAAGTTTATGCCCATATCTTTCATGAGCTGCATTTCCTGCCTGATCATACCTTCGGTCATGGCAGCTGCAACACCTGCCTCGTCTTCATGACGATGGGTACCCCTTAACAATAGGCGTTTACCGTTAAGCATGAAAGGCCCATGATCCACAAATTCAAAATTCCGGAACCCTATCTTTTCCCTTTGGGTAAAAGTACTGCCATTGGCACGTACGCTAACCTCAACAGTATATAACACCGGATGATCTGGCGACCATAATTGCGGCTTTTTAACCGTAAATGAACCAACCGGTATTTCTCCCGCAGTAGAAGATAAATTATATTTTGATTGCTGGATAATTTTACCCTGCGGATCAATGATCTTAATATCACCCTCAACTGCATTTATTTTTTCAGGATCATAGACACGAAGACCAATATTTAACTTCCCTTGCTTACCATCTTTATCAACCTCTGCCTTGGCAAAAACCTTATCCAACGAAACAACAGGTACGTATACTAAAATGAGATACCGGTAAAGTCCGCCATACACTGTAAAGTCCGATAAACGTGACGGAATACTTTCAAGGTCGCGCGAGTTATCACACCTTATTTCGACAGGGATATTTCCTCTAAATTGAGTTTGACAGATCTCTGTTTTCTTAAAGTCATCAACAGCCTTTGTGATATCTACCGTCCACTCATCGTAACCGCCCAGATGCGAACCTACTTTGGTATTGTATACATAAACATCGGTTTTTTGTCCGGCACCTTCAAAATGCAATAATACACGGCCTCTTTTATACGGGTTATTAATGCTTAACTGCGTTCGATACCACCCCGGCCCCTGGTAGTAGTTCATATCAGGATCCACAGCGTCACGGGCATTAAAGCAATGTGGAAGCGTTACCTGCTGCCAGTGCGGAACATCATGCGGGATGCTTTTATCTTCCGGACGAATGGCTTCCCAAATCCCACCTAAATCTTGTCTTATAAACTGCCAGCCCGTATCTAAACGGGTACTTTGCTGCGCGAATAAAGACTTAGTACTCAAAACAAATATCAATATTAAATACAGTCCCAGATTTTTCAACTGCATATTAATGAGTAGTTAATTTATAAGCTACTACCTTTTTTCCAAAAAACGTTGGCACATACAAAATGTGATTAATGGTGTCGTAACCTAAATCGGCCGTATTCATCTTTTGTGCCTCCGAATCAAGCAGGGTTTCTATTTTACCATCGGCTGTTACGTAAAATATGTGCCCCGACCAGCAGGTAATCAAAAAGTCTCCACTACCTACCGGCTCTAAACCATCACCTCCACAGCTTAGCGTGGTAATTTGTGTTAAATTACCCTTGATATCCGCCTTCATAAACTTCGGCCCGCCAAGGATATAAAGATCATTACCAATTGCTTTAAGCCCGTTTACACCATTTACGTTGGTTAAAAAAGTTGTTACCTGGCCCTTTTCAATCCGGTGGATCTTTTTGGTTTTACTGTCTGAAACGTAAACTATCCCTTTGCTATCTACGGTAATGTCATTTAGCATTTTTGCGCTGTCAACCGGGATCTTATTGATCACTTTGCCTGTTTTAATATCAATGACTACCACTTCCGACAAATCGGCTGCATACAATTGATCCTCAACCCGCCCCAGGCCTTTAGGTGAATTTAATCCGGTTGTAAAGTTCAGGTCGATAATCTTTCCATCCAGTCCGATCTTTGCAACCCCACCTTTACCATCAACTGCGCTGGGATTTCCTTCAATTTCTGATACATATAAGATTTTCTTTTTAAAATCCGGTAAAACCGATTCGGGGATCCGTACTACTGTATCAGTTTCCCAAAGCTTTTCCAATTGGTGTGTTTGTGCAAAAGCGCCCTGTACTATAAATGCCATTAAAGCAGGCAATGTTGATTTTAATATCTTTTTCATAGCGGTTTGTTTTATATATCAAGATACAGTTTATAACACAACAGCCTGTGTACCACCGTCAGTTATTCTGTATTTAATTACTTTACTACCCTCAGTAATGGAGATAAGCAGTTTCCCTTTGTTTAGCCGTGAAACCTGAAGGTTAAAAACATGGCCGAATGCATGAATATTATTCAGGGCCATCTCATTCCATCCGTTTGGTAAACGGGGAGTACAATCAAAATTGCTGAAACCTGTTGGCCTGATGTCGAATAAGCCTTCGGTAAAAATCCGGCAGTAAAGCCCGCTTTCGGCCGACAAATGTCTTTGGTTACCTTCGGGATAAGCTTCCACCGGATAAGGCACGTGCTCCCCTAACAGCCTCCTTCGCGAATAATAGCGCAGATAATCCATTGCTTTTTCAGTTTTACCCGCCTGCAATACGCCGCGAAGCGCATACAGGGTTGAACGGTCCCAAAATGTTTCTTTGCCCGCCTGTGTTGCTAATCCATCAGCAGTCCATAAGCTTGGCGAAAACAGGGCATTGATTGTTCCTTCGCTCCTGTCTAAAATACCCATGGTAAGCGGCAGGCAAATCCAGGCACGCAATACATCATTAGTTTCATAGTATTTATAGGTTTCAAAACCCTCAAGAGTTGCCCCAAAGTATTTTTCGATATTGATTTTAAGCGCCGCGGCCTGCTTTAAATATTCGTCTGTTTGTGTTTTGGGCTGATGCAATTGTTTGCCAAGATATGCGGCGGAGATCAGGGCATCATAATAAAGACTGTTGGTTGAAAGGTTGGCTTTGCCTGATGGAAAGCGCCCCTCCAGTTCATCATGATCTGAGGTAACTACCCCCTGATCATTCAGTTTCCGGTGACTATATTCAAGACACCAGGTAATGAGCGGCCACAGTTTTTTGGCCGAATCGGGTTTACCATACGCTAATGCATACCTCGACGCACCATAGGCAATCATAGCCTGGTCTCCCCTGTCGCCGGCCCCTTTCCACACTGCATCACCCTCGGCCACTATCGAACTTGGAATTGGTTTGTATTCCGGGTTCATATACTTTGCAAACAACCGGTAACAGTTCATGGCCGACAGGTTACCGATGCTATCCCCCGAAAAAGCGAAAAATGGGCTGATATATTCGGCCTGATCGTTAGCCCAGATAGCAGCATAATATGCAAGTCCGCCGGGGCCGTGTAGGTAGCCAACTTTGGTTTTATAAATACTCTCGGTCCCCCTAATTTTTGCAAAGGCAAACGCGGTATTCAATAAGGTATCGGGCGTTTTTAATTGCAGGGGCGATAAAATTGCATTTATACGGTTTTCACGAGCCTTTTCTTCAACGTCGGCATCAATTTTAATGGGCTGGGCTGGAAAATCTGTAGCCAGATAATAAACCGAAAAGGTGGTTTTTGCTCCGGGTTGAACTACCCTGCTCCCGGGATCGACAGTACCCATGATCACCGAATGGGGCCTTACCTTACTTTTGGCACTATCTGTCCTAACCTCACGTCGCAGGTATTCCATAGCCACAGTAACCGGTTTATCGGTAATATTGGTAAACACAAACTTTTCAATTACCAGTGGCTTATCTACCGATGGAAAAATAGTCCGGTCGATTTTTACCAGCGCCGGATTACCTGCCGTAGCAGCTATTCTCATGATCCCTTTATGGCTGATACTGGTGATATTGTAGGAAAGATCGCCTGACTTTTTACCGTTGGCCAGGTCTGTCTTTAGCTTATGGTTGTTGACAAAAAAACGCGGCAATTCGCCGTCAACAAATGAATAATCGATGTGGGTCCGCGTGCCATCGGGCAACATCCTGAAAGTAGGAAAAACAACGGTTCTTGAAATAGACGAGTTACCAGCGCTATCTAAGCCATACTGTACCCATACAGATACTTTCTCGCCCGACATTTCGATATGATCGGTGTGGGGCAACCGGCCATTAATAGTCCATTTAATGCTTCCGTCAGGCTGAATCGCCCATCTATCTGTTTGCACGGGCGACACAACCTGCTGGGCATAAACCATATGCGAAAAAATAAAAGTAAGGACAACTAAAAATATTTTCTGTGGATGGATCTTCATATGCTGTATTTGATGGCTCATTAATGCTAATTTAAAATGGCAATGCCTGCTTTCAGACCGGCAGATAGTTCAACCTTTTTTGAGATTCCGGGAATGTTGTTTTTCAGGAACTTGATATTACCGCTTGCGTCACCTTCAACACGTACAAATGCATCCGCAGAACCAGCAACCGTGGTATTCTTTATCAAAGCTCCGGCAACGTTTTCCAACCTGATCACTGCGTGGGATCTCATGGTTTCAGGAATCATGCAGGAATTAAGTTCAATGTTTTTGCCATCCTCGCAAATGAAAGCCGGCCTGAGATCATTATTACCCAATGTAAATTTCACACTGTCGAGTTTTAACCCATCCACATGCCGGGCCCATATACCATAGGCTGGTACAAGCGGACCGAATGTTTTTACTTCGGGATATTTATCAATGGCCTCCGGAACAACCTGCCGGGCATTTTCTTCGCTTCCACCACCGGCCAGGTTTATCTCAATGTTTTTTAAGGTGAGCCCTTTAATATTATGTCCTGGAATCCCTGTTATCAGAATACCCGACGGCGGCATCAGCTGCGCGTTATCAGCAGCTTTTGCCTTCACGTTTTTAATGGTTACATTTTCAAGCGTTCCTACAGGTTGCTGAATATCCTGATCTTTACGGAATACGCTTAGGCGGGCACCTAAACGGATCAGGATAGGCGTTTTTACTTCAACCATAGTAATATCATCAATTTCGATATTCCTGATATTCGCTCCATCTACAGAAAGCAGCTTGATACCTCCGTTAGTCGTGTCATAAATATAACACTCTGAAATCCTGATATTTTCAAATGGCGCCATCGATTCTGTACCGATCTTTATGGCTCCCTGCCCGCTTTTTAGGCGCAGGCCCGAAATCACAATATTTTTGCAGGCCATTTTACTTGATGTTGTTTTGAAACACAGGGCATCATCGCCGCTTACCACATCGCAATTTTTGATAGTAACATCCTGGCAGCCGTCTATATCTATACCGTCATTATGAGCAACGCCCCTGCTCTCAATTTTTACATTTTGAATATTTACCTGCTTACATTGAAAATAATGCGAGGTCCAGGCTGCTGAGTAGTTTAACGTAACACCGCTTACAGAAACATCTTGGCAACGTACAACCCGCAATAAAAAAGGACGCCTGCCCCAGCGCTGTGATTCGGCACGGGTATCGGTTAAGATCTGCTGTGCTTTTAGTTTTGATCCCTGACCGTCAATAATTCCTTCGCCTTCAATGCTGATGTTCTTTTTGTCAACGGCTACAACCAATGCCCAACCTACGCTAATCCCAAGTCCTTCAACAAAGGGATCAAGGTTCTTGTAATCATTAACATCGGTACTACCTAATAAAACGGCTCCTTTATTCAGATGCAGCGTAATATTGTCATTCAATGCAATTGTACCAGTTAAAAACACACCTGATGGAACAACTACCTTACCGCCGCCTATTTTATAGCACGCGTCAATGGCATTTTGAATTGCCATTGTATTTAATGTTGTACCATTGCCGGTAGCGCCATAAGCGGTGATATCCACATCGGCAGCGAATAACCTACAATCAGATGCCAGCACCATAAATGCGATACAAAATAACAACCTTATCAGCCTGTGCATACTTATTTTTTCTTTTCGGCTTTAATCATTTCAGCTCCGGCCAGTAATAATGCGCCTAAACCATGTGTATCGTTCAGTTCGGTTGGGCGGGTATAATAAAATTTGATGTCGGTGTCCATATTAGTGCCGATACAAACATCCTGCAGTTGACCGTCGGCAGTTACTTTTGAGGCTAAGCCTTTCCATCCTTCACGGGCAATGGCTATATATTTTTCATTTATCCAGCTCTGGTTTACCGCCCTGGCCACCGCATAAGTATACATAGTTGTAACCGATGTTTCGAGATATGAATCTGGTTTATCCAATAGCTGATGCCATAACCCGGTTTGATCCTGGTAACGGGCGTAACCTACTATTTGCCTCAACAGCAATTTGATCAGTTCAGCACGTTTTGGATGGTTTGCAGGCAAATTGTTTAACAACTCAACCTGAGCCATGGCTATCCAGCCGTTGCTGCGGCCCCAGTGGCCTACACCATTGGTTTGGTCATCGCTATAATAATTATGAAAGAACAGACCTGTAGCCGGATCATAAAGGTATTTGTTGAAATTCTCGACCTGCTTAATAGCATCATCAAAGTATTTATTATCGCCGGTAAGCTTACCCATACGTGCTAAAAACGGAATGCTCATAAACATATCATCGGCCCAAAGCGTACCAAAACGGGGCTGCGGGCGGGCAAGTGTACCATCAGGCAAACGCATTTGTTTAGTTAAGATATAGGCCGCAGATCTTTCTAAATAAGCCTTATAATCCTTCCTTTGGGCAAGGGCATCCACATCAAATAATCCGGCCGACATTGCCCCGCAGGCATCGAGATTGGTTATATTGAATACAGAACCATATTCAACCTTACCTGCTTTTGCTTTGTAAAGTGTTTCGAAATAACTGAGGTTATCAAAAATAAACGCGAAATTATGCTGGGAATAGTCTGAATATTTTTTGTCACCAAGCACATCGGCGGTTTGCATCATGCCTATAGTTAAAACACCATTTACATATGCCCACTTATTGTATTTACTGTCTGCCTTAAGATCTATGGATGGAGCCAAACCCTTTGTAGAATTATATTTTTCGTTTGTTTTAGCATTGACAAACTGGAATGATGTTGTTTTAAGAACATTATCGGCTACGCGACGCACAACATCTTCGGTATTAACATCCTGCCCAAATGCTGCCGAAGCATAGGCTATTAGCATCAAGTATAAAAATGATTTCATTTTAGCTGTTTTTAATTTGATTGTTATATGTTTTTTGCCGGCGCTTTCTTTTTGTTTTTCTCACGGACTGCTTTCACCTGTGCTGCCGTAATTGCACCGCCTTTATTACCAAAACTTTTCCTTACGTAAGTCAACACATCGGCAATTTCCCGGTCCTTCAAAAAATCATGGGCAGGCATTACGTTTGAATATGATTCACCATCAATATCAACGTTTTCCGAAAAACCGTTGAGCACCACTTTAATTAGCTGAGCGTGATCGCCCGTTACGTAAGAGGTTTTAATCAATGGCGGATTCATGTTTGGAACACCTCCGCCATCAGCCTGGTGGCAGGTTAAACAATGATTTACATAGATAGCTTTGCCATTTGCCAGGGATGCCGCAAGGCCGGCAGTCTGCTTCACTTTTGTATTAGCCCTGGTTTTAACCTGCGCCATAAGCTGAAAGCAGCTAAAAGCAAAAAAAAGCGTAAATAAATATTTAGTCATTTGTCTATTACTTTTTGAGGTAGATAATGCGGTATATGGTACCTTTCGAATCATCTGTAACATATAATGAACCATCCGCACCCTGAGCAAGACCACAGGGACGATGGTCTGCGCGCCCGGCCGCAGTTTTCTCTGGTGAGCCTGAAAAACCGTCAGCAAATACTTCCCAAGCGCCATCAGGTTTACCATTTTTAAATGGCTGAAAAACCACGAAGTACCCAGCCTGCGGTTCAGGTGCCCTGTTCCACGAACCATGAAAAGCGATAAAAGCACCGTTTTTATATTTCTCAGGGAATTGGTTTCCGGTATAAAACAACAAGCCATTGGGTGCCATATGGCCGGGATAGGCGACGGTAGGATCAAGAAACTTAGCATCAGCCTCTTTTTTTCCGTCGCCGCCGTACTCAGGAGCCTGGATCTTTTTATGCTGGATCTGATCGTAATACATATATGGCCAGCCTGCATTATCGCCTTTTTTAAGGGCATACATGCACTCGGCAGGTAACTCGGCTGATTGTTTGGTAGTGTACAACTCGGGCCATGAACTGTTCAGGTTATCCCTGCCATGTTGCATTACAAAAAGCTGGTTGTCCTGCTGGTTCCAGTCCATACCTACCATATTTCTTAAGCCGGTTGCGTACCGTACACCATTGCCATAGGTTTGATTTAATTTATCAGTTTTAAACTGCCATACCCCACCCATCGAATCCAGTATCGGGCATCCCGGTATCCCCGGCGAATGCAGGCCACGGTCTTTTTCCTGGCACGAGTTAAACCACGCACCTATATTTACATAGATATTGCCATCGTTATCCAAAGCAAATGATTTGGTTTCGTGCTGGCGACCGGCCTTTAGCCCGGTAATGATTTTTTCGGGCTGATCAGGATTGATCACTTCGTTATTATCATTCACTTTATACCTGAACACTTCGGTATTTGACGAGGCGTACAGATACCCGTTCTTCAAATAAACTTCAGTGCCGCCATAAGTGCCAAAGCCCGATTTAAGTTCAGCCTTGCCATTGGGCGCCTCATGCAACACCAAAATACCCTTCCCTTCTTTATTAGGTTTGGCCAGCTTTACATAAATATCGCCCTGCGGCGTAACTACTAAATGCCGGGCCTTTGCTCCGGTTTCGGCAACTTTTAGGGCACCGAAACCGGCAGGTAATTTTAAACCTGCGTTATCGGCATCAGGCACCACTTCTGACACCGGTTTAAGGGCATAAAGCATTAGGCTTACCGGCAGGATCGTAAGAATTGTTGCCCACTTAAATAGTATATTTTTCATGCTGTTTATTTGATTACAATTCTTTTTTAGTTGTATTAGCCAGTTTGGTATCATTCACCGGACGGCTGTTATAAATATTAAAATCCTTTACCTCGTTTAAAACAAACGTTGGCGAACCAGCTGCTTTCTGTGCTTTAACATGTTGAAAATCTGCACCGGTTACATGGTCAAGAATAAATGGCGGACGAAAATCATCCGAGATATAACTAACCTCTACGTCGTTCACTTTTAAATCTTTAACATTGCGGATAAAAAAGCCGTATGAAGGCATAGTACCGAAGCGATAGGGTTCAGGATATTCCTTTTCTAAACCAGGTACTTCACGTTCCGATTGCTCTTTTGTGCCCCCACCTTTATAGTAGATTCTGATATTACTCAACCTCAGGTCTTCTATATCATGGCCCGGGATCCCGCTTATAATTGCCCCATGCTTATTATCTGCATTATAACATACCACATTACTGATAATCACACGCCTGAGCGCTCCTACAGGTGCACTTTCAGGCCCGCGCATGCGTGCACCAAGCCTCACAAAAATTGGGGCGTTCACAATATCACGCATGGTTATATTGGTGATGGTAACATCCTCTAAAAGGGCACCGTCGACAGTTTCAAGTGCCAGGCCACGGCAGTAATCAAACACGCAGTTGGAGATGGTAACATTCTTAAAACCACCGTTTGATTCGGTACCCATTTTTATGCGGCCCGTAGGGTTGCCGTCAGAATATTTTTTTTCGTTGCGGGTAAAAGTGCCGGCCAAAAATGAGCCTTCGTCATAGCCACTCACCTGGCAATTGGTAATGGTAACATTTTCGGTAGCCCTGGCAAAGCCAAGTCCGTAGGTGCTTTTTAGGCAAATACCATCGTCGTAAGGCGAATTAACGCTGCAATTTGAGATGCGTACGTTACGGCAGCAGTCAATATCCATACCGTCGCGGTTGGTATCCATTTTTACATTATCAACAGTGAAATTGTCTATCCCGGTGGCCAGGATTCCAAACCAACCACCGTGTAAAATGGAAATGTCCCTGATAATTACATTACGGCATAAATAAAGACTGATCGTTTTGTTGGGGCGCTTATCATCTTCACCCTTATTGCTCCGCACCAGGTCTTTACCCCAAATTGTACCCGGACCTAATATGGATATATCATGCAGGTTTTCGCCCCAAATCAGGCTGTTATGCCAGTGCCTGTGTCCGAAGTCCTGATAGTTATTGTCTATTTTTGCTTCAGGTTCATCATAACCTGAAGCGGTTTCAATAGGTGCCGCAATTATAGTTGCACCCTGATCGATATACAGACTTATCCCACTTTTTAGATGAATAGAGCCGCTTAAATAATTCCCTGCCGGAAAATAAACAGTTCCGCCGCCGGCCGCTGCTGCAGCCTCAATTGCTTTATTGATATTTTGGGTATCAATTGATTTACCATCGCCTTTTGCCCCATATAACTTTACGTTATATGGGGATGTTTCGGGCGAAGTACTATCATTTGCCTGAGCTTGAATGAAGCAGAATGGCAAAAGAAAAATCAAAAGAATACGAAATATGGTATTGTTGTTTTTCATAGTATTTTTTATCGCTTTACGTTATGTACGTCTTACCTACTTCCGGCTTACCAACCCGGGTTTTGCGGATATGGAGTACCTGTAATTGTTGCATCTATTTGTGTTTGCGGGATTGGGCGAAGCACATGAAACGGTTTAATATTAGCTTTGCCATCTGTATTATGCAGTTTTACCCTTTCCAACAGTTTACCTGTCCTTGCAAGGTCAAGCCAACGTACAAGTTCACCGCACAATTCTCTCGAACGCTCATCCAGGATGAAATCCAGCGAAAGCTTATCAACAGTGATATCCATTGCTGCTGCATTGCCTGAAGGATAAGCAGCCCTTTCACGAATGGCATTAATATATGGCACTGCGTCACCGGCACGGCCATCCATAAATAATGCTTCGGCAGCAATTAAATACGTTTCGGCCAGGCGATATATGATTATAGGCCTGCTTGAGGGTGAGTTTTGATCAGGGCGCTTAGTATCAAAATACTTGATCATAGCAGGCGACAAAGCAATGCTGTATTTAGACGGAGGAATAACCTGGTAACGGTAACCTGCAATCTGTGCCGAAGTCATAGCTTTACCAGGCATCCAGATAGCGGTGTCACCTACTGTAAATTTAGGTGCGCCGGGCTGAGCACCAACAGGCGCACCGGCTGGCAACGGATTAGACCACGTAGGTATTGAAGCTGCATTGTTGCATAACCAGGCTGTTTGAAATGTTTTATTATAACGCTGGTCATTAACCCTTTCACTAAATACAGTATCGGTAAGCCAATGCGTAGGTACTACACGGATATACGGACGCCCGTAAAGGGTACTGCGCTGCATGCCGGGCTGCACTTCATACTTAGGTACAAATAAGTGGCACAGCAAGTTATCAGGGCCACTGTTGTTTTGGGTAGCGGAACCGTTGTAGGCCAGTGTAGTAGTGTGTTGTACAGTCCAAAGTATTTCACTGTTAGTTTCATTGCCTTCAGCAAATACTTTCCCGAAATCCTGCTGCAATTTAATACCTCCGGCGGGTGCAACGTTTGTTATAAGATCGATTGCTGTTGCATAGGCATTTTTATAGTCATCTGCCTGTTTAGCCGATGAACCCGCCCTTGTTAAATATACTTTTGCAAGCATGTGCATTGCGGCAGCTTTTGTAGCCCTGCCAGGTTGTACACCATTGGTTAAAGGACTTGCAGGAAGAACTGCTATAGCATCTTTCAAATCCTGTACGATGAAATTATACACATCGGCCATTTTGTCCCTGTTAGCCGAAGTAGTAGGTACCGACTGAAATGTTTTATTTAAAGTAACGTCGCCCCAAAACTGAACTAATATAAAGTAATAATTTGCCCGTAAAAACTTGGCCTCACCAACCATACTCGCTGCCGTTGTAGCGTCAATACCGGCAGGAACATTACCAATTAAGCCATTACATGTGTTAATATAGGTGTAGCAGTTTTTCCAGATGGTAGCAACCGTACCATCCGCAGTATTAAAGTTGCTGTTATATTTTACCAGGCCGTTGTTTCCATCGTTACCGGCAATAAATTCGTCGGTGCCGGGTACGGTTAATTCAAAATAGGTATCCGGCCCCCAAATGGTTCTGAAACCTGCATAGGCTGCAGTGAGGCCTGCCTGAAAGCCTTGGCTTGTTGTAAAAAAAGCAGGGGTAAGTGTTGATTTCGGGTCTTCTATCAGTGTTTTTTTACATGCTGTAGTTAGCAGACCTAAAAACAAACAGGTGTATAAATATATAGATATCCTTTTCATCTTATTTAAATTTAAAGTGTCATGTTAATACCGAATGTAAATGACTTTGTAGGAGGCGTATCAACGTTTAAGCTTCCGGCTGTTTCCGGGTCCAAACCATGATAAGTATTACGATACGGAGAAAAAAGAATAAATGGATTTTGCGCCGTAGCATATATTCTTAGTGACCGTGCACTGATACGTCTGGTTATCGATTCGGGCATATTATAGCCTAAGGTCAGGCTCCTGATTTTTAAAAAGGTACCGTCAAAATAACTTAAAGTGGATGAATAAGGCGTATTGGTTGAAGCAGAATTGGGTTTAGGATAGTAATTCTGATGATTGGTTGGTGTCCAGTAATCCTCATTCAGGTTATTATAATTACCCTGGAAGGTGTTAATAAAACTTCCGCTCTGGAACATTTTGGAGGTGATTAATCCCCCCACCCTGTAAGCGGCTACTACCGTAAAATCAAATCCTTTATAACCAATGCGGTTGGTAAAACCGCCGGTATAAGTTGGCTGATCTGACCCAAGTACAATCCTGTCGGCAGCGCTGATCTTTCCATCTTTATTTACATCCTCTACCCTGATAGTGCCAATCACAGAACCGGTACCGGTGGTTGTAAGACCTAAGCTTTTAGCCTGGGCAGTATCGGCAGCTGTATTTTGCCAGATGCCAATCTTTTTATAATCAAATATGGCATTGATAGGCTGCCCCACAAACAAACCGTTTGTGATATCCTGGGTAACTCCGCTTGCTAATTTGGTTACTTTGCCCCTGTTAAAGGCAATATTGAAATTGGTAGTCCAGCTAACGCTGTTCCTGCCGTTACCGGGTAAATTGATGGTGCTTATGCTTACTTCAATCCCTTTATTTTGCGTTTGGCCCACATTAGTTAAAATACTGTTTGGTATGCCCGAGGTTGGCGGCAATGATAATGGTAACAGTAACGACCTGGTATACTGATGGTAAGCTTCAACCGTACCCGTAACCCGTCCCTGGAAAAGCCCGAAATCAACGCCCGCATTTAATGTAGAAGTATACTCCCATGTTAGATTTGGATTAGGAACATTGGTTGGATAAGCACCTGTAAGGTTGGTAGAACCAAAGTTATAGTTAACAGATGATAAAGCGCCCAAAGTTTGGTAAGGGTTGATAGCTGTATTACCAACTGTACCATAGCTCGCTCTTAATTTAAGGTTTGACAGTACGTTTGAGTTCATCAAAAACGGCTCCTTGGTAACATTCCATGCAAGTGCTGCCGATGGGAATACATGATATTTATTACCCGGCGCCAGGCGCGACGACCCGTCTGAACGCATGGTTAAGGTAAGCAGGTATTTATTGGCATAGCCATAGTTTACCCTCGCCATGTACGAAATGATGTCCCACTTAGAATATGATCCGGAGCCGCTTAAATTTGCGCCGTACTGTGGGTTAAAATACTGGATACCATCCGACAGGATATTGTTGTAGCTAAATGAATTTGACTGCGACTGGCTCTCCTGTAAACTGTAAAGGCCTGTAAAATTAACATGGTGCTTTTGCGCAAATACTTTATCGTAAGTCAATATATTTTCAAGCGTATAATTATAGCTGTAAGTACTTTGGTTATTTGCTGTTGATGCGCCACCCAGGTTATTGGTAGTAGCGCTGGCGTAGTAGTTGCCATAAATATCAGGCCTTATTTCGGCACCGCCGTTAAACCTGTATTTTAATCCGGGTGCAAGGTTGGCTTCAAGGTAAGCTGTTGTAAAAGTTCCGAACCTTTTTCGTGTTTCAACAGCAGCGCCCGGAACAAAATTTGCGAGCGGGTTCCATACCTGGTTAGCGCTTCCGGCTGTAAAGCCTACTAATTTGCCGGTGGCATCATCATATGGAGTTGAAAGCGGGCTGGCCCTTAAAGCCTGACCAAGCGGGTTAGCATTTTCACCATTGGTGTAGCTTAGGGTATTCAGGCTGCTTAAACCAACTCTTACATATTTACCCAATTGCTGATCAACACTCAGTTTAACAGAATAACGCACAAATGACTGACCAAAATAGATCCCTGTTTCGTTGTAATATCCACCTGATATGGCATACTGGGTAAGCTCATTACCGCCTGCAACACCCAACTGATGGTCTGTTACAAAACCATTTTTATAGATCAGTTTTTGCCAGTCAGTACTGCGGCCACTTTTTATCGAAGCCACCTCTTGCGGGGCAAAAGAGCCATCGGTTAAAAATGCAGGATCATCAATCCCGGTATATTTACCAGGATTACCATTGTATAGTCCCCATTTTTTGAGGTCTTCAAACTGAGGCCCGTTCATGATATTATACTGGCCCATCGGTTTATTGAAACCGGCATAAGCACTATAACTAACAGCAGCCGGGCCCCCCTTTTTCCCCCTGCGTGTAGAAACCAGCAAAACACCGTTTGCACCTCTTGAGCCATAAATAGCAGTAGATGAAGCATCTTTTAATACCTCTAATGAGGTTATGTCATCAGGATTGATGTCATTCAAACTTCCGTTAAAGGGGATCCCGTCAACTACAATAAGCGGTGAGTTTGAGGCATTTATAGATCTGTTTCCACGGATTAAAATAGAGGGGGACGCACCAGGGTGGCTATTACCACCGCTTTTCTGGATATCCACACCAGCGGCCTGCCCTTGTAAAGCCTGGCCAAGGTTAGCGGCCGGAACATCACGCAATGATTGCTCACTAACTGAAACGATTGAACCTGTTACGTCGGACTTTTTCTGAACACCATAACCAACCACAATAACATCACTTAACGACTTCAGATCGCCCGTCATGGTTACGTTGATGCTTGTTTGATTGTTTACAGCAACCCTCTGTGTTTTGTATCCAACGGAAGAAAATATAAGTGTAGCATTAGCAGGCACCTTAATGGTATATTCACCTTTGGGGTCGGTGATCACCCCTCTTCCCCCTCCTTCTATACTTACAGAAACACCCGGCAGGGCGCCATTTGAATCGGTTACTTTACCTGTTACTGTAATATCGGCAGCTTCAATATTTTGCTCATTGGTTTTGTTGGTTAGTACACTTGGTTTGGCGGAAGCTGATTTATCGTAAATTACAATTCCGGTATTTATCTCTTTAAATGACAAAGGGGTTTTAGCGAATAAATAATTAAGGATTTTGCCCAACGGTTCATCTTTGAATTTACGCGGGTTTACTTTATAGCCGTTTAATTCAACCGGGTTGTAAGAAAATCTAATGTTAGTTTGTTTCTCAAGTTTATCAATTGAGCTTTGCAACGTTTCATTACCAAATACGATTTTCACAGGAGAATCTGAGATCTGGCTCGTTGCATGTTTGGCAAGCAACACCTGGCAAAATACCAGAGAGCTAACCATAACAATCGATGATACCTTCATGAAAAAATTAAAAAATTTAGTTGATTTTTTTTCCATCTTTACGAGGTTTTTATTCTAAAAAACTATATGAATTATTGGATTAGCTTGGAACCTGCCAATAATTTATATCTGCACTCTCTGCCAACGCCCCTGCAGCCCGGCTTCGGGGGTACTGGCTTTTTGGATTTAACTGTTTTCGTTTTTTGCCAGATAAACCTCCTTTCCTTTCAAAACATAATCTAAATGGTGGATGGTTTTAATGATGTCAAGAACATAGGATAGTGTATTATTATTTGAAAAATGAATAGTTGTTATCAAATGATCATTCTCTTTATGACTATAGTTAATGTGAACACCATAAGTGTTTTCCAGCCGCATTACCAGTTCATTAAATGAAACACCGTACAAATTGACCTCGCTTGATTTCCAGGCTGCTACCTTTTCGGCATCAATTGTCCTGATTTGGTGGGTGGCCTTTTCCTGGTCGTAAACCATTTCTTTATCTGGTGTAAGCAAGCCAAAGGTTTCAGTTTTGTTACCGACAGCAACACGCCCCCTGGTAACTGTTAGCCTTACGTCACTGATGTTTTTGTAAAACTTTACATTGAATGCGGTGCCTAATACCTGTGCGTGTAAGCGGCCATAATGAACAATAAAAGGTGAAGTGCTATCGTGCTTTACATCAAAGTAAGCTTCGCCGTTAATAAGCTGTACCTCTCTCGTTTTTCCAAAGCGTTCGGGAAATTTTATGGTTGAACCCGAGTTTAACCATACGGTTGATCCATCGGGAAGGGTTATTGTTTTGAGATTGCCTTTTTTTGCGGTTACAGCCATCATAGCTGCTTTATCTTTAACCGATAATTTGAAGTAAAAAAGCACAGAACTACACATCAAAACCAATGAGGCGGCAATGGCATATTTAGCAGCCGATGTTCTTATAAAATGCCATTTTCCATAAATTTCTTTATGGATGTTATAAAGCATTTCCTTCTCTATAGCCCGCATAGCTTTTTCGTCCTGAAGATGATCATCTCCGGGCCCAAAACCTGGACCGGGCTTGCGCCATTTTATCATTATGAATGTTTTTTAAGTTTATCTCAACCGCTTATAGCAGTCTTTTTGGCTTTGTACTATATATACAAGGTCAGCTGGTTTTGGTACCAGATGTATTTTGCATTTTTTATTAAATGCTGCTATTCATGATCAATAGAAAACAACCATGTTATTAAAGGACATTTCAAAAGATCCCCAGCTTTGTCCGTAATATTTTTAATGCGTTGGAGAGTTGATTCTTGACCGTACGAGGGGTAATATTAAGGGTTTCCGAAATTTCATTGACGGATAAGTTTTGCTGCCGCGATAAAATAAAAACCTCCTGCATTTTTTTGGGCAATTCCCTGATCCCTCCTTCAATCGTGGCCGAAAGTTCTTTTGCTATTAAGCTATCCTCGTGGTTATATTGATCTGTATCTTCCAGGTACAGCAAGCTATCCATGCCTCTTTTTCTGACCGAATCCTTTTTATGAAAATTAATGATGCTGTTTCTTAAACTTCTGAAAAGATAAGAGGCATTATACTTTTCTGGCTGCAGGCTATACCTGCAATTCCATAAACTAATAAAAACAGTTTGCACAAGGTCTTTTGCATCGTCCGATGAACCCGTTGAACGATAAGCACTATGATACAAAGCCCTCCAATTACGTTTATAAAACTCATCAAAGGCATTTATATCTCCGGCCTTAATTAACATGATTAATTCAATTTCTGAAAGCATTACTTAAAACTCAAAGTGACTTAAATTATTGATGTGTATAATCGGTTTAGGATTATAAAACCGGAATTCAATCCGGATAAACTGGTTTCTTTTATTTCTTTGCCGGTATTTGATTTATCAGCCATTTGCTCAGATCATCGGCCGCTTTATCGTTATCAAAATCCATGGCTGCGGGTAGCCGTCCGTTGGTATATTCGTTATACAGCCAGGGATCGCCGACAGCAATTACTGTACCTGCCCCGTATTTGGCCATACCTATAATTACACGGGAGCTATCAGTTAATAATGGCGCCGCCGGGGGCGATAATTTTAGTGTGGAAATATCTTTGAGATAAATTTTTTTTGCCGTTTTAAATGAGGGATCATTTGCCGGAATTGTGATAGCGCCCATTTCAAACTGAGTACCAATAACGTGCTTGTACAAATCATCATTAAAGTGAATTCCAAATTTTTCGGCCAGCTTGTTGAAGTGTGGCAATTCGGCGTTTGCACTGTCATTTGCCATTAATACCAGTATCCCACCACGTTTAACCCAGTCGGTAATAGCTTTAATATGCCTGGCTTCAATATAATTAGGGTTAGCCGTTTCCTTTTTGGTATCAGGGTCAACTATTATATAAATATCTGTCCCAGTCAAATTTTGGGCGTCCGGTTCACTTTCAAGGCTCTTAAGAAGGGCCCCATTCTTTTTAAAAACATCTCCCCAAATAGAGTAACCGCTGCTCCTCTGATCCTCCCAGGTATAATGATACCGTTCTAAAGTACCTGCGGAATTCTTACGGTATTCATTATTAAAAAAATAGTCTAAAGTAACGGTCTTAGTCTGCGCCATTATAGTAGGCCTTCCCAGTAAATTAAATACCAGTAGTATAATGTATCCTTTAATCCTTCTCATATAATTTTGTATCGGCTTTTATTGAATGCTATTATTTGTTAAACCTCGCCACATATCCGCCGCCCACACCTAAACTTAATGACAGTACATCGGTTGGCTTTGCAACGGAGCGCTCTATTTTCAATGTTGCAGAACTCTCCGGATTATCATGAATATCGGTGCATGTAGCAGGCGAGCTGAGGAAACTGAGCGGTATTTTTATGTTTCTGGGCTGAGTTCCGTTCATGACGGCCAAAAACCAGGTATTGCCTTTTCGCCGGGCAAAAACTGCCAGCTCACCAATGGCCGATGACGGCAACACAATCGTTTCGTCCCATGTTGAAGGAATACTTTTGATAATGTCGGCGCCGGGATTTGCCAGCAGATTTTTAGGATTGGCAGCATAGGTTAATAGAGGTGCACTTAAAATAACCGCGCTGGCTATCTGATTAGTCCAGGTAGTGTTTTTACGGCGGTCGCCAAAATGTACCGGTGTATATTCTGCCGGGCCTGCTAAAAAACGGGTAAATGGCAGCGTTGTGCTGTGTGTTGCCCTGTCTTCCAGCTTGCTTGATTCCATACCTTTAACAGCTTCCCGGGTAAGCTCATTGGGCCAGGTACGCGATTGCCCGGTAGGCTTATTTGATCCGTGAAAGTCGACCAGTAAATGCAGCTGTGCAGTCTCTGTTAAAATTGCCTGATATAAATCAACTGTCTCTTTTGCTTCATTGTCAAAAAAGTCAATCTTTAAACCTGCTATTCCCAGATCATGACAACGCTTAAAACGCGCGTGCCTGACGCTTGAATCGCGCAAATCCTTAGAGTGCATCCAAACCCAAATACTCACCCCCTTTTGCTGCGAATAACTAACGAGGTCCCTGATCTCGTCGTCACTCCATTTTTCCCAAAACCCTTCCAGTATATTGTGCTCAAAACCTAACCCGGCTGCCAGACTCGAATACTCTTTCATACCGGCCACCGATTTGTCAGCAGCGCCATCCAAATATTGCCATACTGCCCGTCCCGGCTTTACCCACGAAGTATTGACTCCTTCAGGAAAATATTTTTTATCGGGCGGAGGGCATAAATCGTGTACGGCATCACAATTAACCATTGCATTTAGATCAGCACCGATCATGACCACACGCCAGGGTGTGGTGATGGTTCCGCTAATTGCCGCAGGCTTTAAAACCCTATCAATATCTTCTTTACTATATCTTAGCTCATAAGGATGAGATATGGGATGATGATGAGCTAATTGCAATATCAATTGACTTTGCCCATTAGCCAGCAAGGCCATCCCGGAGTAGTTTTTAAGGTCGGCCTCAGTAATAGAAGCATATCCTGCGTTATCGGGTAACTTAATTGTGGCAGGCGGAGCTATCCATTGACCATTTTTTACAGAGTCAATTAGTTTATGGGTATGCACGCCCTCATAATGCCCGTTAAGGTCATGATACCAAATGGTGCTGCCGGCGGGAATATTAAACGCGGTGGCTTCATCTGGTACGTGGATAACACCTTTATCTCCTGGTATTGTAAAGCTAAAAGCAGCCGCGTCGTTAAATACCCTTACATCAAGTACAAAAGCGGTTTCGCCATGTAATAGTTTAATTTTTGCACCGTTAAAATGATTAACAGCTTTTGAATGTACGCCATACCATGGATAGGTTTCATTTATGCTGTAAGTTGTGCTTCCTGTAATAGTGGCCCGGTTGGTTAATACCGTTTGATCAATACTGACCGACATGGCTGATGTATTGACAACCGGCTGGCTCTTATAAGTGACTGTATAAAATATGGTTCCCTGTTTGTTGAATACTTCCATTCGGACCAGCTTATCCGGGCTGTAAATAACTACATTAACGGCAGCAAACAAGCCTGATGAACAAGCCATCAAATAGAGCGCTATACTTATAGCCACTCTCTTTTTTTTAATAATTTTCATCGTTTACAGCTTGATTAATAGCCCGGTGTTTGTTTAAATGCGGTGTTGCCCACTGCTTTGGCAATATCAATTTCTGTTTGCGGAACCGGCCAGATAGTATCTCTCAGCGGAAACGTTCGCTGTGTTGCGTTCGGGTCTTTAATGGTTGGTATAATTACCCTATCCAAAGCCCATCTTTTTAAATCAAAATATCGTTGTCCTTCAAGTGCAAGCTCAATCCGCCTTTCATGGCGGATCCTTGTACGCATATCATCCTGCAAAAGTCCGGTGGGTATTGGCGGCATATTTACTCCGGGGCGGGTACGAACTGCGTTAATTGCAGCATACACACTGGCATCGGGGCCGGAAACCTCGTTCTGTGCCTCGGCATACATCAGCAAAACATCTGCATAGCGTAAATAAACCCAGTCCTGATCGCTTTGTGTGCCTATAACTGTTGCACGGGTGGAATCAACTCCCTTTTTGTTAAGGAAACCGGCAGAAGCGCCAATAGCCGCCGGAACAAAAGGGATCCCTCCTTTATACAACACGCCGGGCGTTAATATTGTAGCCAATAACCTTGGATCGCGGTTAGCATATGGTGTTGCGGAATTATATAAAGGCGATGTACTGATGGGTTGCCCGTCGGTACATTCATAATCATTAACCAGGTAACTTAAAGGCTGGAAACTTGAGCTGTAGGTATATAAATAATCTGCCGGGCTAAAAGCCGTGGGAACCTGGTAACGCCCCGAGAACATGATCTCGGGGTTGCCGTTTTGTCCCGGTTTTAAAAACAAGTTCCTGTACCCGCCGGTATAAATACGAAACTTGCCGTCGGTTATAATGGTATTAGCGGTAGCAGCAGCCTGCTGGTACTGATGCCTGGCCAGGTATACTTTTACCATATAGCCCATAGCAGTGCCCTTAACGGCATGGCCGGAATAAGCAGTATTGGGTAAATTATTTGCGGCAAAGGTAAGGTCGTTTAAAATGGTATCAATCACCACAGATTTTGGTGTCCTTCCCATCTGGGTATTCGCCGGATCTATGGTGATCTGATGAAGCGATAAAACAACATCGCCATACAATTGGGTAAGCGTAAAATACCAGTATGCCCTTACAAATCTTACCTCGGCCAAATATTGGTTTAAAGTTGCAGATGGCAGGTTGATTTTACGCACGTTATCTAAAAAAGTATTACATGCCTGGATAGCCCTGTAGGCAGTTGAATATGCGTCTGTTTGCAGGCCGCCAACGGTCGGCGTTATGGCTCCCTGCGCTATATTTGAATAGGCACTGCTGTACGCGTTATCACTAAGGCTATCCCAATATGGCGTACCAGCGCCAAAGCCCTGCCCGGTATTTCCGGACGCGGTATAGTTAAAACCCTGGATAAAAAAGCTATAGATCCCCGCTAAAGCAAGGTCGGCATCATTTTGTGTTTTCCAGTAAACAGAGCTGGCAATATCTGCCGGAGGGTTCTGATTTAAAAGATCCTTTTTACAGCTACTCACCATTAAAACGGCTGTCAAAAAAAGCATCAAATATTTTATCGTTGTTTTCATGATCGTTTCAAATAATAAATGTTAAAATGTAGCCCTTACCCCAAAGGAGTAAACTTGGTTTTGGGGGTGTGTAACATACCTTGTGTTGGAAACTATCCTTTCGGGATCAAGACCGGGAAACTTGGTGAACGTAACCAGGTTATCTCCGGCAAAATAGATCCGCAGGCCCGACATAAATAGATGCTTAACCCAATCTTTAGGTAAATTATAGCCAAGCTGCACGTTTTTCAACCTTAAAAAAGAAGCATCTCTTAAATAATATGTGGAAGCTGTGTTGGCATTACTGCTGATGTTTCCCTGGCCCAAAACATAAACCATAGGCATGGTCGTGCTTGGGTTAGATGCTGTCCAGGCGTTTAACCACTCTTTGGGCGGAGGAGATCCCTGGTTAAATGGTTGTATCCCCCAACCGTTAACATATAATTTTTGCCCGTACGAGCCGTAAAAGAACACCGTAAGATCAAAATTATTCCAGTTAACACTTGTGTTAAAAGCGTAATTAAATTTAGGATAGGCACCTGGCACTATTACCCTGTCACTATCATCCACCTTTCCGTCGCCATTGGTATCCGCATACTTCATATAACCCGGCTGCGGATTATATTGCTGCGTTGGCGAGGCTGCTATTTCTGCTGCCGATTGAAAAATCCCCATATACTTAAGCATATAAAAGCTGCCATAAGGTTGTCCCTCCTGGTTAATGGTATTTGTTCCGGTACTTATGGCAGGGGCCCCATAGGAAACTAAAGTGTTTTTATTGGCCTGAATGTTTCCGCCGAATGAAAATCCAACATTACCAAAGCGGTCGTTATATTCAAAAGACGCTTCAATACCGGTATTTTTCATTTTACCATAGTTTATAACGGGTGCATTGAGGCCAAAGTAAAGCGGCGTAAGCGTAGTGGCTGTTTCAAGGATGCCCGATGTTAATTTATCATACCAATCGAACGAGAAGCTGAGTTTGTTGTTCAACACCGTAATATCAGTACCGATATCAAATACCCTTGTAGTTTCCCATTTGATATTAGGGTTGGTTAATGAATTATTAATAACGCCGCTTGTTACCGTAGTGCCTGCAAATGGGTAAGCATAGCTTGTTTTAGTATTGTAGTAGCTTTTGAAATTGTAGGTTTCCTGGTACGGGTAATTACCGATATTTTGATTTCCCAAATTACCCAGAGATGCCCTTAACTTTAAATTATTTAACCAGTTTACATTTTGCAGGAATTTTTCTTTCGTGGCCGCCCAACCTAACGATACCGATGGGAAAAATGCCCACCTGTTGTTTGCCGGAAAACGGGAAGATGCATCATACCGGGCATTGGCTTCCAACAGGTATTTCTCCTGGTAATCATAATTTAAACGCCCGTAATATGAATGCAGCGAGTAAATATTGCTTGTGCCATTGGTTAATTGCGAAGCCACCGGCCCGGCATCAATTTCCTGTAAAGTGTTGGATGCAAATGGTAAGTTACGGAGCCCTTCCAGGTTTTGCGACTTGTTATATTCAACCTGCGTGCCGGCCAGTAATTTAAAGTTATGATCGTTATTAATTGATCGTGAATAGGTAAACTGTGTATAAGCAACCGGGTAAAATGAATTATTATCGGTTACATCAATGCCTTGTCCATTTACATCCAGGGTACGTTCAGGTGCATCGCCGGGCTTTGCAAACCAGTTGTATTGATTAATTACCGGCTTAAAATCGATAGTTTTATTGTAATCGAAGTTAAAGCCGCCGTTAGTTCGCCATTCCAGGCCTTTTAACAAATGAATGTTTAAATAAAAACTGCTTTGTAAATAATAATCGTTTTGTTTGTTGATGGCGTTTTTGGCAATTGCAATTGGGTTTTTGTTGGGTGTTTGAACACTGGGGAATACTGAATTAGTATACCTGCCGCTGCCATCGGGTAATATGGGGCCATACATAGGCTGTTGTGACAGAGCAGATAAAAACTGATCCTGGCTCCCCCTTGATGTATAGCCTCTTTCGCTACTGTTTAAAGTTATTGCCGAACCAAATGTTGCCCACTTGTTCAATTTTGAAGTGAGGTTGAGTTGAATATTGTATTTTTTATAGTAATACCCCAGCATAACATCAGGCTGATCAACATAGCCTAAACCAACATTATAAGTAGTTCCGTTGCTGCCTCCGGTTATACCGAGGTGATGTGTTTGCACCTTAACTGTATTAAAAATGGCATCTAACCAATTGTAGTCGGGGTATAATTTATGATCGGTAGCATTGGTATATAGGGCGATTTGAGCATCGCTATATTTATTGGGATAGTTTGAATTGGTTGCAGCCTGGTTCCAGAGTGTCATGTACTGGGCCGAATTATAGATGAGATTTTTGGGCAATGATGTTGCCCTGGTAATGCCAAGGTTATAATCATAAGAGAGCTGCATTTTACCCTCCTTACCCTGTTTTGTAGTGATTAATATAACACCGTTTGCAGCGCGGGTACCATATATAGAAGCCGAAGCAGCGTCCTTTAAAACCGTTACTGATTCAATATTTTGCGGATCGAGGGCTGTAATACTCCCCGGCAAACCATCAACAATGATGAACGGCGAATTGCCTGCGCTGCTGAAAGTACCCGTACCCCTTATGCGTAAAGAAGTTCCTTCGTTACCGGCTTCGCCCGAACCTTGTACAACGGATAAGCCGGGTAGTTTTCCCTGTAGTAATTGAGTGGGATCTGTAGCCACTCGTTTATTTAGTTCCGATCCCGTTACAGTAACAACGGCACCTGTCAAATCAACTTTCTTTTGGGTTCCATAACCTACAACTATCACTTCACTAAGCCTGTTCGAAGCTTCTTTCATCGTGATATTGATCGCCTTTTTATCGCCTACTACTACTTCCTGGGTTTCGAAACTCACATAGGAGAATATTAATACAGTTTGCTCATCAGGCACCTTTATCGTATACTCACCCTGAGATCCTGTAATACTTCCTATAGTAGCCCCTTTTACCTTTACATTAACACCAGGCAGCGGCTGTCCTTTTTCGTCAATTACCCTACCATGAATGTCAATGCTTTCCTTTACTTCCGCTGCTAACTCTTCCTCCTTTTTTTTTATAATAATAGTTCCCTGAATAATGGTGTAAGTAATAGGTTTATTGCGAAAACACTCATTTAGTGCCTCTTCAACCGTTGCATGTTCAAGATTGATATTTATTGTCCCGGCAAGGGTTGTTTCGGGGTTCACATTTATCAGTATTACATGATAGCCGCTTTGCTTTTCAATATATTTGAGGATTTTTTTGACAGATACATTTTTTTCATGAAGCGTAACTGTTTGACTAAAGCTTTTGGCACTTACGCTGCTAAAAACAGTAATCATTATAATGGCAATCAGTTTCATAACCAATAAAACTTTAGTTATAGCAGGCCACATGCCCGCTACAGACTTAGAAATGAATTTCATACTTTTGTATGGTTTGGGTTAGACGTTAAATTTCAATTATGCTTTCCAGGGATAATTGGTTTACCCAGATACTACCGGGCAGTGTTACGAGCACTTCCCGGTTACTATCTTCGTTTTTCGTAAAATCGTATTTATAAACATCTGTGGCTATAAATACGGGCGGAGTGAATTCCCTTTAGGGAGAGATAAGTATTTGTTTTCTCATCATTTTTAATTTAGGTGAACAATTGGTTGTTGTGGTTATATATTAAGCGCTAATCTTCTCACACATTAGCCCTGTCGTTACTTTGCTACAATTACCGTTTTACCCTTAATAGTGAAGTTTAACCCGGCGTATTTTAATATATTGGTAAAGCCTGAAAAATCAACCTTGCGCGATAGCTGACCGGAGAACTGCAGGTCTGGCACCTTCCCTTCGTACACCACTTCAATATCATACCATCGGGATACCTGTTGCATAACGTCTTTGATATCGGCCTTAGTAAACATGAATAGTCCGTTTTTCCAGGCTACCTCTTCTTCAACATTAATGTCGCTCGTGATTTTTTGCTGGCCATGACCATTAATTATTGCCTGCTGCCCCGGTTTAATCTCATTTATCATAGCAGATGACTGTACGCTAACTGCTCCTTCTAAAAGCGTGGTTTTGTAAAGCTCTTCATCGTTATAAGCTTTTACATTAAAGTGAGTTCCAAGTACCTTTACTTCTGCTTTGTCAGTTTTCACTATGAAAGGCATTCTGGCATTTTTAGCTACTTCAAAATACGCCTCCCCACTTAAATAAACTTTACGTTCGCTGCCCGAAAATGAAGTTGGGTAACGTAATGAAGAAGAAGAGTTCATCCAGATCTTTGAACCATCGGCTAATACTAGTTGGTACTCACCTCCGCGTGGAACGACAATGGTGTTATATATTACCAGCTGTCCGGCATTTGCTTTTCCTGCATGTTTGTAAGCTAATATTTCGTTTTTGTTAGATACTGCAGTTCCATCATCCTCGTTGATAGATACCTGTGTATGATTTTTAAGCGCTACCTTTTGGCCATTGCCTAAAATTAAGATAGCGTTGTTACTGCCGGGTTTGATCATGGTGGCTTGAGCAATCTGTGATTTATCATTCCCTTTTACCCTGTTTTCATTCCGGAGATATAATAAAATTGAGATACTTAAGGTCAAGATGACTATGGCTGCATACTTCAAAAACGATGTATAATTAAAACGGCGAACTGACTCTGATTCCGGTTCAGGTAATTTCCGCAGCAGCTCATTCCATGCTTTATCGTTATCAATGTTATCCCAGAAAGCCAGCTTTTTTTCAAGGAAGCCGGCATCTGTCAGCTTTTCAAATTGCACTTTGTTTTCGGCACTTTCATTAACCCATTCTTTTAACCATAGGTGTTCTTCCTGCGAAATATCACCGTTTAAAAGTTTGCCGATTAGTTCAGCTACGTAAAAGTCCCGCTCGTTTTTTTCCATTTAATAACATACAAACAACTAAAGGAAACAAACGGGTGACAATGGTATGATCTTTTTTATTTTTTTATGGGGGCAGAAAATGCCCGGGAATGGAGTTATAGAGAAGAAGGGACTTAAACTTTATGTATAAGTAATAACAAAGCGGTTGGAGAATGCTTTAAAATTTCGCGGAGAATACGCAGGCTCCTTACTTTTTGTGTTTTTACCGTATTGATAGAAATATTTAAATAATCGGCAGTCTCCTGGTTACTTAAGCCTTCAAAATAGCTAAGGTATATTACTTTACGATAGCTTTGTGGTAATTGCTGCACAGCCTGCTGAACTTCCTCTAATACTTCGGCTTCAATAAGGCGGTAAATTATGTTTGGTTCGTCAAGGCTTTCAGTTTGATGACTTTCAAATTTTCCAACAACCTTTTGGTGCTTATAACTGTTGATGCAGCTGTTTTTGGTAGTTAAGTATAAAAAGGCCTTTATTGAATTTAAACTATCAAAACTTAAACGACGTTCCCATAGTTTTACAAAGGCATCCTGCACAAGATCTTCAGCAGCATCTTCATTAACAATTCCTGCAGCAAAAAAACACACCCGCTTATAAAACATATTAAAAATATGATTGAAAGCTTCCTTATCCCCATTTTGAAATGCCACCATTGAAATTGCTTCAGGCATAAACATCAAACTTTAAGTTTACTAAAATTAAACACAGTAAATAACACTGCAACTACCTTTGTGTATCGAATACACTTTATAACAGACCGATTTATTGTTTTTAGACGTCTAACCTATCGAAAAAAAAACGAAGCCCAAACGTTATTTATCTTATTAATACCCTTATCAATGTCAAACTGTAACAACCATATTGTAAAAGTCACGATTATGCACTGTCGGGCTATAATTGGTAAAACTAAAGTAGAGATAAAATTTAATAGTAAAATGATAATTTACTACAAAGTACGCAAACGTTTGCGTACTGTTATTACGGGTGTTGCATTAACTTGTACGTACCCTGTTTAACCAACAGGCAACAGCTTAGTGTTACGAAATGTTTCTAATTTGAGGCGTTTATTTCGATTATCATACTGCTTAAGGGTATTAATTTCCCGGGAGTTAAACTAAGCCCTACCTTCATCAGGTAGTCCCCGCTAAATGTACCGCCGTTTTCGGCAAGGTTTGATTTGACGCCAGGCATCAGGTTTATCTCTTCTACCCGGTATAATTTGTGGCTGTCCAACCCTTGCAAACGCACCCGGTTAAACACTTCTTTATAACGTGTGTTAAGGTTATAATTAAACACTACAGATTTTGACTTTTCATCATTTACATACATTGCCACCATACGGTTCTCCTCGTACGGCGAAATAAGGCGGTACAGATCGCCAAACCAAATGATATTGCTCAAGCGATTATAGTTTTTAACTGCCTGTTTGCTAAACTCCAGTTCGTCATCTGTCATTTTACTAACCTTAATGTCATAGCCCAACTTATCCATCATGGCAACATCTGTTTTAAATTTTATGGATTGTTTGCCCCATGAAGTAACATGGCTTGATATGGTTAAAGAAGGGAAAAAGTTACTATATCCCCATTGTATATAAACTCGTTCTAATGGGTCCGTATCGTCGCTGGGCCAAAACTCCGTGAAGTATTTTAAAGCCCCATAATCTGTGCGACCGCCGCCGCCGGCACACAACATAATTGGAAAATGCGGGTATTTTTGGCGCAAGCGGTCAAGGATTTTATACAAGCTTAAAGTATAATCAACATATAACGCAGATTGCTTGTCTTTTAAATATGGAGACCATGCATTGGTCATGTTGCGGTTGCAATCCCATTTAATATAAGCCAGACCTGGATTTTTGGTTAGCATATCATCCACAACATGGTAAACATAATCTGCCACTTTAGGATTGGTAAGATCGAGCACTAATTGATTCCGCTGATAATTTTCTTCGCGGTTTGGTAATTTCAAGATCCAGTCGGGATGCTGCTCATATAATTCGCTTTTGGGATTCACCATTTCGGGTTCAAGCCAGATCCCGAACTTTAGGCCTTTGGCTTCGGCTTGTTTTACAAGATAAGCTATGCCGTTGGGTAATTTTGATCTATTTTCCTGCCAGTCGCCCAGGCCGGCTTTATCATTATTGCGTGGATATTTATTTCCGAACCACCCGTCATCTAATAAAAATAGATCGGTGCCCAGTTTTTTGGCATCATCAAATAAACTAACCAATTCCTTTTCATCAAAGTTAACATGTGTAGCCTCCCAATTATTGAGCAAAGTAAGGCGTGGTTTATTACCGTCGAGCACACCATAATTGCGGGCCCATTTATGTAGATTACGGCTGGCCTGCCCCTTTCCGTTAGCCGAATAAGTAAAAATAAAGGCCGGGGTGGTAAAAGTTTCACCGTTCTTTAGCGCATATGCCGATGCATAAGAGTTAATACCTGGTATAATCCTTAAGGCGTTGCGCTCATCAATTTCAAAATGAAACTTAAAATTGCCTGTCCATGCCAGTGTTCCGGCTATCAATTCGCCTGTTGTTTCATCTGCCGGTTTATTCATCGCAAGAAAAAACACGGGAGTTTGATACATATCGGCCCTTGTACCTAATTTACTGTCAATCTCCTTTACGCCACTGGTCAGTTTGCTTTCCTGCATTCTCATTTCAGATGCCCAATCGCCATGGAATTGAGTAAGCCAATAATCCTTAGCTTCCAGATGAAGCATACACGAGGCATAATCTTCAAGGGTTATTGTTCCTTTTTCATTGTTTTTGATTTCTGTCCATGCTTTTATAATATCTTCCCTGTTAAAGGCCTGGTAATGCAAAACTACATGTACAGGATATTTAGGGTCCTTTAACTGAATAGATGTTTCGCTGACGTTGTTGTCAATGCTTTTTGTAGTATGGCTAACGTACCTCAACTCAAGCGAAGGATTACGATCATTATGGATTAAACGGATGGCAGGCTGCAGCAAATCTTCCATTCCCCCTGTAATATAGGCTTCATGTTTCCCGGCAGGAATCAGGGCGGTTTCTTCGTTATTTAAAAGCCGTTTACCAAGGTATGACTGATAGATCCTGTTATTTGCGCCTATTGTAAGCACCATGCTTACATTATTTGTACTTATCAATATTGCCTTACCAGTTTGCGCGTTTACAATTGCCGAACGGCAAAAAAGAACTAAAAAAAAAATCCGTATAAAATTATTCATATTATAAGTTTGACTTTAATCCTGGTATCAACTCTTTGATAATTTAAAAAGCCATACATGCATAAGCTAAAAGTGTTCTAAAAACTATGTGTTAAAAAACTGTCAGTTTTGTTCCCCGATAGAAATATCGGCAAACATTACATCTTCGTCCCTAATGTAAGCAGGGCTTTTCAAACTCCGGTATACGCCCCATTTCGGCCTGCAAAATGAAGTATCTTTTCGCCACAGGTCAATATTGGCATTGACATAGCTAAGCAGTACCTTATTATCTGCAATCCGTTTGATCTCAACATTGTATGTTCCAATGCTATCATAATGAATCGTCTCTGTCACTTCAACCCAGTTGCCTTTAAAATCGACCAGGTTAACGCTGGCTAAAACCCCTTGCGAAGTTCTTTTTGCCGAACCTGTATGAATGATTTCAAACTTATCAGGCTCACCAAACCGGGGTGTAAAAGTTATAATGGGAGCTCCGGCATCTCCATCACCCGCTTTTATCTGGTGGATATGGGTAAACGTTGGCTGTGCTTTAAAGCCACTGTCTATTTTAAACTTCCATTTGTAAATAACCCTTTCACCCCGCTCTCCCTTTAATTTAGCTGCGGATGGGCCATATGTTTTGATTTCTACCCGCATCCTGTCGTAATTCCGGCAGCGATCATTATCTTCTTTAGCATGGCTGTGAAAAACAAAAACATATTCACCTAACTGCTTATCAAACGCTTCTGTAATATGTTTAACATGATGGGCACAATCAGGAACTTCACAGGCATCGCCACCCAATACACGAGATATTTGCTGATATGCATCGTCACTTCCGTCTGCTTTTAAAACAACCTGTGCTTTAAGCAGGCTGCTCATAAATAGCAATCCGATAATCAAAGATTTTTTTAAAAACATAGTTGATCCTTGTTTCAATTGTTAATCAAGCGCACCTGTTTTCATTGTACCGGTTGGGTTAGTACCCTGTCTGCTTATCTCCCCTTTTACCTCTACCTTTATTACGGTAGCAATGCTATCCATGGCTTTATCAGGGACATTTATAATCAGGCCTTCACTTGATAGCGCAGCTTTTAATGCTGTATTTCCGGCAAGCATTTTAGCGCTTAAAACTTCATTTTTGAGACCGGGAATAACCAACTTTCCGTCCGAAGGCCAGTTAAACACAGAGAAATACAAGGTGGTATTTTTGGCGTTTGGTTTAAGGGTACATCTGCCCCAGCTTAAGGGCTGAAGTGGACTTGCCTGGGTAGCGTATATTGCTTCGCTGTTTACCTTCATCCATTCACCCATCTTTCTCAAAGTGGTTATACTTTCCTGCGGAAATTCGCCTTCGGCATTGGGGCCAATATTTAACAGGTAATTACCCCCTTTTGATGCAATATCAATGAGGTTGTGAATTAACGTTTCAGGAGTTTTCCATTTATGATCATAGCTTTTATACCCCCAGGTACCATTCATAGTCATGCAGGTTTCCCAATCTTTTCCATCAAGCTCGCTCAGGTTGGGTATTTTTTGCTCTGGTGTTTTGTAGTCGCCCGCGAAGTTTGGACGCTTAAGCCGGTCGTTAGTGATAATGTTGGGCTGTAATTTTAACAGGTCATGCAATTTTTGAGCAAACTCATCAGTCATGTTTGTAGGTGTATCCCACCAAAATACGGCGATATCACCATAATTGGTTAACAGCTCTTTTACCTGCGGAACAGCAACCCGATCAATATAATCAGCCATTGTTGCCGAAGTTTGAGCAGGATCCCAATGGCCATTATGTTCAAGGGTATAAGCATCAATCTTGGCTGAGTCGGGGTTCGGCCAACCTTCGCTGCTTACTTTGCGCGCTGCCGCACCACCCGGGTTGTTCCAGTCCTGGGCCTGCGAGTAATAAAATCCGAGCTTGATACCGTATTTTTTGCATGCTGCGGCCAACGGCTTCAAAGCATCTTTACCATAAGGTGTGGCATCCGCAATGTTCCACTTACTTGCATTTGATTTGAACATGGCAAAGCCGTCATGATGTTTGGCGGTTATCACAATATATTTCATACCAGCCTCTTTAGCCAGTTTTACCCAAGCATCAGGATCATACTTTACAGGGTTAAATTTTTTGGCAAACTCCTGGTATTCGGCTACCGGAATCTTGCCCCTGTTCATGATCCATTCACCACCGTGCCCTATCTCGTATCCTTTATACATACCGGCCAGCCCGGCATAATCGCCCCAATGTATAAACATGCCGAAACGAGCTTCCCGCCACCATTTCATACGTTCATTGCGGGACAGCTCTTTTTGTGCAAAAACATTATGCGCAACAAAAATGAACAGCCAACAAGCTATAAAAAGTTTTTTCATAAGGATTTAATTTAGCGGTTATAATCGCAATGGTTTATAATAATGTTCGTATTAAAGCAATATGTATGCATAAGTAACTATATTGCTTTACAATTTAATACAAGTATCATGAGGTTTGGTACCAGAACGCTACGTAATAAATTCAGGTTGATCTTATAATAGCATTTGTATCATGACCACTCACCGTTCAAAGCCGCCGCTTACAATTATATTGAACCGTAAGCCGGATTGGCCTAGCTTACGGTTTTTCAGTTTTTCTACAGAATTTATTAGTTAATTTACGCTCATGCTCAAAAGAATCGCAGCTTTTTGGATGATCGGGTATTTGCTCTTTGGCAGCATTGTTTTGCCATTGGGTGATTTCTCGTTGCTTAACGAATTGCCGCGTATGTACCAGGCTTATGAAAAGGTGGTCACACCGGACGAAAAAGGTGTGCTGGATTTCATCGGAGATTATCTGCTAAACGGTAAAGATCTGTTAAACCATAACCAGCATGATCAGCCATCAAAACCCGGTGCGCTGCAATTCCAGGGCACGCCATCCTTTGCGGCCATTATTCAACCGGTTAGCCCGTTTTTGGCTGAACCTGTATCATTAGGCTCCGTTACCACAGCTTCGTTACATCATAGCTCCGGTGCTTTGAGCTATTACCACCCTTCTTTATTTCGTCCGCCTTTAGCGTAAAGGGCCCTCATTTTCTTAATCATCAATTCTTACGTTTTAAGCTATTTCATGCGCTATTTACTTTTATGCGCCGTGCTGCTGACTTCAGTGACCACACGTGCACAGCATACTTTATCTATTCTGGTCAAAGATGACCAAACCAAACAGTCCATAGCCGGTGTTACGGCTTATATCAACGAATTAAAAAGAGGCGCTGCTGCGGACAGCAGCGGGCACATTCAGTTCAACCTGCCCACCGGAAAATACGAGATCAAATTCAGTATGGTGGGTTATCTGCCGCAGGAAAAAACCTTCGTGTTGCCACTCAAAAATATTGAGCCCGTTATTGAGGTTTACCTGGAGCCGATGGCAGGTGAATTAGCGGAGGTGGTGGTGCAAACCAACCGCACCAATCAGAACCGCAGTGATGTGCCCACCCGTATCGAAGCATTGCCTGCTGAGGAACTGGACGAAAAAAGCACCATGCGCCCCGGCGATATCAAAATGCTGTTGGGGGAGATCACGGGTGTACACGTACAAGCGACTTCGGCGGTAAGCGGCACAGCGAGTTTCCGCATCCAGGGGCTGGATAGCCGTTATACGCAGCTATTGCAGGATGGATTGCCAATGTACGATAGCTTTTCGGGTGGGTTAAGCCTGGTGCAGGTTTCGCCGCTTAACCTGAAGCAGGCCGAGATTATTAAAGGTTCGGCATCGACACTTTATGGTGGTGGGGCTATTGCCGGTTTAGTTAACCTGATCACCAAAACGCCTGGGGCTAACCCCGAATTGACCTTTCTGCTTAACCAGAATTCAGCCAAAGGCACCGATGCCAGTGGTTTTTACAGCCAGCAATGGACACACGCAGGAACAACAATTTTTAGTTCTTATAACTATAATGGTGCTTACGATCCGGCTAATACCGGGCTTTCCGCGGTGCCTAAAACCAATCGCTTCACGCTTGCGCCAAAAGTATTCTTAAAGCCAGGCAACCGCGATCAACTTTGGTTTGGTGTTAACCTCATGCACGAAGATCGTTTAGGTGGCGATATGCAGGTCATCAACGGCCATGCCGATAATCAGCACCAATATTTCGAGCGTAACCTAAGCGACCGTCTTTCCACGCAGTTTTCCTACACGCATAAGCTTGACTCGAACAACCAACTGAACTTTAAAAATACGATTGGCTACTTTTATAGGACAATCGGTGAGCCGCAGTTTCTATTTAAGGGCGATCAATTATCATCTTATACCGAAGCTAACTATGTCCGTAATGGCAAAATTGCAAGCTGGGTAGCCGGTGCGGATGTTTGGACAGATCATTTGTCGCAACCAAACGGAAGTGTAGATTTAAGCTATAGCCGCAACACTTACGGAATTTTTGCTCAAAATACCTTCAAACCCACAAAATGGTTAGCTGTAGAAAGTGGCATTCGGCTTGACGAAAACTCGCCGTCATCTGCAAGCTCAAACGGGTTATTTCTGTTGCCACGCGTTAACACGCTATTTACGCTCGATGAACATTGGAGTAGCCGCGTAGGCGGCGGCCTGGGCTATAAGATGCCGGATATTTTTAATGACGATGCCGAAGAACAGGGCTACCGGTATTTGCAGCCATTAAATATCGGCGCAACCAAAGCCGAACGTTCGGCCGGTGCCAACGCAGATGTAAATTATAAAGGCGCAGTAGGCGATGCTTTTTTGCAGGTTAATCACCTATTCTTCCTCACCAAAGTGAATGACCCATTGATATTACAAAACAATGCCTTTATAAACGCTCCGGGTTACCTGATCAGCAAAGGGGCCGAAACCAATATTAAGCTGCTGATGGATGAGTTAGGGATTTACCTTGGTTATACCTATACAGATGTACAACGCCATTTTAACGGGTTAAGCAGTGCTCAGACATTAACACCCAAACACCAGTTAAACGCAGACCTGACCTACGAAGTGGAAAACAGTTTCAGGGCAGGCGTTGAGGGATTTTATACAGGTTCACAAATATTGGACAGTGGTACATCAGGTCGTGATTATTGGACTTTTGGACTGCTTGTGCAAAAGATGTGGAAGCATTTTGTTATTTTCATTAACGCCGAGAATCTTACTGATCAACGACAAAGTAAATGGGGAACGATTTATACTGGATCCGTTTCTAATCCCGTGTTCAAAAATATTTACGCGCCGTTGGACGGCAGAGTTATTAATGCCGGAGTTATAATAAAGCTGCTTAACAATAAATAAAAACCGCCTTACTTTCTAATGCGACTTTATACCCCGTAATAGGGCTGCCCCCTTTGGTAAGGCTACCCTAATAAACTTAACTAACCGCATGAAAATTTGCAGTGAGAATAGGAATACCTTTGTATTTTTCCATTAGACGGGCTGCCCGTTAAAGTTCGGACATATTTCGGGTAACTAAAACGACACGTAACCGCAATTACTTAACCGAAACGATGTGGAATTCAGATCCCCTTCCACTCATAGCTTTTACTTTCCAGCCCTATTAAATCAATAACCCGGTTTACTACTGTCATAGCCAGCTCTTCTATAGTTTGGGGCTTGCTGTAATATGATGGAATCGCCGGACATATGATCCCACCAGCTTCCGTAACAGTCGTCATGTTACGGATATGGATCAGGTTGAGTGGCGTGTCACGGGCTACCAATACCAGTTTACGGCGTTCTTTAAGGATCACGTCGGCCGCGCGGGTGATCAGGTCGTCAGAGATCCCTCCTGCTATCCTTCCAAGCGTCCCCATAGAGCATGGCACAATGACCATGGTATCAAACTTTGCCGAACCCGAAGCAAAGGGTGCCATGAAATCATTTTTAGTGTAAAATTTAAAAGGGAACCGGTTGTATTCTTCGTTGTCGAGTTCAAACTTCCAAACATCTTTGGCATTATCTGACATAACAACGCCCACTTCGGCAATTTGATCCTGTAATTGGGTTAGTTTTTTTAGTAGCAGACTGGCATATATTGAACCACTGGCGCCCGTAATAGCAACAACTATCTTTTTCTTCATAATTACTCCTTCAACAACCCACACACACAAAAAGTTAGGGGCACAAAAAAGGGTCGAATAACTTGTACCCGACCCTACATCTACCTATGAAAAACATGCCCTTGAGAGGGCACTACAAATATAATAACACTTTTTAAATTATTAAACAATTTGTTAAAATAATTTTAACCTGTTTATTGAATATTTTTTTCTATTAAAGTTTGGATAATTCCATCAACCATACCTACCCTGGGTACATATATGTTTTTGATGTTGGCATTTTTCATTACCGTAAGGTAAATTTCACAGGCAGGAATAATTACATCGGCCCTATCCTGGTTTAGGCCAAGTACGTTGATCCTGTCTTTTAATGAAAAAGAGCTCAGGTAGGTATATAGTGATCTTAGTTTAGCAAAAGTTAGCGGCATATCTTCTTTTTCTTCGGATAGCCTGAACAGTTTATTAATGTTGCCGCCGGTACCTATGCCCGATAATTGCTTAAAATTACGGGTATTGTCGCGCACAAAATCCTTCATTTCGTTCCAGGTTTCTTCAGTGTCCTGGTTATCCAGAATGCGGATGGTGCCAATGTTAAACGAACGCGAAACGATCAGCTCCCCTGCCGAAAACAGCGAAAGCTCTGTACTGCCGCCGCCTACATCAATATAAAGGTAGTTTTTGCTTTTATCAATATTTTGCTCGGCATGACTGGCATAAATGATACTGGCTTCTTTAGATCCATGTACAATTTCAATATCGATATTAGCCTCATCCTTAATCAGCTTCACAACATCTTCCCCGTTTTTAGCTTCGCGCATGGCCGATGTTGCACAGGCTAAATAATCGGTAACCTTATAAACATCCATCAGGTTACGAAAAGCAACCATTGATTTAACCAGCTCTGTGGTTTTTTTCTCAGATATATGCTGCTGTATAAAAGCATCGTCTCCCAAACGCAACGGAACACGGATCAGGGTATTTTTTTTGAACGACACCGATCCGGTGTTTTGAATTATGTCGGCAATTAACAGTCTCACGGCGTTTGAACCTATATCAATGGCGGCGTATCTCAATGTTATTTTGTTTTACTTTTTAAATAATTATATATCTCTATCTGCGCCCTATGACTTTCGGGCGAGTTTGTTTTGTGGTATTTGTTGGTGTTCTGGCTATTGATTTCACGTGCTTTGGTATTATCTTCAAGCTGGATATCAATAATATCCCTTATCTCCTGCTGTAGTTTTTCATCATATATCGGGAAGCCAACCTCAACGCGATTGTCGATATTTCGGGTCATGAAATCGGCCGATGTAAGGTAGATGAGCTCCTTGCCGCCATTGCAATAAATGTGCACCCGGGCGTGCTCAAGATATTTATCTACAATACTAATCACCTCTATATTTTCGCTATAGCCTTTCACCCCGGCAATTAAGCAGCACATCCCCCTGATGATCATCTTAATTTTCACGCCTGCATTACTGGCCTGGTAAAGCTTGCTGATCATTTCCTCATCGGCCAGGCTGTTCATCTTCAGGATCATATATGCCTGTTTGCCGCCTTTGGCGTTTTTGATCTCGTTATCTATCAGCCTGTAAATTGCAGGCCTTGAGTCAATTGGCGACACGATGAGGCTTTTGAGCCCCTTAGGCAATAATCCCTTATTAATTGCTTTAAAAACATTCACCAGGTCATCGGTTATTCTTTTATTAGCTGTAAAAAGGGTATGATCGGCATAGATCTGCGCTGTTTTTTCATTAAAATTACCGGTTGAAAGGCAGGCATAACAAGCCAGCTTACCTTTTTCGGTACGGCTAACCAAACATATTTTTGAGTGCACCTTGTAACCGGGGACACCGTACAATACAGTTACCCCCTCCTCTTCAAGCCTGTTACTCCAGTGAATATTGTTTTGCTCATCAAAGCGGGCCCTTAACTCTACAAGGCAGTTTACCTTTTTGCCGTTTTTAGCGGCATTGATCAAAGCATGGATCACTCTTGAGTTTTCGGCCAAACGATATACTGCAATGCTGATCTCTTTTACCTTAGGGTCGATAGCGGCCTCGCGCAAAAAATGGATCACGTAATCATACGATTGATAAGGTGTGCTTACCAGGTAATCCTTTTTGGCGATGAGCCCTATAAGGCTTTTACCGAATGAAAGGTCGGCCACAGGCAGTGCTATATATTTGCTATACTCAAGCTCCGGGCCGCCAACGTTGGGGAACGCAATAAAATTTTTGAAATTGTGGTACCTGTTACCCGGGATAAGACTTTCGCCGTGCAGGCCCATTTTGCCTACCAGGTATTTCAGCATATCCATAGGCATCTCTGAGTCATACAGCAAACGCATCGGTTTACCTTTTTTGCGCTTTTGAAGGCTCTTGGCCAGTGAATCGACAAATTTTTCACTCACCTCTTTATCCAGGTCAAGCTCCGCGTCGCGGGTAAGCTGGATGGAGTAAGCCTCTATGCTATCATGTTCAAAAATGAAAAAGATATCCTCCAAACTGTACCTGATAATATCATCGAGTAAAATAATGAACTTCAGATTATTGGTATCGGGCAGTTTAACAAAACGCGAAAGATTATCCGGGAACTCAATAAGGGCAAACCTCGTTTTTTTATTGGTGGTAAGCTTTACAAAAAAGTAAACGGCCCTATCCCTAAGCTCAGGCAGCGGTAAGGTATCATTGAGCATGATAGGCACCAATGTAGCCAGCAGCTTTTCCCTGAAATAATTTTTAACGAAGGTACCACGGGTTACGTTAAGCTGTTTATCATTCAGGATAAAGATCTTTTCTTCGGCCAGTTGTTTAACAATGATGTTTTCGTACAGGTTATTGAATTTACGTTCCTGCCTTACTACAATATTCTTGATCTGGTTAAGGATCTTTTTAGGGTTATAACCAAGTATCTCTTTCGATTTTTCATTAAGTGCAGCTAAACGGCTTAGTGTGGCAACCCTCACCCTGTAAAACTCGTCGAGGTTAGATGAAAATATAGCTAAGAACCTAATCCGGTCTATCAGGGGAACGGTTGGGTCGGCCGCTTCCTGCAAAACCCTATCGTTAAAATATAGCCAGCTTATTTCTCTGTTAATTAAGGGAACCTGTTTATCCATAAAATTTCTCGCTTTACAGCCAGATGTTACAAATCTGCTTATTTATTTGTTAACTTAATATTAACTCATGAGGAATTAACCTGTTTTCATTCATCATTATTTATTGCAGAAATTAAACAATTTGTTGCAATATTGCGCTGTATGTTAACAATACATTAGTTTTGCAAAACATTTATAACCAACACACTACTTATGCCAACATTTGATATAGTTAGTAAAATAGACGGGCAAACGCTTGATAACGCGATAAATACCGCCAAAAAAGAGATCCTGAACCGTTACGACTTTAACGATTCAAAAAGTACTATTGACCTTGATAAAAAAACAAACCAGGTTACCATAGTTACTGAAAACGATATGCGCCTTAAAGCTATACAAGACAGCATTATAAGCCGGATGGTTAAACAACATCTTGACCCCAAAGCACTGGATTTTGGCAAAGAGCAATATGCATCGGGCAACATGATCCGCAAGGAAATCAAGATCAGGGAAGGTATAGATAAGGAAGCTGCTAAAAAGATAATAAAGAAAATTAAAGATAGCGGCCTTAAAGTGCAAGCCTCCATCATGGACGACCAGGTGCGGGTGCAAGGAAAGAAGATTGACGACCTGCAATCTGTTATCAGCCTTTGCCGTGCCGAGGATTTTGGCCAGCCATTGCAATACATTAATATGAGAGACTAATAGAAATCTCTGATATTAATGTAAAAGATCCTATTAAAACAAAAGGAGCCGTGCATTTTGCTATGGCTCCTTTTGTTTTATCTGAAAGCGCTATTATTAACCTGCAACTTCAACTTCTTCTTTATTAACTTCACTAGGGCGGCCATTTTTGAAAGCTTTACGCGGCGATAATCCAAGCAATTCAAACATAGCCATATCAGTATCAAATGATGGGTTTGGCGTGGTAAGCAGCTTTTCGCCGGCAAAAATTGAATTAGCTCCTGCCATAAAACAGAAAGCCTGTTCAACCGTACTCATCTCCGTACGACCGGCGGATAAACGCACTACGGTTTTAGGCATAATGATCCTTGTTGTGGCCACCATCCTAACCATGTCCCAAACAGAAACACGGGGCTGATCGGCTAACGGAGTTCCTGCTACCGGAACTAAAGCATTAATAGGCACTGATTCCGGGTGTTTCGGCAGGTTCGACAATGTTTTGAGCATGGACACCCTGTCCTCCACCGTTTCACCCAAGCCAATAATGCCGCCGCTGCATACGGTGATCTTAGCTTTGCGCACATGTTCAAGCGTTTTAAGACGCTCATCATAGGTACGGGTGGTGATGATCCGTTTGTAATCTTCTTCGGATGTATCAAGGTTATGATTGTAGGCATATAAACCGGCATCGGCCAAACGTTGCGCCTGGCTTTCGGTAAGCATGCCAAGGGTACAACACACTTCCATATCAAGGCTGTTCACCGCTTTAACCATATCAATTACCTTATCAAAATCGCGGTTATCACGAACCTCGCGCCAGGCCGCCCCCATACACAAACGTGATGCACCACCGGCTTTTGCCTTTTCGGCAGCAGCGATTACTTCATCTTTCGGCATTATGGCATGTACATTTACACCAGTATTATAACGGGCAGCTTGCGGGCAGTAAGCACAATCTTCAGAACATCCGCCTGTTTTTATCGAGATCAAAGAACTGATTTGCACTTCTGCATAATCTTTATTCTCGCGGTGGATTGTAGCGGCCTTGTATACAAGATCAAGCAATGGTGTATGGTATATTTCGGCTATTTCTTCTTTAGTCCAGTTATGTCTAACTTCTGTCATCAGTTTCAGATTAAATTCGTCCCAACAATGTTATTAAGTTATTGTAAACACGCAAATATTCAAAGATTATTTATAAATATAACATTTTGACAGCCCTCAAAAAGAAACTGGCTATAAAACAAGGTTTTAAATATTTGGCAGCTTAGTACTTCCGGCGGTTCGTAACTACGCTATCTCCTTATGAGTTGCTGTGGGGACAGGCGTAACCGGCGGGATATATTACTTCAACAAAAGCTTGGTAGCTAACCAAAGCGGTAGTAAAAACCCTATACAATCGGTAAAAGTGGTGATGATGATGGATGATGCTACTGCGGGGTCAATCCCTACCCTTTTCAATATCAACGGGATGGAAGCGCCTGTTAAGCCTGCTATGATCAGGTTACCTGTCATGGCTAAGAACAATACCAGGCCAAGCAGCGGATTGGCATCGTAAAAGAACGCTACTATAAACACGATGAGCCCATTGGCAGCGCCGTTGATCAGGCCTACTAAAAACTCTTTTAATACGGTGTTATAAGCTTGTTTGTCGGAAAGGTCGCTTAATGAAATACGCCTAACAGTTACCGCCAACGCCTGCGTGGCAGCATTACCGCCCATACCTGCTATAATGGTCATATAAGCCGAGATAATGGAAAGCTTGGCAACTGTCGAATCAAATGTCCGGATAATGGATGCAGCAAGGAATGCTGTGCCCAGGTTGATCACCAGCCATGGCAAACGGCTTTTTACAGCCTCCAGCCAGTTACCGCTCAGTTCTTCATCTTCAGATACACCGGAGATCTTCAGGATGTCCTCGGTGTTTTCCTCTTCCATTACGTCGATAATATCATCTACTGTAACGCGCCCGAGCAGTTTCATGTGATCATCAACAACCGGGATACTGGTAAGGTTATATTGCTTGATGAGGCGGGCAACCTCTTCCTGGTCAAGCTCGGCTTTTACGTAAACAAAATCGGTAGTTACCAAATCGCTGATGCGGGCATCGGCGCGGGCCTTGATAACTGTTTTAATGGAGAGGATCCCTTTCAGTATGTCGTCATTATCAACTACGCAGATGGTATAAAACTCTTCCATCTCTTCCGATTGTCGGATGATCTCATCAAGCGCATCCTTTTTATCCAAGTTGATGTTTACCTTGATAATCTCGGAGTTCATCAAACCACCGGCAGTATCCTCGGCATAGTTCATCAATGCCCGGATGCTGCTGGCATCTTCATGATCGAGGTCTTCTAAGATCTCTTCCTGATGTTCTTCGTCAAGCTGGGAAATGATGTCGGTAGCATCATCATAGTCAAGCTCTTCAACTATCTCGGTACGTTTTTCGGGATCGAGGTTTACAAGCAGTTCGGCAGGGCCATGCTCTTCGTCCATTTCCGATAAAACTTCCGAAGCAACGTCAGCCGGGAGGATATTGATGATCCTTTCTTTTTCTTCCTGCTGAAGTTTTTCAAATAGTATAGCAATCTCCGAGGCGTGATATTCCTTCAGAACATTCTCTAACTCAGCATCATCGGCTTCGAGCGCTGTTTTAATGCGGAGCAGGTCGGTTTTATCTAATTCAAAAGATTGCATACCCGACTAAATTAAAACAATTAGACCACAATTAAGGAATTAAATGGACACAAAAAGAGTGCCTAAAGTGGCTATCGTAATGGAATCGTTAGATGCTGTGGTTGTATTTAACCTGCGAGCCGCTCACCTTGCTTAATTTAAAAAGCGCCGGCTCAACCTGCGTTTTTCGGATAGAAAGCTGGATACTGCAATCATTGTCAAATTGTTGATTAAGTACGCCAAGCCCCTCTTCCTTGATGATCCGCATCACATCATTCATTTGCAAATAATCAAATGAGATAGTGTATACGTCATTTACTGTTTTTGAAATGATAACCGATTGGTTTAAGGCATCTTCGGTAGCCGCTTTATAAGCATTAATCAAACCCGGAACCCCTAATAAGGTGCCGCCGAAATATCGAACTACTACAACCAGGAGATTGGTGAGGTCTTTTGACAGCAGTGTATTTAAGATTGGCCTGCCGGCGGTACCCGAAGGTTCCCCATCATCATTAACCCTGAACACCGAGCGGTCGATGGTTAAACGCATAGCCCAGCAATGGTGATTGGCTTTGGGATGTTCTGATTTTAGTCGGGCAACTATTGCCTTGATGTCATTTTCAGAACTGATGGGATAAGCATAGGCCAGGAACTTGCTGCCGCGGTCGCGAAAAACACCTTCGGCAGGGTTTTCTATGGTTTTATAAGTATCGTCAAAAAGCATTCAAAAATATTACAGGTGCAGGAAGCCCAATGTTTGCGGAAAATAAATAATGATAATAGCCAGCACCGCTATAGCTATGCCGATTTTATTAAGCAGGCTCAGCTTCTCTTTAAATACAAAGATGCCAACCAGCGTACCAACCACAATAACGCCAATATTTACCGACGAAAACACTGCCGAAGGGCTGTTCGCCAGGGCCTGGTGCGCCTTTAAGTAAAACAGGATATTGCCAAAGTTGGCTATCCCTAATACCCAGCCTATGAGGATATGCGGCAATGAAAATCTCATTTTTTTTGTGGATACCTGGTAAATCAAACCAGCAAGGGTTAATATAAACGCAATAATAAAGATGACAAAAATGGCTGTGGTAAAAGGCACATTATTTACCTTGGTAAGCTGTTTTAGCAATACATCAATTACGCCAAAACCGAGGAAAACAATTAACAGGTAAATCCATGATCCCTTTTCAACTTTATTACCGGCAGATTTTTGCCAGGGTATAGAGCAAATGATAGCAATGAAGGCCAGTATAATGCCAATTGCTTTAATTGTGCCGGTGGCTTCGCCAAATAAAACAAATGCTGCCAGTATGGGGATAAACAGGGATAAGCGTTGCGCTACGTCTGTACGAACAATACCGGCCTTGCGCACCGACGTTGCCATGATTACAAATATAGCGGGAAACAGGATGCCCAGGGCCACGTAATTATAAACAGGCCCGTTTTGGATAATGCTCAGCTGTGGTTTAAAAAAGAACCAGGTGAGCAGAATAGCCATAGAGTAATTCCAGGTAATGGCCTGGTAAACGTCCACATGGTAGCGTTTTGCCAGTTTCAGCAAAATGGAAACGATAACACTACAGCAAATACTTAAAAAAACGAACAGCATTTATATAATCGGCTTATTGTATAACAATTGAAGGCGATCGGCGCCTACAGGATATTCATCGGCAAGTATACCTGTTATTTGCGGTGCTTTTATGCCCTTGTTCAAAATTTTATCACCGGTAAATATCCGTGCCTCATCCCAAAGGCCAGCCTCAATAAAAGCATCAAGTGTACGCGCGCCGCCTTCAATAATAACCGATTGGATATCCTGCAGGTATAACTGGTATAAAATATATTGAGGCACAAAGCGCTCAAAATCTTCCAGTGCTATATACCTGTTTTTGCCGTCAACATCAAACTTAAGCTCGTTAAATATTAACGTTTCGGCCGACTGATCAAATACATTCAACCCTTTATTTAGTTCCAGCCTTCGATCTATCACCACACGTTTGGGTGATGGGCCATCCCAGTAACGGGTATTTAATTGCGGGTTATCACTTAGTACCGTGTTTTTGCCTGCCAGTATAGCATCTTCTTCACTACGCCACTTGTGCACCAGCTTGCGTGATTCGGGGCCGGTGATCCAGAACTGGCTGCCATCTGCCGGAGCAAAAAAGCCATCCTGTGTTTGTGCCCACTTTAATATAATATATGGCCTGTGCTTTTGTACCTTGGTAAAAAAGCGACGATTAAGCCATTGACATTCCTGTTCTAATACGCCGGTTATTACTTGAATGCCGGCAGCCTGCAATTTTTCAATACCTTTTCCGTCGACCTGGGCAAATGGGTCGCGGCAACCAACAATCACTTCAGGGATTTGATGTTTGATGATCAGATCGGCGCAGGGCGGCGTTTTACCATAATGCGCACAAGGCTCTAATGAAACATATATAATCGAGTTTTTCAGCAGTTGGGCATAGTTATCAAACCTTTGCGTAACCTGTTCAATAGCGTTAACTTCGGCATGGGCCTGGCCGTATTTCTGATGATAGCCCTCTCCTATTATTTTGCCATCGTGAACTACTACCGCGCCAACCATAGGGTTCGGGCTAACGTATCCTGCACCCAATTGAGCAAGCTCCAAACAACGGCGCATGTATTTTTCATGTTCAAGCATGCTGCAAAAGTAGCTTTTATGTTACTTTGTTGCATGATTACGATTAAGGATGTTTTTGAAGATTACAGGCAGCAGATAAATGGCATTTATGATGCTGTTGAAACCGAAGCTATTACGCTGTTTGTTATTGCCGAAGTTACCGGTTTATCAAGGGCATCTGTTAAGGCATTCCCCGAAAGAGCGTTAACTGCTGAACAGTCGGAACGGGCGAAAAATATCCTTGCCGAACTAAAAACAGGCAGACCCATTCAATACATTTTTGGTATCACCGAGTTTTTTGGCTTGCCATTTAAAGTAAACCCATATGTGCTGATCCCGCGCCCGGAAACTGAGGAACTGGTGGAATGGATTTTAGAAGGCGAAAGGTTAAAGGCAAAAGGTGAAAGGTTTTCTGTGCTGGACATAGGTACCGGTAGTGGGTGTATCGCCATCAGCCTGAAAAAGAATTTGGCAAATGCGGATGTTTATGCGATAGATATATCCGAAGGAGCTTTGGAAACCGCTAAGGAAAATGCTTTATTAAATGAAGTTGAGGTTAATTTTATTCTGGCTGATATTTTGAATATTGAGCATGATAAAGAAGAGGCTCAATATAATATCATTGTAAGCAACCCTCCTTACGTTACGCTTGATGATAAAAAGCAGATGCATAGTAATGTTACAGATTTTGAGCCACATACTGCTTTGTTTGTACCCCAACATGATCCGCTGATATTTTACCGGGCCATAGCCGATTTTTCACTTAGTAATTTGATTGCCGGCGGCTTGCTTTTCTTCGAGATCAATGAAAATTTAGGCAATGAAACTGTTGAGCTATTAACTGGTAAAGGATTTAAAAACATTGAGTTAAGAAAAGATATGAGCGGCAGGAACAGGATGGTGAAAGCGCAGCTTTAAAAGGTTACAACTTATCGCTTACCACGCCCTCAAACTTGTAATAATTACTGTAAAACAGCCAGTAAGCAATACCAAAGTTTAAAGGAACCAACACCCAAAGCAGCTTGAACATAATGATCCAGAACAATACAATAAATAACCCCAGGATCCATTGCAGGTACTTATCCATATTAAGGCCAAACCAGTAAAGCAAGCAATGAAACAGCATTGCAGTACTTAATGCTACAAACAACAACTCTGCAGCCATTAAAGGGTTAAACCTGCTGAAGAGCCAGATACCTTCTGGAATTAGCAAAAAGAAATACACACTAATAAAGTTCAGGAAGAGTTTCGGCCTGCTGTATGGCAAATTGCGGGAGAACCCAAGATCGTTCTCTTCAAACTTCCTCTCTTCAAATATTAAAACAATATGTGTGGTGATCACCGCGAGGATGGCGATACCTGCAACCCGAAAATCAGTTTTAACATCAGCAAATATGTAAAATACCGCGGTGATGATAAGCCAGGAAAGTGCCTTGGTAATCAGGTAAGAAACCTTACGCTTATCAAACAGGTGGTAAATGTAAAGGCTGAAATAAGGTTTGCGCCATTTGCTGCTTAACCTCAATAATATGGATCGGCTACTGTCATCAATACGTCTATTAACTTGTCTTGTATAAATAACGGCGCTTAAATAAATTAAGGCAATTAGATACAGTAAAATGCAAACAGGCAATAAATAATAATGATAGGCAAAGCCCACACCAACGGCAATAAACGCGTATAAAATTATCGGTAATAGCATAGCGGCCTGTGCCCAAAACCAGCTTTTTAATTGTTTCCCTTTGCTCAGGGCATTGCTGCTATAAAATAAAAAATGCTGTCCTGAAGCGAAGATTTGTCCGGATACATAATGCCAGCTTTTAACGGCATAAATAAACCAGCCTGTAAACACCAGGATCGTCACAACCCAACTACTGTCCATGGCTAACATCAGCGATTTGTGATAACCTATTAAGTATTGAGGTGGTACAATGCCAACCATCGCTAAAAACACAAACAACAGGACTCCCGCATGTACCCGGAAAAAACCGCCGGCAAATATTTTTAACAATACGTTAGTTAGCGGCTTCATCAGCTGATAAACTTTAAGGTTTGATCTTCTACTAAAAGCTCGCCCGATACAGGTAGTGAGCCATTCTCCAATATTTGGTGCGACGATAATAAAAAACTGGTTCCCTGTTGCTCCTGCCGCTCCCTTATCCAGGTATTTAATATTGCCAACGAGGCCGTATCAATAGTGATCAAAGGTTCGTCGAGCAGGATCAATTTGGGATTACCTAAAAAAGCGAGCAACAGCGAAAGCTTTTTCATCATGCCACTGCTGTAAGTACCAACCGGGCGGTCAACAAAACTTTGCATGCCCATGCTTTTAATATAACCTTCCTCCTGTCCGGCCGGTGCGTCTTTAGCATCAGCAAACAGCCTTATCATTTCAAACCCTGTTAAAAAATCCGGAAACACAGGCTCGGCTTCGGCAAAATTTACGAGCTTGCGGTAAGCTACCGGTTGTTTTTTTATACTGATGTTTTCATCAAGCAAGATGTCACCATCAAATGCCAATATACCGGCAATGGATCTTAGCAAGGTACTTTTACCCGACCCGTTTACTCCTTTTATCCAGTAAATTCCGCTTTCAAGCTTGAGGCTGTCAATTTTTAAAGCGGGGTAACTACCGTATAATTTTTTGAAGTTTTGAAATTGCAGCATCGTTAATTTGATAACAAAATGAATCTGTTGTTACATAAAAAGAGACGCCTGTAAAGCGTCTCTAAAAGTAATTATCTAAATAAATCCGAAACTGAAAATCCCAATTCCGAAATCCTATAAAGAAGCTCCTTCAATCAGCGCACTGTAAAACTCGCCAACGTCCATACCGGCTGCCCTTACCTGCTGCGGAATCAAACTGGCGGCCGATTGACCCGGTGTAGTGTTGATCTCTATAAAATAAAAATCGTTACTGCCTTCCAATAAAATAAAGTCGATCCTTGCCATGCCGCGGCAGTTAAGGCGGGTATAAACTTCGGTAACTATCCCGGCAATTTCCTGAACCTTTTCGGCAGGCAGGTCTGCCGGGGTTATTTCCTGCGTTATACCTGAGGTATATTTGGCCTCATAATCAAAAAAATCTTTCGAGGTAATGATCTCGGTTGCCGGCAGTACTTTTATTTTGCCGTGCAGGCGGGCTATGCCAATGCTAAACTCCCGGCCTTTGATAAACTCTTCAACCAGCACTTGTGCATCTTCCTGAAAGGCTCTGTTTAAAGCATCAGGTAAACCAGCAATATTTTGCACTTTGCTCATGCCTACACTGCTGCCGCCATTATTGGGTTTAACAAATAGCGGGAATTTTAAATTGGCCGCTATAGTAGCCACATCATGCACATCGCGCTCAAATAAACGCATAGAATGTGCGGTATGCAAACCATGAATGCCGTTTACAATAGCTTTAGTGTAAGCCTTGTTCATGGTAATGGCCGATGTTGTGGCGTCGCAGGTATTATAAGGGATACCCAGCATATCAAAATAGCCCTGTAACTTGCCATCCTCGCCGGGAGTACCGTGAATGGTGATAAAAGCAAAATCAAACTTTATTTTTTCCTGGTTTAGGGTGATGGTGAAATCATTTTTATCTACATCAACCGTGGCGTCATCGGCTTCAAAAAACCACCTGTCGCGGGTAATCAATATGGTATAAACCTTATAATTGCTGTTTGATGCAAGGTTGGCAGCAATGTTTTTTGCGCTGTTCAGGGATACTTCATATTCGCCGGTAAAACCTCCGGCCAAAAGGGCAATGTTTTTAAGACTCATTTTATTTCGGATGTTCGATTTCGAATTTATTTCCAGGAGCAACGAAAGCGACCTGATTTCGAAGTCGAAATTAGAATAAATATCATTGCAAATAATACTAAAGTTTAAATTTTGAGTTTAAAACTCCCAAAATTCTGCAATAATTAATTCCGAAATCGAACATCCGAAATCCGACATCCTAACACCCATATCCAAAATAATTCCTATGTTTGATACTTAATTAAAAGGTTTACCCTTACGTATACTGATGAGCAAATTTGGGGCTTACTTAAAATCAAAATCATTCCGGAATAACTTATTAATGGCTATTGTGACCGTGATAGCCGTTGTTTTAATAGCTTTTTTTAGCCTTGGTTATTATACCCGTCATGGTTCGGGCATACCCGTACCAAAGCTTAAAGGCCTTTCCATTGATAAAGCTATGGATATTTTAAAAGAGCAGGGATTCGGCTATAAAATAGATTCTGTGTATGTACAGGACGTGGCCCCCGGTACTATCGTTGAACAAGACCCAGATCCCGGGACCAACGTTAAAGAAAGCCGGGTAATTTACCTTACCATGGTAACCCTGCAGGCGCCAAACGTAGCCTTGCCCGATCTCGAACAAAGCAATTATCGCGAAGCTATAGCTACCATATCAAATTATGGCTTAAAACTAGGCGATACAACGTACCGTTCGGATATTGCCCGCGACCGGATCCTGGAGGTACGTTTTGGCGGACAAGTGATAAAACCGGGTACCAAGATCCCCAAAGGCTCAAGGATAGATTTGGTTTTGGGCGATGGTGAGGGTGCAAGCGAAGTGGAAATACCCGAACTCGTAAATCTTGACCTTGATGCCGCCCGATTTGCTATAAAAGGCGCCGGCTTAACCGTTGGGATCATTACTTACCAGGGGACTATTACCGATTCGACTAATGTGGTTGTTGTTTCGCAATACCCGATGAAGACCGATTCGTTAAGCAAAACAAGTATTGGCACGCGTATAAACCTTACTGTTTCACAAGGTACCAAAACCGATGCAGCTCCACCGGCAAATTAAAGCTTCCGAACTGATTGAGCGTTTAAGCAAAGGTGAAAGCCTCAACCTGCTCGACGTGCGCGAGGTTATTGAATTCCATACTTATAATATAGGCGGTGATAATATCCCCCTTTCAAATTTGGAGAATACGCTTAACAGTTTACCCTACAACAAAACAGATGAGATAATCGTTATGTGCAAAGTTGGTTTAAGAAGCGAAACTGCACAAAACATATTGGAGCGGCATGGCTATAACAACGTGCGTAATTTAAGTGGCGGATTAGTTGCCATTCAAAAATTAAAATAAATACAACAAACACCATCTATTCAATATCATGACCGCGGAAAAACAAGGATCAGGCATGCTGAAAAAAATTATTATAGCGCTGGTAATCATTATCGTTGTGCTTTTAGGCTTTACAGGTTTCAATTATTACCTCAAATACTTTGGCCCCAACGTTACGGATAAACAGGAGTACTTATACATTCACACCGGCGCAACTTTTGGCGATGTTTTTAAAGCCATACAAGATGAGGGCATAGTGAAAGATACTGCTTCATTTGGCTGGGCTGCCCGTAATATGAATTATATTACCCGTGTAAAACCAGGTAAATATCGCCTGCATGAAGGCATGGGGAACCGCAAGCTCATTAATATGCTGGCCTCAGGCACACAAGAACCTGTTAAAGTTGAATTTCACGGATTGAGACTTAAAGAACAGTTTGCGGGATTTATCTCGAAGAAGATTGAACCGGATTCAATGGTGATTATCCGTCTGCTTGATTCGGCGAATTTTGTAGGTAAATATGGTTTTACTACTGATAATGTATATACCGTGATCATGCCCGACTCATACCAAATGTACTGGAATACTACCCCGGAAAAGTTCTTTAAACGAATGTATGACCACTATCAGGCTTTTTGGACACCTGAACGTAAAAAACTGGCTGCCGCGATAAACTTAACCCCACAGGAGGTGTCTGTCCTGGCATCAATAGTTGATGCTGAAGCGCTGCATGATGATGAAATGCCCGCCGTAGCAGGTTTATACCTTAATCGTCTTAAAAAAGGAATGAAACTGGAGGCCGACCCTACCGTGATCTTTGCACTTAACGACTTTACTATAAAACGCGTGCTTACCCGCTACCTTTCATATAACTCGCCATATAATACTTACCTGCATACAGGTTTGCCCCCGGGGCCTATCATGATGCCATCGGTTAATGCGGTGAAAGCAGTGTTAAATTATCAAAAGAGCGATTACATTTACATGTGTGCTAAAGCCGATTTTTCAGGCTATCATGCATTTGCAACTAACGTGGCCGACCACCTGGTGAACGCGCATAAATTTCAGCGAGCCCTTAACGAGCGTAACATCCGAAGGTAATGTTTGAGCACACTACTAAAATACGGGTGCGCTATGGCGAAACCGACCAGATGGGCTATATGTATTACGGTAACTATGCCGAATTTTATGAAGTAGGCCGTGTGGAGATGCTTCGCAGTCTTGGCCTTACTTATAAAGGCATGGAAGAATCGGGCATTATGATGCCTGTGCTCGAGCTTCATTGCAAATACCTGAAGCCTGCTTTATATGACGAGGAGATCAGCATCAGGGTGATCATGGATAAACTGCCAGGTATCCGCATCCATTTCAGGTACGAACTTACAAATCCAAAAGGCGAACTTATTAATACCGGCGAAACGCTGCTCGTATTCATTAACATGAAAACCAATCGCCCATGCCTGCCACCACAGGATTTTAGCGACAGATTAATGCCCTTTTTTAAGTAGCTTTGGTGTAAATGAAATGGCTGCACCGCTTTTTACTTCGGTTTAGGTTCTACAGGTACATCATCGAGTGGACGAAGTCTGTCATCATTCCGGGTTTCAGGCCGTTGCCGCTATACACCGTTATTGATTTTTTTGTAAAGGAAATCACCAATAACTCGCTTATTAACCGGGCCTATGCTTTAGCCTATAGCTTTATGCTCGCCGTTTTTCCGGCTACTATTTTTTTGTTCACGCTTATCCCCTACGTGCCCATAAAACATTTTAAAGGCAACCTGATGATGGTGCTGGCCTCTGTAATGCCTACAAATGCCTATATGGCGTTCAGAGAAACCCTTTTCGATATCGTAAGTAATCAAAACGGCAAGCTCCTTTCCTTCGGTTTCCTGACAACCTTGTATTTTGCTACGAATGGCGTTATCAATCTCATGAAAGCCTTTAATAAATCCTCATTAATTGAGGATAAACGGAGCTGGCTTAAAAGGCGCCTGGTAGCCACAGGAATTACCGTAGCTATAAGTTTCGCGTTATTACTGGCCATTTCCATACTCATCCTGGGTCAATCCATTATCAGGTTCATTCAATCGCATGTGGCGTCTGAAAATCATTTTTGGGTTTACCCTGTGATGCTGTTCAGATGGGTGATTATTGTGGTGATCATTTTTGTAACCATAGGCTGTTTATACCGTTACGCTCCTGCACATAAAAAGAAATGGAATTTTATTAACCCTGGCTCCATACTGGCTACGGCACTGGCAGTTTTAACCTCACTGGGTTTTTCCTATTATATCAACAATTTCTCGTCGTACAATAAAGTTTACGGCTCGATAGGTACGCTCATCGTTGTGATGATCTGGATGTATATAAACTCATTAATTTTGATCATCGGGTTCGAATTAAACGCGTCCGTAGAGCTTTCCAAGCGTACAATCCGTATTGTAAAACCTAGATTTAACACTTTTCGGGCAAAAAAACCCGACCAGGCAAAAAATTAACTTATTATTAATCAATAGTTTATATAGATTATTTAATTAAATAAAAAAAAGTGAAATTCAAATTTGGCAATTCGCCCCGGATTTGTACTTTTGTCCCCGGAGAGTTGGCAGAGTGGTCGATTGCGGCAGTCTTGAAAACTGTTGAACTGTGAAAGGTTCCTGGGGTTCGAATCCCTAACTCTCCGCTGATTTTGATATCAAATTATTTAAAAGCCTGCAAATCAAATGATTGCAGGCTTTTGTTTTTATGTCAAATGCTCAAAATCGCCATCGATTCGCGTCAAAAAGGAGAGCGATAAGGTGAGTAATTTTGAGATTTTAACGACTCACCGAATTGAACATATTGTTTTGATTATCAACATGTTCAACGCTTAAACATCTTGATTTCTATTAGCTGCAAGCTTAGTTTTGTTTCACCTTTTTAATGTTATTTAACATGAAAACTAATTTCAGCTTGCTCTTCTATTTAAAGAAGCCAAAGAACTACAATGAAGGCCCCGTACCGGTGTATTTACGGATCACAGTAAACGGAAAACGGGCGGAAACTACCACATCAAGAACCTGTGAACCCGCGCAATGGAACAGTAAAGCAGGCCGCTTAAAAGGCACAAAGGAATTTGTCCGGGCATTCAACGCATACCTCGACACATTGCAGGCGATGGTTTATGCGGGTCACGAAAGCCTGACAGCCCAAAAAGTAGCGATCACTGCTGACCGCTTAAAAAACCTATTAAATGGTAAGCCGGAAAAGCTCTATACCATTATTGACGTTTTTAAAGAGCATAACAATCAAGTCGCTGCACTCGTGGGGTCTGATTTCGCTAAAGGAACTTTAGATCGTTATAAAACATCCCTAAAACACACTCAGGATTTCATCAAATGGAAATACGATGTAAATGACATTGATGTTAAGGAAATTGATCATGACTTCATAGTGAGCTATGATTTCTACCTGCGATCAGTAAGGAAATGCGCTAATAACTCGGCCGTAAAATATTTAAAGAATTTCAAGAAGATCGTTCGCATTTGTATCGCAAGTGGCTGGATGGTTAATGATCCGTTCGTAAACTACAAAGCGAAAGTTAAAGTTGTTGACAGGTTATTCCTTAATAATGAGGAATTACAGCGAATGGCTGTGAAAGATTTTGGTACAGAACGCCTGGGACAGATCAGGGATATTTTTCTATTCAGCTGTTTTACTGGAGATTCTGATGAACGTGACCACTCCAATCCGGCGCAAGCTGACCACCCATTCCGGGCGAAACTGACCACCTGATTCCGGGGCAAATTGACCACCGCAAACACGTAGCAAATGCTGTAAAAGAGACCATCTTTTGAGGGCAAAGACACCTTCCTAAGCATGGCCAACTTAACAATCAGCATGAGTAAGATCAGAAAGATACTAAGGATGTACAGCCAGCAGCGGCCATTAATGACCATCGCTGCCCAGGCCGATGCATCGAGAAACACGGTAAAAAAGTATGTAGCAGCCTTTAAAGCAACCGGCTTTACCTTTGATGAGGTTAACGCGTTGAATGACCAGGAACTGGAAGATTTGTTCGGAAAGTCCAAAGAACACCCGCCTAACGCGCGTATGCAGTCCATGCTACGCTGCTTTCCTCACGTGGATAAAGAGCTGAAAAAGACCGGCATGAACCGGCAAATACTATGGGAGGCTTATTACAAAGAGTTTCCTGATGGCTATCTGTACAGCCAGTTTTGCTTTTATTATAACCAGTGGAAGGCCAGGGTTAACCCGACTATGCACATGGATCATAAGGCTGGGGATAAGCTATACGTCGATTTTGCGGGTGAAAAGATGAGTATCACCGATAAGGATACCGGGGAGATCACACCTGTAGAGGTTTTTGTAGCTATTTTGGGCGCAAGCCAGTTAACCTATGTTGAGGCTGTAATGAGCCAGCAGAAGGAAGACTTTATTGCGGCCTGCGAGAACACCCTGCACTTTATCGGCGGCGTCCCTGCCGCCATTGTACCAGATAACCTGAAGGCCGCCGTAACCAAAAGCAGCCGCTACGAACCCACCCTGAACGAAACATTTGAGGACTTTGCAGATCATTACGGAACGACTGTATTACCAGCTCGGGCATACCGCCCTCGTGATAAAGCATTGGTAGAAGGTGCGGTAAAGATTATTTATACCAAGATATACGCACCATTAAACAAACAGGTGTATCATTCTTTAACGGAGCTTAATGCAGCAATCTGGCAGACCCTTGAAGTTCATAACACCCAGATGCTCAAAGGCCGTAACTACAGCCGCAGGTTACAGTTTGAGGAGATCGAACGCAGTGCGCTTGCTCCATTACCCGCCCTGCGTTACCAGTTCAAGAAGCAATTGCAGTAGGGTGATCAAGAACGGCCATGTTAACCTCGGCCCTGACAAGCATTATTACAGTGTGCCTTACCGCTTTATTGGCAAGCGGGTCAAGTTATTATACTCCCGCACGACGGTAGAAGTGTACTATAACTATGAGCGCATCGCCCTGCATAAGCGCAATAAAAACCCCTATGGCTATACTACGGATAAGGAGCACATGGCCAGTACTCACCGCTTTAAAAGCGACTGGACGCCGGATATGTTCCTGGATTGGGCAGCCTCCATCCACGAGGATGTAAGGCTGTATATCCTTCAAATACTGGAGCGCAAGCAGCACCCGGAACAGGCTTATAAGTCTTGCTTATGGGGTGCTTGGCTTTGCAAAAAGCCGGGAACGAAAGGCTGACCATTGCCTGCCAGCGAGCATTGAGCTACGGTGTGTATAACTATAAAACGATACAAACCATACTGGAAAACAAGATGGACAACTACGAGGAAAGCTTATTTGCCGATGAGCTGCCGATGCCAGATCATGGCAATATCCGGGGAGAAGACTATTACAAATAACTATTTAAAACAACAATAACATGAACACAAGCACCTTAGACAAACTGCGGAAGATGAAGTTCTTCGGCATGTTCCATGCCTTTAAAAGCAGCATGGAAACCGGTAAAACAAATGATTACACAGCAGACGAACTGCTGGCACACCTGGTAGAAGCCGAGTGGGACGACCGTCAGAACAGGCGTATTGATCGTACCATCCAGTATGCCAAGTTCCGCTATAAAGCTGCTATAGAGGATGTTCATTACCATGCAGATCGGACAATCGACCGTAATCAGATCATGCGTTTGGCAGACTGTACGTTTATTGATCGCTTTGAGAACCTACTGATAACCGGCAGTACCGGTATCGGTAAAAGCTATGTGGCTTCTGCTATCGGCCACCAGGCCTGCATATTGGGCTACCGGGTACTATATACCAGCACGCCCAAGCTATTCGCTAAACTGAAGATGGCAAAGGCGGACGGTTCCTATATCAAGGAGCTGGCTAAGCTGGAAAGAACACAAGTGCTTATACTGGATGACTTTGGGATACAGCCTTTTGATGCACAGAGCAGAGCCGCATTAATGGAGATCATAGAGGACCGGCATGGCAAGACTTCTCTGATCATTACCTCACAGTTGCCGGTCAGTAAATGGTTCGAGGTGATCGGTGAAAAAACGATTGCTGATGCTATACTTGACCGGATCGTTCATGATGCACACCGCATCGAGTTAAAAGGGGAATCTATGAGAAAAAAACGCAGTATCGAACCGGTAAACAGCCTCTAATGAAATTGCCTTTTAAATAACTATTTTTGTACACGCTTTTACAGCGTTTGCTGCAACTCAAAAGTCAGCTAACCCAGTGGTCAATTTGGCCCGGAACAGGGTGGTCAACATCTCCATAACTTACATTCAACCCATCTTTATTTTATGAAAAAAGCGATGCCAACAGCAAATAAAAACACTAAAAAAAAATATAAACCAACATTCAGTTGGGCTTGGGTATATGTGATCATTTTGCTGTATTTGATTCTTTCCCCATTCTTGTCTGGAGATAATGTCAAAGAGATCACGTGGCAGCAATTTTCAAAAGATATGCTAAGCCGAAAAGCTGTTGAAAAGTTAGAGGTGATCAATAAAGAGCATGTTAACGTATACATCAAAAGTTCATTTGCAGGCGATACCGCTTTCAAAGCCGCATTTAAACCAGTTGTTGGCAAGGGCCTGAACTACGGGCCACATTACACTTTTACAATAGGATCAGTTGAATCTTTTGAACTTAATCTCGATAAAGCGGAGCAAGGTTTTCCCTTAAGTGAAAGGGTTTCGGTAAAGTACATTAACAAAAGCAACTGGTTCGTTAATATCCTCGGTTGGACTGTACCTTTCATTCTGATGTTTCTTATTTGGAATTTCATCATGAGGCGTATGGCGGGTACCGGGGCGCCCGGGGGATCTTCGATTTTTAGCTTCGGAAAATCAAGGGCTACATTGATTGAAAAACAAAACAGCACTGTCACCTTCGCCGACGTTGCCGGGCTGGAAGAAGCCAAGGTAGAAGTCAGTGAAATTGTCGACTTTCTAAAAACGCCTGACGTATTCACCAAACTCGGGGCAAAGATACCTAAAGGTGTAATTTTAGTAGGCCCACCTGGAACAGGTAAAACAATGCTTGCAAAAGCCGTGGCCGGCGAAGCGCAGGTGCCGTTCTTTTCAATCTCCGGAGCTGCCTTTGTTGAAATGTTTGTTGGTGTTGGTGCTTCCCGGGTGCGCGATATGTTTCAACAAGCCAAAGAAAAGGCACCCTGTATCATTTTTATTGATGAAATTGACGCAATCGGGCGTTCAAGAGGCAAAGGTGCTTATTTAGGCGGTGTCAATGACGAACGTGAAAGTACATTAAACCAGCTATTGACCGAGATGGATGGTTTTGCTACCAATGCTGGGGTTATCGTGTTGGCGGCAACCAACCGGGCTGATATGCTGGACCCTGCCTTAATTAGGGCAGGAAGATTTGATCGGCATATTTACCTTGAATTACCCAATTTAACGGAACGAGTAGCTATCTTTAAAGTGCACACCAAGCGGTTAACCATGGCCGATACCATTGACATTCCTGTGCTGGCGGCCCAAACGCCGGGCTTTTCAGGCGCAGATATTGCAAATATCTGTAATGAGGCAGCGTTAATTGCTGCTCGGAGAAAAGCCGACAGTATACAAAATGCCGATTTTTCAGAAGCCATTTACCGTATAATTGCAGGGCTTGAAAAGAAAAGCAAAATCATTACGCCGGCCGAAAAGAAAGTAATCGCTTATCATGAGGCCGGCCATGCAGTTGCGAGTTGGTTGTTGGAAAATGTGGAACCATTGGTTAAGGTATCGATCATTCCCCGCGGGAAATCTTTAGGCGCGGCATTATACTTGCCAGAAGAGAGGCAACTGCGTAACAAAACTGCTTTCGTGGAACATCTATGTGCTACCCTGGCAGGCAGGGCGGCAGAAGAACTTACTTTTGGCGAAATATCGTCCGGGGCGTTGGATGATTTGGAAAAAGCGACCAAAGAAGCAAGATCAATGGTCATGTATTACGGTTTTGCCGAAAAGCTTGGAAACGTCAGTTATTACGATTCAACCGGTCAAACCGATCTGGCAATACAAAAACCCTTCAGCGAATCTACCAGCAAAATTATTGACGATGAAATAATAGGATTGCTGGCACAGGCCTATCAGAACGCGAAAGGAATTCTTGCCAAAAAGAAGCCTTTATTGGACCAGTTAGCAACCCTATTGTTAACTAAGGAAGAAATAGATAAAGGTGACCTCGAAAAGATTTTAGGCACACGGTCCGATTTTTTTCATTTACCCATACTTTAATAAGTGATTATAAGGAGCTTGGGATTGATTGTCGGTAAATCAATTATTTTCACCAGAATTATATTGGGGATTATAGGTATTTAAAACTCAATTTACTTCGGGTATCTCAAATTCTTGTTCATAATAATAATTCATGCCATCATGCTCCCACTCAAGCATTGCCTTCCATTTACCGCTGCAGAGACCTGTTACCGAAATTTCAATTAAGCCACCGTGCTGGTCATCAATTGGTACTACGCGTATTTCTGCCGGATAAAGTTTATTCAAAAGCCTGAGGAGGCCTTTTACAGGATGACAAAAATTAAATGTGAGCTTTTCCATAATCCGCACTTAATAAGTTCGCGTAACATTGCAATTTAACAACCCTGCTTTAAATGGCTTAGAAAGTAACCAGTATTCAAATATTGATAAATACTGGCTAAAGAAAAATGACGCTTATCATTAAATTAACCAATACAGTCAATTTACAGCACCAGGCACCGATTAACAGTATTGTTGCATTCAAAGTCAAGATATTACGCAGTACCACGGATCACATTACAACTGTTGATTTAAAGTGAATAAAAGTTCCTTATGGTAAGGCTTCATAATCTTTACTGTTAGTTTCAACTCATCCTGGATCTTAACCCGAAGAGTGTCTTGTGCGCATGGTTCGCCATGTACCAGGTAAACCTCGGATACCGAATTGTGAAACTGCTTTAACCAGGTAATCAATTCGGACTGATCGGCGTGAGCGGACAAACCTTCTATCTCCTGTACCTTCGCCACCACCGGGTAATATTGACCATGAATTTTCAATTCGTGGATATGGTTAAGCAACGCCCTTCCCCGTGTGCCCTCGGCCTGGAAACCAATCAGGAGTATAGTGTTACGCTCATCGCCCAAATAACGCTTCAAATATTCCAGCACACGACCTCCGGTTAGCATTCCACTTGCCGCAAGAACGATCTTAGGCCCTGCCCTTTTAATGATCTTTTCGGTATTCTTATAATCCTTGTTGATAGTTACGCTGTTAAACATGTCGGCACATTCTTTTTCATCAATAGTAAACCATTCGGGAAAGTGTACCAGGGTCTTTCCGGCAACTGCGGCCATCGGGCTATCAAGGTATACCGGAATGGATGACGGAATCAGATTATGTTGTTTTAAGCGATAGATCAGGTGCATCACTTCCTGGGCCCTGCCAACTGCAAAACATGGGATCAGTACATTCCCCTTATTAAAAATAGTATCATTAATAGCACCCGCTAAATCCTGTGAAGTGTCATTTTTAGAGTGTAGGCGATCGCCGTAAGTAGACTCCATGACTACAAAATCGGCTTGCCCTAATAGCTCGGGGCCAGGTAATAGCTCTGACTGGTCACGCCCGATATCCCCGGAAAATACAATTGTCTTCTCAAAGCAACTTATTTTGACCGAACAAGCACCCGCGATGTGCCCACATGGGTACAAACTAAAACTTAGTTGTTTAGCCAGGCTGATTGTTTTATGTATTTCACAAACTTCAAAATGGGGCAACGCAGCCTCAACATCTTTCACGGTGTACAGGGCCTTTGCCGGATGATGCCTGGAGTAACCGTATTTATTAGCCTTTTGGGCATCTTCTTCCTGTAGTTTGGCGCAGTCACGCAAAATAAGCTCTACAAGGTCCCTGGTCGGCTGGCTCATGTAAATCTTGTTACGATACCCGTTCCGTACCAGTAAAGGGATATAGCCGCAGTGATCGAGGTGTGCGTGGGTCAGTATCAGTGCACTAATATCAGCCAGGTTAACAGGCAGGCTTTCCCAGTTTTTTTCCCGCAAAGCCTTTATCCCTTGAAACAGGCCGCAATCGATCATAACGTTCCCCTCGGGGGTAAGCAGCAGATGCTTGGATCCGGTTACAGTACCTGCTGCACCTAATGATTGCAGGTAAACATTTTGTATTGCAGGCCCGGTTTCTATTGCCGACTCAATGCCATTAAAAGATTCATTCATAGCTTATTACTTGTTACCATAAAGGTATTGCGATATAGAAACCACCAAACTGACATGAATCACACCAAAGCGTGACAGTGGTCATTATACTTAGTGTCTCCCATGGCGAAATTTGGATAACCAATCATTCAACAAACAAATTTATGACAGCCTTAATAAAATCACATCGCGTTCCATCATGGAAATCAATGATGGAGAATTTTTGGAGTCCAGACCGTTTTTTTGATAAAACTTCCAGCGGCGGAGAATTTCTCCCGGCTGTAAATATCCGTGAAACCAAAAATCATTATAAGCTTGACGTCGCTGTTCCGGGCTTTAAAAAAAACGATTTCAAAATCATTACCGAAGACGGCTTACTGATCATCAGTGCGGAAACCAATAAAGAAGAAAAGGAAGCGATTGATAGCTATACACGTAAAGAATTTTCCTTTGCTTCCTTCCGTCGCACATTTAAGCTGCCAGACAATGTTGAGGAAGACGGGGTGAATGCCAATTATCACAATGGCCTTTTGGAAATCGAACTTAAAAAAAGCGGCAGAAACCAGGCGGCAAAGAAAGAAATTAAAGTAGACTAAAAATTTTCTGCCGGCAACACCGGCGATTTTGACAACCGGACGCTCTTCGGCCGGCTTAATAACAGTAACATGGAACATTTTATCAGAAAGTTTAGTGAAATCACAATAGGTGATATTGGCGATGTTGGTGGAAAAACAGCTTCATTGGGGGAAATTTACAATCAACTAACCAACAATGGAATAAATACGCCAAACGGCTTCGCTGTAACTGTAGCAGCTTTTCGTTATTTCATCGGGTTCAACCGGCTCGAAAAAAAGCTTATTGATTTGATGACCGGTTTAGACCGGCAGAACTTCTCTAACTTAACGATAAGCGGCGCCAGAGCCCGAAAACTGATCATGGACGCCGTTATGCCGAATGACCTGCAAATGGCAATCATAGACGCCTACGATTATATTTTTGAAAATGCAGAACCGACTGTGGCCGTGCGGAGCAGTGCCACAGCAGAAGATTTGCCAGGGGCGAGTTTTGCAGGACAGCACGAATCCTTCCTGAATATTAAAGGCCATAGTGCTTTATTAACTGCAATAAAGCAATGCTTTGCATCACTTTATACAGACCGGGCTATTAAATATCGGGAAGATAAAAATTTTGATCATGGGAAAGTTTATCTTTCAGTTGCAGTCCAGAAAATGGTGCGATCTGATATGGGGTGTTCCGGTATCGGATTTACTTTGGAACCAGAAAGTGGGTTCAAGGATATTATACATATTTCGGGTGTGTGGGGATTAGGGGAAAATATCGTACAAGGTACTGTTACGCCTGATGAATTCCTGGTGTTTAAACCAACTCTTAAAAAAAATTTAAGGTCCATTATTCAAAAAAACCTTGGCAGCAAAAACAAAACCATGGTTTGCGCAACTACCGACGATGCAACCAATCCAACAATAAATCAGGATACGCCCTGGGAACTCCGGCAAAAATTTGTGCTCAGCGATCAGGAAGTTGAAAAGCTTGCCAACTGGGCGTTGATCATCGAAGACCATTACCGTCAGCCTATGGATTTTGAATGGGCTAAGGACGGGTTCGATCACCAACTCTATATTATCCAGGCTCGTCCCGAAACTGTACATAATCAAGAAAAAAAGATACAGGTAAAAAGTTTCAAAATTGCCGAAAAAGGAGAAGTTATAACCATGGGGGCTGCCATAGGCAATGGCATTACAGCCGGCAGGGCACGCGTGCTCAAAACTCCTGACCAGGCTAATCTGCTTAAAGAAGGCGAAATTCTGGTTACCGAAACAACCAGCCCGGATTGGGACCCCGTATTGAAAAAGGTAGCGGGAATTGTTACTAATAATGGCGGCCGCACCAGCCATGCCGCTATTATAGCCCGGGAACTCGGCGCGGTGGCTGTAGTTGGAACGACAAACGGAACCTATAACATTGAGGATGATGAGATGATAACCATTTGCTGCGCCGAGGGGAAGACAGGGATGGTTTACAGGGGCAAACTGGAATGGACTGAAACGGTCAGTGACGTAAGCAAAACCCAACTGCCGGCACACCCGAAAGCCCAACTAATCATAGCCGATCCGGGGCAGGCCTTTAAATTATCGATGTTTCCCAACCAAGGTGTTGGATTGATGCGAATTGAATTTATTATCGCGAACCAAATTGGGATACATCCGATGGCACTCGCACACTTTAACCGGGTGTTGGACGAGCAGGAACGGGTAAAAATCGCACACCTAACAGCTGGCTATGCAGATAAGAAAGCTTATTTTGTAGATAAACTTGCACAGGGGGTTGCCACGATAGCAGCGGCATTTTACCCGAAAGATGTGATCGTGAGGATGAGCGATTTTAAAACCAATGAATATGCCGGCCTCATTGGCGGAAGGTACTTTGAGCCAAAGGAAGAGAACCCGATGATTGGCTTCAGGGGAGCCTCCAGGTATTATGATGATCATTACCGGGACGGCTTCCTGCTTGAATGCGAGGCCATGAAAGTGGTTCGTGATGAAATGGGCTTCAATAATATTAAATTGATGATCCCTTTTTGCCGGACAGTTAAAGAGGGGCAAAAAGTCATCGATCTGATGTCGTCCTGCGGGCTTAAACGGGGCCTGAATGACCTTGAGATCTTCGTTATGGCAGAAATTCCCAGCAATGTATTACTTGCCGAGGAATTCGCGGAAGTATTTGACGGTTTCTCAATTGGTTCAAATGACCTTACACAATTAACATTAGGCATTGACCGGGATTCAGCACTCATAGCAGGCTTATTTGACGAACAGGACGCCGCGAGCAAACAACTGATCGTCATGATGATACAAAAGGCAAATAAACTGAAAAAAAAAGTAGGCCTATGCGGCCAGGCGGCAAGTGATTCAGAAACGTTCACCAGGCTACTGGTTGAAACCGGCATCGACAGCATAGCTTTTAACGCGGACGCATTGATTAAAGGTATCGAAAATATTAATGATGCCTTGAAATCCTGCAAGAGCAAGTCTCAACCAAGTGCGGTATAAGAAAGGGAACCATGAGCTATCTCTTGGATAAACACAAACCGGTTTCTGCCTATGACACACCTGTTAAAACCATCTTTTATATCCTGGTTAACCAGTTGTTCCGTCGGGCTTAAAAATGATTTGCGTCACTTATCAGTGGTATAGATATCAAAAAAAATGCTGTCTGATATCACAAATTTTTCTTCGGGCCTATATTAATTTTACCGTAGATCATTTTTTCAAATCAAGTTAAACAGATATAACGATGGCTTTCACTAAAAATATCAAAGCCTTTTTGAATGACACTGGGGATATCGCAGGATTTGCCGGCCAGTTTTTCTCTACCGGAATTAAACCGCGCTTTGAGGTCCGCGAATTATTAAACCAATGCTATATAATTGGATATAAATCGTTGCCGCTTATCGGCCTCACAGGTTTTATTATGGGCCTTGTTCTTACCATGCAGCTGCGGCCATCCCTAGTTGCCTATGGTGTTGAATCTCAACTTCCGGTGATGGTAGGCATTGCCATAGTTAGGGAGATAGGTCCGGTTATAACAGCGCTGATATTTGCAGGTAAAATAGCCAGCAGTATAGGAGCCGAACTTGGTTCCATGAAGGTCACAGAGCAAATTGACGCGATGGAGGTAAGCGGAACCAATCCATTCAAGTACCTTGTCGCTACGCGTACCGTGGCAACTACATTAATGCTACCCGTGCTCACTGTTCTGGGCGACGCTATCGCCTTGTTCGGAGCATACATAGGCGTTAATATCAGGTCGGCCACCAGCTTTTATCTTTTTTTTATTCAGGTGTTTAGAACTCTCAGTTTCGGCGACGTACTTCCTGCATTTTTTAAAACATTTTTCTTTGGTTTTGCTGTTGGAATCGTTGGTTGTTATAAAGGTTACACATCAAGCAAAGGTACCAGGGGTGTTGGAAGTTCGGCTAACTCAGCGGTTGTATTATCATCTGTAGTAATCTTTTTCATCGACTTGCTGGCTGTGCAACTCACGGATCTGCTTGGATTAAATTAAAGCATGAAAACACAAACAGCCACCGAAAACAACGTGATTGTGATAGAGAAACTTTGTAAGCATTTCGGCGATCATACCGTGCTGCAAGACTTTGCATTATCAGTCAAAAAAGAAGAGAATGTGGTAGTGCTTGGCAAATCCGGATCCGGCAAGTCAGTACTGATCAAATGCATTATCGGTTTGTTGAAACCTGATAGCGGAAACATCAAAGTTTTTGGTCAAAATGTCCCTGATATGTCTCATGAAGTACTCGATCAGGTCCGCGCCCGCATTGGCTTTCTTTTCCAGGGCAACGCATTGTACGATTCCATGACCGTTCGTGAGAACCTGGAATTTCCTTTACGCCGTCACTGGATTGCTGCTTCGCAGAACGAGGTGGAAGCCCTGGTTATGGAGGCTTTGGAAAACGTAGGGCTGGCGCATACTGTTGATCTGATGCCGGAAGAATTATCCGGAGGCATGCTAAAACGTGTTGCTCTCGCCAGGACCATGATCCTTAAACCGGAAGTGATATTATATGATGAACCAACAACAGGGCTCGATCCGGTTACAGCCCGGGAAATCGATAAATTAATTTTGAAACTGCAGGATAAATACCATACATCATCCATTATCATAACACACGACATGAACTGTGTAAAAAACACCGCCGACCGGGTGGCTCTGCTGCTGGACGGTCGTTGTTATGCACAAGGTGCATACACCGATTTCGAACATTCGACAGATCCAAATATTCATCAATTTTTCGAATAAATTATGGCAAACCAAACAGCAGGCAATATAAAACTTGGCGCATTCGTACTATCAGGCCTATTTGTGTTAATACTTGCCTTCTATCTTATCGGCAAAAATCATAACCTGTTTGGTAGCGATTTCAACATACGGGTGAGGTTTTCTAACCTCAATGGCCTCACCGTTGGCAATAACGTACAGTTCTCCGGAATTCAATCTGGTACGGTAAAAAAGATCAACATGATCAATGATACTACAATTGAGGTAACATTATCAATCGACAACAAGTTCACATCCTATATTCATAAAAATGCGGTTGCTTCAATTGGCACAGAAGGGCTGATGGGCAATAAAATAGTAAACATAGCTCCTTCAAACTTACCAAGCCCACAAATTACTGAAGATGATCTTCTTATAGCGCAAAAAAAAATCAGTACCGATGAAATGTTGCAGACCTTGTCCAAAACCAATAATAACGTTGCAGTTATCTCAGAAGCGTTAAAGGGTACTGTCCTGAAGGTTAACGGCAGCACATTCATGGCCCTGCTGAACGATAAAAATGTCTCCGGCAACTTACTTGCCTCTTTGCAAAATTTAAACAAAGCGAGCGCAAATGCCATCAAAATTACCAATGGCATAGATGATCTGATTGTAGGGATAAAAAATGGAAAAGGAGCGGCGGGGGTCTTGCTCAGGGACACCATAGCTGCCGGCAACCTACAGGCGGCTATTTCGAGTATCAGGAAAGCAAGCGATAACGCCGATTCGTTAACCTGGCAGCTGAATAACCTGGCGCGTACCGTAAACGGCCATTTGAACAACGGGAATGGCTCGCTGCCAATGATTTTAAAAGATTCAGCATTTGCCAAAGACTTGAGGGCAACTATATATAACCTGCGCCAGGGCACAGATGGATTCAATAAAAACATGGAAGCGCTCAAACACAATTTCCTTTTTAGGGGCTATTTCAAAAGCCAGGAAAAAGCGCAAAGAAAACAACAGGCTGTACAATCTCAATAAGCATTTGGGCAATATATTTAATATGCAAATTCATAAATAGCACATAGTGGCAAATGACTATTAACATGTTTAAATTTTGTCTTTCGCCTCTAATCACATTTTTTAATGACCGGAATCATTCTCTACATGTTGTTTACGAGTGATTTTTGTATATGTAAGTTAAACCAATTATGAAACAACTATCACAAAAAGTGGCCCTTGTAACCGGGGCCGGATCAGGGATTGGAAAAGCCATTGCAAAGCTTTTCGCCGAACAGGGCGCAAAAGTTATGCTTACCGATATCCATCAATCAAATATTGAAGCCGTCGCGGCTGAAATTCGCGCAAATGGCGGTATGGTAGCCTGTATCGCTGCAGATATCTCCGTAAAAGGCGATGTGCAATTGGTGATGAAGTATGTTCACAACACTTTCGGCACACTTGATATTTTGGTAAATAATGCCGGCGTTATGGACAATTTTACCCCGGTGACCGATGTAACAGACGAATTATGGGAGAAAGTAATAGGAACAAACCTGAACGGTTGTTTTTTTGCCTGCCGTGAAGCTATACCTCTTTTCCTGGAAAGTGGCTCTGGTACAGTTATTAATATTGCATCCATCAGCGGCTTCCAGGGAGGCCGGGCCGGTACCGCTTATACAGCATCTAAGCATGCAATAATCGGTTTAACTAAAAACATAGGATATCAATATGCGGATAAAAATATCCGCTGCAATGCTATAGCACCGGGGGGAGTGAATACCAATATCGTTTTTGGCATGGAACCCAATCCATTTGGTTTTGAAAGGATGAACGCCGGAACAGGCAATGCACCAGGTGCTGCAGCTCCCGAAGCAATTGCTGAAGTTGCCCTTTTTCTGGCTTCGGTAAAATCAAGCTTTATTAATGGCTCTGTGCTAACTGCGGATGGAGGCTGGACAGCATATTAAGCTTCGTTCAAGAAGCAATTCGGACTTGTTTTTCTGGTTTAATTGCTGCCACCGGTTTACAGTGGCAGCAACAGGAAACATACCCCAGGAGTCACTATCCCTTAAATAAATCACAAACACTCCGCGGAAAACCGGTTAAACTCGTGGCGCAAATCGTTGAATATTTTTTCTTCGTTAAGATAGCGCTCATGAACTCTTGAATGTTCGGCAGCTATACTTTCAGAAACCATAGTACCGGAAAGCAAAAGATCTGCTTTTATGTCAAGGTCATTACGGTGAACGTCTTGTTTTAGCTCCGTGAGGCATTTTTCATGAATTATGAACTGATTCTGAAAATGTTCTATTTGTTCCTGTACTTCGCGGGCCGTATTGTCGCCGGCAACCTCCTGTAACCTTTCCTGTAAAATAGCCAACTCCTGTGTGTAGAACGCGATGCCCCTTAACACATCGTTGTTAAGGTTCTTAATGTGTTTGATGTTGATTTGATTTTTCATAACACAAGGTTACAATGCGCGTTATTCCGGATGAATGACATCCGGCAACCAGGATAATGATATTGGTCATGTTATTACTGATTGTCGCTGATTTTAAGGCAAGTGACTAATATCATTTTCAAAGGCTGATAATATCATCTTTTTTTACTTGCCGAAAATCTATTTTTATAGTCGTTGGCGCGCCGGCAATGTAACACATAGCTATGCCTCGCCGGAGGAAATGTTTTTCTCTAACCACCTACTGGCAACAGAGCCGGAGATCTGCGATATATCGGTTACTCTCAAATGGTATGTTAATGAACAGGTAACTTTCTGAAACAGGATAGTAAGATTATTGTAAAGTAATAAAAGATTAATATGAAACACACTGGTAACATGCAGGCAATGGTGCTTGAAAAAGCCGGCGGGCCACTGGTATATCGCCAGGTTCCCATTCCTCAGCCTTCTGACTATCAGGTGCTGATCAAAATAATTGCCTGTGGTATCTGTCGTACCGACCTGCATATATTAGATGGCGAACTGGATAAACCAAAGCTTCCGCTGATACCCGGCCACGAAATTATAGGAACCATCGTTAAAACGGGCAGTACAGTAACTGAACTTTCTTCTGGTCAGTTAGTGGGTGTTCCATGGCTCGGTCATACCTGTGGGCGTTGTACATTTTGCCTGTTGGGCATGGAGAATCTTTGTGATGCCCCTTTATTTACGGGATACACCATTGATGGCGGTTATTCCGAATATACGGTGGCCGACGCACGTTTTTGTTTTATATTAGACAAACGATATAATCAGCCGGCTTCAGCGCCCCTGCTCTGTGCAGGTTTGATCGGGTTTCGTTCCTATAGCATGATCGCTCCATCGGCCAAAAAAGTTGGTTTCTATGGATTTGGCGCTGCTGCTCATATCTTGATCCAGGTAGCTATAGCGCAGGGTAAACAAGTATTCGCGTTCACCAGAGATGGGGACGAGCGTGCGCAACGATTTGCAAAGACCATGGGTGCACACTGGGTTGGCGGAAGTTCCGACGTACCACCCGAAGTGTTGGATGCGGCTATAATTTTCGCTGCCGCAGGGGAACTTATTCCCAAAGCTTTAAAAAATGTAGACAAAGGAGGCCAGGTAATCTGTGGTGGTATCCATATGAGCAATGTACCCGAATTTCCATATAGCTTGCTCTGGGGCGAACGGTCCGTTAAGTCGGTGGCTAATTTAACCCGTCAGGATGGTTTGAATTTCTTTTCTATTCTAAAAAACATCGAAGTATTAACACAAACGAAAGTATTCCGCTTATTTGAAGCCAATGAGGCGATAAATCAATTCAGATCAGGCCAAATTAGCGGAGCGGCTGTATTGGTTATGAACGATATGTAATTAGCATTTCGCTAACTGGGCATACGTGTACGTATTGGGATAAGCAGCTACTTTTATCGATAAATACCTCCTTTTACAAACATTGCTTTACGCATACAAACCTATAAAAGTCAGTCATCAGCCATACGGTGAATATTTTCGATGAGAGGTTTGAGGTTGCTCCGCTCAAGATGATCAAACCCATTACGCATCACCGATTTCTTTTCAGGATCTTTTTCAATCCAGGCGCCCAATTTTAGCATAAGCCGGTCTTTCCACGACAGTCCGGAAACGACACACCTGCCGGGCAGGAAAAATATTTCGGCAACATCTTTGATCTTGGTACCAAGATTATTTTTTATTATCTCCAGTTGTTGCGTCATGTCATTAACTGCGAAGCTGCAAACAATGAAAATGAAAAGCTTTTTGTCTTTTAGCCTGATGTCATTTTCCTTTAGCCAATCGCGTAGTACCAGCCGGCCGATATAAACTGAACTGCCTATAACAATGGTATCATAAAGGGCTAAAACTGCAGGTGTTACATTCTCCACTTTTGATACCGGCATCTGCAATGTTTCTCCAAGCCAATGCGCATACTGCCTGGTTGCACCATATTTGCCCTGATAAATAATAATTCCATTCATACCGGTAATTTGATTTGGTTATACAAGTTACTGAACCGGAGCTTATGCAAAAATGACAATGGTCATCCCTAAACCATCAATTACACCAAAGCCGATTATAGCGTCAGTCGATTCTTAACCCGAAACGAGATACAACAAGCTTTTATGAGTACCACTCCCCTCTTATACATGACGAGAATCAATGATCTTGCTGACAGAAATCACAGCATGCACCGCTGATATATAGTTTATTTACATATTAATTACTCATTAACAGGGAGCATGAGAACAGATCAAGAAAGTCACTTAGAAAAAGCATTCAATTATTTGAAGCTACCTGTGCAAGGTCTGGTGCCGGTTCCATCTTATCAATTACATACACTAACTCATTAGCTATGGTTACGAATCACAAAAACACGGCAATAACCTTTTGGATTGCTATCAGTTTGATAGCAATAATAGTACTGATGATGATTTTGTCTGGTATTAAAGTGTATGGTTATCCGTGGTAATTTTTAATTGGTAAAAACAGATAAATTCAGCGCGGCAATTATGTGCATAACGCCCCTATTGAGTGCCTGTCTTTTTCGGAAAATTCAGTTTTTCATTTTAACCAATCGCTGCAGATCAAGCACTGTTATCACACTTCCATTCTTTTCAATCAAGCCCTCGTTACGAAAATCCGACAGGGTACGGCTCACTGTTTCAGTGGCCATACCTGCAAGTGCAGCCAGGTCTTCACGCGAGATCCGGACGCCTTCATTTGGGGAATCGCTTTGGCGATAAAGTTTCAGAATCGCGTCCGCCATCTTTTTTCTGACAGAATAATACGCAAGTTGCAGTAACCGCTCTTCGCTTTCCCTTATCTGGCCTGCCATCAATTTAATAAAACTATCCGTTACTTCCGGGTATAGGTTCAACATTTCCTGTAACTGCTCTTTTGGTATGAGGCACAATTGGCTATCCTCAAGGGCACTTGCGGTTTCTGAATATGCCTCGCCGGCAAGCAATGCCTGAATACCAAGGTACTGATCCGCTATATGTAAACCAGTAATCAATTCGCGCCCATCGTCTGCCAGTTTACTGGTCTTTATCTTTCCACTAAGAACAACGTATAGTCCATTTCCTCTGTCGCCTTCATAATAAATCACCTGGTTCTTTTTAAAAAAACGAATCTTGCGCTCCCGGATTACACGCTTTAGTTCGTTCAACCCATCAGTCCTCGCAACTATATTACTGAGTTCGTCCAACCCCTTACTGTAAAATTCCTTTTGTTGCTTTTTCTTTTTCAACCTGCTTTCAATTGCATTAAGTAATTCTACGTCATCAAAAGGTTTGGTCAGGTAATCGTCGGCACCCATTTCCATGGCTTTACGTAAATCGATCCGTTCGGCTTTGGCTGTAAGAAAAATGAAAGGGATATTAGCCGTGTCGGCCGATTTTCCGAGCATAAACAGCACACCATACCCATCCATTTCCGGCATCATGACATCGCAAAGTATTAAATCAGGTAACTGGACTTTAGCCAATTCCAATCCCATTTTACCATTACTTGCTGAAAATACGGTATAGCCGGCCAGCCCCAGTATTTCCACTACACCCTCGCGAATATCCGCGGAATCTTCAATGATCAGGATTTTAAAACTCATATCGGTGACCAGTTTATTGTGTAATTTAAATCATTAAATTGAAGTGTCCAAATCCCATGCTAATACAATGTATAACACAAAGCTATTGCAGCTGCCCCCATGGCAGCAAAACTGCTCCAAAGCATCAATTTGGAAATAAACTTGCTATTGTACTCTCCCATGATTTTGGGGTTAGAGGACATCCTGGCAATCAGGAACAATAGTGGTACCGCTGCTATCCCATTCAATACAGCCGCATAAACTAATGCCTTAACAGGATCGATGCCAATATAATTGATTAGTAATCCAATTAAAGTGGCAACGCATATGACGGCATAAAAAGAGCGCGCCTTTTTCAATTTTAAATTAAGCCCGGCCTTCCAGTTAAAGGCCTCACAAGCGGCATATCCTACCGAGCCGGAAAGTACCGGGATAGCCAATAAACCAAGGCCTATAATGCCGGTAGAAAAAATTAATTTGGCTAAAAATCCGGCGTTAGGAAAGGTATGCACCAGCGGCTCTATTGCCCTTGCCGCATCAGACGCACTTTTTATGTCAGTTACACCGCTATTGTGCAAAACTGTTGCAGCTACCACGATAATACTCCAGGTAGTGAATTCTGAGAATATCATGCCAACGGTATTGTCAATCCGCATTCTTTTTATTTGCATCCAACCGGGCCTGGGTTTATGCCGCGAAAGCCTTTCCTTTTCTTTCTGTTCTTCTACTTCCTGTGAGGCTTCCCCAAAAAACATATATGGAGAAATTGTGGTTCCCAAAACCCCCGTTATGATAAATAGAAAACTAAAATTTAACTCAAAATGAGGTATAACAGTTGCTTTCAGAACGGTAAGCCACGGCTGGTATATAATAATCACCTGATTTATTGAACTTTTACACTATTAAATACAATAATTAGAGTTATTAAGGCTATTAGGTGAGCGTCTAGTAATAAACCATTACCAAAGCGGATATCGTTAATAAATTGAGCAGGTGAATGCCGATAGAAAGGCCTATTACATAAGCTATAAAAACCAGCCACTTGTCGGCCCGTGGTTTATCGGAATCCTCAGCGTTCATTTAATCCTGTTAATTTGATATTCAGAATTGATTTTTGTAAATTTAAGCACAGCATTTGCAACTAATTTAAAGAAAATAAAAGTGGTGAGTAAATCGGTGAGTTCGAAAATGAAAACCCTTAAAATATCAATTTAAAGCGGGAAATAGGTACATATACCAATCCCTAACTCTCCGCCAAGTATCTAAGCCCTGAAATAGCTGATTTCGGGGCTTTTTCTTATACTGGAATAGCCACTCTTACCTGAACAAAATGGTTGATGTGACCCAAGGTAAGTGCATCCGTTTGGGTTTGAAAAGACAGCCAATGCATTTGGAAAGCTTCCTGTTTACCGCACCGCTATAATAACACGTTGATAGCTGGTAAGAGACGGTGTGCCGTTATCCGTTGCCTGAAAAACAATGTGAATTGTTTGGCCGGAAACAGCGTCTTTAGGTACCCTGATTTGTGTTTGCCTAGCTTCGGGGTTTAATATCGACACTTTTCCCGGGATAAGTTCCTTGTTGAAATTGCACCAGCTAACAGAAACCAGATTTCCGTCAGGATCAGAAACGGCTCCGTACAGCCTGATCGTTTCGCCGGCTGTTGCCCTGACATTTAATGGACCTTCTATTTTGGCAACTGGCTCGTGATTTGCCAGTGCATATATTGGCGTTACCGACCATTTAATCTGGGCAGCAAAATCCCGCTGAGCGGCAGGAAAAAAGTCAGGGTACGTATTATTTCGATCTTTCGGCACAGCGAGTGAAGCTGCCATAGCCTGGGATGACGTATCACTATTCTGGAAGAAGGCGTTTTTACCTTTAGGATCAATAAATCCGGTGCCGCCCCAGCCTCCATAAGTACCTTTTTCTTATGCACGTAATCCATTGTCAAGCATGTTCATAAACGTTGGGTCGTCGCCCTCCCCTAACCATGAACCTTTTTCCTGAACAGGCATCCATACAATATAACCCATTTTCTTCAACTCGTCGTTAGTATGTCCGCTGAGACCAAAATAGTCCATGATGTCGCCTTTTACCATTTGTTTTCCATCGCCCCATACTCTGTACAGGTCTCCCAATGGCCCCCTGTCTGATATATTTTCCTTCATCCAGGATGCTGTCATATAAACGGAATACTGTGAAGCCGCATTTAGCTGAGCGCCATATCCATAGTTCGGTCCGCCTTTAAACTCACGGTATTCAAAAACCCCTCGCTGTAACAACGCCATTTTGAACGGTGATCTTGGTTTCGGAGCCATAACCAAAAACTGAACCGTTATTAGCGGTATAAGTATATGAATTTTTACTTTCAGTCTTAAAGTTTTGCTATGCTTTATAGCTTTTGTCATAAGCGGTATCATTGGCATCTTTTTTACAGGCAGATAGCCCAATAATAACAAACAGGAAGATAAGGCACGTTTTCATGCGGTTTGGTTTTTAAACCTATTCGGCAAAAAATATAAAAACGCTACAGCTAATAACAAATATTCTTGTTTATTTTGGGCGATATCATAATACAATACCATGAAAACTGAAACTATAGCGATACATGCCGGCAACCATGTTGATGAAGCAACAAGGGCCGTTATACAACCCATTATTATGTCAACCACCTTTGAGCGCGGTGAGGACGGTGGTTTTCCGGCAGGTTATATTTACAGTCGCTCATCAAACCCCAATCGTCACGCACTGGAGCATGTGCTGGCAAAGTTAGAGGGAGGTGTTGAAGCAGCTTCCTTTTCATCAGGTAATGCGGCCGGGATGTCGGTATTTCAATCATTGGAGCCGGGCACGCACATTATCGCTCCCGATGATATGTATCACGGCTTACGTAATCAGCTTAAAACCCTTTTTGCCGGCATCCTTACCTTCGATTTTATTGATGTAAACGATACCGGGGTTTTGCAACAGCATATTAAGCCCGAAACAGGTTTGATCTGGATTGAAACACCTTCAAACCCCCTGCTTAAAATAACCGATATTAAAAAGGTGGTTGCTATTGCCAAAGCAAAGGGCATTAAAGTTTTGTGCGATAATACATTTGCCACCCCTATGTGCCAGCGACCACTTGAGCTGGGCGCGGATATGGTTATGCACTCAGCCACCAAATATTTTGGCGGACATAGCGACCTGATGGGCGGAGTGTTGATCACGACCGAAAAGAATGATTGGTGGACAAAAATCCGCCAGGTGCAGGAAATGGGTGGCGCAATCCCCTCACCTATGGATTGTTATTATTTAGTGCGTAGTATCAAAACCCTGCCTTACCGGGTGAAAGGTCACGTACAAAACGCACAGTTATTAGCCGAATACCTTGAACAGCATCCCAATGTTGAACAGGTAATGTACCCCGGTTTGCCCTCGCACCCGCAGCATGAGATAGCTAAAGATCAGATGCTGGCTTTTGGTGGCATGTTATCTTTTACTATTAAGGGCGATGAGAACGACACGCATAACATCATCAATAAGCTGAAACTATTTATCAAAGCTACCAGCCTTGGTGGTGTTGAAAGCCTAATAGAACACCGCGCTACTGTTGAAGGCCCTGATACTAAAACGCCACGTAACCTGCTAAGGGTTTCGGTTGGGTTGGAACATATTGATGATTTAATTGCCGATATGAAGCAGGCTTTGGCTTAGGCCTTTTAAGGTAAATAAGGTAAAAGGATAAAGGTTAAAGGCGAAAGGTAGCTGCATTTGTCTAAGCTTAAAATTGTTCTCGAATGAACCTTTGGCCTTTTACCTCTAACCTTAAAAAGAAATAAAATTTGGTATATTACCTCACAATCCCTTATATTCGCAACATTATTTGGTAGTGATACCAACGTCGATCAATCCTCCGCACATAGTTCGGGTTTTGATTTATAAAGAAGCGGCGAGAGATCAGGCTCAATGACCCGCTGGCAACCCTTCAATGTTGAAGAAGGTGCCAATTCCTGTCCCGGCAAATAACACCGGGGAATATAAATTTATAACCATGAAAAGTTTAATTAAATTTACGCAACGCAACACTTTTTACACCTTAAACGGTAACGTACAACATATTGGCTCCCCTATTGGCTGTATTTGTATGTGTTGCTGCTGTTGATGCTTAGCACGCTCTTTTTCATCTCTCTGAAAAACGCGTGTGTTGTTAAACCGGTTATTTCAAACCGGCTTGCCAAAATCCATCTTAATATTAAAAATCTAAATTAAACACATTTAAAAATTACAACTATGTCTGCCTTAAAATTCGAAACCTTACAATTACATGCCGGTCAGGAAGTTGATCCAACAACAGGTTCACGCGCTGTGCCCATTTATCAAACTACTTCATACGTATTCAACAGTGCCGAACATGGTGCAAACCTGTTTGCGCTGAAAGAGTTTGGTAATATCTATACCCGCATCATGAACCCTACTACCGATGTGTTTGAAAAACGCATCGCAGCGTTAGAGGGCGGTGTGGCGGCACTGGCGACAGCGTCGGGCCAGGCATCACAATTTATAGCATTAAATAACCTCCTGCAGGCTGGTGATAACTTCGTTACTTCACCTTTCCTATACGGCGGCACTTATAACCAGTTTAAAGTAGCATTTAAACGCCTGGGCATTGATGTGCGTTTTGCCAAAGATGATACTGCGGCCAATATTGAGGCGCTTATTGATGATAAAACAAAGGCCATTTTCCTGGAAACCATTGGTAACCCGGGCTTTACCATTGCCGATTTTGAAAAGGTGAGCGAGGTTGCCAAAAGACATGACCTGCCATTAATTGTTGATAATACTTTTGGTGCCGGTGGTTACCTCTTCCGTCCTATTGAACATGGCGCTAATGTGGTTGTGGAGTCAACAACCAAATGGATTGGCGGGCATGGTACCAGTATTGGCGGTGTTATTATCGATGCAGGCAATTACAACTGGGGTAACGGCAAATTCCCGCAATTTACTGAACCATCTGAAGGTTACCACGGACTGATATTTAACGATGTATTCGGCATTGGGGGCCCGTTTGGCAATATCCAGTTTATTATTCGTGCCCGTGTGGAAGGCTTGAGAGATTTCGGCCCGTCGCAGGCTCCATTTAATTCATGGCTGAACATTCAGGGACTGGAAACACTTTCGTTACGTGTGCAACGTCATGTTGATAATGCCCTGCAACTGGCCAAATGGTTGGAGCAGCACCCACAGGTGGCAAGCGTAAATTACCCGGGACTGGAATCATCGCCATATCATGACTTAGCGAAAAAGTATTTAAAAAACGGTTTTGGGGGCGTACTATCGTTCGAAATTAAGGGGAGCAAAGAACAGGCCAGCCGCTTGATCAATAACCTTAAACTGGTAAGCCATTTAGCCAATGTAGGTGATGCAAAAACACTCATCATACAGCCATCGGCAACAACGCATCAGCAGTTATCTGATGAAGAGCAATTGTCGGCCGGTGTAACACCTGCTTCATTGCGCGTAGCTGTTGGTATTGAGCATATTGATGATATTAAAGCCGATTTTGAACAGGCTTTTGCAAAAATTAAGCACGGTAGGGTGAGTTAGTATAACAATGTATAGTTTTTTTTAAGTGATATAGTAAACGTCACTTGTAGTTAAGTCTTAAGTTCTAAGTATTTAGTCTTAAGCCGGAAAATTGAAGCTTCGACTTAAGACTTGGTACTAAAGACTTTCGACTTAACACAATGTGACAAATAACAGAATGAACGCAGAAATATTTAAATACACTGATACTTTTGAATTTGAGTCGGGTCGCACGCTCGAGGGCTTAGAGATAGGCTTTCATACGTATGGCCGTTTAAATAAAGAAAAAAATAACGTGGTCTGGGTATGCCATGCGCTTACCGCTAATAGCGACGTATTTGACTGGTGGAAAGGACTTATTGGCGAGGGTTACTTTTTTAACCCCGAAGAGCATTTTATAGTTTGTGCCAATATTTTGGGTTCTCCTTATGGTACTACAAGTCCGTTGAGCATTAACCCGGTTACCGGCCAGCCATATTATCTTTCCTATCCGCAGTTTACCACAAGGGATATGGTTAAAGCACACCAGTTGCTTGCCCAACATTTAAACATCAATAATATCAGCGTATTAATTGGTGGTTCATTAGGCGGCCAGCAGGCTATGGAATGGGCTATCATTGAGCCGGAGTGGATTAAAAATCTTATCCTGATAGCAACCAATGCTAAACACTCTCCATGGGGTATCGCTTTTAACGAGTCACAACGTTTGGCTATTACAGCAGATCGTACTTTTTACGCTAACACACCTGACGGCGGCCAAAAGGGTTTAAAAGCAGCCCGCAGTATTGCCTTGCTGAGTTATCGTACTTATAAAACCTACGGTATTACCCAACAGGAAGAAGCCGACGATGTGCAGGACAATTTCCGTTCTTCATCGTACCAAAACTACCAGGGGCAAAAGCTGGTGAACCGCTTTAACGCTTATAGTTATTGGTACCTGACCAAAGTGATGGACTCACACAATGTGGGCCGGGGCCGTCACGGTGTAGATAAAGCGTTGAGCCTCATCAAGGCAAAAACATTAGTTATCGGCATCTCATCGGATGTTTTGTTCCCTATTGAAGAGCAGCAATACCTATTCAGGCATATCCCTAAAGCAGCCTTTGCCGAACTGGATTCGTTTTATGGGCACGACGGATTTTTAATTGAAACAGAAGCATTAACAAACATATTTACATCGTTTTTTAAAACCGATGTGAAAGGAAAAATTATAGAACTGCAACGTACAGCGTAATGAGTAAAAAGTTAAATATCGGCCTCTTCGGATTTGGAGTTGTTGGCCAGGGATTATATGATATCATCAAAACAAAGCATTTAAATATCGAGATAGTAAAATTTGCTATTAAGGATCCTAATAAAAAACGTTCTTTACCGGCACATTTATTTACTACCGATAAAGAAGAGCTGCTTAACAATCCCGAGATCAATACCATTGTTGAATTGATCAATGATACTGAAGCTGCTTTTGAAATTGTTTCAAGAGCATTAAAATCTGGCAAAAACGTAGTATCTGCCAGTAAAAAAATGATCGCCCTGCATTTGGACGAACTGATCGAGATCCAGCACCAGTATGGAACTTCATTATTATATGAAGGTGCGGTTTGCGGTAGTATCCCTATTATCCGCAATTTGGAAGAGTATTATGATAACGAATTACTGCATTCGATAAGCGGTATTTTCAATGGTTCATCAAACTATATCCTTTCAAAAGGATTTATTGAAGGGCTCGATTATGATAGCGCATTGAAACAAGCCCAGGACCTGGGTTTTGCCGAAACCGACCCAACAAGTGATGTTGGTGGTTTTGATGCAAAATACAAACTGGTTATTGCTGCTGCACACGCATATGGCGTAGTTGTACAGCCCGATGAAGTATTTAACCTCGGCATTCAGAACCTTGCAGCCGCAGATTTGCAATATGCCCGCGAAAAGAACCTCAAAATTAAACTGGTACCTGTAGCTAAAGAGCTTGACGACCGTAACGTTGCCCTGTTTGTACTGCCTAAATTTGTAAACGACAAAGAGTTTTTATACAACGTTGAGTACGAATATAATGGCGTAACCGTACAGGCCGCCTTTGCCGATCAGCAATTCTTTTTTGGCAAAGGTGCAGGTGGGCATTCTACCGGCTCGGCTGTACTTTCGGATATAGCGGCATTACGTTATAACTACCAATACGAATACAAAAAAGCTAAAGAGAAAACAGACCTTAATTTTACCAATAACATTGAATTAACCATTTACCTGCGTTATGACGATGAGGAACTGGTTGAAGCGCTGAATTTTGAGCACATCAATGAGCGTTACTATTCAGGCAACTATAAATTTGTGATAGGAAAAATCAATTTGCAAAATCTGATCGCTAATCAACATCGTATATCTGAGAGTAAGGCTTTCGTAGCCTTTGCCGATCAGCTTACGGGGGTCAGCTTAGCATCGGTAACTAAACAAGCGGCCGAAGTGTTTTAATAGACCCGCCGGTTGTTATTAATAGAAAAAGGCTTCTCAATTGGGAAGCCTTTTTCTATTATACCAATACTTAGCTTTAAGCCTTATGCGTTTTGCTTTTAGCTTTCATAAGTCTTACAGCTCATTTAGCCGGTTCCGTAGCTTCTTTGGCTGAGTTCAGGAACACGAACTGGTTATCAAACATATCTATTTTAATAACGCTGTCTTTATCAACTGTACCCGCCAGGATCTGTTTACTCAACTCGTTCAGGATCTTTTTCTGGATAACGCGTTTTAACGGGCGTGCACCAAATTGAGGATCATAACCTAACTGGGCCAACCAATCTAAGGCTTCATCGGATGCTTCGATAGTTACACCCATTTCGGCAAGGGTTTGCTGTACCTGTTTAAACTGCAGCTTAACGATATCATGAATTTCATCGCGGTTAAGCGGGGTAAACATGATGATTTCATCTATCCTGTTCAAAAACTCCGGACGGATAGTTGCCCTTAACAAATTGAACAGCTCGTTTTTGGTTTTTGCCACCAGTTCATCGCGGTTTTCGTCCTCCAGGTTTTGGAAGTTTTCCTGGATGATGTTTGAACCAATGTTGGAGGTCATGATGATGATAGTATTCTTAAAATTCACCACACGGCCTTTATTATCAGTTAAGCGGCCATCATCCAGCACCTGCAGCAGGATGTTAAATACATCAGGATGGGCTTTTTCAATTTCATCCAGCAGTACCACGCTGTAAGGCTTGCGACGAACAGCCTCGGTTAACTGTCCGCCTTCATCATACCCAACATAGCCCGGAGGCGCTCCTATCAGCCTTGAAACAGCATGGCGTTCCTGGTATTCACTCATATCTATCCTCACAAGTGCGCCTTCATCATTAAACAGGTATTCGGCCAGGGCCTTAGCCAGCTCGGTTTTACCAACACCGGTTGTACCTAAAAATATGAACGACCCTATTGGCCTGCGTTTATCCTGCAAACCTGCGCGGCTGCGGCGGATGGCGTCACTTATTGCTTCAATAGCTTCTTCTTGTCCTGCCACACGTTTGTGCAATTCATCTTCAAGGTTGAGCAATTTCTCGCGCTCGCTCTGAATCATCTTGCTTACCGGGATGCCTGTCCAGCGGCTTACTACACCGGCAATATCATCGGCGGTAACCTCTTCCTTCAGCATGCGGCTGTCGCTTTGGTTTTCAAGGAGGGCGGCTTTCAACTTTTCAACTTCGGCCTGGGCTTCAACTATAGTTCCGTAGCGAAGTTCCGCTACCTTGCCATAATCACCTGCACGTTCGGCCTGTTCAGCTTCCAGTTTATAATTTTCAATCAGCTCAACCTTAGTATTGATGCCATCAACAAGGTCTTTTTCGCCTTTCCATTTGGCACGTAATGAATCACGCTGTTGCGACAGATTGGCTATTTCCTCACTGAGTTCGGCAACCTTACGGTCGTCTTTTTCACGTTTGATAGCTTCGCGCTCAATTTCAAGCTGCATGATGCGGCGTTCCAGTTCGTCAACCACCTCCGGTACCGAATCCATCTCCAATCGAAGTTTTGATGCAGCTTCATCCATCAAGTCGATAGCTTTATCCGGTAAAAACCTGTCGGAAATATAGCGTTGTGACATTTCGACAGAGGCGATGATCGCTTCGTCTTTGATCCTCACTTTGTGGTGGGTTTCATAACGTTCTTTCAGTCCACGTAAAATAGATATGGCGTCGGCAGCATCAGGTTCTTCAACCATTACTTTCTGGAAACGGCGTTCCAAAGCTTTATCTTTTTCAAGGTACTTCTGGTATTCATTAAGGGTAGTAGCACCAATTGAACGAAGCTCACCACGAGCCAGGGCCGGTTTCAGGATATTGGCCGCATCCATAGCGCCTTCTCCCCCGCCTGCACCTACCAGCGTATGGATCTCATCTATAAAAAGGATGATCTCCCCGTCGCTTTGGGTAACCTCTTTTACAACTGCTTTCAGCCGTTCTTCAAACTCTCCCTTATATTTGGCGCCTGCAATGAGTGCGCCCATATCCAACGAGTATACCACTTTGGTTTTAAGGCTCTCAGGTACATCACCCTTGATGATCCTGAAAGCTATTCCTTCGGCAATGGCAGTTTTACCAACTCCGGGCTCGCCAACCAAAATCGGGTTGTTTTTGGTACGGCGTGACAGAATCTGGATAACCCGGCGAATTTCATCGTCGCGGCCGATAACCGGATCCAGCTTGCCCGAACCGGCATATTCGTTCAGGTTACGGGCGTATTTGTTGAGGGCATTATAAGTGGCTTCGGCGTTTTGATCGGTTACTTTGCTATCGCCGCGGAGTTCAACAATGGCTTTTTTTAGGTCTTTTTCATTAACACCCGAATCTTTCAGGATGCTGCTTACCGCACCACCGGCGGCTAAAATGCCTAACAGCACATGCTCAACAGATACAAATTCGTCTTTAAATTCTTTTAAATATCCCGACGCTTTTTGCAAAGCAGAATTTGCTTCGGACGAAAGGTATACGTTGCTGCCGCTTACCTTGGGGAACGATGCAATTTGCGCATCTAACGTATCATTTAACCTGTTCAGGTTAACATTTAATTTCTTTAATAAGTAGGTAATTACATTTTCATCAACCAGCAATAAGCCTTTAAGCAGATGCGCGGTCTCAATTGCTTGCTGTTGGTTACCAACAGCAATTTCAGATGCCTTTTGTACGGCTTCCTGAGCTTTTATGGTAAAGTTGTTAAAATTCATAGTACTCATTGTTGATCAATTTATCGGCCATAGTATCCATAGTGAAAAATTGTCATTTAAAATTAAACCACAATGACACTTTGCCATAATTATTAGCAATTTAGACATTACTATTAACAATAGCACGAGGCAATTTGTCGTTTAATACGTTAAACAATGATAAAAGTATGCGTCAAGTGGAGATGTTTAAGGACGCTAAATAGATCAGATGAACTTAACAACACCGCACTAACAGACAGGCGTGAGCTTGCCTGTTAGTAAAATACTGTGTAACGGATAAAACAATTGCGAGTGTGCAATTCTTGTTGTCTATAAATGGAGGGCTATAATGTGATGAGGTTTAGTCAGCCAGCCGCGGGTTTAATTATCCAATTTATCAACTTTAACTAAATTGCAGGTCCAGGCAAGCCCTTTTCCGCCATTTCTTCCGTCAACTACGCCACTTGTCTTCATCGTTTTTCTATCGCTGCTTAACGTATAATAATTGGCATACTGCCTTCCTTTGAGATCATATGTAGCGTTGGGCCTCGCATCTGTAATCGTCAATACATAAATACTGTCGGATAAGACTTTAAAAGTACCACTGTGCGTAACGATCTGCACATTATTTTCTTTTGCAATGTTATAAAAGCTGCCGTCTGACCTGAATACGACTTGAGATCCCGGATTGGTTGTATCCTTCCAGAAGCCTACAAACGGTTTAATTTCTTTCTGATTAGCTCTTTCTACAGTTCTGCAGGAAAAAGTTGTTAATACAGTAATGAGAATTGCGATAAATTTAAGAGATTTCATTAACATGTGATTTTGGTTTTATGATGTGTAAATTATACTTATCCCTTTTTTAGAAACAATCAAGGTTCATCAAAATAGGCTTATACCTTCATTGACCGAATATTTAGTAAAAGGGTTAATCACACAATGTCACATTTCTGTTACATTATTTGAAAATATTTTTATAATTTTGTTTAACCCATAAAATTTAATTGAACACCCATTTCTTTTTTAACAGTCTCCCGGTAAAATACCGGTCGCAATACCGTTTGCATTATACTTACCAAAACCTGGTGGCCATAAGGGGTGCCAGTATAGTATTTTTATTGCTTAATGTAATTATCCGGATCCTTTATCTTGTATTCCCCATTAGCTTAACCAAAGCTCAAAACTTTCCCGAGTTTAATTTCAGCAACTGGGTTTTCATTATTATAACTCCTGTTTTCCTGATAGCCAGTAACCTTTTTATCGTTAGTTTCAAAAGCCATAAAAAAGCTACAACAGGCATGTCATTGCTTGTGTTTTTGTTTGCGCTTTATATTATTGTTTGCGGCATGTATTCCAGCTTTATAGCCACCTCCAATCCGAGTAATGCCCTAACCTTATATCTTGTCGCTTTAAGCTTAATCAGCGTGATAATTGTTTTTGAATACTATGAAACCGTATTGCTGCTTATTGCTATTGAGCTTTTTTTTACTTCCCTGCTATTTTACAGTGAAACGCCGGCTACGGATATGTTGTATAACCAGTTGATCTCAGCTATCTTACTTTCCGGCTTTTATTTTATCTCAAGGTACTTTTTTTCCTACAAGGCCAACTATTATTTTCAGGTGATCGAGATCCGCGAAAAAAATTCGGAAATTGAAAAAGCAAGCGAGTTTAAAAACCAGGTGTTGGGTATGGTTGCCCATGACTTGCGTAACCCGATAGCTGCTGTGGAATCAATTGCCATGATGATGGAACTTGATGAGGTAGATGAGGAGACACAAGACAACATCAATATGATGAAGGCATCCTGCGTAAAAGCGCGGAGTATTATTGATGACTTACTGGAGGCAGCCCGAAACGAGAACATAGCGGTTATTGAAACTCAAGATATCGAGCTTAACCAATGGCTTAACAACATAGTGGGCGAATGGAAATTACAGCTGGGCAATAAAGTTAATGTGCTGTTCAGCAGTTCGGTAAGTGTTGCCCATGCGCTCATAAATAACGAAAAATTTCACCGGGTTATTGATAACCTGATTAGCAATGCGGTGAAATTTTCTAAAAACCGGGATAATGTGGATGTGCGCCTGCTTAAACTAAACGATACGGTAGTTATTGAAGTTCAGGATTACGGCATGGGCATCCCTGCCAATATGCTGCCGGAGATCTTTAACCAATTTTCAAAAGCCGGCCGAGCCGGTTTACGCGGCGAAAAGTCGACCGGGCTTGGGTTGAGCATTGTACGCCAGATCATTGAAAAGCATAAAGGCACTATCAGCGTTACCAGCACCGAGGGACAGGGTTCAACGTTCAGGATCACCTTGCCGGCAGTTAATTCGTTTTAGGATATTAAACAAGTCTTTGTTTATCCAGGTAATCTTCTCACATGACCGCTTAAAATGGGTGCCATACTGAGCCCGTCGAAGTATGGCGGACAGGGCCTCTGCTCACGAGTCTTCGACGGGCTCTGACTGACAGTCCCTCTTTGTCATCTAACCTTCATAGTCCATGGATTTTAATCACTCAGCATGACGGCGTAGACGCGTCATTTCACCTTCAAGCATTTATAATTTGCTACATTAAACAACCTCAATGGTCACGGTACCTCCTGCCTTAAGGGCCTCAAAAATCTTTGTATTGAGTTTAGCTGTAGCCATTGTACTATGCAGAACAGCATCAACGCCTTTATCTTCACCAGGGAGAAGGCAGCCGTCGGTGTCCTTGGCAAAATTGCCAACATGGATCTCAATTCCGGCGAAACCGGGTACATTCTCTAATAATGGCAGGTTTTCGTTGTGTTTGGGGCTGAAAAATTTGACTACATTATAAGTTCCTGTAGGTATGGCTGTTTGCGTTTTAATTTTTATTGATGCAATTTGAGCAAGGCTCATACCGCTATTTAGCCCTCTGTCTACGTCTTCCAGTATAAAACATTCGAAGGCGCCATTTATTGATAATTCGCCAATGGTTGATTGTTTGGTTTTAATTTTTCTTTCGAGTTTTAAGTTTAGGTTCATGATACTGGTTTTTAATTGCTAATATTAGTAATTAAAAATCTAATTATCAATAGATTATATCGATAAAAGTAAATTTATCTTTGAAGATTATTCTTCCTTTGATTTATAGAACCTGTTATCGAAATTAACCAAAAACAGTTCGGTAGTGGCTCGGGTAAGAGCTGTATAAAACCACCGCAGAAAATCCATATTGATCATTTCATCGGTTACATACCCCTGATCAACAAAAACTGCATCCCATTGGCCGCCCTGTGCTTTATGGCAGGTAATGGCATAGGCAAATTTTATTTGCAAGGCATTGTAATATGGATTGAGCTTCAGTTCATTGTGCATCGCCCTTTTGTTGGGCAAATGTTCATAGTCCTTCATTACTTCCTGGTAAAACCGTTTCTGATCATTCTGGCTTAACGCGGGCGAATCGGCATAAAGCGTATCAAGCAAAACCTTACAATCGAGGGTTGGATCTTCGGCATAGTCAATAAATTCGAGCTGCACATCGGCAAAACGAAAACCATACATCTCTTCGGTGCGGCGTACTTTTACTATACGGGCAATATCGCCGTTGGCAATAAACGCGGTACTATTTTCATCTTTATCCTGCAGCCAAAAGTAATTATTCTTTACTATCATGATCTGATCGCCGCCGGTAAGCTCCTCCTCCCGGTATAAAATGCGGTTTCGAATTTGCCCGTTGTACAAATTGGCATTTTTGTTTGAGCGGCAAATGATAAGTGTACGATCATAGCCGTATTTACGGTAAGCGTACTCCAGGCCTTCGGGCAATCGCTCGCCGGTCATCCTGAAAACATCTTTAAACCCCTTGGTTACAATTTTAGGTATCTCGATGATCTCTTCGCGTATCAGATCGCGGATATTGGTTGCGTTATATAAAATGCCCGAATTCTTTTGCTGGCGCAAAACCTCGGTAAGTTCATAACTGAATATCGACAGGCCAAATTTATCGCCCATAAGCTGCACGTCGAGCGCGGGGCTGTCGTCGGCCCCTACAGGCGGTAACTGTGCGGTATCCCCTACCAGTATCAGCTTGCAGTTTTTATCATTATAAACATATCTTAGTAAATCAAATAATAACGACACGTGATTGCTGCCCATGGCCTCATCCGAGATCATGGAGGCCTCATCAACAATAAAAAGCGTATCGCTGGCCAGGTTATCGGCAAGGGCAAAACCATCATCGATCGTCAAGGCCGATTTTTTACGGTAAATGCGCTTATGAATTGTAAAAGCTTTTCGCCCGGAGTAATTGGTAATGACCTTGGCGGCACGTCCGGTTGGGGCAAGCAGCACGGCTTTATAGTTATAATGCTTCAGTGCCTTTACCAGCGCGCCCACGATAGTTGTTTTCCCGGTGCCGGCATAGCCTTTCAGAATAAAGCATTCGTCGCCTTCGGTACTTTTTAAAAAGGCATGCAGCTTGCTAAAAAGTTCCGTTTGCTGGCCTGTTGGCTCATGCGGAAATGACTGACGGATATGATCGGGACTTAACACCCTGCAAAAATGATGATAAGTAATTTAATTCAGTAAGATTAGTTTTACATTTGAGCCATGGAATTTGACGAAAACAAAGAGGAAGAAAAATACAGCGAAGACGATTATGTAGATATTTACTCCAAAAGGGCGATATTTTGGTTTTCGTTTTTTAACCTGATATTTGGCGGGGTGCTGCTGGTTATCAATTTATACAATGCAGGTTACAGAAAGGCAGTTCCGGCGGTGCTGGCTTTTGTATTATTTTTTTCCTATCTCTCCTACTTTGTTATCATGCATTCGGGCGTTAACCTGCAACAGGTTGTTGATGCTATGAATGTAACGGCTAAAGGCGGCCAGCCAACACCGGCGCAGGTTACAGCAATGCTTTCGGTAGCAGGCCTTAACATAGGTTTTGGGCTGATTGGTGCTTTAATTCTAAGCCAGTTTTTTTTCAGGAGATATTTTCCGGATAATGATTATTATCCTAAGCCTGTAGGGTTGCCGATTTTGATATTTATCATCCTGATGATATTAACCCGTATTTTATAACAGCATACCAATTTGTACCTCGGTAATTACTGTATCTGCCAAAAAATATTACTTTTGTTAAAACCGGTATGAACGAACACAATTATACTTACCACGATGATAACTTTAGTTTAGATAAAACTGAGGACTATACTTTATTAATACAGGTTGAAGACAAATCGTTTTCGTACGCCATAAGTAATAACGGCAAGCTAATAGCCTGGGCCGAAAATTACCCATTTGATGAGCTAAGCGATCCGCAGGAATTGCTTGACCTGCTGTCGGCCAAATACGGGCAAATGATTATCGGTTTACCTGCTCATAGCTTTACACTGGTGCCTGCAGAATTGTTTAGCAGCGAGCGCCTGCCAAACCTGGCCCGTTTCCTGGATGTGAAAGCCGACAGCAAAGTTATAGCCCAGGTATTAGATAAGGAAAACATCATTGTATACAATACCAGCGAAGCCATTGTGAGTACCGCGGAAGAATTTGGCATCCGTAATACCGTTTTTACATCAAAAGGGTGGTTAACCGCCATTGCCCAAAACAATCCCGGCAACGACTGCCTTTACCTCAATATTGAAAAAGAAAAGGTGGAGATAGCTCATTTTGCATCCGGCAAACTGCGTTTCTATAACTCTTTTGATTTTAATGGCGATGATGAACTGGTTTACTTTACTGTGCTGGTTGCTAATGAACTTAACCTCGAAGCTAAATATACCAGCTTATATGTAAGCGGTAACATTGATGCCGACAGTAAAGGACTAAGTCGCCTGGCCGAATTTTTTAAAGCGGCCGAAGTCAATAATTTACAGGTATTACAATTACCCGCGGAGGTTGTAGCTCACAGGGTGTTATCAATAGCGGCTCTTTCATTATGCGCATTATCGGAGGCAGTTTAAAAGGCTTAAGGCTTAATCCGCCAAAAAATCTTCCTGTTCGTCCTACAACCGATTTGGCAAAAGAAGCTTTATTTAATATCCTGCTTAACCAAATAGAATTTGAAGGCATTAAAGTGCTTGACCTGTTTAGCGGCACTGGCAACATCTCGCTTGAATTTGCTTCACGCGGAGCTTCAGAAGTTATATCTGTCGACAGGAGTATTCATTGCGTTAATTATCTTAAAGATACCTCGCGGCAGCATAAGCTTACGCAAATAAAAACTTACCGTGAAGATGTATTCAAATACCTGAATATTGAAACGGAACAGTACGACCTGATATTTGCCGACCCGCCCTATGACCTGAACAGGATCCCCGATTTGCCAAAAGTTATTTTTGAAAAGAACCTGCTTAAACCTGATGGCCTGTTGATTGTTGAACACCAGTCTCTGCAAAATTTGAGTAATCATCCCGCTTTTGTTGAACAAAGAAAATACGGGCATTCGTCATTTTCGTTTTTCAGACCGGTTTAGATATCTGCCTTTAAAATAACTATCCCGCTTTCTTTAAAGCCCTTTAACCGCTCAGGATCTGCATCGGTAATGATCGCGTTGATGATATCTAATCCTGCAAAATTAAGATAGGTTTCCTTGCTTATTTTGCTGGCATCACACAGAATGTAGGTAAATGCGCTGTTTGCCGCGAAAGCTGTTGTAATGGATGCTTCATGTTCACTATTGGCAAACAATCCAGCTTCCGAAATACCGTCAACACCCAAAAAAGCTTTGGTTGCCCTGTACTTTTGAATATGCTCAATAGCTGTAGTTCCATGTACAGCCTGTCGCTCTTTATCCAACTCCCCTCCTATTATATTAACACTTACAGTGCAATCCTGCAGCTCATATACTACAGGTAATGAATTTGTTATCACCTTTATCTTCTTATTTTTAATGAACTGGCATAACCTAAAAACAGTACTCCCGCAATCCATAAAAATAATATCCCCGTCGGTGATTTGTGATGCGGCCCTGCGGCAAATGGCATCTTTAACAGCTGCGTTTTGAGCGCTTTTATTTGCAAAGCTATGTGGCTTTTCGTGGGGATTAACTTTTGTTGCTCCTCCATGAGTACGGTAAAGCAATCCATCGGCTGCTAACTGGTTCAGGTCGCGGCGTGCTGTAATTTCTGAAATATTCAGTACGACAGCCAATTGCTTTATATCAACCTCTCCGCTTTGACTGAGCTGCTCAATTATTTTTTGTTTTCTTTTTGGAAAGTTCATGTTATCAATCCTATTTTCGTTCAAAAATAATCATTATTAATCATAATCGATCAAGTAAAAATGAATCAAATCAAAATTCTTAATACCGATATTTTATCAGATAACTGGTACATCCTTAAAAAAGTAACTTACGAGGTTACGGAAAAAGACGGTAATACCGCTGTGCAAAGCCGTGAAGCTTACGACCGCGGCAACGGCGCAACCATTTTGCTTTATAATAAAGCACAGTCATCTGTAATATTAACCAGGCAATTCAGGCTGCCAACCTATATCAACGGCAACCCAGACGGCATGCTGATTGAATGTTGTGCCGGTTTGCTTGATAAGGATAATCCGGAAGATTGCATCCGTAAGGAAACTGAGGAAGAAACCGGTTATAAAATAACGGATGTTAAAAAGGTTTTCGAAGCTTATATGTCGCCGGGCTCTGTTACCGAAATCCTTTACTTTTTTGTTGCCGAATATGCCAAAGAAATGAAAGTTAGCGACGGCGGCGGGCTTGCCCACGAAAATGAAAATATTGAAGTTTTAGAGCTGCCATTCAGCGAAGCCCTGCAAATGGTAAAAACCGGGGAAATAAAAGATGGCAAAACAATTATGCTTTTACAGTATGCTCAATTAGCTTCGCTGGTTTAGGTTGTTTTAGTGATCAAATGAATGGTTCAACTTGTCAGATACAAAGCCGCTCATTAAATAATGCCGATAAAAGGCAAAAAACAACCGTTCATTTAAACAACCCAATCAACTATTCATTAATTTTACTCCATGAAGATAGCCCTTTTTCCAGGTTCATTTGATCCGCTTACTAAAGCTCATGTTGATATTGTGAAACGATCTGTTGAGCTTTTTGATAAGCTTTACATAGGTATCGGCGTAAACAGCAGCAAAAAGGGGTTGCTGAGTGTTGAACAGCGCGAACAAATGATCAGGGCCGTTTTCGCGCACGATGAACGGATCCACGTGATAGCCTATGAAGGCCTTACTGTCGATTTTTGCAAGAGCATAGGCGCCGCTTACATGATCAGGGGAATCCGTACAGTATCAGACTTTGAGTATGAAAAAGCGATTGCCCAGATGAACCATTCGCTGGCACCCGACATCGAAAGCATATTTATTGTAAGCAAGCCCGGTTATTCATCCATCAGTTCAACCATTGTACGCGAAATCATCCGCTATAATGGCGATGTAAGCCAGTTTATTCCGAAAGAGGCATTACCTTATTTGTAACCAGCTTTTCTTTGTGCAACACATCCATTATGGATGGAAATGTATTTTCAATTATCGGTTCAATATGATGGTGTTCAAACCAGCGCACATCGGTAATACCCTCTTCTTTTTGAGGTTTTAGCTTTTCTTTACCCTTACTTGTCATGGCAAACCAATGCGTTTTCTTAAGCACTACCTCGCCGCGGTTAACATATACATGGTATGTTTTACAAATTTTTTCTCCCAGTTCGCTTACTTTTATGCCGCACTCCTCCTCTACTTCGCGCACCGCCGCTTCTTTTACCTTTTCGTCTTTTTCTATTTTGCCTTTGGGCAGGTCCCATTTATCATTACGATAAATGAATAAATATTGCCCCTTAGTGTTCATAACCAGGCCCCCTGCCGCTTCAATAAGTGTAATATTCTTTTTAACTGCTTTAAGATACACCTTAGCGTTGGCTGTTTTTATGTAGAACAGTTTGTTAGGATTAGCGAGGATCCAGGTATATATAATTTTAAGGTCAAAGGTCTCTGCATCAAGCCTTTCAAAATTATCTGCATGCTTTGGTTCAGATTCTGTGAGCAGGATAACCTTTTCGTTAATATAAATTCTGTATTTTTGAGCCATGTTTACTAATAATGAGATCGAACAACAAGTAGCCGAATTCCTGCTGCAAATTAAAGCAATTAAATTACAACCCAATAATCCTTTTACATGGGCATCGGGCTGGAAATCTCCAATTTACTGCGATAACCGCGTTACACTTTCTCATCCAACTATCCGCACTTACATCAGGCAGCAATTAGTGGCAGCCATACAGGATAAATTCGGGTCGGTTGGCTGCATTGCAGGTGTGGCAACCGCAGGTATACCGCAAGGTGCATTAGTAGCCCAGGAATTAGGCCTTCCATTTATCTATGTACGTTCAAAACCTAAAGAGCATGGCACAGGCAGCATGATTGAGGGCGATGCCGCTACTACTTCAGGCAAGCGGGTTGTAGTTATTGAAGATCTGCTTTCAACCGGTAAAAGCAGCTTGCAGGCCGTTGAAGCGTTGCGTGCCGCAGGTTATGACGTTGCGGGCCTGGCGGCGATATTTACTTATGGCTTTGACATTGCCGACGAAAACTTTAAACAGGCCAACTGCCCATACGTAACCCTGTCAAACTATAATGCACTTATTAAATACGCGGAAGAACATCAGTTCATTAACGAAAAGGATGTAAATCTGCTCAAGCAGTGGCGCGAAAATCCATCAACCTGGGGCGAAATGGCTGCAAGTTAAGACCGTTGATTTTTTTGATTTCGATGATTGCGCTGATTTTTGATTGTTCGTCAGCGGAATTTATTTCAAATCTCAAATCTAATATCAAATCTATCCATGAATACATTCACCAGTACGATAAGTATTAACAAGCCTTTAATGGAGGTTTACGATTTTCTGGCCGATTTCAATAATCACCGTCAACTGATGCCTGATAATATCCAGGAATGGACATCCACCCGGGATGAAGCCCGTTTCAGTATCCAGAATATGGCCAAGCTTGCTTTGAAAATTGAGGAGCGTGTGCCCGGTCAACTGATAAGGATCATACCTGCCGAGAAACCTCCATTTAACCTGGAACTAAAATGGTCGTTATCTTTCAATAACGACCATACTGATATTTTATTCACCATTGCCGCAGAGCTTAGCATGATGATGAAAATGCTGGCATCAGGTCCGCTTCAAAAATTGGCCGACCATGAAACACAAAGCTTATTTAATATTTTAAACTAAGCATAGGGCGTTGCCCTAAAGCTTATAATTAATATATTTTTAATATACTTTGCGCTTTTGTGTATTGTTAATGGCTATTACCACATTGATGACAATTAAACCTATAATTAATGCTCCCATGACCATTGTTAAATAATTTAAATAAATTTTTATACTGTATGTTAGTCAAAGGCTGTACCATTATATTATAACCGGTTAGATATAGCGATTAAACGTATTAAATATACTTTTAGTTTACACTCCATTATCATTTCTGTGTAATTGTGTACCCATGGATTTAATTTTATGGGGAAAAATTGCTGCTCAAAAAATCCCCATCCATAATATCAGCACCATATATCGTTAAAATGAAGATTTTACCGTACTTTTGCGCCAAATTAGAGGTGCAGCATGATCACGGTATCCAATCTTTCTTTACGTTATGGTAAGCGTACTTTGTTTGAAGACGTAAACCTGAAATTTACACAGGGCAACTGTTATGGTATTATTGGCGCCAATGGCGCGGGTAAGTCAACATTCCTGAAAATTCTTTCGGGCGATATTGACCCAACCAGCGGCTCGGTGAGCTTTACTCCCGGCGAACGCATGGCTGTTTTGAGCCAAAACCATTACGCTTTTGACGAATTCACAGTTATCGAAACGGTGATGATGGGCCATAAGGAAATGTACGCCATAATGAAGGAGAAAGACGCTATTTATCTTAAAGAAGATTTTAGCGATGCCGATGGCGAACGCGCGGGTGAACTGGAAAACCTTTTTGCCGAAATGGACGGCTGGAATGCCGAAAGCAACGCCGCTACCCTGCTCAGCAACCTTGGCATTAAAGAAGAATTTCACTATCAACTGGTTAAAGACCTTGATAACACTCAAAAAGTACGTGTTTTATTAGCCCAGGCACTTTTTGGCAAACCGGATATCCTGCTGCTGGATGAGCCTACCAACGATTTGGACATCCACACCATTAGCTGGCTGGAAGATTTCCTTGCATCATATGAAGCTATTGTACTGGTAGTATCGCACGACAGGCACTTCCTGGATACTGTGTGTACCCACGTAGTAGATATCGATTTTGGTAAAATGACCATTTATACCGGCAACTATACCTTCTGGTACGAATCGAGCCAATTGGCCCTTAAACAACGTGCCGAACAAAATAAGAAAGCCGAAGATAAAGTTAAAGAGCTCCAGGAGTTTATCCGCAGGTTTAGTGCCAACGCGTCCAAATCAAAACAGGCAACCAGCCGTAAAAAAGCATTGGATAAGATCAACCTGGATGAAATTCAGCCATCAAACCGTAAATACCCAGGTATTATTTTCAACAACCTGGGCCGTGAAGCCGGCGATCAGATCCTGACCGTTGAAAACCTGGGCAAAACCCTTAATGGCGAGGTGCTGTTCAATAATATCACCTTCACTGTAAACAAAGGCGATAAAATTTCTATCCTGTCGCAAAACAGTTTGGCAACTACTGCTTTCTATAATATTTTAACAGGCCGCGATAAAGATTTTACAGGCACCTTTAAATGGGGTGTAACCATTAACGCGGCTGATATCCCTAACGACAGCAGCGAATACTTCGACGGCAAAAACGACAACCTAATTGACTGGCTGCGCGAATATTCACCCGGCGAAAAAGACGATCAGTTTATCCGCGGATTTTTAGGCCGGATGCTGTTTTCGGGCGAAGAAGTTATGAAAAAATGCAGTGTGCTATCTGGTGGCGAAAAAATGCGCTGTATGTTTAGCCGTATGATGCTGCAGCAAGCCAACCTGCTGATGTTTGATGAACCAACCAACCACCTCGACCTGGAATCGATCACAGCGCTTAACAATGGTATGAAAGACTTCCGCGGCACTATCCTGTTCACCTCACGGGATCATGAACTGGTTGAAACGGTAGCCAATCGGATTATTGAGTTAACACCAGGTGGTTATATTGATAAACTCATGACCTATGATGAATACATTAACAGCCCCGTAGTGCAAAAACAACAGGAGGATTTATACGCCGCTGTATAATAACCGGTAAGGAATATATGAGGCCTGGTAGTATAATACTACCGGGCCTTTATATTTTATAACCTATAATAAGTTAAACCCGGAGGCCTGCGTTTCGAGCTGATTAATAGTAGATTCGTCGCTAAACAGGTAAAAATGATCTTTAGTGTACGAATATTGAACATTTAAGCCGTTTTGGGCAATAAAATCTTTAACAACACTTTCATACAGCAGTTTGTTAATTTTGAGTAATTTTCTTTTTTTCATGAGAGATAGATATTAAGTTTTACAATTTAAGCACCTTTTGTTAAAATTCCAACAAAAAAATTAACATTTTGTTATGAAGTTGCTATAATTAACTTTTTTTGGCCGAGCCGGGAATAAAATGAACACCAGGAAGATGAAAGCGTGTTATTACTCCAACCTTTAATTTTACAATAAGCAGATTAAAATAATTAATAACTATGAGTAATTCCGCCTGCTGAAAAAGAAAATAATTTGCATATTTGCAACCCGGCAAAAGCTGGCACACTTGACTCCGTAGCTCAGCTGGTAGAGCAAATGACTCTTAATCATTGGGTCGAGAGTTCGAATCTCTCCGGGGTCACTTTTTTAGGCAAGTTGTCAATTTTATTGGCAACTTTTTTTTATGACTTCACAACCGATAAACAGGCCGTGTTTGGCATCGACAAATGTTTCTAATTAAAATGAGCCCTGGCTTTAATCAACAACCCGTTGAATTTGTATCAATATTTTCTTAGGTTTGAGAAAACTACAAACTACCTAAACTCAATTGATGCCTTTTATATTCCATTTTACATTTTATGACATTGCGTTTTTAGGTGCCGTATTTATCAGCTTAACGCTATCATTATTTTTATGGATAGCTCCAAAGGAGAACCAGTTTGCAAACCGCTGGCTGGCAATATTAATGGTCGTTGTTGCTTTATGGATCATCCGGGTTTTGGTAGCGGATATTGACCTGGCAAAGAATAATCCATTACTGAACCTAATGCCATTGCAGTTTTCAATGGCATTAGGCCCTTTAATTTATTTTTACATACGGCAAATAACCCGGCCCGAGTATATCTTCCGTCGCAAAGACTTTCTGCACTTCGTCCCTTTGCTGTATGAATTAAGTATTCAGGAATTTGCTGCAATACAGAACATGAAGGCTGGCCAAACTATCTACCATACATTTAGTTTCGTAGTGCCGTTATTCGCATTCCTGTCATTTATGATTTATTTGTACCTGTGCCGGCTGCAGATTAATCACTATTACCGGAAAAAAGAGTTTAACGGGGGCGACCGATACCGGAATGAGTTACTTTGGTTAGATCGCTCTGTTAACAAACTGGCTGTGTTATGGTTATTATGGATACCATTTACAGCTGTTGACTATTTTCATTATCATTATGAATTAAGCGTACAGCATTACTATCCCCTGTATCTTCTTTTGATATCCATGATCATATGGATCGCAGCCAGAATCCATTTAAAAACAGAAACTGTTATGACGGTTAATGTTGCCGTAAAACAATTATTACCGGCAGGTTTGAAGCAGAAAGCTTCCTGGTTAAAAATGGAAGTTAAAGAGAAAGGTTATTACCGGGACGCAGAATTAACTCTGAACTCGCTTGCCGAAAAGCTCGGCTTGCATACTCATGAATTATCCCGGATTATTAATACAGTTTTCAAAAAAAGCTTCAACGATTTTATTAATGAATACCGTGTACGTGAGGTTGCACTCAAAATGCAGAATCCGTCGCATGATCATATCACCTTGCTCGGTCTTGCCTATGAGTCAGGCTTTAATTCACAAAGTAGCTTTCACCGTATTTTTAAGCAATTTACCGGTAAAACCCCTCTTGAATATAAAAATCACCTTCAAAAAGTTCTCCCAACTTATAACTTGAGAGGTTTTGCCCAACCTATGCCGCTAATATTGAACCATGTAAACCCTTCGGGGTGGACACGTGAAACATTAACCGGCAGTCATATGATAAAAAACTATTTTAAAATTGCGTTCCGCGGATTTTGGAGGCATAAGCTATTTACACTGATAAATGTTATTGGTTTATCCATCGGCATAAGCGCTTTCCTGGCCATTTACTTTATTGTACACTACGATTTTACGTTTGATAAATTTCACAAAGACAGCGACCGGATTTACCGCGTTGTGATGAATATGTCGTTTCAGGGGCATAAAAATTATTCAAGTGGCCTATTTGGCCCGCTGGCTGGGGCAATTAAAAACGAGGCCACAGGAATAGAAGAAATTACGCCGGTGTATTCACTATGGCCTCGTTTTGTTTATATCGACAAAGATAAAAATGCACAAAAGCGCTTTAAAGATCTGGACAGGATAACACTTGCCGACCAGCAATATTTTAAAATTTTTAATTATGTATGGCTTGCCGGCTCATCGCAACACGCGCTTGATGCGCCCGGCCAGGTGGTATTAACATCCCAACAAGCCAGGCTTTACTTCCCCTCGTTATCCTATCATGACATGATTGGTAAAGTAATCACCTACGATACCCTTAAAACAACCGTTAGCGGGATAGTTGAAACGTTTACTAAAAATAGCGACTTCACCTTTCATGACTTTATTTCCTTTAGTACCGCAACAACTAATAAACAATTAGCTGATGACCTGCACATAAACAATTGGAACAGAATCTCTGGGGCGGCGGAGATTTTTATAAAGCTGGCACCTGGCGTTTCTGCTACCGGGGTTGTAAAACAGATCAATACCATTTTCAAAAAAAATAATCTGCCGCCTACCAATCCAAAAATGCCTGCGCCAACTATAAACATGGCCTTGCAACCATTAGATGATATTCACTTCAATCCCGACTACAATATTTTTTATTTCTCATCGCCGGCCAGCAAAACCACACTTTACGGATTATTGGTATCCGCTATCTTTTTGCTGTTGCTGGCATGTATTAATTATGTGAATTTAACTACCGCTCAGGCCACCCAAAGAGCAAAAGAAATTGGGATCCGCAAAACTTTGGGTAGCAGCCGGATACAATTAATAGTTCAGTTTTTAGGCGAAACATTTTTTATAACATTCTTTGCGGTTTGTATATCGGTGTTGCTTGCGCCAATTATTTTAAAAATGTTTGCCGACGTTATATCCCTGGATATTCATGCTAATATTCTGCAGCCGGATGTAATACTCTTCCTGCTTATTTTAACTATTGTCATAAGTATTTTGTCAGGCTTTTATCCTGCAATTGTGTTATCGGGCTACAAGCCGGTATCGGTATTAAAAAACCAGGTGCAGGGCAATAGCAATAACACACGAAACGCGTGGTTCCGTAAATCGCTTACGGTTTCGCAGTTTGTTGTAGCCCAGTTTTTTATGATGGCTACCATTTTGGTAAGCAGGCAAATTTATTACGCCTTACATAAAAACCTCGGGTTTAAAAAGGATGCTATTCTGCTTATTACCACACCCTGGGAAACAAGTAAGGCCAGCACCAACCAGGTACTGCTAAATGAATTCAGGTTGATGCCGCAGGTTGCCCTTGTAGGTTTGGGCAATGACGCACCTTCGGCTGATGCATTTAACAGAACACGGATGACTTACAACGATGGAAAAAAACAAATTACAACAGAAGAAATAATAGTTAAGTCTGGAGATGAGGATTACATCAAAATATACCAGATAAAGTTGCTTGCCGGGAGAAACATAACCGAAGCCGACACCGGGAAAGCTATCCTCATTAACAATACTTACGCTAAATTATTAGGGTTTACTGACCCCAATAAAGCTATCGGGAAGCAGTTGAATTGGTTTAGTGGCCGAATTATTAATATTATTGGCGTAGTTGCCGATTTTAATCAGCGGTCGCTCCATTCCGCGATTTATCCATCAATCATAACATCGGGCAGTCCAATACCCGAGCCAATGAGAACCTTACACGTTAGCTTGAAACCTGAAACCGCAGGCGGTAAGGAATGGAAAACCGCGATTACAAATATGGGTAGGGCCTTGAAGAAAGCTTATCCCGACGATGATTTTGATTGCCATTTTTACGACGAAACGATAGCACGTTTTTACGACGCAGAGCAACATACCTCAACCCTGCTTAGCTGGGCAACAGGTTTCTCCATATTGATCAGTTGCCTCGGGCTGTTAGGCCTTGCCGTATATACCACCAACCAACGCACAAAGGAAATTGGTATCCGCAAAGTATTTGGCGCCAGTGTTGCGCAAATAGTGATCCTGCTATCAACCGAACTGATATCGCTTATTTTACTGGCTTTTGTTATAGTAACACCAATTGCATGGTACGCCGTAAATAAATGGATGGAAAGTTTTGCCGACCATGTGGCTATTAGCTGGTGGGTATTTGTTATCAGCGGTGCTGGAATGCTGCTAATAGGATTATTTACCTTAAGTTTCCGAACCATTAGGGCTGGCATGGCGCCCCCGGTGAAGAGTTTGCGAAATGAATAACAGCATATCACTGCTTTCATTTAACAAGTTGCAAAAAAACCATACATACTATCTGGCGAAGGTGCCCGAATATTATAAGTTCATATAGCTACTTTTGGCATAGGTTATAAGTCTAAATCCGCAAATAAAGCAAATCAAATAGGAAATAGTTCGAGAGCTACACAACATAGCCACTTAATAGTCAAGTAGTTAGCCTCACTAAATTTAGTGAGGCTTTTTTATCTCACACATTTGTCACTCAATTTGATGATTATAGCATAATGTGGAAAAGTTTTTGGCATTACGATAGTAGTGATATATCTTCAAATAGATCACTTATGCTGTTTTTAAGATTCGTTGTTCCATTACTACAAACTCTTGATATTTTTCCGTTTCAGTCAATTACTTTTTAGATGTGTGTCGCTTTCCAAATGTGGCGGGATCAATTTATACATTACAGGGGTAACTATACGCGACAGTATAGTTGAACTGATCAGCCCGCCGATCAGTACAATAGCTAACGGTGCGATCAATGGATTGGGGTTCAAGGCAATTGGAAGCAAACCGCAGATTGCCGTAATGGAAGTAAGCACAACGGGTAGAAATCGGGTTTCGCCTGCCATCGCTATTGCTTCATCAATGCTATGGCCTTCCTCACGCAGGTGGTTGGTAAAATCAACCAGTAGCAGCGAGTTTTTAACCTGTATGCCTGACAGACCTATAAAACCGATGATAGAAACCAGTGACATCGGGTTACCCGTGAAAAGCAGGAATACCACACCGCCCAATATACCCAGGGGTATGATCGATAGTACGATAATGATCCCTTTAAATGTCTTGAACTGCAACAGCAGCACACCAACGAAAAGAAACGTGCTCAGGATGATCACCGACAGAAAGTTACCGCCTAATGCATCGCCTTCCGATTCCGCTTCTCCGGATAACTTGTAATAATAGCCCGGCGGCATTTTTAATTTATTCAGTTCAGGAACAACCTCTTTCAGGATATCATTGGCCAAGACGTGCTCTTTGGTTAAGGAAGTAACTTTTACAAAGCGCGATTTATTGAAATGGTTGATCGCCGTTGGCGACGTTTCAAACGAGATAGTAGCAATCTGGTTAACCAGTACCGGGGTGCCCTGTATATTATTTACGTACAGGTTTTTCAGGGCATCCAGGTTAGAGAACTTATTCCTGGGCAGGGTGATCACCACATTTCGCGAATCGCCCCTGTCATCAATATAATCACCAACGGTTAAACCCGCCACGGCCATCCTTACCACTTTATCCACATCGCTGGTTAACACGCCTAAGGTACGGGCCTTCTCTTTGTCAATTTTTATTTTAACGTCTGACTTATAGGTATTCAATTCGTTGTTGATATAAAAAGTACCCGGATTTTTTTTCAGGACCTCCTCCACTTTAAAGGAAAGCTTCCGTAAGGTGTCCTGATCCTCACCAAAAACCCTCACCACGATATTGGCTTCAATCGGAGTACCCTGCTCAAAATCTTTAACTTCTATCCTTGCATAAGGAAAATCGTTGAATTTTTTTCGCAGTTGTTTGATGAGATCTGTTTTCGATTTTGGACTTGCCTCTTCGTCCAGTTGAACGAATACCTGGGCAAAATCAGGCTTTACATCCTGCTGGTGTACATTGTAATAGATCTGTGGATTGCCTTTGCCCATGTTAGCCGTATAATAAACGATCTCCTTGTGTTTCTTCAGTTCACCTTCTACCAGCCTGGTCACCCGGTCGCTTTCGGGAATATCGGCCTGCAGGGGCAGTTTGATATTGATCAGGAACATCGGCTTTTCAGAGGTTGGAAAAAGCTTAAACCCGGTTTGTGTAAATAAGAAAAAAGCAAGTCCGCTTAATGCCAATGAGATCCCGATGGTGGTTTTAGGCCATTTTAAGGCAATCGGCATCACGCGGGCATAAGACCTGGTCAGGAAACGTTGCAGGTGCTTTAAAAAGAAGTTACCCTCGCCATGTGTATGTGTCTTTAACAACCTGCTACCCAGAAAAGGAACAAGCGTTAAGGCCACGATCATAGAAGCCAATACACTGGTCATCACGGCCATCGGCAGGCTGCGCATAAATTCACCGGGCATATCCGGCAAAAAGGCAAGCGGCAGGAAGGCAATAACCAATGTAGCCGTACAGCCTACAACCGCTATCCCGATCTGTTGCGTACCTTTCAGGATAGCATCCATACGGGAATGCCCCTCGCGGAGCCACCGCTCAATGTTCTCCACAACAACAATACTGTCATCCACCAGCAGACCCAGGGCCACCACAAGCCCTACGATACTGAGCTGATTTAAGGAAAACCCGAATAAATTCATGGCGATGAGACCCAGCGCCAAAGAAAGCGGTATAGAGATCATCACGATTAGCGATGCTCTGAAGCCTAATGGCAATAGCGTAATCACCACTAACAGTATCGCCAATCCAAAGTCGAATCCCAGATGGCCCAAGCGCTCGGAAACCATGTTAGCCTGGTCAAAGTTTTTAACAAGCCGGACATTCCCGGGCAGGCTTTTGCCGAATTCATCCAGTACCGGTAAAAACTCTTGCTGTACGCTGGCGATATTCACATTGTCTTTCATCCCCGCTGTAACCAGCACACAACGGTGCCCGTTCAGCCGGGTGATATGATCGGCAATGCCATCCTTGTAGCTCACATCGGCCACATCTTTCAGATATATGATCTTGCCATTGGCATTATAAATAACGGTATTGGCCACATCATCAACGGTCTTGAACTTACCGCTGGTTTTCACATTGAATATCTTGCTGTCCAGGTTGATGCTGCCGCCAGGGATATCTGCTGCCTCGCGTTGCAAACTTCCTAGCACCACATTGAGCGGTATTTTTAATTGAGCCAGTTTATCCAGTTGCATGTCAATACGGATCTCCTGCTCGGGCATTCCAAAATATTTGACATCCTTCAGGTTGGTGATCTTCTCCAGGCGCGTTTTCAGAATATCCGCTTTATCCCTCAATAATTTCCCGGAAGCATTGTCAGAAACCAATGCCACTTGCAGTACCTTTACATCAGAGGATGAGATCTTTTCTGTTTTGATCATGTAAATATCCTTTGGAAGTTCACTGTTTTTCAAGGCATTGATCTCCGTAGATATTTCCTGGTACTTATTATCTACATCTACGCCATATTTAAATTTCGGCTGGATAACCGCAACACCGTCTTCCACAGTGGTAAGGATCTTTTCGATGTTCTCCAGTCCGTAAATTTTGTTCTCAATGGGTTTTACTACCTGCTCTTCCATATCTTTCGGACTGGTGCCCGGATAGATCACCGTGATCAGGTATTGCGGCGGATGGGTGGTTGGATCTTCCGACCGCGGCATGGTAAACAACGTTAACACGCCTACTACTGCGACAAGCAAAAATATGATCAGTGTGAACTGGTAGTTCTTTACTGCGAAATTTGTGATTTTCATAACCGTAGCTTACTTGATGATTTTAATGATGGACTGCTCGTTAAGGTAGGCGCTGTTGGAAACTACGATCTGGTCTATACCTTCCAGTTTATCCTTGAGATAGACATTTTCGTTATCGAACTTCAGGATGGTAACCGGCACTCTTTTTACACGGGTCGCGCTAACAGTGGTAAACACAAAACCTTTATTGCCGTCAGCCTCCACCAGCGATCCATAGGGAATCACCATCACACTTTCATCCTGGTGAGTGGCTATCTCCGCCTTGCCAAACATGCCAACCGCAGGTTTGAGGCCATTTAAGTTCAGCTTAAGCTCTACCTGGAACGATCCAAGAGCCTGATCTGCAGCCTGCGACTTGCGAAATACCACCGCCTCAAATTGCCTGCCTACGTATCCATCGAGCGCGACTTTGGCTGTCTGCCCCGGCTTAATGATGGCCCACTCGCGGTCGGTTACCCCAACTTTTAGCGAGTAACTGTTGTGCTGTTCAGTGGAATTGATGAGCAGCACCGGCATGCCTTCGGCGATAACCTCACCTTCATTAGCTATTTTCTTGCTTACGAAGCCATCGGATGCAGCGTATATTTTGGAATAGCGATCATTAAAGGCTACAGCTTCCCGGGCTTTTTGCGCAACGTCCAGTGCGGTTTTGGTGTTTTGCAATTGCTCCAGGGTATATACGCTGTCTTTGTAAAGATTGACGGCACGACTATAATCGCGCTGTGCCTTTTCCACACCCAGGCTGGATTGAGTCAGACCGGCTGAAATCTCAGTTGAATTGAGCGTAGCCAGTAATTGGCCTTTTTTAAAGAACTGGCCTTCCTGCACCAGGATGCGGTTGATTACGCCGCCTATCTTGAAGGCATATTTAGCTTCATCTTCAGTGCTCACCAGGCCGGTTGCACTAATGTGGTCGGGAACTCCTAATATGGAAACTGATGCTGTTTTAACGGGGATGATATCCGGTTCACCCATTGCGTTTTGTTCCTGATGTTTTTGTTTGCAGGAAGTCAGCAGGAATATGGCTGCCATTATTATGCTGAGTAATTGAAGTTTTTTCATTGTTGTATGTTTTTATTGTTGAATTGTAAAACTGGCATTAGCTCGTTCGATGGCCGTATGGGCTATCCAGGTGTCGTAAAGGGCAATGTTGGCATTGAGCTGCGCATCTATCCACTGATTTTGGGCATCCAGCAGTTCGATGTAAATGGCCATTCCTTGCTTATATAGCTTGACCATATCGTTGTAGTAGGTCTGGCTGGTCTTCAACTGGGATTGTGCCGCCTCGTATTGTGCAATGGCGCTTTGCATGGCGGCCTGGCGTACTTTAAGCTCGGTAAGGAATTGCTGCTGTACATAGTCAGTCTGTGATGCCAGGGCCTCGCGGTCTGCAATTGTTTGTTTTACCCGGTAACTATTTTTCCCGGAGGAAAACAGGTTCCATTCCAGGGAAACGCCTAACAAGTAATAGCGACTTTGGCTATTGAACTTCCAGTCGAACGCCTGCGATCCCAGGTCGATAAAGGTGCCCAGCTTGGGGATGATATAAGATTTGGCCAGCCCATTCAGGTTGCCGTTAATGTCTTTTGCTATCCGGAGTTTGGCTAATTCCTCCCGGCCATTGATGTTGTTAGCCAAACTTTGGTCAAGGGCCGGAAGCGTGGTAATATCATCTAAAAGGATACTATCCGTTAGCGGGCGATTGATCAGGAAATTAAAATAATAACGGGCCGATTCCGCGGTTTTCTTTGCCCCGGTGAGTGAAGCGTTGATCCGGGAAACTTCATTTTGGCTTCTGAGTACAACCGTCTGGTTTACTTTGCTGTTATCATATAGCCTTGTATTGATCCTTTGGCCTTCTTGCACCAGCCTGAGCGAGGACTCATAGATCCCGGTAGCATAAACGGCTTTGAGATAATTATAGTAAGCCGTTTTGATCTCTTTAACCAGTTCGCGTTTGTAAAGAAGTACTTCGGCTTTTTGCAGATCAACCTGCTGCGCTTTGATCCGTTTATTATAAATCAACTCTGCATTCAGGATGGGAAGTGTAGTGCGGAACTTGGCATCGTAAAAATTATCCGGGTTGAGTAATATATGCTGGTTTTGTAACTGCGGAAAGGCGTTGCTGTTTGTCAGTTTGTTCAGCGTGGAATAAACCCCATTAAACAGGTCGCCGGTTGGGAAATCTATCGTACGCCCGCCGTCGGCTTTAGTATAAGTGGTTGAAAAGGTAACCTCGGGCCCGAACATGCTTTTTGCTTCCTTCAATGCATATACATTTTTTTCGAGTACGAAGTCCTGTTGCTTAATGCTCTGATTAGAGCTGAGCCCCTCGCGGATGTATTCATCCAGCCGGCTTTGAGCTTTTGCCGGGGTAGCGGCTATCAAGGCTGCCGCTACTAGGACAAAAGCATATCGGATAGGTGTTTCAGATTTCATTTTTAATCACTGTTATAATTTTAAACATTGTTCAATAAAATATTAAAAAAAAGCGTTAGCTTTTTTCAAGGAGCGCGACAAAACACTCATAGCCGCTCTGCATCAGTTCCTCGTTCGTTCTGCCTATGAAACTTGTAGTACGGTCTTTGCAGAAGAGGGCACAAATGCCGTGCATTGCGGAAAGGATCATAAAGGTTAGATCTTCTGTATCCAAATCTTTGAATCTTCCTGTTTTTTGGCAATCTTTGATTACAGAAGCCAGGCTATCTATCGCCTCCTGCGCAATCTTAAAGCCGCCTTCATCTTCACCTATTTTCGCCGGTTCATCTACCAGGAACATCAGGTTATAATAATCCTTGTTTTCCTGTGCAAACTGGATAACAATGCGGCCCATCGCCTTTAAACGCTCAAAGGGTTCGGCCACTTTCTCCAGTACTTTGAATTGAGTAAGCAACAAACGGAAACCTTCCTCATGTAGTTCGCGGAAAATTTCGCTTTTATCTTTAAAATAAAAATAGAGCGAACCCGGGCTATAGTTAATTTCGTTCGCAATGTTGCGCATGCTGGTTTGTTCATAGCCTTTTTCAAGGAATACTTTACGTGCTCCGTTTAAAATGCGTTTATGCATTTCCTGTTTCTCTTCCAATTTTCGTTCTGCTATGCCCATTTTTATTAATAATAAGATACAAATATAATAGTGCCGGCCGGGTGGCGAAATTTCGCACCACGATTCGGCGTTTAGTTTTTCATGCCGGGGCTAATTTGTCCCATAATATTTACAGCGGATTTTCGGCTCAATAATTTGAATCCGAATAGCATGAACCTATTCTTCCAACCTTGTACCACTCTCGGCTTCCGCCTGTTTTCCAGGGCCCTTACCAGTTCTTCGGCGACATCCTCAACAGATGACATTACAAATTTTGGAAAATCACTGGTATGTCCACCTGCATGTGAATGAAAGTCTGAGGCTGCAGCACCGGGATTAAAACCCATCACAAAAATTCCTTTTTTCTTGAACTCATACCACAGTGATTCCGAGAAATTGGCGACAAAACCTTTGGTAGCTGCATAAACTGAACCGCCCGGAAGGGAAGAATGCGCAAGCAGGGAACCAATATTTACCAAAGCATCACCCTGCCTGGCATTTTGCAAAAACGCATAAGATAAGGTTACCAGGGCATTCATATTGAGCTGCATGGTTGCCAGTTGCTCATCCAATGGGATCTCAATAAACTTTCCGTAAATACCAGCACCTGCATTGTTGATCAGAACATCGTATTCCCCGGCTTTCAAATGATCCGCTACTTTTTGCAAGTCGTCTTTATCCGTCAGGTCTGCAACCAAAATGGTATGGCCGGTGCCATCCAGATCTTTTATTGCCTTGTTTAATTTTTCCTCATTACGGGCTACCAGCGTCAAGTGGTAACCTTTAGCGGCAAGTTGTCTGGCTGTTTCCATCCCTATGCCGCCGCTTGCGCCTGTGATTAATATTTTTTTCATGATTGTTTTGATTACTATTTTAAACACATCAAAATTATTGAACAGTGTTCAAAATATAAATATTAATTTTATCATTTTACACGAAAATGATAAACACATTTAAAACGTTCAAGGCCTTAAATACGGCTGGCCTTGTAATTATCTGACAGGCGCGTCGGCAACCACTAACAGAAAACCAGTTATTTTCCGGCGATGCAATCTCCTTTTCACATTTTACGCAAGTAGTCAATTCTATTGACAACTTTTTTATGAAATTTTCATACGTCATATTGTCGTGATCAAGGCCTATTATATGGAACGATGTGCATACAGAATGATTGGATTAGATACGCACTTTTACTTACCGGAAAGAGCTGATCAGGAAAAGAATGGATGCCGGTGATTATAGTCTGAAGCAGATCGCAGCTAAATTTGACCTGACCGGATGAAAGCCACGTCAGTAAAATCCTAAGATGATTTTTTATAGACGTTAGAAAAGAAATAACTATTTTTCGATCAATAACAGTTTTTTTAGATCAAAAGATTGATCTAAAAAATTTTATTTCAACCTAACCGCTTCGTGATGCGGCTTATCTAAGCAAAATTTGAGAGTACTTTTTGAAACCTCTCTCCCCTACCTCCTTCCAAAACCGTACGCCCATCCGTCCGCTTCCATTACACATCAAACACAAAACCAAATCATAACGATCTTAATAAAAGCAAGTTGTAAATTTGGCTCGCCAATTGAGCCAAGTTAACTAATTGAAAACCTACATATTCCATATCAACCTTTACCACCTAACATTCCTGGGAACGGTTTTCCTTGGCCTGGCCGCGGCTTTGCTTTTATGGTTCGGCAAAAAACTAAATCAAACGGCAAACCGGTTTTTGGCAGTGGCGTTGATGGTTATTGTTTTATACATAGCGCGCTTGCTTGCTGTAGATGTAGGGTTGGCGAGCTACATCCCCAATTGGGGCCGCTTGCCACTGCGGTTTTCGCTGGCCTTTGGACCGTTGGTTTATTTCTATGTACTTCAGACAACCCGGGCGGAATATAAATTCCGACTGAAGCATACGCTGCATTTTGTTCCTGTATTGTTTGAGCTTAGTATTCAGTTGTTAGAAACCAGCCAGAGTATTCAAACAGGAGTGGCAGCTTATCAAACTTCGGCTTTTCAACAATTTAACCTTGTATTGGAATTGCTGGCGTTCATCTCAGCCCTGAGCTACCTATATGCATCCCACCAACAAATAGAAAACTATTACCGTCTCCTTGAATTCAACAACGGCGACAGGTTCTGCTACCAAATGCGCTGGTTGCACAGCTTGCTGGCCGGTTTCTTCATTTTGTGTTGCTGCTGGTTGACGGTTGCGGGTATTGATTATACTTATTTCCACCAGGGTTTAGGCAACCAGGCTTATTATCCCTTGTATTTGGCTTTGGCTATCCTGACCATCCGGTTCGCAGTTGTCGCTTTTTTACGGCCCGAAGCTGCTTTGGCCCCCGCGAGGATGCCTGTATTTAAACCCGCGCTGCCGGCCGAATCGAAACAAAAAGGCACCTGGCTAAAGCAGGTGCTGAAAGCCAACCGCTATTACCAGGACCCGGAACTGAATTTACGCTCGCTGGCTGAAAAGCTCGACCTGCATCCTAATGATTTATCGCGCATCGTCAATACTGTACTCAAAAAAAGCTTTAACGATTTTATTAATGAGTACCGTGTTACCGAGGTTACCCGCAAAATGCAGGACCCAGCCTTTGATCACCTCACCCTGCTGGGCATCGCCTTCGAATCGGGCTTTAATTCAAAAACCACCTTCAACCGCACTTTTAAACAACTAACCGGCAAAAGTCCGGTCGAATATAAACTTGAATTGAAAAAAGAGCGACCAAATTATAATATGGAGCGCCAGCCCCGCTATGGCACGGTAATTTTAAACCAGCAAACGGCCAAAAACTGGTCGGTAAAAAAAACAAGTCCCTACGCTATGTTTAAAAATTACTTCAAAATAGCCTGGCGCAACCTGATGCGCAATAAAAGCTATGCCACTATCAATGTTACCGGGCTGGCCATAGGCATCGCGGCCTGCCTGCTCATTTTTTTGGTTGTGCAGTACCAAACCGGTTTCGATAATTATCATACCAATAAAGACCGCATTTACCGCATCCTGAATGTAAGTAGCGGCCCCGACGGTGTGCATGCCGGTTCGGGCACGCCCCTGCCGATGGTTGAAGGCCTCAAGCTCGACTTTCCGCAAATAAAGCAGGCGGCCAACATCATGAAAAACGACGGCTCGCACTATACCATCGGCGATGTGCACAATACCGGTACCTTCAAAAAATTTAAGGAAGACCTGGCCTATTACGCCGACCCCGAATTTTTTAGGATCTTCGATTTTAAATGGCTTGCCGGCGATAAAAACACCGCGCTTGCCGAGCCTAAAACCGTGATCCTATCACGCGAAGAGGCCAACAAATTTTTCGGCGACTGGCACAATGCCATGGGCAAAACAATCCGCTATGAAAACCGCCGCGACCTGAAAGTGACCGCCATTATTGAAGATACCCCGGTAAATACCGATTTTCCGATGAAGCTGGCCATCTCCTGGATCACCCTCATTGAGAAAGGCGGCGACCTGAACGGCAATGTCCAGGATTGGGTAAGCACCTTCGGCGACCGGAATAGTTTTATCATTTTGCCCTCCGATATAAGCAAAAAACAGTTTAATACACAGCTTGCGGCTTTCGCAAAAAAGCATATTCCGCCACCTTACAATAAAAACCAGAGCTATCAATTACAGGCCCTCAAGGATATGCATTTCAATACCGAGGTAGGTGTGTACAGCGGTCACCCGTTTAGTAAGCAGCTCATCAGCGTGATTAGTTTGATTGGTTTGTTCCTGCTCATCATTGCCTGCGTTAACTTTATTAACCTGGCTACCGCGCAGGCCGTGAACCGATCAAAAGAAGTGGGCATCCGCAAAGTATTGGGCAGCAATCGATACCAGCTGGTACTGCAATTTATCAGCGAAACACTCATCATCACTTTATTTGCCGTTGTACTGGCCGCGGTAATTGCATTGATAACGCTTCCCATGCTCAATCGTCTGCTCGAGATCCAGTTGAGTGGTGGTTTTCTTGCTAATGGAATTGTGATCCTATTTTTAGTGGGCATGGTGATCGGGGTTACTCTCCTGGCCGGCTTCTATCCGGCGCTGGTATTATCGGGTTATAAGCCGATAGAGGCTTTGAGAAATAAGATCAACGCGGGCCGCGCCAGCGGCATCTCACTACGCCGGATATTGGTGGTAGCGCAGTTTTGCATAGCGCAGTTTTTAGTGATAGGAACGCTGGTATTGATTTACCAGATGAACTACTTCCGGAACAAAGAACTCGGGTTTAATAAGGATGCCGTGATTACGGTTCCATTCCCGGGCGATAGCATAAGCAAATCGAGAGTGGGAGCTTTGAAAGATGAGCTTTTGGGACAGCCGGGGATTAAGGATGTGAGCCTGAGTTTGTATGGGCCCTCGGATAACAGCGGCTGGTTCAGTGATTTTAAATTCAATAACGCAGCCAAACAAGTGGATTTTGCCGCCTGCCTCAAATGGGCCGATGCTGATTATTTCAGGCTTTATGATATCCGGTTTGTTGCCGGAGGTCCGTATAAAAAAACGGATACGATAGCGGGCTACGTGGTTAACGAAACCCTGATCCATAAACTCGGCATTACCGATCCGAAACAAGCCATAGGCAAATTCATTATGCTTTGGAATGATAAGAAACTGAACGCCCGCATTACCGGCGTGGTGAAGGATTATAATACAGGCTCGCTCCGCAGCGCTATCCCGCCGGTACTGATGGGAGCCTGGAAATCGCAATATGGCAAGCTCAATATCAAGATTCAGCCGCAAAATGTTAAACAAACCCTCGCCGGTATCGATAACCTTTGGAATAAAACCTTCCCGGAGGGCGTGTACGAATACCAGTTTCTCGATAAAACGATCGAAAACTTTTACCGTAATGAGGACGAGTTATCCACCCTTTATAAGTTATTCGCAGGCATAGCCATCTTTATTTCTTGTTTGGGATTGTATGGAATGGTATCCTTCATGGCCTTGCAACGCACCAAAGAGGTTGGTATCCGCAAAACTTTAGGGGCATCGGTAGGTAATATCGTTTACCTGTTTTCGAGGGAGTTTACGGTGCTTATTGTTATCGCCTTTGCCATATCGGCCCCCGTAGGTTATTACTTTATGCACAAATGGCTGCAGGACTATACTTACCGAATTACTATCGGCGCGGATATATTTATTTTGGCAATCCTGACTTCGGTGGCTATCGCCTGGATAAGCGTGGGGTATAAGGCCATAGTGGCCGCGCTGGCCAACCCGGTGAAGAGTTTGAGGAGTGAGTAGAAAGACCTAAGGCGCTTTTATTGGTACGACAACAAACACATATGATTGACTCAATCGGTCCTTTAACAACACTTAGGAACTATTGCTCCATTAAAGCCTATCGGGCAAACAAGCGTTATCCTACTTAACCCTAAACTGGAAAATACTACACATATTAAGCAACCAAAAAATGAATGCTTACTTAAAGCAGATTGCAGATATGTGTAATGTAAATAAAGATCTAACTTTTCATATTGACAGGCATACTTTCGCAACCACAGTTACCTTATCGAATGGTGTACCAATTTAACACCATGCCTCGTTGAAGATATCGCATACGATCGCTTCATCAGCCGGATCAGACATCACTTCAAGCCGGTAATCTTTGTCCACTATAAACTCGTCCGGATGCACCTTCAATGCATTCTGATGACATTCAAGGCAGTTTGCTATTAAATTAAATCTATGGTATAACCTTCCGACTGAAGTTTTTGGATGACTTCAAAAGCCGTGGCCATGATATTGTTGTTTTTTTATAAATCTCGGTATAGTTAATGCTTAGTCCCAGTTACCTGACAGCGTAACATCCATGTCTTTATTTTTGACATCCATCTCTAACGGAAAGATGATTTTATAACTATCCATATTCATTTTTTGCGAACTAATCAAACCTGTAGAGTCGGCCCACAACTGCACTATACATGTTTGTTTATATAGCGCTTGTTTGAGGCTCGAAGTTATACCCAGCGTAACGGGCAATGGCAGGTTTGACGGATACGAATCAGATTTACCGATAACTCGCTGCTGATCCGCGGCGTCAACAATCCTGACGTAAACATGCTGTAATTCGGAGCTTTTGTTTGTGTAGGCATTTATGGTAACCGTTTTTAATTTAAAGTTTTGGTTATCTTTTTGGCATGCAGTTATACTGACGATGATAATAGCCAACAGGGTTATATATTTCATTTGTTGTTTAATATTAAGTAATTAGATTATGCAGGTACAAGCCGGCGCGAACGCAGATAAACCGCTGTACGATTTAGATAAGGGAATAAAGCAATAAGCAGCAAGGTTGCGACCAACATCATTGACATCATCTCGTAATAATCCATAGCGAACCTGATTTGGATTTGCTGATTAACGGCGCCTACCAATTGCTTGTTTGCGCCTTTACCGGCTTGCTTTAACGAGAGACCCTTTGACAACAGTTCGGTTCCACGCGTGGCCAGCGCGTGCAATGCAAACCGGTCAACTTTTGTTAGATGGTCCTGAAATGCATTGTAATGCCGGCTTTTTTCGTAGAGCTCGCAAAAATTGATGATTGCAGAACTAACACAGAAGCCAACATACCCCATAGTAGAACATATCGAAGTTGCTGACGGGCCAATTGCAACAGGCACTGCAGAGATGGCATACACAATGGTGGGTACCATGATCATCCCCACGCCTATCCCCTGCATAAAAAGCGGAGCGTAAAAGTTGTTTTCATTTGCCTCTGTAGCAAACAAAAAGAACATAATGACGTGAAAAGCCAGCAATAATATAAAGCCAGGAAACCAGATAAACCTGATATTTTTTTTCTGCAGGATCATAGCACCGGAAATTATAATACCAACTATGAGGCCGCCCAGGTTGCAACTGTTTATATAGCCTACGTGAATAGGATCAAGCTTAAGCACACCTGTAAAAAATGAATTGGTGATATTAACCGCAAACCGACAAATATAAAGTATGAAGATGAGAAAGGCCGCGAACTTAAAATTGCGAAAGCGAAATATACCCAGATGCAGATATGGTCTTTTTAAACCTCTTTGGCGTACAATGTAAATCAATGTGCTAACTATCATAGCGGCAACGCTATAGTAAATGCGGGCATCATCCAACCAATAATATTCCTGCCCATAAATACTAATATACCCCAGCAAAGTGAGCATGATGCTCCAAAACACAAAACTCTGCCAGTCGAGTTTGTATAAGTGAAACCGGGCGTTTAACCTTACGTTATTCATACACAGCATGATAAGGCACAGGCATGGCAGGTAAGAGAACAATGCGCCCTTGTAAACCAGGTTAAAATTATAAGAGTCTATCAAATCGGCGGTAACCAAATTGGTAAAGGGCAGAATACATATCAGCATTCCGAAAAAAACCGAGAAGCTTATTTCGCGAGCCCTTTCGCTGTGCAGGCGGGTAAACATGAGGGATAAAGACAGATTTACTGTACTGGAGAGCAACATCCCCTGGAAAAAACGGATCGGGAATAATATATAAAGATCATTGGTTAAATAACATACCAGTGTTGTCAGCAACTCCAACATGGTAAAAATGATAAAATATTCTTTTGCTGCCAGGAAGTTAAAGAATCGCCGTTCAAGGCTGTAAAAGGCTATATACCCGGCATAAAACAAAGCTACCGCAAATTGTATATCTGCCGGTTCGCTGCCATAATAGCCTGCTGCCGCATTGATGTTTGCAAATGGCAGAAAAAAAAGCACCAGCGTGGGCAGGATAAGTGAAAACAGGATGATTTTAATAGCCCAGCCCGGAACCCAGCTTTTAAAAATTGGAATCCCCTTATCCATGGCGCTGCTGTTTTTTTGGAACGTAAACATTAACATTCATCCCCACTCTAAGCATGGCCAGCTGCTTTTTTTCAGCATCGACCCTGATACGTACCGGCACACGCTGAACAATTTTCACATAGTTACCGGTAGAGTTATCCGGAGGCAGCAACGAGAAGCTGGAACCGGTCGCGGGCGACAATGAAATGATAGTGCCCTTAAACTCCTGGTCCGGAAATGCGTCGGCAACAAATTTTACGGTATCACCTATATGCATGCCGGCAATCTGGGTTTCTTTATAATTGGCTATTACCCATTTGTCAGTTTCGTTATCAACTATATAGGCCAGCACTTCGCCAGCATTAATCATTTGACCAACCTCCACCGTACGACGGCCCATTCTTCCATCATATGAAGCCCTGATAACGGTATATTCAACGTCAAGCATGTTGCGGTCAAGCAAAGCTTCTAAACGTGCAATTTCTGCCCTTAATACCGTCTTTTCTGCTATAATATCTTCTATTTTTGATTCTGCGGCTCCGTAGTTTTCCTCTGCCGACTGGAAATCGCTATTGTTTACATCCAGGGCAGCCTGAACATTTTCAAGCTGTTGTTTAGTTGCAGACTCCTCTTTATAAAGCCGCAAATAACGTTCAAAGTCAAGCCGCTGTTTCCAAACTTTTGCAGCGCTTGCTTTAATTTGAGCTTTAGCAGAACCTGCAGTTTTTTGCGTGGTGTGTATGTTACTTTTTAATACCTCTAACTGTGCCTCGGCTTTTTGTATAGCTGCCCGGGTCTGCGCAACTTGTAAAGTGTATTCCCGGTTGTCTATAATTAATAAGGTATCTCCCTTTTTTACCGGCTGGTTCTCTTCAAACTTTACAGCCACAATAAAACCTCCCGCACGCGATATAACAGGGTTTACGTACTCCTGTACCTGTGCGTCATTAGTTTGCTCATACTCATGATACTCCCAAAGTGTAAATACGGCCCAAATTGCCAGGGCTATAATGGTAAGGCCGGCTATCCAACCGGTTATCCTGGTAATAATTCGATCTGTTACTATATGCTTTTTTTTCATGTTAAAGTACGCCGGTGATGTTTTGAAGTAGATAATATTTATTTTGGGCCACAATACGTGCGGTTGCCAGCTCAAAGCGTGTTTGCAGCACCTGCACATCGGCATCAAGCAAGTCGGTAATTAATGAAGTTTGATTGAAATAGGTATTTTTAATAATGCGGGCATTTTCCTGTGCATGGGCCACATCAACCTCGGCCACACCAATTTGCACCAGCGATTCCTTATATCGTAAGTAAGCCTCTTTAACCTGTTGCCGTACTTTGTCCTCAATGTCTTTATGAGTGGTTTCTTCCTTATCAAGCTCCAGTTTAGCCGAGTTCACTTTATGCCTGTTTTGATAAAGTTGCGATAGCGGCATAGTAACCCTGATACCGGCAACACCAAGCGAGTACCAGGCAGGATTGTAAGGGAATAGGAATATTTGCGGGTTAGCGTATGAAAAATCACTGTAAAGCCCAACCTTTGGCTGATAGTTGGCTTTTACCTGGCTAAGATGCAGTTTACTAACCTGCGTTTGCTTTTCAGAAATATGGTACGCAAAGGAATGTTCCATTGCGTCGGCGAAGTATTTTTCATAAGGCGATTCTGGCACGTCAACTGAATCGAACTCTGTGGGGATGATCACACTTTCATCCGGTTCGCCCATAATGATGTTTAGTTTCTGCGTAGCGATAAGGATATCGTTCTCTATGGTTACCAAAGCCATCTTACGCCTGGAGAGATCCAGTTCAACACGCAGCACATCGCTTTTTAAGACCACCCCATTTTTTTGAAGGGCTTTTATCTCCAACAATTGTTTTTCCTGATCGGCAATATCCTTAATGATCAGTTTCCTGAAGACCAAGGCCTTTTGAAGATCAAGATACAGCGCGGCCGTTTTGTACCTGATGACAGAGATCGTTTCGTTATTATGGATAACCGCAATCTGGTACAATAGCTTATTCTCTTCAATTTTAAGGTTAAGCTTATTGCCATTATAAAGGTTCAGATAAAAATCGGCCCCCGCTTTGTATAAAGTGTGTATAATTTCGTGTTCCTGCGTGTGCGAAGAAAAAAGGCCATTTTCATAAATGGGCATATTGGTTGCCTTTTCAATACTGCCAAGCAAACTTACTTCGGGCAACCGTTCCATTATTGCGTCCTTAATCTCCTCGTCAGCAATCAAATTGGCTTTTCTGGTAATCTCAACCTGCCTGCTGTTTTGTTCGGCTTTGCGCCAGGCGTCCGGCAATGTAAGAATGGCAGTGTTTTTAGACTGGCTATATGCGCTATTGGCGGTTAACAAACCAGCAAATGCGATCAATATTTTACTGTAGTACATATTTGTGGCAAAAATATGCCTCTCACAACCGTTCGCTTTCGCCTAAGTTGCCAATATTTTCATCATTCCGGCCAATTTTTATTAACTTTGAATTGCGATGATATTCTAATGACGAAGATTGGATTAATAGCTTCCCTCCCCGAAATTGATAATAAGCCGGATTCGGTTTTTGTGATGCATGAAAGATCAGAGAAATTAATCCCTTTTCATACCCATACCAAGGGCCAGTTAAGCTACGTTGAGGGCGGCTTGGCTTACATCACTACACAAAACAAAACCTATGTAGTGCCTGCAAGGCACTATTTCTGGATTCCGCAGGGCCTGATACATGAACTTCGGGTGGGTGTTTTCGCAACAGCTTTACGATCACTTTATTTTTATTCCACCAACGACGACGCGAACGAATTTTATGGCAAACTGGGTATTTATCCGGCTAGCGAGTTGCTGATCCAAATGATCAATTATACCGAGCGTTGGGACGAACTCCATATCGGCATTGGCGATCGTAATTTCGATTTCCTGGTAGCGCTGAAGAATATGCTGCCCGACTTAAACAAAAGGTCGTTGCCTATTATGTTGCCCAAAACTGAACATGAGCTAATGCAAAAGATCATGAATTATTTAGAAAGCCATATAAGCGAAAAATTAGTTATAGCCGATGTAAGCGGACATTTTGCCATGAGCGAGCGGTCGTTATCGCGCCTGTTTCAGTCGCAATTACGTATTTCTTTTTTACAATATGTTAAGAGTCTGCGTATGATAACGGCGATAGAGATGATTGTTAAAACACAAAAACCTATCGCGGATATTGCTTTTGAGGTGGGGTATGCCAGTGTTGCGTCATTTAGTGATACATTTTATGCTTTCACCTCATCACGTCCGTCTGATTTGCGGAGACGTTGATCTGAAAAGTCAGCCGAAGGCTCAAGTTCCCACTACCGCTTACCCACACACGTACGCTTGCACCTCTATAGTAGAATATCCAATCTCTGCCCTGTCTGTGGCTCTTGCCAGCTTTTAAGTCCGCCTGTGAAAAAATAGATGTCATTAAACCCTTGTCTTCATTTATTCCCATATAAAGGTCTTGGGCGCTGACCCCATCCGCTAACAGAAAGTAAGTTTAATCAATTCAATGAAGATTTGAATTGAGCAGGCGACAGCTGCGTTTTGGTTTTAAAAAGGCGGCTAAACGATTGCGGATGGCCGAATCCCAATCGATAAGCGACTTGGCTAATGCTCAATGTGGATGTGGCAAGTAATTCTTTAGATCTCTCGATCAGTTGCTCCTGTATGTGCTGTTGTGCGCTAAGCCCGGTGAGCGAGCGCAACATATCACTCAGGTAATTTGGTGTATAGTTTAATCGATCCGCCAGGTGCTGAACGGTGGGCAGCCCTTTTTTTGTTGGCATTTCTTTTTGGAAATAACTGTTTAATGCCGCTTCGAACTGCTGAAGCAGGTCGCTGGTGGCGGCCTGTCTCGTCAGGAACTGACGTTTGTAAAAGCGTTTGGCGTACGTCAAAAGCAATTCTATCTGCGCAATGACCACTTCCTGGCTGAAATCGTCGATGCGGCTGTTCAACTCTTCTTCAATGATCTTAAAAATGGATGAAAATGGTCTTTCTTTCCTGTTCAGAAAGGTGAAGCGCTTCGTTTGATGAATATGAAAAAAAACCATACTGCCTGATCTTGGCAGCTAAGGGAAAACCTTGCAAAAAATCCTGATGAAAGATCAACGAATAACCTTCATTTCCTTTATATACGGATGTGCTGCCAACCACCTGGTTAGGTGCGGTGAATACCATACTGCCTTCGTCAAAATCATAATAGCCCTGCCCGTATCTAAACTTGCCGCCCAGCTTTTCAATAAAGGATATCTTGTACAACGAGGTCACGTAACTGACCGGTAAACGGCTTAAATTGATCCGTTCGTCGCGTGTATCAAACAAGGTGATCAACGGATGCTTAGGCCCTGGGAGATCCAGCATACGGTGAACCTCTTTAATCGATTCTACTTTAGCGATTTTAGGCTTTTCTGTTTTCATAGCTAAAATTACTTAATATGACCGGCAACTGCCTCAGCCGCCGGTCATTTAAGTGCCAGGTAATTGCGATTAATCGAATTACCAGGGCAGTTTTCCTTCCGGGCCGGTAAATCCACCTGTCGGGCCATCTGTTTCGAGTGCGACGCGTACAGGCTCACGCGAACCCACCTCCAGGCTATCTGTTCCCTGGAAATTATTGAGCGCAGTAGCTGTATAACCCGGGCTGGTCGCGTTTACCTTGATCCCTTCTTTCTCCAGCTCTAAGGCAAAAGCCAGGGTTACCGCATTTAAAGCAGTTTTAGATGCAGCATAGACGATGCCGAAATGCTCACGTGCCCAGCATTCCGGATCGGAAATCCATGTAAGGGAGCCAAGGCCGCTGGATACGTTAACGATGCGCGCTGCTGCCGATTTTCGCAGTAAGGGTAACGCCTTCTGGGTTACAGCGATCACACCGAAAACGTTGGTTTCCCAAACGGTGCGTACTTCATCCAGCGATACGTTAACGGCGCGACCGGTGGCCATTAACTCTTCCGGGGTTTTGGGAGCCGTTCCTGCGTGAGAGACACCCGCGTTATTCACCAGTAGGTCCAGGCGTCCATATTCACCGGTTATTTTAGCTACCGCCGCGTTGATACTTTCCTGCTGTGTGACATCCAGCTGTACTGCTTTTGCATTATCGCCAATCTCGGCAGCTGCCTTTTTTCCGTTCTCCAGGTTACGGGAACCCAAATAAACAATATAGCCGTTAGCGGCAAGCGCTTTAGCAATTTCATTCCCTACACCCTGATTAGCACCGGTTACCAGCGCGATCGGTTGATTATGATCTTGACTTTCCATTTGCTTAATTTTTTTAGTAGAACAAAGGTCTGTATCACAAGTTGCACCGTTTTAACCAAATCAAGGATATTCCTAACCAAATTATTCTATTATTAAAAAGGGCTACCCAGCCTACGATATTGCCTGGCCGCAATTAGTTGGCAGCCGGGCTCGTCAGTACAGTAGCATTCAAATATTTGGTCGATTCGGCAGGACGATGTTCTGCCAGCTTTGAGCGACGGTGATTTGTTTGAGAAGCGGTAAACAAAACAAGGTCGTGATTTTTTTTCATGGCCTATTATAGTTAGACGTTTGTGAGGCTCTAAATATTATTAGAAATTTTTAGAGCTGATCTATAAGGCCATGTTTGCTCACGGTAGGCCAGTTGTCATTAACATTCAGAATTAACGTTAATACTGTCCATCCCATGTGGATCAATCATTGCGAACTAAACAGAGCCCCGGTTAAAACAAACAGATTAAGTGATTATCCCACGAGGCAGGGTCGGCTATCCGCAATTAATAAAAGCAAAAAAAAAGTTGTCAATGAATTGACAACTTGCCTAAAATAGTACTCAAACCCGTCTGCTATACAAACGTTTTTTTCAGATGACCTAACACGGTTTGCCGCTTTATTTTAATAAATAAGACAAATTTGAAATATCTAAACCGTCATTAATCGAACCGCAGCTATATGTCAATATTCGTTAACTATTGAACCTACGGGAGTAATTTTATGAGATCCTTCCTCTCCTGCTCACCAACCTGCTTAAGCAACCTAATTTCTTCTGGGATAAGTTTATAATAGCGCTCAAAATTCTCTAAATAGTTTGCGAAATTCATTGGATGATAACTCAGTAAGCGATTAGTTTCCTCCGCAAAACCAAGATTTTTCGGAATATAAATACCATCATTACCATTGTCGCCATTTTTTAATACAGATGTTATCATCGACAAGCGTTTGAACTTCTCTACAAGCCCTGCAGTTGTCAAGGTTCCTGGTGCCTCGTTATAGGTTATGCGTAATTGCCTTGCAACCTTGCAGCTTTGGTCAGGAAGCAAAATATTTAAACATAGATTGTCGCCATCATAATTCCAGCAGCCATCCCGGCTATCAGGATTAAATTGCAGAGGTTTGCCGTTCACCGATACCTTTAACGGCGGCTGGGTACCAAATACCTTTATTTTAATTTTTTTCCGTTCGGCCATGTCTTGATAATTGCCCACAGTGGGCGCTATATTCACAATCAGTTCTTTGTCGTCGAGCTGTGATGCTATGTTAGTTTTGGCAAATTGGTTTTTATAATTTTTATTGTTTCCGTTATCCTCGTAAACCTGGAAATTACCGCTACCTCCCGGAAATATTCCCAGCGTTAGGTTATTCGGATTTTTGTCCAGATTTTGAATTTGATTATTGTACATGGGGATTACCGAGCCGGCTTTTACATATACCGGGTATTCGTTAATCGAAAATGAACGTTCAAGTATTTGCCCTCCCTTTAGCAAAGTTCCTGTAGACCACTCATACCAATCATTTCCTTTCGGCAACCAAACTTTAACTGTGGCGAAGCCATCCTTAGATGGTGTTGTAATTGGCCTGATAAGCATATTATCGCCAAACATGTACTCTTCTTTATAGCTGTAAGCTTCCGGCTGTTTCGCATAATCATAATACATTGGCCGGCAAAGCCCGATGCCGGTTTCAAACGTTTTCCTTGACATTGTATAGATGTAGGGCACAAGCGCGTAACGCAGCCTGATGGCATCATGTTGTGCTGTAGCATACTCCGGAGCAAAATTCCATATCTCTTTTTTGATAGCTGCGTTTTTAGTAGAATGTGTTCGCATAATGGGGCTAAAGCAACCATATTGCAACCAACGTGTATAAAGTTCAGGCTCTACCCCTTTTTCGTTTCCCTTGAGGATGTGCCCGCCAATATCATGGCTCCAATAGCAATATAAAACGTTCGATGCAGTGCTTGTAAAATAGGGTTCATAAGCCAGTGATTCCCACGACATGAAAGTATCTCCCGAAAATCCAATCTGGTAACGGTGGTTGCCCAATCCTCCCCATCGATGGTACAACAGCGACCTGTTTTGGCTATGCATTGCCTTATCGGTAAAGAATGTATAATTAAGCCACCATGTATTACTTAGTTGGGGGATCTTATTATCGTTTGGCCATTGTTGCCAGTCCAGCCACCAGAAATTAACGCCGGCTTTTTCTATTGGTCTTAATACGATATCAAATAAGCCACGCATAAACACTTTATTTGATGCTTCAAACGGGATAGCTTTCTTTTGGGCGGAATCGGTCTTTATATAGGCAGCAAAATCATTATAACGTTGTTCTGTTGGCTGGATGCCATCTGCCGGATGGAGATTCAATGTGGTTTTTAAATGGTTGTCCTTTGCCCATTTCAAAAAGTTGCCTGGATCGGGGAAAAGGTTTTTGTTCCAGGTGTAACCTGTCCAGCCCCTGGTATGCCAATCCATATCTATCACCAAAACATCAGTAGGTACATCAAATCGTTTCAGGTTTTGCACCAGTTCCCGAAGCTCGTTATCCGAGTAACTCCAATACCTCGACCACCAGTAACCAAATACATAGCGTGGTAACATAGGCACGTGACCTGCAATTTTGCTAAAATCCAACAACGCGGATTTATAGTCATCACCATAGCCCAGAAAGTACCAATCCAATTTTGAGGCACCAGGAGCGGTTATCCAGGGCCAGTCAGAGTCATCTAATCTTAAGGATTGAGAATCGTCAAGAAAAAACCAGCCATCCCGCGAAAGGATACCATCTTCCAATTGGAGTTTTTGATTACTGTACAAGTTCATTTCACCGTCTTGTCCATCTAAGGTGCGGGAAGTTCCTTTTAAATTGAATTTTTGTTTTTGCCCCGGCTTCCACGATACCGTATCAGCATTCAAAAAACGGATCTTTAGGTTGGTGCTGTCAAATACTCCTGAATTGATTTTGTAAGCAAGTTCAATCTTCTTGGTTTTTAGGTAAAACCATTCGTTTTCCGTCCGCGTGCTGAATGCAGGAACAGGCAGTTTGCGGTTAACCACAACCAGTGAGGCCCTGTTATCATAACTTGCGGGCTGTCCCCATTGTAATCTTATCAGTTGATCTGTAAGAACGGTAAACCGCACGTTCCCGGATTGCACAACAGCTTTTGGGTCGGGCGTTAATTGATTATCATTTTGACCATATGAGTTATTTGCAAAAAAGATTAGGTAGCAAGCTAATAGTTTAAAAAATGTTATTGTTTTATGTTTGTAGGACATGAGCATATAAGTGAACTTTAAAACTGTGATCAGGAATAATCATAAGAGCTGAACCGGGGCGTATCCGGCCAGATAATGTATTTATTTAGCTGACGAGCAGTTGTGAACGGGCATACAATAGCTTTCCGGTTTAAAGAATCCGGTTTTGTTTGATATTAAAAAACAAGGGGTGACTTAAAATTGATAACAGGTATCCTGCCGTTTACTTTTCGCTTATCAACGGCCAGGCTAAAGCGATTGTCTTATTCAAAACAACCGCTTTAGTTAGCCGTCCTGGCTTTATCTTTACACAGCGTTATTTGAAAACCGAAGGTAAGAGCAAGTCAGCCGATATAAGGGTTTAGGTTACCATCCATAATTTTGCACCAGTGCCGGGTCGATGTTAATCTCGGTCTGAGGTATTGGCATCAGGTAATGCCTGTCGGCAAAAACACGGGTTTGATCTACCACCGTTTTATAAAACACCGCAACACCTGCAGCTTCACTATTAGGATCTAAGCCGGTAGAGTTCAGCTCGCCAGGTGTAGGTCTCGCGTTCATGCCGTGCATATTGCCATTGTCTACAGTTTTGGCTATCAACCAGCGGCGAACATCCCAAAAACGCTGATTTTCAAAGGCAAACTCCACACGTCTTTCATTTTGGATCCTTTTCCGCATACCTTCTTTTGTATTATCAGAAGCGATGATGGGTAAGCCGGGCATAGATACCCGGCTGCGTACGGCGTTTACAGCGTTATATACATCGCTATTTGGCGCACCTAAATATTCATTCATAGCCTCAGCATAAATCAAATATATCTCGGCCAAACGGATAATCGGAAAGTTACGGTTTGCATCGCCGCCACCTTTTAAATTAACATTAGGATCGGCCCACTTACGCCAGTTGTAACCTGTTTCGCAGTTGGTACCAGGTTTAGGCCAGCCGTCGCAACCACCGCCGTTATTGCCAAACCAGGCAAATTTTAAAGGCCTCGCATTGTTGGTGTAATTCCAAACGTCGTACTGAAAAAATATAGTAGCGTAAAAACGGGGATCCCTGTTTTTATACATATTTGATATATTGGATACAGGCGTATTCCTTACACCGTCCCATAACTGGCCATTCCAAAAGCCCGTAGCTTGATAACCCGATTGAGGGTCTGTTATTGGCCTGCCATTATTCATTTCGTACGAATCAACTAATTCCTGGAATACACTCATTTTTCCGTTTCCGTTAACGGCATTAGCATCGCGGCCGTTAGGTAAATAATTACCTTCGAAATTTCTGTTGTTCCCCATAATATATGGCAATATGATCTCATCATAATTTCTGGTAAAAAATAACTGCGCATAGTTATCAACAGGGTTTGTTGGGTTGGGATTGGATAGTGAATAAGTATTCAGGTTTAGCACGGCTTTGGCTGCGTTGGCAGCCAGCAGCCATTTATTGTTGTCATAGGTCTGAGGAAATAACTGCGTTCCATCGGCATTTTTAATACCGGCGTACATAGTGTTTCCGTTAAATAACGGGCTGGCTGCATACAGTAAAGTACGGGCCTTTAATGCTAACGCGGCGCCCTTGGTTATCCGCCCATAATCTGCTGAGCCACTGGCATAATTTACCGGTAAAATTTCCGCAATGGCATCACATTCTGAGGTGATAAATTTAACCACATCATCAACGGTGTTTCTTGTTGTGGTGGTGGCAGCCGGATCTGTTGTGGCTAAAACGGTATTTATTAAAGGGACGGCGCCGTACCTTCTGAATAATTCAAAATATTGATTAGCACGCAGAAACCTCGCTTCCGCCTTGTAAAGCGGAATGCGCGGCGTGTAGTAATCACTCCTCGAAGCAGGAACGGGCGTTTTATCAATATTTGCCAGGAAAATATTTGCAGAACGGATATACTGATAAGCCCTGCCCCAGATATCGAGCGAATTATTGGTAGCGTTCCATGCGCCTGAATTAAACGGCAATTCGGGCACATTTTCCCAATGGTTTTTACATTCATCAGTACAGGCCCCTAAAGCTGTTCCCCCTCCGTAAATGAACTGTATATCATTATTGTTTAGCGATGCGTATAAATGGTTCCAGGCACCTTCGGCATTTTGGATATTATTAAAAACAGCATCCTGCGTAACCAGCTCTGTTGGTACGACATTAAGATATTTTTTGCAGGAAACCACAGAAATGCAGGCAATTAAAAACAGGTATATGAGTTTGTTGCTTTTCATGTTTAATATTTTAAAATGTAAATCTTAAACCCGCGTTGATCACTTTTTGCTGCGGATAAGTTCCAGTACCATTGTTACCAATTTCCGGATCGAAATTGAAATCCTTTAGCTTGCTCCATGTTAACAGGTTAATGCCGTTAACAAAAACGCGGGCGTTCTCTATTCCTATCCTTTTCATCCATGTTGTGGGTAAGGTATAGCCCAGTTCAACGGTTTTTAAGCGCAGGTAGTTTGATGAATAGATCCAAAAGGTGGAAGCTTGCTGATTGTTCACGTTATCGGCCGATGAAATACGCGGAAACATATAATTGGCATCGGGATTTGAGGCCACCCAGTGATTATCAACCACCTGTACCAGCGAACTGGCAAAGCGCGAAAAGGCATAAACCCCTGATCCCGACAGTAAAGTAGAGCCGCCTAAACCACCTTGAAACAGGACACTTATATCAAAATTGGCATAATGATAGCCCAGCGCGACACCAAACTGCGATTTGGGATTGGCTACCTTTCCGGGAAGAAAACCGGCATCTAAACTGTTGATCACATTGTCGCCATTTAGGTCTTTATACTTAATATCACCCGGTTTGGTAACACCAAGGCTGGCCTGCGAAGGGCTGTTATCAATATCCTGCTGGCTCTTAAACAATCCGAGGGCGGTGTAACCGTAAATTTGGTTGATACTCGTACCTTTTAAAGCCTGCCATTCGCGACCGGGATAATCGGGTTGGGCATAAAACAGGATCTTGTTGGTGGCATAGGCATAATTAACTGTAATACTATATCCCTGTTTTTTGCCAAACTCGTGCCTGTGGCTTAGCGAAATCTCGTACCCCCGGTTATCTGTTATGCCCGCATTAACCGCCGGTATTTGCGGCAGGCCTATAAAAGAAGGGATCAACTGCGAGGTAGCCAGGATATTATTGCGCCGTTCTTTAAAAACATCTGCCGAAAGTGAGAACATCCCTTTCCATAAACTCAGGTCAAGGCCCAGGTTTATTTTCTTTGACCGTTCCCAGGTTAATAAGGTATTGCCGGCCTGACCTTCCAGGTAGCCGGTGTAGCTATTTCCATTGCTGTTAAACCCAAATCTATATGAGTCGCCGGTTACCCATGAACTTAAGTAGAGGAACCGGCTTGACCCTATTTTATCGTTACCAACAATACCGTATGATCCGCGCAATTTAATTTGATCGATAAAGCTAAGCGAGGGGTTATCTTTAATAAAATACTCGTTTGACGCTATCCAACCTGCAGAAACAGCAGGAAAAAAACCAAACCTGTGCCCTTCGGCAAAGTTTTCAGATCCGTTATAGCCAAAATTAAATTCAAGCAGGTAACGGTCATCATAAGCGTAGGCGGCGCGGCCTAAAACACCCTGGTATTTGTAGGGTAACCCTGCCCTCGCGTTTCCTACACCACCACCCACAGCATCAAAAAAGCTCGACTGGTTGTAAATAGCCATCGCTTTTACCGAATGCTTGCCAAAGTCGCGGTCGTAGTTCATATAAGCTTCCAATACAGTGCGTCGTGATCCGTTGGCGTTCACCTGGTAATCAAGCGTACCGGTACCATTATTTACAATCACATAATGGCCATTAGCTGCCAGGTCGGTCTCAGTATCGGCAACTCCCTGGTTCAATAAATATTGGTAAGTGATATTGGATAACGGTCTGTTTACATTTCGGAAGTTATCGTTATCAAATGATAACCGGACACGTGTACTCAAACCTTTTGTCAGCCAGCCTAAATCCCATTTAAAACCAGCGGTAGATTGCAGGGCGGTTTCAAAGTTTCGTTGATAACCTGACTGTGTCAGATCAACATACGGTGATTGATTAGTATTGGGCGCGGCACCCGGCGAACCATCCGGATTGGTTATTGGATAATACCATGCGGGTGTTTGTTTGATATCATTAAATATCTGTGAGGCATTTGCCCCGGGATAATTTCTATCATAAACAATAGCACCAAGGTTCAGTTCCATCGACAGGTTTTTGGTAAGGTTCAGGTCAATATTCGACCGGAAGTTGTATTTATGGGTTATGGCCTGGATATCGTACTGGCTTACCGCGTCTTCGTAGTTATACAAACCGTTTTGCTGCAAATACGATAACGAGATAAAATATCTTGTTTTTTCGGTACCACCCGTAACGTTCAAATTGCCTTGCGAGAGGTATGAAAACGGCTTTAGCATTGTTTTTGTCCAGTTAACATTAGGGTACAGATATTGGTAGGCCGGATAGGTACGATCACGATACTTATTCAGTAAAGCATCGGTGTAAGCGTTGGTATCGGCAAACAGGCCATCGTTTATCAGACCTTCTTTATAAAGCTTGCGGCCGGTGTATGAATCAACATACTGAGGTAAGGAAGTTGGTGACTGCCAGCCGTTTTGAGCGGTCGCCGAAATACGGGATATTCCTATTTTTCCACGTTTAGTAGTAACGAGCACCACCCCGTTGGCACCTTGGATACCATAAATAGCGGTTGAAGCCGCATCTTTGAGGATGCTTACATTTTCTACCTCATTGGCATCTATGCCACTAAAGTCCCTTTGGATACCATCAACCAAAACCAGTGGGGCAGAATTGTTAGTCGTACCGAAGCCCCTGATGTTCAGAGCCGAGCCATCGGCACCCGGCTCACCGCTGTTCTGAACGGTTAACAAGCCAGGTAAACGACCGGCAAGCGCGTTGCTTAAATTGGCGACAGGGCTTTGTTGCAACTCCTTAGTACCGACAGATACGATCGAACCGGTAACGCGTTCCTTACGCTGAGTTCCGTAACCTACCACAACAATTTCCTGCAGGCCTGTACCAGGAACAAGCGCAATAATCCCCAGGTCTTTCGCTGCTTTAACTTCTTTTGTGGTGTAACCGATGAAAGAGATGACCAGCGTACTGTTGTCAGGAATATTTTTAAAGGTAAATTCGCCTTTCTCATTGGTGGTCATCCCCTGCCCTGTCCCCTTAATTTTTACCGAAGCACCGGGTAAAGGTCTGCCGGCCTCATCTACCACGGTTCCTTTAACCTCAATATTAGCTATGACCGCTTTATTTTCATTGAGATCTGGTTCAATGGTTTCACCATTGCCCTTAATGACAATGGTTTTTTCGGCAAAACTGTATGAAAGCGCCTGACCTTTTAATAAAATATCAAGTACCTCTTTAATATCGGCATCTTTAACATTGATAGATACTGATGGAGAATTTTGCAGCAACTTATTTTTATAAAAGAAAGTATAGCCGCTTTGCTTATTGATATCTTTTAATACTTTTTCGAGCGATACCCCGTTTTCGGACAGGGTGATTTTTTGGGCGAACACATCCGCTTTAACCTGTAAAGCAAAAGCGATAGTTAACAAAATAATTAGCTTCATCACTAAAAATGTTCTTCGACTTAAAAACAGAAATTCGCAGTTTTTCAAACTACGTAGATTAATTTTCATAGTTTCGTTAGGTTTTTGGTTTGATTAAAATTGAACTGTGCTGGTTTTCTATTAATCTCTGATCCAGAAACTACCGCGCAAGCGGAACCTGCCGGCAGTGTTGGAAGCACTTCCGGCTTTTTTTTGGATGAGAATTTTTAAAGGGAGCTTTTAAGTATCTGTTTTCTTCATCTTAAATTGGGTTTTGAGGTTAATAATTGGTATTGGTTTTTATAGGATGATGCAGGGGTTATTGAGAAACGATAAGCTTTCGCCCGTTTTGTTTTACATTAATATCATCAAGTTTCAGGATTTTCAGCACCTCAGAAAAAGCCGCGTTCCGGGGGATCTCACCGTTGTAGGTATCGTTACCCAACTGGCCCTGATATTCCACCTCAACATTATACCACCTGGAAATTTTGCGCATTACATCATGAATGTCTGCATTTTTAAATAAGATCACACCCTTTTTCCAGGCCACAAACTCTTCTGCATCAACAGTTATTTTTGAAAACCAGTCATTTTTGAAAACAGCTTGTTCATTGGGTTTTATAATGATTTCAGGAACGCCCGGAGTTTGATTTTTTCCATAAACTTTAACGCTCCCTTGCAGCAGGGTGGTTTTAACTGCATTTTCGTCCTGGTAAGCGTTGATATTAAAATGAGTACCCAACACCTGCACCACCTGGCCGGCACCCGACACCTTAAATGGCCTGTTTCTATCATGGGCCACCTCAAAATACGCTTCGCCAGATAACTCAACCACTCTTTCCCTGCTCGTGAAATTTATCGGAAACTTAATGGTACTACCGGCATTTAGCCAGACCTTCGTACCATCGGCCAGTGTAAGCTGGTATTTTCCACCTAAGGGCGTTGATAATATATTGTACGACTGTGACGAACGGGAGATTCGGGCAGTGGTTTTCTGATAGGTCAGGCTGCTATCGATATCGTTATTAACGGCAACATCATTAAGTGTAAACAAGTATCCTTTGCGCAAACCATCAAGGATAATTTGCTTTCCGTCTGCAAGCGTTAATATGGCCTTATTACTGCCCGGTTTAACAATATTTCCATCGGATGCAATTTCGTGAGGTTTAGTAGTTCTGTCGAAATGCTTATTGACAACAAATAATCCACCAAGAGCAAAAACAACAGCCGCTGCTGCCCACCATCGGATCCTGATAAGAGGTTTTATCTGGTTTTTAGATAGCCTGTTTTGCAGATCTGTTTTCAGGCGTTTCTCAATTTCAGCTCTGTCACCAAAATCCGGGATCCAGGGCATATCCGATAAATCGAAACGATCGCGATATTCTTCAAATAATTTTTGCTCTTCGGGCGTACAGTTACCTGACGTGCAACGCTCGTATAATTCTTTAAATTCCTGGTACAACATGGCTATAACGGTTATTAGTACAGACAACTCCCGCGGCAATAACTCACACACCTTTTTTATTTTTTTTAGATTTTTTGCAAACCATCCAAAATGACACCCAGCTATCCCTCAACAATAAAACTTTGTTATTACCTTGCATAGTTCAAGCTTAGCCCGGATTCTTTTAAATGAACTACGCTCAACAATCAGATGAAGATTTATTTGCCGCGGTGAAACGTAATGATAAAAAGGCGTTTACCCTGCTTTATGATCGTTACTGGGAGTTGGTTTATAAAAAAGCTTTTTCTTATTTGCATGATACCGACACCTGCATGGGCATTGTAAACGACATATTTGTTAATATTTGGGAAAAGCGGGGTGCGCTCAAAATCATTACATTTAAAAACTATCTGACCTCATCCGCACGATACCGTGTATACAACGCTATAAAAGCAAGCAATACCTCGCCGGTAAAATATGTCGCAGATTACGAAAAGCTGGATGACTTAAGTGTTGTATACAATCGCGCCGAAACCAGTTTTGAAGTTAACGAACTAAGCACCGACCTGGATAAATTGCTCGATAAACTACCTCCGCGATGTAAAGAAATATTCCTTTTAAGCAGGGTAAATCAATTAAGTAACACCGAGATTGCCGAACGACTATCTATTTCAAAAAGAGCGGTTGAAAATCAGATCTCGCTGGCTGTTAAACACCTTAAGCCTCATTTTAAACACTATCCAACGGTTATACTTGTTGCAAAATTGATTCTTTTACATAACCAACTTGGGTTATAGGTAATACTTACAAATCTTGCGGGAAACATTTGGCAGAATTAATACCTAACTAACAACTTGAGTTAATTAATAAAAAGTCAGTTAAAATATCTTACAGCTACAGCTTGGTTATTTTGCAAAAAAAAACCGCCCCATAACAGGGCGGCCTTCAAACCAAACTAACTACTTTATGAAAACAGTCTTTAATTATTTTACAGCTATTTCTCTTGTTTGAAATTTAGCTTCTTCTCTTTTTGCTACAGTAAGTTTCAAAATACCATCGGTATAATCTGCTTCAATTTTTGATTGATCAGCACTTTCAGGTAATGTGAATGACCTTACAAATGAATTGTAGCTGTATTCACGTTTGCTAAATTTTTTACCTTCTTCAACATTTTCGGCTTTCTTTTCTGCAGCTACACTTAATACATTTTTGTCGAGATTGATTTTAAAATCTTCTTTCTTTAAGCCAGGTACAGCCAGTTCAACATGAAACTCATTTTCGGTTTCTGCGATGTTAACTGCAGGCACACGGGCAATCAGTTTATCACTTAAAAATGAATCATTGATCAGTGAATCAAATACATCGCTAAAAAATGGGTTAGCTGAAGTATTTTTAAGGCCGTTGTTAAATTTTACTAATGTCATTTTTATATCCTCCTAAAGTTTTGTTTTTTGTTAACTTCGTAACCTATTGATCAACTGCTGTACCAACAGCAAAACCGCCCATATCGAACGACAAAAAGTCACTATTAAATATTTTATGCGGACAAAATGACCGAAAATGGCTGAAAAACTTACAGATTATAAATATAAAACCCTTATCCCTATCCGCTTTTCGGATATCGATTCATTTGGACACGTAAACAACGCTGTATATCTTACTTATTTTGAAATAGCCCGGATTGGTTATTGGAAGGAAATTATCAACTGGGACTGGAGCAATACCGGCATTATCCTGGGCCGGTCGGAGATCAACTATCTTAAGCCTATTACTGTTCAGGATAATATTGCCTGCTATGTACGTACCATCCGCATAGGCAACAGCAGTTTTGATATGATGCATGTATTGGTAAAAATAACCCCCAATGGCGAAGAAATTGTAACAACAGGCAAAACGGTTTGTATCAGCTACGATTATTCGGCCAATAAATCTGTTTCTATCCCATCACCTGAAAGGCACAGGATGATCAATTATGACGAACCAAGGTTAATTCTGAATACGAATTGATGTATTGATGTGCAAATTTCAAACGTGCAGATGAAACGTGTATTGTACAAGATTTCAAATGTGCAAATATGCATATGTAGCTTATCTACGCTTACATATCTAATTCAAGCATTTGCACATTTGAAATCTGCATATTTGCACATCCATAATCTGCACACCTGAAATCTAAAATATCTTCCCCGGGTTCAAAATTCCTTTAGGATCAAACACGTGCTTTATTCCTTTCCACAACGCAAAATGCATTTCCGAATATTTTATCGGCATAAACTCTTTTTGCACCAGGCCAATTCCGTGCTCACCCGACAAGGTGCCGCCAAGCGATACGGTTAATTCAAATATTTCCTGGATACCGGATTTGAGCTTATTATTCCAGTCTTCATCGCTCATGTTGGCTTTAATGATATTTACATGCAGGTTCCCATCGCCTGCATGGCCATAACAAACTGATTCAAAGCCGTATTTAGCACCCGTTTCTTTTATTCCTTTAATTAATTGTGGCAGTGCGGCACGCGGTACAACGGTATCTTCCTCTTTGTAAACCGAGTTTGATTTTACCGATACCGCCATAGTACGCCTTAAACGCCAAAGCTCCTCTTTCTGGGCGGTCGAATCGGCAAACAACACATCGCGGCAGTCAAACTCTTCAAGCACTGCATTTATTTTTTCGCAATCGGTAAAAATCACGTCCTGGTTGGTACCATCTACTTCAATCAATAAAAACGCTTCAATACCATCCTGCAAATCAAAAGCAATATCATCATGCTCCTTAACCCACTCCACTCCTCTTCGCTCCATAAATTCCAGTGCAGACGGGATGATCCCTGCCCTGAATATGGCCGAAACAGCTGCGCAAGCCAATTCATTGGTTGGGAATGATGCCAGCATCAAAGCATCTAAAGTTGGAGCAGGAATAAGCTTTACCACAATTTTGGTAACAATGCCAAGAGTGCCCTCCGAACCAATCATCAATTGGGTTAAATTATAACCCGATGCATATTTAAGGGTATTTGCACCCGTCCATATGATCTCGCCCGATGTTAAAACAACCTGTAAGTTCAGTACATACTCCCTGATGGTACCGTATTTAACAACCCGCGGCCCGCCTGAACCATGGGATACGTTGCCTCCAATAAAGCAACTGCCTTTGCTGGCCGGGTCAACAGGGTATAACAAGCCTTTTGCAGCCACTGCGTTCATGAACTCCTCGGTTATAACGCCGGGCTCGACAGTGGCCTGCAGGTTTTGTTCATCAATTTCAAGGATTTTATTAAAACGTTCCATGACTATCAGCAAACCGCCATTAACCGGCAGGGCGCCACCGCTTAAACCAGTACCTGCTCCACGCGGTGTTACCGGAACCCGGTTTTCGTTACAGATTTTCAACAATGCAGCAACATCTTCGGGGCTTTGCGGGCGGGCTACTGCTTCCGGATAATAAACCAGATCCTCGGTTTCGTCATGACTGTACTTTTCGAGGCTTTCATGGCCGGTTAAAACGTTACCGGTGCCGACTATTGCAGTTATAGCCTCTAATAGTTGAGCCGATATTTTATTGAATTCCATGATCAGGATTTCTTGTAATTTATAATAACAGCCGAATGCGCTACCTTACCGCTTAAGGGCGGAGTAAGTTTTTTAATGGTAACCTCAATACTTTCAACAAACGGGTATTTCTTTTTTATACGATCGATAATTGCCTGGCCAACGGTTTCAATCAATTTACGTGGCTGTTTCATCTCTTCGCATGTTATAATATACACACGTTCATAATCAACAGTTTTACTTAGATTATCTTCCAGCAAATCGCCGGGAGGCACAAAACCAACATTCACATCAACTAAAAAACGGCAACCTATTTTTTGTTCTTCGGGATAAAATCCATGGTACGCGAAAAACTCCGCGCCCTGCAAGGCTATATTGATCATGGCCAAAAATAAAAAAAAGCCCTCTCTAAATCTCATTCTCTATAGAAAGACTTTTCAAAATATTTTTATTTCAGCTGATTTCCAGCACCTCAAAAAATATTTTGCAATCAAAAACATGCTTTAAACCGTTTAAACCTGCTTTTTACCATAAAGTGGCTTCACACATCAAAAAACGGCCTTTTTGACTTGCTTTTACCGGCGATAAATGCTTTATATTTGCCCACCAACTATAATATTATGGCCAAAACAGATCTGTACGAAGCCCCCGATTATTATTTATTAGATGAGTTACTAACCGATGAGCATAAGCTGATCCGCTCATCAGTTCGTGATTGGGTGAAGAAGGAATTGAGCCCCATTATTGAAGAGTACGCTCAAAAAGCTGAATTCCCTTCCCAACTGTTAAAAGGGCTTGCCGAAATAGGCGCTTTTGGGCCTACCATACCGGTAGAATATGGCGGAGCGGGCTTAGATTATACTGCTTACGGCATTATCATGCAGGAATTAGAGCGGGGCGATTCGGGCATCCGTTCAACAGCATCGGTTCAGGGTTCGCTGGTGATGTATCCTATTTATGCCTACGGCAGTGAAGAACAGCGCAAAAAATATCTGCCTAAGCTGGCAAGCGGCGAATTAATGGGTTGCTTTGGCCTTACAGAACCCGATCATGGCTCAAACCCTGGCGGTATGACCACCAACATTAAAGATGCCGGCGACCATTATATCCTTAACGGCGCTAAAATGTGGATCTCCAATTCGCCTTTTGCTGATATTGCAGTTGTTTGGGCTAAGGATGAAGCTGGTAAAATTCGCGGGCTGATAGTTGAGCGCGGCATGGAAGGTTTCACCACACCTACAACTCATAATAAATGGTCGTTAAGGGCATCGGCAACAGGTGAGCTTGTTTTTGATCATGTTAAAGTCCCAAAAGAGAACCTGCTGCCCAACGTAGCTGGTATAAAAGGCCCCTTGGGTTGTTTAAACCAGGCACGTTATGGCATTGCCTGGGGTGCGTTAGGCGCCGCGATGGATTGTTACGACACAGCCCTCCGTTACACCAAAGAACGTGAGCAGTTTGGCCGGCCGATAGCCGGGTTTCAGCTTCAGCAAAAAAAACTGGCCGAAATGATAACTGAAATTACCAAAGGGCAGCTATTAGTTTGGCGCCTTGGGGTACTTAAAAACGAAAACAGGGCTACTCCTGCCCAAATATCAATGGCTAAGCGAAACAGCGTTGAAACGGCCATTACTATAGCCCGTGAAGCCCGGCAAATGCTCGGCGGTATGGGCATTACCGGCGAGTATCCTATTATGCGGCACATGATGAACCTTGAATCGGTAATAACTTATGAAGGTACGCATGATATCCACCTCCTTATTACCGGTATGGATGTTACCGGACTCGATGCTTTTAAGTAATGGATAATCAATATACCTTGACTTTTAGCAGCGCCGGTGTTATTCATGCGCATAAATATTGCTCATTATAATTATGAGCGTTATATTTGTTGTGTAACCACTTAATGTTGTCAACCCTTGATAGCCCAGTTAGTTTAAACAAACTGCTGGTCAACCATTTAATTTGGCTGGCCCTGGCTTTTTTATTGGTATTTAATTCCTGCCAAAATAGCATCAATGATACGGGTGGTTACTCCAGGCAGTTTAAAACACTATTTGATACGGTAAACCTGTATAATGGCGAAAGGTCTCAACCACACAAGGGCATTCAATACCTTGACTCAGCTTACCGTACCATAAAAAACCCGTTTGTAAGCGACAGGTTCCGTTTTTATGCTTTCCATTTTCTTTACAATTTAAAAGGGCTGCATGACCCTAAAAAAGCCATGCTTTATGCTGACACGATGCGGGCTGTGGCTACCGAAAGTGTTACCCCGGATCAGCATATTAAATTAACTGCCGAAGCTGATTTCGCTACCGGGGACACCTATTCAGCCCTGGTAAGGTATGATCAGGCTTACAGGTATTTTTACAAGGGTTACTCTATCGGCAAAAACGCCATTGACGATGCCATCCTGGCCGAATACACCTACCGGATGGGGATGATCATGTTTAAACAAGGGCATTTTAGAGAAGCGGCCAATTATTTCAAGATCAGCCACAGGCAAAGCTATGCCTATACCGATGATTTTCGCGCCTTTTACCAGCGACAAGAACTTTTGGATAATATTGGCGAGAGCTATAAAAACAGTGGCGATATTGACAGCTCAAGCTTTTATTTAAATAAAGCGCTTGTTTATATCAATGAAAATAGTTCCAGGTTTGCCGAAAGAGCAAACCTGCTTGAAGTTGCAAGAGGTGTGGTATACGGCAACCAGGGCGATCTGGCTTTATTAACCCATAATTATAACCAGGCACACGAATTACTGAAAAAAAGTATCGCCATTAATTTAAAACAAGGTTATGACAACCGCGATGCCGAATTAACCGAAATAAAACTTGCCCGGCTATATTTAATAACCAATAAACCAAACGACCTTTTTGAACTGCTGAAAAGGCTCCGCGCCCAGCTCGATACTATCAAAAATGATGACGCTGAAACCAACTGGAATGGATTAATGAGTACTTATTACCTGCAAAAAAAAGATTACCAGAATAGCTTGTTGTATTTAAAAAACTATTCATTATTAAAAGATTCGGCAACAAAAAGGACCTCATCGTTAAAACGGACGGATATTAATCAACAACAGGCCAATTTTGATAAAGAAAATCAGATAGAAGACCTTAAAAGCCACAATAAACTGCAATTGATATACATTTACCTTGCTGTGCTTTTTTCAGTGATGGCAGTGATCATTATCTTCCTTGTTTTTCGTAACCTTAAAAGGTCAAAAAGAGATATCGTAGCTATAAAAACACTAAATGACCAAATTAAGCTGCAAAAAACGGAATTAGAAAACACACTTGAAGAAGTAAACCGGGGTAGCCGGGAAAAAGACCGAATTCTACGGGCTGTAGCACATGACCTCCGCAATCCGCTCGGAGGAATAGCATCGTTATCGGCCTCAATGGTTGATGATGCACGTGATGAAGAACAAACAGACCTGATCAACCTCATAAAAGAAACTTCCTATAATTCCCTCGAACTCATTAATGAAATTTTAGAGGCGGCAAATACTGCCAATATGACTTTTAATAAAGAATGGGTTGAAATTAACAGCCTCATTAATAAAAGTGTTGATCTGCTGCGGTTTAAGGCGGCCGAAAAAGACCAGGATATCATGCTTAGCTTATTGGATACACCTACTGAAATATTGATAAACAGGGAAAAAATATGGCGGGTTATCAGCAACCTTATCAGTAATGCCATAAAGTTTAGTTCCAAAGGTGCCGTTATTTATGTAATTGTAAACCAAAAACATCAAGGCGTTGAAATATGTGTTAAAGATTACGGTATAGGTATTCCTGATAAATTACAGCAACAGGTGTTTAATATGTTTACCGAAGCTAAACGGCCTGGCACCGACGGCGAAAAATCATTTGGCCTCGGGCTTTCCATCTGCCGTCAAATAGTTGAAAAACATAGCGGCAGGATCTGGCTAAAAAGTGAATCAAATAATGGTTCAAGTTTTTATGTCTATCTTCCGGCCCAGGCATCTTAATATATCAGTTATTCCAAACCAAACTTTGAACGGATGATAAATAGATAAAAAAATTGGTAAAACAGCCTGGTCATTTTTATTTTTTTTATAGATTACCCTTGTTTTACAATCAACTCTAAACCTCGCATAATTTAATATTGATGTTTATATACAAAAGCTTCAGGCAAATATGGCTAACCGGTAATATACAGGGTTGTTTGCTTTTTGTTTGCTTTTTGCTGATAACCACTTCATGCGGGCAACAGTCAAAGGGCTTTCTTTCGTCTTCAGCATATAATAAAGCCGTTGACACTGCAACTATAATGTATGATAATGGGCATCATAAAGCAGCAGTAAATTATCTTGATTCAGCTTTCCGTCATTCAAGCAACCTTAGCTTCAAACAAGTTTATAATTACTATTATTTTATCTACAATTATGCTTCGCATATAAAGGCCGATCGAAAAATGGCTTTGCTGTACGCCGACAGCATGCTCAATGTTTTCGACACGCCGGAGAAGAAGCTAAAATTTACCAGTGAATATGGACAGGCTCATCTTGCCAAAGGAGACGTGTTATTTGACGAACATCGTTACAACGAAGCTTACAGTTATTTTTACGAAGGGAAAGTAATTGCCAATAATAACCTTGATGAATGTACCATGGGTGATTATAGCTATCGTATGGGCATGATCCTGTATAAGCAGGAACATTACAGCCGGGCCGCAGAATATTTTAAGGAAAGCTTTGATGAAACCAGGTCATGCGAAGGGAACTTCAATTATTTTTATCGCAGGCAGGAATTATTGAATAATATAGGTTTAAGCTACAGTAAAATGTTGATGAATGATAGTGCCATGTATTTTTACAACAAGGCCCTTGATTACATTAATGATAACACAGCAAGGTTTAAAGACAGGCCCCAAATGGGGGAAGTATCCAAGGGCGTTGTATATGGCAATATGGCTGATATAAGTATCAGGCAAAAAGATTATAACAAGGCTAAAAGCCTGCTTAGAAAAAGTATAGCTATCAATCTGCGCAAAGGAAACGATAATAATGACGCTCAACACTCCGAATTAAAACTTGCATCTATATACGATCGGCAAAACTTAAATGACTCTTTATTAAACCTCCTCAATATTATCAGCCTCCAGTTTGATAGTGTTCAAAGTCGGGAAACCAAACAAAACTGGCACTTATTGATGTCAAAATATTTCGAGAAGCAGAATGATCATCAGCAGGCTATGACGCACTATAAGCAATACGATGAGCTTAAGGACATCATAGTAAATGAAAACAAAAAACTAAAAGAAGCCGACGTTGCAGAACAGGTTAAAAGCCTTGAAAAAGATAACGAGTTTAATAACCTTAAAAAAAACAATGAATTGCAGCATATTTATCTGAGGGTAACTGTTGTTTTTGCCCTGATGCTCATTATTATCATTTCCCTGGTATTTTTAAACTGGCAAAAATCAAAAAAGAACATTAAAACACTTGGAAGCCTTAACAGCCAGATAAACCATCAAAACCACCACCTTGAAAGCGCCCTCCGTGATTTAAAACTCAATAACCAGGAAAAGGACCGGATTTTACGTACTGTTGCACATGATCTGCGCAACCCTATAGGCGGAATAGCCTCGCTTACCAGTGTAATGACAGAGGAAAATTACAGCGACGAACAAAAAGAGCTGCTAAATATTATCCGGGAAACTTCATTTAACTCCATTGAACTAATCAATGAAATTCTGGAAGCCACTGAATCCGCTTCGGCTATATTACATAAAGAAGCGGTTGAAGTTAATTCCTTATTGAGCAATAGTGTTGAGTTGATGCGTTTTAAGGCCGCTGAAAAGCAGCAGATTATCAATACTTTCCTGTTAAATTCACCACTCGAAATTTACATTAGCCGTGAAAAAATATGGCGGGTGATCAGCAATCTGATCAGTAATGCTATTAAATTCAGTCCGGAAGGATCGGCTATTTTAGTTATGGCCATTGATTTGGAAAACGAAATCCAGATTTCAGTAAAAGATCACGGTATAGGGATTCCCGAAAAGCTAAAAAACCAGGTGTTTAACATGTTTACAGATGCCAAACGCCCCGGAACTGCGGGCGAAAAATCATTTGGCCTTGGTCTTTCCATCTGTAAGCAAATTATTGAAGATCATAACGGCCGGATCTGGTTTGAGAGCGATACTGAAAATGGCACTTCCTTTAATTTCACACTCCCTAAAAACTAACAGCTTATTTCAGAAATTCAGCATACCACCTGCCAGATGCTTTAACCGTGCGCTGCTGGGTTGCATGATCAACATGGATCAGCCCAAAACGCGGATGATAACCTTCGGCCCATTCAAAATTGTCGGTGAGAGTCCACACAAAATAGCCATTAACCTTACAGCCTTCATTTTTTGACTTTAACACCTGTGCTATGTAATCCTTTAAATATTTTAATCTTTTGGGGTCATTTACTTCACCATCAGTAACCTCGTCGGGAAAAGCTGATCCATTTTCCGTAACGATAATCTTTTTAACATTAGGATATGCATCATATTTTTTGATCATATGGTAAATAGAAGGCGGGTAAACCTCCCAGCGCATAGCTGTAAGATCAACGCCCCTCTTTTCGGCTTTGACCATACTTGCTTTGATATAGGGCGTAAAAAACGAATATTTTACAATTTCGCGGGTGTAATTCTGTATGCCGATAAAATCAAAATCAAATCTCAGCTTATCCTCGTCGCCGGGGTAAAAATACTTTTTCAGGTCTTTAAGCGCAGGCAGGTCTTTTATTGGGTAACCCATGCCCAACAAAGGTTCAATATATAGACGATTGATCAGCGCGTCGGCACGAACGGCGGCAGCTATATCCCTGGGCTTATCGGTATAAGGCTCTATTTGCGAACACGAAAATGTGGTACCTATTTGCGTTGTTGAAGGCAGCAATTTTCGCAGGATCCTGCCACCTTCAGCAATACTCATGGTAACGTGATGTATGGCGGGTACAAAGTTTTTCATACCACTGCGTCCCGGCGCATGGATGCCGAAAAAATAGCCGGCTCCCGTAAAAACTACGGGCTCGTTCATTACCATCCAATGTTTTACCCTATCGCCAAAGTTTTGAGCACAAATAGTGATAAACTCACTAAACCAGGTTATTGCTTCACGATTTGTCCAGCCGCCTTTAACTTCAAGCACATGCGGAAGGTCCCAGTGATAAACAGTTAACCAGGGTTCAACGCCTTGCTTAAGGCAGTAGTTAATTACCCGGTTATAATAATCAATGCCGGCCTGGTTAATTTTCCCGGTGCCTTCGGGCAAAATACGGGTCCAGGATATAGAAAAACGAAAATTGGGGATATTAAGTTCTTTTATGAGGTCGATATCACGCTCATACAAATTATAAAAATCGCAAGCGGTTTGTGCATGGTCGCCATTCAGGATCTTTCCTTTTTTTGTGGTAAAAACATCCCACACAGATAGTCCTTTTCCATCGGCATCATGAGATCCTTCTACCTGAAAAGCAGCAGTTGAAACGCCCCATTCAAAGTCGGCACCAAAAAGATCTTTGCTTAAATGTATTTCCCGGTCAGTAAGTTCCATTAATTTGAGCTACAAGCCCAAAAGTGCAATTATATTTATAAATGAAGAATTATAAGTGATAACTTAATGTATGAACGACGAACGCATACTTTTAAGCATCATCCACTGACGGAAATTGATCAGCAGTTTCGAAATATCGATAATGAATTTCATGCCCTTATGTTATTTAACTATAATAATAAAGGTAACAAGCAGATGTTTGCTGAATGTGACAACTATGTTATTTAATTGTTAACCAGCATTTTCATAAATATACAAAATTGCTTTAATACATTAGCCATTAATTTACAAACACTATGAAAACACACTTTATAAAAATGTTTGGTTATAACCTGTTTGCCAATCAGCAGTTGATACAGACAATGGAAGCAAACGGTTCGCCGGAGGTAACGCTTAAACTGATGGGACATCTGCTGGCCGCCGAACAGGTATGGCTCGAAAGATGCAAACTTATCCATTCTTCTCTGCCTAACACATGGCCCGAAAATGTTACAATTGAGCAATGCAAAAAACAGGTACCGGAGCGTTATGAAGCATGGGTCACATTTTTAAACGAAATCAATGAGGAAGATCTGAATAAGATAATTCCGTATCATAGCTTTACCGGCGACTATTTTGAAAACCAAATTAGCGATATTATTACGCAGGTACTTAACCATGGTACACATACCAGGGCTCAAATTGGGCAGCAGCTAAAGTTTGCAGGTACAAAAACTTTACCTGTTACAGACTATAGTTATTATTTAAGGGTGTTAAACAGCTAAACATTTAGCATATTTGCCAAGTTTTATCACGCATCAAAAACCATGAAAAAACATCTATTCGCAGCCGCGGGCGTTGCCCTGCTATTGGGTTGTACCGACACTAAAAAACAGGAAAAAGATCTTTTGAACCAGGTAATTGCCGTACATGATAAAGTAATGGCCAATGACGAGCAATTGATGAAAAATAAGATGCTGCTGGATAGCCTTGTAAAAAACAATGCCCCAAATATCAATAAAGACACGGCAAAAGTGTATTTAAAACTGGTGGATGATGCCGATAATGCGATGAGCGACTGGATGCATAAATTTGATGCGGAAAATAAAGGCAAATCACACCAGGAAATTATGGACTATCTTGAAGCTCAAAAGAAGCTCATCAGCAAAATAGATACGCAAATAAATGTAGCTGTTACCGGCTCAACTAAATATATAACCCAAATACCGGCAAAAAAATGAGGAAATTGTGGATAGGCATTATGATATTAATGCTTTTCAATGCCTGCAAATCAAATACTAAAACCGCCCTTCCCATATTGGGTTATAAAACTCCGGTAACTAAAACGGTTAATGGCAAAACAGTAACAGATACTGAGTACGCCACTATCCCACCCTTCAAGTTTGTAAACCAGTATGCTGATACCATCACTCAGAAAAACCTGGATGGAAAAATTTATGTAGCCGACTTTTTTTTCACCACCTGCCCTTCTATTTGCCCGGTGATGCACCGAAATATGCTTAATGTATACAAGGAGTTTAAGAATGATAATAACTTCAGGATCATTTCGCATACCATCGATCCCAAATATGATACCGTGCCTGTATTAAAACGCTATGCGGATAAATTAGGGATTGTGGGCAATACCTGGTGGTTACTGCATGGTGAAAAAGGCGATACTTATAAAATTGCCAAAAGCTACCTGCAAAGTGTATCCGAAAAAAATCCCAAAGGCGAATACATTCATGATGGCTTCTTTATTTTAATAGATAAACAGAAACGCCTTCGCGGTACTTACGAAGGAACAGACCCGGCAGAAGTAACCAAACTGATTGCCGATATCAAAACCCTGAAAGCCGAACCCGACCAAATTGCTGCCAAATGAAGATAAAGGCAATAGGCGCTATAGCTATTTTGTTGATCATAATTGGCGCATCATGCCAAAGCGATGATCAAATTGAATTTAAACGCTATTACTCGGGCGGGAGCCTTGTTTACCAGCAGCATTGTCAAAATTGCCATGGCGATAAAGGACAAGGTTTATCGGCACTTATTCCTCCATTAACAGATTCAATTTATTTAAAAAATAATAAGAGAAAACTTGCCTGCTTTATCAAAAATGGCCTTAAGGGAAAAATAACCGTAGCAGGCCGCTCTTTTGACGACCAAATGCAGCCTGATGATATAGCCCCTCTTGAAATTGCTAAAGTGCTTACTTACGTTACCAATTCCTTTGGTAATAAAATGGGAACTGTTACATTGCAACAGGTTCAGGATGATTTGAAAAATTGTCAATAGCTTTTGTTCATAGATGATGATCATGGTTCATAGTTTATGATAAATACCCTAAGCTATGAACCATGAACTACAAGCTTTTGCTATGATCTATGAACCATCAACCATGAACTAAACTAATTTCCCTATCTTTACAACCGCAAAACGTTCTATCGCTGCCAGCTTGTTTGGCGGAGGAAAGTCCGGGCAACACAGAGCATCCTGCTTCCTAACGGGAAGGCGCCGGCAGCCGGCGACAGCAAAGTGCCACAGAGAAAATACCGCCCGCTTAGGTGGGTAAGGGTGAAAACGTGAGGTAAGAGCTCACGGCGTAACCGGGCGACCGGATATGACGGTAAACCTCAGGAGTTGAAAAACCAAATAGGTCCTGAAAGCGGAGTTGCTCGCTCCCGTATTAGCCCAACGGCTAATCGTTAGGATGGGTAGGTTGTTTAAACCTGTTAGTGATAACAGGGCCAGATAAATGATAGAAGTTGCCCTTTAACAAGGCAAAACAGAACCCGGCTTATAGGTTTGCTGCTGTATAACCCCTTGCTGTAAAGCGAGGGGTTTCTTTATTTACACCAATTTATTTTTAATAAATTTTTACAACCCTGCAAACATTTATCCGCCTTAAACCTTTATAGCACATTAAAAGTGTTTGTTTTTCTATACAAACCCATATATTAGCAAACAACAATTACATATCGGTACATAATTACAAAACATGGCTAAAATTTTAATAATTGATGATGAACGGTCTATTCGTAACACGCTTCGCGAGATTTTAGAGTATGAAGATTACGAGGTTGAAGATGTAGATAACGGCGTTGACGGCCTTCAGTTAATTGAAAAAAAAGACTATGACCTGGTACTGTGCGACATTAAAATGAACCGCATGGATGGTATGGAGGTACTTACCGAAGGCCTCGCCATTAAGCCCGATCTACCTTTTATTATGATATCAGGCCACGGAACGGTTGAAACCGCTGTTGAGGCCAGCAAAAAAGGCGCGTTTGACTTTATTTCAAAACCACCTGACCTTAACCGCCTGCTTATTACCGTTCGTAACGCGCTTGATAGGGGAAGCCTTGTTGTTGAAGCTAAGGTACTTAAACGTAAAGTATCAAAAGTACGCCCCATTTTAGGCGAATCGCAGGCTATCCTCAAAATAAAAGAAACTATTGACCGGGTGGCCCCAACCGATGCCCGTGTATTGGTTACAGGCGCCAATGGAAGTGGCAAGGAATTGGTTGCACGCTGGCTCCACGAAAAATCAAATCGCTCGGCTGCACCCATTATCGAGGTAAACTGTGCTGCAATCCCTTCAGAATTAATTGAGAGTGAGTTGTTTGGCCACGAGAAAGGCTCATTTACATCCGCCATCAAACAACGTATTGGCAAGTTTGAATCGGCAAATGGAGGAACGCTATTTTTAGATGAGATAGGTGACATGAGCCAGTCGGCCCAGGCTAAAGTTTTGCGTGCCTTACAGGAAAATAAGATTACGCGCGTAGGCGGCGAAAAGGAAATTGACGTTGATGTACGTGTAGTAGCGGCAACCAACAAGGACCTGCTAAAAGAAATTGAAGCCGGTAATTTCCGTATGGACTTGTATCACCGCCTAAGTGTAATACTAATCCACGTACCGCCGCTTATTGAACGCAAAGACGACATCCCGCTGTTAACTCAAAGCTTTTTGGATGAGATTTGCAATGAATATGGCATGCCGGTTAAAAAGATCTCTGATGCTGCACTTGAGGCCCTTAAAGCCCTGCCATGGACCGGTAATATCCGTGAACTCCGCAACATGGTTGAGCGCTTAATCATCCTGAGTGATAAAGTTATTACAGATAACGATGTTAGAGCGTTTGCAAACCCATCTGCACCGGCAGCAGTTGGCACTGGCAGCACAGCTGCCCCTGCCCCGCAAACAGATTTTGATCAGTTCAATAACTTCCAGGAATATAAGGACTTTGCCGAGCGTGAATACATCAAATTCAAGCTGGAGAAAAACAACTGGAATGTGTCAAAAACTGCTGATGATATCGATATTCAACGCAGTCACTTGTACAGTAAAATTGAAAAATTTGGCCTTAAACGCGGCGAATAACATAAACTTTTGAAATTATTTTAAAAAGCATCGGCAAATATGATAGCCGGTGCTTTTTTTATGTTATTATTGTATCTCAATAACCTTTATTAACACCATGAAAACCTATTACTTAGCATCTTTTTTACTGTTCGCCCTATGCTCATGCGGTAACCAGCCAAAGGCAACTACAGAAACAACCGAACCGGCCGGTAAGCTTGACGGGACCTGGCACCTGATATCGAGCAAAAGTATTATGAAGGGCGATACTACAGTAACCACCCCTCCTAAAGATCAGGAAATGTTTAAGATGTTTAACGCTACTAACTTCGCCTTCTTTACGCATGACCTGGTACACGGCAAAACAGCCAAACCGGTTTATTCATCGGGCGCGGGCACTTATACCCTATCCGGCGATGATTATACCGAGCACCTGGCTTATTGCGATGCCCGCGATTGGGAAAACAGGGATTTCAAATTTAAGCTCACTATGAAAAATGACACCCTAACTCAAAAAGGAATTGAGAAGATAGACAGCCTTAAGGTTGATCATGAGATCATTGAAACTTATGTAAGAGTGAAATAAACCTTAAAACTTATATTTTAAAGCCCGGCGTGTTCCGGGCTTTTTATTTGCACTGTTTATTTGAACGAGCCGGACAACCTTTCCCCTTTACAATAACAATAAATCGTAACCTGCGCGGTAACCCATTCGTTAAAAACTAAATTATCCCAGTTTATAATAAGTTAAATTTTATTGGAAAGCCTTCACAAAAAGTTAGCCGATTGTTGTTTGTAAACGATGGAATTTATTGAAGAAGTCTTTTTATCGGCCCGGATTAATTGTACTTTACCCGCTAAAGACCACTCAAAGAATGAAGCTGTTAATTAACCATAAGATACTGTTAATGTTATCGTTATTTACTTCTTCATTTAATCGCTGCCGGCTGCAAAAAAGCTCAGAAAGCATTACAACTACCAGATCTATTCACACAATTTCAGCTACGAGTTCAAATATTCCGCTTAAAAACATGTTTGGCATAAACGCGTATGAATGGAATTTTTTGCAGGATCCCGCCAATCCGGAGCAAAAAGGAGCCATTTACGAAACCAACATGAACCTTATCAAGTCATTCAGTGCAGTAAGGCATTATTTAGGCTGGGCCCGGATGGAAAGCACTAAAGGCAGCTATACCTTCAACCCCACTCATAAAGACAACTGGAACTATGATCTCATTTATAGCCGTTGCAAGCAGGAAGGTATATTGGTTTTAGCAGATATAAAAAATTGTCCGCCCTGGTTGGTTAATACTTATCCTAACAATATGCGGGATCTTGAAAATGCGCCGCTTATTTATGGCTTAAGTAAGGCTGATCCGGCAAGCTATATTGACCAGGCGCACATGGCCTTTCAATTTGCCGCCAGGTATGGTTATAATACTAATATTAACAGGGCATTGATAAAAGTTGACACCAGCATGCGATGGGCAGATGACTCGCCTAACCAGGTAAAAGTGGGCATGGGCCTTATAACTTACGTAGAGTGTGATAATGAGCGCGATAAATGGTGGAAAGGATCAGCAACACAACAAACCGCTGAAGAGTATGCAGCTAACATGTCGGCCTTTTATGATGGCAACAAGGGGAAGTTAGGAAAAAATGCCGGTGTAAAAAATGCTGATCCTAATATGAAAGTGGTAATGGGTGGATTAGCTACAGCCGACATAAATTTTGTAAAGAAAATGGTAGAGTGGTGCCGCATCAACCGTGGTTACAGAGCCAACGGCAGTATCAATCTGTGTTTTGATATTATTAACTACCACTATTACAACAATAACGGTAATATTTTAACACATCAGCCTGCCACGTTTGGCCTGCCGCCGGAATTGTCGATGGCGGGGCAAATTGCTGATTCGTTTGTTCAGTATGCAAATTCTTTTGTTAAACCAATCCCTGTTTGGGTAACCGAGTCTGGCTACGATATAAACAAGGGAAGCTATCAGAGAGCTTTAGATGTAGGGCAAAAGACATCGAAAAACACCCAGGCAGATTGGATTTTAAGAACTTCGCTTCTTTACATCAGGCATGGTATACAACGTGTATTTTATTACCAGCTTTTTGACGATGCTCCTAATGTTGCTGTTCAATATGCTACATCTGGTTTAGCCGAAAATGGCAAACGCAGACCTGCTGCCGATTTTATATTGCAAACATCAAAATTAATGGGTAACTACACCTACACAAGTACCATTAATGCCGATCCACTGGTTGATAAATATCTATCGGGATCACAAAGCATGTACATATTAACCATCCCTGATTATCAGGCACGTACAGGTACATATACACTTAATCTTGGTACAGCTAAAGCAAATGTTTATACACTAAAAACAGGTGCCGGTAATGTTGTTAAAACAACCCTAAAAACAGTTAATGGGAAACTTATTGTTAAAGTAACCGAAACACCAGTCTTTGTACAGGGCACAAACTAAATAAATGTCGAAAGATTATCCCTTACCTCGTTGGCGTACATACCGCCAAACAGGTTTACGTGAACCAACAGCGGATAAAGGTTCCAAAGTTTAAGACGCTGTTGCCAGCCAGGCAGTAACGGAAATTCCTGGTTATAAGCCTCATAAAAAGCGCGGTCAAAACCACCGAAAAGCGTGGTCATCGCAATATCAAACTCACGATTGCCATAACTAACCGCCGGATCGATCAGGTAAGATTTGCCACTGGTATCAATCAAGTAATTACCTCCCCAAAGGTCTCCGTGCAGCAATGCGGGTGGTTCTTCTGTAAATAAACCTGGGAGCTTTTTATAAAGCTGATCAAACTGGTGAATATCGGTCCGGGAGAGTTCCTTTTTGTCTACCGCCATTTCAACCATCGGCTGCAACCGCTGTTCAATAAAAAAATCGCTCCACGTAGCATACCAATTATTAGTTTGAATTAGCGAACCCATATAATTGTCAACATAAAAACCAAATCTGGTATTGGTTTTTTTATGCATTTGAGCAAGCTGCATTCCCAACTTAGAAGAAGCAGGCGCATTAGCAGAACCAACATTTATCCACTCTAAAACAAGGTAACTATCATTGCCTAACTCTCCCTGCAAAACAAACTCAGGAACTGCAATTGCATTAGTTTGGCGAATTGCCTTCAACCCCTGCTGCTCTTTTACAAACATATTGGGGAATTTATACCTGTCATTTACTTTCAATAAATAACTGTGATCGTCGCATTGCAAATGGTAGACATCGTTTATATCACCACCGCTCACTGCATTAACATTAATGATTTTGATATTGAGTTTACTTTGAATATAACTTAATAAAATATCGGGGATGAAGTTTTTAAACATAGGCGATAATAAAATCATCAAATCTTACCAGGCTAAATTATTTGTTTTAGCAGACAATTAAATTGCAATAATTATATTCGTGTAATATTTTTAAGTCCTTATCACAAAATTAAATGGAGAATCAAATTCCTGCAGCTGTTCAATTAACAGAAAACTGCGCACACTGCAACACGCAAGCAAAGCCCGAAGACACCTTTTGCACCCAATGTGGCTATCCGCTAAAGGGGACTGAAGCCGAACAAAACATATTTATTTCAGAACGGCAGGTTGAAGAAATAGACATGTTTACCTATAATAAAACGCTTAAACAGGCGGGTACAACATTATATTACCTGGCAGGAGTTTTTATTTTGAGCGGCCTGGTTTATTTTTTCATGCATAAAGATGAAGAAGATGTAGTAGCTGTAGTCATAACCGATTTAATAATGGCGGCTATGTTCTTGGTTTTGGGCGCTTACAGCAAAAAGAAACCCTTAGCCTGTCTCATATCAGGCTTGTCGCTGTATGTGATTGTCCAGTTGTTAAACGCCATAGTTGATCCTATATCTATTGCCAGGGGTATCATCATAAAAATAGTGATTATTGGCTATATGATCAAAGGCATTAAATCGGCAATGGAAATAGAAAAAATCAGGAAAGAAAAACATATAGCTTAGTCTTTTGCTGTCCGAACAACACCAAGCAACAGAAGCAGTACATTGCATACAATGTGGTGCATCAAACGCCGTCAACGTAAAGTTTTGCAGCAACTGCGGCTACCGGCAAGAGGATACGGCAACCGATGAGACCGCCCATAACTGGCAATTGCTTAAGCAAGCTGCTTTGTTTTATGGGATTTACATCGTGGTATGTGCATTGTCGTCGTTTGTTGACTACTTTAAAACAGTTGGCTGGTTCCTGGTAGTTGAAATTATCGGTGCCGGAACCGCGGTATTGTTTTTTACCTATAACTGGAATGATTATAAAAAACAGCTCCGCTGGCCTTCATTTTCATGGCAAAAGTTAGCTGCTTATGGATCGATTGCAATGGCCAGCAACCTGCTGATCCATTACATTTCAAGTTGGATCAATATTATCATCTTCTCGCGAGACTATTACTATTACTCCATTTTTGCCGGCATGCCTGGCGCTGCCTATTTGATTATATTTTTCACTGCGATAACTCCGGCTTTGTTTGAAGAACTTGGCTTTCGGGGATATCTGCTGCAATCGTTGTTAAATATTGCCGATACCGGGCAGGCTGTTTTCATTTCAGCTTTCTTGTTTGGTATTATTCACCTCAACTTCGTTTCCTTGTTCTGGTTAATCCCATTCGCTTTATTTCTCGGCTATGTTAAGGTAAAGGAAAACACTATCTGGTATGGCGTATTCTTTCATTTTTGCTTTAATTTAACCGCTTGTTTATTTGAGTTACTATAGTGTTAAAGAAATAAAAAGCCAATTAAAAACTCAATACCAAATTATCATCCTAAAAAGCTATTTTTGCGGTTCAATGGAGCACATTCGTAATTTTTGTATCATAGCACACATCGACCACGGCAAAAGCACACTTGCTGATAGGTTATTAGAGTATACTAACACCATAACGCAGCGCGAATCCCAGGCACAATTGCTTGACGATATGGATCTGGAACGCGAGCGCGGCATCACCATAAAAAGCCATGCCATACAAATGGATTATGTGCTTGACGGACAAAAATACGTGCTCAACCTGATTGACACACCCGGACACGTGGATTTTTCTTATGAAGTATCCCGTTCCATAGCAGCGTGTGAAGGCGCTTTATTAATAGTTGACGCTGCACAGGGTATCCAGGCGCAAACCATTTCAAACCTGTACCTCGCTTTAGAGAACGACCTGGAAATTATCCCCATCTTGAATAAAATGGACCTTCCCGGCGCTATGCCCGAGGAGGTAAAAGACCAGATAGTTGACCTGATTGGTTGCAAACGTGAGGAGATTCTCGCCGCATCGGGCAAAACAGGTATGGGCGTACATGATATTCTTCGCGCTATTGTTGAACGTGTGCCTGCCCCGGTAGGTGATCCTAAAGCTCCGCTGCAAGCCCTGATCTTTGATTCGGTTTTTAACTCGTTCCGCGGTATTATAGCTTATTTTAAAGTTGTAAACGGCGAGATCCGCAAAGGCGATAAAGTAAAATTCGTAGCTACCGAGAAGCAATATCTTGCCGATGAGGTTGGTACACTTAAATTACGCCCGTTAGCTAAAGACGTAATCAAAACCGGCGACGTAGGTTATATCATTTCTGGTATAAAAGAAGCAAAAGAGGTTAAGGTTGGTGACACCATTACCCATGTTGACCGCCCTTGCGAAGAAGGTATACAAGGTTTTGAAGAGGTAAAACCAATGGTATTCGCAGGTATTTATCCTGTTGATACCGAAGATTATGAAGAACTTCGTGAGTCAATGGCTAAATTACAGCTCAATGATGCATCGTTGGTTTTTGAACCGGAATCATCAGCGGCTTTAGGCTTTGGTTTCCGTTGCGGTTTCCTAGGCATGCTGCATATGGAAATCATCCAGGAGCGCTTGGAGCGTGAGTTTAACATGACAGTGATCACTACCGTGCCCAACGTGTCATACCTGGCCCATACTACAAAAGGCGACTCGTTCACTGTAAATAACCCTTCAGATCTGCCGGATCCATCAAAAATTGATTTTGTGGAAGAGCCTTACATCAAGGCTACTATCATCACCAAATCGGAATTTGTTGGCCCGGTAATGTCGCTTTGTATTCAGAAACGCGGCACCATCACTAATCAATCATATCTTACATCGGAGCGTGTTGAGCTGATCTTCGAGATGCCAATGGGCGAAATTGTATTTGACTTTTACGACAAGTTAAAAACCATTTCAAAAGGATATGCTTCATTTGATTATCACCAGATAGGTTATCGCCAGTCAGATTTAGTTAAACTCGACATTCGCCTAAACAGCGAGCCGGTTGACGCCCTTTCATCGTTGATTTTCCGTGGCAACTCATACGACTTCGGCAAAAAGATCTGCGAGAAATTAAAAGAGCTTTTACCACGTCAACAGTTCGAGATCATTATCCAGGCGTCTATCGGCGCCAAGATCATTGCCCGCGAAACGGTGAAAGCCTTACGTAAAGACGTAACCGCCAAATGTTATGGTGGTGATATCTCTCGTAAACGTAAACTGTTGGAGAAACAGAAGCAAGGTAAAAAACGCATGCGCCAGGTTGGTAACGTAGAGATACCGCAGTCGGCGTTCATGGCAGTTTTGAAGTTGGATTAATCTCTTAATTCCTTTGAAGGGGAGCGAGAGTGAATAAATTAATATATTCTGTACAGGTTAGTTACATATCTTACAGCAACCGGATTTGTTAAACATATTCATTTAGGAGACTTTGTTTATGGCAAATGGATTGTGTACGATGCCGGCGTACCGAAATATTACATTGATGCTTTCAATAAAGACGCAGATTCAAATAAAATTATATTTGAAATGCTCCTGAACAATAAAACAGAAACTATTGAAAGTATCATTAACAAGATAAATCAAAATCACACATTAAAACTATCCCTGGATAACAGGCCTTTTATAAAAGTACGAGTAAAATCAGAGCCGGTAAATTTAAGTTTGTCTCCGTTGCCTGATCACTTGGTTAAACACATTTAATAATGCAGCTTTTAGACGGAAAATACGTTTCAGAAAAACTTAAGGTTGAAATAGCTGAAGAAGCAGCTAAAATATTAGCAAAAACCGGCAGGAAGCCTCACCTGGTGGCAGTATTGGTTGGTCACGATGGTGGCAGTGAAACTTATGTAGCCAGCAAAATGAAGAACTGCGAAAAAGTTGGCTTCAAATCATCGCTGGTGCGTTATGAAGACAATGTTACTGAAGAAGAGTTGCTAAAAAAAGTTGAAGAGCTTAATGCTGATTCTGATATCGACGGCATTATCGTACAACTTCCGCTACCAAAACATATCGATCCTGAAAAAGTAACCGAGCGTATAGATCATCGTAAAGATGTTGATGGCTTTCACCCGGTTAATCTGGGCCGTATGCAGCGTAATTTATCATCGTTTATACCGGCAACTCCTTATGGCATTACCTTAATGCTTAAAGAATACGGCATTGAAACTGCCGGTAAACATTGCGTGGTTGTTGGCCGCAGTAATATCGTGGGTTCGCCAATGAGCATCCTGATGGCACGTAACACCACGCCGGGTAACTGCACAGTTACTATTTGCCACAGTCGCACACCCGATATCAAAAAATTCACCCTTGATGCAGATATATTGATCGTAGCTATCGGTAAAAAGAATTTCATTACGGCCGATATGGTTAAAGATGGTGTAGTAGTTGTTGATGTGGGCATGAACCGCGAAACTTCAACCACAACAAAATCGGGCTTTAAACTTTACGGCGATGTTGATTTTGAAAACGTAGCACCAAAATCATCATGGATTACCCCTGTACCGGGCGGCGTAGGCTTGATGACCATCGTCGGTTTGCTTAAAAACACATTAGCTTCGGCTAATAAAGAGGTTTATAAATAGTAAGTAGTTTATTGGGTTGATTAGGTGAATAGTTTTAGTTTATAGAATTAATTATTCACTTAATCAACCATTTACTTAAACCCAGACTTCAGCTTGTCCCAAAGCGTGTTTATACCTACGTACACACCATCGTCCCTTACTTCCACAGGATAAGTTTCAATAAAATCATTTTGCCCTTCGCCACCTTTTCCTGTTTCAAGATTATAAGTATGGCGATGATATGGACAAACTATCAGCTTCCTCACGCACAGGCCTTCGCTTAAATCAGCTCCGGCATGAGGACATTTAGCCGATACTGCATAAAGCTTACTTTCAAAATTTACGAGGCAAATATTCTTGCTGCCTGCCTTAGCCTTTTTTATAAATGGGTTGCTGATATCCGAACTTAGTTCAATTTTATGCCACTTCATTTGACCAGCTTATGAAATATATTCGAGCGAAGCTTGGAGATACTCGCTTCCTTGTAATAAACCAAAAACCTCATATGCGATACGCGATAATAATATTTTCACTGCCGTAGCATCCTTAAAATCATTCATATCAAAAAAATAAACGATCCACTCTGACTCGCCCACTTTTTCAAATCCCATCTTTTTTAAGATAAAAAGCTCCCGTTCGTTGTCTTCGTCATCATAATTCTCTTTATCATATCCATACATTTCCATTATCTCTTGCGAACTCATGAAAATATTTAGCATGTTTCCAGCACTCAATTCAAAATACATATATAGATCGCTTGGCTTATTTAGACAGAGCTTGAATTTCTTAAACTTCCCTTCGTATAAATTAAATAAAGCATCGTCAAGTACTTGAGTATCATTAAAATAATACCTTTTCGACTCACTTATTTTTATCTCACCTTCCTTTTCAGTTATTCTACGTCCGAAGCTGAACCTTACACGGTCATCCTCAGGAAATTTGTTAAACATGTCCCTCAATCTTTCAAGTTCTTGCTTTTTAAAATATAATGGATCCTTTAAATAATGCAAATGAGATAATTGCCTGTCAATTCGCCACAACTCCTCCTGTTGATAGTGAGCATACAGATAATCTTTTTCTAAAAGATAATTATTTATTGAAGATGTAAGAGCAAGTTTTTCACCTTCAAAATATTCGATAACTTGGTCAAGGTCAGATTTCATGAGTACAAGTTATGCACTGCAAATTTCAAAATCTAACATTACGCTAACATTTCTGAATCTTATTGAGCCAACCGATTTTAAAAATCAATTTTCAGATTCATCACATTTGGATTTTTAATTACCTCGTCCATGCTGGTAACAAGCGTAACTTCCCTCCTGTCGGCCGAGAGCATTGCCTTTGAATTATTGATCTTCTTTACCGGGTGAGCAAATCTCAGGATCACCTTATAGGGCATGTCGATCAGCATCGCCTTTGCCATCATAAAAGTAGCCTGAGTTTTCTTTAAAAAAGCGTTAAACTTAGCTTTATCAATGATGCGGTAAAATTTATGAGGAGTTATATCATACGAGTAGTAGTCCTGCCCTCCTACCATTTGCCGCGCATCGAATGGCTTATTCGTTTTATCGGTGGTGGTGATAGCGCTTATCTGGGTATTAAGTGCAATTTTTGATACATTTTGCAAATAATATTGCAGGTCTGCTGCATTTTTGGCGGTATGATTAAGTGTTACTTTCATAACACTCTTTTTAAGGTTCATATTCACCGTTAGCTCACTGCTTTTGGCCATTTCAACTTCTTCAGTTTTTAGTTTCTGCTGCGCACTGTCGGGTATAGCACTATAAAAGTTAAGCGTAGTGTCCTTAACCAAACTAAATTGAGGCGTTTCCTTAACCGAATCAGACATCAAATTAACCAATACCGATACTGCCCTACTCATATCAAAGGCGTAGGCAACTTTACAGGTTCCGTCGCTTTTAAAATCGTAATGCTCTTCAATATCTACACATGAACTAAAACAAAGCACTGCCATTAAAAATAAAGGAAGGTAAAGCTTTTTCATCTCCGGATATAAATTAAGCGTTAACGATACAGTTATTGCATTTTACGAAAAGGGATTTAATTGGTTATCTTAAAATTAAAGTAATTATAACAATTATAAATGAAAATAAAAAAAGGCAAAAGGATAAAGGTGAAAGGCAAAAGGTATTTTAGCGTGTACTTTTATTTTTTTTATAATGTACTTTGATGATAAAGCCAAGACCTTTCACCTTTGGCCTTTTACCTTTCGCCTTATTAAGGTACTTCCATATTAGTGTAACCTTTTGGCTTTCACCTTTTAGCTTTCGCCTATATTTCAGTACCTTTGCACCCTCAAATAACTATGGCACACCAAATACCAGACGACGGCACGCTGCTTCCTTTAATGGAAGAGTTTTATACGATACAGGGGGAAGGGTACAATACGGGCAAAGCCGCATATTTTATTCGCCTTGGCGGCTGTGATGTAGGTTGCCATTGGTGTGATGTTAAAGAAAGTTGGGATGCCGAGTTGCATCCCCTTACCGCGGCTGATACAATTGTGAGCAACGCCGCCCTTCATCCTGCAAAAGCTGTTGTGGTTACCGGCGGCGAGCCGCTTATTTACAACCTTGATTATTTGACCCACAACCTGCACGAAAAGGGAATAAAAACATTTATTGAAACTTCAGGTGCGTATCCGCTTTCAGGCGATTGGGACTGGATTTGCCTTTCACCCAAAAAATTCAAAGCGCCTACGCCAAACGTGGCCGAATGTGCCCACGAGTTAAAAGTGATCGTTTTCAATAAATCCGATTTTGAATGGGCCGAATATCACGCCAAAATGGTATCGCCCGACTGTAAGCTTTACCTGCAGCCCGAATGGTCAAAATCCAAAGAAATGACCCCGCTGATTGTGGATTATGTAAAAGAAAACCCGCAGTGGGAAATTTCACTACAAACACATAAGTATCTGAATATTCCATAATCTTTGTAACTTACGGTATTAATTATCCTAAGTTACAAATGAAAATTGCAGTATTATTGGTGCTTGCATTGTGTTTACCTGCTTTGCTTGGCGCCCAGCAGCAAACCCGGTATTCGTCATCCAATAAAGAAGCTGTAAAATATTTTGCTACCGCTTATCAAAAGCTTGATGAACATCTTTATGATGAGGCGATTCAAAACTCGCTTAAAGCTATTAGCGAAGATTCAAAGTTTATAGAAGCGCGGTTATTACTCGCCGACCTGTACCGAATGAAGCGCATGTACAAGCCAGCTGTTGAGCAATACGCTAAAGTAATTTCACTTAGTCCGGAATTTAACCGGGGGGTGTACCTCAAAGCCGCTGAAATGGAAATCCACGATGCAAGCTACGCACAGGCTCAGCAACATCTCGAAAAATACCTTACTTACCCTGATATCAGCCCTCAAAACAATACCTACGCAAAAAAACTGCTTGCCGATGCCAAATTCAGCATCCAGGCGATGACACATCCTGTGCCATTTAAACCTATAAATATCGGCCCTGAAATAAACACTGCCAATGACGAGTACCTCCCGGTTGCTACAGCCGACGAAGGCACGTTGATATTTACCCGAAAGATCAATAACAACGAAGATTTTTATAAAAGCGAAATGATAAATGGCAAGTGGAATACTGCCACTTATTTAAGCAACCAAATTAATACTGAAAAATATAACGAAGGTGCGCAATCCATATCGCAGGATGGTAAATACCTGTTTTTCACGGGATGCAATCGCCCCGACGGTTTGGGCCGTTGTGATATTTATATCGCTCAAAAACGGGGAAATGACTGGGGGAAACCTGTTGACCTGAACCCACCGGTAAATACGTCGGGCTGGGAATCTCAACCCTCGATAAATGCCGATGGCCGCACGCTTTATTTTGTAAGCAACCGTAAAGGCGGTTATGGCGGATATGACATTTGGAAAAGTAGGCTGGGTGAAAAAGGCTGGGGCGAACCTGAAAACCTGGGCCCCAATATTAATACCCCCTACAATGAATTATCACCGTTTATTCACCCTGATGACAGTACACTTTATTTTAGCAGCGATGGCTGGCCGGGTTTAGGCAGCAAGGACCTGTTTGTTAGCCGCATGGATAAAGACGGTAAATGGCAAAAACCCGAAAACCTTGGATATCCTATCAATACCAGTGGTGATGAGGGCGGCTTATCATTAACTGCCGCCGGAGATTATGCTTTCTTTTCATCGGATAATTTAAAGGGTTTGGGCGGTTATGATATTTATAAGTTCGAGCTGCCTGTAAAGTTGCGGCCCCATTTAGTAACTTATGTTAAAGGTTTTGTTAAAGACGTAAAGACGAAAGCCCCCCTTGAAGCTGCTATTGAGATTATTGACCTGGAAAGTAATTTGCCGGTTTACCAGGATTACAGTGACGATGAACAGGGGGACTTTTTAGCCACACTAACGTCGGGCAAAAACTATGCGCTTAATATTTCAAAAAGCGGATATCTGTTTTATTCCGAAAACTTTTCGCTTAAAAATTATAAGATTAAAAGCCCGTTTAACATTGTGGCACTGTTATCACCCATTGAAATTGGCAATAAGGTAATCCTTAAAAATATTTTCTTCGATACTAATAAGTTTGACCTTGAAAAGGAATCAAAAGCCGAACTTGCCAAGCTCATTGAATTTTTAGGGGTAAACTCAACTACCCGTATTGAGATCTCAGGCCATACAGATAATACAGGTAATCACCAGGGTAACCAAACCTTATCTGAAAACAGGGCAAAGTCTGTTTATCAATATCTCGTGTCGAAAGGAATTGCCCCTACCCGCCTTGTTTACAAAGGATACGGTGAAACGCAACCGATAGCATCCAATACAACAGAGGAAGACAGGGCAAAGAACAGGCGTACGGAATTTATGATCATAACTAAATAAAATTAAAGCCAACAGCAGTAATCAGGGGAAAAGCAAAAAGCCTTTAGAATTGAATCTAAAGGCTTTCTTTATCAGAACCTTTCAGCAACTAATTCCCCAACTCCGACATGAATTTGATACGCATTAACTGCACCTCTTCACGGGTGTAATCATCACTGCCCAGTTCGGCTAAGGCTTCATCAATGGAGTCGGCTTCTGCAGTGCGGAAATAATCAAATACTTCTTCCTGCTTATCTTCGTCAATCACCTCATCAATATAGTAATTCAGATTGAGCTTGGTTCCTGAATTAACGATAGTTTCAACTTCTTTCAGGATCTCCTCATAAGTAAGACCTTTTGAAGCAGCAATATCATCAAGGTTTAAATGCCTGTCGATATTTTGGATAATGAACACTTTAAGCGCCGATTTATTGGCAGCACTCTTGATCACCATATCAATTGGCCGGTCAATATCGTTATCCTCTACATATTTCTGGATCAAATCCGTAAAAGGTTTACCAAATTTCAGCGCCTTGCCTGCACCAACACCCGAAATTTGTTTAAGCTCTTCGGTGTTGATCGGATAATGGGTGCACATCTCTTCTAACGAAGGATCCTGGAATATTACAAACGGTGGCAATCCTTTTTGTTTGGCCAGCTTTTTACGCAGCTCTTTAAGCATTTGCAGCAACTGGGTATCAAGTGCACCACCACTTTGTTTTGGTCCGTCGTCATCGTTGTCATCGTCAGCAGCCTCCATTACCTTATTCAAAACAAAACGGATACTGTGCGGATTCTCAATAAAGCCAATGCCACTTTTGGTGAGCCTTAAAAGCCCGTATTGATCAATGTCTTTTGAAATGTAATTGTTGAGTAACGCCTGCCTTAAAAGCGAGTTCCAAAGATTTTTACCTTGTTCTTTGCCCGAGCCGTAATAGTCAAGCTGATCATGCTCATAATTTTTGATCTGAGCATTTTCCTCACCCATTAATATGCTGAGGATATGGTGGTCGTCAAACTTTTCGCCAATATGCTTAATCAAACTTAATGCCCTGTGCAGGTGCTCCTCCCCATCAAAATGTTCTTTATGGGTACAGCAATTATCGCACATGTTATTACAGCCTGCTTCATTAAAGTTTTCGCCAAAATAATGCAATAATTGTTTACGGCGACAAACCGACGACTCGCAATAATCGATAACTTCCTTAAGTATCTGAGTACCTATTTCACGTTCTGAAACAGGCTTGTCTTTCATAAATTTCTGAAGTTTATCAATGTCCTTCTCCGAATAAAAAGCCACGCAAACACCTTCTCCTCCGTCACGCCCGGCCCTTCCTGTTTCCTGGTAGTAACCTTCCATACTTTTAGGCACATCATGGTGTATAACGTAGCGAACATCGGGTTTATCAATACCCATACCGAATGCAATCGTAGCAACAATAACATCAACATCTTCCATCAGGAATTTGTCCTGCGTTTCTGCACGCACTTTAGGATCAAGCCCTGCATGATAGGGCAATGCCCTTACCCCGTTAAGGTTCAACGCCTCGGCTACTTCCTCAACCTTTTTGCGGCTAAGGCAATACACAATTCCCGATTTGCCCTGATTTTGTTTTACAAATTTTACAATCTCTTTGATAACATTACGCTTGGCCCTAACTTCATAAAACAGGTTACCCCGGTTAAATGACGATTTAAATACGGTTGCGTTATTCATTTGCAGGTTTTTTTGAATATCCTGCTGAACTTTTGGGGTAGCTGTAGCTGTTAGAGCAATTATGGGGATATTTTCGCCTATGTTACTGATCACCTGGCGTATTTTACGGTATTCGGGCCTGAAATCATGCCCCCACTCCGAAATGCAATGCGCTTCATCTACCGCCACGAATGAAACGTGGTTAAGGCGTAAGAAATCAATATTTTCCTGCTTGGTTAACGATTCGGGGGCTACATATAATAACTTGGTTTTCCCCGCAAGTACATCTTCCTTAACCTTGCCTATCTCTGATTTTGTAAGTGATGAATTTAAAAAATGGGCTATACTATCTGATCCTCCAAACGCCCTGAGCTGATCTACCTGATTTTTCATCAGGGCTATCAATGGTGAAATTACGATTGCCGTGCCATCGCTCATCAAAGCTGGTAACTGATAACACATCGATTTGCCGCCACCGGTAGGCATAATAACGAATGTATCATTACCGGCCAGGATGTTGGTTATTATCGCTTCCTGTTCTCCCTTAAAATTATCAAACCCGAAAAAATTCTGGAGATTGTCAAATAGCGATTTCTTTGTTTCTATCATTATTTTAACAAATTCTTAAATTGTATTTAAAAGTTTAAAGTAACAAAATTTTCTAAATAAACGATGGATTTACTTTTAAATTTTGTGCAAAAATGATGATTAGATGAAAAACAATTTCATTGCTTGTTCATTTAAAGAACCAGACAAATTTGTGGTTATGCCCACCGTTAAATTATTTAGCTACACTTAATGGATAATTAACAAATTATTACACATTTTTACGGTTGATATACCAAATTAAAATTCTTTACTTGCTCATGAATAAAAACTATTATGCGATAATTATGGCTGGAGGGATTGGAAGCCGCTTTTGGCCGATAAGCCGTACATCGCACCCCAAACAGTTTATAGATATACTCGGTACCGGTAAAACCTTAATACAAAATACCTACGAACGTTTCCTGAAAGTTTGCCCCAAAGAAAATATTTACGTTGTTACTAACGACAACTACACCAAACTGGTAAAACAACAATTGCCAGATATGGAGGATCAGCAGATCCTTACCGAACCGGTAATGCGAAACACCGCACCTTGTGTTGCCTATGGCTGTTTTAAAATTGAAAGTCTTAACCCCGATGCCGCCATTGTTGTAGCCCCTTCCGATCAACAGATCCTGGATGAGGATGCTTTTGTTGCCGCTATCGAAAAATCATTGCAAACCTCCGCTTCAAATGACTACCTGATAACCCTGGGCATTAAACCATCAAGGCCAGATACCGGTTACGGATATATCCAATACACTGATAACGTTATCAATGATGAGTTTCATAAAGTAAAAACCTTTACCGAAAAACCAACCCTTGAAATAGCTAAAACCTTTATTCAAAGCGGCGACTTTTTATGGAACGCCGGCATCTTTGTTTGGTCGGCCAAAACTATTGTTAAGGCCTTTAATCAGTATCTGCCCGAAATGCATGAGATCTTTGCTGATGCGAAGCCGGTTTATAACTCAGACGATGAAAAGTCTTATATACACAAGGCTTACCAGCAATGCGTTAATATCTCGATAGATTATGGCATTATGGAAAAAGCAGATAATGTATATGTATTACCTTCGGATTTTGGGTGGAGCGATCTGGGTACCTGGGCATCAATATATGACCTTGCCGAAAAGGATTATGTAGGCAATGCCGTTATCCCTGCCGAAAAAGTGATCATGTATGACTCTTCAAACTGCATGGTAAACGTGCCGGGCGAAAAACTGGTAATATTGCAGGGGCTGCATGATTATATCGTGGTAGAATCGAACAATTCCCTGCTCATTTGCCCCCGCGACCAGGAACAAAACATCAAGCAGGTTGTGGCTGATGTAAAAAGTAAATTTGGAGCGAAGTATATTTAGCCCCCCCCGCCCCCTAAAGGGGGTATCTACTTACAATCACTCTTTAGCTGTAATGCTAAACAAGAAAAGCTTTGCTGTGGCAAAGCTTTTCTTGTTTAAATACTTTTAAGTTTAATACGACAGATAAAAACCAGCCGTAAGTAAGCACCCCCTTTAGGGGGCGGGGGGGGTTCTCTGCCTCACTGCCTCATACAAAATCACCCCGGTTGATACCGATACATTCAACGATTCAATTTCGCCGAACATAGGGATCTTGGCCAGGTGGTCGGAGATCCGGATGATCTCGTTACGGATTCCGTCTTCTTCCGATCCCATAACGATGGCCGTAGGTACGGTATAATCCGGAGTGTAAATATTGTCCTGTGTTTTTTCGGTGCAACAAACCAGTTGCAAGCCCGATTCCTGGAGGAAGCGTACAGTTTGCATAAAATTATCATGCCGGCAAACAGGGATTTTGTATAATGCGCCGGCCGATGTTTTAATGGCATCAGGATTTATCTGCGCCGAGCCTTTGGCTGGGATCACGATGGCATGCACACCGGCACATTCGGCAGTACGGGCAATGGCACCCATGTTCCTTACATCAGTAATGCTGTCTAAAACTAAAATTAATGGAGTTTCCCCCCTCTCAAATATTTCCGGAATGATGTTCTCTATCTTTTGATAAACAATAGGCGAAATCACAGCTATAACTCCCTGGTGATTTTTCTGGGTAATGCGGTTTAGTTTTTCAACCGGGACCTGCTGTGCAGTTATCTGATATTCGTTCATCAGTTCTTTAAGCTCCTGTATCAGACCGCCGCTTATGCCTCGCTGTATAAATAACGCCTCAATCTCTTTACCCGAACGGATTGCTTCTACTACCGCCCTGATACCAAAAACCATTTGATTGCTTTCGCGTTGAGGCCTTGAATTAAATGCCATTTTATAATTTAAATTTTGGCAAAAGTAGCTATATTAATTGATTAAGCCGTTATTGAACTGATAACCCTTTTGGGTTTACCGAGGTTTGAGTGCAGATGCTATCAACACTTCAAAACTTTATTAACATTGGCTCAATTAGCTGAAAATCAACCAGCCCAAATTTCGTTAAAAAGTTATCAACATTGAGGTGTTTATTAAAAACCTTAAAATTATCACCCTGTGTATGATTATTTTAAAATGCCGATACACTATGTTAGGTGTTTCCTTTGCCTGTCGAAGCATTTTTTGTATATTTTTGTACCCTTATGAGTTTTGAGAATAACAACCAGTATAACAAGCCGAATACTTTTGAACGCCGCAGCCGGATCCCAAATCCTACGCCATTCATTGCAGGCGGAAAATTGCAGCCGCAGGCTACTGATTTGGAGGAAGCCGTTTTAGGTGCCCTTATGCTGGAGAAAGACGCCCTTTCATCTGTTATAGATGTTTTAAAACCCGAAGTTTTTTATCAAACCAATCATCAAAAGATTTTTTCTGCAATAAAAATCTTGTTTGAAAAAACACAGCCTGTAGATATCCTTACCGTGACTGCCGAATTGCGCAGGCTGGGCGAGCTTGAAATGGTTGGCGGTGCTTACTATATCACTGAACTTACAAGCCGCGTTGCATCGGCCGCCAATATCGAATTCCATTCGCGCATCATCATTCAAAAATTTATCCAGCGCGAACTGATCCGCATTTCTACAGAGGTGATCAACAATGCATATGAGGATACCGCCGATGTATTCGACCTGCTGGATATGGCCGAAAAAAATCTGTTTGAAATAGCTCAGAGCAATTTACGCCGAGATGCCCGTAATATGGACGATCTTGTTCATGAGGCCCTACGCGATATTGAAGCCCTGAAGGATAAAAAGGATGGCTTAACAGGTGTTGCCTCTGGCTTTACCAACCTTGACCGGATGACGTCAGGTTGGCAAAAATCAGATCTGGTGATCATTGCGGCACGTCCGGCGATGGGTAAAACAGCTTTTGTATTAAGCTGTGCCCGTAATGCAGCCGTTGATTTTGACAAGCCAGTTGTGGTATTTTCGCTGGAGATGTCGTCTGTACAGTTAGTTAACCGTTTGATAGCCGGCGAAGCAGAAATTGAGCAGGAAAAAATCCGTAAAGGCACGCTTGAAGAATGGGAATGGCAGCAGGTACACTCTAAAATTGGCAGGCTTGAAAAAGCAACGTTCATCATTGATGATACACCTGCCTTAAACATCTTTGAGTTCAGGGCAAAATGTCGTCGTTTAAAATCGCAATATGATATCCAGCTTATCATTATCGACTACCTCCAGCTGATGCATGGCAAAGCTGAAGGCAAAGGTGGCGGGGGTAACCGTGAGCAAGAGATCAGCAGTATTTCACGTGCTTTAAAGTCGGTTGCCAAGGAGCTCAACGTACCGGTTATCGCACTTTCGCAGTTAAGCCGTGCGGTTGAAAGCCGGCCGGGCAACTCAAAAAGGCCAATGCTTTCAGACTTACGTGAATCGGGCGCTATTGAGCAGGACGCCGACATGGTATTGTTCCTTTATCGTCCCGAATATTACGGCCTGACCGAAGATGAGGACGGTAACCCTACCCAGGGCGTAGGCGAGGTAATCATAGCCAAGCACCGTAATGGTGAAACAGGTACTGTTCGACTTAAATTTGTGGGCAAATATGTTAAGTTCGCAAATCTTGAAGAAGGTATGGATGGCTTCCCTCCTCCGGCAGGTAACGCTTTCGCAGGCCTTGCCCCTTCACAGGATTTTGAAAAGCAGAGTAACTTCATTATACGTCCTTCAAGAATGGACGACATAGATGATGAGCCTCCGTTTTAGCCCCTGGCTCCCCTAAAAGGGGAGTGTCAAAAGATATACAAACAAAAAAAGCTTTGCAATTGCAAAGCTTTCTTGTTTGTAATAGTGAAAACAAACCCGCATATATATCATTTCAAAAGTTAGAGGTCGAGTTTATCCACTTAGGTTATAAAGTCACAAAACTGGCACAAGCTCCATCAAAGTTTGGAGGAGTAATCTACCCGGTATTCGCTGTCAAGTAACTACCATTCTGTTGGCACCTGTTCATCTTTCAATTACTCTTTTTGCGTTGTTAGCTGATTGTTATAAACCCTGGTGTCCTGACAGTCTTTTAAACTTATCAAACTTATCAACTGATCAATATTTTTAATACTGCCAGTTGTGGTTATTTTATTCCCTGTAACTTTAATTCCGGATGTACTTGAAGCCTCAAAAAACTGAGCGTCCTTTAAAGTTATTTTATTACAGATTACCTGGATTCCGGAGTGAACCCGAGCTGTTGATTTCACCCTGTTTTCCGGTGACAGGGCTATAACCGGCCCTCCACATTTATAAAACGTATTGTTTTTAATAGTAACATCTTTTACCGCTCCTGATTCATACCAGCTTGACGCATCGTCATTGATCATGATTGCGCTATTGTGGGTCCGGTTAATGATATTGTTTTCAATTATTACTTTCCTGGGAGTGGTAACCAGGATACCCCTTGTCGGGATCTTTTCAATGGTATTGTGATGGATCCATACCCGTGGCGTGGCGGTAATGTTCTCCACCACATCTCCTGTTTGCATATCATCGGGCATCGGGTTGCTAAAATTTAGCAAAAATTCCCTGTTATTCAGCTTCTCAACTTTCGATACCTTATTATTTTGATAAGTAAGCAGGGTCGCCGGGTGAACAAGACCAATACTGTCATTAGCAGCAAAAGCATCAAATCCGTAAGTTTGATCATGCATGAACCTTACTTTGACCTGAGTTAAGGAAAGTTTTTCTGTTATTTTAAGAAAAGTGCCATGCACATTAATTGCATCGTCATTTCCTGCCGACAGGTATGAGCCTGCAATTTCAATTTTGCCACTACAACCCGAAAAATGCAGAATATCTGCCCAGGCGGCACACGTGCGACCATCTTTAGCCTTTACTACAACATGATTGAAACTTAGATTCTTGCTAAACTGGCTTACTATTCCCATGCCATGCATAAAGTAAATACGGATGTTGTTTAAATTGATATTGCTGCTTTTTTGTATGAAAAAACCGGCACAATCACGGGTGACATCACGATTTTGATAGGTTAAGCCTTTTTTAAAGCCCGGATTGTTCTTGAAAAATATTCTCAGGCTATGCTCTCCTGTGGCTTCATAGCGGAGCCTCTCCTGAGGGATTTCCATTCTCGATAATTCATTGGTGGCATGGTCATACACCTGCCAGTATGACCCGGGCTGATAACTCCAGCCTTCTCCAAGCCATGTTAATGTACTGTCTTTAATACTGAATTTGTATTCGGTATTAACCGCAGCATCGGCATATTTTGATGTCGTTGTTACCACGCTGAACTCGGAAACAGTTGGACGCTGGTAATCAAAACTCAAATCGTTCAATTTAATATGATGACTGTTATTGATATACGTTTCGATCATTTTTCCGCGAAGGCTTACTGTTGCGCCGGCACCGTCAATATCCACAAACCTGCTACTATCAAGCATTAATGCAATTGCTTTTAATCCGTAAGGAACATCGTTGGTATTGGAAATCTGCAATTGGGCTTTGTAAGCGCCATCCGGAAAAAAGTCATACCACCCGGGGGCAAACCAGATCTTTACCGGCCTGTCTTTCGTTCCGTGGGCCATAATTGACAACGTTTCGGAAAACCCTCCCGGCGATAGTATTTCCACAACATCACCCGGCGATAAAATAAGCCGGTTGATACCTTTAAATGTTTTCCATGGCTTTAAACTGGTTAACCCGGTGTTGCCATCATTGCCCTTAACAGGATCGATATAATAGGTTCGATTGCCCGGAGAAACACTCCTTCCGGATGGAGCTAAATATTCAACAAGTTTATTTTGAGCTTTTAATACGTTGCATATCAGAAACAAACTTAAAAGTAACAGGCATTTTATTGTAAAATATCTCATGGTAAATATCAGGTTACTAATATATGGCGTATATGGTATAACATTTACGCTTAACATCTATAATTTTGGCTATCCACAACCAGCATTTAAAAATTACCTTGTCTTTACTTCATAACTTATGGTTAAAACAGCGGTCCCCCTTTTATATAATATCCTATACATTTAACATAAGCGAAAATCATTCATTAAAATATAGGTTAAATATTTACCCCTGCACCAAAAGGCACTGACAGTCAAACGTGATGTCCATCGGTGATTATATTATTTTTATCATTATCATTGTTCTTCAAAACCATTAGCAACGACGGTATCAATTTCAGATTGACACCAGCCGGAACACTGATGAAAATAACTATATGAACGTTTTATCAAGAAAGATACTGCTTGCTTTTTTAGCCTTTACCATAATTTTAGTTATCGCTGCCCTTTTTGTAAGAGACAAGATCACAGAAAGATTAGCCCATACGGCACAGATCTCGCACCTTATGGATCTTAATAATTCCAGGCCCCAGCAGGCGCTGCTTTTACTTCACCAGGCCGAGGATTTATTTCAATCCTCACTCGTAGATGCCGACGCTGCTAAGGCTCAAGCTTATCAGGCCAAACTTTCACTAGCTTTTGCTGAAATTGATACCCTGTTAAACATGCAGCATGACACTACCAAACTAAATGCAGAACAGCGTTCTCAACTTCATACATGGCACAACCAAAAGGTAAAACTATCTGCCGATCTTCTTTCTGCCCGGCACGACTTTGATTCCCTGCTCACAACCTATTCAGATTACAGCACGGCGACCGTTCAAAATAAACTTGCCGTTAAAAGTAGCCGTACGGTACAAAACAGCAGCGACACCTTAACCCAACCCGGCCAGGTAAAACGAAAAGGTTTTTTTGCAAGAATTAAAGAAGCCATAAAGAACAAAAACGCCTATGCAACCAATTCGGGAGGTGTTGTTATCAACCACCGGACCCGAATTTATGTCGACTCGGTTACGCAAAAACTCCGCGATAAAGATCAATCCAACTATCTCAATAAAATCAGGCAATTACAACAAAGCAACCACAAATTACAGGAAGCGCAAAGACAGCTCATCGCCCTTAATATGCGCATTACCCATAAAATGGAGCAGTTAATTAGTACCATTAAGGATATAAATTACAGCATGACCGATGCCTTTAAGGGTTTAGCCTTTAACAGTTACCTGGAAACAACACGTTTGCTAAACAGGCTTTACCTTGTTGCACTTTTGTTGCTTCTGGCTTTTGCAGTGTTGTTGATTGTGTTTGTTATTAAGCTGGGGCGATCTGAAGAGCTTTTGCTGAAAGAGAACGAACGAGCCGTAATGATAGCGCGTCAAAAAATGGACCTGCTGCTGCACATGAGCCATGAAATCCGTAATCCGCTCACATCTATAAATGGTTTTTTATACATTTTCAGCAGAACGGCGCTCACTCCAAAACAATCAGAAATGTTGGGAACAGTGCGGGCATCATCCGATTTGCTACTGCAAACGCTCAACGATACCCTTGATGCCGCAAAAATGGAAAGCAGCGAACTCAAGATCCATCATGATCCTTTTTGCCCGGATAAAACGTTAAAAGAAGTAATTGAAAGCATGGCATTTAGTGCTGATAAAAAACAATTGGAATTAAATTATCATTTTGAAGGCGATCCGGAAGCTGAAGTTTTGGGTGATAGTTTCAGGTTAAAGCAGATTATCGTAAACCTTGTTAGCAATGCTATCAAATATACCGATACAGGAAATGTAAAGATCAAAGCAGCGCTAAAATTATCCGACAGCAAAGGCGGACTAACAGTTGATATTAGCGATACAGGAGCCGGTATAAGCCAGGAACAACAGATTAACCTGTTTTCAAAATATTACCAAACCAATTCGGCAAAAGGAAATACCGGTACAGGTCTTGGTTTATACATTTGCAAACAATTGATTGAATTGCAAAAAGGTAATATCACCGTAAAAAGCGATGCGGGCAAAGGAAGTACTTTTAGTTTTGAAATCCCTTACGAAAAGTATAAAATAGATTAATTGCCGGCGTTTTATTTAAAATTTGATGTATATACCCAGAATCTTAAAAAACTCTTTATTCTCCAGCTAATTATAAGTTACACCAGTACGTCCATTTTAACGTTAACTGTCTGTTTTTTACTGTATACGGTGATGGCGTGGTATTATCGCCGTAAACAATAAACAGGTCGGACGCAGGCTTATAGCGCCATTGCAGGCGGGTATTAATGTTGATATTATCCACCTGCTCATTATATTGTATATAGGTGGTAAAATACAAGCTATTGGTGAAGGTAACATCAATTTTTGGCCCTACCAGCCAGAACGTATTATGGCCAAATGGCTGCGGCAACCTTAAATCATTGAAGGAGGTATTGATAGCAATATTTACATAAGGTTGAAAACGATAGCCTATTAAACTTGTAACGCTATTGCGTACGCCCTTATCATAATACCCACCGTGCGATGCTTCCAGCAAATAGGTAAACACATTTTGCGGCTTCGATACAAACTGCACATCAATAGTGTTCCAGTTATGCTCAGAGCCGGTAGGTAATAAACCTTTACCGATATTAGTTGGATCATAAGGCCTCAGAAGGCGCACATAATCATTTATACCGGACACCGACAGTGTTGCCCGGTTACGGAATGTGATCAAATATGACAGGATACTTTCATTATCAGTACGGTGAAACGACTCATCGAAGAAATAATTAGAGGTAAGCTGGATGCCATGGCTTAGAATATTACCCTGCTTAGGAAAAAAATTACGGAGTAACAGCGGGCTTAACTTCACATAACCAACACGGGGAACATAACCCACTTCGGCATTGTAATTTTTACCTACGTACTCCTCCTGCATATAAAGCGTCCAGTATTTGCTCAGGTATTGGAAATGATCGGATAACACGTAATCATGCCCGCTTACACCTGGTGTAAATGATTTAAGGGCGAGTACTTTGCCTGTCCAGATATTGCTGCGCGAGGCAAGATTAAACTCGGCACCTATATTGCGGTTATAAGCAGTTGATCCGGCATTGGTGCCGGGAATATTGGCAGTAGCGTCCTTATTTACAAATAGGAAAGCGATATTTGAGCGATCAAGGATCCGTCTTTGCAGGGTAATGATGCCATAGTTTTCAGGAGCCTGCTGGGCGCTGCCCGAGCCGCCTGTTTGAATATCCATAGCGCCAATACGCCAGTCCTTATCTAATTTACCGGTCAATCTTGCTCCAAAATCAATCGGTACGTTGAGGCCTATCCGCCTTGAAAAAAAAGGGCGAATATCAGAATAACCAAAGTTGGCAAACAGGTCACCATTTTCTAAAAAAAACTGTCGTTTTTCAGGGAAGAAAAGTTCGTATCTGTTGAGGTTGATGACCTGTTGATCAACATCAACCTGCGAAAAATCGGGATTGACTGTTAAATCCAGGTTAAGGGCTGGTGTAACGGAGATCTTGGCGTCCCCTCCTATTTCATGTTTATATTCGGTTTTGGTATTATGCTGATAATCTTTAGATAAACCCGTAAGCGCGTACGGGATTATAGATACGTTGCTGCTGGCTGTTGGGGGCGCTTCGTCCCAAACAAGTGTGCCGGTATAAGCCAATGAAGCTGTAGGGAATTGCCGTGGGATGGGTGTCCAGCTTGATTTTTCGGCAGTCTTTAGATCGTTACGGCTAAAGTTGATCCCCCATTCCTTTATACCTTTTTTATAACGGATACTTTTAAATGGGATAGATGCTTCCCAAACCCATTTATCAGGATAATTTTTTACTGCCGAATACCAGCGGTTATCCCAGCTCAGGTCAACCTTGCCGCCTTCATACATGCTGCCGTCCCACTGCCCTCCCGCCGCGTTGGCACCAAAACTAAAGCCATCGGTGCGGGCATCAAATGGATCCATGAAAATCAGGAAGTTATCATTTTTTACAAAACTGAAATCACGTTTTAACGATTCAACCATGTAAGGCCCCGGGACCGAATTATAATTGATAGCTATGATGTACAGGTTTTTATCATCGTAGGTCATCCGCACCTCGGTTTTAACAGTGGCCTTGCTGGTATCCATCGGCAGCACCATGAAAAAATCTCCCGCCGAATCAGCCTGCATCCAGGCTTGCTCATTCATCACTCCGTCTATATTAATAGCCGAAGCAGCCCTGCGGATATGGTACTTATACCCCGCATTCTTTTTTTGAGCCGATGCATAAAAGGAGGTTATACAGCATAAGATGATGAGCAAAAATGTTTTTGCCGAAAGCCAGCAATAGCGTTTTAAGGGCATTAAGACAAGGGTATATAAACTTATTGGTTCACGAATTTTAAAACTACATTTTTTTAGTAAAAATCAACGCCTTGTATCATATAATTTACGGCCCGGGCTCTAAACAAACAATTCTATATCTAACAATCAGCGCATTACATATAACCCCCTGTAAAGCAGGTTTAATCTTATAACCAAACAGCCCGCTTAACCAATCGGTTAAGCGGGCTGTTGGTTACCCGTTATCATATGTTTGAAATCCTGTGGGCTTTGAAAGGCAATAACAAATCCGGAGAATCCAGACTTACGAAGTTTGAAAAGTTCTCAAGTCTGGATTCTACAACATGTCATGAGTAACTTTTTATTTTTAAAATGTTAATTAATACTCTCCAGCATCTTAATATACAACTCAATGCCTTCCCTGATCTCATCTACATAAACAAACTCATCGGCAGTATGTGAACGTGCGGAATCGCCGGGGCCAACTTTTATGGAAGGGATATCCAGCAATGATTGATCGGATGTTGTTGGTGAGCCATAGGTGGTACGGCCAAGCGCTATGCCAGCCTGAACTATGGGATGTTCTTTAGGGATAGATGATGGTTTTAACCTGATAGAACGCGGTTTTACATCGCTGGCAACATGCTCACGGATAATCTCCAGCACTTCCTCATTACGGTAAGCATCAGTTACACGCACATCAACGGTATACACGCAGCTGGCAGGCACAACGTTGTGTTGTGAGCCAGCATTAATAATAGTCACCGACATTTTTATCGGCCCAAAAACTTCTGATTCTTTCGGAAACTTAAAAGTACGGAACCATTCAATATCTGTTAATGCTTTGTAGATAGCGTTCTCTCCTTCTTCGCGGGCGGCATGTCCGGCACGGCCATGAGCAGTACAATCTAACACCATTAAACCCCGTTCGGCAATTGCCAACTGCATCAGGGTTGGCTCACCTACTATGCCAAAAGATAGTTGCCCTAAATCGGGAATGATCAGTTCCAGACCGTTTACGCCTGAAATTTCTTCCTCAGCGGTAGTCGCCAGGCAGAAATTATATTTCAGGTTTTCCTTATCATGAAAATAAAGAAATACCGCTATAAGTGAAACCAGGCAGCCCCCGGCATCATTACTACCAAGGCCATATAATTTACCATCTTCAATTTTGGCATCGTAAGGATCGCGTGTATAGCCCGAATTGGGCTTTACGGTATCATGATGTGAGTTAAGGAGGATAGTTTCTTTAGCCGGGTCGAAATATTTATTCCAGGCCCAGATATTGTTGAGCTTACGATGAGTGGTTACCCCATGCGACTGCAGAAATTCGTTGATCAGATCGGCAGTGCGGTCTTCTTCTTTACTAAACGACGGGATGGATATTAGTTGTTGCAGTAATGTTACCGCCAGTTGAAATAAATTGCTTGTGTCAGTCATAAATTTAAGGGTTATCCCTTGTGATGAACGGGCAAAATTAATACTTTTTATTGATCAGAATTTTCAGAATTCAAGAATTCGCAGAATTGACATCAGAAATATTAACCTCATTGATCTATATTTAACTATTAAATAACAATTAATTAACGCACCCATTCAATTAATTCTGAAATTCTGATTCAAATCTGCTCATCTTCCATTTTTGAGTGTTTGCGGGTATCATTCATGGTGATATATAAAACCAATGATAGCACGATACAAACAGTTACATACCAATAAAACCATTGCGCATGATGTTCATTTTTGAACCACAGGGCAATATATTCGGCAGTGCCGCCAAACAGGGATACGGCTATTGCATAAGGGAAACCTACGCCCAGGGCGCGCACATTGGCCGGAAAAAGTTCGGCCTTAACAACAGCATTGATCGATGTATAGCCGCTTACAATGACCAGCGCGCAAAGGATCAGCGCGAATGCAACCCATACATCTTTAGTATGGCTTAACAATGTCATGATAGGAATTGTACAAAGCGTACCCAATATGCCAAAACCAATTAATAATGGTTTCCGGCCAACTTTATCCGACAGTAAGCCAAATAAAGGTTGTATCACCATAAATACAGCTAATGTTAAGGTTGAGATGAGCGTAGCGGCACTCTTACTAAAGCCGGATGTATTAACCAAAAACTTTTGCATATAAGTAGTAAAGGTGTAAAACGCCAGCGTACCGCCAATGGTTAATCCTATTACCGTAAAAACAGCTTTGGGATGTTGTGTTAAAGCTTCTATCGTGCCATTCAGACTATCGGCTTTTTTACTTTCTTTATCAAACGATGCCGATTCCTGTAAGCTTCGCCTTAAATACATAGTGGTGACAGCCAGTATTGCCCCGATTCCAAACGGAATGCGCCAACCCCAGTCATGCAATTGTTTTTCAGATAAAAACGCTCTTTGCAGCAAAACCAAAACACCCAATGCCAGTAATTGCCCCATAATGAGCGTTACATATTGAAAGCTTGAGTAAAAACCACGGTGCTTTTTTGTAGCCATTTCACTCAGGTAAGTGGCGCTGGTTCCATACTCCCCTCCTACACTCAGGCCCTGGATAATGCGGGCCAACACCAGCAGTATAGGCGCAGCAACACCGATGGTTTTGTAGCCAGGTGTTATAGCAATAATCAATGAACCAACGCTCATGAGCAGTACCGAAAATGTAAGCGCTGTTTTACGGCCGCGTTTATCCGCAAAGGTCCCCATTACCCAACCGCCTATAGGGCGCATTAAAAAGCCGATGGCAAAAATACCTGCTGTGTTTAAAAGCTGTACGGTTTGGTTGTCTGAAGGAAAAAAAGCATCTGAAAAATAAAGGGAAAAGGCAGTGTAAGCATACCAGTCATACCATTCAACCAAATTTCCCAGCGATCCGCCTATGATGGACTTGATGCGTCCGCCCGTGGTTTGGGGTATTGGTGATTTTATTTCATTCATAGGTTTGGCAGATATTGTTGGTTTCCGTAATATTAGGAATTTTAAAATAGAGGCGCAATACCAATATAATAACCGGCATATTTGCTTTAATAAAAACTTATCCAACCTAATCTAATACGCTCAACCATTCCCCCAAACCACAACCATGCTTTTCACCGAAGATTTTTTGCATTACATCTGGAAATTCAGGCTTTTTGAGCGCGAAAACCTTCAAACTGTAGATGGTGAGAAACTGGAAATCTTTTCGGCAGGGCTGCACAATTCAGATTCAGGTCCCGATTTTCATAATGCGAGGATCCGTATTGGCGAGACTGTTTGGGCAGGTAATGTAGAAGTGCATCTTTCCGCGTCCGACTGGCAAAAGCATGGCCATACTAATGATGGCGCTTATGATAATGTGATATTACATGTGGTTTATCGTAACGATATACAGTTGTTTTTACCAAACGGGCGCAAAGTTCCAACCCTTGAACTGCAAAACCGTATTAGTGAAGAGCTTTATAACAAATATCATAAGCTGGTTTTCGGTAACCAGAGTTTTATACCCTGCGAAAACGGCATCGCTACAGTGGATGCCCTCACCATGCAAAACTGGCTTACCCGCGTGCTGGTTGAGCGGATGGAAAAACGATCGGCAAATGTGGCAGCGGCTCTGGCACTTAATAAAGGCGATTGGGAAGAAACTTTTTACCAGTTTTTAGCGGCAAACTTTGGTTTTAAAGTAAACGCCCTACCGTTTGAGCTGATGGCTAAATCGCTGCCTCAGCTTATCCTCGCCAAGAACAAAAATAACCCAATGCAGATAGAGGCTTTGATATTTGGACAAGCCGGCTTTTTGGAAGGTGAGTTTAAAGATGAATACCCATTGAAACTCCAAAAAGAATACGAATATCTCCGCAAAAAATACAACCTAAAACCAATAGAGAACCATTTGTGGAAGTTTATGCGGTTAAGGCCTCAAAACTTTCCAACCATCAGGTTGGCACAGTTTGCGGCACTTATCGTACAGTCAAACCACCTGTTATCTAAAATATTAGAAATTAAAGAGGTGAAAACACTGCGTAGTTTATTTACAGAGATCAAAGTAAACGATTACTGGGAGGGCCATTACCGGTTTGATGTACAATCCAAGCCATCATCCAAAAATATAGGCGATGGTTCTGTTGATATCTTGCTGCTCAATACAGTGGCTTTGTTCCTGTTTAGTTACGGCAAGCAGCATCAGCAGCAATATTACATTAGCCGCAGTCTTAAATTATTAGAAAATTTACCGGCCGAAAAAAACAATATTATCGCTGATTTTGTTAACTTAGGAGTGAAAATTGAAACTGCGTTTGAATCACAGGCATTGCTTGAATTAAAAAATAATTACTGCAATTATAAGAAATGCCTGCAATGCGGCGTTGGTAATAAGATACTAAAACTGGCCTGACACCATGCTACAGCGGATACTTACTTTTTTTGAACGGTACTCTTTTGGTGTATGCACCTACCTTGGCGAACGCTTTAATATCTCGATCTCCAAGATCAGGCTTTTCTTTATCTACTCCTCATTCCTGGCGGTAGGCTTCCCGCTTATATTTTATTTTTTTGCAGGTATTGTGTTGGATATCCGCAACTTTATTAAACGCAAGCATACCGGGGTTACTGATCTTTAACCGCTGATCATTTTTGATTGCGTTGATTTCGCTGATTTTTATCGGGAGATTTCACCGATTTTGATTAGTGAAAGCACATCTTCTCATTAAACCAATTTGCCAGTTTTTACGGCATCTTGTAAGTTGCGCACCTTAAATTTGGGAGTGTAGCAGTATTGAGCCAGCTGTTTAACCCATGTGGTGTTGTAGCCAAACATCAGTTTAATAACTTTTACCCGGGTTGAGCCTTTGGGATAGCCATATTTATACCAACTGAACTTAGATGGATCTATATTGAACTGTTCGGTAAAATCGGCAAGAAAAAGGTCTATCTCAATGTCAAAAATATCCAGATCAAGATCGATACTGGTATCGAGGTTCAGGCTACGCGGATCAACCTTATGGATCTTATACCTGTTGCAATAATCAACTATAAATTCTTTTAAGGGTGGCAGTATCTCTTCCATTTAAACGAATGTTAATTTGACCATTTAAGTTATGAGACGTAGCTTTTTAAATAAGGTTGCATACAAATTTACTTTATTTTTAAATCGTTTAAATTGAACCTGATAGTTAATAAATGTTAAATATTTATTGCTGTACAATGGAGCTTTATGCTACTAAAATCAACCTGATGTATTATTATTGCACCAGGTAAACCAGATACTTCAAATGAACCTAAAAGTAATTGCCTTTGATGCCGACGACACCCTTTGGGTAAATGAACCTTACTTTCAAGCCACCGAAGAAAGGTTTTGCAGTCTGCTCGAAAATTTTTCGCCACAGCACACCATTTCCAAAGAGCTTTTTAAAGTTGAGGTTGATAACCTCCCACTTTATGGCTACGGGATAAAAGGCTATATCCTCAGCATGATAGAGGCAGCATTGAGCATTTCTGAAAAAAATATTAGCGTTGATGTAGTGGAAACCATATTACAATATGGTAAGGATATGCTTAATCAACCGATAGAGTTACTGAACGAGGTAGAACATGTTTTATCCTCATTAAAAGATCATTACAGGCTGGTGGTAGCCACCAAAGGCGATCTGCTTGACCAGGAGCGGAAGCTCAAAAAATCAGGGCTGGCACATTACTTTCACCATATCGAAATTATGAGTGATAAAAAGGAGGATGATTATATCAAGCTGATCAAACACCTTGACATCAATCCCGATGAGTTTATGATGATCGGCAATTCCTTAAAATCAGATGTAATGCCCGTGATCAACATTGGCGGGCATGCTGTTCACGTACCCTATCATACAACCTGGGCGCACGAACATGTAGAAACCGTTTTAACACACGAAAACTTCAAACATGTGCATAAGATCAGTGAAGTATTGGAATTTGTGTTGGAGTCCGGAAGGCCGAAAGTCAGCAAGTCCGGAAGTTAGCGTCAGAGAGATAATCATTAAAGTATTTTCCATCTTCGGACTTGCCGACTTCATGACATTCCGACTCTAAATATCTTTCTCCATTACAATTAGCTCAATATGCTGTTTGGCGTCACCAAAACGGCCATGCGCATGAAAAGGCTGGATTTCGCCGGTTGGTTTGTAGCCGCGGCGCTCATACCAGCTTATCAGTTCGGAGCGGATGCTGATTACTGTCATAGTTAAAATATTGCAGTTATGCTTACGCGCGTAAACTTCTGCTTCTTCTATCAGTGCGCGGCCCACACCTTTATTCTGCAATAGTGGCGATACACTAAACATGCCAACATACAACTTTGGAGTTCTGACTTCAAGATAAACAGTACCTGTAATATTGCCATCCTCATCAGTATGCTTTAAAATGATGATATTTTCATCATTCATATACCCCGTCAGAGTTTGTTCATCAATGCGGGCACCACCAATTAAGTCGGCCTCAGTTGTCCAACCCCGTTTGGAGCTTTCACCACGGTAAGCGCTGTTTACTAAAACATTAAGTTCGGGTACGTCGGTAAGTGTAGCTTGGGTTATTACAGGCATATGATTAATTTAAGGATGCCAAAGGTAATGGTTGTACGTTCTAAATAAAAGGCCTCAAATTACCATTTTGAAGTTTGTACCTTAATTAATTCTGCTTAATTCATAAATCAGCAACCTTTCGGCGCTTCACAAAGCCTATCCCGATAATCGTTAAAGGCAATAACAATAATACATCGGACACATGGGCTAACAATAAGATCCTTAAAATCCGGCTTACCGGGAAAGCTGCAGCTGCAAGGCCTACCAGCAAACCAAGCCAAACAGGTACTGCCTTTTTACGGACAAGGTTTATAGCTAACACCAATAGGCTTAACGGGAACAACGGGCCTGCCCAAAAAAGCAACAAACCCGAACTGACGGGATATTGCTGTAAAACACGGAGATAATTATGATGAGAAATTTTAAATATAGTTGATAAATATCCCAACATGCCAAACCCAATCCCCCCCATACAGCATCCATAAATAGCTATCAACAAACCTATTGCTGAATAAAACGGCATGTTGTGCTTTAACAAGCCAAATAACCCATACAAAGCCGGGATCCAAAATACTGTTGACAGGCAGATCAGCGTTACAGCAGTTACCCCGTATTGTCCATCTACCCAAAAAAATGTTGATATGCAAAACAGCAATGGTGCTGTAATAAGGCACAAGCCAGGCAATATTTGTTGTTGGAAATCGATTTCGGCTTTCATAATTTAAAAGATTTACCAGCTATGACCGTAACATGCTATCGTAGGTTACACTTATATCAAATGACATTAAAAAAGCCATAAGTTTTAAAACCAAGCTGTATATTTAGTAGTTAATAACACATCTGTTTATATTAAACCCAGCCATGGCTTTTATAGATTATTACAAAGTATTAGAGCTCGACAAAAATGCATCCGAAAAGGATATTAAAAATGCTTACCGTAAACTGGCCCGCAAATATCACCCCGATCTTAATCCTAATGACGAAGATGCTCACAAAAAATTCCAGCAGCTAAACGAAGCAAATGAAGTATTAAGTGACCCGGAAAAGCGAAAGAAGTACGACAAATATGGCGAGAACTGGCAGCATGGCGAAGCATATGAACAACAAGCGCGCCAACAAGCCGGTGCACAAGGAGGTTTTGGTGGCTATGGGGGCTTTAACGGAGCCGAAGGATTTGGTAGCGCCGAAGGGTTTGGAAGTGACGATTTTTCAGATTTCTTTCAATCGATGTTTGGCGGTGCAGGAGGCGCGCGTAGCGGCAGGCAGGCAAAATACCGCGGGCAGGACTATAACGCCTCGTTAAGTTTAAACCTTCGAGACGTTCTTGAAACACATAAGCAAACGTTGACTGTCAATGGCAAAAACATCCGGATAACTATACCCGCAGGTATTGAAAACGGGCAAACTATCAAAATAGCCGGGCATGGCGCCCCGGGTGTAAACGGCGGCCCCGCCGGAGATCTGTATATTCAGTTTAATGTTGCACCTGATGCAAATTTTAAGCGTGATGGTAATAATTTGTACGCCACGTTGAAACTTGACCTGTACACTGCAGTTTTAGGTGGAGAAATAACTGCCGATACATTAAACGGCAAAGTTAAAGTGAAAGTAAAACCTGAAACTCAAAACGGCACTAAAGTAAAACTCAAAGGCAAAGGTATGCCCGTTTATAAAAAAGAGAATGAATTTGGCGATCTGTACCTGACCTATGATATCCAAACCCCTACCAACCTTACCGAAAAGCAGAAACAATTATTTGAAGAACTGGCAAAATCCTCAGCCTAAATTAAAAACATTATGAAAACAGCAGAATTAATAGCGGCAAACGATTTTTGTGTATATCATAATGTTGAATACACGTTCATCACATCTTTACATGAAGCGGGCCTGGTTGAGGTAACCATCATTAATGAAATCGTCTTCATCCCGCAAACTGAACTTCAAAAGCTGGAAAAACTGGTGAGCCTGTACGAATTGGATATTAACGTAGCCGGCATTGAAGCTATCTCCCACCTGCTTAACCGGGTTGAAAAATTACAGGAAGATATGCGGTATTTAAAAAACAGGTTGAGCTTGTATGAATAAGAAAGCTTTCTTGTCAGGAATGCTTAAACCAAATATCTATTCATCATCCGCTCGCTTACAATATTGGCTTCATCGATAACACGTTCTGGATATCCCATGGATTTGAGTATGGCGATTCCGTTAGTGTTTTTAAGCAGGCCCTGCTTCAGGATATAGTCAAATACCAGCATGCGCCCGTCTTTTGATTCTGAAAAGGAATATACAACAAAATCCTCGTCGAGCAGTTCGGCCAGCTCAAGGTCGTGGGTTGATACAAAAACAAAATTTTGGTTAGCGGTAATGTACGAAAGCACGGACTTAGCCGCCGCTATACGTTCGATGGTATTGGTACCCCTGAAAATCTCATCGATGATCACAAGGCTTTTTATATCCTCTTTCTGAGAACTGTTATCAATGATATCTAAAATAGCTAAGGCCTGTGCCTGAAAATAACTCTTGTGTTCATCAATGTTATCGCTGGTTTTGATGCTGGTTTGTATTTTGAGAAAAGGAGCCTTATAGGCCTTTGCACAACTTGTAAATATAGTTTGCGATAGCAGCGTATTTAATGCCAGCGCTTTAATAAATGTAGTTTTGCCAGACATGTTTGACCCTGTGATCAATGCCCCCCTGTCTGCATCAGTTGTATAAAGGGAGTTGGTTACACAGTTAGCTACTAACGGGTGAAATAGTTCGGTAATCTCTATTTTGCCATCAACACCCGTAAACGCGGGTTTTGAATAAAAAGGCATTCCGTCACGTATTGATTGTATGGCTATCAGTGTATCGGCCCGGCCAATAAATTTATACACTTCTTTAATATCCTCGCGGTATTTACTGACTTGTTTTAATGATGATGTATAAATATTGGGCTCAATCACAAAAAGCAGTTTAAATAAATGGAAGGCTGCGTAAGCAATATCACTTTTACCATTCACGAAGCCACTTTCTATATTTACAAACTTAAGCGCTCCTTTTAAACCTCTTAGGCTGGTAAGGGAACGCTTTACCTCGGGTACCTGACCAAATTTCCCGCTTTTAACTAACGCCACTGCAACTTTATACATAACCAGCAATTGCGGTAACGATTTGGTATACCCTGAAATAGCCTTGCGGTTGCCGAAGTAAATAACAATGTTGTACGCAAACAACAATAGCAAAAAGATAAAGCTGAAAATGTTAGGAATAACAATCAGCGAAAATAACGCAGCCAGGATCAGAAAAGGTGAAACCTTTATATAAAAATTAATTACCGATGCAAATACCGGTTCATGTGTCCTGAGAAAAAGATCGGCTATAAAATAAGCATCGGGGTGGTTAAGTTTTGACAATTCCACTTCAAGCAATTCGCGGCCGGGTATATCCATGTTAAGATCCTCAATATCATTGTCGAGGTCATGCAAAACATCAAGCTCGGTTGTAGGGCAATGTAATAAATTAAACAAGTATTGTTTACCAGGCTTACTGTTTGTTCTGTCGATATAATTGAAAACACTTATCAGGTCAAGGTCGTCGGCTGTTTGAGCCGAAAGCTTGTTTTTACTATCTTCCGAATCCAGGTAAATCTTTATTAAGTCAAAGTTTCGGCGGGCGTTAACCGGTTTGCCCCACTTCTCCTGAATTTTTATCAGCTGCTTTTTTGCCCAGTGTAATTTATCATAATACGACTTAATATAAAGCACTCCAATTACGATAAAGACAACTATCGCAGAAAAAACAAAGTAATACATATCTAAAAATATAAAAATTTAATTAAACCAACTTATCTATCGCCAGTCATAATTATGTATTACAATTCAGGTATTAACTAAAATTTACGACCATGAAATTTATCCGATTTTCAATAATAGCTTTTGTGATGATGTTTTCATTTCAATTTGCAAAAGCTCAAAGCATAAGTATCAGCGCGCATTTTGGCCGTCCTTATCATAGGGTAGTTTACACAAGTGGATATTACGAAGCACCTGTTTACTATGGCAGGGACGTTTATTATGACCGTCCTGTTTATTATGGTCGTCCGCGCTATTACGCAGCAAGATATTATGATGCGCCGGTATACTATCAAAGACACTATCGTGTTCATCGTTATTGCAGGCACTGGTAAAAAGATAAAGCCTCCGGGTTGCCGGAGGCTTTCTTATAATAAGTAACTATGCCAGTATAAAACGATCATGTACATTAACCAATGCCATTTAGATGTACACAAAATTAGCCCCCGTTAAAAATGAGAGGTTTTAAGGGTTGTGTTAAAATACAGGCAGTTATTACTCAATATTACTTGGATCTATCCTTAAAAAAAGAATGTAATGCCCGTTGCGTAAATTCTGATAAAACCAGCTCACCACTTATAGCCGCACGTTGTTTAAGCAATTCATCCCAATCAGCAGTGCCTTCCCAAAGTACCTGTTTTAAGCCGGTAAGTGCTGCCGGGTTATATGAAGCTATTTTTTGAGTAAGCTCATATACAGCCGCATCAAGACTTGGAGTATCTGCATAAACCTCATTATACAAGCCGTTTTGCTTTGCCCATTGGGCAGTTTGAAAATCTGACGCCCTGATAGTGAGCTGTGAAAATGCTGATAACCCTATTTTACGGATCACAGCGGGGGCTATCACAAAGGGGCCAATACCTATAGTAAGCTCACTTAACTTTATTGATGCCGCCTCGCTGGCCAGGCAATAATCGGCAGCGGCGGCAAGGCCAACCCCACCTCCAACTGTTTTACCCTGTACCCTCGCAATTATCATTTTAGGGCATTTGCGGCAGGCATTAATCACGTTGGAAAACCCTTCAAAAAATAACGCGCCGGTTTCCCTATCCTTAATTTGCAACAGCTCGTCAAAGCTTGCACCCGCGCAAAAAGTACGATCTCCCGCGCTCTTTAAAACAATGACTTTTGTTTCCGGGTTATTACCTGCACCGAATATCGCATCGGCAAGTTGTTTTAATAGCGCCGAGGGCAGGGAGTTTTGTGCCGGATGATAAAAACAAATGGTAGTTACACCATCAGGCTCATTTACAATGGATACATTTCCGTTTTCGCCAGGCATATTTTATTTTTTATATCAGATGGTTTTCCAACCAATATCAGAAGTATTTATGTCAACTGCAATTTTGAGCCTAAATAAACAATGCTTACTTTTCAAGCAGAGGCAACTCAAAATAAAAAGTAGCGCCTGCACCAAGCTCACTTTCAACCCCTATATCGCCGTTATGATTATTAATGATCTCAGCCGAGATATAAAGCCCCATACCAAGGCCGCTCGTCATAAATTTTTTATCTTCGACACGATAAAACCGCTCAAAAATATGCTCGATTTGCGCGGCAGACAATCCGATGCCAAAGTCCGTTACTGATACACGCACCTTACCGTTTGTATTCCGGGTTTCAATAATGATATTTTTATTCCCGGTTGAATATTTTACAGAGTTGTTAATGAAATTTACCAGTACCTGCTCTAACCGGCCAGCATTTCCATCTATAAAAAAATCTTTTTCCGATTTATTGATAAAATTAAATTCAGGATAAAGGTGGATAGCATTTTCTAAAGTTGACGCTACCAGTTCACGAAGGTTTACTTTCGCCATGGCATATTCAAGGCCTCCCGCATGAATTTTGCTTACATCAAGCAAATCGTTAACCAAACGCTGAAGCTTATTTAAAGCAGTGCCGGCCTTTTCAATATATTGTTTTACTATTGATGGTACTTCCTCCTTTTTATAGGCCAAAATAAGCTGTAAATAGCCTTTCAGGCTGGTTAAAGGGGTTTTAAGTTCATGGCTGGCCACACCAATAAACTCGTCCTTCAAATCAAGCTGCTTTTTCTGTTCCTCAATGTCGGTCGCGGTACCTACCCAAAAAAGAATTTCGCCGTTATCATCTCTTAACGGCACTGCGCGGTTGAGGTGCCAACGATAAGTATTATCCCAGCGGAGGTACCTGTTTTCCAGTTCAAAAACACTCCCGGTTTGCAAAGATTCGAGGTAAGCACTCATTGTTTTTTGCAGATCATCTGGGTGTACTACCTGTTGCCAGCCCCAGCCTGCTGTTTCACCATATCGCCTGCCTGTATAATCAAACCAGCGCCGATTATAAAAATCAACCTCGCCACCGGGCAAATTTGTCCAGGTCATTTGAGTAATGTTATTAGCCAGCAACTTAAAGTGCTCCCGGCTTACAAGCAAATCATTGGTACGCTCCCTTACAGTATCTTCCAGATCATTATTCAGCTTCTCGGCAATATTCTGGGCTTCTTCCAGCTGATCATTCTTAATTTTAAGTTCCCATTCGGTTTCTTTTTGAGCAGTCAAATCGGTCAGGATCAAACTCAACGCCGTTCCTTCATCAAGGTCAAGCGTGGTACATGATAATAAACAGGGCGTTAGCTTACCATCGCGATTTGATAACAAAACCTCGCCCTTGCAATCAGTATTCCAGCCATCCCTGATTATTTGCTTATACTTCTCAACGGAAACTTCGGCAACAAAAATTTCAAAATTTAGACCGATCACTTTTTCCAAGGGTTCATTAACCATAGCCGCAAAGCTCGAATTGCTATACAATATTGTACCATCGCTATTCAACGTAACAGCTCCCTCGTTCATTTTTTCAATGAAAACGCGGTAGGTTTGATCGGCCGTTTTCAACGTATAAAGCTGGTGGCCTTCATCATCTTTAACTATAAAAGCATCAACCTGACCATTACGAATAGCAGAAATGACGTCGGTAGCTTCTTCTAATTGATATCGAAGCTTATTGTTTTCCGCAAGCAACTGCTCATATGTAAGTTTGTCCGGCTCCATAATTAGCTTTCTGTAAGTATTCCCAGCCCTTTTAAAACTTTGTCGGTGTTTGACATATCTCCGATAAGCTTACGTTCGACGCCGGGAGATTTTTTAATAAGTAAAGGCAATGCTATGATCTGTTCTTCCTTGGCAATGAGCGGTTGCTGATAGACATCAATTATCTCGAGCTCGTAATTAGGCTTAAGGTACTGCTCACAAATAATTTTCAAGTTGGCTATTGCCCTGACAGAATTGGGCGATGCTCCAATTACAAATAAACGCAATCGGAAAAATTGACTTTCTCCCTGATCTAAAGGCAACTGGTTTTGCTCGGTCATCTAACTATTTACTTACTGGTATTATATTCAATCCCACCAAAACTTTTTCCTCGTTGCTCAAGTCGCCTATTATTTTGCGAATCGGTTCAGGTACTTTTCTTACCAGCGTGGGGATTGCAAATATTTGATCCCCTTCGGCCAGTTGAGGCTGCTGCAGCAAGTCAATTACTTCAATAACATACTGACCTTTCAAATGTTCTTCACAATATTTTTTAAGGTTGGTGAGCGCGGTAACTGATTTAGCAGTTTTGCCCGCTATATACAGCCTTAACTCATATTTTATACCTTCATCCAGTTCCATTATTTTTTACTTTTTGATTTACTTTTAAGCGTATCCACATTTCCGCGGCGGATATCGGTTATCTCCTGGCGGTTTCTTTCTATAATATTCTGTTTTAATTCTTCTTCCAGGTATATTTTGTTCAATTCCTCCTCTGTCGATTCAAATTCGGCCTGCAAGCTTGCAATTTTTGATTCAAGCATCATACGCCGGCGCAATATTTCTTTATCTTTACGGGATATTGCGAATTCCCTCAATGCGACGCCTGTTTTTTCTCTTAATTTTTGTGCTTCCCTAGCCGATCCTGTAAGCACTCCATCAGGGCCAAGATAAACATCAACCAGGCTTAACCCCTCGTCGGTAATGGTAAATTCGCGTACCTGGTTTGAGTGGCTCATCCCACGCGATTTCATGATATATAACCCCCTATTGCGTTCACCGTTCGATTCAATATCCCTTACGAGCAGCCAGGTATCAACTAATGATGAGACGCCTTCGTCGGTTTGTTCACTTACCACCGTATTTAAACTGAGGGCAGTAAACATAACCGTGATCTGTTCGTCCTGTAAAAAATCTATCAGCCTAATCAGCATCGATTTTACTTCACTTACCGAACCCACCGTAATGAGGTTTGTAATCGGGTCGAGGATCACCGCTGCGGGTTTAAATCTTTTAATAATCTTATAAATAGCAACGAGGTGCATTTCAAGACCGTAAAGCGTAGGACGCGAGGCATGAAATTCAAGCAAGCCATTGTCAATGTGTTTTTGCAGGTCGAGATTGATTGATTTCATATTGCGAAGGATCTGCTTAGGCGATTCCTCGAACGCAAAATAAAGGCACTTCTTTTTGTTATTGCAAACCTCATTGGCAAAGCAGGCCGCAATACTTGTTTTGCCGGTGCCGGCCGTGCCCGAAACCAGGATACTGCTGCCCTGAAAAAAGCCCTTGCCTCCAAACATGCTGTCAAGAGAAGGTATCCCCGATGAAATTCTTTTTGATGATACTTCTTTTTCGAGACCTAAAGATGTTACCGGAAGCACGGAAATGCCATCTTCATCAATTAAAAATGGATATTCGTTGGTACCATGCTGTGTACCACGATATTTTACCACGCGCAAACGACGGGTCGAGATCTGATTTACAACCCTGTGATCAAGCAGGATCACACAATCTGAAACATATTCTTCAAGCCCCTGCCGTGTCAATGACGAGCCGTCACCTTTTTCGCCGGTTATAATAGCAGTTACACCTTTTTCCTTTAAAAAAGTAAAAAGCCTTCTAAGCTCAGCCCTCAATATAATTTGGTTTGATAAACCCGAAAAAAGATTTTCAAGAGTATCCAGTACTACTCTTTTTGCCCCGATGCTGTCAATAGCAAAGCCTAAGCGGATAAACAAACCTTCCAGATCATATTCGCCTGTCTCCTCAATCTCGCTTCGGTCTATATGCACATGATCAAGTCTTAATTTTTTATCATCCTGGAGTTTATTTAAATCAAACCCAAGCGATGCTACATTCGAAGCCAGTTCATCTGCCTTTTCTTCAAAAGCCATAAATACACCGGGCTCATTAAACTCGGTAGCTCCCCTCACGATAAACTCAAGCGACATAAGTGTTTTACCACAACCCGCTTCACCACATATCAGCGTTGGTCTTCCATTAGGTAAACCACCGCCCGTTATTTCATCTAAACCGGTAATACCGGTAGGAGTTTTGGGCAATTGCTCAAACGTTATAAGCTGCTGTTTTTTATGCAATTTGGTCATAATAAATCCAATCTGTTTAAACTACCCGCATACCACAACCATCAAGTATACAGGATTTTGTTTTATTGGTATGGTAATAGTAATATTTATAAAATTGTTTTGGTATAATTGATTTTGTGAAGGAAAAAAAATCAAAAAACGTGGTGAACTTACCGTGCTGATATACAAATAAATCTCCCGATTATACAAACGTTTGAAACCTCATATTATCAAATTCTCTAAAAACAGATTTAAACATTTATACAGGTATACTGTTTAAAAAATAAGGTATACGCTTCTATAACCCGTTTTTATCAGTAACTGCTATATAACGGCATACTCATTAATTGAAAATTATGATGTATGAATTGAGATTTTGATCTTAATTATTATAGCCTATATTTATAATATTATTTATATAATGAATAACGACGCCGGCCTTCATCAACAATTAAGCGAAGATATTTTCCGTATGCTGATCAGGGAGTCTCCTACCCCGGTAGCATTATATATTGGCGAAACAATGGAGATCAGGATTGCCAATAAAGCCATGATAGATATATGGGGGAAGGGCGATGATGTTATTGGGCATAAATACTTTGACCTACTGCCCGAATTCGAAGAGCCGGGCTTTCATGCAATATTATCAAATGTAGACGATAACGGTACGGCTTATGAATGGAAAGAGCAAAAAGTTGATCTTATGGTTGACGATAAACTTGAAGAATTTTACTTCAACTTTATTTTTAAACCATTACGGAACGATGATGGTGAAGTTTGGGGTGTGCTGAATACAGCTACAGATGTTACCGAACTGGTTAACACCCGCAAAAAGTTGGCTGAAACTGAACAGCGTGCTCAATTTGCCCTGCAAGCTGCTGAACTGGGTACCTGGGATTTAAACCCCAGATTACAAACCGCAACATGGGATGACCGCTGTAAAGAGCTTTGCGGTTTTCGAAAAGATGATGAGATAAAGTATGATGATCTGTTGAAATTTGTCCACCCGGAGGATGAGCAACGCTTGCGGACAGCAGTAATGCAGGCTTATGATCCTGTAGGCAATGGGAATTATGATATGATCGTGCGCACGGTTGATGACACAGGACACTTGAAATATTGGATCCATCTGAAAGGTAAAGCGTATTTTAACGATAATCATGAGCCCATCCGCTTTGCAGGTACCGTACAGGATATAACCCGCGAAATATTAGATAAACAGGAACAACAAAAACTGATTGCACTGATTGATAAAACAGCCGACGTGGTTGCAGTAGGCAGTATGGACGGTTCTGTAACTTATATCAATAAAACGGCATACACTATATTGGGCATCGGTAGCACAAAGGAGGCTTTGAAACCCGGTGTTGAATATTTTGCAGATCACGAAGCAGACAAAGTAAATAATGAGATAAACCCCGCTGTACAGCAGTACGGTAAGTGGGAAGGTGAAATGCACTACCGGCATTTTAAAACAGGAGAAAATATTCCGGTTTACGTTAACTGTTTCCGAATCGATGATCCGTTAAATGGCTTGCCTATTGGTATGGCATCTGTTGCGCGCGATCTGCGCGCCGAGAAAGCGGCGAGAAGTGAGCAGTATAAATTATTATCGCTTATTAACCACAGCTCAGATTTTGTGAGCTTATCCAACCTTGATGGTAATGTAACCTATGTAAATACTGCCGGGCGAAAAATGTTGGGCATCAAAGGCACCAATGAGCATAGGAGGCATAACAGCGAATATTTAATGCCTGATGAGCTTGATAAGCTGAGGGAAAAAGTAAACCCAATTTTAATGAAGCATGGTAAATGGAGCGGTGAAGTGCTTTACCGTCATTTCCAAACCGGCGAAGCAATACCTGTGTATGGCACCACTATGCTGGTTTATGACGCTGTAACCGGCTTGCCGCAGGGCCGGGCTTCAATTGCCAGGGATATGCGAAGGGAAATTGCCGATAAAAAAGCCCTTACTGATAGTGAACAATTGCTTAAAAGCATCACTAATGCATCGCCAACAGTACTTTGGATGGCCGATGCTGAAGGTAATATCACTTACGTAAATCAAACCTGGGTTGATTGGACCGGCATTAAATATGAGGATAATATGGGCGCAGGGTGGATCAATGCGCTTTTAGAAGAAGACAGAACCAGGGCCGCTGAAAAGTTCTTAGCCGATTTAAATGCCCGTCGGTTCTATGAAGTTGATTTTAGGATCACACGCCGGGATGGTGAAATAAGATGGTGTATAGCCACCGGCAATCCGCAATACAATGAGCAGGGGGAATTTACCGGGTACATAGGTGCCTGTACCGATGTTACCGATAAAACACTTGCCGAAAGCGAAGTGAAATTACGTAACAGGGAACTGAATAACCAGATCAGGCAATTTGAATTTGTTACTGATTTTATGCCGGTTCAACTTTGGACGGCCCGCACGGATGGTCAGGTCGACTATGTTAACCAACGTGCTGTAGATTATTTTGGCGCCCTGGCAAATGAAATAGCAGCATCCTGGCTCAATGCTATTCATCCCGATGATAGGGATGCTTGTATTGAGGCATGGAACTATGCGGTGAACACCGGCAATGTTTATCAATGCGAATTTAGGCTAAAGGATAAAGACCAAAATTACAAATGGCACCTGGCACGGGCCTTGCCCTTTATCATTGACGGTAAGATCATTAAATGGTTTGGCACTAATACAGATATTGATGAGCAGAAACAACTACAACGGCAAAAAGATGATTTTTTAGGTATTGCAAGTCATGAACTGAAAACCCCGGTTACCAGCATAAAAGCATATGCCCAGGTATTGGGTGCTATGCTTACCAAAGAAGGCGAGCAAAAAAAAGCCGAAATGGTACTTAGAATGGATGCCCAGATTAACCGTCTTACCAACCTCATAGGCGACCTCCTTGATGTTACCAAGATTAACTCGGGCAGGCTACAGTTCAATAAAACATGGTTCGATTTTAATGAAACACTACAGGAAACTGTTGAAGACCTGCAGCACACTACCCAAAAACATAAACTTATCCAAAACTTTACCCCAACAGGCCGTATCTATTCAGACAAAGATCGTGTAAGCCAGGTTATTACCAACCTTATTACAAATGCTATCAAATATTCGCCGCATACCGATACCATCATCATCAGCACCCGCCGCGAAAACAATGAGGTGATTGTTTGTGTGCAGGATTTTGGCATCGGCATACCCGAAGACAAAAAGGACCGGGTGTTTGAGCAATTTTACCGGGTAAGCGGGAATAAGCAGCATACTTTCCCCGGTTTGGGGTTGGGATTATACATCTCATCAGAAATTATTAAGCGCGAAGGCGGCAGAATGTGGGTAAACAGCATTGAAGGCAAAGGGTCTACTTTTTGCTTTGCATTACCTGTAGATGATATCAACAGTTAATGATCTGTTGGATAGTTCACAATCAGGTAAATTTATCACAGCTAATTTCAGAGGGTTTAACCAAGCCCTTACGCCTAAAATGGATACAAAGAACAAGAAAATCATGATTGCGGATGATGACCCCGGCATTGTAGATGCTGTGGAAATGCTGCTTGAATTTGAAGGCTATGAGGTAACTTCAACCGTAGATGGTACAACAGTACTTGATATGAAAGACGAACTCCCCGACTTGCTACTGTTAGATATCTGGATGAGCGGCGAAGACGGTCGCGATATCTGCAGGAAGCTAAAACAAGACGAGCTAACCAAAGATATACCTGTTATCATGATATCAGCAAGCCGCGATATACGTGATTCTGCAATGATGGCCGGTGCCGACGACTTTTTAGCCAAGCCTTTTGACATGGATGATTTACTAAAAAAAGTGGCCTATTTTGTTCAAAAAACTTAATAATAGACAACAAGCATCAATCAACTAAATAAACATTACCCCTCTTCGGAAAGAACCTTATGGCGGCCGTCTCGCCCGGCCGCCGGTTCTTCCCGTTGCTTAAGTATCCCTTTAAAATTAATATAAAACTGACATGCTAAAATGCTATTACGCCCCCCCGGGATAAGTTCTCGCGATGGCCGTTTTATCCGATCGCCGATTCATCCAGTTGTATTTTATGGCATGTAGTTAAACTGGTCATTTTACTGACCAACACCTAACTAAAACATAAAAACATTAACCCATATGATATGTTATTTATTAAAACAAAACAATAACGCCATGGGAGTTTTACAGCACGTACAACATCAGATCTCGGCACTGAACGATCTGATCAAGATAAATAACGACCGGATAGCCGGATATCACAAGGCTACCGAAGCAACAGATGAAACCGGATTGAATTTACTTTTTAATGAATATATTGATCAAAGCAAAAATTACGTTAGTGAAATACGCGATTACATTCATGTATTAGGAGGAGATCCTGCAGACGGTACTACCTTCGCGGGGAAATTTTATCACGCCTGGATGGATGTAAAATCGGTTTTTGTCAGTAAAGACAGCCGCTCGATACTTTCGGATTGCGAATATGGCGAAGATATAGCAAAAAAAGCTTATCGCGCCGCGCTTGACGATAAAGAGTTGATATGGGAAGATGAGCAGGTTGTAACCCTGCTTAATAACCATTTAGAAGGTTTAAAAAAAACGCATGATACCATTAAATCTCTTAGGGATACGGTTAATGCCTGATCAAATTTTAATAAACAGATGAGCAATTCAAATCAAACATTTTTTTCAGCATGTCATGTGCCAAATCAATATAATAAGGTTACATGCACGCAGGATAAGGTAATTTACACGCTGTCTCAATTAAAACATGCAACAGTAGCTGATATTGCATTCAAGCTAAAAGAATATGAACCTGCGGTAAATACTTTTACACACGAGAAAAACACGATTGAAGTGCTTGACTATTTGTTTGCCCGCGGTTTGGTAAAGATCAGCAAACAAAACGGCCAGTTAAACTACAACCTGGTTAATGCTTAACCGGCTTGTAGTTTAATATTTTTCATTTACATGCCAGGTGCAAGCGGTTTTGCAGAAACTACGCTATCAACCACAAAAACGCTTACTCCCCGCCATGGCAGCGCATGCAGGTATTCTTTATAATGAAGTTCTAAAAATGAACCAGCGTTACTGCTCAGTTGCTTTGCCACTTTTTCATCGGTTACGGAAAATATAAATTCATTTGAGCCAATTGTGCCCCCTGTTACCTGCGTACGGATTCCGCTTTGAATTAACCTGCCTTCATAAGTTTTAAATACGTAACCTTTCTTTACAAAATAGTTCATAGTACCGGCTTTGGTTCCCTCGCCAAAAACAAAATAATATCGATAGTAAAAAAAGCCTACTATAATCAGCAGTAATATGAGGGTGATAATAACCTTGGTTTTTGTTTTCATCGGAGATTTTATTTGCTAACTAAGCTACAAAAACTTAGCAGGTAAGCAAACATTTATATCATGACCATGGCCTGTTTAGTTTGCCGGCTTCTGTCCTTCTTTGATTTTCGTGAGGGTTACTTTTTTAAAAGACTCCACTAAGAAGGTAACCAAACCGCTTAGGCTAAAAGGTGGATCATTGGTAGTTAGCGTAAGTTTGTCCTTATTGTTTTCAAAATCGATATCCAGGTAATAATTAGGCGCATCTGTAACCTGGCTTCCCTGTTTCCAATCGTACATCTTTTTTAGTTCGCTGTGCTTCAGCCAATAGTTGAGGCTATCAAGTTGCTGGTTAGTGAGCTTCCCCGCATAATCTCCTTTATAAGGATCTGCAAACTCGCCCCCTTTTAAACGATACGTACCATCAGCCCATATATTGATCAACAATTGCGGACAATTGCCATAACAGGTTGAAGATAAAAAACGGAGCTTTGAAAATTTGATCCCGTTATCGAAACTGGATTTATAGTTTTTAAACTGCAAGGGAGGGCGACCGGCTAATTTTATAGCATTATCATTAACAGCTTTAATGGTTAATTTCTTGCCATCGAAATAATTGATGATAAACTTAGAAACGTCAATATGCTGTTGTTTAAAATTATCTGCACTGGTAGTATAGGTATCAATTATTTTAAGCGTATCATGCTCTATTTTGTATTTGTTTTCGTGTTTCTTATATCCATCCAAATTAAAATAAACCTTGCCGCTATTAAAATAAAGGTAACCGAGATCTTCGGTTATCCACTGTTCTGATTCAACAGTTGCATGCTGGCCCGATACTGTGCCACATAGGATAGTTAGCAATAAAACAAGCAGGGATACGCTTTTCATTTAAATTTAACTTACAAACTCAAATAATATTGGGTAAGGGATTCAAAATCGTCAAACTTATGATCATAGTCATCCGTATTACCAAAGCCGTAACTAACAAACACAAATGGGATACCGGCAAGGCGCGTTTGTTCAGCATCGCCATTAGTATCGCCTATGTAAACCGAGTTCTGCAAATTGTGTTTATTCATGAGCAGATGCATATTGTGGTTTTTAGGCATCTGGTTGGTGCCATAAGCCATGCTATCTGTAATAACTTCATTAATGCCAGCCCATGTTAAAAACAACGGAATAATACCAACAGCACAGTTACTTAATACAAATAATTTGTATTTGCCTGCCAATTGTTTTAAACCCTCTGTAACCCCACCGTACATAATACCACCGCTGGTTGGTAATATTTCGCGCCTTACCTGGTTCACAGCATTGTAGATCTCCATCCCCTTTTCCTCATCAAATTCGGGCAACATTACCCGTGTAAGCTTTTTACCATCCATACCTATCACGTGCAGCAGTTCATCTCGTTTAATAGTCCTTTGAATGTCAAGCTTTTGAAATATCAGGTTCCATGATTCGGCGTAGGTGTCAACGGCATCCCAAAGGGTTCCATCCATATCAAAAATGAGGCTATCGGGTTTCTGCATTAGCTAAAAGTATGTTTTTCGCTAAGATGAAAAATTAACAGCAATTAATGTTCATGTTTTCTTCATTATTAATCCTCACCTTAGCATTGTGATAAGGTTAACGCGGGTCGGCTTAGCAGGAGGCTGAGCCCGCAAAGAACCCCCGCCTCTCGGCGGGGGTTTCTTTTTATACAGGTGGCTTTAAAAGTCGTAAGTCCTAAGTTCAAAGTCTTAAGTCGTCACGATAATGGTTTATAATCCTCCAAGTTAAGACTTGGGCCTCAAGACTTCTGACTAAATACTTATCCCGTCCCCTACTTTATAAATTTCATGAAACTTGATTCCTTGCTTGTCAAAATGTTTTTTGTACGCGGCGTAACGCTGAAGTATGAAAAAATCTTTAGCAAACCCGTCGTGCACAGGCAAAATTTGCTTAGGATGCAGCTCATCGGCAAAGGCCGAAATTGTTGGTTCATTGGCAAATGGAGCCATCGAAACCATGATCAGCAACTCGATACCTTTAAAATTCAAAAGCTTCTCTTCCATCGAATCAACGGGGTGCAATATTTTGTTATTGATTAGGAAGCCCGTCATTTGCGGTAGCGGATTATCCATGATAAGTTCGTGCCTCACCGGGAAAGCCTGGAGTTTAAATGGCCCGGCTTTATGAGTTCCCTCTTCAAGCAATGTATATTTAAAATTGATTTTCTCCAGCTCCTTTCCTACCTGCGAATTAGTGACAACCGCTGCGCCGCTTAACTCTACAATACTTTTTAATATATCTATATCGAAATGATCGGGGTGGATATGGGTGATCACAATAGTTTTTACATCAACAAACAATTGTGGTGTAACCAAACCTTCGGCAAATGAAAACTTTCCGGGGTCAAACAAGAGCTGATAGCTGTCTAATTCAAAAAGCAGGCATGAATGAAGGTATTTTGATATTTTCATAAGCAGATAGGAGTTTATCTCCTAAAGATACACAGGAAAGGCTTATGAAGTTTTAAAAAGTTGATTGCCAGAAGTATTAATGCTGTAAGACTTACGAAGTTTTAAAAACTTCGTAAGTCTGGGTTCAAAGTTGATGTTTACAACAACTCGGTAGCTAAATTGGCCAGTTCGCTCCTCTCCCCTTTTTGCAGGGTGATGTGTGCATAAAGCGGATGTCCTTTAGCTTTGTCTATCAGATATGACAGTCCATTGCTTTCTGCATCGAGATATGGGGTATCTATCTGATAAATATCACCCGTAAATACAAATTTGCTGTTTTCACCGGCCCTGGATATGATAGTTTTCACTTCGTGCGGGGTCAGATTCTGCGCTTCGTCAACAATAAAGAAAATTTTACTAAGTGTACGCCCGCGGATAAATGCCAGTGGTGCAATCGAGATTTTATCATTATTGACCAACTCATCAATTTTGGCCTGCATTTTTTCGTCGTCACCGAACTGGTCCTTTATAAATTTCAGGTTATCCCATATGGGGGCCATATAGGGATCAATCTTCGATTTTATATCGCCGGGTAAAAAGCCTATATCTTTATTGCTTAAAGGAACTATAGGACGGGTAACAAAGATTTGACGATAATATTTGCGTTGCTCAAGTGCGCTGGCCAAAGCTAATAGCGTTTTACCCGTACCGGCGTTTCCTTGTATAGTTACCAATTTAATATCCGGGTGCAATAACGCATGAATAGCAAAAGACTGCTCGATATTACGAGGGTGAATATTTAAAACAGGCTGCTCGGTAACTTTTTCAAGCTGCTTAGTTTGTGAATTGTAAAAACCTACAGTATCGCCTTTTTTCCCTTTTAAAACATAAAAGTGATTATTGGTGTACGAACCTATCTTTAAATTTTCGGCCGGTAAATTTTCATTTTTATTCAGGGTGGCGATCAGTTTTTCCGTCACCTTATCCACATCGGTTTTACCTGTATAAAGTTCCTCCAGGTTTTTGATCTTGCCCGTTTCATAATCTTCGGCATGCAGGTTAAGGGCTTTGGCTTTGAGGCGAAGGCAAATATCTTTTGATACCAACACCACCTTTTTGCCAGGATTTTCTTCCTGTAAGCCAAGGGCCGCGTTGAGGATACGGTGATCCGTTTTATCTGAACCAAAAATCTGCTCGGCATCCTGGCCGGTAGTTTTAGTATCCATGGCAACTTTAAAGCTGCCTTTAGTTTTACCGTTAAGCGGGATCCATTCGTTGATTAGTCCATTGTGCGACAGGTCATCCATCAACCGGATAAAGCTTCGGGCCTCAAAGTTGCGGGTATCATTACCGTTCTTTTTATTATCGAGCTCTTCCAATACCTGGATGGGTATTGCAACATCGTGCTCCTGAAAGTTTTGAAATGCGTTGTGATCATACAGGATCACAGAAGTATCTAAAACAAATATTTTCTTCTGGTTACGCTGACCGTCCTTCATATCCGCCTAAAATAACGATTTTAAGGTTTGAAGAAAAATTTCTCCTCAAACAAAAAAACCTGTAAAAGCGAAAACGGGAGTCATCTCTTGCGATTTGAACTCCCGTTTCCAAACTGTTGTTTAACCGTGGTTGCCCAACAGCATCAAGTTTTGTGTATCTCTTACCGACATGATCTTCGTCCGTTGCTCTCACGAGCGGTCGACTATTTTCAATGTCACCGGTTTCTGTTGTTTCCCTCCGTAGAGTTCTTCTTCTTAATTCCGGTACCTCCTTTAATTGCTTTCTTTTTTCAAAAGACTTTCGCCTTCTTCATTTTTTCTTGCAACTCAGGGACTTCCCTTGATCTTTAGTTCCCCCGAAGGTTCACCCGATTCAATTTCTGTTTTCCTGAAAGGCTGTCAAAGTACGTCGTTCTTGATGATTTTAATATCGGGACATTACCGTGAATTGGCAAATATTTTTTACTGTTTTTATTAACAGGTTATTAACAATAACCCAACACTTATCAACATTGAATTTCAATCCTTCTCAAGTATAAATCAAGGTAATTAACTGAAATACAGGCTACATTATTAACATTACCCTTTATTAACAAAATGCATGAAAAACCATTTGTATCGAAACAGAAAAAACGCGTAAAATCATAAAAACGTTAAATTTTCTCTGTTAAATGCCGCCAATATCGCCTGGGAATATGACGCACATGAAGCCTGGTATTTTTGCGTGAAGCGATGTTTATACTATTAAAATAATTCTTCCAAAGGTTTTGATAGACACCTTCGTCCTCGCTATAAGCCGCAATTACATTAACCGGTTTACTTAACTCATCAAAATTCATTTCGATGAATTGCGTGTCATGAAGATCGTAGTACAGCCCATAATTTCTTTTAATATCATAGATCATCCATTTTTGATCGGTATAGCGGCTTTTGAAATGCTTAATCAACAATGGCAATACATTAAAATCAGGTTCGATGGCAGCATAAAAAGTACCATCATTTAGTTTTTGAAACCTAACAAAAGCTTCCATCCTGTGTTTTTCGCGCCGCACCATCTTTAAAATCTCCGACAGTCGCATCACATATCTATTCCCGTAATCTTCTTCAATATTTTGGTCGCTGTCAAAAACATGGCGGATAAAACCCAGCACGTTGCAGTCTTCGCCGGCAATTTCGGCCATGTGACTAATGTAAAGGCGCTGCACCCCGGCAGCTGAAAGTTTTTTCCGCAATCCCTTTAATACCCGGCCGGCGCGCGCCTCGTCAGTAACAATAGGAATTACCTCTTCAAACAACGCACCGCTGCGCCACTCCCCTTTCAATAACTTTACAGGATAGAGTTTACGTTCGTAAATCTCGAACACGGCTGTAAGCAAGCCTTCAAACGATCCGTCATAAACCAGCGTGTTCATATTAAAACAGGTTAAGTTGGGTTTGTGTATTTTTAATGTACTTGCTTTGCGATTGGGCCATAATAAACTGTTTGATATTTTGGCCTGTTAAATCGCGCCGTTCAAATTCATTGCTTTTGCAGGTAATAAAGTACCGCGCGCGGTTAATGGCCACTCCTATTTTTTTTAGCTGTTCCCAGCCCAGCCCGGCAAATTTACGTGCAGCCACAATTTTTTGTGCCGATAACAAACCGATACCTGGCACCCGGAGGATCAGCTGCAAATCGGCCTTATTGATATCAATAGGAAAAGCCTGCATATTGCGGATTGCCCAGCTGAGTTTGGGATCAATATCCAGATCAAGTAACGGGTTTTGATTATTGACGATCTCGTTTACATGGAAACCATAAAAACGCATGAGCCAGTCGGCCTGATAAAGACGATTTTCGCGCACCAGTGGCACCCCAGTATTCAAAGCAGGCAGGCGTTGGTCGGCCAATACAGGTACATAACCCGAATAATACACCCGTTTTAAGTTAAAATTTTTATAGAAATAATTAGCCGATTGCAGCACCTGCTGATCGCTCTCAGGCGTGGCGCCAACAATTACCTGGGTACTTTGCCCTGCAGGTGCAAACATGGGGGCGTTTTTGAAAAGCTTTTTCTCTTCTGTGTTCCGGATTATCTCCTGCTTCAAAAAATGCATCGGGTCAATCATGTCCTGCCGGTTTTTATCAGGTGCAAGCAGTTTTAATCCAGCTTCTGTAGGCATTTCTAAATTCACACTGAGCCTGTCGGCATATAACCCGGCCTCCTGCATCAGCTCCGCACTTGCACCGGGAATGGATTTTAAATGGATGTATCCGTTAAAGTTATGCTCAGTTCGGAGTTTTTTAGCTACGTGCACTAATCGCTCCATGGTATAATCAGCATTTTTAAAAATACCAGAGCTTAAAAACAAGCCTTCAATGTAATTGCGGCGATAAAAGTTAATGGTAAGGTCAACTACTTCCTGTACCGTGAACGCGGCCCGTTTGATATCATTATTCTTCCGCGACACGCAATAAGCGCAATCAAAAATACAATGATTAGTAAGCAGGATCTTCAATAACGAAACACAACGCCCATCTTCCGTATAACTATGGCAAATTCCGCTACTGGCATTTCCCAAACCCTTGTCCTTATTTTTCCTGTTACTACCGCTCGACGCACATGATACATCATATTTAGCCGCGTCGGCCAAAATATTAAGCTTTTCCGTTATCCTGCCTACATTCATATCAACCAAAAATACTAATATTTTTAGCAATAAATTAAAATGCGGGATAAATAAATGGGAAAGCTATTCTTTTTTTACTGTATGTCTCAACAACTTTTTCCTTCACGGCATTGATACCGCTTTTAGCACTATTGTTCATATTTACTTCCAACACCGCGTGAGCATCTATAGCGAAAACTGGAACAGCCTGTTCGTTGTTGCGCAATTCAATATTTTTTTAAAAAAAACGCCGTAGCGACACAGATAAGCCAGATCAAGCGTTTTGGAGGCAATCAACGCAACAAACTTCAATGTATTTGCAACAAGCGCGAAGCACTTTCAATGAACTCACAGTGTGCGATGTTCGAACCAATTAGTACATTGACCGAATTCACTAAAAATTATTTTCAATTCAAATCAACAAAATAAACACTATAGAAATTCATGACCGATCTTTATACAGAGAGAGTCAATAAGACCTATCTTTAATACAAAAAAAGCGCTCCGTATCTCACCCCGGAGCGCTATTCAATGTTCCTACAAACACTGTTCAACTAAACTCAGATCTCTACAATCTAAGATTCGTGCGACTCAATAACGCAGGCTATAGGAGCAAGCGCATTGAAAAATCGGGGCAATAGTTGCCCATATATCATAATATTTAATATTCAATTGAAAAATAAATTTGAAATTTAAACAAAAACAGACTCTGTCTTATTTTTTCTTACAAATGCGATCGCTTTTTCATATAAATTACGACAATATCAATCAACGCAATGATATTTAATATAACATCATAAGCATAGTTTCGATATAAACTCATCGAGGAACAAGCAATTGCAGGCAACTAAAAAAACAGGAGAGGTTATTAGCAATTAGCCTTGGGCGGCTGTTTGGGTGTTTTTATGGAGCGAGTGGTTTCAAACTCAAAACTGTGCATATTGGGCGATGTAAGCTTTGTTTCAAAAACCCTGAAATCAATGGATTGAAATGACTGGGCAATCAATACATCTGCAAAGGAGATGCCCACATAAGGTACATGTTCTTTTTGAGGTACGGGTATACCTTTTACCGGCGCTGCATGCAATACATTGTCCGCATTAAAACGCGTTTCCGCATAAGTAGGGATACATTTTAAGTACAATTTCTTACTTGTAACCCGCATCTGTATGTAATTATATGCCTGCTCTCCAAACTGGATCTGCCCCCTTATATTCTCATAATGCTTCCAGTCATGAATGCCCGGAAGGTTTACAGGGATAGCTATTTCTTTCAGATCGTGAATATCATACAAGCCTTTTGATGCCTGCTCATTATAAAAATTCTCCACCCGCCATGACAGATATTGATGCATAATCAGCGATCCGCCCGAACCATAGGTGTGCACGATCAACAATAATATGGCAACAAGTTTCTTCAAAGGTAGTATAATCTTATATCGGTAAATATAGAAAACCCGCAACATTTATGCAACAATTCACGAAACTATTTTATTCAATTATTGCACTTATTTAAACAAAATACACACTTTTGTCTATTATTAAAATTTATATCTTCAGCTTTCCCGTATTGGTTAGCAAAATAAATGGCGCAACCGGATTCCATCCCGGCTTAACCCCCTGCTGATTAATAAAACCCGTAGAATAATTACCGAGCAGGATATCCGGTTTGCCATCTTTATTAAAATCGCCCACATCCATGCAGATCCATCGCCCTTCATGCTCAATTGGTAAATTATGCGGCATAAAATGCAGCGGACTGTCTTGCTCAAAATACGTAAAGCCTTCTGCAGGGTTATTTTTCAAATCTGAAAAAAAGGCGATCACCGCAATATCCTGCAAGCCATCTCCATTGAAATCAGTCGCTACTACTTTTGTAGCACCATTAACTGGGAAGAAATAAGCCTTTTTGTATTTAAAATCACCCAGATTCAGGAAAATGTAAACACCATGAAACGGTTTCAACACACGGGAATAATCGCTGTTATCACCACTTGTATACAGGATATCCAGCTTTCCGTCTCTATCGAAATCAACCAGCTGAAAACTGCTCGACCCGTAAAATGGCGGGAACCGCAACAAATTGCGTGTTGTAAAACCACCTTTGTGATCATTCAGAAACAACCAGATCCCTTCGTCGGCCTGGGCAAACAAGCAGGCTACATCCGGCCATCCGTCATGATCAAAATCGCCTGTTACTGCCTGCTCAGCTCCTGGTATTGAGCTAACAACATGCTTTTCAAATTTTTTATCGGGCAGCTGCGTGTATAAATACAAGCCTCCTGTGTTATGGCCAAACCCGCATACTACAAAATCATTCAATCCATCTTTGTCAAAATCGGCGGTTAATGATTGAACAGGTCGAGGCAAACCGTTCGCTATTTCTTCATCCTGCCAGGTCCCATTGTCATTGAATGTAATATCAGTCAAAAAGCCGTTGAACACATCAACTGCATCCATCGATCCGATAAAAGTAAACAAGCCATGTTCTTTGCCCGTTGCATCTTTTGCAAAACGGGCATCAACAGCAGGCGAGCTATACCGGTGCGCCGAAAGCTGAACCAGTTTATCAGACCATTGATAGATACTGCTGCTGTTACGGTCGCTGGTATAAACCTTGCGCCCAATAGTATCAAAGGCAATCATTGTGGTTGTGGCATCGAGGGGTTTGTAGCCGCTGGGCTTTTCCAAACTAAAAACACCCCAATCTTTAACCGGCTTAACAGGTTGCTGTGCCGGCTTAAGTGCCTTCGATGCCGATTTGCTATAATAATCTACTATTTTCAGCCACTCATCATATGACAAAGCCGATTTTGCTGATGGGTTGTTCACATACTGATCATCATCATAAACCTGTATCCCAAGCCGGGGCGCCATTGCAGGCAATACATGTTTAACCCATGTTTCTTTATCAAGAAATTGCGCTTCCGGGTATTCATGACAACTTTTGCAGTATTTTAATGATAGCGACTTACCATCGTTTTTTGCCAGGTCGCCCTCGGCTGCCGGCTCTCCGCAGTTAAACTGCATAAAGCATACTACAGCACCAATCAAAAATACACAAAACGATAACCGGCGTTTCCTCAGATCCATTTAAGCTTGCTTATACCTTACCATAATATTAAAATACAAGAAAGAGGCAGCAACAAGCACCACCTCTTTCTCACTAAAAACAGAATGATTGAAATTAATATTTAGGATTTTGCTTTAAAATAGAAGTTCCACCTATTTTTTCAAGATCTATCTGAGCTTGCGGTATCGGATAAACCTCGTTTTTTCCAGTTGTAAAATGAGCACCTGTAACATCGGTAATCACTTTACCATCAAAAGCAAAGTATACTCCCAAAGCTGCTTGTGCTATCCCCCAGCGCGAAAGGTCAAAGAAACGATGTCCTTCCATGGCCAGTTCCAGCTTACGCTCAAAATAGATTGCTTTTAAAGCGACATCCTTACCTGTAAAAAAGCCCGCAGGATATTGACTTACTACATAGTTAGCCGCCGGAGTGGTTGTATAACCGCCCATAGGATTCGCCGCATCTTTATAAGTGTATACAAAACTGGCTGGGTTAGCCGCACGTGCACGCACCTTGTTTACATAACTTAAACCCAAATCACCTGTTCCTAATTGCGCTTTTGCTTCGGCAGCCATCAGCAGCACATCTGCAAAACGGATTACGTTTACCTGGTTTGCATTACCCGGTGCCCATGAATGGTTATCGGCATATGTGCCCTTGGTAGCCTGGTAATAAACGTTCTTTTTAGGCGAATACGGACCTGCCGAACTTTGTTCACGGATCCAGTTCATACCCGGATGGTTACCCCAATCAAGATAAGGGATACCACGACGACCAACAGTCCAATCCAAACGCGGATCAAGGTTACCGGCATCCAGTGTAAATGATTTATCTGATGCAATGTTCATATCATTTGCAACCGGATGTGAATTATAATCGTCAAGATATGGCAAACCGGCGGCGTTAGTCCTGAACGAGTTAGCAAGATCTAAAGTAGGCTGAAAAAATCCGCAGCAACCGAACGGGCTGTTGTACGGATAATTCAACATATCACCATTGTTGGCCTCACCAATGGTATTGGTACCATCATTTGCCGCTTGCTGGATAGCAAACACCGTTTCCTTGTTGTTTTTGGTAGCAGCGTTGAAGTTATCAAAATAATTATCAGTTAATCCGTACGCTACGCCCTGCGAGTTAGTCCCCCCGTTGATCACCTCGGTAAATATCTTATCGGCATTGGTATAATCCTTTTGATACAGATACGTTTTCGCCAGGTACGCACCTGCTGCCCATTTATTTACACGTCCCTTTTGTGCTTGCGTGCCGGGTAAATTAGCATAAGCATATTTAAAATCATCAACTATTTTAGGCCAGATATCTTTGTCGTTAGGTTGTACATAGTTGGTTGTCGTTTCGTCAATATAGGGCACATTGGCAAACATCTTTTTCAAATCAAAATAGTAATGCGCGCGCAAAAAACGAGCCTGGGCTATAATATTGGTTTTATCGGCATCAGCAATCCCGCTTGCTCCCGCAGCTGCCTTTAACACGTTGTTGGCGCGGCTTATACCCTCGTAATCAGCCTTCCATTTACTGTTTAAAAATCCATTACTGGCATCAACAGTGAAAGTAGCAATGGAGTTAATAGCCGGCTGATCGATACCAGAACTGCCTTTATGCGCATCGCCTCCGGCAACGCTGCCGTAAATCCAGTTATCCGGCGATACCTCCCAGGCACTACCACCACCTAAACCGGCATTATTTCCGTTACCTCCCTGCCCGTCAAGTGCAGAATAAGCTCCTATCAGCAACCCGTCAACGCCGGCTTTTGTAGTAATTTGCGCTGAGCTAAGCGCACCTATAGCCGGCTGATCGAGATATGCCTTTTTACATGAACCCTGTAAAATACCAGCAGCAATTAATGCTAATACTGATACACGTTGTATATTTTTCATAATGATTTCTCTATTTAAAATTTAGCCTGAACACCTAATAAATATGTACGATTTGGAGAATAGTTACCACGGTCAACACCAAAGTTTGTGCTGCTGTTGGTGTTGCTGGTGGTACCTCCGCCAACAATCTCCGGATCAACTCCCGAGTATTTAGTTATGGTAATTAGATTTGCGCCTGATAAGTATACACGCAAGCTGCTCAAACCAATTGATTTGATGATTTTAGGAGCAAACTTGTAGCCTATTTGCATGTTTTTCAGTCGCAGGTATGAGCCGTTCTCAACATAAAAAGAGTTAGGAACCGTGTTGGTACTAAATGAGCCATCAATTTCCTGGATAGGAGCCTTGGCATTGGTGTTTGACGGTGTCCAAGAATCATATAAAGCATTTTTGCTTTTTGCGCCGGCAAAGTTGGCATAAAAATCTGTCCACCACCTCACGTCATTCCAGATCTTGTTGCCGTATGATCCGTACCAGAACATATTAAGGTCAAAGTTTTTATAGCTAAAATCAAGGTTTAAGCCACCTGTGAATTTAGGGTTAGGATTACCGAGCAAGGTACGATCGTCGGCAGTAATTTTTCCGTCACCGTTTATATCTGCGTATTTGAAACGACCAACTGCGGCATCGTTCTGATAAGTTCCGCCAGCAGCCGTATTTGCGGCGTCAATTTCAGCTTTCGAATCCCAGAAACCGTCAGTTTTATAACCAAAGAAACCGCCAACCGGGCCACCTACGCTGTTTCTAATAATTGAGCTGCCATTAAATCGGCCAGAGTTTTGCTCAAAGTAGGTTTGTCCGAGAGTTACTTGCTTAATAACGTTGTGATAAGTTGTAAACGTTAAGGCGGCATTCATTTTCAGATCGTGGGTTATATTGGTGTGGGTACCAATTGTAATATCCAAACCGGTATTATTCATTGCACCTACGTTGCTGTACGGTGCAGTTGCCGAACCGGCAGTACCAGGAAGTGCAGGATTAAATAACAGATCGGTGATGATCTTTTTATAATAATCGGCAGAGATGTCCAACTTTTGACCAAAGAATGAACCATCAAAACCAACGTTGAAGTTTTTATCTTTTTCCCATTTAGCATCAGGGTTACCTATACGGTTTTGAGCGAAACCGGCAACCGTACTTGTAGAGGTGCCGTTAATATCGTAGTAGGAGTTTGTTTTGTTACTACCAAATGTAGTAAAAGCGTTTGCAGGGTCAACGTTGATCTGGTTACCCATAATACCATAACCACCCCTTATCTTCAAATCGTTAATCCACGATACACCTTTCAGAAAATCCTCCTGCGATATACGCCAGCCCGCGCTAACGGCCGGGAACCATCCGTATTGGAAAGACTTGAACCTTGAAGAACCGTCACGACGGATGGTAGCATTCAACAGATATTTGTCGGCAAAAGTGTAATCCAAACGGGCAAGCAGTGAAAATATCTTATCGCGTGTTAATGTGCTGTAAGCAGTTGGTGTACCGGTACCTGTAGATATGGTGGTATAATCCTTATCAAATGTAAAGTAACCGGTATTGGTTGCGCCTAAGGTTTCGTACCTGTTTTTATAAGCTTCGGTACCTGCCAATACTTTGATATCATGTTTCCCAATTGTTTGGTGATAAGTCAAAGTATTTGTCCAGGTATAGTTATATCCGTTAAATGAGTTTTCCGAATATGAATTGGTCGAGTTGTTTTCAGAGTTCTCATATTCCGGGAAAGTAAAGCTATGATTATAGTCTGAATAATACTCACCACCAAACTGCGTGCGTAAAGTGAAGTACCTCAGGAAATCCACCTCGGCAAATGCATTACCAAACAACCTGTTAAATGCACCGTAGTTATTTTTAGTACGATCCATAATGGCTACCGGGTTACGTGCATTACCTAAGTTGGCAGTATTTGAACCCGCGTAGTTGCCTTTGATGTCATAAACCGGAATAATAGGCTGCTCGCGGAATGACATGCCGATAGCCGACCCCTCATCATTTTCGTTGATCAGCGGGTTTTCGGTTAATGAATATGACAAGTTCTCACCTATCCTGATATGTTTGGTTACATTGTAGCTTGTATTAGCCCTTACGGTGTAACGCTTATCGTAAGTATTTTTCAAGGTCCCCCTTTGGTTAAAGTAATTCAATGAAAACAAATAGGTAGCGGCCTCGGTACCTCCGCTCATGGCCAGGTTATGGCTTTGAATCGGTGCCGATTTAAATATCTGGTGGTACCAATCTGTACCTGCTTTGTTTGCTCTTGTTATACGATAAAAACCCGACGCATCGCCTGATGTATAAAATGGGTTTACATTGTATTTAGCTGGATCAACAGCCGGGTCACCATCATGAACTCCAGCCGGGCCTACGCCACCTGCACTGATATAATCAGGCAAAACATCACCATTAGCGCCGTAAAGGTTGCTGCTCAGGTCAACAGGAATATTTTTAAGTGCCGCGGTATTTTTTATAGCGAGGGCCCTTAATTGCATCATCTCAGTTGGATTGAGCAAATGGAACACATTACCGCCTTTCGGCACCTGTGTACCATAGTAGGCATCGTACGAAACGTTGGTTTTTCCGTTACCTTTTTTGGTGGTGATTACGATTACACCGTTTGACGCCCTTGCACCGTAAATAGATGCCGAGCTTGCATCCTTAAGTACCTGCATGCTTGCCACGTCATTGGGGTTAATATCGCTTACGTTAGTTGTTGGCACACCGTCAACCACGTAAAGCGGCTGGTTATTGCCAAACGTGTTAGCACCACGGATTTTTACAGAGGGATTTTCACCCGGTTGCCCTGAAGCGATAACGGTAACACCGGCCGCCTGACCTTGCAGCTGGCTTTCAACCGATGAAACCGGCTGACGGGTCAGTGCAGCAACGTCAACAACGGCTACAGCACCCACCAGGTCTTTTTTACGTTGTGAGCCATAACCTGTAACCACCACTTCATTAAGTGCATTGCTGCCCGCTGTGAGCGTTATCCTTAAATTAGGATCGGTCCCTACGGTAACTTCTGTTGTTTGATATCCAATATAAGATATCACTAATACATTGCCTGGTTTTAAGCTGAGTGTAAACTCGCCGTTAACATCGGTCACCGCACCTGTCGTTGATCCTTTGAGCCTGATAGAAGCACCAACAACCGGCTGCTTGTCATCGCTGCCGATAACCTTTCCTTTGTACTTTGTTTGGGCCATAACTACCACCGAGGATATCAGACAGCACAACAGTACAGCCAGAAACCTCCCTCTGAGAAGTAAATTTTTAAGCATGATTTTAATTTAATTTAGTTAATATATTTGATTAAGAACATAGCCCAAAAAGCTGAAATACAGCAACTTGGTGTCGGCAGTGGTAGAGGCAGCGCCTGGGATTTTTTTAGTTTTTGGCTTAAAGCAATGGTAGAGACATTGCTGCGAAATAAATACTTACTCCGGCAAATACAACGTTACAGGCTATCGTGTAGGACAAAGCCATATAACAACCAAAAAACAAATGCGATACTGATTATTGTGTAGGCAATAACAGTTTTAAATTTTAATCAAATGGAAATCATTGCTCCGCGACTGAATGTGAGATAAGCCTTGCGGCAGTAGCCACGAAAAATGAAATTCATTCATCTAACACGTAAGGAAAAAATGCCTTCTATCATGTTGGTTGCCTCCGGATTGAATGTGAGATAAGCCTTGCGGCCGTAATCCAAAAACTAACAATGATCAAAACATTTACTATCCTTTCAAAGTACTAAAAACTTAATTTTTACTGGTGATAAAATAGTATTAAATAAGGTTATTTATAGTGTTGGTTTATTTCTGTTTGTTTGAATCTAAAATAGGCATAGTGTACAATTTGCACAAATCACTTTTTAGTTTTACGAATTAAATATTAAACAAGGCATAAAATTATCAATAATTAAAGCAAAATATTGTTTTAAAAAAACATTTTGGCAAAACTGCCACTTTTATTAAAAATCGATTTTTACCTGTATTTTTTACATTAATCATATATGGGGATAATATGCGATAAAAAAAAGAGTTTTTTTATAAACCCAGCTGCTTGTTAAAAATGAAAACATAACATCAGCTGAATTTAATGTTAAAATAGCATTACATAGACCTGCAGATAAATTTCAAATTTTTCTGTTAGATATAAGATATGGCACTTTGCGCCCGGTCAGGGATAAAAAAATAAAATGATATAAAAGAGTCTCCTATTTTGCTAAAAGATGACATGGCATTGTTTGTATTATTTACTTAAATCGGTAAAAACGTAGGAGGACACGATCCCTTCAATGGACGATGCCACTTTCAAACCGGGCCATGACCGCTCAAACTGGCCATTTGGTTTCCTCGTGGAAGAATGATATTAAATTTGATATAACAACTGCACAGTTTATTTGACAGGCCCTACAATTTCAAAATTCTGTCTTTTATCGTCTAAATCAATTTAATTACCCTCTTTGCTGTCGTAAATGGCAGTTACTATAAATTGATTTACTGCTACGGCCGGTATCGTAATTGTGCTTGTTCTGCTCAATCTTGCTATATTAATGCCCAAAAACTTTCCGGTGATATCAAATACGGCCCCTCCGCACTCCCACGGTTTTATTCTTGCATCATGAACAAATACGTTCCCAAACCCATCTTTTCGAATGCTTTTCCCCCCTATGAAGTGGTCGGCCGGATGATTGGTAATTTTTTGGGGTGGATATTTTAGGGCGACTTTTTTTATTAACTTTTCTCCCTTATGATTGATTGTCATTAAAGTAGTATCGCCGGCGCGGAATTTTTGAAGTGCTTTAAACATATCCAGTTCGTCATTTACAGTTTTGTCATCAATTGCTAAAAGCTCATCGCCGGTTGTTAGTCCGGCAGCCTCAGCCGCGCTGTTGGGCTGAATAAAAGTAAATAATAACGCCTGTCCCTTTTGCCGGGCAACAGCTCCCAAATAGCCGTAGCTGGTCTTTTTTGGCAAGCTTACGCCAACGCTTCCCAAAACACTACTACAATACGTAGAATCAGCGCGAAGAGAAATCAAAAAACTACCCAAATCGTTATTACTAAGTGTATCTGCCAGCAACATTCGAAGTTTGATACCTTCCTTCCCTAACTTTGAAACGGGCAATAATATCGCAAGGTCATTAATTCTGTCTCGTCTGATAATATTTGCCTTAACAGTCTTGCCGCCCGATAGTGTGATAAAAGGATCCTTGCCAATCATTGAACTTTTAGTCAAAACGATATCTGAATTTTTGAAGGCAGCTTTTACATTGATATTATCTAAAGAAAAAATAGTCCCTGCTATAGTCTGTTCCTTACCATCAATAACACTCTTAATATTTACACAAGTTGTTTTAAAACGCTTGTTCACACTTTTAAAATACTTATCTGGACTTTCAGCTACCGGAAAATTATTGGCCGGCCGATTTTTTGAAATCACGTTTGTATCCAAAGGAAGGGAAGTATAATTCTCTAAACGGGTTAGTGCTGTATAATATTTACGATAGGTATCTACGGGGATTTCATAATTAATATCCTCCGACTGTTCGATGCCGCTATGGATTCCGATCAAACGGCCAGACAGATCAAACAGGGGGCCGCCTGAATCTCCCGGCTCCATCACGCAAGTTGATTCCATAAAACCATACCTGTTATTTAAATTGGTGATATGTCCAAACCTTACATCAGGTTTGCGTTGTTCCATGCTTTCCGGGTAAGCTATGCTAATACATGGCTGGTTGATTTTGACATCTGAATACCAGCCCATTTCGGCAAGCGGCCAATCCCCTTTTTGGATTATTTTGAGCATAGCAGCATCCGGCAGCATAAATGTTGGTGCAATGGTAATACGGCCCAAACCACGGGCCAGGCACATTTTCCCATCGGGAAATATTACCTGATAGGTTTTGCCGGGCATTACCACATGTGCTGCGCTTAAGATCTCTCCTCCTTTCGAGACTACAACACCACTAAACTGCGCACTCATCCGGCTATACTGTAAAGTATCATATTCCCACATCAATACACTGGCAGCATAACCTTTTTTTATCGCAGTTTTTATATTATCCTGTAGTTGCGTAGCTCCGGGCTTTTGTATCCGCTTATTAACATTTTGCGCGTTAGTAACCTGCAGGTTCCATAAGCACTGCAGGAAAAAAAATAATAAAAACCGTTTTGTCATTATACATTATAATTGAACCGTAGCGTTGTCCAAACGCTGCTGTTTAGGGTACCTGCCGATGTAAAAAGAGCCGGTATTAAAACCGGCTCTCCGGAAATTAAACTAAAACTGATGGAAAACGTCCTACCGGGACTGTCTTTACGATAGCCAGTGCTATCATTTTATAATTTCTTAACTGTTAAAGATCTTTTTGAGCTGTATATCGAAATCAGAGGAAGTGGGATTTATTAAAATCACATTCCCCTCAGCATCAAGCACAATTGCAAAGGGTACCGACTGGATACCCAAAACATTCATCATCACTGATGCATCTTTGCCATCCTCATATTTATCTATTCCCTGTTGCCAGGGCATTGCTTCTTTAAGCATGGCGTTTTTCCAGGCTTTATTGTTTTGATCAATTGAAATACTAACTATCTCGAATCCTTTAGCGTGGTATTGTTTATATAACTCCTTAAGGTGCGGAATAGCCGCCCTGCACGGCATACACCACGAGGCCCAAAAATCAAGCAGCACCACTTTACCCTTAACCGACGGTGATTTGATGAAGTTGCCATCGGCAGTTTGTAACTCAAAAGCCGGCAATCGTTTTCCAACTATTAAATTTTGATTTGCTGTAACAGTATCCTGTTTTTTTAATGATGAAGCTTTTCCCTCCGCCTTCCATCCGGTGCTTAGGGCAAGTGCTACGGGTGTCACCAATAGCAACCTTTTAAAGTTTATTTTCATTGGGCTGGATTATAAAACCTGTATTTCAATTATTTTTCTTTTTGGTGGGAAACACTTGTTATTATCACAAACCTGGTAATAAAGCCCGCATTTGATTACCATGCCGCGTTTTAATGAAGCCGCGCTTATTTCCGTTTTAAATGTTGCTTTGTCCTCCCAAACAAACATGCCTTCGCCACCGACAAATGGAACACCGGCCGATGCTTGCCACTCGCCGCTTGTTACACCTTCGGGCAACTCAATAATGGGTTGTGTAGTAATAAAAGGGCTGTCTTTAGGTACATAAGCGTAAATATGCCAGCCTTGCAAGATTTCCGCTTTAACAACTACCTGTTTTTTACCATTTGCTTCATCAACCAACGTGGCGCTCACTACCACCGGATCGGCACGGGTCGGTGTTGTTACCCCGTTTGCAGTTTTAATGTCGCCAGTTGATACGGGTGCTATTGCCGCCGTTTCTGTTTTGTAAGTATTCACCATAAACTTAAAACCTCCGGCTTCGGTATAATAAAGGTTGGGCTTGTTTTTGGTTAACCAAATGCGCCATTCTTTGGCAGATGTGAATTTTTCGGTGGTATATCTTTCCAATACCCTTTGGGCCAGGGCAGGCTCCTCTCCTTTCTCAAGCATATTGATACATTTTTCAAGCAGCTCAATTTTGCGGTTGGAGATCCCCAGCTTTTTTGCATCCTCATCAACCTGTAAAGAGTAAGCATCAACCGGATAAAAATACTCGAGGTTATCCCGATAGTATTTATGATAGGCCTCTACGTTAGTACCAAAAGCATCATACATGCCGTTGCCAGTCCAGCTTTTAAGATATTCATCAAAACTTTGTACATCATCGGATACCGGCATCTTTAAAAACGCCTCGTTACCTTTACCAATATCCTCGCCTTTGGCTTTACGATCTTTAAGTTCCTGCTGCATTTTTAGCAGGCGGGCGTTACCTTTTTTCCGGGCTATCAGCGTTTTTTGATATAACGCTTTATCGCTACGGTAAATCATTTCATTTACCCACTCACGGTTTTCAATTTGTACTTTTTTCATAATGGGCGCCTGGTGATCAAACTTTTTGATGTAGCAAACTGTGTTCACAAATACATCTTTAGCTTCATCCGTCATATGATTTGGCGAAGCAGAAAAGCCCCACATAAAATAATTACCCTGACGGCCTAACGCTACTGCTTCAGCATTTTTTAAGCAAACACCGCCACTTATAGCTTCGGCATCCGGCGAATCGTTAAATCCCTCGCCATGTGCCACCATGCCGATAATGTATTTATCCTTAGCTGCAGGATCTTCTTTGATCACCTTCCACATAGGCAGTTCTTTCGGGGTAGTTGCTCCCTGAAAGCCGTTAAAAAAAGAACCCGGCGTAGGCCTGTTAACTAAAGTTAACTTCACTTTTACAGGTGTATTAAATATGGCATGACTGGTTTTGATGTTCAGCGCATCGTCTTCCAAACACTGACAATACCAATCAAACTTAAGTCCTATCGGCATGCCCACATCGGGAGCCAGCTGATGCATCAAAATAATAGGCCTGTCAAAATTGGCAGGTAATTTTATCGGACCCGCATCGGCAATTGTTACGTCGACATTGGCAGACATCGAAGCATCGTAATCCCTCACATCCACAACTTCAACTTTGTCAAAGCGCGTTTCTAAAAAAGCCTTAAAATCGGCCATACGGGTTTTCCAGGCCTCATCTACCGCGCCCGCGGCTGTGCTATAGTAAGTAATATGTTCGGGCTTAGGTTTTGCCGGATCATATCCTACATATAAAACATGAAGTGCTATTTTGCCCGCTCCGTGTTTTATGACGTTACCCAAAGAGGCCACGCTAAACAAAACACAAAGTAGAAAAACCGAAATGATCTTTTTCATACCTGCTTAATTAAAAAGTTCGGCAAGTTTATGATTGAGGTCTTCCCCGCGCAGATTTGTGCTAATAAGTTTGCCGTCGCGGTCTACCAGGAATGTAGCAGGTATAGCCGAAACGCCATAAAGACGGGCAACGCTGTTATTGTTGCCATTCAAGTCGCTAACCTGCGGCCATGTCATACCCTCCTGTTGCAGTGCTTTCAGCCATTTGTCGCGGCTGTTGTCAAGCGATACCGAAAGGATTTCGAACCCTTTATCCTTGTACATTTTATACTGACTTAACAGATTTGGGATTTCCTGACGACAAGGTGAACACCAACTTGCCCAAAAATCGACCAAAACGATTTTACCTTTATAATCGGCTAACGATAAGCGTTTGCCGGCAGGGTTGACCTGAGTAAAAACCGGCGCCGGGCCACCTATTTTTAAACGGTAATGTGCATCAATAAATTCTTTGATAGTTTTACCATTATCAGTTGCCTGGATTGCCGGACTGAAAGTTTTGAACACCTGTTCGGCTGCTGTAACCGTTTTTTCATTAGATGCAGTGCCGAACAGCGCTACCGGTGCAAAGAACGAATCGGGGTGCGTTTTGGCAAAATCGAGATTTTTGCGCTGAAAATCGGCAATCATTTTATAGTGATGGCGGGCAACCGAATTGGTAAATGCGGTATCATTCACCAACTCGGGCGCTGCCGCAATTTCAGCATTAGAAATATGATCGATGTCCCATGGCATCGGTCCTACAGCTTTCACATAAGCCGAATATTCATCATATGTTTTGGATCCGCTCATCTGGGCGTTTGCCAGGGAATCTTTAGAAACTATATTAAGCGTTTCATTAGAAAAATTAAAGTAGAGAATATCTCCACCATGGGTGGCAATTTCCCGGCCGGCGCCTTTATGATCAAGTGCAAGGCGTACAGAACTGTATGGGTTCATCTTACCTGTGAAATGAAAAGCGCCGTTAACTAATGTGGTCGAATCTTCATGCCCCTTGCCGTCTGTCATAAAGCTTAAATAAACTTTCTGACCGTTGAGATTGCCAATCTGCCCATTAATAGCGAACTGGTTAGTTTGACCGGCGGCGTTCAACGCAGCCATGCTCAAAATTAAGTTTAGTAGTTTTTTCATTTCTTTATATGTTATACATCGAGTCGACAGGTTACGTTATACTTTTCAAGGATGAAACGCTCTTGTTAATGTCATGACTGCGGCCAACAACACAAAAATCATCCATGCTGTTGGTTAATCTTTTATATGGTTTTGATTACTTAGTTTTTTATCTGCTCACAATGTCAACCGGTTCGCCCGGTATACCGGTTATTGTTTTGGTGATATTACCGGTTTTAGAAACACTTACGTCAAGTGTATAAACTGCCCCATCTGCGCCAACAGTAAGGGTGTTGTCATCCAAACTGATCTTCATCATGGATACCTTTTTACCGCCAAAGTCTGCGTCGAGCTGTCTTATATCTTCATTAATTGGGTTATAGCGGTAAATTTTCCCTTTTGATGAAAAATAAAACACATTTAAGCTATTCACCACCCATTTGGTATTATCATCAATTAAGGCGCTGCCTTTGAATGTGCGTTTGCCCAGCCCTTTAAATGTCCGGTCATCCCCCATAGGGTAGCTAAAACTTAGTTCGGTTATGGTACCTGTCGCTGTTTTAAAGAAAGCATATGAAGGGCCACCTTCTGTAGGTTTCATGAACAACAAATTATCGTATCCTACATTTTTAGGGTCAAAGCCAGTGCTTGCGGTATCAATCTGGTAATTGGTGCCAGAGTAAGTACCATCGGCCCCGAAGGTGATAAAGGCTTTTCCTTTAAGATTGTAACCGATAAAAAACGAGCTTCCATGTGTAAAATATTTAGACATGGTGTAATCACCGCCCTGTTCGTTGGCAAATTTGCCGTAATCGTCAGCAAATGGCGCTGTTGAGGATACACCTACATATAGCTTACCATTGATAACCCCCGTTGGCACTGTTCCCATTTGTACGGGGCCTAAAAATGGCTCCAGATAACCTGTATTGATAACAGCCGGCGGCGAGAAGAACTGCGCTGCAAAATCCGTCCGTTTTAATAGGGTACTGGCATCAAGCACCACCCCGCTTTTATTAGGATCGTTGCTTAGCACCCAATATTCCTCTTTGGTATTGGGTTGATAAGGCAGTGGTTTTGAATAGTACAACTGAACCGGATTGATAGGCAAATCGCCTTTATTAAGTGATTTATAAATATCGCCCAACACTGTTTTATCCGGTTTTACGAATGATAATTTGGTAACCCCATTATCGTTACTCAACACCAAAATACCTGCCGAAAACTGCGTCGTACCTGCAATTTTGAAAGGAAACGTATAAAATAACCCATTCCGTTTGTCGGTAATGGTGAGTTTACACGCGCGGTCGCCGGGGCCCAAGTTATAGACCATTTTCAAAGGGTAGCCTTTGAAAACTGCGTCCCGCAGTTCTTCTTGTACGGTGATGTGCCATTCAAAATCAAGATCCTTTAAGGGATCCGCACCGGCCAAAGTAACCTTGGGGTTTATGGTGAGCGTATCGCCCAGCAGGGCTGCAAATGTAGCGTTATTAATGCCGGTAACTACCGGCTCTGAAGGTGGCGAGTATACATAATTGCCGAGGTCTTTTTTACATGAAGTATAAAATACCGTTATGAGCGCCAATAGAGCTATCGATTTAAATTTCATGACCTAAATGTTTAATTGATAATAACCTGCTGACCATTTTCATCAACAAAAAAGTACTTGCCTGCCTGCGCATAATACTTGAGGTAAAACTTCTTACCGGGCGAAGAAGAACTATAAAAATCATAATCGTTGCTTCCATCGGCCCTTTTGGTAAGTATGTAGCCTTTTTCCGGATATCGCGCTACCCAGGCAAAAGGGTCATTAATAAAGGTCCTCACGTTATCTATATAATATAGCGTACGTGGGATCTGGAGATAAGCATTAGGTTTGGACATATCAACCAGATCGGTAGTGCCCGAAGAGATCAGGAACAATTGGTGTTTTATCCTGCTGTAAGGACCCAGATTACCCATCCAGTAAATCCACCAGGCCGGTTGCTCCAGACGCGATGAATAAAGGATAGATCGCATCCTCAATGCCACAGGCAATGACGAATTAAAATCCTGACCACCCGAAACAAGAATGGTAAGCACAACCGATTTATTTGCAAGTTCTGGGTCGGTATTTTTGATGATGACAGGTACCTTTACTGTGCCCGAATCAGCAGGCATAGTGTACGAGGGCTTAAGCGCTTCATAGTGCAAACCGGCTTTGGCTGTGGTAGCGGTGTCAACTACGGATATCGCAAACCTTCTTTCGGTTTTTGACCTTTGCCCCGAAATGATCACCGGTACCCAAATGGTATCCTGCGCCAGGGTAGGATTATAGGCAAAGGAATAGGTTAATACCGACGTATCCTGGTTGCCGTCTTTATCCTTATAATTCAAATAAATATTATCCCTGGAGCCGTATATAAGTAATTGGTCTTTTTTGCAACCGAAAAGAGCTGCAAAGACCACTAAAACAAAAAATATATTTCTTTTCATTGTTATAAATGGTATGAGATCAATTATTGTAAGCTGTTTCGTCGTCGGGGATCGGGAACACGTATATGCTGTTTGATGCCGGATAGATCTGGCCGCTGGCCGCCACTATATCAAGGTTTAAGCGTTTATACATGTAAAATATCTGGCTCTCGCCGTAAAACTCTTTACGGGCTTCTTTAACCAGCTCATTCATAAAAGCTGATTTGCCCAAAGTATTCGGCAATAAATCGATAATGCCCCTATGGGTACGTACTGTATTTAAATACTCAATGGCTTTTGTTGGGTTACTATCATAGCTTGCTTCAGCTGCTATATAGTAGGCCTCAGCCAAGCGAAAAGACGGTGCCATTAACGGGTGCAGGTTTACCTGCGGCGAACTGTTAACCAAATATTTAACCAGGTAACTACGGTTTGGCGTTACATCTGTAGCTGTAAAAAACCATTCTCTGTAGCGCCAGTCCTCGGCACCAACAGTGCTTTTTTCATAGATATTATCTAACTGCAACGGTGTTGGCTGATATTGAGCAGTATTTGTGGCACTGAATAACGTAACAAGCGCGTTGTTATCATTGGCATGTGGTGCATACCAGCCAAATACCAGCTCGTTGTAAAAAATCCTGTCTTTTTGTTCAACGTTGTTGTTAAAGGCATCATCTTTTTGAGTCCAGGGGAATTTATTAGCAGTTATTACATCATTGGCGTTGGAGAGTGCATTCTGGTAGTCATTTTTATACAGGTAAATCCTTGCAAGTTCGCCGCATACGGCATAATAATTAAGCCTATGCCTGCGGTTTTGCAAAAACAGGGTATTACTTGTGGTTTCTGTTTGCTTGCGACCTGTATAACCGCCGGGATAGGTTTTGTTAGGATATCCAACTATGTAGCCTGGCGAAAGAATAGGATCAGTTGTACTTAGCAGCGCACGTGCATTACGCAGATCAGCTATGGCGTTATTAATTACCTCACCTATTGATGAAAAGGGTGTACTTTTAATACTAACATTAGTTACATATGGGATGCCTTTGGCGTTCGGGTTGGATTTATACGAAGCCGCGAACATGCGCAAAAGATCAAAATGCAGGTATGCGCGAAGGGCGAGCGCTTCGCCTTTAATGATAGCATAGTTGTTACCCGAAAACACAGCCTTTTGTTTATCTATCACCTGTAATATTTCATTACAATTACCGATGGCGTTATAAACCGCCGACCAGATCTGGCTGTTTTTATCCTTTAAAATGCTTTGGCTGTACTGAAAAGAAGCGATCTTTTGAAAATCAGTATTCGAAAACGAATAGTTCTGCGCCATGATATCCAGGTTGCTAAACGTGAGGTTGCCACCGTACATATCTGCTTTGGTACACCTGGTGTAAACACCATTTAACGCCTCCTCAAAACCATCTTCAGTGGTAAACAGTTGCTCTTTGGTTACATCAGATTCCGGCTGTACATCCAAAAACTTTTTGCATGAGGTAAATACCAGCAACGGGATTATAAAAATTAAATATCTCTTCATGGTTATGTGTTAAAATGAACCCAATAATGAAAATGTTAAGCTGCGGGCAAAGGGATAATAGATCCCACGCTCTGCCTGGATAGTTGAAGTCCTGAAAACATCGTTTGCTGTGGCTGCCAGCCTCAAATTTTGAAGCCCCAAACGACGAATAGCGTTTGGCTTAAAATCATATGACAAGTAAAGCGACTGCAGCTCTATCAGGTTATCTTTTTGTACAAATCGCGATGACACATAAGTATCGGTTAGGTCAGTAATATTTTTGAAAAACGTGTGATCGCCGGGTTGTTTCCACCTCTGCTCCAGCACGCGGCTATCAACATTAAAACGGGGATCAGCATTTTCAACCCTGTCGATAAGCGTTTGGTTAAAGGCTTGCCCGCCAAAACGGTAATGGAAGCTAAAGCTCAGCATAAACCTTTTGTATGATACCGTACTACCAAAAAAACCCTCGGCCTTTGGCGTTGTATTGCCCACGTCCTGTACATCCTTAACATCCCACACATAGGTTAGGGTACCATCTTTTTTCACCAGGATCTCTTTGCCGTTTTCAGGATCAATACCCAATGACTTCACAGCGTAAATGGTATTCAGTGATTTACCTTCAACATACCGCGTTAGCGGGGTTGAAAAAGCGTTGTTATCCTTATTGGTCTGGAAGTTATCTATGTTATTATTGAAGGCTTTAAGCGCATCAGATATGCTCACTATTTTGTTAACGTTATGAGCAAGGTTACCGGTCAGGTTAATGTTCCAGTTGGATGTATGGAAAACCTGGGCTACGAGGTAAAGCTCATAGCCTTTGTTTGACATGTCACCAAGGTTATCTTTATAAGTTGTAAAACCTGTTGACGGCGCAAGATTGATATCAGTAATTAACCCTTTGGTAAGTTTGTAATAGTATCTTGGCGATATAACTATCCTATCTTTAAACAACCCAATGTCCATACCCACATCAGAGGTACGGGTTTTTTGCCATTCCAGGTTGCTATTGCCGTAGCCCAGGATGGTAGCGCCGATACCGGTTGAATACCAGTTTTGCGTATCATATGAATAAATTGAGCGCGACTGGTATGCCGGGAAGCTGATAGAACCAAGCGTTGCGATACTGCCTTTAAGGCGCAGCTGGCTTATTACTTTTGAGCCCTGAAAAAAGCTTTCCTTATGAATATTCCAGCCAATTCCAAGGGATCCGAAAGGAGCATAACGCCTGTCGGCCCCGAAAGCCGATGAACCATCAACCCTTACCGATGCATCTAACAGATATTTGTTTTGGAACGCATAGTTGCCCGAAAAGAAAGCACCCGCCGTTCTTGACTTGGTAACATCTCCGTAAGGGCCTGAATTTTCTTTGTAAATACGTGCAAAGCCAATATTGGTAAACCTGTCGTTTGAAAAACCCTGGGCCGAAAATGATTTAACATCGGCTTTTGAAGCCAAAATATTAGCACCTAACACAAGATTGAAATAATGATCGCCCAACTGCTTGTTATAACTGATAGTTACGTTTCCGTCAAGGTTAAGACTGGCATTTGTTCCGTAATCATAAGTCCCCCTGTTGTTCAGCCGATCAGACGCGTAGTTGTAAAAAACACTACTTAAAGGCGATACATAATTATCAGATGTTGAATTGGTTTTGTTTACGCTCATTAACGCCCTTAACCTCAGGCTTTTTGTCATCTTATAATCAGCAGAGAACGACTCCAGTATTTCTGTATATGCCGCTTTATTAAAACTGCTCAGGCTGGCTTCATATAAAGGGTTAAACACATTTTCGGTAACATATTGATCAGTTCCTGAACGGCCGGTGTTTACACGCCAGTTGGCCAGTTCCTGTACCAATCTGCCTGTACTGTCCCTTATCGGGAAATATGGGTTGGCGTTTACATAAGTCGAGAAATCGCCGTAAGGAGAATTGGCCTGGTTAACCTGTGTAATGGTCAGATCATTCCTGATGATAAGCTTTGAGCTTGGATTATAGGTAAAATCAACCCCGCCGCTATAACGCGTATTGTCAGAACCCTTCATAACCCCCGGTTGTGTCTGGTATCGCAAGTCGATACCATACCTGAACGATTGATCGCCTCCCTGCGCGTAAACCGAATGCTTCTGCTGATAGGCGTTTCTTAAAGGCTGCGACAACCAATAAGTATTAACACCGCTCGCCACATTTTTTAAGCGCGTGAACAACTGGGCGTCAAGCTCGTCCTGTTTAGTATCACCGCTGGTAGATGTCTGTGTGTCATATAAACCCACAAGCTGCTCATAGGCCACTTTTTGTTTAGCATTAAGCACGTGATAGTCGGACAGATCCGGGCCGTTGAAGGTAAGCTCGTAATTGTATGATAACTGCAGTTTCCCGGCAACAGGCGCTTTGGTAGTGATCACCATTACACCGTTGGCTGCCCTTGAACCGTAAACCGCAGTAGCCGCACCATCTTTCAATAAGGTAACCGATTCTATCCGGTTAATATCCAGATCGACTACTTTTTGAAGCGATACTTCAAAGCCATCAAGGATAAAGGCCGGCAGGTTATAATTACTTGAAAGGTTGTTGCGGTCCAGTATATTGTCGCTGATGGAAGGGATAGCTGTGGCGCCCCTTACGTTTATCTTTGGCAGCTTGTTTGGATCCGAACCGATAAAGTTATTATCAAGTACTTTAAACGACGGATCAAACGAAGCTATACTTTTGATCACGTTTTGCGGGTTATTACGCTTCAAATCTGCACCGCTTACCGTGATAGCATTACCGGTATAATTATCCTTTTTGATAACCTGGTAACCGGTTACCACTATGTCTTTAATGTTATTAATATCAGGCAAAAGCCTCACTACAATCGATTGCCCTGCTACCACCTTAACTTCTGCGGATTTGTAGCCCATAAACGAGAATATTAATGTTTGCCCTGCATCCGCCTGTACATTAAACTCCCCTTTATCATTGGTTTGGCCTATTACTCCCCTGCCGCCTTTAATGGCAATGTTTACACCGGGCAAAGTGGTTTTACTCACCGAATCTAACACACGGCCACTCACCGGAATTTTGCTCATCGGCGCAGCCGGTTCCGGCCGCGGTTCGGGTATTTTATTTTGGATTACGATGGTTTTAGACACAATGGTAAAACTCAGATCAAAATCTTTAAGACACGTGTTAAGCACATCAACAAGCGGCGCGTCATGAAAATTGGCATCAACTGTTTTGCCTTTTATATTTACTTTTTCGCTGTAAAAAAACAAATAGCCTGTTTGTTGTTTTATATCCTTAAAAACCGATTCGAGGCTCTTGTTTTTACCGGATATGGTTACCGTTTGAGAATAACTTGCAGCCGATAAGTGCAACACGCCAACAAGCAACAGTATAGTGGTGAGTTTCAATACTAATAAGAATTTGTACTTTACCCCCCGTATTGCGCATACGGCGTTGTAAAGAAAAGTTAATTTCATATTTTTGAATAAGATTGGGTTAATAAAATGCAGCCCAGGGCTTCGACATCTTGTGCTGCCTGACCTATTTTAAACCGGAAGCGGTGAGAGGCTTCCGGTTAATTTTTGGTCTGTTAATATGAGATTGGTCTGAGATTTATCGTACTTGTTTATCCATTAAGTTTTGTTTTAGTGATTAGCATTTAGTTTTGTTAGTTGTTAGTATAAAGTTTAAGTTAAATATCATTTACCGTAGGACACCTTCACTGTTTTGCCCTCCACCGAAAATTTCATGTTGTTAAGCTCCAGGATCCTGAAAACGTCGATCAGTTTACTGCTCCTTGAAATTTCACCAAAAAATTTCTCCGTTGGCATATCGCCTTCATAAACCACATCAATATCATACCAGCGGCTTACCTGGCGCATAACCTCGCGGATATCCTCATCTGCAAATGAGAATACGCCGTTTTTCCAGGCTACTTCTTTGTCAAGGTTCACTTGTTGTTTACTGATGGTACCGTTACCTGTACGGCTTATTACCGCCTGCTCACCGGGAACAATAAGTATTGAGTTTGTTGCCGATGTTACCTTTACCGAACCTTCCAACAGGGTGGTTTTAAGCAAAGCTTCATCGCCGTAAGCATTGACATTAAAATGCGTACCGAGCACCTCAATAGTTTGCAATGCCGATTTAACCCTGAATGGCATTGCTTTATTTTTTGTTACTTCAAAGTAGCCTTCGCCATTGAGCGTTACCTCACGTTCCGCTCCCTTAAACACGGTTGGATAAGTTATTGACGATGCCGCGTTAAGCCACACGTTAGTGCCGTCGGGCAGGATGACCTTGTACTGCCCGCCGTTAGGTGTGGTAACCGTGTTTTGAACAGCTTGATTCTGCCCGGTCGCTTCGGCCTGGTAAACGATCTGCCCATCGGCTGTTTTAGTGATTTTTACCCCGGCCTGTTTAGCTATTTGTCCGTTGGCAGCATCATCAAGCGATATGGTTGTGCCGTTGGCCAAAGTAAGCGTAGCCTTGTTGGTACCAGGTACTATGCCTTTGTAAGAGTTTGCGGCCAAATTATCGGCCTTATACCGGTTACGAACAAAAAAGTAAGCACCAACCGAAATAAACAACAGAATTGAGGCGGCCACGGCATATCTGGTCCAACCCGATCTTAAAGGCATGGTAACCGGCTTTTTTTCGTATTGCGCTATCCTTTCATCAACCTTTGCTTTAATGGCATCTTTCAGATACAGGTAGTCGGCCTCGTTTTCGTCAGTGATAAGGTCATCGTTTAACTCAAATAAGTTATAGTACGATTCCAGGAATTTAATTTCTTCCTGAGTAGCCTCACTACGCCTGTATTTTGTTAGTATCTGTATAAAATATTGCTTGTTCGCCTCGTCCATTTACATCCTTTATATATACATGAGTCGGCAAAATGAAAATAGCCCATGTTAATTGAAAATATTTTTAATGTTTTATTTAAAAATAATGCAGGTTTAAATCAAAATGATAAAATATCATCAACCAATCATCATAATTGATAAAAATAAGGCATCTTCATTAAAGAAAAAACGTTTTATCAACCTTGTTGATAAAAATAAAGCAATACATGAAGTAAGAAAAGTGATTTACGAAGCGTTGCAAGGGTCTTCCCCATTTGGTTACGAACGGTTTTGGGGGAGATTTCCAGTTGATCGGCAATTTGCTGGCTTGAGAGGCCTTCGTAAAAGCGCAAATTGAATATGATACGCTGTTGAGTTGGCAAGGTATCAATAAGCTCATTAAAAGCTTTCAAAAATTCATCATGAAGCACATTAGCATCGGCGCGGCCAAGATGGCTTTCAATTTCATGGACTGTATCGGGTAAGGCCGCATAGCGCGATTCCTTTTCCATATATTTAAAAACGCCATTGCGAGCGGCAACCAATAAATAAGCCGGCAGGTTTTCAATCGGCGACTTTGACGCACGCACCCATAACTGCACAAATACGTCCTGAGCAATATCCTGAGCGCGTTCTATATCGTTAACCCGTTTGTATGCTGCGTTATAAACCTGTTTCCAATATTTGGTATATAATACATCGAAGGCAGGTTTGCTACCTTCACTAATGAGTTTCAGAAGTTTGGCATCGTCGGCTGACAAGTCAAGAGGGGCCATGCGTTATTTTAATTTCCTATATTGATCAGGTTAATTACACAAACATCATGGTGTTTTAATGCTCATTGTATATGTGTCAAATCCAAATATAGAAATTATCTGGCAAAATAAAATCTTATAAACGGGTTTAACCCCGATGGCAGAGAATTATCAGCTTAGCATGGCAAGAAAACTCCGATTTCCCTTAGTATGATGGCCTCTTCCCTATTATTGTAATTTTCCATGAGCCAAACCATTACAATCAGGAAAGGGCAAACCAGCATCCTACTGCCCCTGCTATTGTTTTCCTCATTTTTTACAGTTGCAAAACGGCAAAATGGACGGTATTGCTTACACCATTATACATTTGTGCATGACTGCCCCTACAGAACAAGTTTAAGGCTTAATGGCGTAACAGAACCCCGGTACAATAAATCCTATAACATTTACTACATTTATACTTAAGACATCAAAATCTATGGATCTTATTATCAAAGTACTCATCGGCCTGGTAGCCTTTATCCATTGTTATATATTATGGTTGGAAATGTTTGCCTGGACAACCCGCGGCCCCAAGGCATTCAACAAATCATTGCAGGAACTGGAAAACAGCAAAGTTTTAGCGGCTAACCAGGGCTTATACAACGGATTTTTAGCAGCAGGTCTGATCTGGACATTCTTTATCAGCGACGCACAATGGCATAACTACGTGGCCCTGTTTTTCCTGAGTTGTGTTGCCGTAGCTGGTATTTACGGGGCACTTACAGTAACCAAAAAGATCTTCTATATACAGGCCGTACCTGCAATACTGGTCATTGTATTGATCCTGATGAGGTAGGCGCATTTATCAACCCACACGATCTTTTATGTGGGTCGAAATGGAAAAAACTATCAAGGGATTGGTCATGCTATAGCCGGTTACGACAAACAATTCACGGTTTCGATTGCTGCCTGGATAAACACCAACAACGTGTCGACCTGACGACCAAACGTTGCATGACCCCGGAGGTTTGTGATCCTATTGCTCAAAAGGTTGTGGGAAGCAGCGAATGGGCCCACATTAACAAATATTAGTACCGTTAGTATAAAGCTGTTTATAATACTCTTTTGCCATCCGGTTACTGTCAAAGTGAGGGAATATATCCTGCATGCTGTGCCTAATTATTTCAATCCATTTATCCGGATGATCGTAATACAGGGGGATGACTGTTTTTTGCAGCAAATTGTACAAGTTATGCGCATCGGTTTCATCCTGTTGAAATTTATGTTCACTAATTTCAGTATTGGGTATAACAAAACCGTTCACGCCATCCACAGCAAATTCCGGAAACCAGCCATCAGGAATCGAAACATTAATACATCCGTTCATTGCAGCCGACATCCCGCTCGTACCTGAAGCTTCGTGGGTCAGCCGCGGCGTGTTGAGCCAGACATCTGCCCCTTGTTTAAGCAGTCGTGATAAACGCAATTCATACCCGACTAAAATCGCGCAGTTAGGGTAATACTTACATAAGTTTACGATCTTATCAAAACTGGCTATCGCATCATAATCCATTGGATAAGGCTTTCCTGCCCATATCATTTGGATCGGCATTTTATTATTAGTTAGAAGTTGGTGAAAAAAGTCCATATCATGCAATAGCAATTCCGGCCTTTTGTACCCGGCAAACCTTTTCGCAAAAACAATGGTGAGCACTTCAGGATCAAGTAGAACGCCGCATTGGTCCGCCACCTCATCAAAAAGTGCACGCTTACCTGCCTTTTTCTTTTCCACCAGCTTTTGCATCTGATTAGTTTCCAATGCCGCATACATTTCCTTGTCTGCCCAATAAGAATAGCTCTGGGCATTTGTTATAGAAGTAAGTTCACAAATGCCGTTATTTCCATTCCATATTCCCTGTAGTGTGTTTAAATGCATTTTTGACACAGCATTGGCTTTGCCGGAGAACTTAAACGCAGTTAAGGTATGATCCATAACGTCGCCCTGACAACCCGCTATTTCCTTTATCTCATCTATTGGAATATTCCCCCAAAAACCCATTTTATTAAGCAGAAACAAATCAGACCGTTGGTTGCCGCCAGGTTCGGGTGTATGGTTAGTGAAAACCAGTCTTCTTTTTACTTCCTCAACGGACTTATATTTTTTATATAAATAAAATGCGATGGGTAAGGCATGTGATTCGTTCAGGTGATAAATATCTGGTTGGAAATTGATTGCTTCTAATAAGTGTGCCCCGCCTTCGCCCAGCAATATCGCAGCAGCAGTCCCCGTTTCAGGATTACTGTCATAAAGCTTATGTGAAATGGTTTTAGCCAAATAGTCATTCTCCGGCAGATCTGTTGTCAGGAAAAACAGAGGAGCCGTTTTAAAAATTTCAGGCTTCAGGTAAAACGCGGTAACCCAAACATCATGGCCGGATACCTTAATAGTAAATTTAATGCCGGTATCAATGAGGAAGTGATATATTTTTTCCTGGAAGAGTACCTCCATGGTTTCATCACCCTTTCTTCCCTGGTTATAATAACCATATTTCCACAAGATTCCGATACCTATAACGTTCTGCCTGAGTTCATAGGCGCTCCTCATAAAAGAGCCTGCAAGATAGCCGAGGCCACCTGAGTAGGTTTTAAGGGGCTGATGGACGGCATATTCCATGCAAAGATAAGCGACCGGCATTTTGTATTCCGGGTTTATTGGGTAAGGATGCTGAAAGGAGAAGCTCATATGATTTAAAAAAAAGACCCGTAGCTATTTTAAAGCTAAGGAGCATATTAGTATTATAAACTATTATTTAATTTCTGTTTTTCAGAAGTTCTGATGAATGTTTTTTCAAATGTTGGTGTTTATCTGCTAACCGGGAATGACACGGATCAGGGTATTATATGACAGTACGCACAAAACACTCAAATTCAAACGATGGATTAATAGCCAATTTAAAACCGGCCCGCAATTGACGTTAATAAGTGACCTCACTCCTACATCCTTTAAAACAGAAAACCGCTTTTAATATTTCCGTTTACAAAATTCTTTCACAATGATACCCTTTCCGTGTAAGTACTTTCGTCATTCCCGTGTTTTCCAGTCTGAATATGAAAAAAGGACGAAATGCGGCTGCGAAGACCTTCGGAACCTCATTTTGAGCCTATCACGCATATTAATAAATGATTAAAACTTAATAATCATATGATCTGCGTCAAAAACGATTGTTTATTAATTGTTACTTTTGTATAGTTTTGAAAAAGTTCACGGCCATATTGCTTTTAACAACCTTCCTGTTTTCAACAACTGAACTCCACCAGTTGCTGAAATTGCCTGTGGTTTTTGAACACTTTGCCCAACACCGGAAGGAAAACAAGAGCATTTCATTCCTGCAATTTCTGGACATGCATTACATGCATGGCAGCCCGAGGGATAAAGACTACAGGGAGGATATGAAGCTGCCCTTCAAAACAGCAGATAATTGCACAGCGACGATATCACCCGTGCTGGTTCCTCAATTATTCCAGCCACTCGTCCCTCCCCTGGTATTCTCAACGAAAACGAAGTTACATGCCTTCGATCAGTCGTTTAACCACTCAACTTATTTATCCAGCATTTGGCAGCCGCCAAAATCCTAATTAGCAGTCATTTCTATGTTGTTTACAGCGCTTAGCCTGGCTATTCCTGCTATGCGCTGCTTTTTGAATTGCTAATTTTCAAGATCTTATTTTATGTTAAATCATATTATCGCTTTTTCCGTACGGAATAAGCTGATCATAGGGCTTTTTATTATCGCCCTTATTGGCTATGGCAGCTATCAGTTTACCAGGCTGCCCATTGATGCCGTACCCGATATTACCAACAACCAGGTACAGGTTATTACCATCGCCCCATCATTCGGAGCTACAGATATCGAACGCTTGGTCACCTACCCTATAGAGCAGGCGAACAGCAATATCTCGGGCTTAAAAGAGATCCGAAGTTTTTCCAGGTTTGGCCTGTCGCTGGTTACCATTGTTTTTGACGACGCTACAGATGTTTACTGGGCGAGGCAGCAGGTTGCCGAACGTTTGCAAAAAGTGCAAAGCCAGATACCGGCCGGCATCGGCACACCCGAGCTTGGCCCGGTAAGCACCGGGCTGGGCGAAATTTACCAATACGTAGTGCGCCCCAAAAAGGGCTATGCCGGTAGGTATAACGAAACCGAACTCCGTACTATACAGGACTGGATAGTTCGCCGCCAGTTACTCGGTGTCAAAGGCGTAGCCGAAGTGAGCAGCTTTGGCGGGAAGCTTAAACAGTATTCTATTGAAGTTGATCCTAATAAACTGCTTTCCCATAATATTACCATAACCGATGTTTTTAAGGCCCTGGAAAGTAACAACCAGAACACCGGCGGCGCTTATATTGAAAAAGGCCCAACGGTGGTGTATATCCGTAGCCAGGGACTGATTGGCAATATGGAAGATATCAATAATACGGTAATTAAAAATACTGCCGATGGTTCGCCGCTTTTTATTAAAGACGTGGCTGACGTTAAAATAGGCTACGCTACCCGTTATGGTGCGATGTGCTATAACGACGAAGGTGAAGTTGCGGGAGCGGTTGTCATGATGCTGAAAGGTGCAAACAGCAGCGAGGTGATTAAAAACGTAAAGGAACGTATTGCACAAATCCAGAAAACTATGCCAGAAGGCGTTGAGATTGAACCTTTCCTGGACCGTACCAAAATGGTGAACAACGCTATCGGTACTGTGGAGCGCAACTTGCTGGAGGGGGCACTCATTGTGGTATTTGTACTGGTATTATTTCTTGGCAATTTCAGGGCAGGTTTACTCGTTGCCTCTGTGATTCCGTTGTCGATGCTGTTTGCCATTATTATGATGAACCTTTTTGGTGTAAGCGGTAACCTGATGAGCCTTGGTGCGCTTGATTTCGGTTTGATCGTAGATGGGGCCGTAATTATTGTAGAAGCCGTAATGCATACCCTTAGCCATAGCAAACATTTTACATTAACTGACAAGATTGGGCAGAAAGAAATGGATCAGGAAGTGAACAGTTCTGCCAGCAAAATGATGAACAGCGCTGTTTTTGGCCAGATAATTATATTGGTGGTATATCTGCCGATCTTCACTTTGCAGGGAATCGAGGGTAAAATGTTTAAGCCTATGGCGCAAACCGTAGCGTTTGCGCTGTTGGGCGCTTTTATTTTATCACTCACTTACATCCCTATGATGAGCGCCGTCTTCCTGAGTAAGAAGATCAAGCACAAGCCCAATTTTTCGGATAGGTTAATGGCGAAGGTTGAAAGAACCTATCAAAAAACATTAAGCGGGGTAATTGCATTTCCCAAAGCTGCATTATTAACTATTATCGGTTTGTTTATATTTTCAGCCTATATTTTAACCACACTGGGCGGTGAGTTTATACCTGCACTGGAAGAAGGTGATTTTGCGGTTGATACGCGGGTGCTAACCGGCAGTAGCCTGAATACTACTATTACCAATACTCAAAAGGCCGCCCACATCTTAAAAAGCCAATTCCCCGAAGTTGAAAAGGTGGTGACCAAAATAGGCAGCGGCGAAGTGCCGACCGATCCTATGCCGATGGATGCAAGCGATATGATGGTGATCCTAAAACCCAAGAACGAGTGGACATCTGCTAAAACCTTTAATGAATTAGCTGAAAAAATGGGTAAGGCCTTACAAGCGGTTCCAGGTGTTACCGCAGGCTTTCAGTACCCGGTTCAGATGCGTTTTAACGAACTGATGACCGGCGCGCGTCAGGACGTGGTTTGTAAAATATTCGGCGAAGACCTGGATACCCTCGCAGCTTATGCGAATAAACTGGGTAAGATCATCAATACGGTTGACGGCGCTAAAAACCTGTTTGTGGAAGCAGTTGCCGGCATGCCGCAAATCATCATTAATTATAACCGCAATGCCATAGCACAATACAACCTCAATATCGCCGATATTAACAAGGTGGTTAACACAGCACTCGCCGGACAAAGCACCGGAACCCTGTTTGAAGGTGAAAAGCGCTTTGAAATAGTGGTCAGGATAAGCAGCGAGCAAAAAAAAGACTTGAAGGATATTCAAAACTTGCTCATCCCGACACCGAGGGGTACACAGATCCCTTTATATCAATTGGCCGATGTACAAATCAAGGACGGCCCCAACCAAATACAGCGCGAGGATGCCAAACGCCGTATCGTAGTTGGCTTTAATGTGCGCGGCCGGGACGTGCAAACAATCGTAAACGAGCTGCAGGCCAAGGTAGATAAACAACTTAAATTCCCGGCGGGGTATTATGTAACCTATGGTGGTGCCTTTGAAAACCTGAATGCTGCCAAACAGCGCCTGATGATAGCCGTGCCGGTTTCGTTGCTGCTTATTTTCTTACTACTCTATTTTGCTTTCAACTCCATTAAGCAGGGATTATTGATTTACTCCGCCATTCCGTTGTCAGCTATCGGGGGCATCCTGTTCCTTGCTTTGCGCGGCATGCCTTTCAGCATCAGCGCCGGGGTGGGTTTTATCGCTCTGTTTGGCGTGGCCGTGCTCAATGGCATTGTATTGATATCGGAATTTAACCAGTTAAAAAAAGAAGGTATGACCAATTTGAAACATATTGTGTTATCAGGCACCAAGGTAAGGTTAAGACCGGTACTCATGACCGCATTTGTGGCTTCCCTGGGTTTCTTTCCCATGGCCATCAGTAACGGTGCCGGTGCCGAAGTACAAAGGCCGTTAGCTACGGTAGTAATAGGTGGCTTGCTGATCGCCACTTTCCTCACCTTATTTGTATTGCCCGTTTTATATATCATGTTTGAAAAAGGCTTTAAAACAGTGCTATCGAAGAAAACGGCCACTGTGCTTTCCATCATTTTGCTGACTGTAATAAGCCAAACCTCGGGGGCGCAAACGCCCATCACCCTTAAAGCCGCTATAGATACTGCTTTAAAAAACAACTTACAAGTTAAACATGAACAGTTAAAGTCGAAGTATCAGCAGATATTGATCGGCACATCAGCCAATATTTCGCAGGCTACGCTGTTTGGGGAGGTTGGGCAAATCAACAGCAGCTACAACGATACCAAATTCGGTATTTCCCAGTCTTTCAACTTTCCAACTGTCTATAGCAGGCAGAAAGAACTTTTGCAAGAAGACTGGAAAAACAGCATACTGAATATCGCGGTAAATGAGGTGCTGTTAAAAAAGCAGGTTAGCCAGGTTTTTAACACCCTGGTATATTTGGAAAACAAGCGAATGTTACTACAGCATGCCGATAACTTGTATTTGAGCTTTTATAAAAAAGCCGAGTTGCGGCTGGCCAAAGGCGAAGCCAATATACTGGAGAAAACGAGTGCTGAAACATTATTGGGACAGGTGCAGATGCAGCTAAGCCAGTTAAAGGAAGATGTGGCCATCATACAACTGCAATTCCAGTTGTTGCTTAATTCTACAGAGTCCTTAACACCAGATAAATCCGACTATAAATTAGCCGTTATATTGGCCTCAGACACCTTGACCTTGAAAAACCACCCGGTAATAAAACTAATAGCTCAGCAGCAGCAAATTGCAGACGCTGCTATCCGCATGGAAAAGAGCAAGCTTTTGCCTGATCTGGCCATAGGATATAACAATACCAGCATCAAGGGTATTGGTGCCGATAATAAGCTTTATAATGGCTCAAATCGGTTTAACTCAGTGCAATTGGGTATCGGCATACCTATTTTTGCCGGGGCGCAAAAGGCGCGGATCAACAGCGCGAGAGTAAACAAACAGATAGCCGAAAGTAGTTATGCTATGGAACTTCAAAGCATGACAACGGCTTATCAATCCGCCGTTTTTCAATACCACAAGTACCTGCAAACGGTTCAGTATTTTGAAAACAAGCCGTTAAAAAATGCCGCTTTAATAACCGTTACCGCCAACCAGCAAATTACCGCCGGAAACATCAACTACCTGGAATGGACACAACTGATTAACCAGGCCACTACCATTAAAAATGATTACCTGGATGCTGTTCGCAACCTTAACGAGGCCATCATTCAACTCAACTATTTTTCAAACAACTAAAAATATGATCATGAAATTCATTATATATTTATCAGTCATCATTATCCTGCTATCTGCCTGCGGCGAAAAAAAAACGGCAACAGATAATACAGATAAAGCAGAGAATACTAACATCGTAACCCTGACGGATGCGCAGCTAAAAAATGCATCGATACTTACAGGCAAGATTGAGCAAAGGGAAATATCATCTGTATTAAAGCTCAATGGAAAAATCGATGTTCCGCCGCAAAATATGGTTTCCATTAGTGTCCCTCTTGGTGGGTATTTAAAATCAACCAAGCTGTTGCCGGGTATGCATGTGAATAAAGGTGAAGCCATAGCGATGATAGAGGACCAGCAATATATCCAGTTACAACAGGATTATCTTACAGCGAAGGCCCGGATAGGGTACCTGGAAAATGAATATAACCGCCAAAAAGACCTTAACCAGAGCAAAGCGAGCAGTGACAAGGTTTTTCAGCAGGCCGAGGCCGAATACCGCAGCCAGCAAGTGTTAATTAGCTCATTAGCTGAGAAATTACAACTTATTGGTATCAACGTACGAACTATCAGCGCCTCAAAAATATCCAGGAGCGTCAATATATACTCTCCTATAACCGGCTTTGTATCTAAAGTAAATGTCAATATCGGCAAATATGTGTCCCCGACGGAGGTGCTGTTCGAGTTGGTCAACCCAACAGATATCCACCTGGCGCTGAAAGTATATGAGAAGGATCTGGATAAATTATATATCGGTCAAAAACTGGTGGCCTATACCAACAACCAACCCGCAAAAAAACACGAAGCCGAGATATTACTGATTGGCCGGGATCTTTCTGCCGACAGGAACGCAGATGTGCATTGCCATTTTGAAACCTACGATAAAACACTGGTTCCGGGTACTTATATGAATGCAGAAGTACAAGTAAAAAATACTAAGGCATATGCCATAGCTAACGAAGCCATTGTTCAGTTTGAAGGTAAACAGTATATCTATAAAGTTATCGGGAACCGACAGTTTGAGATGACCGAGGTTAATATAGGCGAAAGTGAAAACGGCTTTACAGAAATACCGTTGCCAACAAAGGCTATGACCGCGAACGCTGTTTTTGTAACCAAAGGCGCGTATTCATTATTAATGATGATGAAGAATAAGGCGAAATAAAATTAAATAGAGTTTAAACTAAGGCCTGTCAAATACGAAAACTAATATCACGATGAAATTAGTCATCTCAGTAGTTACCATCACTATATTATCATCATGCGAAAAAGCTATTGTATATAATGGGAATGTTAATGTTATGGTACAATACAACCAACAACCTGTGCCAGATATTCCTGTTTATTACTATGCCGGGGTACCTATAAAAGACAACTCAGGCAACATTACATATCAAGGAATGCAGCTTTCCGCTATTGATGGCAGTGCAACTTTTAGCCAATTACCCCCCGGGCAATATCACTTTACCGCATCTGTTTTTTTGAAGCTTGCCCATAAAACGGTAGCAGCAGATACCGATGTTACAGTAAGAAAGCGTTACCGGGACGAAAGTAATTATCAGATACTACTCCCCCTTCGTTAAATTAAAGTCCGGAAACAGAAAATGCCTGTTGGCATTTTCTGTTTCACCCGGCCCCGTTGTCGTAATAGGATAAATTGCTAAGTACTGCAGGTCGGTTTTTGCAGTGTGGCTTTTTGGGTACAGGGAATTATATTATGTCCCGATCTGCATATTTATTGAATCAGGATCCGCAATAATTACCTGATTATCATAATGATTAGATTAAGCATATGTGCAACTTCTGGCTTTCGAAAATTTCACCTGTCAAGCTTTCCACCGCCAATTTCTGATTTCGGGCATATCCTCACCATTAACATTGATGTATTGTTTGTGCTCAACCAATTTGTCCATTAGGCTTTGTTTGAGATATAAGCCTTTACTGCCCAAATGCGGCAATCGATCGATTACGTCCATTACGAGATGAAACCTATCCATTTCGTTAAGTACGGTCATGTCAAAGGATGTCGTTATTGTGCCTTCTTCTTTGTAACCTCTTACATGAATATTGTTATTATTGGTCCGATTATAAGTAAGCCTGTGAATAAGCCATGGATAGCCATGAAAAGCGAAGATCACGGGTTTATCGACAGTAAAAAGCGCATCAAAATCATGGTCGTTCAAGCCATGTGGATGGCTGGATTGCCTTTCCAGCTTTAACAGGTCCACAACGTTTACAACCCTTATCTTTAAATCAGGAAAATGTTCACGCAATATGGATACAGCAGCCAGCGTTTCTAATGTAGGCACATCACCGCAGCAGGCCATCACAATATCCGGCTCACAGTCCTGATCATTACTTGCCCAGTCCCATACCCCAATGCCTCTTGAACAATGAACCACAGCCTCATCCATACTTAACCATTGAGGAGAAGGGTGCTTCCCTGCTACCATAACATTTACATAATGTTTACTACCCAGGCAATGAGCCATAACCGACAAAAGGCAGTTAGAATCTGGTGGCAAGTAAACCCTCACAATTTCTGATTTTTTATTAATGACGTGATCAATGAATCCCGGGTCCTGATGGGTAAAACCGTTATGGTCCTGGCGCCAAACGGTTGAAGTAAGCAGGATATTCAGGGATGCTATCTTTCTCCGCCATGGTATCTCCCGCGTCATTTTCAACCATTTGGCGTGTTGGTTAAACATCGAATCGACGATATGTATAAATGCCTCATAACAATTGAATAGCCCGTGCCTGCCGGTTAGCAAATACCCTTCGAGCCAACCTTCGCACTGATGTTCGCTGAGCATCTCCATTACCCTCCCCTTTGGGGCAAGGTATTCATCGTTCACATTAATATCAGCGTTCCACTGACGGCTGGTAGTTTCAAAAATTGCTTCTAACTTATTTGAGACAGTCTCATCGGGACCGAAAACTCTGAAATTTTGAGGATTAAGAGATATTACATCCCGTAAGAAACGACCGGTGACGTGCACATCACCTTCGCCTGTGATACCCGGATGATCAACATTAACTGCATATTTCTGAAAATCAGGAAGCACCAACTCTCTAAGCAAAAGCCCCCCATTTGTGTGCGCATTTGCTCCCATCCTTCGATTGCCTTTTGGTGCTATTTCCGCAATTTCCTTCTTTAAGCAACCGTTAGTATCGAATAACTCTCCGGGCCGGTAACTCTTCATCCAGCTTTCGAGCATTTGCAAATGACTCTCCGGGCTTGACCCGGAAACGGTAAGCGGTATTTGATGAGAGTGAAATGTGCCCTCTATCTGCTTTCCATCAACAACCTTTGGCCCGGTCCATCCTTTTGGTGAATTTAATATGATCATTGGCCATTTTGGTCGCTCCTGCCCTGGATGCTCTATGGCATTGTATTTTATTTGCTTTAGAAAGTGTACCGCTTGCTCTAAGGCCGCAGCCATAGCCTGGTGCATAATTGCGGGGTCCGAACCTTCGACAAATAAAGGAAAGTAGCCATAACCATGAAATAATTGTTCGAGCTCGATGTGGGGAATGCGGGCCAAAACCGTTGGATTTGAAATCTTATAGCCGTTCAAATGCAAAATTGGTAATACAGCGCCATCGGTAATCGGGTTCAGGAACTTATTAGAATGCCAGGCAGTTGCCAGCGGTCCGGTTTCGGCTTCTCCATCGCCTACAACACAAGCAGCAATGAGGTCCGGATTATCCAGCACAGCGCCAAATGCATGGCTTAACGAATATCCAAGTTCGCCCCCTTCATGCATTGACCCCGGTGTTTGGGGCGAGGCATGACTGGATACACCACCTGGAAATGAGAACCGTTTAAACAAATTTTTCATCCCCGCGCGGTCCTGGCTAACTTCCGGATAAACTTCACTGTAGGTCCCTTCCAGGTATGTACCTGCTGCTACGGCAGGTCCGCCGTGCCCGGGTCCTGAAATATAAAGCATATTTAAATCATATCTGTTAATGATCCGGTTAAGGTGAGTATAAATAAAATTCTGCCCGGGGGTGGTACCCCAGTGGCCTAACTGCATTTTCTTGAGATGTTCTATTTTTAAAGGCTCTTCCAAAAGCGGATTATCGCAAAGATAAAGCTGGCCAACAGACAAATAATTAGCTGCGCGCCAATAAGCATCTAATTTTTCCAAACACTCACCGGTTAACGGCGCGTTATCGATTGATGTGATATCAGTTATCATTGTCATTTTAATTGCTTTAAATAGTTTCAAATGTGGATTATTTCATTCACGATCTGCGCCATCATCAGTTCCTCATCAGTTGGTATTATATAGACGTTAACCCCTGAATCATTTGCAGATATATTCTTATTTTGATCAGAATTCATTATTCACTGATTTAACATTATCAACAAATATCGAATGGCTGGGATCCTCAAAACATGACCGCCATCACTAATTCCGATGAGTAACAGCATTTAGTTAACTTTGGGATTTACCCGAAGAAAGACTGATGATATGCCTAACCTTAAAAGAAATAACCACTCTGAAAATACCTGCTCCCAAAAACGCCATTCCTGTCCATACGATCAGGTTAGCGATACCAAAAGCAGGATAAGCAAGAATGCCAGCTGAAAAGAAAATGATAACCAAGCTATTAAACATGATCCAGCCCCAACTCGTGATACCATAAGCACGCATATCAAGCGCGCTTCCTATACCCATTATGCCTCTTACAAGCAGCCAAAATCCAACAATAATCGGAAGCAGCATCATAGTTATTGTTGGGTAGGTAAACAAATAACTACCTATAGCTAAATCAATCAGTCCACTTGCCAGCAGCCATCCCCAGCGTTCAATATGCCGGATACTTATCATTGCAAAAACAGTTTCAAAAAGGCCGGTCATCATCATTCCTGCGGCAAACGTAATACTAAGTGAAAGATACGACTGCAGCGGCGATAGAATCACCCAAAACCCAAGAACACAAAGCAGGATACCAGATAACAGCATTAATATCCAATATCTGGACGGGACAATTACCCTGTTATAAACTACAGCTTCCATAGTTTGATATTTTTTTCGGCGTTTGATCAAAGAAGAAGTTGCACCTGTACAATCAAAGTACAGGCGCAACGCGGTTGATCAGTCAATGTTAATTTTCTTTTTCTCTGCAACAGCAGGGGTTGTTTTACGAATATCAATAGTCAGCAACCCGTTCTTGTAATTTGCTTTAATGTGGTCATCATCCACATCTTCGGGTAAGTTGAAGCTTCGGGTAAAGGAACTGCTTGAAAATTCTTTGCGGGTGTAATTCTCTTTTTCCTCATTATGTTCCTCGCTGGTTTCGGCGCTGATAGTCAGCAAACCATTTTCAATACCGATATTGAAATCATCTTTCTTGAAACCCGGGGCGGCAACTTCAAGTTCATAATTCTCTTTCTTATCACGGATGTTTACCGCCGGCAATAGCTCCCGATTGAAGAAAGGATGATTAAAGAAATTGTCGTTGTTCCAAAAATCCTCCATCATTGAACGCAATGAGGGGATGTTGTTTGATTTTACTAATGTTGACATAGCGTTGTATATTTAAGTTTATGGTTCAAAATTCGGAATGGATTATTCAAACTCACATGACCGTGCTCACAATGAGTTATGATTGTGAGCATTAAATGCAAGCTATATTTAACCATTCATGTTTAAAGTCAAGTTCAGTCATGACCATGGTCATTTATAATGAGGACTGAGATGTGAATATTTGTGTAATCAAATCAGTTACTTAAAAATTCAATCCATTATCATGAAAACTATCCTCGCACTCACCGATTTTTCCGATAATTCATCAAACGCTGCAAATTCTGCTGTACTACTGGCAGGTAAATTGCATGCCAACGTACTTTTGTATCATAACTATGAAACCATACCGGTAGCGTCCACTTTTTCAGGAGGTCCCTACGTAGAAGAAGAGTTTTTTTTAGCCACTACCGAAATAAAGAAAAAACTTGATCATCAATTAAATACACTGCAATACATTGCAGATGGGATTGATAAAACCGAACGAAAGCCAACACTTAAAGGCTTAAGCGGTGACGGTAACCTGAAAGATAATCTCAAACAAATACTTGATGAAAACCAAATTGTGTTTATAACGATGGGGGCCCCGTCAGGTACCTCTATCGAACATTTGTTTTTCGGCAGCGAAACCAATAAAATAATTCAACATACACAACGCCCGGTGTTGGTTGTACCAGCCAGTACCAGTATTACCGATATTAAAAAGGTAGTGTTCGCGACAACCTTCGATGAAGCGGATATTGCGCCACTCCATTTCTTAATTGGCCTGGGAAAGATCTTTAAGTTCAGTATTGAAGTAGTACATGTAAACCAGCCGGTAAAAGATAAGAAACAGCAAATTGAAAAGGAAGAAGCTTTCCAAAAACATATTGCCAAATTCGGGTACGACCGTATTTCGTTTAAGGACCTCGGAGGCCGCGAGGTTGCGGACCGGCTACACCGTCATTGCGCTGAAGAAAAACCTGATCTCCTCGCGGTAGTTCATCACCAGCATTCTTTTTTCAGGCGCTATTTTGAACATAGCACTACCAAAGAAGCTCTTAGCGACCTAAAATTGCCGCTGTTCATTTTCCCGACTATTATTTAAACCCGGTTCAATTTATTGAAAGCGGTCCATTCAAAAATGGGCTCAACCCATACTTTGAATGGACCATTAGTATCAGTTACATGAATGAAGCGCCTTATTGAACCGGAAATTTCATTTCGAACACGGTGCCATTTCTCAGGCTTGTATTAAAGTTTATTCTTCCGTTCATCAGCTCAACATATCGCTTCACAATGTTAAGCCCCAGACCAGTCCCTTCTATGTCAGTTGTATTACCGGCCCTGAAAAATGGCTGAAATATACTATCACAATCTTCGGTTGGAATTCCCATACCATTATCCCGTATACTAATGGTGCAGGCGCCTTCTACAAGCTGGGCATTTATATTGATTATACCGTCTTCCCCGGAATATTTAATAGCATTGGAAATGAGATTAATAAGACAATGCCTGATCAATTGATTGTCAAGTTTTACATTGATGGCGTCGATATCGTCATTAACAATAATTTGCTGATTGGCCTTTTTCAGCAATGACATCTCTGCAGCTATTTCTCTTATCAGAGCTCCTAGGTTAAAGATTACACGATGAATATTTACACTGCCGGATTCAATGCGTTCGATCGACAAGAAATCATTCAAGATACCGGTAAGATCTGTCACAGCTCCTTTAATTTTAGCAAGATGCTCGAATATTTTGCCCTTGTCCAGCCTTTCAAAATACCTTTCTATCAGCGATGCAGATAACTGAATGCGGCTAAGAGGAGTCCTGAATTCATGTGAAGCTATCGATACAAAACGGGTTTTCATCTTATTAACCTCTTTCTCTTTATTCAAAGAGGCGTTTACTTCTTCTTTTGCCTGCTCAAGCGTCTGGACGATATTCTTCAGGAAGGTTGTACGCTTTTCGACAATTGTCTCGAGCTCTGAAGTATATTGCCTTTGCTGTTCTTCAATTTCTTTTTCGAGGCTAAGGTCATGAATTACACCGGCGTAAACCGCTTGCTGCTTAAATAAAACCTCACTTACTGAAAGTCTTGCAGGGAAGGAACTTCCGTCTTTTCGTAATGCAACAATCTCCCGGCCCTTATTAATTATCTTCGCATAACCTGTTTCTTTATAAACATCTATACTGCGGTTGTGTGATATGCGTGCCTGTACGGGCATTAAATAGTCAACATTCAAACTGCACAGTTCACCCGACTGATATCCAAACAATTCGTCAGCAGCAGGATTGGCATAAATGATCTGTCCGGTTTTATCAATTATAATAATACCATCTATCACATGCTGTATAACGGCTTTTAAGAAATTCAGATCATTCATATTGATAGCGATATTGATAATAAAACTATTAAATGTGTTCCAAAAGCCACTTTATAGGAGTGATTGGCTTTGCCGGCTTCAGCCCAAACGTTTTGATGCACTTTTCGGAAATTAAACTAACGGCTTCTGCTATGTCATCAGTTATCAAATACAACTTCATATCACCAGGCCCTATTGTTCCATTAGCCTTCATGAGATCGATATGTTCAACAAGTTTGCAATAATATTCTTTACCGAAAATAATCACCGGGAAATCTTTTATCTTGTGTGTCTGGATCAGGGTAAGCGCTTCAAAATATTCGTCCAGTGTACCGTATCCTCCAGGCATAACAACAAAGGCAAAAGAGTATTTGACCAATAACACCTTCCTTACAAAAAAATGTTTCATGTATACCCATTTATCGAGGTATTGGTTAGGCTTCTGCTCTACAGGAAGCTGGATATTACAGGCAACAGACCGGCCACCAACATCCTTAGCTCCCCTATTAGCCGCTTCCATAAGTCCGGGCCCTCCTCCTGTCATAATTGTAAAACCGAGTTTCGCAAATTCGGCAGCAGCTTTCCGGGTCAGTTCATAATAAGGATGGTCCTCCTTAAATCTGGCCGAACCAAATACAGTAATGCAGGGGCCAATAAAATGTAATGCACGGAATCCTTTTATAAATTCCCACATTGTTTCGACCGTAAAACGTAGCTCTTTAAATCGCGAATGGGGCCCCTCCAGGAATGCGATCTCAGATTTATTGCTCTCTTTAGACATCACTAATTATAATTAAAACAAAGCTTTATCTTTATTCCATTTAACCCGCCGCAACATTGAATATATGCCAACGCCCTCTCTCTAATAGCAATTGGCCTTAAACTTTTCAATTTCACCATTAGTGACGTTACATGGCAAATTAATTAGGTCATCAGGTTTATTAACGATTCCATAGGTTTCGGTAGGCCTACAACTTGACAGAACAAACAGTGGGCTTACCATACATTACCGGCCATTATCAATATGACTTCATATTGCTTTTTTGAAGCTGCAAAGCACCTGTTAAGATGTGCTTGAGATTTTATAATATAACCCTGCTGCGTAAAAGTTTTCGATCCTAATTAACGGTCTGAAAACGCTAAAAATGTACGGCAGATAATCCCTCAGGCAGCACCAGCAACGGAATCTCTATATGATGTGAAAGTTTTTGGGTATAACTGATGCCAAAAAGCTTTTCAAGCGAATTTACTTTACGGTGCACCATAACAAGCATATCAACTGTGCCATGTTCGCTTAGCCAGTCGAGGCCATGCATTACATCTACACTTTTTATATGTCTGTAATAAACTTTACCGTAATTGGCTTTGCAGGTCACCTCCTTCAAAAAATCATCTACTTTACGCTTATCATCCCCCTCTTCAAATTTATCATCGGTAATATGTGCTATTAATAATTCGGCATTAAAATAATAGGCAAGGCTTGCCACCGAATGAATTAGTTCAATGTCGTTATCGTTCAAATCTGTAGCGAAAGCGATTTTAAATATGGGATGAAAATGAGCATTTGCCGGGATCAGCAAAACCGGGAAGGAAGCTTTATTGATCACGTCCTGTGTATTGCTACCCAAGAAAAACCTGCTTATGGCCCCGGCTCCCGACATGCCCATAACCACCATAACGCATTTTTGCTCTTCTACCACATTTCTGATTACATCCACCACATCACCTGTAGCACTACGCGTGTTTATAAACTCCCGATCGCCGACCGCTTCATCTGAGTGGATGTCATGCAATAATGCAGCCGACAAGCTTTGCAGTTCCTGCGTTGTCTCTTCTTTGAGGGAATTATAATCTTCGAGCGGCCAGGCCACCTGATTTGCCATCGGTGATTCGTCAGGTACTTTTATAGCATGGCATAATATTACGCCTGCTCTGATCATTTGCGCAATATTTACAGCATAACTTGCCGCATTTTTTGCCTGCGCCGAAAAATCTGTTGGAACTAAAATCGTTTTCATAATTTTTCAAAATCATAATTAAAACCGCTCACTTTGTTTTATTGACGGGTTTAAGGCCATAAAGCTGATTTTCGACCTTGCTGTCAAGGTTATATATATCTTCATATTTTACAATCTGGCCATCCACAATAGCAGTAGTGATATAAGTGATCCTGATTGGGACAGGCTTTTTAAGTTGAAAAACTTTAATTTCCCGATCCATCAGGGCCCGGTGCATGGATTTTATGTCTGTTTTATTTCCGGCTGCAGTTAATAACAATTTGGCAAGTTCTTCTCCCCGCTCAATTCTTATCGCCCCGTTACTCGTCGCTCTTTTTTGCTTCCTGAATAAATTCTTATCAGATAAACCCAACAACTCTATACCTGCCTTATTGCCGGGCATGAAATAGATGTAAGTACCATTTTTTTGATTGCCTGTTTTTTGTTTAAAAAACAGATTATACGGAATCATTTTGTCTCTCTGATTAGTTTTGGGATTTACAGCGCCTGTTCCGGTAGCAAAATCTGTAAGCGTACTTACCATTAAGGGTGTTGGTGTAGCAGGAGCCCCTACAACTATTTTGAAATCAAACGTTGTATCCGGCAGGACTAATTTTAATGTATAAGTTGGAATATTAATCTGGATATAAGTACTATCGTTTATTTCGGCCCACCGTAACCGCTCCATATTCACAGCAATTTTTCTCACATCGGCTTCCGGCGTTTCATAGCAGTCTCCCTCATAAAGCCCTTTAATCAAATGTAACTGATGTTGAAATATTGCGTACTCTTTGTTTAAAGGTTGCACTTTTACTACTGCATCCATAAAGGCTGGTAGTTTGAGCGCATTAGTTAATATTTCTTCGCTGTTAAAGCCGTTAATGGTTGCCCTATCAATTTTTGCTGACGGATAATATGGGTTCAGTTTGCCGAAATGCAGGTTATTCATAAAAGCGAGCATAGCGTCGGTGAGTAATATCTCAAACCGGGCCTTTTGCTTGTTGCTTACTTTACCGGGTTGTTCGAGTATGGTGTGCAACGTGGTATACTGCAGTTCTTTAGGATGATAATCTTCGTGCCTTAAACCAAATTGCAACACACAATCAATCAGGAGCATGGCAGCCCATGTTTTATTTTGATCTTTTTGTTCCACTGTCCATACCGGAGCAAAAGCCCGTTTTTCGTAAAACCGCTTAGCTGAAACAGGAAAATACAAGCCATTATTCAATGCCTTATCATTTAATTGCCCCGCGATCTGTGCTGAGATCGAAGTATCAGTTGTATTACGAATAATGGTTTTTCCTTGTGCATAGCTTTTTGACATGGCTCCTGCCGGCATAAAAAAAATGCACAAAACAAACAGCCAAATAAGGGTTTGTTTACTGGCGGCAAAGCTTATTTCAACTATTTTCATAATATCGTTTTTATGACGTAAAATTGCAATGCCTGGTAGGTTAAATTAGTGACGACGGTCATTTATCCAATTGATCCTGAACACTCAAAACAGTTTCAACTTTGTAAACTCAATATGGAAAGACAAGCACCGGGATGCCCACTTGCAAAGGAACGGAAATATCGCTCCCCTCGGTTCTCAACTGCTCACAATGAAATCGGTGATGTACAACCGCCAGCAGATCGGCATGCATATTATGTATCATAACATCAACAGCCCGTGACATATCACGTTCTTTTGTATTACTAAAAAACAGTCTCTCATAGCCGATTTTTTTACTTATCTCATCGCTAAAGAGTGTTAGCGCGTAGTTTTGTTCTATATGGGGCAAACCTTTTGCCGAAATATGAGCGAGTAACAGATCTGCCTGAAAGGCCTGGGCCAAAGAAGCAAGATGTTTCAAAACATTTAACCGGCAATATCGTAAATCAGCCGTGTAAACCAAGCGCTCAAAACCACCATCAAACTTCACGGGAACAAGCATCACCGGGCAAGATATCCGGTTTAAAACCGCCTGCACCTTAACGTCCCGATTAAATGGCGCCGATTCCGGTAACCCTTTTATAACCATCCAAACGCTATTCTTATTAATGTAAGCAATCAATTGCGCTTCCGTATCACTTGACACTTCAAACTCCTCAATCAGCGGTATATGTTCACCTTCTTTTAAGGACAAATTGACCGGTTGGCCCCGTGACGGACCGGGTATGTAGCCATCAGCGGCAACGTGCCCCGCCAATTGCAGTGCTTTAGAAAACGATGGTTGTTTTACCGGATATATCCGGGCCAAAACTAAATTAGCTCCAATGTGCTTTGCTATGTTGAAGGCAAGATGCGTGGCATTTGTAGCAGACGCAGAACCATCGTCAATTACCAGGATCGTTTTCATAGGCTGTGTTTTCAGGTTAATAATTGAAGTACAATAGCAAAATTAGGCATAGGCACATTTTATCCACTTGATGTAAATCAACGATTTACATGATTTTCCTCATACATTTTGCAGGCTTTATCCCCCACATTTATATTAAAAATGGTTATGAAAACAATAATTTCCCTTACTGATTTCTCTCCCAACGCAACACATGCAGCGCATTATGCCTTAAAACTGTCACTTGGTTTAAAAGCTGATTTGGTATTATGTAATGCTTGCCTGTTGCCAATTGATATACCGAGCCCTTATACCATCACATGGCCGATTGAAGAATATGACATGTTAAGCAAGGAAAGTACCGATATGCTGGAATTGCTAAAAAGCCAGCTTGCAACCTGGTCAGAAACTTTGAACGTCGATAATAGGTTCAATCCACGCATATCCATTAAGAGTTCTTTTGGAGACTTAAGTAACATGATAGAGGCTATATCCTCTACAAATGATATTGTCATGGTGGTTGCCGGCACTCATGACAAAGACGGCTTAAATACGCTTTTACAAGGGAACACGGTAAAAAACATGATGAACAGCTTTGATTTCCCGTTATTACTTGTTCCACCAACTGCAGGATTTAATGACATAAAACGGATCGCGTTTGCCACCGATTTAACTTGTACCAAGGATGATATATTTGCTCTTCAATCTTTAAACAAATTGATAGAACCACTCACTACGGAACTAATCCTAACATCAGTAAACAATCACCCGGACTATACTGACTTAAACGAACACTTTATAGAGCAACTACTTGATGCTATTGCCAATCAGGAGAAATGCTCTTTTTTGAGTAAAAGAATTATAAGAGCCGACAAAGTCGAGACTGGGCTTTCAATGCTTTGCGCAGACGAACGTATAGATATACTGGCAATGGTGCATCACCACTTTAACTTTATAAAACGACTTTTTCACGGTAGCCATACCCTTGAAATGGCTCAAAACATTAATATTCCGTTACTGATATTAAATGCGAAATAGAATTTAACTGCACATTACCGCATACGGGTATAATATCATCTTAAGCTATGATAGCGGTTTGCAGACAGCTATTACTATGTACGTCGGACAAAGAGGTTATTTAATTTTTTTATAAAACCATCTCTTGGCAAGTTCAGCCGATAGAATATATGCAGTAACAGTTGCAAGCATCAACATATAGTATTTCCAGGACAGTGGTACGAAACCAAATATTGACGCCAATGGCGAATATGGAATCATTAACACCAATAGCAATATTGCGATGGTAGTTATCGATAGATATCTGCCGGGAAGGCTTTTAAAGAATGACAGTCGGGTACGTACAACTAAAACAATTAAAACTGCAGAAACCACCGACTCGGTGAACCACCCTGTTTGAAAAACTCTTTGATTAGCATGCAAAATAAAAATGAGCACGGCAAATGTCAAATAATCAAAAACGGAACTCAATAAGCCGAAAACGATCATAAATCGTTTAATAAAACCGAGGTTCCACCGTTGCGGCGTTTTAAGATTAATATCATCAACCCTGTCTGAAGATATGGTCATTTCAGGAAAATCGGTCAACAGATTGGTAAGCAATATTTGCTTTGGCAACAAAGGCAAAAAGGGCAAAAATAACGATGCACCGGCCATACTAAACATATTACCAAAATTTGCACTGGTAGCCATAAAAATATACTTCATAGTATTTGTAAATGTTTTACGGCCTTCTACAATCCCGTCACATAATACATTTAGGTCCTGATCTAATAAAACGATATCAGCTGCCTCTTTTGCAACATCAACCGCCGAATTTACTGATATACCCACGTCGGCCGTGTGCAGTGCCGGCGCGTCATTAATACCATCTCCCATAAAGCCAACAACGTTCCCTGCTTTTTTCAATATGCTTATAATACGCTCTTTCTGGCTGGGTTCAACCTCCGCAAAAATATGGGTCAGGGGCGCCTTATGGCGCAATGCCGCACTACTCATATTACGTATTTCCTGACCGGTAAGGACCTGTGCGGATGAAAGCCCAAGCTGTTTAGCCAGGTTTCTGGCTACCGGTGCGTTATCCCCTGTAATAATCTTAAGTCTGACACCGAGATGCTGCAGCTTTTGAATAGTATCAAACATACCGGCACGCGGAGGGTCAAATAATGTTATAAACCCAAGGAAAACCATATCATGCTCATTTTCCCTGGTGAAAATTTGATCCGGACCAACTTCCTTATATGACACTCCAAGCGTGCGCATTCCCGAATCACTTAGAAGCTGATACTGAGCTAAAATCGCTTCTTTATGGTCGCCTATATCCGCAAGAATACCTGCCGATGTTTCAACCCGATTACAAATATCAAGAACCTGACGCACAGCACCTTTCGTGATGGCTATATTGGTTGCCGGGATTTTCACCTGTACTGTAAGCCGTTTACGCACAAAATCATATGGCACTTCTGTAATCGCCGAAAAATCCTTCGCTTCATTTCCCTCATAATGGGCAGAACAGATGGCTTTATCGATCGGGTTGACAAATCCTTGCTGGCAGCTGGCATTAAGCCAGGCATATTTAAAAACTTTATCGCTGGGTGCGCCTTTAAAATCAAGTGTCTCTTTTAAAGTTACTTTACCTTCTGTAATTGTCCCTGTCTTATCAGAACACAAGATATTCATGCTGCCAAAGTTTTCAATAGCGCTCAGCCGTTTTACAATCACCTTTTGGCTGGCCATCCTGCGGGCACCAACCGAAAGATTAACGCTAATGATGGCGGGCAACAATTGAGGTGTAAGCCCTACGGCCAACGCGAGTGAAAACAAAAACGAATCAAGCGCCGGCTTATGCAGCAACACATTAACGGCAAAGATCACCAACACTAACGAAAGCGTGATCTCCATTAACATATATCCAAATTTTCTTATCCCTTTTTCGAAATCAGTTTCAGGAATTCTTAATGACAGCTTATCTGATATTTTCCCAAATTCGGTTTGCTGGCCTGTTGTCACGATGAGTGCCTTTCCAATACCGCTTACCACGCTCGAACCCATAAAAAGGCAATTGTTGCGCCTGGCTAAGGGGGCGTCAACACTTTCAACTCCTGGATTTTTTTCTACCGGGTAAGATTCGCCGGTAAATGCCGCTTCATCAACAAACAAGGCCTCAGATTCTAAAACAAGGCCATCGGCAGGGATAATATCTCCCGCAGAAAGGCAAATCACATCTCCGGGTACAACAGCAGTTACCTCAAGCTCTGTCTTCCTGTTATCCCGTAACACGGTGCAGTGTAGCTGAACCATCTTTAACAGTTCACTTACCGCACTTGCTGCACCTTTTTCCTGCCAGAAACCAAGAAGGCTGCTGATCAGGACAATGATCATAATGATTAATGTGTCGGCGGTATCTCCCAGGGCTGCGGAAAGCAAAGCAGCAGCTATAAGCAACAATGTTACCGGGCTTTTAAACTGAGAAAATAATATGATCAGGTTATTAAATTTATTAGCTTTTTTTAATGTATTGGCGCCATATTGCTTAAGCCTTTTATTAGCTTCGGCAGTGCCAATACCTGTTGCCTGAGTTTCAAGGAGTTTAAATGCATCATTAATAGAAAGTTGCCAAAAATTACTCAGTTGATCATTAGTTTTGCTTTCCATCAGTTTGGGCTAAAAGAGGTTTAGAAAATTCTAAACAAATTGAGCCATTGCAAATTAAAAACCGAATGCTTCTGATCAGTCCGAAAAATGATTCAGGTCACTATTAATTATCAGAACATTTTAATAAACCTAAAATCTTCTGCCAATAATTATTTTAACAATGGCACGGTCCGAATTCGATGTAAATCCATAGCCAATTCCTCCGTTAAACTCCCATTTAGGGTCTACGTTGAGGTCCGTGGCTACAAACAACTGGTGATCTTGTTGTTTAATTGGGTCGTAGTGAAAAAATGGCCCGGTACTACCATAATATTCCAGGCCAAGGGCAACGGCTTTTGTTACATCGTAACTCCCTTTAACATTTGGTGAAAAAGTAAATCCACGGTTTTGATCGGGCCCCTTGAAACTCTTCTCGAGGGTAGGATTTAAGGATATATATAACTTGTTCCATTTTTTATCTACGATTGGCCTGATTTCCAGCGTGGAGGTATTTGCCGAGAACGCAGCCTTCTGAAAGCCAAACTCTGTAGATATGCTTACCCCCACGGGCCAGTTCCAGCTTGAAGGAGCGGCAACCCTGGGCCTGATGTGAGAGCCGACGTAAGCCGTCCGGCCCGCATCCCCAATAGAGTTAAAGATATAAAAACCTGTTTCAAACCAGGTTGTCCAACCATGAGTGATCTCTATCGTTTCATGTACAACATGGTTGGTAGGAAGTTCTCCGCTGGTTACAGTTTTACTGCCGTTTAAAGTATAATTGCTATGCAATTCAAACATTGTTTTACCCTTTTCAACGGTTTCAGAACCGTAAACCTGAATCTCATAATTATCTTGCGCCTTAAGTTCCAGGGCGTAAAACACTAAGATCAGTAAACATAAATATTTCATCAATAGTCGGTTTTAACTTGTATACAAATAGTATAGCGCTAAAACTATCGGGACAATCTGAAGTAAAATTGGAGTTAAAGCTTATGTATAAGAAACGTGACAAACGAAATTAAAAGGTTATGACAAACGTATGCTTTCCCGCGTCATACTGGTATTGGATGCCATACCCGTAGTGCTGGCAAATATTTTTAACCAGTGTTAATCCCAGTCCGGCACCTTGTGAATCTTTGCTTTTGTGAAAACGTTCAAAAATTTGTTGGCCGTTTAACGCGTTTGCAACACCGGTATTTTTTATCGAAAGTTTGTCTGGGTCAAGACCAATAAAAATTTCACCACCCGGCACATTATGGCGGATTGCATTACCAAACAAATTATTTAGTAAAATATCAATCAGGTATTTACTGGCCGATATCTGCTTCGGGTGCAGCTTATACCGGATAGTAAGGTTCTTATTTTGCATAAGTTCCTGAAATTGGAGCATTTTCCTTTCAAGTATTACATCGAGTTCAATCGATTCCTCTTCAACGATCAGCTTATTTTCCAGTTTAGCCAGCAGTAATAATGAGTGATTAAGTCGACTGGACTTGTTTACTGAGCTGTAAATATCTGCGATCTGCGCCAATTGCACTGCAGTCAATGTTTCGTCCTGTATTAGTGTATCCAATTTGGTGGTTACAACAGCCAGGGGTGTCATCATTTCATGTGATGCATTCTCTGTAAATTGTTTCAGGCTAAGATAATCCTGAGTTACCCTTAAAGACATTTCCCGTATGGCTTCATTAAGTTCTATAAACTCGTCCACCTTACTTGGCTTACCTTTAAACTGATCAACGTCGGCGATATTGAACTGTTTGATCTCTTTTAGGGTGAGCTGAAAAGGCTTCCAAAGGCCATTTAGCAAATATTTATTGGTTATAAAGAGTACCGTCAATAAACCGGCAAGTAATGCAAGCGTGATAATAGAAATGAGTTCGATCAGGTTTTTTTGCCCAACCCTCGAAATAGTAATTGTAACCTTATAGTTGCTGTTCTTTAACTTTACGAGGTCTTCTACGGCCCTACCTGCTTCCCGTCGCTGCTCTGCCGGGTTTAAATAAATAGTGTCAAAAAAACGCTTCTGTAACAGTTGCCTGTAAGTTTTAACAAATACAGCGTGATCGCGGTCAAGGTCATATTGCTGCGGATTGCCATTGTTGCTCCTGATATACTCTTCAGCCTCTGTTAACTGTTGTTGAAGCGCCCGATCAAGTTGCTGTGTGCCAATGTAATTTATAGCGAAGTAGTAAATCACGGCTCCTATCACTAATACAGCCAGGGTAATATAAAAACTCGTCCTGGTATAATGCTCTGACAGCCTCATCAATCAGTGAATTTATAGCCGAGTCCGTATATAGATGTCAAATAATCTCTTCCTCCCGCATCCAGAATTTTCCGCCGGAGGTTTTTAATATGGGTATAAATAAAATCGAAGCTGTCATACATGTCCATCTCGTCGCCCCAAAGATGTTCTGCAATTGCATTTTTTGAAATTACTTTACCTTTATTGGCAATAAAGTACAGTAACATTTCATATTCTTTTCTGGTTAATATTATCGTATTTTTATTAACCTCGACAGTGCGCCCCTGTATATCAATTGAAATTTCATTAAAAACCAGCTTGCTGCTGGTATTTAGCGCTTTCCTGCGATAAACAGCCATCAGCCTGGCTTTAAGCTCGGCTAAATGGAAAGGCTTGGTCAGATAATCGTCTGCGCCTATGTTGAGCCCCTTCAATTTATCATCGAGCGAGTTGCGGGCAGAAATGATCAGAACAGCTTCGCTTTTTTGTTGTGTGCTTAAGTATTCAAGTACGCCAAACCCTTCGCCATCGGGTAAGCCAATGTCAAGCAAAACACAGTCATAATCATAATCAGATAGCTTTTGCAGTGCGGGAGTCAATGCATTGCAACTTTCACAAATGTTACCGTCTACATTCAAATAACTCGTGATGTTTTCGCGTAAACCTTGCTCGTCTTCTATTACCAGTATTTTCAAAGCTTTTTAATCAAATTTAAAAATTGAAACTGAAGAGAACCTGAAGTATTACCCACACTACAGACTTACTTCAAAATCATCAGGTAATTTACAAACATTTTAAATGAGGATACAAATAACCCGATTCCAGTTAAAACAACCATGGCAATAATCCAACCTGATCATCAGCCCCTCACCCGCCGGGTATACTCAGCTCCCTTGCGTTTTTGGCATTGGGCAAACACAATAGTTATCAGTGGTTCATTAATTACTGTTTTGATCAATTCTACTATTACCGACAGAAGAACTATAACAAACATAATTAAAACGCAACTGCAAACCCAGGGCACTACCATAACCGATGATCAATCGGGCTCCGTTGCTCATGCGCTGGGGGATAGTGTTTGGAGCATACATACCTGGTTTGGTTATGTATTAGCAGGGCTATTGCTGTTCAGGCTCATCCTTGAACTTTTTCAAGTAACCGATCAAAAATTCATCCGCCGGATAAAGGACCTCTATAGTCAGTTTCATTCCACAAGAAAAGAGCGTGAACTTGCCAAACATGAGCTCATTGTGAAAGCCGTTTATGCAGCATTCTATATCTTACTTATTATAATGGCAGTAACGGGTTTATTCCTGGCATTTGAAGATCTGTTAGCGCCATTTAAGGCTATCAGGCATAGTGTTAAAGAAGTTCACGGCTTTTGTATGTACCTGATTATCGCGTTTATACTTGTTCATTTGACCGGCGTATTTTTGGCTGAGCGGAAAGATGACAAAGGCATTGTCTCAGACATGATAAACGGTGGTAATAATAACTAAATATCATTTTCCGGTAATCAGCTTTGCCATAATAAACGCTGCCCCCGCAGCAAGAGCTCCAATAATTACTACTTTTAACGCGCCGCTTAACGCAGGCTGGCCGGTCATCTTGCTTTTGAAATAGCCAAAAATGAACAAGCAAATTATTGTTACCCCGCATGAGTAATAAAGTGCCTCTTGCGCCTCATGAATAATAATATAGGGTGAAAGCGGGATGATGCCACCTACGATATAGGAAATACCAATAGTGATAGCACTTTGGGTAGCGCGGTTTGCATTAGGTTCCTCCAGGCCAAGTTCATAACGCATCATAAATTCAACCCATTGTCTCTTATCTTTTGCCAGCTCATCCGCTATCTCGTCCTGTAGATGATTTGAAAGTCCGAAATCTGCAAATACCTTCTTTACTTCTGCCTTCTCCTGTTCAGGTACACGTTCAACCTCATCATATTCCCGCTTCAACTCAGATTGATAATGGTCAACTTCCGTTCGGCCGGCAAGATATCCGCCCAACCCCATGGCAATAGATCCGGCTACTATTTCGGCGATACCCGCGGTAACCACCAGGGTCGACGAACTTACCGCCCCACTTAGCCCTGCTGCAAGCGCAAAAGGCACGGTTAAACCATCAGACATACCGATAACGATATCCCTGATGGTTTCTGAACTTGTTACATGATGTTCACGATGCATATGACTTTATTTAAACTTCATTGCTAAAGTTACAATATTTGAATTTAAACCCGTCGAGCGCATGTAATGTCCCGCCCTGATCTCCAGCGAATTGAAATGCTGCCATCCAAATACGCCGGTTGGCGGAGATAACCTGATGTTGGCACCAACAAAACTACTATGGAGTGTTGACAGGTCGTAATCGCTGGTATAATACACAGCGGTTGGGTCATGTTGCCCATAAGGTGCAAAGTATCTTGTACCCTCCTGATTATTATACCGGTAATAGGGACTTACCGATACAAAAGAGGTAAGCTTTATGGGTACCTCCAATTCGGCTGTGTGCGCCCGGATCCCCCAATTGTCCATGTAGTACCTGTAAAACGTTCTGATCACAAAATGATCATCCAGAAAATAATTGAACCTTACCGCAATTGGCAATTTATAACGGCTACCTGGCAGGTTTTCAACCCTTTCAGATCCATCGGTAAAATAATCACGTTGATATTTTGTTGCCAGTAACCCATGCTGATAGGACGGTTCGATAATGAACAAAGCCTGTAAACGCGTGGTAAGCACCTGCGAAATTGAAAACGACGTACTAAATGAATTGCGGGGGCTATGGTCTACCTTACCCCGCCCGTCCCTCTCTGATCCAGACCCATATCCTGGTGGCCTTAATTCAACCGGCAATATAACCTTCCATGTATCAAGAAACACCTGTCCCTTAAAATCAAACTGCGTGTTTTTATCTTTTGATACCCGGGTCAAGTTGATACCCCCACCGAAAGACTGGTAATCAAACTCATGTGAATAAGACCCGGTTAAGCCAAATGCATTTCCCGTTTTATCATTAGATACTGTCCAATTTAGCGAGGGGTATACACGGGTGTCCTGCCTGGATGCGGAAGAAATACTATAAGGATCGATCTTATCTGAAGAAGCGGACGTATAATGGTCAACACCTAATTCAAAAGTAAAAGTGTGTTTATTTCCTCCTATTCCATATTTGGATAATTGCAGATCGAAGGTATTAGCAAAATCAGTTAGTTTTTCTGTGCCGATGCCACCTGTAACTGCCGAGTTGTTACCATTCTGGTGGTAATAGGCAGATATGATGTTAATTTCATCAATTTTAAGCTTACGTGCCTGGTAATTGCTGCTATCTTTAACGGGCAAGGCTTTAGTTTGCGCATGCGAAGCAACTATTCCTAAATACAGAGCGGCAACGCATAAATATATTTTCCTCATTTCCGGCCGCCGTTTTAATTACATCCGCAGCCACCGCCGCTCTTTCCGCCATTTGCTCCTGAACCACCTTCACGGTACAATTGGAAACTTTGCTCAAACTTTTGCGATTTACGGGCTGATAGCTCCATCTCTGCATCATTAAGGCGATTTTTCTGATATGCTTTTACCGACATGCAAGATGTAAGGCCGAGCGCCGGTAAGCTACTTACCAGCATTAATTTAATCAGGGGTATTTTGTTCATGTACTAATTTTAATATTAATATTATTGGAGGTATAAAGGCGGTTATTGTCGTCGATGATCACACAGGCAAGTTGCTGTAGCTGGTTTACCAGGTCCAACCCCACGCTGATCCCCATTACTGTTACGGGTGTGGCCATAGCGTCGGCAAACTCCGCGCTCGGACAAATAATGCTTACGCTTTTAATTCCGCTTACCGGCAAACCCGTTTTAGGGTCGATGGTATGAGAATATTTTTTACCATTTATCACAGCGTACTTTTCATAGTTACCGGATGTGGCAATAGCCATATCGCTTATATTGAGCGTTGAAAACGGCGTCATCTGCTTATTCGGATCTGCTATTGCTATAGTCCATGGCTTACCATTAGGTTGCGTTCCCCAGGTAATCAGGTCGCCGGCTGCATTTACTATCCCGCTGTTTACTCCATTTTGCTGTAAAATGGCTTTCGCCCGATCAGCTGCATACCCCTTCCCTATTCCTCCAAAACCTATACGCATACCTTTTTCTTTAAGCATCACAGTCATGTGATCAGAATCCATGATCACATTTTTATAATTGATCAGTCGTACAGCATTTCGCGCGGTTTCGGCATTAGGCAGACTTTTCATATTTACATCAAAATTCCACAGGCTTTTATCAATTGATCCGTAAGTAATATCAAATGCTCCCTGCGTAAGCTCTGATATTCTTAGCGAACGCTGAATAAGTTGAAAAACCTCATGATCTATTTTTACCGGCTTTATTCCGGCGGCGGCATTGATCTGGTTGGTTTGGCTATCGTCACTAAACGTAGTTAGTAATTTTTCTATGCGGCTTATCTCCGCTACAGCCAGATCAATACACTTTGCGGCCCACTGCCCGTCATTACCTACAACGCTTATCTCAAAACGGTTACCCATCAGTTTCAGCACACGTTGATGTACGGTTGCCCCGCTGTCAATGGCTGTCATTGGACAAACGCTTTGATCTGGTCAATAAACTGTTCAGCGGATTCATTTGGATAACCGTCCCACTCTTTTAGTACCTTACCATGTTCGTCAACAAGCAGCGTAAATGGGAACTTACCGTCAGGATTGTATTTATCTGCAAGCGCTTCATTTAACTGTACCTGCTCCTTGCTGAGTTGATTTTTCTTTTGGCGGGGAAAATCAGCCCTTACCAAAACAAGTTTATCTGCAGCGAAATCATTAAATTTTTCGGATTCCAAAATATCTTTCCGCAGCCGGATGCAAGGGCCGCACCAATCAGAGCCGGAAAAATTTATTACTATGAGCTTATGCGACGTTGCCGCTTCCGTCTGCGCTTTCTTAAAATCACCAAGCCATGTAACCGGCTTGCCTGTAAACAACAATAATGAGATGATCAGTAATTTCATTTTATCAACGGGTTAAGAGAATATCCGCAACGAGGTGCCGGTTAAAGTTGTTTGATATACGGTAAGGTTGCGGTTTGCAGGCGAATTTTTAACAACTCCGGCTTCGGAGAAAGCGGAACCATGATTATTGCAAAAAAACTGCCGTTCGCTGCTCTGATAAATAAGAGGATAGCTTTCATGGGTGCAGGATTGCTGAACAGCAATATAGCTGCCGGTTGTTGTTTTAGCCACTATTACACCTTTTGAGGCAAGATAGCCACCGTTCACGAGTAAAGCCGAGTTTGCCGAAAGGCTAAGATCAAGTGTAAAATCTACGCCGGTTGGCCCGGTGATACCTGCCGACGCATTGTCGGATTTTTTACTGCAGCCCATACAGTTAATCAGCGCGAATGACGCCGCCGTAATTCCGGCAATTGATAGAAATTCTTTTCTGTCCATAAATTTAAGATCGGGGTATATCAATAAATCTCAACCAACTTAAACAAGCCTCCTGAAGGTAAATCTCTGCGTAAAGCAATTCAGCTTCAGGTGCGTTTATTTAATTATTGCAATAGTATCTTTACATTCTGTAGTTTACATGAAATCACGGGTATTTAACAGATTTTAACAGATCGCGAATTTTAAAACAAACCTCCCACATATCAGGACCTCCTTAAATATCCGCCATTTTCAAATAGTGATATATATCATTTATTTACCTGACGACCAGCATCATAAAAAAATAAAACAACAGCAATTTTGTGCTTAACATAAGTAGGTTAAAGCAGAAAATATGAAAGCATTAGTTTATCACGGCCCGGGTCAGAAAGCCTGGGAAGAAAAGCCCAAACCGGTACTGCTGTCAACAAGCGATGCCATTGTAAAAATCCTGAAAACAACGATTTGCGGCACAGATCTGCACATTATGAAAGGAGATGTTCCTGAAGTTGCCGATGGCAGGATCATCGGGCACGAAGGCGTGGGTGTGATCGAAGAAGTGGGAACCACTGTCAGTAATTTTAAGCCGGGCGACCACGTGATTATATCCTGTATCACATCTTGCGGTAAATGTACCTACTGTAAAAAGGGCATGTATTCTCACTGTACAGATGGCGGTTGGCTATTAGGGCACCTGATTGATGGCACTCAGGCAGAATATGTTCGTATCCCCCACGCCGATAACAGCCTTTTTCTGGTACCCAGCGGCTCTGACGAAGAAGCATTGGTGATGTTAAGTGATATACTGCCTACGGGCTTTGAATGCGGCGTATTAAACGGCAAAGTACAACCTGGAGATACTATAGCCATAATAGGTGCCGGCCCGATCGGGATTGCCACTTTACTTACCGCACAATTTTATACACCTGCGGAAATTATCATGATCGATCAGGATGATAACCGGCTGAATGTGGCCAGGAAATTCGGTGCAACACAGATTATTAATAGCCGCAATGAAAATACAATTGAAGCGGTAATGAAACTCACCAACCAAACCGGCGTTGATGTGGCGATAGAAGCTGTCGGCATTCCCGAGACATTCGAGCTGTGTGAGGCGATTATAGCCCCCGGCGGCCGTATCGCCAACATTGGCGTTCATGGAAAAAGTGTCCGCTTACACCTGGAAGACCTGTGGTCGAAAAACATTACTATCACGACCAGGCTCGTGGACACAGTGACTTCACCAATGTTGTTAAAAACAATACAATCAAAAAAAATAGCGCCCGCCAAACTAATCACACATCGTTTCAGATTAGATCAGGTGGCAGAAGCATACGATACATTTGGCAATGCAGCCGAAGCGAAAGCGCTGAAAGTTATTTTAAGCTCTTAAACAACATGCATATACGTGCCGAATAAAACAACATCACAACCGTTAAACCTCGAATAATTATGGAAAAGATATTAGTTACAACAGATCAATCCGCTAATTCCAAAGCAGCTATCCGTTTTGCGATTAAACTGGCCAGCCGGCGTAAGGCGGAATTAATCATCCTTCACGTATACCATCTTTTAAAGCCCTTCAAATGGACAGACCACGCTTTTGCGGCGTATACCAATGAATTCAGGAAAAAAACGACAGAAGAATTGTCATCATTTATTGCAGGCATCTATCGTGATATCGATGAACACGAAATTAACTACCAATTAGTTTTGGTATCCAATATTGATGTAGTTGATGGCATCACGGACTATGCCAGCAGGAACCGTTGTTCTTATATCTGCATCAGTACCCGTGGGGCGGGCACTATTGCAAAAATATTCGGCACGCATACCGCAAAATTGATCAGCTGTTCGACTGTGCCTGTTATATGCATACCAAGCGCATACCATTTAAAAGAATTGAAACACATCCTGTATGCTTCGGATATGACCGACTATGAAAACGAATTAAAAGAAGTTGTCGACTTTGCCAGGCCAATTGGTGCCAGTGTCGAGATGGTACATATCGCCTATCCTAATGAATTTGCTTTTGACAAAGAGTTGGCTGAAGCCACTTTACAGAAAAAAAATAGTTATAAAATTAGCCTTTTAAACCTGCAAAGAGATGTCAACAATAATTTACTGGAAGATATAGATCACGCTGTTAAGATCAGCAAACCGTCCCTTTTGGTCTTATTCACTCATCAGTCCAGATCTATGCTTGAAAAACTATTTTTCCCTTCTAATGCCACAGAATATTCCTTTTATGGAAGGGTTCCTTTACTCACCTTTAAAAAAAAGGAGGGCAAATAATTTTGCCAAGGTCCGCTCCTGAGTAGCGGTAAATAAAACCATTTTCAGCATGTCCATGAAATACCCGATAAATCAGCCGTTTTCGTTAACAGTTGAAGAAGTTGCTAAATTGGTTCAAGCCAACACCGTTGAGGGGATTACTTATTATGAAGCAAAAAAGCGCACCCGTGTTTATGGCTTAAATAGCTATAAAACTCAAAAACAAAAAAGCCTCTGGTTAATTCTGCTATATCAATTCAAAAACCCCATCGTCTATCTTCTTATAGCCGGATCTCTCGCTTCACTTTACTTTAAAGATATTTTGGAAACGGCAGCCATCCTGGCGGTTATCTTAATTAACGCGCTGATCGGCTTTTTTATGGAGTTTCAGGCACGCAACTCTATGAATGCGCTAAAAAAAATGGATATAGTAACGGCAAAGGTTATCCGTGGTGGTAAATCCAGATCGATCCCCTCCGAACAATTAGTACCAGGCGACCTGATTCCACTCGAAGCTGGAGATATTATCCCCGCCGACGGCCGTTTAGTTGCTGTAAACCGTTTACAATGCGACGAATCATCGCTCACCGGCGAGTCCCTCCCTGCTGATAAAACTATTGAAACATTAAAAAAAGACACCGTTGTTGGCGACCAGCATAACATGGTTTTTAAGGGTACCTCAGTTACTAACGGTAACGGTAAAATGGTAGTAACTGGTATAGCGGCAAATACACAGTTGGGCACAATAACTTCGCTTGTAGAAACTTCGGTAGATATAATCACCCCGCTGGATAAAAAGCTGAATAGGTTAAGTCGGAAATTGATCTGGGTTACACTGGTCATGACCACAATATTTTCGATAACCGGATTTATCCAACGCAAAGCCATATTAACCATTATAGAAACATCAATTGCGCTGGCAGTGGCAGCTATACCGGAAGGCTTACCTATCGTTGCTACCGTCGCGTTATCCTATGGCATGCTATTGATGGCCAGGCGTAACGCAATTGTCAAGAAACTATCTGCCGTAGAGACGCTGGGAAGCACCGGGGTTATTCTGACTGATAAAACCGGGACCCTAACCGAAAACAAGATATTCATAGATACTTTGGCGTTTCCGGAAGAAACCGTAAAAGCACAAGTAGAAAACAACCTGTTGAAATTTCCTAACGGAGTAGTTAAAAGCGCCGAAAATCTGGACAAACTATTTTTAACCGGTATTTTATGCAATAATGCTGCTATTGAAGAAAAATATCCTGAGCCGGATCAACTTTCCGGCGACCCTGTAGAAGTTGCGTTAATAAAAACGGCCATTGCAGCGGGTTTAGACAACCATTTGTTAAACAAACAATTTGTACGTATTGCAGAAGTACCCTTTAGTTCGGAGATCATGATGATGGCAACTTTGCATAAAACATCGTCAGGATACTTCACTGCTGCCAAAGGCTCGGTTGAAAGATTACTGGATAAATGCAATTATTTACAGTCGGGTGCACACATCAAAATACTTGATAGCGCATCCCGTAAATCCATCCTGCTACAATCGGAGAAGATGGCGGCTGAAGGACTGCGGGTGCTGGCATTTGCCTACAGGTCGGGTAACAACTTTGATACGCACAATTATTTAAATGACCTTGTTTACGTTGGAATGACCGGCTTTCTTGACCCACCGAGGGTAGATATTAAAGGTGCTATGCTTAGTTGCAGAAAAGCAGGCATCAGGGTAGTGATGATCACTGGCGACCACCCGAAAACTGCTTTAAACATTGCCCGGAAGGTAAGCTTAATTGATGAGGACGACAAAGAGGTAATTACCGGCACTGAGTTACCACGGGCCGAGCTATTGACAAATGATTGGCGGCAGCGTATTTTGGCTACTGCTGTTTTTGCAAGGGTTTCACCCAAACAGAAACTGGAAATCGCTCATGTATTTCAACAAGCCGGATCAATAGTTGCAATGACAGGAGATGGTGTAAACGATGCCCCGGCATTAAAGAATGCAGATGTGGGTATTGCAATGGGTATCAGAGGCACCCAGGTAGCGAAAGAGACGGCGAGCATTGTTTTGAAAGATGACTCTTTTACTTCAATCGTTCAGGCAGTGGCGCACGGGAGGGAGATTTTTCAAAATATTCAAAAGTTTGTGGTCTACCTGGTATCTTGCAACTTAAGCGAGATATTCATTGTCACAGTTTTAGGCGTAATCATACCTGGCGCCACGCTATTGCCATTACAAATTCTGTTCCTGAATATGGTGACAGACATATTTCCTGCATTGGCGCTGGGCTTAGGTACTGGGGATAAGACTGTGATGTCCAGACCGCCAAGAGCACCAGGAAAGGATATCATCACCAACAAAAAGTGGCTTGCAATTGCATTGTATTCGGCTTCAATCACCTCAACTGTGGTCATTGCGGTTGTTTTTTGCAAAGTAGTGCTGCATAGTGATGATCAAACCTGCAATAATATCGCGTTTATCACTCTTACCCTTGCTCAACTATTTCACGTATTCAACATGTCTTCGGAGGGCTCAGGATTTATAAATAATGAAATTACCCGGAACAAATGGATATGGATTGCCATTTTGATTTGCAGCGGTCTTCTTTTACTGGTTTTTGCACTGCCCGGCCTGCGTTTAGTATTAGGGTTATCGCAGCTATCATTTAAGTTGTGGCTGTCCGCTACAACAGCCAGCCTGTTACCATTAGTTGTTTTTCAGGGCTACAAGGCTTTCCAGAAAATATATAGCCGAAAGAGTTAAACGTGCATCTGGCTCTTTACAGGCCGCTCATCGCCTAATAATACACCCCATTGCCTATAATTTTCGCTGCGGTCAAACACGATCTTTAAAATGGATAGTACCGGCATCGCCAGGAACATGCCCGAAAGCCCCGCCATGCTTCCGCCAATAATAATACCAACGATGGAAACAAGCGGATTAATTTTTACCTGCGACCCTACGATACGCGGCATTAAAATATTGTTATCCAGAAATTGTACTACTGTAATAGCTCCCAATACAATCAGCACATCTGCAATACTATCTGACGAAGCAAGCGTTAACAGCACACCCAGAATATTGCCGATCAGGGCGCCCAGGTACGGGATCAGGTTCAGAAAAGCGAAGATAATACCAATGAGCAGTGCATTTTGAATATCGAAAAACCATAATAGGCCACCTAAAAGAACAATGATATAGGTAATCTGTATCAGCAGCCCCACAAGATAACTTTTAACCATTTTTTCAGTTTGCCTTACAGCTTCCTCCACATTCAGATAATCCTCTTTTTTAAACCACATCAGCAGAAATTTCAAAAAAAGGTTCCTGTATAGAATGATCAGGTAGATATAGATCGGCAATAATCCAATAAATATAACCATGCCAGACAAAGATCCAGCCGCGCCGCTTAAAACTCCGCCTAAAGAACTGAATAACTTTTTGCTTTGCACATTAATGAATTTCACTTGCTCTGCCGGGGAATATCCAAATGACTTGCTAATCCAGATACTTAGGTCATCCAGGTGTTTGGCCACGGTACGTTGAATCTGCGGAAAATCATCTACCAAAGCACCTATCTGACTGGAGAACAGCCAGATGATCAGCGCCACGATGACCGTTAATAACAATATTGGCAAAAAAACCGCAATAACCTCCGGCACTTTTAGCTTCCTGAAAAAACGAAAGACGGGTAAAAGCACCAGGCTGAAGAAGAACGCCATCAACAAAGGCATAATGATCGTATTTCCAGCGATGATGATGGTTCCTAAAACAAACAGGCCAATTAGTTCTATGGCCCGTTTCACGGTTATCGGCATTTCTTTTACCATGGGAGCAGTTTTACACTTTTAGGAGCGCGCTTTTTTTTATTACCCAATATAAGCCTTTTATATCGGTTTCCCATTTCGGAATAATAAGTACGTGCGATTCCTCTAACAAATCAAGGATGGTTAAGCTGACAATAATAATGTCAAAAGTAAGGGAGCCGTCGATAACCTATAAAAGGTAATGGCATTTACTATATAATAACTCCGTTATGCGTGAGGTTGACGAGTATAACGCTATTCAATCATTATCATTTCTCTGTTTTAATGGAGATATCGTATCAGTTCTGATTTCCGAATGCCTGATTTGTCCGCCTAAATAGCCAGTCCTTGCAATCAGTCCAAAGCTTATCAAGGATACAGCGAGCACTATTAACGCTATACGTCTAACCTGTGATGTATTTTTTAATGTCGCAAAAAGCCCGATCAGCGAAACCCCACCTGTAAGTATTAAAGCGATCAAAGATACCAGGGCGGCCTCCTCATGATCTTCAATGAGATATTTAGATATCCCTTTTAAATGTTCAATGGTTTCTTCAGCACCCTCGCCGGTTGCATAGGCTATACCGGCCCCAATTGCTGAGACAATCAAAACATTATAGGCAGCGATTAGTGTACCTTTGTTCCTTTTCCATATCCCATGGATCAGGACAAATGCCCCCAAAGCCGTACCAACGATAGGCAGGTGGGTGATCAGCAGGTGGATGTGTGTTTGGTTCATGACTTTTTTGTCAAAAGTGATCAACTATTAGCACTGTTTAAATAATAGTAATCAAGCCAATAAATGATTAAGATCATTTATTGGCGGGTGTTGAAGGGATAGCTTTACAATCTAAAGAATTACACCATGAAGACGATTCTAATGCTCACTGACTTTTCGATAAATGCAGACCACGCCGCAAAAACCGCCGCAAAAGCTTTGAGGAATTTAAATGCAGATATACTGCTTTACAACACTTATTATGACCACCCTATACTTCCTACATATGCCGGTGGCCCCTGGGTGGTAGAAGAATTCGTTTTTCGTAAAGACGAAAGCGCGGCACGACTGGGCCAATTGGCTATTCAACTAAGGCATATTATTGCAGATCTGAGTACAGAAGGCGTTGAACCTAAAATTGATTATCAATTTGGTGAAGGTTCACTTGGCAGAAATACAGCGGCGGTTATTCAGGAGAACAATGTTGACCTTGTTGTAATCGGCAGTAGTACAGACAGCTCTTTAGACCACTTGATCTTCGGCAGAGATACGATGCAGGTGATAGATCATTCGTCCTGTCCCGTATTGATCATCCCGCCAACAGCAGATTTAGCCCGGCTAAAAAAAGTAACGTTAGCCACGGCTTTCGAACTGGCCGATATCAATGCAATCAATTACTTAACCGGCTTACAAAAACAGTTACACTTTCAACTGGAAATTGTCCATGTATCCGCCATAGAAGAGGAGGGCGATCCTGTAAAAGAAAAGGCTTTACTTAACCATATTGATGCAATCAATATGGATAATATAACCTTTCAGGAAATAAGGGGAAAAGACGTGATTAAACGATTAAATAGGTTATGCAAAGATAACGGATCGGATATACTTGCACTTGTTCATTATCAAAACTCTTTTTTGTCGGGGCTGTTTGACAAGTCTACAACGGTGGCCGCTTTGGACAACCAGCATTTACCTCTGATGGTAATTCCGGCTGAAATGGTCTGATCGACTCGTGACTAACTATTAGCTGATCAAATAAATGGCAATAAATAATTTCGATATACAGGGCCTGAGCGAACAGGAAGTACTTGCGGCGAGATCTAAATACGGAGCTAACAGCCTTTCGTTTAAGCAAGAAAACGGGTTTGTTAATGCGTTGATAGGATTGACAAAAGAACCGATGGTAATCTTATTGTTGGTTACCTCATGTATTTATTTTATTAGCGGAAAGGCCGGAGACGGTATTTTTTTAGCTTCAGCAATTGTACTCGTATCAGGCATATCTTTATATCAGGACTCCAGAAGCCGGAACGCGCTCGAAAAATTGAAGGATTTTTCGCAACCTAAATGCAAAGTGATCAGGCACGGAGAAGTTTTAGAGGTAAAAAAAGAAGAACTTGTTATTGGCGACAGCCTGATGGTAGAGGAAGGCACTTTTATTACTGCTGATGGTGTTATTGAACATTCCAATGATTTCTCAATCAACGAAAGCATTCTCACAGGCGAATCCCTGGCTGTTTTTAAAGACAAATCCTCTGCAGACAATCTGATTTTCAGTGGCACAACAGTAGCAAGCGGACTGGCCATTGCAACCGTAACGGCAATAGGTAATCAAACACGATTAGGTAAAATTGGCGGGAGCCTGGAATCTATAGCGGAAGAAAAAACACCCCTGGAAATACAGATCAGCAATTTTGTAAAGAAAATGGTGATCGTGGGGGTTATTGTGTTTCTGACGGTGTGGGGAATAAACTATTTTCATTCGGCAAATATCTTAGACAGTCTCCTTAAGGCGCTTACACTGGCTATGAGTATCCTGCCCGAAGAAATTCCCGTTGCGTTTACCACCTTTATGGCGCTGGGGGCCTGGCGGCTTATGAAAATTGGCGTCGTTGTTAAGCAAATGAAAACGGTGGAGACTTTGGGCAGCGCATCGGTGATATGCACTGATAAAACCGGTACGCTAACCGAGAATAAGATGAGCCTGGCGAAAGCGTATGTCCTGAAGGAAGATTGCATTTATAATCTTAATGAAAAGCTATCTACCGGCGCAGTAACAGAGCTAATCGCGCTTGCCATGTGGGCCAGCGAACCGATCCCTTTTGATCCTATGGAAGTTGCCCTGCACAATGCTTACACTCAGACCGATCTGGCAGATGAGCGTCCGGATTATAAAATGGTCCACGAATATCCGCTGGGCGGCAAGCCGCCGATGATGACCCACCTTTTTGAAAATGGAAAAGGGAATCGCATTATCGCAGCCAAAGGTGCACCTGAAGCATTGATCGGCGTCAGCAACTTAAATCAACCCCAGAAAGAACATGTGACTGCTGCAATAGCGGCTTTGGCTATCGAAGGTTACCGGGTATTGGCCGTAGGGGAAGCAAGTTTTGTGGGAAGTGATTTCCCTGCTACACAGCAGGAGTTTCATTTTGTATTCAAAGGGCTGGTTGCATTTTATGATCCGCCCAAGAAAAACATCACTACTGTACTACAGGGCTTTTACAAAGCTGGTATCAAGGTTAAAATCATCACAGGCGATAATGCAGAAACTACCGGTGCTATCGCGAAGCAAATTGACTTCCGTGGAGCAGACCAATGTATCAGCGGAGACATGCTGATGCAATTGTCAGAACAGGAACTTAGGGAGAATGTGAAGAAAGCCAACATTTTTACCCGTATGTTCCCGGATGCCAAGCTAAAGATCATTAATGCTTTAAAAGCCCAAAATGAGATAGTAGCTATGACCGGAGACGGAGTTAACGACGGCCCCGCGCTGAAAGCGGCGCATATAGGCATTGCGATGGGAAAAAAGGGCACAGAGATAGCGAAGCAGGCTGCCTCATTAATTTTATTGGAGGATGACCTTTCAAAAATGGTTGATGCTGTAGCCATGGGCCGGCGTATCTACACCAACCTAAAAAAAGCCATACAGTATATTATTTCCATTCACATCCCTATCGTATTAACGGTATTTATACCACTGGCCTTAGGTTGGATTTATCCGAATATTTTTTCACCGGTGCATATTATTTTCCTGGAACTGATTATGGGGCCGACTTGTTCGATCATTTATGAAAACGAGCCCATAGAAAAGAATGCCATGTTGCAAAAGCCACGTCCGTTCAGCACTACTTTTTTTAATTGGAAAGAGTTGGCGACCAGCATAGTACAGGGGGCAGCCATCACAATCGGAACACTCACGGTCTACCAATATGCCGTAAGCAAAGCAGCAGATGAACAACTGACCCGTACCATGGTATTTACCAGCCTGATATCGGCTAATGTTTTGCTCACCTTAGTCAATCGTTCGTTTTACTACTCGCTGTTAACAACTATCAAATATAAAAACAACCTCGTACTCCTGGTTATCGGGCTTACAATCTTTATATCATCTTCACTGATATACATCCGCCCTTTGGCAGTTTTCTTTGGTTTCAACTCGCTAAATATGAGTGACCTGGTGATCAGTATTATTATAGGGTTTACCTCCGTCATTTGGTTCGAGCTTTATAAAGCATGGTTACGTAAGGGCTCAGATGTAAAAACCTCGTGATAGAAAGTACGCCGATCGTACATTAAGATTTTGAAACAGGCACTTTAGATGGAGAATTAATCCTGATGCCCCTTATCAATTGATTAAGATATGATCTTCTTCTGTTTCATCTTACCTGTTATAGTAGCATCGTGTTAAATATTTTTCGGAGGTTCTACAGCTTTATTGTGCCGCTTGTCACCTCCTCTGTTTTTCCTTGCTTAATAATCTGTCTATTCCCTGTAATACTTGCTCCTAAGGAATTTGGCATACTTCATAAAGAAACATTTGTTAATTCATTTTTTTGTCTAAATTTGAATTAATAAAACTTAGACAAAATGAATTATTCCATTTCTGATCTTGAGCAATTGTCAGGTGTTTCCGTCCATAATATCCGCATTTGGGAAAGGAGGTACCAGGCATTTACGCCTTCAAGAACGGCAGGGAATACGCGCTTTTATGATGATGACCAACTAAAGAAATTATTGAGCATAGCTGGACTTTACCACGCTGGCTACAAAATTTCTAAAGCCTGCGCGTTAAGCCGGGAGGAAATGAACAAACTACTCAAGAATGAAATAGATAAAACGCGGCCCGCGCAACATCAGCATGAGTATTTCATTTCTCAGATCATCAGCAATACATTAATTTTTCATGAATATGCGGTAAATGAACTTATAACCAAATCATTCGAGCAGAATGGAGTTTTAGGAACATATAAATTCGTGATATACCCCATGTTAGTACGTGCCGGTTTAATGTGGCTAAACAATTCGCTTTGTCCATCACAGGAGCATTTTCTTTCGTCCATTATCAGGCAAAAGCTATTTTCAGCAATCAATGATTGTTTAGAGCAACAGCAAAATAGCAAACCGTTATGGCTGCTATTTTTACCGGAAGACGAAGATCATGATATTGGCCTCCTCCTTGCAAGCTATATGTTGCGGACTGCCGGCCATCGGGTGATTTATTTAGGGCCGCAGGTGCCCATGTCGGCTTTAAACCATGCGCTTGAAAGTACGCAACCTCACAACCTTCTTTTTTTTATGACGCGTGTAAGGCCAATTGCTAATGCACAGGCATATATTGACCAGCTCGCGTCTACTTTCAAATCTGTTAAAATATACTTATCTGGCAACAAGCAAGTTATAAATAGCGTTCACTTCCCAAAAAATGTGTATTGGTTGGAAACGCTTCCGGATTTTGAACAAATAATCGCGCCGGTTATATGAGCAAAAAGGAACGAAAAAGGTACGCGATACCAGGCACTGACATTGCGGGATTAAGCGCCGCGGCGTACCTCTTTTTTGCAGGTGTTCCGCCAGCCAACGTTTCCGGTAATGTTTCAATACATCAATTATTAAACTCTGTGAAAAACCTAATCGATGAAAGAAAAATTTGACCGCCTTTCTGCGGAATGTAGTAAACTGGCAACGCGCAGGTACAGTACCAGCTTTTTTCTGGGCATCAATTTTCTTGATAAAGAATTGCATCAGCCTATTTATGCTATCTATGGCTTTGTCAGGCTTACTGACGAAATCGTAGACAGCTTTCATAATTATGACAAGCGTGAATTACTAAATAAACTTAGAAAGGATTGCTTTGAAGCGATAGAACTGGGTATCAGCCTGAATCCCATCCTTAACGCTTTCCAGGAAACAGTCAATAAATACCATATAGATCACCAATTGATTAACCAATTTCTGCATAGTATGGAAATGGACCTGGACGATCAGCATTATGACCAACAAAAATTTGAAGAATATATCCTTGGATCTGCAGAAGTGGTTGGCCTGATGTGCTTGTATGTGTTCACAAACGGCAATAAGGAACGTTACGAAGCTCTTAAGCCGGGAGCCATGCGCTTAGGTGCGGCCTTTCAAAAGGTTAATTTCCTGAGAGATATAGGTGCGGACTACCTTCAGCTCAACAGAAGCTACTTTCCGGGGATTGACCTTAAGCATTTTTCCGAAACCGATAAAAAAAAGATAGAACAAGAAATTGAAAAAGACTTCAATGAAGCGTTGAAAGACATCCGAAGACTGCCAAAATCTTCCCGCCGGGGCGTCTATCTGGCTTACCAATATTATCGCGAGTTGTTTAAAAAAATTAAGCTTGCGAGCGCCTGCGTGGTTTTTTCGAAAAGATTCAGAATTTCTAATGGCAGCAAACTTATATTGATATTCGATACTTTGCTTAAACACCAACTCAATTACCTTTAAAAACCGTTTTTCAGATATCCAATTTTTCAAAAATGTGCCTTATAACGTTATCAAGATTGCCTGCCGGAGCAATCAATAGCTCACCGAACTCTCAAATTCCGTTTGACGGTCATCAGCGTCCTTTATTAGTCCGATAATGCCCATGATATTGGAAAGATGACGGCGAACTTCATGCGAATGAATGAACGCGAGTTCTTCGCTTCTTGCTTTAAACACCAGTTGATCATAATAACGCTTCTTTCTTATCGCGCCATCAATAGTCATCAGCCATACGGTGAATATTTTCGATGAGCGGTTTGAGGTTGCTCCGCTCAAGATGATCAAACCCATTACGCATCACTGATTTCTTTTCAGGATCTTTTTCAATCCAGGCGCCCAATTTTAGCATAAGCCTGTCTTTCCACGACAGTCCGGAAACGACACACCTGCCGGGCAGGAAAAATATTTCGGCAACATCTTTGATCTTAGTACCAAGATTATTTTTTATTATCTCCAGCTGTTGCGTCATGTCATTAACTGCGAAGCTGCAAACAATAAAAATGAAAAGCTTTTTGTCCTTTAGCCTGATGTCATTTTCCTTTAACCAATCGCGTAGTACCAGCCGGCCGATATAAACTGAACTGCCTATAATAATGGTATCATAAAGGGCTAAAACTGCAGGTGTTACATTCTCTACTTTTGATACCGGCATCTGCAATGTTTCTCCAAGCCAATGCGCATACTGCCTGGTTGCACCATATTTGCCCTGATAAATAATAATTCCGTTCATAGCGGTAATTTGATTTGGTTATACAAGTTACCGAACCGGAGCTAATGCAAAAATGACAATGGTCACCCCTGAACCGTCAATTACATCAAAGCCGACAATAGCGTCAGTCGATTCTTAACCCGAAACGAGATACAACAAGCTTTTATGAGTACCGCTCCCCTCTTATACATGACGAGAATCAATGATCTTGCTGACAGAAATCACAGCATAGTATATTGCGTAATTTAAATCATTAAATTGAAGTGTCCAAATCCCGTGCTAATACAATGTATAACACAAAGCTATTGCAGCTGCCCCCATGGCAGCAAAACTGCTCCAAAGCATCAATTTGGAAATAAACTTGCTATTATACTCCCCCATGATTTTGGGGTTAGAGGAGATCCTGGCAATCAGGAACAATAGTGGTACCGCTGCTATCCCATTTAATACCGCCGCATAAACTAATGCCTTAACTGGATCGATGCCAATATAATTGATTAGTAATCCAATTAAAGTGGCAACGCATATGACGGCATAAAAAGAGCGCGCCTTTTTCAATTTTAAATTAAGCCCTGCCTTCCAGTTAAAGGCCTCACAAGCGGCATATCCTACCGAGCCTGAAAGTACCGGGATAGCCAATAAACCAAGGCCTATAATGCCGGTAGAAAAAATTAATTTGGCTAAAAATCCGGCGTTAGGAAAGGTATGCACCAGCGGCTCTATCGCCCTTGCCGCATCAGACGCACTTTTTATGTCAGTTACACCGCTATTGTGCAAAACGGTTGCAGCAACTATAATAATACTCCAGGCAGTGAATTCTGAAAATATCATGCCGATAGTATTATCAATACGCATTTTTTTTATTTGCATCCAACCGGGCCTGGGTTTATGCCGCGAAGTCCTCTCCTTTTCTTTCTGCTCCTCCACTTCCTGTGAGGCCTCCCAAAAAAACATATATGGAGAAATTGTGGTTCCCAAAACCCCCGTTATGATAAATAGAAAACTAAAATTTAACTCAAAATGAGGTATAACAGTTGCTTTCAGAACGGTAAGCCACGGCTGGTGTACAATAAACAAAGTTATTGGATATGCCAATAAAGTTACTGCAAGCCATTTTAGTATCCTGGCGTAAGAATGATAAGAAGTAAAAACCTCCAGAACAAGGGTCAACAATGTAAAAAACAAGGTTAATGCAACAAACGGGGCTGGGATAAGTAATTGGGCCGCAGCTGCCATAGCTCCTATATCGGCCCCGATATTGATTGTATTGGCCACTAATACGAGCCCGACAACTGCATATAAAACAGTTTTGCTGTAATGTTCCTTAATTACAGCTGATAGGCCTTTACCTGCTACCATGCCGATACGTGCGCAAGCTTCCTGAACGGCAATCATAAAAGGTAACATATATAACGCTGTCCACAGCTGATTGTAGCCAAACTGTGTGCCTGTTTGCGAATAAGTAGCTATACCAGAGGGGTCATCATCAGCGGCACCTGTGGTAAGGCCCGGGCCTAAAATTGAAAAAAATCTCAAAAAGCGGTTCTTTTGTTTCTTAACCTGTTGATTACCTTTCATGGTTTTGAATATCAGAAAATTATATTATTCCCGTACACTAAATGATGAATTTTCTGATCACCTACTATGTGTTGACGCAGGTAGTAGTGGCCGCTTATAAGTTAAAGGTTCAAAATTTGATTTAACAATTTTTGCGCAAAACGAAGCTTATCTTATGCTCGTATTGCGTTGAAGCTTGCCGTAAATAGCCAATTCAAGGCTTGTGTCCATATTATAGATATCCTCAAACCTGATTAATTCACCTTTTTTTATGTCACATGTCAGGTAAGTGATTTTTATAGGAACAGGTTTATTGAGCACGAAATTGTGTGTCTTTGATTTTTTAAGAATTTTAAACAATTTGTCGCTTTGCTCTGAAGCGTCATATTTGAGCAATAACGCGGCGAGCCCGGCAGCATTATCTAACCAGATACAACCATTGCTTAAATCACGTTTATCTTTTTCAAACAGCTTTTGATCAGCAATTTGATTTAAGTATATGTTGTACACATTTTGAAAATGAAAAACCAGCGATCCCAGGGTGTTATCGCAGCCGGGCGCCTGTTTAGCATAATAGCCCTGTGGCGAAGTCAATATGCTCTTAAGTTGGGCGTTAGTGATATCTTTTAATTGACCAGCCTTATTATAAATACTGATCTGAAGCCGGTCAAGGAATAAACTATCAGCTATTGCTTTCGGGAGGATGTCGCGGATAAATATCCGGTCAGGAACAAGCCAGTCTGGAAAAGAAGTAAAATAGGTGATTTGGCTCTGCAAAGTCGGACTGGGGGTTTGTGGCGTTCCGACAATAGCTTTAAATACCACCAGCGTATCCGGCAAATGAAATGTCAGCTCGTAGGTAGGGATATTAATTTGTATATATTTTTCCCGATCATCAACGTTTGCCCACCTGATTCTTTCCATGTTGACGGCGATTTTCATTACATCATCTCCTGGGGTTCCATAGCAATCGTCCGGAGCTTGTCCCCTGATTATGTGCAGCATTTCCTGAAAAGCAGTATAGAGTTTTGCATTAGGTTGTACTCCCAAAACAGCTTTCGTAAACTCCTGCGAATGTATAATGTCCCGCAGTTTAGCTTCTGCATGAAATGGTACATCCATGCCATGGTCTACCCTGTCGGATCCGTAGTCAGGATTGAGCTTTCCATAATGCAAATAGTTCAGCATGGTAATGACAGCATCTGTAAGCAAAACATCAAACTGTGCCTTTAAGGAGTCACTAACCGAACCTGGATTTTCCAAAATATCGCGGAGCATATCAAACTGAAGCTCTTTAGGATGAAAATCATCATGCGATAATCCGTATTGTAACACACAATCTAAAAGCACCATTGCATTCCCGGTGTTTTGACGCGATTGCGGGTTAGTCCATACCGGAAGGTAATTGTTTTGGCGATAAAACCGGGTAACGCTTTGTGGGTAATGTAATTGTTGCGACGTAGCAGCGCTTTTGAGCTGTTCGTTAATTGCGTTATTGGTAATCCCCTTCTTTTCCTGGGCAAATACATTAACCAGAAAAAACGAACTGAAAGTGAATAACAAAAGAACCAACTTTTTCATTGCAATATTTTGTGAGTATCCAAATCTTCTTCAGTGCGGCCCATGGCTACATTGATATTGTGTAAAGTTTTGAATAACACCCAGCAAAAAGAATGACACACATCAAATAACTTGTTGATGCAGATCATAAAATTGCCTGCCACCAAATTGGCGTGAGCACCGTCACTATTCATCCTGATATTTATCAAACTTAAAGTACTTAAGACTGATGACATTAGCAATATGAAAATTGTTAGGAGCTTTAGTATTACTGATAATATAACAAACCATCAGATAAATATTGTAAAAGCGATAATTACTGCATCCACGTTTCTGTTCAGCTTTTCCTGTCAATTAAAAAGCGATAAAATAAGGCCGGTAGTTGCTTCCATATCAGAGTCTGTATATGCCTCCGGCATAATTAAAAGCAGGGATCAATATCAAGCTTTTGCTTCAGTTAGCGGCATCATTCAAGAACAATTTGTAACTGAAGGCCAATATGTTACTGCTGGCACTCCTTTAATATCTATTAAAAAAGAAAATCAAAAGCTAAATGTTGAAAACGCGATGATATCGGCTTCATTTGCCGACTTCAAACTAAATAAAGATAAACTGGCCGCAGCGGCAATCGCGGTTGATCAGGCCCGGTACAGGATGCTGAACGACTCGGTAATGTTGGTCAGGCAAAAAGAACTGTGGGGTCAGCAGATCGGTACGAAAGTACAGCTTGAGGAAAGGGAATTAGCTGTAGTCAATTCAAAAACAGCCTTACAAACAGCCATAATTAATTTCACAGAATTGAAAAGGCAATTGCATTATAACGCCGCGCAAAGCATAAATAACCTCAGTATTAACAAACAACAGGAAAGTGACTTTACCGTTAAAAGCAACATAGACGGAGTAGTATATAACCTTTACAAAAATCCGGGCGAAACTGTTAGTCCGCAAACACCGCTGGCCCTCATCGGCAAAGCCAACCGTTTCTTGCTTGAATTACAAGTGGACGAATATGATATCGTTAAGGTAAATCCGGGGCTTACCGTTTTTGTTACGATGGATAGTTACAGAGGCAAGGTATTTGAAGCCAGAGTGACCAAAATATATCCGGAAATGAACGAACACACCAAAACATTTCGCGTTGAAGCTATTTTTACTACCCCGCCGCTAAAATTATATCCTAACACTACTTTGGAAGCAAATATAATTATCCAAACCCGGAAAAAGGCTTTGCTTATCCCCAGAAGCTACTTGCTCAACGATTCCGTTGTGATAAGAAGCGACGGCGAAAAACTTAAAATAAAAACAGGTCTTAGTGATTACCTGCAAGTTGAAGTAATTTCTGGTCTCCAGTTAAATGATGAACTAATAAAACCGATACCATGAATTTTAAGCTGACCTGGAACATTGCGGTAGCTTTATTATTAGCTCACTTAAGACAGACGATTGTTGCCGCAACCGGTGTAACTTTTAGCATAACAATGTTTATTGCCCTATTGAGTTTTATGGGTGGCTTAAACAAGCTTTTAGATGGGCTGGTAATAAACCGCACTCCTCATATCAGATTGTATAATGAGATTGCAGCTGCACGGCATCAACCAGTGGACCTTACCAACGCATATCGTCACAGTTACAACTTTGTAAGCTCCGTCAAGCCGCAGAACAAGCGCCTGGGCATTTACAATAGCAAGGCTATAATGAAGGCTATCGCAGTCGATCCACGCGTGCAGGGACTATCACCGCTAATTACCGCGCAAATATTCTACAATACGGGACAGGTTAATATCACCGGCCTTATTAACGGCATTGATCCGAATATGGAAAATGAACTTTTTTTATTTGGGGACTATATTATAGCGGGCAAATTCATTGACCTGAAAAATACACCCAACAGTATTATTTTAGGAAAAGGCATTGCAAAAAAAATGATAGTCCATCTCGGGGATATCATTCACGTAACCCCGGCTAATGGAAACCAGGTGCCTTTAAAAGTAGTAGGAATTTATCAATCCGGTCTTGAAGAGATTGACAACAAGCAAAGTTATACCTCTATCGCAACAACTCAAAAATTACTTGACGAATCAAACAATTATATCACAGACATCCAGGTCAAATTAAAAAACATCAGCGAAGCACCGAAAATTGCAGCTTATTACAGGCAGGTATTTAATATAGATGCGATGGATATTCAAACGGCCAATTCACAATTTGATACCGGTAGCTTTATCCGCTCGCTGATATCTTACACAGTTGGGGTAACTTTACTGATTGTAGCAGGTTTTGGGATATATAACATTCTGAATATGATGATTTATGAAAAGCTCGATTCAATCGCAATATTAAAAGCCACAGGATTTTCAGGCAAAGATGTCAGTCGCATATTTAGTACAATTGCATTAGGCATAGGTATTTTTGGCGGCCTGGCAGGGCTGATTCTGGGTTTCATCTTATCTGTTATCATAAACCACATCCCATTTAATACAACCGCGCTTCCAACAATTAAAACCTATCCCATTGATTTCAATATAGGTTTTTATTTTATCGCTGGTCTGTTCTCTTTTCTAACCACCTATTTTGCGGGATATTTTCCCTCTAAAAAAGCAAGTAAAATAGATCCTGTGATCATTATAAGAGGGAAATAACATGGACTCAATAATATTAGAAGCTTTAAACATCTCAAAAACCTTTTATGAACCCAAAGCGGTAAAAGTATTGAGGGATGTTAATTTTTCGCTTCATAAAGGCGAATTCGCCTCAATTATGGGAAAATCAGGCTGCGGCAAATCAACACTATTATATATCCTTTCAACCATGGACACTGATTATGAAGGAGACCTGAGGATTGATCATATCAGTATGAAACAAAAGAACGAACCGGAGCTGGCCTCGGTAAGAAACGAGAAAATAGGCTTCGTATTTCAGTTCCATTACCTGTTAAATGAATTCTCTGTACTCCGAAATGTGATGCTCCCAGGCCTGAGGCTTGGGAAATACAGCGCAGAGGAAACTGAACACCGGGCTTTTGAAAAATTAAAAGTATTAGGCATTGAAACGGAAGCAAAAAAAAAGCCGAATCAATTATCTGGCGGGCAAAAGCAAAGGGTAGCCATTGCACGGGCATTGATCAATGATCCGCTAATCATCATGGCTGATGAGCCAACCGGTAATTTGGATAAAAAAAATACTGAAATCGTTTTTAACATTTTTAACGAATTGATTACCAATTATCAACAGACGATACTTGTAGTTACACATGATAGTGAATTCGCGCGTAAGACCCAAAGAATTATTGAAATGGAAGACGGAACCATCATAAACTAATTGAAAAAACAGCAACCGCATCGGCATGTAAGAATGCTTCTCAGCGGAGTCTCATCATCCAAGGTTTTCTTGCTTTTATCCGGGCTTTTCCTGGTTTTGTCGAACGATCTGCCAGGTCATTTTGTCAATCAACGAATTGGGCCACCCTGAAATTATTTCACAGTTACAGCTATTATAATCATAGTGATCTATTGGCAAAAACAGGTTTACATTAAGAGGCCGTATCAAAATAAATTGATACGGCCTCGCTGTTTAACAATTATTATTTAATAACCGGGATTTTGCACCAGTTCGGGCGAATTCCTGTCAATTTCGGGTTGCGGAATCGGCCAAAAGTCATAGTTATCGGCATACTTGGTTTTCACAGTGGGGAATAAAGGATTTTGCACAAAGCCGTTCAGCTTCTGCGTAGCAATTCCCCATCTCCTCAAATCAAAATAACGGATCCCCTCCAGGGCAAATTCAACCCTTCTTTCATGACGCACTTTCTCTCTAAACTGGGCCTGTGATAGGCCGGCAGCCAGGTCGGGCATATTAACCCTTTTCCTAACCAGGTTAATTGCGTTGTAAGCGCTTGCATCCGGGCCTACTGCCTCGTTTTGTGCTTCAGCATACATCAGTAATACATCTGCATAACGCAATAAAACAAAGTCATTATCACCCTTTACTCCATAGTCAGGGTCTACAAGTGTTGGATCAAGCCATTTTTTTACAGCATAGTAACCTACTATCCATGAATCCTTTCCGGGCTGGGCCACGGCATATGATCCTGTAAATGGCCACCCCTGCGCTTTGGTATCACCTGGAAAAAACAGGGTCATCCGCATGCGTGGATCGCGATTATCAAACGGTTTTCCTTTTACATAAACGGCAGATGAGCTTGTGTCCTTACCGTCGGCAGCTTCATATTCGTTAACCAAATCCTGGGTCGCTAATTCTCCTTTCCAGCGCTGTAAGGGCACACTTATACCATTATCCTGGTGCGAGAGATTTGGCAGTTGGTATTTAACCGAAAACATGATTTCAGGGCTGCTGTTTTGCGCAGGTTTATAAAAATTTGAAGGATAAGAGGGGTTTAAAGAAAATTTTCCACCTGTAATAATGGTGTTGGCCAAAGCGGCGGCCTCAGCGTATTTTTTCTCAAATAACAATGCCCTTACCTTGTAACCCTGGGCTGTAGCTTTAACAGCATGTCCGTTACCATAGGCAACATCCGGTAAGCCGGCTATCGCCAGGTCAAGGTCAGCCTCTACTTGTTTCAAAACATCGGCCCTGGTAGATTTGGCCATGTGTTTTTTATAATCCAGCGTAAAAGGATCGGCCGTGGTAATGATCACATTTCCGTATAATATAGCAAGCCAGTAATAATTAAAGGCACGCAAAAAATAGGCTTCTGCTTTATATTGTTTAAGCTTATCGCCGGTAAGTACTTTATCTACGTTTGCCAAAAAATAGTTAATGGAGGCTATAGCAGTATAATTATTAACGTAATAGGAAGACTGATAAAGATTATAAGTATCAAAAACGCCGGGAGATAAACCAGATGACAGTGCACTGGTACCGCCACCATAGTTATATTGCCCGTAAGAATTGTCACTAAAATTATCCCATGCAACCACCTCATATTGCGATGTGGAATAGCTCCCTCCCTGTGCATATAAGAAATTGTAACAACCTGTTAATGCCAGGTCGGCATCACTTTCTGACTTCCAAAAATTTTGAGTAGAAAGTTTATCCGGTGGATTGAGGTCAAGGGAACTTTTCTTACAGGATACCAGTATGACTACCACCGTCATCAGTATGTATATATACTTATTATAAAGTTTCATAATCGTTTTCTTTAATAATTTTAAAGTTTAATGGAAGCTCCAAAGGTTATCGTTCTGTTTTGCGGATAAGTAACGTAGGTTCCGTCCCCTACCCGTTCAGGATCAAGGCCCGGATACTTACTTATAGTAAATACGTTGTCAGCCGCTACAAAAACCCTCAGCGATTTTATCGACACCTTTTTTAGCACAGGTAAGGCGAAATTATAGCCCAGCTGTAAGCTTTTAAGACGAACGAACGAGGCATCCTTTAAGAAATAAGTAGAAGGATAATTTTGAACGGCAGCATAACCATCTGCCACATAAATCTTGGGCATTGTATTGGTATGGTTGGTTGGAGTCCAACGATTTAGCCAATCTGTTGTTGGCACAGAACCTTGCCTGAAAGGCTCAATTCCCCAGCCATTAACATAAGCCTTTTGGCCCTGGGAGCCATATAGCTGAGCGCTGAAATCAAACCCCTTATAAGCAGCGCCTATATTGGCCGAATATTGATATGAAGGGAATCTGCCGCTCACATAAGTTCTGTCATTGGCATCTATTTTACCGTCGCCGTTAACATCTTTTATCTTGAGGTCGCCGGGAGTAGGTGTAACCGGCTGTTTAGGCGAATTGTCAATCTCCTGCTGACTTTGGAATATCCCGTCCCACACATACATGTAGTAAGCATCCAGTTCATGTCCCTCTTGCCTGATGGTGTGGTCGCTGATATCTTTCGATCCATACCTTTCAAGCTTGTTTTTGTAGGTTTGAAGATTTACCCCTATCGAATAGGAAAAATCCCTGCCAATCCTGTCGTTGTATTGAAGAGCAAATTCGAAACCTTTATTACGAAGCGCCCCGTCATTGATTGTAGGCGCGTTCAAACCAATATAGAATGGCACCTGCGAGCTTCTCAAAATATCAAAAGTATATTTATTGAAATAATCGGCCGACAAAACAAGTTTGTTATTTAAAATGGTCATATCAAGGCCGATATCTCCAACCCGCGTGGTTTCCCAGGTCAGGCTCGGATCAACCAGCGTATTGGCGACGAAACCTGAAGAAACAGAGCCTCCAAAGCCATAATTGGCACCCGACAGAGTTGATTGATAAGGATAAGTTCCGATATTCTGATTACCCAACTGCCCCCATGAACCCCGGATTTTAAGATCGTTTAACCACAAAACATCCTTCAGGAAATTCTCTTTGGAAATTCGCCAGCCACCGGAGAATGAATAGAAAGTACCATACCTTGAGTTTGAAGGCAAACGGGAGGTTCCATCGTATCTGATGTTAGCGCCCAGTAAATATTTATCTGCATAATCATAATTGGCACTGCCATAAAATGAGCTGATCGCCCATGCGGATGATGTGCCGTTATTGGTTTGCCCGTCAGAAGGCCCGGCATTCAGTTCCCGCAGGTAGTTTGTTACATACTGGGTGCGGGACGCGTTGATGTTACTGGCATTATTTTTTTCCCGCTGATAACCGGCAAATGCCGAAAAATTGTGAAGCCCAAGGCTCTTTTTATACGTCAGCTGGCTATAATATACCGTATAAATATTGTCTGAATTGCCCACATTTAAACCCGGCGACCCATCATCAAGGTTGCCCGCAGGAGACATATCACTATAATAATATGTAGGAATTACCGGCCTGAAATCATTGAATTTATAATAGCCATAATTAAACCCTCCTTTGTTTTCCCAACGCAAACCTTTAAAAAGATCGATATCCAGGGATAGGTTGCCCTGTAAATAATAATCATTACCCCGTGTTCTGATATCCTCGCCTACAATAGCTGCGGGATTTTTATTACCCTGCTCGTTGGAGTATGCTTTTTTTATCCATCTGCCATCTGAACTTTGGGCAGGATATAATGGTGATTGGGCCAATGCCGAAAGAAACTGATCACTTGCACCATTTTCAGGGGTCAGTTTTCTGCCGTACCGCATCTGGATATCCGAACCAAAAGTGATCCGTTTATTTAGCTTTGAGTTTAAACCCAGCGAAAACGTATATTTCGAATAGTCAAATCCCCGCATCACGCCAGGCTGGTTTGTAATACCGACGCCAACACTATACGTTGTACTATCTTTACCCCCGCTCATGTTCAGATAATGGTTTTGGGTATAAGCTGTTCGAAAAATAACATTCAACCAGTTATGATTTGGGTATTTTACCCTATCGGTAGCGTTTTGGTACAGATCTATCTGGGCCTGCGTATACAGGGGTGCGAGCGAGGAGTTTGTTCGTGCCTCATTTGACAATTGCATGTACGTTGCCGAATTGGTGATTATATCAGGGAGTTTGGTAGCCTTGGAGATCCCCAGATTATACGTATACTGGATAGCCAGGCTACCGGCCTTGCCTCTTTTGGTTTTTACCACAATAACACCGTTAGCACCGCGGGAACCATAAATGGCGGCCGAAGAAGCATCTTTTAATACAGATATTGATTCAATGTCGTTAGCATTCAACACATCAAGACTTCCCGGAAGCCCATCAACAATAATTAATGGATTGGATCCTGCGCCGCTGAAGGTACCAACGCCTCTTATGGTTAATTGAACATTTTCATTTCCTGGCTCTCCGGAACCCTGAACAACCTGTAACCCGGGCAGCTTACCCTGCAGTAAGGTTGTGGGTGACGTAGCGACCCTTTTATTAAGCTCATCTCCAGAAACGGTAACTACTGCACTGGTCAATTTATGCCTGCTCTGCGTACTGTAACCAACAACAACAACCTCGTTAAGGGCCTTGTTATCTTCCTGCAATTGAATATTGACAACTTTTTGGCCATTTATCGCTACTTCACGGGTTACGTAGCCTAAATAACTGACAATTAACGTCGCGTTATAATCGGGTGCATTTATCGTATAATTACCCTGGCTATCGGTTGCTACTGCCGCAGTTGTTCCCTTTACCTTAATGGTAACCCCAGGTAACCCTGCCCCCAGGGCATCAGTAACCTTTCCGGTAATCTTCACGTCCGCTACATCCGGTTCGTCGGTTTTATTTTCACTATTTTCGGAACCGGTGTCGGCAGAGGTTCGCAGTTTTTTGAGGATAATTTGATTATTAACTATTTCAAATCCAATACCATTAGCAAGAAAAACCTGCTCCAATATCGTTTTTAAATCTTTCTGCCCTCCGGCAGTGGTCACTTTTCTTTGATTATTTAAGGTTTCTTTGAAGTATACAAACTTAACGCCCGCTTTTTTTGAAAGCATATTAAGAAAAGACTTCATATCCATATCAACAGCGGCGATATCAACTTTGCGGTCCAGGACTCCCTGTGCGCGCGTGGTGCCGGCTACCGATACACCTGCAAATATGATGGCCAACAAAATCTGGCAACAGGATAACTTCATAATTTTATACCAGTTGATCGATATTAGTAAATTAATATTCATACATTAGTGTGTTTTATTTGGTAAAAAAATGAGACAAAAACGCCCCCGCACCTCTACGAAAGGTGTGTAATGCTACACGGCAGGGGCCCGAAGAAAGCGTGGTCACGACACGCTTTCTTCATTTACATAAGTGGTGTTTGCTGAGGTTAATCTTTCTTCATAATTTAACTTTAGGGTTAATAATAATTGGTTAATTGGTTGTTATGGCTCTCTGTAACACAAACTTCTTCCCATCGGTTACATAGCTAACGTTGAGGAGTTTTTCAAGTACTTCCATTATTTCGGGCAGGCTTTGATTGCTAAAGTCAGCCTGTAATTTGGCTTCTGCAAGATCGTGATCCCCGTCGGGCAACATAATTATCACATCAAATTGCTGTTGAAGTACACGAACTGCTTCTCTAAGGGACACATCATTAAATGAAAGGCTGGTTTTTCCCCAAATTTTCAATACCGAGTGCTTCTCTACAAGGCTAACTTCAAGTTTATCAGTCTTTTTTGCTGTTACCTGCCAAACTGCCTTTTGCTGAGGATGGAGCATAACATCTGCAACGTCTTTCTTTCGATTAGCTATCGCGACAGATACTTTTCCGGTAACTACTGCTACTTCGGCGCGAAGCGCATGTTCATTATCCTTTACACTAAAACTGGTTCCCCAAACTTTAGTTGACATGTGTGCTGTGCGAACAATAAACGGATGTGCGTGATCTTTTTTCACGTCAAAAAACGACTCGCCGGTAAGCGAAACAGTCCGGAACTGACGATTAAATGAGTGATCGTACGTAACTACTGTCCCCGGGTTGAGCCAGGCCGTACTACCATCGGGCAACGTTACTTTTTTTATCTTTTGTCCTGTATTTACAATCCTGATATTATCATTATTAACCGTTGATTTATTTGCCACCGGTTGTTTGTACCATAAAAGGCCAATTGTAATAAAAATCAAAATGCTGGCTGCTATTGCACCGGCCCAATAATAATTAAACTTCTTTACGGGAGGTTCGGACAAGCGTATTTTCTCGCGTATTCCCAATATCAACCGGTCCTGTAAGGCCTGTTTAGCCTCCGGCGAAAGCTGATCATATGCATCCGGTTCATTTTCCGGCGCATTAAACCACGTGAGTACTGTGGCCTCTTCGTCAGTATTACATTTCCCTGCAAGGTATTTCTCAATAAGTTCCGGTGTAATAGGTTGCATGGTTTTAAAATTGTCCTTTTAATAACCAAGACAGTTAAAACCTATGTAGCACCCAAAAGAATTTTATTTTTATTTAAAAAAAGTTTTAAGATAGAGCAAGGAGTATATAATAGCAATTGTAAACAACTGGTGGAGGGATAATCGCAAAAATCTGAGTGCCCGGTTCATATGATTTTCTACCGTTTTTTCGGTAATACCCAGCTCGGCGGCAATCTGCTTATTAGATTTGTATTGTTTCCGGCTGAGTTCGTAAACAGTTCTGCATTTTTCGGGGAGTAAATGAAGATTCCGGTCAACCTCCTGCCCAATTTCTTTAACTATCAGAATTTCCTCAGGGGCGGTTTGCGGAACAGGCGCCGCTAAACGCAAAATTTCAGTGGCCCTATCACGAAGCATTTGCTTTTGAATATGATTCAACACTAAATTTCGTAACGCAACATACAGGTATCCACTCAGGGTTGCCGTTATATACAATTGCCCGCGTTTAATCCATAAATTCACAAACAGGTCCTGCACCAGTTCTTCTGCTATTTCTGCTTCGCGGCACCGTTTTAGTGCAAATGAATATAAAGCCCCGTGATAACGGTGAAAAATTTCTGTAAATGCTGCATGGTCAGAAAAATTTAACCGCTCAACCAACTCCTCATCGGTTAATGTTTTCCAATTGTTCATGCTTAAACTAAATTTAAAATTGGTTCTCGGTGCTAAGAACGCACTGGCAGTCAAATCTAAAATAGTATTTTAATTTTTCATTAACATAATCCGACTTTCTTATGTACGAATCAGGCATTTTATTAAGCCCTTTATGCAATTTTACTTTTATTAAATTGTTGATTGACTTGTAAAAAAGATTTTGGTTGCCCCTCTTCACCAATTTTGTTTGCATTCCTACTATTCGACTATGATAGCAAAATGCAGCCTGTATACCGGCAGATCTTTTATTGATCTGCCAGTAATAATACAACTCGCTGGTGTTGTGGCCTGATACGGTATAAACTGCCATTGGCGCCTTTTTCCAGGGTGCCCTGCTGCATAGCAAGCCGGTAGGTATGGCCATCAAATTCATACAGGGCGCTATTGCCTGTCAATTGTTTAAACGGGGTTTTAGCGCCTTCCGCGATGCACAAGTCCAGGAACCAGTCGCCGGCAGGACGGTTCTTCGCAGTGATGGTTAGGGATTTCTCGCTCATATTGATTTCGAAAGAACCTTTACCAACAGGCCATGAAGCATGGGCCGTCGTCTTATTCAGATTTGTGAACACAGGATCTCCTCCCTGAACCGGCACTTCCCCGCCCCCATCATTCATCATCAGGCGAAAACCCTCGGGTTTGCCGCGCTTTCCCCATTGAAAACCATCTGCCACCGGGAGCGTGTAAAAGAAACTTTGATTAACGGTAGTAACGTTATTCAGGTATTTATCCGGCACGGTTTCGTTAAACAGGTGGATATCGGTTATCCGCAACGTTCCATTTTCCCAAAGCAGGTTGGTCCTGTAGAACCTGCTGTTATACCAAACGGTTTTTTTATCGCTGTTTGCCAGGTCCCTGCTTACCGTAAAGGTTGTCGCCGGGGTTACCTTGTAGGTACGTTTAAACCATTCGCCCGACTGTGCCATGGTTTCTACGCGAACCTTGCCCTGTTTGCGGAGACGGGCAATAACCGGCATCTGCCATTCCAGCCCTTTTTTCATGGCATCCCAGGTGAATGAGTTTTCCTGCCCAGCCTGCGTATAATTGTAACCGAGCGAGGAATCATTGGCAAAAGTTTGCAAAAACCAGTTGATCCACTGTTCATTTCCGCCCGCATGAGGGTAAACAGGCTCAAGTGTGGTTACCGAGCTGCCATCGGCATATTGCCGTATAGGGTCGCTGCCCAGCATCCTGAATACGGGCACGGGTAACTGCTTATCCGCATGCTGGGCAGGCATATAAGCGTTTAAACGGCTGGGGTAATATGCCTGGTTCCAGTAACCGCCCCAAAGGGTGAAACCATCGGTACCTACCTGGTCTTTACAGTTGGCAGAGGCAACAATCTTATATTTATCATACATGTAATTCAGCGAATGCGCATCGATGACCCATGAAGCGATGGATTTAGGATAATACCCGAATATGCTTTTAAAATCAGCAAAATAAACGTCGATGATCTTTTCGCGTTCGGCAGGCGTGTAACCCACAGAAAAACCGATATCTGAATGCCAGTCCCAGGCATATTTTCCCCGCCATTTGATCCCGGCTTTTTCAATCAGCGGTTGCGGCAGTTCCCACCATCCTCCAATCTCAAACTCGCCTTTCGGAAGTGTTTTCAGCAATTCCTGGTAACGCTTATCGATCAGGGCATCGTACTGTAACAAAAAAGTTCCGCCCAGGTGATATTGCTTCATCAGCGCAATCTGGTTCACCACGGTCTGGTACAGGACATCTTTGGTGATGTTCGCATCACGTGGTTCGATATCACGGATAAAATTGACAATATTAACGATTTTAGGCGCATTGCCTGGCTTTGTTTTTTGAGCGAATAAAGGCGTGGCAACGACCGCTGCCATTACCGCTAAAGTGAAGATCAAAAGAGTTTTAAATCTCATAGACGATAGTGCTTCTATTTTATTTTCCGGGAACAGGTATCGATAGCTTTGCGCGCGGATGATCAAGTATTCCGTTTGGCTGGTTTATGACGATTGTAACCGCTAAGTTATCATAATTCGATTTTTTCAAACAGCCTGCTAAGATATATAATGCGTATCCGTAACCGTCCCCAACTGTCTGCCGAAGCAAACCCCAGAAGTGTTCGGAAGATTTTTAATTCCCTCCACTGGGAGGGGGGCGGCTGGATTTCGTGGTGGCAGGGAGGGGTATATACGTCATTTCAGGCGAATAAGTCTGTGAATGAAACCCCTCCCTACACCCTCCCAGGGGAGGGAATCGCACAATCCTCGCTTTTTTTATTTCTTCCGAACACTTTTGGAGCAAACCCGGTCGATCAACCGCTGTCTTGCCTCGCGTATCTCACGAAATAAAACGACAACTATCAAAAACTCCGCAGATTTTGCCCCTCACTTGAACCGCGCAAAATAATACACTGTCCGGGTCAATTGCTTTCGGTTTGTAGTATAGATATAAGGCAAGGTAATTATCGATTCAGGCTTAAGCTTGATTTGATCGCTGTCAGTTCCCCTAAAAGGCGCGTTTCTTTTACCATATCTTCCAGGCCCAGCTCTTTGGCTATCCGTGCGATCTCCAGGTTGAGGGTGGCAATTTCCGTAGGGCGGTGTTCATTGATGTCCTGCAGGGTAGATATCAATTGTCCATCGGATGAGCGGCTGATGGCAAGCAAGGTCTCGGTTACCTCTTCCTCCGGAAGGGAGACGCCACAAACGTTAGCTACCTGGATACACTCTTTAATTATTCGTCTTCCGATTGCCAGCGCTTCATTATTACGGTGAAAAATACTGTTATCAATGTTCAGCAAAGGGCACACAGAGTTGAACACGCAGTTGACGATCACTTTTTTCCAGATCACTGCCTGGATGTTTAATTCTGGTTTAAAGGAAAATGCAGGGCTGTTTATTTCTGATACGACTGCTGCAAGACTTTCCTCATTGCTATTGATCGCCCCTACCGGGCAGGTTGCTACCGGTTTGAACCGTACCACGTTTTCGGAGGTAAACTGGCCCGTCACAAACAACACGCAACGATATAACTGCGTAAAACCAAGCATGATAAATGACTGCTCCACATTCAAACCATTCTGCAAAAGGACGACAGGATAATGGCCTCCCTTCAAAGCTAACTTCGCTGCTAACTCGCTATTGGCAAATGATTTGGCGGTGATGACAACGATACCATCAATCGTTTTTATTTGACTGAAAGTTTTTACATCAATGTTTTCACTTACTTCTGATCCGTCGGGCAAGTTAATCCTGATCCTTTCGGACGAGCCCGGCAAGCCATCAACAGTTCCACGGATCAACAGCACATTCTTACCGGCATGCTTTAATATAACCGCGAGTGTGCGGCCAATGACGCCCGCTCCGGCAATATATATCGTTTTCATATCTGTTGTGTTTCCAGGTTATCGCTTGCAATAAACCACGAGGGAGGCTTTAGCCAGGGCCGCTTTGTTAAGCAGATATCCTGATAACGCAGCCGGCGTGCCAGTTGCAATAACCAGTTTATCTGTATTCAACGCGTAAACCGTGATGATGTAGCGATGCGGTGCTTCTCCTTCACCAGGGCAGGGCCCCTGGTATCCGGCGGCGCCCGTGTCGTTAATGCTTTGCAAACTACCGGCCGGCGCCGCGCTGGCTTTTGGGTCACCTGCTCCACGTTTCAGTTCTGTAACAATCGGGGGGATATTGACAATCACCCAATGCCAAAACCCGCTCCCGGTGGGTGCATCAGCGTCATACATGGTAATCGCGAAGCTTTTTGTACCTGCAGGTGCATTTGACCAGCCGAGCTGCGGCGAATGATTTTGTCCGTTGCAGCCAAAATTGCCGGCTACAAATTCATTGGTAAACTGACCGCCAAGGTCTGCGCTTTTAAGGGTGAACGTCTGTGCAGATGAGCAGTAGTAACTGATTGCAAAGGCGCAAAAGAGGATGAATTTTTTCATGCCTCAAATATGCCTGCGTATTGCATAAGGTAATTGTTGCGGAAAGTTCAGAATATATTGAGATAAGCTCAAATTATGGCGTTTTGCGGTAATTCGCCGGAGTTACGCCATATTTCCTTTTGAAAGCCGTGTTGAAATTAGACACGTGCTGATAACCGTAGTCTAAGTAGAGCTCGCTGGCCGACTTGCCTTTTAGCAGTTCGGTACAGGCCATTTCCAGTTTCCGCTCCCGGATGTATTTTTGAGGAGCTACCCCGTAATCTCTTTCGAAGTCACGCTTAAATGACGAGACACTCCGGTTACTCAGAAAGGCAAGTTCATCGAGTGTAAGACTGCCCAACAGGTTATTTTCAACAACAGTTTTAAGGGATATATCTGCAGGGGTGCCGAACATGCCGCTCAAAAGTTCCGGCGCCAACTCGTGCAAAGCGGTTAGCAATTCAGTAAGTTTGAGTAAGGCCATTTCGTAAGAAAGGCTTTGCCTGCCGGCGATCAGGGATTTGATGTTGCGCACATACTCATTGATATAAGTGTTGGTCTTGAAATAAATATACGGCGCATCACCGGCGCTGGCTCCCCCCTTGCCGGGGCGGCTTACCGTGAATTCCTGCCCGATGCTGCGAGGAAAAAAGACAATTACACTACCATAGGGCTCGGCGTTATTGCTGTGCTCGGCAATAATTGAATTGCCCTCAGGTATCAACATGCCGTAACCCGGAGTAAGAACAGTGTTTTCAGCGGCACGATAGATCTGCTTTTGACCATTTTGTACAAAGCTGACCGCGCACCGGCTAAAAAAAACGCGGGTACGGAAAGCGCTGCCCTTATCATGATAATCCACGAAAGTGATCTCACCAGCCGAAATGTGGGAATGGTGACGTGTAACTTCCGGTACCTGTATGATTTCCATGCTGTTTTTTGGAACAAATAAACCGCAAAATACGCTCAATCCAAAATGGGCGCGGATAAAAACCCGCGGTTCATAGACTAAAACCTTGACTTTTCGCTGATACCGAACCAGCGATTCATTCCTTAGATTTGTTGTTAATATGAAGAAAATTGGCTTTTTATCATTCGGACACTGGTCCGACCACCCTGCATATAAGACGCGTACCGCGGCTGATACCTTGCTGCAATCTATTGACCTGGCGGTTGCTGCCGAAGAAATCGGCCTTGACGGCGCTTATTTCCGTGTCCATCATTTCGCATCTCAACTGGCATCTCCCTTTCCTTTGCTATCGGCTATCGGTGCAAAAACAAGTCGGATTGAGATCGGTACAGGTGTTATAGATATGCGGTATGAGAACCCGCTTTATATGGTTGAAGACGCCGGTGCCGCCGATTTGATCTCGGGCGGGCGGTTACAACTGGGCATCAGCCGCGGTTCTCCGGAACAGGTGATCGCGGGCTGGCGTTATTTTGGATATGAGCCTGCTGAGGGCGAAAACGATGCGGATATGGGGCGTAAAAAAGCGCTGGTATTTTTGGATAAGTTAAAAGGTATTGGTTTCGCCGAGCCAAACCCATACCCTATGTTTCCAAATCCGCCGGGATTGTTGCGTTTAGAGCCCCACTCAGAAGGACTGCGGCAACGCATTTGGTGGGGCGCTGCTTCTAACGCCACGGCCGTTTGGGCAGCCGAACAGGGGATGCATCTGCAAAGTTCCACATTAAAGTTCGATGAAAGCGGCAAGCCTTTCCATGTACAGCAGGCCGAGCAAATCAGGGCGTATAAAGAGGCGTGGAAGAAGGCCGGTCATGATCGTGAACCAAGGGTGTCAGTAAGCCGTTCTATTTTTGCATTGGTAAACGACCAGGACAGGCTTTATTTTGGCCAGCAAGGGAAAGGAGCAGACAGCTTCGGTTATATCGAGGCGGACAAGCGGGCGGTCTTCGGCAGAAGTTACGCCGCCGAACCGGACCGGCTGATCGCCGAACTATCTAAAGATGAAGCCATCCAGGAAGCGGATACGGTGCTTTTGACGATCCCCAACACCTTAGGTGTTGATTACAATGTGCATGTGCTGTCTTCGATCCTGGAGCATGTAGCTCCCGGGCTGGGCTGGCGTTAAAACAACTGGTAAGCGCATGCGGAATGCAGTCATGCTGACGGCAGGCCCTATGGTTCGCGCTTCGAATTGTATGGCCCCGTTGCCGATGGCAGACTATATAGTTTAACTGAACAAGATGCCTTCGCCCACAATGTCGCTAAGGCGCTTGTTTCCGGTCGGATCATTCCTGTCTTACCATATAACCTGCTGGCTCTATAAGCATTGCAGGAAAAAATAGTAAAAACCGTTTCGTCATGATAGATTATAATTGAATCATAAGATTATCCAATCCCTGTTATCTAAAAACTGATAAATATCATCTTTACCATTGATTTCTTGCAGGTAAAGCGGCCTGTAATGGCGGATATATTTGCATGTGCCAACACAATATCCATTTTCAGCATTTCCCGACCGGTCCGAAGAACAGCAGCGCGCGACGACACTTTTTAAAAAAAAAAATCCCAATGATTGTTTTTTTCGCAATGATGCGGAATTTGACTGGCTCTACCCGGAGCATTTGCAGTCGTTATCACAAAAACAATGGACGCCTATTGCCATCGCCAAAAAGGCCGCCGAATATTTAGCAGTAAAAGGCGCCAAAGTACTGGATGTTGGTAGTGGCATAGGAAAATTCTGCTTAACCGCCGCGCATTTTTATCCTGATTCTTTTTATTTCGGGGTTGAACAGCGGCATGAACTGGTGCATTACGCCCAAACCACACAAAAATACCTGGATCTTAATAATGTCAGTTTCATACATGCCAATATCACCCAGGTTAACTTTCATCAATTTGACCATTTCTATTTCTATAATTCTTTCTTTGAAAATTTAGACCAGGAGAACGCTATTGATGATCATATAGAGACTTCCTACGGCCTCTACGCTTATTATTCACGGTATTTAAAATCGATGCTGAATGATAAACCGTCAGGTACCAGGGTAGTGACCTATCAGAGTTTCGGAGAAGTTATTCCGATAGATTACAGCATGAAAGATCTCGCTTATGATTCCTTACTTCAGTTGTGGGTCAAAGATTAATTAGGATTTAACTTAAACACATGAACAACAAACAGTTTCCTTTTTATGTATAGTGATACCATAAGCATTTCTTATTTCCGCAAAGACGCGGCTTTCGATACTTTGTATCCGATACATATCCGGGAACTATCACAAATGCACTGGACTGGCCTGGACATTTCGCTCGAAGCCAGCAATTTCCTTGCAGCCCCGGGGGCCAGAATCCTGGATATTGGCAGCGGTGTTGGTAAATTTTGTATCGCGGCGGGCGTTTATCATCCTGAGGCTACCTTTCACGGCATTGAGCAGCGGGAAGCGTTGTTCAATTATGCAGAATCAGCCAAAGCGCAGATAGGTGTACCCAATGTGCAGTTTATGCATGGTAACCTCACTAACCTGGACTACGACCTGTTTGATCATTTTTATTTTTTCAATCCTTTTTATGAAAACATAGAACCAAGCATCCGGATCGATTATAGCGTCAATACCTCGTTTGATCTGTATAATTACTATACCTTGTTCATTTATGAAATGCTGAACAAAAGACCGGCCGGCACCCGGTTGGTTACCTTCCATGCCCCGGAAAAACAGATTCCGGTTAGTTATCAATTAGTGAACAATTCCTATAGCCGGGTGCTGAAAATGTGGATCAAGCAGTAAAGGCGGTGGTTAGCCTTGCCATAGAAAACATCAAAATCAAGCTGATGAACGCAGCAATATTTGTTAAATAATAATTGAACGATAAAAAATAAAAATCATGAATTACCCCGAACATTTATTTTATACCAAAGACCATGAATGGATCAGCTTCGAGCAGGACCATGCATTGATCGGTATTACCGATTTTGCACAAAAGGAATTAGGTGATATCGTTTATGTTGATATCCCATGCCTGAATAAGATCATTGCTAAAGAGGCCATATTTGGCACAGTTGAAGCGGTAAAAACAGTGTCAGATCTTTTTATGCCGGTAAATGGTAAAGTAATAGCGGTTAACCCTTTGCTTGAAACTAACCCCGAGCTAGTGAACCAGGACCCTTATGGATGCTGGATGATCAAAGTGCTGGTAAGCTTAGCAGACGACCGCGAGTCGCTGTTGACAGCAGAGCAATACCTGGCACAGATCGGAGGTAACTAATCCTATGCGTTGATACCATTTTGACGGTATTAAGCCAAATATTTAACCTTACTGGCTAAAAAATAAAATCAAACACATCATTCATTTAACACAAAACACAATGGAAAAATTTAAAGCGGCAAAAGATTTGATAGATGCCATAGAGAAAGACATGTTCAGCTTTTACGAAAAAGGCAACAAAGCTGCAGGAACCAGGGTTAGAAATGCTATGCAGCAATTAAAAGTTATGGCAACAGATATCCGTAAAGAAATAACAGAAAAGAAAAACAATAAATAATAGTTTAAGAACTGTTTTGGGAAAATAAACCTGGTCAACTCTGGCCTGGTTTATTTTATCAAGAACGGACTGATAAATCATTCTTTTTAATATATGATCGGATTTCCGCTACGTGTTACTTATCAGCAGCAAGATTTTATTTATTATATCATCGCTGCCCCGAGTAAAAAGAACCATACCCTTGAAATTCTTTTAGATGCTAAAAGTTACACCTTTATTCTGAGTTTAAATAAACTATGGATCGAAAAAGACCCGGATAAAGATCGTCCTCTTGATCAGGGGTTGGTGCTGGCTATAAGCAGAGCGGTGACCTTGCGTTACCCTATTTAATAACAGGATTATAACAGATCAAAGCCTTTATTAACCTGCATAGGATTGTTTTGAGGGATCGGTGTCCAATAAAACTTCATCTGCCCGTTTTAATGCTTTTTCAAATGTGTCCCGGACATTGCCTTTACCGATTTGAAATAATAAACGCGTCTTTTTTAATGCTCCTGTTACCTGTTCGCTGTTTGCTTCCGACAGGATAAGTTTAGTTCCTTTCTTTTTTATTTCCTGATGAACATCCCTTAATACCCTAATACCGGTTGCATCAATGACGGGTACATTCCTCATCCTGATAATCAATACCCGGGCGGGTTTTTCCAGCACTTTCATCGTGTCTTTAAATTTATAGGCCGCACCAAAGAACAAAGGCCCATTGATCTCAAAAACGTCGACCCCTTTGGGGATAACTGATTGATTAAATTCATCATCAGATAATTGATCCGGAGCCAAAATCGTTTGCTGTACCGAACTGGACTGCATCATTTTGCGCATAAAAAGGAAAGCGGCAACAATTATCCCAATTTCAATAGCTACGGTCAGGTCTACCAATATGGTGAGGCCGAAGGTGATCAACAAAACGGAAGCGTCACTTTTTGAGCCTTTAAATACATCTATAAAATTCCCCAGTTCGCTCATATTCCAGGCTACCACCACCAATATACCTGCAAGTGTTGCCATGGGGATCAACGCTGCCCATTGGCCTATAAAAAGCATAATAAGAAGTAAGGTAATGGCATGTATGATCCCAGCTACGGGTGTACTTCCGCCATTTTTAATATTGGTAGCCGTTCTTGCTATTGCCCCTGTGGCCGGAATGCCCCCTAACACAGATGAACAGATATTGGCCACTCCCTGTGCAATGAGCTCTGTATTAGACCGGTGATTTCCGCCGGTCATGCCATCTGCCACAACCGCTGATAGTAAAGACTCAATACTGCACAGCAAAGCGATGGTAAAAGCAGGCCTGATCAACTGCCTGATGGTTTCCAGGCTTACATCTGGCATGACCGGATGTGGTAAAGCAGCAGTGATCACTCCAAAACGGCTGCCAATAGTCTCTACCGGAAGATGGAAGTACCGGACAACCAGTGTGCTTATAACAATTGCGATCAGCGAACCGGGAACTTTCCGGGTTACCCTGGGCCACAGCAAAACAACCAGTAAGGTAAAAACCCCGATAAACAAGGCATAAAGGTTCAGTGAAGACAGGTGCCGGCTATAGCCGATCCATTTACTGATAAAATCAGCAGGGACATTTCCCATTTTCAACCCCAAAAAGTCTTTAACTTCTGAAGAAAAAATGATGACCGCGATCCCGGTGGTAAAACCAATGACCAGCGGATAGGGAATGTATTTGATAGTATTACCCAATTTAGCTACCCCCATAATAATCAAAATGATCCCGGCAATAAATGTGGCAATAACCAATCCGCTGACACCGAACTGCTGAACGATCCCGTAAACAACAACGATAAACGCGCCTGTGGGCCCTCCTATCTGTACCTTGCTGCCTCCCAAAGCGGATATAATTGCCCCCGCAATGATAGCCGTAAAAATTCCTTTTTCGGGGGATACTCCCGAAGCAATGGCAAAAGCTATGGCCAGGGGCAAAGCAACAACACCTACAATTACTCCGGCAACAACATCTTTATAAAATTGCGCGGGGGTGTAACCTTTAAGGGTGTCAATGAGCTTGGGCCTGAACAAATTCACCATCTTGTTCATTATTGAAACCATTTAAATTTATTCCCGTCCACCGGCATTTCAATATCAAGTTCGGGATGATAATGTACCTTGGGAGATAGCCAGTAAAGCAATATTACACGGGAATACCTGAAATTCAAAGGTGCAAGCAAGAACAAACCACCGAGAATGGTACTGAGATATAACCATGGCGAATCGTTATTTTGGGTTATAAGGAAAGTGGCGGCCCACAAGATGCCTCCCTCTGCTACATTCATAGCGTAGCTGATATACATCGCCGCATAAAAATAGCCGGGCTCTATCTCGAAGATCATCTGACAATGCGGGCAATTCAGGTTGATCTTGTTGGAACCCAAACGGTATGTTGCTCCTTCGAACATATTACCCCTGCGGCAGCGGGGGCATTTTGCATGGAGCATTGCCCATGATTTTGATGTTCTTACCATTAATACAAAGCTATACTTACTAATACAGGCTTGATATGGTATGACATCAGCAAACAAACTGATATTTATCAGTTTTAGACGGCAAGCCCGCGCCTGTACATGCTGTACGGGTTTTATCCGTCATACCGGGCATACCAGCCAATAACATCGGCTGCATTAAATTTATATATTTGTAATATGAGTTTATCCGGAATTTTTCCAATTGATAAGTGGGAATTCACAACACAATCTGTTCTTAATACACTTTCCGAAGAAGATTATAACTTTTTAATCTCCCGGCAAGGCGCGCAGAAATATCAAAAAGGAGAAATCATCTTCAAAGAAGGCATTGTACCTTCCGGTATCTATTTTATTCACCAGGGAAAAATAAAAAAATATAAGGTTGACCGGAATGGCCGGGAGCAGATCATATATGTAGCTAATAAAGGCGAATTAATAGGGTATCACGCGATTTTGGCGGAAGAGCGTTGCCCTGATTCTGCGGCTGCATTGGAAGACTGCCTGATCAGTTTTATCCCTAAAGAGGACTTTTTAACCATTCTGGACAGATCGCCACTTTTCATGCGGCGCTTATTAAAATCATTGAGCCATGAATTTAGTGTATTGGCCAATAGTATTTCCGTGATCTCTCAGAGAACAGCATCTGAACGCCTCGCTATTTCGCTGATCATTTTGAGAGAAAAATTTAAAGGGGAAGGATCAGGTGAAAAAGATGTTATTCTCAATATCTCAAGAATGGACCTGGCCGGCATGGCAGGGATAGCGCAGGAAAATGTGATCCGCTTGTTAAAAGAATTTAAAGAGGAAGGCGTACTGGAAACCGACGGCCGGAAGATATGGATCAAAGACATTAAACGCTTGGTTAAAAAATCGAACTACGGATTTGGGAACCCGTAGTTACACAGGCGCAATTGCATCAGCGGGGAATTAATGACAATATCTTGTCAGTGTTCAATTTTTAAAAAACGGGTGTTCAATCAATTAAAATACAATTTCACAACTAATTGACTATCAATAACAATCTGTTCAATTTAAGATTTATTAGATTTTAATCCAACCTTAAGTCATTGATTATCAATGGAAATTGATTTTGAAAAAATATCAACTGTTCACACTTTTAAAAGTTGAACACTCGTGAGTAAACAGTTACTTCAGCAACCCGCAACGTTTTGTGGCCCGTTTAATGATACCCCGGCGCCAAATGCCACCGGGGTAGTGAAGTGTAGTTAGTCAGGGATAATTTATTTATTCCAAAACACAGGCGTATCCAGGTCATCCGCACCCATGCTGGCCACCGCCGCTCTATAGTTATCGGCATTAATAGCCGCTTCTGTTTGCGGGTAGGTGTACCTGCGTACAAAGTTGCCTTTGATTTGCCTCCCCGGATAGGTATTTGGCGCTAATGCAGGGTACCCACTCCTCCTGAAATTAGCCCATGTTTCTGCACCGTTTCCAAACGAAGTTATCCAGTATTGTGTATTGATCAGTTTCAGGGCATTGGCATCAGAATATGCAATTGCCGGGTTATTTAAATAGGCGTTTTGTGCATCGCTGCTGATGACAGCAGTAGCGTCGTAGGTGGTAAATTGATCCATGGCCGCCTTTACACCGTTATTATAATAAGTACTTGCCGTACCTGCTATATATCCCCTAAAAACGGCCTCAGCCAGTAATAGCTGCGTTTGAGCATACGTTACAAAGAATTGCGGCGCGGTTATTTTACCAAATACGCTATAATTAACCTGCGAATATTTGAACCCTGATCCGCTCACGCCGCGAAAGCCTGGTGCTGTTGGCAATGTACCGCTATCATAGCCTATCGGCAAACCAAACTGGTTGGCTGATGCAGTATCAGGCGCGAGGGACAATGCTTTTCCGGGGTCGGCGTACATAGCCGAGATGTACTTCAGCCTTGGATCACCCGTGGATTTTAATTGCGTTATAAAAGGCTCGGCCAAATAATAAGTATTGGTTAGCTGTTGAATTTGTTGGGTAACCAGGTTGGGGTATGTGTTATTGTACTTAAGATAACAGTTATCGGCATTAGATTGCATTACCCCCCCGGTAACAGCTGCCTGAACAATAGTTTTTGCCTTGCCTGCATCTATTTTGGAATAGCGCATGCCTATGCGCAGCAGCAATGAATAGCCAAGCCGCTTCCATTGAGGAATATCTCCGCCAAAAAACACATCTCCCTTAACAAGATCCTTCGCAGGGTCTAACGCCGCGGTGGCTGTTGTCAGTTCGTTTACCAAGTCGGCATAAATATCCTGTTGTTTATCGTATTTAGGCAAAAAAGCAGAATTGAGGTAAGCCTGGCCGGCCTGGCTATATGGCACATCGCCGTAAGTGTCAACCAGCATCATGTAATTATAAGCCCGCCATATCCTGGTTTCGTTATACAAGTTAGACCTGGAAGCGTTGCCTTTTAAATCCGGCAAAATGTGCTCAAGCAATTTTATAGTATTTGGATAAGCGTTATTCCACCGCATCACGGTATAGGTTTGATTTAATACATTGAAGTTAAACGCAGAGGTAACCCCGCCAAAAGGATCAATAAACTGCTGAACAACTGTTGGTTCAGTTTCCATTAATGCCGCGTACGTTAAAACTTCGGCGTTGGAAAACAAAAACACCGGGTCGAGACTGGTAGTGTTATTTGGATTAACATTTAACTCTCTAAATCCTTTATCGCAACCTGTTGCAGCAAACAGGCAGGTGGCCGACAATATGATCTTTATATATTTTTTCATGATCGTACTCTTTTAAAATTTGACGTTTAGGTTAAAACCATAAGTCCGCGTGGTAGGCAGCGAACTTTGCTCGTAACCGGTTAAAATATCACCGCTTGATGAGATAGCCTCCGGATCGATATTAGGTGTATACTTTTTAATGATAAGCACGTTGTGGCATACTGCAGAAAGCACAAGCCCTTTGATAAATTTAGCTTTCATCATCTTCGAAAAGTCATAGCTAACAGAAAGGTTTCTCAACTTGATAAAGTCTGATTTATAAACAAAAGGGTCCAGAATACCCTGCGAACGATAATTGGCATAAAAGTCCTCGGCATTTACTGCTGTTGTGTTAGGTGTACCATCAGCATTCACCGCGTCAAACTTTACGCCTCCTTCCCTACCCACCAGCGACTCTTTTGATAAACCTTCTCTCAGGAAATTCAGGTTAGAACTTGACAATATTTTACCACCTTTTTTATAATCGATATGCGCCATCAGGGTAAGCCTCTTGTAAGTAAATGTATTTACCCAACCGCCTGTAGCTTTAGGCAATGCACTGCCAAAAAGTGCAGGAGATGTACTTGCCACTGGTTTACCGCCTGATACGATGATCTTGCCATTGGCATCCCTGCGGTAGGTTGAGCCCTGGATCTGGTTTAATGGCAGACCTACCTGGTCAACAATAGAGCCGAAAAATTCGCCCGCGCCTAATGTCAGTTGTTTTTGACCATTTGCCAGCGCCAAAACTTTAGAGGTATTTATAGCCGTATTAAATGCCGAACGCCAGCTAAAGTTTGGTTTTCTGACGGGCACTAACTCCAGCAAAAACTCCATACCACGGTTTTGCAGCTCGCCAAGGTTTACAATGGTGCCAGTATAGCCCGACGCGTTGGAGATGGCAACGCTTAAGATTTGGTTAGTGGTATGCTTATCGTATGCGGCAATATCCAGGTTTACACGACTGCTGAACATACGCAGCTCAAGCCCAATTTCTTTTTCTTTTACGCTGTATGGCTTAATTGCCTGGTTTGGCGTAGTAACATTGCTGATACTCCCAAGCGGAACGCCGTTGAACGCGTTTTGTGAAAGCGTAAAGGTGAGCGAATTGCTATAAGGGCTAATACCGTTGGCGCTGCCCACGTTAGCGTAGGTCGCCCTGATTTTTCCGAAAGTTAACCATGAGGGCGGGTTTTTTAAAAACTCCGAAAAAACAAAACTGCCGCTTACTGATGGATAAAAATAATGGTTATGTTCGGGGCTTAGCACCGAGAACCAGTCGTTACGGCCGGTTACATTTAAAAACAAATAAGATTTATATCCAAACTCGGCTGTGCCATAAAGCGAGTTTACTGTTGATTTGGAAACCGCGAAAGCAGAGGTATTGGTTACGCCATTTCCAAGGGTATAAAAATCCCTCACGTAGAAATTTGTAGCGGTAACAGTATATCCTTGTGATGAGGAGGGGAATGTATTTCCTCCTACCGTGGCATCAAAAGAAAAAGGTCCCCATTTGTGGCCGCCGCCTAATAAAAAGTCGGCGTTAAGCGCACGATAGGTATTATCATTTGAGTTATAACTACCATTATAAAGGCCAACAGGTGCAGCCGCGTTTGCTAAAGTACCTGTTGGCGAATTTTGTTCGTAGTAAGATGGACTATATTCCATATTTACACGGCCCTGCAAATAAAGCCAGTCAAAAAATTGGTATCGCAGGGTCGCAGTACCTAAAAGATGATCTTTAGTTTGCTTGGTAAATTGCTTTTGCATAATCCAATACGGATTGGTAAGCGTGGTGAAACGAGATGTAGGCGTTTCGTTGCCGTTGGCATCAATGGCGGCGGCTTTTAATACATCCAAACTAACCGAGTTACTATAACGGTACATGTAATTAGTAACCGATGAGCCCTGAATACCAATTACCGGAGGGTTATTATTATTCTCGTGGTCGTAATTCACATAAATTTGGGCAGACAACTTGGGGGTAAAATTGTAGTTTAACCCAAGATTGAATATCTTTTTGTGATAATCATTATTCGGTATTATGCCTTGTGCATCCTGATTTGAATAAGAAAACCTGAAGCTCCCTTTATCATTACCGCCCGAAAACGCAATAGTATTAGTCCATGCATTGGCCAGTCTGAAAAATTTGCTGATCCGGTTTCTTTCAGGCGCATACGGGCGTTGTACGCCATCAAACTGGAAGGTTGGAGCATTATCAAATTTTTCCCCAAAACTCCATGCGCCTGAACTTTGCGCCTGCCCCTGTGTTTTTGGACGCACGTTATTTTCGCCTTGTCCGTATTCGTACTGAAAGTCAGTAAAATCCAGTGCCTTGTTTTGGGTAAAGTTGGAGGTAAACTCAATACCTATCCCGCCGTTTTTATTACCGCTTTTGGTGGTAATGATCAACGCGCCGTTACTTGCCCTTGAACCGTAAAGCGCCGCGGCTGTAGCTCCTTTTAATACAGTCATCGACTCAATATCATCCGGGTTTATCTGCTGCATATTATCGCCCAAATCCACCGACTGAGTATAACCGTTGGTGCTTGACGGACTTTGCGATAACGGAAGGCCGTTTAATACAATCAGCGGCGCATTATCTCCCTGGAATGCAGATTGCCCGCGCAGCCTGATCTTAGTGCTACCTCCCGGGCCACTTGCCGGCGGAGAGATATCTAAGCCGGCAACTTTTCCCTCAAGGGAGTTAACAAAGTTTGTTGAACGGTTAGTTGTTATTTCGCCAACGCGTACGTTTTCTGCCGCATAGCCTAATTTTTTAGATTCACGCTTTATGCCTAAAGCTGTTACTACAATCTCGCTGATAGCAGTTGATTTTGGCTCAAGCGTTACATTCAGCGTAGTGCGCCCGTTAAGGGGCTCGGTTTTTGGGTTGTAGCCTACATAGCTGAATAACAATACCGCGTTATCGGCAGATACCTGGAGTTTGTAATTACCGTTTGCGTCGGTCACAACGCCGTTTTTTGTTCCTTTTTCGCTTACGCTAACGCCGATAAGCGGGCCGCCTTTTTCGTCGGTCACTTTACCGGTAACTATTTGTACCCCCACTTCGGGGCTGGTTCGGGCTGCGACGACGCTTTCCGCCTGCACATTCCCTGCAATCATAAGTGTAAAAAGAACACTTATTGCAATAGACAGCATCATTCCTGATACTTTGATTTCTTTTTCCATAATTTTAGGGTTAATTCAAATTGGCAAATCTTACTTTAACTTCTTTCTCAAAATTGGTAATTGCGAAAGAGCTGCTCGAGGCGGTAACTTTAAAAACCGCTTTTAGTTTTAGTATCACTTTTTCTTCATGTTATGCAGGGTTTTGGTTTAAAATTGGTTTATAGTACGTGTACTGGTATAATCTATTTATAGTAAACAGTCTAACAACAAGACGCCGGCAAGCCCTATTACAGCTACCATGCTTTCCATTACCGTCCATGAGCGAAGTGTTTCCTTTACTGATAACCCGAAATATTCTTTGCATAGCCAAAAAGCTGTATCGTTTACATGCGAGCCAAACAAGCTGCCCGCTCCGATAGCCAACACCAGTAAATTGGTATTTACGCCCGCATGATGAGCTATCGGGAACAACACGCCCGCGGCGGTTACACCAGCCACTGTAGCCGAGCCGAGGCAAATTCGTAAACAAGCCGTCGCCAGCCACGCCAACAACAAGGGATGCATGGCGCTGCTGACCAATATACCGGCCAGGGTATTGCTTAAGTGGCTATCTGTAAAGACCTGCTTCAGTGCACCCGCGCTGCCAATGATGAGCAATACCATGGCTATATCTTTTACAGCACACACATAACCGTCCATTATTTTTGCTAATGACCTGCCTCTACGCAAACCAAGCGTATACGTACTTACAGTTACGGTGACCAGTATGGCAATAATTGGTTCGGCGAGCCATTCAGACAAACTCTTTATCAAAGGATTATCCCTAAAAAGCACGGGCAGCAAATGGGCCAGGCAAATCAATACTACAGGTAAAAGAGATGACAGTATGCTGTTAACAATACCCGGTAGTTCTTGAACAGGCAAGGCGGCCGAACTATGGGTAAATTGCAAGCCATTAGGTCCTATCTTTTTGAGGGTAGCCGAGAACATCGGTCCCGCAATTATTATAGCAGGAATAGCAATGATCAGCCCATAGCCAAATGTTTTTACAACATCGGCACGAAAAACGCTAATGAGTGTCATTGGCGAAGGATGAGGCGGTAAAAAGCCGTGCATTACCGATAGCGCCGTGAGCATAGGCATTCCCACATACAACAGCGGCAAACGATAACTGGAAGCAACCGAAAAAATGATAGGCACCAGCAGTATGAACCCAACATTATAATACAAAGGGATGCCAACAATAAAGCCTGTAAGGGCCATGGCATAGCTTACATATCTGGCACCAAACAAATCATGCATGAAATGGGCTATCCGCTGTGCGGCACCGCTTTCGGCAACCAATTTACCCAGCATAGCACCTAATACAATAATGATCGCTACCGAACCTAAGGTATCGCCCAGTCCTTTATTTATGGATACGATAACCGCTGTAAATGGCATGCCGAAAAAGCAGCCCGCCAACAGTGCTACGATAATAAAGGCAAGAAAAGCATTCACTTTTGCCCATGTTATCAGCGCTATAAGCAGTAAAATACAAAGGATCAGTATTAATATCGTCATTTACAATCAGGTTAATTTAATGCGAATCGCGGGTTACAACAGATCCTGAATTCCCAATCAGGAAATCCAGATCGGCTCCTTTATCAGCTTGCTGCACATGGCGCTGGTACATAGACACGTACCCCCTATCGGTATGATAAGCAGGTTTTTGCCATAACAATCGCCGCCTTTGCAGTTCAACTTCATCTACAAGCAGCTCTATTTTTTTGGCCGGTACGTCAAGGCATATCAGGTCCCCGTTTTCAACAAGTGCCAAGTTGCCGCCGATGGCTGACTCCGGTGAAACATGGAGCACAACTGTACCGTATGCGGTGCCACTCATCCTTCCGTCAGAGATCCTTACCATATCTGTAATACCTTTATCCAGCAGTTTTTTTGGCAGTACCATATTGCCAACTTCGGGCATGCCGGGATAACCTACCGGCCCAACATTTTTAAGCACCATCACACAGGTTTCGTCGATATCAAGTTGCGGATCGTCAACCCTTGCGTGATAGTCTTCAATAGTTTCGAAAACCACTGCCCGACCAGTATGCTGCATCAGCGATGGCGTTGCCGCCGAAGGTTTAATAACCGCACCATTAACGGCGAGGTTCCCTTTTAAAACAGCTATACCGGCCTCAGGGATAATCGGGGTATTATATGCTGCGATAACTTCATTATTATAACATATACCCTCGTCTTTGATGTTTTCCGCGTGCGATTTACCCGTTACGGTTATTGCGCCCATATCCAACTCATTGCTCAGTTCTTTCAAGATCACCGGTAACCCGCCTGCGTAGTAAAAATCCTCCATCAGGTATTTTCCGGAAGGCATGAGGTTGAGTAACAAAGGTATTTTGCTGCCCAGCCTGTCAAAATCGTCGAGGCATAAGTCTACGCCAATACGTCCGGCAATTGCAGTAAGATGGATAATGAAATTGGTAGAGCCGCCTATTGCCGCATTTACTTTAATAGCGTTTTCGAAAGCGGCACGGGTAAGTATTTTGGATATCGTCAAACCTTCTTTTACCATTTCAACAATACGCCTGCCTGATAACTGCGCCAGCACTTTTTTCCTTGAATCAACCGCCGGGGTAGCCGCGGCCTGCGAAAGACACATGCCCAGCGACTCGACCATACAAGCCATTGTTGAGGCGGTACCCATTGTCATACAATGGCCCGCACTTCTCGACATGCAGCTTTCGGCAGCAAGGTATTCGTCGTTAGTTATTTTACCGGTTTTGAGGTCATCGGTTAATTTCCATACCGCCGTGCCCGATCCGATATCGGTGCCACGATATTTACCGTTCAGCATCGGACCGCCTGGAACCACGATAGTGGGTAAACCTACGCTGGCCGCGCCCATCAGGGTAGACGGCGTTGTTTTGTCGCAGCCTGTCAACAGTACAACCCCGTCTATCGGGTTGCCGCGAATTGATTCTTCCGCATCCATACTGGCCAGGTTGCGGAAAAGCATAGCTGTAGGTTTAAGTAAAGTTTCACCTAAACTCATGATAGGAAATTCCACCGGGAAACCGCCGGCCTCATACACCCCGCGTTTAACCGCTTCGGCAAGGTCCCGTAAATGTGCATTGCAAGGGGTTAGCTCCGACCAGGTGTTGCAGATCCCGATGACCGGTCTTCCGTCGAAAAGGTCGGTAGGCATACCCTGGTTTTTCATCCAGCTCCTGTATAAGAACCCCATTTTACCTGTTTTTCCAAACCAATCGGCACTTCTGAACTGTGACATTTTATTTTCTTTTATAATTTTATTTAATTGATATCGTTGCCCTGGTACAATTATTTGCCCACCAGGTTTGTAAGTGTTCCTATATTGCTTATTGTAATACTAATCACATCGCCGTAGTTAAGTGTGAAAGAATCCGGCGGCACTATACCGGTACCTGTCATCAGGTATGCACCTGCGGGAAATGACATCTCCATAAACAGGTAACCGGCAAGCTCCTGGTGCGTACGCTTCATCCTGCTGATCAATATGGTGTCGGCAAATACCTGAACATTATCTCTCACTATTTCAATTTGAATTTCGGTGTCAGGCGGGATAGCTGTTCCCGGCACATAAAGACACGGGCCAACCGCGGCGGCTCCGTCGTATGATTTAGCCTGAGGAAGATATAAGGGATTTTCTCCTTCGATATCTCTTGAGGACATGTCATTGCCAATCATATAACCCTCAATAGTCCCCGCGCTGCAAATGAATAATACCAACTCAGGCTCCGGAACGTTCCATTCCGAATCTTTCCGGATGCGAACCGTTCCACCGGGGCCAACCGCACGGGATGCAGATGATTTAAAAAATATCTCAGGACGTTCGGCGCTGTAAACCCTTGCATAGAAATCACCTCCACCGGCATCTTTAGATTCTTCCATCCGGGCATCTTTGCTGCGCAGATAAGTGACACCCGACGCCCAAATCTCCTGGTTGGCAATGGGAGCGCTTATGTTTTCCAGATGATGAGCCAACGAAGAGTTGGATGCAATACTTTGGAGGTCTTTTAAAACCTCGCCGTGCAATGCCTGTCGGTTTATAAAATTGTCCCAGTTCCAATCCGGCGAACTGTATAACAGACCGGCGTATTTTACAATAACTTTATCGTTGGTTTTAAATATATGCATAGCTATTTATTGCTGTCCGGCGTTTATGCGGCAGTTATTTCGTTATCAAAAAAATGTAACAAATCGGTTACTTGGTTATGTACAAAGAATGCTAAAGCAAATCGCTTAAGCTTCCAAAAAAATACAGCGTTGATTTTTGCACAAAAAACTTAGCGTAAAACCCAGTGCCCTTTCATTTCTCAGCAGGATTTTGCAAAGCAGCCTTGTGCGCCGGACCGGGCTTTTTTTTGTGCCAGTAAGACGCCAGTAAAGAACCTGTAATATTCATGAAAGTTGAAAAGATGACCGGGGCAAGGCCGAGCGTAGCGATTTTTCCCATCCCTTTGGCAAGCCCGGCGGCCATACCCCCGTTTTGCATCCCTACTTCTATAGCGATGGTACGACAGTCACGTTCTTCCATTCCAAATGCCTTTGCCGACCAAAAGCCAAGCAAATAGCCCCCAATATTATGCAGCAGTACCAATACCGCCAGCAATAGGCCAACTTTAAGCAGGCTTTCTCTCCCCGCGGCTGTTATAATAATAATGATACAGATAATCCCTCCCATGGATATCATGGGCATTATCCTTTTTAGCCATATACTGCGTGTTTTGGCTATTGAAGAAAACAGCACACCCAAAGCAATAGGTATCATGACCATCTTAAAAATATCCGCCACCATTAACCAGGGGGCTATTTTAATAAGCGGACCGGCAAGTAAATTCATTAAAAATGGTGTCAATACCGGCGATAGCATGGTGGAAATGCTGGTTATAGTAACCGAGAGCGCCAGGTTTGCCCTCGCCAGATAGGATACCACATTGGATGCCATGCCGTTAGGGCAACAACCGATCAGTATAATGCCGGCCGCTATCTCGGCAGGCATTCCGGTTAATTTTACGCTGAGGGTTGCAATACTGAAGCCAAGTAAGGGCATTATAATAAAATGGCTCACCACCCCTATGATGATTCCCCCGGGCGATTTTAATACGCCGAGAAAATCCTGGTAATGCATGGAAGTGCCCATACCAAACATGATGAGCTGTATTAGCGGAATAATAAGCGTAGCATATTTAAAATTGCCATAACTGATAAAAAAACCAGGATAATAAAGCGCCATAGCGGCAGCTCCGAAAATCAGTACCGTATATGCAAAACTTTTGGTTTTTGGGGAGGAACAAAGGCTTATGGCAAGCAGTACAAAAAATGTAAGTACATAAGGCCCGGTGTGCTCCAAACCTTTAGAAAGCATGATTAATACCGCAACCAATGCAGCGATGGTTAACGCGATGGTAACTTTGTAAAAAAATTTCATACCCGGCATTGATCAAGCAAAGAAAGGGACTCCGGGCATCGCGTATTTCTTCAACCCTTCCTCGTTGATCTCAACACCCACTCCGGGCTTATCAGATAGCACCAGGAAGCCTTTCTCAATAAAGGGTTTATCATAGTGCACTATTTCCTTCCATTTTGGCTCGGTATCGCTCAACGTTTGCCATTCCAGGATATGGAAATTGGGTACTGAGGCGCAAACATGCGCGGTTGCCATGGCGCCGAGAAAGGAGCCTACCATATGCGGCGAAAACGGCACATAATATAAATTGGCGAGGTTAGCTACCCGCTGCCCTTCACCAAGCCCTCCACATTTTTGAAGATCGGGCATCACAATATCAATGCCGGCTTCCGAAAGCAGCCTGGTATAACCGTAAGCGAGGTAAAAATTCTCGCCGGCACAAATAGGCGTAGTTGTTTCCTGCGTTATTGTTTTGTATACATCAATATTATCTGCCGGAATAGGTTCTTCCAGCCACATTAAATTAAGAGGTTCCATCATTTTTGCAACCCTGCGGCCGGTTGTAGCATCGTAACGGCCGTGCATATCCACACAGATATCAATATTGGGCCCCACTTCTTTCCTCACGGCGGCTATGGCATTATACATCCTGTCGAGCTCAGCATTACTGGCAGTCCAGTTATAACGGTCGAATTTATTCGGGTCGCGGGCATCGTCAATATCAAATTTCACAGCTGTGTATCCGCGGTTAACCGCGCCGCGGGCTGCCTTAGCGTAATCATCAGGCACAGGGTTTGTGGCTGTGTATAATTCTGTATCGCAATAAACACGGCATTTATCGCGATATTTGCCGCCTAATAACTGGTAAACCGGTACACCCAAAGCTTTGCCTGTAAGGTCCCAAAGAGCCGCCTCTACCGCGGTGAGCACGGCCACAAACATACCTGACTGCGCCCCGGCAAAAAAATGAGCTTTCCTGATCTCCTCCGCTATCCTGTTTGGATTTAAGGGGCTCCGGCCTTTCAGCATCCATTCCAGCCGTTTAACCAGGTAATAAGTTCCCGCTATGGCGTCAACTCCTTCGCCCGAGCCCCAGATGCCCTGATTGGTGTATATTTTTACGAACAGCCCGCCACCCGCATAAGCACACTTAACTTCCGTAATTTTAAGATCAGAAGGGGATGATGCCTGCGGGGTGCGTTCTTTGGCATCTATCAGCCCTTGCCCAAATGTTTTGTTTAATGGCGATGCCAGCACGGCGGCGCCGGCTAATACAGTTTTCGAAAGAAAGCTGCGCCTGTTTTGATAGTTTGACATAGTTTATATTTTGTGATAGAATGTTTACCAGGTCCGGTTTTTCAGGATGTTTTGAATCTGCTCTTTAGGTACCGGCAATTCATTTATGTGCTGGTTAAGCCATGCAGAAAAATCTTTTTCAATGTCAGCGCTCCAGCGGGCATCTATTTGCCCGGCTGTGTATTTACCTTCTTTTAACCGCAGGTGGCCAAACATATCCCTTAACCTCACCACTTCTGAGGTGGTTACCACTTTCTCGGCCAGGTGCGGCGGGATAAATATCACTACGCCATTCTCGCCCAAAACCACATCTCCGGGCATCACAGTGGCTTGTTTGATCCGGGTGGGCTGATTGATGCCAACAATCATGGTGTTCAGGTCGCCGGGCGGGTTATGGTACGATGGATCATAACTTTCTACAAAGGAGGTAAAGCCGCCAATCTCTTTTAACCCCCGCCAATCCCTTACCGCGCCGTTATAAACTATACCGTTACCGGTTTTCGCGTAGATGGCATTGCCCACATTGTCGCCAATAGTAGGTCCGTTTTTGTGGGCGCCAAACTGATCGGCAACATATACATCTCCTTTTACCAACAAGTCTACAGGCCAGGTGTTTTGCCCTTTTTTTCCCTGGGTTTTGCCCCTGTTATCAATTGCTTTCCATACATCGGGGCGTGCAGGCATGAAGGTCGCGGTTACGGCACGTCCCACCAAAACGCTGTCGGGATTTATCACCAGCCAGTTTTCGGTTAACTGGTATCCGTAGCCGGCATTTTTAAGAACAGCCCAGGCTTCTTCAATACTCACCTGCTTCATCCGAGCCAAAATTGCATCCGGCACCCTGGGGCGGCCATCGGCAAAGCGCTCACCTTTCCACTCCGGAGTAAGGAATATCAACTCATCCCTGGAAATTTGCTGCGCGAAGGCGTTATGAAAAAACAAACAGCATTGCAGCAATGCAATACCCGCTACACGGCAAAGAAGAAAACATTTTCTCATCGTAATAGATTTAAAACGCACACTATTAAGGGGAGTAGCGGCTTTGGTTTTGGTTGTAACTGGTTATAATACTTACAAAGTATCATAATATTTAACCCGGAAAATACCATTAAAAAACAGCGTTGGTTTTTATACAAATTTTAGTTTTGTAATGTGTAAACTTGCTTTCAATGGGCGCCCTCTGTTGGATGCCCGATAACCGTTGCAGTACAGAGGTGGCAGCAACGTATACCAATTATTATACTGAATGAATCAATTGATACTTCAGCAGGGCATATCTAAAGAACTTATGCATTTTCCGCATATTCTGGAGTTTACCCACAAAAAGAACAATACTATCCAACTCAACTCCTTTAACAGTAACGTTACGGACTGCATTTGCCTGTATTATATTTTAGAGGGAAAATTCAGCTGGGTGATTGATTTACAACAACATACGTTATACCCGGGCGATTTTGCCTTAGTATTGCCCGGGCAACGCATTGGCGGCGAAACGGGAATATTAAATATCGGCGCTCTGTTTGGGTTAAAGATCTCTGCCGAAGATTGCGGGAAGATATTGCTGGGTAAATGGAGCGGGCTTACTAAAAAGGAAAAACTATCCATCAACCAGATTTTGCTTGTAAATAAGCAACAGCTTGTTTTGAAACTGAAAGAAGCGCAGGTTTTAATGCATAATTTACAACTTGAATTACAAAATGAGGAAGTAGGCTTTTACACACGTGTGAACCAGCTGCTCGACGAGCTTTTTGTGTTGGTGAGCAGGCAGTTGATCAGGCAAAACAATTCCAGGAGAGACTTCCCTCAAACATTCCTGAAGCTGGAGCAAACGTTGCGGCAAAACCTTGCCCATCAATGGACGGTGGAAGAAATGGCTGCGCTAATCGGCATGGGGACTACAGCATTTACCGAAAAAGTAAAAAACTACTCCGGCTTTTCACCTCTGAATTATTTAATCAACATCAGGATAACCGAAGCCACCAAACTGCTTAAAAAAAACGAGGTAAATGTTACCGACATAGCACTGAGCACAGGATTTTATTCGTCTCAGCATTTTTCTACAACCTTTAAAAAACTTACCGGGTACACCCCAAGCGAGTTCAGAAAAAAATAAAACACCAGATCATCAGTTATACGTCATGAATTGTATTATCATCATAGAAATGGGCACAGACGCAGTAAAGGTCTTCGCCTTTGATCTTTCCGGTAACTTAATCAGTTCGTCAAAGGGGCATTATCCCACCTTTCATGAACAACCCGACCATAGCGAACAAGACCCTGAGCAGATGTTTATTACAATGCTTTATATTTTGAAAAATCTTCTTAATGAAAAGATCTACCCTAAAAAATATACTGTAACCTGTATTTGCTTTGGCTCGTCAATGCATAGTTTGCTGGCAGTGGATAAGGATGGCATACCATTGGGCAATGCTATCACCTGGGCGGATAACCGGGGCAAAAAAGAGGCGGCTGAGCTTAAGCAAAGTGACTTGGGTAAGGAGATTTACAGAGCCACCGGAACGCCCATTCACCCGATGTCGTCATTAATAAAAATTGCCTGGATGAAAAATCACGACCCTGAAAAATTCAGGCTGGCAAAGAAATTTATGCCTATAAAAACCTATATCATTCAGCAACTGACCGGCGCATGTGTGATAGACTACAGCATAGCCTCAGCAACCGGGCTGATGAATATCCACAATTTAACCTGGGACGAAGCCGCACTAAAATTTGCGGGGATCACACCAGAGGAGCTTCCGGACCTGCATCCGGTTTTTTACTCGGGCGTAACATTAAAAAAAGAATACCAAAGGGTTTTGAAACTGTCACCAACGGTTAAAATCCTGATCGGATCAAGCGACGGATGCCTGGCCACCTTGGGTGCCGGCGTGTGGGAAAACAGTATGGCAACGATTACCATTGAAGATAGCGGCGCGTTCCGGATCATTGGCGATAAAATAATAGAGGACCCTAAACAACAGATTTTCAATTACCTGCTTACCGAAAAACATATCATCACCGGCGGCCCTACAAGTAATGGCGGTGTGATATTCAATTGGTTTGCTAAACAATTCGGTGATTTTACCGAAGCTTTTGATATCGATCAATCAATGGAAATGTTGATAGAGGAAGCCGCCGGTGTTGAAGTGGGGTCGGGCGGGTTGATCTTCCTTCCCTTCCTGCATGGAGAACGGGCCCCGATCTGGAACCCAAATTCCAGGGGGTGCTATTTTGGCGTTAATATCAGGCACGAGCGTAAACATTTTATACGGGCTACCATAGAGGGCATTTTATATGAGATGTACAGTATTGGCCGTACCCTTGAACCGCATCGGCATATTGAAACTCTGTCTATCAACGGCAGCTTTGCATCTATACCGTTTTGCGCTCAAATCATCGCAGATCTGTTCAACAAGCCGGTCAGCACAATTAGCCATGCAGACAGCATAGGCATGGGTGCTTTCCTGCTAAGCGCTACGGAAATGGGCATTTATCCCTCTTTAGAAGAAGCCTCCCAAACGGTAACCATGCACCAAACCTATCTGCCAAACGCCGAAAATCATCAGGTCTACGCACAATATTTTAAAGTATTCGAAAGCCTGATAACAAAAGTCGCTGATGAATTTGACGCTATTTCTGATTTGCAACAACGGTATAGTCAATAAATTAACAAGGTGGCCGGGGCCGCGCTGGGATTGACACAGTTTATTTTACAGCCCCGGTTTTAACTCAACTTTAGGATATTTGAAACTGTTAGTTACCTTTTGTTTTTAACTCCAAAGTGGTTACCACTGAATCGAGTTTTATTGTGGCTAAGTCAAGACTGATACCCGTTGAATCCTGATGAAATTTAACTTTTTTACCATGCAGTACCCTGCAACGTGTAATAATTTGTTTAACAGGCGGTAATTTTATGATAGTATCTCCCGCCGGCATTTTCAGCACGTGGATATATATTTTATCCCCCCTGCTTGCGGCCCCGTAAAAATCATCAACAGGTTGAAAAGGTCCCGGACGCGTTTGATATATGCTCTCGCCATTTTTTGCTAACCACTGCCCCACCTCTCTCAGGCGATCCACATGAGCAGGGGGAATAACACCGTCCGGATCCGGCCCAACATTTAATAACATATTTCCACCGCGGTCAACGGTATTAACAAGCATGTTTATAATCTTTTTCAGCGGCATCAATCGCTGAGCCTTATTGTATCCCCAACTGGTTTCATTAAGGTTCAAGCATTTTTCCCATGGAAAGGGAATAATAGGTCCTTTAACATCCGCGCCACCTTCGTCGGTCTGAAAATCTCCCACCATTCCTGATCTTGGATTAATGACCACATCCGGGTTGTAGCTACGTACCATAGCATTAAGTTTTAACGGTTCCCAAAACCAGGCTGCGTCGGCATCGGTACCTTTATGCGCCAGCCAGCCGCCATCGTACCACAAAATATCTATTTTGCCGTAATTTTTCATTAGCTCTTCTACCTGCCCATATGTTTGTTTCTTGAGCAAGGCAGCATTGTCGGGAAGCCCCTTAGGGTCGAAATAACCAGGAAAACGCCAATCCAGAGGAGAATAATAAATGCCTACATAGAGGCCAGCTTTACGGCACGCATCAGTATACTCCTTTACAAAATCACGGTGAGCGGCAGTTTCCCAACTATCAAAATGTCGGTAACTTGAGGGGCTGTTCCAAAGGGCAAAGCCATCATGATGGCGGCTAACCATTACCATATATTTCATACCTGCCTCCTTGGCTACCTTCGCCCATTCTGTAGCGCTAAAATGCCTTGGATTAAACTGATCAGCTAACCTCGCATATTCCTCAGCCGGTATCTTTTGATTAAACATGGTCCATTCACCCGTGGCCGGAATCGCATATAGGCCCCAATGTATAAACATCCCAAATTTCTGATCCTCCCACCATTGCATCTTTTCGGGCAGAAGGTTAGAACCAGGACCCGATACACCCTGCCCTGCACCCTTTAATGCAGGGTACACCTTACCTTTTTCCATTGATTTTCTTTCTGCGTCGCTCATTTGCTGGCTCTTTACCATAAAAGAATGGCTCAAAAGTGTTAGCAGCAAACAAGCTGCCTTGATCGTGGTTTTTCGGTTAAGCATAATTAGGGTTTTCATACAGTAACAATTCAGGCAAATAGCGATGGTTTAAACCTTTTGCATTATAATAAACCCGACGTTTTTCAGGACGGTTTAATAATTCAAGGTATACGCCACGCTAAATTAATTAAAGCCAGCGACGCAGAATTACCTAAACCAGACTTTATTTTATACAAAAACGACCTCCGGCCGGTGTCCTTTCCGGCTCTGCAAAAACTGATCATTTCCGATATCTAAGCGTTTTTGCCTGGTTACAATGCAAAACCATTGCCCATCTCCAATAGAAAATGAAGTTGTCAAGTGTAAGAAAATTTATATTGATATATGAGCCTTAGATTACATTACATTTATTAATTTGCCTGGCTCCGATCTGTTCAATATGATTGCTATTATAAATATCATTTTCTGTCTCTCTTTCCTGGTCTTCGCTTACCTTAACCTGAACGATGTCGATCCGTGGCTTTGGGTACCAATATACCTTAGCGCGGCTGTATGTTGCGGCCTGGTAGTTTTTCACCTGGTTTATCCGAGGTTGTATCTATGCCTGATCGCGATATACCTTGTTCACGCAGGCACCATTTATTTTTCTAAAGATGGTGTACGCGACTGGATAACGAAATATAACAGGCCAAGTTTGGTAGAAACAATGCAGGCAGACAAGCCTTATATAGAAAAAACCAGAGAGTTCTTTGGCCTGCTGATCATTGCCGGCGCATTGCTGATCAATTATATCGCGGCCTGAGCAACATGGATCGGCCAACCCTGATGATTTGAAGATATGTTCACTTATGATATAGAAAAATTTAAGCCTCTGCTTACAGATCTCATTGCAAGACATGTAAGCCAGGATGCCAAAGACTGGCTGCTGGCCCAGGGGAATCACGCTGCGTCTGCAGCAGCATTTAACGCTGCCTTCGCTGCTTTGCCGCGTAAGACGGGAAAAGCGCCGGTCAATGCCGGTCCTGAAAATGAAGCCGATTTATCGGCTATCCGTAAAGATTTTTCGATCGCAGGATGGTCGGTTGACAGGCTTGCCAGGGTATGGCTGTTATTAACGCTTGACACCACCGATAAAGACCGTTATCAGCGGAGTATCGAGAACTTATTCTTAGCTGCTGAAATGAACGAGTTAGTGGCTTTATATTCGGCTTTGCCTCTGCTTGCTTACGCCCCGATATGGGTGCAACGCTGTACGGAAGGTAACCGCAGTAATCTGGGCGTTGTGCTCGAAGCAATCATGTATCACAACCCCTACCCAGCGGAAAACCTGCCCGAGCCGGCCTGGAACCAAATGGTGCTAAAGGCACTTTTCACCGAAAAAAAACTGGAACTGATCACGGGATTGGACCAGCGTGCTAATGCCGGCCTTGCACATACATTGATCGATTACGCGCGAGAGCGCTGGTCAGCCGGCCGAAGTACTGATCCTATGCTATGGCGATTAGTAAGTCGCTTTATGGATGACACGATACTGCAGGACATCCGGGAAGGATTACCGGGTTTAAGCGAACTTGAAAGGGAAGCAGTGGCATTAGCTATTGCCGAAAGCAGCTTTCAGCCCGCAAAAGAGTTGTTGAAAGTTGGTTCTTTAAAAGTGGTGACCGGCGGAAAAACGAGTTGGAACGAATTTATTAACGATACAAAAAATTAATTTGGGGATATGTGTTGCAGCAATTTTGAAAACAGAGAGCAAATACCTGGCGAAAAACCAGAGTCATTTGACATAACCGCCGTAAAAGGTATGCGGTTTTTTGACCCGCATGTACATATGACATCCCGTACAACAGATGACTACCAGGCTATGGCTGATGCGGGCGTGGTGGGGCTGATAGAACCGGCTTTTTGGCTGGGACAGCCGCGGACGGGCATTGACAGCTTTCGCGATTATTACAGCAGCCTGGTTGGCTGGGAAAGATTTCGCTCATCGCAGTTTGGCATTAAACATTATTGCACCATAGGGCTTAACTCCCGCGAGGCAAACAATGAAAGCCTTGCAGAACAGGTGATGGAAATACTTCCGCTGTTTGCTTATAAAGAGGGAGTTGTGGGTATCGGTGAAATAGGTTTCGATGACCAAACCGCGGCTGAAGAAAAATATTACCGCTTGCAACTGGAGCTGGCCAGAGAAGCCGGCCTGCCGGTACAGGTCCACACCCCGCACCGCGACAAGAAAAACGGCACACGCCGTAGTATGGACATCGCGATAGAACATGGCATCGATCCTTATAAGGTCATTATTGATCATAACAACGAGGAGACCGTCAAGGAGGTCCTTGACCGGGGGTTTTGGGCCGCATTCACAATTTACCCCTTCACCAAAATGGGTAATGAGCGCATGGTGGAAATCGCCAGGCAATATGGCCCGGAGCGGATCATGGTCAATTCGGCTGCAGATTGGGGCATCAGTGATCCCCTGGCTGTGCCCAAAACTGCTGCACTAATGAAAATACGCGGTATCAGTGACAAAGATATCCAATTGATCACCTACGGTAACGCAATTATCGCTTTTGCCCAAAGCGGACAGCTCGATGAAACTGATTTCGCCGCGGTGAGGAACGTTGATCAAAGCGTAAAATTTGAAGGTAACAGTATATTGCGCGGCGGCCAGCAACCGAGAATCGATAAATCATCCATCATCATTAGCTAATCGTGATCTTGAGGAAACTGTACATTTATCTTCAGCTCATGCGGCCCGCAAATATTGTTACTTCGATCGCAGATATTCTGGCGGGGATCGCTATTGCCAGTGCCCCAGGTAGTTTAGTGGAAAGAATCTGGCCGGCCGCCCTCCTGCTTTGCCTTTCCACAGCTTGTCTCTACGGCGGCGGTATTGTTTTTAATGATATTTTCGATGTGGAGACTGATAAGATTGAACGGCCTGAAAGGGCCATCCCCTCAGGCAGGGTTAGTTTACCGGAAGCTTCAATGCTCGGGACGTTGTTGTTAAGTGCAGGTATCCTATTGGCGTTTCTCGTTTCGGCGGCATCGGGTATGCTCGCGGCAGCTATCGCGCTCTGTGCACTGCTCTACGACAAGTTTGGCAAACATCGTCCCTTTTTCGGGCCGCTTAATATGGGGATGTGCAGGGGATTAAACCTGTTGCTCGGAGTCAGCATAATACCGGATGCGCTCAACCATTGGTCAATGTTAGCATTAGTGCCTGTGGTTTACATATTCTCGATCACCCTGACCAGTCGTGGCGAAGTTCATGGGGGCAAAAGGAACAACTTGTATATAGCGGCATTTTTGTACGCCGCGGTCATCGCCTTTATCAGCTACTTTTCGTACGTTAATAACCGGCTGCTATGGTCACTGCTTTTCATCTTACCCTTTACCTGGATGATATTCAAACCGTTGCTCATAGCTATAAGAGAGCCAATCGGCAAAAATATTGGTAATGCCGTAAAGGCCGGGGTGATCTCCCTGATATTGATGGACGCTTCCTGGTCTGCCACATTCAGCTCACTTACATTCGCCCTGATGATCGCCTGCCTTTTACCGCTCTCGTTGTGGCTGTCGAAAACCTTTGCAGTCACCTAATTAATTTCAATAACAATAGATCTTCCCCCGATGGAACATTTGCAACAGAACTTCAGCGTAAAATATAATTATAACGTCTTTTTTACTTCGGCTTTATTCGCAAAGGATAATCCCCTTCTGAACGGTTTTCTGACAAACGCTACTACTTCAGGCGCGTTAAGGAAGATCCTGTTTGTGGTCGATCAGGGGGTTGCCGACGCCCACGAGCATTTATGCTCTGATATCAGTTCTTATTTTCAGGCGCATACTGCTGTTCATCTGGTGCCCGAGATCTTGCTGATACCCGGCGGCGAGTACGTAAAAAATGATGAACGCTATTTTGATATGATCCTCGAAGCGGTAAATAATTACGGTATAGACCGGCATTCATACATCGCCGTAATTGGTGGCGGGGCCGTATTGGATATGGCAGGTTATGCTGCTGCAGTAGCCCACCGGGGAGTAAAGCTTATCCGCATACCAACAACTGTGCTGTCTCAGAACGATTCAGGAATCGGAGTGAAGAACAGCATCAATTATTTTGGGAAAAAGAATTTCCTGGGCACATTCGCACCACCTGCCGCTGTTTTTAATGATGACCAGTTTTTGACCACCCTGACCGACCGAGACTGGCGTTCCGGAATATCCGAAGCTATCAAAGTTGCCCTGATCAAAGACCCTGTTTTTTTCAACTGGATAGAACAGAACGCACCCGCCCTCGTGAGCCGCGACGCGGCGGCAATGAATTACCTGATTTGGCGCTGCGCGCAGCTGCACATGCAGCACATTGCCGGCGCCGACCCCTTTGAAAGCGGCTCATCACGCCCTTTGGATTTCGGGCATTGGAGCGCGCACAAACTGGAATATCTCAGCAGTTTCGACGTTCGACATGGTGAAGCGGTAGCCATGGGGATAGCCCTGGATACGGTTTATTCCTGCCTTTGCGGCCGTTTAACCGCGGCGGACAGTGAGCGCGTGGTAAGCCTGATCCAAAACTTAGGTTTTGAAATCAGCCATGGGCTCTTAAAGATCAGCGGAGATGACAGCCCATTATTGCAGGGCCTGGAGGAGTTTCGCGAGCATTTGGGCGGAGAGCTCACTATTACGTTACTCAATGCTATTGGCGAAGGTGCCGAGGTGCATGAAATTGATACCGAGCTTTTGAAACAAGCGAGTATTGAACTATACAACCGGCAACTCGAACTTCAGCAAACGCAAATTTAAACAATACAAACATCTGCCCTCATGAAAATAAATGCAGCGCACCTGACCTATTGTACCAATATCCATCCCGCGGAGAACTGGCCGGAAACTTTCGGGGCTCTGAAAAACCATTTCCCGGCAATCAGGGCTGCCCTTGCGGGGAAGGAACAAATGGGTATTGGCCTGCGCCTTTCTAATATGGCCAGCCTCGGTTTGCTGGCAGAGGAAGATAACTTAGCGGAGTTCAAACAATGGCTGTTTGATCATGATGCTTATGTTTTCACGATGAATGGTTTCCCCTATGGCGGTTTCCATAACACCGTAGTTAAGGACGAAGTGCATACGCCGGATTGGACAACAGTTGACCGCGTGGATTATACCTTGCGCCTGTTTCATATATTGGGCGAATTACTTCCTGAAGGTTTGCAGGGAGGGATTTCAACCTCGCCCTTAAGCTATAAACCATGGCATGCGGCCGGTGAGGCCAGGAACAAGGCAAGGGCGATCGCCACTGAGAATATTTTAACGGTGGCGGCTGCACTTTTTAAAATACACCGCTCGGCCGGGGTCCTGATGCACCTGGATATCGAACCCGAGCCGGATGGCTTCCTGGAATCAGGCCGGGAGTTTATAGATTGGTTTGAAAACGACCTGTTGCCGCGTGGTATTTTATTGCTGGGAGAACAGTTTGGCCTGTCTCCGGCTGATGCAGAAGAAGCTGTCAAACAGCACATTAACCTATGTTATGACGTTTGCCATTTTGCCATCGGCTATGAGGAACATGAGTGCGTCATTGATGAACTGGCCGCGAAAGGTATCCAGGTAGGCAAGATACAAATCAGTGCTGCCTTAAAGGCCCATCTTCCGACGGATCTGGCAATGAGGGACGAGGTGACCGACGAGCTTGACAGATTCAACGAGCCAACCTATCTGCACCAGGTGATCGCGAAAACCGCAAATGGAGAATTGATCCGCTATCCCGATTTACCGCAAGCCCTGGCAGATAACCAGAACCCAGCAGTCAATGAATGGCGTGCGCACTTTCATGTGCCTGTTTTTGTTGAGGATATGGGTGTGGTGCAATCAACACAAAACGATATTATCAGGGTGCTCAACAAATTCAGGAACGCTGCTTTTACACAACACCTGGAAGTGGAAACATATACCTGGAGTGTATTACCGGATGAGCTGAAGGCCCCCTTAACGCAATCGATCATCCGGGAATTGGATTGGGTTAAAGCGCAAATATCATAAGAAAGAAGCCAATTATGAATAAAACGGTAGTTATCGATGTAGTGGGTTTATCCACGTCTCTGATCGGCGAGCATACGCCATTTCTTAAATCTTACATCAAAGGCAGACATCTGACGCATATAACGCCTGTATTGCCTGCTGTTACCACCGCCATGCAGTCCGCCTACGTCACCGGCAAATTTCCTGTTGACAATGGCATTGTAGGTAATGGGTGGTATGACCGCGCGGATTGTGAAGTAAAATTCTGGAAGCAATCAAATAAACTTGTGGAGGGACAGAAAATATGGGAAAAGGCCAAGAGCGAAGATCCATCTTTCACGAGCTCGATAATGTTTTGGTGGTACAATATGTACTCCTCTGCGGATTACTCCGTGACGCCGAGGCCAAACTACCTTGCGGACGGGCGAAAAATACCGGATTGTTACTCGGAGCCTGCCGGCCTGCGTGACCACCTTCAGGCGAAGTTGGGGCAGTTTCCGCTTTTTCAGTTTTGGGGGCCCGGCGCCAATATCAAATCAAGCCGTTGGATAGCTGACGCTGCAATGGAAACAGATACGCTGCATGACCCGACGCTAACACTGATATACCTGCCGCATCTGGACTATTGCCTGCAAAAATTCGGTCCGGATTTACCGGTTATTGCCAAGGACCTGAATGATATTGATAAAATTATCGAAGATCTGGTTTCGTTTTACAGAAAAAAAAATGCCGAGATCATCATCCTTTCCGAATATGGCATCTCCCCGGTGGATCACCCGGTTCATTTAAACCGGGTATTGAGGCAAAACGGCTTGTTAGGCATCAGGATTGAACGTGGACTGGAGATACTTGACCCGGGCGCTTCAAAAGCCTTTGCGGTAGCTGATCACCAACTCGCTCATGTCTACATCAACGATGCGAGCGTAACGGCAAAAGTCAAAGCGCTGCTTGAAGCCGTGCCTGGTGTTGAACGGGTGCTTACCCGGAAAGAGCAGGCCGCATATCACATCAACCATCCCCGGGCCGGAGACCTCGTCCTGATCGCTGATGAGAGAAGCTGGTTCACTTATTATTTTTGGCTGGATGATGCGCTTGCCCCGGATTACGCGCGCGTAGTTGACATCCATAAAAAACCGGGTTATGATCCTGTTGAGATGTTTATGAGCTCAAAGCTCCGCGCCGGCTACAAGTTGCTGCGCAAAAAGGCTGGTTTCAGATATGTGATGGATGTCATTCCCCTGGACGCCACCCTGATTAAAGGCTCTCATGGCCGGGTGGATGTACCGTCAGAATATCAGCCTGTGATCATTACCGATAACCCATTGGAAAAACAGAACCTGATAGCGACCGACATTCATGATATCATCTGGAGGCACCTGAAAAATTGATTAGGTAAGCTGGCCCTGTATACTGATTGCCGGTTGTTCAAATGATCATCCTGCCATCCGATATGGTCCTTTTTATTAACTGTTCAATATTACAAAAGCAGTTATTCAAAATTCCACCACGCAGCCTGTTTGAGGGGGCTGCCTAAAGTGTAAGGCTCCCCAATACGCGGAACATTTAGTTCGACACCCAACTCCTTTGCTGCAGGCACAAGCCTTTTTATCGGTTCGTTCCAGGGCTGGTTAGCTTCAATAAACTTGGCCCAGTGAATAGGCTGTAACAAACGGGCTTGCAGGTCAGCCGCAGCCTGTGCGGGTTGCCCTAACCACAGGTGCGTCCATGGCCAATTGGGGCTATACTGCCCGCATTCCAAAAACGCCAGATCAAACGGCCCGAATTGCTGGCCTATTTGTTTAAAATGCGGCCCGTACCCGCTATCGCCACTGTAAAACAGCCTATAACTGCCAATCTGAAAAACGTAAGAGGCCCATAATGTTTTATTCTCATTCTTATACGTACGATTGCTGCGATGTTGGGCTGGGGTGGCGGTAATCCGAATACCACCGGACAACGTAATCGATTGGTTCCAATTAAGTTCGATGATCTTTTTAGGGTCAAACCCCCAGTATACCAGATCAGCGCCTACCCCCATCGGCACAACAGCCATTTTAATACGGTTCTTTAATTTTTTCAAAGTCCGATAATCCAGGTGATCGTAGTGATCATGAGAAATGATCAGCGCATCTATTTGAGGCATATCATCGGCGTGATAATGCTTTGTACCCGGGAATGCGGTAATCAATCCGGGCACCGGTCCCGCATGATTGCTAAAAACCGGATCAATGAGCATATTAAACTGCCCGCTTTTTATTAGTAAAGATGAATGTCCAAACCAAACGATCGTAGGTGCAGGAGCAGCTAATGAATTCAGATCAGTTTTAATCCATGGAAGTGCACGAGAAGGCCTGATGGTTTCAGGACGTTTGCTGAGGAAAAGAAATTTACGTTTGACCGTGGAATCAGAAAGTTCAGCCAGATTTATAAAAGCTCCATTTTTATAATTTGGTAAAGAATCCAACCGGGTAAGTTCTTCGCCATCCGGATTTCTACCCAAAGATTTAACTACACCGCAACCGCCGACCGTCGATAATAACAGTGCAGCCAACACAATTCCCAAACACGCTCTTTTCATGCACTAAATGATGAATGTAACGTTAAAAAACAACATTTATTTTATAAATGCGTAATCTGTCTTCCCGGCTGCCATATTCCCGCAATTTGAGCCGGCCGTTCTGAATTTATTTCAAAACATAACAAAAGACGAATTTTAAAGCAGGTGAGTTTCCGACGCAAGCCGGCCAGTGTCCGAGAACGATGTTGTTGGCTATCGACGGCGAGGCGAAATTATCGTGGGAACAAGGGCAAACTCAGAAACAACCCTGATAACGCTTTACTCCACTTCAATCCAAACTAACCGGATCCCCAGGAACTTCTAATCTTCCCGATTTTTAATTACAAGGTTATCTACGCTGAGATTACCGACATGGAGGTTTCTGATTACAGCTTTTTTAACCATGATTCGGCTAATCACCAATGCGCCTATAGCAATCGCGCCTATAGCCATAGATCCCAATGCTAACACAGCAATTGCTGATGCCCCGGTTGCAGAAGCTCCGCTTACCCCGACACAGTTTGTTTTGCCCGTTTCTTTTTCAAAAAGTTTCATATGATTTTAATAAAGTCTATCAACTACGTAACACCACTTGCCTATAATCATTTGTAATTTCCAATTCACCGGGCGGTTATTATTTAGTTGCGGAATAGCCAGACTATGCCATCCGCTACCGGATCATGTGAAAATATTTCTCCCTGTTTTCAAATAGCACCCAAATGAGCACCGCCCAAAGCACAAGTACCATCGGTATTCCCGAAGATAAAGAAATAACAGTTAACAATATGCCAACCATAACTGGAAAAATGATCACCGCGCCTAAAGCTCTGAAACGGGGAATAATCACCAGGATCCCTCCAATAATTTCGGCGATGCCGATAAGCGGCATCAGCCATTTGATCTGCATAATGGCGCCAAACATGGCCATGGCATTTGGCGGCATGTCTTTAGGTACAGGCATGTAATTTAAAAACTTGTTCAGGCCTGCATTGATAAACATCAGCCCGAATAACAGGCATGCAATAAATAAGATTTTCTTTTTCATTTTTTATATGGTTTAATTGTTTTTTAGTAATTCAATATGAATGGCCTTACACCTTCACCTTTTTCCAGTTCCCTTTTTTGAAGTAATACCAGGAAACCAGGGCTAAAAGCGCCTCGGCCGCGGGCACCGCTGCGATGGCGCCTGCCGAATGCAACCCTAAGCCTTTGGCGAGTAAGTAAGCTAAAGGGACCTGAAAAAGCCAAAAGCACCCAAAATTGATCCATGTAGGCGTTTTGGTATCGCCGGCCCCGTTTAAGGCCTGGCTCATGACCATGGCTATAGCGTAAAAAATAAATCCAGAACCGATGATCCGGAGCGCCGTACTGCCAAAGTTCAAAATAACGGGTTCGGTTGTAAATATGCTGATGATGGGACGGGCAAAGAACAGGAACAGCAGCATGACGAAACTCATCAATACAGCATTATATCGCGCCGTAAGCAGCACACTTTGAGCTGCCCTTTCAACATGGCCTGCACCTAAGTTTTGCCCCACTAAGGTTGCCGCAGCATTACTTAACCCCCAGCATGGTAAAATAAAGAAAACAAAATTCCGGAAAGCGATCTGGTAGCCGGCTGAAGCTGCTGTACCGCCGGTTTCAGCAACCAACCGCGTCAAAATGATCCAACTGCCGCTTGCAATGATAAATTGAAAGGTTGCCGGCCAGGCCACAGCGATGATGGTCTTTACCACAGGAGGATCCCAATTAAAGTGAGCACCGCGAAACTTCAGAATGCCGCTGCCTTTAAACAGGTGATATACCTGGAAGGTCACCCCGCAGCTCCTTCCAATTACGGTGGCCATGGCAGCGCCCTTCAACCCAAAAAAGTGGATGAAAACCGGGCAGAGAATTATGTTGATAATGCTTGCAATCCAAAGGCTTTTCATCGCCATAGCGGCGTCACCGGCGCCGCGAAAAATTCCGTTGATCAGAAACAACAGGATAATAATAAGGCTGCTGCCCAGCATGATCCGGGTAAAAATAGCTCCGTCCCTCACCACTTCTTCGCTTGCACCCATTAACTTTAAGATCTCAGGTGCATATAAAACACCAGCCATGCTTACTATTATAGTTGTAATCAGGCAGATTACCAACGCCTGGGCTCCTGCATGTGCCGCGGCTTCCGGTTTCTTTTCACCAATCCTTCGCGCTACGATTGCCGTGGCCGCGGTGCTTAAGCCAATAGCGATGGAATAGACAATGGTGATCACCGACTCCGTTAAACCTACCGTGGCTATAGCGTTTTGCCCAAGTTTACCTACAAAGAACATATCTACCACCGCAAAAACGCTTTCCAGGCTTAATTCCAGGATCATTGGGATAGCCAATAAAAAGATGGCTTTCGGGATACTGCCTTGGGTATAATCCTGCTGCTCGCCATTAAGAGAAAGCTTAATGGCGTTCCAAAGCTTAGAGCTTGTGATATGTAATGTACTCATTGTTACTTATTTAAAAATTTTGCGCGGTTTCCGGTTTACTTTGTTGTTTTCCGAAACACGATCCTGATTGATCATAAACTTAATTAACGATACAAAGATGAGATACACGCCCGTGTTTCGCAGTGTGCAAAAGCGACAATCCCGGGGGTAATTCGCGACAAGATCATTTTCCGTTACACGTCCGCTTCGCTCATAATCTCCACATACCCTGCCGTTCCATGCACACGGATGCGTTGGCCATCTTTAATTAGTTGGGTTGCGTTTTCCACGCCAACAACCGCAGGCAAACCGTATTCACGGGCTATTACAGCGCCATGTGTCATTAGTCCGCCAACTTCCGTAACCAGGCCTTTGATGGCTAAGAATAAAGGTGTCCAGCTTGGGTCGGTAAAGGTTGTAACCAGGATATCGCCATCTTCCAGATCTGCACCTTCTACGTTTAGCACCATGCGTGCGCGCCCTTCAACTATGCCGGAAGAAACGGCAAGACCGGCCAGGCCCCCTACCGGGATATTTTCACGGCAGTAATGACCGGTTATCACCTCACCTTCAGAAGTAATAACTCGTGGCGGTGTCAGCTTTTCATAAAATTGATAGTCTACTTTGCGCTGGTCGATAAGCTGGTAATCCACTTTTCCGGTACGCACCACCTCCTGCAGCTCTTCAAAATAAAGATAATAGCTATCTTTTTCATCACGAAGCACACCGGCTTTTACAAGGCGTTCGGCCTCCTGAAGCAAAGCCTGTTTATAAATAAAGTACCTGCTCACAATATCGTATTTCGGGTATTCGCGGTAGCCTATAAAATTCCGCAACAGGTCAATCATCTGCTTCGTTTCCCGGGCTTTTTCTTCACCGTAGGGCAATTGTTTCAGGCGCAACATTAAGTCTTGTTCTTTTTCTAAGGCTGCCTGCTTCCCCTGCTCAAATCTTCGGGTGCTCTCCCCCTGTTCGAGGTTTTTGATATTACTCAGGATCATCGGAACCAACGCAGTTGGATTTTCTCTCCATCGTGTACGGGTAATATCGATCTCGCCGGCGCAACGCATACCATACTTGTTAAGATAAGCGATGATGGCGTCGCGTACCTGCCATCCGCCCTCCAACTGGCATAACCCATTCAATAAATTATTCTGTTTTGCCCCTTGCAGATAGGCGATGACCTCCGGATAGGGACGGATCACATCCGCCAGGTCCAAAAGTTCAAGGCCCATTTCTGAGGTAATGTTGTTTGGAACAGAAAGCGACAGAACATCTGCTGCGTTGATTTCACCAAGCCACTCTTTCATCTTGTCATTGATCCAGGCCGAAGCATGGATGGCCGCCATGATCACGTTCAGATTTTTCTTTTCTAAAGACAACTGCCTCCGCTGCTCCATATCATTGAGGATGTAATCAAATACATCCGGTCCTGTTTTTATCCGGATGTTATCTTTCAATGCTGATACCGACTTTTGACTGCTATTGATGAGATCGGCCACAATTCCCACATCGTTTCCTACTTCCGAGAGTATATCCGCCGCAGACATCCCGTGATGGCCTTTAACCTGTCCGGGAATATTGGCGTCTGGATTCTCTTTTACAAAGTTTCGATCGATTACAGTCATCAGGGCATCTTTTATGAGCGGATCTGAATGCCCCAATACATTTAAAAGATTCTCCCTGCCTGCCGGCGAAGCCAGACCCTTCGAGATATCAACAAATAACCTTCCGCCAGCCATTTTGAACATCGCGCGGTTTCCGGTTAACATCCAAACGGATATGCCGAGTGGTTTAAATGCGTCAGTCATCATTTGTTGATGTCCTACAGATACATAAACCCGGTTCTCCAAGTCGTCTGCCGCTGGCACAGGATATAATGTGGTGATTGGCCGGCTTTGTACAACATAGAATTTATTGTCACTTAAACACCATTCAATATCCTGGGGATGGCCGAAATGTGCCTCGATCATCCTGCCGGTTTGTTCGATTTGTAAAATTTGCTCGTCAGTTAGTGCTTGCTTATGTTGTTGCTCCGGCCCTATCTCTTTTTGCTCAGTACCGCCATTTTTAATAATCTCAATAGCAATCCTTTTCTCCGAAATCTTCTTTTCAATAATTCTTGAAGCACGGACCTGGTAATTATCGGCGTTAACTAAACCAGAAACCAGTGCTTCCCCCAAACCAAAGCTCGCATCTATCGAGCTCACTTTCCTGTTACCAGTAATCGGATGGGCTGTAAACAGCACGCCGGCTACCTTTGCAGCTACCATTTGCAGTACAATAACAGCCAGGTAAACCTTGCGGTGATCAAAGCCATTCTGAAGCCGGTAGATTATGGCACGTTCCGTAAAAAGAGATGCCCAACATTTGCTGATGTGTTTTAAAATAGCGGCTTCGCCGATAACGTTTAGGTAGGTATCCTGTTGTCCGGCGAAAGATGCGGTAGCTAAGTCCTCCGCTGTCGCACTTGAACGAACGGCGTAAGCATAATCACCACCATATTGGTCCATACGCGCAACGATCTGGCTTTTCAATTCCTGAGAAAGAGCTATCGATTCTATCAGCGTTCTGATCTTTTTGCTTATTTCATTGATCTCGTTCCTTTGGTTTTCGGTTAGCAATGCTAATTGCTCCAGCAATGAATTATACTGCTGATCGTTCCCAACAGTGTTTTTAAAAGCTTCAGTGGTTATACAAAAACCGTCAGGCACATTAAGCGCCTTAATCTTGTATAATTCTGCCAGATTTGCCCCCTTGCCCCCGATTAACTTAATAAACGTTTTATCGGCCTTTTTTAAATCAACAATGTATAAACTTCTGTTTTTCATATACCTCACTTGTCTTTAAACTGATTGGCTGTTTCATTCATAATTGCAATCGATCCTTCCAAAAATTTTTCGATAATTTTCAAATCTTCTTCAGCGAAAGAACCGATCAATTGCTCCGAATGGCTGCGATAATCCTTGTAAAGCGGAGCCATGAGCTGCATTATCTTTTCAGTATCCGGCACTACCAATACTTTTCGCCTGTCCGTTTTCGCAAATTCTCTTTTGACCAGGTCTTTTTTCTCAAACCGGTCAATCAAACCTGTAACAGCGCCGCTGGTAAGCCCTGTTACTTCCATAAGCTCACCGGCTGTCATGGCCCCTTTCACCAGGAAAAAGCCCAGGTATTTCTGATCGGTACCTGATAGCCCGGCTTTTCGCGCAATATTTTCATGCATTTGAATGGATGTATAAGCATACAATTGGCTTAGTTTTCTTATCCGGGTAATAGCTTCGCTTTTCACAATATCTTTATAACTTTGATTATCTTAGTTACAAAGATAATTTTATTTTATTAATTGAAAGAAGTAATTTAGAAATCGGTGAATATAATTACGTTGTTTCCGCCTCCCGACCTTGACGAATATGTCACTGGTATACTGATCATTGAAAGCAAAACCTTCAGTGCCGACTTTATTTTGCCGCTTTATGCCAATGGTTGCCCTACACTGGTGTTTCAAACGGCATTAGGAAAGCGTTCTGGATCGGATACCGGATATCTTAACCTCTACGGACAAACAATCCAACCGGAAACGCTCATGATCAGGCAGCCTTTTACGTTGATTGCCTTTTTTATGCGCCCACATATCGTCCAGAGCCTATTTGGTGTAAGTGCCCTTGAATTAACCGATAGCTACCTCGACTTAAGCGATATAAAACCAATAAAGGATACCGGCCTCATCGACCGGCTTTTAGCACAGCCCCTGATCAATGAACGCCTTGAAATCCTTAACGGCTTTATCAGATGGCTGGCTAAGCAGGCGGATGATTTTAACCCCAAGGTTTTATTTGCCCTGCAATACCTTAAGACTAACATACACACCGGCGCTTTATCGACTTTACAAACAGAATTAAACATATCCGAACGGTCGCTTCAACGCTTATTTGAAAACAATGTCGGAATCTCGCCGAAAATGTATAAACGCATTTCGCAGTTTGACAGGGCGTTTAAACAACTTACTGATGGTAAGTTCAATTCGTTAACAGAGCTTGCCTACAGTAATGGATTTGCGGATCAAAGTCATTACATCAGGGTTTTTAAGGAGTTTACAGGCATTACCCCTAAGGAATATATCAACATTAGCAAGCCTTTTAACCCTAAATTTTAGGGGCTGTCGGGTCTGTTCTATTTTACCTTGCTTATCGCCGGTAGATTTGTGTCAAATAAAAAAAACCAACACGATGAGAAAATTAATTGTATCAGAATGGACGTCATTAGATGGCGTCTTTGATTCGGCGCATATGGAGCAATGGTTTAATCCCTACCACAGCGATAGCCGTGCCGGATACATACAGGAAGTTATTAACAACTGCGAAATTATGCTTTATGGCCGCCATACTTATGAAATGCTGTATCCTTATTGGTCACAGTTTCAGAACAATGAAATGGGCGTAGCCGACAAAATGAACCGGGCGAAAAAATATGTGGTTTCAACTACCATGAAAAATGGCGACTGGCAAAACACTACCATCATTAGCGATAATATTATCGGGCAGCTAAACGCTTTAAAACAGCAAGATGGCGGCGCAATACTTGTTCAGGGCAGCGGACAGCTGGTAGCAACGTTACTGCAGGCATGCCTGGTAGACGAACTGAAACTGCTTGTGCAACCGCATATGATGGGTACCGGCACCCGTTTATTGAAAGAAGGAGCTAATATCCCGTTGAAACTTAGATCAATTTCGGAACTGGAAAATGGTGTGTTAGCACTAACGTATGGACCAGGCAAACAATAATTGGATGGATTTTCCGCCAGGTTTGGCCGCTACGGTCATATGACCGTAGCGTGGTTTGTATTCCGGATTATATTAACGAACTACAGCGGTCATGAGCAGGACCGTATGAGCGGAAAATAGTCCATAAGCGAAGTCGTCTTTGGGATTTGTCGGCGGGTTATTCGTTACGCAAACTATCCACCGGATTAGCAAAAGCAGCTTTAACAGATTGGAAACTTACCGTTATCAGCGCAATTGCTATTGCTACCCCCGCCGCTATAACCGGCAAATACCACCCGATTGTGGTGCGATAAGCGAAATCCTGGAGCCATTTCTGCATAGCCCACCAGGCAAGCGGGGTAGCTATCAAAATGGCAATCAATACCAGCTTAACAAAATCCGCAGATAGCATGCCTGTAATGCTGGAAACACTCGCCCCAAGCGCCTTTCGGATACCTATTTCTTTCGTACGTTGTTCGGCAGCATAAGCAGCCAGTCCAAAAAGGCCGAGGCAGGCTATTAATATGGCCAGGGTACTAAAACACAGAAAAATGGTTCCCGCGTGCTGCTCTGTTCGATAACTTGCATCAAAATCGGCATCCATAAATGAATAATTAAACTGCTGGTTTGGCGAAAATTGTTTCCATTTCTTTTCAATCTGCCTGAGCGCCCTGGAAATGTCCGCGGTATGCAGCCGTACGTTAATAGCGCCGTTGTCAGGTGCGTAATACAAGGCCAACGGCATCACTTCCTCATGCAGTGTAGCAAAATGAAAATCCTTAACCACGCCAATAATGTGGTAAGGCTGAATGCCATATGAATTACGGTATAGCGTTTTATTCAATGGATCTTTTGCGCCAAACTTTCGGGCAAACGCTTCATTCACGATCATACCCGCGCTGTCTGTAGGCATTTCTCTTGAAAAATTCCGGCCTGTTGAAAGCGTCAATCCCATGGTGCGCAGATAGTCCTCATCCACGGGCCAGAATTCGGTTAGCAATACACTCCTTACGTCAATTGGTAAGGAAGGGAAAAGCCCTGTCTTTAAGCGCAGATCGCCTGTAGGCTGGAAAGCAGTCATACTCGCATCTACTACCCCGGTCATTTGCTTCAATTCGTTTTTAAGCAATGCAGCATTGGTGCCTAATACATCGGTATTTTTAATAACCAATACCTGGTTACGATCAAAACCCAGGCCTTTGTTTCGAATAAAAGTCAGCTGTTTAAAGATCACCATGGTGCTTATGATGAGGAAAATCGAAATTGAAAACTGAAATACCACTAAAAAACTTCGCAGAAAGCTGTTCTTAAAACCTTTGGCGATCTTTCCTTTCAATACATCTATGGGTTGAAAACCGGAAAGGAAAAAGGCGGGATAGGCTCCTGCCAAAAGACCAACTACTATGGTGATCGCGAACAACGCAGGCAGAAGCCAGGCTGCCTGGTCCCAACTAAGTATCAACTGTTTTCCCGCCAGCTGGTTGAACAATGGCAACACCCCCCAGGCCATTAAAGCAGCGATGATTGCAGAGGCCATTGTCACCAACATTGACTCGGCCAGAAATTGAGCTATGAGGAATTTACGCGCCGAACCCAATACTTTTCTAACCCCAACTTCTTTAGCCCTGTTAGCTGAACGGGCTGTACTGAGGTTCATGAAATTAACGCAGGCAATGAGCAGGATGAATGCGGCAATCATTGAAAATATGTAAATGTATTGAATGTCGCTACCCGCTTCCAACTGGTATGTTGCCCGATCGCGAAGATGGATATCAGTTACGGGCATTAAAACTGTTTTCAGGTAATTGTCGCCGCTGGTCCAGGCTTCTGCATTATAAGAGTTTTTGATTTCGATAGCGGCTATCTTTTTTTCCAGCCGATGTACATCAGCGCCGGGTTTTAGCAACAAATAATTATGCATGCCACCGTACCCCCACCCGTGTTGGGCGCTTTCCGCACGCGAACTGTACGACAGGAAAAAATCGTAATGAAAATGTGATTGCTGAGGAACATCTTTAATAACACCGGTGATTTTGTATGTGCTGGTGTCATTGATGGTCAGCATCTGGCCAACAACATCAATACGGTTAAAGTACTTCTTCGCTGTGCTTTCTGTGATTACGGCACTATGGGGCGCATCCAGTGCCCTGGCAGGGCTACCATCGATCATCGGCAGGGTAAAAACCTTAAAAATTGATGATTCGGTGAACACCACCCTTTTTTCCTGTATATTTTCATTGCCTTTACGGATATAGAACTTCAAAGGCGAAAGAAACAGCCCCTGAACATCTATCATGCGGGTCATTTGCTCGATTTCCGGAAAAACATCTTTAATAGCAGCGGGCAAAGGCTCTTCAGAAGTAGCATACTGATTAGCATTACCATTCAATTTTACATCAAGGCCTATTCTGTATATTCGGTCGGCACGCTCATTGTATTTGTCATATCCAAGCTCATTAGTAACATAAAAAACAATAAGCAGACATGTCGCCAGGCCCACCGAGAGGCCAAACACATTCAGTAAGGTAAATGCCCTGTTTTTAAGCAGGCTTCGGAAAGCCATTTTTAAATAATTTTTGATCATGATGCAGCGTTTAGAAATTTCAGTGGCCCAATCCAACGGGCTTTTCTTGCGCAAGATTACAGGCTTAACCGGGGTCCGAAGTACCAACTTATCATTTGGTACTTCTTTTTTTGACCTTTCTCTAAATGAGGCCGGGCTTTGGCCTGTTATTTCTTTAAAAACACGATTGAAGCTGGTTTTGGAGTTAAACCCCGAATCGTAAGCTATTCCCAGCAGGTTGTAACGATCGTAATCGGGATCATGCATTTTCCGGATAACGTCCCGCACCCGCAGCTCATTGATAAAATCATTAAAATTTTTTTTGAGTGCCAGGTTGATGATACGCGACACCTCGTGAGGATGAAGAGCTAATTTTTGCGCCAGCGAAGCTAAAGTAAGGTCGGCATCCTCGTAAAACCGTTCTGTAACAACAACTCTTTTCAACCACCTGCCTTTTTCGCGTAACCCATCGGATTTAGGAATTACCGGTACCGGCAAAATGCACCTTTCTGATTTTAGAATGGCGCTGACCGCCATAGTAATCAGCACTACTGATAAGCAAACACCAAACAATTCATTTATCGATCTAAGAGCGGTAAACAATATGATTAACTTAAGCACATTGTCCAACCTGCCAAAAGCAAATCGCGGCCTGTCCATCAAAAACGGCTGTTGCTCCCTGTTATAACGTTGTATTGCACGATGTGATAGCATTAAATAAGCAGTCGTTACGCTCAACGTCAGCCAGTTTGGTGCAATTGGAATAAAAATTAAAGAAAAAAAATGCAGCAAATCCTTCCAAGTAAATCGCCTGCTTGGCTCGATTAACTGAAGGACATAAAAATAAATGAAGGGGCCTAAAGCCAATAGTATAGAAAGTGTGACGCCGCCCAGCTGCAATATCGTAACGCTCAGGGCTAAACTTAAATATCGATTTGCAGCGCCGTGCGCTTTTTTTGCAAACCATAAAATTGAAGCTACGGTACAACCGGTGAACACTGCTCCAATAAAAAGCAGGTTAGTAAGGCTAATATCTAAAATAGTTGAGCTCAAGTTAACACACCACATCAATCCACATTCCAATGTAGTAAGATCTTAAATATAAGAGACTTATAATAAACCAAGAAGGCAGTTGTACTATAAACGAACACAGACCGTACGGATATGACCAATCTACAACTGAACACGTTGCCAACTTTTTCAGAACATGGTAATCATCGCTCAGAAATAAACAATTGGCCAAAAGCAATCTCTTCGTTAAAATGATTAATTAAATTGACAGCACTGCCCGGGGTTATTATCAATCAACCATCTCGGGCGAATAGCTCACATTTTCATCGCCAACCCCGCCATTCCATTGAAATTAAGCTTTTTTAACTGAACCGAAACAGCCTTTCCATTTCCTTCGATAATGTGGTAGAACTGGTTTACCTGCAAATTACGAAACCGTTGAACGGCATGGCTGCCAGCCCATGTTATTTCAAGCTCTCCGATAAGCCCGGCATGCCCTACCCCTATTTCCGCCTGTATGGGCGATGAACCAAAACTACCGCCCGAGTTTAGGTCGTGGTAAACATTTCTTTTAACACCATTGTCAACAAATGTTATTTTTAACCGACTGCCAATGGCAAGCTTATTACATTTCACCCCTTCTGCCTTTATACTTATCCAGTTATTATCATTTTGACCAGGGCTTACATACAATGCACTGGTATAGGCATCGCCGGCGTAAGCCCCGCCCATTTCAATGAAGATATCCTGTAAACCACGGTTCCTGAAATCTGCAAATGCGACACCGTGGCCTTTTTGTAGGTTTCCCGTTCCAGACGCGCTTGTAACGTCCTCAAACTGCTGCCCGCCTAAGTTCCTGAACATTTTATTGGGTATAAGGGAGCCAAAATCGGGGTTGCCTGTGCCAAAATACAGGTCGGGAAAGCCGTCATTATCAATATCACCAAAGTTTGCGCCCATGCTGAACACTACTTTATCAAGACCCGTTTGTTTGGTAACATCAGTGAAAGTGCCGTTATGGTTATTTTTATACAGGTAAATGTTTCCTGCATTGGATATGGGCTTTCCGAGCGCTTCTGCAGCCGAATAATATCCCAGCGGGGCCTCGAATTTGTAATCTGCAATCAGGATATCCTGCCAGCCATCATTATTATAATCAAAAAACCAGGTAGTAAAAGTACTGTTGCTGTTTGCCAGGATCCCCGATTGTTTGGTAACGTCTTCAAAGTCGGGGGTATTTCCGCTGTTACCTTTATTTTTTAACAGATATTTGCGCCCATCCATTGTCGAAATAAAAACATCTGGCCATCCGTCATGGTTAAAATCTGCCGATGTAACCCCTTTTACATATGACATTACATCGCAATGCGCTTTATGGCCAACCTCAGTAAAGGTACCGTTCCGGTTATTTATATAAAGCATGCTCCGATGGATATTGACGCTGTCGCCGTTGTTAAAACCCTCCGCTCCTACAAATACATCGAGCCATCCATCATTATTAAAATCAGCCCAGACTGCCGCCTGTGTAGGGTGATAAAAAAGTAGCCCGGCGGGTATCGTCACATCCGTGAATGTGCCATCGCCATTGTTACGCAGCAGTGAGGCAGGCTGGTTGCCAAAACCGTTCTTTTTCCAGGCACCCCGCAGTACAAAAATGTCCATCTTCCCATCGTTGTTGTAATCAGTTTGCTGAATATTCAACCCGCCGGTAAACTTCCGCAACCCGCTTGTTTCAGACTTGTCAATAAATGTTCCGTCCTGGTTATTTTGAAAATAATGCATGTGATCATTAAGTTCCGTTCCTGAGGTTACTATGTCAAGGTAACCGTCGTTATTGAAATCATCCGCTATAACGCCACCCGCTCTGCTGTTCAGTTTAATACCAACATCGGCAGCCATATCGGTAAACGGCTTTATTTCTGTCGCGGATGTTTTATTGAGATCTGGAATTAAAAACAGCTTGGGCACACTATCGGGGTAATGCCCCAGTGTCATGTAAGCGATATTGAGCATCCATCGGGATTCCAGGTCGGCCGGATGCTTCTTCAAAATGCTTTCATAAACTGCAATAGCATGTCGCGAACCGGTTTGATTTACATGAATCGCGTTATCCCTTATTGGGTAGGTACATGACACCCGGTTGTGGTTCAGCATACAATTAGTTCGCTCGCCTAACCTCATGTAGGCCAGTGCCATATCCGGTTCAAATAAATCACGTTTTGAGCTATCGGTCCCCCTCACCATCTTTTCGTAGATGGCAACAGCCTGTGTTTCGTCACCGGTTTCCAATAAAAGCTTAGCCTTGGTATTTAAAAGATAAAAATCATTTTCCCTGCCCGGCAGTTTAAGTAAGCTATCGCACTGCGCCACTTTCGCTTCGGGACAAAACGGATTGCGGCTGTTGTAATCCTTTTGGTTCAGACCGGCAATGATCCGGATCATTTTACCCTCGGATGATTCGCGGCATGACGTAATAAATGACATGGCAAGTATCAAAAGCAAAAATTTTGCATAAATATTTAACGACGTTTTTCCGCGGGCCAAACTCAAAGCAAAATTGACAATTACATTCTTCGGCATTTCGTTCTGTAAAATTAGCTACACATTATTTTTTCTTAAGACTCTGATCAATATTGAAGGTGTTATATTTTGAATACCACAAGCGGATTATTAAAGCTTAATTTCCCTACACCGGCCATCGTTAGATACAATCTTAACTTTCTGCACGTCCGGGCTTATTTTCAGAAACCTTGCCGATTGTGATAAAAAAGACGAGCCATAATAAAACTCCTGCCGGGTAACCGAACCATCTTTTGCAGATACTTCCGCATAGGCATCCTGCGACCCGATCTTTATAGTTTTTCCCGGTGCGTTGAGCTTTAACAACTTCAAATTGCCGTTATGCTCGCTGGCCGCGAGGTAGTAACGGCTATCTTTCCCCTTAAGTTTTACAAGGGCTTTCCCATCGCCGGGAAAGCAGATCCCGCTTTGCAAAATCGTTAATGGCTTAAATTTCCCTTTGCCATCGCCTTTTAAAAGCAATCCGTTTAAGGCATCGTACCGGCCTACCGAAACATTTGTGCCGTAATCATTCCCGTTAATAGCTACGTCTAAATTGCCATCACCGTCAAAATCATCCACTACCATTCCGTTAATGGCAGAAACCTGCGCATAGTTTGGCAGAGGGTACATTTTGAATTTTCCGTTTCCTAAATTTTCAAGATAGCATGAAGTAAGCGTATTGGCTTTTAATCGCAAAGCATTTTTCAGTTGTTCGGGCGATAACAAATCCTGCAACGTTGCGTGGCCAAAGGATCTGTAATTAACAAACTTTTTCCGGAGACTGACCATTTGCTTAATAGCATCGTCGCGAACAAAAGATGGAAATTCACGTTTCACCCCGTCAGTGTCGGGGAGGAATAGGGATGGAAAGGCATCAGTGGTTTTACGTTTATCAAAATCGCCTGCCGTGATATATACGGGCTCTTTATCGCTGGCTTTGAAAAAACTATTCTTTCCCAGGTTGCCAACAATATAGTCTATCTTACCGCAATGCCTGAAATCGCCGGCCGCGATGGAATTCCACCAGCCGATCTTATCAGCAATACCAGACGCTGCTGTGGAGTTAACGAATTTGCCCCCAACATTTTTGATAAATGTAATGGGCATCCATTCACCAGCTACAACAAGATCCGGCCAACCATCATTATCATAATCTGTAACCAGGGCATCACAGGTTAACCCGAGGTTTTTCAAACAAGGGGCAACTGATGCCGTTACATCTGTAAATTGCAGCTTCCCAGGTTTACTGTCGTTACGTAAGATAAAACAGGATACCGGGTTGGGATAATGCCAGGGATCAACCCGGCCAGTTACCAGCAAATCGAGCTTGCCATCCTTATTATAATCGAACGCTCTGACACATAGCTTACTTGTAAAATTACCGGGTAAGGCACCTTTTTGTTCGCTGAACCGCCCGCGGCCATCGTTGAGGTAGATGCGATCTGCATAATTTTTTGAACCCGGCGCGCTTTCATATCCCCCGCTGGCCATATACAGATCTGGCTTCCCATCGCCATCGGCATCAAAGAACAATAAACTTTCATCTTTATAATTTGCGCTATCCGGTTTTCCATCAATTAAATTTCGCTGATTAAATTTACCGTTAGCCTGCTGCAGGAAAACCTGGGCGGGAAATTTCCTGTTACCGCCAATAGCGATATCATCAAGCCCGTTGCCATCAATATCTTCGGCTGCAAGCGCCGGAGCGTACGCCGAAAATTTGTGAGGCAATAATTTCTGAATGGTAAAATCCGGAAAATCATCCTCCTTGTGCCTGTAACTAATACCTGCCGTGCCTGTAACTTCAGTAAACATTGCCCCCTTGTTTTTTTGGGGTATAACCCAACTATAAGCCTGACGCGCATCATTGATATTTACTTTCAGCGTTTGGTTAGCGCTTACATTTTTTAATACCTGCTTATAATTATTCGACCATCTCACTACTACAGAATCGAGCTTTTTGACATTGCCGAGGCCAAAGTGCGCGACGTTTTGGATAGAAGATAAATATCCACGATAAGGATTGTTCTCGTATACCTGGTGTTGCTTGCCTGCATAATAGATATCTACCCAGGCACCAATGCCATCCCTGTTAAAGTTGTTGCCATTCAATTTTACCTGCAGATAATTTGATGGTTTGGAAGTAAGCACCCGGCTATTATTCTTATAGATAAGCGCTTCGTCATTGATGTTATTGATCACCATATCCATTGCCCCGTCATTGTTCAGATCAGCATAAGCGGCGCCGTTTGAAAAGGTCGGTAAATCCAATCCCCATTGGCTGGAAACATCACCAAAGTTTAGGTCGCCATTATTTTGAAAAGCATAATTATGGATCTTGACTGTAGGAATCTGGTCAATAACAGTTTTTTTTGAGGCTGTGGAATAAGGATTGTTTCGGTAAACGATAAAGTCATGATCAGTAACATCCTTCGGAAATCCATTGGTTACAATGATATCGCGATAACCATCATTGTTGAAATCTGTTATCAAAGGAGTCCAGCTCCAGTCGGTCTCTGTAACTCCGCTCAAGAACCCGGTTTCACTGAATACGGGGTTCTTGATAGAATCATTCTGCCCCAATCCCGGCCCCCGGTTTATCTGCAAGGTGTTACGTGCATATTGATATTGGTATGCATAATGATTAAATAACTCATACGACTGGTAGCTTTCCGGCATCGACATCATTTTTTTCCGGTAATTATCCGGTGGTGACATGTCCAGTTCAAATACATCGGCCAAACCATCGTTATTTAAATCTTCGATGTCCTGCCCCATCGAGTTCATCGAGGTGTGCTTAAAGTATTCTTTAGATCTGTTGGTGAATGTACCATCACCATTATTGATGTAGAGGATATTGGGCGATATAAAATCGTTGGTAACATAAATGTCCCTCCACCCGTCTTTGTTTATATCCACAATTGTTGCCGCGTGCCCATAGCCTTCAATGGATATACCGGCTTTTTTGGATACATCGCTAAACACCGGGTGTTTAAGTTGGGCATCCCATTTGCTTTCATATAACCTCCCTGTACTCTTACCGCTGCCGTCCGCAATTATCGGGCGAAACTGGTTTGCGTAATAGCCGTCCCCTGGCCTGTTAACGGTAAGATACATGTCCAGCTTGCCATCATTATTGTAGTCAAAAAAGGTTGCCATGGTAGAATATGCGTGTATATTTAGGCCATATTCTTTGCCTTCTTCCTTAAAGTGCGGTACCCCCTCTTTATCTGCCCCTTTGTTTATGTAAAGCAAATTTTGCCTTTTAACGCTATCCTGTAGCAGCGAATTGCATACATAAATATCCTGCAAGCCGTCATTATTAATATCAATAACGGCAACGCCTCTGCCCCATTTTCCTAAACCATTAACGCCGGCTTTATCGGTGATATCATCGAACTTGAAGTCGCCACGGTTGAGGTACAGCTTGTTTGATACCATATTACCCGAAAAGTAAATATCCTGCAAGCCGTCGTTATTAAAATCACCTATACCAACTCCGCCACCATTGTAAACGTTGGCATTGTCAATCGGGTTGATAGAGTCGTTTTCGGTAATTAAATTATTGAAAGTAACGCCCGAATGCGAAGACGGTATCAATTCGAACAGTGTTGCTTTCTTTTTAGCGCATGAAAAAAGAACAACACTAACGAGTAATAAAGCCGGGTAAAATTTCTTCATTTATAAATTGGTTTATATGGAAAAGATAGGCTGCTATGCACAGCCTATCTCTTTTAACAAGTCCGAAACTCTATACTTTTTAACTGCTATATATAAGCAAGTTAAGTATTAATAGCCAGGGTTTTGATGTCCGTTTACCTTAGGGTTATTATCCAGCTCAGCCTGAGGAATTGGCAATAGTTCATCTCTTCCTTTTCTGAAATATGGGAATGGGTCAGTGGTGAAGTATTGCTTTTTCCTCCAGCGAAGGATGTCGATATTTCGTATTTCTTCGCAACCCATTTCTACCATTTTTTCGTGCATGATGGCTTTTACCACATCAGCTTTTGACGCTACAGGAAATTGCGCTGTTGGATAAAGAGGCATAGCAACATCCGCACGTGCACGAACCATATTGAGGTAGTTAATTGCTGCAGGAATATTACCCAGCTCATTTTCACATTCGGCCAGCATCAATAAAACCTCGGCATAACGGATAATGCGTTGATTATTGCCGCCCGGGTGGAAACCCGCTGCCGGCAAACCTTCCTTGTAAATGATCATGAACTTACGGAAACTAATCTTTTTGGTAACACCGTTCATCACCGAAGAATTACCGTTCTGGTCGCCGTCTGTTAGCACCGACGCACCTTTATTATAAGTGTCGCCCGATTGGTAACAGGTGTAGTGAAAACGGGGATCAGATTTGGCCGCGCCGGTAGCAGTGTTCTCAAATTCGTTAATCAATTTGTTTGACGGAATAAGATTTCTCCATGCTATCGGGTTATATTCCTGGTTACGTACAGTAGACTGCGCTTCAGTAGGACTGTCACCGCCCCAGTTAAATCCGCCGTCGCCTTTGTCAACAAAAACGATCTCGAAGATGGATTCGCTATTGAATTCGGTCTCCTCCTCAAAGTTGTCGAGATACCTGGCAGTAAGGGTATAGCCGTTTGCTCCGGTTGTCGGGATCTTTAAAAGCGCAGCTTTAGCACCGGCATAATCACCGGTTTGCATTAATACGCGGCCCAGCATAGCATTTGCCGCAGAAGCGGTTGCCCGGCCTTTATCGGTACCGGTTTTTTCAGGAAGAACGGCTGCTGCATCCTGAAGATCTTTAACAATTAAGGCATAAACCTCTGCTTCGGATGAGCGTGGCTGAAAATCGCCAACTGCCTTAGCAGGCGTTGTATAAACCGGCACCCCTCCCCATTGTGAAACCAGGTCGAAATAAGCCCAGGCGCGCAAAAACTTAGCCTCGCCAACCAACCGGTCACGCAGGGCCGTGTTATCAGTTACATTAGGCCCATTCGCAATAACTACATTCGCCCTGAAAATAGTTGTGTACCAGGTATTCCAAACAGAGTTCATCACCGAGTTGGCAGGATCAACATTACCGTTAAGCATCTGTCCCCTTGGGGCTTCAAGCTGCCCGCCGCCGCTTGCAACCTCGTCACTTCTGAGGTCGTGAATAAAAAACCACTCTCTTGATACCAGCCCCAGGCTATGTATGGCAACATAAATAGCGTTTACCCCCTTGGTTAACTGATCGCTGGTTTTGTAGTATTGGTTCGTTGTTACATTATTAGGGTCGCTGGTGTCAAGGGACCCTTTTTTGCAGGAGTTAACCGTTGCCGTTACCATAATAGCTGTAAGGGCCGACCATATGTATATTTTCTTCGTTTTCATTGCTGTATCTTTTTAAATTAATCGTTAAAAGGTCGCCTGTAAACCCAGCTGAACTGTTCTTGGCTGCGGATACTGGCCGTAATCAATACCATTGGTAAGGGTACCATTACGAGAGCCGATTTCGGGATCAAGACCTTTATATTTAGTAAATGTTAAAAGATTGGTTGATGCCACGTAAATCCTGAGCCTGTTCAACGCGTTGTCTGTTTTTGACTTTAACCATGAGGTTGGGAAATTATAGCCTATCTGCATGTTTTTAACCCGCAGGTATGAGCCACTTTCAATCCACCTGGTTGAAGGCCTTTTGTTGCCGTTCGGATCGCCTGAAATGGCGCGCGGAATATTTGTGTTGGTATTTGTAGGTGTCCATGCCTTTAACACATTGGTACCGGCATTAAAAAGCCTTGGCATGCCTTCGAGGATAATCCTTTCGCCATTAAATATCTTGTTGCCATAAACGCCCTGGAAAAAGACTATCGCATCGAAATTTTTATAGGAAGCGCTGTAGTTTAACGAGTAGGTGAATTTTGGCAGATAGCTACCAATAAAAGTGCGGTCAGCATCAGTGATAACACCATCGTGGTTTATATCCCTGAACTTGATATCGCCGGGAGCGGCATTCGTTTGCTTTGCTGAATTAGCAACTTCACCGGCGTTTTGGAATATCCCATCTGCAATATAGCCAAAGAATGATTGAACCGGCTGCCCAACTGCTGTTTTGGTTATAGGATCACCACCGCCATAATCCGCGTCGCCGCCGGCGGTAATGGAAGCATTGGCGGTACTAAGCGTTAAAACCTTGTTTCTGTTGAGGGAAAAATTTCCGGTAATATCATATTTAAATTCGCCGTGTGTTTTATGATAACCTAAACTAACTTCAAAACCGCGGTTACGCATTGAACCCACGTTAGCTAAGGTCCCGGTACCGTTAAAACCGAGGCTGGGCGAGGTAGGTACTGTTAATAGAAGATTATCGGTTTTCCTGGTATAAACCTCGGCAGATAATGTAAAGACATCCTGGAACAAGCCCAGATCTAAACCAATGTTGGTTTGTTTAGTTGTTTCCCATGACAAATTGAGGTTACTTAAACCACTGTAAAACGAAGCATTTCCAAGATCGGCCAGTGAACCGTTGAACGGATAGGTAGCTATGTTAGATGATATCGGTTGCAAATAAGGATAATTACCCAATACAGTGCCATTGATACCTGTTACACCATAACCGGCCCTCAGCTTTAATGACGAAACCGACTTGAGCGACTTCATGAAATCTTCCTGGTCTACCTTCCAGCCTAATGACGCGGCAGGGAAACTTTCATGTTTATGCCCCGGCGCAAATACAGATAAACCGTCGCGACGTATAGAGCCTGATATCAGATATTTGCCTTCAAAATCATAACCCAAACGGGCTACTTCTGAAACGAGGAGATTGGTGCCGTAGGTATAATTAGTGAAAAGATTAGTCGCGCCATTCAGTGTCCTTACCGTATTGGTATTTTGGTTACCCGAAGAAACCTGGTTGTCGCCGCGTGAGCTTTGGGCCTCGTAAACTAAAACGGCATTAACATGGTGCTTGTTGCCGAACGTTTTATCGAAAGTAAGCTGCTGCGAGTACAGTTGCGTGGTGCTGGTGCCCCTGGTGTAATTAATAACCGCGGTTGGCGATTGAGAGGTACCACCGTCATTATAAATAGGCGTGTAAGTATTATTCATGTTGCTGCCATAGTCAATACCATAAATTGATTTAAAGTTAAGCCATGAAGTAAACTTCAGCGTAGCGTAAGCATTACCGTGGATAGTATAACCGTGATTGGTATTATCAATCAGTTTGGCTGCCTCAATCGGATTGGTCGGGTCCGAGCCATCGAAACTATTTTGTGGCCCCATAAACCCGCCGGCGTTATTTGGATTGTAGATTGGCAGATATGGCTGCATCCTCACCACATTTGTTATGGCAGACCGGTTACCCGCATCTACGCCGTAACGCTGATGATTGATGATGGCATTGAATGTTTCGCCAAACGACAGGATTTTACTGATCGTATGATCGGCGTTAACCCGAATTGCCTTGTGGTAGGCACTCAAGCCCTGGGCGATACCCTGCTGATCGAAGTAATTTGCCGAAGTATAAAAGCGGGTCACCGCGTTGCCACCGCTCAATGCCACATTGTGCTGCTGGATAGGAGCATTACTCCTGAAATACGCATCCTGCCAGTTGGTATTTGTTTGAGCAAAGGTTTGGGAACTACCCGCATAAATTGGTTTGTTAAAGTTTTCTGGCAGCAGGCGCGGCGGTATGGCTATAACAGGAGTGGCAGAACCGTTAAGCGCACGCTCATATTGCAGGTATTGCTGGGTATTAAGCAGGTCATACTTTTTAATAACGTTTTGTATGCCATAGTATGAGTCGATTGTAACCTCTGTGCGGCTATTGTTGCTCCCTTTTTTAGTGGTTATAATAATAACACCATTTGTACCCCTGGAACCATAGATCGCCGCAGCACTCGCATCCTTCAACACGTCGATACTTTGAATATCTTTAATATCAACGCCTGTGAGGCTACCCGGGTACCCATCAACGATGTATAAAGGATCAGATCCGAAATTCACGGAGCTAATACCACGCAATGAAATAATAGCCCCGGTTCCCGGACCGCCATTATTGGTAACAGTAAGACCGGCTATACGGCCTTGCAAAGCTTCAATGCCACCCACAGGCAAAGAGGCAAGAGTTTTGCCGCTAACCGATGAAACCGCTCCCGTTACCTTAGCACGTTTTTGCGATCCGTAACCAACCACAACAACCTCTTCCAGGTTCTTGGTATCTTTTTTCATTTGCACCTTTAGCTCGGCAGCGCTGGTAACCGTTATCTCTTGCTGTGCAAAGCCAATTAACTTGAACACCAGCACCGCTGAATTTCCGGGCACTGCTATTTTGAAGTTACCGCCGGCATCAGTAGTTACGCCTTGTGTTGTGCCTTTTATGGAAACCGCTACGCCGGGCAGGGGTTGGTTATCGTCATCAGTAACTTTGCCCGAAACGTTGAATGCAGGCTTCATCTTCAAAGCGCCATTTTTGTTAATGGTAATGCCATTTAATGAACCTGCCGAACCACGATTATGTGCAATTGACACCGATGGCATTGCGAGCGCGCATCCGGTTAAGATGAGCGTAGCGTAACGCCATTTGTTATTATAAATTTTTTGTAAAGAATACTTCATGTTATTAAGGTTTAAAATTTTCGATTCGATTAAGGAAACGTTGACCTAATTTGCTCTCGGGGCAACATTTACCGATATCGTTTAAGCTGTAAATGCCTAAAATTATCCTGGTGTCACCTAATGGTAACTACCGGATTTAAATGAACGACGAAACCTATCCGTTAGCTGTTCCGTACTTATCCAGGACCTGAAAATCTCTTTTTTGTCTTTCCATAATTTTTTTCGTTAGTTAATTGATTGATAATTGATATGTAGGTTTTATTAGTTTTCAATTTCAAATGGTATCCCACGCCGAACCGGGCAGCAAATGACAAATGCCACGAATGCTCCATTATTGGTCAACATGTTTATAATTGGTAATCTGTACGTTGTAATGCAACGGTACTTATTGTTACAGCCGGCTAAAAGCAGATTGTAATAACAGGGGTAAAATTATCTTTCGCGGTTTAGCAGGTAGCGCAGTATTTATCTTAATCTTACAACATTTGTTTAAGCAAGTTCCCTACAACAAGGTTTTCTTTCCATGTTAAAACAGTTTTCCCGCATGATATATGACGTGCCTCAATGTAGATTTTTGAGACCGATAAAAATTACAAATAATTGATTTTAAGGTATTTAAATACAAAACAAAAATCAAAACGAGTTGAACACTGGTGATTTTATTTACCAGAAACTGGCACCGGCTTGTTAATTTGAAGGCAAAAATACCGCCAACAACAATCGATTGCGAAACTTGCCCGAAACACGGTATTTAGGTATTGTTAAAACAATAAATCTTATTGATTTATAGCTATAGAAATAATAAATATTTTTAGCATACCTGCTTACAGGAAACAAATAAGGACAGCCTCGCGCTGTCCTTACAACCAATTTTAAAAAAAGAAAAGTAATAAAGGTGAGGTATTATATCTTGTAAGTATGCTGATAAAGTATTTGCGCGTTAAGGCAAATGCTACAAATAATTATCGATTATACCGGTAAACTTTGTTAAGGTTATGTAGTCCAGGATTAGTACACCTCAAGCAATCAAATGTATTAAGGATGGTAAACTTTAAATGACACACATGTTGAAAAGGTTAACACATTGGTTTACTAAACGCACAGTCGCTCCCCCATTTCTAACTTATTGCTGTTCTTTGTAGACTATTGCAAAATGCCCTAAACAATTGTTATAGCACTTTCAACAATTGTTGTAATAGTATGATTATAGGTTGGCCTATTTTTATCAGCAAGCCGGCCGGCAATTTTGACTGCCGCGAAACCTAAAAGAACATCAAATGAATCTAAGGATCTTTTCTCTTACCCTGTTGGCAGTCGTCTTGTTATTTGTTGGTAATGCATCAGCCCAAAACAAAAAGTTTTATATTTTTTTGTGCTTCGGCCAATCAAATATGGAAGGTAACGCACGCATACAGCCACAGGATACCGTAGTTGATCCGCGTTTACAAGTACTGGAAACTGTGGACTGCTCTAACCTTAAACGGGCAAAGGGCAACTGGTACACCGCCGTACCACCATTAGCACGCTGCAATACCGGCCTCACCCCTGCCGACTACTTTGGCCGTACTCTAATAGCCACCCTGCCTCCTGATGTAACAGTTGGTATTGTGAACGTATCGGTAGCTGGTTGTAAAATTGAATTGTTCCAAAAAGACAGTTATAAGGACTATGCAGCCACCGCCCCCTCCTGGATGGTGAACATGATTAACGAATATGGAGGCAATCCTTACGGCCATTTAGTGGAGATGGCCAAACTGGCACAAAAATCCGGTGTAATTAAAGGCATCTTGCTGCACCAGGGCGAATCTAACCCAAATGATACGCTTTGGACACTGAAAGTGAAAGGCATTTATGATATGCTATTAAAAGATCTTCACCTGAAGTCCAAAAAAGTTCCCTTGCTGGCTGGCCAACTTGTTAATAAAGACCAGGGTGGCAAGTGCGCTGCTATGAACCACATAATTGATAAGCTTCCTGAAGTTATCTCCAACGCATATGTGATCAATTCAAGCGGCTGCCCGGCCGCATCAGATAAGCTGCACTTCACCGCTGAGGGTTATCGAGTTTTAGGCACCCGATATGGATTACAAATGCTCAATCTGCTGGGTTACAAAGCACCAGCCACCATCTATCCTATACAAGTTCAAACAACAGGGAATGCCGGCAGGTAACATCGATATTTTTCTATCCGATAAAATGAAAACTTTCTTAAGCCACACTTTTGACATCTATTTTCTTCACCCGGTACTCGGATGGCAGAACATTATATTTTGCCTTGAATGATTTGGTAAAATAATGAGGCGTCGAAAAACCGATGGAGTATGCTATCTCTGCAATGGTCAAATCGGTTTTTTCGAGCAGTATGGCTGCTTTGTCCAGTTTTATGGAGCGGATAAACTCCACAGGTGGCTCGCCGGTTAGTTCGGTGATCTTGCTATAGAATGATCCCCTGCTCATACTAAAATGATGGCTGATCTCCTCGACGGAAAATTTAGGGTTGTTGATGTTTTTCTCAATATACATCACCACATCTTTAATGAACCGTTCTGACGAGGATTCGATATCCATGTCTGCCGGGATAACTTTTATTTTTTTCTGATAGGTTTCTTTAAGCGACTTATTTAGATGAAGCAGGTTTTTAATTTTGATATTCAGGATATCGAAGTTGAAAGGTTTGGTCAGGTAATCGTTCACGCCCAATTCCAGCCCTGCAAGTTGCTCTTTTTGGCTGGCCATTGCCGTTAATAATATAATGGGAATATGGCTGGTCCTTTTATCGGCCCTAAGTTTACAACTTAGCTGAATCCCATCCATATATGGCATACTGATATCACTAACTATCAGGTCGGGATGTACGGCAAGTGCTTTATGCCACCCTTCACGGCCATTAGCCGCCTCCGAAACTTTGTAAGTTGCAGCCAGGCTTTCTGACAAGTATTGCCTCATTTCATCATTATCTTCAATGACCAGAACATGGAGCCGGTTAACACCTGTGGCAATCGCCGTCTTCGGTTTATTGTCCCTGTCATCGTCGATAACAACTGGGGCAGCCTCAGGCGTATTTTGCTCAAGCATTGCTGTCTCCGATAGATTAATTACAGGCAATAATATCGATAAGGAGAAAATTGAGCCTTTGCCTAATTCACTTTTCACACCAATCTCGCCGCCATGCAACTGCACAAGCTCGCGTGTTATCGATAAGCCTATCCCGCTTCCCTGGTTAAGTATGGCAGGCTGGGCATCTGCCTGATAAAACCTGTCAAAAACATGCTTAACCTGCTCGGCTGCTATACCGGTACCTGTATCCGCAACCGAAATACCCAAGCGGTATGAATTGCCGTCTTCTGATATAACAGGGGCGGTAACTTCAACAGTAATTTGCCCGCCAGGCATCGTAAATTTAAATGCGTTGGATAGCAAGTTAAATAATATTCGCTCCACTTTATCATGATCAAATTTTACAAATAACCTTTCCCCGGCAGTTTTAAATACCGTAACAATTTTTTTTCTATTGGCCAGGTCATAAAACGAATCTGCTACTTCGCGAACAAAAGAAATAAACTCTCCCTCAACCAAATTCAACTTAAGCTCATTCTCTTCAAGTTTCCTAAAATCGAGCAGTTGGTTAACCAGGTTAAGCAACCTGCGCGAGTTTCTTTTAATAACACCTAATTGTTCGGTAACAGGCCCGCTGTTAGGCTGCTCCAAAAGCTTATCAACAGGCGCCATTATCAAAGATATCGGTGTCCGGAATTCATGGCTCAGGTTGGTTAAAAACTTAATTTTCATCTCGTCCAGTTCATGACGGGCTTCGGCTGCTTTACGTTCCTGCTCATCGTGCAATTTCTTTTTAAGCTTTTTAACACCCTGCCTGCGGATGAGCAACAACACGCCAAAGGCCAGCAAAACATAAAGCACATAAGCGTATATAGTCATCCAAAAAGGCGGCTTCACTATAATTTTCAACGATGTACCGGTATCATTCCATTTACCATCATTATTGGATGCCCGTACCCGGAACGTGTATTCTCCCGGATCAAGGTTGGTATAACTGGCCGTTGTTGATGTTCCTGCATTTTTCCAGGTATTGCTAAATCCCTCTAAAATGTACGAATATCGATTTTGCTGTGGAAGGGTATAATTAAGCGCCACAAAGTTTATGGAGATGTCTTGTTTATACTTTATGGTGATCTCTTTTGCCTCACTGATATTAACAGGCAAGGGGTTATCACGGTTGGGCGAAATACGTTTATTATCTATACTAAGCGTAGTTAATACAACCGGGGGCAGATTTTTATTAAGCCTTACATCTGATCCTTTAAAATAATTGAAGCCGTCGACGCCGCCAAAGTAAAGCGTGCCATCTGCGGCAATAATACCCGACCCGTTTAAAAAAACATTGTTTTGAAGCCCGTTATCGTTACAATAAACATAAAGTTTCTGATCAGCAGGATCAATTCTCCCGATACCCTGGTTTGTACTGAACCAAATATTATTGGTTTTATCCTGCAAAATTTTACAAATTACACCGTTCGGCAACTGGCTATTGTATTTAAACGGGGTTATTTTTTTAAGCCGATGATCATAAAAGAAAAGGCCATCGCCGTTGGTACCTATCCACATATTGCCGTTAGTATCGCGTTTTAAAGACAACACCTCTGCTATAGGCAAACCTGTATTGATTGGATTAAGTGTATCGAACACTTTGGTAGCCGGGTTATAAATAGCGATGCCCGTACCGTACGACCCGATCCACATATTACCGTCATTATCCTCTTCAAAAGCCCTGATATAACCATTTGATGGCATTTTATAGCCTTTTACGGAGACTAAGGCAGGTTTAAACCGGCGGAAGCTATCAGCCTTCGCGTCAAAAATATCGATACCCGCGCCGTTAGTACCTATCCATACATTACCAAACCGGTCTTCCTTGAAGCAGAAAATGTTATTTTGACTAATATTTAACTTTCCGGTACCGCTGGTGAATTGTGTATAGCCATTGTTTGCGGTATTGAGTTTAAAAAGTCCGTGGCCAAATGTTCCTATCCAAAGTTGTTTTTTATGATCCAATAACATAGCCAGAACAGGCAGGCCTGCCGAATTTATTTTTTCCTTCGGCTGAATAGCGATATGAGTGAAACGGTTGGTTTTGTTGTTGAAAATGCTAAGGCCGCCGCCGTCTGTCCCCACGTATAGCTCATTGTCATTTTTTTGCGCGAAAGATGATACGATTGGCGCGCGTAAACCGTAAGGGTCTAACTCAGTGGGTTGCACATAATTAAACAATGTGAGGTTTTTGTCGTATTTATTGATGCCGCCCATATAGGTACCCACCCAATAAATGCCTTTAGGATCGATATAAATGCTGCGGATGGATTTACTGTTAAGGCTGTACGGATCGCGCGGGTCATGGCGGTAACGGATGGATTTCCCGGTGTGGATATCCATAACATTCAAACCGCCTTCGGTACCAACCCAGATGTGGTCTTTATCATCAGCGGCAATGCTGTAAACAATGTCACCACATAGCGACGTCTCATCCTTATCATTATAACAGTAATTAACAAAGTGTTCACCATCCTTATCCAGGCGGCTTAAGCCATTAGCTGTACCTACCCACAAATTGCCCGCTTTATCCTCCGAAACTGTCATTACAACATCCGAGGGTAAACTACGGGTATCGTTTTTTTGATGACGGAAGGCTTTAAAACCTTTATGCGTATCATCATATAAATACAAACCTAAATTGGTACAAATCCATATCCTGCTGTAACTATCCTCAAAAATACAGCCCATGCTTTTAACAGGTATCTGCCCTGGTTTGCCTGTCCCGGTTTCAAAATGGCTGATATATTTACGATCGGGGCTGATCACATCAAGGCCGTTTACCGTTCCCACCCAGATCTCATTTTTATCGTTTGCACAAACGGCGGTAATAACACCCTGGCTTAAACGCTGCCCTTTTAAGGGCGAACTAAAGCTTTTAAAGTCATCTGCTGTCTTATCGTAATAATACAAACCAAAACCGATAGTGCCTACCCATAGCGTACCGGCACGGTCCATGCTGATACTGCTTATTTCATAGGAACCTGGCTCTACCTGCCTTTTGGCGCCCAATGTATAAACTTTAAACTTCCTTCCGTCATACCTGTTCAGGCTTTCGGAGGTGCCAACCCACATCATCCCGTTATTATCTTTTACGATGGCATTTACGGCGTTACCCATTAACCCTTGCCTGGTGGTTAATGCGGTAAATTTCAGGTTAGGCTTTTGAGCATTTGCCAGGAAACTGAGGTTGGCCAAAACGACTAAGGTGAGTATAACGCGCACAGTGCCTGCCAGCACTGTATTGATCTTTTTGCGAATACACAAATCGGGTACAGAATGCATCATAACAAACAGGTTACTTTTTTCCGGAGCGGATAACCCGCAGGAAAAAATTGTTGATGAACTATGGTTTTAAAATTGGTGTGATTGATGTCTTCGAACTAACATCATTATCCAAATCTACATTTTATGATGATGAAACAGGCAAACATTTGTTCAAAGAAATAACACACTTGTTCAATTGAACCGGTAATTATTGTACAAAAGTACATATCGACGAATTTGCGGCAATGATATCGCTCCACATGGTATCGACAAATGTTGTAAAATTATGCTAAAAACTGCGTGCCTTGTTTTTAATATAAAAATACTTTTATAATAAGAAAAAGCCGCTCAAAACAACAGGATAGCCATTATAAATTATTTTTAAATATTTCATCCCGGATCAACTTTTCATAAATAATGAAAACTGGCTCCGGTTAAAGTCAAAACAAAACAACTACTTAATATGTGTAACAATAACAATTAATCACAATTTAATCATTTATCGTATTCCGTGTATTTTACCGGATCAAAACAGCCTGGCACTTTACTATTAGCCACAATTTATAAACCTCAATATTCTATTATGAAACCAAAATGTTTACTTGCCTTGTTGGCCGTTACATGTGCCTCCAGTCTCTGCATGGCACAAACAACTTCAATTGCCGAAGATTTCAAACCATCAACTTTTAACCAGCCGGGACAAGAGTACCCTCAGGTAAACTCGCAGGGCTACGCGCGCTTTCGTATTAAGGCTCCACAGTCCGACAGTATAAAAGTTAGCCTTGGTCTTGGCGGGCGCGGGGGCACTAAGCTCACAAAAGGAGCTGACGGCTTCTGGACCGGCACTACAGAAGGACCGATGGATGAAGGATTTCATTACTACCACTTAACCATCGATGGTGGGGTATTTAACGATCCGGGCACATTAAATTTTTATGGATCCACACGTTGGGAAAGCGGCATTGAGATCCCCGCGCATGACCAGGATTTTTATGCGCTTAAAGATGTTCCGCATGGCAATGTACAGCAGATCCTTTTTCCTTCAAAAAGCACCAATACCCAGCGCAGGGCTTTTGTTTACACGCCACCAGGGTATGAAAAGGATAAATCAAAAAAATATCCGGTACTATATCTGCAGCATGGCTGGGGCGAAGATGAAACCGCGTGGAGCAACCAGGGCCATGCCAACCTGATTATGGATAACTTAATTGCGACCGGTAAAATACAGCCATTCATTATTGTAATGACTTACGGCATGACCAACGACGTGAGGCCCGGCCCTGGCGCATTTAAAAGTTTTAAGATTGACTACTTTCAAACAGTTTTAACTGATGAGCTTATCCCCTACGTTGATGCAAGCTTCCGCACACGTGCAGACAGGGCTCACCGTGCAATGGGGGGATTGTCAATGGGCGGTATGGAAACGCATATGATAACACTAAACAAACCCGAGCTTTTTGCCTATTATGCCCTGCTTAGCGGCGGAACTTATTCGCCGGATGAGCTAAAAGACAAAACCAAACCTAAACTGATATTCATAAGCTGCGGCAGCAAGGAACGGCCCGATGGCGTTAAAAATGCCGTGGTTGCTTTAAAAGGTGCGGGATATGACGCGGTATTTTACATTTCTGAAAACACCGCACATGAGTTCCTGACCTGGCGCCGTAGTCTTTACGAACTTACGCCTTTGCTATTTAAAGAGTAAATACCAAATTACATTCACATGGTTATATACCAAGAAGCCCTGCCGGTAAAATGCCGGCAGGGCTTCTTGGTATAAACGGGCTAACCTAAATCCACCTCCCCGATCCCTTCTATTCGAAATCGGGGAGTGATTGTTTAATTTGAAATAATGCTCCTTTAACCTGTTAATTATGTTGACCTAACTGATTAGCAGCTCCTGACAAAACAATGTACTGCGCACAGCCGGCTATTGTAACTTCATTCTCCCCCCAGAAAAACGGCCAGTCTTCCTTATTCTCCGGAAAATCGGGTTTAAGCAGCAGGATACCGGGCACAACACCGCCGGCAATAAACCTGAAGTCGGCCCGGTTATTACCATAGGTTACTTTTTTTGAACGTACACCTACCGCCGATACAAACGAAAGGTTGGAATAAGGATGGCACCCGAAGATATAATTCAAGCCTTTGTAAACATATTCCGGACCGATTATATTAGGGAAATACTTATTGGCGTAATAGTTGGTAATGGCATAGTTAATAACCTGCCCGCTACCGCCCCAGCCTCCCGGAGTAACCGGCACACCGTAGGGATTTTGTTTATCATACTCATCGCATGAAGCCTTGTATTTTTGCATATAGGCTGCTATTTTATCCTGGTAATCTTTATCCATATAAGGGTAAGCGTGCAGCGCGCTTATCATAACAAAGCCGGGAAAGCGATCAAGCATCGGCATAATCAGCTTTTTGAAATGATCTGCATACAGCTGATCTTTGGTTGTGATATACAATTGGAGCGCAGCAAGCATTTCGTTACCGGCAAGGAACCTGTTACGTGCCCGGGCAGCCGAGTCCATGTGCATTTTCAGGCTGTCGTCTTCGTGCCAGAGTTTCAAGGCACTTTGCAAACTTTTAGCAGAGAGCGTATCATTGTACCCTTTTAACGCCCTACTGGCAGCGGCAAGGGCGGCGGTAGCCTGGTAATCCAATGCTATATTCCTCGTAGTGAACGCCCACCGGTCATCCATGGTACCACTTGATTTACCGTCGGTTTGGTAGGGCTTGAGCGAGGCGTTATAAGGCAGGTTATCTGTTTCGTTAACGGCGTCTCCGAGGTGATGATACTGGTGCAAATTAGGCACTATGATTCCGCGCGCCGGGTGGCCAATATTCACGACCTGTGCCACCAGGTTAAGCGTACCGTGTTCAATTTGCTGTAAAAGATCAGGCTTACCGTCAGGGCGGTGTATATCGACGTACCGGGTTGGGTAATCTACATAGGTTTCGTCGCGATCGATCTTAAAATTCTCCCAGGCTTCAACAAAATTCAGCACAACGCTACAGTGCGATGGCGTTTCAACATCAAAGTCGCCGGCATCAAACCAGCCGCCAACATTAAGCCCGGGGATGCGCTCAAGCGGTTTATATTTTGTGTCAGTAGTTGGCCCCATCTGGTACGTATCAAAATGCTGGTGGTTTGGAGGTGCCTGCAAGGCATCATCAAGGAAAGGCGCGCCGTGCCATACTCGGTAGGCCTCGTTAACCATCATGTGATCCATCTGAACCGGGAACCAAACGTCCATTGTGGGATGCCCTATATTTTCATAAACATTTGCATTGATGGGGAATGCATTGGTTTTTTGGTCGCCGTAGGCTATCACATATAACCCGGCCTTTTTAACACTGCTGAAATCGAACTTCAAATAATTGTAACGGGTAAATTGGCCCCAGTGCTGTACAGCTGCTTTAAGCCGCTCAACGTATTTCCCATCGGGTGTTACCTCAAAAAGTGTGGCGGTTTGTAATGGCGAATCATTTTTATCCAGTTCTATTACTGCGGTCTTTTGCTGCTCCGGGCGGTAACCTACCTGCGAAAACTCAATTACGGGCGCACGTTTCCAACCAGGTACGGCATTTGGCTCAATATACCAGGTTAATACTTTGCCCGTTTTTCCTGCCGGTAATAAACTGCGCACAATAAACCATCCGTTTTGCGCAAGGCTTCGGCCGTCAAACAACTTAAGGTCGGCATCAAACGATTGAATTTTAATGGTGCGCTCAGGATCTTCGGGCGCCATCACCAATGTTTTACCGGTAGCCAATGGTGCGGGCTCGATAAATTCATTGCGGCCACGATCGTCAAATGTGCTGTGGCCGGCAAACTGCGGGATTTTTTGACTTGAAGGAAGCATTTTTGTTAAACCTGCCGGGTACAGCGGAAACTCGCCCGGTTTTCCATCAATCAAAAATGTTTTCTCAAAGTAAGCAGATGGTATAATCTCCAGGTTAAAACCTGCCCTGCCTACTAACTTCTCCGGTACCGGTTTATCTAGGAACAAGTTCAATTCAACGCCATTGCCTTTCGGCGTAACGGTGATCCTGGAATCAAAATCATAATCGGCATAACGCATAGTTACATCAATTTGATGGTTGACGCTATCAACCTTACGGTTAACCAGCGTGGGCACCAGGTCCCATTGCTCGGGTGTGTTCTGCAGCCGTACCGCGCCACCTGTAATTGTACGCACGCCGTGATGTATCAGCTCGACACCAGCTGTTTTCTCGTCTTGAAAGATCCCATTATACTGGTTACTGAATACGAGGACGTTTACGCCGGGCGTTTCGAAATAACCCAACTTGTTTAGTTTTAGTTTTTGAGCCGTGCCCCGGAGGGATGACAGGCAAAAAATTAATGCCATCACCATCATGACCGGCTTCGGTAAGTAAATTTTCAATTGCATGGTTTATAAGATTTATTAAAGAAGTTTATGATCGGAATACCGATTACGGACCGTACGAAAGTATCCGTACAGAAAATGGTTTGCTACCACAATCCAATATTTTGATACCACGAATGTATCTGCATGGCTTCGGTCCAAAAAATGCTATATGATTGTTACAATCGGACGTAACCAAATGCCGCCGCAAGCATTTCGGATATCCAAAACAAACTGGCTATCAATACAATTAACGATTCAGAAAAAGAATAGCGACCATGTTTTCAGGCTTCCTGTTCATTTACGCAAACCGGTTTGATGATTCATTTTTTAGGCCTTAAACATTCGTGCTATCATTATCATGATTTGTGTTAACCGCGGCAAAGTGCTTGCCCTACTTTCGGGTATTCCTCAAACGAGCAAAAACTAACACAATTTAACCCGCTTTAGTGTCTTTAATCCGAAAGGCAATCAGTTTAGCGGATTAACTGACAACAAAATTATGAAGAAGATAGCCTACCTCACCGTCATCGGCATTTTGCCTGCCTTGCTGACCCTTTCACAGCCGGCTCTTAAACATTCACCGGCCGATTTCGACACTTACCGCGCTGGTATAGCACACGGAAAATTAGACACCGTTACCTACAACTCAAAAACAGTTGATTCCAAACGGCGCGCGGTAGTTTACCTGCCGCCTGGCTATACCGCTAAAAAAACATATCCTGTTTTGTACCTGCTGCATGGTATTGGCGGCGATGAATTTGAATGGCTTAACCAGGGCACGCCCCAGGTGATATTGGATAACTTGTATGCCGATAAAAAACTGGAACCAATGATCGTTGTGTTGCCCAACGGCCGCGCCATGAAAGACGACCGTGCCACCGGCAATATAATGGCCCCGGATAAAGTTGCCGCGTTTGCAACTTTTGAGCATGACTTGCTGGATGACCTGATCCCATTTATTCAAAAAAAATATCCAGTTTATACCGACCGCGAGCATCGGGCACTGGCCGGATTATCAATGGGTGGTGGTCAGTCACTTAATTTTGGGCTGGGCAACCTGGATAAATTTGCCTGGGTTGGAGGCTTTTCGTCGGCACCCAACACTAAAAAACCGGAAGAGCTGTTACCTGATCCCGATGCAGCCAAAAGCAAACTTAAGCTGCTTTGGATCTCCTGCGGCGATCACGACGGGTTAATGTCGTTCAGTAAACGTACCCACGATTACCTCGAGCAAAAAAATGTGCCGCATATCTTCAATGTCGAGCCGGGAATCCACGACTTTAAAGTTTGGAAAAATGATCTTTACCTGTTTTCGCAATTTCTGTTCAAACCTGTTGATATCGATAAATATAACATGATGATCTCGGGCGGCCCTGCATCTACCAATATCAGAGGCTCAAAATATCCTTTTATCCAGCCCGACCACCGGGTGCTTTTCCGTGTCAAGGCGCCGGATGCTCAAAAAGTTCAGGTTGATCTGGGCAAGAAATATGACATGGTAAAAGACACGGCCGGTTATTGGACAGCTACAACAGATTCAATTGGTGAAGGCTTCCATTATTATTCGTTGATTATAGATGGCGTTGCTACAACCGATCCTTCCAGTCAAACCTTTTATGGCATGGGGCGCATGGCCAGCGGCATAGAAATACCATTTGACGGCGGCGATTATTATGCGCTAAAAAACGTTCCGCATGGCGATATCCGCATCAAAACTTATTTTTCAACTGTCACCAAATCATGGCGAAGGCTGTTTATTTATACTCCGCCTGGTTATGATGCAAGCCAGGTTAAATACCCCGCGCTGTATATATTACATGGCGGCGGCGAGGACGAAACCGGTTGGGCAACCCAGGGCAAAACCAATATGATCATGGATAACCTGATTGCGGCCGGACAAGCGAAACCCATGTTAGTGGTAATGCCCGATGCCAATTTCGGCGGAGGTTTTGGTGAAGCCGGCCTCAAAACCTTTGCAAATGAAATAAAACAATGCATTATTCCCTTTATAGAAAAGAATTACCGGGTTAACCGTACCCCGCAAGGCCGTGCGCTGGCCGGGCTTTCTATGGGCGGTCTCAACACGCTATATACAGGTATCTACAATACTGATACATTCAGTTACCTCGGTGTATTCAGCTCGGGGTGGATTTTACCTGTACAAAACAGCATCGCTGACACGCAGTATGACTTTATGAAGAAAAATGCTGCCAAAATCAACAGCAGCCTAAAAGCATTCTGGATTGCGATGGGCGGCAAGGAGGATATCGCGTATAAAAACTGCCAGGTTATGCTGGGCAAGCTGGATGAGATGAAGATAAAACATACTTATTACGAGTATCCGGGAGGTCATACCTGGCCTGTTTGGCGAAATGATCTTTACAAATTTGCCCCCATTCTGTTTAAATAATTAATGATCAAAAAAATCAGATCAAAGACATTCCGTTCATGAAAAATATTAAGTTCTGGCTATTGCTATTCGGATCAGTACTGGGCTTCGCCGGGCAATCCATAGCGCAAAATCCATTAATCAGGGACCAGTTTACGGCCGATCCCTCAGCCCGCGTTTTTGGCGACAGGGTGTACGTTTATCCATCGCATGATATTAAGGCAACGCCTGGCCATGGTCGCCCTGGTTGGTTTTGCATGGAAGATTACCACGTTTTTTCATCAGCAAACCTCACCGACTGGACTGATCACGGCATGATCATCAGTCAAACAACAGTGCCCTGGGCCGACCCTGCTTCGTACAGCATGTGGGCTCCCGACTGCATTTTCCGCAACGGCAAATATTATATGTACTTCCCTACTACCATGAAAGGCAGCGAAAACGGTCGCGGCTTTACAATTGGTGTTGCCGTGGCCGATAAACCTTATGGACCGTTTACCCCTCAGCCAGAACCTATAAAAGGGGTGCATGGCATAGATCCTAATGTATTTATTGATAAAGACGGACAAGCCTACTTGTATTGGGCACAGGGGAACCTGTATGCTGCAAAACTTAAAGAAAACATGCTGGAACTTGCTTCAGAACCAATAATTTTAGCCCAACTGCCTGATAAAGGGCTGAAAGAAGGCCCTTACCTGTTTGAACGCAATGGCATTTATTACCTCACCTATCCGCATGTGGCCAATAAGATTGAGCGATTGGAGTATGCTACCGGCAACAACCCGATGGGGCCTTTTAAATTTGCAGGCGTGATCATGGATGAGTCGGCTTCCGGCTGCTGGACCAATCACCAGTCAATCATCCAGTTTAAAAATCAATGGTACTTGTTTTACCACAACGACGACCTATCGCCGAATTTCGACAAAAACAGGTCGATAAGGTGCGACAGCCTGTTTTTTAACGCCGACGGAACGATCAAAAAAGTTATTCCGACCCTGCGTGGCGTGGGGATCACCAAAGCCTCAGAAAAAATACAGATAGACAGGTACAGCGATAAGGACAGTACCGTTAAAATCTCCTTTCTTGATACCGCAAAAAGATTTGACGGCTGGAAAACTACGTTCAACAATGCAGGTAGTTGGATCCGTTACAATCTTGTTGACTTCGAAGGCAAAAAGTTTAAAGAATTGCAGATCCTGGCAAATGCAGCAAGTAAAGCAACTATAGAAGTGCGGCTTGGCGATCCCAACGGACGTATATTGGCTTCGGCAAACATTGCCGAAGGGAACGATTGGCAAGTTATACAAACCCGCCTCGCTTCTCTCCCATCTAAAACCGCCAACCTGGTAATAGTATTAAAAAGCGGCACCGGCGTTAATATCGACTGGATAAGTTTCAAATAAATTAAAATTACACCTGCAACTGATCCAACATGAAATTTAAAACGATTACAACATTAAAATTCCCGCTGTTACTAACTGGATTTGCCGCTCTGGTATCCTTTACGAACCGACAGGCACTACATCATAACGCAGATTATGGCCGGGCTACAACCTCATCACATAAGGCTGATAAGGGATTGAAAGATTATTACCGAAGTTACTTCCCTATTGGCGTAGCTGTTAACATGGCCGCAATAAACGGACCTGAAGCAGAACTGATTGCAAAGGAGTTTAACAGTGTTACGCCGGAAAACGATATGAAAATGGGCCCCATTCATCCGCGCGAAAATGAATATAACTGGAAAAACGCCGACGCTATCGTAGCATTCGCGCAAGAGCACCACATGAAAATCAGGGGCCATAATTTGCTTTGGCATGCGCAGGCACCTGCGTGGATGTTTAAAGACAGCACGGGCAAACAGGTAAGTAAAGATGTGTTGCTGAAGCGGCTTAAGGATCATATTACCACGGTAGTCAATCATTTTAAGGGTAAAATATACGCGTGGGACGTAGTTAACGAAGCCATTGATGATAAACCCGACAACTATCTGCGTAACTCATTATGGTACCAGATCTGCGGCGAGGATTTTATTGCCAAAGCGTTTGAATACGCCCATGAAGCCGACCCGGAGGCCCAGCTTTTTTACAACGATTACAACAGTGAGGTTCCATCCAAACGGGATAAGATTTGTAAATTGCTCAGGAACCTTAAAGATGCCGGTGTACCGGTAACCGGAGTAGGCTTGCAGGGCCACTGGAAATTAAATGACCCCAGTTTGCAACAAATAACTGAAGCTATGGATAAGTATGCAGCACTTGGATTAAAGCTACAGATCACGGAGCTGGATGTTACGGTACGTACAGGCCCACCGCGTAAAGCAGGCGATCAAGCGCTAACGGATTCCGCTTATACGGAAACTATGGCCGCTCAGCAAACCGAAAGGTATAAGACTATTTTTGAAATATTCAGGAAATACAAAAAGGTAATAACCGGAGTTACTTTTTGGAATGTATCAGACCGGTACAGCTGGCTTGATTTCCGTGGTGGCGGTATTGCCGGAGGCGCAGCTGCGACCGAGGGCACAACTCGCAAAGTTATCAAAGCCTACCCGCTATTGTTTGATGAAAAACTTCAGCGAAAAAAGGCATATGGAGCAGTGGTTAACTTTTAACGTAAAATGAATGAAAACAAAAAATATCGCATTTCTTAAACTGACAGTTACCTGCCTTTTATGGCGACTGGCAATTATGCCTTTAAACGCGCAAACAGCACAAAATCCTATCATATATGCAGACGTTCCGGATGTATCGATGATCAGGGTTGGCGATACTTATTATGCAAGCAGCACCACAATGCATCTCAGTCCCGGGCTGCCAATCATGAAATCAAAAGATTTGGTAAACTGGCGTATTGTAAGTTACGCGTATAATACGCTTGATGGTGGGGATGCCCTTAACCTGGCAAACGGAGCAAACGCATATGGCAGGGGCTCATGGGCAAGCAGCTTGCGTTATCATAACGGTACTTTTTACGTTTCTACATTTTCGGGCACTACCAATAAAACCTATATCTACAGCACAAAAAACATTGAAAAAGGCGCATGGAAAGAAATGTCCTTTAAACCGGCATTACATGACCACTCACTTTTTTTTGATGATGACGGCAAAGCTTATATGATCTATGGGAGCGGCAAGATCATGCTGGCCGAACTGAATGATGACCTGTCTGGCGTCAATCCTGATAAAAAACCGCAAATCCTGATCGAGAATGCAAGCGCTGCTGCCGGTCCCAATATTGGTTTGCCTGCCGAAGGCTCACAACTATTCAAAATTAAGGGGAAATATTACCTTTTCAATATCAGCTGGCCTAAAGGGGGAATGCGTACCGTTTTAATCCACCGGGCCGACAAGTTGACCGGTCCTTATGAAGGGCAGGTAGGGCTTCAGGATAAAGGCGTGGCCCAGGGCGGGCTTATCAATACCCCTAAAGGCGATTGGTATGCCTATTTATTCCGTGATTTTGGTGCCGTTGGCAGGGTGCCATACCTGGTACCGGTTACCTGGACAGATGGATGGCCTGTATTGGGTGTTGATCACAAGGCACCAGATACGCTGGATTTACCCACGAATAAAAGCCTGATACCGGGCCTTGTATCCCCGGATGAATTTAGCCGTAAAAACGGCGAGCCAGTGCTGCCTTTGGTATGGCAATGGAACCACAATCCGGACGATCAGTTATGGTCGTTAAAAAAGCGGCCCGGCTACCTGAGATTAACCACCGGGCGAATGGACAGCACGGTACTATCGGCACGTAACACCTTAACGCAGCGCACTATTGGCCCCCAATGTTCAGGAATAACTTTAATTGATGTTTCCAACATCAAGGATGGAGATTTTGCAGGGCTGGTTTTACTGCAAAAAAAGTACGGCTTCGTTGGTGTAAAATCAGATCATGGCTCTAAACAAATAGTTATGATCAGCGCGCAATCCGGATCGGCTATTGAAGCGGCCAGTATACCTCTAAAGCAAACAACCATTTACCTTAAAGCAAGCTGCGATTTTACTAACAGGGCAGACAAAGCCTACTTTTTTTATAGTCTCGACGGGCGCAAATGGGAACCTATTGGCACACCGCTGCAAATGGTTTATACGCTCCCCCATTTTATGGGATATCGCTTTGGCCTGTTTAACTATGCAACCAGGCAGTCGGGCGGTTATGTTGATTTTGATTTTTTCCATATCAGTAATACACAATAAAATAGTGATGCATCAGCCTGGTCACCATTTCAGAATAATTAAGGAATACCAACAATGACAAAAAAGCTATTATTCTTATCTGCTTTATGCTTAAGTGCATTCGGTGGTTTACAGGCGCAAACCCGCCTCAACCTGGATCTTACCAAAGGTGTGAACGTAAGTCCGAAGCTTTACGGACTTATGACCGAGGAGATCAATCATTCCTATGACGGAGGTTTGTATGCCGAGCTGATCCGTAACCGGGTTTTTAAGGATAACCCAACTCAGCCCGATGGCTGGAGCGTTGTTCAGGATGGCGATAGCAAGGCATCGATACAACTGATTGGTGCCGATCCGGCCAATGTGCCTTTTGACCAGGGGCGCAATGCTATTAACGCGGCACTTACAACCTGCCTTAAGCTTACGGTTAGCCAGGCAAACGGTAACCGTGCGGGCATTGCCAACAATGGCTTTTGGGGTATTCCGGTTGCACCGTCAACTACTTATCGCTGCTCATTTTATATCAAAACCGGCACTGTCAATTTTCCGCGGGGTAACCGGCCCGACGCTGCTCCGCCAGCAACAGTGGTTACTGAAGATGGCCCCGGTATTATCAACATTAGTTTGGAAAGCACCGATGGCAAAACAACTTACGCAAGGGGCACAATCAACCTCGAAAAAAGCATTTACTGGAAAAAGCATGAGTTAACCATCACAACCGCTGCAAATATTAAACCTACTGCCGACGCGCGTTTTGTGATTTCATCTACCCGGACAGGCACTTACTATTTTAACCTCGTTTCCTTATTTCCCCCAACGTATAAAAACAGGCCAAATGGCAATCGCATTGATTTAATGCAGATGATGGCCGATATGAGGCCTACTTTTCTTCGCTTTCCGGGAGGCAACTTTTTAGAGGGGCCGTACCTGGGTGATGCCTTCCCATGGAAAACAACCTTAGGCCCGCTGGAACAGCGCCCCGGCCATACAGGCAGCTGGGGGTACCGGGCAAGCGACGGTATGGGCCTGCTGGAATTTTTAGAGTGGTGTGAAGATTTAAAAATGGAACCGCTTTTAGCAGTTTTCGCCGGTTACTCATTACGTGGTGACCACATAGATGCGGGGCCTTTATTGGAGCCATATGTTAAAGACGCGCTGGATGAAATTGAGTATTGTATTGGCGATACCAAAACTTACTGGGGTGCAAAACGGGCGGCCGACGGCCATCCCGCCCCTTTTAAACTGACAGATATAGAGATAGGCAATGAGGACTGGTTCGACAGGTCGCATAGTTACGATGGGCGCTTTAAACAATTTCAGGCTGCTATAAAAGCTAAATACCCCCAGTTACGCTGTATCTCAACCATAGAAAGTTATAAGCCCGATAAGGTGACCAGTGTTAAACCCGAAATGGTTGATGAGCATTATTACCAATCGGCCTGGCAGATGGAAGAAGACGCGGCGAAGTACGATAGTTATAACCGTGCAACCAGCCCTAAAATATTTGTGGGCGAATGGGCCACCCGCGAAGGCGCGCCTACCACTAACCTGAATGCGGCCCTCGGGGATGCCGCCTGGATGACCGGGATGGAACGCAACAGCGACCTGGTGGAGCGGTCATGCTATGCACCCTTATTTGTGAACGTAAACCAGGCAGGCAATGGCCAGCCTAAAGCCTGGCAATGGGATTCTGATCTGATTGGTTATACTGCCCTTAAAAGTTATGGATCCCCATCCTATTATGTGCAAAAAATGTTCGGCAGCTACCTTGGTACCAAGGTGGTGCCAATAACAGCAGAAAATGCCCCCTTACGCAAACCGGCGGTTAAAGACACCGCCGGCATAAGCCATTGGCCGGCAAACGCGCGGCGCCCTAAAGCCGAGCGTCCGGCGTTATTTTTTGTTTGTACCCAGGATGCTAAAAACATATATCTGAAGGTGGTGAATACCGACGATATGGCCCAGGAAATAACCATCAGCCTGAAAGGCGGAGATGTGGCTGCAAATGGCACCCTGGTAATACTAAAGGGCGATAAACCGGAAGATACCAATACAATTGACGAGCCTAATAAAATCGTGCCGGTTACGTCGACCATAACGGGACTCGGCCGGTCATTCAAACACACCTTTCAGCCTTACTCTGTCAACGTCATCAGGCTGTCGAAGCGTAAATAGGTCATTGAGCTGAAGTTCAATTCAAATATATCATTAAATGCGAAAAGTCGGGAGTTGCCCGGCTTTTCGCATTTAATTTAAGTTTTCGGGCGAATGGGCTTGCCCTCTTCAGCTGGCCTGAACCAATAGTTAATTTGCCCGCGATGCCATAAGGGTTTACCTTGTATATCCATAGCACCAGAGGGGGGTTAACAGGGTTAACACAATTTCAAAAATCGGCTTACAAACAACTGATAATCAATTAAATAAAATTAACCGGGGTTACACTATTTTTCAATCAGGAAGTGACCTTACAGCTAATACACTGATAATCAAAGTCATATACAAAACCACCGGGTTAACACTGTATTTTTACTAAAACTATTAGCATTTTTCTAATAAATTTCCGATCTTTATTTAAAAGATTGCCAAACCTGATGGAACCTGAAAATACCTTATCAAATTTAACGCCTTCAAGAGAGAAGCTTGACCGTGTATTGGGCCTGCAGAAGATCACCTTAGCAGATATTGAAGATTTGAACGATGCTGAACGCAATTACATTGCCGAATTTAGTACCGAAATGCTGCACCGCTTAACGGATGAAGAACGGGACAAGTTTATAGATAAAATAGCGGAGATCATGCTGCCATGCACCAATGAGCAGATCTGGGAACAAAACCACTTATTGATTGGCCGGGCCATCGAAAAGCTGATTGCCCAAAATGGCTCCATGCCCCCTAAATTTGTAATAGCGCGGGAGTGCGGACTGAGCCGGCAAACTGTTGCCAAACACCTTACAGGCTATAAAACACATCCGCAATACCTTGCCGAAATGGAACAGTTTAAATATATGGTCCCTAAAATACTGGCCAACGTTTGTAAACTTGCCTGCAACGGCGATGTAAAAGCCGCCCGGCTTTATTTTGAAACGGTTGGCGCTATAAATAAACGCCAGCCCAACACGGTTATCAACGAGCAAAACAACTACCTGCAAATAAACAAGACCATATTAAGCCAGGAAAACCTGAAACAGTTGAGTAAAGAACAGTTGAACCAGATTGAGCGGATTATTAGCGGGATTGGGGGGAAGTAAAATTATTCGCAATAGCGTATTATTTGCTATTGGGAAATGGCCTCGCTACTGGCCTATAACCGGCGCAAGTATGCAGCGCTTATAGCATTCAACACTGCATACTCGCACCGGTTAGGGGCTGTTAAAAAGGATTGCTATAAAATATTATACAAGAAGTCCCGACTTAGCAGTCTGGCCCTCTTCATCTTTTAATATTACGATCTTCTAATCTGTAATGGTATATCAATTACTGGTTGTAACTGTTCCAGTTGTGTTGCGTACCTACGGACAACCTGATCGTATAGATCAGCAACTTTGGGGGCTTCGACAGTGATAACTAAAGCATATTGCAATACCTGATTCCTTGTATCGTTGTGTCCCTCTGCTCTTGCATTATAATGAATGTCAAATACTGGTTCATTAAGCCCAGTACCCCTAAAACGATTCACTGCATGCATGCAATTCTCCCATTTCCAGGCATCTCTGCGCAACTCATCTTCTGTTTGAGCCGCTTTGGAGGTATTCCCAAAAAAAGCCTTGCTAATTGCGTGCATTGGCTCATTCTCCCCCTCCTGAACTTTTCTCCGGTTATCTTTATTAGGCCGAAAAGTTACTTCTAAACCACTTCGGGTGTAATTACCAGGGTGATGCGGATCGACATCCGTGGCATAACAAAGCGTTGCTTTTATGGTAACCATCCCCGATAAAGCACCTGGCGGCAGCGGTATTGGTACTCTTACATATTTAGAGGCACTAATACTACCCTGAAATACAACCCGCATTACATGATTCTCACAAACAACAATATCATCCAATTGACGGGCAATACGTCCCCAACCCACCTCATACATGTGCAGATCGGAGCGTTCCGCAGAATGGATCAACAATGTTTTAATCGCCAGGGCGTTCAACGAATTTCCGAAATGCGCCCTTACACCGGTACCTAAACGCAAGGTGGCAGGTGAAGAAAAGCTTGTGCCGCCGGTTGGTACTAATTTCAGGCCATCTACATGGTCTAAAGTCAGAAAAGGGCGCTGTATGGAACCACCAAAGTCAACGAGGTCTGGTTTGATCAGGCCCGGACTTCTGCCAGGGCCGACAGAGCTATAAGATGCCCGTTGCCAGTTAGCATCTGGAACATCGCAAGCGCCGACCGCTATCGCATTTACACAATCGGACGGCACCTGAACCCGATTTGCTTTGATCAATGGGTCTCCTTCGCCATCATTACCGACGGCTATAGTCGCCAACGTTTCCCCATCAGCAAGATAACCATCGAGTACTGCGGTCCAGGCATGTACCTCATCATCATCTATAGGTACGCATGGACCTAAACTCAAATTGATAAATTCATATCGGTTAGTGGTAAGAATATTATCAATACGATTAAGCACCTCATATAATTCATAAGGATTTTGGCCGGGAGTATCATCGAGCACACGATAATGATCGACGTAAGAATAAGGCTGTGGCAGTGGTTTTTTCGGGTCAATATGGCCAAAAAGAAACGCTGAGGTTACACCTACGCCATGTGCCAATAGTTCATCAGATGCTGGCAACATACCCGGATATTCATAAGGGGTCGCCCATTCACAGAGTTCATGGTCGTTAGGGATACCACCGTCAAAAATAGCAACTTTAATGTTGGTGTCTAAAGGCGCGACCTTCGGCATGCTCACTGATACACGGTTTTCTGTACTTGAAGCCCTGATAGTAGGACGAAGTAAACGCAGTTCGGGCATCTTTCTCATTACACGGATCAGGCTATATTCAGCTACTCTTTCCGCCAAGGGAGCTGGAGCCTCGATCTCCAGAAAACATAAACCACCGGCGTAAAATCTCCTTTCAAAGCTGGGATTAATATTTAGGTTATTCAGGTATTTTCTAAAATTACCCAATTGAAAACTTTCCGATATTGCTTCGTTCATGTGTAATACTACCTCAAAAACGATCTTTGTTCCGCCGTCTTCAAAATCTTTAATCTTATTTGCTGGTTCAGGAAAAGAAATTTCTTCGATCTCAATGATTTGGGAAGCGCCATCTTGGTATTCACTCCAACCTGAAAACTCCGTTGCCCATTTGCGAAAGGCCTGACGCTTGCCATACACAAAAAGCTCGGTAGTCAGGGACTTCTCCGGTTCTCTACCTTTGCTACGCTTTGCAGGCACTACCTGTCTTGGTTTGCTTCCCACAGCCACAAGACCAACAGCGCGGAGAAGTTCTGCTGGATGATAGGATTTTGCAATGTATTCAGGGTTAAGTGTTATCGTCGCTACCGCATAATCATTGGGGCAGGCATCGTCTGGCAGATCAGCTATCTTTCCGGCAACGTCCTGAAGCATGGGTTGGAGCCGGGTTTTTGCTTCCAAAAAAGTGTACGGCGCGGCTTTAGGGCCACCTCCGCTGATTACTTTAACATCTTCGGTTAAACGTTCGCCTTTACCTAAAAGAAAATTGATCTTTGCCATATTATGCTCTATTAATTTTTAATTTTTTTTATATTTTTTCTAATTGTCTCCCTCGCAACGCCGGTAAGCTGTTGAGCTCTACGCTGTGACACAATACCACTGTCATATAAAGCACGGGCAAGTTCAATCTTCTGATCCTTGGTCATATCACTACCTAATGTGACGAGTTGTTCCAATTTGGTATCTAAGGAAGCTCCCTCAACAGCAGCACTCCTTCTTAATTGGTTTATCTGCCTCTCAATTTCACTAAAGGATGAACCGAAAAATACGTGTGATAAAATTTTGCTCCATTCATCTGTTTGTTTTAAATAATCGCGTAAGAGGACGTTCACTTGTTGTTCAATTTGTTCTGTACTTGGATTATCAAAATTGAGAACCATTTCAAACCGTCTCCATACAGCGGGGTCTAAGAGATCGGGATGGTTCGTCGCGGCAATCAGCAAACCAGTAGAAGGCCAATCATCAATTTCCTGCAATAACACCGTTACAAGGCGCTTCAACTCACCGATTTCAGTACTATCATCCCTGCGTTTTGCTATTGCATCCAATTCGTCAAGCAGCAATATACAATCGGTATTTTTGGCATAATCTAAAACGAAACGTATATTATTACCAGTCCTGCCTAAAAAGCTACTCATCACCGCAGCAAGATCCAGTATAAGTAATGGTTTATTTAATTTGGCTGCGATCCATTTCGCAGCCATGGTTTTCCCCACGCCCGGAGGCCCGTTAAAAAGAATGGATTTAGTTGGATTTAAGCCGTGCTTTAAAAGCGCTTTAGTATTTCTCCTTTCCGAAAGTACTTGATTCAAGCCAGATTGTATACGGTCAGCCAATATAGGTTCATGATCTGGAATGTTACTTTCTAATCTTAGCAACTGTAAACGGGAGTCTAAATCAACGGGAAGTGGCGTTTCTGCATGTTTCCTAAGCGGCGTTGTTCTTGTTGGAGATTCGTGCAGCAAGGCAATTAACGATTCCGTTAGTTCCGGATTGAATTCCTTAAACTTCTTTGAGGCTCGATGTATGATGAGTTGAACGTCCTGCTGCCTACCTGTCAACGCCGTCCTGGCTAATTGAATAAAATCAATTGAAAGGTCTTTTAATATTTGATCCATAGTTAGTTTACTATTGGAAGATTTTTAGTTAATATTTAATACAATCTTCCATTTTAAAACAAAAGTAGTAATTTATATTAAAAACAAAATAAAAAAATGGAAGAATACTTAACAAGTAACAAATAAAATCTTCCACAAACAAAATCTATAAACCAATTGTATAAGAACACCTGTAGGTAATTTACGCCCGCTAAGACCACCGTTGCAATGCAACTAACGCGAATATGTAGCGCCGACAACTGCATGGCATACTCATGACTTTAATTAAACCAACCCAGAGTTAATTAGCTCTTGTAAGTCTTAACAATAACTACCCCGGCTGCCGCAAGTATCCTCCCCCGCTGCCGCAAGCGTCCTCGCTTGTGGCCCGCGTTCAGGTAAATAAAGTTTTATTTAAACCAATTTTCTGGGTTGCGGAGATCACAACGCCAGATGCAAAGCAAAACGATCAGCATGCAGGTATACATCCTATTTTATGAAAAAGGAGCAACAACGGTTTCTCAAGAAAATCGAAGATACTCCAAAAACATCCTTTAAACAGCGCTCCAGGCCCTTTTTCGCAGCGACAAATTAAATAAATGTTAAATAATTTTACGAATAGTAAAATACACCAATAATTATAGTTATATTGCACACTTATTAATAACAATATAATGCAACAAGGAACAGTGAAATTTTTTAATGAAGCCAAAGGTTTCGGATTTATCACACCTAATAATGGTGGCAGCGAAATCTTCGTTCATTCAACAGGTCTGATTGACAATGTTCGTGAGAACAGCGCCGTTAGTTATGACGTTGAAGAGGGCCGTAAAGGTCCGAATGCAGTAAATGTAAAAATAGCTTAATCACTATATCATCATTTTAAAAGCATCCTCCCATCCGGGGGGATGCTTTTTTGTTACACTTAATCAAAAACATGGGTAGATCCACCGAAACATTTAACAAGAAAGAGCGCGAAAAGAAAAAGCTCAAAAAACAACAGGACAAAAAAGAAAAGGCCGAAGATCGCAAAGCCAACGCTGTTAAAGGACAGGGTTTTGAAGATATGCTGGCCTATGTTGACGCAAACGGCAACATTACCTCCGTGCCCCAGGACCCCGGTAACCGAAAAAAGGTATTGGCGCAGGACATCCTCATTGGTACACCCAAACAGGAGGAAGTTGAAGTAGAAATTGTAAGAAAAGGCACAGTAACATTCTTTAATGAATCTAAAGGGTTCGGTTTCATCAAAGATCTGCAAACCCAGGAAAGCATTTTTGTTCATGTCAACGCGGCTTCTTTTGCCATCAAAGAAAATGACAAAGTTACCTTTGAAATAGAACAGGGGCAAAAGGGGCCTACCGCTGTCAAAGTCGCTAAAGCGAGCTAAGGCTTAATTAACCATTGCAACAATAAACAAGATAAATCCTCATAAAATAAATATCAGAATGACCGATAAACAAACAGCACACTACAAAGCCAGCGAATATATTTATGACCTGGGTAATACTGCTTTAGAGAATGGTTTTAAACCCGACGAGCATTGGGAGGTACAAATGGCTACCGCCGCTGAGAAAAAAGCTTTTGAGAAACAGTACTATCCCACAGTAGCGACAAGCGTACTGCCCGAACTGTTAAAAGCGACTTTTGCCCTGGTAAAAACGCAATTGAACCAGGTGATGAAGGCACAAACAGTGATATCGTCAGATCGTTTTGCACCCAAACCGGTGTACGAATACCTGGTTGCTTTTAATGTAAACCGCGTAAGGCGTTAACCCCAATAGTTCCAAAACCGGCGCGGTTATGCAGCGCCGGGAAAAAGCGTGGCGTGTTTATGGCTTTCAAATACGCCGTATTGAAACAGCGGGATAAAAAAGTGATTTTCACCCATATTTTCGCACCTTAAATTGCAAACATCTACCTCAGCCTGATTATCTTACGGGATTATTTGAATTGACTGAATGACCCGTAAACTTTTACTCTTTCTACTGGCCCTGTTACCCCTGGGCGGCTTTGCGCAGCAGTTTACGCTGATAGTTGTTAAAGAAAATGCCCAGCCCGCCGATGGTGCCACCGTTAAACTGATGCAGGCTAATAAGCAGGCCAGTATGATGGTAACTAACGCCCGCGGCCAGGCCAGGTTTCAGAACATTACGCAGGGAGCATTCAGCTTCTCGGTAACTTATACGGGATATCAGCCCCAAACCACCCGCAGCTATACCATTGCGGAGAATATAAAGCAGGATACCATCCGCATACAAGCCCTGAGCACTGTACTGAAAGAGGTGAACATCACCGCCAAAACGCCGCCGGTAGAAGTGAAGCAGGGAAAGGTAATCGTAAACGTTGATGCCTCGGTAACCAATGTGGGCGCCACGGTACTGGAGGTATTGGAGAAATCGCCGGGAGTAATGGTCGACCGTAATGGCGGCATTTCTTTACAGGGCAAGCCCGGGGTGCTGGTGATGATAGACGGCAAGCCAACCTACCTCTCCGGCGCCGACCTTAACAACCTGCTCAGCAGCATGAGCTCCACCCAGGTGGCGCAGATTGAGCTGATTGCCAACCCTACGGCCAGGTATGATGCCAGCGGCAATGCGGGGATCATCAACATTAAAACCAAAAAGAACCGGCAAAAGGGTTTCAACGGGTCGGTTACGGCCACGGCGGCGCAGGGTGTTTACTTCAAAACCAATAACACGCTCACGCTCAATTACCGCGCCGGGCGCGTCAGCACTTTCTTTAATTACAATATCAGCCGGCAGAAGTATCTTACCAACCTGTACGCGCTGCGTAAATACACCGGCGCCGACGGGGCCACCACCGCAACGCTGGACCAGCCATCGCACTTCACCGGCACGCTGCTGAACAATACGGCCAAAGCGGGGCTGGACTATGAAGTTTCGCCTAAAACAACGGTTGGCATCGTACTTGGCGGAACCATGATCCACCGCGAGGGCAACAATACGGCTTCGGCGCGCTGGCTTAACCCAAGTGGCGCGGCAGATTCGGTCATTGCTACTGATAACGCCAACAACAGCCGGTTTAAAAACGGCCAGGTGAGCCTGAGCCTCCGCCATGCCATCAGCAAAACCCAGGACATCAGCGCTGATGCCGACTGGCTGCACTACAACGTTACCAGCGATCAGAACTTTAACAACCGCCTGCAAACCTCCGGCGGTTATAACGAATCAACGCGCGCCAACATCCCCACCGGCATCAACATATTCACTGGCAAAGCCGACTATACGCTTAAAACCGACAGCGATGGCCAATTTCAGGCGGGCTGGAAATCGGCACACAGCAGTACCGATAATTCCGCCGGTTATCAAAACCTCAATGCGGGCCAATGGACCGACGACCTGACCCGCAGTAACCATTTCCTTTACAGTGAGAACATCCACGCCATATATACGCAATGGGAGCGCAAGCATAAGGCTATTTCCTACCAGTTAGGTTTACGTTATGAGCATACCGATTATCACGCCCATCAACTGGGTAACGTGCTGCAAAAAGATTCGGCCTTTTCGCGCAACTATGGCAGCTTTTTTCCCAGCGGCTATTTCAGTTACCAGGCCGATACTGCAAATAGCTTTACTTTAACGGTAAGCCGCCGTATTGATCGCCCGGTTTACCAAACGCTTAACCCATTTTATTTTATCATTAACAAGTACACTTATCAAACGGGCAACCCTTATATTTTACCCCAATACAGCTGGAACCTGGAGCTGAGCCATCAATACAAAAACCTGCTCACCACCACGGTATCTTACAGCAATATCAACAACTACTTTTCGCAGATCTTTTTGAGCGACCCTACCCTTGCGGGCATTTTGCTGTATACACAGGGCAACGTGGGGCGCACGTATATCATCGGCGTATCCGAAGCTGTCACGGCCTCCCCCACCAACTGGTGGACGCTAACAGCACAGGCACTGTACAATTACAAAAAGCTGAGCGGCTTTAACGGCAATCATTACACATCAGATATTAACCAGCTTAACCTCAACGCCAGCAACCAGTTCACTATGGGCAAGCGTTTTACGGGCGAGGTATCGGGTTTTTATACCACCCGCGCCCGCAACGATGTGCAGGAACGGCTATACCCTACCGGGCAACTTTCGGCTGGGCTGGGCATGTCGGTACTTAAAAAGAAGGCCACCCTGAAGTTGAGCATGCGCGATATATTCTATACCAATGCCATGGAAGGCTTAACGCAGTTCCCCAACGCCACCGAGTATTTTAAGATTAAGCGCGATAGCCGCGTAGTGGTGCTCGCCTTCACCTATCGTTTCGGCAAAACATTCAAAACGGCCAAGCGCGACACTGGTGCAGCCGATGAAATGCAGCGTGTAGGAAATGGGTAAAAACCCCACCCAAACCTCTCCGAAAGGGAGGGCTTAAAAAAATGCGATCAAAAAAGTCTCCCCTTCCGGGGGAGATTTAGCGGGGGCTTATTGCTTTAATCTTGCGGTCGTTTGCAACAAGCGCTGATATGGCTTTAATGTAGAGACGCATCACATGCGTCTCCCTTAGGCCAGGCTGCTTTACAGTTCATGAACATCAGGCATCTGTATGCGGAAGACGCATATGATGCGTCTCTACATTAAACAATTGAATTTGAATAGGCTTCAAAGAAATGTAACCTGCTGGCCTGATTGGGCCCATGCATCAATCCCTCCTACTAAAGGCCGGATGCGCTTCAGGCCAACTTTACGCAATTTCTCTGCATATCTTGCAGCGGTTATTTCATTCGGGCACGAACAATAAATAACAATCTCCTTATGCCCGGCATATCGGTCGGCAATATCATTAAAACTGTTTTCGTCTATGGGGACTGAGCCCGGTATAAATCCATTTCTTGTGCGCTGATCTATCGGACGTGCATCAAGTATCACAGGGTTCGATTCTCCGTCAATCAGTTCTATCAAATCATTCACAGTTAACCTATCCGTTTCAAACTGCCTGATAAGGCGATAACGACGCAGCCATTTGAACAAAAGGTATAAGCCAAATAAAACGACGACAAACAGACCGCCCATCTTACCATAATCACTTAATGCAGAGATCAAACCGCCAACCTGATGCCGAAAAACTGCGCCCAGCGTCACTGCCGCGCCGAGATAGATAAGTGCTGCGATGGATGAAAAAAACACAAATAATGTTACCCGCATTGCATAAACCCCGGCAACAACAGGTGCCAGTGTTGACAACCCCGGAATAAATTTAACAATGGTTAAAGCCGGGGCGCCGTAGCGTTCAAAAATATCGCCGGTGCTGCGAACACAGGTATCCGGTGACATGGAAATTTTACATAATTTCCCAAGGATCCCCGTTCCGTATCTCTTCCCGGCAAAATATAATATGAGGTCGCCTGCTAAGGTACCCAGTGATCCGGTTAAAATGAGTATGATGATATTAGCTTCGGTTGCAGGTGTTACAGCGGTAGTAACAATCAATACTGCAAATGCAGGCAGCGGCAATCCAACACTCTGTAAAAGAGTGATCAAAAATACCAGCCAGAGCCCATAGGTTTGTACTAATTCAACTAATGCATTCATACTTCAGTTGCAGCTAAGATAAGATACTTATTTTTATTGACAGGCCCGATTTTGCCGATTAACAATTATTTGACATCAGGTTGAAAGTAGTTTATTATTTTATGGATTTTGAGTTAAGCTGACGATAATTTGCCTGATGCTTTCAAATTATTTTCGCCAGTATTAATACCATTCAATCGTTTGACATTCAACACACTTACACGTTAAAACAAATTACCATCAGTAGTAAGCAGACAGTCTTAACATAAAATTGATTTGGATTAATCAATTTTATTCCTTTAGCTTTACTGCAACTTTAGGGGTGTCCTGACGGACTGAGATAATACCCTTTGAACCTGATCCGGGTAATGCTGGCGAAGGGAAAAGTGACGACGACACTATTGGTGTTGTTTTTTCTTTCCTAATACGGGGACATTCCTACAGTTGAAATTTTAATGCAACGTAATGGAAGTAACCGTTAATCAACAAAATTTTATTGTGCCTGATAACTGCAATGTGCGGGCTTTGCTCGCTGATGTCTTGCAGCACCCTGACCGGGGGCTGGCCATTGCCATCAACGAAGCTATTGTTCCCAAAACCCAATGGGAAAACCACAAGCTCAATCGGGGCGATAAAATCATCATTATTAAAGCCACCCAGGGAGGATAAACACCCAATAGCCTTTTATGAAAACAGAAAAAACACCTACAGCACAAGCCATCACGCAAACACCGTTTCCGGCGTCGCGTAAGATTTACGTTAAAGGACAATTGCACGACATTGACGTGGCCATGCGCGAAATAAGCCTGAACGACACCAAACTACATGGCCGTTTTGGCGAAACCGAGCCCAACGCCCCGGTAACTGTTTACGATACCAGCGGCCCTTATACCGATCCAAACATAGCCATAGACGTAAAAAAAGGATTACCCCGCCTGCGCGAAAACTGGATCACTTCGCGTGGTGATGTTGAGCTGCTGGATAGCATATCATCGGCATATGGCCGCGAACGCTTAAACAGTAAAGAGCTTGATCATTTAAGGTTTGGCTATCACAGTAAACCTTTCCGCGCCAAAGCAGGCATGAATGTATCGCAACTGCATTACGCTAAAAAGGGCATCATTACACCCGAAATGGAGTATATCGCCATACGCGAAAACCAACGCATCGATCTGCTGAAAGAACAATTGAACGGGCAATATGATGTAATGAGCCAACAGCACCAGGGCCATAGCTTTGGCGCCAATACGCCCAAAGGTTACATTACGCCCGAATTTGTAAGACAAGAGGTAGCCGCCGGTCGGGCTGTTATCCCATCAAATATCAATCACCCCGAAAGTGAACCGATGATCATTGGCCGTAATTTTTTGGTTAAGATCAACGCCAATATTGGCAACTCGGCAGTTACCTCGAGTATTGAAGAAGAAGTAGAAAAAGCCGTTTGGGCATGCCGCTGGGGCGCCGATACCATTATGGACCTCTCGACAGGTAAAAACATTCACGAAACCCGCGAATGGATCATCCGCAACACACCTGTACCCATAGGTACCGTGCCTATTTACCAGGCGCTCGAAAAAGTGAACGGCAAAGCCGAAGACCTTACCTGGGAACTGTTCAGGGATACGTTGATAGAACAGGCAGAGCAGGGTGTTGATTATTTCACCATTCATGCTGGCGTTTTACTGCGCTATGTGCCTTTAACGGCCAAACGTATTACGGGCATCGTATCGCGCGGTGGTTCTATCATGGCCAAATGGTGCCTGGCCCATCATAAAGAGAATTTCTTATATACGCATTTTGAAGAGATCTGCGAGATCATGAAAGCGTATGATGTCGCCTTCTCGTTAGGCGATGGCTTGCGCCCCGGCTGTATTGCCGATGCCAACGACGCCGCGCAGTTTGGCGAGCTGGAAACACTGGGCGAACTGACCAAAATAGCCTGGAAGCACGATGTGCAAACCATTATTGAAGGCCCCGGCCACGTACCCATGCACCTCATCAAAGAGAACATGGAGAAACAATTAAAGCATTGTTCTGAAGCGCCTTTTTACACTTTAGGGCCATTAACTACCGATATCGCTCCGGGTTATGATCATATTACTTCGGCTATCGGCGCTGCCATGATCGGTTGGTTCGGTACCGCTATGTTGTGCTATGTGACCCCTAAAGAACACCTGGGTTTGCCCAACAAAAAGGATGTTAAAGATGGCGTGATCACGTACAAAATTGCTGCCCACGCTGCCGACTTAGCCAAAGGTCATCCCGGTGCGCAATATCGCGACAATGCATTGAGCAAAGCACGGTTCGAGTTCAGGTGGGAAGATCAGTTTAACCTGTCGTTAGATCCGGATACGGCTAAAGAATTTCATGATGAAACCTTGCCTGCCGAGGGGGCCAAGATCGCGCACTTTTGCTCGATGTGCGGACCGAACTTCTGCTCGATGAAAATAACCCAGGATGTACGCGACTTTGCCAAAGAGAACGGTGTTAACGAAGTCGACGCGCTAACCAGGGGCATGGAACAAAAATCGAAGGAGTTTGCCGAAAAAGGCAGCGAAATATACCTGTAATGGAATTGATCGTGATATCGGCCCCGGATACTGTGACGGATGAAGCACAAATAATCAACCGCTTGTTCGGGGCCGGTTTACAGCGTTTCCACCTGCGCAAACCAGGTTGGGATATCGATCAATGTACCAATCTGATTACGAAGGTTGACCCTGCTTATCATCATGCTATAGTTTGTCATCAGCATCATAGGCTGGCCAAAGTTTTTGAGATGCACTATTTACATTATCCCGAAAAGAATCGTATCAAAAGCGACCAACTGAAGTTAAACATTCAGCTTAAAGAGGGCTACCGGTTGAGTACTTCGATACATGATGTTAGCGACACATCTTCACTAAAACATTTTGAGTACACGTTTTTAAGCCCGGTGTTCAATAGCATATCCAAACCGGGTTATCAAAGCATGCTGCCTGCCGGTTTTTGTTTAGACAGTAATAAGTCCGGACCAAAAATAATAGCGCTTGGCGGCGTGGATGTATCTAATTTAACCCTACTAAAAAAGATGAATTTTGACGGAGCGGCGGTTTTAGGTGCTATCTGGCAAGATCCCAAGCAGGCTGTTTCCAATTTTATAAGCATTAAAAAACAAACCGAACAATTAAATCCATGATTGATAAACTGCATTATATCTCTCAACAGCCGCAAAACGGCACACATGCCGGCGCTATCAAAGCCGCTTTGGATGCCGGTTGTAAATGGGTACAGCTAAGGGTTAAAGATCAACCGGAAGATATCATTCTGCAATATGCCATCGAGGCCGTTAAACTTTGTGACGGGTACGGTGCCAGATTAATAGTGAACGACCATCCTGAAATCGCAAAAAAGGCGGGTGCCCATGGGCTGCACCTGGGTTTACAGGATATGCCCATACAACAGGCACGTCAGATTGTTGGCCATGATATGATCATCGGTGGTACGGCCAATACATTTGCGCATGTAAAACAGCGCGTTGCCGAGGGCGCCGACTATATCGGCCTTGGCCCTTACCGTTTTACAACTACCAAACAAAAGCTGAGCCCTATTCTGGGGCTGGACGGTTATCGGGATATTATGGATCAGATGCGTTTTGCAAATATGAGTATCCCGGTAATTGGCATCGGCGGCATTGTGCCGGCCGATATACCGCTGATCATACAAAGCGGCGTATACGGTGTTGCGCTGTCCGGCGCCATCACCCACGCCACCAACGCCAGGCAAGTGGTTTCGGAAATATACCATCATTTAAATCAACCTTCGTTTAACGAAGCTTAAAATCAACACTATGTTAACCATCGCTGATAAAACTTTTCAGTCGCGCTTATTTACAGGCACCGGCAAATTTAACTCGCCTGTCATGATGGAGGAGGCTTTGCTGGCCTCAGGCTCTGAACTGGTAACCGTAGCCCTGAAACGTGTTGATGTAAAAAACAACGACAACGACGATTTATTGCTGCGTTTAAAATATCCGCATATTAACCTGCTGCCTAATACCTCAGGCGTACGGAATGCTAAAGAGGCTGTGTTTGCGGCCCAACTCGCCCGCGAAGCGCTGGAAACCAACTGGATAAAGTTGGAGATCCATCCCGATCCCAAATACCTGATGCCCGACCCTATAGAAACCCTAAAAGCCACCGAAGAACTGGCGAAACTGGGTTTCATAGTATTGCCCTATATCCATGCCGACCCCGTATTATGTAAAAGGCTTGAAGAAGCCGGTACTGCGGCTGTAATGCCTTTAGGCTCACCTATAGGTAGTAATAAGGGCCTTAAAACCATCGATTTTTTAGAGATCATCATCAGCCAAAGCAGTGTGCCGGTTATTGTTGATGCAGGTATAGGCGCTCCGTCGGATGCTGCCAAAGCGCTTGAAATAGGCGCCGACGCCGTACTGGTAAATACAGCCATAGCGGTATCAAGCAATCCTGTACAAATGGCCGAAGCATTTAAACTGGCCGTTGAAGCCGGCCGGATGGCCTTTGAAGCAAAACTGGCACAACCTGTATCACATGCTATGGCAAGTAGCCCACTAACTTCATTTTTAGATGAGTAGTTTTAACGACATTTTTGAAACCTATAACTGGGATGATACCAAAGCCAGTATCTACGCTAAAACCAGCGCGGATGTTGAACGCGCCCTGGCCGCAGATAAACGAACATTGGAGGATTTTAAAGCCCTGGTATCACCTGCTGCAGCCCCCTACCTGGAGCGAATGGCGCAGATTAGTCAGCGCCTGACCCTGAAACGTTTTGGCAAGGTGCTGCAGATGTACGTGCCGCTTTATCTATCCAACGAATGCAGCAACATCTGTACCTATTGCGGCTTTAGTTACGATAACAAGGTAAAACGCAAAACGCTTTCGCCAATGGAAATTATGCAGGAAGTGGCCGTTATTAAAGAGATGGGCTACGAGCATGTTTTACTGGTAACCGGCGAGGACAACGTGAATGTGCATGTTGATTATTTTAAAAAAGTGCTCGAACTGATCAGGCCGCATTTTGCCCATATCTCGATGGAGGTGCAACCGATGGATCTGGAAGACTATCAACAGCTAACGCCTTATGGCCTCAATACCGTGCTGGTATACCAGGAAACTTATCATAAAGAGGATTACAAAAAACACCACCCCAAAGGCAAAAAATCAAACTTTAAATACCGGGTGGAAACGCCCGACAGGTTGGGCCTGGCCGGGATCCATAAAATGGGACTGGGCGTGTTAATAGGTTTGGAAGACTGGCGCACCGATTGTTTTTTTACCGCAATGCACCTTAATTACCTCGAAAAAAAATACTGGCAAACTAAATACAGCCTTTCATTCCCGCGGCTAAGGCCTTTTAGCGGCGGCCTCGAGCCAAAGGTGGAAATGAATGACCGCGAACTGGTACAACTGATCTGCGCTTATCGTTTGTTTAACGAAGAGGTTGAACTTTCGATATCTACGCGCGAATCTGCCAACTTTCGCAATAATATCATCAAGCTGGGTATCACCTCTATAAGCGCCGGTTCAAAAACCAACCCGGGCGGATATGCTGTTGAACCTGAGTCGCTGGAGCAGTTCGAAATTTCCGACGAGCGCAGTCCTGCGGAAATTGCAGAGATCATTGCCCAACAGGGTTACGAGGCGGTTTGGAAAGATTGGGACAACTGTTTAACCTAAGGATATGCTGGAACGTGAAGAACTGAAAAGATACAACCGGCAAATGATATTGCCCGAGCTGGGCCTGCGCGGACAAGAAAAACTAAAAGCCGCCCGGGTGTTGATGATAGGTGCCGGCGGCTTAGGTTGCCCGGTTTTGCAATACCTGGTTGCAGCCGGTGTGGGCACCATTGGTATTGTGGATGATGACGTGGTTGATATCAGCAACCTGCACCGGCAAATATTATATGCTCCCGCTGATATTGACCAGCCAAAGGCTTTGATAGCCAAACAAAAACTAAACCAGCTTAACCCCTTTGTGGAGCTGATAGCTTATACCGAAAGGATTATTGCTGCCAATGCGCAACAACTGATAAGCAATTTTGATGTGGTGATAGATGGCTCTGATAACTTTGCCACCCGCTACCTGGTAAACGATACCTGCGCCGCCCTTGGTAAACCGCTGGTATTTGGCTCAATATTTAAATTTGAGGGACAGGTATCTGTGTTTAACCATCAGGGAGGCCCCGGCTATCGTGACCTATTTCCTGAAGCGCCACCCGAAAATGAAGTGCCCAACTGTGCCGAAATTGGTGTTATTGGCGTGTTACCCGGTATAATAGGTACTTATATGGCCAACGAAACCATTAAGTTGATTTGCGGTATTGGGGAGCTATTATCTGGCAAACTATTAACCCTGAATGCGCTTGACAACAGCATCAGTGTTTTCAAAATTTCTGCCGCAACGCCTTCACTCCCGGTTACCACCTCTCAGCCAGTTGAAAGTGATAGGGTTGTAAATGAAATCGACGCCGACACCTTTAAAAAATGGCAAGCGGAAACACCCGACGAAATTTACCTGGTTGATGTGCGTGAAACTTATGAATTTGACGATGAAAATATAGGAGGAATAAATATCCCGCTTTATGAGCTGGAAGAACACGCTAATATTTTTCCAGGCGGTAAAAAGCTGGTATTTATTTGCCAAACCGGCCAACGCAGTAAAATTGCGGCTCAGCAAACCAGGTCTTTTTCGGGGATAGCAGCCTTCAGTTTAAAAGGGGGCATTAACGCCTTTAATTTTTAAAACGAAATGATGCAGTATTATCAATATTGTTCGGTATTAACCATCGCCGGCTCCGATAGCGGCGGCGGTGCGGGCATTCAGGCCGACTTGAAGACCTTTGCCGCCCTGGGTTGTTACGGCACCTCAGCCATTACCGCCATTACCGCGCAAAATACCCTGGGGGTAACTGATATTCACGTTGTACCACCGGCAATGGTGCAAAATCAGATCAGCGCAGTAATGAGCGATATCCGGCCTTTGGCGGTGAAAATCGGGATGCTGCCAAATGCGGAAACTGTGCAGGCGGTAACCGATGCTTTAAAAAAACACGAGCCGCCACCCATCATCCTCGACCCAGTTATCAGCTCAAGCAGCGGAAAACAACTGGCAAATAACGAAGCATTGCTTGCCATGAAGGAGCTACTTTTTCCAATGGTAACCCTGCTCACGCCAAACCTGAATGAAACAACTCAACTAACGGGCAAACATGCCGGCAATGTTGATGATATGATAAACGCCGCAGAAGCATTGTTAGATTTAGGTAGCCAGGCCGTTCTTGTAAAAGGCGGCCACTTAGATGGGCTTGACCTCTACAACGTATATGCTGATCGGCAAGGTGTAAGAAAAACTTTCGCTTACCCTTTTATAAACTCCTTAAACACACACGGAACAGGTTGTACACTGGCTTCAGCTATCGCAGCTTATATAGCACGAGGGCAATCCATAACCGAAGCCATTGCTTCGGCCGGGGTTTACGTTAACATAGCCATCAAAGAAGGGCAGAATGTAAAGACCGGCGAGGGTTATGGGCCTCTTAATCATTTTTTTAAGCCTCGTAAGTTGGCGAAGCTCAATTTCTGAAGGCATATATATCAGGTTGTTAAACAATCGGCAGTGGTCCGTAATTAAAAAATAAAAACTGCGCTTTCCCTCCACGGTATTTCTAATTTTCATCAGCACGGACTATTTATATCCCATTAGCTCAACCGATTTAACAACCACATAAAAAGCATTGCTCTGTTTATGTGGTTGTTTCTGTTTCAGGATATACCTTTTCAATTCAGAAAGCTTTTATGAAGCATTAAAAATGAATTAGGTTTAATCTCCACATCCTGTATTGAAAAAATGCCTTGTGCCTCCTATTTGTTTCTGCCAAGGCTACGCTGCACTCACCGCCTGTACCATGGATGTGCTGATCAGCCTGTCTTTAATATCTTACTGATATACCAAAGTTAAACGCCGCGCCCCGACCTTTTGAATAGAATCCCGGTTGCATGAACCATTGCGCACGTGCAGGAAAATAGTCTTCATTAAACAGGTTTTCAATGCCCAGGCTTAACCGGGTATTCTTATTCACTTTATACCCGGCAGCCAGGTTAAACAGGTTATAGGCTTTTACAGCTCCTTCATTGCCATTGTAGATACCGGCAGCATTTTTTGCGAAACGGTTGCGGTTGCCAATTCCTGTATAATTCAAGGTTATGTCCACCACCCGGATTGGTGAATAGGTAACATTACCGGTAATCTTAGGAGCAGAAATGCGCCTGCCATTCAGATAGGCATCTTGCGGGTCATCGTATTTCCCGTTTTGGTTAACATCCCTTTTTCCTTCTGTATAACTGTAACTACCGCCTACAGTTAACCGGCGGCTAAATATGTAGCTGGCAGCTAATTCAAAACCGTAAATTTTTTCAGGGCTGCGCGCGGTATTAAATAAGCCGGTGGCCGGATCATATAATACCTCAATTCCCAACTTAGAGGTGCTTTGATAGGCTGAGGCTGAAAATACCAGATTTTGATAACGGCTTTCAAAGCCCGCCTCATAATTATTCACTTTAATAGCATCGGTATTGATCTTATTAATACTATTCACCCTGGCATCGCGTAAAGCCAAACCGATGTCCATTACAGAAAAACCCTGGGAGAAACTTACATAAGGGCTGAACAGCCCAAAACGATTATACTTTAAACCGGCATTAAACAAAGCGGTATTATATTTCAACGCGCCGCCTGTTACATCAAATGATGGAGTTACCGTAGAACCGCTTGCATTGGTGATGCGTAAGGTACGATAATTGTCAACATCAATATTTACACGCTCATACCTGAACCCTGTTTTGAACACCAGATCCCGAATGATCATTAGGTCAGCTTGCGCAAATGGCGCCAGGTTGGTCATGTCCATGGTCGGTACCCAAACACGGCCGTCTACCAGCGGTTGTGAGGTTTTGTCTTTCAGCAAATCTATACCATAAGACAGGTTAGCGTTCAGCAACGGACGGCTGACCAGTGGAGTTTGGAGGAATAATCGTATGCCTTTTTTATCATTATGTGCTAATGACTGACCGTCTCCGCCATCAAAGCGGCCTAACGACACATAAAAAACATCCTGGCGTTTTTCATAATAAGCGTCCGCGTTTAGGCTCGTATGAGCGAAAAGATTGTCAACCTTGTAAGATAAATGCAGGTTATGATTGTAAGCCGCCCCGGTAGGAATGCCCGCCGGTTTACCAAGTACACCGGTAGCTTTCTGACCTGTAGCCAGGTTGCCGTTCACCAGCGTAAAGTTGCTGTTTTGTAAGCTGCTATAATAGTTATATACCAATTGCAAGCGCTGGTTACGCGTTGGCTGATAACCCAGTTTAGCAAAGGCATTATAGGTGTTTGTTTCACCGAGGCTGTAGTTAGGTCCAACCACATCGCCCCTGGCATCTTTGTATTCTCCGGTTTCTTCTGCCATGCCGCTTGCTACATAATCAAATTTCCCTGTTTTGCCATAAAACATCTGACTGATGCGACCGCCTACCGAATTACGTACTTTCACCAGTGAGCCGTTTAAATAAATGTCGGTCTTACCGGCAAACTTTGCCGAAGTATCAGGCACCAATGTTACATAGTTAACCAGGCCGCCGGCGGCACCATTACCGTAAATGGCCGTTGCCCCTTTTACGACTTCAATTTGCTGCAATACAGACGGGTCAATAGATCGCAGGTCCACCTCAGCATTTCTGAGTGGTGACGACTGGCTCACACCATCAATCATAACCAGCATGGGACGCCCCCTTAAGTTTTGACCAACATTACTGCCCGATTGCGCTGTCGGGGCAAAGCCGGGTACCTCGTTTGCCAGGATGCTGGTCAGGTCCGGGTTAACAGCAATCTCATTATCGAGTTTCTTTTTTGAAACGATGCTCACTGTTGATACAATATTCCAGGGGCTTTCCGGTCTTCTGGTTGCGGAAATTACAACCTCACCAAGCGCCCGGCTGGCTTGCTGTAAACGCCAGTTAATGGCCGTGTCACGCGTTAAAGCAGGAAGTGATACCAATATGGGCTGATAGCCGACGGCAGAAATTTCTATTGTCAGTTGCTGTCCTGCCGGTACAAAAGCCGTGAAGCGCCCTTTGGCATCACCGCTTATCTGCGCGGTTTTCAACTTGATTGTGGGATAGACCACTCCAGACACGGAGTCGCGGACGCTACCTTGTATTTTCACGTTTTGAGCTGATGCAAAACAGGATAATAATAAAAAACAGGTAGTAATAAAGTGTAATGGTACATGTGATTTCATCAGATTAAATTTTGCACGAAAGTATTTATTTAATCTAATTCTAAATAATAAATCTTAAGAAACCCTATTAAGTCATATAGTTAAGTCAATATTAAAACTGGCAAATAGCATCTCACATATCAGGGTTTCGGCGAAATTACTCCGATAGGTTATAGTATGACAGGTCCGTCTCCCGCTTCCTTACTTCAATTGTTTGCCTCGACAAAAATGCATGCAACATTGTCGAATGCAAATCTTTTTAAATTTTATCTTTGCCGATGAAAATCAATACTACAAAAGATGAGTGAACTTGCCCCCTGCCCAATATGTAAATCTCCCTATGCTTATGAAATGGATAACCTGCTTATATGTCCGGAATGCGGACACGAATGGAACCCGCAAGATAATCCTGTAAGTTCAGATCTGTTTGTGGTGAAGGATAGCAATGGAAATATTCTCCAGAACGGGGATACTGTTGTTACCATAAAGAACCTGCCGGTACGTGGTTCTTCTCAAAGTATAAAAGCCGGGACCAAGGTTAAAAACATCCGTTTGGTTGACAGCGATCATAACATTGATTGTAAGATAGATGGGTTTGGCGCTATGGCATTAAAATCAGAGTTTGTTAAGAAAGCATAATTTTTAAAAAATACAGCCCAAAGCGGGTAAACGCACTTATTTAATGGAAGGAGATCGGCTTTTACGGTATTCTTTGGGGCCGTATCCCATAGTTCTGTTAAACAATCTTGAAAAATAAAGAGGGTCGTCGATGCCAATGCGAAAAGCTATTTCACGGATCCTCAATTCAGTAAACTGCAAGTACTGACAGGCTTTTTGTATTTTAAGATGATTAAAATAATCTATAGGAGAAAATCCTGTGGTTTTCTTAAATAATGCAGAATAATGACTCACCGATAGGTTTACCGAGGCCGCGAGCTCAGCTAAACTTAGGGTCTTATCCAGATTCTTCTGCATGAATAAAATAGATCTGTCCTGCGGCTGGGAGTGTGTGTTTAAATTCGTTTTATAATATTTGTCCCTAAACAAAAAAGAACTTAAATATTGCAGCAACAGTAAATTGACGTAAGTAAGATTTTCTGTACTGTAACCCTGTTCTAAAAATACGTAAAGCTTGTCAAAAAGGGCGATCCGATCACCGTCAAATTCGATGCTGTACCGGAAACTCTGATCCCTTACATAAATTTGCTCTGTTATAGCATCCGCTTGCGGGCCTTTAAAGTGGCACCAGTAAATTGTCCAGGGGCTGGTTTCATTTGTTTCATAAAAGTGCTTAACACCATGAGGAATAACAAAAAAGTCGCCGGGCTTGATCTCATAAGTATGAGTGCCTATCTTAACCATCCCTTTTCCGTCAACGCAGTAAATCAGGATATTTTGCCCCGCACCTGTATATCGCTCCCTGCGATGAAATTTTGCCTTGGGATAGTATCCAATATCCGTTATAAATGCTCCTTGTATAGCCGCATTTCCCTCACAAAACCGCTGTAATATAGTTTTGGGTATCACGATCGCTCGCTGACCTTCAAATCCATCTTTTTTGTAACTTGCTGAATATGTGTTCATTTGATTTATTTAAATCCTATCGCGGGTTACACATGTTTGCGAATGCAGACATGCTGTGTTAAAAGGCGAATAGATACTGTTTTGCCACAGCCGTTATCAATGCCGGATACTGACATTAAAAGTAAAATTTCTGAACGGCTGAATTTCATAAATCCATTAAATTATTATCTTTTAAAATACTGCCCTACCCCATTTTTAGGATATGGACAGGATTTGATATTCATTGATTTCAATCTGTAATTGTTAGTCGGTCAACATTGGTATTCACAAAAATATTTAATAACAGGGCATTCTATATAGATGAAAAAATTAAAAACATGGACTATATCACTATCGCCGGAACGCTAAAACACTTTACGTTCATTGCGAAAATAAGGTCAGGCTTTTATAAGAAACAAGCCTGATGAGTACCCCTGATTCGGCTATTTATGGCAAACTTTTGTGCTTTTTATCAAACAGGACGAACTGAAATCATTTAACATTTGTTTCATTCCCTTCAATTTTCTCCTTCCTATAATTTAATGCGCCACTACGCATTCATTTTAATCAGCAATGCCACATTCGAAAGGCCCTGGCATACTCTATAATTAAATAGTAAAATTATCCATATAGAATAACCAAACTTATGAATGCCCGCCTTTCGTTTTTTTAACTAAAAGAATAAAATAACTCTATATAGCTCCAAATAGCGAAAAAAAGACATAGGTTTTTATTAACCAATAGGCAGCAAAACAGCCAAATACAACAACAATCAGAATATTGTCCATGTATTACATCATATCGTCTATACTCAACGATCCGATTGCCATTAGATTTGTCATCCTTAATAACCCAAAATAACCCAATTATGAGAACAAAATTTACACTAACATTAGTGTTATTGTTACCACTTTGCAGCCTGGTTTTCGCCCAAACCAAAGCCGTAAAAGGACGTGTAACAGATAACACGCATCAAACGCTTATTGGCGTAAGTATTTTGCTTAAGGGCACAAAAACCGGTTCTGTAACCGACGCAGCCGGTCAGTTCCAGATCAGAGCAAGCAAAGGTGACATACTGGTATTCTCTTACCTTGGTTTCCAGGCCAAAGAGGTTCCGGTGGATGACAGAGAAACTTATGAGGTAACACTTAGCCCTGCCGACAATCAGCTTAATGAGGCTGTGGTAATTGGATACCAAACCATTACCCGCAAAAGCGTAACTACAGCGGTGTCTTCTGTCGGGACTAAAGACATTGCCCCTACCACCACCAGTAATGTTGCAGATGCTATTCAAGGTAAAGTACCAGGCCTGCAGGTATTTCAGGGGGGTGGCAATCCCGGCGCGCAACCGAAGCTGCTGATCAGGGGCTTCTCCACAATCACAGGGTCCAGTGATCCGCTCATTGTTGTTGACGGCGTGATCACCTCATTCGGCGGCCTTAATGACATTAACCCGTCAGATATTGACAAGATCGACGTGCTGAAAGATGCGGCAGCTACTGCTATTTATGGTTCCCGTGGCGGAGCCGGTGTTTTGCTGGTTACCACGAAAAGAGGGAAAGAGAAAACGCAGATCAATTTTAACGGAACTTCGGGCATGAACTATTGGGTGAACCCGAAACTTGCACAGACAGACGAGTTTGTAAGCCATTACCGCCAGATCTATGCCAATAACAACCAGACCCTTCCGGCCAATGGAGCGGTGACAGGTGTTAATACTGATTGGTGGAATGAGGCAACCAAAAAAGCTTACACACATAACTATAATGTCAGTGCATCCGGATCAAAAAACGGGCTCACCTTTTACGGAAGCGCCGGGTATTTTGATCAAACCAGCAACTTTGCCGCACAGCGTGGTACTGCTGACTATCAAAAAATCACCACCAGGTTTAACATCGATTACGAAATTTCAAAAGTATTTAAATTTGGTGTTAGCCTTGCACCGCGTATGGAGCGATATGGCGACGGTGGCGGCACAAGCCTGTTCAACATCATGTCTATTGCACCCAACGTAGCGGCAACCAGATCTGCTGCCGAGACGCAAACGGCTGTTAACGCTTATGCAGCAACCAATCCGAGCTGGAGCTTCACTGCCTATAACCCGGTTTACAGCCAGTTTACGCGTTCCAATTTTAATAATATCAATAATCCATTGGCTGCCATGGCCCGTGATTTTAACCAATCACGATTATTCGGCACACAGGGTTCCTCCTATCTTGAAATCAAACCAATTAAAGGACTGACGTTAAGAAGCAGTATTTCCGGCTTTTATAACTCGATAAACCAGACTAATTACCAACCTAAATACTACATCGATCCGCAAGACCGCAGTGATATATCAGGAGCATCCCAAAACTCGGTGATCAACTACCGCTGGCAATTGGATAATACGATCAATTATATCGGTAGTATCAACAAGCATCATTACAATGTTTTGATAGGCCAGTCTGCCGACAATTACACGTATAATAACACTTACGTATACCGCCAGGATATTCCTTATGATGCGGAGCCTTATCACTACATTTCTGCCGGCGCAACGCTTGCCGACGGATCCGGCTCTCATCAACCCGGCGCGGGCCCCTTCGGTAAAATGAGCTCTTACTTTGCCCGCGTATCTTATGATTTTAATGAAACCTATTTCATTGCCGGCTCTTTCCGGGCAGATGGTTCATCAATGTTATCACCCGCCAATCGCTGGGGTTATTTTCCAACCGTTTCGGGTGCTTATGTGATTTCAAACGAGTCATTTATGAAGAACGTCAAATGGCTGAACTACCTCAAATTGCGCGGATCATTTGGCCGTGTGGGAGGCAATTTACCAGGCTCGCCGGGCGCATACGAAAGTACTCTGGGCTTATCAGATTATATCAATGGCGCAAACAGCCGGGTTTATGGTTATGTTCCCTCTAATGTACCAGACCCAAATATCAAATGGGAAACAACACAGGACGTGACCATCGGCTTTGATGCGGACTTCTTCAATAATAAATTATCCATAACTGCTGATAAATACTGGCGCTCGCCTAAAGATATGTTGCTTTACCTCCCGGTACAACCCTCGCTGGGCTATCCGCAGGGATATATCCCAACAGTTTATACTAACGTAGGTACCATGCGTACCAGCGGTTGGGAAGCAGCCATCAATTATAAAGACAAAATCGGTGGTGTTTCTTTCGGTGTTGGTCTTACAGTACAGCATTTCATTTCCAAAGCGGTTGACTTGAAGGGACAGATCCTGTATGACGAAATATCCAACGACGTATTTCAGTCTACCCGGAGGACCAAAACCGCTGCAGGTGATATTTTAGGCGGCTATTACGGTTATAAGGTACTCGGTGTTTTCCAAACAGCCCAGGACGTACAGAATTATAAAAGCCCTAACGGCACTGTATTGCAGCCTAATGCGAGGCCCGGCGATTTTATGTACGCGAACGTTAACGGCGATAATACCATTGACTTAAACGACCGGACGTCGATCGGAAATCCATATCCTAAATTATCATCGGGCTTAAACCTTCAGGCTTCTTACCGTGGCTTTGATTTCCGTATGGAATTTTATGGGTCCTTTGGCAATAAGGTAGCTGATGATTACCTGGTAAGGATGAACCCCATCTACGGGTATAACTTCATCAGCGGTAAAGAAAATAAATTTTGGACAGGTCCGGGCAGCACGAACAGTTATCCTGTGCTGAGTTTGAGTGATCCAAACGGCAATTTCTCTAAAAACTCCAGTTTCTTTATCAAAGATGGCACCTATGTACGCAATAAGTTATTGCAACTGGGTTACACCGTGCCTGAAAAAGCGTTGGGCGGCCGGGCAAAAGTGCGGATTTACGTATCTGCTCAAAACCTCTTCACCATTACGAAATATGACGGATTAAACCCTGAAGTACCATTTGCGGGTGTACTGAGGTATGGCATTGACAACGGACAGAACCCGATCCCCAAATTCTTCAATATCGGATTTAACGCGAATTTTTAAGACTTAGCAGTAAACAACAATGAAACACTTGAAATATATATTGCTCGTACTGGTTATTGCCGGCATGAGCGCTTGCAAAAAGACTTTCCTGGATCAAGAACCTTATGGTAACGCTATACAGGCCAATACTTTTTATAATACAGTTGATGAAGCCAGTGGCGCAACGATTGCGTGCTACAAATACATTGACTTTGACGACTGGTGGCAGACACAATGGTGGAAGCAAGTAGGCGGCGAGGCCGCCTCCGACAATGAGTGGATCGGTATCAACGGAGGGCAAGGCACGGCGGTACAGGCCGCGCATTACACATTAAATGCCGAAAATGATCGTATTGAGGCACACTGGATCGAAATCTACAAAAGCATTTATATTTTCAATGCTACCATTGAAGGCATTCAGAAATCGCAGATTGACGACGCTACCAAACAGAAGCTTATCGCCGAGATCAAGTTTCTGCGGGCTTTCCAATATTTTGAGCTGGTAAGAAACTGGGGCGGGATTCCGCTGATCACTAAGACACTGGGCCCTCAGGAAAATACCTACAGCAGGACCAGCGCCGCAGATGTGTACGATTTCATTAAACAAGATCTTAATAGTGCTATTGGCATTTTACCGAATAAATCCCAGTATAGCGCCACAGATAAGTTCCGCGTATCAAAGGGAGCAGCGCAAGCACTGTTGGCCAAGATCGACCTGTATACCGAAGATTGGGCAGGAGCTCAAAATCTGACCGGCCAGATCATCAGCTCTGGTGAATACAACCTGGAAACGTTTTTTGGTAATATATGGCAAACAACTAATCATAACGGACCTGAGTCTATTTTTGAAATACAATACCAGTATTCTACCCAATACCCAAACCTGGGCAACATTTTCCCTACAACCTCCATGCCTGGGACCGAAGGCGGATGGGGATATTTTACGCCAACCAGCGATCTTGAAAATGCCTTTAAATCTCAGGCAGACAGTGTAAGGTTAAACTGGACGATCATGCGCCAGGGCTTCCCGGTTGCAGGCGATCCGGCCAATACCTCATTCAATGCCAATCCGGCACAATGTAAATCTGCCAGGTACAACCGAAAAGTTTATGTACCTCGCGGTGAAAGAACACCGAACGGCCGCTTTTCAAAAGATCATATTTACCTGAGGCTGGCAGACGTTTACCTGATGAATGCTGAAGCTGCCGCTATGCAGCAGCAGTCGGCCCAGGCTTTACAGTCGATGCGTACGGTTAGGAACCGCGTTGGCCTCACTACCGATATGACACTTACCGGCTGGAACCTCATCAACGCTGTGCGATTGGAGCGCAGGCTCGAAATGGCCCTGGAAGGAGATCGTTTGTATGACATCAGGCGATGGAAAGATCAAAGCGGACAACCCGTGATCAACAGCATTTTAGGGCCGAACGGAAGTTTTGTTAAATACAATACGCAACAAAGCAAAGACCCATATGAAACTAAGAACCTGAACGAGCCCCAAAATAAGGGTGCTAATTTTATTGCAGGAACACATAATCTATGGCCTATCCCATCAAAGGAAATTATTGCCTCGAACGGAAAGATCACACAAAACCCGGGATATTAGCAGATAGCCGCCGGCATGCCGGCGGCTTTAAATAACTATTATGAAAATAAATTTGCGATCAGCGCTGCTGTTCATGGGAATGCTGGGGGTATCAAACTCATTCAGCTGCGCTAAAAAAACAGGAATTAAAAAAGGAGACGACGGTTGCATCGTTAATGGCGTTAATACATGCAATGCCGATCCGGCCCGCATCACTATCAATCTGGGAAATGAGCAGCAAACGATGCAAAGCTTTGGTGCCTCTGATTGCTGGACAACCAAATTCATCGGAAAGTGGAATGATGCTACCAAAAAGAATCAGATTGCTGATTACTTGTTCAGCATGGAAGCCGACCAGCAGGGCAATCCCAAAGGTATTGGCCTTACGCTTTGGCGCTTCAACATCGGCGCCGGGAGCTATGAACAAGGTGCGGATAGCGGAATACCGGATGAGTTTCGCCGGGAAGAATGCTTTCTGGATGCAAATAATAATTATAACTGGAACAAACAAGCAGGCCAGCAATGGTTCCTGTCGGCAGCGAAAGCACGCGGTGTAAAAAACTTCCTGGCATTTTCTGTTTCGCCACCGGTACAGTTCACGCAAAATAATAAAGCTTATGGTTTGGCTAACAGTCATCTGAACCTGACAGAAAGCAAGAAAAATGCTTTTGCAGATTTTCTGGTTAGCGTTTTAAAGCATTTTGAATCAAGCAGTACCCCTTTTAGTTATCTCAGCCCCTTTAATGAACCTCAGTGGAACTGGGGAGAAAATCCATCGCAGGAAGGCAGTGGTGCTACCAATGCTGAAATTGCAGACTTTATACGCCTGTTGGGCCCGAAGATGAAAGCTGCCGGCTTAGCTACCACGATCTGTCTTGGTGAAGCCAATCAATGGAATTCGCTGGATGCTAACAACAGCGATGGTCGCGGCGATCAGCTCAATCAGTTCTTTAACAAAAGCTCCGCTAATTATATAGGCGATGTCCCTTCGATGGAGCACTTACTATCAGCACACAGTTATTTTACTACCTGTCCGGGCACCGATTTGATCAGTTACCGGCAACACGCAGCAGATAAGCAAAAGACTATTGACCCAAGTCTTCATCTTTGGCAGTCAGAGTTTGGTATATTAGGCGATATTTGTGGTCAATTGAATGGGTACCCGAAAAATACCGGTATTGATTACGGCTTGTATGTGGCCAAAGTTATTCATCATGACCTTACGGTGGCCAATGTAACTTCATGGCAGTGGTGGCTTGCCGTTGATACTTATAATTATAGTGACGGGCTTGTATACATTAACGACCCATCTGGTGGATATGACCTGAACAGCATGAAAACCAATGGCCTGGTTACTGATTCAAAACAATTGTGGTGTTTGGGAAATTATTCACGGTTTATCAGGCCGGGGATGATCCGTGTAAACGCCGCATTAAGCGATGTTACCGATGCTGTACTGGCAACAGGAACACAAATGGTTTCCGCATATAAAGATCCCGCTTCAAAACAATTGGTTATTGTGCTGATAAATATGAGTACCGAAAGCAAACAATACACGGTTGATCCAGGTGGTTCACAATTGGCCGGAAATACATTTGATATGTACACCACAACAGCTCTCAAAAATCTTAAAAAATCAACAACTCCCGTCGGGACAATAACACTTGAGCCCCGCTCTGTTACTACTTTAACCGCCCACTATCAATGATGCAGTATTCTTTAAAAAAAACATTTTTCTTGCTCGCGGCACTGGTAGCAAGTTCTACCATTTCGGCGCAGGTTAAACCAATTCCGGTTGCCGGCAAATGGCAGTACAGACTCGATTCGCTTGACAAAGGTTTGGATCAGAAATGGCAGCAACAGCAATTTACTAACAGCATATGGCTGCCTGGCACCTTAGATGACGCCGGTATCGGAGCGCCTGTAAAGGTGGATACAACTGTGCTGAGTAAGGACATCATGCTGCATCTGTCCAGAAAACACAGGTACACCGGTGCTGTTTGGTACCAGCGCAGCATTAATTTAACCAGCCGGATGGCCAACGCCCTGCTGTCGCTGGAAAGGGTGATCTGGAAAACCGATTGCTGGATAGATGGCAAACCAGCCGGGACACAGGAAAGCCTGATTGCACCACAAGTTTTCAAATTGGGCCCTCTGGCAGCAGGTAAACATGTGGTCACCATTCGCGTCGACAATCGCAAGCAGCATGATATCAGCGTAAATGACTTTGCCCATGCCTACACCGACGGTACACAAATCATTTGGAACGGCGTTATCGGAAAGATGCAGCTGATCGATATAGGCAAACAAGTTATTAACCAGGTACAGGTATACTCCTCGATGGCCAATCACAGCGTAAAGGCAGCTATCAGCCTGGGCGGTTCCCATCGTGGCGATACTTATCTGCGGGCTTCCCTCCTTTCCGGAAAAAAGATCGTTAGGCAAACCAGCCCAACCGTTGTTCAGCAGGATCAGCAGGAAATTAACCTCCAGGTTCCGCAGGTGCAATCATGGGACGAATTTCATCCGCGGCTATACAGCCTTCGCACGGAAGTAATTGACAGCAAGGGACGAGTTTTGGATGCCAGGACTCAAAGTTTTGGCTTCAGGGATATTAACGCGACCGGGAACGAGCTTCGTATCAATGGTCGTCCGCTTTTTCTGCGCGGTACGCTTGAATGCAATATTTTTCCGCTGGAAGGCCATCCACCAATGAATACAGCCGGCTGGCTGAAAGTGTTTAAGACCGCTAAAGCTTACGGGCTGAACCATCTTCGCTTTCATTCATGGTGCCCGCCCGAAGCAGCATTTCAGGTAGCCGACTCGCTGGGTTTTTACCTGCATGTTGAGCTGCCATTATGGGCGCTAACCGTGGGCAAAGACCCCAAAACATTGACTTACCTGGAACAGGAAGCCGAAAATATTATCCGGAATTATGGCAACCATCCTTCATTTTGTTTTTGGAGCATGGGCAATGAACTGGAGGGCGATTTTGGATGGCTGGAGAAGCTGGTGCGTAAGTTAAAGCAGGAAGACAACCGGCATTTATACACCACAACCACCTTCAGCTTTCAAAAAGGGCATGGCAAAAATCCGGATCCTGCCGATGATTATTTTATTACCCAGTACACGGAAAAAGGATGGGTACGGGGACAGGGTATTTTTAACACCAACCCGCCCGATTTTAAGACAGATTACAGTAAAGCGCTGGAAGGGACAACAGTTCCCCTTATTATTCACGAGGTGGGCCAGTATTCTGTTTATCCGGATCTTGAAGAAATAAAAAAATATACCGGGGTTTTGCGGCCAGCTAACTTTGAGGCAGTACGGAACAACCTCCGCAAAAAAGGGATGCTTGGATTGGCTCCTGATTACCTTAAAGCAAGCGGAACACTCGCTGTTCAGCTTTACAAAGAAGAAATTGAACGCGCATTGAAAACCAAGGGTGTTGGCGGGTTTCAATTGCTTGACCTTCATGACTTTCCGGGACAGGGAACAGCGCTTGTTGGGATTTTAAATGCTTTCTGGGATAGTAAAGGACTGATTTCGCCAACTGATTTTAGCAAATTCTGCGGCCCGGTGGTGCCATTGATCCGTTTCGAAAAAGCTGCCTACAGCAATAACGAGCATTTTAATGCCGCTGCCGAAATTGCCAACTATAGCGACCGGCAAATAAATGGCGAAGTTCTTTGGTCGGCAACTTCAGCAGATAAGCACTTTAATATCCGTGGTTCGCTTGGCCGGCAGTCTATTGCTATTGGCAACGCTTCTGCGGGAAGTTTCTCGATAGATCTCAGCAAAATCGACCGGGCTTGTGAATTACAGATCACTGTGAGCATAGCCAATACCGGTTATACTAATCACTGGAAAATTTGGGTTTACCCAGATAAAAAGCCGGAATCTTTTAGTAACTTGATCTTTACTACATCTGTCGATAGTGCACTTAGTTATCTGCAAGCGGGACGAAAAGTGTTGCTTAATCCGGATACCGCCAACGTTAAAGGTATCGACGGCCGTTTCGCTCCTGTTTTCTGGAGCCCGGTCCATTTCCCGGATCAACCTGGCAGTATGGGCCTGCTCATCGACAAGAAAAGTAACGCGCTGGCTGATTTCCCTACTGATTTTTATACGGATTGGCAATGGTGGGACCTGGTGACCCGTTCCCGGTCGCTGATACTTGATAAATTGAGGGCTCCTGCAACGCCGATAGTCCGGGTGATCGATAACTTTTTCAGGAACCGTAACCTGGCAACGCTGGTTGAATTCAAGGTTGGTTCCGGGAGCTTAATTCTTTGCACAATGGATCTTCATAGCCAATTAACGGAACGGGCAGCGGCAAGGCAGCTCCGATACAGCTTGTTACATTATGCGGCCGGGGGTACATTCCGGCCGGTACAGGAGATCAGTGCGGGCGATCTGCGCAGGTTATTAGATAACTAAAACCGAACCTGGAATATCGAAAAAGGTTAATAACAAACAGGCGGTCCCCCTCCGCCTGTTTGTTATTCGTTAAATGCTCTTAGTTCCCCGAAGGCGCTCCCTGAACATCGTCATTACTGATACCCCGTTTGTTTTTCTTAACTGCTTCTTTCAGCTTGCCAAACCGGTAATTAAGGCTGGCGGTAAAACCCCGGAAATAGGAGCGATTAATATTTGTTTGGGTAAAATCGGGTCCGAATGAACTCCTGATATTATTCCTGTATTTGCTGAAAGGGTTATTCACCGTGGCCGAGAACGAAAGTTTATCCTTCACTACATCCTTATTAACTGTAAAGGATACACTGGCATAAGGATTCGATGTACCCTGGATAGAAAGATTGGGCCCATTCAGAAACACGTTGGTGCTAACCCGCCAGCCCTTCTCTAAATTATAACCGCTGTTTAATGATGCGCCATACATAAAGCCCTGATTTTTCACCAACTGGCCATTCACTATGCCCTGCACACGGCCATGTGCAATCCTACCGTTAAATGATGAGCTCCATTTTTTGGTGATGGGGTAATTGACATTGGCGTTAAAGGTGAACAGGCGGGCTTTGCCGGTGTTATCAAAAGTGCTGCGGGTAATATTCGTGGCCGGATCGAAAATTACAACGGGCATGATCAGGTCGTTAAAATAATTATAGCCAAGCATCAGGTTTAAGGAGGCCTTTTTCGTTCTACTATAACCCAATTGAATACTATTGGAAACTGCGGGCCTGAGGTTGGGGTTTCCCGACGATTCGAAGTTTGGGTTTGAGCGGTCAACAAAGGGGTTTAGCTGGTATATACCCGGGCGCTGTATCCTTTGCGAAAACCCGAAGTTCAGCGTACTGGAGTTTTTAAACCGCTTATTAATACTTACCGAAGGCACTATATTAAAGAAATTTTTGTTCAGCTGCGATGAGGTTGAAATAAAGTCAGCATCAATCAGCGTCTCCTCTACCCTGGCGCCTGCCTTAAAGCTCCAGTTTTGCAGAGTATAGGTATAGCTGTTGTATGCACCCAGTACATTTTGGTTATTATCGAATTTATTGCTTCGCGATGGGTCGGCCTCGAAATTACCAGTTGCCGCATTAAATCCGAGGTATTGAAAGTCACTTTTGTTATCACGAATAATTGCTTTCACCCCCATTTCAATATTCAACTTCTTTACAGGCTGAACGTAATCTACCTGGATAGTCTGTTCGGAAGATTCACCTTCATTGTGTTGCAGGTAATCGGGCGTCGTATAGTTCACACGGTTAGATGCCGTCAGCGCCGCATCTTGCCTGTTGTTGAATGTATAGTACTGGTACGAAAAGGTGAGTAGCCTTTGCTTATTGCTTTTAAAACCCAGCTGGTAATTTAAACCCACATTCAGGCCCCTGCCGCCTGCCTTATTGTTATTGTACAGGTCGTACCCCTCAACCATGTTGCCGGCTTCGTTCAAAACAGAACTTTGCGTGTTGATGCCGTTCTGGTTATTTCCGTTAATATTGAATTGTCCCGAAATAAGGTTAAGACTATCAATTTCGTAACTGATCCCAACTTCCGCATAGCCATTTTTGCCATCCCATTTTGCCGTGTTATTCTGGTTAAGGCTCGTGGGGTTGCTCCCGGTAGTAAGCCTCGAAATGGAACTAAGCACTTCGGGCGAATTGGAGATATTCCCGCCAAAATAGCCTGATAGTTCCAGCTTGCCCTGTTTAGACGAAAATGACCCGCCCAATCGTGGGCCGCCTACCGGGAATACGTGACTAAGATTTAGCGTGCCATTGTACCCGTTACTTATTTTTTTATTGGTCACAATATTGATGATCCCTGCCATTCCCTCGGCATCATACTTCGACGAAGGGTTGGTAATTACTTCGATGCTTTGAATGGTTGATGCAGGCATGCTTTTGAGGATATTCTTCGGATCGCGCTCCATCATACTTGATGGTTTACCGTTAACAAATATCCGGTAGCCGCTATTTCCCTTCAAAAGGATGTTATCGTCACCGTCTACTGTTAACAAAGGCACTTTGCGCATCATCTCCAGTACATTGCTGCTTTTGCTGTCAGGGTCAGCCTTTAAGTCGTAAATGAGCTTATCAACCTCCTGTTTAATGATGGGCCTGTCGGCTGTAATAGCCACCGTTTTAAGCTGTGTAGTTTGTGTGCCCAGGTCAATGCTCCCCAGATTTATAGAGAATTTATTATTACCTGAAAAATCAACAGGAAGTATTTTCGTCTTAAAACCAACACTGATCATCGAGAGAAGGTATTGTCCTGATGGCAGCTTTTCAAACCGGAACGTGCCGTCGGTTTTAGTCACCGTGGTGCGGACCAACTGCTTTGCTTCGTTACGCAGGTTTACGGTTACATAGGCGAGCGGTTGTTTCGATAGCGAATCCGTTGCGGTGCCGTTTACCGCGAATAACGCCTGCCCCGCTTGCCCGAAGGCCGGGGCCATAACGATTGAAAATAAGATGAGGAGTAAGAGCTTTAGTTTCATGCTGATGTGATAGGTGAACTGTTTGACCATTAATCTTTTTGAGCCGATCTTAACCAGACTACAAATCATATAATACCATGCAATACATAGTAATATAACCATATGACTACCCCCCGAATGAATTTGTTACACCTATTTGAAATAAAAAATTTTAATAATACTGCCGGCCATCGGGCTGACGTACCGGTATATATATGCCTGCCTTAAAATGGGTGCATTCGCCAGGCTTGATTAAATCAAATCTGTAAGCTAAACTCATAGTTATCAGTGCACTGGTTTGGCCGTGTAGATCTCATTATTGATTGGGATTGCTTATGAAGTTCAGGATCCAACTAACATTTTGGGCGTAACGGAAGCGATCAGTTCTGTTTTATGCATAAAAATGCCCCCAAATAGTGCTTAACTTTTTGGGGGCAGTAAATTTAAAACAGGCCCTTCACCGGCCAGTTACTATTGTCTTTTATGGTAATGAGAATGCAACACCCGTAATGAAGGTATTATTCCCCTTTCAAACTTTTCACCGGATTTGTTAATGCAGCCTTGATTGCCTGGTAGCTTACTGTCAAAACAGAAATCAGCAATGTCAGCGCGGCGGCGATTACAAATACCCAGATATTAATAGAAATCCGGTAACTGTATCCTTTCAACCATTGGAACATTAAATACCACGCTATTGGCGCAGCGATGCAAAATGAGATTACGACCAGCTTCAGAAAATCCCTGGAAAGCAGTGTGGTCACGCTGGCAACCGATGCGCCAAGCACTTTTCTGATACCAATTTCTTTGATGCGGTTTTGCGCCATGTAAGCCGCCAGGCCAAAAAGTCCGAGACAGGATATAACGATTGTCAATCCGGCAAACAGGCTGGCCAAAGTCCCGATGCGCTGCTCATCGCCAAACTTCTTGGCGTACTCCTGATCAACAAAACTATATTCAAACGGGTAATCCGGGTTGTATTTCTTAAATACAGCTTCAGCGCGGCGCAGGTTTTCTTTTGTCGAATTAGCGTTATTAAGCTTGTAGTGAATGATATTGAACCAGGAACTGGGGCCTTCAATCAGCATATGTTGTACAGGTTCATAAGGCGAACTGATAATAAAGTCTTTGATAACTCCAACAATATGCCAGGTTTTGATGTCTTTACCCTCGCCCTGGGTAACTAATTTACCAACAGGATCTTTCAGGTTCATGATCTTTACCGAAGCCTCATTTACCAGCATGGCTGTCGAATCCGTCGGATAGTTTACCGGGTCAATATCCCTGCCTGCAACAAGCTTAAGGCCCATGGTTTTAATAAGGTTTCCGTCCGAAGTGTAAATAATAAAATCAACCTTGTTCTTGGGCTGTGAACCTGGCCAGTTAAAACCCCAGCTATCGCTGTATCGCTGGGTTATGGGCGAATTTGTTCTGGACACCGAAGTTGCTGCACCACTGGAAAGCAATTCATTTCTGATGGATTGATAGTGCTTCGCGATCTCGCCGGACATAAATGTGTAAACAAGGTTATCTTTCTTATACCCCGTATCCCTGTCCTGGGCATATTGTAATTGCTGGCGGATAATGATGGTACAAATGATTAATACCACCGCAAAAGTAAACTGAATGACCACCAGCAATTTACGCGGTGTAACCAAAGCATTTGCCGCCTTAAAAGTACCTTTCAGTACAGCTACAGGCTTAAATGACGACAGGTACAATGCAGGGTAACTTCCCGAAATAACACCGGTAACCAGTATAAATCCAATTGCGGTGAGCCAAAAATAGGGATTACTATATGGTACATATAATTGCTTTTGGGTAAGCTGGTTGAAACCCGACATACTGATCTGTACGATGACGATGGCAAAAACACCGGCAATGAGTGCAATCAAAACAGATTCACCTAAAAACTGCCAGATTAACGAGCCCCTTAATGCGCCTACAGTTTTACGGATGCCTACTTCCCTTGCACGTGTCTCGCTCCTGGCCGTACTTAAATTCATGAAATTTATACAAGCAATAACGAGGATCAGTACAGCGATCAGTGAAAATACCCTGACACGTTCAATTCTCCCACCAACTATCACCCCATCCTTAAACTGCGAATATAGGTGCCATTTGGTTGCGGGGTGCAAAAACTGCTGAATATCCTTGGTATCGGAATGGTTCTTGGTAAAGTTCAGCACAGCGGCATCAGCATGAGCTTCCGTTACGCCTGGTTTTAAAAGAACAAATGTTTGAATGGAGTTATTGCCCCAGTATTCATCATCCTGCCCTATCTTTTTTAGATACGACCAGGGAATCAGGTATTCAAAATCAAACCGGGTATTATTCGGGAGATTTTTCATCACACCCGTAACTTTAAAATAAGCGTTACTATCTATTTTAACTGTTTTGCCGAGTGCATTTTCCTCTCCGAAAAGTTTCTTTGAAAACTTTTCAGTGATAACTATGCTATGAAGATCGTTCAAAGCGGTTTTGGGGTCTCCATTGATTAATGGAAAACTGAACATGGAAAGAAAATCCGGATCAGTAAAATCGCCTGTTGCAGTCAAACGTTTATCGCCAATGCTAAACAAAAAACTGGCATCAGTTACCCTGGCTACTTTTTCCAGTTGCGGCAGTTCCGCTTTCATCACCTTACCCATGATTTTAGGCGTGGTTTCCCAGCTCCATAATTTACCGTCAAATTTAGAGCGGTTATATACAGAATAAAGCCGATCCCGTTTTTCATGGAACTGATCATAGCTAACCTCATTCTGGATCCATAACAAAATCAGCGCAGCGCTGGCCATGCCGATGGTCAATCCGAGGATATTGATCAGGGAGAATGTTTTTTGACGTAAGAGGTTACGCCAGGTAATCTTTAAGTAGTTTTTTAACATATGATCAGGCTTTAATAACCATAAGACGCCGGCATTAAGATTTTAGTTGCACTGCTTTTCTTTTTTTCTGCCAAACAAAAATCGCGGTATTGCACAACACCGTAATACATTGTTTATACTTTTACATCAGAAATTGTAAACCGGCCTATGTTTAATTAAATAATATGTCCCCATTAATTTCCAATTAAAACAGGATATTTACCAATACAGTAATAATTGATGCCGGTAACAAATCGAACTATGTATTGATAAAAGTCCGATGTACCAATTACGCTTATTGTAAAAAACTAATACCAATGACAACTTTAACAGAATTTAAAGCATCATTAAATTTGGAACAACCTGTTAACGGACTCTCTGCACAGCTAAAAAGCCTTTGGTTTGATGGTAAAGGCGACTGGCATCAGGCACATGCACAGGTTGATCATCTGACAGATCAGGCATCGGCGTGGGTACATGCCTATTTGCACCGTAAAGAAGGTGATATTGGAAATGCTGATTACTGGTATAACAAAGCGCGGCAAGTACGCCCCAACCTTTCTTTGGAAGAGGAATGGGAGCAATTGGTATTGCAATTCCTTTGATCAGATAAACCTTACCATATCCCTTTTACAGGCACAGTAAGACAATTATAATTGCTTTTGAGTGTATTAAAAGCCTTATTAATGATGCGCTCTTCATCAATGAAAATTCCGGCCCTTATGAAAGGCGCTCTTATTGGGGATATTTCGCGGATCAGGTGAAGGCATTGAGGTTTCATCCCCTCTCGACAGGCTCAGCAAAGACGGCTGTTCATTAGGTACAGCCGTCAATTTTCCCAATAAAGAATTGAGATTATAACAGCGGCGTACCACCACATGGATCACTTCGCCCTCAACCTGTAAATGCCCATCTACCAGGAGCAGTTGCGACTGAACGATCTCTTTGCGGTATTTGTCAAAAAACTTACCCCAAACCACAAGATTGGCAAAGCCGGTTTCATCTTTGATGGTTACGAATACCACGCCTTTGGCCGTCCCCGGTCGCTGCCGCACGGTGATCATTCCGGCAACACGAATTTTTTCGCCATTCTTCAACGATTGGATCCGGTTGAGCGGCATAACCTGCAGCTGGTTCAAATCTTCCCGCACAAAACTTACCGGGTGCGCTTTAATGGATAAGCCGGTAGAAGCGAAATCCTGTACCACGTGCTCACCCGCGGTCATTAGCGGTAATTCAATTTGCTCACCTGCGCTGGCCGAAGGCAAACTTTCCAGCAAGGCCACGGGGCGGTCACCTAAAGCGGCTACTTCCCAAAGCGCCTGCCTGCGGTCGAGGCCGATAGAGCGGAATGCATCCGCATCAGCCAGTTTCTCCAAAGCTGCCTGCGAAATCCCGACATTTGACAAATCGATAATATGTTGATAAGGTGCATTCTCAACCAGGATATTCATTTCTTCTTCTTTTAAACCTTTCACCAACCGGAAACCTAAGCGTAATATCTTATATTTTCCGGCCTGTTCTTCCAGCGAATGATCCCAGGTCGAGTAGTTAATATCCACTCCACGAACAAAAACGCCATGCCCGCGCGCATCATCCACGATCTCAGCGGGCTGATAAAAGCCCATCGGCTGGCTATTGAGCAAAGCGGCGGCAAAAGCATCCGGATAATAATATTTCAGCCAGGAAGATATATAAACCAGCAACGCAAAAGAAGCGGCATGGCTTTCGGGGAAACCATAACCCTCAAAACCTTGTAACTGCTTAAACACCCGCCTCGAAAAATCTTCCTCATAACCACGCGCCACCATACCCTCCACCAGTTTCTTTTCGTACAGGTATAACTTGCCATTCGCCTTAAAAGTCGCCATGCTCCGGCGCAGTTCATCAGCCTCCGCCGGTGTAAAGCCTGCGGCAATAATAGCGATCTCCATCGCTTGTTCCTGAAAAAGCGGAACACCTAAAGTCCGGCCTAAAATATCTTCCAGTTCCGTTGATGGATACACTACCTGTTCTTCGCCATTACGCCTGCGCAGATAAGGATGCACCATATCACCCTGTATTGGACCGGGCCGCACGATAGCCACCTCGATCACGAGGTCATAAAAACATTGGGGCCTCAGTCTTGGCAGCATAGACATTTGCGCCCGGCTCTCAATCTGGAATACCCCAAGTGTATCCGCATGACCTATCATTTCATAAACTTTGGGGTCGTCCTGCGGGATATTGGCTAAGGTAAGCTTTCGGCCATAATGTTGTTTTATCAGGTCAAATGCTTTGCGGATCATGGTCAGCATACCCAATCCTAAAACATCCACTTTCAAAATGCCCAACGCTTCCAGGTCATCTTTGTTCCATTCCAGTTGGGTTCGGTTCTCCATGCGGGCATTGAGCACAGGGCACAGGTCGGATAGTTTGTTATCGGTAATAACAAAGCCGCCGGTATGCTGTCCCAACTGCCGCGGGAAACCCATCAGCAGTGTCGTCAGCTCCAGTACTTTGTATATCAATGGATCGCCCGGGTTAAGCCCCTGTTCCTGCAAGCGCTTTTCGTCAAAACCTTCTTCACTGAAATCCCATATCGTACCACCGATACGTTTAATCGTATCTTCAGATAAGCCCATCGCTTTGCCCACATCCCGAATTGCTCCTTTATGCCGCTCCTGCGTAACGGTAGCTACAATAGCCGCGTGTTCCCGGCCATAATCCTCATAAATATACTGGATGATTTCCTCGCGGCGTTCATGCTCGAAATCAACATCGATATCAGGCCATTCCTCGCGTGCATCTGACATAAAACGGGAAAAAAGCAAACGTGACTTCATCGGGTCGACCGCCGTAATGCGCAAACAATAACATACCGTTGAGTTGGCCGCAGAACCCCTGCCCTGGTGCAAGATTTCGAGTTCCTCTGCTTTCCGGGTGTATTTATATACGCGGAGAAAATAAGGCGCCAACCTGCGCTTTTCGATAAAGGCCAGTTCAAAATCTATCTGCTTACCTATTTTAGGCGGTATATGCTCACCATAACGTTCATGTGCACCTTCCCATGTGTATTTTTTTAACCTTTCCTGTGGCGTTAATCCGTCAAAGATCTTTTCTTCCGGCTCAATGTATTTTAATTCGTCCAGCGAAAAAGTACAGGCTTCGGCAATAGCAAGCGCATTTTCAATGGCTTCCGGATATTGCCTGAAGATCCGGTGTATTTCTTCAATAGGTTTCAGGTAGCGTTCCGCATTCTGATGCAGCCGGTACCCTGCGTTATGGATAGTGCATTTCTCCCGGATACAGGTCAATACATCCTGTAGTTCCCTCCTGTTCGGTTCATGATAATGCACATCACCGGCAGCAACCAAAGGTATACCCATGCCGGCCAACCTGTGCAGCCGTTTGGCATCATCGCCACTGTAAGAACGTAGGGCAGCCATGTATAAGGCATTCCCGAAAGCTTGTTTATATTCTGCTACTGCTGTTTTAAACTCATCTGCAAAATCAAACCGCGCGTTGAGCTCATCGGGCGGAATGATGATAAACAGGATACCTTCCCGGTGTTCATAAACATCTGCTTTATATAAATGGCATTCACCTTTTTCAGCGCGCAGATTACCCCTGGTGAGCAAGGCCGAAAGCCGGCCGTAAGCAGCAAGATCAGTAGGATAAGCCAGCAGTCCCGGCCCATCCAGTAAGTCCAGGCGACAAGCAGGAATAAATTGTACTGGCAGTTTTTTTGCGGCAATATGCGCCCGGACAATACCGGCCAGGCTATTCCGGTCGGTAACCGCTATGGCCGTATAACCATGAACCACTGCCTGCTCAACCAGTTCCTCCGGGTGAGATCCACCGCGCAGGAAGCTGAAATTGGAGGTACAATATAATTCCGCGTATTTCATCATCAGGCAAAAAATCCGTGTAAATACCATTGGGCACCTCCGCTATCATAATGCCCCGAACGGAACAGCCAATAACGGCCCCCATGCTCATCCTCCACCATATAATAGTCGCGGTGCTCACCTTTGTCCAGCCACCATTCCCGTTCAATACGTTCCGGGCCGTCTGCTTTATCCACAACATGGCGCTTACCCTTATAGATAAATATTTTTGGCGGATAATCCGGCAATAAAGCCATAACTTCAATGGCTTCCGGTTTGCTGAGCAAGCGTATTGGTCTTGGCTTGTCAGCCCGCCAGCCGGCCAGCGAGATATCTTTGAGTGAAAGAGCGGGCCGGATGGAACGTTCGGGCCAGTAATGCTCGGCAGGCAGGTAGCGCATAATTCTTTCGGGGCCGATCTTTCCGGCAATCCGGTCAAGCAGCTCAGCCAGTGCGGTATCCTGCAAGCCCGGATCTCCTATCCATAGCTTTTCCTGCAAGGGGTCGATATCTTCCACTTTTTGTGCTTCCAGCAGAAACAGCTCAATACCCAAAGCAGGTTCAATCTTGCTGATCTGTAAACCAAAGAGCTTGAATAAATGGGAAACACTATGTGAGCCGCGCGTGGTCGTTATCCCCGCTTGTACCATTTTGCCGTCAATCCGGAAACATTTCAGCACGGCCTTACGCACACCTTTTCCTTCAGCTTGCAAGCGGCTACATAGGCCTTGCAATAGTTTTTCAATGCCAATTTCTATGGCTTTATCCGTTCGTACCGGCTCCAGGCAGGGTAGCCGCTCAACATAAGGTACGGGCGGGATAATCGGGGTCAGGTATTCATCAGTAGTACCCAAAGCCTGGGCAAGCCTTAACAAAAAGCCTTCACCAAAACGCCTGCGCAGCACAGTACGCGGCATGATCATAAAATTTTTAACATACCGGAAGCCGAGTTTATACAGTTTGTCCAGTATTTCCGGTTCCAACCGGAGGGCGGCCGGAGAAAGACCGGCAATGGCCTCCGCTTGCCCGCCGCTTTCAATAATGGGCCTGATCTTACCATACCGGGCAATAGCCCAGGCTGCGCCAACAGTATCGGCAATAGCGGCCCGTGCATCGTAGCCCATACCCCTTAATTTAAGTACAATGGTTTTTAAATATCCTTTTTCATCACCCCATAGATGTGCACAGCCGGAAATATCAAGGGTCAAACCATCGGGCAGGTCAATAGCCACAACCGGTGTATAGCGAATGCACCACAAACCCAAATGCCGGAGCAGCTTACTTTCCTGACCTAACGGAAAATCAATAACCTGTAAATTGGTGGTAATCGCTTTGGCATCTGCTGCCGGCATTCCTGTACGAACACCTTGTGCTTCGGCTTCGGGATTAGCTGCCCTGACGATCATACGGTTATGTTCGGGCACAACCAGCACAAAGGGCTGATCTTTTAATTCCGGCTGCCGGAGTGTCAGCCAGTCTGTCACCAGGTGACGAAACCAAATAGCCATATACCTGTGCTGCATAACTCACCCCGCTTTCCGTTTAAATGGTTTAGCTGTTTGCTCTTTTTCTACCTGTTTGAATTTACCTTCTGCCCATTCTATGATCCAGGTACCCGGATGCCCGTTACGGACACGTAATAGTTCTACCTCCCAGCGCGGAAAACCAAGACCAGGCAAATCGTCAACCGGCTCGCTCGGCAAAGGGTTCACCTGCCACCGGGCAGCGCAAGCCGTTGAACCGATCTTTTTAACGGCATTACGCAGCACAAACCCGGTAACATGACTTTGCTCAACAGCCAGCTGAAGCCTGCGCGATTGTTTAAAATCCAGCTCCCGCGCTTCTGCCACAACCGCGGCAAGCCCTGCGCATTTCAGCGCTTCTTCCATCACCCATAAGGCTTCCTGATCTTTGGTCACCCGGATAAAGATCAAACGGCTGGGTTCTATACCAAAGCCGCTTAACGCCGGTGGGAAGATGTTTCCGGTGAGGCTGATCCATAAACAGGCCCCGCCATTTTGCATAAACACCGAGAGCAGGCCGCTAATCAATCCGCTGGAAGCAGTAGCCTGTTCGGTGGTACTGCAAACCAGTTCATGCACTGCACCTAAAGGAAAAACGCCGTTGGGGAAAGCCGTTTCCACTGCCCCCAAGCCTACCAATCCCTGCGTACCTGCAGGCGGCGGCCTATAGCCCTCCCATTGCAAAATATTCTTTTGCAGACTGTTAATCAGCGCTTTTCGGTCGTGTACCGTTTCCATCGTGTTTGTACCAAATAGGGAGTACAAATTTAATGCTAAAAATATTAGTATTTTATATATCTTTGAGAAAAAATTTCAAATGCAGGAATTGTTGGTCAAAACGTATTTAAAAAGCGAGGCTAAAGCCTGGCTTAAATACCGCGGTGGTTCACGGGAAGTGGTGAAAATTGTACCGGATACAGCGCAAAAGCACGCTGTACAATGCTATGAGATCTATACGGCTTATGATCAGCCGCCCGTTTACATGGGCCGTATTTTATTTGACGCGAAGGGCTACTGGATATACGACGGCGATGTACTGCAACCAGAAGAGCAGGAACAATTGGCCCATTTTATAACAACTTATGTGGAACGGATTTAGTGATGGAACAATTGACATTATTTGCCGAAACCGGGCAAAGTAAAGGATTACCTAAGGATTTGCTGGAATACCAGCCCGGTTTAATTGATCCGGCAACGGGTGACTGGCTGTTAGAAAAACTGATCAGGGAAACACCCTGGAAACAAACAACACAAAAACTTTGGGATAAGGAATACCTGACACCGAGGCTCACCTGCTGGTATGGAGACACCGACCGGATCGCAGGAACACTTCCCTGGACACCGGAACTGCAAACTATCCGGGGCATGGTAGAACCTTTAGCGGGTATTACCTTCAATAGCGTATTACTGAACTACTATCGTGATGGAAATGATTCCGTAACCTGGCATAGTGACAAAGAAAGCATTATGGGCAGTCAGCCAATTATTGTTTCGGTAAGCCTCGGGCAGGTACGCAGTTTTGATATTCGCAATAAAGTTAATCACAAAGAACATTACTCCGTCAGGCTCGGGCATGGTTCATTCCTGTTGATGAAATCAGGATTGCAGGAGTATTGGGAACACCGGATTGCCAAGTCTAACAAGTTAATGAAGGCGAGGGTAAACCTGACCTTTCGTTTGGTGATTTAGCCCGTTGATATTTGCTCAAACTCATATTTATTCTTTACGAAAAAGTGCAGATAGCGGCCTTTCACCCGTGAGGACTTCAGTTCCTTATAAACACTTTCAGGAACGTTCTTATACAGGCAGGCTTCAATTTGACGATTATAACGGTCACCTTTCTTTCCAAATATCCTGTAATTTTTATCCCTATTAAATGTTCAATTAGTTATAGAACCGCATTTGAGCAGTTTGATATCTTCACATATCTTCATCGCAACGGCAAATAAGATTCATATCTTTAGCCAATGAGCCACGATGCTTTCTTCCAAAAAATAAAAACGTACGCTGAACTCTCACCGCAGGCCGAAGCGGCATGGGCGGCTTTGCTCCGCGAAAATACCTATAACAAGGGCGATTATTTTGTTACCGAAGGCCAGGTACCTAAAAAAGTGGCTTTTGTTGTGAATGGATTAATGTATCAATACTACGCTGCCGAAAACGGCGACATGGTGGTTAAATATTTCTTCCCCGAAAACCGGATTGCCGGTTCCATGACAGCAACGCTCACACAGTCGGCGGGTAATTTTACCATAAAAGCCCTTGAGGATACCGATGTGCTCGAATACAATTTTATGGAATTTAAGAAACTCGTTACCATTTATCCCGATATTGCCGCTTTTTATATCCGCTACATGGAACAGCATTGGATAATTGAAAAGGAACCTTATGAAGTGTCGTTGCGATATGAATCGGCTAAAACCAATTACGATAATTTCCTCCGCAAATATCCTGGTTTAGTGAAAAGGCTAAAGAAACAGCACATTGCCGCCTATCTCGGCATTACCCCTACGCAGCTAAGCCGGATATTTTTTGCGAATAAGTGAAGATTTTTCGCTTTTCTCAACATATGTAAATTTTTAAAAAAAATGGTTGCCGCAACTTTGTGCCATCAATAACAATTAAAAAATTTAAAATCATGGCAACAAAAATTTTCATCAACCTGCATGTTAAAGACCTGGAGCGGTCAAAGGCATTTTTCAGCGGTCTTGGCTACAGCTTTAACCCACAATTTACCGACGACAAGGCGGCCTGCATGGTGGTAAGCGAGCATATTTATGTAATGATGCTTGTAGAAAGCTATTTTAAAACCTTCACCAAAAAAGAAGTAAGCGACGCACACCTGGCAACTGAAGTATTGCTGGCGCTTGATGCAGCCTCGCGCGAGGAAGTGCAGCAAACCATAACAAAAGCAACCGGGCTTGGAGGCTCCATTTATGCCGAACCTCAAGATTACGGCTGGATGTACCAGCACAGCTTTGCAGATCCGGATGGACACCAATGGGAGATTGTTTATATGGACGCAGCAAATATGCCCAATTGAGGTTGAGGCCTAATCCTCTCTGTGGTAAAATTAGCCACAGAGAGGATTTTTTGAATTTAGCTTAAAATAAGTTTATATAACCAAAATGCTTTATGATAACCGCAATACTTTAAATACCAGCTCCCTATAACTGTTCCCTATCGGAACTTCCGTAGTTCCGAATTCTATTACATTACCTTTAATACTGGTGATCTTGTCCAGATTAATGATATAGGAACGATGTACCCGCATAAATCGTTTAGCCGGCAATCTTTCTTCCAGGATTTTCAGATGCATACCTGCAAGTAGCCGTTTACCGTTACACAGATAAACAGAGCAAAAGTCACGTTCCGCCTGCACATAACTGATCTCATCAAAATTCACTTTTACCAGGCGGGTATCCTGCCTGAGAAAGATATACGGCGGCGGATCCAATTCTGGTTGATGCGAGACCAACCGCTCCTGCGCCCGCCGCACAGCCTGGTTAAACCGTTCAAAAGTGATCGGCTTCATCAGATAGTCCACAGAATTCAGTTCAAAACCCTCGACAGCATAACTGGAATAAGCAGTGGTAAAAATAACCAGCGGCGGATTAGGTAATGAACGAAAAAACTCTATTCCGGTAATTACGGGCATTTTGATGTCCAGGAAAATCAGATCGACAGCATGTTCATAAAGCGCCTCGTAAGCCTCATTCGCATTGCGGCAGCTTTTTATCAAAGCAATTTCCGGCAGGCGTTCGATATACGTTTCCAATATACTTCTTGCAATGGGTTCATCTTCAACGATGAGGCAACTCAGTTTTTTCATGTCAGCTCAATAGATAAGATGGTGTTATAAACACCGTCAGCAAAATTATCTTCGTACCAATACTTGCCGGGGTAATACATTTCTAAACGTTTTTTAAGGTTACCCAGCCCTATACCTCCGTTTTGCTGCATCCGTTCCCGATGGTCCACTACATTGTCAGATGTAAAACGCAAACGGCCGTCAGTGACATCCAGAAAGAAATGAATACGGGCTCCCGGTTCATCAGGAGAAAACTTGAACGCGTTTTCAACCAGCGGCATGAGTAAAAGCGGCGGTATTTCATATGTTATGGAATCCACAGCGATGTTTACTATGACCCCGGTATCATTCAGGCGCACTTTTTCCAGCTCTATGTAATTTTGTATCAGCTTGATCTCGCTTTGCAAAGGCATAAACGCTTCATTGGATTCATAAAGCATATAGCGCAGCATCTCAGACAAGCGAGCGACCAATCCGGCAGACCGTTCCTGGTCACCTTGCAGTATCAAGCCGTAAATGTTATTCATCGAATTGAATAAGAAGTGTGGATTGAGCTGCGCTTTCAGAAAGTTAAATTCCAGTTCCAGGTTGTCTTTTGCAAGCTGTAAAGCTTTTAGTTGCGATCGCCAGGCGTTAACCGCCAGTTTCAGGCATAACGGAATACTCAGCGTCAGCAAAAGGCCAAATGGGGTGCCCAGGCTAAGCAGGCGCTTCAGCACAATGTTAATGAGACCGGATTGTACCAGGGCAAAATATTGCGGCTGACCTTTCTGCAAACTGAGCAAGCAGCCGGAACAGGTCCTGAGCAAAGCCTGCTCCGCTACCGCCTCGATCAATGTGTAGCCGCATAACAAACCAAAAAAGGAGAAAGTAAAGTAAAAATATTGCCTACGCTGCAATAGCTTCCATAGCGGACCTGTCATCAGATAAAATACAGCCGCGATAAGCAAAGTGCTGTTTAGGTCCAGCAGGAAAACAATACTAAAAGATAAGCCGCTATAAACGTTGAAGGTAATCAGCGTGAGGTATAGCCTAACTATAAGCAGTACAAGCCAGAATAAAAGGTGCACCATTTTGCGGTACCCGGGCCGGGAGGTGTATAGAGCAAAGCTTTGAAACATTGTTATTTAAAGTTGGCTTATCTTTGTCAATTACACAACATAAATCGACAAAGAGGTATTTTAAGGCAACGAGCAGGGTTGCCCGGCAACAAAAGATCAATTATGCTATCGTGATTGAACCGATCGTTTATAATAATAAGCGATGGCCAAACCGGCAAATAACGCGGCACCGACAAAAACGGACAAGCCTATAACTTCAGATAACGCTTCCCTGCCCGCCGCGATCCTTTGGGTAAAGATGCCAGCATCACCTTTGCCTCCCCAGCACCACTGTCCCATATTCCACGCTGTATGCAGGCCAAGCGGGAGTCCAATTCCTTTACTTTTAAGAGCCGCATAGCCAAATAGCAAGGCCCCGGTTCCTGAGCCGATCAACGCCATCCACCAGTTCATTCCTCCCCAGATGTGCTCAAAAACAAACAAGGCGGCAATAAACAATTGCGCTGAGCCTGCTCCGAAGCGGTCAGCAAGACTACGTAAAGCATAAGACCTGAACACAAGTTCTTCGCGGCAAGAGATCAACGTAAAAAGCAGCATATGCAGACCGATAACATGCGGATCAAAGGCGTTAAATTGAAGCTTCACGTAACCCATAATCATCAGTATGCCCGGTTGCAGGCATGACATCAGCAGCCCGGCGAGAAATCCGGTAATTATACGGCCCGGGCTTCCGTTGTAAGGAACAGTACCTGCTTCGGTTAGCGGTATGGCCCGCAGCCTGCAAAATATGATCACCAATAAAAAGGTAAAAAGCGCGGCGGTTGCCATTGCGATATGCGAGGCATATTTCTCTCCCAAACCTTTAGCCCAAAGATCGGATAAGATAAATACGCATACTGTCAAAACGTAGAACAGTAAAGTTTGCAAGATAACCTTCATGGTGCTAAATGGATTGAGGAGATGAAGTTAAGGGTACCGTGCTTATCCTCATTCTTTGTTTAAGTAACCACAAGACTGCCATTGTACATAAGACAACACCCAAATATGGGCCGATTATGTATAGCGAACTATAATGTTTAGGATCACCATCCACCGTGATAATCGTCCTCCCTGCAGCGCCTGCTGTTCGGGGGATCAACGCCTGAGCATAGTTCCATCCCACGTGCAAACCTATTGGCAGCGCTAAGTTGCGGGTATATAGATAAGCCATCCCGAACAAAACCGATCCCAACCCTGTCGTCAACATAGCCATCAAAATAGTTTGCATGTCCATTGTACTGTTTACATGCATCAAACCAAAAGGTATCGCAATGATGAGCTGTGCTTTCCAGGCTCCATAGTGACTGTTCAGCGTCTGGAAAGGATATCCGCGAAAAGCAAATTCCTGCACAAACACCGACCACAGGTTTGCCAAAAAGCACATCAGCAGGAACATGATGTCAGGCGACGAGTTGAAATGCCATTTGTCGCCGGTGAGATAAACGGTTATCATCGCCGTGACGATTAACATTAAAATGCCGCCCACGGTTCCGCATAGTAACTGAAGCCAATTACTGCTACACACCGGAATAAAATTTAGCGTCTTTAGTGTTTTCCCTTCTGCCCATAGCAACAGCCAGCTTATTAGCAATGAAACGGCCATATAAAAGGACAGATCATTTAACGCGGGAACAGCGTCTGCGACGAACCTGGCGGCGGTAAGCAAAACAAAATAAAGAAATACTTTTAGCCATGCCGGGAGATTACAAATGATGGTTTTCATGTTTTTTTTTAGGCAAATAGCATGAAAAGTCACCTATAAGGAAAAAATATCGACCAAGTAGTTCTTTTTTTCGGCAAATGCTACATTCCTGGCAATGAACGACACCTGGATTTTTTTCTAAATTGATTTACCGGCTGGTGATACAATTAGTAAAAGCAACTTAGCATAAGTGCTGATAATTGTCGGATAAGTTATGCTATTACACTTTATATGACCGAATACCTAAGAAATAAGCCCGGATACTACACTCCCGGGCCTTATTCCTTAAAAACTGTTGACCGGGCGAATGAACTTACATAACATCAGATCGAACATTCCATGGATCATTCTTACAAACAACCAATTTTACGGCTGCTTTTTATTAACCGTCCACTCAGCCATCTGGAAGTCACGACTGCCATTATTAGTCTTAATGCTTATCCTATAAAACTTATAAGCCACATTGTTATTAAAGTGATATAGGATGCGCTGAAAGCGGTTGGCAAAAACTTCGTTGTTCTTGCTGTGCAGGTTTATCCAGCGTATACCGTCCTCAGAACCCTGGAGGATCCATCCTTTTGGGTCACGATCGGGTGAGTCATTTGCCGATGTCATAGTATATGCTCCTGCAACGGCAGGTGTTTTAAGCTCATATTTCATCACCAGGTCGCCGGAGAACCCCGATTGGAAAAACTTGGTATTCGGATCGCCGTCAACCACTTTTAATGACCCCTCGTTTGCATTTGGGCCGCCCCCATTGTCGCGTGATACCGTCAATGTACCGCCTATGGTAGCAAAGTAACTTTCACCAACCTTGGTGCGGTCAAAATTAGGGTCGGCAACGTTCAATATTATTTCCCGGGCAGCTGAGTACCCCTGTGAATTTCTGGCCGTTAATGTTACGTGATATAAGCCATCAAAGGCATACCTGTGCTTCGGTGCTTTTTCTGCCGATGTGCTATCGTCGCCAAATTGCCACAGGATATCTTTATAATTGATGGATGTACTGGTGAACTGATAGCTTAAAAAATCAACGCTATCTGTCCGGGCTACTGTGAAACCTGCGATGGGTTTGGGCTCATCCGGTTCGGGTTGGGGTGCTGGCTTGTCTTTTTTACACCCGGCAAACAACAGGACTACTGTTGAAAATACCGAGATAATATGCAATGTTTTTTTCATGTCCTTAATTTTCATTGATCAATTAGCGTAGCTGGCTTAAGGGGCGGGGAATAACTGGCTTTGTGGTACTATTCTTCTGCCATTGATGCCGGCCGACGGAACTTCAAAAGTTAAACGGGCTCGCTGGCCACCCACGTTTTCGCGATGATCGGCTTCTATTTTATAGCGTTTACCGCGTTCCAAGAAAATTTTAGCAGTACGGCTATCCTTATCCCACTCGGTAGTGAAATCATTAATAATGGCCTTGCCGTCTATATATAATCTTGATCCGTCGTCCCATTCGTTCTGCCAGAACACGTATTCACCCCGAACGGGTGCAAGGAACTCGCCAGTCCACCTGGTGGAGAAATTATCATGGCTTATACTTGGTATAGCGGCTTGCCAAACCCCGTCATTAGGCCAATCAATAGTAGGTTCTATTTGTATAAGATCTGGCTTTCTGCCATCAAAATCAAGCAGTTGGTTGTTTGAAAAGTACTCCGCTTTTAAGCCTGTTCCGTTTCCGGTGATGTAAGAGTTATTATCAAGGTTAACCTCTGGCTCCACCAAAACGATCAAGTTGCTTTTTGTTGGATGCAAGATGTGTTTTGACGGATTAACCAAACTCACCACAAAACCAAAACGTTTATTGGCAACTATATTGGCATCAAAAACAGGCCATCCTATTGATAAGCGCACCACCGCTGTACTGGCGTTGGAATTTACCCTAATCAGGGTATCAATAGAAAATTGATCGGGGTTAAGTGCTATAGTGTTATCAGGCAGCACTTTTTTACTTACCAAAGTTGTAATGGTATCCATGTTTAATTTTACATGAACATTAAACGCACCGGCTGGTACACCTGCCAGGTTTATGGTTAATGGAATAGTAATACCTGCCGGTGATGTTGTATAGTTTTTTTGATAATCAACATCCATAATGCCACCGCCATTCAAAAGCGACACATAATGAATATCACTTTCTTTAATAAGCTTTTTGGTATCAAGCACCACCAGGATATTTGATTGCGATCCTTTGATTTGATTGCCCTTGCCGGGATCGGTAAGTTTAAATGCAAAAGCTACGTTTTTACCATAATTAGCCTCAATGGCCGATAACCTGACGCTGGCAACGGCAGTGGCGGTATCTGACCCAAATGCTACGTTGATTACGCCGGGATAATCAATTGCACCGGCAGGTAATATTACCGTATTTTTAAGGGTGCCATTTGCTACCAGTTTGGTTACCGTATCATTATTAAATGTTATACCTACCTGGAATGCTTTGGTTGCCGGTCCTGATAAGGATATTTTAAATGGAACTTTAACTATTTCGTTACCGGCAGTTGCATCACCAGTATTGGCTCCTGCGCCGGAAACGTTTCTGTCGGTGTTTTGAATTGGCTTCAGTTCATCAAGATCATTTTGCTTGCAGGCTCCCGCTATCAGGACAATTAACCCGATAAACAAGATATATCTGTATTTTTTCATCATCAAATAATTTAGTTTATAATGGTTAGCTTTTTACTGGTCAAGCCAAACGCGGCCATCAAGCCCCCAGGCCTGCCTGTTAGGTATTCTGAACCAGTTTATTATTTGTGCCGGGATATCTGCCGTTTGCGGAACAAATATGGCCAGTGCCCCTGCCGGCGGCGGGCAGATCAGATCATTAAAATCTTCCCATTGGTAAGGGCCTTTTAATTGAAAGTCGCGGGCTTGCGGGCCAATATCCCTGATCTTGTCGCCCTGGCCATCTGTGCCCGGCCAGTATGCTGCCAAAAAGGTATAATAAGGATGACCTTCGCTAATGGATGTTTCGCAGGCATAATTTCCAATCACGGCATCGGGTACGTCGACCTTGAAAAATCTGATGTCGGTTACATACACATCAGGTGTACCATGCCCGTTACCGTTTAAATAGCCCAACTTCAACGGGCTGTGGTTGCTTAAACTTCCCGATGCAGTTATCTCCAATTCATTATTGAAAACCCCGTCGGTGTAGGTTCTGATATATCGCTTGCCTGCGCGTATCTCACATTTAACCGAAAGGTTTTGCCATCTGCCTTTTTGAAGGTCGCCGCCACGGCATTGATGATAATCACCATCCTTAGTGCCCCGGTATTCAAAATACCAGTACGCGTCTTCGAGGTAAATTACCCAGCCAACTCCCGGGTGACCTGCTGACCACTCGGGTCTTTTACCCAGGATACTTGGCCAAAAGAATTTATCCTCATTCTTCTTAACTTTTAGCTCGATGGTGAACTTGGTAGTATCATCGATGTTAAAGATATCAGCTGTATCTATCTCGGCTCTCACCCCCGTATCTTTCAAACGTACTGTGCGCCCCAAATACCTGTTGCCGGTAAATGGTTTACCTATTATTCTTTGTTTATATTTTGGATTGTAATAGATAGTAAATGTATTGGCGGCGGTGTTACTGAAAACTGTATTATCGTTCTCGGTAACCGGGATATTGAATTTACCACCACCGCTCGACGCAATCACTACCAGCCAATCTTCATTGGCATAATTTTTCCTTTTTTTCAGGGCATTAACAATCTCACCTACATAACCGTCAAATTTTTCGATAGAAGCTTTGTACTGCGACGATGAATTGTCGAATCCGTATTTGGCACCTGCTTCTTTAATATCATTAAAATGGCCAACTATCAATTGTGCCGTGTCGGTATTCAGGTCATTAACTACAGCCGTTTTAATTTGCTCATCAGTACTATACAACTCGCTTACGGCAGCACCCTGTGTTAACTTATTTTTAAAAATAGCCGAGGAAGAAAAAGAAACGATTTTGGCATTTGGTCTTTCTTCTTTTATCCTTTCAAAAAACACAGGATAAGTGGCCAGGTTATTGCCGGCAAAATCATCCGACAAGATCTTGTGCTTTTCTTTTTTTACGCCGGTTAGCATATTGGCCCAGTTGCTTACATCGCGGGGCGAGTCCGGATCGCTCAATGCAACCCAACTGTAAATTGAACTGGGCAGTAATGCTTTAATATTAGGCACATTGGCGCTATTTACTGATGAGCCCCGTGCCCCGTCAACAATCAGGTACAAAACCTTACGTTCGCCGGATGTTGCTTTGGCCGTATCAGTATAATTTTTATCGGGCAGCGTACGTACAAAATCCTTATTACATGATATTGTCGCGACAGCCAATGCACAAATAATTGAAAAAATGATCTGTTTGTATTTTTTCCTGTTCTGCATTTCTTTATAGATTATAAGTTCAATTAAAATTTATTCGATGGTAACGCGTATAATATTGCTAACCTGAATGTTATCAAAACGGTCAAAACCACCAATCAGCAATAATGCCCGCTTACCATCAGTCGATTTGGTTTCAATGATATCAGACAATGTACCCGAAAATGGTCCGGTAGTATTGTAATTCCCGGCAAGTTCACCTTTGGTATTTAGTACCATGAAACCATTGCGGGTAACGTTATTATACTTTTTAAAGCTGCCGCTAACTACTACCAGTCCATCATTAAGCTGGCGGGCAAAACCAGGATAGCCTCCCTCAAATGTTTTAGCTACGAAAGTTTGATCAAGACTACCATCCAGGTTAACCAGCGCCATGCTGACGGCCGGTTTGCCATCGTATGTTCTGAAGATCCCTGTTATCAGGTATTTTTTGGTTACAGGATTGTACGTTAAAGATGAGATGCTATTATCGGTACCTGTTCCGGTTTTAAATGAATCATCAATGGTGCCATTGGGGCTCAAACGAACCAGCCGGCCCGCTGTTTTTTGGTCAAACGTGGTAAAACTTCCAAACAACACCAGTTTTTCCAGTTGATCAGCGTCGGTATGCATGTACGAGTCAACAGGGCCATTTGCCGAAGGCAGGCCTTTGTTTGTCGCTATGTTAAAACGATAGGTTTTGTCAAGTGTTCCATCCAGGTTAAAACGGGCTATTTGCCGGATCTCCGTACTGTCAAGAATCACCGTATCGCGGGTAAAATCATGATTATGTTCGGTATAAACCCGTCTTACATAATATCTGAAACTCCCTGTTGCCAGTATTTTGTTCTGATGCTTGTATATTTTAGATATATAGTCGTTAGTACCGCCGTTAAACTTCGGAAAATATTTGGTTGTATCTGTTTGGGATGGGCGCCTGTAGGTTTTTACGCCAATAGTATCAATACTGCCATCAACATTTAATGTGGTAATATTACTGATGTTTTCTGTGCGCTGATTGTAGCCGCTAAATCCTCCGGCTATCACATATTTTCCGCCGAGTTCTATTACTCTCGATAATGATCCGTTTGCTGCCTTACCCGTGCGGAAAGTGCGGTCAAATTCACCATCAGCCGATGTTCTTACAATGCGGTTAAGCGGGGTAATGATCCCTTTATTATCATAATTGGTAAACCAACCCAGCACCAGGTTCCGGCCATCGGCAAGAGGATACACCTGGTTTACATTGCCATTTGCTCCGGCAGTTGCCCGGAAAGAAGGATCGATATTAATTAATCCGGATACCTTAAATAGCGGCCCAAGTACTAACTGATCGTCAATTGCTATTGACGTAATACCTGTGCTGCCAAATGGTGGAACTTTTACCTTAATAGTTGATTCTGTTACCTCGGTAACCTGACCGGGTTCGCCATTAAACATGAACTTTATTTTGCCTTTATAAGGAATAAGTCCGGTGGCTTTGAATGTTACCTCGGTACCAACCGTCCCATTTGCCGGTGCAGGTATTGCGTCACGGCTAAGGATTACCCCCAACGGTGGCTTTCCTTCCCCGTAGGGGTCAGAATAAACTGTTTTATCCTTTTTGCAAGCTGCTATTATGAGCACCAGCAGGATAAACGTGATGATATAGTTAAATCTTCTCATATTCAATTTATTATCATTGAAAGAATATTGTTAATAATGTTTTACTCAGAATGGTGAAGGCCTGCAAAGTATATTTCCTCATAAAAGTCGTACCGGTTAAACCCAAAATAGGCTCCGTCATATTGCAGGGTATGTACTATCCCGTTCGTAGGTTTGATATCAGACGATGAAACCTTATTCCCGAAAACCACGTTTTGCGCATTATTGATGTCATAGATATAACTGATTACCAATGTACGCGGACCAATGTATTTGATGTTATTCGCGTCGTCATATATCACACCAATGTTCACCACATCGCCGCTGTATGAATAATAAAGCGCTCCGGGATACTGATTTTGCAGGTTAAAATCTATTTGCGGATAATCTTTAAGCCGGTTGATCCCCTTGAACATATACCGTTGCAGATATTTTTTCCATATGGCAGAGTCGATGTCCGACAGCTTTTTCACGGTATCACGACCGGCCTCGTACAAAAATTGATTTAAAGAGCCCCTGGTTTTGTAATCACCTATCGTTCTTTTTATAACATCATCGTCTGGTGCAAAAAAGGTAAAATCACTTTTACGGAATGTTTCTTCCATACCGGCCAGTTTTACGATCTGGGCAATGGTATCAAACGGTACTGCTTTATCCTGCAGGTATTGAAGCATATCGGCAGGGTAATCGGCCTTAGCTTTACCTCCGTCTTTATAATACTCATCGCGTTTACAGCCGGTAAGCACCAGTAAAAACCCGGCAAAAACAATAATTATATTTTTCATATTTCTTATCATTACTTTTTAGGAATAGGTTAATTACCTCCGTTAACCCAATACATGTTTAGTGACATAAATGGGTTATTGGCCAACGCGCTGCTACTGATTGGCCATGTCCAGGCACCGCGGTTAAATTTGTCCAGCGTCAATACGTTATATGACCACTCGCTGTTCATAATCCTGCGGGTACGCACCAGGTCAAAGTAATGGTGCCCCTCGCCCATCAGTTCCCGCGATCTCTCCAGGAAAATAAAATCCTTAAGGTCTTGTCCGCCGCCACCGGTATAGCGCGAAGCTTCGGCCCTGTCCCTCACTTTATTCACCAATGCAATAGCCTGGTCATCCTGACCAAGTTCGGCCAGTGCTTCCGCGCAGAGCAGTATTTCACCTGCGTACCTGAATATCATGAAGGTGTTGTCAGGATTGGCGTCCTCTTCGCCGGTTGCAAATGAGTTTTGAGCAAATTTGAGCATCATGAACTTTCCGTTATCGGCGTAGATGTCTGAGTTAAACCAGGTTGTAGCGCGCTTGTCAGCCGTACCCGAATATAGTTTCTGCATATACTCGGCCCTGAAATAGGCGAAGCTTATACGGTGCGTATATTCCGGCCTTTTATATGGATAATGCAGAAACATATCGCCAATAGGGGCAACATTGGTGTTCTGATCGCCATAGTTTATACTGCGATAAAACTCAAACAAACTCTCGTCCGACCGGCCTTTGATAACCGTAGCCCATTCATTGATGGGTAGCAGCCTGTAAGCATTGCTCTTAATCAGTTCCTGCCCATAATCGGCAGTTTCCTGGTAGTACTTGGTTGCATTGGGTTTGTCGAAACCGGCATTCCACATGTTCATGTTCATGATAAGCGCGATAACGCTGCCCCGGCTTGCACGTACCCCTTTTAAAGCCGGGTCAGAATAAGTCCAAGGCAAACCGTCCTTATATTTTTTAAGGTCAGCGATACACTTGTTTAAAACAGATACCATGTTTTCGCGCGGTAAAGCTGTTGAATGGTAAGCATCGGTATAATAAGGTACGTCGCCATAAAGCCTTACCATAAAGAAGTATGCAAGCCCGCGTATAAAAGCCGCTTCGCCCTCAAACTGCTTTTTTTCGCTGTCTGATACGCCGGGCACACCTGCTTCCAGTTTCGAGATGAGGATGTTGGCACTTTGTATTACCTGGTAATAACCTGTCCAGTCGGTGATGCGATAAAAATTGTAAAAATTCCAGGGCGGATTTCCGTTGATAAGCCCAAGCAGGTCATTCCGGCCTAACACCTCTACATATGCCCGTGCCGGCCCATTATCTGCCTGAGGTTCAGATAAAACCTCTCCCGAACGGTATTCGCCCGTAGCACCAATAAAATGCGTTTCATTGATCTTGCCAAAAAATGTTCTTGACATATCATAAATATTGGCCACAACGTCATCTTTCGATTGGTAAAAGTTATTCCCTGTTAGTTTATCAATGGGTTGTACGTTCAGAAACTTTTTACAGGCTGGTAAACACAAGCTTGCTGCCGCTGCTAAAATGTATATAACACTTTTTTTCATGATCTTGAGTTTTATTTACTTGTATTGAGTTCAATATTTAAACCTAAATTATATGTGCGCGGTACCGGGTACCCGCTTGATATATCCCGGCCCAGAGAGGTCACGTTTTCGGGGTTGGGGCCATTATATCCCGAAAATGTGATCAAGTTATTGGTTGAGAAATAAACCCTAACGTTATTGAACCCAAACCTTCGTACAAACTTTTTGTCAAACATGTAGGATAGTGTAACTGTGTTGATCTTCAGGTATGAGCCTTCTTCCTGCCACAAATTTTGATCGGAACGAAGTGGCTTTATCTGATTGAACCTCGAAAACGCATAGGGATTAGGATACTTGGATTGATCACCCGGTTTTCGCCATATATCCAGATCGTCCAATGGAACTGCTGCCAGCAGGGCATAAGGATCTTTCATGATCGACAACCTGTCTGATAACGCGTTATTTAATATCGTTCTCTTGGCGGTATAGGAGGCATAAATATTTAATCCAAAATTTTTGTAGTTGATATTTGTCGATATACCACCGGTAATTAAAGGTTGTGAGTTACCGGTTATCTCATAATCCCGGTCATCGAGGATGTAATCGCCGTTAACATCTTTAAACCTCGGGTCGCCGCCTTTAAAGGCAAGCCCACCGGTTTGATATTTTTTACCGGTTACAGGGTCTACCGGTACATCACCATCGGTTGAATAAACGCCCTGGTTAACCAGCAGGTAGTTTGACAATGTATTTTTACCTACCCTGAAAACAATGTGCTGATAGTTATTATAATCAAATTTGATGTATTGTCCGTTGTATTCGGCTGGTAACCTCAGCAAGTAATCGCGGTTAATGGCGCCGTTAAATGATACCGTCCAGTTAAAATCCTTGGCGGTTAAAGGCCTTACCGTTACCATCAGCTCATACCCATAATCGGCAATGGATACGTCATTGCTGGATTTTTTCTGAAAACCTGTACTATTAGGTAAAAACCTATCAAACAACAAGTTATCAACCTTTTTATAATAAGTGTCAAAAGTCAGGTCGACTTTACCCTGCAAAATCGTCATGTCAAACCCAAGGTTGTACTGCGTAGTTGTAGTAGGCTTTAATGCCGGGTTAGGCACAAATTCATAATTAATACCAATGGTTGGATTATTGTTGAAATTACCATTAAGGTTATATAAGCCGTAAATACTTTGCAAACTGCCTGTTGGTACGATATTTTGTCCCCAGGTTAACCTTAAACCTCCTGAAGTGAGCCAATCCCAATTTTTAAACCAGTTTTCCTTGTAGTAATTCCACCTGAAACCGGCTGCAGGATTTTTGGAATACGGATTCTCTAAGCCGTTTGAGGATGTACCATCTAAGCGGTATGATAACTCCAGTACATACTTCTTTTTATAATCGTAGTTAAAGGAGCCTGCGAATGAAGCGATGGTGGCATTTTTAAAGTTTGACAATACACCTCCGCCTCTTGAGTTATATGGGTCGGACCCTACTGGCCCCTGCAATTGATCATTAGGTATACGGTTTTGCCTGATGATACCGCTTTGGCCGCCTTGTTTATATATTTCATTAAACGTATTAATGAATATGGTGTGGTCGGCGCTGAATGTTTTGGCATAAGTAAGTGCGTTACGGTTGTATAATGTGAAATTACGGCCCTCATAATCATATACCTGCGCAAACTGAGCATTTGCAGCTGCGGGCGTGAAGGTTGATTCGGCATCTGAGGTATAATCATAACTGATGCTTGAGGATAGCGCCAATCCCGGTATAAACTCATAACGACCATCAATATTGGTACGGATATTTCTTGTACTGTTACTGTTTTGGGTTTGTAAAGCTGATGTTACGCCATCTGGTGAAAGATAAAACGAAGGAGGCGGCAGCAGCGTAGATGCCTGACCGTTTGAGGCCACTCCTTGTTGCAGTAAGCCCACACCATTGCCCTTAGCCTGGCTTCCCAACGAGCCGAACAATGAACCAAAGAACCTGAATTTATCATTCGGCTTAAACTCCATATTCATATTCAGGTTATACCTGTCGAAACCGGTGTTTTTGATCACGCCTTTTTCCGAATAAAGCCCCATGTTCACTTTGTAGTTAAAGCGGTCGTTGCCACCGTCTAAGGCTACGTTATGGCTTTGGTTATGTGTTGTGCCATAAAAAATGGACTGCCAGTTTGTTGAGTTATTCCAATATGCGTTCAAACTATCAGCCAGGAAACCGGTTTGCCCCAATTTCCTTAACTCATCAATAATTGTTGCATTGGATAATATCTGCTGAATTTTTGCCCGGCGTTCGGAATTACCACCCAGTGTTGCGCGCAGCTGTGGGACGGCGTTAACGAAGAAGTTGCCCGTATACCTTACCCGGGGTACTTTAGAATTTCCACGCTTGGTAGTTATAATGATTACGCCATAAGCACCCCTTGATCCGTACATGGAAGTTGCCTGCGCATCCTTCATGATCTGTATACTTTGGATATCCTCCACCGGGATCAATGATAACGGACTTACCCCCGGCCCCTGCGTTTGAAAACCAAACTCAGCAGCCTTATCCGCATCTAAAGGTACCCCATCAATAATATACAGGGGGGATGTAGGTTGCAGGAACGATTCACTGCCACTGCCCGATACACTCAGGGCTGATAAACCACGCACCTGAACGGAGCCCCTGAAACCTGGAGCACCAGTATTGTTCTGAACGTTTAAACCAGCTACTTTTCCTTGCAGCAGGTTTTCGACGTTTGATGCCGGCACATCCTGGATGTCCTTTTGGGTTAAGGTAACCGCAGCGCCTGGTGATGATTCTTTATTCCTGTTTTGGTAGGCCACAATAATTACTTCATTAAGGCCTTTTTTGTCTTCAGTCAGCGTTACAGTTATGTTTTTTTGCCCGGGTTCAAGTTTTACTTTTTCCGTAACAAAACCTACAAACGTAAAAGTAAGTGTGCTGTTAGCCGGTACAGAAACGGTAAACTTTCCCTTATAATCAGTTTGTATCAGGCCTTTACTGCCCATATAGATATTTACACCGGGTAAAATTTTATTGGTAGCTTTTTCAACTACCGTACCGGTAACCGTTATATTTTGTGCTTGTGCATGAACATCTGCACAGAATAAGATCGTGCAAACAGCAAGCACTATATAAAATAGTATGTGTTTTCTCATGGTGATAAGTTTTAATTCGGTTATTCGTCTTCAAACTTTGGATTGTCCTTCAAAAAATGGAACACTATCTCCCAGTCGCCTTTTTTGTATATAGCGAAATCTATCCCGAAGCTTGCCACTACCCTACTGCCGCCAAAACCAATTCGCGAATATTTAAATTCGGCATGGTCCCTGGTTCCTCCTGGGGCATATACAGTTGGTATTTCCACTAAAGGAATAGGATAGGCAACATCGTATTGTACATATGTTGCAGTTTTTTGCATGTTAAAGCCATGTACTATTTTATCCCAGGTAGTTTCGTTAAACAGGGCCGGATTCATCTCTACTGAGTCTTTGTTCAGAAACTTGAACCTTAACGAATTTCCCGTGCCACCGGTAAACGGACGGATATAAACCACCACATCCTTTTTATCGTCATTACTCTGCAGCGGAATGTCGGTTACCTGGCCTATTACCCCGTTTAAAAATGGCCTGATGTAGTTTCGGCTGGCCGGATTATAAGGCGTTTTGGGATGAGGCGCAGGCAGGCCGGAGTAAATGTTAAAGTCGTCAGAAGGTTCATAAGGGCGCTCGCGGAATGGGCGTACCTGCAGGTCGCGAATTATAGTACTGCCACCCGTGTTGGTTATCTTTATGTCAAAATAGCGCGTATCCTGCGGAAAATTGGTACTATCAGACGGCCTGGGCTTGATCAGCTCATTATTGGAAGAAGCCCACATAATAAACTCGCCCGATGAGCGCACTTCAAATAAAGGGTGATCTTCCAGCTTGCGTTTTGCCTCTATCTCGGCCAGGCTCTTTTCAAGCCCGTTATAGGGCGCTGTCCATACATAGGTTGGTCTTTTTTGAAAAAGATCTGTTACAGGCTTACCGTCACCAAAACGCGCGTTGATGATCTCAAACTTTAACGGTTGGGTTGAGTTATCTCCATTAAACCCGCCCATCAAAGTGGTTCGACCTAAAATCGGTTCAAAAACTTTATTGCTGTAGTTTACATTCGAACTCAGATAATCTTTTTCATCGGGAATGCCATACATCTTTTTGCAACTACTGAGCGCGACTGCAGCAAATAGTAGAGCTACAGATCCCATTTTTATGAATGTTTGCATCTCTTTTCGTTTTTTTAATGTATTGATATTTTGATCTTCCATGCCTTATTTTACTTTATTGATGGTCCATTCGGCCAGTTGGAAAAGGCCCCCGTCACGCAGCTCGGAAATATCCACCCGGTAGAATTTATAAGCGGTGGTGTTAGGGCACCTGAAAACTTTGGTCTGGTATCGCTCCTCAAAGAAGAAGTTGCTCCGGCGATCTAACTCCGTCCAGGTTTTGCCGTCATTTGAGCCCTCATAAGTCCAGGCCCTGGGGTCGCGTTCAGGTGCATCATTGGCAGATGTGAGCGTATATACCCCTGATACGGCAGGTTCATTTAGCTCAAACTGCATCCATAACCGTCCCTGAAGTTCGGCCAGGAACTTGGTATGATCGTCGCCGTCAATTACTTTTTTAGAGCCTTCGCCATTATCCGGACCGCCATTGTTATCTCTCAAAACGGTAAGCTTGCCACCTATCAGGGTCATTAGGTTTGGCGGTGGCGGAACAAAGGTTAATCGGGATACAAATTCATCAAAACCGAAAATGTGATCGGGACTTACCACATGAACAATACCATTTTTGGTGCTGATATTATTGGAGCCGGTAGTAGTGGTTGACCAGTTTCTGATAAACTTGCTGCGTTTGGTATTGCTGAACTCAATAAGATCAGGGCCGCCACCGGTAAGGCCGGAAGCTGATATTTTGGAAACCTTGCCATGCATAGGATATCCGAAACGTACGCTGAAAAGATCAAGCCCGTCCTGCAGCAGCAGGGAATCGGTTGTGCGTTTACCCCTGATAATATAATATGACACCATGGTGTCCAACTGTACGCCATCAATTTTTGCCAAAAACAGCGGATCTTTGTCGCTTTGCCTTCTTAATGTATTCAGGTTATTAATTGCCAGCTGAAAACTTGGATTAGTAACCGCAAAAAGGGTAACATTGCTGTCCATGAGCGTTTGCTGAAGTCCCATCCTGTTCACTACCACCAGTAATGAATCATATACACCGGGCTTGCTTTTTAAATACTCATAAGTATTACCCGCAAATTTTGAGTTGGTGCCTGTAGCATTATGGTAGCCGCCATCCTTTTTGCAGGCAGTTTGCAACAAGGCTGCAATCAACACCGGCGTTAAGGCACTCATATATTTTTTTAACTTTTTCATATATGATCAGTTTATTTCCAGAATGGGTTTTGAGTTAACAGGTTATTTTGGGCGATGAGCTTACGCGAAACAGGCCAGTAGATCCCCTGCGAATTGATGAGTTTCATGAATACCGGGTTGTTTTGCTTGATCTTGTTGTATCGTACCAGGTCATACCAGCGGTGACCCTCTCCCATCAATTCGCGATGGCGCTCCTTAAATATCAAATCAATAATGTCCTGGTTGCTGTCTATCGTAAGATCTCCCATCCCCCGGCGGGTCATGATATTAAAAACTTCATTTTCAGCCCCATTCACATCCCCTAAAACAGCCAGTGCCTCGGCCCGGAGTAATACGATATCCTCTATCCTTGTAAAGATCAAAGCACTGGTGAAGTATCGGAAGTTAGGATCAGAAACGCCCCCCAGTATCACTTTTATTTTACTAAAAATGGGGTACTTGCCATTGATATTGGTGAAGTACCTTTCGGTACGGGGCTGGCCAAGCGTATCTATACTAAAGCGCTCATCCTTTGGCAAGTCAAATATTTTCAGGATAGTATCTTTAGGCATGTAGATATCCGGCACTTTTTTATTCACCACAGGTTCGGCCAGGGTTAACTCTTCCAGGTGGCCTGTTACCGATCCGTCAATATGCCCCCAGTCAGAGTTAAAACCAAACATTTGGCTGGTGTTTTTATTGAAAAAGAATCCGTTTGATTTGGTCAGATCTTCTGTGCTTTGAAAATTGATGCCGCTTTTACCATAATTATCTTCAACAAACTTGGTATAGGTAGCTACATCGGTATAGTTACCTTGCCAGGCAGCCAAATGAGCCAGGACCGCATAAGCTGAGTTCTTCGTGGCTAAAGCACCTCCCCAGCGGGTAGCATCTTCATTATAATAATTGCCGGGCTGCTGCACATCGTTGTTACTGTATACAAACGGCAGATCGGCTGCGGCCTTAAGCATTTCCTGCTGCGCCCATACTAATATTTTGCTGCCGCTTTCGCGGGGTTGATTTTCAAACTTGCCATCGTGGGATGAGGTAATGAATGGTACATCTCCCCAAATCCTTACCATATAGAAATAGGTAAAGGCCCTTAAAAAACGCACCTGGGCAACATCAACTATCAAATAGTTTTCTGTGTAGCGCTTGTCGGCGGCTTTTACATCGCCAATACGTTCAAGGAAAATATTCGCAGCATTAATTATGGCGTAAAATCTCGTCCAGTCGCTCAAGGCCTCAACAGTTGGATATGAGGCGTTGAGCTGATTACTTGCAATTGCTTTCAGGTCCTGCCGGTTCGGACTAATAAATTCGCCTGTACGTACATCGCCATAAAGCCAGTGACCATCGTTGTCAGATAAGGCTGCACGGGTAAGTGCATACACTCCTAATAAGCCGGCACGTGCATCTTCAAGCTTATTCCACATGTTTTTTTCGCCCACAACCCTTGTTGAATCAATATCCAGTGTTTTATTGCAGCTTGTTATTGCCGCAGTAAACAGGATCAGGACGATACATAATGTCTTTTTCATTTTTACAACATGATTTTTGTGATCGTTTTTCATATCATAATTCCATTTTTACACCAAGGGTATATGTTCGTGGTATAGGCAGGCCATAACCGGTATCATAGCCATCATAATTCACTAATTCAGGGTCCTGACCGGTATAAGGGGTTATGGTGAACACATTATTTGCCGTGGCATATACATAAAACCTGGTTAGCTTGATTTTCTTTAAGCGCATTGCTTTGGTTAGGTCATACCCAATGGAAACGGTTCTTAATTTCAGGAATGAAGCATTTTCAAGAAAAAGGTCCTGATCAACGCGATATGGGATAACGGTACTCCATGGGTTATACAGTGGGTATTTGCCGTAGTCTCCGCGTTTTTCCCAAAATGTGATTTCTTTAACAGAGTTTACATCGCTGTTACCTTCCCGGTTAATAAAATCAAAGCGGTTGGCCATTTCCTGGTGTATCAGGTCGCGCCCCAGGTTGAAATAGAGATTGACATTTAAATTCCAGTTGCCGTATCTGAAATTATTATCATAACCACCTGAAATTTTTGGTAAAGCATGTCCCTTTAATACTTTATCGTTATTATCAATTACGTTGTCGCCATTGATATCACGCCATCTGGGATCGCCGGCATGCAGGGCGATGCCATTGTACTTAAGTGGTTGCCCATTTACAACTGGTATTTCGCTTTCCGATTTATAAATGCCATCATTTACCAGTAACCAATACTGATCAACCGGGCTGCCTACTTTTAAAAGCCTGTTATCAATAATGATCTGATTTAAGCCCCTTGGTAATGCTTTGAGCTTATTGATGTTATGATTTAGATTCAAAGAAGATGTCCATCCAAATTTTGTGTTCCGCATGATATTGGCAGATACAGATACATCTATACCGGTATTGTTTACAGCCATACCGCTCTCAATCGACTGCTTATACCCATACTCCGCAAAAGCGGGAATACCTATCAGCAAATTCTTTTCCTGTTTCAGGTACCAATCAACCGAAAGGTGCAAACGGTTATTAAGAAAACCGGCATCTGTGCCTATATTAAGCTGATTAGAATATGACCATGGTATGCCATAACCTATCCAACCGGTAGAGTAAGGCCTGGTAAGCACACCAAAAGCGTTATAGCCAGGCACGGTTAAGTTACCGGTATACCCTACCGATGCTGTATACTGAGGCCCCTGCGCATAGTTGTCAAAGGCATTAAGACGGCCGATCCTCCCTGCGCTTGCACGCAAAATAAGGTCGTTTATAATAGTGCTATTATCTAATACCTCCTTCTTAATGTTCCAGGCTGCAGATAATACCGGCGAATAGAACCACCGGCTGGTAGGCTGAGCATTTGAGGACCCATCAGCACGTACCGTTGCGGACAGGAAGTATTTTTCTTTGAATGAATAATCCGTTTTTGCATAAAACGAAACCAGGTTATGCTTGATCTTATCCAGAAAACGATAGGTCAATTCGCGGGGGAAGGCTGTTGAATTGAGATAGTTAGGGTTATCAGACCCGTCCGGGTTTTTCGGGTTTGAATCCAGGAGGTTTATCTTAATATAGTCATTCACTCCTTTGTAGGCATAGGCGTTGCTATACTTATAAATGTCCCATTGCGTTGATTGCCCCAGTTCAAAATGGAAATCGTTCACTTTATTTACCGTCAGATCATAGGTTGCCCTGTTATCTGCCATTATCCTTTGGCTAAAACCAAAGTAATTGGAAGCATAGCTGTTGCCCTGCAAAAGGGTACGCGCATAAAATACATCGCGGTAGCCTTCATTATAATCTAAATTGAAGGTGGTTACGAATTTAAATTTCCCGAGATCGATACCTATTTTGGCATAGCCGTCAACAATATTTGTTTTGTTGTTATCGAAGCCTTTTTTGTACTGCGCCAGGTAGTCGGCATAAAATTCTTTGTTTGGTGGTAGCGGGGCGCTGAGATCTGGAAAATAGTTGATCTGGGCAAATCTGTCGCGTAGATATCTGTTTCGTTGCCTCTCAATCCGGTTGGCGTTTACCATAGCCGAAAAAAGAAGCCATTTGATAGGTTTCATATTAATGTTGAACATGGCGCTATATCGGTTTAGCACTGTTCCATCAGCAACACCATTATTCTTCAGATCCCCCAATGAGAAACGGAAGTTAGCACGATCTGTACCCCCGGAAATACCGAAGTTAATACCATAAACTGCAGCATTACGATAGTAAAGATCGCTCCAGTCTGATTTCCCGCTATAAACATTGTTTAATGAATCGCTTAGGTAGATAGGATAGTTCTCATCATCAGAGTATCTGCCATTGGTAGTATAAAGGTCGTAAAAACGCTGTCTGAAAGCATTTTCATACTTACCGTTTATAGTGGTTACATGCGGCCGCTGTGCCAAACCTATATACGAATCAAAAGTGATGCTTTTGGCAGCGATAGGAGTTTTAGAGGTTAATACAATAACTCCATTAACAGCGCGGGGCCCATAAACCGCCGTGGCCGACAGATCTTTTAACACTTCAACCGAGGCTATATTATTCATATCAATACCAGCAAATGGGTTGGTGGCTGTTCCCATCCTGTTATAGTTATATAGCTGTATATCATATGCAAACGGGTGTTCTGTTACAAGCGGAATACCATCCAGTACAACCAGTGGCTGCGATTGGTAAACATCCCTTGGAGAAAGAAGCGGCATGGGCGCCCCTCTCATAAACATATTTTGAACGGTACCGGGTTCGCCCGAAGGTTCCTGTATATACAGCCCTGCAAATTGCCCTTTTAACAATTGCTGCAGGGAAACAGCCGGAAATTTGGATAGGTCATAAGGCTTTTTGATTACACTATCTGCAAGCTTATTATATAGGGTATGCTTGATAATAATATTTATACTATCTTTTAATAATGAATCTTTTGCCGTTGTATCCTTACGGATATAGGTTTTATAAAAGACAGAACGTTTTACTTTGCTTTTTTTACCCTCATTCCCCTTAGCTAAGCCTGTAAGTGCATTTGTGGTTATTGCTGCGAAAACCACAAAGCACAGCCATAAGTATCGCATAATGAATGGATCTTTTAGATTGTAAAATAATTTTTGATTTAACGGGCCATGTGCTTTTATGCCTGCAAACGAGTTATGCAGATGACATGCACCTTTAGATTAAGTAGAATGTAATTCTTTTTCCATAGCGCTGATTTACAAGCGAAAAGAACAGAAATCAAAAATAACCGGCAGGAATATTTTTGATAGCGGCGCATAGTTATACACCCTCGGGTTTGCCATCAAAAATGACCATACCCAAGCGTTCTTTTCACTTTTGGTGATTAGGTTAATTAATAAAATTTTTGATACCTAAAATCTCAACAAGAGATTTTTTCGAAGGATCAAGCCTGTCAGATGATGGGCTTCTGAAAGATGTGGTACAGGTAAATCATGTTTTTCATGTCAGTGATATTGGTTAATTTAATGATTACATAAATCTCAAAACAAGCAGTTCAGGTAGCTTAAACGATTAAGTAATAAAGTATTTTTCACAATTGGTTTTAACAAATATAATTAAGAAAAACGTTTTACCAAGTAATATCAAAAAAATAATAAACTTTTATTATTTCAAATAGCAACAATCGATCCCTATTGAAAAAATGACAAAAAAAGTAACAAAAATTTTAAGTTTTTTTACAAACTATCAATAATGCAGCCGGTAAAATCCTGATAAAATGTTAAAAAATCATGCTCCAGCCAATTAAAATCAGCCATAAAATGTAAGAATTACATTTTTAGTTAGGTACTGCAACCCACACTTCATATTCTGGCCCCCGGCAATCGGTCTTTTCCTTTCTTTATTTCCATGTTGCTTGTTCACTTTCTGCGAGTTAAGTCTATCAGGATATAAGCTAAACACCGCTTCCCGGCGTCGCCATCATTCACCTTTGGAAATATTAAAACGCGGGGAGATTAGGCCGGACAGACGGACATCCACCGGTAAACCAATCATGTATACATTGATAAGATTTAAAAATTTATAGCTACAGGAATAGCATGCCAAAAAATTAAATAAAAACCGGGTAAAAGATAAAATTATTGTAATGGGGTTATAGCATCTTATTTTGTTACTCTTGGGCCCGAAGGCAAAAAATACAACCAGCCAAAACCGATTAAGAAAAGAATTGATGAGGCGATAAAAGATGGGAAGGCTATATCTGTATTTTTTTCCAACGCGTTATTTAGCGCGGTGTACAATAGCCATACCTGGATACTCACATTTAATATCAGGATCATGATCAATGCCAGCATGAGTGTGTTGGTTTTATTAGGATGTGCCTGATTTTGGGCTTCGCGGAAATTACTCATAACTTAATTATAATGTTTGTAAAGGCTAATGACCTTATGATCTGGATTGACGATTCGGATCTGGTTTGTCGTTATCAGGTTTAAAATCTTTGACGTATACTTCTTCCCCTTTAATCACTACAGTTAAACGGGGTAACGGCCGGGGCGGTGGGCCGGCAAGCACTTCGCCGGTAAAAGCGTCGAACAAACCATTATGACAAGGGCATTCAATTTTTCCGCTGCCGGGTTTATAAAAAACCGCGCAGGATAAATGGGTGCATTTTTGTTCGTAAGCCCTAAACTCATCATTTTCCATACGAATAAGGATATAAGGAATAGTACTGCCATTGATCACAAAGGAGCGGGTCCCTCCTACCGGAAGTTCATGCTTCTTACAAACAAAGTGTTCACCCACGATTTTATCCGGTGGAAAAAAATTAGCTTTTACGGCAACATACCCGCTTCCAACGGCCAACCCACCAGATACGAGGCATAAAAATTTTGCAAAATCACGTCGGCTTACCTGGGTAGATTCAAGCTGATAGACCGGAAAATCTTCTTTCCAGTGATTATCCTTTTTATCTGTGGCCATAAATAATGTCAGTCTATAATTAATGAAGTACTTCCTTTGGGCATCATGATGTTTACTTTGGTGCTCACACTTTCTTTTCCGAAAATAAAATTGTTAACAGGAGTACTGTTTGGGCGCATCTTTGCAATTTCTTCTCTTGTACCATAATACAGTGCCTGTGTTGGGCAAACGGTGGCACACATCGGTTTTTTTCCGGCGCTGGTTCTGTCGTAACACATATTACATTTCATCATCAGGTCATAAGCCTCATCTTTTTTAGGGACGCCGAAAGGGCATGCCATTACGCAGTTTGAACAGCCTATACACCGTGCTGTATTGGCGGTGTGCACTACGCCAAACTCATCTTTCGTTATAGCATCTGCCGGACAAACGTTAGCGCAAACAGGATCGTCACAATGCATACAAACCTGTACGGTGGTTTGTACGGTAACGGCGCGATCAATATAATTGACATGGATCATAGATTCGTGACCGTTTGTTTCACACTCTGAACAAGCCATTTCACAGGCTTTGCATCCAATACATCTTTGCATATCTACAAAGAATTCCTGTTCTGTTCTGTAATTGGTTACGGGCATATCTTATAATTTCGGGTTACAATTTATTAAATACTCGCATACGCGCCTGACGCCGTTGATGGCGGCGATATAACACCCAAGGGCTTTAGGTTACAGGCGCAAACTTTAAACTCCGGGATTTTTGATACCGGATCAAGTGTTGCCGGGGTAAACTGATTTGCCGACTTTTTGCCAGGCCAATGGTAAGGCAAAAAAACAGTGTCGGTGCGGATAGTCTCTACAATATTTGCAGGAAACTCATCTGTACCTCGGCGGGTAGATACCTGCACCAGTTCATTTTGTTTAATTCCATATTTCCGGGCAAGTTCCGGGTGTATTTCTAATTTAGGTTCAGGATACAAATCAACCAGTTTACCTATCCTGCGGGTTTGCGTTCCGCTCAGGTATTGTGATACAACCCTGCCGGTTGTTAATATTACCGGGTATTCTTCATCTGTAATTTCACCGGGATCCCGGTAAGTCACCGGGTTAAAGTGGGCTTTACCGTCGGGAGTCGCAAATTTTTTGTCTTCCCATAAGCGCGGTGTACCCGGATGATCCAAAGTAGGGCAAGGCCAGAAAACGCCCATTGTGTCTTCAATTTTTTGGTAAGTAATACCATAATAATCCGCAGTGCCGCCTTTTGAAGCAACCCTTAACTCATTGAATAACTCTTCGCTGTTACGATAAGTGAATTTATCTTCGGCACCAAGTCTTTTTGCCAATTCCAATATGATGGATGTATCACTGCGTGCATGTCCCGGCGGGTTCACGGCTTTTCGGATCCGAACTACACGGCCTTCGGCGGTAGTAACCGTTCCTTCCTCTTCTTCCTGTAACGATCCCGCCAGAATAATATCAGCATGACGGGCGGTTTCATTCATAAAAAAATCAATGCAAACATAAAACTCCAGTTTCTCCAGCGCTTCGCGCACATAATTATTATTAGGCAGAGAAACCAACGGATTAAAACAAATAGATAGCAGCCCTTTTACTTCGCCCCGGTGAATGGCCTCAATAAGTTCGTAGGCGGTGTAACCTTTGCCGGGCATATCTTTTTCATCAATCCCCCAAACCCCGGCTATATACTTTCGGTGTTCAGGATTGGTAATATCACGATTTCCCGGCAGCTGATCACATTTGTGGCCATGCTCTCTCCCCCCCTGTCCGTTTCCCTGGCCTGTAATAGTACCATAGCCGCAATATGGCTTACCAATACGGCCGGTTGCCAGGACAATATTGATACAGCCAAGCACATTATCTACACCTTTTGAATGATGTTCAATACCTCTGGCGTGTAACAAAAAGCTTGTTTTTGCTTTGCCCCACCATTGTGCTGCCAGTTCAATTTTCGCTTTTTCAATACCGGTAATTTCTTCGGCCCATTCCAGCGTGTAATCCTTAACAGCTGCCAATGCCTTATCAAAATCTGTGGTATGGTTGTCAATAAAATCATGATCGAGCATATCATGATCGGCCAGGTATTTAAGTATTGCGCCGTACAAAGCGGAGTCGGTTCCGGGCCTGACCGGTAAATGCAGATCGGCGGTCCTGGCCAGTGGAATTACCCTGGGGTCAACCACGATTAATTTTGCCCCATGGTCCCGCGCACGCCAAACCCAGTGTGTTAAAGTCGGAAAGGTTTCGCTGATGTTAGCGCCCGCTACAATAATCACTTCTGCCTTCTCCAGGTCGGCATACGTATTTGAGGTACGGTCGAGTCCGAAAGCTTTTTTATTTCCGGCTCCCGCGCTAACCATACATAAACGACCATTATAATCTAAATTGGCGGTTTTTAATGCTACCCGCGCAAACTTGCCCATCAGGTAGCTTTTTTCATTGGTAAGCGAAACTCCCGACAGCACAGAAAAAGCGTTCTTTCCGTATTTTTCCTGTATCCGTTTTATTTCAGCCACGGTTTTATCCATCGCTTCATCCCACGAAACCGGAGTAAAGCCTACGCCTTCATTGCGTTGTAAGGGCTGTAAAATCCTGTCTGGATGATTGTTCTGCATATATCGTTGTACGCCTTTTGGGCATAAACGTCCCTGGTTAAAAGGAAACTCTTCCCAGGGATCAAAACCAACCACTTTATCATTTTTAACCAATAGCTTTATACCACACTGCATTCCGCAGAAACAGCAGTGTGTTTTTACCGCTTTATCCGGCTCATCACGGCCGGCAAAACCTTCGCGGGGAGGATAATTTAAATGCGGGCCAAACTGTTCTATAAGCTTTTCGGGCGAAACTGGTAAATGGGCCATAAATTTGTATTCTATGTTAAATTACTACTGCGTCAATTAACCGAAAAGGTTACCTCCATTTTGCTGCCTGGCCTTAAGATGAGCCATTGCCAACCTTGAGCGCTTCCCCTCGGGGCTCAGATCAAGGTGCGATGTACCATCCTCAAGTGTAAAGTCAAAGCCTAATTCTTTGGTTATAATTTTCAAGTCGTTTATATGCAACTGGGTAGCAAATTCCTTGTGGGTATGAGGGCATACCGCCATACCCCTTTTTATGCCTTCCTTTTTGTAAATATGAGCGCCTATTTGGGCCGGCCGTTGTATAATATGAAAAAACTTACCAAACGGAATCCAGATAAGAAACATAATAACTGTTATAGCATGGGTTACGGCCATATAATCATATGCAATGCCTTTCATATATTCATAACCATAGCTCAAGCCCAGGCCGGTAACAGCGATAGCTAAAAGCAGTATTAACGGCAGCAAATCACCCTCAAAAGTTTGCGTGGCAACTAAACCGGCATTAGTGAGGCGACGACGCATAAATATCAATACGCCGGCAATAACTAACCACGAGCACCAGTAAAGGGCCTTAAAAATCACAAAAGCCACAAATGAACCAAGTGCAAATTCAAACATTTTGAATCCGAAGAAATGGGCTTCATACATGTGCACACTTGAGGGGTTTATACTCGTGGCGGGGTTCATGGTAAAATTTATCCAGCCAAAGGTTAACGGAAAAGTAACGCAGAAAGCCATTGTGCAACCTGTTGCCATTAAAAAATGGCCTATCCACCGGCTCCGTCCGCGGGGATAAATAAACTTTTGGAAGCCAATATTTTGTATAAACTCTTTTGCAAATGAAATAACATGTAAAAATATCTTCCCGGTAAAAAAAAACTGAAAGGTGCGCTTAAAATACATCCAGGTAGGTGGCCGTTGCAACCATACGGTATATCGGTAAACTATTCCGAAAAAAGCGAACACAGTTCCGAATAAATAAATAATTAATGCGGGGTCGAAATTTTGAAGCTTACGTGAGCCATAAAAAACGAACGAGATTAACAATAAGGAAACTCCTGTAGCTATAAATAGGGCCTTTTTATTAAGAGACATATCCATCTGCTAATTGTATTACGAAGTATGATAATTGCCGGTTTCACTAAGCCGGATTAGATTTTCACCAAAAATATACAGCTATTTCTGATGCGGGTTTTCCAGGTTTCTGTTTGTTATTATAATATGCCGTGGCTATTATAAAACATTTAAAAATACAAAAAAAACAGTTTCTTGTATCGGTTTTAATTACATTAGACTATATTCTCCAATAATTACCTTTTATTAATGCCTCTTTATCTCCTGTTATCATAAACTTATTACGAAAATATGGAAGCTCAGCATACAGCACTACCACCTAAACCAGGCGAACCGATTACGGGCCACTCACTCCAAACTTTTTTTCCGGGTTACTTTGCTTTGGTAATGGCAACCGGGATAGTTTCGGTTGGTGCCTTTTTGTATAATATGAAACAGGTTGCCAACATCTTGTTATGTGCTAACGTTATTTTTTATATTGTGCTTTGGGCTGTGCTCATATTCCGGGCAATTAAATACCCTACAGATGTATGGAAAGATATAAGCAGTTCCTCGCGTGGAGTTACTTTTTTAACCATTGTTGCCGCGAATAATGTTTTAGGGAACCAGTTTGGCTTAATGACCTCCTATAAAGATGTAGCCATTTTTTTATGGGAATTTGGCATCGTACTCTGGGTGATGATTACTTACACCTTTTTTATTGTGATCACCGCCAAAGAACCTAAACAAGGAGTGGAAGCGAGTTTAAGCGGTGCCTGGCTGCTCATTGTCGTAGCCACCGAATCTGTAGCTGTGCTGGGGGCTATTATTGCCGGTGAAATGGTTCATAAGGATGTTATTATTTTTATATCGTTTTGCGCTTTCCTCATTGGTGCAATGCACTATATGGTATTTATATCGTTAATTATATACCGCTGGCTTTTTATAAGCATGAAAGCGGAATTGCTAACCCCTCCATATTGGATAAATATGGGTGCCGTAGCCATCACCACGCTGGCGGGTTCTCGTTTATTGATGTACTCACACAATCATGAATGGATAAGCGGCATTAGCTATTTTTTACCCGGGCTCACGGTTTTTTTCTGGGCGTTTGCCACCTGGTGGATCCCGATCCTGTTTTTACTACCTATATGGCGGCATATCATACAAAAGGTTCCTGTGAAATATGATCCCCAATATTGGTCGCTCGTTTTTCCGGCCGGTATGTACGCCGTCGCTACCTTTAATTTTTCCAAGGCGCTTGATCTCCCGTTTATCCTGCCCATTTCCAATATCTTTATTTATTTTTCAATTACTGCATGGGTGATTGTTTTTGCAGGAATGTTAAGAGAGTTCATCCGTTTTTTGTATTCAGAAAAGAGCCTTTAAATATTTCAAAAACTTAAGTATAAAGGCCTTGCTTTATTCTAAACTCAAAAGCAACGGAAAAGTAAACAATCAATAATAGTTAAAATCTGTTTTGGAAAAAGCGGCTAAGATTGTCCGGAGTTTTTTATTTAAAGGTCATTGTAATGTTTTGGCATAATTAACCGTATTGGTAATCAAATTGTATTTTTTTTATTAAACTTAAAAAAAGGTTTTGAAATTTCAAAAAAAAGCCGATAATTGCCATCGAAATATCAGAAAACCCGAGCTATTGATTAAAGATTCGCATCTGGATACGATGCACCGGTCAATATTAACAGAAAGATATTTTAATATTACCATTTGGTTAATTTATTAGTTTCCTAAACCTTTCTTTTTGATGAGCATCCGTATAACTATCCGATCCTTATATATTGTAATTTTACTATCCTTCACTGCTGCGTTAAAAGGCTATAGTCAAACCATGCCAGTTGGAAGCTATGCTGAGGAGCTATTACGCAGGGATCAGGTAGCAGGAAATACAAACAGTACATCATCACTTGTTATCAGGCCATTAGCTTCAACTATTGCTGATCCTGCGCTTCAGCCATTAATTTCGAGCCATGAGTATATAAAATTCAATTTCATGGGCATGCCATCGGGTTTACGCATCCTTCCGTTTAACTGGTTAAATGAATACAACGTGAACCGTCCCTATGGCTACAATAATTCCTCATTATATCCAAATGCAGGCTATCAAAGCATGCTTAGTGGCGGCTTTTGGTTAAAAGCCGGAATTCTCAACGTACAGATAAAACCTGAGCTGGTTTACGCGCAAAATAAAAACTTTTCAACTTTTGCAGATATACAGGCCCGAAACAATTCGCCGGCACTCATGGGTGCTTATTTTGGCCAAATCAATGGTATTGATGCACCCGAACGATTTGGTACATCTTCTTTAAAACATCTTTATCCCGGGCAATCAAAAATCACTTTGACGTATAAAAGCATTGAAGCCGGCGTATCTACAGAAAACTTGTGGTGGGGACCAGGAATAAGAAATTCAATCATGATGAGCAATTCGGCCCCTGGCTTTTTCCATTGGACCTTTAATTCAACCAAACCCGTTAAAACACTGGTTGGCTCATTTGAGTGGCAGATCATAGGAGGCAACCTAAAACAATCGGGCTTTGCACCAGACGATGTAAGCAAACTTATATACGGCAGCAATTTATATAGCCCCAAACCTAAAGTTACAAGGTATATTTCGGCCTATAGTGTCAACTGGCAGCCTAAATGGCTAAAGGGCTTATACCTTGGCCTTTCTGCTTATGACTATCTTGACAAAGACTCTCTTTATCATAATAAAAACATTATCCGTAAAGTAATTCCGGTTATTACCGGCTCTTCACTTAAGGCGAATGACATCAACAACGGACAAAACGGCGACCAACAGGATTTTGCTTACGCACTCAACATCAGGCAGCTGCTACCTTTATACAAAGCTGAAATTTACTTTGAATGGGCTCGTAACGACCGCACCGGAAGTATTTCTGACTTTTTACAGGAACCCGAGCATTCATCAGCATATACCTTTGGCGGACGCAAACTGTTTGAACTTAGCCGGGGCGGCTTTATACAAATTAAATCGGAAATAACACAGTTGCAAAGAGCGCCAACCTATTTGCTGCGCGACGAACCTTCATGGTATATCCATTCGCAAAGCCCGAGAGACGGTTATACCAATTATGGCAGATACATAGGTGCTGGAATCGGGCCGGGTGGAAACAGTTTTATTTTTGATATAAGTTACCTCAAAAATTACAACTCATATGGCCTTATGCTGGAAAGACAGTTACATAACAACGATCTGTATTACCAGGCTTTTACTGAAGCCAGAGTAAGCAATCTTCACTGGGTAGAACTTGCAGGTACATTTTATGCTAATCATAAATTTAAAAACTACCTGCTCTCGGCCGAAGCTACGCCTGTTTACACATTGAACTATGAATATAGAAATGGTTCGAGCTTTAATTTACATGCCAGGATTAACTTTACTTATTTTTTTAATTAATGGACAATTTTAGCCCATATTTTTAGTTTATCGATCAACACACCAGTTATACTACAAATTAAAAAAATCACTTTACCCCCTGAAATGGGAAATTGGTTTACTTTTGCAGAAAATATTATCATTTATTGGAGTGTTATTTTATACTCTGATGACTTTCACATATGAACAGACTTCGCTTTCTTATATTTTTAATTGCTGTACTCAGTTTCGGAGCAGTTACTAATATTACCGCCCAAACCAACTTACAAAACATTTCCTCAATTAATGTCGACGATATTTCAGATCAGCAACTGATTCAGCTGTTACAGCAAGCTCAAAAATCAGGATTAACCGACGCTGAGTTACTACAGCAAGCTCAAAGCCGGGGAATGTCAGCCGCGCAGGTTCAAAAGTTAGAACTTCGTATAAAAAAATTAAGGACCAAAAGCAACGAATCATCCAATACCAAACCCGATTCGACACTTACACAGCAAGGAAGGCAACTTAATTATAAACCAGATACTACTGATACTCTTTACACCAATAAAGATTTATTTGAAAGCTTAAAGCCCAAAATTTTTGGCGCCGATATTTTTAAAAATAAAAGCAGTTCATTTGAACCCAACCTTAAACTGGCTACCCCTTTAAATTATATTGTTGGGCCTAATGACCAGCTTAACATAAATGTCTACGGCAGCTCGTTGGTGAACTGGAAACTGGAAGTATCGCCCGAAGGAAATATAAACATTCCGGGGGTTGGGATTTTAAATGTTGGCAGTAAAACTATTGAACAAGCTACGGCCTTGATAAAAAGCAGGCTTGCAGCTAACAACTATGCGGTTGGCCGCGGTACAAGCGTACAGGTTACCCTCGGTAATATCCGGAGTATCCAGGTAATTATCATAGGGCAGGTAGCTAAACCAGGCACTTATACCCTACCCTCGCTCGCTACCGTTTTTAATGCATTATATATGGCAGGCGGCCCCAACGATAATGGCAGCTTAAGGCAGATAGAGGTGATCAGGAATAACCGCATTATCAGGCACCTGGATGTTTATGATTTTTTGTTAAAAGGCGACCAGAAAAACAACATTACCCTACAGGATCAGGACATTGTACGCGTACCAACGTACCGGACCAGGGTGCAGCTTGTTGGTGAGATTAAAATACCTGCCTTGTTTGAAGTTTTGCCGGGAGAAAGCCTGGATAACATTATAACTTATGCCGGTGGTTTTACTGATAGCGCATATACTGCCAGGATCAAAGTATCGCAGGTAAGTGATCAGCAGCGCAAAATAACGGATGTGTTGGAAGCCGATTATAAAAACTACATTCCGTTAAGGGGCGATAAGTATACTATTGAACCTATTATATACAGGTTTGAAAACAGGGTAGTAATAAAAGGAGCAGTTTTCCGGCCTGGCGATTATGAACTGCAAAGCGGGTTAACACTGCTGCAATTAATTGACAAAGCCGCGGGATTAAAAGAAGACGCTTTTACCGAACGCGGTACAATTACCCGCCTAAAGCCGGATAACAGTACCGAAATAATAGGATTTAATGTTAAGGACGTTATCAATAAATCTGTAAATATCCCCTTGCAGCGTGAAGATATTGTTAACATCTCATCCATATTTGATTTAAGGGATAAATACACCGTTACTATTAATGGTAATGTAAGGAAGCCAGGGAAGTTTGCTTTTTCAGAAAACATGAAAGTAGAAGACCTGATTTTAAAAGCCGGCGGTTTTGCTGAAGGCGCAAGTACAAACCGTATTGAAGTAGCTCGGAGGATAACCGATGCCGATCCTTCATCTAAAAACAGTTCAGTATCGCAGGTTTTTAGCGTTAATATTGACGGTAAACTAAAACCGGCAGACGCTAACTTTGTGCTTACCCCCTTTGATATTGTTTCGGTATATAGCCTGCCCGGATATGAAAAGCAAAAAACAGTAAAGGTTGAGGGCGAAGTTTTATACCCTGGCTCCTACACCATCAAAAGTAAAAACGAAAAAATATCCGACCTGATTGCCAGGGCTGGTGGGCTTACCGCCTCGGCCGATGCAGCTGGCGGTTCGTTAAAACGCGATAATTTTGCAATACTGGGTATAGATAAAAACAAAGCAGATACTGCATCAGTAAATGCAGAGCGCTCGGCCCGGATCAACAGATTAAAACAATCATACAAAGATTCGACGAAAACCACCACCGATACCGTACAACAAAGAAATAATTATGTTGGTATTGAGTTGGATAAAATTTTAAAGTCTCCCGGATCAAAAACAGATTTGCTTTTGGAAAATGGCGATGTTATCAGGGTGCCAAAGCAACAGCAGATTGTTCGTGTTAACGGCCAGGTACTTTACCCAAGCGCCGTGGTATTTGACAAATCAAAATCATTTAATGATTTTGTTTCAAATGCTGGTGGTTACGGTCCCGATGCGTTAAGACGTGGTGCCTATGTGGTTTATCCAAACGGAACTGTAAAAGGCACACGTAAATTCCTGTTTTTTAATAACCATCCTTCGGTGAAACCGGGTAGCGAAATATATGTTCCTAAGAAATCTGAGGGTAAAGGCAATACTGCCCAAACAATTTTAGGATTTACTACAGGGCTGGCTTCATTAGGTGCTATTATTTTGGGGATCTTAAGTTTGAATAAATAATTAATATCAACAGAAATTTTTCGGCTTAATTATGTTAATTAATGGAAACTAACCCACATAATAGTACAGTTTCAAGTCAATCAGCGAACGATATTTCACTTGCCGATCTTGTTAAAAAAATTAAAAGCTTTACGCAATATCTTCGCAGTAAATTATTACTGATAGTTTTGACCGGGTTACTGGGCTTAATCTCAGGCCTTGTATATAGCATATTCAAAAAGCCCGAGTACCGGGCGGTTTATACCTTTGTACTTGAGGAAGAAGAAAAGGGTGGACTTGGCCAATATGCAGGTTTGGCGTCATTGGCAGGCATTGATGTAAGCGGTGGTGGCGGCGGCATTTTTCATGGCGATAACATCCTTGAACTTTACAAATCACGTAACATGATTAGTAAAACTTTGTTAAGCACGGCCATATTTAACGGCAAACCACAAAAACTTATCGACAGATATATTGAATTTAATAACCTTAGGAAAAAATGGGAAGATAAGTCCACATTGAAAAATATCAGCTTCAATGGAAATCCCGATTCATTTAACCGATTGCAGGATAGTATTATCATTGATTTAACTAAAACTATAAACAAAAGCGCACTTAACGTTGACAAACCAGACAAAAAACTTAGTATTATAGAAGTTGACGTATTTTCAAAAGATGAGTTATTTGCAAAAGAATTTGCCAATAATATAGTTAATACAGTAAACAGTTTTTATGTGTTAACAAAAACTAAAAAGCAGCTTCAAAATGTAACTATACTTCAAAAGCAGGCGGATAGTGTCAAATCGATACTTAACAGCTCTATTGTAGGTGTTGCTTCCGCGGCAGATGCTTCACCAAATGCAAACCCGGCATTATCAATTTTAAGGGTCCCTTCGCAACGCAGGCAGATTGATGTTCAAACAAGCACCGCCGTTTATGCTGAAATAGTAAAAAATCTTGAATTATCTAAAATTCAACTCAGAAAGGAAACGCCGCTTATTCAAGCCATCGATACACCGGTATTGCCTTTAATGGTAAACAAACTGGGTAAAATCAAAGCCTCAATATTGGGTTTTATGGCCGGTGTTTTTTTGGCCTGCATGGGAGCTACTGTAAGGAAAATTTCCACTAAAATAATAAATTAACAGATGGTTGATAATTTTAATGCCCCCCAAATAATAAAACTTCCTCAGATATTGGATGAGAGAGGTAACCTTTCGTTTTTGGAGGAACACAACCATATCCCGTTTAAAATCGAACGGGTTTATTGGATATACGACGTGCCGGGTGGTGAAGAACGGGGCGGGCATGCCTATAAAGAAAACAGAGAATTTATCATCGCCTTATCCGGAAGCTTTGATGTGATATTAGATAATGGAAAAGAAATAAAAAGCTACTCATTAAACAGGTCATACTATGGTTTATATGTACCTGAAGGAATTTGGAGGCATATGGAAAATTTTTCGACTAATTCATTGGCTTTTATAGCCGCGTCCACGGCTTATCAGGAAGATGACTATATAAGAGATTACGAGGTATTTAAGCAAAATAAATCATGAGAGCTTCGGTATACAATTGTAATGTAATTGAATTGAAAAAAATTCATAATAGAGCAGGAAATATTACATCTATTCATGGCTTATCAGAAATACCGTTTGATATTCAAAGGGTTTATTACCTATATGATGTTCCTGGGGGCGAAATACGCGGCGGGCATGCCCATTATGGATTGCAACAACTAATTGTAGCAGCCAGCGGAAGCTTTGACGTGGTGATTGATGATGGCCATATGAAAAAAACAATTACGCTTAACAGGCCTAATTTTGGATTATATATAACGCCCGGCATCTGGCGCGATCTTGTCAATTTTTCGTCTGGAGCGGTACTATTGGTTTTAGCATCCAATAAATATGATGAAAAAGATTATATAAGGGATTACCAAGAATACTTAAATCAAAAAAATGGCCTTTAATATTCATCGCTTGGCTGATGTTCAGTCCAATAATATAGGTAACAATACTTCAATATGGCAGTTTTGTGTGATACTGAAAGACGCCGTAATTGGTTCAAATGTTAATATTAATTGTAATTGTTTTTTAGAGAATGATGTAATAATTGGTAATAATGTTACGATTAAATCTGGCGTGCAAATATGGGACGGGATAACAATAGAAGATAATGTATTTATTGGCCCCAATGCTACATTTACTAATGATCTGGTACCTCGCTCAAAAATCTATCCTGAAGAATTTAAAAGAACACTTATAAAAAAAGGTGCTTCTATTGGTGCAAATGCCACTATTGTTGCCGGTATCGAGATAGGCGAGTTTTCATTTATCGGAGCAGGTAGTGTTGTTACTAAATCTATCCCACCTTATACGGTTTGGTACGGTAACCCGGCTGTTCACAAAGGCTACATTACCCAAAATGCAAAAATTTTAGATATAAATTTATTGGATAAAGAAAGCAATATTCAATATGTTTTTGATGGATATAAACCTGTTATAAAATGATTAAGTTTTTAGATCTGCTGGCAATTAATAAACAACATAAAGAGGAATTAAAGAAAGCGTTTGAGCGTGTTTTGGATTCGGGCTGGTATATAATGGGCAATGAATTAAAGAACTTCGAAACCGAGTTTGCAACGTATTGCGGAGCTAAGCACGCAATAGGCGTGGCCAACGGGCTGGATGCATTAATTTTAATTATCAGGGCCTATAAAGAGATGGGGATATTTCAGGACGGTGATGAAATTATTGTACCTGCCAATACCTACATAGCCAGTATTTTGGCCATATCTGCTAATAATTTAGTTCCTGTGTTGGTTGAGCCTAATATAGATACTTATAATATTGACCCTGCACTAATTGAATATCACATAACAGAAAAAACAAAAGCTATTTTGCCGGTTCATCTATATGGCCAACTGTGTGATATGAAGTCAATAAATGCTATTGCCCAAAAACATCAGTTAAAAGTAATTGAAGATAGTGCACAAGCTCATGGCGCAACAAGTAATGGTAAACGGGCCGGTAATTTTGGCGACGCCACTGGCTTTAGCTTCTATCCGGGTAAAAACTTAGGTGCCTTAGGGGATGCAGGTGCTATTACCACTAATGATGACTCATTAAATGGATCTATACGGGCTTTACTAAATTATGGCTCACATAAAAAGTATGAAAACCTATATAAAGGAGTTAACAGCCGTTTAGATGAGTTACAGGCTGCTTTATTAAGCGTTAAATTAAAAACACTTGATCAGGAAACAGCAACTAAAAGAGCAATAGCAAATCGTTACCTGGCGGAAATAAACAATGGTAAAATTATTTTACCAAAAGTGGCTGAACAAAGTGCACATGTTTGGCATTTATTTGTTGTAAGAACAGATACGCGTGGGCATTTACAGCAGTACCTTACAGATAAAGGCATTCAAACAGTTATTCATTATCCTATCCCCCCTCATCAGCAAGAGGCTTATAAAGAGTGGAACCACTTGAGTTATCCACTAAGCGAAATGATTCATCGTGAAGTTTTAAGTTTGCCTTTAAGCCCCGTATTAAAGCCCGAAGAGGTTGATTATATTATAGAAAGCATAAATGAATATTAAAGAAGTTTTAAAGGAAAACATCATTTAATCAGAGCACTTGAAACTTATAAAGACTTCTTTTTTTTCGGCTATAATTACTTTTATTCGCATCGCTTCAGGCTTTGTCGCAAGCAAAGTTGTGGCTTTATTTACCGGTCCGGCTGGTATAGCGCTAATTGGACAATTTTCTAATTTTATAACCATCGCTTTAACATTTGCTAATGGCGCAATTAATACGGGTGTAATAAAATATACTGCAGAATTTGAGGGGGATGAACAGCAATTAAAAACACTATTTAGTACAGCGTTTAAAATAAGCGTAACTTGCTCGGCCATATTTGGCTTAGTGTTACTTTGCATAGCAACTTATATTTCTCAATGGTTATTTCATTCATCACTCTATATAAATCCGCTACGTGTTTTGGGGGTTACTATTATTTTATATGCCCTTAATTCGTTATTGATCTCGATTTTAAACGGAAAAAAGGAAATAAAAAAATACACCTTGGTCAATACAATAGGTAGTATTGTTGGTTTAGTTTTTACAGTTATATTAGTTTATTTTTATAAAATTACCGGTGCACTTTACGCTTTGGTTTTAGCCCAATCCATTGTATTCTTTGTCACCTTAACAATGATTGTAAAAAGTAGCTGGTTTTCGAAATCTTATTTTAACCAGTCTTTTAACAAAGAAACAGCGCGCAAACTATCAGGATTTAGTTTAATGGCTATAGTTTCGGCTTTAACTGTACCTGTTTCGCAGATTATTCTGCGTAATATGGTAATTAATAAATTGGGGATGAACGATGCCGGTTATTGGCAGGGTATAATGCGTATTTCTGATGGTTATCTGCTATTGGTTACTACCTCTTTAAGCACCTATTACTTACCTAAGTTATCATCATTGAATAATGACGACGATCTGCGTAAAGAAATATACCACGGGTATAAAATTATCCTTCCCGTCGTTTTTACAAGTTGTTTGCTCATTTACTGGCTGCGTTTCTTTATAACCCATATGTTATACTCCAAAGAATTTGAAGCCATGACCCAATTATTTGCATTTCAGTTAATTGGCGATTTTTTTAAAATGGCAGCGTGGATACTGGCTTACTTGATGTTAGCCAAAGCCATGACTAAGGCATTCATAATAACAGAAGTCGTATTCAGCATAAGTTATGTTTTGTTAGGATATGTTTGCATACATTTGTTTAACCTAAACGGTATCACTATAGCATTTGCAATTAATTATTTTATTTATTTAATAATTATGACTATGCTTTTCAGAAAATTGTTATTTAAACATGCTTAATTCGCCCCTTGTTTCTGTGCTTATACCATGCTATAACCACGAAAAGTATGTTGCCTATACCCTAAGCAGCATAATTGAAGACACTTACCTTAATAAAGAAATCGTTATTATTAATGATGGCTCAACTGATAATTCAGATGCAGTAATAAGACAATGGATAGCAGAGTATGGTAATAAAGTATCCATTATTTATAAAAGCCGCGAAAATAGAGGAATTTGTAAAACACTTAATGAATTATTAGATATATCAAAGGGGAAATATGTGTTACTTGTAGCAAGTGATGATGCTTTATATGGTAATACTATTCAACAGAGGGTTGAGATGATGGAAAGCAACGAGAAACGTGGCAAATTGGTGCTAATCGGGGATGCTTTAATAATTGATGAGAACAATAATATCAGTGGGCCAAGCTCAATGGCTATTAATGCTGGAAATAAGTTAAAATTTAAAACTGATGAGGGTATTTTAACCGAAATGATAAACCGACCGTCTACTGTTGGACCTATATCATTTATTAATAGATCCATTTATGACAAAATTGGATATTATCCTGAAGATTTATCTGCCGAAGATTGGTTCTTTTATCCAAGAGCCGCTGCCATAAACGCCATTTTATTTTGGGACAATATAGTAGCCAAATATAGAGTACATTCTGGCAATGTTTCAGGGCGCAATATTTCAATTAAGCAAAGCATCAAAAATCATAATGTAGTTAAAATATCAATATTTAGGAATATACGTTGGTTCCCTGGTTTATATTTTAAGCTCATGGGAATAAAGAAACTTCTTAAAATACAGTTAATTATTTTAAAATTAAATTTACAAAAACTCATCTCTGACTGATAAGCAGGTTTGCCAAATTATTATGGATTATTGATTTATCTTCTATTCATCCATATTATTTGCTCATTTACTCCAAGAATTATAAAGTATATGACAAAACATTCTTCGGTAACAGAACAGGCAATTGTGGTTGATTTATTTGTGAAATTATTAATAGTGTTTTTGTCAATCAATTAATAAGCACACCTTATGATAAACGCTTTGTTCCAAAAGATTAGAACCCTTATTTATTTTGCTTTGATATATCCATACTATAAAGTTGTTTTTAAAACGATTGGATCAAAATCAAAAATTATTTCCCCATTAAAAATTAATGGCGCAGCCAATATCTCTATAGGCAATAATGTTGTTGTGGAATATAAAACATGGCTTGCAGCTTATCCTCATACAGGCTTAACAGATTGTAATTTGATAATTGAAGACGGGAGCCGTATAGGGCATTTTAATCACATTTATGCTACCTCAAAAATACATATCGGTAAAAATGTGTTAACTGCGGATAAAGTGTATATAAGCGATAATTTACATTCATACGAAAACATAAATGTGCCAATAGTTAACCAGAAAATAAAACAAATTCAAGAAGTTATCATTGGCGATGGGGCTTGGTTAGGTGAAAACGTATGCGTTATCGGTGCTAATATAGGGAAAGGATGTGTTATTGGTGCAAATGCGGTGGTCACAAAAAACATTCCGGATTTTTGTGTCGCTGTAGGTAATCCCGCCAAAATAATCAAGAGATATAATATAGTTACAGGCACATGGCTGCCGACAAATGCAAGTGGCGAATTTGTAATATAGTAATAGGTTAGCATATGGATTTCTATAAAAATATATTAAGGGCAAGGCGATTATATCACAAACTGAAAACCTGTACATGGTATAAGCTATTTTTAAAAAAGTGCGGTAAAAATAATGTTGTTATTAAACCGATATCGTTTACGCCTAAGGGCATATCGCTGGGAAATAATATTTCTATAAATAATGGATGTAGGTTAGAAGGAGTTTTTAGTCATGCTGGGATAAGTTATAATCCTGTAATTGAGCTAAATAACAATATAAATATTGAACAGAATTTACATTTAACCTGTGCAAATAAAATTACAATAGGAAACGATACTGCAATTTCTGCAAACGTTACCATAACGGATATTATCCACCCATTTGAAAATAACGGAATTATTTATAAAAACCAACCACTTATTGTAAAAGAAGTTGTTATTGGTGACAACTGTTTGATATTAAACAACTCTGTTATATTACCTGGCGTCTTTATTGGAAACGGTTGTGTTGTCGGCGCAAATAGTGTAGTAAGAGAAGGGACATATCCTGATTTTAGTGTTTTGGCCGGGAGCCCGGCTCGTATAGTTAAGCGGTACGATACCACAAAAAAACAATGGGTCAGATAAAATAGGGAACGCATTGATCATAAAAATAATTGAATGAATAAAGTACTAATTACAGGCGGAGCAGGTTTTATTGGAAGTAACCTTGCATTATTGTTATTAAGCAAAGGTTTTGAGATTACTGTTCTTGATAATCTATCGCCCCAGATCCATGGCGATAATGCGGAGAATGAGTCGCCGTTATATTTGGCTATTAAAGATAAAGTTAACTTTATAAGGGGAAGTGTAACTTCAAGAGCAGACTGGGAAAAAGTTATTACAGGGCACAATGTTATTGTGCACTACGCGGCTGAAACCGGCACAGGCCAGTCTATGTACGAAATTGCACGATATACCGAAGTTAATATTCAAGGTACTGCCTTGATGCTTGATATTTTGGCCAACAGCACGCACCAGGTTAAAAAGGTCGTTATAGCATCCTCCCGATCTATTTATGGAGAGGGTAAATATTATGCCGAAGACCTGGATCAATATGTTTACCCGGAGCATCGTACATCGGCCTATATGGATGGCGGAGATTTTGAAGTAAAACATCCTGGTTACTCAAAAGCGTTAAAGCTTGTAGCTACTGACGAAAATTCAAAGATCCATCCATCATCGGTATACGGTATTACCAAACAAAACCAGGAACAAATGATCATGACAGTTTGCCCAACTATCGGCATTGCTCCGGTAGCTTTCAGGTATCAAAATGTATACGGACCCGGCCAGTCATTATCAAATCCTTATACAGGCATTCTTTCGATATTTTCTACACTTATAAAAAACAACAAAGGGATAAATGTTTTTGAAGATGGAAAAGAGAGCAGAGATTTTGTATTTATTGATGATGTTGTTAATGCCACTTATTTAGGTATTATAAATGATAAAGCCGATGGACATGTTTTTAATGTTGGTGCTGGCGTGGCAACCGATGTGCTTACAGTTGCTAAAACATTAATAAAGCAATACAGCATTGAAGTACCGCTTAATATATCAGGCAACTATCGGCTTGGCGATATCAGGCATAATTATGCAGATTTAACTAAGATTAACAAAACGCTTGGGTTTGTTCCTTCCGTTGATTTTGAAACTGGCATTGCCAGGTTTGTTAAATGGGTTAACGGGCAGCAGGTAAACACAGGTAAATACGAAGATTCAATTGCCGAAATGAAAGAGAAAGGTCTTTTTAAATAAATTATGGCAAAACTTGGTTTAGTAACAGAGTACTGTTTACCAATAACGAAGTGTTATGTGGCCTTTTTTAAGTACTGCAATGCAGATATTAAGGATTATTGTTTCACGTTCAATTGATCATCCCTGTAATAATGCTACAAATAGGTTGGTCATACAATCAATAAATAACACTTAACAAACTATTCACATTTTAAAACTGGATAATGATGAATGACACTTTGATTATTCAAAAGATCCACTTTTACGGTACTCGAAAAAGCTGGATGATCGAAGGCGCATTTTATCAACAGTTAGAAAAGCCTAAGGGAGGATTGTCGGAAGCAATGATATTGAGCCTAATTGTTAAGAGATGATAAAGGATATTAAAAATATTTTACGCCGTAATGGATTTCATTCCCGAATAGTGGTGTTGGTGCTTTATTTCGAAAAAAAATTTATCATCAAATTCCCATTCAAAATTATTCGGAAACTTATAAACCAATGTATTTATCATTGTGAAATACATCCAGATAGTTTTGCTGACATTAAAGCTATTGCTACCCTGCGACTACCTCATCCTTTTTTGATAATTGTTCATAGAACGACGAAAATAGGTCTAAACGGTACAATTTTTCAAGGAGTAACTATAGGCGTGGTTGAAAATAAAGAAATTAAAGCGGCCCAAATAGGAGATAATTTTTACATCGGCTGCAATTCTTCGGTTTTGGGGCCAGTTAATATCGTGAACAATGTGACTGTTGGGGCGCATTCATTAATACTAACAGATATTAACGAAAGTGGAGTTGTTTTTGGCTTACATAAAAAAATGAAAGAAACCCTGAAAAATCTGTAGTTAAAGAATACCTCAATTACACATATTGATTTTAAATAGCTTTCAACAAAATTTACTTATCAAAATTAGATGAGTTTTGAGCTATATATAAAATATAATAGTGATGCGTGAGACTTTAGCAAAACCAGAATCACTGCATTTGTCAATGTGTTAACAGGCAGCAATGAATTGAAGGCAAGCGAAAAAACGCTATTGCCAAAATGAAGGATAAAATGTTTTTTATAAATTATGGGAAAAATTGGATTAGTAACGGTTTTGTTTAATAGCGAAAAGGTATTGCCTGGCTTTTTTGAAAGCATAGGAAAACAGTCTTTTGCCGATTATCATTTGTACATCATTGATAACAATCCAAATCAACAATCTGCTGCGTTGATAGAGAACTTGGCGCGAAATAATAAGGTCACTGCATATACCTATATAAAAAACGACACGAATGTAGGCGTAGCAAAAGGTAATAATCAGGGTATAGCCTTATCTGTTGAAGCCGGCACAAGCCATACGCTGTTACTTAATAACGATATTGAATTTTATCAGCCCAACCTGTTGCAGGATATATTAGACCATTCTATAAAAAATAATGAAGCTATCGTTATCCCCAAAATATTTTTCTTTGATAACAAAAAAGTGCAGTTGGCAGGAGCAAAATTTTTATTGTATAAAGGCACAACTATTGGTATTGGCGAAGGAGAAGATGACGCCCCAATATATAATATTGAAAAGTATGTTGATTTTGGCCCAACCTGCTTTGCCTTATTGGATAATAAAATATTTGAAAAGGTTGGCCTTATGGACGAAAAATATTTTGTTTATTATGATGATACCGACTTTATGTACAGAGCGCATTATGTATACGGGTACAAAATTAAATTATTACCCTCCCTGCATATTTTTCATAAAGAAAGTTCGTCCACAGGTGGGGACAGAACCCTATTTTCCATTTTTTATGGTACCAGGAACCGGATCTATTTCATCAGGAAAAACTTTAACGGTTTGCGATTTGCAAGTGCATTATCCTATACACTACTGACAAGGATACTCAGGTATGTTCAATTTAATGCCGACCAAAGAGCCCAATTGGTAAATGGGCTGCGCCAAGGTTTCAAATTATAATTTGTTCAATAATGACGGCTTTAATAAAGGAACGTAATTTTAAAGATAGCATTGTTGTACTGATGTTGCTACTGATAGGCTTTCAGTCATTTCCTATTATTAAGGTTGGTGGGGTATTTAAAATTTATGAGTTATTAGCTTTGACGCTACTTTTTATTGAGATGGTATGTATTGACAAATTTAAATTTGCAAATAGCACATCAATAGCGGCTTGTTGCTTTTTTGTCGTATCGCCTTTAATCAGTTATTTTTACTCCAATATATTTTTAGGATACCCAAGTGGCTTTTTTCATCATTATCCGGATGCGGAATCATTTAAGTTTAACTATTATGTGTTCCCGTTTCTGCAACTCATTTATATGTTTTTCAATTTTACAGCGTTTAACGCTATCGCTATTTCAAAATATATTTATGAGCATTTTGAAAAAATACTGAAAGACATTGTACTGATAGGCACGCTTATAGCTTTTTGTTCCCTGTTTGCATTATTCGTTAAGGATGTTATCATTTTGTTGCCGTCTTTTATTCAAAATAAAACGTATTATGATTTTCGCAGCTCTGGTCTTTCACAAGAGCCAAGCTTTTATATCTTATACCAAGCCTGGATTTGTTTAATAGGGGGATATACCCGGCATCTGTTTAAAAAAAACATCTGGTATTTGATTATGGCTATCAATATTTTGTCGCTACTGCTCACTTTTTCAACGGCAATGTTTGGTTTTGCGCTTATCCTGGCAAGTTCTATTTTTCTTTTTAAAACATCGTTCAAAATTAAAATGGGAATAGTTATTACAATAGCTATCTTGTTGATATTAGGGTATCTGGCATTGCTTTACTTTGATCTTTATCCTGTTTTTGAATACATATTTGTATCCAAGCTATCGGGTTTCTTTTCGGTGCCCGAAACCACTACCGATAGTGGTAGCTACCGGAGCTATACCTCTTCAATAGGTATAAAAATATTTAAAGATCATTGGGTAACTGGCGTTGGTGTAGGCAACAGTATTTATTACATGTACATCTACGAATTTAAAATGGGTATCAGAGAGTTTGGCGAGATGCTAAGCCCCGGTACATTTCCACAAAATTCATTTTCAAGTGTGCTGGCGGATCAGGGAGTAATTGGAGGTCTTTCATTTCTTGCTTTTTTAGGTGGGGCATTAAGAAAGTTTTGGACCAACAGAAATAAAAGCCGTTATAACCAAATGTTTTTACTCGGTACGCTTTTTAATTTTTTAGCGATGCTTTCCATAGCGCCCACCTATTCCCTGTATTTGTGGGTTTTTATTGCCCTGGGGTTGTGTTTTATAAAGTATTTCAACGTAGAACAAAGTAACATAAGCGGAATGGCCAGCAAACTGACCTAAGCTATCAGGCAGCTAAATAATAGTCCACGGTTAAATGAATTATAGAAAAAAATGAAGGAAAAGATTTTATTGGTTGATCAATATAACAAAATTGGAGGAGGGCAAAGTGTTTTGATCAATCTCATCAATTCTTTTAACCATTTAGGCTTTGATTGTACGGTGGCTATTCCCCAAGGAGGGTACATTGAAAGCCAGGTAAATAATTTGAACTTTCATTATCTCCCCGATCTTAAATTAACTAATAAAAAGAAAACCGTATTCGATTCTTTAAAGTTGTTTTTTCACTATGCGGGCATCTTAGGTATAGTTAAAAAGGTACGGGAATCAGATATTATTTATGTTAACGGGCCCCGTTATTTTATCTTTTTTTATTTTATTTCGTTTTTTATCCGACGTAAGTTTATCTATCACGTCCATCTTGATTTTTCCAACGTTGGGAAATTTGTTTTAAAATTATTGTGTAATCAGTCCAACACTTTTGCATTAGTATTTACTTCCCATTTTTTATCAAGCGGGTTTTCAAATTACATAGGCTTAAGCAATACTGCAGCCAACAAAAAACTACATGTGATTGAACCAGGCCTGACCGAAAAATATGAGGCGCTTAAATTTAATGACAGACTTAGCAGCAGTAGGCATCAATTTAATTTCGTCTCCATAGGTAGGGTTTATCCGGGTAAGGGTTTTGATTTGATTGTTGAAGCCGCAAAAATCTACAATGATTATCAATTCTATATCATAGGAAATCCAGTTGAGGATTCATTAGCTTACTATGGATCTTTAAAAAACGATGCTCCGGCAAACGTACATTTTATAAAGGCATCAGATGATATCCCTCAATTGGTTAAGGAATACAATATTCATTTTGCTGTGGTTCCTTCAGATCTTAACGAGGCATTTGGCATTGTAGCAACCGAATTAATGATGTGTTCATGCATTACTTTCGTAAGAAACCGCGGAGGGTTAAAAGAAATATCAGTTAACACAGGAGCAATTCTGTTTGAAGACCGGGATACATTAATAACGGCAATAGCAGAAATAGTAACTTCGTTGAATGAATCGAAAAGCAATTTAGCTTTTAAACAATATAGCAATACTAAAAAATCATATAATTCGGCAGTATTTACCGAAAAATTAAAAAATCTGCTATCAGCTTAAACCTAATAACCACCAATTAATTACATCACCTTGAAAGTTGCATTAGTACATGAATGGCTTACCGTAATTGGGGGCTCCGAAAACGTTTTTAAAGAAATTGCCGCATTATATCCCGATGCGGATATTTATACGCTTGTAGCCCGCAAGGAAACCATTGTTAAGCTTGGCCTTTCCGGGCATAAGATAAACACTTCTTTTATTCAAAAACTGCCATTTGCAAAAACTAAATACCGGGCCTATCTGCCTTTATTTCCTTTGGCTATTGAGCAGTTTGATTTATCAGGTTATGATCTGATTATATCATCCTCACATGCTGTAGCTAAAGGAGCTTTAACCCATTCAAACCAAATACATATCTGTTATTGTCATTCGCCAATACGCTATGCCTGGGACTTGCACCATCAATATTTAAAAGAATCAGGGCTGGACAAAGGCTTAAAGGGTTTCATAGCAAAATATTTACTGCACCGCATCCGGCAGTGGGATATCATAAGCACCAACCGGGTCGATCATTTTATCGCTAATTCAAATTACATAGCCAGGCGAATTAAAAAGATCTATGGCCGTGAAAGTACAGTTATATACCCCAACGTGGCAACAGAAGATTTTTTACCTGTTTATGAAAAAAAGGATTACTACGTTACCTGTTCACGGTTTGTTCCTTATAAAAAAATTGATTTGATTGTACAGGCTTTTGCCCAGATGCCTGATAAAAAATTATTTGTTATTGGCGAAGGTCCTGATTTTAAAAAGGTGAGCAAATTAACTACCTCAAATACTACCTTACTTGGCTATCAACCATTTGATGTGCTTAAAAAATACCTGGCCGAAGGTAAGGCGTTTGTGTTTGCAGCTGAAGAAGACTTTGGCATTTTACCTGTTGAAGCCCAAGCCTGTGGCACTCCTGTAATTGCCTTTGGTAAAGGGGGCGCGTTGGAAAGTGTTGTCGAAAACAAAACAGGCATATTCTTCTATGAACAATCTGCCGAAGCCATTAAAGAGGCCGTGGAGCGTTTCGAGGTTAACGAATCGTTATTTAATTATAAAGAAATCACCCGGCACGCTTCTTCTTTTTCAACAGATATATTTAAAAATGAGCTACTTGTCCAAATTAATAATAAAACACAAAATAAAATAAAGAATAATTAGTTTTTAATTGTAGCGTTCTCGATGAATACCCCGTAATTAAGTTTAACAAACATTGGTTTTATTTAAAAACGATTCGTTTTAGTAAAATTATTATATTTGCACAACTTAACCCTGATCGCAAATGCGCTACTCTAAACTACTTCAGCCATTCACATTTTTTTGTGATTTAATCTTATTAAATATTGCACTGCAGTGTGCCCACCTATTTATATTTGCATTCTATTCGTCAGAAATACAGTCGACTGATTTTTTATTATTAGTTAACTTAACCTGGATTACCATTGCTTCGGTAACTAAAAACTATATCATAAAGAGGCCCCTGATATTAAGTGACAATTTAAGCAAATTCATGTCCTCTATGGTGTACCACCTGGTAATGGTTCTGGGGATTGTTTATTTCTTTAAGCTGTATGAGATAAGCAGAATGGTGATGTTTTGCACATATCTTTTGTTTTTTATCTTCATAGTTGTTCAGCGCTCTCTAATCTTTTTCACACTCGATTATATTCGTAAAAAAGGCTATAATATTAAACATGTCATCATAATTGGCAATGTGGATATCGTTAACCGGGTAAAAAAATCATTTTCAAGGCATCCGGAGTACGGGTATAATTTTATTACCACCATACCCGAAGAAATGATTGAAAGCCTGCCCCATGAAATATTATTTGACAAAATCCTTGAAGCCAGGCCGGATGAAGCATTTATATGCTACAAATTTATGGATCAGCTTTTATTAAATAAACTGGTTGACCTGGGCGATCAGCATTCCATTAAAATTAAACTGGTTTCGGACCTTGTACTTGACAACAGCTATGCCAGCATCGTTAATTATGAAAATCTTCCTGTAATACAGCTCTCCTCTTCTATTGAGCTCAGCCTGAAGATTATTTTCTTCAAGCGTTGTTTCGACATTATGTTTTCCCTTTTGGTAATGATCCCAGGGCTTCCTGTATTTATTGCGTTAGCTATAATAACTAAATTAACTTCAAAAGGTCCGGTTTTTTATCGCCAGGAAAGAATTGGCAGAAATCATAAACCTTTCAGAATGTACAAGTTCAGGAGCATGTACGTAAACTCAGAGCAAGCCGTGCCGATGCTGTCAAAAGATAAAGATCCCCGAATTACGAAATGGGGTGTATTTTTACGCAAATCCAGGCTGGATGAATTACCCCAGTTTTGGAATGTTTTAAAGGGCGACATGTCTATCGTTGGTCCCAGACCAGAGCGACAGTATTTTATTGAACAACTCATAGAAGAATCGCCCAATTACAAAAAATTATTAAAACTTAAACCCGGCCTCACTTCTATAGGGCAGGTAAATTATGGATATGCCGAAAATGTTCAGGAGATGCGTCACCGGGTTCGTTATGATCTTATATATTTAAAAAACGTCAACTTTAATAACGACTTAAGTATAATTTTCCAAACTATAAAAGTGATGGTGCAACTTAAGGGAAAGTAAACATTATTCTAAAACCCGGCACAACGATCTTCTCGAAGATATACACGTATTCAAAAGACAGAGCAGGATGGTAATGAAACCATCCTGCTTTATTTTTATAAACCAATTTACCGGTTACCCTACACATTAAATTATGAGAACACCATTTCTTATTGGATGTTTTTTATTTTCATGGCTCACAACCTCGGCACAAGTGGTTTTAAAAAATCTTTTAACCGAAAACCTGAAAAACCCAATTTGTATTGATGCACACAATCCGCGTTTTAGCTGGCAACTTGCAGAAAAAAATAATAGAGCCGTCGGCCAACAAGCTTATGAAATACAAGTAGACTCAGCCTCGTTCAGCGAAAATAATACAACCCCGTTATGGTCGAGCGGAAAAATAATATCAAATCAATCAGTGTACATACCTTACCGCGGCAAAACACTGCTATCATGCCATAAATATTTTTGGCGGGTAAGAATTTGGGATACCAACGGATTACGTTCAGCTTGGAGTGATCAGGCATTTTGGAAAATGGGCCTGCTATCGGCTTCTGACTGGCATGCCCAATGGATTAGGCCTGCCTTAATTGATACAGTTAACGCTCCCGCTCCTTTGTTGAGGACTAATTTTTCATTAAACAAAAAAATACTGGAGGCCACAGCTTATATAACTTCGCATGGCTTCTATGAAGCACAACTAAACGGGCACAAAGTAGGCGATAGCTTCCTTACACCAGGATGGACAAGTTATAATAAAAGGTTACAATATCAGGCCTATGATGTTACAGCTCTGTTAGCCCAGGGGGAAAATGCCATGGGTATTACACTTGGCAGCGGTTGGTATCGCAGCCCGCTGGGCCCTTATACACCCAGGGCTAATTTTTATGGCGATAAAACAGCGGTTTTAATGGAGATGAGGATCATCTTTACCGATGGCTCAGAGAAAATCATATCGTCAGATCAAAGCTGGAGATCATCTACAGGAGTTTTACAATTTGCCGAGATCTACAACGGTTGTATTATTGATACGAGGTTAGAAAAACCAGGATGGGCAGGGCCCGCTTTTGATGACCATGACTGGCATCCTGTGCGCATAATGCCATACACTAAAAACACCCTTATTGCTACTTATAACGAACCCGTTAAGCAACATGAAACATTTAAGCCAATAAAGCTCATAACTACGCCACGCGGTGAAAAGGTGATTGATTTTGGTCAAAATCTGGTGGGCTGGGTAAAAGTTACACTGAAAGGCCATCCGGGAGACTCAATTAAAATTGCTCACGCAGAAGTACTGGATAAAGCAGGCGAATTTTATACAGAGAATTTACGGGCGGCAAAGGCAGAAAACACTTATATACTAAAAGATACCGTAAAACGTACCTTTGAGCCGCAATTTAGCTGGCAGGGTTTCAGGTATATTAAGGTTAGCGGTATAAAAGGCACATTAAATCCAGATGACTTTACCGCTGTAGCTGTCTATTCGGATATGAAAGCTACCGGAAGCTTTTTATGCTCCAACCCCTTACTTAATCAATTGCAACACAATATCCAATGGGGGCAGAAAGGTAACTTTCTTGATGTACCAACAGATTGCCCGCAACGCGACGAGCGCTTGGGCTGGACAGGAGACGCGCAGGTATTTTCACGTACCGCAGCATTTAATATGGATGTTCACAATTTCTTTACCAAATGGCTCAAGGATGTAGCTGCCGATCAGTATCCAGGCGGTAGTATCCCTTTTGTGGTTCCGGATGTGTTTACAAATGGCACAAATGAGGTGGGCGGCAGTTCAGGATGGGGAGACGTGGCAACCATCATCCCATGGAATATGTATTTTGCATATGGAGACAAAAAGATTTTAGAAAACCAGTTTCAAAGCATGAAAGCCTGGGTTAATTATATCCAAAAGCAAACCAGGAACAATTTATGGGTAACGGGTAATCATTTTGGCGACTGGTTGTTTTATAGTGTGAATAACGACAGGGATGGTACATCTGCGATAACCAATAAATATCTTATCGCACAATGCTTCTATGCATATTCAACCCAAATACTGATCAACAGCGCCAAAGTTTTAAACAAAACAACCGACGAGCAATATTATTCAAAGTTATTGCTCAAAATAAAACGGGCATTTGTAAACGAATATGTTACCGCTAATGGCCTGATCTCATCAGATACCCAAACAGCATACGTATTAGCTTTGGAATTTGATATGCTGCCGGTAAACTTGAGGCAGCAGGCTGCGGCGCGCCTTGTTAAAAACATCGGGCTATACCGGGATCACCTGACAACGGGTTTTTTAGGCACTCCTTATCTTTGTGATGCCCTGACCAGGTTCGGTTACGCCGACGTGGCGTACAAGTTATTATTGCAGGATACTTATCCTTCCTGGCTATACCCAATTAAACAGGGGGCTACTACTATTTGGGAAAGATGGGATGGTATCAGGACCGACGGCAGTTTTGAAGAGTCATCTATGAATTCTTATAATCATTACGCTTACGGGGCTATCGGCGATTGGATGTATCGCTATATTACAGGTATTACGCCTGCCGCACCAGCCTATAAAAAAATAACAATCAAACCGGTAATTGGCGGTGGGCTATCATGGGCCGAAGGAAAATACGACTGCCCGTACGGAACCATCTATAGTAAATGGCAAATCACAGATAAGAAATTAGATATGATGGTAACTGTTCCGCAAAATACAACAGCTGATATTTTTGTTCCCGATTTTTCAGGAAATAATTACAAAAAATTCACTGTGGGTCCCGGCAATTATCATTACAGCAGATGACAGCAATCTATCTCTGAAAACCGGGCACTCCCGCTACATAAATGATGAACCCCGGCAGGTTCAAGTATCTATAAAAATCATATATTCGGTTATAATCAAATAAAATTGAATTTATGGCTTTCGATATAGAAATCCTGGTCAGGTTTTTACTGGCCCTGTTGTGGGGCGGCCTTGTAGGCGCCGAAAGAGAATACCATGGTAAAGCGGCCGGCTTCCGTACTACCATCATGATATCTTTTGGCGCCTGTTTTTTCACCCTTATGTCAACTGCCATTGGAGCGCCCGATAATGCAGACAGGATCGCTTCAAATGTGGTTACGGGGATTGGGTTCCTTGGTGCCGGCGTTATTTTCAGAGGCGAAAACCGGGTTAATGGCATCACTACCGCAGCTACCATCTGGGCCGTTGCGGCAGTAGGCATGGGTATTGGGGCCGGTTACTACTTAGCTGCCGGGTTCGCCAGTATAATGATCCTGTTTATACTTTCCGTACTTCCTTTCTTTCAAAAGAAAATAGATTATTATAACCAATCCAAAACATTTTATATTAAATCCCCGGTCTCGGCAAATGGTATCATGTTGTGCGAAGATATGATGACAGCTCACAAACTGAAATTCAGGATGATTAAGAGAGTGAAAGATGGCGACTATATGCTTTTAACATGGCAGCTTCACGGGCCTTCAGTTAAAATGGATCTGTTCATCAACTCAATTAGCGATATTCCAGTTATCGAACATTTTGAGTTTTCGTGATACCAATTGAAGCTGTAGAGCAGTTTGGAAATCAAAAAATAGTGGCTTTTTAGAATTAAAAAGGGCCACTCTTTTAAAGTGACCCCTTTCAGAACTTAGACAAAGTTCCTGTATGGTGCGGAAGAAGGGACTCGAACCCCCACGCCGTGAAGCGCCAGATCCTAAGTCTGGTGCGGCTACCAATTACGCCACTTCCGCGTTTCTGATTTAACAGGCTGCAAAGATAGCGTTTAAAATTATACTTAAAAACATAATTTTCATTTTTTTGCTATCATGCTCATTTAGTAGGAATTAATTTTTCACAAGCCCATTTATCAGCTGTTTGAAGTATGCCGGTGCGTATAAAAGCCTGCTGCCATACCATGAAAACATTTCACCATCTACCAAAACTATATTTGCATTTGGTAAAAGCGCCCTAAACTCCTCTATATGTTTTTTAGCGAATGGGTATGGCTCTGATGATAGAAAAACAAGATCCGGATTAGCCGCGACTAAAGAATCTGCATCAATCTCCGGGTAACGCCCCCCCTCTGTTACATTGTTTAGTCCACATGTTTGCAGCATACTATCAATGAAAGTTCCCCTGCCGGCAAGCATATAGGGTTTACGCCAGATGAGATAGGCAACTCTCAGCCCTGTTACAGGAAGCTTAATACCCTTAAAACGACCATTAATTTCCGTGCAAAGCACGTTTGCCTGCCCGGGCTTACCTATCATATCACCAATGCAAACAATCATTTGCAAAGCCGATTCCAGATCAAAAATATCACTGATCCAAACCGGGCATATATTCATTAACTCTTCTACCTGAAGACGGTCGTTCTCCTCTTTGTTGGCGATAATTAAATCCGGGTTCAGCAATCGGATTTTTTCGACATCAAGCTGTTTAGTCCCCCCCACTTTCGTTGTTGAATTAAACCTATCTGCCGGATGGATACAAAATTTAGTAATGCCTATCACCTCAACGTTTAAGCCAAGGTAAAAAAGCAATTCTGTTTGTGAAGGGACAATGGATATGATCCGCTTAGGGATTCCGGAAAGTTCAACCCTTCGGCTTAGCTGGTCCCGGAATACCGGCATATTAAAACGCGTTCTTTTCGCCTCTAAACACGTTCCATACCGTTAGGAAGATAATCTTCATATCCAGCAGGAACGACCAGTTTTCAAGATACCAAACGTCGGCCTCCACACGTTCAAGCATAGCCTGTGTGGTTTGAGTTTCGCCCCTCAGGCCCGACACCTGGGCCCAACCCGTAATACCTGGTTTAAGAAAATGCCTTACCATGAAAGTATCAATAAGCTGCGAATATTGCTGCGTATGGCTAATCATGTGCGGCCTTGGGCCTACTACAGACATATTGCCTAATATTACGTTAAAGAACTGTGGCAATTCGTCGATACTTGTTTTACGGATAAATGCCCCGGATTTGGTTATACGTGAATCGCCGCGTGTAGCTTGTTTTTTATCCGAATCGTGATTTACCCGCATGCTACGGAATTTATAGCATTTAAATGGCTTATTGTCCCTGCCTGAACGCTCCTGCACAAAGAATATCGGGCCTTTTGACTCAAGCTTTATAATGATGGCCAAAATGGGGAATAACCAGCTAAAAATAAACAGGATCACAAATATTGAAAAACAGATATCAAACAGGCGTTTGATGGAGCGGTTCAGCATGTTCTCCAAAGGTTCGGGCCTTACGGATATAACCGGGATATGACCGAAGCTTTGTATAAAAGTTGGCTTTTTAGCGTAGTCGTAATATTCTGGCACAAATTTAAACCTGATCAGATTTTTATCCGCATCAAGCATCAACTGTTCTATTTTCTCGGCTTCAGAGTTTGGTAGGGTACAAAATATTTCATCCACTTTATTGTTAAGCACATAGCTTATACAATCATTAGTACCGCCTAAATAAAGGCTTTGATCAAGTACGCTGTCTGATGCATCATCAAAAAAGCCAACAAGCTTATACCCACGCTCGGGGTTTTGTTTAAAAAAGCTATGCAGGTCTGACCCGATGCGGCCCCCACCTATAATGATAACAGTACGTATATCAATAAGCGTTGCGCGGTCGCTTTTACGGATGCTCAGGAATATTAACTTCCATAAACCAAGCAGGAAGCCGAATAAGGCCAACGAATAAAAAAGATACTCGCGTGTTATAAAATACGCCTTAGTGCCTATTAATATAATGATAGTGAAGCAAATAAAGCTTACAAACAGCAGGTAAGTTTTAATTACGCCGCGATAGGTTTTAATTGAATCTTTATTCAGAACATGTTCATAAAGCCCGGTAATATTAGCTGACAGCAGCCAAATTAGATTAAAAACTAACACAATAGGCAGGTACTGCCTGTTGTTAATCCAAAAAATATATGACCGGTCTTCGATGAAGTAAGAAATTACCATGCTCATATTAAGTATAATATAATCAATGGTAAGGTTCACTGCTTTAATAAAAGTAGCGTATCTGTGAATCATGTATATGTGCTTATGTAGTATGCAACCCTGCTAAAATTACTATAATTATTTACTAATAACAATGTCATAATTAAATGGAGACACGGTTACAAATGTATTATTTCCACAGCCACAAAATTAAAAATTAAGAAATTTATTCAAAATGAATTCTCTGTTAACAGTGAGAAAAAAATGATTTTCTATGTGAAAAAATAATTGTAAAACCAACACTTACAACCGTCCGCTTACAACATCCTTGTTTAAAATACCTTTTATATCATAAATTACCGATGATGGCTTATGTTTTAAGCTTGCATAGTCTAAATCATAAAACTCGCGATGTGCCACAGCCATAACAATAGCATCGTAAGCGCCGCTTAGTTGCCCGTAAATTTTTAATGTAGAGATACCATATTCTCTTTTTACTTCATCCGGGTCAGCCCATGGATCATATATTTCACAGGTTGCGTCAAAACCATCAAATCCCTTAATAATATCAATTACCCTGGTGTTACGAACATCGGGGCAATTTTCCTTGAAAGTAAAACCGAGTACCAGGATCTTTGAGTTTTTTACCGAAATATCATTCTTCACCATCAGTTTAATGACTTCAAGGGCAACGTACGTACCCATACCATCATTAAGCCTTCGCCCGGCCAGGATAATTTCGGGATGATAACCCATTTGCTGGGCTTTTGCTGCAAGGTAATACGGATCAACTCCTGTGCAGTGCCCGCCTACAAGGCCTGGTTTAAAATTCAGGAAATTCCACTTGGTACCTGCCGCTGCCAAAACCGCATGGGTGTCAATATCCATGATGTTGAATATTTTGGCAAGTTCGTTTACAAAAGCGATATTGATATCCCGCTGTGAATTTTCGATCACCTTACAGGCTTCCGCAACTTTAATGGCAGGGGCTTTATGCGTTCCTGCTTTTACTATTGACCGGTATAAGTTGTCAATAAAATCAGCAGCCTCAGGCGTTGAGCCCGATGTTACTTTTAAAATATTGGTCAGCGTATGAACTTTATCCCCCGGATTTATACGCTCGGGCGAGTATCCTGCAAAAAAATCCCTGTTATAATGCAAACCTGATTCTTTTTGTAAAACAGGCACACAAACATCCTCAGTTACGCCAGGATAAACTGTTGATTCATAAATAACCACATCCCCCCTCTTCAATACACCTGCTATTGATTTACTCGCCCGGATAAGCAGGCTCAGATCGGGCCGGTTGTGCTGGTCGGTAGGTGTTGGTACCGAAACAATATAAACGTTACAGGAAGCAATGTCTGTTATCTGCGATGTGAAAGTGAGTCCCTTGCTTTCATCCTTTAAATTTAAAACTGCCGATAGTTCGTCGCTACTGGTTTCAAGGGTACGGTCAAACGCGTTATTCAGCTCATCTACCCGGCTTTGTTTAATATCGAAACCTTTTACAGGATATTTTTTGGCAAATTCAACAGCAAGGGGCAATCCCACATAGCCAAGACCTATTATTGCAATATGAATATTTGCAGGAGCCTGAAATTTATTAGTGATCGAATTTGATTGATCAGCCATTTAATTAAACACGGTAGAATATGATAGATACCGGTAAAGATAATCAAATATTACCGAAATCGGATGCCTCCCGATCCAAAGAATGCGCGGCTTAGGCTAATCAAAAGTGTTTCAGGCCGTATATATCTGGTAAACACCTGTTATTGACCGGTTTTGTGCGGAACCTACCAGTAAGGTAGTGATCTTTTTTTCAAGCATTAACTGCTCGGCATAGCCTACAAATTCATGCTCATCAATAATAACCGGGTTAACGGTCATGATTTCGGCGATAGTTAAGGTTGAGGTATCGGGATGTTTAAGCAAGGCCCGGCGAAGGTCGCCATCTGTAACCACCCCCTTAATCCGGGACGCGTCGCCTACTATAACCATACCTAACCTGCCTTCGGACATGCGCAGTAACAGGTCCATAAATGAAGCTTCCTCATTAATAAAAGGAAGCTTATCGGTACGCATGAGGTCTTTAACTTTTACCAGCAGTTTGCGCCCAAGGCTACCGCCCGGATGAAAACGTGCAAAATCATGCTGCTGAAAGTTTCGCGACTCCATTAATGCTATAGCCAGGGCATCGCCCATAACCAACGCCGCCGTAGTTGACGAGGTTGGCGCCAGTTCAAGCGGGCAAGCCTCCCTTTCAACTTTTATATTAAGGTGATAACTGCAGTTTTTGGCAACGGTTGATATAGGATTACCTGTTATACCAATCATCACATTTTTATTCCATTTTAAATAAGGAATAAGTTTCAGCACCTCGTCGGTTTCACCCGAATAGGATATCAATAAAACAATATCATTAGGGCCTACCATGCCTAAATCGCCGTGAAAAGCCTCTCCCGGATGTAAAAAAAAGCTCGGTGTACCTGTACTGGCCAATGTGGCAGCTATTTTTTTACCGATAAGCCCCGATTTGCCAATGCCAATAACAACCAGCTTTCCTGTTGATTTTAATATGGCATCAACAACCCTTGCAAACTCATCATCAATTGAGCAGGCTACCTGCTGCAGCGACTCTATTTCAATATCAAAAACCCTTTTTGCAATATCTTTCATGGATCCGGACATTCAGAACAAAAAACTTATCCTACTAATGGCGCTAAAACCTTATCCAGTTCGTACAGCTTAACCATGTTAGGGCCATCGCTCAAGGCATTATCAGGATCGGGATGAGTTTCTAAAAAGTAACCATCGGCTCCAAAAGCTTTTGCCGCAAGGGCCATCATGGGCACAAAAGTACGGTCGCCGCCGGTTTTTCCTCCTGCGCCGCCCGGGCGCTGAACCGAATGGGTACAATCCATACAAACCGGGTGGCCAAAAGCTTTCATATCGTAAATATTCCTGAAATCGACAGCTAAATTATTATAGCCATACATATTGCCCCGTTCGGTTAATATTACCTGGTTATTGCCGGCTTCAATAACTTTTTGAGCCGGATAAAACATATCATGCCCCGAAAGGAACTGGGCTTTTTTTACGTTGACAATTTTACCGGTTTGAGCAGCCGCAACCAGCAGATCTGTTTGACGGCATAAAAACGCAGGGATCTGCAATATATCGGCAACCTCGGCTACAATAGCCGCCTGGAATGGCTCATGAATATCAGTAGTAACCGGTAAACCAAAACGCTGCTTAACATTCATCAGCATTTCCATGCCTTTCTCTAATCCCGGGCCGCGGTATGAATGAATAGATGTGCGGTTGGCTTTATCAAATGACGATTTAAAGATCACCGGCACATTGTATTTCTGCCCGACTTCGGCTACTTTTTCGGCAACAGTATATAATAACTCCTGGCTTTCCATTACACAGGGGCCAAGAATAAAGAACGGCTTTTGGCTTATTTGTTCAAACAGCATATTGTTAGGATCTATTTATCAGCCACAAAGATGATGATTTTTTTGAGAATCGTACAGAAGGACCATTTCACTCCCGGGCAAACGCACATAAATAGGGTTAACAGGGTTAACACTTTTTTAAAATATCACTCACAAGATATTCATAATCAAACATTTATTTTTTTGAGGGGTTACACTACGCTAATGTTTTTGAGCGCTTAGGCAAGCCCGAATATTTAAATGTTGGCCCTGTACTTCTCTCCTTTTTTACTTACAAATAAAAATATTAAAAAATTTGCGTAAGTGATTGCTTACATATAAATTTGTAAGCAATCACTTACATATTATATTTGATTTAGATGAGACGAGATGTTTTCCAGGCCATTGCCGATCCAACCCGCAGGGATATCATTAACCTGATAGCCTTTAAACCCATGAACCTGAATGCCATAGCGGATAACTTCGATGTAAGTCGTCCCGCTATATCCCAGCATATAAAAATCCTGACCGAATGCGGTCTTATAACCATTAAGAAACAAGGGCGGGAACGGTATTGCGAACCCCGCCTGAAACAGCTTGAAGAGGTTGCTCAATGGGTTGAGCGTTACCGCAAGGGTTGGGATGAAAAATTTGACGCGCTCGACAGCCTGCTCGAAGAATTAAAAAACAATGATAAACCTTTAAAATAATCAATTATGACGAAGCAATTCTGGATCAATCTGCCTGTAAAAAATGTTAATGTATCAAAGGAGTTTTTCAGCAAACTCGGCTTTCGGTTTAACTCGCAATTTGGTAACGGCCCAAATTCTGCAGCCATGCAGGTTGGCGAAAAGGATGTTACAGTAATGCTTTTTGACGAAAGCACCTTTAAAGGTTTTGTTGAAAACTGCGGTCTTGCGGATACGGCCAAGGGAGTTGAAGTTCTGCTGTCTATCGACGCGGAAAGCAAGGAAGAAGTTGATGAACTGGCTCAAAAGGCTATCGAAGCCGGTGGCAAAAGCAATCACAAGCCCCGGGAAATGGATGGCTGGATGTACGGCTGCCTGTTTACTGATCCTGATGGCCATAGCTGGAATGTGCTGCACATGGATATGAGCAAAATGCCAGGGAGATAAAAATCAATTTGTCGCTAATACCCCCTTATCTCGTCGTTTTTGGGCACTATTAGCCCTTGCCAGGGCAGGTAACTTTGAGATATCAAAAGCAACAAATTTTAAACATTAAAAAAACAGAAACCAATGGCAACATTTAAAGCAACCCAGAAAGTAACCCCTTTTTTATGGTTTAACGGCAACCTTGAAGAAGCATTGAAATTTTATACTTCGGTATTTAAAAACTCCGAAAGCGAAGTAAGCTCACTTACCGATCCCGGCAATGGCCGCAAAATGTTAGTTGGAACATTTCGTATCGAAGACCAGCAGTTTTTAGCGCTGGATGGAGGACCGATGTTCAATTTTTCGCCGGCTACTTCCTTTTATATAAACTGCAAAACTCAGGAAGAAATTGATTACCTGTGGGAAGCACTGCCTGCAGGCGGCGGCAAAACCAGTCAGTGCGGCTGGCTCGACGATAAATTCGGCGTTACCTGGCAAATTGTCCCTGAAGTTATGAGCGAGTTACTTTATAATAACGAGAATCCTGAAAAAGCCAAAAAAGTTATGGCTGCCATGATGAAGATGACCAAAATGGACATCAAGCTTTTGCAGGAAGCTAACGATAACGATTAATCAATTACCTAAATAAAAACACCATGATCACCACAAAAAATCAAACAGAAATTAAGGCCGAACCCGGCAAGCAGGAGCTTTTTATAACCCGCGAATTTGAAGCACCGCGTGAGCTTGTTTTCAGAGCTTTTACCGATCCTGAGCTTATTGTTAGATGGCTGGGCCCACGCGAACTTAAAATGCGCATAGATCAATTTGACTGCCGCAGCGGAGGCGCTTACCGCTACATTCATACCGACCCTGCCGGTAATGATTATGGCTTTCATGGTGTTATCCATGATGTAACCGCCCCTGAACGTATCATCCAAACATTTGAGTTTGAAGGATTGCCCGAAAGTGGTCATGTAACGCTTGAAACCACCAGATTTGAAGCACTACCAGGCAACCGTACAAAAGTGACTGTACAATCTGTTTTCCAATCGGTGACCGATCGTGACGGCATGCTGCAATCGGGCATGGAACGCGGGGTAAATGATTCGCACTGGCGTTTGGATGAGCTTTTTGAAGCGGGAGAAATAAAATAGAAGCAAAAGCCTGCATGCAGAAAGCCAAAAGCTTTTGATTATCAGCACCGGGCTTGTACTACTTACCTTTCCTGATTGCTTCAAGTATCGTTTTCATTTTTTCCTGAGCTGCGGTTGAACTGATCTCATGCTTCATCACCATCAGGCATTTACGGCACAAGCAATCAGGATAGGTTAAGCGGATATAATCGCGCTCCTGGTCGGTGAAGCTGATGCCCTGGCACTGGCACAACAGGATGCTGCCTACTTTGCATTCAAACGGCTCTTTACACCGGGGGCAGTATTTATTTTCATGCTTTGTCATATTAGGTATATAAAACTGCTGTGCACGTTGTTACGGTACACAGCAGTAATCATTTTTAAGCAGTTACATTGCTGATAACATTTTCGCGGACAGCTTTCGCGGCTTCAACCATTTCTATTAAGGCTTTTTGGGTTTCATCCCAGCCCCGTGTTTTTAAGCCACAATCGGGATTTACCCAAAGCTGGGCATCGGGTATTACGGACTGGGCGCGTTTAAGCAAACGGATCATTTCCTCCCTGTTGGGCACACGCGGCGAATGGATATCATATACACCGGGGCCAATTTCATTAGGATACTTAAAATCGGCAAAAACATCCAGCAGCTCCATTTGTGAGCGCGATGTTTCTATCGTGATCACATCGGCATCCATATCGGCTATGCTTTTAATGATATCATTAAACTCCGAATAGCACATGTGCGTGTGGATCTGTGTACTGTCCTGAACGCCGCTTGCCGAAATCCTGAAAGCTTTAACTGCCCAGTCGAGGTAATTTGCCCTGTCATCCCTGCGAAGCGGTAATCCTTCGCGAATGGCCGGTTCATCTATCTGGATGATCTTGATACCGGCGCTTTCCAGGTCACAAACTTCATCACGAATGGCCAAAGCTATCTGCGTACAGGTTTCGGAACGGGGCTGGTCATTGCGCACAAACGACCATTGCAAAATAGTTACCGGGCCGGTTAACATCCCCTTCATCCATTTTGAGGTTAGTGATTGCGCATAAGCGGACCATTTTACCGTCATAGGCTGTGGCCTTGATACATCGCCATAAATAACCGGTGGCTTAACACAGCGGCTGCCATAGCTTTGCACCCAGCCATTTTGTGTAAAGGTAAAACCGGCCAGTTGTTCGCCAAAGTACTCAACCATATCATTACGTTCAAACTCGCCATGTACCAGCACATCCAACCCTATTTCTTCCTGCCATTTTATAGCTTTTTCAGTTTCGGTAGCTATCAGTCTATTATATTCCGCCAGTGTTATCGCACCTTTTTTTAATTGGGCCCGCCAGCTTCGTACTTCGGCTGTTTGCGGGAACGAACCAATAGTTGTGGTAGCAAAAAGCGGCAGGTCAAGCAGTTGCTGCTGCTGTTCTTTCCGTGCAGGAAAAGCACTTATCCGCTTTGCATCATTTTCGGTAATGGCGCTTACCCGTTGGTTAACCGCCGGGTTATGGATCAGTGCAGATGTTCGGCGGGCCTCGTTTGCCTGCCGGTTTTTTGCCAGCTGATGCAGGCTGCTATCGCTCACCACATCTTCCGATAATTTGCTGAGCAATACCACTTCGTTTATTTTTTGGCGCGCAAAAGCCAGCCACTGCTTAATTTCGGGAGTAAGCACTTCGTCGTTGGTTTCATTTTGCAGATCGCATGGCGAATGGATCAATGAGCATGAAGGGGCTATCCAAACACGGCCGGCACCTAATTTATCCTTCGCGCTCTTTATAATGACCAGCGAGTTATCAAAATCATTTTTCCAGATATTGCGCCCGTCAACAACCCCTAAAGAAAGGATAGTTTTTTGGGGCAAATGCTCCATTACTTCATTCAATTGCTGAGGCGCCCGCACTAAATCGACATGTAAAACATCAACAGGTAAAATTGCCGCTAATTGAGTGTTATCACCCAGGCGTTCAAAATAAGTTGCCAAAACTATCTTCAGGAAAGGAAATTCTTTCCTCAATTGCTTATAAGTATCTTTAAATACCCCTTGTTGTTTTTCGCTTAAATCAAGCGCTAAAAACGGTTCATCAAACTGGACCCATTCGGCACCCAAAGCTTTAAGCTTATTCAGGATGTCAAAATAAACAGGCAGCAGATTTTTGATCAGGTCTATCCTATCGAAACCAGCCTCTTTCTCTTTGCCCAACAACAGGTACGATACAGGCCCGATCAACACCGGCTTGCTAACGATGCCCAACTGTTTAGCCTCATAAAACTCATCGATAACTTTGGTGGAGAAAAGTTTAAACTGCTGGTCTTTATAAAACTCGGGTACTAAGTAATGGTAATTGGTATCAAACCATTTGGTCATTTCCATGGCTACCACATCCAATCCATCTTTTTGATAGCCGCGGGCCATAGCAAAATACAGATCGAGCTCGGTATTGCCTTTTTGACTGATCACTTCATGATAGCGTTTAGGAATAGCGCCAAACATCAGCGAATGATCAAGCACCTGGTCATAAAATGAAAAATCATTTGATGGGATCACGTCAATCCCGGCTTCTTTTTGCAACAGCCAGTTTTCTTCCCTGATGTATTTACCAACGGTAAGCACATTTTTTAAGCCCGTTTTGCCTGCCCAGTAGTTTTCGCAGACCTTTTTTAATTCGCGCCGGCTACCAATACGCGGGTAGCCTAAATTTTGCGTTAGCATTCTTTTAATTGATTAAATGAATAAATCGGTTAAAAGCTCTTTTAGCTAAGCTTCGCAATACTTTGTTGATATGTAAAAATGGAGAGAATATATGGGCACAGCCCGTCATAACGGGCCATGGACCCAACAGGCAAGTAATCATAACCCAGACCAAAGCTTCATACCGCGAAAGCATTGTCAATTCAGTATTAGGCAGGTCTCCTGACTTGTAACATTTTTGCCGCCCTTCCCATCCCTTTCATCAGGACAGTGGACATCACTGGCAAAAACCTTTGTGTTACTTACAGTTGCGCGACAGTTCGTGATTTACACACGATTCCCTATTAATCTACAATTAAGTAAAACCTATACCGGTTGATGAAGTAAAGTAAAGAACTTATCGGGGCAAATATAATGATATGCCGGCTGAATATTCAGGTTATTTTATTGGTGAAATTATAGGTTATACCATGGTCAATAAACGCGTAAACCTATAAAGTGTTGAATTGTACCGTCTTTATGTATCGTTGTAAAACAGGTGAAGCCGATAATTAATTAACGGCTTCACCTGTTATTTAAGGCAATATCATTCAGCTTATACCGCTACCTCAGCAGTTAAAATAACAGCAGCTTCTTCTTGTTTTTGGTGCGAAGTCCTTGCTTTGATGAAAAGCACCAGGGTAATAACAGCCAGTATCGCGAACGATAGATAAGCGGTTCCTAATAACTGCTGATTTTTGATGGCCATAATATTTACAATGCCGTAGCTAAAAAATGAAGTGATAATATAAAGCGAGCCGCCGGTCACGCCGCTTGCAATACCCGCATTTTTTGAAAACCGGCCTAAACAGTAGGCAAATATATTATTGAATATAAAGCCAGATAACAGGTGGACCAATGCTGTAAAGGCCATCAGCGTAAATAAATTTGTTTTAATCCCTGCTGTAAACACCATTAAAGCGGCAAAGCCTAATTGCAGTGCAAGCGCTATAGATACTTTTTTGATAAGCGGTTTCCTGATGAGGGCTTTTGAAATAATACCGCCCGCCATCAATGATACCCCCGAAAGCAGCGAACAATAACCGGTTACCACAGGCGACAAATGAAATACATGCTCAATTATAAAAGGGCTGCTCATCCCATACACCACCAACATAGCATAGCTCAGGGAGATCAGGATAAGTCCCAGGGAAAAATCGCGGGTTTTAATGGTAGCCAGGTAAACCTGCAAAATACTTTTAGCTTTGAACGGGTGATAATTTTTTAATGATTCGCCACCGTATACCAGCTCTAAAACAAGTAGCGAAAGAGTGGCTATCCCCAGGAAAAGGAAGTTGGATTCCCAGCCAAAAGCAGCTTCAAGGTAACCTCCAATAAAGGGTGCTACAATAGGCGCGGTTGCCCAAATGATAGAAAAAAGACTTGTGTAATGTTTAAGCTGCTCGCCCGAGTACATATCTACAAAGTATGCCCTCTTCCCTACTACAATAAGCGCTACCGTGATGCCCTGCAAAATACGCATGGCATAAATAAGCTCGATATTATGACAGATAGCTATGACAAAACTTGCAAATGCAAACACCAGCAAGGAAACAGTACCGATACGGTACCGGCCAAAGCTATCGAGCAAGCTGCCAACAAACAACTGACTAACGCCCGAACTGATCATAAAAGCGATGAGCGAAAGCTGAACGGCCGAATTATTGACAGCTAATTCCCTGGCCATAGAAGGTAGGGAAGGTATATAAATATCAGTTGCAAAACCCGAAAGCGGGATCAGCGCGAACGCTAAAATTGTGCTGATGCCCCTGTGATGTTCTTTTATAAGTTTCATAGCTTAATGTTAAAATTTAACAGATCGTAAAAACAGTATGCTGTGCGTTTTTATTTAAAACAAAAATAGACTAATTGGTTTATTAAATAAAACCACTTGGTCTACTTTTAACCATATTTACATTACTATGTCAATCACTGCTTAGCCGGCTTATAAATACAGGCATTCATAAGATGAGTGTAAAAAAATCAACCTAAAGTTATACATTTACAAACCAAACCTGAAATAAAACACTAACTAACAGCTATTTACAAATAATAAAACACTCAGTTAATTTCAACAGGCAATCAACGGCCTTTATTTTTTTAAACCATTTAGTCTATATTTGCATAGTAAATAACTGAAGATGAGCAAAGGCGAGCAAAAAAGGCAATTCATTATTGAGCAGGCAGCGATTTTATTTAATGAGAGGGGAATTGCCGGCACTTCGGTTGATGAGATACTTGAAGTTGCCAATACCAGTAAGGGATGTTTTTATGGCCATTTTGAAAGCAAAGACGAACTGGCACAAGCCGCTGTTGATTACCTTTTAGGAAAACTAAACGACAGGAGGAACAACACAGTAAGCAAACATAAAACTGCCATTGCCAAGATCAATGCCGCTTTAGACAACAGCAAAAATCCATTGAAAAGCTATATTGAAGGCGGCTGCCCGATAGTTAATTTTTCGACAGAGACGGATGACACTAACCCGGCCATCAAAAAAAAGCTAAAAGACATGGTTGATACCGCAATAACAACCTATGCCAATATTATTCAGGACGGAATTGATAATGGGGAACTCTCAAACGCCATAAATCCCGTTGAATTTGCAACCCGAATGATGCTTTCGATAGAAGGAGGCAACGCGATCTGCAGGGTATTAAACAGCACAAAACCAATGCAGATCATGATCAATAGCCTGAAAAACGAACTGGCATCATATGCCCTGTAAAAAGCATAAACACTCTATGGCTTTGCGATAGCTTCATTGATCAATTGTTCGGCCTCCGCGCTCCCCGGGCCCGGAGCATCAAAGCTGAGCATTTTGCCTTCTTTATCAATCAATATATATTTTGGAATTGCATAGGCTATGTATGATTGTGCAACTGTACCGTCTTTGTCATAAAGCTGCAGCCAGTCCGGCTTTTCTTCTTTGAGTGCATTTCGCCATTCCTTTTCTCCGTCATGTACGGCAATACTAACAAAAGCAACCTGGGGATTAGCTTTAAACTTGTCGCTTAGTTTTTTATATGCGGGCATTTCCTGGCGGCAGGGCCCGCACCAACTGGCCCAAAGGTCAATATAAATAACTTTTCCTTTAAAATCGGCCAGGTTAAAAACCTTGCCACGGTCGCTGGGCAAAGTAAAATCCGGAGCCGGCTTCCCAATTTGCACCTGCATCAGCTGTAACTTTTTTTCGGTAAAATTACCGGCGATGTTATTTTTTAAAACCGGGTTACTCATGGCGTCAATGAACACGCGCATCTCCTTTTGGGCTATATTCAGTTTTTCAAGAGAGTTAGCACTACCAATTCTTTTTTCAACGTACCGGTTCAGGTAATAGTCCCTAACCTTGCCGGTAAAAAGCTGTTTGATTTTGCCAAGTGTGTACCCGGGCTGCTTCACCGATGCAGAATCGCGCAGCAGATCCAGCCGCTGTTCATAGGCATAATAAAGTGGCAAAACCCATGATTTATAATCTTCTGATACTAAATATTCGTCATGCGATATACCTTTTGAAAATGCTGAGGGGGTGTTTTTTGATACCAGCTCCCGCATCTGCGCTGCATTGTATTTACTCAAATCAAGGTGCTGAAGCAGCATGTAAAAATTTAAGCTTTGATTATCTAAATCAATCATTTTCTTAAACGTATTGAAATATTGATCCTGTTTTGCCGGCTTGTTAAACACAACACTTAGTAACGAGTCTTCCAACGTTTTGCTTTTTTTAAGGAATTGGATTAACTCATCGGTCTTTAGTTCATACCACGCTGTCTTGTCGTTCCGGGCAACCAGGATTGAATCTAATTTTACACGGTATTGATTGGTTTCGGCACCTATACCGGTTATCTTTTTAGTTTTCGACAGGTTGACATAATCAATAGCGTCACCGGTTATATGGAGATCATAACCCGGTGCCACATAGATCCGGTTGATTTGAGTGTTGTTTTGCTGGATGCTGGTGCGTTGAGGCTTGGCTATTTTGTACGTTTTTAAATAAAACTCGCCCGAATCATTAAGCCTGATGGTATCCATAAGAAGTTTACCGTTGGCATCTTCAAAAAAGACCTTCAACATTTTTTCGGCCGAATTGCTGAGCTTTCCCTGTATAACAAGTGGCTGAACCGGGTTTTGAGCTACCCCCCTGCCGATAAAATAAAATGAAAGCAGGAACAGGATCATTTTTTTCATAGATGTAATTGGTAGGTTTAAACAAATATAAAGCTCAGCAGCTTATTTCAATACAACTTCGGGATTTAGTTTGCATGTTATCCCAAGCCAGAGGCAGACTGAACCAGCGATGGTTCAAAAATGAAAAACATAGTCCCATCAGCTTTGCCAATCATAAAAAAACAAAAAAATTTGATAAAATGCTAAATCGATTTAATTATATTAGTCGAACCAATTTATCTACTTAATGCAACCAGGAAAAACCAACCTGACCCTCACCAATTAATCAATGAAATCTTCATGAAACACCTTCTGATTCTAACTTTATCTCTAACTATCATTCTCTCATCACAAAACAGTAACGCCCAGCCTGTTCATAAAACCGCAGAGGAAAGGACATGGAATGCACAATGGATCTCCGTGCCCAACATCACCGGAAATGAATACGGTATTTATTATTTCCGTAAAAACATTGAGCTTACCAACAAACCGGCCAGCTTTGTTATTCATGTATCGGCAGATAACAGGTATAAACTGTACGTAAACGGTACATTGGTATCATTAGGCCCGGCAAGGGGCGATACTTTTTACTGGAACTATGAAACCGTCGACCTTGCGCCCTATCTCGTAACCGGTAAAAATACGGTAGCTGCTTTAGTGTGGAACGAGGCTCAGTACCGCCCTGAAGCCCAGATCAGTGTCCGTACCGCTTTTATTATACAAGGCAATTCAGTAGCCGAAGAGATCCTTAACACCAATAACACCTGGAAAAGCATCCAGGACAAAGGCTATCAGCCCATCTGGGGCTATTTCGCTGCCAGCACCGGCGAAATGGTGGATCTGAATAAAAGCATGATGAACTGGTACTCGCCTAACTTTGATGATAGCAGCTGGCCAAAGGCAGCTAACCTCTTCGGCGGGCAATTAAAGGGCCGGTGGGATGGATTCGGATGGCAATTGGTACCATCCTCAATTCCGCACCAGGAATTAATTTATGAGCGGATCCCCGTTGTACGTAAAGCCTCCGGGATAGATGTTCCCCCGGTTTTTCCGGGCACTAAAACGCCGCTTACTATTCCTGCAAATACTACAGTTACCATGCTGCTTGATCAAACACATCTTACCAATGCCTATCCTACCATTAATTTCAGCGGTGGGAAAGATGCCGGGATCTCTTTAAGTTATGCCGAATCGCTTTTTGATAATTTAAGCAAATATGGAATGCGCAAAGGCAACCGTAACGATGTGGAGGACAAGGATTTTTCGGGCAGAAATGATAGTTTGATCTCCAACGGCAGCAAAGGACAATCATATACTACGCTCAACTTCCGTACTTTTAGGTACATCCGCTTAATTGTGCATACACAAAACGAGCCTTTGGTTATTGATGACCTGTATGGCACCTTTACCGGGTACCCATTTAAGCAACGTGCCGTTTTCAATACCGATAATAAGGAAATAAAACAAATGCTCGATATCGGCTGGCGTACCGCCCGTCTTAATGCGTTTGAAACCTATACAGATTGTCCTTATTATGAACAGCTGCAATACATTGGCGATACCCGCATCCAGGCCATGATATCCTATTACTATAGCGGCGATGACCGGCTGGCTCGCAATGCCATTAACCTGATGGACCATTCCCGTTTAACAGAGGGCGTTACCCAAAGCCGTTACCCTACGCATGATACCCAAATTATTTCAACTTTTTCATTATGGTACATAGGCATGCTGTATGATTACTGGATGTACCGCAATGACAGTAATTTTATTAAGGATAAGCTGGATGGCGAACGGGCAGTATTAAAGTTTTTCAGCCAATACCAACAAGCTGATGGCTCATTAAAAAATACCCCTTACTGGACCTTTGTGGATTGGGCCAGCGGCAAAAACTGGGATATAGGCTCGCCGCCAAAAGGCACCGACGGCAGTTCGGCCATTATTGATTTGCAATTACTTTGGGCTTATGAGTGGGCTGCTGCTATGGAAACAAAAATGGGCATGCCCGGTTACGCCACTTTATACAACAAAGAAGCTGCTAAGCTTAAGCAAACTATTCAACGCAAATATTGGGACCCGGCAAAAATGCTGTATGCCGATACATGGGACAAGAAACAATTTTCGCAGCATGCCAATTCATTAGCCATACTTACAGGCATGGTAAAAAACGCAGATCTGCCCGTGTTATCCAAACGATTATTAAGCGATACCTCATTGACCCAATGCACCATTTATTTTAAATATTACCTGCACCAGGCCTTAGTAAAAGGTGGTTTAGGTAACGATTATATGAATTGGCTGGATATCTGGCGCGAGAATATTAAAATGGGCTTAACCACCTGGGCCGAATATTCCGATCTTAAATACAGCCGTTCAGATTGCCATGCCTGGGGAAGCAGCCCCAACATTGAATTCTTCAGGACTGTTTTGGGTATTGACAGCTATTCGCCCGGATTCAGCAAGATCAGGATCGAACCACATTTGGGAACAATGACAAATGTGAGCGGCGAGATCCCCCATCCTGATGGCAAGGTTGCAGTAGCTTATGTTTTAGAAAATAACAGATGGAAAATAAAGGTCAGTTTACCGCAGCACACATCCGGCATATTGGTATGGAGGGCAAAAACGTACTTACTTAAAAGCGGTGAAAATGTGATGATTATTTAAATACAAGCAGTTGAAGACTTACGAAGTTTTAAAAACTTCGTAAGTCTGGCTTCTATCATTTAAGCTTTTTAATTAAGCAAATGCCTTTCGTCCTGCCTTAAAATCATTTGTTCCCTGGCGCTTAGCAGCACCATAATAAATAATCCAAGTAAAATACAAACAACCACACCAAAATTGGCTGTAAGTATACTTGAACTTACATTTCTTTGTCCGTTTTGTAGCAGGCGGTTGCTCTCGCCAACTTGTATCGCTATCAGTTGATCAAGCGATTTAAGTGCCTGATTAAAAACATACTCTGCATTATTCAGGCCAGCTTCCTGCTGCTGCAGATGACGCAATTGCACACGAAAGGTCTTCCATTTTGCTGATTCTTCGCGTGTTAATTGGGTGGCCTCATATTTCTTTGCTAACGCTTCTATAGCTGCATAATTACCATTAATTTTTACCTGAACATCTGCACCAGAAACAGCTGCCAGTTTATTTTCATAAAGCCGACTGCTTATTTCATGTACAAAAGTAGCCGGCAATAAGCGGTCCTTCATAATGGATGTCAACGTTTTATCCAATTCTTTAACATTGTCCCGCCCATTCCAGTTGGCTAATAAAAGCATAGCGGTAAGCACAGCTAAAGCCAAAACCATTCTCGCTTTATTTTTTATGATAAAAGCCCGTGTCATAACAGTAAATTTTCATTAAAGATAATAAAAGGGTGCCCGGTTACAGAAAACCTATCCCCTGCAAGTGTATCATTTACATCTGCTAATATATGGTTCTTTTAAAATTAATCAATCTTTAAACCGGATGATGATCCCCTGATCTGGAGGTTGGTTTTAAGAATTATGGAATGAGAAGCAGTACTAACTCCTTTTGTATTAAGCTTTTTGAGTAGCACGGTGATCACATTATCGGCAATTTCTTCAACCGGCTGAGCTATGGCGGTTACCGGGGGCGAGTACAGCTTAAAAACGTCATAATCATCAAACGATATAACGGCCATATCCCCGGGCACTTTAATACCCAGCGTGTTAAACACTTTTAACCCACAGGTACCTACATGGTTGGTGCCAAAAACTACCGCGTCGAGATCCTGATGCTTTTTAAAAAAGGCAGTCATCGGTTTAATGATCATTTCTTCGTCCTGGTTAAAAACAATCTCTTTAACCACCGGAGCAAAACGGCTTTCCTTCAGCGCATCCTTATAGCCCTGCATCCGGGCCAGCATTTGTGTTTGTGACGAAGCGAAAGTAACGAAGCCTATATTTTTGTAACCCTGTTGTATTAAGTGCCTGGTGGCATTATAGGTGCTGAAAAGGTTATCAATCTCTACATAATCGGTATTTACTTTGGGTAAATGCCTGTCGAACATTACCACCGGCAAGCCATCCTTAAGCAGCTGTTCTACATCGTCTTCAATACCTTCGGGCGGGGCAATAATATAGCCATCCACATGCCTGTCACGAAACATGCTAATTAGTTCCCTGGTTTTTTGGGTATCATTATCGGTACTGCAATAAATTATTTTGTAGCCGTTTTTATAAGCCCTATCCTCAATAAGCCGGGCTATGCTGGCAAAAAAAGGGTTTGAAATATCTTCAACCATTAAACCAATGGTATTTGATTTACCGGTACGCAGGCTTTTAGCCAGGGAATTAGGTTTATAACCCACTTCTTCTACATATTTGGTAACACGCTCTACCAGGTCTTCACCTATCCGTTTTTCCTTTGCACGCCCGTTCAGTATAAACGATACGGTGGTTTTAGAAACCTTTAATTCATTGGCGATATCAACAATCGATAGTTTTTTCAATGGCTTATAATTGGCTAAAATCAAATATAAAATATAATCGCTTAATAACCATGATTTATTAAGCGATTATTGGCCAAAATATAAAAATAAATCGATTAAGCTAATTTGCTCATATTCCTTTTTTATTCAGTTTAGGATAACTGATCCCGAACAAAAATATCACCATATAACAAATGATAGGCAGGTAATAAGCCGTAGCAACATTGTGATTAGCGATGAGGCCCATAACAGGCGGAAACAATCCTCCACCTACAACTCCCATTACTATAAATGATGACGCGTTTTGCGTTTGTGAACCTAAATTTTTCAACCCCAGGCTAAATATGGTTGGGAACATAATACTGAAGAAAAAGTTGATGAACAGCAATGCAACAAATGATACCACGCCAAATCCCTGTGCTACAATAACACACATCAGGATATTGCCCAGAGCAAATATCGCCAGCAGTTTGTTTGGCGCTATGTAACGCATCAGGAAGGTGCCAATAAAACGGCCGGCCATCATCATCACCATGCTTAATGAAAAATAATAGCTCGCGCGTTCGTCGGTTAAATGCATGATCTCGTGACCGTAGTTGATGAAAAACGCCCAGGTGCCGCCTTGTGCTGCCACGTTAAACAGTTGAGCTATGGCCGCAAAAACGAAATGCTTTTTTTTGAACAGGCTTTCCGGAATATGTCCTTCGGCAGCAACAGCGTATGAATCTGTTGCTACAACATGCGGATCCTGCAATGACGGCACTTTTAAAAATGAAAATGCTACACCAACTAATGCTATCACCGCTCCTATCACAATATACAGGTGTTTAACAGATATCAGGTCGTTAGAATGCTCCTGCCCTCCTTTTAAAACGAAATAGCCGCCCAACAGCGGACCAATAACGCCGCCGACACCGTTAAAGGCCTGCGAAAAGTTAATGCGCTGGTCGCTGGTACGCTGATCGCCGAGAGAGGCAACAAATGGATGGGCAACGGTTTCGAGTGTAGCCAGGCCGCAAGCCAGGATAAACAAGGCAATCCGGAAGAAGTCAAACGATTTAGCATCAGCCGCCGGAACAAACAGGAATGCCCCTGCAGCATACAGCCCCAGGCCTAAAAGCACACCGTTTTTATAACCAAATTTTTTCATGAACATACCTGCCGGGATGCCCATCACCGCGTAAGCGCCAAACAATGATAACTGTACATAAGCCGAACGTGATTTTGAAACATGTAAAACATTTTGAAAATGCTTGTTTAATGTATCGCCGAGGGTCATGGCTATGCCCCAGAGCATAAATAATGAGGTAACAAAAATGAGTACTACAAGGAACTTGCGTTCGGTGAATTTGGGTTTGGTATCCATTGTGCAGGTTTGTTTGTTAATTGGACCGGTAAATTAGTTTAAAACTTCAACGTACCAAAGGCCTATTATTACTTTTCTGTTATTACCGGATCATTATAAGGCTGTACCAATAGTTTCAGCTGATCCTTGCCCAGCAAGGCTGCGTCAAATTCAATCCTGATATCTTTTGATTCGCCCTTCATCAGCGAAAAATAGTTATCATTCATTATTGCCGGCAGTATCTGTTCACCCGTGGCGGCTTTTGTTGCCTGTACGCGAATGCTAAATGCAGCCGCCTTTGATGAGGATGGGTTGCTGATCTTTGCATTCACATAATACTTGCTGTTAATTTGTTTTATGGTTGATGACACCTTAAGGTTAACCTTTGGCAGTTGGTTAAGGGCGGTAAAATCTGTGCGTTTATTACCCCGCCAGTAAAAATTATCTGATACCAGTTTTCCGTTTTTATCAATCAATCTTAGTTTGATGAAATGAACATCCGTAAGACCACTGCTTTTCGGCGCGCCGCCGTACACCTCAAAATCCCAAAGCGAGTAGCCCCATCCCGATCCGCGCTGTAATCCATACATACGCACGTAGCGGCCTTTTACCTCATCAAAAGTGATTTGCTGCACGCCAACATGCCCATCGCCGCTTTCATAAACATCTTTCCAGCTTTTGGCATCGTCAGATACCTGGATCTTGAAAGCTTTACCATATGCCTCCTCCCAATTCAATTTAACACCGTTTATCTCTTGCTCCCTGCCAAGATCAACATAGATCCATTCAGCATCGCTGAAATTACTGGCCCACCTGCTTCCCTGATTACCATCCGTTACAGAACCGGCCTCCCCCATGGTGGTTGATGATGCAAATGCGGGTTTGTTAAGTGCCAGGTTTTCGCGGTTATCAGCAAAAGCCATGGTAAAGCAATTCAGCGCTGTATTCGATGGCGCATCGATAGTTTTTGACTGGCTGTATTCTTTTACGATCTGTCCATCGCTGTTATAAACATCGGCATAAGCAATGAGGCTGTTTTCGTCGGTGCGAGTGGTGTTGATCACTTTAATAGCATTATTTACCGGGTTCCATTGAATATGCACCGGTTCGCAGGCTTTTTTAGCCCCCCAGTAGGCACCGGTGAGGTCATAATAGTAATCATAGGTTTGCCACACCAATGAAGGATAGGCCGACTGGCTCATCCAGGTCATAATGCCCGAAGCATCTTCCCAAATGTTATCTTCCCAGCCCTCATACATGGCTTTATTGGTTTCGATGTTTAGCAGCTGTGCTTTACGGCAATAATCTTCGATACCCGAAGCGGCTCCGTAACGGTTTTTAATTCCATCGTCGTACCTGTCGGGGCCTGCATTACCTGCGGACGGGCCAAAGAAATGCAGGTTCCACATCTCGTTGCGGGGCCACCATTTATCCTTCGGCATAAACTTTTTAAAGCTGTCGAAATTGGTAAATACCGCCGTACCTATCTCGCTGCGAAGACCCCAACCCTGGTTACCGCCAAATCCATTAGGAAAACGGCTGAAATACCAGCGCGGATCAAAGTTAGTCCACGGACCGCTGCCTGTTAGGTTACCGGCATGCGAGTTGGGCTGATAATACCTTTCGTTACCATCGTAAGCGCTAATGTCTTCGCGAAGCCAGTTGTTAAGCGGAGGTAAAGGCTCGCCCTCATTATCACCGCACCAAATGGCAATGGAAGGATGGTTCCTGAACCGTTTTATTTTTTCGATAGCATTGGCATTGAAAGTATTTACATCATTAGGCAGGTTGGGGATGGAGTTAAGCCAGAAATCATCCCAGATCATAATGCCGTATTTGTCGCAGGCATCATAAAATTCTTCGTCCGTGGTTGAGCCTATCCAGTTGCGGATGATGTTAAAATTCATTTCCTTATGCAGACGCACTTTGGTATCATACTCGTCTCCCCGGCAACGTAACATATACTCGGCCATCCCCCAATTGCCGCCCTTTAAAAATACTTTGGTGCCATTTACATACAAATGCAATACATGGCCCACGGTATCATAGCTGTATTTTTTGATACCGAACCGGATCTGTTTGCTGTCAGATACTTCATCGCCAAGCTTCAGGCTTAAGTTACAGGTGTACAGGTTGGCATCGCCATAGCCATTGGGCCACCACAGCTTTGGGCCGTTGATCACCAGCTGCGAAAAATGTTTTGGGTCGATTTTTACCTCGGCATTGCTGTTAGCACCCACAAATACCTTTTGCGTAAACTGGATATTTCCAGGATTAATAACACCGGTTAAGGTCCCCGATTGAAAAGTATCGGTGCTGTTTTTCACCCCAACCGAAACCGATACTTCAGCCCGGGCGGTAGTAGGCACATCTGTACGAATCCAGGGATCATTAATGGTAAGGCTACCTGTGTTGCTCAGGTAAACATCATCAGTAATGCCGCTATTAAGGCCTGGTACATAAGGCATCCAATCCCAACTGGCGCTGGGTATATATGTTGGGCTGGCATAATTTACCAATGGGTTCAGCGGACAGTAAACCAAAACAGCCAGCGTATTTGCCCCTGTTTTATTTAAAAGTTTCGTTACGTCATACATGCCCCGCTGCATAAAACCATCTAAGCTACCTATCTTCTTCCCATTCAGGTAGATCTCGGCTTTGCGGTTAATGCCTTTGAAATTAAGCCAGATTTTTTGTTTAGCGAAACCTGCAGGTACGCTGAACTGCGTACGGTACCAGAAATTGCGGTCGTACTTCTTTTTATCAACCTTATAAATATTATCGCCAAAATTGGGATCCTTTTCCAAACCGGCTGCTACGTATGATGAAAATACAGTACCGGGTACGATAGCCTTTACCCAATCAGTAGTGGCGTAACCGTTTTTGTAGATGTCAAGACTGTCGGCTCCCAGATCGGCCTGGGCTTTTACTTTCCAGGTGATTTGTTTATTGGTGTTGTTGAGGTAAAAGATTTCCTGTGCTGATGCCTGGTTGAGCAGCAGTATCACCGAAGTAAGTAATAGAATTGACTTTTTTATTTTGTAAATATTGATCATAAAATCGTTTTAGCTAATATTCTAATAATTCTTAAAGTAAACCGTCATTGTGAGGAACGAAGCAATCCCTGATTTGCAGATCGGCTCTGTATAGTTTGGGATTGCTTCGTTCCTACCCATGACATAATAAAAAATACAGTCATGCTGAACTTGTTTCAGCACCCCACATGCAAGGTCGCTTGCATAGCCGCTCAGCGCGTGGGATCCCGAAATAAATTCGGGATGACGGGTAGTGTAAATGTCATTTCACCTTCAGAGGCCTCCGGATTTAAACATTCGCAATGACGTTTTCCATATTCTTCTTAATTTTGTTATTGAGCTTTTGATAGCGAAAACGGTCTGTCTTCAAGCGCTACGCCTCGGGTCACAGCTGGTTTATCACCCATTTCAAAGTGTAATATGCCGCCGTTCATAATATCAGCATGGCTGATCCAGTTATGGGTATAAGGCTTACCATTAAGCGTCGCCGACTGAATATACACGTTCTCTTTGTTGTTATTGTTAGCTTCTATCACGAACTTTTTGCCATTTTCCAAAGCGATAGTCATCTTTTTAAATAGCGGACTACCAATCACATACTGATCGGTACCGGGGCAAACACTGTAAAAGCCAGCGGCGCTCAACACAAACCAAGATGACATCTGTCCTTCATCCTCATCACCAGGGTAACCATTTTCGCCGGCGTTATACATCTTATCCATCACACTGCGCAAATGTTGCTGCGCCTTCCATGGCTGGCCGGCATAGTTGTACATGTAAAGCAAATGGTGAATAGGCTCGTTACCCTGGGCGTACTGACCCATTTTAAATTCGGCCATCTCTGTCATTTCGTGGATCACCTGTCCGTACCCTCCTACTTTGATTGTTCCAGGCTCAGTAAATACCGAATCAATCTTAGCAGTAAAGTTTCTCTCTCCGCCCATCAGGTTGATCAAGCCCTGCGTATCCTGAAAAACAGACCAGGTCCAGTGCCAGGCATTACCTTCGGTATAGGGGCCACCCCAATCCATTGGGTCAAAAGGTTCAATCCAATTACCTTGCGCATCTTTCGCGCGCATGAAACGGGTTTTGGTATCAAACAGGTTTTTATAATTGTACATCTGCCGGGCAAAAACATCTTCATAAAATTTATTGCCGGTGAGTTTAGCCAGTTGATATCCGCAGAAATCATCGTATGCAAACTCCAGCGTCCAGGCAGTTGAACCAAGGGTTTGCGGCGTAAAAGGCACATAACCATTGGCATAATATTCCTTCCAGCCCGGGCGGCCATTGGCACTGCCCCACGGACCTTTATTGGTAGCTTCATGATAGTAAGCCTCCAGGGCTTTTTTGGGGTCGAAGGTGCGGATCCCTTTCACCCATGCATCGGTTAATAGGGATATGGCATGGTTACCGAGCATTCCTCCCGTTTCACCCGGGAACGACCAGGCCGGCAACCAGCCGCATTGCTGCTGCGCATCAAGCAAGGCATTTACAAGCCGGCCTTCCATCTTGGGGTGCAATACAGTATTCAGCGGGAATTGGGCACGGAAAGTGTCCCAAAAACCATTATCGGTATACATATAACCGTCATGTACCTTGCCATCGTAAGGGCTATAATAGTATGGCTTCCCATCTTTATTATATTCAAAAAACTGGTGTGAGAATAGATTGGCGTGATACATGCACGAATAAAAAGTCGCCTTCTGATCTTCCGTGGCCCCCTCAATGGCCATACGGCCAAGCAATTGGTTCCATACTTTATCAGCAGCTTTACGGGTATCATCAAATGATTTGTATTTACCCAGTTCAGTTGTCAAAGTAAGTTCGGCCTGCTCCGGGCTGATATAGGATGAAGCTACTTTCGCTTGTACCGTTTCGCCATCTTTAAATTTGATATAGGCCCCGATACCTTCGCCCTCTGCCGATTCGTTCTTTTCCGAAAGGGTATTCTTTTTATTTTCCCAGGTGCCGTAATCGGTAAAGGGCTTATCAAAAATAATGACAAAGTAATTCCTGAAATCTTTAGGGGCCCAGCGGCTGTTGTTTACGTAGCCTGTTATCTTCCGCTCGGCCGGGATGATTTTTACCCCGCTCATTTTAGTGTAGCCATCTAAAACAAGATAAGAGGCTTTACCTTTCGGGAACGAAAACCTCAGGTGCGCTCCCCGTTCGGTCGGCGACATTTCGGTTGTAATATTATTATCAAGTTTTACCTTATAGTAACCTGGTTGCGCTATCTCGTTATCGTGGCTAAATGATGCCGCCCGTTCATCTTCATTAACAACTAATTTCCCTGCAACCGGCATGAGCGAAAATACCGCATAATCATTTACCCATGAACTGCACTGGTGCGATTGCTGAAAACCGCGGATAGTATGCTCAAAATACTGGTACTTCCATCCATCGCCGTTTTTGCCGGTTTGCGGTGTCCAGGTGTTCATGCCAAAAGGCAATGAGGTAGCCGGGTAGGTATTACCATATGAGAACTCATATTTGGTATTGGTGCCCTGCCGGGTATTTACATATTTAACAAGATTAGCCTCCTGCGCAAACAGGTTTCCGGCATAAATAAGCGCAGCAGCGCATACAAGCGAACGTATTTTCATTGGGTTATATTAAACACTAATTCCATTCGTGCTCCTTCAATTCGAGCCTATTCGTGTTCGTTAAACTTTACCCTGATAAATCTTGGCCTGTACAGGTTTGGATATTTCTTCAGATCGTTTAAAAAATCAACCGAGTTAATGTTATAGCTGATCAGCAGTTCACCGGGCTTTGATAAGCTTGGATGCGCCTTGGCATTATAAACCACAAACGTTTTGGCGATAAGATCAGGCTTGCAATCCCATAATTTAATGATCGGGCCAAACGGACCTACCGGGCTTGCACCTATCCGCATCCCCACCGATGTGGTCATCCCCCCTACCTGGAATATCAACGCATAACGACCATCCGGCAGCGGGCTAAAACTTAACTCATTTGATACGCTGCTTGTTACATTGGCAACCTGTTCCATATCGGCAACCCAGGCTTTGCCATTATAGAAAGTCCACTTACTATAATCTTCAAAATCCCCGGGCAGTACACGGGCAACCATCAGGTGCTTGGCCATGCCACGTACCCCATAAACATAAATATAGCCATCGGGCTTTGGCGCACCGGCTTCTTTGGTATTTACATAAATGCCGGCACCAAACGAGCCGCTTTCCCCTTTCTGATCTACCAGGTAAAACGGCGTATCCATTTGCTTCAGGTCTTTATACGGAGGCTTGCTGTTTGCCGGGATCTTGATGAGCGTGTTGCCAACTTCCCTGAAACCAAATGCTTCGTTGCTTACGTTATGCACCCTGTATCCAAAAATATAGATGCTGTTATTCATTGCCTGGTTTACAAAGCCATCGCCAAGCCAGTAGTAATCTGTAGCTCCTGTTTTAGGTGTATGGGGGATAAAAATAGACTCCGGTTTTCCTTTAGCGTTTTTATCCCAGTAAAATTTCATTTGTTTATCCAAAGGCTCGTTGCCTTTTAGTTCAGCTACCGCATTGTGGATCATGATGGCTCCCGACGCCGTTGTGTTATCACGCACCGCGCCTATCATGCTGTCGCTGAAAATAAAAAGCACTTTATCGTTATGTTTTGCCTGGCCGGTCTCCTTCCCATTCAAAGGGATAGTATAAATACCATCGCCCCCAAACCAGCCCGAATCACGCTTTAGCAGGGCCGACCATTCCGGCGCGGCCTCTACCTTAAATTTAATATCGGTAAGATTAACGGTATCAGTTTTTTGCGCAAAGGCTCTGTTGGTTAAAACCAAGCTCAAACAAGCTAAACAAACAAGGGTAATTTTCTTCATTAAATGATATTTATAATACAGGTAAATGTTTATGATGATGGCTTTTGTGTTTAGCAAACAGCACAATAAAACCTGTTAATCCACCCATCAGCATTAAAAAGCCGATGAAGCCGGCCTGGGTAAACGGTAAACCTAAAAAATGATAAACCGGATTTATACGGATCTGCTCTATCAAAAAACGCTCGGTACCGTTGAGCACAAGGTAAAGGAAAAACATAAAACCGGGTGTAACTATCCGTTTACGAAAAACCCACATCAGCAAAAACATACCAATGCAAAGTACAGCCTCATAAAACGGCGTGGGGTACACCGGGTTAGCCAGTTGATTGCAATAGTTGCCCAGGCAACCGGGTATCAGTGTACCTGCATTGACAGCATTATGCGGATAATTGAACGCCCACATCCAATCGGGCAGCCAGCTTAAAAAACCGGGTTTTAGATGTGGGTTAACCTTACCCCAATCGCCGTCACCCGCCAGCTGGCAACCAATACGGCCAATGCCATACGCCAGCATCATGCCCGGCGAACCGATATCGGCAAGGTGGACCAGTTTCATGTTATGCCGGTGGCCGATATACAAATAAGTCAATGCGCCAAAGATCAGGCCGCCGTAATAAGCAAATCCGTTGGCCGAAAATATAGTACCCAGCGGATCATATCTCAACCTGCCAAAATGCTCAACGATATCAAAAAGCTTGGCGCCAATGAAACCGAAAAGTCCAACACTGAAAACAATCAGCCCCATTAATTGATAAGGGTGTACAGTATATTCGGTTGTTTGCGGTTTAGGCAATGCAAATTTCTTTCGGTCGCAGTAAATCCAAAAGGCAAATGCACCGCCAATAAATACGCCTGCTGTTAAATTTCCCTGCAATGAAAGAATATATGCCCGCGGGTTTGCAGCAAAAACCTGGTAATTAAAAACGGCTCCAAAAAGTTTAAAGCCAAATAAAAAACCGGGCAAAAAATTAATGATCATTTCAGCTGCTGAAGCGGGTTTTCCGATGATTACCTTCCGCTTAAATGCACTGATCTTTCCAATGGCTTCATATCTTTTAAATTCAGAAGTAAACACTATGTAGGCAAATAAAAAGGCGAGTGCTATAAAAAAACCAAGCGTTTGGATAGGAAATCCAATCCGGATATGGAAGAGATAATATATCAGATCGCCGATGGTTGGAAACATATCCTAATTTAAAGTTTATCTGCCAAATCAAAAAAGGAAGCCGGCACCGCAACGCCGGCCCCTTATGGTTTATCTATTGGTTTTTAAAAACCTGCCTGGATGCCCAGGTTAATCACCCGCTGGTTAATGTACGCATCGCCCGCGGTATTGGTAGCAATTTCGGGGTCCTGCTGATATTTTTTGTAGTTATCAAAAGTGAGCAGGTTATATGCGCTCATATAAATGCGGGCATTATTAATCTTGAAGGGCAACAATTTAGTTGGCAATTGGTAACCGATATCAACCGTTTTTAACCGCACGTAATGCGCGTTTAATAACCAGTAATCAGAAAAATAAGCCGTAGGGCTGTTTACCGAAGTTGGATTGGTAGTTAACCTTGGGAAGGCGGCATTAACCGGGTTTTCGGATGTCCAGCGTTCCTGGTGAATGGGCTGAAACTGGCTTTGAAACGGTTCGATACCTGTACCAATCACCGCGAAACTGTAGTTAAACGATCCCTGCAAAAGCACACTTACACTAAAACCTTTGTAAACCGCCTGCAATGAAAGACCGAGTATGGTATTTGGCAGGTTTGGATTTCCGATCGGCCTTTTGTCAAAAACGTTAATAACGCCGTCACCGTTCAGGTCCTGGTATTTCAGATCGCCGGGCTGTAGTGGGATACCGTTATCAGGTACGGGTACCGATTTGCTTCCCGAATTGATGGCGGCAATATCGGCAGCGGTATAGTATCCCAAAAAGTGATAACCATATTGCTGTCCAATTGAATGACCGGTTTGCGCCAGCCATGGATATGCCGGGGTAGCCTCATCTTCATATAGGATCTTGTTTTTAGCATACGAGAACACGAAACCAACGTTGTACTGTACTTTGCCGAGCGTGCTATGATAGCTGATCTGCCCGTCGAGGCCCTGGTTACGGGTTTTACCGATATTTACGGCAGGCAAACCAACACCCAAAATCTCCGGTATACTCCCGGGTGTAATCAGCTGATTGTAACGGATATCGTGGAAATAATCGGCCGTGATGGATATTTTATCATTAAATAAGTTGGCATCCAGCCCAATGTCCACCTTTTTGGCACGTTCCCAAACTACGTTCGGGTTGCCCAAAGAACCTTCATATATAGAATTATAGTTTTGAGCTGTTTCGCCAAAATTGTAACCACCGCCCTGGTTGTAAACCTGGTTATATACATAACGGTTACCCGGCGCTGCATCCGAACCAACCAAACCATAACTGCCCCTTATTTTCAAAAGACTGAACATAGGGAAGGCTTTTTCAAAGAACGACTCTTTGGCGATATTATAACCAAAGCTCACAGCCGGAAAAATCCCAAAGCGGTGATTGGCTGCAAAGCGGTCGGTGCCGTTATAGGCTACGTTAAAGTCGAACAGGAATTTCTGTTTAAAGTCATACCCCACCTTGCCCGATATACCGCGGAACTTTTGCGGCACACCAACCTGCGCGCCATCAAGCAGCGGGTAGGTGAAATACGTTTGCGAAGTTTGATTGAACAACAACAATCCCGAAAAATGGTGCGAACCACGAAATGTCCTGTCGTAATTGGCGTAAAGCTGCAGGTTGTAGTTATTGGTATTGATATCGGTGCTGCCCGTTAACGCATAAGTTTGATATACATAGGTAGCACCCGGCCTTAAGGAATATTGATTAGTAGCCGGATCATAATGATAAGCAGGGATGCCTCCGTTAAAGATTTGCTTGGTAAATTGTTCAATGCTTGAATAAGCAACCCTGCCTGTTACCGAAAGGCCATTGGTTAAAGCATCAAGTCTTTGGGTTGCGCCAAAAAGCACATTAAAATCGGTACGGCGGGAATGTTGATAGCCTCCTGTTGCCAGCCTGGCGTTAAGCGTTGGCAGGTGATCGGGATTAAACGATGAATAGGCGTATGAATAACTTCCGTTAGGGTTAAGATATGGCGCCGTAAAAGGCGTTTCCTTGGTAAAATTATATACCTCGCTCACGGCGTTCTGGTTATAAGGCTGGTTCAGGTCGGAGAAACGGGTGGTAATGTCCAGCCGCAGGTCAAGGGTTTTATTGGCTTTCAGATCGAGGTTTGAGCGAAAGTTATAGCGTTTAAAATAGTAATTGGTATTCACCAAACTTTGCGGATCGGCAAAATCACGTACCAGGCCATTTTGGTTTAGCGCGCCACCCGAGATAAAATATTTTACCCCGGCTGTACCACCCGAAATATCCAGGTTGGCATTGGTTTGATAGGTGTATTTCTTGAATATCTTGTTATACCAATCAACATTGGGGTGGCCGTATGGATCGGATCCATTTTTAAAGAGGTCAAGGTCCTGCTGGGTAAAGCTAAGCGGGATGCCGTCATTATGCTGGGCCTCATTAATCAATACCGCTGTATTATATGAATCTAAAAACTGCGGCGTTTTAGTAGGCTGCTGGATGCCGCTTTCCACACGAAGATTCACTTTAGGGGTGCCGGCCTTGCCGCGGCGGGTGGTTACCACCAATACGCCGTTAGCTCCCTTGATACCATAAATAGCCGTTGTTGACGCATCTTTCAAAATCGAGATGCTCTCTATCTCATTCACGTTGATCTGCTGCAACTGGTCATAGCTGTACTCAATGTCATCTACAATAATGAGCGGCTGGTTACCCGATGGGTTTAGCGAGCTTACCCCGCGGATATAAAAATCTGAAGCATCCTTACCCGGCTGGCCCGAACCTTGCTGCGAAAAAAAGCCCGGCAATTTACCGGTTAAAGCATTTTGCACGTTGGCTGTTGGCACGGTGCGGATCTCACTGGCCGAAATGGAACTTACAGCACCGGTATTGGTGATCCTTTTTTTAGTTCCGTAAGCTACTACGGCTACTTCATCCAAGCCGTTGGTATTGGTTTGCAGTATGATATCCATTCTGCCCGATTCAGATACACGGAGCTCACGCGGGATATAACCAATAAAACGTACAATGATGGTATTTGACTGCCCTTTAAGAACAAGCCTGAACTTACCACCCTGATCTGTAATAGCACCGTTATTAGGAACACCTTTTTCAATTACCGATACCCCTGGCAATACCCCGGTAATATCGCGTACAGTACCTGTTACAGTCCTGCTTTGTGCAAATGACACCGCCGGGAGCAGGATCATTAATATCTGGAAGAGAAGTATTATTTTTCTCATAAAGCTTAATTTTTTTGGTTTAACTGGCTGAGATTTTGAGATTACCATCCTGGATTTTGTTTCATATTCGGGTTCTTCAAAACCTCGTCATAAGGTATTGGGTACAGGTACATCTTAGGCGCTTCGAATTTGGTAGTGAGCGCATTCACCACGTTATAGGTAAGGCTGGAGCCTATCTTCACAATGCTGATCCCTTTTTGCGGCTGGTTCATTACCGTTTCGGCAATTTTCCAGCGGCGGATGTCCCAGTAGCGGTTCTCTTCAAAAGCCATTTCCAGGCGCCGCTCATTTTGGATGATGGCGCGCATCTCCGCTTTGCTCATACCGGCTTTAAGTCCGTAATTGCCGGTGCCCGCATCTATACCTGCCCTTTTCCTGATGCTGATAACAGCATTATAAACCTCGGGAGTTGCACCTGCCGATTCATTGAGTGCTTCGGCATAGCCTAAAACCACATCAGCATAGCGCAGGATCTGCCAGTCTATGACATGCGCAGCGTAGGCATTGGTGTTTTCAAAATTGCCCATAAACTTGCGCATGTAATAGCCTGTTTTGGTTTGTTGTAATGAACCGTTGGGTTTGCTGGCCCCTCCTTCATACAATTGCAGATCTGAGTTAAGCCATCTTGCACCGTTATAGAGCACGGTATAGGTTAAGCGCGGGTCGCGGTTCTGGTAAGGGTTGTCCGGGTTATAACCTGATGCCGGATCAGTAATAGCCAAACCGTTTTTCATGGGGAAGGCATCAACCAATTGCTGTGTAGGACTGGTTTGCCCCTTGCCTACCGCCCCGGTAAATCCAACCGGGCCATTAGTGGTTTCAATCGAGGATGAATTATCTGTTTGGCGGATAAATATATTTTCAGAGCTGTTTTGAGTCAGAAATACATCTTTAAAGCTGGGCAATAACGAATAAACATTCAGGTCCATTACCGCTTTTTCGGCAGCAGCAGCCTGTGCCCACCTGTCGGCGCTAAAATCGGTATAACCGGTTAGTGGATTTGAGGCATCGATATTCTGCCCGTTAAATAATGGGCTTGCCGCATATAGCAGTACTTTGGCCTTTAAAGCCATGGCGGCGCCTTTGGTAGGGCGGTGGTAATCAGCATTAGGGTTGCTTAGCGGCGCGCTCATCAGGGTATCCTTAATGGCATCGCATTCGCTTACAATATACTTGATACAATCGGCAAAGGAATTACGGGGCAAGGCTACATTATCTGTTATAGTAAACACCTTGTTGCCCAATAAGGGAACGCCACCGTAACGTTTAACCAGTTCAAAGTAATATAGCGCCCTTAAAAAACGTGCCTCGCTTTTCCATACATATTTCATGGAGTAACCATGGTATTGTGCAAGTACCGGCACTACATCAATATTGTTCACAAACTCATTTGCCTTGCGGATGCCGGCGTAGTAATAAGCCCAAAGGTTTTCACCGGCGGGGATAGTATATGAATTATAAGATGCTGTTGAAAGTATGGTTACTACATTTGATGATACCGAAGCCGATGACATGGCATCATCACTGGCCGCGTCAAGGTAGTCGTTCCCTACCCTGTTGTGCCCGTTTTGGAGCGCTGCATAAATCCCATACAGGAACATTTGGGCATTGGTGCCTAAGGAATCTTTTTTATCAAACACGTAATTGATAGTAACCTTATCAACCGGGAACTGCTCATATTTTTTACAGCCGGCCATTATGGTTAAGATGCCGGCGGCCGCTAAAATTATTTTGTTGAAACTCTTCATGATCGTAATATTTTTATGATGGCCAAAATCAAAGCTTAATGTTAACGCCGGCATTTATTACCCTTTGAATTGGGTAAGCAGTACCGTATACCTCCGGATCAAAATCTTTGTAGCCATACAGTGTATACAGGTTTTCGCCGTTCACAAATATTCTCAAACCCGATAGCCTGAGCTTATGTGCCCACTCATAAGGCAGATTGTAACCTACCTCGGCATTTTTTAGCCTTACATAATTGCCTTTGCGCAGGTACAAGGTTGAGTTGGCGGTATTATTGGCGTTACCTATTGATAACCTTGGCGCAGTAGCCGTAGCAGCGGTTTCGGGTGTCCACCGACCTAAAATGGTTTCGTACGCCTGCCCGCTGTAAGTAAGCCCGAGGAAACCCACACCTGCAAAGCCGTTCACCTGCGAGTTATTGAACATCAGCTCGCGGTTCGTCACGCCCTGTAACAGGAAACTCAGACTAAAACCTTTATAATTGAAGCCCGCCGAAAAGCCATAATAAACAAGCGGCCGGTTACCACCTATGGCCGAAACATCAAATTGGTTGATAATATGATCGCCGTTAAGGTCTTTGTATTTTACATCTCCTGCCTGTGCGCTGTAACCGGTAGTTGTTGCACTGGTGGCAGCATCCTGGGCATCCTTGAAATAACCGATAGCCGTGTAACCATAAATAGCGTTGGTTGAGCGGCCGGTGTGCCTGAGCCATGGGTAAGGATATGGCTCTTCGTCGCTAAAAATAATTTTAGACGATTGGATAGAGGCGTTACCCGAAATAAAGTAATTGAAATTTTGGACGTGGTTTTGATAAGTTAAAGTAAGTTCAGCGCCTTTGTAAAGATTAATACCTAAATTTTCGTAAGGATATGAGGTACCCAACAAAGCAATACTGTTTCCTCTAACCTGCAACAGATCATAATACCTGTCGTGGTAATAATCGGCAGTAATATTGAAATGATTATTAAACAGGGAGATATCGGCCCCTATATCCAGCTTACGGGCTTTTTCCCAGCGGATGTACGGGTTGGCCAATGTGTTTTCAAAATAACCCTGTACCGGGCTTTTGCTGGTACCTGTGCTGTATGAATAGCCCTGCGAAGGGCCGTAGGTTTGCAAAAAGTTATAGTAACCGTAATTATCTACGTTGTTGTTTCCGGTTTTACCATAGGTGGCGCGCCATTTCCATGAGTTTATCCAGCTGAAATTATCTTTAATAAAATCCTCTTTACCCATTTGCCAGCCAATACCGCCGGCGTAAAACAAGCCATATTGATTGCCCGGAGGATAACGGTTATAACCGCTACTGTTGACAGCCGCTTCAATAAAGTATTTACCATCATAATTATAACCCGCTTTTAATGCACGGTTTGTTGTTACCTGCGAAAGGTCATAGTTTAATACTACCGAGCGTACATCATACAGTGCCATACCGGTTATATTGCTTTTGCCAAAAGTCCTGTCGTAATTAACTGATGCCTGGGCAAACGAGTAGCGGGCGCTTGAAACCGTACTGAACGAATTGTTTTGCGCGACCGATGAGCCCACTGCCGAATAAGAACTGTCGGCGTTAAAAGAATAGGCATTATTTTGCAATGAGCGATTTAAAAAACTTTGCGATGAAAAAGCAAGGTTGCCTTTTGCCTTTGCCGACAAGCCTGGTGTTATGCTGCTGAGGTTATAATTCAGATCGAGGTTGGCCAGTACATCATTGCTGCTGGTGCGCTGATAGCCTGAAAACTCGGTTTGCGAAAGCAGGTTGTTGGTATATGTTGTTGTACCGCCAAATGTGTTATTTGGATTATAAAGCGGATATGCATTGTTTGGCGTGCTGTAAAGAGCGCCCAATATGTTTCCATACCCTGCCCCTGGCTGCGTGCTTTGCTGGATACGGCCAAATAACTGAAGATCGACAGTAAATTTTTTGGTTACGTTAACCGCGAGATCGGAGTTAATGATATAGCGGTTAAGATCATTATTGGTGTTGTAGGGTACAGCTGATGCGGTGCGGAACATCCCGGCCTGGTCAAGGTAGTTTAATGACACGCTGTACCGCGCTACCTGGGTACCGCCGTTAACATTAAGCTTGTAGCTGGTCATCGGCGAATTATCGCGCAATATGGTTTTAAACCAGTTAACGTCCGGATGTCGTAAAGGGTCGGTGTGGTTGCGGTAGGCGTTAAAATCGGCACTGCTGTAAAGGGCCGGCTTACCATCGTTTTGTAACGCTTCATTATATAAATACGCATATTGATAAGCAGGCAGCGGGTTTGGCAAGCCTAAAGGCTGCTGGGTGCCCGTTTGTGCAGTGAATGAAATATGCGGCGTACCCACCTGACCGCGTTTAGTAGTAATAAGTAAAGTACCGCGCGAACTGTTGATGCCCAGCATCATATTTGAAAGCGCATCCTTTAATACCGAAACCGATTCGATACTTTCCGGATCAAGCGACGCTATCTCACGCTGAACACCATCGATAATCGTTATCGGCCCCTGCCCTCTTAATGAAAGGCCGAACTCGGTATTGTCATTGGCCGAATAATTATTGTGCTGCACTACCGCCCCGATAAAATCATTTACAGTCTGCACGCCGGTTTGGGGTGCGGCGAAACCGCTATACTGCTGGGTATATAAACCGGGGAATTGCCCGGGTAAAGCATAGGTATACAAAGTTGCCGGTGTGCTGGTAAGCTGGTTGGTATAGATAGTTGATATGGCACCCACATTTTTTGATGTGCTTATGGTATCATAAAGCACATTAATGGTTTTAGGTGCCTGAATATAGGTATCTATGAGCCTCACCGTTAATTTAGCAGTGTTTTTAACAGTAACTTGCCGGGCGTTATAATTCGCGGCGGTAAATACCAGCGCATCTCCCTTTATGGCGTTGATGGCAAACATGCCGTCTTTACCGGTAGTTAGGGTACTATTTTTTCCTTTATTAATTACTTTAACACCCTGTAGTGGGTTACCATACTCATCAAGTACAATACCGCTTACCTGACCGGGCCGTGCAGGCGCCACGGAAGCTGTATCCTGCTGCATGGCTGCATAGCTGGTTTTAACCAGTAGCAGCATCAACAGCGTGATACCTGTTAAACATTTATTTACGTAGCAATAAGCCATATTTTTCAGGTTTAAAATTGTTGGCAAAAGGTTTAAATATCGTTTTAGCAAAAGCAATATTGTGTAGTGCATTTGCTTGTTATTTACATTTTCAGATCAACCGCATTTAAATGTATAGGTGAACGGGGCATCAGTATTACCATAGCCTACCTTTACCTTGCCCGTTTTATCTGTAAGGAAGTACTCCATTCTTGTGATGGTTTGCGTATCCCCTGCATTAAAGAATGATCTCGGCCAAAACGTAAGCTGGTACTTTTTACTGGTGGCAGTAGTTTGTTTCAATAATGTTTTAGTGGTTTGCTCACAAACTTTTATGGTTTTGCCATCGCTGGTGTAGGCCGTTGCGCACAGGTAAACTTCACTTGCGCCGCTTAACTGTGTATCGGTAACTGTACCATCAAAAGTCAGGGTTACAAAATCGTTATCCAATGATTTTGGCGGATCGATTGTGGTAAGCTGCGGGTTACAAAAGTCAACCAGGTCACCGCTGCCGCCGGTTACTTCAAAACAGGTATTACCAAGCAGCACGCTGTAATAAGTACCGTTGCCATCGCTGGTAAAACCGTTGCCGCTGTCGGTTATGGTATAGCCCAGTTTAACCAACATGTTATTATTATCGGCGCCTATTTTTGTTTTGATATTCAGGTCGACAATAAACTCTACCCCACCGGTATGGCTGTAGGCTTTATCAGTTTGGTAAGCCACCCATTCCATATCATCAATAAGGTTACCACCGTTACCGAAAGTTTTTTTCATGTATGCCGACCAGGTAAGGCCGTCGCCCTTTTTAGGTAAAGTACCGTCGGGGATCAGGGACATGGTTCCGTTACCTTGTTTGCTGGTGTACGTTATAGTGGTATTCTGCGCTGCCTTCCAGCCTTTAGGCACCAAAAAACCAAAAATGAGGTAGTCGGGGCCTCCATCTCCCACGGTAGGGATATCACAGTGTACCGTTATCGGCACAACTGAACCTACGGTAGCTGTGGCCGGCTGATCAACACTGGTAATTTGTTCGCCGCAGCAGGCTAAAGCAATACCCAGCACCACCAAAGCACACAGCTTCCATAAATTTTTACCTTTTATATGTAAATATGATCTCATAATTTATCGGTTGCTTTTAGTTTATCAATTGGCTTTTTCAAGCACGTACACATAAGTATTATTGGTACAGCCCGGACTGAATGTTATACTAAGCTGCCTTTTGCCGTTTACTATAGGATAAGTAAAAGCTGTTGAAACAGGCTTATCGCCCGTGGCAGTAAAGGTGATCTTAAACGGATACTGCGGATCATCAAGTGCAAAAGCACCGTCCTTGCTTACCAGGAAGGGCAATTTGTTCACCAGTGTATACCCTTTATCGGTAAAGCTGATCCTGAACTGGCTAAAATCAATAATGGAGGTTAAATCGGTGCCATTACGGGTAGCTTTGATCACCCGCCAGTTGCCGGCGATATCTTTGGGAGCCTCGCTTCCGGGTACTATCTTTTCGGTTTTACATGATGATACTGCCATCATAAAGACAGCTATCAGCAGCATGTAAAACCATTTTGCTTTGTAATTATATTTCATATCAATACTATTATACTGTTGGTGATTAATAGCCCGGATTCTGGATCAGTTCGGGCGATTTGGCTACCTCGCTTTGCGGGAAAGGCCACAGGTACATCGCTTTACGGAAATTGCGTTTGCGCACATCAAATTGTTTGTAGGCCACCGCAGCACCATCGCGGTCAACCTCCATGCCTTTGGTAACGATGTTGTCAGTTTGATCAGCAATTTTCCAGCGGCGCACATCCCAAAAGCGGTGCTCTTCAAAAGCCAGCTCAATACGGCGTTCATTTTGAATGGCTGTACGCATATCAGCCTGGCTTAAACCCGCGGGCAACTGGTATGGGTTTAAGCCCGCCCTTTGACGGATAGCCTCAACTGCCGAATAAACTAATGCGGTTGGCCCTTCATATTCATTAGCAGCTTCGGCATAGTTCAGCAGGATCTCGGCATAGCGGATCAATGGCAGGCAACGATCTGTCCGGTGCATAAAATCATTGGCTACGGCAGCCGGGTCGAGCATTTTATTGGTATAGTATCCGGTGGTAGTGCCAACATGTACGGCATCAGGCCCTGTTGTATTTCCGTTGTATTTGCCAACAAAAATATTTATGGGCGAGGTACCCGACGAAAGCCTGATTTGCAGAGGTGTTTGGTCATGGATGATGCTATAATCCAAACGCGGATCGCGGTTAGCATATGGATTATTGGGATTATAGTTTGATGTAGGGTCTGTTATACTTTTACCGTTGCTCATCGGGAAAGCATCAACCAATCCCTGCAGGGGGAAAGCACCGTTTTTGCCTGTACGGGTTGGCGGCTGCCATAAATTCTCTAAATCCACGTTGCCGGTCGGGCGCATCAACTGGAAAATATATTCGGTATTTACGCGCTTGGTAAACAGTTTTTGAAAGCCAAAACCCGGGGCAGTGGCATTGTCAACGTTGAGACTATATACGCCAGTTGAGATAACGGCAGCAGCCGCTTGTTCGGCAAGTCTCCAGCGTTCTTTATCGTAAGCCGGGTATCCCACCAATTCAAGCGTTTTACCCTCACCAATAGATTGCCCATTGAACAAAGGGCTTGCGGCATAAAGCAGCACCCTTGATTTTAAAGCAAGGCAGGTCCCTTTTGATGCACGGCCATAGTTTACCCCCGATTGCACAGTCGGCAGGTCCTGCGCTGCCGCGTCACACTCGGCAAGGATATAATTCACACAATCGGCATAGGTATTGCGGGCAGCCGGGATCTTATCCGTATAGGTGTAAACACTGTCGCCAAGTAAATGCACACCGCCGTAATGTTTCAGTAATATCGCATAATACCAGGCCCGTAAAAACCGCGCCTCGGCTTTCATTTGTGTTTTGACGAAATTATTGATTGGTGCCTTAGGTAAATTTTTAAGCAACTGGTTTACCGAGCGGATATTGGTATAACAGGTTTTATATGCATCATCGGTAACCACGGCGGCATTGATGGTGCCGGTTTCAAATGCCAGGGCTGTTGATCCGGCAGATGCTGATACTTCCGCTTCGTCGGAGGCAGCATCGATACCGCCGTTAGGCGTAGGCGAAAGTATTGGCCCGTAGGTAAACCTTCCTGCCGCCGCACTAAAACCAACATTGCTGTAAATGCCGGCTAAAAACGATACGGTATTAGCACTATCGGTAAACACTGTCTCCCCGGTTAGGTTTGATGTTTGTGTTTGTCCCAGGAAACCTTCCTTTTTACATGAAGTAAAAACAAGGAAGCCCCCGAAAACCGAATAAGCAAGAACCTTAAAGTAAAGTTTTTTCATACTATAGGGGTTAGTTAACATTATGCTTCGACAGAGAAAATATAAAATCGTTTTAGCAATTTTATATTTTAACCCGCGGAGCAAACGTTTTAAAAGCTGTTTGTTAATTGGTTTATAATTCAGATGTTGAAATCTGATACTAATATAGTTTATAAAAACGATTTAGCAAATTTTTCGAGTTATTTTTTTATAATTTTTAAAATCACAATTTCGATACTGGAATTTTAACAATTACAACATTTGCAATCGGTTGAAAATGTTGTAATTGTTATTATAAAAAGCTATCTATTTTATTCCTTCAAAAAAACGACTGAAATACAGTGCCTGGTAGTTAATGGAATTGCCCCAAAATTCCCAGGTATGGCTTCCCGGCCTTACAGTATAATCATGAGGAACTTTGCGTTCAAGCAGCTTTTCATGCAGTTCCTGGTTAGCCTGGTAAAGGAAATCGTCATAACCAACATCAAAAGTAATAGCAAGTGAGTTGGGTTTTAACAGGTAGATGAGGTTTACCACGCTGTTTTGTTCCCACCTGTCGGGGTGTTCGCTGTATTTACCCAATACGCGTTCGATGCCAAAACTATCCGGAAAAGGTCTGATATCAACCGCGCCACTCATGCTCCCGGCAGCACCAAATTTATCTAAATGCTTAAAAGCTATATACAACGCGCCATGCCCGCCCATACTCAAACCGGTTATGGCCCTCCCCTTTCGGTTGGTTATGGTTGAATAATGCTTATCAACCCAGTTCACCAGTTCGGTACCTACATAGGTTTCGTATTGCGAATCCTTAATGGTTGGGCTATCAAAATACCAGCCCGCGAAATCGCCGTCGGCACAAACTATAATAAAATGATAAGTATCGGCCAAACCGGCAACAGCAGGGACTTTTTTAATCCAATCGCTGTAATTGCCGCTAAAGCCATGCAGCAGGTATAATACCGGGTATTTTTTGGTGCTTGAATAATCGGCCGGCTTGATCACCACAGCTTTAATGTCTTTGTTCATTATGGTACTGTGGGTCAGCACCGTATCAACCGTTGCGGCGGCAGCTTTCAAACTGCAGACTGCAAAGCCAATAAACAATGGAATAAATAGTAACTTTTTATTATTCATCAGTATATAGTGATTTTATTTTGAGGCGATGATGGTGATGCGATGGTTTTGCGGTTTATTGATAGCATAGATCTGGTCGGTAAGTACATCCATTTCTTTTTGCCAGGCATCGCGCAGGCTTTTGTAGCGGGCACGGGTATAGTTATCTTTATTTCCGTTAACAAAAATGTCTTTTTTGGCATACTTGCTTATGGTATCCATAGCGGCGTTGGTATCATGGAACAACAAGCCTTTGCCTTTTAAAAAGTCAAACTGCATCCAGGTATACATGCGGATACGCCTTTCAATGTCCCAGCGCTCCTCGTTAAGTTCCCTGATCTGGATGGCCTGCTGATATTGCGGTGTTATAGTGATCTCGGCCAGGTTGATACCTGAGCCCAATTGCTCAGCCGACCAACTCCCCATTTTTTCTCCATCGATAAGGACATCATAATTAGCTGTTTTTAACCCTTTAACGGTAAGCAACTCCTGGTTCATTTCTTTGGTAAAAGGCACAACCTTAAGCGCATCGGCTTGTTTTTTTCGGTTTCCCCAACCACGCGGAATAGTATCAATAGGATAAGGCAATGAATTTGCGAGGTAATTGAACGATACGGAATCTGCCGAAGAAACCACGTTAGTTACTTTACAATTCACCGCCTTAATGGTCTTTTTACTTTTAGCGTCAACAGCCACATCAGCCACTACTTTATTGCTGAAGCCCTGCGCCTTTAGAAAAAGATAAGCCATCACGAGGTGCCCGTCGTTGTCAGGATGCACCCTGTCATTAGGCGTTAAGCTGAAGGTGGAATCTTTGGCTTGCTCACGCAGATTGATCTCTGTCATGGGGTGGTAGAAATCAACATAACCCCAGTTATTTCTTTTCGCTGCTGCTTGCTGAAAATCGATCACCTTTGAAAAAGCCGCACTTTTTTTAGGATAGATGTTTTTGACAGTAAACTTGCTGGTTTCGTCATAAGGCGAACCGAGAATAAAAATTTTACGGACCTCGGGGTGTTGCTTTAGTTTGTTTTCCAGCAGTGCATAGTTATCGTATGAGCCCTGGATCCTTTTATCCATAACATCCTGTGCATCGGGACGGTACCATTCAAAATAACCGGTGTCGTTCATGCCCCAGGTAAGGGTTAACACATTTGGCTTTTTGCTGAACACATCATCTTCAAAACGGTCGTTGATCTGCCCTACAACATCGCCGCCAATGCCGGCGTTATAGCAGGTTATCCGCATGTTAGGGAAACGGGTCATATAATACAACCATATGTACGAGTGGTAATGGCCCCCATCTGTAATGCTGTTGCCAACAAAAGCCACCCGGTCACCCGCGCGAAATGGCGCTATGTTTTGGGCAGTTACTGCTCCCCGCGCTGCTATCAGTACTAATAATAAAATCAACTTTTTCATTAACTGTTAATTATAATGTGTCAGCAAAAAATAAATTCAAACTATAAACCCACCAGGCTGTACGGAACCCTTACTGCTTTTACCTGGTAAAAGTTAGGATCCTGGTTATTATTTACGCAGGTGGTTGTGCTGCAGCTGCCGCCATCACCGTTATAATTAAGGCAATAGGTAACAAGCAATTCATTGTGTCCGTTTATAAACTCAGCGTGGATGGCCGGGGTATAGTACTTAGCCAAATGGCCCTGGTAAACATCATTGATGGTGAAAACCATTTTAGGCGCAGCGAAAGGCCCCTTAGGGCTGTCGGCTGTTGATATGTAGATATTGTGGCTCGCCGGATCACAAAAATAGCCCAGGTCCATTTGCATCATTACATATTTATTGTTCACTTTTGATATGGTTACATTTTGCTGGGTGGTATTGCCCGCACCTACGTTTATGGCTGCTGCCGAAGCGGTTGTACGGGTTGACGACCATGAAGAGCCTGTCCAGAACGACCAGTTAGATGGATTACTTACCGGGAAGCGGGCCAGGAATACATTGGACGTATTGAAGAAAACGCTTTTGCTTCCGTAAACATATACCGAGTCGTTAGTAGCGTTTTTAACCATCCCGTTTGAAAACCCGGTTTCTGTTTGGCCCGACATGCCCGCAGGTGTTAACCGTGCGGCTGTACCCCAGTTAAGTCCGGATGTATTTTGAGTTAAGTCATAAAGCACCTGGTTTTCGGGCGTAGCTCCGTTGGCCGATTCAAATGTGTAAAGATAAACGTGGCTACCGGCCTCAATTCCTGCACCGGGCCAGCGATAGGTTGAGTTATGATCGCCCGGGCTTTCAATGATCTCCATGCTGTTTACCGGCGAATTATTGGTAGTGATATTTGGCGTAAGTGATTGATCCCAGCTGTGACTGGCCGGCTGCAGCAGGGCCGAATTGTGATACTTAAAAAACTGGCAATACAACTGTCCGTTACTTTGAAGCTGTGACGATTCATAAGCATCCTCAGTTATCCAAAGCACTTTTCCGTTGTTGGCGCCATAGGTAAGCGGGATACTTTTTCCCTCATCAAAAGCCACGGTGCCATTGGTACGGTGAAAAAAGTTCACGACATCATCGTCGCGGTAAGCCTCGGCTGTAAGCCCGTTAAGCAGCCAGGTTTGCGCCGTATTGCCGGCAACAAATACTTCCTGGGTAATAGGCGTACCATTAGCGGCAGATGATCCATGATTGGTGACCGCAAGGCCATTACCCACATTAATAATTTTATAAACACCGGTACTTACTGCCTGAATATACCATTGCTGGGCATTGTTGGTGTTGGCTTTATCCTGCCATAGGCCTGTACCGGGATTCGTGGTGGCCAAAGGTACTTCCAGATATTTACCGCTGGCTACGTTCATGATCTTAAATTTGGTGGTGCTGGTTATAGCACCGCTGCCCTGTTGTACAATTATCCATTTTTGGTTGGGAGCCGTAGCTGTACCGCTGCCCGAGTATTGGTTTTGTTGCGCACCGGTGCCATCGTTAAGCATACCGCTGCTATTAATTTCAATAGCTTTACCGCTTAAAACGTTGGTGATAAAAAAGGTTCCGTATGAGCTTACCGGCGATCCGCTGGTTAGTTGTACGGAATCTGTGCGTACAAAAGGTTTGGGGTATTTAACGGCAGCTTGTTTACTGCATGATGCCAGCAAAGCCATAGCCGTCATGGTACAGGTGAACAGGTTTGTTTTCATAATTTGGTTTGGTTTATAATTTGGTTTGATGTTTGGTTAGTGCTGTAAAATCGTTTAATTTATAAAATCGATTTAGCAATTTTATATAGAAAATCCCCTTTCATCTTTCCTTCACGCATATCCTAAATTATCAGATCCCCCAGTTTTTATTGGGTATTGCACCCATACTTAACTCAAGCGTGCCGCCTGCAACAATATCCTTATAATCGATATAGCATTTATTATAAGTTTTGCCGTTAAGCTTTGCCTCCTGTATATAAATGTTTTTTGCCGAATTATTTTTGGCGATGATGGTAAAGGTTTTACCCTTTGCGTATTTAGGATCAAGCTTTAACGATACTTTATTGAATACCGGACTGGTGATCTCCTGCCTGGTATCGCCGGGACAAACGGGATGCAAGCCACTCGCTGCCAATACATACCAGGCCGACATCTGCCCCACATCTTCGTTGCCTACCAAACCCTCGACGGAGTTTTTATAAGCCCGGCGGCAGATCTCACGGGTCCATTTCTGGGTAAGCCATGGAGCGCCCAACCTGTTATATAAAAATGGAACATGGTGTACAGGCTCATTGGAGTGATTGTAGTAATCGTTCCACATCATGTTATCGGGCGTTTTTTCAAAAAGATTGTTCAGATCGGCTATCACTTTTTCCCTGCCGCCCATCAGCTTTGCCATACCATCAACATCCTGCGGTACAAACCATCCCTGCTGATAAGGGTTGCTCTCTACACAGCCATACCACTGTTTAACACGTCCCTCTACAGGCCACGGAAGCCAGTTGCCGGTACTATCCTTAGGTCGGAACCAACCTTTATCCGCGTCAAAGATGTTTTTAAATGCCTCTCCCCTTTCGCCGTATTTTTTTACGTCTTGTGTTTTGTTAAGCGCTTTTGCAAGCTGTGTAACGCACCAATCATTATAGGCGTATTCAAGCGTATAGCTTATGCTGCCACCACCCGGAGTAAAACCCTTATCGCCATTGCCAAATTTTTCAACAGTGCTCACCGCTAATTTATAGGCATCTGGTATATTATAATTACGAATGCCTTTAGCATAAGCATCGGCCATTACAGCTACAGCCGGGTTGCCAAGCATACATCCGCTGTAAGCATTTAATAACTCCCAGCGTTCCAGGTAATCTTTCTTCTTTTCGTTGGCAAGCGTAACCAGCGAATTAACCAGGTCATTAACCAGCGAAGGGTTAATAATGGTTTGTAAAGGCATCTGGCTCCTGAAAACGTCCCACCCGCTAAATATGGTACGTTTTTTAAATGTTGTAGTATGATGCACCTTACCATCACCACCCATATATTGCCCGGTAACATCGCTTACAATGCGGGGATCAATCATGGTGTGATACAGCGCCGTGTAAAACACCGTTTTTTGCTCAGTATTGCCCCCCTGGATACTTACTTTTGATAAGGCATTATTCCAGAGGTTAACGGTATGCTGATGAACAGCGTCGAAATTCCAGTCCTTTATTTCGGCTTGTAAATTGGCCTTAGCTCCTGCTATGCTTACGAATGAGATACCCGATTTAAGCAACACCTGTTCACCGGCTTTGGTAGCAAATTCGCTATAAAAACCAAGATGTTTTCCCTGCTTTTCCCTCAAACCTTTAAGGATCTCAGCATCAGCTACGCGTTCCTGGTATTTATCGTCGGTAACATCGTCCAGCTTACGGCCCCAGTCGCTTGGAATATCGGCACTCCAGATACCATAGTTTTTAAGCGGCTTGCTGAATTGTGCATAAAAATACACTGTATAATCTGCATGTCCGTCACCATTGCCCCAGCCGCCACCGTCTGGGGTGCATTTCATAAAGCCCTCAATAGTGTGGTCATCAACTACTTTTACATATTGCATTGTTGACGTTCCCCCTACCCTCCGGGCCAGATCAATCTGGATACGCGATTGTTTATTTTGTGAAAAGGTAAAGCGCAACATGCCGCTATGAGGGGCGGCAGTGGCTTCGGCCCTGATATGATTATCAGTTAGCAGAACACTGTAATATCCGGCCGATGCTTTTTCAGTGCTTTTATCGTAAGCAGAACGATATCCAACCCCTTTAGTGCCTGGTTTACCGGCACTGGTTTTAATTGGCCCCGCTGTAGGCATTACCAAAAAATTCCCCAGATCGCCATACCAGCCAATGCCACTCATTTGAGTAAAGGCAAAGCCTTCAATACTTTTATGTTCATAGCTATAGCCCGAGCCATTGTCGCCTCCGGTTATGGTGTTTGGGCTTAACTGTACAAGCCCGTAAGGTGAGGCAGCGCCCGGAAACGTTTTACCTAAGCCATGGTAAACCCCTGCTCCATCGGCGCTGGTGCTGGCTCCTATAAAAGGATTAACATAGGAAGCCGCATTTTGCGCTTTAAGCACTGTTGCCGGAATAAACAACATACCCGCGGCAAATACGGTTATTAAACATTTTTTTAAGGCTGGCAGTGTAGTTATGTTCATAATAGTAGTACCGGATAGAACGCTTCGTTTACCGTAAGTTTTTTTTGACAGATAAACCTTCAGAACTAAAATTGACCGGTATTTATTAATTGGTTATTGCACGACCAAATTATATAATAAAATCGATTTAGCAAATTTTTGTTAATTTTATTTTTAAGGCTTAGCTGTGTTTAAATTAGCGACTCATTAATTATTCAATAAAATTCATTGCCGTTGACTTTAGTCAACGGAATAATGCCGGAAATTTAAGGGGCTTTAGCCAAAATACCATCTGAATTTGGCTAAAGCCCTCTCCTCATTGGTTATTTTACCGTTGGCTGAAGCCAACGGCAATGAATAAATCACTCTTTAAACAGCTTCTTAGAAATACTTAATGGCTTCCCTTAATATTACAATGCTGTATTACAACCATTTGCTAAACCAATCCAACGTCATTTTAAAATGTTCCGGCGTAGATGTATGGAATAGCTTTGGCGTTACATCGCGCATAATCTTATCGGTTGCCCCTTTCGATCTATATGCTTGTATGGCCGAAGCGTAAGCTATGTTTGCTCCGGGAAGCGGGCAATTGGGATCATTTTCTGTGCCTACAATCAACATGGCACGGGGCGCTATCAATCGCAGCATCGACGGACAGTCGAACTCGTCGGTGATACCGGGTAATAGTTTATCCCATACAGCCTGTACATTATGCATGTTTAATACCGAATCGCCAAGGTCTTTAGCTGCCTGCAAATGCGTTCCCCGGATAGTACCTGCACGCCCCTGCCATTTATCATTATCCAACGACCATTTGAAACTCTGCACTGCAATATCCAGTACAATTACTTTTATCCGCTTATCTATTGATGCCGCAAGCCATGTTTCCATCCCTCCCATGGATATGCCGCCCATACCAATGCGGTTGGCATCTACATCAGGCCTGCTTGCCAGGTAATCGGTTACCCGCCAAAGATCGAAAGCGGTATCAAACAAAAATGGATGCGTTTGATGGGCTTTGTCCTTATTTTCCCAGGCAGCGGTAGCAGCTGCTACGTATTCCTTTGAGCCATGAGCGCCTCCGGCAATGCGTTCACCATGAAAGCGGGCATCAATGGCTACTCCCATGATCCCTCTTTTAACCAATTGGTACAACATCTTTTTGTTGTCTTCCTTTTTACCACCTGTACCATGTAAAAAAATTACAGCGGGATGTGGCTTGGTCCCGGTAACCGGCTTATAAATAAGAACAGGTACCCGCTCATTCTTTTCGCTATAAATAAAACCGTGTTCTATAATAACTGAATCTGTATGAATGATAGTAAAAGATAGATTTAACGGAACACGAGGCCTTTCTAACAATTTTTTAAAATCAGCGGCAACCTTATCAACAGGAGGATAATTTATTTGCTGCGCAAATGGAAGCAAAGAGCATAACGATAATGTAATGCAGGCACAAAGCACTTTGATCTTAAACAACATAACATGATTAATTTACCTGTACAATGTATAAAATATGAGGCTTGATAAATGTAACAATACTAACATGCAATGTGAGAATATTGAAGTGTACAGGCCGGTACAGGAAGCGGGGACTTGGTAAAAAGAATAATAGTTTTGTTGAGTACATTTTCCTACTCCTAAACTAAGGGCAGAGTAAAAAGTACAAAAGCTGAATGTCTCCATCCAGCTTCTGTAAAAATACCATTAACGGTAACTTTCTGAGCACGTTAATTTTCTTCGGCGTATTTCTTAAAGTTGTTAAGTATCGCCTGCCAGCCGTTTTTTTGCATTTCAAGAGGATTTTGATCTTCAGGATCGAAAGCTACCTCAACTTCAGTTTGATTGTCATTGGCTTTGAAGGCAACCGAGGCCTGCCTGCCGTTTGGCATGGTATAGGTAAACTTTTCGCCATCAACAATTTCGTCATAAGTAGCTTCAAAGTCAAAACCGAAGCTCCCATCTTTGGCTTCCATTCTTGCCGAGTATTTTCCGCCTACCCGCATATCATTTGATGCAGAAGGACATTGCCACGAAGGATCGGCAAAGTTCCATTTGGTAATGTGTTCGGGATTGGTGTAATAATCCCAAACTTTTTTAGCATCTGCATTTACCGTAGCGGTAACAGTGATCTTATTGCTCATTTCTTACTTTTTTAAGGTTAATAATAATTGGTCAAGTTTTTCGAGGGTTGCCATCATTCCTTGTTCCATGCCCATCTGGATAACCGTTTCCAAATCTGAAAGCGATTTATAAGTTACAATGGTTTCTACCAAAGCGTTTTCTCCTTTATCGGTGAAATTTACAAGCCACTCCGCGCGGGGAAGATCTTTATTTATTTCACCTTCTGCATTACAAAAAGCATCCAATGATGTATAGTAATCAATGGGTTTGATTTTCAGATAGTCTGCCCAGCCCCAATATTCTGTACCGTTGGGCTCTACCATGGCATAATGCCAGTGGCCACCTTCGCTAAAGTCCATGGATTTGGTTTTGGTGGTTAAGGGCGCGGGTGCAAACCATTGATCGAGCAATTCGCTTTTAGTATAACAGTCCCAAACCAATGGTCTGTCGGCTAAAAACTCACGTCTGATGGTCAGCGTATTTTTTACTTTGTCGGCAATAAAATCAAAGTGCAAGTTATTTTTCATTTTTGTTGTTTTTTTAAGGTAGCTAAAAGGTTATCGAGTTGCAGGAAGCGGGTCTCCCATATTTTTCGGAATTGCTCCAGCCATTTGTCTATTTCTTTCATTTTGTCAATCTCCAATAGATAATAAATCTCCCGGCCCCGATGCTCCGGTTTCACCAGTTCACATTCGGTTAAAACCCGCAAATGCTTTGAAATTGCCTGTCGGGTAGTATCAAAATGTTCGGCAATGGCATTGGGTGTCATTGCCTGCAATGCTATTAAAGCGATAATAGCTCTGCGGGTAGGGTCGGCAACAGCCTGAAAAATGTCTCTTCTCATTGAAGTACTATTTACGAACCGGTTAATAAGACCGCCGGTTCATTTAAAACTTATTTCCTGATCATAGGCAGGTATTTTTCCCAATTGTCAATAATTACCCAAAGAACAATTGCGATCAATACTAATACGATAGGTAAACCTGATGGGGCCATACTAATATTAGCCAATAAAATACCGGTTAAAAGAGGTACAAGTACTAATGCGCCGAGCGCCCTGGTTCTTGGAATAATCAATAATAAACCGCCAAGGATTTCCATGGCACCCACCAGCGGCATTAGCCAGGCTATTTGCATAAAGGCATGCCCCGCTTTCACCATTTTTTCGGGCATTTCTTTAGGCATGGGCATGTAATGAAAAAATTTGTCAAGACCGGCGTTGATAAACATTAGCCCGGTTAACAGGCATAAAACAAATAGGATTTTACTTTTCATGGTTTGGTTTATTTTAAATAAGAAACTGATTGGTTGCAAATATATGTGCAACTAATTGGTTTCGCAAATTTATTTTGATTTTTTTAGGAGCTAAGATTCAGAGAGGTTAAGGAGATGGGAATAGTCTATCTTTTCAAACCAAAGCTTAGGTAAAACAATTTTACTCTCCTTTGCTGAATCTTTCTTTTGCCAATACAGGATAAAGTTTACTTTGATGGACTTTACTTGGTAGCCCTTTGCAGTAATATCATTTATTCGCCGTAAAAAGGACGTGGAGAATTTTAATATTGGTTGCCCGTTTACATTTAAACATTCGTCACCTGATATAATTAAATCGTCCCCGGCCGTCAATAAAGAAACCTGATGCTGTGTTCTTAAAAAATAATCGAGCCAGACATCTTCATGGATCAGATTTATCGCCAAATGAGCTGGCGGTTCATTTTTTTCATGGCGTTCAATGTATTCCAGGTTGCTGACTTTTATATCATCGAAAAGATTCGCATTGATATGGATTGTCAAATTTTGTTTGGCCCTGGTAATTGCGACATATAATTGACGTTTAATTTCGTCTGTTGGTGGTGCAAGATTTTCCAGCATCAAAAAAACGTTATCAAATTCTTTCCCCTTAGCCTTGTGTATAGTGGAGACAAAAATTGTTTCACCGCCGCGCTGATAGAAGTCTTCCAATTTCGATTCCCGAATAAAAACATCAAGGTCCGACCTGTATTTCTTTTTGGTATTAGTAGCCTCAAAATCTTTGATCAGGTTTTGGCAAATCAACCAATTATCGCTATTCTTAAATGTGGATGCAGCTGTACGCAGTGCATTTTCCCAAACATCATCGCTTATCACATGAACCTGATCTTCAGTATTCAACAAACTAAGGAAAAACCTTATTTCTGCCAGGTTATATAAATTAAACGTATCGTTGGTTTGTACTAATTTAGCTTGTATTCCGTTTTGCTGTAGTAATCCGGCTATCTGTAATGCCTCTTCGTTAGTTTTAACAAGCACACAGGTTGTACCGATAAGTGGTGTACTTGCTACATTTTTTGCAAGTGGTACTATCAAATTGCCATGCTGATAACGGAACATCTTTATTTTTCCATCACCAGCTTGTTTTGCCATAATCGGCGTATTTTTTAATCTATCAGTTATGTTATTTAAAAACTGGTTTGCAAATTCAACAAGGTTACTTTTACTCCGATAGTTTTCAACGAGCTCATATTTATCGGCTCCATATACTTCAATTAGTTGATGAAGATATTTTGAATTTGAACCGCGAAACTGGTAGATATTTTGGTCATCATCTCCAACCGCAATTACCCTCATTTCTTCGTTCTCTTTGATTAGTGTCCGAATCAGTTCAAACTCTTCATCATTGATATCCTGCGCTTCATCAACTACCAGAACGGTTTTTGTAATGCGATTGGTTTCAACTTCTTTATTTCTTATCTTTTCGATAGTTTGTTTTAAAATGGTATCAGATTTTTCAAGGTTTCCCATCCTACCCAGTAAATCAAAACAATAAGAATGAAAGGTTTTTATTTCTATATAATTTGCAGCATTACCAATTAAATTCAACAATCTTTTTTTAAACTCAGTTGTAGCCGCCCTTGAGAAAGTAAGCATCAACAATTGCTCATGTTTTACGTCCTCCATTAACAATAATGATGCAAGTTTATGCACAAGCACTTTCGTTTTCCCGCTGCCCGGACCAGCAGCTACAACAATGTATTTGGAGACATCATCTTTTATAATTTTGAGTTGTGTTGGGGAAAGCTCTCCAAACAATTCCCTGAACTTTGCCGGTGTAAGGGTTAAATTGATTTCTTTTTGACGACTACCTTTAAAATATTTATTAAGAAATGATGTATAATTAAGCTGGAAATAATCTTCGGTGAATTGCAGCGCCTCCCGATAGTTTTCTATCATTTTTTTAGCATACTCACCGACAATATGAATCTGCTGAATTTTATTTTCATAGAACTGACCCATCTTTTGATAATCCTCGGCCTTGTAGCGCTTTTTGTTATCCGGTTCAAGTCTTTCTATCGTAAGCCTGTTATAAACCACCAAAAAGCCACCTTCAATTTTAATAGCTTCAATTCGCGAAAGGTAGAACAAAGCATCTTCTATATCATCGGCATCAATATTCATTTTAAAAAGATCGGTACTCTGTTCGTAAGTCACTTTTAATTCATGTACAGAAAATTCGACCAATACATCATCATCCTTATTATCTGTATTTACAGCATTGGCTTTTTGATATAAAAATTCAGTTATAAACCGTGCCAGTTGATATCGTTTGTCAATTTTATCCTTTAGTGTTTGCTGTGGATGTAAACTGTAAGCCTTAAAATGATTTTTTGAAGATGATAGACTTTTCCGCCTGATCCAATTTTTTATCGCCCAGAAATTGATGATGGTTTTTATTTTATGAGGCGTTACATCATTGCATCCCTCGTTTTCAAGATGCTCGTTCAGCTCCTTAAGTTGAAATGTATATGGTTGTTCATTTATAAAGGATAGCAGACACTTTTCTATCTTACCAAATGATTCGGCGATATTGATTGAACGGTTTTTATTTTCCCCTCGTTTAATAAACGCTGTCAAATCTTTAGCATCGGCCAAAATGTTTTCCTCGCGCAGCAGATTTATAATGCCGATCACTTCTTCTTTCACTATCCCTAAATGGTCACTGATATAATCAATCCGGGATTCGGCAATCTCATCGTTCAACTGCTTTCTGTTTTTACTGGAGAAAAGCTTTTTTATAATTCTTGTTGCTTTTTCTTTTTGCTTTTCGGTAAACCGTTCAGAAACAGCTATTTTATCTATAGCTTCTTGTGCATTTTTGGAAAGAATACTATTGGCGAAAACCCTTGGAGAGTTTTGTCCGCGTTTCAAATAACCGGCGTCTTCAAGTGCTGCAATTGCAGTGGTTACCCTGGTTTCAATTTCGGCAACGCTATCATCCCAGCCAGCTTTACGAGCAATTTCTAAAGCAGAATTAGACACAGTGGAACGAAACCGGGTTATGTCTTTTATCGCCTTCCATATCTGCTGAATTTCTTTGATAGATAACTTAGTTTGATTAAGCAGGATAAAGTGCTTGCTTAGATCTTCCTCATTGAACAGGACATAACAATCAGCAGATATATTCTCATCACGCCCGGCCCGGCCTGCTTCCTGTACATAATTTTCGAGCGAATCGGAAATATCATAGTGAATCACTACGCCAATATCTTTTTTGTCAACGCCCATGCCAAAAGCTGAGGTAGCTACCATAATCTTGACCTCACCCGATAAAAAGGCATTTTGATTTGCTGTTTTCTCGTTAGCATCCATTTTGCCATGATAAGCTCTTGCATCCATGCCGTCAGCAATTAAACGTTTGGCAAGCGTAACAGCCCTTAAGGTTCTGGAAACATATATTATAGCAGGACAATTTTTCCCTGCAATCAAATCTCTTACGGTTAAATATTTTTCCTCATCGCTTTGCTTTGGCAACACTTTGTAATTGAGATTAGTGCGGGATGCAGTTGTTGTAAATAGTTGAAGTTGCAAACCCAGTTTTTCACTGAAATAATTACAGATATCCTCAATTACTTTTGGCTTCGCAGTTGCTGTAAAGCAGGAGACGGGCAAGGGTTCGGGAAGATTTTTCTTTTCCCGGATAGTGCGGATAAAATCACCTATGTACAGATAATCAACTCTGAAATCCTGCCCCCACGATGAGAAACAGTGTGCCTCGTCAATTACAAACCGTGCAATCTTTCTTCTTAAAAGCAAACGCTCAATGGTTTTTGAACGCAGGGATTCTGGTGCAATGTAAAGAATACAAGCCGATCCATCTTCAATGCGTTCAAAAGACTTTGCCCTTTCAATGGGATCGAGTAGGCCGTTTATTGTAACAGCGTCCATTAACCCGGCTTTTTCAAGGTTATCCACTTGATCTTTCATTAAAGATTGTAGCGGCGATATTACAATTGTTAAACCTTTAGTACTTTCACCGCACACTAACGCAGGCACCTGGAATGTGATGGATTTGCCCCCGCCAGTGGGGAATACGGCCAAAAATGATTTGTTGTTAATTGCCGCCTCAACAGCCTTTAACTGCAATGGTTCACCTCCATACTGCCTGAAAGTGCTAAAACCGAAAAACTTTTTTAGCGCGAGATGAGCATTTAACGCCTGATTGCAATAACTACAGCCGCTAAGGCAGGGCATATTTCTCAATAAAAACATCATGCGCTCCACATCAGGGTAATTTTTTAATACCCATGGCGGTGTTATTGAAGTTCGGCTGCCTGCTTTAATCAGAGACAAGCAATAGGCAAGTTCTACGGGGTAGTCAGATACTAATTGTTCAAGATTAGCCTGAACACAAATTTCATCTTTAAACTTCTGACGAATAAGGAACGAAGCGTCCTGATTAGCCGTTGAGTAATCAAGAAATCTAAAAAAAGCTTGAAAATGCCTATTACTTTTAAGCAACAAGAAGTAAATGTCACTAAGTGTTTTGTCTGTTTGTTTGAATGTGGCTACTTCATCAAAAAATAAATCCCGAGCTTTAATAGCGTCATTAAGTGGGTTGTTTAGTTCATCATATTGTAGTTTATCATCTTTAACAAGTGCATGATAAGGCTTTGATGGAAACAAAAGAGGCGATAAATATAGTGTATCGATGATATCATCAATCGCCACTCCGACGAGATTAAGCAGAGACCCGATATATTTTACATCGTGATTTAATATATTATGACCACACACAAAAGGGACGCCTCTTATAAATTCAGAAAAAGCTGTCGCCGAGGTTTGGTGAAAGATATTATTATCATCCTTAATACAGCCAAAATCAAGGACTTTTCCAGTCTTCGGATCAACCTCAGTATCTATAAAGACGATAGCGCTCAAAACCTATTAACTTAGCTTAAGTGTATTATTTGCAATCTTAGTTTATCTGGTGCAATGCAAATTACTATTATAGTAAATATATTGAATGCTTAATAATAAGTTTATTTTAAAAACATAAATAACTGACAGAATAAAAACCTTATTTTGAACTTATGGCCAGCGTTACCCGGCATTTAAAACACAAAGCCCCGATATTTGCGATATCGGGGCTTCTAATTATCCAATCTTATAACTGTTATCCCAGTTGCAGATCTTTTTGCTGTACAGTGCCTGGTTGCCCAGGTGCACACTGATGGCGGTGCGGGCTCCCGTGAATACATTACTGTCCGGTAGCTCATTATGCAGTATTTTCTGATAAAAATCGTTGAATGCATACCAGGTACCGTCTTTCGTGGCCTCGGGCAGAATGGGTGTGCCTCCTTCTTTATTCCATACAATGCGTGTTGCACCGGTTACGCCGTCTACTGTCCCTTTTTCTTTCAATAGTTTTTTCTCAGGGTAAAACATGCCCTGGTCGGTTAGCAGGGATACAGTACCCAGGGTACCTTTAATCTTGAAAAGATATCCGTCATGCGCATTGCCGCACATCGCGCCGAAATTACCGATCAGGCCCAGGTCCGGGTAACGTAACATCAGTTGTACGTTATCATAGGTCTCCCGCCCATCTTTAAACACATCTATCCCGCCGGTGGCAAAAAATTCCTGCGGATGGGTATCAAAAACCCAGTTAATAAAATCAATCTGGTGCGAAAGCAGTTCGGCCGCCAGTCCGCCCGAATATTCTTTGTACATGCGCCAGTTGATGGCCCGTTCCAGTGAAGGATCAGGCACCGGGCGGCGCCAGTTGCCATTGCGGTCCCAGCGGCAATCCACTTGCGTTACTTTACCCAGGTAGCCTTTATTGATCATCTCTTTAACCCGGTAATATAAAGGCGAATAGCGGTACTGGTGACCAACCTGCAGCACCTGGTTGTTGCGCCCATGCATCAGGCTCACAAGTTCAAGCGCCTGATCAATGGTATAGGTCATCGTTTTTTCCAGGTATAAATGCTTGCCCGAGCGGATAACATCAGCAGCCACAGCGTAGTGCAGGTACAGCGGAACAGCAACGATGATCGCCTCCACCTGCTTATCATCAATTAATTTACGGTAATCCGTATACATTTTCACTGAACCAGGCTTAACCAGTTTTTGTGCTGCTGTCAGCCTGAAATCGAGCACATCGCACAAGGCAGTAATGCGGAACTGATCGGGCATTCCGTTAAGGATATTCATAATCCCGGTACCACGGTCGCCACAGCCTACCACTGCAATTTTAACGGGATCGGCCCCGGGCTGTATTGCGCTCAGGTTTTGGTTTAGCAATAGTCCGCCTGTTAGCAGGCCTGTATTTTTCAAAAAAGTTCTTCTCTCCATTTATCCAATTTTATTGTTGATATCCTTTAAAGTAAGCAGTAACCGTATCTGCTATACGGCCATCCGGCTTCCGGTATACAATATAAGCACCCAGACCCTTCCGGTTTTTCAGAAAGTTCAATGTGCGTTTTAATCCCATTGTCATAAACCCGTTATCATAACCATCCGCTGTTATTGCATCTTTCGCATAAACGGTAACACTGATCATTTCGTTTTGTATTGGGTAACCTGTTAACGGATCCATCAGGTGCGAAACCTGTTTGCCGCCTGCTTCATGATGTTTGCGGTAATTGCCGGATGTAGTAATGGCGCCATCCCCCGGCTCAATCACTTTCCGCATCGGGGCCGGGTTCAGGTCATCGCCACTGATGCCTTCAATGCCCACCTTAAACGGTTCGTTGCCGGGTTTATGGCCTTTAATACGTAATTCACCACCCAATTCGATGAGATAGTTATGAATGGAATGCTGTTCCAATAAAGACGCCAGCAGATCGACAGAATAGCCCTGCGCGATGCCGTTGAGATCCAGTTGTACGTCCGGCTGGGTTTTGTGTAAAAAAGTACCTTTCAAACTGATTTTATCCGCTCCTACATGATGAAGGAGGTTCTGCACTTCTTTCCGGTCGGGGTCATGTGCCGGTTTAATTACACCAAATCCCCAGGCATCAACCAAAGGTTTCACTGTGGGGTCAACCAGCCCCCCGGTTGCGTGGCTGATCTGCAGCGCACGGGTGATCAGCACACGAAAAATTTCATCTATACGGATACCTTTTGCAGAACGGTTGAACTGACAGATAAGCGAATTAGGCTGATATAGGGACACCGACTGATCAAAATGCTTTAACAGGCTATCCGTTTGCGCTGTATTCACCAGGCTGTCGGGCGCATAATACACGATACTATATGTGGTGCCTTGTGCATACCCCTTCAGCTCGAAGCGGCGGAGCGGCTCCTGCTGTACGAAAGCACAGCATATCAAAATAAAGACGCAAGGATACGTCAGCAAGGTCGTTTTCATAGTCAGATAGCCAAATGTAAGCATTCAGCCGCTTTTTCATCTCATTGCGTGAAATAAGCTTGATGATCATCTGCGGGCTACCGGAAGATCAATTCCCCGTGCTAAAATTCGTAACCAAAACGATAGATGAACTCCTAAAGGCCGGTAGTTAAAGCGGCTTTAAGTGTTTTAATATGCAATGAGCTGATTTAAAATTTGATTAACACCTTTCCAAAAGGCTTTTCCTCTATTAAATAACGCTGGGCTTCCGGTGCATCGGCGGCATCAAACACTTTTGCTACCGTTGGTTTTACAGAGCCGTTAGCAAGTAATGGTAATAGCTGGTTCCATACATATTGCTGTTGCTCGGCTGTAAACCAGCCTGAAAGACTTTGCCCCCGCATTTGAAGGCCCTTCCACACAAAATCAGTAATGTTTGCTGTAAACTGTGCCCCTGCAGAATACCCAATGTTTACGATGATGCCATTTCTGGCCAGGGCCTTAATAGCGTTGCCGGTTAAATTACCACCAACACTATCAATAACGATGTCAACCCCTTTTCCACCGGTAATACGCATAACGCCTTCGTTAATACTTTCATTTTCCAAATTAATTACATTTTCAAAACCTGCTAATTCCGCAGCTTTTGCTTTTGAGGCCGATCCTGCTGTTGTTATTACCAATGATGCACCATGTGCCTTAGCCAGCTGCACGCCCGCGTTGCCAACTGCGCCACCCACTGCCAGAGAAAGCACAGTTTTGCTCGGCGCAAAATCCGCTTTATTTAAACAGGCCTGAGCAGAAAAAAAACCTACAAAAACTGAAGCAGCCTCCTGGTCTGATAGGTTTGCCGGTGTTTTAATTAATTCTTCAGGATATAAAGCGAGATGACTTTGCCATGCTCCGTCAGATGCGATGCCTCTTATGCCACCCGCCGGTGTAAAGGCCGATATAATAACTCGTGTTCCATCAGGGAACTGATTGTTACCTTTTACAACAATCCCTGCGGCCTCGTTGCCTAAAATCATAGGCAGCCTTTGAGCTTGTGGGATAAGCCCGGCCCTGATTGTATTATCTACCGGGTTAATTGCTGCAAAATTAACTTTTACTAATAATTGTCCCTGCAGTAAATCGGGTGCGGGGAGTTCTATAAGCTTTAAATTTTCATAAGCCCCGTGTTGCGTAAATTGAATTGCTTTCATTGTACTCAGTTTTAAAATTAATATCCAAAAAGAGACCAAAGGGTCTCAATAATATCAAAAAAATTTATTCCAAAAAGCTCAGGACTTCGCTCCTGAGCATGTCAGTAACCATTTTCATTTGGCCTTTATTAGAAAACACCCGGCTGGTAAGTATCGTGCCTTCCAATAAATTAAACATATATATACCAAATTCATGTGGGTCAATATGCTTTTTAAATTCACCTGTTTGTATACCCTCTGAAATTATTCGGGCAAATCTATCCTGTATTGATTTGATGCCAAGTGCAACGCGATCCCTGATAACGTGATCGGTATCGTCAGTTTCCACGCCAAAATTTAATAATGGGCATCCTCCGTTTTTTGCAAGCGATAAACGGTCATGATAAAGATCAAGCACTGCAAATAATTTATTCTTTGCACTGGTTTGGCTTTTAATCTTGTCATCGATCGCATTAATCAGTCTTTTCGAAAGGAAATTAAAAGCTTCCATCACAATTGCCTCTTTATTTTCAAATTGCCGGTATATGCCTCCTTTCGCCAGTTTTGTAGCTTCCATAATATCGCTGACAGATGTGCCGGCAATACCTTTTTTGTTAAATATCATTGCGGCTTCCTCAATTATACGTTGCCGGGTGCTTTCTCCTTTTTTCATGACAACACAATATAGAGACCTTTCGGTCTCAAATAAAATTTATTAATAAAAAATTTCGCTTATGTTATTTCAATGACTTTTGCATGCTGCTAATTGGCGAACTCTTTTTTTGCAAGCTGTTTTTAAAATTTCTAAGCCGTTTTCAATTAAACCATCATCGGTGCAACAAAAGGGTTAATAGTTGTTTTAATCTTCGCACTGTTTGAATAACTTGCGTATAAGGAAAGCCAATTTAGCATCAGAGGCTCATTTTTTGTACACCCAGGCCAATAGTAAGCCGTATTTCGTTCTACTTTATCATCAAATTAAAACGGCCGGTTATGTACAATCAATACCAGCTATTTGGAATCGTAACCTATTTTCTTTAATTAATCGATTAATAGCTTAGCATTTAAATACAATGTCATTATTTCATCTCTGTTCAATATTCGGCCGAATACTTTTATATTAGTTAAAAACGCTGAAGCTGAAAGATGGCCGCAGCTGCTGCCTATTGTTTTTAGCGGACAAACGAATTGCTTTTCGACTGACTCTGTCTCTTTGCCATCGATATACAAAGTACAGTTGTTATGCCCGCCGGTCAAGGTTATCTGCGTCCATTTATTTACAGGGACAATGCTATTAAATACCTGCCGGTAAAAATCTTCACCCTCACCTGCGTACTCTTTATAGCCAACAGTCCGGGCGATACCTAAACCGGTCTTGCCCGATTTTTTATCTTTAAGGTTCAGGAAAATTGTTCCGTAGGGCGATTCGAACAGTACCGTCGTTGTATCGCGGGTATCTGTTTTTTTAACCCGGAAGCTCAGTGTCCAGGGTTGTTCTAACTCGTCGGCTGGTAAGTTTAGCCGAACAAAATCATGCCCATCAAGCGCCAATACAGATTTTGACTCATAACCGGTTAACGGTTTTATTAGGTGTTTATTTACAGCGTCGGGTAAAGTATTTTCTATGAAATCGACGTCAATGATTGGATCACTGTTTTTGTAAGCATCCAGTAGCCTTGTATCATTTACTTGTGGTACGTTTTTCAGGCCATCAACTCTCTTTGTAAATTCATCAAAAGTGGGTGACATTTTATTGCCCCATAGTTTTTCGGCCATTACGGGTAAAGCCACCGCAACCTCGTCTGCCGTTTCATGATAGGTAAAACCCATTGGCCCAAGATCATTCCATACATGCAGCTTCGCCCCTAACAAATCAGGTTCGCACGGGTTTAGCTGCTGGTTTGGCCCGAAATCATTCGGTGCCCATTTTTCGTACAAAAACTTATTATCTACGCCATAGTAATTTGTACCCGGAACAATATACAGCCATCCGTCAGTTGATTGTACCACCTGGTGTCCTGCTTTAATCTCTTCTTTGGCGTTATTGCCCAACCACATATCAATCATTATATTGCTATCAATAGGGGTAAATCCCGGCATTTCGTTGTATCCGGACCATATCATTACTTTTTTCCCTTTAGCACCTATGTATCTGTTGAAATGATTGATATAGTTACAAAAGCCTGCTGCAAAAGTCTTACGGTCTTCTGTCGTAGTAGCCTTTTTAAATCTGTATTCGTCAGTTCCGATATGGAAATAGGGCGATGGAAATAACGGCACAAATTCATCGAAGATCTTTTCCATCATGGCGGTGGTTTTGGGATTTAATACATCCAGTTGCCCGTCCTGCAACTTTTCATTTTTTAGCTCGGGGGCAATATCCAAAATACTCATGGCATGGGCGGGCGCATCAATTTCAGGGATAATATTTATGCCACGATCTGCGGCGTATTGTATCAATTCCCTGATTTCCTGCTGTGTGTAAAATCCACCTGTTGATGTCAGCTGAGGATATGTTTTACTTTCGACCCTGAAAGCTGCATAATGCTGGCCGTGAAAAGCCTGATCGTTTAAATGTAATTGTAATTGATTCATTTTATACCAGCTCATGCGGCATATGTAATCTTTCAGCTGCGATACCGGGAAAAATTTCCGCCCAACATCCAGCATAAATCCCCTAAAAGGATAGGCAGGGATATCTGAAATAGTATAACAAGGAATACTTTGCTTATCGGTGCTCTGTTCAATTAACTGCAACAAAGTCCGGGTAGCGTAAAAAACACCTGCCTCATCCATTGCCTTTATAATAACCTTATCCGGTTTGATTTCCAGGTGATAAGATTCCCTTTGGACTTGAGTTAAGTGACGCTGGGGTTTGATTTTTATGACAATATAATTCTTCCCTCCTTTTGCCTGCAACCCGGATTGCCGCTCGCTGCCCCGCAACGCAGCCAGGTCTTCAAGGAAGATCGCAACGGTTTTTTGTGTTGAAACAGATGGCTTAAATTTAAATTCAGTAGCAGCACTGATAATAAAACTGCCGCTACCTGCCTGCCACTGATGAACCGCCGGTATAATATTCGGCGCAATATTATTCACCTGGGCGTACAGGCCCGATTGTATTAAAACAAAGAACGTGATGTACGTGATTAATTTTTTTGTTGAGATCATTCAAATAAATTTCGATGAGGTTATAAATAACAATTGAGAAAACTGGAGAGGTAATTTGTCGCTTCTCCGGTGGTTTTAACCATATCCGTAGCCATTTATTCAATAGTAAACCATGTATAACTCTCGGGCGCTATGTTGAAGGTTAGCGTGATCTCATATTTCCTGTCAACAGGATACTTTTTAGCTATCCCTCCCTTTTCCCTGAGCTGGGCCGAACTTGTTAAACCTGTGTAGTACAGGGGTACCTTAATGGTTCTTGTAATCGCAACTTTAAGCGGGTTGTAAAGCATGATCATTCCTTTTGTACCCAGTTTCGGATTCACGTGCAGCAAACCATCCCAGTCCCTGCCATCGGCCCGGCGAAGATGGATAATATCGGAGTTAAGGATGCTGCGATATTTTTTATACCAGTCAATGACATTAACCACCATCTTCCGGGTAGCTTCGGTATCATACAATCTTGGTCCGCGGTAACAGGCCTGGACTCCCGCCCCGTAATATTGCACCATCAATTGTTCATAATCTTTCAAATGATCCGAAAGCGGTTCCAGCACGGCCTCGGGGCCACCGCCCTGATACCGGGTAAGTGGTACAAATCCCCAGCCCATGGCAGGGGTCTTTTCCCAGGTACCATCAAAAATATTCTGACGGTTCAGGATCATTTGCTGATCACGCGGCAAAGAAAAATTAACTTCCCGATAGCCTAAGGCAATTTTATTGGTGCCATCCAAAAAATACCAGTCGGGAGCGTTCACATAAACACCATGCTCGTTACACCAATGATATAAACCTTTTTGCAGTTCCATTTGCTGCCATTGGCTATCATCCAGGTTTTTATGGCCGGGATGTGTAGTTGATGCGCAAACGTCGCCGGGATAAGGGCCGTCATTTTCAAAAATATCGAACCCGGTTTTACTAATAAAATATTTTAACTTATCCAGATAAGCCAGGCCCCATTTGCTGCCCAAACAAGGGGCATTTCCAAAGAAAGCAGCGGCATCCGGCTTTTTTGTTACCGGATCGATCACATCATCTTCATCGCTGATCCGCCTCGAACTAAATAAAGAATAGCCCCCTATCAGGATGTGTTTACTATGCGCATAATTTGACAGTGTTTTCCAGCGTTGTATGTTGACAGCCGAGCTGTCTTCCATATTGCAATGGCTTCCAAAGCTGAGGATCAGGGCTTCATACCCTGTCGCCACACATTGGTCTATAGCCTTTTTTACGTCTTCATCATTACGGCTTACGAGGTGCATAAAGATGGGGTTTTCTGTTGTCCATGGAGCTATAGTGCTGTACATTTTCCTGATAGCCAATCCCCGCCTTTCGCGGTCATAGCTATCCATCAGTAACTCATAAGTACGAACCGAGTTAAAAACCTGCCCCTTTCCCAACGCTATACCAGTAGCCTTTTCCGGGTATACTTCTAATAAACACGGGGTTTGATAATTATAATTTACCTGTGATGTATAATTACTATCGGCTTTCCAATGCGTAGTTTGGTCGCTGATGTCATATCGCATAGAGTTATTGAAGGCATAATTAGTCTCCAGATAAAGGCCGTGCTGTTTTTCCATCTGAGCCGGCGAACCAACTACGGCACTTTCCTCCTCTACCGTTGCAAGCACCTCATTGATTACTCTATTTAACATTATAGCTTTATTTCCTTTATTCTCAACCGAAAGCCATTTTACAATAAGAGGAATGTTATTATACAGTTCATAATGTACAGTAACAAGCAGATCTTTTAAACCGTCAACATTTGATTTATAGGCAAATGACAGCATTTTACCCGAGCCGGGAACAGTATTCAGTGCCCATCCCCGCGGTTTCCAGCGGATGTAGGGAGGAATATCCGTTACCGAAAAGGATTGAAACTGAAAATCATTTTCATTGCCCTTGAATCCGCTAACCCATTCGGGCAGCAGATAGGCATTCTCCTTTTGCCCGTAAAGGCCTCCGATATTATATTCCCTGCCATCAACGGTTAACTTTGCTTCGGGCTTTACAGCCCTCAGCAATTGCTGACCGTTGCTCATATTGCTGTAATCAATGCAGGCCACATTTTGTTGAATCCGGAAGGTTCTTTTTACCAAACCATTGCTCAAAATAATGTTTTTACCATCAGTATAAACATCGGCTTTTTGCCGAACCGGGTTTACCAGCCAATCCTGAGAAATTACCTGCCTGTCATTTTCTTTCCAGACAGGTAATTTATTAATCGCTTCTTGTGCACTGGCGATATTGATGATGCCCCAAAAAGCAATCGTCGAAAAAAACAGCTTTCTTTTCATTTATTTCTTTTCAACTTGGTTAATCTTTTCATTTCTACCCAATCTATTGGTTTTTCAGGCCTTTCTGCATTCAAACAGGAAATGGCTTTTGTTATTCTTTATCTTTTTTAAGAGTGATTGCTTCGCCGGCCTTATTCCCCCGTGCGTCTGTCTCTTGCAACGACCATGTATTTTTCTTCACCTCTGTTAAATGCCAGCGTTTATCGGGATTTCGCAATTCTTTCTTCATGGCAGATGAAAAAACACCGGCATTTCTTGCATGTTCCCAGGCGCTGAAAGTTGCGAAGAAAGCAGATTTGTCTTTGCATTTTTCAACATTACTCTCATTTAAACCCAGCATAAACATTGCATCCCAACCGATAGCACGCGACTGGAGATTATCAGCCTGCAAATACGTCCAGCTTGAAGAAAAATTTTGGATACCAAAAGTGCAGGGTAAATAATTGCTCTGGCTTCCGTTTCGAATATCTTTCCCTTCAATGCCCCAGGCATCGGTAACGGGGTTATACATATTGCTATCGCCGCCCACATTATTGGTACTCATAAACAGCCAGCCGCCTTCTGAAATGCCCGAACCCATTACTCTTAAATACTTTCCGCCCAAACGATGATACGCATCGAACAGTTTTCTGTAAAAACGTTTTTCAGAATAAGTTCCCTGCGCCTGGTATGCGCAGCTTTCCAATCCGTCAAAATCAATGTAGTTCATACCGCCGTCGACCAGGAATTTGGCATAATATTCTGCATACTTATCCTGCAAAGCGATATTGGGTGCAAAGCCATGATAGCAATTGGGCTGCAGCTTATCTATCCGCTCACCGGCAGAATGGGCAGCTGTGTGTGTATTATAAAATCCGCGTTTTACATGCAACAAGGTATAAGGCTGCGTGGTGGTCACGCCATTATATTCAATCAGTTCCTTGCCCAATTTCAAAACATTGGTATGATTGCCTTCCCAGCCACCGTATTCATTTAAAAAGGTTGTATCTGTTACCCTGATAATTGTATCAGCAGCAGAAATACCTTTTGCAAGCCAGGTTGAATATAATGTCTCTAAACTATCACTCGGAACGGGTGAAACATCACTGCAATTGGGCTGCAAAAATTCGCACAGCGTATGCAGACCATAAGCAATATTGTGTGCGTTGGTTTGTTTTGTAAAATCAGCGACGGAGATTTTTTGATGATTGACCATAATTCTCTTCGAGCCCCAGCGGTCGGCAGGGTTAGGGTAATATTCTCCAAAACCCTCATCCTGTACACTATATACGCCAAGTTGCCTTGCATAGCTCACCAGGCTATCCTGCCGGCCATTCCATGCCAAATCAGCTTTGAATGATTTTGGGTCGCGAATCCATTTATTATCCAAAGTAGTTATGTAAGGCAGTTTTTCACTCTTCGTAATTTTTTTCAGCATTGCAATTACGGCAGTATCTGGGCAGGCGTACATTGCGACGGACGAACCGATAAAATCAACGGGAATAGCATCTACCCATTGATGGCGCGGCAGATTCATGCGTTCATATCCTGGCAGAAGGGTAATAAAATCCAAATGCCTCATTCTTCTGTCTCTTGATTGCAAAGCCACATATGAACCATAATCGGGCGCAAGCTGTGCAGCTATCCCGCTATTGGTTTTATAATAGTCTTCCGCCTGCGAAGACATAGCTATATCGTTGATACCATCGCCACCAAAACGGAAGCGCTGCCCTTCGTGTAAGCCCGCAGGCAATGGATTTGCAACCGGATCGTTAGTGTGAATGTAATAATACCCCTGCGATAAATCGCCCTCGCAGGGCAAGCCGCCGGTAGTATTATCCTTCAACGAAAAAATGCCAAAAGCAAAATTGCCATCGTGCACCACACCAAGCATATCGCCAATATATTTTGAGATAGTTGTTTTATATGGCCCCCAAACGATATTTGTAATATTACTGCGTTTAGTTAATGAAAGCAGAGTGAATCGCAGATAGTCCTTTTTATCGGTTACTTCAACGCTCGCTGTAGAACCGTTGGAAAATACAAGCTTTATCCTCCTGTTTTGTTGATTATAAGAAAATGATACAGGCTCGTATGTTTTTTCCTTCCCGGCATACAATGACATGAATGGCGACGTATATCTTTTGGGCGAATATTCCTTTTGGCTTTGAATTGCTAAAACATTTGTAACAAAACCGCTTTTATTGATGTTTATCTTTAGCCACTTTGTTTGAAATGTGGTTTGAGCGAATAAAAAGTTCGCCATCAAGACACAAATAACCAGCAATATATTTTTCTTTAACATAATTTAGTCTGTTTGATTATTGAAATTGTTTTTTGAAATTGCGTGAGTCCGACTTCCTGTCAACACTACCTGCGCTGGCTATACCCGCCAATTATATCAGAACGAATGCGGATAATAGCGATTGCTTATACTTCCGTCCTCAAATAAATCCAATATGGCATAGCCGGGAGGTGTTTCGCGGTAATAACATTTAGCCGCCGAATCTCTATCGCCGTCTTCCCACCAAAATCCACTTAAGGCGCCGTTACAATAGTAGCGAACACCATCATAACCAGCCTCATCAAGTAAATGGATATGGCCGCTTATACAAGTGATTGTTTTGTCCCGGTGTTTATTAAATAAATTAGTGATATATCTCGCATCTGTATGGTTGCCTCCTTCCATTATGGTGCTTACGCCCAAAATCGGGTAATGGCTCATACACAAAACAGGCGTGCCGCGCCGCAGTGACGCCAGGTCGTTCTCCAGCCATTTTCGCTGTTCAGCATCTAATGAACCTGCATTATCATTATTGCTGTCGAGAATGATAAAATGCCACCCATGCTTTTCAAAACTGTAAAAGCGGCCCGGCATTTCAAGTTGAGCTATTACATGCGGTTTGCCATACATGCTGTCGGATTTGTCAGGGCAAGCCCACCACATATCATGATTGCCCAAACAACTGTATACTTCATATCCCTTAAATCTTTCACGAGCGTTTTTCCATATCGCCCACTGTTCGTTGACCCGTTCACGGGTAATGTTATTGTAGTCGGCAGCGAATATGGAATCACCTCCGTTTAGAAAAAAATCGACCTTATGTTTCTTTATTTCTTCAATGCAGCGCCCGAAACGTTCCGGGGCATTGTATTCGGGGCGAATATGTACATCTGTAATATGCGCTACCCGTAATACCCGTTTCTTTTCATGCGGCGCGGCCAAAACATTCGGTTCGCGTTTTACCCCCAATGGCAATGATATGGCGAGCAGCCCTATCCCCTTTACCAGGTCCCGCCTTTTTTTTGAGTCGACAGTGTTTGTCATATTTTTAGTTGAGTGTTTTAACGGCCAAAATTTTGTTGCCGGCTGTGATTTGCAGCTGTACTTTTTGCCCTGCTTTTACCATCACTTTAGGCCAATGTAAAAACGCTGTATATGGAAGCGGCCTCTGCGCCTGCGCACTGCTTTCTGCAAAAATGGCTACGTTGGCATCATAACCGGTGTTGTTGCTCACCAGCAGTGTGGTCGATTTCTTATCCTTCTTCAAAACAGCGGCAGCCACATGATCAAAAACCAGGAGCTTCCCCTTATCTGTCTGAAGATAAATTCCAGGCAGTTCAATGGCCATTAACATGCCGTTCGTTTCCGTCCACGAATTCCGTGTATTTATGAAATTGCCAACACTGCCCCGGCCTTCGGCGTCACTGGGCTGAATCCGTTCCATGCTCGATCCGATAAGGTTGTTGGTAGTATAATGACCTGGCATGTTTACTGCTTCGGCGTGCGCATGTTGAATATCCTTTATTAAATCTGCATATAATTTGTTACCCGTTGCACGGTATAATTTAAACAGGTAATCGCCAGAGGCTTCACAAATACCCGGAGCCGAATGTTTATTTTGAATGCTGGCCCAAACTGCCCCGGCCATATGGCAGTTCAACTTCGCGATCTGGCTGCCGGATGGAAAAACAGGATCATAGGACAATACCCAGGTTGAACAAAGCGCGGCTTCTACCTCAGCTTTTTGCAACCAGCTTTTATCGCCGGTAACGTTATATAAGGCCATCAATGATTCTAAAAAACCAAATGCCGATTCTGAATTAGCATCCATGCTAATATCCCCGCAATCGCCGCCGGTGAGGCCCTGGTTTACCACATCCCGTTGGTAATAATAATTCGCTGCTTCCCTGGCTACTCCAAGCCACTCCGGGTGGTTAAAATAATTTGAAGCAATGGCCAATCCGCCGGGCGCTATCGCTCCCGCCGTGGAGTTAAATACGGCTATCTCGCCAGTTTCGGGTACGATGTACTGCCCAAACTCGCCGTATCTTTTCCAGGTGTTAGTAAAAGCTTCGGCCAGTTTTTTCGCGGCCGACTCCCATTCCGGCTTAATTATATTTCCAAAACCCTGCGCTTTCAACAGCAACAGATGTTTCATCAGCCACAATAAAGCGTCACTGTTTTTGCGTACCATAGCCTGGCCTTCCGGAAAATCAGGGTGCATTTTTTCAAAAAGGAGGCGGCCATTTGCTTCGATTCCGCCATAAAAAAAGCCGCTTTTCCCCTGAAGTTTATTCACAACAAAGTCGATCTCCCCCGCCACCCGCTCACGTTCTTTTGCATTATTAAGCGCCAGCATAGGATAGGTATTCATCATACCGCTCACCCAACCCAACTGAAAATCGTCATTATTTTCGGGCTTGTAATAACTACCGGCAGGAACATGTATAAAATTACCGCTGCATATTGCCGAACCTACTGCAAGTAACTTACTCATAGGTAATATATTGCGGGGACTATTTGGCCCGGTTATATCCTTACGTACCTGCATAAACTTCGTAAGCAAATCAGGAATGCTGCCGGCATCAAATACATATAACCTCATCGCAATGGTTACATGGTCGCCGGGTTTCCAGTCGCGTGCTTTATCACCACTTTCATGAAAATCCCCAAACCCGGGCGCCAGTCTGCGCACCGCCGGTGCCGAAATGCTAAAGCTGCAACTATCTTGTTTTGTATTTTCTGCAATGGTAAGGCCACTATTGCCCAACTGGGTCTGCTGGGTGGACAACAGGATAAAACCTTTCTTTAATAATGGTGAAAAAAAGCACATTGCAGGCGTTGCTGCATTGCCGGTTTGTAACTGCACCAGCGATGCTTTATCGGGTTCTGCGGATAACCTGGGGTTGTTTGAAATTGTTAGCAGTACTTGGGGGTTATAGTACATATCCCTGGTGTAGGGGGGATTGTACCCGTTGCCAATAGCAGGATACCTGTTCCCGTTATACATACTTGCAGGCATCATAACGTAATTCTTCCTGCTCCAGCGGCTGAAGTCAAAAGATACCTCCAGGGCCGTGGCAGCTGCATGGCCTTCTTTTAACTTAATATCGGCGGTGATATCCAGTATCCCGGCGCTTGCACCCTGTTTTGCGGTTAAGTTAAGCGACCACTGGGCACTGTCAGTTGTGAGGCTGTTGTTCCCGAACACAAATTTATTTAATGCTTTGGTACCCTCATATTGGATAGCGCTTACACGCATATTTCCATGCACAGCTTTTAAAAAATCTGGGGTTATAAGCTTTTTTGCTCCCTGGGCATGGGCAATGCCTAATAAACATGTACAAATTATGAATGCGGAAAGGCAGTTTTTTTTGTTAAAATTCATATTAAATTATCAAAGTGCTATACCCGGTCCTACAGATGAAACCAGCAGTTCCATATTTACTTTTTGATTGCTGTTATGCAGGGCGCTAACCTGGATTGACGATGCCCCATGCGGAAGTGTCAAATTGCCCTGAGCTGGAATTTCAGCGATCTTCTTTCTGTTCTTATCCGCTACATAGCACGCATTATCCTTCAGGATGATAAATTCACCATTGGTAATTTTTTTGTCGATTGAAAGTTCTGTACCGTCCTGAAAAGTGATCCTGATGCCATCAGCATACCCATCTTTTTCGGCAGATGATATCCGTATCGCACAATCCAGCGGCTGCGCATCAAATTCATTATTTAACCGGCAGGTATTTTTTTCGATAGTGTATTGCTGGTCAGGAAAGCGGGTTTCACGTACAGGATATAAAACGAAAGACTTTTCGCCGTTTTGCACCAGGTGAAATTTATAGTTTAAATCTTTTAAACGCTCTTTTACTGTTTTGGTGAAAATATTCAATGCCCTGGCATTTTCCCAGGCGCGGTATGCCTTGAAAATGTTATTCTTTTCCGGGCAATTTTCAACGGCATGCTGGCTCAAACCAAGCATGTAGGTTGCGTTCCATCCTATTGATTTGGCTTCCAGGTTTTCAGCATCGTATAAACTCCAATCACTGTGCAAATCAACTATTCCGAATGTTGCAGGTAAATAACTGCTTTCAAAAACATATCGCATATCTTTCCCCTCTATTCCCCATTGGTTCAATACCGGATTAAACATATTATTACCGCCGCCAACATTGCAAACGCTCATATAATGCCAGTTGCCTTCATAAACCGCGCTCCCCATTACGCGGAGATAATCACCTCCATTTTTTGCGTAGCTATCAAATAATTTCCTGAAAAACTGTTTAAAGGAGTACTGTCCCTGCCCCTGGTATATACAGCTCTCTAAACCATCAAAATCAATATAATCCATCCCTCCTTCTGTGAGCCACTTGCCATAATAATCTGCATATACTTTTTGCAAATTCATATCCGGAACAAAACCACGATAGCAGTTAGGCTGCAGCTTTACTATTGTAGTACCCTTTCTATAGGAACCTCTTTTGGTTCCATAAAGCCCCCTTTTGATATGTAAAAAGGTGTAAGGCTTGCTCTCGCTAATGCCATTGTATTCTATAAGTTCCTTACTTATTTTCAGTACATTGGTATGGTTACCTTCCCATCCGCCGAACTCGTTGAAATAGGCCCTGTCGGCCACCGTTATAACAGTGTCCTGATCAGTAAGATTTTTGGTTATGGAAGTGCGTTGCATAATGGCCAGGCTATCGCTCGGTACCGGGGCCACATCGCTGTTATTCTCAGGCTGCAGAAACTCACACAGAGTATGCAGTCCATACCTGATCCCATTTTTCTTCATCAATGCGCCATAGTCTGGAATGTTCATGGGATCTGCGTTATTGAAATTTATTTTTCTATTGGTCCACCGATTTTGTGGGTTGGGATAATATTCGCCCCATCCTTCATCCTGTACGCCTTTGATGGCTAATTGATGCGCATAGGTGACCAGGCTGTCATGAGCGCCATGCCAGGCGATATCAGGGCGGTATGCTTTAGGGTCTTTGATCCATTGACCATCAATTTCGGGATGCGGCAGCCCTTCCTTTAAAACTATTTGTTCGATAGTGCGGAGCCCGACAGAATCGGGGCAGGCAAGCAAAGCAACCGACGATCCGATGTAATCGGCATTAACCGGCGGCACCAACTGGTACCTGGCCGAATTTACCTTCCCATCCAAATTATCGGGCAACACCGGGAAGCGTATCATCTGTTCTTTTCTCCGGTCTCTTGAATGCATGCAAACTGTAGAACCAAAAGCGGGCTCAAGTCTTGCCCCGTTTCCGTAGTTCATCCGGTAATACTCTTCCGGATGTGAATAAAACGCCACGTCATTTATGCCATCTCCGCCTATTGTGAAAGTTTGACCTTCTTTAAGATTTGGCGGCAAGGGGTATTTCAGTGGATCAGGCGAATGAATAAAATAGTACATGAAAGACATGTCGCCTCCTGTTGGGGGGCCGCTGGTGGTATTATCATTTAAACCAAGTATCCCAAATGCGAAATCATCATCTCTTACTACGCCCAGGATATCTCCTATTGTTTTAGAGATAGTTAATTTATAAGGGCCCCAAACGATATTGTCAACCCCGTTGCGTGGCTTAAGCGATACCAGTTTCAGCCGTACATACTCCCCTTTTTCATCAGTTTGCACCGTTGCCACCGAGCCATTAGGATAGCGTAGCGTTATGCGCTTATTGAGCGTATTAAATGCAGCAGCTACCGGCAGTATATAGTTTTCGCCTTTGTACAGACTAAGCAATGCAGAAACTTTACCGGCAGGGCAATATTCTTTATGGGATGATTTATCCTTAATGCTGGTGATAAACCCACGTTTGTTTATACTAAGCGTAACAAATTTTGTGTTTAAAGTTATGGTTTGCGCATTTGCCTGCGGGTGAATTACCAGCATCATACTGAACGCCAGGAGAACTAAAAAACCTGTGTTCAATTTATTTATCATGTTATAAAAACTCATATATAATCAACTAAAAAGCATTTCCAATTTCTAAGCACCGCTTTCTGATCAATGACAAAAGAGGGCGCCCTGTACCACCATACAGGGACGCCTCTTCAACTAAACCTCAGGTAGTCTCATTACCGGAAGTACACTTAAAAAATAAAACACATTCAGCACCTATTGTATCACCGGATTAAATGTTCCGCCATCCCATCCTATATTTTGCTGCAGATTTTTGTTTTGTAAAATATACTGCGGATCAATAGGGCCGAAATAATAGGCATCGGGTATATTGATTTGACTGGTGGCACCAGGATCTATCGGCTCATACTTGTAATTGGTAATAGCCTTAAGAAAAGCGTTACGATCAAACGATGCCGGTGAATTTACTATCAGGTTAGAAAGCTGTGCGGCAATCCCGCTATTACTTTGCGTAATATTAATACCATACTGAGTGGATGCAGCCGCACTGTTAAAGTACGGCCCGTAAGCGTGCAGCGTACCCATGCTATTTAATACATTAAACATCCGCCTGCGCCTTAAATCCCAAAATCGTTTTCCTTCAAAAGCAAACTCTATAGCGCGTTCGGTCATAACAGCGTTCAATGTGACCTGATAATCAGAGCCAACCGATGCAGCCAATCCATAATTTCCTGCTCCTGCTGATATATGGGCCCTTTGGCGGATTTGAATAATATAGGCCCTCGCTTCAGCCGGGTGCTGAACTTCATTAGCAGCCTCGGCAAGGTTAAGTAAAACCTCAGCATACCTGATGATAGGCCAATCAAAAGCCTGGCGGTTCCAAACACTTGAACCCAATGTGGTATCAATCCCCTTACGGCAATAAAAACCAGTGATATTATAATTGGGTGTGGCTTTGTAGGCATCATCCCCGGCTATCGTGTTAAAAATCCACTGCACACGTGGTGTAATATCCGCAAAGTCGTACCTGGCGCCATTATATACAATTGTTTGATAGAAGCGCGGATCCCTGTCCTTCCAAAACTCTGTAGGGTCATATCCCGAAGCCGGGTCGGAAATTGGGAGACCATTTTTCATGGGATAAGCCTGCACCATTTCCCAGGTAGGATCGCAGGAGCCTGCAGCGCCAGAGGTTTCAGTTAAAGGCCTTTGCCCTTGTTGAAAGCCATTTGTTTTTTCGGGATAATGGTAACGTAAGCTCAAAACCATTTCCTTAGCAGCCCCTGCCTTATCATACCACATGTTTTCATTTGGTTTTGCAGTATTATCGGTATATAAGCCATAACCATCAGCATCTAACTCAGTTTTAGCGGCCAGCAAGGCACTATAAGCATCATTCCAATAAGTGGCATTAGGTGTTTTGCAAAACAGAGGACTTGCTTTTAATAACAGGGCTTCGCCTTTTACCGCCATAGCAGCGCCTTTGGTAACCCGGCCAATATCATTTGAACCCCAGGTAGCCGGCAATAAATTAATTGCGCTATCCAACTGTTTGCCAATAAAATCAAAACACTCAAGTGATGAATTTCTTTTTACCAGTAAAGTATTTATATCGGCTGTTGGGTCCTGAACCGCGGTAATGATCGGCACCCCTCCTAATACCTTTACCATCCTGTAGTATAAATATGCGCGGAAGAAGTATGCCTGACCTTTCAGGCTTTTATAATCGGCATCAGATAAAACAGATTTACTTTTATCAATATTTGCAAAAAAGTTATTGATAGACCTTACCCTTCCCCAGTCCCAAACCCTGTCGGGGTAACCGCTTTGGCTTGTATAAGTGCCTTTAAGAAAAGAGTTAAGGCCATTGCCGCCGCTGCCGCCAGAATAAGCTTCGCCGGCCAGTTCTTCGTTCCTGTTCCAGGAAGGTAAAATATTATAGAAATTGGTTACATATCCTTTTACAAAATCGGGACTGCCCCATTCCTGCTCCGGCGTGATAGGGCCTCCCGGATGATCAACGTCAAATACTTTTTTACAGGATATTGTTAAAGCAATTATCCCCAATAAAACGAATAGTATATTGAATTTAAGTTTCATGATCTAATAATTTAATGTTTAAAGTGTTACATTAAGCCCGCAGGTAAACCCTCTTAATACCGGGTACATTCTGAAATCGCCGCCCAGTTCAGGGTCCCAATCGGTTACATGGTTCCATTGATACAGGTTTTCGCCGCTGAAATAAACCTTCACAGCTTTAACTTTTATTTTCGCCAACAAGCTTGCCGGCAAACTGTAATCAACTATTAAAGACTTTAACCGCAGGAAAGCGCCATTTTTTAACCAGAATGTAGATGACACCTCGCTATTGCTTGTGCCTTGCCAGTCGGTCATAATAGGGCTTGGCATGGTAGCAGTAGAGGCTGTTTGCGGTGTCCATGCATTTTTCCAGATGGTTAAATTATCATTGCCAGGCAAAGGCCTTCTGTAATAAACATCGGTAGGCATAATATCGTAGCGACCCAAACCGGCAAATACAGCGGTGAGGTTAAGCCCTTTCCAGCCAAATGTGAAGTTGAAGCCATAATTAACACGCGGTATGCCGTTTTTTGAAATGATTTGCTGGTCGTTCCCGTCAATTTTCCCATCAGGAGAATCGGTACCCAGCGGCCCCCTGATGTCCTTGTACATCAACATTCCGGGTTGTGGCTTGCTGCCAAATATGGTAAAATTGGGGCCGTTAGCTTTTAAAATATTATCCACGTCCTGCTGCGTTCTGATAATCCCATCGGATACATAGCCCCATATAACCCCGTTGATGGGTTGCCCGATCAGGTTCTGGTAACCACGTACTGATGCAGCCTGGTCAACCTTCAGATATTTGTTGGCAGAATATGACCAGTTGCCAGAAACGCGATAGAAAAAGTCATTGATGTGCCGTTCGTGGCTAAGAGATAACTCAATACCCCGTGCCGATGCTATCCCATAATTAACTGCAGGCAAGCTTGCTCCAACCGTGCTTGGGACCGATGCTACACGTGCACCAAGGATATCGGTGGTTTTTTTGTACCATAAATCAACAGTTCCGGTAAGGATTCTTTTTGGCATGCCAAAATCTAAACCCAGGTTGTAGTTATGATTTTTTTCCCATGTGATATTGGGGTTGATAGTTGAACCCAACGTTGTTGAAGGCGGAAGCCCGGATCCTATATAAATACCTGAGTTTGCGTTAAAGTTGTAGGTTTGTTGCCACTGCCATGGAGCTGTATTATCTGTACCGGTTATACCGTAAGAAAAACGCAGCTTCAAAACATCAAGGACTTTAGTATAATTTGCAAAGAAGTTTTCATTGGCGATATTCCAGCCTGCTGAAACGGCCGGGAAATATCCCCAACGCTTATTTGCCGGAAAGATATAAGAACCATCGGCCCTCATGGTAAAGCCAAGCAAATATTTTGAGGCGTAATTGTAATCGACCCTGCCAAAATAAGAAGCGAAGCCTGTAGGCTGGTTCTGATCGCCCCTGATATACCAGTCGGTGCTATTGGTTGATCCGCCGTTAATTTGCTGATAATTAGGGTTGCTGTAATTGTCATCCCAAATGGTTGAATAATGGCCCCGGTATGCCGATTGTTCATAGCCGGCAAACGCGCTGATATTATGAAGGCCAAAAGATCGGTCATAATTCAACATCAAATCCAGTTGGTAATTAGATGACTGCGAATACGACTCCTGCAATTCGGTAGGCGCACCTATTCCCGAAATCTGGGCCTGGTCTAATATCTGATAGCCTCCAGATCGTGTTAAATCTAATTTATCGGTAACGATGTGGTTATGGTCGCCACCGGTTTGGAAATAATAAATGTAAGGTGCGTTACGCCATGCTTTGGTGTAATTATTAGTGGTATTGTACGCGAAAGTACCCTTTGCCGATAGTCCGGTTATGCCGGGGATCTCATACTTTAGTTGAAAAACCGGGGTAATATTGTTACCCGACGGCTTGGTGTAACCTCCGTTCCCCTTTGCCAGGTTGGCGGTATTGGTATTATCAAAGTTGCCAACAGGAAGACCATTAATAAAAGACGGCCGGCCGGGATTTACCATTAACAACCTGTTGTACATGTTCGACAGATTGAAATCCCCATAATCATAGGCCCAGAACGGACGGCTGCCGTTATTCCATTCGCTTTGGATATTTAAATTATAGCTCCATCGCTCGGAGATTTGTCCATCTATTTTTGCTGTTAAATTATATTTACGGAAGGAATTTGAGGTTGCCCCTTCCTGCTGGAAATAACCTGCCGAAATATAGTACCTCGCTGCTTGCGAACCACCGCTTACGGCTAAGTTATGTGAAGTGTTCCATGGATTACGCCAGGTATCTTTTAACCAATCGTACGAATGTGTTTTGAAATAATCTAATTCATCAGGCGTATAATAGCTTGGATCGTTTGCCGGCAAACCTTTTTGGGCAAATGCCTCATTGGCAAAAGTATAAGCATCAAAAGCGTTCATTCTCCGTGGTGTAATTTCACGGTTATTCATGGTATATGATGCATTGTAGGATATAAAGGTCTTATTAGCTACGCCATGTTTTGTTGTAATCAAAACAACACCGTTACCGCCCCTGATACCATAAATCGCGGTTGACGCGGCATCTTTCAGGATACTGATATTATCGATATCGGCCGGGTTAATGGTGGCAAATGTGGTTGCATCCCTTACAAAACCGTCTATCACGTATAGCGGGTCTGTTCCGCCCTGCCAGGTGGAGGATTCCCTGATTTTAATATTAGCACTTGCACCGGGATAGCTACCCTGCGTAGTAACGGTAACGCCCGGTGACAGGCCTTGCAACAAATTGGCGGGGGAAGATGTAGGGCGGTTTTCAAGTGCAGATGATTTAATTACACCTATTGCACCTGTCAGGTTTTCTTTTTTCTGCGTACCATAGGCAACCACAACTATTTCGCTGAGCCCGCTTACATCGGCTTCCATCTTTACCAGCATGGGTGTACCGGGAGTAACCTGCAATTCTTTTTTCACATAGCCAACAAATGAAAAAACAAGTGTTGCGTTCCCATCCGGAACCTCTATGTTGAATTTACCACTGGCGTCGGATATTGTGATGGCTTGACTTCCTTTTACTGAAATAGTCACGCCGGCCAGCGGTATATTTTTGTTATCAAATACCTGCCCGCTTATCTTAACCGGGCTTACATTTAAGCTGGTAACCACATTATCAGCAGCCTTTTCAATTTGCTGAAGAACAATGTTGTTATTAACCTTTTTATAAGTTAAGGACTGATTTTTAAGGCATTCCTTTAAAGCCTCATCTATTGAGGCATCTTTCAGATGAATGGTTACACTTTTATTCTGTACATCTTTTGAATCATAAAAAAACACATATCCTGTTTGTTTATTTATCCGGTTAAGTACTTTTTTCAGTGAGGAATTTGTTTCATCCAGGTTAATTTTTTGACTATACACTTTTGCGCTACATTCAAGAAGGGCAACTAACATGATCAAGGTAGTCAATTTCATAACTAATAACATTTTGCGCGGCCACGGACAACGCATGGCCATTAAAAAAGCATTTAATTTCATACTTTTGCTGAGTTGGGTTAACAGATAGTTAGAGACACTAAACATATTCCCGTTTTGCGGGGAGGGTTAACTCAATATTTAACCGCATTCCGATTGCCCTCGGGATGCGTTTTTTTTTGAGTTAACCTTGTGGGGATGGGCCTAAATTTTAAAGGCCGGATGTGTATTTATTTTTTCATATGGTTCTCGTCTTTTTAGGTGAATAATTGGTTAATTACAGGTGTTAATTCATTACAATAATTGTTTTCCCATCTATTTTGTAATGTATTTGCTTAAAACTCAGAATATCCAGTATCTGTGACAAATTGACGTTCCTGGAAATTTCGCCCGAGAATCTTCGTGAGGGTAATTGCCCTTCATATTTGATCTCCACACCATACCAGCGCGAAAGCTGCCGCATTACTTCCTGAATATTATTGTCTTCAAAAAAGAAAAATCCGTTTTTCCAGGCCACCACTTCATCCGCATCTACATTCATAACATCGATCAGGCCGTGATCAAACCTTGCCTGCTGCCCAGGTTTAATGATATTACTCACTTTCCCGGCCGATACTTTTACACTGCCTTCGAGCAGGGTAGTTTTAACAGCTTGCTCATCATTGTAAGCATTGATATTGAAGTGGGTGCCTAATACCTCCACTGTTTGCCCGTTTGAAATAACTTTGAACGGCTTTTTGGCATTGTGTGCAACTTCAAAATAGGCCTCGCCGGTAAGTTCTACCCTACGTTCGTTACCATTAAAAACTACCGGGTATTTTATTGATGACGATGCGTTTAACCATACTTTAGTACCATCGGCCAAAATAAATTGATACTGCCCGCCTTGTGGCGTAGCGGCGGTGTTATATATAATGTTCTTTGACGGATGGAAGTCCACAACAACATCCCTATAACTAATTTGGCCGTCGGCGGCTTTTTTTATAATGATGTTACCCTGCCGTGCGAGTTTTCCAATCTTTGCACCATTTAATACGATAGTGCTTCCATCGCCTAATGTTAATATGGCTTTGTTTCCGCCGGGGGCTACATCCTGTTTCTGAGGCTTAACTGCAGCTATTTGCCGGCGGGAATTATTATTAATGGTAAAAAAGTATCCCCCCACAGCCATAAAAAAAAGTATTGAAGCAGCTATTGCCCAACGCGATAATTGTATCCTTTTTGTCCTTCCCTGTATTTCATTCAGCAGATTATCAAGGCTCTCTTTCTGATCTTCTTCCAATTGCTCCTGCGACAAATAAGGATCGCCGTGCTTGTATTTTAAATACCAGCTTTCAACCAAAGCATTCTCTGCCGGAGTAGTCATGCCGCTGTTATACCGTTCTATTAAATCTTCGATGTCTTGTGGTTGCATAATCGTTAAAGGATATATCATCCTTATTACCCATATACAACTACAACCGGGGGGAGGGAGTAGATGAAAATAAAAAAAAGTAAAAATAATTTACCGGATCATAAAACGAGGAAGGTATCACCTGTTGTGATTGTAAGAAAGCTTATTGAACACTTACTTATATTCAGCTATTTCAAGTCGCCGGATCAACATTGTCTATGCTTTCAGATATAAGAATTTGTCACAAATAAATTCAACGCAAACGTTTGTTTATCGCAACAAGGCTCATAAATATGTTTTTTGAGTTTTATAACAGCGAAGTGTTGTTATTGAAAGCCTGTATTAATTACCCCGACGGTAAAATCTTTACCAATCAGTTAAAAATAGCGCTCTTAATCAGCGGATTAAAGCGACATAGCGCTTGCATTGAGGGCAAGAACCTTTTTGTTAAAGCTGATTCGCCCAAATTAACGCAAACGGTTGCGTAGAACTTTAGCGCTTAAAATCACTCCAGTCCTCTTAATTTGTAACAACAATTATACGATTAGATAAACAGGGACCCGGTTTCAGGCGATTCGTTTATCCCGGGCCTCAATGGTCAGCAATCAATAACTATCGCTTGCAAATTTATAATCAATGTAAACCTTAATGGCTTTGTACGGTAAATATAGTGACGACGATTTGATAACGCTGTTAAGGCAAGATGACATATCTGCTTTTACGGCGATTCATTCGCGCTATTACGGAGCGTTATATCAGCATGCGTATAAAAGATTGCCGGACAGGGATACTGTTAAAGATCTTTTACAGGAGCTTTTTATCCATTTATGGGACCAAAGAATATCAATTGATATTAAAGGCAGTTTACAAGCTTATTTATGTACCGCTATCCGGAACAAGGTTTTAAATGTTTTTAAGCACGAGAAAGTAAAAGCCAATTACATTACCTCATTAATTAATTTTGAGGAAACCTGCGAATCTGCAACGGATGAAAATTTAAGAAATAAAGAACTTATTGCCCTGATTAAGGCCGAAGTAAGCTCTTTACCTCCAAAAATGAAACTGATATTTGAGTTAAGCAGGGATTCAAATCTGTCGCACAACGAAATTGCCGAAATATTGGAGATAAGCCCCTTAACTGTTAGAAAGCAGGTAAACAATTCTTTAAAAATACTGAGGGCAAAATTAGCGTCACATCTGCTAACGCTGTTTTTATAACCAGGTTTTAACACTTACGTGGTGTATTTTGATATGCGATAATACCATCCTAACAGATTACAAAAAATTTATGCTGTTTTAAAATGTTCCCGGTTTTGATTCGTCTTCATTATTAAAGACGGTTAAAATCATCAAATAAACAATAACATGAAAAAGCATATCATATCAACAGCACATAGTCAGTTGTGGGAGGGCATAGACGACTAAAAGAGTAAATTAACAAAGGTTATTAGCGGCAGGTGCTGTATCTTAGCGCCATGACGGATTATAAACTGGAAGCAGCTAAAGCCGCTTTAACCTTGATTACCCCCAATCAAATTATTGGTTTGGGAGCCGGGAGCACCATAGCTCATTTGGTTAATATGTTAGCCCAGGATCGTAAGCTTGCGGCTTCCTTAATATTTACCTCATCATCATTCAAAACAACTCAACTGCTAAGCACATACGGTTTGCGCATTCAGTCGCCTGCCTTGCTTAATAAACTCGATATCTATTTTGATGGCTGCGACCAGTTTGACAGCGAACTAAACGCCCTGAAAAGCGGCGGCGGCATCCATACTACCGAAAAGGTCCTTGCCTCAATGGCGCATGAATTTATTTTGCTGGGCGATGAGGGAAAATTCTCTGCCCAACTTAACGCTACATATCCGCTGGTTATAGAGATATTACCCCAGGCCTTACAAATTGTACTGGCAAAACTGGCAACCCTGTTTCCTCAGGCTACGCTTACCCAGCGTATGAGCACGCAAAAAGATGGGGCGTTGATATCAGATAATGGCAATATGCTGATCGATGCACAATTTACTGAACTGCCCGAACCGGTTAAATTAAATACCCTGGTTAAAATGATACCGGGTGTTGTTGAACACTCTTTATTTTACCAAATGGCCGGCAGGGCAATTATTGCAGGCGAAAATGGTATCCGGACCATAATACATCAACGGTAACTGTCAGTCGGCATTATTTAAAACGGCGATACCCTTTAACGTACACACACCATAGTTAAAATGGTTTAAAAGCTGCAGCTGAACATCCCATAAATTAAATTCGGCATGCGGGTATACGGAGGCGTTAAAACCAAGTTCAATCTGGTTAACCCGCATAATGGCAATTATTCTGGTATCAATTTCGGGACGGACATACCCTTGATCGATGCCCTTTTTTAAAAGCTTCCCGATAATATTTACCATGAAGCCTGTTTTAAATTTCAGGTATAACATCCAGCCCTCATGATGGTACTTTTGCAGATCGAACAAAACAGCAGGGTTAACCCTCGAAAAGATCTCGCCTGTACATTTGGTGAGTTCAACCATCTCATCCATCATATTACCGGTGTCACTAATAATTGAGCAAAGCATTGCCTCATCATCGGTCAGCCGCTTTTTTACAAGAGCGGTAACAAGCTCGTTTTTGTCCCTGAAATGCTGGTAAATTGTTTTTTTGGAGATCGCCAAATGCCGGGCAATATCATCCATGGTAACGCTTTTTATTCCCGCTTCAAGAAAAAGCGCTTCGCTCCCGTTTAAAACCCGCTCCTTATCAATCATAGCTTAGGTAGTTATCAACGCGGTGATCCCCCTGATAGCACCAATCAGGATCTCCTGGTTCATTTTTTCATCCCGCGTGAGCTGGATCATGTTAATGGCTATCAACCCATGAATTACTGCCCAGTAGGTGTAGTATTTTTTTTGAACCTCTTCATCACTTACTTCGCGGGGCGCGTATAGCGTACGGATCACTTCAGAAACCATCTCCGGAAAAACCAACGCTTCCGTTATCCGGTTTTCTACCGGGCTGCAACCTGTACCAACGGCAAACATCAACTGGTAAAGCTCCTTATAGGCAATCGCAAAGTTCCAGTAAGCCAACCACATAGCCTCCATCTGTTCAATGGCGTCTGTATGTGCCTCTTTTGCCAGCTTCACCATAGCTGCCAGTTTAAGGTGCCCCTTGCGGGCAAGCTCGGTATACAAAGCTTCCTTGCTTTCAAAATATTCGTAAATAGCGGGAGCCGTATACTCGATATGCTCAGCAAGTTTCCGCATACTTAACGCATCACATCCCTCACACTTAATCATATCCAACGCAGCGTCCAGTATCTTTCGGCGGGTATCATCCTTTTGCCGCAATATCCGTTCTTTACTTCCCATGTTTTAACCTCTCAATCACAAGCAAAATTTACTTTAATTTATTCATTAATAAATAATTAACCGTAATTAAATTATCAATTTGGTTTAGATGATTGTATGATAACAGGTTTTACAAAAATCAATTAGTTGGCATAGATAATAAATGTTTAAACAACTTCAAAATATGTCAAAATCACCACCGGCTATAAAAAAGCCCGGCAGCTCAATTGCAAACCGGGCTTCTTGATTGCCATGGTGCTAATGTCATCTATTTCCAGCCGCCGCCCAAAGCGCGATAAAGGTTAACTATAGCTTGCAATTCCTGCAAATGATCGTTAACGCCGCTTAACTGGGCAGCAAGCAAGTTTTGTTCTGAAGTTAAAACATCGGTATAATTTGTAGCCGAACTGTAACGCAGCAACTCCTTGGTATAATCAACCGATTTTTCGAGCGCCTGCAACTGTTTAACCCTTGAACCTTGTTTTTCAATGGCGTTTTGATAGGAGAACAACGCGTTGGTTACCTCCTGCCCCGCCGTGAGTAATGATTTTTGATAAGCATAATAAGCTTCCTGTTGCTGGGCTTGCGCCGTTCTTAAACGCGCCCGGTTTTGGCCTTTGTTAAAAATGGGCTGGGTAATGCCGCCAACAAAGTTGTAAAATATGGAATGATCAAAAAAGTTCTTCAACTGCAGGGTTGATAAACCGGCCTGCCCGGTAATGGTAAGCTGCGGATAAAAATAAGTACGTGCCAGGTTGGTATTCTCAAACGCACTCCTAAATGCAAACTCAGCTTCCTGCACATCCGGGCGGTTTTTTAAGAGCTGGGATGGGATGCCCGTTTTCAGGTCGGCTACAGGTTTCTGTTCGCTTAGCGTTGTACGTTTGATAGTACCGGGTGCCCTTGCCAGTAAAATACTTAATGCATTCTCGGCTTCGCGGATGCTTTGTTTGAGATCGGGTATGGTAACCTCGGCGGCATAACGGTTAGCTTCGCTCTGTACCACAGCCGCACCGTTTACAACAGCACCTTCCTTCAGGGCTTTTACGGTCTCTACATCTTTTACCCGTATGGTAAGTGTTTGCTGAGTGATAGCCAATTGCTCATCAAGCGCCAGCAGGTTATAATAAGCGTTTGCTATATCGGCTATCAGCTGCGTTTGAACCGCTCTTTTTGCCGCGTCACTTTGCAGCAGTGATGCCAGCGCCGCTCTTTTCGAACTGCTTAATTTACCCCAGATATCGGCCTCCCAACTGGTACTCAAGGCTGCCTGGTAAGTAGTGGTTTTCAGGTTGAAGGAGTTGGCAAACTCAGGCGGAAAATTTAAGCTTGCTGCTGATGTCTTTGCTCTTGTAACAGTTCCGCTCCCTTCCAGGCTTGGCAGATATGCCGCCTTGCTTTGGTTAAATGTTGCCTGCGCCTCGTTAATGCGCTGTACGGCAGTTTTTAAATCGAGGTTTTCACGTAGCCCTTCCTGGATCAGGTTTACCAGTACGGTATCAGAAAATAGCTGGCTTACCGGCATGCTGGCCATTGATGTGGTATCGCTGATAGTGGTATCGCGATACAGCTTATCTGTATTTACTACCGGCTGCTGGTATTTTTTTGTAACACATGAGGCAAATACCGCCGTTGCTGCCAGCGTGGCCAATATTTGCCGTTTATATGAATGGATCATTTTTTTGCTTATTTATTGTTCTTAAAAATTTTGCGGTCAGGCTACCGTTTCGGCCTCAATCTCTATTTCTTTTCCAACAGGTTTACCGCTTACGCGTTCCTGGAGCGACTGGAAGATGATGAACAGTACCGGGATCACAAACACACCGAATATGGTACCGATCAGCATCCCGCCTACAGCGCCTGTACCTATTGAGCGGTTACCTTCGGCACCTGCTCCTGATGCAATCATTAGCGGGACCAAACCCAGTATAAACGCGAAGGATGTCATCAAAATAGGCCTTAAACGGGCAACCGAGCCATCAATAGCGGCCTGCACAATGCCTTCGCCGTTACGCCTGCGGGCTACCGCAAACTCAACTATCAGGATGGCATTTTTGGCTAACAGACCGATGAGCATGATGAGGGTGATCTGCAAATAAATATTATTTTGAATGCCGAAGATCTTAGCGAAAATGAACGCGCCGGCCAAACCTATAGGCAGTGACAGTAATACAGCAAATGGCAGGATATAGCTCTCGTATTGCGCGCTTAATAAGAAGTACACAAACACCAAACACAGCAGGAAAATAAAAATAGTTTGGCTGCCGCTGGCAATCTCCTCGCGGGTAAGGCCCGAAAACTCGAATCCATAACCGGCAGGCAATGTCTTTGCACCCACTTCCTGTATGGCTTTAATGGCATCGCCCGTGCTGAAGCCCGGTTTCGGAGCGCCGTTTACCGAAATAGAAGTAAACAGGTTAAAACGGTTAACTGATTCAGGGCCGTAAACCTTTTTCAGCGTAACAAACTCAGATATGGGTGCCATGGTATTATTGGCATTGCGCACATACATGTTGTTCAGGCTGCCGGTGGTACCCCTGTAAGCGGCATCTGCCTGGATCATTACACGGTATTGCTTGCCAAACTCATTAAAGTTGGAGGCATAAACACCGCCAAAATACCCCTGTAAAGCGCTTAATACCGAGTTTACAGTAATACCGGCATCTTTACATTTAGCCACGTTAACATCAACCAAAAACTGCGGGAAGTTGGTATTAAAAAACGTAGACGCATATTGAATTTCCGGACGCTGGTTTAATGCGCCCAGGAACTTGCCGTTTATTTCGGCAAATTTCACAATATCGCCGCCGGTTTTGTCCTGCACCTGGAACTCGAAACCGCTGCTGTTACCAAAGCCCTGCAAAGTTGGCGGGGCAAAGAACAGGACGGTAGCACCTTTAATACCGGCTGTCATGCCAAATAGTTTGCCGATAACGGTGTTCACGTCAGATCCTTTGGCCGTGCGTTTGTCCCAGGGTTTCAGCTTAACCATGATTAAGCCGTATGAGCCGCCCGCACCGCTCAGTATGCCCTGGCCGGCAACCCTGATAGTCGATTCCACTTCGGGCAGGGACCTTACCATACCTGATACCTTGTCGATAACCTCGGTAGTACGCTCCAGTGATGCGGCAGGCGGCAATGAGATATCGCCAATAATAAAACCCTGATCTTCATTAGGCACAAAGCCCGATGGTGTTGTTTTTAACAGGAACCAGAATATCAACCCAAAAACTGCAATACCGGCAATGGAGAGCCATTTTTTTGCCGCAAGAAAGCTTACAGATTTTTTGTATTTGCGGGTAATTGTATCAAAACTGGTATTAAAAGCTGTATAAAATCTTTGTAACAGGCCTGTTTTATGATGCTCGCCTTCGGGATGCGGCTTCAATAACAGCGCGCATAATGCCGGGCTTAATGTTAAAGCGTTTACTGCAGATATAAAAATCGCGACAGCAAGCGTTAAACCAAACTGTTTATAAAACACCCCGGTTGAACCGGTAATGAACGTTACCGGGATAAACACGGCAGCCATTACCAAAGTGATAGATACTATAGCGCCGCTGATATCATTCATAGCGCTGATTGTAGCCGCTTTTGCCGACTTAGCCCCATGATCAAGCTTGGCGTGTACGGCCTCAACCACCACTATGGCATCATCCACCACAATACCAATGGCCAGCACCATGGCAAACAGGGTGAGCAGGTTAATGGTAAAACCAAACAGTTGCAGAAAGAAAAAAGTACCCACAATAGCCACAGGCACCGCGATAGCCGGGATCAGTGTGGAACGGAAATCCTGAAGGAATACGAACACTACGATAAACACCAATACAAATGCTTCAATCAGGGTGTGCACAACTTTTTCTATCGAGGCATCCAAAAAGTCATTAACACTAAAAAGGGAAGTATAACTAATGCCCGCAGGGAATGTTTTCGACGCGGCCTCAATGGTCTGCTCGCAGTTTTTAATTAACTCATGCGCGTTTGAACCAGCAGTTTGATAAATGGCTATAGCTACTGCAGGTTTGCCATTCATGGTAGTAGCATTGGCGTAACTTTGCGCGCCAAGCTCAACCCTCGCTATATCTTTCAGGCGCAACAGCTGCCCCTTGGTTGATGAGCGGATCACGATGTTTTCAAACTCAGGCACACTGGTAAGCCTGCCTTTATATTTCAATACATACTGGAACGACTGATTATCGTTCTCTCCTACTTTACCCGGCGCTGCTTCAATGTTCTGCTCGGCCAGGGCGGCGTTCACATCATCCGGTACAAGGCCGTAGGTGGCCATTACATCGGGCTTTAACCAAATACGCATGGAATAATCCTGTATGCCAAATGATGACGCGTCACCTACACCGCTGATACGCTTGATCTGCGGCAGCACGTTAATGTTGGCATAGTTCTGCAAAAATTTCTCGTCGTAGCTTTTATTATCGCTCGACAGGGAAAATACCATCACCATACTGCTTTGCCGTTTACTGGTGGTAACACCCGCCTTTGTAACTTCGGCCGGTAATAAACTGGTGGCTTTTGACACCCTGTTCTGCACGTTTACCGCCGCCAGGTCGGGATCGGTGCCTTGTTTAAAATAAACAGTGATAACAGCGCTGCCGTCATTACTTGCAGTAGAGGTCATGTAGGTCATGTTTTCCACGCCGTTAATTTGCTCTTCGAGCGGTACGATAACACTTTTCATTACCACTTCGGCATTAGCGCCCTGGTATGATGCGGATACCTGCACGGTAGGCGGTGCTATATCGGGGTATTCTGATATGGGCAAGGTTGTAAGGCCCAGGATACCCAGTATGACTATAATTACCGATATTACGGTAGATAGTACTGGTCGTTCAATGAATGTACGTAACATATTGTTTATGTTGATGCCGGGTAAAAAGGAATCCGGCCGGTGTTGTGAAAATTATTTTAGATCTTTATATACCACGGCGTTTTCCTGTACTTCCGGTTTGATAACCATACCGTCTTTTAAACTGCCTGCACCATCGGTAACAATGGTATCACCTGCTTTAAGGCCTTCGGTAACTACATAATATTGGCCTGTGGTGAGGTCCATAACGCTCACTTCGGTATTTTTAACCGCTCCTTTGCCGTCAACCACATACACAAAATGCTTTCCCTGCAGCTCATAAGCGGCCTTTTGAGGGATCAGCACGGCATCTTTTACAGTCTGGGGGATCTGTATAGTAGCACTTCCGCCGCTGCGGATCAGGCCAACAGGGTTTGGAAATGCCGCCCGGTAACTTGCCGATCCGGTTTCGGTATTAATTAAACCGCTGATGGTTTCCACTTTACCTTTTTCGGCATAGGTGCTGCCATCTGGCAATACCAGTGAAACAGGCGGCGTGTTGGCCAGCTTTTCATTCATGGTTTTTCCCTTTACCGTTCTCGAAAAATCAAGCAACTGCTTTTCATTCAGCGCGAAGTAGGCATACACCTTACCGATATTAGATACTGTTGTTAATGGCTGCGCGGTTGAACCGGTGATGAGGCTACCTAATTTATAAGGGATGGCCCCTACCACGCCATCAACCGGGCTGGTTATTACCGTATAACCTAAATTGGTTTTGGCGTTTGCTAAACTGGCTTTTGCCTGGGCAAGGGTGGCCTTGCGGGCTTTTAATGTATACTCCGCCGATTCAAGCTCATAATGGCTGATGATATCTTTTTCAACCAATGGCCTGGTTTTATTAACCTGCAGTTGGGCAGCGCTTACATCAGCTTCGGCACTGGCGATGGCCGCGGTCGCGGTGTTTACGTCCTGGGCATATTGCGGCGCGCTGAGCTTAAAAAGCAACTGGCCCTTTTTTACAACGCTGCCCTCGTCAATGTAGATCTTATCTACATAACCATCAACTTTAGGACGGATCTCTATATTTTGCTGCCCCTGGAGCGTGGCAGGGTATTCGCTGTTCAGCGTAGCGTCATGTAAACTGATTTTAAAAACCGGGTAGCTTTGCGGCGGCTGGGAAGCTCCCGCAGCCATGGCACCGCCCTGGTTTTGGCTGCCGCCGCATGACGACAATAGAATTAAGGCGGCCCCAAAGCCGGTTAACAGTTGAACTGTATTTTTCATAAATATTAACTTGTAGTTATTGGAGTGAATTGATATTGAAGACATTGTGATATATGTTAAATTATTTTGTTTGACGATTGCGTTAATCACCGGATAAATTTTTTACTGGAAAATCATTTTACAGATCATCTTCTTTCGCTCATTAATGAGGCAGGTATAACTTTCATTGCTCAGGTTGAAGGCCTTCTTATATATAGGCCCCATGATAAGCGGGTATGACATCAGCGAAAACAGGTTCAGCACAAAATGCATGGGGTTCATCCGTTCAATATTACCCGCCTCCATCTCGGCGCTGATCTGCTCCATGAACTTATTGATATGGTGCGGCCTGGCCTCGTTTGTGTACTTACAGATGTTTGAATTGATCTCGGTGATCAGGAAAGTTTCCTGGTAGGGATAATCGTTGGCCTCAGTTAAAAACAGTTCTATAAAGCTTTCAACCTTGCTTTTAAACGGCATGTCGGACGCCATAACAGCGTCGAGACGGGTTGTTAAAGCAAGCATAGCTTCCTTAAACACCTGTTCAATTAAAACATCCTTAGTGCGGAAATAGTAATTTAACAAGGTGCGGCTTACACCGGCCGCGTCGGCAATATCCTGGGTATTGGCGTGGAGCCGGCCCTCGGCAAAAAAAATGTGTTTAGCGGTGTCCTTAATTAATTGTTCGGCACCTGTGTCCCTTATCGGCATAAACAAACCTGGCGTTTAACCGGGCACACTATTACGCCCGGCTGCATCAACAACTGATGACAGGGCAAAAGTGGCTCAATTATCGTTTTTGCAGAATGTTTAAAGGATGGCGCAATATGTCAAAAAGTCGTTTTCACTAAAAACATTGTAATGGAATGGTAATAATAGTTACAGCGTTGCAACGATACTTTCCATTTAAAATTAAAATTACAACGAATAGCGTAGTAACTATGTACCAATGAGATCGGACTGAGAAGAATTTCTCCAGGGGGGCTATAGGATTATAAAGGCGTTTGACGGTATTTACTGGGACTGGTACCGCATTGTTTTTTGAAAAACTTGCTAAAAAAGAACTGATCGGCAAAGTTGAGATAGGCAGCAATCTGGGCTATGGTTAACGAGGGGTCGTTAAGGGCGACTTTAGCTTCCAGGATCACAATCTCGTCAATAAACTCGCCGGCGGTTTTGCCGGTTATTTCCTTTACCGTTTGCGAAAGGTATTTAGGGGTAATATTCAGCATGGCAGCATAAGCCTGTACGCTTCTTTCTTCCTTAAAATGCTGCGGAAGGATTTTTAAAAACCTAAAAGTCAGTTCTTCCTTACGCGTGCCTTTTACTTCCGCTATTTTTTGTTGCTTTTGATATAGCGCGCCTATCTCATAAACAAAACCGGTAAAAATGCTTAGCACAACTTCATCCTGGAATGCCAGATCATTACGATTATCCATTTTACTTTCAAGGATTTTCATAATTGATATAAGATTATCGGCCGAATCCTGATCAATAACCAGTAACGGATTTACCTGCGATGATAAAAAATCAAACGCTTCTACATTTTTTGTGTGGATACTGGTAGCAGATAGATAAGCCGAGGTAAATATGATCGAGGTAAGCCTGCAATCTGGGGAAACATTCAGAAACTGGCGAACGGTGTTGGGCGCTACCATCAGGATATTGTTCCTTTTTAAGTTATACTCCAAAAGGTTGGCATTAATTGATAACTCACCTTCATGAACAAGCGTTAAAAAAAAATGATCTGACCGGAAGGGATACAAAATAGGCACCTCAATATCCCCCGGGTTAAACGACATAATATGCAGGCCTTTATACTGATTGGTAATACCAAGGGGGGCAAGTAATTGCTCCATGGTATGCATCTGTACGGGCAGGATCTCTTTCGGCATAGTAAGCAATAATAACTATTATTTGCACGAATTATTACGAATTGAACGAATTACGTTCATTTTCGGCAGATGAACTGAAATAAAAAAGCGTCATTGCGAGGTACGAAGCAATCCCCTATAAGCAGGGCCGATCTGTATAGTTTGGGATTGCTTCGTACCTCGCAATGACGCTTGTACTTTGTATCCGATTATTACCGCCTATCAGCTCATCGACGGGAACGAAATCCCCTTAATCTTCCTAAACAATTCTACCGCGTACAGATCGGTCATGCCCGAAACAAAGTCAAGAACGGTCTGGATCTTTGAATAATCGTCATTGGCTTTGGTTAAAAACTGTTTAGGGATCAGTTCGATCAGTTTCTCGTGGTATTTTGAATTATTTTTTAAATAAGCAGGGACAAACTCTTCCAATAAACCACCCATTACTTTGTAACCGGCAACTTCCTTTTGCACTACCGAACTATAATTGTAGATCTTTTTTACCGAAACCTTTTCGATCGCTTTCATGGCAGACCGGAGTGGTTCTTCAATCGCATCCATCAGCGCCGAATTAAAATCGCCATTCATGATCTCCTCTTGTTTGTCATAAAACAGATTTGAACATTGATTTACCAGGGTATTGATTGCTATTGCCCTTAGATATCCCACCTTAGCATCAGTATCATCAAACTCCTCCAGGCGCTCTTCCATCCGGGGAATAGTACACAATGGCATTAGCAATGCTTTTACTTCCTCGTAGGAGAGTATTTTAAGGCGATGGGCATCTTCCAGATCAACGACATTGTAGCAAATATCATCAGCCGCCTCAACAAGGTATACTAATGGATGCCTTTTGTAAATAAGTTCATCGTCCTCTACCCTGATCAAACCCAAATCATTGGCTATCTTTTCAAAGTCCTGTTGCTCGGAAGCGAAGAAACCATATTTCTTTCGGTAGATGATACCCTTTTTATGCCCGGCGACAGATGAACACGGGTATTTTGCAATAGAAGCGATGGTTGAATAAGTTAATGCCAAACTCCCCCGGCCTTTACCGGCAAACGGATGCGTTAATAATCTCAAAGCATTGGCATTACCTTCAAAATGCGTCAAATCTTCCCATTGCTGCGCGGTAACAGTGTCTTTGTAATCCTTACCTGCTCCTTCTGCAAAATAATGTGAAATGGCTGATTCGCCCGAATGGCCAAAGGCGGGATTACCCAAATCATGGGCTAAGCAGGCGGCAGCCACCATATTACCGATCTCACTGATCAGCGGATATTTCTTTTCTACATCTGGATCTTCTTTAAGCATCCGGTTAAAATGCATCCGCCCTAACGAGCGGCCCACACTGGCTACCTCCAAACTATGGGTAAGCCGGTTATGTACAAAAATGCTTCCGGGTAAAGGGAATACCTGGGTTTTGTTTTGTAACCTCCTGAAGGGTGATGAAAAAATGATCCGGTCGTAATCCCGCTGAAACTCCGATCGCGCATCGATATGGTTTGCAATATATTTATCCTCGTAACCCCAGCGTTTTGCCGATAACAGTTGATCCCAGTTCATTATAGTTTGATGTATATAGAGCGGCAAAAGTAGCCATTATGCATGAAAGAAATAATAATCTACACCACCTCAAAATGCTGCCTTAATTTCTCTTCTTCCAAATCAAGCAGATCCAATTGCTGCTTTACAATATCATCGCTGATGTTTTCTTTTTTATTCAGTGTGAGTAACAAGGCCCGCTGCTGATCCATTACATCATTTAAAATTAAGCGGTAGTCATGATAAAAATTATCGGCGCGTTGTTCACTGCCATCTTTTTCCCAGTCTTTCAGCAGTTCCATATCGGCACTCAATCTTAACCTAAATGCTTTGATCATATCGTTACCTTCTAACCTGTCGGCATATTTATCTTCAAGTATTTGTAAAGCTAACTTCGATAACTTTTTCCTGACCAACTGTTTTTGCTGCTCCGGCGAAACGGTATAGTCGCGATCTGGCATATTTACAAACTTCACCAATAAGGGCAACGTAAGGCCCTGAACCACCAGGGTAAACATGATCACCACAAATGTGATAAACAAGATGAGGTTGCGTTGAGGAAAGGCGGCGCCCGATGGCAAAAGTTCAGGGATACTCAAGGCGGCGGCAAGTGAAACCACACCCCGCATACCTGCCCAGCCTAACAATAATGGCCCCTTCCAGCCCGGGCTCGGATCGGCTGTAGTGATGTAACGGCTAATGAATACGGTAAATACAGAGGCACCAAAAGTACTGGCTAAACGGGCCAGTATCAGTACACCGGTTATAATGAGACTATAATTTATCGCCGGTTTCAAACCTTCGGGCCCAAGCGCCTTGATAATTACCGGAAACTCCAACCCTATCAGGATAAACACAAACCCGTTTAAAACAAATGCTACCGTTTCCCAAACATTAACTCCCTGCAACCGGCTGCGGTAACTTAATATCACGTGCCGTTGTGACGACAGGAACAAACCGCCGCTTACTACAGCCAGCACTCCCGAAAAGTGAAACTCTTCGGCTGCCATATACATGGCATACGGTGTAATAAACGTAAGGATAATATCAATATTGGCCGTAGTTGGCAACCATCGGTGTATGGTATAAAAAACCAAACCTACTGCCAATCCTATAACGATACCCATTACAATCACCAGTACAAAACTTAGCGTGGCTTGTCCTAATGCAAATTTGCCGGTAACAACCGCGGCAAGCGCAAACCTGAATATCACCAGGCTCGATGCATCGTTCATCAAACTTTCGCCCTCAACAATGGAGATAAAGCGTTTAGGTATTTTGATATTTTTAAGGATATTGCTTGCTGATACCGCGTCGGGTGGTGAAATGATCCCCCCGAGCAAAAAACCCAGGGGCAGGGTAAAACCTGCTATCAGGCTATTTGACACAACCGCGATTAAACATGATGTTAAAATAACGATCAGAAACGCGAAGCTGGAGATCACCCTGCGCCATTTCCAGAAATCCTTCCAGGAAGTGTTCCAGGCCGATTCATATAACAAAGGCGGCAGAAAAATAACAAAGATCAGATCGGGTTGTATTTCGATGCCCTTTAAAAAAGGAACAAAACCAAGTGGCAAACCAACCAAAACAAGTAAAATGGGATAAGCTATTTTTATTTTTTGCCCCAGCATTACCACAAAAAGGATAACTACTAACAGGCAGGCACATTGAATAATAACGTGATGCAGCATGTAGCTAAAATACAATTATTCGTTGAGTAAAGCTTGCAAGCTATATTATTAGGCAGTATTAAGAAAGCATGAACAAATAATCGTTTTTGCTGTTATGAAATCATTAAATAAAACTACCGAAGTAAAAATTGAGTTATAAAAAGATAAAATCCTAAAAAACAGCGACAAAAAATAAAAATAAAGTCATTTTATATCAAAAAAAATACAAACCTATTTCGATAGCTTCAAATATTTTAGTATTTTCGCAATCATGGCGCCGACGATAAAAAAAATATTCTTCGCATTATTTTTTTTCCAGCTTGCAATAGCTGTAGCCCCTGCTAACGCCGAATCAATTTTAACCCACTACAAAAAAACCGGCCCCGCTGCCGATTTAATTTCCCGTACCCATCAAAGGATCATCGGTCAAATTCAGCAGCAGGAGGTTCAGGATGATTCACCCGATTCGGATACTAACGAAGCTCACCATAACCGTACCATCATACGCTTTTTACCCAGCCGGGTAAATTATTCATCAGCACTAATGCCTGGTCAGCAGGCCTCACTTGCAGATGTTATATCATTAGTCGAAAAACGACAAAACCAGAATAAATCCATCAAAGGATTTTTGCCTGCATATTACAACTTCCTTTTCAGGCTCAGCCCGTTCTGATCCTTTTTCCGTTTCAGATGCCCTTTGCGGCAAATCCATGTTTTTATAAATCAAATTTTAACATTGGCTAACAGTACGTGATTAGCACTGCTATGCCTATAATCTATCCGGAAAAAAATGAAAAAGATCATCATTTATATACCCCTGCTGGCCATGACCGCCGGTATATTTGTCACGGGTTGCTCAACCAAAGCCAAAACCAATAACGAAGCTGCCGCTTCCGATACGCTTCAGCTGCCTGTACTTACTTTAAATACGCAGGATACCGTTCTTCAAAAATCATACGTTGCCGATATCCAGGCACAAAAAAATATCGAGATCCGCTCACGCGTTCGTGGCTTCCTCGAAAAAATATATATCGATGAGGGAAAGCAGGTTAAAAAAGGCCAGCTTTTATTTAAACTTAACGACCAGGAATTTAAAGTAAACCTGTCAAAAGCTAAAGCCGCGTTAAGTAATGCCGTGGCCGCTGCCAAAGCAACCGAACTTGAGGTAGCAAGGGTTAAACTACTGGTTGACAAGAAAGTAATATCTAAATCTGAACTGGAAGTTGCCGAATCAAAGATGAGTGCCGATCGGGCAACCATTGAAGAAGCACGCTCCATGGTACAAAGCGCCGAAGACCAACTGGCTTATACTTACATTCATGCGCCGTTTGATGGCATCATCGACAGAATCCCGCTTAAATCGGGCAGTTTGATTGATGAAGGCACGCTGCTTACCAGCCTGTCTGATATCAGCTCCATGTATGCTTACTTCAGTTTCCCTGAAAATGAATACCTGCAGTACATCCGCAAAAAAGAATCGGCACCGGGCCAAACAAGTGATAAAGTTAAACTGGTATTAGCAGATGGACTGGACTTCCCTTACCAGGGCGAAATAGAAACAGTAGAGGCCGAAATTGAACAAAAAACAGGCTCCATCAATTTCAGGGCAAAATTCCCTAATCCGAACAGGTTATTGAGGCATGGTGCTACCGGTAAGCTTTTCATATCTACCAAAGCCAATAACGTAGTCATGGTGCCACAGCAGTCGGTATTTGATATCCAGGATAAAAGTTACGTATACATAGTTGATAAGGATAATAAACTGCATATGCAGGCCTTTTCGCCGCAAACCCGTTTTTCTACCTATTATATTGTGAAAGACGGCTTAAAGGCAGGTGACAGGATCTTGTACCAGGGAGCACAGAACGTACGCGACGGCATGATCATTAAACCAAGGAAAATGGCAAAAGATTCATTGCTGGCAATGAAATAATTATCGCCAAGGTTTCCTTTTTCCGGCCGCGTAAAACGCGCGGCGCGGGTTTATTGTACACTTACCCTAACAAACTATGTTCGAAACTTTTATAAAGCGACCAGTGCTGTCGCTTGTTATCTCATTGATAATTACCATGCTGGGTGTGCTGGCGCTTATCACGCTGCCCGTTACCCAGTTTCCTGATATTGTGCCGCCATCGGTAACTGTAACCGCCAACTATACCGGTGCCAATGCCGAGGTATGTGCCAAAGCCGTAGCAACTCCGTTGGAGCGTGCCATTAACGGTGTGCCGGGGATGACCTACATGTCGACCGTTTGCAGTAACGATGGCTTAACGGTGATCCAGATCTACTTTAACGTTGGGGTTGACCCCGACCAGGCCGCGGTGAACGTTCAAAACCGCGTAGCCACCATTATTGACGAAATGCCGGAAGAAGTGATCAAAGCCGGTGTTACTACAGAAAAAGAAGTAAACAGTATGCTGATGTACCTGAACATCATGAGCCAGGACACCAGCATGGACGAAAAATTTATTTATAACTTCACCGATATCAACGTTTTACAGGAACTTAAACGAATTGATGGTGTAGGCCGTGCCGAGATCATGGGCGCTAAAGAATACTCTATGCGCGTATGGCTTAAACCCGACAGAATGATGGCCTACAAGGTATCAACCGATGAGGTGATAGATGCCATCCGTGCCCAGAACGTAGAGGCCGCGCCGGGCAAAACCGGCCAAAGCTCGGATAAAACCCCGCAAATGCTGCAATATGTATTGCGCTACCCGGGCAAATTTTTTGAGCCTAAACAATATGAAAATATTGTGATCCGCGCCGAGGAAGACGGTTCGGTATTAAGATTGAAAGAAATTGCTGATGTTGAATTCGGTTCCCTAACCTACAGTATGGTTTCCAATACTGACGGCAAGCCTTCGGCATCAATCATGATAAAACAACGCCCCGGTTCTAATGCCCGCGAGGTGATCAATAACATTAAAACCCGCATGGCCGAGCTTAAGGAAAGCTCATTTCCGGCCGGGATGACCTTCAACGTAAACTATGATGTATCGCGCTTTTTGGATGCATCAATACATGAAGTATTACGTACGCTGGTTGAGGCTTTCATCCTGGTTTTCATTGTAGTATTCATTTTCCTGCAGGATTTCCGGTCGACACTGATCCCGGCTTTGGCGGTCCCGGTAGCCCTCATCGGTTCGCTGTTTTTTATGCAGATGCTGGGGTTCTCCATCAACCTGCTCACGCTCTTCGCATTGGTGTTAGCCATCGGTATTGTGGTGGATAACGCAATTGTAGTAGTGGAAGCCGTACACGTAAAAATGACCGAAAACCACATGAACGCCATGGATGCCACCGTAAGCGCCATGCGCGAGATCAGCGGTGCTATTGTGGCTATTACGCTGGTCATGTCGGCGGTGTTTGTGCCGGTTGCCTTTATGTCGGGGCCTGTTGGGGTATTTTACCGGCAGTTTTCGCTTACGCTGGCTATTTCCATTGTGATATCGGGCGTCAATGCTTTGACGCTTACCCCCGCCCTTTGTGCTATCATGCTGAAACATAGCCCTGCTTCAAAAAAGAAAAGTTTGATGCAGCGCTTTTTTGGCGGTTTCAATAAACGGTATGATGGATTACAGAATAGGTATTCAACCTTCATGACCTATCTGTCGCCGCGCAAGGGTATTACTTTGATATTGCTGGCGGGTTTCTTTATCCTCACCTGGGGAACCAGCGCTATTTTGCCAACGGGCTTTATCCCAACTGAAGACCAGGGTATGCTTTACGTGAACGTAACCACCCCGGCAGGTGCTACAGTTGAGCGTACCGAACAGGTGCTGAAAGAGATCGAAGCCAAAACCAAATCGATGAAATCTATAGAATCGGTTTCAACCCTTTCGGGTTACAGTTTGGTGAATGAGATTGCCGGTGCGTCGTACGGCATGGCCATGATCAACCTAAAACCATGGGATGAGCGCAGTGAATCATTGGATGATATTATTGCCGAGCTGACCGCAAAAACCAAGAATATCGGCGATGCTTCTATCCAGTTCTTCCCCCCGCCTACCGTGCCGGGCTTTGGTAACGCCAGCGGTTTCGAGATAAGGGTACTTGATAAAAGCGGCCAGGGCGATTTGCAGAAAGCTGCCGATGTAACCAAAAACTTTGTAAATGCGCTTAACGCTTCGCCGGAGATTGCCGGAGCATTCACCAGCTTTGACCCCAACTTCCCGCAGTATATGATCTCTGTCGATCAGCAAACAGCGGCCCAAAAGGGCATTACGATTGATAAAGCCATGTCGACCCTGCAAACATTGATGGGGAGTTTCTATGCTTCCAATTTCATCCGTTTCGGGCAGATGTATAAAGTGATGGTACAGGCCTCGCCCGAATACAGGTCGCGCCCGGAGGATGTACTTAACCTGCAGGTTAAGAACGATAAAGGCGAGATGGTACCTTTCTCCACCTTCATTAAAATGGAAAAAGTATTTGGCCCCGAACAACTTACCCGCTATAATATGTACACGTCGGCCATGGTTACCGGCGATGCAGACAAAGGCTTCAGCAGCGGCGATGCCATTAAAGCCATTGAACGTATTGCTGCCGAAAAACTGCCGAAAGGCTATGCCTTTGAATGGTCGGGTATGACGCGTGAGCAGGTCCTTTCAGGTAACCAGGCTATTTACATCTTTGTGATCTGTTTGATCTTTGTTTATCTGCTGCTGGCTGCCCAATACGAAAGCTTTTTGCTGCCGCTTCCGGTTATCCTTTCATTGCCTACAGGTATTTTCGGCGCGTTCTTCTTCCTGAAGATCACCGGGCTCGAAAACAACATTTATGCCCAGGTGGCACTGGTAATGCTTATCGGCTTGTTAGGTAAAAATGCCATCCTCATAGTTGAGTTCGCTATCCAGCGGCAAAAAGAAGGATTGAGCGTTTTGAAAGCGGCTATTGAAGGTGCGGTATCCCGTTTACGGCCAATCCTTATGACATCGCTGGCATTCATTGCCGGTTTGATACCGCTTTGCGTAGCAAGTGGCGCCGGTGCAATGGGTAACCGCTCTATCGGTACCGCTGCTGCCGGAGGTATGCTGATGGGAACTATTTTCGGATTGATCCTTATTCCGGGTTTGTATGTCATCTTCGCCGGTTTGGCCGAACGCAATAAAAAGCAAAAACCAGCCACAGAAGTAACTCATCATGAGCTGGATATCGTTAATAATTAATCAAGATCTGCAATGCTAAAAAAAGCAATTTTCTATATACTCCATACGGCACTTTTGATGGTAATCATGGCCGGCTGTAAAAGCTACAAACCGGTCACGGGCCAGGAAGTGGCTGCTAATCTGCCATCGTCATTCAATAACAGTACTGATACGGTAACAATTGCGGCCTTACCAATAGGCCAGTTTTTTGCCGATCAGAGGCTCGTTAACCTGATTGACACAGCCCTTAAAGCAAACCCCGATTTGTTAAGCGCCCTGCAAAGGGTTGAAGCCGCGCGGGCCAATCTACGGTTCAACGCCTCAAAGCTTTTACCTACCATAAACCTGGCCGCAAACGCAGGGGTTGAAAAATATGGTGATTATACCCAAAACGGCGTAGGTAATTACGACACCAATTTTTCAAATAACATCAATAGCGATCAGCATATCCCCAATCCTGTACCTAACTATTTCCTGGGTTTTCAAAGCTCATGGGAGGTTGATCTTTGGGGCAAGCTAAACAACCAGAAAAAGGCCGCCTTTGCCCGTTTCCTGGCCAGCCAAAGCGGATACCGCCTGGTAACAACCGCGCTTACAGCCCAAATTGCAGGGCTCTATTACCAGTTACTGGCTTACGATACCGAATTAAGCATCATCAAAAAAAACATCAGGCTGCAGGAACACGCGCTGGAGATCGTTAAAATCCAAAAACTGGGTGGCCGCGCTACGGAATTGGCTGTGCAGCAATTTGAAGCGCAGTTGGCCCGTACCAAAGGTTTGGAGTTTACCACCCGCCAGCAGATCACCGAAACCGAAAATCAACTCCGCTTTTTAACCGGAAGTTATACCGGCATGGTAACACGGGACACCTCTATCATGAAAACGAAACTACCGGTGGTTGTTGGTACAGGAGTTCCATCGCAAATGTTACTGAACCGCCCGGATATCCGAAGTGCGGAGCTGGAGCTTACCGCCATGAACGCGGATATCAAAGCGGCAAGGGCAAACTTTTTCCCTACTTTAACTTTAACTCCTTATGTTGGCTATAACAGCTTCAGGGCAAACCTGTTGTTTGATCCGGCTTCGTTTACTTATGGTATTTTAGGGGGCATCACCGCTCCGATTTTTAACCGCAAAGCAATCAAAGCCGAATATGAGCGGACTATAGCTGAACAGAAAATAGCGGTGTACAACTATCAAAAAAGTATCCTTTCCGGTTTCCAGGAAGTAAAGAATAATTTGAGCGGGATAGAGAATTTTAACCGCGCTTTTGAATTTAAACAACAGGAGCTGCAATCGCTAAACAATGCCTTGTCTGTAGCTAACGATCTGTACCTTGTTGGCCGGGCCAATTACCTTGAAATTATCACCGCGCAACGCAGCGTACTTGATGCCGAACTTGAACTGGCCGGCATTAAGCGGGATATTTTCTTAAGCTCGGTTAATTTATACCAGGCTGTGGGTGGAGGCTGGAAATAAATAGATTTTTATCAAACAAAAACAGGCGCTTGCAAGCGCCTGTTTTTGTTTGGAAGGAACTTTCTGAAACTTTTTAAAGCGAGAGAATGCGCGATTCCCCTCTTGAGAGGGGTGTATGGGTGTGTTTCGCCATGCGTAAAAATAAACGCTGCATAAACACACCCCTGCCAACGCTCTTTTCTTCGCGCCCCCTCTCAAGAGGGGAATTTTAAACACACCACACCCGTCACAAATCCGTTACACAAGTCAAATTACATCGCAATAATATTAACCAGTAGTATAAATTGCTTAATATAGTGGTTCCGGTGTTTACCAAACGAAGCACCGGTTGACTGACTAATACTTAAACAATTAACACAAATGATCAAACTTTTAAAGCATGCATTGATCACTCCATCAATTGCTGTACTGGCGTTTAACGCGGTTGCCCAAACCGCCGCGCAACCAAAGCTTATTGAAAAGGTTACCCGTAAGGGAACCGAGCTGGTGATCCCCTATGAAAAATATGTATTACCTAATGGCCTTACGGTTATTTTGGCCGAAGACCACTCCGATCCGCTGGTTCATGTGGATATCACCTATCACGTAGGTTCGGCACGTGAGGAGATCGGTAAATCGGGCTTCGCCCACTTTTTTGAGCACATGATGTTTCAGGGGTCAGATCATGTAGCCAATGGCGATCATTTTAAGATCATCACCGAAGCCGGCGGTACCCTAAACGGTTCAACTAACCGCGACCGTACCAACTATTATGAAACCGTACCCGCCAATCAGCTGGAAAAAATGCTTTGGCTGGAGTCGGACAGGATGGGCTTCCTGCTCGATGCTGTCACCCAACAAAAATTTGAGGTGCAGCGCGCAACCGTAAAAAACGAACGCGGGCAAAACTACGATAACCGCCCATATGGTTTAGTTAGCCAGTATGCATCAAAAACACTTTATCCATACGGCCACCCCTATTCATGGCTTACCATTGGCTATATTGAGGAGTTGAATAAAGTAGGCGTAAACGATCTTAAAAACTTTTTCCTAAGATGGTACGGCCCTAATAATGCCACGCTAACCATTGGCGGCGATCTTAACCCAAAACAAACCTTAGCCTGGGTGAGCAAATATTTCGGCGGGATCCCAAGAGGGCCTCTGGTAAAGAATATGTCTTTACCCGCACCTGTGTTAAAGGCCGACAGGTATGTATCCTACACGGATAATTACGCCAAGTTCCCCTTGTTATCTGTAAGCTATCCGGGCGTAAAGATCTATGATAAAGACATGTCGCCTCTTGATGCTTTATCGGCCATCATCGGCCAGGGCCGTAACTCTATCTTTTACAAAAACTTTGTAAAAACCCGTAAGGCGGCACAGGCCACCATGAGTTCATCCAATACCGAACTGGCCGGTGAGATCAGCATGCGGGTTATACCTTTCCCGGGGCAAACTTTAGCTGACGCCAAGAAACTGATAGATGAATCCTTAGCCGAGTTTGAGAAAAAAGGCGTAAGTGACGATGACCTGGCCCGCTTTAAAGCCACTGCCGAAGCCGATTATATAAACAGTTTATCGAGCGTAAGCGGTAAAGTATCAGAACTGGCACAGGCGCAAACTTTCACCGGTAACCCTAACCAGATCGGCCGCGAACTGGCTGCTATCCGGGCGGTAACCAAAGAGGATGTGATGCGCGTTTATAACCAGTACATTAAAGGTAAACCGGCGGTAATATTAAGCGTGTTGCCTAAAGGCGGTAACCTGCAACCTGTAGCACCCGATAATTTTACTGTTGATACCACAGGTTACAAAGCACCGGATTATGGCTATAATGGTTTAACCTATCACAAGCCTAAAGATAGTTTTGATCGTGCTGCAAAACCGGGCGTTGGCCCTAACCCGGCCATTAAAGTTCCGGCTATATGGTCGGCCAATACACCAAATGGCATCAATATCATTGGTACTCAAAATAACGAGATCCCATCAGTATCTATGTCGATCTCTATTAAAGGCGGTGGTTTGTTTGCCATCAACAACCCATCAAAAGCGGGTTTGGCAGGTATTGTCGGCCGTATGATGAATGAAGAAACCCAGAAATACACTGCCGAAGATTTCAACTCCGAACTGGATAAACTGGGCAGCAGTATCACTTTTTATGCCAGTTTAGATCAGATTGATGCTGAGGTATCGTCGCTTACCAAAAACCTGGGCAAGACAATGTCCCTGCTCGAAGAAAGGTTATATCACCCGAAATTTACCCAGGACGCGCTCGACAGGATCAAGAAGCAAACTTTGGAAGGCTTTAAACAAGCTAAAACCCAACCTGCAGGCGTAGCCAGCACAGTTTACAGCAAAATACTTTATGGTACCGACAACGTACGCACTTACGCCGCGGGCGGTAATGAAGAAACTGTTGCAGGTATAACGTTGCAGGATGTTCAGGACTATTACGATAAAAACTTCTCACCATCGTTAACCAAAATTGTTGTGGTAGGCGATGTTAGCGAGGCATCTGCAAAAAGCGCGCTCGCTTTCCTCAATACCTGGAAGGATAAAAAGGTGAACATCCCGGCTCCTGCTGAGGGTAAAACATTTGATAAAACTACTTTATACCTGGTTGATATCCCGGGCGCGGCACAATCTGAAATCCGTATCGGATATTTGGATAAACTAAACTATGATGCAACAGGCGATTATTATAAGCTGAACATAGCCAACTACATTTTAGGAGGCGCTTTCAATAGTCACATCAATCTTAACCTGCGTGAGAAAAAAGGCTGGACATATGGTGCCCGTTCATCTTTCAGTTCGGGTAAATATGGCGGCGACTTCACCGCTTCGGCCGGCGTATTGGCTACGGCTACCGATAGCTCGGTGGTTGAGTTTATGAAGGAGATCACCAACTACCAAAAAACCGGGATTACACCCGAAGAATTGAAGTTCACCCAAACTTCTATCGGCCAGAGTGATGCCCGTCGTTATGAAACCAACGCGCAAAAAGCGGCGTTTTTATCGCGCATCCAGGAGTACAGCCTTAAACCTACTTTTGTTGACGAGCAAAGCAAGATACTATCGACCATTACTCCCGCCGAAATCAATGGGCTTGCTTCAAAATACCTCAACCCTGATAACATGATCATTTTGGTTGTTGGGGATAAGGCAAGGATCTATCCGGGCCTGCAAAAACTGGGCTACCCGATTGTTGAACTTGATGCCGATGGCAAGCCAAAACAATAAATTAACATAACAACTGGCGGATAAAACCCTTATACCTTAACCGGTATAAGGGTTTTTATTTTAAAAATCAATCATTTATAATAAAGCTACAACCCTACGGGTGTTGTTTACACCATTGCTTTGCAACTGAAAAGTTACTATTCAAAACCTATTTACTAACATTGATTTAACCTAAATTGAATACATAAAGTTCAATTTTGAAAGGTTGATATGGTGCTTATGGCAACTGCCAAAGCCGGTGGTGTTAATATTTTAAGTTTTAACTATTTGAGTGCAAGCAGTGCACCGGCCTTGTAATGGCACAATAATATCCCAACAGGAGCATGTGAATGCGTATTCCTGTTTCTTTTAGTTCCCCTAAATCTTTCCGGTTTTAAAATTTAAGCAGCGTAAACGCATTTGCTATGCATTGTATCTATCTATCATAAAAAACAACATTATGAAAATTAACAACTTACTTATCGGCCTGGGCTTAGCTTTAACCTTTGCCGGATGTTCCAAAGACCTTAAAAACTCGCCTACTCCACCAAAAACCGGCGATACTACAGCAAGCCCACCTGCCCCGGTTCCTTATTCCATTACCGAAGGTTTTGAACAGGGAAGCAAAACCGCCTATGCAGCAGCCGATGTAACCCTAAGCACCGGAAGCTGGAATTTTAGCGACGCCCTGATAGGCAATCTCGCTGCCGACCTTAAAGATGGCAGTAAATCTGTACGGCTCCGTACCGGGGATATCGCGATGAATTTTGATATCAAAGGTCTTACTACTTTATACATTAAACACGGTAAATATGGCAGCGATGCCACATCGACCTGGCAGTTGCTAATGTCGACAGACGGCGGGGCGAATTACACGCAGGTAGGTACCGATATTACTGAAACCAATACCACCCTGGTAACCGACTCATTTAAAGTGAGCGTTACGGGTAAAGTTAGGTTTGAGATCAAAAAAGCAGGCACAACCCGCATCAATATTGATGATATTACCTTTAAGGGTACCGGCGATCCGGGCATTACCGTTGGCATACCAGATACGGGCGGCAGCGATACTACCGGCACATCAAATTCAGCAACACCGAGGGATGTTACTGCCGGCGCCGATGCGCCTCCTGTAAGCGGCGATAACAGCAACCTGCTTTTCGGTAACCCATCAAATGCCCTTTCAACACTGGCATCTAAGGATAACTACCTGATAGACCAGAAGTATTATGTAGAATCATACAACGCTACCAAAGGCGAACCAAACTGGGTAAGCTGGCACCTTGACGCGACCAATACCACCAATGCGACTGGCCGTTTGGATAATTTTGCCGGCTGGAGCGGGATCCCTGCCGGCTGGTACCAGGTTGAGAGCAACAGCTATTCGGGCAGCGGGTTCGACAGGGGGCATAACTGTCCCTCGGCCGATCGCACCAGTTCAGCCAACGCTAATTCCTCAACCTTCCTGATGACCAATATGATACCGCAGGCGCCTCAAAATAACCAGCAAACCTGGGCCAATCTTGAAAATTACCTGCGCGAACAAGTAGCGGCCGGCAATGAGGTTTACATAATTATGGGCAGCTATGGTACAGGGGGAACAGGCTCAAACGGGGCTGCCAGTACCATCAATAATGGCCACGTAAATGTACCGAGTAACGTTTGGAAAGTCGCCCTGATCATACCCAAAGGTGACGGCGACGTTGCGAGGGTTACCGCTTCAACCAGGGTTATCGCGATAAATACCCCTAATGTTAACACCATTAACTCCGACTGGACCAAGTACATAACAACTATCAAAGATATTGAAACAGCAACAGGTTATACCTTACTGTCGAACCTGCCAACTGCGGTTAGGACAGCGCTTGAAGTTAAGGTAGATACCGGAGCCTCGGGAACATAAGAAATTGGTAATTGAAAAAAGAAGCCGGGGGTATATAATATTTCCGGCTTTTTTATTGGCTTTTTCGCGGGTGTTCAATTTTTGAAAAAGGGGGTGTTCAACTTTCGGAAGCCCAATATTATAACACATTGATTATCAGTACCAAGATGTTCAAATTTCGCTATTGGACATTTCTTGATATTTATAACACATTGATTATCAATTGATAAAATTCAGGCAAAAACAAGAAGTGTTCACACTTTTAAAAATTGAACACCTGGTGTTTGTCTTGCTAAATATTTAAATCCTGTGAACTCCAAAGGTGAAATGACAAAAGAGGCCTGTCAGTCTGAGCTTGTCGAAGACTCGCGCGCAGAGTCCCGCCCACCATGCTTCGACAAGCTCAGCATGACCCTTACTTTATTTTGTCATGGGTATACTGATAGTATAGTGAGCGATCAATCCACTCCTTTTACATTCATTTTAAAGGTGTAAACTGCCTTTGATGCGGTTATAAATAATACATCTTTGTTTTTTCCGCCAAAACAGATGTTGGCAGTCCACGGTTCATCGATATCTATGTGCCCAATCTTTTCGCCTTTAGGGTTAACTATGGTAACTCCTTTACCGCACATATAAATATTGCCATGTTGGTCTATTGTCATACCATCGCAGCCCATAGCGATAAACAGGGTGCGGTTGGTTAATGTACCATCTTTATTGATATCGTAACGATAGGTTTTGTTATCGCCGATATCAGCCACATACAAAGTCTTACCATCAGGCGTACCGATGATACCGTTAGGCCGTACAAACTTATCATCAACCATTACCGCAGGTGCTTTTCCTTTGGCCAGGAAGTATAATTTTTGTCCGTCAAGATCAGGTTGCTTGCGGGTCCAGTAATCACGTTGATAGTATGGATCGGTTATATAGATGCCTCCGTCCGGGCGTACCCAAACATCATTAGGGCCGTTAAATTTATGTCCCTGGTAATCTTTCAGCAAAACGGTTACTTTGCCTTTCGGGCTGATAGACCAAAGCTGATCATCAGCATCGGCACAGCTAATGAGATTCCCTTTTTTATCAAAATACATCCCGTTTGAGCGGCCCGCACTATCCAGGAAAACAGAAAGCTTGCCATCGGTATCATACTTCCAGATCTTGTTGTTGGGCTGATCTGTAAAAAACACATTGCCTTTTTTATCGACAGCCGGCCCCTCGGTAAAGGAGAATTGTTTGGCAACCAGTTGGGGTTTTGTATTGGGGTCGTACAAATTGGCATCGGTTTGTGCAAATGCCTTAACCGACAGGGCCGATATCAATAGAATAAGAGCAGGTAGTTTTTTCATCGCTTGTGGAGTGTCATAATGGTTTTGCTAAAGTAACACGTTTTTGAGACCGATTATTTTAAAGGGGTAAAATATTTGATACAAGTAGTGAATTTGTAGGATTGAAGAGTTGACTTAACTTTCATTTACCACTATTCAAAATCTCTTTAAAAAGAACTCATTAAAAACGCTATTTTTGCACCTTTATTAAAATACCGTACATCACATGAGTATTGCATTATCCGAACAGGAAATCATTCGCCGCAAATCTTTACAGGAGCTACGTGCACTGGGTATTAACCCTTACCCTGCCGAAGCTTTTAATGTTAACGCCTGGGCGCAGGATATAGCTGATAATTTTAAGGATAAACCCGAGGCCTACCAGGATGTTGTAATTGCAGGCAGAATCATGACCCGCCGTATCATGGGCAGCGCTTCTTTTGCCGAACTGCAGGATTCAACCGGTCGTGTGCAGATCTACCTGAAACGCGATGATATTTGCCCTGACGAGGATAAGACCTTATATAATACTGTATTCAAAAAACTGCTGGACATTGGTGACTACGTTGGCGTAAAAGGCTATGTGTTCCTCACTCAAACGGGCGAGATCTCGGTTCACGTACGTGAGCTGATTGTGCTTTCAAAATCTCTGAAACCGCTACCGGTTGTTAAGCGCGAAGAAGACGGAACTATCCATGATGGTTTTACCGACCCTGAACTGCGTTACCGCCAGCGTTACGTGGATTTAACGGTTAACCCCGATTATAAACAAATTTTCATCAACCGCTCAAAAGTGATCAGCGCTATGCGCGGTTACTTTAATACCCAGGGATGGATGGAAGTGGAAACCCCTATTCTGCAGCCTGTGCATGGTGGTGCAGCGGCCCGTCCGTTTGCTACGCACCATAACACGCTGGATATGCCCTTGTTTTTACGTATTGCCAACGAGCTTTACTTAAAAAGGCTTATTGTAGCCGGTTTTGACGGTGTTTATGAATTTGGCAAAATGTTCCGCAATGAGGGCATGGACCGCACCCACAACCCGGAGTTTACCGCCATGGAAATTTATGTAGCCTATAAAGACTATATATGGATGATGGCCATGGTTGAGGAATGCCTGGAAACTGTTGCCAAAGCAGTTCACGGAATCCCGGTTGTACAGGTTGGCAGCAATGAAATTAACTTTGCAGGTCCGTACGAAAAATTATCGATGTATGACTCGATCCTGAAATACACTGGTATCGATGTATCGGCCATGGATGAAGCAGGTTTACGCGAGGTTTGTAACGAACTAAAAATAGAAGTAAACCCAAGCATGGGCAAAGGCAAACTGATCGACGAGATTTTCAGCGCTAAAGTTGAGCATCACCTGATCCAGCCTACTTATATTACCGACTACCCTATCGAAATGACCCCGCTTGCCAAAAAGCACCGTACTAAAGAAGGTTTGGTTGAGCGTTTTGAGTTATTCGTAAATGGTAAAGAGATAGCAAATGCTTACTCGGAGCTGAATGATCCTATCGACCAGCGTGAGCGTTTGGAAGAGCAGCTGATCCTGGCCGGTCGCGGTGATGACGAAGCTATGGCAATGGATGACGATTTTTTACGCGCGCTTGAATACGGTATGCCGCCAACATCTGGTTTAGGTATCGGTATCGACAGGCTGGTAATGCTGATGACCAATCAAAGCACCATCCAGGAAGTATTGTTCTTCCCGCAAATGCGCCCGGAGAAAAAAGCTAAAGTAGCTACCGCCGATGATTTTATAAATATCGGTGTACGAGCCGAATGGGTGCCGGTATTGAATAAAATGGGCTTTAATACCGTTGAAGGATTAAAAGCAGCTAACCCCAACAAGGTATTTAATGATCTTGGCGGGATGCGTAAAAAACTAAAACTCGATATTACCATGCCAACCAAAGAAGAGGTAATGGCTTGGTTTGAATAATGAACCATGATTTGTAGGATTTTAGGATTACCCTGATATTTAATAATGGCCTGCTTCGCGCGGGCCATTTTAGTTTATGATCAATCATAAAATCTTTCAATCAAGAAAATCAACGCAATCAGCGTAATCCCTCCATTCAGCGGTTATAATTTCTTAACAAAAGCTTAAAAAAAATAATACTTTCATTTAAAAAGAGTTAGCTATTATTGTAATAAACATATATTACAAATATCATGACCAACTCAATATTAGAGATCACCGAAAACGAATACCTGATCAAACTTAACAGGAGCAATTTTAACCTGTCGTTCATCAGGAGTTTATTGAAACTTGTTGAAGTGGCCAATCCGTCTGAAGAATCTGAATATTCATCATACACAGACAGCTACGTTCAGCCTTATCAAAACCATTCAGCAACGCCTGATTATTTCAGCGCCATTGAAGAAAAATAAAAGGGACGCGGTTTTCGCGTCCCTTTTATTTTTATCCCTTTTTCTTACCTGTTCTTTTTCTTAGAACTGACGATATCCACCTCTTACTACTTGCTTATCCATTTGGGCTAATTGGCCTTTCATCATTTTAATTTGTTCGGTAAGCAATTTGTTCTTATCATCTTTTGAAGCTTCTGACAAATACATTTGCGCCTCGCGCTTGTTACGCTTAGCCATTGAAATGCCGGCCAGGCTCAACTTCGCCAAAGCTATATTGTGCGACATTTTCATACCCAGCGACAGAGCTTTCTTAAAGTATTTCTCTGATTTCATTGGCGCCTTGCGTGATTCGATCAAACCGATCAGCAAGTTGTAGTAACCGTGCTGGTTTTTGTGAAGCTGTTTTTCGTAATCGGTAATTTTCAACAACCATACTTCCGACTTTTCAGAATTTTCCTTACGTAAAAAATACTGGGCGATGATCATATTCTCGTTAAAGAAGAAGCTAAGCAGTATAACACCGCCCATTAACAGAACAAAAATACCCCATCCCCAAAAACCGAATGCACATAGCGCAACCGCCGCACCCATCACTACACAAGCAATAACTAACCGAACAATATTTGACATAATTTTGTGATACTAATATTAGCGCAAATATCTGTTTATTTGTACGCTTAATCAACTTCTATCTAAATATTTATGGCGATTGCATTACCACCATCATGGCTTGAGGTTTTACAACAGGAATTTGACAAACCTTACATGATAAAACTTAAACAATTTTTAAAAGAAGAGCAGCAATCAGGGCAAGTTGTTTATCCCAAAAACGGCGAAATTTTCAATGCTTTCAATACTACACCTTTTGATGATGTTAAAGTTGTTATATTAGGGCAGGACCCTTATCATGGCGCTCACCAGGCCCATGGTCTTTCCTTTTCAGTACAAAAGGGCATTGCTATTCCCCGATCATTGATAAACATTTACAAAGAGCTGCAAAACGATATTCCCGGATTTAAAATCCCCGCACATGGCAACCTCGAAGAATGGGCTAAACAAGGTGTATTGTTACTGAACGCTACATTAACCGTTAGGGCAGGCAATGCAGGTTCGCATCAAAAAAGAGGCTGGGAAGAATTTACTGATGAGGTAATCAAAACCATTTCCGATAAAAAAGAAGGCATCGTGTTTATACTATGGGGAGCCTTTGCCCAATCAAAAGCGGTTTTGATTGATGAGAAAAAACATTTTATTATTCGCTCTCCGCACCCGTCGCCTTTCTCAGCCGATCGCGGTTTTTTTGGCAGCAAACCATTTTCAAAAACTAACGAGATCCTGAAAAAAGAAGGTAAAAAAGAGATTGACTGGCAAATACATTAGGGGAAAGAATCAAGACGGCAAGAGTCAAGAAATCAAGATTTAAAAAAGTCTGAAACTAAAAAGAGTCAAGAAATGAAAGATATTTAATCCTTCTTCTTGACTCTTGATTCTTATAGTCTTGACTCTTATCTAATACTCCAGCGGCACTATAGGCTCTTTTTTACTGGTAGACATGATCATCATGGTTTGGAATGTTTTAACCACAGTAATGCGGCTGATCTTTTCCATGATGAGTTGCTCGTATGATTTGATGTCGCGTACGTATACCTTTAACAGAAAATCACACTGCCCGGTGACGTGATGACACTCAGTTACTTCTTTAATATTCTTGATCTCATCCAAAAAAGTTTGAATGGTATTTTTTTGATGAAAATCAAGGGAGATCTGGATAAAGGTTTTGATTCCTAATCCTAACTTCTCTTCATCTACCAGTGCATGATAACTTTTTATGTATTCGGCGTTCTCAAGTTTACGCACGCGTTCAAGAGTAGGTGCTGGCGAAAGCCCTATCTCGTTAGACAACTGGAGGTTGGTTATCCTTCCGTTTTCCTGTAAAATCTTGAGTATTTGTAGGTCTATTTTATCTAATTCGGCGGCCATAGTTGTATGCAAATATAGTATTTTCCTTGCTTCGCAAAATTTAATTTTTCGTTAAAGTACTTCAACGAAAACATATTTCCTAACGTTTATTTTTTTAGATTAGTCTAAATTTTTTATTAGATTTGTTTAAATGAACACTTTAGCCGAGGAAAACTACTTGAAATCCATCTATCATCTCTCTGTAAATGATGGAAATGCAAGTACAAATCAAATCGCATCCTCGCTAAATACCAAAGCGTCTTCGGTTACCGACATGCTAAAAAAACTTGCTGAGAAAGCGCTCATCAATTACACCCCTTACCAGGGAGTAAGCCTTACCCCTTCCGGCGAGAAAATAGCGATAAGCATTATCCGCAAACACCGGCTGTGGGAGTACTTTCTTGTAGAGAAACTCAATTTTAAATGGGACCAGGTTCATGACCTTGCCGAAGAGATGGAACATATCTCGTCTGAAGAGTTAATTGACCGCCTTGACAAGTTTATGGGTTATCCAAAACATGACCCACACGGCGACCCTATACCTGACTGTAACGGCCGTTTTAACACGCACGAGTTAAAACCGGTTTCGGCAGTAACAGTTAATCAAAGCGGTATAATTTCAGGCGTCCGCGACCATAGTTCATCCTTTTTACAATACCTTGATAAAAAACAGCTTACCATCGGCTGCAAAATAATGATCACTGATATTATTGAATATGACCATTCGGTAGTGGTACAAACCGGCAATAAAGAAGTGCATATCAGCCGCGAAGTAGCCAACAACTTGCTTATAGCCCTATGAACAATACTCACAACGAATCTTTAGGCAACGTACACGGATCAGTAACCACCGAAAACAAAAACGGCTGGCGTAAGCTAATGGCTTTCCTGGGCCCGGCTTACCTGGTGAGCGTAGGCTATATGGATCCGGGAAACTGGGCAACGGATATTGCTGGCGGCAGCGCTTTTGGATACAAGCTGATCTGGGTGTTGTTTGTATCAAACATGATTGCCCTCCTGCTGCAATCACTGGCAGCCCGGTTGGGGATAGTGCGCGGGCTTGATCTTGCACAGGCTTCTAAAAATGCCTATCCTCGTTTTGTAAACTTTTGCCTGTATATACTGGCACAAATAGCCATTATAGCCTGTGACCTGGCCGAAATTATCGGCATGGCCATTGGTTTAAAACTACTGTTTCATCTTCCATTAATCTGGGGGGTATTGCTTACCATTACCGATACCGTGCTAATGCTCTACCTCATGAATAAGGGTATGCGCAAACTCGAAGGTTTTATTATTTCGATGATCTTTATAGTCGGGCTCTCTTTTTTGGTCGAAATGTTTATCGTTAGACCCGATGTAATAGAGGTAGCAAAAGGTTTCATTCCCGGCAACCTGTTTAAAGGTGATAAAATAAGCCAGCAAATGCTTTATATAGCTATAGGCATTATTGGCGCTACGGTAATGCCACACAACCTGTATCTGCATTCATCGCTGGTGCAAACCCGTCAAATAACACGTACCGAAGAAGGCTTCAGAGCGGCGATTAAGTTTAACCTTTTTGATACTGTTATAGCCCTTAATCTTGCTTTTTTTGTGAATGCGGCTATTTTGATATTAGCAGCAAGCGCCTTTTTCAGGAACGGCTATTTTGAAGTAGCGGAGATTCAGGATGCCTTCAAGCTGCTGGAGCATATTTTCGGAGCTATAGCACCCACACTATTTGCCATAGCGCTGATTGCCTCGGGGCAAAGCTCAACCATTACCGGTACGCTTGCCGGGCAAATCATTATGGAAGGGCACATTAACCTGCGGATAGAGCCCTGGTTACGCCGCCTGCTTACCCGTGTATTGGCTATTGTACCGGCAGTGTTCACCATACTTTTTTATGGCGAGGAAGGTTTAGGAAAACTCCTGATCTTAAGCCAGGTTGTATTAAGCCTTCAGTTGGGTTTTGCGGTAATCCCCCTCATCCATTTTACGTCCGACAGGAAAAGAATGGGCAAGTTTACTATCAATTTCCAAACAAGGGCATTGGCCTGGGCAAGCGCCGTGTTAATCGTTGTCTTAAACGCCAAACTGGTATACGAACAAATTGGTGATTGGGTAAATAGCACATCGTCACCAGTTTGGATGTATGCTATTGTGGTTCCGATTGTTATCGGCATAGCGATATTACTGATCTATGTGTTTATACGGCCATTATTATTTAAACATCACGACAGACCTGCTATTGTACCGCATGGTATAGCCAATGCCATTACCGAACTCGATGCGATAACTTACAGTCACATTGCCATAACTATAGATTTTTCAAAGAATGATACTGATTGCCTGCGCCATGCTATTATGCAGGGAGGTAAAAAGGCCGATTATACATTGATACACGTTGTTGAAACTGCCGGTGCGCGTTACTATGGCGGCCAGGTGCTGGATAATGAAACCCAAATTGATTTTAACAACCTTGACAAATACGTTTGCGCTTTAAAAAACCTTGGCTACAATGCCCAGGGACAAATTGGTTACGGCAGCCCGGCCAGTGCTATTGCCGAAATTGTGAAAGACGAGAAAATTGATTTCATTGTCATGGGCTCGCACGGACACAAAGCTTTGAAAGATCTCATATTTGGCACCACTGTAAATTCTGTAAGGCACAAGGTTAACGTGCCTGTACTGGTGGTAAAGCCACAGTCAAACTAATTTTGTAAGTTTGCGGCTGAATAATTATGAGCCAGGATAACATCTATATAAAAAATAAAAAAGCCTACTTTGAGTATCACATACTTGATAAATATGTAGCAGGCATACAGTTGCTCGGTACCGAAATCAAGTCGATAAGGCAGGGAAAGGCCAACATTAATGACGCTTTTTGTACATTCATTAATAACCAGTTATATGTACGCAACCTGCATATCTCTGAATATTCATTCGGCTCGTTCTATAACCATGAAGCCAAGCGCGACCGTATCCTGCTGCTAAATAAAAAAGAACTCAAGAAACTCCAGACCCGTGGCGAAGAACGTGGATTAACTATAGTTCCGCTGGCACTATTTATCAGCGAGCGCGGCTTTGCCAAACTTGAAATTGGCCTTGCACAAGGCAAAAAGACATATGATAAACGCGAAACCATGAAGGAGCGCGATACCAAAATTGAACTGGACAGGGTGATGAAAAGGTAAATTAATTTCGGAATTGGGATTTTAGATTTCGGATTTACTTTTAAATTCTTCCCTTCTCAAGTCCGAAATCAAAAATTCGAAATCCCAAATCCCTACCAGGCTTTATCCCCTACCAATGGTACAAACCTAAAGGTGTCCAGCACAATCTTTTCATAATCGTTATCTCCCACTTTTAGTATTGTAACCATTTTTTGGGTTTCCTCATCACCAACCGGGATAACCAGGATACCGCCTATTTTTAATTGCTTTAACAGCACGTCGGGTACGGTAGGTGCTCCGGCGGTAACAATGATCTTATCATAAGGTGCGTGTTCGGATATCCCAACAGAGCCATCTCCCAGGAAAAAACGGGCATTGTAACCCATTTCATTGGGCAGCACATATTTGGTGCGGTGATAGAGCTTTTCCTGGCGTTCAATAGTGTAAACATTAGCTCCAAGTTCAAGCAGGATACAGGTTTGATACCCCGAGCCTGTGCCTATTTCAAGAACTTTATCCCCTTTACGGATATGCAGTAATTCGGTTTGATAGGCCACAGTATAGGGTTGCGATATGGTTTGCCCTTCGCCTATCGGGAACGCAATATCCCTGTAAGCCTGGTTCCAGAAAGTTTCATCAAAAAAACAATGACGTTTTACCTTACCAATAGCCTCTAAAACGTGTTCGTCGCCAATTCCCTTCTTTCTCAAAACATCCACCAGCCTTTTACGGGCACCCTGTTCGCGGTAATTATCAGTATACTTGTAAGCCATTTTCAAAGGCAAAGTTAATACGAATTTTCACACAATTTACCCAATAAGCATCATTTACGGGGTTTTGGACCGTGGTAGTTATTTATGTGCTTCATTAGTACAAATTTAAAATTCAATTTTGTCAATAATGAAACGCATGGTCTAAAAACACGACACGCCGAACAGTTTGCCCGGCGTGTCATGTTTTTATGTAATTAAGAATTTATACCTCCCTGTTACTGTCCCACTTCTCTAAATAATCGGCCACACGCCTTACAAACGAGCCACCCAAAGCTCCATCTACTACGCGGTGATCATATGATAATGAAAGGAACATCATGTGGCGTATAGCGATCATATCGCCTTCTTTTGTTTCAATAACAGCCGGTTTTTTCTTGATAGCGCCAACAGCTAAAATGGCAACCTGTGGCTGGTTGATTATCGGTGTACCCATTACGTTACCAAATGAGCCAACGTTGGTAATGGTAAATGTGCCTTCTTTTACATCATCGGGCAATAACTTGCCGTTGCGTGCACGGTTCGCGAGGTCATTAACGGCTTTTGTTAAACCAACAAGGTTAAGCTCATCTGCTTTTTTAATTACCGGTACAATCAGGTTACCGTTTGGTAAAGCCGTAGCCATGCTGATGTTGATTGCCGCTTTTTTAATAATCTGAGTACCGTTAACAGATACATTGATCATTGGGAAATCCTTGATCGCTTTCGCTACTGCCTCAATAAATATAGGCGTAAAGGTTATTTTTTCGCCTTCACGTTTTTCAAAGCTGTTCTTTACTTTTTCGCGCCATAACACCAGGTTAGTGACATCGGCTTCAACAAATGAGGTAACATGCGGCGATGTTTGTTTGCTCATCACCATATGATCGGCAATCAAACGGCGCATCCTGTCCATCTCTATGATCTCATCACTGCCGGATACAGAAACAGCCGGAGCAGGCTGCGGCTCAACAGGGGCAGCTTTTGGCGTTTCCGTTTTTGCAGGTTCTGGAGCCGCAGTAATTATTGGTTGCGGCGCCGGTTCAGCAGCCGGTCGTGCTTCTTTAGCAGGCTCAGCTGTTTTTACAGGTTGCCCGGCAGTTCGAGTAGTAAACGACTCAACATGAGCTGACGGATGCGTATTTGGAACTGATGAAGTTTTTGCCTGCAGATAGTTCAGCAGGTCGTCTTTGGTTAAACGGCCATCCGACCCCGTCCCGGGGATGCTGTCCAACTCCCCGATACTGATACCTTCCTGTGTGGCAATATTTCTTACAAGGGGCGAATAAAAACGCCCTTCTGATTTAAATACCGGAGCAGCAGGCGAGCTTTTTTGCTCAAGCTGATCAATCCCGGGAATATCCGATAAATTTTCCGCCTGAATTTCGCTCAGTTCCGGTTCAGGAGTTTTTTCAACTTCTTTAGTCGGAACAGTTTCGTGATAAGTTGAGTCTGCTATTTTTGGTTCTTCGGAAGGTTGTGGCGCAACCTCTTCAGGCTGGGCAACTACCGGGGCAGTTTCAGCTTCATCAGTTTCAATGATAGCTATAACCGCACCTACCTGTACAACATCATTTTCTTTATACAGTTGTTCAACTAACTTACCTGCAACAGGCGAAGGTACATCAGAATCGACTTTATCGGTAGCGATTTCCATTACCGCGTCATCGGCATTTACCTTATCACCCGGATTTTTAACCCATTTGATAACGGTTGCCTCAGCAACGCTCTCTCCCATTTTTGGCAATAACAGCTGGTATCTGGCCATACAGTAGAATATAGTTTAACCCCAAAATTATGTATTTAAATCTTTACTTTTTAATTTCAGTAAGCAAAGTATTCAACATTGACAGGGCCATTACAGCACTTCGCTCAATGTTTTGCCTGCGTTTACTGCCAAATGTATATTTTTTTATTAATGATTTCTCTTTTGCGGCAACTGCAATCCACACAGTACCAACGGGTTTATCTTCCGTACCGCCCCCCGGTCCGGCCACGCCGGTTATAGCTACGGCCAAATCCGACTTGAAATTTAACAGTGCCCCCTCTACCATTTCTTTTACGGTTTCTTCACTAACGGCTCCATGCTGCCACAAAGTTTCGTTTTTTACGCCCAAAATACTCTCCTTTAACTCATATGAGTAGGATACAGCTCCGCCTAAAAACACCTGCGATGACCCCGGATGTTGGGTAAACAAGTGCGAAAGATAACCGCCGGTACAGCTTTCGGCTACTGATAAAGTAAGGCCGCTTTCTTCCATCCTGTCAAGTATGGCCTTTTCAAGCGGGATATCCTGATCAATTACAAACGGTGAACCTATGCGCTCAATAAACCTGGCAGCAAATGCATCAACTTCTTTTTGCAAAGCAGCTTCATCTTCGCCAAAAGCGCTTAATCGTAAACGCACCTGGCCTAACTTGGGCAGGTAGGCCAGTTTAATATGCGATGGCAGGTCATTTTCGATATCCGCAATCCGTTCGGCCAAAAATGATTCACCCTCGCCAACGGTTAGCAACGTTTTATGAATGATCACCGGAAGCTTTAAGGTAGCCTTAATTTTAGGCAATACCTGCCCTTCCATCATGTACATCATCTCAAACGGCACACCCGGCATCGACATATAGATAACCCCATTATGATTAAACCACATGCCCGGAGCAGTGCCGTTTTCATTAAGCACAACTTCGCAATTGGCTGGTACAAGCGCCTGCTGTTTGTTGATCTCCAGTAACGGGCGATTATATTTGGCAAAAATGCGTTCTACATTAGCAAATGCATCCTTGTTTTCAACAAGTTCAACACCAAAGTATTCAGCTAATGTTTTTTTGGTAATATCATCTTTTGTAGGGCCAAGTCCACCGGTAATAAAAATGATACTGGCCCGGCTTGCTGCTTCGGCTAATGCCTTCAGGATATGTTCTTTATCGTCGCTTATTGATGAGATCTGCTTTACCCTTATCCCTATCTTGTTAAGTTCGGTAGCCATCCAGGCCGAATTGGTATCAACAATTTGTCCGATAAGTATCTCGTCGCCGATGGTTATTATTTCTGCCAGCATTATTTATATTAATAAAAAGATGATTGTGGATTGTAATCGCTTTTCTTGCTTAGTTTCAAATCCTGCAAAATAGAAGCCTTCACTTTTAAAGTTACGTTATACATTTTATATACACCGAAGGGGATCCATTGAAAGGCCAGATCCCAGCAATGCAAATCGCGGTATATTGAAAACGAGGTAGCGCTTGCAAATTTAGCCGCCTTGATATCATACGTAGTAGAGTATTGGATCTTCCACTTTTGCGTAAGGTTCACATCGCCCGAAATTTGGAGCGTATTACTGGTTGTTTTGTTGTTTAAGTAGTTTTGATAGCTAAAACTGTAGTTAAGCGAGATATTCCACGGCACATTAAAGTCAACGTATGCATTCGGGTCGCTGTTTACCAGGGCCAGTCTCTGAGCCTGAGTGGGATTCATGGTTGCGATAGTATTCAGGGCCGCATTCCCCGGAGTTGCTTTGGTTGAATTCAAACTCCCCCCCATAGAGATGTTCAAACCTGTTAAAGTCGGGAATTTGCCGTCCTGCCAGGCATACCTGTTTATGTAACGGCTTGTTCTTACAATCTGATTATTGGAGATTGAATCGCTTACCTTGGTTACATATGGGCTAAACACTCCGGAAAAACTGATACTTAATTTTTGATTAAAAATAGCGGTATGCCCCGAAAATGAAATATCAGAAAGTTTCATTGAGTCGGCTGCAAAATTATAAAAGGTGGAGAACGACAAACCTTGTAAAATCATAATTTTTCGGTCGGTGCCTGATGTATCCGTGCTTTTAGCTTTTACCTTAGCTTCTATCGTGTTATCTACCGAAAAGTTTAAACCCGCCTGCTTACCTGCTGAGGGGCCGCCGTAAACTCCGTTCTGGAAAATAGAATATTTTTGATAGGTATACGGATAAGGAACCGTGGCTGTACTAACAGCTGTTTTGTAATAGCCAAAGCTTGGGTCGCTGAAGTCGGGACGATAGCTAAAACTTATTGACGGAGTTGCCACGTGCCTAATTGCTTTCAGGTTACCATGTTTAAAGTTTATGGTACCGTACAATTTAGTTGATATACCTGTACTGATGCTATACTCCCCGGCACGCTTAAACCCAGGTATAGTATCAATAATTAACTGATTTGAACCGGCAATGCTTCCCCTTTCAAATCTTTCATTAATGCTTTGAAAATACCAGCGTTCGGTATAGTTAACACTGTTATTAAACTGAAAGTACTTTAATACGTTTAAGCCCAAACTAACCGGGATGGTATGCTGAAAACCATTTTGTAACCGTTTTGATAAAGTTTCGCCTTTAAATAATTGGGACTCGGGTATATCGTTAAGCTTGTTGGTACCTACCAAATTATAGCTCACGGTAATTTTTTGATACCATTTTTGTTCGCCAACCCTGTTTTTAGAGTCGAATGGGTTTATTGACGACATACCGAAGGCAATAGTGGGCAACTCGATATTCACCGTTTTACGGGCTATATCCTGGCTATGCGAAATGCCTACACTTAAGTTAAACGGTGTACCTGCCCAGGTTTTACCATAAGCGATACTTGAGCGTAAACTACTTTGAGCAATGGAGTTAACATTATAGTTACTTGCCGATGGCGTGTTCCTAAAAAAACCGGAAGTACCTGCATCAACCGAAGCACTGAAAGTTGAACCGGGATTAGCATTGGCATCCTGCACGTGCGACCAATAAATATGCGCGTCTTTAGTGGCCGGGTCGCCCTCAAGGCCATAGTTATGCGAGCCGAAGCTTAGCGTAACGTTGCCTGTATATTTATAACGTTTAAGATATCGTGCCGTGCTGCTTAGTTCATACGAGCCTTTTGAGTAGATAGACCCGGTGGTAGTCAAATCAACATAATCACTTATACCAATATAGTATCCAAGCCCTTTTAAATAGAAACCCAGGGTGTTGTCCTCACCAAAAGTTGGCAAAATAACACCTGATGTCCTGGTATCCGGCTTAGGGAAAAAACCGAAAGGAATGGCAAGCGGTAAGGGGACCCCTTCAATCTCCAGGTAAGCGGGCCCGGATATAATGCGTTTCTTTTCGCCGATGCCACGTGTAATCACTATACCAAAGTGTGTATCTGGGTAAGGCAAATCGCAGGTACTGAAAATAACGTTACGGTATGCAACCTCATCGTCATTGAGTTTTTTTGCCTGCCCGCCCGAAATAAAGTTGCCTTCCTGCTCGGATGCAGGATTATATATCTTTACTTTTTTTGTTTGATAATTAAAAATCAGCGAATCAGATGCTACGGGCTTATCCGTTTTTTGCTTCATAATAGGCCTGCGGACATATTGGTGTGTACGCGGGTCAATGCTTCCCCGTGCAAATATGAGGTGGTTTTTATCATCAACCCTGATATAGTCTGCGTCAAGCTCAAAATCTTCATAGGTTACACGGGCCTTGCCGTAAAAATAGGTAACCTGGTGCTCCCGGTCTGAGTGGGTCGAGTCCTCGGCAGTTGCCTTTACTTCTGATTGCAGACCGCCTTTATTCTTTTTAGTGGTATCATTTGCAGGTAAAGAATTTACCGGCTTACCGTTTCTCAACGGCGTTATTGAGCCGGATTGTTTACCTTTAAGAAGTTTCTTATCACGAAGCGAATCAAGTTTGATGATGGTATCGGTTAAAGGCCTCCTGCCATGGCTGTTATTTAAAACAGTGCCGGCATTAGCAGCAAGTCCGTTTACTATTAATATAATTGCAAGCAGAAAAAAAAAGGTTATGAATTTCAAAATTGATTATGAATAGTATTTTTGCAGATATAGTTAACAGCGTTCAAAAATAATGAAAAATAAGGCATTGAAAAGATTGATTTATAGTTTGTGGGTGTTGCTGGTTCTCCTTTCATTTTTTCCCTTTAAATCATACAGTTCTATTTTAACCAATAGTCGTCCTCGTCAAACAGACACTGTTGTCAACAGTACCGGTTTTAAGATTAAAACCATTATTATCGACCCCGGGCATGGTGGTAAACCATCAGCCTCTACAGGTCATTATTCACACGGTGCATCGGGCTCTTATTCGTCAGAAAGGAATGTAACGCTGGCTATCGGCTTTAAATTGCAAGCCGCTATAGAAAAAGAATTAAGCGGTGTTAAAGCTGTAATGACCCGTACTACCGAAGATGATGTTTCGTTTGAACGCAGGGCTGAAATAGCCAATGAAAACAAAGGGCAGCTCTTCATTTCCCTGCATTGCAATTCGCTATCCGACAGAACAATTCGCGAAAAGGTTGGCACCAAACGTCATAAAGCGGTATACCGTACCGTTAGGGTTCCGGACAGGTCGGGCAAAGGCGTACTGATTTTAGTTTATGGTTTACACCGTACCCGCGAAGAGGAAAACGCCATTCAAAAAAATCAGGTTGGCGAAGAGACCGAACTCGACGGTGGCGCACTGGACCCTAACGACCCCATGACCATTATTTTAACAAACGAGTATAAGAGAAAGTTCAGGCAGCAAAGTATCAAGCTGGCTACTTTAATTAACGGCGAGTTTGTTGATACCGATGGAAGGCGTAGCGAAGGGATCAGGGAGCAGGGCATTTACGTACTTTGCCACAGCGCAATGCCATCAGTATTGGTTGAAACCGGCTACATCAATAACCCCGACGATGAAAAGTACCTTAATTCAGAAGAAGGACAAAATGAGATTGTAGCTTCAATTATCCGTGCATTAACAACCTATAAAAAAGAGATGGAACAGATTTCGCAATAATTATAAAAGCCAAACTGTTACCTTCCTTGTAAATAAAACGTACATCATAAAACATATAAGCCTGGTTGCAGGTTTATAGCCTTAAACACAATTAACGCATAAACTCTACTTAATGAAAATCTCTAACGAAACCAAAATTGGTGCACTTACGGCAATAGCAATTACCATACTCATATTAGGTTACAGTTATTTACGCGGTAATGATGTTTTTTCAGGATCAAATAAATACTATGCTATTTATAACAGCGTTGAAGGTTTAACCGTTTCAAAACCAGTATTGGTAAATGGTTACCAGATAGGCCGCATCTCTAAAATGAAGCTTCAGCCAGACGGGCGTACCGTGGTTGAATTTAAAATTGAGCCAGATGTGGTTGTGCCTAAAAACACCCTCGCCAAGCTTGAAAGTACCGATCTGCTGGGCAGTAAAGCCATTGTTTTTGAGTTAGGTAACAGCAATGTGCCAGCCGAAGACCAGGATACACTTAAAGCCGATATCCAGGGCAGCCTTGCGGAAAGCCTGCAGCCCATACAAAAAAAGGCAGAGATGCTGATGTCTAAACTCGATTCGTCACTGAGCGCTGTTAACAAGATCCTGAATCCTAACTTTCAGAAAAACATTGACCGCAGTTTCATGAGCATTGCGAACTCATTGCAAACGCTTGAAGGCACTACCAAAAAAATAGACCACCTGGTAGGTTCACAAACCGGACATATCGACGCCATACTTACCAATGCCGAGGAAGTATCAGGCAGCTTAAAGACAAGCACAGCACACCTAAACGGAATGACAGCTAACTTTGAAAAAGTAAGTAATGACGTTGCTGCTGCTAACCTGAAACAAACACTTGATAATGCAAATAAAGCTATGGCCGATTTGCAGGCAACTATTGCCAAAATCAACTCCGGTCAGGGTTCTTTGGGCCTTTTGCTTAATGACGATAAAATGTACAAAAACCTTACAGATGCATCAAACAACCTCAATAACCTGTTTATTGATCTGAAGGCACATCCAAAACGTTATGTGAGCTTCTCGGTATTTGGCGGTAAAAAGGATTAAGGAAAAGCCGAAAGCAAAACGCATAAAGCCTAAAGCTATATGCTGGAGTTACTGGAGTTAATCAATAAACTTTAGATAATTTAGAAGCTTTCAGCCTTCGGCTTTAAGCTTTAAGCTCCCTACTCTATAAAAAAGGTTTTCCCCTCAATTGCAAGTTCAGTTGAGGGGAAATTTATTTTAGCCTCATCAAGTAACTCATTCAGGGTTTTATAACGGGCCGAAAAATGGCCTATGAGCAGTTTTTTAGCATTGGTTTTCAGGGCTATCTCTCCGGCTTGCAACGCGGTAGTGTGATGGGTTATAACTGCCCTGTCAAGCATATCATTTAAAAAAGTAGCTTCGTGATAAAGCAATGTGGCGTTGGCGATTTGGCCGAAATAGTTTTCATTATACATCGTATCGGAGCAGTAGGCATAGGTTTTAGGCTCGGCCGAATCGATAGTTAGCTCTTCATTTTTGTAAACTTTGCCTTTTTCATCAGTATAATCCCCCCCTTTTTTCAATACCGAATAATAAGCAACCGGGATGTCGAGACTTTCTATTTTCTCCTTAATAAGTTTACGAAGTCTTTTCTTTTCCTTAAACAAAAAGCCGGTACAGGCAATGCGGTGATCAAGTGGTATCGTTTCAACTACAACATCACTATTATTGATCACCACTTCACTTTGTTGGGCATTGGTAAATATATATTCAACAGGGAATTGCAGTTCGGTATCTGAATATCTTAATTGCAGATCAATTATTTCTTTCAACTGCACGGGGCATACCAGTTTAAGCGCCTTTTTACGACCGTTAAGGTGCATGGATGATAATAAACCAACCAGGCCTAAATAATGATCGCCGTGAAGATGACTTATAAAAATATGATCAATGCGACTGGCTTTGATATCAAAACGGAGCATTTGTTGCTGAGTGCCTTCGCCGCAGTCTATTAAATACAGGCGCTCATTGATATTGAGCACCTGTGAAGTAGGATTTCTGTTAAAGATGGGGGTTGCGGAGCTGCTGCCAAGTATTGTTACCTCAAATTTCATAATAGGTAAACAATCAAATGGTTTATCTTGCTTCCTTTTTTAATTCCTTTTCAATCTCTTCCATAAAAATAAGATCGACACCCTCTTCGGCGGTTGGGACAATGGTTAATACATTATCCAATTGTGATATGGTTATTAAACGCGCAACTGCGTCATTTAAACCCGCCAAAATAAATGAACCCGTAGCATTTTTACACAAGCGGTGACCAACCAACAAACTGCTTAAGCCTGATGAATCGGCATATTTCACCTGCGACAAGTCGAGAATGATGTTGCGCTGCCCCTCTGTATTGATCAAAATCAGTTCTGATTTTAACTGAGGCGTTACTATTGAATTTAATTTTGATTCATTAAGTTTCAATAATATATATTTCTCATGTTTATCTACAGTAAATTTCATTCTTATTAAATTTAATAAGCTAAGATAAATATTTTATGGATATTTTAAAATTACATAACGCTCAACGCGTTATTAATTGCTGTTTCAACGCGGGCTAATACATTCCCTTCGGCAGGCTTAACAAATGGCTCGCCAATAATCTTTTCGTAAAGCTCTATATAACGCTCAGATATCGAATTAACAATCTCTTCGGTCATAACCGGCACTACTTGCCCCTCTTTACCCTGGAAGCCATTTTCGATAAGCCATTTGCGTACAAACTCTTTAGAAAGCTGTTTCTGCGGCTCACCTTTTTGCTGACGTTCCTCGTACCCTTCTTTATAAAAATATCTTGAAGAATCAGGCGTGTGGATCTCATCGATCAGGTAAATCTGACCATCAACTTTACCAAACTCATATTTGGTATCTACCAATATTAAGCCTTGTTTCGCTGCAATCTCGGTACCACGTTTAAATAGCGCCTGGGTATAGGCCTCAAGCTTTACATAATCTTCTTCCGATACAATGCCTCTTAACAGGATCTCCTCGCGTGAAATATCTTCGTCATGCCCTACTGATGCTTTAGTGGTAGGCGTAATGATAGGTTGAGGCAGTATGTCATTCTCCTTTAAGCCTTCAGGCAAAGCCACTCCACATACATGATGCCTGCCTGCAGCGTACTCGCGGGCAGCATGACCGGCCAGGTAACCACGGATCACCATCTCTACCTTAAACGGCTCGCAAATACGACCAATGGTAACACTTGGGTCCGGAACAGAAATAACCCAGTTCGGAACAATATCGGCTGTAGCCTTTAAAAAACGGGCTGCTATCTGGTTAAGCACCTGTCCTTTAAACGGAATAGCTTCAGGTAATACAACATCAAAGGCCGAAATCCGGTCGGTAACAACCATGGCCAGGTATTTATTATCTATCGTATAAACATCGCGTACTTTCCCTTTGTAAAAAGCCGTTTGCCCCGGAAAGCTGAAATGTGTTTCTTTTATTGAGTTCATTGTTTAGTTCATGGTTGATGGTTCATAGTTCATAGCCGATTTGCATTATTACCATGAACCATCAACTATGAACTATGAACTAAACTTAAATTACTGTATATCCCCGTAAGCTTCTAATATCTTACGTACTAATTTATGCCTTACTACGTCTTCGCCGCTCAAGTATACTATCTCGATACCTTTGATATCGGTCAGGATCCTTAAAGCAGTGTGCAGGCCGGATTGTTGTTTTTTTGGCAAATCAATCTGTGTTACGTCGCCGGTTACAATAAATTTAGCTGATGGCCCCATACGTGTCAGGAACATCTTAAGCTGCATATCGGTGGCATTCTGGGCTTCGTCCAAAATAACAAAACAGTTATCAAGGGTACGGCCGCGCATAAAGGCCAGCGGTGCAATCTCAATGGTGCGGTTCTCCAGGTAAACCTTCAGTTTTTCGGCCGGGATCATATCATCAAGCGCATCATATAAAGGCCTCAGGTATGGGTCGATCTTTTCTTTAAGGTCGCCCGGTAAAAAACCAAGGTTCTCCCCTGCTTCAACCGCCGGGCGGGTTAGTATAATGCGTTTAATCTCTTTGTTTTTAAGTGCCCTTACGGCCAATGCCACCGCGGTATACGTTTTACCGGTACCCGCAGGCCCGATTGCAAAAAGGATATCGCTTTTGTTAATACTATCAACCATGCGGCGCTGATTGGTGGTACGCGCCTTAACCATTACACCATTAGGTCCAAATACTATCACTTCGCCGCTTGCAAATTTATCGGCAGTAACAGGTTCAGATGTAGCGGCATTATTAACCTTCGAACCAAGGATCCGCTCGAGATCAGTTATGTTGAGATTTTCAAATTTCTCAACATGATTTATCAGATGGGAAAATTTTTCCTGGAAAATATTCAGTTCGTTATCATCGCCCAAAACCTTCACTTCACTGCCGCGGGCAACTATTTTAAGCTTGGGGTATTGTTTCTTAATGATCTCAAAATGATCATTATTAGGCCCCCACAGTACCGCGGGGTTTACGTTTTCAATTGATAGCTTAAGTTCGTTCAATACTAATTTGATTTTTTAGTTACGGATTTTTATGAATTAAAAATTGAATATTTGTAGCTTCAAATGCTACTACAAGATTAGCAATAAATATTTATAAAATTAATGGCAATTATAACATTAACTACTGATTTAGGCGATAAAGATATTTACCAGGCTGCGTTAAAAGGCAGTATCTACAAATTGTTGCCTACAGTAAATATTGTTGATATTACCAACAGTGTTGCGGCCTTTAATGTACAGCAGGCCGCTTTTATACTTAAAAACAGCTTTCATTATTTCCCGGAAGATACCGTACACCTTATCGGTATTGATACCGTTTATAATGACCATACCAAATACCTCGCTGTCCGCTACAAAAAGCACTACTTTGTGGGGGCTGATAACGGTATTTTTTCGCTGATGTTTGACCAGGAACCCGAAGAGATAGTTGAGATCAACATTATGCAGGACCTTAAATTCCTTCACTTCCCACTGGCCGATATCTTTGTTAAAACGGCCTGCCATTTAGCCAAAGGCGGCAAACTGGATGAAATAGGCCTGCCGGTGAGCGATATTGAAAACAAAATGAATTTGCAGCCTGTTATTGAAAAAAACATGATCAAGGGTGTTGTAATTTATATCGATTCATTTCAGAATGTGATAACCAATATAACCAAGGAGTTTTTTAACAGTGTGCAGCAAGGCAGGCGTTTTGTGCTCAATTTTAAGCGCAACGAAACCATAAACCATTTAAGCTGGCATTATAATGAAGTACCCGTTGGCGAAAAACTTTGTTTGTTTGGTATCAGCGACCATTTGGAAATTGCCATAAATAAAGGCAATGCAAGTGGCCTTCTGGGCCTGAACCTGAATGATAAGGTGATTATTGAATTTCAATAAGGTATTTATATAAATGAAAAAAACTGTACTGCTTTTTTTATTTTGCTTGATAACAACCGGTTGGGCATCGGCCCAAAGCCCTGTTAACTCCGATTCTGTAGCTTACCAGCTTCAGCGTAAAAAAATAAATAATATGCTGGCGGCCCGTAAACAAAAATTCGGGCAATATGACCAAAGCCTTGGCCAGCATACCGGCATTTTCGGCTTTCAAACCAAAGGTGATGTCCGACGTTCGGCCGGTATCCTGATGGATATCGCCAAAACAGACGATGCAATTTTTAAAGAGCTCAAGATCCTGCTTGAATACCGTGATTTTCAGCAAAGACGGATCCAAAGTCACAGCAAGGAGGCAGAAACTACAGCTGCCGGTTATATACAGGTAATTAACAGGTTAAGGCAACAAAATGCGCATCTTAAACAACAGTTAAACAATTCAGAAGAACACTTCAAAACCCGGCAAAACATATTTGTAGTAGTGATACTTTTCATGATTGCGTCAATTTTATTTCTGCTTGTTAAAAAGAACCGTGTTAAAGCGTAAATTCGCGGCTTATAACATTCAAACGCATACATGGCAAGAGGACGACTGAACAGTGGCAGCAAGGCCGAAGCAGAATTACCTAAAGCAAAAATAAACCGGAGCAGCCTGCGCAACGTAGCTAAACTGCTCACTTACTTAAAACCTTACCGGGTTAAATTCATAGCCGGATTAGTTTTCCTATTTCTGTCAAGCCTGGTAGGCTTGGCATTCCCCGCCATTCTGGGCGCATTGATTGATGCAGCACAAGGCATTTATAAATACAAGTACCTGCCGCATGGCTTAAATGCCATTGCCATCATGGGTTTTATTATATTATTTGCACAGGCTTTTGTGTCTTTTTTTAGGGTGGTTTGGTTTGTGCAGGTGGCCGAAAAATCTTTAGCCGACATCAGGCGTGATACCTATTTTAAGCTCATTACCCTACCCATGAACTTTTTTGCCAACCGCAGGGTTGGTGAATTGAACAGCCGTATCTCTGCCGATCTTTCCCAAATCCAGGATACGTTGACCACCACTTTTGCCGAAATGATCCGCCAGTTGGTGATCATGATAGGCAGCACTACCTTACTGGCCATCGTGTCTATCAAACTTACATTTGCGCTATTAGCTATATTGCCATTCCTGGTTGCATTCGCTGTATTCTTCGGAAGGTATATCCGTAAGCTATCACGTGAGGCGCAGGACAAATTAGCCGAATCAAATACCATAGTTGAGGAAACACTGCAAGGCATTGCCAACGTAAAAGCTTTTGTTAACGAAGCTTACGAGGCTAATCGTTACGATAAAATTCTGCGCAAGGTGGTTAACATCGCTGTTAGGGGTGCAAAATTCAGGGGTACCTTTGCCTCATTCATCGTATTCTGCTTGTTCGGCACCTTTGTTGGTGTAATCTGGTACGGCTCGGTATTGGTGGCCAATCATGAAATATATGTTGGCGACCTTACTACTTTTATCATGTACTCGATATTTGTAGGCGCCGCTATGGGTAGCTTTCCAGATCTGTACGCCAATTTGCAAAAAGCGGTTGGCGCCAGCGAACGTGTACTGGAAATCCTTCACGAACAGGGCGAAGATATTTCGATTATTGAAAGCGAAAATGGCATTAAACAACCCATTAAAGGCGACCTTGCTTTTGACAATGTGGTATTTGCATACCCTTCACGGCAGGAAATAACTGTATTAAAAGGCATTTCTTTTAATGCTGATGCAGGGCAGCGTGTTGCTATTGTTGGGCCAAGCGGTTCGGGAAAATCAACCATGGCTTCATTAATCCTGCAGTTTTATCACCCACAAAACGGCAACATCTTATTTGATGGCAAGCCAGCAGATAACTATTCTCTTACCGATATCCGTAACCAGGTAGCCATTGTTCCGCAGGATGTATTGTTGTTTGGGGGCACCATTATGGAAAACATTGCCTACGGTCGTTTAAATGCCTCAAAAGAAGATATCATCCAGGCTGCCAAACGCGCTAACGCCCATCAATTTATATCTTCCTTCCCAGAAGGCTATGAAACCGTTGTGGGTGAGCGTGGTGTTAAACTTTCAGGCGGACAAAGGCAACGGATCGCCATTGCCAGGGCATTGCTAAAAAACCCTTCGATATTGATACTTGACGAGGCTACATCATCGTTAGACTCTGAGTCGGAACGCCTTGTACAGGAGGCGCTTGAGGAATTAATGAAAGATCGTACGTCGATCATCATAGCTCACCGTCTGTCAACTATTCGCGAAGCAGATAAGATCATCGTACTTGAAAAAGGCCATATAGTAGAAAGCGGCAGCCATATGGAACTTATTGGCAACGAACAAGGCCTTTATAAATACTTAAGCCAGCTTCAGTTTGAAAGCAACCAGGCTTAGTAACACTCCTTAAAACTTATTGGTTTATAACTAAACTTATAAAGCATTAATACGTTTACACTCGCAATAAAGCGGGTGTAAACCGTTATATTCACAAACTGAAGATTACTTACAACGTAATATAATTATCGATACCCGCTTTAGCACAGGTATCACTTATAACAATGAAACTAACTATACACGGGGCGGCCCGGCAGGTAACCGGGAGCATGCATTTGCTCGAGGTTGGACAATATAAAATTTTAGTGGATTGTGGACTTGATTATGAAAAGGACCGCAGTATCATATCTAACGAAAACTTTCCTTTTCGGCCCGAAGACATTGACGTGGTAGTACTTACCCACGCTCATATCGACCACTCGGGCAACCTGCCTACCCTGATCCGCCTAGGTTTTGAGGGGCAGATCTTATGCACCCCTCCCACGGCAGACCTGACTGAATTATTGCTGCTCGATTCTGTAAACATATTCATGCGCAAAGCGGCAAGCAAGGGCGGTCACCATAAACGCGGCAGAGGCAAATTTAACACCCACTCACAGCCCCTATACATGCAAAAGCATGTTATGGACACAGTAGAGCGCTTCGTTACCATAGGATTCAACAAACCGTTTAAGATCACCGGCGATATCGAGCTAACTTTAGTACCTGTTGGTCACCTGTTAGGTGCGGCCGCAGCGGTATTTAAAGTAAATGATAAAGGCGAAGAAAAATCCATCGCTTTTACAGGTGATATTGGCAGGAAGAATTACCCTGTTTTGAATGATCCGCAGCCCCTCCCTCCTGTTGATTTTCTGGTTTCGGAAGCAACTTATGGCGGCCGCTACCACAGTAAGGACAAATCCGTTGAGCAAACCCTGATAGAGGTTATTGAAAAAGCGTGTATTAAAGAGCAGGGCCGTTTAATTATCCCGGCATTCAGCATCGGGCGTACACAATCTTTGGTTTATATGTTGAACAAGATCTTTAGCACTGGTTTACTGCCGCCGGTTAAAGTTTTTGTTGATAGTCCGATGGCTACCCAGGCTACCGAAGTATTCAGGAAATTCCATAATCAGGTTAACCAGGAAGCACAGGAATTTTACCAAAAACGTGGCGATGAATTTGAGTTTGATAACCTCACTTACGTAGAAACACTAAAGGATAGCCGGCAGATCTCCAATTATTGGGAACCCTGCATCATCATCTCATCCGCAGGGATGCTTGAGGGTGGCCGCATCCAGGACCACCTTTTTTATAACATTCAAAACTATTATGCCACTATCCTGTTCATTGGCTATTGCGCCAAAGGAACATTAGGCCATCGTTTATTGCGGGGAGATTCTATAGTCCACATTAAAGACCGTGAACTGGCCGTTTACGCTACCATTAAACAAACCGACGTGTTAAGCGCCCACGGCGATCACGACGACCTGATGAATACCGTAAAAGCCATTGATAAAGCAAAGCTCAAACACATATTCCTGGTTCATGGCGAAGGTGAAAGTATGAAGCTATTGGCCGATGACTTGGAGAAAGAAGGTTATGTAGTGACTTTACCGGAGAAAGGTGTTTCGTATATTATATAACACGAAGACCCCGGATTAAAGCGAATTACACAAATTATAAGTAATATCTGCCACGGGTTACGCTGCGCTAAACCCGCGGCGGTGGTCGGCAACGGAAAGATTATCCACCTTGTACAGCATGCGATTGCCGTGCTACGCCCGCAATTACATAAGATATATAAAGCAAACGGCACGAATTTCATCAATTCGTGCCGTTTGTTTTATAGTTTGCATTCGTGTAATTCGCTCTAATTAGAGCAAATTCGTGTTATGCTTTTTTAAAATGCTCAATAATCAAGCTTGCAAGCTCAACACCGATCCTTTCCTGGGCCTCACTGGTAGCAGCACCAATGTGTGGGGTCAGGGAAATTTTTGGATGGGTTAAGATCTCAGCACGAGGGGTTGGCTCATTGTCGAACACGTCAAGTGCTGCAAATGAAACCTGGCCGCTGTTTAAAGCGTCAACCAAAGCAAGTTCATCAATTAAACCACCGCGTGAGATATTTACCAGGCCAACACCTTTTTTAGTTTTAGCCAATTCCTCAGCACCAAAAAGAGCTTTGTCTATAAATGGAGTGTGCAGGGTAATGAAATCTGCAGTAGTGATGATCTCATCAAGAGTAGATTTTTTAACAGATGCTTTAACAGTGATACCACCGCCTAAAACAAGATCCAACTCGGGGTTAAAATCAAAAAGGTCGTAAGCTAAAACATCCATACCAACACCGATAGCTATTTTAGCTACTTCCCTGCCGATACGACCAAAACCTACGATACCTAAAGTTTTACCGCGAAGCTCAACGCCTTTAGCATAAGCTTTTTTCAGGTCGTTAAATTTAGTACCGCCATCAACCGGCATTTTGCGGTTGCTATCAGGTAAAAAACGTACTGAACCAAATAAGCTGGCAAATACAAGTTCAGCAACTGATAATGAAGATGATGCCGGGGTATTGTAAACACCGATACCTTTTTCTTTGGCATAGTCAACGTCAATATTATCAACACCTACACCACCGCGACCGATCAGTTTCAGGTTAGGTGTAGCGTCGATTAATGCCTTACGTACTTTAGTAGCGCTACGTACGGTAATAGCATCATAGTTTTTCAATTTTTCAGGAAGCTCGTCCTGTGGGATATTGTTGGTATCAACGAAAAAGCCGGCATCTTCCAGCATTTTTTTACCTATCGGGTCGATACCGTCATTAGCTAATATTTTGATCATGTCTAAAGTTTTGCCCCCCGGCCCCCTAAAGGGGGAGTGATTATTCCACATCTTTAAGGCCGGGGGTAATTATTTAAAATTGTTGTTCCCCCTTTAGGGGGTTAGGGGGCTACTTATTCTTTTCAGCAAATTCCTGCATTACGTCAATCAGCACATAGATGCTGCTTATTGGTAATGCGTTGTAAATTGAGGCGCGGAAACCACCTACGCTCCTATGGCCTTTGATACCTACTATACCGCGTTCTTCAGCAAGTTTCAGGAATGGTTTTTCCAATTCAGGATTTTCCATTACGAAGCAAACGTTCATTTTTGAACGGTCTTCAACGGCGGCCACTGCTTTGAACAATGGGTTGCGGTCAATTTCTTCGTAAAGCACACGTGCTTTGGTAATGTTTTCCTGCTCAATTGCCGGCACGCCGCCTTTTGCTTTTAACCATTTAAGGGTAAGCATTGATACGTAGATAGCAAATACCGGTGGGGTATTATACATTGAACCACCTTCAATTTGAGTTTGGTAGTTGAACATTGCAGGGATTTTGCGACCGGTTTTACCAAGCAGGTCATCCTTAACAATAACCAAAGTAACACCTGCAGGACCCATATTTTTCTGAGCACCGGCATAAATCAAACCAAAATCGGCAACGTTAACCACGCGGCTGAAAATATCTGACGACATATCGCAAACCACCGGAATTGGCGATTTAAAGAACTCCTGTAACTGCGTACCGTAAATGGTATTGTTAGAAGTAATGTGAATATAAGCAGCATCAGCCGGGATTTCAAAATCCTTAGGGATGTAAGTAAAGTTGGCCTCTTTTGATGAAGCTACAATTTGTACTTCGCCAAAATATTTGGCTTCTTTTAAAGCTTTGTTAGCCCAAACACCGGTTTCCACATAAGCAGCTTTGCCGCCTTCTGGTAACAGGTTGTAAGGAGCCAAAGCAAATTGGGTGCTGGCGCCGCCTTGCAGAAACAATACCGAATAACCTTCAGGAACGTTGAACAATTCTTTTACCAGGCTAACAGCTTCGTCTAAAACGGCCTCAAACTCTTTTGATCGGTGCGAAATTTCAAGCAAAGAGAGTCCAGTACCATTAAAATCAATAACTGCTTCTGAAGCTTGCTTTAAAACTTCGTGTGGTAGAATGCCAGGTCCGGCACCAAAATTATGTTTCATAATATTAACGAATTGTAGGTTCTAAATACACTATTAGGAAGTTTGTATTTTGTTGGGCCGAAGTTAATTAATTTGACAAAATATATAGACATTATTTACATTTTTTGAAAAAATATACAATTAATCAACAAACGGGCTTTTGATTGCAAATAATTAAACTAACCCCACAGGGCAGGTTTAATTATTATCATTATAATAACTTTTAGGGATGTTTGAGTTTTGAAATTGCGGCCACCTGGTTGGCCGACGAGAACACGGAAGTGCCTGCAACAAACACATTTGCTCCTGCTTCTATCAGTTTGGTGATATTGTTGGCATCCACCCCACCGTCAATCTCAATTAACAGCCCAGGATTTTTTTCGGCACTTAGTGTCCGGAGTTCTTTGATCTTTTTATAGGTATTTTCAATAAAATGCTGTCCGCCAAAGCCGGGGTTAACTGACATGATCAAAACCATATCCAGATCAGCAACAATATCCTCCAATAAAAAAATAGGCGTTGCCGGGTTAATAGCAACTGCGGCTTTGCAACCCAATTGTTTAATTACCTGAACAGTACGGTGCAAATGCGGACAAGCTTCCTGGTGCACGGTAATGCTATCAGCACCCGCGTCTTTAAACGCTTTCAGGTAACGATCCGGGTCGACTATCATCAGGTGTACGTCAAGCGGCTTAGTCGCGTGTTTTTTTACCGCGCTTACAACCGGGAAACCGAAGGAGATATTTGGAACAAACATGCCATCCATAATATCAACGTGGATCCAGTCGGCTTCGCTATTGTTGATCATTTCGATATCGCGTTGCAGGTTGGCAAAATCGGCCGCTAAGATAGATGGTGCTATGAGGTGATTCATATGCAAATATATAAAAGCGGGTAATCTATGGGACTGATAGTATAATTATTTTTATGGGAGAATTGTAAAAAAGAGCCTGTCCCAAAATCGCCATTCTCCATAAAAAAATGAAATCATGCAGACGACGTTTTTTAACTGTTCCATTTTTTGAGTATAAAAACACGAAACACCTTAAAAATAAAACAAGCTGAAAATCAATAATTTAATACACCGCCCGAAACACCACTAATAACTGATAATCAATGAATAAAACTTTTAAGAATAAAAAACATGCATTTCAAATAGCGCTTTATTCCCGCTGTTTTTTGGTGATTTTTTGGTTGTTTTTCTAGATTTTTTGCTCAAACTTAAAATTAGCCAAAAAGTACTGACAGAACGGAGCCACCAAAAAATGAAGTTAATTTAGCTAAAGCTCTTCGTAGGTTCAAGCGTCCTCCGCTTGAACCCATATCATGTTAAGCGTCCACGCTTAACATTTAACCGGGAGCGTGGACGCTCCTGCAAAAAAATCATTCAAGCGTGGACGCCTGAACGGGCGCTTCATCATCTAAAACCTAAATCCAACAGATATATAAGGTAATGACCCTTCTTTTGAAAAGCCCATTACCGCTTCAATCAACACCAATTGAGCGGGTATAATGTAAAGGCCACCACCATAACCATCATGCCACCTGTCCGAAGATTCACCGGGCACCCATACCCTGCCTACATCATTAAAACCGATTAAACCCAATGAGCCCGGCAACAGGTATGATGTAAAATCAAGCACTTTCAACCGAAGTTCAAGATTATTATATGCCATGGTACGTCCGGTAAACCTGTTGGTATGAAATCCCCTGAAATTTTGCGAGCCGCCTAATTTCATCTGCTGAAAATATGCTGCGTTCCCTACCGTAGTACCCAGGCCGGTGCGGTTGGCTATAACCAATACCGAATCCCTGTCGGGATTTAAATAAAAACTAAACTCAGATAATAGTTGTCCGTACATGTTATGGCTGCCCGAACCGCCTCCACTAAAGCCGCTTGCAGTGGTTGTCCACAAAATGCCTTGTGTTGGGATGATAAGTTTATTCCGGGTATCTACAGTTGCATTAGCTGTTAAGCCGCCGTAGACCTTAGTGCCAAATACCTTCTCATCCGGAGACGCGGCATTATATCCATTCAAAAATCGTTCGGTATTGTTTGATGCTTTGCTGTTGTAAAATTGGCCCGCAATGCCGGCGCTTACATGTAGGTTTCCAAAACTGCGGTGCAGGGAAACGTCGCCGGTAACATAGTCATAGCGATTACGATAGTAGGAGATCTTCCTGTCGTCCTTATTTTCAAAAACGGTGTTATTCCCAATTCCGAAAAAATTGCTCAGGTTGCTTGGCCCGCGCGAAAGCAGGTTGATCTTCAGGTCGTTTTCACCGATTGCTTTTTTCCAGTCGGCAGTGTAAGTAAACAAAAATGATTTACGCCCCAATGAATAATTCGTCAAAAACTCTTCGCGAAAAGCATAGGGTTCCTTACGGAAGCCGTGCCGCTCGTACGAGAAACCACCAATCAGTAAAATACCGATATCATTGCTGTAATTGGCCAGGATAATTGGCTCAAACCTGTCGAACTTAAAGGCAGTTTTATCATAGCTATTTACCGCCGTGTCTGTTGATGTACGGTTTTTAGCCAGCGATGAAGGAGGAAGTACATTTTTTTGATCCGAACGGTCATAAATATAAGTTCTGCCCCTGTTATTTAAACTGCTGTCAACCGCAAAGGTGTCCATCCCCTCCCCACCTATCATTCGCACGGTTATGGGCGATGGCGTTGAACCTGTTACAGCAAAAAAGTCATCACCAGCAAAACCATACATCCTGATCTCTTTGGTAACATCCGGTTTAAATGTACGCTGGTAGGTTACTTTATCAACGCTGCCGTCTTTCTTTATCTTATTTATAGTAAGCGTAATGTCACCATTAGTTTCATGAGCCACAGTAAATTTGTCCGTTTTATCACTCGCTGGTACATCTACATATATGGAGATGAATTTATAATATTCGAGTGCCTGTTTTTGCAGGATGTTACGCCTCGCTATCATTTTGCTGATGATCTCAGGCCCCGAAAGTTTGTAGATGGTATCGGGCATTAAATGCACCGCTTTTTTGATCAGGGCATCGGTCAGTTTGCTTTGCACATAGGCTATCTGTTCTTTCCAATCGTCTTCGCTCAATTGGTTCAGGAAATAGCGGTCGAAATAGCGGGCATTGAAATTCCATCCATTGATATCCCTGATCTCGTCACTATAACCCTGAAATTTTGATTTAAGCCATTGATGTGCTACTATCCAGGGCAATACGCCCGAAGTTTTATAGTACACCTGGTCACGGTCGCGCGGAACGGGCTCGTAAACGGTTTCATGCTTACCATCTATTTTTTCCCAGCGCCACTGGTCTTCGTGCCTGTCCCAATCTCCTAAAAGCATATCAAGCAGTCGGGCGCGCAACACAATCTTCTGGTCAACCCGGTTATCATTATCATCCTGCAGTTTGCGCTGTACTTTTTCGGTGTTATCAGTTTTTTCGGCATCGAGCGGTTCACGTTCTTCAAATAAAAAAACCTGGTTGGCAAAATCCTTTTGATACTCGCCAAAAGCAGGATCATCGGGCACGTAAACAATTTTAGGATTAGAATGCGGAACCCCGAGCGCTTCGGCGAGCGGCGGTACTGTGAGTGCCGAGAATGGATGTGCGGCCGATACCTGATCTTGCAGGATATCTTTGGCTACCGTTGGCCGCAGATCAACAGGCAGGCCTTTTTCAGGATACTTTTGAATGGTGCGCAGTACCCATTGCTGGCCCGTAGGATCCTGAAGGCGTAATGATTTTGTTTGTTTGCCCCCGCCTCTTTGCAGTATTTTAAGTCCACCCTTTTCGAAGGTAAGATGAAATACCGGCAGTGTCACCGGCGTCGCCCAAAGCTTACGGTAATTATCGCCTAAAAAAAATTGGTGGGTACCGCTTACATTATTATAAGATGGCTCGATGGCCAGCTTGACACTATCAGCAGGGGTTTGAGCATATGAAATATTGCCGGCTAAGCAAAAGCCTGCCGTTAAAAAAAGAGATAAAGCGTTGAACAGTTTTTTGCCGCCCATGAGGTTTTGTAAGTAATGCAACGTAGAATAAATGCATATTACAAAATAGTTTTAATTATACACAGGGAAATCACGCTAAAAATGTATGCTGGGGAGAAGCGCACAAATAAAAAATTTCCACACTAATTTTCCGAATTAATCGAATTGCACGAATTTCAAATTTGCGTTATTGAAAAATTCGTGCAATTCGATTAATTGTGGCAAACATAAAAAAGCAATTCGTGTGACAATTTCTGATCTTAATTATTTAAAACGTGATGATTATCTCGACTGATTAATCAGGACATGCATTACCTGGTCTTTGAGCTGCCTGCTGATCGGTACCTCAAACGTGCCTATATGCAGCATGTTCCCTTCTATAGATGTGATCTTATTGTTGGCAACGATGTATGATTTATGGGTTTGCATAAATTTACGCTGCGGCAGTTTTTCGGCAAAGGCCCGCAGGGTACTGTGGGTTATGATCTTACGCGCCGGGGTATAAACCTCTACATAGTTTTCCATACCTTTAATGAACAACACTTCGTCAAAAATTATCTTCTCGAGCTTTCCATTGCTTTTAACAAACAGATAATCTACACTATCTGTATTGTTCCTTAAATCAAAGTAATCCTTAGCTTTAAAAGCTGCCTTCATAAAGCGCTCAAACGGTATAGGTTTAAGGAGATAGTCGAGCACATCCAGGTCAAAACCATCAGTAGCGTATTCTTTAAACGCGGTAGTGAAAATCACTTTTGGCGGGTTAGGCAGCGAACGAATAAATTCAACGCCGGTTAAATGCGGCATCTGGATATCCAGGAACAGCAGGTCTACAGGTTGCTGCGCTAACAACGCTCCTAATTCCATAGCGTCTTCACATTGCGCTTTCAGGTCGAAAAAGCCAGCTTTTTTAACATAGCCTTCCAGGCCCTTACGGGCAAAGGGTTCATCGTCGGTAATAATGCAGCTAATTAATGCCATCTTTTATATATTCAATTCAAGTACTGCTGTGTAGTGATCTTCTTCGCGGCCCGCGATTAGTTTATGTCTATCCGGATACAGCAATTGCAATCTGCGGCTTAAGTTTTCCAAACCAATACCGCTGTAATTATCGGGAGCCTTCATATTGGCGGGCACATCGTTATAAACTTTAAAAACAAATCTATTGTCAATAATGCACCCTTCAATGGCTATTTTATATTCACCGCCTATATATTTAAAGGCGTTTTCGACCAGGGGCAGTAAAAGCAGGGGATAGATGAGCTGATCCGTTAAACATCCTTCAAAATTAACACTGAGCTGCATTTTGCTGCTTGCCCTGATCTGCTGCAGGCGGATATAATTTTCAAGATACTCCAGCTCCTGCTTAACGGGCACTTGCTGGTGTTGGTCATAAAGCTGATAGCGCAACAGGCTCGATAGTAACTCGGTACTCTTTTTTGCGCCGGGCACATCTTCATCCATCTGGAAATAAATAGTATTCAGGGCATTAAATAAAAAATGCGGATGATATTGGGCTTTTAGAAACTTCAATTCAGTTTCCAGCTGGTCATTGGTTAACTTTTCCAGTTGCATCTTATTATTTACATAAGCCTTTAGCCAGGTACTGCTACGTGCAATTCCATAATAAACAATAGCGTACAAAGTGGGGATCATATTAATATCGGCCACATCTGCCCAGGGTATTAGCTCATCTATGCCCTGGCTTACGTGCAGAGCCATGACCATCGGAACAAATATTGCATTTACTAACACCAGGTTTGCTCCCACCAATATGGCCAACTCCCGCACTACGGCCCCGTAGGATAGCTGAGCAGTCCGGCGCCTGTCATAGTATTTAAAAAGCCGTTCAAAAATATAGATTGCCAAATAGCCCACCAATATTGAACAGGCCATTTCAATGCCATTAACATAAAAATCCCTTTCCCAAAAATGCTGACCAATGTCAGTATCATGCAATAGCCTGATGGTAAAATAAACCAGTAGGCCATACAGTGCCGGAAAAATGTACTTCCTGAAGAATTTCATATCAGCAAATTACAAATTTAAGGCAGAAAGAATAGGTTCGGGTTTTGTATCTACTATCTCCGGGCTCCGCACAGTTTTGAGTTTTTCCTTTGGTTTCATACCGAATAAAAACCGGGTTAAAGCGTAAGGGCGTACCAACAAATGATAGGTAAGCACCGTTACAAAAAAGGTAATACCCACCGTATAAATATATTTTGATAGGATGCTTTCATTTTGCGTTTGCACAATGTAATAGGCAATTAACACAATAACGGTTTGGTGCAATATGTAAAAAGGATATACCGCCTGGTTTAAATAATTGAGCACATGATGGGTCCGGTTAAAATAATGCTTGCCATATCCTACCAGGGCAAGCACCCATCCCCAGGCAATAGTTGGCCTTAAGGCAGTAAAGGCATACGAAAAAGCGATATTTTGAAAAGGCCAGTGAGGATGCAATGGTTCGATACCGTTCCAGCGCATGACTTCCCATGTCATCAGGCTTAAAAACCCTATGGTTAAGGCAAAACGACGGTTGCGCTCAAGACTGTCCATCAGTTTAGGTTGAAGGATACAAACAAAACCTGCCAGCAAAAATAATAGCCAGTAAACAAAGTAACTGCCATCATGGATCAGGTCGTTGGTTTCGGGCAGGTCCCAGCTGGTGAAGGTAAACCACAGGATTCCTGGCAGCATCAATAAATAAACCCATTTTCCCCGGGCCAAAATGGCAAGCTTTTGTTTAAAACCATTGCTTTTGGGCGAGATCATCCAGGCAAATAAAGGCGCGAAGATGAGGTCATAAAGAAACAGGTAGGCGATAAACCAAAGGTGGTGCCAGCTGAAATTACCTTTGGGGTATGGTTGAAAGTTAAATGTACTGGGATAAAAATCCAGGAATGAGCCTTTGTAGCCATTGGCCAATCGTTCCATGTAGATCTGCGGCGGCACAATGATGAACATGCCCACCAAAAGCGGAATAAAAAGACGGCGGAAACGCAAACCGATGAAACTGAGTGTAGAACGCCGCTGCATCATGTAGTAACTCACGGTACCTGAAATAAAAAAGAGCAGCGGCATGCGAAAAAGGTGCAAAAAATGATTCGATTCCATCATCAGATTGCTGGTTTCGTGGTTTTTGATGTGCCAGCCATCCTCAGCAACAAAAGGCATTGCCGAATGAAAAACTAACACCCCCAATATGGATAAGATCCTCAGCCAATCGAGGTAGGTTTGACGTTGTGTGGTTTCCATGATTTCTTTTTTTATCAAAAGAAGTCACAACCCATCGCCCCTTAAAATTACTTTGACCAATGGTAAAAAACCTTTGACCATTGGTTGAAAACCCCACCCAACCCTCCCCTTGGGGAGGGCTTTAAACAAAGTCTCCCCCTCGGGGGAGATTTAGAGGGGGGTCTCAGCCGCGCATAAACGGATTAAAATTCCTTGTACCAATTTCCATTCCGGCAGCCCGGCAGATGGTTTTATCGCCAAACTTGAAATTGATCTGATCCATGGCCTGGTAAAGCTTGATGCGTTCCTCATTATCCTCAAACAGGTTGATCTGGTAACTGCCCGTACAAAGATCACTCAACCGCACACCTATCAACCTGATGGGCCGATGCTGGTCCCAGGCCATTTTAAGCAGGTTTTTTACACCGGGAATCAGGATATGTTCTGCCGCGGTTAGCGCTATCTTTTGCTGTTGGGTATGGGTTTCAAAATTACCGTATCGCAACTTAATAGCCAGGCATGATGAAAGCTTGTTTTCCCGTCGTAATTTGGACGATAGTTCTTCGGTCATGGATACTAAAGTAGTTTCAAGTGTGCGGTGATCAGACACATTAGTATGGAAAGTATGCTCGGTGCTGATGGATTTCCTGTCGGAATGCGGAACGATTTCGCTATGATCGATACCATTGGCTTTTTCCCAAAGCGAATGCCCGTATTTGCCAAAAACAGTTTCCAGGAAACGGATATTGGTACGTTGCAGATCACCTATTTTTTCGATGCCGTATTGATATAACTTATTGCGGGTACTTTCGCCCAGGCCGGGTATCTTACCAATGTTAAGCGGCGCCAGGAACTTCAGCTCATCGCCATGCTTTACAAACATTTGTCCGTTGGGCTTGGCCTGGTTGGTAGCCATTTTTGCTATCGTTTTACCCGATGCCATACCGAAGGATATAGGCAGGCTTGTTTCTTTGATTACCTTCTGCCTAAGTTTGGTGGCCTCATGGTAGCAATCAAAAAAGCGGTCCATCCCGGTATAATCTATATAAAACTCATCAACCGATGTTTTTTGATACAGGGGCACCGTATCGTGAATGATCTGCGTAACCTCGCGTGAGGCTTCGCCATAGCGCCCGTGCGAACCGCGAATAAGAATGGCATGCGGACAAAGCTTTAAAGCTTGCCGGGTAGGCATAGCCGAATGCACACCAAAAGCCCTCGCCTCATAACTGCAGGAAGCCACAACTCCCCTTTCGGCCGAGCCCCCTATGATCACAGGCTTACCGATCAGTTCAGGATGAAACTTCCGCTCTACCGAAACGAAGAACGAATCAAGATCAATGTGTACAATATGACGTTTAACTTCCACATACCAAAAATGCTAATATTTTTTGTATTTTGCTAATTTTATTAGCATATTTGACATATAGAAATTGTGAAGCAAATGAGTATATATGAAGATTACCTGCTGTTATTATCACCTCCCGACGCGGTGAAGCATGAGATTGCGCGTTACAAAAAAGCATCGGCGAGGCTCATCGGCAGTTACAAAAGCATGGATTCGCCTGCTCATATCTCTATACAACACCTGGAGAGACAAAAGCCCTTTATGGCCGATAAAAACCTGGAATTGATGGAACAGGCCCTGAATACCATGCCACCGGTATTGCTGCATATGGATGGTTTTTATCATTTTACCCACTTGCACAGCCGCATGACCATTTATGCCAACATCCGCGCAACACCCGCTACCGACGAATGGTTTAACACCTTAAAAAAGAAGCTGCGCATTAAAAAGAATCTTATCCCACATATAACGGTTGTGCGTGATATTGCCGAAAAAGATTTCGACACACTTTGGCCGCATTTTAAGCATAAAAAACTGGTGGAGCCTTTTTGGATCAAAAAACTTACCATATTGAAACGCGATACACTTGACGCCTTTGCCAAATGGGATAAGTTTAAAACTTTTGAATTTAAAAACATGACCGGCCCTGGTTATACCCGCGATGAACTGGAACTGCTTAAAGCCGGCGACCCTGATCAGATCAATTTATTCATTTAAAATTTAAAAATCATGGACTACGCATTTTATCATTTTATCCTCCCGATACCTGATCATGTAGATGTTATGATCCGAAAATTAAAAAGCGAAGCAAAACGTGTTATCGGTAATTATCCCAGCATGCATGCACGGGCACATATTACTATAAACAATTATCCGCGCAAACCGCTTGATGTGGATGTTCAGGGTTTCTCGTTTTTGAGCCGTAAACTTAGTTTGCTGCCTCCCGCTATTTTTGAAATAGATGGGTTTGATTGTTTTAATGAGAGTAACGACTATAATAAAACCATTTTTGCCCGGCTTAAACTCACCGAACAAAATAAATACTGGCTTAAACTACTGAAGGGTATTGTTGGCGATAGCAGCACCGTACCTCATATTACCATCGCGAGAGCTCTAACGCCGGAACAATTTAACCTGCTTTGGCCCTATTTTCAAAAAAGGGAAATGAAGGCAAAATTTGTTGTTAACCGGCTTACTATTTTGAAAAATCTGCTGCTGGATCTTGATCAACATGCCAAAACTTATCGCGAATTTGAATTTCGGGGCGATGAAAACACATTAACGAAGTACGATAACCTGGCAATAGCAAGGCAAATTACAAATTATCCCTCTATAAATCAACAGATAAGCCTTTTTTAACATTTTCTTAACCATAAACGCTACCTTTTTCTATATTTGCGCCGGGGTAAGTCTTTTACGGCCAGCTCCTCTTGAACTCCCCCAGGGTGGGAACGCAGCAAGGGTAGAGAGTTGAGCGGCGCGATAAAAGTAGCTTACCCTTTTTTATTTTCTTATTTTTGCCGCACCGGCAAACATGCCCGAACCTGTACAGGTTCATGATTTCTTAAATTTCATAAAGTACATAAAATGCTCGATATATTCATTATTGGCGGTGGCCCGATAGGTTTAACTTGCGGACTTGCTGCTCAAAAAGCCGGTTTAAGTTTCGTAATTGTCGAAAAAGGCACGCTTGTAAATTCATTGTACAACTATCCCGCTACCATGACGTTTTTTTCCACATCTGAAAAATTGGAGATCGGCGGCGTTCCCTTTGTTACCGTACATAACAAACCTACCCGCAATGATGCTTTGGAATATTATCGCCGCGTAGCACTTTCAAATAACCTGCCCATTCATCTTTTTGAAGAAGTTACTGAAGTGAAGCCGGAAAATGGCTTTTACAGCATAACCACAAAAAAAGCAACCTACCAGGCTAAAAAAGCGATCCTTTCAACCGGCTTTTATGATATTGCGGTAAACCTCAATATCCCCGGCGAAAACCTGCCTAAAGTGAAACACTACTACCAGGACCCTCATTATTATACCCTGCAAAAAGTGGTGGTAGTTGGCTCAAGCAATTCGGCTATTGATGTGGCCCTGGAAACCTACCGTAAAGGGGCCGAGGTAACACTGGTGATCCGCGGCAGCGAAGTGAGCAACCGGGTTAAATACTGGGTACGGCCGGATATCATCAATCGCATCAAAGAAGGCAGCATTAAAGCCTATTTCAATTCAAACCTCGAGGCCATCCGCGAAAATGAAGTCGATATTCAAACCCCGGAAGGCTTGATCACCATTCCCAATGATTTTGTAATGGCAATGACAGGCTATAAACCGAACTTTGAGTTCCTGAAAAAGCTTGGCATTATACTTTCTGAAGATAAATTCATCCCCCAATACAACCCCGAAACCATGGAAACAAATATGCCTGGTTTATACCTTGCAGGCGTGGTTTGCGGCGGCCTTGATACCCATCTTTGGTTCATCGAAAACTCCCGCGTTCATGCTGATATGATCATCAATGATATTGTGGCAGGGAGGTGAACGGTTGATTGGGTTGATTAGGTGAATAGTTATTGCTGTAAATCTGCGAGTTACAACAACAAACCAAACACTCACTCAATAAACTTAATCAACCATTCATCAACCAACAAATAATCACATTTTTTTCTTGTATAAATAAAATTTTATAGCCTAATTTGCAGCAAATTAAAAACACAGTAATTCAACAAAAAAATGAATACACCAAGCTTAAATAAGCCCGCTACAAGAGCAAGTTTTGCTCCGGTTGCTGCTGCCTTGGGTTCAACTGTTTTTTTAAATTGCCCTCTCCGACGAAGGACCTACATGCCACGGGTTTGAATTAATTTTTCTCCTGTCCACACAAAAAGAGTTTTTTAAACGTCTTTTTAAAAAAACCATCTAATTATTTAAGGCTTATAAAGCCAATTAATTTCACGGTAATTATCTATTTAAATGACAATACAAGATTTTGATATTCAGGTTGCTACTGCACAGCATGTAGATTATGCCACTATGATTTGCGATGAGATGGCCGAATCGGCCAAGGCGCGCGGAACTGGTATAGCTACACGCTCGCCCGAATACGTTGCTAATAAAATGCTGGAAGGCAAGGCTGTTATAGCCCTGCATAAAGACGGTACCTGGGCCGGTTTCTGCTATATTGAAACCTGGAGCCATGGCGACTTTGTTGCTAACTCGGGACTTATTGTTAATCCGCAATTCCGCAAGGCGGGATTGGCAAAAGCTATTAAACACCGCATTTTCCAGTTATCGCGTACCAAATACCCTAATGCCAAAATATTTGGGTTAACAACCGGTTTGGCGGTAATGAAGATCAACTCGGAGCTTGGTTACGAGCCGGTTACCTACTCTGAACTAACCCAGGACGAAAATTTTTGGGCCGGCTGCAAAAGCTGCGTAAACTTTGACATTTTAACCAGCAAAAACCGCAAAAATTGCATGTGCACCGCCATGCTTTTTGATCCTGCCGAAAAACAGAAAGAATACGAAGAAAAAATGCAGCGCATTACGCACAAAGCGACTTTGCTTGAGCGTATTGAGAACGCCATAAAGAAACGTATAAAACATGATGTTTAAGAATTAGGTAAAAGATTAATACCTGTAAATTAATAAAACAGATCACCATAATTGATAAGTAAAGCTTTGAGCCTTGTGCCTTTAGCTTTAAGCTCACCAAAAACATGAAGAAAAAAGTAGTATTAGCTTATAGCGGAGGTTTAGATACCTCTTTTTGCTGTATTTATTTAACACAGGACCTTGGTTATGAAGTTCACTCGGTTATTGTAAATACCGGCGGTTTTAGCGAGGAAGAGTTAAAAGGCGTTGAAGAACGCGCTTATAAAATGGGCGTTACATCACACCATGTGGTTGATGAAACCGAAAACTTTTACAATACATGTGTACGCTTTTTAATTTACGGTAACGTATTAAAAAACAACACCTACCCGCTATCTGTAAGTGCCGAGCGCGTAAGCCAGGCTACAGCTATTGCTAACTACGCTAAAGAAATTGGTGCTGAATTTGTTGCCCATGGCAGTACAGGCGCAGGTAATGACCAGGTGCGTTTCGACATGATCTTTAACATCCTTGTACCTGAAGTAAAGATCATCACCCCTATCCGCGACCTGAAACTAAGCCGCGAAGAAGAGATCGAATACCTGAAAAAACATGGTGTTGATATGAACTTCGAGAAAGCCAAATACTCTATCAACAAAGGGATCTGGGGTACATCGGTAGGTGGTAAAGAAACTTTGACCTCAAACCTTGGCCTGCCAGAAGAAGCATGGCCTACACAGGTAACTGCATCTGAAGTAAAAGACCTTGTACTTACTTTTGAAAAAGGCGAGTTGGTAGCCATCGGTGATGAAAAATACGATCATCCAACAAAAGCTATCCAGGCCTTACAGGCTATTGCTCAGCCTTATGGCATTGGCAGGGATATTCACGTTGGTGATACCATTATCGGTATTAAAGGCCGTGTAGGCTTTGAGGCCGCTGCTCCTATGGTGATCATCAAAGCTCACCATACTTTAGAGAAACATGTGCTAACCAAATGGCAGCTTTCATGGAAAGATCAGTTATCATCTTTCTATGGCAACTGGCTGCATGAAGGTCAGTTTCATGACCCTATCATGCGCAATATCGAAGCTTTTTTAACCGATACTCAGAAAAACGTTACAGGTAAAGTATTTGTTCAGTTACACCCATATCGCTTCCAGGTAGTAGGCATTGAATCACCATACGATCTGATGTCGAACAAGTTTGGCAGCTATGGAGAAATGAACAACGCCTGGAGCGGCGAAGACGTTAAAGGGTTCTCCAAAATATTTGGCAACCAGGTAATGATCTATCATAAAGTAAATGCCGCCCCCCAGCCCCCTGAAGGGGGAGCAAATGCTCAATAAAGAAAGAATGGCTAATCCAATCAATGAATCCAACGTTCCGGTTCCCCCTTTAGGGGGCGGAGGGGGCGTATTCTCAAAAGGTGACTGCATAAAGCACTATAACTGGGGCGACGACTGCCACGGATGGACCTTTATTGATACAGAAGCGTTATCTGTTAAACAGGAGTTAATGCCACCAGACACTGCCGAACAATTGCATTACCACGAAAAAGCCACGCAGGTATTTTTTATTTTAAAAGGACGTGCTACATTTTCGATAGACGGCGAGGTTACCGTATTGAAGCCCGAACAGGGTATCGAGATCCATCCGGGACAAAAGCATTTCATCAGCAATAACGACCGGAGCGACCTCGAGTTTATTTTATATTCATATCCATCTACAAATAATGATCGGATAAATTTAGCCCCCTAACCCCCTAAAGGGGGAATAATTGTTAAAATTATGAGCGAACTAAATAAAAATATTGATCAGTCTTCCTTTGCTCCCCCTTTAGGGGGCGGGGGGGGCATCCGTGCAGGTATAATTGGCGGAGCAGGGTACACCGGTGGCGAAATGCTCCGGATCCTGATCAACCATCCTAACGTGGAGATAGCTTTTGTTCATAGCAACAGCAACGCGGGTAACTATGTTTACCAGGTACATACCGACTTGTTTGGTGATACCGATCTGAAATTCGCTGCCGAATTATCTACAGATATTGACGTGTTATTCCTTTGCGTTGGTCACGGTGATGCCAAAAAGTTCCTGGAAGCAAACGCTATCCCCGATTCGGTTAAGATCATTGACTTAAGCCAGGATTTCAGGCTGAACCAAAACTCAACTTTAAACGGCAAAAGTTTTGTGTATGGCTTGCCGGAGTTAAACCGTGAGGCTATTAAAACAGCCTCTAATATTGCTAACCCCGGTTGCTTTGCTACCTGTTTGCAATTGGGTTTACTTCCACTGGCTTCAAAAGGTTTGCTAAACAACGAAGTGCACGTTACTGCTACAACAGGTTCAACCGGTGCAGGACAAAGTTTATCGCCGACCTCACACTTTACCTGGCGTAATGATAACCTTTCTGTTTACAAAGCATTCAGTCACCAGCATTTGAATGAGATCGGTCAATCGTTAAGGCAGTTGCAAACCGGGTTTGATAAGGCTATCAATTTTATTCCTTACCGTGGCGATTTTACCCGTGGCATTATTGCTTCAATTTATACTGAGAGCGATTTGAGCGAGGAAGAAGCATTAGCACTTTACCAAAGCTACTACGATGGGCATCCGTTTACACATGTCACCAATCGCAATATCGATTTAAAGCAGATTGTAAATACTAATAAATGCTTTATCCAGGTAAAAAAACACGACAACAAAATATTCATTATCAGCATAATGGACAACTTACTTAAGGGTGCTTCCGGCCAGGCAGTACAGAACATGAACTTATTGTTCGGGCTGGATGAACGCGCAGGCTTACGACTTAAGGCGATCGGCTTTTAGAAGAGCTGAAAGCCGAAGGCTGAAAGCTTAAAGCATTTAATTATGAGGGATTATAAAAAATACGAGGTTTGGAAAAAAGCACATGCGCTTAACATGTTCGTTTACAAATCTGTACTTCCGAAATTTCCAAGAAGTGAGCAATTCGACTTGATGAGCCAAACTAAAAGGGCGTCATACTCGATTCCGCTTAACATAGTTGAAGGATGCGGAAGACACACGGAACGTGACTTCGCTCATTTTTTAGATCAGGCTTTAGGTTCAGCTCACGAATTGGAGTATTGCTTGTTAATGTGTAAGGACTTGCTTTACGTTGAGGAGGTCCTTTACCAGGAAACAGATAAATTAATTAATGAAGTGAAGGCCATGCTTATCAGCCTGATCAAAACACTAAGAAAATAAAAGCTTTCGGCCTTAAGCCTTCAGCTTTAAGCTTAACACGATATGAAATTATTCGACGTATATCCTATTAATCCGATCAACATAGTAAGAGGACAAGGAAGTTTAGTGTACGATAACCACGATACTGAATACCTTGATATGTATGGTGGTCATGCCGTTATTTCTATCGGTCATACCCATCCGCATTATGTTAAAAGATTAGAAGATCAATTACACAAGCTTGGCTTTTACTCTAACTCTATCGAGATTCCTATTCAAAAAGAGTTAGCGCAAAAATTAGGTAAGGTTTCGGGTAAAGAAGATTACCAATTATTCCTGTGTAACTCCGGTGCTGAAGCTAACGAGAATGCTTTAAAACTGGCTTCTTTTTATAATGGTAAAAAGAAAGTTATTGCTTTCAGCAAATCATTTCATGGCCGTACTTCTTTAGCGGTTGCTGTAACCGATAACCCGAAGATTGTTGCCCCGATCAATGAAACAGATAACGTGATCTTTTTGCCATGGGCCGATGAAGCCGCGCTGGAAGAAGCGTTCAAAAACAACGAAATTTCTTCGGTAATTATTGAAGGCATCCAGGGTGTAGGTGGTATCCAGGTTGCACCTGAGGGCTTCCTGCAAAAAATCCGCTCGCTGTGCAACCAGTATAATGCCGTTTTCATTGCCGATTCCGTGCAGTGCGGTTACGGCCGTACGGGTAAATTCTTCTCGCATGATTTTGCCGGTGTAGATGCTGATATTTACAGCATGGCTAAAGGCATGGGTAATGGTTTCCCTGTGGGAGGTATCATTATTTCGCCTAAAATACAGCCGGCATATGGCATGTTAGGTACTACTTTTGGTGGTAACCATTTGGCTTGCGCAGCAGGCTTGGCCGTACTTGAAACTATGGAACAGGATAACCTGTTGCAAAATGCTGCTGAGGTTGGCGGCTACTTAATAAAGGAGCTTAACAAGCTGGAGCAGGTTAAGGAAGTTCGCGGTCGTGGTTTAATGATCGGCATTGAATTGCCTGAGGAATTGGCCCATGCGCGTAAAGAACTGCTGAACAAGCACCATATATTTACCGGCGAAGCTAAACCAAACGTGATCAGGCTATTACCCGCTTTGAATTTAACTAAGGCCCACGCTGATAGGTTCCTGGAAGCTTTTGTAAACGTATTGAATCAATAAGACGCCCCCTCTAAATCTCCCCCTGAAGGGGGGGACTTAAAAAAATAAATAGCAGAACAACTCACCCAATAATTGTAAAGTTCATGAAACTATTCTCTTCTGTTAATGATGTTGCTGATGTTAACGCGCTTGTAAAAGAGGCATTGGCGCTTAAGCAGGATCCATTTGCCCACCAAAAGCTTGGTAAAAATAAAACACTTGCATTGGTGTTTTTAAATCCAAGTTTACGTACCCGTATGAGTACACAAAAAGCTGCTATCAATTTGGGCATGAATGTAATGGTGCTCAATATCGATAAAGAAGGCTGGGCACTTGAACTGCGCGACGGCGTGATCATGGATGGCACTACTGTTGAGCATATCCGCGAAGCCGCAGGCGTTATGGGCCAATACGCTGATATTATTGGCGTTCGTTCGTTCCCTGGCTTAAGGAACCGTGAGGAAGATTATAGTGAGATGATTTTCAACAAGTTTGTTGAGTTTTGCAAAGTGCCGGTTGTGAGCCTGGAATCAGCTACCCGCCACCCGCTGCAAAGTTTGGCCGACTTGATCACTATTGAAGAGCTGAAAACAACAGTACGCCCAAAAGTGGTATTAACCTGGGCACCGCATATCAAACCATTGCCGCAAGCTGTTCCAAACTCATTCTCGGAGTGGATGTGCAAGGCGGATGTCGACTTTACTATCGTGCAGCCTAAAGGATATGAGCTTTGTACCGATTTTACCCAGGGTGCAAATATCTCTTATGATCAGGATGAGGCTTTAGCCGGCGCAGATTTCATCTACGTAAAAAACTGGTCGGCGTATGAGCCTTATGGCAATATATTAGGTAAACACGAAGAGTGGATGCTTACTAACAAAAAGCTGGAGCAAACCAACAATGCCAAAGTAATGCATTGCTTACCGGTACGCCGTAACCTGGAGCTCTCTGACGAAATATTAGACGGGCCAAACTCAATTGTGGTACATGAAGCCGGCAACCGTGTTTGGGCCGCGCAAGCTGTGCTCAAACAGATGCTGGAAAGTTTGTAGCTATAACTGGCCATGAATAAAATATACGATATCTTACTTGGTAACACCAAAATCGGAACAACTGCATTTGAAAATGCGGATCCTCCAATGGGTGTTGTACTTGGTAAGATATCGTTTGCAGATGAAAGGTTTGACTATTCCTTTTTTAAAGATTACTGTATAAAGAATAATGTAGGCTTCCAGGAGGACATTGATCTTAAACTTATCTCCACCGTTAATATTCCTGATTTACATGTCTTTGATTTAGCGGGTCTGGAGATTAAAGGATTGGCTGCAACGATTTCAGGCATGGACGATGACGAGTATTTAATCTCAGTAGAAGGAATCCCCTATCCATTTTATGAAGATGAGTTTGACCATCATTATAAATCATATTTTTAAAGGCCTGGCAATCATTAACTAAATTTCCTCCCAATGTATACTCCCAAACATTTTCAGTTAAGCGATGAACAGGAAGCCATTGACTTTATACAACGCTACAGCTTTGCAACAATCGTAACAGCTACCGATAATGTTCCGTTTGCTACCCATCTTCCCTTTCTGGTAAGCAAGCGCGATGATAAAATTGTTCTTTCATCTCATTTCGCCAAAGCTAATCCGCAGGCAAACGAAATTATCGGAAAAGATGTATTGGTGATATTTACCGAGCCCCACGCATATATCTCGCCTAAACACTACGAAAAGGAAACCAATGTACCTACCTGGAATTATATAGCGGTACATGCATATGGCAAAGCAGGCATTTTATCAGAGGGTGAACAAACTGCCGGTTTGTTAGCGCAGATGATTAGTAACTACGAGGCCGACTATCTTACCCAATGGAATAACCTACCTGACGAATATAAGCAACGGATGATGAAAGGTATTGTGGCTTTTGAAATCATTGTTGACGATTTGCAAGGCAAACAAAAACTTAGTCAAAATCGCAGCGAATTGGAGCGGGATAGTATCATCAAATCATTAAGTAATAGCGTCGATACGGTTGAAGCAGAGATTGGCAAATATATGTCGCGCCTAAAATAATTACCTACCGCGGGTTTAGCGCAGCGTAACCCGTGGGGATATCGGTTAAGTTTCCAACTTAACCGCTGAAGTTGAAAACTTCAAAGATCAGTTACCACGGGTTACGCTGCGCTAAACCCGCGGCAGAATCTCATTCTTCTATCTTTTTGGATGCGCTGTTGATCATTGCATTTAACGTTAATCCCTGTACAATTACCGAAAATATCACAATAAAATAACTTCCCGACAGGATCAGATGCCTATAAGGGGTATTAGGAAGTGATAAAGCCAACGCGATAGAAATACCGCCACGCAATCCCGCCCAGGTCATAATATTGATATTACTGTAGTTTACCTTGAGGGTACGTCGTAAAAAGGTAAGCGGCAGCATGATACTCAACCAGCGGGCTATTAAAACAGTAACAATAGAGACACTTCCCGTTACCCAATAGTTATTTACAAAGGGCAGGTTAACCAATTGCAGGCCTATCATCACAAATAAAATAGTGTTCAGGATCTCATCAACCAGTTTCCAGAATTTCTCTAACGCCTCGTGCGACTTTTCTTTATTGTCCTGATTAATGGATTGACCGCCGGCAAATAACCCGGCAATAACAACCGATAGCGGAAGCGAGAACCCAAGCAATACGGCCAAAACTGATAGCGCCATTACCAAAGCGAGCGAGATCAATACGATAGTCTGAAAATCCTTAACCGAGCGCATCAACCGGTGAGCCACATAACCTAAAATGACGCCGGCCACTATCCCGCCAATAATTTCTTTAACAATAAGCACTATAACCTTAGCCAGTTCAATTTTCTCTTCTCCCACCCGAGCCACCTCCAGGATGATCACAAACAGGATCAGCCCAATTCCATCATTAAAAAGGGATTCGCCCGAAATAATGGTTTCAAGATTGGCAGGTAACTTTGAATTACGGATAATGGCTGCAACCGCCACCGGATCGGTGGGTGAAATCAAAGCGCCGAACAACAGACAATAGATTAGCGGCATATGGATATGAAAAAATGGGGCTACATAAAATAACAGGCATCCAAACACCGCGGTTGAAATAACAACCCCCAATGTGCTCAGTACAAATACGGGGCGCATTTCTCTCTTCAGCTTCCTGCCATCTAAGTTAAATGAGCTTGAAAAAAGCAGGAAACCAAGCAGCACATTTAATACCGCTTTTGAAAAGTTGATATTTTTGGCAAGTGTACCCAGGTAATCCGCTATCGACGAATCAATCTTATCTACAATAAGTATGGTGATAGAAGTAATGGTTGCCAGCAGCACAATGCCGATAGTGCCCGGCAATTTAATAAACCGCGCATTAAGGTACGAGAAAACCGCGCTGACAATAACCAATAAAGCAATTACAACAAACAGATCCATAAATACTTACAAGTAAGGATTTAAACCGTCTATTGTTTGATTTTATCTTGATTCAGGATCCGTCATGCGGGTTTCAGTATCAAAATACCGTACAATAAGTCGGTTGTCGCTGTTTTTGGTGAAATAGTTGATGGCCCAGCTAAAAAATATGATACCCTTATTAGTAAAGCCTGCCAGCGACATGATGTGTACAAATCCCCATACCAGCCAGGCAAAAAATCCCTGGAAATGAATTTTTCCTAAGTCGGCCACGGCTTTGTTTCGGCCTATGGTTGCAAGCGAACCTTTATCCCTGTATTTAAATGGGACCAACGGTTTACGGTCGAACATTCGGTAAACGTTCTCACCCAAATTTTGTCCCTGCTGGATAGCTACCGGTGCAACACCTGGATGCCCGTTTGGATATTCATCCGTAATCATGGCAGCTACATCACCTATAGCATAAATATTTTCGTAGCCCTTTACCTTGTTAAATTCATCAACCAGGATGCGGTTACCCCGGGCTATATTATCGGCAGAAATACCTTCAGGAAATTCCCCCTTTACTCCTGCCGCCCAAAGTACATTACGGGTTAACAGCGATGTGCCGTTATCTATCTTGAGTTCATAGCCATTATAGCTTTCCACGTGTGCGCTGTTATAAATGGTTACGTCCATATCCTGCAAAAACTTTTTGGCCTTGGCCCTCGCCCCCGGCGAAAACGCGGCCAGCAGCTCCGCTTTACCCTCAACAAGGTAAACACTCATGCTGTGTTTGCGCAAACCATGATAATCCTTCATTAATATCAGCTCGCGCATTTCGGCAAGTGCACCAGATAGCTCCACACCGGTTGGCCCTCCTCCTACAACTACAAAGGTCATTAGCGCCGCTTTTTCTTCCGGATCTTTAGATACGAGCGACATTTCGAGGTTTTGGAGGATCAGGCTCCTTAAGTTTAAGGCCTCCGGGATATTCTTCATCGGCATAGCGAAATGCTCTATCTCTTTGTTACCAAAAAAGTTGGTATTGGAGCCGGTAGCTATAGCAAGGTAGTCGTAATAAATGGTACCGATATCGGTATCAAGCGTATTAGTTTCGGGATTGATCTTCTGCACCTCAGCAAGCGCGAAGCGAAAATTCTTTTGCCTGGTGAAGATCCGGCGCAATGGAAAGCCAATTGAATCGGCAGCTATGGAGCCCCCCGCCACCTGGTACAACAAAGGCTGAAACGTGTGATAGTTATGCTTATCAATCATCAGTACGTCAACGGGCGCATCTTTTAGTTTTTTGGCTAAATGGATCCCGCCAAATCCTCCTCCTATAATTGCCACCCGCGGTCTGGTATTCTTTTTTTGCTCCATAGATAGTTATAAGCAAGGATAATGCCTTAAAGTTTTCCAATATTACTAATTCTTTCATAATCAAATTGTAAACTTAAACTGCAAGTCCCATTATTCATTTTTAAATCAATTTTTGAAAAAACACGCTATATTTTCGTAATTTTAACAGTTTTCCGCTTAAAAAAGTGGAAATTTGGCACTAAAAGAGTTATATTAACAGCTGGAATGAATAAAATTGATACAGATCATATCAAAACGGGTAAATTACCATCAAATAAGAGCCTTTATATAATCAAAATAGGTGGAAACGTTATTGATAACTCTGAAAACCTATATCATTTTTTAAAGGACTTTGAAGCGCTCGACGGCCTGAAGATCCTGGTACATGGCGGTGGAAAAGTGGCCACACAAATAGCCGAAGATTTAGGTATTGAATCGAAAATGGTTGATGGCAGGCGCATCACTGATATTGAAACGCTGAGAGTGGTCACCATGGTTTACGGAGGCCTCATCAATAAAAATATTGTAGCCCAGTTGCAGCGTTTTGGCAACAACGCCATAGGCCTCACCGGTGCCGATGGCAACTTTATTAAAGCGGTTAAACGGCCGGTAAAAACTATTGACTATGGTTTTGTGGGCGATATTGTTGAAGACTCTATCAACCCCGAAAATATAAGCCGGTTGATGGAAGCAGGCTTTACCCCCGTTTTCTGTGCTATAACGCATGATGGCGAAGGGCAACTGCTAAATACCAATGCGGATACCATTGCTTCGGCACTGGCGGTATCGTTATCGGGATTATATGAAACCACCCTCATTTACTGTTTTGAGAAAAAAGGTGTGTTAAAAGATATTAATGACGAAGAATCGCTGATCAGGGAAATTAACCCGCAGCACTACGAGGAACTTAAAGTGGAAAGGATAATACACAGTGGTATGCTACCTAAACTTGATAACGCTTTTACCGCAATTGCTTGTGGTGTAAAGGCGGTAATTATTGGCAAATCAGATGATTTGGGCCAATTGAAAGATAACAAACCATTTGGAACACGTTTAACAAAAAGCGCATGAACGCACAACAGCACATTTCAATATTAGGCTCCGGTAACATAGGGCTGTCATTAGCCAAAGGTTTGGTTAAAAAGGGTATTTGTAAACCCCAGCAAATATCATTAACCCGTCGTAACGTAGCTGCGCTGGCCCAATATGCCGAGCAGGGGTATCATGTGTCAGACAATAACCTGCGTGCTGTACGCAAAGCCGATATTATTGTGCTGGCCGTACTGCCGCAACAACTCAATAAACTGTTAGACGAGATCAAACCTTCGTTAAAGCCGGATAAGCAATTATTGATCTCAGTTATCTCAGGCGTTAGCTGTGCCGATATCCGCCAGCACCTTGACCTCAATGTACAGGTGATCAGGGCAATGCCGAACACCGCGATCGCGATAGGCCACTCTATGACCTGTATCGCTACAGATAACGGCACCAATAAAAACATCAACATGACCAAATCATTGTTTGATACGGTTGGTGTAACTATCCAGATCAATGAAGAATTGATGACCTCAGCCACAGCTCTTTGTGCCTGTGGTATAGCTTTCTTTTTAAGATCAATCCGGGCGGCTTCACAAGGGGGAACGGAGATTGGCTTTCATGCTCATGACGCTTTGAAAATGGCTGCACAAACCGCTAAAGGTGCGGCAGACCTGCTATTGCAACTGGCATCGCACCCCGAACAGGAAATTGACAAGGTAACCTCACCAAGCGGATGTACTATTGCCGGCTTAAATGAAATGGAGCACCACGGTTTCAGTTCGGCCATGATCAAAGGCATCCGTCTGTCGGCCGAAAAAGCAGGTGATTTGTATAAAAAGGATAGTTAATTAAGCGAAAAGCTTAAGGCCGAAGGCTCAAAGCTTTTAATCATTATATTTCAATCGTTTTGATAGCGTATATCAAAATGAGTTATTTTTAAAAAAGCAGTTCAGATACAAGCTATTTACATTCAACCAATTAATAAATAGCTACAACAATTGGTATGGTTATGGTATTTGACTGCTGATCTTTCAATATAAAATGTTAACAGTAGAAAAAATTGGCGGTACATCCATGACCGCTTTGGGTGATGTGATCAAAAACATTATCCTGTTTGAACGCAGCGGGGAACAACTTTACAACCGCATCTTTGTAGTATCGGCATTTTCAGGGGTAACCAATCTCCTGCTCGAAAACAAAAAGACAGGCGCACCGGGCGTATATCACAAGCTTGCCAATTACAAGGATTTTCATACGCCGTTAAAACAATTGATTACGCGCCTAAAGCAGATCAATAAAACATATGAAGGCCTTGGTTTGAATATAGCCGAAGCCGATAAGTACGTTGAAACAAGGATCAACGATGCTCAAACCTATCTGGAGAACCTGGCTAATATTCTGGCATCAGGGTATGTAGGTAAAGAAGGCATTTTACAGGCCGCGAGAGAGATCCTGGCCTCAATAGGTGAAAGCCACTCGGCTTTTAACTTTACCAATATCCTGCAAAATATGGGTATCAATGCTACATTGGTGGACCTGAGCGGTTTTCATGACCACCGTGCATTAACCATTGATCAACGCATTAAGAAAGACCTTGCCCATATTGATTTTTCAAAAACCATTACCGTTGTTACCGGCTACGCTAAAGGTACCGAAGGTATTATGCGCGAGTTCGACCGCGGCTATTCGGAAGTTACTTTCAGTAAAATTGCCGTTGCTGTGCAACCACAGGAAGCCATCATCCACAAAGAATACCACCTTTGCACTGCCGACCCTCAGTTGGTTGGTGTTGAAAACTGCTTCCCGGTAGGTAATACCAACTATGATGTTGCCGATCAGCTGGCCGACGTGGGCATGGAAGCTATCCACCCAAAAGCATCAAAACCGTTGGAAATAAATGATATCGACCTGCGGATCAAAAACACCTTTCAACCGGAACACCCGGGTACGCTGATCACCCGCGAATATATTTGTGATAAAAAGCGTGTTGAGGTTATCACCGGTACCGATAAGGTGATCATGATTGATATTTACGATCCCTCAATGGTAGGTAACGTAGGCACCGATTTTCATATCATGCAGTTGTTTTACAAGTTTGGCGTTAGCTACAGCTTCAAGGCCACCAGCGCAAATAGCATTTCTATAGTGATATGGGAGAAGGACTACAATAAAAAACTGATTGGCGAACTGGAAGACAATTACGAAAAAGTTGCTGTTGAAAAAATGGCGATGGTTTGCCTGATAGGTTCCAACATGGATCAGCCGGGCTTACTTGCCAAATCGGCAACAGCATTGGCCCAAAAAGGGATCAATATCAAAAGCTGTGGCTTTGCACTAAGAATGGTCAATATCCAGTTTTTGATAGCCCGCGAAGATTTCGATGAGGCGATCCGCGCTTTGAATAAAGCAATGTGCTAAGGGAGGCAAAAGGCGAAAGGTAAAAGGTTAAAGGTTGTTTTACATTTCTATTTAACATAATGCCTTTCACCTTTCACCTTTCACCTTTCACCTTTCACCTTTCACCTTTCACCTTTCACCTTTCACCTTTCACCTTTCACCTTTCACCTTTCACCTTTCACCTTTCACCTTTCACCTTTCACCTTTCACCTTTCACCTTTCGCCTTTCACCTTTCACCTCAATTGTAACTTTACAGTAACTAATTTCTTTTAACCATAAGTTTTCAGCATATTTAGGTTTGACATCTTTCCTGTATGCGTAAACTTTTACTATCAGCCTGCCTGTTATTAGCTATTGGGTTTCATGTATCTGCTCAAAAAAAAGCTAAAAAACCTTTAGATCATAATGTGTTTGATGGATGGCAAAGTATAACAGGCCAACGCATCAGCAATGATGGTAAATGGATAGGTTACGTCGTAAAGCCACAACAGGGCGATGCCGAACTGATTATAAAAGATTCAAAAAACACCGGCTCAATTAAAATCCCCCGTGCAGATACAGTTAAAATAACCGGGGATTCAAAATTTGCTGTATGCCTTATCCGGCCTTTTTATAAGGATACCAGGCAGGCGAAAATAAAGAAGAAAAAGCAGGCGGATTTCCCTAAAGATACTTTGGGTATAATTACTTTAGGATCATCATCCGTAAGGAAAGTCCCGGCCATCCGTTCATTTAAAATAGCCGAAGATGCGGCTGTTATTGCTTACCTTGCAACAGCCGATACGCTTAAAAAACCTGCATCAGGCGATACCTCAAAAAAAGCGGTGGCTGCAACTGTAGCCCCGCCTACACATGAAGGTGCAGATTTAACTATTAAAAAGTTAAAAACCGCCGCCGAACGCTCTTTTAAATATGTTACCGAATACCAGGTCAGTAAAAATGGAAAATGGATTGCGTTTGCTGTAACAGCGCCGGCTAAACAAAAAGAGACTGTATCTGGTCTGTATCTATTTGATTTGGAAAAAAACGCGGTCAAACGGTTAAGCACCGGCAGAGGGAATTACCATAATATCAGTATTGATGATGCCGGGCGCCAGGTAGCTTTTACTGCCGAAAAAAATCCGGAAAAGGCACTGGTAAAACCCTTTAAGCTTTATTACTACAACACTGCAAAAGATAGCGCTGAAGTTATTGCCGCTGCCGGAACTGCAGGCATACCCAATAACTGGGCGGTAAGTGGCGATGGCAAAGTGAGCTTTAGCAAAAGCGGCAATAGCCTTTTCTTTGGCACTGCGCCTATCCCTAAACCTGCCGATACCACCCTGGTTGATTTTGAGGTAGCCAAACTGGATATCTGGAACTACAAAGATGATTATCTGCAGCCCCAGCAGCTCAAAAACCTGCAAACAGAGCTAAAGCGTAGCTATCTTGCGGTGATAAAACCTGAAGAAACGAACGCCAAAACTGTTCAATTAGGTAACAAGGCCATCCCAGAAATATTAACTGCCGAAAATAAAGATGCCCGCTATGTTTTAGGACTTACAGATACCGGCGCCCGCGTATCGGCCCAGTGGGAAGGCAGTACCAGGCAACAAGCCATTTTAATTGATACCCGGAGCGGCAATCACAGGTTTATTAATGCCTCTTTGGGCCGTTATTATATCTCGCCGCAGGGCAATTATGTGCTGTGGTTTGATGTTAAAGATCAGGCATGGTACTGTTATACCATCGCAACAGGGCAAAAAATAAACCTGAGCAAGGCAACCGGCACCAAAATGGGCGACGAACTGAACGATGTGCCAGGGTATGCTTCGGCCTATGGTATGGCCGGCTGGTTAGCAGGAGACAAGGCCGTATTTATTTATGACCGGTACGACATATGGCATTTTGACCCGGCAACGGGCGACGCGTTTAACTTTACCAAAGGCATCGGGCGTAAAAACAAACTGATCATGAGGTATGATCAAACCGATCCGGAGCAAAAATTCATCCCCCTGAAAGAGCCGATGTGGCTGTTAACCCAAAACGAAGAAACCAGGCAATGGGGATATTTCAGGAAGTTTCCTGAGACTAACAATCTGCCCGAAAAAGTGACCATGGCCCCAATCAGTTATGATAACTTGCTGAAAGCTAAAAATGCCGAAGCTTACATCTACACCAAGGCAAGCTATAAACAATCGCCTGATTTGTACTTTTCATCTGATTTGAAGAAAGAGATCAAGCTAAGCAATATCAACCCGCAGCAAAGTGAATATAACTGGGGCACTGCCGAGCTTGTGAGGTGGACGACACCTAAAGGCTATCAGTCGCAAGGCATCTTGTATAAGCCCGAAGATTTTGACCCGGCCAAAAAGTACCCGATGATAGTTTATTTTTATGAGAAACTTTCTGACGGGCTTTATAATTACATTGCTCCGGCTCCCACTCCTTCCCGCCTGCCTATCTCATTTTTTGTGAGCAACGGCTATCTTGTGTTCGCACCTGATATCAGCTATCAAACCGGTCATCCGGGGGCATCAGCGGTCGAGTTTGTGAATTCGGGTGTTGAGGCTTTAAAGAAAAACACATGGGTTGATGCTGCACATATTGGCTTACAGGGCCAAAGCTGGGGCGGTTACCAGGTGGCTTACCTCATTACCCAAACCAATATGTATGCAGCAGCCTGGGCAGGCGCGCCGGTAGCTAACATGACTTCCGCCTATGGCGGTATCCGCTGGGAATCGGGCCTAAACAGGCAATTTCAGTACGAAAAATCACAAAGCCGCATTGGTGCCACACTTTGGGAAAGGCCTGAGCTGTATATCGAGAACTCGCCCTTGTTCCAGTTGCCCAAAGTAAAAACACCGGTAATGATCATGAGCAATGACGCCGATGGCGCTGTGCCATGGTACCAGGGGATTGAAATGTTTACAGCTTTACGCCGTTTAGGTAAACCTGTTTGGTTACTGCAATACAATGGCGAGGCTCATAACCTGGTACTGCGCCAAAACCGCAAAGATATTACTATACGTGAGCAGCAATTTTTCGATCACTTTTTAAAAGGCGCGCCAATGCCGGTTTGGATGGATAAGGGAGTACCTGCAGTTGATAAAGGGAAAGACTGGGGCCTGGAGCTGGAAAAATAAAAGTTTATATAGAAATTAATTTCACACAAAGTAATAGCATGAATAATCTATAGCTCTTTCAAAAAGCCCAGCAGCGCAATGGCCACACCGGCCAATACCGCCATCATTTTACGCATATTGAAACGGTGATCAGCACTCGATTCAAAGAGGATGGTAGTGGATATATGCAGGAAGATGCCGATGACAACGCCCATGATCCTGTTAAAATAATGCTGCAGGTTACCGATGTTTCCGCTGCTTAACGCATCGCTGAAAAAATAACCTGCCGGTGCCATTACCGCGAATACCGCTACAAAAAGTATGGTTTTGTTTTTGCCTTGTTTGTTTGTGAGCAACACGGTAGCCAGTGCGAAGGCTGCCGGGATATGGTGTAAGGCAATGCCGTAAACTAATTGGTCCTGGTTGCCCTGGGCAAGTGGCATTCCCTCCAAAAAAGCATGCAGGCAAAGGCTTGCCATGATGCCAATCGGGAAAACTGCCATATCATGCGGGTGTTTGTGCATGTGACCGTGCTCAATCCCGTCCGAAAATTGTTCAAGCACAATCTGAAACAGGAAACCGACCAATATGAATACGCCAACGTAGTTATCATTACCGTGGTAAGCATCGGGAATCAGGTGCAAAACGGTAATACCAAACAGGTAAGCTCCACTAAACGACAGTACCAGTTTCAGCGTTTTATGGTTATCGCCTTTAAATAAAAATACAGAAGTACCGCCAAAAAAGGCAGTAAAAAAAAGCAGCAGAATTTTCCAATATCCCATTAAAAGGCAGGTTGTAATTTTTTAAACAATAATGAAAACAGCCATCCAACAAAGGCGCCATATAAAGCGCCACACAATACATCTACCGGGAAATGCACCCCCACGTATACCTGTGCAAAGCAAATGCTGCCTGCCCAAAGTATCGCCCAAAGCCATACCCACCTCCATTTTCTGAAAAACACAAAGCTAAGGAATATCGCCATGGCAAAATGATCGGTGGCGTGGGTTGATGGAAAACTATAACCGCTACCACAGGGCACGCGGCTGATATCGGTTGCAGATACAACCGGATCACGGCAAGGGCGAAGCCGCTGGACATTGTGTTTGATAATAACCCCGCTGGTGAAATCAGCAACGCCTGCCGATGCCGCCAACAGCATTATAATAATAGCGCCTGTTTTTTTATATCGCCATAAACAAAAAATAATGATGAAAATATACAGCGGGATCCAGAATTTGGGGTTACGCAACAAAGGCATGATCCAGTCGAAAAACGAATTGGACAGGTCATGATTAATGAAATAAAATAAATGCCGGTCGAGGTTTAAAAGATAGTCGGGCATTGTTTTTTTACTATAGGTGTTTGTTTGCTGTAATTTCCAAAGTTATCAAATAGCTTAAAAAATCCTTTAAATTTTAATACTTAGCAGCAGCATTATCCCGTTAAGCATAAAATAATGCGCAGGGATGACAATTGAAACCACCCTGCACCGCATTAAAAAACAATAAATTAGCCGTAACCTTATATGCAAGCGTTTGCGTAAATCCTTAAAACAATATCATTTGTAGCTTATATTTTTTACTTTTACCACACCAAAAACTTCGCATTTTGACATTAATAAAATCTATTTCAGGAATACGCGGCACCATAGGCGGTGCTGTTGGCGATGGTTTAACACCGCTTGATATTGTAAAATTCACTTCAGCCTACGGATCATGGGCTGTAAAAAAATCGGGGATTAAAAAGATTGTAGTAGGCCGTGATGCCCGTTTATCGGGTGCTATGGTAAACAATCTTGTTATTGGCACACTGCAGGGTTTGGGGATTGATGTTATTGATCTTGGTTTATCAACTACGCCGACTGTTGAGGTTGCCGTTACCGGTGAGCAGGCAGCGGGTGGTATCATCCTTACCGCAAGCCATAACCCAAAACAATGGAACGCCCTTAAATTGCTCAATGCAAACGGGGAGTTCATCAGTGATGCTGATGGCAAAGAAGTGCTAACAATTGCCGAATACAGCGACTTTAATTATGCCGATGTAAACGATCTGGGTAAAGTTACTCATGATGATACCTGGCTTCAAAAACACATCGATCTTGTACTGGCCTTGCCGCTGGTTGATGTTGAGGCGATAAAGAAAGCCAACTTTAAAATAGTAATAGATTGTGTTAACTCAACAGGCGGTATTTTTGTACCGGCCTTGCTGAAAGCTTTAGGCGTGGAAACCGTTCACGAACTGTATTGTGAGCCGGATGGCAATTTTCCGCATAATCCTGAGCCGCTTCCCGAAAACCTGATAGCTTTATCAAAAGAGGTTGTGGGTAAACGTGCCGATTTGGGTATTGCTGTTGATCCGGATGTAGACCGCCTTTGCTTTGTTTGCGAAGATGGTAACATGTTTGGCGAAGAATATACGCTGGTTGCCGTAGCCGACTATGTTTTGAAAAACAATGTGGGCAACACGGTATCTAACCTGTCATCAACCCGTGCGCTGCGCGACGTAACTGAAAAAGCAGGTGGCGAATACCATGCGGCTGCGGTTGGAGAGGTTAACGTGGTTAACAAAATGAAAGAAGTAAACGCTGTTATTGGCGGCGAAGGTAATGGCGGGGTTATCTACCCTGAGTTACATTACGGTCGTGACGCTTTAGTTGGTATCGCGTTGTTTTTAACTCATCTGGCTAAATATGGTAAGTCGGTTTCAAGTTTGCGTGCGTCATATCCGGGTTATTTTATTTCAAAAAACAAGATCACGTTAACACCCGAAATGGACATAGACGCCCTTTTGGCGAAAGTTGAAGAAAAATACATCAAGCAGCCTCACTCAACAATTGATGGCCTGAAAATAGAATTTGATAAAGAATGGGTACATTTGCGGAGGTCAAACACCGAGCCCATTATCAGGATCTACTCTGAAGGTAATTCTGAAACCGTGGCAAACGGTTTGGCCAATAAGATCATCATCGATATTAAGGAGATCTTACAGCTGAAAGGTTAATTTTACTGGTATTAAAAATAGCAGGCAACCGGCGGTAAATACCGTTGGTTGTTTGCTTATTATATACATTACCGGGCATATGTTTTTGAAGTTACTGATCCATTAATTTATAAATTTTAAAAAAATGCGCGTTTATTTTGATAATGCCGCCACTACGCCGCTTGATCCGGATGTGATGAAGGAGATGTATAAGGTGATGGAAAGCCATTTTGGTAATCCGTCGTCAATACATGCCCACGGCCGGGAAGCCCGTACTTTAATTGAGCGTTCGCGGAAAACGATTGCCGGTTTACTGCACACCTCGCCCGCCGAAATCTTTTTTACATCAAGCGGTACTGAGGCCGATAATACGGCTATCAGGTGTGGGATCATTGATCACAAAATTACCCATGCTATCACCAGCCCTACCGAGCATCACGCAGTGCTCCACACGCTGGAAGCAATGGAAAAATCGGGCATTATTAAATTGAGCCTGGTAAACATAGATAGCAAGGGTGTTATTGATTATGATCACCTGGAAACATTATTGAAAGAAAATGAACGCAGTTTTGTTTCATTAATGCATGCCAATAACGAAATAGGCACCCTATCAGACATGGAACGCATTGGTGACCTGTGCGAAACATACAATGCCATTTATCATTGTGATACTGTGCAAACCATGGGCCATTACCAGCATGACCTGAGCAAGCTTAAAGCTCACTTTGTGGTATGTGCCGGTCATAAATTGCATGGCCCTAAGGGAGTGGGTTTCCTGCATATCAATCATAAAATCAAAATAAAACCATTTATTTACGGTGGCGCACAAGAACGTAATATGCGTGGTGGTACCGAAAATATTTACGGCATAGTTGGTTTGGCCAAAGCGCTTGAACTTGCTTACGGCGAAATGGAACAGCACCAAAACCACATTCAGGGCTTAAAATCATACATGATGGAGCAACTGGTTGCAAACGTACCCGGTGTAAGCTTTAACGGCGAAACCGACCCCGAAAAAAGTTTATATACAGTATTGAACGTGGCTTTCCCCGAGATGGAAATGAGCGATATGCTGCTGTTTAATCTTGATATTGCCGGTATTTCTGCTTCGGGTGGTAGTGCCTGCAGTTCGGGCAGCGACATTGGTTCACACGTGTTAACTGCTATCGGGGCCAGCTCTTCAAGGCCATCGGTACGTTTCTCGTTCTCAAAGTATAATACAAAAGAAGAAGTTGATTTTGTAGTAGCTAAAGTTCGTGAGCTTTGTGCTGTGAATGTGTAAACTTTGAAAGTACTGATATTAAAAACGCCTTAAGGACTCTGTTCTTAAGGCATTTTACTTTGGCAGGGGCATGCTGAACTTATTTCAGCACCTCATACGCTAAGCACACTGCCAGGCAAATCGCCCACCCGTCCAGTGGGGTGCTGAAACAAGTTCAGCATGACGGTATGGGGGATTTTTCGTTAAGGATCGTGATTTGCAACTAATCTCTAATCTCCGGCCTCTAATCTCTAATCTACAGTTCCTTCCTTAACCTTGCCACCGGGATGTTCATTTGTTCGCGGTATTTGGCCACGGTACGGCGGGCTATGTTGTAGCCTGCATCTTTGAGTATTTCGGTCAATTTTTCATCAGCAAGCGGGTGACGTTTATCTTCTTTGCCGATATGTTCTTCCAAAATCTTTTTAACCTCTTTATTTGATACTTCTTCACCGCTTTCGGTTTGGATGGCTTCGGAGAAGAAAGATTTCAGCAGGAAGGTACCAAACTCGGTTTGTACATACTTGGAGTTGGCTACACGGGATACCGTTGAAATATCCATGCCAATCCTGTCGGCAATGTCTTTCAGGATCATCGGTTTCAGATTTTTATCATCACCGGTAAGAAAAAACTCATACTGGTACTGCATAATGGCATTCATGGTTTTGAGCAGCGTTTGCTGGCGCTGTTTAATAGCATCAATAAACCACTTGGCCGAATCAAGCTTTTGCTTTACAAATTGCACTGCTTCCTTCAGTTTTTTATCCTTTTGGGAAGCCTTGTCATAATGCTGAAACATTTCCTGGTATGAGCGGCTTACTCTAAGTTCGGGGGCGTTTTTTGAATTGAGGGTAAGGATGAGCACACCATCATTGTTAGTGATATGAAAATCAGGGATCACCTGCATTTGCTTGGTGTTGATCTCGTTTGAATCGCCGGGTTTGGGATTGAGTTTTAAGATCTCATTGACCACCGCACGCAACTCAACGGAGTTCATATTCAATGATTTTTCAAGCTTATCGTAATGTTTGCGGGTAAACTCATCCAAATAATGTTCAACAACCTGTATGGCTTTTTTGATGATAGGGTCGTTTGCATCTTTTTTGCGAAGCTGGATCAGCAGGCATTCCTGTAAGCTGCGCGCGCCCACACCCGGAGGGTCAAAGCCCTGGATCACCTTGAGCATCTCTTCTACCTCGTCATCCTCAGCCAATACATTTTGTGAAAATGCAAGGTCGTCGGTTAGCGACATGATGGGGCGGCGCAGATAGCCGTCGTCATCAAGGCTGCCTATGATCTGCTTGCCGATCATGAAATCTTTATCACTTAGGGGAAGCAGGTCTAACTGGGCTTGCAGGCTTTCAAAAAATGAGCTTTGCACAGCAATGGGGATCTCTTTACGCTCATCCTCATCGTCACCATTTTGATCATAGCGCGATCCGTAATCATTTACGTTGTCTTCCTGCAGATAGTCGTCAATATTAAATTCATCCATCTCGCCCTTTTCCTCGTCATTGTTATAATTATCTTCGTCGGGGTCGCGGTCGGGATATTGTTCTTCGGGTTCGTTTAGGTTGGTAAGGCTCAGATCTTCAAGTGCGGGGTTTTCTTCCAGTTCTTCTTTTATCCGGGTATCAAGCGAAACAGTAGGCACCTGCAGCAATTTTATAAATTGTATTTGCTGGGGCGAAAGTTTTTGTAAAAGTTTTTGTTGAAGGTTCTGTTTAAGCATAATTAAGATGTAGCCAAAAATACATCAAATTAATATTAACTAAAAATTACTTGAGGTATCTGCTTTAAAGTTGTTAAATGTTTTAGGTATGCCAATTGTTTTAGCGCTATCAAAAAAACTATATGAATTGATAGTTTATGTAATATTATTAACTTTAAGTAACCAAACTTTAATTTATGGCAATAGTAAAAGAGTTCAAAGAATTTGCAATGCGGGGCAACGTGGTTGACCTTGCTGTAGGTGTTATCATTGGCGCTGCTTTTGGTAAAATTGTTACCTCGCTGGTTGCAGATATTATTATGCCGCCTATTGGCATGGCAACCGGGGGTATTGATTTTAAAGATTTAAAGTATGTACTTAAGCCGGCTGTTGATAAAACACCGGAAACAGCCATCAATTATGGCTTGTTCATCAACAACGTGATCGACTTTCTTATAGTTGCTTTTTGTATCTTTTTAATTGTTAAGGCAATCAACTCGCTGAAGAAAAAAGAAGAAGTCGCTCCAGCAGCAGCGCCAGAACCAACTAAAGAAGAAGTTTTACTTACCGAAATCCGCGATTTACTGGCTAAGAAAGCTTAATGGAATTTAGTTCATAGTTGATGGTTGATGGTTCATAGTTGATGGTTCATAGTTCATAGCTATAAGAAAAACCGCGAACCATAAAATTTGGTAACCATGATTGATAGTTAGGAAATAGTTAATGGTTCATACATAGCCATATAGCACAAAAACCATGAACTATGAACCATCGACTATGAACTATCGACCATGAACTATGATCTATGAACTATCAAAAAGTTTTGGGCAGCTTAGGATCAGTTAAAATGATATAGTCGGCCATGCCGGCTAATTTGCTCCAGTCGGGCTTGTCAAAACTATCATCCATATAGGTTGCTATGTTAAGCACACGTAATTTGGGTGCGTATTTTTTAAGCTGAGCTACCGCGCCCAGTTTTTCTTCACTGTGAAAGCCGCCGTTAAGCTGTAATACTTTAAAACCAGAATGGCTTTTCAGAAATTTCGCTATCGACCAGCCCATCGTAGCATCCCAAAGGTTTTGCGATTGGTAGATCTGCATGCCCGGCATTGAGGCATGACCTCCCATTATTTTAGCAAATTTATCATAATAAGCTCCGGTAGCGGTATCAATTGGCAGTGGCGCAAGATAGCTTTTAGCCTGGGCATCAAGCTGCTTTAAAGCATCAAGGCCGCCGCGTGTAACCATGTTGGTATAGCGGGTTGGAGCGTTGGCTGCTATTACCGGCAGATGATTGGATTTGGCAAGTTCAACAAGTGGTTTGTAATCCTTATAGTTGGGCCAGGTACGTGCATCTGTTACCAGATTTTTTTCGCGAATAAGCCCCGCGAGATATTCATTTAGCACCAGTTGACAGTCAGTTTGAAACATCTCCATGGAAAGCGCTGTTTTCTGCGGATATTTTTCCGAAAGCTTTTTGAACAAGCTAAACTCCAGGTAGTGCGCCGTTGAATCATTATGCTCTTCGCCAAAGAAAAGCACGTCGGCATTGGCCATATCATTAACAATATCGTCGGGTGTGATAGTCTTTTGCGCGGATGTGCTGTAAATTTTATAATGTGTTGCAGGTAGCTCCTGCGCTATGGTAACTGCCGATAGAAATATGAATATTACGGAAAGGGTTAATTTCATTTGTTAGGATAAGCTGTTGAATTTACACTTTGTTAATGATTCGGAGCTGTTTATTAAGCTTTTTTTAATAAATGCACACTTCGCGAGTGCACATTGTTGCAAAATCTGAATCTGTAACAAATAATTAATGTTAAATTTAACTTTTTATTTAATTTAATTTTGAATGACAGCTTAGCGCTGTTATTAGTTCAGATAATGAACAGGATTTCGAATTTAATTATTGCGCGTACAATTAGTTTTCCGAAAAAAGAGCCGCTGATTTGCAGCCGCCGGGCGGCAGTACACATGTTATTATAAATAAGAAAAATAGTGTTTGAATTATTAAATAAAATAACTACATTTGCGCTCTTGTTTTAAAAAGACGAATAGAATAAAATATAGCCATGAAAAGAACGTTTCAGCCTTCTCAAAGAAAAAGAAGAAATAAACACGGTTTCCGTGAACGCATGTCAACTGCTAACGGTAGAAGAGTATTAGCAGCCAGAAGAGCTAAAGGCAGAAAAAGGTTAACTGTTTCTGACGAAGGCAGGCACAAAGCATAATTGAGGTTGCCCTACCCTATTTATAAGGGTTTGGAACCGCTTATCTGCTTTATCCTTCGGTTCAAAAATGGCAACTATGTATACTTTTAAAAAAGAAGAACGGTTATGTAACAAAAGGCTTATTGACAAGCTTTTTCATAACGGTTCTTCTTTTTTATGTTATCCCTTCCGGGTATCCTGGCTTGTCAATCCCGAGCCACAGCCCTATCCTGCACAAATTCTTTTTTCCGTTCCTAAAAAGCGTTATAAGCACGCTGTCGACCGTAATTTGGTAAAACGCCTGATGCGCGAAGCGTACAGGCTCCACAAACAGCAGCATCTTTATGATATTTTGCAGCAAGCGGATAAAAAGATAATTGTTTCGGTAGGCTATGTAGGCAAAGAAATTGAACCATACCTTTTCATCGAAAAAAAAATGCTGAGGATGCTCGCCCAGCTTTCCGGTGAGTTAACTGCTGCAATACCCGTCACGGCTAATTAACATGAATGGGCTTATGGATACAATCGCCAGGTTTTTAAAAGCATTAGTTGGGGGAGTTTTCATCATCCTGATCAAATTTTACCAATATTTTATATCGCCGCTTTCGGCTGCATCATGCCGGTATACACCCACCTGCTCGCAGTACGGTGTTGAAGCCATCAGGAAGTATGGTGCTTTTAAAGGTGGTTGGTTAACCATAAAGCGCATTGCCAGCTGTAATCCCTGGGGTGGTCATGGGCATGATCCGGTGCCATAAATTTATAATATGAGCCTTATACTTCAAATAGAAACAGCAACAACATCCTGCTCGGTAGCATTTGCCCGCGATGGCAAGGTTTTGGGCTTTAAGCAAATAAATATCCGTAATATCCATGCTGAAGTTATTACTTTATATATCGATGAATTGCTGAATAACTCGGGATTAACTTATAACGAGCTTGATGCTATTGCTGTAAGCAGCGGTCCGGGGTCATACACCGGTTTACGGATAGGTGTATCTACCGCCAAAGGATTGTGCTTCGCCCTTGATAAGCCTTTGATAGCAATTGAAACGCTTGAGGCTATGGCTTATGGCGTTATTAACAGCCTGGGGGATGCTGCTGATGGTAATATGCTGTTATGCCCGATGATAGATGCCCGCCGAATGGAGGTTTACACAGCATTATTTGATGCTGCCGGCAACAGAGTACGTGAAACAGCTGCTGATATTATAGAAGGAAACAGCTTTGCCAACTATTTGAAAGATCATCAGATCCTGTTTTTTGGTGATGGTGCCGAAAAATGCAAAGGTGTTTTAAGTGCAAGCCCGAATGCCTTGTTTTTGGATGATTTTGTAAACTCGGCAACATATTTTACCCAAAAAGCAGCTCAAAAATTTGCTGATGGCGCATTTGAAGATGTAGCTTATTACGAGCCTTACTACCTTAAGGATTTTATAGCCGGAAAAAAAGCGCTTTAATTATTGGTTTTAAAAATACGGCCAAATAAACGGCCCAAAAACCCTTTTTCGCCCATGGGGATATAGCTGGAATTCATGGGATGTTCAATTACCCGTCCAAATTTCAGTGAAAAGCCCAGGAAGATATCCGCCCCGCTATAATTGCCTACGTGATTTATTTGATTAGTATTATTTAAAGCGGCCAGAGTAAGGCGGCCCGTATTTAGTAAGCGTTCGGAACCTATAAAAAATTCGACATTAGGGGATTTTACCATAATTTGTGCGCCGAGATTAAATAATTTATAATCGTCATAAGTGGCCGTTAAGGTAGCTATCAGGTTGTTTTTCTGTACCGAGTTAACCATTGCTCCGGTAAAACCGGAAAAGAACATTTCTTTTTGGGCTACAACTGTTGGGAAATATCTGTATGTTTTTTCATCATCAAGCCAATAGCTTTTGGATACGCTCAATTCGGCTTTGGCATTGGTTTTTGTGTTAAATGAAGTAACCATTCCGTTGCCCCTGACCAATTCATATACAGCGTTATATATATTCTCATCACGATGCTGGGATGTAATATCTGTTATATTTGTTGTGTTATTAAAATCAGTAATGGTTGAGCGCTTGTTCCAGTGAATAAAGCCAAGGTCTTTTATATTACCTTGTATCAGGATCCCATCCTCTGTTCGGTAAGTTGCACCCATTGATATCGCCGCACCTGGGTTGCGAAACGTTGGTAAAAAGTCACGCCCATCCAGTCTGCCAGGCACATAGCTCCTGTAATACCGTCCCCTCATATAAACGTCGGCATTGTCATTGTCAGGATTTGCCGGGTCCCGGTTAATCTGCAGGCTCGACTCCTCCACATCTATTTTGTTATATTGAACACCAGACAGGTAGCTCAACTTAAAGCCTAAGGAGAGTTGTTTATTAACCTGCTCCCGGTAGATATAACTTAACTGATCATACATCTGCATCCTATAATGGTTGTTGAATATATTATCATAATTATCACGCGCAAAATTTGACGGTCCATCAAGAAAAGCTATAGACTCATCGGTGACAATGCCTTTACCTTCTACTTTGGTTTGGGCCGAAAAGCCCATTTCAACATTGCCGTTTAAACTGGTGAAAAGTTTAACCATTACCGCATATGCGTTGGCATTTACATTGAAATGATTTAAAGCATTTTGACCGATGCGCAGTGATGAGGTATTATAATAAGAAGGGCTTGCAAATGCGCGGCTTTTTAGCGGCCGTTGTATATCGCCGGTTATATAGAAATTAGCATTAAAATTCGGGATTAAAAAATTGAAAGCTATTTCCCGGCTCGAATCGGGGATAAAGGCTCTTTGTGAAGGATTTTCAAATGAATCGTAAAGGGTGCCGGTATTATACTGCGAAAACTGTTGAGCCGATACCGATAAAGAATAAAAGATAAAAAAGAGAATAGTAAAGAAGATCTTATTCATAATTGGCCCACATATCTTGCCCGAATTTTCTTAAAGAAAAGAACTCAAAGCTGATTGTCTGTAAAATTTTTACAAATTGCTATTTGTAATGTTCTACGAAATTGAGCGGGTATTGTTGTGTAAACGTAAATAAATTTATTTTTTTACTGTACTTGTATCCGGAACATTCAGGCGCATACAAAAATTGGTATAAAAGTTTTTGTCGGATGCGGTGAGCTGGAAGGCAGCACCATAATAATTTTTCCAACCGGGGTCGCTGTTTTCAAAAGCATCGTAAAAAGGCCTTTTTAAATCGCGCTTTAATACAGGCTGCATGTTTTTAAAGTTAATAAAAAAGGCCACATTGCTCCTTTCGGCCAGCAAATTATCAAACTGGGTATACTGATCGGTTTTGCCTATGAATTTGCGGTTGAAGTAGGTGTCGTTATAACTTTCTAACTCGGATACCGACGTGGCAAGTATGAGATAATTATCAATGATCATAAAGTAAGGTTTCCGAAAAATGCTGAATGCATCACCCAATAAAAAGAAAGGCAGTTTTTCATAATTAAACTGGCCAACTTTATCAGTAACCATATTACTGATGTTCATCATCACCGGAAAAAGCTTTGAGCCATCTTTAACAGAAATGATGGCAAATTTTTCAAAGTACCGCGTGGTAACTATCGCGAACTCGTTACCGAGCAGCTTTTCAAACTCAGGTTTTACAAACAGTCCTGCCTCTGATTTTACCTTATTCAAAAGTTCATTCTTTTCCCTGCTCACTCCCGCTTTATCATGCCATTGTGAAAGGTCGGCTTCAAACTTTTTAGGATCTGAAACGGCGAAGCTGGTGCTGTAGGCAGTTGTAGCCGGGAAAATATCTTTTAAATGATTCTCGACAGGTTGCTGGGCCGAAAAAATGTTTAAATAACTGGTTGCATTATTTCGCTTAGTGGTGAACCCGTTAAACATCAAAGCATCGCTTTTATAATTTAAGTTTAATGCCGCATAGGCCGGCAGCATTCTAAAGCTCTTAAAAAGATCGGTAGTTTTATTAAGGAACAGCTGATCAAAAAACGGGTTTAGCTGGTTGTAATTAATATAAAGATTGGCAAGCGAATTGGCGTTTTGCTGCTCAGGCAACGGTACAAAGCCATTATGGCCTTTATCCTGCTGGTAGATGGCGCTATGATCAACCAAATCTTTTGAAAAACTGCCCGAAAATATATTGTCGCCGGTTTTAATGAGGTAAAAATGTTTATTGAGCGGTTTAACATATATATTATAACCCTGGCTTGCCGCTATTTGCATAGGTGCTATTTGTAAAGCGCTTTTGGCATTGCCTGTTAAATGATTAAACATAGTTGCCGAAAAAGCTTTTGATGCCGAGGTGGTTACGAGCAAGTCTATATTATCATTATTTGTAGGATGAAGGGAAACGAAAATGTTTTGGCCTGTAAAAAATTGATCAAGCTGTGGAGAGGCAATAAGCAACTTGCGTAAGGTGTCAAGTTCATGTAATTTGCCGGGGCCAACAAAAGTGCTCAAGAGCTGGTTGCCGGCAAAAATATCATAAAATCCCTTTTCATTACCAAACTCAAATACTGCCACCGCATTATCAGGAATAGCGCGCATAACCTGCCCGGTACGCACTCCCGGCGGACTTAAATTTTTAAAATATAACACCGTTACCAGCACGGTAGCTATAATCAAAAATATAGTGGTTACTATCAGTCGTTTCATAGCAGGGGGCGTGCAGCAAATATAGAATTTTACCCCACGGCGTTAAAGTAATACTTTCAATTGGTTAACTTAGCTTTTTATATCGCATGAACAAACAAATAATTATTACCGCTTCGTTTTTAGGTATGCTGGCCGTTATCACCGGCGCTTTTGGAGCCCACGGTTTAAAAGCGTTGCTTGCCCCCGCCCAGCTTGAGGTTTGGCATACTGCTGTACAATACAACTTCTATCACGTATTTGCCCTGCTTTTTTTAGCAGTTTTTGCGCGCGAAAAGAGCGGGGGCTTAATATCAGCAGCTTACTATCTGTTCACTTTCGGCATTATATTCTTTTCAGGTTCGCTGTACCTGTTATCATGTCGCGATCTGCTTGGCTGGAACTGGCTTATAGCCATGGGGCCAATTACACCCATTGGTGGTTTGTTGTTCATTTTGGGCTGGCTGATGCTGGCATTAGCTGCTATCCGCAACAAATAATAAACAATGTTAGAGTTTGCAGAAATTGAACATACCGACCGTGAAACACTCTTTGCCGAAGTGATTTTGCCATTGGCTATTTCAAAAAACTACACCTACCGGGTTCCTTATGAGCAAAATGATGCTATTGCTATTGGCAAAAGAGTGGTGGTGCAGTTCGGCAAAAGCAAGCTTTATACAGCTATTGTTAAAGAGATAGGTAAACTGGCGCCCGAAAAGTACGAAGCCAAATATATCATCGAGATCCTGGATGACCGCCCGGTTGTAGCCCTTAAGCAGCTCGAATTTTGGCAGTGGCTGGCAGATTACTATATGTGCAACATAGGCGAAGTTATGAACGCCGCGCTGCCATCGGCACTGAAGCTGGCCAGCGAAACCCGCATCATGCTTAACCGGGAATATGAGATAGATAAAGCCACGCTTCACGATAAAGAGTTTTTAATTGTTGAAGCCCTCGAAATTCAGCCGGAGCTTACCATAAGCGATATTACCAAGCTTTTGGGGCAGAAAACTGTAATGCCGATATTGAAGCTGATGTTTGAAAAAAACATCATCAACATATCCGAAGAAGTAAACGAACGTTATAAGCCCCGCAAACGCACTTTTATTACACTTAACCCGGTTTATAACAACCAGGATAATCTGCGGGAGCTATTCCCGATATTGGAAAAGCGCGCGCCTAAACAGGCCGATGCCCTATTAGCTTACATCAAGCTTTCCCGTCATCAAAAAAACATCACCAAAAACGAACTTATTGAAGAGAGCGGTGCAGGTGAATCAAGCATTAAATCGCTCATTGAAAAAGAGATCTTCTTTTCGGAGGACAGGAACGTTAGCCGCCTGCATTTTGAGGAAGAAGGGGAAGAAGGCAACAACTTTGAATTGAGCGAACAGCAAACGGAGGTACTTCAAAGTATCCGCGTGCAGTTTAAAGAAAAAGATGTAACGCTGTTGCATGGCGTAACCTCATCAGGCAAAACACAATTATATGTAAGGCTGATAGAAGAGATTGTACGCAGCGGCAGACAGGTGCTTTACCTTTTGCCTGAAATAGCCCTAACAACACATATTATTGAAAGGCTACGGATGTATTTTGGTGCGGATATCGGTGTTTATCATTCGCGTTTTAATGACAATGAGCGGGTTGAGGTTTGGCAGAAAGTTTTAAGCGGAGAGTATAAGATTGTGCTCGGCGCGCGGTCATCCGTGTTTTTACCTTTTGCCGATCTGGGATTGATCATCGTTGATGAAGAACACGAAACATCATATAAGCAATTTGATCCGGCGCCGCGCTACAATGCACGCGACACTTCGATTTTTTTAGCTAACATGCACCAGGGTAAAGTGCTTTTGGGTTCGGCCACGCCATCCTTTGAAAGCTACTATAATGCCCGCACTCACAAATACGGTTTTGCAGAGCTCACCGAACGCTTCGGCGGCGTTGAGCTGCCCGATGTGCAGGTGGTGAGCATCGCTCATGAAACCAAACAAAAAACTATCCAGTCGCACTTTACCAGCGTGCTGATGGAGGGCATCAAGCAGGCGCTTGAAAATAAAGAGCAGGTGATTTTATTCCAAAACCGCCGCGGATATGCCCCCATCCTGATGTGCAAAGTATGTGCTTATACTCCAAAATGTATCAACTGCGATGTAAGCCTTACTTATCATAAAAGCAGCGGCAAACTGCACTGCCACTACTGCGGTTACAAGGAAGATACGCCATCCATTTGCCCCGCCTGCGGATCTACCCACCTGGAATATAAAGGCTTCGGTACCGAAAAAATTGAAGATGAACTGAGTGTTTTATTGCCCGAAGCCCGGATTGCCCGGATGGACCTGGATACTACGCGGTCACGGAACTCCCTGCAAACTATCCTCAACGATCTGGAAGAGAAAAGGATAGATATCCTGGTTGGTACCCAGATGGTGGCCAAAGGGCTTGATTTCTCAGATGTAACGCTAATTGGTATTATTAATGCTGATAGCTTGCTAAAATTCCCTGACTATAGGGCAAACGAACGTGGTTATCAGCTACTTGCGCAGGTAAGCGGCAGGGCCGGCCGCCGGGGCAAGCAAGGCAAAGTAGTAGTGCAAACCTATGATATTTATCACCGGGTGTTGAAGCAGGTGATTGATAACAACTACGCCGATCTTTATTTTACCGAGATGGAAGAGCGGAAAAGCTTTAAATACCCTCCCTTCTACCGGATCATTAACCTCGATATCAAGCATAAAAATCCCGATGTGCTCCATAATCAGGCAGAGTACCTCGGCGCGCGGCTACGGGAGCATTTTGGCGAGCGGGTGATTGGCCCGGAGCAACCGCTCATCAGCAGGATCCGCAATTATTACATTAAAAGCATTATGCTCAAATTTGAGAAGGATGGGATCTCTATCATAAAAGCAAAAACTGTTTTAAGGGATGTGATCACTCAGTATTATACAACCAAACTTAGCACGGGCAGTATTGTACAGCCCGACGTTGATCCGTATTGATACAATCTTGAGTCGTGCCGGGCGGGAATTTTCTGATTAACAAATTCTGTATCTTAGTTAAATGCATATTGAACGCTTTACGCCCGGCGAAATACTAAAGCCTTTTATACGGCAATACGTTTTTATCGAGACTGCAAATGATCTGGTTAATCGTATTTTGCCCGATACATCGCTGGTAATGGCGTTCAGGTACTGTGGCAAGATTAGCGATATTACTGAGGCACATAGCGGTAAGCTCCCCTCCTCTTTAATCACCGGCTTAAAAAAATCGCCCAAGCTAATTAATTATGCACCGGGCACGGGCAATATGTTGGTTTTATTTAAAGCAGCCGGCGCGGCAGCGTTTTTCAAAAATCCGCTTCATGAATTATTTGAGGCCACTCTGTCGCTTGATAACTTTATTGACCTGCGTGAATTATCCTTAACTGAAGAACAACTGGCAGAAGCAGCCAATAATCAGCAACGGGTAATCTTAACCGAACAATTCCTGCTTAAACATATTGAAAGCCACAAACAGGACCAGTTGATCATATCTGCCCTGCAAAAGATCCGCTTATCAAAGGGCATGATCAAAATTAAGGACCTTGCCGATACTCATTATATAAGCCAGGATGCATTTGAAAAACGCTTCAGACGAGTGGTTGGTACTTCGCCAAAGCAGTTTTCCAATATCATTAAGATCAGGTCGATAGTTGATAGTAAACCTAAAAACGGTTCGCTCAGCCAGGTAGCTTTAGAAGCCGGGTACTTTGACCAGCCGCATTTCAACAAGGAATTTAAACTGTTTACAGGGTTAAACCCTACCGATTTCTTCAAAATACCAAGGGCCTGGTAAATCAATGATTTTTTACAAGTATTGGGCGTTGATTGTGCTGAATTTTGGAACAAAACAAGGATTATCATGAAACAGATATTTATAGATCAATTTATTGTTCCCGCAACAGCTCAACAAGAATTTAAAGGACGTATGAAAGTCAACCGCGACTTTATAAAAAAGCTCGACGGATTTATTGAAGACCGTGCCTTTGAGCGCTATGATGACCAAGGCAACCTCATTTGCATTACAACCGCCATTTGGCAAAACGAAGATGTTTTACAAAAAGCTAAAGAGGCAGTTCAGCAGCTATATCAGCAACAGGGCTTTGATATGAAGGCTATGTTGCAAAGGCTAAACGTAAGCATGGAAAGGAACACTTACAGGGAGATTGCCGATTAGAAAGCAGCAACATATAATCGACACATAAAACGTTCTATATTGAATTAAAAGAACAGGCAAATATTACCCGGCCTAATTTTGCCGGGTAAGCCCGTTTTGTAATTTAATTTCTGATAGATTTGTGTTACGATTATAGTTTTATGACAATAACCAACTCCGATTTTAAAATAGATGTAACCTCCGAAATTGGCACACTCCACACATTGCTTATTCATAGTCCGGATAGCGGTTTAGGCAAAGTTGTGCCTTCAAAGGCGCAGGACTGGCTTTTTGAAGATATAATTCACCTGGATACGGTACGCAGGAATGAATATGATTACTACGTAAAGCTGTTGCTCTATTTTCTTGACCCCGACAAAATAAAAGGCAAGCTGAATCAAATTGATGATGAAGCAACCCGCCGTTCATTTTTTAAACCTGATAATCCAGGCTTCCATTCATCAGATAAAGTTATCGAGATCCAAACCCTGCTGGCTGATATTTTACAGCAGCCGGATATCCGCAAAAAACTGGTAGCTGCAGTTTGTGCCGTTGAAAGCTGCAACTATCGCTTGCAGCAGCAACTTACAGACACGGATCCGGTTGAACTGGCTAAGATCTTTATTTCGGGCTCGTTAACAACTGAAGAAATGATCTTTGCCCCTATCCCCAATCTTATTTTTTCGAGGGATTTGGGTATAGCAGTGAATAATCATATGCTGCTCAATAAGCCGGCAAAGAAAGCCCGTTTCCGCGAAACTTTGCTGATGCGTTACATATTTTTCAATCATCCGCTGTTTGAGGCTTACCGCGATAATATTTTGGAGATTCCTGAAACCGCGCAGCATTTTTTACGCCCGGGCGAAGATGCTGAAGGCCGCACAACTTTAGAAGGCGGCGATGTGATGATGGTTAGTCCCGATCATTTAGTGATTGGCTGCAGCGAGCGGACATCTGTCAGCGGGGCTAATGAAGCTATCAGGCTGCTGTTTGAACATGATGTAGTGAAGAAGGTAACCATCGTAAAAATCCCGAACAAGCGTGATTATATGCATATCGATACTGTATTCACACAGGTAAAACGCGATACCTGGGTGTTACTTCGCTCGCTTGCGGTGGCCGAAGCCCCTATTGAAGAACGTGAGCCGATATCATGGTTTGCCGATAAAAAACAAAAAGAACGGGCGGAAATTGTACAGTTTGAAAAAGATGAAAAACCAAGGCTATTTGGTTGTATTGAGGACCTGCTTTCCGACATCAGCGAGAACGACCTCAAAAGCGGTGTAAAAACAAAATTTATTTACTCGGGCAACAACACCTTTCCCTTTGATGCCCGTGAACAATGGACAGACTCCTGCAATCTGCTTGCACTAAAAGAAGGCGTTGTTGTTGGATACGATCGGAATGATAAAACTGTAGAGGCTTTTAAAGAAGGTGGCTTTAATGTGATCCGGGTGGCCGAATTGCTTCAAAAATTTGAGAATAATGAACTTGACCCGCAAAGTTTAACCGATACGCTGATATTAATGCCGTCGGCCGAACTTTCCCGTGCCCGCGGTGGTTTCCATTGCATGAGCATGCCGGTATTCAGGGACACTGTAATTTAATTTATCATTGAGTCATCTGGTCGTTAAGTCATTGCTTTGCATGATTTATTAAAAAATGACTCAGTGGCCCAATGAAATAATGACAAAACCATGAGTCAATCAACATCACATATATTAATGATCCGCCCGGTTAATTTCGGGTTTAACGAAGAAACCGCTGCAAGCAATGCTTTCCAAAACCCTGACGCCGAAAAAAATGGCGTACAGGAAAGAGCCTTGAGTGAGTTTAACAGTATGGTTAACATTTTGCGCCATAATGGTGTAGATGTTAGCGTTGTAGATGACACCCCACAGCCCTATACGCCCGATTCAATATTTCCTAACAACTGGGTATCTTTTCACAACGATGGCGGCGTTTTCCTTTACCCCATGCAGGCCGAAAACCGCCGGCTTGAGCGCAGGGAAGATATTATAACTGACCTGGAAGATAAATTTAAAGTAGCCCATGTAATTGACCTGAGCCGTTTTGAGCACGAGCACCGCTTTCTGGAAGGCACCGGCAGCATGGTGCTTGACAGGGACAATAAAATAGCTTACGCCTGCCTCTCGCCCCGTACAGATAAAGAGGTGCTTAACTATTTCTGTGAACAAGCTGGTTATCAACCGATCAGTTTTGAGGCCGTTGATGAAAAAGGGAAAGCCATTTACCATACCAATGTACTGATGTGCATTGGAACTGAATTTGCAGTAATCTGTTTGGATAGCATCCCCAACCCACATGAAAGGATAACTGTTATAGATTCATTGAAATCCTCGCACAAAGAAATTATTGAAATCACTTTTGAGCAGATGAACCAGTTTGCCGGTAATATGCTTGAAGTGAAAAACAAAGCGGGCGAAACGTTGATCGTGATGTCGCAAAACGCTTTCAGCGCTTTGAGTGAAGCACAGCGTTCCGCTTTACAACAGTATGGAAAGCTGGTTTATGCCGATATCAATACCATTGAAACTAATGGCGGCGGCAGTGCAAGGTGTATGATGGCTGAGGTGCATTTACCGGCTATTTAAATTCATCTGTTAACAGCGTACAACGCTATCAGATACTTGAAGAGGAAAACAATCACAGCTATAACTGCGAGTAATAACAATTGCTTCACTAAATATTTAGGCATGGCTAAATCATGATTAAGATATAAAGAGGACAATTTAATTATTACAATGCAATTTATAGCCTCTGCACATTTTTCACAAAAATTGTGTCTTTATTGTATAACAGCAACTTACGACAATAGCTTATCTTTAAACATACGTTATTAATTATGATTTTTTTACTAACGAATAAGCCCCTTTATTAGGGGCTTGTTCGTCAAGTATCCACTTGAACAGCTATTCAAGTTTATTCGGTAATGAAATAGAGGTAAGCCTGTTTTTGCTTCATTTTTGAGCGTACGCGTTTAAAACTATCTTCAATATCTTTACGCTCGTCTTTTTCAGTCACTTCCATAAAGGCTTCCTGGTAATAACCTAAGGATTTATTCCAGTCCTTTTGTTTTTCATAAAACAAGCCAAGCAGCTCAAAGGTGCGGGCCTTGTTCACTCCCGGTGTGGTTAAAGCCTGGGCCGAAATGGTTGAAACCAGCTTATCCATTCCCAGGAATACTACCAGGTCAAGATAATGGGTGTAATTATCCGGAAACGATGGCTCCAGCTCCATACAGGTTTTAAAATGATAACCTGCGGTTTGGTAATCCTGGATCTTGTAATAGTAGATCATCCCCAACTGGTAATGCGCCCTTGCAAAAAAGGGCTCATCCGTAATGATCTGGTTTAATATATTTAAGCCCTTAGGTGTTTCTCCGAACGATAGTTCATCAACAGCCTGGAGGTACTTTTCTTCTATTGAATAATAATTGTCCATATAAAATTTCAAATTCAATTAAGCTTACGTTTAAGTAATGCTTAATGTTAAACTAATGTGGTAAATGTAGGATCGGTTTGGGTGCTTCGAAACCGCTATACCGGAGTTGAGAAGAGAATTATCGATGCAAAACCCTTCTGCTGCGGCACCATGGGCCACATTACTATTGAGCAGAATGATTTATTAAACAACATCGGTTTGTACTTTATATGTGCAAACCTACAATTATTGGATGAGAAAAGCAAGAAATGAAATTACTGCACAACGTCAAAAGCACTGTGTATGAGGTTTATTGCCGTTACATGACGTAACGGCGCCAAATAAAAATAGCAGCCTTAATTAAGCTGCTATTGCATTTTGTTTAACTGCCTCAATAAGGAAGTTATTTTTTAATTCCTTTTCAGATATCATTACGCTGAAATCATCAAACTTAACGCCATGTTCAAGCGGGTAAAGTACATAGCCGCGTTTAAGGGCATCATATGCGCCAAGTTCAAATATTTCGTCGTGCTTTTTGCCTTTTATTTTCGCACCGCTTACTAACTGGTAAGCGTCGGATATGGTTTCAAAATTATTGTTTTTCATAGTACAGGTAGCTATACAATTACTTTGCCAATTTTTATGCAAACCAGCCGAACAGGTCATTTTGTTTTAAAGAAGCTTTGTCCGTACCCGATAAGTCGTTAATAATCATCCCCTCGCCCATTTGTATTATTCTTGTGCCATAATTAAAAGCATCCTTCAAATTATGCGTAATGAATACCGCCGTTAAATTAAATTCGCGGATCAGTGTATCAGCTGTCCGCATTACCACGTCGGCCGAGCGTGGGTCGAGGGCGGCGGTAGGTTCGTCCAGCAATAAAACTTTACAACTATCCATCACACTCATCAGCAGGGTAAGCGCCTGCCGCTGCCCGCCCGATAAAGTACCCATCGGCTGGTCTATCTTATCCTGCAAACCCATGCCAAGGCCGGCTACTTTTTCCTGAACCTGTTTTTTAAAAGTGTCATTTACCCCAACGGATAAACCTTTTCTTTTTGTGCGGATAGATGCCAGCCGGAAATTATCTAATATGCTCAAATCGGGCGCAGTGCCACTCAATGGGTTTTGAAATACCCTTGCAATCCACCGGCTGCGTTTGTAATCAGGCATGTTGGTTACATCGTTTCCGTCGATACTTATAGTGCCATTATCGGGCGATACGCTGCCGGCAATTAAATTAAGCAAGGTGGTCTTGCCTGAGCCATTCGAACCAACTATCACCAAAAACTCACCGTCTTTGATCTCCAGTGTAATGCCATTAACCGCGTTTACCTGGTTGGCTTTACCTTTATTAAATGTTTTATGTACGTCGGTTATCGTTATCATGATGATCTTAATAAGGATAAACGAGGCAGGCTTACAATTACCAGCACAAAACCGGCGGTAACTATTTTAAGTAATTTAGGGTCCACACCAACTGAGAGTGTAAACGCCAAAACCAGCTGAAATATCACTGCCCCTGCTAATACCAATACCAAACTTAACCATACCGAGGTAAGCTTAAACCAATTAATTAATGTTTCTGCAATGATCACCGATCCTAACCCTACTATCACAATCCCAATACCCATGCTGATATCTGCAAAACCCTGGAACTGGGCTACCAGGTAACCGCTCAAAGCCGTGAGCGCATTGGCAAGTGCCAGCCCGGTAATTTTCATCCTGTCAGTATTTACGCCTAATGAACGGATCATGGATTCACTGTTACCTGTAGCCCGCATGGCTATGCCAAAATCGGTTTTGAGCAGATGGCCGATCAGAAAAGTGATCACGATAACAAAAATGGCAAGGATCCAGAATGTATTTTGATTAGGGTCGCTCACAACACTTACTATAGTAAATAACGACGGCAAATTGATAAGCGGTAAATTTGAGCGGCCTAAAATAGTAAGGTTAACCGAGTAAAGCGCCGTCATGACCAGGATGCCGGCCAGCAGTGCATTGATCTTTAATTTGGTATGAATAATACCGGTAAGCGCCCCCGCTGCTGCGCCTGCCAAAATCACAGCAGGTAAAATAACATAGGCAGGCTGATGATTGGTCAGCAATACTGCCGTAACCACGCCACCCAGTGTATAACTTCCATCGGTTGTGATATCCGGAATATTGAAGATTTTCATGGATATATAAATCCCCAGCGCTATGGCCGAAAAGCATAGGCCCTGCAGTAAAGCGGTAAGGTAAAAATCCATTTATTTTACAGGCTCAAAATTTGGCGGAATGGTAATATTGTATTTTTTAGCAGCAGCCGGGTTATATACCCTCTTTCTGACCTTTACCATTTCGGGATGCAGGCCATCGGTTTTATGAGTTTTAAGAAATTGGGCTGCCTGCTCGCCGGCTTGGTACCCCCATTGATAAATATCAGCCCCAAAAGCAGCGACGGCTCCACGCTGTACCAAACCTGCTTCGCTTGTAAAAATCGGGATGTTTTTTTGATTACAATTTTTAAGGATAGTTTCAAAAGATGCAAAAACGGTATTGTCCGGATTGGCAAAAAAGGCGTCGATGTTTTTACTTAGCAGCGACTGCGTAACCAACTGCGCATCGGCAGATGTATTTAACGGAAGCGCAACAATATCAACGTTTAGCCCCGCGGCCAATGTTTTAATACGGCTTAAAGCATCTGCCGATTGCGGCTCCGACTGATTATAGATCATCCCGATAACCAGTTTTGCGCCTTTAGGCTTAAGTAGTTTGGGAATAATGCTAAACGAAGTATCGATATAATTTAGCTCTTCTACCGCGCCGAAAAGGTTGGCGGGCGCTTTCCCGTTGGCATCAGTTACCTTCATGCGTTCGGCAGTTGGGGATACCATGGCAAAAACGGGGATATATTTTGTTTTTTGAAGCGCTGTTACTGTTGATAACGTTGTACATGTTGCCAGCAGGTTTACACTATCAGTAACAAAGTGGTTAACGATTTGCGTAAGCGTTGGGATATCGCCCTGGGCATTGCTGTATTCAATCTGAACGGTTTTCTTATCTTCGCTGAAACCATTTTTGTTCAAGGCATCAGTAAAACCTTTGCGGGCCTGGGATATGGTGGCATCTTCAAAAGCGTCAACAAAACCAACTACAGGCACCTGCATTGATTTGGTTTTGGGTTTACAGGATACAAAAAAAACAAGTAATATAGTTACCGGCAGATATTTGATAAACTTCATTTTACTAAATTAACTTTTTAGCCGTAAAGCTGAAAGTACAATGGCAAAAGCCGAAAATTGTTTTACAATAGGATTATCATTATACGAAAGCTTAAAGCGGAACGCACAAAGCCAAGCCGGCAAGCCGATTGTGAAAGTCGGTTAATTATATATAATAATTTACTGCATTACCTTTCCCGGCAATTGGCTTAACAACTAATCAAACCTAATGCGATTAAAACACAATAAGTTTAAAGCAGCTCTTTAAGCCCGGCAAAATTACTGATAGTTGCTACCATGCCATCAGGCACAACGCCAAAGCCATAATTTGCAAAAATAAAAGGTACACCGGCTTGTTTGGCCGCATTGTAATCGCCCATGGTATCACCTACGTAAACCGGAGCTTTCAATTGGTGGTCGTTTACTACATCTTTGATATTATCGGCCTTAGGGTTTCCTTTTGTGCCAAAACACTGATGCCCAAGAAAATGGCCATGCAATTGGTTCAGATCCAAAAACAGTTCGATATAACCGTTTTGGCAATTGCTTACAATATAAAGCTTATAGTTTGCGGCAAGATATTTAAGCGTTTCTTCTAACCCGGGGTACAGCTCCCCTCCTTTGGTATGTAATATTTCCAGCTCACTTACAGCACAAAGCGATTGTACTTCTTTACGTTGCTCAATATTTAGTTCCGGGAATAATTTATCAAAAATGGCATCGTAGGTCATTCCGGTGATGGAACGCACACGTTCCTGCGTCATTTCCTCTTTAATATAATCAACCTTGCTTATAGCTGCCTGCCAAGCAAGAGCTACGTTTGCAGTGCTATCCCAAAGGGTACCATCAAGATCAAAAATTATGCTGTCGTATTTATTTTTAAGCGAATCATTCATATCGCCGGCAAAAGTAAAGGTTTTTTATTCCTGCCGGCTATCAGATTGATGTTAATTTAGGAAGTAAAGAAATATGGGGTTATTGAGTTGTAAGTACCCTTATCATATTATTAAAAGTATCAGCCACATAAACCTTCCCTATTCCTACAGACAGGCCATAAGGAACTGAGAAACTTGCCTTAGAACCCTCTCCATCGGCCAATCCCGAAAAACCAGTACCCGCAACTGTGGTAACCTGTCCAAAAGTATCAACAGCCCTGATAAAATGGGCTGAATCCCCTACATAAATGTTACCCTGGTTATCGGCGGTTATACTTACAGGTGCGTTAAAAGTAGCAGTATTACCAGCACCATCTGCCGAGCCTTTGATTCCGTTACCGGCCAATGTCGAAACAACGCCATCAGAAGTAATCTTCCTAATCATGTTATTGCCCAAATCTGTTACGTAGAAGTTACCCGACAAACCAATTACAATACCTGTAACCTGTGAAAAACTTGCTGCAGTTCCTGTTCCATTTGCTGAGCCACTTACACCCGAACCTGCAAACGTAGTCACAACACCGGCCGGAGTTATTTTACGGATCTTATAAACATCGGCAACAAATAAATTTCCACTTCCATCTACCGCTATTCCGGTTGGCGCACTGAAGCCTGCAGCTGTGCCTGCACCATCAACCCCGTTCGCCCCTCCCCCCGCCAATGTAGTAACAGCACCTGCCGAAGTTATTTTCCTGATCACTTTACCTGTACTTTCGGCTACATATAAGTTACCGTTCCCATCCAGTGTTATATCCTGAGGATTGTTAAAACTGGCAGCGGTACCAATACCGTCAGTGTCTCCCTGCGCACCACTCCCGGCAAAAGTAGTAACTACACCAGCCGGGGTTATTTTACGGATCAGGTTATTGCCAGCATCAGCTACATAGATATTGCCTGCTGCATCTGTGATCATACCGCTGGGCCTGTTAAAAGACGCTGTCGTTCCGGTGCCATCAGCTTTGCCCGGATTTATATTGCCTGCAAATGTGCTTACTACAACCTTTAGCGCCTGGGGAGCGTTATCATTATTTTTTTTTGAGCATGCGGAAACAGCAAATAAAACTATTAGGCATGATATGGTCACTTAAAAAAGGCTAATTGAGTTTTTTTCATAATGTAGTTTAGATCGATGACCCCTTAATTGGTTTTATTGTAGATAAATGCAGTGAGCCAAATTAATTAAAATCAGGAAAAGCTAACCTGATTAAACACTAATATCACAACTGAAAATTTATTCATCTTTTAAACAAGCTTACGAATATAAACTGCTGTTTGTAACAGTGTAAAAAGTTTAATTTTTTTTATCGATCTTATAACGTTATATCAAATTTTCTTTCTACATTTAACTATTCATCTGTATCTATTAAAAAATGCGTAAAACTACGTACGCAAAACGGTGAAATCCCTGATTATTTTTTATAAAGCGTTGGTTATTTTTGGAGCATAATATGTTTCTGAACATCCGGAGGCATCTTTTAAAAACTTATACCTTGCTTATGAAATTATTCTACCATTTTCTTGTTTTGGTTGCGGCGTCTCTCATTTTGGTAGCTTGTGCCAATATGTTTTCCTCAACACCCGAAAAAAAAATCGATAAACCTGCGCAACGCAGCGGCATCTACTTAGGCAAAGATTCATTGTATAATTCAGAAATAAACACCCGGCTCACATTCTCGGATTCTTATTACTATGATGTTTTAAACCGGTATACAATCGGCAACCACCAGGCCTGGCACAAAATCAATAACAATTTATTTATTGCTGCAAATTACCTGGGCCTTAATCCAATCGAAAAATAATTTAGTTTAATAGTTAGTTAATTAGTTAGGAACAGTTGTAAACAGTCGCCGCAGAACGCTCCGACTGTTTTTTTATGATCAGAATTTGGGAAATGAACCCAGGCCAAAAAATATCGCGAATAAAGGGATAGCCAGCAAAAAGTATGCTTTTGCCAATTGCCTGTCATCGGCATTCCCAACTACAAATACATTATATAGATCGGCTTTCAGTGATTTAAGTTTCGCTTTCATGATAATAGATTTTAAGTAATTATAAACAGCTTAATTTCAAATACTTATTTAATTTATATAAATTAAGCTTGTTATTATTATGACTGTATCTGCAGGTTTTGGTTTAAATGAAAATGCCCTTAATTTTTCAATCAAGGGCATCTGTATGTATTTCAATCAATTAAATTATTCCGGTTTATCCTCGCTCATCTCCGGATGATAGTGCAAACCCGGTGTAAGCCAGTGCAAAAGCATCACTCTTGAATACCTGAAATTAAACGGCGCTAAAATTACCGCTACCCCTAAAATAATGGTTACATACAACCAGGGGTTACTGCTACCTGTTAAAACGCTGATAGCAACTGCCAGTGTAACCATCTCGGCAACGTTAAGCGCATAACTGGCAAACATTGCTACATAAAAATAACCGGGTTCACGCTCATACACCAGGCCGCAGTGTGAACAGGTTTTATACATTTCCTGTCCTTTAAATTCATACATACCGGTGATAAATAAGTCTCCTCTCCTGCAACGCGGACATTTAGCGTTTACAAAAGCAGACCAGGCGGATAATTTATATTTAGGGGTTTCCATAACGTTATGATTTATTGTTTAAGGTTTTTTTTCTGAACTCTTCGGGGGTAATGCCCTCAATTTTTTTAAAGAACTTGGTAAAATAGGAGTTATCGCTAAAATTTAGGTTAAAAGCTATTTCACTTATATTAAGTCGCGGATTAGTTAATAGCCTTTTTGCTTCAAGCAAAGTACGGTTACGGATCACCTCTCCTGCCGACAGGCCAAGCACATCTTTACATACCGCATTTAAATGATTGGGGGTGATATAAAGCAGTTCTGCATAATCTTTAGGAAGCTTTACATCGATATAATGCTGTTCAATCAGCTTCTGAAAGTTACGGATCAGTGTTTGATTATAGCCCTGTTTGCCAAAGCTATCTCCTTTGCCCTGGCAACGATTTATCAGAATGAAAAGCTGAAGCATAAGCACCCTTACCATATCGCTACCCAAAACTGCAGGCTTTTCAACTTCAGATACAATCCTTTCAAAAAGGGCAATGATTTCGGGTAACTGGTTGGCAGGTAAGTCAACTACTTCATCCTTTGGATTGCCGTTCAAAAAGTTAAAATTGTCAAAGTAGCCTGAGCGTAATAAAAACGACTGGATAAACGAGCTTGAGAAATTGATAATATAACCGTCAGTAAAACCTTCAAAAGCCCATGAATGCACCTGCCCGGGAATCATAAAGTAAATCTGCCCCGGCCTTACCTCAAAGCTTTCAAAGTCAATGGTATGTAATCCTCCGCCATCAGTAAACAATACCAGGTGGTAAAACGAGTGGCGGTGCGGGAAGAAAAGGTTTTTATGAGCATCCAGATAAGACGCAAACCTGCTGATCAGGATGTCATCCTGTTTAATATCATCGGCAAGTGTGCAAATATCAATTGTTGGAATGCTTTGTAACATGACACAAAACTACACACAATAGCTTTGCCCTTAATGGTACTATTTTTATTTTGTATGGTACTAATCAACGATTGACAATTTTTTGATAAATCACGTCCATTTTTGGATGATATCTTCCAGCCGTTCAAAAGTAAAAGGTTTACTTACAAAATCTTTCATACCGGCCTGGGTGCATTCACGCTCATTTTCGCTAAGCACGTTGGCTGTCATGGCAATAATAGGCGGAGCGCCTTTACCATGCTTTGTTAATATATGGCGGGTAGCCTGTAAACCATCCATTTCGGGCATTTGAATGTCCATAAATATCAGATCGTAGTTACACTGCTCAACCATATTTACCGCGGCCAGTCCATTTTCGGCAATGTCAATATTATAACCAACCTTTTTAAAAATCTTACTGGCTATTAACTGGTTCATTTTATTATCCTCGGCCAATAAAATGCGTAAAGGCCGGTACTGAAAAGCTTCCTTTTCATCCGGTTGCATCTCCGGTTCAATAATACCATAGGTAACATGTAAAGGCAAGGTAAAGCTAAACAATGAGCCCTGGGCTTCCTTACTTTCTACCCAGATTCTGCCGTGCATCATCTCCACAAGTTTTTTGCAAATGGATAAGCCCAGCCCCGTACCGCCATATTTGCGCAAAGCGGTAGTATTTACCTGTGAAAATGGTTTAAATAACTGTGCTAATGCCTCTTCACTTATGCCAATCCCGTCATCTTTGATGCTAAAGGTTATGTCCTGGACGTTATTCCTGATCTCAGATGCTGTGACGCGTAAACTTACCGAACCTTCGTCGGTAAACTTAATGGCATTTCCGATCAAATTAACCAGGATTTGCTGAAGCCTGCCCTCATCTGCTACTACATAGTTTGCTACATTAGCATCAACATCATAAGTTAAGCTTAGGGGTTTGTGAAGAGATGTAATGGCCGGTTCGGTAATCTCAATAACTGTTTTTATACAGTTACGCAAATGCGTTGAAACCGGGTGAAGGACCAGTTTATCTGCTTCGATTTTTGAAATATCAAGAATATCACTGATGATGTTAATCAATAAATTACTGCTCGATTGTAAAGTTTGAAGCAGTTCCTGTTGCTCGGGCTGTAAATTGGTGCGGGATAGCAATTGAGCGGTACCGATGATACCATTAAGTGGTGTGCGAATTTCGTGGCTCATATTGGCCAGAAAATTCGATTTGGCAAACGTGGCCGCCTCAGCCTGGTCACGTGAGGCCGAAAGTTCAATTTGAGAAGCTTGTAACTCTTCACTCTTATGAATCAGGTCGCGCTTATCGGTTTCGTGGCTTTTTTTAATAAAACCTACCAGTAGCCCAACAGTCAATATGTTTACTACAGCCGAAGTGATGAGGTCAGATTCTTTTGATGCCGTGCTATCATAAGGCTGTACTAAACCAGGAAAATGTTTTTCAATAAAGTAGCATCCTAAAAATATAGCTATCAGCGCGCCAATAAAAATATAATGATATCGTTTTTTTACAAGCAGGGTTATAAGTACAATAAAAAAGACTCCCGAAAGCGTTGTTGATCCGGAGATACCGCCATTGTAAAACCAGCCCGGAATAATTGCAAACAGCCCGAAGCAAATGTAAATGACGGTTGCATCCTCCTTATACTTAACAAACCTGCTCCTGTAAAAAGCCCAGCCCGACATCAGGATTACAAAAAGCTCGACAAGCTCAAGCTTATAACTTAAGCCCAAAAACAAATTGCAGATTAGCGAAAAAACGCTGCTGGCACAAATGAATAATGAGAGCGCATTAAACAGCTTATTCTCCAGCGACAAATCAGGCATCCCGTAGCCAATAATCCGCTTCAGTTTTTCCATTTAAAATAAAAAATTAATTAGAGAGAACTCTTTATACTCAAAAACAGGGAGTTCGGTTTAGTAAATAAACTATTTTTCAGGAAATATTTAAAACTTTAGTGTTTAAAAAAGTAAAAAACAGGATATTATTGTTTAATAATTAAAATTAAAAATCAATGTAATTATTAAGTAATCCAAAGTCAGTGATTGGAATGTTAATCAGGCAACTAAAAACAAACAGCGCAGCTTTCATTTAAAAAGCGCGCTGTTATATATAGTGAAATATAAATTAATATTTAATAAACACTGGCGATATTCAGCATTTCAATAGCTTCATTATCTAATTTCAAAGCGGCTGATTCAAAAAGATCAGTAAGTTGCTCCAAACTGGTGGCACTAACAATGGGTGCTGTAATACCAGGCCTTGCAATTAACCAGGCCAGTGCAATTGCCGACTGACTGGTTTGATACTGCCCGGCAAGGTCGTCCAGGACTTTTAATATTCTGTAGCCTCTTGGGTTAAGATATTTTTTGACCATACCGGCGCGGCTGCTTCCCTTCAGGTCGGCTTCGGAACGGTATTTGCCGCTTAAAAAACCGCTGGCCAATGAAAAATAACTGATCACCCCAAGGTTTTGCTCTTTAATGAAAGGCTCGTAAGTAGTTTCATATTTTTCCCTGTCGAACAGGTTATATTCGGGCTGAAGTGTTTGATAAGCTACCAAGCCTTTTTCAATACTCGTTTTGAGCGACTCATGCAACCGTTCGACAGACATATTGGAAGTTCCTATAGCCCTCACCTTACCGTCCTGCATAAGTTGATCATAAGCACGCAGGGTTTCTTCAACCGGGGTTGAGGGGTCATCGTAATGGGTTTGATACAAATCAATGTAATCGGTTTGCAAGCGCTTTAATGAAGCCTCGGCCGATTTAATAATGTAATCCTTTTTAAGCCCTTTGCTGCCCGAATCCATTTCGGCGCCTACTTTAGTGGCTATAACTACTTTATCGCGTTTGCCGCTTTGCCTAAGCCAGTTACCAATTTCGGTTTCCGACTCGCCGCCTTTATTGCCCTCGACCCAGCGCGAGTAAACATCAGCAGTATCGATAGTATTAAACCCGGCATCTACAAATGCATCCAATAAAAGGGCTGTATCTTTACCTTTAACAGTCCACCCAAACACATTGCCGCCAAAAACCAATGGCGCTGTTGATATGCCGGATGCTCCTAATTCACGATTTTTCATAATAATTTATTTAGGGTATTACAGGGATAAAGCGGTGTTAAGCGTATTTGTTTGACAGTATAATGAAATAAAGGCTCAACCTGCGATGATGTTACAAAACGCACAAAACTTAACAAATTAGAGATTGAGAAGACATATCCTCAACCAAAACTAAGTACATTTGCGCTTTGTTAACTTAATATAATGGCTAAAGTTTCTATCAACCTGGCAACAGGCTCATTACAAAAAGAAGAGATCATTGTAGGCATCGATCTGGGTACCACTAACTCGCTGGTAGCATTCATCAACCCTGATAAAAACCCGCAGGTAATTAATGATGCAGGCAAAGGTGTATTGGTGCCCTCTGTAGTTCATTTTGGTGATGCAGGCGATGTGCTGGTTGGTAATGAGGCAAAAGAGTTCCTGATAACCGATCCACAAAATACAATATTTTCGGTTAAACGCTTGCTTGGCCGCAGTTACCACGATATTGAAAACTACAAAGACTTTTTTAGCTATAAAGTAATTGACGACGATACCGAAAGCCTGGTAAAGATCAAAGTAGGCGATAAATTTTACACCCCTATCGAGCTATCGGCCCAGATATTGAAAGAGCTTAAGGCCCGTGCCGAGCATGCCCTTAAAACCCCGGTTAACCGTGCTGTGATCACTGTTCCGGCATATTTTAATGATTCGCAGCGCCAGGCCACCCGTGATGCCGGTAAACTTGCAGGGCTTGATGTGTTGCGGATAGTTAACGAACCTACCGCGGCAAGTTTGGCTTATGGGATAGGCCTAAACCCCGAAGAAACTAAAACTATAGCAGTTTATGACCTTGGCGGCGGCACGTTTGATGTATCCATACTGCAAATTCAAAACGGCATTTTTGAAGTACTATCTACCAATGGCGATACATTTTTAGGCGGCGACGATTTCGACCGTATTATTGTTGATTACTGGATTGAGAAAAACCAGCTTAATAAAGCCGAAGTGCTTGCCAATACCGAACTGGCCCAGCAACTGCGCCTAAAGGCCGAAGAAGCCAAAAAAGCCTTCGCACACCAAAGCCTGGTTAATGATAAAATCGGCGAGATCTGGTGTACACTTGACCGCACTACTTTTGAAGAACTGATATTACCAAAAGTACAGCAAACTATCACCAGTTGCCAAAACGCGCTCAAGGATGCTAAACTAACTATCGATCAGATTGATGAAGTGGTTATGGTTGGCGGCTCAACCCGTACGGCATTGGTTAAACGTATGGTTGCTGAGTTTTTTGGTCGCCCGGTGCATGATGATGTGAACCCTGATGAAGTAGTTGCTTTAGGCGCCGCTATACAGGCCGATATTTTAGCAGGCAACCGTAAAGATATTTTACTATTAGATGTTACCCCCCTGTCCTTAGGTATTGAAACCATGGGCGGCCTGATGGATGTTATTATTCCCCGTAATTCCAAGGTGCCAACCAAGGGAGGCAGGCAATATACGACATCAATAGACGGACAGGTAAACATGAAAATTGCCGTTTACCAGGGCGAGCGCGACCTGATCAAAGAAAACCGTAAACTGGCCGAATTTGATTTAAAAGGCATCCCTTCCATGCCTGCAGGTTTCCCTAAAGTTGATATTAACTTTTTATTGAATGCCGACGGCATCCTAACCATACAGGCCATCGAACTACGTTCGGGCGTAAAGCAGGAGGTTGAAGTAAAACCAACCTATGGCATTACCGACGAACAGGTGGAACAAATGCTGATGGACAGCATTACCCACGCTAAAGACGACGTAAGCCAGCGTATGCTCATTGAGGCACGCACCGAAGGAGAGCAAATGGTATATACCGTTGAACGCTTCCTTCAAAAAAATGCCGACTACGTTTCCGTTACCGAAATTGCTGATACCACCAAACTTGTTCAGAAACTGAAAGAGGCCCTCACCAGCGGCGATAAAGACCTGATTTTAAAAACGATTGATGAGGTTAACGAGTTCACTCGTCCGTTTGCCGAACGCTTGATGGATCAGGCAATAAGTACGGCTATGAAGGGCAAGAGTATAGAATAGGCACAGATATTGCTCATTAAGTCAAAAATCTTAAAATTTGAAAAGGACAATTTCTGCTTTAGCCCTGTTTATTTTTATTGCCGTTGCTAATACGGCCTGTTCTACAACCCGCAAACATTTCCGCGATACTTCGGCAAGGTCATCCATGCTGGATACTTTAAAGTACGATTCGCTGATGAAAAAACTGGCCAACGGCGATAAAAGTGGTCGCTGGCCGGTAAAAACCAAAGAATATCCGCTTCCCGGAGCTATTTTACCATTTAACCGCATTGTAGCGTTTTATGGTAACCTCTATTCAAAAAACATGGGCGTGCTGGGCCAATACCCACGCAAAACCATGTTCAATAAATTAAAGGAAGAGGTAAAGAACTGGGAAAAGGCTGATACAGCTACTAACGTGGTACCGGCCTTACATTATATCTGCGTAACGGCCCAGGCCGATGCCGGTCGTAATGGCTTGCATAACCTGCGGATGCCCTTTAGCCAGATTGATACCGTGATCAGTTGGGCAAAAAGTATCAACGCGCTTGTGTTTTTAGATATCCAGGTTGGCTTCAGCACAGTACAAACCGAATTGCCTTTATTAGAGAAATACATGAAGATGCCAAACGTTCATTTAGGTATCGACCCGGAATTTTCTATGAAAGAAGGCAGTGTGCCCGGCAAACGTATAGGCACCTTTGACGCCGATGATATTAACTACGTAACCGGCTACCTGGCCAAATTGGCAAAAAAGAATGACCTCCCACCTAAAATATTTGTTGTACACCGCTTTACCAAACGCATGGTAACCAACTATAAGGATATTAAATTACGTCCCGAAGTACAGGTAGTGATGGATATGGATGGCTGGGGCGGCCCGGAACTAAAAAAAGGCACTTACAAATATTTTATTTCAGAAGAGCCTGTACAGTTCACCGGCTTTAAACTTTTTTATAAAAACGACTTAAAGAACGAACCACACAGGATGCTTACGCCTAAGGAAGTGTTAAGTCTGAAGCCTGCCCCTATTTATATTCAGTACCAGTAGTGATGAACTATAAGACTTACGAAGCTTTAAAAGCTTCGTAAGTTGTAAGTTATTCAGTATTGGTAAAAGTTAACATTTTGGTTAAACTGGTTTCATATATTTAACCCATCTAAGCTTTATATATGAAACTTTTATTAAAGTATGTTTCTCTTTTTTCCTTTGTTATTTTAGGAAAATGTGCCTCTGCTCAAAACGGATTGCCCGCTGTTAACAATACATTTAACAAGCAAAACATGGACTCACAAATGGATCGACAGACGCCTCTCGCTATGTGGGACTTTCGGAGTGATCACAACAACAGTACCAACAACCCAGAGTATACTTTTTTGGTAACCATGCTTAACGGTTCTAAAAAAGAAGTAAAATCCAGAATTTATGTAGATGCTTATATCCATAAAAGTTACCTGGTGTTCATTGATCAGTCTTTATCCAAAGCAGATACAAATCGAGAACAAACAATCTATCCCGAACAGACAATCGAAATAGCGCGCAATATCGCATCCTCATCAACTAAAAAATCAGCCGGGGTTTCTTCGGCGCCTATCTATTATGCGGGCATCGCTAAAGATAGCTGCTGGATGTTTAAATTTATAAGCGGCCCAATTAATGCATACTCGCTTTTAAGTGACCCCGAAGGGAAAATGTTCAATCCAAAATCCATCGTTGCTATACAGCTCAACAACGGGCCAATTGTTCAATATAACGAAGAAAATCTACGGGTTATGGTTGGTGACGATCTTGACGCTATTGAAAGCATCCAATGGAAAAATTATCTTCAAGCCATAAAAAGGTATAACCGGAATAGTGGAAAAATCAACAAAAAATAATAGTGCTGTAGTATTAACACAACTATAAAAAGAAAGTCCCCGGTTTCCCGGGGATTTTCTTTTTAACTTATTTTCCTAATGCTTCCTGCTCTTTCAGGGCGGCTATATTATTGCTATTGCTAAAGTTTTCAGTCTGATTAGCAAAATCCTCAAGGATAGCTGCAATAGTATCCAGGTTTTCGGATACGCGCTGGTGCATATCGGGCAGGTCCTTTTCAAGGCGTTTATCACCAAGTTCGATATTATCAACTTCTATTTTAGTTAACTTAGCAATAATAGCTTGCTGGCTGTTTTTCAAGTCTTCCAGTTCATGGACAATTTTTTCCATCAGTCCAAATTTCTTTAACTTATCCATAATGTGTGGTTTTAAGTGTCACTTTACATTTTAACCACACCAATAAAAAATTGTTTCAGATTTGGAATTAACACCTATAACTAATAATTTAGTTTAACTAAATATTTAGTTATGAAAAACCTATTTATAACCCTAATCCTTATCCTATCAGTATCGCAATTATGCGCTCAGCAAGCCGCTAATGATTCGCTCCTGCTTGATTATTATCAAAATCAGCGTTTTGCCGACGCAGCAGATTACCTCAAAAAAATATATCCCGAGCCTGTTACCGACATAAAAGTATTGGCTAAACTGGCCTACACCTCCAAAATGGCCTCCCGCCTGCCCGATGCTGAAAACTATTATCAACGTATTTACGCTACTGATACCACCAGCCTCACCAACCTGTATAACATGAGTGAGATCATTAAAAGGCGCGGCAATAATAAAAAAGCGATCGTGTATGTAAAGAAGATCCTGTTGAAAGATACCACCAACTTTGATGTGTATAAGCAACTGGCAAACCTGTCGCAAAATTTAGGCGATATAGAGGGGAGCATTGTATATCTGCAAAAAGCTAATAAGATCAATCCGCTTAACCCTGATGTGGCCTATGACCTGTCGTCCTTCTTCATCAACCTTAAACTATATGGCAATGCTGAAAATATTATCGACAAAGCACTTGTTGCCGATACTGCCAATTTGCTGCTCCTGAAAGGCAAAGCCCAGGCCTCGTACGCGTTAAAAAGATACCCGGAAACTATCGCCATAACAAAAAAACTGCTTGACGCGGGCGAGCAGGCCGGCAGCATTGTATCCATGCTGGCCACTTCTTATTACATGACCGGCAGCTATCCTGATTGTATTAAAACTTTCAAAACACTGGAGGACGGCAATACCGGCACCGAAGCGTCATATTATTATACAGCCATGAGCTACAAAGCCCTGCACAATAACTCAAAAGCGATAACTTACCTGGATAAGGCCATTGAAGAGGCCATATCTACAGGGGTGAGCTCCTATTACAGCGAAAAAGGTGATTCATACGACAGGCTGCACCAGCTTAGAAATGCAGTTCAAGCTTACCAGAAAAGCTTGCTTTATAAACCGGACCCTATTACCTATTATGCCCTTGCAACCCTGTATGATACCGAACTGAAGAATAAGGCAACAGCTATTAAGTACTATAAAAAGTACCTGGCAAGCAAGCCAAAAGAGTCACAAAAAACTTATATCGCTTACTCCAAACAGCGCATTAAATCATTAGGGATTTAGCGTTGCATTAAGCGGGCAACGTATTTGCCTATGATATCAAACTCGAGGTTAACCTGGCTGCCAACTTGCACATTGTGCAGGTTGGTATGCTCAAATGTATACGGAATAATAGCTACAGAAAAACTATTGGCATGCGAATTAACCACGGTTAGGCTGATACCATTTACACAGATAGATCCTTTTTCTACGGTTACATTGCCGCTTGCTGCATCATATTCAAAGGTATATTCCCAACTGCCGTCAAGTTCTTTAAATGCGGTACAAACAGCCACCTGGTCAACATGGCCCTGAACAATGTGGCCATCGAGCCGGGCATTCATTTGCATGCAGCGTTCCAGGTTTACCGGGTCGCCAACTTTGAGCTGGGAAAGATTGGTTTTATTTAAGGTTTCCTCAATCGCGGTTACCACGTGCAAACCATCGGCTAAAGCTACCACGGTAAGGCATACACCATTGTGCGCTACCGATTGATCGATTTTAAGCTCGTGCGATATAGCCGACTCGACTGTAATATTAAGGTTGCCTTTTTCCTGCTGCAGATCGGTGATCTTCCCTAAAGTTTCTATAATTCCTGTAAACATATGCTTCCCGGCCCGTTGAAAGGGGCTATTTTGATTGGTTCAAAGCTAAAATATTTTGCACTATGGTTTGTCAGCAGTAAATGAAATTATTTGAAACTTGAGAACAGGTCTTTACGCTTATTACGAAGATCTTTGCCACCCTCCAGCACCGATTTCAGGTTGGCCAGATAAAATGTCCAGCCAAGTTGGCATTGCACATAAAGGTTTTTTTCGGGGTCGGCTTCTTCGGGGATGTTTTCCTGCACCAGTTCAACAATAACAACGCCCAGTTTAGCAGTGATAGATACACTCACTATACTGCCGCCTGTAAAAGTAAATTTTATAAAATCGGCGCCGTTGGCTTCCAGCACCTGTCCGTTTTCGGAAATGGTATCATCAAACCCATGCCAATGCCAGGTATAAGTATCCTCTTTTTTTATAAACTCCTGCGGTTCGCGCTGGCGGCCTGCTATGGCAAAAAAATCAGCCTTACGCAAAAACCAGGTTTCCAGGCCTTCGGGAGTAGCCCAGGCTTCATACATACTGCGTACGTCCGTATCAACATCAGCAGTTACTTTAAATTTGCTCCATCTGTTGTCTGCCATAATAATTGTATATCGGTTTGGGGCGTTTGTATCAAAAATAACAATTATAATTAAGCCTTTCATTAACTTGCCTTTAAATCTTAAACATGCCAAAGCAAAGCGCAGGGATCTTATTATACCGTAAAGCAGCTCATGGTTTGCAGGTATTTCTTGTACATCCGGGCGGGCCGTTCTTTAAAAACAAGGATGAAGGCTCGTGGTCGGTACCCAAAGGTGAATATCTTCCCGATGAAGATCCCCTCAAGGCAGCAAAGCGTGAATTTCAGGAAGAAACCGGGCATGAAATAACCGGGGATTTTATAGCGTTGAACGTTATAAAACAAAAGGGGGGTAAAACAGTACTGGCCTGGGCTGTTGAAGGCAGTATTGATACGGGAAATATCAAAAGCAATACCTTTGAAATAGAATGGCCGCCACGCTCAGGAAAAAAACAAACTTTTGATGAAATTGATCGTGCCGAATGGTTTGATATAGCAACAGCAAAAATAAAGATCAACCCTGCTCAGGCAGCTTTGATAGATGAACTGGCCGCGATCAACAATCATTAAATCTGCTTCCTGTTCCTGATCCAGTTGCTTGGATTAGCCCACTCTGCCGGGGCTGCAATTGAAACCTTTTTTTTGCTCAAGAGCTGTTCCATTACCATTGCTGCTACTATAGCTTCATCCTCGCGACTTTCCAGCAGCACCTCGGGCGAAAAATATTTTTTCACAAAATGGGTATCAAAATTACCAGAAGTAAAAGCTTCGTGCTGCATTACAAAACGGCCAAAACCGAGGGTTGTAGTAATACCGGTGATTTGATACTCATCTATAGCCCTTATCATCCGCTCAATAGCTTCAGCGCGGGTATCCGCAAAGGTTATCAGCTTGGCTATCATGGGGTCATAATAGATGGGAATCTCCATGCCTTGCTCAAACCCATCGTCAACCCGTACGCCGGGCCCTTTGGGCGTTATATAAGTTTGCAGTGTACCAATATCTGGCAGGAAATTATTGGCCGGATCTTCGGCATAAACACGCAGTTCAATGGCATGACCCTGAATCTTCAGATCTTCCTGTTTAAAACTGATAGCCCCGCCCCTTGCAATTTTAATTTGCTCCTTTACAAGGTCAATACCGGTTATCAGTTCCGTAACAGGGTGCTCAACCTGTAAACGGGTATTCATTTCCAGGAAATAAAAATTCAACCCTTCATCCATGATAAACTCAACCGTACCCGCTCCTGTATAATTTACAGACCGGGCTACATCAACCGCACAACGCCCCATCTTTTCCCTGATTTCAGGCGTTAATATTGCCGATGGAGCCTCTTCAACTACTTTTTGATGGCGGCGCTGTACCGAGCAGTCACGCTCAAACAGGTGCACGATATTACCATGCGTATCGCCAAGTACCTGGATCTCGATGTGTTTAGGGGATGATACATAGCGCTCAATGAAAACAGAGCCGTCGCCAAAGGCTGAGGTAGCTTCAGATACCGCTAACTGCATCTGCTCTTCAAAGTCTGCCGGGCTTTCAACAATGCGCATCCCTTTACCCCCGCCCCCCGCAGCCGCTTTGATCAATATTGGAAAACCTACCTCAATAGCCCGTTTTTCAGCTTCGTTAACATCAGTAATGGCTTCCTCCGTTCCGGGCACCATCGGTATATTATACCTGAGTGCCGCAGCTTTGGCCGATAACTTGTTACCCATTACTTCCATGGCCTCGGGAGAAGGGCCAATAAGAATAAGTCCCGAATCCTTAACCAGCCTGGCAAAACCGGCATTTTCGCTCAAAAACCCATATCCCGGGTGGATACCTTCGGCCCCGGTTTGCTTACATGCAGCTATGATCTTTTCTCCAATAAGATAGGATTGACTGGATGGAGCTTCCCCGATATTTACAGCCTCATCGGCATAGCGCACGTGCAGGGCATCCCGATCTGCATGTGAGTAAACCGCCACGGTTTTAATACCCATTTCGCGCGCCGAGCGCATAATTCGTAAAGCTATTTCACCACGGTTGGCAACCAGTATTTTCTGCATAAAACAAATGTAATTGATTTACACAAAAAGATACTATATACCCAATGCTTATAAAACGATTGAAATATTATTTAGGAGCCCACCTGTAGGTTTTACGGGAGCACTTATAACAGATATATTTTTTAAAGGGTAAACCCAACAATAAAAATTTGGCAAGGCTGCTCCGTTTGATACGGCTCAACCGGCTTTTGCAATTCCGGCAAAATAAATCGCTGGAATTTGTTGAGATATTAGCTTGATCCTGTGGCTTAATCCGAAACTCAGCAGTCATTTATTAATTATGATAATATTAAAGGTTACAATAATCAGTCCGCGGTTTCATAAATCAACTTTGCAAAGTTGATCATAAATCAACCAGCAATTCCTAAATAAAACCAACGAATCTTTATCGTGTATAAAGATCGTTACCAAGCATGAATTTTTTATGAACGCAGTTTGAAGCTATCTGTCAAAAAGGATAAATATTCAACTGTTAAATACATAAACCTTAACCTAATTTTTACTTGCAGGTAAACACAGCCGATAATAACCACTATAAAACAAAAATGCCCCTGGGATTACCAAAGGCATTTAATTATACTAATACGCTTGTTAATTATGGCTTAGTTGGCGCAGGGCTGCCCGGAGCAGGACCAGCAGGCGGCGGACCAGGCTGACCACCCGGACCTTTTCCGTCGGGTACCATAACCTCAGGATGAGCTGTACCACGGTGACAGGTATTGCAGTTAACACCACTTTGCATAATCATGCCTAAAGAATCCTTTTTGGCATGAAAATACTTCTGGTTAATTTTGTTCATCATTTTATACATATCGCGCGCCATTGCTTTTTCAGGCTTGGCATCGCTTGCCCAATCCATCTTTTTAGTTTCTTCATTACGGGCATGGCAAAAGTTGCAATGTACACCTAATGAATGCTCCCAATCTTCCATAACCTTGTGCAGGTTCTCACCCGAAATGTTTTTTGGCAAAACCTTAAGATTTTTAAAACCTTCGTCCTGTGGTTTAATGTTGGTCATTGCGCCAAACACTACTATGGATAGCAGACCGAGTGTAACTAATAATTTTTTGTTAACAGGCATAATTGTCATGTTTAAGTCATCTAAATTAACTTATAGATTTTAATGTTGCAACATTTTCAAGCAAATGATTGAATTATTCACGGTAACTTCATCATTACAGAAGCATGTTTCCCGATAGTTATCCTGGCCGGACTACGCATTGCTGCCGACATTGTTAAGAAACTAAGTATTTTACGAATAACTCAAGGTTCCTCCACGAGTTTAAGTTTGCTCACAAAATTGCTTGTCGTTTAAACAGTAAGTCTTCGTGTTTTGCCTCTCTGGGGCAAAGGGTATTCTATAACTTTACGAGCTACAAACCTTTTGCACCTCTGGTGCATCTGTCCTTAGGCAATTAATATATGTTTATGAAATTGCAAAATCCCCCAGGGGGGAACAGATTTGTAGAAATTGATTAAAGCAGAGAAAGGGAACACTAAATTACTTCTGCATCACCATTACACCGTTCATGAGCAGGGTGCTGCCGCCATCGGCAACAATGTTATATACTCTTTGTACATCGCCCGCGTGTTCTGTTTTTTGCAATACGGTGAAAGTTTCATATTTGCCGGTTTGCTCGTTCAGGCAAAGTACTTCCTGGCCGGTAGCTACCTCTCCTATTTTTATATTGCCCTGTTTGGTTAACATAGGGTGATTAGGTGTTGCCTGTAACACCTTACTATTCAGTTTTACCTGCCTGCCTTCGGCTGTGTTTTTTGTTTGGGCAGATACCAGTACCAGTTGCGTTAAAGCGTAGTTTTTGGCCTCATGTATGGTAAGTTCTTTTACCTTTACAGCGGTACTTTTTTTAGTCAACGGATCAACTGTTATTACCTCATCACCGCTTTTTACAGCTTTCAACATTTTTTTATCGCCATTGGCCATGGTAACCAATTCTTCGCCAGGGAAACAGATGTCATTGCCATAGGTAGCGGCCTCTTCCTTCAGATCCTTGCCGGCGTTAAGTGCCTTATATTGCTGAAAGCTAACTTCCTTTGACAGCACGTACGACAGCTTCAGGATAAAGTTCTGCTCCACTTTGTTGATATTATCAATATCCTGAAAATACTGCTCCCAAACTTTAGCATCGGCAGTAAAATCGGGCACGAGGGCTTTGTAAAGCTTGCCTTTTTCGTTGGTATAAAACACCATGAGACCTATTTCCTGCATACCTTCTTTGGCAACCAGTTTATACAGGTCGATACGTTTTTTCAAGCCGTCGGCCCCGGTTATAAAATAAGGCTTACGGTTTTCATAACGGTCAAGTACGTAGGTATTTTCAAATTTAACGTAGGTGTCATTATCCAAATTAGCAATCGCGAATGATTGCGCCTTTTTATACTCATCCATAGTAAGCGGACGAGGGTTTACAGTTTGCGCCTGGGCAAAATACAATGAAGAGCTTAGTAATAGTGTTAATGTTAGTTTGTGCATTTTAGAAAAGATTCAAGATATCAGGATTCAAGAGCCAAGAAGTTTGCTGTAATTTTCAGAGCCGGGAGCAAGAAACTTTTCTTCTTGTCTCCTGACTCTTGATTTCATGCTTCTTAAAACTCAGGACAATTGTTTAAACGCATCGGCAAAGGCTTCCATTTCGTCCATGCGGCCAATACTTACGCGGCACCAGTCTTTGCCGTTAAATTGCCAGTTACGAATACCTACGCCGCGCTTCATCATTTCGCCGACAAATTTTTTGCCGTCCATTTTCAGCGGGAACATGACAAAGTTTGCCGATGAGGGGATGTATTCATATCCTTCTTTTTTAAGCACCGAGTACAGATATTCCTTAGAAGCATTTGTTTTTTCCAGGGTTTCTTTCAGAAATGCTTCTTCGCGATAACCCGCTATGGCGGCGGCGAGTGTAGTTGCGCTAATACTCCAGGCCTGGGTAGTATATTTTTCAAATGTTTTGATGGTATCCGGCTGCGATATAATATACCCGAGCCTTAAGCCGGCAAAGCCATAAAGTTTTGAAAAGGTACGTGCAACTATCACATTATTACCGGATTTGACAGAACTTATCATACTTGCAGCTTTCGGATCAGGCAGGTAATCTATATAAGCCTCATCGACAAAAACGGTTGTTTTCTTTGACACCCGCTCGCAAAAGGCCTTTAACTTTTCGGTATCAACCACGGTAGCGGTTGGGTTATTGGGATTGCATATATAAACCAAACCGGTATTGTCATCAACCTTTGCTTCCATGGCGTCCAGGTCGAGTTTATAATCGGCGGTCAGGGGCACTTTTACCCACTTTCCCTCAAGCGCCTGTGCCCTGCCCGGTAGGTCATCATATGAAGGGTCGCCGGTGATTACGCTTTTACCACCTTTGGTAAAATGCATGGCAGCCGCAAGTAAAAGCGGGGTTGAACCTGCATCCATCAGTATATTATTTGAGTTTACGCCTTCGTATGCAGCAATTTTCCCATAAATCTGGGACAGCTGCATAAAAGGGTACTGATAACTTTTATCAATAGCATCCTGAATGGCTTTTTTAACGGTAGCCGATGGACCAAACGGATTCTCGTTAGCAAGGAGCCTTGCTTTTAATTCAAAGCCTGCATTGGTAATAGCTTCCTGATCGGTTAGGCCGCGGGTTAAGGGCTTAAATACACGGGCCGGCATGGCTGCCAGCTTACCAATTGTTCCTGAAAAAAGGGCCAGTCCCCCGGCCATAAATGCGCTGGATTTGATCCAGTTTCTGCGGTTAATTGTACTTGACATGGTGGTGGTATTTAATGTTTTTTAACGTCGTTTTATTTTTGAACCGGGTATTGGGTACGCTGGTTGGTAACCCTTGCATGTACAGCGGCAACCGTGCTCCTGGCCGATTCAAAGGCACCGGCCATCCAGGCATTCAGGTATGTCAAATGCTCACCTGCAAAATATACCTGCTTATCGGGCTTTAACAGTACCGGGTATTGTGTTTTGCGGGTTTCTGTGGTATAAACCGCCCATCCGCCTAAATTATATTTTGTTTTATGCCAGCTTACCGAAAACGAGCTTTCAAACTCCTTGTCATATTGCGGGTGAATCAGCCTGCCTTTTTCCAGCGCGAACTTCTCCCTTTCGGCGTAGCCTAAAGCGCCGATCTTTTGCGCTTTTTCGTTAAAGTTGTAATATCCAATCAAGATACCCTTTTTTCCTAAATAATCATAGGATGGATAAAAAATCTGCGTTAAATCATTGTTAGTGTGCGTTATACCCCCGTATATATGTTCATCCTCCTCCCAAAACCTGCGTTTAAACTGCAGGCCAATCTTCCCAGTTTGGTTATAGCTGATATAATCAATAGCGCGACTAACATCCCCGCTGAAATTATTGCTGATATTGCTTAGCACAGGCAGCGGAATGGTGCAAATACACAGGTCGCCGTTTAAGGTATGCTCTCCTGTAGCGTCTTTATAAGTTATCTTAACACCATCAGGTACATTATTAATGGCAGTAACCTCCGCACCCGTTTTTATTGACGGCGCCACTTTCTTTTCCAATGCTTTAGCTATCTGATCCATACCCCCCACGGCCTGAAACATGGTCATCTGCAGTTCGTAGGTATATTCGGCTACATTATAAAAATCTGGATCCATCAAACCCGAATGCAGCAGATCGGCCAGTTTATGCGGATCAGCAACTTTACCGGGCTTGTCGCCGGCTCCCGGCGTTTCGGCATAACCCCGGCGTGCCGAAGCTTTGTACAGTTTATCAACATCCAATCCACCTTCGGCTTGCAGGTATTCGATGATCTTTTCGCCGTCCTCTTTGGTAAAGCTGCTATCGAGACTACCGTGGTCAATGCTTTTAGCCAGCATTTCGGTCATGTATCCACGGATATCATTATGCACCTCCCTAACCTTTATCTTTTTGTTGGATAAAGGGCCTTTGCCTTCGGCAAAGTAATAAGCGCCTTCATTTACATTGTTATAAACCTGAATAGGCACCCCCAGCTCTTTACAGTAATGCAGCGTAAGCTCATGGTTGTGTGGTATGCGCGATGGGCCGGCATTGAAATATTGGCCGGCATCAAAACGGGCTGTAGCCGCAGGCTTATCAATTTCGGTATTGGTACTGCCGTTACGAATACTAAAGCAGCGACCGCCTGTACGTTGCCGCGCCTCCAAAATGGTACATTGATAGCCAAGCTTGCCAAGCTCATAAGCACAGGTCATACCGGCCAAACCAGCCCCTAAAATAATAATGTGTTTGCCTTTGCCGCTGCCCTCAAGATTGAAAGCATGTGCTGGCGATGGTTTTAATAAGCCAAGGGCAAGCATAGCGGGATAAGCACCGCCAGCCAACATGGCACCTTTACTTAAAAAGTCCCTGCGGGTAATAGTTTTCAATAAGCGCGTATTTATGTTTTACAATCAACTCTGGTTTAAATATAGTTTTTTGTTTGCTTTTATGTTAAGCGTAAAACAACTTTTGTTACAGCTTTTATAAAATTAACAACGTTGTTTTGATGACCGGGGAATTTATGTTAAGATATGGTTGGTGGTTTTGTCTGAACTCGAATTTATAGAATTAATGAATTAACAGAACGCTAAGCAAATCAATAAATTCCAACAATTCATTTAATTCGGGTTCAGACAATTTTAAGGTAATCCTAAAAATCATAGTTCGAATAAGGGCGTTGCCTGCGGCCGGGCTATCCGCTCATACGCCTGCAGGCCTTACGCTCATTGGCTGGTATCCGCTCCTATCCCTAACGTATTTGTCGGAATCAGAATTTTCAGAATTTAATAATCTACAGAATGCAAAGCAAATTCGATAAATTCCAATAATTCGTTTAATTCGAGTTCAGACAATTCCCCTAACCTCTGATCTCCAACCACTAACCTCTCCAACCAAACGTTAAATTCTGTTAAAAAGTTAAAATAAATTTGCATTACTACGAATAGTTCGTAGTTTTACGAAACAATCGTAAATACAATGGAAAAACTATCGCAACAAGAGGAAGAAGCAATGCAGGCAGTGTGGCAATCGGGCCCCGGGTTTATCAAGGATTTTTTAGATCAACTGGCCGAACCTAAGCCACCCTACACCACCCTTGCCTCAACCATAAAAAATCTGGAGCGCAAAGGATTTTTGAAAAGCGAAAAATTAGGCAACTCGTTCCGTTACCTGCCAATAATACAGGAAGAGGAATATAAAAAACGCTTTATGAGCGGTTTTGTAAGCGACTATTTTCAAAACTCCTATAAAGACCTGGTGACGTTTTTCGCCAACGAAAAAAAGATCAGCGCTACCGACCTGAAAGAGATCATTAAACTCATTGAAAAACAATAAACCTTACAACCATGCCGGCAACATTTGTTTTTTTACTGAAAGTGAACATAGCCCTGCTATTGTTTTGCGCGGGCTATTACCTGGTGCTAAGGCCCCTTACCTTTTATACACTTAACCGGATCTATTTGCTTGCGGCAATCCTGTTTGCCAGTATTTATCCACAGATCAATTTTTCGGCTTTTGTGCAGCGGCACGAAGAACTGGCCAAACCTATGGAGCAAATAGCCCTTAACTGGCAGTCGCCGGCTCAACTGGTGAACCAGCCGGTTCAAACATTTGATTACTGGTACTGGCTGAGTGTTATTTTCTGGACGGGTGCCGGCCTGCTGCTCATCCGCCTGGCCTTGCAGCTTTTTTCCCTTCTACGATTGTATAAAAACTCCAGACCTCAATACATAGGCGGCCATTTGGTTCGGGTAATGGATAAAGACGCAGCCCCATTCTCTTTTTGGCGAAGCATTTATGTAAATCCCGCCAAGCATGAGCCTGCCGATCTGAAATCGATCCTGCTGCATGAACAGGTGCACGTAAACCAGTGGCATACTGCCGATATTTTGTTAGCCGAACTCAGCAGCATTTTCTACTGGTTTAACCCGGGCATCTGGCTTATTAAGCGGGCGGTAAGGGAAAACATCGAGTTTATTACTGATCGAAAGATCCTCAAAAACGGTATCGACAGTAAAGCATACCAATACAGTTTGGTTAATGTAAGCTTTAACAACAACCAACCCGGCATCGTAAACCATTTCAATATTTCAACTATAAAAAAACGGATAATCATGATGAACGCGAAAAGATCGTCGAAACTTAACCTCACCCGCTACGCTTTTGTAGTACCGGCCGTTATGGCCCTGTTGCTGGTATTCAGCATTTCAAAAGCTGATTTTGCCAAACCTGTGAGGATCACCCTTGCCGCCGCGGTACAGCCACTGGCCAGGATCATTAACATCAATGCAGATGAAGTTCCCGCAAAACCAGTAAAAGCAGCTAAGCAGATCCACAAAACTTCAACTGCAAAACCGATGGTTACACCCGCACCTGTGGCCGCGCCCCAGCCCTTGCTTACACCAGCAATTGCTATTGCGCCAATGGCTATCAAACCGGATACCAATAAAAAATTAAAAATAGCTTTAGCATCAATTAAAAAGGATTCGTTGGTATTTGTGGTAAATGGCGTGGTATCTACCGGCAAAAACCTCGACCCAACAAAAATCGAAAACATGTATATACTAACAGGTGCCAACGCCCGAAGATTGGCAAAAATTGAAGAGGATAAACCTGTTAAAGTAGCATACATAATTACTAAAGACGCCCCCAATAAAGACGAGCTTGAGAAAAACGTACCCAAAGACATTATTATCAGAAAAATGGGTGTCACAAATCTAAGCGGCGATGCGGTGCTAAATGACGATGATAACATTAACATAATAACTGTTGGTCCGGTTAGTAAAAGTGTTGGTAAAACTTACAGCAATGTAAGAACTTACATTTCAAAAAACACTGCCAGCTCATCAAGCGGAACTGGCAGTAGCAGCATAACCATAAACGGAGTAAAAACTAAACCAACAGCCCTTTCATACAGCATAAAATCTGATGATGACGCGATAGTGGCAAATGGAGGCGATGTGGTTGTTACCGGCTACGGCAAAAAAGCAAACGTTAAGGCGTTAAACGTTAACGGAATGAGCATTATGACTAATGGCGATAAAGACCCATTAATTGTAATAGACGGTAAAACCAGTTCCATAGAAGCCTTTAAAAAACTTAATCCCGACAAAATAGAAAGCATTTCGATATTGAAAGGCGATGACAGTACGAAAAAATACGGCGATAAAGCCAAAGACGGTGTAGTAGTGATTACCACCCGTAAAAAGTAAAATAATTGGTTGATTAAGTTGGATTAGGTGAGTAGTTTTATTTCGATAAAATCAGTTAATAGTTAATAGAAATAACCACTCTCTTAAGCAACTTTAAACATAATCAACCTTCAACTGGCCTCGGCCAGTTTTTCAGTTTCCAGCAGGTTGAGTAAGGCTTTCTCAGCAATATTAAGTTCGGCGGCTTTTACATCTTCGCGTTCATCAAGCTGGCTGATATACTTAAAAATGGTGCCTTCTTCATAACTTTTAATAACCGATGGGTGCACGTAGTACTTTTTGCACACAGTACGCGTGTTCCCAAGGTTTATAGCAACTTCATCCAAAACGCTCACAATCTTCTTTTTGCATTCGGTTATACTATTAAACTCCCCGGCTTCTTTAAAGGCGTATAGCGCACTCACACTGCCGGCCCAGGTACGGAAATCCTTGGCTGTAAAATCCTCGCCGGTTATTTCGTGCAGGTAATTATTGATATCGCCTGAACCAACACTGCAACGGGTTCCATCCTCATTATAGTATTGAAAAAGCTCTTTTCCCGGAATATCCCGGCATTGCTTTACTAAACGGGCCAGCTTACGGCTCTGGAGCGATACTTTGTGAAACACCCCTTTTTTACCTTTAAACTCAAATCGTAAATTAGAACCTTCAACCTTTACATGCCTGTTTTGCAAAGTTGTTAAACCAAATGATCCATACAACTTTTTGTACGACTCATTTCCCACCCTGATACTTGTCAACTCCATTAACCTTACAACCAATGCTACCACCTTTTCATGACCAAGATCACGTCTTGCCAGATCTTTATCTACCTGCTCACGAATTGCCGGTAAGTGCGCGGCGAAAGACTGCATGCGATGATATTTGGATTGATTGCGGATCTGGTTCCAATAGGTGTGGTAACGGTATTGTTTGCGCCCGGCTGCATCGGTACCCGTAAATTGCAGGTGACCGTTGTCGTAAGGCGAAATCCAAACATTCGTATAAGCCGGCGGAATCACCAGCTTATTGAACCTTGTTATTAACTCTTTGTCTTTTATAATGTTACCATCCGCATCATAATAGCTCCAGCCCTTTCCCGATTTTTTGCGGGTATATCCCGGCGATGAGTCAGAAACATAACGCAAGCCAACTGCCCTTGCAGTGATCTTGGGATCGCGGCCAATTTTTTCGAGCTTTTTAAGGAGACGGTTCATGTTGAGATAACATGTCAAGGCAAGATTAAGTTTTAAATAGGGATTTATCTTATGGAGATATTTCTGCAAGCTCAAGCGTGCTAACACCGGCCACAAGCTGAATTATTGCAAATCTTTCGCGTAACCCCAACATCTTATTAAACAACTGACAATCAATAACTTATTTTAATGATTTTCAAATTATGTTAACCCTGTTAACCCCCTCCTGCTGCCTGTGTTATCATGCTATCGCATAATTTGATAAATCCTGTTTCATTGGAAAAGGTAAGCAGCCTGCTGGTGCGGTGATAATACCATAAGTGTTCGGAAGAAATAACAGAGCGTGGGATTGTGCGACTCCCTCCTTTGGGAGGGTGCAGGGAGGGGTTTCATTGACGTACTTACTCGTTTGAAATAGCGGATAAACCCCTCCCTGCCACCGCACATTTCCAACACACCCCTCCCAAGGGGGGAATTTGAAATCTTCCGAACACTCATAGTGATAACACCGACCACGCGCAAAAATTAAAAAGGGATGCCGCCGGGCATCCCTTTTTAATTCAATAAACTCATGTCATTGCTGTAAGGTACGAAGCAATTGTATGCTGTACATGGCGGCTCTGCTTCCGTGCGATTGCCGCGCTACGCTCGCAATGACGTAGCAAGATTATCTACTTCAACACCGAAACCGCTTTGTTAGCTTCCCCAACGCCCCAAACAGTACCGGGCTTATCGCCCATGGTAATCACCAGTTCACCGCCTTGCATCACATCAGTGTGCTTGATATAAGTTTTGGTGTAATTAGCTCCATTAAGCGTCATGGCCTGGATATACTTATTTTTAGGGCCATTATTTTTAACTACTACATGAAATTTCTTGTTTCCCTGCAATTGCAGTGTAGCCTCGTTAACCACCGGGCTGCCAAATACGTACAGGCCGTTGGCCGGGTTAACCGGATAAAAACCAACAGCCGATAACACGTACCAGGCCGACATTTGCCCTACGTCTTCGTTACCAATAATACCATCCGGTTTATCTGTATAAAAATCATCAAGGATGAACCTTACCTTTTCGGCTGTCTTCCATGGCTTGCCTGAGTAAGCATAATAGTAGCTCATCGGGTGGCTTGGCTCGTTACCATGGGCATACTGACCGATCAAACCAGATACATCCGGCGATTTAAATTTACCCATATCGCCTTGCGCAATAAATAATGAATCGAGCTTGGTATTGAATTTATCAACGCCGCCCAGCATATCAATCAAACCTTCCACATCCTGCGGGACAAGGAAGGTATATTGCCAGCCGTTACCTTCGGTAAAGTCGCCGGTTTCATGGATAGAAATGAACGGGCTATATGGTGTACGCCATGCATCCTGCGACAAACGGCCGCGCATGAAGCCTGCTTTGGCGTCATAGTAGTTTTTGTAATAAGCGCCGCGTTTGCTGAAGTAAGCATAATCTTCTGTTTTACCCAGTTTTTTGGCTACCTGCGCCAGGCTCCAATCGTCAATGGCATATTCCAGACCCATTGAAACTGATTCGCGGCTGCTATCGGCCGGGATATAGCCATATTTTTTTACATATTTGATACCACGGTCATCGCCCATGGCTGTAGTTTTCATGGCTTCGTAAGCCAGATTAGCATCAAAGCCTTTATAGCCTTTCAATAAAGCATCGGCAACAACCGGCACTGCGCTGTAACCCACCATACAATTGGTCTCATTAGCCATTAAATGCCAAACCGGCAAGCTGCCCTGTTGCTGATAAATGGCCAGCATGGAGTTGATCATATCATTCACATGCTCCGGATGGATAATGGTCGACAGCGGGTTATTTGAACGGTAAGTATCCCATAATGAAAACGTAGTTACATTATTGAAGCCCTCGTTTTTGTGCACCTTTTTATCGGTTCCCCAGTACTCGCCATTTACATCGTTAAAAATAGAAGGCGCTATCATAGTGTGATAAAATGCTGTATAAAACTTTTTCATCTGTGACAATGAATCAGCTTTGATCACAATTTTCTGGAATTGCTTATTCCAGGCTGCATCGGCATCTGTAACTACTTTATTGAAATCCCAGCCCGGTATTTCGGTTTTAATGTTAAGCATGGCATTTTCGGCACTTACCGGTGAGATGCCTACTTTAGCGTAAACTACCTCGCCTTTGGTAGTAGCAAAGCTGATAACACCTTTCACTTTTCCCCCTTTAAGCTCGGTACCTTTTACATTGGCTGTACTGTCATAAACCGCGAAAGTTTTAATAGGTTTAGAAAATACCGCGGTAAAGTAAATACGCTGATCATCTGCCCAGCCTTTGGAAAAGCGGTAGCCGCAAATGGTATTCTTGTCAACCTGTTTAATATAGGTTTCCATTGGCCTGTCCCAGCCTATGCCTTCCTGCAGATCAATCAGGATGTGAGCATCTTTTGACGCCGGGAAAGTGTACTTATGCATACCAACACGGGTACTGGAAGTAAGCTCAACGCCGATATCATATTTTTTAAGCTTTACTTTATAATAGCCGGGTTTTACAACCTCATCCTTGTGACTGAACAACGACACATAACCACTTTTTAAATCTTTATTACTGCCCTTGTATACGTTGATTGGCCCGGTTGTTGGCATAAAAGAAATATCGCCTAAATCACCTATGCCGGTACCGCTCAGGTGGGTATGCTGGAAGCCGATGATGGTAGAATCAGAAATGTGATAACCGGAGCACCAGTCCCAGCCTTCGGATATATTTGTTGGACCTAACTGCACAGCACCAAATGGAACGCTTGCGCCCACAAAAACATGACCATGGAAACCGGTACCGATATATGGGTCGACATATTGCGTTAAACCTCCGGCCTTTTTCATGGGTTGTGATTGGTGCCTTTGTGCCCGGGAGCTTAAATTAACAAGGGCCAGTAAACCGGCCAAAACGAATTGCTTTTTCATTCTTTATTTAAATGATGGTATTGAGGCTTATTTTGTTGCCAATTAAACCTCAATACTTAATAGATTATTAATAAACGCTTAATTCGGCTACGGCAATACCATTGCCTGCAATTACATGCGCGGCTTCAAATTTTAAATAACGTGCGCTAACCTCCTGCTTTAATACTACAGGCTGCTCAATTGGATTCGATTTGATATTTGAGAACTCGCCCGATGCCACCTTTTCCCAGGTTTTGCCATCGTTGCTGATATAAAACACATAGCTATCAACAATGCCCTCGGCTTGCTTATCCTGCCTTGGCAAATAGCCGAATGCTTTTATTTTTTGCTCTTTTCCTAAATCAACGCTGATCTGCTGCGGGAATTGCGCGCTTTCTTTTTTTAGTGTGCTGTAAAGACTACCGGTATTTTCATCAAAGGCATTTTCGGCCTTGTTCCATTGGTCATTAGCCGCAGTGGCATCCAGTACTTTCCAATCGGTTTTAGCAAAGCCGAATTCCGCGTAAGTACTTTCGCTTTGGTGTTCCTTACCTTCAAAGCTGCGGGCTTTGACTACTCCGCCTTCATTAAGCGTAAACGGTTTACTGTAAACCGGCGAATTTAGCGTTGGCTCGTGCCCGTCAAGCGTATAGCGGATAGCGCTTACCGGCGCTTCGGTAGTAATGCTTATCTCGCCTTTTTTATTGCGGGATATCTTTGGCGCAGTTAAATGTACCGGCTCTTTATAAATCCCGAAATCACTCAAGGTAATAGCCACCGGCGAAGCAGTAATCTTCAGCCTTAACTTGCTTGCAGTTATATTTTGCGTTAAACGGATCAGCCTATTACCGCCAATGCTGGTAGCTTCACCTATTTGTTCCCACTTGCCATTTAAGTAAGCATCTACAGCAACAGCTTCAATACGCTGCCCAAGCTTAATATTTTCGCGCAGGCGGATCACGTTAAATGTTTTTGGCGAATGCAGATCGATAGTTAATTCAGGAGTAGTCACCTTATCGTCAGTTGCCCAATAGCTGTAACGGTTGTCATCTACTAAAAACTGCGGACCGAACTTGGCTTTGTTACCGCCACGCACATTACTTGCCGTTAACGTTGCGCCTTTTGCCAAATTAACCGCGAAGGTTTGTTTAAGAAGGTTACCGAACTCGGTTAATGATTTTACGTCGATCTCATTAATAATACCACGCTGGTCGGGAGATAAGCCCAAATCAAGCGCTGCACCACGGCCTACGCTTTTGTAATACAGATCAAGCAAGGTATAAGGCGATTTTACACCTTCATCCTGTGTTTTATGATAAAACCATCCCGGGCGTAGTGACACATCGCACTCAGCAGGCATCCAGTACTTACCGTTGCGGGTACCTTCGGTGCCTTCATAATCTTTCACATAACCGTTAGCCGGAATCTTGCCTTCATCCGGTGCGTGGGGCGTATAGGTTGCCCAGCAGGTTTCGCCTGCATGACCTTCCTCGTTGCCAACCCAGCGCACATCCGGGCCAACATCACCAAATAAAACAGCATTCGGTTGTAATTTGCGGGTTATAGCCCAGGTAGTATCCCAGCCATAATAAGTTGAGCGGTCAATTTTTCTAACCTCACGTTTGCCACCGTAGTAACCGTCGCCACCGTTAGCACCATCATGCCATGAAATAAACAGCGGACCGTAATTGGTATACAGCTCTTTCAATTGCGCACGATAGGTCTTTACATATTCTGCAGTACCATAATTAGGATTATTCCTGTCCCATGGCGAGCAGTAAACACCCAGTTTCATACCCAGCTTATCGCAAGCCTCACGATATTCTTTCAACATATCACCCTTACCATTTTTATATGGGCTTTTGGTGATGTTGTGTTCAGTAGTTTTAGTTGGCCAAATACAAAAACCATCGTGGTGTTTGGCTACCACTACCACGCCCTTAAAACCGCCTGCTTTTGCAGCGGCTACAATCTGCAAGGCGCTAAACTGCGATGGGTTAAAAATCTTCGGATCTTCATCGCCAAAGCCCCACTCTTTGTTGGTGTAAGTATCTACCCCATAATGGATAATGCAATACATACCGGTTTCCTGCCAGTTGAGCTGCCCCTGCGTTGGCAGTACACCATAAGGTTTGGGAGCCGTTTGGCTAAAACCGTTTAAACCGGCCGAAAGTAACAATAAGGCAATGCCTGTAAACTTCTTCATAATAGATAATTAGTTTTTAAACCATGATGACGGCACATCCTGCGGGGCCGAGCCATTAACACTATATTTTAGCAACAGTTTAAAGCCGCCGCCACCTTCAATAAAATCAAGCTTAAACGGATGCGCACCCATTTTTAGCGCGACTTGCCCGCTGCGTTCCTGAGCCGAGTGATTACCATCGTTATCCACAACAGTTTTATCGCCAATGTACAGTACACCGCCATCATCGCAGGTTAAATAAAAGCTGTAAATACCGTCAGTTGGCACATCAATGTAACCTTTGTAGGTGATACCAAACGATGGTGCTTTAACTGTAGCAGGCACTTCTATCTTATCGGTAGTGAAAGTGCTGTCAACTTTCGCATCTTGCATTAAGGCAGTCTTTTTGAAAAAAGCCTTGTAATAAGTAGCTGTAAGTCCGGGTTTTGGTGGGGCGATTTTTACAGGGCCAAGCATTTGCTGTTGTGTGTAGTTAAGGTTGTAAACATCACCACGGGTACCTGCTGGTGTGAACGCAGAAACCCTTACCAATTCTGATTTAGAGATAGTTAACGGCGATGGCAATACCGGAGATTTAGTATTGGGCAACGTGCCATCAGTAGTATAACGAATGGTAAGACTTGGCAATGGAGATACGATGCTAAGCTTGCCTTCATCGGTGAAAACATACTGATTAAGTAAATTTGGCAGATCGGGCAAACGATAATTGATCTTCATCGCGTCCATCCTTTTGTACTGCTCTGTTAAACGCTGCAGATATGATTCATATTCACTTTCTTTGTGCGTCCACAACATTTCAGACAATGCGGTTAAACGTGGCATATACATATAATCGGCACGTTTTTCTGAAGGGATCATTTCTGACCAGAGATTAGCCTGCGCGCCGATAATTGATTTTGCTTCTTCGGCATTCAGCACTTTAGGTACCGGGTTAAAATGATATACCTTGCTAACAGAATATTGATCGGGCTGATTATCAAAGTAAAGAGGCTCTCCGGGTGTCATGATAACGGTATTACCATTCTTAACCGCTTTAACCGGGGCATCAGGTACCCAGGTACGCCAGTACATGATAATAGCTGTAGGGCTAATACCACCTTCAATCACCTCATCCCAACCAATCAACTTACGACCTTTGGAATTGAAGAATTTCTCCATACGGTTAATAAAATAACTGTGCAAGCCGGCCAGGTCTTTAATACCTTCTTTAGCCATCAGGGCTTTACAGGCATCTGATTTGCCCCAGTTTGTGCGGTCAACCTCATCACCGCCGATGTGAATGTATTTTGAAGGGAAGATCTGCATGATCTCGGTAAATACATTCTCGGCAAATTCAAAAGTACTTTCGTTACATGGACAAATGGGTTTGGTGAACAATTCGCCCCATTTATTTTCGCCATCGCAGGTTAAAAAAGGATATGAATTAATGGCAGCCATCATATGTCCCGGCATATCTATTTCCGGAACAATATCGATATGTCTTGCTGCGGCATAAGCTACTACACCTTTCATCTCGTCCTGGGTATAAAAACCACCGTACATGGTTTTACCATTTTTTTGAACGATGTGCTCTTTATCGATCACAAAATCGGGATTATCCTTAGCCTTTTTCATACAGGCCGAATCCTGGTTATTGAACGTACGCCATGCACCGGCTTCGGTAAGCAGCGGGTATTTTTTTATTTCGATGCGCCATCCCTGGTCGTCAGTTAAATGGAGGTGCAGCTTGTTCATTTTATACAAAGCCATCCTGTCAATAAACTTTTTCAGGTAGCTAATCGAAAAAAAGTGCCTCGATACATCCAAATGCATACCGCGCCATTCGTAAACAGGTGCATCCTCTATAGCAACAACCGGCAATGACAATTGCTTTTGCACCACTCCCGCTTCAACGCCCACTGGTAATAATTGGCGAATGGTTTCTACCGCATGAAACACACCTGCCGGATCTTTCGCGCGGATAACCACCTGCTCTTTAGTAACACTCATGCGATAAGCTTCGGGAGTAGTTATGCTTGCATCATAAACAAGATTTATGGCGTAGGCCTTCTTTATCTTGCTCACTTCAACAGGCGTGCCTAAACCTTTGCGCAACAAATCCTTCAAGGCATAAGCTTCGGTATTAAAAGCGCCGGCATTTACAATAGCCGTTTTAGAGGTGATAGTAAATGAGCCCTCTCCCGCAGTTAATTGGGCAGGATAAGGTATCAACGGAAATTTCGACGCCGTTTCCTGCGCATTAAGACCACTTGTACAAGCAAGTACTAACGTCGCTGCCGACAAATATTTTAAAATACTCTTCATTATCTGTGTTTGTTATTTGTCGATAGATATAGTTTTTTCTGTTACGTTCCAGCCGCCTATAGTTACCGCGAGATTTTTATCGGCACCAGGATTATGGTCGATAACAACTTTTTTAGTTTGGCCTGGCAATACCGATACGTAGTTATCGCTATAAAAGGCAGGAAGAATGCGTTGTTTGGTATCAGCGTTAACTAAAGACAAACGGTTGAAGAATGCCAGCGCACCATTACCTTCGTTAGTCAGCGTTACCTCAACTTTACCGTTCTTTAAATATTTGGCGGTAGCGCCCAAATTACCAGCAGGCATTTTTTGTAAGCCGGAAAAATCGCCATTAGCATCAGGTAACCAGTAAATATTCTCGCTAATTACTTCTTTATCTGATTTAAGCAATTGCAGGCAAAGGAAAACACCTTTGTCTTTTGCTTCTTTCTCAATCTCTCTTTTCAGTGATAAATAGCGTTTGGTAGTAGTCGGTGTTACGTCGGCAAAAACCTTTGTTAACACTTTCTCCTTGCCATCCATATCATAGGTTTTGGCTACCAGTAGCATATTGCTACGCGTTTTAAAAGTATTGTTGGCTACCATTACCATACCATCTGTTTGGTTATACATGATGTGTAAAGGTTCGCTGCCGTTATGTAAGCCATAAAGACAAGCATTAGGATCGAGGTAATAATCATACATCTGGCCGCGCATGCCTGTCCATGGGTTTTGGGTTTTCCAGATGATGGTACCTGTATACCAATCCCACATGTGCGAGCTAAAGCCTTCCATTAATGCACGATACTGATCATAGTTTACCAACTGTGCTTTTGTTGCGAAGTCTTCAACATTTTTGGCTTTTCCGTATTTATCAACAAAACCGTCGTAGCCAATATATTTATGATATTCCCAAACCGGGTCTGCTTTGGTTTTGCCGGTAGATACATCAAACTCAGGCACAACCATATTTTCGGCAGGAATAAAGCGTTTTAATGACTCATAATCGCTAACACCAACCGACCCTACTTCCGAATTGAACGGATAAGTTTGATGATCCCAGAAAGTTGTAAGGCTTTGGATACCATAAGGGCCATCGCCATTACCGCCCTGTACATTGCGCGACATTTCTTCGGAATTTGAATATGGAATAAACCAGCGCGTATTATCCAGCTTTGGCATAATGGTATCGCGCAGGGCTGCAAAAATATCTTCGGGCGGAGTGATCTCGTTGCCACCGCACCAGATAGCCAGCGACGGGAAGTTACGCACCAGTTTAACCTGGTCGGCAACTGATTTTAAATATAGGTCATGATCATCAGGATATTTACGCCGGGTCCATTGATCATCAGCCTTCATTGGATCTATCCAGCGGCCGTTACAATCGCCCGATCCCCACATATCCTGGAAAACCAGCATGCCGTATTTATCGCAAGCTTCGTAAAATTCAGGGCGTTCAATTAGCGCGCCACCCCAAACCCGGATCAGGTTCAGGTTCATATCGCGGTGAAAACGAACTTCGGCATCATAACGGGCATCGCTGAAACGCAGCATCTGATCCGATATGATCCAGTTACCGCCTTTAATAAATACCTTTTGGCCGTTCACATTAACCTGGCGGCTTTCGGTTTTGTTGTTCCACTCGGTAGTAATCTGGCGTACGCCAACTTCAATGCTTTTTTGGTCGGACACCTTACCGCCTACTACAAACTGCAAGTTAAGCTTATACAAATTTTGCGGACCGTAGCCATTAGGCCACCAAAGCTTAGGATTTTTAAGACTGTAATCGGCCAGTTTAACTTCCTGTTTCGAATTGGCTTTTAGCGTAACCGGCTGTGATACCAGTTTACCATCTAAATTATATTGTAAAGTACCGCTCACTGCAGCGCCTGTAGCGTTTTCAACTTCGGCCGAAACTTGGACAATAGCAGGCTGTTGTGCACCTTCCGGCTGGCGAACACCCGGAACAAGCGTAACCACATGCGGATCTTTAATAATTACAGCACCCGTATGCTCAATAGTTACTTTATCCCAAATGCCGGTATTACGGTCGCGGATGGGCTGGATCCAGTCCCAGCCTGCTGTATATTGAATGCCTACGCCACGCGCAATGGTGCCATCACCGCCCTGACCGCCATTGGGGTTACCAACAACATCAGGAGGGTATACTACAACAGCTAAACGATTATTGCCGTTTTTGCTCAGCCATTTGGTAATGTTATAGCTCTGGCGTAAAAACATGCCTTTATGCAGTTTGCTGTTAAGCTTATGCCCGTTAAGGAAAACATCACAGCTATAATTTACACCACGAAAATTAAGGTAAGTTTGATTGCTGCCGTTTGGCGCGGCCTCTTTAAAATCTTTGGCGAACCAGTAGGTATAATAATCGCGGCCTACCTTATAGATATCAGGGATCTTCTCATTATTCATCCCGTAAAATGGATCAGGTACCTGTTTGTTGGCTACCTGGGTTGTAAGCACCGTTCCAGGCACAACTGCAGGATTCCATGCAGCCAGATCATAATTGGCTTGAGATATAATAGTGCCATTATCTTTAACACTATTCATTGACGTACATTTCCAGCCGCTATTAAGCTCGTAGCTGGTTTGCGCCCCTGCGTTTTGATAAACACCAGAAGCAAGGACGGATAACACTAATGAAAATTTAAACAATGCAGATCTGCCTGCCGAACGGGTTGTTGTCATTTATTTGGGTTGGATGGATGATCAAAATTAAGAACTGCCAAATCATTTTAGCTGTAAAAACTTGGCTATATAATATGGGATTTTGTCGGTATAATTGTCATTTAGACGAGTATACAGGGCATTTTTGGCAGTAATCAGGAGAAATCTTGTACACCCTGTAAATTTGCCCGTCGCTTGTACAAGATTTCTCCTCGCCTTTCTTAGCCCTACCCTATTCGTCGAAATGACATTGTGGTTATTTGGTTGTTATGAAATATTAATAAACTATTTTAAAACCGGCCGCTTCATTAAGCCCGCTCGCTTGTTGTAATTTTGCCGGAATACTGATATCAATACCATCAGTCACCCGTTTCCATTTAAGGCTTTGAGTGCTGCCAAGCAAGGTCACTTTCTTTACCCTTTTTATATCCTTTAATTTTATAGATACTGTAGCAGGTAAAACCACCTTTTCCTGATCACTCAAAGCGAAGGCATAAATAGTGTTGCTGTTTTTAGCTTTCGTATAGTATATATTACCTGTTGAATATGGTGCAACCGACTGGCTGGCATAAATACCTTCACCGTTGATTTTCATCCAATTGCTAATACCTTGCAGGCGTTCATAGGCAACCGGATCCCAATCACCATCAGGGCCGGGGCCAATATTCATGAGCAGGTTACCACCGCGCGATACGATCTTCACCAACAACTGAACTATTTGCTGTACCGATTTATAATGATCGCCGGGAACATAGCTCCATGAATTACCCATGGTTATGCAGCTCTCCCAGGGATGATCAAGCGGTACTTCGGGTACTTCCTGTTCGGGAGTAGTGTAATTTTCATATTTGCCTGCAACGGTACGATCAACCACAATCAAGCCTGGTTGCTTTTGCCTGCCCATAGCGGCTATTCTTGGCATGTCAATATCCTGGTCAAACTTAATTCCTCGCTGCCATTCTACGGTAGTATCAACACTGCTTTTCGGGCGTACCCATCCCCCATCAAGCCATAAAATATCAACCTTGCCATAATCGCTCATGAGCTCACTGATTTGGTTATAGGTAAAATCTTTAAACTTTTGCCAGCGTTCAGGATATTTTTTCGGATCGTAATTTACGTTACGATCTTTAGGCGGGAAGTATGGCCACCAGTAATTTTCGGTGTGCCAGTCGGGCTTTGAAAAGTAAGCGCCAATCATAAAGTTATCTTTACGGAAAGCGTTGAAGATCTCCTTAGTTACATTGCTCCTTGGATTGCTTGAAAAAGGTGTTTTGCTGCTGGTGATCTTATAATCGGTTTCTTTGGTATCAAACATGCAAAAGCCATCGTGGTGCTTGGTAGTGAAAATCACATATTTCATTCCGGCATCTTTGGCCGCCTTTACCCATTTTTCGGGATTGAATTTGGTTGGGTTAAAAGTTGTTTGGAGATTTTCGTATGCCGCCTTATAACCATTATAGGTAGCGCCGTACGGACCGCGGCGTTGTGTCCAGCCTTCATCCTCGGGGCAAATGCTCCAGCTTTCAACTACCCCCCACTGGCTGTAGGTACCCCAGTGCATAAACAAACCGAACTTAAGATCCTGCCAATTTGCAATTTTTTGCTCAACTGCAGGGTCGCCTGCAGGAACATATTGCTTTGACATATTGTGCTGTTGTCCAAACACTTCAAAGCAGCCGAAAACCAAAAGAAATACTGTAAATAATCGTTTCATCAAGCTATTATTTTATTAATTACTGACAATTTTATATGGTGTATTGCTTACACACTTTTTAAAATTTTTTAAAAAACATTGCAACTTACATCAATTAATTTCATTTTTCGATTTTAATATGTTATTATTGTTACACCATTATTAAGTTTAAATTTAGTTGATTAATTAAAAAATCTTCGGTTTGAGAGACAGAAAAGTTGATACGCTAAAATTATGGAAACTCATTTGCAACAATGATGACGAGAACGCTTTTGAGTTGTTTTTCCATGTCCTTAACAACTCGCTCATTAAATTTTGTGTACTATACGTACATCAACGGGAGATTGCCGAAGAAATAGTTTCGGATGTGTTTGTAAAATGCTGGCTTAACCGTAAAAACCTTACCGAAATTCAAAACCCTGAAACCTATTTATTTGTAGCGGTAAAAAACCAATCGCTAAACCACATCAAAAAATACTCAACTATTCACGTTGTACAAATTGAAGAAACCAATACGGTAGAATTTGTAAACACCTATAACCCTCAAAAGGAAATTGAAAACAAAGAGCTTATTTTTAGGATGGACCAGGCCATAGCCGGTTTACCCCAACAATGCCGAATTGTTTTCAGACTGATAAAAGAGGATGGTATGAAGTATAAGGAAGTGGCCGAAATTCTTAATATTTCGCCCCGCACGGTACAAACGCAACTTTTCAGAGCGATCAAGAAGCTTAGTGTCGTTTTGACACAATACAATAAACACCACGAAGCTGTGTTAAAACCAATGCAATCAACATTTTAGGGAGCACAATTGTAATTTTGAATTATTTTTTTTAACCTTGTAAGTAATTAACCTAAATAAGTTGTCCTATCATAAATAAGGATGCAATTATACGATGGGCAATGATAAATTTATAGAGCTGGTGGGCAAAAAATTGTCGAATGAAATCAGCTCTGATGAAAATAATGAATTTCAGCGTTGCTTAGCTAATGATGCTTCCCTTCGTGAACAATACGAAGCCCTTTCTGCTTACTGGAAACATAGCGATGCCCAATATGCCGACAATGCCCTCGCCTTTCAAAAAATAAAGTCAAAAATTAAAGCACAGGAAGTTATTGAACCTGCAGCGGCCATTAACCCCGTTAAAAAGGGCACGATGCATTATCTTTGGCGTGCTGCGGCCGCTGTTGTTTTAATAGCAGGTTGCGCGTACCTTTTTTATTCAAAAACAGTTACTTTGGGCCACGGAATTGCAAGCACAACATCCGCCGCCTGGCAAAATAAAAATACGTCTGCCCGCGATAAATCAACCATTGTATTAACCGACGGTACACGTATCACCCTTAATTCGCAAAGTTCGTTAAGATATCCAACAAACTTCACAGGCAAAACCCGCGAAGTTTATTTAAGCGGCGAAGCCTTTTTTGATGTACATAAAGATCATGAACATCCGTTCATTATCCATACCGAAAAAATGAACATTAAGGTGCTGGGTACCGCTTTTAACGTTAAATCATACCCCGATGATCCGTCAAGTGAAACAACCCTGATCAGGGGCGCCATTGAAGTTACCCTTGACGACCGGCCATCGGACAGGATCATTTTAAAACCAAGCGAAAAACTGATTGTTAAAAAGGGCTCGTTTACTACTGTACGTAAAAACCAGGCCAAGCTTTCACCAGCTACCGACAGCAGTGCCGGTACGCAATATGTCTTAACCAGCTTTACCCGCCTTCACCAGGACAACAGTGCCATTTTAGAAACCTCCTGGACACAGAATAAACTCATTTTCAGGGACGAAAGCTTTGCCGACCTCGCCATGCGCATGGAACGCTGGTATGGTGTTGAGATCAAATTTAAAAATGATGAAATGAAAAAGTACCGTTTCAGCGGCACTTATGAAAAAGAATCCATTACCCAGGCTCTTGACGCATTACGCATTACCGAAGATTTTCATTACAAAATTAAAAACGCTGCCATTTATATCTACTAACTAATAATTCTACAGTTAGTTATCAGTACATTTGTTCCCATCAGTTGGCTTGGCTGTGCTTTACAATATTCGTAATTGTTACCTACCAATTCGGTCATTTTACACTATTACCTGTGCTAATTATAAAATTTATGTAAATTTAGGCATCCCCAATGGATGTTGGCGACAGGTTTAGGTTATCAGTATAAATGAAAATACGGTTTAGGTTAATATTATTCTTCAATTTACTGGCTATATTAACTGTATATTCACAAACCCGCGTCACTATCAATTTAAAATCGGCCGATTTTAAAAAGGTGATCTCAGCCATCGAACGTCAAAGCATTTATCATTTTGTTTACAGCGAAAGAAAAATCCCCACTTTAAACAAAGTTGACGTAGACGTTGATAATGAAGATGTTAAAAGTATTTTAGATAAAATTTTGGCCAATTCGGGCTTCGCTTATACCGAGCTTGCCAATCACCTAATAGTAATTGCCCCAATTGATGAAATAGTTAATGTAGTTAAGGTAACGGGCATTGTTGTTGATGAAAATGGCGCACCGCTTGCCGGCGCTACAGTTAGGGTAAGAGGGTCAACCATGGGCTCGCTCACTGACGCGAAGGGCGCGTTTTCGCTTGAAGTACCCTCTGGGTCAACGTTGATAGTGAGTTTTGTAGGTTACATTACCAAAGAGGTAAAACTTAATAACGTTGCAACATTAACTATTCCGCTTACAGTAAGTAATGTGCTAAACGAGGTAGTTGTAACGGCGCTTGGCATTAACAAGGAACAAAAAAGGGTGGGTTATTCAGTAACAACTATTAGTGGTGAAGTACTTGATAAAGCCAAGGAATCAAATGTAGCATACTCATTAGAGGGGCGCGTAGCAGGTTTAAGTATCAATGGCATAAACGGCGGACCAGGATCTTCTGCGCGTATTTTACTAAGAGGCGTTACAAGTTTTGGTGCAAGCGCGCCACTCTTTATTATTAATGGTGTGCCCATGGATAATACTCAAAGGGGCTCAGCCAATGAATGGGGCGGGGCCGACTTTGGCGATGGCATCAGCAATATAAATCCCGACGATGTTGAAAATATGACCGTATTAAAAGGCCAGGCGGCATCGGCACTTTATGGAGCACGCGCGGCCAATGGCGTAATTTTAATAACTACCAAAACAGGAAAAAAAAACACTCCATTTGGTGTTGAGTTTAATACCAATTATCAAACTGATAAAGCAATTAATACCTTTGATTATCAAACGCAATACGGCCAGGGTTTGTATGGGATAAGGCCGACTACCGTAACCAACGCAATATCCTCAGGCAACTATGGCTGGGGCGAAAAACTGGACGGTAAACCCACAATTCAATTTGATGGCGAATATTACCCCTACTCGGCTGTAACAGATAATATCAGTAAGTTTTATCGTCAGGGTTATACTTTTACCAACACTGCTGCATTTAGCGGCGGTAACGACAATGGTAATTTCCGGTTGTCATTATCAAACCTTAGCAACGGCTCAATAGTACGTAACAGTGATCTCAGCCGCAAAACGTTCAACTTATCGGCAAGTCAAAATGTTACCAAAAAACTGAATATTAATGTTGCAGCTAATTTTATCAACGAAACTTCTAATTTAAAACCCAACTTGAGCGATGGGCCTTTTAATGTAAATAACATTCAATACCTGGCAGGCAACGAAGATCAGGCTATCCTTGCGCCTGGTTATGCCCCAGATGGCAGTGAAATAAGATGGAATAGTGACACCTTTACAACAAATCCTTATTTTACCATTAACAGGTTTATTAATGATGTAAACCGTAACCGATTAATAGCTGCATTATCGGGTAAATACAATTTCAATAATTGGCTGTATGCACAGTTGAGGTTGGGCAACGACATCCTTTACGATAAACGAAAAACGGTTACCCCAACCGGAACCGCTTATTACGCCGGCGGAACGGGCGGACTTGATGAACAGTCAAACACCCAACGATCTGAACTAAACAGTGACCTGTTAATAGGTGCCAAACATGACATCATTCCTAAGGTGCTGAGTTTTGACATATCTGCCGGGACTAACCTACGCAAAAACACATACGAATACACGAAGCTTTTTGGAGGCCCATTCATTGTACCATATTTTTATAGCTATAATAATTTGAGCATCAAAAGCAGCAACTACAACTATAAAAGTACCGAAACGCATTCGAGCTATTACGCCGTTGATTTTTCATTCAGAGACTATTTAACCATAACTACTACCGGCCGCTACGATGCCTACTCCACATTGCCGAGCGATAACCGGAGTATTTTTACGCCTTCGGTATCGGCGAGTCTTTTATTTTCCGATCTTGTTCATATTCCCAGCCTTGATTTCGGAAAATTGAGGTTATCGTATGCGCAAACGAGCGGCGAGCCGACTGATGCATATGTAACAACCCAATATTACACAACAAATTATTCGATAAACGGTGTTGCCATCGGCAGTTTCAGCGACAGCCTGCCCAATTTATTTCTTAAGCCTTACACGCTTACCGAAATGGAAGCCGGTACCGAGCTTAAATTTTTAAACGGCAGGCTTGGAATTGATGTAGCCTATTTTCACCGTAAAACAAAAAATGAGATCATTAAAGGCGACCTTGATCTGGCAACCGGTTTTGCACGGCGGTTTATCCCTACGGGTTCAACCCAAAACAACGGCATTGAAATTGAGCTAAGCGGCACTCCTGTTAAAACAACCAGTTTTACCTGGTCGCCATCGTTTAATTTTACTTATGTACAAAACAAGATCCTTCAAACAGACGGCACTCCCGAGTCGGCTAACATAAGCTTCGGTACTTACCGCCCGCTAAATGCTGCTACGGCACTGGTTAAAGGCTTGCCAGGCCCCCAGATTATGGCCAACGATTACCTTAGAAATGATAAAGGACAGATCATTTTTGACGGAAATGGTTTACCCATGGCCGGCCCGCGTGTACCTATGGGCAGCGCGGTGCCTAATATATACGGTGGATTAAACAACAATTTTGCATTTGGCAAACTAAGCCTCTCATTTTTGATCGATTACCGTTTTGGTAACAAGATATTATCGGCTACAAATTATAATAGCATTTACAGGGGCTTTAACCAGCTTACCCTTGCAGGCAGGGAAAACGGCGTTATTGGCAATGGCGTAAACGCCAATGGTGAAAAGAATACCATTGCTGTACCTGCGCAAAACTATTACCAGGCGCTGGCCCAAAATGTATCTGCATTAAATGTGCTTGACGGCAGGTTTATTAAATTACGACAGGTTACTTTTGGCTATACTTTTTCAAAGGGCTTTCTTAATAAAACACCATTTGAAGGCATAACCTTTTCACTGGTAGGCAGAAACTTGTGGACAATTATGAAGCGCTCGGCCAATATCGATCCGGAATCTGGATTTTCGCCGGATATAAAATATGCAGGGATTGAAGGAGCAAGCCTTCCGCCAACCCATACTTACGGAATAAATATTAACTTTAAACTCAAAAAATAAATCATCTAAAAATGGCTTCCACCATAAAACACAAACTCCTATGTTGTTCGGTAATGCTTGCGGCATTACTAAAATTTTCTACCGCAAATGCGCAGGTTCCTTTTTATAAAGACGCTTCGCAATCGATTGATTCACGTGTAAAAGATCTTTTATCGAAATTAACCATCGACGAAAAAATCTCCTTATTAGGTTACCGCAGCCAGGCCGTGCCCCGTTTAGGCATCCCTGCCTATAACTGGTGGAATGAGGCTTTGCATGGCGTAGCCCGCGCCGGGGAAGCAACCATATTTCCGCAGGCTATCGGTATGTCGGCTACATTTAACGAAGATCTGTTGAAGCAGGTATCAACGGCCATATCAACTGAAGCCCGAGCCAAATACAACCTTGCCATTACACAAGACAGGCACCTGCAATATATGGGACTTACCTTTTGGACGCCCAACATCAATATTTTCCGCGACCCTCGCTGGGGCCGCGGACAGGAAACTTACGGCGAAGACCCTTTCCTGACCGGTCGTATGGGCTCAGCCTTTGTTAAAGGTTTGCAGGGCGATGATCCTAAATACCTGAAAACATCGGCCACGGCCAAACACTTTGCCGTACATAGCGGCCCCGAAGCCACCCGCGATAAGTTTGACGCCAAGGTTGATGAGAAAGATCTTCGCGAAACCTACCTGTATGCTTTTCACGAGCTGGTTAAAAACCACGTTGAATCGGTAATGAGCGCCTATAACCGCGTTAACGGTGTACCAAACTCTATAAATAAAATGCTGCTTACCGATATATTGCGGAAAGAATGGGGCTTTAATGGCCATGTAGTAACTGATTGTGGTGCCCTGGATGATGTGTACCTTACCCACAAAACACTACCAACTGCGGTTGAAGTAGCCGCTGCTGCCATCAAGGCTGGCGTTGACCTGGATTGCTCGTCCATTTTGCAGAACGATGGTATTAAAGCTATTAAACAAGGCTTGCTTACCGAAAAAGATGTTGACCAGGCCCTGAGCGCTATCTTACGCACCGAATTTAAACTGGGCTTTTATGACGACCCGGCCGCTAATCCTTATCATGGTTACGGCGCCGACAGTGTTCACAATGAACAACATTTGGCTTTGGCCCGTAAAGTGGCCCAGCAAAGCATGGTATTGTTAAAGAATAACAACAATGTTTTGCCATTCAAAAAAAGCAGCTACTCGAGCATTATGGTGGTTGGGCCAAACGCGGCCTCGCTCGATGCCATGATAGCAAATTACCACGGTACCAGCAGCAAAGTGATCAATTTTGTTGAGGGTATTACCGGCGCGGTTGATAAAGCTACCCGCGTTGAATATGATCTTGGATGTGATTATAAAGATACCACTCATTTTGGCGGCGCCTGGGCTGCGGGTAATGCTGATGCTACCATTGCTGTCATAGGCCTCTCCCCCGTTTTGGAAGGCGAAGCAGGCGATGCTTTCCTGTCTGAAAGCGGCGGCGATAAAAAAAACCTGAGCCTGCCTGCCAGCGAAATTGCCTTTATGAAAGAACTGCGCAAAAGCGTAAAAAACAAGCCCCTTGTAGCAGTAATAACCGCAGGCAGCGATGTTGACATATCCGCTATTGAGCCTTATGCCGATGCCATTATATTTGCCTGGTACCCCGGCGAACAGGGGGGTAATGCATTAGCTGATATTATTTTTGGCGATGTTTCGCCTTCGGGCCACCTGCCGCTTACTTTTTATAAAGACATGAGCAATTTACCCGACTACAGCGATTACAATATGAAAAACCGCACTTACCGTTATTATACCGGTCCGGTGCAATATCCTTTTGGTTTTGGTTTAAGCTATACATCGTTTAACTACACCCTGGGCAGTAAATTAAAAACCACCTACAAAAAAGCCGATACCCTTGCAGTAACAGTAAACGTTAAAAACACCGGTAAATTTAATGGCGATGAGGTAGTGCAGGCATATATTAAATATCCTAAAATCGACAGGATGCCGGTTAAAGAATTGAAAAGCTTTAAACGCATCAGCCTGGAGCAGGATAAAGAGGGTACCGTTACTTTGAAAATCCCGGTTCAGGATTTGCAAAAGTGGGATCTCTCTGCGCACAAATGGAAGCTTTATTCGGGTAATTACAAACTGGTGCTGGGAAGCAACTCGGCCGATGAAAAGTTGGTAGCTGATTTCAAGATAGCTAATTGAAACACTCATAAAGACTTAAGAGCGTCATTGCGAGGCACGAAGCAATCCCAAACTATACAGGGCGAACCTGCTTATCGGGGATTGCTTCGTACCTTATAATAACGTTTTTTTTATAATTTATTCATAGCAAGGCCTTCAAATCCTTCAGAATTCTACTTTTATCAGCAGCAGTTCTAGCCAACTTTAAGGCGATTTGCAAATGAGAAACTGCCTTTTCATTATTTACCCCTGTATACAAGTAACCAAGCAGCACATGATACAAATGATTAGTATCCAATTTTAACTTTTCGGCTTCAATAATGGCATTCTCCTTCCCTTTTACCTTTGCCAAGGCATAAGCCCGGTTCAACGCAGCCGCGGGCGAATAAGCAGCGATAAGTAACCTGTTGTAGAGCATTAATATATTTTTCCATTTTTCGGCAGTATCAGTTTTAACGGTATGCCAATAAGCTATAGCAGCTTCAATATGATATTTACCGGCGTCATTTCCTTTCTTTGAGGCAAGGTTTAGGTAGTATCGTCCTTTTACTATCAAATCATCATTCCAAAGCATTCTGTCCTGGTCATCATAGCGGATCATTTCGCCATGTTCATCTACCCGGGCATCAAACCTTGAAGCATGAAAACACATCAATGATAACAAGGCATTCACCTCGGGCAGGTTGGTTTGTTTGTTTTCTATAAGGAGATAGTTAAGCCGCATGGCTTCTAAACACAAATCTTTTCGCAATGTAGTGCTCTGGCAGCTGGAGTAATAGCCCTCATTAAACAGCAGGTATAAAGTTTTCAGTACGATGCCCAGCCGGTTAACAATATCAGCCGGTTCAGGAAAAACGATCTTTACTTTTTGCTCCCTGAGCTTTTCCTTCGCCCTGAACAGGCGTTTGTTAATGGTTTCTTTATTCGATAAGAAAGCCTCGGCAATTTCATCAATTCCGAAACCGCAAAGGATGCGTAACGCCAGGCCAATCTGCGCCTCGGCCGGCAATACCGGGTGACAAATAGCAAACATCATTTGCAGCTGGCTATCGCTAATATTTTGGTCAGAAAGATCGATCTCCACCTCGTAATTATCCTTCGCAACAATCCCTTCGGCTATTTTTTGCTTAAGCCTGGAGCCACGCCTTACATAATCAGTTGCTTTATTGCGGGCCACAGTATATAACCATGCTTTAGGGTTATCCGGCACCCCCTTGATCCCCCATGTTTCGGCAGCTGTGAGAAAAGTATCACTGGCAATATCTTCGGCGGCTTCTATACGTTCAAAGCCGAAATAATGGCATAATACCGCAATTATCTTTTGATATTCGGAGCGGAACAAATGTGGTAGAAGCTGATCTTGCTGCATAAAACAAGCAGCCTCCCGTATATGGGAGGCTGCAAATCAATTATACTTCCATTGGGATGATAGGACGCACCTCGACACTTCCTCCTACCGACAGGATCGGGCAGCCCTTTGATAACTCCGCGGCTTCTTCCAGCGACGACGCTTTGATAATGCTGTAACCGCCTATTGCTTCCTTAACTTCAACATAAGGGCCGTCTGTTACCACATTGTCGGGTTTTACTACGCTACCGGAGGTATCCAACCTATTGCCTACGGCCACCAGTTTGTTTTGTGCGGCAATCCCGCCAATCCATTCGCGCCAGTAATTCATCATGGTTTGCATCTGTTCGGGCGACCGCTGCGCTGCAGTGGCTTCTGCGTCTCTTCTGAAGATCAATAAGAACTCGTTCATGTTTTTTGAATTTAATGGTTAAAAACCAAAAGACGATCAGGTTTGGCTGAATTGGACAACCACTCGATTTTTTTTCAAATTAACCAGAAAAAGTTAATCTGCAATGTATAACCTTACATAATACTTATAAATTGAGGTTGATATGCTTTTGTTATTTCACGTACTTTGATAATAAACAATACTACCACATTATGAAATACAGAAAATTAGGAAAAACCGGAGTTGAACTTTCGGCTATTGGACTGGGATGTATGGGCATGAACCATGCTTACGGCCAGCCGGATGACGATGAATCGATAGCTACACTTGAAAAATCAATAGAAATAGGCATTAACTTTTGGGATACGGCCGATGTTTATGCCAATGGCCGAAATGAAGAACTGGTATCAAAGGTATTGGTACCCAATCGTGATAAGATCTTCATCGCCACCAAATTTGGTTTCAGGGCCGGTGCCGATGGCAGATTGACCGAGTTTGACGGCTCGCCGGCTTATCTTAAAACCGCGGTTGAACAAAGTTTAAAACGCTTAAGAACAGATGTAATTGACCTCTACTACGCCCACCGCATCGACCCAAATGTGCCCGTTGAGGACATGGTTGGCGCTATGGCCGACCTGGTAAAAGAAGGTAAAGTAAAATACCTGGGGCTGTCTGAAGCTTCGGCAAACTCTGTCCGTCGTGCACACGCGGTGCATCCAATCAGTGCCTTGCAAAGTGAATATTCTTTATTAACGCGCGATGTTGAGGCTGAGATTTTGCCCGTGTGCAAAGAGCTTGGGATTTCATTCGTGCCATTCAGCCCACTGGTACGTGGATTGGTTACTAATGCCTTGGATGTAACCAAACTGGCTGATAACGATTTCAGGAAAAGCCTTCCTCGTTATCAGGATGCCAACGCCGAAAATAATATGGGCCTGGCTCATGAGTTTGCACAACTTGCGGCTCAAAAAAGCTGCACACCTGCCCAGTTAGCCCTTGCCTGGGTGCTGGCGCAAGGCGATAACATTATCCCTATTCCAGGAACAAAGAGGAGAAAATACCTTTTGGACAATGCAGGTTCGGTTGATGTGGAATTAACAGCCAATGATTTACAGGATATTGAAACCGTTTTAGCTAAATACCCGGATACCGGCGACAGGTATAATGAGGCTAATTACAAATTTGTTGATAAGAATTAATTGTAATTTTATTTTACGAAGGCGCTAAGACGCCGGATTCCGTTGCCTGTCTTGGCGCCTCTGCGTGAAAAAATATAAACCCTTATGGCATATAACGAACAAATGGCCGATCGTATTCGCGAAGCATTAATGGACCTTCCGGTGGTGGAAGAAAAGAAAATGTTCCAGGGAGTTTGTTTTATGGTAGATGATAAGTTATGTGTTTGCGTACGCGACAATAGCATTTTGTGCCGCATTGGCGAACAACAAGCGGCTATTGAACTTGAGAAAGGAAACTGTAACCAAATGGTAAGCGGCGAAAGAGTAATGAAAGGCTATGTTTATGTTGAAGATTTCACTCTGCAAACCACCGCCCAGCTGAATTACTGGATCAACCTGTGCCTTGCATTTAATCCGCTGGCAGAGGCATCTAAAAAGAGGAAATCCAAAAAGAAATAACCCTCATTTATTCACCGTTGGTTTATCGACCATAGTAGTCAGTCTGAGTGATAAAATCCGATGGACCCTGAAGGTGTAATGACAAACTTTGAACTGTCAGTCTGAGCCCGTCGAAGACTCGCGCGCAGAGGCCCCGCCCATCATGTTTCGAGAGCCTCAACATGACATCCTTTTTAACTTGCCATGGGCAGGTAGGAAGCAACAACGCTTTCTTTACTTTTAAAAAGTTGTTGCAAAACGACAACGTTTTACTTCTTCACCATTTTATAATGTTTGATCCCGGCTTCTTCAAACTCCGGCCCTGATGCTTCAAAACCCAATTTTTCATAAAAAGGCACAGCATGGGTTTGCGAATTAAGATAAACATAATCCGCATCGGCCGGCAAATCAGTTAACACCGCTTTCACCAGCTCTCCTCCTATCCCAAATCCTCTGAACGTTTTCAATACGGCAAACCGTTCAAGCTTATAACCATTTTCGGTTTTACGCCAGCGGCAGGCACCGGCCGGCTCCCCATCCGCAGTAGCTAAAAAATGATGGGATACATCCTCATGTTCATATTCCAGCTCGGGCGGGCAATTTTGTTCAATAACAAATACTTCATGCCTTATGGCATGTACTGTGTCAAGATCAGCTTGCTCCGTTACTTTTTTTACTATAATTTTTCCGGGCATTGATGTAATGCGGTTTTGTTTTGAAATGATTGAGTTTTGTGGTATGGTTTTCCCTCGCTGCATCAATAGAGTGCGTACAGGTGATATCATCTTCCTCTTCGGCAAGCCCGGCCAGTTCCACATAAAATTTATGCAATTGATCGAGCTCCTTTTCGGTAATATCTTCAATATCAACCATCCGGTTACTTGCCCCCTGGTGCGAGGCAAGCAGCTCATTCAGTTTCAAATGTATAGCTTTCGAATCTTTATTTTGTGATTTCTGAATCAAAAAAACCATCAGAAAAGTAACCACAGTAGTACCGGTATTGATAACCAACTGCCAGGTATCCGAATAATGGAACAAGGGACCTGTTACCCCCCAAACAATAATAACACCAAAAGCCGTTAAAAACGCGCCCGAGCTTCCGGTTGCAATTGTGGCCCAGTTGGCAAAGCGTTCAAATAAATTCTTTTTCTTACTGTTAATTTTAACCATGGTAGCAAATTTTATTTTTTATGGGATTGCCGCGCTGTCTGTAAACAACAAAGCGCCTGTACAACAAATGTACAGGCGCTTTTGTTAGCTTTTGATGAATATTATAATTTGCTGTATACGTCGATACAGTTAAGATCTTCGAAAGCAACAGAAAGCCTTTTTACAAAGTTTTCTTCGCCTTTGCGCAACCAAACGCGCGGGTCATAATATTTTTTGTTTGGAGAATCCTCACCATCCGGGCTGCCGATCTGGCTTTGCAGGTATCCTTCTTTTGATTTATAATAATCTTTAATACCTTCCCAGTAAGCCCATTGCATATCGGTATCAATGTTCATTTTGATAGCGCCGTATGAAATAGCTTCGCGGATCTCTTCCTGGCTTGAACCAGAACCACCGTGGAATACAAAGTTGATAGGTTTTTCGGCAGTTAAACCAAATTTTTGTTTTACATACTCCTGTGAGTTATGCAAAATAACCGGCTGTAGCTTAACGTTACCTGGTTTGTAAACACCATGCACGTTACCAAAAGCAGCGGCTACGGTAAAACGGGGACTTACTTTTGAAAGATGCTCGTATGAATAAGAAACCTCTTCCGGTTGAGTGTATAAACGTGAGCTGTCAACATCAGAGTTGTCAACGCCATCTTCTTCACCACCGGTTACACCTAACTCAATTTCAAGGGTCATGCCCATTTTAGCCATACGCTCAAGGTATTTAGCCGAAATTTCGATATTCTCTTCAATAGGCTCTTCTGAAAGATCGAGCATGTGTGATGAGAACAGAGGTTTGCCGGTTTCAGCAAAAAACTTCTCGCCATGATCTAACAAGCCGTCTATCCATGGTAATAATTTTTTAGCGGCATGGTCGGTATGCAGGATAACTGCTACGCCATAATGCTCAGCCAAAAGGTGAACGTGCTTTGCAGCAGATACACCACCTAAAATACAAGCCTGAAGTTTTGAATTATCCAATGATTTGCCGGCGTAAAACTGTGCACCGCCATTTGACAGCTGAATAATAACCGGAGAGTTAACAGCTTTAGCTGTTTCCATAACTGCATTGATAGTGTTAGTACCAATAACGTTTACCGCCGGCAAAGCAAACTGATGCTTTTTTGCTGCTTCAAATAGTTCCTGCACCTGATCGCCGTGCAGAACACCTCTATAATTTTTTAAATCCATTAGCGTTTATTTGGGGCTCGAAGTTATAAAATTTATTGAAATCGGTTAAGTAATCTTAAAAGTATATTAAAACGGTAGTAAAAATAGGCTTAATTTAAAAATATGATATAATTAATTAGCAATCCGATCCCTTTATTACAAAAATAGCATTAAATAAGTATTTTAGATTTCAGCAAACAATTTACCCTGCCATAACTTTTTATATCCGGCACCACATGTTTAATATTTTTTGTTTCTTTGTACCCAATTGAAAGAGTTAGACACAGATATGGCATGGTTTAAACGAGAGTTGAAAGGGATAATTACGACTACTGAGGAAAAGAAGGAAGCCCCCGATGGCATCTGGAATAAATGCCCTAATTGTAAAAAACCTTTACACTATTCTGAACAGGTAGAAAATCAATATGTGTGCCATTACTGTGGCTTCCACCTGCGCATAGGTTCAAAAGAATATTTTTCGGTACTATTTGATAATAACGAGTTTACAGAGCTTTTTCCTGAGCTTACATCCGGTGATCCGCTTCATTTTGAAGACACCAAAAAATACACCGACCGGCTTAAGGAAACTCAGCACAAAACAGGTTTAAAAGATGCAATAAGGGCAGGCGCCGGTAAAATTGACGGTCAGGACCTGGTTATCGCCTGTATGGACTTTAACTTTATTGGGGGTTCAATGGGATCAGTAGTTGGTGAAAAGATAGCCCGCTCTATTGATTACTGTATCCAACATAAAGTTCCGTTCCTGATGATTTCAAAATCGGGTGGTGCGCGCATGATGGAAGCGGCATTTTCACTGATGCAAATGGCTAAAACATCAGCTAAGCTTGCGTTGCTTTCACAGGCAAAAATCCCTTATATATCTTTACTTACCGATCCAACCACCGGTGGCGTAACAGCATCATACGCCATGTTAGGCGATATCAACATTGCCGAACCGGGCGCGCTGATAGGCTTTGCAGGGCCAAGGGTAATTAAAGAAACCATTAAAAAAGATCTTCCTAAAGGTTTCCAAACTGCCGAGTTTGTGCAGGAGCATGGTTTCCTTGATTTTATTGTCGACAGGAGAGAAATGAAAGAAAAATTAGCTTCATTTATTAAAATGATGGCCGATTAACGATATAATCAATCTTTATATGGTAAGGGATAAGCTTAAATGTTTATCCCTTATTTTTTTGCTATAGCTTTTGGAAAATCGTCATTGCGAGGAGGAACGACGAAGCAATCGAGAACTCTGCAGGGGCACTTACATAGCCGCTTGTAAAGTTGGGATTATTAATAATTATAATTTGTTTTTTATAGGTATTAATGAGCTCCCTTCGGTCGGTTGTCTTCGTACCTTATAATGACATTGCCGTAAGTTGTTGATTATCAAGTATATTTTTTAAATCCATTTTGTGATATGGGCGTTGCCTGCGGCCAGGCTATCCGCTACAAGTCCTCGCCTTTCCTGCTCGCAAACCCAACCCGCGCTGTGGGCTTTTCGCTGCTATCCTTAACGCGCCCCCCGCACAACACCCTTAAAACATAGTTTATACGTTATTATATTTTTTTGGGGGTTCTGACCTGATGGTTCCTCAATGACGGGTGGATAGGCATTACCTTCACAACCAACCTGACTAAATCCTCCCTCCCCTGCCATTTTGACAATACAATAACAATTGGAACACACATTGATGTTGCATTGGCGACAAACATTAAATCAACCATATTAAAATATAGTTATGCAAGAAAAAGGCAGCATTTCGATCCACACCGAGAACATTTTCCCGATCATTAAGAAGTTCTTATACTCTGATAATGAGATATTTTTGCGCGAGCTGGTATCAAACGCGGTAGATGCTACCCAAAAAATTAAACGTTTAGCTTCATTAGGCCAATACACAGGCGAACTTGGCGACCTGCGCGTTGAGGTTGCTTTTGATGCAGACAAAAAGACCATCACCATTAGCGATAATGGTATCGGTATGACCGCCGAAGAGATCAAAAAGTACATCAACCAGATCGCTTTCTCAGGCGCCACCGAATTCATGGAGAAATTCAAGGAGGCTAAGGATGCCAATGAGATCATCGGCCGCTTTGGTTTAGGTTTTTATTCGGCTTTCATGGTAGCTGATAAAGTAGAGATCCAAACCCTGTCATACCAGGAAGGTGCAGAACCTGCTTTCTGGGTATGCGACGGTAGCACCGAATTTGAAATTGGCGAAGGTATTTTAGAAGAGCGTGGCACCGAAATTACACTGTACATCAACGATGAATCGGCTGAATTTTTAAGCCAATATAAACTTCAGGAGATCCTTGATAAATATTGCAAATTTTTGCCGGTACCTATCAAATTCGGCACCAAAACCGAATCTGTTGAAGATGGCGTTGATGAAGAAGGTAAACCAAAATATACTTCAGTGGAGGTTGATAATATCATCAACACTACCAACCCTATCTGGACAAAAGCACCATCGGAATTAAAAGATGAAGATTATCTTGACTTTTACAAACAGCTTTATCCATTCAGCGAAGACCCATTATTCTGGATCCACCTTAATGTTGATTATCCTTTCAATCTAACAGGTGTACTATACTTCCCTAAACTGAAAAACGATTTTGAATTCCAGAAAAACAAGATCAAATTATTCAGTCGCCAGGTATTTATTACCGACGAGGTAAAAGACATTGTTCCCGAATTTTTGATGCTGTTACATGGCGTTATCGATTCACCTGATATCCCGCTTAACGTATCACGCAGCTTTTTACAGGCCGATAGCAACGTTAAAAAGATCAACAGCTATATCACCAAAAAAGTAGCTGATAAATTGGCAGACCTTTTTAAAGCCGACCGCAAAGCTTATGAAGAAAAATGGACAGATATTGGCCTGTTTGTAAAATACGGCATGGTGAGCGAAGACAAGTTTTATGACAAAGCAAAAGACTTTGTTTTGGTTACCAACACCGAAAAACAAAACTTCACCCTGCCTGAGTATAAAGACAAAGTTGAAGCCAACCAAACAGATAAAGACGGGCAGTTGGTTTACATCTACACCAATGATCCGGCAAAACAGGATTCATTTATCCAATCGGCCAATAAAAAAGGCTATGATGTATTGGTGATGAACTCTCCTATCGATAACCACTTTATTAGCCAGTTGGAGCAAAAATTAGAGAAGACATCATTAAAACGTGTTGATGCTGATGTGGCCGACAAACTGATCAAAAAAGATGATGCGCCTGAAACGGTACTTACTGAAGAGCAAAGCACCCGGGTTAAGGACATCTTTAACAAAGCCATTAACAGGCCTGCTTACAACGTACAAATTGAGAGCCTCAACCCTGACGAATTGCCTGTTACAATAACTATGGACGAATTTATGCGCCGCATGAAAGATATGGCAGCTATGGGTGGTGGCATGAGTTTCTATGGCAACATGCCTGATAATTACAAGGTGATTGTAAACGGCAACCACAAACTGGTAAGCCGTATTTTGCAGGAAGAAGATGAAACCGTACAGGCCCAGCTTTCAAAACAAGCTTTTGACTTAGCATTGTTATCACAAGGTTTATTGACAGGTGCTGATTTAACTGAATTTGTTAAACGCAGTGTTAGTTTGATATAAAAGCAACTTTAAAAAGTTACTTCCCATTTTCAATATTAAAGGCCATCTGTTTTCAGATGGCCTTTAATATTGAAAATATCTCTGATAAGCTTTCTTTCAAAGGTGTAATTTCAAAAGGATCATGTGTTATTTTGCAGATCTGACCGTTACTTTCAATACCGATAAAGTCCCCATCTTCCAGGTCATAGATATGGTAAAATACTCTTTCCTTCAGGTTTACTTCGTAAATCTCGTCCGGATCTATTAATTTGAGGTCATCGTTACTTAACACATCTTTGAGACTTTGATAGTCTCTTCTGTAGTCGTCGGTTTCATAACGTATGATGCACGAAGACACGTCTGCACTGATTATGTCAACTACATTGCCGGCTAATCCTTTTACGCTATAACCTGAAATTACTTCTTCGCTAACAAATATGGTGTAATCAAACCAGTTTTCTCCATCTATATCGCGTACTTTTATATTTGTAATTTCATAATCCCTTTCGCCCATACGTCTAAATTCTTTGTACTCATCTGAATAAGAAAATGCCACGTAATCAGGATAAGAGGCACTATAACCAACAAGCGATGAGGCAAATATATCTGCTTCAATCTGACGTTTCAGATATTCAAACTCCGTTGGCAGCTTTTCAAGCGTTTTGTACATGAGCACCAATTCCCAATCCTGTACAGGGCGCTTTGACTTTTTTCTATTAAATAGTCGAAACATATTTGTCCAATAGCTTTTTAGAGCCTAAATCTACTGAATTACAGGTGGTTTTTTTGTTTAAAAGATTGCTTAAATTTGAATGTACTTAAACCTAAATAACTCTTTACAGTCTAACCACTTAAACATTTATATCATGAAAATCGTAAACAAAATAGCCCTTTTGGCTGCTTTCATATTTATTGGCGTTAACGTAAGCTTTGCTCAAACCAAGGCTGAAAAAAAGGCAGCCAAACAGGCTGAAATCAAAAAAATGGTAGAGGACCAAAACTTTGTATTTAAGGCAAATTATGCTTTACCGATGCGGGGCGGTACCAGGCCGCTTACCTCTGATTATGACATGACGATAACTAAAGATACCATTGTATCATTTTTACCTTATTTTGGCCGGGCCTATGTAGCGCCTCCTCCGGGAACAACAGATGGCGGCATCAAAGTTAATACTACAAAATTCACATATTCGTCAGTAAAAAAGGGAAGCGGATGGAATATCACGATCAAACCCAAAGAAAAAAACATAGCCGACTGGCGCGATGTACAAACATTTAACCTAAGTATTTCGCAGGATGGATACGGCTCCCTGCAAGTGATCAGCAGTAACCGCGACCCAATATCATTCAATGGTTATGTGGAAGCGAGAAAAAGTAAATAGGAAAAGCCTAAGGCTTAAAGCAGCAAGAATTGGCCCGGAGCACAATGCTTTGGGCTTTTTGCTTTCAGCGTTTAGCTCATTAACCTTCAGCTATCAATCCCGCATTATCCTTCAGCTCCACTCCCGACAGTTTCCGTTTAAACGCTTCATTAATTAAATAAAAAATTTTCTTTGCTGCTTTTTTATAGGTTAAACCTTTGGGGCGGATATTAGAAACGCAGTTTCGTGATTCGTCTGTCAAACCGGGTTTGGGATTATAGGTAAGATATGCACCAAGACTATCCGCGGCACTTAGACCAGGGCGTTCACCTATCAGGATCAGCGAAAGTTTAGCCTTCAGGCCATACCCAATATCGTCGCCAATGGCTACCCTCCCCTGTTCAACCAGACTTATTGGCGCAAGCTTTAAACCATCGGCAACCAACAAAGGAATTAGTGCATCAAGCAGGCCTACAGCGTTTTCATTTACAGCGGTTGCCGAAAGGCCGTCAACTATCATGATAGCTATATCACTTTTAGCGCTATAGGCGTTTAATTCGTTCAGCGAGGCGTCGTTCAGCCTTCGTCCAAGGTCGGGTCGTTGCAGGTACTGCCGACGGTCGGTTATCCGGCTATGCAAGTGTAAAACCGGCAGTTCAAAGTGCATCAGCGAGTTTGTTAGCTTAGCAAGATCAAGCTCAGAATATACGGCATCACGTGCATGTGCATGTGCCAGTTTAAACTCAAGCGACTGTTTTAAGGGGATACTCGTTCCCACCCGGCCAATAGCTATCCGCGCGGAAGTAAATTCCTGCAAAGCTTTTAGTGGCTCAATTTCCTGTGGGATATTTCGTTTCATTTAATGGTTTACTTATGTCCTTGATATAGCAGCAACCTGTCACTCTGCCTTCGCTCGGCTCCAGCTGAATGATTATTCATAGGCCTCCGGCCTGTGTGCCATAAGAGCTTACGTCGGCCAGAGGCCGTGAGATAGCTGACACTCGGCCGGAGCCGAGCGACGGCAGAGGATGACACCGTATTTTTTATTTTTCGTCAGTTCAAAAAACCTTTTACCTTTCGCCTTTACCCTTTCGCCTTTAATTAAAAACTTCTCAACAACCCGTGTTCCGTAACAGGCAGTATATAGCCTTTATCATCAACAATCCCCTGCTTTATCAACCACCCCTCAAACTCGGGGGCTGGTTTCAAGCCTAATACTTTGCGCAGGTAAAGGGCATCATGAAACGATGTTGACTGGTAATTAAGCATAATATCATCCGAGCCCGGAATACCCATCACGAAGTTACAACCCGCTACACCAAGCAACGTAAGCAGGTTATCCATATCGTCCTGATCGGCTTCCGCATGATTGGTATAGCAAACGTCAACACCCATGGGCAGGCCTAAAAGCTTTCCGCAAAAATGATCTTCGAGCGCGGCACGGATGATCTGCTTGCCATCATATAAATATTCGGGGCCAATAAAACCAACTACAGTATTCACCAGCAAAGGATTAAACTTACGGGCGACGGCATAGGCCCTCACCTCGCAGGTTTGCTGATCAACACCGAAATTGGCATTGGCTGATAAGGCGCTACCCTGTCCGGTTTCAAAGTACATTACATTATTACCAACAGTACCCCGCTTTAACGATAGTGTGGCCTGGTAAGCTTCCTCAATCAAGCTTAAATTAACCCCGAAACTGGCATTAGCTTTTTCCGTGCCTGCAATAGATTGAAAACATAGGTCGACAGGGGCGCCCTCGTTAACCAATTGTAATGTGGTAGTTATGTGGCTTAGTACGCAGGTTTGTGTAGGAATATCGAAACGGTGCCGTAACTCATTCATCAACGTCAATAAACTGCTCACCGCCGCCGGACTGTCAGTCGCCGGGTTGATGCCTATAACAGCATCGCCGCTACCAAATAATAAGCCGTCGATGATGCTGGCCGCTACTCCACGCGGATCATCAGTTGGGTGATTGGGCTGTAAACGGGTACTGAAATGTCCCTTTAAGCCTATGGTATTACGAAAGCGGGTAACCACCTGGCATTTATTGGCCATAGCAATAAGGTCCTGGTTGCGCATCAGTTTGGATACTGCAGCAACCATTTCGGGTGTCAAGCCGGGCGCTATAGTTGTTAAAGTAGCACAGTCGGTTTCGTCACTTAATAACCAGTCACGTAATTCGCCAACGGTTAAATGGCCAATGTGACTAAAGGCCGCCTTATCATGATCGTCAATGATCAGGCGGGTAATTTCATCGTCCTCATAAGGGATTACCGCTTCATTTAAAAAGTTTTTAAGCGGCACGTCGGCCAGGGTAATTTGTGCAGCCACACGTTCCTCATACCCGCCAGCGCAAAGCCCGGCCAGTTCATCGCCCGAGCGGTAAGGTGACGCCTTGCCAAGCAATGTTTTCAGGTCGGGAAACTTATAAACCCGGTGATGTATGTTGTGGCGGTACATTTCTTTATATCATTATTTCACTGGTCATTGGGTCATTTTTTTCAATCATTATGTCATTGGTTCATTATTCAAAAAACGAGCAAGCAAATGATTTAATGACTCAATGATTAATGACCTCCTCATCCATTGGTGCGCTCATCATATTTTCTGTCAAAGCCACTTTATGCTTGCCCATCAATATAAAAATCAGTAAAACAATTACTAATCCTCCTGCAAAAATGAGGCTCATATCTGGGTTAAAATAGATTGTCGCTATTAAACATATCACACAAATAACCAAAGCTATTGCCGGGAAAACCGGGTATACCGGAGCCAGGAAGGGCCGGCTTAAACGAGGTTCTTTTTTGCGTAGTATAAACAGGCTCAGCATACTCATGATATACATTACGACCGCACCAAGCACCGAGAGCATGATGATCTGATCCGTCTTAAACTTATAAATGAAGATAGAGCTTACTACACCACTTACAACAAGCGCCCAATGTGGTGTCTTAAATCTGTGATTAATGTCCGACAGCATCCGGGGCAAATAACCGCTGCGTGCCATGGCAAACACCTGCCGCGAAGAGGCGAGAATAATACCATGCAGCGACGCGATCAGTCCAAATAAACCTATACTGGCAAATATTTTGGTTAAACCGTTTCCTTTGCCCAATACTATCCCGATAGCCTCGGGCAAGGGGTAGTCTAAATGGCTTAGTTTGCGCCAGTCGGTAAGCCCGCCGGTTATGATCATTACACCCAGCGCTAACACTACCAGCGTTATAATGGCTGATATATAACCTCGGGGAATATTCCTTTTCGGGTTCTCCACTTCTTCGGCCACCATCGCAACCCCTTCAATGGCCAGGTAAAACCAAACTGCAAAAGGCAGGGCTGCAAACACACCTGCCCAGCCAAAGGGCATAGGATTGGTGAGGTAGTTTACCATTTTAAAATGCGGTGAAACAATGCCCAGGTAAAGCAGCAGCTCAATTACGGCAAGTATGGTAATGAACACCGAAAACGTCGCCGATTCCTTTACCCCAAGCATATTTAAAAGGATAAAAAGAACATTAAAGCCCATAGCGGCCTCTGCTATAGGGATAGCCGGGTATAAAAAATGCAGATAACTCCCTAAAGAAACTGCTACAGCAGGCGTAGCCACCAGGAAATCAACAAGGGTAGCGTAACCGGCAATTAACCCGCCAAACGGTCCCATAGCCCGATACGCATAAGCAAAAGCGCCTCCCGCATGAGGTATGGACGCGGTGAGTTCGGTATAGCTAAAAATAAATGTAATATACATTACCGTGATAACCAGGGTGGCTATCAGCAAACCTATAGTGCCGGATACGGCCCATCCCAAATTCCACCCGAAATATTCGCCCGAAATAACCAGACCTACGGCTATGGCCCATAAATGGATAGGTTTCAAAACCCTTTTTAAATGTTCTGTAGATGTTTCTGCCATGCGCCGCCGTTATAAATAATATTTTATCGCCTTAAATTACTCAACAGGCAGGTTAAATCAAAATTACGGCACATTATGGAATTGTTAAGCCATACTTTTCCGAAAAATACAATAAGTTCCGGCGTCTTCTTTTACAAAAAAGCTCATAAACTAAAATAAGAGGCAAACAACGATCGTTAGTAAACAAAACAGCCGATAAAACTTAATCTATCGGCTGCAATTCTACTATAAAAACAATTAATAGTTAACAATTCGGATATCATTCCCCTATTTACACCATCAGCTTATCCTTCAAATATCCCATACTGGCTGTAATACTTGCAAAGGCATCTTTAGGCATATCATGCTCTACAAAAAAGTGTTGCATACCCGCTGATTTAGCGGCTGCAAAAATTGGTTTAAAATCAATAGTGCCGCCTCCTACAGGTTGTATATTCTGCCTGCCTGCATCCAAATCTTTCACATGCCAAAGCGGGAAACGACCGGGATGTTCCTTAAACATTTCCACCGGATTTTTACCTGCCTTAACAGCCCAGGCCAAATCAAGCTCCATTTTTACATTACCCGCATCTGTTTCGCTTAATAGCATGTCATAAGGAACTTTACCGTCAACCGCGTGAAACTCCATATCGTGGTTATGATATGCAAACTGGATGCCGGCTTTTTTAGCAGCTTCTCCCGTTTTGTTCAGCACCTCAATAGTCGATTTTATTTCATCAAGCGTAGCCGTAGGCGAATTGGCGCAAACCAGGTATTGAACGCCGCCTTCAGCAACCTCGTCAATCACCTGCTGCATATTATCGCGCAGGTTCAATACAGGAGGCAATACCATCGGCTTACCATCTGCACCTGCAGGCATTTTTGCTCCCGGTGGCAGTTTAAACGGAGCGCCAAGAACATGGTGCGAGGTCCAGCTCATGCCCAGATCATTCACCATAGCTTTAAATTCTTTAGGCTTCATACCATAATAGCCGCCTTTTTTACTAAAGGCCGATTCTAATTCCTTGTATCCTATAGCTGCAATTTTGCTCAATGTGCCCTTTACATCTTCGTCAATAACGCCGAAAAAAGTAAACAACTGCAGTCCTACAGGATGATGCTCCATGTTACTCAAAAAATTTGCCGCTTTACCCGACATGGCCATGCCGCCAAGCACCAATGCGCCGGTGCCTTTAATAAAATTTCTTCTGCTGTAAATCATGCTTGATAATGGTTAATAATTAACTGGTACAGTAAAGCTAATTAATTAATAATAAGCCAGGAAATTTTATTGTGTCTTTTTTACACAATAATTCATATCTAGCTAAAAGTATCATGCTGAAAGTTGATTAACCGATGGAAGCTTTAATATTCATCTGCAGCAGTCCCACCACGGCACAATGTTGATTTATAGCGCTGTGCCGGGTTATCATATACATAAACGCTACTCCTGGTACAAACAATTGGCTATCAAGCCCGTCCAGCCGGTTTGATGTGCGGCACCTAAACCAAGACCTGTATCGCCATCAAAAAATTCATAAAACAAAATGTGATCTTTAAAATGCGGATCGGTTTGCAGTTTTAGATTTTTGCCGTAAACTGGTCGTTCACCATTTTCGTTTTTCATAAACAGTTTGGAAACCCGGGCATATAGTTCGTTGGCTACCTCTTTCAGGTTCATAAAGTTGCCAGATCCGGTCGGGCATTCTATTTTAAACTCATCTCCATAAAACATATGGAACCTATGCAAACTATCAATAATCAGGTAATTGATCGGCATCCAGATAGGGCCGCGCCAGTTACTGTTGCCACCAAATAAACCGCTGTCACTCTCGCCAGGCACATAGGATATGCCAAATTCAACTCCATTTACCGAAACGTGATAAGGATGTTTAAGATGATACTTTGAAAGTGAACGGATCCCATAATCGCTCAAAAACTCATTTTCATCCAACATGTATTTGAGCAATGATTTCATCCTGTAGCCGCGCAGCAAACTAATCAGGTGTTTACCGTTGCTTCCCTTCTCGTTCCAGCGCGAAACCAGCGATGCAAGATCAGGCCGGTTTTCGGCAAACCATTTCATGCGGTCTTTAAACACCGGGCTTTCCGTAATATCTTTTTCATCCAATACCTCGGTAGCAAACAGTGGAATCAACCCTACTATACTCCTAACCCGCATTTTAATAGAACCATCATCAGGGAAACGGATCTGATCATAAAAAAAGCCGTCGTCATCATCCCAAAGGCCTTCATTGTTTTCGCCCAGGTTTGACATGGCCCCAACAATATAAATGAAATGCTCAAAAAACTTAGAAGCGATATCAGCGTAGGCTTTGTCGGTTTCGGTAAGCTCGGTGGCAATACGAAGCAGGTTAAGCGAATACATGGCCATCCAACTGGTGCCATCGGCCTGTTCCAAATGCTGCCCGGATGGTAAATGCATATTACGGTCAAAAACACCGATGTTATCCATCCCCAGGAAACCACCCTCAAAAATATTATTGCCCGATTGGTCCTTGCGGTTAACCCACCAGGTAAAATTGAGCATCAGTTTGTGAAAAACCCGCTCCAGGAAATAAGTATCCCCTTTTCCATTGTTATTTTCCTTATCGGTTTTATATACGTTCCATACAGCCATGGCATGTACCGGAGGGTTTACATCGCCAAAATCCCATTCATAGGCAGGCAACTGGCCGTTAGGGTGCATATACCAATCGCGGGTAAGCAAAATCAACTGATTTTTGGCAAAGGCCATATCAACGGTTGCCAGCGGCAGGCAGTGAAAAGCAAGGTCCCAGGCGGCAAACCAGGGATATTCCCACTTATCTGGCATTGAAACAATATCGCGGGTATTAAGATGCGTCCACTTACTGTTTCGGGCTTTTTGCCTTTGTGCAGGCGGGCGGGGCATCCCTTTATCACCGCTAAGCCAATGGCGGGTATCTGAATAGTAAAACTGCTTGTTCCATAACATGCCGGCAAAAGCCTGCCGCTGAATAAGGCGGCGATCGGGGTTCATGGTAGCGCCATGAATATCGTTATAAAACTGGTCGGCCTCTGTTTGGCGAACAGCAAAAACCTCGTCAAAATCCTCAAAACTATAATTTGCATCTTCAGACAGTCGCAAGCGTATGGTTACGCTTCGCCTGGCTGGGATATTCAAATCGTAATTTATAGCTGCCTTGGTGCCCATGTTTTTAGGATTTACCGTATCGGCAGCATGAATAATGTAATCGTTTATACCATCCTTATAATACTTTCGGCCATCGTCATAATTATAAAGCCTGCGCGAGTTAGTTTCATTATCACAGAACAGGAGTTGAGCTTGCCCTTCGATGTGCAGCCACATTTGCCCAAGGTCTTTATGAAAAATGCTGATCACTTTATCCGAAGAAGCACAAAGATCTGGTTTGCGCGAATCATATCCCCAAGCCCAGGTATTGCGGAACCATAAAGTAGGCATTACATTAAGCGGGGCATCCTCTTCACTCCGGTTATGGATAGTTATTTTAATGAGGATATCTTCCTGGGCGCTTTTGGCATATTCGGTAAAAACATCAAAATATTCGTTACGATCAAAGATCCCCGTGTCCATCAGTTCAAATTCCGAATCCTGGCGGCCGCGGCGTTTGTTCTCATCAACCAGCCATTTGTACGGAAACTCGTTTTGCGGATATTTATACAGCGTTTTCATGTACGAGTGTGTAGGTGTACTATCCAGATAGTAGTACATCTCTTTCACATCCTCGCCATGATTACCTTCGGGGTTGCTTAAACCAAAATATCGTTCTTTAATTATAGGGTCTTTCTTATTCCACAATGCTATTGCAAAACACAGATATTGCTGCCTATCGCAAATGCCGGCTATACCTTCCTCGCCCCAGCGATAAGCTTTGCTGCGGGCCATATCATGGGTTATGTAGTTCCAGGCATCACCATTTGCACTGTAATCCTCCCTCACGGTACCCCACTGCCTATCACTTACGTAAGGCCCCCACTTTTTCCAGCCTGTATCTTTTAACCTTGATTGTTCTGCATTCATAGTATAGATGACAATTTACACTATCCCTAATTTAAGGTAAGTGTTTCGCAAAGTAGATTTAATTAAGGAAAGTTACAGATATAAAAGGCAGGTTTTACTGTTTAATGAAGAAATGGAAGGATTTGGGGGTGGTATTTTTAAAATCGCTTTTTTTGTTTTGTGGTCGAGATTATACTATGGATAAACCTCGACCAGCGTCAGTGGGTCGCAGAATCCAGACTTACGAAGTTTTAAAAACTTCGTAAGTCTTCGCCGTCTGGTAATTATATATGGAAACGCCGCGCACATTCTAACTCATACATTTTTCAACTGCCACTGCAAACTAAAAACTGCCAACTGATTTACCCCCAGGCATTCCTTAAAAACCTGAGCCAGTTGCTGTGCATCATATTTTGAATATCCTCATCAGTATAACCGCGTCTCTTTAACAGATCGGGCACCTTTTGCAGATCGGCAATTGTTTCCAGATCATAAGGACATTGCTCGCGACCAAAGGCTCCGTCAAGATCGGTGCCCATACCTACGTGCAGGGCATTGCCGGCTATCTGGCAAATGTGATCGATGTGGTCAACCATAACTTCCATATTACAGTTCATACCTTTTGGGGTAGATACGCCCCTTACCCAGTTCGGCACCATCATCCAGGCATCAAGGGCGGCGCCGATCACTGCGCCGCGGTCGATAAGGGCTTTGATCATCTCATCGCTGTACTGGCGGTTATGATTTACCAGCGCCCGGCAATTGTTATGACTTGCCCAAACGTGCCCGTTAAAATGATCGAGTGCTTCCCAAAAACTATCATCGCAGAGATGGGTAGCATCTAAAATGATATTCAGCCGCTCCATTTCTTTAAGCAACTGATGACCTTTAGGTCCCATGTAACCGGTAGCATCAGTACCCTGAGCATACCTGCCGGGGCCATAATGCGCCGGACCAACAGCCCGCAAGCCATAATTATAAGCCCGTTCCAAATGCTGAACCGTCACTATCGAATCGGCACCTTCCAAACTTAAAATATACCCCACCGGCTTTTTTTCTGACGGGGTAACATCATTCCAAAGTCCCAGATGTTTTTCAAGCGATGGCATATCGTTCACCTGCACCATTTCGCCAGCATCTTCCATGGCCTTGTACCAGGCTACCTGTCCCTGGGTTTGCGCCCAGGCCTGCTCGGGCGAGTGCCAGCCGGGCAAAGGGTTACCAGGTGCTACATAGCGCCCTATCTGGGTAGCTACCACCAGGCCAATATTCCCTTTACGCAATTCGGGCAGGGTAACAACAGCCTTAGCACGATCTGGCTTGTCGGTTAAGCCTTCTTCGCGCTGGTTTACTTCAGCAAGCGGGCGCGTAAGGTCGCGGTTCCACTCCAGGGCGTTCATGCTTAAATCTAAATGAGCATCTATAACAAACATGGTATCAGGGGTATTTAAATGGTAATTTTGCGGTCGCGGGCCTTGTTAAGCCACTCACCGGTAATATTTTCGTTTTCGATAGTATAAACGCGCTCGTACAGCGCAACAGTAGGGCAAACATGGTGCGGAATGCCATAAAGTATATCACCCACCTGATATTGGTGGTTAGCTCCCGCTTCAACTACCAAATGCTCTTCACTTTGGCTTACCGGGTAAAGCTCCGGCGCATTTAAAAAGTAAATGCGTTTACTCAATTCATTCTCGGCAGATATCGACTTATGTCCCACATCCAGACAAAGCTTTGTTGTGCCGGGCAGAGAAATTACCCGTGTAATAACCAGTGCCGCGGGTAAAAAATCCTGCTCGGGCATACCCACCTGGTAACCTTTATCCCAGTAAACAAACGTGCCGGGACTGCATTCAACAGAATGACGTTTAGCATGGATAGGAAAGGTTGGTGAACCTCCTGCTACGATAACCGGCTCGGGGTAACCTTTACTTGTTATAGTTTGCTGCAATTTAAGCACAGGATCAAACGCAAAATCACAGCGTTCGGCCCGTTTTTGCAGGTCTAAATCATGAATGTGGCCATCATAGGCATGCAAACCCAGGGGGTTAATACCCGGCAGTACACCGCAATCCATATAAAGCTGAAGGGCTTCAAAACCTGGCGTTATACCTGTACGGTTCATGCCTACGTTCAAGTCCAGGTAAACATCGATATTAGCATTAAATCTTACCGCTTCGTCAGAGATTTCCTTTGCCGACGCGGAGTTATCAACCAAACACGAAAAACGCGTGTGCGGATAAGCATGGATCAGCCTGATGAAACGGTGCAGTTTAGGCCCCTGGGGTTGGTAAGCCAGCAAAACATCGGAGGCTTTGTTTATGGCCAGCAGTTCGGCCTCGGCAATGGTGGCGCATTTGAACTTACTGATGCCGGCCTCCAGCAGTAAAGCGGTAACCTCGGCATTTTTATAGGTTTTAACATGGGGGCGCAAACGCTTAATATCATCAATCATGCCTGTAAGCATGGCTATGTTTGTTTTAACCCTGTCGGGATAAACCACCAGTGCCGGGGTATCCAGCTTATCAATATCCTGTATATTATACCAGTTGGGCGTCATGGGTTTAATATTTTTTCATGTAGAGGCGCATAATTGCGACTTCGAACATACAGAGCCGCCCTTATGGTGCCTCTGCAAGCGGGAGACGCAATTATGCGTCTCTACAGAATGGAAATTGTAGATTTTATTCTAATTCAAACAGGGCTTCAATCTCAACGGGGATATTATCAGGTAATGAGCCCATACCCACCGCGCTGCGTACGCCTATGCCGTTCTCCTCGCCCCAAATTTTGGCAAAAAGTTCGCTGGCGCCATTTATAATAAATGGGTGCTTTTCAAATTCGGGTGTGCAGTTAACCATACCCAGCACTTTTATAACACGTTTAATTTTATTAAAACTGCCGATGTTGGCTTTAATGGTAGCGAGCATAGTTAAACCAACCTGTTGTGCAGCAAGCTTGCCATCTTCCGGGCTTACTGTTTCACCAATGCGGCCAATAATCAGCGAAGCATCATCCTGTACCGGACCATGGCCCGACAGGTATAAATATTTACCATCAACTAAACATGGTTTATAAACGCCAAGCGGCTTTGGTGCAGGCGGCAGGTTTAAACCCAGCGCTGCAAAGTTTTCTTCAGGAGTGTTCATGAACGTAAAACTATTGTTTTTAAGTAAAAAAGTATCCATAAAAAATAATTTTACACGAATGCTGTCTGCCGAAGAGAATTTAATTCGGAAAAATTAGTTTTAAATAAAAAAGCCGGGGATCTCACTCCCGGCTTCACCAAATCAACTAAGTAATATATATAATCTCAAAATTTAAACGACACACCAAAATTGATAGCATAATCGGCAAATGCCGCGTCGCCGATAACGTATTTACCGGTGGCTATCGAGTTTTCTTTATCAGTAACACTTTGTGTGCGGTCGCGTTTCAGGGCGATGGGCACGCTGGCAAAGATATTTACCCTTTTAAATGCATAGCTCAGGGCAGGCTCTGCAGAAATGATATAACCCGGACGGCGGAAAGCATCGCTTTTACCGATCAGGTCATGAACAGGGATCCCCTCAATACGACCGCCTGCTGATATAGTGAACACATGCGCTATGGTGTAGTTAACACCTAAACGGGCAAGATACTGATCAGGCACGCTTGAAATAGCTTCGTTTGCAAGCGTAGCGCTCAATGTTTCGCGATAAGTACGGGTGCCGTTGGTATTGCGCGGATTACTCATATAGTACAAGTTAGTATACCCGCTAAAGCCGCTGCCAAAACCCAGGTAACCGTTTGCTTCGGCAATGATGCCCAGGCCGCCATCGCCTAACTGAATGGATTGATCAACAGGGCGCTCGGAAGGGATGACATTGTAAAAATGTGATTTATAATTAAAATCGCCGGTAGGCAACTTGATACCTAAACCAACCTGGATATTTCCTTTGGTTTTACGGCTATCAAACAACCACCTGTTAACAACGATGCGGGCATCGCCAATACCCTGCGAGTATGAATTATGGCGCTCTTTACCGCCGTGCTCATATAATGAAGAGCGGGTATTAACAAGATAAGGTACACCAACAGATACTGACCAATACTGGTTAAAATTACGGGTAAGATTTAGATCAAAAGTATGCTGATGGTTGATCACCTCGTTACCTATCACCAGGCGCTGCTTCTGCTCGTCGCTGCCCTTAAAGTGGCGAAACGATTTAAAATAGCGCCATGAAGCGGTGAGCTCCCAACCTTTGTATGAAGTGTCCTGCGTAGTATGTTCCATGTTACTGAACGGGCCATCTCCTTTAATGGCAACGCAGCCTTGCGCGTGTACACCGGTATAGGTAAGCAGCAGGCACGTCGCTATGCAAAAGAGAAATTGTAAAGTATGTTTCATAATATGTTGTTTAAATGTAATTGCACCTTATAAGTAGTGGTTAAATAAAACCGGGGTCTCAATCCCGGCTTTAAAATCAACAAAACCAATTTTCTATTTAATCCTAAAAGTTATCCCCACGTTAATGGCATAATCGGCAAATGCGGCATCACCCTGGGTATAAGTTCCTGTTAAGCTCGTCGAAATTTTATCCGGTACGCTTTGTGTGCGGTCGCGTTTTAATGCTACAGGTACAAAAGCATAAATTGAAAATGATTTAACACGGTAAGTAACACCCGGCTCGGCAGAGATGATATATCCGGGCCTGCGGAAGCCATTACTCCCCCCTACAAGATCATGCACGGGCAAACATTCATAACGTACGCCGGCCGAAAAATCAAACTTACTGATGCCATAGCTTGCACCGCCGCGGATCATTACCTGGTCGGGCACGCTCATAACATCGCTGCCGTTAGCAACTGCTTTGGCACTTGGTGTACCGCCACGGGCCGATGATACACCATTCTGTTCCCTTGGACTAATCAGGTAGTAAAAGCCGCCATACAGGCCAAAACTGTGTGTGAAATTATAGTACGTATTAATCTCGGTGGTGATACCGGTTCCGCCGTCACCCAACTGAATGGATTGATCAACCGGGCCAAGCGTTTTGCCATCGTTGGCAGCTGTATGATAAAAATAATCCTGATAGTTGTAGTTTCCGGTTGGCAGTTTTAAACCCAAACCAACCTGGATATTTCCGCGGCGGGCTTTTGCTGGGTTTAGCAACCAGGCGTAAGCGGTTAAACGTACATCGCCCAAACCAAAGGAATGTGTTTCCAAACGCTCCTTACCTCCATGCTCATATAATGATGAACGGCTGTTATCAACTATAGGTAAATCAACAGCAAACGACCAACGGTTATTAAATATGCGGGTTAAAGTAAGATCCTGTGTATATGAATGATTAATTACATTAGTTCCTTGTTGAATTCGTTGTTTTTGCTCCTTGGTACCAACAAAGTGTTTATATGAGCGAAAGTAACGGTTATTGCTGTTTAACAACCAGCTGCCATTGTTGGAAACACTATCAGGATGTTCATCCATAGTGCATAAGCCGCCTGTGCTCCTGATGGCAACGCAGCCTTGTGCATTTGCCTTTGCAAAGGTTGCAAATATGATGACCATTGTAACGCCAATAAATTTCAGTACCAGTTTTTTCATAGTATTATTAAAAGTATTTGTGTGCATTTGCAATTGTTTAGTTAATATGTTTACAAAGCAGGGTGATTTTTCAACCTGTTCAATAAGCTTTTTTATGTTTTGATGATTTAGCTTGCTCTTAAATGTGATGTATGTTTAAAAGGCCAGAGAATATAACCAGCCGGTGCTTTTTTAACCGCAAACCATAAGGCCAGCAATACACCGTAGCTGCCGCCGCGTTCTATCCACTCAAACATTTCGTATTTTGGATAAAAGAGCTCGCTGGATATTTTCCATATAATAAAAACGAGGAGTATATTTTTAAAAGGACGAATAAGCACTGTTAACGCAGCCAGCACTTCAAACAAGCCAACAAACTGAGCCGTTTTAGCCGGATCGGCAAAACCAAGCGTATGGTATTGACTTAATAAACCTTGCTTTTGGATAAGGTTGAGCCAGCCATGGCCTATTAGCAGCAAAAATGCAAACACCCTTAACCAGGTAATAACTTTAGCCAGGGTTTCGGCATTGATACTAACATTATCATCCATACGGGCAAGCCATTGTTTTTTACCTAATGGGAACCCTCCCTGTACCAACAGTAAAGCAAACGGTGCACCATAGTTGCCGGCACGTTCAATGAACTCGGCAAAAGGTTCGCCCGACAGTGGGCGCATAGATGCAGTAGCCAGTCCCCAAACCACCAGCCATGCAGCTATGGCACGGGTCGGATAAACCAGCATGGAAATACCCATTAATATATCCACGGTACCTACATAAGGCATCAGTGTATAGGCCATTTCTTTACCTATACCGAAAACACCAAAGTAGTTACACCAGATTTGTTTGGTAATAATACCAAAGCAACCGTGCCCTATAAAGCACATAACTACTGCGAGCCGAAGCGTGTGATATATTTTCTGATCGTTTGTTAAGCCGCGCATTGTTTATTCGTCCTCAATTCAACATCCTGTTATTTCGCATCGGCACCATCCGCCTTACCTCTGTTAACTGCGTATTGGCCAACTTTATTTCCGGTTACCAAACCAACTTCGCAGTCGCTACGATAATGAATAGCCCCATACAACCTCGACATAGCCGCCGCATGCGCCATATCGGTAAATTTACTCCCCCTATCAGGCAGCAAATAGGTTAGCACAGTAGCAGCCGCACCGCTAAAGTTAGAGTGACCTGACGTATACGCCGGAAAATTTGGCACGCCGGTTAATGTTTTGATATTTGGGTTAGCCTGCGACGGGCGTTGGTTAAAGTAAAAATATTTAGTATCCCAACATACAATAGCGGCGTCCATTTCGGCCATATTCAATAATGCAAAGTTACGTGCCCAGCGTACTTCGCTGTAATTTTGTTTTACAAATTCATCAGCTGCAATAGCATTCCAGTGACCTGTAGGCGTATAAGTACCGGCGCCATCGGCCCAGAAAGCAACCAGCTCTTCATGATCGCGGCTATGGTCTTTACTGAATGACAATACTTCTTCTGTTTCTTTTTTAAATTCGGCCGAATTTGTTGCGTACGGAGCCGGAGGTCTGATTGCAGCTACAGTAGTTGAATCGAACAAGAAAGGCGTAACTTTTGAAAACAACGGCAGCATCGGTGGCCTTTTGGGGGTTTCCAGGCTCACCCAAAATTGCTCGCCTTTTGCAGCGGTGATAGTTTCAAAGCTTTTCCAGATAGCGGGAGAACCGCCTGCTTTGCCTGCACCATCATTACGGGCGCGGGTGGCAAATATGGCAGCTACCTGCCTGCCTAACGATTCGCCGGCAGCAAATTCGCCACGGGTATTAGCTCCTGATGCCATCCTGTATAATCTTTCTTCATCAACCTTTTGTTGTATATAGGCTACATCCGCAGGGAATAATAATTTCATGATCTCAGATGTCGCACCAGATACTACCGCGTCCTCGCTTGGGTACGAAGGCAGGTCGGATGTCGGGATCAGTGCTTTAACACCCGAGTCATTTTTATATGGTGCCGTACGTTTATAAACGTTTTTGAAATGCCATGCAGCTATCAGCGCATCATATTGTGCAGCACTTACATAAGCGTAGGCACGTGCAGCATAAGGTGGGTTTGAAAACGGAAATTCGGGGTAATTAAAAGGATTGGTAGAACTTGGAGCCGGATAAGTACCATCAGGGTTCTGGTACGGTGGTATATTATGTTTGGCTACCAGTTCGCGCAAAATCTCATTCCATCTTAATACAGAGCCCGCGCTCCAATATTGGATCTTTGACTGCTGATCACTGGTTAGATTTTTCTGTAATCCTTTGATCTCGTTCAGATCGGCTACATAGGCCGGTGATGTAACAGCATCAGGCGCGCCTACGTTCAACACACTAAAATCTTTAACAAGCACGGGGTTCCAGGTATCGGCAGTAAGGTCAAGATTTGAGGGTTTAAGTGCGGGATACAGCGAAGTACGGTCTAAAATATCCTTTCGGCATGAGCTAAAGGTTACCGCCGCCAAAGCTGTGATTGTAAATATATTAAGTATAGTTTTTTTCATTTCATTGATCATTGATTGTCCAACCTGTTATTACTTCTCCTTTTTGGTGCTAAACACATAGTACACACCTGCAAATCCCGACCGGGTTTGGCCTACATTACGTCCGTTTAAAACATAGTTACCGCCTGCAGTAAACTCAAGTCCGCTGATAGACTGGAAACTGTATTTCAATATTAAACCAACAGCTGTGCTATTCATGCGGTTACTTGGAAAAGGCATATCGTTTTTACGGATATCAAAGCCGCTTGTGCTTGTAATCTTTGTAAAAGTGGCCTCGGCATTAAATTTGAGGCTGCGGTAGCCGCTGCTAAACATAAAGTTGGTAGCGTTTGGTAACTGCACCTCATTGGTGTAATGCATTTCGGTAGTGTAGTATGAATTTCTATCGATAGTAATATTATCGCGGCGAATGTACTGACCTGAGCCTGCCACAAAGAATCTGCCTGTTTGATAGTTAAGCAACGCACGGAGCGCTACACTTTTACTATGTAAACCTACAGATAGGGGTAAATAATCGGCCTCATAATTGGCTAACGGCAAACTACCTGTAGCAATTGCATGAACGCTGAATAAACCGCGGCCTATCTCTTCTTTTACCGCCATCCATTTAAATGAAACCATAAGGTCCTGAAATGACTTTTCGCCCCTTAAAGTACCCGCAGAGGCGTTGGTGGTTACGTAAGGCACCATAAATAGCAGGTTGATCCGGTTTGAAAGACCATAATTTCCACCCAGACTGTAAACATTGGTACTTACAGTGCCCAAATTTGGATTATCCCTTTTAAAGGTACCCTCCCAGTAGTGGTCCCAACTCCCATGGGTGTATACTGCGGCAGCACAAAAATAATTTTTAGGGATCATCAATGCGTCAGCATCGGTTTGGGCTTTGGCACATTGTGCAACAGCCATTAAAAAAGAAACTACAATACAACATCTGTAAAAATACAGCGACATAAATTTCATTACGTTTAAATAAAGGGTATAAAAAAATGGTAAAACAAAAGCCGGATCAACATTATCAACTGAAATCGCTTAACCACCGATTGTTGATAATATCTCAGCATTAAAGAGCATGATCAAAGCCGTAAAAAAAGAAGCTATTGTCCCTAAATAGGGCGCGCAGACAATGTGCAGTCCAAAAAGCCAAATGATAAAAACGGTTTGTATCCTTAAAATACAGGCACACAAATCAATTTAACTCATAATTTACAGGCAATAATCAGCAGGCAGAGTTTGGCGGCTTGCCGGGTGACTCGATGAAGGGTGAATTTACATGGTAGGCTATAGGGCGTGGTTTTACCTTTAATGTCCTTCCGTAAGATAAGAATTGGTAATGCATAATCTGGAAGCTGTATTCGCCTCCAGCGTTTATCTTTTTTTGCGATGAATCATGCCCCTTTTTACTTAAGGGCACATCGCTTATTTCTTTAGCAATAATGAGGTTTGCATTAACCAAACGGGTTTTAACACTATTGGCTATACAAATAAATGACATGGTATCCTGTGTAACTTTATAACGCAGGTAGTTGTAGTAAACACCTTTTAATTGTAACTGGCCCTGATCGCGCACGTACCCGTTCCAACTGTGGATTTTTGGAAGATGTACAGGAATCTTGATCTCTACAAGTTTGGTAGCGTCAACCTTATTTTCATAGATCTGCTTAACAATTTGCACTTCGGACCGGTGAATAAAATACTCAAATACTAAACTGTATCCGCCCAAATTGAACAGATGTACGTTTAATAAAAGTATCGCTATAAGCTTCTTCACCAAAAGAAATTTTTGTTAGGGTATATAATTGCCAGTAAATATATGTAACAATATTGTTAAAACAAATAAAAAGTAAAATTGTATCAATCACAATTAAACGCCAGCCTAATTAGGATTTTGCCAATCTACATTAGATATATTTGCGGGTATTAACCCGTAAACTATGGATCTGATAACCCAACCCTGGCCCTGGTATGTAGCCGGCCCGCTGATAGGCCTTATTGTACCTGCCCTGCTTATTATCGGAAATAAAACTTTTGGTATCTCATCATCACTGAGACATATCTGCGCGGCATGCATTCCGGCTAATATTTCCTTTTTTAAGTACGATTGGAAAAAGGAAAGCTGGAACCTGTTTTTTGTTGCCGGCATCGTTTTAGGAGGCTTCATATCCGCGGAATTTTTATCAGCCAATCACCCGGTCGATATTAATCCGCAAACCCACGCTGTGTTGCGGCAACAGGGCGTTAAGGATTTTAACGGGTTACTGCCAAAAGATGTTTTTAGCTTCGATCAGCTCCTTACCTTAAGAGGTTTTATTTTTATGGTGATAGGCGGCTTTTTGGTAGGCTTTGGCACCCGGTATGCAGGCGGCTGCACATCAGGCCACGCCATTATGGGCATCTCCAACCTGCAGGGGCCATCCCTTGTGGCAACATGCTGTTTTATGGCAGGCGGCTTTATCATGACCTGGTTTATTTTACCCTACCTATTACATTTATAATATGCGCAATATCAAATACCTATTTGCAGGCCTCCTTTTTGGCATAGTGCTGGTGAAATCAGAAGTGATATCGTGGTTCAGGATCCAGGAAATGTTCAGGCTTCAATCGTTTCATATGTATGGTATCATTGGCAGCGCTATTATTGTAGGGATGATCTCTGTTATGATCATTAAACGCTATAAGATCAAAACCCTTACCGGCGATGCCATCGTTATTCCCGACAAAAAATTTAGCTGGGGCAACGTATATGGCGGGTTGATATTTGGTTTAGGCTGGGCAATTACAGGTGCCTGCCCCGGTCCGTTGTTTGCGCAGATTGGAAGCGGCTTTTTGGTCACTTCGGTTACGCTTTTAAGCGCTATTTTGGGGACATGGGTTTATGGCTTGCTCAGAGAAAAATTACAACATTAAATTAATTTCATGCAAAGGCGCAAAGCAGCAAAGAATTTACAAGCCCTTAATATCACTTCATGAGCCAACAAAAAAAGATCCCGGTTTCAAATATTTTCAGCATCCTCATTATGGCATTGGCGTTGTTGGTAATTTTTAATCCAAATGCAAAAGGCCATCTGATCAGGGGATTGATGTCGCTGGGCTTTTTCCAGCCCGATCCCGGGGGATACGTTAAGCATCCCGAAAATGTTACCAATGTACCGGATATCCAGTTTAAAGATGCAACCGGTAATACCATATCGTTAAGCACCTTAAAATCTAAAGTGGTATTTATAAACTATTGGGCTACCTGGTGCCCTCCCTGCATCGCCGAAATGCCCAAAGTAAATGAACTCTACAAAAAATTCAGGAACGATCCAAAAGTAGCCTTTCTTTTGGTTGATGTAGATAACGACCTGCCCAAAGCCAAAGCTTTTATGCTTAAAAACAACTACGACCTACCTTTATATATACAAATGAGCAATGTACCCGGCACTTTACTGGATGGCACTATCCCTACTACCCTCGTATTTGATAAAGAGGGCATGCTTATTTATAAGCACTCCGGCGCGGCAGATTATAGCAGCGAAGAATTTGAAAAATTTATGAGGAACCTTGATTAGCTTGATTAAAGGATTCCCTGATAATACTTTTCTTAAAGGCTAACCACCGGTTTTATTCAATTATGCTTATAATTCAAGGTAATCCTTTAATCAAGCTAATCATGGTCAATATTTTTTATTGTTCTTTTAACACTTATTCTCATTTTTTTTCTTTTCTTTACTGCACAATTAGTTAAATCCTAAGTTTCAATGAAAAAGAACCCGTTTTTACACCTCGGCGTTATCGCTTTGTCCTTATTGAGCTCGGCATCCTTCGGGCAAACAGGTACACTTAATATCAGTACCGATTCAAAAACAACCATTAGCAAACACATTTATGGTCAATTTGCCGAACACCTTGGCCGTGGTATTTATGGAGGTTTTTGGGTTGATAAAACCCTCCCTGTAAAAAAACAGGACCGCATCAGGCTTGATATTGTTGATGCCCTCAAAAAGATAAAGATCCCTAACCTGCGCTGGCCCGGCGGATGCTTTGCCGACGAGTATCACTGGCGCGATGGTATTGGTCCGGCTACCGCGCGCCCACGCATGGTAAATACTAATTGGGGCGGTGTTACCGAAGATAATAGCTTTGGTACGCATGAGTTTTTGGAACTTTGTGATTTACTGGGTTGTGAACCTTATATTGCCGGTAACGTTGGCAGCGGCACGGTTGACGAAATGTCGAAATGGATAGAATATCTTAACTCAAACAGCAGCAGTACGGTAGTACAGGAACGCAAAAAGAATGGGCATCCAGCTCCTTATAAAGTAACATTTTGGGGCGTAGGTAACGAAAGCTGGGGTTGCGGCGGTAATATGACACCTGAATATTACTCCGACCTTTTTAAACGATATGCTTCATTCGCTAAAGATTACCCCGGCGCTAAATTAAATAAAATAGCCAGCGGACCGAATGCAGATGATTACCGCTGGACGGAGGTTTGCATGAAAAACATCTCGAGCGGTATGATGGCAGGTTTATCGTTGCATTATTATACCATACCAACAGGTAATTGGGGCAAAAAAGGTTCGGCAACTAACTTTGACGAAAAAGAATACTTCAGCACTATGGTAAATTGCCTTAAAATGGAGGAACTGGTTACCAAACATTCGGCCATTATGGATAAATATGACCCGGATAAAAAAGTGGCCCTCGTTGTTGACGAATGGGGCATCTGGACCGATCCGGAACCCGGCAACTGGGGTGTTCTGTATCAACAAAATAGCTTGCGCGATGCTTTAATAGCAGGCACAACGCTTAATATATTCAATAACCATAGCGACCGCGTTAGAATGGCTGCACTTGCACAAGCCATCAACGTACTGCAGGCGTTGATATTAACTGATAAAGAAAAAATGGTGCTTACGCCTACCTATCATGTATTTGATATGTATAAAGTACACCAGGATGCCAAATATCTGCCCATTAAGTTGAGCGTACCTGATTACGAAGTTGACGGCAAAAAAATTGAAGCTGTAAATGCATCTGCTTCGCAGGATGCGGCCGGCAAGGTACACATCTCATTAGTTAACCTTGATCCGCACAATACCATTACTATTACAACCAACCTAAGCGATATAAAATGGCAAACCGTTAGCGGCCAGGTATTAACTTCGGCTAAATTAACAGATATTAATACATTTAAAGATGCCAACAAAATTCACCTTAACGCTTTTACCGGCGCTAAAAAAGATGGTGACAAATTGGTAGTAAATCTGCCTGCAAAATCAATCGTAACGCTCGAATTGAAATAAAATCCTTTCCCCTAAATACAAAAGAGGCTGCATCATATACAAATGATGCGGTCTTTTTTTGCATATAAAGCAATTGAACAAACACGGATAACCAACTTATTAGTTTTAAGCTTTACGTATTCTGCTTTTAACTTTATAATGGCTCACGGTTTTTTCTTAAAGTTTGACGGCAGAGGCTTTTCAGACTAAATGTCAAAACCTTTGAAAGCTTTTGACGCAGCCCATCATGATCATATAATTAAATCAAAAAAAAATCCACCTGCTATTGCTAACAGGTGGATGGGGATATAAATTAAAACAATAAACTCTTAAGCCAAATTGCGCCCGGCATTTACAATACCGTAAACCGTACGGATCACCAGCTTGTTATAAACATCATTAAGCTCAGTATCCTTTTCATAATTGATACATTGCAGGGCGTAGTGCTGAATGATCACCAACGGTAACACTATTTTTTCGCGAATAGCGATAGAACGGCGCTCAACCGGGTATTCTTCCATCAGTACGGTGCTGCCGGTTAGTTCAAGAAGCATTTCGCGGGTAAGAATAAACTCATCGCGAAGCATTTTCCAGAAGGTGCCAAATTTTTCATCCTGTTCCAGGTACGCTGTAACCCTGAAGTCCGACTTCGACATCGACATCATACAGTTATCCAGCATAGTTTTAAAGAAGCCTGAGGTTTGATAAAGCTCTTTAATCTCGTCCCAACCGCCAGTTTCTTTAACCTGTTTAAGTGCTGTACCCACACCATAAAAACCGGGGATACTTTGCTTTAACTGGCTCCATGAAGTTACAAAACTGATAGCCCTAAGGTCTTCCAGTTTCAATTGAGCCCCTGCATTACGTTTAGTTGGGCGGCTGCTGATATTAATCCTCGACAATAATTTCAGCGGACTGAATTTTTCAAGGTATTCAACAAACAGCGGATGTGCGCGCAGATCGATAAACAGCTTGTAGCTCACGTCGGCCATTTGCTGAATGAGTTCCTTGTGACGGCTATCCAGCAGATCGTTACGGTTGGGGTGCAATGCTGAAATAATACCTGCATTGATCAGCTGCTCCATATTAAATTGGGCCGTTTCAACCGAACCATATTGCGAACTAACGGTTTGCCCTTGTATAGTTAACTGGATATGCTCGTTAGCAATCTCTTTACCCATCGATGCATAGAAACGGTGTGTTTTACCACCACCGCGGGCAGGCGGCCCTCCCCTGCCATCAAAAAACGCCAGCTGGATGCCGTATTTGCGGGCCATCGCGGTAAGCTCAACTTTAGCTTTATATATTGACCAGTTAGCCATCAGGTAACCGCCATCTTTAGTACTGTCGGAGAAACCAAGCATGATTGTTTGCTGGCTCCCCCTGTTTTTTAAATGTTCTGCATAAAACGGATGTGTATACAACTGTTCCATGATGCCTGCAGCATGTTCCAGATCGTTCACGGTTTCAAACAGCGGCATAAAATCAATGCTTAAGCTGTCTTTTTTCCACCCGCTCCATAAAAACAGGTTAATCAACTGCAAAATATCCGAAGCGCGCTGACAGTTACTGATAATGAAGCGCTGGCACGCCCTTTCACCATTACCCTGTTGAATTTGCTTAACCAACCTGATGGTATCCAGTGTATCGTGGATCATAGCATCTTTTTCCTCTTTAGGGCAAACAAAATCGGCCTCTTTAAAAGTGATGCTCTTTATTTTATCTTCTTCACTTAGTTCCGAATAACCTTCCGCTACGCCTGTGTCAATATTTTGGGTTCCATATTCAAACACCTTACGTAAAATACGGCTGTCCTGCCTGATATCAAGTGTTGCAAAATAACATCCAAAAAGGCGTACCTTCTGGATCATATCCTCAACAATATTCACAAACAAACCATCGTGATCCCGAAGGATAACTTCTTTTATAGAAAGCAGCAACTCCAGCAGTTCGCCTTGAAGATCAACCGGGGTTAACTGTTCATTAGCGTTTTTGTAAAACAGCGTTTCCAGTTTAGTCATGGCCCCTTCAACACCGCGGAAAGTAATTCGGCGTTTAAGTACCCTGAAATCCCGGTAGTAACACCTGAACAGGCGCTGTCTTAAAAAGCTGGCAACTTCTTTAGTGGTTTGGGTTGTTACGTTAGGGTTACCATCACGGTCGCCACCCGGCCAAAAACCAAGTTCCAGTATCTGACGGCTTGCGGCGTCGATATCAAACTCCTCTTCCAGTTTTGACTGGATCCCAGATACGGCATGATAAAATATATTTTCCAGGAACCAGGAAAGGCTGATAGCTTCATCAACCGGCGTTGGCGATGTTTTATTAAAGAATGGCGTTTTACCTAATTGCTGCAGCAATACATCAATATTATTGATATCATTGGTTTTTACAGCTTCAATTAAATCCGTCATGATGCCAAGCACCGTACCTGGATAAAACTGCGTGGGGTGAGCAGTAAGCACCAGGCGTAACGAAAAATCTTTTAATTTGTCACTGATATCCTGCCGGCTTTCATCACTGATGGCTGCATGCTGCAACAAGCTTTGCAGGGTACCACTGTCATCAAACTTACCTATTTTATTAAATGAGGAATCTTCAATGGCGTCAAATAAAACCACCTGCCGTTCAATGTACTGAATAAACCTAAACATGCGGTTAATCTGCTCGCGATGATCGATATCCGGTACATACTTTTCAAAAAACGACTCGATAATATCTGTCGGCGAATCATGGGTGATAGCGCCTTTCTCACAATGTGAACTGAAAAACGGTAATAAGATCCCTGTATCCTTTACCTGGTAAAACGGAAGTGTTTGAAACAAACTGTTATATAACTCAAATCGGGTAACAACCTCGTTATTGAAGGCTGCTTCTCTTTGGCTGAGTTTTAACGTTGGCGACATAGTAAAAAATTAAATTGAGGTAAAATTGATTGGTTTAGCTTTTGGCCTTTTCCGGGGGGTGAATTTACTGATCTTTAATTTAATTTCATCAAAAAGTAAATATTTATTAACACAAATCTTCAATTAATGCCATTTTTATCAAAAACAGATACATAAATTAAAATTATGTAAATTTGAAACGTCATTTTAGGCCAATAAATTATATTTAATAAAAACAGGCCGAACAAACAAAATTGCTTATAATAGTTCTGTTATTTACAAAGCTACTGCTACCATGTCTATAAACATCAGGGAGATAAAAAGTTTCTTTTACAGTCAATATTTTTCTGATGGGATCCGCATTTGTATAGGCATTTTATTGCCCTCACTGCTCCTAATGCAGTTTGATAAGTTTGATCTGGGCCTCACACTTTCACTGGGCGCATTGTGTATCTGCGTTATAGATACTCCCGGGCCGGTATCGCACAAGCGTAATGCTATGGCGGCCGGCAACCTATGTTTATTTTTGGTTGCCGCTATTACCGGGTTTGCTCGGCTCAATGTATTTACCCTTGGCTTCGAGATCACCTTCTTCGCTTTTTTGTTTTCCATGTTTACGGTTTATGGCAACAGGGCAGCATCCGTAGGTACTTCATCATTATTGATCATGATCTTTATGATGGATAAGGCATTGACAGCTCCCGAGGTATTGGGTTATAGTGCGACTATCTTAGCAGGCGGTGTTTGGTATATGATCTTCAGTTTGTTGTTTTTCGGTATCCGCCCTTACCGCGCGGCGCAGCAGGCCCTTGGCGAAAATGTGACCGATATAGCACGTTTTTTACGCATCAAAGCCGATTTTTATTTATCGGATACCGATATCGACGAAAACTACCGCAAGCTGGTTTCCAAACAAATTCAGGTGAGCCAGCACCAGGATGCTGTGCGCGAACTGCTTTTTAAAAGCCGCATCATGGCCCGCGAATCAACAGCACCAAGCAGGATCCTGGTACTCACCTTTGTGGACCTTGTTGATATTTACGAACAGATCATGGCCACGCACTATGATTACAACCACATTCGCGAAAAATTCAAAGACACCGGCGTACTAACCGAAATAGCCCGTATTATCCATAATATGGCCGATGAGCTTGACGATATAGCCTATATTATATTATCCAACACACGCCGCCGCCATCTTACCGATTTTACAATTGAGTTGGAGAAGCTAAAAGTAAAGATCGACTCCATCGGAAAAAACAACCAGGAAACCAGCAATCTGGTGCTTAAAAAGGTGCTGGTAAACCTGCGTTCACTTAGCGAGGGGATCAACAATATTTACAAGTACTACAGCTCAAAAGCCGCCGAATCATTAAATGAGCCCAAAGGTGATGTGGAGTATTCGGCTTTTGTTACCCACCAGGATTTTGCACCGCATATTTTTTTCGACAACTTTACGCTGGCATCCGGCGCATTCAAACATGCCCTGCGTGTAGCGTTGGTATGTTTGGTAGGCTTTATCACAGCTAAATTGGTTTCATTAGGCCATCACAGCTATTGGGTACTGCTTACCATCATTGTAATATTGAAGCCCGGGTTTAGTCTTTCAAAACAGCGTAACTACCAGCGTTTAATAGGCACCATTGGCGGTGGTGTTATAGGTATAGCCATACTTACCTTTATCCCTAATCTTACTGTGCAGTTTATTTTCCTGGTGATATTTATGATGGGCGCCTACAGTTTTCAACGGCTTAATTATGTAGTGAGCGTAATTTTCATGACCCCGTATGTGCTTATCCTATTCAAGTTTTTAGGTGTGGGACTGTTAAATGTGGCGCAGGAAAGGATCATCGATACTATTATTGGCTCAACCATTGCCCTGGTAGCCAGCTACCTCATTTTCCCAACCTGGGAGTTTGAACAGATCCAGGAAACGCTTCGGGACGTCATTGTAGCCAACATCAATTACCTGGTTACCATTGCCGAAAGCATTTCGGGCAAAATGATCAGCATTACAACTTATAAGCTGGCGCGTAAAGAGGTTTATGTAAAATCGGCCAACCTTTCGGCCGCTTTTGAGCGCATGACATCAGAACCTAAAAGCAAACAGCGTAAAATAAAGGATGTACATAAATTTGTGGTGCTTAACCATATCCTTTCATCATACATCGCTACCATTGCATCAGCACAAAGCAAAAAGGAAATCCCGGTTGCACACCCCGAAGCCATGAAGCTCATCAAAAAAAGTATAACCGTTTTGAACGATACCGGTCAAAAACTGCATGCTCAAAATATTGAATTTAATATAGGTAAAATCCCCCCTGTTAACCCGGAAGCTCTAAAGCCGGTAGCCCAGGCCGAAGATGCTTTGTTGAAAGAGCAATTGGGCTTTATCAATAAGATCAGCTACGATATTGCAAAGATTACGGATAGTATATTGCTTGAACCATGATTTAGAGGATTTAGGATTGCCCTGACGCCAGGTAATGTAGGGTAAAGACCTATAATCTCCTCTCTATAGTATCAGAATAATCTTCTAATCCTAAAAATCATGGCACAGCAATATGTTTAAACCTTTAAATTAAAATATTTCCAAATACAAAAAATACCGGGTTATGGGGATACGTTCATAATGATTTTTCCCTACTTTAGCCATTGATGATACCTGTTGTTTCAAAATTACCCCAAACCGGAACTACCATATTCACCATTATGTCGGCCCTGGCCAACGAACTGGGTGCAATAAATCTGTCGCAGGGTTTTCCTGATTATGACTGTTCGCCCGACCTGATTGAGCTTGTAAATAAAGCCATGAAAGAAGGGCATAATCAATACGCGCCCATGGCTGGTGTCATGGCTTTAAGAGAGCGTATTGCCGAAAAAACCGAAAAGCTTTACGGCGCGGTTTATAACCCCGAAACAGAGATTACCATCACTGCCGGTGGTACACAGGCCATTTTTACAGCTATAAGTGCTGTAATTCACCCCAACGATGAGGTGATCATATTCGAGCCGGCTTTTGACTGCTATGCCCCTGCCATAAAACTGATGGGCGGCGTTGTAAAATCGCTTGCCCTTGAGCCGCCTAATTACCGCATTGCATGGGACATGGTTAAGCGGTTGATCAACCAAAAAACAAAAATGATCATCCTTAACTCGCCTCATAACCCAACGGCAACTATTTTGCATAAGGAAGATATTGACGAGTTGAGCGCATTGGTAAAAAACCAGGATATCCTGATCCTTAGCGATGAGGTATATGAACACCTGATCTATGATGGCGAAACCCACCACAGCATGGCCCGCTACCCTGATCTGCAGCAGCGCAGCTTCATCGTAGCATCGTTTGGCAAGCCTTTTCATGCCACTGGCTGGAAGGTGGGCTATTGCATGGCGCCTGCTTATTTGATGAATGAGTTCAGGAAAATCCACCAGTTTTTGGTATTCGCCGTAAACACTCCTATTCAGTATGCCATCGCCGAGCATTTAAAAAACGAAGAAACTTATCTCGGCCTGGCCGAATTTTTCAAGGAAAAACGCGACTATTTTAGAAAAGGCCTTGAACAAAGCCGTTTTAAGCTTTTGCCATGTTCAGGATCATACTTTCAGTCAGTAAGTTACCGCTCTATTACCGACGAAAAAGATGCCGACTTTTCTATCCGTGTGGCAAAGGAGTTTGGGGTAGCGTCCATACCTGTTTCGGCCTTTTACAGCAAGGGGATTGATCACCATGTGTTAAGGTTTTGTTTCGCCAAAAGGCAAGAAACTTTAGATAAAGCCGTTGATAGGTTAATTCGAGTTTAATTTTTGGTTAATGATCCATAGTTTATGGATAATAGCCAGATCATAAGTTTGATTTTGGATCATGGTCCATAGTTCATGGATCATAGCCAAATTGTATAAGTTTTATCCGTATGGGTCAACCAATCATCATGCGTTTTTTGCCGTGATCCATGATCCATCAACTATGAACCAAATATTATGGAGAATCTTAAAATTACTGTTTTTCAAGGCTACCTTTTTTGGGAAAATACCGATAAAAATCTTCAGAATATTACCCTCAGGTTATCGGGAGGGATCCGCGAAAAAACAGATCTCATCATACTGCCCGAGATGTTCAGTACGGGTTTTACTATGAACGCTGCCGAATTGGCTGAGCCTATGAATGGCAAAACCATGCAATGGATGGAAAAAACAGCCAAACAATATGATTGTGTGATAACCGGGACTATTATTATTAAAGAAGGTGGCAAGTACTACAACCGGTTAATCTGGATGCGTCCTGACGGCAGTTATGAACATTACGACAAACGTCACCTCTTTGCACTTGGCCAGGAACACAATACCTACACCGCCGGCACCAAAAAGCTTTTCGTTGAACTTAACGGCTGGAAAATTTGCCCGGTAATCTGTTATGACCTGCGTTTCCCGGTGTGGCTGCGTAATATAGAAGCTAATCCTTACGATCTGCTCATCGTGGTTGCTAACTGGCCCGAGCGCAGGGCTGCACACTGGCGTACCCTGATACCTGCCCGTGCGGTTGAAAACCAGTCGTACGTGATAGCAGTTAACCGCGTAGGCCACGATGGAAACGAAATTTACCATAGCGGGGATTCCACCTGTATCGATCCTAACGGTAAGGTAGTTTACTATAAACGTGATGAAGAAGACCTTTATACTTTCAGTATCATAGGTGATGAGGTTGAAAAAGTACGCCGTGCACTACCTTTTTTGAAAGATGCGGATGATTTTGAAATAAATATCTGAAATAACCCTGATTCATGGGATTTGAAGATTTCTTGATTTTATCTGAACCGGAATTTGAAGAATTTATTGAATTGCCAGAATATAGAATTCAATAAATTCTTCAATTCGTTTAATTCGAGTTCAGACAGTTCCCCTTCTTACCATTAGTTTTCTTTCACTTCATACAAAATTCATAACCGTTTTGAAATTTTGTACTGTAGAATTGAAGAAGGAAACATGCGTACTATAAAATCCCTGCTATTTATATCACCGTTATTTTTTAGTTTATTAACACAAAAGGCCGAAGCACAAACAGATACGTTAAAGATCACTTTCCCTGATGCTGAAAAACAGTTCATTGAAAATAACCTGAGCCTGCTTGCCCAAAAGTATAATGTTGATGCCTCAAAGGCGCTCATTCAACAAGCTAAACTATGGGATAACCCAACCCTAAGCACCGATCAGAACATTCATGACGGCAGCACCAATAAATTTTTCAACCACTCAAACGGAGGCGGACAAATATTTGTCCAGTTAAACCAGGTGTTTGCCACTGCCGGCAAACGCGGCAAACAGGTAAAAGTAGCCGAAGACGATGCTAAAGTTCAGGAAGCCGCCTTTAATGACTTGATGCGTAACCTGCGTTATAATCTGCAGCTTGATTTTAGCCAGTTGGGCTCCTTGAATGCACAGCAATTAGTTTATCAAAACGAAATTAAATCAGCCACTGAACTGGTTAATGCTATTCAAAAATCATTTGATGTAGGTAATACCTCCATGAAGGACCTTATCCGCCTGAAAGCTCTATTGTTCGGTTTGCAAAATGACATGGTTGAAAATAACCGCCAGATCAATGATCTGCAAACAGAGCTTAAAACATTACTCCAAACCAAGGAAACCACATTTGTACAGCCTGTCATAAATGATAAGCCGGTTGAAACCGTTGATCTTGATGTGCAATCGCTCATTAGTCAGGCCATGACCAACAGGCCCGACTACCTGTCAAACCAATACCAGTTAAGTTCGGCTACCCATAACCTCGCTTATCAGAAAGCACTTGCAGTGCCTGATGTTACCTTAGGTGTATCCTACGATCAACACAGCAGCTACGCCGCGCACTACTATGGTTTACAAATTGGTTTCCCGATACCGTTGTTTAACCGCAACCAGGGCAATATCAAGTCGGCACAATACAATATCAAAAGCCAAGAGAGCACCCTGAAACAAAATGAATTCCAGCTTAAAAATGATGTAGTTGCTGCTGTTAATCAATATAAGCTAAACGTGCAGTTGTTCTCAACCCAGCAAATCTCCTTTAATGAGCAGTACGACAAACTGTTTGGCGCAATGCTCAAGAGCTTCCAGCAGCGCCAGATAAGCCTTGTGGAGTTTGTAGACTTTTTTGACACCTATAAGGACACCAAATTAAAAATATTGCAACAGCAATTCAACCTGCAAAAAGCAATTGCCGACCTCAATTTTGCCGTTGGCACAACCGTAATAAAATCCTGACTAAACTTTTAAGACTTACTATGATGAAAAGAGAAACGCTGTTTTCCGGCATCTCAGCTTTGCTACTACTTGCCGCTTGCAAAGGCAAGACACCTCCCGCTGTTGAAAACAAACAGGTAACTGTGAGTGATTCGATGGCTAAAATTATCACAATCGATACTGCCAAAATCGCTACCATAAAAAATGAGCTTACACTTTCGGGCGAGGTATCATATGATGACAACACTGTTGTTAAAGTATTCCCTTTTTCAAGCGGGCAGGTGTTAGATGTAAAAGTTTCGCTGGGCGATAAAGTGAGCAAAGGCCAAACCCTCGCCATTGTACGCAGCGCTGATGTTGCAGGTAATTATACCGACCTGAGCTCGTCAAAATCCGACCTTGCTATTTACAAACGCCAGCTTGAACAGGCCGAATACCTCTACAAAAACGGCATCTCAAGCGAGCGCGATTATACCGAGGCTAAAGAAAATTTCAACAAAGCCGAAGCCGCCTACAACAAAGTAAAAGAGCAGATTGCAATCAACGGCGGCGGTAATACCAGCCCCGGCGGTACATTGGTGATCAAAGCGCCTGAAAGTGGTTTCGTGGTCGAAAAAAATATTACGGCAGGCGGCTATATCCGTCCGGATAATAATAACAGCATGTTCACCATTTCCAACATGAAAGATGTTTGGATTTGGGCAAACGTGTTTGAATCAGACATTAGCCGTGTTAAAGTGGGTTATACAGCCAAAGTTACTACGATTGCCTACCCCGATAAAGTTTTTACCGGCAAGGTAGACGCAGTGAGCTCTGTACTCGATCCGGACAACAAGGTATTGAAAATCAAAATAGTACTACCTAACGATGGCATGCTGCTTAAGCCGGAGATGTTCACCAGTGTGGTAATAGCCAACAGCGAAAAAGCGCAGTCGGTTGCTATACCAGCTAAAGCCGTTGTTTATGACAATAGCAAAAACTTTGTAGTGGTTTATAACAATAAAGACGATTTGAAGGTGCGCCAGGTAGCGGTTATCAAAACCGTTGAAGACACCACCTATATATCATCAGGTTTGCAAGCCGGTGATAAGATCATCTCAAAAAACCAGCTGCTTTTTTATGATGCCATTGCCGGCAACAACTAACAGGTGGATAAACCAAAAATTGCCGGGTTTTAAAACCAGGCATTTACGTTTTTAAAATACAAAGACAACAATGAACAAGTTCATCAAAAATATTATATACTTCTCGCTCAGGCACCGTTACTTTGTGTTTTTTATGACACTGGTATTGGTAGCTTTGGGTGTGTGGAGCTATACCAACACCCCTATCGAGACTTTTCCCGACGTTACCAATACACAGATCATTATTATAGCCCAATGGCCGGGCCGCAGTGCCGAAGAGATGGAAAAAATGGTTACCATACCAATGGAAACCGTTTTAAACTCGGTGCAAAAAAAGGCTAACCTCCGTACCACATCATCTTTTGGTTTATCATACATCCGTATTATTTTTGATGATGATGTTGATGATGCGTTTGCCCGCCAACAGGTATTAAGCCGCTTGGGCAACGCTGATTTGCCTGATGGTGTTAAACCCGAGGTTGAACCGCCATACGGCCCGACAGGTGAAATTTTCCGTTACACCCTAAAAAGCCACACCAAATCTTTGCATGACCTTACCGCTATACAGGATTGGGTGCTTGACCGCCAGTTTAAATCAATCCCCGGCGTAGCTGATGTGAACAGTTTTGGTGGCGAGGAAAAAACTTATGAAGTGAGTGTAAACCCTTCGCTGTTACAAAAATACGGTCTTACTTCGCTTGATGTTTACACGGCTCTTAATCGTAGTAACATTAACGTAGGTGGTGATATCATCGAAAAAAACGATCAGGCTTATGTAGTGCGTGGTATTGGCTTAATCAATAATATCGAAGAAATTCAGAATATTATTATCAAAAACGTTAATAACGTTCCTATCCTGGCCCGTGATATTGCCGAGATTAAAGAGGGTGGTTTACCGCGTTTAGGCCAGGTGGGCCGGGATAAAAACAACGACGTTATTGAAGGTATTGTGGTAATGCGTAAGGGTGAAAACCCTGCTGAGGTATTAAAGCTCATTAACCAGAAAGTTGTCGACCTCAACAAAAGCGTGTTACCTGCCGATGTAAAGATCTCCACCTTTTATGATCGTACCAACCTGATGGATTTTTGTACCGAAACGGTGATCCATAATTTATGCGAGGGTATCATATTGGTAACCGTTATAGTATTCCTGTTTATGGCCGATTGGCGCACAACGCTCATTGTTGCTATCATTATACCGCTGGCATTATTGTTTGCTTTCATCTGTTTACGATTAAAGGGAATGAGCGCCAACCTGCTCTCTATGGGTGCAGTCGATTTTGGTATCATTATAGATGGCGCGGTGGTGATGGTTGAGGGGATCTTCGTGGCGCTTGATCACCGGGCTAAGGAAGTAGGGATGCAAAAATTCAACGGGTTGGCTAAACTTGGCCTATTCAAAAATGTCGGCTCCGAGATGGGTAAAGCTATTTTCTTCTCCAAGCTTATCATCCTTACCTGTTTGGTACCAATTTTCGCTTTCCAAAAGGTTGAAGGTAAAATGTTCTCTCCGCTGGCTTACACTTTGGGTTTTGCTTTGCTTGGCGCGTTGATCTTTACCCTTACGCTGGTGCCTGCCCTATCAAGTATCCTACTTAACAAAAATGTAAGGGAGAAGCATAACCCGGTAGTGATATTCTTTGAAAACGGTATCCGCCGCATGTTCAGTTATACTTACCGTAACCAAAAACTGAGTCTCATTGTAGCAATAGCCTTTATGTCGGTTACCTTCTTTTCGGCTAAATTTTTAGGTTCGGAATTCCTTCCGCAGCTTAACGAGGGCGCCCTGTGGGTAACCGCGCAGCTGCCAATGAGTACCTCGCTGGAAAGTTCGGTTAAGGTAACTGATAAAATGAGGCAGATCCTGTCAACCTTCCCCGAGGTGAAACAAACCCTATCGCAAGTGGGCCGTACCAACGACGGTACCGACCCGAAAGGTTTCTTTAACGTTCAGATCCAGGTTGACCTTCTGCCTAAAAAGGAATGGAAACGAAGCATCAGCCAGGAAGAGCTGATAGCCGAAATGGATAAAAAACTGAGTCAGTTTCCGGGTATTGTATTTAACTATTCGCAGCCTATTATCGATAACGTAGCCGAAGCAGTTGCCGGCGTACCGGCATCTATGGCAGTAAAAATATTCGGGCCTGATTTCCAGGTGCTTGATCAGAAGGCCGACTCGGTAATGGCCGTGCTCAAGAAGATCCATGGTGTTGAAGACCTTGGTATTTTACGAAACCTCGGTCAGCCGGAGTTTCGTATTGAGCTTGACCAGCGCAAGATGGCCCTTTATGGGGTATCAACTGCCGATGCCAACTCGGTTATTGAGATGGCGATAGGCGGTAAAGCGGCCTCGCAGCTTTATGAAGGCGAACGTAAATTTGATATCCGGATCCGTTATCAAAAACAATTCAGGGATACTCAAAGCAAAATTGAGAACCTGATGGTACCGACACTTAACGGTTCAAAAATTGCAATCAAAGAGATTTCCAAAATCACCACATTAACCGGCCCTGCATTTATTTACCGCGATAACAACATGCGTTACATCGCTGTGAAATTCTCGGTGCGTGGCCGCGACTTAGGTAGCACTATAGCCGAAGCGCAGGAAAAAGTAGGCGCCGCTGTAAAACTTGACCAGGGATATTCATTTACCTGGAACGGTGAGTTTGAAAACCAGATCAGGGCATCAAATACATTAGCGCACGTAGTGCCTGTGTGTTTACTGGTGATATTCCTGATCCTGTTCATCACCTTCGGTAACGCTAAAGATGCAGTGTTGGTTATCCTGAACGTGCCGTTTGCGTTGATAGGCGGTATTTTAGCATTACATATTACTAATACAAACTTTAGTATATCAGCTGGTATTGGTTTCATTGCCTTGTTTGGCGTATGTATTCAGAATGGAGTGATCCTGATCTCAGTGTTTAAGAAAAACATTGAAGAAAAAATGCACCTTGATGAGGCCATTATGGAAGGCGTGATATCACGTGTGCGCCCGGTAGTGATGACCGCGCTGATGGCTGCCATTGGTTTAATGCCGGCAGCTATCTCAACCGGTATTGGTTCGGAAACTCAGAAACCGCTGGCTATAGTAGTTATAGGTGGGCTTGTGACATCTACCATACTAACCTTATTGATATTACCTATTATTTACGCAATCGTGTACCGTTTAATACACCTTCGTGAAAACCGTAAGCTGCTGAAAAAAGTAGGTATGATAAAAGGATAAAACTGAATACTAATTATTTCGAATTAAATCGAATTTCACGAATTAGTTATTCTAAAACAAATAGCGATGTGGATATGCCCGTCGCTATTTGTTTTTAGTGACCATTTTTTATACTAATAATAAAATAGGAAACTTTCCTGTTAGTAAATATTCGTGGTAATTAGTGTAATTTGTGCACACTCAAATCATATAATTGGTTTTAAATAATATGTCATTGATCAAACCCGTATTCCGCTCTGCTTTGCCGGTCACCCTGTTGCTTGTTCTGCCTTTTTTATCATCGGCACAAAAGAAAAAAGAGAAGGAAAAAGACTACGCCCAACTGGTTGATCCATTTATAGGTACTGGGGGACATGGGCATACTTATCCCGGTGCAGTGAGGCCTTTCGGCATGGTACAGCTTAGTCCGGATACCCGGTTGGAGGGTTGGGATGGCTGTTCCGGTTATCATTATACCGATAGCCTGGTATATGGTTTCTCGCACACGCACCTGAGCGGTACCGGTGTCCCTGATTACTGTGATGTATTGTTTATGCCAACCACCGGCGATCCTAAATTTAAAAACACCGAATACCGCTCGCACTTCAGCAAAAAGAATGAGAGTGCCACACCAGGTTATTATAAAACACTGCTTGATAAATATAATATTGGCGTTGAGCTAACTGCAACAACCCGTGTAGGTATGCATCGCTACACTTACCCATCAACCGATAAGGCAAATATTATTATCGATTTGCAGCACCGCGACGAGGTTTTGGATTCATGGATAGAAGTAGTAAATGATCATGAAGTACGTGGTTTCCGTATGTCGAAATCATGGGCCGATAAACAGCAGGTATATTTTTACGCTAAGTTTTCAAAGCCTTTTAAAACTTACGGTATTGCTGTAAATAACGAGGTACAAAATGGCCAAAGCAAAGCACAGGGCAAGAATATAAAGTTGTTTTTGCAGTTTGATAATCCCGGCGAAGTGATCAGTAAGGTGGGTATCTCCTCGGTAAGCACCGAAGGTGCTTTAAAAAACCTGGATGCAGAAATACCTGATTTCGACTTTAAAAAAGTTCAGAAAGATGCCAAAATAGCCTGGAACCATGAATTGAATAAGATTCAGGTAGAAGGCGGCGCACCGGCCTCGGCAACCCAAACCCAACCCGTAGGCGGAACAAGTCCATACAGTTATGCCCCTCCTGCTAAAAAAGTGGTGCAGCCCGATTATGCTAAAATCAAACAAACCATATTTTATACCGCCTTATACCACAGCATGGTTGCCCCCAATATTTACAGTGATGTGGATGGGCAATACCGTGGCATGGATCAACAGGTACATACAGCCCAGGGATTTGACTATTATACCGTGTTTTCCTTATGGGACACCTACCGGGCCGAGAACCCGCTGCTTACGCTGATAGACCGCAAGCGCACACTCGATTTTATCAAGAGTTTTATGGCGATGTATGATCAGGGCGGCTTATTACCGATATGGCCGCTTGCAAGTACCGAAACTTATTGCATGATCGGCAATCATTCTATCCCGGTTATTGTGGATGCTTACGCGAAGGGCATCCGCGATTTTGATGCTGAGAAAGCTTTCACCGCCATGAAAGCCGCCGTAAACCGTAACCAGTTTGGGTTGGATAATTATCGCCAAAACGGGGCTGTTCAATCAGACGAAGAAGATGCGTCTGTGTCTAAAACATTGGAGTATGCTTATGACGATTGGTGTATAGCCCAGATGGCAAAAATGCTCAATAAAACCGACGATTATACCCAATACATTCAGCGGGCACAATACTGGAAAAACGTCTTCAACAACCAGAATACTTTTATGCAAGCCCGTGCCAACGGCGGCTGGCTGGAGCCTTTCGATCCTGCAGAGATCAACGGCAATTATACCGAGGGCAACTCCTGGCAATATTCGTTCCTGGTACCCCACGATGTAGAAACCCTGATTGATAAAATGGGCGGCAAACAGGCATTTGAAAACAAGCTGGATGAATTGTTTAGCACACAATCAAAACTTAGCGGCAGTGACATTCCCGATGTAAGCGGATTGATAGGCCAATACGCCCATGGCAACGAACCAAGTCATCACATGGCATACTTGTACAATTTTACCGATTCGCCGGATAAAACCCAGTTTTATGTAAGCCGCATTTTGCGCGAAGAATACAGCAATAAACCTGATGGTTTAGCCGGTAATGAGGATTGCGGCCAAATGTCGGCCTGGTATGTGATGAGTTCGTTGGGAATTTACAATATTGCACCCGGCCAGCAGGATTTTCAGATCGGGATCCCGCAGTTTGATAAGGCAGTGATTAATTTGGAGAACGGCAAAAAATTCAGCATTATTAACCCCGGCGCCGGCATTACCCGCAGCAATATCTATCTGCAGGGCATGAACCTTGATAAAAAGGTGTACAGTAAGCTTTTTATCAACTACGATGATATTACCAAAGGCGGGGATTTTGAAGTATTTACCGGCAGGCTGGCTAATAAGATCTTTACCCAGGATCTGGAAAAACCAGTTTCAAAGATTACGGATAACCTTATCGTACCTAATCCTTACATTATATCGCCCGCCAGGTCATTCAAGCAGCCGTTCAGCATCCAGATCAAAGATCAGGATACCGATGCAAAAATCTATTACACACTCGATGGCTCTGCTCCTACTGCATCGTCAACGCCTTATACACAGCCAATTACTATTAGCGATAATATCACGGTAAAAGCTATCGCGATAAAGGAGGGCAAAAGCAGCTTTGTTGATGAGGCAAGTTTCATCAAACTCCGCAACGATATTAAGCTAACTATACTGAACAAATACCTGCCTAATTACCCGGCTAAGGGCGATGAATCATTAATTGACGGGCAGCATGGCACTACCAACTGGCGTTTAGGCAATTGGCAGGGCTACCAGGGAAAGGATTTTATAGCCATTGTTGATATGAGCGCGGTTAAACCCATCAAACAAATCAGCGTCAGTACCCTGCAGGATAGCCGCGCCTGGATTGTGTTCCCTAAATATGTACAGTTCTGGACATCAAATGATGGCAAAACTTACAAACTGGCGACCACCGTTAACACCAAAGTTGATATTAAAGATACCAACGTGCAAACGCAGGAATTTACCGCGCCGTTAAACACCAGCGCCCGTTATATTAAACTGATAGCCAAGCAATACGGCCCACTACCCGACTGGCATGAGAACAAAGGCAATCAATCCTACATTTTTGCCGATGAGATAACAATAGAGTAATGATTTGATGTGCGGATAAATAAAGTCTGCTATGAGATATCATTTAAAAATGAATAAAACTATTTCATTTTTAAACGGTTAGCTTTATACAAAAAACTTTACCACACATGGAAAATTACAAACCTACCTCTGACGACGGTAAGACCGCCGGCATCATCAGTTATTTTACGCTTATTGGATGGCTTATTGCCTACTTTGCATTGTACACTAATAATAAAACACCGCTGGCTGCCTACCAGATGAGACAAACATTATTGTTTCATCTCGTTTCAATTCTTATTTCATGGATTGCCGGTTTTATTATAGGCCTGGCCTTTGTAACATCAGGGATATTTATTGGTGCGTCTATCCTCTGGATTATACGCCTGGGCTTACTGGTTATTTGGATCATCGGTTTAATTGGCGCAATTAACGGCGAAAGAAAACCAATGCCCCTTATAGGCGAGCCCGCACAAAATATGTTTTCAGGCATTTAAGATTTTCACAGCGCAGTCTAAGACTTACGAAATTTTGAAAATTTCGTAAGTCTTAATATTTCCGTTATTGCTTTTCTAACAACTGTTTAGCCTCCTGTAGTTTTTCCATTTCGTCTTTAGGTAAAACAGGGAATTCCAGCTTCAACTTTTTCAAGGTATCTCTGATTATAGTTGATATCGCGATGCGCGTAAACCATTTCTTATCAGCCGGGATAACATACCAGGGGCAATCATCTGTAGCGGTTTCGTTAATGGCTTTTTCATAAGCTTTCATATACTCATCCCAATGCTCCCGTTCCGCAATATCGCTGGCCTGGAACTTCCAATTTTTTTTAGGGTTATCTATTCGCTTTAAAAACCGCTTTTTTTGCTCCTGCTTTGAAACATTAAGGAAAAATTTGATCACAACAGTTCCGCTGTTACAGATATGCTTTTCAAAATTGCGGATGCTCTCATATCGTTGTTCCCAAAACTGTTTATCAATATCTTCAACTTGTTTTATGGCCGGGTTATTTTCTTTTAAAACAAGTTCGGGATGGACTTTAACGACAAGTACATTTTCATAGTGCGACCTGTTATGGATACCAATACGCCCTCTTTCGGGCAGGGCTTTGTAATGCCGCCACAAAAAGTCGTGATCATAGTCTTCTGAACTGGGTTGTTTAAAGCTATAAACCTGGCACCCCTGCGGGTTTATGCCCGACATGGTGTGCGCTATAGCGCTGTCTTTTCCGGCAGCATCCATCGCTTGAAAAATAATAAGCAATGAATAACTATTTGAGGCATAAAGTTGTGCCTCCAATTTAGAAGTTTCAGCTATCAGTTCATCCAAAACAGATCCGGCATCTTCTTTTTGATAACCATCGCTAAATGCAGGATCATGATCATCCAGCGAAAATTTGCTATTACTTGGTACTTTAAATTGTTCTGTTAAACTTTTCATATAAATAGATATCCATACAAAGTACAAAAACAACATTAAAGTTTTAGCAACTTGATTTCAAATATACGTTGCACCTTCAACAGGCGATTTTTTTTATCCAAACAGCTTTTGATTTATTTATTGTGTACTTTGCACATTATAAATATGTATTATGCCAGTGTTAACCTAAAATTTACCTGTCTATTTTACGTTGTTTATATTTGTTAAACTGCACTATGATATAGTGTCATAATTTTACATTTTTACCCAATGTTCAGACGTATACGCAACCGGTTTCTGAGATATTTTGTCATATTCATTTACTTCGTAATTATTTTCTTTTGTTCTATTGAGCTTAATTTCCTTTGGCTTTTCGGATACTCACCTGACATGCAGGATATTAAAAGCCCGGTACTTTCGGTAGGATCGGAAGTTTACACTGCCGATGGCAAACTTATAGGCCAGTATTACAAGGAAAACCGCTCACCAATTGAATTTAAAGAGATCTCCCCCAACCTCATAAACGCCCTTGTGGCAACTGAAGATGTGCGGTTTTACAGTCATGGCGGAGTAGATTTTTACTCCTTTTTTACCAGTGTGCTCTCAACAGCCAAAGGCGACCGCCGAGGCGGCAGTACCATAACCCAGCAGTTAGCCAAAAACCTTTTTGAAACGCGTAAAAAGAAATCGCAGGGCGTTATTAAGCATATCCCGGTGCTGCGCACTATTGTTTATAAATGCAAGGAATGGCTTACCGCTTTTAAGATTGAGCACGTTTACAGCAAGCAGCAAATATTGACGTTGTACTTCAATACCGTGCCTTTCGGCAACAATTCATACGGTATTAAAACAGCATCGTTAAAATATTTTAATAAGCAGCCCGGCACCTTAAATCCTGCCGAATCAGCCTTACTTATCGGCATGCTGAAAGCCACATCGAGCTACAATCCCATTAAAAATCCGCAGCGTGCTACCGAAAGGCGCAATACTGTGTTGGGACAGATGGCGAAATATAAGTACCTCACTGCCGACCAGTATAAAAGTAACTTCGCGTCGCCACTCGGGCTCGACCTGAGTTATGTTGAAGACGACTCCCACGGCGATTCGTACCTGCGCCGCGCCGTTGAGAAATGGCTGGACAAATGGTGCAAGGAAAATGATTATAACCTTTACGAGGATGGTCTGAAGATCTACACCACCATCGACTCAAAGATGCAGCAATATGCCGAAGAAGCTGTTACCGAAAAAATGAAGATGCTGCAAAAACGCTTCTATAACCTTTGGGGGAACAAAAATCCGTGGCGCGATTCAAAAGGCGTTGAGATCAAAGATTTCATTCTCAAAAACGAACAAAGGCTTCCTATTTACAAGCTACTTGAAAAAAAATACGGCGGTGATACGATAAAGATCCAGGATTACTTTAAAACGAAAAAACGGATGACCGTGTTTACCTGGCATGGAGAACAGGACACTACTTTTTCTACTATAGATTCTATAAAATATTACGCTAAGATCCTGAACACCGGTATGATGACACTGGAGCCATCAACCGGTAAAATAAAAGTTTGGATTGGCGGTATCGATCACCGTTTCTTTAATTACGATCACGTAAACCAAAGCCGCAGACAGGCGGGTTCCACCTTTAAGCCATTTGCCTATTTAACGGCGCTTGATAATGGCTTTACCCCTTGCGATAAGTTTACCGACAAGCCGGTATCCATCAAATACAAAGACAATGGCGAGGATAAAGTTTGGGAGCCAAACAATGCCGACTTCCATTTCTCCTATCGTGAAATGTCACTGCGCTGGGCTATGGGTAAATCTGTCAATTCCATTACAGCACAACTAACCGAAAAAGTGGGCTGGGATAAAATTGTGGAATACGCTCACCGCTGCGGCATCGAAAGCCCTTTAAAGTCCGTTCCATCGGTATCATTGGGTTCAAATGATGTTTCGGTTTATGAAATGGTTAGGGCTTATAGCACCTTTCTTAACAAGGGTGAAAAATTGGATCCGTTACTGGTCACTAAAATCACTGATCAGCAAGGCAATGTGATACAGGAGTTTAAGCTTAAAACCGAGAAAGTACTAAGCGAGGAAACTGCCTGGCTGATGCTTTACATGTTCCGCGGGGGGATGGAAGAACCCGGTGGTACCTCACAGGCGCTGTGGGAATACAACGGCCTTTGGAAAAAAGACAACCAGATAGGCGGCAAAACCGGTACATCATCTGATTATGTAGATGGCTGGTATATGGGTATCACCAAAGATCTGGTGACAGGCATTTGGGTTGGTGCTGATGATCGCTCAGTGCACTTTACCACATCCGAAACCGGCGAAGGCTCACATACGGCGTTGCCTATCTTCGGCAGGTTTATGGAAAAAGTATATGCCGATCAGTCGTTAGGTTATACTTACGGCCCATTCCCTAAACCATGGAGCAAGATCACCAAAACTTATAACTGTCCTTCGCCGCATATTGAAGAAGATACAACTTCAACAGATAGCATAAGCAACCCAATTGATACAACAGGCGTAACACCTGTACAGGAAAACAATCCGGAAAACCCGGAAAGCACACCGCCTAATAACCAGCGGTAAACGGGTACAGGCGTTTTTTTCCATACTGTGAAGAGAAAATGAATAAGGTTGTTTTTTGAACTAAGAACAACCTTATTTTATTAAATTAGCCATATCTATTTAGTTAAATAATATATGAATAAAGTTTACTCACTTTTCAATAGAGTTAAAAAGCACACCATTATATTCATTTGTTTTGTTGGCTCGCTGTTGATAAGCATCAATGCCAGGGCACAATATTTTGGCCAAAACAAGGTAAGGTACAAAAACCTTAAGTTTAACGTTTATAAAACTCCTCACTTCGAGATTTACTATTACCTGAAAAATGATAGTATGGTAAAACGCTTTGCCCAGGAAAGTGAACTGTGGTACACCCTACATCAACAGGTTTTCAGGGATACATTTAAGCATGCCAATCCAATAATACTATATGCCAACCATCCCGATTTTCAGCAAACAACCGCTATTGATGGCGAGATCGGTGTAGGTACCGGCGGTGTTACCGAAGGCCTTAAAAATCGGGTGGTAATGCCGGTGATGGAAACCAATCAAACTACGAGGCACGTTATCGGCCATGAGTTGGTGCACGCTTTTCAATACCGGCTATTGATGGGTCATGATTCGTCCGAATATGAAAATATAAACAACATTCCGCTTTGGATGATAGAGGGTATGGCCGAGTACCTCTCCTTAGGCAAGAAGGACAGCTATACAGCCATGTGGATGCGTGACGCGTATTTGAATCATGATATTCCTACCGTTCGCGATCTTACCGAAAGCAGCAAATACTTCCCTTATCGTTATGGCGAAGCATTCTGGTCGTTCATAGGTTCAACTTATGGTGATACGGCTATAGTGCCCTTCTTTAAAAACGCGGCCAAATACGGTTTAGAGTATGGCATCAGGCGTACGTTTGGTTATGATGATCGCACCCTCTCCCGACTTTGGAAAAACTCTATCGAGGCCACTTATAAACCCTTTTTAAAAGACACCACTCAAACACCTAAAGGCATCAAACTGGTTGACAGTAAAAACGGTGGCGACCTTGTGGTTGCCCCGTCCGTTAGTCCCGATGGTAAATATGTTGCCTTTTTATCGGCCAAAAGTTTATTTAGCATTGATCTTTATTTGGCCGATGCTAAATCGGGGCGTATATTACGAAAACTCACGAGTAAGGTATCCAACACCCATATTGATGAGTTTAACTTCATCGAATCGGCAGGTGCATGGTCGCCCGATGGAACTAAATTCGCATTTAGTGTATTTAGCAAAGGGCGTAACAGGCTCGATGTAGTTAACCTGAAAAGCGGCAATGTAATTGACGATATTTCGATGGAGCAGGTAGGGCAGTTCAGTAACGTTTCATGGTCGCCCAATGGCAAGGATATTGTTTTCCAGGGATTGGTTGAAGGGCAGAGCGATTTGTATTCTTATAACTTCGATACCAAAAAGATTACGCAGCTTACTAACGATAAGTTTTCTGATTACCAACCAAGCTATTCGCCGGATGGTAAAAAGATCATTTTTTCAAGCGATAGGACCACCTATGACCAAAGCCTTGAACAGGACATCCCTTTCAACCTTGCCGAACTTGATCTGGCAACGGGAAAGGTAACCGACATAAAAATTTTTAACGGCGCTAACAACCTGAACCCGCAATACTCGGCCGATGGCAAGCAGATCTACTTCCTGTCAAATCGTGATGGCTTCCGTAACCTTTACCGCTATACTATCGCGTCGGGTCAGATAGAACAAATGACCAACCTGTTTACCGGCATTTCGGGCATTACTGAATATTCACCGGCATTAAGTATTTCCAATCACGATGACGTGGTTTACTCTTACTATCGCGCGCAAAAATATTCCATTTATAACGCCAAAGCGTCCGACTTTACTCCTGTTGTTGTGCAGCCGGGTGAAGTTAACTTTGCAGCAGGCACTTTGCCGCCAAACCGCTCTGTTGGCGTCGACCTGATCAACTCTAACCTGAACAACTTTTTGGCCTATCGTAAAATCCCGACTGATTCGGTTAAGGCAATCCCATTCCGTTCCAAGTTTAAGCTTGATTACCTTGCAGGAAGTGGCATTGGTGTTGGTGTAAGTAACTTCTATGGCACAAGTCTTTCAAGCGGGATCCAGGGCGTATTCAGTGATATATTGGGGCGCAACCAAATCTTTGCCGCTGCATCGGTAAACGGGCAGATCTATGATTCAGGCGCTGCTGTAACCTACGTAAACCAAACCGGCCGCTGGAACCTTGGTGTGGGCGTTTCCCACATCCCTTACCAGTTCGGCTTCAATACAACCACCTACCCGGTAAGGAATGTGGGCGGTAAAAATCAAACCGTTTATTCTGATAACATTGACATTATCCGCAATTTTGAGGATGCGGGCAGGGTGTTTACCTCATACCCTATTTCCAGGACAACACGCTTTGAAGTGAGCGGAGCAGCCTCACACAACTATTACCGTGTTGACCGTTACAGCGATTATTACCTGCTTGATACCGCTATGGTAAATGGCAAACCCCAGGTAGGTATCGGTAACTACATCACATCCGACAGGAAAAAAATCCCTAACGAAGAAGAGTCTGCAACCCTTAATCAAAACTACGGTTCCACTTATTTCTATAACTTAAAATCATATTCCATTTTAACGCTTTCAACCGCGCTAATTGGTGACAACTCATTTTTTGGCGTTACAGCACCGTTGAATGGTTTCAGGTACAGGCTGGAAGCCGGTTATAATTTTGGCACCTATAAGTTCTTTGCGCCAACAATTGATGTAAGAAAATATGTACGTACAGCACCGGTTACGTTTGCTGCCAGGTTTTTTGCAACCGGTCGTTTTGGCGACGATAAAGGGCTTTATCCATTATTTGTGGGCTATCCTTTTTATATCAGGGGTTACGAAGGCCAAACATTTTATAATAACGGTAAGGCTACTACTAATGGCTTCACTATCGATCAATTATCAGGCAGTCGTTTAGCTGTATTTAACTTTGAGGTGCGCTTGCCATTTACCGGTCCCGAAAAATTGGCTGCTATTAAATCCAAATTCCTGTTTACCGATCTTAACTTGTTTTTTGATGCAGGTTTAGCCTGGAATTCTGGTGATCATATTTATTTTCAGAAAGATCCGCCGGTGATTGGTCAACAGGACTTTATAAATTCTGACGGCACTACTACAACACAAAATATTTACGGCCGGGTACCGGCATTGAGTGCCGGTATTTCCCTGCGGATTAACGTATTTGGTGCTTTTATATTAGAGCCTTACCTGGCTGTTCCATTTAACCGCAGCGATGTTAAAAAACCGTTGTTTGGTTTAGGTTTTACACCAGGTTGGTAATAATAATTATTGCTATGATATAAGAAAAGCGGCTTCCCGGCCGCTTTTTCTATTTTATCTCTGCATCAATATCAAACTTAGGCAATAAACTGTGGGCCGTATCCATCCACTTCTTAATTAATGCAACCCGGTCTTTCATAAACTTAGGCCCCCAAAACAAATTCGACCAATCATCAAAGTTTTCATACTGAAAGCCAAAATAAAACACCCAAAATCCAAAACCTAAATATGGTATGGCGGCTATTTCTTCATTTGATAAGGGCCGTACTTTACGGTAACTATTAACAAAAGTCCGGAAAGCATCACGCGCTTCTTGCTCAGTGATCTTTCCGTAGGTAAACTCTAAAAAATAGTGAATAAAAAATGATGTAACATCATAAGCCATCAAACCTTTACCTACGAAATCAAAATCAAAGAAAGTTATGTCACCCGCATCATCGAAATGAAAGTTTTTCGGAAGAAAATCGAAATGGCAATAGCCATAGCTAAAACCTTCATCAAATTGATTATACCTCTCCATTACTTCAGCGGCAGTTTGCTTTAGATAGGCATGGTCATCTTCAAGGCATGCAAATGCAGGCTCAAGTATTTTAAGTGGATTAACGATAACCGTTTCTATTGAGTACGTATGACGGTGATAGCTAAGTTCAATTGCAGATGTAATATTATGTATCACAGCCATCTCCCTTCCAACGGTTTCAATCTGCCGATCATTCATAGTATAAACAACGTTACCTTGTGCCCATGCAAACAAAACACCATGCCGGGTTCCTTCAGCAGCATTGAATACCTGTAACATTTCACCGCTTTTATCAGAGATAGGTCGGGACACTTTTGCACCTCTTTGAAATAGGATAGTTAATAACTCTACCTCGCCTTTGATCTCTTCCAGCTTTCGGTGCGCATCCCTGTAAATTTTAAAAATGTACTTTTCGGCTGCATTTTCTATAATATAAGTGTCGCTCACATTGCGGATCAATAACCGGCACGTTGTATGACTTAAACCATAACTTTCCTGAAGTTTTATGTTCAGTGCTTTTGATGATAAGGTTGAGTATTGCGTAGGGAAGATTTCCATAGGTTAACAAAGGTAGCTTATAATCTACAACCCGGCTATCCATTTTAAAACCTATTTATATTTTGTATGTTTAACCTATAACCTACACACTATGAAAAAGTTACTGTTTTTAATATCCATTGTATTTTGCCCGGCATTATTGCTGGCCCAAACCGACAGCAAAAGCAGTAATACAACAACAATGCTTCCTGCCAATGATATTGTAAAAAACATATCTGTAGCGCCCAATACGCATACATTTTATATTTTCATTCAAAAAACAAACCTCGCACTCACTTATACAAGCCGCGGGCCTATCACCGTATTTGTACCGGTTGATGGCGGGTTTAGCGACATGCCTACCGGTAAGTTCGACTCCCTTGCCAAACCTGCGCATATTTGGGAACTTACAGATTTAGTAGCTTATCATGCCATTGCAGGACAGCTAAAGGCAAGAGACATCCAGAAAAAGATCAATAAAGGAAAAGGCATAGCCACATTTACCACACTTTCGGGTGGTAAATTATTCGCTAAAATAGATAGCAACAGTAATATTGTTTTGATTGACGGCAATGGCGGTAAAAGTACAATCAGTCAGGTTGATATTAAACAAAACAACGGTATAGTACATCTGGTAAACAAAGTACTGGTACCCAAAAAGAAGCTCATATAAACAGACTGCCAAATGACAATCCCCATATAATAAAATTACGTATTTGAGTTAAAGCATATAGTAGTTTCCGGCAACGAAAAGGAAGCATCTATAATTAAGATAACATCAAAACATAATGGGTTATGAAAACACTCATCTTAACAGTGATAGCTTTAAGTATCCTGATAGCATTAGGATGCCAAAATGCCAACGGGCAGGGTGCCAAACGTAAACTGAGCAAACCTGCCGATGAATGGAAAAAGACGCTTACATCCAATCAATACCATATTATGGTTGAAAGCGGCACCGAACCACCCTATCAGAACGAGTATTGGAACAACCACGAAAAAGGCGTTTACGTAAGTGCCGCAACCGGCGATACGCTATTCACCTCTGATGACAAATTTGATAGCGGTACGGGCTGGCCAAGTTTTGTTAAACCTGTCGACCCGAAAAAAGTAGCAATAATTACAGATAACAGCTACAGCATGAGCCGTGATGAAGTTATTGAAAAAAGTACAGGCTTACACCTTGGCCACGTATTTGATGACGGGCCTGCCGACCGCGGCGGCAAAAGGTACTGCATGAACTCAGGGGCTTTAAAATTTATTAAAAAGCCATAACCCTGCGGTTGGCATTTAATGACGGGCGCAGCTGCGGCCTTACGCGTAAACCATTTTCGTATTTTAAACCAATGGTCAAATCTATCCAATCAGCATTAACAGCCCTGATCATTTTTTCTTTTTGCGGGCGGGTGTAAGTGCTCACCACTTTAAAACGTTCCATAGCCTGCTCTTCGGTATTGATCTCCTCAAAGTAAACCAAACGGTTAAGCTGCTGCGCATTGTCGAAAAACAAAGTCGGCATTTCGCTGTAAAACTGGATGGTTTTCATCAGGTCTGAACATAAGCCTACATGCAGATTTTTACGGTTCCTGTCGGTAATGATATAAACAAAACGTTTCATTTTATGATAAAAAATTTGGTGAACAGATAATTATTACTAACTTTATGAGCATAAAATTACTAATAAATTTAGCAAATCCAAATTTTATGTCAATAATTTCACAAAATATTAAGTTTCTCCGCAAAAAGAAGGGTTTAACGCAACAGCAATTTGCGGATGAATTAGGTATAAAACGTTCATTAGTAGGCGCATACGAAGAAGACCGGGCCGATCCTAAATACGACTTACTAAAAACATTAGCAACCTATTTTGATGTTACTATTGATGACTTTATCAACGAAACCATCAACGAAAAATGGCAGCCAAAACCAAAAGGCAACCCCGCCAACCTGCGGATCCTGAGTATTTCTGTTGATAAGGAAGAAAATGAAAATATAGAAATGGTGCCCGTAAAAGCCAGCGCCGGATACCTTAATGGTTATGCCGATCCTGAATACGTGGCACAGCTTCCGAAGTTTTACCTGCCTATGTTTAAACAGGGCACTTACCGCGCTTTTGAGATCAAAGGCGACTCCATGCTCCCACTTGTATCAGGCACTATTATAATAGGTGAATATGTAGAAAACTGGGGCGATGTAAAAAGCGGCGAAACCTATGTAGTAATATCTAAAAATGACGGCGTGGTTTACAAACGCATTGGCAATAAATTTAAGGAGAACAAAAAACTAAAGCTTATTTCTGATAACCCCGTTTACGAACCCTATGAAATATCGGGCGAAGATGTGCTGGAGCTGTGGAAAGCAAAAGGTTATATCTCCACCCAATTGCCATCACCATCGCCAGAACCTACCATGGAAAGCCTTACGGCAATGATGGCCCAGATGCAGCGTTCGATATCCAACTTACAGCAAGGCAACAATTAAGTTACATCGGCTTTTTTAAACTATTACGATATATCTTTATCATACTGATAAAACGTAAATTAAATTAAAAAAGCTATGAAAAAATTATTGTTAATGTGCTGCTTCCTTTTAGGAATTTCTGCAGCCAGCTACGCGCAGGGCGGCATGAGGAGAAGCCCCGAAGAAAGAGCCAAAGAATTGCAAACCCAGCTTAAATTAACAGATGATCAAACAACCAAGATCACTGCGGTTTACAAAGAGCAGGCAACTAAAATGGATAGCGTACGTACTGCGGCGAATGGCGACAGGGATGCAATGCGCTCTGCCATGCGCCCAATGATGGAAGCAACTAACGCCAAGATCAAAGCTATTTTAACAGCCGAACAAGCTGCGGCTTATGATAAGGCAATGAAAGAAAGAATGGACCGCATGCGCCAGGGCGGCGGTGGCCAGTAAACATTATCAAATAGAAAAAAGCGGCCAATGGTCGCTTTTTTTATTTTTGCACAAAACGAAGCACATTGAATACAGCCGAAGACTTTTTAAAACGCAGATTAGATGAAAGACAACAGGCAGGCACATACCGGCAACTGAAACCCGAAAGCAGCCTGATTGATTTTTGCTCTAATGATTACCTCGGCTTTGCCCGATCGGCAGTTCTGAAACAAAGCATCGCTCGCGAGGTAAACAACCATCCGCTTAGCTTAAATGGAGCCGCCGGTTCAAGGCTGCTATCGGGCAACATACAATATGCCGAAGATCTGGAGGATCAAATAGCTGCTTATCACCAAAGTGAAGCCGGCCTGCTTTTTAATTCGGGTTATGATGCTAACCTGGGTTTGCTTTCGTCCCTGGCCCAGCGCGGTGATACGCTAATTTTGGACGAGCTGGTACATGCCTCAATCATCGACGGAGCGAGACTAAGTTATGCCAATCGCTACAGTTTCAGGCACAACGATTTGGAAAGTTTAGAAGCCAAGTTAAAATTATCCAAAGGTAATTGTTATGTGGTTGTTGAAAGTGTGTATTCCATGGATGGTGATGTTTCTCCCCTTGTTGAAATCCTCAGCCTCACTGAAAAATATAATGCCGCCCTCATAGTTGATGAAGCACATGCTGTAGGTCTTTATCCCAAAGGGTTGGTTTGCGAGCGTGGTTTACAGTACAGGATCTTTGCCCGTGTAATAACATTTGGCAAAGCACTGGGCAGCCACGGGGCTATAGTGCTTGGTAGTAATAACTTACGGAAATATTTAATCAATTTTGCACGCTCCTTTATTTATACAACAGCAGCACCTTTTCATCAGCTGGCAGCGATCAAAATGGCCTATCAGTTATTGGAAAATTCCCGCGAGGCCATCTTCTGCCTAAAAAAGAACATTGAACTGTTTAAACAGCAAGTAAGCACAGGCAAAAATTTCACTTTACTAAATAGTGATAGCGCTATTCAATGTATCGTACTCAAAAGCAATGAAATGGCAAGGGAAGCGGCTAAGCAACTGCAAATGAACAACTTTGATGTGCGGCCCATCTTAAGCCCTACGGTTGCACAGGGCACCGAGCGGATCAGGATTTGCCTGCACAACTTTAATACGGAAAATGAAGTAACTTTGCTGGCTGTAACTCTTAACAAATTTATATTACTACATGCTTGATACGCAACCGATATTTATTACCGGTATTGATACCGGAATAGGTAAAACCCTGGTTTCGGCTATTTTAACTGAAAAACTAAACGCAGACTATTGGAAGCCCATACAATCGGGCGACCTTGATAACAGCGATACACTGAAAGTTAAAAACCTTATCTCAAATCCGGTTACCCAGTTTTTCCCGGAGGCCTATGCTTTAACTCAGCCATTCTCCCCTCATAAATCTGCTGCCCTTGATAAAGTGACTATCGACCTGGAAAACATCGTTCTGCCTAAAACTGATAACCAGCTAATTATTGAGGGCGCGGGCGGCCTCATGGTACCATTGAATGATAACTTTCTTATTATCGACCTTATTAAGCAGCTTAATGCAAAGGTAATACTGGTAAGCAAACACTATTTAGGCAGTATTAATCACACCCTGCTTTCCTTACATGCATTAAAAAAATATGGCATTCCTGTTATGGGGGTAATTTTTAACGGTGATAAGGATATCTATTCAAAAAGCTATATCCTCGATTATTCAGAAGTTGCCGATCTGGGGCAGATCCCTGAGTTTAAAACTATCAACAAAAAAACTGTTAAAGAGGCCGGTAAGTTTATTACCTTGTAACACCGGCAGCTTATATAAACCGATATTTTGCCGGGTTAGTAAAAAAATACTATGAAAAACATTACTGTAATTGGCTCCGGCACTATGGGTAACGGCATTGCCCACACCTTCGCGCAATATGGCTTTGAAGTATCATTGGTGGATATCAGCGACGATGCCCTGAGCAAAGCTCTACAAACCATCAGCAACAATCTCGACAGACAAGTAAAAAAAGGCACCCTCACCGAAGGGGCGAAAACAGAAACGCTGAGCCGTATCCGTGTTTTTACAGATTTGGCCGAGGGCGCTCAAAATGCCAGCCTGGTAATTGAAGCTGCTACCGAAAACCAGGAAATAAAACTAAAACTGTTTAAACAGCTCAGCGAAATTTGCAATGATAAAGTTATCCTTGCTTCCAATACCTCATCTATCTCTATTACTAAAATTGCTTCGGTTACCAGGCATCCAGGCAACGTAATTGGCATGCATTTCATGAACCCGGTGCCGGTTATGAAGCTCGTTGAGGTAATACGGGGATATGCCACTACTGATGCCGTTACCGAAACCATTATGGAACTTTCGCGCACTTTGGGCAAAGATCCGGTTGAGGTTAATGACTATCCAGGCTTTGTAGCCAACCGCATTTTAATGCCGATGATAAATGAGGCTGTTTATACCTTATACGAAGGCGTTGCCGGCGTACAGGAAATTGATACAGTGATGAAACTCGGCATGGCACACCCAATGGGACCACTGCAATTAGCCGATTTCATCGGGCTGGATGTTTGCCTTGCTATTTTGAAGGTATTGCATGATGGTTTTGGCAATCCCAAATATGCTCCATGCCCACTACTGGTAAATATGGTAACCGCAGGGCACCTGGGAGCTAAAACAGGCAGTGGATTTTATAAATACACCGCAGGCAGCAAAGATTTGGTTGTAGCCGATAAATTCATGGCCTAAGCGCCGTTAAACTTTCGATGTTGGATGTTGTCAATAGTTATTATACTGAACAACTAAAAACATCTGAAATGAAAACCATTGCTAAATTAGGAATAGTACTCGCCTTAACAGGCTCATTATTTGCATCATGCTCAAGTCAGGCATATGTAACCGAGCAGCCGGTTGAACCGGTTTATGTTCGCCCGGTAGCACCCTACCCTAATGCGGTCTGGGTACCCGGCGAATGGGTTTGGCGCGGTAACCATTACGTTTACCGCCAGGGCTTTTATGCAAGGCCAAGATATAACCGGGTATATGTTCAGGGACATTGGCAACCAACCAATCGGGGATATGTTTGGGTAAGGGGATATTGGAGGTAAAGCCTCGCCCCCCAGCCCCCTAAAGGGGGAGTTATAAAATCAGGAAGCCCCAGGTATTATTATTTTTACCCGGGGCTTTTTAGTTAACAATCATTGTTCCCCCTTTAGGGGGTTAGGGGGCTTTACATCCTCTCAGGCACTTCAATACCTAAAAGCTTCATCCCCTTGTTGATCACTTTGGCTGATGATGCCGATAAGGCCAAACGGAATTGTTTTGAATCCTCATCTTCAGCCTGTAAGATCGACTTTTCATGATAGAACTTGTTATATGTTTTAGCAAGCTCATATACATAGTTGGCTATTACTGCCGGGCTATAACCTTTTGCTGCTTCTTTAACCGTTTCGGGGTATTTATCAAGCAGTACAATTAAATCGCGTTCAACGCCTGCCAGTTCAGTTACAGTCGGTTTAATTCCAACCTGATAATCAGCCCTGCTTAATACCGACTTAATCCGGGCGTGGGTATATTGAATAAACGGTCCTGTGTGCCCCTGAAAATCTACCGATTCATTAGGATCAAACAACAAACGTTTTTTAGGATCAACTTTTAACAGAAAGTATTTAAGCGCGCCCATACCAATAGTATGATATAACGCAACCTTATCTTCTTCGCTAAAGGCATCAACCTTACCCATGGCTTCGGTTTGTTCTTTAGCTGTAGTCTCCATCTCGGCCATCAGATCATCGGCATCCACAACCGTGCCCTCGCGCGATTTCATTTTGCCCGAAGGAAGGTCGACCATACCATATGATAGGTGGAACAATCCATCCGCACCTGTTTTACCTAATTTTTGTAAGATCAGAAACAGCACCTTAAAGTGGTAATCCTGTTCGTTACCCACAACATAAATGGATTTATCCATATGATAATCGTTGTACTTCAATTGTGCGGTACCCATGTCCTGGGTAATATAAACTGAAGTGCCGTCACCACGAAGTACCAACTTTTCGTCAAGCCCCTCTGAGGTTAGGTCTATCCATACAGAGTTATCGGCTTTTTTAAAGAATACGCCCTTTGCAAGTCCTTCTTCAATAATATCTTTACCTAACAGGTAAGTGTTGGATTCGTAATAGTATTTATCAAAATCAACACCCAGTTGCTTGTAAGTTTCAGCAAAACCGGCGTACACCCAGCCGTTCATGGTGCGCCAAAGATTCATCACCTCTTCATTACCGGCTTCCCATTTTTGCAGCATCTGCTGGGTTTCGATCATGATGGGAGTGGCATTTTTGGCTATCTCTTTGATCTTGTCTTCTTCGCCGGCAATTTTATCGTCCAGTTCGCCAATAAGCTTTTGATTTGCTTCGTCGGTTTGAGTAACTTTTTCTTTTACCTTAGCTATGGTAGCTAACGATTCTTCAATCTTTGCTTTTTGGTTTTCTTTAAAGGCCGAAAGATCATGCTTTTCATAAACTTCGCTCAAAACCGGTTTAAGCTGCTCTCTCAGTTCCTTATCAAATAGCACGTAATATTTACCTACCAGGTGATCACCCTTCATGCCCGAAGATTCAGGCGTTTCGCCATTACCGAATTTTTGCCAGGCTAGCATAGATTTACAGATATGGATCCCGCGGTCGTTAACCAGATTGGTTTTGATCACCTCGTAACCATCGGCAGCCAGGATTTCAGCAACCGAATAACCCAACAGGTTGTTACGGATATGGCCAAGGTGCAGTGGTTTGTTGGTATTGGGAGATGAATACTCTACCATTACCTTTTGCCCGTTAGGCTTTGCTATCGCAAAATCATCGGAAGTAATGTTGTTATATAAACGACCGATCCAGTATTCGTCGGTTATAGAAAGATTAAGGAAACCTTTAATCACGTTAAAGGAGGCAACTTCCTTTAATTCGTTTTTAAGGAACTCCCCTATTTCGGCACCGGTTTGTTCCGGGCCTTTGCGCGAAAATTTGGTGAACGGGAAGGTTACTATGGTTACTTGTCCTTCAAACTCCTTACGTGTTTCCTGTATGCTAACGGCAGCCGGTTCAATGTCAGTCTGATATAATTGTTTAACTGCTTTTACGGCCGCTTCTATGATAAAATCCATTCGGCAAAATTAAATAAAATGGGCAGATTGCGAATACTAAAATGGCGATGTTTACATGTAGATTAGGAGCCACCTACAGAATCAACAGCAATTTATAATGAGCGCTACAAACAGGACACAGCTGTGGAGTACTGAGATTCAAACATCGTTATGAGCTACATGCTTAAAAGCATGCCGATAATCATTTCTTACCTGATTGTATACAATTAAAAAAAGACCCGGGCCAACACCACTTTTTAGACATCCATTATAAGAATAATTATTTAATTCAAGAGATAAACAACTTCAAAACCCCGGTCTGATTATTTTGCTCTGCCAATTTCCTGGCTGATATCCCCTGTTTATTCTCTATATTAAAGTCGGCGCCATATTTCAGCAACAACCTGATCTGATCCAGTTTATACTTTCGTTTCACCGCATAAAAAAGTGCAGCATTCCCGTCCTTATCGGTAAAATTCACATCGGCACCATTGCTTAAAAACCATTCGGCCACTTCAAAGCGTTTCCAGTTGAATGCGGCCATAAACGGGCTGTCATCTCCAGCACCTGGGTCTGTTTGTGCACCATAGCTTTTAAACAGACCGGCGGCTTCCACATCATTATACCAGGTTATGGCATACATGCAATGCTCCGGATTGGCGCCATTAGCCAGCAAATATTCATATAACAGCTTATTTCTTCCCCGGGTATAAGCATACCAAAGCGGGGTGGCCGGAAAAAAGCCGCATTCCTCTTTTATCCGGTGGATTGAATTGATATCCATGCCTTTTGCCAGCAATAGCTTAAGCATGGTCAAACTTTCTTCGGCTTTTGCAGGGCGTTTGGCGATTTCAATGCCACACAGGTAATGAAGTGCGTTTTTACCGCTGTCTTCAGCCCAGGTAAGCCAGCCGTGGTCTTCTTCGATCATCACTTTAACAGCTCCAACGTTAAGTTCTTTTATGTGCTGAATAAATTTGATCATAGCTTTCTCCTTTTATTTATCCAGCAAAGTCAACCAGGTTTTCACAACGTTTCGCAAAGCTTCTTCTTTTGCCTTAACTTCTTCCATATTGTGAAAAAAAGCCAACCGGCGGCCGTCGGCATAATCGCCGGAAAGCAAACCGGATGTATCATTGATCTTTGCCCCTGAGGGGAATACCAGTCTGATACAATCTTTTTGGTACACGTTCGAAACGATAATATATCTTTTATACTCTTTAGGATCAAAGGGTTTCATTTCACCGATATATAAAAAGCTCGGTGCATTCCATTTGATATGCTCGCCAATTTCATCGTCAATAGCCAGGATAATTTTTCTCAGCGCTCCTAACACCTCCTTCAACGGATGATCAAGCTTTTGCATGTAACTGTCTACCTCTGTCGAGTCGGCAAGGGTAACTGGTTTTGTACTTTTGGCTTTCATGATTAACAGGTAATAAATTGGTTAAGAGGGTCTATTTAAATTTAAAAAAAGAAAACATAATACCAAAGGAACGTTGAATAGTACCATTAAATGACCCTGCATCGTCTTAACTTTGATATATCAAATCAGATTATTACCATCATGGAACAAAAGCTGCCACTACCGCCATTTAACTTTGAAACAGCCACCCAAAAAGTGCAATTAGCCGAAGACGCCTGGAACAGCCAGGACCCGGCAAGGGTTTCTTTAGCTTACACCATTGACACCGAATGGCGCAACCGCTCGGAGTTTGTAAACGGGCGCGAACAGGTAGTGGAATTTTTAACCCGTAAATGGCAAAAAGAACTCGATTATAAATTAAAAAAACAACTGTGGGCCTTTACAGATAACCGTATTGCAGTACGTTTTGAGTACGAATATCATAATGCTGAAGGCCAATGGTTTCGTGCTTATGGCAACGAGAACTGGGAGTTTGACGAAAACGGCCTGATGCAAAAGCGCTATGCCAGCATCAATGATCTGCCCATCAAAGAAGATGACAGGCGGCTGTAAAAAAGAAATAACCCATTATAAAAGCCGATAGCTCTTATAATGGGTTAAACATCAATATTAAATATTAAGTAAAAAGGTTTAGGGCTTCCTTAAATTCAGTTAATATAGTTTTGAACCTTAATTTCAATATCCCAACACCTCTTCGCAGCACTTGAATATTTATTGTATCAGGGGTACAAACTAAAAGCCGGGTATATTTCTTTCAACAACCCAAATCTCGCTTAACAATTAAGAATTAAAAAGGGTGAAACCACCCTTTTTTGCTTTAAACGGCATGGTAAAATGAAATATAAGTTCATTATTTTTTTTACTTTGGCAATATGATTAATATCAGTTAACATATACACCTAATATTAATGCACACTTCAACATTTACCGGGCCTGTACAAATTGCCATAGTTGATAATCATACCTTATTTAGACAGGGAATGATCAGCTTACTGGGCGATTTTAAAGAGATCAATATCCTTTTCGACGCCGAAAATGGAGAGGATATGATCAGCAAGCTAAAAAAATCCTCCTTACCTGATATTATATTGATGGATATAACCATGCCGGTAATGGATGGTTACGCAGCTACGGCCTGGTTACGTGAAAATCACCCTACAGTAAAAGTGCTGGCGTTAAGCATGTCTGACGAAGATAAACCGATTATAAACATGCTTAAGAACGGGGCTGTTGGCTATATGCTTAAGGAATCGAAGATAAGAGACGTAGTTTATGCGATGCAAACTATCCAAAGGCACGGCTATTATCTAAATGAACTGGTAAGCGGCAAATTGCTTTATACCATGCAAAATAAAAATACACCCGCCGATAAATCCAAAGAGCTTAGCTCCAATGAACTTATATTTCTGAAACTAAGCTGCTCTGAGCTCACCTACAGGCAAATTGCCGACGAAATGAACCTGAGCCCGCATACTATTGATAATTATCGCGAATCGTTATTTCAAAAGTTTGGGCTTAAATCAAGAACGGGCATGGTACTTTTTGCCATCAAAAATCAGATCATAACCGTTTAAAAGATTTTATTAATACAATCCATTTGTTAAAAAATCGGCTTAAGCACAAAAGGGATCACTATTATACCCAAACTTATTAAAACATAATTACGATAGAGCTTACTATCCTTAGCGGGATATAAGTTCATCAACTTATTATAACGATTGTTGTAAAATATAAGCAGGTAATTCAATAGCACAAAGGGGATAAAAAACACAAGTAAACCGGCAATGAAAGCATTTATGGCTTTATCCCGGGTTAGGTCGAGCGTAAAAAGGATAGGAATATCAGTAAAAAAACGAAGGAAAAACAATAATGTTAGCAGGTTAACCCCCTGAATCAAAGATATGGGGATAATTGTAAATGCCTTCCAATACTTGCCATCTTCGCCTTTCTTCGCCCTTTCCTGCGTAATGGCGTCAACCCAGATCTTATAATAAATGCTCAACATTTGTTTCAGATTTAGCATGCAACTATTTTAACTAACCTTAACGCCGCAGATAAGTTTGTTTTACTATTTTATAACTCACAATTGCTATATTCCGTTAGTAATGGCAAATCGTGACGAGATTTCGTCATTTCAAAGTCAAACAGATTACAAATAACTCATTATCAATAATATAACAAAAAGGCATAAGTATTGATAAAACCTGTTTATTCTTAAGCAAATCACTTTTCAAAATATTATTAACCTTAAAAATCACTGTTATGCCAAATCATTTATCAACATTAGGAGTTATTCATACAGCCATAAGTCTTGTGGGAGTTGCCATCGGTTTTATTGCATTGTTTCAGGACGGGAAAATCGCCCCTAAAACAAAAAACGGCAGGCTTTACGGTGTTTTTACCGTGCTGGCCTGTTTATCCTCATTTTTGGTTATGAAAACCGGTCACCTGAGCAGTGCCCACAACCTTTCGTTTCTTATTTTAATATTATTGCCTGTTGTTTACTATGCCCCCTCCCTGCGCATTTTTGGCAGCAAGGCCGATTATGTACAAACTATAGGCATGACAGCCACCTTATTTTTCTCATTAGTACCTGCTGTAGTTGAAACGCTCACCAGACTTCCGGTTGAACAACCACTGGCTGAAGGACCAGACTCTCCCGTAGTAAAAATGGGACTTTTGATCATGCTGGTGTTATTTATTCTGATTATGATATACCAGGCGATTAAACTAAAGGGCCAACGCAAAGGGTTTACTCCAGCTATGTGAATTGATATTTCGCCGGCACTTATGCCGATAATTTAAGCAAGGGAATCATGTATTCGTTAGGCTCAACGTGTGGCCGGCGGAATTAATAAAGTATAAACAAAAAAGCACCCCGACCGGGGTGCTTAAAAAACAAAACTAAATCAAATAACTTTATCCTGAAGTACCATCGAAAAAATACTTTTCATAGCAGCCCCGGTATTGTCTTTATAGTTTATGGTCAATTTATAATTGTCGACAACAAACGCCGAATTGGTATAAAATTGAGCGTTAGAAGGGTCGGTACTGATAACATTACTACCTTCACTTACGATTTTTTTTTCGATAACAATGTTTAATCCATCTCCTTTAGTATGAAATTTCCCAGTGTACTGAACCGTTGTTGAATTACCATTTTTATAAGTTACATCAGCCAAAATAAAAGTACTATCCGACGAGAATACTAAATAACGCGCTTGTTCCCCCTCTTTAACCGGAATATACCACTGGCCAAAAAGGGATGTATTTTTTTTGACGGGTTGCTGCGCCTTGTCTTTTTTACAGGCGCCAAGAGAAAACAAAACCGATAGCAACAGGCAAACAGTTAAATTCTTAAATATCAATACAGGCTTAATCATAAAGTGAAGGTTTTACCTATCCGTACGATAGAAACTTTTAATTCGCTACACTAATAACAAAAAAAGACCGCTCGGAAGAAGCAGTCTTTCGATATAGTAAGTTAACCAGGTTTTAATCAGCTTTGCTAACCCTGCCTGATCCTGCGTAACGGGTTGTACCAATTGTTGCGGTACCGGAATATACAACACTTCCTGAACCAGAAATACGCGCAGAAACTGTTTTACTGGCAATCAAATTAATATTTCCTGAACCTGCAATTGAAGCTTCAACAGTTTCAGTTCTTAATGATTTACCGTTGATCTCTCCCGAACCTGAAATACGGCAGTCGGCCATACCTGTACTGCCATTAACATCAATTGAGCCCGATCCGCTGATTTTCAGATCCAAAGTACCTGATTTAACGGCAGTTTTAATATTCCCCGAACCGCTTAACGCAATTTTGGCATTTTCGGCGGTCATTGTACCATCAACAGTTGCATTTCCTGAACCGCTGTTAGCAAGGTATCCAAGGCTTTTGGCGGTGATATAAATGTTGGCGCGTTGCATATTGCGGTGGTTTTTCCAGTGATCTTTAAATTCAACTTTTAATATGCCGTTTTCTACTTCAGTTTTAATATCATCAACTACATTGGCATCAACATCAAGTTTCAGGCTTTCGGTTCCATCAATTTTAATAAATACGTTAAATGGGCCACCACAGGCAATACCGTTATAACCCGATACGTTGCGGGTTACAGTTTGGGCAGAAGCATTAAAGGCTACCGAAACCGTTAGTAACGAAGCCATAAGTGAGAAGATTAGTTTTTTCATGATCGCGTGTTTAAGAATATGACGCTTTTTCAAAAAAAACGTTGCAATTTTTTTGATTTTTTTATCTCTACCAACTTCGGCAAAGATTCACTACAACCTGAAGTTAAGCGATATGTAAGGATACCAGCCCTCACTTGAATGACCGGCCAGCAATTGCAATACTGTTAAACTTGCCGGTGCAAAATATAACCCGCCGCCGGTACCGGTATGCCACTTATCCGAATGCTCATCTTCTATCCAAACACGCCCCGTATCATAAAAGCCTACCAAACCCAACTGGCCAGGTAAAATATAGCTGGCTATATCAGCAAGTTTAACCCTTGCCTGTAAATTATTGAACACGATATGCTTGCCTGCAAACCGGTTTTGCAGATACCCCAATAGGTTGCCTTGTCCGCCCAAAAACATTGATTGATAAAAGGCCGGCTTTCCAAAACTTACACCGCCACCAACACGATCAGATAATACAATAGCACCGCCAGGGGTTAGTTTTTGATAGAAAGTAAACTCTGGCTTAATCTGTACAAAAGATTTGGAATAACTGTTAAGTCCTTCATAACCTTGTACCGTTACAGTAAAATAGTAGCCCTTTGTAGGCAGGATGTTATTATCACGTTGATTTGTGATATAATTGATCAGTGCGCCAAGATGAGCTTTATTTTTCCCAACTGTTAAGCTATCGTAAGAATTGATGAGCGATGTTTGATTGATGAACCGCCCGGTATTGTCATTGAGATTGAGATGATAATATTGAAATGACGGACCAACACTGATATCGCTGTTCTTGCCCGTATGCCAGCGTAAAGCCGGATCAAACTGATAAATATCATACCGTGTACGGTAGTAAGTACGATAACCAGGAAATTTATTTAACGGGCTTTCATTACCCAGGCCAAAAAAGTTCACCGTATTATCAGGCGACTGGATGTTGGCCTGCATAGTAAAATCAGCTTTGCCAACGGCATCTATCCATTCCCCCCGGTATTTGATCCTGAAAGCATCCGTAGCAAACGAATGGGTGATCATTACCTGCTGTAATGTTGAATAAGGCAATTTCCTGAAACCATCATGACCGGTATATTGAAAACCCAGGCCAAGTAAAAAGCCATCATCCTTATTTAACGCTGCAGTGGCAAGCGGCATCCACACATTGTATAAATTGGTGGGTAAAAACTGAGTATTTGAGATATCATTTGAAAGATGCTTGTTTAATTGGCCAACGTTGCCGGTAAAATTGGTGCTATCCCGCCGACCATAAAATTTTATTGTTTGTGCCGACTGCTTAACCTCAACAGTTTTACTACCCACACTATCAATCAATCTTAACTTAATGGGCGAATTGGCATTATTAATAACTATGCGGTCATTTCCGGCAGAAACATACAATCTTATTTCTTTAGTGATTTCGGGCTTGTACACCATATCCATAAACTGATCTTTGGTTTCGCCATCTTTATTCAGTTTATTAATTGTTATACGCATAGCCTTGTCGGGCGCATCGGCAACGGTGATCAGTTCGCTTTTATCAGTAGCGCGGATATCCACTATCCTATTAGTGAATTTATAATACTCACTCATTGCTGCCGGTATATTATCCCGGCGTTGTTTTAATATGGCAAGCAACTCTTTATGCCTCAATTTATAGCTTTCTGCAGGCAGGCGTTTTAAACTTTCTTCAAGCACCGCATCAGTTTCTGCTTTAACAAATTCATTGGCAATCTGCATCCATCGTTCGTAGCTTATTTGTGCATCCGGATACTGCTTCATGAACCTTGTTTTAAAAAGAGAATATTTCACATGTGGAATATCCCCTGTAAAATCTTCAAGTAAGGGATCTATCCATGGCAGGGCTGCAATACTCGGAAACACACCCTGTGTAACATGAAATACCTGGTCACGGTCACGTGGTACAGCAACATAGGTTTTACCTTTACCATTTTTAGTATCAGCCCAGCGCCATTGATCTTCGTGCCTGTCCCAATCACCCATTAAAAGATCAAGCATGCGGGCGCGTAAAAAGCCTTCTCCATCCAACCTGTTATCATAGCTTTTAAGCAGTTGCCCTTCCATTTTAAGGGTATTATCTGATGAACCAATCGGCTCCCTTTCCTCTATCAAACATACGGTACCAACAAATAACTTACTATATTGTCCAAGTGCGGGATCTTCGGCCACAACACCTATAACCGGGTTAGCATGCGGCACACGCGCCACTTCAGCAAGAGGCGGCACAATCAAAGCGGAATATGGGTGCTGGCCGCTAAATTCATCACCAACCCAATCAACAGCAAAGGTACCCTGCAAATTTTCGGGCAACAGTTTATCCGGTGTTTTTTCAACACTACGCAATACCCACTCGCGGCCGGTTTTATCTTCCAAACGTAACGACTTTGATTCCATACCACCACCTTGTTTAATAGGTGATAGTCCGCCATTTATTTGCGATAGTTTTATAACCGGAAGCTTCACTTTCATGGCCCAGTCCTTACGATAGTTTTCGCCGAACAGCCAACGGTGAATCCCGCTTACATCATCATATGAGGCGTGAACACTTACAACAGTGCTATCCGGAAATTTTTGCCAGGCCGATGGCGCTATAGCCTGGGCATTAGCATACACTGCCGAGCCCGTAAGAAATAAAATAGTAAGTATCCTTTTTGTCATGAGGTGATGTGTTTAAGATGCAGGACTTAAAATACAATAAACTAAACTGTTAACAAGAGACATACCAAACACGCAAGCATCTAAAATACAGATACTTAACAAAAATCAGCACAAAAAAAGTAGCGATATATCGTTATTTTAAAAGGCGATTCTGAATAACACAACAATATCGCCGTTATCTTAATAGTCTTTTAAACTCTTACACAGGTATAAAAATAATCAATCTGTAATCATTTTACACATCAGGCAGGCGGTTATGTTATTACCGTTCTGATATTGACCGAAAAAGATTTTGAAAGCAAACAGCCTCTAAATACTAAATTTTATTAGTTTTATGATTGTATGACCCGCAACGATAAATCGCCACACATCCTTAACGCAGCATCAAATTTACTGGGCTTGTGCTTTGTGGTACTTACCTCATTGAAATTCCTGAAAATGTCCGATCGGACCTATATTGACGAAACAGTAACCATAGCACTTGTTTTCTTTATGCTAAGCTGTATACTTTCTTTTCTGTCTATCCGGGGAAATATAAAACCCGGTGGCCGGTCAGAAGCTGTGGCCGATTACCTTTTCCTGGCTGGGATGATCGTATTATTTGTTACCGCTATCTTAATCATATTTAAGGTAATGGTTTAGCCACACCTATTATAATAGGCTAAACTTTTATATGATCACCAATTGCAAAGTCCTGCAATATTTAATGCACCTAAAAACGGGCTGAGCCTCTGGCAACGCTTTTATTATTATTACATTCCCATTAAAAAAACCAGTTAAATTAGAAATTATAATATCTATTTACTGTTTGTAAGAAAAATTTTGCAATAGTGTAAATTGATTGTAACTTGTATTTCAATTAACCTTACTGCATTTTACGTTTTTTAGTTTTATCTCCTGCATTATAACACTCTGTTTAAAGCAATTAACAGAGCGGCGCGTTTGTTAATAAATAATTTACTGAAAATTACGGCTTAACGATTTGATAACTTTGGGTTTTCATTATTTAAAAACTACCCTCCTACATTTATCAAATCATAAGTTTTAGCCGGATATGGCAACTTCTTATTTAAATTCTGAATCAGGATTTTGTAAAGAATTAGCCATGCAATATTTTGAAATTTGATATGACAACTACTCAACCTAACAATATTACCATGTCATCCGGCCAATTTCTTTTCATAACGGCTAACTACAGAATCTATACAAAATCGGTCTATACCTTAATGCCTTTCACAAACAAAATTCCGGGAATAAAAAGCTAATTGAAATAAAAGGATGAAGAAAATATTATTCATTACCGGTTCAATTAACCAAACCACTCAAATGCACCAGATAGCTAATGAGCTGCCTGAGTTTGACTGCTGGTTTAGCCAGTTGTTTACTGATAATACTACCTTAAATACCATTATTAATAAAACTACCCTGCTTAGCGGCACAGTGCTTTCTACCAAATTCAGGTTCATTTCTGAAGAGTACCTTCAAAAACATGCTTTACAAATTGATTTCAGGGCACAAAAAAACAAATATGACCTTGTTGTATTCTGTACCGATTTGATTGTGCCCCCGCGCATGCGCAACATTAAAACCATTTGGGTGCAGGAAGGGATGATTGATCGTTACACTCCCTGGAGCAGTGTTGTTAAAGCCCTAAAGCTTCCTCCTACACTTTGCGGCAGCACCTCGTTAAACGGTTCGTCAAACATATGTGATGTCTATTGTGCCGCATCAGAAGGTTACAAACAGTACTTTACAGGTAAAGGTACCAGCGAACGCAAAATTGTGGTAACCGGCATGCCAAACTATGATAACCTGGTTCAGCATGTTAATAATGATTTTCCGCACCATAACTATGTAATGGTAGCCACTACTGATATGCGCGAAACATTCCGCATTGAAAACAGGATTGCTTTTATTAAAAAAGCGGTAAAAATTGCCAATGGCCGCCCTTTGCTCTTTAAACTTCATCCGAATGAGAATGTCGGGCGTGCAGAAAAAGAAATCTACGCCAATACGCCGGCCGGTACATTGGTATACAGTAAAGGCAATACTAACCATATGATAGCTAATTGCTGTGAGCTTATTACACAATACTCAACGGTAGTTTATACAGGTATTGCTTTAGGCAAAAAAGTTCATTCACTTTTTGATGTCGATGAGCTTAAAAGACTTGCACCGATACAAAACGATGGCGTATCAGCAAGCAATATCGCTGCCATTTGCCGCGGTTTTTTAAACCACGATGGCGATAAGAAAAGTTTTGACCCGCACACGGCTATGGATAAATACCAGGTTAATAAGCCGGAGACGCAATTAACCGAAGAACTAATAGCTAACTGGTAATCATTTACCGTGAAACAGAAAATATTAATTGTAGTACAGGCCCGCATGGCTTCGAGCCGTTTACCGGGTAAGGTAATGCTGCCTATATTGGGTAAAAGCCTGCTGGCAAGGATGATTGAGCGGCTTAAAATGATCGGTCACGAGGCAGAAGTGATCATCGCCACATCCGAAACGCCGGCTGATGATATCATCATCAATGAAGCTATCAACATAGGTGTCCCTTATTATCGCGGCAGTCTGAATAACCTGCTCGACAGGCATTACCAGGCAGCGAAATTGCATAATGCAGATGTTGTATTAAAGATCCCCTCTGATTGCCCGCTCATTGACCCGCGTATTGTGGACCATGTATTGGATTACTTTTTTGCCAACCAAAACAGCTTTGATTTTGTAAGCAACCTGCACCCGGCTACATATCCCGATGGCAACGATGTGGAGATCATGACCATGGATTGCCTCACCAAAGCTTGGGAACAAGCAAGCCGGGAGCTGGAACTGGAGCATACCACTCCTTATATATGGGAAAATCCTCAATTATTCAGGCTTGGTAACGTAACCTGGCCTGCCGGTTTGGATTATTCCATGTCGCACCGGTTTACGATTGACTATGCAGAAGACTATTATTTCATAGAACGGGTATTCCGCGAATTATATGCAGATAACAATAATTTCTCGTGCGATGATATTCTTAACCTGCTAACTCAAAAACCCGAGATCTATAATATCAATGCACAATATGCCGGGGTAAACTGGTACAGGCACCATGTAGATGAGCTAAAAACCATTACATCTGCCCAAACCAAACAGGCACCCTCAAAAAACTTACAGGAATTATAACAAGCGAATGATAACAGTGGAGAACAACAATTACCAGGAATTAACAGGCACCGCTCTGAAGGTACGGGAGCACATCATCCGCATGTCTACCGATGGCGGGTGTTTTACAGGTGCATCGCTATCGGCGGTGGACCTTATTGTTTATTTATATAGCCGCTTTTTAAACATTAACAAGGATAATCTTGATGATCCAAACCGCGATTACCTTTTTCTGTCAAAAGGCCATGATGTACCTGCCTTGTACGGCACCTTTGCCGAACTGGGGTTATTGGAAAAAGAACGTTTAAAAAACCACCTGCTACTTAATGATCATATTTACTGGCACCCAAACACCAAAATTCCGGGCATTGAGTTCCACTCAGGCTCATTAGGCCATTTACCTTCGGTAGCTATTGGCGTCGCTATGGATTTGAAGATCAGCGGCGGCACAAACAAAGTTGTTTGCATTTTGGGCGATGGCGAACTGAACGAAGGTACCTGCTGGGAAGCCATGCTGGTAGCTAATGCCTATAAATTAGATAACCTGCTATTCGTGGTCGACCGTAACCATTTCCAGGCCAATGTGCGTACGGAAGACCTGATTCCGCTGGAGCCGCTTGCCGACAAATTTGAAGCTTTTGGCGCGGCAGTTAAAAGAATAAACGGGCACAGCTTTGCCGAGCTTGACCAAGCTTTCGGCGCCTTCCCTTTCCAGGCCGGGAACCTGAATGTAATTATTGCCGATACCGTACGCGGCAAAGGGCTGCCAAGCATACAGGAACGTGCAGATAGGTGGTTTTGTAATTTCAATGCAGACGAGATTCAGCAGCTTTTATTAGAGCTGCACGGCGAACATCAAACAACATTAACATCAGAAACTTTAGTGGTGCGATAAGATGAGTTACGAAGAACTTTTAACCCAAACAGCCCTTGCCAACGAGCAAGTGATTGTAATGACTGCCGAAAACCGCGCGCTGGTACGTAACCTGCCCGGTATATTAGGCAAACGTTTTATTGATACCGGTATTACCGAGCAAACCATGATTGGTGCGGCGGCGGGCCTTGCCCTGCGTGGCCGTACCCCGGTAGTACACGCGCTTGCCGCTTTTTTAACCATGCGTGCATTTGAGTTTGTACGTACCGATGTTGGCATCGCCAATTTGCCGGTTAAGTTGAGCTCATTCATCCCCGGTTTTTTATCAGACGGTAATGGCCCTACCCACCAGGCTGTTGAAGATATCTCGATTATGCGTGGCATCCCTAATGTAACCGTATTTGCCCCGGCTGATGAAGATGACCTGGTAAAAATGCTGCCTCAGATCTGGGAAAGCAAAAGCCCGGCATACACCCGCATCAACACACGCAAAACCACTTACGTACACGAACCTTTTACCCCAGGCAAAGCCGAAGTGACAGCTGAGGGCAGCGATGTAACCATTTTAACCTACGGCTTGTTATTTGAGCAGGCGCTCATCGCTGTTGAAATGCTGAAAAGCGAAGGCCTTTCTGTTGGTTTGATCAACATGCGCAGCCTTAAACCTGTTGATGAGCAGGCTATATTGAAAGCATCGGCACAAAGCAAACTGGTAGTTACGCTTGAAGACCATTTTTTAACCGGTGGTCTTTACACCATTGTAGCCGAAGTTTTATTAAAACACCGTACCACAGCTAACGTACTGCCTATGGCGCTGAACGAAAAATGGTTCAGGCCGGCACTGCTTCCATCAGTATTGGAGCACGAAGGTTTTACAGGCAAACAGATTGCCGAAAAAATACTGGGCTACCAAACTACCCACAACCAACCACAAATTTTAACACCTGAATTTTCAGAATAAAAATATTGACCATGGCTAATAAAATAGACCTTAACAACGATTATCCAAACATTACCGAGTCAGACAAATTATACGAACGCGCTTTAAAAGTTCAGAAACCGGTTACTCAAACCCTCGCTAAAGGCCCGGGTCAATTTACCAAAGGTGTAGCGCCAAAATATCTTGTAAAAGGTAAAGGATCGCATGTATGGGATGTAGACGGTAACGAATATATTGACCTGAACTCGGCTATCGGCCCTATTTCTTTGGGTTATGCCTACCCTGCTGTTGACGAGGCTATCCGTCAGCAATTGAATGATGGTATTACCTTTTCATTGATGCACCCACTTGAGGTTGAACTTTCAGAACTGGTACAACAGGTTGTACCTAATGCTGAAGCGGTAAAGATCTCTAAAACAGGAGCCGACGTTTGTTCAGCAGCTATCCGCGTAGCACGTGCATTTACTGGTCGCGATAAGGTATTTTGCTGTGGTTACCATGGCTGGCACGACTGGTATATTGGTATCACCAGTCGCAACTCGGGTGTGCCTGAAGCTATCCAGGATTTAACTTACACTTTTGAATATAATGACATTGAATCAGTAAAAGCAGCTTTGGATGAAACAGTTGCTGCCCTTATACTGGAGCCTTTCATTTTTGAGGCACCGAAACCGGGCTATCTGCAGGAACTGGCAGAAGTTTGCAAAGCTAATGGCACCCTGCTCATTTTTGACGAAATGTGGACAGGCTTCCGTGTAGCAGTTGGTGGCGCGCAGGAGTATTTCAATGTTAAAGCTGATTTGGCTGTGTTTTCAAAAGCATGTGCCAACGGTATGCCAATAGCATTGTTAACAGGCCGTGCCGATGTGATGGAGTTGTTCAACTCTGAAGTATTCAGCTATACAACCTTTGGCGGCGAGGCTTTATCATTAGCGGCTTGCATCGCTACGATCAATGAGCTTCGCGATAAAAAGGTACCACAATACCTTGACGAACATGGTGCACTTTTAAAAGATGGCTACAACAGCCTTGCCATTGAGTTGGGCGTTGACAAATACACACGTTGCGTTGGTTTTAACTGTCGCAGCATGGTGACCTTTACTCCCGATGCAGGTAATGGATTGGAAGTAAAAACCTTCATGCAGCAGGAAATGATAAAGCGCGGCGTACTTTGGGCCGGCTTCCACAATATGTGCTACAGCCATAGCACCGAAGATATCGACTACATCCTTGCTGCTTACCGCGATGTATTGCCATTGCTAAAAGCAGCCATCGAAAGCGGTAATATAAAAGATCAACTAAAAGGCGAAGTATTAGAGGCCGTTTTTCGTAAGGTGAGCAATTATAACATTAAACCTAAAAGCATAGCCTAAATCATGGACCTGTTTTCATTAAAAGGGAAAACTGCGGTTGTTACGGGTGCTTTAGGGCTCATCGGTCGTAAACATTGTGAGGCCCTTGTAGCAGCAGGTGCAAACGTAATAGTAGCCGACATAAACGCCGAAGCAACCAGGGCATTTGCCGCACAACTGGGCGATAACCATTTAGGTCTGGGCGTTGATGTAACCAGCAAGGAATCATTAATTGATGCGCTCAACGCAGCACTTGATAAATATGATTCGGTAGATGTATTGGTAAACAACGCCGCCATTAACGATAAGTTCGAGAACCCGGCCATGGCCAAGGAGTTATCTGCGTTTGAAAACTATCCGTTGGAGGCTTTTCAGCAATCGCTCAATGTAAATGTTACCGGCGTATTCTTATGCTCACAGGTATTTGGTACGCATATGGCCTTGCAACGCAGCGGTAGTATCGTCAACATAGCATCAACATATGGCATGGTTGGGCCCGATCAAAGCATTTACCGCGATTCGCGCGGTCAGCAAACTTTTTACAAGTCGGCTGCCTACCCGGTAACCAAGGGCGCTATTATTAATTTCACCCGCTTTTTGGCCGCCTATTGGGGTCATACGGGTGTAAGGGTAAATACCCTTTCTCCGGGTGGTGTTGAAGCCGGGCAAACCGAAGATTTTATTGGCAACTATTCAGCAAAAACTTTATTAGGCCGTATGGCCAAAGCATCAGACTATCAGGGCGCGCTTATATTCCTGGCCAGCGAGGCATCGGCTTATATGACCGGCGCTAACCTGGTTGTAGACGGGGGGTGGACAGCTATTTAATTTAAACCAACTATTATGAACGAGATTTTAAAACAAAAAGCGGCCGGCATTAAATTATTGCTTACCGACAACGATGGGGTTTTAACAGATGCCGGAGTATACTACAATCACGACGGCGAGCTTTTAAAAAAATTCAGCATGCGCGATGGTATGGGGGTTGAACGCCTTCGCAAATTTGCTGATGTAAATACTGGTATTATTACCGGCGAAAACTCGCCGTCATTAATTAAAAGAGCTGAGAAATTACAGATCACCGAACTGCATTTAGGTATAAAAGATAAAGTAGGTGCTTTTAAAGAGATTTGCAACCGCTTAGAGCTGCAACCTAACGAAGTTGCTTTTATTGGTGATGATTATAACGACCTTGAAGTGATGAAACTGGCCGGTCTTACCGCCTCTCCAGCAGATGCTTTACCGCACGTTAAAGCACAGGTTGATTTTGTAAGTTCATTAAATGGTGGCGACGGGTGCTTCCGGGAATTTGCCGAATTGATTATCGAAGCCAAAAACGATAAATATTTATCGGGTAAAAGAAACGGCACCATTACTTTACAAAACGGCCGGGTAATTGGCAAAGGCCAGCCAAGCTATATCATTGCCGAAATTGGCATCAACCACAATGGTTCACTTGATATTTGTAAGAAATTAATTGATGAGGCTGTAGCAGCTAAAGCCGATGCGGTTAAATTTCAAAAACGCACACCTGAAATTTGCGTGCCGCGCGATCAGTGGGAAATTATGCGTGACACCCCATGGGGCCGCATTACCTATATCGACTACAAACGTAAAACCGAATTTGGCATAGCCGAATATGCAACCATCGACCAATATTGCAAAAAAGTAGGGATCGACTGGTTTGTATCTGCCTGGGACGCACCATCTGTTGATTTTATGGAGCAGTTTGATACCATCCTATACAAACTGGCGTCGGCGTCATTAACTGACTTTGCCCTGATCCAGCGTATCCTTGAAACCGGCAAACCGTTAATGCTTTCAACCGGTATGTCGACCATGAAAGAGATCGAAACAACTATGGATTATATCAATGCCTTTGATGAAAACTATCCACTGTTTATTGCTCATTCAACTTCAGCTTATCCATGCCCTCCGCATGAGCTTAACCTTAAAATGATCCAGACGCTGGAGAATAAATATCCGGGCATCCCTATCGGCTATTCGGGCCACGAAACAGGTTTGGCAACTACCGTAGGTGCAGTAGCTATGGGCGCAACCTTTGTTGAGCGCCACTTTACGCTCGACCGTGCCATGTGGGGGTCTGACCATGCAGCGTCTGTTGAACCACAAGGTTTTCAGCGCTTAGTACGTGATATCAGGGATGTGGAAACCGCAGCAGGTGACGGTGAAAAACGTGTTTACGAATCAGAACTTGCACCGATGAAACGTTTAAGGGTAAACATCAGCGACGAATATAAAGAGAAACCAAGCGTTAAATCATAATGTCTCCGGAAAAACTAACCACCATAATTACATCTATTATCCTTTTTTGCTGGATAGGATTCATCATTGCCTGGGAACGAATATCGCCTTACAGAAAAGGCTTGAAATTTTTCAGGGAGGGGTTTTGGATTGATTTGGTGTGGTATACACTAATACAGAGTTATTTTTTAAAAATCCTCATTTTCGATTATATCATTAAGCCTTTAGAGGCGCATTTTGATCTATCGCATCTACACTTAATAAGTAACTGGCCTGTAACATTGCAAGTATTGTTTTTCCTGTTTACGCATGACCTTTATATTTATTTGTTTCACCGCTTTCAGCACTCTAATAAATTTTTCTGGCGTATTCATGAGGCGCACCACTCGGGCAAGGAGGTTGACTTTTTAGCCGGCTCACGTTCGCACGTCATGGAGATCATCATCAATCAAACTATTGAGTTTGCACCTATTATTTTATTAGGTGCAGACCCAATAGTTATACCGATAAAAGCTATGTTAGATGCCATGTTCGGCATGTTTATACACGGCAATATTAAGGTAAACATGGGCAAGCTTAAGTACATCATTAACTCGCCCCAATTGCATTTATGGCACCATGCCAATTACCAGGAAGTTTTTCACGCCAACTTCGCAACGAAGTTTTCATTTTGGGATTACCTGTTCGGCACCGCTTACGATCCTGGCCACACGCCTGGCAACAAGCCCGAAAACTGGGGCCTTTATTATGATTACCCCAAAGATTACTTTTTACAGCACGCCTTCAGCGTAAAACGCTTTGACGAAAAAAATCTGCTTAAATACCGCTGGTTCAACTGGTATTATCACCTGCGGCCACGGTTTATGAATTGGATGAAAACTTTACTTCCTGTTAAAATAAACAATGCACCTAAATTGGAGATTGAGCAGCAACCCGTTACCTTAGTATCCGAACAAGAAAACGTACTACAACAAAACTAACAACATATTGGCCTGGCTATATATTTTAATCGCAGCCGCATTTGAAGCGGCCTGGACATTCTCGCTAAAATTCATGAAATTCAGCGATCTGAAGGCACTTCGTCTTAATTCTGTTTTAAGCCTGCAACATGGCCTGCCTGTTTGGTTACCTTTTGTTGGCTATATTGTTTTTGGCATCGGCAATATCTATTTCTTCTCATTGGCTATAAAACTGGTGCCAACCGCCGTAGCATATGCTGTATGGACAGCGGTAACCCTCATCCTGATTAAATTAGTAGAGGTTTCGTTTTTAAATCAGCGCCTCTCCTACGTGGAAATATTTTTCATGCTACTGATAATGACAGGTGTTTTAGGTTTGAAATTTTATGGACCGGAAATAAAGTAAGCCTGGCGAGTTATTTACCCAACGCCTCCTTTTTTAGTTTTGCCTTCAAAGTATCAAACCGTACCCAATAAAGGCAACAATCTTTTTCACTGGTGCCTTTGGTATAAATCAGGTATTTGCCATCAGGGGTAACATATTCGCCCCAACGGTGTGCATCACCATCGTTAATCAGCGGACCAAGGTTTAACGGTGCTGTCCAGCTATGATCGGGCTTACGAAAAGTGATCCCGAGCTCACATTCGTAATCTGGCTTTTCCTTATAGCTGATGATCATATATGACTCATCGGGCGCTACATAGAAATCGCCGTCGAATGCCGGTGTATTGATAACCGGTCCTAAGCTTTTAATAACTGTATCTGTTTTGGAGATGGTAAGCGCGCAGAAATCGTAAGCACTATAGTCCCTTACGTTGCCCTTATCACCGTTACTACCTACATAAAAAGTTCCGCTGTTGGTCGGCATAAAATTGTAAAGGCCATAACCCTTTTTCAGAAATACAGATGGATCTGTCCAACCGTCTTTGTTGCGATGTGATATCCAAACATATGAATGTTTACCATCGCCTTTGCCTGCAAAGTACATGCTCCTGCCATCAACAGAAAAAGTTGGTGTGCTATAATCATAGTTAAGTACAAAAGGGCCTTGCCATCTGTTATCATCATATTTAAAATAACGGATCTTATTACCTTTTGCATTAAACCAGTGTATGGAGTTGCCGTAATAGAACTCCTTGCCATTTGCAGAAAAGGCCGACCGCCCCATGGCTATGCCACTATCGGGCACCAACATTTGTTTAGCAAAAACACGAGGAGTATCATTGGGACGCGGCTGTCCAAGGTAAGCGTCCTTGCTATTGAAAAAATTGCTTTGAGCGCTTGCACAGCTATAAAAGCAGCACAACACAAGCAGGAAAATTAAAATTCTCATGGTAAAATGGTTATGTTTATTTTATTGGATTTACTATCTGCAAAACAAAGTTAGCGGTGGTTAATTACAAACACCGGTTCAAACCCATTCAAGTTTGTTTCAATTAAAATCAAGTTGTTTTGCCCGTACCATATTCCTCCAGATTGCTCTCTTAAATTAGTGTAAATCAAAATAAAAGCACCTATGAAAAAGGCCATTTTATTATCCGCAACTGCCTGCCTGTTCAGTATCGGAATTGCAGCAAAAGCAGCCAACGCATTAGAAGTACCAGCAGCTGTGAAACAAAGCCTCGCCAAAAAATATCCAAATGCAACCAAAGTAACCTGGGAAAAGGAGAAAGGAAATTATGAAGCCAACTGGGGAGGCAAATCTGGTGAGGATATTTCGGTAACTTTTACCCCCAAAGGCGACTTTGTGGAAGAGGTGGATGCCATATCGGTTAACCAACTGCCTCTTGCCGTTATTGAATACGTTAAAACAAATTATAAAGGCACAAAAATTAAAGAAGCCGGGCGTGTAACCAATGCAGCCGGCAAAAAAATGTTTGGGGCAGAAATAAAAGGGAAAGATCTGCTATTTGACGAAAAAGGAAAGTTTATTAAAATTGATTAAATATAGCCGTCACAATCCTGTTAATCTTAAAATAATACTATCTTTTGTAACAATTCAAATTTAATTTGTACGTTTAAAACAATTGAAAAGCATATTCCGGGCACACGCCCGGAATATGAATAAAACTGAACACTTTTTGTACCCTTAATCTACCACAATTTGCTATCCTCTTTTGAGATTTATTCCCGAACGTCAAACTCAACAAGACTGCTATTCTCTAATCTTTTAACTCCATTGCTTATCCTTATGTTGTTTCCGTTGTGCAGCACAGCACAACAACCAGACAGCGTTAAAAAACCATCAGCTCAGGTAATAACGAGCATTAAAGGACAAGTGATAGATGACGCATCCGGGCAGCCGCTTCCGGGTATTAATGTTAAAGTTGTTGGCGGCAAGTACGGAACCATTGCAGATCCGGATGGGAAATTTGAGTTAAACGCCCCGGGAGCTTTTACGCACGTTACCTTCTCTTATATTGGCTATCAAACCGTTACAAAAGTGATTAAACCTGGACAGGTAAACGTTCTGCACATCAGGTTACATGACAGTCAAACCCAGCTTAAAGAAGTTAAGGTTGTTTCCGGAAAGAAACAACGATACCGTAATAAAGGGAACCCGGCAGTCGAGCTCATTCAGCAGGTTATTGACCATAAAAAGCAAAACCGCATGGAAAGCGCCGATTACCTGCAATATGACCAGTATGAACGCATCAATCTGTCATTTATCGACGTCCCTGCTAAACTGATGAACAGCCGTTACTTTAAGATGTACAAGTTTATGCTTGATACTGTAAAAGATAACGGGCAAACCCAGGTGTTGCTCCCCGCTTATCTCAGCGAAAAACAATATCAAAACTATTATCGCAAAAATCCGGCTAAATCCATCAGTATGCTCAAAGCGCAAAAAGAAGCCAACATCCTCAAATTTATTGATACGGCAGGCCTTGATGTTTATATGAACCGCCTTTACGGTAATGTAATCGATATTTATGATAACAATGTTTTTATCATCACCAACCAGTTTCTGAGCCCTATTGCAGATCACTCTCCTAATTATTACAAATTTTTTATTACCGATACCATACAAACTGCTAAGGAAAAACTGATTGAATTAAGCTTTACACCGCGTACCAAAGGCGACTTGCTTTTTGAAGGTAAATTGCTTGTAAGTATGACGGGCAACTATGCCGTACGGGGCTGTGAACTTAATGTGAACAAACAGATCAATATTAACTTCATGCGAACACTCAAGATCACGCTTGATTTTGAGCAGAATCCTAACGGCCGGTATTTTTTAAGCAAAAGCGATGTTAAAGCCGATTTCGGGATTTTAAAAAACAAAGGCTTGGGGTTAATGGGCGAACGAACGGTAATCTTCTCTAACTATATAGCAGGCAAACCGCTTCCTGCCACATTTTATGAGGGCAAAGAATTGCAGATAGCTCCCGATGCAGACAAGCCCGACACCTCATACTGGGCTCGTAACCGGCCGGATACATTAACCGATCATCAGTCGAAGATGTACCCGCGCATCTCCCGGTTAGAAAAAATGCCGCAATTTAAACGGGCAACCTGGTTTGCAGCTACGTTTACCGGAGGTTATGCCAAGGCGGGGCCGGTGCTGATAGGCCCCATTGGCACATTTTATTCCCGGGACAGCCAGGAAGGCTCCCGCTTTCAGATTGGCGGACGTACCACCACCGATTTAAGCAAATCAATTTATTTTGAAGGATTTGGCGCCTATGGTACTCGCGATAAGGCTTATAAATACAATATCGCAACTTTCTACTCATTCAATAAAACACCTTTTTACCGCTACCCTAATGACTACCTTAAGGCAAGCTATTTAAATGATGTAAACGTACCGGGGAGGGACCTTTCTACTATCAATCAGCAAGCCGCGCTTGCATCGTTTTCAACAGGGAAAACAATATACTGGCTTTATAGTAAGATCGCTAAAATTGAATATGTAAAGGACTGTGAAAACCATTTTTCGTTCGATCTCGCGTTTAGAAACTGGAACCAGCGCCCCGCCGCGGCATTAGTGTTTCAATATAATGATGATGCCAACACTATGGTTCATGACATTACTACCAGCGAGTTGAACCTCGCTTTCAGGTATGCACCGCATGAGCAAATTTTACAGGGAACGGTATACCGCCGCACCATCTACAGCAAATACCCGATCATGAATTTGCAGATCAATCATGGCTTTAAAGGCCTGTTCAATGGTGAATATGATTTCACCAGTGTTAAAGCAAGCATTTTCAAACGGTTTTACCTGTCTCAGCTTGGTTATACTGATATTACTGTACTTGGAAATTATTTAGTGGGTAAAGTGCCATTTCCACTCCTCAATCTGGCCCCGGCTAACCAGTCACTCGCCTATGATGAGGATGCCTATAACCAGCAAACCTACCTTGAGTTTGTAAGCGATCATTATGCGGGTATTAACTTAACCCATAGCTTCAGCGGCTTTTTGCTGAATAAATTCCCATTGATAAAACACCTGAAATGGAGGGAATTTCTATCAGCCAAAATACTATTCGGCGGCTTGCGCAACGAAAATAATCCACTTTATTCACCTAACTTGTTCCGGTTCCCGGTAGGTGGTAACGGGGCAAATGGCACTTATGCTTTAGGCACTAAACCTTATATAGAAGCCGGAGTAGGGATAGGTAATATCTTTAAGTTTTTGCGGATAGACGGGATCAAAAGGTTTAATTACCTTGACCATCCGGGGGCTGCGGAATATGGCGTTAAATTTAGTTTCGCCCCGGATTTTTAAACTAAGTTCCGGCTACAGCCGGAACCTTATAGTAACAATTAAAAATTACAATCTTTTCCAGGATCGATATTTTCCCTATCGCGGGTAAGAACAGCTTCACCGTTTTTGAAGTTGACAATCCAGATGCTATCATAATCATCATCAGGCCATTTCAGGTTATCCTGCTTCACCCCTAATGAACGTACAATTGTCGCTATACCCCCATGTTTCCATACTACGAGTATCACACCTGTACGACTTTTTAAATCGGCGGCTAAACCTAACGAGTCCTTTTCCGTGCGGGAGCTGTTTACCGTTAAATTGTACTTGGCGGCAAGCGGCACAATTGTTTGAAACATCCTGGAATGTTTGGTAGCCTCTCCTAACCCCAAACCAGGCACAAATATTTTGTCAGGCACACCAAATTTAGCTGTTATTACAGCCGGTAATTTTAACGATCTGTTTATTCCCTGGCAGTTCAGATTATCCCCTTTAAGTGGTTTTTCCGCATGACGGATAAACACAATCTTTAAATCAGCTGATTGTCCATTGACCGATAATGCTGTTAGCGACGATATGACTGATAGGCAAAGTATACAAATAAACTTTTTCATTTTTTTTGAGCGTATAAAAAAGAATAGCCGGATTAATTCCGGCTATTCCTGAAGAGTAAATATTATTATTTAGTGTTGATTTCCTGAACCATTTAACTGGTATGCACCAAGATCGGTACCAGGTAATGTTGCGTCAGATAAGCCATAAACCTTATCAAGCGGTACCGTAATTAACGGTTTAATGGTAGTGTTACCCTTACCGATAAGCGGCGAGCCGGCCAGCAAACGGAAGTTAAAGTTACCTATGGCGTTATATTGGTACAACGGATGACCTACCGTTGGAAGCGGGAAGTTCAGGAACATGGGGTTGTTTTTCTGAACAACATCACTACCGTCATAAATAGAGCCTAAAGTATAATTTGAAGGCAGGTATTTTGCAGATGTTGTGATTGATGGGATATCCGTGCTTTGTGGCTGCGTGATATAACCTGTTGGGTAAAACTGGTTAGCTACATTTAATGAATCAGCCCATTGATAGTTATTACCGTATGAAAGGTGGGCAACATCGGCAACCGGGCTGCCTACCACACGATAGCCAAACTTACAGTTAATAGCTACGTTATTATAATACATACCCGCTGCACCTTCTTCAAAGTTGATACAACCACCACGACCGCTTTGTACCTGGCGATAACCACCGCTAACAAAGGTGTTATTATACATTACAATATTGGTTTGCGGGGCACCAGTTGCCTGACCTTTATTTGATGCTTTTTGGCCATTGGTTGCGGTACCGATAAACATATTGTAGGCCATGGTACCAACAGTACCACCTTTGGCATTTAAACAGTCACCGCCGCTGACACCATTTTTTTCAAAGGTATTTCTGAAGATAGCTATTTTACCTGCTGAGATCCTAACAGGGTCATCCACCCCACCGTATAACCAGGAATCTTCCATTATGAAGCTGCCTTTATAGTTGGCAAATAAGATACTGTATTGGTTGCCTGTACCCGAACCTGCAATGGTTGACGTGGCTTTGCCCTCGGTTAAGCCTGCATACTCCACGTGTGTCCATCTTAGCACTAATAAATTACAGGTTGGTCCACCAATAATACCTTTCCATTTACCAGCGTATGCAGGATCGGCAGCAGCAGTAAGGCCACCGGGCGCATCATTTTTCACAATACCAGGAACGGTGATCCAGTTTGGCTGATTTTTTGAACCGTTACTCACCAGGGTACCAAGCGCTATCAGACTGCTTCCTGCACCCATATTCAATGTAACGCCAGGCTGCAATAATAAAGTATCAGTTGGGTTGATCACCAAATCACAACCGTCTTCAACGGTGTATGTTTTGCCGGTAAGCATGGTACCTTTTACCGGGATTACTGTTGAACCGCTTGAGCTGCATGAAAGGGGAGCCTTATCACTTACCGGGTTTGCAGCCGGCGGTGTATAGCTATAAATGTCCATGTGCTCACCTTTCCATTTCTGGCAACCGGTAAATGTGGCGGCCATCAGGATACAAATAACTGGGATTATATATTTTTTCATTGTTGCTTTTATTATAATTTATACCTGAAACCACCGAGGAATAGGGTTTTGTAATAGTCGCTTTGTACAAGCGTTTGACCTGCAATGTCCTGTTTGCCTAAAAACTCCTGCTGCTTTGCATCAAGACTACCATGCGGGTATTTCAAATAGATTTTGCTGGCCGCGTTGGTGATATTATTAACCTTGCCATAGAAAGAAAATCTTTTGGCGATAGTTTTTTCGAAAGAAAAATCTAACTGGTTGTAGGCATGCTGATAAAAATCGAGGTTATAGTATGGTGATACCTGCGCCAAACGCTCGCCGGTGTAAACAAAAGCCAGTTGCATATCCAAACCTAACTTCGCGCTTTTGTACAGTACAGATGCATTACCCACATGATCTGCCTGACCTTGCAGCGGGCGCGTTTGATTCACATTGGTTTGCTGTAAACCCAGTGTAGGATCCTTTGAGTAAAGCAATTTGTTGGTGGTTATCCTTGAGTGGGTATAAGTATAGTTGATTGAAAAGCCTATCACACCAAAGAATTTAGTAGCCAAAGCTTCAAAACCATAGTTGGTAGCATCACCCTCATCGTTTTGTGGTTTAATAACCTGATCACTCGGACCGCCATTGCGCACAACAAAGTACTCAATTGGATTATAGATCTTTTTGTAGAAAGAACCTAACAATAACTGATCGGCACCGCCAGGGAAAAACTCATAACGTACGTCGTAATTATCGGCAGTGATATGCTTTAAATATGGGTTACCTACCTGGTCATAATATTCGCCGGTAACTTTATATGGCACCTGCTCACCAAAGCCCGGACGGCTGATTGCCGCAAAGTACGATGCACGGATGTTTTGATTATCTGTTAACTGGTATTTTAAGTGGATACTTGGTAATACATCGGTGTATTTAATGTTACCGCTTCTTTGTGTAACCGTTTCGGGCGATTGGGTGTTGTAGGTCAAATCGGTATTTTCGATTCGCACACCGCCTAATACCTGCAGTTTCGGCAACAGATCAAACTTAACCTGTAAATATTCGGCATTGTCATTTTCCGTTACGTGGTAGTTATTTTGCAGATCGGGGTTATTGGCACCGATACCATCAGCAGCCGAATTGAATGCAAAAGGGATAGCGTCGAAATTATTATTGAACAAGGTTGATTTACCACCGGTTAATGAATAAGTGATATAATCAGCATCCCTCACTTTATGGCGATATAAACCACCTGCAGAAAACTCAACATCTTTACCGGCAATTTTAGGAGTATAGATCAGATTAGCATACCCCGAAATGTCTTTATCGCGGTTATTTTCCCAATGATGATCTAACTGGGTATTATTGTCAACCTCGGCAGTAACTGTTCCTGAGTTATTGAGGGTTTTATTAGCATCATAAAAAAACTCGGTTCTATCCGGCTGGTGCCTGGTAGCTTCGGAATATACTCCGTCCCAGTTTAAACGCCACTCATTGCCAAGCCAGTGATCACCATGCAAGGTTGAGTTATAGATATTTTGCTTAGTTAGCATACTCCTGTTTGAGATGGTGATCTGCTTGCTTAAGCCGGTTGAGTTTAAGCCCAAACCAAGGGTGTCAGAAGTAAAGCGCGATTCAAATTCGCTTTGATGAATGTATAGGTTGTATAACGAGATCTTGTTTTTGTCGTTAATCGCGTAATCTATTTTGTTGTGGATACCTACGCGTTCTGTTTGGGTTGAATAAGTACGGTCATAAGCATCAGAAAACTGCGGCGAGTTTGGCAACGGGATAGCCGAAGGCTGCGCATTTGGGGTAAGCTGCTTTGAGTTAGAGCCACGGTATATGTTCTGATAACTTGCAGATACAATAACGCCTAATTTTTTATTCAAAAACCTATCACCAATAGTGAGGCCGGCGGTTGAGCTAAAAGGAGTTGAAATATTTTTATCGCTTGTAAGCGCCTTATTGCTAAAATCGGCATAGGTAGCGGCATAGCTGTTACCATTGATTGCTGCCGGAGATTTACTGTTAGGAGACGCGCTAAAACCAACAAATGGCCTGCTTGATGAAAACAGGGTAGAAAAACCACCCGAAACGTTAGCGCTGAAAGTAAACTGGCTTGGCGCACTTTTCATCACCAGGTTCATTACACCGCCAATGGCGTCGCCTTCCATACTTGGGGTAAGCGCTTTGATCACTTCAAGTCTTTCCAGCATTTCTGAAGGGAATATATCCATAGGCACAAACCGGTATTGAGCATCCGGGCTTGGTATTTTAATACCGTTTACCAATGTTGAGTTGTAACGCTGGTCCATACCCCTAATTATAGCGTAACGACCTTCGCCACTTGCCGAACGCTGAATGGTTACACCGCTAACACGCTGCAAAGCGTTAGCCACCGTAACATCGGGCAATAACTTAATGGTATTTGCCGAAAGTACGTTGATAACCATCGGTGTGTTTTTTTCAATACTGCGTACAGCGCCATCGGATTCTTTGTTTGTCTGGGCTTTAACCTGTATTTCTGTCATCTGCATATCGGCGTCCTGCAAGGCCACGTTTACCGTAATGACTTCATTGACCGATGTAATATTGCCCTCCCTAACTTTAGAAGGGCCGTAACCAACATAATTTACCTGTATTTTGTATGGCCCATTCTTTAAATTTTTAAAGCTATAAGCGCCATTAAGGTTAACCGCAACAAATTTGCTAACCCCATCCTGGGTTAAGTGAACTGTTGCTCCGGTAAGGGGTTCGCCGGTTTTAGTATCGGTTACCTTTCCCCTTATGGTTTGGGCATTAGCCGAAACGGAAAATAGCAGGCATATTGAAAATAAAAACAATAGCCTGTTAAGAAAGTAGGTGTATTTCATGAACAACGGGTTTAATTTTCCGCAAAGAAACCCGCTGAAAACTGGAGAAAAATTGAATAAAAGAGCCTAAAACTATTAGATAACCCAAACTTAATAAATGCTTAACATAAAAGGCTGAATTGCATTAATTACCTCCAAATTAAGATGGGCAGCTTCTATAACAAGGCTGTCCTTTCAGCTTATCCGGCTTTTATTTTAGGTAGGATCAACTCCTAACCTGTTGATGCTACTATCCTCGAAAACAAGGTAGCTGATTATCCCCGATTAACACGATAGCTTAAAAATACACCACGCGAAGCTATGCTAACAGACTGTTTATCAATTAAAAATAACATTTCCATAAAATTGGTTAACCAAGCAAAAACGCAAACGTTTGCGTAAATAATTAACAGCATTGTGGGTGCAATATGTAAATACCATGTTATAATTGGTAATCGGTAAGTATTCTGTTAACCAATTTCTTTTAAGCTACCGGGTTAAACACATTAAACATCGAAAAATATGACGGCATTTAAAACTCTTGGACAATTTATTATTGAGCGGCAAAAAGATTTTCCTTATGCCAAAGGCGAGCTTTCTCGGCTACTTCGTGATATTGGGATCGCCGCCAAAATAGTAAACAGGGAAATTAACAAGGCCGGCCTTGTTGATATTTTAGGTGATGCTGGCTCCTCCAATATTCAGGGAGAGTCACAAAAAAAGCTGGACATTTATGCCAATGAGCAGTTTATAGCAGCATTAAGAAGCGGCGGGGAATGCTGTATAGTTGTTTCGGAAGAAAATGATGAATACCTGGTTATAGATTCGGATATTTCAAAAGAAGCAAACTACGTTGTTGCACTTGATCCTTTAGACGGATCATCCAATATCGATGTCAATGTAGGCGTAGGAACCATATTTTCTATTTACAGACGAAAATCAGACACAGGGAAACATTCCACAAACGAAGATGTATTACAGCTTGGTACCGAGCAGGTGGCTGCAGGATATGTCATTTATGGATCTTCAACGATGCTTGTATATACCACAGGCAAGGGTGTTAATGGCTTTACCCTTGATCCTTCAATCGGTGAGTTTTGTCTTTCGCACCCTAACATGACTGTTCCGGCAGCAGGAACAATTTACTCAATAAACGAAGGCAATTACATTCATTTTCCGGATGGGGTAAAAAAATATATCAAATATTGCCAGGTAGAAGATCCGGATACTAACCGACCATATACTTCCAGGTATACAGGATCGATGGTTGCGGATATACACCGGACCTTAATAAAAGGCGGAATTTTTATTTATCCCCCTACTACAGGCGCAAAAAAGGGAAAACTGCGGCTGATTTACGAGTGTAACCCTATGGCTTATATTATTGAGCAAGCCGGCGGCAAAGCATCAGACGGATACAAAAGAATTATGGAAATTGAAGTAAAGGAACTACACCAGCGATCCTCCATATTTATTGGCTCAATGGATATGGTACTCAAAGCCGAAGAATTTATGTCATCATTTTCTCCAAAATTATTTGTGAAATCGTTTGAAGGAGAAGTTAAAATTCAATAAGAATATTGAAAAGCGCGATAGTGACCACGTTAAGCGCCAACTTTTTGTAAAGCTGCTTTCACAATTTAATGCTTTAATTGCAAGTTAAAAATACTGGGCAAAACTTAGTTTTGAGGTGGAGTAAGACAATAATCGACGAAAATTGTTTTTTCTTCCGAACTAAAATTGTCATGCAAATGTCATGAAGTGTGAAATACTTCACAACTATACGTGTCACAAATACACATAATTTCACACGCATAGATAGTGAAATCGGCGTTTTTGAACTATTTAAGCTTTTAGTCTATATCTTTAGGAAAAAATTAACGGTAATTTTTAATATAAGACCACGTTTCGAGGGCTTAATTAAAAATTATAACATGCAAAAAACAAAATCTTTAAAAAAAATGACTTTTGGCAGTTTGGCACTGAGCGCAATTATCCTCATCGGAAGTTGCTCCAAAAATGCAGACCAACCAGTAACCGTTCCAATTAATGATTTAAACGCCAGCAAAAGCCTGGCAACAACAGCCCCCACCGTCTACACGATGGCCACATCTTCAATCCGGTTAGATGAAGGTTACGCTTACAAATTCAGCCCCGTTCAGGTAAGCGGCGATTCAAACACGCAGCCAACAGCGTCAACACTCCAACTTTATGAAAATGGTGTTGCGTTAGGTCCGGCTCATTCTGTTCACAGTGACATCAGGACCCTTGGTAAAGGTCGTTACAGCCACTGGGATACCGGATTGTACTTCTCAACTTCCGACAATAGCAGCCCTCTGACAAACGGAAGAAAGTACACTTACACCCTTACCGGTACAACAACTACTACCACCACAACCGCTCCGGCTACAAGTACTTCAACAACAACCGCATCGGGCTCCGTTTTAAGTACAGTATTAACCGGTTACGCTGCCGTTAACGGTACTACAACCGGTGGTAAAGGCGGTACCACGGTAACTGTAAACACATTGGCCGCGTTCAAATCTGCGGTGGCAGGCAATTCGCCCAAGATTGTGTATGTTTCCGGAACAATTAGCGGATCAGGCGTAACTCCTGTGTATGTTGGTTCAAATACCACCATCATCGGTAAAACCGGCGCCGTTTTATCAAGCCTTAACCTTTACCTGTTCACTGTAAGCAACATCATTATCCAAAACGTTACGTTTAGAAACTACGTAACCGAATGCGGTGTTTACGTTAAATTCCAGTCGAACCACGTTTGGATTGACCATTGCGATTTTGCAACAGACCGCAGCCATGGCTGGGATTACTGGGGTAAAGACATCGGTGTTGCCGAAGGTTCTGACTACGTAACCATTTCATGGAACAAATTCCATGACACCTACCTGTCATTGCTTATTGGTTCGGTAACAAGCGATGCTGTTACAGCCAACACCGGCAAACTACACGTTACATTGCACCACAACTACTGGTACAATGTGTCTGAAAGGGAGCCAACTTTGGTATTCGGTACCATCCACATGTACAACAACTACCACTTAAACAATGACGGTTATTCTATCGGCGCAAGGTACGGTGGTACAGTAAGAACAGATAATGAGTATTTCTCAGGCTGTAAAAAACCACTTACTACTAACTTAGATGGCGACCCTGTAGGTTACTTCAGCGGTACAACAACTAACGTTTATTCTAATTGCGGTAAAAACGACATTACCTCATCTCTATCAAGTTGGGTACCGTCATACGCTTACACTTCATTGCTTGATGCTGCTGCAAATGTTCCGGCAGTAGTAACAGCAGGCGCTGGTGTTAAAACAGTTAATTAATCAAATTATTTATTCAACTTAAGTAGTTAAGCAAAAGGCCGCTTTATGATTTTTCATAAGGCGGCCTTTTTTTATGGCTTCTGATGGCACAGTGCTGTGTGAATTTTGAAATGCCGGATTTTAGTTTTTACTGAGGTATTGATCGTTAACTACAGGGCTTAATCTTTTTTTCATAAAAGCCACGATAGTATCTGTATACAAATCGGCTCCTCTGCCGTTTAAATGCGCCCTGTCCGAATAGTATTCCGGGTTTTTAAAATATACATCGTTGGTAAAATCGTGAAAAACAACCTTGTTACTGTTACAAGTACTTTTCAATTTTAAATAGGAATTCTGTTGGGTATCATCGTTATACCTTGGCGATACAAAAACAAACAATTGAATTTTTTGCCGCTTACATTCATTTATAAACAAATCCAGTGCATTTACATTATCGGCCGATATGCTGTCTGAATATGGCTTAAGCGATGTATGGGTTGAAACCCGGCTGACGTCCATTTTATTATCTAAAGGGTTAAAGCCCATGACAGTGTTTCCTGATGATAAAAAGTAATGCTGAAATATAGAAACCACCTGGCCATTGTAGCGGTATGTTTGAAGATGGCTTTTTATTAGCTCCAGCCGGTCTTTCTTTTCAATCATATTGCCGATAACATCCGATTGTTTTAAATAAGGCAGTAAAATGGAAAGCCTGTTCTTTTCATCTTCCTTTTCACTTAACACATCGCTGGTTACATCTAATACAACAACCTTAGGAACGTGGTGCTGTAATGCCAGTTCAAAAATTGCTGTACTATATAAAAGCCCTTCGCCATCCCGGCCGCCATTAAAACAACTTAGGTGTAAACCATCCTTTATAAGCGATGAGTTATAGTGATGTGAAGCTCTTGAGCTTCCCAAAACCAACACATCTTCATTTAAATTATACACAACGTGATTAGCTACAGCGTATTCGCCGGAAACCTGGTGTGTAAAAAAATAATAAAGGAACATACCGGCTGCCTGATCAACAGCCACAAAAGCCACAATCATCAATAGCAACCTGATAAAAAACTTATTGCTGTTTTCTTTCAACTGCTTCATAATCTAAAACTGAAAATAAATGAATTGTCCGCCGTCAAAAACGCCAAACAACAGGATTATAAAAACCAACCCTAAATAGGAAGCCATCCGGATCCCCCAATTTTCATTGTGAAGAAACCGTAATGAATGATGGCCATATTCCTGCTTTATTTCGTAAAAAAACAAGGCGGCTATAGCCATCAAGTCATACAGAAAATAAGAAGGTTCGCCTATGAAAAAGCCGGGTTTATAAATAAAAACACCTTTTAACAAACCCCAGGCCTGCTCTAATGATACAGCCCTGAAAAAGATCCAGCTTATAGTAACCAGGAATATTGTAAAAGATATATTTAAGAAATTGGCAAATACTCCGCTGCCTAACCCTAATTTACTTGCTGTTGCCGTCCTCCACTTCTGCGTTGCCATTCCGCAAATGAGGTAAAACCCGTGTAAAGCGCCCCAAACAATAAATGTCCAATTGGCGCCATGCCACAAACCGCTGATCATAAACACGGTGAATAAATTTAAATACAACCGGCCTTTGCTAACCCGGTTGCCTCCTAAGGGTATATACACATAATCTTTAAACCACGTAGAAAGTGATATATGCCACCTGCTCCAAAACTCGCTTATGCTTTTTGCAAAATAAGGTCGTTTAAAATTTTCCATCAGTTTAAAGCCCATCACCCTGGCACTGCCTATCGCAATATCCGAGTAGCCCGAAAAGTCGCAATAGATCTGGACGGCAAAAAACAATGAAGCAAGCACAATTGTGGCCGAGCCATGTTCAGGATAATTGTTAAAAACAGTTTTTACATATATAGATAACCTGTCGGCAACAACAACCTTTTTAAAAAAACCGATCAGCATTCGTTTTAACCCTTCAGAAACATCCAGGGCATTAAAATGATGTTCGGTTTTAAATTGTGGTAACAGGTTTTGAGGACGTTCAATTGGGCCTGCAACTAATTGCGGATAAAACATTACGTATAAAGCATAAATACCGAAATGACGTTCGGCCTTTTGATGGCCCCGGTAAACTTCAATAGTATAACTCATGGCCTGAAAAGTGTGAAATGACAACCCTATCGGAAGCAGGATCTGTAAAAACGGAATCGGGTTAGTGTACCCCATCCAGTATAGCAATCCCGATAAATTGGCATTAAAAAAATTGAAATACTTAAATACCGCCAGTACGCCAATATTTGCCGTAAGACTTAATATTAACAAAAGCTTCTTCTTCTTAAGGTCATTAACTTTTTCCAGGTAAATGCCCGCGGTATAGTCGATAATTATTGTAAAAAACAGGATAAGGATATAAATGGCTTTAAAGAACATATAAAAATAGCAGCTTGCTATAAGCAGCAGCAGCCACCTAAATTTGTGGGGCACAAGAAAATATAAAGCCGTTACCACAGGAAAAAACAGCAGAAAAGTAAATGAGTTAAATATCATCGCCAGGTTCTTTTTGGTTAATTAAACCTAACTGAAAATAAAATGATATAAAATAGCGACACTGCGATCGTAAATCATTCTGTAAAATCACGCAACAAACTTCACAGCCAAAATCTGATCAGCACATTGCAAGTTCAGGAATACATGCACTGTAACCCCAAAGTGAACTGATTCTCCAACCATTTGATAAAAAATCTTTAACCGGCTTATCATATAACACAACAACTAAAATGTAAAGCGATTTATATCCTTTTACAGTTTAAACGTGTAAAATGGCGTCAGATTTACAATTTACGGGCAATTGAACTTAGCTCATACTTTATTGATAGTCAATTAAATAATTTTACTCACCAAGTAACAAATAAACTTAATTTATCATTTAAAGACCTAAAACTATGTGCGGAATTGTTGGTTACATCGGATCAAGAGATGCGTGGCCCGTTGTGTTGAACGGCCTCAAACGATTAGAATATCGTGGTTATGATAGCGCCGGTATTGCTATCATAAATAATGTAGGCTTCAATGTGTATAAAAAAACCGGAAAAGTGGCGTGTCTTGAGGCTCACACAGCAGATAAAGACAAAAGCGGGCATGTTGCAATAGGACATACCCGGTGGGCCACACATGGCGCCCCATCTGATGCAAATTCGCATCCGCATAGCTCAAACGATAACCGCCTGCACATTATCCATAACGGGATCATCGAAAATTACCTGATCCTTAAAGAAGAACTACTTGCCCGTGGGCATACCTTTAAAAGTGAAACAGATACAGAAATCCTGATCCACTTAATTGAGGAAATTCAAAATATCGAACAAACTGATTTACTGGAGGCTGTCCGATTGGCTTTAAATACAGTGATAGGTGCTTACGCTATAGTTATCCTGGACCGGGAAAACCCCGATCAGCTGATTGCCGCCCGAAAAGGCAGTCCATTGGTTATTGGTGTTGGCCATGGCGAGTATTTTATTGCATCAGACGCCACTCCTATTATCGAGTACACCAAAAACGTAGTGTATTTAAAAGATAACGAAATAGTACAGGTTAAACCCAGTGGGCTTTTAATAAAGAAGCTTGACAATGTTGTTCAAACCCCATTGATCCAGGAGTTAGAATTAAAACTTGAATCGTTAGAAAAAGGCGGCTTTGAGCACTTTATGATGAAGGAAATCTTTGAGCAGCCGCGTTCTATAAGGGATTGCATGCGTGGTCGCATCTTTCCGCTTGAAGGCAAGGTTGAGTTAGGTGGCATTAAACAATATACCGACAAGCTTAAAAATGCCGAGCGGATAATTATTATTGCCTGCGGTACCTCGTGGCATGCCGGCCTAACAGGCGAATACCTTATTGAAGAATACGGACGCATTAAGGTAGAAGTTGAATATGCTTCCGAATTCAGGTACCGTAATCCCATAATTACTGATAAGGATATTGTAATGGCGGTATCCCAATCGGGAGAAACTGCCGATACATTAGCCGCCATTGAAATAGCTAAAGAACGGGGTGCAACTATCCTGGGGATCTGCAATGTTGTTGGCGCTTCAATTCCGCGCGTAACTGATGCAGGGGTTTACACCCATGCCGGCCCGGAAATAGGCGTTGCCTCGACAAAAGCCTTTACAGCGCAGGTTACTGTTTTAACTTTAATTGCTTTATATATTGCGCAGCACAAAGGTACTTTAACACCAGGCAGGCTCACCAATTTATTAACGGAGCTTGATACCATACCCGATAAAATACAAACGCTGCTGCAGGATAATGAATTGATTGAAGACATTGCCTGCAAAATAAAGAATGCCCCTAACTGCCTGTTCTTAGGGCGTGGTTTCGGTTTCCCGGTTGCTTTGGAAGGAGCTTTAAAACTGAAGGAGATCTCCTATATCCATGCCGAAGGTTATCCCGCCGCCGAAATGAAGCACGGGCCAATTGCGTTAATTGACGAGCAGATGCCGGTGATCTTCATCGCCACAAAAAACTCATCGTATGAAAAAGTGATCAGCAATATACAGGAGGTTAAAGCCCGGAAAGGAATAGTAATAGCTATTGTTACCCGTGGTGATGTTAAAGTGAAAAACATGGCCGATTACTGCATTGAAATACCCGATGCCGACGAAGCCTTTTTACCACTGCTGGCCACTATCCCGCTACAACTTCTCTCCTATCATATAGCCGTAAAACGGGGCTGTAATGTTGATCAGCCCCGTAATCTGGCTAAATCGGTTACAGTAGAATAATTTGGAATAATTAACCAACAAACTCCATAAAAAAAGCAGGCTCAGGCCTGCTTTTTTTATGTGCTGTTATTTCTGGGTGTAACCACTATTATATGAACGTGTAGCCCCAAATTCCCAACTCAGACACTTTTTTCTCATCCCTTTACACATGCCTGCATTACTGCTTTACATGTTCTGTAAAGACTAAGATACAGGTTTACAAAAAAACGGCAATCGACTAAAACCGTATACTATCGATGCCCAAATAGATAAATTTGACTAACCAAATAAACCAGTTCAAAATAGTTCCCTAAACTCTCTTAAACTATTGATGATGAAAAAAATTAATATATACTGTTTCATTACAACATTGCTATTGATAACCGGATGTGCCGGAAGTCGGGATCTTGTTTACTTCAGCAACATGGCAAATACAGGTGCAGCAAATAACAATACAAGCGGAACAGTAGTCATTCATCAGAAAGACATTTTAAATGTAACTGTTACCAGCTTAAATCCCGAATCGAACATGTTGTTTAATGGTAACAAAAATGTAGGCTTAAACAATCAATCAACCCGCGGCGGATATAAAGTAAACGAAAATGGATTTGTGAATTTACCGCTTATAGGTGACTATAAAATTGAAGGGCAAACCATTGAGGAAGCACAGACTGAAATAGCTAAAAAGCTATCGGCTTTTGTTAAAAGCCCGGTAGTTGACATCCAACTTTTAAATTTTAAAATAAGCGTGATAGGCGAGGTTAACAAACCATCAACATTTATAATAACTGATGAAAATGTAAACTTACTTGAAGCATTAGGTATGGCAGGGGATATGACAGTTTATGGACGCAGGGAAAATGTATTGGTGATCCGCACAGAAAACGGACGCAGAACAATGAACCGCCTTAACCTTAATAAAGTTGAATCAATGGATTCGCCTTACTTCAACCTTAAACAAAATGATATTGTTTATGTGGAGCCCGACAAATCAAAGGCGGTTGAGTATAGCCAAAGCACGCGCTTAGCACCAATAGTAGTAGCCTCAATTTCGGCATTGGCCGTATTGGCGGCAGTACTTTTAAGAAGATAAAATACAGTTTTAAAGATACCTAAGAATAGCTGACATGGATAATAATTTTATTTTAAAAGAACCTTTGCCGGGCAACAAGTTCAGGAACAACATTAAGCCTTATTTAAATGGCTGGTATTTATTCCTGATAAGCATGGTTATCTGTTTTGCAGCAGCCTGGACATACCTTAACTATGTAACCCCGCTGTATAAAATAACAAGTACACTGCAAATCCCCGACGATAAAAAAGGCGATGGTATTTTAAAAGCTACTGCTTTCAGTGACCTGAACATGTTTCAGGAAACTAAAACCGTGGATAATGAAATGGAGGTATTACGATCAAAAGATTTGATTTATAGCGTATTCAAAAAACTTAACCTGGAAACTTCCTATTTTGATGAAAGCGGCTTTAAAGTAAAAGAACTGTATGGTAATGAGCGGCCTTTCACCGTTACTGTAAAGAGAATAGGGAAAACCGGCTATTTGAAAAAAATATATATCCAGCCATATTCACAAAGTAAATTTTTGTTAAAAGAGGAAACCAAAACATGGATTTACAGCTATAACCAACTGGTTAATCATAAGGATTATTCCTTTAAAGTAGAAAAAGGCCCGGCCATTGCAGATAATGACACGCCGATACTGATCCAATTTAAAAACCTTACCGGACTGGCAGCAGCTTACAGCGCCGGATTATTACAGGTTAACCCTGTAGTTAAAGAATCAAACACCTTAACCTTAAGCCTGGTTGATGCTGTGCCCGAAAGAGGGATTGATATTTTGAACAACATCATATCTACCTATAACGCCGAAAACGTTGTTAAGAAAAACGTTACAGCCGTAAACACCATATTATTCATTGATAAACGATTACATGATTTAGAACGGGACCTGTCATACACCGAAGGTGACATTGAAACTTTCAAGCAAAGGAATGGAGCTGCAGAGATCAATGCGAGCACACAGGTAAATCTGACAAAATCTGCAGAATATAATCAACTGCTTGAAGAATCAAATACTCAGTTGGGTATTGTGAATTCCATTGAAGCATATTTAAAAAACTCGGCTAACCAATATGATGCTGTACCCAGTACCATGGGATTGAAGGATCCGGCATTAAATACACTGGTTAGCCGTTTCAACGACCTGCAGTTGGAAAGGAACCGCATGCTGGGCAGCGCAAACCCTGCCAACCCTCTTATTGAAAACCTGAGCAACCAGATAGCCAGCCTTCGTGTAAATATCATGGAAAACCTCAGTAATATTAAAAAAGGCTTCTCCATCAGCCACAAATTGCTCAGCCAAAATTCTGCCCAGTATGACTCCCGCATCCGCTCTGTCCCATCGCTTGAACGGGGGCTTTTACAGCGGAGCCGTGAACAGGGGGTAAAAACTAATTTATACCAGTACTTGTTGCAAAAAAGAGAAGAAACGGCGTTGTCGTTATCAGCTACAATTCCTTCATCGCAATTGATTGATAAACCTGCCGCTAATCCGATAGCTGAATTTCCTAAGCAACAGCTCACCTATTTATTCGCTATTATAGCCGGGTTATTTATGCCGGGAATTTACATCTTCCTGAAAGATAAATTTAGCCTGAAAATCAGGAATCAATCAAGCCTGTTGAATATAAAGGGAGTAAAGATCCTGGGCGAATTATGCCATAATAATGAAGGTCAAAGCCCTGTAGTAATTTCTAACGGCAGCAATACCAACATTTCAGAACTATTCAGGTATATCAGGAGCAATATTGGCTTCCTGAACCAGGGAACGCAGCGCAAAACCATGCTTGTTACATCGTCTATGAAAGGCGAAGGCAAAACCTTTTTTAGCATCAACCTGGGCTTAACGCTCGCCATGCTCAATAAACGGGTATTAATTATGGAGTTTGACCTGCGCAAGCCAGATTTGCTTAAAAACATCAACATGGAGCAAACCAAGGGCATTACAGATTTTTTAATGGGTGATACCAATTCACCGGCCGAATGCATCCAGGCTTATAATGAATCAGACAACCTTTTTGTAATGGGGAGCGGCAGTAAAGCAATTAACCCTGCCGAGCTATTGTCAGATAAACGGCTTGACCTGCTTTTTAACTGGTGCAAAACAGAGTTTGACTATATCGTGCTTGACACATCGCCTGTTGGTGCCGTTGCCGATGCTTTTAGCCTGGCTAAATACGCCGAGTTGAGTATTTATATTGTACGGTATAATTATACCAATACCGAGCAATTAAGTATCCTCAGAGATATTTATGATAATGATAAATTAAATAACCTTATGGTAGTGTTTAACGATGCGAAAAAAGAAAACCGGGAGGCGTACGCCTACGGTGGCTATGGATACGCATCGGCATATGGCAGTTGATAGCTATCATTTTTACAATGGCATAAGGTTAATGCTAATACGTGTTATAAACTTTTAGTTAGACTGTTTTACTGCTGTTCCATGTGACTGGATTGGCGGAGTCTTAAGCAACGTAAGTTGCAGTTGTTATGAACCAATAACCCGGGTAACCGGAGAACGATATAAGCCGTTAGCTTGCTTTTTTACGGTCTGGCCAGTGTGACTGGATTGGCGAAGCCGCAGAGAGACTAAGACACCTGTTATATTTTATAGTAAACGGGAAAAACCGGCGAATATTATAAACCATTAGTTCGATTATTTTTTATTAACTGCCTAACCATGTGACTGGATTGGCGGAGCCACAGCCAGCACAGGCTGCGTCCGTAATAAATCAGATAACCAGGTTAGTAATTTTCAATTACTATTTTTTAAAACCATCATCACTTGCGCCATGTGAGTGAGTTGGCGAAGCTATAATAAGCCCTTATTAATTCCCCGATCCAACTTTATTCATTTTATGGAAACCCAATTAAGAACACCGCAATTTCGCATGACAAATTATCATGAAAAAAAATGGCTTGTTATTTACACCAAGCCCCGATGGGAAAAAAAGGTGGACAAGCTTTTAAAGCAAAATGGCATTGAATGCTATTGCCCGGTCAGAGATGTAGTAAGCCAATGGTCTGACAGGAAAAAGGAGATCAGTGTTCCTCTGTTTAGCTCCTACGTATTTGTTCATGTCGATGCTTATGAGCAGTCAAGGGCGCTTTACGTAATGGGGGCGTTAGGCTTTGTTTACTATATGGGTAAACCGGCTGTAGTGCGGGACAACGTAATAGACGAAATCAGGACAAATCTTGTTCGCTACAAAGACATGGAAATTGTGAGCCTTAAGAACCTCACTGTTGGTGATACAGTTAAAATAAAAGATGGCGCTCTTGTAAATCAAATGGGGAAGGTGCTGCAGATACAGGGTAAAAATGTATTAATGATTTTTGAAACCATCAATTGCGCTTTGGTAACACGTGTTTCAATCCAAAACTTATCAGTTCATAACATCAGCAGAAATCATGAAAATTGAGAATTACCAACCTAAATTAGGCATTATCGGTCTTGGTTATGTAGGCTTGCCCCTGGCCGTTGAATTTGCAAAAAAATACAAAGTTATTGGCTATGACATTAATGTAGATCGCATTAATGAGCTCAAATCGGGCATTGATCACACCTTAGAGATCGACTCCGATCAATTAAATGCGGTAATTACCCCTGTTTGCACAACTGCAACCGGTTTATACGTTACTGATGAAATTGAAAAACTACAGCAATGTTCCATATTCATTGTAACTGTGCCAACCCCTGTTGATAAAAATAACCGACCTGATCTCTCACCGTTAATAAACGCCAGCAGGGTTGTAGGCAAAGTGTTAAAAAAGAATGATATCGTGGTTTACGAATCAACCGTATATCCTGGGGTAACAGAAGATGAATGTATGCCTATTTTAGAAAAAGTATCGGGGCTTACCTATAATGTTGATTTTTTTGCAGGCTACTCACCTGAAAGGATCAATCCCGGAGATAAATTACATACCGTTTCAAAAATCCGCAAAATCACATCAGGCTCTACTCCGGAAACAGCAGAAACTGTAGATAAGCTTTACCAATCAATTATTACAGCCGGCACATTTAAAGCGCATTCGATAAAAGTAGCTGAGGCTGCTAAGGTAATTGAAAATGCGCAACGCGATATAAATATTGCATTTGTGAACGAGCTGGCCATGATCTTTAATAAACTGGGTATCGATACCCATAAAGTATTGGAGGCAGCGGGCACTAAATGGAACTTTCTGAATTTTCGCCCGGGCCTTGTTGGCGGCCACTGTATCGGGGTTGACCCATATTATCTTGCACAAAAGGCCCAGGAAGCAGGTTATCACCCTGAAATTATTTTGGCTGGCCGGCGTATCAATGACTCTATGGGTGCATATGTTGCCGATCAGTTTATTAAACAGATGATTTGTCGCGGCACTTCAATAACAGATAGTGAGGTGCTGATACTTGGTTTCACATTTAAAGAAAACTGCCCCGACGTAAGGAATACCCGTGTGATAGACATTGTTAAACGGTTGAAGGAGTACAAAGTAAAAGTGCATATCCATGATCCCTGGGCCGACGCGGCACATGCTAAAAAAGAGTATGGCATCATCTGCGAAAACGGCGAATCAAAAACCCGTACCTATGATGGGGTTTTACTTGCGGTTGCCCATGAGGAGTTTAAAGAAATGAATGTAAAAGCGCTTTGCAAACCTAATGCCGTATTGTATGACCTGAAGGCGTTTTTACCGGAAGAGGTTGTTAACGCCCGGCTTTAAAAATTATGAGCTATAAACAAAGAGCGGTATCTGGCATAGTGTGGGCGCTATGGCAGCAATTAAGTTCAAAAGTGGTAAGCTTCGGCATATCCATTTTTCTGGCACGGATCCTGGAGCCAGCACAATTTGGTTTGATAGCTATGCTATATCTTTTTATATCGGTAGGCAATAGTCTTTTGGATGGCGGCCTTACGGCTTCGCTGATCCGCACAACCGATGCCGGTCAGCGCGATTATTCAACTGTCTTCTATTTTAATATCATTGGCAGCAGTATCCTTTACCTAATACTTTTTATAACAGCGCCGCTTATCGCTGCTTTTTATCATCAACCGTTGTTAACCTCTGTTGTGCGGGTTTACACCTTAATTTTGATCATAAATGCGTTTTTTGGTGTACAAAGCACCTTGCTGGTTAAGGATCTGAAGTTTAAAAAACAAACTAACATTCAAATCCCATCGGCTATTGGCGGCGGAATATTAGGTATCATACTTGCAAAATTAGGGTACGGCGTTTGGAGCCTTGTTTGGATGGGTTTATGCACCTCATTTTTATCAACAGCCATACACTGGATCACCTCAAGCTGGCGACCGGCACTAATCTTTGATAAAGCATGCTTTAAAAAACACATTCATTTTGGTTATAAAATGACATTGTCGGGTTTAATTGATACCGTTTATCAAAACATTTACCTGATAATCATAGGTAAGTTCTTTTCGGCAGCCCAGCTTGGCTACTACAGCCGGGCCGATTCGATAAGCCAATTACCGATAAGTAACATTTCTGCTGCTATAAATAAGGTTACCTATCCAATGTTTGCAGAAATATCAGACGATCCGGTGCAGTTAAAAAATGTTTATAAACGACTCATGCAACAGGTAGTTTTCTGGAATGCACCGGCACTCATCATGCTGTGTATCATTGCCAAACCACTGTTTCATATTTTATTAACAGATAAATGGTTACCTGCTGTTCCTATTTTCCAGTTGCTGTGTATAGGAGGTATTATGTATCCCCTGCACTCATACAACTTAAATGTGCTGAAGGTGATGGGGCAAAGCGCGCTGTTTTTAAAGTTGGAAGTTATTAAAAAAGTTTTGAGCGTTGTCGGGATCCTGTGTTTTATCCCCTTCGGCATCTATGGCTTGTTATATTTCCAGTTATTTTTTAACGTAATAGCTTATTATATCAACTCTATTTACAGCGGGCGTTTAATTGCCTACCCCGTTACCGAGCAAATAAAAGATATTTTGCCTACGGTGGTGTTAGCCGGAGGCATTGGCCTTTGCTGTTATTTTCTCGACAAGTTGGTGATCAATGATTTTTTCATCCCGACTATGCAAATTGGCATATTACTCATAATATTCATAGCAATTTATTATGGTGCCAGTTTGTTAATTAAGCTCTCCGCTATTAAAGATTTTAACCAATTAATCCTAAAAAGATGATTCCAGTAACCAAACCATTTCTCCCTGCCGAAAAGGAATTCAGAGCCTATGTTAAAAGTATCTGGGAAAGGCAATGGCTCACCAACAACGGGCCCCTTGTGAACACGCTCGAATTAAAGTTAAAGCAATACCTGGGCGTTAGTCATATGCTGTTTGTAACAAACGGTACAATAGCTTTACAACTGGCCATCAAAGCACTTAACTTAAGCGGAGAAATTATCACAACACCATTTTCATTTGTTGCTACTACAAGCACCATTGTATGGCAGGGTTGCGAACCTGTATTTGTGGATATCGATCCTGAGACACTTAATATTGATCCGGCTAAAATAGAAGCTGCCATCACACCCAACACATCGGCTATACTGGCAACACACGTATTCGGTAACCCATGCGATATAACAGCCATACAAGCTATTGCTGATAAACATAACCTTAAGGTGATCTATGACGCCGCACATTGCTTCGGTACTTTTTATAAAAACCGCTCCGTATTTGAATATGGTGATATCAGCGTAACCAGCTTTCACTCAACCAAATTATACCACACTATCGAAGGCGGCGCTGTATTTACCCAGGATCCGGAGTTATTAAAAACCATGGCACTGATGCGCAACTTCGGATATTCAGGTGTTGATACTTTCTCGGAGGAAGGCATCAACGCAAAAAACAGCGAGTTTCATGCAGCAATGGGTTTATGCAACCTGCGCCATGTTGACGAGATACTTAAAAAAAGAAAGTATTTGTATGAGCAATATCTGCAGCGCCTGGAAAACCTGGATGTTCAGTTTCAAAAACTTGAAAACGAACAGGATTACAATTATGCATATTTCCCCGTCGTTTTTCAAACAGAGGCCCTCATGCATCAAAGTAAAGCAAAATTAGAGTTGGCACAGATTTATTGCAGGAGGTATTTTTACCCCTCACTGTCATCATTGCCATACGTAAAAAGCCAACCAATGCCTGTTTGCGATTCCATAGCGTCACGGGTGGTTTGTCTTCCTTTATATCATACGCTGTCGCTGTCAGATCTCGACCTTATTTGCAGGTTGTTGCTCCGCGCACAAAACTTCGACAACAACTTTAAACCGAAACATTTTGGCACACTGGTGACAGATAAAATTGAATCTGAAATAAATGTAAGGGCAGCGAATGTAAATGGAACGGTATGAATGATGAAGAAATAATGGTAAGTGTTCTTTGTATTACTTACAACCATGAAAAATTCATTTCCGAGGCTATCCGAAGCTTCTTGATGCAGAAAACCAACTTTAAGTTTGAGATCATTATTGGCGACGATTGCTCGACAGATAAAACCCAGTCAATAATTAAATTTTACTCAGAAACCTATCCCGGCAGGATCAAGCTTATAGCCTCCCCTACCAACTTAGGCACGCATAAAAATTTAATTAATTGTGTTACACAGTGCAGGGGCAGGTACATAGCTCTTTGCGAGGGCGACGACTACTGGATAAATGAATATAAACTGCAAAAGCAGGTTGATTTTTTAGAAAACAATGCCGACTTCGTTATTTGCTGCCATTACCACAAAGTGATAAACGTTAATAACAAAACACTTTACGTACATCCTAACCCCACACCGCTAATACATACATATGCCGATTTGCTGGCGGGGAAACAGGAAGAAACAAAAACGGCAACAGTTGTTTATCGCAATATTCCCGAAACTCATCAGTTGTTCGCTGCCCCCTGGTTTTTTGAATGTTTTGCCGGCGATAAAATGTTTAAGCTATGGGCCACCCAGCATACCGGCGGTAAAATTTATGTAATACCCGAGGTAATGAGCTGTTACCGCAATCATGAAGGAGGTGTGTGGAGCATGATCAACGCCAAAGCACGCATGGAAATGGTTATAAGTGATTTCAATTTAATCATCAAGAATTTCACATACTCCGCGATCGCTAAAAAAAAACTTTTGCTGCTTTACATAAAACGCTATCTGCTTTTTGAATTACAAAACAAGCGGTTTCGTAAAGCTTACGATACGGTAAAATACCTGCTATAACTGCCCAGCGCATTTAACATTAACATGAACATACAAGCCGCCCCCTTTTCAAAACCCGTTCTGTTTTTCATTATTCCGTCGCTTAGAGGCGGAGGAGCAGAAAGAGTTATCATTTCGCTTGCTAATTATTTTAATAAAAACAACTTCCAGTCGGTACTTATTTCTTTAAACAATGATGTTCCAGCATATGAAATTGATAATGATGTTAAGGTATTTTACCTTACTGACCGTCAAAAAAATTTGTTTGTTTACAGGTTATATCATATTGCCGAAACTTTTTTTAAACTTATCAAGTTATTGCGGGCTCAAAAACCGGTGTGCGCTTTATCATTTATCACATCCGCCAATGTTTGGACTGGCATTACCTGTTGGTTTACCCGGGTGCCTTACATTGTTTCAGAGCGCACTTCGCCCGATAGAAGCGTTATCAGGTTTAACTATTTGCGTAAACAACTGGCTTTAAACTTATATAAAAGAGCCGAAGCGGTTGTAGTAAGTGCTAAAGGAGTTGAGGACTGCCTGCTTAAGGACAAAGACTTTAAAGTGCTAACAAACATCGAGCGCATAACAAATGCTGTTACTATTTTCCCATTACCGTCAGAGGAGAAGGTTCACCGTCGGAGGTTTATTTTGGGAGTTGGCCGTTTGGCCTATGTAAAAGGCTTTGATATCCTTATTGAAGCCTATGCAAAATCAGGCCTTACCGACGTCGATCTGATAATCGTTGGCGATGGCGAAGAACGTGCTAACCTCGTTTGCCAGATCTTTAATCTGGGGTTAAGAGAACGGGTATTGCTACCTGGAAGCAAAAACAACCTCCAGGATTATTATAACCAGGCCGAAATGTTTGTCTTACCATCGCGCAACGAGGGATACCCTAATGCTTTAGTTGAGGCTATGAGCTTTGGATGCCCTTCCATAGCAGTGGATTGCAATTTTGGACCTTCGGAGATCATCAACAATGGCCAAAATGGGATATTGGTAAAAAGAGGATCAATAAGTGATTTAGCCGATGCAATGCACCGTTTGGCCGGCGATGTGGTTTTAAAAACAACTCTTGGAAATCAGGCCCGCGTCATATCTCAAACCAACCATCCCGATAAGATACTGGGAGAATGGGAAACGTTAATCAAAAAGCACGTTGCTGCAACTGCAACAGCGGCACAACTAACAAACAGCCAACCAGCTTTATAAAACTATCAAACTGTTAATATGCTACAGTACTTAATTCGTTTGGATGATTTATGCCCGACAAATAACCTTCAAAAATGGCAACGTTTCTTTACCCTGTTTGACAAGTATGGCATAAAACCCATAATTGCTGTTATACCGGCAAATAAAGACCCAAAGTTAAAAGCCTGCGGTAATTTCAATCCTTACTACTGGCAGTTGGTGCGCGAACTTCAAAATAAAAATTATGTGATAGGCATGCACGGTTTTGACCATTATTACATAAATCACAACTCCGGCTTGCTGAAGATGAATAACCGGTCGGAATTTGCAGGCTTACCATTGCAAACACAAAAAGAAAAAATAAGAAAAGCGGCAGAAATTTTCAAACGTGAAAATATCAACCCCACTGTTTTTATTGCTCCTGCACATACTTTTGACCGTAATACATTGCTTGCTTTACACGAATACACCAACATTAAAATAATAAGTGACGGCCTGCTTAAGTCACCTTATGTAAGATTTGGCTTTAATTGGGTACCTGTTCAACTATCAGAAGTTGAACAAAAAACAAAATACACCTGGACATTCAATTATCATCCCGAAACCTGTTCTGACAAAACGTTTGCTGAGCTTGAAATTTTCATAGAAAAAAACCATCACCTTTTTGTTTCATTGGATGACCTCGATTTTTCAAATTATACCTGGGCAGATGCCCTTGCTGAAAAATATTGCATTTATAAACGATTAGCCCGTGATTACGCTCAAAAAGCAATCGCTTTTTTGGAACGGGTCCCTGCCGGAAACTAACTCTATTAAACCTGATATGAAAATTTCTTTTGCGCCGCCTTACATTGACCAGGCTGTTATAAACGAGGTTATGGACACGCTTAATTCTGGCTGGATAACCACCGGACCCAAAGTAGCCGCACTTGAACAGCAAATGAAGCAGCTTACAGCTTCGGATGCGGCTGTTTGTGTAAACTCCTGGACATCAGGAGCTATCCTGATGCTGAAATGGTTCGGCATAAAGGAAGGTGACGAGGTTATCATACCAGCATACACCTATTGTGCTACCGCCTTAAGTGTACTGCATTGCGGGGCTACGCCGGTGATAGTTGATGTTGATGACGACTGCTGCATCTCCACAGAAGCTGTGATCAAAGCAATAACCCCAAAAACAAAAGCAATTATCGCTGTTGACATAGCCGGCTGGCCATGCAACTACGAAAAATTAAAGGCGATTATCAATAAACCGGAAATTAAAAAACTATTTGTTGCTGAAAGTCCCAAGCAAAAGATTTTAGGTAGGATCCTCTTAATTGCCGATGCAGCGCACTCAATCGGTGCAACCATAAATGAATTGCCGGCAGCAAAGTATAGTGACGTATCGATATTTTCTTTCCACGCGGTAAAAAACATCACTACAGCCGAAGGAGGTTGTATCTGCATCAATTTGCCTGCCTGCTTTAATCCGGCCGAGGAACACCGGTATTTAAAACTATATACTCTTAACGGCCAAACCAAAGATGCCTTTACCAAAAGTAATGGCGGCGGCTGGAAATACGATATCCTATTTATGGGCCTCAAAATCAATATGCCCGACATTTGTGCAGCGATAGGCCTCGGCCAGCTCAGAAATTATGAGGCGAGGTTGCTCCCTATGCGCAAGCATGTTGCATCCGTATATTGTAACAGGTTCAAATCAATGGACTGGTTTGTTGAACCGCCACTAAAAAACGAGCAAAGGGAATCATCCTACCACTTGTTTGCCCTGCGGGTCAAAGGCATATCAGAGACACAGCGTGACCAGATAATTGAAAGTATTATGGCTGAAGGGATCATGGCCAATGTACATTTTACCCCGCTGCCAATGCTTACTCTTTTTAAAGATCTGGGTTATAAGATCGCTCAATATCCATCAGCTTATGCTCTTTACGCAAATGAAATCTCGCTGCCCATTTATCCTCAACTTACCGGCGAGCAGATTGATTTTATAATTACAACCGTCATAAACTCGGTTAACACTGTGCTGGATGAGTGTAAAGAACTTGCAAAAGTTGAATTATAAAATAGAGCTATGACTAAACGGCTTTTTGATATTGGCATATCACTTATAGCACTGATAATGTTGCTGCCATTGTTTATTTTAATTGCCATAGCTATTAAAATAAATTCGAGGGGAAGCGCATTTTATAAACAAACAAGGGTTGGGAAAGATGGAAATGAGTTTGAACTGTTCAAATTCCGGACCATGTACATAAACTCGGACAGGGCCGGATTATTAACCATAGGCAGTAAAGATTACCGGATCACCAGTGTTGGTTACTGGCTCAGGAAATATAAACTTGATGAACTGCCGCAATTACTAAACGTGTTAAAAGGTGACATGAGCTTTGTTGGCCCGCGCCCCGAAGTACGGAAATATGTAAACCTGTATACACCTGCTCAACTACGGGTATTAAGTGTTAAACCGGGGGTAACAGACTGGGCATCTATCAAATATTTTGATGAAAATGATATCCTGGCCGGCAGCGATGATCCTGAAGATATGTATATCAAGGTAATAGTTCCATCAAAAATCAGCAAGAATCTCGAATACATCGACAATCAGGATCTTTTCATGGATCTGAAGATAATACTATCTACAATAAAACGAATTTTTCAATAGCTCCACTTTATTATGCTGCTTAAAAAGTGCCTCTTTTATGGTTTAATGCTCTTCTATCTGTACACACTTGCTTTTAACATTTTCATGACAGATACTTTGAGGATTCCTGCGCCTGTAATTTTTTGCATGCTGCTATTCTTTGTGCAAAAACCTTTGCTGGATTTCGGCTATACCAAGGAGTTAATAATTTTTTTAATCGGCGTTTTTTTATATCAGGTAGTAGGGATGAACAATTATATTACCTTTTTTGCCATTCTCCTTACTATAATACCATGTTCGTTATACTTCAACTATTTTGTTGGTGCAAATAAATCGCGCTATTACGCTTCAGTATTAATGTTCTTCTTTCTGCTCATGTGCTCTATGATCATTATGGTACTTGATCACAGCATGGCAGGCACCATTGATCCGATCAGGAGCATGCTATTGGGCGAGCCGGTTAAACAAAGTCCAGCAGGCCTGGCAGTAACGCAATTCAACTTCGGGTACCAGGTTGTAGCCATTACCACGTTTGCCTTTATTGCATCATGCACTACCGGGCAATATCTTATAGTAAGAGCATTGGTTTTAGCGGCCTGCATTGTTTGCATTTACCTTGGCATGAACAGGTCGGCATTTATAAGCTTTGGAGCCGGTGTAACGCTCTTCCTGTTTATTTACTATCGCTATAGAGCCGTTTTCCTGGTTGCAGCTACAGTGATCATATGTTTTGGGTTGTACACTTATGTATTAAAAGATAACACTGATGACAAAAACAACATCCTGTCAAAAAATCAGGCTAAAGAGGCAAATGATTTTAACAGGGCCGACATGGCTGCCGAAAACCTTAAAATATTTGCTGACTATCCTTTCGGACTTATATTTTATGGTAAAACCTGGAACGACGTAACTTACCGGAACCCCTTGTTCACTTTCGGATTATCATCGCACAATGCCTACCTGATGTTTATTACCCTGCTTGGCCCGTTTTTGGGGCTGGGGTTGCTATGGGCCATATATTACAAAACTGTCCGACTGTTTTGGCAAACTATAAAAAATGTAAAGCATAAAGGGAGTGCAATTTATGTAGCTATATTTTTCACTTTTATAGCAATTTCATTAAACGCGCTGTCACATAACGGGTGGCTGATGAGTGTGGACGGTCCTACTATATTTATTTATTTCGCTGTATTACACTATAACAGGTTAAAAGACCCTGTAAAACAAACCGAACCAGTGTAGGAAGAATTAGCTGTCGCTTAAAACTTGATCCCGATTTTTATTTATAATGAGAAAAAAGATTTTCCTTGTTCTTGGTTCGCTTGGCACAGGTGGTTCTGAGCGTGTTTACTGGCTGCTATCGCAATATTTCAACAAACCCGATTATGAGGTAGTTGTAGTATTGCTTAATGGAGACGAGTGCAGTTTCTCAACAGAAATAGCAGGTATCAGATTTTTAAACCTAAAAACAATAAAGGCTTCACGCTCATTTTTTAAACTTCGCAAACTGCTGAAAGATGAAAAACCATACGCTGTTTTTTCAACTACCGATCATATTAATATCCTGGTAGCCTTTGTTTCTATGTTTGTTAAAGTGCCTAATTTAATAGCCAGGGCATCTAACAATCCGCAGCAAATGGCGCAGTTTTATGGGTTTAAATCCCGTTTTTACAATTACTTTTCAAGGTTTTTGTTTGTGCGCTTTAACTCAATAGTTTGCCAGTCGGAAGAAATGAAGCAATCCATAGCCCGGTTTTATAATATCAACCTAAACAAGCTTATTGTTATTCATAACCCGGTTATTATAACGAATGCAATAAAACCTCAAAATCAAATTTCAGGATTAAAGAGGCTTATTGCAGTTAACCGGCTCATCAAAGAGAAAGGATTATTTCGCTTGCTTGAGGTTATGAAAGCACTGCCTCAAAACTATGTTCTAACTATAGCCGGCAAGGGCCCGCTGATGGATACCTTAAAAGCAGAGGTACAAAATATCGGCCTCAACGAACGCGTGAAGTTCATCGGTGAAATTAAAAATGTTGCCGATGTTATTTCTAAGCATGACTTACTGGTTTTAAGCTCATTTACCGAAGGCTTCCCTAATGTAGTACTCGAAGCACTGTCGGTAGGCGTTCCGGTAGTTACATTCAGAGTTGGCGGGGTTAACGAACTGATAAGGGAAGGCTTTAACGGTTTTATAGCCGAACAAAATGATCTTTGCACACTACGCCATCAAATTATCAGGGCATGCAATCAAACCTGGCAGCATCCTAATATCAAAGCCGATATCGTTGATCGCTTTAGTCTCGAGAAAATAGGCATGGAATATGAAACCCTGCTTGCTAATTAAACAAAACTATTAACCCCTTAGCGTTTTTTTATGTGCGGCATTTACGGATCAACAGTGAGATATGACGATAACATCATATTTCAAAAACTGGCAAGGGCCGATTTCAGGGGCCCCGATTATTCAGGCTTTGAACACTATGGTCCGGTTACCCTGGGCCATAACCGGCTGGCTATTGTTGATCTGGATCACCGGTCAGATCAACCCTTAACATACAATCACCTTAAAGTTGTATTTAATGGCGAAATTTACAACTATAAAACCTTAAAGGTAAAGCTCACAGCCCTGGGTTACAGATTCCTGACCGATTCCGATACAGAGGTTATTACAGCCGCCTATCTTGAATACGGCGAAAACTGTGTCAACCATTTCAACGGGATGTTTGCCTTTGTAATTTTTGACACCCGCACGCTCCAGCTTTTTGGCGCCCGCGACAGACTTGGCAAAAAGCCGTTTTATTATACCCAAAATGGTTTAGATTTTGAATTTGCCAGCCAGCCATCGCAAATATGTATAGGCCGGAATGTAACTATCAATGAACAGGCTATTAACGAATATTTTGTATGGGGATACGTTCCTGAACCCAAATCGGCCTGGAACGAAATCCAAAAGCTTGAGGCCGGGCATTCATTTTGTTTTGATTGCAACACCGGCAGTTTCAGAACAAGAAAATACTGGGAACTGGACTTAAACCATGCCGAACGCTATGAAGGAGCATACCAGCAAGCACAGGCCGATTTAACCCGGCTGATTACCAACGCTGTTGATATACGCATGCATGCCGATGTGCCCCTTGGAGTATACCTTTCAGGCGGTATCGACTCATCACTTGTTGCGGCTATAGCTTCAAAAAACTATGATAATGTAAAAACCTTTTGCATAAAATTCAGAGAAAAAGGTTTTGATGAAAGCGTTTTTGCACAAAAAATTGCCGATCATTTAAAAACAGATCATCATACAATTGAATGTAATAAAGAAGAAGGCCTTGAACTAATTGAGAGTTTCGGCCGCTATTATGATGAGCCTTTTGCCGATTCAAGCGCCATCCCATCCCTGCTGTTAAGTAAACACACCAAAAAACACGTTACCGTGGTTTTAAGCGGTGACGGCGGCGACGAAAGCTTTTTAGGATACAGCCGTTACAAATGGTTTAATATGGTTAACCAGCTGTTTAAATGCCCGTTGGCGCTGCGTAAAAGAATAGCCGATGTAATTAGCATCTCTCCTAACTATCGTCATAAGCTAATTGCAATGGGGATCTGCAATCCCGAGGTCAAATCACTTTACGGGCTTATGCTGGGCGGCCTGGAATACTCCTGGCTCGAAAATCCTAACATTGGCCTGCAGGTTCCCTTCATGGATATCTGGTCGTCAAAATCAACAAGCATGCTTCAAAAGCTGTCGGCATTTGATACCAAGACCTATTTAAACGGTGATATAAATACTAAGGTTGACAGGGGCACAATGGCATTTTCGTTAGAAGCAAGGGCGCCACTTATGGATTACCGGGTAATTGCATTTGCGCAAACCCTGCCCGACAGCTATAAATTTAAATACGGTATTCAAAAAAGGATTTTGAAAGATATACTATACCAATATGCGCCGGCGCAACTGTTTGACAGGCCAAAATCCGGCTTTACAATGCCGCTAAGCCATTGGTTTAAAAATGAACTGAGAGATCACGTAATGGATCATCTTTCAATCAGCGAGTTAAAGAACATCCCCGGTATTAACGTACAAAAATCATTTGCCATGATAAACGACCATATGAGCGGCAAATGGAACAGGGCAACCCAGATCTGGAAACTGCTTGTGTATACACAATGGCTTAAAGATCAGCGTTCAAAAGCAATTTCAACATACCAGGTAGCTTAAATCATTCTAACCTTATGATCCAGATTAACAACAGGGCTATGCGTATAGTACCATACACAGTTGTGTGGTTTGCCGCTAAGCCCAATTTATGGGGCTGCCTGTTAAAATACTATAAGCAAAGTAAAAGCAGCGAAACTGTTCCGGGATATCGCAAAGAGGATTTTTTTACCAAAATAATTGATATAACCGTACCTGTACCTGCTATTGAAGCCAATTTTGACAAAAACACAACATACGAAATACGCAGGGCCCTTAAAGATGGCGTATCAACCGTGATGGGTACCGGCATTAAACCCTTTATTGACTTTTACAATGCATTTGCAGTTACCAAGGGCCTGAAAAAAATTAATAAAGAATTTTATAAATACAAACCGCACCTGTTTATCACCAAAGCGGTTTACCAGGACCAGGATATTGTTATGCACGCTTACATCCGCGATCATTCATCGCACAGAGTGAGATTATTGCATTCGGCTTCCCTGTTCAGAAATGAAAATGACAGCCAGTTAAGGGCTGTTACAGGCCGGGCAAACCGTTTGCTGCATTTTGAAGATATCCGCTTTTTTAAACAGCTTGGGTTTAAAATATATGATTTGGGCGGCTATGCTTACAATACATCGGATGCCGAACTTTTAAAGATCAACAAATTCAAAGATAGTTTTGGTGGAAGCCTGCTGCAGGAAACCGATTATCTGCCTATATCACTAACACTCCTGTCATTTTTAAAAAAAACATTTCGATTATGAAAGACCTTATCTCCTCATTCATTTCATTTATTCACAGAGTGTTTAGTTATGACAAATGGAATATAGGTTATATATCACAATCTCCAGAAAACCTTATCCACACTCAGCAGCTAAACGGGAAAATCAATTGGTTATCAGAAGATAAGGCAGATTATACGGCCGATCCTTTTACTGCAAATATCAACGGCCGTTTACATCTTTATTATGAAGAGCTTAATTTCTGGAAGGGAAAAGGCGAGATCATGATGACCGATAACATGCATTTCAAAAACAAGAAAAAAGTAAATGGCATCATGGAAGACGAAATACACCTCTCTTATCCTCACATGTTCACTGATAGTAACCGGCTATACTGTATTCCGGAAACAGGCAGAGCAAAACAGGTGGCTCTTTATCAAATTGATATGAACAACCCGTATAAGTTTGAAAAGATCAGGGTATTGCTGGAAGGCCAGGCATTTGTTGACAGTTCCATTATCCATTATAACAACAAATATTGGCTCTTTACAAGTGTTTCGGGTGAACAGGGTGTACTGTACTTATTTTATGCCGACACACTCGACGCTCCATTTAAGGCACATAAACAAAACCCGATAAATGTGGCGTCAAACGTGAGCCGGTCGGCAGGCAGGTTATTCGTTGTTGGTCAAAAGCTTTATATGCCCAGTCAAAATCCCAAAAGGTGTTATGGTGGCTCGGTGATGATCAATGAAATAACCGCTATAACCGAAACAGATTTTCAATACCATACTGCTTTTGAACTACTTCCCCAGGCACCTTATGACGAAGGGTTGCATACTATAAATTTTGAAGATGGATTGTTGATTGTTGACGGAAAACGCAAAGTATTGAGTGCAATGGGCCCCTTTAAAAAAGTGATCAGGAAACTGAAGAGCCTTAATAACGCTAACTAATGCCCAAGATGAAGCCTAAATTACTTTTTGTTTCAATTACCAACAAGGCAAACGGCGCCGAGAACATACTGCTACAAGCCGCCCGTGCGAGTAACGCTTCTCTGCTATTTTTAAAGAAAGTTGAAAGCGGCGGGTTAAATATTCCCATCGATCAACAAGTGGAATATGTGAGCAACGGAAGCATATTAAGTGGCTTTTCAAGGTTAATAAAAAGCTTAAACCCTTACCGCACAGATCATATTATTTTTAGTACGCATCCTTACTTAAATGCTTTCCTGGGTTTTTTAAAGCGCATTGGATATTTAAAATCAAAACTCATAGTAAGGGAATGCTCTTCTGTTTTAACCCGGTACAGCGGTTTAAAAAAATTGAGTTACCAGATAGCATATTGGCTTGGCTACCCCGGGGTAAATTTGGTTGTATGCCAAACCAACAGCATGCGGGATAGCTTTGTACAGCATCTCCCATACATCGACAAGCGAAGGGTTATCATTCAGAAAAACCCGATCGATATTGAACAAAACCTGATAAAGGCCGAAGAAGCACTGCCCCCTGCCGATGCCGCTATTGAATTTATTTGCGCAGCCGGGCGGCTGATTCCTGAAAAGGGTTTTGATATACTAATTATGGCTTTTGATGAAATTAAAGCTTCCCAGCCCAATTTGCAGCTCCTGATATTTGGCGAAGGCCCGGAGCAAGCCTCACTTCAGAAACTGATCAGTGAATTAAAATTGGAAGGCCGGGTAGTATTAAAAGGGTGGATCGCAAACCCAATGCCTTATTTTAAGCATGCAAAAGCCTGTGTTATATCATCAATAAAAGAGGGTTTTCCGAACGTATTGTTGCAAATGATGATCCTGAACCCTGTTGTAATCAGCACCAATTGCGCGGGAGGTATCGATGAGATCCCGGGCATTTACCTGGCTGAAGCCGATAATGTAAACTCGTTAACGACAACGGTAAACAACGCCCTCAGCACTAACAGCAATCATAAAGACCTTATAATGCAATACGTAGAAGACCGCACCCCCGAAATATTCATCAAGTCGATACTGAATGCACTGGTATAAACGGCCCCTGACTTATACATAGTAGCGCAACAACTTTAACTAACTAAAATAAAATTTTTATGAAAACAATTATTAAATCCACCCGAAATGTTGTGTTGCCTATAATAACAATTGTAGCCATGCTATCTGCTATTAACGGCTGTAAAAAAGCCGACCAGCCAACACCAACTCCAACACCGCCTACAACTACTCCTCCGGTTACAACACCACAGGACGAATCTATCAAATCGATAAGCTTGATAGGGTTGAGAGTAGATAGCGGCTTTTGTTACAAAATTGGCTATGATTTACCTGAAATTGGGGATTCAAACACCTCTCCAACTGTTTCAAAGCTCAGGCTGTTTGAAAATGGCGTTGAACTGGGGCCGGCCCACTCTACCCACCATGATATCCGCAGTTTTGGACTGGGACAATTTAGCCATTGGGGCAACACATTGTATTTCTCAACGTCGGACAATAGTAATCCACTTACAAACGGGAGAAAATACACTTATACCATGAAGTAAGATTTATCAAATCACACTCAAACGCGCGCAATTTGATAAACTCCTTACTCAAAAGTATTCTGCAACAAGTACATCTACCTCCTTTTTCGTTACCATTTCTGATTCTTTTTCATACAGGCATTTACAATTAGTTAAGCGTTCGCGCTTATAATCAACCAATAATCAACGCCTTTCTCTAAGGCTTTCATTTAAACCTAATTTCACTTATTTATGAAAATTTTAATTACCGGCACTGCGGGATTTATCGGCTATCATTTAACCCAAAAATTACTTAAACGTGGTGACACCGTTGTAGGCATTGATAATATTAACGATTACTACGATGTAAAGCTAAAGCACGCCCGATTGCTGGATGCCGGCATAAAAGTATCAGGAATGGTTTATAACAAACCTGTTTGCAGCACAAAACATCCAAACTATACGTTTATAAAACTGGATATAACGGATAAAGAAAATCTGCAGCAGCAATTCCAAAACTATCAGTTTGATGCCGTTTGTAACCTGGCCGCACAGGCCGGTGTGCGCTACAGTCTTACTAATCCCGATGTTTATATTGACACAAACGTAAAAGGATTTTTAAACATCCTGGAATGCTGCAGGCATTTCAAGATTAATCACCTTGTTTACGCCAGTTCATCAAGCGTTTACGGTTTAAACAAAAAAATGCCCTTCAGCGAGCATAATATTGCCGACCATCCGGTTTCATTATACGCAGCATCAAAAAAAGCCAATGAAATGATGGCCCATACCTACAGCCATTTATTTAATCTGCGAACTACGGGGTTACGTTTTTTTACAGTTTACGGGCCGTGGGGCCGGCCAGACATGGCTTTATTTATTTTTACCAAAGCAATTCTGGAGGGCAGGCCTATTGAAGTTTTTAACAACGGCAATATGCTTCGCGATTTCACCTACGTAGATGACATTGTTGAAGGCATTACACATGTTATTGATCAACCGGCTGAGACCAATTTTCTGTGGGATGCCAAAGATCCCGATCCGGCTACATCATCTGCACCTTTCAGGGTGTTTAACATTGGCAGAGGAGCACCGGTTAACCTGCTTGATTTTGTAAGCGAAATTGAGGCACAGGTGAACAAAAAAGCAATCAAAACACTAATGCCGATGCAGGATGGCGACGTTGCCGAAACCTGTGCCGATGTTTCAAATTTAGATGAAATGCTGAACTACAAGCCCCAGGTTTCTGTCCATACAGGGGTTGAGCGATTTATTGCATGGTATAAAAAATATTACCATATTAAAAGCACCAGCCCTGAGCCGGTCCTTGTTCACTAAAATACGTCCCCGATAACAGTGCATTGTCTTTGACCAGCATTACATCCCCAATTAAATCCTCTCTCTTAACCTATTGCTTATTATACCATCATGGCAAGCAAAAAAGTGCTGATCGCCTGCGATTCGGCCAAATCGTTGATTGATTTTAGAGGTAAATTAGTTGAGCTGATGCGGAGAGAACATACTGTTTATGCTTTTATCCCTGCGATACCGCCCGAGCAACGCGCAAAACTGGCATTGTTAAACATCGTTTTATTTGAAAACAATCTAAACGGAAGTAATGTATCGATCTTATCTGATCTGAAATATGCGTTGAAACTTTACCGGCTCATCAAACAGCTAAAGCCGGATGTTTTTTTTCCATACACACTTAAACCGGTTATATATGGAACACTTGCAGCCAAACTCGGCGGCGTGCGAAAAATAACCCCAATGCTTTCGGGCCTTGGTTATAACTTTGTTAGCGGTAACACATCTTTAACAAGCAAAATTACCCGCTTCCTGCTTAGGTTCAGCCTTAAAAACAGGCAGGGGTTGTCTGTCATATTTCAAAATAAAGATGATGTACAAACCCTGCTTGATTCTAAAATAATATCAGCAAAACATCAAACCGCAGTAGTTAACGGATCGGGAGTAGACTTGAGCTACTATACCCCTACCCGGCCGGACATTAATAACATAAGCTTTATCATGGTATCCAGGCTAATCAATGCCAAAGGGATCCGCGAATATTTTGAAGCAGCGCAAATTGTATTCCTAAAGCATCCGCAGGTAACGTTCAAGCTAATCGGATCCTATGATGATAATGTTGACGCCATTCACCCCGACTTATTTTCGGAGATAAAGCACCGGAGTGTAATTAACTACCTGGGTGCCGTTGATGATGTAAGACCATATATAAGCAGTTCGTCTGTTGTGGTACTGCCTTCATACTATCGGGAGGGAATTCCACGGTGTTTACTTGAAGCCATGGCTATGGCGCGTGCCATTATAACCTGCGATTCTGTTGGTTGCAGGGAAACTGTTGATGCGTCACCCAACAGCAATGGATTTTTAATACCCGTAAAAAACACAGCCGAACTTGTGCACAAGATGGAGTATTTCATAACCAACAAGGAAGCTATCAGCAGTTTCGGGCTTAACGGGCTTGCCTTGGCAAAGGAAAAATTTGATGTGCATAAAGTAAATGCTATGATGATGCAGATTATGGACCTGAATTAATTAGCCGAAAATCAACAATACAAATTCATGAGAAATAGACTTAACTACGGAGACAGGCATTTTGAAGATTTCCGCGTTGCGATGCGTGATTACGGATGGGTTATTTTTGAGAATGCATTAGACAGCGATTTTGTTGCAGTTATTAATGAGGATTTAAAGGAAGCGTACGTAAAACGACGAGCCATTCAGGAAAAAAATGGGATAAGCTCTAACATGGCCGGCACACTTCATCACCTTGTTGAAAAGGACAATTTCAGCTTGCCGTTTATTGAAAAAATGTATTGTGCCGATGAAATAGCTTATTTTTTGAGTGGTAATTATATACTGAATGGTTTTAATGCTGTAATACACACCCAGCAGCAACATCCTTATGTAAGTAACATGCACCGTGATGTGCGCACATTTTTAGGCGATACGAAATTATTAGTGCAAATGATAGTTACCCTTGATGATTTTACCGCAGAAAACGGTGCTACCTATTTCCTGTCGGGCTCACATAAAACAGATATCAAACCTAACGAAACTTATTTCTACGAAACCGCCGAAAGGGCTGTAACACCAAAAGGAAGCATCATCCTTTTCGACTCCAACATATGGCATGCTGCCGGAGAAAACAAAACAATCAAGCAACGCCGGGCATTAACGCTGGGATTCACCCGCCCTTTTATTAAACCACAAATGGACTACCCAAGGGTATTAGGTTACGACTTTATTGATAAGCTTAGCTCTGATCAGCGGCAGGTATTGGGTTACAATTCACGTATCCCAGAAAGCCTGGAAGAATATTATCAACCCATTCATTTAAGAATGTATAAAAGCGACCAGGGATAACAACTTTATTTTTCACACTCAATTTACAGTCATGCAAAAAAATAAAGCCGCGTTAAAACCGATAGGCGGGTATTTGGAGCTGGAACTGCCCAAAGGGAATGAATACTATCCCGATTTGGTTAGGTTAAACACAGGACGTAATGCGTTAGAATACATATTGATACAAAAAAAATATCATAAAATTTATATTCCTTATTTCACCTGCGATGTACTGCTTGAACCAATTGCACGAACAGGTATTCAATACCAGTTTTATCATGTTGACCGGCAGTTAGATCCCATCATCGATTTTGAGATCGAATCTGACGCCTGTTTTTTATATACCAATTACTTTGGCATAAAACAAACAAAAGCATTAGAGCTTAGCGGCAAAATCAAAAATCTTATAATTGATAATTCGCAAGCCTTTTTTTCAGAGCCCCTTGCCGGCATTGATACATTTTACTCGTGCCGTAAGTTTTTTGGCGTTCCAGACGGCGCATACTTAAGCATTAAAAGAAAACTTACTAAAAAGTTGCCCGTAGATAGCTCAGTAAACCGATTTTCGCACCTTATAAAAAGTATAGACGCAGGTATAGAAGCCGGGTATTCTGACTATATAAACAACAGCAAGGATCTGGAAAACAACGAGATCAGGTCCATGTCGTTATTGACCCGAAAGATACTTACAAGCATCAATTACAACGAATGTGTATTTGCAAGGCAACGAAACTTTAATTTTTTGCATAAGCACCTTGCTGAATTTAACCTGCTCAAGTTTGATGCCGCTGATGAGCACACGGTACCGTTGGTATACCCTTTTTTAACTAATGACCGGCACTTAAAAGTACATCTGATCCAGAAAAAAATATATGTTGCTACCTACTGGCCTAATGTATTTAAGTGGACTAAGAAAAACACCAACGAAAATTACCTGGCCCGGTGCTTAGTGCCATTACCAATTGATCAACGGTATGACCTTCAGGATATGTTTTATATGTTAAATACGCTAAGACTCTTTTTATGACCATTTCAGTTTACATACGCCCCCTTGTAATAGAAGATGCGTCCGTATCTTACGCATGGCGTAACGACCCATTGATATGGGTATATACAGGCTACAAACCCACTCATTATATTAGTTCGGAAATAGAAACAGCCTGGTTACGTGAAAAGCTGGCCAAGCCCGATCAGCTTAGATTTGCAATTTGTGTTAAAGAACTTAATACATATATAGGCAATATCCAACTGCTCGATATTACTGATCATGACGCAGAACTGCACCTGTTTATTGGTAACAAACTTTACTGGGGTAAAGGAATTGGTTACCAGGCAACAGTACAGATGATACGGTATGGCTTTTTAATAAAGGAACTGGATGAGATTTATTTAAAAGTACACCCTGCAAATATCGCGGCAATCACTGTTTATGAAAAGGCCGGATTTGAAATTACAGGTAAGGTAAATGATTTGATTACAATGAGTATTACCAAAAGTAAATTTGTTTGCCTTCAAAATCAACAATCATAATTTACTATCTCCTAAACTTTAATTCAATGATTAAGATCTTTACCCTGCTCAATAAAGAGGAATGGATTTCTTACGTCGGTAATTCGGCCGAATATGATTTTTATCATACATGGCATTATCACTCCCTTGAAACAGCGGGAGATCCTGTTCTATTTATTTATGAGGAGTCAGATACCTATATCGGCTTCCCCCTGCTGCAGCGAAAAATTCCGGGTTCTGATTATAGCGACCTAACCTGCGTATATGGTTTTTCGGGCCCGTTTTCAAACAAAAGAATTGATGAGATAGATGAGGAGCTGATGGAAAATTTTAAAAGCGCTTTCAACAATTTCCTTATAAAGGAAAAGTACGTATCTGTTTTTGTAAGACTTCATCCTTTTTATAAGCAGCAAAAATTACTGGATAAATTTGGAGGTGTTCACGAAAACGGAAAAACGGTAGTATTTGACCTTTCAGTGCCTATTGATGAACAGCGCAAAAAATACAGGCAATCAACCATGGATGCTATTAAGCATGCATGGAAAAGGGGGTTTAAAGTAAAGGACGAAACAAATGCTGACGGCATAAACACCTTTGTCGAAATTTATACCGAAAACATGAAACGCGTTGGCGCCAGCAGCTACTACCTGTTTAATGAAAAATACTTTTCAGAAATATTAAACACATCTGAATATGAAGCCCGTTTGCTAACTGTTTACTACAACGACATTGCAATTGCAAGCACTATAATAACCTTTACAAATGGCATTATTCAAGCCCATTTAGTAGGTGCCCGCGCAGAATATTTACATCATAGTCCAACCAAATTTCTGGCCGATTGCATAACGCAGATAGGGAGAGAAAAAGGAATGAAATATTACAACCTGGGTGGTGGCCTTGGATTTAAAAACGACAAGCTCTTTGACTGGAAATGTGCCTTCTCCGACCTCCATCTTGACTTTAAAACATGGAGATATATTGCCAATCCCGAAATATACCAAAAGCTTTTGCAGGATAAGGGCATTGAAGAAAATGCCGAAGTAGACTTTTTTCCACTATACAGATACGCTTAAGATAATACCTAAATAAACCAGTTATGATATACCTCAAAAATTTGTTGTTCCAGGATAAGTTCCATTCAAGATGGCTAATCCTGGTAATTGACCTGATGGTAGTTTTGTTATCATTATGGACATCACTATATTTTAAAAACCGGCTTCAGTTTGATCCCATCAGTCTTTATTATATGCTCTTTTATTGCAGCAATGCGGTGCTGGTTTTTATGATAATGAAAATACATACCTGTATTATCAGGTATTCCAACACACGCGATATGATGCGGATTTTAATAACCGTACTGGCAAGTAACGTTACTTTTCTGCTGTTTTATCATTTGTTCTTCGCTTTCTATCTTAAAATAGATGTCAGCGGATTGATGGATGTGCTGCTGATCAATTTCTTTATCACTTCGTCTATGCTTATGTGTATGCGTATTATTATCAAGGATGTTTTTAAATACATTGAGGCAACAAGCTATAAAGTTGAAAAAGAAAATGTACTGATCTACGGCTCCAACGAACCTTCCATACTAATTAAAAATGCCCTTGAAGCGCAAAAAGGATTTATACTCAATGTTCAGGGCTTTATCGACACCGGGGTTGACAGAATATCAAAATGCATTGAGCAAAAGCAAGTTTATCCTATCAAATCAATTGATATGCTAAAAAAACGCTACGATATAAAGTCAATGCTGATAACATCCGAGGATATAAAAATCGATGGAAAAAGAAAAGCGGTTGAAAAATGCATTGAACTTGGCATAAAAGTAATTGTTGTGCCGTCATCAGACCAGTGGATCAATGGCAAGCCAAACCTAAATCAGTTTAAAGACTTAAAAATAGAAGACCTGTTGGAGCGAAAACCCATAAAAATCTGCAATGAACATATTTTAGATGACATTAAAGGTAAAAGGATTTTGATCACGGGTGCTGCCGGTTCAATAGGTTCTGAGCTGGTAAGGCAAGTGTTAATGTATAGTCCCGAATTTGTTGTATTATGTGACAGGGCCGAAACCCCGCTGCATGATATTCAAATGGAAATTGAAGACGGCTTGTACGGTAACCGCACCAGGATCTTTATTGCTGATATCCAAAATGCCGGTCGTATAAAAACACTATTTAATTTATACAGGCCTCAAATAGTATTTCATGCGGCAGCTTACAAGCATGTACCGATGATGGAAAATAATCCAACCGAAGCTATTTTAACCAACGTATGGGGCACAAAAATCCTGGCAGATATTTCAATAGAATTTAATGTCGAAAAATTTGTAATGATATCAACAGATAAAGCGGTGCGTCCAACAAACATCATGGGGGCCTCAAAACGGATAGCCGAAATGTATATTCAATCGTTAAATAACCTGTTGTTTGAAGAGCATTTTTTTAACTCCGATCCGTCAAAAGGCAACCAAACCAGGTTTATAACAACCCGCTTTGGCAATGTCCTTGGGTCAAACGGCTCCGTGATCCCTCGCTTTAAAGCACAAATTGAAAAAGGCGGGCCCGTCACTGTTACCCATCCGGATATCACAAGATACTTTATGACTATACCCGAAGCTGTACAACTGGTACTTGAGGCAGCCGTAATGGGCAAAGGAGGTGAAATATTTTTATTTGACATGGGCGAGCCGGTAAAAATCGCCGATCTGGCGGCGAATATGATAAAAATGGCTGGTCTCGTTCCGGGAAAAGATATTCAGATTGTTTATACCGGATTGCGGCCTGGCGAAAAACTATATGAAGAGTTGTTAAACGCGGAAGAAGAGGTAATACCTACTTATAACAAAGACATCAAAATCTCCAAAAATATCCCGGTTAGTTATGCTAAGATCAATAATTTAATAAAGGACCTTTTGGAACTTAACCTGCATAATGAAGTTGATTTGATGGTATCGAAAATGAAAACCATATTGCCTGATTACATCAGCAACAACTCCCAATATGAAAAGCTCGACATAAAATTGATTGATAAACAAATGGTAAATTGAGCTTTTTTTTAATTTATATGATTTATCTTATAGGTTATCAATAATAATTTGCAGATTTAAGCAAATTAAAACCTAAGATCCCATTTACATCACGATGGGGAAAGCTGATGATTGTTATTTTTAAAGAGGAAATCTAATGTCCTTTGATCCGAATTCTGATTTTTTTGAGATAGCGTTCAACGTGACGGAGCATACAGAGGCTATGCTGGCTTATTGGGATAAAAACCTGATTTGCCGCTATGCCAATAAAGCTACCGCCGATTGGTTTGGGATAACCCCGGAGCACATGATCAATAAATCACATCTTTCAGAAATTTTAGGAACATTATTTGAAATACAACTTCCTTATATTAATGGTGTGTTAGGCGGTAAAATACAGGTTTTTGACCAGGTAATTCATTTGTATTCAGGCAGAGCAAAAAACGTGCGGGTAACTTATCATCCCAACTATGTTGAAGGTGAAATAAAGGGATTTTATGCACATATGGCAGACATTAGCCCGCTAAATAATAAATCCCACGATAATAATAAAACAGGAGTAGAAAAACTACCGGAGTTTGTAACTCAAAACGACCAGCTCCTTGAAAATGTTGCAAAAACACTAAATGAGAATGTGTTTATCGGATTTCCGAGTATCTCTGCACTTTCAAAAAAACATTTTGTATCCGAGTCAAAATTAAAAAGGGATTTTAAGCAAAGTTTCGGCAGAACTATTTTTTCCTATTACCGGTATCTGCAAATGGAAATTGCAGACAGGTATATCAGGGAAAAGCGCTGCAATAAAAACCAAATGGCAGTAATGCTTAATTTTTCCAATCCGTCGAATTTTTCGGCATGTTATCATAGATATTTAGAAGAAAAATCATCCGATGGTGAACTCATCGAAACACAAAAAGAAGATAATACGCATAATAAAATGCTTATAGAACAGGCCCCTATTGCTATTGCCATGTTCGATAACCAGATGCAATTTATTGCTGCTTCAAAAAGATGGATTGCCGAATATAAACTTGAAAGCACAGGTTTTATTGGAAAAAGTATTTATGAAGTTTTACCGGCTACAAAAAAGAAATGCGAAAAGCTCCACAATCATTGCTTAAAAGGTAATATATATCAATGTGATGGCCTGCTCTTAAAAAAGAATGATGGTACCCGCGTTTGGTTAAAGTGGAATATTCACCCCTGGTTTACAACTTCGGGAGAAACAGGCGGACTATTTATCCATACCGAAGATATCTCCAAAATTAAAGCCATAGAGAAAGAAAACAAACAGGCCGAGAAGCTTTTAAAAAGAGCTGCAACCTTGTCAAAAATAGGTACGTGGACTCGGGATCTGCTTACCCATACTATGCAGTGGGATAACGTTATAAAAAGCATCCTTGAAGTACCTGAGTACTTTGTACCTGATATAAAAACGATATGGAAGCTTTTTAAACAAGGTAAAAGCGAGCGGCTTAGTAAAAAAGCTTTAAAAGACGCATTAAAATACGGAAGCTCTTTTGATATTGAAGTTGATATGATAACCGCCAAAGGTAATTCAAGAAAAATAAGAATTATTGGTTATCCTGAATTTCAAAATAATAAGTGTAAAAAGCTATCTGGAATATTACTGGATATCACTCCTCTTTCACCTTTTAAAACGGCCAACTTTTTGACGGATTGATCTGTTTAGAAAAATACTTTATCGTGATGATCTCCAACCGGAAGACAAAAAAAATGATAATTCGCCATTATTTTATGAATTTATGCGTTTGCATTAGCTCCATGCGCTAAATTTATCTTATTTTGAAATAAATTACACCATTAGTAAAATTAACTAAAATAACACTTCATTGGATGGATAACAGTTTAATAACTTAACTACCACTCACAAAACCTGGCAAATATTGGCCCCAAAAACGTGCAGAGCCATTTTTACCATTCCAAATTAGTGTATATTAACGCCTTCTACAGGTATAATTTGGCCTTTTATAGGTTGAATTAACAACGGAAGTATACATAAATTTAATTCACAAACGATGATACGAATTATCAAATAAGGCCATCGTTTGTTTATTGATAAACAAATGTGAAGCACTAAATACTAAACAAATGAATAACCTAAACTCAAATCATGATTCAGAAAAAGCCGAGAACCGATATTTACGATCATAAGTATCTATAAATAACTTGCAGTTTATTATAACCTAAATTTAATTATGCTAACCAACTAAAATTGACACCTAATCGAATCTAATCTTATGCACAGCAAAGTTTATTACCCTGTTAGCTCATATATCAATAATGATCAAAGATCTATTGGTATTAATGACACTCAAGATTTACATTTTGGCAAAATTGTAGAGCGAATTGTTAGACGTGACCATATGGGGATAAGTGAAATCGCCCGGAAACTCAACGTAAGCCGCAGAACCTTATACAATTGGTTCAACACCAAAAGGCTTAGCTTTGATATAATTTGTCAGATCGGAATTGTTATCGAACATGATTTTTCAAAGGAATTTCCCAACGAATTTGCCTTGAGATTTAACTCGCCGAATGCCGAAAAGGATATCGAAACCCATGAGGCAAAAGACGCTCCGCTTGATGCCATATATTATTGGATGGACAAGTATATTAAATTGCTTGAAAAATTCAATGAAGCCTTGCGTAACGAGAACACATTAAAACCAGATTGACAGGTTCATCGGTATTACAAAATTATTATATTGACAAAAGACCTTTACTTTTTTATATTGTTATAAGTTGGTTGTTGTAAACAGCAATCAATTTTTTGTTGCTTTTTTATACATCTACCTACACCTATTTTCCAGCCTCTGTACTTACTAAATATTCCTAAGTCAGCCACTTTGGCTATTTTTTAAAATTCACCATCATGCTTTTTAATTCCTTTGGGTTCGGAATATTTCTGATTGTGGTTTTTGTGCTTTATTGGTTTGTACTTAACCGAAAACTGCAACAGCAAAATTTATTACTGCTCGCTGCAAGTTATTTTTTTTACGCATGCTGGGATTGGCGGTTTCTTTTGTTGTTAATTTTTTCTACCCTTTTAGATTATTTTACCGGGCTAAAAATGTACCAGGCAAAAACACATAGCCTAAAAACCTTTTGGCTTTGGTTAAGCATATCTGTAAACCTGGGTTTTTTGGGTGTTTTTAAATACTACAACTTCTTTGCAGCATCGCTTGCCGGCCTATGCGCCAGTATAGGGATTCATTTAAGCCCGTTTACTCTAAATGTAATCCTGCCTGTCGGTATCTCTTTTTATACATTTCATGGTTTATCATATGTAATTGATGTTTATAAAAACCGTATTAAAGCCGAACGGAACTTCATTGACTATTCATTGTTCGTAAGTTTTTTTCCGCTTTTGGTGGCCGGCCCTATCGAGCGGGCAACCCACCTTTTGCCCCAGGTAAAAACCAAGAGAGAGTTTAACTACCAGGAGGCAATTAATGGGCTGCGGCAAATTCTATGGGGCCTGTTTAAAAAAGCTGTAATTGCCGATCAATGTGCCGACTATGCCAACATGATATTTGCAAATAGTTCGCATTATCCAGGCAGTACCCTGGTTTTAGGCGCTATATTTTTTGCATTCCAAATCTATTGCGATTTCTCGGGGTATTCTGATATGGCATTAGGCATAGCAAAACTTTTTGGATTTGAACTGCTGAGAAATTTTGCATTCCCGTACTTTTCAAGAGATATGGCCGAGTTTTGGCGCAGATGGCATATCTCACTATCGTCATGGTTTAGAGATTACTTATACATACCTCTTGGGGGCAGCAAAACAGGGACCTGGCTCAAAGTAAGAAACACATTAATCATTTTCTTGGTTAGCGGTTTTTGGCACGGCGCCAACTGGACCTTCATCATCTGGGGCCTTCTAAATGCTTTATTCATTCTCCCTTCTATCCTTTTAAAAACAAACAGAAACCACCTCGAAATTGCAGCCAAAGGCAAAGCTATGCCAACGTTCACCGAATTCATGCAAATGGTGGCCACATTTCTGCAGGTAATTTTTGCTTGGATCTTTTTTAGGGCTGATAGTGTTACACAAGCCTTTAAATATATCGGCCGGATTTTTTCACGATCTCTTTTTTCCGTACCTCAATTAGATGTTAACAAGGCACAATTGCTTGAAGTGATCATTCTTATCCTATGTTTTATAATAGTTGAGTGGCAGGGGCGGGAAAACCAATATGCCATTGAGAAGTTAAGCTGGTTAAGAAAAAGAGGGTACAGATTGACCTTTTATTATACATTGGTTGTGGTGATTTTTTTATTTACAGGAAAAGAGCAGCAGTTTATTTACTTTCAATTTTAAGCAATGCACCGCTTTTTAATTAAAACCATATCATTTGTTTTAATGAGCTGCCTGCTCATATTGGCTATTGCCCTGATTCCGGGTTATATGGTAAATAAATTTTCAAAGTTTAGTGTAAAGAAAAACAATCCTATTGCACTTTTTGGTCATTCGCATTCAGAATGTGCCTACAATGATACCCTGATACCCAAACTAACCAATCTGTCGCACTCAGCCGAATCTTATTTTTACACCTTTCAGAAGGTTAAAAAATACCTATCGCAAAACCCTCAGATAACCACTGTACTTATAGAATTCTCAAACAACCAGATTGACACAAAAATGGATGACTGGACATGGGGATATACCTACATGTCAAACATGTTTCCGCAATACGCCTCTTTTATGAGCCTGGCCGATTTTGAATTGCTGGCTAAGCATAATTCAAAATATTTTATGAATTGTGTAGGCATAGCTGCGCGTACCAATTTTATTAAAGCACTTTCATTCAATTATGATTACACAGGAAAAACAGGAGGATATTTCAAAATAGAAGGTTCCAGGCCTTTACCTTCAAATAATCCGGCGGGTAAAAATATTAAAGCAGCATCGAATAAAAGTGCAATCTCAACAACCAATATTCAATATCTAAGGAAAATAATAGATTATTGCAACGGCATGCATAAAAGTGTTTTCCTGATCAGGAGTCCGCAACATCCATTATATGAGTACAGAAATAATGAGGCAGAGTTTTCGCGGATCCGTGAGCGTTACTTTAGCGATATAAAATTCCTGGACTTCAATAACTTTCCGCTAAAAAATGATGACTTTGCCGATTTTGGGCACTTGAATTTCAAAGGAGCTTTAAAGTTTTCAGCGTACATCAATCAGCGCATTATGAACGGGATGCTTAATACCGTTAATACCGCATCCCTAAGTCAGCTTGATAATAAAACGGTCAGTGGCAATTAATAATAACATATCAAACAACTAACTAACAGCGCCCGGTACAAAATGTGGCCGTTGCGCAACAGGGCTTAAAATGGCTGAATAATTAATTTGCAGAGCAAATGGTTATTCGGCCATTTGCTTTTATCGCCATCCCTAAAGCGTTTAATGAGTGCTCTGTTATTGAGATACAGGCCGAAAAAGTATTAATAAAAGCATCAGAATGGTTCCCGGGTATTTTTCTTATTCTTCTTCTGACCTTTGTTGAAACGCCATTGACAAGTTTTTTAAGGTTATAGGCAACGGCGGCCATGATCATACATTTATTGGCCAATTCGAGCCCTTTTGTGTTTACCTGTTTCATGCCTGTAAAATTGATCAGGGTGCCCAGTACCGGTTCTACCGTACTTTGTCTTACTTTCCTGGCCTTGCTCCCTTGTCGGGTTTGCATGCGTTCATGCATTTCTATATAAAGGTCTTTAGCTACGGAATCCTTAAACACTTTAAAGCCTTGCAGATTAGCGCAGGTGCTTTTAAGCGGACAGTCCCTGCAATCTTTAACACTGGTACGATATATCTTATGGGTATTATCGTTCTCTGCTTTTTTGAAGTTGTGAAAAGTAAGGTATTTGCCTTCAGGACAAACATACCGGTCTTGCTCCCCGTCATAACTGAAGCCCTGCCGGCTTTCCCTGCTTTGACATCCTGACCTGTTAGGTATGAAGCCTTTAATATGATTATCAGCTAAAAACAGAAGCGCCGCTTCACCGCTATAACCTGTATCGGCAAGCACATCTTCTATTTCCATGCCATTATCTTTAAGGTTTCCGGCGACATGGGTAAGGATATCAGGCAGACATGGTGCATCTCCTCTATCTGCATGAAAGGCCTGGATGTGTGTAATAACGTGGTTTTGTGTATCTACGCTTACATGAGCCGAATAGTTCAGCCGCGTTGTTTTTCCGGGTTTCACCGATAACCGGGCATCAGGGTCTGATGGGCTGTAACGCTTGCTGTTCGCTTTCTTATCAACTTTAGCGTTCTTTCTCGGCTTAGGCTTGGTGTTTTCATCCGGTATGTCCCCAGCCGGGGCTTCATCATTATGATCGTCCAATTGCTTGCCATAAGTTGATGCATCATTCATGATCTCGCGTTCGACCAAACTTGACATAGCTGCATTGGCTTTGACAAATGCGCTATCGATAGCCTGTCTTTTACCTGCTACCAAACCTGCATCAATACACTTTTTCAGAACCTGTTTAAACACAGCTGTAAACTCATCTTCTCCATAAAGCTGGCGTGTGCGGCTTAATGTCGAATGCCAGGGAAGTTCTTCATCCAGATCATATCCTATAAAATAGAGGATATCCATGCGCATACGTGAGGTAGCAATAATGCGCCTATCGCTATTCAGGTTCTCTAAATAACCAACAAGCATTAGTTTGAAAAACACAACCGGGTCAATGCTCTTTTGACCCTCTGTACCATAATATTTGGCCGTTGTATCATAAACAAAGTGGAGATCAAGTATGTCTTTCAAACGCCTGTAGAAGTTATCAGCCGGAACATAGTCTGAAAGCTGAAACCTGATGAAGAGCTTTTCCTGATAATCTTTTTTGCCTTGCATGTCCTTAATATACAAAATAAATCTCTGACTACCAAATAGTTAATCAAAGAAAAAGACCCGATCAAAACTTTATTCGATCGAGTCTTTTCTCAGTTGCGCAACGGCCACAAAATGTATCGGGCTTTTTTTTGTCTTATAAATAGCTTAAACTTTTTATGTCCGACGAACTATTGCAGGAAGCTGCCGGCATTTTGATAATAGTTAATAATAAAGCGCTGACCAGGGACGGCGCTTTATTATTAATAAAACTCCATTTAAATAAACAGCATAATAAATCAATAACTTAGACAGCCGGGGGTATTAGAACTTAGCTTACTCCATCCTTCGTAATCCCGGCTTTGCCTCACTTTATTTAGCCGGGGCATACGCGCCCGTTTTTAACCAGGTAAGCCAGGCTTTCTTAAATGCGGCATGGCTCATTGGTGGAAGTTTACGGCCTTCTCCTGGTTTCCAGGCCCAAAGCACCAGTCCATCATCTGCATGTGCAATGAGCTTCTGCATGTCCTTATGCCCGTTTTGCTTGGGATCTATGATTTGTTTTGCCAACTGACGGGGTGTTCTCCCCTGGAAAACCATTTTCATATCGGCTGGTGGGAGATGCCAATTGGGGTTGCCCGGGGGCGTATGTAAGCCCAGAGTATTTGTTGGCTGATGGCAATTGGCGCATTTCATGGCATAAACACCCTTACCATCAACCCCTCTTTTGGGAAACATGGCGTGCAAGTGATTATCATTACCCTGCAGTGGTATATCACCTGATGGATGACAATTCATACAGCGGGCGCTCATCAATACGGTGTAAACTTGTTTAAAAGCTGCAATAGAAGCCACACTATCTTTAGGTAGTGCCGTATAATTAAATGTTGATTTTCCCTCTTTGAACGATAATATGACCGCACTTGACATAAACAAAACGATCATGGTGATTATTAATTTTTTCATGCCTGTTTTTCGAGTCGGTTGTTAACGATAGGTAAATTGTAAATCCGTTTTCCGGTTGCTGCAAAAATAGCATTAGCTACAGCCGGTGCTGTTGGCGGAACTGCACATTCTCCGGCACCTCCCATTTTTTCCTTGCTATCCACAATGTAAACATTGATCCGGGGTGCTTCATACATCCGGGTGATCCGGTAATCATAAAAATTATTTTGTTGTACTTCTCCATTAACGAACGTCAGCTCGCCGTACATTGCCATCGAGATACTGAAAATGATCCCGCTTTCCATTTGGGCTTTTACACCGTCGGGGTTCACGGCCAGGCCGCACTCAATTGCACAATCTACCTGATGTACCTTCGTAACTCCTTTTTCAACGCTTACTTCGGCTATAATCGCTACAACGCTGCCAAAAGCCTCATGTACCGCAATGCCTTTAAACCGCCCTGGAGCCAGTGTTCGGTTCCAATTGCCTTTTTCAGCCACAAGGTTAAGCGCAGCCAGGTGTCTTGAATGATTTTTAAATAAGCCGCGGCGGTACTCCACAGGGTCGATACCTGCATTTTGGGCAAGCTGGTCTATAAGCGTTTCCATAACAAATGCAGTATGCGTACCACCTACAGACCGGTACCACAAAACAGGTACTACTTCTTTAGTGGTGTGAAGGCCTACAAAATGATTTGGTATCTCGTCCAGGTATGGTGATCCTTTTACGCCTTCCACCGTTGTATCATCTATTGCCGGAGGCGGACCAAAAAGCATTGCCGCATCCGCCATAATTGACTGACCTGCAATATTATGGTTCCAGGCAATGGGAAGACCGTCCTTATCAACGCCAATCTTTACATTATGGACATAAAAAGGCCGGTAAAAGCCGCTCTTCATATCATCTTCCCGTGTCCATACCATTTTTACCGGCCTGCCGCTTGCTTTCGCAATATGAACCGCCTCCGAAACAAAATCGCAGGCAGGTGTAGCACGCCTGCCGAAGCCTCCCCCAAGGAATGGTATATTTACTTTTACCTGCTCCGGCTTAAATCCAAGAATTTTTGCTGCGGCAGCCTGTTCTCCGCCCGGCAACTGTGTACCTGTCCATATCTCGCAGCTGTTATTTTCAATCTTCACGGTGCAATTCAGCGGTTCCATAGGAGCATGGGCCAGATAAGGAAAAACATATTCTGCCGAAATGGTTTTTACCGCTTTTGTAAACGCTGTTTTTACATCGCCTTTTTTCTGAACAAGGAGCCCATCCGATGCAGCCAGTTTTCGGTAAGCCGCAGTTTGCGTACCGGTATTTAACTGCACGCCGGCGCCATGGTCCCAGGTTATCTGTAAGGCCTTCCGTCCCTGTTGGGCGGCCCAGAAGTGGTCGGCAATAACAGCCACCCCAGTTGGGATTTGAACAACCTCCCTTACGCCGGGAATTACTTTCGCCTTACCGGCATCAAACGATTTAACTTTACCACCAAAAACAGGTGCATGGGCAACAACTGCGGTGAGTAATCCGGGAAACTGGATATCCATGCCAAATTTTGCAGTACCGTCAGTCTTTACTCGCGCATCCATCCTTTTGCTTCCTTTGCCTATATACCTCCAGTCGGTAGATGAACGCAGCGGAACCTTTGCTGGTACAGGTAACTTTGCGGCATCGTTAGCTAACTCTCCATAAGTGTATCTTTTGTTCCCGGCAATAACAAACCCATCTTCCGTTTTGCAGCTTTCAACAGCAATCCCCGAACGGGTAGCGGCTGTTTGAAGCAAGAGCGTCCGCGCGGTTGCGCCGGCATTACGATACCTGTCAAACTCAGACCAAGTGGTACTTGACCCGCCGGTAATTTGGGCACCGTAAATAACATGGTTAAACGCCTTATCGGCACCGCCATGTTTAATATTGATTTTTTTCAGATCCACATCAAGCTCATCCGCGATAAGCATGGGCAGTGTAGTCCAGATCCCCTGCCCCATTTCCACGTGGCTCAGATATACCGAAATGCTGTTGTCTGTACCTATATTTAAAAATGCATTCGGGGCAAACACATTTAAATCAGCCGTATCTGCAAGGGCAGCAAGCTTATTGGCCTTTGGAATAGTAAATGAGATGAGCAAGCCACCGCTCAATAATGCACCTGATTGTATAAAATTACGCCTGTTCATGATTTTGCTCCTTCCCGCTGCAGTTCTGCCGCTTTGTGTATAGCCAACCGGATGCGGGGATAAGTACCGCAACGGCAAATATTACCTGACATCGCATCATCAATATCCTGATCTGTTGGGTTGGGATTTTCCCGCAGCAAAACAGCTGCAGACATGAGTTGACCCGACTGGCAATAACCACATTGCGGAACATCGAGTTCGGCCCAGGCAATTTGCAAAGCGTGGTCATTTAATTTAGACAGTCCTTCAATTGTAGTGACCTGCTGCCCTGCCGCACGGCTCACTTTTGTTACGCATGACCGTACAGCTTCGCCGTTCAGGTGTACAGTACATGCTCCGCACTGCGCCACGCCACAACCGAATTTGGTGCCGGTAAGGCCTAAAAGGTCACGAATAACCCACAATAAAGGCATGTCCGGGTCAGCGGCAACCTCCCGCTGTTTCCCATTGATTGTTATCGCTATCATATTGAAGAGTTTAAGTTAGGCTTGAGATCGGGAACTAATAATTAAATTTAAGTATTTCTACGAGGAATACCAGTGTAAATCAAATAGTTATTTTTCTTTAAATCTATTGCAGGTTAAATCTGGTGCCAGGATGAACCGATCTGGCCATTTCTCAATTCAATGTTCTATATTCCTGGCATGTTTGGCCAGTTACTTTTTTAAATACCCGTGTAAAATGCTGCGGATACTTAAATCCCAAGCTGCAGGCGCTAACCAGCTAACTCATCCCGGTCACGGAACATGTCTCAAAAATCCACAACGCTATTTATATGCATTGATAATTAATCACTGTTATTAACCTGTGTTACAACCTGATGGCCGGTTAATATTATCGAAGCAGGCAGATTTATTTGTTCAACACATTTTAACATTTGCCGGCATATTATTTATCTTCACAACAAATACATATTACCCATGTCAAAAACAATCAAACCCTTGTTAGTTACCTGTGCTATTGCTTCACTTTGCTCTTTTTTTGATATTACGCAGGCTGTTGCCCAGTCACTGCCGCCCGTTGAAACGCAATCACCAACGGCCGACTACAAGCCTGCTTTTCCGGGTCAGACAAGGGCCCCTGGCGCACAAACTAAAACCAAACTCAGTGTAAACGTCATCAATCATGAGCTGAAGCAACCCTTTGCTTTACGCTGTATGCCCGACGGGCGCTTTTTAATTACAGAAAAAGGCGGTACCATGCGGATATTAAAGGCTGATGGCGGTTTAGACAAGAACATTCAAGGTTTACCGGCAGTAGCGGTGGGTGGCCAGGGCGGTTTGTTAGATGTTAATTTTGATGCTTCTTTTGTAAAAGACCGGATGTTATTTTGGTCATACTCCGAAAAAGTTCCTGAGGGATTCCAGTTGGCTGTCGCCACTGGTGTACTTTCGTCAGATTACAGCAGGCTCGAAAACGTAAAGGTGATCTATCATGCTAAACCCGCCTATAACGGTCACCTGCAATTCGGCTCACGAATCGTTTTCGATAAACAGGGCAACTTGTTTGTAAGCACAGGCGAACATGGGGATGATGAAATGCGTGTCAAGGCCCAGGACCTGAATACCGCAATCGGAAAAGTATTGCACATAACCCGTAACGGGAAACCGGTGCACGATGGACCATTTGCGCAAAAAGCCGGCGCTTTGCCCGAAATTTACGCTTATGGCTTAAGAAACCCCGAAGGTATGACGATGAACCCAAATACCGGCGAATTATGGGAATCGGAATTCGGTCCGCGGGGAGGTGATGAAATTAACATTATCCGGCCGGGAAAGAATTATGGATGGCCGGTTATTACTTATGGCATCGAATACAGGGGTGTAAAAGTTGGCGATGGCATACAACAAAATGAAGGCATGGCCCAACCCATCTATTACTGGAACCCAAGTATTTCACCATGCGGTATAACTTTTTATACAGGCAACCTGATTCCCGAATGGAAAGGAAATCTATTTGTGGGCGCCTTAGGCGGATCACATATCATCAGGCTTATTATTAAAGACAATAAGATTGTAGCGGAAGAACGCCTGCTGAAAGACAAGGGCGAACGCTGGCGTTCTCTTGTTACCGGCAAGGACGGCGCATTATACGGTGTTACGGACAATGGCAATCTTTACAAAATAAGTAAGCTTTAATGTGAAAAGTTTATGGGAGAGTAATTTTGCTTAAATCGATCAGCGCTGCTTAATATAGCGGAACCGCCTGTTTACAATTCGGGAACGGGATATACAATTACATCAAAGGTTAGCGCTTGTCTTTTTAATTGGAAATTGAAAGTTTGAGTTTCATAACTTTAAGTCATGGACAATAAAATAGCGAGATCGCTTTCTCTCTTTAACAATGACCTCAGGTTAAAAGGCTTCAATGTTTTCCAGATAAAAGAAGACGATCAGGCTGTTCGGTTTTACAGTAGAAAAGACTTTTACAAAATTTGTTTAACTACAGGCAAAAGCAAGATTCACTATGCCGACCGCAGCTTTGAAGTGGAGGGCACTGTTTTGTTTTTTGGCAATCCGCATATTCCATATTCCTGGGAAACTATCTCAACCACTTATGTGGGTTATACCTGTCTCTTTTCCGAAGAATTTCTGTGCGTTTCAGAACGTACCGATATGCTGCAGCAATCACCCCTTTTCAAGATCGGCGGCACACCGGTACTAAAGATCACCGAACAGCAAAGAGCGTCTCTGAACATCCTCTTTCAGAAGATGATAGATGAGCAAAACAGTAGTTACGTATATAAAGACGACCTGATACGCAGTTACATCAACCTGATCATGCATGAAGCGATGAAAATGCAGCCCTCTGAAAATTTTGATCAGCATAAAAACGCTGCCTACCGGATCGCTGCTGTATTTATGGAATTGCTTGAAAGACAATTTCCTGTAGAAAGCCCAAATAAGCCGTTGCAGTTGAAGACGGCCCAGGACTACGCCCAAAACCTCGCCCTTCACGTAAATTACCTCAACCGTATGGTAAAGGAAGTTACCGGCAGGCCAACATCTGCGCACATTGCAGAGCGGATTATCAGCGAAGCAAAAGCACTGTTACAACATACTGACTGGAACATAGCCGACATTGCTTATGCACTTGGCTTTGAATATCCCAGCTACTTCAACAACTATTTTAAACGCATGACTGGCACCAATCCAAGTTCGCTTCGCACCATGGAAGTTTGATTTTCATAAGCATTGGTTTGATTTTCTTAAACAGCAAAGTTGGCAACAGCACTAACTTTGCAAAATGAAAAACATCGGCAGATACAAAACTTCCATTATACTGCAGCTGATGATTTTAGCTGCAGGCAGTTTGTTTTCATCAAGTGCCACGGCGCAAAAATTTCTACATAAAGGTGATGTGGTCACCATTTCGCCGGGCATCTTACACTGGCATGGTACTACGCTCAAAAACAGCTTTAGGCAAATGGTAATCAGTCCTAATATAGAAAAAGACATTGCGACATGGCTACATATTTCTGATAATTAATACAATAGCGTTAAATAACCACATTATTATGAAAGATATTTTCGAACGGTTGAAAGCAGGGGAATTTGTTCCGCTTACTGACCCGGAATTTCACAAGGTAAATGATGTGGTGGCCCGCACTCTGGCGTTGTCGCCTGCACTCAATGCAGCGACCACCGTTGAGCAGATCCGCCAGCAGCTTAGCAACATTATTGGCGCAACAATAGACAAAAGCACCACTTTGTTCGCACCCTTCCATACCAACTTTGGCCGTTTCATTAGTATTGGCAAGCATGTGTTTATTAATCATGCCTGCTCGTTTCTTGACATGGGCGGTATTACGCTGGAAGATCATGTACTCCTCGGCCCTAAGGTAAACCTGATCACTGAAAATCATCCACTCGACCCGGTTAACCGGCGGGGTATGATTTGCAAACCTATCGTTATCAAGCGCAACGCATGGGTTGGCGCGGGTGCCACTATATTGCCGGGTGTAACCATTGGAGAGAATGCAGTTGTTGCCGCTGGTGCCGTTGTTAACAAAGATGTGCCGGCAAATACTGTTGTCGGGGGTATTCCGGCAAAAATTTTAAAAACTATTGAACCATGAAGAACAATGGCGCATTAGCATATCGGAAACTTAAAAAGTTAATTACTATACAGATAAATAACATTTACCCACAAATACAGGTTATTAAAGCACGTCAAGTTAACGAAGCCAGGAAAATATAATGGCTGAAAAATACACTACATTATGTCATTGATGTCAAAACCACATAAACCCTCTTAGTCTATTAATTATGGAAATTATTAAAAACGGCGTGCAAGCATCAGTAAAGGGCCCGGAAGCCTGGTTTACCGGCGCCGTGCGCATAGATCCCCTGTTTGCAAAAAAAGAAGCTACCAAAGGCGCGGGTGCGTTGGTCACCTTTGAGCCTGGCGCCAGAACGGCCTGGCACACTCACCCGGCAGGTCAAACACTTATTGTTATTTCCGGTCTTGGCCGGGTACAACGCGAAGGTGGGCCGATCGAAGATATAGGGCCGGGTGATGTAGTTTGGTTTGAACCAAACGAGAAACACTGGCATGGTGCATCGCCGGGTAAAGCTATGAGTCATATAGCCATTCAGGAAGCCGTTAACGGCGAGGTGGTTACCTGGTTGGAGAAAGTTAGTAATGATCAATATTCAAAATAAACGATTATGAAAACAACAACAGTAGAAGCATACGGTACTAAAGCTGCAGATGCGCCGATTCATGATTCCAATCTCAAATCAGCCGGCATCCTGCCGACCGATTCAGTAGAGAAAGCCAGTTACGGCAACTTTGTACATCTGATGGACCCTGAAGGCTATAAATTGAACTATAGGAACCTAATGATGTGGAAGATGCCAAGTCGGTAAATTAACAGCTAATAGCGCATCACGCCGACACTGGTCACAGGCCATCAGAGGCCCGCTGCAGGGTTGCGATGTCAACTTTCTTCATCGTCATAAAAGCCTGCGTAATGCGTGCAATTTGATCGGGGCTGCCGTTTTTCAGTGTTTTTAACATAACTGTTGATGCAACCTGCCAGGACACTCCATATTTGTCCTTCAGCCATCCGCATTGACCGGGTTCGCCATCAGCCGAAAGCGCCGACCAATAATAATCGATCTCTTCCTGTGTTTCACAGGGGATCAATAGCGACACAGCGTCGTTAAAACTAAAACCGTGTGGATGCGCGCTGTCCATCGCTGCCAGCCAGGTTTGGTCGATATGAAAATCGGCAAACATAAGCGTGCCGGCTTTATCAGGCCCTATATCCTCGGGGCGCGGCGCCGTAATACCGCGTTTACCGTCTTTAAACACAGAGCAATAAAAATCGATGGCTTCATTGGCTTTACCGGCCACCTGGCCGGTATACATCAGCGACGGAACGATCACCGGTCTTTCTTCACCTGCCGGGTTGGTCAGTATCAGTTGCCAGGATACGCCATATTTATCGCTTACCCAACCGTAACGCTCGCTAAAAGGATACCGGTCGAGCGGCATCATTATCTTTCCGCTTTCTGACAGTTTGCTCCAAACTTCGTCAATACGCCCTGCGGCATCTGGATCACGCGACGGATCAAAATTGATCATAAAAGAAATAGAGGGACTGATCTTTAATCCATCCCCGGCGCTGATGCCCAGGAATGGCTGGCCGGCAAAGGTAAATTCAACTATTTCGCACTCCCCGCCGGGCATTGGGAAATGATTAACATAGTTTAAAGCCGAATCAGGCATTAAAGTTGCATAGAACTCGGCAGCTTCCCGGGCTTTATCCTGGTCGAACCAGATGTGTGGTTTGATGGGTAACATGGGTAAATGATTTTAGTGGTGATATATAATAAAAAATTGTAAGCGTTAATTGTTTTTACAGGCAACACCGCCGGTTAAGGCTTCACCTTGCAGCCTTTATCCGGACTAAGAACTCAAGACCCTAATCTGTTCTGATTTTTCTTATTAACTACCTCAAAACTAATTGGTTTTTCATGGACAGACAAGGTGCATTAGTGACATTTAAGCGGCATATTATGACATGAGTTCACTCACCGTCGGTCTGTCAAACCAAATGAAAAGCCCTCTATTTTCATCAGGGTGCACTATATTGCACATTCATTGAAAAACTATGAAAAAAACCGTGCCATTTGACTTCCTGCTCGATTACTTGCCGACAGGTATAATCATCGAGCCGGCGGTAGGCATGTTCTATATCTATTTCGATAAAAAGATTGTGCTGATCTTCCGAAAGGTTAGTAAAAATCCGCAGCATAACGGTATTTGGATCTCTACCACGCGGGAAAATCATGCCAGCCTCAAAGGGGAAATACCGGCCATCACTGATTTTGTATTAGACGAGGGCTTTGATACGGCCTGGCTCCTGCTTAGTGACAGCCACGATGATTTTGAGAATTCGGCAATCCAGCTGTGCGAACTTGTTTTGCGCAGGGATAAAAGGATCGGGAAAGTAACGTCTAAAAGCACAGCGATGTTTTAATAGCCTCCTTAACAATTTAATCGTTGTCAGCATCAGCTTCTTCGGGATGATCTTTAAAATATTCCCGTGCCTTTTTTAAACCTGTGGCTATGGCAATGCCTTCATCGCCGCTTTCCTTCAAAATTTCATTGGCAATTTCTACCGCCTTTTCCCGCAATTTGGGAGGTTGATTTTTATAAGATGGCGGGTAGTCTCCGTTATACCAGGGCATGCTTCCTCCTTTTTAGGCAACAACAATTATAATGAAGATTTGATTGAAAAGAGTGTTGATTGAGCGACAAGAAGTTCAAAGCATTTCTTCAAAAGATCATTTGACCTACTCTTTCAAATACTTGCGAAGTCAATATCCTTACGAGAGAAGCGGCCTGATTAAAAGTTAAATTCTGATAACGTTTTTCTATTAGCATGCATTTGTATCAGCTTACTTTAAAAAATTGTTCAGATAGGTCAAAACCGTTGTTGTCTGCATCATCAGGCTTACATGTCCTTGCGAAGGGACAATGGCCAATTGCGATTTTGGCATTGGCGCTAAATCAGCAGAAACGCCCCCGCCTAATAATTTTATATGTTTTTGCCAATTCAATTTTGTCCAGCCCATCGTTATCACCGGCTATGATCAATACCGGCGCAGAAATTTTCGAAATATTGTCATCACCGAAGTCGAACGGCTCCTGCGCGAAAGCGATCATCTGCCCTATAAACTTTGTCCATTTTGTTTTATCTGGTGCTATTGCATCGTATGCGGCTTTCATAGGAGTATTCATAAAAAGCCCGGGCTTCCAGGATTTGAAAGCATTGGTTATTTCAGGCAGCCATCCGCTACTTTTATAAGTAGAAGAAATGATCACTAATTTTTTTAACCGTTTAGGGCTTTGTAAAGCAAACTTGTAAGCCACAGAGCCACCCATACTATACCCTGCTACGTCGGCACTATCAATTTTCAGGTAGTCCATAACTCCTTCCACATCATTAGCTAAGGTAGCATATGATAACTTTCTATCCGAAAACGGTGTATGCCCGTGTCCCTGTAATTCAATGGCAATTACTTTCCTATTTTTTGATAGTTCAGGGATCAATTCGGCCCAGTTTCCTTCAATTGTCATAAAAGCACCATGTAGTAAAATGAGCGGTTTACCCTCGCCATATACCTCATAATAAACTTTGATACCGTTCACAGGCGCGTAGCCACCGTTGGAAGGCTTGATTTGTTGTCCATGTGATCGTGATGTTGCAAACATAATTACAATTAACAGTATTGATTTAAGAGGGTTAAGTGCCTGGAGTAAATTTTTCATGGCGGTTAAGTTTGATTTTATTAACAATACAAAGATGGAACTCATTTCAGGGTTTGATAGCGTGCAAAAACGACTACTTAGGGGAGAATTACGACAAAATATGCTTATAAGCGAAGGAATGACTCTGCTTGCTCCCGTGAAAGAAGATCAAGCATGGAAGCAAGTAAACATGAATCTGTAAAAAGAAAACCCTCTAAAATTGTAATTTAGAGGGTTTGATACTTGATATCGCTTTAGTCGGGATGGCAGGATTCGAACCTGCGGCCTCCACATCCCAAATGTGGCGCGATACCGGGCTACGCTACATCCCGTTTTTTTATTTAGCCTGCGCTGGCAGGCTATTCCACCAATCAGAAAAGAAAACCCTCTAAAATTCAATTTAGAGGGTTTTGATACTTGGTATCGCTTTAGTCGGGATGGCAGGATTCGAACCTGCGGCCTCCACATCCCAAATGTGGCGCGATACCGGGCTACGCTACATCCCGTCTCCCTGATTGGGTGTGCAAAAGTAGGATTTTAAATTAAGTTGCAAAATTTTTTTTGAAAGATTTTTTAAGCCTCCATATAATCCGCTCATTAACAAAATATTGCCTTAAATTAAATTCTTTATGGTTTCTCAAAACACCTAACAACCTTGTTATTACACTTGGTTTCCCTCCAACAAACTTAAAAAAGGATTTCATGTTATTCTGCTATAGCTGTTCACATCCATGAATTTATATGAACAACAGCCTTATTGGCTAATAAAAAATGGCATAGTTGCCTCCTACCCATCTCTTCAAAAAGATTTGAGGCTGGATGTGGCCATTATTGGGGCCGGCATCAGCGCTGCTTTAACAGCCTGGCAGCTCCGCAACTCGGGTTTAAGTATAGCTGTTTTTGATAAGCGCCACGTTGGTATGGGCAGTACCGCGGCCAGCACTGCTTTCCTGCAATATGAAATTGATACGCCCCTCACATCTTTAAAAAACCTGGTTGGCGAAGCTAATGCCGTAACAAGCTATCAACTTTGCCGCAAAGCTATTTACGATATTGCTGATTTATGTAAATCGCTTAAACCTGCTTTTGATTTTGGCCTGAGGCCAAGTTTGCAGTATGCCAGCTTCAAAACACACACAAATTCACTAAATCAGGAATATAACTTCCGTAAAAAGCATGGCTTTGAGGTACATTGGCTCGAAGCTGATGAAATTAAACAGAAATTCGGGTTTAAGGCTTCCGGGGCTATTTTCTCTGCAGTTGGCGGGGAGGTTGATGCATATCTGCTTACCCATGCTTTACTTACAAATTTTGGCAAAGCCGGTCATAAAATATACAGTAATACCGATATTAAAACCATTGAGCATCATAAACAAGGCATAACGCTGCAAACCGGCAACGGCTCAGTTATCAAAGCTAAAAAGCTGATTGTTGCATGCGGTTATGAAAGTTTAAAATACGTCCCTAAAAAAATAGCCGAAATTAACTCAACTTACGCACTGGTTTCGGAGCCTTTGCCCGATGTACGTTTCTGGTATAAGAACAGTTTGATTTGGGAAACTGCCGTACCCTACATGTACTTTAGGGCTGTAAGTGAAAACCGCATCCTTGTTGGAGGCCGCGATGACCTGTTTCATCATCCGCATATACCGCCTTCTGTTATTAAACGAAAGGCGGACATGCTACAGCAGGCTTTTCTCAAAAAAATGCCGCACATCCCATTAAAAGCTGATTTTAGCTGGGCCGGTGCTTTTGCAATCACTAAAGATGGCTTGCCTTACATTGGCTGCATTCCCGAAAGACCGAACACTTATTTTGCGCTTGGCTTTGGAGGTAATGGTATCACTTTTAGCGTAATTGCTGCCGAAATTATCCATGATCTTATCCTGGAGAGAAAGAACGAACATGTTCAATTGTTCAGTTTTAACAGGTAGCGCGTTTTCAAATAATAAAAGCCGATATTTAACCTTGAAATGACGGATCAATTACCCAAAATATACCTTTACCGCAGGCTTATACAGGCTAAGTTGTTCATTGATAAAAACTATCATGAACCGATCGACCTGAACGATATTGCCGACGAGGCCTATTTTTCCAAATATCATTTCATCAGGTTGTTTAAAAACATCTATGGTAAAACACCACACCAATGCCTCATCCAGGTGCGGGTTGAAAACGCCCGGCTGCAATTAAAAAAAGGCCTTCCCATTGCTAATGTTTGTTATGCTGTAGGTTTTGACAGTGTTACTTCATTTTCTGCTTTATTTAAAAAGATCACCTCCCGTTCTCCTGCAAACTACCAGCAAACAGAACTTAAACGGCAGGCGGAGATGCAGCAATCGCCCCTCAAATTTATACCCGGTTGCTTTGCCCGGGAAAAAGAATGGCCGCGAAATCGCAATTTTCAATAAGCCCGGTTCTTTTTTGATAACGACTTTTGGTTTATCAAACAACATTAACATGATAACCAAATTAAACCATGTAAGCGTATTTGTACTTGACCAGAACAGCGCTTATGATTTTTATGTAAACAAATTAGGCTTTACCGTAAATACAGATGCTGCCATGGGGCCGGGAATGCGCTGGCTTACTGTATGTCCTCCCGGGCAACCCGAATTGGAAATATCACTCATGGCCATAACGGAGGGAATGATGTTCGACGCACAGTCGGCACATCAAATGCGCGAATTGGTACAGCGCGGTACCTTTGGGTTCGGAGTTTTTGAATGCAACGACCTTATAGCTACTTACGAAGAGTTAAAAGCGAAAGGCGTTGAGTTTACTAAAGCCCCCACTAAAGAGTTTTACGGCTTTGAAGCCCTATTCAAAGACGACTCGGGTAATTGGTTTTCATTGGGTGAAAAGAAAAGATAAACGCCTGCACATACGATGGCGCAAAACCACCCCAATTATGGCACAAACGACAAGGTGTAAATTTTGATTTTGCATGGAGATTTGTATTAATCAATCTTCAAAACATCATGGAAAATCAAATAACCACCACCCTCCAAACCGATGCACGTATTAACTTACTGGCAGTATTTGAGGATACTGCCAGCAACCTTTTATCAACCATTGCTTTATTCAATGAGCAACAAATTAATATTATACCGCCCCACGGCGGATGGACAGCCGGACAGATAGCGGAACATGTTTTTAAATCGGCTTTACAACTTGTTCCGGTACTTACCGGCTCCGACAAAGCAGCAGAAAGAGACCCGGCCGAAAAAGTCAAAATGATAAAAGACCTGTTTCTTGATTTTGAGGCTAAATTCAAATCAGCACCAAACATATTGCCATCAGACGGGCCTCACAATAAATCTGAGCTTATCGAATTATTACAAACAGTTATCATCCAAGTCAGAGAAATAATTAATTCCAAAGATCTATATGCCATTAGTACTGACCTGGTAGTTCCTTTTTTTGGTGAGCTTACCCGGTTAGAATGGCTCTATCTTATTTGCTATCATACTCAAAAGCACATTCACCAGTTAAAAAACGTCGGGCAGTCTTTATGATTCATTTAATGATACCTGCATGTTCCTGGCTACCGAATTTACAACGTAAATAATGAGCCATAGCAAACCGATTAAAGCATACATACTAAGTATAACAAGCGATAAAGTGCTCACGGAAGCGCCTTCATCGCTTTTTTGCATAAAAAGTGTGAGTATAGACAAACCTACTCCGGCACCTAAAAAGTAAGCGGTAGTACCCAGGCTTGATGCCAACCCGTAGTGTTGCTTGGGGATGTTTTTTACAGCGAGTACTGATAAGCTTGTAAAACAGATGGTCATACCTAAACCGGATATAAAAGCAGCGGATAACAGCAATAAAGGGAGAGAGTAGCCTGCGAATACCGCACAAATTAAAACCAGTCCCCCGGTTAACATACAACTCATACCCAACAACCCGGTTTGTTCGGTTGTTAACCGTTTCATGATGCATGGCAGCATAAACTTAGCCACCATGGCCGATAACAGGCTAAAAGGCACCAGTAACAGGCCAGATCGTGCTGCAGTATATTGCATGTCTTTTTGCAATAATTGGGATATAATGAACAGGTACCCGGTAAAAAATGCACCTAACAAAATGAATACACCATTTGCGGTAATAACTGATGACGCTTTAAAAACTGAAAGATCTATCAGCGGATTTGCACTTCGGGTTAAACGAACATATAACAGCCTCATGCAAACAACCACGCCTATGGCACAAATTATAATAAAAGTATATTGTTGTTTGATATCCGCAAGCTGGTGTACACCATAGCTAAGCATCAGCAAACCCATCACCAATAAAATACCCGAAAACAGATCGGGAGACGACTGCCTTTGTTCAGGGGCGTCATTAGCCAGGCACAGCCAGCCTATAACAATAATAAAAACTAGTATTGGCACATTAATCAAAAACACCCAATGCCAGCCTAAGTAGGTGCTGATAATTCCGCCGATGGAAAGGCCGCTTCCTGAACCAACCGCCGCGAATGAGCTAAAGATTCCGATAGCCTTGCTCCGCTCACGTTCTTCGGTAAAAGTATGCGTTACGATGGAAAGTGCCGATGGCATGATCAGCGCTGCAGCCAGGCCTTGTACGGCCCTCGATAAACTAAGAAACACAAAAGTACCTGATAAGCCGGCACTTAATGAAGTTGCCAGGAATAATACCGCACCGGTAATAAAGACCTTCTTTGGTCCGGCAACATCAGACAGCTTCCCTCCTATAATCAGGAAACCGCCGTACAATAGCACGTAGAGCGTTTGAAGCCATTGAACCTGGTCGTTAGTGACCACAAACTGCTTTTGTATTGCCGGAATGGTGAGGTTAATGATGGCGATGTCAAGCGCTTCGACAAATATGGCCATAGAGGCTATGATCAGGACATTGTTCTTTTTTTGTGCCATAATTTTGATTTTTGTCCTTTCAAAACTATGTTAATAGAAATTAACAATATTATTTATTGTAATTTTGGAACATAATTAAAAATTAAAGCGCTTTAAAAGAACAAACGCCCAATTAACACACCGTTATGGCCCCACAAACAGAACAAGAAAAAGCCGGCATCCAGCTTGATGAAAAAGATTACGAAATATTACGGCTGGTTGAACGGAATGCCAAGCTTACTGTGCGGGAAATAGCTGTTAAGATCAACCTAAGCCCTACGCCTGCACATGAACGCATTAAACGCCTTGAAAAAGCGGGGGTTATTAAAAGCTATACCGCCATTTTAGATAAGCGGATGCTGAACAAACGCATCATGGTTATTTGCATGGTAACCCTGCGCGAACATAGCCGCAAAGCAGGTGCTGATTTTATTAATGCTGTACTTGAATTTGACGAAGTGATAGAATGCTATAACATATCGGGCGATTTTGATTTTATGCTCAAAATTGTTTCTGAAAGTATGGATAGTTACCATTCGTTTTTTGTAAATAAACTAAGCGAAGTAAAGGGTATTGGCCACTCAAAAAGCACTTTTGTAATGGATATTATCAAAGAAACCAATCATTTGCTTTAACTTACACAATAGCAGCGTTCTCCGTCCGTTTATATGTCCGGATAATTAATCGGTTCAACACCCAGTTTTATCGATTCATTAACCCGGTATATCAAATTGTTATCTTAATTTTAAGCTCAACTAAAACGGCACTTTTATCGTAATTATTACCAACCGGGTTTATAACAGACATATATGACTGCAAAACATTTACTTTTTACTTCCAAAATTATTGGTTGTTTATTAATAACGGTTGCCTTTTTTTCCTGTAAAAAAGATAAAACCGTACCGCCTCAAACACAAGTTAGTCCTGTTACGCTTGGTTTATATGAATACGCCAGCGGGGTAAACAAACGGATCTTTTTACCCATTACGCTGGTAGGCACAAAAGCAGTGACTTATTATACCGTGTTTGATACGGGTTCATCAGGAATGACGCTTGATGCTGCGGGTATCCTGCCTGCATCAATGATCACATCGTCAGGCATCCAGTTTACCGGCGACTCGGTGGTTGTGAACGGTATCACGGTTACTAATACCAAGGGCACAATAAGCTTTGGCGACCAGTTAAGCTCCACAAAAGAATACGGCAATTTAGCCTACGCCAATATCACCATCGGCGACGCACAGGGCAACCTTACGTTAAAAAGGGTGCCATTTTTTTTATACTACAAAATAGTTGATGAAACTGGTGCGCAACTATCGGCCCATGCCAGCGATGTTTTTGGTGTTGGCCCCGGTACAAGTTATGTAACCAGTCTGATTCAGAGCCCGTTAAGATCCTTTAGCACCGGCACAGGTCTTACAAGCGGATTTAAGCTGGCCACGTTAAATAAAAGCTTATTTTCTACCAGTGGAACTTATGTAAGCAATCTGTTAACTATCGGCTTAAGCAACAGTGATCTTTCATCATCCGGATTCATTATGCACCCGCTTTCTTATTCAAACAGCGGCGGATACTCACCTAATATCCCTGCAACTATCACTTACAATGGAAAGACCATCTCCGGACAGATTTTGTTTGATACCGGAACCCCATCAACTACTGTAATTGAAGACAGGCTGGCAACCAATTCAATAGGCAGCCTTCCCGCAAATTCGACCGTAACCATAACTACCAACAAGGGCTTTGTTTATACTTATACCACATCAAGCACCGGAAACCTAACAGAAGTGCAAAATCCCAATAATACGGGTGATTACCGTACCATTTTCAGTCTCGATTTTTTCATCAGTAATGAATACCTAACCGATTATGGCAACCACCAGATCGGGTTAAAAAACAACTAAACATTAATGCTTAAGGTCGATACCATTATCTTCAAAAACCATACCCTCATAATTTCAACTCCTTTTTTATACTCTGTCACGAGGTGAGTTTTTCAATGCGCTACAAATTTACAGCGGCGTTTTTTAAATAAATCAAAGGAGATTAAAAGTCTATTTTTTATTACAGATCTCTGTAACAGCAGTACGGCGGGTGGCAGTGTAAACTATTCCATTTACCATTTCATAGCCAGTAGAAACGCTTTGCGAATAGCGTTTTAAAATAACCCCGGTGTTGTTATCTATGAGTATTGATCCGTTTATCCGGCTATTTAAGCTACCGCCTAAAACCGAAGTTTTATAGGTAACAACAGTAGTTGTGCTGCTTATAGCATAAACCGTATAGTTGGTTTCGGCCGATGAAGTAGTAACCTTCCATGAATAGCCCTTTTTAAGCGTGACGCTAACAGGAAAATCAACCATTAACTGTAGTGTGGTCCCTGGCGACAACCGTTCGGGCTGGATGCCGGCAAAAGATAAAAGTGTATCATTGGCAACAACCGGGCGTTTTAAATTCAGGATCTCGCCTTTGTTGTTTACTGAAACTATCGATTGATTATTGAACATCTTTTGCAAACCAACCTGGATAACAGAATTTGGGTCGGCAGGTTTACCTGAGTTATATACCAGGTTCTGGTTCATTGCATTTATGGTATCGATAAGCTTATCAGTAGTAATAGTAAAAGAGGCCCCCCTTTCAGAAGCATCGGTTACCTTGTACGTTTTAATAACTATTGAAACCGAACCAACACGCAAAGTTTGGCTGCCGCGCTGTAAAACACAATTTGACTTTGTATTTACCTGCCTTTGAAACTCATCTCCCTGTTTAAATCTGCCCTGGGCATAGGTAACACCGCTCGCAAAAGCTAATATTATAACAAATATATATTTTAACTCAATTGGGGTACTTTTCATTTTGGTATTCTTGTTATAATGCCTTTAATAATTTGACATTATGTCACAGTTAGTGTTTTTTCCTGTTTGATTGGGGTTTGCCTTTTAACTTATCATCCTTCGTTCCCGCAGGAGATGTCATTTTAAAGCCCTCGCTTTCGGGGATTTCCGGGATAGACCAGGGTGTAAGATTTTCGGAAGGCTGTAAAAGCGGTACCGTACTTGTTATATCGGGCATTATCGGAATGGGGCCTTTTATAATATTTACCTGGCCTGATACGGTTGGCTCAACAGGCGCTGGCGGCAATTCCGGCGATTCTGGCAAAGGGAGGTCCATAACCGCTGAAAACTGAAGGTCCTGCATTATTTGCTTTGGCAAATGCGGAGCTTCGGGCGCTTCAGGTGATGGAATTTCAGGTAACCCCGCAGTTGCACCATTAACATCGGGTTGGTCGGGTGCATCAACCAGAGGTGGCGTTGAGCCAACTGCAGCCAGCACAGGTATTTGAGTTGCTGAAACAAAGGGCTGAGCAACTACCGGGATATCCGTAAGCGTAAGTACAATCGGCTTACCCGCCGAACCATTGCCTTGAGTGTTTCCTTTGGTAATTGTACCAGGCGTTAATGGCGGCGGCACGTTCCAGTCCGACTGATTATTGCGGCTCTGGGCCATAGTATTACTTAAGCCCCCCCAGGCAACTAATAACCAAATAAAGCATGGTATTAAGCTGTTGAGTCGCCGGTTTCTCTTCTTTTTTTGGACGATGTATGACATTTCCATTTAATTATCTTTATGCAGAAAGCGATTGCTTTCAATACAATCAGTCAGTTTTATTTGGTGAATAATAGCTATTAATTTAATTTTTATTGATTGTTAATGAGCAATAATGATTTTAGGCATAGGTTAGAATTATATTGCAAAATCATTATTAAAGTTAATCCTTTTTATCAATTACGGCACACGGCTTTCCAATATATCCTATCTGTATAATACTAAATAGTGTTTCTACATGATATACTTACCTCCAATATTTCATCTGTAAAAATAAGCTTTATGGTGTTACTCCAAAATACCAACTGCTTTGTATTGTGTGAATTTCGGCCTCTCCATAAAATTGTACTGTCAAGCACGATGGTGAAATAATATAAAACAAAGCCATAAATGGTTTTGAACAAATTAATTCATCGCGTTTCATCTAAATTAAAAAAACCATGGAAAGTACTTTAAATTACCTCGCGGGCTTTGTTTCCCTAACTTTTATGGGATTATCGGCTATGTATAAATTTAAGCTCGACAAATTGCAGGGAACAGGCAAAATACCCAACATTATCAGTGCCAGGCAACGGCAAATTATGTTTTTCGTGTTAGCCGTATTATCTGCTTTAATAATATTCATCTCCAGATTTTAAAAACACATTAACTGGTAACAACCCCAAGTCCAACGGCTTTTGCTGATAAATATCAAATTACTATCTTTAACCGGGACCAAAAACCCGGATATGAAATACCCTTTGTTTTTTCTGCTTATTTTGGCTGTAATTCCGTGTTGCGGTCAAAATATTGACAGTTTAGAAAAGGTTGTTTTCAGCAAATCACCCACACAAAAACGCTTAACCGCCGCTACTCAGATTGCCAACTATCCGGCTGAAAAAAATCCGACTAAAATCATTATAGTTGCAAAAGAAGGATTGAACCTTGCACATAAGCTAAACAATAAAAAAGCAATTACTTTACTATCGCAAACTTTAGGAGAAGCTTATTTCCAAACTAACCAATATGATTCCGCATCATATTATTACAACCTTGCCGCGGTTGCACTCAACAAAATAAATCAACAGTACATTTTAACCGATGGTTACTATAGGTTAGCGAAAGCGTATGTAAAATTAAAAAATCATAAAAAAGCGCTTGAATTTTGCATGCTGGCAATTTCGTATGCCCCAAAAACCGGCGACCGTACAGAATTGATAGGAGCTTTAAACCTAGCCGCAACGTTATATGAGGCAAAAAACAATTACCGGGAGGCCTTAAATTACTCCAGGCAGGCTTTCGACATAAACGACTCTTTAAACCTTGCCCGGCAAACAAATGAAAACACCTCTGAAGCCTACAGCCATAAATTTATGGGGGATGTTATGGGAAGTATTAAACCAAACGACTCAGAACAGGAAATTTTAAAAACCATCGATGTCAAAAAATCATTAAATGATACCCTTGCGCTTTCAATTAACTATTTTAACCTTGGCGTATTGTATAAAAACAAACGGTTATATCTACAATCTCTCGATGCATTAAAAAACAGCCTTCAGTTTGCCACACAAATAAATTATGCAGATATGCAAAGAAGCGCCACAAATGAAATAGCTGATTTGTATGAGCAATTGGGTGACTATAAGCAATCGCTGATTTACTTAAAAAGGCATGCAGCAATTAAAACCTCAGGCAACAGCACCATTGATGAACTACAGGCAAAATACGAAATAAAACAACGTGAAGATCAGGTACTGCAACAGCAATTTGAAATAACAAAGCGTAATTACTGGATGGCGGGTATCTGTGTTTTTATACTTTTAATGTTCTTTACAGGCTTTTTTTATTATAAACAAAACAAGCTAAAACAGCGCAATATGGCAATGCAGGCTATAATTGCGGCTGAGGAAAGTGAAAGACAAAGAATTGCCAGGGATTTACATGATAGTGTGAGCCAAATAATATCGGCGGCAAAAATAAACCTGTCAGTTATAGGCAGTGAATTACCTTTCATAAATGAAGAGCAAAGAACCCGTTTTGAAAAAGCAATTAACCTTGTTGATTATGGATTTAAAGAGGTAAGAACGATATCACACAATATGATGCCCTGGGCACTTCATAAAACAGGGTTAGCACAAGTAATTAAACAATTTATTGAGAATATCAAGAACAATAATATTGCAATAAACTTTTTTTGCCAGGGGTTTGATTCGCCGTTTGACGATACCATCGAGATCATTTTATACCGGGTATTACAGGAAAGTCTAAACAATGTAATGAAGCACGCTCATGCCGACAGGGTTGACATTTCACTTATAAGAAGCGATGAAAACATCAGCCTTACTATTGAAGATAATGGCATAGGCTTTGACGCAACCAATCCTGATATTTTTAAAGGCATGGGGTTAAACAATCTAATGTCGCGGATAAATTTTTTAAAAGGCAGGGTTGAATTTGATTCGCATCCTAACAGGGGCACACTTGTTTCTATTTATATCCCACTCACCAATAAACCTTTATAAGTTATATTGCATTATAAACCGGTTAAGCTCAACCGGATTTTTCAGATTAAGCTTTTGCATAATATTTTTACGATGTGTTTCAACAGTATAAATACTTAAGTGAAGATGATCGGCCATTTGCTGGTTGGTAAAATTCTGTTTTATAAATTGTAAAAGTTCAGTTTCCCGCTTAGTAAGCTGGAACTGCTTTAAAAAAGGATCTGGTTCATTAGGCATGGAATTAACAACCGGCTGTTTGCAGGGAAAACACAGATGCCCTTGCGCTACGGAGCGCATTACCTGTAATAGTTCAGCCTTCCCGACGTTTTTGAATAAGTAGCCGCTGGCACCTTCAGCCTTTGCTTTTTCAATCAGGTGCTCCTCGTTATATGTAGAAAGCATGATTACCTTAATTTTAGGATAGTAATCCTTGATACGCTTAAGTACGTCGAACCCGTTCATACCCGGCATATTGATATCAAGCAATATGAGGTTGGGTGTTTGGGTGTGTAACAAATGCAATAATTCCTTACCGTTTGCTGCAACGCTCATTACCTCTATATCTGGCTCTCCCTGCAACAACATGTATAAGCCGTTTATAAATAAAGTATGGTCATCTGCTATTATTACTGATAGTTTTTCCACGGTGCTTTCCATATAATAAATTCACTGTAAATCTATATTTTATCTTTATTTCATAAAATACCAACTGATTTGTATTGTGCATCCCAGCCTCTGTTCATAAAATTGTTCTACCGAAACAAACTTAAATAAATGAAAAGCCATCGCACATCTTATTTATATGAATTACGCTTACCCGGTTACTGTACCCAATATATACCGAAATCTATTAACAGAAAAAGTGATGGAATACTTTATTAGCACATTTATAATAATGCTGATTTGTATAATCGCATTATTACAGGATAAATCTTATGACAACGGGATAGTTTTACCAAGGCCTCAGAGCAAACTTCCAGACCGAAGAGATTACCGGCTACTTAAATATAACAAAGCCCCTCACTTTGTTTCGGGGATATCCCCTCAATTACCTGTTAGTGAATATGAACCTCAAACAGATGCATTAGCGACATCATCAACAGCCAGGCTCGTCTATTCTTCAAATTTTAACAGGACAACAGTATTACAACCAAAGCCTAACCCAACTATGCAATCAAATACTGAAAAAGATACAAATGTCGCAAACGCTTTTGCTCACAATGCAATTTAAGCTTCTTTGCTCCTGCCCGCAACTATTACAAACAATCCTTTAAGGTTGCATAACCGGCAGATGACAACTTCATGGCAACGGATATTTGCTACCTGACAATTAATGAAGTAATTAAGCTGCATTGAAGTGCTAAGTGCCGCCCCCATTTTTAGTAAACCACAAAAATTCGATTAATTGGGGTACAATCAAAATACCTTGCTATCACAGTTTGACAATTAAACTCCTTTTAAAACATTTTATTTAAAAACAGAATCCGACAAAAAATAATAATATATACAGAATACAAAATCACTAAAAACCTAACAGTCAATTAATTAAATATTCACAAAGGCAATTCGGGTATTACAAGCAAAAAGCTTTCACCAATTATTTTTTTAATATTCAGCCATTTGTCACTTTCTTTTTACAAAAAATATTATTATTTTTAAAAAGTAAACTAAAACATTTTTCTCAAATGTATATTTAGTTTTTAAATTAAAAAAAAGAGCACGCTTTTTCAATTATTACTTACATATCTCATTAATATTGACTTTATAAGTAATATTTCACGTCATTTTCCATAAACATCGTGGCAACCGCCTCAAAAATTAAAATTCATATAGATTTTATATGAATTTCATATGAAGAATTCAAAAAAAACCACATTTCACTTATTTTGCATTAACGTTTTATCATTTTTTTTATAAATATTTTAATATATGCAAAAAACTTTAAAATTTTTTTAACTTTTTTTTCATTTTATTACAAAAATTGTAGTTTTGGATATTAACTAAAACTGATTTTTTAACAATGAAAAAACTCCTACTCGCAAGCTGGTGTTTGTTCATGCTATTTATTAGTGTGGTACATGCACAAAACAAAACGGTTACCGGCCGGGTAACTTCAAAAGACGATGGACTACCGCTGCCAGGCGTGTCCATAAGAGTTACAGGTACAACCATCGGTACCCAAACCAACGCAAATGGCCAGTTTGTGTTGAATGTTCCTTCTTCGGCAAAAACATTAGGCTTTAGTTTTATTGGTTACGCATCTAAAAGCGTTGAAATTGGAAACGGCCCCTTAACTGTAGTCCTCGAAAGCACGGCCAACAAACTATCTGAAGTGGTTATCTCGGGGGCTTACGGAACCAAGCAAACGTCACGGTCAGCTTCCTATGCTGCCCAGGTTGTTAAGTCTGACGAGTTGAACACTATCCGCCAGCCAAACATTAACAATGCCTTAGCCGGTAAAGTTGCTGGTATCCAGGTGCGTAGCCAATCGGCAGCGGCCTTGGGTCGCGGTACAAATATCAGGCTGCGCGGTGCTGTAGGCTTTGGTAGCGGCAACAACCCGCTTTACGTTGTTGACGGCACTATTTTGCCAAACTCAGACGATCTTAACCCTGACGATATGGAATCTGTATCGGTATTGGAAGGCCCGGCTGCTTCGGCACAATTTGGTTCGCAAGGTGCATTTGGTGCAATTGTTATGACTACCAAAAAAGGTAAAAAAGGCCGCGGTACAGGTATTGAGCTTAATGTTGGTGCCAACTTTGATCGTGCTTATATCCTGCCTAACTATCAAAACACTTATGGAGGTGGTGCATCTGCCGATTTTATACAGTATCATTGGAAACAAGGTGACCCTGAGGGTTGGAAAGCGCTCGATGGTAAATACTATCCTGATTATACCGACGACAGCAGCTGGGGTCCGCGTATGGTTGGCCAGGAGTATATTCCATGGTATGCATGGGCGGCAGGGACAAAATATTCATTCAAAACCGCTAAATGGACTCCTCAGCCAGATAATGCAAAAGACTTTTTCCAAACAGGTGTCGCGCTTAACAATGGTATCGCTTTTACAAAAGCCGGCGATGATTACAACGTAAGGATGAGCTACAACAACCAAAATACCCGTGGTATTGTTCCTGAAACGAAGTTGAATAAAAACATCTTTAACTTAAACGTTAACCTTGATTTAAACAAACACTTCAGCGCCGGTGCCAACATCAATTTTGTCGGTACACAGCTTAACGGTCAAATCAGCGACGCTTATGCAAGCGCTACCAGCGGCTCATTCAACTCATGGTTTCACCGCGATCTTGATATGGGTATCATGAAGGAGTTACAGGATTTGAAATCCCCAGATGGTACTTATGTAAGCTGGAACCACCAAAATCCAAACTCTTATGATCCTGCACATCCTGATCAATTTTACGCAGGTAACTACTGGTATAACCCTTACTTGTGGCAAAAACAATGGAGAAACCTTAACCAGAGAGACCGCTTGTATGGTTCGGTTTACTTCCAGTACAATATCAATAAGGATTTAAACTTTAAAGTAACTTATCGCCGTAATCAAACCAACACCTGGAACGAAGGTAAAATCTCGTCTGAAATTCAGGCCAGTGGTACACAAACCGGTCAGAAAGCTGCTTACGGTACTTCAAACAGCTACTCGAACCGCGAGAACTACGAAACCTTGTTAAGCTATAACAAGCAAATTAAAGATTTTCACGTAAATGCTAACGTTGGCACTGATATTTACAACTGGAGTTACAAAGATAACTCTGCAAGTACTGTAAACGGCTTAAGCGTACCAAACCTCTATTCTTTATCAAACTCGGTAGACCCTATATCCTTTGGCAATGGCCGTACACAGGAGCAATACCGCGCCGTGTTTGGCAAGGCTTCTATTGGTTACAAATCGATAGTTTATGTTGATGGTACGCTACGTAATGATTGGTACTCAACATTACCAAAAGCAAATGGGGCTAACTCGGTACTATCAAAGTCATTTGGTGGATCATTCATCTTCAGCGAACTGCTTCCAGGCTTCAGAGACTGGCTGAGCTTTGGTAAAGTAAGGGCTTCATGGGGTCAAATCCCGCGCGCTTTGAGTACCGGTACCGAAACTTTTGGTGCCTACGTAAACAACGTGGTATACGGCGTTGCGGCAAACAAATTTAACGGCTACTTGCTACAAGGCGGTCCGAACAACTTTGTTGATCCTAACCTGCATGGCAGTACTACCGAAACTGTAGAGCTTGGCTTTAATCTTGGTTTCCTTAATGACCGGGCTACCTTCGGCGCAACTTATTACTCGGCAAAAGATAAAGATTTCCCACAATCGTTAAGCGTTAACCGCGCAAGTGGGGTATCATTTATCCAAACCAACGTAGGTGCCATTAAAAGAAAAGGCTTAGAGTTAATGGCAGGCGGTACTCCAATTAAACTTCCAAACTTTAGCTGGACCATTAACGCAAACTTTTCTCAGTTAATTGACAATACTGTAACCGAAATCAGCGACAAATACGGTGTTGACCGTGTGCAGGTAGCAGGTGTTTGGGGTACAGATATGCCATACCTCATTAACCAAAAAGGCAAATGGTGGGGGCAGATTTACGGTAACGGTATAAAACGGAACGCTAATGGCGTGCCAATTCTTACCTCATCGGGTATGTATCAAAACGATCCAAACGTTTATTTTGGCAGCGCGTTACCTAGATACACCGGTGGTTTACAAAACTCGTTTACTGTTTTCAAAGACTTTATCCTGAATGTAAACGTAGACTACCAATTTGGCGGCAAATTCGTATCGTTATCAAACAGATGGGGCCAGTTTAGCGGTTTAACAGCCAATACTGCCGCACTTAACGATAAAGGTTTATCGGTACGTGACCCTGTTGCTGATGGCGGTGGTGTTAAAGTTACTGGTGTTGATGCCAATAACAATGCAGTTACTTATTATGTGGATGCAAAAGCATACTACCAGGGCTTAACCAATAACAAAACTTACGATCCTTATATCTACGATCTTACCTTTATCAAACTACGTGAGGTGGCTTTGGGTTATAACCTGCCAATTAAAAAATGGGGCTTAGGTAAAACTTTGCAGTCGGCAAGGTTTGAACTTACGGGCCGCAACTTATTGTTAATCTATGCGAAATCAAAAGATTTCGATCCTTCGGAAATTACTGCAACAGAAGGTGAAACTGCACAATATCCTGGCACAAGGGGTATAGGCTTTAACCTGCGAGTAACATTCTAACGATTTAGGGATACCAGAAAGATAAAAAAATGAAAAAGATATATTTATACACCATAGCAAGCGCACTCACACTGTTCGGTGCAGGCTGTAATAAAGTTAAAGACTTCGGTGATGTTAACAACAATCCCGGAGCAACCGTAACGCCAATTCCGTCGGCGTTACTTTCAAACGTTGAAGCGGGTTTGGGCGGTTACGCTTCTACCGGCACCGAGGCTATAAGCGGCGGCCAGTATGCTCAGTATTTTACAGAAACACAGTATTCAGGAACATCTTTATATAACCTGCCTCAAAATTCATTTGCAGGCAACTACGGTGGCAACCTGAATAACCTGCAAATTATCATCAGGTTAAATCCAAACAAAAATATGGTTAATGTTGCCAAAATCCTGCAACAGTACATTTTTTGGATCATGACCGATTCATGGGGTGATATTCCATACAGCGAGGCGCTGCAAGGTTCATCAAACATTTTGCCTAAATATGATGCACAGCAGGATATTTATAAAGGCATGCTGAGCACACTTACCACCACTATCAACTCGTTCGACTCATCGCCAATAAGCGGCGACCTCATTTATGGTGGCGACGTTGCTTCGTGGAAAAGAATGGCAAACTCGTTAAAATTGCTTATAGCCGTGCAAATGTCGAAAGTGGCAAGCGTTTCGGCGTTAGGTTCAACATCTGTTAAAGAAGCAATTGCATCAGGTGTTATCGAAAATAACGACCAAAACTTTACCCTGAAATATCCGGGCGGCCCATACAAAAGCCCATGGTGGAACCTATACAATGGTCGTAAAGATTTTGCCGAGGCGAAAACCCTTACCGACTATACTGCTTCAACAAGCGATCCGCGCCAGGTATATTTTGGCGGAGAAAGCGAGCAAGCCGGCAATCTTAACACTTCAAACATTGGTGTACCTTATGGTTTAGCCCGCCTTGCTGTTACTGCATTTACTGATGCCAATCCGAAATGGGCCCGTGTACTACGTGGGGATAAAAGACTTGAAAACGGCTCTGTGACACTAATTACCGCTGCAGAAATATGGCTTGCCAGAACAGAAGCTGTACAATTAGGCTGGGCTCCTGTTGGCGAAACGGGGGGGGCTGATTTTACGAAAGGCACAGGCTGGTCATTTGATCAGTGGGGGTTAACCTATGCTGCCGGTGTTGCTTTTGCAAAAGGCTTAAATGGCGGCAGCGATACTGTTACGCCAGGCATCGAATTGATCTCAACCCAGCGTTGGGTTGCCAGCTACCCTGATGGCCACATGGCGTGGGATATCTGGAGAAAATCGGGCTTCCCTCATCTAACCCCCGCTCCGGATCACACCAACTCTTCCGGTCAGATTGTACGCCGCTTTGTATATGTACCTGATGAGTACAGCACTAACGGCAAAAATGTAACTGCTGCAGCGGCACGTATGGGCGGCGACAGTCAGGATACCAAAGTATGGTGGGATGGTGGTAATTGATCATTATTAAAACAGACAGAAACATGAAAAAGAATATATCATTTAAATACTTACTTATTGCCGGTATTTGTTCTGCCGTTGCCTTTACTGGCTGCCGGAAAGAAACCGAAGCTGATAAAATAACTACAGAAGCGCTCAATAACGGTATTTCGTTTATAGGCTTTCCCGACGGTATGGAACAACCCCATTTCTTTGATCCCTTTACCAATATCAAAACTGTAGATGTGTTTGCATTAAAACGCGACGCCAAAAGCGCTGCCGATTTACAAAAAGATCAAACCATCACTTTAAAGTCATTGCCGGCCGCCATTGATAAGTACAACGACGATAACGATACCCAATACGAGTTGTTGCCAACAAGTCTTTACACCATCAGCAGTACTAAAGTTACTGCCGACGGTTCTGGTAACCTCACTGCTAAATTTGCTCCGGGCGATTTTCAAAACTACTTCACAATTAAGCTTAATGGCAGCAAGTTTGACCTGAGCAAAAAATACGCCCTTGCTTACATAATTACCAATGCAGGCGGCCTAACCATACATGCGGCAAGCAAAGACACTTTATTTACCTTCTTTGCTATCAAAAACAAGTATGATGGTGAATACCACTCAACTGGAACTTTCCACCACCCTACAGCGGGTGATCGCGCTATTGACAGAGATAAGACCCTTACCACAGCGGGCGCTATTTCCGTGAGTACAGAGATTGGTGATATTGGTGGATCAATGACCCTGACTGTAAATGAAGCTACGAACGAGGTAACTGTTTCTGGGAATGTTAGTGCAACTCAACCTTTACTTCCGGTTCCGGGCCTTACAAGTACTTATGATCCTGCCACCAAAAGTTTCATATTAAACTACCGGTACTTAGGTGGCGGTGGTTACCGCGTGGTTGAAGAAACAATCAAGCACAAATAATCGGTTAATGATCAAGGAGAGGCTATATTGTTCTCTCCTTGATTTTATCAGCGAAACCAATTATTAGGGTTTCCGGGCACAGGCGGTTCTTGCAGTAATCAGCTAAAGCCTGTAATCAGGTCCGTTAATGCATGCCATGCAGCACCACAGGGATCACAATGCTTTATTATTTTGTTTTTCCTCTAAGGTGTAATATGCCAATTCAGAACCTACACCATTAAACTACATAATTAACACTGCAGCTTCGTTCTTTTAGTTAATAGTTACAACAAGAAACCGTACACAGTAAGCTCGTGTACGGTTTTCCCTATTATATTCGGTTGTCAGAAATTCGGATCAAAATTAAAACAGATCGGGTTTGACAATCCTACCATATTACCGCTCAGTGCTGCTGATTGCGGCACCTGAGGGTAAGGCGTAGACGGCCCTTCAACCGTAACCCGGTAATAAGTACGGCCGGCTATTGCCGGTGTATCGGTAAATTCAATCATGGGCATTTTTCCTTCCATTTTAAAAGCACCAAACGGGTTGCCGTTTTTTACCACATTGATAGTGTAGGTAGTATCCTTTATACTGTTCCCGGTTAACTGAACTTTAAATTTAACCGGCTTACCTGTTGCCTTCACATTATCACCCATCATCATATCCATTTTATCGTCGCCATTTAAATCAGCATAAAACTCAACACGGGGAGCATATGGGTTTGAGCTTATGGATACCCGTCCGTTGGTTAAGGCGTCAATAACAGCTTGCTTAGTACGTGCAGTTGCAAATACCTAGGTAGTGGCCGTTCCTGCATAATTGGCTTTAGCCTGGTAAGTATTAGGGCCTGATTTTTCATCCCCTACAGGCACGCCGTGATGTGCATCGCTCCCTCCCCTGCCGGTTAGCTTTCGGCCCGATGACAGCATATCATCCCAGATCATGATCGCATTGGCATTTTTTGACCAGATGGCCGAATTCCATACTTCGATAGAATTAACCATATCATACGAATACCCAAAATGATCTTTACCGCTGGGATGGTTTGCCGACAGGTGAATACCAAGTTTATTTTTTATGCGCCCCACCACAGTATCGCGCTGATCGCGCACGTCAAATAACTGTTGATGATCATAAGGCCTGGCCGAAAAGGCGTTGCCATGGCCTCGGGTAGTTGTCCATTCGGCAGCGTAAAGCAGCAATACCGAGTCTGATTTAAACTCCGGATCAGCCCAGGTATTGTGGGCTACGTCGCCTTCTACATGATTATCGTGATCGGTAATAGCCAGGAAATCGATCCCTACTAACCTGCAAAAAGTGATGATCTTGCTGATTGAATTATTTGACGACTCCCTGCTATGCCTGGAGTGCATATGCAGCTCGCCTTTAAGCCAGACACCCTGACTGAGACTGGCCGGCGGCGGCAGTGTGCCCAGCGGTTTGGGAGCCCAGGGGTTTACATGGGCCGATTGCCCCAATGCCGAACCGCTGATGCAGCCCGCAACCATAATTGTTAAACCGGTTTTAATTAAAAGTCCAATGTTCCTGTTAGTGCTTAGTACCATAAGTAATTTTGTCGATCTTTTTATTTTGTAATACTTTCGGCAGCCAACTTAGCCCACTCGTGTTAGCTCACCGTTAACAGGAACAAATGATATAAAAATGTGACAGTGAAGCAAAAATTGAGGTGTCCGCTTTAATTTTTATTTGACTGAAAATTAAATCTAACATCCCGCAAAACATTTGTAATTTAGGATTAAGCGATTTAACTCAACAAATTATACCCATGAGCAACACGACAACAACACGCTGGCCCAGGCTCGATTACCATGATCTTAAAGATACCCTTGCAAGTGTTCATATGTGGACTCAAATCATTGGTAAGGTAAGACTAAAACAAATGCCCTGGATCAATCATTCATGGCAGGTAACCCTTTATGTAAGTTCAACCGGTCTAACTACCGGAAGTATGCCATTTGAGGGCGGCGTTTTCCAGATAGATCTTGATTTTATCAGTCATACCCTGAATATATCCACCAGTACCGGAGAAAAACGATCGTTTGAGCTCGGTACCGGAAGTGTGTCCGCCTTTTACAGTTCTCTGATGGACAGCATTGCTTCAGTTAATGCAAGTGTAGAAATATATGCGGTGCCGAATGAAGTGGAGCCGGCTATTCCTTTTGCCCAAAATCATACGCCGTGTAATTATAACGCTTCCATTATGCATGATTACTGGCAGGCACTGGCAAGGATCCATAATGTTTTCACAGAGTTCAGGGCCGGGTTTCAAGGAAAAAATAGTCCGGTACATTTCTTTTGGGGAGGATTTGACCTGGCGGTCACCCGCTTTTCGGGCAGGCCCGCACCAAAACATCAGGGCAGCGTTCCCAATATGCCCGCGATAGTAATGCAGGAAGCCTATTCGCAGGAGGTGAGCTCATGCGGCTTTTGGCCGGGTTCGGATGCTTTCCCTCATCCCGTTTTTTACGCATATTGCTACCCGACTCCGGAAGATTTTGCCACACAGCAGGTATCGCCTCCCGAAGCATTTTACAGCGGAGAAATGGGTGAGTTTTTATTGACCTACGAAGTTGTTTCCCGATCGGCCGACCCGGAAAGGACTTTGCTTCAATTTTTACAATCCACCTATGACGCCGCGGCTAAAACGGGAAATTGGGATAAAGATCTGCAATGCGATTTGTCGGCGTTAAAGAACGCGTGAGATAAAATATTGAGAGGCCAGAAAATCCTAAAACAACAGAATTTATCGATACCGCTGTTTAACATTTTAGCAGTTATCGTTTATTACAATTTAATAATTCAATAATAATATAATATTTTTTTTTGCAACTCGATATATAATAATACCTTTGGAAAAAAACCTATTCCAAATGAAAAAAAACCTATGTATTGCATTCATTCTTTTAATTTGCGGATGCTCTAAAAACCCATCTAATCATCCAATCGCGAACGACGCGAAAAAAACACAAAATCCTTTCGGAATAACCTCTTCAGGCACCAATGAAAGTGGGGCGGACAGTTTATCTAATACTAACAAAACTGAAATAACTAAGCGCGTTTCAGTTAATAGTATTTCATGCGCCTTATCACAAGTAGGAAGCACTACTCATTTTTCACCAAGTTACTATACAGTAATTGGCACGTTCCCTTCTTCGTCTTCATTTCCATCAGTTGTTGTTCCTAAAGGTACATGGCAAGCAGGAATTTATGCCTTTAACAACCAAGGCGACGGTAACCTTGTAGTTTATGTCCATTCAACAGGAAAAGTATTATGGGCCAGCAACACAAGTAATAAACAAACCAGATTAGATCTACAAAATGATTTAAATCTCGTTTTGTATCAAGTTAATGGGCCTCCTGTTTTTGAATCACAGACATATTATTTCAAATGTGGATCTCAAAATCCTCAAAATACTCAATTGGTGCTTACCGTTGACGGAGATCTTGCCATAATTGCTGATGGCGTAAATGGAAATGGTTCTCTTTCTACTGTAAATTTAGCGGATACACGTACCTTTGGCGGAGCTACAAGTCCAAATTCGGGCAGCTTCTTTAAACTTTATACTACATCTCCCGGACCGGGAACATATCCTTTCAAATACTGAAACATACAAATTTTATTGTAAGATTGGAAGGCCAAAGGCTTATGGATATAAAACTCCATAGGCCTTTAGCTTTTATTAAAAAATATTTAATTGTCATTCCTTATTGCCCATCGAATTAGAGACAATAAATAATCCAAAGAAATAAAATCTTTAAAACAATATACTCGTTTCTCACTGCATCAATTAATCACATTTTCCATTTGTTTTTATCTAGGCAATAATTTAACTTTATTTAGCAATAATTATTTGATTATGAGCCAATTTCCAGATCCTGACGAAACCCCAACCCCTGAAGAAGACAGTGGAAATATCCCTGATATTTGGGATATCAAAACATCAGGCAAGGGCCGCGTGGGCAGATCAGACATTAACCTGGATGAGGCCATGCCTTGTGCCGAAGACAGCGAGCCTTATTTGGAAGGGGATATAGGTACACCCGGTTTATGGGATGATAACGACCTGTCATCGTCTGATCAGGCGGATTATCTGGGATCGGAATAGTCAGGAAGCTATAGTTGCAATAGCAAAAGCTATCCCCATAACTATGGGCGAAAAAAATATTGCCCGTAAACAAAGTACGTAAATATTCCATCTATAATCGTTTTTCTTTGTGTTTTGCTCAATCCGTTCCTGGTAATTGATGATCTCAACTTTGTAAAACCTCAGGATCCTTTCATCATCAGCAATATCCTTATGGAAAAATGCCTTATCAAAGTATATTTTGGGGCTTGTACCTGGCAAAAGATATTCGCTTGGGGTTAAACCTTGCAGTACAAACATTAAACCTACTATCAAAAAATAAAAGATCCCTACAATTGCTGTAAATAACAAACTATCCAGGTGAGGTATATCCTTCCATTTTCCGATAGCATAAGCCACAAGACCAATTAAAACACCTGAAACCAGGGTTAATAATCCGTTTGATCGTTCATAAATACCCTTTGCCGTTTCTATGGTGTAGTTATATGATTTTTCGGCCTGTTCAAATATGAACTTTGCATCTTCCAGGGTCAATTTATTGAGCCATTCCTTTTTTTCCTGCCAGAAGTTTTCCATATGGATACTTTTAACCTAATTTAAACTAAATCTGGCGTAATTCATACAAAATCAAGCAAATAGATATTAAAACATCCACTTAAAGCTTATTAAGTGCCGGCAGAGTAATGATCAAGCTACGAGATTAATTAAGCAGGTTTAAGAGGCAAAGGATATTTTTATCCTTTGCAAAAGGTATACAGGTACTGAGCGGACTTTCATTGATGTTTAAGCGTTACGCGCCGTTTTCGGCCTTGATATTATTCCCGATCAGCCGGAAGTTCACCATGAAATCGGTTGGGAAATAAAAAGGCATTAATGCCTGCAATGGAGCTATAAGAACTAAAGTTTATTAAAAAAATTCGCCGAAATGCCAGAGGATTCCGGAAGGGTCATGTAAAAAACATTCCCTACCCCATTGCTCTACACGGATTGGGGTTAATCTTACTCCGGCATATTTTGCAGGCAGATCAAGAGCCAGCAACTCGTTCCAGTAGCGGGCAACATCATCAACTTCCAGAAACAACATGGTGTTATCAACCCAATCTTTAACGTAAGCGTTTTGAAGGTAAAATGCCAGTTGACCTAACTTGAACACCGACATATTAGGATCTAACACAACTTCCTCAAAACCCAGGTCACGATAAAAACTGCGAGAGGTTTCAAAATCTTTTGCACCGATGAACGGCCTGAGCGATATAGCTTTGTGTTGCATATTTGTGGCTTTAGATTTCAACCTGCAATCTACGTAAACATAACGCAGATTGCAGGTTAATTAGATACCAAGATACTTCATGGCCGTTGATTTTCAAATAACTAATTAATTCGCTTTTAATGTCAATTTTTTTGCTGAGATAGAAAAGTAACCAGTGAGGCAAATTCATCATATGATAATGCATTGGCAAGCCCTACAGGCATCATAGACGTTTTCAGTTCCTTCCTGGTAATCACATCGCCGGATTTAATGGTAAATACATCTCCGGTAATGTTTCTCATCACTATTTTTTGGGCAGACTCATCTGTAATAAATCCCATATAATTTTTATTTCCTTTAGCTGTGATCATCACCGTGGCAAATCCCTGCGAAATAGAAGCGCTGGGTTTTAGGATGGATTCGGCAATTTGCTGGCGGTTCATGATAGATCCTATCTGTCCCATAAACGGGCCTTTTAATTTTTCGCCACGGGTAAGGCTATGGCAGGCTACACAACCTTGCTGCGTAAACAGTGCCTTTCCTTTCTTTGGATCTCCTTTAACTTTGGCTAACATCAACATCACATCTTCAATAGATGAATTACCGATCTGCCCTTTTTTGTTCAGGATCTTTGACAAATCTACTTTAACCTCTTTTGTTGCAACACTTTTTTCCTCACCGCCAAAAGCTGTAATTCCCATTTGGTGGCGCTCATTCAGGTCGGCATAAAATTGCTTGCCGGCAGCGCCTGCTTTGCTTCGTTCAAGCGTCAGGAACTTCTCGATACGAGCCGAGCCTTCCCAGGTTATACCTTTGTAAATTGGGCCATGTGAATCGGGCCGGGTTCCCCACCACCAGGATGCATCATAGAGAGCTTCCTGCTTATAAAGGCGTGCCAGGGTTACCGATATTTGTTTCTTTGTTTTTACATCTTTGATTTTGGGATAAGCAGCAATCAAACCATTTACCGCTTTAGTATCGTACATATACCGCAATGCCCATAATGCTAATGTCGAATTGGTAGTTCCAATTGCACCAACGCATGCATCAACCGCATTCATGCTTACAAGTGCCCTCACAGCCAGGTGGGGCAGTATTATGGCCGAATTTGGCGTGGCGTGCGGTCCTTCGGTATTTTTAGCAGGCGCTGCAAAACTTGCAGGAACTTGTGTTTTAAGTAATTCAGAAGCTGCTTCTAAACGGCCAAGACGACCCAAACCTATAATTGCCGCAGCCTTCACGCGCGGAGACGGATCTTTCAGCCCGTTCAAAAAGGGAGCTATTGGCACTTGTGCTATTCCTTCTTTCCTGTCTGTTAAGGCTCGTAATGCAAATTCCCTCAGAGCATTATCCTCCGTAAGTTGTACAAGGTTAGCTATTCCGCTCTCCCGGGCAATTTGTCCGTAAGTAAAAAGAGCAGCCACCCGTGCATATAAAGCAACACTTGCATCTGATGCTATGGTAAAAGCTGCCTTGCTGCTTTCGTCAGCCGGTCTTGTAATAAGTTCCTGCGAAGCATTTAATCTCGCCACTGCGCTTTCTGATTTTAACATATTGGCCAAATCAGCTACGGCCAGCGCTTTAACATCAGGAAATGCTTTATAGCTCCATCCATTAGGTATGGCCCTAATAACATAACCCTTTGAGGCACTGCCCGAATATCCCGCGCCATCCCAGGCCGAAAGATAGAGCCGCCCCGCACCATCAACATCCAGATCGGTAATCTGGGGTAATTCAATAAATGGTTCTTCAGTTTGTTTAAAACTGGCACCATCTGGTTTTACCCTATTTATATAAAGTTCGCTCCGTCCCCAGTCGGCCGTCATAGGTACATGGTTATATTTTTCGGGCCAAGTAGGTTCATCCATAAACAGCGAACCTGTGCCTGAACCGCCGCCCAAATCAACCAGGGCGGGCAGAATCTCATCTGTAAAATGCTGAAATAATAAGGGGTAACCATATTCGCCCGATTGAATATGATGCGAAAAACGGATGTTCCATCCGCCGCCATCATTGGTATTGTCTCGGGTAAATACATTCATGTACGGATCTATGGCAACATCATAAATATTGCGGGTACCATGAGTATAAACCTCCATTTCTTTGCCATTAGGCCTTACCCTTATGATGCCGCCGCCAAGCATGGTCAGTTTTTTACCATCGCGGTCGGTAGCATCATGAAAGCCGAAATCGCCAACAGCTATGTAGATCCATCCATCAATCCCCATACGGATGCCATTAGTAGCATGGTCTGTTCCGCGTTCAACCAGCATGTGAGCATTACTCAGGTGCTCGACGAGTGGTTTTGGCGGCCCGTCGGCTATCCCATCATGATCTTTATCTTCAAAAACTTCAAGGATCATACCGGTTGCCTTAAGAGTTTCTTTTGAAAAAACTGTATGGAGCACAAAAACCTGGTCGCCCATGATGAGTATACCGCGCGGATCATCAACATCAGCAAAATCTGTATGTTTATCTAACTTACCATCATTATCGCTATCGATAAGTTTAATTATCCGCCCTTTCCCGGGGTCTTTACCCAGCGAACCAATCATATCAACGCCAACAAACACCTCGCCTGTGGCAGCCACAGCTAAACAAGCCGGACTTGGTGTAAGCTCAGGTCCGGCAAACCTGGTGATTGTAAAGCCGGCTGGCCAATGGAGCGAATCGCTCTTAGAATGACTTTGTCCTCGTATTGAAGCCAAAGTATTTGGTTTAGTGGGTCCCGCTTCGTTACTGCGGGTATTTGCAAAATATTTGAACGTCAAAAAGAAAGATAAACAGAGGAATAGGGTTAAGGAAAACTTTAACATTGTTATTTTTAATTATACAGGTAAAAGGCAGTCAAATTAGTCTTTTTATTTTATTTATTGTTTAGGAATCCGTTTCTCAGCGGTCAACTGCTTAATTACGTCGGCTAATTTCTGAGGATCATGCGCGTATTTTTCAAGATTAACAATTTCAACTTTCCTAAACTCAACTGGATGGCTTTCGCTTTGCAGGGAAATTGTACCGCTTTTTAACAACGCACCTTCCTCTGCGCTGCCAACGGGATCTAATTGCGGACGCTGATAACGTAACACTTCTTCTCCGTTTACATAATGTACCACCAGCGAATCGCCCAAAACAAGGGCCTCCACCCTAACCCACTGATCGCCATGAAAGGTTTCCGATTTTGAATCCAGGCAATGACTTTTAACTACCGAGTTATTTAAAACGTACTGTGTACCAGGGGTGCACACGTTCGCCGTCGGCCGTTTATCTTTACCATTACCGCCCAATAACTGAACCTCAATGGATATTGGAAAGTCCTGGTCTACCTTCATTGTTTTAGGATCCTGCCCGTGTATCATAATTCCGCTGTTGCGGAACGCCCATCCGGGGCCGCCTTTTACCTGGTTACCTGTGAAACGATACTCTACCCCTATCAGGTAATAAGAAAAAGGCTTTTTGTAAAACAAGTGCCCAAACTGGTCATCAAATTTTTCATATTGATCATAATTTACCTGGATCTTATGATCAACAACCCTGAAGGTGTTACCAAAATTTTCATTTAATTGATGTTTCCTGATTTTAACAGTCCAATCCGTTAAATCCTTTCCGTTAAAAAGCTGTTCCCACTTAACTTTCAATTTTGGGTCTGGGCGTTTAAACGCCAGTAATATGGACAGGCTTATTAAAAATAAAACACTCGGTGTTGAAAGAATGAGTCCACGCTTTATCATGACATATTTTTTTATTATCTAACTATTAGTTTATTGCCCGAAAAATAAAAAAGCAGATTGCTACATAGGTTTAACTGGCTGCTGATCAAAAATGCAATAATAGAATTAGAAAAAAAGGGGGTAAAGCCCTAAATTTAAGGGGGTAAAATAAATTGCCTGTAAAAATCAAGATACAGAAAACTATCTGGTAGTATAGAAGCAATTAACTATAGACATATACTCAAAACAGCACCATGAACACTACCCCTGCCCTTGCTTTGTAACATTATCACTTGGATTAAAAAACAAGACACTTTTGTAAATCAATTTGATATTTTTACTTACCAGTTATTAACTAATAATTTATAATGCATAGTAGGATAAATAACATCTTAAATCCGAAAATATACTTTAGTTTCCCGTTCCTTTTCGTTTACCTAAATGTTTTTGGTTTCACAGCCGGGCAGCCCGTGCGGTATCTTGGTATCGAAAACGGACTATCTAATAATGCGGTTACATCCCTCTACCAGGATCAATATGGTTTTATGTGGATGGGTACTTATGATGGCTTAAACCGGTATGACAGTGATGAATTTAAAGTCTACAGAAACGAGTGGAACAACAACAAATCCCTCCCATACAATCATATAAGTGCCTTAAATGGTGTTGGTAACAAAATATTGATAGGCACACAACGCGGGCTTGTTTTTTATAATTACCCCAACTCTTATTTCTATCCGGAATATTTCCGGGAGCACAACAGCGGGCACCGGTTAAAAATAGCTTCAAATATCAATGTTATTGTAACCGGTAAGGACAGTAGCATATATATAGGATCCGATGAGCTGGGATTATTGAGATATGATAAAACCAGGAAACTTTACCTGCAAACGGACCTTACCAACCAATATAATTATAGTGTAAAAGCATTATGCCTCACCCGGGCAGGAGTTTGGGTATTTGTAAAAAACCGCGGGCTGGGTTTATACGATCCAAAATCTGATCGTATAAATATCATCAATACTCAACTTTACAGTGCCAGTTGCCTGCTTTCAGATAAAGCGGGTAACCTTTGGATAGGCACCGAAAACGGCTTGTTTATATTTAACAGTAAAACACGAGCTATCAAGAGGTTTCACCAGGCTATTGATAAACTTACAAGCGATAACATATCCAATTTAACTCTCGACGAAAAAGGTAATATCTGGATAGCTACCGACGGTGGCGGCATCAATATTTTAAATACAGATAGTGGCAAACTCACTTTTATTACCAATGGTAACAAAGCAGGTTCATTGCGCAGCGGGGCTGTTACCGCGGTTTATCATGACAGGGAATCAAGAAAGTGGATAGCAACCCTACGCGGCGGGGTTAGCGTGGTGGACAATTTTAAAAAGCCATTTGCACTTTTTAACAATGATCCCTTCAACAAAAACAGTGTAATCAATAGTTTTATTCTTTCCTTTTGCGAAGATGAAAAGCATAACCTATGGATAGGCACAGATGGCGGCGGGCTTTCTTACTGGGACATTAAAAATAATTTATACACCGGCTATACTCATGCATCAACCGGCGGGGGCTTAAGTACCGATTTTATCGTGAGCATACTTAAAACCTTCGATAATAAAATATGGGTGGCTTCTTTCAACGGTGGTATTGACCAGTTTAGCAAAGCTACCGGCAAATTCAAGCATTACAACTGCTATAATACATTAACTCAAACGACCGATAGAAACCTATGGAAACTTTTTGAAGATTCCAGGCACCATTTATGGGCAGGTACTACCAGGGGCGGCCCATTGTATCTTTATAACCGAAAAAATGACCGCTTTGAACTATTTGATGAAAACCTCGTCAACATACATGCTATATTTGAAGACAGTAATGGAAACTTGTGGGCAGGCAATTACACCCGGCTCATTAAAATAGATACCGTTAAGAAGGCTCATCATTTTTTTAATGTGGGTTATGGCATCAGAACCATCGCGGCTGATAATTCGAATCATTTATGGGTTGGAACTGAGGGTGGTGGATTGCTAAAATTCAACCTTCCTGATATGGTCCGTGTGAGGTATACCAAGGCCAATGGTTTGCCGGGTAATTCCATCCTTAATATCCTTATCGACAACAAAGAAAACCTATGGTGCAGTACTTACAATGGTTTAAGCAGGTTTTCCCCGGCAAAAAATAAGTTTACAAATTATATTGTTTCTGACGGTTTGCAAAGCCTCCAATTTAATTACAACGCGGCTATCCGGCTTCAATCGGGCAATATGGCCTTTGGAGGGATTAATGGATTTAACATTTTTAATCCCGACAGCATACAGGTAGCAGACCATAGGCCCGATCTTCGCATTACCGGCTTGAAAATTGACAATTCAGAAACCGATGGCTCCAGCGAATTGCTCAAAAATCAATCTGTAGCGGATCTTAAAACAATCCGGCTTAATTATGAACAGGCTGCGCTTACCGTTCATTACACGGCGCTCGAATATTCGTTTCCGGATAAAATTGAATACGCTTATTATCTTGAGGGATGGGACCATGGGTGGAACTATGTGGGCAAGACCAAATCTGCATATTACACTCATTTAAATGAAGGCAATTACAGGCTAAAGATCAAAGCTACAGACACCCGGGGAAACTGGATGCCGAAACAGATCAGTGTTAAAGTTATTGTGTTTCCGCCATGGTACAGAACGTTGTGGGCCTACGGGGTATACCTGGTTATTATCTTTGGGATAATATACCTTTATTTCTTATATCGGGTAAAGCAGGCAAAGCTTAAATTTGAAATTAACCTGGCTAACTTAAAGGTTGAAAAGGAAAAAGAACTGAATGAAAAGAAGCTCGCTTTTTTTACCAATGTTTCGCACGAGTTCAGAACGCCGCTTACGCTGATCATTAATCCTATCAAAGATCTGCTGGACAAAAATAAAAGCCATTCGGACGAGCTAAATACGGTATATAGGAATGCCCGCCGCTTATTAGGATTAGTAGATCACCTCCTGTTGTTTCGCAAAACTGAAAGCGAAAACGCGCAATTAAATATAAGTGAGGTAAATTTTGTACGGGTATGCGAAGAGGTATTTTCGTGCTTTGCACATCAGGCTAAAATCAAAAACCTGAATTTTACTATTGAAACAACCAGCAGGGATATTGCGGTATTTGCCGATGTCGAAAAAATAGAGATCTCATTGTTTAACCTTATTTCGAACGCAGTTAAGTTCACACCTGATCATGGCACCATCAAGATTTTTGTAGATGAAGATGACACACATGTTTACTTTAAAATAACAGATAATGGCATTGGTATCAATACCGACACCGGCGATAAACTGTTTGATAAATTCTACCAGGTAAAGGATAATAATTACTTTAAAAAGGGCTTTGGTATCGGTTTGTACCTGGTTAAAGTATTTATTAATTACCATAAGGGCACAATAAATTATTTAAATAATAAAAATGGCGGAACAACCTTCACCTTAAAGCTATCAAAAGGAATAAAACACTTCTCGGCAGAGGAGATAAATATTGTAACAGCTCCTGACTATAATTTTGTAAATGACCTTATAGATCATGACAGTAAAGACCTGATTGAAGAAAATAGTGAATTGCAGAAGCTTGAACTGTTTAGCCAGGAAAAGCATACCCTCGTTGTTATTGACGATAATGAACAGATAAGGACATATATAAAAAAAATATTTTTTGCCGACTATTTAGTTCTTGAAGCAAAAGATGGAGCAACCGGTCTTGAGCTGATTAAAAAATACATACCAGATCTGATCATCAGCGATATTGTAATGGACGGAATAAACGGGTTGGATTTATGTAAAATGATTATGGAAGATGCGGCGATAAAGCATATCCCGGTTATTTTGCTCACCGGCGATACCACACCCGATATTATGGTTAAAAGCCTTGAACAAGGCGCAATAGACTTTTTGCGAAAACCATTTGATAAAGAATTGCTCACAGCAAGGGTCAAAAGTGTATTGAGGAATAAAACCAAACTTCAGCAATATTTTTATAAGGAGGTTACGAAGGAAAACATAGCCATTAATATTTCGCGGGAAAATAAAGACCTGCTCAACAACTGTATTGCTGTTATTGAGCAAAATTTCAACAGCGACAATTTTGATGTTTATGCCCTGGCCGATGCAGTCGGCATTAGCTACCCAACATTATTTAAAAGGATCAAAAGCACTACCGGCCAGTCTATCAACAACTTTATCAGGTTTGTTCGCCTGCGTAAAGCCGCCGAACTTCTGATCCAAACCAATTGTAATATCAATGAGGCGGCAATACAGGTAGGCATCAGCGATATCAAATATTTCAGGGAGCAATTTCACAAACAATTCGGCGTCAATCCATCAGAGTTTATCAGAAAACACCGGGCAAATTTCCAGGTCTCCTATCGCTTAAACGAGTTTGAAAAACCTCAGGTAAATTAAGAGTAAAAGAAACATCAGGCTGTCTTAAAAACAACAAAACAGCCTTGAACACAATTTTATCCCCCCTTTAATTTATAGTTTTGTCCCTCCTTTATACTTTAAACTATGCCTTACTTTGTTTCTGACGGAATCAATAAGATCATTTAAGATTTATAATTATTTCATTATCATGATTACTAAAATAATTACTGCCACACTGCTTATAGCTCTTCCCGTTGTCGGTAAATGTCAGCAGGATACGGTGGGCGGCTATAAATTGGTTTGGGCAGACGAGTTTGACGAGTACGGCTCTCCAAATCCGGATAATTGGGCATTTGAATCCGGTTTTGTACGGAATAATGAAGATCAATGGTATCAGGAACAAAACGCAATTTGCCGTGATGGTAAACTGATCATTGAGGCGCAGCGGGTACATCTGCCTAATCCGGGATATGCGCCTAACAGTACCAACTGGAAACAGAAAAGACAATTTATAAATTATACATCGTCAAGCATCAATACAAGGGGCAAGCACAGCTTCCAATACGGCCGCTTTATTATGCGCGGCCGTATAAGTACCGATGCCGGCCTATGGCCCGCTTTTTGGACCTTAGGTATAGAAAAGCCCTGGCCGTCTAACGGAGAAATTGATATTATGGAATATTACCAGAATAAGCTTTTGGCTAATATTGCCTGCGGTACAGAGGTTCCTTATAAAGCTAAATGGTATAGCAATCGCAAAGCACTTGATACCTTTAAAGCCAACTGGAACAAAAAGTTCCATACCTGGCGTATGGACTGGGATCAAAACGCTATAAACTTATATGTAGATGATCTTTTACTTAACCATGTGGACCTGAAAGATCTGGTTAACCAGGACGGCACTCAATTTAATCCCTTTATGCAGCCTCATTATATATTGCTTAACCTTGCAATAGGTGGTGATAACGGTGGCGCCCCATCTGCCACAAAATTCCCTAAACGGTTTGAAGTTGATTACGTTCGGGTGTATCAAAAAAATTAAACCGCCGGATCAATACATTTTGTTTGCTGCCTTTTAAATTGTCATATATACATTATTCCTCACCAAAAACAGGGACATAAGACCGTTTTATTTTAAAAACGTTGCATATAATGGATTTTATCCCCTTTTTTTTACAGCTTTACCCCCTTTTTTTTCAAAAAAATAGCGCTTAATTGTGATAGCCAATTAACATAGACTGGTTGTTATAACCCCTGCAAATATTACAACGGCCTATTTGTACAGATTTTTTATTTATCAAAAGTTGCTTGCTGCCGCTGTGAAATAATATAGCCTTTTAAGTTTCAAGAAACACAAGGCTATGGTTATTAACGTCGGCTTAAAACGGGAAGCTGCCATTGTTCTTTGAGATTGCTGCTTGAATTTCGCCCTAAATTTAAACTGTTATTTTAACAATTATTACCTATTAACTCATTAAATAACTTAAACAAAAAAAGAATGGCAAGACAGAAAAACTAAAAAGAAAAACGGACCAGGATCCACACGCATTAACTAATGCCAAGTTTTAATTTTTAATCACTCCCAATTATGCAATATTTTTTACCTGATAAAATATCTTTGAGAAGAAAACCCGGGTCAGTAGTTTTATCACTGATCATGCTGATAGTTTTGCAAACAAGCAGCTATGCGGCAACTGCCTTTAACTCCTTCAGCGGAATAAAACTTAACCGATATACAGCTGCTGTACCTATTAAAGGTAAAGTAATTGACAAAACCACCGGCGAAACCATCATCGGCGCATCTGTAAAAATCAAAGGAACCAGCACAGGTGCCGTTACAGACGTAAATGGTAGCTTCACGCTTAATGCCGACCCTAACGCAGTTCTGGTGATTTCCTATATCGGTTATGAACAGGCTGAGTTCCCGTTGAACGGACAAACCTCGGTAACCATCAGGTTACAGGTAAATGCCAAAAACCTGAATGAGGTAATCGTGGTAGGTTACGGTACCCAAAAGAAAACATCTTCAACTGCAGCCGTATCAACCATTCAAACTACCGAAATTGCGAAAAAACCGGTAGTTAACTTAACTAACAGTTTGGTTGGCCGTGCCTCTGGCTTAATCATAACCCAGGGTAGCGGTGAACCGGGCTATGACGGTTCAAACATATTGATCAGGGGCATTGGATCAACCGGCGGTAGTTCTCCGCTGCTTATTGTTGATGGTGTACCTCGTGATTTCAGTCGTCTTGACCCAAATACAGTCGAAAACATTTCAGTATTAAAAGACGCGGCTGCTGTTGCCCCTTATGGCGTAGCAGGCGCTAACGGCGTAATACTGGTTACTACCAAAAAAGGTAAATCTGGCAAACCAAGTTTAACCTACAACGGCTACTATGGTATCCAAAACCCAACCAAAGTACCAACCTTTGTAGGCTCTTATGAATATGCATTGCTCAGGAATGAAGCGAACGCTAATGATGGCCAGCCCGCAGCATACACCGCCGACGATATCCAGAAATTTAAAGATCATTCTGATCCTGATGGTCACCCGGATGGCCACCCCTTGCAGCAAATTATTCAGAGAAACCGTCCTATCACCTATCATAACGTTACCCTATCTGGAGGTACCGATGATATCAAGTATTTCGCTTCGTTAGGGTACACCCACCAGGCTGGTATGTGGAGCACAACTTATCTTGATAAGTACAATGGCTCGTTAAACTTAACAGCAAACGCTACCAAAAGCACTATTGTATCGTTATCTGTCAACAGTTATGTGGAAGATCAGCACTTCCCGTCCCAAAGTGCGGGTACTATTATAGGCCAGGCGCAACGCCAGGCACCAACCACACCTATTTACTACAGCAACGGCTTATGGTCTGGTTATATCGGTCAATCACTCATCGGCGAAATTTACCATAGCGGTTATCAATTCAATGAAAACACAGCCGTTCTTTCCCAGTTTACGATTGATCAGAAGCTTCCGATCAAAGGTTTAAGCCTGAAAGGAGTCATTAGCTATGATAACGGGCCGGATCCTTTATTTACAGGCAATCAAACCTCATTCCAGCGTATTTATACAACCCCTATACCTTTCTACAATGTTGATGTAACTACCACTCCTTACACTTACAAACAAGGGATCCAGGGAAATTCAAAGGCAACCTTCACCGAAAATTACAGCCAAAATCATACGCTAACCATTCAGGGCTTGTTATCCTATTCCGGCTCTTTTGGTAAAAGCGATATCACCGCTTTGGGTGTATTTGAAAGCCGCCGCGTAAAATATCAAACGTTTGGAGCAACAAAATTCAACTATAATCTTGACATTGACGAACTAAACTACGGTGGCCCGGCGGCGGCCGACGCAACTAACTTTGGCTATTCAAACGGGCAAAAGCAAATTGGCTACGTTTACAGGGTAGGTTATTCTTACGACAAAAAATACCTCTTTGAGGCAACTGGCCGTTATGACGGAAGTTATTTATTTGCGCCCGGTCACCGTTATGGCTTCTTCCCTGCGTTTTCCGCAGGCTGGCGTTTATCTGAAGAAAAATTCATTAAAGATAATTTCCTTTGGATTGATAACTTAAAGCTACGGGCATCATGGGGCCAATCGGGAGCTTATCCAAGATCAGGTAATTCAATTCTTACTTACCAATACCTAAGCCCATATAACCCATATGCAAACTCTGCAGTAATAAATGGTAGTGCAACACAAGGTATCAGTGAAGCATTACAGGGCAATCCAAACATTACATGGGAAAAGGCTAACAAAACTGACATAGGTTTTGAAGCCACTTTATGGAAAGGTTTGTTGAGCATTGAAGCTGATTACTTTTATGAAAAACGTTCGAACATGCTCGTTGGTATTGGAAATACCCTACCAGGAGAGTACGGTATTGGCACCGGCCTTGTAAACGGTGGGATCATGAGCAACCATGGTGTGGAACTTACATTGCAAAGTTCTCATAGTTTCTCAAAAGATTTGCGGTTAGATGTTACAGGTACCTTTACTTTCGCCAGGAACAAGCTATTGCAAGTTTATGAAACCAGTGCAACAGCTAACAATCCTAACAGGAGGCAAACTGGCAGGCCGATAAATACAATATTCGGATATCAGGCTTTAGGGTATTTTACAGCCAATGATTTTAATACCGATGGATCATTGAAAGCAAGTTTACCTGTTCCGTCTTTCGGGCCGGTTAAAGCAGGCGACATTCAATATGCTGACTTAAGCGGACCAGATGGAAAACCAGATGGCAAAATAGATGCTAATGACCAAACAGTTATCGGTCATCCTAACACTCCGGAAATTATATATGGCCTGGAACCAAGGCTGACATTTAAAAACTTTGACCTTGACGTGTTGTTCCAGGGATCCGGTAACAGCAATATTGTTATCAGTAACTATTTCGCTTTTCCATTCAATGCATCCGGTTCAGCCTCCCAACTGGTTTATGATGATCACTGGACACCATCTACCCCAAATGCCTTATATCCAAGGGTTACCGGCACACCAACATCAAACAATACACAAACTTCATCCTGGTTTGTCAGAAATGACTCTTATATCAGGCTAAAAAGCTTTGAGCTTGGTTACACATTGTCAAACAAACTATTGAAAAACAAAATCCAGTCAATAAGGATTTATCTTGCCGGGCAAAACGTCATTAATTATTTGCCTCACGTAAAAGAAATTATTGACCCTGAAAATAGTGGCAATAACACCAACTACTATCAGCAGCGTGTATTTTCATTAGGTTTAAATGCCACATTCTAACTAAAAATAAGAAAGCGATGAAACAGATTTTTATAAAATACAGAGAACTTTTTTTACTTGCTTTACTTGTTGTGAGTATTAGTGGATGTAAAAAAGATGATTCTCTAAATGTAACGCCCAAGGGGTTTCTGACTGACGAGGCCACCTTTAATTCACAAAGCAATGCCGACCTTTTTGTGAATGACATTTATAATCAGTTACCCGATGTTAATAACGATTACCAGCTAACAGAGCAATATGCAGATAACAGTTTTTGCGGTGCGGCATGGGAAAACGGACAAGCTACGGTAAGGGCAGGATCAATTGGCCCAAGTAATGTACCAACAGGCCCCGGTGGGATGTGGAATTGGGAAGGTAATTACGGAAAAATAAGGAAGTGCAATATCTTCCTGCAGCAGGCTGCAGCAAATAAAGCCAAGTATACCGACGATTGGTACAAGCAACGCGTTGCAGAAGTTACCTTTATGAGGGCGTACTTTTATTCGTTGCTGTTTACAGCTTACGGAGGTGTCCCAATTATTACCACACCGCTTAATAACCAGAATGGAAGTGATATTTTTACAGCCCGCGCTACGATTGATGAAACAGTTGCCTTTATCGAAGCTGATTGTGATGCAGCGGCCGCTGTTTTACCCACAAAAGCAGCACAAACCGGGAGAGCCACAAAAGGCGCCGCATTAACACTTAAGGGCTGGGTAGAGCTTTTTGCAGCCAGTCCGCTGGCAAACACGGCCAATGACGCAGGAAAATGGAGTAAAGCAGCAGCTACCAACAAATCGGTGATGGATATGGGTACTTATAGCCTGTTCAACACTTCGGCTACTTCTTATGCCGACCAGTTTCTATCGGCAAACAACTGGAATGTTGAAACGATATTTGCCCGTGGTTATGCTACAGGGCCTGCAAAGGGTAGTCACCGGGAAGGTTACCTGGGCCCGGTTTATGTAAACGGTGTTCAGCAGTCGTGGGGAAACCTGGCTCCAACACAGGGCCTGATTGATGATTACTCGATGGATAATGGCTTGCCTATTACAGATGCGGCTTCAGGATATAACCCCCAAGCCCCTTACACCCATCGTGAACAACGTTTTTATCAATCTATATTATACGATGGTGCAACGTGGCAGGGAGATATAATAAAAACGCGCATAGGCGGCAGTAACCAAATAGATCTTGGCTCGTCAAGCGATATCACCAATACCGGTTATTACGCCCGTAAAACGCTGGATGAAAGCATCACCGGGCAAACCAGTATCAACCTGGCGCCAAGCTTTGCCAATTACATTATTTTCCGTTACGCGGAAGTGCTGTTAAGCTATGCCGAAGCGCAAAATGAAGCGGTTGGACCGGATGCATCGGTTTATGACGCGGTTAATAAAGTGCGGGCGAGATCTGCCTTGCCTGCTGTAAAAGCCGGCTTAACCAAGGATCAAATGCGTGTATATATTCGTCGCGAACGCCGCATTGAGCTCGCATTTGAGGATAAGCGATGGTTTGATATCCGCCGATGGCTGATAACGACAGGTCCGAACGGTGTGCTTACCACGCCGGAATTTGGCATGAAGATCGAAGCCGGTGGGTCAGGGCTAACGTATACCCCGGTTAAGATATTTACCAATACCTTCTTCGAGCGGCAAAACTGGATGCCAATTCCGCAAGGGGAAATTGACAAGAATAAAAAGCTGGTACAAAACCCAGGATACTAAAAGATTAATACCTTGATTTTACATAACCCCGGGGCAAATGTCCAGGGGTTATGTATTTAAAGACAACTCTCACCGCTTAATATTTTTTAGCTTTAAGCTTTGTGCATTCTGCTTTTAGCTTTTGTATATTAACCGCCTTCTAAAATATTCATGAATAATAAACCTGATAGTCACCGTCCTGCAAAAAATCGCAAAGTTATAATTGCTGGTTCGATTGTTTTGGTCATAACCGTTTTGGCAGTTTATACAATATGGCATATTTCTGAAAACAAACAGGATAACGCCGGTACTGATCTACGAACCGACTACCCGATGGCAACCCTTCAAAGCATTGCCAGGGGAAAGATCTTATCACAACAATACTGCCGCTCGTGCCATATGCTGCCCGAACCGGCCCTGCTTAACAGGTTTAAATGGAAAAATGTATTTCCGCAAATGGGTTTACGCATGGGCATTAAAGCTCACAGAGATGAATCATACGTAGGGACAATTAAGGGCGACGATTTGATTGTGCCCGACAAGCCCGCATTAAATGAGGAACAATGGCAGGATATTATCGATTATTACATGAACACCGCCCCTATTGCCTTACCTACACAAAACAGGCCTATGGCTATTAAACGGGAGCTTCCCTTTTTTAACATCCAAAAACCACAGCAATCATTTAACGGCAAACAGGTGTTGGGCTGCTATGTAAGAATTGACAACAGCGTTAAGCCCGCCCGTGTTTATATTGCCAACGGGCAAACAAAAAAGCTTTATCTTTTATCGACCCAACTAAAAGTTATCGATTCGGTATCAACAACCGGCCCTGTGGTTGATATGCTTTTCGACCATGGCAATACCATGGTCTGCACCATAGGCAATGAATTAGGTGCCAACAGTGATAAACTGGGGACTATAACCCCATTAACCATTTCCGCCGAAGGCAAAATGCAATTAGCATCTCAGCCTGTATTCAATAAGCTTGGTCGCCCGGTTCAAATACTGGCGGCCGATTTGAATAACGACAACAAAACCGACTATGTTATTTGTGAATTTGGGAGTATAACGGGCGGGCTTTGTTGGATGGAAAATTTGGGTACCGGCACTTTCACCAAACATGTAATAAGTAATTTACCCGGAGCCATAAAAGCATATATTGATTATAAGGATAAAAAATTACCCGGCCTATACGTGCTTTTTGCACAGGGAGAAGAAGGCGTTTTTCATTTCGATAATAAAGGAGGCGGTAAGTTCGAAGCAAAGGAAATTTTAAGGTTTCCGCCGATTTATGGGTCTTCCTACTTTGAAATGGTTGACATGAACCATGACGGGTATAAAGACATAGTTTACACCTGCGGCGATAACGGGAATGCAACGCTGGTATTAAAACCATACCATGGTGTCTACATTTTTTTAAACGATAGAAAAGACGATTACAAACAGCGATATTTCTACCCTATAAACGGCTGCTATAAAGCTATCGCTAAAGATTTTGATGGTGACGGGAATATTGATCTTGCAACAATCAGCCTTTTTACCGACGCAAAGCAACCCGAAGAAGGTTTTGTATATCTAAAGAACACCGGCAACTTAAACTTTGTACCGTATGCTTTTCCGGCCGATACAAAGTTTGAACGCGCGGTAACTCTTGACGCCGGTGATATAAACGGTGATGGAAAACCCGACCTGTTGATCGGGAATGCTTTTTTTGATTTTGGCCCTTTCAGCTATAATATCAAAGAGCCGCTTTTCTACGTTTTGAAAAACGCTTCTAAGTGAAAGAACAACTGAATTTTCAATTCAAATAGAATAGGTTTATTTGAATTGTACTATAGTTGTTTTTCAAACACCATGTATATACTATTGCTGCCTACATAAGTAAAGCCTAACCTTTTACAAATATTTATAGCTTTTATGTTGTTTGTATTTACTTCGGTGCGGCATTTTTTAAATCCCTTCATTGTTAAATCTTTTAATGCAAATTCAACAAGCCTTCGGCCATACCCCATCCGTTTTGTAGAAGGATCAATGATCAGCATAGAAATAAACCCAACTTTATTTTCATAGTCGTTGGCATAATAGGCCAAAAAACCCTGTAAAGCATCCTGTGCCATAATAGTTATGATACAGGCTTTTTCAATAAGCTTATCAATGTAACCATCCAAATCGCCTACTTCAAACAACCCGCTTTCATCGTTAATCATCAGGTTCATTAAATCATAAATTTTCGATTTTAGGTAAGTTCCCTGTTCAATCATGATTGGTATAAAATTTATTTTACTTAATTAAAATCGGTTATATCAGCCAGGTTGGCGACAAGTAACAGAGCAGATTAATACATATTAATACATATTAACCCTTTATCGAAAATCAAATAATGCCGATATAAAAGTGACTGATATTTAGATTACAGAACCAATTTATAGGTATGTTTTTAAAGAAACAACAAGAGTAAAATAATGGTATTAAATTGTATATGACTGCACATAAGGTTTACACCATTTGTAAATCGTTTTTTTAGAGTTCTATCGACAGTGAATAAGCTACAACATATTGCTCCCTGTTGGCCAATTTGGTCTTGACCATTTTAATTATCAAAATCAAATAGTTAAGAATGTAAATGAAATTGGTGAAGAGGGATGATTAAGGGTCATGAGGAAAAGTTGTGGGATTAAAAGGTTAAGCATAGATTTTAGCTAATCTGAATAAGAAGAAAGTAGTATCCCTAACACCTCTTGAAGTAGCTCTGAAAGCTTTTATTTTCGCATTAAAAGATTCGGCAGAGGCATTTGTGCTCCTGTTATCAAAGAAATTCAGGATAGATTCATAATGTTGATGAACAGATCTTGCGACGGTCTTAAATGCATCAATTGCGGCATCCTCCACATGATTATACCATAGCGCTAATCTTTTAAAGGCGATTTGCTTGCTTTTGCAGATGGTGAATATATTACCCAATCCTATAGCCAGTTTATAAGCTTTGAGCAGTTCCGGGTATCGTGGAAAAAGCAGATCGGCTCTTTCTTTTTGTGCGGCAGTCCACCTGGACTGATGCTTAAACAACAGGTAGCGGCTTCTGGCAAGCAATTGTTTTAGTGTATCGCCATTGCTGAATAGCTCAGGCTGATAAGATTGCTTGTTTTGCCTGGCTTGTTCAATTGCCCTGCTTTCTGCATCCAGCGCTTCCCACCGATATTTTATACGAGCTTCCTGTAGTGCATCATATGCTAATTTTTGCACATGGAACCTGTCGATCACACGGCTCGCATTGCTAAAACACCTGCGGATAGCTTTGATCATGTTTGCCGCCATATCCATCGTCACTTCTTTTACCTTATTCCTTTTACGCAGCGGTATGCGTTCGATAACTTTTATGATCTGCTCCGTTTGTGTGCCCCTTAGCATAGCTACAATTGCCTTCTTGCCACCTTTAGCTTCCTTATTGGTGATAATGGTATAGAGTTCACCATTGCTCAATGCTGTTTCGTCTATGCTTAGCGATGGCCCTATGTTTTGTTCAAACAGCATCCATTCATCTGCATGTTCTTTTTGATCCCAGCTATGAAAATCGCTCAGAAAGTCTTTGTATTGCTGCTGTAGCTGTTTGCCATCAACTGTATAAAGCCGCCCTAACAAATGACAGCTGATCGGGTTATTATCCAAATATACCTTTTAAAAAAGTGCCGAATTCCGTTGTCATTCGCGCTCCTTTTCTAACTAAGTTCCAGTCCCTTGTGATGATCTCACCACTTGCTTTAACTTCCCATCTGCGCCTTTTAATGCAAAGAGCTACTTTGTGGCCCCGGATAGGAAAATCCTGAATAGCCGTCTCCGGTAAGAAGCCTTTTGACTCAAGTTGTTGCTTGCCATAACCTGCTGGCGGAAGATTCTTTTCCTCAAGGTAAATGTTCAATTGGCCGTTCTCTGAGGAAAGGACATCAGTAAGTTCAAAGTATTCCAAAAGCCCTTCGGGCAAGATAAGACGGACAAGGGTTTCGTATGCAGCTGACAAGTGTGGACGTTTTTATTTCTGCCTGCAAAGCAAACACTTTTTTTATTCCCCCACAATTTTTCTGCTTGATCCATGATCAAAATGATTTTGAGTATTTGACATAAAAACAAAAGCCTGCAATCATTTGATTTGCAGGCTTTTGAATAATTAGATATCAAAATCAGCGGAGAGAGAGGGATTCGAACCCTCGGTACCGTTTCCAGTACGACAGTTTAGCAAACTGTTCCTTTCGGCCTCTCAGGCATCTCTCCGTTTTGTTTTTTTTAATTATATCCCTTTTTTCAGGGACTGCAAATATAGTAATTCAAGTATCCCCGCAAAAAAAAATTACATTTTTTAATAATCTATCCTAACATGATAAATACTCATCAGCATGCGCTTAAAAATAGCCTTGATTGTTTCTATGTCTTTCAAAGTTATATTACTGTCTTTCAACTGGTTTTGATCAAGCTTGTATTTCACAATACGGTCTACCAGTACACTGATGGATTCTTCATCGGGCTCTTTTAATGAGCGCGATGCGGCTTCAACCGAGTCGGCAAGCATTAAAACGGCACCTTCTTTGGTAAAAGGAATGGGGCCGGGATAGCGAAAAATGTTCTCGTTAATGAATTTTTCCGGAAAATTTTTCAATGACGACTGATAAAAATAATCCACGCGGGTATTACCATGATGGGTACGGATAAAATCAATCACCACCTCGGGCAGGTTGGACTTGCGTGCCATTTCAATACCCCTGCTCACGTGACGGATAATGATCTGGGCACTTTCTTCATAAGGCAGTTTATCATGCGGGTTAAAGCCCGAACTTTGGTTTTCGATAAAAAACAAAGGGTTTTCCATTTTGCCAATATCATGATAAAGCGCCCCTGCCCTAACCAGTAAGGCGTTGCCGCCAACTGCATAAATAGCGTTTTCGGCCAGGTTAGCTACCTGCAGCGAATGCTGAAAGGTGCCCGGAGCGTTAAAAGCCAGTTCGCGCAGCAATGGCGCATTGGTATTGGTTAATTCGATGAGCGTAATTTCGGAAGTGATGGCAAAAACCTTCTCGAACAAATAAATAAGCGGGTAAGCCAGTAGGGTAAGCAGTACGCTAACTACAAAAGGCAAAAAGTCCATCCAGTCGATGTTCAGGAAATCCCCCTCGCGAATAAAGGTAATTCCCAAAAATGCCACGAAGTAGGTAAAGATAATGATCACTGCCGAGATCAGAAACTGTTCGCGGCGTACAAGGTTCTTAATACTGTAGATGGATACCATACCCGCCGTAATCTCATAATAAGCAAACTCAAAACTGTTAGGTACAAAAAAGCCGGCTATCAGCACCACCAGCAAATGGATATTAAGCGCCAAACGGGTATCAAACAATATCCGAATAATAATAGGTACTATACAATAAGGAATATAGTACAAATTAGTCGGGAACTGGAGTTTTATAGCCAGCGATAAAGTGGCTAGCATGGTAGTAATTACCAGTAATATTAAACTTACCAACCTGTTATCTGCGTAAATATCCTTACGGAAAAGATACAGGAAAATCATGAGCAGCGAGATAGCTATAGCCACCAGGAAAAATTGTCCCAAGAGCACTAAGTTTCTGTTACCGTTAACACGGGCGTTATCCTCAAAGGCTTTTTTAAATGATTCAAGTTTTTGATAAACATCGTCATTAACTACCGAGCCTTTGTAAACTATCACCTCCCCTTTTTGCACCATTCCGCGTGTTACCGAAAGGCCATCTACAACTTCCTTCTCCAGCCTTGAAGTAAGGTTATTATCATAGGCAAGATTATTTTGGAGGCGGTTGCTGATCAGATCGAGCAGGAAGGCTTTATCTAAATCAGTATGCCTGCTCAACACCTTATCACAATAAGTCTGCGCTTTTTCTTTGGTAAACAGCTCGCTGGTGTTTTTATCAGTGGCCACATTCTTATCCAGAATCCGTATGGGGTAATTTTCGGAGCTTTGCTGATATTTGGCATTGGGTTTAAAAACCCCTGTCTGGTAAATTTCGGTCAATAAATCGGTACCGACAGCAATGTACTTCGACTTGAGTTTGTCATTGATACCGGCATTATGCCATTTAATTTCCAGGTCGGCTTTAAAACCTTCAATCTGCTGGTTTTGCATCCCTGCGTCCAGCTGGTAAATTGGCGTTATGCTTTCCAGCGCCGATTTTTGATCGGCCATGATTTCCTGCGGTGTTTTTAGTATTGCGAAATTATAGGGCGATACCAGGTCTTTCTGGTTCCAGATCCTCCCCTTTTCGTGCTCGTAGCTAAATTTTGCCTGTTTCGGTAAAAAGTAAACAATAAGCACGATACTAATCAGCATCATCAAAAACTTAACATTACGGGCGTATTTGCGCAGTAAAGCCTTTTGGCGCGAAGTGGATAGTTTTGCCATTTAAATGATTAACCTGCCAAAAATAATATAAGTTTCTGTTATATGCAGTTTTTCTTGCTTTTGTAAAAATAAATTTGATATCTTTATGATATCATTTTAAAATCAAACTAAATCATGAATCCTGAAAAAACCATCAACCCGCCATCCGGCTTTGCTGTGCTTATTGTATTCCTTGCATTACTGGTAATAGCTGCCCTTTGCTTTTGGGCGGGTGAAGAACCTATTGGCGCTATGTTAGCTATCATCGGCTTCGTTTTTCTGCTCCCGGGACTTGTTGTCGTTAATCCTAACGAATCAAAAGTGCTTACCCTTTTCGGCAAGTACCTGGGTACTGTAAAAAAAGATGGCTTTTTTTGGGTGAACCCTTTCACCGTAAAAAGAAAAGTATCATTAAGAGCCTTTAACCTTAACGGGCAACAACTGAAAGTGAACGATAGCATTGGTAACCCTATTGAAATCGCAGCGGTTATAGTATGGCAGATAAAAGATACCGCCGCTGCCGTATTTGCGGTTGAAAATTACATTCAATATGTAAATATCCAGAGCGAAGCTGCAGTAAGGCACCTGGCCAACTCTTTCCCTTATGATAACCTGGAGGATGAAACTGCAGCCATTACCCTACGCGGTGGCGCCGAACAGGTAAGCTCAATGTTGGAGAAGGAGTTGAACGAAAGGCTTGACCGCGCCGGCATTGAGGTATTAGAAGCCCGCATCTCCCATTTGGCCTACGCTCCTGAAATTGCCCATTCCATGCTGCAGGTACAGCAGGCATCGGCCATAATAGCTGCCCGTAAGCTGATAGTTGAAGGTGCCGTTGGCATGGTTGAAATGGCACTGAACAAGCTATCCGAAAAAAACATTGTTGAACTTGATGAAGAACGCAAAGCAGCCATGGTAAGCAATCTGCTGGTTGTACTTTGCGGTGATAAAGCTGTTAACCCTGTTGTTAATACCGGTACTTTATACCATTAATATCATGGATCAATTCAGAAGCTTTGATCAGTTGCGCGTGTCGGAATTACCAGTACTGAGGCATGGTTTTGGGCGACCATGGTATGAGCTTACCGACGGGCAGTTTAGCTATGGGAAGCTCACCTATACAGGAGCTTTAAAACGCGCTTGCTTACTCGAAACAGCGAATGGAAACTGGATAGTAAAACGTAAGAACTGGATAGGCCGAAAACTTGTTATTGAGCAGCCCGATGGCATGGAAACAGGTTTGGTGACACCAGAGATCTGGAGCCGTAAGATAACGCTCAATTTAAACAATGGGCTCATGGCTACTTTTTATAATAAAAAGATCCTTTCACGCACCTGCACCTGGGTAAACGAGCAATTGGGCGATATCCTGAATGTAGAAACCAAAATATGGAGCCGGAAAAATCCTTTTATTGTAAAAATGGACCTCGATATGATCAAAAAAGTACCAGAACTGCCGCTATTGGCGTTACTGGGCATAAATTTAGTTTTGTTAAAACAGGCCCAGGCAGCGGCCGCAAGTTGATATGGCCGAAAAAAAAGCATTTGTATTACGCATTAACCCCGACATGCTGAAGGAGATTGAGAGCTGGGCTGCCGAAGAATTCAGGAGCACCAACGGCCAGATCGAATACCTCATGCAACAAGCCCTGCATGCTCGTAAAAAAGGAGTTAAAAAGAAAAAAGAAGAAGAGTGATCAGAGGTTGGAGATTAGAGACTAGTTGAATACCCATTATATAAATGGACAAAATGCCAGATTCTTAAGTCTTTTAATTCTGGTTCGGATAAGCGAAAACCCTAATCTCTAATCTCTAACCTCCAACCTCTAATCTCTTGCCCAATTAATTTTATTATGCATGCATAGCATTTTCTTTCATCCAAATCACTAAATTTGCCCACCAATTTTAATGAGGGACACATGAAAGAAGTAGTAATAGTAACGGCTACACGCACACCTATAGGTAGTTTTGGAGGCAGCCTGGCTGCTATCGGCGCCACACAGTTGGGGGCGGCAGTCATCAAATCGGCAGTTGAAAAAGCGGGTTTACGGCCCGATCAGGTTCAGGAAATTTATATGGGCAATGTAATGTCGGCCAATGTTGGGCAGGCGCCGGCAACACAGGCAGCTATTTTTGCCGGGCTCCCCTATTTGCCCGCAACAACCGTTAATAAAGTTTGTGCATCGGGTATGAAAGCCATTATGTTAGCCGCCCAAAGCATAGCCATAGGGCAAAACGATATTGTTGTTGCCGGCGGCATGGAAAGCATGAGCAACGTACCCTATTACCTGGATAAGGCCCGCAACGGGTACCGTTTAGGTAACGGGCAAATCATTGACGGTTTGGTAAAAGACGGTCTTTGGGATGTTTACAACGACTATCATATGGGCTCAGCAGCCGAACTTTGCGCTACCGACTGCAACATCAGTCGGGAGGAACAGGACGCATATGCTATACTATCATACCAGCGTGCCCAAAAAGCACAGGCAGACGGAAAATTTAAAGATGAAATAACTCCTGTTGGCCTTAAAGACAAAAAAGGCGATATCACGATGTTCGCCGAAGATGAGGAACCCCAAACAGTTAAGTTTGACAAGATCCCCTCATTAAAACCCGTATTTAAAAAAGATGGTACGGTTACGGCCGCCAACGCCTCGACCCTTAATGACGGTGCCGCAGCTGTAGTGCTTATGAGCCGCGAAAAAGCGGATGAACTCGGTATAACCCCATTGGCTAAGGTGGTTTCCTACGCCGATGCACAGCAGGCACCCGAATGGTTTACTACCGCACCGTCAAAAGCCATTCCGCTGGCACTGCACAGGGCGGGCCTGCAAAACTCCGATATCGACTTCTTTGAGATCAATGAAGCCTTCTCTGTAGTATCAATAGCCAACAACCAGCTTTTGAACCTCGACCCGGAAAAAGTAAACGTTAACGGCGGTGCTGTTTCATTAGGCCACCCGCTCGGCGCTTCGGGTGCACGAATCATTGTTACCCTTTTACACGTATTAAAGCAAAACAACGGCAAATACGGCGCTGCCGGTATCTGTAACGGTGGTGGCGGTGCCAGCGCAATGGTTATCGAAAATTTACGTTAGTATTTTATATATAACGTCATTATAAGCAAAATATACTTTAATGATGTTGCGCGTGGGACGCGTTAGGGATTGCAGTGAAAAGCCCACAGCGCGGGTTGGGTCGCGGGCATGCAACGCGAGGACTTATAACGGAAAGCCCGGGCCGCAGGCAACGCCCGTATTTATAAAATAGATTATATACAATACTAACCAACGGCTTACTATTACGTCATTATAAGAAACGAAACAATCTCATTCTATATAAAGAAACTTGCAAAGCCATCTCGCAAAGACATAAAAAATAAGCTCAACTAATTAAATTAAAATAGTGACAAAAAAAACCCTTCTTACTATCTTCTCCATACTGCTTTGCATGCAAACTTTTGCGCAATACCATGACGAAGGTACAAGGCTCAAAAAACTTAACGAATACCAGGATAGTCTCACTCGCCTTGGCAAAAAAATTATCAATGATGAGAACGACATGGAGCGTAAAAATGCCAATTATCAGTTCATTAAAACACTGGTACAAGCGCTGAAGGTCAATAACTCATTCCTGTTCCCTTTTGATTCGGTTAAAAGCATCAGCATTGTAAACTCACCCGATAACCGTTTTCGCATCCTGAGCTGGCATGTTACAAACCTCGATGGCAGTTATCGCTTTTATGGAACTGTTCAAATAAATACCGGAGGGCCGCTCAAAATGTATCCGCTCGAAGACTATTCGCCATTATTGAAAAACCCAGAGGATTCGGTAACCGATAGCCATAAATGGTATGGTGCCCAATACTATAAGATAATGCCGGTGTACGGCCCCAAACCATATTATGTATTATTAGGGTGGAAAGGTAATACAGTTAAATCCACAAAAAAAGTGATCGATGCAATTTCATTTAATAATGGCGTGCCGCAGTTTGGCATGCACGTGTTTAACGGCAATGGCAAAACCCGCAGCCGTGTTATATTTGAGTACGCCCGGCAGGTATCGATGCTGTTAAGATTTGTGCCCGAGAAAAATATTATTGTTTTTGACCATCTTTCGGCGCCAGATGGCCGGAGTAAAGACAAACCTGAAACCTTTGGCCCCGACCTGAGTTACGATGGCTACCAATTAAAAGATGGCCGCTGGACTTATATAGAAAACCTTGACATGCGCAACATTGCCGACGGCAATTCGGCCACCGATAACGAATATATTGATCCCAAAAAGCAAGCCGCAAAAGACCGCGCCCTTTTACCGGTAAAACATTAAGAAATTAAACAACAGCAATAGCCCCAAAATCAACACTTTTATTGTTTAAATTGTAACACTTTCGGTATTAAATTTCGGATTGGAAGATTTATATTACCTTTAGCAAATTTTAAGTTAACTGATGCAAGAAAAAACTGCTCCACTAAAATCAAAATTCCCCAAGAGCGTCCCTTACATTATTGGCAATGAAGCCGCTGAACGTTTTAGCTTTTATGGCATGCGTTCCATACTTACCCTTTTTTTGGTAAAACAATTCTTTAACCCTCAAGCCATTCCCGCGTTGGCCCAACAGGCTGATGCCCATGCCAATAAGCTGAATCATTTATTTGTTATGGTGGCCTACGCTTTGCCATTTGTTGGCGGCATGGTGGCCGATTGGTTTACCGGCAAATACAAGCTCATACTTTATATTTCCATCGTATATTGCTTTGGGCACCTGTTACTGGCCATGTTTGATACAAGCCTTAGTGGTTTTGAGATAGGTATGCTTGTAGTAGCTATTGGTGCGGGAGGTATCAAATCGTGCGTTTCGGCTAACGTAGGCGACCAGTTTGATGCCAGTAACCAGGATTTGCTTTCGAAAGTTTACGGTTGGTTTTACTTTAGCATCAATGCGGGCTCAATGCTATCAACAGTGGCTATCCCTGTTATTTACAAATATTACGGTCCTAAATGGGCTTTTGGTGTTCCAGGGCTTTTGATGGGTTTGGCAACCATTATATTTTTTATGGGCCGCAAAAAATATGTAAAAGTGCCTCCGCAGGGCGTAAACCGAAATAACCTGGTGTTTATTACATGGTATGCACTTACCCATTTAAGTAAAAAGAAACCAGGCCAATCATTACTTGATATTGCCAAAGAAAGCTATGATCCGGAACGGGTTGAAGGAGTTAAAGCAGTATACCGTGTGATTTCCGTATTCTTTTTTGCATTGGCATTTTGGGCTGTTTGGGACCAGTGCCTTTCAGAATGGACGCTGTATGCTGCAAAAATGGATCGAAACATCAATCTTGGTTTTACCTCATTCCAGATAGAACCGGGTTCAATGTCTACATTTAATACCATTTTCCTCCTGTTATTCATCCCGCTTTTTAACTATGTGATTTATCCAAATTTAGATAAGATCGGGTTGAAAACAACACCTTTGCGCAGGCTCGGAGCGGGCTTGATTTTGACGGCGTTATCGTTTGTAGTTATCGGTTTTACACATGTAAGTATTGATCATGGTGGCTCTCCGTCAATGTGGTGGCAAGTGCTGGCCTTTTTAATATTATCAGCTGCGGAAGTATTGGTGTCAATTACCGGTTTGGAATATGCTTATACCCATTCTCCAAAATCAATGAAAAGTACTATGTCAGGAATTTGGTTCCTGGTTGTTTCGTTTGGAAACCTGATCACCGCCCTTGTAAATGGTCTTATTGAAGACGGGGGCTGGTGGGCTGAAAATCTTAAGGGTGCCAATTACGAATGGTTTTTTGTGGCTTTCATCAGTGTATTCATCATCATATTCCTGATCGTTTCTCCACGCCTTAAAGAAAGAAATTACATTACCGACCCTTACGTGGAAAACCAGGTTATTGCCGACACTCATAACCTGTAAAATATTACCCAAAATTGCAGGATTGCGCAAGCTTTCCTGTTTTTTTGTTTTGATGCTCTGTAAATTGATTATTTTCGCACCTTAAACGTTTACATCATTTTTCAAAATACGATTCAGTGCCCGATAGCATAGTAATTATACCCACGTATAACGAGAAGGAAAACATCGAGCGGATGATCCGCAAGGTATTCTCTTTGCCTCATGATTTTCATATCCTGATCATTGACGACGGATCACCCGACGGTACGCCGCAGATAGTAAAAAGTTTGCAAGCTGAATATGACGGTCGCCTTTTTATGGAAGAACGAGCTGGTAAACAGGGATTGGGCACTGCCTATATACATGGTTTTAAATGGTGTATAGCCCGCCATTACGACTATATTTTTGAGATGGATGCTGACTTTTCGCACAATCCGGATGACCTGTTGAAACTAAGGCAAGCCTGTATTGATGGTGCCGACGCGGCAATAGGTTCGCGCTATGTAACCGGCGTAAACGTGGTAAACTGGCCCATGAGCCGGGTGTTGATGAGCTATTTTGCATCAGTATATGTACGTTTTATAACCGGCATGAAAGTGCAGGACGCCACCGCGGGCTTTATGTGCTACAAACGCAGGGTGCTTGAAACCGTTAAGCTGGATAAAATCAAGTTTGTTGGTTACGCCTTCCAGATCGAGATGAAATATACTACCATTAAACATGGCTTTAAGCTGGTAGAAGTCCCTATTATATTTACCGACCGCACTGCCGGTACCTCCAAAATGTCGACGCGTATTTTCCGGGAAGCATTTTTAGGCGTGATCCAGATGAAGATCAACAGCATTTTCAGGAAGTACCCGGAGGGATGATTTGATTTCGAATTTCGGAATTGTGATTTTGGATTTATTTTTGATTATTTCAGAATAAATCCGCAATCAATTTTTTTGTAAAGATTTTAAAATAAACATCCGAAATCGAACATCCGAAATCCGAAATCAAAAATAAATACTAATTTCGTTGGCAATGAATGAGCATCTTGACCCTGAACGCGAACGTCTCAGTCCGGCCGAACGTGATATTGAAAAAGTATTGCGGCCGCAGCAATTTGAAGACTTTACCGGTCAGCATAAAATATTAGCCAATTTAAAGATCTTTGTACAAGCTGCCCGTCAGCGCGGAGAAGCGCTTGATCATGTGCTGCTCCACGGTCCACCAGGTTTAGGTAAAACCACCCTATCCCACATCATCGCCAATGAAATGGGTGTAGGCATTAAGATCACCTCAGGCCCTGTTTTAGATAAACCCGGGGATTTGGCGGGTTTGCTTACCAATCTTGAAACCGGGGATATTCTTTTTATTGATGAAATTCACCGTTTAAGTCCGCTGGTTGAAGAATACCTTTACTCGGCCATGGAGGATTTTAAGATCGATATTATGCTGGAGAGCGGCCCCAATGCCCGTTCGGTACAAATTTCGCTTAATCCGTTTACCTTGGTAGGCGCAACTACCCGTTCCGGCTTGCTTACTGCGCCTCTAAGGGCCAGGTTTGGTATCAACTCGCGCCTGGAATATTACGATGCCAAACTGCTTACCACCATTGTACTACGTTCGGCGTCGATACTAAAAACACCTATTACTGATGAAGGTGCTTATGAAATCGCCCGCCGCAGCCGTGGTACCCCCCGTATTGCCAATGCATTACTTCGCCGCACACGTGATTTCGCCCAAATCAAAGGAAATGGCAAGATTGATACGGAGATTGCCCAGTATGCATTGAACGCTTTAAATGTAGATAGTCACGGACTGGACGAAATGGACAACAAGATCCTGCTTACCATTATTGATAAGTTTAAAGGCGGTCCTGTAGGTTTAAAAACTGTTGCAACAGCAGTTGGTGAAGACGAGGGCACAATTGAAGAAGTTTACGAACCGTTTTTAATACAGGAAGGCTTTTTAATGCGTACGGCCCGCGGCCGTGAAGCTACTGAAGCTGCCTACAAACATTTAGGAAAGATAAAGCTGGGAGGAAATCCATCTTTATTTTGAGATAAACGTATACATCGCCACCAATCATGAAAACCAAATTAAAACTACTGCTCACTACAACTACGCTCTTTTTAAGCTGCATAACTATCGCATCGGCACAAACAACACCACCGCCACCGGGTACAGCACCAGCCCCTTCGGTTACGGCACCTACCGATTCAGTTAACAAGGCAAAAAAAGACACCATACCGGTGATACACAAGCCCGTACCGACACTAAAAGTAGGTATTATGGGCTTAAACCATGACCATATCCACCTCATATTAAGTGAGTACCGAAAAGGAAACGTAAATATTGTAGGCATTGCCGAACCTGATAAAAAGCTTTGGGAAAAATTTGGCAAAGCATATAACCTGCCCGATTCCCTGTTTTTTGATGACCTAAGGAAAATGTGCACCACCCGTAAGCCTGCTATTGTGTTGGGTTACAACGCTGTTGGCAAACATGTGGATATTGTGGAGACCTGCGCACCCTTAGGTATTTCTGTAATGGTTGAAAAACCGTTGGCCGCCACCCTTGAGCAGGCCAAACGTATGGAGTTTCTGGCCCTTAAATACTACGTCAAAGTATTAACCAATTATGAAACTACCTGGTACCCATCGTTCCAGGATGCTTATAACACCGTTAAGCAGGACAGCATAGGTTTGATCCGTAAAATGGTGGTACATGACGGGCACCAGGGGCCACGCGAAATTGGCTGCAGCGAAGACTTTTTGAGCTGGTTAACAGATCCCGTATTAAATGGTGCAGGCGCCCTGAATGATTTTGGTTGCTATGGCGCTGATTTGATGACCTGGCTGATGAAGGGCCAGCGCCCGATAGCAGTAACCGCTATCGCAAGGCATTATAAACCAACCGTATATCCGAAGGTTGAGGATGATGCCACCATATTGGTTGAATACGCCAATGCCACGGGGCAGATTGAAGCCTCCTGGAACTGGCCTTTCAGTATCAAGGACATGGAGATTTTCGGTGCTAAGGGTTATATCCACGCCTTCGATAAGGATAGTGTTGAAATAAAAGTTAATAACCGTGTAAGAGGTTATAAAGCTGCCCCACTGGTAGCACCAGCTGATGCGCCGGTAGCCTATTTTACTTCGGCCCTCGCAAATCCGCTCAGGCACCCGGATGACCGTTCATCATTAAAATACAATATGATTGTTATGCAAATCCTGGATGCCGCCAAGCGGTCAATAAAAGAAGGAAAGCGTATAGTTTTATAACAAACACAACAGGGCCGATGAAATACATAACTTTATTACTGTTATTTTCCTCGGCCTTGTTAAGCTGCGGAACCAAAAAAGACAAAGCACCCGCTGAGGTTTACCCAACGGTTAGCTACTTAAAGATCAAACTTGATGCTGCCGGGCACCTGCCTGCCAATCCCTACATCTTAAGGTTTAAAAACGACAAAAAGGAGATTGTTTTTTGTGGCGTTAACCATCTGCCGGATAACAATGATACCGAAAACCCGATGTTTAAAAGGATCGAAAAGGCATTTTTTGAATTCAGACCTGATGTATGTGTTAACGAAGGAGGAGATGTTTCAAAAAAGGTTTTCGCCTCAAAAAAAGAAGCCATTCAAAAAGATGGTGAAATAGGGCTTACCAAAATCCTTGCCGACAGTCTTAAAATAAAAACTGTTAACGGCGACATGACCGATAGCCTGGAATTTAAAGAGTTATTGAAAAGATACACCACTGCTGAGTTTTTAGCTTATATCGTGACCGAACGTTGTATGTGGGGCCAACGGCCTCCTGTTACCGATAGCGCGGCATTTAAAGCAAACTACGCTAAATTTATACAAGGCTATATCATGAAAACAGGTGGAGTAAAGCTTTCACCGGCTGAGCAAACCCTGGATTATTTTGAAACCGCCTATCAAAAACTGCTTAACCGCCCTTTTAAGCTCGAGGAGCTGGAACCTACCAATCCGTTTGACCCCAAAGGAAAATTTCAGGAAATTGGCAGAGCCTCCAAAGAGATCAGGGATCAAAGCCTGCTTCGCACCATTGACAATCTGCTTAAAACCCATAACAAAGTGTTTGTAGTTTTTGGCGGATGGCACCTGCTTACCTGCGAGCCGGGCCTGAAGCAGATCATCAATAAAAGCGAATAATTATCCGGTTATCATACTTAAAGTCTTAATTAATTTTGTTTACATCGCAAGGCTTGCGTGTTATATAATTATTAATTTAGCTGCCGTTAATTAAGGAATAAAACCAACCTATAATATGATAAAACAAACGTTAGCCATACTGGCCCTTTGTGCTTTCGGCGCTGTTTCATGCCAGTCGAAGCCATCAGATAAATCAACTACTGCTGCCCCTGTTGCCGAAGTTCCGGCTGCCAATGCCACATCACAAGGTGATGCGGCCGCCATTTTAGCCCGCAAGCAGGTACCTATTCTCTGCTACCACCAAATTCGCGACTGGAAACCGACAGATTCAAAAAACGCTAAAGATTACATTGTTCAGGTTGCCGCATTTAAAGAGCACATCAAAATGCTGGCCGACAGTGGTTATCATACCATACTGCCCGATCAGCTTTATGCATACCTTACCAAGGGCGCGCCGCTGCCTAAAAAACCTATCATGCTTACGTTTGATGATACCGACCTTGATCAGTTCACCATTGCCAATCCTACCCTTAAAAAGTATGGTTTTAAAGCGGTTTATTTTGTGATGACCGTATCGTTAGGCCGTCCGCATTACATGACCAAAGAGCAGGTAAAACAACTATCTGACGAAGGTAACGTTATTGCCAGCCATACCTGGGACCACCACCGTGTTGACCGTTACTCACACACTTCTACCCTCAAAATCATTGGTAAAAACGGTAAAATAACCAATCGCCCGGTGGATGACTGGGTTACCCAAATCGAAAAACCAACCAAAACGTTGGAAGAGATCACCGGCAAAAAAATGGATTACTTTGCTTATCCGTTTGGCATCTGGAACAAAGCCGCTTTACCTGAGCTTAGGAAACGTGGTTTTAAAATGGCTTTCCAATTAGCTGATAAACGTGATCAAACTGATCCGTTGATGACCGTGCGCCGTATTTTAGATAGCGGATACTGGAGCACCAAAACGTTAAGCAACAGTATCAGGAACAGCTTTTAGCCCCCGACCCCCTAAAGGGGGAGATATGGAGGATATTTAAATAAGAAATGCCAACTCTTTGAGCCGGCATTTCTTATTTTCTGCCATCTATTTAGGCATAGCTATCAACTTAAGGAATAAAAAGCTGGGAACTTGCGATTCCCCTTTTGGGGGCGGACGCCTCACAAATCCTCACCCGCCGGGCCTTGTCCTTTGTTTGACGACGGCATTTTGCTAATATCCTTTTCGTCGGGTTTTAAATGAACTATCTCGGCTATTATGGTATCATCACCGGTATTTTCACCTAACTCATCATTGTGCAGATCTGAATCATCATTATTCATAGCTGCTCTTTCATCTATAGTTTCCATAATGATATTTATTTATTTCCTGTTATCCATTTTACGGCTTCGTCTAATTCTTCCAGCCTATAGCCTGCAAACTTGCCCGGTAAAATATATTTAAACAAATGACTGAACTCCCGAACACCGTCCTGATCGGTTACAACAGCAACTTTGTTCCATCGGGTAAAATATTTAAGGCCCAGCCTGATATTACCGCACCAGGCACCTGCTGTAAAATTTTTAATATTAGTTTCCAGCACCAGTAAAAAGTTTATCCGCCCGGTTTGTTTTACCTGTTGCTCAAGCAATGGTCGTAAAGCCCTTTCATAATCGCCAATAGTAACGTGGCCTGCTGCATGCATCCCTAACACATGCGCAGGCAAATATTTAATATGCTCAAGCATGCTATAAATTCTTATTTTTTAATCAGATACAAAAACTGAACCAATAGTAAACTTATAGCAAAACGGAGTAAAGTATAATAACGAATAATGTGCTTATGCAAGTATACAAACCTGATTGGGGGGCGTCTCTGTACACGCACCAATTTCAATTTATACTATCTTTGCACAAATGCAGCAAAACAAAGCCACATATAGTCAACTCATTAAAAGCGAGGCGCAAAAGCTCGGTTTTTTGTTTTGTGGCATTGCCAAAGCAGATTTTTTGGAAGACGAAGCTCCACGCCTTGAAGCCTGGCTTAATAAAAACATGCATGGCGAAATGGCGTACATGGAGAACCATTTTGATAAGCGCCTTGACCCTCGTTTGTTGGTTGATGGGGCAAAATCTGTCATCTCGCTTGGTATAAATTACTATACCGATCAGCAACAGGATGATCCGTTATCGCCTAAAATCTCTAAATACGCTTATGGAATTGACTACCACACGGTGATTAAAGATAAGCTGAGGCTATTACTGCAAATCATTAATGATAAAATTGGTGAAGTAGGCGGCCGTGCGTTTGTTGATTCGGCCCCGGTACTTGATAAGGCATGGGCACGTAAAGCAGGAATGGGCTGGATTGGCAAAAACAGCAACCTGCTCAACAAAAAAGCCGGCTCGTTCTTTTTCCTGGCCGAACTGATCATTGACATTGAACTGGAATACGATATAGCCCCCACAGCCGATCATTGCGGTACCTGCACTAATTGTATCGACGCCTGCCCTACCGATGCCATAGTTGGCCCATATGTGGTAGATGGCAGCCGCTGCATCTCCTATTTAACCATTGAGCTTAAAAATGAAATTCCGCAGGAGTTTAAGGGCAAAATGGATAACTGGATGTTTGGCTGTGACGTTTGCCAGGATGTTTGTCCCTGGAACCGTTTCTCGGTGCTTAATACCGAGCCGGCCTTTACTCCGCACCCCGATTTGCTACACTTGAAAACCACCGACTGGCAGGACATTACCCAGGATATTTTTCAAAAAGTATTCAAAAACTCGGCTGTTAAACGCACGAAATTTAGCGGGCTAAAAAGGAATATTGATTTTTTAAAGGCTAAAGGCTAAAGGCTAAAGGCTAAAGGCTAAAGGCTAAAGGCTAAAGGCTAAAGGCTAAAGTTGAACGAATCCATGAAGCTTAGGTTTCAGAATATTATCAACAAAAAGCCCCTGCACAAATACCTGCAAGGGCTTCATAAAAAATCCTGAAAATCCTTTAATCCTAAAAATCAGGGTTCAGACAAATTTACCCCTTTTTAAACTTCAAAGCTAACTGAGCCAGCATATCATCGTTAACCGGCTGGGCAGGCTCATCCTTCTTTTTGAAAGGTTTGTTTTGATAATGTTGATTTTTAGTATGATCGGGCTTTGTGTATTCTTTTTTCTGATACTCAGGTTTGGGGGCAGCAGGTTGTTGATCGGCCGGTTTTGGCTGGGCTGCTTTGTTTGCCTGACGCTCGGCAACTTTTTTGGCGTTCCAGCGGGTATAAATTTCTTCGAGCTTGCGCTTGGTATAAAGCGGAAAATCACCCTGCATCATCCACGAATAATAACTTGGCTCAGCGTTTAATACGTCTTCAACACGTTTGCCTTTATGTTTGCCAAAGTTTATCAACTCCTCGCCCTGTTCATTATAAACCATACGACCAGCAAAATCAACCGGTTTACTCAGGTTAGTAAATGCGTGCAGCGCTTCAACATCGCCCACAACGGGGATTATTTTATTACCTTTTTTATCTTCCCACTCTACATTTTCATAACGCTCAATCTGCGCCAGCAAAACTTCCATGGTAGCGCGGGTATCTGCTTCGGCCGAATGGGCGTTTTCAATTACTTTATTGCAATAAAACTGGTAGGCCGCCTTTAACGTGCGTTGCTCCATCTGGTGGAATATGTTCTGTACATCAACAAAATGGCGGGCATCCAGGTTGAAATCCACTCCGGAACGTAAAAATTCCTCCATAATCATGGGGATATCAAACTTATTTGAATTGTATCCAGCCAAATCACTATCACCAATAAAATCGGCTATTTCCTGTCCAAGCTCTTTAAATTGCTTTTCGTTTTGTATATGCTCATCATAAATGCCGTGCACCAGCGATGACTCGAGTGGGATAGGAATGCCCGGGTGAACACGCCACGTTTTCACTTCTTCGCTGCCATCAGGGTTAAGCTTGATAACAGATATTTCAACTATACGGTCGGCACCGATATTGGTACCTGTTGTTTCAAGATCAAAGAAAGCCAGGGGCCGTTTTAAATTTAATTTCATTTGTAAGTGTTCAGAGATGCAAAGGTCGCAAATGTCCTAAAATTAATCAGCAGAATAAATTTTTTAATTTATTTAATATACCAATTTATTATTTAATTTGATTATCCCTAATTATCACAATTTGTATGAACAGATTTCTTCTTATTCTTTTGATTTTCATTACCTTATCACACCTCGCGTCGGCGCAGGACTTTGAAACCGGTATAGAAGGACCGGAAATTGATATGGTTAAATATGATAAAGATCCGCAGGCCAACGCCGTTTTTTTAAACGAGTTTGGCAGTGTTCGTATAGATGAATACATGGACCATATCAGGCTCATTCACACCTATCATGCCAAAATTAAAATTTTCACCAAGGAAGGATTAACTCACGGTACTATAGCTATACCTATCCACAATGGCGATAACTCCGCAGAAGAAGTTAACAATGTTACCGGGTTTACTTATTATAAAGATGATAACGGTATTATTCAAAAGGCGGAACTTGATTCAAAAAAGGTATTTACATCTAAAGATTATAAATATGGCAGCACTGTAAAGTTTGCCTTGCCTGCATTACGGCCCGGCTGCGTTATTGAATTTAAATACGAACTTATCTCACCATACTGGGACAATTTCCGGGAATGGGCATTTCAAGACGATATCCCTAAAGTAAATTCACAATATGAAGTGCATATCCCGGGCTTTTGGACATTCAACGCTTCGTTACGCGGGGCGCTGAAATTAACGAAAAGCAATTCGGAAGTTGAGCGTGAATGCTTCTCATCGGGAGGTGCAAAAGCCGATTGCTCACATATTACTTACAACATGAAGGACATTCCTGCATTTGTTGATGAAGATTATATGACCGCCCGTAAAAACTTTTTATCGGCTATATTTTTTGAGCTTGTTGAATATACGAACCCTTATAACAACGTCAAAACCGTTATGACAAAAGAATGGGGCGACGTTGACCATCAATTAAAGATATCCGATGAATTTGGCGTTCAAATGAAAAGGACCAGCTTACTTAAAGAACGCATTGGGCCGGTAATTGCAGGTAAGGCAAATGACCTTGACAAGGCAAAAGCTATTTATGCATGGATCAAAAGCCAAATAAAGTGGAATGATTATATAGGTATCTACAGCACCGATGGCGTAAAAAAATCATTGGATACACACGCCGGCAGTATCGCCGATATTAATCTGACACTTATTACCGCGCTAAGCGCCGCTGGCCTTAACGCCGATGCCGTATTGCTTTCAACCCGCGACCATGGAATGGTGAATAACCTTTACCCGGTACTTAGCGACTTTAACTACGTTATAGCCAGGTTAACTATTGGCGATCAAACCTATCTGCTTGACGCTACCGATCCGCTGCTCTCGTTTGGCTTGCTTCCCCTTAAATGTATCAATGATAAGGGCAGGGTGATTAGCCTTAATAAACCATCATACTGGATAGAGTTAAGCACTCAGCAAAAAGCGGCCACCACACGGATGTTCGATCTTACACTGCTTGATAATGGAAAGCTAAAAGGTACAATAACCAATTATTACAAAGGTTATGATGCTTATGAAAAACGCAAAGCCATTAAAAAGTTTAATACAGTTGATGAATACGTTGAAGATTTTGATGAGAAACAACCTAAATTAAAAGTACTTAAGTCAGACATAGCAAATCTGGACAGCCTTGACAATCCGCTACGTGAAACCTTTGAAGTTGAGATAGATGCATTTGATAATACCAATCATGACAAGCTTGCATTTAACCCTTATTTTTGGGAAAAACGTACTACCAATCCCTTCAAACTTACCGAACGTGATTATCCGGTAGACTGGGCCTTTGCCTCAGACAAGAGGCTGGTTTTGGTAATGCACCTGCCTGCGCAATATATCATTGAAACCCCGCCCCAGATAGTGGCGTTTTCATTACCAAACAAAGGCGGCATGTTTGCAACCACGTTTGAGAGCCAGGACAATAACAGTTTTACCTTTTCAAACATTACCCAGTTTAACAAGTCGGTTTATGATTCGGCCGAATACCCTTATCTTAAGGAACTGTTTAATAAGATCATTCTAACGGAAAAAGGGGATATGATCTTCAAGAAAAAATAATGAAAGCATTTTTAACTACCCTTTTTATCTTTTTGGCGGTAACCTGTGTAAAATCACAGGAAAACTACGACGTATCGCTCATTTCAAAAGATCTTTTGCCTTATGCCAGCTCGGTAGTGCGCAATGAGGAGGTTACTGTTGAGGTTAAAGACTTAGATAACACACTTTGTCACGTAAAACAAGTAATAACCGTACTCAATAAAAATGGTGACGATGACGTTGATATAGCGATATGGCATGACAAAAGTCGTTATATTAAGGATATAAAAGGAATGATTTACAACCAATGGGGCAAGCCCACAGGTAAATTTTCAGAAAGTGACTTTGAAGATGACAGCAACCACGATGGCTTTTCGCTTTTTACCGACCTGAAGATAAAACACTATCAACCCAGGGTAGCAGAGTATCCTTACACGGTAAGTTATGAGTATGATGTAAAGTCAAAACAATCACTTGACCTTGAGAGTTGGCACCCGATACCTTCGGATGGTATAGCAGTTGAAAAAAGCTCATATACGTTAATTTGCAAACCCGATTTTAAGATCAAATACAAACAAACCAATTTATCTGTTAAACCAACAATTGGTACCAATAAACAGGGTATGCAAACATACACCTGGCAAACTAATAACCTTAAAGCTTTAAAGCATGAGCCATATAGCCCTGTTTACCGATCAATAATGCCCCGCCTGGAAATAGTGCCCGAAAAATTTATTTACCGTGGTGTCAGCGGCACATTTACCAACTGGAAAGAACTTGGGCAATGGCAATATGATAAGCTTAATGCAGGCCGCCAGCAGCTTTCGCCTCAAACTGTGGCAAACATGAAGGAGCTTACCGCATCAATAACCGATCCTAAAGCCAAAGCGCGTAAGGTTTATGAATATATGCAGAGCAAAACGCATTACATCAGCATCCAGGTAGGGATAGGCGGCTTACAACCCTTCCTGGCTTCGGATGTTGACGCTCAAAATTATGGTGATTGCAAAGCCCTCGTTAACTACACACAGGCGTTATTAAAGGCTGTCGACATCGATTCATATTACTGCGTGGTGTATGCGGGATCATCGAAGGTAAATTTCCAGCCCGACTTTGCAAGCATTGACCAGGGCAATCATGTTATTTTATGCCTGCCTTTTAAAAATGATACCACCTTTTTAGAATGTACCAGTCAGAACATACCTTTTGGCTTTTTAGGTGATTTCACCGATGATCGGATCGTGCTGGCCTGTACCCCACAGGGCGGCAAATTAATGCATACGCCAAAATACACGGCCCAGGCTAATCTCGAACAGCGCAAAGCCAATTTTACATTAAGTGCCAATGGTAACCTGTCGGGTACAATGGTTACCAATTTCAAGGGAACAAATTATGAAGATCGCGACCATGTGATCTATGAATCGAAAACAGAACAGATCAAAGATCTGAAGAAGATTTATCCCATTAATAACCTTGATATTGAAAGTGCAGATCTGAAGCAGTTTAAAGTTGAACAACCATACACCACCGAAACGTTAAAAATTTCGGCTACAGACTATGGCTCGGTATCTGATGGAAAAATAATTTTTCTGGCCAACCCGGCCAACCGTGTAAGTTCGCCGTTACGTGAGGTCCGTAACCGACATAACGATGTTTACATTAACCGTGGATATACCGACGAGGATGAGATCACTTATACCCTACCCGCAGGATACAAGGTTGATATGCGCCCTAAAAAAGTAAGTATCGAAAAACCTTTCGGAAAGTTTGAATCAAGTGCAACTGTAAATGGGGATAAGCTGGTATACAGTCGCAAGCTACAGATCATAGATGGTACATATAGTAAAGACACCTATCAGGACCTTGTTGATTTTTACCAGTCAATTGCGGATGTAGATAATGATAACGTTACCTTAGTTAAAGGTAACTAAATATCACGATACCGAGGATAATACCAAGCACCATGATCACATAAAGCATGATCTCGGTGCCTGCGAACCGCTTGTACTTAGTCCAGAATGAGTAATCTTGTTTTTTGTCGGCCATAACAGCGCAAAATTATTGAAAATAAACACACCAATTGGGTCAAATTTAAACGATTTACACGAATGCGATTTAAGCTTAATATTGGTGTGATTCGCAAAAATCCTTCTAAAATTTGTGTTACTTAATTCATGCTGGTGGACACATTTTCGATTGAGCCAGCCCTTGAAAAGTATTTGTATAACGAGGGATCGCGTAGTTTTACAATGATAACCCCGCGACGTGAACTGGCATGCACAACATAGCCATTCTGCAAATAAACCCCAACATGGCTAAACTGCTTTCCGTCGAAATCAAAAAACACCAGGTCGCCTTCCTTTAGCTCATCTTCATATTTTCGTTTGATGACGGAGATCTGCTTGCTGGTCATGCGGGGAATGGTGACGCCATAAACCTGCTGTTCCAGCAGAAATGCCAGGCCGGAGCAATCAATACCATCTTTATCAAGTCCGCCAAATTTGTAAGGCGTACCCATCCATTGATCAATAAAAGCGTAAAGGCGACCATTTTGGATATCGCCCCTATCAACCCCCATAATTTCGGAATATTTTGAAGCGATATCAGGCGAGGGATTAACCACCTCACCCGGCTGGCCGCGCATAGCGGCCTTGCGCGAGTAACATGAACTTAATATAAATGGGGAAAGGAAAAGTATAAACAAATAAAAACTACGACGCAGGTATATGCTCATAAAGTAAAATTAACTTTAATGTTTATTGAGAGGATGCGGATGTTTTTAACATATTAACATGGGTAGAAGAAGTCTGCAAGTCCGATGTCCGAAAGTCCGGAAGTTAATTTCTTTAAATTAAAACCTTTACAAACTTCGACCTTTCTGACTCGCCGACTTTCGGACATCGGACTTTCGGACTTCGAAAATCAACTCTTCACCACCCTTTGAATTTCATCCAGTTTCATGAGTGCTTCAACCGGGGTTAGGGTATTTACATCAAGGTTGTTCAGCGTATCGCGTATCTTCACCAATACGGGGTCATCTATTGAAAACATCTGCATTTGTACAGCTTGTTTCTGAACCTTGCGGATACTTTCTTTGATATGCTCGCCGCCGGTACGTTCGTTTTCCAATTTCTTTAGGATCTCATTGGCGCGGCTTAACACTTTTGAGGGCATCCCAGCCAGTTTAGCTACGTGGATCCCGAAGCTGTGTTCGCTGCCACCCGGTACCAGCTTGCGTAAAAATATGATCTGCTGGCCCACTTCTTTTACAGATACGTTAAAGTTTTTAACCCGGTTAAATGAGTTGCTTAATTCATTAAGCTCATGATAATGTGTAGCAAATAAGGTTTTAGCCCTCGCTGTTGGATGGTTATGCAGGTATTCGGCAATCGACCAGGCAATGGAAATCCCATCATAGGTTGATGTACCACGACCGATCTCATCCAGCAGGATCAGGCTCCTGTCGCTCAGGTTATTGAGGATGCTTGCCGTTTCATTCATCTCTACCATAAAGGTTGATTCGCCAGATGAAAGGTTATCCGACGCTCCCACCCTTGTAAAGATCTTATCAACCAGGCCTATTGACGCCGCTTTGGCCGGCACAAAACAACCCATTTGGGCCATCAATACAATTAAGCCTGTTTGCCTTAACAAAGCCGACTTACCAGCCATATTGGGGCCGGTAATAATGATGATCTGCTGGGTTTCCGAATCGAGGTAAACGCTGTTGGTGATGTACTCCTCGCCTATTGGCAGGTTCTTTTCAATAACAGGGTGGCGACCGCCCTTAATGTCAAGTACCTTACTTTCATTAATTTCGGGCTTAACGTAGTAGTTTTTAATGGAGATGGTTGCAAAGTTGAGCAGCACATCCAAACGGGCTATCAGTTGGGCATTCAACTGGATTGGCTTGATATATTCGGCCAGTGAATACAGCAGGTCATTATATAATTGTGTTTCAAGCGCCAGGATCTTTTCTTCGGCACCTAAAATCTGTTCTTCATATTCTTTAAGCTCGGGCGTAATATAACGCTCGGCATTAACCAGCGTTTGCTTGCGGATCCACTCGGTTGGTACTTTATCCCTGTGGGCATGGGTAACCTCCAGGTAGTAACCAAATACGTTATTGAACGATACTTTAAGCGACGGGATGCCGGTTAACTCAGCCTCACGCTTCTGGATCTCCAACAGGTAACCTTTACCGCCGAAGGCGATCTTACGCAGCCTGTCAAGCTCTTCATTAATCCCCTCGTTCATTACAGAGCCTTTTACCAGCATCACCGGCGGCTCGGGGTTCAATTCCCGTTCTATCTTTTCACAGATCAACGCGCAGGGGTTAAGCTGCTCGCCAATGGCGCGTAACGGGGCACTTTGTGATGATTCTGCAATACGTTTAATTTGGGCTATGGCGGTTAAAGCCTTCTTTAACTGGCAAACCTCGCGCGGGTTGGCTTTTTGTAAACCTATTTTTGAGATGAGCCTTTCCAAATCACCTATCTGGCGCAGGTATTGGAGCAACTCTTCCCTCAGCTCTTCGTTTTCTATCAGGTATTCAACCACACCAAGGCGGTCGTTAATTGCTTTGATCTGCTTCAACGGCATTACAATCCAGCGGCGCAATAAACGCGCGCCCATGGGCGAACAAGTATGATCAAGTACATCAACCAGCGTCATGGCGTTTTCGTTAGCCGAGCCAACCAGCTCCAGGTTGCGGATGCTGAACCTGTCGAGCCAAAGGTACCTATCTTCCTCTATCCTGCTGATGGCCGAAATGTGGCCCAGGTTGCGGTGTTCGGTTTCATTCAAATAATGAATAGCCACGCCGGCAGCGATGATGCCTAAATTCAGTTTATCAATACCAAAGCCTTTGAGCGATTTTACACCAAAGTGCTTAAGCAACGTTTCAGTGGCGTAATCGCCGCTGTATGGCCATTCGTCAAGCGCATAGGTGTAAAAGCGGTCGCCATAAGTATCTTTAAAATCGCGTGTACGGCTTTTGGGATAGATCACTTCGCTGGGCGAAAAGCTTTGCAGCAGTTTATCAATATAATCGCTGTTACCCTGGGCGGTCATGAACTCGCCGGTTGAGATGTCAATCAGGGCAATACCTATCGTATTTTTTTCAAAGTGCAGCGAGGCCAGGTAATTATTGCTTTTTTGCTGCAGGATGTTATCGTTAGTGGCTACGCCTGGGGTAACCAGTTCTGTTACACCGCGTTTAACGATGGTTTTTGTAGTTTTGGGATCTTCCAGTTGATCGCAAATGGCCACACGCTGCCCTGCGCGTACCAGCTTAGGCAGGTAAGTATCCAGCGAATGGTGCGGAAAACCGGCAAGTTCAATATGTGTAGCGGCGCCGTTTGCCCGGCGGGTTAGTACGATGCCTAAAATACCGGCAGCCTTAACGGCGTCTTCGCCAAATGTTTCATAAAAATCGCCCACCCTAAACAGCAATAAAGCACCTGGATACTTTACTTTAATAGCATTATATTGCTGCATTAAGGGGGTTTCTTTGGTAGTATCTTTAGCCAAGCGGTTACTCCTTCTGTTAGTCGGGTAAAGTTAATGCATTGGCAGGTGTTTTAGGGCATTGTTGAAAAGTTGGGAGAGTGTGGATATGTAAGAAAGCCCGGGCAATTCGCTAAATTAGGCTAAAGCCGTCATCTCGTTTCATTTAAACCGTTGGTTAAAACCAACGGCAATGATTTAACAATAAAGTTTAACTCAATTTCCCTCTTAAATGGAACGAAAAACACTGCTTTCAATTTCATTGCCGTCGGTTTCAACCGACGGACAACGATATCATTTACATACGGCTTCAGCCAAAATCAATATGCAATACCACCTGGCTGAACATGCTATATGCTACTTCACCACCAGCTTCCCGTTCACAATCCTGTCTGTATAATCCTGTATCAGGGCTTTACAATCCTGCATGCCTTTTTGCATTTCGGCGTTGGGTTGCGCAGTCATCAGATTTTTCTCCAGCCCCTTATCAGCCACAGCGAAAATGCCGGTGAAGTTTTTGCCATCAAACAGGTAGGTATAATTACCCTGCATAAACTGGTAGATGTTACCTGTTGAGTTGATAACCCTTGGCTGCTCGTCGGGTAGGTTACTTATCAAACTCCTGCCCCATGACCTGAAGGGTTTGTTATAACCGACTAAATCGACCAATGTTGGATAAATATCCATTTGTGATGCCAGATCGGTACGCACACCTCTTAAGTTATAAGCATTGTTGGCGCTGTAAAACAGAATTGGCACCGCGAAACGGTTAACCTGCTTACTGTATTCAGGATAATAAGTTTGACTGGTATGATCGGCTGTGATCACAAAAATGGTGTTGTTAAACCAGGGCTGTGTTTTAGCGTAATTGAAAAAGATCCGCAAGGAATTATCTGTATACTGAACGCATTTATCAATAGCCAGCGGACCGCCCTTAAACCTTGCTTTATATTTTTCGGGCAGTTGATATGGATCATGCGATGACAGTGTGAACAGCGTAGCCATAAATGGCTGCTTCTGTCTGCTTAGCGTACGCCCCATGAATGGAAAAAAATGTTCGTCCCAAATACCCCAGATGCCATCAAAATCTTTATCGTCGTTATATTCGGTACGGCCATAATAGTTTTTATACCCCAAAATACTGCCAAAGCCCTGAAATCCCATCGACCCATTGGCTGCCCCATGGAAGAACGAGGTTTGATATCCCATACTGTCACAAACTGATACCACCGACTGGATCTTCTGCTTAGCATAAGGCGATGATGTAAAAGCATTCTGAAAAGATGGGATCCCCGCTATTACCGATGATACAGCGTGAATGGATTGCCGTCCGGTAGCGTAAGCATTGGTAAAAATAAGACTGCTGTTTGATAGCGAATCCAAAAACGGTGTATATGATTTAAAGCCCGGTATATTAACGCCGCGGTTCATGCTGCCCCAATATTCGCGGGCCATACTTTCCAGTATAATGATCACCACATTGGGCTTAGCAGCCGGTTTGGTGTTGTATTTTTTTACGGGTTTGATATTACTGCTGATGTATGCTTCGTCTACCCAGTGTTGAAGCTTGTAATTATTGGTTCCCAGCGTACGGAAGACAGCAAAAGGGGTATTCAACACAATATCGCCCTGATTGGGAACAGTGATGTGTTTATATGCATCAACCATGTTGATAGGCCGTGTGCTATGTGCGAAATCGCCCCTGATACCACCAATAACCAGGGTAAGGATCAACAGGAAGGAAACTATCGATGATAGAAAATACACTTTCTTATCCGTTACCGCAGCGGGCTTTAACTTCACCTGTTTGTACAGCCAAACCCAACAAACAGAACATAATATAAATATGATGATCACATACCAGTAAGCTTCCGAAAAATGGGTAAATAACAGTTTCTTGTTATTTTCATCGGCCAATACGTCAAGTGTTGCCTTGGTTGAACGCACCTGGCTAAAGCGATAGTAAATGATATCAACAAAGTTGGTGGCGTAAGCAAGCAAATTGGTAACAAAGTACAGGATAGCCATACCTTTTTGAAAAGCCGGCCGGGTATTTACAGTTAAGGGCAAAACGCTGAGCAGGATAAACAGGCTGTTGATGTACAGTAAAGCCGTTGTATCAAAGGCCATACCGTAATAGCACAATTTAAGCAGCGCCCAAAAGCTATCAACAGCGAACAGGTGCGTATTGAATGCAAAGAACAATACCCTGGCAATAAAATAAAACAAATACCCCAAAAACAGCCTGTATAAAAGTACTTTATATTCGGCCAACCTCAATTTACTTTCCATGAAAAACGCTTTGCTTTAGTTTCCCCAAAGGCTTGACCGGCAGGAGTTGATCAAACCTAATTTACCCCAGGGAGCTAATAAAAAGCGAAAGTAAAAAAAATAGAATAACAATTATTTAATACGAAATCAACGGTGATTTAATGACATTAGGTTGGCAAAACGGAATGTTAAATATTTTCAAGAGAGGAAAAACGAACCCTGGGAAAGCTGAATCCACTCTTTTATAAAAATATATCAAATAGCTTTCAATTGCCTGTACTGCCTTAAGGTAGCCTGATTGTTTCTTTTGATCCGGTAAGGCAGCTTTTTCAATTTTTCCTGTAATTGCATATAGGCCTGAAAATCGGCATTGCCTTGTAGTTTTTTCACCAGTTTATCCAACTGATCTTCAAACTTTACAATTTGCTTATAGGCCTCGTTGTTATCCCTTAAGTTGGGCAAAAATTCCCGGATGGTGCTATACACCCAAACTTCAAACTTAGGGTTAAGCCAGCCTGCAAATTTCAATGCTAAAATTTCGCACATCCATAGCCCATCCAGCTTATTCACAAATATCATGGCTTCCAGGTCAGCAGAATTCTTTGCGCTGTTTCCTTCAAAATTCGATTCATTAAAAGGCAAGGGCATGCTTTTCAATTCGTCAATAAAATCTTTAGTTTGTTTCAGCTTTAAAAACTCTGTTGGGTTTTTCCCAAAGATCTTGCCCATTTCTGTGGCATTGATCATTAAATCCTTATCGCTGATATCAAACTCAACAACCTGATTATTAAATTCAAATTCAAAAACTGCATTTACCATAAGCCTGCTCTAAATATATCTCTTATTAAAATACAAGTATACCAACAGCAATTTTAAAACTACAAAAATTAGCAAAAAAGTTTTAAACAATTAAAAAACCATAAAAATTAGCAATCAATTAGTAACTGAATCTGATACCAACTTTCCATCACTCTAAAATAAATCGCCTGCTTCCCATTGCAAACTCAAATCATTTTACTAACTTTGAAACACAAAGTACTTTTATAAAGTAAAGTAAAAGCAACAAAAAACATATAACATGAACCTTTTTGTAGATGAACATTCGATAGTGCGCAGGATCTGGGGCAAGGCAGATACCATCCTGTTCATTTTCGCCGGGGCCGCAGCCGAGTTTGCTTTAAATAAGGCTGTTGACTGGCTTTATTTCACGGGCAAACTTCCTGCTGATCCTTTAGCACGCCTGTTTAGCACCGTAGCCTATTCGCGGCAAATCATTTTTTCGGAACGCGATGAAGCTTTAAAGGCTATTGATAAAATAAATGCCATTCATAAAGGTGTTGAAACCGCCCGTGGTTCCCAAATACCCGACTGGGCTTATCGCGATGTGCTGTTCCTGTTGATCGATCTGTCCATCCGTTCATATGAATTACTGGAAAAGCCTCTTAGCGCAGCCGAAAAAGCCGAAGTGTTTAATGTATTTAACCGGGTTGGCGAACGAATGCAGCTAACAGGGATACCATCAGATTATCAACACTATCTTCAAATGCGCAAAGAACACCTTGAACACAATTTAATTAACAGCGCTTTCACTGCCGATTTATATCATCAGTATAAAAAACATCTTGGTTTTGCCAGGTATCAGATTCTGAAGCAGGCACAGTTGCTAACCGTACCCACGCAGGTTAGCCAACAACTGCCGCTGGGTAAAATAACCTGGCTTTGGCCTGTATTAAAGGTATATAAGGCAATAAAAAACCTTAAACCCGGAAAGTTTTTAAGGGATGCTCTCTTGCCGGTGCAATACAAAATCCAGATCCAGGGAATGGACCAGGCATATGCTTTAAATTAATCCATGAAAACAGCTATTAAACATTTCGGGATCTTTGTGCAGCAGCAGGCGCTCTCTTGCCTGTTCCCGGTTTTGGTATTTGCCATGCTGGCACTTTCGCATTTGTTTGCAGGCATTTTGCCCCGTTATGACTTTATGCTGATAGCCTGCCTGCTTATCCAGGCTGCTTTATATTACACCGGGATCGAAACTAAGGATGAAGTACTGGTAATTTGCATATTTCACCTGCTGGGCCTGGTAATGGAGATCTTCAAAGTTCACTACGGCTCATGGGCCTATCCTGAATTTGCTTATCTGAAAATAGGCGGCGTTCCGTTATACAGCGGCTTTATGTATGCCAGTGTTGCCAGCTATATGTGCCAGGCCTGGCGAAGGCTTAACCTGCAAATACAAAACTGGCCTAATCGTTACATTACCCGCACTATAGGTATTTTGATATACTTTAATTTTTTTAGCAATCATTTTATGCCCGATATCCGCTATGGCATAGGCGTGCTGATCCTTTATTTTTTCAGGCGGTCGGTAGTAGTTTTTCATTTACAGGGAAAAGTCTTTCGCATGCCAACAATATTATCATTTATGCTGATAGGTTTTTTCATCTGGCTTGCCGAAAATATAGCTACCCGGCTTGGGGCCTGGCGCTATGCCTACCAGCACCATGCCTGGACAGTAGTAAATTATCAGAAAATAAGCTCCTGGGCCTTCCTGGTAATTGTAAGCTTTATCATTGTTACCGAACTGAAATTATTAAAAGACAGCACAAAGCCCTTACCGGTGTTATCAGCTTGAATACTTTCACAATGTCAAGCTCGGTAATTTCAAGTAAAGGGGCTAAGCATAAAAGAAGTTTCTTCAGTTCCTTCACATATGTCTAAAATAGCTTGCTCCCAAAGTCCCCAAATCCGGGAAATCGAAATTCCGAAATCCGAAATTATAATGAAATCACAATTCCCTGATCACCCGGCATGGATTTCCTGCAGCAACTATATTTGCCGGAATACTTTTGGTTACCACACTTCCTGCGCCTATTGTCGTATTATCACCTATGGTAACTCCGGGACAAACAATTACACCACCACCCAGCCACACGTTATTGCCAATAGTAATAGGTGCCGCATATTCGGGGCCTTTGATTCGTTCGGCAGCTATTACAGGATGATAGGCTGTATAGAGCTGAACATTGGGCGCCAGGAACACGTTATCGCCAAAGGTAACACGGGCACAATCCAATATAATGCAGTTAAAATTCAGAAACAGGTTATCCCCGGCTATTATATTAAAGCCATAGTCACAGTAAAAAGGCGATTGAATATCAATATTGCCTTTAAAGCTTCCCAGCAGTTGTTTTAACAGGGCGGTTTTGGTTTCCTTGTCATCATAACTTGCGGCATTGTATTGTGTAAACAATTGCCGGGCTTTTGAACGGGCGGCAACAAGTTCGGCATCCCCGGCATTGTACAGTTCGCCGGATATCATTTTTTCAAGTTCAGTCATAGGATAATGTTTGCATATGCAGGTTACAGGCAAATATAAGTGCTCAATATTTAACCGGCCACTCATCAACAATGCAAACTCTGTTATAATTCGTTGCATTCCCAGGTCATCTATTTCAATAGGTGTGGTTAATACACTGGACTTGGATTCATTTCAAATTTCAAAAACTATTTCCTTCCTGTCAAGTTATATTAATAGTTAACTTTTCATAAATAAAAAGAAAAAAATATGAAAAATTTAAGAATAACAGCCGCAGCTATCGCCCTATCATTAGCCGGCTCTTTGGCATTAGCTAACGGACACCAAGCTCAAAATACCGGTGTATCAGTAACAAAGTACATATTGACCACGGATACTGTGCCAGATAAAAATAAAAAGAAACCAAAAACGCCGGTGCCCACACCAAAACCAACAGATCCTGTGCCAAGTCCAACACCAACGCCTACTGATCCAAATCGGGTACCAACTCCTGCGCCAACGCCAACACCAAACCCTTCACCAACACCTAATACCCCTAATCCGGCACCTCAGCCAAATACGCCTAACCCAAGCCCTATACCAAATACGCCAAGCCCAACAACACCAAGCCCGACACCTAATCCGTCGAGCCCAACCAGGCCAAGTCCTGGCCAATAATTACGGATCGGTTTAAAAAAGAACGCCCCGGGATATTACAACCCGGGGCGTTCATGTTATATTTTCTAATTTATTTAATTACTGACCTGGGTAAAGGTATAAGGCAGATTAGTGAATGTACCACCTAATATCTGCGACGTTTCAATAGAGGCAATGGTACCATCATCATTATAGTTTACTTTTTTTGTGGTCATGCTATAGGTACCGGTTATCACATTTTTTGATGGATCTATGGAGGTAATTATGATAGAACCCGAACCTGGCTCAACCACCCCCACCTGATTATAGGATGTACCGCCTGTTGATGTAAAATAAGCCATATTTACCCTGTTGGTAGCGTCAACCTTATAAGTAGCCACCGGAAAAGTATTGACATTGGTAGCATTAGCATCACTTAAAGTAATCGTCCATTTTACTCTTTTCAGGTCAGCAGTACCAACTACACTAAATGATTTTGTTTTAGCAGTAGCATCATAATTTATAGTAGCGGTAACATCATCAGGGATCCATGATGTACCATTTATAGTTGCGGCAAGTATTTGGTCGGAAGTAGTGGAAGCAGAAGTAACAACGTCCTTTTTACAGCCCTGGAATATTATAGCTGATAAAACGAACAGCATTAATAGTTGGATTTTCCTCATATATAAATTTTATGCAAATAACGATGTTTAAGAAGTAATAATCACAACTGAAATTACTTTTTTCACATATTTTAACATTCGCCGGCACGGCGGCTTTTAATAGTTAAGCCCCAATTATAATACAATTCATTTTATTTAACCATATTAGGCCGAAATTTTTAAACATGATCAACGTAAACGAATATTTTGAAGGCGCCGTGAAATCACTGGCATACACCACTCCGCAAGCGCGCTCAACTATCGGCGTTATTGAACCCGGCGAATACGAATTTGGCACATCAAGCCACGAAACCATGACCGTAATTGAAGGCAGCCTTGAAGCTTTATTACCAGGCCAAAGCCAATGGCAAACTTTTACCAACGGTCAAGTATTTGAGGTTGAAGCCAATACATCATTTAAAGTAAAAACAGAAATACAGAGTTCATATTTGTGTATTTATAAGTAGTTGGCAGTTCATGGCCTATAGATCATGGTTCATGGTTGATAGCTCATGGTTAACTAAAGGTAATCACTCTCCCAAATACAATTTAAAGACTTAGTCAATTGATATTCAGACTTACGAAGTTTCGAAAACTTCGTAAGTCTTTCAATACTCAGCATTCTGTTAATTCTTAATTCTATAAATTCCAGTTCAGACAATTAAACTATTCTTTTGGTACTTCGCAAAAGGCATTGTATTGTGCACGCGTGGTACGCTGAAAATTCTCCTATCTTATCTCCACCAAACTCTTGCACCTCTGGCACTTCCTGCCGTTATGCTCCAATGGCTTTGCTTCCTCAATTAATCCAATTTCAACCATGATCTATGAACCATCAACTATGAACTAACTTTCCAAATCCTACTAATCACATAGAGAAACACCACAAAATTTAATTTGGTTATAGCTAAAAAGTCAGCTTTAATAAATGTATTGCACAAGTTTGGTATAACTTTATATTGATTCTAAATAATTTTTTTCGTACTTTCATTTTGTACATCATAATATTTATCTCTTTTTGTTGAGATAATGTTAAATAACTATGATTTAAATAATTGATTTTTTAGAAATCTTTAAAAATTACCGTAAATTTTATAATTTATTTGAGTTTTGGTAACTTCGTGGTTACACCCCTTATAAAATTGTAAACGGTTTAATTTAAACAATGGATCAAACTGATAGCCACCAGGGTCTTTACAGACCGGAATTTGAACACGATTCGTGCGGAACGGGATTTATAGCCAATATCAACGGTCATAAAACCAACCAAATTATTGATAACGCGTTAACCATGCTCGAAAACATGGAACACCGCGGTGCGTGCGGATGCGACCCCGAGAGCGGGGACGGTGCGGGAATTTTAATACAATTGCCCCATGAGTTTTTAATGGAAGAATGCTCAAACCTCGAGATCAGCCTGCCGGAACCCGGCGAGTATGGTGTAGGTATGATATTTTTACCTAAAGATTCGGCCCAGAAAAAGGCCTGCCGTACCATTATTAACAATGCTATTGAAAAATTAGGTTTACATAAGCTGGGCGAGCGTAAGCTTACCGTTGATTCATCAGTTATTGGTGAAACAGCCCGCCAGGCCGAGCCTGATATTGAGCAAATTTATATCGCAAGGCCACATCATATTACCAACGCCGATGATTTTGAACGCAAATTATTCGTGCTCAGAAGGTATATCAACAAAACCATTACTGAAACGGTAGCCGGCGCTTCTGATAATTTTTATTTTACATCATTAAGCTGTAAAACAATTATTTACAAAGGGCAGCTTACTACCTACCAGCTGCGTAAATACTATACTGATCTTTCTGATCCGCGTATTGCATCGGGCTTTGCCATGATCCACTCGCGTTTCTCAACCAATACTTTCCCTTCATGGAAACTGGCCCAGCCATTCCGCTTAATTGCGCATAACGGCGAGATCAATACCCTTACAGGTAACTTAAACTGGTTTTATGCCGGCCTGAAATCATACGCTTCGTCATACTTTACTGCCGAAGAAATGGATATGTTGTTGCCGGTGATCGATAACAACCAGTCGGATTCTGCCTGTCTGGATAATATCATTGAAATATTGTTGCACTCCGGCCGTTCATTGCCACATGTAATGATGATGCTGGTACCTGAAGCATGGGACGGCAACGAAGCTATGGATCCGCTTAAAAAAGCGTTCTACGAATTTCACGCTACTTTGATGGAGCCATGGGATGGACCTGCCGCAATTACCTTTACCGATGGTAAACTGGTAGGAGCTTTGCTTGACCGTAACGGCTTGCGCCCACTACGTTTCGTGATCACCAATGATGGTCGTGTAATAGCTGCTTCTGAAGCAGGTACTTTAACTATCGACGAAAGCACTGTTTTACGCAAAGGCCGCTTACAGCCTGGTAAAATGTTATTGATCGATACTGAAAAAGGCCGCATCATCACTGATGAAGAGATCAAGCAACAAATTGCATCACAACAGCCATATGGCCGTTGGTTAGAGAATTATAAAATTAACCTGAGCGAGCTTTCAGAACCGCGCCTGGCTTTCGCCAACCTGTCTGAAGCCTCTGTATACCGTTACCAGCAGGTATTCGGCTACAGCCGCGAGGATATCGACACCATCATTAAACCGATGGCCCTTGATGGCAAAGAGCCTGTAGGCTCAATGGGAACCGATGTGCCTTTGGCTATCCTTTCGGACAAACCTCAGCACCTGTCAAGCTATTTCAAACAATTCTTCGCGCAGGTAACCAATCCGCCAATCGACCCGATCCGTGAGCGTTTGGTGATGAGCCTTGCTACCTTTATTGGTAACAATGGCAACCTGCTTGATGAGGATAAAATGCATTGTCATTGCGTGGTATTGAAACACCCGATATTGAAAAACCATCAGTTAGAAAAACTGCGCAGTATCGATACCGGCCTGTTCCACGCTAAAACACTGCAAACATACTTTAAGGCTGATGGCCTGCCGGGTTCACTGGAAAAAGGCATTGCACGCCTTTGCCGCTACGCCGAGGATGCTGTTGATGACGGCTTTGAGGTATTGATCCTTTCGGATCGTGCGGTTGATTCTGAGCATGCCCCTATCCCTACCCTGCTGGCTGTATCAGCAGTGCACCACCATTTGATCCGCAAAGGTCGCCGTGGCGCTGTTGGCCTGGTTGTTGAAACCGGCGATGCCTGGGAAGTACACCACTTTGCTTGCTTACTGGCCTTTGGTGCCACAGCTATCAACCCGTACCTGGCGCTTTCAACTATTGAAACCCTTAAAGATAATGGCAGCCTTGAAACCAGCTACGATATCAAAAAGCTGCGGAATAACTACGTTAAATCTATTAACGATGGCTTGTTGAAGATCTTCTCGAAAATGGGGATCTCAACCTTACAGTCATACCATGGCGCACAGGTATTCGAGATCCTTGGTTTAAACAAAACCGTTGTTGACAAATACTTCCACGGTGCAGTTACCCGCATAGGCGGTTTAGGCCTCGATGAAATTGCCCGTGAAGCACTTTGCAAACACAAAATGGGCTTTGAAGCTAAAGGAGCTGACAACCTGTTACCTGAAGGTGGTATCTACCAGTGGAAACGCCGAGGCGAAGCCCACTTGTTTAATCCTACTACCGTTCACCTGTTACAGCACGCCACACGTACTAATAGCTACGAGGTATATAAAAACTATGCTAAGGCAGTAAACGAGCAAACTGAAAAACACTTCACCATCCGTGGTTTACTTGATTTTGCCCACCACCGCGAATCGATCAGCATTGATGAGGTTGAACCTGCAGAAAGCATCATGAAGCGTTTCGCTACAGGTGCCATGTCATTCGGCTCTATCTCGCACGAGGCGCACAGCACCATGGCTATTGCCATGAACCGTATTGGCGGTAAAAGTAATACTGGTGAAGGTGGCGAAGACGAGATGCGTTACGACAAATTGCCAAACGGCGATTCGTTACGTTCTGCCATTAAACAGGTAGCATCGGGCCGTTTTGGGGTAACTTCAAACTACCTTACCAACGCCGATGAGTTGCAGATTAAAATGGCACAGGGTGCAAAACCAGGTGAAGGCGGTCAGCTGCCGGGCCACAAGGTTGACGACTGGATCGCTAAAACCCGTCACTCTACTCCGGGTGTAGGTTTGATCTCTCCTCCGCCGCACCACGATATTTACTCTATCGAAGATTTGGCACAGCTTATCTTCGATCTTAAAAATGCTAACCGTGCTGCCCGTATCAACGTTAAGCTGGTATCAAAAGCCGGTGTAGGTACAATTGCAGCCGGTGTTGCCAAAGCTCATGCCGATGTGATCCTGATTGCCGGTTATGACGGTGGTACTGGTGCATCGCCAATAAGCTCTATCAAACATGCTGGTTTACCATGGGAGCTTGGTTTAACCGAAGCTCACCAAACACTGGTACGTAATAAACTGCGCAGCCGTGTGGTGCTACAAACAGACGGTCAACTGAAAACTGGTCGCGATTTGGCAATCGCAGCCCTGATGGGCGCCGAAGAATGGGGTGTGGCTACTGCTGCCCTTGTTGCCGGCGGTTGTATCATGATGCGTAAATGCCATCTGAACACCTGCCCTGTAGGTGTGGCTACTCAAGATCCTGAATTACGTAAATTATTCTCGGGCAAACCTGAGCATATCGTTAACCTGTTCCGCTTTATGGCCGAAGAGTTGCGTGAGATCATGGCCGAGCTTGGTTTCCGTACTATTCATGAAATGGTTGGCCGCGTACAGTTCCTGAAAGTGAAAGATAACCTGCAAAGCTGGAAAGCCAAAAAGATTGACTTGAGCGGCATCCTGCACCCGGTTACCAACACCAAAGGTATGACCTTGTACAACAGTGAATCACAGGATCATGGCATGGCCAATATCCTTGACTGGAAACTATGGGAAGCAGCGAAACCTGCTATTGAAGATAAAACCCCGGTATTTGCTTCGTTTGATGTGATCAACGTTGACCGCACCATCGGTACCTTGTTATCTAACGAGATTTCTAAAGTTTATGGATCAGCTGGTTTACCTGACAATACCGTTAACTTCAAATTCAAAGGTTCGGCTGGTCAAAGTTTTGCAGCATTCACCACTAAAGGTGTTTCTTTCGAGCTGGAAGGCGAAGCTAACGACTATGTAGGTAAAGGTCTTTCGGGCGCTCAGATAGCCGTTTATCCGGCAGCTAACGCAACATTCGTACCTGAAGATAACATCATCATCGGTAACGTAGCCCTTTATGGTGCTACATCAGGTGAGTTGTTTGTAGGTGGTATGGCCGGCGAGCGTTTCGCGGTACGTAACTCTGGCGCTACCACTGTTGTTGAAGGTATCGGCGACCATGGTTGCGAGTACATGACCGGTGGTCGTGCGCTTATCCTTGGTAATACAGGCCGCAACTTTGCAGCCGGTATGAGCGGAGGTATAGCATGGGTTTACAATCCTGAAGGTACGTTTGCAGAAAACTGCAATACCGAAATGGTTGACCTTGACCCGCTAAGCGTACAAGACGAAGAGCAGATCCTCACCCTGCTGCGTAAACACATCACCTTAACCGGCAGCAAGCTGGCGCAAAAGATACTAAACAACTGGAATGAAGCATCAACCCAGTTTGTGAAAGTATTCCCGAGAGAGTATAAAAAAGTATTAGAGAAATTACAATATCAAACCATAGGCTAAGAAATGGGAAAACCTACAGGATTTCAGGAGTTTAATCGCGAACTTCCATCAAAAGTTCCGGCTGCTGAACGCGTTAAGAACTATAACGAATTTGTGAATTTATATACTGAAGAGAAGCTTAACCAGCAATCGGCCAGGTGTATGAATTGCGGTATCCCTTTCTGCCATTCGGGATGCCCTTTGGGTAACATCATACCTGAGTTTAATGATGCCGTGTATCGTAAAAACTGGGAAGAAGCTTACCATATATTATCATCAACTAATAACTTCCCTGAGTTTACAGGCCGCATCTGCCCTGCTCCATGCGAATCTGCATGCGTGTTAGGCATCAACAAGCCGCCTGTTGCTATTGAGGAAATTGAGCGCCATATCATCGAGATCGCTTACGAGAAAAATCTTGTAAAACCAACTGCTCCGCTCGTTAAAACGGGCAAAAAGGTAGCCGTTGTAGGTTCGGGCCCTGCGGGTCTTGCCGCAGCAGCCCAACTGGTAAAAGTTGGCCACACCGTTACCGTTTACGAACGTGATGACCGTGCAGGCGGCTTGCTTCGCTATGGCATCCCGGATTTTAAACTGGAGAAATGGGTTGTTGAGCGCCGTGTTGAGGTGATGGAAAAAGATGGCGTTGTATTTAAATACAACAGCGAGGTTGGCGTAAACGTAGCTGCTGATGAACTGGTACGTAACAACGATGCCGTGATTTTAGCAGGAGGTTCAACCATCCCGCGCAACCTTAACATTCCGGGCCGTGAGTTAAAAGGCATCCATTTTGCAATGGATTTCCTGAAACAGCAAAACAAACGTGTTAGCAATATTGAAGTTACTGCCGAAGATATTATAGCTACAGGCAAAGATGTAGTGGTAATTGGCGGTGGTGACACCGGATCAGACTGTGTGGGTACTTCAAACCGCCAGGGTGCTGCATCAATCAAGCAATTTGAGGTGATGTTCCAGCCGCCGGCTCAGCGTACACAGCATATGCCATGGCCTACTTACCCAATGGTACTGAAAACTACCAGCTCACACGAGGAAGGTGCCGACCGTTTCTGGGGTGTTAATACTTTAGAATTTTTAGGCGATGAAGAAGGTAACCTGCGTGCCCTGAGAGTAGTTGATGTCGAATGGGAACAGGATTTTATGGGTCGCCCTGTAAAATTCCATGTAGTTGAAGGTTCGGAGCGTGAAATCCCTTGTCAGCGTGTATTCCTGGCTATGGGTTTCTTACATCCACAGCATGATACTTTCATCAGCCAGCTTGGCGTTGAAATTGACGACCGTAAAAACGTTAAAGCCAAAGAAGGTGTTTACCGTACCAACGTAAGCAAAGTGTTTACAGCAGGCGATATGCGCCGCGGACAATCACTGGTGGTTTGGGCTATATCTGAAGGCCGCGAAGCTGCCCGCAAGGTTGACGAGTTTTTAATGGGCCACTCTCTGCTGGAAAGTAAAGACGCTGTTAACCAGTTCGACCAGGTGTTTTAATGTTAGAGATTGGAGGTTTGAGATTAGAGGTTAGTTATTTTTAACTCACAAAGTAGATATCTCCTTATCATATTGTTTTAATTATAAAGCCGGGCGTTTGCCCGGCTTTATTGTTTTTTACTTTTCAAGATACTCTTTAAGCGAAATACCTGTAATATGTGTCCAGCCGGCAACAAAATTTTCTTTTTTGAAGGAATCCAACGGCGGGAAAGTTTCCAGACCGCTATGGGTGAGGATTAATTTGGTACCATTCCCTTCAGGAAAAAGTTCCCACGTAACTTCCGAGTCACCTTCGTAGCCATCATATCGCCAGGTATAAGCAATGGTTTTACCCTCAACAACTTTAGTTACCCGGCACAGGTGACGGTATTGAAAATTATCCCTATCTCCCGCCGTAAATTCAAATTCAAATCCTACCTCGGGTTTAAATTCGGCAAGGTCAAAATACCATTCTTTCATTTTTTCTTTAACGGTAATGGCTTCCCATACCTTTTGAATGGGCGCCGAATAAACACGTTCAATTACAAATGGTTGTGTGCTCATAGTTTGCTTTTTTTATGGTTATCTGTATTTTGTTCGTTGGTTAAAAAAGCGTCGAGGGCATCGAGTTTCTGCGTCCAAAACCGGCGGTATTGCTCTGCCCAGTCTGTAACTTGCTTTAACTGTTTCAAATCGGCGTAGCAATAGCGTTCCCTCCCCTGTTGCTTAATAATGATCAAACCGCATTCGGTTAATATTTTTATGTGTTTGGATACGGCCGGCCTGCTGATATCAAAATTATCGGCTACGGCATTAAGGTTCATTTGCCGGCTGGCCAGCAGGTTAATGATCTCACGACGGGTTGGGTCGGCAATGGCCTGGAAAACATCTCTTCGCATAGTAACAGAACGGAAACATGAAACCGTTCGGTTACAAATATAAATGAAACCATTTGGTTACGCAATATCTATTTTAATTTTCTTAAAAAGATGCAACACGCACCTACAGGGTGCTACTTTACTTTCAACATACTTATTTACAAGCATATGCAATACACTCCTATCCGCAAATCATTTCATTATTCGCCAAATAAGCGATATGGTCAGCAAGCAGCAGCGCCTATACCATAGGTAATTTTACGTAGTGAAAATTGGGTGATTATACCTATTTCGGGGTATTGCTTTTTACCATATTTTTATCCCACCTGAATGTTTAATGCAATTTAATACAATGGCAGTACGTATAGTATCTATAAAAACCGACAGCGCACCGCACGATAACCCGTATGTGGCCATCGACTCACTTGAATGGATCAACGAGCGGATCAATGTAAAAGGCCTCACCGAAAGGTCGAAACTTTATGACTGGATAAAACATGAGGATGGTGAGGCTTACATTATTGATGACAAAGGCAATAAAACCAGCTTGATCCCTGCTGTTTGTCCCAAGGGCAACAAGTATGTGAAGACTGTTTACGACGAATCGAAACCCGACTATCTGCTCGGCTTACCGGAATGTGCCTGAAAAGTTGCTACCAGTTTTTAAAAGGATGAACGCTTAACCTGGCATTATAATACCGATCATCGCCGGTTACCTCAGTTGTTACCCATGGAGGCAGTTCAAACTCTTCATCCTCGCTGCCAAGTTCAATTTCGGCCATCAGTAAGCCCTGGTTATCGCCTAAAAACTCGTCAACTTCCCAAAGTTTACCGGCATAAGTAATGCGGTAGCGGTGTTTTTCCAACTCGGAAGCGGCAAAATTATCAAGCAACTGAACGCCATCGGCTGCGGGAATAGTATATTCAAACTCGCTCCGGCTAAAACCTGCTGTATTCCCTTTTATAGTGATATATGCTTCTGCATCAGTAACCCGTACCCTGATAGTTTTCTTTTCATCACTAAAAATGTACCCCTGCCTGAAATGCACTGCTTCAGGCTTTGTTACCTGCTGCCATTTCTCCTGATCTACCAAAAATTTACGTTCTATTTCAATTGCCATCAGCTTATATCAGATTTACTTACAATCTGCAATTTTAGCATTATTTAACATTTGGGCGTTGGTAAATATCATATATTTATAATATATCGAACCTATATGCTAATTGCTAAACCTTTTACAAATTTAACCTGCATTGTATTGACTTTGTTTTGCCTTGGCTGTAAACACCGCAACATTGTTAAACATGACGGCGAAAAAGATCTGATCTCATTTAAACCTGTCTTTGGCATCAGCTATACCGAAATTGCGCGCCGTTCACAAAACGGGCTATCATTTAACCATTTTGGTTACCAGTTAGAACCGGAATGGAAAATGCGATTTGTTTCAAATGATTCTACCAGTATCTATAGCCCAACAAAAAAACAGTTCATCAATTTTCCCCTTACCCGTGGTTATGACTCTATTTTTAATACGGCCCGCACCTGGCTCAAAGTTAAAACCATGACAAAAGACAGCATGATCATTGAATTGCTCAAGGCCTATGCAGATTCGGTTGATACGCGCGGCGCCAAAGTTTACATGGTTTTTTATGCGGATAATTATATTAAAAATGTACTCCATGGCGATATAAGCAAATGCAAAAGTCCCAGCCGAAGGGATACTGTATATATACAATCATTAACCAATACAGCGGATAAAGATTTTACCAAAGCATTTGCCGCAAGACAACCTGTGGAGATTGAAAGCAAAAGCCCGCATGTTACTTTTAGTAAACGCCATACAGAGCCAACCATGCTCAACAACTTCGATACTTCTTATGATTATATGAACCCCGAGTTTGATATTACCATCGATAAAGCCTACAGCAATTTTTACTATTCATTCTCCATGTTTATTGATCCGGCCGGGCAAATACATTATGGAAAACCCCTTACGGTATTTACAGAAAAAAGCTACGAGGAAAATTATATTCACCTCTCTACAGCGGTAATGAACAGTTACCTTAAATACTACCTGAACTTTATTCCCGGTAAAACACTTGGTATAGTGCATACCAGCGAGATAGCCGTTCATGTTACGGGAAACCGGGGCGTATAGATTCAAGTCACGAGGTTATGTAATCTCCTCGTTTTAGCGTTCATAATAAGTCATATATTTAACAAATACCTATATGATAACTAACAAATCTATAGCAAAATTAACCTGCATTGTTTTGGCTTTGCTTTGCATGGGCTGCAAACAACGTAACATTGTTAAACACAATGGCGAAAAAGACCTGATTTCCTTTAAACCTGTATTGGGTATCAGCTATACAGAAATAGCGCGCAGATCAGATAATGGGCTGTCATTCAATAACTCCGGTTATCAATTAGAGCCGCAATGGAAAATGCAATTCGTTTCCAATGATTCAGCCAGTATTTATAGTCCGGCTAAAAAACAATTCATCAATTTTCCGCTTACCCGCGGATATGATTCTGTTTTTAATACCGCCCGCGCCTGGTTAAAAGTTAAAACCATGACTAAGGATAGCATGATCATCGAAATGCTTAAAGCCCGCGGCGATTCGGTTGATACCCGCGGCGCAAAGGTTTATATGGTTTTCTATGCCGATAATTATATTAAAAACACGCTTCACGGCGATTTGAGCAAATATAAAAGCCCAAACCGCAAAGACTCGATATATATAAAGCGGTTAGCCGAAGCTGCCAACAAAAACATTGAAAAAGCCTTTGCAGCGCGGCAACCGGTCGAGCTTAGCAGCAGCAGCAACCGGATAAAAATAAAAAAACTCCATACCGAGCCAACCATGCTCAACAATTTTAACCCATCCGACTATATGCGACCCGAGTTTAACATCACTATCGATAAAGCCTATGCAAACTTTTACTATTCGTTCTCAATTTTTGTTGACCCCATGGGGCGGATGTATTATGGTAAACCCCTACGGGTATTTTTCGAAGAAACTCAAAGGGTAAGCAATACCCATCTTTCAAAAGCCGTAATGGAGACTTACCTCAAGTTTTATCTTGATGTAAAGCCGGGCAGTACGCTTGGCATTGTGCATACCAGTGAGATTGCAGTAAACGTTACCGGCAAAAGCGGCTTGTAATGATATCGGTCCATTTTTTAGCCATTTATCAAATTATCTATATCTTTAGCAGCAATGCTACTTATCAATTTTAAAATGTTAAAAACGGCAGCATTTGGGCTGCTCTTCATCATATCTGCCTTTATTTCAGGTTGCGGCAGCGGTCCTTCAGGTAAAAAGAAAAGAGAGTTGATCTCCTTTAAACCTTACAATGGCATCAATTATTCCGAAGTATCCAGGCGTCAAAAAAACGGTCTTTCGTTTAACGAATACGGTTATCAACTGGAGCCGCAGTGGAAGCTAAAATTTGTTTCAGACGATTCGATAAGCATTTTCAGTCCAACAAAAAATGCATTTATTAATTTCCCGCTAACACGCGGCTATGATTCAATCTTCAACGCAGCGCGCTCATGGTTAAAGATAAGGCAAATCAATAAAGACAGCATAACCATGGAAATCCTGATCCAGAAAGGGGATTCACTTGATGTTAAAGGCACCAAGGTGTTCATGCGATTTTTTGCTGATAATTATGTAAAACACGTTTTGCACACCGATACCAGTACATTAAGAAGGCCAAGCCGTGCGGATACTGTATTCATCCGTTCGCTTGCCGCTAAAGCAACTGCAGATTATACCAAGGCTTTTGCAGCCAGACAGCCGGCTGTAATAACCAGCAAAAGCCCGCTGGTAACCGTGTCTCGCCGCACCACCAAACCTGACATTCTTAATAATTTCGATAACTCTGATGACTATCTCGACCCTACTTACGACATTGTGATCAAAAATGCCTATAAGGATTTCTATTTTTCCTTCACCATGTATGTTGATGATAAAGGCAGTTTGTACTACGGTGCCCCGCTTGTTGGATTTAACGGCGACCAGGAAAGAGAAGCCGATTATATTCATACCTCAAAAGCTGTTGTGGACAGCTACTTTAAATTTTACCTTAATGTAAAGCCTGGTACTACCCTGGGCATCATCCACTCGAGCATGGTCTCAGTACATGTTGAGGGCAAGGCCAAAACTGCAGCCAAGTAACAATTGTGCTATTTTGTATAAGCGTATAGCTTTTAGCGTTTAACTTTCGCAAGCGGCTAAAAAAAGCATTTGTAAAAAAGTGTTAAATAAACAGCCGCTAAAAATGCAATACGGCTAAATGTTTATATTAGCCCCTGTTACTTCTTTAACTTATATTGATGATCATACGTCGATTTTTACTCCTATTATGCCTGTTAACCGCATTTGGCGCATCTGTTTTTGCCCAGCAGGATAGCATCCCCCTAACAACCATAATCGAAAAAACAAGCAAGTTTAACAGCAGCTACCCTATCGAGAAGGTTTACCTGCATACAGATAAACCTTATTACGCTGTTGGCGATACCATTTGGTTTAAGGCCTATGTAACCATTGAGAAGCACCAGCCATCGGCATTGAGCCGCATTGTTTATGTCGACCTGATCAACAACCGCGATTCCGTAGTTGAGAGTCAGCGCATTGCAGTTACAAACGGTTTTGCAAGTGGTAACATTGTGCTTAACGGAGATACTTATAAACAAGGAGCTTACCGCCTGCGAAGCTACACCAACTGGATGCGTAATTTTGACCCGGATTATTTTTATGACCATACTTTTAATGTTGGCAATGCCATAGATAACCAGGTACGCACCAACATCACTTATAAAAGCTCAAGCAAAAGAACAGGCGTTAAAGTTGATGCTACCATCCTTTACAAAGGGCCGGACAACAGTCCGTATGCAAACAAAAAAGTAAACTGGCAGCTGATGAAAAATGGTGACCCTGTAAGCAAAGGCCACGGTATTACTGACGATAAAGGCATATTGCAGGTTGACCTGCCCGAAAGCCAGGCCGATGTAATTACTGGCGGTATCCTGGTTACTTCCATTGACGTTGGCGACCGTAAAACTATCAGCAGCAGCTTTTCCATGCGTACAGCCGTTAAAGGCTATGATGTGCAGTTTTTTCCGGAAGGAGGGCAGTTAACCAACGGAATCCGCACAAAAGTTGCTTTTAAGGCTATAGCCTCAAGCGGGCTGGGCGTTGATATCAAAGGAACTATTGTTGATGATAAAGGCGCTGAGATTGCCCAGATCAGCAGTGCCCATTTAGGAATGGGCATCTTCGCTATCACTCCCGATATCGAAAGATCATACAAAGCAAACATTACTTTCCCCGATGGATCACAGGCTACCTATAATTTGCCTCGCGTACAATCAATGGGAATAAATATTGCCATTTACAACAATGATCCAACCAATCTCACTGTAAAAATATCGGCTAACGATTTGTTTTTTCAGCGCAAACAAAACAAAAGTTTTTACCTGGTAGCGCAAAGCGGCGGCGTTATTTACTATGCGGCTCAAACTGTACTACAGAGCACAGTTTATTCGGCCAATATCCCTAAAAGTAAGTTCCCTACGGGTATTGTGCAGGTAACGTTGTTTTCATCTGGCGGATATGCTCTGTGCGAGCGGATTGTGTTTATTCAGCATAACGACCAGATGAACCTGGCCCTTAAGACGGACAAGCCATCATACACTACAAGGGGCAACGTTAAGATCACTGTATCGGCAAAAAACAATACAACCCCGGCCGAAGGCAGCTTTTCGGTAGCTGTTGTTGATGATGGCACAGTACCGTCAAATGAAGATGCAGAATCAACCATATTGAGTAATATGCTGCTCACCTCCGATCTGAAAGGGTACATCGAAAAACCGAACTATTACTTCAACAAACCCGATGATGAAAAACTGGCCAACCTGGATATTTTGATGCTTACCCAGGGTTACCGTCGTTTTGATTATGAGGATATACTGGCCGACAAAAATCCGCCTATATACCTAATGCCGGAGCAAGGCATTGACGTAACAGGAACATTGAGGACCAATGCGGGCCTCCCGGTAGCCAAAGGCAGTTTAAGGTTGCTTATTCCTGATAAAAACTTTTCGGCAGAAACAATTACCGATATGTCGGGCAATTTTAAATTCTCAAACGTGAATGTGCCGGATACATCAAAAATTACACTGAGTGCCCGTAACAATCCTAACGGACGCAACATGGTCATATCGGTTAATGGCGAAGCTTATCAAAAACTGAGCAAAAACAACAACATCCCCGATGAGATCCTGAATATTGACAGTACTTTCCGCCCCTATTTACAAAACAGCTATAAGCAATATCAAAGCTCACGTACCATAAAGGAAGTTGTTGTAAAATCGACCAAGATCGTAAAAAAAGCCAGCCATGCTGATTATGGCACCTTCTCTGGTTTACCTATGCAGGCCGATCATGAAGTATCTGCACAGCAATTACAGGGCTGCCCTTTGTTGTTAAACTGTTTATCAACCATGGCAATGGGCCTTACCTATATCGACAACAATTTTTACGTTACCCGCGATTACAATGCCGGCGGCCGCACCCCGGTGCAGGTATATGTAGGCAGCCTGCCTGTTGATGCCAACTTTTTATCGAGCATCCCATCGAGCGAGGTTGAATCTGTGGAGATCTTTTTAAATGATGGGGTAAGCGGCATCAACCGTAGTACCCAAACCAAGGGCGTACTGGTGATTAACAAAAAGGTTGTTAAAAAACAAAAGATAACCCTCGCACAATTACAGGAACTTATCCCCAAACAAAATGTGATCACTTTTGCAGTGCAGGGCTACACTAAAGCCAAAGAGTTTTACTCGCCTAAATATGATGTAACCAAAGCAGGCACGCTTGGCGGCGACTTACGTAATACTATTTATTGGAAACCTAACGTAATTACCGATAAAGCAACCGGCACTGCAACCATCAGCTTCTTTAACAGCGATCAACGCGGCTCATACCGTGCTATAATTGAAGGAATTGACGCCGAAGGCAATATAGGCCGAAGTGTGATCCACTACAACGTAAAATAAACCAGCACAAATTTTGCTGACAGAAAAAAGCCCTGGTTGCTACAGCGTGGCCGTTGCGCAACTGAGAAAAGACTCGATCGAATAAAGTTTTGATCGGGTCTTTTTCTTTGATTAACTATTTGGTAGTCAGAGATTTATTTTGTATATTAAGGACATGCAAGGCAAAAAAGATTATCAGGAAAAGCTCTTCATCAGGTTTCAGCTTTCAGACTATGTTCCGGCTGATAACTTCTACAGGCGTTTGAAAGACATACTTGATCTCCACTTTGTTTATGATACAACGGCCAAATATTATGGTACAGAGGGTCAAAAGAGCATTGACCCGGTTGTGTTTTTCAAACTAATGCTTGTTGGTTATTTAGAGAACCTGAATAGCGATAGGCGCATTATTGCTACCTCACGTATGCGCATGGATATCCTCTATTTTATAGGATATGATCTGGATGAAGAACTTCCCTGGCATTCGACATTAAGCCGCACACGCCAGCTTTATGGAGAAGATGAGTTTACAGCTGTGTTTAAACAGGTTCTGAAAAAGTGTATTGATGCAGGTTTGGTAGCAGGTAAAAGACAGGCTATCGATAGCGCATTTGTCAAAGCCAATGCAGCTATGTCAAGTTTGGTCGAACGCGAGATCATGAATGATGCATCAACTTATGGCAAGCAATTGGACGATCATAATGATGAAGCCCCGGCTGGGGACATACCGGATGAAAACACCAAGCCTAAGCCGAGAAAGAACGCTAAAGTTGATAAGAAAGCGAACAGCAAGCGTTACAGCCCATCAGACCCTGATGCCCGGTTATCGGTGAAACCCGGAAAAACAACGCGGCTGAACTATTCGGCTCATGTAAGCGTAGATACACAAAACCACGTTATTACACACATCCAGGCCTTTCATGCAGATAGAGGAGATGCACCATGTCTGCCTGATATCCTTACCCATGTCGCCGGAAACCTTAAAGATAATGGCATGGAAATAGAAGATGTGCTTGCCGATACAGGTTATAGCGGTGAAGCGGCGCTTCTGTTTTTAGCTGATAATCATATTAAAGGCTTCATACCTAACAGGTCAGGATGTCAAAGCAGGGAAAGCCGGCAGGGCTTCAGTTATGACGGGGAGCAAGACCGGTATGTTTGTCCTGAAGGCAAATACCTTACTTTTCACAACTTCAAAAAAGCAGAGAACGATAATACCCATAAGATATATCGTACCAGTGTTAAAGATTGCAGGGACTGTCCGCTTAAAAGCACCTGCGCTAATCTGCAAGGCTTTAAAGTGTTTAAGGATTCCGTAGCTAAAGACCTTTATATAGAAATGCATGAACGCATGCAAACCCGACAAGGGAGCAAGGCCAGGAAAGTAAGACAAAGTACGGTAGAACCGGTACTGGGCACCCTGATCAATTTTACAGGCATGAAACAGGTAAACACAAAAGGGCTCGAATTGGCCAATAAATGTATGATCATGGCCGCCGTTGCCTATAACCTTAAAAAACTTGTCAATGGCGTTTCAACAAAGGTCAGAAGAAGAATAAGAAAAATACCCGGGAACCATTCTGATGCTTTTATTAATACTTTTTCGGCCTGTATCTCAATAACAGAGCACTCATTAAACGCTTTAGGGATGGCGATAAAAGCAAATGGCCGAATAACCATTTGCTCTGCAAATTAATTATTCAGCCATTTTAAGCCCTGTTGCGCAACGGCCACGCTACAGCAGCCAGGGCTTTTCATTTATCCCTATTTGTATCAATCTATTAGCTTTTGGCTTTGGGCATTCAGCTTTTAGCTATTAATAGTTATATTAGTACAACCAATTAATTTAAACATTATCATCATGAATTTTCAACTTATCAACTGGCTGGCCGTTGTGGTTGCAGCATTATCCGCGTTTTTAGTTGGCGGTTTCTGGTACTCTCCTGCCCTGTTTGCCAATGCATGGATGGCAGATAATAAACTTAGCAGTGCCGAGCTTCAGGCATCCAGCAAAGGAAGGGCCTTTGGCTTTACAGCGTTCTTTTCTATTATTATGGCTGTAAACCTTGCTATGTTTTTAGCCGTTCCAACTACGACTGCCACTTTAGGGACACTATGGGGTTTCCTTGCCGGCATCTGGACATTCTGCGCTATTGCCATTCACAGTTTGTTTGAGCTCAAAAGCTGGCGGTTGATATTCATAAACGGCGGCTATAGCGTAGTGTCCTTAACCCTGATGGGATTGATATTAGGTGCCTGGAGATAAGATGATTCACTAATAGAAAACGAATTTATGCGAATTACACAAATAGTCATCGAGCTTTAATTCGTGTAATTCGTTCACACCCATTAGTGCAATTAATGTAGGTTCAAAATGACATTGATGTTATATAATCCATGAACAATACCGGTGATTTTTAGTTGAACTTTACAGTAGTCAATCCAAAATACATTACCATGGCAAGCACAACAAGTTCATTTGAAAAGACATTCACCATTGGTGGCGACATTACCATTAATCGTTTAGGTTACGGCGCAATGCGGATTACCGGCAGCGGTATCTGGGGACCGCCAAAAGATAAAGACGAAAGCATCCGTGTATTAAAACGCGCTGTTGAGCTGGGCGTAAACTTCATTGATACGGCCGATAGTTACGGGCCAAATGTATCGGAAGAGTTAATTGCCAAAGCCCTGCACCCATACCCAACCGACCTCCTGATAGGTACCAAAGGCGGCTTATTACGTACCGGCCCCAACGAATGGCCTGTGGACGCCTCGCCGGAGCATTTGAAGGAAGCTCTTGAGGGCAGTTTGAAACGCCTCCAGGTTGATCGTATTGATCTGTACCAGCTACACCGCATCGACCCTAAAGTCCCTGCCGAAAAATCATTTGAGTTTTTGCAAAAAGCACAGCAGGAAGGTAAGATCAGGCATATAGGCTTATCTGAAGTAAGCGTTGACGATATCAAGCTTGCCCAGCAATACTTTGAAGTAGTATCAGTACAAAACATGTACAGTGTTGATAACCGCAAATGGGAGGCCGAACTGGAATACACCCGCGATCATAACATCGCCTTCATTCCATGGTTCCCGCTTGGCGGCGGCAACGTACAGGGCGAAGACATATTAGGCCGTATTGCCGCCAAACACGATGCTACCATTCATCAGGTGGCGTTAAGCTGGTTATTGCATCATTCGCCAAACATTCTGCTCATCCCCGGCACATCAAGTGTTAAACATTTGGAGGAAAATATGAGAACCGCCGATATTCAACTGTCAGATGATGATACAGATGTATTGAACAGCCTGTCTGAAGCATAAATAAACCATTTGAAGAGCTAAAATTAAAAGGATGTCATTAATTTGGCATCCTTTTAATTTTGAATCAAATTGAAAGGAATGAACACCGGCACCTATTATGAAACATCAATCCTAAATGAAAAGTAAAGAAGAAATACTAAACAACTATAACACTACAGGCAAGGATGGCCTGCCGGAAATATCAGCCGAAGACCTGCTCAACGCCATGGAAGCTTACAAACAACAATGGGCCGAGGCAGCTTTTAACGCAGCAAGGAAACAACGTAACGAAGCTTACGAGTTTGAAACTTTTAATGATTTTATGGCGAGCACCCAGGCTACAGAGCAGGTGCAGGATAACTTCGGTGCTATGATAACCGCGGTAGCTGATAATGTAGTCGCCAATTTTTTGCCGGATGACAGTTCGATAAATGAGTTCGATTTTAATTTTACGATGCAGGGCAAGGGTTATACTGCTTTTTATGCTAAAGATGCTCAGGGATACTGGCAAATGAGCAGATGGGCGGAGCAATAGGCAGTAGGCAGTTTTGAGTTAGCAGTTTGCAGTGAAAATCTGTTTGACATTCTGTGAATCGCTGTCCGAAGTCCCTGGCTTCGAACAGCGGAGTTTTTTGTCACTGCAAACTGCACACTAATGACTGCAAACCGCATTAAACGTCGGCCACTTTAAAGGGCTTTACATCAACGCTTTCCCATACCTTTTGAGTAACATACGGATCATTTTGTTTCCAGGCTTCCATCTCTTCGTCGGTTTCAAACTGTACTATCATGGTTGAGCCAATCATCTTGCCTTCTTCGTTCAGCATAGCTCCTCCTAACACAAAATTACCATTGGCTTTTAAAGCCCTGGCACCATCAAGATGGTGAGGGCGGGCGCCTAAACGACGTTCAAATGCCTCGGCATCGGTGTGATCATAGGCAGTAACGAGGTATTGTTTCATAGGTATCTATTTTAATTGGTATTTAAATAACAGGTCTGCAGCTTTTGCGCCTGCATGTTTTATCAGTGCCGAATATCTGCAAAACTATCGCATTAAAATAAATTAAAAATTAAATTAAATTTATAACTGTAAAGTTGACAATTTTTACAATATTTGTTTTCCGAAAAACCAACCTAAGTAATGAAGAATAATTTGCACCAGGAATTTATTAAGATCTTTAACAAAGAAGCAGACAACGCGTACTTTTCGCCCGGTCGTGTAAACCTTATTGGCGAACATATTGATTATAACGGTGGTTTGGTTATGCCATGCGCCATTACTTTTGGTACTTATTTGCTAACCTCCCCTAATGAGGATGGCGTTTTCCGCTTCAGGAGTTTAAATTTTAGTGAGCAAAAAGATATTCCGTTGCAAGTCAGTTATGAAAAAACCGGCGAAAACTGGTTTAACTTTCCTATCGGTGTTATTGACCGCTTTGTAAAGGATGGTCATCCGTTAAAAGGCCTGGATATGCTATTTTATGGCGATATCCCAATTGGCTCGGGTTTGTCATCATCAGCTTCTATCGAGGTGGTTACCTCCTATGCACTTAACGACCTGTTTAACAGCGGCTATAGCAAGCTCGACCTGGTTAAACTGTCAAAAGATGTAGAAAACAACTTTATAGGTGTTAACTGCGGTATCATGGATCAGTTTGCGGTTGCCTTTGGCGAAAAGAACAAAGCCCTGATGCTTAACTGCGATACCCTGGATTACCAGGCGGTTGACAGCAATCTTGGCGATTATGTACTTGCCATTATCAACACAAATAAACCCCGCAAACTGGCCGAATCAAAATACAACGAACGCGTAGAAGAGTGCCAGGCAGCCCTTATGGCCCTGCAACAGCAACTGGACATTAAATATCTTTGCGAGATCAATAGCACTATTTTTGAACAATACAAACACCTGATAACCGATCCGATTGTGCTGAAACGCGCAAAACACGTAATTGAAGAAAACGACCGTGTAAAACTGGCCGCAACGGCCCTTGCAGATAACAACCTGACCGAGTTTGGCAGGCTGATGTACGCCTCACATGATTCCCTACGCGATTTGTACGAAGTAAGCGGTGTTGAACTGGACGCTATTGCCGAATACAGCAAAACTAATCCTGATGTTGCGGGCGCTCGTATGACGGGTGCAGGTTTTGGCGGTTGTGCCATTGCCCTGGTAAAAGGTGACGCGTTTGATAATTTCAGCAAAGAAATAACCGAATACTACACGCAAAAAATTGGCTATGCACCTTCAGTTTATAGCTCGCTTATTGGCGATGGCGTAGGCGAACTGGCTTCAGTAGCTAACTAACCGCTTTTTTGTATTTTTGCACTTGGTTCATAGTTGATAGTTCATGGTTCATAGCCTGTTATTAAACAAATATTGGCTATGAACTACGGTCTATGAACCATGAACTAAAGAGTATGCGCAAATTAAAATTGGATGAGCTGAACCGGGCTACGGTTGATGAATTTAAAGCACAGGATAAATTGCCGGTAGCAGTAGTGCTGGATAATGTGCGGAGTATGCACAATATTGGCTCTATTTTCCGCACCTCCGATGGTTTTGCAGTTGAACAGATCTGCCTTTGCGGTATTACCGCCCAACCACCTCACCGCGAAATTGAAAAAACAGCCCTTGGCGCAACCCAATCAGTAAACTGGACTTATTACGAAACTCCTTTGGAGGCTGTTGAACAATTACGTAACGATGGCTACCAAATCATAGCCATTGAACAAGCCGAAAACAGCACCATGCTTCACGAGTTTAAACCTGCCGAAGATGGCAAATATGCCCTGATTTTTGGCAACGAGGTAAACGGCGTAAGCGACGAAGTAATGCAAGCGATTGACGCCTGTATCGAAATCCCCCAGTTTGGCACCAAGCATTCGTTTAACATAGTTGTATCAGCAGGAATCGTACTTTGGGACTTTTTTGCCAAGATGGCGATATAGAACCTCACCCAAACCCTCTCCAAAAGAGAGGGCTTAAAAATGCTTCTTAAAGTCTCCCCCCCTCGGGGAGATTTAGAGGGGGTTACTTCCTCAGTACATAAAACGACATTTCCTTCCTCGTTACAAAACCGAGCTTTTCATACACTTTAATAGCCCTTTCATTTTCACTTTTCACATGCAGAAATGGAATTTCAGAAGCTGCTTTGATCCGCTTAGCCTGGTTTAACAATAATTTGCCTGCATAACCACGCCCCAGATAATCGGGGTGTGTACAAACTGCGCTGATCTCGGCATAGGGAGTAGGGTTTAAGCGCTGGCCGGCCATAGCAACCAACTTATCTCTATCAAATATGCCGTGATAATGTCCAAACTCAATAGTTCGCTCTATAAAGGGGCCAGGATTGGTTAGTTGAGTAAGTTCAATCATTTGGGGTACATGTTGCTCTGTAAGCGGCAACAGATCGTCATCAGCAAAACCAGCAGGCGCCTCTCCCTCAAAAACCATCTGCAGGCATTTCAGATAGTGTACTATGTTCCACTGCTCCGGGATTACAACATCATGTGGTGCAATAAATATAAAGTGGCTTTCAAAAGGAATGGTATCGTAAAGCAGGTTGAAATTTTCCGCAGATATTTCGGGAATAGCAACAAAAGGCGAAACCTCCTTCGGGAAATATTTAGCTATATCATTACCGCCCGCAAAAGCTTTATTACCGGTGCTAAGGGCGTTCCAGGCCGGGTTGTCAAGTACATGTTCCATCAAGGCAAAGCTATTAAAAATACCATGTAGCAGGGTTTGGGCTTGTCATTCAATTTTAATTTATTGCTTACATTAGCTTTATCCATAATCAATGTGCTTACTATGAATGCCCTTGCTAAAAAACTGCTGATCAAACCAAATTCACGCTGGTTGTTGCAAAATGCGCCCGCAGGTTACCAGGATAGCTTGTCTCCCCTGCCGGATAATGCCAGCCTTGTATTTAACACCGGAGGCGAATTTGATGGCATCCAGCTATTTGTACCCAACAGTACAGAACTGACATCCGAACTTAAGGTGATCACTCCCCTCCTCAAAGCCGACACCGTTTTCTGGATCATCTACCCAAAGAAAAGCTCAGGTATCCAAACAGATCTGGAGATGATGAGCAGTTGGGACGCTCCGGCCCAATATGGCTTGCGGCCTGTAGCATCAGCTGCTGTTAACGAAATATGGACTGCATTACGCTTTCGCTCTATTGAAGCTGTAAAAGTTTCTGAAGGACGAAATGAGGCTGTACGAAATAATGAATACGGCGATTATATTGACGTGGATAATAAAATAGTAACCCTCCCCCATTACGTAAAAGAAACATTGGAGCAACATCCGGCAACGCTTGACTACTTTCAATCGCTGGCTTACAGCCATAAAAAGGAGTATGTACTTTGGATCCTTACAGCCAAACAGGAAAAAACCCGCCAGGACCGCTTAACTAAAATGGTGGAAATGCTGCAGAATAAAAAGAAGAATCCTTCGGATAAATAAAAAATTTCAAATGGTTACTATACAAAAGCGCCCTGCATTTTCAACAAATACAGGGCATTTTTATGTTTAGTTTTATTTACCAGCCAGAGCCTTTTTTAGCATTACCATTTTTGATATGCTCTTCGGCAGTTGCTTTGCCCATGATGGCAGCCATTTTGTTACCTTCACTGTCAGTTCCTGTTGCAATGTATCTGCCCGATTTTACGTCGATAACGGGATTGATCATTGGTACATTTTTAGTTTTTGTTTTCACTGAATAAGCGGTGATGCCACTTCCTTTTTCTGTTGCCATGATAAGTTTCTTTTGTTTTTTAATGTTAACCCCATTTAAACTGAATTGTTTTCAGCACAGGTATAATTGGTTTCTATGCGTAAACATGCATCATTTTTTTTTAATTAAAAATAGCTGGCATAAATAATTTGTTAACAGATTTAAGTTTGTGTTAATAACGAATAAACCATCGTATCCTCAAAACGACCGTTATACAAATGATCTTCCTTAAAATAAGCTTCCTGCACAAAATTATTTTTGAGCAATAATTTAATTGAAGCGAAATTCCCCGGACTTACATAAGCTCCTATAGAGTGTAGTTTCATCACATTAAAACCATAGTCGATAGCGGCCGTTATCGCCTCCTGCATGAGTCCCTGCCCCTGGTATGCGGGGTTTAAAAGGTACCCGATCTCGGCACGGTGACTGTCTTTCTCTATCCGCCAAAAACCTATGCTCCCAATATATTTATTATTGCTTTTCAGGCAGATACACCAGGTAATACCATCATTTTTGCCAAGCAGGTCTTCTATCACGTCTATCAGTGCAACAGCGTCATCAATGGTTTTGCTGATTGGCCGGTGAATGTACTGCATCACGGTTTCGTTCGATCGCATTTCGAACAAATCGGCAGCGTCATCACGGGTAAAACGCCTTAATATAAGGCGCTCAGTTACCAAAACAGGAAACGGATTAAAGTTGGGACTAAGCATAAATAATGTTAATAACCGGCTGCAATAGCGGCAATTTAAATAAAACTGTCCGCTTCGCGATACGCTTTAATTAATGCAAGCTCACCTTCTTTTCCTGTTCCGGCTGTGCCATGCTCCATACCCATTACGCCTTTATAGCCTTTATTATAAATGTGTTTGAATATGTTTTTATAATTAACCTCACCGGTTCCCGGTTCTTTACGGCCGGGGTTATCCCCTATCTGGTAATAGCCTATCTCATCGTAAACCAAATCAAGTGTCGGGATAATATTACCCTGGTTACGTTGAACGTGATACATATCATACAGGATCTTACATGACGGACTTCCCACAGCCTTACAGATGGCATAGGCCTGGTCGGGTGTACGCAGGAACAGATCCGGATTATCGCTTAGCGGCTCCAAAACCATAATAATGCCGTGCGGCTCCAGTATAGCAGTTCCCTTTTTTATGGCTTCAATAACATTGCCTGTTTGCACACCGATAGGAAGTTTCCGCGCAAAATCGCCGGGGACTACGGTAACCAGTTTGCTGCCTACGCGTTTGGCTACCTCAACCGCCTGCTTACAGGAGGCGATGAACTTCTCAACCTGGTCGGCATTGCCGGTTGCCAGCATGTTACTATCGTTGCCCAAGCCTGGCTGCACAAAAACGCCCATTGCCATACCCAGCTTTGCTAATGTATCGCCAATCTTTTTTTGCTGCTCAACCGGCCGGTCACTCATCCCGTTATCCTCAATAGCGCGGAAACCTTTATCGTAAGCAAATTTTATCTGGTCGATAAAATCATCGCCTGCATGGCTTTTAAACATGCCGTCGTGAATGCCATAGTTAAGATTAAAAGGTTTATCGCCGGCTACAGCAGCTACTTCTCCTGTAGGTTGAGCGCAACCGGTAAGCGCGGAGGCTTTTAAAACACCTGTGGTAAAAAGTGAAGCCCCGGCCAGTACCGAGCTTTGAACAAAGTTTCTGCGTTTCATGAGGGTTGTTGATTGGTTTGCGGGCTAAATATAGTCATTGTGACAGTTAATTAAACAGCACAAGGCTTTTACTATCACAATTAATCGGATTATGCAACCCCTTAAACTTGCCGGCCCGTAATAGTATATAGTCGTTACATTGTAACTATTTCGTGGCGGTAGCCCGGAGTGATTGAACCTTTTAGTATTTTAATTGTCATAACAAAAAAATTAACCACGTTATGAAATTTCAATTAGGCTTTGTTTCCCTTATCACAATAACGGTTGCCTCTTGCTCGGGCAATCATTCAACAAATGATGCCGACACGGCAATAAAAAAGGAAGACACTGCCATGGCTAATGCACCCGACGCGCCGGCTGTAAATATGGAGTATTGCTTTTATACTACTGAAGGTACCGCCAGCCAGGATACTACAAAAGTTAACCTGCATATTAACGGCAATAAAGTTACCGGCGATATGGACTGGCTGCCCAAAGAAAAAGATGCCCGCAAAGGCAGCCTGATGGGCAATTTAAACGGCAATGTTATTAAAGCCTTATGGACTTACGGCCAGGAAGGCCGCACGGATACGCTGAGCGTAGAGTTTCAGCTAAGGGGTAACCAGCTTGCCCAAAAGCCTTACAGGTACGATCCCAAAACCGGCAAGCAACAAACCAACAGCACAGCTGACTATACAGTAATTTACAGCATGAAAAATTGCCGTTAATTTAAACGCAATTTATAAATTAGCTAAAAAAAAAAGGTCAAGAAAATGGAAAAGCGCGAAACCAGTATACTATATCTTGTTTTAGGATTATATAGTTTAATGATAAGCTGGTATTACAATCACAGTGTTATTTTACTTATTATCCATTACATATTTTGGCCTGTTTACCTGATATATGAGCTGTTGATAGGCCACCTTGCCCACGGCATGTGGAAAACCATCCCGCTTTCATATTTTAAATAAAGTAAAGCAGTACTCTATAAAACAGAAAAACCACCCTAAAATCATACCAGGGTGGTTTTTCCTTTTTTATTAAACCTTTTCAACCACAACAGCGGTACCGTAAGCAAGCACTTCTGTAACGCCCTGCATTACTTCGTTGGCATCATAACGCATGTTAATAATGGCATTGGCACCAATAGCCTGAGCGTGCTGAATTAAAAGCTGGTAAGCCTCTTCGCGCGCGTTTTCGCACAGTTCAACATAAATTGAAAGCCTGCCGCCAAACAGCGATTGAAAACCGCCGGCAATATTGCCCAAGGCGCTGCGGCTGCGCACCGTAATGCCGCGTACAACGCCTAAATGCCTGGTAACCCTGTAGCCATCTAAGGCTGTACTGGTAGTAATAAGTGATGTATCCATTTTTAGTTTAAGTTTGTTAGCCAGCAATTTATCCGGCCTGATTTTTATTTAGATGTAGTATGGTTAACGATATTACGTAAATATCTGTTTTTATTTTTTGAGATCAATGGTTGTGATCAGAGATTAGTGGCTGGAGGTTAGAGATTAGTTTCTTTGCATATACAATCGCTAATGATATCTGAATTAAGAGCAAATCTTAAAATCCGTTTAATCCAGGTCAGAAACATAGCCGGTATCCGCTATTAACCAATGCAAACTCCGTTTTCAATTTAAGTAATCGAAGCAAACTGCCTATGCTTCTTAAACCACCAACCATGATCTATGAACTATAAACCATGGTCTATAGACCATCGACTATGGACTAAAAAACGTACCTTCGCCAAAAAATTAAAATAGATGCCTGATAAAATTAAAGCTGTTTTTTTAGATCGTGATGGTGTGTTAAACCAGGAAATGGGTGATTACGTTCGCCGTTTTGAGGATTTCCATGTACTTGATAACTTTGATGCCCTTAAAACCCTGCAGGATCGCGGCTATATGCTGCTTGTTGCTACCAACCAGGGTGGTTTGGCCAAAGGCTGGTATACTGAAGAGGAACTGGCAAAAATGCACGCTCACCTGAAACAGGTTTATCATGAACACGGCGTTGAACTTACCGACTTTTTTTACTGCCCGCATCACCCCAACTTTACCGGCGACTGCGATTGCCGCAAACCAAAACCGGGGCTCCTGCTGCAAGGCATAGCTAAATATAACATTGATCCGTCAAAATCTTACTTTATAGGCGACCGTGAACGCGATGTTGAAGCAGGTACAGCTGCAGGTGTAAAAGGCATCCTGATTGACAGCGACCAGCCGATCAGTACGGTGCTGGATCTGATACTGTAAAAGCAAAAACATATGTCATTGCGAGCGTAGCGCGGCAATCTCGTAGCCAATGCATTTCCGATCTGCTTGGCTACGAGATTGCTTCGTCGTTCCTCCTCGCAATGACATAAAAATAAAGCCCTTTCCCTAAAACATTTTCTTCTCTCCTGCTTTTTACCAATATTCATATTATCCTATGCAAAAAAGCCGCTACTTAAAAAACCTTGATACTGTAATAGCCGCCCTTATCGGCTGGTTTATATTAAGCTTGTTTTTCAGGTATAGCGGTGTAGGAGTTTCTCCGGATAGTATCATGTATACCAGCGCGGCCAGGAGCTTTAAAGAGCACGGTACCCTGCTAACGTTTAACCATGTACCTATTGTTGACTTTCCGGTTTTCTATCCTATTTATCTTGGTATAATTTCAGTTATCACCCAGATAGATCCTGTTAAGTTTGGCGCAATGTTGAATGGCATCATGTTCGCCACACTCATTTTCACCAGCGGCTGGATCATGGAACACTTTGTACCTGCCTCAAGAATTTATAAATGGCTGATGCTGGCGGCAATTATCCTCAGTCCACCGTTGTTACAGGTATATTCATACTTATGGTCGGAGACCTTGTTCATTCTTGAGATCCTGTTTTTTTGGGTTGCTTTCCGCGAATACCTTTTAAAACACACGCTTAAAGCACTTATAGTGGCAGCCGTTATAGCAGCAATAAGTTGCATAACCAGGTACGCGGCTGTTACCATTGTAGGTACAGGCGGTTTACTTTTGCTATTGGACAGGGTATTGCCCCTTAAAAAGAAGATTACCCATATCATTGTTTACGGGCTAATTTGTATCTCGCTATTGGTAAGTAACCTCGTATTCAATGCTTTTGTGACAGGTACAACAACCGGTCCGCGGGAGCCATCTATCACTCCGTTTAGCAAAAACCTATATTACTTTGGTACCGTAATGTGCGATTGGATGGGCCTCACTCCCAATCAATACTGGGCTGCTACACCTATAGCTATTATTATTTTCCTGGGCTTTATTGCTGCCCTGGCCTTCAATTATTATCGCCGCAAGCTGGATAGCTTTGAAAATTTGGCCATTACCTTCGCATTGGTTTACGGGGCTTTTATTGTGCTCTCATCTACTTTCTCAAGGTATGAACGGATCAATCACCGCCTGTTATCGCCATTGTACATTTCGGCTTTATGGGGATATACCAGTTGGGCTTTGCTCCTGCTGAAAAAAATAAACAATACCACTACCCGGCGCATTATCGGTGCTGTAATGATTGTGCTGATGCTGGGTTTTATCACCAGCGAATTTTTGATAGATAAAGCCCGGTACAACGACCAGGTAGCCGACGAATACGGTAACCCCGGCTATACCGACGAAAGCTGGATAGATTCGGAATTTGCAGCCTATTTAAGGGGTACAGACCACAGCCTGTTTAAACCCGGCGTCAAAATTTATACCGACGCGCATGAAGCCGTTTACTTTTTCTCGGGCATGTCATCATACCTGGTGCCGCACCGTTTCTTTACTAAGGATATCGATAAGTTTTATAAGGTGAAACATTATTATCTTATTTGGTTTAATGTATTGGAGAACCCTGAACTGATCAACCTGAAGGATATTCAAAAAGTTAAAAACCTTAAAAAGATCAAGGATTTTGGCGAAGAAGGGGCGATTTATGAATATAAGTCTGAACCATGATTTGCGGGATTTTAGGATTACCCATGAATTGAATAAACGCGGCTTGCTTTCTCCCGCCGTTGTTGGTGTTGTCACCAACAACTTGTTCCCGTATCTGTATGAACCTATAAGGCCGCTATGCATAGCGTAAAAGTTGTTGGTGACAACACCAACAACGGACGGGTTTCATTTGTCAATGTTTATCTTTGTTTTATGGCAGGCCAAAAGAACCCCAAAGAAGCATCAAACATCTTTAACTCTATAATAAAAGCATCGGTGAATATTCCTTTGCCTAAAAAGCCTTACCCCGACTGTTTAGAATGTAGTGAAGAAGCAAAAGATATTGTATCGAATAAGCGAGATGGTAAACTGATAATCTATACATACAAATGCCCCAATGGGCATTTGTTTACTGAAGAATTAACGTTGAAGTAATTCTTTTCTCATCCACATGGTCTAACAGGTATATAGTTACCTGACAACACCAATAACGGGCGGGTGACAACAAGTTGACCACAGGCGAAGTATTTTAATAATCTTTGGAGTAACCCTACCTTCAAATTAAATAACTGACAACCAATTACTTAGTTCAACATATTCAAATTTATGTTAACCCTGTTAACCCCCTCTCATTGCAATCTGCGGTTGCTGTTGTCACCAACAACGGCAAAGGTTAACAAAATTAAATTCTAAAAGCTCGTTCAATCGGACATAAAACTTCTTGAAAATTTCACGCACCCGTATACTTTTTTACATTAAATTTTGATTTAAAAAACATCTGTCTATATTTGCACCGCTAATCTATAGTTTTACTATATAAAAAATGAACGGTATCGCACTACATCATCTTCATCTGCATCACCACCATGTGGTGATCAGCTAAATGTATGTTTCTACGCGAAATAACAACCTCCGTTTATATTCTTTTTTATCATAGTCTCTTAAATTCAATCTTTTGAAAACACTTAAAATAGCTATCCAAAAATCGGGTAGGCTCAACGAAAAATCTGTTGAATTATTAAAAAATTGCGGCTTAAACTTTGAAAACTACAAAAGCTCGCTTATCTCTCCGGTATCCAATTTCCCTTTAGAGATCCTTTTCCTCCGTGATGATGATATCCCTGAATATGTACAGGATGGTATTGCCGATTTAGGTATCGTAGGCGAAAATGTGATCCAGGAAACCGAAGTTGAAGTAAGCTATCTGCAACGCCTTGGTTTTGGTAAATGCTCGCTCAAGATAGCAGTGCCCAACAACAGCGATATCAACTCACTGGCCGATTTAAACGGCAAAGCAATTGCTACCACCTACCCTGCCATTTTAGGCAAGTTTTTAAAACAACAAAATATTACTTCAGATATCCGCACCATTTCCGGTTCGGTTGAAATATCACCAGGCTTAGGTCTTAGCGACGCCATTTGCGATTTGGTATCAACAGGCGGTACCCTTAAAAGCAACGGACTGAAACCTTTTGCCGATGTAATGTCATCTGAGGCGGTACTGATAGGCAGCAAGGCCATTGCCGAAAGCGACCTTGTACAGGAACTGATCCAGCGTATTCAATCAGTTTTACGCGCCAAAGAAACTAAATACGTGGTACTTAACGTTGAGAAAAAAAACCTCGATGCCGTTATTGCTTTATTGCCGGGCGTAAAAAGCCCGTCGGTAGTACCATTGGCCGAAGATGGCTGGGTAGCAGTGCACACTGTAATTCCCGAACGTGATTTTTGGAACCGTATAAGCCAGCTTAAACAGGCCGGCGCACAAGGCATTGTGGTAATGCCTATTGAGAAGATCATTTTGTAGGCAAACGCCCCCCGGCCCCCTAAAGGGGGAGTGAAAGGGCGGGCAGCTTATTACTTAACATTAACTCCCCCTTTAGGGGGTTGGGGGGCAAATGAAGACATACAACTATTCAGAACTTACTGCATCCGAGATCCAGAAACTGGTTCAGCGTAATGTTGACCCGGCCAACGAGATCAGGACTATTGTTGAAGATGTGATTGCCAACGTGCAGCAGCATGGCGACAAGGCCCTGCTTGATTATGCTTTAAAGTTTGACAAGGTGGAGCTGAACAAGCTTTACCTCGATAGAGCCGAACTGGAAGAAATTGCCAAAGCCATATCTGCCGATCAGAAAGCAGCGTTGGAAACAGCGTATAACAACATTTACAAGTTTCACCAAACGCAGCTAAAAACCGAGGACAAAGTTGAAACCATGCCCGGCGTAACCTGCTGGCGCGAATTAAGGCCGATTGAAAAAGTAGGCTTGTATATCCCCGGTGGCTCTGCTGTATTGCCAAGTACGTTTTTGATGCTGGGAATCCCGGCATGTATTGCCGGTTGCCATGAAATAGTAGTTTGCTCACCCCCGCAAAAAAACGGTAGGGTAAATGCCTTTATAGCTTATGTAGCGCTGATGCTGGGGATCGATAAGATCTACCTGGCAGGTGGTTCGCAGGCTGTAGCGGCAATGGCTTACGGAACTGCAAGCATCCCTAAGGTAGATAAGATCTTCGGGCCCGGCAACCAGTTTGTAACCAAAGCTAAAACCATTATCCAGTCAACCACCACAACGGCAATTGATATGCCTGCGGGCCCGTCGGAAGTATTGGTTATTGCAGATGAAACGGCTATTCCGGCATACATTGCAGCCGATCTGCTGGCCCAGGCCGAGCATGGCATCGACAGCCAGGCTGTATTGGTTTGTACCTCCGTTGATGTTGCCGAAAAAGCCATTGCCGAAGTTGAAAAACAACTGCCTGTATTGCCCCGTGGGGAGATAGCCAAAATGGCCATCGATAATTCATATGTGGTGATCACTGATAACCTGAACGAAGCAATGAGTTTCAGCAATCAATATGCTCCTGAGCACCTGATCCTGGCAACCGACAGTTGGGAACAGATCACCGGAGACATCATCAATGCGGGTTCAGTATTTTTAGGAAACCTGACCCCGGAAAGTGCAGGCGATTATGCATCAGGCACCAACCACACCCTGCCAACCAGCAGTTATGCAAGAGCCTATTCAGGCGTGTCGGTTGATTCGTTTGTGAAAAAGATCACGTTTCAGCATATCACCCGCGAGGGTATCCAAAACATCGGCCCAACAGTTGAAGTTTTGGCTGAGCTGGAAGGTTTACATGCACACAGGAATGCGGTGAGTGTGAGAATGAGCAATTAATATAGTATTAACACTTCATGTCATTGCGAGGTATGCTTCCGTGCGGTTGCCACGCTATCGCTCGCAATGACATAATTTATATGAATGATCAATGTTCGACATAAATAATATACTCAGAGAAAATATAAAACGCCTTGTACCCTATTCATCGGCACGCGATGAATACCAGGGCGAAGCAAGCGTTTTCCTGGATGCCAACGAAAATGCTTTTGGCTCTCCTTTAGATCAGCAGTTTAACCGCTACCCTGATCCTTTACAGTACGATTTAAAAAAACGCATTACCGAAATTAAAGGCGTACCGCCGCGCAATATTTTTGTAGGCAACGGCAGTGATGAAGCTATCGATATCCTGTTCCGCAGCTTTTGTAACCCAGGTGTTGACAATGTGATATTGGTGCCGCCTACTTATGGCATGTACGAGGTATCGGCCAATATCAACGATATCCAGGCCCGCAAAGTAAACCTTACGGAAGATTATCAGCTAAATTTAGAGGGCATTGCCGAAGCTATTGACAAAAACACCAAGCTCATCTTTATCTGCTCGCCAAATAACCCTACCGGTAACTCCATCAACCGCGATGATATTCAAACCCTGCTGGCCAACTTCAGCGGAATTGTAGTGGTTGATGAGGCTTACATCAACTTCAGCCGTCAAAAGTCATTTATACAGGAATTGACCGAATGTGCCAACCTTGTGGTAATGCAAACCCTTTCCAAAGCCTGGGGCCTGGCCGGTTTACGTGTTGGTATGGCTTTCGCCAGCGAGGAAATCATTGAGGTGATGAACAAAGTAAAGCCGCCTTATAACGTTAACGAGTCCTCACAACAGCTGGCATTGGCTGCCCTGGCAAACGTTGGTCAGGTTAATGAATGGATTAAAGAAACCCTTACACAACGCGACAGGTTGGTTTTACAACTGAAAGATTTTGAGTTTGTGGTAGATATTTACCCTTCAGATGCCAACTTTATCCTCGTAAAAACTACCAATGCTAACGGTATTTACGATTACCTGGTAAAACAGGGCATTATAGTGCGCAACCGTTCAAAAGTTGAGCTTTGCGAGGGCTGTCTGCGCATCACTGTAGGCACACCAGATGAGAACACTATTTTACTCGAAGCGCTTCAAAACTTTAAATAAAAAAATCACTAACTCAATAATTCGCTAATTCACTAATTATAAAGAATGAGTTTACAGAAAATATTATTTGTCGACCGCGACGGCACCCTGATCAAAGAGCCTGCTGATGAGCAAATTGATTCATTTTCCAAGCTGGAGTTTTATCCGGGCGCGTTAACCTATCTGCCCAAAATAGCCAAAGAACTTGATTTTGAACTGGTAATGGTTACCAACCAGGACGGTTTAGGAACTTCTGTTTATCCTGAAGATACATTTTGGCCTGTCCACAATTTCATCCTGCAAACCTTTGAAGGTGAAGGCGTAAAATTTGCTAACCAGATCATTGACCGTACTTTTGCGCGTGATAATGCCCCCACCCGTAAGCCGGGCACTGCACTGTTAACGCAATACTTAGATGCGGATAAATACGACCTGAAAAATTCGTTTACCATCGGCGATCGTAAAAACGATGTATTGCTGGCAAAAAACCTGGGGGCAAAAGCTATCTGGCTTAATAACAACAGCAACCTGGGTGGAAATGAATTTAACGAAGCAGATCATATTGATGATGTTATCGCCCTTGAAACTACCGACTGGCAAAAGATCTATGAGTTTCTGAAACTTGGTCAGCGGGTATTTGAACACCGCCGTGCTACTAAGGAAACCGATATCTATATCAAAATAAACCTTGATGGTAAGGGCGATGCCAAAATATCAACCGGTTTGCATTTTTTTGACCACATGCTGGATCAGATTGCCCGTCATGGTAGTATTGACCTGGAAATTACAGCCAAAGGAGATCTGCATATCGACGAGCATCATACCATTGAAGATACCGGCATTGCCTTAGGCGAAGTATTTGCCGCTGCGTTAGGTAACAAAATGGGGATTGAACGCTATGGCTTTTGCCTGCCGATGGATGATTGCCTGGCCCAGGCTGCTATTGATTTCGGCGGCCGTAACTGGCTTGTTTGGGAAGCCGATTTTAAACGCGAAAAAGTAGGCGATGTGCCTACCGAAATGTTCTACCACTTCTTCAAATCATTCAGCGATGCCTCAAAAAGTAACCTGAATATAAAAGCAGAAGGACAAAACGAACATCACAAAATTGAAGCTATATTTAAAGCCTTTGCCAAGGCAATAAAAGTGGCTGTAAAACGTGATGTAGATAAGATGGTTTTACCAAGCACTAAAGGGCTGCTGTAAAGCCCCCGGCTCCCTAAAGGAGGAGTAAAAAGCACAAAATGGATACACCAGATCAAGATACACAAAAAGTAGACAAAGAAAGCCTCGCAGAGGCACCCCCTTCAGGGGGCGGGGGGGGCATCGGCATTATCCTATACGGAGCCGGAAACATATTTTCCCTAACTGCCGCTTTAGAGCGCTTAGGTATTCCCTATGGCTTTATAAACAGCGAGGAGGATTTTGACAAGTACGACCGCTATATCATCCCCGGTGTCGGACATGCGGGCGCAGCCATGAATAAACTTAAAGCTACCGGGCTTGTACCTTCCATCAAAGCGTTAAAAAAGCCCACCCTCGGTATTTGTGTAGGTATGCAATTGCTTACCTCTTACTCTGAAGAGGGCGACTCTAACCTGTTGGATATCATACCGATTAAAACTTTAAGGTTTAAAGATAGCGCCGATCATAAAGTGCCGCACACGGGCTGGAACAGGGTTTACCCGGAAAAGGACAACCCGCTATTTGAAAATATACCGTCAGGTTCACATTTTTACTTTGTACATTCATACTTTATTGAGTATGATAAAGCATACACTTTATTAGCCTCCGATTACGGAAATCAATTTTCGGCATCAATTTGGCTTGATAATTTTTACGGCGTACAATTTCACCCCGAAAAGTCGGGCGTGTTTGGCGAAACATTGTTAACTAATTTCTCAAAAATATAAAGGATATGTACATTATTCCTGCCATTGACATTTTGAACAAGAAGGTTGTCCGTCTTCGTGAAGGCGACTACAAACAGGTAACCGAATACGATGTTACCCTTGAAGAAATGATTGAACGCTACCAGAGCAACGGCACCAACTTCATCCACATTATCGACCTTAACGGCGCAAAAAATGATTTCAGCAATCAGCAGTACCTGTTTGATGTGATCCGCAAAACCGACATGAAAGTGCAGTACGGCGGAGGTATCCGCAGCATCGATAAGGTAAAAGAGCTGATAGACGCAGGCGTTCACCGCGTTATTGTTGGTACGCAAGCACTTACCAACCCTGATTTTTTACCAGATCTGAGCAAAGAGATCTGCGGCAAAGACAAATGCTCCGACCAGGTGGTAGTAGCCATCGACGTACTTGACGAGGTAATCAAATACTCAGGCTGGATGGAAAGTTCACCTATCAAACTGATGGATTACGTTGATAAATGCCTGGCTTTAGGTTTTTTCCGTTTCCTTTGTACTGACATTAATAAGGACGGTAAATTGGGCGGTGCCGGCATTGAACTGTACGAAAAACTGCTTGACCATTCTCCGTTCATTAAGCTGATCGCCTCAGGTGGCGTTAGCTCCATGAGCGATATCGAAAAACTTAACCGCTTAAAAGTTGAGTCGGTAGTAGTTGGCAAAGCGATATATGAGGGCCATATCACCATTGAGGACGTGAAACATTGGAATTTGGACGCGCTGATATCGATATAATCGCCCCCTAACCCCCTAAAGGGGGAACAATAGTTTTATAATGAAAAGAAAAATGTTTTTGGGAGCAGATCGATTAGTTTTTCAAAACGCAGAAGCACTTCGTTATAGAATGACAGTTGCCGAAGAGTTACTTTGGGAACAATTAAAGGGTAAACGGTTGGATGTAAAATTTCGAAGGCAGCATCCTTTAGGAATTTACATCGCTGATTTCTATTGTCACCAACATAAATTAATCATTGAATTGGATGGAAGTATTCATAATCTTCCTGATGTAATTCAAAATGATATTGTTAGACAAAACAACTTGGTTTCCGATGGACTTAAAGTATTGCGCTTTACCAATGACCAGGTGCTTAATAATTTAGAAAAAGTATTGGAAAATATAAATACGCAAATCAAAAGCTCCCCCTTTAGGGGGCGGGGGGGGCTTGCCAAGCGAATTATTCCTTGTTTAGACGTTAAAGACGGGCGCACCGTTAAAGGTGTGAACTTCGTAGATTTGAGAGACGCCGGCGATCCCGTTGAACTGGCATGGAACTATTCCAACCAAGGGGCCGACGAACTCGTTTTTCTGGATATCACAGCTACCGTTGAGCGCCGTAAAACTATGGTGGAGCTGGTAAAAGCTGTTGCCAGGCAGATCAATATCCCTTTCACTATCGGAGGCGGCATTAATGAAATCGCCGATGCTGATGCACTGCTCAATGCCGGAGCCGATAAGATCTCCATCAATTCGGCCGCGGTACGCAACCCTAAGCTGATAGATGAGCTGGCTGCCGCTTTCGGTGTACAGTTTGTGGTGATTGCTGTTGATACCCGTAGCATTGGTGATAAAAATATAGTACACCTGAATGGCGGCAGGCTGCCAACCGAGCGCCAAACACTGGAGTGGATCCTGGAGGCTGAAAGCCGTGGTGCAGGTGAAATCCTGCTTACTTCTATGGATCATGACGGCACCAAAGGCGGCTTTGATAATGGTTTGCTGAAAACTGTTAATGATGCCGTGCATATCCCGGTGATAGCTTCGGGCGGTGCAGGCAAGGTTGAACACTTTGTTGATGTATTTGAGAAAACCAATGTGGATGCAGCACTGGCGGCTTCAGTGTTTCATTATGGTGAGATTTTGATACCGGATTTAAAGCGGATATTGCAAAGCAATAAAATAGAAGTTAGGATTTGAGATAAAGCGGCGGCTCTGCGCGATTCCCCTCTTGAGAGGGATGTAGGGGTGTGTTTCTCATCAAGCTTAGAACACACCCCTGCCAGCTCAAACACCTACGCTCCCCCTCTCAAGAGGGAATTTAAAAGCAGTTATTATGAATATAGATTTTGAAAAAACCGGTGGACTTGTCCCCGTAATTATACAGGACGAGCAAACTTTAGAGGTACTGATGCTGGGTTACATGAACCAGGAAGCTTATGATAAAACCGTTCAGGAAAATATCGTTACTTTTTATTCCCGTACAAAAAACCGTTTATGGACTAAGGGCGAAACCAGCAGTAACTTCCTGCATGTAAAAAGCATCAGCATTGATTGCGATAATGATACGCTGCTGATCAAAGTGAAAGCCGACGGCCCAACCTGTCATACAGGCTCACGCAGTTGCTTCAATACCGAATTTAATCAAAATTTTATCCTGGAGCTGGAAAATATCATTGCCGACAGGTATACTAACCCGCTTGAAGGATCATATGTAAATAAACTTCGCAACAAAGGCCTTAACAAAATAGCCCAGAAAGTTGGTGAAGAAGGAGTTGAAACTGTTATCGCCGCCCTTGCCGAAACAGAAACCGACCTGATCAATGAATCATCAGACTTGGTTTTCCATCTATTGGTTCTGCTTCGCGAAAAAGGTTTAACACTGGAAACTATTGCAAAAAATTTAGAATCAAGACATAAGTAAATAGTTGGCAGTTTTGAGTTTGCAGCAGGCAGTTGGAGAGTTTTAACTAATATTGCAAAATACAAAACTATAAACTGCCAACCGGAAACTGCAAACTGAAATGATTACCGTCCAAAAAACAGCCGAGCTCACAGGCCATGCCAACCCGATATTCACGCTTGAGTTATCGCAAAAGCCGGGCATATTGTTTACGGGCGGGAATGATAAAGGGTTGGTTGAGTGGAGCTTGAATAATTTCACTTTTATTAAAGTGATGTTCCCGGTTAATGCATCTATTTATGCTATTCATTGTCCGGAGGGATATCCGCTAATGTTTGCGGGTTTACGCAGCGGCGAAGTTCTGGTGTTTGATTTTATTCAGCAAAAATTGCTAAAACCTTTAAGGCATCACCGCAAGGCTATCTTCGATATCAAATCATCAGTTAAAAAAGATGAGTTATTAATAGCATCGGAAGATGGCACCGTATCTGTATGGAACCTTAAAACGCTTGAAATGGTGCACAGCATAACAGTATCCAGGGACACCGTTCGTTGCATTGCCGTTTCGCCGGATCAAAAACAGGTGGCATTCGGTTGCCGGGATAATCACATCGCCATTTACGACCTGGAAGATTATACGATTATTAAAGCTCTTCACGGCCATACCATGGCTGTTTTTGCGCTTGTCTACAGTCCCGATGGGAGTTACATCGCTTCCGGCTCAAGAGATGCCCAGGTAAAGATTTGGGATAGCGGCAGTTATCATGAAATAAAAAATGTTCCTGCCCATTTATTTGCGGTGAACCATATTGCATTCCATCCCACCCTACCCTATTTTGCTACCGCCAGTATGGATAAAAGTATCAAGATTTGGGGATCGGACGATTTTAAACTCTACAAAAATATCAGCAGGGAAAAAGGCTATCCAGGCCATGTACTATCTATCAACAAATTAGCCTGGGGAACGTCCGACCAGCTCCTTTCGGTAAGTGACGATAAAAAGATCATTTCATGGGAGATTAAATTTAGTTGACATCCTTCTTTTTTTCAGGAAACTTATCTTACCAAATTAAACTACCTTCCCTCCGTATGCCTTTACCATTTTTGGATAAATAAGGCATGGAGCTAATTAAAAAAACGCCTTATACTGCACAGGTTATGGGTATGTTTTTTTTGCTCCCGCGAGTATATACCATCCTCGTTAATGGTATCAATTTTAACCTTGCCCGATGCATGAATGATGTGCTCATTATTAAGTATAATACCCACATGAGTTACCCTGCCTTCGGGATTATCAAAAAAAGCCAGATCGCCTAACCGTGCTTCCTTTATCGAATCAACCTTGATACCTTCTTTCACCTGCATGCTTGCATCCCGCTTAATTCTGAGGCCTTTAAGTTTGTAAACCATTTGCGTAAAGCCCGAGCAATCAATACCAAAATGCGTTCGCCCGCCCCACAAGTAAGGAGAGTTCAGAAATGCTTTAGCGGTGGCAGCAATATCTTCAGGCTCACCAATTTTACCAATTATTTCAAAACGTTCATGACCAATGCGGCATGAGGTCCCTTCTAAAAAAGCAAGCGAGCTGCCCGCCGGCAAATAAACAACACTATTGTCGCTCATTTTCCATGCCTGCGTAACCGGCTGGTAAGTGAGCTTTGAGGGATGGTTCCTGATATTTTTATACGCTATATGACCAAGCATAGCAAATTGCAAGCGGCCTATCCACCCGATATACCCATCCGCCTCGGCAATGATCTTAACCCAGTTGTTTTGCCACTCAGTAATTTCAAACACTTCGCCAAATAGCAATTGCGATACCTGCTCGCTCCGCTCACTGGGCTCGGCCCTTAGCGGGATTACAGCAAGATTACATATCCCGTACTCCATAGTTCTGTAATGTCAAATAAACAACAATCTGGCACGTATTTTTTAATCTATACGCGGTTAACATTTTAATATGATATTATTTAATAATTGGTATCAGTAACTTTTGGGGTAAAAGCTATACGATAATACAAAATATTTTTGAAATATTTAACCCAACAGAAATCTTCCGGCAATCCTTAATACTTAATTTATCACTCGCCGAATCATCGCTAACTAAAAAGGGACATGCATTGCATATCCCTTTTTATATCCCTAAAATAATGTCCTATTCGTTCATATGCAGCCACTCTTTTTTGGCAAGCAGCTCTTCTTCGCTTTCGCGGATATCTTCGTCATCAACACAACAATCTACCGGGCAAACAGCAGCACACTGGGGTTCATCATGGAAACCCACACATTCGGTACACTTATCGGGTACTATATAATAAATATCGTCAGATAATGCAGCTTGTGTTTCTTCGGCATTCAGGGTATTACCATCGCCAAAATCAATTATCCCTCTAAGGCCAGTCCCATCGCTGAAACGCCAGGCCGCTCCTGCATCATAAATAGCATTATTAGGGCATTCCGGTTCGCAGGCCCCGCAGTTTATGCATTCGTCGGTGATTTTAATCGCCATATTTCTAAATATCTAATAATCTCAATTAACTTTGCCTGCAAATTACAAGCGTACAAATATAACAAAAAAAGGCTTTAAGGGTTTAATCTCTTAACATATATATGTCAAAAATTAATCCAAAAAACTCAATAAATTCATTTTCGGAGTTAGGCAGGCAACTTCTGGCCCCCGATGCGGCATTAAGCGCAATCATTGAAAACGAACAATATCATAATGCCTGGTTTACGCCGGCAAGTGTTTCAGAAGCGGTTACAGCCATAGGCGCCATGCTTAACGTGGAAGATCTAACTACCTGGCTTTCGAAATATGACCTTGAAACAGGCAAACCCGCAAAAAATGTGGGGCTTATACTGGCTGGCAACATCCCGCTGGTAGGTTTTCATGACGTACTTTGTGTTATTGCCTCGGGTAACAAAGCGCTCATCAAAGCTTCATCGCAGGATGCACGACTCATCAAAGCTGTATTGGAAAAACTGGTAGCTATTGATCCTGCTTTTGCCGGCAGCTTTAACTTTGTTGACAGGCTGGAAAGTTTTGACGCCATCATAGCCACAGGCAGCAACAACAGCTCGCGTTATTTTGATTATTACTTTGGCAAAGTGCCTAACATCATCCGTAAAAACCGCAACAGCATTGCCGTACTAAGTGGCAAGGAAACCGCCGAAGAGTTGTTTAATCTCGGTCATGACATTTTAGATTATTATGGTCTTGGCTGCCGTAATGTATCCAAAATACTGGTACCGGAGGGGTATGACTTTACTTTCTTTTTCGAATCGATAGAAGATCATAAAGCCATTATCAATCATCATAAATACAACAACAATTACGATTATAATAAATCTATTTATTTGGTTAACGGTGATAAACATTTTGATAATGGTTTTTTGATGGTTAAAGAAGATGACAGGCTGACATCTCCGCTGTCAGTATTGTTTTTTAACTATTATCATGACATGGCAGAGGCCGAAAATATCATCGATCAGAATGCCGAAAATATCCAGTGTATAGTGAGCAAACTACCGTTGCAGGTTACAAGCCAGGTGGTAGGTTTTGGACAAAGCCAGCAACCCAAACTATGGGATTATGCCGACGGCGTGGATACGATGGAATTTTTGTCAAGTCTTTAAATAAAATAAATACCTTTGGGAAGTAAGGTGAAAGGCGAAAGGTTACTACCTTTTTCACTTTAAAAGGCACCTTTTGCCTTTTACCTTTCAGCTTTAACCTTAAAAAAATGTATATCATAAAAGTTAAAGGTGTCGCCAAAATACCTGATTATGTACAACTGCGTGATGATAAGTTTACGCTGTTGGCTTATTTCAGGGTTGACAGACCGGATAAATCGCTTGATAAGGTTGGATTAGGCGACAAGGCCGACGAGATCATGAATATTATCAAAGAACTGCCGTTTGGACAGATCTTAAAATTAGAGTTATAAAACAATGATTGGAAATTCTATAATAAAACTAAACAACGTTGATATTTTTCAACAGGCTCACCTGGTACTTTCAAACGTGAATTTACATGTTGATAAAGGTGATTTTGTGTGGCTGATAGGTCAGACAGGATCAGGGAAAAGCAGCCTGCTGAAAGTAATTTATGGCGACTTGGGGATTAAAGCGGGTACCGGTCATGCCTGTGGTTATGAATTAAGCAAGCTGCCCAGCCGCGACATTCCCTATCTGCGTCGTAAACTGGGTATAGTTTTCCAGGATTTTCAGTTGCTTACCGATCGTACCATTGAGCAAAATCTCAACTTTGTAATGCGCGCCACCGGTTGGAACGATAAAAAACTGATTGCAGATAAAGCTCTTGATGTACTTGAAAAAGTTGGCCTGCGGTCAAAATTAAAGAAAATGCCTCACGAGCTTTCAGGTGGTGAGCAGCAGCGTGTGGTTATAGCACGCGCTTTGCTTAATGACCCGGAAATAATCCTGGCCGATGAACCTACAGGCAACCTCGACCCTGAAACATCTGAAGAAATTGTACTCCTGCTCAAACAAATCAGCCAATCGGGCACTGCCGTACTGGTAGCCACTCACGACTATCACATTATCCGTGCTTTTCCATCGCGTATTATCAAATGCGAGAACGGTAAGGTTTTGGAAGATGTGGAGATATGACCGCTGATCATTGATGATTACGTTGATTTCGTTGATCTTTTAATTTAATGATTGAACTGATGTTTTAAATTCGCCGGCAAGTCAAAATCATGCCGACTAATAGTCATAAACACTCTTCAAGAACAATCAACGAAATCAGCGCCATCAAAAACCAACGGTGACAAATCAACGGTTCGCCTGTCACCCTTTCTTAAAATCATTTCATGCTACTGACAGCTTGACTGCTTTACAGTTGTGGCAAGATACTTGATTGGCACTACTCGCTATGAAATTTAACGATATGTTGAAGAAAAAGAAGAAAGAAAATACGGATAATACTGAAAATATAAACGAAGTGAACAACGAGCAATTACATGATGAAGGGCAGGAACAAGCCCCGGTAGCAGAAGCTACAGCCACGGAAACCCAACAGGGAACTGCCGCTGCCCCAACTGCCGAAGAAAAGTTGAAAGACGAGCTGGCACAGGCTAATGACAAGTACTTGCGTTTATATGCCGAATTTGATAACTTTAGAAGGCGTACCATTAAAGAACGCGAGGAAGCCCGCAAAACTGAAGGTAAAGATGTAATTGTGGCTTTACTACCTGTACTTGACGACTTTGAACGCGCGCAGCGTGCCATGGATAAGGCTACCGAAGTTGCCCCGGTTAAAGAGGGCGTTACTTTGATCCAAAACAAGCTAAAAAATATACTTGGCCAAAAAGGCCTGAAAGAAATGACATCAATAGGCAATGCCTTTGATGCCGACCTGCATGAAGCTATCACCAATATTCCGGCACCTACTGATGACCTTAAAGGCAAGGTAATGGACGAAATGGAAAAAGGTTATACCCTGAACGACAAAGTGATCCGCTTTGCTAAAGTGGTTGTAGGAGCGTAACTGATTTCGGATTTGAGACTTTCAATTTCGGATTTATCCGGATGTGATAGTCTATCCTGATCTTACACAATATTAAATAATAATAAATCCGAAATCTGAGTTTCGGAATCCGAAATTTTTAAAATTATGGCTAAAAGAGATTATTACGATGTGCTTGGGGTTGCGAAAGGCGCAAGTGCTGATGACATAAAAAAAGCATATCGTAAAATGGCTATTAAATATCACCCTGATAAAAACCAGGGCGATAAGGAAGCGGAAGAAAAGTTTAAGGAAGCTGCCGAAGCTTACGAAGTACTAAGCACTCCTGAAAAACGTCAGCGTTATGATCAGTTTGGTCACGCAGCCAACGCTTCATCGCCAAATGGTGGTGGTTATGGTGGCGGTGGTATGAATATGGACGACATATTTAGCCAGTTTGGCGATATTTTTGGTGGTGGCAGTCCGTTTGAAGGTTTCTTTGGCGGCGGTCGTCAAAGCGGTGGCGGCGGCAGGCGTGTAGCCCGCGGCAGCAACCTGCGTATCAAAGTACGCTTAACCCTTGAGGAAATTGCCAACGGCGCCGAAAAGAAGATCAAAGTAAATAAACAGATCATCTGTAAAACCTGCGATGGCAGCGGGGCTAAAGACAAATCATCGTTCCAAACCTGCAAAACCTGCGGTGGTTCAGGAGCGGTACGTAGAGTAACCAATACCATTTTGGGTCAGATGCAAACTACCAGCACCTGCCCTACCTGTAACGGCGAAGGATCAACCATACTGTCAAAATGTAACGTTTGTCATGGTGACGGCGTGGTTCGCGGTGAAGAATTGATCACCATCCAGGTGCCTGCAGGTGTTAGCGAAGGTATGCAGTTGAGCATGAGCGGTAAAGGTAATGCAGCCCCACGCGGCGGCGTTCCGGGCGACTTGATCATCCTGATTGAAGAGGTACCTCACGAAACATTAAAACGTGATGGCAATAACGTGATTTATGATCTGCATGTAAACTTTGTTGATGCAACTTTAGGCACATCTATTGAAGTGCCAACCATTGACGGTAAAGCTAAAATAAAAATTGATCCTGGAACACAAGGGGGCAAAATACTACGCCTGAAAGGTAAGGGCTTACCGGAAGTAAATTCATATCACCGTGGCGATCAACTGGTGCATATCAACATTTGGACACCAAAAGCGTTAAGCCGTGAGGAACGTGAGATCCTGGAAAAGCTGCAGGGCTCTCCTAACTTTAAACCCAATCCGGGCAAAAACGAAAAAAGTTTCTTTGAACGGATGAAGGAATATTTTGAATAATATTTTTTCAGGTAAAAGGATAAAGGCGAAAACTGAAAGGTATATGCAAAGCCCGGAGTTATTATGACTTCGGGCTTTTTAGTTTAAAGAAAGTTGAAGCGTAGCTGCCTGACTTGCTTATATAATGCCTGCCTTTTCTAACTCCGCCTGCATCTGTTGCTGCAAACTTAGTGCTTCCGCACGGGCGGCAGCGGCAAAATCTTCGCCATTGCTTGCATATAATATAGAACGCGACGAGTTTACGATAAGTCCACAATCTTTAGTGATACCATATTTGCAAACTTCTTCCAGGCTTCCGCCCTGTGCTCCTACTCCGGGTACTAATAAAAAATTATCGGGCGCGTATGCACGGATGTTGGTAAACTCGGTGCTTTTGGTAGCTCCTACTACATACATGATCCTGTCGGCTCCGGCCCAGGTGTTGGCCTTTTTTATCACATTTTCATATAAATAGCCATCCCCGGTTTGCAGGTATTGAAAATCCTTACTGCCAACAGATGATGTTAGGGCCAAAATAATAACCCATTTCCCTTCGTAAGCGAGATATGGCGTAACACTGTCATTACCCATATAAGGCGTAATGGTAATAGCATCAAAGCTCATCCCGCCCGATTGCTCATCAAAAAATGCTTTGGCATATTTATCGGATGTATTGCCGATATCGCCCCGTTTAGCGTCAATGATACTTAAACAATCTTTGGGCAGGTATTTATAGGTATCAATTAAGCTTTGTAATCCTTTTATACCATAGGCTTCGTAAAAAGCAGCATTAGGCTTATAAGCTATACAGAGATCCTGCGTAACATCTATGATGCGTTTGTTAAATTCAAGTATAGGATCGGGATATGATCTTAAAAATTCGGGGATCTTGTTGATATCGGGATCAAGCCCAACACATAAAAACGATTTCTTTCTTTTGATTTGTTCAATTAACTCCTGGCGGGACATCATCAGCGGCTGAATAATATTTTAATTGTCAAAAAAACTAAAAATTTGGCTTATGTGTTCTGATATAAGTGATATTTATTTAATTAATTTGAAATTAAAGAATAATTGTTTACACTTGCATCGTTTTCCATTGAATTTTTCTTGCACTAAAGAAACAATTTAAATCACCACGCTTTTTATTATCACTTTATATAATACTTGCATGGGTTTGGATGTTTACTAAAACAAGGTTTCAAGATCAATTTCTTTCAATTATAGCCTCATATGTTTTTACATGTGGTCAAGCTTTAACACTTGCATAGAAATTTTTGCCGTTTGAAAACAAATTACAATTAAAAAATCCCATTGAACTATAATTCATATCATGTCTGATAAAATTGAATTGAACGACAAACTCGTTTCTGAGTTGCGCGAAATTGCCAGAAATTTAGGTATTGCTGAGGCCGACGAACTACGTAAAGCTCAGCTTGTTGCCCGTATTATTGAACAACAACAGCTTATTGAAGCCGCCAGGGCTCAACAAAATCTGATTGAATCAAACTATACCCCTACACCCGCGCCAGGCGAAGCGCCTGCTGAAACAATTGAAAAGCCCCGAAAAAGGACCCGTGTTATAAAAACCAAAGATTCATCAAAACCACGTATAGAGGTTCCTTTAGATGATACCAATCTTTTTGATGCGCAGGATGATGAGCCATCACAAGATGATCCGGAAACGGAAATTCCTGCTGTAACTGCAGAAACAGACGCGCCGCAAGCCGGTGAAACAGTTGCCCGTACGGAAGAAGTTGTTCCGGAAGCCCGCCCGCAAAAGTTTGAGCGCAGGGTTAACAGCAACAACCAAAATCAGCAAAAAGCACAAGAACCGCCAATCAATCTCGACTTTGATAATGTAATTGTAAATGAAGGTGTTTTGGAAATTATGCCTGATGGTTATGGCTTCCTTCGTTCATCTGATTACAACTACCTTACTTCTCCCGATGATATTTACGTATCACAATCACAGATAAAACTATTCGGCCTTAAAACAGGTGACACGGTTAGGGGCAGCATCCGCCCACCGAAAGAAGGTGAAAAATACTTCCCGCTGGTACGTGTTGAGGCCATCAACGGCCGCATCCCTGCCGAGGTACGTGACCGTGTTCCTTTTGATCACTTAACACCTTTGTTCCCTTCCGAAAAACTGAGCCTCTTCACCGATCCGAACAACTATTCAACCCGCATCATGGACCTGTTTTCGCCTATTGGTAAAGGTCAGCGTGGTTTGATCGTGGCACAGCCAAAAACAGGTAAAACCATGTTATTAAAGGATGTGGCCAATGCTATTGCCAAAAACCATCCCGAAGTATACCTTATTATATTGCTGATAGACGAACGTCCGGAAGAGGTTACCGACATGGCCCGCAGCGTACGCGCCGAAGTTGTTTCATCCACTTTTGATGAGCCTGCTGAGCGCCACGTAAAAATTGCTAACATTGTGCTTGAAAAATCAAAACGTATGGTAGAGTGTGGTCATGACGTAGTGATCCTTCTTGACTCTATCACCCGTTTGGCACGCGCTTATAATACTGTTGCCCCCGCATCAGGTAAGATATTATCAGGCGGTGTTGATGCTAACGCTTTGCACAAACCTAAACGATTTTTTGGTGCCGCCCGCAACATTGAGGATGGCGGTTCATTAACTATCATTGCTACAGCGCTTACCGAAACCGGCTCAAAAATGGACGAGGTTATTTTTGAAGAATTTAAAGGTACCGGTAACATGGAGTTACAACTGGATCGTAAATTATCGAATAAACGTATTTTCCCGGCTATCGACATTACAGCTTCAAGTACCCGCCGCGACGACTTACTGCTTGACCGTGACACGCTTCAGCGTATCTGGATTCTCCGCAACCACCTTGCTGATATGAATTCGCAGGAATCAATGGAGTTTTTACAAGCTCAAATTAGGGGCACAAAAACTAACGAAGAATTTCTGATTTCGATGAATTCGTAATATTTTAGCGATAATGAAGTTATAAGTAAGTAGAATATTATTTGTAACTTCATTATTACTTAATAAATTCCTGATAATTTCGATGGCGAAATGAAGAGACGCGTCAAAAAACACCTTCCAAATGCTATTACTTGCGCCAACCTTTTTAGCGGTTGTATAGGTATAGTTTTCGCTTTCCAGGGTAACCTCATAGTGGCTGCTTATGCCATTTTTCTTTCCTCAATATTTGATTTTTTTGATGGCCTTGCATCAAGGGTTTTAAACTCTTATTCATTTATAGGCAAAGACCTCGATTCGCTGGCCGATATGGTAAGCTTTGGCGTATTGCCGTCAGTGATCATGTACGAACTATTTTTACAGGCTCCGCAATTAGACGGCATAAGTCACCTGTTAAACTTCGTTGCATTCCTTTTACCGGTATTTTCGGCATTGAGGCTTGCAAAATTCAATAACGACACGCGGCAATCAGATAGCTTTATCGGGTTACCAACACCAGCAAACGCCATCCTTATAGCATCGCTGCCTTTAATAGTACAACAGTACGATGCTTTGGCGCATTACATTTTAAATCCTTACTTTCTAACAGTTCTGGTTTTAATAATGTGTACGCTACTGGTATCCGAAATACCGCTAATGTCGCTTAAATTCAAGAACCGCGACTTCAACAAAAACATTTTCCGTTATTTACTGCTCTTGTTTTCGGCAATACTCATACTATTTTTTAAATTTGTGGCCGTTCCGGTGGTTATATTTATTTATATCACCTTATCTCTAATTCAAACAAAACTCACAAATGACAAAGTTCCAGGCTGAAATCGACGTAATGCCCAAAAAAGAAATACTTGACCCACAAGGAAAAGCAGTAACCGGTAGCATGAAAAACCTTGGCTTAGCCGAAATTCATAACGTGCGCATTGGCAAACACATTACGCTTGAAATAGAAGCCGAAAATGCCGAAGCTGCCAGCGCCAAAGTTGACCAGGCCTGCAAAAACCTACTGGCCAACCTGATTATGGAAAGCTATACTTTTAAAATATCTAAAGTTTAGGTTAAAGGCGAAAGGCTTTTTTAGGATAAAGGCGAAAGGTAAAAGGCCAAAGGTTTCTTATCTGCATAAACAACTAAAACTTTATAAAATACAAAAGGCAAAAGGGAAACCTCTTGCCTTTGCTTTTTATATCTAAGCGGCGAAACTTTCACCTTTCACCTTAAAGACTTACAAATTAGCTTCCTTCTCGGCTTTAATTTCCTTTAAAGTGATGAGGTTTGCAGATACCATACTGTTTACCTGGTTAAATTTTTCAAATATTTCGGTTGGGTTTTGACCGCCGGCTTTACAGGCCAGCTCAACTTCCTGTATGGTAGCCTGGCTTATGGGCATACCAAAAAAACCAAGGTTAGGCTTTAATTTATGAGCTGCCTGGGCTGCTAAAGCCCAATCCTGGTTATTTAACGCGTTGCTGATCGTATTAAGTAAATCGGGCGATTGCTCAAGGAACATCCCAATCGAATCAACAATAAAATCGTCGCTACCATCGGCAATCTCGTATAAAAAAGAAAGATCAAGGTCCTGTTCTGGTGAAATATCTGCCATTATAAAAGCTTTGTGTTTATTCAAAAATATGCTTTTTTACGATTAAGTTATCCTTTAGTTCATCCTTTAGCTGCAAAATATTTTTTTTGAACACAGGATGAACAAGGTTAGGTGCTATCTCGGCCAGGGGGATCAGCGTAAAACTGCGTTTATATAATTCGGGATGTGGCACTACCAGGTTAAAATTATGGATCACTTCATCGCCATAAAACAAAATATCAATATCAATAATGCGCGATCCCCATTTAACCTCCCGTTTACGGCCCATTTGTAATTCGATACTCAATATTTTTTCCAACACATCCTGCGCCGAAAGCTCAGTTTGGAGCATCAGCACCTGGTTTAAATAGTCGGGTTCATCGGTTTTACCCCACGACTGGGTTTCGTAAACCGACGATATCAGTTTAACCGGAGCAATTCGGGCCGAAACAGATTCAATTGCCTGCTGCAGAAACAATTCGCGGGTGCCAAGGTTGCTCCCAAGCAATAAAAAAACATCAATCATGTTGTAACAAATATAATGGAAACCGCTCTTAGCATTATACGGCTGCTTATTACTAAGTTTGCATAGTTAAAAAGATTTATAACATTAATGAAACAATTCTTCAAATTCGTTCTGGCCACTATTGTAGGGGTAATTATTTCGGGTATAATAATAGGTGTTGTAGGAGCGGTTCTTGTTATCGGCCTTATTGCATCCGCCGGCAGTGATAAAACTGTAGATGTTAGCCCAAACTCTATTTTATACATGTCGCTAAAAAATCAGATCACCGAGCGTACACCAAACAATCCTCTTGCCGGTCTGGATTTTTTGGGTTTGAATGAAGATAAATCAATCGGCTTAAATGATATTCTGGCTGATATTAAAAAAGCCAAAACCGACGATAATATTAAAGGCATATACCTTGATGAGAGTTATATGACCGCCGGCCAGGCCACTACCGAAGAGATCCGCAACGCACTTATCGACTTTAAAAAATCAGGCAAATTTATTGTAGCCTACGCCGAAGTATATACACAGGGTTTTTACTATCTGGCATCAGTAGCCGATAAAGTTTATATTAACCCAAAAGGCATTTTTGAGTTTCATGGCTTCAGCTCTCAAACCACTTTTCTGAAAGGTGCACTGGACAAATTAGGTATTGAGGCACAGATCATTAAAGTTGGTACCTTTAAAAGCGCTGTTGAACCATTGTTCCTTACCAAGATGAGCGATGCCAATAAACTACAGGTAACTTCATATCTTGGTTCACTGTACAATCATTTTTTAACCGGTATCAGCAAAAGTCGGGGCCTTAACAGGGATTCATTATTCAGCTATGCCGATAATATGCGCATTCAATTTCCTGAAGATGCCTATAAATTGAAGCTGGTTGACGGCTTAAAATATAAAGATGAGATCCTTAACGATTTAAAAAGGCGCACCGGTACCGATTTAAAAGACGATTTAAAAAGCGTTGATCTTAGGGACTACGCCAAAAGCAAAAGTGATGATTCGGACGATAAGGAGGATGATTCATCATCTAAAAACCGCATTGCTATTGTCTATGCATCAGGTGATATTACAGGTGGTGATGGCGACGACAACAGTATCGGTTCAGAAACTATTTCGAAAGCATTACGCAAAGCTCGTTTAGATGATAAAGTTAAAGCTGTGGTATTGCGTGTAAATTCGCCGGGCGGCAGCTCACTGGCATCTGATGTGATTTGGCGCGAAGTAAAGTTGATCCACGAAAAGAAGCCGATCATTGTTTCTATGGGTGATTATGCTGCATCGGGTGGTTATTACATTTCATGTGCGGCCGATTCGATCATTGCCCAGCCTAATACTATTACCGGTTCTATCGGCATTTTCGCCGTATTGCCAAACATGCAAAAACTGTTTAACGATAAACTGGGCGTAACCTTTGATGGTGTAAAAACCGGGAAGTATGCAGATTTGGGCGATATCAGTCGCCCGCTGAGCCCGGAAGAGCACCTGATATTACAAAACAGCGTAAATCGTGGTTATGATGAATTTACTAAGGCCGTAGCTGATGGTCGCGGTAAAACACAGGCCTACATTAACAGCATTGGCCAGGGCCGTGTTTGGACCGGTGAGCAGGCCCTAAAAATTGGCCTGGTTGACCGTTTGGGGAATATCAACGATGCTATCACTTCAGCTGCCAAAAAAGCTAAGATCAAAACCTATAATATTGTAAGTTATCCCGAGCAAAAAAGCTTTTTCAACAAGGTTGGCAGCGGTTTAAGCGCCGAAGTACAAACCCGCATGGTGAAAAACGAGCTTGGCGAAAATTACCGGGTTTACCAACAGATAAAAGGTATCACACAAATGATGCGTACCCCTCAAGCCCGCCTGCCTTACGACCTGGTGATCAAATAATATTTCATTAATACATTAATTTTGATTGTGAAAAGCTGCCCGGTTGGGTGGCTTTTTTTATTTTTGGAAAAAACTTAAACCATGAAATATCCGTTGGATTTCTACACTTCATATAGTCAATTTTATGTTTATGACAAAGATTCACCGGACCTGAGAGATTCAGTTAACTTTTGGTCCCATGAAGCATATGAAGATAGATTAGCTATCGAAGAAGGTATGTTAGGCATCGGTACTGAATGTTATGGCCCTGTTAAAGCTGAACTTGAAATTTTAGAATCGGTGAATAACATTGTAGATTTTTCCAGTTTCGATCATGTTGTTGAGGGAGGGATCAACATAAAATCGGGAATAATCCAAATACTTAGTTGTCCGGATTCCGCTGTTCAAATTGAACTAAATACTACACCAGGAAATTACTGGGTTAGAATTTATTCATCAAACCTTGCTTCGGTTGATGGAGATGAAGGTGATGATTTTTACCGAATAGAGATTTGGCCCGGCGAAAATATAGAAAGAACGGTTTTAAAAAGATATTTACAGCGTTAGTACACTGGCAAACCTTTGTAAATCTGTTAAATATTATACCCCCTATCCTCTCTTCAAATAAGCATTTGGAACATTCCCTGGCACGTAATCAATCCCATAGGCATGTTTTATAAGCAGGCTAACTACCTCCATAATAGTTTGCTCCCTGCGGTGAAATTGCGGCAATGAGCCCATCATGGCATAGCTTATCGGATTTACTGATGGAATAAACGTTTCCCATTCATATCCCCGGCCCCAGATCAACCCTTTAACTGTATAGAACAGATCGGTACCGTTTTGCAACAGAAAGTGAAGCATATCAACAGAACTATTCCCGTTTTGATTAACCGTATGAAAAATAGGTGTATGTCCGCCGAAACCATGATCATCATAAGCTGCTTTGGCATTTACATCAGCCCCGTGCTGTAAAAGTATTTTGGCGCAGGCAAGGCTATTATATTCGGCGCAAAAATGCATGAGTGTTCCACCCGTTAAAGGAGTATAGGTATTATTATATAAAGAATAGGTTTTGTTAACAGCAGATGGCTCTATCGTCAAGGCCTGTTTTAACATTTCTTCATCATCGGCCAAAACCGCCAGTAGTGCCTTATCTTCATACTCAAGCCCCGCATCAATAAATGCCTGTACACATTCTTTAAACCGGAGACTGCGGGCATACATTTCAACCATCATGATAAAAACAGGCATGCCATCATGAACTTCGTTCGGGCTGCCGCCTTTATTAAAATACGCTTTTATCCCATCAACAGCATGAGTTTCGGCAGCACAAAGGATGTCGTTGTAATCGGGCATGATCTTTTTATTAAAGTTAAAGAATCCAATGATTACTCATTCAATAATTTAAAAGACGCCAGCCACGTATTCTCAAACTGTATTATGGCTTGGCCTTTCGCGAGAAAATACTCCTGCTCAAAAACAAACCCGCCGCATAAGCTGTCATTACAATGGCTTTTTGTATTTTTACTGCCTCATTGTAATTATGGAAAATAAACCCATAGCCCGTACACTTCGTTTACTCTCACAACTCATGGAACTCCATGAGGTTAATCCGTTCAAGATCAAATCGGTAGCCAACGCAGCTTTTAAAGTTGATAAGCTCCCCTTCCCTATCGCCGGTAAAAAACTGGACGAACTGGAGAAGATTGATGGCATAGGTAAAAGCATAGCCGGCAAAGTTGCTGAGTTGCTTGAAACCGGCACCATGACCGAGCTGCAGGATATGTTGGATAAAACCCCTGCCGGTGTGGTTGAAATGATGGGTATTAAAGGCATCGGCCCCAAAAAGGTAGCTGTCATCTGGAAAGAGCTGGGCATTGAAAATACCGGTGAACTTTTTTATGCCTGCAATGAAAACCGCCTGATAGAGGCAAAGGGCTTCGGGCTTAAAACGCAGGAAGAGATCCGTAAGGCTATTGAGTTCAGGATGGCGAGCAACGGCAAGTTCCTTTTTGCCCAGGTTGAAAAGGAAGCCAACGAACTGATGGATGAGGTGAAAGCCATTTTCCCCGACGCACTGAAGCACTTTGCAGGCGAATTCAGGCGTTTAAATGAGATCATTACCGAAATTGTGATTGTAGTTGGCAGTCTTAACCATGATGTTGCCTACGAAGCGCTGGTAAATTCAACCATACTTTGCAATATAAGTAAAAATCAAAACCATATTCAGGGCGAGCTGCAAAATGGCTTGCTCGTTGATATTGTTTGTGTAGATAAGGCTGATTATTACAAAGAACTATTTATCAATACAGGTACTGATGATCATGTACAAGCCGTTTTCGACAGGATTAATGTTCCTGTTGAACAGCCAGAAACGGAAGAAATGATCTACACCAAAGCCGGTTTAAGCTGGGTGCAGCCCGAATTGCGTGAAGGTACCCTGTTTATTGAAAAAGCCGAAAAGAACGGACTGCCAACGCTGATCAACTGGCATGACCTGAAAGGTACCCTCCACAATCACAGCACCTGGAGCGATGGTGTAAACAGTATTGAAGACATGGCCCTATACTGCCGGGATACGCTGAAATTGGAATACCTTGGCATGTGCGATCATAGCAAGAGCGCATTTTATGCCAAGGGACTGAGCATTGAACGTGTGCTACAGCAACACGAAGAAATTGATGCCCTCAATAAAAAGCTCGATGGCTTTCATATTTTTAAAGGTATAGAATCGGATATTTTGTACGATGGATCGCTTGATTATCCTGACGAGATCCTGCAAAAGTTTGATTTCATTGTCGCCTCTGTACATTCCATCCTTAAAATGGATGAAGAAAAAGCTACATCAAGGCTTATTACTGCTATCGAGAATCCGTACACTACCATATTAGGGCACCCAACAGGCAGACTTTTACTAAGTCGTAGCGGATATCCTATCAACTATAAAAAAGTGATAGATGCCTGCGCGGCCAATAACGTAGTTATCGAGATAAACGCTAACCCATTGCGGCTCGATCTCGACTGGCGCTGGCACCAATATGCTTTGGATAAAGGCGTTATGCTTTCCATAAACCCCGATGCCCACCGCATTGAAGGTTTTACAGACATGCATTACGGCATCCTGGCAGCCCGCAAAGGTGGTTTATATAAGGAGATGTGCATGAACGCTATGCCGTTGGCCGAAATTACGAGGGCGTTTGCTGCAAAGAGAGGTTAGTGATTAGAGATCAGAGGTTAGTGTTTTTTACGCGATAAACAATGACCTAATGAAGCAATGAAACAATGACTAAATTAAATGAACCTAAAAGATAAAGTACAATCCATACAGGCCGCAGCTCACAAACCGGCAATACTGGTAATTGGCGACCTGATGGTTGACCATTATATATGGGGCAATGCTACGCGCCTTTCGCCCGAGGCGCCTGTGCCTATTGTAAATGTTAAAAACGAGACCACTACATTAGGTGGTGCCGGTAATGTGGTTCAAAACCTGGTATCATTAGGTGCAAAAGTTATTGTTGCCGGCATAATTGGAAATGACCAGGCTGCCGGAGAATTGATCAAAATCCTGACCGACGAAGGGGTTGAAACTGACACTATTATTAAAGATAGCAACCGCCCTACCACAGTAAAAACCCGCGTTGTTGTTGGCAGCCACCAACTGGTACGTGTTGACCGTGAAGTTACCGACGAAGTATCGGAGCCTATCGCCAACGAGCTTATTAGTAAGCTAAGCGGTTATATTGACAACGCAGATATGGTACTTTTATCTGATTATAACAAAGGCCTGTTTTCGCCGTTCCTAACCCAGGGCATTATAAAAGCAGCAAATGCTAAAGGCAAAAAAGTAATCATCGACCCCAAAGGGCTTAATTACGAAAAATACAAAGGCGCTTTTATCATTAAGCCTAATCGCAAGGAATTGTCTGAAGCTGCTAAAACCGATAAGATCAAGTCGATAGAAAGCCTGCAACAGGCCGGTAAGGTAATTTTTGAACAAACCGGGACTCAATATATAGTAGTTACCTTATCCGAAGAAGGCATGGTAATATTAAGCGAAGAGGGCTATCAAAGTTTACCGGTAAAGGCAACCGAAGTGTTTGATGTAACAGGTGCCGGCGATACTGTACTGGCCACCATGGCATACTTTATGGCGGGAGGCTTAAGCATTGAGGATTCATGCGAACTGGCCAACCACGCGGCTGCTATAGTAATTCGCCACGTGGGCAGCGCAACAACTACGGTAGATGAGATTGTTGAGGATATTTTAAAAAGCGAAAGGTAAGGCAGAGGTTAAAGGCCAATGGTTTGAATGTGCTTGCCCTAACCAACCAATGAACTAATGAACCAGTGAACGAATGAACGAAAAAATATTAAACGAACTTAAAGATCACCAGGATACGCTGCAAAGGGTAATTGATACGCTTGGCGGCGATATCGAGACAGCCTGTGATATGATTACCTCAACCATAAAAAAAGGCAATAAAGTATTACTGGCTGGCAACGGCGGTAGTGCTGCTGATGCTCAGCATATTGCTGCAGAGCTTACCGGGCGTTATGTAAAAGATCGTAAACCCTTGCCGGGCATTGCATTAACAGTTGATACTTCGGCGCTTACATCTATTGCCAATGATTACGGCTACGAACATGTATTTTCACGCCAGTTGGAGGCATTTGCCAAACCGGGCGACTTGTTCATCGGCATTTCGACGAGCGGAAACAGTCCGGGGATCCTGGCGGCATTTGAGTCTGCTAAAAAACTGGAAGTTAAAACCTTAGGCCTTTCGGGCCGAGATGGCGGTAAAATGAATGGTCTTTGCGATCTTAACATCATCGTGCCGTCAAACATTACCGCGCGTATCCAGGAAATGCATATCCTTATCGGGCATATCCTGTGTACCGCCGTTGATGACCTTTTTGATTAAACAGTACCGTAGAGACGCATCACACGCGTCTTTCTGATAATATACAAAGACACATGTGATGTGTGTTTACAGGAAAAACAAATGAGGACCGGCTTCGAAAAAACCCTTCTTGATAAAATAACAGATCAGCCGTCGCTACAGGCACAGATCAAAAACTGGCAAGCTGAAGGCAAAAAGGTAGTGTTCACCAATGGTGTTTTTGACCTGCTGCACATAGGCCATCTCACCTACCTGGCCAAAGCGGCCGAACTTGGCGACAAGCTGGTGATTGGCCTTAATGCCGATAGTTCGGTTAGGCGCATCAAAGGCCCAACCCGCCCGGTAAATGATCAAAACAGCCGTGCAGCACTGTTGGCGGCATTGTTTTTTGTGGATGCCATCGTTGTTTTTGAAGAAGATACCCCTCTTAATTTGATCAGCTTCCTTCTGCCCGACATACTGGTAAAGGGAGCCGATTATGCGGTTGAAAACATCGTAGGCGCCAAAGAAGTGATTGCAAACGGAGGCGAGGTTAAAACCATTAATTTTGTTGAAGGATATTCATCCACTTCTATAATCGAAAAAATCAGGAGCCAGATTTCCTGAACGTGATAACAACATGAAAATATTGGTGATCCGCTTTAGTTCAATGGGTGATATAATTTATACCACCCCTGTTGTACGTTGCCTCAAAAGGCAGGTCGCCAATACCGAAGTCCATTTTTTAACTAAACCGGCCTTTAAATATATTTATGATAATAACCCTTACCTTGATAAGCTGCTGTTATTAAAACCGTCTTTGGCAGATACCATCAACGAAATTAAGGCCGAAAAGTATGATCACATCATCGATCTGCATAACAATCTCCGCACAAGCATTATCAAGCTACGTGCCGGTATCAAAGCATCAACTTATAAAAAACAGCCAATTTTAAAGTGGCTAAGTTTAAAGTTGAAACGCAACCTGGTAAGTAAAGAGCATTTGGTTGACAGGTATTTAAAAGCTGTTAAGTTTTTAGGTGTGGTTAATGATGATAATCCTATTGACTATTATATTAAAGCTGAACATGATATAACTAAACTCCTTCCGCTTAGTTATCAAAATGGTTATGTTGCATTTGTAATAGGAGCAACTCATTTTACCAAGCGGATGCCTAATTACAAGATCATTAGCATTTGCAGGCAGCTTAATTTACCTGTTTTGCTATTGGGCGGCAATGATGTAAAAGCAAATGGCGATGAAATAGCTGCGGCAGTTGGTACTTCAGTTTATAATGCCTGCGGAATAACATCACTTGATGAATCGGTTTTTCTGGTATCGCGCGCAAAAAATGTAATTGGTTTTGATACAGGTCTCACACATATTGCCGAAGCGTTTAATGTCCCTATAGCCTCGGTTTGGGGTGGCACCACGCCCGATCTGCTGGGGGTTTGGCCTTATAAAGTAAAAGAAACACTGATTGCCGGTATTGAGCTATCCTGCCGCCCCTGCTCCAAATTCGGACTTGAAAAATGCCCGCTCGGACACTTTAAATGTATGAACGATATGCCAGAAGCTGATATTGTAGATTTCTCCAATCGCTAATTACGGGTATAAAACCTTACTTAAGTTATACTTACAAATTCACAATTGTTAATATTTCGCCAAAAAACATCAGATACCTTTTAATTTTATTGTATTTGTATAATTTTGTGTATTAACTTAAAATCTTTTCACGATGAAAAAAACATTACTAAGCCTGTGCCTTTTAATGGCATCCTTTGCAGCATTTGCACAATTACCTACTGTTGGTTTTAAAGGAGGTGTAAACTTCGCAACGTTACATGCTACAGTTGACGGGGTTAGCGGCTCCGGCAATTCGGGCAGCTTAACCACATTCAACGTAGGCGCTTTTGTCGATTTTAAATTTGGCAATGTATCATTACAACCAGCCTTAAACTTTACCGGTAAAGGCGGATCATCAAGTGTTTCTTTTGATGGCGAAGCAAACTCTGGCGGCAAAGTAAAACTCTATTACCTGCAAGTTCCGGTAAATGTTGTGTACCACGTGCCTGCGGTAGTCGGTGACTTTTACCTTGGTGCCGGCCCTTACCTTGGTATGGGTGTTTCCGGCAAAGCAAAAGACAACAGCGGCAATTCTGAAGACATTAAATTTGGCAGCGGCCAGGACGAAATCAAAAGAACCGACGCGGGTTTAAATGCCATTGTTGGCTTTAAATTCAAAACCGGTTTCCTGATCAATGCTAATTATGATTGGGGACTTACCAACATCACCAACGTTGATGGTATTAAACTTACAAACCGTGTTTTCGGCATTTCAGTTGGTTACGCGTTTTAATTAACCTGGTAAAAATTGAAGCAGGCTTTGCCTGTCTTTTATTATAAGGAGAAGCAACAGCTTCTCCTTATTTATTTAGTATTATTGGAAACTTATTACAAATGTCTCACGTTATAATCACAAAACCGTAACATTATAAACCGATCGGTCAGCCGTTTAAAATCATGAAAAAGTTATTATTAATACGCCACGCAAAAGCTACCCATGAAAGCGGTTATGTTGATTTTGACCGGCCTTTAAAACAATCAGGTATGCAGGATGCGGTTTTAATGGCCACCCTTTTAAAAGGGCAGTTACAAATACCTCAAATTATAATAACCAGCCCTGCACTGCGTACCAAAACTACTGCCGAAATTTTTGCTAACCAGTTTAAATTACCGGCTCCGGGGGAAGACAAAAGAATTTACGAAGCCAGCGAAAACACCTGGGTTAAAGTAGTTAATAGCCTGCCCGATGAATATGATTATATAGGCATAGTTGGCCATAACCCGGGTATAAGCCAAATACTATATTACCTCACCAGCCAGCTAAAAGAGATGCCGACCTGTGCCGTGGCCATCATTACCTTTGAAAACGATACATGGCAATCCATCAGCGAAGAAGACGGAACACTGACGCATTTTGATTCGCCGAAGGGATAGTCTTAAGTTCTAAGTCTATATCTATAGTCTTCTAAAATCATATTTTTTCAAGACTTTGAACTGGCGACTTAAGACTCCAGACTTATAACACTCAATTCACTCTATAAGTTTTTCCCGGCAGCGAGCTGATATACCCTTGCATTTCCATATTAAGGAGGTTCATGGCCAGTTGGCTCATAGGCATATTAGCCCGCAGGGTTAAATCATCAATAGCAACGGGCGTATTGTTTTGCCGTAATATATCCATGATCAGCCGTTCATCGTCCGATAGATCAAACGGCAGCATAAATTGCTCAACAGGTTTACTTATATCATTCTTTTCCCAACCTAAACTAAAAGCCAGATCAGCAGGGCAGGTTAGCAGGCTCGCTTTATTATTGCGGATCAGGAAGTTACATCCTTCAGAAAATTCATCACCCAATCTGCCCGGAAAAGCAAAAACATCCCGGTTGTAGGAATTGGCAATTTCGGCCGTGATGAGCGCACCTCCTTTTATACTGGCTTCAATTACCACGGTTGCATCGGCAATGCCGGCAACTATCCGGTTTCGCTGCGGAAAGTTTTCCCTGTCGGGATTAGTGCCCGAAGGATATTCGGATAGTAAACCGCCGTTTTCGAGCATTTTATCGGCAGTAGCCCGGTTTTGAGCAGGATAAAGCCTGTCGAGCCCATGGCCAAGTACACCGATGGTTGGCACGTTTAGCTTTACGCATTCTTTATGTGCCGCTACATCAATGCCATGTGCCAAACCACTTACTATTAATACATTATATTGCTGTAGTTCCTCAACTAACTGGCGGCATAATTGCCTGCCGTAATCAGTAGCGTTACGGGTGCCCACTATACTAATGATGTGTGGCGGGTTAAGATCCATCTTCCCTTTCGCGTAAAGCAACACCGGCGAATCGTGGCAATTTTTCAAGCGTTTAGGATAACGGGCATCGGTGTAAAAAATAACGTCGATATTATGATCTTCTACAAACTTCAATTCCTTTTCGGCCTGCTTCAAAGCATCGTCAAAATCCCATTTTACAGCGCGCTTCTCACCTATTCCCGGAATCCTGGTCATTTTTTCGGACGATGCGTTAAACACATCTTCCACGCTGCCGAGATATGCGATCAGGGACTTAGCCGCTACCGGCCCGAGGTTTTTAACAAAAGATAAAGCTACTTTATGGAGTAATGACATTGGGTTTAGACATGCAGATTATAGCCTCGCAAATTATAAATATTCGGGCGATTTTCAAGTAGAACCTATTATTTGCAATGCAATAAATAAAGTTTGGATATCATATTCAGCTTTAAAACATATGCCTTTCGTTATTTAATTTGCGTATCTGCACATCCGTAATCTGCACATTTTTTAAAAACTACAAAAATAGTTTGCAAACTATAAAAATAGTTCTACCTTTATATAACTATAAAAATAGTTTGCTATGCATATCAAAGAACTAACCAAAGCCGAAGAGCAGGTAATGCAGATCCTTTGGCAACTGAAAGAAGCCATTGTTAAAGATATTATTGAAGAAATGCCTGAGCCTAAACCCGCTTATAACACGGTGTCGACTGTGGTAAGGGTATTGGAGGGCAAAGGCTTTATCGACCATAAGGCCTATGGTAACTCGCATGTTTACTTTCCGCTCATCAGCGATGCGGAGTACAAAAAATTCACATTTGATAAGATGATGAAAAACTATTTCAGCAATTCATATCAAAGTTTGGTATCCTTTATTGTGGATGAAAAGAACATCAGCGTAAAAGAACTGGACGAGCTAACATCATTAATTGATAAACTTAAAAGCAAACAACAATGAACTGGCTATATTATTTGCTTGAAGCAAACTTGTACCTATGCGTATTTTATGCAGGGTACTGCCTGTTTTTACATAAGGAAACACACTACACTTTAAACCGTATATACCTGTTATTGAGCTGTGTGGTTTCATTTGTATTACCCGTTGTACAAATTGGCTGGCTAAAACCGGTTGAAACTGCAACAAAAACAATCGTTATCATTCCGCAAACGGCTTACCAAACCACTGTGCAAAAGCTTACCGTGCAGCCAACGTTAACCTTTAACGATATTTTGGTTTACGCCTATATACTTGGTACAATAGTACTTACCACAGTACTCTTTATCAGGCTTTATCAATTGGTCAAACTAACAAAGGCCACCAAAACTCTGGTTAATGATAAGTATAAACTCATCAATATAGAGGGATCAAACACCGCCTTTTCCTTCTTTAACTACCTTTTTATTGGCACAAAAACCCAGGCTAATAATATCATTATCAGGCACGAGCTGGTTCACATTCGTCAAAAACACTCGGTCGATATTGTTTTTCTGGAGCTGATCAAGATTATCAATTGGTTTAATCCGCTGGTTTATTTATTGCAAATCAGCCTGAAAACTATCCATGAATATATAGCCGACGAGCAAACTGCCGCGCAGGAAAGTGATGCCCTCAACTATTCGTCGTTTTTGGTAAGCAATGCTTATGGGTTAAACGGCTCGCCTCTGGCGCATTCATTTTTCAATTATAACTTATTAAAAAAGAGGATAATTATGTTAAACCAAAAACGTTCGGGGAAATTAGCCAGGCTAAAATACCTCGTGGCCGTACCCATATGCGCCGGCCTGCTTTGTGCATCAACCTTAGTATTCAGTAAAAGCTATGGGATCATCGACCTGATGCCCGGCCATCAAATTGCTAATCAAAAGCCGACAAATGCGCAAACAAGCCCTGCAGATACAATCAAAGCAGATCCAATCCGTATAAAAAAACAGGATCTTACTGTCAAAGGCTATAAATACGAAGAAACCGGCTACCTTGTTAATAAAAAAACCGATTTCAGGGTAATCATTACCGAAAAGAACGGGGAGCAAAAAGAATATTTTAAAAGCAAAGCTACTCTGGAAGAACTGGCTACACTGAAAACTAAATACGGCTATACATTTCCTAAAATGTTAATTTACCCAAAACTTCCGCCACCGCCGCCTGCTCCGCCCGCAAACAGCAAAAAGCCTAAGGTTATTGATGTAAAGCTGCCACCTCCGCCACCGCCTGCAAATCCGGAAAAGATAAAGAAAGCACCTAAAGTGATAGAAGGGGCACCTGTTACCCCGAAGGCTCCCACACCAGCTGTTGCAGAACGTGTCCCGCCGCCCCCGCCACCTGCAGATCCATTTCAGAACCTATATTCGTATGTTGCAAAACACGTTCGCTATCCGTCAAAAGCACGTGAAAACCACATTTCGGGAAAAGTGACGTTAAATTTTAATATTATTAATGGTAAAATAAGTGAAGTGGCCCTTGTCGAAGGCGTTGATCAGGATATAGATAATGAAATATTAAGGGTTGTGAACAATTTTGACGGTGACCTCAGTATAAAATCAGGGCATTATAATTTACCTGTGTCTATGGCTTTAGTAAGTGACAACGAAAACTATTACACCCCGGTTCCTTCAAAACAATATGATCAGGCAATGGCTTCTACAAAAGCTTCAACTACCCTTCGCGAAGTTATTGTGGTAGGCTACCCCGCAAAAGAAAACAAATAAAAATAAAGCTTTAAACAAGCTTTTATAATTGCCGACCGGCCTAAAACCGTCCCGGCAATTTTCTGCGTAAATCCCTGCTCTCTCCTTAACCCTGTTTTACAAATCGTTAAATAATTTCTTTAAGTATTCAAAAGTTTGTAACTTAGATATATCCAATCGGGACAATTTCTTTTAAAATATATCTAAAACAAAGCAAACACATTAAAGTACGCTTTGTTTAATAAGTACCAATTATACTTCCTGGACCTTACCGTTAACCTGATTTTGTTCATTTTTAAACCTCATAATATGAAAAAGTTTGGGATCATTTTAGCAATAGTAGGCATTGTGATGCTTATTGCAGGTAATTTTTTTTATAAGCATACCATCAATGCGGTAGATAGCTCTGGCAGTTCAATTATTACTACCGGCTTAAATGGTGGATGGACATTTAAACTACCTGTTTTTGCCGGTGGTGCGTTATTTTTCCTGGGGTTTGTTTTTTGGGCAGCATCACGCACCGACAACCAGCATCATGATCATTTGATATAGAAGTTAAACCGCATTTTATAAATGATTTCCCGCAAAGACGCGAAGGCGTAAAGTGATTTACTTTAACGCAGTAGCGTCTTTATATGCATATTTATAATCAGAAAGGTGGATTACAAATAGATTATCCCTTCACGTATATCACCTGTTTTGTTTCGAAAAACTCCTCTTTAAAGTAATCTTTCAGATGATATTGGATAACTTTTAAGCCCGATTCTTTGATCTCCTGCTCCAAATCGCCGCCCTTTAAATACAGGATACCGTTGGGTAATTTGTTATTCGATTGCTTGTTGAATTTACCTTTTACCCATGGATAAAAATCCTTTAATTGGGTAACAGCGCGTGATACTACAAAGTCAAATTTATCCGCAATTTGTTCGGCCCGCAGGTGTGATGCTTTCACGTTTCTGAGGCCTAAGGCTGCAGCTACTTCCGTAACAATCTTGATTTTTTTGCCTATCGAATCAACCAAATGAAATTGTGTTTCGGGGAATAAAATAGCCAAGGGAATACCAGGAAAGCCCCCACCGGTACCCACATCAAGCACATTTTCGCCCGGTAAAAAAGCCATTACTTTGGCAATCCCAAGCGAGTGGAGCACGTGACGTTCAAATAAAAGATCAATATCTTTGCGGGAAATTACGTTGATCTGGCTGTTCCAGTGTTCATATAAAGCTGGCAATTTTTCAAATTGCTCACGCTGTTCGGCACTTAAATCAGGAAAATATTGTAGAATTATTTCAGATGTCATCCCTGTTAAAACGGTTAATAATATTGCCAAGCAGGTATCTTGCCCTAAATAATTGCGCCTTTACCGTCCCTAACGGGAGATCGAGTTGCTGGGCTATTTCTTCGTACGATAGCTCATCAAAATAGCGTAAGGTAATCAGGTTCCTATAACGCGTGGGGAGGCTTTCAATTAATGATCTTAGCTCCTGAGTTTGTTGCTTTTTGATAGATGTTTCTTCGGGGTTAAGGCTATCCGCCTTAATTTGCAGCGGTTTTTCATCCCCTTCATCGTCCATCATGCCATGAATTGACATGGTACTTAGTTTCTTTTTGCGGATAAAATCAATGCAATTGTTAGTTGCTACCCTGAAAAGCCAGGTGCTAAAAGCAAAATCAGGCTGGTATTTTTCAAGTTTTTCAAATGCTTTGGCAAAGGTTTCAACCGTTAAATCCATTGCATCTTCTTTGTTGTTTACCATCTTAAGCACCATGAAATAAATCGAGTCTTTATAACGGTGCATCAAATCGGCATAGGCTTTTTGATCTCCCTGCCTGGCCTTCACTACCAGGTGAAAATCATTCTTTGCGTTCTCGGTAAAGTTGGCGTTTATTTCCATTGAGTAGTTTTTAAAAAGGTACCGATCAATCCAAAAACATTTAAATATGTATAATATAATAGGTCAAAAAAGGGGAGATACCACCAAAGGTCTTTGCCATTAAGTTTTTTAAATATACGATTATAAATGGCCATTTGTAATATCAACCTAAAAACGCACAAACCTAATGCCAGTAACGGTTCATACCCTAAAATAAGGAATAATATTAATAAAATATAGAATATAAAGCCGCTAACTGCATCAAAACTAAGCATACGCCTGTGCTGGTTTTTATACAGTTTCCCCACCCCCATGTGTCGCTTTTTTTGTTTAAACCACGATTTAAATGTGGTTTTAGCCTCTGTAAACATAAATGATTCGGGGCTCAATTCAACTACTGTGTTATCAGGAGTAGCATGCTGGTTAACAAAGAGGTCATCATCGCCTGATATTACGTGCATGTGCGAAGCAAAACCTTTTGCACTAAAAAATAACGTTTTTGTATAGGCAAGGTTGCGTCCAATACCCATATAGGGGTCGCCGGTTAACGCGCCCGACAGGTAATTGGTTGCTGTTTTTATGGTTTCAAAGCGGGTAAAAGCATTAATAAAACCACCTTTTTTATAATAAGGAGAGTATCCCAAAACTATTTGCACATCGCTTGCAAAATTGGCTGCCATACGGCTTATCCAGTTTTCGGAAGCTGGTTTACAATCAGCATCGGTAAATAAAAGGTGTTCATTTTTTGATGCCTTGATGCCTAAGGTAAGGGCAAACTTTTTACCGGTTTTAAAGCGGTCATGCTCGGTAATGGTAACAACTTTAAGGTGGGCGTATTTTTTTTGCATGGTGTCAAGCACCTCGTCAGAAGTATCAAAAGAGCAATCATTGATAACAATCACCTCAAAATCAGGATAGTTTTGTTCCAGTATCGATGGCAGATTTTCCTCTAAGTTATGGGCTTCGTTGCGGGCGCTGATAATAACAGAAATGGGGATTAAGACTCTGGGCGGCGGCCCTTCGGCGGGTTTATGGCCTGCAAGGCGGGTATGCCTGCTTACCAGGTAATATAGCTGAACTATAAAACAAAGCTGAAAAAGAATAAAAAGCGCGTCGTGTAAGTACGTTTCCAAACAAAAAAAATAATGAGGCAAATTTGTTAAAAATCAATGAAATTAAGGCCCAATATCAGCGTTAATTTGAAGTTTAATGTACTCTTATTTAATCCCCCTTAAAATAAAAGTACTTTAATTAACATGGTTTTAATATTCAGCACGTTTATAAATAGCTTTTATCCTGCCGCCGTTTTGGAAAGGACGGGCATGAGGGTTTTTTTTGCTAATTTTGCAACCCTAAAATGAAATTTAACTTAACAGCACAAGACCCGCTTTCAAAGGCCCGCGCCGGCGAGATCACTACCGACCACGGTACCATACAAACCCCTATTTTTATGCCTGTAGGCACTGCCGGCACTGTAAAGGCGGTGCACCAGCACGAGCTTAAACAGGATATTTCGGCGCAAATTATATTGGGCAACACTTATCACCTATATCTGCGTCCCGGTTTAAATACACTTGAAAGCGCCGGAGGACTACATAAATTTAATGGATGGGACGGCCCCATCTTGACCGATAGCGGCGGCTACCAGGTATATTCATTAACCGAAGTACGTAAAATAAAAGAAGAAGGGGTTACTTTCCGCTCGCATATTGACGGATCAAAACACTTGTTTACTCCCGAAAATGTAATGGACATTCAGCGCATTATCGGCGCAGATATTATCATGGCGTTTGATGAGTGTACCCCCTATCCCTGTGATTACAACTACGCAAAACGATCGATAGAAATGACCCACCGCTGGCTGAAACGTTGCTGCGACAGATTTGACAGCACCGGACCAAAATATGGTTACAGTCAAACGCTTTTCCCAATTGTACAGGGTTCGGTATATAAAGATCTGCGTGTACGATCGGCCGAAGTAATAGCTTCATATGAGCGTGAAGGTAATGCCATCGGCGGCCTTTCGGTAGGTGAACCGGCCGAGGAAATGTATGCTATGACCGAAATTGTATGCAATATATTACCGCAGCAAAAACCGCGTTACTTAATGGGGGTAGGTACGCCTGTAAACATTTTGGAAAACATAGCTCTGGGTATTGACATGTTTGATTGCGTTATGCCAACCCGGAACGCGCGCAATGGCATGCTTTTCACCAAAAACGGCATCATCAACATCAAAAATGAGAAATGGAAAAACGACTTTTCGGCCATTGAAGATGACAGCGATCTGTTTGCCGACAGAGATTACAGTAAAGCTTATTTACGCCACTTGATCCACTCTGGCGAGATGTTAGGTGCTCAAATTGCCACCTTGCATAATCTCCATTTTTATCTATGGCTGGTTAAAGAGGCGCGAAAAAAAATTATTGCGGGTGAGTTTTACGATTGGAAAAACATGATGGTAAAGCGCCTTGGACAGCGTTTATAACAACTCATAAAATCACAAGAAATCTCCAGGAAAAACATGGAAATTAACAATCAAACAACCGACAGATGAAAGCTTTTTTTCATAGATATTTAAAGATCATCGACAGGTTTATTATTGGCAAATACCTTGGCACTTTTATATTTACTATGGGCATTTTCATGGTGATATCTGTAGTGTTTGACGTATCAGAAAAGCTGGATAACTTCCTGAATAAACACGCCAGTTTGCACGATATCGTCTTCAGATATTACGCGGGTTTTATTCCGTTTTATTTGAATATGTTATCGCCGCTGATCAACTTTTTGGCGGTGATTTTCTTTACAGCCAAGATGGCAAACCAAACAGAAATCGTTCCGATATTGAGCGGCCGGGCAAGTTTTAATCGATTTTTAAGACCTTATGTAATCGCTTCATCAATCATATTTGTGGTGTCTTTTTTTGCAAATGTATACCTTATTCCTTTCACAAATCGGCTGAAAATCGACTTTGAAAATGCCAATGGCATGATGGACAATGACCCGACTAAGGTGGAAGTACACATGCAAATTGACAAACATACTTTTGTTTATCTTGCCAATTACGATCCCACAACTCACTTCGGTTACAATTTTATAATGGAGAAATTTAATGGTGATACGTTGCGTGAAAAACTGATTGCCGAACAAATTCAATACGATTCTTTAAAACGGATCTGGTCGCTTAAACAATACAGTGTTAAATATGTAAACGGAATGAAAGAACAATTCATTACAAGCAACACGCCAAAAGACACTGTTTTGGATATGCACCCGAGCGATTTTATTGTATATGATAACGTATACCAGGCCATGTCTTTAAGCGACCTGAACAAGAATATTGACAAGGAAAAACTGCGCCGCCCGGAATATTTAAAGGCCATTTATTTTGAAAAATATCACCGTTTTGTGTACCCTTTATCAGCCTTTGTACTTACTTTAATCGGTGTTTCCATATCGTCGAGAAAGGTACGTGGAGGTGTTGGATTACCCCTGGGGATAGGTATTCTATTATGTTTCGCTTATATTATATTAGAACGGTTTGCGCTTGTATTTTCGGTAAAAGGGGGTATGTCGCCTCTGGCAGCTGTATTCATTCCTAACATCGTTTTTGGAATTTTAGGCTATTACCTACTTTTAAAAGCACCCAAATAATGGCGCAAAACACCCCCTCGGCCCTAAATAAGAACCTTATAATACTCCATTTTACTGTTTTTGTGTGGGGATTTACCGGAATTTTAGGCGCCCTGATCACCATTTCGGCCGTACAATTGGTGTGGTACAGAGTACTTATTGCCTTTGTTTCGTTGTTTTTGTATTTTAAATTCAATAAAACCGATTTTAAAGTCGACAGAAAAACGCTGATAAAACTGGCGTTTACGGGGGCAATTGTGGGTGGGCACTGGATCCTTTTCTTTGCAGCCATTAAACTTTCGACGGCTGCAGTTACCCTGGTTTGCCTCTCATCCATCACACTTTTCACGGCAATATTGGAGCCGATCATCAATAAAAAAAGCATTTCAAAATTGGAAATTTTAGCCGGAATTTTAATTATTTCAGGCATCATTTTAATTTTCAAATTTGAAACAAGATACACTAAGGGTATTGTAGCCGGACTTGTAAGCGCCGTTTGCGCCAGCCTTTTTTCCATTATTAACTCTCGCCATGTACAAAAATTACAGGCGCCGGTTATTGCATTTTATGAGCTATCCGGCGCTTTTATATGGATCTCGATTTACCTTTTTATAACCTCCGGCTATACCCGGGCCATGTTGTTAAAGCCAGCGGACATTGGTTACCTGGTACTACTTGGCACCGTGTGTACATCGCTGGCCTACGTTGCCGGTGTATCCGTAATGCGCGAGCTTTCGGCGTTCAGGGTGGCGCTTATCACCAATCTTGAACCGGTGTACGGCATCATAATGTCGTTTATTTTTTTTGGTGATCTTAATAAAATGACGCTTGGATTTTGGGGCGGGGCCATCCTTATTTTGTCTACAATTTTTTTATACCCCGTAGCCCGAAAGCAAATTTCACGGCATAAAAGCTTGTCCTAATTCTTAGCTTCCTCATTTGCTTGCCTCATACAGATACTTGTAACGGCCGTACTTCTGCCTGTTATTAAACAGCGATTCAACAACTCCAATCAGCCTTAGTTTTCACATCCTCAACTCCAAAATAGGAGCGAAATATCAGCGTCCGCTTTGGCTATTTTTAGCCCCTCAGAGCGATTTAAATTTTTCAAGGCATTCCGGGCTCAACTAACATCTCAGCGCAAAACAGCGGCAAAATCCAATTTTAACTTAGTGTATTAAGTTCCAATATAAAAATTGGATCGGCAAACTATACAATTTCAATTTAAGTCATTTTACATCGATTAATAAATTTGAACTAACTATTTATATTATAAAAATATAAATTTAAAAATCAGATATTTATATAATTCATATAAACAAATAATCAAACAAAAGCAATGCAAATAAAATTACAAAAAACTAAAAAAATTAGCATTTAAAAAACAACAAGAAAAAAATCATCATATAAATTTATAAATCAAATAATTAATGCATCTTATTTAGCGTAAAACTTTCTAATTCGGCACGAACAAAGCCCACGTCAGAAAGTGTAGTGAAGTAATGATTCAGGAATAAAAAAAAATCGCGGCATCTCTCCTGCTTGTATACAAAATCAGTTTTCGAACGGATTTTTTTTCACTCTCGCAGGATTCTTGCAAAGAAATTTTGGGCGAAAGAAATCCTCGCAATATCAAATTCCAGGGGTATTAAAAGTTCTGATTTTAGCCTTTGAAAAATACGGGCAAAATTTCACGGCGGTTATTGTCACCTCATTTTTTTGAAAGGGCAATTATCAACCGGGCAAAATCTGGGCGACTTAAATTGAAGAGCTACCGGAGGTGGACACAGCCAATAAAATATGAACCTAAAAATGCAGACACATCTCCGCACTATTTCGCGATCAAATTCCATGACCTCGATTTACATGAGATCAATTTTTATTAAACATTTAAAAAGCGGATATTGTATTACTCTAAAACCAACATCCATCATGAGCATTAAAACAATAGTCATTGTAGCCATCGCAGTTTTGCTTACCATCGTACTAATGCAAAATACCGACGAGGTTTACTTCAAATTTTTGTTCGCCACTTTCAGGGTATCCAAACTAATGATGATGCTGGTAGTTGCGGTAACAGGTTTTATATTGGGCTTGATCGTGGCATGGCCTAAAAAACAAAAGTTCGATATTGAAGGCTATCATGACGCCATGCACAAAAAAGACGACACCGATACACTAAGTGACGAAGACAGGGAATACATCAGCTAAAATATGAAAACAAAGATTGGATTTATAGGCCTTGGCAACATGGGTATCAGCATGGCCAAAAACCTCATTGACTCAGGGTACCATTTGCAGGTTTACAACCGCACACTTTCAAAGGTAGACGAGCTTGGCACCGACAGTGTAACCAAATGCCAGAGTCCTGCTGAAGCCGCGGCAAATGTGCCATTTTTGATCACTATGGTATCAGATGACGAAGTGCTGCGAGAATCGGCTGTAGGCGACGGCGGAATTTTAAAAACGCTACAGCCAAATGCTGTACACATATCCATGAGCACTATTTCACCTGGAACTTCTGAAGAATTGGCCAGGTTACATGAACAGGCAGGAAATCGCTACCTCGCTTCTCCTGTATTCGGAAGGCCCGAAGCAGCCGCTGCACGTAAGCTATGGATCTGCGTTTCGGGTGATGAACAAACTAAAATTGACGCCCGTCCTATACTTGATTTACTTGGCCAGGAAGTGATTGATTTTGGCCCCTCGGCGGGAGGTGCAAATGTGGTTAAAATAGCAGGCAATTTTATGATCATGGCATCCATGGAAATGATGGCCGAGGCATTCACCCTTGCCGAAAAAAACGGACTAAGCAGAATGCAGGTAGCCGACTTTTTCAGCTCGACGCTTTTCAACGCTCCAATTTTCCAGAGCTACGGCAAGGCCCTTGCCGGCAAGCAATATCAACCAGTAGGCTTCAAATCAAAATTGGGTTATAAAGATGCGCGCCTCGCATTTAAATTATCGCAGACAAGCGAGATGCCCATGCCTATTGCAAACGCCGTACACAGCCGTTTATTAACCGCTATTGCCAAAGGCTGGGGCGAGCACGATTGGGTGGAAGGCATAGGGCGAGGCGTGAGTGAAGACGCGGGCATTTGATTTCGGATTTCGGATGTTTGATTTCGGAATTTGTAAGTAGGATTTTGGAATCGGATATTTCTTTTAAATAAAATGCCGGAAGGTCTATCGACCGATAAAATGATCGATAAATCATCCGGCATTTACATGCAGCAGGATAAGTAAGTTTCGTAGCAGAATTGTTTTATATCATAACGTCATTGCGAGGTACGAAGCAATCCCAAACTATACAGGGACGACCTGCTAATCGGGTATTGCTTCGTACCTCGCAATGATGCTTTTATTTCGCTTCGGGACAGCTGCCCGAATCCCACCAAATCCGAAATCAAACATCCGAAATCCGACATCACAAATAGAACACTTGGTTCTCCCCTTCCAAAAATTTCAAATCGGGAGTTTCAGCAAAAATACCGAACACGGATGCTCCGGTTCCACTCATGCTTGAGTATATGGCCCCTGCCTCATAAAGGACCGCTTTGATGCCTCTGATTTCTGCATGATTTTCAAACACGGTTTGTTCAAAATCATTTTTGATAAGCTTCTTCCAATCAGCTATCGGTTCGTTGATCAAATCGAACAATGAATCTTTTACCGGGGTCGGCTTTATACCGCGAAAAGCTTCCCCTGTTGATACATGAACAGGCGGCATTACCAACACGATTTTATAAGCCGACAGATCAAGCCTGATGTTCTCAAATTCATCGCCGCGTTCAAAAGCAAACACAGGCTTGTTCTCGATGAAAAAAGCGCAGTCGGCACCGAGGCGGCGCGCGTAATTGGTCATTTCATCTACCGAAAGGCCGAGTTTAAATTCATCATTCATCAACCTGATAAAAAACGCGGCATCGGCCGATCCCCCGCCCAACCCCGAGCCTATCGGGATATGCTTATGCAGATGAATGCTCACCGGTGGCAGGTCATGATCCTGCTTGAGCATTTGATAACCTTTAACGCAGAGATTATCCTCCGGTAGGCCAGGAATATCCAGCCCGCTTGAGGTGAAGCTAAATTTGTCGCTTTTCACTACTTCAAGGGCGTCTTTAATGTCGATAGGATAAAAAATGGTTTCGAGATTATGATAACCATCCGGCCGGCGTTCGGTAACATTGAGGCCGATGTTTATTTTTGCATTCGGAAATAAAATCATACAAATTAATTAACACGTGATGTATTTGCCAACATCCGTAGGAAACCAAAGGTAGATTATTTTTCTTTGCCTTTTGAAACTTTGGTCATTGAGTCATTAGGTCATTAAGTCGTTGCCTTCTCAAAGCATTAACCTAATCACCCAATTTAACTCAATCAACCGAATCTAACTTAAAATAAAATGAAACAGTATCTTGACCTGATGAGACATGTGATGGAAACCGGAGCGCAAAAGCATGACAGAACCGGCACCGGTACAGTGAGTGTGTTTGGCTACCAGATGCGTTTCAATCTCAAGGATGGTTTCCCGATGGTAACCACCAAAAAACTGCACCTCAAATCTATAATCCATGAGCTCATCTGGTTTTTGAGCGGCGACAGCAATATCCGTTACCTGAAAGAAAATGGCGTAAAAATATGGGACGAGTGGGCCGACGAAAATGGCGACCTTGGCCCCGTGTACGGCAAACAGTGGCGCTCATGGCCTACACCGGATGGCGGTCATATCGACCAGATCAAACAGGTGGTGAACCAGCTTAAAAACAATCCCGACTCGCGCCGTATCATCGTGTCAGCCTGGAACGTTGCCGAGGTTAACCAGATGGCCCTGCCGCCATGCCATAGTTTGTTCCAGTTTTACGTAGAGCCCCCTAACCCCCTGAAGGGGGAACAAAAGGGAAAACTTTCGTGCCAGTTGTACCAACGCAGTGCAGATATTTTCCTTGGCGTTCCTTTCAACATAGCGTCGTATGCCCTGCTCACCATGATGATGGCACAGGTATGTGACCTCGACCTTGGCGACTTTATACACACCTTTGGAGATGCACATTTGTACAACAACCACATGGAACAGGCGCGCCTGCAGCTGAGCCGCGATCCTCGCCCCCTGCCAACCATGAAAATCAATCCGGGGGTAAAAGATATCTTCTCATTCAAGTTTGAAGATTTCACTTTGGAGAATTATGATCCCTGGCCGCATATTAAGGCCGAAGTGGCGGTATAACTTAGTCATTGGCTTCGCGTCATTTGGTCATTGAGTCATTTTTTTGATTGTCCTATTTTTCGCCTGATCTTATCATGAGTAATAGAATTGAAGAACTTGAAGTGTATAATCTTTCAGAAGCATTTTCCGACAGGGTTTGGTTTATAGTGGCTAAATGGGAATACTTTGCTAAAGACACTTTGGGTAAACAAATTGTTCGCTCATCTGATTCGATTGGCGCAAACATTGCTGAAGGATTTGGACGCTATCATTACAAGGAGAATAAGAACTTCTGCTATTTTAGCCGCGGATCAGTAATTGAAACCAAAGGTTGGCTCAAAAAGGCAAATACGAGAAGCCTGATCAATAAAGACGAATATCAATCGCTGCTCCGGGAATTAGAACAATTCACGTAAAATTAAACATCTATATCAAATTCATTGGGAAAGGCAATGCATAACTACAAGTCAAAAAATGACCCAATGACGCGAAGTAAAATGATGCAAAGCAAAATGACACGAAGCAAATGACCCAATGACTTAATGACCAAATAAAATGATTTTATCCATCATCGTAGCCATAGCCAAAAACCACGCTATCGGTAAAGACAATAAATTACTCTGGTATTTGCCTAATGATCTGAAGCATTTTAAAGATGTTACTACCGGGCATACCGTGATCATGGGCCGTAAAACTTTTGATTCGGTTGGTAAGCCCTTGCCCAAACGCCGCAACATTGTTATTACCCGGCAGGCCATCAGTATTGAAGGTTGCGAGGTAGTACCATCCATTGAAGCGGCCATTGAGCTTTGCAAGGCCGAGGATGAAGTTTTTATTGTTGGGGGGGCCGAGATCTACCGACAGTCAATTCCGTTAACTGATCGCATATATCTCACCATTATTGACCAGGATTTTGAAGGCGATACCTTCTTCCCGGAATTAAATCCTGATGAATGGCTGGAAAAAGATCGTGAAGATTTTGAGCCCGACGAAAAAAACAAGTATAAATATTCTTTTATCACACTTGTGCGGCGCTAACATTTTTTGTCATGATTTTGTTTTAATTTAAAATTTTGTGCTTACGAAATTTTATTAGATTTGCTGCCTTATTGAAAAAAAGCTTATAAACTAATTTATTACATATTACAAATTCGATGCAAGGCAAAGGGGTTATTAAATTTTTCGCCATACTACTGGCAGTGGTGTGCTTATACCAGCTATCATTTACGTGGGTGGCCCATAAGGTTAGGGAGGATGCCAAAGTATATTCAAAGGGAGATCCTGAGAAAGAAAAAGCTTATTTGGATTCTATTTCCAATCAACCGGTTTATCCGCTATTAAAACATGATTACGCTTATGTATTGCAAAGGGAAATTGCATTAGGCCTTGACCTTAAGGGTGGCATGAACGTTACTATGCAGATCCAGCTTGATGAGCTGGTTAGGAAAATTGCCAACAACAATCCTGATGCTACTTTTAACCAGGCTTTGGCTAACGCCGACAAATTGCAGGCCAATGCTCAAACCAACCAAAAAGATTACATCGCTTTATTTGTAAGCGAGTACGAAAAGCTAAACCCCAATGGTAAACTTGCCGCTATCTTTTCAACAAAAGATAACCAGGACCACCTGAAGTTCAACGCTTCAAACAGCGAGGTTAAAACTTATCTTGAGGATTTGGCTTCAACTGCGGTTAAACAATCATTTACTGTTTTAAACACCCGTATCAACCAGTTTGGTGTAACCCAGCCAAACATCCAGTTGCAACAAGGCTCAAACAGGATTTTAGTTGAGCTACCAGGCGTTAAAGAACCGGAGCGTGTTCGTAAGTTGCTTTCGGGTTCTGCGAAACTGGAGTTTTACGAAACTTTTGATAATGCTGAGGCATATCAATACCTGATCAATATTGACAACCTGCTTGCTGCAAAAAGCAAAACTGCCAAAGCGGACACAGGTAAATCAGCGAAAGCTGATACCACTGCTAAACTTGCAGCTGGAAAAGCTGATACAGCTAAAGGAGGTTCATTATTAAGTAAAGTTCAAAAGAATGCTGCTAAAAACGATACTTCAGCTGCTTCATTAAGCAAAACAAAATTAGCTGCACAACACCCGTTGTTTGCAGTAATGTCATTAAACGTTGGCCAGGGTGCAAACGGCCAGCAGCAATTAGGCCAGGGCCCTGTTGTTGGTTATGCTCCGCTTCAGGATACTGCTAAAGTAAATTCATACCTGCACAGTGCAGATGTTTTAGCAGTTATTCCACGTAACATCAAATTTTTGTGGGAAGTAAAACCTGTTAAAAACACCAAAACTTTCGCGTTATACGCTATTAAACTTACAGGTGCTGAAAACGGCCCGGTATTATCTGGCGACGTAATTAACGACGCCCGTGCAGATAATGATCAAAAAGGCAGCCCAGAGGTTGTTATGATCATGAACTCGGAAGGTGCTCAAAAATGGCGTGCCGTTACCGCCGAAGCTTCATCTGGTACTAATAAAAAATCAATCGCCATCGTATTGGACGATAATGTTTATTCGGCCCCTGTCGTTCAAAACGAAATTTCGGGCGGTGTATCATCAATCTCCGGTAACTTTACCATTGATGATACGCGCGACTTAGCCAACGTATTAAAAGCAGGCCGTTTACCGGCTCCTGCCCACATCGTATCTGAGTCAATTGTAGGTCCGTCATTAGGCGAGCAGGCTATCTCTGCAGGCATTACTTCAAGTATCTTAGGCTTAGTTGTGGTATTGATTTTCATGATCGCTTACTACAATCGTGCCGGTACTGTAGCAGTTGTTGCAGTAATCATCAATATCTTCTTCCTGATGGGTGTACTGACCAGTTTAGGCGCGGTATTAACTGTGCCAGGTGTTGCAGGTATCGTATTAACCCTCGGTATCGCGGTAGATGCCAACGTACTGGTTTATGAACGTGTGCGTGAAGAGCTTGGCCTTGGCAAATCATTAAGGGTTGCTGTTGCCGATGGATTCAAACATGCTTTGCCTTCAATCCTCGATTCACAGATCAGTACCTTCCTTACCGGTTTAATCCTGTTTGTATTTGGTTCAGGTCCTATCCAGGGCTTTGCAACAACATTGATGATCGGTATCGCAACTTCATTGTTCTGTTCATTGCTGATCTCAAGGGTTATATTTGAGTGGATGCTTGACAAAGGCATGGATATCAAATTTTCTAACCCTTGGAGCTCACATACCTTTAAAAATGCAAACTTCGCGTTCGTAAAAAACCGCGGCAAGTTCTACATTTTCTCAGGCTTATTCATTGCAGCAGGTTTGTTATCTATCTTCACCCGAGGCTTTACCTACGGTGTGGATTTTGAAGGCGGCCGTAACTACATTGTTAGCTTCCCTAACAAAAACGTTACTACCGAGCAGATCCACGATGCTATCGACGCCACTTTAGGTCGCAGTACCGAGGTTAAAACCATGGGTACCGATAAATTCAGTATCACTACCAACTATCTGTTCAATGATAACTCAACAGCTGCCGATGCCAAGGTAAGGGCAACCCTTGTTAGCACATTAGCTGCTAAAGCTGAAACTAAAATTACCGACAGCAACATTTTAGGTGGTTCAAAAGTAAGTGCTACTATTGCCGATGAGTTAAAAACATCAGCTATTTACACGGTATTGTTCGCAATCTTCGTAATCTCGGCTTATATCCTGATCCGTTTCCGTAAATGGCAATTCAGCTTGGGTGCCATGATCGCGACTGCTCACGATGCGTTGTTAGTATTATCGTTCTTCTCATTGTTCAATGGTTTCCTTCCGTTCTCATTGGATATTGACCAGGCTTTCATCGCGGCTATCCTTACTGTTATCGGTTATTCAATTAACGATACCGTGGTAGTATTTGACAGGATCCGTGAATTCCTTGATCACTCTAACAAAAACGAAAAACCAGAAGAGGTCATCAACAAAGCCATCAACAGTACATTAAGCCGTACAATTATCACTGCATTAACCGTGGTATTCGTATTGTTAGTATTGTTCATCTTTGGTGGCGACGTGATCAAAGGCTTCTCATTCGCGTTATTGATAGGTGTTCTTTTCGGTACATATTCGTCGATCTGTGTGGCAACACCGGTGATCGTCGACTTTGGGAAAAAAGACCTTAAATAAAATAAAGTTTAAATAACTGAAAGGCTCCGAAGTAATTTGGGGCCTTTTTTGTTACAGGAAAATCGCTGCTAAAAACACGCAAAACAGCCGACAGTTGGTGTTGCATATCGCAAACAATCAAGTATAATTGCACTGTACTTTAAACTACATTATAATTGGCGGCACGGTGATTGTGCAACCTCTTTATATAGATCACAAGGTCTGTAAGAGAATAAGTTTTAAATAATAACCTGCTCATGAATACATCCAATAATTCCAAATTTCCTTTAGTAGTGATAGTAGGCGGCGGCTTTGGCGGTCTGCAGGTAGCAAAACAACTAAAGGACAAACCCGTAGATGTTTTGATGCTGGATAAGCACAACTACCATACATTTCAGCCCCTGTTGTACCAGGTGGCCATGGGCAGCCTCGAGTCGGAGTCGATAGCTTTTTCCCTGCGGAAGAATTTTGCCAGTCAAAAGAACTTCAGGTTCAGGATAGCCGAGGTAACCAGGGTTGATGCCAATAACAACATGCTCGAAACCACCATTGGTAATATTGCCTATGATTACCTGGTGATTGCTACCGGCTCAACAACCAACTTTTTTGGCAATAAAGATATCGAGCATTATTCCATGCCGATGAAGTCGATCCCTGAGGCGTTGAACCTCCGGTACTCTATTTTGCAGAACATTGAAGAAGCCCTGCTTAAAGTAGGTAAGGCCGAGCGCGATCCCTACCTTACTTTTGTACTGGTAGGCGCTGGCCCAACGGGTGTTGAGCTTGCAGGCTCACTGGCCGAGCTTCGTAATCACGTTTTGACTAAAGACTACCCTGAACTTAAAAAGGAGGACATGAAGGTGTACCTGGTCGATTTTTTACCGAAAGTACTTGGCCCCTTCTCCGACCAGGCATCCAACGCGGCCCGCACCTTTCTGACCAATATGGGCGTTGAAGTGCTAACCGGAGTAAAGGTTGAAAGCTATGATGGCGAGGAAATAAAATTTGAAGGTGGTAAAAGCATTCGCACCAAAAATGTGATCTGGAGTGCCGGGGTTATGGGTGTTGTGCCCGATGGCTTTGATAAAGAGGTTATTGAACGTGGAAATAGAATAAAAGTGGATAGCGTTGGCCGCGTTGCCGGCTTTAACAACGTATTTGCAATTGGCGACGTTGCAGCTATGATCACCGATGAAACCCCTAAGGGACACCCCGGCGTAGCGCAGGTAGCGATACAAATGGGCCAGCACGTGGCTAAAAACATCATTCATATCATTAACGGCGAACAAACCTCGCCGTTTAAGTATAACGATAAAGGCTCATTGGCAACCATTGGCCGCAATAAGGCGGTGGCCGATTTGGGCAAAGTAAAATTCCAGGGATTTTTTGCATGGCTTGTATGGATGTTTGTGCACCTGATATCGCTTTTAGGCGGCCGTAATAAGGTGATTGTATTCATTAACTGGGTATCGAGCTATGTAACCTATAATGGCGGTACAAGGCTTATTATCCGCAAATTTGAGCGTGAAGGCTTAACTGAGGATCAGCATTTGCCTAATACGGTTGATTAGCTTAAGTCCGGAGTCTAAAATCTCGGGTTCTAAGGCTTAAGTCAAAAGTTTTAAGTTGGAAGTTTAGCGTTTTGTAAACTAAATTGATGACTTTTGACTTAGGACTTAAAACCTAAGATTTCCAAAAATGAGCATCAAAATAACCGAATGTCCCCGCGATGCCATGCAGGGCATTCATGATTTTATTCCTACCGATATAAAGGCGGAATACATTAACCTGCTTTTACAGGTGGGTTTTGATACGATAGATTTTGGCAGCTTTGTATCGCCCAAGGCTATCCCCCAGTTACAGGACACAGCGGAGGTATTAAAGAAACTCGATCTGAGTAATACTCGGTCAAAGCTATTAGCTATTATAGCCAACTATCGCGGGGCAGAAGACGCGGCTAAACATGAAGAGATCAGTTACCTTGGTTATCCATTTTCCATATCCGAAACATTTCAGCTTAGAAATACAAACTCAACCATTGAGCAGGCTTTTGAAACCGTACAGCGGATAAATGAATTGTGTGGTGAAAACGACAAACAATTATTGGTATACCTCTCTATGGGTTTTGGTAATCCCTATGGCGATGAATGGAATACCAGCATCATTGAACAATGGGCGGAAAAAATGATAGCCGAGGGAATAAAGAATATTGCCCTTGCTGATACTATAGGCATTGCAGATGCGGCACAGATCAGTGGCATTTACCCCAACCTTTGCCGTTTATTCACCAATACCGAGTTTGGCATTCACCTGCATTCCACTCCTGACACATGGCAACCTAAAATAGCCGCAGCCTACCAAAGCGGTTGCAAGCGTTTCGATACTGCAATAAAAGGCTACGGAGGCTGCCCAATGGCCAAAGACGATCTCACAGGCAACATTGCCACCGAAAACCTGATAGGTTACCTTAAAATACAAAATGAGCCCACAGGGCTTAATATGGATAAATTTAAAGAAGCGATGGATTACTCGGGAAGGGTGTTTGCCTGAGCATAATTTACAGAACTTAAGAAGTTACAGAATTGAAGCTTGCATACCAGGGTAAAGAAATTAATTCTGTTAATTTAAAAATTCTGTAAATTCTGATTCAGACCATTCTTATGCCGCGGCGTGCTTAGCCGCTTTAGCAGCTTTGCTTTTCACCACCCTGTCAAAGTTTTCCATTACCAACACAGCCGCACCAATTAACTCAGCATCAAATCCAAGTTCAGATACTAATAGTTCGGTACCGCCTGCCAGGCGCGGGATACAGTACTTGTGAAGGGCTTGTTGTATCGGGGCCATCAATATCTTGGCAACTTTAGCTCCGCGACCACTTAATACAATGATGGCGGGGTTCATGATGTGGATAAGGATGGCCAGGGCCTTCCCTATTTTATAACCCGCATCCGATAATAGTTCAATCGCAAACTGGTCACCGTTATTGGCAGCCTCTATCAGGGCATCTCCCATTAGTTTGGAGTGATCTTCCTCATTATATTTTAAGCTGGTTACACGGCCTTTTTTGATACCTGCTATGGCTTTTTGAGCAACTACCAATAATGATGCTTCGGCTTCCAGGCAGCCACGTTTACCACATTCGCAAAGGGAACCATCTTCCGATAGCGGGATATGGCTTAGCTCGCCTGCAAAACCGTTATGACCGCGAAACAGTTTTCCATTTACGATCATCCCAAGGCCAATGCCCCAGCCCAGGTTTATTACCATAACTTCCTGCTGTGATTTGGCAATACCAAATTTTTGTTCGGCAAGGGCTATCAGGCTCGAATCATTATCGATATAAGTGGCGATGCCTGTTTTGGAAGTAAGGTAGGCAGTTAAGCTTTGTCCGCCGGCATCAAGGTAGGTATAATTGATACCTTCGGTGATATTGATGAAGCCGGGCATACCGATGCCTATTCCGGCAATCTTATCTTTAGGGATCCCACTGTTTGCTATGTAGTTGTTAATCTGCTCAACCAGCGTGGGCAACGCCTCGGGGTTATTGAGTAGTTTAAGCTCAAAGGTAAGCATATCGGCAACCGGATTATTCAGCAGATCAAACATCTGGATACGGGCGGTGAGCTGATCGAGCGCGATAGCTAAAATGTGCATAGCGCTTGACTTTACCGAATACATTAACGGGCGACGGCCGCCGCTTGAAGGGGCATACCCCTGTTCAACCACAAAACCCTCGTGCATTAACTCGTTTATAGCTTTGGCTATAGACGGGATACTTTTATCAAATAACTCACTTAATCCGGCACACGACATGGCCTTATTAAAATAAAGCCTTTTAATGATCATATTTTTTAACTGGCTGCCTTTTACCCCTTTATTCGTAAGTTCCATCAACAATTATTATAGTTTGGTTTATAACAGGCAACACCTTAGTGTTCTGAATTTTATAAAATTAAAAATAAAGTTAATAAGTACAACTGTAAATATTACAGTAAACCTGTTGTATGTACATGGACACCATTAATGTGCCTTTTGCCTACAACGCACAAAAATATCTATTATATTGGTGTACGATATAAAATATGCGAAAGTTTTGATTAAAACTTGCCATCCCGGCTATTTGAACCCAATAATTTACTATGGCAGCAGCCAAAACCGCCATCCGTTCCAGTATTCATCATATTGCGATCTGAAATCTTTTAAATGCCGCGATAATGGTAAACCGTATGAAACAGCAAAAGCGTTATACATTGGCTCATCACTGAAATTAACAACACCTTTAGTTCTTAAGTTATAAACTTTATATCCCGAATCAACCGACATGCAAAGGTTGTCGCCTTTTAAAAGATAAGTATCCACATGGATTTGTTCACTTTTCCCTTTAGGCACAAAATAAGCAAACTGGTCGCTCTTCTCCATGCCCCAAAGGAATCCGGGATTCATCGCCGAGGCCATGATTGCCATAATAGGTAAAGGAAAACACGATCAGCGATATACTGACAATTTTATAAACTGCAAATACGCTGAACCATTTAAAGCCGGTATACTTTTTTTGTGCTTTTAAAAACAGCACCCATAAAAACCAGACTACCGGGGTATAAAGCAACCCAAGAATGGATGATTTAATTACAACAAACAATAAATGGAACAGCGTAGTCATAAGTTGGTTTAATCTCTTTCAATTTGCATAAACATCCAGCGCTGCCCCTCCAGGTCGGCAGCACGATAGCGGGTGCCGGGAAAGCCATATTCCAATTCACTTAATATCTTTGCGCCTTTACTTTTAGCAGTTCTGTAATGCTGTTCAACATCATCGACGTACACCAAAACCCCGTTAATAATATATGGAACAGTGCTCCATTTTGCAGCAATATTACAATTTTGAGCGTGATGTAATGGCCCCTGATAGTGAGGCGAGGGTTCAGCCAGCATAACCAGGCTTTCGCCCATTTTGAGCTCCCCATGAGCAAGGCGGCCAACTTCATCCATCATCCGCATATTTTCAGTAAAACCAAAAACATCGCACAACCAGTTCATGGCCGCAATACCATCTTCGTAGGCAAGCATGGGAATTATTTGTTGATTGATACTACTCATGGAATTATCTTTAATGTAAAGCGCATCGTAGATACAACTATAACATCAACCACAAAAGTAATCAGCAATGCATAGCCGAACTCCCGCAAAAACTGTCTGAAGCGTAGATTGAAACGGATAATTAAAAAAGTAATGAACGAGATAATAAAAAATACTAACATATAGTATCCCCGGAGAAAGAGAATTATATAAACCAACTTATTCGCATCGAGTGAATGTGGTCGGTTAGCTATTAGTTTATCATAATATTCCCGTAAATAAGGTTGTATTGCTAACAATAAAATCCTGTCAATAACATAAGTACCCATTAACAGCATTAAAATAAATGCACCTATTACATCAAACCGGATACGTTTTTTTAATACTATTAACATTGTGCAATAAGTTTAGCAGCACTAAAGGTAAACTATTGTGGTCTATTTATCAAAGCTGCTTATTTTTCTTCCAGTTGCTTTTTTAGCTTAGCTATTTCGTACTCCAATTTAAGCACATATTCATTTTGCGGTGCGAAGGCTTCCTTAATTTCCTCAACGGTGTAGCGCGGTGTAATATGCTGCGGACAATTCCAGTCGAATGCTTTTACATCGAAAACGAGCATTCTTTCAGGTGTATGTTTGTACTCAGCGGGATCAATCAGGTCAAATAATTCGGGATTGTCGGCAAGTTCAACAATATGGGCATCTGCATAGATCTTGAGCCTTGTTTTATGCGGATAATCCATCAAAAATAAAGACACCTGCGGATGTTCCAGTACATTACCAACCGAAATGTACTGCTTGTTGCCCCTGAAATCGACCACGCCAAGCGTATGGTTATCTATCACTTTAATAAAACCGGCAGGCCCTCCCCTGTGCTGAATATATGGATAGCCGTTTTCGCCTATACTGGCCATATAAAAACTGTCGCGGCTTTCAATAAACATTTGTTCAGGTTCGGTAATGCCATCTTTATCAGCCATGAGGCTTTCCATGCGGGCATAACTACTACGGCTGCCATATTTTTCCTGCAGCTTTTTAACACCATCGGTAAAAGCAAAACGTGCAAAGTTCATGATGTAAACAATTTAAAGATAAATACTTATGCCCGCCCTGCACTGCAGGGCGGGCATAAGGGTGTAAACTATAATTATAAATCAGGGATATTATTTAACCAGTTCAGGAATAGCAGGCCAGTCAACCGGCACCTGGGTCAAGGCGTATACATAGTTGGTAATTGTTTTATCGCCCACTGCTACGGCTACGTCAATCAGGTTAGCTTGTGTATAACCGGCAGCGTAAAAGTTTTCAACCAGTTGATGATCGGCATGGCCTTTATTTTCGGTAATTGATTTAGCTACCTTAACTAAAGCATCAATTTTTGCATCGAACGAAGCTGAACCGCCACGGATCTCAACGATCTGGTCATCATTAAACCCATTCATTTTAGCAATGGCAGTGTGTGCAGCAGAACAATAAGCACAATCATTTACCTGGCTTACGATAAGGTTTACGGCTTCTTTTTCTTTAGCACGTAATGATGTTTTACCGTTTGAAAGGGTTATATAGTTAGCCAGCGCATGATCTGAAGTTGCAAAAACTGCAAACAGGTTTGGCACGCGGCCTACTACTTTTGTTAATGTATCAAATATAGCCTGATTTTCTGGAGTAACTTGTTCTCTTGTTGGAATTGTGAAAGTTTTCATTTTTGTAATGTTAATTTTTGTTGTTTTGAATTAACAATACAAAGGTGGCAACTTTAGCAGCCCTGCGGAATGGGCAAATTTCCCGGGTACTTGTAATTATTTCCTTTCGGCAACTAAAACCTTATTATTTCTGAAATCGGTTGGTGAAAATGAGGTGTGTTTTTTAAAGAAATTGCTAAAATAAGCTGCGTCATCAAAACCCAATTCATAAGTAATTTCCTTGGCCGATTTATCAGTATAATACAACAGGCGCTTCGCCTCAATAATCAAACGCTCTTGTATCACCTGTAAAGGCGTCTTATGGTTATACAGGGCAAAAAGGTTAGAAAGCGTTTTAGGCGATTTATTTAACTGCTGCGCATAATAAGCCACGGTATGGTGTTCACGGTAATTATTCTCTACCAACAAATTAAACTTACGAATGGTACCAAATTTTTCATCGGCCAAAACTTCACGAGGCCCGCTGTGCGCCTTGGCAAGGCGGGTTACGATAATGATAAGCCGCTTCAGCAGCATCCTTAGCATATCTATCTGGATATTATCTGCCGTTTCAAACTCTTCTATAAAAATATCCAACAGGCGTTGCAGTTTAAACTGCATGGCTTCGTCAAGGGTAACAAAAACCTGGTCGGAGCTACCATAAAACAGGAAACCCACACAGCTTACTTCTTCGTCATGATCAACAATGCAATAAAAATCGCGGTTAAACTGCCAGGCTACTATATCTTCAGGCCGCTCAAAACGGAAAGATTGGTTAACCATTAGGGGCAGAATGGTGTTGGGCAGAAAGTCATAATCCACCTCATCGATGGTTACAGTTTGCTTTTCGCCACGGTTCCAGGCTATGGTAAGGTATTTATGCTGACGATCGCGGGTAAAAAACATCCTGTCGAAATGTTTTTCATTGATAAGCAGCAGCAGATCGCCGCCCGTGGATTGTTCTGTAGCTGATAATTTCATTTGCGTAAGCGCAAAGATATTTAAAAGCGGTAATTAAGTATTTACAGCCATCGGTTTATCACAGCCAGATGACCAAACGTGCTGAACATTGGTCATAAGTAACGCATTGTCAAACGTTACTGAACCCTTCGGAAAAACACTTTCATCTTCAAAAAAGCTTGATTTAACAGCACTCACTTCAAGCGACTGTACTTTCCAGTTATCGGTATATAACACTAACCCTTCATACTTATTGCCATTGGGTGAATATCCGGTTGCCCCGGCCTTAAAGAAATCAGAAGCTACATCAAGCGTCCCGAATATCGAATCCGGATTGAGTTGATCAGCAACTTTTGCATCCACACTAATCACCGTTCCGTCCGAACTTGTGAAAGCCACGTGATATTGGTCGTCGTGCTCATTAACGTCAAATTTCGCCTGGAAATGCCTGCCGGGAAATACCCTGCCACCGGCAACCGTGTTAAATAAAGACGATGTATCTCTGCGCGGAATATAAACTCCTTCACTCAATTCACCGTTTTCTTCCCATTCTACAGCGATACGATGTGCGCCATTTTCTGATCCCACGCCCAAAAATGTCGGCATCCCCTTCGGCCGCACTTGTTTAAGCCTAATTAAGCATATACCGGCAATAGCCTTGCCCCTAATAAGTTTAGGATTGAATGGTGGCGGCACTATTTTTTTAGCCACATCTGCATCTACTATAAAATTCACCAAAATACGCCTATCAATGATGCCAGTAATTTTCGGGATTTTCATAGGATAAATGTATGTTGTTTTTTTGTTTAAATAGCCGGGCGCGAATTATTTAAGCTCAATTGATCACACTGTTTTAACAACCGCTTAACATACTTCATCAAACATTCATTCAAAAAAAAGATATTGCATTCTAATTGCCTTCTAATATCAAAGGCGATTACCCTACTAATTTAAGAATGACTATTACCCAATTCCTCGACCGGCATCAGGATGCTGTGCAAGTTGCTTTATATGGTTTTATTATCTGCTCACTGTGGCTGATGGAAGTCTGCGTTGCTTCTGGTATGATTTCGGTAAAAAAACGCTGGCAGCACAATAAAACCAACCTGCTGTTCATTTTCACAGCCCTCCCTATCCAACTATTACTTACCACGATTGTTTTACTCATAGTTGGCTGGACCAACGCACATCATTGGGGATTGATCAATTACATACCCGGTCATCACAATAAGTGGGTTTATTACATCAGCCTTTTCATGCTGCTTGACCTTTGCGAATACGTTTATCACGTGGTAATGCACAAAATAGATCCCCTTTGGAAATTTCACCTCGTACATCACAGTGATCTTCACGTCGACGTTTCAACCACAGTACGTGAACATCCCGGCGAAACCTGTGTGCGCACCTGTTGCTTAATGCTTTGGGTATTTATTTGCGGCCCGGCAATTGGCGTTTTGGTATTGAGGCAAACTTTTCAATCATTATTTAATATCCTGGCCCATACCGAGTTCAGGTTACCACAACGTGTTAACAAAATTGTTGGCCTGATTTTTATAACTCCTAACCTGCACCATGTACACCATCATTATCAACTACCACATACCGACCGCAATTACGGCGATGTACTAAGTATTTGGGACAGGCTTTTTGGCACTTTTGGAGAACTTGAACAGGAAAATACCCGGTTTGGCATTGATACCCATATGGATAAAGAAACTACCGGCAAGTTTTTGAATATCCTCAAAATACCATTTCAGAAACTGGAACGGCCAAACGGGCATCAGAATTAACGTTTAACCGGGGGCAATCGTTTACTCCCCATTCTCTCCAAAATCTTCCATTACACCAAAATATTCTTCCCAGTCGGGGTCGTCAATAACGGTGATGTTGATAGGGAGTTCATCAAATTCGGATAAGGCATCGTTTAACCTGTCGCCTGCTTCCTCAATATCTGTGGTATACCAGGCCCACCAGCGTTCATTTTCGCCGGTAAATACAAAGGCCAGTATGCTTTGATGATCATCTTCAAGCAGATCGACTAAAGCATCCTCCACCTGTTCCATCAGCAACATTTCATCAGCTGGGGGCAACAATGACGGATCAAATGATTCATAGTTCCAGGTTACATCCATCCGCTGCAGGTAAACACCAGTTTCAAAAAAGTTTGATAAATTGGGTCTGTAGCGGACCAGCAACGGAATATCATCGTCGGATACGGCTTCTACCGATACCCAGGTATCATCTAAGATCATAAGGGATGTTTTTACAAGGTTTAGCAGAGATGTTTATATAAAATTAAAGCAAAACTATACTTAGTATAAAGATAGTCACGCTTGACCAAATCTGGTATACTTATTCAAAAAAATCATTTGTAAAAGCATCCCTTCTGCTTAATAGATACCAGACTTACGAAGCTTTGTAAACTTCGTAAGTCATAAGCATCTCTTTTATTCTATCTCAAACTCTTTTTTCAATTTGATATCAACAGATGAACTGCCTATCATCACCATAAATTTACCCGGCTCAACAGTCCAGTTCATATTTTTATCCAGCAGGGCCAAATCATCAGGGTGCAAGGTAAACTGCACTGTTTTCTTCTCGCCGGGATTTAGTGTAACGCGATCAAAGCCACGCAAATCGTACTCGTAAGTAGTAACGCTGCTTACCTCATCCTTAAGGTAAAGCTGCACCACATCATCGCCTTTGCGCTGCCCGGTGTTGGTTACATCAACACTAACCTGTATAAGTCCCTGAGAATTGCCTTTTTCGGGCGATACCTGCAGGTTGCTGTACTCAAATGTGGTGTAGCTTAACCCGTAACCATAAGGGTACAAAGCACCCTTCACACTGGTTTTGCCCCAGCTGTTCTGTCCGCCCTGCTCTGCCTGTGACGATGGTTTAAAAGGGAAGTTATATTCCAGTTGACCTGTTGTTTTTGGGAAAGTGATCGGCAACCTTCCACCGGGATTATTATCGCCAAATAAGGTTTCGGCGATCACCTGCCCGCTTTGTACGCTCGGAAACCAAGCCTCTAAAATGGCCGGCACGTATTTATTTTCCCAGTTGATGGTAAGCGGCTGCCCGTTGATCATCACCATTACCACAGGTTTTCCGGTAGCCTGCAAAGCCTGGATCAACTTCAATTGCCTGCCCGGCAGGTTTAAACCCGTACGCGATAAACTTTCGCCAACACGGTCAACATCCTCGCCTACCACAGCAATCACAATATCCGATTGTTTAGCCTGTGCAACCGCCGAATCAATGCCTGCCTGCTCCTGGGCGGTTAGCGGTGTTTCAATAATTTCGCTCTCCGGCCAGGTAGCATCAATCATGTCACAGCCTTTAGCATAGCTTACTTTGGCATCGCTGCCTACGTAATTTTTAACACCGTCAAACACGGTAATAACCGGGTTGTGCGATGGACCATACCGGCTCACCGCATAGTTAGTTTCCTTAGCCAGCGGACCAGTTACCAGGATATTAGAATATTTCTTTTTATCCAACGGCAGCAGATTGCCTGCATTTTTCAGCAATACCATCGACTCTCGGTTCATTTTCAGACTCATGGCTTTATCCGCATCTGTGTGCACTATTTTATCGGCAGCTTTAGGGTCTTTAACATAAGGGCTATCAAACAAACCTAACCTGAACTTCACTTTCAATACCTCGCCAACACGGGTATCGATGATCTTCATGGAGATACGGTTTTCTTTGATCAGCTCGCGCAAAGGCATAATAAAGGTTTGCGGCATAGTGAAATTAGTACGCACGTTAAGGCCAGCCTCAACAGCCTGCCTTACAGCCTCCTTGTAATCGGCAGCAACATGATGTTTTGAATAGAGAAACTCAACAGCCTCACTATCGCTTACCACATAGCCATTAAAGCCAAATTGCTGACGTAAAAGCTGCGTAAGGAAGTAATAGCTGCCAGTTATTGGAACGCCGTCCCAATCATTATAACTGCTCATTACCCCCATTGGATGCGCCTCCTGGATCACCCTGCGGAAGGGATACAAATATAGCTGGTGCATTTCGCGCGGAGCGACATGCGGATCGGTACGGGCACTGCCATCACGGCCTCCTTTAGGCACGCTGTACACAGCAAAGTGCTTAAGGGTTGACGCTACGCCGCCTTCCTGGATGCCCAGCACCATCTGCTTGCCCATTTCGGCAATGTGAAAAGGGTCTTCGCCATAACATTCAACCACACGGCCCCAGCGTTGGTCGCGGGCGGGGTCAAGTATGGGGGCGTAAACATTGGTATAGCCCAAAGCTTTAGCCTCGCGGCCAACGGTTCTACCTGCCTGGTATACCAGTTCCTTATCAAAAGTACTACCTATGGATATTGGCGCGGGCAACGGCGTGGCCCTGTCATGGTTAAGGCCGTGAATCCCCTCATTGGTGAAATCAACCGGGATCCCTAAACGGGTTTCCTCAACAAACCATTTTTGAATGTTATTAATGGCCGATGCATGTTTACTAAACGGGTATGAATATTGTGTAGGCGCATCATCAGTATGCGAAGTAAGATTATTCAGTTCTTCATCAATATTGGCTATGCCATCTTTCCACACTTCATTTTTCCAGTTAGGGACGGGCATTTCGTCCTTTAACACACGCTTATAACCATAAAGGGTAGCCATTTGGCAGGTTTTCTCTTCAACGGTCATCTGGCTAATTAAATCGGCCACGCGTTTGTCGATTGGTTGTGAAGGATCTTCGAACACATCCATTTTACCGTTCTTGTTAAAATCTATCCAGCCTTTATGATAGATGTTCTTTTGCTGTGCAGAGGCTGCCAGGCTAAAGCTAATAGATAAAGCAGATGCCACAAATACCCGCGGCAGATAGTAATTAATTCTCATGTGGTTATATTGGAGTTGGAACTTCAAATATATAAACCTGTGTGGGCGCAGCCATGCCCGGGGCCGTATATTTTAACTATATCGTTTGAGTGATGAAGTTTAAACCTGTCACTTGCATAGTCACAACCTTTATTTAATACATTTAGTTCTTAAATGAGCTTAAAGTAACCTGTAGCCCTAATTTCACAGGCACTCATCCAGCCTGGCATTTGCGTATCTTCTAATTTTAACGCTAAATCATTTATGACATCTGCCGGGAAGGTAGCGAGATAGCGGCAGTTATCAAAAACCTCCGTGGCAATGTCCTTAATGGGCATCTGCCCAATCAGCTTCGGTAAAGGCAGGATTTATTTTATAATCGTTATAGGTAATGCTGCTTTTTTGTGCACCCTCGGTTTGTAATTCGGAGGCAGGGAAAACAATACCATCAACCGTTTTAAAACCGGTAAAAGCCGATATCTGCACTACCGAACCTACTTTAGTACCTTCGCCAACCAGCTGATTTTTAACATCTAACACAGCAAAACTGGTTACGCCGTCAAAACTATAGCTCACTATCATCATGTTATTTTTACCCTCCTGTGCCTTAACATTTTGAATATGGTCGAGGTTCTCTTTCCTGAACAATAATGCCCCTGAGCGGAAGCCTTGTTTCAATTGCACTAAACGCGGTGTTGACAACGTTTTTTTATTGCCATCACGCCATTGCCAGCCATTATCACCTTCCATTTGCTCAACCTGTAATAACTTCCCACCTTTGCGAATCTCAGAGCGGACACGATGAGCGGGCAGGTCAATCTTAATAGTAAAATCGAGGCCCGTCATTTTAGCGGAGATCTGCATGGTTTTAATTGCATTGAGCTTTGCACCGCCATGAACTTCGGCAGCTTTGTTTAATAAACCCGCAGCATCATTATCACCGGTTTCAGCTCTCTGGTTTTCGGCAGTTGTTTTGGTATTGCCGGAAGACCCGGATGTTGTTTTAGATGAGGATGACGCGCTTTCGGGTGCTTTATCCTCCATAAAATAAATATTGCCGTCTATCGCAGCCATTACCGGCTTTTCACCAGGGCGGCAAAAGAAACTATGCGTTTCGGTTTTACCCGTATTATAAGTTAATGTAAGTATGCCATCTTTAATAGTATAGGTACCTGCTCCACTGTCTTTGCGACTTCCGCCGCCGCCAATGCCTTCACCCGATACCATAGTGGCCGAAGAACTATTTTGACTGAAATTACCCTTCCCGTCAAAATAAAGGCCTTTTGAGCCCGATGTGCCAACAAATACCTGCCCGGTATTCCCGCCTCCCATGCTACTTGCATGTGTAAATTGATAATAACCGGCAGGTACCCTATCGGCGGTATTGAGCTTTAAAATACTGAAAGAACCTGCATCGATATCGCCGTCAGATTCAATTTTATATTCCTGTTTGGCGCCTTTGAGATACTGCAATTTGAGCGTATTGCCCTGTACCTGGTAACGGCCTGCAACATGTGTTTTCCAATCGGGCTTTTCAAGCAAATCGTTAAAAGTACCATCGGGCCTTAACTGGAAAACAACATCACTGCGGCCCATGCCTCCCCCCATAGTAACAGGTAAGGTTATTTCAATACCGGCGTAAACGCCGCTTACATTTTTTGGTTGCGCGCCGGCATTAACACCGGCAAAAAGTGTGATAAGCAAACCTAACACAAAAGCTTTCATAGTATCGGCAGGAAAAAATTCTACGATTCAGATTTAACTATCAACTCCTGCACGATAAAAATGTTTTTAGCCTAATGATAAGGTTTTGTTAAATTTTACCGGCCGGTTAATACTTTAACGCCGTCTTAAAAAAGCCGACAGCCAAGCTGTCCACCTGTAAGTGAATGGCATGCCTGTTAACTGAAGGATCATCGGTAAAGTATATCGGGGCTTCCTTTTTTATGGCGTCAATGGCCTCACCGAGCATTACGTAATGGCCAACCTTACCGGGCAGCTCTGTATATTTTGATTTACCGATTAGCTGATGATAATGCCTTGCATTGGTTTTAACCGGTGCTATGCTATCACTTTGTGAGCCTACAATATACAAGGCGCCTTTAATATCAGCTACCTGCTCTTTACGGGTAAAGCCAAAGCCTAAGGCAGGCGATATGGAAAAGAATGCTTTGATCCGGTTATCTTTTAGCGGGGGCACATGTTTAGAGTCGGCGATCATGGAGCTATCGTCCAGTAATTTTACCAAGCCCGGAAATTCGGGGATTTCCAGCTCTTTGCGACCTGTGGTTTTGTAATAGTTGCGGGCCTGTTCAAAATCGAGCTTTGCACCGGCAAGAGCGATCATGGTGTAGCCTCCGAATGAAAAACCGGTTGCCCCTATTTTTTGCTGATCGATAAGTGGGCCAACTTCGGCGTTATTCAGTAAGGATGTAAGGGCGAAGCTAATATCCAGCGGACGTTCCCATGGCTTAACAAATTCAAGGGGAATTTTATGATCATAGGTATTGCCGTAATGATCGACAGCAGCAACTATACAACCGCTGTTTGCTATGGCCTGGGCCAGCCACTCCAAAGTTAACCGGCCGCCGCCTGTACCATGAGAGAGCAGGATAAGCGGCAGTTTATTTGCCGAAAGCTTACCATTACGAACTGTTGGCTGTCGTAAAAAGGGCGAAAAGTGCTTATCCGCAGCCTTTAATGTATCACCAGTTGGATACCAGATTTCCGTAACCACCGGGCGGTTATTGCGGCTTTCGTCCTTAAAATTGAAAGTACGCTCGCCTAAGTTTTGGGCAATCGCGAGATGGCCTGATAGCAAAATTATAATAATGGTGAAGGCTTGTTTCCACATAATGTTTGGCGTTTATATCACAAAACAAGACATTTAATGAGTCAAAAAGATTGACAATAGTCAATAAATCACTTTTTTGATTTAAGGCGGCTCAGGGTTTCCTGCGAAATGCCAAGGTAATCGGCAACTATTTTATTGGGCAGTCTTTTGATAATTTCGGGCTGGGTTTGCATCAGGATATTATAACGGGCTTTTGAATCCATAGTAATAAGGCTTTCTATCCGTTGAATTGATGCGATATAATCAAGCTCAAGACCCGTACGGTACATAGTTTCAAAACCGGGGATCTCCTGAAGAAGCAAGTCGCGATCCGCATAGCTCAATACCAATAATTCTGATGGCTCGGGGCTTTGAATAGATGCAACAGAGGGCTCTTTCAATATGAAACTCGGGAACGCGGTACCCATGCGCCCTTCAAATATCAGGAACCGGGTTGATTCGTTGCCCTCATCATCGGTTAAAAACACGCGGAGGCATCCTTTTACCACAAAATATAAATGCTTTGCGATACTCCCCTTTTCAACCAGTATCTCGTTTCGTTTGGTAAAACGGGTTTTAAAACAATTAGCAATCAGCCGCTCATGTTCAGGCGAGAGGATTAATTTATCTTCAAGATGTTGTTTTAAAGCAGGATGCATAGTTGCAATTTATGCACTTAGCATTGGGTTGACAAATTCCAGATTATTTTAACCTGTGAAGACTTACGAAGTTTTAGAAACTTCGTAAGTCTGGGTCTGCAACATATAAGGGATAAGCACAGTCTGCTGCTAAGTAAGCAGCTTATTATACAAGCTGTAATTTTCGTTATCGAAGCAGACAAATATGACTTTCTCAACTACTTCGTTATCTGCCAAAAAATCTTTAACCGTTTTAACAGCGATTGCCGCAGCCCTGTCCTTTGGAAAATGATAAATGCCAGTGCTGATATTAGGAAAAACTATAGTATGCACGTCGTTTTCTGCCGCAAGCTTCAAACTATTTAAATAAGCGGATTGCAACAGTTCGTCCTCACCTCTTTTACCGCCATTGTAAACGGGGCCAACCGTGTGGATCACATATTTAGCCGGCAACTTACCGCCGGTTGTAATCACAGCCTGTCCGGTTTTGCAGCCGCCCTGCCGGGCTACTATCTTACGGCAGTCTTCCAGTATCTCTGGCCCTCCGGCACGATGTATAGCACCGTCGACACCGCCGCCGCCCATGAGCGAGGTGTTTGCCGCGTTTACAATGGCATCAGCTTTAATTTTTGTGATATCGCCCTGTACCAGTTCAATAGTACCCATAGCTTTTTAGATTTACAGCTGATAACAAATAGGAAAGTGTTTTGCTTTTAGAAATACAGTTGTACCATTTTGCGCCAGTAACGGGCGCGGTGTGCTTCCTCATGCCAGATATACAGGCTATTCTGGATACCTTTGCTGGCCAGTACTGTGCTTAGGTATTTATTATCTTCCAAAAATGCGTCCTCCTCACCCACCGCCAGGATAATTTGAAGGCGTTTGATCTGGTCAATAATTTCGGGGCTATGCAGGTTATTTAAAAACTGGTTGGGCATGTTGAAATACACATTCTCATCACGGTAGCCATCTAACAGGTCACGGAAATTGCCCATAGCCTGTGTAATGTCATAACGGCCGCTCATACCTACCACTTTCACAAATACCGAGGGATGTTTAAACGCAATATTAACCGCATGATAAGCCCCCATGCTGCAACCCGCCGAAATAATTGAACCGGCGGCGTTAAGTGTTTTCATCAACGGCACCACCTCCTGCAAAATATACTGTTCATAATGCAGGTGCCTTTCCATGCGATGGTAAGGATGACTGAACTCATTATAAAAGCTTTCACGGTCGATGCTATCCACACAGTAGACCTGTAGGTGACCTGCCTCAATTTTACTGCGTAAGGCTTCAATTACTTTCCAGTCTTCATAGTCATAAAACCGGGCTGTACGGGTGGGAAAAAATAAGACAGAGGCGCCCGCATGGCCAAAAACCAGCAATTCCATATTACGCTGAAGCGACGGACTGAACCACTTGTGGTACTCTCTTTTCATCTTTTAAACCGCTGAAAGATGACAAATGCGTGTAAACCCTATATTAAGCTAATTTGATACTTTGCGGCATTCGCTGTAAAACAGCTTTTTTCCACAAAGCGTAACCGGCGCTGCTCAAGTGCAAACCATCTTTATCATAATATTCTCGTATTGGTTTACCGGAAGCATCTATCATCTGATTAAATATATTGATGAACTGCCAGTTTTTATGGCGGTGTATTATCTCGTTTTCAATTAAGCTATTGGTGTACCTGTACTTTTCAACAATAGGCCAGCGGGCAAGGCTTGGCTTAAGCGATATATAATAGCAGGGAATGTTACCAAAAAGCCGCTCAACCTCGACAGTGAGCTGCTTAAAAAATATAAAAACTTCTTCAGGGTTGCGGCCATCGCCGAGATCATTATCGCCCGCATACACTACGATGGATTCGGGGTTATAAGAATGCATTATACGTTCAAAAAACCATACACAGGCAGCCAGTGTAGAACCGCCAAAACCCAGGTTAACCGGTTGCATGTCATCAAAATCAACATCAAGCGTATTCCACAAACGAATGGATGAGCTTCCATAAAAAATTACCCGCGGCACATAATCAAGCTTGGTTCGCTTAATTTCCAGCTGCTTCACATCCTCTTCGTACCAGATCATATTCTTTTATAGTAGGGCCGTATTAATTTAAGCGCTAAAGATAATACAATAGCCCTAACTTAATATAACGATGATTAAACAATGGTATTAAAAATGTAAAATGACTATTATTCTGCCGCTTCTTCACCTTTGGTGCCCAGCTCAACAATATCACCCTCTTTAAAAAGGATAGCCTGCAGCGTAGTACGCCATACCGGCTTTTTGCGCAGCAAAAACTCCAGGTCCATACCAAAGTGCTTAAACTCCTCCTGCTGTGCGTTTTGCATAATGGCCTTGGCCTGGTTATCTTTCTCGACAGAAATCCGCTGTTCGTACCAGTTTATAGCCTCAGCCTCTTCGGTTAATGAAACTATCATTCTGGCAAAGGTGCGGGTTTCGTCGGATAGCTCATTTGCCGGTTCGTGATATTGATCAAATGACATAATACTTTTTTAAGGAGATAAGTATTATGTAAACGCTTTTGTTTTAAGTGTGTAAGTATTTAGAATGGTTATTAAGCCACATGTTTCCTGATTTTGATATTAACCAGTTTGGATGTGGGCGTATTACTTTGTTCGGCAACGCTGTTGATAGGAACCAGTACATTAGCCTCGGGGTAATAGGTAGCTGTATTCCCTTCGGGGATATTGTAAGGCACAACGACAAACAGCCTCGCTACCCGCTCAACACCATCATCATAATTAAACAGATCAACTTTTTCCTCCGCTCTAAAACCGGCATTTTTCATGTCGTTTTCGTTCATCAAAATTATCCGGCGCTCATTGTGAATACCCCGGTAGCGGTCGTCAAGGCCATATATGGTGGTGTTAAACTGATCATGACTGCGGATAGTGGCCATATGGTATTCATCGGCAGCCAGTTCATGCTTCGGCAACGGGGCGATATTGAAAGGAATAACAACGCCATTCTTTTCAGTGATAAACTTGCCTTCCCGTGCAGCATTGGGTAGGTAAAAACCGCCGGGTAAACGGACTTTCTGATTATAATCCTCACAACCGGGAATTACTTTGGCAATCGCATCGCGCACGGCATCATAACTTTGAGCATATTTATCCCAGTCGATAACCGAGCGGTTGCCAAATGTGGCTTTGGCCAGGTTACAAACAATCTGGTTCTCGTTCATCAGGTGTTCAGATATCGGCTTCAGCATCCCTTTCGACATTTGGACAACCCCCATAGAATTTTCGCAGCTTATAAATTGCTCTTCGCCGTTTACCAGGTCCTTATCACTTCGTGATAGTGTTGGCAGTATCAAAGCTTCTTCACCATGAACCAGATGACTACGGTTTAATTTGGTTGATACATGTACCGACAGCTTAAGTTTACGCATGGCCTGTGCCGTAAACAGGGTATCCGGTGTAGCCGAAAGGAAATTGCCGCCCATGGCAAAAAACACTTTAAGTTTGCCCTCGTCCATAGCTTTGATAGATTCAACAACATCATAGCCATGCCCCCGCGGCGGTTCAAAACCAAAAACTTCCTTGAGTTTATCCAACTGCTTCGGTTTTGGCTTATCCCAGATCATCATGGTACGGTTACCCTGTACGTTGCTATGACCACGCACCGGACATAAACCGGCACCGGGTTTACCAATGGCGCCTTTAAGCATAGCCAGGTTCACAATTTCTTTTACAGTATCCACTCCGTTTTTATGCTGGGTAATACCCATTGCCCAGCAAATAATGATGCGAATTTTATTTTTAATCAGATCAACCGCCTGCGTAATTTCATTCACTGTTAAACCGGCAGCTTTAGCCAGGTCATCAATCTTGTATTGGTTCAGGCTGTCTAAAAAGGCAACGTAACCGGTAGTGTTCTTTTTAATAAATTCATGATCGAAGACTTTGCCGGGATTTTCCTGCTCAGCTTTGTATAGCAGTTTTTCCATGGCTTTTAGCAAGGCCATGTCGCCGTTTATTTTTACTTGCAGGTACAGATCGGCCAGCTGGGTTTTAATACCTAAAATGCCTTTTACTGTTTGCGGATTTTTAAAACCCATCAACCCTGCCTCATGCAAGGGGTTTACCGCGATGATCTTTGAGCCTTTCTGCTTGGCCTTTTCAAGCGCGCTAAGCATCCGGGGATGATTGGTACCGGGGTTTTGCCCCATGATAATGATTACATCGGTATCGTAAAAATCATTAAGGGTGACGGTCCCTTTGCCAATGCCAATAGTATCGGCAAGGCCAACACCGGTACTTTCATGGCACATATTGGAGCAATCGGGCATGTTATTGGTACCAAACTCGCGCACAAATAGTTGGTAAGTAAATGAAGCCTCGTTACTGGTACGGCCGGATGTATAAAATGCAGCCTCATCAGGCGATGCCAAAGCATTAAGCTCATCTGCTATCTTTTTAAACGCAAAATCCCAGTTTACCGGTGTGTAATGTGTAGCTCCTTTGGCCAGATATACTGGTTGGGCTATGCGTCCCTTCTTCCCTATCTCATAATCGTTAAGTTTGGCAAGATCCGCTACCGAATTTTCGGCGAAAAAATCTCCGGTGAGCTTTTTGGTAGTAGCTTCTTCGGCAAGGGCTTTGGCTCCATTTTCACAATATTCAGCGATGGGAGAACGGTCGTCATCCGGGTCGGGCCAGGCACAGCCAGAGCAATCAAAGCCGCTCTTTTTGTTCATATGAAACAAACCCTCCATACCTCTTGCCAAACCAGCTTCCTTTAATATATCAACCATAGCCACTGTTACAGCAGGGATACCCGCCGCCCAGTCTTTTGGATGTGTTATTTTCAGGTCGAGCAATTCCTCAGGATTCTCTGCTGCCGCTCCTTTTTCTGCTTGCTTGCTCATGGCTTTTTAACTGCTAAGGGATTAGGATAATTATCGCTCTGATCTTCGGCGACTTCATCCAAACACGTAAAATCTTTTTCAACCAGTAAATGCAAACTGCCGTGTTTACCTTCGTAACCTACCTTATCGTCGTCGGCAAAGCCGGTGGCCACAGCTTTTGGCACATATAGTGTTATGGCATTCTCCTTATAGGTTGCCGAAAGATGCTCATCATCAACCAGCCTTAAAGCATAAATAAGCTGCTGGCTGCCAAAATCGACCGTTTCCTGAAGATAACCTTCTTCGGCCAGTTTGGCTACATCGGTTTTAGTGAGCCTGTATCTTAATGAATTACCTTTTATCCTTATTTTCATTGGTATCAATCAGTTTACACCGATGGTGCCGTTAGTACGGCCTCATCGGGGACCATTACCCGGTGCGCGCCTGCGTAAATATTAAAGCGCTCATCGCGTAAAAAGCCAATTAGTGTAATATTAAATTCGTTTGCCAGTTCTATAGCCAGGCTTGACGGCGCACCTACTGCCGCAATAATACTAATGCCGGCCATCGCGGCCTTTTGAATAAGCTCAAAACTCGCCCTGCCGCTAAGTAACAATACTGTTTGCTGCAACGGCAGCCAGTTATACATCATAGCAGCTCCTATTAGCTTATCTAAAGCATTATGCCTGCCTACGTCTTCCCTCAATAATAACAGCTCACCTAAAGGAGTAAACAAAGCCGATGCATGCAAACCGCCGGTATCATCAAATACCCGCTGATGCCCGCGCAAAATCTTTGGCAACTGATTAAGTACCAAACTATTGATCACATTGCCATCATCTGCCCCAGCGGCAAAATTGCTTACTGTGCGAATAGCGCTGATAGAACCCTTTCCGCACACACCGCAACTGCTTGTGGTATAAAAATTACGTTCGGTATTTTGAAGGTTCGGCAGTACATCCTGTTCAAGTGTTACCAGCATGGTATTCTCCTTGTTTTCGGCACAGGTTATAAAGCTGTGTTTAGCTGATTTTATCTCATCTGCATTTTTAATAATGCCTTCGGTAAAAACGAAACCGGTTGCCAGTTCGGCATCATGACCGGGGGTGCGCATAGTTACAGAGATATTACGTAGCTCTCTGCCATCTGCAGGGCCATATTCCAGTTTAATTTCAAGTGGTTCTTCAATGGCTATGCTATCTCCCTCCCTTGCGCTTCGGTTAGCGTTAACTTTTACAACCGGGATATGAATAACTGATGGCGTAGACATACTCAAAGATACAATTTATGGCATAGTTTGTTTATGCAAGTTTACATGCAGAAGGCAAGTTTAAGTCCCTTCGTTTGAATTGTTTTTGAGGTAAGCGTCTGCAAAACAGCCGTTAACTTAGGCCGGCAAGGGGTTAACAGGGTTAACATAAATTCGAACAATTTTACACTATTTAATTGACAATCAATTAATTATATAAAAAACAGCATTAACACATGTAAACCCCGGCAAGGTTAATGAACTTACATATGTTGATTTGTTAAATTTAAACCTGTTTCTCATTTTGTAAGCTAATTTGAATATTTTTGAGATATGAAGATCAACATACTGGCTTTTGGAGTGGCTAAGGAGATATTTGGAAGCAGCGAAGTTAGCCTGGAAATGACCAACGATGCTACTATCTCCAATTTAAAATACCTGCTTGAGCAACAATACCCGCGTTTAAAGCAGCTTTCATCATACATGCTGGCTGTCAACAACGAATATGCCCTGCCTGGCGATACCATTCACGAACGCGACGAAATAGCGATCATTCCGCCGGTAAGCGGGGGGTAGATCAGTTTGCAGTTTTTAAGTAGCAGTGGCAGTAAATTAGTTGGCAGTTATCGGTGGGCAGTTGGCAGTACTTCTGTTCAGTTTACAGTTTTTAGTTGGCAGCTCGTGGGAGCTCTAACAAGATATTTTATTACAAATCCGATATTTTATTACAAATCCAGTCAACGTAACATAAAAATGGCTATCAGAAGCGCTACGCTTGCCGATCATTCAGCAATATCAAACCTGCTAACACAATTGGGCTATCCAGGCACTGAAGATTTTTTGCCGGCAAACCTTGAAAAAATGTTGGGACAATCTTCTTCGCAGGTTTTGGTTTATGAAGATGAAGGTGAGGTTGCAGGTTTTATCGCTATTGATTTTTTAACACAGCTGGTGGTTAAGGGTGATTTTATTCGCATCAGTTGTTTTTCTGTTGATGAAAACATCCGGGGCAAAGGTATTGGTAAAGCTCTTGAGGGTTATATTACCGAACTTGGCAAAGAACGTAATGCCGACAGGATAGAGGTGCACTGCCATACACGCAGGACTGACGCCCACCGGTTTTATTACAGGCAGGGTTATTCCGAATCGCCTAAATACCTCATGAAATCATTAGCAGATAAAATATAGATTTGCATTGTTATGAAAACACAGATCCTCCTATCGGCCCAAACACTGGAGATCCAGTCATGTATAGACTGGATCATGTCGCCCGAATCCGGAGGGATCGATGTATTTATTGGCACGGTACGCAATACAACCAAAGGAAAAAGAGTTTTAAGGCTCGATTTTGAAGCCTATGAGCCAATGGCCATCAGCGAGATGAACAAAATTGCCGCACAAGCTTTTGAACGCTGGCCCATTCAAAAAATACTGATCCACCACCGCACCGGATTGCTGCAGGTTGGCGAGGTACCGGTTGTTATTGCCGTATCAGCAGCGCACCGTGACGCCGCTTTTGATGCGTGCCGGTACATCATCGACACACTTAAACAAACCGTTCCTATCTGGAAAAAAGAAAGCTTTGAGGATGGCGATGTTTGGGTAGCAGCACATCCTTAGGATTTCGGATTTGGGATGTTCGATTTCGGAATTAGGAAATTTGGATTTTTCAATTTTCAATAGGAGATTTTAAATTAAAAAATCCGAAATCGAAATTCCGAAATCCGAAATCATTTAATCAACCTTATACTCTTCCAACCCGCCTTCCAATGAAAACACATCAGCCTCTGGGATCATTTTGAGGATAAGTTTTACGGCTTCGTCACTTCGTTTGCCCGATGAACAGTAAAGGACTTTGGTATTCGGACTGGTAAAATAGGCCAGGTACTCTTCTATTTCATCCAGCGGGATATGCGTACCGCCAATATCATAGGCTTCACGCTCCTGGATGGTACGCACGTCAATAAGTTCTACCGTATCATCCAAAAGGATCCGCTTTTTTAGTTCATCAGCATTGATGGTTGGAATGGTGATAGTTGTTTTTAACCTGCGGATATGCGTTTTTGTTACCGGGCCAATCTTAAAGATGCGGCTTTGCATGCTTTGTGCATCAAAGATCAGCACTTTCCCGACCAGTAATTCACCGCTTTTGGTAATGTACTTGATTACTTCATTGGCCTGCATACAGCCGATGATTCCGGCCAGTGTGGGTACTACTCCGCCTTCAGAACAGTTAGGGATCTGGGTAGCATCGACTTCGGGGAACAAATCACGGTAATTAGGCGAATTTGCCCCTTTGGAGTTGCTTACGTTCCAAACTGCAACCTGCCCTTCAAACTGATAAATGGCACCATAAACAAGCGGTTTACGGGACAAAACACAGGCATCGTTAAGCAGGTAACGGGTCTCGAAATTATCAGTACCATCCAGTACAATGTCGTAATTACTGATAACATCCATCACATTATCGGATGTTATTTTGATGGTATGAGGTACGAGCTTAATACCCGGGTTTTGAGCCTGCAAACGTAAACAGGCTACTTCAGCTTTATTTTCACCCTCATCGGCAGGGTTATACAATACCTGGCGGTGCAGGTTACTTACCGATACCTGGTCGAAATCGGCAATGCCCAATGTGCCAATTCCGGTTGATGCCAGGTATTGTGCAGCCGGACAGCCCAACCCTCCTACCCCAACAACCAGTACGCGGGCTTCCTGCAATAATTGCTGGGCTTCCTCGCCAAAACCAGGCAGCGCTATTTGGCAGTTATATCGTTGTAAATCCTGATTCATTAGTAGCAACTATTGTATGGTGGATCATTGATTTTACTTTCTCCAATTCTTCAGGCGTATTCACATTGGTCAGCGCCTCCTGTTGTGGGGCGTTTAACAATGTAATATCACTATTGATCAAAACTTTGCGCGGGCATGAATACCCTTGCGCCAAAAACGATAACAGTACAGGGTAGCTTTTAGGCTCCCATATGGCTATCAAAGGTTCCGGGAAATCGGTTACCGGACTGTGATAAGCCGTAGCCACCGACGAACTGTTCCGCCAGGCAACTAAATTGCGAAGGGTAGCTTCATCCATCAAAGGCAAATCGCAGGCTATAATCAGCCAGGCGGCATCCGGCTGTTCGCGAAAAGCGGAAAGAATAGCCCCATAAGGTCCTAAACCAGTAAATGTATCCTCAATAACGGGATAAGCCGGGTCAATTTCCTGCTGCTGGCCGGGGCGACCGGAAATGTAAACCTCCCGACAAAAGGTTTTAAGCAAATCGGCCATATAATACCGTTGCTGCTTGCCATGCCATTTGGCCGCACCTTTGTCAAAACCCATTCGGGTACTTTTGCCGCCGGCCAATACCAGTCCATTTAAAACGGGTTTGGCTAACTTTAATGCGGCTTCAAAAAAGGCTACGATCTTTTCACGTTCATCTACTTTTAAAATTGGGATCTGATGCCAGTTGGGTATAACTTCCTGTATAAAGTCGGGAATTTCGCTTGCGTTATCGGCCAGCAGAAAAAGCTGAACATTATTGAGCTGACCTATCCTTTTTTGCAGAGATGCCTCTTTATTAACGTCGATAATAACTACCTGTGCCTTAGCCTGCTGGTGATTCCCATTAACTAATACCAGGTCGGCAGACGAAAATTGCTGTTTGAGCTGATAAGGATATACCGGGTTTTGATGATTGAATTGCTGATAGTTTACCTGGTCGGTATATTCGAGCGAGGCGCCGCTCACCAATCTGCCAGGCAGCAAAGTAATATCATCATTATGTGACATATCCACATAGGCACATTTATAAACCGGTGAAAGTGAACGGATCACATCATCGGCCAATAATTTGATCACGGTACAGGGGCCACCTAAAATTGCCCATTCGTTACGGCCGAAGTTACCGGTTGAAGGGCGGGCCAGTTTAGCGTGTTTTTTATGCGTGCCTGATGGCTGGTTATGATCTTTTAAAGTCACGTTTACCTCCTGTTTTTGAAATCAGTTTGGTTTCTTTTATCACTATATCATGGCTCATGGCCTTACACATATCATAAATGGTAAGTGCCGCTATTGAAGCGCCAACCAGCGCTTCCATTTCTACGCCTGTTTTGGCGGTGATGCTTGCAGTACAATCAACAACAACCTCCTGTTGTTCGTTGATATGTATGGCTACATTGCAATTATCCAAACCCAGCGGATGGCAAAGCGGTATCAAATCGCCGGTTTTTTTTGCCGCCATGATACCGGCGATGATAGCCGTTTGAAAAACGGGGCCTTTTTTGCTTTGCAATTCATTTCCTGCTAAAAGCTCAAATACCTCTGCCGGCAAACTAACAATGCTGCGCGCGGTAGCAGTGCGGTGTGTAACCTGCTTCTCAGTTACATCAACCATGTTAGGATCGCCTTGTTTGTTTATGTGGGTTAACATTATTTTTTTTTATGATCACACTGATTTTTATTGTGATTTCACCGATTTGTTAGGGCCATGATTCCTTTGTTTGTTTATAGCGACTTATTATGTTATGGATTCGATCAAATCAAAAAATTCGGTGTAATCAACAAAGAAAATCGGTGAAATCCCAAAAACTAAAACCTCCAAACCTTAAACACCTCTCCTGCTTTAAAATTATTCTTTTCGGCCGGAAGTTCTAAAAAAGCTTCGGTATCCGCTAAGTTAGCAAAATCGCCCGAACCATTTCCTTCAACAGGCGTAGCTATCAATTGGCCTTGCTCGTTACTTTGCAGCTTTACCTGCAAATAGTATTGTAATGCCGGCTGAAATGTAAAATCTTTCCCTAATACCGCATATGTGGCGGCTTTTGCTGGCAAGCCCAGCGCTGTATTAAGCCATGTTAAAAAGTAACGGTGCAGGCACATAAATGTGGCTACCGGGTTACCCGGAAAAGCAAACACCAATGCACCGTTATTATGCCTGCCAAACCAAAAGGGTTTACCGGGCCGCTGGGCTACTTTATGAAACAACTTTTCAACCTTTAATTGCTCAAGCGTCCGGGGGATATAATCAAACTTCCCCATCGAAACACCACCGCTTAGCAGCAGTACATCATAGTTTTGTAAACAGTACTGGATCTTTTCTTCAGTAACCGCGGGCTCATCGGGGATATGCAAAATATCAGCATCGGTACCATGTTGTTTTAAAACGGCTTTTACCATATAGCTGTTTGATTTGCGGATCTGGTACGGCAGCGGCGTTTCATGCACATCAACTAATTCATCTCCTGACGAAACTATTACCACCCTCGGCATTTTTTTAACAAGCAGGTGGGTTTTACCTACTGATGCCGCCACACTAATGATAGCGGGGCTTACCACCTGTCCTGCCGTTGATATAACATCATTTTGTTTTTTATCAAGGCCCTGCAAATGCAGGTTCTGCCCCTTTTTTATGTCGCGGGGGTGTACGCTCGCCGACCCGGCGATGATCTCCACATCCTCATAACGGATTACTGTATTAACCGAAGCGGGCAACACAGCACCGGTCATGATCTCGATGCATTCATCGGCGCTGTCGATTTGAACCGGCTCGTCACCGGCTGCCTGGGTGGCTTTGATCCGGAAAATATTGATTCCACTCTCAATAGCTTCATATCTTATAGCGATACCATCCATGGTTACCCGGTTAAAGGGCGGCAGATCACGATCGGCCTTCAGGTCTTCGGCCAGGGCACAACCCAGAGCCTGTTCAAACGGGAGGCTTTGAGTACCATAATCCCTGATTTGTGCAAGCACCAGTTTTTCAGCTTCTTCAACCGTTGTCATATATATGTAGTTTAAAAACTATCCGCCAATAGTGGCCATTGACTCGTGGATGCCTGTTTTGGCTACCCGTGCCCGCTCGGCTTCCCAGCCATCTGCCGGGCGGTGGCTAAAAGCAGTTAACAAGGCATCCTCCAATACTTCATCAGAAGCTCCCGCACGCATCAAATCTTTTAAATTGAGCACGCCATCATCATACAAACAGGTTTTTAACCCACCCTGAGGCGTTATGCGGATCCGGTTACAGCTGCCGCAAAATGTACGCGAATAAGCGGCTATAATACCAACTGTACCCTTATGCCCCGGGACCTGATAATTGTATGAAGTAGAATAAGCCGGGTCATCCAATTTCTTTATTTGCGGATACTTGCTTTTTATTTCATCTAAAATGCGAAGGTAATCCCAACGTAATCCATCGTACACATGACCATCGCCGTTAAAAGGCATTTCTTCTATAAATCTGACACTTACCGGCAACTCTTTGGCCAATTCAACCAGCGGGATAATATCCTGTATATTTTTGCCATCCATCACCACAACATTGATCTTTACTTCCATATCATGGCTCAGCATGGCATCTAAGGCTGTCATCACACTGGCAAATTCGTCGCGGCGGGTAATGGTAAAAAAGCGGTTGGCATCCAGCGTATCCAGGCTCAGGTTTATTGACCGTACACCTATCTTTCTTAATTCGGGCACATAAGGAGCTGTAAGTACACCGTTAGTTGTAAGGCCCAGCTCTTTTAAGCCGTCCAGCCTGGATATAGCTGTGAGCAAATGCATAATATCTTTGCGTACAAAGGGCTCGCCCCCGGTAATACGGATTTTTTCGATACCCATTTTTACAAGCAAACTGCAGCTGCGCAGCATTTCCTCATAGGTCATGAGCTCGGCACGTGAAAGCCAGTTCAAGCCATCCTCAGGCATACAGTAAAAACAGCGCAGGTTGCACCTGTCTGTCACCGCGAGGCGCATATAGCTGATCTTCCGTCCATGATTATCTGTTAACAAAATATAGCTTTTTTATCCTGTAAATTTAATTAATTAACAGCCATTACACCTTTAAGTTTATGCACGGCAATTGTAAAAATAAGCATTACCCCGCTTGGAGATGTTTACGAAATGTATTTTTATTCCCTTCCTCAGTGATATATCCGGTCTGAAATAAAATTACAAAAGCGTAACAGGGTTATACCCCTTTCCCAATACACGCATAAAGCACAAAAAATCAAATTGTTATAAATGAATAGATCCGACTAAAACTTTAATTAAATTATTACCGTATTAAGGCAAGCATCCGCCCCAAAGAATTTATAAAAAGGAAGCCCCCTGAGCCTAACAAACATAAACCGCAGGACCGGAAGCTACAAAATGGTAATGCATGATCATTAACCAGGCATTACAACAACAGTTATACCAACATCTAATGTAACAGTAATAAAAATGACAGGGATTATTATTCTGGCAGCGGGCGCATCAAATCGTTTTGGCTCGCCCAAGCAAAACCAAATTTACCAGGGTAAAACCCTTTTACAGCGGGCAATTCAAACCGCGCTTACCTGCCTGCATTGCGAAAAAGTTATTGTGGTGTTAGGAGCCAATGAACAATTAATCCGTCCCAATATAGATGAACAACTTGTAGGCGTCATTCACAATCCGCGTTGGGAAGAGGGAATGGGCTCGTCAATAAAAGTTGGTGTAGCCGAAATTTTGAGGCTTGAACCCCGCATAACTTCAATTATCCTGATGCTTTGCGATCAGCCATTTGTTGATTCATTCCTGATATCACAATTAATGGAAAAAAAAGAAGTTAATGACTGCGGTATTATTGCCTGCGGCTATCGTGATGTTTTGGGCGCGCCCGCTTTGTTCGATATAAAATATTTCCCCGAACTACTTGACCTGCAAGGCCCCGAAGGTGCAAAAAAAATCATTGAAGCACATACCGATGACGTTTTTATACTCCCTTTTCCGCTGGGCGCTATTGACATTGACACCGCCGATGATTTAGAAAGGCTTAACCAGGTAGGATAAGATATTTAAGCCGAAGCAACCAGTTTATTTACGCTGCGATATACAAACTCGTTAAAAATATGCCTGCGGGCAAACCGGCCGGGCGAATCAGCGTTGATCAGTTTGATATAAACCGCTTTGGGCACGCCAAAATATTCATACACGTTACCATCAAGAAAAGTAACTTTCAGTACCTGTTGCTTATACTCAAAATCGGCTATGTTTGATAATGTAGTGGTAGCGGTATAATCAGGCAAAGTTTGAGCACGGGTTTCAGGGGCAATGCTTACCAAAAAATGATAAGCTTCAATAATTGTTTTACTCTTCTCTTCTGCCTCTGCCCTGTTGTCGTCCTGAAACCTGTCGGGGTGCCAGGTTTTCATCATGCTTTTATAAACCGAACGTAACTCGCTTAACTCTGCATTTTCGGTCACGTTCAGGAGTTTCCTGTAGTCGCCAATTTTTTTCATTGTTTATTTAATTCTTTTTTATTGTCGATGAAGGGATTACAGGCAAAAAAGCGCTCAGCACCAACATGAAAATAACGGCGCGAAGGTACGCTTTTTTAACGAGGAAAAACAGGATGTTTTATTTATTAAACAATGATGATATGGAGTAAATATTAGCTAAAACTTTTATTAACATTCAACTTAATTCCTTACCCTGTTTGCAGCTTTAATTTAGCAGCATAAATGAATAAAATACGGTGGCAGCTGTTTAAATTATAAACCGTATTTTTGCTGGCTATGAAGTTTCCCAAATTTGCCGATCTGATACTATTTGAGAACGACAACGTTATTGTCGTAAACAAACCGCCTTTTATAAGCTCACTTGATGAACGGGGCGAAGGCAGCAGTGAGATCAGCATGTTAAGGCTGGCTAAGGCTTATTGGGACGATGCGCAGATCTGTCATCGCCTTGATAAAGAAACATCCGGCGCGCTTATTTTTGCAAAAAATCCCGAGGCTTACCGGTCGGTTTCCATTCAGTTTGAAAAGCGTAAGGTTAAAAAAGTATATCACGCGGTTATTGACGGTACGCATACTTTTGATAATCTGCTTGTTGATTTGCCTATATTAAATGTTGGCAAGGGTAGTGTAACCATCAGCAGACAGGAAGGCAAGCGTGCCGAAACCTGGTTTCAGTCGTTAAAATATTATAAACATTATACTTTGGTTGAATGCCGCCCGGTTACAGGCCGTATGCACCAGATCAGGATCCACCTGGCTACACAAAGAGCCTCCATAGCCGGCGATGAGATGTATAAGGGTGAGCCTGTTTTTCTCTCTAAAATAAAGCGCAAATATCATTTGGGTAAAGATCAGGAAGAGCTGCCTATCATGAAGCGCTTTGCCCTGCATGCTTATGAAGTAACATTTCGGATCAATCCCGAAACCGAAGTTACCATCCATGCTCCATATCCTAAAGACTTTGAAACGCTTTTGAAGCTGCTTGATAAATTTGACAGTTAAAATTAAATGGTACAAAGTATTTGAAATTATCATGCGCCAACGTATTTTTATGCTCCATGCCGCGTAGCTTAAAAAAATTCCTCTACTGTTTTTTGCTGGTAATATTTGGTGTGAGCTATTCAAAAGCTGATCCATATATATATCTTCCTGAAGACAGTCTTGTTCATTTTTTAAAGATCCAGAACAGGGATCTTCAGGATAAAAAACTGGTTAATTATATTAAGCTCCGCTTTCAGCAGGGGCCCGTAAATACAATCCCGCAGGGTAAAAATGAAGTTTATAAGGAGCTTGATAAATACGATGTGGGCGATAAGGAAGCTTTAAAATACTTTATTGAAAGCATTATTCAGAAACGCTTTTTAAAACTCCCCGAAGCTGAAAGTGCTATGGTTAAAGCCATTAATCAGGCTTCAAAGAACAAAGCCGATTTTTTGCTTTATTCGTTTATTAGCCATCTTGCTTTTATTCAAACAGATAAAGGCAACCCAATAGGCGCTATATACAGTTACGGCCTGGCTCAAAAACAAGCTTTAAAACTTAACGATCCGTTATTACAGGTATTCTTGAACATCAATATATCCGATCTGTATTACAAACTCAACCTGTATAGCCAGTCATTATATTACCTTAACCAGGCATTCCATATCAAGGAGGAAAATAAGATAAAGGACGACAGATTTTACACGATAATAAGCTATAACAAGGCCGAGAATTTTTTTAGGATGAAAAACCTTGATTCGCTGCAGCGATGTCATGATGATTTAATGGGGCCAAACAACAAAAGTTATAAACTATTCAGCTACCAATATCGTACTGCCTATTATATATCGCTGTTAAAACATGATTATAACAAAGCTATAACACAAATCAAAAACCTTCAAAGGGACAAAAAATATGTACCTAACGATGTTGAGAAACAAAATCTGGCCGATGCTTTTTACCTGAACGGACAGCCGGATTCGGCAAGCGCTATAGCTAACCAGCTGCTCGCGCTTCCATATTCTGATAATCACCCTGAAATAAAGCATCATCTTTATCAATTACTTGGAAAAATAGCCCGGGACAGGGGCGATTACAAACTGGCTGTCGAGAATTTTGACCTTGCATTGAAACAATCAGAAGAGAGCCTGAATAATACTACACAGGTGGGCAATGTATCGGCGCAAATAAAAATTGATAAAATTGAAACCTCGTTTACCGACACTGCCGAAAAATACAGGCGCGAACGCCTTATTTTGATCCTCATCAGTATTACCACAGTTTTCATGTTTGCTGTTATTGCCCTTTTATACCGCAGCGCCAGGCAAAAACGGCACTATGAAAAATTATTATATGATACCAAAAAAAACGAGCTGGCTTTTATCAACTCGCATGAGGTACGTAAACATCTTACCAATATATTAGGCCTTGTTGAGCTGATGAGCGAAAGCAAGGACAAAAAAGAGGAGTTTTTACAGGTTGAAAAACATCTTTACGATTCGGCCACCAGGCTCGACGACGCTATTAAGAACATATCAGAAAAATTAAGCGACTAAGTTCCTGTATCAATAATTGTTATCTCAGCCTTACCGGAAGAGGCAAGTATATCTGCTTGTATTAATACCTGCAAGGCTACCCCGTACACGCGCATTTGCATTATTGATAAAAAACAGCCCTTATTCATTTCCGAAAATATGAAATTGTTAAAAACACAGTTTTACAGACCCTTTTTTACAGGTTTACAGCTATAATTAACGTGTTATTGAAAAAAAATACAAAATTTCTTAACATTTGTAATGAATTTTGTAAAAATAATTTAAATTCGCCTTAATAATTATTGAGATTAATACAAAAACTATAATTAGAACCCCAACTTTACAAATTAATTAAAAAATGGCAACGAAACTCGAGTACATTTGGCTTGACGGCTATAAACCAACACAAAGCCTGCGTAGCAAAACAAAAATCGTTAAAGAATTTAGCGGAAAAGTAGAAGATTTAGATAACTGGAGCTTTGACGGTTCTTCAACTGAGCAGGCACCAGGTGGTTCATCTGATTGTATCTTAAAGCCAGTTTTTGTTGTTCCAGATCCGCAAAGAAAAAGCGCTTACTTAGTAATGTGCGAAGTATTAAGTGCTGATGGCAAACCACATGAATCAAACGGCCGTGCTACCATCGCTGATGATGATAATGATTTCTGGTTCGGTTTTGAGCAGGAATACTTCCTGTGGGATCCCGCAACAAACAAACCACTTGGTTTCCCTGCAGGTGGCTACCCTGGCCCGCAAGGCCCTTACTACTGTTCGGTAGGTGCAAACAACGCTTTCGGCCGCGAAATTGTTGAAGAACACTTAGACGTATGTTTAGAAGCAGGCTTAAACGTTGAAGGTATCAACGCTGAGGTTGCTGCCGGCCAGTGGGAATTCCAAATCTTTGCTAAAGGTGCTAAAGAAGCTGGTGACCAGATCTGGGTTGCACGTTATTTATTGGAAAGAATTGGCGAAAAATACGGAGTTGCTGTTAACTGGCATTGCAAACCGCTTGGTCAATTAGACTGGAACGGTTCTGGTATGCACGCTAACTTCTCAAATACTACTTTACGTACTGCAAACAGCAAAGAAATTTTCACAGCTATCTGCGAGTCTTTCCGCCCTGCAGTTGCTGAGTGTATCGCTGTTTACGGCGCTGATAACGATCAGCGTTTAACCGGTAAACACGAAACAGCTTCTATCCATGACTTTAGCTATGGTGTATCTGACCGTGGCGCTTCTATCCGTATCCCTCTGTACGCTGTTGACCACAACTGGAGCGGTTACCTGGAAGATCGTCGTCCTAACTCAGCTGCCGATCCATACAAAGTTGCTGCTGTGATCATCAAAACTGTAAAATCAGCTAAGATTTAGTCCCCCTAATAAATAGTTATTATTTTATCCCCCGGTTTATAACCGGGGGATTTTTTGTACCGGGATATTATGCTTTGAAATGCCTCAATTGTCGATTATCACCACAAGGCGTTGCCCGTTAGACACTTCCAGGTTCCAGAGTTCGGCAATATCTGCTAAATTCACCTTAACAGTATCTCCTTTTAATTTACCTGCAGCCGCAAGCGCAAACATCTCCGGTAAAATCTCCCTAAAAAGTTCACCTACCTGTGCTTTTGACCATGCGCCAAGTCCCGACCCTGTTAACTGAAGATCAGCACTTCGGAGGGTTGCCGCCGAAAGCTGTACAAGATCTCCGGCCATACTACCTACAGATACATATCTTATTTTATTGGTAAATGAACCGTTACCCTTTAAGCAAGTAAGGATCATTTCGGCAGTATGCCCCCATAAATAGTCTATGACAATATCTATCGGTGTTTGCGAATGTACTGCTGATAACCGTGCTTTAAAGCCGTCATCATCCTGCGTTAAGGAAATAGTCTCATCGGCCCCAAGTACCAACAGTTCGTTAAGGGATGCTTTGTTTCTACCGGTTGCAATTATTTTTTTTGCACCGTAGTGTTTGGCAATCTGTACGGCTACACGCCCGGTAAAGCCGGTGGCGCCATTGATAAGCACAACATCTCCGGGTTTGATATTGGCCTTAAATTTAAGTCCCATAGCGGCGCCAATAACTGCATTTGGCAAAGCGGCCGCAACGGCATCATCCACACCATCAGGTATTTCCACCATCCTGTTTTTATTTATAACAGCCTTTTCTGCCAGCATACCGCTTACACCTATACTATATACGCGTTTCCCATCTTCAAGAACACAAACGCCGTCGCCACCAATTACACGACCGTTTTCATTAAATGCATCGCTCGAATAATGCTTGCCCGATGCCCTGCTTTTGTCAAGATGTTTAATTGCTACTGCTTTTACACTAACCAATACTTCGTCGGGGTTTTGAACCGCCGGTTCAGGAAAATCTGTATATTGAGGTAGCCCTCCCTGTTGATACATTACTGCTGCTTTCATGTTATTTTTCTTTTTTTGATAACACAAAATTAGCCAGGCATACAAACCGGGACGATAACATATGTTATCAAGTTCAGAAATGCGGTTTGCCTTTTGCCAGTTTGCTTTTTATGCGGCTTAAATGTACTTTGCTTACACCCAGATACGAGGCAATATAATGCTGAGGTACTCGCTGTATTATATGCGGCCTCTCGTTTAAAAGAAGCTGATAGCGTTGTTCAGGTGTATCGCGAATAATGGAAACAAACTCATTAATGTAATGCATTTGCCGCCGGGCCGTCATCTGTAATATCATTTGTGCAAAATCGGGCTCGTGGCTTAACTCATCCATTAATTGGGAAACATACTGCCTGGGCAACAGATAAATAACCGATGGTTCAATAGTTTCGATTGTGAACGAGCTTGGCACGTTGTTTACAAAACTATCGAAAGAACTTAACCCTTCATTTTCAAAGAAAAATTGTACCGTTTTATCATCACCATTGTTATTGAAAAATGTTCGTACACAACCTTTTTCAATAAAGATATAATGCTGAGATATTTTGCCTTCCTGAAGTAACACTGTTTTAGCCGGGACCTCCATGCGTTTCTGAAATGGCAGGTATCTGTCCCAATAGGCATTCAACTTCGGAAATCTATCTTTGAAATGAAAAAACATCGTTATTTAAATGGCTGCTTAGCAACATTATTTTTGACAGAAGTATCTTTTAAATATTGGATATAGTCACCCGTGGTAATCTCATTATAAGCGGCTACAGGTAAATTATAAAGATACATCCAACACTCCATGATATCATTAGTGGTATAGATGCTCACCGTTTCCCTTATATATTCATGCGGATGTTGGTATAACCCACCGACACCTTCATAATCGTCAATTACCTTTAATATAATTTCGGGATTATCCATCATAAAAATACTACCGTAAATGTAGCGTTCTTCAGTATTACCGATTACAGCGCCGGGATACTGGCCAATATCATAAAGTTGCCCTCTTGTTCTTCCGTCACCTATAAATTTACAGTGTTTATTTAGATACGCTGCAAACTCATTACCGGGCTGCAGCAATGTGCCATACACAAATAAAAATTGACTTGTTGTTTCCATAAATAACTCAAACAAAGGTAAAAGCTATTGCGTATTACACACGCACAGGCTATTTTTTATAGTTTAAGCCATAATAGCTATCTTGCTGCACCTTAACCGGCCATACTTTTATACCATGAACACAGAAGAGATCAAAGCGTATATAGAACAGAATAACATCCAGAAAATAAAATTCGCCTTTGCCGATATTGATGGCATTTTGCGCGGTAAGGTGATCCACCCTAAAAAACTTATTGATGGATTGCAAAGTGGCTATGGCTTTTGCGATGTGGTATTTGGCTGGGATAGCAGCGATGTTTGTTATGATAACGTACAGTTAACAGGCTGGCAAAGCGGTTACCCGGATAAACTTTGCCGTATTGACCTGTCGACCCTGCGTAATGTGCCCTGGCAGGATGACATCCCCTTTTTTTTAGCCGATTTCAGCAAACCCGACGGCAACGATCTGCCGGCTTGCCCTCGCAGCCTCTTAAAACACATCCAGGCACAATGTAATGAGATGGGCTATCATGCCGAATTTGCACAGGAGTTTGAATGGTTCAATTTTAAAGAGACACCACAAACGCTTGCCGATAAAAAGTTCACTAATATTGAACCGCTCACACCGGGCATGTTCGGCTATTCTATACTGCGTACATCAGAAAACAGCGATTTTTATTATGATCTGTTTAATCTGCTTACCAAATTCAATATCCCGATTGAGGGCCTGCATACCGAAACTGGTCCGGGAGTATATGAAGCTGCCATATTGCATGATGAAGTTTTAGCTGCCGCAGATAAAGCAACGCTGTTTAAAACCGCAGTTAAAGAAATAGCCTATAAACACGGTATCGTGGCATCATTTATGGCCAAATGGACCGAAACCCTACCCGGCTGCAGCGGCCATATCCACCAAAGCCTGTGGACTAAAGATCAATCAAAAAACCTGTTTTACGACGCTAACGATGTAAACAAAATGAGCGACCTGCATAAGCATTACCTTGCAGGCCAGCTATATTGCATGCCTTACCTGTTGCCGATGTACGCGCCAACCATCAACAGTTATAAACGCCTGGTTGAAGGCGCCTGGGCGCCCACCACCATAACATGGGGTGTTGAAAACCGTACTACCGCGTTACGTGTTATCAATACCACCGAAAACTATACCCGCCTGGAAACCCGCATTCCGGGTTCAGATACCAACCCATACCTGGCCATGGCTGCAGCACTGGCTTCGGGCTTGTACGGTATTAAAAACAAGCTTGAGCTAAATATTAAGCCAACAACAGGCAATGGTTACCAGGACAAAAGTAATGGCGTACTATGGCCAAACCTGCATACAGCCGCCACGGCAATGCAAAACTCCGACTTGGCCAAAGAGCTCTTTGGCGAAGGTTTTGTTGATCACTTCACCCAAACCCGGCTGTGGGAATACCGCCAGTTTGCCAAAAGCGTTACCGACTGGGAGTTGAAGAGGTATTTTGAGATTATCTGAACCGGGATTTGGGGGGATTTTTTGGATTTATGGGATTTTGATTTGCATGAGGGCAAAGATTGTTATGCTGATGGCTCTTTTATTTTGTTTCAAAATGGATCAACTTAAACACACCGGCTTAACAGGTAAAATAATTGGCTGTGCTATGCAGGTACATAGCACTTTGGGCAACGGATTTCAGGAGGTTATTTATCAGAAAGCTTTAGAAATTGAGATGGCCTTAAATGGCCTTGTGTTTGAACGGGAGAAGGAGATGCCAATTCATTACAGGGATCTTCATATCGGAACCCGCAGAGTTGATTTCTTTGTATCCGGAATGATCATGGTGGAGCTTAAGGCAATTATTCAACTTGAAGATGTTCATTTGGCACAGGCCATAAACTATCTGGAAGCCTATAATGTAGAGATTGGTTTGCTATTAAATTTTGGCAGCAAATCATTAACTGTAAAAAGACTCCTAAACAAAAAATATAAACCCTAAAGATGAAATCCAATAAATCTCAAAAATCCATTTAATCCTGGCTCAGAGAAAAGCACCAGATAAAATCCTGCCCATCCAAAAAATCCTTCCAAATCCCGGTTCAGAAATTAATAATATATTTACACCGTTAATTATAAACCGAATGCTGCCAATGGCGTAACTTTGCCGGCAGACACATACAAATGGACTATTCTTTTATTATCCGCAAGGCCTGGGAAGGGTATGACGCGTCAAAAACCATCCGCGATATTGAAGATATCAGCGCTATGGTTTCAACCAATCACGTGTACCGCATTACGTTTGATGACGATGATATTATCATAGCCAAACTCTCATACTTTGGCAAGTTCGAACATTTTAAGGAGGACCACCGCATTATTCAAACGCTGGCAATTAACCTGCTTTACCCGTTTGAGAATTTCCTGGCCCGTTCTTTACAAAAAAATAACCGCGTTTACATCTATCATCATAAACACGGCAAAACCGATGCCTGGGTGGTTTTCTACAACCCCACACGTATTTTACAGCGCCTGCCACGCCGGTTAGAAGAAAACCATATTAAAAAACTTGGTCAGCAGGTTGGCAAATTCCATAAAGCATGCTCCAGGGTTAAAAATGTGTTGCCAAAATCGTCAAAGACTTTACGCACCGATATCTGGGCGTTGCAGCAACAAATCGAGACCAACCCAAAACAATTTGGCTCCGGTATGCAGGCCGACTTTTTAAAATACCACTGCGAAACCTTTTTGAAAAACCGCTCCAAATACAATATGAGCTCGTTCGAGATCATTCCTGTATTTATCGACTGGAATATCGGCAACTTTTCGGTAACACCTGATCTTGAGCTTTACTCGCGCTGGGATTATGACTGGTTCAGGATGAGTTACCGTTTGCTCGATTTTTATTTCTTCAGTCGCGTAGTTTCTGATATTGGCGACCGTACTGTTTTCAGCTACGTGATCAACACTATGATGGAAGACCGATTCATCATTTTTTTAAAAGAATACCATAAAGTTAACCCGCTTACTGCCGATGAGATCCGCTTTTTAAAAGAAGCTTATCGTTTTTTTATCCTGAATTACGTAATTAAAGATGGTAAGCACTTTTTTAGCGAACAATATGCCAAAAAACTACAGGCTGAAGCTTTTGACATCTATTTACCATCGGTAGACAGGGATTTTGATGCCGAAAAGATCATTGAGGCCTTAAAATTAAAATAGGTTAACTATCTTTCAGGCTTATTTTATAAAAAGCCCTAAAACAGATAAGCATGACCAGGATAGACAACTTTAAATCCATAATTGATAAATACGAAGTTGTTTTTTTTGATGCTTTTGGGGTTTTGAAAAACTATGGCGGCCTGCTTCCGGGTATTGAACGCACTTTTTCTTACCTGGCAGAACAAGGTAAGGAGTATTATATTGTAACCAACGATGCATCACGAAGCCCGGTGCAATTAGCCGAATCCTATACCACCAAAGGATTGACCGCCATAACGCCCGACAGGATCATATCATCGGGCATGCTTACCAAAGAATATCTTGACCTGAAGGTGAACGACGGTATCGTAGCCTATTTAGGCACGCCCGATTCTGCCCATTACATTGATAGCTCTGGGCTGCATACATTGCCTATCAGCGAAGTAAACGAAAGCAATATTGACAGGGTTAACGCGCTGGTGTTTTTAGATGACGAAGGTTTTGACTGGGGACGTGACCTGAACAAATCAGTTAACCTCATGCGTAAGCGCACCATTCCGGCCATTGTAGCCAATACCGATCATGCCTATCCGCTAACCAAGCATGATGTATCTATAGCCATAGGCGGCTTAGCCAGTATGATAGAAAAAATTGTGGGTAAAGAGTTTATTCGTTTCGGTAAGCCTGATTCGCAAATGTTCATGTTTGCCTACGATCTGCTCCGCGAGCGCAGGCCGATCAGTAAAAGAGATATTGTGATGGTAGGCGATACCCTGCAAACAGATATTTTGGGCGGTAATAAATTTGGTTTGGATACCGTGCTGGTGCTATCCGGTAATACCCAGGCCAAAGACGCCGACAACCGCATCACCGCCACCGGCATTGTGCCAACTTATATCTGCGATTCGGCAGTAGTGGAGGCCGGCGGATTGGGATTCTAAATTTCCAAAGCATGTCATTGAGCGAAGCGCGGCAACCGCAAGGAAGCATAGCCGCCTGTACAGAATGTTGTTGCTTGTCTTTCCTACTCGTATGACATTCAATCCCCCGTTCTTTCTACAAATCCTATCAATCTTTCTACCGTAACTATTTATTTATAAAAATTTGTTTTAAATGTATGATTTACATTTATTTTTACCAACTTTGAAATCGCTAAGGTATAACTGTCTACCTTACATGTATAAGCCAATTATTACCTGATTTTAAACTAATGGACACAAATTTTGATCTTAAAGAGCACCCTCACAGCAGGTTAAACATTTTAACAGGCGACTGGATCCTGGTATCGCCGCATCGTACAAAACGTCCGTGGCAAGGCAAAGTTGAGGCTACACAAGCCGACGACCGCCCGCAGTATGATCCGGCCTGTTACCTGTGCCCTACAAACAAAAGGGCCGATGGCAGCGAAAACCCTGATTATAAAGGAAGCTTTGTTTTCACCAATGACTATTCATCGTTGTTACTGAATACGCCCGATGGCGGCTTAAATGAAGATGAACTACTGGTAGCTAACAGTCAGAAAGGTATTTGCCGGGTAATCAGTTTCTCGCCGAGGCATGACCTCACGCTGCCCCAGATGACCACCAAAGAGATTAGCAAAGTGGTTGACGTATGGCAGTCGGAATTTGAGGACCTGGCTTCTTATCCGTGGATCAAACACATCCAGATCTTTGAAAACAAGGGCGATATCATGGGCTGCAGTAACCCGCATCCGCATGGGCAAATCTGGGCGCAAAACAGCCTGCCGGTTGAAGTAGCTAAAGAAACCCAGCAGCAAAAGCTGCATTTTGAGCAAAAAGGAACAAGCCTTTTAGCCGATTACCTTGCATTGGAACTTAAAAAGCAGGACCGCATAGTTTTTGAAAATGAACATTTTGTTGTGCTTGTACCATTTTGGGCAGTTTGGCCGTACGAAACTATGATTGTAAGCAAAAGGCATGTAACAAGCATTTTATACTTTACCGAGCAGGAAAAACATGCCCTCGCCGACGCTATCAGGAGGCTCACCATCAGGTATGATAACATGTTTGAAACATCGTTTCCTTATTCGGCTGGTATGCACCAGTCTCCGGTTAACTCGGGCGATCATCCCTACTGGCACTGGCATATGCATTTTTATCCGCCGCTGTTACGTTCGGCCACGGTTAAAAAGTTTATGGTAGGTTATGAGATGCTGGCCAATCCGCAACGCGATATCACGGCAGAGTTTGCTGCTGAAAAATTGCGTGGTTTAAGTGAGATCCATTATAAAACGAAGGAATAATGAAAAAAAGCTATTTTTAAACCAAACTATAACCAACCTATTTATGAGAAAATTAATTAAAGGTATTTATTTAACAATTTTACCTGCTTGTAGCCTATATTTGGCTGCCTGTAATCAAAATTCAACCTCACAGAAAAACACTACTATGGCGGATAGCACCCAAACCACTGCATCAGCATTCGAAAAAACAATCGATGGTAAACAAACCCACTTATTTACCATTAAAAACAAAAACGGCGTTATTGCCACCATCACCAATTATGGCGGCCGTGTGGTAAGCCTGTTAGTGCCCGACAAAAACGGCAAGTTAACCGATGTTGTTTTAGGTTTTGATGATGTGGAAGGTTTTGAAAAATCAACCGAACGTTATTATGGCGCTACCATTGGCCGTTACGGCAACCGTATTGCCAAAGGCCATTTTAAAATAGATGGTAAAGATTATCAATCATCAATTAACAATACGCCCAATATGCTGCACGGCGGCAAACATGGCTTCCAGGAGGTGGTGTGGGATGGTAAAATGATCGATTCATCTACCGTAGAGCTTACCTATCTTTCAAAAGATATGGAAGAAGGTTTCCCCGGTAACCTTAATGTTAAAGTAATTTACAGCCTTACCGAGGATAACTCATTTAAATGCCAGTACGAAGCTACTACCGATAAAAAAACGGTTGTTAACCTTACCAATCACGCGTTCTTTAACCTCAATGGCGAAGGCAGCGGTACAATCCTCAATCATTTGGTGCAGATAGATGCTGATAATTATTTACCGGTTGACGCAGGCTTGATCCCTACCGGGAAACTTGAAAAAGTTGCCGGCACTCCGTTCGATTTCACTAAACCCGAAACCATAGGCAAACGTATTAACGACGACAATGTGCAGTTAAAAGATGGCAAAGGTTACGATCACAACTTCGTACTGAACAAACATGACCTGAGCACTCCAATTGCGACTGTTGTAGGTGATAAAAGCGGTATCAAAATGGAAGTATTTACCGAAGAACCTGGCTTACAGTTTTACAGCGGTAACTTTATGCAGGCTAAAAACGCAATGAAACGCGGCATTAAAGATGAGTACCGTACTTCGTTCGCGATGGAAACCCAGCATTTTCCTGATTCACCAAATCAGCCGCAATTCCCTTCTACGGAATTGAAACCCGGCGATACCTATAAAACGCAATCGCTTTATAAGTTTTCGGTAGTAAAATAACTGAACACTTTTTTTATACAAAAGTCCTGCCCAACGGCGGGACTTTTTGCTTTATATTAGCGTAATGACAACCGCTATTCATACTTATAAATTTATAAAAGAAGATAACGGCCGCTGGTACATCGATCTACCCGACTGGCAGGGCGTTAAGGCCGACCTTGAAATGGTTGAAGGAGCCGATACCATGCTTGATTATGTTGGTGAAGGGCGCAACGAAGTTAAACTTCTTTTGGCCGAAGAACCTTTTGAAGGCAGCGCGGTACTCCAACTCATCGAAGATTATAAAGACCATGTTGGCGGCGGCATTTATTTGCTTGGAGACTATGAAGGAAAAGCCCTTGACCAGCAAATGTGGCTTTGCGATGTTACAAAGTTTGTGTTTGGTAAACTCCCGCCTTTTATCTATTTTAAAAAACAATAAGAAATATCAGCAGTTATGAGCGCCTGGCGAAAACGGGCAATTGAATGCCTCCCTTCCTTAAAGAAGGACTTTAAGGATCCACAAACTTCAATTCATGCCGTTTTTATGGAGCTATTACCGGTTACAGTAGCTTCTCGTAAAAGTAATAACGTCGCACAACTCAAAAAGAACTATGATTTTGCAGAATGGTGTTTCAGGCAAAAATCTGAAAACCTGTGGAATGCTGCCGGAGTATCATTTTATGAACATTTAGGTGATAAATCCGAAACACTGCAAGCGATCCATCTATGGGTTAAACTGGATATCTATATCGAGATACGATCACTCTTGAAGCAAAGAGTTGGCGAGGCTACTTTAAAAATAATGGACGGCTTATATAGGTTGAGTAATGCCAGGTTTACGGGCTGATCTCAATGGCTTCGATGTTTAATGTTTGTTAAGCAGATTTAAAACAAACCTAAACTTTTTGAGGTTAACAGGTTAATTAATAACAATCTGTTTACCTATCTATAAAAACATCATGAGTGATCAAACAACCCAACCTGAAGAAAAGGGATTTTTCGAGAAGGTTAAAGAAACAATTGAAAGCCTTTGGGAAGGCACAAAAGATACAGCCGAAGACGTAAAAGAAGCAGCCGAAGAAAAAATAGAGGATATCAAGGAAAAAGTAGCCGCTAAAAAAGCCACGGCTACCAAAAAAGCTGCGCCAACTAAAACCGAAGCAGCTAAAAAAGCAAATGTGGTAACCACCAAAGCAAAAAACGCAGTTTCTCAAGTAAAAGCGAAAGCCGAAACCAAGGCTAAAGCCATTACCGCCAAAGCAAAAGATGAAGCAGCAACCGCTAAAAAAGCTGTGGCTGATGTAAAAGCAAAGGCTGCAACTAAGGCGAAAACTATTACTGCTAAAGCTAAAACCGAAGCCGCGGAAGCTAAGAAGGCCATAGCATCGAAAACTGCTAAAGCAACTACCAGCGTTAAAAAGAAAGCGGCAGCTACAGCTAAGTAAGATTGCTAATTTTCAGACCTGCGAAGTTTCTAAAACTTCGCAGGTCTTCCTCTCCTCCTTCCGAATTTACTTCATCAGCCAACATCCAGCCGAAAATTAAATTGTAAAAACTATTGACAGTAATTTAATTAATCGTAATATTGCAATATAATTATGGGAATCACTAAAACAGAAATATTTACCGACGAGCAGAACAAACTGGCTGTGCAGCTTAAAGCTATCGCTCATCCTGCGCGTATTGCCATCCTGCAGCTTATTATTGAAGCTAAAGCCTGTATTTGCGGCGATCTGTCATCCGAACTGGGGCTTGCCCAACCCACCGTATCCCAGCATCTTAAAGAATTAAAGAATGCAGGCCTCATACAAGGTACTATAGAAGGTGTAAGTGTTTGCTATTGCATTGAGCCCGAAGCCTGGAAAAACCTGAATGATGAGTTAAACAAACTATTCTCATCGTACAAAGACTTCAATAATTGCTGTTAAAATTTTTTGGTCACATTAATCGTAATATTGCAATACACAAATGAAAACAAACGAGGAATTAAAAGAATTGGTAAAGCTGAAATACAGCGAAATTGCCTTACAGGATAAGGATACCAATCAATCATCATGCTGCGGGGCTGGCGGATGTTCAACCGAGGTTTACAATATCATGAGCGAAGATTATACCAAACTGCAGGGTTATAATGCCGATGCCGATCTTGGTTTAGGCTGCGGTTTGCCCACGCAATTCGCCCAAATTAAAAAGGGAGATACGGTAATTGACCTCGGCAGTGGTGCAGGCAATGATTGCTTTATCGCCCGCTCCGAAACCGGCGAGACCGGCAAGGTAATAGGGATTGATTTTACAGAAGCTATGATTAGCAAGGCCCGCGAAAACGCCGACAAACTTGGCTTTAATAATGTGGAGTTCCGTTTGGGCGATATCGAGCATATGCCGGTAACTGCCAACGCGGCCGATGTAATTGTAAGCAACTGTGTATTAAACCTGGTGCCTGATAAAAACGCTGTCATTAACGACATTTACCGCGTATTGAAACCCGGGGGCCATTTTAGCATTTCGGATATTGTATTGACAGGCAGCCTGCCCGAAAAGATCAGGACAGCCGCCGAAATGTATGCAGGCTGCGTATCAGGGGCCATTCAAAAAGAGGAATACCTTGAGCTCATCAACCAAAATGGTTTTGTCAATATCATTGTGCAAAAAGAAAAACCCATTATTATTCCTGACGATATTTTAAGCAATTACCTATCGGCAGATGAAATTAACGAATTTAAAAACGGCAACGGCGCTATTGTAAGCGTCACCGTGTATGCCGAAAAACCCGAAACAAAAGTATGCTGCGAACCAGGCTGCTGCCAATAAAACAATTATGAAAAATATATTAGTACTATGCACAGGCAATAGTTGCCGGAGTCAGATAGCCGAGGGATATTTAAAGCATTTTGCGGGCAGTAAAGCAAACGTATATAGTGCAGGTATTGAAACACATGGCGTAAACCCCAAAGCCATTAAAACAATGGCCGAGGATGATATTGATATTTCCAACCAGACCTCAAACCATGTGGATGAATACGCCAACATTGCTTTTGATTATTTAATAACCGTTTGCGATAATGCTAACGAAGCCTGCCCATACTTTCCGGGGAATGTGAAACGTTTTCATTACAACTTCCCGGATCCGGCCAAAGCCCGCGGCACCGAAGATGAAGTGATGGGCGAATTCAGAAAAGTACGTGAACAGATCAAAGCGTACACCCAACAATTTGTAGAACAGCATTTAACCGAAGCGCAATAATATGTCTGCCAATAATTGCACTCCGGCTGTTGAACGAAAACGGCTCGGTTTTATTGATCGTTATCTCACCATCTGGATTTTCCTGGCTATGGCTATAGGCGTTGTAACAGGATATTTTATACCCTCATCGTCCGATTTTATCAATTCGTTTTCGAGCGGGACTACTAATATTCCGTTGGCGATCGGCCTCATATTAATGATGTACCCGCCGCTTGCCAAAGTAAAATATGAACAGATGGGCAGGGTATTTAAAGATATTAAGATATTAAGTGCCTCGCTTGTTTTAAACTGGATAATAGGCCCTATCCTAATGTTCATTTTTGCTGTCGTTTTCCTGCGCGGTTACCCCGAATATATGACAGGGCTGATACTAATTGGGCTTGCCCGTTGTATTGCCATGGTTGTAGTATGGAATGAACTTGCCGATGGCAGCCGCGAATATGCCGCCGGTTTGATAGCCCTGAACAGTATTTTCCAGGTACTTTTATATAGCGTATATGCTTACATTTTTATAACCGTACTGCCGCCGGTGCTTGGCTTTAAAAGTCTCCAGGTACATATTACCATGCTCCAGATTGCCAAAAGCGTGGGTATCTATCTTGGTATTCCTTTTGCCGCCGGTATTATTAGTCGCTACACATTGATCAAACTAAAGGGCGAGGGTTGGTTTCAGCAAAAATTTGTTCCTTTTATTTCGCCCATAACGCTTATCGCGCTGTTGTTTACCATTATACTCATGTTTAGCCTCAAGGGTAGGCTTATAGTGCAAATCCCTATGGATGTGGTTCACATTGCTATACCCCTGGTATTTTACTTTGCAATTATGTTCATGCTCAGTTTCTTCATCGGCAAATATTTTGGTGCCGATTACTCAAAAAGTACCTCCATTGCCTTCACAGCTACCGGCAATAATTTTGAGCTGGCTATCGCGGTATCTATTGGTGTATTTGGTATTAACTCGGGGCAAGCCTTTGCAGGGGTGATCGGCCCGCTGGTTGAGGTTCCGGCACTGATAGCGCTGGTTAACGTGGCATTTTGGCTTCGCAGAAAATACTATCATAATGAAGTTATAGCCAAAGGGGACTAATTACAATGCCATCCCACAAAAAAAAGCGATTGGGGACAACCCAATCGCTTTTTTAATAACTCCCTTCGGGGCCGGGGGGCTTAAGCTTCAAACTTATAACCCACACCCTTCACAGTAGCAACGCAATCGTCGCCCAGTTTTTCGCGTAGTTTACGGATGTGTACGTCGATGGTGCGGTTGGTAACCACTACCGAATCTTCCCAGATGTTTTTAAGGATGACCTCACGGGTATAAACTTTGCCGGGTTTTGAAGCCAGCAGGTACAACAGCTCAAATTCTTTTTTGGCCAATACTACTTTAACACCGTTTTTATAAACCAGGTAAGCTTCACGGTCGATAACCAGGTCCCCTATTTCCAGTTTATTATCAATTACGTCTTCGGCAGGGGCATTACGACGAAGTATGGCGTTTATGCGGCTAACCAGCGCACGTGGCTTGATAGGTTTTGCAATGTAATCATCGGCACCTACGTTAAAACCGGCAATTTCCGAATACTCCTCGCTGCGGGCTGTTAAAAACACCATAAAGGTATTTTTAAACTCGGGCATGGTGCGCATAATGCGGCATGCTTCTATCCCATCCATTTTAGGCATCATGATGTCAAGTACAATCAGATCAGGCAAGGCTTTCTTCGCCTCGGCAACAGCTTCCTGGCCGTTACGTGCTAAAAACACCTGGTAACCTTCCTTTTTGAGGTTATACTCAATCAATTCTAAAATATCCGGTTCATCATCAACAATAAGTATTTTCTGTTTTGCGGTGCTGCTCATGTTGCGTTAATTTTTTTGTATAAAAGTATACGCTTTACAACAGCTAATGGTTAAGCCAATATTAACAAATTGTTAAACGTTACCTTATATTAACCCTAAGTTGAGGCTATTTAAATGTTTTATTTAAAAAAGCTTCAAGATCGGCGCCTGTAATATTCTTGGCAACAATATTTCCCTGCGGATCGATGATGAAATTTGAAGGAATAGCTTCAATATGGTAAAGCCTTTCTGTAGGGCCTTCAAAGCCGTTTAAATCCGAGCCATGCGCCCAGGCAAGCTTATCATCGCTGATAGCTTTTTGCCATGGTGCTTTGTCTTTATCAAGCGATACTCCTAATATATTAAAGCCTTTATCTTTAAATGCATTGTACTGTTTAACCACATTAGGATTTTCCTGGCGGCAAGGCTGGCACCATGAAGCCCAAAAATCAATCATTACATATTTGCCTTTGTAATCAGACAAATTAATTGGCTTGCCATCAATACCGTTAACAGTAAACTCGGGCGCTTTATGACCGAGGGATATCGGCTTAGCCTTATCCATCTGCGCGATAAACTTTTGTACCGTAGGGTTATCTTTAAAATCGCCCCTGATTTCATCGGCAAATTTAATAAGCTGGGCTTCGTATTTGGTAGGATCGAGCGTGGTAGCTGCATAAAAGCCGGCAAGCGATTTTTTATTATCGTTCACAAATTTTAAAACCGCCTCGCCGCTTTCATTCATATTCTTTAAAAATATAGGCATGTATATTTTCAGCAGCGAATCGTTCCGCTCACCGCGAGATTTTTCCTGGTATTCGGCAAAAAGCTTAGCATTTTTATCGCCGTAAAGATTACTGATGCGGTTAAACTCCTTTATCTTGTCCGAATCATCAGAACCCTTGATAGTATACTCGTGTTTTTTATTGTTATTGTCGGTTTCAAACTCAATATCATCGCCATTTTTAGCAATGAAATCGTACAGGTTTTCGCCCTGCATTTCGCCACCCTGCGCGCCAGTATTGCCTACCCTAAGTTTAAACAAGTTTGGATAAAGCGCCACATGCTTAAACTCAAACTTACCGCCCTCGCCTAACGAAGTAGAATCAACAACCTTTAAGCCCGAGCTATCGGCCTCAATCAAATAAACAGCTTTAAGGTTACCCGGATTTTTGATAGTTCCCGAAACACTAAATTGTGATTCGTTTTTACAAGAGTACATGCCCACGCTAAGCAATAACAGTGCGCCGGCAGCCAGATTTTTAACTTTCATTTACTTAGCTTCTAATTCCTTTATCAATAGCTGGTTAGTTTTCTGTGGGTCGATCTTCCCTTTTGAGCTTTTCATGATCTCGCCCATAAACAGGCCTAAAACGCCCTTTTTCCCCTTTTGGTATTCCTTAACCTTATCAGGATATTTGGCGATGGCATCCTTTATAAAACGGGTTACATCATCACCATCGGCACTGATCAGCAGGTTAAGTTCCTTAGCCAGATCATCCGGTTTTTTGCCGGGTTCTTTGATCATAGCAGGAAATAATTTGTGCGAAGCTACAGAATTATTTATCACCCCGGTGTCAATTAGTTTGATGAGGGCGGCAAGGTTTTGCGGCGTAACAGCAAAGTTACCAATGGTTTGGTTATGATCATTCAGGTATGAGCGTACAGCACCCATCAGCCAGTTAGCAGCAGCTTTATAATGATCGGTATATTTTATCAGCGATTCAAAATAAAAGGCGGTGTCCCTATCAGCAGTGATAACCGACGCGTCATAAGTGGTTAAGCCCAATTGCTCTGTATACTTATGATACAACTGACCGGGTAGTGCCGGTAAGCTTTTACGGACGTTTTCCACATACTCATTGGTGAGCTTCAAAGGCGGCAGGTCCGGTTCGGGGAAATAGCGGTAATCGTTGGCCATTTCTTTTGAACGGAGTACTGAGGTTTCGCCTGTATCGGCGTTAAAGTTCAGCGTATTTTGATCAATGTGGCCACCGGCTTCAATAATTTTTACCTGGCGAGCAAACTCGTGCTCAATAGCACGCTGCACGTTACGGATGGAGTTAAGGTTTTTTACCTCGCAACGGTTACCATAGGCAGTTGCACCTTTAAGCCGCACCGAAATATTAGCGTCGCAGCGCATGCTGCCCTCTTCCATGTTACCATCGCAAATATCAAGATAGCGGAGAATTTTACGCATTTCGGTCAGGAACTGGCCAGCCTCTTCGGCGCTGCGCATATCCGGTTCAGATACGATCTCCACCAGCGGTACACCGGCGCGGTTCAGGTCGATCAGTGAATCGGCGTGGTGCTGATCGTGCATACTTTTCCCCGCATCCTCTTCCATATGAATGTGGTGCAGGGCTATGTTCTTTTCGGTGCCATCGGCCAGTTTCACGGGCACATAACCGTTAAGGCAAACAGGCGCCTGATCCTGGCTAATCTGGTAGCCTTTAGGCAGATCGGCATAAAAATAATTTTTACGGGCGAAGCTGTTATTCAGGTTGATAGTGCAATTACAGGCCAGGCCCATTTTAACGGCATATTCAACCGCTTTTTTATTAATAAAGGGCAAAGTGCCTGGATGCCCCAGCGATACCGCGCTAATATGGCGGTTAGGTTCGGCACCAAAGGCAGCCGAATCTGCCGAGAATATCTTACTTGATGTAGATAACTGTGCGTGTACTTCGAGGCCTATCACCAACTCGTACTTTTCAGCTACCCCGTCTGCGAGAACTGTCATAAAAATAAAAATTCAGCTATGATTTTACTGATGTATAAAAGTCAAATATATAAAGATTAATACAGTAACAACACCATTTTGCTTTTAAAACAACGGTAAAAGTGCAATTATATAGTTGAAAGGTAGGGGTTATAGAGATTATAGCAGATGATTGGAGATCAGTTGATGGGAATATTCAATTCAAAACATGCCTGTCATCAGCATGATTAAACTTTCTGTATCCGCCGCCGTCTATTTATTTGTCAGGCACAGAAATTGAATAAGTGTTCATATTTAGACAGACACCATGAAAAAATTAATTTTAGGAATGCTTGCAGGATGTTTTTTACTTGCAGCTTCGGTTACCAGGACAAATGCACAGGTAAGTGTAAATTTAAATGTTGGCTTATGGAACCCGCCCGCCGAATATGCCGGTATTAATTATTACTACTTACCAGATGTAGAAAGCTACTATTATGTCCCTACTCATCAATATGTTTATTTGGATGGCGGAAACTGGGTTTGGAGGCGATCATTGCCGCCACGCTATGCCAGCTACAACATTGCAACAGGTTACAAAGTGGCCGTAAACCGCCCAAGGGCGTATACCTATTTTACACACGACCGTGATACCTATGCCCGCTACCGCGGTACAAAGAATGTTATAGTGCGAGACAATTACCGCACCAGGGTGGTAAACCGTACCAGGGTAGTAAACCATTACCAAAAGCCACATAAAACCGTAGTAAAACGTACCCGCATAGTTGAACACCGTGGACAAAAAAATGGTCACCGCCATTAATATACAACAAGACTTTTCCAAAAAAAGTATATAAATAAAAACGACCGCTTCAGTAGAGGCGGTCGTTTTTTTATTTTATTAAACTCGTCATTGCGAGGAACGAAGCAATCCCCAACGTTACAGAGGTACTTGCTTAGCTGCTCAACTCATTAGGGATTGCTTCGTTCCTTATAATGACGTAATTGTAAGTTATTGACTATTAAATATATTTTTTCGATCAGTTTTATAACGTGGGCGTTGCCTGCGGCCCGGGCTTTCCGTTACAAGTCCTCGCTTTTCCCGCCCGCAATCCCTCTACACGCTGTGGGCTTTACACTGCAATCCCTCCTATGTTTACATCTAATATTATTGTAATGATTTTATGAGTGAAAAGAGTGAGAGCACAGCAATCCCAAACAGCCTTGAGCATGTTGAGCGTTAGATATAGCCTCACTCCTTTACTTTTTTGAGTTTGAACAGAATGTAAGGAATACGACCAGGCAGTATATCCAGGATAACCAACAGGAGGAAAAACGAAGAAAGGTTTTCACTTATAACAGTTAAAAACTTTGATCAATGGCAAGCAGATTATTAAAACAAGTAGTAGGTATTGATGTGGCTCAAAAAGAGCTGGTGGTTTCTATCGGCAAGATGGATGAGCAGGCAGTTATAACAGTTTATGCGAACAAGATTTTTCCAAACAATGAAAAAGGATTTGCAAACCTGGAAGTATGGATAAACAAGCAAAGCATCCCCCAATATCCATTAAGATATGTAATGGAGGCCACAGGTGTATACCACGAGCGCCTTGCTTATTATCTGGCCGGCAAAGGGTATGCTGTAAGTATTGTCATGCCCAACAAGATCTCGAACTTCTTCAAGACACTGGAGATCAAAACAATTACCGATAAATCAATGTCTTTTGCCATAGCCATGTTCGGACTTGAAAAGAAACTGGATAACTGGGTACAACCCAAAAGGGTGTTCAGGACCCTGCGGCAGATAACCCGTGAAAGAGAACAACTTATTGCAGAAAGAACCATGATCAAGAACCAGCTACATGCTGAACAGTCCGAAGCTTTTCCGGGGGAAGATACTATCCGCAGAATGATGGACAGGATAAAGATGATTGGTGAACAACTTAAAGAAATACTTACTGAGATTAGAACAGCTGTAGCACAGGACAAACATTTAAAACAAACACTGGCTACCATTACCACTATTCCTGGAGTCGGCTTATTAACGGCCACTGTGATCATAGCCGAAACAAACGGCTTTGAGCTGATCAGGAGTAAAAAGCAGCTGACCAGTTACGCCGGGCTGGATGTCAGGGAAAAAGAATCCGGCTCATCCGTTAAGGGCAAACCCAAGATATCTAAAAGGGGGAACAAGCATTTACGAAAAGCCATGCACTTACCTGCATTAGCGGCCATAAGACATTCAGAAAGATATAAAGCTATATTTGTCCGGATCGTATCCCGAAATAGCGTGAAAATGAAAGCTACTGTAGCAGTACAAAGAAAATTATTGGAGATGGTATACACTATATACAAAACCAACAAACCATTCGAAAAACACTACCTTCAACAGAATGCACACATATCCGAAAATAGTTAGAGCAGTCGCTTCAATTGAAGGACTGCCCTAAACAGGCTAACATAAAGCTGCCTAAGACTCAAAAATAAAAAATAACTTTTGCATATCAACACAGAATCTAACGCGGCCCCCCGCGCACCATCGCTAAAATATGTTTCACATGTCATCACGGCTTTTTTCAGGGCTTCCCTGATGGTTACTCGCAAGGACGTGATGGAGGGGTTATTTACCCTACAAAACTCCTCGCCTTCACCAATACATTATCCAATCCGCTCACATCACTGCCACCTGCAGTAGCGAAAAACGGCTGACCGCCACCGCCGCCTTTAACTTCTTTAGCCAGCTCTTTTACGATGTTACCGGCATGCAGGCCTTTTTCCTTCACCAGGTTTTCGGCAATCATTACGGTAATGCTTGGTTTGCCATCGAAATCAGCAACCAGCACCAGGAACAGGTTCGATACGATATCCTTAAGCTGGTAAGCCAGGTTCTTAACCGCGTCGGCATTAGGCAGGGCTACTTTTTGGGCGATGAAATTAATATCGCCGATAGCTTCGGCTTTTTCGGCCAATTCTGTTTTTAGTCCTGATGATTTTTCAAGGATCGATTTTTCGATCTCTTTTTTCAGTTTGGCGTTTTCATCCAGCAGTCCCTCAATGCTTTTTGAAAGGTCTTTTGGATTTTTAAGCAGTTCTTTTAACTGGTTAACCAAAGCATTTTGGGTAACGATATATTTTTCGGCAGCAACACCGGTAATAGCTTCAATACGGCGAACACCGGCAGCTACCGCACTTTCGGCAATAATTTTGAAGAAACCAATTTGCCCGGTAGCTTTCACATGTGTACCGCCGCAAAGCTCCTTGCTGAAGTTATCATCAAAAGTGATCACACGTACATACTCGCCATATTTTTCACCAAACAGGGCGGTTACACCACTGCTGATGGCTTCGGCATACAGCACGCTGCGCTCTTCCTTGAGCGGAATATTTTCGCGCACCTTCTGGTTAACAATAGCCTCGATCTGCGCCAGCTCTTCATCAGTAACTTTAGCAAAATGTGAAAAATCAAACCTTAAGTAATCGGCATTCACCAATGAACCTTTTTGATTTACGTGTGTGCCCAAAAACTGTTTCATAGCGGCATGTAACAAGTGCGTAGCCGAGTGGTTACTGTTGGTTTGGCTGCGTAAGGCGGGATCAACAATAGCTGTTAAAGCATCGTCAATATCCTGCGGAAGTTTATCTGTGAAATGAACTATCAGTCCGTTTTCTTTTTTCGTGTCCGTAACAAGTATGATCTCCCCATCAGGAAAAACCAGTTCGCCCTTATCCCCTACCTGGCCGCCACTTTCGGCGTAGAAAGGCGTTTTATCCAATACCAGTTGGTATTGTTCCTTTCCTTTGGCAGTTACCTTACGGTATTTCACAATATGGGCAATACTCTCTGTTTCGTCATAACCGGTAAACTCAACCGATTCATCATCTTTTAATACGATCCAGTCGCCGGTATCGATGGCGGTTGCTGCACGGGAACGGGTTTTTTGTTCTTGGAGGGCGGCCTCAAAACCCACCATATCTACTGTCCAGCCAATTTCGCGCGCCATCAATTCGGTAAGATCGATAGGAAAACCGTAGGTATCAGATAATTCAAATGCGAGGGCGCCACTTAAAACTTTATCATTATTGCCGCTCACGCTTTTATTAAAATAGCTTATACCCTGCTGCAGTGTTCTTAAGAAAGAAACCTCCTCTTCCAAAATCACCTTCTGCACAAAATCCTTTTGCGAAAATAGCTCATCAAACACCCCCTTAAACTGTTCGGCCAATAACGGCACCAACTGATTAAAGAAAGGCTCCTTAAAACCTAAAGTTTGATAGCTATAACGCACTGCCCTACGTAAGATCCTGCGGATCACATACCCCGCTTTGTTACTTGCAGGCAATTGACCATCAGCAATAGCAAAGCTTATAGCGCGGATATGATCGGCCAGTACGCGCATAGCCACAGCATCATTCCAATCCGCATCACCCGGTTTAGCGGCGCTGTTATATTTCTTCCCAGACTTTTCGGCAATGAATTGGATCATTGGTTGAAAAACATCGGTATCATAGTTTGATGTTTTGCCCTGCAACACGCGTACCAGACGCTCAAAACCCATCCCTGTATCAACGTGCTTATTAGGGAGTGGCTGCAATACACCACCTTTAAGGCGGTTAAATTGCATAAATACATCGTTCCAGATTTCGATAACCTGGTCATGGTCGGCATTAACTAAAGTGGCGCCGTTTACTTCGGCACGCTCATTATCCGGGCGGCTATCAAAGTGGATCTCCGAACAAGGACCACACGGACCAGTCTCCCCCATTTCCCAAAAGTTATCTTTTTTGTTACCACGGAGGATATGATCTTCAGCTACATACTGTTTCCACAATTCGTAGGTTTCGGTATCAGGTTCAAGTCCTTCCTTTTCGTCGCCCTCAAAATAGGTAACGTACAGACGGTCTTTAGGCAGCTTATATACTTCGGTAAGCAGTTCCCAGCTCCAGGCAATGGCTTCTTTTTTAAAGTAGTCGCCAAAGCTCCAGTTGCCCAGCATCTCAAACATGGTGTGGTGATAGGTATCGATACCCACCTCTTCCAAATCGTTGTGCTTACCGGACACTCGTAAACAACGCTGGGTGTCCGCCACGCGGGAGGCCTTGGGTGCCGCCTCGCCTAAAAATATATCTTTAAACTGGTTCATCCCCGCGTTGGTAAACATCAGGGTTGGATCGTTTTTAATTACAATTGGAGCCGAAGGAACGATGGTATGTCCCTTTGAAACAAAAAAATCAAGAAAAGCCTGTCGTATTTCGGTAGCAGTCATAGGAAGCAAAGATAGGATTTTCAATTATTTCGGATATCGGATTTTCGATTTCGGATTTATTTATTAATTACATCATATTTACCCCGGGGAAATCGCGTTTAAAATAAACCGATCTGTTTTACTAATCTCATACTGAAAAATTTCCACACAAATGCTTGGCAAGCTCTCCACAATTAATCGAATTACACGAATCTTAAATTGATTCAATTCGTGTAATTCGATTAATACGTAAAAATTAGTGTGGAAATTTTTCATTTATTGTCTTCCAATCCGCACCTGGTTAAAAGCGATTTCCCTGATATTCCCCTCCCTTTCGTCGATACAATTAATACTATTTATCATATTTGGTGTAAATTTGTTTATGGAAACTTTAAGAGTTGATATTCAAAACGAACAGGAGAAACGGGTGCTCCTGGCTTTTCTTGATAGCCTGGATTATAATTACCGCATAGATAATGAAAGCGATGCCCTACTTGAACAACAGGCGAAGGACATGACCAGCCGCAAAGCCGATTTTTTAGCAGGTAAAGCCTCTTCCCTACCCTGGAGCGAAAGCAAATAAATGTTACCAGGGCAATTTAGTTGCGCAGGCCAGAGGCCGTGAAATAGCTGACACCCAGCCGGAGCCGGGCGACGGTTAAACTCGCAGAAGTGTAGCGGCTAATGCAAAATTCCGAAATCGAAATTCCCAATTCCGAAATCAAATAGATACATTTGTATTATGCCGTATAAAGAACGTGAGATAAGCAAGATGTACTACACCATGGGCGAGGTATCGGCCATGTTTGATGTTAATCAGTCGCTTATACGTTTTTATGAAAAAGAGTTTGATGTTCTGCAACCTAAGAAAAACAAAAAAGGCAACCGGTATTTCACCCCCGAAGACATTGAAAACTTCAAGATCATCTTTCACCTTATCCGTGATAAGGGCTACACTTTAAACGGAGCAAAAGAACATCTCAAAAACAACATGGGCGATACCAGGGATAACCAGCGCGTTATCGATTCGCTCGAAAATCTCAAAAAATTCCTGCTTGAGGTACGCGACCAGTTGTAATCTTCCGCATAAAAACTATCTTTATTTCTAAAATACCGTCGGGTTAACCTATAACCATGCTGTCACCTGCTATAACAATCCGTAAGATATATGATCGCTAACCACAAGGGCGAGATCCCGGTTGTTATTTTACTGATTCCCTTTTTGTTAGGTATAAGCGTTGGGATCAATTTAAGGTCTGTAGCTTATTTAATGCCCTTGGCTGTTGGGTTTGCCAGTCTGCTGATATTATTTCTCCTGCTTAATTTTTATTACAGCCCTTTTAAAGTTTATAAAAGGCGGTGGCTTGGCGGAATCATCATTCACTTGTTATTGTTTCTTGCTGGCTGGATAGCTGTCATCAACAATAACGAAGTCAATAATCCCGGTCATTTTTCAAAGCTGCCCGCGCAACGGCTGCTTGTACGCGTTAATAATGAGCCACAAATAAAAAACGGGCTGATCCATTTTACGGCCAATGTTTTGGCGAACATCAACCCAAAACATTCCCTCCCGGCAACCGGGACGTTGATGATCACCATAAAAGATAGTGCTGCGGTGCACCTGGCTTATGGCGATGAACTGTTGGTCCCCGGTAAATACACTGCTATCGACCCTCCTTTTAACCCTGCCGAGTTTAACTATAAAAAATACCTGGCGCACCAAAACATTTATTACCAGGAGTTTTTATACCCAGACCAATATCGCCTGGTGCAATCACACGCCGGTAATACGTTCATAGCAAACGCGCTGGGGCTAAGGCGGCAAATGGTTGAAAAGCTAAAAAAACAGATGCATGATCCAAACGCTATAGCCGTAGCCTCCACCTTAATATTAGGTTATAAAGCTGATTTGAGCGAAGATGTGTTGCAGGCCTATTCCAAAACCGGCACCATTCACGTGTTATCGGTTTCCGGCGCTCATGTGGCTATCATTTGGGCTTTGCTGGCATTTATGCTGAATTTCCTGAACAGGTTCAGGCATTGCAGGGTGATTAAAGCGATCATCATTATTCCTATCATCTGGTATTATGCTATGTTAACCGGTTTTTCACCCGCGGTTTGTCGGGCAGCGGTGATGATCAGCACGGTTATCATCGGGAAAACCTACAACCGGTACATCAACAATTTAAATATCCTGGCTATATCGGCTTTTATATTATTACTTTATAACCCTTTGCTGATAACGGATGTAGGTTTCCAATTGTCATACCTTGCGGTTGCCGGGCTGGTGGTTTTACAACCCGTGGTTTATAAATGGTTTACCTTTTCTAATAAATGGATCGACAAACTATGGGCTTTGTGCTCGGTATCAATAGCCGCGCAGGTTATTACGTTCCCGCTGAGTGCTTTTTATTTTCACCAGTTCCCGGTTTATTTTTTGTTTAGCAACCTGTTCATTATCATTCCCACGGCTGTTATTATGTATAGCGGGATCTTTTACCTCCTATTGCCGCAAATCCCCTTTATATCTGCCGGCCTTGCCTGGCTGCTCGAAAAAACCATCCTGCTCATGAACGCTGTACTGGCCTGGTTTGAGCACCTGCCCTTTGCAAGCATTAATAAAATATGGCTTACCGCAACCGAGTACCTGTTGCTTTACGCTATTATCATATGCGTTTTTTACTTTTTGTACGATAGAAAAACGTGGCTGCTGAGGGCAGGTATTGCATTGATATTTTTGTTAGCTGTAAGTATCAGCATAAAAACATACCGCTCATATACAACCAACAGCATCACCTTTTTAAACCTGCGCAAAAATATCGGGATCATCTTTAAAAACGGCAACCATGCTCTTGTACTAAGTAACCTCACTGATACCGACAAAAACTACCATTATTCTATCCAACCTTATCTTGATAGTTGTAAAATAAACGACATCGCTTTGTATCAACCTGATCAGGATATCCGATCTGGCTTTTTACGAAAACAGGATAATTTTATTCAATTTCGAAATCGGTCGATAGCTGTTGTGAACAAAGATTATGCGGATACCATATCCGCGATAAAACAAAAAATCGACTACCTATACATAACCGGGAACCCTAAAATTCCGCTTGCTATTATTAATAAAAATCACGAATATCATACTATAATTATTGATGCCACCAATGCCCCTAAAACCGTACAATTTATTGCAGATCAGGCACGTGCCCTGCATGTCAATTATGTAATATTAAAACGTAACAAATCGTTCGTGACAGCATCTAATTGAAAAACATATTAAACTACTTATCTAAAAATTTGTCTTTTAATTATTAAAAATTAATTTGGCATTAAATCAAACTCAAAACATGAACATTAAAATTTTCAATGTTGCCTTAGGCCTTGCCCTTACCGCAACAGCTATCAGCGCAAACGCCCAAAAAGCTTACAAAGAGGGTGTGGTAACTATTTCAACGGCTATGCAGGGGCAACAGGTTGAAGCTAAAAGTTATTTCCGCGCCGATTCGGCCGCAATGCAATTTACTACAGGGCCTGCTACCATAAAAATATTAACCGATGCCGATGGTAAATCATTAGTTGTAATGGTTGATGTACCTGTTGCATCTATCAAGAAAGCTGCGGTTGCTACTCCTGATGAGGTTGACCAGGCTATGGCTTCATTACCAACTCTTACTTTTGCTCCCGGTACCGAAACTAAAGTTATTTCGGGTTTTAATTGCAAAAAAGTGGTAGCTACAGATGCAAAAGCCAACAAAACTTATGATATCTGGGTAACTAATGATGTTACTGTACCTGTAACTGCTATTGCTAAATACTACCGATCTGTTGGTGGTTTCCCGGTACAATACACTTCATTTTCACAAGGTCAAAGCACCGAGGTTACTGTTAAAAGTATTACCGAACAAAAAAACCCTGCCGGTACCTTCGGGATCCCTGCTGATTTTGAAAAGATCACCCTGGATGACCTGAAAGCTATGAGCGGCGGCAGGTAATCGAAATATTTCATTAACAATTCATTAAAGGTTCCTTAACATTGCGGCAAAATACTATTTTTGCTACCCCAATGTTAAGGAACCTTTTTAGCTTTTTCAGATTCTTCATCTTTTGGATCGCTTTTTTCGCAATTACGAGAGCGACATTTGAGATCTATTTTCTGCACAAGCTGGATCACGCCCGCATCGGGGAAATCCTTCAAACGTTTTTCTGGGGCTTAAGGCTTGATGTTTCGGCAACAGCTTATATCTGCATCATACCAATCCTTGTATTTGCGATCAACTGGTTCATTCCTAAAGTTCGGATAAAGCCCGTCTGGTTAAAAGCATATGTTTGGTTTTGCCTGTTCTGCATTTCGTTGAATACGGTACTTAACTTCAATATTTTTCGCGAGTGGGGCACCAAGGTTAGCTTCAGGGTGTTTACATCATTTTATCATGCTCCTTCAGAAGCAATCGCATCCAGCGGTTCGTCGCCGGTTGGTAAATGTATTTTTATCGGGATTACTTTACTGGCCACTGGCATAGTGTTATCTCATTTCATCATCAATTATCAGTTTAAAAAGCCTGATATCCGGCCAAGCCTTAAAGTTTCGCTTACCACATTGCTGCTTTTTGTAAACTTTGTGATGATGCGCGGCGGTTTGCAAGCTAAGCCGGTAAGCCAGAACTCTGCTTATTTCTCCGAAAAGCAAATCCTCAACCAGAGCGCCCTCAACACCGAGTGGAACCTCTTTAACAATGTATTTGAAAACCTGCGCCCGCTTTATAATCCTTATTTGTATAACCAACCGGATGAGGCTGCAAAAACCATTGAAGAATTATATAATGTTAAAGGCAATTCAACGGAACAAATCCTGACTATCAGCCGCCCAAACATTGTAATCATCCAAATGGAAAGCTATACAGCCGATGTGATCGAATCATTAGGCGGTGATAAAGGCGTGGCACCAAACTTTGAAAAGTTCATCAGGAACGGACTGCTTTTTAACAACATCTACGCCTCCGGCGACCGTACCGACAAAGGCATTATCGCCCTTATGAGCGGCTTCCCTTCGCAGGCCATCCGCACTATCATCAGCGATACCGTAAAACACAAAAAGCTTCCTGCTATATCCGCGTCATTTAAAGATGCAGGCTATGAAACCGCTTATTTTTATGGTGGCAAAAGTAATTACATGAATTTTGATAAGTTCATGAACTCACATAACGTTGATCATATTATTGACGAGGCCAGCTTTGATAACAGCCATATAAAAACACAATGGGGCGTTTATGACGATGATCTGCTTATGCGAAACCTGCAATATTTGGCCCGTCAAAAACAGCCGTTCTTTAACTATGTACAAACATCATCCAATCATGAGCCTTTTGTATTGCCTGTTAAGCACCATTTTAATGATGACGCTGATGTAAGTAATAAATTCAGAAGCACAGCCTATTTTACCGACTCATGCCTGAACGCTTATTTTGAGCAGGCCGGAAAACAGCCCTGGTATAAAAACACACTGTTTATCCTGGTGGCCGATCACGGTCACCGCCTGCCGCGTAATACAGCCGAGGCTTACGACCCGGCTAAATACCATATACCTCTTTTGTTTTTCGGCGATGTGATCAAGCCCGAATATCGTGGTAAAAAGAACAGTAAACTGGGCGGGCAAACAGACCTCGCAGCTACCCTGCTGGCTCAATTAGGTATGCCGCATAATCAGTTTAAGTGGTCGAAAGATCTCTTGAATCCCAATAGTAAAGAGTTTGCTTTTTTTGATTGGGATAACGGGTTCGGTTTTATGCAGCCGGGGCAGGCTGTTTCATATGATAACGCCGGCCGAACCATGATCTATAACAGCAAACCAAATGCTGATAAAAAGGCTACTGAAGCTGCGCTTGCTCATGGTAAAGCCTATTTGCAGCAGGTGTTTACGGAGTATATGGGTTATTAAGTTGATAGAAGCCTAACTTAAAATTATATTAATTAAATTTGTAATAATCTCAATTGTAATATTACAAACTATGCTCATTGTACACCCGCAATTTATTACCGACGACAGAGGCGAAAAACTTTCAGTGGTGCTCCCAATTGCTGAATTTAAAAGCATCATGGAAGAACTGGAAGAGTTGGAAGATATTCGCTTGTATGACGAGGCCAAAGCTTCCGATACCGAACCCGGCCTTTCTATGGAAGAAGCATTTAAGCAGATAGAAAGCAAACGCGGGCTGGCAGATTAATGGCTTATAAAGTGTTTGTCAGAAAAAAGGCTATTAAAACTTTAGAAAGCATTAACGAGCCTTATTATTCAAATATAAAATCGGCCATTATTTCTTTATCCGATAATCCCCGACCTACAGGTTATATTAAGTTAAAAGGCAGAGAGGCTTAAAGAATACGAGTTGCCGACTACCGTATTATCTATGAAATTCAGGACGACTTTCTGTTAGTGGAAGTAATTGACTTCCACCGGAAAAACATTTACGACTAACAAAAAAGACGCATAAAATGCGTCTCTACAAAAGTTATTTCCGAAAAATCAACGAAATCAGCGTAATCAAAAAAATCAACGGTTAATTTCCTTACCCAACTGCTCAACCCATTGGTTAAACAATTTGGTTTCAAATTCAACAGCTTTTTGAGCGTGCAGTTCCCAATCGGGTGAGAAATGCTGTAGTTGATTAATCATCTCTTCCAGGTGGCCTTCCTCTTCTAAAATAATCGATTTTACGTTTACTTTGCTGCCTGCTTCGTCAAGGGCATCCTGGTAAATTGGATAAAGTTCATCGGCACGTACCTCAATAGCGTAGGTAACCAACAGGTAAGCTGCAAAACGGAGGTCGGCACCTTTCAGGTTAAGCTCGCTTTTTAAATAACGGCAAACATCAACATCCAACTGGTTCAAATAGTACTTACTTGAGCCGGGGGCCAGCAAATATTCGGCCGCGTAAGTAGGCAGTGTTACACCCGTTTTTTCCAGTTGCTTTTTAAGGTAGAAGGCATGACGGTGCTCTTCAGCAGCGTGCTTTAATATAATGTAAGTAACCGTAAGCGGATCTTCGCTGGCCGAAATTTTGCGCGCGCCGGTGTTTTCCATTAAGGATAAGGTATTTAACCAGCGTGAATGCAGTTCGTTATCGACAATTATGGTAGGTAGTATTTTGTTCAGCATAATTTATAGTTCTTCAAGAGCCTGCTCAATTTTGCTGTAAACATAATTGAGTTGCTCATTAGTAATGCAATATGGCGGTAAAATATAAATAACGTTTCCCAGGGGGCGCAATATGATCCCCGCGGATAAAAAATAATGGTACAGCTTATCCCTGAGCGAACTGAAGTATGAGGTATTATCGCCGGTTTCCCACTCCATGGCCAGTATAGTGCCTGTTTGCCTCGCGGTTTTTATTTTAGGGTGATTGCGGATCTTATCTGCAAAGGCGGTATGAGCGGCTTTGATCCTGACAATGTTCTCTGCCGTTTCGGGTTGTTGAAACAGATCAAGACTTGCCAATGCCGAAGCGCATGCTATCGGGTTGGCCGTAAACGAATGCCCGTGAAAAAGGGTTTTCAACTTATCATCCGATAAAAAAGCATCATAAATTTGCTGCGTACAGGTAGTTAAGCCCAGGGCCATGGTACCGCCTGTAAGCCCCTTTGAGAAACACATGATATCCGGTTCAACATCCACATGATTTGTGGCGAAGGGTTTACCCGTACGACCAAAACCGGTAAACACCTCATCGGCAATCAGCATCACTTCCTCCTCACGGCAGTGGGCCATCAATTCATTCAAATACTCAGCCTCATACATGATCATCCCTGCCGAGCCCTGCACCAATGGTTCAAAAATAAAGCAGGCAATTTCTTTCTTTAGATTTGAGATCTGAGATTTTAGATTTGAGATGTTTTCTTTTGCAGGGATGTCGATGAATTCAACTTCAAACAACAGGCTATCAAAGGCTTTGGTAAATGCGCTGCGGCCGCTTACGGCCATGGCCCCGAAGGTATCGCCGTGGTAAGCATTATTAAAAGCGATGATCTTGGTACGCTGATCACCTTTATTAAGCCAGTATTGCAGGCACATTTTTATAGCTACCTCAACCGCGGTTGAACCGTTATCTGAATAAAAAGCTTTTTTTTGGTTGCCCGGCAAAATTGCTAACAGCCGTTCCGCCAATTCAACTGCGCCTTCGTGGGTAAAACCTGCAAAGATCACATGTTCCAGTTTGTGAAGCTGCTCGGATACCTTTTGGGCAATATAAGGATGCGCATGCCCGTGAATGTTTACCCACCATGACGATACTGCATCAATGTATTGTTTTCCTTTTTCATCAAATAACAGTGCCCCTTCGCCGCGTACAATACCTACAGGCGGCTGCGCGGTTTTCATTTGGGTATAGGGGTGCCATATTACTTTTAAATCCCTTTCGGTAAGGTTCATAGTTCGTTCTGCAAAAGTTCAACCACACGTTTATCTGTCGGAAATTCAAAATCGGCTACGCTAAGCGCGGTAAGCGGCACCCATCTAAAAGCTTGCAACACCTCTCCTTCCCCGTCAAAATCAAATGCAACAGCCTTTATATTCAAATTAACCGGGGTGATGCTTCGCACCAAATAATATACACTGATCACCTGGGAGTTGTTAAATGCCGATTTTACGGCAAAATCAGTGGTGTAAAAATGGCCTACAACTTCAATCTCAATATTACACTCTTCCATAAACTCACGTTTAAGCCCGTCAATCAGGCCCTCACCAAGTTCCAGACCTCCGCCCGGGAACTTTGAAAAACGCATGCCATATTCCTGTTCATCGCTTATGAGCAATTCATCATCATCGTTCAGCAGCAGACCGTAAACCCTTACATTAAAGTATTCCATTATTCAAAGTGTTTTTTATTACGTACAACCTTTTCCATTGTCCAGGCTATTGTTTCGGTTTTTGCTTCCGACCGGATAGGGCAATTGGGCATACTGCAGTAGTGACAGCAATTGGGCACACAAGGGTCAGCATGAATAAAAAGCTCTGTTTTGATGCCCATATCTTTATTAATCATCTTATCAACCAATGATATTTCGGTATGTACTGTGTTCAGATCAAAATAGTTTGGCAGCGTCATGTGACAGTCGATATGCAGCTCATGCCCATATTTCTGTGCGCGCAGGTTATGTACATCAATCCAGGCCTCGCGGCGTTTTTCACTTAAAACGTTCACGATATTGGTTACCACCTGAAAATCCGCCTCATCCATTAATCCCCCTACCGATTTACGCACCAATTTGTAACTACTGTACACTATATATAAGCCAACCAACATAGATAATGCACTGTCGAGCCATAAAATCCTGGTAAATTCAATTAGCAATAAACCTACCACCAGGCCTACGCTGGTAACGGTATCGGCCAGCAAATGACGACCGTCGGCATCAAGGGTGATGGAACGAAGCTCTTTGCCCTTACGAATCATATAATAACCCAACACGCCATTAATGGCTCCGGTAGCCGCTATAATAATAGCACCGGTAAACAGGTCATGGATGATGTTGGGAAAGAAAAAGCTGTAAACCGATTTTACAATGATGATGCACCCGGCAATGCCGATAAGTGATCCTTCTATAAAAACAGAAAAAAACTCCACCTTGCCGTGGCCGTAAGGGTGGTTTTCATCTCGTGGCAAGGCCGAGAGGTAGATACTGTAAAAGGCAAATGAGCTTGCAATTACATTTACAATACTTTCGGCGGCATCGGTAAGTACAAAATTGGAGGCTGTTAAAAAGTATGCGCCAAATTTCGCCAGCATCAGCACAATCCCCGTTATCAGCGAAATTAAAATGATCCTTTTTTGTTGATTCAAAGCAAGGGTGGTATTAGGCCGCAAATTTAAAAAATAACAACCGTAAGTAGCAGTAAAGTTATTTTCTATATTTGCCGCGATAACACAATTTATATGAGCGCATTAAGTACCCGGATACAAAACCTGTCCGAATCTGCAACAATTAAAATGGCCAAACTGGGCCGTGAACTCGCCGCTAAAGGTGTCGACGTGATCAGCCTTAGCTTTGGTGAACCTGATTTTCATACCCCTGAACACATCAAGGAAGCTGCCAAGCAGGCCATGGACAAGAACTTCACCTACTACACACCAGTAGCAGGCTATCCTGACCTTCGTAAAGCCGTTGTTACAAAGCTAAAAAACGAGAACAATCTTGATTATGATGCTGCCGACATAGTTGTTTCAACAGGTGCCAAGCAGGCTATCGCTAACGCGGTATTGTGTTTGGTTAACCCCGGCGAAGAAGTAATTATCCCTACTCCTTACTGGGTTTCATACAGTGAAGTAGTTAAATTGGCCGAAGGTAAAAGCGTTTTCATTAACACTACCGTTGATACTAACTTCAAAATTACCCCTGAGCAGTTAGAGGCTGCTATTACGCCTAAAACCAAACTATTCATGTTTTCATCACCTTGCAACCCTACAGGAAGCGTTTACAGCAAAGATGAACTTGAAGGTTTAGCTAAGGTATTTGAAAAATATCCACAAGTTTACATCCTAAGCGACGAGATCTACGAGCATATCAACTTTGTTGACAAACACGAATCTATCGCACAGTTTGATTATATTAAAGACCGTGTGGTGATCATCAACGGCTGGTCGAAAGCGTTTGCCATGACCGGCTGGCGTATTGGTTACACAGCCAGCACTAAAGAACTTGCTGCTGCTTTTGATAAAATGCAGGGCCAGGTAACTTCCGGTACCTGTTCAATCACTCAGCGTGCCGGCATAGCCGCTTACGAAGGTGGTTTGGAAAGCGTGCTTGAAATGCGCGCCGCATTCAAAAAACGCCGTGATATTGTTTATAAATTGCTGAGCGAAATAGAAGGCATTAAAGTAAACCTGCCAGATGGAGCATTCTACTTTTTCCCTAACGTAACTTCGTTCTTTGGTAAAAGCTACAATGGCCGCGTGATCAATGACTCTGACGATTTAAGCTTGTACCTGCTTGAAGAAGGCCACGTAGCCACCGTGGGCGGCGATTCATTCGGCGATCCTTCTTCAATTCGTTTATCATATGCTGCGGCCGAAGATAAGCTGATTGAAGCGATGAGAAGGTTAAAAGAAGCGTTGGGTAAATTAGTCTGAACCACGATTTTTAGGATTAACGGATTCTCCGGATACTTATCCGGTCGCCTTTCAAATCCCAAAAATCCGGCAAATCTCCAAATCCCGGTTCAGAAATAAAAAAATCCGCTTGCCAAATAACAAGCGGATTTTTTATTGTAATTATTTTCTTTAAATCAGGACAATCCTGAAATCCTAAAAATCATGGTTCAGTCTTACAATCCAAATCCATAAGCTAAACGTAAGCCAACCAGGCCATAGTTATTGCTTTGTCCAGAGAAGTTTTCATAACGCACACCAATATCCCATGATTTGGTGGCATAACCTAAGCCAGGAGAAAGGATAAGTTTGGTATTCTTTTCCCCCCCTGCAATTGGTGGGTGAACTTCAAAACCGGCACCCACTTCGCCTGCGAAATAAAAGCCATCGCCCACAAAAGCTTTAATACCGGCTTTTACAGGAATTATGCCTAAAGACCTGCCCTTAACTGTAACTGTAGTTGTTGACGTAGAGTTGGAAAATGATGATGTATAGGTTTTACCAAAAAAATTGTAATAACCCGAGGTAAGTGTAAGGGCTAAATCATTACTTACACCATATTGCAAACGAGCAGTACCGCCTAACTCAAATTTTGAAATGTCGTGGGCGTTACCTGTTGGGATACCTGCTTCCAGGCCCACCCCAAAGCGCAACGCGTTTGCTGGTGTGGTTTGAGCTTTAACATTTGTTCCGATAAAGATAGCCACCGCAGTAAACGCCGAAGCTATCATTTTAGTCATTGTTTTCATAGTTGTGTTTTTTAGTCAAATTCTACAATGTTCATTTTTTAATTTTCCATTGTATTAACTCCTCCTTAACAAATACTTTGCCATTATTGGCATCATTTACTATCCAGGATATTATTTAAACTATTAAAACAACCACGTTTAATCCAATCACACACGGCTTAATAATTGAAAATCAATATTATTTAAAGCGATAAGGTCAATACAAAATAATTACCGTTTAATATATTTTATGATGAATGGTTTTATTAAAAACTGCCCTGCATAAGCATCAAAAGTGTCTACTAACACCAAATTTCGAGCCTATAAATGGTTAAATAGCGAGGTATAGCAGTATACCAAACCTGCCGGAAAGTAAAAAAGAGAGACTTGCGCCTCTCTTTTTACAAAACTTTAACAATTATTATGCCTCCGGTCCGTGCTTTTTAGGGTCATAATTTTTTTCAAGCTCGGCAAGTTTTTCTTTACCGTAAGCCATTTTAGTGATCAGGTAAAATAAAACCGGTACTATAAATATAGCCAATGAAGTAGCAGTAAGCATTCCCCCAAACACCGTCCAGCCTATGGTTTTACGGGCTTCAGCACCGGCACCCGATGCAACCATCAACGGACCTACACCCAATATAAATGCCATCGACGTCATGATGATTGGCCTTAAACGCAGCCGGACAGCCTCGAGCGTAGCTTTTTCCAGTTCCATGCCTGCGTCCACACGTTCTTTGGCAAACTCTACAATCAGGATGGCGTTTTTGGCCGCCAAACCTATCAACGTTATCAAACCGATCTGGGCGTAAACGTTATTGGTAAGATCGGGCCAGAAAGTAAGGAACAATATGGCACCAAATGCACCCAAGGGCACTGACAATAACACAGAAAAGGGTACCGACCAGCTTTCATACAAAGCAGCCAGGAACAGGAACACGAATCCTATTGACAGTGCAAATATATATACCGTTTTTGACCCGGATAATAACTCCTCACGGCTCAGGCCCGAAAACTCGTAACCGTAACCTTGCGGCAATACCTGCGCGGCTGTCTCTTTCAAAGCGGTAATAGCATCACCACTACTATACCCCGGCTTGGTACTACCGTTAATCTCGGCCGAACGGAACAGGTTATAGTGCGATATCAATGGTGAGTTTTCAATTACCTTATATGATGTAAGTGTGCTCAATGGCACCATGGCTCCTGAAGAATTTCGCACAAAATACTGTCCTATGTTTTGCACATTGGTACGATAACTGGTATCGGCCTGGGCCACTACCCTGAAGTTACGACCGTAAATGGTAAAGTCGTTGATATAGGTACTGCCCAAATAGGTTTGCAACGCATTGTTCACGTCAGATATCGCTACACCAAGCTTTTTAGATTTCTCTCTGTCTATCGTTAACTGGTAAGCAGGCGTACTGGCGGTAAAGAACGAGAATGCCCTTGCTATCTCCTTACGCTGGTTGATTGCGCCAAGGAACGTTCGGAGCGTTTTCTCAAATACCTTGATATCGCCGCCTGCCTGTTTCTCCTCTAATATAAACGAGAAACCTCCTGTACTACCCAACCCCGGAATTGCCGGTGGCTGGATCACCACAACATTGGCTTCCTTATACTTACCGAGCTTTTGGTTTAACCGTGCAACAAGCGCTGTTATCTGCTGCGACTTTTCTTTACGTTCATCCCAAGGTTTCAACTGCACGAATATGGTTGCACTATTTGATTTACTTGCAAAGCTGATGGCATTCAAACCACCCAGCGCCGCGTAATGAGCTATTTCCGGTACGCTATCAAGCGTTCTCATCATGTTGTGTAACACGTCAACAGTACGGCCGGTTGCTGATGCCTCGGGCAAATCAAAAGTAATATACACACGACCATCATCTTCCAGCGGAATAAAACCCGACGGCTTGCTTCTAAATAAAAGTATCGCGCCTATAATGATACATACCAGCAGAATGATAATGTATCTTGAGTTTTTAATGCTTTTATCAACCGTGTTTCGATATTTACCGGTTACGCGGGTAAACCAGGTATTGAATTTAAAGAAAAACTTATTTAAGCCACGGGAGCTTTCATCTATCTTATGCGGCCTTAATATCAACGTACACAATGCAGGTGTTAATGATAGCGCAACAAAAGCCGATATCAATACAGATATGGCAATGGTGATGGCAAACTGTTGATACAATCGCCCTACTATACCCGGCACAAAGCCTACCGGCACAAACACTGCAGCCAGGATCAGCGCAATTGCTATTACGGGGGCCGAGATATCGGCCATAGCGTGCTGGGTGGCTTCTTTAGGTGTCATGCCCTCCTCATCCATATAATGCTGTACAGCCTCAACCACCACAATAGCATCATCCACCACAATACCAATGGCCAGTACGAAACCAAACAGCGTTAACGTATTAATGGTAAAGTTGAGCGGGATAAAAAAGATAAACGTACCGATAATAGACACCGGGATAGCCAGTACCGGTATGAGCGTTGTGCGCCAGCTTTGCAGAAACAGGAACACCACCAATATAACCAGCACCAGTGCTATAACCAGCGTTTCGATAACCTCGCTTACCGACACCTTCACCACGGTTATGGCCTCAAAAGGAACTACGTAATCTATATCTTTAGGAAAGCTCTTTTTAAGCTCATTCATAGTAGCGTATACATTATCGGCAGTTTCAAGCGAGTTACTGTTCGGGGCCTGGTACACCAGCAGATAAGATGCCCTTTTACCATCAACAAATGAGTTACCTGAATAGTTGAATTTACCCAGCTCAATCCTGGCAACATCTTTTAAATGTACTATGCCCCCATTGTTAGGCTGGGTTTTAACAACCACATTACCAAATTCTTCTGGCTTCTCTAAACGGCCTTTTACAATAACCGAATACTCAAATGTTTGCCCCTTTAATTGCGGTGTAGCGCCTACCGTACCGGCGGCAACCTGCGCGTTTTGCTCCTGAAGGGCACTGGTTACATCCGCAGCACTCATACCTAACGCAGCAAGTTTATCCGGGTTAAGCCAGATGCGCATACTAAAATCATCGGCACGTGTAACAACGTCGCCCACTCCTTTGGTACGCAAAATAGCGTCCTTTATAAATACGTTGGTATAGTTATCAGTAAAAGTGACATCATGGGTGCCTTTTGGACTAAACATGGCCACAAGCATCAGAATACTTGGGTTACGTTTACGTACCACCATACCCAAACGCTGTACCTCCTGCGGCAAGGTTGGTAAAGCAATACCTACACGGTTTTGCACGTCGAGCGCTGCGATATTGATATCAGTACCAACATCAAAGTTAACCGTCATGCTCATTTGCCCGTTGCTGCTGCTGTTACTTTGCAGGTAGGTCATGCCGGGTACGCCGTTTACCTGCACCTCAACCGGTGTAGCTACCGTTTGCTCTACGGTTAACGCGTCAGCACCGACATAGTTACCGCTAACTGACACGGTTGGAGGTGTAATATCAGGGTACTGGCCTATAGGCAGGCTGGATATTGACAGGATGCCCACTATTAATATCACCAGGGATATTACAATGGCGGTAACCGGTCGTTTTATAAAAGTATCTGCGATCATTCTTTCTCTATATTAAGTTTTCCAGGGTAGATGCGCCCCTTCTTCGGCTTAAAATTTTTCCTGTTGATATAAATTTATTTTTTGGGTGCTGCTCCGGCCGGCGCGGCTGTTCCGGTAGTGACCCTGCCACCATCGCGCAAACGCTGAAAACCGTCGGTAATCACTTTATCACCCTGTTTTATGCCATCCATTATCACTACGTCGCTGTTAATACGCGGCCCTAATTTCACCTTCACCTGTTTTGCAATTGTATCGCGCCTGTCCTTAACAGTTTTATCGGCAGCTGTATCTTTAACAACAGTATCTCTTGTTGCGAAAACAAAAAACTCACCCATTTGCTCAGTTACTGCTTTGTAAGGGATTTGTACCCGCTGGCCCGACTGGCTGTTCAGCACCTGTAAAACACAACTCATGCCATCCTTAAGCACATCATCCTCGTTCGGGAACTGGATTCTCACCCTAATGCTGCCGGTTTGGTTGCTAACGCCCCTGTCAATCGCCAGTACTTTACCTGTTTTGTTGTATTTGCTTCCGTCGGGCAGCACCAATTTAAAGGTACTGTCGGTACTTGATTTTTGCAGACCGTAAAAGCGGTTGATATCCTGCTCATTGATCACCACATCAACACCTATGGGGTGCTCGGCCGATATGGTGTTCATCAATGTGGTACCTGCTGCTACCTGTGTTCCAAGCCTCACCTGCGAGATCCCTATTCGCCCTGTAAAAGGCGCGGTAATGGTGGCATATGATAAATCGGTACGGGCCGACTCAAGCGCGGCTTTGGCTACCGCAACCTGGCTTTTATTAGTTTCGTAGGTAGCCTGTGCCTGATCCACTGTCTGACGGGCAATCGCATCGCTCTTAAGCAGCATGTTATACCTGTCAATGTCTTTTTGCGCTTTAACCAAATTGGCCTCGGCGCTTAGCACATTAGCTTTAGCCTGGTCAAAAGCAGCCTGGTATTTGCGTTTATCTATTTCATACAATACTTTGCCTTTTTGCACAACATCACCCTCTTTAAAAAATATACCCGTTACAAAACCCGGTACCTGGCTGCGCAGTTCGACAGTGTTCACCGAAACCACAATACCCTGGTATTTATCATAGTATACTGCTTCGGCTGTTTTAGCGTCGGCAAGGTATACTGGGGTTGGGGGCATGGCCGCCGGCCCGCCCTTTTGAGGTTTACCGCATGATGCCCATGTTAAAAGTGCTGCAGGGGCTAACCAATATATATATGTATGTTTCATGTAGAATAGGTTGTTCGTGTGTTGCTGTAGTTTTTATTTTTTTATGACGATATCTTATCTTATGGTTGCTGAACAGGCAGGATTCCAAGGGCCCTCTGCAGGTCAATTTTACTGCTGAGCAAATTGAACAGGGCATTATAATAGCTCAGTTCGGCAGTACGCAGATCTGCCTGCGATACAATTACGTCGAGGTAAGTTTTTACCCCCTCGCGGTATTGCAGGCTTACCACCTTATATACATCTTTTGCAAGTGTAACATTTTCGCGAATGAGCTGGTAACTGGTATAATTGCTTTTATATGCCGCCAGTGCCTGGGTATATTCCGTATAAATACTATTTTTTGTATTGATCAGGTCCAGGTCGGTACGTTCAACCTGCAGCCTGGCTTTAGCGAGGTTTTGCAGGCGCTTCGTCCCCTGGAAAATAGGTACAGCCAGCGTTAAGCCAACATAACCTGTAGGGAAAGACTTATTATACAAATCACCTAAATCATGACTGAAGTATGCATGCTGGTAACTCCCTACCGCCGATAATGAAGGCAAAAACCCAAAGCGGTAGTAATTTACGTTGAGATTATTGAGTGCCTTTGTTGTTTCAAGCAAACGGTATTCGATCCGGTTATTTACATTGAGCGATTGCAAAGTATCAATACTGGCCTCCTGCTCATACCGGCTCGAATCATAAGAAAGGCTTAACGGTGTAGCCGCGCCTACGCCCATGATCTGCTTTAATAAAGCAGTTTTACTTTTGATGGCTTCTTCGGTTTGTTTACGGGTAGCCAATGAATTATTTAAAGCGATGGTTGCCTGCTTATAATCCGTAGGATCGGATACACCGGCGGTATACCTGCTTTTGGCATCCTTCAGGCTTCTTTGCAACCTGATGATGTCCTCATTAGTAATGTCAAGTTGTTTGCCGGATAGTAAAACATCAAAAAAAGCTTTGCTTACATCACTTACCACATCAATCTGGCTGCTCAAGGTGTTCTGCTTATAGTACTCGCGCGAATATCTTTTCGCCCTTGAAGCAAGAAATACGTCGTTGTTATATAGTACCTGTGAGGCTGTGACACCCAGGGTTGAAAGGTTACGGATACTGCCCGCGTTGCTGGGGATGTTAGCACCGGAGGCACCAGCCTGCGGGCTGCCCTTATAGTAATAATTATAAAGGCCCGAGCCGTTCACCTGCGGCAGCCAGGCCGACAGGCCAATTCTAATATCACGCTCATTGATCTGTTCATCAATGGAAGCCTGCCTCACTGTTGGTTGGTTACGCAAGGCAAAGTCAATAGCCTGTTTTAAGGAAACCGGTCCGCTTATACTATCAGCGGCAGTTTGGGCATAACTATTGCTATGTAAATTCAATGTTAAATTAAGTACAAGAAGCGCCAAAAAGTACTTGTGTTTTTTCATAGGGTAGCTATAAATAACAATGTATATCAGGCAGAAATTATAAGAAAAAATTTTATAATTAGTGCACGATTGTTACGGGGAATGCGAATATGTAATTAATATTACTAATTTAAAATCACGAACAAGAATTTTACGTAAAAAATTACAAAAACACGGGATAGTATCAGCTTTTTGGGCTTTTGACAAAAAAATGAAAATAATAGGCTCGATATAAACAAAAAAATTAATTAATTTGCCGTGTAAGAATTTGTGTGCTTCTTAAGTAGTATTGATACGTTAATAGGCATTATTTTAAAAAAATTTACACACACCGTATAAGTTATATGCTTATTCATGGTATTTTTACACAAAATTTAAGCAGAGTTAATATACATGGTTAAAAAACTACATGGGAAAATCGCTCAGTTTCAAGTAGCAAATATGCTGCGTGAACGGGGGTTATATCCTTATTTCAGGCCTATTGAGTCTGCACAAGACACTGAGGTAATTATTGACAACAAGCGGGTATTAATGTTTGGTTCTAACTCATACTTAGGCCTTACCAATCATCCAAAAATCAAAGAAGCTTCAAAAAAAGCAATTGACAAATATGGCACAGGCTGTGCCGGTTCACGTTTTTTGAACGGTACACTTGATATCCACATTGAGCTTGAAAACAGGCTTGCTAACTATGTAGGCAAAGAAGCTACTGTTTTATTCAGCACAGGTTACCAGGTTAACCTTGGTGTACTTTCGTGCGTTACCGGCAGGAATGATTATATCATACTTGATGAGTATGACCATGCCTGTATCATTGACGGCAGCCGCCTGTCGTTTTCAAAAGTGATCAAGTACGCTCATAACGATATGGCCGATTTGGAGCGCAAATTAAGCATACTTCCTGAAGATGCCGTGAAGATTATCGCTGTTGACGGTATTTTCAGCATGGAAGGCGACATTGTTAAATTGCCTAAGATTGTTGAGCTTGCCGATACTTACGGTGCCAATATCATGGTTGACGATGCCCACAGCCTTGGCGTAATTGGTGATAAAGGTGCAGGTACCGCCTCGCACTTTAACCTTACCAATGAAGTTGACCTGATCATGGGTACCTTCAGTAAATCATTAGCCTCGTTAGGTGGTTTCATCGCCAGCGATCAGGACACTATTGATTATATCAAACACCGCGCACGTTCATTGATGTTTAGCGCAAGTATGCCTCCGGGCTCTGTAGCCAGCGTAATTGCAGCATTAGATATCATTGAATCAGAACCGGAGCGTATCGAGAAATTATGGGATAACACCAATTATGCCATGAAACTTTTGCTGGAAGAAGGCTTTGACCTTGGCCCTACCGAAAGCCCTATTTTGCCGATCTACGTTCGTGATAACGAAAAAACTTTCGCGGTTACCAAACACCTGCAAGCTTCAGGTGTATTTGTTAACCCGGTTGTATCCCCTGCCGTTCCTTCCGATTCGTCACTGCTTCGTTTCTCATTGATGGCTACCCATACCTTTGAGCAAATTGACGAAGCCGTTGAAAAACTGTCAAAAGCCTTTAAAGAAGTTGGTGTAACCGCTTCTGTTAAAGAAAAAATATAATGAAGAAACCTGAGGTGCATTTAGCTGCTTTTTAATTAAGGTAAGCTAAATGCACTTTTTATTTTAAAGCATACCAATTTGCTTTATTCAATCATTTACCACACATGATTACAATAGTAACGGTTAAATCAAAAAAAGAACTGGCTTCGTTTATTGATTTCCCGCATGACCTGTACAAGGACGATCCTTACTATGTTCCGGAGTTGTTTATTGCCCAAAGGGACCTCTTAACCAAACATCCCTTCCATAAACACAATACCGTACAGCCCTTTTTAGCTTATGATGGCGATAAAATTGTTGGCCGGATAGCCGCGATCCTTAATAACGGCCATAACGAATACAGCCACGTTAACGATGGCTTTTTTGGCTTTTTTGATTGTATTAACGATACGGCGGTATCTGACCTGCTTTTTGAAACCGTTACCAAATGGCTTAAAGAAAAAGGCGTTACCGGTAAATTATTAGGCCCTACCAACTTTTCAACCAATGAGCCCTGTGGCTTATTAATAAAGGGATTTGATAGTTCGCCATTCCTGATGAACACCTACAATTTTGCATATTATGCCGACCTGGTTGAGCATTTTGGCTTTAAAAAAGATGTTGACCTGATTGGATGGCATTGGGAAGGACAAGCCTATGATGATAAATCGGTAAGGTTATTAAACGCGCTTGAAGACCGGTTAAAACGCAACGATATCATTATCCGCAAGATCAACCTTAAAAATTTCAAGGAAGAGGCTGCAAAACTTCGCGACGTTTATAACTCGGCCTGGGACAAAAACACCGGTTTTGTGCCACTAACCAATGAAGAATATGATTACCTGGCCAAAGATCTTAAACTGATCCTTGATCCTGATTTTGCTATTGTTGCCGAGCAACGTGGCAAGATAGTTGCATTTGGCCTGGCCCTGCCCGATTATAACGATATCTTCAAAAAAATAAAACGAGGTCGCTTGTTGCCCACCGGCATTTTCAAATTATTGTTCGGCAAAAAAAGCATCACCGGCATCCGCATTTATGCCCTCGGCGTTATTGAAGATTACCGCAAAATGGGCATTGAAGCCTGCTTATACGGCACCATTATAAGGGAATATAAGGCCAAGGGTTATAAACATGCCGAAGCCGGCTGGACACTGGAGAACAACGATATGATGAACCGTGCCATTGAAGCTATAAAAGGCGACCCTTATAAAAAATACAGGTTATATCAAAAAGCGATATGAGGGAACGGGTTTTAATAACCGGTGCAAGCGGATTTGTTGGATATCATTTAATTGAAGAAGCCCTTCAAAACAATCTGGAGGTTTTTATAGCTATACGCAAAAGCAGCAAAATTGATCACCTTAAGGAATTAGACATTCAATATATCTACCCCGAGTTTAACAATAAAGAAACACTAAAGAAGCAACTGGCCGAGATAAAGCCCGATTATATTATCCACGCGGCAGGTGTAACCAGTGCCCGCTCCGAAGCCGAATATAACCGGATCAACGCAACATATACATATAACCTTGCTTCGGCGGCTTATGAAGCTTGCCCCGATTTAAAAAAGTTTGTACTTATTGGCAGCCTGGCTTCCGTTGGGCCGCTTAATACGCTAACCGGCACCATAACCGAGGCAACTCCTCCTAATCCTGTTACAGCATACGGCAGGAGCAAATTGCTTGCCGAACAGAAATTAAAAACGGTGAGCGGCCTGAATTATACCATACTAAGACCTACCGCGGTTTACGGACCGAGGGACACCGGCATATTTATATTTTTTAAACAGATAGTGAAGGGCATTGAGCCTTATATAGGCAAGGCGCAGCAAAAGCTCAGCTTTATATATGTTAAAGACCTGGCCAAAGCAAGTATCAAGGCCTTATACGGTGGCAATAACAAGACATATAACCTGAGCGATGGTAATTTTTATAACCGTTACGAGTTAGGCACCATCACCAAAGATGTGTTAATGCTAAAAACGCTAAAGTTTCATCTGCCTGTAAATTTTGTTAAAATGATTGCAGCAGTATCTGAAAAAATAAGTTCTTTGAGCAACAAAGCTGCAGTGCTGAATATTGAAAAGCTTAATGAACTGACCGCCATTAACTGGAATTGCGATATTGAAGCAGCTAAATCCGACCTGGGTTTTTATCCTTTATACAATCTGCAAAACGGCATGGCCGAAACGCTAAAATGGTATAAAGCCAACAAATGGCTTTAACCAATTAATTTGAAATAAATAATAGTAACATAAATGAAAATCAACATTACACCTGCTAAAGGCAAGCTTGGCATCCTGATCCCCGGGTTAGGCGCTGTAGCAACTACCTTAATTGCCGGCGTAGAGGCCGTTAAAAAAGGCATCTCGCAGCCAATTGGCTCCCTTACTCAAATGGGCCACATACGTTTAGGAAAAAGAACCGAAAACCGTAACCCGAAAATTAAAGAATTTGTTCCTTTAGCCGATTTAAACGACATCGTATTTGGCGGTTGGGATGTTTATGAAGATAACGTATTTGAAGCAGCCTCAAACGCACAGGTACTGGAAGCAGGACTTTTACATTCGGTTAAAGCCGAATTGGAAGCTATAAAGCCAATGAAAGCCGCGTTTGATAAAAACTACGCTAAAAACCTTGATGGCACCCACGTTAAAACCGGAACCAGGCTTGAGCTTGCCGAGCAGGTAATGGAAGATATCAAAAACTTTAAAGAGGCTAATGGTCTTGACAGGGTTGTGTTGGTATGGTGCGGTTCGACCGAGATCTACTACGAAGCATCAGCTGTACACCAGTCATTAGCAGCTTTTGAAGAAGGTTTGAAAAATGATGACAAGCTGATCGCTCCAAGTATGATCTATGCTTACGCGGCTTTAAAATTAGGTATTCCTTTTGCTAACGGCGCCCCTAACTTAACAGTTGATATCCCTGCATTAATCGAACTGGCCAAATTAACCAAAACCCCGATTGCTGGTAAAGATTTCAAAACAGGTCAAACTTTAATGAAAACAGTATTGGCCCCAGGGTTGGCAGCACGTTCGTTAGGTGTGCACGGCTGGTTCTCGACCAACATTTTGGGTAACCGCGATGGCTGGGTTCTTGACGATCCGGATAACTTCAAAACTAAAGAAGTATCAAAACTGGGTGTATTGGAAGATATCTTCAAACCGGAAGATAACCAGGAACTTTACGGTAATATCTACCACAAGATCCGTATCAACTACTACCCTCCGCATGGTGATAACAAAGAGAGCTGGGATAACATCGATATTTTTGGCTGGTTAGGCTACAAAATGCAGATTAAGATTAACTTCCTTTGCCGCGACTCAATCCTTGCTGCCCCTATCGCGCTTGATTTGGCTATCTTCTGCGATCTGGCTAAACGTGCCGGCATGAGCGGTATCCAGGAATGGCTGTCATTCTACCTGAAATCGCCTCAAACTGCACCTGGTTTACATGCAGAAAATGACATCTTTAAACAACTGATCAAATTGGAGAATACCCTTCGTTACCTGATGGGCGAGGACCTGATCACCCACCTTGGTTTGGATTATTATGACGACATGTTCGCGACCGAATAATCGTTAAATTACCAAATACCGTCAAAACAGCCGTAAGCAACTAAACCCTGCTTTACGGCTGTTTTGTTTTTGTGAGGTAAAAATGATCATACGCAAGTAACATTATTTTAAAGCTATAGTCATATCGGCAGTAAATTTAAAAGTGTTAAATAATGTTATTTATGCATATCTAAAGGCTGTAAACCGGACACAAAAACACAAAACACAACCTGATTATCAATTATTTACAATACAACTAAGTAAACAATCCTTAACCTATCAGGATACTAACCAATAGCTAAAACCGTTGTTGGGGCTGTACTTATAATTATTGCGATACGACGGTATAAATATGTGTAAACAATATTTGACTTTTTGACCACATTAGTCTGTAGTGATTTTTTTTACCTTTGGCCTGTTAATTGTAAACTCCGTAATAACCATCTGCCGGGAGTGTACAAAGCAAGGTAAGCGGGGAAAGATTGAGCGGCAGAACAATGAAAAACATACGGAGGCAGGCATAATCAATCTGCCAAAAATATTTGAATAACTAATACATACCTCTTTATCTAATAATTAAAGTGTTAAGCCGAAAAAAGAAGTTTGTATTTGCACAATTGCACAAAGTACATGGATTGTAAAAAATTTTATAAAAGCTTATTTTTCTTAATACTGTTCTTTTCTGCTTCGGCATTATATGCACAGCAAACGGTAATAACGGGTACTGTTACCGATGCAGGTAATAAACAAACGCTGCCTTCTGTTAGTATTTCTTTCACGGGCACCACTACCGGTACCACTACTGATGTTAATGGCAAATATCGCCTGGCTACAAACAATCAGCAATACAAACAAATCAAAATTTCATTTTTAGGTTATAAAGACGCCTTTTTAGCCGTTGTTCCGGGTAAAGAGCAGGTTATAAATGTAAAAATGTTCCCGGCTTCGCAACAGCTTAACGAAGTTGTGGTAAAATCGGGCAAAAAACCTAAATACCGTAATAAAGACAACCCAGCTGTTGAACTGATCCGCAAGGTTATCGAAAATAAAGAAAAGAACCGTCCCGAAGCATACAACTATGTTGAATACAAGGAGTATGATAAAATGATGTTTGCACTAAGCAATGTATCCGCCCAGTTTTCGGACAGGAAATTTTTCCGCAAGTATAAGTTCATCTTAGATAACCGCGATAGCTCATTGGTACCAGGAAAATCATTGTTGCCTATTTATCTTGATGAAAAGCTGCAGCAGGTTTATTACCGTAAAAACCCCGAAAAAACAAGGGAAGATATAACCGGCCAAAAAAGTGTTAACTACGGTGCGGGTATCGATAATGAAGGGCTTACCCAATATTTCAAGCACTTATACAACAAGGTTGATATTTATACCAACAACGTATTTTTGATAACCAGCCAGTTTCTTAGCCCAATATCTGACAACTCGCCAAATTATTACAAATACTTTATTGCCGATACCATTGTTGATGCACATAACAACAAACTGGTTAAGCTTGACTTTACCCCCCGCAATACAACCGACGTACTTTTTGAGGGTAGCATATACATCACGCTCGATGGCAACTACGCTGTTCAAAAGTGTGATTTAACTATCAACAAGCATATCAATATCAACTTCATCAGGTCGATGACTGTTAACCTGGAGTTTCAACAAAACCCGGATGGCCGCTATCACCTTAGCAAAAGCACTACCATTGCAGATTTTGGCGCTTCCAAAAAAGATGCAAAGAGTGGTTTATTTGGTATCCGGGCCATAACCTACAGCAATTACGTGGTTAACAAACCCAGGCCGGATACAACTTACCAGGGATCGCCATATGCTGAATTAAGCGATGAAGTGAAACATCGCCCCGAATCATTCTGGCAGGAAAACAGGCCGGATACTTTAACGCTTGCCGAATCAAAAGTTTATAAAAACATCGACAGCTTGCGTAATATGCCTTCGTTTAAACGTACGGTTGATATAGCAACGCTCCTGCTTGCAGGCTATAAAGGCTTTGGTAAATTTGAGTTAGGTCCTGCCAACACATTTTACAGCTTTAACCCGGTTGAAGGTTTCCGTTTACGTGTAGGCGGTCGTACAACGCCCGAATTAAGCAAACGTTACTACTTTGAAACTTATGCAGCTTATGGCTTTAAAGATGAGCGCTGGAAGTACTTTTTAAGTGCAACCTACTCTATTAATAATAAATCTATCTATCGTTTCCCTCAAAACTATATCAGGGCAAGTTTTCAGCGTGATACCAAAATCCCTGGCGCAAGCCTGCAGTTTGTGCAGGAGGATAACTTCCTGTTATCGTTTAAGCGTGGCGTGAACGATAAATTCCTTTATAACGATTTTTACAGGTTTGATTATTTACACGAACTGGAAAGCCATCTTTCGTTTGCCGCAGGCTTCAAAAAATGGACCCAGGAGCCGGCGGGATCATTATATTTTGATAATGTTGTTAATGATCTGCCAAATTCTATCCATCACTTAACCACCACTGAGCTTACCGGAAGTATCCGCTGGGCACCTCATGAGCAGTTTTACCAGGGCAAGATCTATCGCATCCCTATCCCTAACAAATACCCGGCCTTTGAACTTGATTATGCTCAAGGTATTAAAGGCCTATTTGCCGGCGAATACAATTATCAAAAGCTTGATTTCCGTGCCGATAAACGCTTTTACTTTTCGCAGTTAGGTTATGCGGATATTAATGTTTCGGCGGGTAAAATCTTTGGTTCGGTGCCGTACCCCTTGTTAACCATACACAGGGCTAACCAAACTTACGCGTATGACCTCGACTCATACAACTTAATGAACTTTTTGGAGTTTGTGAGTGATAAATATGCCAGCTTCAGGATAGACCAGCACTTCAGCGGTTTCTTCTTTAATAAAATACCTTTGCTAAAGAAATTGAAATGGCGCGAAACCGCATCGTTAAAAGTATTATACGGCGGCCTGTCTGATCAAAACAATCCTTCGATACATCCGTCATTATATCAATTACCCGTTGGCACCGATGGTGTGCCGATTACTTATACATTGGGCAAAACGCCTTATGTTGAGGGTAGTGTTGGTATTGAAAATATATTTAAATTTATACGCATAGATTTTGTGAGGCGCTTTAACTACCTTGACCAGCCAAACGTTGCCCAATGGGGCCTGCGCACAAGGGTTAAATTCGACTTTTAATCATTGCACCTAATAAGCAGAGAGAAAAATGGAACAGCAAACAACAACACTTAGGAGATCATTCAGAACCAACCTACAGTTAGGGATATATAAGGTTATTGATCCGTTTGTGAAGATCCTTATAAAAATAGGCTTAACCCCCAATGCAGTTACTACCATAGGTTTTGTACTTAATGTAGGCGTTGCAGGGATATTTATTTTAGGTGCCGAAGAAGGTAACCGCGGCGACCTGAGCTATGTTGGCTGGGCCGGCGGCCTCATCCTTTTTGCAGGCTTATTTGATATGCTTGACGGTCAGGTAGCCCGCTTAGGCAATATGAAATCAACCTTTGGTGCTTTGTATGATTCCGTACTTGACCGCTACAGCGAATTGATCATGTTTTTGGGTATTTGTTATTACCTGGTAGCACATCACTATTTCCTGAGCTCGATAGCTGCCTTTATTGCATTGATAGGCTCAATGATGGTTAGTTATGTACGTGCACGTGCCGAAGGTTTAGGTGTTGAAATTAAAGGCGGCTTAATGCAAAGGCCAGAACGCGTAGTAACTATCGGCTTATGCGCAGCACTTTCAGGTATAGTAGCCCAGTATATTGGCGGTAACTATAAATTGTTTGTCCCGGGCATCAAATTTCATGTATTTGAAACCATATCGATATTTACTATCCCATTGGTAATACTTGCCGTTTTAACCAATATTACGGCTTTTAACAGGCTAAGAGAAGCTAAAAAAGCTTTAATTAAACTGGAAGAGGAAGAAGGTAAGTAAGGCTGTAGGTCTAATTCAAAAGTCTTAAACGAGGACGTTGAATTACTTCTCTTAAGACTGCGAACTTTAGACTTAGAACTTTAGGCTTAAGACTTACCAACAAATATCATATCTTCGTAACAATAAAATAAAGGCATTTACACTTAGCAATATCTTTGCTAAAATTGCCTTTTGCTGGTTAAAGGCCAGCCATTCTGAACAATTTTAACACCATAAACAGGCAGAGAGATCGTAAAACATTTTAAACCCTGATTATAACAATGAAAAAGAAATATATATCCAACTCGCAGGAATCGGTGCGAATGTTTAAGAGCGACTTTTTAGAAGGCTTATCAAAGGTACACTATACCGTACCTCTATATATTTTTGTACCCGTTATTGGATATTGCAGCTATAAATTCTTTGACCTGGGATTGGATGTATTAACATATCTTGGCCTGTTTATTTTCGGGCTTTTCATCTGGACGATCACCGAATACATCATGCACCGCTTTGTTTTCCATTATCAGCCAAGCGAAAAACTGGAATGGGCGCAACGTCTGCATTTTATCATGCATGGCGTGCATCATGATTATCCGAGCGATGCCAAACGTTTGGTATTGCCCCCTTCATTAAGCATTCCGCTGGCTACAGGCTTTTTCTTTTTGTTTAAATGGTTGTTGCCTGTAAACTATATCTGGGGCTTTTTTCCGGGCTTTATTTTAGGGTACCTGTTTTATGACATATCGCACTATGCCATGCACCATTTTAATTTTAAAAGCGGGCTGTTCAAAAAAATAAAACAACACCATATGCTGCACCACTACCAGGATCCTGAAAAGGGTTATGGTGTGAGTTCACCTTTCTGGGACAAAATTTTCCGTTCAGATTTCTTAAAAAAATAGCAATGACCAATGCCAATACAGGCGTAACAGTAAATATCCGGTCGATAATTATTGTTTCACTGCTTTCCATTGCTTACCTGGCGTTTTCAACTTTCCTTATTGGTTATAAACCAGACGAGCTTACGCTGGTAGTTATTTTCAATGTGCTGTTCTATGCATCGGCAATAACCCGCAAGTTTATATTGGGCTTCACTATTTTCATAGTGTACTGGATTGTTTTTGATTACATGAAAGCCTTCCCCAATTATAACTACAACCCGGTACATATTGCCGAACTTTATAATGCAGAGAAACACCTGTTCGGCATTCATTTTAACGGCAAACTGCTTACACCTAATGAATACTGGCTGGCCAACAGCAACACTTTTATTGATGTATTATCGGGCTTATTCTATTTATGCTGGATCCCCGTACCGCTGGGTTTTGCCGCTTACCTGTTCTTCAAAAACAAAAAACAGTTCCTCAATTTTTCGTTAACGTTTGTTTTGGTGAATATCCTGGGCTTTATAGTTTACTACGCCTACCCTGCCGCACCACCCTGGTTTGTTCAATATCACGGATTTCATTTTATTCCGTTAACCATGGGCAATACCGCCGGGCTGGCCAGGTTTGACGCCTATTTTCATGCCGGGGTTTTTAAAGGGATTTATACAAAAGGTTCAAACGTGTTTGCTGCCATGCCGTCGCTGCATTCGTCATACCCGGTTATAGTGCTTTACTACGGCTTAAAAAACAAGCTGGGACTTGCTAATATCTTTTTTGCGGTGGTAACCGTTGGCATCTGGTTTACGGCGGTATATGCAAGCCACCACTACGTGCTCGACGTGTTAGCCGGTATCACTTGTGCGGCATTGGGTATTGCCTTATACAATGTACTGTTAAAGCAATTTGCAGGTTTAAGATCAGCGCTGAATAAATACGAACGGGTGATCTCTTAAGCGAATCGCATAGCAAAATCTTTTTTTGTATACTATACTATGCATTAAAGTTGATGCTGTGGAAAACGAGCAGGCAATTGTTAATTAATATTTCCAGGGCTATCCTCCTGAAAAACAGCCCATACATTTCAAAAACGAACAAAAAGCCAAGCACCTTCACAAACACCCATGGCGGTGATCTTAAACAGGCACGCTATTTGCCTAATTACAAGTGGATTATTGCATTTTCGAGTAATCTGTTATATGAAGAGACTTATTACCTTACTTTTTATTCTGACAGCTATGCTTAAATTATCCGCACACGCCAGTGAGCTTGATAGCCTTAAGCAAAAATTACAGGTTACCAGCGACTCGTTAAAAGGCCCTATTTATACCCAAATAGCTGCCCATTATTTAGGATATGATACCGTATCAACCCGGCGGATGAAATACTATTTCCAAACCGAGGCGCTTAATTACACTATGCTCGCCCTGCATAGCTATTCTACTTATAACGATACTTTAGGCTTGCGTACAAGCTTTAACGCGCTTGCAAAGATTTACCGTTCGCAGCGTAAATTCAGCCAGGCCAAATGGTTCATTTTACAATCGAACACCATATCAAGGCAAAGGAAGGATACCCTTAATATTATCAACTCGCTCATAGAGCTTGCAGCCATTAAAAGCGACATCAAAGACTATAAACTCAGTATGAAGGACCTGAACGATGCTTTAACTTTATCGCTCAAAACCCACGATCCTAAAAAAGAGTCGATAGTGCAGGTAGGCTTTGCCGAACTTTACCGGAAAATGAACGATTTTGATAAGGCAGCCGCAGCAATTAAACGCCATGAGTTTTTAGACGATAGCCTTAACCAAGTTACTGTTGATAGCATTGCCAAAGTAGCTGCTGCCGATTCGATCAAGATCAAAAAGCAGGATTCGGCGATAGCCAAAAAAAAAGTATTTACCAAAAACTCCAGGCGCAGGCCAATGCTAAGGTACGCCAGGCACATAACATCGTTATCGTCCTCACAGTCACCACTATTATTCTCGTCGTTATAGCTATCATTATCATTTACAGACGGAAGAAAACCGGCCGCTGGCGTTCTGCTATCAGGCGGCCTAAACAATAATTTAAACCACAGGCGTTTAAAATTGTCAAAGCACTAAGATGAAAAAATTGATAGTATTATTTGCTGCATTATTCTGGTTTGCGAATGCCTACAGCCAAAGCAGCAAACAATTCAGGACCGAGTTTTTAAACAGCATTAATGCTACGCGCCAGAAAGGCTGCAACTGTGGAAGCAAATATTTTCCGCCGGCCCCTCCCCTTACCTGGAATAATGATTTGGAAGATGCAGCCATAGGCCACGCTAAAGACATGGCCCGCAAAAGCTATTTTAGTCACGACAGTAAAGATGGCCGCAGCATGGAAGACCGCATAGTATACGCCGGTTATAAATTTAAAGGCTTCAAAAGTTTTGCCATAGGCGAAAACATAGCCCAGGGCCAGCAAAGCATTGCTGAAGTGATGGCAGGCTGGTTTAAAAGCGAAGGCCATTGCCGTAACCTCATGAACCCGGACTTTAAGGAAGTAGGTGTAGCTGAATATAAAACCTATTGGGTACAGGATTTCGGGGGCAGAACCTCATTTTCGGCTCAGCAACAAAAGCTGATTAAATCAGGGAGATACAGATTAATACAGGAAAAGCCTGTGGAAGGGCATTGATTTTTGTCTGAACCGGGATTTCATAGGATTTTTCGGAAGTCAGGATTTTGTCTGTGAAATCTAACCAATCTACTCATTCTGCCCGCAAATCAAATCCTGTAAATCCGGTGAATCCCCCCAAATCCCGGTTCAGATTACTCCGGTTTCGGTTTTGGATCCCTTGGGCCGCGTTTGTAGATGATGAGACCATTCAGGAAATTACGCAGGATCTGATCGCCGCAGGGTTTAAAGTTGGGGTGGTCATCAGCGCGGAATATGGCGCCTATTTCGGCTTTGGTGATCCTGAAATTAACCAATGCCAAAACCTTGATAATATCATCATCAGTAAATTTCATAGCCACCCGCAGCTTTTTCATGATATCGTTATTGCTCATTATATCTTTCTTTTTAACAAAATTACCTCGAAATTTCCATCTTCACCTTTTTACCTTTAATTTTTTCGGCTTTTACCTGCCTTACCACCCCTTCAATCTTATCCCGTTTTATAGCCGCATATGATGAATAATCAAGCACTTCTATCAAACCAAGGTCCTCCTTTGCCAACCCACCTTTTTTAAGCAGCAAGCCTACTATATCCACCTTGTTAACCTTATCCTTTTTTCCAGCGGCTATATACAACGTAAGCCAAGGCGATGCAGGCGGCAATATCAGTTTTTCGGGCAGTTCTTCAATCTCGGGCAATTGCTTTAAATATGGCAACTTTTCATCGGGTGTTAGCATCAGGTATGATGTGCCTTTAGCGTTCATACGTGCTGTGCGGCCGTTACGGTGTAAAAAAGCCTCCTCATTATGCGGCAGCTGATAATGTACCACATATTCTATTTCAGGGATATCCAGCCCACGTGAGGCCAGATCGGTGGTGATCAATAAACGGTGACTTCCGTTCCTGAATTTTAACAGGGCGCGTTCCCGGTCGTCCTGTTCCATACCGCCGTGAAAAACATCGTGCTCCAACCCCTTGTACCAAAGCAACTCGCTGATCCTGTCAACTGCTTCACGGTGATTACAAAACACAAGGGTTGCTTTATTACCAATTTTACAGATCAGGGCAAAAAGTGCATCCAGTTTATCGGCAGCTTCGGATATCACCGCCTTTTGTTTAATATCTGGCGCCGAAGTAACATTACTTAAAAAGTTCACTTCGATAGGTTTAACAATTCCCGTAAAAGCAGGAATCTCATCCATCTTAGTCGCCGAAGTCAATATCCGCTTTTTAACAACGGGCAACTGCCTGATGATATAAGCCATATCCTCCTGGAAACCGAACTCAAGCGCTTTATCAAACTCATCGAGAATAAGCGTACGTACAGTATCGGTACTAAAATTTTCTTCCCGCAAATGAAAGGCAATCCTTCCCGGCGTACCAACCAAAACTGCAGGTGGATGCGAAAGATTATTCCGCTCAATTTTTACGGCATGGCCGCCATAACAGCAATTGATCTTGAAACCTGTACCCATAGATTTCCAAACCTGCTCAATTTGCAAGGCCAACTCGCGCGATGGCACCAGGATCATCACCTGTACTGTGGTAACACCGGCATCAAGCAGGTTAAGCAAAGGCAATAAAAAACCAAGCGTTTTCCCCGAGCCCGTAGGTGATAAAAGGATTACATCACCTTTTTTAGCGGCACTAAGCGCGGCAAGCTGCATGGGGTTAAGGGCAGTTATGCCGAGGTTACTCAATGCCTGATCAATCATGGTTTGCTTTTGTTGAGGCGCAAAGATACGGTAAAATTTTCCCGGGGGACCGATTATCTGCATCGGCTTAGCTATTAACTTAACGGACTAAAAAAGCGGGAGATTGTGCGATTCCCCCGCTTGAAGGAGTTTTTTGCTTTAGCTCCCTAATCCGCCACTTCCGTTTTAAAATTATGCTTAATAAACCTTGCAACCTTTTTAGCTTCCCGATGGGTTAAATTTCCCATACAGGTATATTCCCATTCGTGCATATGATCGTCAAAAACAATATCTCCAAGATCTGTTTCCCCTTCACTTAACCTAAATACGCCCGTTGCATACACATGTGTACCGGGTATCAGCTGTTGCACCGCTTCAATGCCGATCTGGCGTATACCATCTTCGGTATCCAGATCATAGATCACCGACTTTTCCATCTATCAACTACAATATTAAGCCCGTTTTGTTTAAATAATTACCTGAAGGCTGGCTTACCAGCTCATGATCTCCATAACCCGGGTAAATTCGGGTTGAAGTGCAGCTTTGATCGTTATTTCTTCGCCGGTTATGGGGTGCTTAAAATTTAACTGCGATGCATGCAGTAGCATGGTTGTCATTGCCCATTGCTCTAAAAACAACTTATTCTGTTTGTTACAGCCGTGGGTGCGGTCGCCTATAATTGGGTGAAAAATATGGCTCAGGTGCTTGCGTAATTGGTGCATACGCCCGGTTGTGGGCACAGCCTCAACCAATGAATACCTTGAAGTTGGATGTTTGCCAAGAGCTATATCAAGTTCTGCCCTTTTCAGGGTAGTGTAACTGGTAAATGCATCCTGCAAAGTACCGTTCTCTTTGCGCAGCGGGTAATCTATATCTTCCGCATCAGGTGTATGGCCCCTTACTATGGCCAGGTATTTCTTGCTCACCTGGTTTTCCATAAATGCTTTTTGCATGGCAATCTCTACCTCTTTATTAAAAGCAAACAGCAGGACCCCACCGGTTTTACGATCGATGCGGTGAACAGGGTTAACTTTCATGCCAATTTGATCCCGAAGCAATTGCAGGGCAAACTCTGAAGCATCAGCCGCTATGGGCGACCGGTGAACCAGCAAGCCATGGGGCTTGTTAATGGCAATCAGGTGTTCATCGCGGTATATGATCTCTAACATGGGCATAATTACAAGGCTGCGAATTTACGCCAGCATTTTGGATTTATTTCTGAAATCTTTCCATCGTAGAAACGCATCACATTAAAATACTAACAAATCTTTTTAAACAGCTTTTAAAAGTCATTGATGTAAAAAAATAATTTTAAATAGTATTGCTTTTCCTATCTTTAGTTCATACCTAAATACAATTAAACTAATGGCTAACACAGCAGACCAGGCAAGTGCTAAACAAGCCGACGACATTAACGCGGCGCGCACCCGTTTATTTTCACTGGACGCCCTCCGGGGATTTGATATGTTTTGGATTATGGGCGGTGAAGAGATCTTCCACGGCATGGCCAAAGCCACCGGTTCACCTTTCTGGGGCGCTATTGCCAACCAATTTACCCACCCCGACTGGAATGGTTTTCACCTGTATGATCTTATCTTCCCGTTGTTCCTGTTTATGGCAGGCGTATCAACTCCATTTTCTGTGGGGCGCGAACTGGAAAAAGGCAAAACACGTCAGCAATTACTGCTGCGCGTTATAAAAAGGGCATTTATTTTAGTATTGCTCGGCCTTGTGGTAAACAATGGGTTAAAAATTATGCCTGTTTCAGAGATCCGGTTTCCCAGCGTATTGGGTCGTATCGGAATTGCCTATATGTTTGCCAACATCATTTACCTGTACAGTACCGAGCGCTGGCAAATGTTTTGGTTTGGCTTTTTCATCATTGGCTATTGGCTGCTGCTTAAGTTTACCTCTGCACCGGGCTTCCCTATGGGCGACCTGACCATGAAAGGCAACTTTGCCTCATACGTTGACCGCAGCATACTACCGGGCCGGTTGTATTTAGGCATCCACGATCCTGAGGGGCTTTTTTCAACCATCCCGGCCATCAGCACCGGCATATTAGGCATCCTTACCGGCCTGTTGCTTAAAAAAGGTGGTATTACCCAAATGCGCAAGGTAGCTACCATGACTGTTGTGGGGGTGACCTTCCTCATCCTCGCACAAATCTGGAACCTCGATTTCCCGATCAACAAAAACCTGTGGACAAGCTCATTTGTGCTGCATGTAGGCGGTTTAAGCCTATTGCTGATGGCATTATTTTACTTCATCATTGATGTAAAAGGCTATCAGAAATGGGCATTTTATTTCAGGGTGATAGGCATGAACTCCATTTTGATTTATATTTCGGGCCACTTTATTAAATGGAGTTATACAACCGAAGGCTTTTTTGGATGGATAGGCCAGTTAGTAGGCGATCCATACAATATCGTAGTAATGGCTATTTGCTTCGTAATGGTAAAATGGGCGTTTTTGTATTATTTATATACCAAGAAGACATTTTTGAGAGTGTAGGCTGAACCTTGATTGAAAGGATTTTAGGATAACCATGAATTAAAAAGCATCAAGGCTATCCTAAAGTCCGGCAAATCAAGGTTTAAATATCACTGCATCCTTTAATCCTATAAATCAGGGTTCAACCACATTTTCTGCTCCTCCGGCGTTAAGTAAGTCCAGGCCATGATGCGGCTTACCTTTTGGCCTTGCGACATATTGATGGTTTGCACATCTTTTACGCCTTCTTTTTGAAGGGCATTATATAAGATCCTGAGATTTTCTTTTTTTGAAACCAGCGTGGTAAACCATAAAACCTGTTTTTCAAAGGCTTTGCTTTGCGCGGCCATCAGTTTCAGGAATGCAGCTTCGCCCCCGGGATACCACAACTCGGTATTTTGGCCACCGAAATTAAGTATAGGCTGTTTATCCTTTCTTAAACCCAGGTTATCCCACTTACGGGCCGAACCGGCAGCAGCCTCCTTAGCCGAGGCGTGGAAGGGTGGGTTACAAATAGTAAGATCAAATAACTCGCCAGGTTTAATGATCCCTTTAAAGATATCGGCCTTCTTGCTTTGCTGCCTCAATTCAACAGCAACCTTTAACTGGCTGTTTTGCTCAACAATACTTTGTGCCGATGCCATAGCCTCCAGGTCGAGCTCTGAGCCAACAAAGTTCCAGCCATATTCTTTGAAACCTACTATGGGATAAACCAGGTTAGCACCTGTTCCGATGTCAAGCACACGTACTTTCCGGCCTTTGCGCACAACACCGTTATTAACCGAAGCAAGCAGATCGGCCGCATAATGAATATAATCGGCACGGCCAGGTATAGGCGGACATAAAAAACCTTCGGGAATGTCCCAGTAGTTTATGCCGTAATGATGCTGCAGCAATGCCTTATTAAGTGTTTTTACTGCTTCCGGATCGGCAAAATTAATGGTAAAATTATCATATTCATTAGTACGCACAAACGGCCTCAGGGCAGGCGTGGCTTTGATCAATGCTTTAAAATCATACCCCCCGCGGTGTTTATTACGCGGGTGCATATTGGTTTTAGCCTGAGGCTGGTTGGATTCTTGTGCTGACAATGGAATAGTGTTTTTAGTTTATGATTAACCCACAATGCCATTCAGATCGGCAGGCGAATAATTGATAGATTTTAATGTTTTATGGTCAGAGGTGCGGTATACCAGGTACAAGCCGTCTATCTCTTTATAGTATGCATCTGTATTGGCCGTATTTTTATAATGCTCGATGGTTTTTTCGGCCTCCTCAACTGTTTTGCAGGCTTTGCTCATGTTGGAGCGGTGAACCTCATCAAACAGTTCCTTGAATTTTGAGCCCAGGCCAAATTCAAGTACTGCTCCTGATAATACGTATTGCAGATCGCAGAGGGCATCAGCTACTTCAACCATGTTATTATCATTAACAGCCTGCTGCAGTTCTTTTAGTTCTTCGGCAATAAGTTCGATACGCAGATCACAGCGTGCTTTTGAGGGTATTGCAGGTTTTTCAATTATAGGGTGCTTAAAAGTGGCATGAAATTCGGCTACCTGGGTTAATGCACTTAAATCTTTGATCATGTTGTTTTAGGGCGATAAATAAACGGCTAAGTTAAGAATTAACCCTAAGGCTTTCAAAAAATTAGTATAAGCCGTATTAGGCCAAAGGTTATAAAACAAAAAATAAATAAAGCAACAACAATTAATAGCACTGATTATCAATTAATAAAAATTTAACATAAATAGCGATTGTTAACATAAACATAATATTAAAACCACATTATATTAACCTAACTTTGCACCGCGCAGAAAAAAACTGTGCTTCACCCGATCTACAATCCATTCACATGAAAAATATAAAAGATAAAGCCGCTACTAAACAAGCCCGCAAAATTCTTAAGAAGCAATTAAAAGAGAAATTAGTAATCCAGATTGAAACCCTGGTAAGTGAATTTGGCCCCGATGCCGGCAAAGCTAAAAAGGCTATCGACAAAGCTGCAAAAAACCTGGCAAAAATATTAGCGGCTAAATTAAGTCCTGAAGTACACGCCGCTCCCGCTGAACCCAAAGCAAAAAAGGAGAAAAAAGCGACAGAAGCAGCATCGGTTACTCCCGCAAAAGCGCCTGCAAGCAAAACAACAAAAGATACCGAGCCTGAAAAAGCCATTTAATTAAAAAAATAAACGACAAAAAGACGTTCAATTCATTTTTTTAAATCACAAAAGCCAATTGTTAAGGATTAAGACCTTTCAGCAGTTGGCTTTTTTGTTAATTCAACAATCTGGCATAAAAAAATACAACAATGCCAATATTTTTCATCACCAATCACCTAAAACAGTAAATTACAAGTGCAAATTTTCCAATAAAATTGTTTTTATATTGACAATTATTCAATAATTATTAACTTACGTTAAAATTAACATTATTTCAATAGCCATAACCTCCGTTTTATGAAGAAAATTTTACTATTCACCCTCGTTTTGCTAACCATAACTCCCCTATTGGCATTAGCACAAAAGAAAGCTATAACCGGAATCGTTACCGATGCGGCAAGCAATGCACCAATGCCCGGGGTATCGGTACATATAAAAGGGAGTAATTTAGGTACAAGCACCAACGCAAAGGGGATATACACCATTTCGGCAGCGGCAACTGATGAACTGATTATAAGCTATACGGGCTACAAAACCATAACAGTTGCTATTAACGGACGTACTAAAATTGATATTACACTGGTTGGTGATATAGCCCAATTAAATGAAGTAGTATTAATAGGTACACGATCTGCCGGGCGGGTAAAACTTGAAACGGCGGTTCCTGTTGATATTGTTAATGTGGGAAAAGCGGCCTCAGTAACCGGTCGTATGGATATTACCGACATCCTTAATTATTCGGCCCCCTCATTCAACTATAATAAACAATCAGGCTCAGATGGCGCCGACCACGTTGAATTGGGTACATTACGCGGCTTAGGCCCCGATCAAACCCTGGTTTTAGTAAATGGTAAGCGCCGGCATTCCACTGCTTTTGTTTCGGTATTCGGTACGCGCGGTCGCGGTAATTCCGGCGTCGATCTGAGTTCTATCCCAACGGCATCTATCGACAGGATCGAGATCCTTCGCGACGGCGCTTCGGCCCAGTATGGCTCTGACGCTATTGCGGGTGTTATCAACCTTGTTTTAAAGAAAACCACCGGCGTGTTTAATGCCAATGTTGGTTATTCTGGTTACTATGATCCCGCCTTTAACAGTGGTAAAAGTGTTGTTGCGTCTCAATACCCTCACGGCGGTGCTATTGATGGCAATGGTATCACTATTGATGCCAACTACGGTTTAGCGCTCGGCAAAAACGGCGGTTTTATCAATTTTACCGGCGACTACGCAAAAAACGGCAAAACCTTTCGCCAAACTCATGATACCACAACCTCAAACCCTAAAGCATTGCCTATAAACCCGTACAGGCGTGCCAATGGCGATGGATCGGCCGAGAGCGGCACATTCTTTTTCAACCATGAATCACCTCTTGCCGGTACCCGTACAACCTTGTACAGCTTTGGCGGCTATAGCTATAAAGCATCTGATGATTATGCCTTTACCCGTAATTTCTCTGGTCGCCCCGAACGTTTCCCTACTGATAACAGTGGCAAAATGATCCCGGTGAGCGGTATCATTTTTAACACCCCAGACGGCGAATCATATTACAATCCCATTATCCGTACACATAATACAGATCTTGCCATTGCCGTAGGCGCAAAAGGTACCCTGGGCAATGCCTGGGACTGGGATTTGAGCAATAATATTGGTAACAATAAGTTCCACTTTTTTGGCTATAAAACATTTAATGCTTCTTTAGGGGCTGGTAAAACCAATTTTGACGACGGCGGATCAGAGTTTCTACAAAACACCAGTAACCTGAACATCAACAAACATTTTGGCAATGTAATGCAGGGACTTAACCTTGGTTTTGGCGGCGAATACCGTTACGAGCGTTATAAGATCTTTTCGGGCGAAGAGGCATCCTACAAAAATTACGACCCGACCGGTGTAAAAGCGGCAGGCTCACAGGGTTTCCCCGGCTATCAACCCGGCGATGTTGTAAATGCGCACCGTTCGGTAGAAGGTGTATATGTTGATCTTGAAGGTGATATCACCAAACAATGGCTGATTGATTTTGCCAACCGATATGAGCATTACAGCGATTTTGGCTCAAACTTTAATACCAAACTGGCTACACGCTATAAAATTACCGATAACTTTAACATCCGCGGTTCATTGGGTACAGGTTTCCGTGCACCATCGTTACAGCAGATCAATTACAGTTCAACCTTTACCAACGTACAGGGCACGGTGATATCTGAAGTTAAAATAGCGCCAAACTATAGCCCTATCACCAAAGCAGCAGGCATCCCTAACCTTAAACAGGAAAAATCAAAAAATGCTGGTTTAGGCTTTACCTTTAAACCAATGCCTGAGTTAAGCTTTACTGTTGATGGATACTATATTAAAGTTACCGACCGCGTTGTGCTTTCTGGCCAGTTCAGTGCCGATGACGAAACCCTTGACCCTACATTTACCAATGCCCTGAAAAACCTGCATGTAAGCTCTGCCCAGTTTTTTGCCAATGCCGTAAACACTACCAATAAAGGTTTGGACGTAGTTATTGACTACAACAAAACCATTGGCGCCAACAGGTTCAGGGTACTTTTTACAGGCAATTTCCAAACCATGAAGATTGACAAGGTAAACTACCCGCCTATACTTGGTACTACCCCTGCCTTGCGCGAAACATTTTTGAGCGAGCGCGAAAAGAAATTCATCCTGGCATCGGCCCCGCCTCAAAAACTTAGCTTAAACCCCGAGTTTAGCCACAAAAGCTTTACCGTAGGTACACGCTTTACTTACTTTGGTAAAGTTGTGATTGATGGCTATGGCGACGGTACAACCCTCACCCCTACCGTACCAACCGATAATGGTTCGACACAACTACCCGACCAATATATTTACAGCGGTAAAGTTGTAAGCGACCTGTATTTTGCTTATAAAGTGGCGAAATCGGTTCGTGTATCTATCGGAGCGGATAACATTTTTAACGTACATCCCGATCTGGCTTATGTAAAAGGCGCTAAGGGATGGGCTTATAACAACGAACCATCGGGTCCGTTTGATGCCGTACAAATGGGCGAAAACGGCCGCCGCTTTTTTGCCAGGGTAGGCTTTACATTTTAAATAATCAACTGAAAAACTATTAACTGACTGATTCGATACAGGTCGCCCCGATTGTGGGGCGACCTTTTTTATTTAGAGGAAATTCATAAATATTGATAGCTCTGTAACTTTATATGTTGATTAAACTCTAAACTTGTAAACTGTTAAAACATGTTAAATAGGTTCAAAAAAATAAGATTTTGCAATCTATTTAACATAGCATTGCAGATAAAATAATGCCTGTACCAAACCAGCACATAGCCCACACCGACGAACAGTTGTTACAACTGATGGCCCGCGACAACCGCGATGCCTTTACCGAGCTGTATAACCGGTATTGGGATAAAACCTTTGCTGTTGCCTATCACCGTTTAGATGATGAGCATGAAGCCGAAGAAGTGGTTCAGGAAGTATTTTTAAGCATCTGGCAGCGCCGGGCAAGCCTTAAGTTAACACATACAATGGCTACGTATCTTTCGGTAGCCATTAAATACAAGGTGATCAATCATCTTGATCGCCAGTACAGGAAACAACAGCACCTGGATGAACTCGCTTTTACCTCGCACGAAACAGACGACAGCACTATTCAATGGCTGGAGGAAAAAGAACTGCGCCAACGGCTTAATCACAGCATCAGCCTACTGCCCGAAAAATGCCGTATCGTATTCCTGCTTAGTCGTGATGAAAATAAAACCTATGCCGAGATAGCTACTGAACTGGGCATATCACAAAAAACTGTTGAGGCACATATGTCAAAGGCGCTAAGTTCGTTAAGGCAATCGCTGGGTATTTCTCTGCCGGTGCTAATTTTACTCCTCAGTTAACGTACGCTTCAATTTTTAACATAATGAAGCGCAATACAGCCCGATTCAAGGATCTTTGATTCAATTAGCTTTAAGCCTACATTTCCCTTTAAACCTACGGCTTCCAGCAGACTTCTTCCCTCGCCTACAATTACGGGATGTATAACATAATGGAACTCATCAACCAAACCAAGTTCAATGAGTTGTAAGGGCAGGTTCACACCTCCTATTGAAATATTACCGCCGGTCTGTTGCTTCAGTTTGCGGATCTCCTCGCCAGGGCTTGTTTGAGTAATTACAGAGTTTTTATCGTTGGTGCCGGTCAGTGTCCGTGAGAAAACAAGTTTTTCAATACCGTCAAATGCCTGTGCAAATTCTCTCTCCTCTTTGGTTGATAAAGGATCTTTTGCGGCATCCGGCCAATACGGAACCATAAGCTCGAAGGTTTTACGCCCGTATACAATCAGGTCTACATCATCCATAAGTCGGGTAAAATGTTCTAATATATCCTTGCCACCGCTAAATTTGGTGTGGTCGCAGCAACCATCTAAACTCAGGTTAATGCCGTAGATTACTTTTCTCATTTGATTGGTTTTAATTGGCTTTTTTAAAATTAGTAAATTTCAACCGGCATAACTTATACAGATCTTTATCTCACCAAAAAAGAAAAAAAAGATAGCGGTAAATATTTTTCATTTTCCACTAAGGGTATCTGCTTCCATCACTGACTATATGTGCAAAAGGTTGAAAGATCAGGCACAATGGAAAACAACACCTACAACGTAAAGGAGCTCGCTCATAAATTAAAACAAGGCACCATCAGTACTGACGAAAAAGCCTGGCTTGATACCTGGTATGCCGGTTTTAATGATGAGGAAGTATTGTTATCGGCCTCAAAATACCAAAGTCCTGAACAGCTGCGGGAAAGTATTTTGACTAAGATAACCACGCAAATGGAAACACCGGGGCAACCTGCGCGTAAGGTATTTACCTTATGGCGAAATATAGCTGCTGCAGCGGCTGTGGTATTACTGGTTACCTTTGCCGCGCTTTACAAAAACCAGGTATTGAAAGTTATTGATCCTGCCAAACAGGTCGATCTGGTTACAGCTCCGGGCAAACACCGGCAAATCAGTTTGCCCGATGGCACCCGGATCTGGCTTAGTCCCGGCAGCCGCATTAGTTATCCAGATAAATTCAGGACTAAAGAACGTTTGGTAACACTGGAGGGCGAGGCGTTTTTCGATGTAGTGCATGATGAAGACCACCCATTCGTTATCCAATCGGGACAGCTTAAAACCGTTGTATTGGGTACCAGCTTTAATGTTAAGGCCTATCCCGATCAGATTATCTCTGAAGTTACGGTTATCAGCGGAAAAGTGGCGGTGCAGGAGCATAACCTGCCCAAAAGCCAGCAAGCCATTATGGTACTTAACCAACGAGCCTTGTATAATAAGGCTGACAGATCATTAATTAAGGAAAATTATCCCAATGCCTCCAAATTCCTTTCACAACGTACCGGTTTGTTCAGTTATGACGGGGCGTCACTGCAAACCGTGGTTGACGACCTGTCGCATCAGTATGGTATCCGCATAAACCTTACGCCGGATATCACCCAAAACGGTTTTTACGGTCATATCAACACGAATGAGCCTATCGACAAAACGTTTAATAAACTTTGCGCCGTAATGGACCTTCGCTGGAAACGGGTCGGAAACCAATACTTCCTGCAACCTTTATCATCCAACAATTAACCTTTTCATTCTAAAACATCATCCCTAAAAAGGAAACAAACCACACCAACAATTTAAAGCAACTATGAAAACCAACAGACCGGCATGGCCCTCCATGCTGATTTGCGAAATACCGCGAATACCCTTCCGAACGGCACTCTGCATGTTGTTATTTTTAATGATGGCACTAAGCAAAGCACAAGCCCAGGGGCCTTTAGATAAACCCGTTACTATAACCATAAACAACGAACCGCTTAAGCAGGCTTTGGATAAAATCACAGCTGCCTGTGGCGTAAGGTTCACCTATAATGAAACAGTTGCCAAAAGCACTGTTAAGATCATTGTCAATGCCAAAAACCAGCCTTTGGGCGAGGTATTACGCAAGACCCTTGCTCCGCACCCGTTTATTTTTACGGTGCTTGATAATGAAATATTGATCAAATACGATGCCGGCAAGGTAAAAAAGCAGGCAGCCGCCGGCACTGATGGCAAATACACGGTAAGCGGCACCGTTAAATCAAAACAAACCGGCGAAACGATTATTGGCGCAAGCATTAGGGTTACCGATGCAAACTTTGGCACATCAAGTAACGAATACGGCTTTTATTCGCTTACACTGCCTGCCGGTGACCATCAACTTTCGGTAAGCGCTATGGGGCAAAAAGCCGCGGTTGTTCCGGTATCATTAGCCGGTAACCTTCGTTTAAATATCGAATTGGAAGACAATGCCCAGCAACTGCAGGAAGTAACCGTTAAAGCAGTGCCTGCCGGCGCGCGCGACCTGGCCAGCCCGCAAATGGGCATTGAGCACCTCAGCATCCAGGAAACCAAAAACATTCCCGTACTGCTTGGCGAGCGGGATGTAATCAAAACCATCCAATTGCTTCCTGGCATCAAATCGGCCGGGGAAGGCAGCGGCGGGTTCTTTGTACGCGGTGGCGCAACCGACCAAAATTTGATCCTGCTGGATGAGGCTCCCGTATACAATGCATCGCATTTGCTGGGTTTCTTCTCCACCTTTAACTCGGATGCCATCAAGAACATCAATATTTATAAAGGCGACATGCCCGCGCAATATGGTGGCAGGCTTTCATCTGTACTGGATATTAAAATGAACGATGGTAACAACCAGAAGTTTGGCGTAAGCGGCGGCATTGGCCTGATTGCCGCGCGCATCAATGCCGAAGGGCCTATTCAAAAAGGCAAATCATCTTTCCTGATTTCCGCACGGCGTACTTATGCAGATGCTTTCCTGGCCTTATCAAAAGACAGTATTGCCAAAAAAAGCCAGCTTTATTTTTATGACCTTAATGCCAAAGCCAACTATGTTTTAGGCGATAAAGACAGGTTGTTTGTTTCGGGATATTTTGGAAAGGATGTGCTTAAGGCTGCCGATATAGCCGGTATTAACTGGGGCAATACAACGGCTACCCTGCGCTGGAACCATATTTTTAACAGTCAGCTATTTTCAAACACCTCGCTCATCTACAGCAATTATGACTATAAGCTTAACATTAAGCAGGATGTAAACGAATACAATATTTATTCGCAGATCCGCGATTTTAACTTTAAGGAAGACATGCAATGGTATGCCGGCGGCAAAAACACCATCAGCTTTGGTGTAAACAGCATTTACCATACCATTAAGCCGGGCGAAATTTCGGCAACAGGTAACTCTGGCGTTATATCTCAAAGCCTGCAAAACAGGTATGCCCTCGAAAACGCCGCTTATGTTACCGACACATGGAAAGCAACAGACCGCTTTACCCTAACCTATGGGGTACGCCTGTCGGCCTTTACCATTCTTGGCTCAGGCGATTATTATGACATTGATGCTGACGGGAACATCGTAAGCTCTAAACATTACACTTCCGGCCAGGAGGTAAAAACCTACATAAACCCCGAGCCCCGCATTGCAGCGGCTTTCCAGCTAAATGATGTTAGTTCTATCAAGGCATCGTACGCGCGGAATGCGCAAAACCTGCATTTGATCTCCAACTCAAACTCGGGTTCACCAACGGATAAATGGGTGGCAAGCACTAATATCATTAAACCGGAAATTGCTGACCAGTTCTCTGTGGGATACTACAAGGATTTTAACGAACACAACTATGAATTTACCGTTGAAAGCTATTACAAAAAGCTGCAAAACCAGATAGATTACCGCAATGGCGCCAATGTGTTCACCAATCAACCCATAGAAACACAGTTACTTTTTGGAAAAGGCCGCTCCTACGGTGCCGAGTTTTTGCTGAAGAAGAAAACCGGCAGGCTTAGCGGGTGGATCAGCTATACGCTGTCAAAATCTGAACGGATGATTGACGGCATCAATAACAATCAGTGGTACAATGCCCGGCAGGACCGCACCCACGACATTGCCATTGTAGCCATGTACAAAGCCAGCGAAAAATGGACATTCTCGGCCAACTTCGTTTACTATACCGGCGATGCCGTGACCTTTCCGAGTGGTAAATACCAGGTTGACGGCGTAACTTATTACTACTATACCAACCGAAATGCCGACAGGATGCCGGCCTACCACCGCTTAGATTTAGGGGCAACCAGGCAACTCAAAAAAACGGCGAAGTTTCAATCTGATCTGACATTCAGTTTGTACAATGCATACGGTAATCCAAACGCTTACCGCATATTTTTCCGCGATAACAAGACCGATGCAAGCCGTACCGAGGCGGTGCGCACTACCCTGTTCACCTTTGTGCCTTCGGTTACCTATAACTTTAAATTTTAAGCCGATGAAAAACACTATAAAATATATAACTATCCTGCTTTTTGCAGCAAGCCTAAGCAGCTGCGAAAAGGCCATCGACCTGAAACTGAAAGATACCACCCCGCAATATGTAGTTGAAGGTGTATTAACCAACCAGGCCGGCGGCTGCAAAGTATTATTAAGTAAGACCAAAAACTTCACCGATAACAATGACTTCAATGGAATAGGCGGCGCTACCGTTACCATTGCCGATGATAATAACAATGTTTACCCGCTTACAGCTACAAGTACCGGCACTTACCAAAACAGTACCCTAACAGGCACCCCTGGCCATACCTATCAGCTTAGTGTGAGTGTTAATGGCAAAACATTCACCTCAAGCTGCTTGTTGCATCCCGCCGTTCCGTTAGATAGTATTTACCTGGTTAAAGACGAACTTCAGAATAACAAGGACGGCACCCCGCGTAAATATGTCACCGTGCGATATGACGACCCTATAGCTACCAAAAACTATTATCGTTTTGTTCAGTATGTAAACGGCCGCAAAGAAGAAACGATCATGCTGGAAGACGATGAATTTACCAACGGGCAGGAGGTGAACAACAACCTCAGGTTTGACAACAGCAACGATAACCCGGCACGTGATATCCGCCCCGGCAACCAGGTAACCATCGAAATGATGAGCATTGACCAGGCGGTTTACAAATACTTTTACAGTCTTAGTAACAGCGCCAACGGCGATGGCAATAACGCCGCCCCGGCAAATCCACTAACCAATATCAAAGGCGGTGCGTTGGGTTACTTTAGCGCGCACACAGTGGAGAGGAAGGTGTTGACAGCGCCGTAAGCCCGCTTCCTAAAGAAAAACCTGTAATCTGGTTCAAGTTTAGCGAGAGCGTAACTTTTACCCAAACCGGGGAATCATTCTGCTTCCCCGGTTTGGGTAAAATGCCCCCCTTATTCAATCCGCTTCCAAACAAGGATTGTTTAATTCAAGCTGAAAGCTTAAACCATTTTAGGACGAAGTTACGCTATCGCTAAACTTCGACCAGTAACAGTGGCAACTTATACATTTCCGACTGCCGACGCAATATTTTTACGCCTATTGCAGTTAACGCTCTGTATATAAAGACTTTTTTACTGTTTTACAATTAAAAAAAAGGAACACACTTATCATCAACATGATCAAATTTATCTGAAAAGACAATTGAGGATATTTAGTATTGTCGTAGAAAAACAGTTTAATAACTACATTAAAAACATCGTAATAAAAACCGTAATCAAGACCACCCCAATTCTTTTTAAAATAAACTGATATATCAGGGCCTAAATTATTGCTAATGATAACACCTCTCCCGCGAAACTCAAGGCCAGAAATTAAACTATATATTGCGTTCGCAAGTAAAATCAATTTATAGCCATTTTCGGATTCTTTTTTGAACAAAAAGAATAAATTAACCACAACAACAAATAGATTAATCAACAAAACAGATATAAAGAAGATATTGAAATTTCCTATTATTTGGCCGATTTTTGTAATTAAACCAAAAAGGGTCACCAAACCAATAAAAGTTAAATATATTATCAAAGCCTTAATAAATTTGATCTTCTTATTCGTCATCATGTTTTCCTGTAATTGTATATTACGAATATGCGAATTTAAGCCAAGCATTGAATCTTCTTTTAGATCAGCGGCCTTTTTTTCTATGGGATTTTAAATTAATGATCTGATTTAATTCCTTAATGACTTTCGACCAATCAATGATCTTAAAGGCAATTCACACTGTTACCATCATTCAAATAAATTCATAAATTTAGCATGTGCAAGATTACCTTTTATTCATAGATACCGAAACCTCCGGCTTGCCCAAAAAGTGGGACCTGCCCTATTGTGATAACGACAACTGGCCCTATGCCCTGCAGGTGTCGTGGATCGTGTACACCAAAGATATGCAGGAGATAAAGCGCGAAGATCATTATATTAAAGACAATGACTTTACCATCAGTCCAAAAGCATATGCTGTTCATGGCCTTACGCAGGAGTATTTGGTTGAGCACGGCGAATGGCGCAAAGATGTAATGACCATGCTGGCTAATGACCTGCTTGAATATGAACCATTGGTAATAGGTCACTTTATTGAGCTTGACTTGAATGTTGCCGGCGTTGAGTTTTACCGCACAGGGATCACTAATCCGCTTCAAAATTTAAAAACCTTTTGTACCATGCTGGCTACCACCAAATGGGTACAAAACCCGCAGACCAAGTATTTAAGGTTAAACCAACTGTACGAAGTACTGTTTAACAAAACATTCGACAGGCAGCACAACGCCCTTGAAGATGCCGAAGCTACCGCCGAATGCTTTTTTGAGATGCTGAAACGCGGCGATATTAGCGAAGAGAGCGTAGAGCACCAAGAGGTTTACCTGCAAAAAATCCGCTCCGAAAAAAAATACCTTTTACCCGCAGCCATCATTTTAATTTTGATCATCATCATAGCTTTTTGGTTATATGGTTCAACGTCTTGAATTTTTAAGTAAAGTATCCCCTTTTAATCTGCTTCCAACAGAAGTATTGGAACAGGTTGCCGACCAGTTGCAGGAGATCCGTTATAGTAAAGACACGGTTATTTACCAGCAGGAAGTAACCAAAATGCGCGGCGTGGATATCATTGCCGAAGGCGAATACGAATCCTTTTTTTATGACACCCAGCAAAATAAGCGGTTGTTGGAGTATCATCATTCGGGTTACTGCTATGGAGGTATTTCAGTATTGCTTAACCGTAAACAGTCTATCCGGACGGTAATAGCCAAAAAGGGCACAACCGTTTTCTTTTTACATCGCAAAGATTTCCGGTCGCTGTGCAAAGCTTACGAAGACTTTGTACAATATTTTACTGCCGATTTTGGTAAACGGATGCTTAATGATGAGTTTGCCCATTTTTATAAACGCCCGGCAACGTTTGAAGAAAGCTACATAGCTTCCGAACAAATGTACTCGCGTAAAATTGAAAGTATCGAATACCGCGAGATAGTATCCTGCCCTCAAGGGACCCCTGTTTATGAAACGGCCCGCCTAATGGCTAAACATAAGGTAAGCTGCATTTTTATCCGCGATGAGCAAGTCAAAATTGTAGGCTATGTGACCGATATAACCCTGCGCGATAATGTAGTTGCAAAACAGGCAGATACCACCCAACCGGTCGGCAACATTATGGATAATCCCATCGTTTGCATCAGCACCAACGCTTATGTATACGAAGCTATCTTGATGATGTTCCGTACCAAAACGCGGTACCTGCTCATCAAAAACGGAGATGAATTTGTAGGCAGCATCAGTAGGAATAAATTATTGTCCGAGCAGGCGCAATCGCCCCTGGTGTTCATTCAATCGGTAAAACAAGCCATTTCAGTACAGGAGCTTAAGCGCAAATGGGAATCGGTGCCGCAAATGGTTACGCAATTGCTTGGCCGTGGTGTAAACGCCGAAATTGTAAACCAGGTGATCACCACTATTGCCGATACCATCGCCATAAAAGTGATTGAAAGCGTTATTGCAACTATGGGACAGCCGCCTGCCAAATTTGTTTTCATGGTGCTTGGCAGCGAAGGCCGTAAGGAACAAACTTTTAAAACCGACCAGGATAACGCCATTATTTATGAAGATAAAGCCAACGAGCAGCGTGAGTTAGTGCGCGAATATTTCCTGAGCTTTGCGCAGCAGGTATCCGAAAAGCTTGATCATATCGGCTTCAGCTTTTGTACCGGCGGCTACATGGCCCAAAACCCCAAATGGACGCACTCCCTCTCCCATTGGAAACGCAATTACGAAAGCTGGATGACCGAGGCCGTACCCGAAACTGTAATTCAGTTCTCTACATTTTTTGACTGCCGATACCTCTATGGCGAGGCCAGTATTATGGATGAGCTCAAAGAATTTCTGGATGAGGAACTGCAAAAGCCGTTGGGCAAGATCTTCTTCCACATGGCTAAAAATGCTTTGCAATACGAGCCGCCCCTCACCTTTTTCAAAAACATCAAAACGTTCACCAAAGGCAGCCAGGAAGTTTTCGACATTAAAAAATCAATGACCCCTATCGTCGACCTGGTGCGAATGTACGCCCTGCGCCACCGCATTTTTGAGGTTAATACAGGCGAGCGGTTGAAGGCGCTAAAAGAGAAAGGTGTGTTCAATGAAAAAGAGGTTCATGAGCTGATCCAGTCGTACTATTTTTTAATGGGCCTGCGCCTCCGCAACCAGGCCTCCCAAATTATCCGGGACCGCACCGAACCCGACAACTACATCGATCCGGATAAACTCACCAAAATTGAAAAGGTAGCCTTAAAGGAGATTTTTAAGACGATAGATAACTTTCAAACAAGGATAAAGATGGAGTTTACGAATAATTTGTTTGGGTAAGGGATGATAAACGTTGGCCTGAATCAATATCACGTTTATATATTGAAATGTGCTGATGGTTCGTACTACACTGGAATAACTAATAATATTGAGCGAAGATTGATTGAGCATCAATCCGGCGAGAACCCCGCTTGCTATACTTTTAAACGACGACCATTGAAATTGGTTTTTAATGAAGTATTTAATGACGTTAATCAAGCAATTGCATTTGAAAAACAAGTTAAGGGCTGGAGGAGGGAAAAGAAAGAAGCTATCATAAACGGCACTTGGGATCTTTTACCGGAATTAGCTAAAGCAAAAAATAAAGGCCTGTTACCCTGAGCTTGTCGAAGGGTCGCGCGCAGAGGCCTGCCCTCCATACTTCGACGGGCTCAGTATGACACCCATTTTTTAAGTTGTCATGGGTAGGCTCTCGAAGCATGACAACCGTTTTATTTTCGTGGGCGGGCCTGTCACCCTGAGCCTGTCGAAGGGCGCGCGCAGAGGCCCTATCTGCCATGCTTCGACTGGCTTGGCATGACGGGCGGTAATCTTACCTTATACCCCCATCTCCTCCAACCTCGCATAAATCTCTATCATCGCTGCCTGGTCTATCAGGCTTTTGATGCGATGCTGGCCGAGCAGGTTTTTATCGTTCCGTTCCTGTTGCCATATACGGTTAGCGTCGTCAACAAAAAAACGAAATTGTGTTTTGTCTTTATCAACACGATATAATTCCTGGTAGCCACGAAGTAAAACCGCATTGAACCAATAATTGCCGGGCAGCCGGTTGTTACGGTAAAAATATTGTTCGGAAGCTTTGGCTATGCGACGGGCCTCGGTCAGGTATTTTTTATCATGGGTGATGTTATAGAGCAGCACATTGGCTTGCAGCATAGCACCCGCATTGTATGTATAAATGGCCGAATCGATCTTTAACGACGGCACCTTTATGTTGTCATAAAATAAGCCGGATGGCGCCTGCAGGTTTTTGTTTGTCCAGTTATAAGCCAGTAAAGCTATGTCTAAATATTGTTTACGACCTGTTGCTTTGTACAGCTGCAAGGCCACCAATATCCCCGGACCATTTGAGCAAGTGTTTTTACTTTTCCGGTTGCCTTCTTCCCAATAAAAACCACCGCCTGCCTCATTGGTATAACCGGTTAGTAAAAAGCGGTAGATCATTTTAGAGGTTTCCAAATACTGTTTGTTATGGGTACGGTTATAGGCATCCATCAGGGCAATGGCCACCCACTCGTTATCATCATAAAAACGCGAATCCTGTTTTTCCTTTGCTACCATGGCCTGGTAAGCCGGTGCAGGTGAACGAGGCGAATAATATTGCTGGATAGCAACCATAACAGGCTTAAGATATTGTTTGGAAGGTTCCAGCACTTCCATTTCATTAGCAGCCTGCACCAGGGCACAAAGTGGCCACAAAAACGAATGGTTGCCCTTATTCTCTGCCGAGTCGGTAGTTTCAAGGTACAAGCCGTTCTTCGGACCAGCAAAATAGCTGTTGATGTTTCGGTTAATGATCTTTATCCGCTCTTTGTAATTAGGTGTTTGGGCACTCGTACTAAAAGCTACGATAAGACAAAGCAGGGCGATAAGTTTAATTTTCATAGATAATTGTATTTAAGACAGGTATAACTCAGGTACTAAAATAAGCCATAAAAGTGGTTGAATCCTTTTATGGCTTTTATTGTTACAAAGCTGTTGTTTAAAATTTACCGGCCGCTTTCAGCGTTGCGGCAGCTTCAACCATCATTACACCGCTTAACTGGGTGGTAAGATCCGTAGTACCTGATGGCTGTTTTTTCCAATCGGGACTGATCATGAGTGACGGACGTTCGATACCTGCTGTATAAAGTGTTTCGGCATTAAATTTCAGGAAGCTGATAAACTTAGTCTTGTCGGCTTCAGCAATATCGGGGTCGAGGGCCAGCAGTGTAAGATACCTGATCAGGATTCCCTTAAATAAACCACCGTCGCCCTGCCCTTCCGATTTCAGGATGCCGCCGGGTGAAATATCTGTATCATTAATGGTGGCATTGGCTGTGTTTACCGCATCGGTAAGGTAAGCAGCATCTTTGGTAACGTGATAAAGTTCTAATGCAGCCCCGATAAACACGCCCTGGTTATAAGTAAACTTCCACTTGCTGATCTGCCCGTCGCCATTGGCGTTGATACCATCCCAGATAATGCCCGAAGGATCAAGCAGGGTTTTCTTGAGCCAGGTATATAATCTTTTTGCTGTCGCAAGATCAGCCTCATTTTTTTCCAAAGCATATAAACGGGCCGCAAAGATGATGGCCGGAGCATTTGCAGGTGTATTTTTATAATCCAACTGATTTTTACGCCAGGCTATGCCGCCGCCCTGGTTGCTGTTTTCGCCGGTTTGAATATCTGTCCAAAGCGTGTGGGCTGCCGTTAGATAAGCGGCATCCTTTGTAGCATTGTAAGCCCTTAATGTAGCCAGATCCAGCCATTCCATATCATCGTAAAAATTATTGGAAAGACCGCCGTTAGTAGTTTTTATTCCGGCTAAAAGCGAGCTCATTCTTTGCTTGTAGATATCATTATTGGCGCGCAGGTAGGCATCGGTAAAAATATCAAGGGTATGGGCATTAGGCCAGTAATTAAAAGTGGTACTGCCGGCATTGTTCGCCACAAAATAATTTCCGTTTGCCGATATGAAGGTTGTGTATGTTTTTTCCTGTAATGAATCGGCTGTTTCGGCGTACTTATATTGCACCTTTGCCGAAGCTTTATTGCCGTACAAGGGGAAAGGCTTATCCTTTAAACACGATGAAAAAGTCATGGCTATGCCGCCCATAAGGACAGCAGTAGCTATGTTGAGCAATTTATTTTTCATAAAATATCTTTTATCGTCAACCTGCCGCCATATTTTAACAACACGGCGGCAGGTAGGCGGTTAATATTATTTAACAGTAACAGAGTGGGTATAAGCAGCAGCATCAGCGCTAAAGTCAACTACGATATCGGCGTTGTGATTATCGGCTGCACCGGTAAACTTAAAGCAGAAATCATATTGCGAGTTGTTAACCGGCACCATGTACCAGAATGATTTGGCTGTATTGGCATCCGGACGACTGTTATCCGAATTTTTGCTGCCATAAAACTGAGTTGTAGTGTTACCGGCCGCATCTTTAAAGGTAAAGCGGAACTTGTAACGCTCATCCCTACCCCATGATTCCTGGTGAAATACAATAGAAGCGTTATCTATTTCCCATTTACCACCGGCTTTGTAAGGCAGCGGGAACCATACTTTATTATCTGCCGCAAACCATAAACCAACCTCAGTTACTTCGGTTATAGTAGCCGATGCAGATGTAAAGTCAACTACGATACGCTCGACTTTAGTTGCGCCGGTTACGGTAGTGCTACCATCTTTCAGCAGCTTGATACCATCGATAGAATAGGTAGCGGGCGTGCCTGTGTTACGCTCGGCGAAGTGATAAGTACCTGCTTTTAATGAAGTCCAGGCCTCAAATACACCAGCAGCAGTTTGTTTAAAATGTACCGCTTTGCTTAAGTCTTCGCCGCCTTCGGTAGCCGAACCTGTCAGGTACAGATCGGCAGGAATATCTGTAAAACCCGCAGCACGCTGCACTTCAATAATACTTGATACAGTCGCTTTAACCACATTGATACCTTTCGACGACATTACGGTCCACTTCAATTTACCGGTAGCCTGCGGCTGGATCCCAGCCAGATCAGCAACCTTGTTCAGGTCTTTGTACGAGATGGTAAGCTTGTTGTAGAGTCCGTTAGCGTCAGATGGAATAGTATAAATTGGCTTTGAAAAATCGCCGCCTTCTTTATCGAAGGCAACTTCGTACAAAACCAGACCGTTGTCTTCGGCATGGGCTTCGGCCCATTCAAATGTGGCCGAACCGGTTACCGGCTCCAACTGGATGAATTTGTTATTTGCAGGAGCAAAAAGGTTGGTTACTGCCGATACCTGTGTATGTTGTAAGGTTTTATCCTTTTTGCAGCCTGTTACCATTAAAATGGCTATGATGCCTGCCATGAGGCAGTATGTAATATTTTTCATGATCGTAATTGATTATAATGTCTTTTTATAAATAATTAATGATTTACCAGCCCGGGTTTTGAGTTAGGTTAGGGTCAACAGCGCGCTCATCGCGAGGGATTGGCCACAGGTAGTTTTTACCTTTGTCAAATGTGCGCAGGTTGGCCCTGATGTAGCCATTATCAACCGATGCCGGACCAAATTTGGCTCCGTGCGCCCAACCATTCAATACGGTTTCGGCGGTGTGCCAGCGGCGGATATCAAATACCCGCAGGCCTTCCATAGCCAGCTCTACGCGGCGCTCGTTACGAACAATGTTCCGTAAATCTGCCTGTCCGGCTCCGCTGAAATTAAGTGCAGGCGCATCGGTAAAGCCGGCGCGGGCGCGTAAGGCTTTGATTGTTTTATCCCAAACACCGGCATCCAGTTGGCCAAGCTCATTTTTAGCTTCGGCATACATCAGCAACACATCGGCATAACGAATTAATATTAGGTTTAATCCCGACTGAAAATTGGTGGCAGATGTAGGATCATAATACTTACGCGTGTAATAACCAGTTGGTGAACTTACCTTTCCCGGAGCATATTCATCAAGCTTGGTAGGAGCAGGATCATCGCCCGGTTTGGTATATATAACCTGTGTTGTGTTATCAGGCTTTTTCCATTGATAGCCATTGTAAACAATAGTGTTGGTTAGACGTGGGTCGCGGTGAACGTACGGATTGTTTTCGTCGTAGCCCGAACCTGCATCAGATATTTTTTTTCCGTTATCCATCAGGTAACTGTCCACCAGTTCCTGGGTTGGCGCAAGTGCATTCAAACGCGCGCCCACGGCCAGCGGGGCCATATCAAAAAAGTTGCTATAGGTACGCACAATAGGTACATATTCCAGGTCAAGCATTACCTCGCTGTTATATTCGTTTTGCGGCAAAAACACACCTTCATATGAGGGGAACAAGCTGTATGTACCATTACTATTATCGTTCATCAGCTTTTCGCAGGTGGCGGCAACTTCCTGCCAACGGCTTTCATATAATAACACCCTTGCTTTAAGGGCAATGGCAGCGCCTTTAGTGATACGCCCTCTGTCGGATTCTTTATAAGCGGTGTTCACCGGCAAATCGGCAGCCGCAGCATCAAGTTCTTTTAAAACAAAATCCACTACCTGAGTCTTCGGCGTACGTGCAACTGTTTTTGATTCTTCAATTGTAATATCGTGATCAAATAAAGGCACATCCCCCCACCAGGTCTCCAGCATAAAATAATGAAAAGCACGAATAAACCTTGCTTCAGCCTTCATACGGGCTTTCAGCGTTGCATCCATAGCGGTAACCTTATCAACATTCTCTAAAAAGATATTGCAAGTTTTTATGCCACTATAGTGAAAGCCCCATTCCTGTTTGATACGCCCCAATGATGGATCATAGGTGCCTGCGGCAAGCGAGGCCACACCCTGGTTGTCGCCACGGCCATTGTATGCATTATCCGACGCTCCTTCATTATAAAAGAAATAGTCGTTATTATACATTTGAGTATAGGCCGTATTAAGTACACTGCCGGCCTTTTCAGCTGTTGTCCAGAAATTGCTATCGGTAAATTTGTTTACCGGTGCCAGGTCAAGCTTTTTACAAGCCGATACCAACCCAGCAAGTAGTAAAAAGAAGGCAATTTTATGTGTTGATTTTTTTTTCATGATGGATAGTGTTATAAGGTTACATCTAAGCCAAAACCATAATAAATTGGTGTTGGATAAGCGCGCGCGCTGTTTGCTCCATTTGCACTAAGGTTATTGTTGAACTCGGTCGATTCAGGATCTATAAACTTCACACCTGAAAAAGTGAGTACGTTTTGACCGGATACATAGGCCCTCAGTTTTTGTAAGCCCAATTTCTTTGACCACGTAGCAGGTAAGGTATAACCAAACTGCACATTTTTCACCCGCAGGTATTTGCCATCAAACAGGTACATGTCTGACCCTCGCCTGAAGTTATTTTCATTCGATTGACTGCCGCTGGCCGCGAGTCTTGGGTAACGTGCGTCTGGGTTTTCAGGAGTCCAATAATCTAACTGGTGCTGATAAATAACCTGCGAATAATTTACGTGGAAGGGCTCAACCTGTTCGCCTCTTACAAACATGCTCCGCTTGCCCACGCCCTGTAAAAACAGGTTGAAGTCAAAACCTTTAAACGTAACGTTATAGGTAAAACCGAAAGTCAATCGCGGGAATGGGTTGCCTAAAACAAACTTGTCGTTATCATCTATAACACCATCACCGTTAACATCCACATAACGATTGTCGCCAGGCGAAACAGTTAGGCCGGCTGGTTTAGGGCCTGTTTGGATATCATGGAGATTTTGAAAATAGCCATCGCGTTTTAAACCCACATACGAACCAATAGGCAGACCAACGCGGTTAATAACCTGCATCTCATCGTACGTTTTTAACTGGTCGCCGCCCTCAAGGTATAAAACTTTGTTTTTACTATCGCCCACATTAAAGCTAAAGGAATGCTTAAAGTTTTGAGTGGTCAAATAATAATTAACCGTAAGTTCCCAGCCGTGGTTTTGCACCTTCCCCGCGTTATAACTTGGTAGCCCGGCGCCGAAAGTTCCGGGTACAACCGGCGGCAACAGGATATCACGGGTTGTTTTGTTGAAATAATCAACCGATACACTTAAACTGTTTTTAAAGAAATTGGCATCAACGCCGGCATTAAATGTTGCCGCGCGTTCCCAACGCAGGTTTGGATTGGCAAAATCAATAGTTATGCCGCCAACGCCGGAGTTATTGAACCCGTAAGGATTGGGATTGATTGTTCCATCTCCATTGCGGTATGGCCCATAAGTACGCAGATACTGATAATCGCGCACACTCTGGTTTCCCAAAATACCATATGAAGCCCTTAACTTAATATCGCCTAATTTATCGCGATAGTTTTGCATAAAGGCCTCTTCTGTTAACCTGTAACCGCCCGAAACCGATGGAAAAAATGCGTTACGATTTTGTGTATTGAATTTGGATGAAGCATCCAAACGGAAATCGAACTCGCCGTAGAGCTTGTTTTTATACGAATAGTTAGCCCTGCCAAATAACGAGTTAAGACTGGTTTCTACCGTATTATTATTGGTGTTTGATGACGCCGGGTCGATAACGGTACCTGTAACTGGGGTGCCTAACTCGGGGTCGGTATACTTTAAATAAAGCCTGTTTGATTTATTAGTGGTCGATTCATTAGCAACACCAATAAGCACATCAACGTTATGCGATTTATTAAAGGTTTTAGTATACTGCGCCAGGAACTGTGCATTGGTAAACAGGTTTTTGTCGTTTTCGTCGTTGGTGTTTCTATCCGCGCCATAGGTGCCCGACGGATAAAAATTAACCTGCATTACCCTTCCAAACATGTGGTTTGAAAGCAAAGTACCACCAAATACACCTTTTAACTTCAGGTCTTTAGTGATGGAAAGTTCGGCATTAAGATTTCCAAATATGTTATCATTATCGCGTAACCGATAGCCACCTTTTTCGAGTATGCCCAACGGGTTAAACTCGGTAAGCACGTCATTGGTAAGGTAGCGGCCCTGGTCGTCTTTGATCTTATAATAAGTAGGTGTACGGCCGGCATCAACAATAAGGGTACCGGTGTTGTATGAGTGTTCTTTAATTTCAGTACGTGAGTAAGCAAGGATGCCTGTTAGCTTAAGTTTACCATAATTGCTGGTAAGGTTCATCCTGTGATTGTAACGCCTTAAGCCATAATTGGGGCCAACAAGGTTACTTCGCTGGTCAGTAACCCCGGCCGATACCAGGAACGTAGTAGTGGCGTTTCCGCCGGTTAAAGCCAGGTTGTGATTTTGCTGCCATGCATCTTTTAAAATTGCATCCAAAAACCATTGCTGATCGCCTTGCTGCTGAAAGTCACGAATTTGCTGCGGACTGTAAATAGGCTGCAAACCGGCATTCACCACAGCCTCGTTACGCAAAATGGCATTTTCATAACTATGCACCGGCTTGTACCCAACATGCGGTGATTGGATGCCAGCCTGCCCATTATATGAAAGCGTTGTACGCGAATTATTTTTTCCTTTTTTAGTGGTAACCAAAATAACCCCATTGGCCGAGCGTGAACCATAAATAGCAGCCGAACCGGCATCCTTCAATACCGAAACACTTTCAATATCTAAAGGGTTGAGCAAGTTGATATCGCCGCCCGTAATACCATCAATAACTACCAACGGGTTATTATCATTCAAGGTACTCATACCCCGTATATTAATATTAGCGTAAGCGCCTGGCTCTGAACTGGTTTGCTGGATGATAAGGTTTGGGGATGTTCCCTGCAAAGCTTGTGTCAGGTTAACCGATGGTTTCGTCTCGATAGCCTTCGAGCTGACCTGGTCAACCGCGCCAATAACATTGGCACGCCTTTGCGTTCCATAACCAATAACTACCACCTCATTAAGAGAAGTTCTTTCAGGAACCAATTGCACGTTCAGCGTAGTTTGGCCACCGACAGGCTGTTCCTTTGTGGTATAACCAATAAAGTTAAACACCAGTACAGCGTTAACATCCGGAGCATCAATAGTGTAATTGCCGTTAACGTCAGTTACTGTGCCAATAGAAGTACCTTTAACCCGAACGCTCGCGCCGGGTATAACTAAGTTGTTTTCGTCGGTAACTTTACCTTTAATTTTGATGGGTTGCCTGGGGCCTTGTTGTATGCCTCCCGTACTGCTTTCAATCTCGGGCTTTTCATCAATAACTATAACATCGTCAATGATCTTATAGCTGAGATTAAAGGGCGTTAAAACCTGGTCAAGTACTTCCCTGATACTTTTGTCTTTAACCCTAAGGCTTATAACATAAGTTGGTTTAAGTACATTATCGGCATAGGCAAATTTGATATGCTTTTGGTTCGAGATCTTATCCAGCGCATCGGTTAGCTTGGCATTTTTGAGCTTGAGCGTAACCGATATATCCAGAAATTTTTGCCCGAACGAGTTGTTTGCCACGGCCGTAAAGCACATGAGGCAAACCACAAAGCAGGCAAGCGAGGTAATTTTCATTAATATTAATACATGACGAATTACTCCATTTGAAAATAGAGATATATTCATAGATTTGAGAAAATTAAAGTGTTTGAAATTCAAGTGCTTCGTTCTGAATTGGACCTCTAAACGCTGCACTTATTAATAACCCGGCATTTTAGTTTAACCCTGTCAAAATCCCTTTTGAGCAGGGTTTTTTAATGTATTTATGTTATCATAGCTTGTATTTAGGTTAACTGATAATTGGTATGTCTCTTTTATTAATTGGTTTTATGTTAGCAGCCCTTGCCTTTTAGCTGATAAGCCGGACCCTTTTGCACAGCTTTTCCCTTCACCAGTTTCGATATGATCTTCATGATATTTTCCAGTGAAACATTGGTAAAATTGGCTGTGATAGAACAACGCGCCAGATTAACATCGGCCTTTACGGTTACGTTAAAATGGCGATTAATAGTGTTAAGCACTTCGGGCAGCGCCATGTTTTTAAATACCAGTTCGCCGTCTTTCCAACTACTTAGTGCATTCACATCAACCTGTTTATTTTTGGTGACAGAAAGGCCATCTTTGTTAAAAACAACCTCCTCGGCGGGGGTTAAAAATGTGGTTGTATTTTTTGCTGCACCGGCCGGAGTAACTACCCCAACTTTGCCGCTTAAAACGTCAACCTTAATAAAGCTTTCGTTAGCGTAGGCTTTGATATTGAAACGGGTACCCAATACATGGGTGCTCACCTGCCCCGTATGTATAATAAAAGCTTTGGCCGGATCATGGGCTACATCCAAAAAAGCTTCACCTTCCAGCCTGATCTCTCGTTTTTTGCCCCGGAAGGTTTCAGGGTAAGTAAGCTTACTGCCCGCGTTTAACCATATTTTTGTGCCGTCGGCAAGGGTGAAGTTTACAGTTTGCCCGTTAGCAGCAACCAATTGTTTGCTGGCAATAGGATCCAAACGATCAAGCAGGGCATAGCGGTATTGATAAGCTATTGTTACTGAAATACATAAACCCGCAAGAAGCGAGGCAGCAACCATCCATTTTTTTGATTTGCCGGGAGTTTTCTTTTCTGCATTATCTAAAGCAGCATTGATCCTGCTGTATAAACCGTCGGCGTTAAATTCCACATCATCACCTGCTTCGTTTTGTACGCTGCAGAGATCAAGCTCATCGAAATACTTGTTTACAAGCTCTTCCTGCAAATGCCTGTCACTTGCACCGGATTGTTTTTTTCTGAAAGGGAATTTTGCCATGGTTTATAATTGCAGGATGCAATTAACCGGGGTCCCCCCCAAAGCAATTGAAAATATTTTTTTGGGTCTATTTGCCAAACATATGCAGCAATACCAGCGCCACTACCAACGGCAGGTAGTCAGTTAAGCCAGTGCGCAGGTATCTTAAAGCGATGGTGATCTGGTTTTCGACAGTTTTAATGGAGATGTTTAGCCGGGTGGCTATTTCTTTATTGCTGAGATATTCTTTACGGCTGAGGGTGAAGATCTGCCTGCATTTTTCGGGGAGTTGAGCTACGCCATCTTCCAGTAAATGAGCAATATCATCCTGGAACAATTTACTATCGGCCGAATACTTTTCAACAAGCGTTTCAATCACCGCAAGATCTACCGATGCCTTTTTAGTGCGAAGATAAAATAACACACGGTGCCTAATCGCCACTTTGAGGTAAGCCTCAAGCGAAGTGATATTTAGCTGGTTGCGCTTTGTCCACAGATCAATAAATAACTCCTGCACCAGGTCTTCACAAACATCCTTATCTCTGAAAAGATTATAAGCAGCGTAAAACAGCTTCGATGAATATTTATGGTACAGGATTTCAAATGCCTTACGGTCATCAAGCCTTAACTGCTCCAATAACCGGGCATCGGGCCACATTTGATATTCCTTATCGTGAAGCATAGCGGCGGTAAAACGGTTTACTGATCGGTAGGGCATATTTACAAGAAAATTTTTAAATAAAAAAACTTTTAATATTCCTTCCGCTTAACACCGTTACTTCACCAGCTAATAAAACGTAAAGAAATAGTGTTCGGCACACCGGTTTTAATTGATTGAATAGTTGCCTTTCTCTTGCCCCACCGCTTCTCAATATCTAACTTTGTATTATGTCAGTCGCCCAAAATATAAAGGTTGCCGTTGATGCCGTAGTATTTGGATATACCTCCAAGGAGGGATTATCCGTACTGCTCATCAAACGCAATATCGAACCTTTTAAAAACAGCTGGGCACTGCCGGGCGGCCTGGTAGGTGACCATGAATCGTTAGAGGAAGCCATTCAGCGCGAGCTACGGGAAGAAACCGGCGTAAACATCACTTACCTGGAGCAATTGTACAGCTTTGGCCAGCCGGGGCGCGACCCGCGTAACCGCGTGATCTCCATAACGTATTACGGACTTGTACGGCCCGACGCCTTCGTTGTTAAAGCCGCTACCGATGCCAGCGATGTAAACTGGTTCAATATCAAAAAGCTTCCCGCCCTGGCGTTCGATCATACTACCATTATTAGCGTAGCGCGCGAACGCCTTAAAAGCAAAATGCTTTATCAGCCCGTGGGCTTTGAGCTGCTTGAAGAAAAGTTCCCCTTTTCTGAACTCGAAAAACTCTACCTCGCCGTGCTCGACCGCCCTATCGACCGCCGTAACTTTAAAAAGAAGATCACCAAATACGGCTTCCTCGAAGAAACTACCGAAAAACAAGCCCTCGAAGGCGCCGGCAGACCGGGTAACCTTTTCCGCTTTAATGAGGAAAAGTATTTTCAGCTGAAAAAAGAAGGCATTAGTTTCGAGATATAAAGCCGGCCCCCTCTAAATCTCCCCCGGTTGAGGAGACTTTTAACTTTTCCATCGTCCCGAATTTATTTCGGGATCCAACATGCTAAGTCTCCGCTATGCTTGCACCTCGGCTTGTGGGGTGTTGAAATAAGTTCAACATGCCCACATCCGTCGCCCCGAATTTATTTCGGGATCTCACATGCTAAGTCTCCGCTATGCTTGCGCCTCGGCTTGTGGGGTGCTGAAACAAGTTCAGCATGACCTGTTTATTTTACCAGCATTATAAAATGCTCTAAAAAAATTAAAAAATAATTTGCGTATTAAAAACACATATTTATATTTGTGTATAATTAACGCAAATTAGAAATGAAAACAGGAGTAATTATAGCACGCTTTCAAACGCCATACCTGCATGAGGGTCACAGGGAATTGATAGCACAGGTTAAGCAAAACCATGCCAAACTGATCATACTGCTGGGCGTTAGCCCCATAAAAGGCAGTCGCAAAAACCCTTACGACTATTACACGCGTGAAAAAATGATCAAAAAGGATTATCCCGAAATTGTAGTACTGCCCATCAGCGATAACCCGAGCGATAAAATATGGTCGGATAACCTGGACAACCTGCTGAAAAGTGTTTTCAATGCCGAGCAGTTTTGTTTATACGGCAGCCGCGACAGCTTCATTCCCTACTACAGCGGTAAGTTTGAAACCATCGAACTACCCGAACACGGTGATTATAACGCAACCGAGCTACGCAAGCAATACGCCGATAAGGTTTTCGACTCAAATGATTTCCGTGCAGGTATCCTTTACGCTTACTATAACCAATATCCAAAAGTGTACCCTACCGTGGATGTAGCCCTGTTCAGGAATAACCGCAGCGAGATTCTCTTAGGCAAAAAAGCCATCAACAATAAATGGCGCTTTGTGGGCGGTTTCTCCGACCCGGAAGATGCCTGTTACGAAGATGCTGCCAAACGCGAGCTTACCGAAGAATGCGGCGAAATGCAAACCACCGCCATGCAGTACGAAACATCGGCCAAAATAAACGACTGGCGATACCGCAGCGAGGTTGATAAGATCATTACCCTGCTGTTTAGCTGTGATTTTATTGGCGGCGAGCCAAAGGCCCAGGATGATATTGCCGACCTGGCCTGGTTTAAACTAACAGACCTGCCTTTAATGATAAAAGATGGCTCTATTAGCGAAGAACACATTGAATTGTTTAATTTCATCACCGGCAAATACCTTAAAAACTAAAGTTATGAAAAAGGAAAATTTAATCCTCTTAGCCGACGCATATAAATACGCCCACCATAAATTTTACTACCCCGGTACCACCAATATTTACAGTTACCTGGAAAGCCGCGGGGGCATGTTCAACGAAACCGTTTTTTTCGGTCTGCAATATTTTTTGAAAGAATACCTGCAGGGACCAGCCTTTAACCAGGTTGACCTGGATGAGGCCGACGAATTTCTGAAACAGGTTTTCGGCAGGGATGATGTGTTTGATTGCAGCAAGTTTCAGTACATATTAGATAAATACAACGGTTACCTGCCTGTGCGCATCAAAGCTGTAGCCGAAGGTACCAGCGTGCCCACCGGCAACGTGCTCATGACCATTGAAAATACCGACCCTGAATGTTACTGGCTCACCAACTTCCTCGAAACCCTGCTGATGCAGGTTTGGTACCCTTGCACCGTAGCTACGCTTAGCCACGAGGTTAAAAAAGTAGTTACTCAATACTACGAGGAAACTGCCACACCCGAAGCTTTCGGCGGGATTGGTTTTGTGCTGAATGATTTCGGTTTCCGCGGGGTGAGCAGCGTGGAAAGTGCCAAAATAGGCGGGGCTGCGCACCTGCTCAGCTTTGCAGGCAGCGATAACCTTGCCGGCTCTGGTATGGCTATAAAATACTACCATGCCGAAAAGGTATACGGACTAAGCATTCCGGCTACGGAGCACAGCATTTGCACCCTGCTTGGGCAGCAAGGCGAACTGGAAGTTTTTAAACACGTGCTGCGCAGCTTCCCCACCGGTGTTATTGCCTGTGTAAGCGATAGTTTTAACATTTTCCGCGCCTGCAGCGAATACTGGGGCGAGGACCTGAAACAAGAGATCCTGAAACGCGACGGCACACTGGTGATCCGCCCGGACAGCGGCGACCCGGTCATGACCTTATTGGAGATCTTTAACATCCTGTTCGATAAGTTCGGCTTTACCACCAATGCCAAGGGGTGTAAAGTACTGCCTCCGCAGGTTAGGGTAATCCAGGGCGATGGGGTTAATTATACCGAGATAGGCGTGATTTACAAAGCCCTGAAAGAAAACGGCATCAGCGCCGAAAACCTGGTGCTGGGTATGGGCGGCGCATTACTGCAAAAAGTCGACCGTGATACCCAGAAATTCGCCCTGAAATGCAGCAGCGCAGTGATTAACGGCAAAGAGGTAGCCATTGAGAAAAGTCCGGCCGAAATGGACGCCAATGGCAACATCACCACCAGCTTTAAAAAGAGCAAGGGCGGCCGCCTTAAACTGGTAATAACTGCTGAAGGCTATAAAACCATTCAGCAGGACGAACAACCTGAACTTGCCGACCAGCTCCAAACCGTTTTTGAAAACGGCCATATCATGAAAGATTTTACTTTTGAACAGGTGATTGATACCTTGCAACACCAATAAATAACGATAACAAAAAAAGCTTTAAGCCTTAAGCATTCTGCTTTCAGCTCATATATAAATGCTCAAATGAAAAAATTACTATTCGCCATAACCGGATATGAATACCTTGCCGAAAAAGTGCTTGCCCTTGGCCATTGCGAACGCGGCGAAATTGAAGTAAGCCACTTTACCGATGGCGAGCGTTACCAGCGCATCCTATCCAACGTGGAAGGCCGCGAGGTGCTGCTGATTGGGGGCACCGTGAGCGACAGCGCCACGCTTGAACTGTACGACCTTGCCTCGTCGCTGGTAAGTTATGGCGCAGATTCGCTTACGCTGGTGATCCCCTACTTTGGTTACAGCACCATGGAACGCGCCATTAAACCCGGCGAAATTGTGACCGCCAAAACCCGCGCCCGTCTGCTTTCGGCCATACCAAAATCAAACCGGGGCAATAAAGTGATGCTGTTCGATCTGCATAGCGAGGGCATCCAGTACTATTTTGAGCAGGACCTATACCCGGTACACGTATACTGCAAGGATATTGTAATTGAAGCAGCCACCCGTTATGGCGGCGATAACTTTGTAATGGCCAGCACCGATGCCGGTCGTGCCAAATGGGTTGAGTCATTAGCTAACGACATGGGCGTAAATGCCGCTTTCATCCTGAAACGCCGCCTCAAAGGCGATCACACCGAAGTAAGCGCTATCAATGCCGACGTAGCCGGAAAAACGGTCATTATCTATGACGATATGATCCGCTCAGGGGGCAGCATCGTAAACGCCGCGATGACTTATAAAAACGCCGGTGCCGGTGATATTTATGTGATTACCACGCATGGTTTGTTTGTGAACGATGGTATTGGGAAATTAAAGGCCTGCGGCGCTATTAAAAAGTTGATTTGCACCGATACGCATGTGAATTGTAAGGATTTGGAGGGGGATGATTTTGTGGAGGTGCAGACTGTGGCGGGGTTGATTTGTGGGTGAAGCACTAAGAGATTTTTTAAAAGAATTTGTTATTCAAAGAAACTAAGCAATATCAAAGCAAAAAGAGTATTCAAAAAAGAGATCGAATTATGCAAGACATAGAGGACCGTTTTCTTTGGCAAAGCAAGATTAACTATATAAAAGGAATCACCCCTTCCAATCCACTTGATTATGAAAAAGAAGATTATGTCCAAATGGTGGAAATTGGAAAAGAATATTTCCTACGAGGAAAATCACTTGAATTCTGCTATTTTTTTAGGGAAAGCCAATACTTTATTCCTTTATGGGCTGCGCATATTTTACTTGAGTATGGACAGCCCGATAATGAAATGAAGAAAGATTGTATCGAAATTATAAAAGCATATTGTGATTTCCCTTTGAATGAAAGAATTTCTAAAGAAGAAAATGATTGGATAGAAAATAACTTGAAATATTTTTCACAATATTAACCTTTCTTGTCCTAAAATAGGTTAATACAATAGTGGCAAAAATTTTAAACGACCGTTGCTGGTGCACGCGTACCGCGTGTTCCTCTCAACCTTACCTTGAATGCCCAATTAAGTGAAGCTATCTTGATAAATATTATTTAAAAACGAAAAGTGAAAAGTACACGCAACGCAGGTATATCGGCGATAAAAACACTCGACACCGCAATCATATATACCGTATCTTTCAAGAATTAACCATAGCTTTAAAAACAGAAATCATCAACACAACCATGCCCACATAAAAAAGAGCATAACCGATGGCGCTTATCTATCTCATAAAAAATACCGCTAAATGAACCGGGAGTTAATAGAAAAATACGAGATTAATTTTACCAATAAGGTTATGGACATGGGCAAATGGGGTAAAAAGATTAGTAAGATACCACATACCAATAGTATAGCCAGCAGCTTTTTATATGGTTGGGGGGCGGATGACCTGACTAAAGAGGTAATCCCACAGATAGAAAAAGTACTCGGCGGTGAACTTACCGAATATGAAACCGGCTCCGATCTTGTAGAAATTACGGTTTATAAAACCACTACGATATTTTATATAAGTGATGTTGGCAGGAATTATCCGCAAGTTCCTACTATAGAATTAAAAGAACTTGCAGTAGCATGGCGGGACTTTCTGTTACAGCCACCATTTAACGGAGATACTGTATTATAATGCGCTTTGCAGATCTAAAGGCGCCGCAGGCGTCCCCTCGCTGGTGCACGCGTGCCGCGTGTTCCTCTTAAACTTACCTTGCCCCCAGTTAAATGAAGCTATCTTGCTAAATATTATTTTAAAACAAGATGAGTAAAGTACACGCGACACGCGTGCACCAGCAATGAGATATTTGTTACTTTCAAAATGAAATATTTATCATCAGAACAATTAAAAACCAATTTATCATCAGGTAAGCCAATTGAACAATGGCTATCTCACCAAAAGCAGAGTGACTATACCATTTTAAAGTGGTTGAGGATTGATAAAGAAAAAGACTCGACCTTTAGTGTAAGTTATATAGAATGCTTTGATGAAGGTAATGAAGATTTTTAGATATCTACGAATTTGCACCATTAGACCCTGACGAACCTTTCATCGTCAATTCGTTTAACAATATCAATGAGGCTTTAATCTTTGCGATAGATAAGTACGAGGCCTCAGAAAGCAGGTTTGTTTTGGCAGGGCTGATACAGGAAGAGTATAAAGAATATTTAATGCAACGATAATTCTTTGCTACTGAATATAAAAACAGCCCACCCACTGATCGAAGTTTAGCGACAGCATAACTTCGTGCTAAAATAATCTAAGCTTTAAGCTTAACTTTTGACGGTGGTAATTACTTTACTGCCAGTCAGGCTACGCAAGCAAAATGCCTGCATAGTTTTAGGTCTAAGTTACGCTATCGCTAAACTTAGACCAAGTTAAGCTGAATTTACAATGCTTAAGACCTCAGCTTTCGATAAATGCTATCGCAAGGCTTAAATAACCTGCATCAACAACGCTTTCCAGGCATCCATTACCCGGCCGTTATCTAACAATTGTTTGGCTTTTAAATGCAGGTACAGGGTGCGGGTGTCACTGGTGGCAGCATCAGCCAGTTCTTTCATTTCATCGGTTTTGCTAAAAGTGCTTACCTCCTCATCGGATGGCAGCGTTTCAACAAGCCCCAATACCCCCAGATCATTCCCGGTCAATACTTTGGAGTATTTAACCTCTTTTGGAAAAGCATCTACACCGATACCTATGCCGGCGCTGCCTGTTGGTTTGGAAATTTTAAATAAATTATCACCGGTTACCCTGCAATACCAATCGCCGCCTAAACGGGCCACCAGATCTATTTTATGCGGGTCTATTTTATCATTAGCATCCAAAATAGCTTCGCTGATATGAATCCGTTTCACCTCGGCAATAACCAAATTACCCGCGCCCCCGTTTTCTCCTAACGATATCACATCATTCACTGCACATTCCAGTTGAACGGTCGACTCCGCTACCCTCGGTGGCTTTACCGTATCCGAAGCGAGTTCAGTAAAACCTGCTTTCGCAAATTCGTTTACCCCTTTTTTGTAATCCATACTGGTTAAATAGGTTTGTTGCACCATATCGTAGTTCACAATATTGATCACACATTCAGGCACTTCCAAAACGTTGTCGAGCGTGTGTTTAGTGGTATTATCCCGCGCCCTGCTTGTGGGCGAAAAAACGCATATTGGCGGATTGATACTAAAAACATTAAAAAAACTAAACGGACTTAAATTAACCCCGCCGTTTTTGTCGATGGTGGATACAAAGCATATTGGTCGGGGTGCAATGGCATGGTGCAAATAAACCTGCATTTCGGCCGGTGTTAACGATGCTGCATCAATAGTTCTTAACTTCATTCAAGTTTTATTTAAAGCTTAATCAGCTTAACAGCTATTTCCTTTGATCCGGTACCAACCTTTACGAGAAGCCAGGCACCCCCGGTTTACTTAACACCGGCCTGGCCATCCGGTGAACGCCTCCATCTGAAATAAGAATCCAATGCTTTCAGCGACGCAAGGTCCGGAACAGGGCCGGTATGCGCCGTTTGGGAAAAGTACATTACTACCGGGCGGGCAGGGCTGTAGGCCGGCCATTCGGGCTTTCCGGCACCATTGGGGTCGCCATACTTTGCAAAGTTTGTCCAGTAAGTACTCATCGCATCCGAAATATCCAGGTCTGCTTTAGCCTGAGCACCTGAGGCATTAAGCAGGCCGAACACGTAAGCCACTTCCTGTGCATGCGGCGATCCATAACCCGCCTGCGGAGAACCTGCCGGATACTCGGGGTGTTGATCAAAATAATAATAAAAAACCTTGGATTTACCCTTTTTTGCCTGTAATGTAGCCCAACTCCAGGTATGCCAGCCAAACGCTGCATCACGTGTTAAGTCGCGCGCGGTTTTTGCTACCGTACCTGTGCCGGGCGGATAAGCCTTAATAAGTTCATCGGCGAATTTTCCATAACGTTTTTTTACCGCGGCGATATAGTCATCCGTAGTTTTGGGCGGCGAAAAACTGGCTCCTTCATCAGAGTTGTAGCCAACCAGTATCGGTATGTCGTTGTACTTCCCGGCTTCGTAGAGCTTATACTGATCATCGGGGATCACCCAGCCATCAACAATGGGCCATGCAAGCCCGCGTACGGCGGGGAGCTTATCAGCATCAACTTTTCGCAAACTGTCAATTGAGGGATACCCGGCACCTTTAGCATATGCTTCGCCGACAGCCTCGGCATCATGCAGCTTTTTCATATTTTCGCCAGGAAAGGTTGTGGTACGCGTTGGACCAAATGAGCCCCCGCTTTCGGAAATGGCCCCGCGAAACAGTCCTTTAGCCAGTGGGCTTGCACATAACATACTAACTGCGATGCCTCCTGCCGATTCGCCAAAAATAGTTACCTTGCCAGGATCGCCCCCAAAGGCCGCGATATTTTGCTTAATCCATTTAAGTGCTGCTATCATATCAAGAAGGCCGTAATTACCGGAAACGTGGTTGGGGCTTTCGGCGCTTAATTCAGGATGCGCCAAAAATCCAAGCTGGCCCACGCGATAGGCAATGCTTACCAGCACTACATTTTTTTTTGCCAGGTTGGCGCCGTTATAAGCCCATTCGGCAGTGCCGCCGGCATTGAAAGCACCGCCGTAAATCCATACAAGGACCGGAATTTTGCTATCGGGTGATTTAGCAGGTGTCCAAACGTTCAGGTACAAGCAATCTTCACTTTTTCCCGACACAGGGTTGCCCCCCTGCATGGGTTCAGGGGCAAATTTGTCGGCCAGGCGCACACCATCCCATTTTGCGGCGGGCTGAGGCGGGCACCAGCGCAATTTGCCTACCGGAGGAGCGGCAAATGGAATGCCTTTATAAACTGTGAGGCTGTTTTCAAAGGTACCCTGCAGCAGCCCTTCATTTACCTTAACAGGAGCCGGTTGTGCATTGGCAGCTACCACAGTAAGCACTGAAGCAAGCATAAAAATTAAACGTCTCATAAAATTGCGATTGGTTGTTCAAAACTACCATTAAACCGCTAAATCGCAACTGTGAAAACAAGTATTTTACCGTGCTGGTGCGCGTTTCACGGGTATCTCTAAACTAATATCAGAAAAAGCACATGGGCATATGTGCACGGCAATAAAAGTGACCCAAGCCTCGGGGCTGACGAAGCTTCGCTTCGTCACATACACAGAAAGCGCAAAGCTAATCTTCCCGGCATCAAGCAATGGTGGCAGTACTTTGTCACCATCAAGATTCCAACAACCAGCCTTATCAAAAAACATTAAAAAAAAGTGTAAAAATACACTCAAAAATCAGCCCCTATTTTAACTAAGAGTGAAACACCAAACAAATACACCAAAAAGTTTTAAAAACTGATTATCAACAATTTAACTATGTTTCATACAAAAACACAAACCACTGATTATCAATGAATAGCATTTTTAACCCGTTCCATTATTTTACATTTAAAAAATGGAACACATGGATTTTAAAAAAAAGAAGCACCGGCCTTTTTTCATTTTTTTTTCGGGAATCAAAAAATTGGGACAGCCCATTTGTTACAATGCTCCCGGTCATAAATGCTCTTGAACATTATTTAAGAAACAAAAAGGGGCAGCAACCTGCACCAGGCGCTGCCCCTTTTTGTATATGCAAACCATTTAATACCGACGATTAATCTGCCCGGCTCTCCCCACTCCCGAATATCATCCTTAGTGCCTGGTCGCGTGTTAAAAAGGCTACCGCCCAGTTATACAAAGTTTTAATTTTATTATTATAATTCACTAAGGACATCAGGTGGATAAATAGCCATACAAATAAAGCCGCAATACCACTAAGGTGTACCTTGTGCTTAAACAGGTCGACCACGGCATTATGCCGGCCAACAATGGCCATATCTCCCCTGTCGAAATACTTAAATGGTTTTATGGCTTTGCCTTTTGCCATGGCTATAAAGTTCTTGGCGGTATTGCGTCCCATTTGTATAGCAACCTGTGCCAGTTGCGGGTGCCCTTTTGGATAAATTGGATCGGTTATTTGCACACTGATATCGCCTATGGCGTATATATCTTCAAGGTCTTTAACCCGGTTATATTCGTCAGTGATCATGCGGCGGCCTATGCCTAAACTACTCGCAGGGATACCCTCAAAAGTATTGGCAATTATACCGGCAGCCCAAATCAGGGTTTTGGCTTCAAGTGTTTCTCCATCGGCAAAGGTTATCACACCATTATTAAAATCGTTTACATGGGCATTTAATTTAACTTCAACACCCAACTCAATCAGTGCCTGGCGGGTTTCCTTGTGGGTTTTATCACTCATGGGGGCAAGCAAATCAGGGCCGCCATCAACTATGTAAATTTTACCTTTTGCATTCATTAGCTCGGGGTAATCCTTTTTCAGGATATAGTTTTTCATTTCGGCAAGCATACCAGCTACTTCAACACCAGTTGGACCGCCCCCGGCAACTACTATGGTTAAAAGCTTTTGACGCTCTATCGGATCGGTAGTAATGGCTGCCTTTTCCATTGTTTTAATAAGGCTGTTACGCATTCGGAGCGCATCATCAATTTCTTTAAGGGAGATGGCATTTTGTTTGATACTCTCAATCCCGTAAAAATTTGTACTTGCACCGGCCGCGAAAACGAGGTAATCATAAGATAGCTCGCCATTACTCAAATAAAGAATCTTTGCCGCAGGATCAACCTTAACCACGGCTGCCATACGGAAACTCAATCTTTTATCCCTGAAAAGCTTACGGAAGGGATAGCTGATACTTGATGGTTCAAGGAAACTGGTTGCTACCTGGTAAAGCAGCGGTGTAAAATAATTGTAGTTATTTTTATCAACCAGGGTAACATCATAATACTTGTTTTTATATAGCTGCTGTGCAATGTTAAGCCCGGCAAAACCGCCGCCAACAATTACTATCTTTTTTTTGCCGCTTTGGGGTGTTATACTTGTCATGATACTTAATATTTTATAGGCAGGTAAAGCAGGATCAGGTCCCGATCTGAAAAATATTCCGGCTTCATTTGCCTCGTTTTTCTACCATAAATTTACTAAAGTTTATGGCAACCGGCCTCATCTTAGTGTAAATATTACACACTTAAAAACTCAACCCATTCCGCTGCATTACCTCACCTACGCGATACAAAATTGCGCAGTAATACCTGATTAAAAATGGCTAAAGTTCTGATGTTTTGGTCTATTTTACGGTTCGGGACAATTAATGATTGCGGTATGACAAATCGCAACCAAAACTGTTAATTCGAAGAAGATTTGAAAAACTAACTAAAGTAATTATTTAGAGTCTACTAATTTCATATAAAATATTTGAATAAAGTTAATAGGCAATCTTTGGATTTAAGCTTTATGCGTTTTGCCTTCTGCTTTTAGCTTTCAAATCCAGATACCTGACGGCTACTTAACCAGGTATTGAAGATTAGAAATATGAATGGGCGCGGGTTTATATTTCAATGAATATCCCTGGCGTGCTGATAATACCGCCTTAATTTCAGACATAATCGATAAGGCTATCTCTTCCGCCCCCTCTGCGCCTATATCCAAGCCGACCGGGCCATAGATGTTGTTCATTTGTGCTTCGCTAATAGATATGCCTGCATGTTCAACTTCTGCCAGCATACGGTCCAATTTCTTTTTGGGGCCGAGGATACCGATATAAGGTAACGATGTATGTAATAGTTCTTTAAGCAGTGCTACCTCATAGTTATAATTGTGGGTCATCATAACAATAGCCGTACGATCATTGGTCTTTATATGCGATAATACATCGGCTGGTTTGGCAGTTACAATATTTTGAGCAAACGGGAACCGTTGCTTAACGGCATAATTAGGCCGACCATCTATCACGGTAATATTCCAGCCTAAAACCGCAGCTATTCGTGTTAAAGGAATTGCGTCGTTACCTGCCCCTATAATCACGAGTGAAATCACAGGTTTAATATGTTCTACAAAAGCGGTATACTCGGTATCAGCCTGGTAAAACCGTATTTCTGATCGCCGTTCCTCCAGTACCCTTTCAGCATCACTTACCAAAGCAACTTGGTATTGCAGATGCCCGGAATGGTTCACCGTAAGTTTATCTTCGGCAAGGCAAAGGCAGGTACCTGGCTGTGAGGCTTTTCTGTCTTTAATAGAAAACACGGTGGCAAGTACGGCATACTGACCATTGCTGACGATATTTTTCAACAGACTAATTGGGTTATTGATATCACTGGTTATAGGTTCAATAAGAATATGGATAATACCGTTGCAGCCCAATCCTACGCCCAGCTTGGCATCATCATCGTCGGTAGTATCATAGGTTACCAGTAAAGGTTGTTGCTGCAGGATCACGAGTCGGGCTTTGCGGAGGGCATCACCTTCCAAACACCCGCCGCTGATGGCGCCGGTAAGTTGCCCGTCCTCAGTAATCAGCATACGTGCACCGGCCCGACGATAGGCAGAACCTTCCACCAATACAACAGTAGCCAGGGCAGTTTTCTTTCCCAGCGCATGTGCCTCATCATAGGCAGCAACAATATCAATGATCTCTTTCATCAGCAGCTTTACAGCTATATCAGTTTATCGGGTGTTATGGGCAGTTCCCTTACCCTTTTGCCCGTAGCATTATAAATGGCGTTTGCCAAAGCGGGAGCTACCCCTATCAACGAAATTTCGCCAATACCTTTGGTGCCTACCGGATTTAAAACCGGATCGGGCTTATCAATAAATATGGCTTCTATCTGCTGGATATCGGCATTTACAGGCACGTGGTAATCAGCAAAGTTACCATTAACATAGCGCCCGTAACGATCATCAAAAACAGCTTCTTCGGTCATGGCCATGCCAACGCCACCAGCCGCGCCGCCAATCATCTGGCTGCTGGCGGTTTTGTGGTTAACTATTTTTCCGGCATCAACACAGGCTACAATCTTTTTGATCTTTACCTGCCCCGTAAGCGGGTGTACATGCACTTTGGCAAAATGCGCCGAAAACGAGTACATGGAATATTTTTGCGCTTCTGGATTGCCTTTTGATTCTTGTGTAAGCTCAACCGAGGGCATATTATTTTGCTTTAACAACGCAGCATAGTCAATAGGCTCTGTACTGTCGGCGGGTTTGCCGGCCATGGTGTACAGCTTCTGTTTCAAAGCCACACACACATCATGTACCGCCGAACCAACAGATGATACCGTTGCCGACCCACCCTGCGTTGGCGCGTTAGGAAAAGCCGAATTGCCCAGCTCAAACGTGATCTTATCCGCAGGGATTCCCAAAGTATCAGCAGCTATCAACACCATTGATGTGCCGGTGCCCGGGCCGATATCGCTCGTGGCACTCTGAATGTTCACACTGCCATCGGCCGTCAACTTTATTTTAGCCACGGCATTGCCCCGGTATGCGCCAAACGCACCGCAGCCTATCCCGTAGCCTACCAGCCATTCGCCCTCTTTATTGGCGCCGGGTTGGGCTTTACGATCAGCCCAGCCTATGGCCTCGGCCCCTTTCTGGTAACATTCCTTTAGGTATTTGCTCGACCATGGCTTGTTCCGTTCAGGATCGGTATCGGTATAGTTTCTTAGTCTTAACTCTATAGGATCGAGGTTAAGCTTGTAAGATAGCTCATCCAGCGCCGATTCAAGTGCGAAAGAACCTGTAGCCTCTCCCGGACCACGCATAGGCGCAGGCACGCCTACATTTAAAGGCACTATCTTATAAAGCGTATTTACATTAGGGCTGTTATATAAAAACTGCGATACATTTACCGCCCCTTCAGTAAATTCTTCATAAACAGCTGTTTGCGAATGCGATTCATGGGTAATACCAATCAACTTACCATCGGCAGTAGCGCCCAGTCCTATCTTTTGAATGGTTAAAGGGCGATAGCCTACCTGCGTAAACATCTGTTCGCGGGTGAGTGTAAGTTTAACCGGGCGTTTTACCAGTTTAGCTGCCTGTGCGGCTGCAATTTCATGCGGCCAGGTACGTAACGAAGAGCCGAAAGCTCCACCAACAAACCTCGAATTGATCTGCACATTATCGGGGTTAAGTCCGAATGCCGCAGCTATGGATCGCTGGGAACCTTTTACGCCCTGCGATTTGGTATACAGTGTAACTTTATCATCCCCATCCCAAAAAGCGGTGGTAACGTGCAACTCCATAGGGTTATGTACTTCTGTGGGAAGCAGATATTCCTCCTCAACCATTACCGGGGCATTTTTATAGGCGTTTACCTCACCGCGCACATAATCTTTATAATTACCTTTTTGCGGGGTTACCCCTTTATCTATGTTTTTATGAAAATCCGTTTCAAAAGGCTCGGTATTGTAAGTTGCTTTAACCAGGCTTGCCGCGTAGGTAGCCCGTTCAAAGGTATCAGCAACTACCAACGCAATGGGTTGCGCGTTAAAGTAGATCTTATTATCATTAAATAACTTAAGCCCGCGTACCGGCCTTTCGGCGCCGGCCTGGTAGCCAGGTACTTTTGGCGCATTAAATGGCGTAATGACAACAAGCACCCCCGGCGCACGCTCGGCAGCCCTGGTATCAAGTGCAGTTACTGTACCAGAAGCAATGGTTGCCGATACCAGCACCCCATAGGTGAGGTTGGGGACTTTATACTCACCGCTGTATTTAGCTCCGCCGGTTACTTTTAACCGGCCATCAACACGGCTTAAGGAATCGCCAATTGCGTCTTTTTTCATGAAGATCAGTATTAAGTCTATTAGCTAAATAGTTGTTAATTTATGATGCAAGGCCGGTGGCCAATTTTAAGGATTGTACAATAGCATTATGCGCAAGCTTTAACTTAAACTTGTTGTATTCATAAGCTTTAGCTCCCTGCATGGCAATTTGCGCGGCCTGCTTAAAAATATCTTCAGTAACAGCTTTACCTTTTAAAAATGTTTCGGCAGTGGTTAAACGCCATGGCTTATGTGCCACCCCACCCATGGCCAGCCTTGCGCCTGTAATGGTATTATTTTCGATATGCAAAGCAGCAGCCACCGAAACCAGGGCAAAGGCATATGATGTGCGGTCGCGGATCTTTAAATAGTAAACATGCTTGTTATAAGCAGATGATGCTGCAGGCAGATCAACTGAAGTGATCAACTCGCCTTTTTGCAAGGTGTTATCAAGTTCAGGATGGTCGCCTGGCAAGCGGTGAAAATCACCAATCTTAATGGTTCTCGGGCCTTTTACGCCCGTTACGTGGATGGAAGCATCCAACGCGGCCAACGCCACATTCATATCACTGGGGTTAACAGCAATACATTTATCGCTGGCGCCAAAAAGTGCATGCATACGATTAATGCCCTCCAACGCCCCACAACCGCTTCCGGGAGTACGTTTATTGCAAGGCATAGCAGTATCAAAAAAATAAGGACAGCGGGTACGCTGCATAAGATTGCCGCCAACGGTAGCCATATTGCGCAGTTGCGGCGAAGCACCGGCATTGATGGCCAGCGCCAGCAACGAGTATTGCGCCTTTATATAAGCGTGCTCGGCAACCTCGCTATTGGAGGCTAAAGCACCTATGTGTATACCTGTAGGCGTTCTCTCTATCTTTTTAAGCGGGAGGCGGTTAATATCAATCAACTTGTCCGGTACCACCAATCCCATTTTCATCATATCAACCAAATTGGTTCCGCCTGCCAAAAAGTAACCGTTTGGTTCTTTTGCCAATGATTTAATGGCGACAGCCGTTTCGGCTGGTCGTGTGTATTGAAACTGGTTCATACCATACCTCCTTTAACTTCCTGAATAGCTTTAACAATATTGGGATAAGCGCCGCAACGGCAAATGTTACCGCTCATAAATTCCCTGATCTCCGCTTCAGAACCGGCATGTCCCTCTTTCAGCAAAGCCACGGCCGACATGATCTGTCCTGATGTACAATATCCGCATTGAAAACCATCATGCTTAATAAAAGCCTCCTGCATGGGGTGCAGCTCTTCCTCTTTGGCAAGACCTTCAATAGTGGTTATCTTTTTACCATCATTTGTTAATGCAAGACTTAGGCATGAGTTAACGCGTACGCCATTTACATGCACCGTACAAGCGCCGCACTGGCCGCGGTCGCAACCCTTTTTGGTACCCGTAAGGTCGAGGTATTCGCGCAGTGCTTCCAGCAGGGTTACACGCGGTTCAACCATCAATTCATGTTTTACACCGTTCACCTCCAGGTGCAGGGCTTGCTTTTCAAAAACGCCGGCAAGTTTCTCATCCCATTGGTTTTCGGCCGCTTTAACTACAGTACCCGGTGTTAAGGCAATGGCCGTTAACAGCGATGTTTGCTTAAGAAAATCACGGCGCGTTCCGTTTGAATTGTCTTCGCCGTCGGTTGGAGTGCAGGGCTTTGTTGTAGACATAGGTACAGCGATTTATAATTACACCAAGATAGCACTTTTAATATCAATAACTCCGTAACAAATTTGTTTTGAACAATGAATAATCCAATTATTCAATCACTGCGCTTTTAATATTTCTTCTAACAAAAGTTTAGGGCTAACTTTAAGCAAATACTTCACAATGAAAATGATCCCACTTTTTAAATGCCGGGACTTACACCAGGCCGTTGATTTTTACACTAACGTGCTTGATTTCAAGCTCAAATACCCGGAAGCCACCGCTGACGACGGCGTTATTGACTTAACAAGTGAATTTGGAGAACTGCAGTTAACCGTATATGAAAGCGACCGCCTATTTGGTTCGGTGGTAAATGTTTGGGTTGATGATGTGGATAACCGGTTTACCTATTACATATCCCGCGGGTTGGATACCTCCGTTAAAAAAGAGTCGCCCGTTCACCAGGGACCAACCGACCAAACCTGGGGAACGCGCGAGTTTTATGTTACGGATACTGACGGCAATACTTTACGGTTTTGCCAGCGGCAACGGTAGATATTTATTGAATTACTCTAATCTCAGCTGGGGCATTAATCACCGATTTCACTTTACCATCAGCCTGCTTAACATGTTTAATTTTCACAATACCATATGGCGTTGGATAAGTTCCTTCGACAAAGCTCAGATCGCCCAAATGGGGTTCAATCTTAATTACCTTACAACCTGGCGCTATTACCTTTACACCCAGCACATACTCGGTTAACCACGGTGTTGGCCCTGATGCCCAGCCATGCGAAAGGCTATGCCTGAAACCTTTATAACAATAAGCGCCATAATCACCATGGATATCTTTTTTACCATCGGGCACCAACTCATCTATCCGCAAAGCGTTGGGCAACCAGTCGATATTAAAATCTTCCCAAAAAGTAGTAGCGCCAAGGTTCAGCATCGGTCCCCAAAAGTTGCGGATAGCGTCAATGCCACCCTGGTAGTCGCCGGCTTTGGCTTTGGTCAACAGCATATAATAACCAAAAAACGTTGAGTAATTGTGTACTCCATCTTTAGAAAGAATATCGTTTGCTTTTTCGGCAGGGAGTAAACCCGATAAGCCCAATAGGGCTGCAGCCTGTTTTGAACCGCCGGCATCCGGCACATTGGTTTTTAGTTTTGCAACCGCGGCTTCGCATTTTTTGGCCGTGGTCGGATCTTTCAATATTTTGCAGAGTTCGGCACCGGCATTCAGGGTCATCACCAGCATGGCCTGTAAACCGGCATGAATAGCAGGTTTGTTTTCGCTCGATGGCCAGTCTAAAAACCGACCGGCGCCGTCCAGCTTTTCGCTGCCGTTTGCATCAACCTGTACTGCGTACTGATTCAGCAACTTTACCAGGTAAGCTTTCTGCTGCTGCAGATATTTCAAATTACCGGTGTGCATATACCAATCGCGTTGGATCAGGATCCACCACATAGAATAAGATACCATCCCGTTCATATAGCCGGGCAAAGGGGTAATATCGCGGGCCAAATCAAGACTTTTTGACACTACCGGATTATCGCCAAATACAGCGGCAATGGTTGATGTTTCGGGATGCATATCTCCTACCCAAACCAGCCTGTCGCGTTTAATACCGTCCCAAAGATAATCCTGCATATTGAGATGTACGGTGTATGCACCGGTAAGCCATATTTTGTTAAGCAGCGTATCACTGCATTTAAATGAGCCGAGGTAAGGGATATCGCGGTAAACAAAAATAGCCCTTGCTTCTTTCAGCTTAAGTTGACTGTTATCATCCACCAAATCTATCCGTATAAAGCGAAAACCGGTGTTACCGATTTCCAGCTTACCCAACCATGGCAGGGATATGATCATATCGCGCATAGCGTGGTCGTTCGTAGCGCCTTTTATGGTATCGATATTTGACATGGCCTCGCTTGCCGATTCGCCAAAACGGATACGCACCCTCACCGGCTTGCCACCCCTCGACTGATCGGTTACCAATTGCAAACCGCCGTGCAATTCCTTACCAAAATCAAGCAATAAACCGGGCTTTCCTTTTTCATTGCTTTGAAGAATGCACAAGTCATTGCCTGAAAGATTGGCTTGTCCATCACCTTGCTTCAGCAGTTTTTCGGTATTGATAATATTGGTAGCTGCATTCGGCGATCTCCAAAGAATGCGGACCGGTGAAAGATATTTCCTTACCGTTTCTGTAGATTGCGCTTCGGCAGATCGCTTAGCATCAAAAACCGGAGGAAGCTTTTGGGCCTCGCAAATAAAACAGAGGATAGTCAATATGAGTATACCGATGATTTTCTTCATGTGAAAATACCTTTTTGCCTACTTTTATAATTTCCCTCTAAAAAGGGTACACAATGGAAAATGCGACGGCAAAGGCATATTTCCCACTGCTTTTAATTGCGTGGTTAAACATAGTCTTTTTCATCGATTCAAGTTCGTTAACCGCGCTTTCTTTGAAGATATTACCGAAGACTAAATACCAAATGATACAGATTTATCGTCAAAGCCGGTAAGTTTATAATTAAACAATACTAACGCTTTCATCATGATCTGGCATCCTGTACTATCTTTTTTTAATACACTATATTATCGATTGTATTTAACGCTCTCCTCTGAAGATCTTACTTCAGGAACAAGAAAAAAATGTGCCGAAGGTGCAAAAGATTTGCATGGCAATAGGATTATCATCAACAACTAACTTACCATGAGCAAGCTGAACAATAATGCAGAGATAGTCATTTTACTTTCCGCTCATGGTCTTCCGTTTGCATCCGGAAGACCATATGAGCCGAAAAGTGTTATTCAAACGGGGATCTTATCTGAAATGTGACCTGAGCATCCAGGCCATGCCTTCGTGTGTTTCCATCAGGCCGGTAATAAAATCACTGGTACCGGCATCATTGTACTTGCTAACAAAAGGATCGATATTACTGCGGATAAACTCGATGATGCTTTCATGGTCTTCAAGCAATTCTTTCAAAAAACCAAGGCTATCATTTTTATGATCAAGTTTTTCGGTTAAATGGGTAAGTTGTAATAATTGGGTTAAAGTAGCAGGCGCGTAATGGCCTATCTTACGGATGCGTTCGGCCACGCTGTCCATAATTTCATCAAGCTCGTTGTATTGCTGTTCAAAAAACACATGCATTGAATGGAAGTCGGGACCTTCAATATTCCAGTGGGCATTACGGGTTTTGGTGTACAGTACAAATTCATCAGCCAGCAATTTGGCTAACTGATCTGAAACGGCCTGGCGGTCTGCTTCATTAATTCCGATGTTTGTTTTCATGATATTGTGTTTTTTTGTGGTTGATAGATCTTTTGTTTTATAACTTACTCATATTTTGATGGATGAGTATAATTACTAAACAGCCTTTTCACAGGGCAATATAGTGTAAATGCAGTTACCTCAAGGTAAAATATTACCGGGGCTATGATAATCATGGCATGGGTATGATAATTCCAGTCAATAGATGACAGTACAGGCATAGTAAACACCAAAGCCCCGCGGATTACAGCCTCTGTAGTGCTCAGATTTTCCGGGGAATCGTCGGGAAAAAAACGTTTCAGAAAATTATCTGAAACAGGTTTTGAATATTTGGCAATTGGCGGTACGACTGCCCTTTTCAGTTGGGTGTCTGCTTTGCGGATCCTATTTTTAGCAAGGTCTCTCGAGTCGGGTGGTAACTGCAATGTTTTCATGGTACAGCGTTTAATGTTATGACATAAAATTAGCTCCCCTGCGCTTAAGATATGCACCAAATTCGTTGAGCAGGCAAAAGCAATCGGTAAAAGGTATTTTTATGCAGATGATGTTTAAACGTTTTATTAAACCCTGATCATTTCGATGTGGTCGATGCCGTCCTCTTCATAAATTTCCCCTTCCATTTTAAAGCCCAACTGCTCATAAAACTTAACAGCATAATACTGTGCCCCTATCCGGATAGGCACATCTCCATAGATCTTTTTAGTTTGATCGATAGCGGCCCGGGTTAGTAATTTACCTACACCTGTACCGCGTACTTTTTTGCTGCTAACTATACGCCCAATTGATGCTTCGGCATATGATTTACCCGCGGGTACAATACGGGCATAAGCCACCAGTTCCTGATCATCATCAAACAATAACAGATGGTGGCAAGCGTAGTCTTTATCATCGGTGTCTAAAAACACACAATTTTGTTCAACTACAAATACCTCGCTCCTTAGCTTCAGTAATTGGTACAACTCGGTAACGGTTAAATCATTAAAAGCTTTGCAAATTTGAGTGTAGTTCATGGTGTTTGATTTTTCTCTCGCAAAGGCGCAAAGTTTTTTGCCGATTTGCTTGTGTCGCTAAAGTAAATATTTCTGAGAAAAGCAGAAAGCATGGCCAGTTACAAAAAAAAAGTCATACCGAACTTGTTTTAGGAATGCGCAGAACAAGCCATCTGTTAAACATCCATCAACTTAGCATGTGGGCGCCTAAATAAAAGTGGTGCCCTGTTGCTATGTAAATTACCACTTGTGATAAAGAGGCATTATCTTGTCCCGTGGAAATCACATTTTTTTCAACAATCCCTTATTCAAACCTTGTAAAAAATTATTTTCGCAGCCTGATAAATTAATCATTCTATTACCCAACATGTCTGCATCTCATTCCCTGTCGCCGGTACAGGCCGATCTTGTACGAATTGTTTCAAAATATGTATTGCTTGAAGAAAGCCGGAGAAATTTAAAAGGCCGCTGCCCTTTCCATAAAGACCAGGCAACCTCCCTGATGGTATCGCCCGAAAAAAATATTTTTCAATGCTTTGGCTGCGGTAAAGGCGGCGGCCCTGTTGAATTTGTAATGGCCATTGAACACAAAACCCGCGAAGAGGCAATTCAAATGATTACGGGAAGTAATTAGGGAAAACTTAATACAGCTTTTTAACAGTCTTCATCCATTCACGGGCAATGAGCTCATGACCGGCGGGCATGGGATGAACACCGTCCCAGATCCAATGCTCGGCTTTGGCTTTTTGTAAAGCCTTATTAAACACATCCTGCAAAGGCACAAAAATGGCGTTAAATTTTGAAGCAAGTGACTTAACCATAACCTGTCGTTTCTGAACTTCAGTTGTCCATAGCTCCGGGTTCTTGCTTACCATACCAACTGGTAAAATAAAAGGCTCTAACATGATCAGCTTAACATCGGGTAACGCAGCTTTGGTTTGTGTTAACATCCTATCATAAGCATTGGCGAAATCTTCGGCGGTTGCTTTATCGCTCTGCATTATTACCCTGTGCACATCGTTAATGCCTATCAGTATGCTTAATACATCGGGCTTAATATCCAACGTATCCTTTTGCCAGCGTGCTGCAAGGTCATTTACGGTATTGCCACTGCTGCCCCGGTTAAAAAACTGGTAATCACGGCCAGGATAATCAAAATTAATACGGGCAGTTATCAAATAAGCGTAGCCCTGACCGTAAACATGGTTCCAGTCTTTATCATAACTGCGGCCGCCGTCGGTTATCGAATCGCCCTGGAAAAGAAAAGTTTTTCCAATGCCATCATCTGGCAAATAATCATCATTCTTTGCTGATGCTGATACCAATCCCGGTGCTGCCATTGCTGCTGCGCCCGCCAGCGATGCTTTCTTTAAAAAATCTCTCCTGCTGTTGCTCATATGCTGCTTACTAATTGGTATGATTTGCCTTTTTCGGTGTTGATCACCAACTCATACCCCTCTTTTACTTTAACAGGAGTAGCATTTAAACCATTAACTGTCAGTTTAGATTTAGATATAATATGGCAGGTGCCGCCTGTTTTTGATAACACTTGGGCGGTCACAACCTTGCCCGCTGCCCATTTCATGTCAACTACAAATGCGCCCCTCGCTACCAAACCCTTAATTTCACCATTTGCCCAGGCATCGGGTAATGCAGGTAGCAGGTGTACATTACCGTTCTGGCTTTGCAGCAGCATTTCGGCCAAACCCGAGGTGCCGCCAAAGTTACCATCTATCTGAAACGGTGGGTGGGCATCAAACATATTTGGATAAAGTCCCCCGCCCTCGCTGTAGTTGTATCCGCTTTCGCCGGTTAAGCGCAGCAGGTCGCGGTAAAGTTTGTAGGCATGGTTACCATCTCTCAACCGGGCCCACAGGTTTACTTTCCAGGCCAGGCTCCAGCCTGTGCTTTCGTCCCCGCGCAGCTCTAACGAGCGTTTTGCCGCGGCTGCCAGCTCCGGGTTTGCAGCAACCGAGATTTCATTGGCCGGATAAACAGAATATAAATGTGATACATGGCGATGGTGCGGGTCGGGCGATTCCTGGTCTTTATACCATTCCTGCAACTGGCCTTTGCTGCCTATCTGGTATGGGATTAGCTTAGCTTTTTTAGCGATAAGTGAATCCCTGAAAGCGGCATCAACACCCAGCACTTTAGTTGCTGAGATCAGGTTATCAAACAGATCGCGGATGATGCCCATATCCATAGTAGTGGAAACCGAAACATCCGACTTTTTGCCTTCAGCATAAATAAACTCATTCTCGGGGCGACATGGACGGCGCGGTTACCAGGTGCCCGGTACCATCAGGCACAAGCCAATCAAAGGTAAATTCGGCGGCGCCTTTCATTAAAGGGTAAGCTGTATTTTTTAAAAACGCTTTATCGCCGGTGTATAAATAGTGTTCCCACAAATGGCGGGTTAGCCAGTCGCCGCCCATTGGCCAGTTAGCCCATGCGGGGTCGCCGTGGCCGAGATCACCTACCGGATTGGCTAATGCCCAGATATCAGTATTGTGGTGGGTTACCCAACCTTTAGCATGATAAAAGCTTTGGGCAACTTCGGTTCCTGTTTCGGATAACCCTTTGATCAGTTCAAATAAAGGCTGATGCATTTCCGTAAGGTTACAATCCTCAGCCATCCAATAGTTCATCTGCACATTGATGTTGCTGGTATAGTTTGAACTCCATGGCGCACGTAATTCTTTATTCCAGATGCCTTGAAGGTTAGCAGGTACGCCCGGTGTTCTTGAACTGCTTATTAACAGGTAGCGGCCGTATTGAAAATATAAAGCTTCAATGCCAAGATCGGCCCCCTGGTTTTTATTGTACAGTGCAAGCCTTTCATCGGTAGGCAATTCGGCATGGCTACCCTTGTTATCGTTAATTTTAAGGCTTACCCTGTTAAAAAAGCGATGATAATCGGCCAGGTGAGCGGCAAGCAACTGTGCATAAGGTTTGGCAGCAGCTTTATCAAGGTATTGGGCCGCAACCTTTTCGTCTCTGTCAGGGCATTGGTTGTATGCTTTAAAACTGGTGGCTGCGGTAACGTACAGCGTTAAACTTGATGCCCCTTTTACGGTGATCCCGCTTGTATCGGCAGTTATTTTACCATCACTGCTTACGGCCTTTGCCAGCACCTCGTACCGCATGCCCCTGCATTTGTCATCATCAGCATAAACTATCGGATTTTTTGAATCAACATAGCTTGGTTCAACATGTGCCGGAGCTTTGCCGCTTAGCTGCAATACATTTTTATTCAGCACCTCTTTTTGAAAACGAAGCTGGCTGCTTGTATTTATTTTAAGGTTTAACTGTTTAGCCTTATCAGCCGTAAACCGGATAACAATTACCTTATCGGGTGCCGAAGCAAAAATTTCGCGTTTATAACTTACGCCGCCAACGGTATATTTTGTTGTAGCAACAGCGTTGCCGATGTTGAGGTCGCGGTAATAGCTGCCGGTCTTATCACCATTATATGATTGTTTGATATGCATATCGGCCATGGGCAGATAGCTTTCAGAATATAGGCCCTGCATTTTTTTAGTGAGGTCCCTTGCGGTTTGGTAATCACCTTTAAACAGTGCCTCCCTTACCTGCGCCAGGTATTGAAATGCACCGGGATTTACATTTTGCTTCACCGGCCCGCCCGACCATAAGGTAGATTCATTAAGCTGTAGCAATTCATCATCAACACCACCAAAAACCATGGCACCCAATCGGCCGTTACCGATGGGCAAAGCTTCCGTCCACACCTTTGCGGGCTTTTTATACCATAAAGTATTGTTCTGCGCGTTTGCGTTGGGCGCAATCAATTGCATGCATAAAGGTAAAACTACAAACAGGAGTGTTGTTTTCAGGCCTTGGTTCATAAATAGGTTAAAATTGTTTTTACAAGTATACCAATGCAACAACGATAAAAAATAATGCTTATTGGCATTTTATTATACAAAACGGTTTACCTTGTACAAAAAAACCCGCTTTGCGGGCGGGTCTTCCTTAGTAAGTAGTCAGTTATAGTGTATTATCTTCTTTCGTTATAAACCTGGAACTCGGCTATTGACACCTGGTGCTCGGCTTTATCTATCGAGATCCGAACCTTGCCGGCCCATACCCTGTCAAAACGGTGAACTTTAATCTTGTTAGCATTATCACCATCAAACAAGGGCTTCCAGCTTCCGTTAAGGTAATATTCCAGGCGGTAATGTGAAATATTCGGTTTTTCTTCGGCAATAACAATGGTGTTCAGTGCCTGGTCTTTCTTAAAATCGATTTCGTACCACGGATTTTTAACTGTTGGGTTTGACACCCATGAGCTATGAAAATCATCGTCATTGGCAAAATCCATAATAGCCGAATCATCGCTCCAGCTTGAGCTTGCCGGTTGATTTTTTGCAATGTTTGATGAGATGATCGGCGCATCCAACGTAGAAAGTTTAGCTACCGGACCTTCGTTTTTCCAAAGTTTACCAATCTCTTTAAGTGCGGCAAGGGCGTTATCGTCAAATAAACCATCGCGGTTGGGTGCTACGTTCAGGATAAAATTACAGTCGACATTATTCAATGGTTTCAGGATATCGTTAACCAGTTTAGCAGGCTCCTTAACCGGGGTTGTTGGGTGGCTTGTTTCCCAAAACCAGTTAGCCTGCAATGGTAAGCAGGCAATGGCTGGCATACGGTTATCTTTTGTTGATACACGCTGGCCTGCCCCCATTTCGTAAGTTTTGATATCGGTATAATACATGCCTTCGGCGGGGTATTTGGCGCCGTTTAAGTCCATAACCAAACAATTAGGCTGCAATGATTTTACCAATGTGTAGATCTCCTCAAACGGTACATCATCATATGAAATTCTTGACCACGGAGCATCCCATCCGTCAATGATCAAGGCCGAAATCTCGCCGTATTTGGTCATCAGCTCGGTGATTTGCGCTTTAACCATATCGATATGCTTCGGCGTGATCATGTTTGGCCTTAACCTGTGGTGGGTATCCAATATAGAATAATACAGGAACACTTTTAAACCATTAGCCCTGAACGCGTCAGCATATTCTTTAACCACATCCTTTTTCAGGGGACTGTTCATCACGTTATAATCGGTTGTTTTGGTATCCCAGATACAAAAACCGCTGTGGTGCTTGGTGGTAATGCAACCATAGGTCATATTGGCCGATTTAGCGGCCTTTGCCCACTGGTCGCAATTCAGTTTTTTAGGGTTAAAGATAGTTGGCAAAGCATCAGGATCGGCCCAGTCCTGATCCATATAGGTTGGGATGTTAAAGTGGATAAACATACCAAAGCGCAGGTCGACAAATTCCTGCTGAAGCTGGGCAAGCGGTTTTACAGGCTGCCGGGCCGTTTGTGCTTTTAGTGAGAGTGAAGCCGCACAAAGGGCTGCTAAGCATATAGCTCTTAATTTAAACATGATTGGGTTGTTGGTTAAATGTGATAAAACGTTTTAACAACTGCAATATCACATTTAAATTTAATGTTTAGATTATCGGAAATTGACATTACATTCAGCTTATTTGGCGTGTCGAGGATAAAAACATATGCCGCCGCTCGGCTCCAGCCGAGTGGCAACTATTTTGCGGCCTCTGGCCGTCGTGTTTAAACTTACGTTTGTTTGCAACGAGCGCTTAAAATGATTTGGCGATTGTATCGCCCGGTTGCGTTACAAACGCAAGACCATATTAAGCACTCATTATAAATGAGCGCAGGAGTGAGCAAGAAATAAACGCTTGTATTATTTGCGGCGGCCGGAGGCCGCGTGATAGTTGCCACTCGGCTGGAGCCGAGCGGCGGCAAGTTGTTTCACTAAAACAAATCCGGATAATCCGTAATCACACCATCAACACCTAAGCTTTTGAGCTGTTCAATTTCGGCTTTTGTATTTACTGTCCATGGCAATACCTTAATCTTTGCATCGTGGCATTTTTTTACCAGGTCGGCATTAACCAGTTTATAATCCGGGCTGTAGATGAATGGGGTAAAACCCAGATCGGCTATGTTATCTTCAAACGTTTTTTTGTTTTCAATAAGATAAGAAGTACGCACATCAGGGTATTTTTTGTGGATGATCTGTAATGTGCGTTTATCAAAAGACTGGATAACCACATAAGGCAGGATCTTCTTTTCGATCAGGACAGCCATTAACCGCTCCGCAAATTCTTCCGGAGGGGGATTATAAATACCATCCCCTTCTGGCGAGCATTTGGTTTCAATATTATAGAATACCGGCTTTTTATGATTTACCTTAATGTAGTTCTGTACCGAATCAATCAGTTCAGACAACAGCGGCATGTAGGTTTTGATCTTTTTCTGGCGCGGAAATTTGCTGTATAGTTTTGAGCCTACATCATACTTTTTCAGATCCTCATATTTCATTTTATAGAGGATCAGGTTCTTTGCTTCTTCCTTACTGATCTCTTTACCATCGGGCGTAAGTGAAAACAACGGATTGACGTATTCATCATGCGATAAAACCACCTGCCCATCAGCGGTAACGTGTGTATCCATTTCTAACGTAGTAACAGTGCCCTGGTCGATGGCATTTTTCATAGCCGGAATGGTGTTTTCGGGCCTCAGTCCCCTGCCGCCGCGATGCGCTTCGGCAGTGAATGAGGGGAAATCTGCATTTTTTAATTCCATGTTTTTAACAACAGTAAAGCCTGATAACAAGATAAGGCTTATTCCGGCAACAATGTTCAATTTATTTTGCATCTAATTCGCTTGAATATTTACTCCCAAATCGATCTGTAGCTTCAACCCTAACCTTTTTAACCGACGGATCAAAGTACGCTACAAACAAATGCTCTGTTTCATGCGGTTCCACAAAGTGTCGGCCTGCAGGTAATTGATTGCCTTTGTACAAACTTACTGATAAGGGGTCATATCCCTGCTCTTTTGATAAAGCTCCCATTGGTTTGTCATCTAAATAATACACAACTTTCCACTCGGAGTCATAGTTCCAAACATTCGCGATGAGGCGCATCTGATCGGTTAGTTTTTCGGCATAAACACTGATCTGGTTTTCGGCAGGCAATCCTGTTGATTTGTAATACCATTTCAGGTCGGTACCGTTTACTGAATATACACCGTATCCACGTGGGGTGCCGTCAACGCATATGGGGCCTGTCCACCAGCCGCCGCACACGGTGCCATGGTTATGCTCAAAAATGCCATTGGCAATATTATTATCATGATAATGCGTATGGCCCGACATGATATGTACATTGGTAAAACCATCAAGCACTTTATAAAAATCCTGGTTATTTTTCACCTGATTATATACCGGGATATGCAGGTTAATGATTAGCAATTCATCTTTCTTTACATATTGCAGATCTTTTGCCAGCCAGCTTAACTGATCTTCGGAGATATAACCGTCATATTCGCGCTCAGTGCCCAGGTAACGAACATTATCCAATACCACATAATGTGCCTTACCGCGGTTAAATGAGTAATAGGTTGGCCCATAAATCTGCTTGAAAGTAACATCCGATGTTTCATCGCCTCCCTGCCGGTAATCCATATCATGGTTACCTATCGCCTGAAAAAACGGGATGCCCATTTGAACAACAGCTTCATTATAGGCCGGGAAAAGCTCATGGTTATCCCAAACAATATCACCTACGCAAATGCCATGCACCAACGCGTTTTTCCCCAATGATTTTATGGTAGCAATAGTGTCGGGAACCGAGGTATCCATCATTTGTTTCACATCCTTTTTGTTTTTCACCTGTGGATCGGCCCAGATGATGAAGTGATGGTTATTATCATCAACTTTTAAAAGCTCCAGCTTAAAATCAAAATGCGAACTGCCGCCTATGTTTTCGTAATGCTTGGCAACATTATAATCTGTTTTAAACTCATAACCCGATGGTGTGCTCATGAAAATACTTTTGGCTTTTTCATGAGCCGTAAGCTCATAATTGCCTTTATCATCAGTAAGCGCTACCGAAAAACCATCAGATATCACTACGCCTTTAATTCCTTTTTTTCCGGCTGTAACCCGGCCTTTCACTGTATCGCCAGTTAATATTTGTGTAAGCGCGTTGGCTCGAAGCGAGATGAACGCGCCGCCGGTTATAAGGCCCACGCCCTGTAAAAATGACCTTCTGTTCATTTGATAATATTTTAGCCTCACCTAAATCCTCTCCAAAGGAGAGGACTTAAATAAATATTTTGATCCTGTTATATAAAGCCCCTCCTTTGGAGAGGGGTTGGGGTGAGGTTTTAATTTTGAATTGTTGTTACGCCTGTAGCCGTTTCAATTGTGCTAATTGGCGACGTCAACGTAAGTGTAACGCTGGTTACAGTTCTGCCGGCTACCCATCTACCGGTAAGCGCATCGTAAACACCGCCTAACTGGCTAAATAAGCCATCGGTTGGTAAAGGTAGTTTTGATGTATTGGAACCACCGCCATAAAAGCCCTGCTCGGTGCGGGTTACCGGGTTAATGGTACTGTAGTAATCGGTATTGGTGATGCGGTAACCAATCTCCGGCGGGCCAGCCGAGTACACGGTACCACCGCCGCCGTACATAATCACATCAAGCGGAACACTTGAAGCAGTGACAGTTGTACCGGTGAATACGGCGATACCTGCAACGTTACCACTGTTAGCTAACAGATTGGTAGTTACGTTACCGAAATCTGCGCCGGGCACTTCGGCATACATCGTACTGTTGATCCAGTTGGATGAGCTGATATCGGTTGAGCCTTTACCCCAGATATTTTTATTACCGCCCACATAAAAGAACTGTCCTTTTTTTACAGACCCCGAGGTAAGATTAAACTTGTAAGTTTTTGCTAAACCTTGCGCCCAGCCATTGGCAGGTGCCGGGTTAGTGCCCGCATTATTACAGGTTACAACAGCGTAGCTGGTTACCGAAAAATCGATATCCTTAGTTGCCTTTAACTGGATATACTCATAATCCGCGTCACTACCCGAAGGATTGGTAAGATATCCTGTTATAATAATTGGCGATGGCTTCGTAGCCGCAAGCGTAAACACATCATCAATAGTACGCGGCCAAAGCTGTAATTTGGTATCTGCACCAGACGTTACCGCAAACGGTATGCCTGTAAAATTAGCGCTGAACGGTAATTCGGTAGTTGCGAAAGCAGCGTTAGCCTCTGTATGCATTATTATTTTGCCAAAACCGTCATTAATGGTTTTATCACCCGCGTAGGTTTCGCCCTGCTGCGGCTCCGGATCAGTTACTGCCTTAGCTATCGTAACCAGTGTACCTTCGTAAACATCGGGCGATGCCAGCAACGTTGCTGATGGAACCGACTGCACTTTAACGGCTTTATTCGTGGCAGCTTTATTCACTGAGCTTTCAGTAAGGCCTTTAACACGCATACTGCCGTTTACTTTGGTAAGTGTAGCGCCCTCAACTTGCACTATTACCGAATCGCCGGGAACATAATTTGCAGCTGCGTTGCCTATCTCCAGAGAAATACCTCTGACGGCATTCCTGCGATTATTTTGTACTACCAATAAACCGGCCGGGCAGTTACCTGCTGCTGCGTTTGAAATTACTACGCCCACTATTTCCTTTGCTCCGCCCATATTGCTGCTGTTAAGCACAACATCCGAGCCTTTGTAAATCGCTCTAAGGTCAACAACAGCTATGATAGGGCTTAATGTACCTTCGGCATATTTATTCTTTTTACATGAACTTATACTGACAGCCGTAGCAAGCGCCAGTAATAAATATATCTTTTTCATTTTATGGATATCTTAGTTTAAAACCGGTTTATTATTGTTTCTGCCACCAAACCTGTGTGCTGATTTCGTCGGCACCCTGCGCTGCTACAGCTGCTTTGTAACTATCCGGATTAGCCGATTGCACGTAAACCGGGTACTGCAGCCTTGCCGGCATAATGCCGTTGTTCCTTAAACCATTACCTTTTGGCAATACCGGGTGACCGGTACGGCGGTACTCAAACCATTGCTCAAAATCGGTGTAAAACATCGAATAGTATTTTTGAACGTGGATCATCTCCATCTTTTCATCAAGCGGGGCAGCATTATCCCACGTTATATCAGCAGCTGTTAAATAGGTGTCAATAGGAACAGCATAGGTTGGGATCCAGAACGTGATGCCCGATTGAACACCATTTTTGTAGTAAGCTGATGCATCTCCGGCTATCCAACCTTTGGCCGCAGCCTCGGCAAGGATAAACTGTAATTCCGAATAGTTCATGATGTTACCCATCAATGGGTCGTTCATTAACGTAGTTGTTGATGTAGTGGATTGGAAATATGATTTGATACCAACGTTTTCACCCGGTGCATAACCGCTCGGGATACCCTGAATACCTCCCTGATAACTTGAAATCGACCAGCGATTGTTAACCAATCTCGGATCGGCCCATTTAGCAAGATTGTTTACAAAAAACTCGCAAACACCGGGTTGCCGCCAGTCCTGTTCACGCACACCACCAATAAACGGCGATGTTAAAGCTCCGGACCCTGTCCACCGTAACACTGCCGAATCATCATTGCTGCCCATGATAGGGTAAGCATCAGGGTTGGTGTCAACAATCTGTTTGATCTTAGCTATCACATCAGTCGAAACATCGCCTTTGCCCGATACCCTTAACAACAATCTTAAATAAAGTGAGTTACCAAACTTGCGCCATTTTAAAGCATTCCCGTTAAATACAGGATCACTTCCTGCAACAACATTTGCAGAGGCATTAAGCAGGGTATCTGCTGCTTCCAGGTTTTTGAAAATATCCAGGTAGATATCTTTCTGCTTATCAAACTTTGGCGTAAAATTCCCGTCCTTGCCTTTATTTGAATCAAAGTAAGGTACATCGCCATAAGTATCAGTAAGTAATGAATATAACCATGACTGGCATATCAACGAGATCCCCATATAAGTTTTGTTGTAGGTAACCTCCTTGCTCGCAATGGTATAAATATCCTTAAAGTTGGTTAACTGAGTATACCAGGCATTCCAGGTAGCATCGGCCCAGGTGCGTTTAATGTCATACCTGAACACCCTGCCCTCCGAATCGCCGGCATCTACAGTAACCTGCATCAACTCGTTATTAAAATTACGAGCGCGAAGCATATTAGTCCCCAATGTGTTTACCAGTGCGGGTGCCAGCAATTGCTGCGGCAAGGCGTTTGGCGTACCGTTGGGATCGGTATTAAGCTCAATAAAATCTTTTTTGCATGACGACATTATGCTAACGAACAACATCATCATTGATATAAGTATATATCCGTTCCTTTTCATATTGTTAATTATTAAATGCCAATAACTATGTTAAAACCAAATGTGCGGGTTGATGGAAACTGTGCAATCTCAAATCCCTGCACAATGTCGCTGCCGGAGAGTGTTCCAAATTCAGGATCGAAGATTGGCCACTTTGTCCAGATGTACAGGTCGCGGCCGTACACGCCTACTGTAGCCCGCGTTAAACCAAGGCGTTTAACCAAACGCGGGCTCAGTGAATAATCAAACCTTGCCTCGCGAAATTTCAGGAAGTTGGTTGAAAACGTGTTGCCTTCAGCATTGTCAATACCATAGTGTGAGCGGTAGTAACCATCAACATCTGTAGCAATAACATCGTTCGGCCGGTAGCTGCCATCAGGATTTTGGATAACACCTTTACCGATGATACCGTTATACCGGCCCGGTAAAGTAAGTGTTGTTTTACCCTGCTCGGCCAGTTTGTAATTTGAAAGCGAATAGGATACACCGCCAACCTGGGCATCAAACAACAGGTGCAGGTTAAATTGCTTGTACCTGAAATCGTGTCCCATGCTTGCTTTCCATTTAGGGATGGTGTTGCCTAAATAAACCAGATTATCGGATAGTTTGGCAAACCCTGTGGATGCATCGTAAACGATCTGCCCATCGGGCGAGCGTAAATAACCGCGACCATACATATCGCCCATGCTACCGCCTACGCGCGCGACGATTTGGCCGCCGCCTGTTGGGCCGTTACGCAATACAACCGCGCTGTCGGCAAGCTGCTCAATGGTATTTTTATTGGCGCTGAAGGTTGCAGTAACATTCCAGCTAAACACGTTGGCCTTGCGTATGGGCATACCGTTCAATGAAATTTCGATACCCCTATTACCTACCTTACCAACGTTGATAACTGCCTGGCTGTAACCCGATGACTGATCAACAGTACGGCTAAGGATCTGATTTTTAGTATTGCCGCTATACAAAGCAATATCAAAACCTAAACGGTTATTGAACATCCTCGTTTCGGCTCCAACCTCCAGCGTTGTGGTGCGTAAAGGTTTCAGATCGGGGTTTGACAGCGTACGCGGGTTTTGCAAACCACCTGCATAAGTACTACCTGCCGATACATAGTTAAATGAGGTTTGATAAGGATTGGTTGTGCCACTACCCACGCCAGCAAGTGACGCCCTTAGTTTTGCATAGTCAATAAATTTAGGCAGCTTAAATGCTTCAGACGGTAAAAAGCTCATGCTTGCCGATGGATAGAAGAAACCAACCTGATCAGTACGGTTTGCCGTAGCCAGTGTACTGATCCAATCCTGACGGGCTGTTAAATCTACATACAAGTAATCTTTAAAAGATGTCGATAACAAGCCGTAAAAGCTGTTGATAGCATATTTTGATTTATAAGGCAACGTAACCAGCGGACCAGCATTGTTAGCCATCGAATACACGCCCGGATATACTAACGAGTCGGCACGTACCTCATCGCGGTTATAATTGTTGCGGAGCATACTGCCGCCTGCTGTAGCGGTAATGTTAACATCGTGCGTTATTTTCTTGTTGTATTTCAACAGGAAATCGGCACCCTGCTCTTCCGAATAGATGTTTTGTGTACGGTACGAGCCTTTCGGGTATTTACTTCCGGCATCATATGGACGCTGCTGTGCGCGCTGCTCATAGCCCATGTCTAAAGTAGCACGAACCTGTATGTTAAACTCTTTTGTGACATTATAAAGTGCCTCTACGTTTCCTGTAACCGAGTTACGGTTTGACTTGTTGATAAACTCATTTGATACTGCGTAGGGGTTTTCAGGGAACGAACTGAAAGGATAAAATATGGCTTTACCATCCTGCCCGTTTTTCCAGTAGTTTTTTAACCAGCTCAGATCGGCATTGGGCTGCCAGAAAATAAACCAATACATCAATGACTGATTACCATAGCCCGCCCCCGGTAAGTTATCACTGTTTCTGTTGTTGTAGTTTACTTTTGCGTTGATGGTCAACTTATCATTGATCTTTGAATTTACCGATAAAGCGATGCTGTTACGGGTATATCCTGTGTTAGGTGTTATCCAGTGATTGGTAACGTTGGTTGCCGAGAAACGGGCGGTTGTTTTATCGCTGCTGCCGTCAACACTTACCGAGTTGGTGAAAGTTTGGCCAACGTCAAAAAAATCACGGATCTGGTTTTTGTATGGCACCCATGGTGTGCGTGTTGTACTTTGTTTTTGAGTAACCGGGTCAAGCTGATAAAAAAGCTGTCCATCAAACTTTGGGCCATAAGCCGAACTTGTCGAGCTGGTGCTTGCACCATCAGGACCGGCACCGTACGAATAATAACGAGAACCCGCCGTACCTTGTCCGTATTGATATTGCAGATCGGGCCAGCGGTTTACACTTTCAAGGCTTGCATTTGAGTTAAAGGTGATGCCCAGGCCACTATGCTTTTTACCCGATTTTGTTGTGATGATAATAGCACCATTGGCACCGCGCTGGCCATAAAGCGCAGCAGCACCCGGGCCTTTCAATACCGTTACGGTTTCAATATCTTCAGGGTTGATATCATTTAGGTTGCTGCCATAATCGGCAGGCATGTTATCGCTGCTGGTACCATAAGCCGATTCGCCGGAGTTGCTTGTACGTCTGCCGCTACCCTGGTTAATTACAACACCGTCAACCACTATCAAAGCTTCGTTATCACCGGTCAGGTTATTTTCACCACGCAGGATAATTTTGTTTGATCCGGCCGGACCGCTGTTTGAACGGATCAGGTTTAAACCGGCTACCTTGCCCGATAATGCATCAGTCCAGTTACCTGAAAGAGCGCCGGTTAGTTGCTCACCTTTAATAACCGGGGCAGAATAACCCAAACTTTTATCTTCCCTTTTTATACCAAGTGCCGTTACCACAACTTCGTTAAGTTTATTATCGGCCGGGCTAAGCGTGATATTTAAAACAGTATTGGCATTCGAGCTAACACTTACATTCTGGATCCTCTTAGTTTCGTAAGAGATAAAGCTTGCCTCAACCGTGTAAGTACCCGGCACGATATTTAATGTATATGAACCATCAACGCCACTGATAGCAGTGGCCCCGGTTCCCGGAATTTTCACAGTAGCACCGGGAAGTGGTTCTGATTTTTCATCAACCACTTTCCCTTTAATGCTACCCCTATCTTGTGTTTTTGCAATGATGAGGATATTACGTTCACCTGCTGCTCTGTATGTGCAGGTAGTGCCTTTTAAAAGCAGGTCGAGTGTTTCGCCTAAAGAGCGCTCTGCTTTTGTTATGTGTACTTTGCGTTTATCATCAAGCAGGTTATTGTTATAGCTGATAGAGATATCGCTTGCTTTTTCAATTTGCTGAAAGGCATCCTTTAGCATGGTGCCCTCGGCACCAAACGTGATCCTTTTGTTTATTACTGTTTGAGCCTTAGCGTTTATGCCGCCGAAAGGCAATTGTAAAAAGAACAGCATGGTTAATAACCATAACTTTTTCATATATTTACTTTAATTTATACTTGTCTAACCGTGAGTTTAAATTGTCAAAATTCTGAAGCCTGGGGTTGTTACCAGCAACGTCCAGGCTTTTACCAATAGCCGGGTAAATACTATTTCATTATACTTCCTCCTTTTTGATTATTGTTTGAAATAAATAGCTGATTGCCTTTTTGCGTGTAGCCCAATCCGGATAGCGCGCTGAGAGTTTCCATGGCATCTGTCAATGTCATTCCCCTTAATTTGGCTGTAAGCCTTACATTGCCCAGGTCCTGTTCTGTAAACCTGATCTTAACGCCGTAATGATGCTCAAGCGAAGTGGCTATCTCACTGTAAGTTGTATTATAGAAAACAAATTCGTTATTGATCCACGAGCTTACTGATGACGCATCAGTGTTGTTAAAAGTATAGATACCATTTTGGGTATTGATGCTGATCTCTTCATTCTTTACCAGGTATTTAACCATTTGAGGTTTTCCCTGCACATTGGCCATTACCCCTACTTTACCGCTTTGCACGGTTACAGCTACTTTATGATCGGCCAGGTAGGCTTTAATATTGAATGAAGTGCCCAATACAACAGTGGTGATATCGCCGCTTTTAACTACAAAAGGCTTAGTCTGATGAACCACATCAAAAAAGGCTTCACCATCAAGCGTTACGTTGCGTTTTTCACCGCTAAAGTTTTTGACGTATTTGAGTTTACTGCCGCCACCAAGATAAACTATCGAACTATCGGGCAATTGTATTTTAGAATGCTTGCCATCGGCATTGCTGATTTCTTCATAAACCAAAGCTTGTGATTGTTTAAAGTATCGGTATCCAAACCAACCTGTAGTACAAATAAGCAGGCAGGCAGCAGCATAAGTTATCCAGTTGAATTTAAGATTGCGTTTAATTACAGGTGTTTGAGGTTGGGTTATATGCGCATTGATCCTGGCCCAGCTGCTTTCGGCATGTTCGGGCTGTTTAAAATATGTTTTGGATGCTTCCAGAATCTGGATGGTTTCACTAAACTGTGCAAGGTTTTCAGAGCTCTCCTCAATCCACTCCTGCAATTGCGTTAAGCCATCATCGCTGATGGTTTTTTCAAAATATTCAACTATTAAGCGGTAACTATTATCTTCCATTAAATCTGTCTCTGCAATAAAGACTGATTTTACGTACCCGATACGTAGCGAAATGAGTTAAGTTTACATTAAGAAATCATTAACCCTCAGAAGTGAAGTTATGCTGCCCTTTTAACAGCTGACGAAGTTTTTTGATAGATTGATAAAGCGTAGTTTCAACTGTGCGCACTGAAATACCCAACACTTTGGCTATCTCATTTTTATCAAGGTTATCAATACGGCTCATGAGAAATATCTGCCTTTGGCTGGCAGGCAAGGTATCAATAAGGTTTAGTATTTTATTGTACGATTCGCGGCCAGAAAGAATTTTAAATGGATTATCCCTATCTTTTAACATCTGGCCCTGAAGGTCGATATCTTCGATAGAATTTACCGGATCTTTCTTTTTTTGGATATGATTTAAAGAGAGATTTTTGGCAGCAACAAACAGGTAACTTTTTACATTAAGGATGGCCGTATCGCGGTTGTCCCAGAGTTTAATGAAAAGATTGGCGGTGATCTCTTCGGCAATGGTATAGTCTTTAGTGTACACCTTGCACAACTGGCATAAGGTTTTGTAATAACGGTTAAAAAGAGTTTCAAGGGCAACGGGGTTGCTTTGCTGGATAAGCCCCATCAACGCTTCATCAGTAAGTGCAGGATACATGCCAAAGAGTTGTTTTGGCTCAAATGTAAGGCTGCTATGTTAGCATAATGTTAACAGACGACAAAACCTTTATTACCGAAAAACCTGACAATAGCTATTAAGCTATTCTATGATCAGGTTTTTTGATTGAGACGTAAGTTTTCTATAAGGATTTTCAAAAAAAAGTTTCACATAATCAGTCCCATCTACACTAAAACCCGGAGCATGCCCCCTGTTATGGATGATCAATAATTGGCTATTAGGCATATACCGTTTTATCAACCTGTTATAAAACGGCCTGCAATCGGGGTCGACGTCACCTGCCGAAATTAATGCCGGTACTGTAGAATAAACAGGCTGCTTTGCTATAGCAGGTTCTGCCTTCACCTTCCAACAATTGCATATGACATGATCTACATCATTAAACGGATACCCAGCCAACCACGGTAATACCAAATGTTGTTGTGCTTCCAATGTAGGATCATCGTATGAAATTTGTTCTGAACAATAAACAGAATACCTCATACCCAGTGATACGCTTGAATTACCCGCGAAATAGCCATCAAACACCTCCTGTACATATTTATCATGACGGCCTTCAATTAAATCAATCATTACCGCAGGCACCGTGCTAACCTGCCGGGAGTTCATCCGGCCTATTATTGCATCGAGTAATTCGTTTTTTGTATAAGTGAGGTTGGCAGTTTTATCACTCCCTTTTTCCTGATAAGCTATAGTAAACTTTTTCCCGGTGATAGTGCTGAAGTATTGATGGAATTTCATTCTTAAATCTTTATATTTTGTGTCAGAAGAATCCGTTTCGCAATTATGAAATACCTGCTCAAGCGCTTCATTGATATTAAACAAAGCGTGTTCCTCAAAATTAACATAACCCGGCAGTGGTGAATTTAAAAGCAGCGCACGAACGCCTTCAGGGTGATTTCGTACCATGGTAAGCATAAGACCGCCGCTATAGGATATGCCAGCCAGGTTAAGCGAATCAACATTTAAGGCTAATCTTAAATCATTTATATCTTCAGCACTTTCAATGGTGTTAAAGGCCGATAAATCGACGCCTTGTTTTGTAAACCGGTTCCGGCATTCAGTAACGGCTTGTGATACGAGGCTATCCTTATTTTTGCCTTCTCTGTAACTGCGTTTAATGGCCGCTGCCACTTCCATGCAATCCAGGCATGGTTGTGCCCTCTTTGTTCCCCGTTGATCAAACGCAATAAAACCGCCATAGGCTAACCAACCGGAGTTATAGCTTATGCTATCAATATTTAGTGTAGTGCTGTAGCCTGGGCCACCTGTAGTGTAAAGCGTGATGTTTTTGCGTGGGTCCTGATCTGGCCGGCGTACAAATAAAAACGGGATCTTCACTTTGCGTCCTTCGGGCTTGCTTCTATTTTCCGGTACAACAAGGTAACCTGTTTTTAAAACAAGCCTTGGGTCTGCCTTAACCAACCCGGGGTAAGGCTCTAATACCGGTTTGTATTTCTGGCTATAAGCTTTTTGAATAAGAAAAGTAGCGCCCAATAATATGATAAGGAATGTTTTCATGACCGTTGTTTAGCTTACAAAGAAAGCGATCTGCCTTACCCACAAAAAGTAAAAAACGGACAAATTAAAATTGATGCTTGGTTATCCTTTGACCGGTAAGGTTCATAACGTCCTTATAAAAATGGCTCAAATCATAATATCCATAATCTATCGGAACAAAGTTTTCTCTGTTATTTACAAATGCTGTTAATGCATTTCTGCCCCGCACAATTGAGAAATAATTTTTAGGCGGAGTGCCAATCACCCTGTTGAAATACCGATTGATAGTTTTAGAAGTAATGAACAGCCTCTCAGCAACTTTTGATGTATTCAACTGCATGCCAGTAGCCTGATATTCGCCAATGCTGTCGTTAACAATTTTAACATAATGATCCTGGCTTACCTGTTTAATGAGCTTCTCTAACAAAAATGATTCAACAATGATTACACGCTCCTCGAAACTTACAGGCCGTTTTACTTTTTGAAGTAATTCCCAGGGCAAAATTTGATTAAGGTTAATGATCTTGTCAATAACCGGGACTTGATTTAGACCTAAAACGGCTTCTAAACCGCCCGGATTAAATTTAACCGTGAATATATTATCGGCAGGTAGTTTATGCCTGGTAACGTCCTCGTTTCTCAATATTAAAACATCTTGCTGCTCCCTTACATGATACCGGGTATTCTTCAAATCAATATAATAGGGCGAACCAAGGTTGATATAAAAAGTAGGTGTCCAACTTGGGAACATCTTCACCGATGAAAACTCATTTTTTACGTACTGTGCAGATAAATCTAAAACTGATTGTGAATAAAATTCGATATAGTTAGCCAGCTCTTCGCAAGGTGCGCTGAACCTGTATATTTTACGGATATTCTGAAATATCTCAACCATACTTGTCAGGGTTAACTATATCTGTAAAAATAATTCTTTTTATTAAAATCAGCACACATAGTAAAGTAACGGCCCAGCAGGTGCTTTACCTGTATAAAACAAAAATGGCTATAGTAAAGGCACCTAACACAGTATGCCATTTATGACAGCCATTTCGGCGGGGACGTTTTTGTATCTATGGCAAAAAGAACACCTCTTTCAAAGGCACACTCACCGGCGAATGATCGGCATTGGTATCCATGATATCGGCCATGTATAACCACCATTTTTTCATAATAGGGCTATCAGGCAAATGATCAAGGGCTTCCTGATCTTCAACTTCCATCACACCAAAAAGCCAATGCGTATCCTCATCTAAAAAAATAGAATAATTACTGATCCCCACATCTTTAAGCAAACTGCTCAATTCGGGCCAAATGGCATCATGCCGCGCCTTATATTCGGCGGTTTGCCCTTCATGAAGCTTCATTTTAAACGCTACTCTTGCCATTGTAAATAGTATTAATATTATTAAAAGAGCTTAAGGCATAACGCGAAAAGCTCAAAGCTTTTATTAGTTTATTTCTCCAATACACATAAAAAGGCTTTGAGCCCTAAGCTTTTTTATGGTTTTACCACATCCAATATCGGTTTATCGACGCCAGCTAACTGGTCTTGCTCAGGCTTTAACAGTTCCAGAACCTCAACATCATTATATCCCTTCTTTAACCATTCAACCGGCAGGTATAAAGTTTGCTGTGGACCGATGCCCCAGTACCGGCCAAGGTTATGCCCGTTTACCCATACCACACCCTTGCCCCAGTTACTCATGTCAAGGTAGGTATCCCCTAATTGATCCAATTTAAAGCCACCTTTCCTGATCACCGGCGATTGAGCATTTTGCCTTGCGGCAGAGAATTTCACAGTGCTTAGATCATGAAACGGCAGCGAATACATTTTCCAATGCTGCAATTCTGTTCCGTTTAAAATCACCTGTTGAGTAATCCCTTTTTTATTTTGCAAAAGATACTTGCCAAAGTTGATACGGCCAAGGTTTTCTACCAAAATATCAAGCGTTACTTTACCTGCCGGAAGTTTTAAATACAGGCTGTCCTGATTAAGCCTGCGATCAAGCGTGCCCACTTTTTTACCATTGATCATGATCACTGCATAATCTCTCAGTTCTTTAAGTTTAAGCTGCCCGCCTTTGCTTCCGCTTAAAACTGTGCGGTATAACACAAAACCATAGTCCTGGTGCAGGTCTTCAAAAGTGAGCGGGGTAATATTTTCTTTAGCCGCCGGTAAGGTATTTAATAAACTTACCGATTGCGTTAGCTTAACAGCAGGAATAGTAATTACCGGCTTAGCTGCCGGTACGTCGGGCAATTGCATACCGGCAGGCAAATGCTTCCGGATCACTTGCCTGAACTGCATAAATTTCGGGGTAGCATTACCCGCCTCATCTAAGGGTGCATCATAATCATAGCTGCTCGTTTGCGGTTCATAAGGCGAGGTATCTTTAAAATTTGCGCCATTCATAAACGCACGGGTAGTACCACCATCAAACATGTACATGTTGATAGAGATACCCGCTGCCAGTACAGAATCAAGCCTACCAGCATAACGTTCGGCAAGGATAGTGTGATGAGCAGTTCCCCACCAATCAAACCAGGCCGGATACCACTCGGCAATATAATACGGGCCCTTACCATCGTGATTTTCATTAATGATATTTTTAACCTTTGCAGGATTATCAAGGCCGTTAACAGCGGGCAGCAATCCAGGCAAATGACCGTTCACCAGGTCGGGCGCCGGGTCGCAGGTATATAGCAATCCGTCAAAACCGGCTTCTTTAAAAAACTTCTGATTAATGCCCAGGTATTCTTTATCACTGCCGTACGAACCATATTCATTTTCGATTTGTACCATTAAGATATTACCGCCATGATTTATCTGCAGCGGGGCCAATTGCTTGCCAACCTCTTTAATGTAGCTTTGATACTCCTTAAGATATTGAGCCTCTTTACTACGTACCTCAAGGCCTTTTTCGTTTTGCAGCCAGTAAGGATATCCTCCAAATTCCCACTCGGCACATACATATGGGCTTGGGCGAAGGATCACCCACAGGCCTTCCTGCTGAGCAATACGAACAAACTCGGCCACATCGTTATTACCGCTAAAATCAAACTTGCCTTTTTGCGGCTCGTGCAGGTTCCAGAAAACATAGGTACCAATGGTATTTAAGCCCATTGCCTTAGCCATTTTCATACGGGCGCGCCAGGCTTCGCGAGGCACCCGGGGGTAATGCATTTCGCCCGAGATCATCTGGAAAGGTTTCCCATCAAGCAAGAAAGCTTCATCGCCTAACGCAAAGGTATGTTTGGGTGCCTGGCAGAAGCCGGTTATGCCCAGGCTTAAAAATGTTAAAAAGGATATAATAGTTTTTTTCATTATAGTGACTATCGGTTCAGCGCTTCCGCGTTTTTTTGTTTGTAATAATTTTGAAGAATATAAAATGCTTTCTTTTTGTTGCCTTTATCATCATAAAGGCCCTTGCGGTTCCAGCCTTCCTGGTACACCGGGTTATTCCGTTTGGGCGACCGGAAATCGGCCATTACCCATGGCGACAAGCCCACGAAATTTGCAGGCATCCGTTTAAACATGGCCACCTGCTCTTTAAAATACCATTCCTGGTATTCCTCGCTGAAGCGGGTCAATGAATCGGCATGAAAACCGGTTTTAGCTTCGGCCCCGGTTTCGCTGATAAATAAAGGTTTATTGTATGGCGTGCTCCAGTTTGTAGTGCGGCATTTATCAGGCAGGCCGCCATACCAGCCAAGGTATTCGTTAAAAGCAACAAGATCAACAAACTCACCCAGCGGATCATCCACCACATTCAAATCTTTACCCGAGCCATAGTTCACCTCAAGCGCCGCCGAAACCAGGCGCGTATCATCCAGTTGTTTGGCCCTGATAATCAGATCATGCATAAAATTCGTACGTGTTGGGCTCACCGGTGTTTCGTTCCCAACCGACCAGATAATGATACTGGCGCGGTTATGATCGCGTGTAATCATTTCACTAAGCTGCGCTTTTGCCTTTTCAAGTACTGCTGCGTTGCCAAAGTCAATCGTCCAGTAAACCGGGATCTCCGACCAAACCATAATACCCAGCGAATCGGCCAGTCGGGTTATTTTTTCATCGTGGGGATAATGTGCCAGCCTTACCATATTGCAGCCAAGCTCATGCGCCTGGGTTAACAATTGTTCGGCATCCTGCTGGCTGTAAGCTCTCCGTACATCCTGCGGTATTTCACCATGGATACAGATCCCCCGTAAAAATATGGGCTTGCCGTTTAACAACAACTGCGGGCCATGAGCTTCAATCGTACGAAACCCTATCTTATCTTCTGTTTTATCAGCTCCGGTGCTGATAATAACTTTATACAACTTAGGTATTTCCGGCGACCATAGCTGCACCTTTGGCAATTTAAAGCTCACCTGTGTAAGTAAGCCTGTTGCAACAAACTGCTTACTAAACTTAAGTTCGGGTATTTGTACGGTGATATTTTGACCAGTTGGCGGAGTATCGCTCAGTTTAACCCATCCGCTTACCTCCGGTTGTTTTGCGGGAGCCGCACCATTAACAGACTTTTTAAGCTGGATCACAAAATCGCGGATATAAGTTGCCGGTACTTCCACCAGTTTTACATCGCGGGTTATACCACCGTAGTTCCACCAGTCGGTATTGAGGGTAGGTACCTCATCGGCGTAGCGTTTATTATCAACCTTAACCACCAACAGGTTATCCTTTTCTTTAAGCAGCCCGGCAGGTACTTCAAAATTAAAAGGCGTAAAACCACCTTTGTGCATCCCCAGCTTTTTACCGTTCAGGTATACATCGGCCCTATAATTTACCGCACCAAAATAAAGGTACTGCCTGCCGCCATTGGCCGGTTTAACATAATCGAATGATTTTTTATACCAGATAGTTCCTTCGTAATAAGTAAACTCCGGCTTTTGATGGTTCCAGTCGCCGGGTACATCAATGCTATATTTATCGATGTAGCCATGCTCCTTTTTCTCAGTTTTATTAGCCGGGATGCCGCTGTTCCAATAGGCATCCCCATTTTTTTCGTTGAGCTCCTTATAGCGATAATCATAAAACCCGGTTTCGTAGGGATCAACAATGTATTGCCACTTACCATTCAGATCAAGCGATTTACGGTTTTGAATATTAGTGATCAGACTGTCCTGTGCAGCGGCCGTACCGGTAACGAACAGCAGGCAGCATAAGCTTATGAAGTTTCGCATGTTATTTCTTAAATACGTCAAGGTTCCAGTTATCTACCCAGTTTATTTCGATATCATCACCTTTAAAGCTGATGGGCAACCAGAGGTAACGGCCGTCAATGGCGTCTTTTGGAGCCCATTTATCGGCTATAAATATGAAGGCATCTTTTTTACCGGCAACAGGCAATACATGCGTGCTTTGACCGCCGTAAGTTATTTTGCTATCCTGTCCCTGGCAGGGGTTGCCGTGGTAGGTCCATGGCCCCCAGATTGATTTTGCACTGAACCAACGGGCGGCGTTGGGTGCCCAACCTGTACAGCCCGAGCCAATCATGTAATAAATTCCGTTACGTTTAAATAATGCAGGAGCTTCGGTTTGGTGGCCTATATAGATACGGATAAACTTACCTGTATGCCCTGTATAATCGGGAGTTAGTTCGGCCAGGTCAAGGGTGTAGTTTTCTTCGGATGAAAAAACGTGGTAAGCCTTGCCGTCGTCATCAACAAAAACGGTCATGTCGCGGGCCATCTGGCCGCCGGGCAAATCGCGGCAAAAAAACTTATCGGTTTCGTGAGCCGGATTAATACAGTTTATTTTATCACCTTCGGGTGTAAGTGCCGGATAAAACGGCATCTGCCCCGGGTTGGGGCGATAGCTTTTAATGAACTTGTACGGGCCGATCACCTTATCGCTTACAGCAACCCCGGCGCGGGCAGCGCTGTAGCCTTTGCCTAATAGTTCCAGGTGAAACCACATTACATATTTCTTTGTCTTTTTGTTATAAACAACTTTGGGCCTTTCCAGGATGCAGCCTTTTGCTATATCATTTGTGGTATCGGGCGAAACACTCAGCGAGATCCCCTCATCCTTCCAGTTGTATAAATCTTTTGACGAATAGCAATGAACCCCAACCATTGCCCGGTTGCCTGCATCGCCGGCAATTTTGTGTTCGCCAAACCAATAATAAACCCCATTATTATACAGAATGCCTCCCCCGTGGGCATTAATGTGCACCCCTTTATCATCTGGCCAGATTGCGCCCGGACTAAAACTGGTTAGTTTGGTTTGCGCACGACCGAGGATACTTAGCATCAAAAAGGCCGGCAATAAAAAACGATAGTATTTCATATAAAGATGTTGTATTATTTTCTGATATCAAGTGCATGATCGGCAGGTGCATCCTGGCCGCTCCAGATTTTAACTGCGGTCCAGGGTTCGTCCGCATCAGTCCAAAACGGATCGGTTTCGGGCAAGCCTAATGGTACAAAAACAGTAGCGCAGAAATAAAGGCTGCCGGTTGTAATATAAAAATCGGCCAGGCCGGGCTGCTTGCCATATAAACCCATATTAAGCCAGCCATCGGCAGTAAAAGTTTGCGGCGCGCCAAGCGTTTTTTTGATCATAGCTGTTAGCGCACATCTTACCTGTGCCGGTTTCAGGCTTGCAGGCAGTTGTTTTTTGTAAGCGATATTTGCTAAATGATGAAATGAGCCGCCACGGTAAACTATTGAACGGCCTATGGCCGGATAGCTCCCGTCGGCATTAATGAGGCGCTCGAGCACTTCGGCATAACGCTGACCTATGGCCAGTTCGCGCTGCTCCTCACGGGCATAAGTTTTCTTTTTAGCATTAACCTCTTCCAATATGGTGCTCAAATTGGGATGGATCACGATGCTGTTATAATAATCGAGATGAAAGTTCATGCCATCTGAATACATGCCGTCGCCAACATACCAGTGTTCGGTAAATTCACGGATGCCAAATTCAACCCTTACCGGGTCATAGCCTAAATCATATTTGCAAAAAAACGCTTCGATCATCCCCGAAAACAGGATCCAGTTGGAGTAAACCGGAACAGTTGCCCGGGTAGTTTTCATTACTTCAACCACTTGTTTTTTGGTGACATCATCAAGGTGCTCCCATAACCATGGACTCCGCACCAAGGCAAAAGCAACAAACGAGGCATCAACCAATGGCTGGCCACCGCTCCATTGCATATAGTCTTTAGCCTGCGGATTAACTGCGTTTGCAATAGCCTTTAAAGACCAGGCCCTGTATTGTTCGCGAAGTTTTACCTCGGCTGGATCACCCCCTTCTAATTGTAACCACGGTGCTATACCACACAATGTACGACCAAAAGCTTCCAGGTATCCCACCTTAGCACGACTTTCCTTATTATCAACCCTATCAGACAATTCCATGAACATTTTTTCTTTAAGCTGGTCAGCAGCAAGGTTGCTAATCACCGGCCGGGCTACCTTATCCATGTAGCTTAACCACAATTTCCTGTCGGACACCTGGGCGATATTCTTTTTGCTTTGGGCGGATGCACAAAACGGAGCGCTTATCAATAGAAAGTAAAATATGAGTTTCTTCATCCGGGATGTTTATTTGTTTATTATACTTTGATTCAAGTTCCATGTGGTAAGTCTCAAGTCGAAAGCCCTAAGTCTTAAGTCGTTTTTTCTTAAAATATGTCTAAGACTTTCGACAGACTTTCAACTTTAAGGCGTCCATTCCAATACCTGTACGTTAGTGGGCGGTATACTGGCTTTCCCTTCACCATCAACCTGGGTTACCTGTTGTACAAACAGGTTAAGAATCTTTTTATCTTTCCATAGCTCAGTATCATAAGTCGGTTCCCATTCCCCTACAGGCATGGTAGTTAAATCACTAACCTGCCAGTTTGAAGTTTTCAGGTCGGCATTCATCGCCATCGAAACTTTATTACCGCGTTCAGCGTCCCTGAAAATTAGTGCTGCTGATTGCATCCCGCCATTGTTCCACGTAATGATCTGCGGGCGAGATATCGGGATCCGTTTGGTACCTGTGCCTCCAAGGCTGAATGCCGTTTTCCTAAAACCAAGATTGGCCGAATGCCAACCACTGCTGGTTTTAAAAACAATATGATACTGCGGTGCAGTTGAACTGCTATCGCGCCAATAGGTTGCGATAAAAGGGTAGCCCCCGTCATCGGCAAACATGGATGTTTGATTGATGAGCTCGCTGTGCTGCGGAATCCGGCATGCGTACTCAGCATTAGCAGCATTAATCGGGAGCATATATTTTTCGCCAGTCGATTTTCCCCAGGTTAAACCTCCGTCGTTTGATCGGGCGTAGCACATGTCATGATTACTTGCTACGTCTGGCGTTTCTCGCCATACCCATGAAATATGGATTGTCCCTTTTTTATCGATGCACATTTGCCAGTAGGCATTGCGTTTGCCCTCACCGTCAATAAGATTTTGCTGTATGTTAACCCATTTTTGAGTAGTTATATTATACCTGTTCATGACCAGATTTCCGTTACCCGAACCTCCGTCGCGGTAAACAAATAACAGATCGCCATCTTGTAAACGATAAAATTCGGGATAGCTGACCTTGTTTTCGCCAACCCCTGTCATGCTTTGTTGGGCCGACAAAGTTAGGCTTCCGGGCTTAATGCTTTTAGCATAGTTTAAAGTCTGATTATGGTGCCCCCAGGCAACATGCAAATAACCGGCACCATCAACCATGATACTGATATCCTTATGGGCATCAGCAGCATCGGCTTTATATTGCGTCGCAGCAACCTGCCAGTTACCAGATCCGCTTTTTCTCTTAGCCAACACTAAAGCCTGGTCGTTGTTATAATAAGCAGTGTATTGTTCACCCTTAAAAGCAACTAATGAGTTTTTGCGAAAAACAACTGTATTGACAGAGTTATTAGCCCAGCCCAAACCAATAGTGGTAGTAGTTACCTTGTCGGTTTGAGCAGATACAACAATAGTACTCCCAAACAGGACACATATAAAAAACAGCGATCTTAAATGGTATAGCTTCATAAAAAGTAAAAGTAAGGGCAATGGATATTGCCCTTACTTTTTATTTGTGTTTTAATTTAATAACCCGGATTTTGCTCCAGCACCGCATCTTTATTCAATTGAATTTCAGACAGCGGGATAGGTAGCAGCAGATTCTTAGCTGCGAGCCCGGTTGTTGGGTGAACGGCATCGTTACTATTAAGCCGCGTGGCACGGTCAACCAGTGTACCTGTACGCATCAAGGTTTGGCGGCGGTTTTCCTCGCCGATCAATTCCCTGGCACGTTCATCAAGTATAAAATCAAGTGTCATTTGCGCGGCCGTTACCTGTGGTGCATTAGCCCGCGTCCTTAACACGTTAATAGAAGTGGCTGCATCAGCAGTTTTACCTTGTTTAAACTGTGCTTCGGCGAGTAACAGGTAAGTTTCACCTAAACGCATCATGATAAAATCCTTGATCATGGCGTAGCCAAAAGTATCGTTAGGATCAAACGCGCCCCATTTAGTTGTACTCGGGCAAATCCTGAATAAAGTATCCGCACCGGCAAATGGTACAGGTTTTCCTAATAAAGCAGGGAACTTAGGATCATTATAATAGTATTGTCTTTTAATGCTGTATTGTGAATTACGAAGATCGCCTTGAGGGTACAAGCCGTAAAGCACCCAGTTGCTTAACCTAAGCCTTGCAATGCTTCGACCTCCTAATGAGTCACAAGGTAACATACCTGGAACTGCATAATAAGCAGCTCCCCATACCCGGCGTTGCTGGGCATTATCCACATTACCACCAACTACAACAGATGGATTTTCCTGCTCAAGTACCCAAATAGCTTCAGTGTTTCCCTGTGCCCTGCGCTCATTGCCATATACAAACATATCCGAATAATAATCGCCAGCGCCGGTTGCTCTCACACCATAACGGGCTTGGATAAGGCTAAATTTACCACTGCTGATAACCGCTTGTGCCTGTTGTTCGGCAAGGTCGTTTTTACCCATACGTAGGTACGCTTCAGCTAAAAGCTGCATGGCCATATATTTATTAGCCCTTCCCACCGGTTTCCCCTGAGCATTTGTTTTCGAGTTACCTGCATTTAAATCAGATAGGTTAGTGCTTGCATAAGTAAGGTCACTTACGATAAGCGCATTTAGCTCATCAAGTGATGCACGGGTAAAATTTGTTTTAGGAACAGTTAACGCGTGATCCGTAAGCGGAACTTTTCCAAACAGGGTAACCAGGTTATTGTAGGCATAGGCCCTGAAAAACTTTGCCTCTGCTTCTACCTGCTTTTTACCCACAGGGCCTAATTTTGTGTTTGAAGGGTTTTCGGCATTATCAATGATGATGTTGGCATTATTGATAAGCGCGTAATATTTACCCCATATATAACTGGCGGCGCCATCTTGTGATGTTAACAGGCTGTAGTTATAATAAGGCACCTCTATGCCCTGCTGCTGGGCTGTAGCGTTCGCCACATCGGTACCTACCTGCCAAACACTTGGCCAGCCTTGCGCACCTGAATAGGTTAGGATACCGGTTTCAAGGTTGTATAAACCTATTGCCGATGCCTCCATACCCAATGAATCGGTAACAGTAAGGGGAGTATATGACGAGTATGGTTTTTCGTCGAGATATGATTTTTTGCAAGATGCGAATGCTGTTAACACACCTGCAAAGAGTAATATTGCTGAATAGTTTTTCATGTCTTTTTACGGGTTAGTTATTTTAAAGAAATATTAGCACCTAAAATGATTGTACGGGTTTGTGGATAATTATTTACCCAATCGCCCGATCCGCGGGTTGAGTAATTGGCCTCAGGGTCCCATCCTATCCAGTTTGTAAACGTTTTCAGGTTTCTACCGCTTAAATAAAAGGTTAAACCGCTTATGCCTGCTTTATCAAGCAACCTTTGAGGAACTACGTAACTAAAAGTCACATCTTTAATACGTGTATAGCTGGCATTACGCGGATAACCATAACCACGCGTGTTGGTATAAGTTAATGACTGAAACTCGTTGCTATTATTGGTTGGTGTCCAGTAACCAACCGCGGCAGGCGTATTTCTTCTGCCCGATTCATCAGCGTAATTTAAATCGGCGTTATTTTTTAACATACCCTGTGCCGTTTGTACAAAGATGCTCAGGTTAAAATTCTTATAATGAAATGTGTTGGTTAAACCGCCGGTCCATTTAGGGTCCTGCTGTCCCAATATTACCCTGTCCCCATCGGCAGTAATTTTACCATCGCCGTTAATATCGGCAAATTTCAAATCCCCCGGCTTAGCAACGGGATCCTGCTTGGAAGGATCTTCGCCTGTTTGCCAAACACCCGTCATTTTGTAATCATATATCACATTGATAGGCTTGCCTATAAACCATTTGTTACCTATGTCATCTTTCCCATCGCCATAAAGGGCAACAATTTTATTTTTATTTGCTGCAAACACAATAGTACTTTCCCATCTAAAATCTTTGCCATCAATATTGCGGGTATTTAATGTTACCTCAATACCTTTATTTGCTACCTTACCTATGTTATCAACAACCTGGTTGTAACCGGTAATGGTTGGTAGGGCGCGGTTTAATAATAGTCCGGTTGTTCTTGAATCATAATATTCCACGGTACCACTGATTCTGCTATTCAACACAGAAAAGTCGGCCGCGATATTAGCCTGGTTAGTGCTTTCCCAGTGCAGGTTTCCGTTACCAAGATTGTTTGCCTGTATACCTACGGTACTTACCCCATTAAAAGGAAACCTTACCGTACCATCCGATGTAATGGTTCTGTAAACACTTACCGCCTCGTTACCGGTTTTACCGTATGATGCCCTAAGTTTTAAGTTATTGATCAGTTTGGAGTTTTTGAGAAAATCTTCGTTACTTACATTCCAACCAAGAGCTGCAACCGGGAACCAGCCATATTTGGAAGTATTGGCACCAAATACTGATGAACCGTCCCGCCTTACGGTCAGGGTTACCAGGTACCTGCTGTCATATGAATAATTCAACCTGGCCATTTGCGAATTAAGCGCATACCTATCTGAATAACTCCCTGAAAAGCCATTTACACTTGCGCCTGATACTGTTGCGCCAATACCAATCTGGTTAAATGACAGTTCGTCGTTTATATAACCAGTGCCGGCTATTCCCGAAATGAAATATTTACGCTGCTGCGCGCTGTATAAGCCTGTAAAATCGATCCGGTGCTTGCCAAAATCGCGGGTATAAAGCAAAAGGTTATCCAGCGTATAACTATTTGTTTCGGAACTTACCGCGGTTGCCGAACCTAAAGGCGTATTAGCCAAACGGCCGCTATAGCCGTCTACACGGGTAGGCAGGTAAGTATACCCGGCATTTAAGCGATATTTTAAACCTTTAAGCACGCCGCCAAACTTTATTTCGGCATAACCATTACCGCTGATGTTTACGCTGCGGTTTATCTGATTAGTAGTTAAGCCAAGCAATGGGTTAACATATAGCTGTTCGGGGGCCATTGGGTAAATGGCATAAGTGCCATCAGCATTATACATGTTACCATAGGGGCTCATGGCTGTAGCGTTCAGTAAGTTTGCCCTGCCGCCATCATAGTTATTATTAGCGAAATACAAATTTGCGCCCACGCTCAGGTAGCTGGTTACGTTTACATCCAAGTTTGAACGTACGCTTGCACGGTTATACTGATAGCCTTTTATCACACCTTTTTGTTTCAGATAATCGCCTGATAAAAAGTATTTAACATCGGGGGTACCGCCTGTTACACTCAGGTTATGATCCTGCATAAAGCCTTGCTGGGTAGTTTCTTTTACCCAATCAATAGTACGGCCCGCTGCATAGTTAGCCCTTTCTGAGTTATTATACACCGGCTCCGGGAATTGTTGAGTTAAGTGGTTTTGAGATTCATAATCAAGGAACTTCTGGGTAAATGAGGCCGGATCGCGTGGTTCAAGGATATGCCCCAGATTTTCATAACCGGCATATCCGTTGTAACGAATTACAGGTTTACCGGTAGTACCACGTTTTGTAGTGATCAGGATAACGCCTTGCGAGCCGTTAGCACCATAAATAGCAACTGCGGAAGCATCTTTAAGGATCTCCATTGATGCAATATCGTTGGGGTTAATATCATTAAGTGATCCTCCACTTTTTGTAAGCGGGATACCATCAACTACCACAAAAGGCCCCGAAGCTGCCGATATGGAATTTTGACCCCTCACCGTAACTGAAGGCTGGCGACCAGGAATTGATGATGTGGTGGTTACAGTTACCCCGGCAACGGCACCTTCTACGGCCTGCAATACGTTAGTTACCGGCAATTGTGATAAGCGGGACTTGGGTACCGTTGTAACCGAGCCGGTAACATCCGAACGTTTTTGTGTACCGTAACCTACTACCACTACTTCGTTAAGCTGCTTGTTACTATCCTCAAGTACGATATTTAGTGTGGTGGTATTTTTTGTAACCGTAATGAATTTGGCTACCATGCTCACAAAAGAGATCTTTAACGTTGAGCCTTCCGCAACTTCTATTTTAAAAGTGCCATTAACATCGGTTGTGGTTGATTGGGTTGTGCCCTGGATGTTTACAGTTGCACCGGGCAACACATTGCCGGTAGCATCTTTTACAACACCTTTTACATTAATTTTTGTTTGCGCGCTTGCCAGTTGAGCAATGCCTGTGAGCATCATCATTAAAAGCAATACGGAAAAACTTTTTAAGAGAGTAAATCTATATTTCATAATTTAATTTGGTTTATAAGGGTTCATTTAATTTGGAATTTTGTGTGGTAACTGAGCCTATCCGGGCCGATTTAACACTACGGCATTAGCTGCCCGGTTGCGCATTTTTGAAATTTTCATTGCATTAATTTTTAGTTTATGATTGCCGGCAATAAAATATTGGTACTGATTATTGCCTGTCGGTTGAAACGAAATAAGCGGAATTTGGCTTTGCGAGAGAGGGGTAAAACTATAAATTACCGGGGTCAAAATATATAAAAAACCCTCTTTTTGATAGTTTTTTGTAGAATAAGCGATAAAATAAGTGTCAAATTAACTTTTATTTTTTCCGGAAAGCTTTTCTTGTAATGGCACACCAACACTGTTAAAGACAGGCCTATTTAGAAGAGTTTTTTTCAAACTCGTTCATACGATACGAAATTTGAAAATTGGCGCGGTGTTTTTTGATAAAATCAGACGGATTGATCCCGTATTGTTTGAAGAATTGTTCGCGAAAGTATTTCACATCGCTAAAGCCAACCTGGAATGCAGCTTCATTAACATTACAATTGGTTTGAATGAGTAATTCGGCAGCTTTGCGCAGGCGCACAAACCGGATAAAGTTATTGACCGATTGCCCCGTGATGTTTTTAAGACGTTTAAATAAGGTTGCATAGCTGATACCTATCTCTTTGGCCAACACATATACATCAAACTGATCGTCGGTAAAGTAATGCTCAATTACCGAAATACAGTTATTCAAAAAGTCCTTATTTTCCTGTGAGATACTGCGGCCTGTACTTTTCTTAGTAACCTCCTTATAAAAGTAATTTTGGAGTTCGGTTTTGTTGCGCAACACGCTTTTTACCCGTGCTATGAGCAATTCTTTATCAAAGGGCTTGCGTAAAAAATCAATGGCTCCTTCATCTATACTTCTAAGCATAATATCCGGGGTAGTATCGCCGGTTAAAAGGATAACGGGGATATGGCTTATGGCCTGGTCTTCTTTAACAATCCGGCACAGTTCAAGCCCGCTGATACCATCCATCACGATATCGCTTATAATTACATCGGGGATATGCTTCTTGATAAGTTCAAGGCCTGTGGTACCGTCCTGCGCCTCGATTACGTTATAGCCCGGCGTAAAAATCTTTTTGATGTATGAACGGATCTGGTCGTTATCATCAATCACCGTAAGCGTATGCCTGGCCGAGCTGAATAACTCCAATCCGGTCAGGTCATCTTCTTCCGGCATAGCGTCTTTGTTATCTTCGCTAATAAGCTCGTTTACATACGTGTAATCCGGCATAACATCGTCAACAATAACATCTCCCGAAAAATGAGCTTTACCCTTTAGCAGTTTAAGTACAAATGTAGTGCCCCCCTCAGGGTTGTTTGAGTAGCTAATATTACCTTTATGACTTTCTATAAAAACCTTAACCAGGTATAAACCTATGCCAAAACCTTTGCGGAAGTAGTTTTTATCCTTTGCCTGGTAAAATTTATCAAACAACCTGTCGCCCGCCTCGGCATTTATACCTATACCATTATCAATTACTTTAAAATATACATAAATATCGTCCTGTTCAATTACAACGTGGATAATCCCGTTATCCGGAGTAAATTTTATAGCGTTTGAGATGAGGTTAAACAACGCTATTTCTATCTTTTCGAGGTCGCAGTATACCTCAATCGCATCCGATCCGCCCTCGAGTGTATAATTAAGGTTCTTGATCCTGGCTTGCTGAATAAAGCACGAATAAACCTCGTTACATAAAGTCACAAAATTTAACCTGCTTACTTTCAGCGAAGCATTTTCGCTTTCGGTTTTCCTGAAAAGCAGCAAATGATCAACCAAACCAAGCAGTCGGCGCGCATTGCGGTAAATTGTGCTCAGCTCTTCTGCATTTCCTTTACTTTGATTAAGAAGGTCCTTTATCGGGTTAATAATAAGCGTTAACGGGGTCCTGAACTCATGCGATACATTGGTAAAGAAAGTCAGTTTCTTTTCGTTGAGCTCCTTTTCTTTCTCCACCTGCAGGTTGGCCAGCTTTACCTTAAACCTGAGTCTGGCCTGGTTTAATCTGTACCTGTAAAACGCGTAGCCTATAGCAACTATTAATGACAGGTAAACTATATAGGCCCACCAGGTACGGTACCAAGGTGGCAAAACAATAATTTTAATGGTAATGGGTGGCGCTGTCCACTGTCCTTCCGTATTGGTAGCCCTGATTTTCAGTGTATAGGAGCCTTCATTGAGACGCGAAAAGTAGGCCGACTTTAGCTTGCCTACATAGTTCCAGCCATGGTCCCAGCCCTCAAGGTAATAGGCGTAGGAGATCTTTTCGGGAAATGAATATTCAAGCGCGGTATAACTGATGTTCAGCGTTGCCTGGCTAAACGGGATGGTTACGTTTTTTAGTTCATTTAACGGCAGTTTTGGGCCATATGCACTATCAAGCTCAATTGATACGTTGTTTATTTTAAAATCAGAAAGCATGAGCCGGGGCTGGTGTGCATAAGGAGCGATACTATCGGGCGAAAACAAATTAAACCCTTTGATGCCGCCGAACAACATTTTGCCCGATGCCAGCTTTAACGCCGCGTTGTAATTAAACTGGTTGCTTTGCAAACCATCAGATGCATTGTAATTGGTGATCTTTTTTGTTGTTACATTAAAGTTGGAAAGGCCATTATAAGTACTGCACCATAAATTGCCGCTGTTATCAACCAATATATTCAGTACAGTATTGCTCGGTAACCCTGCCGATTCGGTATATCTTTTATACTGATGGGTGTCGGTATTATATTGAAGCAGCCCTCCGCCTTCGGTACCAATCCATAAATTGCGTTTATTATCTTCGGTAATAGCCCTGATGGCCTGGCCGATAAAATAAACCGGGTGTTTTTTATGCTGAACATCAATTTTGATGAGGCGACTATAATTTCCCGCCCACAAATTACCTCTATGATCTTCAAAAAGCGCGTGGAGGTTTACCAGGCTGTTATCAAAAAGTTCAAACTGATCTTTGGCTCTATTATACAGAAACAATGCCCCTCCCCAGGTACTGCCTGCCCACAAACGGTGCTGCGAATCTTCATAAAGCTTCCAAAAATTCCGTTCTTCTTTTTTATCCACCGGGTTATAACAGCTATAATGTTTAAACCGGCCGGTTGCATTATCAAACGCATCAATGCCACCATTAAAGGTTGCCACCCAAATCTTATTGGTATAGTCGTTTAAAATACTTACAACAAAATTACTGCTGATAGATCCCGGAATATTTTGGTGTACATAGGCAGTAAACGTATTTGTTTTAGTGTTCCAGTAATTTAACCCGCCGCCGTCAGTGCCAATCCATACATTATGCTGCTTATCTTCGCAAAACGACAGGATAAAATTATTGATAACACTGTTTTTATTAAAAGCATCATGCGCGAACACATGAAAAGAGGCCGGTTTGCGGTCAATAATGTTCACGCCACCCCGTAAGGTTGCTATCCAGATCCGGGATTCATCATCCTCATAAACAGCATCAACAGCATCGCTCCGTAAGCTATTAGGTGTTTCGCCTGCATTGATATAGATGAGCGTATTGGTCTCCGGGTTCCAAACTTTAATCCCTCCCCCATTGGTTGCAATCCAGATATCGCCGTTTCTTGTTGTGGTGAGGCTAAAAATATTGTTGTTGGTCACTTTGTTAAGCCCGTTCTCCAGCCTCGTAGTTTTCAAGGTGACAGGATCATACATCCATAATTCATTACCTGCGCCTGCAATAATTTTACCTTTTCCATCAATGGTCATACAACCTGCATATGCCAGTTCTGGTGATACAATTTTTATCTTTTCAGCCGGTGCATCGTATCTGCCAAGCCCAACCCCGTTTACCAGAATCCAGATAGTGCCCTGCGTATCCATCTGGGCAGCAATGGTATTAAACTGTTGTTTTTTGACATCATACAGGATCTCTTTGCCAATGGTATCTGTTTTCCCAAATTTTAGGAAGCCGTATGTACCATTGGTAGCGAAAATATTACCCGACCGATCGGAGACTATCTCATTGATATTAAACCCAATTTTAATTGGCTCATGCTTTTCATTATAACAATAAAGCGCATGAAAGCGCGAGTCGGCATAATCAAAATACATGAGTCCTTTTTCGGTTCCTACATATATTCGTCCGCCGCTGGCGTTAATGGATTTAATGTGATTATTGACGAGCGAGTTTTTATCTCCCCAGATGTTCCGGAAGACTTTAAATGTGTAACCGTCATACCTGTTGAGCCCGTCATAAGTTCCCATCCACATAAAGCCATATTTATCCTGTGTAATACAGGTTACCGCATTGTTTGAAAGACCATCTTCAATACCTAAATACCTAACTGGGAAACCAGGGTCTTTTGCTATGGCTGCTAAAGAATAGCATATAAAAAAAATGAGCAAAAAGGCCTTTAATCGCTGAAACATTCGCCGTATAATCAATAACTGGTTGTTTTCAAAGGTATCAAAATGTAGCAGGCTTTCATTCGCAAATTTTATCCTGTTTTGGTACATCATAAATTACAATACATCAAAAGTGTATCAGAAAATATAAAGAAAATAGAGCAACCAGCAACGACAAATAATTAACAATTAATTATATTTGGGAGATTGTAAACCTGTTCTTAATAAACATTATTGTGTATGACCGTCATCCCAAAAAATGGGAGAATGCAGTAATTATTCATTTAAAATTATTGCAGGCTACACTACTTATTGAAAACATTTGATTAAACATTTACCTGCATTGACTAAGTATTTATTTATTTTTTTTATATGCCTGTGGGCTTTTACTTCCCGTGCTCAAAATATACTCCGGGTTGATAAAAGTATTCAGCAACATAAGTTTACCCTTAACGAGGTAAAATACCTACAGGATAGCACCGGGAAACTAACTTTCCGGGATATACAAGAAATGAGCTCCTCTTTTACCGAAAACAGCTCATACTACCCCAGCAATCACCATAAAAACTCTGCTTACTGGTTTCGCGTGCGGATGTACTTTAGCGAACCGGTAAACAACAACAGCATTATTGAGCTGTTTGATCAAACAACCGATGAGGTAACGGCTTATATGCCTGATGCGGCAGGTAACTATATCAAAAGTGAATCGGGCGCTAACCTTAATTTCAATAGCAGGCTTTTCCATCATAAAAACTTTGAGTTTCTGATCGGGGATACCAACCCTGGTTATCATACCTATTATTTCAGGATCAAATCGCACAATGCGGTGAACGTTATCATAGTTTATCGTACTATTAATTACTTTATTCATTATGCGCTTAATGAATACTTAACCTATGGCTTGTTTTATGGCATGATCCTTATTTTTTGTTTCCATAACCTGCTTATGTTCCTTGCGGTTAAAAAGAAACAATACCTGTACTACGTATTTTACATTTTAAGCGTAGGCCTTTACGAAATGAGTGCCGATGGCATCGCGTTCCAATATTTATGGCCGGGAGCGCCAGCTTTAAATAATTACGGGAACGGCACTGCCCTATATTTTACCAGTATTTGCGCCCTGATATTCAGCAAGGAGCTATTGCAGGTTAAAATAAAAGCTCCGCAGTTTAACAGGCTAATCAATTGTGTGATATTGCTGCGCACCACCTATTTTCTGTATTGCCTTATCTTCAACAATTCGCTGTTTGTATATAAGTTTGTTGAAGTGATCCCGCTATCGCTGGCTTTTGCTACCGGTGTGTATATCTATAAAAACGGCTACAAGCCGGCCCGCTTTTTTGTGCTGGCCTACTCGATTTTGTTTGTGGGCTTTATAGTTAAAGCGTTTACTGCCCTTGGTTACGCTTACTTTTTACCCGCACCTATAAGCTACTATAGCCTTAGTTTTTGTTTTATTATTGAGATGATACTGTTATCATTTGCCATTGGCGACCAGGTAAGGATCCTGCGAAAAGAGAAGGATGCAGCCCATGAAGAAACCATACGGCAAATGCAATTGAACAGCCAGTTGAAGGATTCGATAAATGAAGAATTGGAGCGCCAGGTTGAAATCCGCACGTATGAACTGGTTGAAAAATCAAACGAGGTGAGGCAACAAAGTCAGATCATCGAAAACCAAAACAAAGAATTGTTACGGGCCAACGAGCAGTTGGAAAAGCAGGCCGGTGAAATATTAAGAATGAATATTTTACTTGAAAAAGATAATGTTCAGCTCAAAACAAACATTGAAAAGGTTACCGAATCACGAGCGTTATCCACAGAGTTGGGCTATGAAGAATTCAGCGCAAAGTACCCCGACCAGGAAACCTGTTTTAAATTCCTGTCGGCTTTAAAATGGAAAGATGGCTTTATCTGTACCCGCTGCTCAAATACAACATATTGTGCCGGAAGGTTGCCGCACAGCCGCCGGTGTACTAAATGCAGTTATGAAGAATCGGCATTGCATAATACCATATTTCAAAACAGCCGCATTCCTATCAATAAGGCTTTTTATCTAACCTATCTTATTTACAGTACTAACGGCACGATATCATCGCACCAGCTTTCCGAAAAGCTCGATATCCGCCAAAGCACCTGCTGGACTTACGCCATTCGTATAAAGAAAGTATTGCAGGAAAAGAAAAAATCAAGGAAAAAGAATGATCAGCAGGGATGGACGGTGCTGGTGATGTGAGAAGTAGCATTTCTTCTTTGTAGCATTTGGGGAGTGTTATTCGTTGACATTTTTCGCTGTTTGTATATAGTCTAAGTAAGTCGATGCCTCCGAAACCCTCGCGGATCCAAGCTATTCCATAAAATTGATTTGTCGTTTAATCAGCAAGGTGTATTGTTTTGCCCCTCTGGGGCAAGGGGTATTTCAATAATCTCACATGCTACAAACCTTTTGCACCTCTGGTGCACTTGTCCTTGGCAATTAATACCTATTTGTTAAATTATAAAAGTCCCCCAGAGGGGGAAAAGGTTTGTAGAAAAAAACGTCCTATCCCCTACCCGAGCCCCAGAGGGGCTCAACTCACGCACTTTACCCAATTTGACTATTGATTTTGTGGGTTAACTTAAATCTGCGAGAGCCCCTGAGGGAACAGCCCCTTTGTATTATCAATAATTCCTTTGATTAATTCATTGGTAAGGAACGTATTGGCTTTTCAATAGCGATTTTCTCCTCTAACAGGACGCGCCCCTCCTGTTTCCATCCCCCAAACCTTATTTCTGTTGCAATAGGGCAGGTTTTAACCACTCTCCAATCCCCTCAATTGTCATTTTTTAAAATATTTTCACTTTTTTTTCTTGTTCACCAAGCGTATCACGCGAAAAAAACAACGAGGTGTAACCTGCTGTAAATACGCAACTTCAACGTTTGAGTTTTTCGTTATCAAAACGTATCAAAATATATTTAAACATCTTAAAATCAATAACTTACATACAATAAACCTATTGCATTATTGATTTATTCCACGTTAAATTTACCCCACCAATTACCAGTTAGTAATACGCTTAACCAACAAATCGATTATATGAAGTAAGATCGCGCGGCAGTATTTACCTGCACCGCTATTGTGTAAACCAGGTTTGCCTATAGCCCATTCCGGCAGCCACGGGCTGCTTAACCAATTAAACAGCAATTAATTATGAAGAAAAAAATTACGCTAATTTTTGTTTTACTTATTACAATACTAACACGCACGTTCGCACAGGACATTACCGTGAAAGGTATTGTTAAAGACAGCCAGGGTCTGCCAATACCTGGCGCCACTGTAAAAAACAAGTCAACAGGTGCGGTAACCGTTACGGATTTAAAAGGCAGCTATTCTATCACAGCCAACGGCAACGCTACACTTGTTTTCAGCTTTGTGGGTTCGGCCACACAAGAGCAGCCGGTTAATGGACGCACAACAATTGATGTAACACTGGCCAATGCCAACAAACAGCTGGAAGAAGTTGTAGTAATAGGTTACGGCACACGTGCCGTTAAAGATGTTACCGGTGCCATCAGCAGTGTTAAGGCCGAGAAATTAGAAAATGAACACCCGGCCAGTGCTACGGATATTATCAGGGGCAATATCCCGGGTATATCGGTTGCCTTGAATACCTCGGCCAAAGGCGGCGGTACCGGCGATTTGCAGATCAGGGGTAAAGCCTCCCTTTCGGGCAACGTACAACCTGTTATCGTATTGGATGGGGTTATTTATCCGGGTCAGCTGGCTGATATCAACCCTAACGATATCGACCGTGTCGATGTGTTACGAGATCCAAGCGCACTTGCCGTATACGGTGCACAATCTGCCGGTGGTGTTGTAGCCATTACTACCAAAAAAGGTAAAAAGGGTGGTACTCAAATCACTCTGAATGCCAATTTCGGTATTGCTCAACTATTGCAAAATCAAAAATACTATACAGGCGATGGCTTCCTTAACTGGCGTGCCGACGGTGCCCGCAGTTCTAATACTTCAAATCCTTATTACTATTACAGCAACCCTAACAAACTGCCCGATGGTGTAACGCTTGCCCAGTTCCTCAATGGTGCTACAGGCGACCCAACTACCATCTGGCTGCAGCGTTTAGGTTTATTCCCTAACGAGATTGCCAACTACCAGGCCGGTAAAATGACCGACTGGTCAAAACTGATTTTCCGCAATGGCTTCCGCCAGGATTATACAGGCAGTTTTTCGGGAAGTTCAGAAACCGTTAAATATTATGTATCGGGCAACTACACTAAAAACCAGAACCTGATCCAGGGCGGACAGTATACCGACGGTCGTTTCCGCGTAAACCTGGAAGGTAAGGCAGCTAAGTTTTTAACCCTGGGCGTAAATGCACAGTTTGCAAGCCGTGATGAAGGCGCTGCCAGTACCCCGCTAAGCGGTCAGGGCATTGATGGTACCGAAGCCGACTGGACGCAGATCATTAACTCATCTCCTTATGGAGATGTGTACAATGCCGATGGCTCATTACGCCGTATCGATACCGATGACAGCGGTTTAAATCAGCGTAACCCATTTCTCGGGAACCGCTATAATCAAAACGTAGCGGTTCAAAACACGCTGTTCTCGGTACTTTTTGCCCGTTTGGATCTTCCTTTCGGTATTAAGTATACGGTGAATTATGCGCCAACCATCGAATCGTACCGAAACTTCTTTTTCCGCCCGGTAGCTAACCCTAATGAACTTTCGGGTGGTACTGCCATCCGTACACAGGAAAACCGCTACAGGTACAACCTCGATAATATTTTAAGCTGGAACAAAACATTTGGCATACATAGCTTTGATGCAACCTTCCTGCTTAACAAAGAAAAATACCAAACCTGGTATACCAATGCTTCAAATACACAGTTAACACCAACCGACATCCTGGGATACCACAACATCGGCGCCGGTAATTTGCCTGTGGAAAGCAGCGATGACCGTATTTATAACGCCGATGCCATCATGGGCAGGATCAACTACACCTTGTTGGGCAGGTACATCGTTACCGCCACTGTACGCCGCGACGGTTTCTCCGCATTTGGCTTGCAGCATCCGCGCGAGGTATACCCTTCTGGAGCAATTGCCTGGGTATTCAGCGATGAAAGCTTCATGAAAGGTGACGCTTTTAGATGGCTTGATTATGGTAAATTACGCTTCAGCTACGGCGCAAACGGTAACCGTACCTCTACAACCACTGCCGATCCATCTATCTCATTAGCTGTATTGGGTGGTATCAAATATCCAACAGCAAACAATTCAGGTACTGTAACCAACAACAGCGGCATTTATGTAAGCACGCTACAAAATGCCCAGTTAAAATGGGAACGTACTGTAGGTCCTAACATCGGTTTGGATTTCACCATATTACACAACAGGCTTAGCGGTTCGATAGATGTTTATGACCGTAAAACTACCGACCTTCTGGTTAAACGAAGTATTCTTGATGTTCAGGGCTACAACTCATCGGGCGATTTAGTTGGTGGGGCTAACAACTCCAACCCATACACCAACATAGGCCAGGTTAACAACAAGGGGTTTGAAATTTCATTGGATGGCAAGATCATTAAAAGCGAAAACTTTAACTGGAATGCCAGTGGAACGTTTTTCTTAAACCGCAACAAAATTGTTCACCTGTACGGTGCATTCCCGGTTACTGATGCCAACGGCGTTACCACCAATGTTGAAAAAGATGATATCGGCAACGGCTGGTTCATTGGTCACGATATCAACGCTGTTTGGGATTACAGGATCCTGGGTGTTTGGAAAACCGCAGATGCTACTGAAGCAGCTAAATACGGCGCTAAACCCGGTGATTTTAAACTGCAGGATGTAAACGGCGATTTTAAATTCACCAATGATGATAAGCAATTTCTGGGTTCAACCAATCCACGCTTTAGCTGGTCTTTACGCAATGATTTCAATTTCCTTAAACATTTCGATGTATCGTTCCTGCTGGTATCAAGCATTGGTCAGTTAAGGCAATACAACCAGGCTTTAAACAATCCGGGCAGCGTAGGCTTTGCCCGTATGAACTCATATGTATTACCTTATTGGACACCTGATAACGAGATTGACGATTACGCCCGCTTAAACTCAGGTTCATCAGGCACAACCATTAATGTTTGGCGTAAAGCTTCGTTTGTAAGGCTGCAAACCGCTTCTATCGGCTACACTTTCAGTCCGCAGCTCATCAAACGCCTGGGCATATCAAGCGCCAAATTATTTGTGAATGCAAGCAATGCAGCTGTGTTTTCAAGCTGGCCGCTTTGGGATCCGCAAAACGGCGGTCCTACTCCAAGATATTTATCAGCCGGGTTTAACGTAGTTTTTTAAAGGAGGGATTTTAATACATGAACAAGATAAACAAAAACATCATGGCTGCGGCTTTAACAGCGGCAACCATATTTATAACCGGCGGCTGTACCAAGCGGGCTGATCTGTATCCGCAGGCACCTTCAAAATTTACGCCCGACGTAACTTATACCTCGCCTGCCGCATTTAAAGCAGCTTTGGCTACGCTAAATGTAAGCGTAAGGTTTGAATACTTTGGCGACTCGGCCCCGTTGCTTACCGAATCGATATTTACTGATGCCGCAGTTGAAGGTACTACCGATAAAACCACACCGGCACAGGATCTGAACGCGCGGATCACCCCTACCGCAAACTTAAACAGTGACGACTATAACAAGATAGGCCGCTACTGGAGCGCATGGTACCAGGGCATCCATGACTGTAACGTTATTTTATCGAGGCTGGATAACATTAAATGGCCTTCAGACGCCGATAAAAACCTGGTAAAAGCGACAGCTTTATTTCACCGGGCTTACCGTTACTATCGCTTAGTACATGAGTTTGGCGATGTGCCATTGCTGCTAAAAGAAGAAACCGCGGTAAACACAGGCTACTTCAGCACGCAGCGTATCGTTATCCTAAAGCAAATGAAAACAGACCTGGAGTTCGCCGTAGCTAATCTTACCGATGCGAACGCCAAAGGCGATATCTCCAAAGGCGGCGCTGCCCATCTTTTAGCTAAAGTTGATCTGGCACTTGGTTTATTTGATGATGCCATTGCAGCCGCCAACGTTGCCATCAACGGCCCGTATCACCTCATGACCAGCCGTTTCGGTATTGTAGCGGGCGATGCTTCAAAAAACATCATCTGGGACCTTCACCGACCCGAAAACAAGGCTTTGGGAACAAATGCCGAGGCTTTATATGTAGTACTTGACCGCGAAACACTTGACGGCGCTACGCCCAACGGATCGCAGGTGATGAGGAACTGTGTGCCGATGTGGCATAACGGTACTATACTTACCCCCGGAGCGCTGAAACCGGGCATTTCAGATAAAGTAACCGAAGAATTCCCGCTTACTTTATGGTATGGCCGTGGTATTGGTCGTTTACGCGGTACGCCTTATGCTACCAAATACATCTGGACAGATAATACCGACTTAAGGCACGCTCCCGGAAACTGGATGAACATGACTGATCTGGTTTACAATAGCCCGGCCATTAAAACCTCCGATCCGGCATGGTATGGCAAGCATCTTGAGCAATATACCGATGCTAACGTTAAGCAACGCTTCCTGAATGGTGCAAAAGATACCATCCGTGCCTGGTTTGGCTGGCCGCATTACAAAGTGTTTATTGGCTCGGGCCCTATCGCGCTTGATAAATGGTGGAGTCCGCCGCGTGGTACCAACACCGACTGGTATGTTTTCCGCTTAGCCGAAACCTACCTGTTGCGTGCCGAAGCCTACGTATGGAAAGGTCAAACCGCACTTGCTATGGATGATATCAACAAAGTAAGGGCACGTGCAAATGCACAGTTGTTAACAGATCCAGGCAAAGTTAATATCGGCACTATACTTGACGAACGCCAGAGAGAACTGTATTGGGAGGAACCACGTAAAACTGAGCTTACCCGTATCGCTTTCATCTTTGCGCAAACAGGAATTGCCGCTTACAATGGAAAAAGCTACAACGTAGCTAATTTTTCAACAAGCAACTTCTTTTACGACAGGATCATGGAGAAGAACGACTTCTATAAAAACCCTAATGTTGTAACCAATTCGGGTAATCACTATACTATTTCGCCATACCATGTTTTATGGCCTGTCCCGCAAAGCGAGATCGACCTGAATGTAAATGGTCATATTAACCAGAGCAAAGGATACGCAGGTTCAGAAACCAATATCCCGCCTCTTGATAAAGTAGTACCATAATTTAGTTGATTTGTAACATTTGAGCCGGGCATTAGTCAATTGATTAGTGTCCGGTTTTTTGTTTATATAGATTTAAAAGCATAAATAATTAGCCGGGAGCACATTCATTTATTTGTTTTTTTACATATTTAATCATTATTTAAACCTGACATCCAAAAATATGGGCCTGTTCAATATCCTTCGTAACGAATTTATAGATGTAATAGAGTGGGTTGATACCACCCAGAATACGCTTGTATGGAAATTTCCGCGCCATGATAATGCCATAAAGATGGGTGCAAAACTTATTGTTCGCGAATCGCAGGCCGCTGTTTTCATGAACGAGGGGCGCATCGCCGATGTATTTACTCCCGGTACTTATGAGCTTCAAACGCAGAACATGCCTTTGTTAACCACCCTAATGAGCTGGAAATATGGCTTTGAAAGCCCGTTTAAAGTTGATATATTCTTCGTAAGCCTGCGTCAGTTCACCAACCAAAAATGGGGTACCAAAAACCCGGTAATGATCCGCGATGCTGAATTTGGGCCGGTGCGGCTGAGGGCATTTGGTTCGTTTAACTTTAAGGTTCTGGACCCCAAAATATTTATTAAGGAAATCGCTGCCACTAATCCCGATTTCATCATTGAAGATATCAATGAGCAGTTACGAAACACCGTTGTTTCGCGGGGGATGGATGCCGTAGCCGAATCAAAAATAAACGTGCTTGATCTGGCAGCCAACTACAACGAAATGGGCAAATTCATAACAGAATCTATCCAACCCGATTTCGCTGAGTTTGGTTTAAACTTAACCAAACTATTAGTCGAAAATATCTCCCTGCCACCCGAAGTTGAGCAGGTGCTGGATAAACGCAGCGAAATGGGCATATTGGGTAATCTCGGCGCTTATGCCCAGTTCCAGGCTGCTAATGCTATTGAAAAATCTGCCGAAAATACTATTGGTGGTAACTTAGGAGCTGCCGGTATGGGTTTGGGTGTTGGCGCTGCGATGATGGGCCAGGTTGGCAATATCTTTCAGCAAAATCAGGTTACTCCCAACAATACCGGTGGCAATGTACCGCCTCCTCCACCCCAGCCCGCTGTTCAGTACCATATTGCGAAAGACGGCAAATCTGATGGTCCGCATTCATTAAACGACATCAATGCAATGATAGCCAGCGGGCAGCTAAGCAGGGAAAGTATGGTTTGGAAAAAAGGCATGGCTGCCTGGGCCGTAGCATCATCTGTTGAGGAAATAGCCGAATTGTTTAGTAACGTCCCTCCACCAATAGCCTAACCTATAATCATTCCTAATTCTATATTTCTGAAATGAACAACGAGGTTAACCCATCGGCTATAAACAACTCTTTAAACTGTTCGGGCTGTGGGGCGTTATTGCACTTTAATCCCGGCACCCATAATTTGCTGTGCGATTATTGCGGTGTAAGCAATGCCATTGAAAGTGCCCCCGATAGCTGCGATATTTTATCTTATGACTACGATGAGTTTATTGCCGAAATCGATGATAATAAACAAAGCGCCGACCTTAAGGTAGTGAACTGTAAAAACTGTGGTTCGCAAACAATTCTTGATCAGTTTGTAACTTCAGATAAATGCCCTTTTTGTACTGCTCCGCTTGTATTAGATTTAGAAAGCGGACAGCAATATGTACCGCCCCATTATATCTTACCATTTGCTGTTACGCAACAACAAGGGGTCGATTTTTTCAAAAAATGGCTTAAAAGCTTGTGGTGGGCGCCAAATGATCTGGCTAAAAAGGTAAGCGATGCATCATCAGCACTAAAAGGTGTTTACCTGCCCCACTGGACCTATGATACTTATACCATAACCGATTATAGTGGTGAGCGAGGCGATTATTACTATACCACTGAAACCTATACGGAAACTGTTGACGGAAAAACGCAGACCAAGACCAGGCAGGTACGCCATACCGATTGGTCATACGCGTCCGGAAGAGTAGAATGTGATTTCCGCGACCTGATGGTACCCGCCAGCAACTCATTGCCCGAAAAAACGCTTACCAAACTCGGCCCATGGAACTTTAATATGCTGGTTAAGTTTGATGAACGTTATATGAGCGGTTTCCGTTCCGAAACTTACCAGCTAGGCCCGGAACAAGGTTTTACTAAAGCGGCCGAACAAACTGTTGGAGCGATAAATTCGGCAATACGGGACGACATAGGCGGAGACGAGCAAAGAATCGACAGCACCGACACCCAATATTTTGATAAAGCTATAAAATACCTGATGTTACCGGTTTGGGTAAGTGCCTATAACTACAATAACAAGATTTATCAATTTACAGTTAATGCCAGCACAGGCGAGGTTATCGGCCAGCGCCCTGTGAGTGCAATGAAGATAATACTTACTGTGTTGTTTGTAATAGCCTTGATAATAATTGGAGTGATCCTATACCAAAATGCTCATCCTGCATAGAGAAGCTGCCCTAAGACACAAAGGCCCCAATATCTTTACGTAAAGCGCGTAATTACGTCTCCCATAGGATAAACTTCCTTTACACAGCGCTTGCCTATCGTAATCTGCATGCGGGAGACGCATGTGATGCGTCTCTACATTTAAAAAACCAATCTTAACAAGCTTCTTAGCCATCCCAGATAAAAATAAAAATAAATTTGCGTAACTCACAAGTTACATATACATTTGAGTAACTTAAAAGTTACCTATCATGGCAAAAATCATTCAGCACCAATTATTTTACCCGCACCCACCCGCAGTGGTTTGGGAATTTTTAACCGATCAGGAACTGATATCGCAATGGCTCATGCCCGGCGATCTGAAACCTGTACTGGGTCACGAATTTCAGCTTAAGGCCAAACCTATGCCCGAGATGGATTTCGACGGGATTTTTTATTGCAAGATCCTGGAGGTTATCCCCTTCAAAAAACTCTCTTATTCATGGAAATTCGGCTCAGGCAATGGTGAACTAAGCAATTCGACAGTGAACTGGATGCTAACAGAAAAAGATAACGGCACTGAACTCTTGCTGGTACACCGTGATTTTGCAGACTCTGTAAACCCGTTGATGTTTAGCTCGATGGAAAAAGGCTGGTTGGTGCTTATCAACAAAATGCTGCAGATCATAAACGCAGAAAAAGATGGAACAGCACAGGCTTGATGTATTCCAGGTAATTGCCGATCCGAGCAGGAGGCAGATCCTGCACCTGCTTTCAAAAGACAGCCGTACAATAAACTCATTGGCTGAGAACTTTGATATGAGCAGGCCGGCCGTTTCAAAGCATATCAAAGTACTTTACAATGCCGGTTTTATCTCTATACAAGACATCGGCAGAGAAAGGCATTGTGTGTTGAAGCAAGACGGCTTTAAAGAGCTACAGGCCTGGTTAGCCTACTATGATAAATTCTGGGGCGATAAACTGGACAAACTGGGAGTTTTAATGAACGATAAAATGAACAAAAAATGAAAGATCAGGATTTAACATTAACCATTTCGGTAGATAAAACCCCTAAAGAGGCTTATGATGCCATCAATAATGTTCGCGGATGGTGGTCGGAAGAAGTTAAAGGCGGCACAGAGAAGCTCTATGACGAGTTTACCTACAAAGCCAGGGCCCTTCACCGCTGTACCTTGAAATTAACAGAAGTTGTTCCCAACCAAAAAGTGGTTTGGCTTGTACTGGACAACTATTTTAGTTTCACCAAAGATCAAACCGAATGGAAAGGCACCAAAGTGATTTTTGAAATTTCCGAACAGGACGACAAAACACAAGTCCGCTTCACCCACCAGGGCCTGGTTCCACCTCATGAATGTTATGAGGTTTGCTCAAACGCCTGGGCCGGTTATATTACGGGAAGTTTGTACAACCTCATTACCACAGGTAAAGGAGAACCTAATCCTAAAGAAAGTTAGTTAACGAAATTAAAGCTAACCAAATAAAACATAATATTCTATTAGTCAATATATTGAAACTAAAACCTGAAAGTTTCGAACAACTTTTAGGCAAGAAAGCGCCTTTCATTTTTCATGAAAGGCGCTTGAGGGTTTAATCAATTATCAATTAGGGTTTTATCTCAAACTTTATACTGCTAAAAATCAGGGTTGCTTAACCAATTAGCTTAATTAAATATTAACCTGTTACATTTCAAACCAGGACATTAAAGGAAATCTGATTTACAAAAAACAGTATTATTGTTACATTAACAGTTAAAAACGCTATTGCTTTTCAATTCTATTCTTCGATATTTGATTTAGCCGCGCATAGGCGCCGGCTTTAACCAGTTTACCTTTTAATCAGCAAAAAATACAGGTACCTGCCCCCTGACGTACCGTATTTTGAAGAAAAACAACCTGCAACTAAAACTATTTACTACATGGAAAAATCACGCCGTACCTTTATCAGGCAGGCCTCGTTAGCCGGGGCCGGAATTATGCTTGCCCCCAAAAGCTGGAGCGCACAAAGCTATAAACGCATCATTGGCGCCAATGACCGGGTCAGGGTTGGGGTGGTAGGCTTTTCAGACAGGCACAAAAGCTCCCACGTGCCCAGTTTCATGAACCATTATAAAGAACTCAACTTTGATGTGGTAGCCGTATCTGATATCTGGAACAAACGGCGCGAGGAAGGCTCTGCCCTCTGGAAAGAAAAAATGCAGCATGACGTAAAAGCTTACCGCAATAATGAAGAATTATATGACAGTAAAAGTGTGGACGCTGTATTCATCAGCACTGCTGATTTCCAGCATGCACGCCATGCTATTGAAGCGGTGAAGGCCGGCTGCGATGCTTATGTAGAAAAACCATTTGCCGAAACCATGGAAGATAACCGGGCTGCCTTAAAGGCAGTAAAGGAGTCGGGCAAAATTGTGCAAATTGGATCGCAGCGCAGAAGCGGCGCTAATTATCATGCGGCCAATGAATTTATCAGTTCGGGCAAGTTTGGCCCTATCACTATGGTTGAGCTTACCTGGAATGTGAACCAACCAGGCCGCTGGCGCCGGCCGGAGTTATTAGGACAGCTGAAGGAACAGGATACCGACTGGAAACGTTTTATCATGAACCGGCCTTATGAAGATTTCGACCCGCGTAAATATCTGGAATACCGTCTGTTCTGGCCATATTCGTCAGGACTGCCCGGACAGTGGATGAGCCATCAGATTGATACTGTACACTGGTTTACCGGCTTAAAACACCCGCGTAGTGTAGTTGCCAACGGCGGTATCTATATGTGGAAAGATGGGCGCCGCAACTGGGATACCATACTGGCCGCTTTTGATTACGGTCCGCTTAATGATCCTTCAACCGGCTTCCAGGTTACGTTTGGCTCACGCATGCACAATGGCGATGAGCATCCGGCCGAAATTTACTATTCAAACGGCGGCGAGCTTAACCTCATCACCAATACAGTATCGCCAAAAGGAGGTCTTACTCAAAAAATGGCCGATGCCATGCATATGAAGGCAAACCTGCTGCCCGAGATTAGCCTGGCTAATACCGAAAAGGTGGTAGCATCAGCCAATACCGGAGGTGATATACTTACTTCAAACCACGTACGCAACTGGATGGAATGCGTGCGCAGCCGTAAGCAGCCAAACGCCCCGGTTGAAGCCGGCTACAGCCATTCGATAGCCAATATCATGACCAATGCAGCTGTTCATACCGGCTACAAGGCCACTTTTGATGAAGCTACCCAGGAGGTAATGGCAAATGGAAAAGTTTTTAAATATTAATAGCTGGATAGGTCACAAACATTATTGACATCGACTGTGCCTTGCCATCAGCGCACAGCCTTTTTAACCTTACATCAAGCAATGAAGATCATAAAAAAACTGGGACTTGCCGTTGCCGCAAATATGCTATTGTTTCCTGTAGTGCACGCTCAAAAAGCCGAACCGGTAAGGCTGGTAAAAACAACAAATAATAAAATAGATATCCTGATAGGTGGAAAACCCTTTACCAGTTTTCTGTATCCGGACAGTTTAGAAAAACCTGTTCTTTATCCTTTGCGGTCGGCAAACGGCACATTGGTAACCCGCGGCTTTCCGCTGGCCCCACGACCCGACGACCCTACAGATCACCCGCATCACATAGGGTTATGGTTTAACTTTGAAAACCTGAACGGTCTGGATTTCTGGAATAACTCCTATGCCATACCTGCGGCTAAAAAGAGCAGTTATGGCTGGATCCGCACCGACAAAATTTTGGAAACAAAAGATGGGACAAAAGGCATATTAGCCTATCATGCAAACTGGACAGATCAGCAAAAACAAGTAATACTGGAAGAGCAAACCCGCTTTGAATTTAGCGGAAATGCCCGGGAACGGATCATTGACCGTGTAACTACGCTTACTGCGGATAAGGACGCTCTTTTTAAAGATGCCAAAGATGGCATGCTTGGCCTGCGTCTGGCCCATGAGCTGCAAATCCCTGACCTTGCCGACCAGAAATTTACTGACGATAAGGGTAATGTTACCATAGTAAAAGGTGGTACCGATAAAATTGCCAACGGTACTTACCTCACCAGTGAGGGCAAAACAGGTAACGACGCATGGAGCACCCGCGGCGTATGGTGCAAGGTATATGGTAAAATTGGAACCGATTCGGTAGGCGTTACCATTATCGATCATCCTCAAAACCCTAATTATCCTACTTTTTGGCATGCCCGTGGCTACGGCCTGTTTGCAGCCAATCCGCTGGGCGAAAAGGTGTTTACCAACGGCAAATCTGAAAAGAACCTTACTTTAAAGAAAGGCGAATCGGTAACATTCAGGTATCGGATCATCATACACAATGGCCCGCAAACTAATAGCGCAGCGCAATTAAACCAGGCTGCGGAGGCTTTTAAGTCATTTAAATAGCATCACCATATCAAACAAACCAGTCCGGGATATTTATCAGGATTACTTTTTATCATTTCTAAATATCCCGGCAGGTATGTCATTTCCCGCCGAGCCCTGCGCAAGGTTCAGGTAATTATGGGGTGTTGCTTTTCCATTTTAATCTCTACCAGTAGTACCTTTCCTGTTTTTTGAATATTTTTTCAGTCAGATTGTTTGTCGTTACCTGGATTAGTTCGTTAGATATAGCCCATATAGCCATCATTTTACCGTGATAAGGGAATTACTCAAAAATTCATCCTCAATATTGTCTATCAATTTTGCGCCCCTTGCCCATTGCTGTCGCCCTGTTTTAAATCATCATTGTTAACGCCTCGTTTCTTCTTAGGCATCTGCGGACCAAAATTCATTTTACCGAAGTTATAGGCAAAGCTAACGCCAAAAGATCTGAACGGCACTGAGAACCTGCTGCTTTGACTAAGCGGGCCGCTATTGATATTGGAGGTAAAGTCTTTATAATCCTTAAATGGCTGCGTAATGTTCAAACCAATAGTTCCGCGTTTTTTCCAAACATCCTGCTTCAAACCTATCACCCATAAATTGAAAGATGGGTTTGTTCCCTGGAAAGTTCTCCTTGCCGAGTTCTGGATCAAAAAAGTTTCGGCAGACAAAGCCTTGTTTATTTTTACAGTTCCGCTAATGAAGGCATTGTACTGAACATAGGTAGACTGGCTTGCTTGCTGTAGGCTACTGATCACCTGCGGTTTATAGGTAAATGCATTAACGTTGCCCCGTATGGTTAGTACCTTGAACAATTCTGTTGAGCCAAAGAAGGTTACACCAACGGAATTATTGTTACCCACGTTAAGGTAATTGGTGAGGGAAACATCCCTGGTAACCGGGTTCCCGTTATTATCCACCGTGGTGTAAGGCACTGTACGCACGTAGCTTTCAATAATATCATCGGTCTTCCTATAATAGACGGAGGCATTGATCACACTGCTTTTGATGAAGGTAGAATAAGTCATTTCCACGGTCTGCGTAATTTCTGGCGACAATTCCGGGTTACCCTGCGTTTGGTTGAGAGGGTTGCTGGTATTCAGAAACGGGTTTAAATATTGCAGGCTCGGCCGCTGGATACGCTTACTATAGCTTAGTTTCAGCGTTTGGGTAGGCGTTAAAGCCTTTGAAATCACAAAGCTTGGAATAAAATTGGTATAGGTATTATCAAAAGGTGCCAGGCCCGCACTGACATTACCCGAATTTCCATTAATTTTTGTATTCTCTAACCGGGCACCTGCCTGTACAGTAAAACCATCTTTCAAATTTGCAGTAAGCAAGCCGTAGCCTGAGTACACGTCCTGGTCGTAACTATAGGTGTTGGATGTGGCCGTATTAAATACGTACGCGCCTGAACCATCTGGATTGAAAAAATCGTATTCGCTGGAGATCCTCCTTAAAATACTTTTCGCACCTGTTTCCAGCTTAAATACCCTGCTGATTGGTAGTACGTAATCCAGCTGGTAAGTATACTCGTTATTGGTACCGTTATTAACCGCACGCTGGTTTTGGGTAAAAGCAGAATATTCTGACAGATAGTTTACATCTGATGTACCATGTGTCCATTGAAAAGCAAAGCTTAATTCTTCACCTTCCTTTTTAAACTTATGGGTAAAATCGTTATTCCAGTCAAAGTTGGAGACTTTGAATTCGTTGCTTGTTAAAGCTGTATAATCGATATTTCCCTCTGATGCAGAATTATTGCTATTTACCGAGTTACCTTTATTTTTAAATGCCCCTCCCCTTAGGCTGAAAGTAGAGTTAAACGTGTTTTGATCATTAAAATCATATCCCAAAGATGCCGAGCCATTGGTAAAATGACGATTTGATGTACTTTGCCCGTTTGACGAGGATGATGTACCCAGTTCGGTATTTTGACTGTTAAAGGATTGATAGGTGGTTTGCGGCCATCCAACGTTATAACCAAGGTTAGCTGTAATGCTTAATTTATTTTTGTTGAAATTGATATTTCCGCTCTCATTGTTTTGACGGGTGCCTATACCCATATTGATGGAGCCGCTTACACCGGCAACCTCCTTCTTCTTGGTAATAATATTGATGATGCCGGCCGAACCTTCCGCATCATATTTAGCCGAGGGCGCCGTTATCACTTCAATATTCTTGATCTGATCGGAAGGCATGGATTTCAAAACGTCGCCCGCGTTGGTTACCAACGCTCCTGAAGGCTTGCCATTGATCAGTATCCGTACGTTCTGATTTCCGCGCAGGGAAACATTCCCGTCCATGTCAACCGAAACCATGGGCACTTTGCGCAGGATATCAGAAGCATTGCCGCCGGCACTGGTTACATCTTTTTCTGCATTAAAAACTAATTTGTCAATGTGGTTTTCCACCAGGGCTCTTTGCCCGGTAACCTGAACATCAGCCAGCATCTTAGCGCTTGGCGAAACGATAACCTGCCCAAGGTTTCTGTCGGTTTTGGCTCCCGTTAAAACAACGCCGTCAATTGTTTTGGTGGAGTAACCTATAAAAGCGATTTGGATGCGATAAGTTCCCGGCGCCACACCAGTGATTTTGAAACTACCTTTCTGATCTGTCAGGCTACCGTTCACTGGAGCAGTTGTACCTGCTTTAAATAAGCTTACTGTCGAATAGTCCAGCGGCTTTTTAGTCAGGGAGTCTATTACGGTTCCGAAGATAGTTCCATTACCCAAAGAGGCACCTGATGGCGGGCCTGCGGGCTGTTGGGCTTGCACGGCCCCTGCTGCCAATAAAAACCAGGTTATCAGTTTCAATGCCCGCAGGCTCGTTGTATTTTTTAAGTTGAACTTGTAATTTTCAGTTCCCATATTCGAGATTTTGAAGCAAAACAAAGTAAATACATTGATCAAAATCTGCAGAATAGACGGATCGGCCTTAATAATAGACCAAACGAACGTTAGAGTCTATGGCTTTGTGATTGAGGAATTTTCAATATAAGCTATAGATCAAAGTCGTCATTCTGTCTATTAATTCCTGTAAACCATCTATTCCTTAAAAAAAATAAAAAAACATTTTGTCATTTGCAGCATCCCGGTGAGATGGGATTTAGTTGATTACTGTATTTGATACAGTATGGTGCGTTTTGCCTGAGAAACAAAACGCACTTTTTTTCCGCTATTTTTATGGTAAAATTCGTGATATGGCTTTTTCAGGCTTAAAGAAGATCTTTTTTTCAGTTCACTTTTATATAGTGGCCTGTTTATTAGCGTTAATGTTATTCCCATTATCCTGGCCCTTAAAACTCCCCGGTGAATTTTGGATCAAACAGGTATTGATACATTTGGTATGGGCAACGTTATTCTATGCCAACCTGCTGTACTTTACACCCCAATTGATTTACAAAAACAAGGCTGTATTATTTGTTCTTTTGATGATAGCGATTCTCATCTCCGTTGTATACTTAAACAATTGGTTAGATGAAATAACCGGCTGGAAGGCTGTATTTACCAAAGTTTACAAAAACCCGGCTAAAAAATCATCTGACGATAACCATGTTTATAATTATTGGACTATCATAACTGCACTTGTTTTACTCGGAGTGAGCACAATCATCGCGGTCTCCCGGAAGATCAAGGCCGACCAGGAAGCCTTCCGTGCTACCGAACAGGAAAAAATCAGCTCAGAGCTTTCTTTTTTAAAAGCGCAGATCAATCCGCACTTCTTTTTTAATATCCTGCATACCATTTATGCACTCGCCGATAGCAACCCTGTGGCGTCTAAAGATGCGGTTTACACGCTTTCGCATATGATGCGTTATGTTATTTATGAAACCAAGAACGATCTGACCGACCTGGAAAAGGAGATCAAATTTATTGAGGACTATATCAAGCTGATGAAGCTGAGACTGAGCGATGATGTACAGATCATTTTTGAAAAACAGGTCAACCTAAAAAATCATGAAATAGCCCCCATGCTTTTCCTGCCATTTGTTGAAAATGCCTTTAAGCATGGCATCAGCGGTGTACACCCAAGTTACATTTATATGGAGGTCAGCCAATCTGCCGAAGAGTTGAAGCTGGAGATCAGGAATTCCCTTTTTGAAGAACAAACGGCTCAGTTGGAAGATAGTAATGGCATCGGTATTGTCAATACGAAAAGAAGGCTCGACCTGCTATATCCCGGGCGCTACACATTATCGGTTGACCGCGACTCCAATATCAGGGAATTCATTGTAAATTTAACTTTCCGATTCAAATGAAAATTGACTGCATAGCTGTAGACGACGAACCGATAGCTTTAAAGCTAATTACTTCGTACATTGAACAAACCCCGTTTTTAAATTTACAGGGTAGGTTCGGCAACGCTATCGAAGCGCTGAAAGCTATTCATCAACAACCCGGCCTTCAATTGATATTTTTAGACATTCGGATGGCCGACCTAAGTGGTGTTGAGCTGGCAAGGATCATAGAGCAAACCGGAAAGAAAAAAGGTCCGCGCGTTATATTTACAACGGCTTATGATCAATATGCTTTAGAGGGCTTTAAGGTGAACGCGTTAGATTACTTATTGAAACCGTTTAGTTTTGTTGATTTTTCAAAGGCGGCTGCTAAAGCATATGATTATTTTGAGATTTTGGAAAGCGCTCAAAATAATATAACTCCCGGAACGCCTGTTGAAAAGAACTATATTTATCTTAAGGTCGATTATCAGCTGGTAAAAGTTAACATAGCAGACATCCTTTATATCGAAGGACTTAAAGATTATGTAAAGATTTTCCTGGCGAACCAGGATAAACCCTTATTGACCCTCACAAGCCTGAAAAACCTTGAAGAGAAACTCCCGGCCAGTATTTTCCTACGAATCCACCGCTCATTTATCGTATCCAAAGAAGCAGTCAAATCCGTCACTAAAAACTCTGTCCAGATTACAAATACTACGATACCTGTAACAGAACAATATAAAGAAGTTTTTGCCTCATTCCTGAAAGATTGGTCTTGATCATCATTTGTTGTTCATCAGGGGTTAAATATTCATGAGCTGGCATAACCCTCGTTTCTCCAAAACGGCTCTGCATGTTCCAATACAAACTTTACAGATCCTGCCATAAAGGAATGGAGTTTTGCATGGATCGTAGACGCCCATCGTACTTTGTGAAATACTTTAAGAAGCACACGCAGCAATCACCTGCTGATTTCCTCAGGAACGGTTTCCCGAATATGTCTTTTCTTTTGGGACCGTCGGCTTTGGGAATAAATAAAAAAGTTAAGGACGCTAATTTTTATAAAATGAAATTTTATCAATTACTACGCCAGGGTCGATAGCCCTGATAGATAATTTGTGTGTACCGGTGGTTAATGATGGTAAATCTATTAATGCACTAACGTAATTATTTCTAATACCCTGGTTACGGTTAGGTCCATTCTCATCTTCCTTGCCATTTGACCCCGGCACTTCTGTTGTTGAAATAAATTTATTATCAACAAAAATGGCTACCCTTAATTGCATACCCGGATAAATTCTGAAAGTTGGCATAAAATCAATCCTCACCTTTGCTGAATTACCATCAGTTTTAAAATTGTAATTCAATGTTGGAGCTTTTACATCACCAGGTCTCCATGATAAATTAAGGTTAACCGGTGTCAATGCCATAGCCCGGCCGCTATTGCCCAATCCTGGTATAACCGACCATTTTGCGGTTCCAGCTGTGGTTTGTTCATCGGCAGATGAAGCGTTTCTTGTTATATCCGCCTGAATTGCTTTTTTGGTGGTATCCGGTTTCCTGGTTTCGGCCCATGGCCATGCTACCTGGCTATTCCATGATAGAAGATTTTGACCGGTTATTGTTCCCGGCATCATATATTGCCATTTCCCCCCTGCTATTTTATTATTGTAATTATTAACTTCGGATTCCAAAGCCGCTGTAAGGCGATCTATCTCAACCTGATGGGCAGATTGATTTGCACCATAAACAATTGCCCTGTCATGCATAAATATAAGTCCGGTTTCTGCCATGATACGGGCCGGAAAACCAATCATTTCTGTGTAAGGATCCTGCTTATTTAAGGGTACAGACTTTGCTACGGAAGTTTCAAGATTTAATAATTTCTGATAATCAGCTTGCAATTGCATAGCTTCTTTATCTGACAAAGAAATAGCCCAATCACGATTCATTAATTCAGGTTTTCGTACTGTGCCTAAACGATAAAATTCTGTAAGCAAGTCGTTAAGCGTAGTTACATTTTCATTAAAATGTTCTGTGAGAAATGTTTTTAAAAATTGGGGTTGTGCATCCGCCTGTTGACTTTCCGGGTTCCATGATAAGCGTGAAAAATAGTCGATCCCCAATTCCATCGGTTTAACATCACCTACGTTAATCACCCACATCGTCCGGGCCTGATTTTCCCAGGCCTTATGAAACTCTTCCCACATCAATGCCGGGGCGGTAGAATTGATCCAGGTATACGAATGAGGACCACCGTAGTAAGATAAGTGCCAGTATAATCCGCTACCGCCAGACCGCTTCCTTTCGGTTGGATTCGATAAGCGGCGAATGTATCCAAAATTGTCATCTACCCAAATCAGAGTTACATCATCAGGTACTTTCAAGCCGGCATCATACACAGGCAATACCTCTTTATAAGGAACAAAACATTGAGCAACAGCCCCCCATTGTTTATTGACGTATTGATTAATAAGATCTCGCTGGTCTTTAAATACCTTTTCTAAAAGGGTTATCCTTTCAGGTATACCTGACGGAGGTGATTCCATACCACGATCATGTATACCGCGTATACCCATTGTCCAAACTGCTTCTTTGTCTTTTCTGTCCGTAGCAGTTTCTTTCCAGTATTTATAAATACTATCAGGATTAGTGCTATAGTTCCAGACACCTTTAAGTCTCTCGTTCCAATGCACGTTATTATACAGCATCGGTTCGCAATGTGATGAACCTGCAACAATACCATAATGATCGGCCAAAGCTACATTCTCGGGAGTATCGCCAAATTCTTTAGACACTTCATGCATAGCAGGCCAAATATAGTTGAGCCGCAAACGCAACATCAATTCAAATAATTTTTCATATGTTTTGGGGCCAATGCCGTGTGCAAAATCCTTTTCAAAGTTTTTCCTCGCCCATTGATTTATTCCCCAGTCTTCATCATTAATAAAAATACCGCGATATTTAACTGCCGGTTCATCCCAAGTTGGTTTAGGTACGGAGATCGTAACTGTTTTTCTTTTAGCAGTAGGAACATCTGCCCACCAATGCCACGGCGATACACCTATTTTCCTTGAAATTTGTAAGAGTCCATAAACTGTCCCTCGTCTATCGCTTCCAACTATAATGAGCGCTTTTTTTACACCAGGTGCGGGGTTGTTAACTATTTGCCATAATGAGGCCTCCCAACGGCCTTTAATTTTATTAATATCTTTGATCTTGTGTGCAGCTATCAACCTATCAATAGCTGGGCTTTTACCAATAGTGCCGGCAATAATCATTTCACCGGCGGGGTGTTGCAAAGTAGTAATAGCAGGCGAAGTTCCGGTAACCTGTTTTATATCGTCAGCAAAAAAGCCAGCCGCAAGTTTCACCGCCTGGTAATCAGAATTATCAATAGCTAAACTTATACTTTTTTGAGCAGTGGCCACTGTAATATCTGTTGATTTTGAGGCTAAAGCAGTTTTCACACTCAAATTTTGAGCACTAACGCTTATTGTTGTTAAGGTTACCAGTAACAGTAGCGGTGTTGCTTTTAATATACTGCGGTTATAATATTTATAATAACTTATGCGGGTATTCAAGAGTGATTTTAACATTTATAATATTGTATCATGTGACCATATTAAAAATCAACCGAACTCGTGAGTTAAACCACCAGTTTAGTTAGGTTATTAATATCCGTAATTCTGCTCTAATTTAGCGCCTTTATTCTATTTTTCAGCGGCCTTTATAGGCCGTAGTTATCGGCAGCCATAGGTAACTGTAATATCGGTTACATTTTTTCACCCTATCATAAAATAGCCCAGGCTGTTAATGTCAATCGGGGGTGTCCAGGCAGGATTAGCATTTCGCCCGCTCTATATTTGATAAAAAACAGTGAAAATTTACGCAAACGTTTGTCTTTGCAGTAACAAACGTTTGCGTAAGTTTCAAGGCTCCAGGGCATAGAATTATGCATAATCTTTCCATTAAATTTTAGTTAGTTTCGGACATATTAACAGAAAAAACCAACAAATTTTTATGCGAAAACCAACCTGTCTGCTACTTTTATTATTGCCTATACAGCTTTTAGCGCAACAATTTGATCCTGTAAAAGCACTGGTTAAAAGGCGCGCGCCGTGGTTAAGCAACCATATCGTTTTTGAACCCTTAAAAAACACCAGTTCAGAAATAGTTGAACTGCAAACCATCAAGAATAAACTGGTTATCCATGCTTCAGGAGCCAATGCGGCAGCTGTTGGTATAAACTGGTATTTAAAATATTACTGCCATCGCTCTATGTCGCACATGGGTGATAACATGTCGCCCGTGCTTCCTATTCCTAATGTTAACAAAAAAGTAACCATACAAGCTGCGGCCAAGTATCGTTATGCGTTAAATTACTGCACCTATAATTACACCATGAGCTTTTATAGCTGGCCCGACTGGGAGCGGGAGCTTGACTGGATGGCTCTGAATGGCGTAAACACCATGCTTACTGTTGAAGGGATGGAAGCGGTATGGCAAAACACGCTGAGGAAAATAGGATACACTGAAAATGAAATTAACAGTTTCATTGTTGGGCCTGCTTATACCGCATGGTGGCTGATGGGAAATATTGAAGGCTGGGGAGGTCCCATGCCGCAAAGCCAGATAGACAACAGGAAGCTGATTCAACAGAAAATGATGAAGCGGATGCAGGAGTTGGGTATACAACCTGTGTTGCAAGGTTTTTATGGCATGGTGCCAAGCACATTAAAAAACAAAAGTAAAGCACATATTATTGATCAGGGTACCTGGGGTGCTTTTAAAAGACCTGATATACTTGACCCCACTGATCCTGAGTTTAGCCGCATTGGCGGCATCTACTATAGCGAAATTCAAAAATTATACGGTAAGAACATCCATTTTTTTGCCGGCGACCCTTTTCATGAGGGTGGTAAAACGGAAGGTGTTGATTTGAAAAAAGCAGGCACTGCCATACAGGCATCGATGCAAAATTACTACCCCGGTTCAACATGGGTATTGCAGGGCTGGCAGGATAATCCCAAGCAGGCCATGCTTGATGGCCTCGATAAATCAAAAGTATTAGTACAGGAGCTTTTTGGTGAGTTTACCAACAACTGGGAAAAACGTAAGGCTTATGATAATACACCGTTTATATGGTGCAGCGTTAACAATTTTGGCGAACGGCCGGGTGTATACGGTAAACTGCAGCGCTTTGCCGATGAGGTATACCGTGCCCGTAAAAGCACTTACAGCAATTATCTTAGAGGTGTGGGGATTATGCCGGAGGGTATCAATAACAACCCTCCTGATTATGACCTGATGCTTGAACTGGGCTGGCGCCAGGAACATGTGGATACCCGGAACTGGATCGATAAATACGCCCAATATCGTTATGGTAAAAGCGATGGGCATGCAAGTAACGCCTGGCAGGGATTTTTACAAACGATTTACCAAAGCCTTCCAGGTTACCAGGAAGGGGCCGGCGAATCTATTTTCTGTGCGCGCCCTGCACTTAAAGTTAAATCAATTTCCAGTTGGGGTACGCTCACCCGGAATTATGACACAGTCGCGTTTGCGAACGCGGTAAAAGAATTTGCAAAAGCGGCGCCTGCTTTTAAAAATTCGGCTACTTATAAAATAGACCTCATCAATATGGTGCGGCAACTGCTGGCTAATAAAGGCACACTCACATTTAATGAAATGGTAGCTGCTTATAACAGCAAGAATCTGCAAACATTTAACGCAGCCAGCGCAAAGTTCCTGCATATGATAAGGCTGACAGATGATCTCTTAAATACCGATCAATATTTCAGGCTCAACACCTATCTCAAACAAGCTATAGATAACGGCAATACTGCAGAAGAAAAAGCAAACAATTTAAAAAACGAATTAATGCAAATTACCTATTGGGGCGAAAATGTGCGTACCGAAGACAATCTGCATGAGTATGCTTATAAAGAGTGGGCAGGCCTGATGGATAGCTATTACTTGCCCCGCTGGGAGATTTATTTTGATTATCTGCGCAGCAATTTGCAAGGTAAAAACGTTCAGGAACCTGATTACTTTTCCTGGGAACGAAAATGGGTGGACGACAACCAAAAGCTAAACCCTGAAAAGCCTCAAAGGCCTTTACTGGAAGTAGTTGATGAAATTTTATCAATGTAAAAACATCGCCCTTTTTTAACGCTCTTTCTTAAAACTAACGTCAGCTATCCTCCAAATGAAAAAAACGTTAACAGGTATTTTATTGTTTTTTATTGCATTTTCTCATTTATATGCCCAAAAGAAAATAGGAGCAGAAACACCCGAACAAAAAGCCAAACGTATGTCCTGGTGGACTAATGATCGCTTTGGTATGTTTATTCATTGGGGGCTTTATTCGCAGGCGGCAAGGCATGAATGGGTAAAAAGATGGGAGCGCATGACGGATGCGCAATACCAGCCTTATTTTGATGAGTTTAATCCGGATTTGTTTAATCCCAAAGAGTGGGCAAAGAAAGCTAAGGCAGCCGGGATGAAATATGCTGTGCTTACCACTAAACATCATGAGGGGTTTTGCCTGTTTGATTCAAAATATACTGACTACAAGGCTACTAAAACCGCTGCTAAAAGAGACCTTGTAAAGGAATTTGTTGATGCATTTAGAGCCGAGGGTATAAAAATAGGTTTTTATTATTCACTGTTGGATTGGCATCACCCAGACTTTACCGTTGATGTTTTACACCCCCTGCAACCGGCAAGCGAAAAAGATGAGGATTATGATAAGCTGAACAAAGGCCGCGATGTGGCCAGGTACCGCACCTACATGCATAACCAAATTAAAGAACTGCTTACCAATTACGGCAAAATTGATATGCTATGGCTCGATTTTTCGTACCCTGATAATGGCAAACATGGAAAAGGGGCCAAAGACTGGGGATCTGTTGAACTCGTTAAAGAAATAAGAAAACTACAGCCCAATATTATAATTGATAACCGCCTCGATTTAAATGAATACCAGGATGGTTGGGATTACCTGACACCCGAACAGGTAAATTTATCTGAATGGGTCAAAAAAAACGATTACAAAACTTATTGGGAAACCTGCCAAACATTTTCTGGTTCCTGGGGATATTTTCGGGATGAAAACAGCTGGAAAAGCACCACGCAATTAATTACCATGCTGATAGAGGCTGTAAGCAAAAGAGGCAACCTGTTGCTTAACGTGGGCCCTACTGCACGCGGTTTATTTGATAAACGTGCTAACGAAAGGCTGGACGGAATAGCAGCCTGGATGAAATATAACAGCCGCTCCATTTATGGATGTACCGAAGCTCCGGAAACCTTTGTAGCCCCGGAGCACACCCTGCTTACCTATAATGCAAATACCCGGCGCTTATACGTGCATTTGTTAGCATATCCCGGCAAAACACTTACTTTACCAGGCTACAAGGATAAAGTAAAATACGTTCAGTTTTTACATGACGCGTCGGAGATACAACAGGATAGCAAATCAAAAGACACAGGTAACGACCTGATATTAAATCTACCGGAAACCAAGCCCGATAGTGAGATACCGGTAATTGAATTGGTTTTAAATTAATGTTTGCTCATCTACCTATGAAAGCAAAACTATCAATGTATTATACCATCATGATCCGAAAACTTTTACCCTGCCTGTTTATTTTAGGATGCAGCCAGGCGGCATTGGCACAAAACGAACATAAAATGTCAGATACGTACCAGCTTCCTAAAGATTCGCTGGTACGGCAAAAACTTGCCCGCTGGCAAGACAAAAAGTTTGGTTTATTTATGCACTGGGGAACATACAGCCAATGGGGTGTGGCCGAAAGCTGGACTATTTGCCCTGATGACTGGGTTACACGTACCGGCCCCTATAGCAATGATTATTTCGCCTATAAAAAAGCATACGAAAACCTCCAAACCACCTTTAACCCTGCCAATTTTAACCCCGAAAAATGGGTTAAAGCGGCCAAGGCTGCGGGGATGAATTACGTGGTATTTACCACTAAACATCACGATGGTTTTAGCATGTTTGATACTAAACAAACAGATTATAAAATTACCGACCCTAAAACTCCGTTTTCGAAAAATCCGCGAAGCAATGTCACCAAAGAAATATTTAACGCCTTCCGTAAAGACAATTTTATGATCGGGGCATATTTTTCCAAACCCGACTGGCATAATGAAAACTATTGGTGGCCTTACTTTCCTCCTAAAGATCATAATGTAAATTACGATCCGCAACGATATCCTGAACGCTGGCAAAAATTTAAAGATTTTATCTACAACCAAATTGAAGAGTTAATGACCGGTTATGGTAAAATAGATATTTTATGGCTCGATGGCGGCTGGGTACGGCCATCAGTTACAAAGGATAACGACCCGCAACATTATAACCAGGATATTGATATGGCCCGGATAGCAAAAATGGGCCGCAGCTATCAGCCAGGTTTGATTATGGTAGACAGGACAGTGACCGGCGAATTTGAAAACTATACTACACCCGAACAGGAAGTACCAGACAAGCCCCTATCCTACCCATGGGAAACCTGTATGACCATTGGCAAATACTGGAGTTACGTTCCTGATGACGAATTTAAGCCCAGCCGCCAATTGGTACAAACGCTGATAAAAATAGTTTCAAGAGGAGGTAACCTCTTGCTTAATATAGCCCCCGGGCCGGATGGCGACTGGAATCCGATTGCCTATCAAAGGTTACAGGACATTGCGAATTGGATGAAAATTAACGAAAAAGGAATTTACGCTTCCGAACCTGTTATACCTTATTCTGTTGGGAACATATATTTTACAAGGTCAAAAACAAAAAACACATTATATGCCTTCTGGCTATCAGAAAAAGATAATGTAACCCTTCCGGCCGAGGTAAGTTTCCCTGTAAACAATATTAAACGGATTAAAAAAGTAAGCCTGTTGGGCAACGCTGAAAAGTTAAAATGGGCCTATCAAAATGGGCAGTTGAGCATTCAAATTCCCAAATCTTTACAAAAGAGCAGCATATTAAAGTATAGTGACACTTTTGAATTGGAATATTAATACAAACAACAAGCCTATCAACCCCTACCTTATAAATTCAAAAAAAACGAGGCGGCATGATGAGCCTCGCTTTTTTTGAATTTTTCAGATACTAAGCGATATATTATAGTGTTGAGTTGGATTTACTCTGTTAACAAAAGAGGGGTTAACAGGGTTAACACAATTCGGGGTTAACACCCACATATATATTTAATAATCAAAAAATTAAGTGCAATTTCTAAAAAATATGTAAACCCCTTTTTGTATAAATATTACCCGCTAATGCTTTATGCAAATCGAAATTCGGACTTTCATAACCTTATCCTATACATTGGTACGCCCTCTATGAGACACCATACTGGAATCAAATACCGCATGATGGAAAACCGGGGTTAACGACGCTTCACTAATGCGATCATCAATTATTTTAAAAAGTATTTCGGCCGCTTTTATGCCCTGCTTTTGGGGGAATTGTTCAATGGATGCCATTGGGGCACTATCCATAAAACTCCAAATAGGAGAATTTGCAAAACTGACAAAGCTAATATCGTGATTGGAAGCCAGATTATAGTTCTTCAACAACTTAATTGCATCGCGTGCCACATAATCGTTAAAAGTGATAATAGCTGTAGGTTTATCTGCTAAAGATAATAGCCGCCGCATAGCATAAGTATTTTGCGCCGACGAAAGATCCGAAGAGACTATCAGGTCAGTATTTACTGCTATCTGATATTTATCAAGCCCCTGTTTGTAAGCATCCAGGCGCTCTTTACTTGCAGCCAGTTGCGATGGACCATTAATTAACCCAATACTACGATGCCCTTTTTCTATTAAACAATCAATGGCTTGTAACATTCCCGATTGGAGATTACAAGCCGAGTAATGAATATCTTCCATGCCAGGAATACGGTCAAAAAACACAACAGGAATGTTATATTTTTTCAATTGTTCAAACACTTCATAATTCGTGGTATTTTTGCTTATCGAAATGATAATGCCGTCTAACCGATGTGTTTTCATTGTTTCCAGGATACGTTTTTCCTTATCAGGGTTTTCTAACGATTGCCCAATAAAAACGTTATAATTCCTTTTGCTGGCGTAATCTTCTATCCCACTAAGGGCCGAAGAAAAAAACGCGTCAGAAAAATCCGGAACAATTACACCAATAGTTAATGTTTTTCGTTGTTTAAAAAATACAGCTGTTTGATTTCGCTCATAATTTAGTTCGCTTGCTACCTTATTAACCCGCATGGTGGTTACAAGGCCAATGCTGGGATGACCATGAAGAGCACGCGACACTGTTGAAGGGCTTACTTTTAAGCGTTTAGCTATCTCTTTAATTGTGGGAATCTTTTCCATTTTGTAATCAAGATTAAAAACAATGGGTATTGATTATTGATATGCCCCTTTACTTATCTGCTTATTTACGATACGCGTATTACCATCAAAATCAACCGTCCCGTTAACGCCATCAGATATCACCTGCCCGCTATTTTTTGCTACTGAGGATGATTGCAGGTGAAAATCAAGGCCGGATGTATTGACAAATAAAGGATCGGTGCCATATGTTGAACTGGCGTCTCCACCGCAGGCTGCCTTCCATAAGTTATAGTCGGTATAGGCCACGCCGTTCCAGGTCCACTGCGCGGGGCCTGTGGTGTAATACAGGTTATAATCTATGATATTGCCCGATCCGCGGTTGGTATATTTATGAATAAACATATCTGATGCCCCGCCATAAATGATGTTATTTTTTATAACGTTATTCGTGCAATCTTCCCTGATGCTTATCTCCCCTTCTATTTCGCCAAAGGCACCTAATGCCTGGTTATTGTTATACAGGGTGTTGTTAACAATAGCCGAGTTACTTGTGCCGGCACCTGTATAGTTTAAATAGCCACCCATATAGATACCAGAACACCAACAGTTAAATACCAGGTTATTCCTTACGGTAACATGATCGGTAGGGAAGCCATTGGTTTCGCTCACTGCGCCAATCCCCCTATCTGTAACAGACACCCTGTTTTTCTCTACTATCACATTTCTGCCGCCATCTACATAAATACCTATGGCGCCATGTCCGCCAAGCGGCCCTCTTTTGCTTTCAATGTTATAGAGGGTGTTGCCGCTGATAACACCATTACGGGCATAGTTAAGCGTTGGATCGCTATTTGCTGCATAGCCTCCTGCTGCATCTATCCCAATATTTTGAGCATTATAAATGGTATTATTGGTGATGGTAAAACCGTCAACATAGCCATTGATGGTTAAATTTTCGCCGTACCCGGTTTTACAGTCGTGGATTGTATTCCCTGTAACAGTAATATTAGTTACCGGATCAGAAGTGTTTCCGATAACTAAAATGGCGTTACCGCCCCCGTTAAGCGGCAGTTGAGTATAATCAATACCGTATACCGTATTGTTTTTTATAATAATATAGTCGGATCCACCTTCAACCATAATAGCTTTGGGATCGCCGGTTGCGGTTTTAAGATTGCGTATTTCAAAGCCATCTACAACTATATACTTTGCCTTATCAATAGTTATCAGGGCTTCCCTCCCGTTAACACTAAAAGAACTACCGTCAATTATAGGTGTTTCCCCAGGGTAAGCTTTCAACGTGATATACTTATCCATTACGCCAGATTTGGGAAATACAACCTTTTCGCTATATACTCCCCCCCTTACCATTACAGTATCGCCGGGAATGGTATGGGAAAGCGCGGTATTGATAGTTTGAAAAGGCGCGTCAATTGTTCCTTTATTTGACTCTAACCCGTTGGCAGCTACATAATAAACATGAGCGCTCCCGGTAATTGTAACATTACCGCCGGAATCGTTCTTTTTACTGCAACCAAATGCCTGTATAGCAAAACCAAGCATTAAAAAAACATAGACATTACATTTCATAAGCATACTTTTTTTAATTAAACATCTTACTGCTGTGCGCCTTTACTTATCTTATTATTTACAATGCGGGTATTTCCGTCAATATCTGTGGCGCCATTTATATCGGCAGAAATTACATTTCCGGTATTTTTTGCAGGAGAGGCCGCTTGTATATGAAGATCGGGCGACGAGGTGTTCAGCAAAAGAGGGTCTTGCCCATTTGTTGAATTGGCATCGTTACCGCTGGCTGCGCGCCAGGCATTTAAATCGGTATATGGTGCGCCGTTAGTACTGTTCCAGATCCATTGGGGAGTGCCTGTGGTATAGTATAAATTATTGTCGATAATGTTATTGCTGCCTGTTGTGGTATACTTATGAATAAATACATCAACGGGCCTTGCATAAACTATGTTATTTTTGATCACGTTATTGTCGCAATGCTCCGTAAGCCTGATCTCTCCTTCAATTTCGCCAAAAGCGCCCGGTACACGGTTATTCTGATATAAGGTATTGTTTATTATGTAACAGTTTTTAGTTCCGCCGGATGTGTAGTTCAGATAATCGCCCATGTATATACCTGTGCGATAGCAGTTATATACAAAATTATTTCGCACGATGGTGGTTTTGGTTGCATACACGTTGCTTTCACTTACCAGTCCTATCCCCCGGTCGCTGTTGTATACTATGTTTCTTTCGATAATGGTATTAGCACCGCCGCAAACATAAATGGAGATAGCACCGTACCTGTCGGGGCCCCAGGTTTCCGGGGTCCTGGTCATGGTATTATCGTGAAAAATATTATCACTTATCACGCCATTGCGGGCATAGTTGGTAGCTACATCTCCTTTGGGATTTAAACCATCACCACCGGCAACAATTATCCCGATGTTTTCTGTATCATATACTTTATTATGGCTAAAAACAAAGCCGTCAATATTACCGGCCAGCGTTACATTTTCACTTGTACCGGTCTGCGTATCATGTACAGTACAATGCGTAATAACCAGGTTAGTAATGGCAGTAGTTCCGTTACCAATTGCCAGTATAGCGTGTCCGCTTCGCCAGTCGTTCAGGGATGCGTTGTTCTTTATGTTATAAATGTTGCAGTTTTTGATAGTGATATCGTGCGAATTGCCATTGATGGCGATCCCTTCAGGATCGGTATTAAAAGTTGAGCTCGTGAGATTGCAGATATCAAAGCCATCCAATGTTATATATCTTACATTGCTCAGTGTAACCAGCGGCACCCAGCCCGAAACAATTATTTTACTCCCGTCTATCATCGGCCTTTCACCGGGGTAAGCCTTCAATGTGATCAACTTATCCATTGCCCCCGATTTAGGAAACACCACCTTATCATAATAGCTGCCGCCTCTAACCATAACGGTATCACCGGGCAAGGCATGGCCCATGGCTGTATTGATGGTTTGGAACGGCGCATTGATTTTGCCCGAATTAGCATCAGAGCCGTTAACTGATACATAGTAGATATGTGTATTACCGGTTGAGACTATTAGGTCATTACCTACCGTTTTTTTGCTGCAAGCCATAGCCTGAATAGCAAAAACATGTATTAAAAAGATATTTATATAATGTTTCATTAAATTTATTCAAAAAGTGGGGCTATCCTTTGTTTAAGTTTATTCGCACTTAAAACCGCGCAGTACCTGCCCGTAGCAGAAACACGTTTCTGCTACGGAGTACCCTTAAATAAACCCAAACAATTATTAACTACTACTCATATTTATCCCGGGCAACAAGGATATGCCTGGGTTGAAAAATAAACTGTTATAGTATTTTTAAAAAGGATCGTTATTATTCCGAAACTATTTTTCTTATCCGGTTGTTGTTTTTATCCAAAACATATACGGTTCCATTCTTATCGACAGCAACACCGGTTGGCCCGCTGAAAAGCGCAGATCCTCCTATCGCGTCAGCATAACCTGCTGTACCGCTGCCGGCAAAGGTGCTTACATCAAAAGTATTGGCCTGTATAAGGCGGATACTTTGATCGGGGTTATAGCTACCGCCGTCCCATGTTCCGTTGCCTGCTACATAAATATTATTGCTGTTATCAACCGCGATACCCCATGGATAAGCAAATTTTGCAGTCGTAGCGGCTCCGTTTAAATAACCAGAAACACCAAGTTGCCCTGCTATGATGCTACCGTTCCAGTTGCCGGCACTGAATTTTCTGATAACCTGGTCGCCGTTAACTGATACATATAAGTTACCGGCTTTGTCAAATTTGATTCCTGCAGGATAATTAAGGCCGGATATAACCTGTTTGGTAGTCCACTGAGCTGATACCTGGTAGATGTTTCCGGGGCTGGAGCAGCTGGAGTAATAAACAAAACCCGTTGTTTTGTCGACAGCAACACTCCATGGCGATTGGCTGCCCCAGGCCCAGGTGGTTGCAGTACCATCGGGGCTTATTTTACGGATGTCATAATTTCCCGGATCAACGGAATATACATTTCCCTGGGCATCAACGGCAACATCATAAGGTATGGAGAAATTTGCCGCGCTCCCCTTACCATCAGCATAGCCCGAAACCTGGGGATTACCTGCGAGTGTAGATACGTTGCCCGCAGTGTCAATTTTCCTGATGCAATGATTTCCGGGATCGGCAACATAAACATTCAGGTTATCATCAACGGTTACTCCGCAGCTTCGGTACCAGCTTTGCCCGCTAAAATCAAACATAGCATCTGTTCCTTTACCGTTTGCAAAGCCGGCTTTACCTGATCCTGCCAGCGTGGTGACAGTCCTGGTATATTGATATGTAAAATTATCGGTGCTTGTTGCGGTTCCTTTTCCAATAGTTACAACAATAGGCCCGGAACCTGCTTTCTTAGGCACCACTACCATCATTTGTTTGGTGTTGGCACCGATGACCTTCAGTTTAAACCCATTCAGGGTAACCGAAATTTGCGAGGTATCTGTTGAAAAGTTAGTACCGGAGATCAATACTTCGGTACCACCGCCACCCTGTGCCGGGATAAATGTACTGATACTGATAGGTGATGCAGGATCATGTGCAGGAACTTTTTCTTTTTTACAGCTTATAAAAGCTATCATTATAAAAAGCGCCCCGGCAAGCAGGTATTGATTGATGCCTTTTGCCAATATATTTATGAATGTTTTCATTTGAATAATACGGTTTAATTATTTATTTCCAGACCTTTTACACCCTGTTGGGTAAATAAGAGCCGGCATTACCAACCCGGGTTTTGTACCAATGCCCTATCGCGGTCCAATTGGTACTGGGATATTGGGAACAGGTACATTTTATTGTTCCATACCCTTTTTTGAAAAAGCGTTTTGTTGTAAAGCCCGGTAAATGCAAATCCAAGGCCCTGATCGTCAGTATTGACATTAAGGCCATAGATAGTCTGATTTTCATCGGCACCTAACAATAGCCTTCTTACAAGGGTAAAGTATCGGTCGCTTTCAAAACAAAGCTCTACCTGGCGTTCCCTTAAAATATATTTTCGCATTAAATCCTTGTTTCCAACAGCGCCCGGATAAACGGTCTCTATGCCAGGCAAGCCGGCCCTGGTCCTGATCTGGTCAAGATAAAGCACGATATTAGGGTTCGAAGGGTCATATTCATTCAGGGCTTCTACATAATCCAGCAATATCTCGGCGTACCTGATCAATATGAACGGCCTGTAGTTGGTGGCATCCATCCTTATATTATCGGCAGGACTTACATTTTTTAATACATCATATCCGGTAATGTTATTACTTGCGCCGCTGGCTTTTGCGCCGGCTTTACCGTTATAATAAAATTCAACCCGGCCAGTGCCGTCAATATTCGCTGCCGATGAATAATAGTTTTTATCATCAACAGTTGGCGCAGGCAATACCGGCCGGCCATTATACTGGATATAGGCATAAAACCGCGGTTCGCGATTGGCATACATGTTCCATTGCCCTTTGCTGTGTTCCCAATATTTTGCGCCATTACTTTGAGCAAAATTTGTGGCTGTATATCCCGAAAGCGGGTCATCAATGGTTCGGCCGTTATTCATATAAAACGCGTCCACAACATTTTGGGTGGCATTGTACATGCTATATCCTCCCGGCCCCGGCGACACACATTTGGTATATCCCCAATAATTCCAGGAGTTTCTTGAAAATATGATCTCACTGTTCCAGTTTGTTAAGAAAAGGTCCCTGACAGACAGATAAGGATCAAACTGGGTTCCGCCATTATCCAGATTTGTAAATAACTTGTACGCACTCAGATCAATTACAGCCTTGGCTGCATCGGCAGCTATTTTCCATTTGCCGGCATCAAATACTGTGGGTGCCAGCGGGGTGCCATCCTGGTTTTTAAAAGAAGCAAACGATGGATTACCATTCCATAATGGGCTTGCCGACAATAAGGCCAGCTGAGCTTTTACAGCAAGGCAGGCACCTTTTGTTGGCCGACCGTAATTGCTGGTTGAAGGCCATTGCGCCGGTAAACCCGAAGCGGCCTGATCCATCAGTTGGTTAACGTAATCCTTGCATTCGTCAAAAGACGCTCTCGGGTACTTATTGAAGTCATCATTTAAGCTTAACGTTTCCGTTACTTTTACAACAGGGCCATATTGCTTCATTAACTGCCAGTAAAACCACCCGCGCAAAAACCTTGCTTCGGCTTTATATTGATTTTTCAGGCTGACACTTAGCTGGGTAGCAGGAACCTTATCAATATTGGCTTCAAAAATGAAAGACGACCGGATACCAGTGTAATACCTGTCCCAATAATCAAAATAAGCATTTACAGGGCTCCAGTTGCCAACAACCATTTGCCTTACATTGGTGCCGGGAATGGATACCGACGACTCGTCACTAGCGCCCATCGCGCTGTAATCTCCCCCATCGGTTTGTACAATGTAGCCGTAAATGTTATACAGATAAGATTCGGCATTAGCCCTGGTGCTCCAGATCAGATCTGATGTTAACAGGTTATCCGGTTTTTTATTAAGGTAATTACAGGACGATAAACAGGCACCCAGGAAGCAGATCCCAACTACCATTATTAGTATGTTTTTTTTCATTTGGCACACTTTAAATTCTTTTGAAACTGATTTAAAATTCACGATCTCTATAACGCAACCCTTAATCCTAAGGCAAGTATTCGTACCGGTGGATAGCCTGCCCCGTTAGAGCCAAGTTCAGGGTCCCAAAGCTTGAATTTGGAGAATGTTAGCAGGTTTTGCCCCGTTAAATAAAGGTAGACTGAGTTAATACCCGCCTGGGTAAGAAAGGAGGGCTTATAAGTATAACCCAATGTAGCCTGTTTTAAACGAACAAAACTCGCGTCTTTTGACCACCAGGTGCTGGGCTGATAATTATTGCTGTTTTGATTAGCAATGCCTAACCGTGGATAGTATACATTCTGACTTGGGTTATCAACTGTCCACCTGTTCTCAAGGCTTGCTAGCATACCCGATGGATAAGTGCCCATGCCTGTAAACGGTACAATACCCGCGCCTTGTGCACCTGCACCAGTTATAGAAGAACCGTTTGCCATAATAATTACATTACCGGTTCCCTGGAAGAAAAGAGAAAGATCGAACTTTTTATAACCAACCGTAAACCCTGCGCCGTATAATATGGTAGGTATGTCGGATTTACCTGTATAAACCTTGTCATAGCTGTTGATCACGCCATCGCCATTTACATCTTTATACTTGATATCGCCGGGCCTCAACACAGCGCCAAACTGGGTGGGGCTTTTATCAACATCTTCCTGCGAGGTAAATAACCCTTCGGCAACGTACATCAGGTTATCGCCATATTTGCGACCGGTAGCCTGCTGATAGGCGTATAATTGTTTAGGCTCATCTTTCTGTACAATTTTATTATTATTGTAAGTGAAATTGCCATAAAGGCGCAAGCCTACCTTACCTATATTATCGTTATATTCAATATTACCCTCAATACCGTGGTTATTCATTTCGCCCAAGTTGGCAAATACAGCCCCGCTTACACCCAGTATCCCTGATAAAGAACTGCGTTGAACTAAAATATTTGTCCGCCTCTCTTTATAGGCATCAACAGTGATATTCAGTTTATTGAACAACCCTATCTCCAGTCCAATATTATCTTTCCTGGCTTTTTCCCATGTCAGGTTCTCCACTCCTATAACAGTCTCGGTAGTACCACCATATATTGTTCCGTTAAGGCCTAAACCCACTGAGCCGCCACCGCCATATTGATTGATATAAGGAAACCTGGTGATACGGTAATCAGATCCTATTTGATCGTTACCTACGAGACCATGTGAACCCCTTATTTTAAGCAGGTTAAACGTTTTTGAAAAATCTTTGAAAAAAGGCTCCCTTGAAATTACCCAACCCGCAGAGACAGCCGGGAAAAAGCCAAACTTTTTGCCCGGTTCAAAGTTTTCTGAACCGGTATAGCCCGCATCAAATTCAAGCAGGTATTTATCGGCGTAAGTATATGTTGCCCTACCGGCCAAACTCTGATTGTTATAAGGAATAGAGGTAATAACACTACCCGCGGTGCTCTGGACTCTCGATCGCATATTGTATAGAAGCAATCCGCCCACATGGTGCTTGCCGAAGGACTGATCATAATTAATATTGGTTTCCAGGTACATGGTTTTTTCGGCAGATGAATACTGCGTATAACCCAAAAACTGGTTTCCGTACCTTGATTGACCCAATACCAGGTTACCCTGCGGATCTCTTGATGTAGCTAAGTAAAGATCATTGGTACCTGTTCTGCCATTGTCATTTTCGCTGTACGAATCGAACGAGAACCTGGCCATGGCGCTCAAGCCGCTGGTAATTGCATCCAGTTTCTGGTTAATGGAAAAAACAGACTGGATAGTAGGGCGAAACTCGGTGTTATAACCTGAGTTTTGGATATCGTTTACCGGGTTGGATCCGCCATTGTTATACGGACCGGCCCATTTGCCATCGGGGTATCTTATCGGGAACGCGTTAGGTGGGGTTAAATATGATTCATACCAGATGTTTCCTGCCGAGATACCTGGATAACGGCTGCTTACCAGCATCGCATCCAGATTCATGGTCAATAAAGTGGTTTTGCTGATATCGATATCAAGGTTTGACCTGAAGTCATACCGCTTAAAGTTAAGGTTGGGATTATAGCCATTTTGTTTGGTTACTTTATAACTTCCATCCTGGTCATAAAAAGAAGCGGAAACATAATACCTTACCGACGAAGCACCGCCGGTTACATTTAAGTTGGTATTATAGCCGGGGGCCCAATTCTTATATACAGATTTTATCCAGTTTACATTGGGATAAAGGTATGGGTCTAACCCGCTTGCCGTTTTCTGGATAGTTTCTTCAGAATATGCAGGAGGGTTACCATCATTTGTAGTTGCTTCGTTATGCAACCTCATCCATGAAACGGCATCCAGCATTTTTGGGGTCCTGGTAAGGCCCGACATGGATGTTTCTGTTTTAAAGGAAATTTTAGGTTTACCTGCAACACCTTTTTTAGTGGTAATAATTAAAACCCCGTTGGCACCTTTGGCCCCATATACAGCGGTTGACGATGCATCTTTTAACAGGGAAATGCTTTGAATATCTTCTGGATCGATGTTGTTGTAAGCTCCGCCATAAGTACTGTTCACGTCATCCCGCTGCACGCCGTCTATAATAATAAGCGGGTTTGAGTTACCTGTAAAAGTGCCAATACCCCTGATGGTAAATGATGCGTTATCATAACCCGGCTCCCCGCTTCTTTGCATCGATATAACCCCGGCTACCTTACCTGCCAGGGCATTAGATAGAGAGCGGTTTGGAGTTGTTATATCAGCAACATTCACCGTAGTAACGGCCCCGGTTATGGTCAGCTTCTTTTGTTTACCATAGCCTACTACTACCACCTCATTTATACCCTTGGTATCGTCAAGTAACTGAACAGTCAGGAAAGATGTTGCTCCTGTAACCGTAATTTCTTTGGCAATGAAACCGGCAAATGAAATAACAAGGGTGCTGTTATCATTAGCTTCAATGGTAAACCGACCCTCGCTATCAGTTATTACACCTTTATCAGTCCCCTTGATACGTACGCTTGCGCCGGGTAAAGTGACCCCTTTTGAATCAGTAACAACACCTGAAACTTTGATAGTAGGTACAGCCTGAACGGGGGGCTTAACAGGCGCAGGCTTAGGTTTTATAATTATTGTTTTCTCTTCTATGCTATAGATAAACGGCTGACCCGAAAGTGCCAGTTTCAATACCTCTTCCAATTCTGTATTCCGTACATTGATACTAACCGGATTAGCTTCTTTAATCAGCTTTGAGTTATAAAAAAAATCGTACCCGCTTTGCTCTCTTATTTCTTTAAGCACTTTTTCTAACGGGGCATTTTTCTCTGACAATGTGATTTTTTGTGCATAGCTTTTAGCACTTACCTGAAGTATTGTTGCCAATAACAATATGATCGATAATTTCATGATCAACAGTGCTTTATTTTTTATACGGGGGATTGTGTATAAACTTATTTCATAACATTTCATACATTTGAACTTGTTTTGGGTTTAATCTGTAATTGGACTACGAATTTAATTTCATGGCAAAGCCCTAACTTTCCGGCCGGAAGTGTTCCACCACTTCCGGCTTTCCTTTTTAGGCTACCTTATGCTGGGTAATGATCACGGCATAATGATAACCCTCCTTCCTTCGATCCTGATTTTTACGTTCCCTGTCTGTTCAATTATCTTCAATGCCTGCGCAAGGTCTTTTGAACGCGATACCATCCCTCCAAATCTTAAATTATCCACATTTCCCTGGTATTCTACCTCAACATTATACCAGCGGGCAAACTTGCTCATAATGCTTTTCAAATCTTCGTCGGTAAAAAGAAAATAACCATTTTTCCAGGCCACAACCTCGTCGGTATTAACCGGTTGTACCGAAATTGAATTATTTGCGTAATTGATATCAGATTGCTGACCAGGTTTCAGTAATCTGGATTGATTGGCTTTGATGGCTGATACCTTAACGGAGCCTTCTAATAGAGTAGTTTTAACAGAAGTTTCGTCTGTATAGGAGCTGATATTGAAGTGTGTACCCAAAACCTCCACCACCTGGTGGTTACTGATAACCTTAAATGGTTTATGCGCATTTTTAGCAACTTCGAAGTAAGCTTCTCCGGCTAATTCAACTTTGCGTACCACACCATCAAAATTTGTAGGATATTTGAGTGATGAACCGGCATTTAACCAAACCTTAGTGCCATCGGGTAAATCAACCTGGTATTGCCCTCCCTTTGGAGTTTCAATAACATTGTATTCAGGCAAACCCGGAGCAGTGGCATGAGATGCAGAGTTTTCAACTGTGTAAACCAACTGACCATTTGCCGCCTTAGATACTTTTGTACCCGATTGTTTGGCCAGTTCGCCGGATGCGGCATCATCCAGGGTAATTTTTGAACCATCGGCTAAAGTTAGCAATGCTTTATTTCCTCCCGGGGCAATACTGTGCTTGTTTACAGGATGTGTGCTATTCTTTGCGATGAAATATGAGCTGTTATACTTCATATAAAAAACCAAAGAAGCCGACGCAATCAGCAATGTTGTGATAGAGGCCGCCACAAACCACCTCCTCAGAAAAATCATTTTTTTAGGTGCAGATTCACGTTTTTTTATCTCCGATAGTATCTTGCTGTACAACTCGCTCTTTGTTACATTTTCATTGCCCATTTCAAGTTCATCCCATTGCAGCTTGTTTTTTTGGAGTGTATCATAATAGCTTAGCAATCGGGCCTCTTCTTCGGGAGTAGCCTCGTTTGATAAGTATTTGTTTATTAAGTTTATCAGTGTTTCTTTTTCCATTTGGGTAGTTATTGTATGTAAGTAACCCTGAACAGGCCATACCCCCAAAGAATAATAAAATATTTCTACAGCATTAAGGAATCATGAAATTTTGGAGAGTAAAACCCGTAATAATATCTAAGGAAGGGATAAATGCAAGCGGATACAGGTAAAAAAACTTAAAACCAACGCCCGCATAACATAATGGCGGCTATGCAAACAAAATCGCCCAGCGTTTTGCGCAAGCGGTTCAGGGCTACAGTCAGTTGGTTTTCGACTGTTTTTGGCGCGATACCCAGCCGTTCGGCAATTTCTTTGGTTGATAAGTGTTCTTTGCGGCTCATAATAAAAATCTGGCGGCACTTTTCAGGTAACCCAGCAACACCTTGTTCCAGCAAACGGTTAATTTCTTTTTCAGACAGGAGCTCCTCGCCGCCGTTATTGCTAAAAAGCTCCTCCAGCTTGTTAAAAAGGTCCGCTCTTACTTTACCCGAACGGATAACATTAAACACCTGGTAACGAACAGATGTATATAAATAGGCATTTAACGAAGTGAGTTTAAGATTGGATCGTTTAATCCACAGGTTTACCAATACTTCCTGGGTTACATCTTCAGCTACCTGGCGATCTCTGATGATGTTATATGCTGAAAGATAAAGCTTTGACCAATATTTATTATAAATACGCTCAAACGCCCCAAGGTCATTTTCCCTGATCAATGCTATAAGATCCTCATCCGTCATCAGCTGAATTTCCAGGCTATTCATTCTGCATTATAAAATTTATAATTGGCATCGTCCAAAGAATGTACTTATTATCGATTATTGGTTTTAACTTTTAAAAATTAAAAAGGCTATTCCTTAGGGGCTTGGTGTAAGCCATTTATGTTAAGCTTTTCAAAATAATCAGAAGGTATAAATAAAGTCAAAAAAAAACTGAAAATGAAAGCGGGCAAACAATAAATATAAATAATTAAAACGTTTTTTTTGTGATTTATAAGCTATTCAGTCGTTCCTGCGCGGCCTGAAGTGTTTCGGCGGCAGTCTTATTTTTCAACTCGCCTATGTCAAAACCTTCCAATATATTTTTTAGCTGAAGTAATTTATCCTGCTGGTTATTTTTTATAAACCCTTCCTTTAAAATATTAATTTTTTCAAAATCCTGAATGCCCTCGATCAATCGTTCCAGGCGAACAGAGGACCGTGGACCGGGATAAACGAGGTAAGCATCGCCCGATGACCATGCCCCAAATCGTGTATCACGTAAAGGATCTTTGGTCCAGCAATTGTAAGCCCATCTCAAATACCCGTCATATCCTTTGTATGCGGCATGCCATGCCAGCCAAACAGACTCGGTCGGGGCCGAAAAACTGAAGGTATTGGGATACCCTTCTGTGCAGCAGGTATAATAGGTGGTATTTAAACCCGATTCCCTGCGCAAACGAATTGTTGCTTGATCCATTAACTGATTTGACGCCACACTATAATCAAACAAATCTTTCTCAATTTCCGGATGATAATTGCCCGCTAACGAAATCTTAAAATTTTTATCAGCGCTTTTTATTAACGCTATAGCTTTTTGCATATCGGCCATGGATCTTTCGTCCATGGCTATGGTAGCTTTATTAAACCACCCTTTTTCTTTAAGATGGCGGGCAAAATCCATCAGCATTGGGCGCCAATGTGCCTCGTACTCTGCCGAGCCTGGCTTAGCCACAATCATTGTGTCTTTTCTCAGGGCTTCGTCATAGTAGTAAAACTTTAGATTCCAGGGAATCATACTATAGCAGTTGATTAACTTATTAATCCCCAATGACATCATAAAAGACACCCACTGATCAAATACTGAATAATCGTACCTCCATGAGCCATTCTTATTTTTTGTCCATTTTATCATCGATCCGTAAATATCATAGGTTTGGCTATTCCACGGATCATGAATAAGTGTAGTAGTAATTGCTTTCTGCCCGGCATTTGCCAGCATTTTCATGTAAGGGCGCATTACATAAAAATGTTGCTTTGACCATGGCTTTACACCATACACACGGGCCACCGAATAGGGATTCTGCCACAAGTCAAGGTGAAATTTCCAGTGCTCGGGTGCTGGCAAAGTATGGTTAAGCACTTGTATAGCGTAATGTAAAATTAAAGGGGGCTTATCTTTGTCCACAATTACCTTCACATTCCCCTTGTAAAGGCCTTCAACAGCGGTAGCTGGTACACTCACACTTAACCAAACCGGCCGGGTTGTATTTTTACCTGCCGGAAGCATTTTTACAGGGTCAATAACGTCCTCAACAAGGCTTGAATCATGGCCGGGCAATATACCGCAGCCACCGCCTTCATTGTTTAGCCCGTCGGCCATCACATAACGTACAAAACTCACGTTTATATTTTTTTCGGGGATTTCATGCCCTTTACCATCTTTAAGTTTACTCCATATAAAGCTTAGTTGTTTCAGGTTCCGGGTTGTCCATATCAGGAATTGAGTATGCACTTTTTCTCCTTTCCACGCTTTGGTTTTCCATTGAGCCTGCAAAGGAGATATGGCAGGAGCATTATGTTTGTCATAACGTATATCGGCGGTAGCAAAACTTACATAAACCCCGGGTTTCAGCGCACTCCAGCCTGCCTGTTTTACAGGTTTGGGATCCGGAAGCTCCTGGTAAGTTCCATCAACTTTAACCTGTGCCAAAGCCACTGAACTATATAATACCATTATTAATATAAGTTTCATTCTCATAAATCGTCGTTCTTCCGGGATCTACATTATCAATAACAAAAACAAAAAACTCTGTGCTATTACCTTGCAAATAACTTCAAACACATATAAATGCCGCATGGCTATGTTAAGCTTCAAGCTTTATTTCCCCAAAAAACTCCGGGTGGTGAAAGTCGGGGTCGTCGCATTCAATGTTATGCCACGTTAAAAAGTGTGGCTCAGGTAGCTCATCTCCACATTTATAAAAATTAGCATGGCATTGTTGTCCTTTTAATGATGTAAATGAATGATGATAAAACACATCCAAGGGTAACATCAGGGTAAGCTCCCAGCTAATATCGCCATGCCCAATATTTGTTTGCTGTGTTAACCGCACCTGAGACTTTATAAGCCGTATTAGCTTTTCAGGTGATAATTCGCGATTTTCCCTGCCCCTTCCGAAGCCGAGCGAACAAGTGCCGATACAGTTAAATCCAAAATTGTAATACTCCAGCTCGGTACCAAAACCAATGAAAAATTCCACACAGCTATCCTGGTGAACAGGTTCATTAGGTTTGTAACAGGAAGCTTTTATCGCTTTTTCTTTTACGTAATATTTCAACATAAAACAATCGGTACTGTAAGCTATTGCAAAATGAACATCGGGTTTGTAATCATAATCGGGCCATGGTACAATTCCAACAAGGTGCTTCTCCTGCTCATCTAACAAAACAGACATGTGTTCAATAGGGCTGCTTTTGTCCACATCTTCTAAAAATGCTACTGTAAGTTCCATTATTTAATTTCGGTTGTTATCTGTATGTACTTTTTTGCTGTGTTATGAATTATCTGATCAAAAACGTCGTAATTTTTCTCAAGCTTACTAAGCAGCTCGAACTGTGCCCTGGCTCGCTGTAAATTATGTTCGGGAGAGTGAATCTTGTAATAAACATCACCTTCTATATAATCCGTCAGGAAACGCACACCCTGCATATAGGGTATTAATAAAACTCCCATCGAAAGCGATTTAACTTCTGTATCTGACAAAAAGCTACCGGCGTATTCAAAATACCCCTCTGCATAAGCTTTAAATAAGGGGATGTTCAGCTCTATCTTTGTAATATCCTGCTCATCCTCGGGCGCGGTATTGATGATCGTGCGGATGGCATCGCCAAAATCATATGCCACATAGCCTGGCATAACTGTATCCAGGTCAATTACACATTGTTCATGATCATTCATATCAAGCAATATGTTATTGAATTTGGTATCGTTATGAATAATGCGCAGCGGCAATTTCCCTTCCTTTCCCAAATTCATGATAGTAGCCATCTGATCTGCTCTTTCAATTATAAACGACAACTCTGTCAAAACATCCTTAATCCGGTTTTTCGGATCAGCCAATACCGCTTTGTTTAAACGATCAAGCCGCATGGTGATGTTATGAAAGCCTGGTATGGTTTCGTAAAGTAATCCGCTATCAAGATCTGACAACAGTAACTGAAATTTTCCAAATGCTTTGCCGCCTTCATAAGCTTGCTGTTCGGTTAATACCATGTCATAACTCTTGGTATCTTTCAAAAAACAATACATTCTCCAGTAATTACCTGTTTCATCACAAAAAAAACACTGTTTGTCTTTAGCCGAAACTATTGTCAGTACTTCTTTATCGGGACTTGAACCCGGAATGCCGGTCAATTTTTCTTTTAAATGATCTGTTACTAATTGTACATTTTTCATCAAAGCCGGAACGTTTTCAAACACGTGATGATTGATTCGCTGAAGCAAATACCCCGGCAAACCCGGGTTTGCATTTTTCAAATAAAATGTATCGTTTATGTGCCCGGACCCATACGGAATAATAGCTGCGACATTTCCTTCAATGCAAAAATTGGATACTATTTCAGAGATATTATATGACATTTATTTTTCGTTTATACGTTGCGATCAGGAAAATGTTTACGAACACATTAAATTAGCATAAACACCTTGATACAAATATAATTATATTAGTGTGTTCGCACACACTTTGTTATTTTTTTGTTAATATTTTTTTCATGAGGACAATGCGCCGGAAAAACCTTCGGATTATATAAATGAAACAGATTAATCAGCGAGAACTTATCAGCTGATACCACGCTGAGCTGAGCCCCTCTGGTTGTGCACAAAAAATGTTATTAAAAAGTTTTTTGCGTACAAGGACACTAAGCCGCAAATGGGAAACTTAAAAGCATAGCGCCTTTGTGAGAGATCAAGTAATTTATTGTACCGTTTTTCCTTAACCCATAAAAATTGGGCTTTGGCAGAAAAGGATTTGACCAGGGGTTGAACCGGATAACCGAACAATGGCGGATACAGACCTGTGAATGAAGTATAATTAGCTAAGGAGAGATCAGATATCTAAATAAACGACATCCTCATCATCAACATAATAGTTCACATTTTCTTTTGTAACGATATCAAGCGGAAGATACTTAATAATTGGCACTTCTTTTTTGAACACCAGGCTATCGGTTAATTGATAGATCCCCCAATAACCTTGTCCCTTAGGGTTTTGATTGATCAGGAAACTGATTGTCCCTTTGTTTAAAAAATACAGATTAGGAGGCAATAAATCATATCCTATTATTTTAATATGTTTTATATAGCGCTGTTCCAGATACTTCGCAATTTCATGAGCTTTAGATGTTGTCACGAAAATACTCGCTAAATCAGGGGCACTGTCAATAATATCACCGAGTTGTTTCATAAAAACTGCGGCATTTGACCTGTTTAACTCAGCCCTTAGAATTTTGTACTGATGATCCAGGTTATTTTGAGAAAAATAATTGCGAAATCCCTGCTCCTTTTTTAAAAGGTGAGCGGCGTTGCTCGTCTCTTCATCAATGTGCGCAATTAAAACAGAGCAGGAATCGGGTTGTCCATAATGAATAAGCTTACCAGCCAAAAAACCACTCTGGTATGAATCCTGGCCGATATAACTTAAGGGCTCACATTCGGCAATTTGTGTATTAAACAACACAAATGGAATTTCGGCAGCCTTCCATTTCTCGAAAAAAGGCAGGGTTTCCCTGTAAAATATAGGCGATAAAATTATGCCGTCCGGCTTATCATTGGTTAATTTACCGGCCTTGCTTATAAATGAATCTACATCATATGGATCAAACACATATTGTTGTACAATAATACCATATTGCTTTAGGTCTTTTTCTGCCTTTTCAATTCCGGCCTTAGGCGCGTGCCAATAGGAATCAACTTCATGATCGGGTATTAAAGCCGCTATCTGGTATATTCTATTAGATCCCAATGCCCTTGCCATAAGATTGGGCTCATAATCCATCTCTTCAATAATTTTGAGCACCTTCTCTTCTACCTTTTTTGATACCCGCCCGCGTTTATGCAGTACTCTGTCAACCGTACCTGTCGAAACCTTCGCTTTTTCAGCAATGTCTTTAATGCGAACAATTTTATTCTTCATAATAAACTTTAGCGTAGAAAAGATAGCAAAAGTAATTTAATATAGTCCATCTCATCAATATCGACTATCATTTGATAGAAATTACTTTTAAAACGATTCCGCTATACTGAACTTATTTCAGCGTTTCACATGTCAAGCGCATTTCATACCCGCATCTTTATTATTTTTTAAGATATGGCACCAATGTTACCGCCAGCTTTTGATAACCAACCTCATTGGGGTGCAAGCCATCCCCGAAAAGTGATTCATCGATCTTCCCTTTATGGTTAAGCAATAGTTTGCCCGGATCAATAAAACGGACTTGGGTTTGATCTGCCAGTTTAGCAATGGCTTTATTAAGCATCTTTATCCGGCTTTCCATTGCCCTCCTGGGCAGCAAACCCGATAAAAAAATCTCCGCTGTGGGCTGACGTTCCTTCACAGCCAGCACAAGCATTTTCAACCCTTCTGATATTTCCTGGTCACTGCAGGCAGACAAGTTATTAGTGCCTATCATAATCATCACTTTGTCCGCCTTAAACCCATCTATTTCTTCATGGTATACGCGCCATAGCACGTTCTCTACCTGGTCCCAGCCAAAACCAAAATTTTTCACACCCAGAGGTTCCATATATTTATCCCACGAATCAGCTCCTCTTGCTAAAGGCGCCTTAGGCTCACCACCCCAGTAATTCAGGATCGAATTACCCAGAAATACAATCTTTGGCGAACTGGTTTTGATAAGCGTTAATATTTCATTATGCCTGTTTCGCCAGTCATAATACCCATCCCTGCTTTGTACTGCGGGTCGCGTGGTTGAATAGCGGCCAATTGGTTCATTAATTATAACACGGATTGCTTTCTCATATGCTGCGGCATACTGCTCCATTCCGATATCATTAGGATGTAAGCCATCAACTGTTGAGTTGATACCAAACCCGATTTCTTTGCCAGTCAATAAATAAATACCCTTTGTTCCGGCTGCAATCAACTTTGAATAAGCCAGGTCAAGCACTTTATTAACATGACCATAACCGGCATTTCTACCCGTATCCAATAGTCCGCCCGCGTTCCCCCCGCTGTGTTCAACAAGCAATATCGGCACCAATGGGTGCTTCTGCTTTAAAGTTTGTATCGCTGCAGATAAACGTGCTTCGATTTCCTGATCAGAAAAACTTATCATATTGGGCATACAATCAAGCACATATATTTTCGCATCCACCTCTGCCATCAGGTCAATAACTGATTTCTCAAGCAATCCGGAGCCGGAAAAACCAAGATTAATCAACGGGCGATCCAGCGCGCGCTGCAAAATGGAGGTCCATGCTAAACCTGGCCTTGAAGCACAGGCCCCCTGCGCAATGGATGTTCCGTATACAAGCACCGGCTTTTCTTTGGATAAAGGCATAAAACTAAATGCACTACCAGACGGAACACCTATTTCAAGCCATGATAACGAATTATACAAAGGCAGAAAAAGCCGGTATTCATAACTTCGCCCCGCAAAATCGGCACTTACCTTAATATTTGAAAACCGGTAAGTAATGGTATCCTTAAACGAGAAACTACCCGGAGCAAGGCACCATTGGCCATTAGGATCTAATACATACAGGTCCAATCCGCTTACACCAGTGGCCGGCATATGTGACATGGCAAAATCGCCACTAACCTTATACCGGATAACCAGGTTTTGAGCATCTGTTTTAAACTTAATGTACAACCCGGCACTGCTATGCGAGATGTTGCACACATTAGGATTAAGGCCCTTTTGAGCACGCGCCGGAAACCTGTCATAACTGCCTGCCGTTTCTTTTGACCAGGCCTGCCCTTCTATAACCGGAAAATCAGTCTTAACCGGGTCATACCATTTATATGGAGCTAAATTTTGCGAAAAAGATGTTTTATTAAAAAGGCAAAGGATTAGCAATACTACTACGAATACGCGTTTCATTTTTAATCTATTTAAAAGCAATTTTGCCATACACACTATCATGCAGGCCAATGCGTTTGCGCGCACACTTGTAATATCAATTTATAATTCAAATCAGAAGACAAACAAATGGATTAAACCTTCATTTTACAGGTACAGCGTTTAAAACCATCACTTCAAACGGCTCAAGCTTAACAGCATGAACGGTTCCCTTAAACACATACCACTTCGTTTCTTTACTGTTAACTTTCGCATTATAAAAGATATAATCTGGATTACTATTTGATGGCAATTCAAATACTTCCCGGGTATTAACCAGGTACGTTTTAGCTGTATTTGAGGGATTTCTTAAGGTAAGAACAGCCTTTTTCGGCGACCAGGCTGCAAAACCGTAAACATCCCCTTTGGATGGATCGCCGCCTACCCAGTGCACATCCGGCATAATATCTGCATTTTCGCGCGACCATTTTATGGCAGCGGCAAGGCAATTCCAGTTGGCCTCGTTTAACTTATGAGGATTGATATACAACTCCTGCAAACTGGTTCCAGATCCAAAAAACGACCATATCTCGTCAGAAATATCTTTACCATCCATATCAAACTTAGCAGGCGCACCATTATCCGCGATACAAATCCCGTGATACATCAGGGAGCTTAAAGGATAAAGGGGAGCGCGCATTACAATATTCTTATAGGCCTGACCATCCCGGTAATTGAGCCATTGCTGACGGCCGTTGCCCTGCCCTTGCGTGTTTGTATCCCAGCCATTTCGCCAAATTACATCACCATATTTAAGCCAGAAAGGCGACGGCCAGGTACCTATGGTGAGGCTAAAATACAAATCCGGTTTTACCTTACGCAAGCCCGTTACTAAATTTAGCAAAGACTCCATATCTGTTTGATATTCAACAGTAGCACCTGTAGACTGATCTCCCGCCCCTACACCATCAAATTTAAACATAGAGATACCATCACTGGTCACGAACTTAGCGGCAGTACTTTTAAACCTGGACGAATAAACCGGACCGGAAAGAGAAAATCCATGCAAATTAGTTTCAAAAGGAGGGTTTTGGCTTTGGCCATATTGTAGCCGCTGTTCCTTTGCCTGCTCGTAACCACCCCAGGGCGACATCCACACTCCCAATGAAGCCCCGTATTTATCAGCCAGCGTTTTAATGTTATCAAAACCTGCAGGAAAATTCTTTTTGCTGATCTGCCACAATGTTTGGTTGTCATCCCAGCCATCGTCAAACAAAAATGCGTTTAAGCTAATATGACGTTTTGCGGTAAGGCTGTCACCAAATGCCTGAATACGATCAAGACAACCAGCTTCAGTTAACTTACGATCGGCCCAGGAAAGATCATACCATGAATTATAATGAAGCATCTGGCGATATGGCACCGCTCTTTCCCGTTCCAGGTAATAAAGAAAGCCCCTCCGTAACTGGCCTTTAGGGGCAATTCCCCATACGGTAGAAGCTTCGAAATTAAGAGTTGGCTCCTGCCGTTCAATATAGCTGCTGATCCGGCCATACTGATTATTATATTTACTTATCGGGCTTTCACAGGCAAAAAAGAAATCATCCGATACCATTGGCGATCCGTCCACACCCCCCAACGGCTTAATGCCCGTTTCCGCCGGAAAATTGATCAGATTCAATTTCCTGATCTTTAAAGAGTCTTTCAAAGCAAAAACGCCGAAAACTTGTCTGATATAATTGGAATTATCTTTCAAAATAGCCTCCCACTTTACACGAATACCATATTTCACATTCAAAAATTCGGCTAAAATTTTCACACCATCTTCCTTTTCAGAAAATTTAACTGCCTCAGGATCTCCTTTGATCTGAACAATTTGCGGAGTGGCACTTAATTGAAAATCAGCAGAATTGATTACAGTACCATCCTTAAACTCTAATCCAAATAAAGGAGAGCCTTTTAAATTAATTTGTTTCTTATTCTGAACGGCAGATTCGTTTATGGCAATTATCGATTTACCAGCAAGCCACTTTACAGATAAACAATTATTTTTTAAAACCAGTGCCCCCTTAGTCGAAAACACCAATGCCTTGCCCGGTTTTACACCCGAAAGAAAAACATCCTGAGCTTTAGTAACGCATGTTAGGCCGATACAAATTAAAAACAACAGTCTTTTTAGCATAGTTGATAAATTACGAGAAAAAATAGAATAAGTATTTGTGTGTACGCACACACAAATATAAAACATAATTAATACCTCAAAAATTGGACGGAGCCTGTTTGACACTTCAAACAGGCAAAAATGATGAGATAATATGTATCGTGCGAGAATACAGTGCAAAACAATCGGTTGCGCCATTTTTCGACTACAGCGCAGCATCAGGCTAATTTCGAGAGGAGACGGTATATGCCGCAAATAAAAGACATACTTCATTACAGATAGCGCCATAAGTTATGCCTGTCACTTCCAGTTGGTAGTGATATTAGCTGCTAAATCAAATTCCCCATGTAAAAACTACCTATGGGCATAAAAAAAGCCCATTTACTTATGTAAATGAGCCTTATAAAGGCGGGTAAGCAATGGGGCTCGAACCCACGACCCCCAGAACCACAATCTGGTGCTCTAACCAACTGAGCTATGCCTACCGTTTTGTTTTTCGAGTGTGCAAAAATAGAAATCTCCTGGTTAATTGCAAACTCTTTTTTAAAATTACATTAAGCTTACCCGTTTAATTTAGAATGATTATGCTTAATAAGTATTTTTGTAAAATGGCTGAGCAATTGATCGAACTAAATGTGACCGGCATGCATTGTAATAATTGCGCGATGTCTGTCCATAAATTCCTCGAAAAAAAAGGTTTACACAATATCCTGGTTGATTTTGCCGGCGAAGAGGTAAAATTTTCAACCAACGATGAAACCCGGCTGCCTGAAATAAAAAAAGGGATAGAAAGTTTAGGTTTTAAAGTTGTCGAGGATCTCAGCACCCATTCGGTACCGTTTTACGAACGGGTAGAAAACAAATTTATCTTCTGCGCCATCTTTACCGCACCACTTTTGCTGCACATGATATTACCCTGGCATTTTCTGCATCAGCCCATTATTCAATTGTTATTATGCCTGCCGGTTTTTATTATTGGGTGTTTGCATTTTGGTAAAAGCGCCATCAGCTCACTTAAAGGCGGCGTTCCTAATATGGATGTGCTCATTTTTGTTGGTTCAACGTCGGCATTTGTCTATAGCTTTATCGGCACAATACGTAACCTGGGGCCACAATACCAGTTTTATGAAACCTGTGCCACCATTATAACACTGGTACTGCTGGGCAATGTGTTTGAAAAACGCTCGGTAAGCCAAACTACTTCAGCAGTAAAAGATCTGATCAAGTTTCAGCAAGTAAATGCTAACCGCATGGTAAATGGCAGTATCGAAATAATTAATGCCAAAGATGTTCGCCCCGGCGATACGCTGTTGGTTAAGCAGGGCGATAAAATACCTGTTGACGGCGAAATCCTTTCGGGCGAAGGCTCGGTTGATGAAGCTATGCTTACCGGCGAAAGCATCCCTGTTGAAAAACAAAAATATGATAAGGTTATTGGCGGCACTATATTAATTAACGGCAATTTCCACATGTTGGCAACCCGTGTTGGGTCAAATACCATCCTTGCTCAGATCATCGATTTGATGAAAAAAGCTCAGGCGGCCAAGCCTCCCGTACAAAAACTGGGTGATAAGGTTGCAGCTGTATTTGTCCCTGCGGTAATACTGATAGCATTGATCACCTTTATGCTTACTTACTTTGTTGGCGGTTCGGGTTTACAGCATGCTATCATGAATGCTATTGCAGTATTGGTAATATCCTGCCCATGCGCTATGGGCTTAGCCACACCCACCGCTGTTATGGTTGGCTTGGGCCGGGCGGCTAAGAACGGCATCCTGGTAAAAGGCGGAGATACGATTGAAGCCGTTACTAATACCAGTTATGTAGTTTTTGATAAAACAGGCACACTTACAACCGGCAAGTTTACCGTTAATGAGATCAGGATTGAGAATGGTGCGGATATAGAACACATCAGGGGCATGATCACTGCTATTGAGGAACGATCTAATCATCCTATAGCCAAATCGCTTGTAAACGGTTTAAAAGGATTACCTCAGCAAAAGCTCATTTTAAAATCGGTTAAAGAAGAAAAAGGCCTGGGTATGCGTGCAGAAGATATCCACGGCAATAATTACTTTTTGGGTACAGCGAAAACCAACCACCAGGCCAGTTTCAACATTGCGCTATATAAAAACCAGGTACTGATGGCACAAATTGCTGTCGATGATCAGGTAAAACCTGAAGCCGCCACGCTTATAACTCAACTTAAACAAATGGGTATTATCCCGGTACTGTTGAGCGGTGATAAAAAAGACCGTTGCCTTAGCGTAGCTCATCAATTAGGTATCACAGAGGTTCATGGCGAAAAACTTCCCGAAGAAAAACTGAAGGTGATTGACATTTATAAACAAAAAGGTAAAACCATTATGATAGGTGACGGCATTAACGATGCTCCTGCCCTAACCCATGCCGATGTTGGCATATCTATGAATGACGCCAGTCAGGTGGCAATTCAGTCGGCCAGTGTGGTACTATTAAATACCGACCTGCAGTCGGTGATTAAGTTTTTGCAGATCAGCAGGCATACGCTGCTTACCATAAAACAAAACCTTTTCTGGGCTTTTGCCTATAATATCATAGCTATCCCAGTGGCGGCAATGGGTTTCCTTAATCCTATGGTTGGAGCACTGACTATGGCTTTTTCAGATGTTGTAGTTATAGGTAATTCATTGAGGTTGAAGATTAAGAAAGTCGATAGACCATAGTCTATAGCCCATAGTTTCTATTTGCTTTAGATCAATGCAACGTATGATTTAAAGTTTCTTACTTTTGCCATGGACTATCAACTATCGTCCATGGACTTAAATATGATCGAGATTTTTACAGACGGGGCTTCAAGCGGAAATCCGGGACCGGGTGGATATGGTGTGATCTTGCGTTCTGGACAACATTACAAAGAGCTTTCGGAAGGGTTTCGCAAAACCACCAATAACCGAATGGAGCTACTTGCGGTGATCAAAGGCCTGGAAGCGCTGAAAGCGCCCAATCAAAATGTAATGATCTTTTCCGACTCTAAATATGTTATTGACGCTATCGAAAAACGCTGGGTTAATGGCTGGGTAGCCAAGGGCTTTGTGGGCAAAAAAAACAAAGATCTGTGGATGCGCTATTTGGAGATCAGCAAGCTTCATAAAATTAAATTCACCTGGGTGCGCGGGCATAACGGGCACCCCGAAAATGAGCGTTGCGACCAATTAGCCGTCGCAGCAGGTAAACGTCCTCCCCTGCTCATTGATTCAGTTTTTGAAGCGGAGAATGCAAGGGCAGGAATAATGTGATATCATAGCAGCCAAATACTTATTCGACCAAACAACAGGTATTTTACCCAGCCAGTTCAATAACCTGTAAATCCTGGATCTTATCGCCATCGACATTAAACCTTAACAGGGTACGCACCTTATGCCAGCCCTGCTTGCCTGCCGCGCCGGGGTTCATGTGGAGGCAATTGATCTTTTTATCGAACATTACCTTTAAAATATGCGAGTGTCCGGTGATGAACAATTTTGGCGGATTACTATAAATTTCAGCCTTGACATTTTGGCTGTACCTGCCGGGATAACCGCCAATATGGGTCATCCAAACATCTACATCTTCGCATTTAAAGCGTAAATGTTCGGGGTAAACAATTCGTACATCTTTATCGTCGATATTGCCATATACACCTTTTAAGGGCTTGAAAGCGGCAAGCTTGTCGGCAAGTTCAATAGTACCGAAATCACCCGCATGCCAGATCTCGTCGCAGTTTTCAAAATGTTTAAAAACGGCATCGTCAAGGTAGCTGTGGGTGTCGGAAATCAGGCCTATACGGATCATGGGTTAAAGTTAGAATTTAATTAGAATCAAGAGTTAAGATAAGATCGAGGCGGGCTAAAATATCGTTAGGAAATCTTTTAGCACGTCCCTGTACATATCGGTATATACTTTTGGTTCGCTGTAGATTACAAATTCATAGGCTATTGCCTGCGTGTTGTTTTTTCCAAAAGCAAGGATTTTCCTGTGTGCTGCATCATCCTTAAAGGAGTGAATGCTGATTGTTTTTTGCAGATAAAGTCCGCTTTGTAAGGCGAGGTTTTTCACCATTACCGAAGTATCTACGGACAGTATCAGCCAGCAAATTCCTACCTCTGTAAGGTGCGCTGCAATTGCTGACATCAATCTTTCAAAAAAGCCATCACCAGCATGCTTGGCCAGATTGGTCTTTGCTCCCGGCGATTGCAAGGAGTTAATGTAAAATGGAGGATTAGATACAATGAGGTCATATCTTTTTTCAGGATGATCTTCAAAAAACCGTTCGAACCCTTTCCCGTAAAGCGTAAGCCTGTTTTCAAAGGTCGAATTGCTGAAATTGCTTTTCGCGGTAGCAGAGGCCTGCTCATCAATTTCAACTGCGTCTATTTTGGCATCCGTGAAACGTTGCGCAAGCATCAGGGCGATTACGCCTGTACCGGTACCAATATCAAGTAGGCTTAACGGATTTCCTTCGCCGGCTATAGCACCCAGCAATACGCCATCGGTATTGATCTTCATGGCACAGCCGGTTTGGTCAACGCTGAATTGTTTGAAACGGAACATGAGGGCGAAGTTATCCATTGGTTGGGAATAAACTACATTTCTGCTAAATAACTTACATCGTCGCCCTCTTGGCCGGGCGAGGGCCAGTTACTTTACCTTAGATGCAAAGTAACCAAACATCAAGGCAAAAAAAAGCTTCCACCCACAGGCCATACTCCCTGGCCCGCTTTTTTGCCGGGCCTGCACACTTTTGATTTGGGATTGATAAAAGCGTTCCCCCTTATTGAACTCGTAATCTATTATCTTATTTCTTGACTCTCAAATCTTGTTTCTTTCCCCAAGGCGTCAGCAGGTAAGCTTCGGGCGAAAGCGGGCAGAACAATGGTGGCCTGCGTGGCTGCCGGGGCATAGCAAGTTTTTGCAGAAGCATTGGGCAGGTGCAGGCGGGGTAAAATAATTGCAGCCCGTGGTTCTGCCCGGTTTGCAGGGCAAAGGCAAAGCGAAGGCATGTGGGCTGGCCAGTGCGGCAAAGAAGCCTCCCTGCTGACTTGACTTTTTGGTTACTTTTGTGTCAAGACAAAAGTAACAGCCCTCCCGCGGCAATTGAGCGGGCCAATGATTGTTAGTACCAACAAAAGCATTTTAAAAACAAAGTAGACACTTCCCGTGGGGTGCCGAAATAAATTCGGCACGACTTTCTATCTTAGAATATAGTTAGACGTCCTTTATCGCTCATACAACTCCAGCGGCAAACCATCCGGATCAGCAAAAAAAGTAAAGCGTTTACCGGTAGTTTCGTCTACACGGATAGGTTCGATATTCACGCCAAAAGAAGCAATATGTGCTACGGCCTCATCCAAATCATCAACCTCAAAAGCTAAATGACGCAGACCAGCGGCTTCGGGGCGCGACGGACGTGCAGGCGGATTAGGAAAAGAAAAAAGCTCAATCTGGTAGAGGTCGCCCACTTCCAGATCAAGCTTGTATGATTGTCGTTGTTCGCGGTAAATTTCGCGGACTATTTTTAAGCCAAGTACCTCTGTATAAAACCGTTTGGATTTTGCGTAATCCGAACAGATGATAGCTATATGATGTACCCGGTTAAGTTTTAACATTATTCGCCTAAAATACCGTGAAGGATGTTAGCGTGAACCATTTTCAGGTCGGTAACATGACCAAAGGCTTCTTCGTCAACAGTTAAGCCACCATTGGTTACAGTACCCAGCAGGGTAAACTCAACCTCGCTGGTAGCCATTACCTCAACAAAACGTTCCTCCTCCTCGGGTGCAACGCTCACTACTACCCGGCCTTGTGCTTCACCAAACAGGAAGGCATCTTTACGGATACTGTCATCAGTAGCTATATCAAAACCAAGTCCGTTAGGCATGGCCGACTCTAACAGCGCAATATATAAACCACCATCAGCAACGTCATGGGCCGATTCAACCACTTTGTGTTTAATCAGTTCCTTAACCGTTTGCTGCATATCGTATTCTTTATCGATATCGAAATGCGGCGCAGGTGCTTTAGTTATTTTATGCCATGAAGCAAGGTATTGCGACGAAGCAATATCATTAACAGATTCGCCAATCAGATAGATCAAATCGCCAGGCTGCTTGAAGTCGGCGGTCATGATGTTTTCAACGTTGTCCATCACACCCAGCATACCAATAGTTGGCGTTGGGAATACCGAACCACCATCGGCCGACTGATTATAGAAACTAACGTTACCACCGGTAACAGGGGTTTCAAACTTGCGGCAGGCATCGCCCATACCTTTAATGGCGCTCACAAACTGCCAGTAAACTTCAGGAATGTAAGGGTTACCAAAGTTTAAGCAGTTGGTAATAGCCACAGGCTCGCCGCCGGCACAGGTAATGTTACGTGCTGCTTCGGCAACGGCAATGGCAGTACCTTTATATGGGTCGGCGTAAACGTAGCGTGAGTTACAGTCGGTAGTTAACACGATAGCTTTGTCGGTGTCTTTTACGGCAACAACGGCAGCATCGCATGAGCGGTTAGCTGTCATGGTTTGTACGCCTACCATGCTATCGTACTGGTCGGTTACCCAACGTTTTGACGCAATATTAGGGTGACCAACCAAATGTTCGGCAACCTCAACAAGGTTTGCAGGCTCTGCAACATCGTCGATATTGAATTTCTGGTTTTCGGCAAAGTAAGCAGGCTCGCGGTATTCGCGCTGGTAAACCGGGGCACCGCCGCCTAATACAAGGTCATCGGCAGGCACATCGGCAACTTTTTCGCCGTGCATAAAGTACTCTAAACGTTTGGTATCGGTAACCTCACCAATAATGGCGCAGTTAAGGTCCCATTTGTCAAAAATGTCTTCAACTTCTTTTTCGCGACCTTTATGAACTACGATCAGCATGCGCTCCTGTGATTCAGAAAGCAGGATCTCGTATGGTTTCATGTTGTCCTGGCGGGTTGGCACTTTGTCCAGGTCTATCCGCATCCCGTGCTCACCTTTGGCGCTCATTTCTGAGTTTGAGCAGATGATACCGGCAGCGCCCATATCCTGCATACCAACAACGGCACCGGTTTTAATTACCTCCAGGGTAGCTTCCAGCAATAGTTTTTCCTGGAAAGGGTCGCCTACCTGTACGGCAGGAAGGTCGTTCACCGAATCTTCGGTGATATCTTTAGAAGCAAAGGCGGCACCGTGGATCCCGTCTTTACCTGTAGCCGAACCAACTATATAAACCGGGTTGCCCACACCGTATGATGTAGCAGAAACGGTTTCGCCGGCCTTAACAATCCCGGCCGACATAGCGTTAACCAGCGGGTTAACATTATAGCAATCGTCAAAAAATAATTCGCCGCCTACGGTTGGGATGCCGAACGCGTTACCATAGTGGCTGATGCCTTTAACCACACCTTTAACTAACCATTTGGTTTTGTCGAGGGTTAAATCGCCAAACCGTAATGAGTTAAGCTGCGCGATTGGCCTTGCGCCCATGGTGAAAATATCGCGGTTGATACCGCCTACCCCTGTTGCGGCGCCCTGGTAAGGTTCAAGTGCCGAAGGGTGATTGTGCGATTCGATTTTGAAAGCGCAGCCAATGCCGTCGCCAAGGTCAACCAGACCGGCATTTTCTTCACCTGCCTTAGCCAGCATCCGCGGACTATCCTTTGGTAAAGTTTTAAGCCATGTAATTGAATTTTTATATGAGCAATGCTCGCTCCACATAACCGAGAAAATAGAAAGCTCGGTAAAGTTGGGCACACGCCCTAATATTTCATTTATACGTGCAAATTCTTCGGGTAAAAGGCCCAGATCTTTAGCGGTTTCAACGGTGGTTAATTCCTGGTGCTCCAATGTAATATTGTTTTATTTGAAAGGATGCGCAAAAGTATGAAAAAAGGCGGAAAGGGAAAAGGTTAAAGGCGAAAGGTTTGGGAAACGCCAACATGAGTATCAGATCAATTGTAACAAAGCGGCTGTCCCAATTTTTTGATTCCCGAAAAAAAATAAAAAAATCTCCGGCGTCTTTTTTTAAAAATGAGCATGTTCCAAATTTCGAGTGTAAAAACGCGGGACACCTTTTTTATGAAACACTTTGATAATCAAACAATTGGCTTTTTGCTTGAAACATAGCTAAATAACTAATAGTCACCACTTAAAACTTTCAAGAGTATAAAAACAGTATTAAAATGCAGTTTTTTTTATCCAGCATTTATTTCGCTTGTTTTTTATGTTTTTTTGAGTTTTTTTAAAATCAGCGCTTCATGCTTAAAGGGTACTGGCAAAATAGCGACACCATTAGTAAGGCTGATATCATTAAATTATAGTACTTTTTTTTAGGTATTTAGTCATTTCTGGATTATACCTTGCATGTGGGCCACAAGGCACAGCCTTGCGGCAACGACCAATTTTTTTTGCTACCGCAAGCATCCTCGCTTGAAGTTCGTTTGCTGAGTATCGGATTGGCTTGCGGTAATAGGGAACTAAAAACAGAGAAAGCTAAGATCCTTTTTTTTGATCTTAGCTTTCTTAATATGAATATATTATTAAATTATTTAGGTAGAACATAAAACTTAACACCCTCATTTACCCATCCTGAGCTACCGTTAACCGCATTTATATCAGGTGTCAGATAGTGATCGGTTTTAGACGAATTATAGAAGCTATACACCGGGATTGATCCGGAAACGTTGGTGCTATAAGCATAATATTTGATTCCATCATTCACCCAATTTGCCAAACCATTGACCTCATTCGGATTAATGGAATCATAATGATCTCCGGTGGATGTGTTATAAAATTCATATACCGGAACTGTCCCTGAAGCATTTGTTAAATATGCCTTAAATATCACGCCATAATATGCCCAACCGCTTGACGACAAGGTTGCATTTCTGTTTGCAGCAGTGAAATGATCTTCAAGACCCGAATTGTAGAATAAATAAACAGGCTGGGGACCGGGGATATGTGAAGATGTATATAAATAACTAACCGCGATAATATCATTGGAGGTAAAAGTTCGATTTAGCCCACTATTACATGCTAACATAATTGATTGAGGATCGGGACCTGAAGGTGTGCCTGGTATATATATTGCCCCGTCAGGAATACTTGATTCCGGACTGGCGGTACCTCCGCAACTGTATGATCTGTCAGCATAATCGGTATGCCTCATACCAATGGTATGCCCCATCTCATGTTGAATAGTAGATGAAATATAATCCTGATTTGTGGTGCCGGTTAAATTATACGTATTTAAAGTAATATAATTGTATGGCCTGCCATCGCTAAAGGGGAAGCCAGAAACCGCAAGTATATTACTATTTTGGTATGCAGAGGTCACTGTAATATCATAAGGTGGGCTGGACACTCGCTGAAACGTAATTAAAAGACCTAAGCTATTCCACCTCGTAATAGCATCATCCAAAGCCGACAAATAAACGCCCGACAAGGGGGAATACATGGTAATAGTTCTTGGCAACCCTGTCACCAAATTGGTAGTGTTGTATTGCTCTGTTTTGGCGACGATAACAGATGCGTTTTTATAAGATTGACGCAAAGAGTCTTTTGATAAAAAAATATCGTTTTCTACGATATAGCCATCTGATTTTTCAATTATCCCCGAAGTGTTGAATCCCAATTTTGCAATTACTTGAAGATCGCTTTCCTTTGGAGTATCCACCTTCGGTGGAGCTGCATTTTTTTTACATGAATCCGCAATTATGCAGATAAAAAACACAATAAATAACAGTTTAAGTTTTGTTTTCATATAGTGATTTAGTTAACGGCAGAACAAAACAAAAATGCCTAAAACTCATCCGAGGTGGTGGTTGATCACTGGTTTAGGATATTTTTATTACTACGAATATAATGAAGACATATATATAAATGCGATATTTTTACTTAATTTTTAACCTAAGAATATCATTGGGTATATATTGCTTTTTGAAGTGAATATGATCTTGAAAAAGCGTATCCGCAAAATATTGGATATTCTTAAAATAATCATAAAACTCAGGGGTAAGATCACATTGAATGCACTCGTTTTGCCCACTTGAGTACTTTGCTATCAGGTTCCTGCTGCTGGACCTAACCGGGGGGCTATAAAGTTTAAACGCAATGTGTTTCTGAATGCACAATTTATTGATCTTAATTATATAGTCGTTGGAGATAGGCGAAATTAATCGATAGGTGGTATCTTTTCCAGGTTGATAGTCTGGTGCCCAATTAGTATTAAGAATAAAAGGAAGTTGAGACAAAGCATTGAAAGGGATTTTATGAATTTGTTCCAAACACTTTGTAGTTAGCAGCGGCTTGTTTTCCTGTTTGTAAAATGGTTTCAGGAAGTAGTGAAAAGTAAATTTCTGATCAAGGTTGTTTGTAAATGTTTCAGGATGAAGAATTAAAATGACTTGTTCCGGCAAGCTATCACTATTAATATCTGTAAATTTTTTTAAAAGAATATAATAACCCGCCAATGAGATTGCCTGATTTGTGGTTAGTGAATAGATTTCATCATTATATGTATGATTGTCGTATAGCTGTTCGCCCACACTGTCTCCTATTATCAAGACTTTTACCTTTTTTTTAACCTTGCTTTTGTGCAAAGAAGTATAAATTTCACTCCCATTTACTATTTGCTCGTATGATTTATTAAAATAAGTGTAAAGGCTTTGAGCTGTTATAAACGGAGCCGCCAAAATTATAAAAAGCAAAAAACGCCTGATAAAAAACGCAGTACTCATAACTTAAAATTGGAAATAGATAAACCCCTGTTGTGTGCCACCAAAGTAACAAATCAAATAAATCAAACCTATGTATATCCCCCATCGTATGGCAGGCCACTTAACATAATCAATTTGAAGCCCATGTGTTTTGTCTCGGTGTATCCATTCAACGATTAAAAGAATCAAAATAAACTTAAATATCAAATTATCGAATAACTGGGGTTGTGAAATAAAAGATTTGGAAAATATGCCTTTATAATAGCTAAAGGCAAGTCTTATTGTATCCGCCCTGAATAATATCCACCCGGCCGTTATAGAAAGAAAGGTGGTTAACAAACCGAACACTTCACTCCATGACGGAAGATACCGATTTTCGGCCACTATTGCTGTTGCATGTTTCTTATTACGCCTGGTCAATAGAAGTGGCAGAAATAATAATCCATTTAGCGCTCCCCACAATAAAAAAGTCCAATTAGCTCCATGCCAAAAGCCGCTGATAATAAACATCAGGAGCGTGTTTCTTATTTTTTGCCATCGGGATCCTCTACTACCTCCAAGTGGAATATAAATATAGTCTCTAAACCAAGTAGAAAGCGATATATGCCAACGTCGCCAGAACTCAGCCACATTTCTGGAGAAATAAGGATAATTAAAATTCCTGATCAGTTCAATCCCAAAAAGACGTGCGGAGCCTAACGCAATGTCAGAATAACCTGAGAAATCGCAGTAAATCTGAAATGCGAATAATACAGCTCCGTAGAGCAATGTGCTGCCCTTGAAAATCTCGGGGGTTTTAAATATCTCATTTACGATGCGTGCACAATTGTCTGCAATTACAACTTTTTTGAATAATCCCCATAAGATCTGTCGCAAAGCATCTTTAGCGCTCTTGTAATCAAATTCTCGTTTTGCGCTAATTTGAGGCAATAAATGGGTAGCTCGTTCGATCGGGCCCGCTACCAATAATGGAAAAAAACTAACAAACAGCGAGTAGTCTATGAAATTCCTTGAGGGAACAGTTTTCCGGTTATAAATATCAAATACATAAGACAAGCCGTGAAAAGTGTAAAATGAAATGCCGACCGGTAAAATGATCTTTAATGTCCAATTGATTACCTGCCCCCCCGGCGGTTGAACTATGTCATAAAATGATTCAATAAAGAAATTGTAATATTTAAAAACCGCCAAAAAACCAACATTAATAATAACACTGGAGAAAAGCCAAATTCTCTTTTTAAGAGAACTGCGGGCTTGATAAATCATGATTCCCGAACAATAATCTAAAAGCGTGGAGAAGATCAATAAAAATAAAAAGCGAAAGTCCCACCAGCCATAAAAAACATAGCTGGCTACTAACAAGAGTCCATTTTGAGCTGTTTTTGACCTTTTCAATACTATCCAGTACAAAAAAAATATCAGCGGTAAAAAAAATGCGTACGCTATAGAATTGAATAACATTATATGTGTTAATAAATAACAGATCTAATTGACCTTTACTAATTTATATTTAAAGTTTAGTTTGTGTTTTTGAATCATGACCAATATACATACTTCAAGTTGAGCGCAACTGCTGCTACGATGATTTGGTTCAATCTGAATCATCTTACGTTGGCAGCTGTTAGCCCGTCCGCCAAAGATATCAATTCGAAAGTTTTCCTGATCATCACTTCATATGTTTAAGCTCGTATTGAATAGATTTAGACAAATAAGAAATTTATCTTTTGCTGCGCTTATAACACTTGAGTACGCAAACCAAATATCTAAATAACATCCACAAATGAGGACGCTTGCGACAGCAAAGGGGTAAATAACAGCAATTAATCTGCCCTACCGGCGCGAATGTGCAGCACACGCAAAAAGCGCGACGTATTAATGACCTCACAACAACTAACAATTGCCATTCCCCCAACAAATCCCTAATTTTAATCAACCAATTACCAAACTAAACATAACCTACAACAACCTCCACCTTTCTGATGCCGGACAAGCGTATTGCAGGCATTTCAGTCAAGGTAATGAAGGGCTATTTATATAAGACACAAAAAAAGCACGCCCCCTGCAAACACCATTTAAACCGATGTCAATATTCATAAAAATCATATCGAAAGCGTTGCTTATCATAAGCACTGGCAATGCTTTTGCCCAGACCGCCAACCAATCTCCATCAAATATCAGTTCAAAGCAGGTTGTGATTTACCGGTATAATCCGCACAACAAAAAAGACCATAAGGTTAAGGCCATAGCACTTTCGGCAGCTAAGTGTTATTACTTTAAAAAAATACCGCACGCGCAAATAGGCAAACCTTTATCGGCCGAAAACGGCAAATACATAGCTGATGCCACCATGAACAACTTCATGAACAAGCTGACCGCCAAAAACTTCGAAAACATCAACAAGCGGGAATGCAATTGCGGCGGTATGAGTGAGGAAACCTATGTTATAGAGATAAGTCCCGACGGGCAGGCCGCCAGCAGGAAGATTTTTTATGTTCCGGTAGTTAGTAACTGCCCGACCAATTCGCCATGCGCGGTTATTGGCACTATTACCGATTTCTTTGCAAAACTGAAGCAAAAATAAGTCATCCCCCACCGGTCTCCCAACCGGTGAGGGGATGCAGCCAATTAACTATTAACTATTACTATTTAAGAAACAGATCCCCTGTAGCCCAGGTTGGGTTTTTGGCGAACGCCTTCCAGAAGATCTGATCAAGGGCAAAATCGAAATTAGCTTTGAAACTGCGTGTGTTGGTCAGGATCACAAAATTAAACCCGTTACCCAAACGGGCTTGTTCTGTAGCCGTACCCGGCAAGCTTCCCTGGTGAAAATAGCTATCGCCTGCAATGGCCCAACCGCATCCATAACCTGCATTGGCCGTTGAGCCGGTATACATGGTGGTTAGCGAAGCCGGGGTAAGGATATCTGGCCTTACGGGAAATTTATCAATATAAACCAGGAACCTGGCCAGGTCGGCAGCGGTAGCAACCCAGCCCCCGTGCGCATCCATCCGCGTAATATTATAAGCATAAGGATCCTCTCCGGATTGACCGTAATAGGTAACTTCTTTAGCCTGTTTATCGGCCAGTGTGTTGCCGCCAATAGTCATATCAGTAATTCCGATTGGAGTTAAAACCAATGTTTTTACAGCCTCAGCATAGGTTTTTCCGGTAATTTTTTCTATTACACGCCCCAATATGCAATATCCAAAGTTAGAGTAGTCGTAATTGGTGCCCGGTACATGATCGAGCGGGCGGTTATCTAAAGTCCAGGTAATGAGCTGCGCCGTCGTCATTGTCGGGTTACTGAACATCGGGTCATCTGTTTCATTCCCCCAGCCGCCTGAGGTGTGGTGCAGCAACTCATCAACCGTAATATCGGTAATGTGTAAACCATAGGCTTTAGTACCATAGGTTTTACCTAAAATAGCGCCATCGCCAAATACTTTGTCCGATAGCTTTATTTTGCCCTGCTCCAGCAGTTTCATGATGGCAACCGCCGTGAATTGTTTTGAACAGCTGGCCAACCGGTAACGGTCGCTAATAACAGCTTTGGTACTTTTAGATTTATCGCTTACGCCGTAAGCTTTCAGGTAAACCAGTTTCTCGCCTTTGGTAATCGCTACGGATACCGCCGGTACATCATAAGTAGTCATAAAGGTATTTACCTCATCATCTAAAGCGGCAACAGCAACCTTGCTGGGGGTTAGGGTGTCGATAACGGTCCCCCCTCCTCCACCTGTGCCTGTTCCGGTGCCCGTTCCCGTTCCTTTACCGATTGTATCTGCACCATTGTTTGTTTTAGTTACAGATGGCGCGTCCTTTTTGCAGGCGGCAAAAAGCAACAGACCAGAAACAATAATTAATTTACTGATTTTCAAAGCATTAATCGACAGACTATAAAGCCCGGATGGATAAGTGTTTTTCATAGGGTATTTAATGGATATTAGGTTTAGTGTAAATTGCAGGCTTTGTTGCCGGGGCTATAACGCAAATGCAATTAGCTTACAAAGCTACATTACCGGTAAAAAAAACACTTACGCGTATGTTGCAAATACTTTCGAGTTTGTTGCATTTTTGTTGCAGCACAATGCGCGCATAAATAAATCCTTTCACCTTTAAAAGATTGATGAAATGAAACAAACGCTTATCCTGTTATTATTTTTCTGCAACGCTTTAATAGCCCAGGCGCAAAGAGTACTGGAACCATCAGCAGCAAAGCACCCGGAATGGACCCGCTCCTTTCCGCCTTTTCAAATCGCGGGCAATCTTTATTATGTGGGCACTGCCGATCTGGCTTGTTATCTCATCACCACTTCAGCGGGCAATATCCTGATCAATACCGGGCTTGCGTCTTCCGAACAGCAAATCACAGCAAATATCAAAACCCTGGGATTCAGGATTTCAGACACAAAAATCCTTTTAACAACCCAGGCACACTTTGATCACATGGGCGCGATGGCGGCAATAAAGAAGATCACAAAAGCCAAAATGATGGTAGATGAAGGCGACGCGGCGGTAGCAGCCGACGGGGGGCTTTCCGATTATGATCTTAAAGGGGATGTGCGCACATTCAGGCCTGTAAAAGCAGACCGTATTTTACACAACAGCGATAGTATTAAGCTGGGGAACATGAAACTAACTGTACTTCACCATCCGGGCCATACCAAAGGGTCCTGCAGCTATTTATTTGATGTAAAAGATAATAAACGAAACTACAGGGTTTTGATCGCCAACATGCCCACTATCGTTACCGATAAAAAGTTTTCAGATATCTCTTCCTATCCCGGCATCGCCAATGACTATGCGTATACCTTAAAAGCAATGAAGGGGTTAAAATTTGATCTTTGGTTAGCATCCCATGGTTCCCAATTTGATCTCCTCAGCAAACACAAGCCCGGCAGCCCTTATAATCCGATGGTTTTTGCTGATAAGAAGAATTATTACGATGAAATAAATGAACTGCAGGATGAGTATGATAAGAAAATGGCGGTAAAATAATTTGGGGGGATCGTTTACTGGTCGAAGGTTTAGCAACAGCGTAACATCAAATATGAATATCAAGCTGCATATCTGAGGTATACAATCGAGGCTCCCGCAAGCGTCTTTGATTGTGCCCCGCGTTCGGGTCATAAATATGCATAGCATATATATTTTCAGTAACTATTTTGTTATTCTGCTTTGAAGTAAAGTGTTTTATTGTAACTTACGGTAAAACTTAAGCCTTTCGCAATGATCAGAAAAATCGCCTTACTATTTACTTTAACACTTATCGCTTGCCGTGCTTTTTCGCAAACCTGTAACTGTGAAACCGAAGTAAAATATATCGCCGGCTTTATGGAAAAGAATTACGCCGGTTTTAAGGACAAGCAGGCACTGATGACTAAAGCCGGCTACGATAAAATGCTCAGTGAATATATCGGGCTTGCAAAAAAGCCTCATGCCAATGAACATTGTCTCCTGATCATCGCCCAATACCTTGACAAATTTAAAGATCACCATGTATCCGTTGGTGTTAAATTTGATGCAACTAAAATTGATTCGGCGTATATAGCAAACCGGGAGATCGTTCCTATAACAGCAGAAAAAATTGCCGAATTAAGAAAATCCAAAGGCTTTGAGGGTATTTATGATTTTCATGATCCGGCCAAATATAAGATAGCGGTAATAAAAGATAAAACACCCTTGCACGACTATCTGGCTGTGATTATAAGCTCCAACCTGCCGGGATGGAAACCAGGCATGATCAAATGGGAAGCTAAAATGGTTAATGACAGTATTGGGCGTGGTATATTATATATACTTAACGGGATGCCAAAAGTAGAAGGGTTTTATTTTAAAGGCAACCGGATTTATGGCGATTGGCATCGCGAGGGGACTACAGTTACTGAGTCCGCCTCATCCAAATACGAGCCGGTGGCGTTCCGTAAACTATCTGATAAAACCAGCTATTTGAAAATATCAACCTTTTCTCCGTCAAATGCAACAAACATTGATTCTATTGTTAAGGCAAATACAGCGATACTTTCAAACACCCCTAATTTGGTTTTAGATTTAAGGGGCAATGGCGGCGGCGCCGACTATACCTTTACCCCCTTAATGGATTTGGTGTATACCGGCCCGATTAAACATATAGGTAATGATCTGCTGTCTACCGATGCCAATATAGCCGGCTGGAAAAATATATTAAATGACAATGACAGATCCGAAGAAAACAAACAATCGCTCAGAAAAACAGTTGCCTCGCTTGAAGCAAACAGGGGTAAAATGGTAATGAATGCTAACGATTTTGACATCACCGGATACAAAATACAGCCCAACCCAGCTAAGGTTGTTATATTAATTGATAATAATTGCGCCAGTACTACCGAAGAGTTTTTACTACAAAGTCGCCAAAGTAAAAAAGTTACGCTGATGGGGCAGAACACATCAGGAACGCTCGATTATTCCAACGTACTACAAGCTCCGTTTTCTTGCATGCCGTACGTTCTTCATTATTCTTCCTCGCGTAGCCGCCGCGTGGATGTAGGCCAGGGAATTGATGAAACGGGTATAAAGCCCGCCGTTTATTTGCAGGAAAAAGACGATTGGATCAAAAAAGCCCAGGAAACATTGGAACACTAAAAGGCACAATCTCTCATATGTGTTAAGCAGCAAATGAGGCTATCCGGCGCTTTGGAGCACAACTCCTTAAATTGTGCCCAACTTGGTATAATTAGCCATATAAAAATTTCTTTCGCACTTAAATTTATTAAAACAGCCGATACTTTTATAGTAACGGCTGTGCTGTTTTTATTCCCTTTTTTTCAGCACCAAATACAGTTAGCTCCTAAAATGTGTTAAGCTTTCAGCTTAACACAAATCCATAAAAAAAAATATCAACTTAAACCGCAAGCAGGATGATTACATTGTTTTAGGTCCAGGTTACGCTATCGCTAAACTTGAATCAGTATCAGATATTTAAACCTTCTACCTCCCCAATACCTTCTCCGCCAGCTTAGTCCCCTCAACCCTGGCGCGGATCTTGGCAAAAGCAATTTCCCTCGCAGTTGAAGTATCATCACCAAATGGCGAAAAGCCGCAATCGTCGGTAGTGCCGAGCTGCTGGATGGGAATCACCTGCGCAGCTTCCAGGATCAGGTCGCTTACTTCTTCGGCAGTTTCTATTCTGGGATTAATCACATCGGTAACACCAAGAAATACCCGCTGGCCTGCTCCAAGGTTTTCTTTAATAGCATTAAGCACCGTTTTCTTATCCTTTTCGGCAGCATATTCCAGGTAAAAATTACCGGCATGGAGTTTAAACAGCAGCGGGAGCAGTTCCGTATAAGAAATATCGGCGCTATGGGTTGAGTCATGATCACCGCCGAGGCAGGTGTGTACGCCAATTTTCTTCTGTTCTTCGGCAGTGAAGCGGTCGAGCACCTTGTTATTGAGGTCGATAAAAGCCGATAGCAGTTGTTTGCTGGGGTCTAACTTAATGGCCAAGCGGGCTTCGGTAAAATCAATTTGTACATTATAAGCGCCGCTTTCAAGGCATGAGCGGATATCATACACCGCATCGTTCACCAAATCGGCAAGGAACTGATCGCGCGAATAACCGTCGATGCCCTCCTGCGGATAAAGCAGGCTCATGGCCGAGCAGGAAATAACAGCCTGCTTCACCGGCAAATTAGCATACTTTTTGGCTTGGTTTAGGTATGAGTTTGCAAAAGTAGTGTAATGAAATGGGCCGGCAGTTAGTTTGGGTAACTGGCGGGTATGTCCGTCAGCAAAGGGGATCACCACGCCATCAGCAGCAAAGTTTTTAAAACCCTGCATTGGGTAAGTAACAAAGCTTGGTTTTGATTGCTCGCCATCACTAATCACGGGTGAACCTGTTGCTTCCAGTTCCTGAATAGTTTCCCGTGTAGCCCGGTCGAACAGGTTGTTTAATTCGTCGGCTTTAATTTGTCCGCCCGCAAAGGCGGTCACGGCTTGTTGCAAATAAACCGGGCGCGGAATGCTCCCGATGGGTTCGGTAAGTATTTTCATATATAGGTTAAGATTGATTTATAAAGTTAACAAATGAAACCTATGGTAAAGTATTATGGGTAAATAAATTATAATGATTCAATGCACACTATATCAATATACGCCCCACTCGCCCCTCCCAACCCGCATGTCGTCAATTATCCCAATACAATCATCAATTTCCGAAATCCATACCGTTAACATTCGCTATTTTGTTATCAAAAACCAATAGCCGGTATGAAAACATCACGCTGCCTTATTTTCATCGTTTTAATATTTTGCGGTTGCTCGTCAGCACCCCAAAGCGATAACCTTGCCGCCGACAAACTTGCCCTTCAAAAAACCAAGGCCGCTTTTACTACGGCTTTTGCTCACAGTGACGTAAAGGCTATAGTAGCGCTGCACCATCCCGATATTGTTAAATATTTTGGCGGCAGCAATGTGGTTACCGGCCGCACGCAGCTGGCCCGGCAGTTAACGGCCATGTTCCGTACATCCAGGATGGAATTAATCCAGAACCAGGTTGAAAGTACCGCGTTTAATGGCAACACCATTATCGAAACCTGCATATTCGCGTTTAGGGCAACACCGGTAAATGGCGGCAAGTCGTCTGTAGGCCGGGGTCGGTCAATGACCGTTTTTGTCAGGTATAAAAACAGTCCCTACGGCTGGGTTTCCATAAGGGAAATGGCCCAGGCTGCTCCTGAAGGTGCAAAATAATCCTGTTCAGGCTCAGCTGTCAGTAAAATAACGCCGCTTTTTACATTCGCGTAAAAACCGCACACCTAAAACGTGATTTAACGCATTGTTTTTCAATAATTTATATATAATTTCATTCATCTAACAACAATAAAACCATACCAACCAGCAATTAGAATTTACGCAAGCACAATTGGCGAAATAAATGAAACCGCGTGATCATAGTTTTTGGCCGTTTACGCCAAAGGTGAGTATCATTACCGCCGTTGTTGTTTTATTGGTACTCCTGCTGCTCACGGGGGTGCTCCGTGTTTATACAGGCTGGCCTGCCGACTCGGCCAATAACACCGTCTTGATCGGAATTTTTATCCTTAGCCTGCTCCCTATCGTCCTCGCAATCCTCAACGTAGTTATTGAGCGCGGGGGCAGCATAGGCTATGGCGACCTCAAGATCGACTTTTCAAAAATCCAGCAACTGTCAAATTCGGGTTTTACCGTGCCCGCCAATATTGGGGTACGGGGACAGTATGTTGCCGACAGCGGCACCTCCAATATCCTCGAAACACTGCGCGCGGCTACTTCTTCGGGCGTCGCGGTGATCGACCTTGAAGATGGGCACGCCTGGTGGGAAACCCGGTTGTTAGTTTTGCTGGCCGGCGCCGACCGCCTTAAAAAACCCGATAAAATTGTTTTTGTAGCAACTGTCGAAGCAAGAGAGCAAACTTATTTAGGCTGGGCCCGCCCCGGCGACCTCCTGGAACAGCTGCTAAAAGAAGACCCGCGATATTTAAGAACCTTTTATGCCGCCCGTGCGGCTGCCGCGCAATGGGCATTATTAGGCCCCTTAGCCCTCTTGCCGCCCGGCAGTTATTATAATGCTCCGCCGCCACCGCCCTGGATGCAGGGTATCCTTGCCCTAAGCCACGCCTGGATGGCATTTTCAACCACCACCGGTTTACCTAACGAATTATTAGCCGAGCAACTTTTACAAAACGAACTTGGCCAAACTATTGAAAGCACGGGCGGCGCAAAGCATATCAGCACCGTACACCTTGATAATTTATTTAAGCCGGTACTGATAAAAAAACAGATAGACAAAAACTGGGATAATGAGCAGCAAACAAACGCCCTGTTTGCCAATGAAGATCCTTTTATTGTAATAACAGAAAGTGGAAAATACTCGGCGATAGTTTCGGCACAGTCTTTATATAATGAGGTATTAAGAGGCTTTTTGAAAACAGCCTGATTAAGATTTTATTAGATAAGGCCTCATAGTTTCATTACTTATAATACCGCGACTGTAAGTTACTGATTCGTTAAATGTGTTTTCTCGATCAATATTATAAATATGGGCGTTGCCTGCGGCCGTGCTATACGCTCATACGCCTGCAGGCCTTATGCTCATTGGCCGGTATCCGCTCTTATCACTAACGCGCCCCCCCCCCGCTCACCATCGTTAAAACCTATTTTATACATCACCGCAACTTTTTCCGGGTTCCCCAGGGTGGTTATTTGCAATGGCGCATTTTGTTTTTTTTTGGTAGAGACGCATCACATGCGTCTCTACCAAAAAAATGTTTTACCTGTTCATAAACAACTTCCGGGAGGCATGATGGATAACAAAAAGCCCCGCGTAAGCGGGGCCGAAACAGTTAGCTACCATATAACACACATTTAATTAAAAACACACAGCAAATTATTACCTATTCTTCTGTCGCTAACTGAAAGCTTATTGGGATACTGTACCTAACCCGTACATTCTGGCCGTTTTGCACACCAGGCTTCCAGGCTTTGGCTAATTTAAGTACACGTAAAGCTTCCTCATCAAAACCATAGCCGGCAGGACGGTCCACCTTTATATTTGATAAAGTGCCATCTTTTTCAATAATGAAACTCAGAAGAACTTTGCCTGAAACACCCGCATCTTGTGCGGCTCCCGGAAAGCGTAGGTTTTTTTGCAAAAACTTAGCCCAGGCTGCAGCCCCGCCAACGGGTTCGGGCATAACTTCAAGCCCACCGAAATCAGTAACAACCTCCTCTCCTTTTCCGGCGCCACCGCCACCTCCCCCTTGCTGAGGCTGCTCAATAACAGTGTTTCCTCCAGGAGTTCCTTTTACATCAGCCGGCCCAATAGCTGCATCTTTCAAATCGGTAATAGTTGGCGGGTCTGTTGGCGGATCAGTTGGAACTATATGCGGAGTAGTAAAGCCTTTAGTTTCAATAGGAGCATCGGGCTTTTGATGTTCAACCGGTGCTGAAGCATCCGGCTGCTTAGGTTTAGCCTCAACAGGTGGTTTGGGGATGGAAGGATCAAGTGTCACTTCAATTGTCCGTCTATTATCAATTGGCTTCGGCTTTGCCTTAAAAATAATGGCTGCAGCCGATAAAAGGGCTACTGCCGCAAAGGCGATCCCCATGGATTTTGTCATGGTACGCCCATAGCTTTGTCTTAATTCATAAGCGCCGTAATTTTTGTTGCGATGGTCAAATACAAGGTCGAGCCACTCGGCATTGTACAAATCAAATTTGGTGATAAGCATATTTTCAGAATTAAATTTCAGTTATAACGAATATACTTATATTATATTTTGTATAAAATCAAATTTATCAAAAATAATTTCGCCTAAGTTTTCATCAAATTTTCATCTTCCTGCAAAAACCATCAAATCATAATAATCTGTTTAAAAATCAATAACCAAGTCCATTTTTTTTATCAATTAAATAAAAACAGCACAAAAACATTCATTTAAACTTAATTTTTATATATAAACCATCAAAAACTTAAAATATTTTAAAAAAAAGTGCAGTTATTTTATTTTTTTATTACTTTTAGATATGGTTAACAGGCTTTATAAACTTATCGCCTTATTTTTTTTACTCTTTAGTGGCTTAACTGCATCCGCTAAGGGTGGATTATACCATTATTACCACAAAACCACAAAAAAAACGACGATATCTGCGACAATCCCGCATCATCGCCCGTTAAATTTTGAATTCGCACTCAATAATGCACTCACGCCCGCTATTAATATACACCAGCATAGGGGTGCACATTCTTTACAGGCCTTTGTAGCAATGCCCGGCGGCTACGCCATTAAATTTAAATACCTTGATTTCATTTGCGAACTGGATACAAGTAAGCTCTCCAGGTTCCGCAAACTCATCCTTTTTCCGTTTCACGATTTTTGGTAGGCAAAAAACAATAAACCAACCCTCATGCTCTGATTAAGCATGCAGGATTTATTGTTTTTTAAAAAAATTTAGTTTTAATGCTGTCCGGTATTTTTGATTGGATATCGGGCAGTATTATTCAAACCTCCATTTTTTCCTCCCTTAAACCCAAAACATGAAAAAATTCATACCCTTCGGCATACTTTTAATTGTAATTGTATTAGCCCTTCTATACCCTTCAGTTACGCTTACAACCATTAAAGACAGCAAAATTGATACAGGTGATACCGCCTGGCTATTAGTAAGTACCGCCCTTGTACTGATCATGACCCCTGGCCTGGCATTTTTTTATGGCGGTATGGTGAGCAAAAAAAACGTACTGTCAACCATGCTGCAAAGCTTTGTTTGTATGGGTGTAATTACTGTTATATGGGTAATATTCGGCTTTAGTCTCGCCTTTGGCGAAGATGAGTTTGGTGGCTTTATCGGTAATCCCGGCACTTTCTTTATGATGAAAGGCACATTGGGCAACGCCACCTGGGAACTGGCCCCAACTATCCCGCTGATACTATTTGCTATGTTCCAGCTAAAATTTGCGGTTATTACCCCGGCCCTCATCACCGGCGCGTTTGCCGAAAGGATCCGCTTCAACTCTTATGTTATTTTCCTTTGCCTGTTCATGGTGTTTATATATGCCCCCTTGGCTCACGCTACCTGGCATCCAAAAGGCTTCCTTTTCGGAAAAGGTGTACTTGACTTTGCCGGCGGCACCGTGGTGCACATGAGTGCAGGCTGGGCAGCTTTGGCATCAGCCATATATTTAAAAGGCCGTAATGAAACCTCTCATAACCCGGCCCGGATCAGTTATGTATTATTAGGAACAGGCTTATTATGGTTTGGCTGGTTTGGCTTTAACGCGGGTTCGGCCCTTGGCTCGGGCACATTAGCAGCAACCGCTTTGGCAACAACCACTACAGCATCAGCCGCGGCTGCTATGGCCTGGATGTTCTTTGATATCCTTCGCGGTAAAAAACCAGGTGTATTAGGTGCTTGTATCGGCGCGGTTGTAGGTTTGGTGGCTATCACCCCGGCAGCGGGCTATGTAACTATTCCCCATTCATTAATTATCGGTATCGTAGCAGCAGTAGTAAGTAACCTGGTTGTGATCTGGAGAACAAAAACCAGCATTGATGATACCCTCGATGTATTCCCATGCCATGGCGTAGGCGGTATGGTAGGCATGTTATTAACCGGTGTATTTGCACACCAAAACGTAAACGCCGCCAATACAACCGGCAATGGTTTATTTTACGGCGAAACGCACCTTTTCATCATTCACTTAATTACCCTTGTAGGCGTATCAGCCTTCGCTTTCTTCGGCTCATTCATCTTATTAAAGATCACCGACATGATCAGCACACTGCGTGTAACACCAGAAGAAGAGCTTGCGGGCCTGGACATCAGTCAGCACGACGAAGAACTGTAAACCAGATCCTACCCTACCTGATTAAACTCAATTAACAACATAAAAAATAAGCCGCACCCTTTACAGCGTGCGGCTCTTTTATTTCATCTTGCGCATTAGTTACTGCAACTGCAATCTCAAAAAAATTACCATTCTTTAGTAGATACCCTTTTTACTTTTTTAACTTCCGCAGGCTTCTCAAGCGACGAGGTTTTAAGCATATAAGCCTTTAAATTATCACCTACATGCTTACTGTTGCTCAGCACCTGGTTTAAACAGGCGTTAAAATCAACCTTTGATAATTTTTCGGATGCCTTTTCCAGGGCGACGTCCTTGCCATGCATATGCTCCACATTACCATAACGGTTGCGCTGATATGGCTGATAAACAAAATCCGTTAACCAATAACGGTATTTGCCATCTTTTACCTCTACTTTAAGCGTATAGCTTAGCTCACCGCCTTCACTATTACCCATCAGGCCTTTTTTGTTGACCAAAAAAATACCCGTACCGGTAAGCGCATTGCCATCCTTATCGGCCTTTGCCAGTTTAAGCACCTTTTTAGGATAGGCCTTAGTTAAAAAATACAATCCCCTGCTATAAAGCGAATCTGCAATGGAGCCGGCCTGGTCAACCGTTTTATAATAAATGTATTTATTATTCTCATCAAAAGCCAGCGAATCCTTTTGCGCAAAAGCGCCGGATGAAAAAAGGAGACCGACAAAGCCTAATAATATCTTTTTCATGTAACAAATATAAAAGCCGCTCCGGATAATTCCGGAACGGCTCGTGATAAAAATAGATTAAATTATTTTTTTTAGAAAGCGTACACAGCAGCTACAGCAAACTGACCGGCTGATTTCGAAGGATCGCCAGAGTGGTTCAGGAATGAAGTAGATGAGCCGTGATCTAACCTGATTTCAGGAATGAAAGTAAGCGGGCCTGATTTGATATTTGCAGTAAAGGTAAATGCTTTAACATTTTGTCCCGGAGGAGGGCCTAAAGTTACTAAATCACCTTTTTTAGTTTTAAAGTACTCGCCCCTTAAACCTAAAGTTACTGTTTTTGATACTGCTAACTGCGGATATAAAGCAACGCCGCTAAAACCGCCGCCATCATGCGGAGCTGAATAAGTAGCGCCGTTTAAGCCCAGTTTAAAGGCATCAGTAATTTGATAAGCGGTTGTTAAATCAACTTCGGTACCTGAAGTACTTCCGGTAGCAAGGTTAAGATAAGCAGTCCATCCTTTAACAGGAGATACAAACAACTGTGAGCCGAAAGTATTTACCTTATGCGTTGAAGTATAATTGTTCCAGGTATCATTAAAAATACCGGCCATTAAACTTACTTTATCACTAAACGCGTAAGTTAATTTAACACCAGGATTTTGGAACGGACCATTGGTAAATAAATAGGAAGTAGAGTAGTTAAAGTTACCTACCGGGCTAATAACCTCATAACCAATAAAGGTAGCCATATAACCACCGGTAAGGTTTAATTTATCGGTTAAATCATATGATACATACAAATTTTGAATATGGAATGAATCGCCATTAGGACCATTAGGAATTGATTGGGCCTGGCCACGCGGACCAAATGAAAGCTCGCCCACAAAAGCTGCTTTACCAACTTTTTTCTTCAAGCCCAGGTCAATCATACCAATTGATACTGAATTATGGTCACTTGCAAAGCTGGTAGGGATTTGCGAACCCTTATCAGAAAAATCATATTTATAATAGGTATCTACCGAACCGTAGATCACCAGAGGAGAATCTGAGGTTGTTTTAACCGTGTCCTGAGCTTTAACCGTAAAGGCTGCAATTGAAAAAAATGAGAAGAGTAGAAATACTTTTTTCATGATAACGATTTAATTGTGAATTGATAAACTATTTGTTAATTGTTGTTTTTTTCGGGGAGATACACTGTTATTATTTGATTATCAATACCTTGCAGTTAAAAGAATAGTTTATGTGTCGGCATAAAAAATCCCTGCACGATTGGCAACGGCAACGTCCATTTAAACAACTACTGTTGTTTTAATATGAAATGCTGTTTAGTCTTAAGCCACCACCTTAGTTTAAAGTCAGAAATAAACTCCCGACTTTAAACTGAGGCAACAGGCTAATACTACCACTCTCCAACCGCACAAGGCATCAATATCTTTGTTTAAGCTGTTAAGCTCCTATATGATCAGGCTTCAGAAGCAACCTTAGCGCCATTATCAAAAAGGCCGCTTAAGCTGATCTCATCATCCTGAACTGGGTAAACTTCGATACCGTGGTCAAATACGTCGATACCACCGGCACCTGTTTCACCATGCTCTTCGATACGTAATTTCCATGGATGACCTAATTTGTTGATCACAAACATCATTACATATGAAACCGCGAATACTGCAAGGGTAATAGTAAGACTACCGATCAGCTGAGCTTTTAATACATCAAAACCACCGCCGTAAAACAAGCCTGTTACCGGAGCAGAGTTATCAGCACCTGTTGGGCCTGTAGCACCATATTGACCTGAAGCGAATAAACCTAATGAAATTGTACCCCAGATACCGTTAAAGCCGTGTACTGATACTGCACCAACCGGATCATCGATACGGAACCATTCGATCAAATAAACGCCACCAAAGATGATGAAGCCTGAAATAGCACCAAGCATAATAGCACCGAATGGGCTTACCCAGTAACAAGGACAAGTAATAGCAACTAAACCTGCAAGGAAACCATTAATGGTAAAGGCTAAATCAAATTTGCCTTTTGTTGGGCCAAACCATAAAGCAGCAAGCATAGCAGTAAAACCACCGGCACAGGCAGCAAGCGTAGTGTTAGCAGCAACGCGGCCGATACCCTGCATATCCATTGCTGATAATGTTGAACCAGGGTTAAAACCATACCAACCAAACCAAAGTAAGAAACCACCTACAGCAGCAACCAATAAGTTGTGACCTGGGGGCAAGCCGCCTTTTTCTTTATCATCGCGGGCAAATATCCTGCCTAAGCGTGGGCCTAATACCATTGCACCAGCCAAAGAAGCCACACCACCAATAGTGTGCACTACTGTTGAACCTGCAAAGTCACGGAAAGGCTGAGCGCTTATTGATTTAAAGAAGCCTGAAGTTCCCATGGTAGCAAGGAAACCATCCGGACCCCAAGCCCAGTGACCGATAATAGGATAGATAAAGCCAGTAATACCGATACTGTAAAGAATATCGCCGCGGAAGCTGGTACGACCGATCATAGCACCAGATACGATGGTTGAGCAGGTATCAGCAAAAGCGTACTGGAATATCCAGTGTGCCAATACCGGGATACCGGTCGAACCATAAGTTTCAGGTGTGTTTTGAAGGAAGAACCAGGTTTTGCCATCAGCACCACCCCAGCCAATAAAGCCGTTACCGTTGCCAAACATAAAGGCATAACCTATAGCGTAAAATAGCAAACCACAAAGACAAGTATCAAAAATACACTCCATCAGCACGTTCACTGTTTCGCGCTTACGTGCGAAACCAGCCTCGAGCATAACAAAACCCGCCTGCATACCAAATACCAAAAAGGCAGCAACCAGTGTCCAAACAGTATTAACCGTGTTAATTAACGCTGTTTCATGGGCGGTGTACGTTTCGGCAGCGTTAGCTTTTGTGCCAAATACACCTGGCAAAACCATCATTGCGGCAAACACCAGCAATAAGCCAATCATTTTCCCTGTAAAAATGGTTGCTCCCAGCGCCCATTTTTCACGTGTCAGCTGTCGGACTGCACTTAGGAAGTTGTGTTTTGTAGAACCTACTTTCATCGTTTAATTTAGTTTGATTGTTTTTTAAAAATTAATTAGTTTGATTGTTGTATTTAAATTTAGTTTGATTGCTATCCTGAATTACAAAACCCTTTTCACCTCCAAATCTTCAATCCTGCCTTTAATCTTTTTCATTTTTTTTATAAAAAGCATAATAATTGGTGTGTTTTCGTAAATTATTTTCTGAAATTAGGTAGTATTTTTAAGAATAACAAATTATTAATGATAAATTAATGGTAAAAAATCGAAAAATTATGAAAATTGCAAAAACAAGGCTCTTATAATGTCATTTTTTAAACATTTAAAAATGATATTTTCAATCTAAATTCATTTTAATCATAAAAAAAATTGAAAAATTTAATTTTTACAGTTTAAAACACCAATTAATCAGTTTTAAAAGCAAAAACACGCCCAAAAACATTAAAAAAACACGATTTTATTAATTTAAGGCAGAATTTTTAAAAGAATTAAGACTTTCCTTTAAATTATATCAGTTTTTTAATGATTAGGTGGTATGTTATATTTCACTTAATTTTGCCCGATATTTTAAAGGATAGTTATATTTTTGAACACTAACCTTTATTTAAACCTCATAAAATATGTCCAATATCCGTTTTAAAGCCTTACAGGATGTACTTTCAAGAACTATCCCTGAAGTAAAACCGCCTTCACCAAAAATTTCCGATTATTTCGGATCGAATGTTTTTGATAAAAAGAAGATGAAGGAATACCTTTCATCAGAGGCTTACCAGGGAATTGTAAATTCAATTGAAAAAGGTGAGCCGATTCCGCGCGACCTGGCAGAACAGATAGCCTCGGCAATGAAAGCCTGGGCTTTAGGCAAAGGCGCAACCCATTATACACACTGGTTTCAACCGCTTACCGGCACTACGGCCGAAAAACATGACGCTTTTTTTGAGCCCACCGCAGATGGCGGCGCTATAGAACGTTTTTCGGGCGATGCCCTTGCACAACAGGAACCTGATGCCTCAAGCTTCCCGAGTGGCGGCATCCGTAATACATTTGAGGCCCGCGGTTATACCGCATGGGACCCTTCTTCGCCTGCCTTTTTAATGGCGCGTACCCTGTGTATCCCAACAGTGTTCGTATCGTACACCGGCGAAGCACTTGATTATAAAGTACCTTTATTAAAGGCACTGAACGTGCTTGACAAAGCAGCCGTTGATGTTTGCCATTATTTTGATAAAGGCATTGAAAAGGTAAACGCGTCATTAGGTATTGAGCAGGAATACTTTTTGGTTGACCTGGCCTTATTTAATGCCCGTCCCGATCTTTATTTAACCGGCCGTACTTTATTCGGCCACATGTCGGCCAAAAACCAGCAACTGGAAGATCATTACTTTGGCTCGATACCTGAGCGCGTGTATGCTTACATGCAGGATATGGAAGCCGAAGCATTGCAATTAGGCATCCCGCTTAAAACCCGTCATAATGAAGTTGCTCCATCCCAGTTTGAATGTGCACCAATATATGAAGAGATTAACCTCGCTATCGACCATAACCAACTGTTAATGGATTTGATGGACCGTGTTGCCAGGCGCCATAACTTTAAGGTGTTACTTCATGAAAAACCGTATGCGGGCCTTAATGGTTCGGGCAAGCACAATAACTGGTCGCTGATAACCAATACAGGCAAAAACCTGTTATCGCCGGGCAAAACGCCAAAAAACAACCTCATGTTCCTGGCCTTTTTTGTGAATACCATAAAAGCGGTACACGAGCATGCTGATCTGTTAAGGGCATCCATTGCATCAGTTAACAATGACCACCGTTTAGGCGCCAATGAAGCCCCTCCGGCCATTATATCTATATTTTTGGGCAGCCAGCTTAGCGACGTACTTGATGAGATAGAAACATCCCGCATCAGCAAAAAAATCAAAGAAGAAAACCTGTTATGGCAGGGCATCCCTAAGATCCCGCAAATTTTGCCTGACAATACCGACCGTAACCGTACCTCGCCTTTTGCCTTTACGGGTAACAAGTTTGAGCTGCGCGCGGTAGGCTCATCAGCCAACTCGGCCAGCCCGATGACCATTCTTAACCTTATCGTTGCAGATCAGCTTAAAAAATTCAAATACGATGTAGATAAGCTGATGAAAAAAGGCGAGAAAAAAGATCTGGCTTTATTAATGGTGATCAAAAAGTACATCAAAGAATCAAAAAACATCCGCTTTGAGGGAAATGGCTATAGCGAAGAATGGGAAAAAGAAGCCGCGCTAAGAGGTTTACCCAATGTTAAAACCACACCAAAAGCGCTGGATGCTTTAATAAACGACAAGTCGGAACATCTTTTTGCCGAAACCGGCGTATTTACCGTGCGTGAAGCGCATGCACGTCACGAGATCTTGCTTGATGCTTTCTACAAAAAGCTACAGATAGAAGCCCGCGTAATTGGCGAAATGGTGATGAACGTGATTATCCCGGCAGCAATTGCTTATCAAAGCAAACTGATTGAAAATGTAAAAGGACTAAAAGATATTGGCCTGGATAAAGCAACTTATGCTTCACAGCTGGACATTATTAACAGGATCTCCGAGCATGTGAACTTCATTAAAACCAATACCGAGCAAATGGTTAACGAGCGCAAAAAAGCTAACGTTATCGACGACCTTCGTCAGCGCGCTATTGATTACGATGAAAAGGTAAAATCGTTCTTCCAGCCTATCCGCTACCACGTTGATAAACTGGAGCAACTGGTTGATGACCGCCAATGGCCGCTGCCAAAATTCAGGGAGTTGTTGTTTATTAAATAGAACTTTGATTTTAAAATACAAATGCCGCTGATGTTAAACGTTAGCGGCATTTTTGTTTTAGCACTATAACCTCACCACTATTGGCAAAGTACTGAACGTACCTCAAATACTTTTTGCGACCGATATGTTAATACCTTTGAAATTTCACTGTTAAAAAAACGCTGCAAAGTTAACCAACTGCTTGCATTCATGCTGCTATTTACATTTTTATCCAAGTCATTAATAATTTTCAGATTGCCGACAAACTTCATATTATCCTTAAACTGCAAAAAATCCTTTCGCCAAATAAGTAACCCGTAACTACCTAAATAATAAGGCTTAATTTCGGGATGATATTGCCACATACATTGAATTTGAGAGTCCGGATATTTAAAATTACCGTCCTTATAAACGGCCTTCCCCCAAAAGCCACTATTGATGGCATCCTCAATTACAGGGATCTCTTCATTATCATATGTTAAGGCAGCAAAAATGTAATAATGCGGGCTCCGCGCTTTGTAAATACTCGTACAGATGATCACTTTATACCGATTATCTGCCGCCAAAAAAGTAAACACGTCGCCTTGATTCATATTTTATATAGCTTACTATCTACGCAAACAAATCACTCGCCTTATGCTGTTCAATAATCACAGCTCTGTATTTTGATAGCAATGCCGATTTGGATATAAAGCCGATAAAAACCTCATCTTTTACTACCGGTAACTGCCATACGTCAATGGCATCAAAGGTGTCCATAACGCTGCTGGCCGGTTGATCATAATCAATTATAGCCGGTGGCTCAATCATGATATCGGCTATATTTTCATCCGCGATATCTTTATTGAACAGGCGCCGGCGAATGTCGTCTATCAATACAACACCTTCAAGGCTTCCGTCCTCTTTAAGCACCGGGAAAATATTGGCATCGGTTTTAGCCAGTACCTGGTAAAATTCGCCAACCGGCATTTGTTTATCAACCGGGGTATATTTGCGGTTAATGATGCTATCAAGCATTATACTGTTAAGCATGCCATAATCCTGCCCCGGGTGAATATTATTATGATGAATCAGCTGGCTCCAGTACATATTATGGGGCGATGAATAGCGCGATATGATGTATGACATAGCCGATACGATCATGAGCGGAATAAAAAGCACATATCCACCGGTAATTTCGGCTATCAAAAATATAGCAGTTAAGGGAGCATGCAATACGCCAGCCAGGGCCCCCGCCATACCCACCGCAATAAAATTAACCGTGTTTAAATGTATCAGCCCGGTTTGATTAACCCCATAAGCCACAAACAAGCCCAGGAAAGCACCCGTAAACACCGTAGGTGCAAACGTACCGCCATTGCCACCGGCACCAATGGTAATACCCGCAGCAATGATCTTGATAAACACGAGTGCCCCTATAAATAACAGCATGATAAGCGGCTCAGAAAGCCAGTTGGCAAAAAAGCTTTCTTCCTTTAATACATTGATATTACCATTTAATATTTCGGTGAGATAATGATACCCCTCGCCAAACAATTGAGGAAACACAGCAATGATCAACCCTAATATCACACCGCCACCAACTGCCCTCACATATCGGTTTTGCTTTTTAAGTATCCCTCCTTCAAGTTTACCCCCTACTTTGGATATATATATCGCTATCCATCCGCTTAATATGCCAAGCAGCACATAAAAGGGCAGGGCGTTCATTGCCCAGCCTTCGGTAACCAAATGGAACAATTGCCCCGAGTATAATAATTTGGAAACCACAACTCCCGTAGCGGAGGCTATTAATAAAGGTATAAAAGTGGGAATGGTGATCTCCCCTATTAATATCTCCAGCGAAAAAAGCACCCCGGCAATAGGACTGTTAAATACCGCAGCTATACCCGCCGAACACCCTGCAGCTAACAATACCGTTTTTTCATAGGGTGTAAGCTTAAAAAACTTACCTACGTTTGAACCGATGGCTGTACCTGTACAAACAATAGGCGCCTCCAACCCTGCCGAACCGCCGAAGCCTACGGTTAACGAGCTTGTTATTAAATGCGAATAAATATTATTGACTTTGATGTTTGAGCGGTTCTTTTTGATATTGATGAGCACCTTACCTATCCCTTTTTCAATCTTATCGCGGTTGATCAGGTGCTGATACAGCACCGTACCCAAAATGCCTATTGCAGGTAAAAACACATATGCTATATGATAATATAGGTGCGAAGAGATATTCCGGCTTAACTCTTCCATTAAATGCACTAAAAACTTAAGGGCAACGGCGGCCAGTCCGCCCATAAAACCTACAAACACGCTGCAATAAATTAAAAAGTTACGTTGACTATTGCGTTTTAACCGCCAGCGGTTTATTTTGTAGGAAAGCGTTTTTAACATAAGAAGTATATACTACCAATTCTGCTGATGAAGAGTTATGAGCGCGAATTGTTTTCAATTAAGCTGATAAAACAGGCTGATCATATACACCAGTCTATTTTCTTACAAAGAAACACAATTTCGGTCAATTTTATTAATCAGGTCACACTCATAATTTAAACTCCGTATAAGGAGTAGCACTCTTTCTGAAAATTAAGGTTAATAGCATTATATTTGCCCATGATTTCTTCGCAAAGATATGATCAGCGTGGCGTATCAGCCTCCAAAGATGACGTTCATAATGCCATAAAAAATATCGATAAAGGCATTTTCCCAAAAGCTTTCTGCAAAATAGTACCCGATATTTTAACCAACGATCCTGAGTATTGCAATATTATGCATGCCGACGGTGCAGGTACCAAATCGTCACTGGCTTATACTTACTGGAAAGAGACAGGCGATATATCCGTATGGCGCGGTATAGCACAGGATGCTATTATCATGAACCTTGATGATTTGCTTTGCGTTGGCGCGACCGATAACATCCTGCTGTCATCAACCATCGGCCGCAATAAAGGCCTCATTCCCGGTGAAGTTATTGCCGCTATCATTAATGGTACCGAAGAAATTTTAGCAGAGCTGCGTGAGGCCGGCATAGGCATTTACTCAACCGGCGGCGAAACTGCCGACGTAGGTGACCTGGTACGTACCATCATTGTCGATTCGACAGTTACCTGCCGCATGAAACGCGAAGATGTGATCTCGAACCATCGCATTGAGCCCGGCGATGTAATTGTTGGCCTTGCCTCATACGGACAAGCTACTTATGAAAAAGAATACAACGGCGGCATGGGCTCAAACGGCCTTACATCTGCCCGTCATGATGTTTTCAATAAAGCTATTGCCGATAAATTCCCTGAAAGTTATGACTCGGCTATACCATATGAGCTGATCTTTTCCGGAAGTAAAAACCTTACCGATGCTATCGATATTGGCAATGGCCAAGCCGTAACAGCAGGCAAGCTTGTTTTAAGCGCGACGCGTACCTACGCCCCTATCATTAAACAGATATTGGATGGCTACCGCAACCAGGTGCACGGCATGGTACATTGCAGCGGCGGCGCACAAACCAAGGTATTACACTTTGTGGAAGGCCTTCATATCATAAAAAACAATCTGTTCCCCGTGCCTCCCCTGTTTAAACTCATCCACGAAGAATCAAAAACCAGCTGGCAGGAAATGTATAAAGTATTTAATATGGGTCACCGGATGGAACTTTACGTACCCGAGGCCATTGCTGCCGAACTGATCAGTATTTCAAAAAGTTTTGGTGTTGACGCGCAGGTTATTGGCCGTGTGGAAAAGGCTGATGCCAAGAAAGTGACTGTAACATCAGAGTTTGGGGTGTTTGAGTACGAGTAAATAATAACGACATAAATTTATGCTGAGGTTTTTGGCTACTTTGTCACCATTAAAATTATGGGCGATATTTTTAGCCGAAAACCTTTTTGTTACTACCCTGGCCCTGCTATTCGGATGGTTGATCTTAAAACTATCCAACAAACCAATAAAACGGGCAAGCCGAAACGAGATTCTGGCATGCATGTTAACCAATGCCATCAACACAGCGATCACCTATGCCGGTTATTGGCTTTTTAAGCACAACTATATAACACTCACGTTCCAGTTAAAGTGGTACACCCTTCTTGATTTCTTGCTCTTATTTATGCTGATGGACCTGGCCATGTTCATTTTCCATTACTTCATCCACCACTCAGTTATTTATAAAGCGATCCACAAATTTCACCATCATTACGCCGATCCTATCCCTATCGACCTGTTTGTTCTCCATCCAGTTGAAACCATAGGCTTTGGTTCGCTATGGCTGATAATACTGGCTTTATATAGCTTCAATTTCTACGCGGTGTTGATCTATCTTACAGTCAACGTATTTTTCGGTATCATGGGCCATTTAGGTATTGAGCCCGTTCCCGCCTCTGTTCGAAAAATGGCTCCTTTTAAATATTTAGGTACGCCATCTTTTCACCATCGGCATCACCTGGAAATTGATTTTAATTTCGGCTTTTATACCAACATCTGGGATAGGTTATTTAAAACTTATAAGCCTTAAACAATAAGCTTATAGGCTCACCTTTTATAAAAAATAAAAGCCGGAGGCGATGCAAATGCTCCCGGCTATAATTGGTTAGATTGAATTTTATCCTTGCTTATATGTTCAACGACACCTCATATGGTATGCGCTTAGAATTATCGTTTTTAACCAGGCAGATGATCCACATAACTATAAAGGGAATCATCGAGACTGCCAAATCCGGCGCTATTAATAAAAAGATGACCGTATTTGTGCAAACCGTTAACAGGAAACACGCCGGAATAAAGATCAAAAGAGTTTTATAATACTTTGATGATCTTATGAAAGGCAGCGCTAACAATCCAAGATGAAACAACACTAAAAGTGAGATATTTAATTGATTCCAAAAGCTATTTCCGGGGTTTAATATATCTTTCAATAACGTAAATTCAAACGACACAATTGACATAGTAAAGCCTAAGTGTACGGAGAAGCCGATTAAAAAGCTAAAGAGGATTAGCGCGATGATTTTGATATTTGTTTTCATAGGTGGTGATAAAATTTAAGTATTATTCAAATATAAAAGTACAATTCAAAACAAAGTTAATGTATTGATTAATAATTATTAACCAATACATTAACTTTCACTCACTATGAAATAATATAAATATATGATCAAATTATTTCTAACGAAAAAAGCCCCGGCCGCAAATTGTGGCCGTTGCGCAACAGGGCTTAAAATGGCTGAATAATTAATTTGCAGAGCAAATGGTTATTCGGCCATTTGCTTTTATCGCCATCCCTAAAGCGTTTAATGAGTGCTCTGTTATTGAGATACAGGCCGAAAAAGTATTAATAAAAGCATCAGAATGGTTCCCGGGTATTTTTCTTATTCTTCTTCTGACCTTTGTTGAAACGCCATTGACAAGTTTTTTAAGGTTATAGGCAACGGCGGCCATGATCATACATTTATTGGCCAATTCGAGCCCTTTTGTGTTTACCTGTTTCATGCCTGTAAAATTGATCAGGGTGCCCAGTACCGGTTCTACCGTACTTTGTCTTACTTTCCTGGCCTTGCTCCCTTGTCGGGTTTGCATGCGTTCATGCATTTCTATATAAAGGTCTTTAGCTACGGAATCCTTAAACACTTTAAAGCCTTGCAGATTAGCGCAGGTGCTTTTAAGCGGACAGTCCCTGCAATCTTTAACACTGGTACGATATATCTTATGGGTATTATCGTTCTCTGCTTTTTTGAAGTTGTGAAAAGTAAGGTATTTGCCTTCAGGACAAACATACCGGTCTTGCTCCCCGTCATAACTGAAGCCCTGCCGGCTTTCCCTGCTTTGACATCCTGACCTGTTAGGTATGAAGCCTTTAATATGATTATCAGCTAAAAACAGAAGCGCCGCTTCACCGCTATAACCTGTATCGGCAAGCACATCTTCTATTTCCATGCCATTATCTTTAAGGTTTCCGGCGACATGGGTAAGGATATCAGGCAGACATGGTGCATCTCCTCTATCTGCATGAAAGGCCTGGATGTGTGTAATAACGTGGTTTTGTGTATCTACGCTTACATGAGCCGAATAGTTCAGCCGCGTTGTTTTTCCGGGTTTCACCGATAACCGGGCATCAGGGTCTGATGGGCTGTAACGCTTGCTGTTCGCTTTCTTATCAACTTTAGCGTTCTTTCTCGGCTTAGGCTTGGTGTTTTCATCCGGTATGTCCCCAGCCGGGGCTTCATCATTATGATCGTCCAATTGCTTGCCATAAGTTGATGCATCATTCATGATCTCGCGTTCGACCAAACTTGACATAGCTGCATTGGCTTTGACAAATGCGCTATCGATAGCCTGTCTTTTACCTGCTACCAAACCTGCATCAATACACTTTTTCAGAACCTGTTTAAACACAGCTGTAAACTCATCTTCTCCATAAAGCTGGCGTGTGCGGCTTAATGTCGAATGCCAGGGAAGTTCTTCATCCAGATCATATCCTATAAAATAGAGGATATCCATGCGCATACGTGAGGTAGCAATAATGCGCCTATCGCTATTCAGGTTCTCTAAATAACCAACAAGCATTAGTTTGAAAAACACAACCGGGTCAATGCTCTTTTGACCCTCTGTACCATAATATTTGGCCGTTGTATCATAAACAAAGTGGAGATCAAGTATGTCTTTCAAACGCCTGTAGAAGTTATCAGCCGGAACATAGTCTGAAAGCTGAAACCTGATGAAGAGCTTTTCCTGATAATCTTTTTTGCCTTGCATGTCCTTAATATACAAAATAAATCTCTGACTACCAAATAGTTAATCAAAGAAAAAGACCCGATCAAAACTTTATTCGATCGAGTCTTTTCTCAGTTGCGCAACGGCCACGCAAATTGACCGGGGCTTTAAATCATATGGTAAATTCAATTAGTTAAAGAGATACCTTAAACCAATTTGAGCTTGCCAGCGTGATACCTGCGAAATACCGTTACCAAAAGTTGATGTAAGCGGGATTTGGTTTTTATCATCAAAGTAAGGGAACGAGAATGTTGGCTTACCAATGTTAGGATCATTAGGATTAGCGTTGTTGGCGTAAACACCTTTAAATGATAATGGGCTTGTACGGTTAACAAACTTAAAGTTACCCCAGTTCCTGTTCAGGAAGTTACCAAGGTTAATAATGTTAAACTCAAACTGTAACGTGTTTTTAACTTTACCGGTTGAAGCATATAAATCTTGAGTGAAGTTAAAGTTAACCAGGTGGAAGTATGGCAATACCAAAGCATTACGCTTAGCATATTGACCGCGGTGTTTGCTCAGGTATGGGTCCTGGTTAATAAACGCGTTCAACTGCTGGTAAGTTTGGTCAACAGTACGAGGGTCATTTAAGTTATCTTTTACCAACACGATATCACTTGCATCTTTAGGGATGTACATCAAATCGTTGGTAGTTTGACCATCACCGTTCAAGTCGCCATTATAAGTGTATGAAGCAACACCATTGTTAGCGCTTTCGTAAGTTAAACCAACCGAAGTAGTAAGGTGTTTGATATAATCCTTACGGAATGATACCGAAGCGATGATACGGTTTGGCTGGTAGAAGTTAGCATATGAAGTAACATCAGCATTAGGATCGCCGGATACAACACGGTCTCTCCAGGTTGACTGGGCGATAGAACCACCGTCATTAACCGAACGTGAATCAGAGTGAGTATAAGCTACGTTAAAGTAAAACTCTTTAAACGTTCTTTGTAACTGGCCGGTAACGCTGTAAGTATAACCTTTGCTGGTGTTTTTCATCAGGATAGCATCAGTAATATTAGGCACCGCCGCTGTGTTACCACCCTGGGCAGCAGGGATTGAAGGATAAACAGTAGTACTGCTGTAACGGATACGGTTATCATTACCCTTTAAAGCCTGACCTGATGTAGGCAACGCAAGGTTAACAAAGTATACCGAGTTGATATCTTTTGAATAGATACCTTCTAAAGTACCGATAATGCCTAATGGCAATTTTTGGTCTAAAGCCAGGTTTAAACGAAAGTTTGATGGAAATTTGAAATTCCTGTCGGTAACAACCAGGTTATATGAAGTGTTTGCAGCAGCCCCAGTTGGCCTGTTTTTATTAACATCCGGGCTGAAAACCAAACGAGGGTCGGTTGGCAATACACCACCGGCACCAGGTACGATGCTGTATGAACCAAACTGTACACCATTGTTGCTGGCCTGGTTTGATATATATACATAAGGAACCGGACCGGTAAAGATACCTGCACCACCACGCACTTGTGTGCTGGCATCGCCGTTAACATCCCAGTTAAAGCCTACCCTTGGTGAAATTTGAATATTCGTTTTAGGGAACTGTGCAGTATTGATCTTGTAACCATCCCTGAAACCCGTTAAAGCTGCTGCATTGGTATTATACTGGCTGTCAGTATTGTAAACCGGTAAATCAAAACGAATACCGTAAGTTAATTTAAAGTTGTCGTTAACTGTCCATTTGTCCTGAGCATAAGCGCCGATGGTATATGATTTTACAATAGCAAACGGGAACGAGCCGTCAGGCAAAGCTGAATAACGGAAATCGTAGCGGGTTGCAGTTGGCAAGCCTTGTTTAGCCGAAGCGTAAAAATCATCTAAGCTTTTAAAACGGTAACCACCATAGTAGTTAGGAGCGAACCCATTTTTAAATTTATTCGACTCGTATGATAAGCCAAAGTTAAGCTCGTGTTTACCCTTGTAAAGGGTTAAGTTATCAGATGCCTGCCAGGTATCGGTATTCAATACGTTGTTGGCAGTAAATGGCTCATAACCAAATGAGGTTAAAGTAGTGCCGTTAGGGTTTTGGATATCAACCAATGGGAATGAACCACCACCCGGAGACTCGCGGAAATCGCGCAGGGCCTGGTAACCTACAGTTAATTTATTGGCAAGGTTTGAGCTGATACGGGTGTTCAACTCGGCAATACCAATATTGAAGTTGTTGTTGATGGTATAGTAAGATGAAAAGAACGGCAACGAAGTGCTGCTTGGTGCACGACCACCTGTAGGCGCACCTGAACTGCTTGGAGGCACATCACGGAAAGATTTCAAATAGAAATATTTCAATGATAAGGTATTATTTTTGTCGATATTCCAATCCAATTTGGCAGCGATCTTATCTGATTGCGTACGTAACTGGTAGTTTTCAAAAGCGCCCGGATTATAACCATAAGTAGTTTTAAGGAAGGTAGACAGGGCTGTCAAATCAGCATAAGATGCTTGTGAAATGCTACCGCCGGCAGTTTGGCCATCGCGTAAAGCGGTGTAAGAAGTAGCCGGATCTTTGATCCTTTCCTGCTCGCCAGATACGAAGAAGAATAATTTGTTTTTGATGATCGGGCCACCTAAGCTGATACCACGTTGGTTATAATCAACTGTTGGTTTTTGAACATCGGTAGTAAGCGTATGTAAACCTACTAAACCAGCCGAGCGCTTGTAGTAGTAAACGCTACCTTTAAATTCGTTGGTACCCGATTTGGTTACGGTATTGATACCGGTACCGGCAAAACGACCCTGGCTAACGTCGAAAGGAGATACAGAAACCTGGATCTGCTCAATCGCGTCTAATGAAATTGGCTGTGAGTTTGCCTGGCCACCTAAGGTGTTTGATAAACCAAATGAGTTATTGAACAAGGCACCGTCAACAGTTAAGTTGTTACCATTACCGTTACGGCCGCCAAATGAAGTACCATTTGCAGTTGGAGTTAATTTAGTGTAATCATAAATTGACCTGCTGATAGTTGGTAAACGATCGATCTGGGCGCGGTTAATAATCTCCTGAGAACCTGTTCTTGAAGTATTGATAACCTTGTTCTGTACACCCGAAACCACAACTTCCTTAAGTTCGGTATTGGTAGGTGCAAGTTTAGCGTTGATCTTAAAGTCCTGACCTAATGATAGCGTGATGTTATCCTGGCTAAAGGTATTAAAACCAATAAATTTAAAACTGATAGTGTACGGACCGCCAACACGGATGTTTGGTAAGTTGTAACGGCCGTCGGCGCGGCTAACAGTTGAATAATTAGTACCTGTGGGTGTGTGTAACGCGGTAATGGTTACACCAGGGAGTGGTAATCCCTTTTCATCAACCACTGTACCAGACATGCTACTTGTAGTAACGTTTTGCGCGAACGCAAAGTTTAGTGTGAGCAGCGAAAAAATGAATAAAAGAAGGTAATGCTTCCTCATAAATTGCTTTTTTAATTATACGTTTAATTAATTGGCGCAAAGATAATTAATGAACTAATCACCAATGTTAAGTTAACGTTAACAATTATTATATATTTATCAACATTTTACATTATAAGTATAAAAACCATAAAACAATCGTCAAAAACAATGAAAATATTACAAATAATATGGTTTAAATCATACCCGGGCTTAACGGTTGCTTTACGCCCTTTACTTTTATGACACAGCGCAGATATAAATAACGCGTGGCAGGTGATATATACCGACAGTACATTTTTTGATTTCAGCCCTTTTCCTTAGCTTTGGCATTCAAAAAATAGGGGGCTGCGGAAAAACCACAAAAATCCGCGCAGCTTATTTACCTTTGAAACGAAATTAAAGTATATCAATAATAATATGGATTACGATGTAATTGTTATTGGGTCTGGTCCGGGTGGCTATGTTGCTGCTATCCGCGCTTCCCAGCTTGGTTTAAAAACCGCCATTGTCGAAAAAGAATCATTAGGCGGTATCTGTTTGAACTGGGGTTGTATCCCAACCAAGGCTTTATTAAAAAGCGCCCAGGTTTTTGAATACCTTAACCACAGTGCCGATTACGGTATTAAAATTAACGGCGCCGGCGAAGTTGATTTTGCCGCGGTTGTTAAAAGAAGCCGTAACGTTGCCGATGGCATGAGCAAAGGTGTTCAGTTTTTGATGAAGAAAAACAAGATAGATGTTCTTGTTGGCTTTGGTAAATTGAAAAGCAAAGGCGCTGTTGAAGTTAAAGCCGCCGACGGTACAGCTAAAACCTACAGTGCAAAACACATTATATTAGCAACAGGCGGCCGCTCGCGCGAGTTACCTAACCTGAAACAGGATGGTAAAAAAGTTATCGGTTACCGCCAGGCCATGGTATTGCCGCAACAACCCAAATCAATGGTTGTAGTTGGTTCGGGTGCTATCGGTATTGAGTTTGCTTATTTTTATAACTCAATAGGTACAAAAGTTACCGTAGTTGAGTTTTTAGATAATATTGTTCCGTTAGAGGATGAGGATGTATCAAAAGGATTAAACCGCATTCTTAAAAAACAAGGTATCAACATCATGACCAGCTCCAATGTGGAGTCGGTTGATACCAGCGGCGATTTGTGCAAGGTAACTGTAAAAACAGCTACCGGCACCGAAGTGCTTGAAGCCGAGATCGTTCTTTCTGCAGTAGGTATCGCCACCAACCTTGAAGGCATCGGCCTTGAAGAAAACGGAGTTAAAACCGAGCGCGGCAAAGTATTGGTTGATGATTTTTACCGTACCAATGTGGAAGGTGTTTACGCCATTGGCGATATTGTGAAAGGCCAGGCCCTGGCACACGTAGCATCTGCCGAAGGTATTATCTGCGTTGAAAAAATTGCCGGTCAAAACCCTCACCCGCTTGATTATAACAACATTCCGGGCTGTACCTATTGCTCACCAGAAGTTGCTTCTGTTGGTTATACCGAAAAAGCAGCTAAAGAGGCTGGGTATGAAGTTAAAGTTGGTAAATTCCCATTCTCGGCATCGGGTAAGGCAAGTGCTGCCGGCGCTAAAGATGGCTTTGTAAAAGTGATATTTGATGCCAAATACGGCGAGTTTTTAGGCGCTCACATGCTTGGCTACAACGTTACCGAAATGATTGCCGAAGTAGTTACTGCCCGCAAACTGGAAGCTACCGGTCATGAGATCATCAAATCGGTACACCCTCACCCAACCATGAGTGAAGCTGTAATGGAAGCCGCTGCCGAAGCTTACGGCGAGTGTATCCACTTGTAGTTTTTGGTTCATGGGGTATGGTTCATGGATCATAGTTCATGGTTGATAGTTATAGCTACAATAAATATTTAAAGCCTCAAATTAAATGCATTGCATTTGGTTTGAGGCTTTTTAGTTTCATACTTTATAACCACAACTTATCTTTAAAATATTATTCTAATTTAGCCCTATCAGCACATTATAAGTCACACCCATTATCTATGGACCATCGACTATGGACTATGGACTATAAACCATGAACTAAATGAAACTACACACCATCGATACCGGCTTTTTCAAATTAGATGGCGGAGCTATGTTTGGCGTTGTTCCTAAAACCATCTGGAACAAAACCAATCCCGCCGATGAAAAGAACCTTTGCACCTGGGCCATGCGCTGCCTGCTGGTTGAACATGAAAACAGGTTGATATTAGTTGACACCGGCATAGGCAACAAGCAAAGCGAAAAGTTTTTTAGCCATTACTATCTTCACGGTGATGCAAGCCTGGATAGTTCATTAGCTTCGCTCGGTTTTCATCGCGGCGATATTACCGACGTATTTTTAACCCACCTCCACTTTGACCATGTGGGCGGTGCGGTTGTACGCGGGGGCGAAAACCTGCTCCCTACCTTTAAAAACGCCACCTACTGGAGTAACCTAAAACACTGGGATTGGGCAATTAACCCTAACGAACGGGAAAAAGCTTCCTTTTTCAGAGAAAACATCATTCCTATACAGCAAAGCGGCCAGCTAAAATTTGTTGATACTGAAGACGGCATCAACTTTATGAAAGATTTTGAGATCCGCTTTGTATCCGGCCATACCGAATCAATGATGCTGCCGCTCATTAATTATAAAGGCAAACAGATCCTGTACATGGCCGACCTGCTGCCATCTGTCGGGCACCTGCCTATCCCCTACGTAATGGCTTATGATATGTTCCCGCTCCAAACGCTGACTGAGAAAAAGCTTTTTTTAAACGAGGCACTGGAAAAAGAATACGTATTATATTTTGAGCACGACCCGGTTAATGAATGCTGCACTTTACAGCAAACAGAAAAAGGCATCAGGGTTAAGGACACATTTAAACTAAGCGACCTATGACCGTTGATTAGTTTTGATTCGATGATTCTGTTGATTCTTTAACTCATAAAACACAAAAGGCATCCCCTCGCGGGATGCCTTTGTTCATTGATCGGTTTAGGTTAAAAGCCTCGTCAATTATATCAGTGCGGTTGAATCATAAAGCCGGATACTATCACAGCAACTATCTCTAATCTTCAAGCTCTGATCACTACAAAAAAGGTTTAGGTATAAAGAACGTATTATCTTTTGGCCGGAGGCAGCGGCTAACCACTAACCTCCAACCGTTGATCTCTTCAATAAAAAGGTTTAGGATTTTGAGTTATTTTGTACTCTTCCTCAAAAATCTCTCATCACAAACCTTAACCATGATGCATAATTTGAAGGGATTACATAATCAACCTTTAATTTTTATGCATCTATTTTAATTATTCGCCTTTAGTGGTGGCATCGCCCTTGCCCTGGTTTTCGATCTGTAGTTTTTTGAGCATTTCGGTACCTATCAAGGCATCAATCATACCGCCGCTACCGCCCTCTTTACCGCTTACCAATATCTCAGGCACCAACCTGATACCTGCAGCAGCCAAAGCTTCGGCCACACGCACTATAGCGTATTGTTCGGTACCCATGGCTTCGGTTTTTTGTTTGGTAACCTCGGCTTCTGATAAACCTATGGCTTTGATCTTGGCACCTTCGGCCATACCATTTACCTCTGTGGCATTGGCGTCGGCTTTTGCGTTAACTGTTTTGGCTTCGGCATCGGCCTTGGCTATCGTAATCCTTACCTCGGCATCGGCTTTTGCGTTGATGGTTTTAGCTTCTGCCTCACCTTTTGATGCGGCAACCCTTGAAGCGGCCATCTGGGTGTTAATCTCAACCTGGCGGGTTGATTTTACTACTTCAGGCTGCATATCGGCACCTGCACGGGCGCTTTCAAACTCCTTACGCTCAATTTGTGCATGGCGCTGTATCTCGTAAGTAACCTTTTCCTCTTCGGCCAGCTTACGGTCGGTAAGGGTTTTCATCAGCGCTGCCGGAGGTACTATGTCACCTATCAGGGTATCCACACCAATTACGTTGTAGGTTTCCAATACCCGGCCAATGTGCTCACGCGCATCTGTTTGCCTTTGGATACGATTGGCCAGAAAGCCGATCACATCACTTTTTTGGGCCGAGTTACGGAAGTAGTTGGCAATGGTTGGCTCCAATACCTGCGATACCAGGTTTTTCATTTTACCAAATCTTGCAATCACTTTTGGTGCTTCGTTACGTGGCACGTGGATGATCTGTGACACATCCAGGTTAAAAGTAAAACCATCGCTTGACCTTACCGTAATGGTACACAGGTTCTTATCCAGTTCGTGCGACTCGGTGCGGCTATCTGCCCAGTTAAGTACGATGTTGGTTGTGGGTACAATTTCAACAGCGTGGGTATAGATGTTTACCGGGTGTTTACCGGGGTCGAGCGGTTCGTCCCAAACACCTCTTTCGTTACGTTTAACAATGTTACCATGTTTAAAATTATCACCACTGGTATCCTTACCTTCGGGGCCTACGAACGAATTCACAACACCTACATAACCAATAGGGATGTAGATCATATCTACCTGCTCAACGCTCACAAACCATGGGTTAAGATAATAGGTGCCGGCCAGGATCACATCCTCCTGCAACCCTTTACGGCCGCCGGCGTTGATAAAGGCTATCGGATCCTGGTAGTTTTTATGTCCATGTACCGATTCGCCGGCTATCTCACCTTTATTCAATGGTTCACCATCAAGTGTGGTAATAATCCCCACTTTATTTTCGTGGATCTGCGTGATAGGCACCATCTCAATATCAAACAAAAATGCATTGATACGGTAACTACCTGGTGTAAGGAAAGCGGCCTGCGGGCCTTTCTGGCCGTTGTTATTTAAAAAGGCGATAGCATCCTGAAACTTATCACATTCAACCGGTTTACCCAGTACACGACCAGTATCAAACGGAGCACCATCTTTAGCCTTCACAAGGCCAAGCTTGCCCTGTTCAATGATGGTAAAAGGTTGCATGACTATGGTGTACTGCCATGGCCACATTTTCCAGTATAAACCCGGGGCAAGCGCTTTGGCCTGCATACCGGCTTCGCCCTGGGTAGCTATGATACGGCCGTCGGGCAGGCGGCTATTACCTGTAAGGGCAAACTTTTTGATCACCAGTCCGATACGGTCGTCAGGAACGATAACCATGCCGCAAAACACGCGCAAAACAAATTTGTACATCAGCAATAACACTATGACGGGTATAACCCACCACAGACTAACAATTAGATTGTCCATTTTTTTAAAGATTGTTTTTGATTTTTTTATTAACGGAACCCTTAAGGTGCGGGCCCTCACAATACTTATAGCTTAACTGGAAGAGTACCTTGGCTATATAGTGTCATTAAGACAGTTGCAACTATATTTTGTTACGAAAAATCTTAAAAAGATTTCAGGGGCGTCGTCAAATTCATGTAATTAATTGATACACAGAAAGTAAATTTTTAAATAATTTTCAGGAAACATTTTACAACAGGTGTAGTTAAATAAGTATCCTATTGTTTAATGAATACTTAACATTACCGCTATGAGTATCCCCAAAGACATCAAAAAAGAAGGTACCAGGATAAGTCCGGCAAAAGCGGGTGGACACCAAGCCAAAGAGATCAAAACCGAGGGCCCGCTAAGTGAAAAAGACGAAGTGAAGCAAGCCGAAGAGCGTACTAATAAAGGTTTGAAGAAGAGATAGTGTAAAGTCAATAGTCTTAAGCCGGAAGTCAAAAGATCTCTTTTTCCTCACCGCATTTCAGACTTATGACTTTAGACTAAAGACTAAGCCTTCGCTTTCAATTTTAAAAGCAATTGTATAGTTTTATCCAAACATTTTTCTGTTATGATAAAACAAGGCTTTTTATTGTTTGCTGTAGTGGTGTTTTTTATAGCATCATGTAAACCTGAAGTTTCGGTTAGGACGCTTACCGGCAAATGGAAATATATAAAAATCGAGCATCCAAATGCCAGCCCGCCCGATACCGTAAAACAAGCCGAGTTGGATGCCAACGTACCTTATATTCAGTTTACGCCCGAAATGAAATTCCTGATTGTATGGGGCGGCAAATTCCTGTCGCACGGCTCTTTTACGCTGAATGGAAGCAACATGAATGTAACCGAGAAACTCCCTGATGGCAAAACCCGCAATTTCGTTTTTTACGTTTCGGAACTAACCGAAAATAAGATAGTTTTTGAAAGTACCGGCCCGGAGGGTTCAAAGGTTACAGCTTTGCGGGCAAGTAAATTTTAACAGGTAATTCTTTGCATGCAAGCCAGAGACATAGCCTTGTGCCAGCGGGTGCAAGGTAAATTTAAAATCATGCGAATCCTTCAATCCTAAAAATCAAGGTTTAATGTGCTCTCGCCGTTGTTGGTGTTGTCACCAACAACTCTGCGCTATGCAATTGCAATGCTGAATTAGCTCGTAATTAATAAGAGCTACGAATAGGAAGTTGTTGGTGACAACACCAACAACAGCGCAAGTAATCCTAAAATCAAGGTTCAGTGTGCCGCAACAACATCCCCACTGGCTTCAACCTTGTTTTTTATAAACCGCTTGCCAATAAAAACAATCAGAAGTGCCAAAATTGATGACGCCGCCATAACCGCCGCCATGGGCAGCGAACTATGTTGTTTTATTACCGAAATACCGATGGATGACAAGGCCCCCACCGCCATTTGCGATGCGCCCAATATTGCAGAAGCCGAACCCGCATTTTTAGAGAAGGGAGCAAGGGATAATGCCGATGTATTTGGGGCGCAAATGCCAACACAGCACAAAACTCCAAATATCATAGCTATAGTACCACCTATCCCGAACCAATGATTTAATGAACCCGCCAAAAACACGAGGGAGATAATCACCATTAAAATAAGTGATGCGCCTATCATTTGTTCGCTTTTGTATTTTTTTATCAGCACACTGTTTAACTGACTTGAACCGATAAACCCGACCGAAAGCCCGGCAAAGATCCAGCCGAACTGCTTTTCGCTTACTTTAAAGCCCTCAATAAACACAATGGGCGATGACGAAACATAGGCAAACAAACCCGCGAAAGCGAACGCGCCGCCTATAGCATAGGTTACAAACTGTGCATCCTTTAAAACCGTTATAAAATGCCCTATAATCGGCCCGGGCTTTAAGGAATAAGCAGGATCGGGCTGATAGCTTTCGGGGAGCCAGAATATTACGGACAGCAATATGAGCACCGCTATAATAGTTAATACCAGGAAAATGACCTGCCATTCAAAAGCCGCGGTAATATAACTGCCAGCGGTAGGCGCCAGCATGGGCGAAGCACCGAGTACCAGGATCAGCAACGAAAATACTTTGGCATTATCCTCAACCGGGAACAAATCGCGCACCATGGCCATAGCGGCTACGCTTGCAGCACAGCTGCCCACCGCCTGAAAAAAACGCAGTGCAATAAGCATTTCGAGCGATGAAGAGAAAAAACATCCCATTGATGATACGATATAAAGCCCAAGCCCCCAGTATAATGGGTTTTTACGGCCAAACCTGTCGAGCAATGGCCCATAAAGTAATTGCCCGGCGGCGATGCCAATAAAATAGCTCGACAATGACAGCGCTACCTCATCGGTGCTGGTATGCAAGTACTTAGCTATGGCTTTAAAGCCCGGCAGGTACATATCTATAGAAAAAGGGCCAAGTGCTGTAAGCGAACCCAATATGAGGATCAGTACTGTATATTTTTGTTTGGTCATACGTGTGTTAGTTAGTTGATGGTTCATGGTTGATAGTTCATAGCTGTGAATGGGCACAATAGTATAATGGTCATGCTAAAATTCTATGAACCATGATCCATAACCTATGAACCGAAGCATCAAAACGCCTCGCCTAAATTAAGACTTATTGATGAAAAGTTTTTGCTCACGCCATAATCGAGGCTGATATTGGTTCCTGCTTTTTTATTGAACTTAAAACGCAGGCCTGTGCCGGCGGCCGGGTGCCAGTATACAAAGGCATGGTTTTCGGGCTCGGTAACGGAGTTTACATTGGCAAATACCACAAAGCCCAATAAACCATTGCGGGTGATATCGCGGCGGTATTCAGTTTCAAAATATACCAGCCTGTCGCCCCGGTAACGGCTTTGCGGAAATCCCCTGCCCGATCGCTGATAAGGCTCCCAGCCAAGACTTGGCAGGTTAAGATAAGGTGTGCGGGGCGTAAGCGTTGTCCAGTAATAGGCCCAGAAAGCCAGCACGTTTTTAGGCCCCGAGTTGGTTAACTGCACATATTTACGCATATCAATATATAGAGAACTCCAGTTGGTATGGCTTCCAAAAGCCTTGGCATTAACCCGGTAAACTATATTGGCATAAGCTCCGGGCAGCGGATTGATAGAGTTTTTGCGCGAATCGTATAATAAATTGACTGTTACGCCAGATGAAAACGCATCCTGATCGGTCGCAGTACCATATTTATAACCGGTAAACTTACGCAGGTTTTGATCGCCGTTGCTTTCAATATCTATGTAATAGTCAAGATTATAGCCTAACCCGGCATAAAAGTATGGCTTAATCTGCTTTAACACGCTTTGATAAAAGCGGAGGTAATTATAATTTACCAGGAACTTATCTTCGGGACCCTGGTTACCTCCCAGGCCCCATGTATATTGAGGATAAACCATCAGCCTGGTGTCGCCCTGTATATTCCACTCGTTATTATTAAGCCAGATATTTGACCGGATAGGCAAGCCATACCTCCCCTTTAAATTAAAATAAGGGGTAAAAGTAAAGCTTGATAAATTAGTAGTAGCTTCATCCCCCAGGTAAAACCCAGCCGTTGTTGAAGTAAACAATGCTTTTCCGCCGCTCCGCCCGTCGGTTGTTGAGGTGGGAAAAACAGAAAAGTAGATTTTCTTTCTTTCGGCTGTTTGCTGCCGGGGCTTAATTTTAAAAAGCGACCGTACAATGTCAATAACATCCCGTTGCGGTACTGTATCTTTTTTTACGCTGATGGTATCTGCAACCGGCTCCTGTGCCAGTATCATTGCCGGAATCAAACATAAAACTATTACAGATAACCCTTTTACCATCGTACTTTAAACGAAAAATATTACCGTGCTGTTTGGCTGTTAGTAAGTTTAATAACGGATAAAACAGGGCAATCGCTTCAATTTAGCTAAATTTTAATTTAAATAAAAAAGGCCTGTAAGTATTGAAACCTACAGGCCTTTATAACAACCATTTAAATTAATGGTAAGTTGTTTGTTTAGTTACGGTTGTTTTGGTTGTGGTATAATGGTGATGCGGATGTGCCCTGCGCCAGGCAATGCGGGCAGCACGCTGCCTTTTCTCTTCGCGCCTGCGGGCTTCATTACCGATAATATAACCGCCACCGGCACCAAGCGCACCACCAACTAAAGCGCCGCCTGCACTATGCGTAATAAGGCCACCCGCAATTGCACCGCCTGCTCCACCTATGATTGCGCCTTTGCCTTGTTTACTTATTCCCTTTTTCTGTGTGGTTTGTGCGTTGGCAGTGATACTGATGGATAGCATCAGGCCAATTAAAAAGCACATATATATCATTAGCTTTTTCATAATGGTATGTATTTATAAGTGTTAACATATACACTCATGCAAATAACAGACCATTATCGAAAATAGCGGCGCAAAAATTCAACAATTGAACATTAACCGACAATGTTTATTTCAGGAAAGCCATTACAGCTTTTGAAAATTCGGGAGTGCGGCTGGCGCTGTTATGATCGCCCGGAATGTGAACCAGCTTTGAGCCTGGAATAAGTTTATGAAGAGCAACCTCGTCGCCGTTATCATGATCTTCGCTCCCATCTATGAGCAGTACCGGGATTTTCACCTTAGCTAACTCCTGTTTGCTGGTTGATGGCTGCCACTTTTGCTGATAGGCTAAAGCAAGTTCATCAAAAGGGTTACTGTGGATATAATTGATCATCCCATCAACATCATGAAAGCTGGTATCGCCCATTAAAGCCTTATAAGCATGAACCCTTCGCGGCCATTCGGGGTTAGTATAAGCATCGCCCATGCCGCCCATTACCGCCTTTTGAATCCGCTTATCCAGCACAAACACGCGCGAAGTAATGATCGATCCGCGCGAATATCCAACAATATCATATCGTTTCAGCCCAAGGCTTGTAGCCAGGCCCATAATGTCTTTAGCTTCGGCATCGTTAGCATAACCCGCGTCATCGTGGGGCTTGTCAGACAGTCCGTTACCCCGCTGATCAAGTGTGATCACTTTATAACCAGCCGTTAACAGATCATTATAAAGCTTTCCTTTTTTCCAGCCTTCGCCCGTGCCCGAAAAACCATGTACCAGTATTACCGGGAAGCCATCGCCTTTCACTTCATAATGGATTTTTACACCATCAAACGAAGTGTAATAGCTACCCGGAGCAGTAACCGGCTGCGCTAATGCACCACTGCCGGTGATCAGCATAAAAATTAACAGAGCTAAACTTGCTGATAGTTTTTTGATAACAAACATATTTTATTTAATAAACAGGTTAATAATACTTACTCCCGCAAGCCCTATAACAGAAACAAGCGTTTCCATTAACGACCATGATTTTATAGTATCCTTAATACTCAAATTAAAATACTCTTTATAAAGCCAAAAACCCGAGTCGTTGACGTGCGAAAATGCCAGGCTCCCGGCCCCAATGGATAATACCATTAAATTGGGATTAATATGATTTTGCAAAACCAGCGGCGCAACAATGCCTGCAGCTGTTAGTCCGGCAACTGTTGCCGAGCCCAAACTAACGCGGATAATAGCAGCTATCACCCAGCCTAATAACAATGGCGGCAAATTGAACGATTGCAGTTGCGATGCTATCTGGCCGCTTACACCGCTGGCGGTTAAAACTTCCTTAAAGGCGCCCGATCCCGCTATGATCAATAATATCAAGGCCACATCCTTCACCGCATCAGTAAAATTGCCCGCAAGCTGGCCCATGCTTTTACCTTGCTTTACACCTAAAGTATAGGTGGCAACCATAAGCGCTATCAGCATAACAATTGATGGATCGCCAAGAAATGTGATGAACTTTGCTACACCCGGATCCTGTATGTTAAGGTATGGAAAAAACGCGGTAAGCATTAAAAGCAAAACCGGCAATAAAGCTGTAAAAAAGCTATTGAACGCGCCGGGCAGCTTTTCGGCAGGTAATTCTTCAGCCCTAAAAGTAGCCAGCGGCTCCGATGGGATTTTTTTAAGAAACTGTGCAAATACCGGCCCCGCCAGTATAATAGCCGGAATAGCTATCATAAGCCCGTAAATAAAGGTGGTTGCCATATTAGCATGAAACAAGGCCACTAACGCCGATGGCGATGGATGCGGGGGCAAAAAACCATGCGTTACCGACAGCGAAGCCAACATAGGTAAGCCTATATACACAGCCGGCAGTTTATATTTATAAACCACCGAGAATATCAGCGGTACCATCAGCACGAAGCCAATACCATAAAACAGCGGAATGCCTATAATAAACCCCGCTGCAACCAGCGCCCATTGAATATATTTTTCGCCTACGGCGGCAACAAGTACACCTGCTATTTTTTGCGCGGCCCCACTCACGGCAACCAGCTTGCCCAGCATAGCGCCCAGGCAAATAATGATGAGCAGCTGACCTAAAATATCACCCATGCCTTTCTGAACGGAAGCGGTTACTTTATTAATGGGTATGCCCAGCAACAAACCTGCAATTATCGAAACAATGAGGAAGGCAATAAAAGGATTTATTTTTACCAGGCTCACCAGCAAAACCAGTAAAACAATACAAAAAAAGATAGTTAACAGTACCATTAAGTTATAGGTTATGTGTGGCCAGCGGGCGTGCAACCTCAATATAGGGCACCTGCTGATGTCAACTAAAGTAATAACAAAATTTGAGTTTAGGATTTTTATATGGTAAAAGCTTGATAACCCGGCCTCAATCATCTATAAGCCTTTTAATTTTATCGTTTCCACTTAAAAATAAGGGATTTGTGTAACTAACATACAACATGTTGTTATTTATAACATTGTTTTATTAATTTTATAAAAAATAGTTTTAATTTTGCATTAAAGTTTTATCCGATAAGATTAAACCCAAACCACTACTTTACAGGATACTGTAGTTTTAACGCATACTTTAATACCTTTTCGGCATTTATTTCTTTAACTTTTATTATGGTAAAGCGTATTTTAGTATTGGATGACAATCAAGACATACTTGATATTGTTCATGAAACCCTTACTTATGAACAATTTGAAGTCAAAAGCACATCAATAAGCACCGATGTGCTTCCGCTGATTGAGAGCTTTGAACCGGATCTTGTTATACTTGATTACCGGGTGGCTGGTACTAATGGCGGCGAAATTTGCCGAAACATAAAAGTACATCCTAAATTTGGCAATACTCCTGTTATTATATTCTCGGCCTATGTGAACAATGAAAATGAGCTCATCAGCTACGGGTGCGACGCGATAATCAACAAACCATTTGATTTGACCGAACTTGTTGAAAAGGTTAATAACCTGCTTTAAAAACGTAATCGCAACCTCAACGGTCAATTTACCTCCCCCTTGCACTATCCGTTTAACCTTTATTTCATTTCTTCCTTCTGCTAAACCGGGATAATAATTATAAAAAAAGCAAAGAAAGCGCTTTAAAGCATTCTGCATTACAAATACAGCACATTTTCAAGGCATAAATTAATTAATTATCAATACTTAAACAGCATGGTTGAAATATTGGTAATTATTTTAACTTTGTTTTATAGGTTAAAGCAAAATAATTAGTTAAATACAATAAGCCCCTGATTGTATTATGGTACTATCAATAAACGAACACGAGAAAACAGAAGTAAAAAAGGCGCCGGTATGCCCAAGGTGTAAATCAGAGCTTGATAACCGTGTGCCCAGAGGCTTTTTTGTGAAAAAAGTTTTGTTTTTTCTCCCGCTAAAGAGGTACATGTGCTACAAATGCCAGCGCAAGAGATACATATTACGATAATTAATTTCATAAAAAGAAATTAACACTTACTTAAAAGTACTTTTCCTTTTTTTCTTCTTCGCCAATAATATAGATATTGTATTTTGGCTGCCTGTTATTTTAAGTTTGTGGAAGAAAACGAAGCCAAGTCAAAGAAAAGATATTATTGTTCAAAATGCGGAGCCCCTTACCATTTCCAGATGCGAAGGAGTTGGTTTTTAAAAAACATCCTATTTTTTATACCGGTCAGGAAATATTTTTGCGCAAAGTGCAAAAAGCCGGCTCACGTTTTCATCAAATAATTTTCCATTAATCAATTTTCTTTGGTGTTTTGATACCCTGTTACTTCAGAAAATGCAGGTAATCTGCGTTTATAACCTTCTTGTACTGTCATTTTAAAGCCCCGACCTTATTTGTATACAACAATATACCCGTTGTATATCATTATAAGTACAGAATTACAGAGCATTCCCTTATAAAGCCGCATAAAATCCAAATTTGAACTAAGATAGTTACGTCTAATACTTGGTATAAAAATTGCATAGTGTTTCTCGATATTGTATAAAGCCATATCGCCATTGACTTTTTTTGCTGATACATCTTTTTAACAACTTACCTATGCGACGGATTTTAGCGGTGGACGACGACAAAGATATTTTAGAAATCATAAAATATATACTGGAAGATTCAGGCTATGAGGTTGATACCTTAACTGAAGGCAGAAACTTGTTTGACCGGATAAAGCAACACGAGCCTGATTTAATTTTGCTTGACATTATGCTCGGCAATTTAGATGGCCGTGAACTTTGCAAAACCCTTAAAAATCAGCAGGAAACTAAAAACATACCTGTAATATTAATTTCGGCAAGCCATAATCCGGGTATGCTAAGCCAAGCCGGTTCGCCCGATGATTTTATAGCCAAACCTTTTGACATTGATGTTTTGCTGGATAGTATAAACAGGCAGTTAAGAAGTGCCGCCTGATATACAGGATATATTCCCGAAAAAAACGGAGCAGGCAAATAATCGCCTACCCCGTCAAATCAAAACTAAAAACTAAGCATTTATAGTAAATGCATTTTCCCGTTTAGCGCGGTTACGCAGCTTAAAGAAAATGACAAGGTTTAGGAAATGCATACCGCCCAATATTAAAATTATCCAGCCCACTTTATAACTCAGTACTTCAACCACTACCTGCATACTGGCAATACTGCCATACTCCTTTAAGGCCAGGCTCATATAGCCTATATTTACCAGGTAAAAGCCTACTACAAGCAGCTTGTTCACAGAATCGGCCAGTTCACTGTTACCGTGAAAAATATCCACTAAAAATATACGCCCGTTTTTAAACAGCACTTTGGCCACCCATACTGTTAATGCTACACTTGCCAACAGGTAAATAACATAGGTTAAAATAAAGTAGTTCATAATGTTAAAGATTTAGTTATTATTAATTATTTAGAATTTTCAGTAAAAATTGAAATTTATTTATAAAAAAATTTATTTAAACACTTTCAATATCGAACCAAAAAACCAGTTCTCTTCGGCCTTGAGCATGGTATCAAGTGTTTTGTTCACGTTGTTAGCCAGCTTATTTATATCAGTAACCGTGGTTTTAAATGTTTTATAAGCCGGATCTTTTGCATCGCCATTCACCCCGGCAAGTTGATCAAGTATCTTAATGATTGGTGTAAGCTCGCGCTTTTTACGTTCTTCGGCAACACGGCGGGCAATAGTCCACACATCTTTCTCTGCGTAAAAAAACTCCTTACGCTCGCCGGTTTTATGCTGCTTTTCAACCAAACCCCAATCAATGAGGTCGCGCAGGGTCATATTGGCATTACCGCGTGATATACTTAATTCGGTCATCACTTCTTCAGTGGTCAAAGCCTCTGGCGAGATCATCAGCAAAGCATGTACCTGGGCCATGGTGCGGTTAATCCCCCACTCCGACCCCAGCTTACCCCAGGCCTCAATGAACTTTAACTTTGCCTCTGCCAATTCCATGCACAAATATAAACAAGTTTTTAAACTTTCAAAAAAAAATGAAAATTTAGGTTAGAGGTTAGAGGTTAGAGGTTAGAGGTTAGAGGTTAGAGGTTAGAGGTTAGAGGTTAGAGGTTAGAGGTTAGAGGGCAAGGCGCTTTCATTTGCTTTGTTTTAAAAAATGTAAAATAAATATGCACCGCATTCTGTACGTGCTAACACAACTGTAGCAAGGGGGCCAACGGTTTGTAGAACGCCCGTTTACCAAAACAGCCTCGCCAAAATGGTATTAAATTACTTCACAACAGCTATAGCCATGCCATCATGCTCCTTGGTACCTACCGTTTGGATAATGGTGGCTGTTACCTGCTGGTTAGCGGCAAGCGCTTTATTAAAACGCTGCACCCCGCTAACGCGTTCATCATCACAGTTATCATTAAGTACTTTGCCTTCGCGGATCACGTTATCAGCAACAATAAGGGTACCCGGCCTGGAAAGCTTGAGCGCCCATTCAAAATATTCAGTATAAGGCGGCTTATCGGCATCAATAAAGATCATATCAAACGGGCCTTCATCATCGGCATCAAGGGTTGCGAGGCTCTCCATTGCTTTGCCTACTTTAATTTCAACTACAGAATCCAAACCGGCTTTGATGATATTCCGGCGGGCAACATCAGCATAAGCCTGCTCCAGTTCAAGCGTAATGAGCAGTCCATCGGCAGGCAGCGCGCGGGCCAGCCAAATGGTACTGTAACCGCCAAGCGTACCTATTTCCAGGATCTTTTTCGCACCGCATAAACGGGCTAGTATCTGTAAAAACTTACCCTGGTTAGCCGATACATTGATGCCCGGAATACCGGCATCTTCCATTGATTTCAAAGTACCTTTCAGCACCGCGTCTTCATCCTCAAACAAATTACCTATATACTGATCAACCGATTCAAAAATTGAAGTATCCATAACGCTAATTTTTTATTATTATAAAATTAAACACGAGCTAAAAGCAAAACGCACAAAGCCTAAAGCTAATGAACTGGTTTAAATTTAGATTGATATATGTGAAATTAATAGTTTTATAGACCTGTTTGCCGAAAACACCCTGCCTCTTGCCATGCTCAATTGGAACTTTTATACTGTAGATTTTACACGGGTTAACCTGCAGACTCCTGGTCAGCATCGCCAGGCCGGTGTTATCAGTTAATAATTGTCGAATGTTGATTGTATAATTTAGATTGCTGATATTGCCTGAGTGGAAAATGTTAAAATTGTCACCATAAATACGTGGAAATGTGATGGTGAGTACAGGGTACGCATGGGCATACTTGCCAAACAACTTAAACAATTAAAACCTCATGTTATAGCTTGCCAGGAATGTTTTTACAGTAAAGAAGCAAATGCCGATACCCTGAAATTTTTGGCTGCCGAATTAAATATGAACTACTGTTTTTTACCCGGCCGATCGAAAAAACGCCTGTTTGAAGGGAGTATGGTTAACAGCACATCGGGCCTGGGCATATTATCAGTTTACCCGGTTACCGAAACCGGGAGTTTTGATTTACCCGTAGTAGCCGAAGATAACGACCGTAAAGCTTTCCGGGTAAACGTAAATCTGCCATCGGGAAAAATAGTTACAGTTACCACTACCCATCTTACACACCTGGGCCAGCATAAAGGACTAAGAAAAGCCCAGGCCGAAGCCCTTGCGGGTTTTGTTATTGAGGAAAGCCCAAAGCCATACCACATTATTTGCGGCGACTTTAATGCAACACCCGATTCGGAAGCAGTTATGGCTTTCCGGGAATTATCTAAAGCTGCCGATTGTTATACCGAAGGTAATGGTGCAGAACCGAGATACAGCCTTACGGACGCCTATTACAAAGCCAACAAACAGGTATGTGTTGACCAGATCTTTACTTTGCCCTTCCCTGGTACGGATAATTATCCGCGGTTTATTGATTCGGCAGTGGTATTAAATGTGCCTGATGAAGAAACCGGCTTGTACCCGAGCGATCATTTCGGCATCACCACAACACTTGTAATAAATTGACTATAAACAACCTGCCGTCAATCGGTAATTTTATCATTCAAAATATAGCGGTTCAAACAATCCGCCCCTTTCGTCCATAAGAAACCACCATGAGCAAGCTATTTTATGTTATTGGCGCATCCGGAGCAGGCAAAGACACCTTGATGAATTACGCCCGCAAGCAAATTAACGGATCGGAAAATGTGGTATTTGCACACCGGTATATCACCCGGCCCCCATTTTCTGGCAATGAGAACCACGTTAGCTTAACCAATGAGGAATTTGCATTGAGGAGCAAAGCCGGGATGTTTGCTTTAAGCTGGGGCAGCCATGATAAATACTATGGCATAGGCCAGGAAATAAACAACTGGCTTAATAAAGGCTTTAATGTGGTGATTAACGGATCGCGCGAGTACCTGCCTGTTGCGCAGCGGCTCTACCCCGATCTGATAGTGATATTAGTAACTGCGAGTCCCGAAGCTATTGCAAGTCGCCTGGTTGGGCGCGGCCGGGAAAACGCTGAAGAAATAGCCAACCGTATAGTCCGCACTGCCGAACTCAATACCAATCTCGAAAACTGCATCGAAATACAAAATGACGGCGCTATTGAACTTGCCGGGAACGAACTGGTAAACCTGATCTCGGTAACAGAAAAACAACTGGCTTAAACCTGCTTTCAATATGTGATGAAAACTATTGATGGTTCAATACGCCCGAAAGATTACTGCGTTGATAATTGAGTAGATATTTTAGTTTTTTTTTAACGCAACCCATAAAATAACGAAATATACTGAAAAAGGGGTATTTCAAGGTGATAATATTAACGCTATTTTTAAAAAATATTTAGAAAAGTATTTAAATATCGAACCTAAACCCTATCAATATAAATTAGCCATCTGCCCTTAACAGCAAATGGCTTTTTTATTTATATAAAAATCTCAAATATTGTTGCCAGCTATCGCAAGGTAGCATAATTATAAAACTGCAACCTGCCATTCCCTTGTATGGTAATGGTTTTGGTTTCAGTAGAGCCCTGGGCATTTTTAAGGGTAATATGTACCTGGTTATCTCCTTTTTGCAAAGGGATCCGTGCATAAGAAATATAAGCCGGCAGGCTTTGCCAGTTGCGGGTATCCGCTTTTTCAGATAGTAAGCTGTAAAGCTGGATGCCGTAACCAAGTCCTTCCAATAACCCGTTGGTTTTGCCATCACTTTTGGCAGCTGCACGTATCGAATATTCGGCTATCTTCTTCAACGCAAGGCGCGACAGGATCCCGCTCATCTCTTTTAATGCACGCTGCTGCAAAGTTTTAAATGCCAGCTCATTAATATCTTCAGCTTTTACCAATGACGCATCCTGGTTATTAACCGAGATACTTGCGCTTGAATAATATGGCGTTTGCGCAACATATTTAGGAAATGCGACCCGCAGGCTTTCAACCGACTTGGTGTTTACCCTGTTCCTGTCACCGTCGTAATTAAAGGGAATTACCAGGCCTCCGGCAGCATCGGTAAAAAACAAGTCGCCGTTGCTGTTACGGATCAGGCTAAAAAACAGGTCGACCTGCGTTTTTACCGGGGCAAGGCCGTTCTCCCAAAAAAATATCAGCTCACCACCTTCCGATGGTTTTACAGGTTCATATTTAATGCCAAAGGTTGTTTCAAACTGGTCAGCTTCTGTTGTAAAACCGTTCAGCTTGGCCGTGCGGATCACATCCTCCTCCAGTTCAACGGGCATCGGGGTACCGTAATAAGTTTTATCAGGACTTTTAAGATAGATCTCCGCCGCGTTCCTGTATGATATAAATGCATTGTTTACATCGTTGTTGCTTTCATACAACATCCCCTGCAACGTCAGCGAAAATGCGTCGTTTGAGTAACGGCTGTCTTTATTGTTATACTTATCGCCCTGTTCCTGAGCCTGTAGAGTAATGCGACGGGCTTCAACAATAGCATCCTCTGTTTTATTCAGGTACAAATAATTGAGCGCCTTATAATAATGGATCATGAACTTTTCAAAATCCTCCCCTTTATACCTTTGCGATGCTGAATTAAGCAAAACGCCAACAGCGGCGTCAGATGCGCTGGTCAAACCTTCATCAAGCAACTGATCTGCCTGGTTAAAGTAGTTGTTGCTATTTTCGTACTCCCCTTTTAAATGGCAGATCCTCCCCTTCTCCATCAGGTACAGGAGCTTATTTCGGGGCTTTTGAATCAGGCTGTTATTATCAAGCTCCTTCTCGGCCTGTGGATAGTTACCGGCCGATACATTTTTGTAATAAGGAGCAACACTTTGATTATAGGTTGAACACGCCGATAAAAAAAGCATCAGCCCGATAAAAGAAAATACCCGGAGAATATGCGTACGTAAGTTGATCATTATTAAATGCAAACTGCCCCGAACACAGGCGTACCATGTTCAGGGCAATGATGTTTACCAGCTTTAGTTTTTAACGTATTTGGCAATTTTCTTTTCGCCTATCCAAACCACTTCATTTGTCTGAATGTTGGTAAGCTCCAGATTTACCTGGTAGTAAACAACTTTTTGGCGTTTGTGCGAATCAACTATTGAATTGATTGAGCCCTGCAGTATATAATCGGCACCGTTTTCCAGGCCAAATTTTTTCATGCTTGATACCGTAGCGTTTGTTTGCTGATCGGCCTTTTCGGCACGTAACTCATCACGTTTTTTACCGCCCTGCACCAAACGTACTTTTTGCGATTGGATGAATGAGCTCTCAATATCGGTTAAGAATGTTTCGGCATCAATATGTTCGTGGCTTTTGTTTTGGACAAAGCCAACTATAACTACCGGGCGTTTACCCTGGTGCTCGTTAAGGTGAGTATCTATCCAGTTAGCACCTAAAATTTTGCCGGTAAGCTCATCGGCTGCCATTCGTGCATCACTGTTATTCCAGTTGCCGCTAACATCAATAGTTTGGTCGGTGCTAACGCGTGTAACCTGCCTTGAACATGAGGCTATAAAAATCCCTGAAACTGCTATTGCAGCAACTGTTAAAATCCTGTTAAATTTCATTTGTAGTATATTATAAATTATGATGTGTTAGATTGAATGCTGCTTAATTTGTTACCAGCCAAAACCGATACCAATGCTTGTACGGCCGCCCCAGCGGCCACCATAATAGCCGCCCCAGCGATTGCCCCAACCGTAGTTTAAAAATGGCGAATAAGAGTAGCCGCCATATAAGCCCCATGACGGTGAATAATCATAATATCCGTTCATGCGTTCCTCATGCCGCCACGCGCGGTTTTGACGGCGGCGTTCCAGTTTGGCTTCATACCAATCGTAAGCTTTGTAAGTATTTTGTATGGTTACCCCGTGCAGGCTGTTCAGGGTATCGGCAACCCTGATATATTTTGCCTGGCTTTCCATGTAGCGTGGATTTTGATCGGCAACCAGCGATGCAGTTTCCTGGGCCTTTACGGTGCCGCTAAACAAACCGCCTAAAAGCATCAAGCCTATCATAAAGATATTCCTTTTCATTGCGCTTAATTTTATAAGTAAAGTTACGTAAAATGCAGTCTAAATATTACACCGGCGCCGGGCATAAACCGTTAAATTATGTTAATCGGGAGCATTTTTACTTAATTATGAATTGCAGTAGCATTATACAGTTTTTTTCACCATGAAAATGGTCGGTACAACTGTCACTATCGGTCATGGTGACGCGTCATGATGATATATTTAATACATTTATATAAAGCTAAAAACTGAACGCACAAAGCCAAAAACTTAACATTCTGTTTATTAACATTATATAATTATTTTATGTAAATTAATTATTAGACGCTCTATCATATCATGAAAAAATCAACCTATACCCTGTTTATTATTGGCTTTGCCGCAATACTGTCTGCCTCCGTTGCCAAAGCGCAAACCAAGGCCTTTAAACCCAAAGACCAGCAGTTATTTAACACCATCGCACACATGGACAGTGTAATGTTCAACGCCTTTAACAGCCGTAATTTAGAAGTGATGAAAACGCTGTTTGCGCCCGAGGTTGAATTTTATAACGATGGTAAGGGCTTAACCGGTTATGAAGGCACCATGGCCGGCTTTAAAGGAATTTTTGAAAACAAACAAGCCGCCGACCTGCGCCGCGACCTGCTTAAAGAAACGCTTGAGGTTTACCCCATGCCCGGCTTTGGCGCTATTGAAATGGGTACGCATCGTTTCACACATACCGAAAACGGCCAACCGGTAATCGGTCTGATGAAATTTGTACACATTTGGCAGTATAAGGACGGGCAATGGAAAGTGACGAGGGTGGTAAGTGTAGGACATTAATTATGCTAACAGATCTGTTAAATGTTTTCAATCCCTATTTAAGCGCGGGGCTTTCGCAATATAACCCGCCGGTTCAGGCATTCGTGCTTGAGCCGGCAATCGCCCCATTTTTAATTAATATCTAATCACCAAGCCTCAAATTTCTTCAATACGAACTCACATTGCTATAGTCAACATTTGTAATCCCGCTATAATCAGGCACAAACGTATTTTCGCTGCTGATGGCCATATCAAACTCAAACGATGCCGGATAAGGTGTGTTTAACAAACTGCCTTTGGGGATGTAAGGGAACAGCTCACCATAAGTCAGGATCTGGCTGTGGTTAACACGGCGGTAAATATACATGCGGTGCAGGTCGCACGGTTTGCTTAAACCGGCGGCACCTATCATTTGAATGGCGCTGCTCACCGTTTGCCGGTGGAAATTAGCCACACGTACTTTTTTATCATCCACTACCAGGCCTTTCATCAGGCTTTTATCCTGTGTAGCCACACCGGTTGGGCAGGTGTTCGTGTTGCATTCCAGCGCCTGGATGCAGCCAAGGGCGAACATCATGCCACGGGCACTGTTGCACATATCGGCGCCGAGGGCAAAATTTTTGACCAGATCAAAACCCGTGGCTACTTTTCCTGATGCTATAACCTTGATATGTTTTTTAAGATCGAACCCGGTCAGCACATCATAAACAAAAGCTAAAGCCTCGCGCAGCGGCATCCCTACCGAGTTACTGAACTCAAGCGGGGCAGCGCCGGTACCGCCTTCTCCCCCATCAACAGTAATAAAATCGGGAGTAATGCCTGTTTTGACCATAGCCTTACAAATAGCTAAAAACTCGCTTTTATGACCTACACACAATTTAAATCCGATTGGCTTGCCGCCTGAAAGATCCCGAAGCTTTTGAATAAATACCATCAGCTCCAATGGATTGGTGAATGCGGTATGGTATGGCGGCGATACTACATCCTCCCCCATCTCCACCAGCCTGATCCGTGCAATTTCAGGCGTTACCTTGGCAGCGGGCAATATCCCCCCATGACCAGGCTTTGCTCCTTGCGACAGCTTGATCTCGATCATTTTCACTTGTGGCAGCACCGCGCGTTCGGCAAAGGCATCGTAGTTCATAGTACCATCCTTATGGCGGCAACTGAAATAACCGGTGCCTATTTGCCAAATGATATCGCCGCCTGGTTGCAAGTGGTAATCGCTTAAACCACCTTCCCCGGTGTTATGGGCAAAGTTATCCAGTTTTGCACCGCCGTTAAGGGCCAGGATAGCATTCATACTCAACGAACCAAAGCTCATAGCCGAAATATTGAATACGCTGGCCATATAAGGCTGCGTACAGGCCGCCCCGCCAACCTTTACACGCGGATCCATATTTAATTGATGGTGATCAATAGCGGCGATGCTGTGGTTAAGCCATTCGTAGCCGTTATCATATACATCAAGCTCGGTACCAAAGGGACGGGTGTCATCAACCTTTTTGGCTCGCTGGTAAATTACACTCCTGTTTTGACGGTTAAAGGGTGTACCGTTGGTATCGCTTTCAATAAAGTACTGGTATATTTTAGGTCTTAACTCTTCCATCAAATACCTCAGGTGGCCAAATACCGGGTAATTACGCACAATGCTATGCTTAGGCTGCACCATATCATAAAAACCAATAAGATATATAGGTCCAATGAACAGGAACGACCATGCAGCGGGTGGCCAGATGACAGTCCACAAAGCAAGCATACTGAATATGATAAAGAACGAAACAACGAAGAGCTTTCTCATGGATAGTTAATTTTATATGAAGCGGCTATTAAGTTTGATAAAAATAGATTTATAATTTAAACAATAGGGCAAATTTGTGGTTAAGAAACTTACTCAATGTCGGTTTAAAGTCACAAAGTAAAAATACATGTTTAAACATCTATTTTTGTGCTTATCTTTGTATCAACAAAAAAGAAATAAAAATCATGGCAACAGAAACAGCAACAAAATGGGTTATTGACCCTATGCACTCAGAAGTACAATTTAAAGTTAAACACCTGGTTATTTCAACCGTGAGTGGTTTTTTCAAAAGCTTTAACGGTGAGTTATTAACTGATAATGATGATTTTGAAAATGCTGAAATTGATTTCTCTTTAGATATCAACAGCATTGACACCAATCAGACACAACGCGACGAGCACTTGAAATCGGCCGAATTTTTTGACGCCGAAAAATATCCTCAGATCACTTTCAAATCAACTTCATTCACCAAAACTGATGATGAAGAATATGAATTGAAAGGCAACCTGACCATTAAAGATCAAACCAAACCGGTAACCCTCGACGTAGAATTTGGTGGCTCGGCAGCTGATTTTTATGGCAATACCAAAGCAGGTTTCGAGATCAGCGGTAAAATTAACCGTAAAGATTTCGGTTTAACCTGGGACGGCGTAACCGAAGCAGGTTCAATTGTAGTTGGCGAAGACATCAAATTGTTAATCAACATACAGTTTACTAAACAAGCTTAATTGTTTTAATACTGTTGCTGTGTTTTAACTTTTAAAATGCCGCTGTTGTTAAAGGATCCAAACAACACGGCATTATTGAAACAGCAAAACAGGTTAAAATTTAAATAGCAAAGCCATTCTGATTTAATCGGGATGGCTTTGTTTGTTATGAACCAACCAAACTTACGAAGTTTTAAAAACTTCGTAAGTTTTCCGCATTACAGTATAAATCATCGCAAACACATGATTTAAAGCGCGTTTAAGCCTCATTTTTAAACTAAGTAGCCTTATATTTGTTCTTATACTTATGCTAATTAAAATATATCCCGAAAACCCTAATCCAAAGGCTATTGAGCAGGTGGTGGAGGTGTTAAAAAAAGGCGGCCTCATCATATACCCTACCGATACCATTTATGGTTTGGGTTGTGACATTACCAACCACCGCGCTATTGAGGCCATTTGCAAGATCAGAAATATCAAACCCGAAAAGGCTAACTTCTCATTCATTTGCTACGACTTAAGCCATATCTCTGACTATATCAAACCCATTGACAATACTACTTTCCGTGTACTGAAAAAGGCATTACCGGGGCCCTTTACATTCATATTCAATGCCAGTCATATGGTTCCCAAAATGCTCAGCTCCAACAAAAAAACGGTTGGTATCAGGGTGCCAGACAATAATATAGCCCGCGAAATTGTGCGTGTGTTAGGTAATCCGATACTTTCTACATCTATAAGGGACGACGACGATATTATCGAGTACTCAACCGATCCGGAGCTGATCCACGAAAAATATGAAGACCTGGTGGATATCGTGATCGATGGTGGTTATGGCGACAACATCCCATCAACCATAGTTGATTGCACTACCGGCGACTTTGATATTGTTCGTGAAGGTAAAGGTGATTTGGAGTTGTATTTGTAGAAAAGCCTTAAATATTACAGGGCATTGCACTACTATGTGAACACATCTGTAACTAAAAGAAAATGTCATTTCGATTGAGCAGATGGGCATCGGCGCTGGGGCGAAAGAGAAATCTTATACGCCCTGTAGAGTCGGACACACGTTTTAGAACAAGGCGTATAAGATTTCTCCTCCCCCCTTCACACATTTTCCACAACCGGTTCGTCGAAATGACATTCGGTTTTATTCATTAATATTCATCGACCGGTGTATATTTATTTACGGCCTTATTCCCTTCACAAACCCATCAATCTTATCCATATAACCTTCCTCGCCTAAAAGCTTCACAAATTTGCTGCCGATAATTGCCCCATTGGCATAATTGCATGCTTTGGCAAAGCTGCTACTATCAGTAATCCCAAAACCAATAATTGTCGGATTCTTTAGCTTCATCGCGGTAATGCGTTTGTAATATTCTTCTACACTATCACTCAGTTTCAGGTTATAGCCGGTTATTGTTGATGACGACAGCAGGTAAACAAAGCTGTTGCTCAGTTCATCAATTTTGCGGATGCGCTCTTCGGATGTTTGCGGGGTTACCAGGAATATATTGCTCAGGCCGTTATCGATAAAATATGACGAGTACATTTTTTCATATTCATAGATCGGCAGATCGGGTACAATAATACCGTCAACACCTACCTCGGCAGCCTTTTTACAAAACCGCTCAACACCATACTGTGCAATGGGATTAAAATAGCCCATAAGCAAAACAGGAATACTTACCCTGCTGCGTAGTTCGGCAAGCTCTTCAAACAAAACTTTAAGGCTCATGCCATTTTCCAATGCTACCTCTGAGCTATGCTGAATAGTCGGGCCATCAGCTACGGGATCAGAATAAGGAAAACCAATCTCCAGAAAATCAGCACCTGATTTTTCAAGGGCTTCGGCAATATCAACTGTAGTGTTCAGCGCTGGGTAACCGGCGGTAAAGTATATAGATAACAGGTTATCGTTTTTTGATGCAAAAAGCTTGTTTAAACGGTTCATTTTATTTCATTTGTCCATAGACGATAGACCATAGTCCATGGTTTTATTTTTTACTGTTGATTTTTTACGGCTCAGCTATGGTCTATGGACCATCAACTATGAACCAATTAGTACCCGAAATAATTAATATACGTATCCAGGTCCTTATCTCCCCTGCCCGAAATACAGATCACCACATTATCGTTGGCCTCAAACTTCATTTTTTCTAACTGCGCCAAAGCGTGGGCTGTTTCAATAGCTGGGATGATCCCTTCCAGCTGACAGCAAAGTAAACCTGCCTGTAAAGCCTCCTCATCGGTAATACTTACATATTGTCCGCGGCCGGTTTTAAACAAATGTGCGTGCTGCGGCCCTATACCCGGATAATCCAGTCCTGCCGAAATTGAATAAGGCTCAACCACCTGTCCGTCTTCGGTTTGCATCAATATGGTGCGACTGCCATGCAGCACCCCTTCATCGCCCAAAGCTGTTGTAGCGGCCGATTCACCACTATTTACGCCTTTACCTGCAGCCTCAACAGCTACCAGTTTCACAGCCTCATCCTCTATAAAATGATAAAACATCCCCATAGCGTTGCTGCCCCCGCCTACACAAGCCATCACATATTGCGGTAACTCCTTGCCGGTTTGCTCAAGCAACTGTGCCTTTGTTTCCCGCGATATGATAGATTGAAAACGAGCCACAATATCCGGATAAGGATACGGGCCAACTACAGAACCGATGATATAATGTGTATCAACCGGGTTGCCTATCCAATCGCGCAGGGCCTCGTTGGTAGCGTCTTTAAGTGTTTTACTGCCAGATGTGGCCGGCACAACCTTCGCGCCAAGCATTTTCATACGGGCAACGTTCGGCGCCTGCCTTACCATGTCAATTTCGCCCATGTAAACAACACATTCAATATTCATGAGTGCGCATACGGTAGCGGTAGCCACCCCATGCTGACCTGCGCCGGTTTCGGCAATGATACGCTTTTTACCCAGGCGTTTTGCTAACAGGATCTGCCCTATGGCATTGTTAATTTTATGCGAGCCGGTATGGTTCAGGTCCTCGCGTTTAAAGAAGATGTTAGCGCCATATTTTTCCGAATATCTTTTGGCATGATATAACGGAGAAGGGCGGCCAACGTAATTTTTAAGCAGATCATCAAACTCGGCTTTAAAATCATCGTCATTTATGATATTGAGGTATTGCTCCCTTAATTCCTCTACGTTAGGATATAACATTTCGGGGATATATGCTCCCCCAAAATCGCCGTAATAACCTTGTTCGTTAACTCCGTATTTCATCTGTTGTGTTTTATTTTTGATGATTTTAAATGCCTCTTTTAGTTTTTCGATATTCTTCAAGCCCGGCTCATTTTCAAACCTGCTGTTAAGGTCAACCCCATAAAATTGGGGATGTGTGATGTTTTTAACCTCTTTTATATTTTCAAGCCCTATCCCTCCTGATAAAAAGAAGGGAATGTCCAGTTTATATTGATCAAGAATAGCCCAGTCAAAAGTTTTGCCCGAGCCTCCATATTCTTTTGTTTTGGTATCGAACAGGAAAAGATCGACATTGTTGGCATAATCTTTTAACTGTTCAAAATCAAAATCTTCGTTAATACCAAAAGCTTTGATCACGGTTACCCTACCTTTAAAAGCAGCACAAAACTCCGGACTTTCATCGCCATGCAGTTGAACCGCATTGAAGCCATATTCAGTGACCAGGCGATCAATATTTTCAGAGCTTTCATTTACGAAAACGCCCGTTTTTTGGATAGAGGCGGGTATGGTTTGCAACGCACCTGCCGCCAGGTTTGCCATATAGCGTGGCGATTTGCCGTAGAAAATAAAGCCTGCATAGTCGGGCTGTAAAGCGGCAACCGCTTTAATATTTTCAGGATGTTTTAAACCGCAAACCTTTATTTTCATGGTTTAGTTTTGTAATAAAGTATTAAAACTCCTCAGCGCTTTTTTGCTTAACAATGCTTCTTCGGCTTCATAAAAACAATCACCAAAAGTTTTTTCAGGGCCGATGGTTTTAATGGCCAATGCGGCGTTAGCCAGTACCACGTTATTTTGGGCTGGGGTGCCATTGCCTTTAAGCACATTGCCGAATATAACTGCAGAAGCCTCAACGGTGTCGCCGCCGATGATTTCTTTAGGATCAAGCTTTTCAAATCCAAGGTCTTCCACACTGTTGATCTTTTCACCATCTGCCGAAAAGGTCTTAAAATCGCAGGTTAATGAGATTTCGTCATAGCCTTCCAGGGCGTTTATGATGGTATATTTTGTAGTTGATTTTTGGTAAAGGTAAGCGTATACCCGGGCAAGCTCCAGGTTAAACACCCCTACCAATTGATTATCGGGCTTCGCCGGGTTAACCAGAGGCCCCAGCATGTTGAAGAAGGTTTTAACACCCAGTTCCCTGCGGATAGGCGCAACGGTTTTCATAGCCGGGTGAAACAAAGGCGCGTGCAGAAAACAGATATTAGCTTCCTCGGCACTCCGTTTCAGCTTGTCAATGTCGTTGGTAAACTGATAACCCAGGTACTCCATCACATTTGATGAACCGCAGCCCGATGATACCCCATAGTTACCATGCTTGGCCACCTTATACCCCGCACCCGCAACAACAAATGAAGCAAGCGTTGAAATGTTAAAAGTATCCTTACCATCGCCTCCGGTACCGCAAAGGTCAATGAGGCCATCGGTTTCCAGGTTAACGGGCAGGCAAAGTTCCAGCATGGCATCGCGAAAGCCTTCCAGTTCTTCAACGGTAATGCTTCGCATACAATAAGCTGTCATGAAAGCTGCCATTTGCGCGTTATTGTACTTACCCTGCGCAATATTGATCAAAATGCCTTTTGATTGTTCCCTGCTAAAGGTTTTGTGTTCAAAAAGATGATTAAGTATCTGTTTCATTTGCCCCCCAGCCCCCTAAAGGGGGAGTTAATTGTTAAAGTTTTGCCCCCTTTTGCCGTTACTCCCCTTTAGGGGGCCGGGGGGCGAAGCATAAAAAAAGGGTTGCCGTATGGCAACCCTTTTTGAATATATCTTTTAAACAAACATGGAATTGCCTTACGATTACTCGTTAAGCCACCACCAATTGTTGTTCAATTTTGTCATTGTTACTTGTTGGCACAAATATGTAAATAGTTTTTATAAAAACAAACAGATAGTGAAATCAATTTTGAATTAGTGAGGTAGTGATTTAAGATCAGTTAGTGAATTAGTGATTTAATCTGGAAAGCAATCCCAGATTACTTAAATTCGATATTTTAGCTGTTGATTTATTGGATTGGCAGTATTGCCCGTGTTCAATCAAAAATTCACTAAATCATTAACTCACTAATTTAGTAATTAGCTCCATGGCCATACATAAAGAGAAAATTAATCCCGAAGATGATCTTGGTTTTGGTACCCAGCCTGTTATTAAAAGCCAACCTGTTATAAATAAGGATGGCACTATCAATGTAAAACGTACCGGCCTTCCGTTTTTTACTACATCAAACAACTACCACTCGCTCATTACCATGAGCTGGCGCAAGTTTTGGTTCATTGTTTTTAGCTGCTATTTTATAGTAAACATTATTTTCGCGTTTATTTATTTTTCCTTAGGTCCTGATGTGCTTGACGGCAAAAGCGGCAATACCGATTTCGACCGCTTTATGGACGCCTTCTTTTTTTCGGCACAAACCATATCAACCGTAGGCTATGGCCATATCAGTCCCAGGGGCATGATTCCCAATACCATCGCCGCGCTCGAATCAATGATGGGCCTGCTGGCTTTTGCTTTGGCAACCGGTTTACTTTATGGTCGTTTTTCGCGCCCCTCGGCCAAGATCACGTATAGCCGCAATGTGCTTATCGCGCCCTATCGCGATGGCGGTAAAGGTTTGATGTTTCGCCTGGCCAACGAACGCAGAAACATCCTCATCGACCTGGAAATGGAAGTAGTTTTCAGCTATAACGACGAGGAAAACGGCAAAACCGTACGTAAATTCTTCCAGCTCGAACTGGAACGAACCCGCGTTAGTATCTTAACCCTGAACTGGACAGTAGTTCACCCGCTTGATGAAAACAGCCCGATTAAAGATATCACACCCGAGGAGCTTGAACGCAGGCAAGCCGGCCTTTCGGTAATCCTGAAAACTTTCGACGATACTTTTTCGCAAACCGTACATTCCCGTACTTCATACCAATACGACGATTTTGTATGGGACGCTAAATTTAAACCAGCCTTTGAGCGCGACGAAACAGGTCGCGTTGTATTGGATTTGAGCAGGATCAGTGCATATGATACCATTCATTAGTCATTGCGTCGTTAAGTCATTTTTTTGCAGCGTAAGTGCAATGACTCAATGACCTAATGAAAGAATGACTAATGAAGAAGCGGGTCCCGTTCTTTGGTAAAATGCTTATAAACCATTTTATCTAAAAATGCCGGGATAAATTTACTCAGGGCTACGGTAAGTTTGCCCTGACCGGTGAGGGTTAATGTGCGGGCCCGGTTTTCAATGCCATCAACAATATGTTTGGCCACCTCATCACTGCTCATCATTTTTTGTTCTTCAAGGGTGCTCTCGCCTTGCTGTTTGCCTTCGCTGTTCAAAGCGGTATTGCGTATGTTTGATGCCGTAAAGCCGGGGCAGGCTATTAATACATGCACCCCCGTTTTAAGATTTTCGATCCTTAATGAATCTAAAAACCCGTTCATGGCAAATTTCGATGCCGAGTAACCTGAACGGCCGGGCAAACCTTTATACCCCGCTATAGATGATACACCTACTATACTGCCTTTGGTTTTAGTAATTTCGGGCAGGGCATATTTGACGCAGTTAACCATTCCCCAAAAATTAACGTCCATCACCTGTTTCAGCACATCCACTTTTACATCCTTAAACAGGGCGCGCATAGTGATGCCTGCGTTGTTGATCAATACGTCAATTTTACCAAAAGTAATAAGGGCTTGTTTAATAAGCTGAGCGCAATCATCTTCATTGGTTACATCACACTGTATAGCTAATGCTTTGATTTTATATTCCCGCTCAAGCTGTTCGGTAAACTGGCAAAGGGTAACATATTGCCTTGCCGCCAGTACCACATTGGCGCCGCGTTTAGCACATTCATAAGCAAGTGATTTCCCGATGCCCGACGAGGCGCCGGTGATGATTACAATCTTATCATTTAACTTCATACGAAGGAGGAATTAGCTGGGGGATGCCTTCCACCTTAAGTTCGGGCACCTTAAATAAATATTTGGAGGCGAAGATAATCATAGCCCCATAATATTCTTTAATGTGTGCCCAGCTAAATTTAACCTTGTTTTGTATGTTAAAATTGATGATATATGTTTTGGGGAAATAGTAGTTTTTAAACCCGGCAAGCCTGATCCGGTATGAATAATCGATGTCATAGCCATAGGTATGAAAACGCTCATCCATTAATCCTACCTGGTTAAGTGCTTCTTTACGCAGCAGCATAAAGGCACCGTTGATGATATCCGATTCGGAGGTTTGAAACTCTTCAACCCAGTCTTTACTTTGCGGACTGGTAAGCCTTGATTTTGAAAAGTGTTTTGCCAGGCCGGTTAGTTTGAAAAAGGTTTCCCAGGGCTTGTTGAACCCGCGTTTTGATTCTTTTAAAAATTTACCTTCAGGAGTTATCATACGTACCCCCAAACCACCGGCGTCGGTATGCAGATCCATAAACTCAAGGGCCTTTTCTATGGTCTTCTTGCCTGTAATAGTATCCGCATTGACCAGTAAAACATACTCGCCTGTAGCCAGTTTAAGTGCATGGTTATATGCCCGGGCCATACCCTCGTTTTTATCGTTGGCTATTATCTTTACATCCGGAAATTCAGTATTTAACATGGCTATCGACTTATCAGCCGAAGCATTGTCGACCACAAAAACCTCGTGACTAACGTCCTGCGCGGCCCTGACCGCTGCATTCAGGGCAATTCTGAGCAGGTTGCAGGTATTATGGCTTACAACAACTATAGATAGTTTCATGCTATTTAGATAGTGAATTTTCGTACGGAACGCGGGTAGCTATGGAACGGCCCAAAGTTATCTCATCTACGTACTCTAATTCACCACCAAAAGCTATGCCACGAGCTATGGTTGTAATGGTAATATTGAAATTTTTTAATTTTTTGTGAAGATAGAATAAGGTTGTGTCACCTTCCATGGTTGCGCTCAGGGCAAAAACCACTTCTTTAACCTCGTTATCGGTAGTTGGCTTAAGGCGTTCGACCAGCGTATCCACCTGCAAATCTGACGGCCCAACGCCATCCATCGGCGATATTAAGCCGCCCAGCACGTGGTAAACACCATTAAACTGATTGGTATTTTCAATAGCCATTACATCGCGGGTATCCTCAACCACGCAGATAAGGCTGTGGTCGCGGCGGTGCGATGAGCAGATCTCGCAAACCGGCTGATCAGAGATATTATGGCAAACCCGGCAAAACTGTATTTCGTTGCGAAGCTTGGTTACCGCGGTACTGAAACGTTCAACATCCTGCTTATCCTGGTTAAGTAAATGCAGCACCAAACGAAGGGCGGTTTTTTGACCTACCCCTGGTAATTTAGCAAATTCGGCTACAGCATTTTCCAGCAATTTGGACGAAAAATTCATTGTGCGAAGGTAGGGAATTTAAGTCGGAAGTCCGAAAGTCGGATAAGTCCGGAAGTCTGGGAAAATCGGAAAGTCCGAAAGTTGGATGTTTAGATTTAGAAAATTTAAAGCAGAGAAGTTATGATTGGCAAATCTTACAATGTATTTGTATTTTGCAAAAAATCCTCCGGACTTTCGGACTTACCGGACTTACGGACTAAATAAAAAATCTTTCGGACTTCCGGACTTTCCGACTTCCGGACTTAAACAACACCTATGTCGCCAGGAGTATTATTGTCATTCATCATCGGTTATTTTTTGGTATTGCTCATCATCTCGTGGCTTACATCAAAAAAATCTTCGGATAACGATACCTTCTTTGTAGCCAACCGAAATTCCAAATGGTATTTAGTTGCTTTCGGGATGATTGGAACGGCGTTGAGCGGGGTTACTTTTATCTCCGTTCCCGGTAAGGTTGGCACCGATGATTTTGCCTATTTCCAGTTTGTGCTGGGCAACGCTGCCGGCTTTTTCGTCATAGCCACGGTATTGCTTCCCTTATATTACAGGCTTAAACTCACATCCATTTACAGCTACATTGAAGGCGCGTTAGGCGTTTGGAGCTATAAAACAGCTGCTGCTATATTCCTGGTGAGCCGGGTTATCGGCTCTGCATTTAGATTATACCTGGTGGTTATCGTACTGCAGAAGTTTATTTTCGACAGCTACCATATTCCCTTTGCGGTTACGGTGCTTATTTGTTTGCTGCTCATCTGGTCGTACACCTTTAAGGGAGGATTGAAAACCATTATCATTACCGATAGTCTGCAAACATTTTTCCTGGTAACATCTGTTTTCCTGTCGATATATTTTATTTGCCAGAGCCTGCACATGAATATTTTTGAGGCAGCCGAAACCATCAAAAACAGCAGCTACTCCAAAATATTCTTCTTTAATGATTTTATGAGCAGCAAGCTGCATTTAGGTAAACAGTTTTTAGGCGCCATGTTTATCACTATCGGCATGACCGGGCTTGACCAGGACCTGATGCAAAAAAACCTCAGCCTTAAAAACATCAAAGAAGCGCAAAAAAACATGTTCAGCTTTGTTGGCGTTTTCGTGATCATTAACATATTTTTCCTGAGCGTAGGCGCTTTGCTTTATATGTACGCTGCCAAAAACGGTATCAATGTTACCAAAACCGATTACCTGTATCCTACTATCGCCCTGCAATATTTAGGGCTTGTTCCGGCTATGATATTCATGCTGGGCTTAACAGCTGCTACCTTTGCCACTACCGATTCGGCGCTTACAGCGCTCACCACCTCTTTTTGTGTAGACTTTTTAGGTTTTAACAAGCGCAAGGATGTGAATAGCAAAAAAATGGTGGCCGTGCGCCATTGGGTACACATAGCCTTTTCGGGGTTGATGTTTTTAACCATCATCATATTTAACGCCATTAATAATGATGCTGTAGTTAGCGCCATATTCACCGTGGCATCGTATACCTATGGGCCGCTGCTCGGCCTTTATTCATTTGGCCTGTTTGTAGGCAACAGGCAGGTAATGGATAAACTGGTGCCCTTCATTTGCATACTCTCTCCTGCTATATGTTATTTTTTAAATGCCGAATCAAAATCAATTTTAGGCGGATATGTTTTTGGCAACGAACTCATCATTGTAAACGGATTAATTACATTTGTTGGCCTTTGGGTTGCTTCGAGCCCGAAAGTCGGGGAAGTCCGTAAGCCGGAAAACCTGGAGATCGGGTAATTAAAAAGTAAAACAACAAATAAACCGGAATCAATTTTCTTTGTACTTTGCATTAATTAATATAGAATAAAAACTTCCGGACTTCGGACGTTCCGACTTCCGGACTAAAAAAACACTTCCGGACTTTTGGACTTCCCGACTTCCGGACTAAAAAAAGAATATGACCGGAGAAGATAAAATAAGACAAGCTTTCGAGAACAAAAACTGGCAGGAAATTAAAGTTACCGACTCCTGGCAGATCTTTAAAATAATGGCCGAATTTGTTGACGGCTTTGAAAAACTGGCCAAAATTGGCCCATGCGTATCCATTTTCGGGTCGGCACGTACACATAACGATAACAAGTACTACAAACTGGCCGAAGAAACAGCACGTCTGCTTACCGAGCATGGTTATGGTGTAATATCAGGCGGTGGACCAGGTATTATGGAAGCGGCCAACAAAGGGGCTTATGAAAACGGCGGTAAATCGGTTGGCCTCAACATTGAACTGCCTTTTGAACAATTCCACAATAAATATATCGACAGGGATAAGATCATGGAGTTTGATTACTTCTTTATCCGTAAGGTTATGTTTATGAAATATTCGCAGGGTTTTATCATTTTACCCGGCGGCTTTGGCACTATGGATGAATCGTTTGAGGCCATTACCCTTATCCAAACAGGTAAAATTGCCCGTTTCCCAATCATTTTTGTTGGAGTTGAGTACTGGAAAGGCCTGTTTAAATGGGTTGAAGAAAAAATGCTGAACGATCAGCACAATATCAATCCCGACGACCTCAACCTTTATCGCGTGGTTGATACCGCGGAAGAAGCGGTTGAACACATCACCCGTTTCTATAACAAATACGTGCTTAAGCCAAACTTTTAACAGGCAATACAATAAAAAAATGCCGCTCCAACAGGGCGGCATTTTTGTTTGATATAGTTTTAGGTTTGCAATCAGCTATTTCATGTTTTGTTTTGGCGTAGCAGCAACCTCCACGGCAACCGGCGCTTTTGCCATGTCAATCATTGTGCTCACTTCTTCTACCAGCCCATCAGCCGAGCCATCAAACCCCACAACCTTAAAGCGGACATTGCCGTTTTTATCGATGATGAACTTGGTTGGAATACCGGTTACTCCAAATTGTGAAACCACTTTTGATTGCCTGCCATCGCTGCCTTTTTCATCTACCAGCACGTTAAAGGTGTAATTATTATCTGCAATGAATTTCTTTACGCCATCAATATAATTATCGCCGTTTTCCCAGGTATCAATAAACAGGAATTTCACATCCTCATCATCCTTATATTTATTTACAGCCATTTGCATCCCCGGAAAAGATGCTTTACAAGGGCCGCACCAGGTAGCCCAAAAATCAACTATAACAATTTTGCCTTTTAAGTCAGCCAGCGAAACGGTGTTCCCCGCAAAATCTTTAAGGGCAAATTTGGCAGCAGGCTCGTTGATCATTTGTTTAGCCACCTCCTCTTTCTTTTTGTTTTTTGCAATAGCCGATAAACCGGCCAGGTATTGATCGTAACCTGCTTCATTGCCTTTTAAGCCTACATAGGCCTTTTTTAACTCTTCTGCTAAAGCAGGGGAAACTTTAGCTGCCTTAAATGCGCCCTCAATCACATCTTTTGATTCGGCATATTTGCCAAGGGCATTTAAAATAAGTACGTAATGCTCGTTAGTGATAGGGTCGTTATCCTTGTTGTCTGTATAAACCTCTTTTTGATATTTAAGGGCCTCGTTATATTTTTTCTCTTTATATAAAATGAATGCGTAACTATCAGCATACATGTTATATACATCCTTATTTTGCTTTTGCATGCTTTTTACCGACATAAACGGCGAAGCCTCGGGATGCTTCATTTTTTCAGTAACGATGTCCAATGATTGTTTTAACAGCTTTTCAGCCTCGTCAAGGCGCTCATCTTTTTGAGCCCAGCCATAAGCTATGTTATTATAGCTATTTGCAATGCTTGATTTATTTTGGACTTGTGCTGCATAAGCATTAAAAGCAGCTGTATTACCATCAGTCAAAAAGCCGGTAGCCAGTTGTCCTCGTATATAATCTATTCGAGAACCTTTATCAGTAGCCATAGCCGGGAATTTGGCTATATATGCTTTATAAAGCGAATCTTTTTTGTGCACATCCTTCTCGCGCATCATGGCAAATTCCGCCTCGTTTTTTACGGATTCGCCGTTAGGGTACTTAGTTTTGATGATCTCGCCCAATGAATCGGCAGAGGCTTTTTTGTTGCGCCAGTTCAGGATATTAGCGGCCAGGATCAGATCTTTTTCTACCGTGCTTTTTTCAAGCGATTTAACCTTGGCGTTTAACATGGCCGAGGTAGCCGGGTCTTTTTTCTTGGCCAACAAGTAGTAATAATTAAACTGATAAGGCTTTTCGGCCTGTGGGTTAGTATCGTATTCCTTTTTAAACAAGGCCAGGCCTTCTTCAGAGTCGATTTTTATTTTGGCAAAATTACTGCCAACACCACTCGCCAATATGTAAGCTTTTGCTTCATAAGCACCCTGAACAGGTTTTTTTTCTTTATAAACTAAGTATACGTACCCTTTGTCATTATTATTATCAATATCACCGTTACTAAAAATCTTTACAAAAAAAGCTTTCGCTGCGGCAGGAATGGTAAAATCACCGGAAAGTAAAGTGCCATTAGGTTTTAGTTCGATGTCGGCTGCCGGGTTATCTTTCCCATCAATGTAATATACCTCTGCGCTGATATCCTTTTTACCGGCAACAGGCGTACCCTCCGGGTCATAAGTAATTTTAACTTTTTCAGTTGCCGATGGATAACTATCAGATAATGTAAGATGGTTACTTTGTGCAAAAACACTTTGCACTGCCAGCAGCGCCGGCAATAGCAGCATTGATTTGTGTGGTTTCATAGGTTTAACTAATTATATAGTTCAAGTTAAATACAAATTATTATAAATACAATTATTTTAACAATTATTAACGTTAATAATTTATTTTGCGCCATGGATAAGTCCGCCAAGAATAAACCCCAGGGAGCTTTAGGCTTTATATTTGTTACTTTACTGATTGATGTGGTAGGCTTAGGGATCATCATACCGGTACTGCCCAAACTGATTGAAAAATTGATCCACGCCGGGTTGAGCGAAGCTTCTTTGTATGCCGGCTTTTTAACGCTGGCCTATTCGGTAATGCAGTTCCTTTTTTCGCCAATGATAGGCAACCTGAGTGATAAGTATGGCCGCCGCCCGGTTCTGCTTTGTTCCTTACTGGGTTTTGGCATTGATTATTTGTTCCTTGCCTTTGCACCATCCATATGGTGGCTATTTTTAGGCCGCGCCATTGCGGGCATTACCGGCGCCAGCTTTACCACGGCATCGGCCTATATAGCCGATGTGAGTACTCCCGAAAAGCGCGCCCAAAACTTTGGTATGATTGGCGTTGCCTTTGGTCTTGGCTTTATCATTGGTCCGGCAATTGGCGGTGTGTTAGGTAAAATGGATGTTCAATATCCCTTTTTTGCTGCCGCAGGTTTGGCCTTTTTGAACGCCCTTTATGGTTTCTTCATCCTGCCCGAATCGCTGGATGAGGCGCACCGTCGCCCTTTCGATATTAAAAGGGCAAACCCGCTTGGCTCATTGCTGCAGCTTAAAAAATATCCGTCGGTTATTGGTTTGGCCCTATCGCTGTTCCTAGTATATTTTGCAGGGCAAGCCGTACAAAACGTTTGGACATATTTTACTTTCGAAAAATTTAAATGGGGCGAGGATACTGTTGGTTATTCTCTCGCCTTTATAGGCCTGATGATAGCGCTGGTACAGGGCGGCCTGATGCGCCTGATCCTGCCCAAACTGGGCATGGAACGTTGCATTTGGGTTGGCTTGCTGCTATATAGCATCGGCCTTATTCTTTTTGCTATGGCAACCCAGGGTTGGATGATGTTTGCATTTATGGTGCCTTATGCCCTTGGCGGCATTGCAGGCCCAGCGTTGCAGGGCATTATGACCAACCAGGTACCCGCCAATGAACAGGGCGAACTGCAGGGTGGCCTAACCAGCCTCATGAGTCTGAGCGCCATTTTTGGCCCCTGGGTAATGACCACTTTATTTTATTATTTCACCAACGATAAAAGGCCCTTCTTTTTTCCGGGAGCCCCCTTTATTTTAGGTGCAATACTGATGTTGATAAGCGCGTTGCTTGCTATCCGTAATTTCAAAAACGTGAAGAAAACCTCAGCAAAGGATGTGGATGCCTTAGCAACATTGCATTAAAAGCCAAAAGCAGAATGCACAAAGCTTAAAGCTTTGCTGTTGTTATTGTTGTAATACATGTTTGGAAGATGAAAATTATTGGGAGATTAAACAAAAACCACGTCATTGCAAGTAGCCAACAGGGAAATCCTGAAAAAAACCGTGATGCTGGTTAAAATATATTTTAGGGGACGATGAGCGGGAGCCGCGTTAGGGATTGCAGTGAAAAGCCCGGAGCATGGATTGGGCTTGCGCGGGAAAAGCGAGGACTTGTAACGGAAAGCCCGGGCCGCAGGCAACGCCCATATTGTAAAATTGATAGATAAACACCCTCAACCTGCCGTTGTTGGTGTTGTCGCAAACAATCATTTCGATCCTCATGTGTTAATAATATCATGAATGCACTATTGCCGGTCACAAAGTTGGTGATAACCACAGCGAAGAGTAGCAAAAGCGTAAGTATAAATTAAATATCAAACTGTAAAACAGCCCATAATAAAACTTTTAATCAGCTTAAACCTTTATCATTATTAATGAGCGCCAAACCTAAAAAACATACCGCCGCCTTAGGGTTTATTTTCGTAACGCTTTTTATTGATGTGCTTGGCTTAGGCATCATTATACCGGTAATGCCCTCGCTGCTCGAAAAACTGGGCAACATGGATGTGAGCACCGCGGCGCAATATAATGGCTATTTAACGTTCACCTACGCCTCTATGCAGTTCCTGTTTTCGTCGTTGCTGGGCAATTTAAGTGATAGGTACGGGCGCCGGCCTGTATTGTTAGGATCGCTTATTGGCTTTGGGATAGATTATATTTTCATGGCCTTTGCTCCTACTGTGGCCTGGTTATTTATCGGCCGTGCCATAGCGGGCTTTGCGGGCGCCAGTAATACCACGGCAACCGCTTACATTGCCGATATCAGTACAGGTAAAAACCGGGCGGCAAATTTTGGTTTGGTTGGGGCAGCATCCGGGCTTGGATTTATTATTGGCATAGGCACCGGGAGCTTTTTGGGTGCATTAAATGTGCGGTTCCCTTTTATGCTTGCGGCCGGTCTGGCACTCCTGAATGCGGCGTATGGCTATTTTGTATTGCCCGAATCATTAAATATCAAAAACCGCAGGCGTTTTGAATGGAAGAAGGCTAATCCCATTAGCTCATTACGCAGCCTGTCGCGATATAAATCCTTAACCGGATTGATCGGAGCATTCTCGTTGGTTTATATCGCCCAAAAAGCTGTTGAATATGTATTATCGTTTTACGTAACCGAAAAGTTTGACTGGTCGCTGAAAAGCATTGGCTTTTTAGGGTTTTTCATCGGCATTGTACTGGTAGCCATACAGGGAGGGCTCATCAGGTTTACCATTCCTAAATTCGGGCAGGAGAAAAACATTGTAGCCGGCTTACTATTCTATACCATCGGTTTAAGCCTCATAGCATTTGCCAACCAGGGTTGGATGATGTATGTGTTCATGGTACCTTATTGCCTTGGCGGTATTTCGGGTCCTTCACTTCAGGGTATGATTACCAGTACGGTATCAGCTAAAGAGCAGGGCGAATTGCAGGGCTCATTGACCAGTATCAGTAGTTTAGCAGTAATCATCGGCCCCCTTTTAATGAGTTCGGTGTTTCATTTGTTCACCCATCGCAATACTTCAACCTATTTTCCGGGCGCTCCGTATATTTTAGGTGCGATTTTAATGCTAATAGCCGTTTTTTTTGCGGTAAGAAGCTTCAAGAAAGCCAGGGTGACAGATTCAAAACAGGTGGAAGTGTTGCCGTAGGAACACGCAAGCCCCACCCAAACCCTCCCCGAAAGGGAGGACTTTGAAAATTCAAAAAAGTCTCCCCTACCGGGGGAGATTTAGAGGGGACTGGGCTAATCCAACCCGCTCACCCCGCCTGATATCACAAATTTCATCACATCGGCAGCACTCTTATCCATCGGTTTTACCTTATCCGCAGCAATGATGATCACCTGCCCCGCAAACGAGTAGGAATATGGGAAGTATACAGCCACCTCTCCGGGCAAGCCAATCTTTGCCAGGTCTTTCTGAACAAGGAAACCTATCTTTTTTAAACCGAACTCATTAACTTCAACCAGTACCGGTTCGTTGAACTTTTTCTCTTCGCCAACAAAGGCTTCTGTCAAATCTTTTATCGACGAATACAGGAACGCGAAGATGGGCAAACGTGCAAACCACCGCTTAAACCAGGCTTTAATTGGTTCGGTGATTACGTTGGTAACCAGCACCCCCATGATCATGATAACCACTACCACATTCAGGATCCCCAAGCCCGGGATATACATGTGCTTCCCGGTCTTATCAACCCAAAGGTCACTCAGGTTAAGCGCCTTATCAATGCTGGCCACCGCCCAGTACATCAGGAAAATAGCTGCGCCTACCGGTACAACCACCAACATCCCTTTTACAAAATACCTGAATAATGCCCGCGCTAACCTGTTCATTTTAAGCCCCTGATTTCTACTCGTAAAAGTACACTCTTTTTACCCTTTGCGAAATATTGGTTAATATTTCGTAGGGGATGGTACCTATCTGCTTTGCCAGTTCTTCAATGCGCTGGTGCTCATCAAAAATGATCACCTCATCGCCTTCATGCACGTCAAGGCCGCTCACATCCAGCATACACATATCCATTGTGATGTTGCCCACTGTAGGCACAAGCGTGCCTTTCACTAGCATTTTGCCAACGCCTTTGCCAAAGGCACGCAGGTAACCATCGGCATAGCCGATACGAACAGTAGCTATTTTACCGTCTTTAATAAGGCTCCCGCTTCGCCCGTAGCTAATTGTATCTCCTTTTCCAATCTTTTTAACCTGGGCAACGCTGGTTTTTAAACTGGCTATGGGCTGCAAACCCGCATCAGATCCCGGCACAGACGAATCGATCCCATACAACCCAATCCCCAATCGAACCATATCATAGTGCGCCGAAGGCCAGCGGATAATGCCGGCAGTATTGCAGATGTGCTTGATCACCTTATAACCCAGTGTGCGCTCTATCTCCTTAAAAGCCTTTTCAAAGCGCCTGATCTGCTTTTTAGTAAACTCGTCGTGTTCCGGACTTTCGCTTGCTACCAGGTGCGAAAATACCGATTGCACCCGTACGTAACGGTTGACCTCCAGCATATCGCACAGGGTTTCTATCTCGTAATTTTCAAAACCCAGGCGATGCATACCGGTGTCAATTTTAAGGTGTACCGGGTAACCGGCAATGCCTTGTGCCGAAGCATAGCCCACAAAATCATCTAATAAACCAAAACTGTAAATTACCGGCTCAAGCTTATATTCGGTGAGCTTATCAAATGCCGAAGCCTCGGGGTTAAGCACTTTGATGGGCAGGTTAATCCCCGCCTGTCGTAAAGCTACCCCCTCATCAATATAGGCAACCGCCAAATAATCAACCTTATTATATTGCAGCATATTGGCAACCTCAAAAGTGCCGCTGCCATAGCTAAAAGCCTTTACCATAGCCATCACTTTTACACCCGGCTTAAGCTTTGATTTATAAAAGTTGAGGTTGTTTAGTAAGGAGTTCAGGTTGATCTCCATTACGGTTTCATGCGCTTTTTGGGCCAACGCGCGGCTCACCTGCTCAAACTCAAAACTGCGCGAACCTTTGATCAGGATGGTTTCATCTTTAAAATTGAGCACTTTTAACTGTTGCAGCAGAGTGGCTGTATCTGCATAAAAATGTTGTTGGGCTATGTCAAAATATTGCTGATGGCCGAGCAGCGCCTCCCCTACACCAACAAATTTATCAATCTTTTTGGCCCGGATCAATTCGGCCACCTGTTTGTACAGCACATCCTGCTGCAGGCCCGATTGATAAATATCTGACAGGATCAGCGTCTTTTTTTGATGCTGATTTTGCTGCGATAAAAAGTTAAGCGCTATCTCCAGCGATTGCAGATCCGAATTGTATGAATCATCAATAACAGAGCAATTGTTTACGCCGTTTTTTAACTCCAACCGCATACTTACCGGCGCGAGGCGCTCTATGCGCTTATCCGCCTCCACCGCACTGTAGCCCAAAGCCAGCATGGTTGCCCAGCAGGTAATGGCATTTTCTACCGAGGCCTGGTCGGTAAAAGGAACGAGGCATTCTATCTCTTTACCCTGGTACCGGGCACGGAAGTAATAATTTTTAGAGATCACCGTCTCGCTGAAAACATACAGATCAGCTTCACGGAACTTACGGCTCCAGGTAAAAGTTTCTTTAGCCGCGATATCTTTTTCATAACCGATCAGCTGATCGTAATTATGGATCAGCAGCCTGCTGTTTTTGAATAGCCCAAGTTTTTCCAGGAGCTTTTGTTTGGGTGATTCAAAACCCTCGTCGTGTGCAGGGCCTATATGGGTGAGTACCCCTATTTCGGGCTTAATGATAGCTTCCAGTTTATTCATCTCATTTATGGTAGAGATGCCCGCTTCAAAAATCCCCAGTTCGTTCCGGTCGTTGATTTGCCATACGGACAATGGCACACCGATTTGCGAATTATAACTTTTAGGGTTTCGTACAATATTTTTATCGGCCGAAAGCAGCTGGTAAAGCCATTCCTTAACAATAGTTTTGCCGTTACTGCCCGTAATGCCAATTACCTCCAGCTTAAAGCGGCTGCGGTGATAGGCTGCCAGCATTTGCAGGGCAGCCAGCGGATCTGGCACGATCAAAAAGTTTGCGCCGGGCAGGTTAAACTCCGGGCCATGTTCTACCACAAAATTGCGCACACCGCCTGCGTAAGCTTCGGCAACAAACTCATGGCCATTGCGTCTGCCGCTCAGGGCAAAAAACAAGCCTTCGGCGGGGTTGTTAATCCTGCGGCTATCGGTAAAAAGCGAGCTGATCGGGTATTCTTCAACGATGTTGCCATCTGCCTTGATGATCTTTTTTATAGCGCTTATGGTGTACGTGTTATTGGGCATGCTGCTAATTTGGAGATATTAAAACAAATAGAATAATTTTTAACGAATTTTGGTTTTTAAATGGATCAACCCAAATCAATTAAAATTACTGACGAGAAAGTTGCCCTTGCAAAAGCCGAGCACTTTTGCGCCTACCAGGAGCGCGCCCAGCAGGAAGTACGCGACAAACTTTACGAGTGGGGACTATGGCCTGACGCTGTTGAACGCATTATAAGCCAATTGATAGAGGGCAATTTCCTTAACGAGGAACGCTTTGCACGAATCTATGCTAAAAGTAAATTTAACCAAAAAGTGTGGGGACGTATTAAAATTAAACAAGGGCTTAAACTTAAACGGGTGCCCGATGTATTGATCAAAAAAGCTCTCCTCACTATCGATCCTGACGATTATTTGACTGCTTTGACCCACTTATTACAAAAAAAAGAAGCTATTCTAAACGAGAAGAACCAGCTGAAGCGCCGGTACAAGCTGCAGCAGTACGCCATGGGCCGCGGATTTGAAGCTGAGCTGATATCTGATATTTTGAAAAACAGCGAGTTATAAACTATTTTCAAAAAAATTAAATTTTTCCTTGCAGAGTATGCATTTCTGCCTATATTTGCACTCCCGCAAACGAGATAGGCAGCCGGTTAAACGAAAGCTTACTTCAAGCGAGAAAATACCAATGCGAAAGTAGCTCAGTTGGTAGAGCACGACCTTGCCAAGGTCGGGGTCGCGAGTTCGAATCTCGTCTTTCGCTCAAAGCCCTTCCTGATAAAAAGAAGGGTTTTATTTTTAAAAGGTTAGACACCTGCTCAGATGGTGGAACTGGTAGACACGCAGGACTTAAAATCCTGTTCCCGTAAACGGAGTGCGGGTTCGATTCCCGCTCTGAGTACAAAAGCAGAGTAAAATCGCTTCAAAAAGCCCTTAAATCAATGATTTAGGGGCTTTTTTCATTTTAGACCCTCACAAAAATCGCATATAAACACATAACTCTATTGAACGATTCATTGAGTCATTTAAGCTCAGAAAAAAGACTCAATGAAAACACTATAATAGACTGATATACAATGATGTACATCTCGTAAACATCTTGATTATCAGCGACCGAAATCCGACATTTGTTTTACCCTTTTATTGAGTATTTATGTTAGAAAAAAGCTTCGGATTATTGTTCTTTATGAGAAAAACCAAAAATTACAAGGCGGGGCCATTGCCTATCTATTTGAAAATCACCATTGACGGCTCCGCAACAGAGCTTTCGTCAAAACGAAAATGTGAGCCATCACAATGGAGTGGAAAGTCAGGAAGAGCTATTGGAAATAAAGAATCGGTTAAAGAACTGAATCATTATCTCGATTCACTGGAACAAAAGGTGTTCCAGGCAAAAAGAAAATTAATTGATACGGACAAGGAGATCACGGTCGAGGCGATAAAAAGTGTATTGACCGGTACGGATGAGAAGAAAGTAATGATCCTGGAGGTTTTTAGAAACCATAACCAACAAATGAAAGCATTGTGGAGATTCTGATGAACGTGACCACTCCAATCCGGCGCAAGCTGACCACCCATTCCGGGCGAAACTGACCACCTGATTCCGGGGCAAATTGACCACCGCAAACACGTAGCAAATGCTGTAAAAGAGACCATCTTTTGAGGGCAAAGACACCTTCCTAAGCATGGCCAACTTAACAATCAGCATGAGTAAGATCAGAAAGATACTAAGGATGTACAGCCAGCAGCGGCCATTAATGACCATCGCTGCCCAGGCCGATGCATCGAGAAACACGGTAAAAAAGTATGTAGCAGCCTTTAAAGCAACCGGCTTTACCTTTGATGAGGTTAACGCGTTGAATGACCAGGAACTGGAAGATTTGTTCGGAAAGTCCAAAGAACACCCGCCTAACGCGCGTATGCAGTCCATGCTACGCTGCTTTCCTCACGTGGATAAAGAGCTGAAAAAGACCGGCATGAACCGGCAAATACTATGGGAGGCTTATTACAAAGAGTTTCCTGATGGCTATCTGTACAGCCAGTTTTGCTTTTATTATAACCAGTGGAAGGCCAGGGTTAACCCGACTATGCACATGGATCATAAGGCTGGGGATAAGCTATACGTCGATTTTGCGGGTGAAAAGATGAGTATCACCGATAAGGATACCGGGGAGATCACACCTGTAGAGGTTTTTGTAGCTATTTTGGGCGCAAGCCAGTTAACCTATGTTGAGGCTGTAATGAGCCAGCAGAAGGAAGACTTTATTGCGGCCTGCGAGAACACCCTGCACTTTATCGGCGGCGTCCCTGCCGCCATTGTACCAGATAACCTGAAGGCCGCCGTAACCAAAAGCAGCCGCTACGAACCCACCCTGAACGAAACATTTGAGGACTTTGCAGATCATTACGGAACGACTGTATTACCAGCTCGGGCATACCGCCCTCGTGATAAAGCATTGGTAGAAGGTGCGGTAAAGATTATTTATACCAAGATATACGCACCATTAAACAAACAGGTGTATCATTCTTTAACGGAGCTTAATGCAGCAATCTGGCAGACCCTTGAAGTTCATAACACCCAGATGCTCAAAGGCCGTAACTACAGCCGCAGGTTACAGTTTGAGGAGATCGAACGCAGTGCGCTTGCTCCATTACCCGCCCTGCGTTACCAGTTCAAGAAGCAATTCCAGGCCAGGGTGATCAAGAACGGCCATGTTAACCTCGGCCCTGACAAGCATTATTACAGTGTGCCTTACCGCTTTATTGGCAAGCGGGTCAAGTTATTATACTCCCGCACGACGGTAGAAGTGTACTATAACTATGAGCGCATCGCCCTGCATAAGCGCAATAAAAACCCCTATGGCTATACTACGGATAAGGAGCACATGGCCAGTACTCACCGCTTTAAAAGCGACTGGACGCCGGATATGTTCCTGGATTGGGCAGCCTCCATCCACGAGGATGTAAGGCTGTATATCCTTCAAATACTGGAGCGCAAGCAGCACCCGGAACAGGCTTATAAGTCTTGCCTGGGGGTGCTTGGCTTTGCAAAAAAAGCCGGGAACGAAAGGCTGACCATTGCCTGCCAGCGAGCATTGAGCTACGGTGTGTATAACTATAAAACGATACAAACCATACTGGAAAACAAGATGGACAACTACGAGGAAAGCTTATTTGCCGATGAGCTGCCGATGCCAGATCATGGCAATATCCGGGGAGAAGACTATTACAAATAACTATTTAAAACAACAATAACATGAACACAAGCACCTTAGACAAACTGCGGAAGATGAAGTTCTTCGGCATGTTCCATGCCTTTAAAAGCAGCATGGAAACCGGTAAAACAAATGATTACACAGCAGACGAACTGCTGGCACACCTGGTAGAAGCCGAGTGGGACGACCGTCAGAACAGGCGTATTGATCGTACCATCCAGTATGCCAAGTTCCGCTATAAAGCTGCTATAGAGGATGTTCATTACCATGCAGATCGGACAATCGACCGTAATCAGATCATGCGTTTGGCAGACTGTACGTTTATTGATCGCTTTGAGAACCTACTGATAACCGGCAGTACCGGTATCGGTAAAAGCTATGTGGCTTCTGCTATCGGCCACCAGGCCTGCATATTGGGCTACCGGGTACTATATACCAGCACGCCCAAGCTATTCGCTAAACTGAAGATGGCAAAGGCGGACGGTTCCTATATCAAGGAGCTGGCTAAGCTGGAAAGAACACAAGTGCTTATACTGGATGACTTTGGGATACAGCCTTTTGATGCACAGAGCAGAGCCGCATTAATGGAGATCATAGAGGACCGGCATGGCAAGACTTCTCTGATCATTACCTCACAGTTGCCGGTCAGTAAATGGTTCGAGGTGATCGGTGAAAAAACGATTGCTGATGCTATACTTGACCGGATCGTTCATGATGCACACCGCATCGAGTTAAAAGGGGAATCTATGAGAAAAAAACGCAGTATCGAACCGGTAAACAGCCTCTAATGAAATTGCCTTTTAAATAACTATTTTTGTACACGCTTTTACAGCGTTTGCTGCAACTCAAAAGTCAGCTAACCCAGTGGTCAATTTGGCCCGGAACAGGGTGGTCAACATCTCCATAACTTACAGTTCAGTTACCTGATCGGCCGCCCTGGTAGCCCGAACGTTTGAAAAAATCGTCCACTGCTACCGGGTTTGCGTAATCTAATTCGATGATTTCCTTTAGCGCTGCTTTTTTATCTTTTGCCTGGTCATAATAGGCCTGGCATATCCGGTAACCGATAAAGTAGCCCAGGTCGGGCGCGGGCAACGCCGGGTTTTGCCCGGTACTCACCCAGTTATCATTGTTTTGCGTATACATTTCCCGTTGGAAAAAGTTCCACACTTCCTTTTCATGCAGGGGACCGTAGGCCATATAAGGTGTTTTCATTGGGATGCCGGTTACTTGTTTGGCCACAAAATCGCAAGCCCCCTCCCGGATAGCCGAAGTCAGTACATTGATATGCTGAAAATCCGGACGCTTTTGCTGCGTATGGGTATACTCGTGGATCCCCATGCGTACCAACTGATCGCCTGTCATCTCAGGATCGTTCAGTACGACTTCCACCCCGATGAGCGACAAACTGCCGCGTACCGTGCCGCCCTGTTGCCGTAAACCAACAATAAAATAGGACTGTGCGGGCTTCAGTCCGGGATATAGCTTTTGAAAGCGGGCGATCTGTCTTTCCAGTTTTCGTACGGCAGCATTGACCATGAATTGCTTTCTTTGCAGGGTATCCCAAAAGCCGGGATCGCTCTTAAGCAACGCCAGCCATTTACGGTCCAGGCCGTCTTTATTACGCATGAACGCTTTCAGACCTTCACTGGCGTTGCTTATATACAGACGGTTAACCGCGGCAAGTTGCCGGGCTGTATCAGAGCTGGCTGATACGCTATCGCGCATCGTCCAAAAATTCTTCCAGTCTGTTTGAGAAACATGCTGTGCCCGGCAAAGCACCGGGGCCAACAAAATCAGGAACATGATTTTCTTCATCATTAAGCTGCTTTAGTTCAATTCTTCGGGGTATTTAGCAGGCAAGTAAACTGAGAAATGGTAAATAACTTACTCCGTTCGTAGACTTTTGGCTGGGTTGGCGATCGCTGCCCTGACAGATTGAAAACTGATAGTGATCAGGGCGATCAGTATAACCAATACACTACCGGATACAAACAACCAGCAGTTGAGTATAATTCGGTAGGGGTAATGTTGCAGCCACTGGCTGGCCGCGATCCAGGCAAACGGAATAGATATGGCGAGCGCGATAACGACCAGCTTAAAAAAATCCGCTGAGAGGATTACCACTACGTTGCCTGCTGAAGCTCCAAGCACTTTGCGTATGCCGATCTCTTTGACCCGCTTCTCAACGGCCAATACAGATAAGCCGAACAAGCCGATACAGGATATAAAGATAGTAAGTGCGGCACTGAATAAAATGATCGCTTTCCACCTGGCTTCGGCTGCATAACTTTGCTTATTCTGGTCTTGTTTAAAGTTGTAAACGAAAGGACTCAGCGGGAACAATTCTTTAAATACCCGGCCAATGAACCGGAGGCTCGCGGTCTCTGTGCCGGGCTTGATTTTAATGTACATCATACCGAAACTATTTGCCGGATTCATGGTGAAAAGCTGCGGGCCTGTTTTTTCAGTCAAAGGCTGGTAATGGTAGTCCTTAACCACACCTATGACGGTGTAGGTCTCATTACCAAAGGTGTTGATTTGCTGCCCAACGGGGTGCTTCCAACCGGCTTCTTTGACAAACGCCTCATTGATCAAGGCTGATTTTAGCTGATCCGACTGATAGGTAACTGAAAAATTCCTGCCGGCAATAACGGGTACACGAAGGAGCGGTAAATAATCAGCATCTATCGTTTCAACAGCAATATTAATCTGCTGATCACCATTTATTTTTACTGTATTGTTATTATAGCCGCCATTTTTAGGAGCAGCTTCAACAATATTGGGGTTCTCCATCAATTTCTTTTTTATCAAAGCCGCTTCACTTCGGGTCAAAGGGAATTGGTCAACCGTAATCAAATTACGATCATCATATCCCAGACTTTGTGTGGTCAGGTAATTGAACTGTAAAAAAATGGTGATCGCGCCTATGATTAAAAAAGAAGCCAGCGCGAACTGAAAGACGACCAAGGCCTTTTGTAAATAACTTTTCCCGGCCAGGTTAAAACGACTGTACAATGTTTTGACCGGGTGGTAACCGGACAAAATGATAGCGGGATAAAAACCGGCCAGTAAACCGGTGAGCACAAAAAGCGCGATATAACAGCTCACCAGTTTTGCATTAAGCAAATAAGTAAGCGACAGCACTTTATTGGCTAATCCGCCAAATACCGGTAATACCGTTATAACGATCCCCAGCGCGATGGTGAAAGCGATCAAACAAAGCAGAAGAGACTCACTTAAAAATTGCAGCCGTAATTGCTGCCTGGTGCCGCCGATCACTTTACGGATACCGATCTCTTTTGCCCGCTTTACTGAACGGGCTATGGTAAGGTTAACAAAATTGATACAGGCGATCAGCAGCACAAAAAGGGCAATAGCCGAAAGAATATACGCAAATTCAGGGTTACTTTTATCGTGGAGTATTTCGTTTTCGCCCGGCACCATCTTACCCAGATGAATACCAGTAAGCGGCTCCAGCAAATAAGCTATACCGATATTTTTTACGTGATATTTATTTTTTATCTCCCCAATGGCTTTGCCGGCATCTGATACAAATACCTGGTTCATTTTTGCTTCAACAGCTTTAATATCCGCGCCGGGAGATAGCACGACAAAAGTGCTGAGAAATGAGTTAAACCAATTAGCATTATTATTTTCGGCTGCAGCAGAAACATGCAGCGGTCGCAGTACCTGGAATTTGAGGGATGAATTTTGCGGGCAATTCCTGGCAATCCCTGTGATCATGCAGGGTCTAAATACACTGTCGTCCTTGATGGAGATAATCTGGCCAACGGCGTTTGAACGCCCAAAATACTTTTTCGCCATTTCTTCGGTAATTACCGCGGAATTGGGCTGGGTTAATACGGAACGTGCATCACCACTAAGTAAAGGAAAACTGAATACCGAAAAAAAGTTAGCATCGACAAAACATACACCCTGCGAATTGACATCGGTGCCGATTTTAATATCTGCCTGCGCCGGTTGAAATCGGACAAAGCTTTGTATCTCCGGGATCTTTGCAGCAAAACGCGGACCGGGGAAATAACCGGTATAACTGCCGTTGGAGACACTGTTATCATCTTTGGTCGTTTGCTTATCGATCCGGTAGATCTGGCTGGCGTTTTGATGAAAGCGGTCGTAGCTTACTTCATCCTGAACATATAGCATGATCAGCATGGCGCAGGCCAGCCCAATACTTAAACCGGCGATATTGATGATGGAATACAACTTTTGCTGACGGAGGTTTCTGAATGCAGTTTTAAAATAATTGCGGAACATACGATTGCGTTTTAATTTTTCGGAGACCCGGTTTGGCGGACTTTCCGAACGCAATATTACTAGCCGCTTATGCGGCAGAATGGCCAATTTATCAAATGGCCATTCTTTTTTCAGGTTGTTTTTGTATTCCACAGGGGTCTTTCCGGTCATTTCTTTAAAAACCCGGTTGAGGGTTCTTTGGGAATTGAACCCCGACCCGAAAGCGATGCCGAACAGGGTCAGGTGGTTATAGCTGCTATCCTGCATTTTCCGGACGACTTCCCGTACCCGGAACTCATTGATAAAATCATTAAAATTCTTTTTCATACCCAGGTTAATAATCCGGGACAAGTCATGCGGATGCATCGCCAGTTTCACCGCCAGAGTAGCCAGGGTCAGTTCGGCATCTTCATAAAGGCGGCCGGCGGCTACCGCTTCTTTAAGTTTCCGGCTTTTACTTCTGGCATTCGGTATGTCCGTCGTTACCGGTTGTGGTTGCACCGATCCAAGGGGTTTCAGTATTGCACCGGCCGTCATCCCGAACAATATCAAGGCTACGGCAAAACCGAAGATAGTGTAAAATGACCAGAGCAGGCAGAGCACAGCCAGCAAGAAAAGTCGCTGTTCCAGCCGCCGAAAAGCAAGCCGGGGCCGGTCCATCAACACCGGCTGTATCCGGTCATAGAAAATACTGATCAAACGATGTGACAAATACAAGTAGCCAATGGTCGAAATTAATACCAGCCATCCCGGCATCCAAAATCCAGGCAGCAAGAGGCAGAAATGCAGCAGCTCTATTAGTTTGAATCGTTGGCCGGGACAGGTTTGCTGCCGCACATAAAAATACAACAGCGGCCCCAGGGCCGGCAAAAGAACCGGTGTAAGTCCGCCGGTCTTCAATACGACTGTAACCAACGCAGAGCTTAAAAATAAGTTACTGCTACGGTCGGTGCTTTTGGCTGCCAACAGCAAAGCAAGCGTTAGCCCGGTAAACAAGGTTCCAAGGGGAGCCAGATCGTAAAAGGTCATATAATAGGAATATGATTCACGTGCTCAATTAGCTCAATCGTCATTCCAAATCAATAACTAACTAACAAATAAATAGTTATAAAAACTTTCACATATTCATTTGTAATAAAACCGCACAGGCAGCGTACGTTTTTAATAAATAACATAGCCCTTCATAGCCTCAGATAGCCGGGAAAACCTATTAAAGAGCTCAACATTTGCTATCCCATTGTTAAAACGAGGATGTTATGCAGTGACCTCATAGAATAAAAACATTTATAAAGAGCAGAAAAGGTTTCGGATACCTTCACTGCAACGGCGATATTACAATTGAAAGAGCAGAGCAAGTAGATAAGCCATTTTGATTGCCCCCTCTTCGCCGATTTCGTTTACATTCAGAACCGCTTGACTATTATAAAAAAATTGGCCGACTTTCTCCTGAAGATCAACGCTCGCTTTTGATCTGTCAAATATCAAGTTATTCATTTTAGTGATCTTGTTTAGCAACGCTTTCATGACAATAGCTGAATGTGCTGATACCACGGGTCCGGATGAGGTTGTAAAAGTTTCGCGGGATGGTTGTTTTCAAATATTCAAATGCAACATCACAATATAAATACTTGAATATTAACACACTATAAAAAATTAAGCTATCAGTAAGCCACGAAATCCCGCTAATGTGATTTTGAATTATTGATATATGAACAAAATTTATTCGGATTCACAGGTAATCCGTGACCGCGCATGTTTACCAGCCCCAAAACCGAGCGGATCAATCCGTCTGAATTGAAGCCGGCTATGTCCGCGTCCGGCATAACGAAATAAATTTCCTGCATAAAAATAAATTTGCTTTATTGTGCTTTATTTAAGTCGAAATTTAAGTTATAACGCCAGCCAATTCGTTTCAAGATCTTCAGTACATCTTCATAGGAGTTGATCGGCCATTTTACTCAAATTGCGTTTAATGTTAAAACTACATTTAATACATCTGCCAATTACTAACTTAATTATTTACATGCAATGGCTGCTTGCATCAGGCAGGTGTGCTTTTTTAGGTAACTTAAATAATCGCGATGGTCAATTATAACACATTAAGCGATTCAGAGTTAACAGATCTGCTCAAGCTGGATGATCCACTGGCCTTTGCTGAGATATACGACCGGTATTTCGGTTTGTTGTATCTCCACGCATTCAACCGCGTAAGGGATAAAGAAGAAGCAAGAGACGTAGTGCAGGAGTTATTCGCGTTTTTGTGGGCCAATCATGGTTCCATTGAATTTAAAACCAACCTGTCAAACTATTTATATACCGCTACCCGAAACAGGATCCTAAACGTAATAGGGCGTAAACAGATTCATGAAAGATATAGATTGAAACTTCCTGAACAGCTCATCGCCCCTGTCATGACCGATCACCTGATGCGTGAACGCCAACTGACCGAGATTATTAACAAAGAAATACAGGCCTTACCCCCCAAAATGCGCATAGTTTTTGAAATGAGCCGCAAGTATCATATGACCTATAAGGAGATTGCCGGTAAGCTGGATATTACCGAACAATCTGTAAGAAGCCATGTAAAAAATGCGCTTAAAGTATTGAGAGTCAAATTGGGGCTCATAACATTTTTGATTTTTATTTTATTCGATAAATAATTTTTACCCCCATGGCTACCGGGCTATTTGTCTATAATAAATAAGACAATACTTAGCCAATTGAACCCAAAAATCAATCTTCAGGAGTTATTAAGTAAATATCACGCCGGCACGATGACCGACGAAGAGCGCATTTTATTGGAGGAGTGGTACGCCCATTGGAGACCTGAACAACAGGAGCTTTCATCCGAAGAAATTGGCCAGCTGAAAGCGGATGTTTGGCAATCATTAAATGTAACTGTACTGCCGGCCGCAACCAAACGGCTATGGCCACGGATAGCATTGGCGGCTTCTGTGATACTTTGTTTATCAGTAGGCGGCTACTATTATCTTTCAGATTCAAAAGCCAGTCAGCAGCAAATGACGGCAAAGGTTGAAAAGGCAGACATTGCCCCTGGCGGTAATAAAGCGGTCCTGGTACTAAACAATGGCCTCAAGATTAATTTAAACAGCCAGATAAACGGAACAATAGCTAAACAAGGCAATATCAGAATTGTAAAAACGGCTGCCGGTCAGTTGGCGTATGCACCCGACAATACAGATGCTTCTGTTGTAGTTTACAATACTTTGAGTACCCCCCGCGGAGGGAAATATGATCTGGTTTTAGCTGATGGTACCAAGGTATGGTTAAACTCTGCATCATCCATCACTTACCCCACGGCTTTTAAAGGAAATGATCGCACCGTAAATATTACCGGCGAAGTTTATTTTGAGATTGTACATAATGCGAAACAGCCATTCCGGGTAAATTTTAAAGGGCATACTATTGAAGATATCGGCACCGAGTTTAATATAAATGCCTATGATGATGAACAGGTAATAAAAACCACCCTGGTGGCAGGCAGCATAAAATTATCAAGAGATTCAAAGAGTGTGCTTCTCCGCCCGGGGCAGCAAAGTATAACGTCTTTATCAAATACAGCAATTGAAATTAAAGACGCAGATATTAACGAGGCAACGGCCTGGAAAAACGGCCTGTTCAAATTTAAAAAAGCAAAAATTGAGGATGTTATGCGGCAGTTATCGCGTTGGTACAACGTTGATGTTTCATACCCTTATGGTATTCCGAAAACCGTTTTTTCTGGCGAAATGATCAAGGATGCAAACGCGTCGCAGATACTGGATATGCTGGCCTATTTTAAAGTGAACTATGAAATTGTACAGCAAACTAAAGGCTCGGAAAAGAAAATCATCATTAAACCTTAACCTACACAACAAATAACCAATTATTTAACACTAACCTAAAAACGATGAAAAAAATGTTACGTCAAATAACCTGATCAGAGAAAACAGGGTTCTTAAAAGAACGCAGAAGTGGTTCGAAGCACTTCTGCGATAAAGCTTGAGTCAACCCTTCCGAGTAAATCGGTAAAACAAATGGAGTATTATCTTATGTGTTAACCTCAAACCTAACAAATGTAATGAATTTTACAGGTGTCCTAACAGTGACATGCCCTAAAAAAGGCTCGCTGGCCCATAAACTTATTATGGTTATGAAACTAACCACCCTGCTACTAATAATTACGCTATTACATGCAAGCGCTAAAAGCTATAGTCAAAAGATCAGTCTAAACGAAAAAAATGCCCCCCTGGAAAAAATTTTATCCCAGATTAAAAACCAGTCAGGCTATGTTTTTCTGTATACCGATCAAAACCTGGTGAATACGTCCATCAGCGTTAATGTTAAAGACGCCTCGATCGAGGAAACATTGAACGCCTGTTTTAAAAACGCGCAGATCGGCTACAAGATCACCGGTAAAAATATTTTGCTGAGACCGACTTATCTTCAAACAGCTGAGCAGGAAAACACTCCTCCGCCGATCACTGTCAAGGGAAAGGTTGTTGATGATACCGGAAAACCCCTGATGGGCGCATCGGTAAAATTAAAAGGCGGGAGTTTAGGTACACAAACCGATACCGAAGGACGTTTTACCTTAAGCAACGTTCCGGATGACGCTATCCTGGTTATCTCTTTCGTGGGATTTACTACTTTGGAAGTATCGGCAAAAAAAAGCCTCGATAATATCAGGCTTGTTCCTCTGGCTTCAGACCTGAGCCAGGTTGTTGTGGTTGGTTACGGCACGCAGAAAAAGGTAGTCGTGTCGGGCGCGGTATCAGATGTAAAGGGCTCAGAACTGGCTAAATCGGCCTCTGTTAACCTCTCCAACTCTCTTGGTGGCCGCCTGTCGGGTATAGTTGCTATCCAATCAAGCGGCGAACCTGGCGGTGACGGCTCTACTATTCGCATCCGCGGTATCAACTCCTTATCAGGCGGTAACACAGATCCGCTGATTGTAATTGACGGGGTACCGGGACGTGCAGGTGGTATTGACAGGATCAATCCTAACGACGTAGAAAGTATATCAATCCTGAAAGATGCATCAGCCGCAATATATGGATCAAGGGCCGGTAACGGTGTAATTTTGGTTACTACCAAGCAAGGTAAATCGGGTAAGCCACAATTCAGTTATGATTTTTATTATGGTTTGCAGCGTCCTACCCGTGTGCCCAAAATGGCAAACGCACCGGAATATGCCGAGATCATGAACGAATTACAAATATTCAATTCGGGCTTAAATCAAAGCAACTGGAACGATGCCTGGCAAGCTTTAAAAAACACAGGCACGTACACCCGGCCTGATGGCGGCAGCATAAACGCTGCTTTTTCGCCGGAGGCTATGCAGAAATTCAGGGATGGATCCGACCCGCTCCGATATCCCAATACCGACTGGTTTGGCACCGTATTTCAAAAATGGTCGCCGCAACAAAGGCACAACCTGCAGGTTACAGGCGGTAACGACTATACCAAATACCTTGTTTCGCTGGGCTATTTAAACCAGGACGGTTTTTATAAGAACTCGGCCACCAGATACAAGCAGTACGATTTGCGAATCAATGTAGAATCTAAAGTTAGTAAATATATCACCACCAGTTTAAATGTTACCGGCAGGGAAGAAAACCCTAACTACCCAACAGTGAGTGCCGCCAACATTTTCAGGTTTATTATGCGTGGCAGGCCAACGGATGTAGCCATTTGGCCCAACGGTTCGGCCGGTCCGGATATTGAAAACGGTATTAACCCGGTTGTGGCTACAACTAACCAAACCGGATATGATAAAAACACTAAAGATTACCTGCAGACTACCGGTAAAATAGAAATTAAATTGCCGGGCGTAGAAGGCCTAAAATTAACCGGTACAGCGTCGCTGGATAAATACTGGGACAGGCAAAGTACCTGGAGAACACCATATGAATTGTATTCGTGGGATAAAACTACCTTAAATAATGATGGCAGCCCGCAATTGCAGGTTAAAAACTTCTATCCTGACCAGTTTCATACACCAAATCTTACAGAAAAAAACATTAATGAGCTGGATATAAACTTAACCGGCATCATCAATTATGACCGGAACTTTAATGGTCATGCGGTTTCATTAATGGCCGGTGTACAGCGCCAAACTGCTAATAGCAGCGGCTTTACAGCTTTTAAAACCAACTTTATATCCTCGCAAATCCCGCAGTTATCATTTGGCCAGGAATTGGGACAATCAAACGGGGCCAATGATGTATTTAAAAGTGCGCGCTTAAGCTATTTCGGTTCCGCCAATTATAACTATAAAGAAAAATATATCGCGCAATTTCTTTGGCGTGTAGATGGCTCCTATATCTTTCCGCCCAGCCACCGGTTTGGCTTTTTCCCGGGTGTTACGGCAGCATGGCGCATTTCGGAAGAGGGCTTCTTTAAAAACAACATTCACTTTGTCGATAATTTGAAGCTAAGGGGCTCATGGGGCCGGATGGGGGCCGAAGCATATTATGGCGGTGCGCTTAAAGAGTACCAATACCTAACTTTATTGGCAACCAGCAATAACATGTTTAACGGACAGCCCGTTGCGACGGTTTATGAAGGCACCGTACCTAATTATGATTTTACCTGGGAAGTTGCAAACAATACCGATGTTGGCCTTGAAGCAAGCTTTTTAAACAGCCGGTTATCAGTAACGTTCGATTATTTTTATAACCTCCGCTCAAATGTGCTGGCGCCTAAAACCGGATCGATACCGGGAAGCGCAGGTATCCCTGTATACAACTTCCCTCCTGTTAACCTCGGCAGGTTGAAAAACTCGGGGTATGATTTCAGCGTGAACTACAGTGACCGCGCCGGCGATTTTAATTACAGTGTTAGTGTAAACGCCGGATATGCTAAAAATAAAGTATTGTATTTTGACGAAACCCCGGGCGCGCCAGACTGGCAGCGGGCAACCGGTCATCCAACAGATGCCTGGCTGCTATACCAATATGACGGCGTTTTCAAAGACCAGGCAGACATCGACAACAACAAGCTTGATTACAGCGGATTAGGCATTTCAAACTCGAGCTTAAGGCCCGGAGATATGAAATTTAAAGATGTAAACCACGACGGTAAAATTAATGGTGATGACAAAATACGGATGGATAAAAACGGCACTCCTACCTTTACAGGTGGCGTGAACATCAACCTGGGTTACAAAGGATTTGACCTGAGCGTATTGGTTCAGGGAGCTACCGGCGGCTTACAAAAAATAGGGCTGACCGAATCAGGAAGTATCGGTAACTACCTGGAATGGTCATATCAAAAACGCTGGAGTATTGATCATCCTAACAACCTTTATCCGCGGTTATCTGACTCTAATAGCGGCGCTACCTACTTCACTTCCAGCGCGTCAGACAATAGCTATTATGTAATCAACAGCAATTACATCCGGATAAAGAATGTGGAGTTGGGTTATACACTTCCGAAAGAATGGATACAAAAGTTAGGGCTCAATTCATTGAGGATCTACGCTAATGGCATCAACCTGGCCACTTTTGATAAGATCAAAATTTGGGACCCCGAATCTACCAATACCAGCGGACAGTATTATCCGCAGGCTAAGGTAATTAACATGGGTGTTAAAGTTACTTTTTAAGGAGCGTAAGAAAACGCATTATGAAAAGAATTGATATGAAAACGACATTAAAAAATAAAAATCTATATCTGCTGGTGTTCATTATGATAATGGGTGCGGCTTGCAAAAAGGATTTCCTGAATGTTGCTCCACCCAACCAACTATCTGCTGATGTGGTTTGGAGCGACCCGACTTTGGCCGAGGCCTATATGAACGATGCCTATAAAGGCCTGATAAACGGTGGATTATCTGAGCAAATGCTCGCCTCCGTATCCGATGAATCTCTGTTTAACCATACCGGACGGGGTATCGATATCGTCAATACGGGCAATGTTAGCCCCACTACTACCGGCTGGATTGACGATTCGTGGAACTGGGACAGGATGTACCTGTATATCAGGACCTGTAATACGGCCATCGACAGAATTGTAAGCGGCAAAAACAGTATTTCCGACCAGACCAAAAAAGACCAGTTTTTAGGTGAAGCCTATTTTTTGAGGGCCTATTACTACCAGCAATTATTACGCTTTTACGGCGGTGTCCCCCTCATCACCAAAGTATATAACATTACCGACGACCTTAAGGTAAAGCGTAATACCTACGAGGAGTGTGTAAACTTCATTGTAAAAGATTGCGATGAAGCGAACAAATTATTATCCGGTAAAACAATGGGGCAAGGTCGTGCTACGGCGCTTGCAGCCCTGGCCATTAAGTCGAGGGTATTACTTTACGCAGCGAGTGACTTGCATGATAAAGCTAAACTAACGGCAAAAGTTAGTGGTATTCCGGATCAAACCCTTCCCCTGCTATGTTACACAAGCGGCAACCAGGCCGATCGTTATCGCCTGGCACAAACCGCGGCAAAGGCGGTAATGGATGCTGATCCGCGCACGGGTTATAAACTAAATTTATCAGCTCCTGTTTCGGCCAGCCAGGGTGCTATTAACTATGCGAGTATCGCAATGGGCGGAGGCAGTAAAGCGCCCAATATTGACCCCGCCGGGGCTTCGGAAATCATCTTTGCAAAGTATTTCCTGCTGCCAAACTATGCCGTAACACCAAACCTTTACAACGGGCCTAACGGTTATCATAACTGGGGCGGAAACTCTCCGATTGGCTTACTTGTTGATGATTATGATATGCAGGACGGCACTCCATTCAGTTGGTCGAACCCATTAGAAAAAGCTGATCCCTATAAAAACCGCGACCCTCGATTTTATGCAACGGTGTTGTACGATGGCTCGGATTGGAAACCCCGCGATAAAGTATCCGGCAATGTTGACCCCGCCAATCAAATTCAAACCGGCACTTATGATTTGATGGTGAGCGGCAAACTAACATCTTTCAGCGGACTGGACACCCGCAACAGCTCGTTAGAAAACTGGAACGGTACCTACACCGGCTATTACTATCATAAATTTACCGATCCGGATCCTAATATCATTGATCAAAACATGCCGCAAACTATTCCCTGGCCTTTTTTCAGATATACAGAAGCGGTTTTGAATTATATTGAGGCGTCTATAGAACTCGGTGACACAGGCCCGGCGGTAGAATGGTTAAACAAGATCCGCTTCAGGGTTGGTATGCCCACGGTTACGGCCACAGATCAAACAAGCCTGAGAAACATATACCGTCACGAGCGCCGGATTGAGATGGCCTATGAAGAACAGCGATATCATGATGTACGAAGATGGCTGATAGCCAACGAAACCGTAGGCAGGAAGGTAACCATAGTGACTGTTACCGGAAAATTCAAATCTGGAAAAACGCAATCCTCTCCTTACCATTATGACCCATCGGTTTATGATTATTCCTACACGCCGTCCGAATATAATGTATTGGAAAACAGAGCCTGGAACAACGCGCTTTACTTCAGGCCAATCACCCGCGATGAAGTAAACAAGAACAATTTACTAATACAAAATCCCGGATATTAAATATATCCGAAAGAAAACCGCTAAGTTGGTTTAAACAGAGGTTGTTGGTTAACTCACAAACAGTAAAAGGCCGCTTGAGCGGCCTTTTACTGTTTGTGAGTTAAATAAATTTCAGATTACTTTCCCTTTAAAAACCCGGATTATTGGGTAACAACTTCGGATTGACATCCGTTTCCTGTTTAGGCAACGGGAACAGTAGTTGTTTATCGGTAAACGTGGCGCCAAATACAGTTTTATGACCTATAAAATTGTCCCAGTTACCGGTAACATCGTTATGAACTTTGCGGGTTCGGAGCATATCAAACCACATTTTATTTTCAAAGCACAGCTCAAAATACCGCTGTAACCACACCTCCTGCTCAAATGCAGATTGGGTTAATACCCCTATCGGGGCCAGCTTAGCCCTTGCACGGATATTATTAACCATCAAAATAGCCGTGGCATTTGGTGCGCCTTCAGCTTCGTTTGATGCTTCGGCGTACATCAACTCAACATCGGCCAAACGGTAAAGGGTGTAGTTAAGATCAGATTTTAACGTGGTATTAACTGCGGTAGAATCAAACCACTTGTAGATATAGGGGCTGCGGAAAGTAATTTTTTTGCCCGTTTTTGTATTAGTATAGCTTGAGTAAAAGAACTGCTTTTCTTGTACTCGTTTATCGCCGGCGGCAAATGATGCTAAAAACTGAGTTGTTGGATAAACCGAGCCATACTCATCTGAGTATTGCGAAACACCCGAAAAATTTGGAATAGTAAGCGGTGTAAGCGGATTTGACGATGGTACCGACGCCGCATATTGCACCTGGAATATAAATTCGCCTGTATTTTTATTTGCCGGTTTGATCATGTCGGTATATTCCGGGAATAGTGTATAACCACCATTTTGGATCACGTTAAGTGAGCGCTTGGCCGATTCGGCATAGAATGTTTTACCGCCGTTGATCGCAGCCCCTGCGTAGGTTAAATACACATCGGCCAGTAAGGCCTCAACAGCACCCATTGATACTTTGCCGGTGTTATCCTTCCATGGCAGCGTTGATTTTTCGGCAGCTAACAGATCGGGGATGATCACTTTATCATAGATATCTTTAGCCGCGGTGCGCGGGATATTCAGGTTGAGGTCTTTAGGTGTTTCGGTAACCATTGGCACCGCGCCGTACATCCGTACCAACTGAAAGTAATAAAGCGCCCGCAGGGTTTTTACTTCGGCAAGCATGTTATTTTTTACCTCATCGGTAAGGCCGGGGGCGGTGATAGCAGGTATTTTACCAATGGCCAGGTTACAGGCACCTATACCAAGGTACATTTGCTGCCACCAGGTATCAAAATAAAATGAGGTGGTGCTATAAGTTAGGTTCTGGTAATTTACGTATCCGGTTTGCCCAAGGTCGCTGCCCGATTTGCCGGTCATAAATTCCATCAAATTCCAGGTATTACCACCGTACGAGCCACTTTGGCCTGATAAAAAGCCCTGTAGGTTTTGGTAACCCGAATTGGCAAAAGCCCTGGCCACCTTAACACTCGATACATTCGACTCGGGCGTAAGGAAGCTGGTAGGCTCCTCCTTCAAAAACTTTTTGCAGGAGCATGCAAACAGCACCAGCCCTACAAGCAATATATTTTTTATGGTTTTCATTTTTATATAATTTAAATTAAACTATCAATCGATCCTCTACCCCTGTTTAAAAAGTTACCTGTAAACCAAGGTTCCATACACGGGGGCGAGGGTTTGAGAAGAAATCTAAATTCTGCGAGAACGAACCGTTCGACCCGTAGCTTGAATTGAAGGTATCCACCTCCGGGTCATAACCGGTATATTTGGTTATGATGAACGCGTTTTGAACACTTGCATAGATCCTGAAACGATTGGCATGAAGCTTTTTAAGCACCGGCTGTGGCAAGGTATAGCCCAACGTAAAGTTTTGCCCGCGAATAAACGAACCATCCTCAACCCACCAGGTATCGAAATGCGAATCCTGCGCAAATTTGTAATTACGCACCTGCGAAATATAGGTATTCTGATTATTAGGTGTCCAGGCGTTAAGCACGGTGGCCAAACTGTTTGAAAGGGTTTGCCTGTCTTCAACAGAGTGTTTGAAGTTGGCGGCAGTATTTACACCCTGAACAAAGCGGATATCGAACGAAAAATCGAAAGCTTTATATCTGAAGCTGCTGCTGAAAGTGCCCGTCCATTTAGGATAAGCGCGGCCGATGATACTATAATAATTACTGCCATCCGGATTGTAAATATATTTCCTGTCGCCGGGCTTTAAGCTGTGTTTAGCGGCCTCGGCTACATCCTCGGCCGAAGTGCTATAGGTACCAAGCCTTGTCATACCATAAAACGAACCGATAGGTTCGCCAACCCTGATCACAAAGTTTTGACCAAGGAAATTAGGGCCTGGGAAGATGTCCGCACCGTTATCATTTAGTTTTAAAACTTTGTTTTTATTGGTAGTGAATATAAAATTGGTACTCCATTCAAAATCGGGAGTTTTAACGTTTAGGGTGTTCAGACTAACCTCGACACCGGAGTTACGCACCGATCCTACGTTTTTATATACATTGGCATTGGTTTCACCGGCAGACCATGGTATAGGGGCCTGCAACAACAGATCTTTAGTTGTGCGGTTATAATAATCGAGGTTAAGGTTTACACGATCATGAAATAAACCTAACTCCAAACCGGCATCAAACTGAACAGAACGTTCCCACTTTAAGTTAGGGTTACCAATATAGCTTGGCAATAATGTTGACTGAGCAGCCCCACCCAAAACCGTGGTGCTCGGCTGGATCTGTGCCAGCGAGCGATAGTTACCTATCTCCTGGTTACCCGAAGTACCGTAACTGGCCCGCAATTTCATGTTGGTGATGGTATGGTTATCCTTCAGGAAATTCTCCTGCGATACACGCCAGGCGGCACCCACCGAAGGGAAGAATGCATACTTATTATTCACCCCAAACCGTGATGAGCCATCGTACCGGCCGGTTGCGGTAAACAGGTATTTTTCATCCAGATTGTAAGTTAAACGGGCGTAATATGAACTTAATGATGATTTTTCATCCTGCGTTTCATTGGCGCTCCTTACAGACCCTGCCTGCTCGTAGTGGTACTGAAAAATATCATCAATAAAATTCTGCGTTTCTGAGCGTACCCGGGCATACCCTTGTTGCTGGAACGAAATACCTAACAAAGCGGTAAAACGCTGCCTTTCGTTGATCTTTTTGTTCCAGGTAAGGTAGTTCTCTGTTTGCCAGTAATAATTATTATAAGCGTTTACGTTAGCTACACCTCCCTGATCCTGTGATAAGTGCGGCAGATCGCCTGCTGAGTAGAAGTTATTTTTTTGAGCGCTTAAGTTATAGCCGAAATCTGTTTTAAAATCCAGCTCTTTTGTAATGTGGAACAGCGAGTAGATGTTACCTAACATTTGCAGGTTATTGTTAAGCGTGTAACGCTCGTTGGCAACCTGCACCGGGTTTGGCGCGCCCTCAAGACCGGCAATGTCATAATTACCTGCCCATGTGCCATCAGGATATTTAACAGGCACTATTGGCACCTCTTCTGATACGTCCCTTGGCACGTTCAGGCCACCGTTGCCATCGGTAACTAAACGTTGCCTGCTGCTGATGAGGTTGATGCTGCCGCCCACTTTCAACCAGCTTTTCAGGTCGTTATCCATTGTCATTTTGATGGTATATCTTTTAAAGGCCGATGTTGGCGCAAGACCATTCTGGTTAAAATAGCCAAGCGATAAACTGTAAAGCGATTTTTCGCTACCACCCTGAATATTTAACTGGTGACTTTGCGAAAACGCTGGTTTATAGGTTTCCTTTTCCCAATTGGTATCATAAATTGGGTTATCATTAGCGTCAAAAAGCTTAGGGAAATTAGCATGGTTTAATGCAACCGGCGGTGCCCATACGCCTCCGGCCGGGTCAAATTTTTGACCGTTTGCGAATGATTCATTGTAAACTTTAACAAACTCGGCCGAGTTTAAAGTGCGTAAATGGCGATACAATTCGCTTACGTTAAAGTTATCATCATAAGTAATAGTTGCAGCACCTGTACGGCCACGTTTGGTAGTGATCATAATTACACCATTAGCACCACGCGAACCGTAAATAGCCGTGGACGAAGCATCTTTTAACACCTCCGCAGAGGCTATATCCAGCGGGTTGATAGAGTTTGGATCAACTCCTACCACGCCATCCACCACATATAATGGATCGACATTGGAGTTGATGGATCCGATACCCCTAATTCTCACTTTAGCGCCCGCGCCGGGGGCCGTGCTGTTAACACTAACTTCCACACCGGCTATTTTGCCTTGCAGGGCCTGGGTTACGTTAGCCACGGGTTTATCATTTAACTGATCGCCTTTGATACCGGTAACAGCGCCGGTAAGGTCCGATTTTTTAACGGTTCCGTAGCCGATCACGACAACTTCGTTAAGGGCGCTGGACGTGCCAGCTAACTGCACGTTAACGACAGTTTTGCCAACGGTTGATATTTCCTGGCTGGCATAACCTGTATATGAAAATATCAATACAGGTTTGGCACTGGTTACCTGTATCGAGTAATTTCCGTTAAGATCCGTCTGAGTACCACCCTGGGTGCCCTTTATTTTGATACTTACACCAGGTAAAGCTGAATTATCCTTAGCATCGGTTACCTTGCCGCTGATCTTAACCTGCGCCATCGTATGCAGCGACAGCAAGGTGAGCAGAATTGAGTAGATAAGATTTTTCTTCATAACATTGTTTAGTAGGTTGTTTTTAAACTGGTAATTATAGGAACACTTCTCTGCGAAGCATTCATGGCGGTTTATAACCGCCGCAAGGCCGGAAGTTGCCCTTCAGAAAGGGCAAAGAAGTCCGGATTGCCTTTATGGCATCATTTTTTTTCATGAATTTGGATTATAGTTTACTTTAGTTTATGTCAGCTTATTGGCTGGCAGGCTAACGGTTTTTAGCGGCCCATTGCCTTAGTGCCGTAATGGCATCATATAAAACACCTGCCTCGCCCCTGAAATCGCCCGAACCTTTTGGTGCGCCGGATTGCACATCGTACCATTCAAAAAAGCCCTTGTTGGCAAGCATCCTGTCGAGCATCGGTGATAACTCAGCGTAAGCTTCCTGCGGGTGACCATAGATAATGAGCGGTGCTATCATTCGTCCGCCAAACCATGTCCAGTCACCGCCGTTTTGATAATTATAGGGCTTCATGTTTGAATACTGCTTTTCAGGATAAGGAGGGTACACTGTAATGCCGATAGTGGCATGCTTTTCTTTAGCCGCGGCTGCAAGCATTTGTTTGTTTATTTCCAAAACTTCGGCCGGAGTGTTAAACCCCGCTATGATAGCACATATGGATCCACCGGTGTATAAGATCTCTTTTTCATTAAAATCCGAAGAGAAAGGGCTGCCGTTAAGGTAGATATGCGGAATATATTTTTGATTGACAGCATCCCAAAGGTATTTACGAACATTGGCAGTGACCTTTGCGGCAATGGTTTTCCAATCAGTTTGGGCTTTATAGCCTCGAGGTGCCATCGCAAGGAAATCTTGAACTGCCTTCACAAACATGGCGTTATCATAAATATCCAAAGCCCATTTGGTTTTATCATTAATGGCCACGCCCCAGCCGTTTTCGGATTGCACATCGCCCCAATCAATAGTGGTGGCCCCGGTTATCAAACCATATTTTTCCGACCAGCGATCTTTATGCAGATAGGTCAGCGCCTCCTCCATTCGCTGCAAAATCGTTTTACCACCAATGCACTCGTTTAAAATAGATTGGTCTCCGGTAAAATCAATGTATTTTTTCACAGCCTGGATCAATGACGATTCCTGGTCGGTCTCTACCGTGTTTTTATGCGCTGCCCAACCCGGTAATAAGGATGAGTAGCGATATTTATAACCTACACTGGCTTTAGCACTGTCAACTATACCATCCACAATATCCCCACCCTGGCCCTGGATGCGGAAAAACATCAATAGTTTGGTTTTTACTTCTTCTTTGGGATGTACTTTTAATGAGCCGTTGATGAAAGTGTTGAAGTCGCGGATCCACACCTCGCTGTAGGATGTACCTGCAGAAAAACCGGATAACAGTTTTAAAGCTTTCGCCTGGACTGTATCAAGCCGGATATCGGCAAGAATTTTCCCTGCCAAAGCTTTGTTGGAGGACTGTTGCGCTCCGGCAATGCAAAAAACAAAGCAAGACAATGCCGTAGAAATGAGTAAACGTTTTTTCATGCAGGTAAATATGTAATTAGGTTACTGCCTTACCAGATAGAAATGGAGACAGATTGTTATAGTATGTACAAACATAGTATCATAATATTATATTCCAAAGTTTTTCCAAAGTTTTTTTATTAACTATGATAAAAAATGAACAGAGGTCAGAAAATTACCTTAGTAAAGGAAGCTCTACTGAACCCCAAAACCGTATTATAAAAAATTCAACCTTTTTCTGCTCCGTAGATGTTCCTCCTCCAAAAGCGATACCGCTACATGCCGGCCCCTGCCGTTTTCCTGATAAATTATTACCTTGCCACTTAATTCATTATGAAAATTTCCATCGATCATAAAAGCGCAATACCCTTACATATCCAGGCAGAGAACCTGCTAAGAGAGCTCATCCGCGAGCCTGAATATCAGGCCGGTAAATTATTGCCTAACGAGGTTGATCTTGCTAAAAAGTTAGCTATATCGCGCACCACTTTACGCCAGGCTATTAACAAACTGGTTTACGAAGAACTGCTGGTGAGAAAAAAACGGCTCGGAACCAAAGTGGCGCATACAAAAATGAGCTCCAAATCAATGAATTGGTTGAGCTTTACACAGGAGATGGAAGCCCGCAGCATCCCTATAAAAAATTACGAGCTTCATATTAGCTGGGTCTTTCCGGAAGATCATATAGCCAATTTTTTCGATATCAAAACAGATAAGAAAATTTTGAAAATGGAAAGGTTAAGGGGAAACGCCGAAGAGGCTTTTGTATATTTTATTTCGTATTTTCATCCAAGGATCGGGCTTACAGGCGAAGAAGATTTCAAGAAACCACTTTACGAAATGCTTGAGAGTGAGCATTCTGTAGTTGCAGACCTGTCAAAAGAAGAAATAAGCGCCAAGGCAGCCGATAAATTCATAGCAGGTAAACTGGAGATAGACCCGGGCAGTCCTGTTTTGATCAGGAAACGGTTTGTTTACGATCAGGGTGAACGGCCGATGGAGTATAACCTGGGCTATTATAAAGCCGAAAGCTTTGTTTATACGGTAGAAAGCAGGCGCAGTTCCTAAATTTATTTTTTTGACTTATTTGAAATATAAACGAAATAAAATATGTTTGCACATTACAACATATAAGTGCATGAATAAATCTATTTTATTGAACTCGGTTAATATCGAAACAATGAGGAACACCAAACAGTTTCTGCTTCCGGACTTGAAGAAAGCTGCGAAAAGGCAGGAGTATGACATTTACCCCACTTTCGACATTGCCGGGCCAATATATACCGGTTATAAAACTTTAGCCAATTGGATCATTGCATGCAACCATGATATCGTTATAGATGGTTATTCGGGCGTATATTGGGATGTACTTATCTCCTGTCTGAACGATGAATTTGCCGCTTTAGGCATCCAGGCCAATTGGATTAATGTAAATAAAGCATTAAAACCGGAAAGCATTATTCATGAAATAACCGCTAATTACGATGGTGGCGATGACCCGTTATTTGGTAAGCTATACGATGGAGAGCTGAGCGATTTTTTTAATGTCGAGAAGCTCAAAAGTCTTAAACCCGAACCAAACAAATTAAACATATTGTATGGTGCGGGTGCCGCTCTTGCCGGATGGAAATGTACATTGCTATATATCGATGTTCCTAAAAATGAGATCCAGTTCCGGTCAAGGGCCAACACAATCTGCAACCTTGGCGAAAAGCTGCCTTCCGATCCCAAAAATCAATACAAACGTTTTTATTTTATAGATTGGCCGGTACTCAATAGACATAAAAAACAGCTTTTGTCTGCCATAGAGGTAATCATCGATGAGCAAAGGATCAATGAAATATCGTGGGCAACTGGCGATACATTAAGAAACGGACTTAAAACCATGTCCGGCCACATGTTTAGGGCCAGGCCATGGTTTGAGCCCGGGGTTTGGGGAGGCCAATGGATTAAAAACAACATCAATGGGCTGAACAAAGATGTTGTAAACTATGCCTGGTCATTTGAACTTATCGCCCCAGAGAACGGCATCCTGCTGCAAAGTGGCAACAATATGTTAGAGGTATCGTTGGATACCTTGCTGTTACTGGATAACGAAGCCATTTTAGGCAAAGCGGCAGCCAGGTTTGGCGATGCCTTTCCTATCCGGTTTGATTTTTTGGATACTTTTGACGGCGGCAACCTTTCATTGCAATGCCACCCTTCTGTTGAATATATTAAAAATAACTTCGGCGAAGATTTTACGCAGGATGAAACTTATTATATCCTCGATGCAGAACCAGGCGCCGAAGTTTACCTTGGTTTCCAGGAAAATATCAATAAACAACAATTCAGGAGCGTTTTAGAGAACAGCTTTGAGCAAAACGAACCGGTAGAGATCAAAGACTACGTACAAACCTTCCCGGCAACCAGGCACGACTTGTTCCTAATCCCGAATGGTACGGTACATTGCTCGGGCAAAAATAATATGGTACTGGAGATCAGCGCCACGCCGTACATCTTTACCTTTAAAATGTACGACTGGCTCCGTCCCGATTTAAGCGGAAATCCACGAACGCTGAATATCGACCGGGCCTTTGAAAACCTCAATTTCGAAAGGAAAGGTGATGTAGTGACGGAAACCCTCATCTCCAAACAAACCACCTTAAAAAAAGGCCATGACTGGGAGATCATTAACCTATCAACTCATCCTGAACACTTTTACGCCGTTGAGCGCTTTGAGTTTGATACCGAGATAACTGAAGATACCAATAACCAATGCCATGTATTGAGCCTGGTTGAGGGCGAAAGTATTGCAGTGATCACTAACGATCGTGAACAGGTGATTCATTATGCCGAAACCTTTATTATTCCGGCCGCGGCTAAAAGCTATACACTTAAAAATACGGGCAAAACAAGGGCTAAGGTTATCAAAGCTTTTGTTAAAGACGAATGTTGTTAATATTTCTGCTTAAATCAAACTCAAAACGCATCCTCTTAAAACCTTCTAAGTTATGAATAAGATTTTTTCCATCCTGTCGGCATTCATTTTCATATGCACATCAGCAATGGCGCAAACAGGTGGTAAGCATTTTAATGGAATCACCCTGCAACCAACAATTGCCTATATCAATTACCAGAGCAAGCCCCGCAGAATGGCCCGGCTGCTATTTCATGAGGGTAAAAATTTCGCAGCCACAGAGGCCACCGTTTCCTTTAATGGCATAACCGATCATGTTATAATACCGGCCAGTAAAGAGGGCACTGATGTATTTGAGCTTCCGCTTCCCGGCTCGCCAATAACTTCGGCAGCGCAGGTTACTGTTACCTTAAATTCCGGCGGGCAAACCTATATGGCCCGCTGCATTGTTGAACCGGCCCGTAACAACTGGACCATGTATATCCTCCCTCACTCGCATGTAGACATTGGTTATACTAACACACAGGCAAAGGTTTTGAAGCTGCACATGGATAATATTGATGAAGCTATTGATCTGGCGAAAAAAACGGCCAATTACCCAGTGGAAGCCCGCTATAAATGGACAACAGAAGCCATTTGGGTAGTTGATAATTACCTAAAAGCGGCAGATGAAGCTAAAAAAGAACGCTTTTGGGACGCGGTAAAAAAAGGATGGATCAATTTGGATGGCGCTTACGGTAATATCAATACCAGTATGACAGACTCCTACCAGTTGATGCAAATGTTTGCCAAATCGCAAAAACTGGCTAAGACTCATGGGGTTGAGATCCATACCATGTTCCAGGGCGATGTGCCGGGCGCCAGTTGGGGCCTTGCTGCACAAAGCGAGCAAACCGGGATCAAATACTTTTTATCAGGCCCAAACGCATCCGACAGGATAGGCAACCTGGCCAAATGGCAGGATAAACCATTTTATTGGGTTTCGCCATCGGGTAAACAAAAACTACTGTTCTGGCAATGCCAGCCTTACTCGATAGGCTATGCGTTAAAAGGAATCAGGATCCCTAATTTTTTTACTATAGACGATCCTAAACCTTTTTATACTGGTCACCCATCGGATAATTTTCTAAACCCGCACCTTTTTCAATATCTCGGCGGTCTGGAACAAAATAACTTCCCGTATAACATGTCGTTGTTAACCTGGGCTATGAGTGATAATGCTCCTATCGATCCTGAACTTCCCGATGCTGTTAAAAGCTGGAACGAGCATTTTGTCTCGCCAAAACTGGTGATCACCTCGGTAAAACAATTTTTCCAGGATTTTGAGAAACAATATCAAGACAAAATCCCGTCGTTCACCGGCGATTATACTGAGTACTGGACGGACGGCGTGTCGTCAGCCGCGAAAGAAACAGCCATCAGCCGCCAAACATCTGATAGGCTGAAACAGGCATCGGCCCTCTGGGCCATCCGTAATAAACCAGGCTACCCTGTTAATGATTTTGATGACACCTGGAAAAACCTGCTGCTTTACAATGAACATACCTGGGGCGCATATAACAGTGTTGACGACCCCGAAGATGCAAAAGTTAAAAGCGAGTGGACTATTAAAAAAGGCTATGCACTAAGCGCCCAAAAACAAACCGATTCGCTCAGCAATTTGATATTGGCTGTAAAAACTGCAGCAGCAAATAAGGTAGACGTTTACAACACCCTGTCGTGGCTGCGTACCGATGTTGTTTATGTACCGGCCGGTTTAAGCAAAGCAGGCGACCTGGTTAAAGATGCAACAGGCTATGCCATCCCATCGCAACGCTTAAGCTCGGGCGAGCTGGCTTTTGTCGCCACCGGGGTACCGGCGTTTGGTAAAAAAACTTACACCATTAACCGTGGTAAAGCTTTTGCAAAGGGCAAAGCTGTCATTTCGTTAAACGGATTGGCTAACGGCATCTACACTGTCACAATTGACAGTAAAACCGGCGATATAAGCAAACTTGTAAAGATCGAGGGTGGCAAAAAACAGGTATTGGTGGATAGCACCGGTTTTAACAAATACATTTATATGCCCGGCGATTCGCTGCAGCGCCAGCAAACAAGTACCGACGCCATCATTAGCATTAAAGAAGATGGGCCATTGGTGGTGAGCCTTTTGGTTACCTCAAAAGCGCCCGGAGCCTATGGCTTAACCCGCGAAATCAAGCTGGTTAACGGGCTTGATAAAATTGAGCTGATCAATACCATTGATAAGGAAAGTATTCGCTCTAAAGAGAGCGTTCAGTTCGCGTTTCCGTTTAGTGTTCCAGGCGCGCAGGTACGTTATAGTATTCCATGGGGAAGTGCTGCTGCCGAAGCCGACCAACTCCCTAACGCCAATAAAAATTGGTTTACCATGCAACGCTGGGTTGATGTTTCAAACGCGGCGTTCGGTATTACCTGGTCAAGTCCGGATGCGCCTTTGTTTGAGATAGGCAAGATCACAACTGCCGATTTGCTTGGTGGTTTGCATCACACGCCGCAGTGGCTAACATTCACGGCGCAGTCGCCAAAGATTTATTCGTGGGTAATGAACAACTTATGGCATACCAATTTCCGCGCCGAACAGGAAAAAGGGCCGGCCACCTTCCGTTATATCTTCCGTTCACACGCCTTAGGATACGATAGTTTTGATGCCAACCGGTTTGGCCTTAATAATCATCAGCCTTTAGTAGTTTCCGCTTCGGATAATCGGGATGACGAACTGTTTTTTAATATCGGAGGTAAGCAGATCTATGTAGAATCCTTAAAACCTGCCGATGATGGCAATGGCGTTATTGCGCAGATAGTGAGCACCGGCGATAGTGAAGTGAACATCACTCCGAAAGCAAAAGCGACGATAAAGATCTGGAAAAGCAATCTGGCCGAAGAAAAGGTGGCCGCACTTGATAACAATTTTAAGATTCCGGCAAAAGGAATAATCACTGTACGCATCGAAAAATAAAATCGCCATGAAACAAAAACTATCGCCGGAAACCAAAACCTCCGCCCTGTTTTTAACCACTGTAACCCTTATAGCCACATTAGGAGGCCTGCTTTTTGGTTTTGATATGGCCGTTATTTCGGGTGTGCTCCCGTTTGTGAAAAGCCAGTTCGCGCTATCGGCCGCTACCGAAGGCTGGTTCGTATCATCTGCACTCATCGGGTGTATTATCGGTGTAGCTTTTTCGGGGGACTTAAGCGACCGGGTAGGCCGTAAAAAAATGCTGATGTTATCGGCGGTGCTTTTCTTGCTTTCTGCCCTGGGTTCGGCCTTGTCATCGGGCTTTACCTTGCTTATCTTAGCCCGAATGCTGGGCGGTATGGGTGTTGGCGTGGCATCAATTGTGGCACCGCTATACATATCAGAAATTGCCCCGGCACGGATGCGCGGCCGCCTGGTAACTTTTTATCAATTGGCTATCACCGCGGGCATTCTTGTAGCTTACCTTACCAATGCCGGTTTACTTAATTTTTCATTACACCATAAGGGCAATAACTTAGGTACAATTATCGATCTGGTGATGGTTAAAGAAGTTTGGCGCAGCATGCTTGGCCTGGGCGCCATCCCTGCCCTGCTGTTTTTTGTTGGTCTGTGCTTTGTACCCGAAAGCCCACGCTGGCTTATTCAAAACGGAAAAACCGACGATGGCATTGCCGTCCTCTCAAAAGTAACCGACTATGCAACGGCTCTAAAAGACGTAACACTGATAAAGAACACCCAAAGCCGTGACATAGGCACCTACCGCGAGATATTTGCACCAGCTATGCGTAAACCATTGCTAATTGGCTTGCTACTGCCGCTGTTCTCTCAGTTTAGTGGTATTAACGCCGTTATTTATTATGGCCCCAGAATATTGAGCGATGCAGGCATCAATATCAGCAACGCCCTACTTAGCCAAATCATATTTGGCATTGCTAACTTTGCTTTTACGCTAATAGCTATTTGGAAAGTTGATAAGATGGGGCGCAGGCCCTTATATATAGCCGGTGCTTTAGGTGCCACGGTTTGCCTTGTTTTTACCGGCGTTTGCTTTTATACAGGTGCTACAACCGGCATTGTATTAGTTGTTAGCATCATCCTATTTTTAGCTTGTTTCGCGTTCTCGATAGGCCCGTTGAAATTCGTTATCGCATCCGAAATTTATCCAACAAGGATCCGAGGTCGGGCTTTAGGCTTAAGCATCATGATCATGTGGGTGGCAGATACAATCGTAGGGCAGCTAACGCCTATGTTTTTAAATTCAATCGGGCCGGCGGTCACCTTCTGGTTCTTTGCGGCGTGTTGCTTTTTTTCTTTACTGATTGTGTATAAAATGGTTCCCGAAACGAAAGGAAAATCGTTGGAGGAGGTTCAGGAAATCTGGGCTGGGCACTAATCTGGATTTGCATTCAGAAAAGTCACTTCAGAGTGCTGCTTAACCTTCCGCCTAAGGTTCACTCCCAGCAACAGGTTGGCAATTTTATGAGTATCGCGGGCCGCCCCCAATGGTATTATTTAGGGCATTAACATTCTTTATATCGTAAAAGGTATATTTTTAATCACTTCGTTTTTAGCTGAAGCAAATGCACCGCCTGTATGCCCACCGCAGGACTTCCGGTCGGATAAATCGAGCTTTGTGAGGCCCCGGTAATAGCAGTAGTTATCACCCAAAGCCTAATGGCGTTAGCAGCGGTATTTACCGAATAACTTTGTGTAATAGTATGTCCTCCACCGATCTTCCAAGACGGGATACGATGCCTTTTCCGCTGGCAACGCTTTCCATTGTACCCTTTGGAGTGATCTTCCGCCCGTCCACATAGTTGATGCTGACCTGGCTTTAGCTTTATCTGTACTGGCTATTTTCAGTTTGGCACCACCAATCAAAGCCTTTAATCCCTGGTACAGTGTAACTCAACGCGATCATTACTACAGGAAGTGCAGTTCATTTAACCGCTGGCCTTACATTGCCCAGTTGCCAGGTATGCGAATTGAATGGCGAAACCGGTGGCAATTGAAGACTATAAGTGCTACAAAACGCTTTCTCATTAGATGATTGCCTCCCTGGAGCAATATGCTGTGATTTATCCGCTAAGTGCTTTTTTCAACTAAAAATTTCCCTTTTGTCCCCTCTTTTTTGCTGGTTAGCCCCTTTTGTTTTCTGTGTTTTTCAAAGACTTTGCATCTCTCGAATGGTCATTAAGAGATGACTATTCGTGCAACCAATTATACTGTTAATTAAACCCATGATGAAAAAAAACCGAACGCAGCGCATGCTCCCAGGAAAAGGAAGCCGCATGCATCTTAATTGAAAACGATCTCGAGAAATGTCGGGATAAATACTGCCCGGGCAATTGTCCTTTATTGTTAACCCTGAAAGCTTCATTTAAATTATGCCTTTCGGTTGTTGGTGTCTTACATACCAACAGCGTTTACATAACTGTCTTTTGCCAATACCCAAAAATCTAAATTATTAATAACCCAATTATGAAACGAAAATTACTTATTTCAAATTATTTGTATTCCAGGGGTTTTCGCACCACACTTAAAACTTTGGCATTATTTATATTGCCAATCGGTGCTAACGCGTCAATTCCAAATTTAATTGACAAAAGCGGCCCTATAATCGCTCAAATAGCTCCTGATAAAGCTGTGATTACGGTAAAAGGATCTATCATAGACGCCTCCAATGGCCAGCCCCTGGCGGGTGTTTCTATCAGTGTCAAGGGAACTAATAAAGGTACGCTAAGTGATATAAAGGGAAACTTTCAACTTAACAATGTGCCGGAAAATGCCGTGCTCGTTGTAACCTACATCTCTTACGAGAAAGTTGAAATAGCCGTAGGCGGAAAGACTGATATCGCCATAAAGCTTCAGCCATCGATGAAAACGCTCAATGATGTTGTAGTAGTAGGTTACGGAACGCAGAAGAAAGAAAACCTTACTGGCTCTGTAGGTATTGTAAATACGCAGGATCTGGAAAGCAGGCCTTTGACAAATACAGGCCAGGCACTACAAGGTACAGTTTCAGGTGTTTATGCGCTGCAAAGTTCAGGTAAACCCGGAGATGACAATACTGTCATCGACATCCGCGGCGTCGGAACTTTTGGAGATAATTCTCCTTTAGTGTTAGTTGACGGCTTTCCCGGGGCTATAGGCGACGTGAACCCTAATGATGTTCAATCAATTTCGGTGCTTAAAGACGCGGCATCATCGGCTATTTACGGTAACCGGGCTGCAAACGGCGTTATTTTAATTACTACTAAACGAGGATCTGCAGGCAAAGTCCGTGTTAATTACAGCGGATATGCAGGTATTCAGAGCCCGACAAGGCTACCTAAAGTACTAAACTCGGTTCAATATACTACACTGCATAATGAGGCGGATATAAATAGTGGAGCGCCTCCTACATATCCTGACTCGATAATCCAAAAGTATGCGGCTCACAATAACCCCATGTACCCGGATATCAATTATTTTGATGTATACTATGGTAATGCTTACATGCAAAATCACCGGGTAAGCGCAACAGGCGGAAGTGATAATGTTAATTATTCTTTTATGCTTGGCCATTTGGATCAGGATGGGATTCTGGTTGCTACCGATTACAAGAAAACGGACTTCCGTCTTAATCTTGACAGCTATCATTTAAAAGATAAAAAGCTCCGTGTTTCGGGCAACATATCCGGCAACGTAGGGATAAAAAATGAACCAACCGATCTTTGGAATGCCGAATGGTATGCAACACTTGCTCCAATACATCCGCTTAAAGATGCCAACGGCAACTGGGTTTCTGTTAATGGCGAACGTAACTATTACGGTGAAATTAAAGAGGGCAGTACAAACCTTACAAAACGCTATAATTTTAGCGGCCAGGCCGAAGCGGAGTATAAAATTCTGCCCGGTTTAAGTGCGCAGCTTACCTACGGTTATAACGTTATCTCTACTAACGGCAATGCCTTTCATGCCAATGTAACCTTACAAAACCAAAACGGAACAGTTACGCAGTTACCTTCTGATTTGACTACATCAAGCGAGATTGATGGTCACTCCTTACTTACCGGTTTACTAAAATACAACAAGACCATTAACCGTCATTCATTCAATTTATTAGGTGGCTATAGCGAAGAGGAGTTTACTTACGATTGGCAAAGCGGCTATCGTGCACATTTTGTAAATAATTCTCAGCGGATATTGAATCTTGGCGATGCAGCTACGCAAACAAATAATGCCGGCAGCTATGCTCTTGGCCTTCGCTCATACTTTGGCCGTTTCAATTATGCTTTTGATGAAAAATATTTATTTGAAGCCAATATCAGGAGGGACGGCTCTTCCAGATTTGCACAAGGAAAACAGTGGGGTACATTTCCTTCATTCTCAGCTGGATGGGTGATATCTAAGGAAAGTTTTATGAAAAACCTGAGCTGGCTTGATTTTGCGAAAGTTCGTGCTTCCTGGGGCCGTTTAGGCAATCAAAATATCAGCAATTATTATAATGGCAGCGATATTCTGAATTCGGGCCAGAACTATTCGTTTGGCGGAACCCTTTACTCGGGTGTTGCCATTACCGCAATGACTAACAAAGATTTGACATGGGAAACAGCTCAGCAGCTTGATTTCGGCCTCGACATCTCTTTGCACAATAATATTGAAATTACAGCGGATTATTTTGACAAAAGGACTAAAAACCTGCTGTTGATCCAACCGATTCCACTAACAATTGCTCAATCGGCTCCAACGGCCAATGCAGGTGAAGTGCAAAACAAGGGCTTCGAACTCGGGATTTCGTATAAAAAGGCATTTGATAATGGTATTAAATTAAGGACTTCTTTAAATGTATCGCACATTGTCAACAAGATCCTCGCTATGAATGTACCTCAGCAGTTTACATCACCAAAAGCTATTGTTGTTGGCTCTGCTATCAATTCATTCTACGGCTATCAGATGACGGGTATTTACCAGATCGCCGACTTTACATGGCAAAACAATAGTGATGCGTCTATACCTTATGCAAGCCGTACTTATACGCTTAAGCCAGGTGTTGTTAAAGTAAGTGATTATAACGCACAACCTGGCGATATTAAATATGCCGATCTTAATGGAGATGGTATAGTTGACCAAAATCATGACCGTAAAGTTATCGGGAAGCAGTTTCCAGGTGTAACGTATGCATTCAATTTCAATGTGGCCTGGAAAGGCTTTGACCTTGGCGCGTTTTTACAAGGCGTACAAGGTATGCAAGGTTATACCTACTATGAAATTGCTTCGCCTTTCAGCGGCTTTGCAAACCTTGGCACCTGGTGGTTAAACAGGTGGACACCGCAAAATCCTTCTAATACTTATCCGCGCATCACGTTAGATGGCGTAAAAAATAATATCCACTCTTCTTTTTATGTTGAGAATGCATCTTATCTGAGGATCAAAAATATTGAATTAGGGTACACCTTAAGTCCGGCTGCCATTAAGAAGATCGGTTTAAGCTCATTGAGGATCTATGCGAACGTGCAAAACGCCTTCACATTCACCAAATTCAAAGGCTTTGATCCCGAACAAACTACAGATCAAACAAGGGCCGAAGCGTATCCGCAGGTCCGTGTGATGACCGCGGGTGTAAATGTTAATTTCTAAATGATAAAATCATGAAAAATATATATAAAGTCTTAACTGTATTAGCTGTTATTAATCTTGCAAGCTGCAAGAAAGGTCTGTTGGACAAGACTCCAAATGACCGCTTATCACCATCAACATTCTACCAAAATGAAACCCAGGTAAAAATGGCCTTGGTGGGTATTTACAATGCGTTACAGCCCAATGCCACGCCGGCACAATTTTTCCAGTTTGATTTTGAATCGGATAACGCCTATTGCCAGGACGCGTGGCAGGGCTCGAAGGAAGTGGGGGAATGGCAAACAACATCCAACAGTTGGGCCCCATACGCTAAGTGGACGCAGGACTATACTATTATCTCCAGAGCCAATGAGTTCCTAAAGGATGTTGCCGCTGCAAGCATTGATGCTACAGTAAAAAGCCAAATGACAGGAGAGGCTAAGTTTTTACGTGGTTACGCCTATGCTGATTTGATTGCTTATTTCGGCGATGTACCTTTAATTACTCAAGTTCAGTCACTTTCGGACGCATATGTTTCAAGAACGGCCAAAGCCACTGTGCTTACCCAGGTTGTAACTGACCTTACAGATGCCGCAGCAGCATTGCCAGCCTCTTACTCAGGTACCGACGTGGGCCGTGCAACAAAGGGTGCCGCCCTGGCCTACAAAGCAAAAGTGCTTTTGTATAATGGAAAATGGGCCGATGCCGCGCAGGCAGCGCAGGATGTGATTGATCTTAAAGCCTATAGTTTATATCCAAATTATGGTTTATTATTTGATGAAGCGCATGAAAACAACAGCGAGGTAATTTTTGATATCCAATATATTCCAACCACCCAACCACAACCATGGCCGTCATCTGCCCTATCTTTGAGCGTTTGGCCAACACCAAATGTTACCACCGATTTGATCGATTCATATTACATGACCAATGGATTGCCAATTACCAATTCGGCTTCTGGGTACAATTCGCAAAACCCTTATGTTAATCGCGACCCAAGACTGGCTGCTTCAGTGGTGTTGCCCGGCTCTCAGTGGGGTTCAACTACTTACATCCCCGCCACTGATGTAGTTCCGTCAGGGGTCCGTCCCCGTAAATATGCGGCAATTGGTATTCCCGACCCTAATAATTGCTCTTTAAATACTATCCTGATGCGTTATGCAGATGTATTACTGATCCGTGCAGAAGCTTTGATTGAATCCGGAAGTACTGCACCCGAAATTTATACACTCATTGACCAGGTACGGGCAAGAGTAAATATGCCAACGGTAGAAAGTGTGGAAGGAGCCGGTTTAAGCCAGGCACAATTACGTGCCGTTTTGCGCCACGAGCGTAGGGTAGAGTTCTTTATGGAAGGCACCCGGTATGCAGATATGTTACGATGGAAAGATCAATCCCTTGTTCATGACGTGTATGGTTACGACAAATCGTTGCTAAAAAACCCGGCAAGCCCATCTACCTGGAAATTTAGCCAGGTTAAGTTAGAGACCAGGACATTTGACGCTGGCAAAGGGTGGCTTTGGCCGATTCCTCAGGCTGATATTGATATTAATAAAAAATTGTTGCCTAACAATCCGGGATATTAGGGCTCCCGGACATTACATCATTAAATGATGTGATTGCCCCCCCTCTTTAACTATACAACCCTCGATAGGACTGCCGATTGCGGCGACCTATCGAGGGTTTGGTTTTATAAGTGCCTTTGTAATGTATCTGATTGAAATTTTGTTACTTGTTATAGTGTTGTTTAAAAACGATAGTTTTGATTGTAAAGACGCATAATGCGTCTCTCGCTTGCTATTTACGACAACTGAGAAGCTTTTGAAATCGGCTTGTCCTGTGGAAGACGCAATTATGCTCTACATAAAATGCATTAAACCAGATTTTTTTTTGCGAAACATTGTGGGACTAAAGCAAATCAATCTGATTGCAACATGAATAATTATTCGCGCAGCAAATTATCAATTCAAAAGGCCGTCCTTTTTGAGACAGCCTTTTGAATTTTGTTTTTAAACTAAAGCCGGTGCTTACCCTGGCAATTAAATATATTCTTATTGAGCAATAAGTTTCCATTGCTGGTTATAACTTGAACCCTGTGGCCACTGCTGTACAGCTGATCCATTGGCAGTTAAACCTCCGGTATCAAGGCATTTGCCTGTGGTTAGATTAATTACCCTATAATAGCCATCTCCGGTTGAAACAAGCGACCAACGTTGGTTTGTACTCGTGCCTACTACATACTGTAAAACATTTGACCCATCTGCGGTATTTGTACCCACATCAAGACATTCTTTTCCTGTAACACAACTTAAAGTATAATAACCGGCAGTGTAGCTTACATTCCATTTCTGATTGTTGCTTGTTCCTGATGCCCATTGAGCTACAGCTGCACCATCGGTTGTACTGCCCAGGTTATCAAGCATAAGGCCCGATGCCCGGTTTTGAAGTTGATATCGCCCATCAGCAACCGGCCCTATCCATACGGGTGCAGCGGTAAGCTTCCATGACCACCTGAACATATTTGCGGTACCCGGGCTAACCTCGGTAAGGTTATTGTTTGCAGTATACCACCGATAAGTATCAATATCATTAACGCCCGACCATGCTATTGTCCCCATTGAATTATCCTTGGCGTAGGCAAGCGATCCGGTGAGGAAGGCCTGGTCAACATATACGCCGGTATCCCATTGCCACCAAAAGCTCATGTTCCTGAAAGTTTCGATACCAACCTCGGTAACTATGGTACGTGACGCGTATGAACCTGTACGGGCCGACATGATATTATAGTAGCTTGACCAAACATTGTACGAGCCCCAGAACCACCAGTAGCAATGCAGTCCAAGATACTGGTTGGCTAACCTTGAATCGGCACCAACCGCAGTTACGTCGGCGGCATACCCTGTACCATCAAGGATACATTTTCCATCGACCGGGCTATAAGTGGTTAAGAAACCAGCATATAAGTTGTTCAAGTCGGTACTTGAATAATCAACCGGCTCGTTGATAGGTTCATATAATACCGATGTATTGTTTTTATATACATTATTTACTGTTGTCCACATGGTATGCCATTGTGCAGTATCAGGTACATGATGTACCCCAACCGGCCAGTAACAAAGTATTACTTTACAGCCGTTTGCCACAACCGCGTTAATTGCAGCCTGGTAAACCGGCCAATAAGTTGGGCTTGAGGCAGTCCAGGGGTTTATCGGCATCCTGATGGTGGTGCCGCCGCTTGTTTTAACGGCACTGGATATATTAGTGGCCAAAGTAGCAGCCTGTGTAGCGGTAAGCGATGTTGTCATACCACTGGGCAATACAACCCTCCCATCTCCCTCGTTTCCGTTAGGATCGGCCCAGTTTATACCCCTGAAACCGTTTGTATTGGTAGTTGAAAGGGCAAATGATTGTTTTCCAAATTTTTGGCCTGATAGGTCAGCGCCTTTTTGAATAGGGTTTTTAGAACAGCCCATGGTCAGGGCTAACAGGCAGTATAGTGCCCCGGTAGTTAAGTTTTTTCTCATAATTTTATATCAGGTGTTAAATAAGTAGCTCTTTTGATCAATCGGTTTTAATTTTTATGGCGGGGCCCTTCCCAGCGTTAATATGAAGTGAATTATATCGGTTACCAGTAACCTGACCGAATGCATGTTCGGGCACAAATCAAATATTCTCATGGCAGATGTTTTGAACAATAGATTTTCTGCCGATAATTAACTGTCAATCACTGCGGAATGTAACTATCAGTAATTTAATTAGCCATTAAAATGGCTATATGTAATATCGGAGGAAGAAAATCCGTGTTTATATGGTTGTCCTAAATTTCTTTTAAAAAGTAGGAATTGAAAAGGGGGTAAAGCCTCAATATTGCGGGGATAAAGTGGCATTTTATCAGGGTTTACTACAATAGCCCGGCTTTTAATTTGCTTTTTCGCCGATTCAACGAATGCCCTTGCTCTTAATTATTGTTATAAATACAATTAATAATTATTTACATTTGGATGCCTTATAAACTTAGTGTTTCAGCATTATATGACAGGTTCTGCCAAAAGTTAAGCGAACTGACGAATCATTTTTCAATGAGTATTAAATGAGTTTTTGATGGTTACTGGCCCTGAGAGGAAAATTCATCAAATGAATATTTAATACCTGGATATTAGAAAATTATTTGCAGGCACATGCAGAACAGCCAACAAACTCTGTTTCTATATTGCTGAATTGTTGAAGGTTACAAGTGTATTAAGTACAATATTAAATGCATTGACCTGCCTGAGCCAAGGCGGCGATAACTGGTTTATAGTGTAAAAAATGTTAGTGATGATACGGAGTGTTGTATTTGCCTAATTAAAAGTGATAACGGATTTATGCATAAAGTTGTCTTGTTTTTTCTGATTAATCTTCTGTTTGTCAGTGTTGTGAACGCGCAGGCTCCGGTAACTTTTCCAGCTAACGATGCAAGGAATTTTGCATTAAAATCATATACCACTCATGATGGCCTGCCATCTGAAAATGTAACAGTGGCACTTAAAGACAGCCGGGGGTATATGTGGATAGGGACGGATAACGGGCTTTGTAAGTTTGACGGCTACACTTTTGAAAGTTTAGTGAATATTCCCGGAAACACTGCGAGTATAAGTTCAAATTTTATCAGTGCGCTGGCCGAAGACAAGAACGGAAAGATATGGGTTGGCACAATGGACGGCTTAAACATTTTAGATCCCAATACCGAGAAGTTTGAACGATTTTATCATAGCGATAAGATCAAAGAGTCGGTAAGTAATAATAAGATTTTTTCGATCTTCTGCGACAAAGAAGGAACAATATGGATAGGTACGGATGATGGTTTTAATCAATACGTGTCAAATAAGCGATCTTTTGTTAGTTATAAACCCAATCAGAATGATCGATTTTCAATAAAAGGCAAGTCGGTAAATGCAATTGTTGAGGATGATAAAAAAAACCTGTGGCTGGGAAACTGGAATGGTGGATTAAATAAATTCGATAAGGTAAGTAAACATTTCAGCAATTATCCGCAGACTGAATCTCAGCTTAAAAAAAGCCCCAATGATATTTGGAGCCTTTTTTACGATCAAAAAAACGGTTGCATTTGGGTGGGTACCTATTGGAGCGGCCTTTTTTGTTTTAACCCTAAAGACCAGCAATATACCCGTTTTTCAAGTCACGATAATATCAACGTAGGAGCTTTTAGCATTGACAAGGCTAATGACTCCACTTTAGTTGTTGGAAGTAACGGCGGGTTCTATTTTATAAATAAGGGTAATGGTCAATGGCGAAAGATTGGCGATATTAATAGTACTGCGGATGGATATGTTTATAATGATGGGGCCGGTATTATGTGGCTTTGTGGCAAAGACGCCTTAACAAAAGTTGATTTTACACAATATAAATTCCGTTTCATCCCCTTATCAATCGCGCCCCGCGAAGCAAAAAGTATGTTATTGCAAGGCAATACGTTGTGGCTGGCTACCAACGAAGGGCTATATAAGTTTGATTTACCGAAAAAGACAACAAAGTTATTTCAACATACCAATGCCCCCTCAAGTATCAGCAGTAACCAGGTTGGTAAAATATATTTGGATAATGAGGGGGTGCTATGGGCAGCAACCGAAAATGGGTTTGATAAATTTGACAGCGGCAATAATAGGTTTATCCATCATTTTCACCATTCGGCCCTGAGTAATTTTTTTAATGAAGATGTTTTCAGGGATATTCTTGAAGTAAGGCCTCTCGAATATTGGCTCGCCACAGATGCCGGTTTAAAGATTTACCATGAAGAAACACAGCAATTTAAACATTATTATAATGACGACAGGAACCCCAATTCAATTGCCAGTAACCATATTTATAATCTTTTAAAAGATAGCAAAGGCAATGTATGGATCGGAACAAGCGGAAACGGTGTTGATCGTTTTGATCCTAAAACCGGGATTTTTCACCACTATACTTATAATGATAAAATTGCAGGCAGCCTCAGTAATAACATTGTGCATTGCATATTTGAGGATAGCAAAAAGAACATCTGGATCTGCACAGCCGACGGATTAAACAAATATGCTCCGGAAACCGATTCTTTTATTGTTTATTCACGTAAAAACGGATTTGCAAGCAACGTTTTCAACAGTGTAGTTGAAGATGAGGTGGGAAATCTTTGGATCAATTCTGCCACGGGGGTATCAAAGTTTACACCCCAAACATTAGCCATAACTAACTTTGATGAGGGCGACGGCGTATTTTCGCATTCGCTTATTTACAAATCTGCAGATGGGCAAATTTATTTAGCGGGAAATTCAGGTGTCGTGGTATTCGATCCGTCAAAAATTAAATTGAACGATAAAATCCCACCGGTTTACTTTACCGATTTTCAGGTGTTTAATAAATCTGTAAAACCGGGTGCTGATTCACCGTTGAAAAGACCTGTTGGTACAGCAGATACTGCCTTTCTTAATTATGATCAAAATGTATTTTCAATTGAATTTGTTTCGCTGAATTATACTCATCCGGAAAAAAATATTTATCGGTATAAACTGGAAGGCTTTGACGAAAAATGGAATTTTAACGGTAACCAGCGAAGGGCTACTTACACCAATCTTAATCCCGGAACTTATAAATTTAAAGTTATAGCAAGTAATAATGATGGTATCTGGAACAAGACGCCCAAATCCCTGATCATCATTATTTCGCCGCCATGGTACCGTACCTGGTGGGCATATACAATTTATGCCATAATCATTGGCGGGGTAGTTTATCTGTATCTTTTATACCGGGACCGTCAGGCTAAATTAAAATATGAAATCCAGATAGCACATTATGAAAGCGAAAAGGAAAAGGAGCTCAGCGAGCGAAAGCTCGCCTTCTTTACCAATATTTCGCATGAGTTCAGAACACCATTAACTTTGATCATTAATCCTATTAAGGAACTTTTATATAATGAAAAGAAGACGGTAGATACCTCCAATTTAACTATCGTTTACAGGAACGCGCGCCGGTTATTAGGTTTAGTAGATCAGTTGCTGCTTTTCAAAAAGGCCGAATCGGAATCTGATCAATTGAGGATAAGTAATGTTAATATAATCGATTTATGCAGGGAAGTTTATTTGTGCTTTGTACATGAAGCAAAAAGAAAACACATTCAACTTGAATTCATATCACCAACCGATTGTTTGAATGTTTATATCGACCGGGAAAAAACAGAGATCGTGCTGTTTAATTTGCTCTCAAACGCAATGAAGTTCACTCCAAAACTCGGTAGAATTCGGGTTTGTGCAGAGGAATTTGAACAGACAGTTTCAATAATCGTTGAGGATACCGGCTGCGGAATCCCACCTGAAGTTGGCGAAAGACTTTTTAGCCGGTTTTACCAGGTGTCTGATTTGGCCAGTACTTCAAACGGAGGGTTTGGCCTTGGGCTTTATCTTGTTAAAAATTTTGTAGAGCGCCAGGCCGGAACTGTTGAATATCACAGCGATGCAGGAAAAGGGACAGCTTTTACAATCACTTTAAAAAAAGGGAAAGCGCATTTAAAAGATCAGATCATCTCAGAACAGCCAACAGCTACTTCTGAGTTTTTAAAAGAGTTGATAGATTCTGAAACTACAGCCCATGATATAGTGCCCGCAGCAGAGCCGGGAGAGGAAGTAACAGCGTCTGACCTCAAAACACTGTTAATCATCGATGACCACGAGGATATGAGAGAGTATCTCCGTCAGATATTTAAAATTGAATATAATGTTCTTGTAGCGCCAAATGGTGAGGATGGAATCAAAATTATTAATGAGCAGTGGCCGGATATAGTCATATGCGATGTGATGATGCAGGGCATGACCGGGATAGAAGTTTGCGCCGCTATTAAAGAGAATATAACAACATCTCATGTTCCCGTTATCTTATTAACCGCCAGTGCATCAAATGAAATTAAATTAAAAGGTATTGAAGGGGGGGCCGACGATTATATTGGAAAACCTTTTGATAAAGATATCCTGAAAGCACGGGTTAGCGGGCTGCTTAAAACCCGAAATACACTTCAGCAATACTTTTATAATGAAATTACGCTGAATAATAACCCGCACACTATCTCTATCGAGTACAAAAGATTCCTGGATTCCTGTATCCGAATTGTGGAAGATCATATAACTGACCCCGATTTTAATCTGCAATCCTTAGCCTCCGAATTAAATATGTCTTATTCGGGGATCTACAAAAAAATCAAAATGATTTCAGGCCAGCCAGCTAATAGTTTCATAAGAGCTATCAGGTTAAGAAAAGCCGCGCAGCTATTTGTTCACAGCGATTTAAATATATTGGAAACCGCTTATGCTGTTGGAATAAAAGATATAAAATATTTTCGTGAGCAGTTTAAAAAGGTGTTTGATTTAAAACCATCTGAATACATCAAAAAATTCAGGAAGAATTTTAAAAACGCCATGGTTAATCAGGGGGCCGAAAGAAAAATAAACCTGTAATAACTGCCTTGTTTACCCTTTTTAAAAAAGTTAAACTTAATCTTAGCCAGTAGTTTATTGGCTATTTTAAACCTATCCCGGCTCATATGCGTTTGATTATACTTTACTTTTTTTGAAGAAGTATCGCGATAAAAACCGCCCCGGTAAACCGTTTCCCGACGGAAAAGCAAAACAATACTGCTTACTTAGTCCTATACGCTTTACAAGAAACGTGATGCATATTATGTGGTAAGGTTAGTGACAGGATTAGTGATGTTTTTGGCCTGTATCATGGTCTTTATAAAAAGAGAAAGAAAAATTAAAGAAATCTTTCGCCAAGATTATGAAATAAGAGCAAGCTACAAAGCCTGCTCTTATTGGAATTTATGTTACTTAAAAGCTAAACCTATGGAAACGCCACCTATTAGTTCACGATCTGTATAGTTTAGTTGCAAACCAACTCCTTAATAGGCTTCTTAATTCCAGTCGCCTGAAATATCTTTTGCTATTGCAGAGTTGGCATTCTTTTCTGCCAACGGTATCGGGAACAACACATTTTTATCCTGGAAAGGTTGTGTGCCATCTTCAATTTGCCTTTCGGCGTTGATAGTTTGCTTGGCAATACCCCAGCGAATCAGGTCGAAATAACGAACTTGTTCTCCCGTTAGTTCCAATTGTCGTTCACGCATTAATATCCGCATTGCATCGGTTTGGCTGCCTAATGATGTATAAAGCGGCGCATTAACACTTGGCCTGCTGCGTACCTGGTTAATTAAGGCCAAAGGTTTATCACCCGTATTGCCCTGCTGAATATAACTTTCGGCCAACATAAGCAATACATCAGCATAGCGGATCACCTGGCCGTTGATACCGCTTTGCGGGCCACCAAAGGTAGCTACCTTGTTATAATATTCGTACTTAAGCCATTCGTAACCTTTTGTAGCGAAAGGATAAGCTATCGGACCGGTTGCACATTGTTGGCAATACTGTGTCTGTCCGCCGCTTGCGGCATCGCCGTAAAAAGTAAAAGCGGCACGTGGGTCAACGTAATTAACCGATGGATTTTGCGGGTTAGGGTAAGTGAACGCTTTAACAGCTGTTGTAGTTACATAAACGTTGTTCCAATCGTTAAAGCCATATGATTGAGCGCGAACGGTATGTGTTGCCTTACCGCCCCAGGTTTCCTGGCCCCCAAACATATAATACTGGTTACCAATCCCCCAGTCTGTCCACTGCTGGTTCATCACCTGGAAAATAGTTTCAGGGTTCAAGGCAGGATTATCCTGGTTAGGATCGTCAAACAGGTTATTATAAACCGGTGCCAGTGCATAGGTGTAAGGTTGCTGCGTTAGCTTGGTAAGCTCAGCCTGAGCCTGGCCCCATTTTTTTTCATAAAGGTATGATTTACCCAGCAGCGCCACTGCAGCGCCCTGTGTAGCACGGCCATAACTGGTTGCAGGGTAAGATATTGGCAAACCCGCTTCGGCATCTTTCAGATCCTGTTCAATAAAGGCCCATATATCTGCAACGGATGATCTCGGCATATTAATATCGGCAGGTGTTGGCAGGGGTAAATATTTGGTACGTAAAGGTACCCGTCCAAAACAATTAACCAGGTTAAAATAAGCATAAGCACGCAAAAATTTGGCTTCGGCAACATATTGCGCCTGGTCGGTCGTTTCTGCAGCATTAGCTGGCTTCCACACCTGAGCCCTGTCAATAACAACATTGGCCCGTGCAATCAACTGGTAAAATGCCGACCAGGTGTTGTTCATTACGTCAAGGTCGGGGCCAAAATTATACTGGGCCACTTGCAAATAATCACCTAAAAGGGGCTGGTTGTTTTTAGCGTCATACCCAAGCAGGTCGAAAGTAGTATAATAATCACCAGACCAAAAGCCCGTATGCAGCAAAGCGGCGTAAGTGGCTACAACAGCCTGGTTTATTGCAACATCGCTATTAAAATAAGTATCGTAAGTGTAAGCACTTTTGTTTGTCAGATTCAGATCTTTTTTGCACCCTATTGAGAAAGCAAGAAGTGCTGTCATCAAAAGGAATTTTATATATTTTTTCATGTTTTTATTTTTAAAGAATGCCTTTTAAAATGCTGCTTGTATCCCGAATAAAAATGTGCGCGGTTGCGGTACCTGGCCGTTATCAATATTGCGGTTAAAAATAGTATCGTTTGAATTGTTATCGCCATAAACTGTACTTAACTCAGGATCATACCCTTTATAACCGGTGATAGTAAACAGATTTTCAGCGGCAACACATATGCGCAGTTTGCTTAAAACAGAACCTGAAAACGATTGCAGTGTGGCTTTACTAAAGGAATAGCCAAGGGTTATGTTACGCGCACGCAAATAGGAGCCGTTATCGATAAAAAAGTCTGATGGCCTTAAATTTCCGGATCCGGTTGCATTTTGCCCGGCTCTTGGCAGGAGAGCGTTATCGCCGGGTTTCTCCCACCTGTTTAATATAGCTGTTGAGGCATTATGTCCTGTTCCGGCAAACTCCAAACTCGATCTTAAATTGTTTCCAATCTGAACTCCCTGTACGCCTGATAATACCACATTAAGATCAAAATTACGATAAGTGGCCCCAAGGTTAATACCATATATGAACTTTGGAATAGCACTTCCCAAAACTTGCTGGTCTTTGCTGTCAACAACTCCATCCCCATTCAAATCCTTGAATATAAAATCGCCCGGAAGCAACCCTGTTTGATAAACCGCATTGGCATCGCCGGTTTTTTGCTGTGCCGTTTTATTCAGGGCGTCAATTTCGGCTTGGTCTTTAGCTACATGGCCAACCCTGTAACCATAAAATGAACCGATAGGATAACCTGCCTGTGTTAGTGTGTAAATTGCTCCTGTTCCACCAACAATCGGTGTTGGCGATTGTGTACCTAATGATATTGTTTTGTTATTATTGTAAGCACCGTTTACACTTACATTATAACTAAAACCGTTTTGGGGCTTTGAACGGTAACCTAATTGAAATTCGAAACCTTTATTTTGGGCATCCGCCGCATTAACAATCTCGTTACTGTTTGATGTGTTTATACCCACACCCAAACTTGGCGGCAAAGGTATCGCTACTATAAGGCCGCTGCTTTTACGGTTATAGTAATCGGCCGAGAAAGTTAACTGGTTATTCAGGAACGTAAGGTCGATACCCGCGTCGGTTTGGTCGGTTGTTTCCCAATGTAATAAAGGGTTGGCGATAGTTATTACAGTTGTACCGTTAACAAACTGTTCGGTCTGGCCAAACGAATAAACGAGGTTTCCCGGCGGCCCGTTAAAGGTAAATACGCTGGTATTTGTAAGGCCAAATCTGTTATTACCTGTGCGGCCCCATCCTACGCGCAGTTTACCATCATTGATAAATGGCAACGCCGACTTAACAAAATCCTCCTGGGCAAAACGCCACGCAAAACCGCCACCCGGAAAGTTACCATAACGGCTTAACGGGCCAAAGTTTGACGAACCATCGCGCCTGATACTACCCGAAAGAATGTACTTATCGTTAAACGAATAGATTAAACGGGCATAATAGGAAATAACGTTGCCAAATTGAGTGTAATAGCCCGATGAATTACCCTGCACGGTAAGCGTAGGCGCTACACCAATATCCCTTACAGCATCCGATAACATACCTGTGCCCAGCACGCTAAGGTATTTGGTACTCCCTGCATCAATATAACTGGTACCTGCAGTTAATGAAATATTATGTTTTCCGAAGCTGTGATTATATGACAAGTAATTTTCGATGGTATAATTAGAATAGTTATTTGACGCGCGACCTGCCTGCCTGGTGTATCCCAGGTTGTTGGAGGTAACATATGGTATCTGGTACGAATCGTTCACGCTGTTGCCATATACACCTGATACCTGCGAACGAAGAGTTAACCCGTTGATAATTTTCACCTCGCCGAATACCTGCGGAAATAAAACGAGGTCGTGGCTGCTTAAGGTTTGTACACCTAAAATCTGCAATGGGTTTACAGCATTGCTGTTATCATCAACGTTGGTAAGGATAGAGTAACCGGCGGGGATAGACGCATCATAAACGGGCTGATACGGTGCATAACCAAGCGCGTTACCAATACTTGTTACCTGGCCTGCAGTTTTAGTATACCGTAAGTTCAAGGTTTGTCCAAAATGGAAACGACCCAGTTTTTCATCTAATACAAACCGGTTATTAAACCTTCTGAAATTATAATCTTTAACTACGGCTTGCTGCGTAACGTATCCTGCCGACATGTTATAAGTAACCTTGTCGCTCCCTCCGTTTACGCTCAGGTCGTTTTGAGTTGAAACGGATGTTTTAAAAATCTCTTTCTGCCAATTGGTCCTGTCAACTAATACATATGGTGTGTTAAGTTTTGCCGGCACCGGGTTGTTATTGGTCGCGTCTATATCTTTAAGGAGCTTCACATAGTCGGCGGCACCCAGCAGATCAAGGTTTTTAGTGACGTTTGAAACACCCACCTGCGAATTAAATGTAATTTGAGTTGATCCCGCCTTACCTCTCTTGGTAGTGATGATCACAACGCCGTTTGCGGCAGCCACACCATATATTGCTGTAGATGCGGCGTCCTTTAGTATGGTTATATTTTCAATATCCTGGGGGCTGATGGCGTTGAACAAATTGGCATCGCCCTGGATACCATCAATTACGTAAAGCGGACTAACATCGGTAAACGAGCCTGTACCGCGTACAATAATTTGAGCGCCCGAACCAGGCACACCGTTAGCCTGCATTACCTGAACCCCAGGTGCCTTGCCTATTAATAATTGAGCCGGGCTTGTAGATGTATTAGCCCCTGCATCTTTTGCGGTTACCACATTTACCGAGCCTATCAGATCCTTTTTACGGGCGGTACCATAGCCAATTACTACTACTTCATTAAGGGCTTTACTATCACTTTGTAAATTTACATTCAGTACGGTCTTTCCATTTACTTTAATCTCTTGTTTTGTGTAACCAACAAAAGAAAATACAAGGGTAGCATCCCCTGTAACATTAAGCGAATAAGAGCCATCCGTCCGGGTAATAACTCCGTTTTCCTTTCCTTTCTCTGCCACTGTAACCCCGGGTAGCGGACTGTTATCATCAGCCGATTTTACGACGCCTTTAATGGTGACTGTTTGTGCCATCACAGGCAATGTGCTCATAAACACCAGCAGTAGCAGCAAGTGCCGTAAATTAGCTGCGCTTAGCAGCCTTGTAAAATTTGTAATTTTCATTTTCATAATTGGTTTTTGTTGTTAAGTAAAACTTTTATTTAACCACAATTAATTGTTAAATAAACACCAATATCAAAATACAATCGATTGCGAAAATATAGCAAGCATCTCAACTCTGATTGTAAGAAAATATTAAATGAGCTTTATGGTTTATATAATAAGTAATTCCGGCGTTCAAAAATACTTTGCGGAGTAGCGCCATTTGTTAAAAAATAGGTGTACAAATGTTTCAATTTGTATATTTTCATGTTCTTATCATGCTTCGATAAGCGCATATCAATATTTGGCTGTTACCGGCATTTTGAATTATTGGTGTTCAAAAAACAATTGTTTGTATTAAGCGCCACCGTTTCCCAGGCCTATGACGTTCGCATTGGAATAGTTTTGTTATTCAAGTCATCATCATCCGAGTATGTCTAAGCGGTAGAAAGGCAGCATTCTAAGAATCAGCAACGTTGTTAAGGATTTACCTAATGATACCTTATATGGTTGATTTGAGGTTCAACATTAATGACCATCATTTATCATCATCAAAGATGAAGCGCAGTATTTGTTATCCCAAACCGATTCCACGGTTGCCCGGTAAAAGATTAAAAATTTTCTAAAAGTTTTACCCGACAGCCCGGTTTTAGAGGCAGGAATAATTTTGCGGTTAAACAGTGGTTTACTTCTGGAAAGGGCACAAAAAAAGGGCCTTTTTTAAGCCCTGGGTAGTATTTTATATGTATCGAATAACATTTTACCAGACAATAATGACCGATCCTGTAATTGCAACGGCCTGCAACGGATTTAAGCCCTCAATTATTCAAAAGTCTTATTTCATAAACAGGCCCGGCCGTTGCACCCTTATCGGCCTCGAATTTTATCCGGAGACTTTGGTCTGCGTTGTATTTCAAATCTGCCGGCAAATCATATTCCACGGTATAAAAAGCGTCACGTTTACCATCCTTCAAGTCAACTCTGGCCAATTCCTGTTCATTGATAAGGATAGAAAACTTATGGTTCCTTTCAATTCCAAAATATGTGATACTAATTTTCTTTGCAGCTTTATTTTTATCGGTGAGCTTATAGCCGAACGAACCCGTTGCAGCCCTGAAGTGCCTATTGAAATTAACGCCGGCAAAAGAATTCTCTTTTTCCATGAAATGATCTGACTCAGGCTGTTGCTCACCCGGAGTTACCATATCGATAGTATTGGCAGCCAGTTTTGCTTCCTTCGCGTCCTCCTCCGCTAACTTAGCCTGCAATTCGTCAAAGCCTTTGCCCGATTCTTTTCGCCAGTACACTACATAACGGGCATCCTGTATCTTATAAAACGGCACCAGCTTCAGGTTTCGGTATTTAACCGGGTATATTAGTCGCCCGGCAGTAAAGGACATCGGTTTATTTTTATCACCAACTATCATGGGGGCATCATTAGCAGAATCGCTTACAAAAACCGGCATATCTGTAAGCTTATACAGGTTGCCCGCAGCAACATGGCCCATCCTGCTGTCATCGGCCTCACGGCCTTTTTGGGCAATTGTATCAATCACTGAAGCAAGCACGATCGGGCCATGCAATACGGCTTCATAATTGGAGCCGTCGGGAAGTTTCTCCGTCGTCGTCTGCATCGGTAATTGGACGGTGATGATATCCCCTTTCCGCCATTTTCTTTTTAGCTGCACATATGATGACAGCTGCGCTGTAACTTGAACGGGCCGGCCATTGATGTTAATTGAAAGTGCACCGGTTTTTACCCATGATGGATACCTGATGTTTATCCCGTATGCACCATTGCCAGTTTTCAAAATCTTCAGCGTAGTTGTTTCCTTGTCAGGGAACACGGTTTCCTGCTTAAGTTGCAAGCCCTTTTGCTTCCATATAAGCTGAGACGGAATAAACAGATTAACATATAGCTCGTTATCTGAATGGCTGTAGATCATTTCACCATACTTTGAATGATTTTCCATACCGGAGCCAACGCAACACCACATGCTTGTTTGTGGCTGGGAGTACACCCTGTAATGCCCGGGGCGCATCGGTGTAAAGTAAACAAAACCGCCCTTCCCCGGCCGCTGGGTTGTAAGGATATGATTATACAACGCCCGTTCGTAATAATCGATATAGGCAATATCCGGATCTGACATGTACAGATCTTCGGTAAGCTTAAGCATGTTATAGGTATTGCATGTTTCGGGTCCTTCTACACTGGAGATCATGGTAGAGAAATCTGTAGCAGGGTTAAAATGTTCCCTTACACTATTGCCACCTGTTGCTACCGACCGATGGTGTACAACGGTTTGCCAAAAGAACGTCGCCGCATGATTGTAGGCGGTATCACCGCTGTAATCAGCAATCCGCTTAAAACCTATCACTTTGGGGATCTGCGTATTTGCATGTAAATTATCCAGTTTATCCTGACCTTTTTCAAGCGGCTGAAGGAGAGCCTGGTGAGAGAAACTGTAGGCCGCATCAAGGTATTTCTTTTCGCCGGTGATGCCGTATACATCTGCCAGTACCTCATTGACACCTCCGTGCTCATTCCCAAGCAGTTGCTGCATTTGTGACTGGCTAAGTGCAGTACTGATATTGTAAAACCAGTCTGCCAGTTTAATCAGCATGACTTTTGCTGTTTGATTATTTTCATACAGCCATGCATCGCGCAGCCCGGCAAATACTTTATGAATATTATAAAAAGGCACCCATTTCTTATTGAAATCTGTAAAATCACCCTTCATTACCTGGGGCCAAAGTTCGCGGCTTCCAGGCACGCCACCCAAATATCCGTCACCGTTTTTGTCCTGGCACAATTTAAGCTCATTGATCATGTAATCAAGGCGCTGGCGCATACGGTTATCACCAGTAGAAGCATACATCATAGCCAGGGCAGAAAGATAGTGGCCACCGATATGTCCATCCAGGCCCGAATTTTCCCAATTTGTATAACTTTTAGCTTTTTGTGGCAGCCCCGCCTCCCTCCTAAAAGGTGCAAGCAGGCGGTCGGGCTGCAGGGCAAACATATAGTTGAGGTCTGTCTGCTCCTGTTCTTTAAAAATCCCCGGTAATAGCCTGACATCCTGTAGAGGAAAGCTTTTGACAACCTGCTTTTGTTGCGCCCACAGCAAAAAGGGGCTAAGAATTAATAAAAAAGCGATGCGTTTCATAATTGGGTTTTCATCGGCAAGATACATCATTAAGTGTTAAAACAACAATAAAAAGACAAAAGGCCTTCAAATCGCTAATTTGGAGGCCTTTACATTATTGTTCGTTTTTAAATATCAACTACCGCTTATATCGCGGCGCATCTTTCATGCTTTTTGTGAAGAAAGAAAAAGATATAAGTTTTCTTAAGGGTTACATTATATTTTCACAAAGCCCCATTGCTGGTTACGCCCGCCAGAATAGGTCCATTGAACAGCAGCTACACCGTTATTAAGCGAAGCCCCGTTAACATCCAAAGCTTTCCCACTATTGGCATTGATGATTTTATAATATCCATTGTCTGTTAGCTGAATTGACCATTTTTGATTTGCGCCGCCATAGTAATCCCACAGGTCTACCTGTCCTCCGTCAGCTGTGTTCAAACCATAAACTTCGAGGCATTTTCCGGTTGCATGCATTGGAGTAAGCCTGTAATAACCGCCTCCCGCGTCTTCTACTTTAAATTGCTGGTTTGCCCCTGCTAAATAGTCCCACTGATCGGCCTGTGTTTGATTGGCAGTTCCCCAGCCTGCAAATTCCAATGCTTTGAAACTGTTTCTGCTGTAAATCTGGTAAACTTGGCCAACCTGAATTATTGAAGAGGTATTATTTTGCGCTCCCTGCAAAATGGCGGCTAAACCTTGCTGATCGTAAACGCTGTTGTTCTGCCTGTTAAAAATCCGACCCGGATTGGTTGAGTCCGTACCACCTGAATCAAAATAAAATGGTTTTAACCCATATTGTAATGCCTGGTGGACAAAATAATTGAGGTAATAACCTCTGCTTGCAAGTTGCAGGTTTAGTGCATCGCCGGTAAGGCCTAATCTGCGGTTTACTGCATATTCTCCCAGCATAACAGGAATGCCCTTATCAACAAACTTTGTTTTCATCAACGAAAGTTCTGAAGTCATATGTGATTCTTCACCCCAGGTAGCATTTCGTGAAGCATCGGTTGTAGAATGATACCCGCTGCCCCAATAATAGAACATATTGCCCCAGCTTGCATCCGATGTCAAAAAACAAAACTGAGCCGGATCATAATAATGTACTTCAACCATTAAACGGTTGCTTGCCGGATCAGTTGGAAGCGTATTCATCAAAGTGTTGGTGCCATCAATGTTAGTACTTGGCCCTTGCACAAGCAGCACCCTGTAACTGTTATGCCCCCCGGTTGATCTGACCGCGTTAACAAATGTTTGATGATATGAAAGCAGCACACTCATCCCGGTAGCATCTGATACATTGGGTTCATTGGCGCTGGCAAAAATCACATGCTCGTCAAAACCACGCATTTGCGTGGCTATTTGCTCCCAAAAAGCTTTTTGTTTGGCGTTAACTGCGGCCTGTGCGGCGGTGGTACAATTGTTCTCCAGCCACCCGCCGTCCCAATGTATATTTAGTATCACATACAAACCGTCGTTAACGCAATATTGAACAACCTGTTGCACCCTGTTGAGCCATGATTGCTGAATTTGCCCGGTGTTTTGGTCAGAGTACTGATCCCAATCACAGGGAATACGAACCGCGGTAAAACCAGCTTGCTTAACTTTATCAATAAGTGCCTGGGTTACCAAAGGGTTACCCCAGGCTGTTTCGCTGCCTGATGCTTCGAGTGTATTACCAATATTCCACCCCAATTGAAACTTTGCCGCAAGCTGGGCGGCAGTACTGGTTACCCCTGTTTGATCAGGCGCAAGAGGCGACGTATTGTAATTTGGATAACTGGTTATAGCCAATGTTTTAACCGTTTTGGAAACAGGCGGCTTAACCGCCGGGCTGGCAATTTGTTGCTTTTGGCAACGGGTAAGCAATAAAATCGCGGCTACCCCAAATAAATAGTTTAGTGTTCTCATATTTAAATATTAATTGGTTTATAGCAAAAAAAGAACAATTAAACAGAGCGCATAAACAAACGCCTTTTAGCGATTGTGCTTCTGTTTCAAATCTGTGCAGGTTATTTTTTGGTTAAAGCCACTTTTCGGCTATTGGTTTGGGAGCCAAATATATAGGCCGATAAGGCCACAAAAGTGAATAAATAGGGTGCCGAATGTTTAATTTAAAAGAAAATACAGTACTGGTGACTATAATCTTGAATACTATAGGTATAATCCAAGATAAAATGTAACGAAAATTATTATCAACTAAGATTAAGGCCTTACTGAAGTAATTTAAACAAAACTAATTCGTTTTACTCCTTTAAGTTGTAAATAATAGTAATTTAGTAATATCATTAATACCTCAACCTTCTTTAAATGATTAGCAAGATAGAAAAGACAGCCGCGACCATGTCTGTAGGCTCGCCGCTACAAAATTTCGAGTTTTATACTTCCATTACTTTATTAACGGCAGTGGTAATTTTTCAAATCAGGTCATCAACGAAAAAAAAGAAGCCCTGAATATTATTTGAAGTACTCGTAAGATATTTATAAAATATAGAGTAATAAATGTTGCTCACCAGCAGGCAAATAAATATGCGTGCAGCTTAATTGAACTGCCGAAAATGAAAAGAAGACTGTAAGAGGCTTAGCTTTGCAAATTAAATAACAACCCATACCAGGAATACATCAGCAGGTGTACTCATTTAAAAGTATCACCTGCTGATGTATTAAAATGAGCTAACTGAAGGCTTACTAAAGTTTAACGATATTAATGAAAGCAACATCGTTTTCCCTGACAGGAAGATGCTTTAACACCTTACCTGATGCATTTACTGAAATATCCTCATGCCAGATGACTGCACCACTATTTTCCTTTTTTAGCTTGTCAACCTGTGCTTTTGTCAGTTGATCAGGTTTATTGAAAGACAGGTACGTTGTGTATGGATCATTTACCTTATATCCCGTTTTATAGATTTCCATCCGATATTTGCCGCTGGGCATACCGGATATTACCAACTCAATCTCTCCTTTTGATTTAGCAGGTAGGTCGCGGACATAGTAAGCCTGGTTATTGACAGAATCAGGCAAAGTATAAGTGTAATCCCAAAGCAACACCTGAACATCCCCTTTTTTATTTTTACAGGCCCAGGAGGAGCTATCCTGATCTGTTATTTCCGTTTCACCTAATTTGTTTAAAAAAGAATAGGCAAAAAAAGCCGGCTTCTTTATCCCCTGAGTATTGAGTAAACCGAAACCTCCGTGGAATGGTGTAAACCGTGGTCCGGCCTCTTCAAAGATGTCAGTGAACGTCCAGTAAGACATGGAATTGGCTGCAGATCCGGTTTGCTTCAATTTTTCAAGTATATATGCCGCTTCGTGATAACTATCGTGTATGGGATCTGACGGAGTATAAGATGAGCTCCATTCGGTATAATGTAATTCGAGGCCCGGAATTGTGGAGTTTTCTATTTGCTTGCGTGAATTCCGAACATCACTGCTAACGCTTCCTTTGTTTTTGTCAAGTACGGTACCGGTTGAACCGTACTCGTCCAAAAACCCTTGTTTTACACCATAAGCATGGGTACTTATAAAATCAATAGGAACTGAATTTTTGCTGCAAAAATCTATCATGTCAGGTACCCATGCCGCACCCGCAGTAGCCGGCCCTCCTACTTTATAGGCTGGGTTTACACTTTTTATCGCTTTCGCACTGTATTGATACAATTTAAAATAGTCATCTTGCGAACCGGTCCAAAAACCATCTTTGAGGTTCGGCTCATTCCAAACTTCAAAATACCATTTTTTTACTTCGTCAATTCCGTACCGCTCGGTAAAATGCTGGGTAAGGTTACGGATCAAACCTTCCCATTTACTATAGTCTTTCGGGGGTGTTACATTTCCTCTCCACCAAAAAATTGTTTTATTACCACTTGCCAGCGCTCCCGGCATAAACCCCAGTTCAACAAACGGTTTCATGCCTATACTTAAAATATAATCATATAAAGCGTCAACGTATTGGTAATTATATTCCGGCTTACCATTCCTGTCTTCCCGGTAAACAGCCATATCGTCTGTAAGCAGGCCATGCATCCTGATATATTTAAAACCACATTCCTTTTGTACAGTGGCCAATTGTTGCTGCCAGTCGGCCCGCAAGCCTTCATTTGCACGCCCTGCTCCTACACATAAATTAAATGACGTATTAAAACGTCCTTTTTCCTTTTTAAAATCGATGTTAATAACCCTTTTAGCTTGATTTGCTTTTTCCGGGCTGTTACCCTGAGCAAAAACGTTACTAAAAAACAGGCTTCCTAAAATAATGGGTAAGATTTTCATATTGGTTTTTATATCTCCGTTTACAAGACTTATCTGATAATTATTATATGGAATACAATATTGGTACGCAGCGATAAACGAAGCTAAGCAATATTATATCAGAGGCGGCAAATGTATATTGTACCACGCTTCTTATTGTTGGTAAATAGGGATACAAATGTTAATTTTCAAATGATTGAATCTGCAATAACCTGCGCCGGCTTTTTCAACAGGTTTTAAAGTTGGTATTATTTTCGCATTTGTTAGTACTTTCCGGCTATTTTACCTTCAAATTTAAATGCCGATAGCTGTTCTTAAACGCTTCACTTTTACTTTTTTTTTGAATATTGTCGGCTCTGCAATGGCATTTCGCCTCCTATCCTTGACGAAAATAAGTTTAATTAGCTTATAATCAATTAGTTATATTCAATTAACATTTGTACCCCCATTTGTAAACAATCGATTGCGATTTGTCATCTAATTTCATCCTCCATAAAGCGGCATATCTTCTATACCGATGCCGTAGTCTGATGCCTGAACAAAGGGACAGATGAGATAACCAATTTTATAATAACCTAATTTAAACTAAGCATTATGCCAAAACGCGTACTTATTAATGCCTGTGCCATTCACGAGGCAGCCCATTAAAAAAATCAATTCAGGATTTATTGTAAATATCCCGTCCACATTACATCGGTATACTTCTGTGTAAACATACCGATGCTGTCCCCGACTCCAGTTCCACAGCGTCAAATGTGAATATGACAGGATAAATCAATGTCCGAAACCAATCAAATAAACAAACCAAATAACCAAACAATTATGAACCCCAATTAACATGGAAAAAGATTTACGAAAAAGATTAAGACATGTAGTACTGCTGTTTACAACTTTGTTGTTGTTAAACCTTACAGGTTACGCGCAAAGTGTTAAAATTACAGGTAAAATTACCAGTGCAGACAATAATCAGCCGCTGCCCGGTGTAACCATTAAAGTAAAAGATTCGCCAACAGGCACACTATCTGGTGCTGATGGCAGCTACAGTATCAATGCAAAAAATGGGGATGTGCTGATTTTTAGCTTTATAAGCTACAATTCCCAGCAAATATACGTAAGCTCATCTACAGTTATAAATGTAGCCCTCAAACCCGCAACCAGCGACTTGAACGAAGTTGTTGTAATTGGTTATGGTACCAGGAAAAGACATGACCTTACCGGTGCTATATCATCAGTAACAGCGGCAGACCTATTAAAAGCACAACCTACCACATTTGACCAGGCCTTACAGGGAAGGGTAGCGGGTGTAGTTGTACAACAAGTATCAGGCCAGCCCGGTGGTGATGTTAACGTGCAGATCCGCGGTTTGGGTGGTTTTACAGGCGCTCCTCCGCTATATGTAATCGACGGCGTACAGATCCCACCGAATGGGCAATCGGCCATTCCCGGTAATGGCACTAACCCGTTATCCAGTATCAACCCGTCGGATATAGCTTCGATAGATGTGTTAAAAGACGCTTCAGCTACCGCTATTTATGGTTCGCAGGCATCAAACGGTGTAATAATTATCACCACTAAAAGAGGTACCGCAGGCCCGCCGCTTATTAGTTATGATGGCTACCAGGGCTGGCAGAAATTGCCGAAATATTATGATGTAATGGATTTAAGGCAATATGCTACTTTCATGAACGAAAAATCGGCAATTATCGGTTATGACCTGCGGCCGCAATATGCAAATCCGCAATATCTTGGACCGGGTACCAACTGGCAAAAAGCGCTTTTCCGTACAGCTCCAATGCAAAACCACAATTTAGCTATCAGCGGCGGCGATAATAGAACAAAATACTATATATCAGGAACTTATTTTTCACAAACAGGTATAGCACTGGGTTCGGATTTTAAACGTACTTCGGTTAAAGCAAATATTGATAATAAAACTACCGATTGGTTAAAGGTCGGCATCAACTTGAATATGGCACATGTGGCCGAAAATGTTACCACTTCCAATACAGGTGTGATCTTACAGGCGCTTAATCAAACCCCCGACGTAGCTGTAAAAAACCCTGATGGCACATGGGGAGGTAATGATCCTAATATTTATGGTGCCGTGGGCACTAACCCCTTTGCAATAGCAACAATTGTTAAAGATTTTAAAAGCCGCTACCAACTATTCAGCAATGCTTACGCAGAAATTCAATTCACCAGGGATTTAACATTGCGCAATGAGGTAGCCGGAAATTTTGACTTTGCAACTGAGGATTATTTTAACCCAAGCTATGTTATGGGCGCTTATACCAAGAGCAATAATAGCGGTACAGCTTCAAGCGCACAAAATTTCTATAACTCAATTTCAAATTATTTAACCTATCAACATACGTTTGCAAAAAAATACTGGGTAAACGTAGTTGCCGGCCATGAAGCCCAATTGCTTAAAAACAGCGGCATATCGGCTACACGAACCAATTTTGCAAGTAATAACGTACAAACAATCAGCAGCGGCGACGCAACAACTGCAACCAATACCGGTGTTAAAGGACAGGGCGCTTTAGAGGCCTATTTTGGCAGGGCTAACTTTACTTATGACGACCGCTATTTGTTAACCGCAACCGTACGTCATGACGGTTCGTCGAAATTTGCTGAAGCCAACCGGTGGAATACCACATATTCAGGTGCCCTTGCCTGGAAGATTAACCACGAAAGCTTTCTTAAAAGTGTAAAAGCGATTAATGATCTTAAGCTCAGGCTCGGTTATGGATTGGTAAACAATCAAAATATTGCTGAATATGCTTATGGTTCAACTCTAAGTACAATATCCACCGGCTTATCGGGTAATTCGCAAATAACTACTACAACTGGTAACCCGAACATCAAGTGGGAAACTACAAAATCATATAACCTTGGTTTGGATGCAACTGTGTTAAACGGAAGGATCAGTTTAACGGCCGATGTTTATTACCGCAAAACCAACAACCTGCTACTTAGCCTTACCTTACCGTATTATTCAGGCACATTTGCTGCCGGCGGATATTCACCCGGCGCAGTGCAGGCGCCATATGTAAACGTTGGCGCGGTGAGCAATAAGGGCTTCGAATTTTCACTTAATACACAAAATATCCGGTCAAAATATTTTAACTGGAGCACCAACATCAACTTTACCCGAAATATTAACAAAGTACTTGCATTGGTTGACGGCACCCCGGCAATCTACGGATCTGTTTCCAAAACTGTTGTTGGCCGTTCAATCGGCGAATTTTACGGATACCAGGTGTTGGGTATTTACAAAAACGCCGCCGACTTTGCAAAATACACCGCCTTGCCCCAAAATGGCAGCGGCCCTATACCTATAACACCAGGCTCAGGTGGTGTTTGGGTAGGTGATGTTATTTTTAAAGACATTAACGGCGATGGTAAAATTGATGCAAACGATCAAACCTTTTTGGGCTCGCCCATGCCTAAATTTCAATTTGGCATCAATAACAGCTTTAGTTATAAAAATTTCGACCTGAATATTTTTATGGCCGGCAATTATGGCAATAAAGTTTATAACCAGTTAAAGGTTAACGGCGATAATCCAAATCAAAACTTTGGTTATTTCCCGTCTGTGTTCAACTATGCAAAAATCGGGTTGATTAATCCAACCGGTTCCACTTCGGATATCAACAATGTATTCATTACAAACCCTTCAACCAACATTGTCAGGATTAGCCAAAGCAGTGGTAATGATAACCAGCGCTTTTCTGACAAATACATAGAAAATGGTTCCTATTTAAAATGCAAAAGCATCGCTTTAGGATATAGTTTTTCAAATAACCTTTTAAATAAGATCAAATTAAGATCGTTAAGGGTATATGTTAACGTAACCAATGTGTTCACCGTCACTAAATATACCGGCTACGATCCTGAGATTGGCTCATGGAACCCATTAGCAGCCGGTATCGATAATGGATATTACGCCCAGCCGCGTGTTTACACATTTGGCCTCAATTTATCCCTAAACAATTAAAATCAAGATTTATGAAACGTATTAAAATAAATATAGTCTTGCTGGTTATCGGTATAATTATGATAAGCAGCTGCAAAAAAGATTACCTTACCCGCCCCCCTTTAACCGGTATCACTACCGACAATTTTTATAAAAGCGGTTCGGATTTAAGATTGGCTACAGCTACACTTTACGCGCAGCCCTGGGCTACCTGGAATAACTTTCCATTGCTTGGTATGGGAGATATCATGAGCGGCAACATGTTACAGCCGTATAATGGCGATCTTGTTCAGCTTACTACCTTTTCCATCACGCCGCAAAACGGAACGCTAACATCGGCATGGCAAAGCTTTTTTAACGTTATAGCGCATTGCAATATCAATATTAAAGCCATTAATACCAAAATGCCCGATAGCGTAGCCGTAAAAAGTAAAACAGGCGCTCTTGGTGAAATCAGGTTTATCCGTGCTACTTCTTATCTTTATCTTGCCCAGCTATGGGGCGCTGTGCCAATTATAGAAGATAACGACAAGCTGATTGCTAACCCGTTGGTACCTCGCCATAAGCTTGAGGATGTATATAAGTTTATTATAAATGATTTAAGATATGCCGTTGCCAACTTACCGCGAACTGACCAGCCTGGCCGTGTTACTACGTGGTCGGCACAAGGTATGCTGGCAAAAGTTTATTTGACCCGGGCCGGTTTAAACCAAAAAGGCTCACGCAACCAGTCTGATCTGGACAGTGCTGCGTATTATGCCGGTAATGTTTGCAAAACCAGCGGTTTATCTCTTTTACCAAGCTACTACAATCTTTTCAGGACACAGTATAATGACAATTCTGAATCATTATTTGCCTATCAATGGGCACCTGGGGTAGGTTACGGACAGGGTAATGCCATACAAGCCCAATTTGCACCAAGCGGCAGCCTTGTTACCGGCGGCGGCGGCTGGGGCGGAGCGATTGGCCCCACAATAGATCTTGCCAACCAGTATACTACCCAGGACTCAGTACGCCGCAAAGCTACATTCATGCTTACCGGCGATAAGTATCCTGAGCTTAACGCGGCGGGTGGCGGCTACACGGCAACCGGTGTAAATGTTAAAAAACACGTGGTAGGTACCGCAGCAGATAATAACTCACCTACGATGGATCTTTGGTCATCTATTGAGCATAATGCGGTACTACGGCTTGCGGACGTATACTTAATTTATGCTGAAGCGCTATTAGGCAATAATGCATCTACTACGAACGCGGATGCATTGCTGTACTTTAATCAGGTACGCAGCAGGGCCGGTGTTGATGTTGTTACCCAACTTACTCCTGATATCATCATGAAAGAAAGACGGATTGAGCTGGCGTTTGAAGGCCAGTACTGGTTTGACCTGGTGCGCCTTTCTTATTACGACCCTAATAAGGCAATCTCGATAATTAGTAAGCAAATAACACCTACAAAAGATGCGGTGCCATATATACCCCGGTCGCAATTTAGCTATGATCCGGCTACGGGAGTTAAAACAGCGTCAGCCAATAGCCTGATTATAACGCCACCAAGTATCAATACGTTCACGCTGCCTATACCGGCAAATGAGCAAACGGCAGACCCTAAGTTGTTAGAAGCCCCAGTACCCTACTATTAATTGCATTCGGAATCGTTTAGATAATTCTTAAAATCATGAAAAAATTAAATTATTATATCAAAAGCTGTCTGTTGCTTGCCCCGCTTGCTGCAGTGGTTTTTATGCAGTCTGGCTGCAAAAAGGATAATTCGTCGTCATCAAAAGGGACCCCGGTAATTACCTCTATCCGTAATTATGTGGCCCATCCCGGCGATTCACTTTTAAGCAGCGTGGGTACAGGCCAATGGATAGTTATCTCAGGTAAAAATTTAAAAGGTGCACTTGCTATCAATTTTGACGGCGTAAAAGGCTCTTTCAATGATGCCTGGTTCTCTGATACCAGCGCTATAGCCCTTATTCCTGCTGTTATCGCGTTCCCGACAGTACCTTCAGATAAGCTGAATACCATACAATACGTCACTAATCATGGCCAAACCACGTTTTCGTTCCCTATTATTGCCCCCGCCCCTACTATTACTGGCGTTTCTAATGAAGAAGCCAATCCGGGCGATTCGGTTAGGATAAACGGCCTTAGCTTTTTCTTTGTTAAAAGCGTTATTTATGGCGGAATTAATATTACCAGTTTTAAATCGTCGAATGATGGTACAAGCATCAGTCTTGCAGTACCTTCGGGTGTAACGCAAACAGGTGGTATTGTAAGCGTTGAAACAAAATCTGGTAAAGCTGCCACTGTTTATTCGGTACATAATTTTGTAAACGGGATACTAAATAATTATGATAATATAAATAACTTTTCGTGGGGATCGAATACTTCCAATAGTTCTGCCGCCTATTCCGGTAACACAGGCTATTATGGTATAATGAACGCCTCAAATGTTCCCGCCGGTGACTGGTCGTGGTGGGGTGGCGGCCGCTCAATTAATATAAATTCGGCCCAATGGGTACCTCAAGCTAACTTAAAAGATACCTTAAGCCATTATGCCGTTAAGTTTGAGATATCAGCTACCAAGCCATGGACAAACGGCTCAATCCAAATTTTGAAAGATTACGGTAGCTACGCGGCCCTTTATCGCCCCTGGAAAACAGCTTCAGGTGCAACAGCTGCGTTTACAACCAAAGGTTGGCAAACAGTTACTATTCCGTTTTCAAGCTTTGTTGATAATAAAGGCTTTCCTGCTACAAGCCTTACAGATTTTCTTGGTGCAACAGGCGCGGGCGGTATAGAATTCCAATTTATCAATGACGGCTCAAGCACAGTTCAAACTTTTGAGGTGGCTATTGATAATATCAGGGTAGCAAGAATTAAATAAACGAGAGAGTTAGTTGATTATAAATGAATGCGCGGGGTCTTAACAGGCCCCGGCATTTTTTTAGCTGATGCCTGGATATTAAAACTCTGAAAGCTGAGATACAGGAAAAACTCCGGTAAAGAATTTAATATAACTGTTCATAACCTGACAGCAGTTTAAATTAAAAAGTAAAAGTTAGTTGAATAAGTGAATGCCTGGGGTTGTAGCAGGGCCCCGGCATTTTTTAACGACATAAGCTAACAATGTTATGTGCGGCATGAAATTTTAAAAACTGTTCCGCATACATCAAATGACCATATCATAATTGTTCCAATACTTACCTAACCCAATAATCGCATGCAAAAACAAACAAAGAATTTATTACCAACCAGTTAAAAAATGAAAAAAACATTTTTCTTAAAACCAGTATTTTTAATAGCAATCGTATTGATTTCGTTTTTTTCGTGTAAAAAAACAAATAACGCCCCGCCGGAACTTACTGTAAACCAAACAGCAATAACTTTTACGCCCGAAGGCGGTACGCAGGATTTTTCTATTTCGTGTAATGCAACATGGAATATCGTTAATCCAGGCTCTACCTGGCTGCTGTTAAGCACCACCTCGGGCAACAGCGGCAGTATCGTCATTCATATCAAAACGTTATCAGAAAACGGTACAGGATCAACACGTTCCAGTACCTTGACCATAAACTCCTCAAACGGACAGGCACGAACCTTAAAAGTATCTCAAACATCTAACCTTTTTCCTAACTACAATACATCGCCAATAGCTCCTGATGCAACCGGGATGAGCAGTAACGCTGTTCAGCTTGCCGCGAAAATAAAATTGGGTTGGAATATCGGCAATACACTGGAAGCTTCCGGCGGCGAAACAGGCTGGGGCAATCCGCTAATCACGGAAGATTATGTAAAATTTGTAAAACAGCAGGGCTTTAATGCTATACGCCTCCCCTGCGCCTGGAACATGGGCCATTTAAGTAACCCGGCAACTGCGCAAATAGATCCAAACTGGATAAAAAGGGTTAAAGAAGTAGTAGGGTATTGCGTAAACAATGACATGTACGTTTTGCTGAACATCCATTGGGATGGTGGCTGGCTTGAAAATAACATTACCCAGGCAAAACAAGATTCAGTTAATGCTAAACAAAAGGCATTATGGGAACAAATTGCAACGGCCATGCGCGATTTTGACGAACATTTGATGTTTGCCAGCGCCAATGAGCCGGCAGCAGACGATGCCGCGGCAACAGCAATACTTTCTACCTATCATCAAACCTTTATTAACGCAGTTAGATCAACCGGTGGTAAAAACGCTTATCGTGTATTGGTACTTCAGGGCCCCTCTACTAATATGGAGAAAACAAGTGCTTTTATGACCAATCTTCCGCAAGATCAGGTGACAAACAAGCTGATGGTAGAGGTACATTACTATTCTCCTTTTCAGTTCTGCTGCCTGTTGGACAATGACGCGAGCTGGGGTAAAATGTTTTATTACTGGGGCTCAGGGCACCACTCGGCTATTGAACCTGAACGAAATGCCACCTGGGGCGAAGAAAGCGATGTCGACGCCTCATTCAACCTAATGAAAACAAACTTCGTTGATAAAGGGATTCCTGTTCTTTTAGGCGAATATGGTGCCTACAGGCGCGACAATACCGCGCATGTCCCTTTAGATTTGCCGACACATGAGGATGCGGTAGACTATTGGAATTTTTATGTTACAAAACAAGCAAAAACACGTGGCATGCTGCCATTTTACTGGGACACAGGCGGTGCCCTGGATAGAAGAAATTATACTATAAAAGATCAGCGTACGATTACCGCTATCAAACAAGGAGGAAATTAAAAAAACGCCCGGGACTTTAAAAGCTCCCGGGCATTTTTTTGTCGCCATCTAATCAATAATGAACTCAACTGAGCTCATTATTGATTATTCATTTTGTTGCGTCATCAACCGTTTTACTATCTACAAATTGTTCAAAAGATATTATGCTGTCGTTTTCCAATTGCCATAGATGCGCCACGCGCGCTTTAAAAAATTTGTTTGTCTCCTTATAGGTGCCGCTATAGGTACCAAAGGCAACTACTTTATCGCCTTCAGCAACATAACCCTCCGGCGTAAACTTATAATCGATCCACTCGGTAGCCAGGCGATAAAACACATTTTGCATAATCTCTTCAAAACCCACGTAATTGCCGGCAAGTGGAAAACCCGCCGCCTCTGTCCAAACAGCTCCGGAAGCAAGAAATTTTTGAAGGTTTTTGCCGTTCTCTTCCGAAGATTTCCCTTCGTAAGTGCTCTTTACAATTTCAAGATTTGTCATTGCTTTTAATGTTTACCATTTCATTTCGCCTGTATTTACTTTAGCTCCAATCTGAAGTGCTATATCAAACTTAAGATCGGGATAATGGTTTTTTATAGCAGCAATCAACTCTGCTGATGTTTTATTGGTTTTGAGCGCTTCTTCGTAAAACAACAGATAGTTTTTTGTGTGGGCCACTGACGCAGTATCGTAAGCAGAGTACTGATCAGTATGGGCAGGAATTACAATTGATGGTACCAGAGCAGTAATTTTATCCAGGATAGTAATCCATTTACCGCGGGCATCGGGCGTTTGTGCATCAGCTGTCCATGGGTTGAAATTGCTGCCAAAAATATTAATGCCCCCTATTACAGCTTTTATGGAAGGGATCCATACAAAAGATCTCGAAGGGGACTCTTCAAGTCCGTATATTTCAATTTTTTCGTCCTCCAATTCAAATGAACCATCCTTTAGCAATTGCGGCAATACCACATTTTTGGTAAGGGCATTGCCAAGGCGGCCTCCCCAAACGTCAAGCTTTTTTTGCGAGGTTGCTTTAATATGTTCAATAGTTGTATCATTTGCATAAACTGTGACTTCAGGAAAGTACCGTTTGAAGACCTCTAATCCAAAATAAAAGTCGGGATCGGCATAACTGATATAAATTAAAGATAATTTCTTGCCCGAGTTTTTGATATACTCCGCAACAACTTCCGCCTCGGCCAGGGTAAACTGGGCATCGATGAGTATTGCTTCCGTCTTCCCCGAAATAATTGTTGATGTTACGCCAAAACTGGTTTCCGCTGCAATAAATACATCAAGTGTAAGATTGCCTGATTGAAATTGTTTAAATTGCTGTGCCTGCGTTTCCATAGTTAAAAACCTTTTGTTAAACCTTATTGATTAATAGATTAAACAAAGGTACCCATGGTCAAAACGAAAAACATTGAACAAGTTCAACAAACGCAAAATACAGCTACTTCTCCTTTGCCAGTTTATTACGGATTTTGCTCAAAAACTCATGACTAATCCCCAGGTATGCCGCTATTTGCCTGTTGGATAACCGGTTGTATAAATCCGGATACTTTGCTAAAAAGTCCTGGTATCGTTTATCGGCCGTTTTACTCAAATTATCGATCATCCTGCGCTGCAAGGCTACATGCGTTTTCTGCGTCATGATACGGAACAGCTTCTCAATGGCAGGGAAATGCTCATAAGCAAGGTCCTTGTTTTTCCGGGAAATGACCAGGACTTCACTATCTTCCAAAGCCTCAATAAATAGATTTGATGGTTTTTGGTTAGAAAAACTGTCGATATCAGCAATCCACCAATCTTCGGGCGCAAAATAAAGAACTTGCTCAACACCGTTTGCGTCCACATGGTAAACACGGAAAAGTCCTTTCAGCACAAAACCTTCATGGACACAAATTTGTCCTTCTGATAGAAAATAGCTTTTTTTCTTAAACAACCGGGGTTCAAAAAGATCATGAAACTGTTGCAGTTGATCTTCGCTGAGCGAAACGTGCCTGGCGATGTTATTACGCAGTAGTTGGTTCATAGAATATAATTAATAACACAGCACAGGAGAAAGCTAAGTCAAGCATATCATATAACAACCTTTATACACCTGATATTCACTTTTCTATCTTCAAATACGTTTCTTAAATTAACAAATCTTCTATTAATTTACAGATAATCCGGTTTGATTTTTATAAAATAAATATGGTAAAGAGCTGCTTATCGACTGCTTTAATGTAGCGAAAATAGTAGATCGAAGTTTATCATTGCAGGAATTGCACGCAGCTTCCTTTTAGTCTCCAGAAAAAGACGGGCCCTTCTGTTGAAGCAGAAGGGCCTGTCTTTTAATTTATTTATCTTAAGCCGATGTCCCTTAATCAGCAAGCTCAATCCTAAAACCTGATACCTTCCAGGCGGGCAAGTTTACGGGCTTTTTGATAACAAGTGCATCCGCTACCTGCTGCCATTGTATTTTTTCTTTGCTGCCCAAAAGTTTCACAGAGCGTATTTTTTTGATGTTTATTACCGACGATTTACCAAGCGATTTGATTCGAATATCCGCGGTGGGGGTGTCAAGCAGAAATGCATATAACTTATTGCCATTGCTGGTGAAACGGATATCTTCAGCTGTGTATTTCATCCGGTCTTCATTAAAGTTATCGGATTTAACTTTCACTGCGTTTTCCGGGCGTTCTCCAAATTTTTTCCATGGTCGTGATCCGTAGATCCCTTCGCCATTAGCAGCCGTCCATTTGCCTATCTCATCAAGTGTATTCAACATATCAGGCTCTAAATCCCCCTCGGGTGTTTGCACAATGTTTATCAGCAGGTTACCATTTTTACTTACTATGTCTACCAGCATTCTTATAATATCAGTTGCGCTTTTGTAGGTTTGGCCGGTACGATAAAACCAATCACCTATAGAAGTATCCGTTTGCCATGGATACGGGCTGATTGAATCCTGAACGCCCCGTTCAAGATCCTGTACCCACATACCCTGCGAAGGTTGCTTGCAATTATACACAGCGGTGAGCTGCCCATTGTTGTAGGCGACATTTCCGTTGTAAAAATTAGCTAACATGTCACGGCCAATATCCCCAAACGGGAAGCCGCCATCTGAATAAAGCAGGTCGGGGTGATAAGTATCTACCAGTTCTTTAATAGATTTATACCAGGTACGCTGCCATTCAGGATCTGTAGTATACCAGCCGCGATCATCGGCTTTCGCTTTCGGGTGATATAAGTCAGCATAAGCTGGATCATTCGCATCGTATAGAACACCCTTGTAAGCGCCGGAGGTATCGGCATTATGTGAAGGCTGGTACCAGGTATAGCTTGCGCCCAAATGCTCCGACACGCCAAATTTAAGACCGTTCTTCTTAGCCTCCTTCTGCCAAATGCCAACCACATCTTTATGGGGGCCCATTTGTACGGCATTCCACCGGTGCAGTGAAGAGTTCCATAAAAAGAAATTATCATGATGAGTCCCCATGCTAACAAAGTATTTTGCCCCGGCCTTTTTATATAACGCCATCAATTTCGCCGGATCCCATTTTTCAGCCTTCCATAATGGTATGATGTCTTTATAACCAAATTTTGACGGGTGCCCGTAATGTGCAACGTGATATTTATTTTGTTCGCTGCCCTGAATGTACATGTTACGGGCATACCAATCACCCTGGCGGGGCACGGCTTGCGGCCCCCAATGCGCCCAAATACCAAACTTGGCATCTCTGAACCAGGCTGGATATTGATATTTTTTAAAAGAGGTATCCGAAGGCTTGAACGGCCCATTGTTAACGGACAGCTCTTGTCCGTGCAGCATCAACGACATCCCGGACAGGGCGAAGCTAAGCGCGAAAATCTTTTTAAGGTTAGTTATCATTTTTTCAGGTATTTATATGTAAACAGAAAAATCTATCGCAGTTCGATAAATTCGGGCTCATAGGGCGCAAGCGAAAAACTTCCGGCATAGTCTTTATCAAACAATATACTTTTAGATGCGTGTTTGGGGTCGATAGTCTGCGGCTTACCAGTTAAATTTAAATAAAGTATATGCTTACTGTCAATAAATCTCGCCATAACCCCTTCCGGTACTTCAGGGCCTTGCTTCAATGAAAGCGAATCAATAAGGCTATCAATTAAAGGATCTATTAATGCGGATTTAGCTGAAAGTCCAAGATATATAGCAGTGCCCTTGCCATATTTGTTTGTAGTTATAATCGGGTAGCTTTTATCCAAACTGGTTATGTTGCCAATCACTTTTGCACCCTGCGGATGAATGACATCAAAACGGGCTGATTCAGTTTTAATGTTCTTAGAACCGAAACCAACCTCTATATCCTTGTTTTTAAAGTTTTTTGGCGAGATCTCGTTAAAATTTTCGGTTTCTTCATACCCGGAAACACGGATACCGAAAACATCGCTTAACAAACCCGGATGAGTTGCAGAAAAAACCTTTCCTGTTTCATTTGTAACCGCGGAGTTGGCCGTCATGATGACAGTGCCGCCGTTATAAATGAACTCCCTGATCTTTCTTGCGGTTACTGTGTCCATAACCGTAACACCCGGGATTACCAATAATTTATAGTTTAGCGAGCTTTTGGTAATTTCAACCACCCGTGTATCTATGTTCTTTCTAAAAAAAACATTAAAGCATTCGGCTAACTGTGCATCGTGCCTTTCGGGAAAGGCGCTGCTTGCTATTTGGCTTGGGAAAGAAAATGCCAAACCTACATCTGCCTTAACTTTATAAGGAAAAAACTTTTCGATTTTCTTAAATTCGGAAGCTATCTGCTTGTATTCGTCATATTTCCGGTTTACTCCACCGTCCCAGTCCATCATGCCTTCCAGGTACTGTTCCTCTCCGCTATGCATACTTTGCCAGGTCCAGCCGCAAACCATTTGGTTGCCGTACATCAAAGTGGCATAAGCTGATTTTCTGATGGAATTTGGAACCGCGGTCATTGTTGTAAATTCCGTACACCAAAATGGATTACTGCTTTCAAACTGGATCCTGGCGATTCCGAATGTTGCATCCATCAGGCCGTAATTGTTTACCAATGAATTGCCCGGGTAAAAGCCGCAGCCTTCGCGGGTCATTTTTCCTGAATAAGCAATTTGTGAATAATCGAAATAACGCTTGTCGCTATAATACCACGCGTTTGTGTTAACGAAAGCCTTAGGTGCGTTGGTATTCACTTTATCAATCACCTTCAGCAAAAAATTATTGATCTCGTCCGATTCAAACCGGCGAAAATCCAACACCCTTTCCGGCTGCCCGCTGATATTGCCCGACGCTGGCAGACCAACCTCATCAAACTCATTAATTTTTCGTGACCAACGCTGTCCTGCCCATGCAACATTCAACTGCGCTGTGGTTTTATATTTCTGTTTCAGCCATTCAATAAACCGTAACCGTGCCTGCTCCGAATAGGATATCGGCCCGTCTCCCGACTCGTTATCAATGCCAAAAGCAAGCAAAGCCGGATGATGACCATATCTCTTTGAAAGCGCATCGGCATATCCTATAGCATACTTTTGATAATCAGGGTCGCCAATATCCTCCATATACCGGTGGTTAGGATATAACCTGTTGCCCGATGCATCGGTGACATTTATGGAAGGAATTTTATGCTGCAACCAGATGGGGGCCGGACGTATGGCGATATCCAAAATTACCTTGATACCAGCTTTATCCATCAAACCCATTACGGTATCGAACCATTTGAAATCAAAGTTCCCTTCAGAAGGTTCGTAGCTATCCCAAGCCAAATGCCCTATTCTTACAACCCTGAAACCGGCATTCTTCATCAGTTGAATATCACTTTTCCATTTTTCTATATTCTTATCATCATGCGGGTGATAGTTGGTTCCAACAAACAGTTGCTGAGCATTTAACCTTAAGGTAAATAGCAGCAAAAGCAGAATTGGAATGTATTTCATTCTTCTCATATTATATTAATTTTAGCAACAATATGGCCGGGGCATTCATGTTAACTCTTTTTATAACCTCCTATTTGTTGCACATTTCCACCGGTTAATGTGTGAGTGCTTTAACAGTTATAGTTGCTTCAGATAAACTTGCTGAACTAACGGTAAGCTTAATATCGCCGGCATTATGAGTGCTCCTGATTACCACTATGGCCCGGCCATGCCAGGCTTTGCGCGAATTGCCTGTATATGGGTCAGTGTCTTTGACGTCTGCGTTATCCACTCCGGCTATTACACCAGGCCCTTCAAGTTTAAATTGAAGCCGATCTGATGCATTTGGTTGTAGTATGCCATTCTTGTCAGTGATTTCAATTGAAACGTAGGATAGGTCCTGCCCATTCGGCAATAGCTGCTTACGGTCGGCAATGAGCCTGACCTTAGCAGCGGAGCCTGAAGTTTGCAGCGTAGTTGATTCAATTTCCTTATCATTCTCAACGCCCACTGCTTTGAGGGTCCCTGGCGTATAGGGTACTGAGAAAGTAGCTTTAAATTCCTGATTTACTGTTGCAGGCTTCTCCTCAAGAAGTTTGTCATTGAAGTAAAGCCTTACTTTGGGATATTTTGAATATACGTCTACGTCTAATTTTTTGCCCTCAAAGCCTGGCCATGTCCAGCTTTCCCAGGTAGGCCATACCGACCACCAGGTTTCTTTGATTTCCAGTGGTTCGGGCTTTGGCTCGCGGACAGCCATGTACAGCTTTTCCTTATCGTTGTACAACATGCTGCGGTAGTGCGAAATCGGTTTTCTCCATCCGGTTAAATCTATATCTCCGCAATATGCACCATGCCACGGAAAAAAATCATTTTCCCAATGTTCTCCTGGCACATCGCCCGAATAATACCATCGGCCAATTCCCGATTCGCCTAAATAATCTATCGCTGTCCATACAAAATCGCCAATAATATAATTGTTGTTTTGTACCAGCTTCCAATTGGCAAAAGCATCTCGCGGGTATGATTCGGTCTGAAAAATAACACGGGAGGGCACCCTTTTATGATCTGCGGGAGCACCTTGAAGTTGGTAATTATAGCCGCAAACATCATGAGCTGCCATAAGCGGATCTAAAGATTCCCAGTCATTGCCCCACTTTACAATTGCCGATGTTACCGGTCGTGTGCTATCTATACCTTTAACAATACCTGCAAGCATTTTAGCGGTCACAACAGCCTCTGGCTTGTTTCTCTCAACCACTTCATTACCTATACTCCACATAAAAATTGAAGGATGGTTCCTATCGCGCAGCACCATTGTTTCCAGGTCGCGCTTCGACCATTTATCAAAATATACAGAATAGTCGTGTTTGTTTTTACCAACTCTCCAGCCATCGAAAGCCTCATCAATAACTAATAAACCTAACCTGTCGCAAGCTTCTAAAAAAGCTTCGGACGGTGGATTATGAGATGTACGCACAGCGTTGAAACCGGCAGCTTTCATTAACTCAACTTTACGTTCCTCGGCCCGGTCAAAAGCAGCGGCACCAAGGCACCCGTTGTCATGATGGACACATCCGCCGCTAATCTTCACGGTTTTACCATTAAGCTGGAAACCATTTTCCGACGTAAACTTTATTGAGCGGATGCCCAAAGTGGTCTTTGTCTCATCTATTTTTTCATCACCTTTTAATACCTGGATTTGAGCCTGATATAAATAGGGGGTTTCCGGTGTCCATAATAATGGCTTCGATACTTTTATAATTTGAGTAACCTCTTTTTCGCTGTGTGCCGGTAACTCTACCTTTGTTGTATTATTTCCCGCATCTTTAAAGCTTACGGATAGCAGCCGGGCGTTAACAGCGATGCGCTGCGGAAAGCCGGTTTCGTTTTTTATCGTAGCCATAACCTGTACCGAAGCCTGCTTTGAAGAGACTTCGGGTGTTGTAATGGCTACTCCCCAATCGGCTAAGTGTAAGGGATTGGTAACGTCAAGCCACACATGGCGGTAGATCCCGGAACCACTGTACCATCTGCTGTTTACTTGCTGTGAATTATCCACACGTACGGCTATCACATTCTCTTTGTTAAAATCCAGGTAAGGCGAAAGATCATACCTAAATGACGAATAACCATAAGGCCGGATACCAAGGGATTTACCATTAATAAACACCTCCGAATTCATGTAAACGCCCTCAAAATAAACGAAAATGCTTTTTCCTTTCCATTCAGGAGCTACCTTGAACGTTTTTCTGTACCAGCCAATGCCCGTCGGGAAATAACCGCCCGCACCTCCCGTTGGATTTTTGGGGCTTACGCTCCCTTCAATGCTCCAATCATGCGGCAAGTCAAGGTTACGCCAGGCATTATCATTAAAATCCCGTAACCGTGCCAATGAATCGTCACCCAGATTAAATTTCCAATTGTAATCAAACAATTGTTTTCGCCCGGAGCCAACCGAAGATTGGGCAAAACTTAGAACACTATAAGCCAAAAGCAAGGTGGCTATTGTTATTCTTTTCATAAAAGTGGTATACTTAACACAGTTATTTAACTGCAATTTTTGTTTTAAGAATGATATTACGGGATGAATTACCTAACTCAAGAACGTATTCGCCGGCTTCTGTGTTCCAGCCTTTTTTTGCTTCATCATAAAATGCCAGATCTGCAGCTTTCACCTGCATTTCTATCGTCTTTGTTTCGCCGGTGTTTAAAAATATCTTCTTAAAAGCTTTAAGCTCTTTTTCGGGGCGTTTTACAGAACAAACCGGATCGTTTACATACAGCTGCACAACTTCGGCACCATTTCTTCCTCCTGTATTTTTGATCGTAAACTTCGCATGGATCGTTTCGTCTTTTTTATAAATTGATTTATCTGTGGAAAGTTTGCTGACAGAAAAATCGGTATAAGAAAGGCCATAACCAAATGGGAACAGCGGCACTATATTTTTTGTATCATACCAACGATAACCAACCAATATTCCCTCCTTATATTCGGCTGTGAGATTATTGCCCGGATAGGTATTTAAATTAAACGCAGGTGAATCATTTAACGAAGCCGGGAAGGTAAATGGAAGCTTACCCGATGGGTTTATAGTCCCTTTTAACACATCGGCGAGCGCATTGCCTGCTTCTGAACCATTAAACCATGACCAAACAATGGTGTGATTTGATTTTTTGATTTCGTTCAGGTCAAATGGCGCACCAGCCATTACGACAATAACGGTATTTGGATTAACGGCACTTACGGCGTTAACCAAAGCCTGCTCGCCAAAAGGCAGTTCCAGGTTTTTACGATCATGGGCTTCACTTTCGTATTCACGGTTTGAACCGATACACAAAATGGCAACATCACTGCTTTTAGCGAGCGCTACGGCTTCATTAATCAGGTCCTGATCGGGTTTATTATAGTCGCCATTTTGTTCAGCAGTTTTACTCGCCTGGTACTTTGCCCTGTAACCCTGTGCAAACCTGATATCGGCGGTTTTACCGAACCTTGACTTTATCCCTTCTAATGCGGTAACCTCATATCTTGCTTTTACACCCGCGCCATATCCTCCTAAGGCGAAAGTACGTACGGCATTATCTCCTATAACTGCTATGCGTTTAATCCTATTTGTCTTTAATGGCAATAATCGTTTATCGTTTTTCAACAGAACTATGGATTCGGAGGCGATAACATATGCGGCTTTAGTGTGCTCCGGCGTTGCGATAGCCCCTTTTGGATGGTTGGCACTCATGGATGTATGGTACATGAGCCATAAAATCCTGCCCACTTTATCGTCAATAGTTTTTACTGAAACCTGCCCGGCTTTAACAGCGGCAATCAATGGTTTAGCCAGATACCATTGATCATAAGGTCCGCTCGAACCCATTTCAATATCAAGGCCATTGTTTGCTGCCGCCACAGTATGATGCGTGCCGGCCCAATCAGACATAACCACGCCTTTAAAGCCCCAGTCTCCTTTTAAAACTTTGTTTAATAAATACCCATTTTCAGAACACCAATAACCATTTAACTTATTATAAGCCGACATAACGGTATAAGCATTGCCCTGCTGAACGGCAGCTTTAAAAGCAGGGAAATAGATTTCCTGCAAGGCCCTTTCATCAACTATTGTATTTACACTATCGCGGTTAAGCTCCTGATTATTGGCGGCAAAATGTTTAATACAGGCCGCCACATGTTGACTTTGAATCCCTTTTACCGATTGAATGGCCAATTGGCTATTTAAATAGGGGTCTTCTGAGTAATATTCATAAGTACGGCCGCAAAGGGGCATCCTGCAGATGTTGAACGCAGGCGCAAGCATCACGTTTTTTTTACGGGCATTCGCTTCCTTTCCTATCACCACACCGTATTTATTGGCCATTATGGGGTTCCAGGTTGCAGCTATTGCCGATCCGTTGGGTAAAAACGTAGCAGAATCGGTTGTCCAATTGGCCGAAGCCCAGTCAAAGCGTTTTATTTCCTCGCGCACACCTAATGGCCCGTCGTCACAGGTCAATTCAGGGATACCTAAACGTGGCACACCTGCCGAAGAAAATAAAGCGTTGCCGTGCAACATTTCTATTTTCTCTTCAAGTGTCATCTTTTTGATGATACTATTGATCCTTAATTTAAGTGCTGCATCGTTTTTGTTTTGTGCAGATACACTACCAAACAAAAAAAGCGCGATAATACAGGTAATTATATATTTCATAAACATTATTTCTTCAAATTCTTTGTTTAACATTATTTATCAGCAGCTGTAATTTCAATAGCCGACTGCTTTAACCCCGGCGAGATTGCCTTTAAAACTATAGTGCCCGGCTGCCCGGTTGACTGGACAATAACCTGGGCATAACCGCTAAAAAGTTTTCGCTTATATTGCTCTGCAGGGTAAACCAATTGGATAAGGCCAGGATCTGTATTAACGCTGGCCCAGATATTAGCTTTAAGTAAAGGGGTGGCCACAATAGCAATGGTATTATTACCGGGGTGCAGTAATGAAGCTTCCAGTTTAAATTCAGTGTTTCCATCGCCTGCCTTGATTTCGTGCCCTATTTCCTTACCATTGATGTAGATGTTTTGAACTTTGCCTATATTTTTATTAAATAAGGTGGCTGTTACGCTTGCCAGGTCATCAGGCATAGTGATACCAGCCCTGTAAACTACGGCTTTTACTTTCCGGCCAAATTCATCGTCCCTGGTATCTTTAAAAGCGTTTTGCCAGCTACTATCGTCATAATCCGCTGCAACCTCGGCCTTCGCGTTTAAATCGTCGACAAATTTCTCTTTGAAAGCGCCTATATTAATAAGGTCTATCCGTTCTAAATATTGATCCGCCTCCAGCGATGTTGGATCGCCGTTGCCCACCCCTATGATTTTGCCGGGGCCTGTAACTGAAAAGATCAGCTCATTTTGGGCGGTTGGCACCCGCAGGTTGTTTTTGTCATCGGCCTGCACTGTAATTATGGCAATATCTTTTTTATCGGCCTTAATCGCTTTGCGGTCCACTGTTAACTTAACCTGATTTGGCATAAGGGTAGTTTTAACAATATCGTTACCGGCTTTAATGCCTTTTTTGTAACCTACGGCTTCCAGCGTTCCGGGCTCATATTTTACCTGCCATTCCAGGTGTCCGTTTAGCTCCATAGTTTTTTTACCGAGACTTTTTTTGTTTAAAAAAAGCTCCACCTCGTCACAATTGCTGTACGCGCACACCCGTATTTCCTGGCCTTCTTTACCTTGCCAGTTCCAGTGCGGCAGCAGGTGCACCACTGTCTGGTTAGTCCACCATGATTTTAAATAATAGTAATCGTCCTTTGGAAAACCACAGGCATCAACCATTCCAAAATATGATCCTACTGAGGGCCATCCAAACGGTGTTGGCTCACCCCTGTAATCAAAACCGGTCCAGATGAACATGCCGGCCAGGTACGGACGCGAGGCATAATGTTTCCAGCCTTGTTCCAGGCTATAAAAAAAGTCGTTTTGTTTTCTGTCATATGCCGCAAGCTGGTGCTTGTCCATATCATCCTCGTAAATCCCCCTCGAGGCAACTGTCGAGCCCTCCTCAGTACCCCAGCTAAATTGATTCGGATACTTTTTATGCTGCTCATCGGTATTTTTGGTGGCAACGTAGTTATAGCCAAGCACATCTATCACTGTTGATATCCCCGAGCCGATACCGCCGCTTATAGCCGCCGTAATATAACGCGTTGAATCAACCGATTTGGCAAAAGCCTGCATAGTGGCTGCTATCCGCGCCCCGGTAATGTTACCTTCAATGCCCCATTCTTCATTTCCTATCGACCAACTGATGATGCTGGGATGGTTACGGTCGCGCAGGATCATCCTTTTCAGGTCATTTAGTTGAGTGGATGCCACACCCATTAAGCGGTTTTCATCGATAACCAGCATCCCTAACCTATCGCAGGCGTCAAGTAATTCGGGCGTTGGCGGGTTATGTGAACAGCGATAGGCATTACAGCCCATGCCTTTTAAAGTCCTGATCCTGAATTCCTGCAAAGCATCGGGCATTGCGGCCCCTACACCGGCATGGTCCTGGTGATTATTCGTGCCCTGTATTTTTACGTGTTTGCCGTTTAGAAAAAAGCCTTCGTTAGCGTCAAACCTGATGGTGCGGATCCCGAAATTGGTTACATAACTGTCAATAACAGCGCCGTTCTCTTCAACCGTGGTAATCAATTTATGTAAATTGGGCGTCTCTAATGACCAGAGTTTTGGATTGTTAACTGTCAATATATTTTTAATATCCCCCGATGCAAAAGGCTTCAACGTGATTCCGGTGGTTGTTTTTGTCGCGAGGGATTTTCCGTTATCATCAATAATAGTTTGAGTTACATTATAGTTCCTTGATTTTTTATCGTCATTGGTAATGGTGGATGTCACCGCAATATCGGCAACATTGTTTTTCAGCGCGGTTGTAACAAAAGTTCCGTCGGGAACAATATGTAACCGGTTTGTTTTATTAAGCCACACATGGCGATAGATGCCCGCGCCTTCATAAAACCAACCTTCTTCCATAGTTACATCCGCACGTACGGCTATAACGTTGTTGCCGCCATAGTTTAAATATTCTGAAATATTGTATTCAAAGCTGCTGTACCCACTGGGTTCGGTACCTAAATAATGTCCGTTTACCCAAACTATGCTATTTCGGAAAACGCCATCAAATGCGATGGATATGTGTTTACCGAGATCAGAAGCCGGCACAACGAAGCTTTTGCGGTACCAGCCAACGCTTGCTTCGGGGAAGTTACGGCCAATAGCTTTCGATCCGTGACTGAAACTGCCTTTCGGGCTAAATGGCTGTTCAACTGCCCAATCATGCGGAAGGTCGATCTTACGCCAGCCTCTGTCGTCAAATTCTGCCGATGCGGCGCCATCGCCATAACCAGTTTTGGCCAAATAGGAGAACCCGCCGCTCCCGTTATAAAAATCTTTAGAAACATCGTATGCATGACCCAAAGCAAAGCGCCAGTCATTATCAACAGATAAATGTTCGCGTTTTGAAGCTATTTCAGGGGATTGGGCTATAGTTTTCCCTGTAGTAGCGAACATTAAAATCAAAAAATACAAAAAGTAGGTTTGTTTCATTTTAAACAAGGTTTGGTATGAGACGCTTGCATAACAATCAGCGGATTTATTATCATTGCAAAAATTGTTACCTGGCCCCTGCTATAAGGGCATTAATTGTGCGTTGATCAAGTACTTTATTATTTCGTCTGTCCAGGGCAATACCTATATCCCAAAAAAATGGCTTAAGGCCGTTGGCTATAGCTTGTTGGGTTGTAAACTTTATCCAATAATCTACAGCATCATTGTGTACCGCCAAATCTTTAGGGGCAGTTCGTCTGTAAGCGCCATATTCTCCCATCACAACAGGGATTCCTTTATCAACGAATTTTGTTTTCATGAGTTGGAATGTGCTCTTAACCTCAGCCTCTTCTCCATAAGTTGAGTTTCTCGCAGAATCAGATAATGAGTGGTGCCCGTTCCCCCAATAATAAAACATGCAACCCCAGGGTTCATCTTTTTCCATAAGGCAAAAATTAAAGGGAGAATAATAATGTACCTCAACCATTAACCGGCCTTTTATCTGATCGGTTGGCAGGGAGGTCATAAAATGACTTGTTTTTTCCATGTTAGTAGATGGGCCCTGCAGTATCAATACACGGTAGGCGTTTTTACCACCGGTTGACCTAACCGCGTTAATAAAAGTTTGGTGATAGGTAGCAAGTATTGCTGTTGCCGCGGCATCATCTGCAGCCGGCTCATTAGCGCTGGCAAACATCAAATGTTCGTCAAAATCGCGCATTGCTGTTGCAATTTGTTCCCAAAACGCTTTTTGTTTAGCGTTAACAGAATCCTGTTTTGCCGGGGTAATATTATTTTCAAGCCAACCGCCATCCCAGTGAATATTGAGCAACACATACATATCGTTTTTTACACAATATTGTACTACCTGTTTTACGCGGTTTAACCAGGCATCCTGTATTTTGGCAGTTTTTTTGTCTGAATATTGATCCCAGGCGCAAGGGATACGAATAGCATTAAACCCGCTCCGCTTAACCAGTTTGATATAATCTTCTGTAATTAAAGGATTGCCCCAGCCGGTTTCGGCGCCGGGCGCTTCCATTGTGTTACCGATGTTCCAGCCTAATTTGATGTTTGCTGCCTGTTGCACAGCAGTGTTATCCATTCCCGTTTTATCAGGAGCCTTGGGCGAAATATTGTATGAGGGATAAATTGTTCTGACAACGGCTGTATCCTTCATTGCCATTTGAGGACTATTGCAATAAGCGGCCTTGAGCGGAGAAGCCATCGAAAAAATAGCAGCAGTACACCAAAGTATACGTTTTAACATCATAGTAAATTAAGCAGGTTTGAAAATTGGCTTAAGCAATGCCCAACTTTAATTGCGTTTTACAATAAAGAAACATTGAATTACGCTGCTAATCTAAATGCCGGGGTGCAATCGATTGTTCACAAATGGGGACACAAATGTTAAAACCACATACTTCGCTTATTTACAGCACATTAAAGTAGATTCGCACCCAATAATCGGTCATAACTGAAACAGATGTTGTACTAAATTTAACAAAAAGACCCAAAAAGCATCAAGTTAAACCAATAGCAAAATCAGGTAAATCGTTTTAAAAAATAAAAAATGCAATTTCCTTGCGGTAAAACTGGCTGAAGGCTTATAAAAAAATTTATTTGTTCTTATTGCTGACGTACGCAGAAGGGAGACAATTAAATTCGGCCTTGAAGCATCGTACGAAATACTTTTGGCTTTTAAAGCCTACTTTGTAGGAGATCTGTGATATAGTTAACTGTGAATTCTCAAGCAACTGTGCTGCACGTTTGAGGCGGATGGTGCGGATCAGATCTACGGGAGATTTTCCTGTTAAAGTCAGCGATCTTTTATACAGGGTTACGCGGCTCACACATAATTCGCTGCTCAATTCCTCTACCGAGAATTCGGCGTTGTCAATGTTTTTTTCGATTATTTGTACCGTTTTTTTTATAAACGATTCATCAAGTGATTCGGTTTCTACCTCAGTTGGTTTAACATCAAGCTGCTTTTGATAAGTTTTACGCATATCTTGTTGCATGGCCAGTATGTTCTTTAATTTAGAAGTCAGGATTTCGAAATTGAAAGGCTTGGTCAGGTAATCATTGGCACCCGTTTCAAGTCCCTGCAATTGCTGTTCTTCATCTGTAACAGCAGTAAGCAACACAACTGGTATATGTGATGTACGTTTATCGTTTCGTATTTTCCGGCATAAATCAATGCCATTCATCTCAGGCATGCTGATATCGCTAACTACCAGGTTGGGATGAAGGGCCAGGGTTTTTTGCCACCCTTCCTTTCCATTAGCAGCCTCGATAATGTTGAAAGTATCATTTAAATTGTCTTTCAAATAAAAACGGAAATCCTCATTATCTTCAACCAGTAAAACAGAAAGCTTCTTAATTGAATTGCCGCCCCCCGCCTGTACCCAATCGGGGTTTTCGGATACTGTTGTCCGGTGAAAATCAGGTTCATTTATTGATACTTCTTCTTCTGTAGCTAAATCAACCGGCAAAAGTATGGTAAAATAACTGCCCTGGCCAGGTTCGCTTTGAACTGATATTTCACCGTTGTGCAGCTTTACAAATTCTTTGGTTATCGACAGCCCTATCCCACTACCCTGGTTAACCATAGAACCCGGCACCTCGTTTTGAAAGAAGCGTTCAAAAATCCTGTCCTGCTTATCTAACGGAATACCAATACCCGTATCAATAACCTTTATCTCAAGCTGTTGCTTTCCGGAGTCCTTTTCGAGTATCGCCAATAAAACGCTTATATGCCCGCCATCAGGTGTAAACTTAAAAGCATTAGAAAGCAGGTTGAAGATGATGCGTTCGATTTTATCGTGGTCAAAGTTGACAATCAGGTTTTGAATTTCCGAATCGAATACCAGCCTGATATGTTTTTTTTCAGCAACATCCGAGAACGAATAAACCATTTCCTTAATAAAATTGATAATATCTCCACTCCGTGCATGCAACCTAAGTTCCTGCACCTCCATTTTCCTGAAATCAAGCAACTGGTTTACCATATTTAGTAAACGCTTGGCATTGCGGTTAATTAATTGAAGCTGATTTCTCTGCTCTTCGGCCTCGGTTTGCTTTAATATCTTATCAACGGGTGCCATGATCAATGATAAGGGGGTCCTGAACTCATGGCTTACATTGGTGAAGAACTTAATTTTCATCATATCAAGTTCATGCATACGCCTGGCCTCCTGCCGCTCATTTTCAATTAACAATTTAGCCTCGCGTTTCTCCTTTTCGATTTCAAACTGCCTTCTTATTTTTTGAATTCCGCGCCGGCGCATGAAAAATAGAATCCCAAATAAAAGTAATATATAAATAAAATAAGCTATTGTCGATTTCCAGAACGGGGGCAATACCTTAATTTTTAATGTGATATAATCAGGGTCCCACCGCCCTTCCTGGCTAATCGCCCGTACTTTAAAAGTATAATCGCCGCCATCAAGGTTGGTGTAGGTCGCTTTTCGCGTAGCATTATCGGCATCAATCCAATCCTTATCAAAGCCTTCCAACATATACTGATGTTTTACTTTGTTGGGATTAAAGAAATTAAGCGCGGCAAATTCAATGGTAAATACATTTTCGCTGTGTGTCAGTGTCAGCTCGCGGGTTGCCGAGATAGCTTTTGACAATACCACATGTCCGTTAACTTCGTCATTGGCTTTGATACTTTTGTTATACAGCAAAAAATCAGTAAAAGTTAGTTTAGGCTTGTTGGTATTAGCATGTATGGCTAACGGGTCGAAAATATTGAAACCATGCCCGCCGCCAAATATGAGTTCGCCCTTGCGGGTTTTGAGCCCTGCCTGGTCATTAAATTCCCTGCCTTGTAAACCATCCGTTTCATCAAAATTCTCAAACCTAAAAGCGTAAGGAGCCTTTTGGGCGATAAGCGTTACCCTGCTTAAACCATTAGCAGTACTAAACCACATTCTTCCTTTGCTATCTTCCAGTATTTGCAATATGGCATTATCTGGTAATCCGTTTCGCTTTGTTAACGATGTGAACTTGTTGGTTTCGGGGTTAAGTATGCTTAATCCGTAGCGTGTAGCTATCCAGATCAAGCCGCGTCCGTCCTGGTTAATGCAATTGATTGTATTACTGATTAAACTGTTAGGATCATCTTTATTTATACTGTAATGAATAAACCTGCCTGTATTTTTTAAAATCACATCAATACCAAAGTATCCTCCAACCCAAATATTGCCTTTGCGGTCTTCAAACAGAGCAGAAACGTAAAGACACCTGATATCTGTTTGTTTAAAGGGAGGGGAAAATTTCTTTTTTTCTCTGTCAAATATCTGGAGCCCGGCTGCAAATGTCCCTATCCATAACTTATGCGATGAATCTTCGAAAATACTCATCACCCGGTTATCGGCAAGGCTCCCGGCTATCTTATCGTCATGTTTATAGTGGGTAAACGTTTTTCCGTCAAAGCAGTCCAGGCCGCCAAAATATGTCCCTATCCACAATTTTTGATCATGATCGATACATAAACTGACAATAATATCATTGCTGAGACTGTTTGCATTTTCTGGTTCATACTTATATTGCTTAAAACTGCCGGTTTCACGGTTAAAATAAATTAAGCCTCCCCCGTTTGTACCAATCCAAATGTTCCCATTTTCATCTTCAACAAACTTGTTAGCATCTTCGAAACCCAAACTTTTAGGGTCTGAAGCGAAGTGCCTGTACAATGGGAACCGGATAATATTTTTGTGATAATAGCTTACACCTTCTTTAAAGGTGCCTGCCCACATAATACCCGAATCGTCTTTATAAAGGTTGATAACGCTGTTTTGACTTAATGATTTGGCATCATCTTCCCTGTTCAATAAATAGGTAAATGTAAAAGTTTTTTTATCTAACAAATTTATACCGCCGTGGTCGGTTGCTATCCATATCAGGCCGTCGTCGGCCTGGATAATGTTGCTGATGATATTAGATTTTAATTTGAGCCCCGAAGGTTCGTTAGCGATAGGCCTGAACGCCCTACTTGAGGGACTGTAATAATAAGCGTTGGCGTAAAAACCAGGTGTATAAAACCATAAATCATTGTCCTTATCCACAGTAATAGCGTAATAAGCATCTCTGTTATTAACGGCTTTATTAAATACCTCGGAATGATAAGTAATTTTGTTTTGTTTGATATCGAACATCTCAACGATGCCGTTACGGTACACCACCCAAACATTGCCGGTTGCATCCAGTGTTATATCTGAGATAAAATTTGAATACAATGACGCGCCTGAACGGTGATGATAATACCGACGGGTTGTTTTGTTTATTTCATTATGCCTGTACAGACCGGAATCCGGGCACAAAAGCCAAAACTCGCCCTTACCACCGTGAATTATTTTAGATACGTTAGGATATCCAGGAACTTTTAACGAGCGTGTCATTACCGACATATCACTATCAAACTGTTCCGTTTCCGGATCATAAAAACAGTATCCTCCGCGGGTTGACACCCATAATTTTTTGCCAGGTCCTTCAAAAATACCGCTTACAAAATCATCATTCAGCGACTTTTTGTTATTAGCGTCATGCTTGAATATTTTAAAACTGTAGCCATCATAACGGTTAAGCCCTGATGCAGTTCCGAACCACATAAAACCTTCGGAGTCTTTATAAATGCAGTTTACCTGGTTGTGCGATAAGCCATTACTTCGGTTTAACTGCGAAAACTGATATTTGCCATTTTGTGCAAAAGCGACACGCAGCGTCAATAGTAAAACAAGTGCGCTTATGGATAATTTATATCTCATAGCTTAGGGATAGGGTACTCATAAAGTTCGATCAATAGATTAGACTATCTTCACAAAAACAAGTCTTTTTTTAATATGGCTTTAGTAAATATCCTATTTTGAATGTATAAATCCAAAAATACCCGATTATGAGGGTACTTTCAAATTTCCACCAACCGTTAAAAAGGAAAGCCCATTCTTTTACCGCTTATATTGGTTAATTCAAACCTACAGTAAATAAGCAATCAAAATTTGATCGAAATGGACTTTTTTTTGTGGAAAACCGACTTCATAATATATTTAAACCACTTATATACATTCAGGTGTGTCAATTCAATTTGCATATTTGTAGTTCAGATGATTAAACGGAATTTAAAACATACTTTCTCACTCCTTAACGTCGATTACGTAAGGCTCAACTCCAAATGGAATTACAGGAATGTGATCAGCCCTTACTATCGCATTTATTATATAGATGGTGGAGAAGGTGAAATTTCAGATGCAGCCAGTTCGCTAAAACTTGAACCGGGTTATTTGTACATCGTTCCAAGCTTCACCCTATGTAATTTAAGCTGCAACGATTATATGGGCCAGTTTTTTGTACAGTTTTTTGAAGATTCGATAGATGGAAGTTCGCTTTTTGCTAATCACAGGGTTGTATTGAAAACAATGGCCACCGAAATGGATATCAATCTTTTTAACAGGCTGCTTGAAATTAACCCGGGGAGAGGAATTAACCGGTCAGACAATCCTAAGGTGTATGAAAAAGATATCTACTATAAGGAATATCAGGAACTTAATAATCAACAAAACATTTCCGTGTACCTGGAAACCCAAGGTATCCTGATGATGTTAACTGCAAAATTCCTTAACCCACAATTATTTAAACATCCGGAACATAAATCTATACCCGTTAAAATTGCGGAAACCTTAAATTATATCCTTGTTAATTTACACATGGATCTAACTGTGAACCTGCTGGCTTCCCGGGCAAATCAAAATGTCGATTACTTTTCAAGGCAATTTAAGCAGCACACAGGAACCAGGCCGTTGAATTATATAAATGAAAAACGAATTGAACGTGCACAATATCTGATGGCAACAAGCAGAATGGCTTACTCAGAGATCTGCACACAAACCGGGTTTGATAACCTTTCTTATTTTTCCAAAACATTCAAAAAGCTAACCGGTATGTCGCCCAGTGAATATAAAAAACAGATGTACGAGGTTGGCTTCAATCATTAGTATTCATACTTGCTTATCATTATCGCTTTTTTTCACCAATAATGCAACAGCCCGAGAATAGCATGGTCTGAAACAACCAATGATTTCATTTTTACAATCCCGCTCTTAAATCTTCTTTCACTACGCATCCTGATATGGCGTAAACAAACGCTTTATTTCCATTACTTAGTAATTCTCAATAAATAAGCTATTTATAGTCAAACCTGAAAGACAATATGTTTTAAGTAGTATCCGATCCTTTCATCAATCTCAACTTCAATCGTAATATCAACCACTCAAAAAGTCGGGTTTGTATAAAAAAAAGTCCCATTAGGTCAACTATTTGAATATTATTTCAAAGAAATTTGATTGATGATCAATTTAACGTGAATTGCTCATCAACCAATTATAGATAATGACATATAGAAATTTACTTAAAGGCCTGGCTAATTGTTTGCATAGCTAATCCAGATAGATATTTTTTCAAAACTTCCAAACTCAATTATGAAAAGAAGAACATTAATAAAAGGCGTGGCCACGGGACTCTCATCTCTGTATCTGTCAAGGGTATTTGGTAGCAGTTTGCTGCAAACAAACACTGAAACTATTTCTGGGCCGTTTAAACCAAATTGGGATTCATTGACTCAGTACCAGGTGCCGGACTGGTTTCGCGACGCAAAGTTTGGGATGTGGGCGCATTGGGGCCCACAATGCCAGCCGGAACGTGGCGACTGGTATGCACGCGGCATGTACCAGGAAGGCAGCGACCAGTATAAATATCATGTTCAAAAATATGGGCATCCTTCCAAATTTGGTTTTAAAGACGTTATTAACGAATGGAAAGCCGAAAATTGGAACCCTGATGAATTGGTTGGCCTATATAAAAAAGCCGGCGCCAAATATTTTATGGCACTGGCCAATCACCATGATAATTTTGACCTTTATGACAGCAAATACCAAAGCTGGAACTCTACTAAACTTGGCCCTAAAAAAGACCTGATAGGCGGCTGGGCCAAAGCAGCTAAAGAGCATGGTTTGCCTTTTGGCGTAACCGTACACGCTTCCCACCCCTGGACCTGGTATGAGGTTGCCCAACGTGCGGATAAAACCGGCCCGTTGGCAGGCGTACCTTATGACGGCAAACTTACCAAAGCTGATGGCGCAGGTAAATGGTGGAGTGGCTACGACCCACAGGAATTATATGCACAAAACCATCCTTTAAGTAAGGATAGCCTTGATGACAACAGTATGGGCAGTCACTGGGACTGGGGCAACGGAGCAAGCGTGCCCAGCAAAGCTTATTGTGATAAGTTTTTGAACCGCACCATTGAACTGATAGATAAATACGGCCCGGAACTAATTTATTTTGATGATACAGCCTTGCCACTATGGCCGGTAAGCGACGCCGGTTTAAAAATAGCTGCCCATATGTACAATACCAGTATTAAAAAGCATGGAAAACTACAGGCCGCGCTGTTTGCTAAAGTATTGAATGAGCAGCAGCGTAAATGCATGATATGGGATATAGAACGTGGCCAAAGTAACCAGATAGAACCTTTACCATGGCAAACCGATACCTGTATTGGCGGTTGGCATTATGATCGGCGCATATTTGATAATAAGGGCTACAAAAGTGCCAAAACAGTGGTACATACCCTGGTTGATATTGTAAGTAAAAACGGTAACCTGCTTTTAAATGTCCCATTACGGGGAGACGGAAGTATCGACAGCGAAGAACGAACTGTTGTTGAGGGAATAGGAGCCTGGATGCAGGTTAACAGCGAGGCAATTTATGGCACCCGCCCATGGAAAGTGTTTGGAGAGGGGCCCGCAACAGATTCAGCGGCCCCAATTAGCGCGCAGGGCTTTAATGAAGGCAAAGGCAAACCATTCGGAGCCGAAGACATCCGGTTTACCGTAAAAGGCAAAACCCTTTACGCGACCATGCTGGGTTGGCCAATCGGTAATGAAGCCGTGATTAAAAAGTTAGCAAAAAATAATGAAACAGGCAATGTAAGCAGTGTAAGCTTGCTCGGAAACGGCAAGTTGAGTTTTGAGCAGACTGAGACCGGTCTTAAAGTAAAATTGCCTGAGCAGGCACCCGGTAAAGATGCGTTTGTTTTAAAAATAGAAGGAGCTGTTTAATTTATATGATGAACCTGAAAACTTGTTACACCCTGATCACTGCCGTTTCACTGGCAGGTCCTTCTTTGGCGCAAACTTTTAAGCTGGTATCGCCGGATAAAAAAAACATTGTGGAAATAAACAATACCAGCAACCTGCAATATACCGTTTCCAGCAACGGTTTAACAATCGTCCATTCTTCATCACTCGGTTTCGAGTTTAAAGATGAACCGGCTATTGGAACCGGCATGGCCGTAACCAGCCATGTGGAGCATGCTGTTAATCAAACCTGGGCGCCAATAGTAAAAGCTAAACACAGCATTGTAACCGACCATTACAATGAACTGGAATTATCACTGGTAGAAAAATCGGCACCAATGCGCCGCATGAACATATGGTTCAGGGCTTATAACGATGGCGTTGCATTTCGCTATCAGTTGTTCGGAGCTGATAAAATTGGCGACCGACAAATTGTAAAGGAACTCACCACCTTTAACTTACCGGCAAAAGCAAAAACCTGGGTTGCAGACTATGGCAGTTATACATCTTCCCAGGAAACCGAATTTCAACCGAAAAACCTAAACCATATCACAGAAAAAACAATTGCAGGCTTACCCCTGCTTGTTGAATTAGATGAGCATCATTATGCGGCTTTTACTGAAGCCAATATTGATAACTATCCGGGATTTTATATAGGATCCTCAAAAACTGACACTGGTGCTACCGACAAAATCAGCCTGATCACCAAGCTATCGCCCCTGCCCGGTGAAAATGAGAACGGTGTTAAAGCACGCTTCACTAATAATTTGCTTACGCCCTGGCGTGTAGTGATGCTGGCAAGTTCGCCCGGTAAACTGATTGAATCGGAACTGATACAAAACCTAAATCCGCCTAACGTATTAAAAGATCCCAGCTGGATCAAACCAGGCATGAGCGCCTGGGATAACTGGTGGAGCGGAGACGTAAAAGTAGACATGCCGACCATCAAAAAGTATATAGACCTGGCATCGAAAGAGCGTTGGCCATACATGCTTATCGACTGGCAATGGTATGGGCCATTTAACAAACCTGAAGCAGATATTACAAAAGTGGCCCCGCAATTAAATATGCCCGAGATTTTAGCCTATGCTAAAGCCAAAAAGGTTAAATGCTGGCTTTGGTTATATAGCTCGGATGTTAACCGGAATGACAATTTTGAAAAAGCGTTTCCGATTTACGAAAAATGGGGCATTGCAGGCATAAAAATTGACTTCATGGACCGCGATGATCAGCAAATGGTGAACTGGTACCGTCGTATCATCCAAACGGCTGCAAAATATCATTTGATGGTTGATTTTCATGGTGCATTTAAACCCGACGGCATCGAGCGGACCTATCCCAACATGGTAACCCGCGAAGGAGTTTTAGGTGAAGAATATTCCAAATTTTCGACCAGGATAACAGCCGGGCATAATACCACATTGCCATTCACCCGTATGTTGGCCGGGCCAATGGATTATACTCCCGGCGGATTCCTGAATGTAAAGAAAAGCGATTTCAGAAAGGGAAGCCCTACCCAGGTAATGAACAGCCGTTGCGCCGAGCTGGCAAAGTTCGTGATCTACGAAAGTCCGTTTATGGTTTATTGCGATGCGCCTGAAAACATTTTGGGCAAGCCCGGAGCCGATTTTTTAAACAATATGCCAACCGTTTGGGATGATACAAAGGTGCTTGGCGGTTACCCGGGCCAATATGTCATTATTGCCAAAAGAAGCGGGAAAGACTGGTATATCGGCGCGATGACAAACGATTTTGAAAGAACTGTACAATTGAAAATGGATTTTTTACCGGCGGGTAACTACACGTTATCATCATGGGGCGACGTGTTATCATCTCCTCAAGACCTAATCCGGTCTGAAAAAAAGATATCGGCTAATTCGGTGATCAACGTCCATATGGATACAGCAGGCGGATGGGCAGCTAAAATAACTGCCCAGTAATTAATTGAGAACCTTTAATCCGGCATACAAAAGTTTAATACAATGATCAGATCATGACAAAGAATAAAACTCTTTTTCCATTTATATTAATAACCAGCCTATTCTTTCTGTGGGGGTTTGCACATAACCTCGACCCGATATTGATACCTCACTTAAAGAAGTCGTTCACGCTTACCACAGTGCAGGCAACTCTGGTGGATTCCGCGGTATTTATTGCCTATTTTTTGATGGCTTTACCGGCAGGTTTCATCATGAAAAAATACGGTTACAAAACAGGTATTATCACAGGGCTGCTAATTTTCGCGTTTGGTTCCTATTTATTTATACCGGCAGCTAATACACAGCAGTACACATTTTTCCTTGTAGCTTTGTTTATCATTGCCTGCGGGTTAACCATCTTAGAAACTGCTGCCAATCCATATGCTTCTTCATTAGGAGATCCCGCAACTTCTACACAAAGGCTTAACTTTGCGCAATCATTTAACGGGCTGGCTGCCACCCTCGCGCCTATAATTGGCGGGCGTATTATACTGACAAAAGGTTATACCCAGGCACAATTAAGCGCAATGACAGAACAGGGCCGTAAACTGGCGCTGGCCGCCGAAGCTTCATCAGTAAAAACACCCTATTTTATATTAGGCAGTGTGTTGGTGTTTATTGCCATACTTTTTGCGTTTACACGGCTGCCAAGAATCCAGCAGCATGAAGGACATACAGCCAGCAAAAACATTTTCCATGCCCTGAAGCACCGTCATTTGGCCTGGGGTGTGGCTGCCCAGTTCTTCTATGTTGGCGCGCAAGTTTGTGTATTTAGTTTGTTTATTCTTTATGCCACGAAATCTGCCGGACTTACGGAGGTGCAAACGACCTACTATCTTGGTTTGTGCGGCGCTGCATTCCTGATAGGCAGGTTTATTGGTACTTTCCTGATGAGGTATTACAGCTCGGCTGTTTTACTTGCAGTTTATGCGGGTATCAATATTTTGCTATCCGCATTCGCCATTTTTGGTCATGGCATGATCACGGTTTACACCGTAATTGGGATCTGTTTCTTCATGTCCATTATGTTTCCAACCATTTTTGCCCTGGGTATAAAAGATCTGAAGGCTGATACAGAATTTGGCAGCAGCCTGATCATTATGTCTATCGTTGGTGGGGCTGTATTACCAAGGGCCTTTGGTTACATAAGCGATGTAACCGGCAATATTCAATATGGCTATGTAGTGCCGTTAGTATGTTTTGCGGTGGTGGCCCTTTTCGGATTGAAAGGCCATCGTGTAAAAGTACCTGAAAGTGTACCGGTTTCAGCCATCCTTTAAAATAATCCATTTTCAATATGCAAGAAATCAATCTGCCAAAAATAATTTTTGGAACCAGTGGATTAGGAAATTTATATGTAGCACTTCCAGACGATGTTAAATGTGCTATTGTTGCCGAAAGTATCAGGCATTCTCCTAAACCGGCTGTATTTGACTCAGCGGGTAAATACGGCGCGGGGCTCGCGCTCGAATCATTGGGAAGGGCTTTGGAACAATTAAATGTCTCCTCATCGGAGGTACTGATCAGTAATAAATTGGGCTGGCTGCGTACGGAGTTAAAAAGTCCCGAACCTACTTTTGAACCGGGTGTTTGGCGCGACCTGAAATATGACGCCGTTCAGCGAATAAGTTATGAGGGGATCCTGGAATGTTATGAACAGGGAAATGAGTTGCTGGGCAATTATCGTGCACAACTGGTATCTGTACATGATCCCGATGAATACCTTAATGCAGCAAAAGATAAACAGGAACAAGCACAACGCTACCGGGACATATTGGAAGCCTACCGTGCGCTGAACGAATTAAAACGAAATGGCAAAGTAAAAGGTATTGGTGTAGGTTCGAAAGACTGGCGGATCATCAAAATGATAACGCAGGATGTAAAATTGGATTGGGTAATGATCGCCAATAGCATGACGATTCATAGCCATCCGCCAGAATTAATTGAATTTATGCAGGAGCTTGAAAAGCAAGGAACTTTGATCATTAATTCCGCCGTTTTTAACGGCGGCTTTTTAACCGGGTCTGATTATTATAACTATCGGTTAACTGATCCGGTAAAAGACAAGCATTTACATCGTTGGCGAGAGTTGTTTTATCGCTTATGTGCAGATCATAAAATAAAACCGGCCGATGCATGCGTGGCTTTTGGGTTAAATGGGCCAGGCGTTAAAAGTATCGCCCTGAATACCACAAATCCCGACAGGGTTTCACAAAATGTTTCGCTGGCTTCATTAAAGATCCCAACACAATTTTGGAAAGAAATGAAAGAATATGGCTTAGTTGACGAATCATACGCTTCCGCTTATCTGTAAAAATTAAATATCACTATGAAAAGATACTGTTTGGCCCTCGATTTAAAGGATGATCCGCAATTGATAGCGGAATATGAACATTGGCATAAGGCTGAAAATAGCTGGCCGGAAATACGCAAAAGCATACTGGACGCGGAAATTCTTGATATGCAGATCTATCGCACGGGAAACCGGTTGTTTATGATCATGGAAACGAGCGACCATTTTGAGTCGAAGAAAAAAGAAGAAATGGACGCGCTAAATCCTAAAGTACAGGAATGGGAGCAACTCATGTGGCTATTTCAACAACCCCTCCCCTGGGCAAAAGAAGGAGAAAAATGGGTGATCATGAAACAGATTTTTAAACTTTAAGAACGGGTGATACAGATAATATTGCGAAGAAACAGGGCTGAACGATTCATTGCGCAACGCTCAATCATCAATATAAGATACTGATTTTTAATAAATTAAAAACATAACACAACTCCCGATTACTGGCATACAACGGGAAAGACACAAATCATAGCGGCCTTTCCCGTTTTCAGCTATTGGGTTATTTAGTGTTTATGACTTTCGGCTAAGGGCTAAACACCAATTTATCGTCAGCACCACATCAGTTAATTATTTTCACTTCGCCGTTGATTACCTCGAATGGTATCCACAAATAACCGGATTTCTCCAGGTCAAGTTTGTTCCACAAATCTCCCATGAAGATAAAATTTGAAGGTTTTCCGTTTATCGGCAAAACATAATTTCCCTGTGCAAAGAATGTTTGTTCTGCATTAGCACCGCTGCAAGGGTTGCCTATCTCAGTCCACGGCCCCATTATACTATCAGCAGTTGCGTAAGATGCCGCATTGGGGCTCCAACCTGAGCATCCCGAAGTGATCAGGAAATATTTGCCGTTATTTTTGAAAAGTGCCGGGCTTTCGCGGTTTCTGTCGATCAGAATCCGGGTATAATGTTCCGTTGGCTTCAAATAATCATCTGTCAGCTGGCAAACATGCATAGTGTTGTTACCTTCGGACGAATAAGCAACGTAGGCTTTCCCATCGGTATCCTTAAAAAGTGTCATGTCACGCAGCATTTGGTTGTTTGGTTTGATACTGCCCAGGTATGTGTATGGCCCCCCGGGCGCATCGCTTACCGCGATACCGGCCTTTGAATCCTGGTAATCATTTCTATCATTATGAAACCACATCACAAATTTTTTGGTTTTCTCATTGTAAAGCACCTTGGGCCGTTCAATTACCCTGCCGGTATCCAAATCGTTTGACTGGTCACCTGTCACAGATCTTAATGCAGTTCCCAGATTTTTCCAATGTTTCAGATCCGTCGACGAATAACATGACACCCCGCCTGCAGGAACCCGGTAATCTTCCCAGCTTTGCCCGGGGACCAGCCAGGTTTTGCCTTTTTTAATTTCGCCAAACAGGTAATATACTTCATTATAATAAAGTACCCCTGCCCCATGAGCATTAATCTGATTTCCGTCAGTGTCCTTAAAGTCTCCGCCCGAAATCATGTTTTGCGACCGTGCCTCGTTATTGAAAAACATGGATAAGATCAGGATCAGTGCTGTATACTTCATATATTTTGTTTTCTATTTAACAGATCGAATAGCGTTTAAAAATAGGTAAAAAAAGGATGGTTGCTCTACACTCAACCATCCTTTTACTTTGTGCCTCACCATAAAAAGTGATTGTGATCACTTTTTATGGTGAGGCACATCATATTGAAGACTAAATCCATTCGTGATCTTTGTCATTAAACAAGGAAACGCTGATGGAGAATGCCGCGCTGCTAAAAGCAATTATTGAAAATGCCATAGACGGCATTATTACCATAAACAGCCACGGAATTATCGAATCTATCAATCCGGCAGCATGTAATCTGTTTCAATACAGCCCCGGCGAAGTAATTGGTAAAAATGTATCTGTTTTAATGCCGCTGCCCGATAAAGAGCTGCACGATGGTTATATAAACCGTTATCAAAACACAGGCAAGGCGCACATTATAGGTTTTGGCCGCGAAGTTAAGGGTTTAAAAAAAGATGGCTCGGTATTCCCTTTCCGCCTGGGGGTAAGTGAAGTACAGTTTTCAGGCCGAAAAATCTATACCGGTTTTATCCATGACCTAACACGCGAAAAGGAGGCAGAGGAAAGATTAAAGGACTATGCCAACCATTTGGAAGAGCTTGTTGAGGAGCGTACAATTTCTTTAAAGCATTCGGTAAGCGAATTGCTGCAGGCTAAAGAAGAAGTTAGCCTGTCATTAGAGAAAGAAAAAGAACTTGGACAGATGAAAAGCCGTTTTGTATCAATGGCCTCGCATGAATTCAGGACCCCTCTGAGCAGTATCCAGTTATCGGCCATTCTTGTTGAAAAATATGCGCAGGAGTTTAGCAATCCTAACATCAGCAAACACATCGCCAAAATAAAAACGTCGGTAGGTAACCTTACGGGTATCCTGAATGATTTTCTGTCGCTCGAAAAACTCGAAGCCGGCAAGGTCGAGCCCGTATTTACCGAATTTAACCTGGTAAAATTTGGCGAGGAAATAACAGAAGAAATGCAACTGGTAGCCAAACAAAACCAAAATATCATTTATCAGCATACCGGTACTACCAGTGTTTTTAAATTGGATCCCGCACTGTTAAAAAACTGCATCATTAACCTGATCAGCAACGCCATCAAATACTCGGGCGAAAATACCTTTATTGAATTTAACACGGAGGTAGCCAGCGATCAGTTGGTTGTTGTGGTTAAGGATAATGGTATAGGCATCCCTGAAAGTGACCAGAAGCACTTGTTTGAAGCATTTTTCAGGGCACACAATACCGGCAATATATCAGGTACTGGTCTCGGTCTTAATATAGTGGCGCGCTACGTTGGCCTAATCAACGGCACGGTGCAATTTGAAAGCAAAGTTAATTACGGAACATCATTCACGCTCACATTTTCGCAATCATGAAAAAAAGTATCCTCATTATTGAAGACAATACCGATATAAGGGAAAGCACCGCCGAAATACTGGAGCTTTCGGGCTACCTGGTATTGCAGGCCGGCAACGGCAAAATTGGTGTCGACTTAGCTATAAAGCATAAACCGGACCTTATTTTGTGCGATATCATGATGCCCGAACTTGACGGGTACGGCGTGTTATTCATGCTCAGCAAATCGCCCGAAACGGATAATATACCCTTTATATTTTTAACCGCAAAAGCCGAACGGGTAGACTTTAGAAAAGGCATGGAAATGGGTGCCGATGATTACCTTACCAAACCTTTTGACGATATAGAATTGCTTAATGCCATTGATAGCAGGTTGAGCAAAAAAGAAAAACAACAGGCATTTTTTAGCAGGTCGCTGCAAAAAATAGAGCACCTGGCCATCAATTCGCGCAACGGCGCTGCTGAGTTAAACGCACTGATAGCCAGTCGAAAAATAAGGCAGATAAGAAAAAAACAAGTATTGTTTTATGACGGGGATAGCCCGCAGGGAATTTACCTGGTGATGGAAGGCAGCATAAAAACATTTAAACTGGCCGAAGACGGCAGGGAACTGATGACCGGCTTATACAAAGCCGACGACTACCTTGGCGTACATGCCCTGCTGCTTGATGATGCTTACGGCGAAACTGCCGAAGCAACCGAAGACGCGGCCATATGCCTGCTGCCGAAAGATACCGTTTTAACTATGCTTGACCGATATCCCGACGTTGGCCGGCAATTTTTGAAAATACTGTCAAACAATATCAAAGAAAAGGAAGAACAGCTAATCGAGCTGGCCTACCATTCGGTAAGGAAACGGCTGGCGCAGGTATTGGTAAGACTGAACAAACAAAACGGGGAAAAACAGGAATTTAAAATATCAAGGGAAGAAATGGCTTCAATGGCTGGTATGGCTACCGAAACGGTAAGCCGTACGCTTTCTGATTTTAAAGAGGAAGGCCTGATAGAAAAGAAAGGTGCAACCATCAATATAACAGACCTTAACAAGCTGGTAAAAATGAGAAACTGATAAAGGTCATTTTTATCACTGACCGCGCTCATGGTTTTGATGGTGCTATCCCGGTAGTTTTGTTTAATATAAATGTGCATAGATGAAAGTTGTAGCTTACAGTATCAAGGCGTTCGAAAAGGAATTTTTGGCCAGAGCGAACCAAAAAAAACATGATATTACCCTTATCTCTAACCCGTTAAATTCTGAAACCGCGGTTTATGCCGAAGGTAAGGAAGCGGTGGTTGTTTTTACCAATGACGATGTATCTGCCTATGTTATCAACCAACTGGCCGATCTTGGCGTTAAATATATTGCTACCCGGTCGGTTGGTACAGATCATATCGATAAGGAAGCAGCAGCTTTGCGCAACATAAAACTGGCCAACGTACCTGAATACTCGCCGCAGGCTATTGCCGAACATACCGTTGCCATGGCACTTGCCCTGAACAGGCATTTAACCGAATCAAACGCCCATAGCCACCTGTTTGATTTCAGGCTGAATGGCCTCATGGGGTTTAATTTATACGGCAAAACAATTGGCATTATTGGCCTGGGGCGTACCGGGCAAGCGGTTGCCGCTATCTTTAACGGCTTTGGCTGTCGTGTTATTGGCTACGATCCGCTTGCCAAATCAAACTTGCCAGGAGTTGAACAAATGGCTATGAATGACCTGCTTGCTACCGCCGATATCATTTCATTACATGCCCCCCTCTGCCCTGAAAACTACCATATGATCAATAATGACACCCTTGCTTTGATGAAAGATGGAGTCATGCTCCTGAATACTTCGCGGGGAGGGTTAATTGATACTGAAGCGGCATTACAGGCCCTTGAAATCGGTAAAATAGGCTATTTAGGACTCGACGTTTATGAAAAAGAAAAAGGCCTCTTTTTTGAGCAGCATCAACATGATACCGATAAGGACCCATTGCTTGAAAAACTGATGACCTTTAAAAATGTCCTCATCACCCCCCATCAGGCTTTTTTAACCAGTGAGGCATTACAGCAAATTGCTAATCAAACCATAAAAAATCTTGATCAATGGCAGGCTAAAAAGTGCGTTGGAAATGCGTGTGTGTGTGCAAAAAACTGCAAAGCGACCGGTGAGCTATCAACGGTTGATACTACCAAAGCTTAATATTTATGAAAATCCCTCAGCACCTTATTGATAAATACAACGTTGCTGCTCCCCGTTATACCAGTTACCCTACAGTACCTTATTGGAACACTGAAAACTTCGACGAAGAGGAATGGCGAAAGTCAGTATCGCTTTCTTTTAAGGAGAGTAACGATCGTGACGGGATCAGCCTGTATATTCACCTGCCATTTTGCGAAAGTCTGTGTACTTATTGCGGTTGTAACACCCGCATCACCAAAAACCACCGGGTAGAAGAGCCATACATTAAAGCTGTTTTGATGGAATGGGCCATGTACCTCAATACCTTTGAAAGCAAACCCGTCATCAGGGAAATACACCTTGGGGGCGGCACACCTACATTTTTTAAACCCGAACACCTGGCCATACTGATCAATGGTATATTAAATTCATCAACTATCCATCCCCGGGCCGAGTTTAGCTTTGAGGCGCACCCGGCTAATACAACTGTTGATCATTTACAGGTTTTATACAATCTTGGCTTCAGGAGGATAAGCCTCGGCATTCAGGATTTTGATCCGAGGGTTCAGTTTATCATTAACCGGATCCAGAGTTTTGAACTGGTAAAACTGGTTACTCAGCAAGCCCGGCGGATCGGATATACATCCGTTAATTTCGATCTGATATATGGCCTCCCGCTTCAAACCATCAACGGGCTAAAGGATACCATTGCCCAGGTGGCGAAATTAATGCCCGATAGGATCGCTTTTTACAGTTATGCCCATGTACCCTGGATAAAACCAGGTCAGCGCCGTTTCACCGAAAATGACCTGCCCGACGCTAATGAAAAAAGGGCTTTGTATGAATGCGGGCGCGAATTATTCACAGCATTGGGCTATCATGAAATTGGTATGGACCATTTCGCCTTGTCCACTGATAGCCTTTACTTAGCCGAACAAAACGGTACGCTGCACCGTAATTTCATGGGTTACACCCATCAATATACCCAATTAATGATTGGTTTGGGCGTATCCTCCATAAGCGATAGCTGGTACGCCTTTGCCCAAAATGTAAAAAAAGTAGAGGAATACCTGCAATTGGTTAACGCAGGCCAGCTGCCGGTATTTAAAGGCCATATGCTTACAACAGATGATCTGAGCATTCGCAGGCATATTTTAAATATCATGTGTAACGGCAAAACCTGCTGGAACCTGCACACTGAAGCAAGTGAAGCTTTTTTAGAAGGACTGGACCGCATGCGCCAATTTGAACGGGACGGACTGGCTGAGCTAAATTCATGGTGCATTACTGTTACGCCCATGGGTAAACGCTTTTTACGCAACATATGTATGGCGCTTGATGCCCGCCTATGGGTCGACAAGCCTACTACGCAGTTATTCAGCATGACCGGATAAGGCTTTGACAAAACCAACTATCAGTTAAACAAAGAAACCGGGGATCGATTCCCGGTTTCTTTGTTTTAGATATTTAGCAATTGGAGTTTCTCTTCTGATGAAAGCAGATCCTTTAACATCCGCTCCAGGTAATCCTGGGTTTGGTTGCTTATTTGTGGGATCAATTCTTTATAGTATGTGATACCCTGCTGTAATTGGTCTTTAAATTTGAGCAGGTATTTTCCTTTCTTTTCGTTGAGGTTTGCTACATAGCCCGAAATGTCCTTTTTAAGATAATCGATATAAAGGTTTAGCTCATTGATAAACATATTAGGGCGGGTTGTTGCCTCAAGCAAGTTGATATGCCCATAGATATGGCTAACCATATCATCAAGCGTATAAACCCCTGAAAAGAAGGCGATATTTGGTCCGGGGCAAATGGTTACCGCCTTGTTTTCCCGAGCTTTCAGAATATCGTTTTTGATATAAGCAGATGCACAAAGCCCTTCGCATAAGCAAACCTTTTCGGTAACAGCATCTATTTGCTTTTGAATTTCAGCTGCCGGAAGCTCACTGTGTTTTAACTGCTTTATTTTCAAATGTTGGTACTCACGTGATGCTGTGCAAATGGGATGTTCGGTAAACTCGGTATTTGATACCAAATATTTTTTATTGCAGGGACTGCCCGGCCTGCCATTTGCTATCCTGCTAAGTCTTTGCTCTTCGCCCGAGCTTTTGCTGAAGTTATTGAACAGGATACCCAGCGGCGATGACGAGCTTACATAAAAATCATCATGGCCGGCGCCCGCCAATTGTTGCAGCGTATGTTCATCAACATTGGTGGCCTCTGGTACCAGCAGGAACGGACTGCCCCAACCGGTAGCATCCATCTGATAATGCTCCCGCAAAAAAACATCTTCCTGCATAGTGCCTATCCCACCCTGTACGCTGATCTTTTGTGCCGGACTGGCCTCTGTAAACCCCCTTTCGGCAAGTGCAGGTTGATAGAGGTCAAGCAGCTCGTGTATCATATTTTCCCTTTTCAGTTTAAACTCTTCCAGGATGGGCCCGAGCAGCAGGCCATCAGTAGCAAAAGCATGCCCTCCACAATTCAGGCCCGATTCAATCCTGAACTCTGATACCCACAGCCCCTTCTTTGCTAAAAACTTAGCCTGGATCAGCGCCGAACGAAAATCGCTCACCTTTAAAACGATCCGTTTACGAAGCTCGTTATTGCCATCTGGATAAAAACACTTAAAAGTTTCCAGGTAACTGTACAGCCTCGGGTTCATTCCCGCCGAAAGTACCACTGATGAATCCAGATCGCTTTCAGCAAAGCCTTTTAAAGCAGCAAGCGCGTCGGTATGAGTATCGCCGGTATAATTGCCGTCCGCATCAAAGTTCATTTTATCAACTTTGGCCATGATATTTACATCAATTACGCCTTTGTTCATTTTAGCACGCAAAAGATCTTGAAAGATCTGTTTACGTTCCCCCTCAGGATACTCGTTCATCAGTTCGTAACCCTGCTTTAAAGACGACGCCTCAGGTAGCAGGTTGAAGTAACGGTCGATGTCCATTCCCTGGTTAAATGGCATTTGTTTAAGTTCTTCAAACTGCTTATTTACCAACTCGTTTAATAAATTAAGATAGGCCGTAATCCGTTTTGAACGGCTGTCGGGCCCACTTTTTAAAATAGGCGTAAATGGCAAACCATTTTGAGTTGAATGATACTGCCGCATACGCTCAACGAGTTCATCATCAACAATTGAAACAACGGACGAGATACCGTACCGGGCCACTTTTAGCGGTGTATCAACAGAGTATCCCAAACCTAAAACAGGTATATGAAAGCTGTGCATATAATTAATTTAATATTATGTATTTAGAATAAACATGAGGCTCATCAATGTACCTATGGTGTTACTTACAAATAACGGTTCCGCTGGCCGATGGCGGACTCAGATAAGGAATATCAAGCGCGAGCCCGCGCAGTAAAAACCAGGCGCCAAGGCATAGCATAAAATAGGGAACCACCCTGTTCATCTTTCTTCGGATGCCCTGGTTAACAAATCCACTGCCAACAGTGACCGCCAGCATTAAAGGCAGGGTACCCAAACCAAACCAAACCATATATTGCACGGAAGCACCCACTGATGAAGTGTTTACCGCGCCTATGAGCGCCAGGTAAACAAAACCGCAGGGTAAAAAGCCGTTTAACAAGCCTATGGCCAAATGGCCGGCCCGGTGCTGTAACGCATAAGTAAGCAACGCATTAAAAGGCTTCAACAGCCAGTTGTCACTTCTTTTGTTACGAATTTTCAACTTCCACAATCTTGAACCGGCCGCCAACAGGATCAGTATCCCGCTAATGATGCTTACCCCCTGCTGCAAACCTGAAAGCCATAATTGCTTACCGATGAGCCCGGTTATTAACCCGAGGGTTGCGTAACTTATAGTACGCCCAAGGTTATATACCAACTTATCCCACAAGAGCAGCCAAAAGCTACTGTGGTTAATGGGGATAGCGAAGGCGAGCGGGCCGCACATTCCTATACAGTGAACACTACCGAACAAGCCTATAAAAAAAGCGATTTGACTGGGGCTCATGGTATAAATATTTCTTTGGTATACAGGTATTTTTTGCCGTTGTTTTCCCAATTAAAAACCAGTTGCCACCTACCTGGCTTTACATCAGTCAGAGGGATATTCACATTCCCCGCCAGGTTGCTCTGCAGATTGATATGTTTGTCCATTTTGCCGTAGTCCGGGCGCTTTAAATCTACTGCTCCCTTTACCGGGCCTGCAAACTTTACTAAAAGGATATTGTTATTAATGCTGATTGATGGCTGTGCTTTATCGTTAAGCACTTGCTTCTCTTTATCATAATCGGCATTAAACGCAAGCCCTTTTTCGTAATAATGCGGATCGACATCGTCGGGCTGCCTGAACATGGCAACGCCCATGGCTACAATGTAACTCATAAAAGCCAGCATGCCTATTACTATTCCTTTTCCCCAGTTCATATGCTTAATCATTTGTGGGTGCTATAAAATTTGTTTTAACAGATTGAACCACCTTGCCGCCAAGCAACAGGTTCAGTTTAATGGTAGTTTTGGCGGCATGTATTTTTGATGCAGGGAGCATGACAAAAAACACCGTTTTAGCCGATCCGCCCTTTGCAACCGGTCCGGGCGCCTGGATATAACTGATCTTAACAGCCGGATCATCCGCTCCTATCCGGATCACTTTATCCTGATTGGTTTTATTAATGATTTCGGCATTATAAATATTACTGATGTAGCCGCCCTGCTGTTGCTGATAAAGCATTCCCGCACTGCGCATAACGGTGATATCCATATCGCTCCGGCTGAAAATAAAATAACCAAGTACAGCTACCAGCACGGTTATTACCGCGGTATATCCCATCATGCGCCCGGTAAACGAGGGCTTTTCTTTCAGCCTGATCATATTTTCGGAGAAGTAGCCAATCAGGTTGCGGGGCTTTCCTATCTTGTCCATTACCTGGTCGCAGGCATCTATGCAGGCGGTACAGTTAATACATTCAATTTGAGTTCCTTTACGAATATCAATACCTGTAGGACAAACAGCAACGCACAGGCTACAATCAACGCAATCGCCTTTCAGGTTAAAGGGGTCCGCGTTACGGCTTAACTTGCCCCGTGGTTCGCCGCGCACATCGTCATAAGCTACTACTAAAGTATGCTCATCAATCAATACACTTTGTAAACGCCCGTAAGGGCATATCAATGTGCAAACCAGCTCACGTACCTGGCTGTAAATCAAATAAAATACAATAGTGAATACCCATATACTGATAAAACCAACCCAGTGGGCTGTAACAGGCTCAACAATAATTTTAACAAGGCTCTCGCTGCCGATGATATAAGCAAGGAAAGTGTTGGCGATCAGAAAGGAGACCAATACAAACAAAGCATGCTTGGCTGTTTTTTTGATAATTTTTTCCCGTGTCCAGGCACCGGCATCAAGCTTTTTACGCTTATTGGCATCCCCTTCTATCCAAATCTCTATCTTTCTGAAAACCATTTCCATAAATATGGTTTGCGGGCAGATCCATCCGCAGAAAATACGACCGAAAGCAATAGTAAATATTACCACGCAAACTAAAAAAACAAGTGAAGCCAGCATAAACAGAAAAATATCCTGCGGCCAAAACACCTGCCCCAGCAGTACAAATTGCCGGTCTATCACATTGAGCAGCAACAACGGCTGGCCATTGATTCGTAAAAACGGCCCAGCAAAAAAGAAAATGAGATAAAAATAGCTTAACCAGCTTCTCCATTTATAAAACCTGCCTTTACGTACCAGCGGATACATCCACTGTCTTTTCCCGTTTTCTTTTGCCGCCAGTAAGCCGTCCATAATTGTTATATTTTTGCTATCTTTTTGCCTTTTGCCGCAATGTCATCCACATCTTTTTCGCCCTGCGGTTCTTTAGGATTAGCCGGATTGCTGCCATGCAATGATTTTATATAGTTTGCCACATCCGAGATTTGCCTGGGCGATAACTGTTTCTCCCAGTTGGGCATTCCTTTGGCCAGTACGCCATATTTTATGGTTTTAAACACATCATTGATCTTACCACCATGCAGCCAGTAGTCATCGGTAAGGTTGGGGCCAACTACCCCTTGTGCGTGATCGCCGTGGCAGGGAACGCAGCTTTGTTTAAAGATCGCCTGTCCCGAAGCCAGTACAGCCTGATCGGTAACAAGTTTAACTGTGGTTTCGTCAACCCGGTTAGCGGCCTTGCTCAGGTATTCTTTTTTGGCAATATCTGCCTGGGCCATCTCTGTTTTATATTCATCATATTGCAACTGCCCAACACCAAATACATGATAAATGAGGATGTAACCAACTGCAAAAACAATGGTGATATAAAACAGGTAGCTGAACCAGCCAGGAATAGGATTATTAAGCTCCTGGATACCGTCATAATCATGTGCTATGATCAGCTCCTTTTCTTCAGACATCGGTCTTAGCGACAGTAATTTGTTCCAAACCTCTGTTTTAGGCTTTTTAACTTTTTTGGCGGGTTTCATCTCCGCTATGATCTGCTCTTCTGTATACCCCTGCGCCCGGAGCGTTATTTTTGTCAATATCCTAAGCGCCCTGAGCAATACCAGCATGGCTACAATAAACAACGCCAGCATGGCTATAATTGCTCCATACCCTATCTCGTTCATCAAATCGCCCGGTATCAGGCTGTCATCGGCGGCCATTGCCGGTTGTAACGGTATCATTAATACAAGTAAAATTAACAGGCGGCGGTATTTCATAAGTTGTAAGAATTAAGGGATTCACCATGACTATCCTTCAAAGGAAGGTTACGCATATGATCTACATGCTGTTTCCTGAGCCTGAAAAGCAGGATAGCTACTACAATAAAAAATACGAGGAAGATCCCCAGAGAAAATAACAGGTAACCCTGGGCACCCGAAATGTGTTCTGTAAATTGCTTAAACATTGCTTTTGTTATTTAGCGGCGGTTTTGCTTGCTTTGATATCGGTACCCAAACGTTGCAGGTAAGCTATCAAGGCTACTATTTCTTTATTGTTTTTAACCTTTATATGATCGTTATACAGGTTATCGGCAATTTCTTTTTCCTGTTTACGAAGATCGCTATTGGCTATTTTTTCATATCCTTCGGGATACGGGACACCCAGTGTGCGCATGGCCTTTATTTTGGCGGCTGTGGTAGCTGTATCAAGATTTTGGGTTAACAGCCAATCATAATTTGGCATGATACTCCCCGGCGACATGAGGCGTGGGTCCATCAGGTGGTTATAGTGCCAGGCATTGCCGTATTTGCCGCCCTCGCGCGCCAGGTCGGGCCCGGTACGTTTTGATCCCCATAAAAACGGGTGATCATAAACAAATTCGCCCGCCTTGCTGTATTCGCCATAGCGCTCGGTTTCTGAGCGGAAAGGCCTTACAGTTTGTGAGTGGCAGTTTGAGCAGCCCTCTCTGATATAAAGGTCACGTCCCTGCAACTCAAGCGGAGTATAAGGTTTTACCGCCGCTATCGTGGGGATATTTGATGATATAGTTAGCGTTGGCATCAACTCAATAAAAGTACCTACCAGTATAACCAGCAATGCGGCTATCATCATTTGTATTGGTCGGCGTTCCAATACCCGGTGCCATGTTTCTTCATGCCCGGTTGTGCTTAAAGCAGGCAACGGCATAGCCTGGGCAGGCTCATTTGCAACGAGTTTGCCCTGCAGCGCGGTGCGGCAAAGGTTATATGCCATTACAATAACGCCCAGCAGGTATAATCCACCGCCTACAGAACGCATAACATGCATAGGCAATATGCGCATCGTTGTTTCCAGAAAAGCGGGATATTTCAGTATCCCCTCGGGTGTAAACTCTTTAAGCATTAAACCCTGGGTAAAACCAGCCCAATACATTGGTATGGCGTAAAACAGGATCCCGAGCGTGCCTATCCAAAAATGAAACGAGGCCATCTTTTTTGAATATAACTGCGTTTTATAAATACGCGGAATAAGCCAGTAAAGGATGGCAAAGGTTAAAAAGCCGTTCCAGCCCAAAGCGCCAACGTGTACGTGGGCAATTATCCAATCGGTAAAGTGGCCTATGGCGTTCACCTGTTTCAATGAAAGCATAGGACCTTCAAACGTGGCCATACCATAAGCAGTTAAGCCAACTACCATAAATTTCAGGATCACATCATCACGAACTTTATCCCAGGCACCGCGCAGGGTGAGCAAACCATTGATCATACCGCCCCAGCTTGGTGCTAACAGCATAATTGAAAAGGCAACACCTAATGACTGCGCCCAACCGGGAAGCGTGGTGTACAGTAAATGGTGCGGGCCGGCCCAGATATATATAAAAATGAGCGCCCAAAAGTGCAGGATACTTAACTTATAGGAATAGATAGGCCTGTTGGCCATTTTGGGCAAAAAGTAATACATCATGCCCAGGTATGGGGTGGTCAGGAAAAATGCCACTGCATTGTGGCCATACCACCATTGTACCAATGCATCCTGCACGCCGGCATATACCATGTAACTTTTAAAGGCTGATACCGGCAGTTCAAATGAATTTACAATATGCAATACAGCTATGGTGACAAACGTGGCTATGTAAAACCATATGGCAACATATAAATGCCGTTCGCGGCGTTTAAATATGGTTCCAAACATATTAATGCCAAACACAACCCAGATAAGGGTAATTGCAATATCTATTGGCCATTCAAGTTCGGCATATTCATGCGAGGTGGTTAAACCTAAGGGTAACGTAATAACAGCCGAAACAATGATGAGCTGCCAGCCCCAAAAGTGAATTTGACTAAGGGCATCGCTAAACATCCGCGCTTTTAACAGCCGCTGTAATGAATAGTAAACACCCATAAAAATAGCGTTACCCACAAAAGCGAAGATCACCGCATTGGTGTGTAAGGGCCTGATGCGGCCAAATGTAGTGTATTGGTTGCCCATGTTCATCCCCGGGCTATACAATTGTATGGCTACGATGAGGCCTACGGTCATCCCAATTATACCCCAGATCACCGTGGCGATACCAAAATTCCGGACGATCTTGTTGTCATAGTAAAAATTTTCGGGCTGCATATGATATTAAATAATTTGATGGTGTAAAAGTATTGAGGGGCTGCCGCCGACAGAATGATGACGGTTTGCCCGAATAATGACATTGGTCATTTTTTATCTTTATCAGTTGGTTCATCATCCAGCAGGATCCTTACCGATGGGGTATACAGATCATCATGCTGGCCGTTACGCTGGGCCCAAAAAAAAGCGCCTAAAAACACGAGTGCAAGCAGCACGCTGCACCCGATCAGGAAATAAATAATGTTCATGATAATTTTCTTTTTTTAGCGGCGAGGTGTGTTGCTATGCTTGTGAACGAAATGATGGTTGCAGTACTTAAAGGCATCAATATGGCCGCTATAAGCGGTGAAAGCCTGCCGCTTACAGCATAGCTTAATCCTAATAGGTTATAGCAAAGCGATATAAAAAACGAGATGTGGATAATGGTGATACTATCCTTTGATAATTTAAGAAATGCGGGCAGCAACCTGAGCGAACGCCCATCTAAAATAGCATCGCTGCCGGGCGAAAAATTGTTAACGTTATCCGTAATAGCTATCCCCAAATCACTTTGTTTTAAAGCACCCGAATCATTCAAGCCATCACCTATCATCATTACCTTTTTACCGGCCAGCTGTAAAGCCTTTATAAAATCAAGCTTTTGCTGCGGGGATTGGTTAAACAGCATATATCCCTCCCCCTTAAAATAAGGCAGTAAATTTTTCCGCTCCCGGTCCTGATCGCCTGATAACAAGTAAATTTTATAATCCGCGGCCAGCCGCGCAATATCTTCAAGCCCTTCGCGATACTTGTTAACAAAGCTGAAATAACCGGCGTATCGCCCGTTAATCATCAGGTGTACTTCGGTTGATTTTGCGATGTCTACTCCTCCTGTTAAAAACGACTGGCTGCCCACCTGAACATTATACCCATCAACCCAGGCAGTGATACCTTTTCCGGCTATTTCCCGGTAATTACTTACCCGAAGTTTTTCTGCGCCCTTGAGGTAATCGCAAATCTGAACGCTTAAGGGATGCGCCGAATTACTGCAAATGCTGTATATGAGTTGTTCATCGTAACTGCTTAGCTGCGCATTGTTGCTTACACCGTTTTCGCCGCCAATAGTAATGGTGCCGGTTTTATCTAAAACGATGGTATTGATACGGGCCAGCTGTTCAACAACGGCGGTGTTTTTGAGGTAGAAAAAATTACGATCAAAAACGCTGAGCGCCGCCGACATAGTGAACGGAGTACTTAAGGCCAGTGCACAGGGGCAGGCAACAATCAACACAGCTGTAAATGCCGAAAAAGCACGGTAAACATCGACCGGCAGCCAAAAAACTAATGAACCCAATGCAATCACCAGTAAAACAATGCTGAAATACTTACTTACCTTTTGGTTAAAGGTTTGCATCCGGTTGTCCTGGCTACGGCTAAAAGCTTCATTGTTCCACAATTGGGTAAGGTAGCTTTGTGATACTGGTTTAATTACCTCCAATTCAATAGCTTCGCCCATTTGCCGGCCACCGGCATAAACCACTTCACCCCAAACCTTTGTCACGGGAGCTGACTCGCCGGTAACAAAGCTAAAATCAATCCGCGCTTCGCCATTTAGTAATATCGCATCGGCCGGAATAATCTCATTACTACGAATGCGAATCCGCTGACCTACTTTCAGGGCTGATAAGGGCAGCGGCTTTTCTATACCGTTCTCAACAATCTGTACGGCAACAGGGAAAAACGAACGGTAGTCACGCTCAAAAGAGATATGGTAATAGGTTTTTCGCTGAACAAATTTACCCACCAGTAAAAAGAACACCAGCCCGCAAAGCGTATCAGCAAAACCGGCTCCCGCATGGGTTAGTACCTCAATCAGCGTACGCAAAAAAAGCACGGCTATGCCCAGCGCCAGCGGAAAATCGATATTCAATATTTTATTACGGAGGTTTGTATAGGCCGATTGGAAATATTCCCTACCGCTGTAGAAAACAACCGGCAACGAAAACAACACGTTCAACCAGCCAAAAAAATGCCTGAAAGTTTGCTCATATTCCGATAATCCCAAATACTCGGGAAAACTAAGCAGCATCACATTACCGAAACAAAACCCGGCTACCGCTATCTTTTTTACAAGGTTATCGCCAGCACCGGTTTGCTGTTTTTTAATAACATCCTGGAGGTTAATAAGTGGCTCATAGCCGATATCAACCAATAGTTCCACAACCTGTCTTAAACTTATCTCTTTGTTATTAAAGCGCAGGTTTACCTGTTTCTTTAAAAAGTCAATCCGGCTGTAATAAATGGCAGGGTTAAACCTATTCAACTGCTCAAGCAGCCAAATACATGAACTGCAATGGATATAAGGGATATAAAGCGTTAATATGGTAATGTTTTCGTCTGTAAAATCAACCAGGTCTGCTATGATCGAAGGATCATCAAGGTATTCAAACCGCTTTTCCACATGGGTGCGGGTTGCGCCGGGGTGTTCATTATAACTGTAGTAGTTACATAACCCACTATTGGATAACACTTTATAAACACCCTTACAGCCAGTACAGCAAAAATCTTTGCCATCTAACACATAATGATCTTTATCACAATCGTTACCGCAGTGGTAACAGGTAGTTTGGGTAAGTATATTTACAGCCATTGATGATCTATTTATAAGATCAAAAATGGCTGTAATCCGGCACCTGAAAAATGATGGCTGTTGGATGGAAAAGTGATGAGTATCATTTTTCACAGCTAAAAAACAAAGAGTAACGCGCGTTGCTATGTGATCTTATGCACTCCCTCCCATCTCCTGTTTTAGAAATGCAACGGCGGAAGCCCTTCCGGTAACACCAGCAGAGGTATTTCAATATGATGCGAAAGTTTTTTAGTATAACTGATGCCAAACAAACGCTCAAGGGGATTAACTTTACGGTGTACCATCACCAGCATATCGATCACTCCGTGTTCGCTGAGCCAATCGAGCCCGCGCATTATACCCGTACCTTTAATATGCCTGTAATAAATTTTAGGATAGTTGGCTTTACAGGTCACTTCATTTAAAAAAGCTTCTACCTCCTGTTTTTCATCACCTGTTTCATATTTCTCGTCGGTTACATGGGCTATCAATAGCTCTGCATTAAAATAACGTGCCAGGCTTGCCACCGAATGGATCATTTCTATATCGCTGTTGTTCAAATCGGTAGCGAAAGCTATTTTGGTTACAGGGTGATATTTTGCTTGCGATGGGATGAGTAAAACCGGAAAGGCGGCATCGCTGATCATATCCTGCGTGTTGCTACCTAAAAAAAATCTGCTCATAGCCCCCGCTCCCGACATGCCCATAACAACCATTACGCTCTTTTCTTCCTCTATTTTGCCTGTTACTACATCAATTACCTCGCCTACGTCACAACAGGTATTAATAACCCTATGGCCCGCACCCGCTTTGGCGTAAGGAGTTTCCTGTTGTAAGGTTACAGAAAGTTGTTCCAATTCCTTATCTGCATCTGCTTTGAGCGATGTATAATCCTCTAAAGGCCAGGCTACCTGCGCTGCCATGGGCGTTTCTGAAGGTATTTTAATGGCATGACATAATATCAAGCCCGCTTTTATATTTGCGCAAGGTTTATAGCATAACTCGCGGCGTTTTTTGCAGGTTCCGAAAAATCGGTGGGTACTAAAATAGTTTTCATGGCTTAAAGGATTGATTAATTGATATGATTAATGTTTTCTATGATTTCGTTCGATATTGTATAGCCGGCTCTCAACTTGGTTATCAAGGTTATATATGCCGTAATATTTAACCAGCTGCCCGTCAATAATAGCCGCTGTATAACCATCATTTTTTTGCAGGTGTATTCTAAAAACAACAGGTATTTTATCGCTTTCAAGTGTTTTCATAACATCGTTCCTGACGATGTAAAGTTGCAGCGCAGCGGGTGTTAAAATAGTGACGATTGTCATTTATCAATCTGATTGTCAACATCTATAAAACAACATCTAACCCCAAAAACCAATAATAAAAAACTATTTGTCGCGTAAAAAACTTGTACCGCATTGTGAACTTAAGGATACGGGTAAGTACTTCGAAAATCATTGCTGCCGGTATAGTAAATATAACCCGGAGATATTTTAACCAATGCGCGAGTGATTTCAATCAACGAATAAAGAAATACAGATCATTTTATCAGAGTACTTTCCGCGCTTCTTTTGCCCGCAAACTAAAAACCGCAAAAAGCGTATTATATGATCATTTACAAAAGCTTCACTTTCGATTCTGCACATTTTTTACCCAACGTTCCGCCGCACCACAAATGCAGGAACATACATGGTCATACCTACCATTTAACAGTTTATTTTGAAGGCGAGGTAACAACACCTGAAGGATGGGTGCTTGACTTCGCCTTGATCAAAAACGCGGTTAAACCAATAGTTGATCAATTAGACCATACCATTCTGAACGAGGTCCCTGGTTTGGAAAACCCCACGGCCGAAAACCTGGCCGTATGGATCTGGAACAGCGTAACAGGAAAATTGGGTGGGCTTACTAAAATTGAATTGAAAGAAACGCCGACATCCGGGGTCATTTATGAAGGAAAATAGCGCTTATCTATCCCATCTTGTATTTTCATGCAATCTCCCCCCCAGTTGAATGCCCCATATCACCACAGCAGGTGATTTTGATCACTATTTAAGCCACTAAATTCCGCAAGCTTTGTATTAATAAAAAAATCATTAGTCATAAGCCATTGAAAATATGATACCTAAAAAAATGAAAGCCGCCGTAGTGCACGAATTTGGCCGACCTTTGCAAATAGAAGAAATGCCGGTTCGCGAGCCGGGCCAACATGAAATACTGGTTAAAGTAATAGCCAGTGGTGTTTGCCATACCGACCTGCACGCGGCAGACGGCGACTGGCCGGTTAAACCCAAAATGCCACTGATCCCCGGCCATGAGGCTATTGGTTATGTAGTAGCGCTTGGTCCTGATGTTAAAGGCTTGAAGGAAGGTGATATTGTAGGTGTACCCTGGCTGTACAGCGCCTGTGGATGCTGCGAATTTTGTATTACGGGTTGGGAAACCTTATGTAACGACCAGCGAAATGGCGGCTATAGCGTTGATGGCGGTTATGCAGAATATGTGGTGGCCGATTCCCGTTATGTTGGGCATTTCCCGGCAGGCTCGGATTGTACCGCGATGGCACCGATCATTTGCGCGGGTGTTACCGTTTACAAAGGCCTTAAAGAAACGGAAACCAAACCCGGAGAATGGGTAGCTATTTCCGGCATAGGTGGCCTTGGGCACTTAGCTGTACAATATGCCAAAGCCATGGGCATGCATGTTGCGGCTATTGATGTAGATGATACAAAACTGGAATTAGCTAAAAACCTTGGCGCCGAGCTGATCGTTAATGCCAGAAGTACCGACCCCGGCACGTTTTTACAAAAAGAAACAGGGGGTATGCATGGCGTGTTGGTTACCGCTGTATCACCCATCGCGTTTAAACAAGGTATATCCGCGTTAAGAAGAAAAGGGACTATCGCGCTGAATGGATTGCCACCCGGCAGCTTTGATCTTCCCATATTTGAAACCGTGCTAAACCGCTATACCATCAGGGGATCAATTGTAGGCACTCGTAAAGACCTGCAGGAAGCCATCGAGTTCGCCGTGGAAGGAAAAGTTAAAGCCACCATACATACCGCAAAATTAGAGGACATCAATACGGTTTTGGCCGACCTGAAAAATGGTAAGGTAGATGGGCGGATTGTACTTGAAATAGCTACACCCTAATCTGCATAACAAAAACTTTTAGGGCAGGCCGGGCCAAACTGCTCATTGACGCGATATACCGTGCCTAAGCGCCTACTCAAACTAATTTACTTTAAAAAGATCCGCTCCCTGGGCGGGTCTTTTTTATTGCGGGCAGCATCGGTATTATGCTCGTTTCCGGGTCGCCATTCCAGTGATAAACCGGGTAAACGCGAAATGATAAGTATCATGAGAACAACTGTTTCCTGTCAGGCAAAGTCTATCACCTGCGGGATACATTTGACCCATAATTTAATACAAATCATTATGAAAAAGATTTTCTTTACTACTTTGATCTTATTTTTATTAAGCGGGATAACTGCTTTCGCTCAGCAAAAAAATGAATGGAATATCCGCCTCAGGGCAATTGGGGTTATCCCCCAGGAAAGCGCGACGATAGGCGTTATCGGCGGAGACATAAACATTTCCAATACTGTTGTTCCCGAGCTCGATTTTACCTACTTTTTTGCCAAAAACTTTTCTGCAGAATTAATCCTGGCGACTACAAAACACCAGGTAAAAACAAAAGGCTCCAACCTGAGTGCTATTGGTGCCGGCTCTTCGGCCGATGTTGATCTCGGTAAAGTATGGTTGCTTCCGCCTACGCTTACTTTGCAATATCATTTGCCCACAGGTACCCTTTTTAAACCCTATATCGGCGCGGGGCTTAACTACACTATTTTTTACAATGCCGATAAAGGTTCAACCGTAGGCGGCATTGATTACAACAACAGTTTTGCTTTTGCAACTCAGTTGGGTGCTGATTTCGATATCAGTAAAAAAGTATTCTTGAATATTGATCTGAAGAAAATATTTCTCTCTACCGATGTAAAGGTTGATGCATCCAATTTAACGCCTGCGGGCAAACCCGAACTTGCGCCGGTTTTGAAAAACATACCGGCTGATGTAAAGATCAGGCCATGGATCATCGGCGTAGGTATGGGCTACCGTTTTTAATCACTTGCTGCAAAAACGCCCCGTGGAAACCTGGTGTACGAAGACTGCACCCAATCAGGAAAAAAATACCATTTCACGAAGTCAAGAGCAGAACAAGCGTTTCAATATTATATCGCCCAGTCATCGCTGTCTGTTTTGTTTATACGAAAAAGAATGCCCGATATCCAAAGCAAGGCGCCGGTGAGCAATAATTTCTGATTCATTTCGGGCAAGCGGTGACCTGGGCTGGTTAACCATAAAAACAATTCTGTCAATAACACCAGCATCGTGAGCATGCCGATGAGCATTTCACTCCATTGTTGCCTGTCCATATCCGTTAAATTCTGTGAGGTTTTTCTGCCGGAAGATACCCCGGACAATCAATTTGATATTGCAGGTTAGCTCCTCAAGTGTACAGGATATCGACTTGATTTTTACCGGGATTTCATCCGTTGTTTCCATCAGGTCGATATGAAGTAAATCGGAGCCCAAAGGTTCCCTACCCTTAAAGCTGTCAAAAAGCAGGTGGGCGAAATTTCGGTCATTACCAAAAAAATACTGTCCATAACTATCAAATCCTGCCGGTGTTCTAACGCTCAGCAAAATATAAAACCCGAGTTCCATAGCCATAAATTAAGAGGCTCCTGCTTTAACAGGAGCCTCATTTAAAAAACTATCCCACTTATTTAATTTCAATTTGCCTGCGTATAGCCTTAGCTTCTTCGCGTTTAGCAATATCGATCTTCAGGACGCCGTCTGTATAAGACGCCTCAATATTTTCGGCATTGGCGCTGTCGGGCAACGTAAACGAACGCACAAATGAACTGTAGCTATATTCACGTTTACTGTAATTTTTTTGAACGTCGCTGCTTTCGTTTTGACGTTCTACCGAAATGTTCAGCACATTGCGGTCAAGGTTAATTTTGAAATCTTCCTTTTTTAGGCCGGGCGCAGCCAGTTCAACATGATAATGATCCTCGGTTTCGCTGATGTTAGCTGCGGGAACGCGCGCTACCAGGCGGTCATTGAAAAAAGAATCGTTTAAGATTGATTCAAAAACATCATTAAATGACGGTAATAACGAACTGTTATTCTTTTTGTCGGCATTAAATTTAACCAATGTCATAGGTCTTCCTCCTTAAATAAATTAATGATTGAAACTTATATTAATTAAACCAGTTCATTCAATTCAAAGCCAATGCCAGTAGAATAAACACTTGAGATCACTGAAAAAATTTCACAAAAAATGCTTTTTTTTCAGTTCGACCTGACAAATATTCAATATGCCATTGCTTTTTAACATTCGTATTAAAGCAAAGCAATAATGGTTGATATTTTTACGACGTGTGCCGCCTTGTTCAAACTAAAAGAGCATTGGTAGAATCGCGGCCAATTACCCCCCCTCCGTTCTTTGGGCCCTAAAACAATAACTATTTTATATTGGTTTAAATCATAAAGTACAAATCATGGTGCCTATCAGGTTAATAACAGATGATGTGAGCAGAAGAATCACTTATTTTTATTCCAAACCCTTTTATACCAGTTTTGGATTGATGTTTAATCTTTGCTTTGGAGCACCCTTAATAGTCTTTTTTGGCAGCATGGGCGGCTGGATAATATTTGTACCATTGTTGCTGGCCTGGGCTGGTATTTTTTACCTGATCCTTTCCGTTAAATCAAAAAAGATCAAAAAGGCCAAAGAGGTTTATGAATTCGGTTATGAAACAACTATTTATTTTCAGGGGATAGATTATAATTACAGCGTACAGGTAAACGGAGCGCCGCAACCGGTGATCCTCCTCCGCATAAACAGCGAAACTATCAGGGTGAAAACATTTAACCAGCGCGTGATCAGGGCATTTGACGTTCCCGTTCAAAAGGCTTATATGATGGATAAATACCCGGATATCATACTGCCTGAAAATCTTTTTTCGATGAATATGGCTAACCCATCGACTAAATTAAGATCGATTGACATGTAGGAAAATTGCCATGCAAGCTCCTTTCATAGGTCAGGCTATGTTTCAGCTCTTTTTTCATCGATATAAATTTGCCAGTCATCCTTAATAACTGCACCCGAGGCTATCAGTATTTCCATGATTTCCAGGTGGCCCGGCCTCCGGCTGTTGTACAGCGCCCAAAGCGTGGAGCCCAATACAGTGCCCCCGTATCCATTCAATGCTTCCATGTCTGCGCCTTCGTTCAGCAGCATCTTTACCAGTTCCACCTGCCCTCCGTAGGCTGCCGAATGGAGTGGCGTGGTATTGTCCCAAACGGTGCGCACGCCGCAGCCGTGCTTCAGTAAAAATTCAACTACCGGGCGATGACCGCAAACACAAGCCCAGATCAGGCAGCCGTCGCGCTTCGCAGCCATGCTTTTACTAATAAGTTCTCCCTGATCATCAAAGTAAGATTTAACCTTTTCCAGGTCGCCAATACCACCGGCACCTTCCAGTTCAACGCCCGCGCCTTTGGAAGCAAGGTAACGGACAGGTTCATAACGGCCATTATGCAGACAGGCCAGGATCAGATTGCCATCGGTATAATCCGCAGCTACCGCATGATTGGGGTCGGCACCATGCCTGATCAGGATATCCATCAGCTCTTCCTGTACTCCGGTGATAACCGGGTGCACACTGGTGGCAACAAGTCCGAGTGTAGATGTTCCCCGATACATATCGCCCCAGGCGTCAACTTCTGCGCCTGCGTCTAAAAGTATAGCCGCAATTTCCACGGCATTTTGTGGTGTTTTCTGGCGCCATGCTTCAAAGCCATTTGCACCAACATAATTTAACAATGTGCTGTGATGATTGCGCCGCGAACGCTCATTTATCAGGCCTGGCCTTTGTGCCAGCAGCTTTTTGAGCGTATTCGCATCTCCGGCAGCTATAGCGTCGGCGGCCTGCTCAAATTGCTGCAAGGACGGATTTGTTGATAACCCGGTTTTAAATTTTTCATAATCTGCCCAGCTATCAAAATAGTTTGCATGAGATATTATTAACCGGGCATTCTCCTCGGGGCTATTTTCCGATTGATAACCCGTATCCCCATACCACTGCGACAACTGTGACCTATCGCCATAATTCAGTATAAAATCGACCAGGGTAGTAACATTGCCATCGCGGGCTGCCTGGTCTGCAATTTTTTTTTGTGTTATCGGTATTTCAGCCATGGTTATCCGTTAAAGTTTAATTCTTTTTAAAAGCATACAATCTGAAGTCTTAAAACTCGCTTTACTGTTTTATCAAATATACTTCACTCAGATTTTTTCCGGATGGGAGAGCTTATACCTGGCATACCATCGGCAGGCAAAGTACAACAATACTTCAACAAATATAAACACCAGATAAAGCAATGGTAATCCCGAGCGATGATTTTCAGACACACCTGCGTATGGGACGCCATACAAAATACAATTGAGCCCTAATGCAGGTGAATCAACAAGATATGCAGGATATAAATAATAGAAAAACGGCACCCGGCCCGAGATGGTCAATACATTGTTCAGCCATCCCCTGTTTTTTTCTGCGAAGGCCACCTGCAGTGTGTAGGTGCATTAGTTGCAAGTCGTATATAATGGCGACTACCATACTCATTACGCAGCATGCCTGCTTTCGCACTCATCTTTTGTGGAACAGCATCGATTCCCGAAAATATTATCTATCCTGGTTGAAACATTGTTAAAAACCCGTCAATACATAAAACTGGCTTGCACAACAAAATCCGGGTTCAAAAAACGGCTATTTCGGTATAGCGAATGTCTGCATGAACGATGATTTAGTCCGGTTCATTGATATGGCAATTGCTAAAGGATGGGTTGAGGCTGTAGTTTTACTAAAAATTAAAACCAAAAGCTATGAAAACTAACAAAAACAGACTGGCTACAGCTATTATTATTACTGCCCTTGCAGTTTTTACTCTTCCTTCATCTGTAATGGCTCAAAAAGCTGTAGCAAACCGCACCGAATTACAGCGGCATGACCTTAGTATTCCCGGCCGTGAAATGGTACAGGTACGCGTAGATGTTGAAAAAGGAATGTCATTCCCGCAGCATACACATTTCGGCGAAGAAATTATTTATGTACTTGAAGGTGTTTTAGAATACCAAGTAGCAGGCCAACAACCGGTGACGCTTAAAGCCGGCGACGTTTTATTTATCCCTTACGGAACCGTGCATTCGGCGAAAAATGTAGGAACCACCAAAGCGAGTGAGCTTGCTACCTATATTGTTGAAAAAGATAAACCACTTGTTACACTGATCAAGTAAGGTTCATTATAGATTTTGGAAGTATCGGTCCCCAACCTCATCAATAATCATTGCGATCAATACTTCCAAAATTGCTTCGGGCACAGCTTTATAAGCTTGATGTAAACCGGTAAGCTCCCGGCATCAAACGATAAATCGCTTTGTTTCCTTCAAATCTGATAAAGCTGATACCCTTTGCCCCTGCCACAGGCTTACCGCCTTCAGTTATACCTTTAACAGTAACTGCCGGAAGAAACAATGTAGCTGTGGTATTCGCCGGAACAGTTGCATCATAGGTCAATGTTTTACCGCTTACGGACCAGCTACTGTTTATCCGTCCATAAGGTGAATCATAAGATCCTTTAGCCCAGGTCATCTCCCCGGTCGGGTCAGGCTCAGGCTGCAAAATAAATTTCTTAAAACCAGGTTCATCACGCTGGATCCCGATAGAATAAGCAATCATCCATTGACCAACAGCGCCAAATGAATAGTGGTTAAAAGAGTTCATGCTGTTATTACCGCCAAAGCCGTTTTCTACAGTATACCCGTTCAGCCTTTCCCATATAGTTGTAGCGCCCTGATTAATAGCATACAGCCACGATGGATAATGCTCGTTCTGCAACATTTTATAAGCAAGGTCCGAGTGCCCGTTATCTGAAAGGGCTTTACTGATCGCGCCCGTACCTACAAATCCGGTCATAAGAGAATAAGCAGGGCGGACAATCCCCTGGTCATCTTTATTCTCGTGTTCAACGGCAGCCTCAAGGTTCTTTGCCATATAACTGATATTTTCGTTGCTAAATACGCCAAGTGCCAAACCTGTTGCATAGGCCGTTTGCGTATCCGAAACTTTAAACTCTTTTTTGCCGGGCTCGCCAAACATCCCACCACCAACAACACCTACGGCTTTTTTATCAGCGTTAACAAATGTTTTGTTGAAGAAGGTTTTTCGCTCTTCATATTTTTTCCTGAATTTCTCAGCATCATCTTTCTTTCCTAAAATAGCGGCCACCTTTGTCATAATGCCCAAATCATAAACATGATAAGCTGTAACCGGGAAAGCAGTGCCAAGCTGCATATATTGTGGTCCAAGCCAGTCGCCCAGCACACCATCCGTACTAAAGCCGGTTTTAGGATCAATAGTTGAGTCGATGTAATCCATATACCTGCTCATTGCTTCATAATGTTCGGCAAGTAATGATACATCATTATATTGCTGGTAAGTTTCCCAGGCTACAGTAATGCCAGCGCTTCCCCAAATCACGCCGCCAAATCCGCCGCCAACAGGCGCTATATCGGTAAATCGCCCTTGCTCATTTTGCAAATCGCGCATGGCCAGCATATGCCTGCGCAGAAACTGATCGGCATTGGATACATAGGTTGCAGTACGCGAAAAAATACTGATATCGCCCGACCAGCCCATCCGCTCATTCCTTTGCGGGCAATCGGTTGGTATAGTAAGGAAGTTATCGATGTTTGACCACGTTAGGTTGGACCATAGTTTGTTCACCTTTGGATTGGAGGTAGCATAATTGGCAGTGAGTTTTTTTACAGAACTTATAACCAGGCCTTGTACATCCTCTAACGGCAGCGGCCTATCAATGCCAGTAATTTCGATATATTGATAACCATGCGATGTAAAATGCGGTTGGATCACCTGATCGCCATCCTTCATGATATAAAGATCCTGACTCAGTGCTGCGCGGTAATTTTCGGTCATGATCATACCTACATTTTTACCAGACTCCTTCAGGTTGGGATACAGGATTTCGGCATAACGCAAGGTCAGTTTTTTTCCGGCGATACCATTTTTGATGCTGATCTTGGGCACACCTACAAAATTCTGTCCCATGTCATATACATAAACACCTTTTCTAACTTCTTTCACTGCTTTTGCAGTAAGGGTTTTATAAATTCCTGCCGATGTTCCGATCTGCCCGATCATCGAAATATGATCAAAATCCAGCGGGATCTTTTTCCCGAAATAGTCGACGTCATCCCCCGTGTATGTTGTTCCTTTTAGAGATACTTCCTGCGCTTTTTGCCAGTTGTGATCATCATAAGCTACCGTGTTCCAGTCTTTAATTGCAACTTCCTTGGTGGCATCATCAACCTCGCCCATATCCAGGCTGCTGTAAACAACAGGGCCATCGTTATAATATTTCCAGTTTTTGTTATTGGTTTTGATCACCTCCTGCGAACCATCAGTATAAGTAATAACCAGCTTGGCTAATAAGGATTGCCTGTCGCCAAAATGGTTCCAGACCGAGCCGTAGCTCAACAAGCCGCTCCACCAGCCTTCGCCGAGCATAGCACCAATAGCGTTTTTCCCTTTACTTACCATACCGGTTACATCGTAGGTTTGATAAAGATGAGTTTTGTTATATTGTGTAAGGCCGGGGTTGTAATAATCGTTACCTACCCGTTTACCGTTAAGATAGATTTCATAAATCCCCCTTGCCGTTACATAAAGCCTTGCCTGCGAAATACTTTTATCGGCATTAAAAACCGAGCGCAGCATAGGCATAGCGTTATGACTGGGATCGGCAAGGATAAATGCGCCTGCACTTCCGCCATCTATTTCATATTTCCCATCTTTTATAACTAAACCGGATGAAGGAGTAATAACAGCTTCTTTAAAAATCCCTTTGTAATTATGTTCTTCGGGCTTTTCGCTGAATAAATTGTTGCGCGGCGACCTGAAATTGGAAACCGTCAGCTCAGAAAATTCAGCTTTCTGACCTTTATCTACAGAAAAACCTATCTCTCCAAGCATTCCAAAAGAGATTACATCATGGCGGCCAAGCGGATTAAGTGTTATCACGGCGTCGCGGTTTGCAGGCACAGGCTGGGCTATAGCAGTCGCATCTTTCTCATCTGCTAAAAATGTTTTATTATCATCAACAGTGAATGTAAGTGTACCAAGCTCATTATTGATCAATATGGAGTGTTGTTTGTTTTTATTACCGTTGCCAATCAGGTCGGTTTTTATTGGGAAGCTTTTAAATACTTTATCCAATGTATCTTTTTCCGAATACCCTGCTCTGTATACGTTGATCCGTGCATTGCCTCCCTGATCCAGGCCTGAAATATCCACCTCCACTTTAAAATAAGATTGGTTCTTTTTATTGGCAAGCTGAAAAATATTCCTGTTACTGTCCATCAGTCGTGGGTCATTAGCGGCAAAAATCAGGCTTGCCCTGGAGCTCCCCGGAGCGATAGCCACTTTATATTTCAGGTTATACAGCGGCAGGTAATGCGCATAAAGCACCAGGTCATTATCTCCTCCCCCTATCCATTGCGCGCCATCCCATGCCGACATTCCCGTGTCCATGAGCCCCGTTTCAAACCAGGAGCCCGAGGAAGAAACACCACCTGCCTGATCCCATACATTTACCGTCCAGTTATAGCGGGTTGCTGCTTTAAGCGGCGAGCCTGCGTAAACCACAGCTAAGGCTGTTCCGCTTTTTATTCTGGTGCTATTCCATACCACTTTTCCCTGTGCATCTTTTACGATGATCTGATAAGCAACCTGGTTATAGCCTCTCGATCCTTCGGGGGCCAGCATTTGCCAGCTAAACCGGGGCAGTTTAACATCAATCCCAATAGGATGGTCAGTATATTCCACCTGCAGGTTAACTATCCGGGTCCCTTTTACAGCACCGTAAAGGTTAATTTGTATAAATGAAAATAACAGTAATAAAATCAGGATAGCCAGTTTAACTATCGGGGCAGGATTTTTTGTCATAATTGGGTTTACAGTAAAAGTAATTGGTACAGCAATATGCTAATAAAATGATACTTAACTGTCCCTTACTTACCCCTTTGATTGTAAATACTTTTTTATACGACTAAAAGCAGAATACGAAGCCTAAAGCTAATAAATTATCACGGCATCAACGCCTCACCGCCCAGGCCAAACCATCAGCCCCGCGAATATCAATATGCCCGGCCACTTCTAATTTATTGAGGTCGATCACTGCCACATAATTATCGCCGGTGCAGCCTATAAATGCACGCGATCCGTCATCGTCTACCAGAATGCCTGCTGCCCCATGGCCGGTATTTATACGTTTTATTTCCTGATGCGAAGTGGCATCAAAAATGAACAAGTCGCCGGTACGAAGACTGGTAATCAATACACGTTTGCCATCAGGCGTAAATTTAAGCCGGTTGGCACCTGCCACCTTTGCATCAATTGTGGCAGTTACCTTTTTGGCCGCGATATCGATGATCGAAATATTGCCATCCTCAGCACCTGCAGTCCATAATTCGCGCCCATTGGGTGATACATCAAAACCCTCAGAACCTTTAGCTACCGGGATAACAGTTTGCACCCAGTCATGGCGTGCCGGAGGTGCAAAACCGCCCGGAGGCCCCATTGGCTTCAGCAAACTATCCTCCAAAATGCTTACAGTTGCTGAAGATACATTTGTGGTGAACACCTTTTTCTCATCATCGGTTACATAGATCATGTGCGTTCTATCCTGGCCTGTTCCCATAGCCCAGTCAAATTTGCCGGTTGCAGGATCATAGCGGCCAACAGCTTTAGCGCCTTCGGCCGAGAACCAAACTTTTCCTCCCGCAAATGTTAACCCATGTGGCCCCATCAATGGTTTGGTATCAATGGCGGGCAGCGCTTTTTGCGCCACAAGATCAATTACGCTCAGCTCGTGCAGGCTTCCTCCACCGTAGATGGAAACATAAGCCGTCTTTCCATCGGCTGAGGCTATAACTTCATGAGGATCGGATCCCACAGGAATACGCGCGATAACCTTTAAAGTCACCGGATTGATGACCGCCAAATTATGATCGCCTTTTGAAAGTGCAAGTAAAACCCGTGAGGGTGTGGCCTGCGCTGAACATTTGTTTGAAATAAAAACCATCGGAATCCATAATATGCTTACGACGAGTAATTTGACCATGTCAAATCTCATCGCTTTAAAATTGGGGGCGAATGCTGTTTTATTCATGCGGTTTACTAATTGAAGGGCGGTTTATAAGTCGTTTAAAAGTAACGAAGCCGATCATTAAGAGTGATCTTTCCTTAAAACAAATATACTGATCCCGGCTTTGCTATCTCCGCCAGTGGCAAACAAATCGACGAAGACCAGATTGTTACCCATCGCGGTTTGTTTTTAATAGATTAACCATAGTAAAAACAAAATTTCTGGTAACATTATTATCAACCGGCATTGATTCTATCCATCACATAATTAACAATCACATCACAACGTGTAAGGTTAAATCCCAGAAGTTCTCCGGGCTGCCAATAACTATTTAACTCGGTGCGTAACATTTCTTTGGCCCGGTTCAATCTTATTTTAACATTAGACTCCCCTATTTCCAGCGCTTCCATTGTTTCATTAGTGGTCATTCCCTGTATCTCCCTCATTACAAATACCAACCTGTATTTTTCGGGGAGCGTTAATACCGCCTTTTCTAAAATAGCTTTTAATTCTTTGTTCATAAGATTATCTAAAGGTGTTTCAGGTTGGTGATCAATGCGAATATGTTCCGTAAGTGTTTTTTCTAATTGAGCTTTCCTCTTTTTGTGCAACAGGCTCTCGTTAATCAGGATCCGGATTAGCCAGGTGCTAAAACTCGATTGATATTTGAAATTAGACAACTGGCGATAGGCGTTCAGGTAGGCCGTTTGCATAATGTCTTCAGCCTCCTTATCGTCGTTAATGATGGACATGCTGATCCTATACAATCTTTCGTTGAATTTGCGCATTAGTTTTTCGTACAAATGCTTTTCGCCATTAACTACTCGTTTTACAATCTCCTCGTCACTGAAAGTATCTGTCATTTGATCGGCAGGTGGGTTCATAAAATCTGATTTATATAATAGAGTACTGTAAAGCTAAAGGGTTACAGATTACCTCTAATTAAACTTTGTAACCCTTTGTTCAAAGGCAATCTCTAATGGATATTAATTCAAAATAATCATGGAAAATCAAACTAAAAACACTCAAACTCTTTTAAAGTTTACTTATGGTTTAGTGCCTGTTGTAGCGGGAGCCGACAAATTCACTAACCTATTGACTGATTGGTCACATTATCTCAATCCAACAATTAAAGCCATGCTTCCTTTCGGCGAACATGTATTTATGATGATTGTTGGCATAATTGAAATTGTGGCCGGAATATTAGTGCTTTTTAATCCGCAAAAAGGAGCTTATCTTGTTAGTGCCTGGTTAGTATTAATTGCACTTAGTTTATTGGCAAGCGGCAACTACTTAGATGTGGCTGTGCGTGATATTGTAATGGCCATCGGAGCCTTCTCACTAGCAAGACTATCTACTATAGTCAAAAATTAATATCATTAGCACCATACAATTGTAGTCTTGTACAATTATTTATAATGGGCCATAAAGGACATTATGATGCAAAATCTGTCGGGTAAAATTTATATCCGACAGACTTACTTATATGTTCATATTATTCTGGAAAGAGAAACATATTTCACATATTGCCAAACCAGTACCTGCTTCATATATTTATTATATGCAGTCTTGTAAAATCAACTTATGAATCAGCCACATATAGCCGGCATTGCTCCATTCTTCATTGTAGGCAATGTCACAACGGCAATATCCTTTTATCGGGAGAAACTCGGTTTTGATACCGTTTTCCAGGAGCCGGATCACGATCCGTTTTTTGCTATTGTACAGCGGGATGGGGCAATGATCTTCCTGAAATCTGTAAGCGGGGATCCGCTTCCGAACTACAAGCAAGCCCCGGATGCCCGGTGGGACGCGTATGTTAGTGTACCTGACCCGGATACGCTGGCCGCAGAGCTTATATCGCGCGGTGTTAGCTTCACTGTACCGCTACAAAATACTCCTGATGGCTTGCGCGGCTTTGAATTGGCAGACGCTGATGGTTATATTTTATTTTTCGGTCATCCCCGTTGATAGAAATAGTTACTAAACAGGTATACTTTTTGCAAAAGGTATAGCATGGATCAAAATTATTTACTGAACTCCGTAGATGGGGTCGACGTTATCTTAATTCCCGGTTCAGGCAGTAGCGTCTGCGTTTTCGAACCGGAAACGCAAACCAGTGCGGGTTCGTCCCAACCATTGCGGGCCACAATACTGGATAAAGAACTGGTTTTTCAGCCCACAGGCAATAATATTATCTCAGAAGATGAGCTATTAAAAGTTATCCGCTGGTACAGTTACCGCAAAACTTTTTCCTGAAATATTGAGGCAATTTTTTCAGGCAAACAGCTTTTACGCCCGCCCATAAGCTCAATTAGCGTATATAAACTTTCCCGAACCGGGGAAGAATTAACCCTGCCATGACCCTGCCTCGGCCAACCCTCACTATCTATCTTCATTGTATTGATATTGTTACAGATAGGCTTTTACTAAAATGATCTCAACCCAATTGGAAGCAGTAAAAACGCAGCTATTGCTATGGGTTAATTTAAGCATTTCAAATTTCTGCCCGATCTCCAATTATTCCTTCATCGGGTGGTTGAATAGATGATATAGAGGTATAAAAAAAGCCTCTCCCTGAACAGGGAAAGGCTTGAGAGCGAAAGACGAGATTCGAACTCGCGACCCCGACCTTGGCAAGGTCGTGCTCTACCAACTGAGCTACTTTCGCATTGGTGGCCGCAAATATATAACTTCCACCAGGTGCTGACAAAATATTTTTAAAAATTTTGCAAATTAAATTTAACACACTTTTAATCAAATGTTTACACCCGTCACCAGACCTGTTATAGTTTGTAATTGATGTCCGTGTAAGAAACAGGCGCTTAAAAAACGGCAAAGAAGGTAATTAATTTATCCGTTTGGGTGTGTTTTATTTAAAGTCGTTTTCTGATATGTTGACAAACAGTTTCCAGCACTATCGCACCTAATTATTAAATTTGAAGATAATTTCCTGATCCGGGGAGCGATAATATAACAAGTGTATGGTGTTGGAGCCTTTTCATGAACTCGTCCTTAAATTTATTGAAAATACTAACCGGCCGATATTTTTAACAGGTAAGGCAGGCACCGGTAAAACCACTTTTCTCCGCTGGATCAGGGCAAACGTTACCAAAAATCTGGCGGTTGTAGCCCCTACCGCAGTAGCAGCTATTAACGCCGGCGGCGTAACCATTCACTCCTTTTTCCAGGTGCCTTTCGGGCCGCAGGTGCCTGTAACCGATCATAACAATCACAGCACCTTGCTCAGGCAGGTAAGCCTCGAAAAATCAAACATATTAAAATGCCTCGACCTGCTTATTATTGATGAGATCAGTATGGTGCGGGCCGATACGCTTGATTATATTGACACTGTATTGCGCCAGATTAAAGGATCGGCGAGGCCTTTCGGCGGTGTACAGTTATTGATGATCGGCGACTTGTTTCAGCTCCCCCCTGTTTATGAAAAAGACTGGCCGGTACTCAGAAGGTTTTACAAAGGGCCTTATTTTTTTGATAGCCTTGCATTCCAAAAATTTCCGGTGTTAACATTTGAACTTACACAGGTTTACCGCCAAAAAGATCCGGTATTTGTGGAAATCCTGAACAGTATTCGCAATGGCTACGCCAACAACGAAATGCTGGACAAGCTTAACGCACATTATAACCCTAATCTGAATGCCAACTGGCTTAAAGATTATGTAACCCTATCTACCCATAACCAACTTGTTAACGAAATTAACCAGCAGCGTTTAATGGAGCTTGATGGTGAAGCCCACACTTTTAAAGCCACCGTAACCGGCGATTTCCCCAAAGATGCCTACCCCGCCGAAGATGAGCTTGTTTTGAAAGTTGGGGCACAAGTAATGTTCATTAAAAATGACAGCTCGGGTAAAAAGCAATATTATAACGGCCGAACGGGGCGCATCGTTGCAATGGGACCGGGTAATATTCGCCTTAGTTTCCTTGACGACGGCACCGAGTTTGAAGTGATCCCAGAAACCTGGCAAAACGTAAAATATGCATTGGCTGAAAATGAGCAGAAAGTAAATGAACAAAATAACGGTTCATTTAGCCAATATCCGCTTAGGCTGGCCTGGGCCATCACCATACACAAAAGCCAGGGACTTACGTTTGAAAAAGCGGTTATTGATGTTGATGCGGCCTTCGCATTCGGGCAGGCTTACGTCGCACTAAGCCGTTGCCGCTCGCTCGAGGGCATGATCCTGAAATCGCCTGTACGCCCCCAAAATATCCGCACTGATCCGGAGATCATCAGCTTTATGCAAAATGCAGCTATCTCCATACCCGATGAAAATTTGCTGGAAAGTACTATCCGGCAAATAGCCCTGGAAGAAATGAAGGATATTTTTGATTTTTCGATGCTCACCGGTGCATGGAGACAGCTTAAAACCATCATGCTAAACGGTGCGATTAAAAACAGTCCCTTATCCGAAAACATCAGCAAAACCGATCATAGCTGGGAAACTGAAATTAAAGCCATCGGCGACCGTTTTATCAGGAAGGAACTGGGCGCTTTACCCGATGATCAGCTTATCTGGACCAATGCCCCGTTTATAAGCAGGCTAAAAAATGCTGCTAACTATTTTCTGCCTAAATTAAATACTTTTTCGGAGGCTATTAACAGTTTTTATACTGTCATAAATAACACCAACCCTCCTGCCGAGTTTTACGACAGCTTAAATCACTTATTGGTTAACCTGAAAGCAAAAACGGCAGCATTTGTACGTCTGCCCATTGCTACATCGGGCAGGGATGTTTTATCGTCGGTACAGGAAGCAGGGATAAGTTACAAGCCCGTATATAAAAATTGGAACCCTAAAGCACTGCCAAAAGAGAAGGAAATTGTTAACCCCGAACTATACAAGCAATTACTCAACTGGCGTAAAGAAACCAGCCTCGAACGTAAAATCCCCGAACATACGCTGGTGTCTGAAAACATGCTGCGCGATATCACTGCTAAGCTACCACGGTCATTAAACCAGCTTTCGCAATTAAAAAGTTTTGGTGATGCAAAAGCAACAGACCTGGGCGAACCCATTCTAAAAATGATCAGGAGTTATTTAGGCGAAAACGACTTATTTTCCTAAACAGAACATCTAAAACCTCGGAATTTCCGGGCCGTTATATGGATTTTCGAGGGCATTTTTGATCCTCATTAACTGGTATTGGTGACGCCAATTATCAGGATAGTTTTTCATGTTCTTCAATAATTGCTTAACAAAATCGGCAACATGGAGCTGAGTTGTAGCGCGATCTAACCTTAATTCCTGGGGTAATGTAACATTAGTAAAGTATTCACTCAATTCTTCGTAGCTCATAGTGCAAAAGTAAAAAAAGCCCGGCATTTTCATACCAGGCTCTTAAGCTTAAATAAAAAGCTGAAAGCAGAAAGCACAAAGCTCAATGCTAATATCTCTTAGCTGTTTAAAACACATAGAACAAACTGGCCTGAACGTTATTATTTTTAAAATCGTTGTTGATATTGGAGATATTAAAGTTGCCTACCTTTGAAAGGCCGTAAACATATCTTACACCAATACCAAGGCCCAGTTTTGACTGGTATCCAATACCTCCGGCTGCTGCCAGGTCCAGTTTTTTAGCAAAATCACCGGCACTTAAGCCCGAAACATCTTCTTTGGCTTTCATACCTACCTGCGGACCAGCCTCGATATAGAAGCCTGAGTTAGCACGGTATTTCAATAAAAAGGGAACTGAAATATAGGATAGCTTGAGGTTTTGATTGCCAAGGGAGCCACCCTTAATTTTTGCCCCTTGGGATGAAAATAGAAATTCTTCCTGTACCAGGAAATTATCGGTGAACTTAAACGCTACAGTAGCGCCCGCGTGAAAGCCAACCAACGGATCGGTAGGGAAACTGGCATTGGTAAAGTTGCTATAGTTGACGCCTGCTTTAAGCCCAAACTCCAGGCGCGAAAGGATGCCCTGACTGAAACCTTTAGTTGATATCAGGATTAAACAAGTTAAAATGAAGAGTAGCTTTTTCATAAATTTTAATTTCAGTTTTTGAGATAATGTTGCTGCCCGAAAGCGCATTTGTTATTGTATAGCGCAAAAGTGAGCTTATGCTGTGGCCTATAAAAGGAAAAGGTAACCGAAGCGGGCAAAGTGGCACCGGAAGCGGAAAAAAGGATTAAAATATATTACCCGTCAGCATGAAAACGCTGTCATTTGGAGATAATGCATAGCATCATCAACAACTCACATCGGCTAATTCTAATTAAAAATAAAAACATTGGCTTTTAGCTTTATGCATTTTGCTTTCAGCTTTCATTTATCAGGCTTTTGCCAGCCATGCAAGAAACTGGGATGCCTTGCCTTTACTTACCACAATTCTTTCGCTGAATGCGATATTGAGGTTGAGAGAAAGTTTACGCGAGAAAAAGCTGGAAACATCAGCAATAGCCTTCCTGCTCACCAAAAACTGGCGGTTAGCTCTGAAAAAATAACTTCCGCATGTCTTTTCCAACTCATCCAAATTTTTGTTAGGGTAAAATATCTTACCTGAAAAAGTTACCAAATGTGAAACTTCATTTGAAAGATGGATCAACGCTATATCCTCTAATTTTATCGGGATGATCTTATCCTGGTGATAAACCAATACAGAAGAAGGTCTGGTGGTTTCTTTTTTAGTCAGCAATTCCATAAGCGCCTCATATTGCGGTGGCTGATGCGTTTGAAATACTTTTTTCAACTGCCCATAGCGTTCAAGTGCCAGTTGAAGCGTTTTTGTTGTAAAGGGTTTTAATATGTAATCTATTCCGTTTGCTTTAAACGCATCCAGCGCATATTCATCGTATGCGGTACAAAAAATCACAGGGACATCAATCGATATCGTGGCAAAGATTTCGAAACTTAACCCGTCGCCCAGTTGAATATCACTGAATATGAGATCAGCTTTATTACTTCCCGAAAAATAGGTAACGGCTTCCTTTACAGAATGAAGCTGTACTACGGTTACCGGCTCGCTGATCAGTTGTGTTATACTTAGTTCAAGGTCATCGGCAACTAACGGCTCATCCTCTATGATCGCTATATTCATTATTCAATAATCTGATACTTACAGAAAATGTGTCTTTATTTTCACTGATAATAACTTCATCACCTGATAACAGACTGTACCGTTCGGCAAGGTTGGCCAGCCCATGGTTGGTTGAAGTTACATTAAGATTTTTCTTTTTAAGGGTATTGGATACCACTATCCTATCATCCGAACAAAAAATGTTTACCACAAGCGGCGACTGTTGGGTTAGCTCATTATGTTTAAGCGCGTTTTCAAGAAGCGGTTGTAATGAAAAGGACGGCAGGTAGCGGTCGTTTAACATATCGATAGGCAGGTCAATAACACAAATTAATGCCGAACCAAACCTGATCTTTTGCATCTCCAGGTAGTCGAGCAATAACGCCAGTTCATCGGCAAGGCTCGAAGTTTTCGCAGCATGATTATAAACCGAGGCCCGGAGAAAATTAGCCAGGTGAACAATATAATTATCGCCCGCAACAGGATCTTTGCGGTACAGTGCTTTGAGTGTGTTAAGTGCGTTAAACAGGAAGTGAGGGTGGATCTGTTGTTTTAAAAGAAGGTTTGTAGCCTCGGCATGAGCGGCTTTTATCTGGGAAAGCTCAAGATCGGCATGGGATTTATCGGCCTGCAGGATCACAAAGTCCTGCAACAGGATAATCATTGTATTTACAAGGATACCGGAAATAAAGAAAATGAACAGGAAAAACGGAAAAGGGAATGATTTACTTTTATGTTCAAAATAATCAAACGCAGGCGCCAGCATCAGGTATATAGTGGCGCTGGCAGCATATGTAAAAAAATAACGGTACCGCTTAAGTGCTTTTCCCCTGACGCCGTGCTTCCGGGCCAATAAAATCAGGATCCTGACATTTACAAATGCTACCAAACCTATTCCTAACGCAGTCATACCCATATAAAACACTTTATATAGGGGTCTCTCGTCCAGCAAAAAAATAAAGTACAGCGATATGATCGCGGTAAAAGTGAATACAAGCAGCCAGTTAAGCCGGATGAGGCTTTTAATTGGTAATGGAGACGGCATATTACTCAAAGATAGTTAATAGGCATAACCGCTGTATCAATTTACCGCCGAAGCGGACAAAAAGGAACCTAAATGAGCTTTAAATAGGTTTAACAGAAATATAAGTCAAATGCAAAAGGCTTCATATTATCCTCATTTAGGATTTGTATCTTTGTTTAACATTATTTAACTATCATTCGCTTGGAGTTTCGGGTTTGCTTTCTTTTATTTATAAGCGTAATGCTGGCATTGTTATCCCCAACTAAAATCCGCAGAGTTTTATTTATCTGCCTGTTTATCTTTATTTTACCATCGGCCCTGTTTGCACAAAATCTTTTTTTGCAAAAGGTAGAGATGTGTAATATCACCAATTATTGCATGGATTGCGGCGATACAAAGGCCAGCTGCGATCAGCTTGCCATTGATTTTGTTTCTGCGAGGATCAATAACCGTTACCTGCTAAAAGAAGCTACCGGTTCCATAACGTTCCAGGTTTTGGTGGATGAGCGGGGTTTCAGCTGCGTGCTTAGCCATAACGATGCAAGCAAAAGCGCCCTTACTAACGAGTTGATCACCTATCTGAACGGTTGCATCTGGAAGCCGGCCAAGGTAGATGGCAAACCGGTAGCCTCGTCTGTAAATGTGATCTTTCGTTTTATAAGCGGCGGCGTTTATGGCCAGGTACAAAGGCTGGACCTAAGCGAAATGAAGCCGCCGGGTGATCCGATCATTTACAATAAGACTGTAACTTACGCCAATCCATCATTAAAAAACTACGACTTTACAGTTTGGACAAAATATAACTCACCCCTGGTTGATAACATCGCCAAATCAGCTGCTATGGATCAATCAGATCTGTTATGGTATGCTACGGAGAAAGGGATGACCCGCTTTGAGGGAACAACGTTTATCCCGGTTAATGAATATAATTCGCCATTCCCGTCAGATGCTAACATAAAGGAAGTGACCATCGACAGGGATAATAATAAATGGGTTTATTACGATAATAAAATATTTATGTACGGCAGCGGTGGCTGGCAGTTATTTGATTTTAAGCAGTTTTTGGCAGGCGGAGTTAACCAGGTGCTGAACAGTCGCAATGGCGAATTGCTTTTCACCACTCAAAATGGTCTTGTTGTAAAAAGGAAAGATAAAGTAGTAGTGATAAACAAAAAATCGATGCCTGAAATGCCCTCAAGCAATGTACTTTTTGCTTATGTAGATAGTCAAAAACGACTTTGGATAGGTACGTCAAAAGGCACCATCATGATTGATAAAAGCGTTATCACCTCATTTAATAGCCTTAACACTCCACTGAAAAATGCCAGTATTTCGGGCGCGGTGGAGGATGAAAAAGGAAATGTTTACTTCTCACTGGTTGATTGTAATAAACAAACTGGTGAAAATGATAGTGATAAAGAAGGTGTAGCCGTGCTAAAGTTTAATGGTAACTGGCTGCATTATAATGATAAAAACTCGGGCATGCCTGCTAATCATGTTAATACCATGTTGTATGATAAGTTTGAGCATGTTTTGTGGCTGGGTACGGATGAGTCGGGTATTGCCAGGTTCGACTTAAACAATGGCTGGGAAAATTACCACAACAATAACTCGCCGTTGCCTGGCTTCACCATTTACCAGATAGTGCAAGACTCAAAGGGCGTTATTTACGCTACTACTGCCAACGGCTTGTTAAGGATCAGGAAAAAGACCGGGGCTTAGGGTTATATTAACAGCTTAAGTCTTTCTCCTTATTTGCCGTTTATCGAATTACTGTAGAACCGGGTATGTTTATGCCTGCCGGAACAGGGGGCATTCTAATAATGCTACTAACCATTAGTTTTCAGGCTATAAAAGCCGCGTTAATGAACCCGTAAAAAGTCTAAGAACGGAGTAGGCCGAATGGATTGGGTTATAGTTTAGGCTTTGTTCATTCTGCTTTTGGACTGATAAATTGATCTTTTAAACAAAGTATCTTCGATCTTTTAAACAAATCTGCCAACAGCTATTTGCAGCAATTTTGCATTATAAATTCTAATGCAATGACAACAACAAATTCAAATGGCAATATCCAGGTACTGGTAACAGGGGGTTCAGGCTTTATCGCGGTGCATTGTATCCTACAGCTCATAGAAGCGGGTTATAAGGTAAAAACAACACTACGTTCATTAAACCGCGAAGCCGAAGTGCGGGACATGCTCAGAACCGGCGGCGTTGAGGCAGGCGACCGACTATCATTTATAGCTGCTGATCTGGCTGCTGACGCGGGCTGGGAAGAAGCTGTGGCTGGCTGTACCTATGTTTTGCACGTAGCCTCTCCTACCCCTCTAAAAGGCTATAACCATGAAGATGAGATGATTATACCCGCCCGTGAAGGTGTGCTAAGGGTGCTAAAAGCAGCCAGAGATGCCGGCGTTAAGCGGGTTGTACTTACTTCAGCTTTCGGCGCGATTGGTTTTGGTCACAAACCGCGCAGTACACCATTTAATGAAACCGATTGGACACCGATAGATGATCGCGTACCAGCCTATCAAAAATCAAAAACACTGTCGGAGCAGGCGGCATGGAAGTTCATTGAAACTGAAGGCAACGATTTGGAAATGGCTACAGTAAACCCGGTTGCAGTCGCAGGTCCGGTTTTAGGTACTGACTATTCGCACTCCATTCAGTTGGTGCAAAGCATGTTGTTCGGCAAGCTAAAAGGCACTCCGCGGATCAATACCGGCCTGGTAGACGTACGCGATGTAGCTGATCTGCATTTACGCGCCATGACCAACCCGGCAGCAAAAGGTCAACGTTTTTTGGCTATTTCGGGTGAAAGCTTATGGATGATTGACATAGCTAAAATACTGAAGCGCCGTATGGGTAATTATGCGAAAAAAGTTAAAGCCCAAAATGTGCCTAACTGGTTGGTGCGTTTAACTGCGCTTTGGAACCCGACCGCTAAAACTATTGTCCCAATGCTCGACCAAAATATGAACGCCACCAGCGAAAAAGCTCAGCGTATGCTTGGCTGGACGCCACGATCCGCAGAAGAAGCAATTGTTGCAACTGCACAAAGCCTGATTCAATTAGGAATAATTAAATAATTATTTTTACACTGATGGAACACCCGGGAGCGGCCAGCAGGTCAATGATATTTGTATCGTGTAAGCGGGAAAAGCATTACAGTAGGGAAATGATCCTTCCGTGGCACGCATTGGTATGTGTGCTTTCGGGTGAAATGAGGATCGCTTCGGCCAACCAGCAATTTGTTTTTCATACGGGAGATATCGTATTACTGCCGCGAAACCAGTTGGGCAGAATGAACAAGGTACCTTTAAACGGAGAGCCTTTTAAATCAATATCCATTTGTTTTCCGCAAGAAGCATTACAACGGTATTACGCGGCACTTCCCCAGGTTCAGGTTGCTCCGGCCCCTCCGGATGTTAAATACCTCAATCAGCATCCGCTGCTGCAAAGCCTGTTTGGATCTTTAATACCTTATTTTGAAGTAGCAGATGATTTACCTGAAGAGATAGCAAATATCAAAATAACAGAGGCTATTGCAGTACTTCGCGCTATCGATAAATCGGTTGACAACTTACTGGGACATTTTGAAGGTCCCGGCAAAATTGACCTTGCCGACTTTATGGAGAAGAACTATATGTTTAATCTTACAGTGGCAAAATTCGGTTACCTTACCGGTAGAAGCATAACTACTTTTAAACGTGATTTCAAAAAGGCCTTCGGCAACACCCCCGAGAAATGGCTCACCAAAAAGCGCCTCGAAACTGCCCACTACCAAATAGTTGAACAAAACCGCAAACCATCTGAGGTGTACTTTGAATTAGGCTTCGAAAACCTATCGCATTTTTCATATGCTTTTAAAAAGCAGTTTGGGTATAATCCAACTGCTTCAAAAACTAAACGTACCCGGTTTATCGGAGGGCAAATTAAAGGTTGAGTTTAAGCCGGATTTTAGGATATAAAGCAAAGAGTTATCAGGTTGAATTAATTGTAGGAAGTGTATAAATTTAACACCTGTCCTAAACACGCCCTTCATTTGTCATCTTTGCTCCTTCTCATAAACAACATTTACAATTATGTTTGTCAAGCAGCCTGGCATTTTTGGGGCTACCTTTATTAAAACTAACCAATGATGACACTTCAAAATAAAAACGCGGTAATTTACGGTGCGGGCGGCTCATTGGGCGGCGCAGTTGCAAAGGCTTTTGCAGCCGCAGGAGCAACAGTATTTTTAACCGGGCCCAACCAGAAATCGGTTCAAAAGGTAGCCAACGAAATTACTGCGTTAGGCGGCTTAGCCGAAACAGCCATAGTGGATGCATTTGACGAGACAGCAATCAACCAGCATTTACAGCGAATAGTAAATAACGCCGGAACAGTTGATATTTCCTTTAACGCCGTTGGGGTTAATGTGGTGCAGAACGTACCGCTTACCGAAATATCGCCCGAAGATTTTGTAAAGCCGATTACGCTTACGATGCAAACCCGCTTCATGACGGCCATTGCAGCAGGCAAAGTAATGATGAAACAAAAATCCGGAGTAATCTTATCCCTTACAGCTACGCCAGGAGGTATAGGCTATCCTCACACAGGTGGCTTTGGCCCTGCTTGCAGCGGTGTTGAAAGTTTTTCGCGGACACTGGCATCCGAATTGGGTGCTTACGGCATCCGCGTGGTTAATATCCGATCGGGAGGCTCGCCCGATTCGCGCGTGTTTAAAACCGCAATTGACGCCACGCCCGATGTTATGGACCCTATCTTAAAAAAAATGGAAGCTGATACCATGCTCAAAAAACTACCCTTAATGGCCGATATTGCTAATACCGCGGTTTTTCTGGCATCGGATCTAGCTGGCCAGATTACAGGCGTTACCATTGATGTAACCGGAGGTACAACTGCAGCATTAAATTACAAAGTAAACAGGCTTGATTAAACGGGTTTAGGAAAGAAACGCCATTAATTGATCCCCAAAAAAGACAAGCATAAAAATCAGGTCGGGGTATTGCAGTTAATTACTTTCCGCCCATAAATCCTATCGATTTTGCCGGAACCTGTTTCGTTACTACGCCTTCAATGTAAAGCTGACCATCCTTAATTTTATAATCGAGGGTACGGTCATCAACTTTATAGTCATCATCGTGAAAAAGGTCCTTCAGTTTGCTCAGCAATTCTTTGCGATCAAATACGGGGCTGATACTTAACTGATCGTCAACCGGGGTAAGTATAACGCCATCTGCCTTGTATGAAAATATTTTAGATTCCATTTGATAAAGATAGACTATTACGCCGAACATCAGCAAAGCAACTTCTTACGGTTTCCGCCGGTAAATCTTGTGCTTTGTAAAGCCTTTGCCGCTTTGATAAATCCCGTTTGCAGGTTGCGCTTGTTTAAGCTTATCAGCCGACGTATCGTTAAAACTATGGTCTGTTATTCTGCTATAAGCGGCAGGAATCCACTCCAACTTTAGTTTACATGAGTTATCCATATCTATATTCAAATAAACATAAATTTACAAATCACGGATAAACTAATATAATACTTTATGCCAGTGCATCAGCAGCAAACTGCCTGCAAATTTTCACCTCTTTTACCGCATCTGATCCTTCAGGTATCTTGTACTCCAGCTCAATAGTGGCCGGGAATTTATAATGGTTATTTTTAAGCAGTTGCAGCACTTCTTTTATCGGGGTATCTCCCTGCCCCCAGGGCTGATTGGGACCGTCATGAAACTTACGGTCTTTGATGTGCATACTGGTTATACGGTCATGATATTTTTCAATAAAGGGAACGGGGCTGCTGCTGGTACCTGCCACATAATGGCCGATATCCAAATTAATTCCGTTATACTTTGACTGGGCCAGGGCCGCGTCCCAAAGGGTTGGCGTGGCCTGGGTGTGGGCATGGTAGCCAACCATCATTTTATGTTTGGCGGCTATATCACCAAGGCGTTTGGTTTGAACCTCATCAGGCAACTCAACAGTTACATGATTTACACCCAAAGCTTTCCCTGCGTTAAAGGCATAATCAATTTCGGCATCGCTGTTTTTAGTACCGAGGGCATTGGGTTTCCAGGCATAAATATTGACACCGGCATCATGGTACATCTTCCTGATCTCCTTAAATTTATCCATTGGCGCGGAGACGCGCCATTCGGCCATCTTTTTCCCAAATGCAGCCCAGCCTTCGCCAGCTTCATGTTTAGGGGCACCGGCGTACATTTCGGCGGCATCGCCCATAAGTTCAATGGCGTTAATATTACAGTCGATACAGTACCTCAGTAAATCTTCGATTGTGCCCGGCATGCTCCTGAATGAGTAGGTGATCACGCCTATTTGTACGCCATTGATAAGCGAGTTGGGTTTATCAACCCTGCCTGAAACCACGCCGGCGAATGATGATTTTGAAAATGCTAAAAGCCCCGCTGCGGCAAGTGCGCTGCTGCCAATAAACCTGCGCCTTGATAAGTTATGCTGCTTCATAAATTTTATAGGAAATACATTGGTTTACACCAAAGTTATCAATTAATTGATGCCTGCAGATTGTGTATTGAAAGTGTTACTAACAAAGTTAATTTGTAGCGTTTTGCCTGGTATTAACGTAAAGTATTATAAACCTTATGCTATGAAAAAGCTGTTTTTATTTGGCGTGCTCGCCGTTTTATCAGGCTGTAAAAAAGACAATACCCCTAATAATGATCAGTTGATTGGCAGGTGGGAGTACCGCGGCACCAGTTGCTACTGCGAACCTCCTAAAGATCCCAATTCGATAAAGGCAGGCAACGGCAACATTATTGTTTTTACCGCCAGTACCTACAAACGATTTAAAAAAGACACCCTGATAAACAGCGGCACTTATCGTACCCGTAAATATGACAATGCACATGAGCAGATCATGTATGACAATGATACCTCCAGCAACAGCATCACATTTTTTAGGATAGAAGGCAAAATACTCACTTTCTACGGAACAGTTCCCCTTGCAGCAGACGGGCCGGAATCTCACTATGAGCGGTTATAATATTATGGTACAAGCCAGTGGAAGCACAACAGATATCCATCCGGATCAAGCAGATAAATGGCTTTCCAGCCATAACCCGTAATTTGAGGTTGTTTAAGGTGCATGCCCTTACTTAATAAATAGCTGTATAGTATATCAATGTCGGGGTGGCCAAAATAAAGTGAAGTATCGGCATGGGCAGAAACACGCTGTTCATCGGGCTCGAAAGGGCGGCCTGGCTTTTCGTACGCGGTGTTGAGCATTAGTTCTATACCATTAAGTTTCAATAAAACCCAATCAACATCATCTCCTTCGCCCGATGCCTGCACTATTTCAAAACCCAGCACATCGCGGTAAAATCCTAAGGCCACGGGCATATCAAAAACCTGAAGCAAGGGGGCTATGCCCTGTATTTGTTTTGTGGTAGTGCTATCGCTCATAATCTCCTTCTAATAATTCTAATAAAAAAGATTTACAGCTATTACTTTCCGAGTTGAAGCCATATATCATAATAAGATAAATGAATACCAACATACCAAATGGAGTTATTGATAAAGGATCAAACCTATCAGACATTGAAGAATGTATCCAACCGCCAAAACCCGCGACCATTAAAAAAGCAGCCATTCCAATGATAATATATTCTATTTCCTGGTGCATAGCCATGGTTATATAAAGACAACTTCCCGTTTCCGCAAACTCCACGCGCCCCTTTATCAAAGGTATAAACGAATTCCTACCAACAACTACGGGTTCAATTTTAAACTCACTAATATTTACATACCTTTTAAAAGGAGTGGGATACCTGTTGGTTAATTGTTCAAAGAAACTTCCTGTGAAAGCAGGGGCTTACTTGTTCTGTCAATCTTAATCTTACCTCTTCGGGGTTGAGCGGACTTATAATGGAAAATTTTTCATATGGCCACCAATTCATAACTAACAGATATTTACGTTAAAAGTACCAATACGGCTCATCAAAACCTATTTAAATAATAGATACCCCTGCACGAAAACGAACAATAAATGTATCATAACGATGCACATTATTGCATTAAAAACAACAGCAATTAATTGAATATCAATATCATAAATACATGGCACTTAATTTGAGTTCTTAATAAAGATTACTGTATATATCATGAGACACGGCAAGCAACTGGAAAGGCGTACTTTCAACCAGGACCGTTTTGAAATACTTATTAAGCGGCAAAAAAACGGTATAGCCACCTTTAACGAGCTCACCGAATTGGATGAGATCGTAAACCGTGACCCTGAGATCCGTGAAATTGTTTTGGAAGAAATGCAGGATGCAGATACCCCAAATCCTCCGGACGATGATCAAATTCAAAGGGTTGAAAAACCGGTCAGGAAAAGTTTCATCGAAAAGATAAAGGCGTTCATTAATCGCCTGTTCTCAGTTGAAAGCGATGATCTGAATCCCGCCATCGCTGCGTAAGCAATGTAAACCTGTAAACAATTTTTTAATTGGCACACCATTCAAAACAAAACGGAACAATCTTTATAGATATGTTTGCAACACTGTTATGAAGCAAACTGTTTATGAAAATATTTCAGCAAATGCTTCAGCTTAGGGAGCGCAAAAAAGGCTCCCATCTTATGACAGCGAAGTAATGAATGCATTGCCTCAAATACAAGAGTTAAAAACCGGTATTTGCCAGGTATTTATTCAGCATACTTCGGCATCATTAACCATTAATGAAAATGCCGACCCAACCGTTATTTTATGCAGATTAAAATTATATGGCCGTTGTTGAAGCTGGTACCTATGTACAGCTAAGACTTGGCCACAGGTTCAGATAGCTTATTCAGAATAAACGCTGCCAACTCTGTCGCGCAGGTTATAGCCTGATGCCATCACCTCACCATAAGCGCCAGCGGTACGTACAGCTATCAAGTCGCCGCGGAATGACTCAGGCAGGCTCACATCCTTCTGAAAACAATCCGTGCTTTCACATATCGGCCCAACAACGTCATACTTTAAACTTTCGGACTTTCCGGCTTCCGAACTTTCCGACTTCCGGCTTAAATTCTCTATCTGGTGATAAGCCTGATAAAGCATCGGACGAATCAGCTCGGTCATGCCGGCGTCAAGGATCAGGAAGTTCTTTTTCTGCCCGTTTTTAACATACAATACACGCGATATAAGCGAAGCACTTTGGGCTACCAGTGCACGGCCAAGCTCAAAATGTACTTCTTGTCCCGGCTTAACATTCAGGAAGTTTTTAAACACCTGGAAGTAGGCTTCAAAATCAGCTATGTTGTTATCCGGGCTGTAATAATCAACCCCGAGGCCACCGCCGGTATTAAGCACTTTTATCGAGAAGCCACGATCTTCAAACCAATCCTGCATTTCATTAATGCGGGTACACAGGTTTTTGTAAACTTCAAGGTCGGTAATTTGTGAACCAATATGGAAGTGGATCCCTAAAAATTGCAGGTTATCACATTTGCGCAAAGCAGCAGCAACATCAGGTAATTGCCAGGTATTGATGCCGAACTTGTTTTCATCAAGTCCGGTGGTGATGAAATGGTGAGTATGTGCATCAACATTCGGGTTAATGCGGATAGCCACACCGGCTTTTTTGTTTTTTGCTTTAGCAAGGCCATCAATAATGAAAAGCTCCTGAATGGATTCGACATTGAAGCAGAAGATATCCGCATCAAGGGCCAGGTTTATTTCACGGTCTGATTTGCCTACACCTGCAAATACAACTTTGCTTTTATCAAAGCCATGATCAATGGCTGCCCGAACTTCATTACCGCTCACGCAATCGGCGCCAAAGCCATAGGTTTGTATGGTGTCAATGACTTTTGGGTTAAAGTTGGCCTTCATGGCATAATGCACATGGAAACCATGCTTTGCAGATGCATCGCGGCAGGCGCTTAGGGTGTTTTTAAGCACCTCGAGATCGTAGTAATAAAACGGGGTATCTAAGCCGTTGAATTTATCTATAGTTTTACTTGTGAACATGGGTAATATCTAAACTAAACCGGCCCCACCTAAATCCTCCCCGGTAGGGAGGACTTTTAATTAATGGCCCGAAAAATTATTAAAAAAAGAAAAGTCTCCCCTACCGGGGGAGATTTAAAGGGGGTTTAAAACAGCCTGTTATGTAAACTCCTTAAAGCCTCAACCTTATCCTCTGTTTTAACCAGTAACGACAGGTTGTGATCACTGCCACCGTATGATATCATCCTTAAAGGGATATGTTTAACAGCTTCAAGCACACGTGCGGCATACCCATGTTTTTCGGCCCCGAAATCACCTACCACACAAATAATGGTTTGGTTTACATCAATTTCCACCGAACCGTAAGCGTTTAATTCTTTGGTGATGTCGCCCAGGTAAGTGGTATCATCGATGGTAACAGAAACACCAACTTCTGATGTGGTGATCATATCGATAGATGTTTTATAACGTTCAAATACCTCGAATACCTTGCGTAAAAAGCCATGTGCCAAAAGCATCCTGCTCGATTGGATCTTGATAGCCGTGATGGCATCCTTAGCAGCTATAGATTTGATCTTGTCCTTTTCGCTGGTATTGGTGATCAGGGTACCCAGCGCTTTAGGATCCATTGTGTTTAATAAACGAACCGGGATCTTATATTTTTGAGCAGGGAACACGCTTTGCGGGTGCAGAATTTTGGCACCAAAATAGGCAAGCTCAGCAGCTTCATCAAACGATAGCTGAGCAATAGGCTGTGTGCCTTTTACAATCCGCGGGTCGTTATTGTGCATGCCGTCGATATCTGTCCAGATCTGTACCTCTTCGCTGCGGATGCCGGCACCAATCAATGAAGCGGTATAATCGCTGCCGCCGCGGCGCAGGTTATCTATCTCACCATAAGCATTGCGGCAAATATATCCCTGGGTAATAAACAAGTTTACTTCGGGGTGCTTATCAAGCAGCGGGAGCAGGTTTTCGGTAATATGATCAACAATGGGCTCATTATCCTCATCTATCTTCATAAAATCCAGGGCAGGCAGCAATACCGATGGGATACCTATCTCCTTTAAATAAACATGATAGAGGGTAGTTGAAAGCAGTTCGCCCTGTGCAACGATGATCTTATCTTCAATATGGGTGAAAAGATCATTGGCCAGGTTGCTGAGCAACGAAAAATGATAGTCGATAACCTCTTTGCCCTGGGCTAAAAATTCGGGTTTCGCAAACAATTCCTTAATAAAAATTTCGTACTTATCCTTTAGGATAGTAATAAGCTGCACTGCCTTCTTCTTATCGCCGGCGAGATATGCTTGTCCAATTTCTACGAGGCTGTTTGTTGTGCCTGACACTGCCGATAGCACCACTACCTGGCGCTCGGCCGGGTTAATGATATCAAGCAGCGCTTTCATCCGGGCGGGGCTACCTACTGATGTCCCACCAAATTTTAAAACTTTCATTTTTATGTTGCTGTTAACCGTATATGATCGGTGTTCCTGAACATCATTTTACTGATATTCAAGCACCAATATTTGAGGCGCTAAAAATAGTGTTTTAAAACGCTTTAATGTAATGTGATTGGAATTTAAATTTGACGGGCATATCGCTTCTGAGTTTTGAAATTCGTTGGGCTTTGATTGAGAAATGACATCTCCGTTCCGTCATTCGGTATAAGATGTCGGGATCGTAATAAACCCAATTTTATCACTTTCCCCTCAACATATCAAGCGAGTAAAAACTCTCGCGCCAGTAAATGCCGCCCTGTACAACTGTTATTATTGATGCTTTTAAAAAATGCCAGGCCAGAAATAGCCCCGAAAAGGGTATCATGAATGCATACCACCACTTATTTGGTGGCACTATCATCATATAAATAATATGGGATACCAGCATAATAGCAGCCATGATGCGGATACCTGCAGTGCCGAAAATAAACATCAACGGCATGGGCAGAGCTACTGTTAATAACATATTCAGCACGTTAATAATGGCTTGCACAAGATTATAGTTGGCAACAGCAAATGAGTTTTTCTGCACACCGCGCCCAAGCTCACCAAGATTTTTATACCATTCCAGGCAAACGTAACCCTTACCGGCTAAAACATCCTGCCGTAAACCTTCTTTTTTTATCAATTGACCAAGTTGAAGATCATCATCCGGGCGCAGTTTTATGCGTACATGCGTGCCAATTTTTTCATAAGCTGTACGTCTGACCAAATTGAAAGCCCCTATGCCCGACGATGCTTTTGATTTCGGGTTTTTGGCCTCCCATGGTTTCATGGCAATCATGAGCATAATACTTAATGTGGCAAATACACTGTTTAAAATTGACGACCGGGAGATCAACTCAGGTAACATGGTTAAATGATCAACCTCGTGTTTAACTGCATAACCGACAGCCTGGTTAATAGCATCAGGATGAAAAACGATATCAGCATCGGCAAAAAGCATCCATTCTTCAGTACTGCTAAGGTAACCCTGGTAAAGTGCGTTGTTTTTACCAAGCCATCCGTCGGGCAAAGTGTCTATCGTAGTCACCTGAAGTTTTGGATAGCGTAAGCTAAAATCTTTCAGGATGTCGGCGGTACGGTCGGTTGAGCGGTCGTTCACTGCAATAAGGCGATGCTTAGGATAATTGATATGGCAAACGCTTTGCAAGGCTTTTTCAAGGTCTTCCTCCTCGTTTCGCACAGCTATAATGATGGCAAGGGGTGGGGGATTGTCCATCACAGGTTGTCGGCTTACCTGTTTAATTTGTTTAAAGCCGATAAGCAGATAAAAGTTAAGCGCTAAGGTGGATACAAACAGTATCACGCTGTACCAGAATAATATCATGATAAATAGGTTTGGATAAAGGTGGGTAAAATCAGGAAACAATCACAACAAAAAGTGGCATATTGCATCACCAATTTTAACATCTATGGAAAACATCAGTCGCAAAAAATTTATTGCTTCGGCCGCGATAGCTGTTGCCGGCTTGCCTTTGGGTTTAAGTGCTTTGGCTAAGCCTTCATCTTTAGATTCCGGCGCTGCTGTTGGCAATCTCTCTCCGGGTGAAAAAATAAAAGTGAGTATATTTTCTAAACATATGCATTGGCTTAATTATGCCGATATGGCCGCTTTGGCGGCACAGCTTGGTTCTGACGGAATCGATCTTACCGTAAGGCCCGATGGCCATGTACTGCCCGAACGTGTTGCCGATGACCTGCCTAAAGCGGTTGAAGCTATTGAAAAAGCCGGGCTCAAGGTTTATACCATAGTAACCAATATTAAAACTGCTGATGAAAAATACACCGAAGCGATCCTGAAAACGGCATCAGCATTGGGCATTAAATATTATCGTACCGCCTGGTTTGATTATGATAAGGCTACCAGTGTACCTGCCAATATCAGGGCTATCAATAAGCAACTGGCCGGTCTTGCAGGGCTCAACAAAAAGTATGACATACACGGCGGCTATCAAAACCACTCCGGCGACTTGTTTGGAGCATCACAATGGGATTTATGGCTGAGCCTTGAAGGGCTTGATCCTAATAACATCGGTTGTCAGTACGATGTAAGACATGCCACAACCGAAGGTGCCGATACCTGGCCTGTTACACTTGATCTGTTAAAGGCTTATTCCAAAACAATCAATGTAAAAGATTTTTACTGGGAGAAAAGGGGCGACAAATGGCAGGTGAAAAGTGTGCCATTAGGCGAGGGGATGGTTGATTTTAAGAAATACTTTGGCCTGCTGAAACAGTATAATATCAATGGCCCCATGAGCCTGCACTGCGAATATCCCTTAGGCGGGGCAGAGGATGGTAAACGTGAGCTGTCTATTAGTAAAGATGAGTTTTCGACCGCTTTAAAAAAAGATTTGACCAGATTGCGGGGTTGGCTGGCAGAGTATGATCTGTAAGTGCCGGTCAACGCGATTACAGGTTTAAGTATCCGTGCTTGAGTCTGCGAATTTTTTTCCTCTCCTTAAAACTTGTTTTATAACAAACTTGTTACTAAATTTAGTAGAAGCATTTCGGTCGCTTGATCTCCCTGATCGCCCCTGGGTTGCTGATAACCAATTATTAAACTAAAAGGAGGGCTTTATGAATCTGGTTCATAAAATTGAACACTGGGGCGACACTCATCACCCTAAAGTTTTGGATATTGTGCGTATTGTTCTTGGCGTATTTTTGTTAGTGAAAGGCATAACTTTTATGGAAAATACATCATACCTGCGAGGTATTATTACCGATCAGGATGTTATTAATGTATCGCCAGATATGCTGATGATCCTGGTATACTATGTATCATTTGCCCACATGGTTGGTGGTATACTCATAGCCATGGGTATATTAACCCGTTTGGGCTGCATTATTCAGATCCCTATATTGGTGGGCGCAGTATTTTTAACAGGGATTTTCCAGGAACCTATCAATACCATGTTATGGCCATCAATTACAGCTCTGGCTCTGCTTATACTATTTACCATTTTAGGCTCCGGTCCATGGTCATTGGATAAAGCACTGTCGTTTAAGGGATAATGGAGAGATAAGAAATCAAGAGCCAGGAAAGGAATTTCTTTTAACTAACACCAAAACTGTAAAACTCCCAATTTGGGACTTAAAACTTCGAACTCAAGACTTCCGACTTCCAATTAATATCCTTTAACGGCTTCATCTACATAACACCATAGCCAGCGCTCACCTGGTTCGGCAGATATAACTACGGGATGGCCTGTAGCGTGGAAATGCTTAGTCATATGCGTATTGGGTGAACTATCGCAGCAAAGCGTAACGCCGCAGGTTTGGCAGGTACGCAGGTGCAGCCATGAACCGTGATGCTTTATGCATTCCTCACAAACGTAGCCTTTGGGCTCGGTTATGCTTTCAACAGCTTCGATGTGGGCACAGGTTTCTTCCATAGGTGTATGTAGTGATTAATAATTTAAACTTCGGCAAGATATTTATGTACAAAACTTATAGCCATTGAGCCTTCGCCTACGGCAGATGCCACGCGGTTCATAGCCCCGGCACGCACATCGCCGGCCGCAAATATACCCGGGCAACTGGTTTCTAACAGGAACGGATCGCGTTTAAGCTTCCAAACTTTTCCAAAGCTTTCATAGCTGCGCAACTCACGGCCGGTTTCAATAAAGTCTTTACTGTTTTTAATAATATCCAGCTTTATCCAGTCGGTATAAGGTTTAGCGCCAATAAATATATACAATGCGTTAGCCGTTTTAACCTCAGATTCTTTGGTTTTACAGTTTTGTACCGTAAGCTTTTCAAGGCAGTTGGTACCTTCGGCCTCAATTACCTCGGTATTTGGCATAACCTTTATATTGGGCGTATCGGCAATCTGGTTGATCAGGTAGGCAGACATGGTTGCCGTCAAATCATCCCTGCGGATAATAATATGCACGTTTTTTGCAAATTTGGAAAGGTACATAGCTGCCTGTCCGGCCGAGTTACCTCCGCCAATTACAAACACCTCTTTACCTGTACATGCCGAAGCTTCGGTAGTCGCGGCGCCATAATAAATACCTGCCCCGGTAAAGTTATCAACGCCTTTAACTTCCAGCTTGCGGTAATCAACCCCGGTGGTAATTACTACTGTACGGCTGATGATCTCGGGCCCGTCATCCAAAATAATGGTTTTGTAGCCATCTTTTTGTTTGATATCGCTTACAGATTGGGGTGATAAAAATTCGGCGCCTAAACGCATAGCCTGACTTATGGCGCGACGGGTAAGATCGGCGCCGCTTAAACCTGCCGGGAAACCCAGATAATTTTCAATACGGGAGCTGGTACCGGCCTGTCCGCCCGGTGCTTTACGCTCAATCAATAAAGTTTTTAAGCCTTCTGATGAACCATATACGGCAGCAGCCAACCCTGCAGGGCCGGCACCAATGATCACCACGTCATAAACATCAGTGAGCTGGGTTGGATTTTTACCCATTTTATCGGCAATATCCCTTATGGTTGGTTTTGTTAAACAACTGCCATCCTCAAATATAACCATCGGCAAATCATCGGTTGTGCGGTTATTGATGGTAAGCAAACTGGCCGAATCGATATTTTTTTCGATATCAAACCAGCGATAAGGGATCAGGTTACCGGCTAAAAAATCTTTTATAACGTGCGATTGAGGCGAAAACTGGTAACCTACCAGCTTCATACCCACAAATTCGGGGATGTAGTGGCTGTGCCAGTCGCCAAGCAGGTCATTAATTACCGGGTAAAGCTTTTCCTCGGGAGGATTCCATGGCTTCATCAGGTAATAATCAAGCTGCACATCGTTGATGGCTTTAATGGCGGCATCAGTATCGGAGTAGGCGGTCAGTAGTACACGTTTAGCTTCGGGGAATACTTTTTTCGCTTTCTCCAGAAATTTAACGCCTTCCATTTCGGGCATGCGCTGATCGCACAAAAATAAGGCGACCACCTCCGAACTGTTTTTCAGTTCAATAAGGGTATCATATGCCTCATTTGCCGATGTTGTGCTTAGTATTTTATATTCTTTGCCATACTGCGACTTTAAATCGCGGCTTATTGACCGCAGTACCTGCGGATCATCATCTATGGAAAATATTATCGGACGGCTCATAGGGTAAATATGCAGGCAAATTAACTAATATTTTTGGTAAAATCAGTTTTTTGCTAACCATTTATCGGGAAGCAAACTATAAACTCGGTATGCCCGGGTCTTGATTTTACCTTTATTGAACCGCGGTGCTGCTTCACAATACGCTGCACCACTTCAAGGCCCATACCGGTACCTTTGCCCATTTCTTTTGTGGTAAAGAACGGATCGTAGATCTGGCTGATATTATCTTCGGGGATGCCGGGCCCATCATCAATGATTCTTACTTCAACAAAGTCGTTATCTTTTTTTGTGCGGATGGTAAGTGTGCCTCTCTCATTTATTTCCATGGCATCAAGGGCATTATCAACCAGGTTGGTCCAAACCTGGTTAAGTTCGCCGATAAGCGCTTTCACTTCGGGCAGGGTTTCATCAAACTCTTCAATTACGGTAATATTTTCCTTCCTGATCTTGTAACCCAACATGGTAATCGTGTTACGGATCCCTACGTGGATATCGGCATACTGCTTATCCTGCGCGCGGTCCATATGGGTAAACGTTTTAACGGAACTTACCAATTCGGCAATACGCCGTGCAGACTCCTGGATATCTTCAATCATCTTTTCGCCCATAAGCTTGGCACTAAGCCAGCCCATAATGATGGGTACCGCATGTTCAGGAATGTGCGATTTTAGTGCCTCCAGATTTTCGGTCGTAAAGCTAAAGTCAACAAAACTTTCGGCTATATCATAGGCATCCTCAACACCGTTATCTTCCAGCCATTCTGATATTTCGTCTTCAAGCTGGGTACGCTGTTTTAGTGTAAGGCGGGTATAGCATTCCTTTTTATTCAGAATCCTGAACAACTCGTCGGTCAAACCATCAACCTGCTCATCACTCGCCCTTATGGCAAACATATTTTTCAGATGGGCAGGCACCATACGCAGGTGCTTTCTTAATGATAACGAGTCGCGTACAATGGCCGATGCCGGGTTATTAAGCTCATGAGCCAAACCAGCCGATAATTTACCCAAGGCCATCATTTTATCATTTTGCTGTTGCATGGCAGTAAAATCACGTACGCGGGTAGTCATGATATGAACCAGCGCCTGGGTAAGCTCAAAGTGGTTCCGGATCATCTCCATGATCTCGCCCGTAGGATAGCTCAATACCGTTAGTTCACCAACAGCCTGGGCATAACCTTTGGCTATGAGTCCGCGGGAATAGGGCATATAACCGGTGATACTTCCTTTTTCAACCAGGGTATAATCACGGCGCGAGCCCTGCTGCATCATAAAGAAGCGCATATTGCCTTCGATGATAAAATGCGGGCCTGTAAGGTCCTGCCCCGGCTCCATCAGGTATTCACCATCTTCAAATGTTAAGATCTCGCTTTTATCAATCAGCCACTGCAGCTGATCATCGGGTATATTGGCTAAAGCTTCAAAAGCTTTCAAGTCTGATACGCTTACCTGTAGTTCACTTACCTTTTGCATAATTTAAAAGTAGGGAATATTATTTAATGATGTAAAAATGAGGTGAAAAATTGCAATAGGGTGAACCTGTGCAGAATGGATTTTGTTTGTCTGTACCAGGATTTTGTCTGAACCGGGGGTTAGGGGATTATTGGATTCCCTGGATTCGTGTCCTCACGAATCGCTTTATTAACATTGAAAGTTGATGGCTTTGAAGGCGATCGTGGAGGCACGATCGCAGGGGCAGAGTATCGAATGGCTCAGTTAATCTTCAGGCAGCATTCAAAAATCCAGTAATCAGATCCCGGGTCAATTCCACTTGCTCAAAAATACCCCGAAGGCTTCTTTATACTGATCCCCAACGGTAATGTTCACTTTACCTATCTGCAAGGCATTGCGGGTAATGGAATTGATTTTATTGAGCGATACAATGAATGAACGATGTACACGCATAAAACGTTTGGATGGCAGTTTTTCTTCCAAAGCTTTTAAACTGGTGAGGGAAAGCAATGGTTTTTCTTTATCCTGAAGATAGATTTTTACATAATCTTTCAGTCCTTCAATATATAAGATCTCGTTAAGGGCTATACGTACCAGTTGGTATTCGATCTTTAAAAACAAGTACTCCTCTTCTTCAGCGTGTTCGGCGGCGGCAGTTGCAGGATTATTTGAGCGATTCACCAATTCAAAATAAGTTAGGGCTTTATTTGAAGCATGCAGAAACTCTTCGTAGTTAAAAGGCTTGAGCAGGTAATCGAGAGCATCAACCCGGTAGCCTTCAATAGCAAACTGGTTGTAGGCGGTGGTAAAAATAATGCGGGGTTTAGTTGCTCCGCGGCTGTCAAGCACCCGGGCCAGCTCCATGCCATTGAGGTTAGGCATTTGGATGTCCAAAAAAATAAGATCAACCTTTTGATCCTGCAAGCCAACAAGCGCCTCTACGGCACTGCTATAACGGCCAATCAGTTTCAGGAAGGGGGTTTGCTCGATAAAAGCACAAACCAGGCCCAGCGCAAGCGGCTCATCATCAATCGCTATGCAGTTAATTATCATGACAGGTTAAGGGTTAAGTGAACGGTATAGATATTGGCGGTTACATCCTCAGTAATATCCAGTTTATATTTTCCTGTATAGAGCAAATCAAGCCGGCGAATGGTATTGGTTAAACCGATACCTTTATTTTCGCCAATGCTTGGGTTATGATCTTTATAGATACCATTCTCTACCTTTAACTCCAGCAGGCTATCATGTTGATCGATAATGATGCGGATAGCACTCGGCTCTGTAGCGCTGATACCGTGTTTAAAGGCGTTTTCTACAAAAGGTAAAAAAATCATTGGGGCCACGGTTACATCATCGGTATGTGCAGGCGGAGTAAAAATAACGGTTACTTTTTCGGTAAGGCGCAGTTCCATAAGGCTGATGTAGTCTTTGATAAAAGCTATCTCCTGGCTTAATAATGCGGTGCCATGCTGCGTATCATATAACACATACCGCATCATGCGCGAAAGCTGGTGCAATGCCTTGCGCGATGTTTCGGCATTAACATGAGTAAGAGCATAAATGTTATTAAGCGTATTGAAAAAGAAATGAGGGTTGATCTGGGCTTTCAGGAATGATAATTCTGAGCTGATCTTATCCTGTTCCAGCGCCTGGCGCAGGCGGATATCCATCTGCCATTTTTGGATTGCGGTAATGCTGGTGCTAATCCCTAACACCAACGCCACTATAACGGTACCAAAAATATCCCAGCCCCCGCGGTCTTTTGGTTTTGGCGGGCGGTGCTGCCGGTGAAAAACCGCTTCCATGTGCTCATGCATATGCAGCGCTTTATCGGCCCAACTGTTAAGCAATAAAAAAACTATTACTACGCCTACAACGGCCATAAAGTACATGCCGGTGCGGTCATGCAACAAAAATCGCGGAACAAGTAATTTGCTGTTAAAATAATATGCTGCAACGAGTATAAAAAAGGTAACCGCTTGTTTGATCCAAAACTGGTACGGAAATTCAACATTCCAGGTAAGCGGCTGGTAAAAGAACAGTAGCAGTCCAAACACCACCCATATTAAGATATGAATGAGGACGGTAATGGTATTGCTTTTTGATTTAAGGCTCATTGAAGGGATTTACAACACGGTGCACTACAAATAAATTTACAGATATAATTCGGCAATATTACAAATCAATAAGACTATAAGACAATTATAATCGCCCGGGAGGCAAAAATCACCGATGAGCGCTTTGATCTGATCTTTAAAGACTTCTATCAACCTTTCGTAGGGTAACAGTCCGCGTTTATAGGCAAAAAGCTGTATCCCGTCTATACATAAACAACGCCCGTCTATTCCGTTTTTTACACTAAAATTATTGCTATTGTTTTGGGACTGTTAATCAGCATAAAATGAAAATCCTATACTCCTTAGCAGTAATTATTGTCTTAGCGTTTACTACACCGTTTAACGCAAAAGCCGAAACCGGTCGTACGGTTAAAGGTGTCGTAAAAGACTCTACCGGTTACCTGGTTGCAGGTACCACTGTAAAAATGCTTACCGGAACCGATAGTACCACCGTTATTACCGGCACCGACGGTACTTTTACCTTTAACAATGTAACAGTAAGCCAGTTTAGCTTAGTTTTTAGCTCGATAGGCTATCAACCGCTCAGGCGCAGGTTTGTACTGGCTAATGATAACAAGCCGGTTAATTTACCTCCGGTTATTCTGAAAATAGAAACAACCATGCTTAATACTGTTGTTATTGCGGATGTGAACCCGGTAAAATTGAAGGAGGATACCATTGAATTTAACGCCGATGCTTACAAGGTGCGCGATAATGCCCCTGTTGAAGATGTAATTAAAAAGCTGCCGGGCATGGATGTTGATAAAGACGGCAATATCACCGCTCAGGGCAAAAGCGTGACTAAAGTGCGTGTTAACGGCAAGGATTTTTTTGGAGGCGATGTTAAAACAGCCACTAAAAACCTACCTGCCGATATCGTACAAAATATCCAGATCATTGATGACTATGGCGATCAGGCAAATCTCACAGGTGTAAAAACCGGCGAACCGGATAAGGTACTGAACATTACCATTAAGCAAAATAAAAACTATGGTTACTTTGGTCAGGCCAGCTTAGGAGGGGGCCGTGATGCCATTCCCGGTGTCTCAAGCGATAAGGAGAGCAACAGGTATGTGGCTTCGGCCAATGTGTTTAGCTTTAACGGCAACAGGCAGCTTGCCTTTTTAGGTAACCTTAACAATACCAATACCAATCTGTTTAGCTTTGGGGGTGGTGGTCCAAGAGGCGGCGGACCGGGTGGGCCTCCGGGAGGTAATAGTAATTCATCAAACGGGATCACTACCGCACGTTCATTCGGGTTCAATTATCGCGATAGCTGGGGTAAGAAGATTACCGCTTATGGTAGTTACAGCTTTGCCGATAATTCGGTGAACACCATCAGCAGTACCATTCAAAATAATCTTTCATCAACCAACCCGAGCACCAATACACAAACCAATAACCAGCAGGACGAAAAGCTTAACCACCGGGTAAACTTCAACATTGAGTACAAGCCAGATACGGTAAATTATGTAAAAATTACCCCAACGTATGCTTACGCAAGTATCAATACTACATCTGATGCAACCAGCTTGCTGCTCCGGAATTCGGAAACGGTATCAAACTACAGCCTCGCCAACCTTAGTAAATCAACGGAGCCCAACTATGGCGTTAATGTATTATTTAATCATAGGTTTAACAGTCACGGACGCAACTTTAGCGTAAATGTTGGAACAGGCAGCTATACCATTAACAAATATCAAAACCCGGTTTACACCTATATTGACGGAGTCCGGAATGCGCCTTTAAACCAGTTTATTAATACCGATAGCCGTACCGATAGCGTGGGGACTACAGTATCATATATGGAGCCTGTGAGTAAAAAAGGTTACCTGGAACTTAACTATGCATATCATTATGCTTACACCACTGCCGACAGGGCAACCGATACCCTGGCTGATGACGGAAATATAAACCGGTACGGCTTACTGAGCAATAACTACAATTCTACCTTTGTTACCAACCGGTTTGGGCTTAACTACCGTTTTATCGACAAGAAATATAACTATACCCTGGGTGTGGTAGCACAGCCTACGCTATTAAAAGGATCGTCGATAGTTGATGGCATACCATTTACTACTAATAACAATACGTTCAATTGGGCGCCTACTGCAAGGTTCATTTATAACTTTTCGCGCAGTCAGTCACTTAGCTTAAACTATAATGGTAGCAGCAACCAGCCTACTTATACCGAGTTGCAGCCGGTTACCGATTTTAGTAACGCATCATACCCGGTACAAGGTAACCCCGATCTGAAACCGGAGTTCAACAACACGCTGTCGTTAAAATACAATAAATTCAATTTTGAAAGCGGTAATGTGTTTTTCAGCAACCTGTCGTTCATCAAAACGGATAATAAGATAGTAGCCAATACCATTACCTATCCCAGAAATTATACGCCTAACAGTAAGCTTGCGGGAAGCATCTTAACTCAATATTTAAATGCCGATGGCTATTATTCGGCACAGGGATTTTACGTGTTTGCCAAGCCATGGCAAAAAAGAAAATATAATTTGTTCATGATTGGTAACATTTCATACAATAACAACGTCTCATATATAAGTAATGTCGACTCTGCTACCTATAACATGACAACCGAAAAGAATATAGCCAAAAACCTGGTATTATCTCAAGGCGCACGCTTTAGGGTAAGCATCACCGACGTTATTGATGCCGAAGCAAGCACTACCTATAGCGTTAATACCTCAAGCAACTCCATCAAACAGGCAAACGTTAACAGCAATTTCCAAACCCTTAACCTTGGCCTTAACGGCAAAAGCTATTTTAAAGACTGGACGCTGAGCTATGATTATTCAAAAATGATTTATTACGGCTATACCGGTGCTACCAATCCTAATATTTTGAATACTTACGTGGAGCGCCGCTTTTTAAAAGGCAATGCCGGTACCCTGCGTTTTTCGGTAATGGATGTGTTTAATGAAAACACCGGTTATACAACCACTCAAAACGGCAGCTACATCACTCAAACCAACAGTAACCGTTTGGGTCGTTACTACCTGTTAACCTTTACACTTAAGTTGCAAAAATTTGCCGGCAAAAGACCAACGATGGAACGTGGCGGACCAGGTGGTCCACCTCCTGGCGGCGGCCCCGGCGGACCGCCACCGTTTTAATGAACGGCAAGGTTCAAAATATTAAAAACCTTCCCATCCCTGAGAAAGATGGAGAGTTCAGATCAAAAACATGATGATCTGAGATTTAGTTGATGTTATCATCAAATAACTGCAGGGCGTTCCGAGGTGAGATACGGAACGCCCCTTTTTTATTAATTATACGTTAATGCATCGCTCGGGGTTTTATGATATTTAAGATTTCAATTAAATATTGCTTATTTTCTTTACGCTCTTATTAATATTATGAATTATTAACGGCAATTAAATAGTTAATACATCATCTTTTAATTAATTAAAAAATGATAATTTATTCCCGCCTTAAAGCTGCTCTGTTTAATTGAATAATTTCCCGATGTTTTATCGCCGCTATTTATCGTTGCAGGAATTGCATAAGAAGCATTGATCTCAAATGCTTTGTTGATGATTAAACCGGTTCTTATCGGAAATCCCAGCCAATTTTTATCGAACGATAACAAGTTATTATTTGAGGCCGATGTGCTTGTCGAACTGATTACCTGAGTGTATTTGGCAAAACTTACAGTTATGCCTATACCTCCATAAAATTTTACTGCATTATTGTTGTATAAGTAATAAATAAATTGCGGATATGCAGTTATATTACGCTGATCAAAATGATATTTTATTTTGGGCTTATCAGGTTGACCATAATAAAGATCGGCCATTGTTTCGTTAGAGCTTGTCCAATACATCAGTTCAGCTCTGAACACGGCCCGGCCAATTTTGGCATTTGTGTAAAAGTTAACGCCTGCCGAAAATGTTGGGCCATACGTTGTTTTACTGTCGGTAGCATTTCGAAACGGTAATTCGCCCCCGAATTTAAATTTACTGCCAGATACGCCTGCGCCAATAAAGAAATCAAAGGATGATAGTGTTTCGTAGTGCGTATTGTCTACAGGCATGTCGTTTATCATTTGTGATATTTTCCTTAAAACAGGAGTTTTATAGCTGGCCTGTTCAATTTCTTGTTTTAACTCTGCCGATGAAGGGTTATATTTTGTGCCCAGATCATATAACTGGGGTATAAATTCATTTTCGATGTGGGTAACAGGCCCCATGTCGGGAATAAAATATTGTTTAAATAACAACTCAAAGGTTGTGCCGGCCTTATTGTCGGCTATAAAATACCGCATTTTAATTGCATCGTTATAGGAATAAAGAGAAACGTTAGGCCCTTTTTGCTGCAGTTTCAAGAATATAATATCCTGCTTTTTACTTGAATCGCGGCCGCGCGACAATTTTGAAATATTTGTTTCATCAGTACTAACAAAACCACTGTAACGCTGATACGCTACCGTGTTGATGATTTCAAAATAGATGATATCATTGGGCGTAAAGTTTTTTACTTCGGCCTCGTTTAACGTGGTTTTGAAATTGATAACTGTCGGGTTGGCATCCCACTCTTTTTCGTTAATAAACCCCCGGATGGTTTGGCCGTTAATAGTAATAACATAGCCGGGCTTGTAGTGGGTTTGAGCCTTTGAAAAAAATGAAAATAAGATTAATAGTGAAATTAAAATACACTTAGGTTTCATTGCAAATTGGTTCGGGTTTAATTGGTAGTTGAAGATAATGTTAAAAAAAGAACAAATTATACACTTTTCTAAAAAATAAGCTTTTTTTACATTTTTTAATTACATTTAGCCATTTATTTGTAAATAAAACTGAATGAAGCCGCTTTTACTTAAAGTTTCTGCCGATCCTGCGCATTCCTTTAGCGTAAGGCATGATGTATTACCGGATATCAATAACCGCTGGCATTGCCACCCCGAACTGGAGCTGATTTATTTCATCAAAGGTGGCGGAACGCAGTTTATAGGCGATAGCATTAAACAGTTTGAAGACGGCGATATGGTACTGGTTGGATCAAACCTGCCTCATTACTGGCGCTTTGACGACATGTACTTTAATAATGGCAACGAACAGGTGCCGGTTGATACGATCGTGGTACATTTTTGCGAAAACTTTTGGGGAGATCAGTTTCTTCAGCTCCCGGAAAATAAGCTAATAAAAGTACTGCTTGAACGTTCAAAACGTGGCTTGCAAATAACAGGTGAAATAAAAAAGCAGGTGGCCTCTATTTTAGCCACTATGCTCAATACCGATGGAGCCGAAAGGATCATCATGCTGCTTAAAGCATTGAATACCATAGCAGGCAGTTCACCGCTTAACTATCTAACTTCAATTGGCTTCAAATACGATCATAACGAATCGGAAAGCGAAAGGCTCAATAACATTTATGAGTACTCGGTACGTAACTTCCGCAAAAAGATCTACCTGGAAGAAATTGCCGATATCGCCGGCGTGAGCGCGAACTCGTTTTGCAGGTACTTTAAATCAAAAACCCGTAAAACCTACTCGCAGTTTGTAATCGAGATAAAAGTGGGTTACGCCTGCAAACTCCTGATTGAAAACAAGCTCAACATCAAGCAGCTTTGTTACGACAGCGGCTTTAATAACTTTTCTACTTTTCATAAACACTTCAAGCAGGTAACGGGTAAAAGTCCGCTGATGTATCAGAAGGAGTTTACGAAAAAGGCATAATTTTTCGCCATCCCTCAATAGTACTTTATTGTATTGAAATGACCTGGAATGTGTTGGTCTTAAAAGGGCAGCTTATGATAAAGCAACAGCCATCCCTTCAGTTTTTTTTCTATATAACGATGAAAATAATTCCATTACCCTTTTGCCGGGAATAATTTTCTAAATTCACGGTGATATATCTCTCGTTTTGCGCACTTACTATTAAACGCACTGATCATGACACATGAGATAGTTTTTGATAAACCGGCCGCCCGAAGGGAAAAACTCATTACGAAGCTTTACCAAAGCGCTTTCCCAACAGTGGCTAAATATGTAAGCAAAATGGGCGGCTCTTTTGATGATGCGAAAGATATTTTTCAGGATGCCCTTGTTATTTATTATGAAAAGACGTTAAACGGTGATCTGTCACCGCATAACGCTGAAAAGGCTTACCTGCTGGGTATTGCCAAACATCTTTGGTTCAAAAAGTTTAAGGGTGACCGCCATAACCTGCCGCTTGATAATTGCGCCGAAGATTTTGATGTTACAGATGAAACTGAAGATCAGCCATCGGCAGTTAAACTAATAAGATACCTGGAAACGGCCGGCAAAAAATGCATGGAGTTGCTAAGCGCTTTTTATTATCATAGACTGCCCATGAAGGAGCTTGCGGATTTGTTTGGCTACGCGGGCGAACGATCAGCTACTGTGCAGAAGTATAAATGCATTGAAAAAGTAAGGGAAAAGGTTAAAGAACAATCACTGGCTTATGAGGACTTCATTGAATGAGATCAAAGAAATTGATGACCATGTGCTTGGCCAAGCTGCACCTGACGAGGCGCTATTGTTCGAGGCCAAACTGATCATCAACCCTGGCCTTAAGTATAAGGTGATGTGGCATAAACAAACTCTGGCCCTCGTGCAGCAATATGGCCGTAACAGCCTTAAGGCCGAAATTGAAACCGTACATCAAAAGCTATTCAGCTTGCCTGAGCATGCGGGTTTCAGGCAAAAGGTCATGCGTTTGTTCGGTAAACGCTAAACATCAAATTTTATGAATATCAATCAAAACGAGTTCCGCAAATATGCGGTGGGGCATCGCCGTGTCCAAAGTTTACATGTCGACAGGTTTATTTCGCAGGTAAATAACAGCCAATTAAGGATGGGTATGACGCCCTATATTATGGAAGAGCGACAGGTCAATATCTCGCAAATGGATGTTTTTTCGAGGCTGATGATGGATAGGATTATTTTCCTGGGCACTGCGATAGATGAGCAGGTGGCTAATATCATCCAGGCGCAATTGCTGTTCCTGCAATCGGCCGATGCCAAAAAGGATATCCAGATCTATATCAATTCACCGGGCGGTTCTGTGTATGCCGGACTGGGGATTTATGATACTATGCAGTTTATATCGCCCGATGTGGCTACTATCTGTACCGGTATGGCTGCCTCAATGGCTTCGACATTACTTTGCGCCGGTGCCAATGGCAAACGGGCTGCGTTGCCGCATTCACGGGTGATGCTGCACCAGCCATCAGGCGGAGCGCAGGGGCAGGAATCGGATATCGAAATTGCTGCCCGGCAGATCTCTAAAATGAAGCGAGAACTGTATGAGATCACAGCCAAACACAGCGGGCAAAGCTACGACAGGGTTTATGAAGTATCCGACAGAGATTACTGGATGATAGCTAAAGAAGCTAAAGCTTTTGGGATGATAGACGAGGTTTTGGGAGCTAAGGAGGACTGATTAGCATATTGAAGACTTACGAAGTTTAATTACTTCGTAAGTCTGGTTATTTAGATCACTTATTCAACGCATCTACCTTATCAAAAAACTCATTTTGCAATTTGATGGTACTGGTATCGGCCTTAATTGCTTTGAGCGCTTGTACAAAGCTGGCTATTTCATGCTCTGCTATAAATTTGCCAAATTCGGGTGTAGCTTTAGCACCTTCACCGGCATAGTGGTTAGGGTAAGCGGCATACCACCATATAGGTGTATAAATATTGGCCAGGTTTAAACGGTGCTGATTATCGCCCGATTGCGATGCCGCTCTATCCATCTTCATCAGATCTGGGCGATAGTAAAGCATCGACGCGGTTTCACTTTCGCCGGCATGCTGATCACCTTCAATAGCTGATTTATGCATTTTGCGGTATTGATCTGTGTATTCCTTATCTGCACCATGCGGGTTATAAAAATATACTGCATAGTTGTGACGTTTGTTGAGCAGAGATTGCATAAAGAACTGGATAAACTCGGGGTTGCCGCCATGGCCGTTCAGTATTACTATTTTATCAAACCCGTTTCGCGCAATTTCATCACAGGTAGCTTCCAGTAAATCCCAGATCACTTTGCTTGGCAGCGCAAACGTTCCGGGCTGATGACGTGCCTCATTGATCTGCCCATAAAAATAATCGGGAAATACAACAGCATATTCCGACTTAACAGCGTGGGCCGCCCACTCACGTACGTGGATCAGGTCGGTGCCTAAAAGGGGAATGGGGGCCGTGTTTTTCCAGGATCCCAATGGGCAGGATGCAGGTTTTCGACGATTTTTCGAGCGCAGCGGGAAAATCTGAGGCAACAAGCTCGTCCCAGCGGGCAGGTATTTGCTGGGCAAAGGAATAAGCAGAAAGCAGTAGCGCTGCAAACAGTAATAAGTAAGTTTTCATAAATTATAGGTTTAATAACAGGTTATAGCAAACTGTATTTGAACTGAAATTTACGAACTTAAAATGTTGTTTTTCAACAGGTAATTTAAAAATTACAATGAAGAGGTTAATGAATATTGGGCAATGAGTAGCAGAAAATAGCCCCTTTTTCCTTGTTGTTTTCAACCCAGATCCGGCCATTCATTTTTTCGGTAAAATCTTTGCAGATCATGAGCGCTACGCCCGCGCCTTTTTCCTTTTCGTTACTGTACTGCATGTTGGCTTTAAAATTAAAGAGCAACTTCAGCTTATCGGGTGAAATACCTTTTCCTTCGTCCTGTACACAAACAGTTATATCGTTGTTATCGCTTGACGCACCTATAGTAATGGTTGAATTATCTGGCGAAAACTTAATGGCGTTATGTATAAAATTGCGATGGATAAACTGTACCAGCTCCTTGTCGGCATGAATAACAATGGCCGGGTCCACTGTGATTACGAACTTAAGTCCACGGTCTTTCCCCATTAAGTAAAATGGTTGTATAGCCTCATCAATAAGATCCTTTAATGGCAATGGAACAGCTTTGTAATTAAAGCCCGACAATTGCTGTTTGATCCATTGCAAGATATTTTCAAAAATCTCCAACGAAATATTTGAAGAATGCTCCATTGTATCTACCAATTCCATCAACTCTTCCCGTGTAAAAGTATCGGCGTCTTTAAGTACCGTTGCCAGTGTTTTGAGTGCACCTATTGGCTGCCTGAAATCATGCGCAAGAATAGATACCAGCCGGTTGTTGAATTCATGATCTATTTGCAGCTTTTCGTTTCGTAGCTGTACGGTGTGATTAAGTTCTTCCAATGTTTGGCCATGCTTTTTCTTCAGGTTGTACAGTCGGTAAGTAAATATTACGGTAATGGCGGTTATCACAAATAAAACACCAAGTACAATCGCAAGCACCTGCCTGTTTTGGCTCCGGATGGTTATAGCTTCCAGTTCCTGGTCTTTCAGGGCATAATCAATATAATCAAAACCTGTTGTATTAGTGTACTTCTCCTCGTCGTCATATAGTTTCAGCAATTTTGAACTGTAGCGCTGTACTTCGGGCAGATTATTTTGAGCAATATAAATATCATATAATTTTTTCCCGAAGACTTTTTCATAATAGTGATAGCCGCTTTTTTCGGCGATAAAAAGTCCCTGTTTGTAGTATTCAATAGCTTTGGGAACATTATTTTCGAAGTACAAGTCGCCAAGGTTCATGACTATATCAAGGCTCAGGTAATAAAGCTCCATGGCCAAACCATTATCTACTGCTTTTTGTAAAAGCGCCACACCTTGTTCACGCTTGTTGCTTTGAAGGTATAGCAATCCCTGTACCTGGTCTGCTTCAACGAGCATACGTTTATCTTTATACCTTGTGCCAATTTCGCGTGCTTTATCAAGGTAAACTTCAACCGAATCTTTGGGGATTTGCTCGGGGTATAGGAGCAGGTAATTGCACAGCACCAACGCCATGATAGAGTCGCGCTGCAGGGTTTTACCAATGTTTAATGCCCGCTTAAAAAAGTTTATCGCTTTTTTATCTTCCTTGTTCTCGTTAAACACAAGGCCAATGTTCATTAACCCCTGTACAACGTTTGAGGTATCATTTAATTCTTTGTAAAGGTTATAAGCCTCGTTATAATAGCGCAGTGAAAGCTGTAGATTGCCTTTAAGATCATAAACAATGCCTATAACATTTAGTGCATCGGCCTTCCCAGCCTTATAGCCAAGCCGTTCAGCTATAGTTCTTGCCTTTTTAGCATAATTGAAAGCACTGTCGATATTTTGCTCATACATAAGCATCCCCAGCCTGTTAAGCGTATTTACATATTGTATGCTGTCATGCGTTAAGGGCAAGTCTTTTTTTAGTTTATTAACCTCCCTGAATTGGCCGAAACATTCAGATACAGCAAGCAACAGTAATACTAAAAAGCTTACGTTTTTTTTCATTAATTAATATTTGCAAAACGGACTAACGGTTCATGATATAGCCTAAAGCTATTATACGGATAAAAAGTGGTATGGTTGAAGAATGTTAAATAAAATAGGCTCAGGTACAGTTAGTTTTGACTGTTATTCAAAAATATTAAACCTTCTGCAGGTAATACAGGCATAAAGGTGAAATAAAAAAACGATTCAGAAAATGTTATAACGAATCGGGATTAGGAATAAAGTTCATAAATGCCTGGAACTTGGCATAATAGTTTTGCATATTTAACTGGTAATAATAAGCACCGCGTTTTGAGCCTGCTTTATCCTTATCGGCCAGTTTAATGAGTAAACCGGTTGCCAGCACTCTTTTACTAAAATTACGTTTATCAATAGTGGTATTAAACACGCTTTCGTAAAGAGTTTGCAATTGCGGGATAGTAAACTTGGTGGGCAAAAGCTCAAACAGGATAGGGTGCATAGCTGCTTTGTAGCGGATGCGTTTGCGAGCCTGCTCAACCATTTCCTGCTGGTCAAATATCAATTTAGGGGCGCGTTTAAGCTGAAACCATTCGGCATGGTAATCATCACTGATCTGGGCTTCATATTTATGGATGTCAACCAGTGCAAAGTATGCTACAGATACTGTACGCTCAATAGGGTCACGCTGGGGTTGCCCAAAAGTATATAATTGTTCAAGGTACACGCCCTCCAAACCGGTTAATTGCTTTAAAATGCGGTTGGCACTTTGATCAAGACTTTCATCTGGCTGAACAAAGCCGCCCATCAGGCTCCAGTTTCCCTTTTCGGGTTGAAAGCCTCTTTTTATCAATAGGATCTTTAAAACTTCGCCATCAAAGCCAAAAATGATACAATCAACAGCTAATAATAACCTTGTTTGCTTGGAGTACTTGAGCATTTATAAACAGTAATAATTTTATGGTAAAAACAAATATAGAATAACATTCGATATAAGCTTGCAAATTTGCTGTGTTATACCTGTTAAAAACGCATTAATTTACAATTGTTAGTCAAATGTGTAAATTAATTGTGCTTTTTACAATAATAATAGACACTTATTCACTATTTATTCGCCCCATGCCGATGTGGTTACGATGCTCGCACAAATAAATTCCCTCGCCGCTTCAAAATCGATAAAGCGAAAATCGATATGTCCGCTACTCACAAAAAAGTTCCCGACAACCTCCCTCCTGCCGTTCCAAAGAACTTATTTTTAAAGTAGTTGGGATCTTGCGGCTCCAATTCGCTGTTATGATAATTACCTAATGTACCAAAGCACCGCAAGCCGGGTTGAAATGATCAAATGTATGTGCGCGGCTAAAATTAAGCTGTGCACTAACCAACTCGTCTGAGTAATTAGGGCTTTCATCAACTACTAGCGCCCCGAAATATAATTTGTCGATTTGACAGCATCGGCAGATACCGGTTTAGGCAGATAAGCAATATCGCTATAGTGCATGGCCGGCGCATAAATATGATCACTGCATGCACATACTGTGCAGGAGCAAAAGCAGGCTGAATTTAAGTTTCATCGTAAAAGGTCCGGGTCAGGTTTATAAACAGACACTCAACAATTATACGCTAAAACAAGTAATAAAATAACAAACCCTGCTGTTTATTCAGGTTAAACGCATCTAAATGGGGTTAACATGAGTTAACACTTTTCAAATAACACACATACAAACAACTCACAATCAATTACTTGTATTTCAACAGGGTTAACACTAAACTGAATTTTCTGAGCAATTAAGCACATCCGAATGTTTATAGTTGTTATTGGCAAAAGCCGGTGACGATGAGACCTGGGTTATTTAACCGGCACCAAGGGCACTTATATCATAACCTTATTTCGTTAGCTATATTAACAACAAGCCATCATCACTAAATATTAAAATGCGTTTGCCCTGGCTATTTATTATACCAGGCTACCAACAAAATCATCCGTAAAATCATCGGCAAAATGAATTACGTTTTGCAATTCGGAAAACTCATCTATTTGATGGGTGGTAGTAAGTACAACAGCTTTCATACCTGCATTAGCGGCAGCTTCAGCACCTTTAGGTACATCCTCAAACACAATGCAATCTGTGGGCAATGTATTCAGCAATTCGGCAGCTTTTAAAAATGTTTCTGGATGGGGTTTACTTAGTACTACGTCATCGGCGCTTACTATTGCTTTAAAATAATGCCTGATGTTAAGGTTATCCAGTACAAAATCAATGTTAAAAGGAATAGCGGCTGAACCGATAGCCATAGGGATACCGTTTTGATAAGCTTTTTCCAAAAACTCATGCAAGCCGGGCAATAGTGCCAGGTGGGGTAAAAACTCATCCTGGTAGCGCTGTTCTTTAAGGTACGAAAGCCTGTTCATTTCCTCGGTAGTAAAGCGGTTAGGGCCAAACATACGTACCAGTACTTCCTGATTTTTGCCGTACATCTGTGGTTTTACTTCATCCCAGGTAAAGCTGCCGCCAAGGTCGGTATTTAAAAGATATTGCCATGCTTTGGTATGATAAGGCATGTCATTGATCATAGTGCCGTTGAGGTCGAATATAAAGGCCTTCATGTATTAATTTTCAATTTATGAGATAAACCGAGCGCGGTTTTCTGGCAAACTTAAACCTTTAAAAAACTAAAAGTTGAATTATGCCACATATTCTTTAAACACATGAGCGATTAGTTTTTAACAGCCGTACGATTAACCAGTTAAATTGTAATAAAATCATTGCCATTATGTCTTTTTATTCTGTAATTTATACAACTATTAGCTAAACTATTGCGTATGTGTTTAATAAGCTCATTATTATTATAGTGCGCGTAGGCTTCGTATTGGATATATAAAAAACCTACTAATCCTTATACAATATACAATGAATAACGAACCCCTGCGCCTGCGTGCCGTTAAGAGATTTAAGGATCTGGATAGCGACATCGCGGTTGATTTAAATGATATAGTAGGATTAGCAGCTCAGATCTGCGGCACTCCCGTCGCCCTGGTTACTTTGCTCGATACCGACATGCAGTGGTTTAAAGCCGCTACCGGCACCAATATCAGCTGTACCCCACGTGATTTCTCATTTTGTAATTACACCATTATCCAAAAACAGGTGTTGGTTGTGCCCGACCTGCTTAATGACAAACGCTTTAACACCAACCCGCTTGTTGTTGAGGATCCACAAGCAAGGTTTTATGCAGGTGCCCCTTTGATTACTAAAGATGGCCATGCCCTTGGCAGCCTGTGTGTTATTGACTTTAAACCCCATGAACTTAACCAGCAACAGATTAAATCATTAAAAACGCTGGCCAGGCAGGTTATAAACCTCATGGAACTTAATTCAAGTTTACGTTCGCTTGAGCAGCAGCACCAGCAGTCGCAATCACAAAAAGCGTCTATCAGCGAATCGGAAATGAAGTTGAAAGCAATTTTCGACAGTTCAAAAGATACCCATATCCTGGTTGGCCGTAATCTTGAGGTTATGGCATTCAATAAATCTGCATCGGTTTTTATCAGGAGCCTATATAATAAAAAACTGGCCAATGGTGATAATATTATCGCTTATACAGAGCCGGCCCTGGTAAACTCATTTTCGAAATACTTTGCGATAGCATTAACCGGCCGTTCCATTAAACGAGAGTGGGAACTGCTGTCGGGAACGCCAAATGCCTGCTGGAAAGAAACCTCATTTATCCCGGTAAAAAATAGTAGCGGCGAGGTAATCGGGGTAGCTATTAACTCGACAGATATTACTACACGCAAAAGACACGAGGAACAAATCAATATTCAAAAAGAGGCGCTTAACCGTATAGCTATCATACAATCGCACGAATTGCGGAGGCCGGTGGCATCCTTGCTTGGCATATTAGACCTCATGCGGATGGAAAATATTGATTTCGGTTACTTTAATATAATAGAACATACCGTTAACGAACTGGATGAAAAGATACGGGGAATAGTAAAAGATTCGGAAGATACCATACAGGGAGGGCATTTGGCAATAGTAGCCTGACCATCAATTATCTAAAATCCAAATACCATCCCACAGATTTGGTTTACACCTAAATTACGCTTTGGCTATTGCTGATTACGGTAAATTATAACTACCTTGGCGGCATTAATAAATAAAAGAATGCAAAATCAAGGAACAGTAAAATTTTTTAATGAAACAAAAGGTTTCGGATTTATAGTACCAAGCAATGGTGGTCCGGATATTTTTGTTCATTCAACAGGCCTTATTGACGAAGTTCGTGAAAACGACACCGTTGAATACGAAGTTGAAAACGGCCGTAAAGGTCTTAACGCGGTAAATGTAAAAGTTATATAATTATAATATAATCATTAAGCCTACCAGGCACTCAAAGTTTGAGTGCCTTTTTTTTGCTTTATTTTTTTGTTAACCTGCTGCGTACATCAGCTTAATATTTGAATGTTACTTTCAAATAAAAACTGGCATTGTTGTTGTTTATTCCAATAATATCATAAATCGACTACACATAAAACAAAGAAAAGAACATGAAAGATCAAGCAAAAATTATAGCAGCACTATTGGTAGGTGCAGCAGCTGGCGCGGCTTTGGGTTTATTGTTAGCTCCTGAAAAAGGAACAGAATTAAGAGGCGATATAGCAGATTATATAAACGACCTGGTTGATACTGCCAAAACCAAAGCGCAAACAACAGCCGGTGATATTAAAGATTACAGCAATAGTGTGATTGACAAAGCTAAAACCAAGTTTAGCGGAACTGTTAGCGACCTTTGGGACGCTAAAGATAAAGCTGTTGATGCTGCAAAATCAAAAGCCGACGACCTTGCAGGCAAAGCAGGTGACGCCGCGGATGAAGCGAAATCAAAAGTCAAAGCGACTGCCAATGACTGGAACAATTCTGTACAGAACGCATAATATTTAGTACTATTATAAAATAATAAAACCCTGCCAGTTAGCAGGGTTTTATTATTTTATAAGCTTTTTTATTATTTATTCCATGTATTGTTACTTTCATCGGCATCCATAAATATGCCGCCGTCTAAAGTAACTGATTTAATGATCTTAGTGGTTTTAATATCTACTGCCATTTGCTTTTGATTTTTTTCCCAAACCACGGGGGTTTGATGAATGCTCTCGCCCGAACCATCAGCATAAGTAACTTTTACATCAAACGGAATTACAAAACCGCCCACGTTTTTAATCGCTACTGTATAACCACCGGCTGCTTTGGTTACACCTTTTATCGACAGATCAATATAGTAATTAGTAAAGAACCAGTTATTGAAAAACCAATCGAGGTTTTTACCTGTAATATTACTCATAGAGTTAAAATAGTCCCATGGTATTGGGTGTTTGCCATGCCAGCGGTCCATATATCCATGCAGGGCTCTTTTGAATAGTTGATCGCCCAGCATGTCTTTCAGCGCTAAATAACTTAATGATGGCTTACCATATGAATTATTACCGTACCCACCCCTCAATTCGCTCGATGGTGTAATAACCGGCTGATCTTCGGCGGTTGAAGCATCATGGATCCATCTGTCAACACGGAAATTTTTGTACAATGCTTCAGCTTTTTCTTTGCCAACTTCTGATGTTCCTATCAACAGTTCAAATGTGGTTGCCCAGCCCTCGTCCATAAATGCATAACGGCTTTCATTAATACCCATGTAAAAAGGAAAATAGGTATGCGCTATTTCATGATCCTGCACAAATTGCGAAAAGCGCACATCATTGGTATGGCTATCGTTAACCATCATAGGGTATTCCATATCTGCAAAGCCCTGAAACGATGTCATCTTGGGGAACGGATATGGTACGCCCGGCCAGTTGTGGGACAACCAGCTTAATGAATTACGGCCGTTTTGTACCGCATGGTGAAAATCTTCCGAGCTATCTAAAAAAGCTGCCTGCATACTGGCGCGGCGGTTTGTTGCGTCATCAACCACAACGCTGGCCGCATCCCATACATAATGATCACTGATGCCTACAGCCATATCGCTGATATCATTAGCGGTCCAGGTCCAGGTGTTCATCTCCTTTTGAGCCGTTACTTTATGGGCGGCAAGCTCAGCAGCCGATGCAATATTGATAGTTGAATCACTGGTGAATGAAGCCTTCAATCGTTTTGCATATTCAGGCTGAAGCACCTCTTCAGGGTTTTGCAGGGTACCGGTAGCCCAAACTACGTAGTTTTTAGGCGCGGTAACGTGCAGGGTATAGTCGTTAAAGTCGTTGTAAAATTCCTGGGCATCTAAAAAAGGTAGCCTGTCCCAGCCATTGTAATCGTCATAAACCGACACCCGCGGATAAAAATAAGCCAGGTAGCAGGTAGTTGAATCGATCATTCCTTCGCGGCCGCTTTCTTTCGAAATTTCAAAATGCCAGCCAATATCAAGCTTAACAGAATCATGAGGCATCAACGGCTTACTTAAACCAACCATTTGATTTGTTGAACCTGATGCAACTTTTTTTGCTTCGCCATTAATTGAAAAGCTATCAAACTGAATGCCCGGTGTAAGATAGTCAGCCCCTGCATCGCCAAAACGGGCGGCACCCGGTTTATGAATGTTCAGGATGAGCTTCATGTTAAGCCTTTTTAAAGTATCCGGACTATTATTAACATAAGTGATCTGTTCTGTGCCTTTTACAGTACGATTTTGAGGCACAGCCGTAATACTGATATTATAACGGCCATAATTTTGCCAGTACTTTTTGCCGGGGCGGCCATCAGCCGAGCGCGTTTCGTTTTTAAATGCTTTTTGTATATCGCGGGGCATATACAAGGTTTGGGCCTTAGCCTGTATAAATGCAATGCAGGCTAATGCAGATAAAATAATGGGTTTGGTCATACGTCTTAAATTTCGTTGCCAATTTAAATTAATTGGACTAAATAACGATATGCAGGAAACATTAATCGGAAAATTTAAAACAAAAAATCGCTTGATAAATCGCTATATCAGAGCTTATTTTGTAACAAAGCTGTCACAAAGATTATTTATAAATAAATATTTTGCGGTATCGGATATATTTTTTTTTACTTTGTTACCAGTTATTTTAATAGGGGTATTAAATAACTAACATTTAAGCCATCTGCGCTATGCGGATGGCTTTCTTATTTCCCCTCTCAATCAGCAACAATATATTCTTTGGAAATTAGCGTAAAAAGCTCGTCATTATCAATTGATTCATCTTTACACTCGGTAAGTAATTGTTGAGCTTCAGTATAATTAAGCTGTTTGGCCACCATTATTAACATATGGCACGAAGTGATATTAATATGCTCAAGTAACTGCAGATACAACATAATATCCATATCCAGCAATACAGGTATAGTTTGCTCTTCGTCCAGGCAAAACTCATCCTTAACAATGGACTTTATAGGGTTACAGTTCTTATCAGATGGAATTTCATCAATCAGGGTATACACCTTATTCATCCGTTCTATCTGTTTTTTGATATCGTCCCAAAACTCCTGTATCGCTTGCTGCAATGCGGTAAAAGAAGCGAGGCCTTTCAGGTGCCCAAGATGTTTATCAAGATAACACTTACCAAAATAAATTCTGTTCAGGTTGTGGACAAAAACCTGTTTTAACAAATCGTTATCCAGTGTTTTAGGGGTATTGTTGCTCATGGTATGAAGTTAAAAGTATATAGTTAGGGTTTATATATTTCTTAAAAGCTGTTTCACGCAATTGCTTATCAAACTTACCTTAAAAATAACTAAGTTTTATTACCCGGACAGATGTGCCGGGATAAATTAACTTTGCATTGCAATAACATAATGCTATGAAATATAAATTAGGCGATTTTGTTCGGTTTGTTGATGAAAAAATGGAAGGTTTTGTAACGCGCATCATCGACGAACAGATGATAGGCGTTACCGGCGAAGACGATTTTGAGATTCCGGTACTGGCCAGTAAAGTAACTTACGTTCATGGTTACCAACCGGCAGGGGCGACAAAAAGCAACAATACAACGGCTGAAAAGCCCTTAACACCAGGTGAATTTGTAAAAAAAGGCGTTTATATAGGCGTGGTTACTGATGCCAGGGCAAGTTCTGTCGTACATTTTCATTTAATCAATGAAACTTCGTTTCAGTTGCTGGCTACTTTAATCACAGATAAGCAACAGGTATTTAAAGGCGAATTTGCAGGGATCATCGCGCCAAAATCAACCGAAAATATCTACTCCGCCCAACTGGCCGATCTGCAGGTTTGGCCAAAGTTTATTTTCAGCGTTTTATTCAGTACCAAACAAAACGTTGAACCACCGGCACCGTTGGCTGTACATGAAAAGTTTAAGGCCAAGGATTTCTCAACCACTAAAAAGAACATTCCATTCCTTAACCAGGCCGGCTGGCTCATCAGGCTCGACGAGCCTGAACTGATTATTGATGCTCAAAAACTGAAGGAAAGCTTTTTTGAAAGCCCTACAGAAAAAATAGTGATTGAAAAGCCGGTTAGCGAAGTTGACCTGCATATAGAAAAGCTGCGCGACGATTATCAGTTTTTAAGCAGCGCTGAGATTATGGAGATTCAGCTGGCCCATTTTCACAAAGCGCTGGATGCGGCTATTGTTCATCAACTACCTGATATTACTTTCATACACGGCGCGGGCAATGGCACACTGCGTAATGAGCTGCACAAACAATTAGGCAGACATAAAAAAGTACAAACCTTTATGGATGCCCGTAAAGAAAAGTTTGGTTATGGTGCTACTAAAGTGTTGCTGAAGTAACAATTTACAACAGTATCAGCCACCTTACGAGGTTTGAAACCTTGGTAAGGCGGCTTTTATTTTCTTACTTTTTCGTAAACCAAATTTCAAGATTAGGCAACTTTAAAGTTTGATTCGGCGATGCCGGATCATGTAACTTTAAACTCACCGGGTAAAGTTCATTTGCTTCAAACGTTAAAGGTTCAAGATCTTTAATATAGATATTTTGTGGAATACTATGTGTGAGCGCAAAAGGAATGTTCTTTTTAAAGTTGTTGAACACTTTTATCAGTAACTGGTTATTGCCGGGCATCAAATCCAAACCGATGACATGACTTACAGAGGCAGCCTTACCCGGATTATTATTGATGAGCAGTTGCCTCCCATTAAGCAAAACAATTATGCCATCGCCGCTGGTAACCTTAACCTGCGCGTAAATTAAATCCTTGCCTGCGTTAATATTTTGCAAAATGTAGTAAGCATTATCCATGCCTGCAGGCAAATCAATCAGCTGCCCGTTGTTATAGTCATTTACAGACCGCCATGGTTTATCGGTGTCTTTGGTAAAAGGTTTTGAGATATCGATTTTATCCGCGCCGCCATTTACCCCCCCTAAGCCCGCGGAGTATGGGCCGGTTATATATAATGGCCCCCATTTTATTTTAGCCGTATCGGGTTTATACTTCATCTTCCTGTCGCTGTCGAGCTTGAGCGTGGTGGTTACATTATTTACATTTAGGTCAACAATGCTGCCTTTTTCTTCGTCGGTATATTGTATAGCAGGCTGATACCTGCCTTTGTGTTTGGGCTTAATTGTCCAGCCTTGCTTTACCGTACTTTGATAATTGCTGTTATAATCAATACCCGATGAACTATAGTAATTATAAGCATTATGCTCATTCAGTCTTATGTGGTCATAACTGCTGCTCAGGATATGAGCAGGTTGCACTTTGTAACCTTCGGCAACGTCAACCGCTATAACTTCTATTTGTTTTTCACTGTCAAAACCTGCGGGTAAGGTTATCACAGCGGCATTAATTGTCTGCTTAAAGTTAAGCGATTGTTGTTCGCCCAAAACAGAAACATTCCTAATCCTGCCTTCCAGACCGGGTAAAGTGATCAGGCCATCAGCGGGCACCGAGGTTACAAAAAGATAAAGCTTATTGGGTTTACTGGTTATATTCCCCCAGTTAAAAGAGGCAAAAAAGGGATCGGCAGTTGTGCCATAAACAGCTTCGGCATTTTTATGGAGCCAGGTCCCTATCTTCAATAAAACATCCTTTTCAAAACCAACTACTGAGCCATCTCCTTTGGGCCCGATATTAAGCAGGTAATTCCCTCCCCTGCTAATCACGCGGATCAGGCTTTCCAATTTCTCTTTATACTTTTCATCCTCGCTTCCGCGTTTTTGCCACGACCGGTAGCCCCAGGTTTCGTCAAAAAATGAAGCGGGCGACTGCCAGGGCACTCCGATGGAATAATCGGGATACTGATTATCACCCATTACGGCGAAATCGCCCTGATCATTACCCAAACGACTGCTTACCATACAATCAGGCTGCAGGCGGTGCACCAATTGATAAAGCTCTTTACTTTGTTCAGGGCTTTGCGACCCCATATCAAACCAAAGTTCGGATATAGTACCATAGTTTGATAGCAACTCGGTTACCTGCTTCTTGTTATATTCATGATGCTCGGGTGTTATATAATCAGAATTATGACTTGATATGGGCGACGCTTGCGGATAATGCCAGTCTATCAGCGAAAAATACAAACCAAACCTCAGACCATGCCTTTTACAGGCTTCGGCCATTTCCTTTACCACATCACGGTTAAATGGAGTAGCATCAACCACATTAAAATCGGTAGTTGTAGTTTTAAACATGCAAAATCCGTCGTGATGTTTTGAAGTTAGTACAACAGAGCGCATCCCAGCCGCTTTAGCCAGCAGGGCAATACTATCAGCATTCCAGTTTATCGGGTTAAAGTTTTTGGCCAGGTTGGCGTAAGTATCACTGTAAATACCAGCATGGGCCTGAATTTGCTCACTTAAGCCGCGGGTAACCGGCTTCCCATCCCAAACGCCACCCAAAACTGAATAAATACCACCGAAATGGATAAACATGGAAAACTTCTGATCCTGCCATTGCTTTATCGAAGAAGACGGCGGTTGTGCAAATGCAAAATGAATACAAACTAATAACGATAACAGTGTGCTTATGATTTTTTTCATGAGGAGGAATTCAATATCTCAAAGTGTAAAAAAGTTGTTAATAAACAAAAAACTCACAACTTAAACTTGCCTGTTGTAAACTAACAGCTACACAATTATGCACACAAAACACCTCAACTTTACACTTTTGCTAATAAACATGTTATATAATTGTGAAATACGCTTCACAAATTGCATTTTTTTAATAAAAATATTATTTGCATCTTTGTAGCAACACAACCCTAACCCTAATTCATAATGAAAAAACTTCTCTTGCTCAACAGCAGGGATTCATTTAACCTTTAAAAAAACGTAATGTCCGAATCTATTCAAATTCAACCCAATATCCATTGTGAGCCTTGCAAAGAATGTGGTGCACGCCCGGTAATTAATCAAACCCGTAAAGGTTTTGTGGTTACCTGCCCAACAAATAAAAAGCATTATGAAACTGCTCCTGGTATGGTAAATATTGATGAATGGAACAGGTTTAACCAAAAATCGCCCGTGCTTACAGGCACACAATATAAAAGCAAAGCCTCATAAAAACTATTCCATAAAAGTAATAGTTTCAGTTTTGGGTATTTAATCAATAAAAACCTGCTTATGAGGATACAATGGGTTTAATTGTATTCATGTTATGCATATTGTAGATACTGAAAATGAACCTTCAAAAAAAAGGCACAGCTATACATTTTGTCCAAAGTGCCAAACCAATACCGGCCAAAGGATCCACCGGCCGGCATTGTTAAAGCTATTGACATTTTGGCTGCCGGTTAAAAGGTATTTTTGTTATAGCTGCAACAAAAAATACCTGGTAATTGAAAGGTAACGAAACCATTCGGTAACAATATACTTCCTATTGTTCAAACATAGTATCGGTCAACAATACAAGACCATTTCACTTTGCAAAAAACGGAGCTGTTTGCCTACTGCCTGATTTGAGATACTCGGCATAGCTTTTTTTAATATAACTGATCATATCATAATCGCTCATTTTTTTCACTTTTTTAATTTCGGGGTGATATTGGTTCATAAAGTTTTGCAGCGAATCGCCTTTAAGATTAGTTATTGAACTCACCTTTTCCGGCGAAAAAAACCTGTCCACATACTCATCTTCTTCATCCTTCAGCAAAATCTTTTGCAGCTTTGATTGCGGAGCTTTGTTCTTATTCAACATGTCGATCACCGACAGCAAGTTGATGCTCAAGATAGTTGCTGTACTTTTATCCGCATTTATGTGATTGCTGGGCTTACCAAAATCAAGATCAGGTGGACGTGCTATAAACGCATCTTTTATGGTTGAGCTATGATAGGCAAAAACAGAGGCAAACTCCCTCCTGTTACGTAATGAATCGGCCCTGGCATTACGCCTGGCCCTGATCTTTACCTCACTTAAAACAGTTGCCGCAGGCTCAATGTAACATCTTAAGGTATCAAATTTTAAAAAACTGACTATAAGCTTAAAAGGCTTGTAACCTATGCTGGTGATCCTTAAAGTATCACCGGGCTTTACGTTGGCCAACACAAACTTCCCTTCGGCATTACTTATACTTTTTGATGCAGGTGTATTGATAAAAGCATTTGCCACCGGCAAATAGGTAGCTTTATCAATAACAATACCTTTAACACGCTGGGCAAACAGATTTATTGACAAGAGCATCAATATCACTGTTGAGGTAAGTTTCAATGTTTTCATGACGGGTTCAGTTAACAGGTGAGCAGGTTAACTAAATATACGCATAAATTATTAACCTTTAAACTTTTAACAGATATTAACACTTGCCGCATTACGGTCACAAAACTTTTCTTTCCGTTAAAAAAGCCAATAAACTACTTCATCATAGCTTTAAAAATTTCATCAAAACCTTTGCTTTTAAATTTTTGGAAGGTTCCGTCAAACTTTTCGCTAACGGGGTTAAGCAATTGAAAGCAAAGCTGTTTATCTTCCTCGCTCAATGCGCTGGTCATCATTCGCGCAACTTCAAGTACACGTACTTTGGCTTTTCCAAGAGTTTCCTCTCCAAGGGCTGTTAATTTTAAACGCTTAATACGTTTATCATCAATATCTTCATACTCGGTTATCAGTTCGCGTTTTTTTAGCCTGTTAAGCATATTGGTACCGCTTGATAGTTCGATTATGTTATTATAAATAGCTTCAGATTTTATTGGGTTAACCTGGTTAAAAATAGTAACCAATATACCGAACTCCTCTATCTGATCAAGCCCTGTACCTTCAAGCGCTTTGTTTGAATATACCATATGGTACTTTCCTATCCGTCTTATCAAAATCATGAGCTTGCCGTTAATTCCCGGCCTTAATTGCCAGTCGGGCGTTGCTTTCTTCTCATCTGCTGCCTTGGCCATTAGCTGATGCCGGAAGAAATCATCCAAATTACAACCGGGATTTTGCTCCTCATAATCGCCCCAAAGCTTAACCAATTCAACTGTTTTATTCACGTGTTATTTCCTTTTGGTATCAAATCTAAAAAAAACGTCTCCAATATTTGTTATTTACTTTCTTTTGGTATAATATTGTATTAATTTACCACCATATGGTATATTTTATAAATTTAATCAATCCTAACAAATGAATACCTCACTCTTTTTACCAGCACTATTAATACTACACTTAACAGGGCTAACTATAATGGCGGGCACCACCATTGTTGATTTTACAGTATTTAAAACCTTTTGGAAGCATTTTAATGACGATAAAGATAAATCAAAAGGTATACTGACGGGTACATCTAAGTCATCAACACTGATTGGAGTAGGGGCCGCCCTGCTGGTTATAACAGGCATTGGCATGATGGCCTTAACCCATGGCGTATTTGGCGAACAACTATGGTTTAGAATAAAAATAGGAATTGTTTTGGTTCTAATGCTAAACGGGATATTTTTTGGAAGGAAGCAAGGCGAAGAGTTACGAATGATTATGAATAACGACAAAGCTTACTTAGCAGAACGGGTTGACCAAATTAAGGTGAACCTTAATATCTTTTTTACAGTACAGCTGATATTGTTTTTCAGCATAGTTTTTTTAAGCGTTTTCAAATTTAGTTAATCACCAAAAAATGGAAATGCAACAAAACATCCCTGTTTATAAGTTAGTAATTGTAGGCGCAAACGGCGGCATTGGCAGGCAGTGCGTTGAACAGGCCCTTCAGGCGGGACATCTGGTTACCGCAATATTACGAAACCCGGCTAAATTAGCAATCGAGCACCCCAATCTAAAAAAAGTAAGCGGCGATGTTATGCAACCCGGCGCATTTGAAAATAATTTTGAAAACCAGGATGCTGTGATTTCGGCAATAGGCATGCCCGGTGGTTTCGGATCAGATAAGCCTACAACTTTGTATTCGCAAGGTAATGCCAATATTTTAAAAGCGATGGAACGAAAAGGCATAAACCGCATGTTCCTGATCTCAGCCAGTGCAATTGAAATAAGTCCCGTGCTCCCATTTTATATCAGGTTTATTGAAAAATATGTAGTTCAAAAACTGCTGAAACACATGTATACCGATTTGCTCAAAATGGAGGCAGTGATAAAAAGCAGTAACATTAACTGGACTATCATTAGACCACCGCAGCTTACAAACCAGGCTGTTACCGGCACATATCGCATAGCTATTAATGCATTTCTTAAAAACTGCCTCAAAATATCAAGGGCCGATGTTGCGCACTTTATCATTAATAACATTGCTAACAGGGATACATACCAGGCAACAGTTGAAATTGGATATTAACACTAAATTCCGCCAATGAAGCAGGGCACTTTTAACTACATGTTAACTTAGCGTTCCAATCAAAGCTGACTATCTGGTATAACAAAAAAGACCTTTCCATTACTGAAAAGGTCTTTTCTTTTAGTACGCTGCGGATTATTTTCCGTAAACTATCCAGGAAGCTTTCGACCAGTCATTAGCTGGATCGATCGCACCTATATAGTTGGTTTTATCAAAGAACGAATCGGATAAGGAGCCATCAAACTTGCCTGCAACAATTGCCGGTGAACCTGCTTTAGGCAATAAGTTTGGAGCAGCATTGTTAAACGGATCGGTCAACATAATATCCGCTGCAGCAGTAAATGATTTTGTGCCATCGCGGCCTTCAACTAAAGTTTTTAAACCTGCTGCGTCCAGTAAACCAGCCGTAGCCAGTTTGTCAACTTTATAAGGTGAAGTTACCGCCTGTAACAAGCTGTTTTTTAAACCGCTTGTCCCGGCAATATAATACTGCGCGGTTGGGTCATTATCCAGGTCTAAGCCCGCTTTTTGCCCCCCCATTACTATGGCATTAGCCAAAATAAATTTTGCACCTCTTCTCCAGCGCATACCGTAACCGTAATCCGCAGATACTCCTGTGGCGTTATTAGGCCCTACAGCCGTAAAGTTCGACAACAAAGGGAATGTGTTAGGAGTTAATAAATAACCTTTAGCATCTGTTGTGTTATCCACTTCAAAATTGTTGGAGATATCACCGCTGGTACCTTTATTATCAGTAAATGCCGGATCTTTAACAGAGATCGCATATTGGATCTTACCATGGTATCCATCATCAAAATCAAAGTCATCATCGGCATTATTATAGGCAACCAGGTATTTAGCATTAAATGAACCGCCGAAAAACTCGTAAGCATCGTCAAGGCCGCGAAGCACTTCAATGTGATCTACTTTGGTACCGCTGCCAACAGTGTACATACTTAAGCCATTCACTTCATCACCTGGATTAACCGCTTTACCGGCATATTCAATACGTACATATTGTAAAACACCTGAATTATCAGCGTCGTTTGTGCCGCCGAATGGCTGGTGCTCGGTATCTACGCCACCTTCAAGAACTGCGTGGTTGCCATTACCGGTAGCCGACCCAACGATCACAAGGCCACCGAAATTACCTGGTTTCGGGTCAGCCTCCGCCGAGGTGAAAACAATTGGCTTATCAGCAGTTCCGGCGGCATTGATCTTGCTTCCTTTATAAATGATAAGGACACCGGCTGAGTCTTTATTGCTCACAATTTTGGTTCCCGGATCGATGGTTAAAGTTGCGTTATTATCCACGTAAACGTAACCGCGAAGCCTGTAAGTGATATCGGCGGTCCAGTGCGTGTCTTTAGTAATCTTTCCCCTAACATCCATTTTGGTAACAGCAGGAGGATTAACCGGCGGATTTGTACCCGGGTCATTGTTTTTTGAGCAGGAAGCTAATCCTATCATGGCTAATGAGCCAAGTAAATACAACGTTTTTTTCATAATAATTGTTAATAATAATTGATAATAAATTGCAATGCCTTTTACTGTATAGCGTGATTATTTTTTGAAACTGAAATTATATTTAAACGAAAGGGTTGTTCCAAAACCCGAATAACGGCTTTGGATTATTTTATCCTCTTTAGCATTATATGCGGTACTCCCCGAGCTTCCGTAATTATTATACAATGCAAAAGGCTGCGCAAGCAGGTCGGATACGGTCAGTTTAAGCTCGGCACGCTTTTTAAATAAAGCCTTACTTAGCTGCATATCGATCACATTCCGTGGCTTCTCATAGATGTCCACACCACCGGTAACGGCCCTGAAACGTAAACGCTCCCCTATCCTGTTATAAAGCACGTTGAAAGAAAAATCAGTACCTTCGGGTGTATAATACAGGCCCGAGTTAATCAGGTAGGGTGACTGTCCCTGAAGGGGGGTAGACGCGTTACGGCCATCAGCCAGCTTTACCTTGGCATTGATATAGGAAGCATTCACATAAAATGTTACATCATTCAAGAAACTTCCCTCAGCAATAAAATTCAGTTTCTTCCTCATCTCGGCTTCAAAACCGAAATCCTTGGCATTGAGCGCATTCTGATAAGTCAAAATATCGTTACCCTGATTAATCTGCTCGATCGGATTCTTAAATTTCTTGTAAAAAGCCGAAACCGAGATGATCTCCCCTCCTGACGGATAATATTCAAAGCGAAGGTCTGCGTTATCAATTATACTTCGCTGCAGGCCCGGGTTACCGCTGACGATAAAGTTAGTCTGGTAGTCAAAATAGCGAAAACTGGCAAGCTCTCTGAACTCCGGGCGGTTTACCGACCTGAAGTATGCCGCACGTAAATTGACCTTCTCCGATAAACTATAGGTCAGGTTACCCGAAGGCAGAACATCAGTATTATTATATTTCTGTTCGATCTGGCCCAGCGGTTTGAGCGATTGCGCATACCGTTCAACACGTGCCCCCCAAACCAAACGGATTTTTTTGCTCAGCTTATTGTCCAGCATCACATAACCCGCGTCCTGATCGGCCTTTCCTTTGTAATCAGTGGAGCTAAGGTCCAGGCGTGACAGATCGATGCCGTTTTGAGCGATACTTTGAGGACTGAACACATTAAAGATCGTATAACCGCCGGTGAGCGGGATTGCTTTGTTTCCGAAGCCGATGGCGTCAGTGTATCCCAGCGCGTCGATGCTGAAATCACGGTCACGATGAGAAATAAGCCCTCCGAATTTCAATTTCTGCGACTCATCAAGCCACTTGAACGGAACTGCCAGGTTTGCCTTCGCGCCGTAAATATTTTCATTTAATTTTGAATACACACGGCCAAGGTCATTAGGTTTGGGGCTGTTTTCGCTGGATAATGAGATATATTCAGGCTGGTTTAAAGGTGTATAGATGGTTACGATCCTTTGGTCGGGCTGGTTCCGGTATGATAAACCGTAAGAAGCATTCCAGTCAAAAATAATATTCTTTTTGCCCAGCGTGTGCTGTCCTTCCAATGCAGAAGTATAAATGCCGTTTTGAGTTGTCTCCACAGAGTAGCCTTTGTAGCGCAGCGGGTCTGTTTGACCGGCCTCAAAATTCAGGGCATTGTTGGTTTGCTCGAAGTCAACAGAAAAATCGTTGTTGTAAAGGTTTCTCCAGGCAATTTTGTTTTTTCCGAATGTATAAGCGAAATTCAGCAAACCGCCAAGGCTTTTATAGTTGGTATAGGTATTACGGTCAAAGCTGTACAGGGGAAGCTCTTTCGATGCATCATTGAACCCGGTATAACCAATTCTGTCACCAAATGATGCACGGTGCCCATTGCTGTAGTTCAGACTGAAGTTATAACCCAGGCGATTGCCATTTGTATTGATTTTGGAATTGCCCGTGGAAAATTGAAAACCAATATTGGGAAGGCTCATTTGCCCTTCTTTGTAATAAAAAGTATTGGGAAATTGCTGCGCTATAGCGATTTTTTCGGCACTTGTTGTCCCGGATGTATAGTCTTTTTTCACATTAGAATAAGCCGCAGGCAGCCTTCTTGAACCGTCATCGAATCCAAGGAAATCATATTTCCCGTTAGGCCTCGCATCGATAAAGTTATTCTTAAGCGTAGTTTTGGAATTATAGCCAACGCTTAACGCCACTTCCAGGAACCTGCTGTCGGGAATATCTTTGGTAATAGTATTGATCGTACCACCCGCAAAATCACCGGGCAGATCGGGCGTCGCCGTTTTGTACACGATAATATTATCGACAAGACTTGAAGGAATAATGTCAAAAGCAAAAGCTTTTTTATCCGGTTCGGAACTTGGCAGCGTTGTCCCGTTCATCATATTGTTATTATACCTTTCGGATAAACCACGGATAACAACGAATTTACCCTCCTGCACGCTTGTTCCGCTGACGCGTTTCAAAACGTCACCAGTATTTCGGTCAGGGGATTTACGGATCATATCGGCAGATATACCATCACTTAATTGTATACTATTCTTCTGCCTTGCGTAAAGGGCGTTTACTGAAGCCTGGCGGTATGTAGCTTTCACAACAACTTCATTAAGAGCCTGCGTTGACGATTGGGTCAAAGCGACATCCAGCGAGGTTACTGCACCTGCCTGAACTTCCACATCAGAAACCGATTTGCTCTGGTAACCGATGTATTTAACAACGATATTGTATTTGCCCGGCTGAAGTCCGCTCAATATATACCGGCCTTCCACATTGGTGGCAGCGCCCTTGCTGCCGCTCTGTAAGCCAACTGTCGCGCCTATGAGTGTTTCACCAGTCTTTTGGTCGATTACCTTACCGGCAATTTTACCCAATGACTGTGCAAATGAATTGGAGCTTATTAAAAAACTTAAAATAATGAAAGGAAAGAGCCGAGTAAACTTTTGCATAATCTTAAATGACGCTCAAAATTATCGGCGATAAATTAAGCCAATGTTAAGTTCATATTATCAAAAAGAATATATTGAATAATCGATATTATAGACAATATTAAATAGATCAAGAAGCTTCCAACATTCAAAAAACAAACTCTATTTTAGCACGATCAAATAATTGTAAACAGCGATGGCACAAAAGAAAACAGAAGAGTTCAGTTATCCCGACCAGTTCATCTCAGATGTATCCATAGCACTGTCGCACCCCGGTAGGATCTCTATTATCCGTATCATTGCCCGGAAACCTGGGATTACCACAGGCGAGCTCGTGGAATTTCTACCGTTCGCGCAATCTACAGTATCCCATCATTTGAAGGAGTTGATCAAAACCGAATTGATCTCGGTTAGCATCGATGGAAAAAGATCTTTGTATACATTAAATGAAAATATGTGGAGCAGATTCGCCAGACATTATGGTCGCCTCGTAGAAGAACTGGGCATACCGGATTCCCACGAAGCTGAACCGGAACAACATTAATTTATATTCTATAATATCGTATCTATGCCCGGTTCAAATATGGATATCAATAAAGCAGATCTGGAACTTTGCAACTTTGCCAGGTTGCTGGCGCTCCCAATCAGGGTATATATCTTCAAAGCGCTTATCGCTAATAACAACATACTATCTCAGGAGGTATTGCTTTCTCTTCCTTTTAACCCAGGGCAATTAACGAAGCATATAACCGATCTTAAAAAAGCAGGCTTTGTAACCATCAGACGCGAGAATAGAAAGATCAGATATGAGCTTAAAACATCCGATATAAAACGCCCTGCCAGGCAGTTGGCCGATCTTTTCAAAATCATCGGCAGCTACGCACCTATTGAGCCACTAAATCCTAACACCGTCGCTTCCGGGAAAGAGAGCCTCCCACCTGCCGCTTTGAGCTTTGGTAGGTTGATCAAAAAGTACAGGACAACATTAAAGTTTTCACAAGACTATTTATCCGCAGAACTTGGAATGAACCGGAGCGAATTAAGCAGGATAGAATCAGATAAAAAGGACTTTCCTCCGGGGAAGCTACAATTGCTGGCGCTGGCACTATCTGTTGAATATGATGTATTAAAAAAGCAATTCTATAGCTTCAAAATTGTGGAAATGGTTGACAAAAGCGGGTTTGACGAGGCCGTTTTAAAAAATGTCAGTCACGTGCTGCAGGCCGGTATCCCAGTCCCCGAAAATTTCCCAACCAAGCGGGCTACCCGGTAAATGCTGTTTATATTACATTCATATGTTGCAGGGGATTGCCACGACCCCTTGGTGATTATCCTTTTTAATGCAATGGCTGAGCATAATTCAGTATAACATTAAATGTATATTAAAGGCAACAAGCGAAGATTGAATCGATCTTACGATATAAACTCATTTTTCATGCAATTTAATCTTCATATGTAACCTGTTTAATACCAGTTGCCCAACTTGCTTACCCTCTTCTGTTCCAACTATGCAGGAATTTTTAAAATGTATACCGCCATAAACGCGCGATATGCCCGCTTCCATTGCTGCTTCCCTAAAAGATCTAAAGCTACGGGGTGCTATTCCAAACTCAGTCTCTGATGTATCCCGGTATGCAAAATTATCTCCGAATTGGTTGGTCAAAATCTCGGCTGCGGCGGCCGAGATTACAGCATGGCCGCTTACATATTCGGGGAATGAGGGCGTTTGAATATATGTTTTCCAGTCAGGGTCCAAATATTTGGTTATTACAGTCTCGGGGCGAACTAAATTATATTTATACTTAAAATACCAGCAATTGATAAATGCATCGAATAAAGCAATCGATGTTTCAGCATATGCACAAACTGTGCTGCTAAAATCGGCCTTGCACGTTTCTGAGGCTATCCCCGCGATATTCATCCAATGCCCGCCCGGTGAGAACTTCTTAGTTCCAAAGGTGGCATGTCCCACAACGTTTAACTTAAAGGCATTATCATCCCAAAAATCAGCGATGTGTTTTTGCTCTTTGGTAAGATTTGTACCAATAGACTTTATATCCAATACGTCCTTATAAAACTGGCTATTTATGTCCTTCATATCAAATAAAGGAGGTGGCGGTGGCGCCACTTGCGAAGCAGAATCGAGTATCAAAGGCCTGATCTCTCCCCAATGCGGTTCCAATGCTTGTGAATACATAGGTGGTGTAGGTACCCAACGCCCTTCTTTTTTTGTAACCGTGTATTTGTTAGCGGATCGTGTTTGTGCATAATGATCCGTTTTGCTCCATTTCATAATGTGCTTTGCAACTACATCTGAATAGTTCACCGAATGCTCAAATACATCAGAAGGCATTCCGCCATCTTTTGCTTTCTTTTTTAATGCATCGACATATTCATCCATACTCCCCTCTGGAAATGTAACCGCATTCCCTACATAGCAAAAGGCAAGCAAGGATGCAAACGGGTAATCAATTTCAACACCCGGAGCAGGTTTTGGGGTAGCGGTTAAATGCCTGATTTGACCTGCCAACGACCGGAATTTTTTAGGGTCTTGGGCGGATATTACCTCATATGCGGCGATGTTAGCATACGCATAGTTACGGGAAGCAATGACTGGGGGGAAATTATTTTCAAGTATAATGTCATTTAATTTTTTTTCCGTAATACGGTACAATTCCGGGTTATCAGTTATCTTTTGATAATCAGTTTTTTGGCAGGAACTAAGCAAAATGATAATCCCTGAAAGCCAAAGTAAAAAACGATTCATAAAAATTTATTAATTGTGACGCAGCATAGCTACTATATGAAAAGGTGCTTTTATTTGATAATAGTCATTGGCTCCAAAAAAGCCTTGTCGCTATCCAAAAATGATAGCGACATTTAAATCTACGGCCCATGGTAATTAGTCGGAACTATTGTCCCGGTATCTTCGGGCTTTGAAATTTGCTGCGTTTTGCGATAAAACAGATGCTTACCAATATTGCCGTATGTATTAATTGTATTTCGTCTGATTAATTATTAAAATTAAAGCTTAAACATGTCGCTTATAAATTGCCTTTTTTTAACTCATCCACAGCATAGTGAGCCGCGCGTGCGGTAAGCGCCATGTAAGTGAGCGATGGGTTTTGACAGGCGCTTGAAGTCATGCAGGCCCCATCAGTTACAAACACATTTTGCGCGTCCCAAACCTGATTGTGCGCGTTGAGTACCGATGTTTTTGGATCTTTACCCATACGTGCACTCCCCATCTCGTGAATGCCCTGACCAATTGCATAATTTTTATCCCAGGTTGTGATATTCTTTACCCCGGCCGCTTCATACATGGCCACCAATTCTTTAATAATATCCTTACGCATACTTAGCTCATTCTCTTTCAAACCCGCATCCATTGAAAGTACAGGCAACCCCCACTTATCTTTCACATCTTTATTAAGCGTTATTTTATTATCGTGATAGGGCAAAATTTCACCAAAACCGGTTGCTCCGATATGCCATGCACCAGGTTCTGTAAGTGCATCTTTAAAATCAGCACCTATATTCATTTCCGCAACATCCCGGCTCCAGCCGTCCCTGCTGGCGCTTCCCTGGTAACCATAGCCGCGCAGAAAGTCCCTTTTATCACCAAACAAGTTAACAAAACGGGGAATATAAAAACCATTCGCTCTGCGGCCAAAATAGTATTTGTCTTCGAAGCCTTCTATTGTTCCTTGTGCGCCGAGCATATAATGATGATCCATAATATTATGTCCTAATTCGCCGCTGCTACTGCCTAATCCGCCTTGCCATACATCTGTTGCGGTATTCATCAAAACCCATGCACTGTTCAGTGCAGAAGCATTCAGGAATACAATTTTTGAATAAAATTCATAGGTTTTATTCGTTTCGCCATCCAGCACCTCAACACCCGTCGCTTTGCTGGTGTCTTTATCGTACAAAATTTTGGTTACGATTGACCATGGCCTCACGGTAAGGTTACCCGTTGCCATTGCTGCGGGCAGCGTTGAAGATTGGGTACTGAAATAGCCGCCAAATGGGCAACCCTCCCAGCACCGGTTTCTAAACTGACACTGCGTTCTTGCCTGGATAGGCGCGGTAAGATTGGCCACACGGCCTATAAACATGTGGCGCTGTCCCTTGTAAAAAGCTTTTATTCTTGATGCCACATCTTTTTCCACACAATTTAGTTGCATAGGCGGCAAGTAGTGCCCATCGGGTAAATGGGGCAAGCCCTCCATCGATCCACTTATTCCGGCAAATTTTTCTACATAGTCATACCATGGCGCCAGTTCTTTATAACGAATAGGCCAATCAACAGCAATACCATCTTTTGCATTAGCTTCAAAATCAAAATCGCTCCACCGGTAGCTTTGCCGCCCCCATAAAGTAGACCTTCCGCCTAACTGATATGAACGCCACCAGGTAAACGGTTTAACTTCCACATAGGGACAATCTTTTTCATTTACCCATGACTTCATCAGGGGTTCCTGGGCCGCGGTCCCGTACATAGCCCAATCCCGGGATATAACAGGGTTATCTGTTTTCTGCTGTAAGGTAGCATTGCCCCGGTGTTCAAATTCCCATGGATCTTTTGTAGCGGTAACATAATCCTTTATATGCTCATAATTACGACCGCGTTCAAGCATTAATACTTTCAGCCCTTTTTCGGTTAATTCCTTTGCAGCCCATCCGCCGCTAATCCCCGAGCCGATTACAATAGCATCGTAGGTGTTTTGAATTTTAGCTTTGGTATTTACGTTCAATGAATCTATTGGCATTTGACTATATTTAGATTTATGGTATTCGGTTAAATTATAGTTCGGCAATTTCTATTTTTCGGTAATAAATTTCTGCTTCTTCGGATTGTATAATTATCCGCCCATCATTCAACGATGGTAATTCGGTTGTATTTTACTACCACCCTATTTACAATGCAGGCAATTTTATTTTATCACTATTCCCTATACTGTATTCCATTTGCTCCTTTTTTATCCGGAGCCTTTACCAGTACCTCTGTTTTATCATTATTTTTAGCTACAATCAGCAGCTTGTTGTTTCCGGCTTTAATCTCTTTCATATCACGTACGGCCCCTTTTATTACGATGCCGCTTACCTGCGGTTTAACTGCCCTAAAGCCACCTTTCCCGTCTCCTTTAAGCAGCAATCCATAGCTGGCATCGTAGATCCCTGCTTCCGGTTTTGACTGGTAAAAGTTGCCTCCCAGCACAATGTCCTTTTTTCCATCCCCGTCATAGTCTTTCACCACCAGCCCAAAAACCGTCGAAAACTGCGCCTCCACCGGCAATGGCTTCATCACGAACTTGCCATTCCGCTTATTCAGCAGCACACTGCTCCGCATTTCGCAGGCATCCAGCTTAACCATCTTTTGTAACAGTTCCCTGCCAAATATATCTTCCATCGTTTGTTCCTTGTACTGGGCGTACCGCAGGTATTTCTTCTTCAGGTAGGGAAGTTCGCCTACCAGGTCATGCCTCAGTACCATCGGGTATTGTTTGTCGCCGTTATAGGTGCATACTATATCTTCTATGCTGCCCGTGCCGCTAAAGTCCCCCACATACATGCTTACCGGCTTCGCTCGGGTTGCCTTAAACCTGGAGTTTAGCCCATGATTGCCGGCTACTATATCCGGGTAACCATCGCCGTCTATGTCCGCAATCTCCAGGCGGTTCCACCACCCATTACTCCACTCCAGGCCCGCTTCGCGCGTTACTTCCTTTAAACGCCCACCTTCATTATGGAATATCCGGATCGGCATATACTCCCCGCAGGTTACCAGGTCTGGTTTTCCGTCGCGGTCATAATCAAACCATTTGGCATCGGTAACCATACCCAATTCCGTTAAGCCCGGGGCCCTCTCGTCGGTTACATCTGTAAAAAAGCCTTTGCCATTATTCTGCAGGAGATAACCCTTGCACGGGTAGCCATATTCACCCGGCTTTAACCGCACTCCAACAAACAGGTCCTGGTCCCCGTCCCCGTCAACGTCTGCTGCCGTTATGCAGGAGCTGCTCTCAAACTGAAATGACGGCAGCACCTGTTGCGATTTGCTGAAATTACCCTTCCCATTATTGATATATAGCCGGTCGATCAGATCCGTCGAGTTAGCCGAGAACTCGTTGCCTCCACTGCATACATACAGGTCCTGGTCCCCGTCACCATCCGCGTCGAAAAATAAACAGTCCGTATCTTCACTGGCCTTATCCTGCTCAAACAGTTTTTCGTTGCTCCGTTTAAAACGACCCGCCGGCGTTTGGACATATAATGCGCCTGGCTGGTCCTTGGCCCCGCAGATATAGAAGTCTTCCAAACCATCGCCGTTGACATCGCCTTTACCTATCCGCGGGCCATCCGCCGAGTGCATCTGGAAGATCAGCTTTTCCCTGTCAAAATCTATAAAGTCATTTTCCTTGTGCACAAAGTCTATCCCATGGTTATCTCTACTCTGCTCAAACACCGGCTTTGCACCGGCTGCCCCCCTCACTGCTTTCCCGGGCAATCCCGATTCAGCCTCCTTTACCGTGATCGTCTGGTTCGGTTTTACTCCTTTTAATACTTTCTGCTTACCGCAAGGCCATTTTACCACTATCGAATCGATCTCCTTTATTTTACCCAACCCGAAATTCAAACGGGTGTCTACGCTCGATTCAAATCCCCGCGACGGAACCTGCTCCTGGTAGTTTAATGTATGATTATAGTATAACGTTACCTGTGCCCCTATGCCAAAGCGGTTCTTCCCCTCGCCCTGCAATACCACTTTCAAATATTTATTCGCCGGCTCCAGCTTCCTGCTGTTGTTTCGGTAGATAAATGCCGGCATATTTACATTGTTCACCACCAGGTCCAGCGCCCCATCATTATTTAAATCACCATACGCCGAACCATTCGAAAAACCCGGATCACCAAGACCCCATTCGGCTGCCTTATTGGTAAATGTCAGGTCCCCATTGTTTCGGTAGGCATAGTTAGGCACAGCCTCCGAGGGCATGCTATCTATCAGCTTCTTGTAATTTATGCCTTTATTTGTCCAAACACTCCCCATCACGTTCCGATCGGATAAACGTTGAATATAGTCCTGGTTTGTTAAGTCCTTATAAATACCGTTAGCGATAAAAACATCTTTGAATCCATCATTGTCAAGGTCAGTGATCAACGCTCCCCAGCTCCAATCGGTTGCATGAACACCTGCAAGCCGGCCTATCTCGCTAAAGGTTCCGTTGCCATTGTTCAACTGGAGCGTGTTCCTGGTAAACTGGTGATAATAATCATATCTTAAATCAAGCTGGTATTTATCCCAGTTTTCAAAAGTGGTATTTGTTTTAAGCCTTGATTCTGATGCCGGAAGCATATCCGTCACAAAAATATCAGGATGTGCATCGTTGTTGATATCGGCCAGGTCGGCCCCCATTGATGCATTACTAATGCTTTTCATCTGATCCTCAAGCGATTCTTTAAACGTACCGTTGTGATTATTAATATATAGATAATCACGTTCAAAAAAATCGTTGGAAACATAGATGTCGTCCCAGCCATCCCCATTTACATCTCCCACACTTACCCCCAAACCAAAACCAATTACACTACCATAAATACCGGCCTGTTCACTCACATCGGTAAAATGGCCGTTATCATTCCTGAATAATTTTTGCCCACCTAATAAATCTCTTTTATTCCGTTCATTATTCTGAATATTAAAGCTGCCGATTGCCTTAAAAGAATTGCTTAACATAAAGAGATCCAGGTCTCCGTCATGATCATAATCAAAGAAAACAGCATGGGTTGAGTATCCATTTACGCCAATTCCATATTCCTTTGCCCGTTCGGTAAAGGTGAGATCACCGTTGTTAATGTATAGTTCATTCTGTTTATGATCGCCTTTAACATCGCCACTATTGCAAACATAAATATCCAACAGCCCATCACCGTTAACATCGGCCATAGTAACACCGGTAGACCATCTGCCGAGCTTGGTAATTCCGGCTTTTCCGGTTATGTCTTCAAACTGAAAATTGCCTTTGTTTAAATACAGATGACTGGGCACCATGTTGCCCACCAAAAAAATATCCGGTAATCCGTCATTATTGATATCGCCGATGGCAACACCGCCACCGTTATAAAAATTACGGTAAGTAAAAATATTGAAATTAGCATCATACGATAATTGGTTAACAAAATCGATATGCGTTTCATTGGAATTTAAAAGTTCAAAAAGCTTATTGCCGCCCCCGCTTTGCTTTTTTTGGCAGCTGGTTAAAACCAATAAAAAGAACACAAAACAGTATCTGATGCTAAAAACATCATGAATAGATTTTTCTGTCAAAAAAGTAAAATTCACCTTATTTTTTTTCATCTGTCAGTAAATCAGTGTAATCTACTTTTACGTGGGCATCATCATATTTCCCGATGATAATTCTGCGGTTACCATCTACCTGCACAAAAATCGTCCCTTTAGCCGGGTCCGTTATACGGATAAAATCCTTTTCCTTATACCATTTTTTCAGCATATTTAATACATCCAACTGCAAACTATCAGCAAACATTTGTTTATTCCAAGGGGCGAAAGCATCGTAACTAAAACTCACTCTCATTTTGCTAATCTTACCTTGCCGAAAATCAGGGTAGAAATTCATGGAAGCCGGATATTTTAATTCCTTTTTTAGTTTATATAAAACTGTTGTATTGCCGGGGCCTGCAAAAAAGATCCCTTTTTTATTCATTTCCCAACAGTGGGTATAAAACTCTTTTGAGGTCATCCCTAATTTTATTCCCTGAAACAGGCTATCTCTTCTCACCCCCCGCGAAAGTTCACTCGCTACTACGTTTTCATACTTTCTGTCGTCTGAATTACAAGAAAATACAGAAATGAGACATACAACAACCAGGATCCCTTTAAAATATCTCATAGTTAACCACCATCTTATTTAAAACTTAACACCTCTGTTTTATCATTATTTTTAGCTACAATCAGCAGCTTGTTGTTTCCGGCTTTAATCTCTTTCATATCACGTACGGCCCCTTTTATTACGATGCCGCTTACCTGCGGTTTAACTGCCCTAAAGCCACCTTTCCCGTCTCCTTTAAGCAGCAATCCATAGCTGGCATCGTAGATCCCTGCTTCCGGTTTTGACTGGTAAAAGTTGCCCCCCAGCACAATGTCCTTTTTTCCATCCCCATCATAGTCTTTCACCACCAGCCCAAAAACCGTCGAAAACTGCGCCTCCACCGGCAATGGCTTCATCACGAACTTGCCATTCCGCTTATTCAGCAGCACACTGCTCCGCATTTCGCAGGCATCCAGCTTAACCATCTTTTGTAACAGTTCCCTGCCAAATATATCTTCCATCGTTTGTTCCTTGTACTGGACGTACCGCAGGTATTTCTTCTTCAGGTAGGGAAGTTCGCCTACCAGGTCATGCCTCAGTACCATCGGGTATTGTTTGTCGCCGTTATAGGTGCATACTATATCTTCTATGCTGCCCGTGCCGCTAAAGTCCCCCACATACATGCTTACCGGCTTCGCTCGGGTTGCCTTAAACCTGGAGTTTAGCCCATGATTGCCGGCTACTATATCCGGGTAACCATCGCCGTCTATGTCCGCAATCTCCAGGCGGTTCCACCACCCATTACTCCACTCCAGGCCCGCTTCGCGCGTTACTTCCTTTAAACGCCCACCTTCATTATGGAATATCCGGATCGGCATATACTCCCCGCAGGTTACCAGGTCTGGTTTTCCGTCGCGGTCATAATCAAACCATTTGGCATCGGTAACCATACCCAATTCCGTTAAGCCCGGGGCCCTCTCGTCGGTTACATCTGTAAAAAAGCCTTTGCCATTATTCTGCAGGAGATAACCCTTGCACGGGTAGCCATATTCACCCGGCTTTAACCGCACTCCAACAAACAGGTCCTGGTCCCCGTCCCCGTCAACGTCTGCTGCCGTTATGCAGGAGCTGCTCTCAAACTGAAATGACGGCAGCACCTGTTGCGATTTGCTGAAATTACCCTTCCCATTATTGATATATAGCCGGTCGATCAGATCCGTCGAGTTAGCCGAGAACTCGTTGCCTCCACTGCATACATACAGGTCCTGGTCCCCGTCACCATCCGCGTCGAAAAATAAACAGTCCGTATCTTCACTGGCCTTATCCTGCTCAAACAGTTTTTCGTTGCTCCGTTTAAAACGACCCGCCGGCGTTTGGACATATAATGCGCCTGGCTGGTCCTTGGCCCCGCAGATATAGAAGTCTTCCAAACCATCGCCGTTGACATCGCCTTTACCTATCCGCGGGCCATCCGCCGAGTGCATCTGGAAGATCAGCTTTTCCCTGTCAAAATCTATAAAGTCATTTTCCTTGTGCACAAAGTCTATCCCATGGTTATCTCTACTCTGCTCAAACACCGGCTTTGCACCGGCTGCCCCCCTCACTGCTTTCCCGGGCAATCCCGATTCAGCCTCCTTTACCGTGATCGTCTGGTTCGGTTTTACTCCTTTTAATACTTTCTGCTTACCGCAAGGCCATTTTACCACTATCGAATCGATCTCCTTTATTTTACCCAACCCGAAATTCAAACGGGTGTCTACGCTCGATTCAAATCCCCGCGACGGAACCTGCTCCTGGTAGTTTAATGTATGATTATAGTATAACGTTACCTGTGCCCCTACGCCAAAGCGGTTCTTCCCCTCGCCCTGCAATACCACTTTCAAATATTTATTCGCCGGCTCCAGCTTCCTGCTGTTGTTTCGGTAGATAAATGCCGGCATATTTACATTGTTCACCACCAGGTCAAGCGTCCCATCGTTATTTAAATCACCATACGCCGAACCATTCGAAAAACCCGGATCACCAAGACCCCATTCGGCTGCCTTATTGGTAAATGTCAGGTCCCCATTGTTTCGGTAGGCATAGTTAGGCACAGCCTCCGAGGGCATGCTATCTATTAGCTTCTTAATTACTTCCTTCTCACTACCCATCATTTTTCTTACTTGTATCGGGTTAGCCATAAATTGGATATAATCCTGATCGGTTAGGTCTTTATAAATACCGTTGCTAACGAAAATGTCTTTAAACCCATCATTATCCATATCCGAGATCAGCGCGCCCCAACTCCAGTCGGTTGCATGAACTCCCGAAAGCCGGCCTATCTCGCTGAAGTTTATCTTATTTTCGGCTAAGTTTTTATTCATAACCGGGCCCTGGTTCAGCTGCAAAACATTGCGAAGGAATTGCTGATAATATCCATTTTGGAGGTCGGACTGATACTTATCCCAGTTTTCAAAAGCTGTTTTTGTTTTTAACCTTGATTCCGGTTCAGGAAGCATATCAGTCACATAAATATCAGGATAGCCGTCATTATTGATGTCGGCTATGTCAGCTCCCATTGAGTTTTGGCTCAATTCCCTAATTGCATCGGTAAGGCACTCTTTAAAGGTGCCGTCGTGATTATTAATGTAGAGGTAATCACGTTCAAAAAAATCGTTGGAAACATAGATATCGTCCCAGCCATCCCCGTTTACATCAGAAATAGTTACACCTAATCCAAAACCAATTTTGCTACTGTATATTCCTGCTTGTTGGGTCACATCTTTAAAATGACCACTGTCGTTACGATACAGTTTATTCCCACCCAGGGGATCAGGAATATTACGCTGATCTTTGATCAAATCATAGTTCCCTACCGAACGAAACGAATTATTAAGAAGGTAGCAATCCAGGTCTCCGTCGTGATCGTAATCAAAGAAAACAGCATGAGTACACAAGCCTTTATTATTTAACCCATATTCGGCCGCTTTTTCGGTAAACGTCAGGTTACCATTATTAATGAACAACTGATTACTTCTGTTTTTTCCGGAAAAATCGCCCGACTTACATATATAAATATCCAACAGCCCATCGCCGTTAATATCCGCAAAGGTAACGCCCGTTGACCATACACCTGCCGAAGAGAGCCCAGCCTTATCGGTTATGTCTTCGAACTGAAAGTTGCCTTTGTTTAAATAGAGTCTGTTTGATTTTTGATTTCCGCAAAGGAAAACATCCGGCAAGCCGTCATTATTAATATCTCCAATACCAACACCCCCACCGTTATAAAAATTACGGTAGGTATAAACATTCAGTTGTTCGGTATATTTAACATCATTGGCAAAAGTTATTCCCGTGGATGATGAAGGAAGCAGTGAAAAAAGTTTGTTGCCTTCGTCTTTTTTAGGCTCGATGGGATTGCAGCCCATCAAAAATAAAAATGCAAAAAACGGTACCTGCCGAATATAGCTGGCCTCTGTGCATGAAGCATATATCTTTGCCGCCATAACGGAACGCCAAAAGGTTGTGAAAAATAAAATGACCTTTGGGGAGCTACGTTTTATTGGAGAATAAACCAATAATACAATTGGCTCAGGAATAATATTAAGTACCCTTTTAATCATTCACTTTATATAAAATAAGTTCCTTTTAACCTTGTTCAAATATTGTAGCCCGTCGCAATTTCTAAACCTGATGGGTTGACAACAACTCAATCAAAACAGCAAAACACAATCAACTAATAATCAAACATTTAAATCAAAATTCAGGTCAATTAGGTAAACCCGTGGTATTTAATGAGGAAAGCAAGTAATAAATCACTTGCTTTCCTTAAAAGAGCACCTTTGCCAAACTCAAAGCATTTTATCAATACCCGGGGTTTTGTTTCAGGTTTGGATTTGCATTAATTTGAGGTTCGGGTACCGGAAAAATATTAACGTGAGCATCCGGATCAGCCGGGTGGAAACGGTACGCGTCATTATAAACACCAAAACGGATCATATCCTGCCTTCTGTAGCTTTCTGCGAACATTTCCCGGCCGCGCTCTGCTAAAAATATTAAAGGAGTTAAACTGGTGAATGGTGCAACCCCTCCATGTACTGTTCGGATTTGATTAACCAAGGCAAGCGTAACCGGGTCGTTCCAATTGCCACTTTTTCTGGCTAATAATTCGGCCTTCATCAGCAAAATATCGGCGTATCTATAAATTGCCAAATCATTATCCAAACTTGACTGCATACCTTTATAAAATTGCCATTTACCAATACGAGCACCCGCCTGTCTCCAGGCATTGGGCTGCAGTTCGTTAATGTAAGGGGTAAAAGTAATAGGCGGACCATTAGGATCCGTCACATCTGCACCGCCGTCCGTTAAGGGGGTTACCCCATCAGCCTGGTATTGAGGTCCCACAAGGAAATTATTCAGCATCCGTTTGTCGAGTGTGCCGGTAGTAGGTGTACCTTTGGGGTCAAGGCCTACAACAGTTCCCTGCGGGCCGGGGTTTTGCGCCGGGTCAATATAGGATTGGTAAAATTCCTGTACCGAGGCAAATCCATTCCATGGCTGGTTATTCATTTGATAAGTATTCTGGCTTTGCAAGTGCAAAGTCTCCATATTCATATTAAAGCCGCCCGCTTTAACCCCATCAAACGGTATCGCCCAAATAGACTCGGTTGAACCCGTATTATTCCTTGAAAAATTGTCGGCGTAATTATTCATCAGCGTATACTTACCGGAATTAATAATTACATCACATGCAGCTAATGCTTTGTCATATTGTGGGGTTCCGGTATAAGTTTGGGCATTTAAATATAACTTGGCCAAAGTTGCTTCAGCAACATAATAAGTAACACGGCCGTAGTATGGGCCATCGCCCGTGCCTATTTTGGGTAGTTTTTCAATGTTTGCCAGTAATTCTGATTCAATAAAAGCGTAAACTTCGGCCCGGCTTTTGGTTGCAGGGGGTTTGGTATCCGAAAAATCAGTAGTGATAGGCACGTTGCCAAACAAATCAAGCAGCCAGTAGTAGTAAATGGCCCTTAAACATTTTAATTCTGCTACATAAGTAGCAGCAGTTGGTGATTTACTTACTGCCAGGGCGGCCAAAATTTTGTTACAAGTTGTAACCCCGCCGAAACCAAGGCTCCAGCCATTAGCTGGTTGCGAATCGGTGCTGTTGGTTTTATGTGTTTTTAAACGTACCCAGTGCCCACCGTCACCCCAGTCAGCGCCCCGTGTTGGTACAACAACCTCGTCGGTAGTAACCTCATTTAAGTTAAAGAAAGCACCGTTATAACCATAAATAGAAGAATATGCAGCGCCCACGGCGGCCGCCAGTTGCTTGTCTGTTTTATAAAAACTATCCTCAGTTACCTGATCGTAGAGCAATGCTTTTTCATCCAGCTTTGTACATGAAGCCGCAGCAAGAAACACCAGCAACGAATATCTTGTTAATGATTTATGTTTCATAATTTGTATATATTAAACTTTGAAATACCTTAATTAAAATCCCAAATTAACGCCGAGGGTAAATGACCTTGTATAAACCCATGTCTCCCTACGGTCGATACCCGGAGCTAACACATTTCCGGAGTCAGCGTACCTAACCTCCGGGTCAACACCTGTATAACCGGTAATAGTGAAAAGGTTCTGGCCCGAAATATAGGCTCTCAAACTGCTAATCATCCCCGGTTTACTGCTCTTGGCAATCTTGAAAGTATAGCCAAACGTTGCGTTATCCAATTTCAGGAAAGATGCTTTTTCAACGTCATAACTGCTGTATGCGGCACCATCGGTAACTTTGGGATTGAAATATTTGGTATTTACTATATTGTAGCTGGTTGCAACATTTGGATTTTCGTAAAACGCGCGGTAAGTATTTATTAACTGATGACCGATAGATGAGCGAAGAAAAAAGTTAAAATCGAACTGTTTGTATCTAAAGGCGTTGGTAATCCCAAATTCAAATTTAGGTAAGCCATTACCAATAACCTGGCGTGGTGCATTTGCCAACCCAACAGTGCCGCCTTTACCGTCAGAGTACTGGTATACGCCATTTGCGTCAACACCTACATATTTGGGCCCGTAAAGTATACCGATCGGCTGACCTTCTACCGCCCTCGTTAACTGCGTGGCTTCCTGGCCAGGAGTGCCAAGGTTGGTAGCCCCTACGTACGAACCTTTTAAAGCGTCAATCAGCTTTGTTAAAACTACGTGGTAACTTGAAATATTGCCACCGGTAGTCCAACTGAAGTCAGGTGTTTTAATAGCTTCATAACTTAGAGCTAATTCCACACCCGAGTTACTCAGTTCGCCAATGTTTTCCCACGTGTTGTTGAATAACGCCGGCGGCGAAGGCACCGTAACGTCAAAAATCAAGTCGGTAGTTTCCCTGTTAAAATAGTCAAAGGTACCGGTTAACCTTCCGTTTAACAGTGAAAAGTCTAACCCGATATCTGTTTCAGCTTTTTTCTCCCATTTCAGACCAGGGTTTGGATTTCTGGTGCCACTGTAGGTGCTCAGATATACACCATTACCCGCATAATAGGTACCGCCACTATTTGATAAAGTAGACAATGAAAGATACGGAAACGGTGGTAATGCACCGGTAACCCCATAGCTGCCGCGCAATTTGAGGTTGCTTATACTTTGAATCTTTAATATTCTGCTCAAATCAAAACCTGCACTAACAGCAGGAAAAAAGCCCCATTTGTTATTTACACCAAACTCTGTTGAACCGTCTCTTCTTAAACTGGCCGAAAGGAAAGCGATATTATCATAGTTTAAGTTTACCCGCCCGAAAAACGAGATCAGCTTATTCTCATTTTTATAACTTTCAACTACACCTATACCATTTTTAAAATCAAGAGCGGCTGCAAAATTCTGACCCGAAGCATCAGTTACAAAATTACCGCCCTGGGCATCAAATCCCTGGTAGAAGAAATCCTGATACGAATATCCGGCGACAGCGGCAATCTCCAGTTTATGTATTGTTTTGTCGTAAGACAAGGTACTTTCAAGTAAACTGTTTTCAGATTCATCATCAAATTTTGCAGAAATGCCCGAACGGCTAAAACCACTGCCCAGCGGAAAGCCCCTGGAAATAAAGGCTGTAGTTGGGGAGTACTCTGAATGATAGATGCTTGTTGTTTGTTTAAAATATTTAGTAGCAAACTTCAATCCTTTAGTTAGCTCATACGTCGCGGTTCCGCCAATGTTAAATTTCTTATTCCGTGCTTCGTTTGTATTTTGAACCAACATTGCCACCGGGTTTGAATAATCAACGAAGTTGGATTCAAAAAAACCACCGCCGGTTAAATCATATAAAGGATCTGTAGAATGAACTGGTGCTGTGGGGTTAAAAATGGTTGCATATTTGAAAGCATCTGGAAAACCAAATTGTGAGTTTCTGTTAGTAGTATTTATATTTAAATTAAGGACCAATTTGTTATCCAAAGCCTTGTGGGTGATATTCAAACGGCCATTTAATTGCTGAAAACCAGTTCTGATTGCAACACCCTGACTATTGCGATAGTTTAAAGTTGCATCATAAACAGTACGTTCATCACCTCCCGAAATACCTAAATTATGTACATGTGAAAAGGCAGAACGGGTTATTTCTTTATTCCAATCGGTAGAAGAGCCATAGTTTGTCCCTTTGCCAAGCGCAACAAACTCGGCGGCTGTCATATGCTTGGTAAATTTAGCAGGGGTTTCTTCAGTACCTGAAACGTTATAAGTAAGCTTTGACATCCCTCTCTTTCCTGCGATGGTTGTTATAATGATAACGCCAGCCGAACCGCGTGTACCATAAATAGCAGCGGCCGAACCATCCTTCAGTACGTCAATACTTTTTATATCATTTGGATCAACTGTATTAATATCAGCCCCCACCTGGCCATCAAGCACTATTAGCGGCTGTGTGTTAGCTCCTAAAGTAGAAAGCCCCCTTAACCTGATGGCAAAACCACCGTTAGGGTCGCCACCCGGGCGTGCGATAGAAAGACCGGCTACTTTACCTTGTAATAACTGTGCAACATCACTGATATTACCTTTATTAAATTGTGCTGCACTTACAGAGGTAATTGCGCTGGTCACTTCCCGCTTTTTCTGGGTTCCGTAACCAGTTACAACAACTTCGTCCAGACCATTTGTACTTTCCGTTAACGCCACATTAATCACACTTTGCTGATCCTCTCCTAATGCTAATGTTTTTGTTACCGATTTAAAACCAACAAAAGTAAAAGTGAGCGTATAGTTACCTGCCGGTAAATTAGAGAAGCTATAGTTGCCGTTAACGTCTGTTGCTTTATTTAATGAAATCGCGCCATCCAGTTTTACCGTAACACCCGCTAACGGACTCTCCTTTGAATCGGTTACCGTTCCTTTAATTATGCCTTTGGATGCTACTACATCAATAGTGGCATCTGCTTTTTCACCGGTTGCCGCTTTATCCTGATTTGATTTTGTAATTAATATCTGGTCATCAATCTGTCTGAATTTGAGTAAAGTGTTAGACAAAATAGCCTTCAGAACTACTGCTATCGATTTATTACTGGCAGCAATATCCAGGTTGAGAATATCTTTCACATCATCATTGCGATACATAAAATGAAAACTGCTTTGTGATTCGATTTTATGAAAAGCTTTTACAAGTGATTCATTCTTGAGTGTAAGACTCACCGCTACCTGGTCAATTGTCTGACTCTTTACAGGGGCTGCTGAAAATACAGGAATTGAAGTAGCTAATATGAACATTGAAATTATCCCGATTCTCATACACTGTTTAAAATTTAAGTCAATTAGCAGATGAAATCTAAGCGGGTATTTAACAAAATGCCGCGGTTCTGCCAGAATTATGGAAAAATTCATAATTTAGTTTGTTTTAAGTGATTAATGTCTTCGATTGAATGTTAAAATTTAAAACACCCGGCTAATACAATCGATTGCAGTCGAATAGCGTTAGCGACCCTCTGAGGTTATTTCCCCGGAAATGGTTCAGAGGGTTTTTTATGCCGGAGAACTATCCGGACTTCTTTTAAACAGGATCTGTTTGTGATTTTTGAGGTACTTTTTCTTCATATACTTTAAGTTTAATTGGTTTGAGATTTAGTTTAATTGGCTTGAGACTTAGTGGAGATGGTTATGGTAGTCTTTGCTTTATCGTACGAATAAATGGCATCATTGAACTCACAAATGCTTTTTAATGCCTGATCCAGGTTAGCAGACTTATTGAAAGTAGAGGTGAAGTGTTTTGAACTAACCAACTGATCTGTAAATAATATTTTAACCTTAAACCGGTCTTCCAATACCTTGGCTGCTTCCCCAAAAGTTACATCTTCGAAATACAAATCATCCTTCGCCGTCCAGATCGTGTAGTTTTTTGCATTTATGTTAGTTTGCGTTGAAATGGATTTTTGCCGGTCAAAGGTGATCTGCTGATTGGGAACAATAATACCCAGGAGCTTGTTATTATTGCTGACTTTTACCTTGCCTCTGGTAACGGTGACTGTTATGGTTTTATCACCAGGCACTGCTTTTACATCAAATGCAGTACCCAACACAGTTGTTTTTATTTTACCGGTGTGTACAATAAAAGGTTTTAAGTTGTTATGTTTTATGTCGAAAAAGGCTTCACCGGTAAGATATACTTCGCGTTTCGCAAGGCCATCAAATGATGAAGCATAACTAAGTTTGCTACCATAACTGAGTATTACCCGGCTTCCGTCAGGCAGTACCAGAAACAGGTTAGGTTTTGGCCGATGGGCCGAGTATGACTGGGGAGGTTTAACAACCGGTTTATTGTGTAAGAATAAATATCCTATGCCACAAACTCCTATGATTGCCGCTGCCGCTGCTATTTTGTTGACCCAGGTTTTCAGGCGTATTATTTTTTTATCAACCCCGTTATGTTTATCGATGCTTTCCCAAATTGAGGCATTTATTTCTTCCTTGATTTCCTTCTTCTGCTCATCACTCAATAGAGAAATAATATCTGGCTCGGCAGAAAACAACTCGTAATATTTAACTAAAAATTGCTGTTCTTCATCTGTTGCTTCATTATTGAGATATTTATGCAACAGTTCAAGAAAATATTGCTTGTCCATTTAAAATAGGTTGTACTATTGATTATAGATATGACCTATAAACAACCAAAAGTCCCACTCCACTAAAAAATTTATTTTTTACAGACCTAATTATTTTATTGCCCAAAATAAAATGATCAATAAAGAAAGGAAGGGTAATAATGACACTTTCAATTTTTCAATAGCTTTTAGGAGCTGGTTTTGAACTGTTTTTCTTGTGAGACCCAATTGTGCCGCGATTTCTTTGGTTGGTAAATCGTTCTGATAATGAAGGCGGAAAATAATTTGCCTTTTGGGAGGAAGCGTATTTAAAAGCGCCTCATAAGATATTAAAAACTCTTTCCAAAGCAAATTGTCGTCAGCTTGTTGACAAGATGCAGGCAGGTCATCAATAACATCAAAGAATGGATGAATGATTTTCTGCTTTTCAACCAGTTTAAACACCTTATTACGTATAGCTACTGTTAAATAAGCCGGTAGATTATGAATACGGAGACTTTCTTTTTTGAGCCAAATATGAGTAAATACTTCCTGGACTATATCTTTTGCCTGATCCGAATCCTTTAAACGTTTATATGCTTCGGAATAGGCGTTCCCCCAATGCTTTTCATATAATAAATTAAATGCATGTTGACTGCCCTGTTCTATTTGCTGTAACAATAAAACGTCGTCAGTATGATTTAACTCAATTGATTTCATTATAAATTTGATGTTTATAATAGTTACAGTCCGTCTTCATTGAAAACAACTAATTTGTTTACCAGTCAATAAAAATTCACCGTGTAGAGGGAACTATAATTAGGTTTTAATTGTATTACTAATCTAAATCAATTAAATCAATAATCAAATAAAAACTTAAATTAATTGTTAAATAAACATTCATTTTAAGTTCGATAGATATACCGAAAAAACAAATATTAATATTTACTTGCCAGCGATATGAGAATTTTTCATAAGGAATTCAGTGCAATTTTAAGTGTTACTTTAACATCAATAAAAAGTCAGATTGGAATTAAGATGCTTTATCCACTTGGTAGATAACACAGTTATGCGCTACACCTTATAGTCAGCGGCTTAAAGCAAAATCAAATCTCCTGGACTTTTAAACAAAACAAAGTTGAACTTCTAAACAAAACAGGCAAGCCGCATTAGCGCCATCTTTGTCAAAAGAAAATTCAACATGGAAAATAACATCAAACAGCCAACCGTATTAGTAACAGGCGGCACAGGCTTCATTGGCATCTATTGTATCCTTCAACTCTTACAACAAGGCTACACTGTTAAAACAACCCTTCGCTCCTTAAAAAGAAAAGACGAAGTAATTAACCTGCTCAAAGGAGCCGGAATCAAATCCTTTGAAAACCTCGCCTTTGTGGAAGCAGACCTGACTAATGACCTGAACTGGAATTGGGCAGCTGATGGCTGCACCTATGTGCTGCACGTAGCTTCCCCATTTCCTGCCGAAGAACCCGAAGATGCCAACGACCTTATTATACCCGCACGGGATGGCGCGTTACGGGTATTGAAAGCCGCCCGCCATGCCGGTGTGAAACGCGTGGTATTAACCTCATCCTTTGCTGCCATCGGCTACAGCAAAGATCCCAAAGGCTACACCTTTACCGAAGAAGACTGGACAGACCCCGAGCTGACAGACCGCGCCTACATCAAATCTAAAACGATTGCCGAAAAAGCTGCCTGGGACTGGATCAACAGCGAGGGCCACGGCATGGAACTCACCGTAATAAACCCGGTTGGCGTATTTGGCCCTGCCCTGGGAAAAGACTTCTCCACCTCTATCGGCTTTGTGAAAGGCATATTGGATGGCCAGATCAAAGAAACGCTGCCCTTCACTTTTGGCGTGGTGGATGTGCGTGATGTAGCCGATATTCACCTCAAAGCAATGACACATCCGGCCGCAGCGGGCGAGCGCTTCCTGGCAACAGCCATCGGGGTCATGAGCCTTTACGACGTGGCTGAGCTTATCCGGAAAGAAAGACCCGAATACGCCGGAAACATCGCCGACTTGAAACCGCTGGATGAATCCTTTTATATCGCCATTTCCAACGCAAAGGCACAGCGGGTATTGAATTGGCATCCTCGCAGTAAGGAAGAAGTGATATTGGCAAGTGCGGATAGTCTTTTGAATTAAGTATTTTTGAGCATGATCACCAGTAGTCTGCAATCCTGTCATTTAGGGCCCGGAATATCTCCCGAACAGGTAATATCCGATCATTTCTTTCTGTACCTCCTAAAAGGCTCTATGCTGGCATACAGTGGCGACAAGCATTACCACTTTCATCCCGGCGATAGCTGCATCGCCCGTAAAAACCATTTGCTGCGATACACCAAGCAGCAGCAGGACGGTGACTTTAAAAAGATCGTCATCGTGCTGGATGAAGCTTTTCTAAAACGGTTTTTAGCCCGGCACCGGGTAGATACCGGCATCGCCACATCAGACGATTCCATCCGGCCGGTCAAGGACGATCAGCTACTCACCAGCTTCATCCATTCCCTCGAACCCTATTATAGGGGCGAGGCCGAGATCGAGGAAGCTTTTGCGGATCTCAAGCGGGAAGAACTGCTATTGATCCTGCTCAAAAACGACCCAGGCCTTGCTGCCGTATTGTTCAACTTCGGTGCGCCGCAAAAGATAGACATCGAAGCTTTCATGACCCGGAACTTCAGGTTTAATGTCCCTTTGGAGCGCTTCGCGTTTCTGACAGGCAGGAGCCTATCCGCTTTCAAGCGTGACTTCCAGCAAATCTATAACGACACGCCCGGACGCTGGCTGACAAAAAAGCGATTGGAAGAAGCTTACTTTCTCATCCACCAGCAAAGCCAAAAGCCCAAAGACATTTATCTTGAGTTGGGCTTCGAGAATCTGTCTCATTTCTCCTTTGCCTTTAAAAAGCAATTCGGGCTTGCGCCGACTGCTGTGCTTTACTGAAAAAAGAACCAGACTTTCGTATAGTCTATAACTCGCTTACCGGGGAAATAGCACATATGAACTCACTTAGTAATGACTTTTACAGGGGCTACAAAGTTGATACAATACTCGTTGGTGGGTGGAGATTCTGTTGAACTTGACCACTATGTTCCGGGGCAAGCTGACACGACGACTGTCGATTCAAGATATGGCAGGCCCTCAAAAGAGCCCTCATGTACAAAAAAAGCCGTTTCCTGGTAACTGAAACGGCTTTTCTTGTGAGTGATCCCATTTGGATTCGAACCAAAGACCTACAGATTAGAAATCTAATCTTCGGCTCAATTATCTTGAAAAAATAAAGACGTATCTCATTTACTGTGAGCAATTTACGATTTACTTCTGAATAATCAAAATTTTCTTGTACCGTATTTGTACCGGTCCAAGTTATAATTGTGACGGTTGAAATTCGCGTTCTTAATAAAGTTCGCAAAAGGTTTTGCCGCGTTGTATGGCTCCAATTTTCATAACTTTACTAAATAACAATGTTATGTTCATGAATGGGATACCGGAACGCTTAAAGTTTTATCGCGAAGCAAATGAATTAATACTTGCAGATGTAGCTTATATGCTCGGTATCTCCGAGGCAGAGTATGCCGCCTTTGAACAGGCCACCATGGAAATGCCGTTGAAGGTTTTAGTTAAGCTGCTCCGTATTTATAATATTACAATGGATAAATTCATCGGAAAAGCTACTCTTTCAGATTTACCTGGTGAAAACACTGAAATTGCTCCAATAATGGATTCAGATTTCAAAAGGGCAAAAGAAGCTCCAAAAAAATCAAAGCAAGTTGTGAAAGAGTACCCGAAGGTAGATAACGGTAATTTTTCCGAGAGTTTTGGAGTAAATACCCGCAAATCGCATAGATCAGTAACACCAAAACAAGCAGTTACCATGCTTAAAGAGCATGGCACAGATATTACCGAAAATCAGGCCGAAGAAGTGCTTGACTTTTTGTACCGTATTGCGAATTTAGCTGTGGAACAAGTACTAACCACAGCAGAACGCGACAATCGCCTAAAAGAAGAACCGAATGGTTATTTGTTTGAGGACAAAGGATATACTTGCCAAATATGCCGGCGTAGTGCCGAGGGAGGCTGGTATGATCATTCAGGATTGCGCTGCGGGATATGCCAACAAGCGATCTTGGATGGTATTATTCCATCAAACATCTGTGGACATGAAGAACTTTACTACAGTGAAAACGAATTGAGTCGTGAATTTAACCTAAATGGCAAAACTCTTACAAGTTGGATTGGTAGAGGCATAATTAAGGAAAGAACTATTCCGTTAAAAAATAGGAAAGGCAAACATTATCGCCTATTTCTGCTGAAGGACAATGAGGGATTTTTACCACCTAAAGAAGTATTGAGATGCCTGGATTACGCGGTTGAAGAAAGGGATGGTACTGAAGTGCAGGTACCCTTACGCTGGTACGAAGCGCAGGAACATCCTGAAGCTTATCTTTCAAATTATGGAATTAGTAGGCATTTACGCTTTACGGGGGCTACGGATGAATAGGAAGATAAACAAATTTGCAGCGTTTTTTCATGTGCAGAATAGGTTTTAAGTATATCCATAAATTTCATTGTGAAGTATTCTGTAGACTTATACTTACTTCCTTAGTATATTGCTATCCATAATTTAAAGCATTGAACCTACCAGGCGAATCAAACCTTCCGATCCATCTGCTTTCAGCGTGTTTTAACAATACCTCTGCAACCTATAAGTTTTATTGGTTCCTGGCGATATTATCACGAATTGAAACCGGCGAAAGTGTTATCGCCAAAAACGATCTGTTTGCAGAAATGATCGCAAACTCCTGGTTTACTATTAATTACTTTCATATTTCTTTCGGCAAGCAGGATAAATTACAGCATGCTGTTGAGCAAATAAAGGCCCTGGAGCATTTGACGATCGATGCAGATAAAGCAAGTATTTTTAAGAAGCTTACCCTAACTACTAATAAAGCTTCCCTGAAGGAATTGAATTACTTTAATTCGGAGGTACCTCACCGGTTTTTAAGTCCTTGGTTTAGAGCAGATGATATGAACCTGGCGTACCTGCAGTCCCAAACTTATTCAAACAACTGCCCGTATGCCCTTTATAAGGACAAAATTGAAGTCAATCCGGCGTGGATCAATTACTTACAAAAGAATGCAAGGGTGTTGAAGGATTTTTGTTACTGGAATCTTGCGATGTATTTACAAAGTAAGAATCCTAATGTTCCGGACATACCCAATAAACTTATCAAATCACCCATAAGAAAAAATCTAACGGAGCAGCGCAGAAAGTTTTGGGATATTGTGCTGAATGAATTAGGCAGCGTAGATTGTATTTATACTAATAGCCGCTTAACGGTTGGGAATTATGCTGTTGAACATTTTATACCATATGCGTTTGTCTCACACGACCTGATATGGAACCTAATTCCTGCTGATAGGTCTTTCAACAGCTCTAAAAATGACAAGTTGCCTAACTTGCCAGCTTACTTCGAACCATTTTACAAACTGCAATATGCGGCAAAAGAAATAGTGCAGCATCAATTTCCTAAAAATAAATTCCTGGAAGACTATCTTACCATATTTCCTTCATTAGAAAACGAGCACTTTAACAGTAAGAAATATCTTGAATTGCTTCAACCGCTGGTAACTATTGCCAGTAATAACGGTTTCCAGTTTTTATAATAAACAGGATGCGCTAAAGGCAAATTGCTGTGACCTTTTCTCTGGAGGGATGACGAACTATGAAAGACTTCGACAAAATTCGGCGGCTATTTTGTCAAATCATGTATCAGTATTCATTCCTTTTTAAGGAATTGAAGAGCTTTGAGCGGCCCTTCAACAAACGGGTTTTTAGCTATTGCTTGTGTTACCCACTCCATTAAATCTTTCGTGTCATATGGCTTGGGTATAATCAGCATATACGCTCGCTTTTTAAAATATTCGAGAATATCCGGACGCTCCTGCATCATACTTTCTTCCATGATCATGGCAGCAGGCCAGGTTTTTTCCTTATGACATTCGATGATATATAAGCCTAAAAGTTCAGTGGCATTTTCGTAATCGCCCGCCTGCCAGTGTACAAACATTAAAGTACCATAGACAAATTTCATGTCTGATATTCCCCGCAAATCGTGGTCAATGATAAAGGAATAATGTTCCTGCAACACTTCACAGGCACTTTGAAAATCACCGGCTAATATATTATGGTAACCCAAATCGAACAAAGCTTTTTCTGCTTTGGTACCTAAATCGTATTCGCTGCATAACATTACATTATGTTCAAATATCTGTACTGCTTTCTTAATGTCGCCCGATCTCACGCACGTCCAGGCATAACTTTCGTGCAAATGGTATAAACCTTCTAACGATTGCATGCCAAATTTTTCGACGGCATCTTTGTAATAATTCAAACTTTTATCGAAGCAGGCGATTGCCTTTTTAAACCTGGATGAACTGCTGTAAGCGTTACCTAATAATTGCCACGTGTTTGCAAGGCTGTTTGGCCTGGTGTCAGTTGGGCTAATTGAACTCAAAAGGTTTTTAATAATACTAATTGCCTCTTTGTACTTTCGCGAGTGCAATAAGTCGGTTGCAAGACTTAATTTAGCATTAGCTTGAATCGGAATGTCTGATGACTGAGCCAAAACTTTGAAATCGGTAATAGCTTTTTCCCTTAGTTTATTATCATTTAATTCCGTAGCTAAATGAATTAAAATACTGGCGCGCTCTGACAACAAAACATTTGTTGCCGTTTCATCCTTGCTGATGCTGATGCCTTCTTCATATTTACGTAAAGCAGCCTGGTAGTTTTCCTGAAACCTTAACACCCTACCTTGAATATAAAACAAAAGGCTCCAATCCTCGGTCCCTTTTCGAGACAGAAGATCATCTGCGATTTTGTATGCTAGATTAAAGCTGCCGAATCGTATCAGGGAGGATAAAAGAAATTCAGCCTCATTCTTGGCAAAATCTGTCATGTGCGCGGCAAGAGCATGGTGAATTAGATAATGGAATTCAAATACCGCAACATTATCTTTAATTAAATCAAGGTATTTTACACAGGCTTCGTGATATTGGGGCAAATTTTCGTTATACTTTTGAGCTGCGTAAATTCTAATAAATTCCGGCAAGACATAAAACGGCGGATATCTGTTTTCCAGTAAAAACTTTCCTTTTAAGCTCCTAAAAACGCTTGCCGGTTTTTCAAGATTCAGAGAGTCCCCAAATGAGTGCCTAAACGGAATTCCAAGGACTGTGGCTGCCCTAATAAATTCGATCTCGTCATTGTTCAAGTTTTCAAATATTTTAACCCTTATGTATTCACCAATTTCCTCGGAACCACGTTTTTCCAAAAATTCAATAACTAAGTTCGCCGGTTGATATGAAAACAGTGAAGATGTCAGCTTCAAAAGCAATGGATGACCATTGAGTAAAGTATACAATACCTCAGCAATTTCGTTGGACAATCCCGTTATTTGATAGGACTTTAAAAGTGATGAGAAAGTTTTTTTATCGACACCTTGTAAAAGGATTTTTGAGACTGTATTATGCCAGGATGATGTATCTATATCAATGTTTGTATTGACTATAATTTTTGAATTGCTAACCTGCTTATTGAAAAGCCTTATATAACGAATAAGTTCATGGCTTGAAGAGTTTAAAGCATCGAATACTATAAATGCCGGATATTTGTTAAGGGCGGCAACAATAACAGAATCGGATTTGTCCTGATCCGGTTCCGACGATATCCTTCCGATTCCATCGTCTCTGAATTCCTGCTTCATGAATTGCGATAAAAGCAAAAGGAACGATTCAACGGTTATTTCCACTTCACAATCAATCCAAAGTAGTTTATGCGATTTTACAGACTTCGAGAAAGCGCTGATGAAACTTGTTTTACCAACTCCAGAAATACCTCCTACCAGGATGGTATTATAGTTTTTAAATGAGGCTTTTAATTGAGCTAGTTCTTTGGTTCGACCTTTAAATTGCATGGCTGACGGAGCGCCGAAGAAATAGGAGTAATTTTTTTGGTCACTACTTAATTCTTGATTTCCCTCAAACATCTTAAGAATCGTGTCCTGCTTTTGTTCAATCCGCTCTACTGTAGCCAAAGTTGCGGTCACGCCATGTTCAATGTCCTTAAAGGTTGCTAAAACCTGCTCCACATACCCGGCTTTGATTTGAAATGGTTTTTCCCGAAACCTGATTTCGTGATTTTCTTTGATTCTTTTTAAGGCCGGTACAGTATACACCGAAACATCATTCGTTTCGATATGATGTTGATGGCACAGGAAGATCAGGTTTTCGAATGCTCGCCTCTCGGCAAGCGTTTGAGCCGGGTTGAAACGTTCACCACCCGGCATTGCGGCTTCAATATGGCAGCACTCCCCTATTAATTCATCATTGTCATTAAAAATTGAGTTACCGCAATCCGGAAAAGCACATTCGTTACCAGACCGCAACATCAACCTTCGTAATGTTTCAGCACTTGGCGAAAGACGTTTAGCTTGCTTCCCGGTATTCATTTTGCCTAATCCTTATCATTGTCTAATGAGTGACGGAACTGATTGTGCATTATCACCTCAGCCCAGTCTGCGTAATCGAAATAACTACCGAACGACATGATCCTTATCCCAAATCGATCGAGTTCCGATGCCTGCTGAGTGTATTTGTCCCAAACTTCATCCAGTTCATCATCGCTGGTAATATAACCCCTAAGATCATCCAGTTCTTGCTCCAGGTCTTCAAAAAAACGATCCTGAATACTATTGTGAAGTTTATCAGGCCGCACAAACAATTGCTTAGGATCGACCTGAAATTTGTCGACGATAAGATTACAAGTAGTAATGATTTTTTCTATTTCATACTCGTCATCAATTATCGGTGCAAATAATTTCATGCCCAGTTCATTTAAAACATCTATAACCTTTTGGTTTTTCACGGTTTCAAATAGAATTTTGAATTCTTCATGGTTATCTTCCAAGGCTTCATCAAAGTCTTCAATTTCATTTAAAACTGTACAGGCCAGGTTAATTGCTTCAGGGGACTTAACGTATCTTAATAACAAAAGGAACAACAGTAATTTATTTTCATCCAGATCAACCGAAACGAAGTCTTGGCTTAGCAACCTGGCTTTTAATTCAGCCGGCAATGAGGCTGCTTTATGTTTTTGATTCAGCACATAAAATCTGGTGCTTAACTGTCCGAGATACGCAGCCGATAAAGTTATCCTTCTAATTTCATCGTCATTAGAAGCAATAAACTTGATCAGGAAGTCTACTAAGGAAGGATTATTGAATCTATAAAAGCCTCCCGTCTTATACCGATGGTCGTCCACGATAAAGCTACCGTATAGTTTACCAAAGGTTTTTTGATAGACATAGAGGGGTTTAACAAAATTATGATTGCGTACCTCATAATCCAGACGGGCATCAAAAGCAATACTGAGGTATTTTTTTGAAACAACATCACCGAGGCTGAACATTGTATTTAATAAGATGCGTTGCAGGTCATCGATTTGTTCCAGATAGGCAGACCTCCAGATTTCATCAGGGTAATTAAAGTTTTTATAAATAAAATCTTTGTATTGATCTGGTTTTAAATGTTCAATTCTATGTCTGGTCGTAATGTATTCTACAGAGCGCGGTGAAAAACTGCTATGATTAATTATGAATAACTGTATATCCCTTCTTTTTAGAATATCTTTAAACCCGGAATCAATATCAGCAAACTCGGCGTGATTTCTCAGGATCTGAAGTTTTATGTCCTGGGTATATGTTTTCAACTCTACCGTACTTTGAAAACTTTTCAGGTTAAAATCTTTAAGCCTCTGAGATTCCTCAATGGCGCTGAGAAGTATGGAAGACCGCGTTGTAAGAACCAGGAATTTATTTTCTTCGTTTAATATCTTCCGTAAGATCATTAATAAGAATGATTCAGATCCTTTCGCTTTCTGAATTTCAACGGAATTGTGACCCAGGAAATCATCGAAGTAAAATATTTGCTTGCTGTCATCATGACGCAACTGCAAATCGATATCCTTAACATCATCATAGATATAGGTAAGGGAGTAATCATCTTTAATAAATTCATATACCAGTAACTCCGCAAATGTTGTCTTGCCAGTACCCGGATCACCGGTTATAATAATGAATTTATTTTTGCGGAGCAGCGCCCTTGTGTTATCAAAATTGGATGGCTTCACATATAGGTTTAGTTTCCGCTTCAGGTACTCTTCAGAAAACTCCAGTGAACGCCCGGTAAATTGAAAATGAAGGATTTTCTGCAATACTTCGCTGCTGGAATACCAAAGTTTGAAATGCCGATCAATTACAAGCGGGTAAGTATCAAGGAGCGCATTCAGTGCCTTCTTGCCATAGATATCATTTTCAGATTTGATATATGGCTCAAAAATTTGAAGAATATCTTCTGCCTTTTGAACACTTAAATCAAGTGAAGTGGCAAAGACGTATCTCTCCGGATTAAGCTTAATTACTTTATCCCGTTCAGTTTTTTTCAGGTCTTTAATCAACACATCAATACCGCTGTTGAGATAATGCTTTACCTGACCCACGATGTGGTTGTCATTTCCTTTTTTCGAATAACGGAAATCGATTCCTTTATCCTTCCCATCTTTATAAGTATGATATACGATTCCGTTGCCCTGAGATTTATTTTGTTCGTTTAATAAATCACAAACTAAATCTTCCAGGTCAGAGCCATTTAATGTAGAAAAATCGTAATTGCTCATCAGGGCTATAACTTTTTATTTCTTTGCCTTAGTTTTTTTGCTCCTCTTTAATTCTTTTTGAAAATCTTCATAGTCGGCTTCGACCCTGGGAGTTAATAACCTGTATCCTTCCCAAAACGCGTCGGCTGCATTTAAAAATAGTCCTGTCAGGAACTCAGGCTTCTCCCCTTCCTGAGGAATTTCTTTGATGACGATGTAGCCTTCCTCTTTTGTATTGCGGTTAACGGCCTCCCCTACGTGGATTTTATATTCCCGGATTTCCTTACCGAAAAGCACATGAATTACTGACTGAGGTTTTTGGGCAGGCAAAGCGTCTTTAATTTTTACCAGGTAAAAGTTCTTCTCGATCGGATCCTCATTCCATCGCCTGCCAAAGTTATCAGAACTAAAAGGAGACTGAACGCGCCGGACCGCCATTAAGATTTCGTCATTACCCCCGGAGATATCTTCAGTATATTCATAGTCATCAAAATGCGCTGCAAATTCTTTTATCAGTTCATATTGCTCATAATCACTTTCAAACATCAGCTGATAGCTATCCTCATACTCTATGATAAAGACCGGCTTTCCGATATGGTGATTTTTGATCGTACCGGTTAGCAGATCGATATGGGTTTTATCATTAAGTGAGATATTGAAATCAAATTGTAGCATATAAAGTTTAGTCTAAAAATATTAAGCCGGGAATCGGCCATCAGCTATTTAAAATAACTATTATAAATATCCAGGCCCATTTGCCGGTATTGACTGGATTTATATTTTTTAAAATCAAAGCTATCGATTCCGGTCAGTTTAGCCTTATAATAAGTGACATCTCCATTCTTTCCTTTCTCGATCAGAATCCGCAGGCAATTGATCATCCCGTTGATTGTTGTAACGTTCAGGATAGCGTTAGGATCGGAACGGTTCATCAGCCATTTCTCCCTGGAGATATTGTCTTTAAAAGCAATCAAAATATTCCTGATCTCTGCCACGCTGAATTGCTTGTATTCCTGAAGCAAAGCAAAATTGTCCGCATCTTTTTTCTTCAGTTCATCCTTAGCCGGATTCGACCAAATTTTGAAGACGCTGTCTTTTCCATCTAATTTGAGCAGCGGTCTCAGGCCAAAACTGATAATCGATCCTGTCTTTATCTTATCCCTTTCATAAGAATATTGTTCAAACATTGTCCCCAGTGGGCCACTAAGATTCAGCTGGTTAATAACGTACTTTGAAATAGAAGTCGTCGAAAAAGGCACCAGGTAAAATTCTATTTCCTGTTTCAGGCCTGTGGCTGCGCCAGCCTGGTTTGCATTGATCTCCAGAAACAATTTAGCTTCAAATTTCAATCTTTTATCCTCCAGCTCATTTTTGGGATAAAGGATGCCGGTTACCAGCAGGTTTTGAATTCCCCGTAATTTGGCAATGGCAGCTTCATAAATATCATCACCCTCATAATAAGCATACGCACGGTGCTGCCCATCGATAATGCCGATAATGCTGCTGACATTTTCAATCTTTATAATAGTGGGCTGAACTTTGGTTTCCTCTGAGTTTTTTATTACCCCATTATTATCAATTACCAATTCCCGGTTATCATCATCAAACAGTTTTACCTTATCTACGGGTATGGTTACAATGATGTTATTAATAAACACCCGCTTCTCATCATGTAAATACTTTCGCAGGCTCCGCATTTTTGTAGCTACAAACATCCGCTGGTAGAGCCCTACGTTTTCCGTATTTCGCCAGCCCTCCTTTCTCAGGACGAAGGACCTCTTTAGTAATGAAGCTGCATCAATGTAAAACGATACAATTTTGTAACCATCTTTAAATGAGGAATGCTCCTCAGGCAGGATATGTCCGGAGAAATCATCGGCAGAGCCTACAGCCGTACCTTTGATATTATTTCCAATCTTATCGAAAGGAATTTCCAGATAATCGAAAAACTCGTACTTGGCGGTACGTTTGATAACCCTGGCAATACTTTCAAAGTATTTTACGATCGGGTAATCAAAATAGGTAATGTTATCAACCAGTGATTTATGTTCTGTGGGTATCTGATACTTGGAGGCGTATAATACCCGGACCTGAAGCTGTTTGAGGGAATAGTTGGCCAAGACATCTCCCTGAAAAGCTTCAGCAAAGGGCTTAAACTTAGGCTCGGTCATCAGAAACTTCAAAAAACCACCGGCATCGCTTTTTATCTTATCATAGATAATTTTTTTATTGATCAAATGCGAGGACACATTTTTGATTAAGGTGTACTCCATCAGCAGAACAACATTTTCGTAGTAAAAGATGTCATCCAGTTCGGACGTTCGGCCTTCATATACAAAATGGGTTCCATCAATATTAGGCCCACGTTGAAAGCCCATATTGAGCATCAGCCGCCTGATCTCGCGCGACTGGTGTATCTGTTCTTTTTGTTGTTCAGACAGGACTACTTTCGGCTTTCTTTTGCCTTTCTTAGTCTTGCCTTTCGATTTAGGTTTAGTGGTTTTTGCCATTTATTATTTATTACTCATAGTCTTTCTCATTTAAATCTACAGCTATTTCACTTATTATAATATCGTTTCTCCCCAAATTAGCTATATCGGCTATCTTCAATTCGCTTTTGAAGGTGTGGGTCACCTTATTGGTATAGAGACGAAGCGTAGTCGCTTTGATTCCGGCGGAAAATGTATCAAAGTTACTTGCATACGCAAAATCAGGCTCAATCCCGAACTTCGAAAGTGGTGCTTTAGCAACAATTGCCTTCATTGCCGCTTTAACCTCGTCGAGCTTTTGTTCGTCGCGTATCAATATGAGGTACCGTACTACAATCAGCAAATGAGATTTTTTAGGGGTTCGATCTGTCAGCTCTACGAATATCAATACGATTTCATCCAGTTTGGCGTCTTTTTTTAGTTTCTCGTAAAAGATTCGGGCGTACTTTAAGGCCCTGAGTTTTAAAATGAGAGTTTCAAATTGATTTTGTGGCAGAAGCCCGTTTGTTTCCACTTCATACTCATGCCGTTTTTGCTTACCTGTTTTTTTCAGATAATTTTTAAACATCCTGATATATTCCGGATTCAGTTCAGTACCGATATACCTGCGCTTCATGTTATCTGCCTTGGAAAGCACGGCCCCGGATCCGGAGAACGGATCCAGTACGACATCCCCTTCAATGGTCGTCAGCTTCAGTATCTGTGCGATCATTTCTTCGGGTAGCGGGCAAAAATGCTTGATATAACCTTTGCCCCAGGAGCCTTGCACGGGAATATCGAAATTCCAGATGGCCTCTGGCGTTTTCCCGCGAGGGTTGTAGCGTTCGGGATATTTCACCCACCATTTTTTTAGCGCGCCATAATCGCGAACCCGGTCGATATGGAAGGTATAATTTTCAGATTTGGAAAATAGTAAAACGTATTCAAATGAATTTCTCATCTGGCCTTTATGTGCCCAGGGAACGGTCTTATCTTTCCCCCAGATGATTACTTCCTTTAGTCTCCATCCGATGCCTTTAATTTTGTTGGCGAAATCAAATGGTAAAGGGATGGTTTCACCGTCTCGTCTAAATACATCGATAATGACCCATAATGTTCCGGTGTCTTTAGTACAGGCAAATACTTTGGAAAAAACGTCATATAAATCGTCCAGGTATTCGGTATAGCTTTGCCCGAAGCCAATCTGATCGGCATGACCATAGTCCTTCATGTCGAAATATGGCGGCGAGGTCACCGTGACATCCACCAAGGGGGTAGTAATGATCGTATCGATCTTTCTGGCATCAGTCTGGTGAATTTTGTATAATTTTTCAGGCATTGGTTATTATAGGTGTATGTGCATTCATGTTATTCAGGCGGCCGGCTCTGTGGCCGTTGCTCCCAGTTCTTTAATTTCGGCAAGGCTTTTAACCACCGAGTTAGCGTACAATGCGTATTCAGGAGTATCGGCCTCATAATCGAAATTCAGCAATATGGAAAACATATGATCCTGTTCATTTTCACGGTAGATATAGAATTCATTTTTATGAAGATTATATCCGTGATTTGTAGCCTTTTGTATTATAATTTTAGATAAACCAATGATAGACAGCTGATTATAATTAAGCTCCGCGGCATTTTGATAGGTAGCCTCAAAACCTTCCTTAAACGATACGGCTCTCGGGTCATTTAAATTATCGCCGATGGTCTTTTTCAGTAAGTTTTTATAGACATCATCGTCATCTGCCTCGGTCTGAGGCCAAGTCACGAATAATGAAAACTTTTTCTGGTGACGAGCCTGGTATTCAAACACCAGTTTGAATATTTCGTAAATGGGTATATCGCCTTTTGCTATACAACCATCATAGTCAAGATTAACAACATCTACCGGAAATATCTTGGATTTTCCGTCCATGATCGTATTATACTTATCTCTCAAATAGGCACCAATTTCATACTGCTCAACTGTCGCGTTACACAATAGGCTACTGATGGCTGCAAATACTTTTGAGTCCTTTTTAAAGCAGACAACTTTTCCTTTAGTGATATAGTAAGCCCCCGTTTCCGTTTGCTCCCAGCTAATCAATCCGCGTTCAACAAATAAGCGAAGGTCGTGCAATTCTTCTGCAGGGAAAGTAATGACCTTCAAGCCTCCCTCTTCTTCGATGATATCTGAAGCGAACTCGACCCATTTATCGCGTATGTAATCTTTGTGTTTGGAATTGTGCAGGTAAACGTCAGCCATAGATTATTTTATATCCTTCCACTCATTAATTTTTTCATAAAATATTTTTTTAAGCAGGTCCGCGTCACCTTTGCATTCGTTAAAAGCGGTTTCAAAAATCAGGAACACGCTTTCCAGTGTTTCCCAGTCCTTCTTTTTGAACTTCTTAGCCGCGGACTCGTCCACCTCTACCGTCGTCTCTTTTTGAGAAGTCTGGACGATCCTAATCGGTGCTGCGCTTGCCAGTTTAGCGGCTTGAGCTACCCCCTTTTTCCTTTCCAGCGGTTTTTTGGTGTAGGTGACCTCCGCTGTGTTTAATATCTTCCGTTTGGACTCATTATTTACTTTCGTCGACTCCACCTTTCGCTCATCACGAGCCACCTCGTAAATGCCCTCCATGGCCATCTTGAATACGTAGTCCTTTAGATATTTGTGAACGAAATTCTGTAGGGTGAGATAATGAGGGTGCGTAATTCGGAACGATTTACGGTCAATATTCATGGCATCCTCCAGTCCCTGTTCAATATATATTTCTCCCGATACCCAATTCCGAAACAATTGTTCCATGTAAGTGGGATAGCGCATAAAGGTGGGATCAAAGCCGTATTGCTCGGCGATGGGAATGCTTTTGATGCGGATGGATATACCATTGATTTCCCGTGGCGTCATCAGGCCGTGCTGCACGTAGAAGTAGCCTTTAAATTTGATTTTGTCGTCACCGGACATAATCTCTTCGTCGAATGAAAGAACACCCGATAGAGGTTTATGGTAATGGTAGATCGGCTTTTTCAGGTACATCCCATCGAGGTCAACTTTAAAGTCGAGGTCCTTGTGGTATTTAATCAGCTTTTCGATTTGGGGATCGTTTTTTTTCTCGCAGGGCCCCCCCTCAATATACTCCACCGGGATATACGAAGCCAAGTCAATAATGAATTGCAGGTAAGCATTGTCCTCACTGAATGACTTCAATTCCTTTGCCCTATGATGATCCATCAGCTCTTTCATGTTTTTGAAATAGGTCAATGCAAAGTCCTTATGTTTCGAGCGAATCAGCTCTGCATAATATTGCCTGTCGTCAAGGATATTCTTTACCGATTCTTTTAATCCCAGCAACCTGATGATGGTATAATGCACATCGGCATCTTCTTCTTCATTTTTCAGTGTATATGCGCCTTTGATGATACCGTCTGTGGTATGTATATCCTGCTCGTAGTAGCTTTTAAAGTTGATGTTTGCGGTAAACTTAAAAGCCTCCCCTTCTTTAGTGGAAGTTATTTCGAGCTCTTCACATATTTCGTTTACAGCGATAAATCCAATTCCAATTTTACCGATGAGCGGTCTTTGCAGCTTTTTTGACAAGGCCCCGTCATTCCGTTTATTGGATTTACTGATCCAGGCGAAGTTGTTATCAAAATCGACCGCGTTCATGCCGGTGCCATCATCAATAATGGTGATCGTATCTTCAATCGGCTTCATCCTGATCGTCACCAGTTTAGCATCAGCATCATAGGAGTTATTGATCAGTTCTTTAACGCAACTGGACGGAGAGCTATAAATACCTGAGCTTAAATCATTTATGATTTGAGAGTGCACCTTGATATTACCCTGCTGTTCAATGTCCAGATCAAGCGTAATATGATTGCCAGGCTCTCCGGGTATGGTTTCTTCAGGTGTCATAATAATCGTTAAAAGCGGCTTTATTCAGGTCACAGAAAAAGGTCAGGTGACAATATTGTTCGAATATAATTCTTTTCTGTTTAATTCGGCTAACATGCTGAATGATGCGCCTTTAACTAAGCAGTGATTTAAAATGTGCCTCCGTTTCCTTATCGACGAAATAGACATAGCAACCTTTCATGCCACGGGACATCAGTGTCCGGTAGGTATTTTTTATGATCTGATCCAACAAGGCCTTTGTTTCAACCGGATTGTTCTTTAATCTGTCTTTTTTGCCGTAGGTAGCCGTATCATCGCTTGCCCGTTTAAATGCATCGGTAATCGCTTCACCGTTCCTGATCACAAAATCAGGCCCAATGATCACACCGACATAATCCACCTCTAAACCCTGGCTGGTGTGGATACAGCCGACTTCACTTACCGACTCCGGATTCAATATCCAAAGCATACCATCGGTACCTAAGTTCCAACGCATGGCAAAGTCGTGCTCCGGTATGGTGATATCCATAATGGAAGGGTCCTTTTTGCTGATCCACTTCCAGCAAATGCCTGCCAGCAGCCTGGCTTTGTTGCGTTCCTTATTTTTTTCGTAGATGACGTCGCGCAGCTTGTTGGGGTCATCAAAAATCTGAAAATCATATTCACCACGCTCTAAGACCACATTGGCTGTCTCCCTGATTTGAAGCGCATTGTCCAGCCATGCCAGGTAGCCATCGGAACCGCCGCAGCGAAACTGGGATGTCAGTTCCATGGTGGTCAAATTGGCATTATAAAAGGTCGCCCATTTTCTTATTTCTTCATCAGAACCGATATCATGCAATGTTACCTTCTGATCTTCATCCAGGAAAAAAACGGAACACCGGGAAGCATTAATGATCTCCTTAATCTGATTTTCACCCATGTTTTTGAACATACCTGATTTCTCATTCAGGCGGTGCGCTTCATCCACGATGAGCATATCATATGCATTGGCTTTGGTGTCAGTGAAAGCGCCGGAGCCTTTAAAAAAATTCGAAATGGCGCTGCGCTTCATTGAACCGGTGAGTTTGCTTTCGTAAACCACACGCGGCGCCGAATTGCGCGTCACATAAGAAGCGAACAATCCTTTTTTCGTGACCTTGGCTAAAAGGTTAATAGCAACAACAGATTTCCCGGTGCCCGGGCCGCCGTGCACGATGAGCACGTTCTTTTTGGATGCACTGGAGCTTGTGGCGATTGCCATTGCCTCTTCCTGCACAACCTTCTGTGCGTCAATCATCACAAATTCAGCATTGCCTTTCAGCATCGAATTGATGTTATCCGCCAGCGCTTTTGACGGCCTGATCCTACCGTTCTCGATGCGAAGGATCAAATCTTTTTTGTCACCATATTTTATAAACGAGGCAATAAATTCGCGAAGTTGTATTTTATCGTCCTTGCAAAATACAGGTGCTTTGGCCACATATTCACTATAGAATGAATGGGTTATTACGGAGATATCCTTGCAGTTATGCAGGTAGGCGCATGGCTTGAGCTGTATGTTCTCGGTATATACGGTCTCATTAAACCCATAAAGAAGCGCGGCGTAAGACCATGCCTGGTAGCTTGGGTGCAACTCATCGCTGGGCCCGTGTGCGAACCGGGTACGGATCATGGCATCTTTGCCGGTCATCTGTAGGTTATCCCACTGTTTCAGCTCGATCAGTACGGCATGTTCTGTTCCATCCTTATCCTGACCGGATACGATAAAGTCTATCCGGTTACCCGTACGGGGTATATTATATTCAATGGCAATACCTGCGTCCGCTGGAATAGTTTCCGAGCGAAGTATGTTGCCCATATATTGCAAAGAGTTTTGCCAGGAGCGGTATTCGCTCTCCCCTACCTTGCGGTGCAATTTGGCCTGCACTTGTTCTCGAACAATGTCTTCTATAATAAAGTCTTCAATATCAGTCAGGAATTCATTTTTAGACTTTTTATAAACGATCATAGTTGATTATACTTTTTTGCATTCCCCTTTGCCTTATCGGCCGGGTATTTTAGGTTATTCTTTTTTATTTTTTCCTGAATGATGTCGGTTATCGACAACTGGTGTTTTTCGGCTAATAAAAGGCAAAAGGACATTACATCTGCCAACTCCTCTTTTAGCTGATCTTTTGAAACATCTTCATTGCCTTTCCATAGAAAAAGTTCCAGCAGCTCGCCTGCCTCAATGGATATCGCAAGCGCGAGGTCCTTTGAGTTATGAAACTGCTGCCAATCCCGCTGGTCGCGAAATTCAATGAGCTGGCGGGTGATATCGGTAATGTCTGACATGGTTATTTAGCGGTCAACTGCTGTGCAAGTGCGTATTCCTGTTGAAAGGGCAAGCCCAATTGGGCAACCATATCCGGGATGCCAAGTGCCCAGCTAACATAAAAGTAAGCAATCATTTGATATCCGCTGAACAATTTGCCTTTAAGAGAGGCGACTGTGTAGTTTTTACCTTTCGGATCAATGCCGCCCCGCCCCAACATGGCAATTTCAAATGCGGTTTCCTTAACTTTATCAAGCGGCTGACCGGAAAAATATTCGATTGCGCCAACCATGTAAATACAAACAGCCATATTGATATCCGCTGTCGAGTGCGACTCAATGAACTGCCTCATTTTTTGCTCCTCTTCAGGATCAATATTGGTTAAACCCAAAGGATCGCGTTCTATTTGCTCCAGCACCGATTCCGGTGATCTGGGATTCCGGTATTCGGATTCGGATACTAACGCAAAATAACGGTCAAGCTTCAGGTCCTCGCCCCAATGCTGAACGAGCTCATATTCTTCACCAGGTGCCTTGTCATTGCGGTATTCCCCAAACTCCTCGTAGAACGTTTTTGCCTGATCTAATTCTGCTTTTGTCGGTTTATAATCGCCGGTCAGATCGACTTTGTAAAGCGACTTCAGGTGGAGCGCATTGATGATATTAAATATTTTAGAAACAGATAAAATACCCTGTTCCATGTTCTTAACGATCTCTGGTTTCGTCACGGCTTCGATGCTCTCCTGGGCCAGGGCAAGGAGAGACAGGAACTGAAAAGGGCGGAATGAGGGATACCGGCTATAAATCAAATCCTCGATAAAAAGATCGGCAGGAGCGTTAAAGTTTTGACGGTTAATACCATCGAACAGCGCTGTAAAAAATGTACTGATACTTTTTTCAGGCACGCCCTGTTTCTTTAGCCGCTGTGCTTCCCTTTCTAACGAACGAAAGAACGCCGCCTTATGCTGTTCTTTTGCAGTGTAAAGCATATTTACTCCGGCTGCCCTCGCATCCTCTGCTAACTCCAAGTGGACAAGCTCATGGAGCATCAAATGTTCTACGGCAGGATATTCCGGCTTGTATTTTACAAGGTGATAATCTCGCGCATGATTTTCCGCAAACTCTATTTTAGCAGCCGTCGGTATACTGCTATCGGCTTCTATTTTTATGGCCTTGCCATATTTACCATAGAGTTCTGAAGCATACCTGTCAACAATGCCTTTGCCGTCAATAGTCTTTGTCAGCTTTTGTGCTGCTTCTATCGCCAGCCCGAAACTGTTGCCGTACAGGGCATCTTTATTTCTATTTTTTTCAATAGCTATAATGGCGCGGTCAAAGGCGGTTTGATAATCCCCCAGCATATCTGCTGAAAGTGCCAGCGCATATTGGGTATTCGGGTAATCGCTGTTGATCGCTATTGCCCGTTTGAAATAGTTTGCCGCTTCTTTTGCTTTGCCATGCTGCATCAGGTTTGCCCCGATGTTATTCAGTGCAATGTGATCGTCGGGATTGACCTTAAGAACCTCGTCATAGTATTTCAGGGCGGTGTCTATATCATCTTTATACTTTGCAAAGATGTTACCCATCATCAACAGACCATACTCATTTTTGGGGTTCCAGCGAAGCGCGTCGATCAGGGCATTGATGGCAGCTTCCTGGTCGCCTTCTTCCGACAAAATCTGGCCCAGAATCCGATGATATTCGGAAACCTGGGGGGCCTCCGCGATCAGCTGTGTTACATCCTTTTTTGCCTGTTTGAACTGCCCGCGCTCGCATAGCGCAACCACCTTGTCATAGCGATCCTTTTGTTGTTCTATTAAATGGGTATTAATCTCGACGATGAGGTTACCTCCAACGATGGTCACCTTCGGCTCAAAGGCACCCACAGTGTAATAACGTTTTGCAGCTTCAACCAGCTTATCGTCATTGCCCTCAGCTTCCGGAAACAGATCATATAAAAGGCTTTCGAGGGAATGTATTATTGTCATATAGGGTCTTAAAATTTTTAGCTGGTCACGAAATCCTTCTTCACTTTCCGGATCAGGTTTCGAGGTTCAAAGTTACGAATTTTACGGGTTGGAAGGTTGGGTGAATCCTGAAAACTGAAATGCCGGGCGCAGGGTACCAAAAGCGCCCGGCAGAGCTTACCAGCCCAGTTTTTTCGAGAATGATTTAATCTCCTTGATACTTATTTTATGGCATCCTACCTTGATGTGATGTTTGTTGATTTCGGTGACCTGATAGCGTTCCATCAACATCATATTGCAATGATCGCAGCCACCTTTCGCTATGGTTTCTAAAATCAGGTTATAGAAGTTTTTGGCGATCTCTGCCGGAATCTCTACCCGTTGCGAGGTTTCCACCCGGTTTGCTGTTTTATTGAACCTTAAAAAGTCATAACTGCCATAAATTTTAATGGTGTTAATTTTGAAGGCGCGCCATTCCTTCAGTCGTATTTTCAATAACCGTAAACGTTCCTGGTGCTCTTTTTCTTCCTGGAGGCGTCTGCGTTCAGCTTCTTTTTTTAGCACCTCGGTGTACTGTGCATTATCCTTTATTTCGCCGGCTGCCAAAAGGTATTCAGGAATCTCACAGGTGAAAAAAGCTGCGTAGGCTTTCACTTCATGAATGACCTGTTCGATGAGAAAAACGTATTTTTCAGGTTTACGCGCATTTGCGAGTTTATCAGCGATATGCCGGATTTCGGTATACCATTTTTCAAAGAGGTCGGCGCGGCTCTCATCGGGATCTGGTACCAATAGTTGTTTAATGTGCCGGGCTGCCGATTTTACGATATTGATCTGTCCATTGGTGGTGTTGCTGTAGGTGCGTTTGGTCATTAGTATAGCGCGTACTCCTTCAGCGTTTTCAACGTGCCTGGCGATCATGAAGTGCGAGCCATAGGAAAAAATACCACGGGCGTTGAAATAAAGGTTACCGGTTGGGGTGCGGGCGTGATCCTGTTCCTGATTTGCCCAAAGATGCGCAACTGTGTGCTTGTCGACTACTGTTTTCATTTTCTTAATTTTAATTTGAAAATTTGTTTGCTTTTTCTTTTGCCAGTGCCCCCCTGTTTTAATGGAGAAGCGGGAGAAAAGAAAGCACTAAACAGTGAGCGGCATCAGCCAAAAGGAAACGGAATAAGTCCCGGAGGGTGAATACGGGAGGAATGAGCGGATTCATTATGCCGTAGTCTTTTGGCAGGCTGAGAAAAGATAAATCCGGGAACGAACTTAGCTGCGCTTTTGTCCCGTTTCGATTAAATACTGCGCAAAAGGCAAAAGCAAAACATTCATTTCAGTTAAAAATTTTCGTCGATAAGTACGCAAATGCGTAATTTCAGCGAGTAAACTTATCACCTGATGGCTGAACCTATTGAACGGATCCATGAAAAGGTATTTGACCTGCTCATGAAGCATCACCGTAACGATGAACATTTTCTATTTACATTGCGCCAGATCAACCGCAATGGGCGGCTCGACAAAGGCTATTGGTTCCTTGGTGACGATTATTACGTGGCTATATCCTTTTGGCGCGGCCGGGACTGGATCACCAAAATGCCAAATATCGCCTTTGCGATCAATGTTAACGGAACAACCACCCTGGAATTCAATTCGAAGGATGTAGCCAACAGGATCGATTTTTTTAACCCCAGTTTGTTATCGCGCATAGGGGCATTCCAAATAGCTGAAAACTCACATTACCGAAAAGTTTATTCTGAGTTCAAGGACGATTACCTGGCGTCATTGGAGTCATTTCTGAAAAACGACAAGCAAATTATCGATGAAGCGGTGGGCACAGATTCAGTTTTTAACAAGGCGGCATTACAATACACCGATGCAATCGAGTTTTTATATCCCGGTGATTTCAATAATTGGGTGAAGAGCATTCGGTCATACCAGAAAAAAAGAGTTGAAAAAGCTAAAACAACCGGGTATTTAAGGAATTTTTCGATCAAAAAATTCGGCCCGATCAGCGATGTTGAGATCAGCGGTATACCGCCTGGTTGTAAATGGATTTTTTTAACGGGAGAAAATGGCGCGGGGAAAACAACGGTTTTGAAAGCGCTTGCCACTGCGCTATGCAACAATAATGACGGGGGCGATGAAGTTGCCGCGGGTGTGGGTGACTTTGAAGTAAGCATCGGAGTTGACAACCCAAACAGGATTGACACTTATGTCGTAAGGTCAGGAGAAAAATTCAAGGACAAAAAACCAATACCAAAGGGGCTGGCGATCTACGGGCCGGTGAGGTTGCTAACTCAGGGAAGCCTCGGGGAGCATTTTAGCCGGTCGGATGAAGAAAAGATTAGCAGGAAATTAACGTTTGGCCTATTTCATGCAATAGGCATTTTACGAGATATAAGCGGTTCTTATGCTTTTAATGTCAAGCCAAAGCATTACGAAGATACCTTGCACACCTTTATAGAAAATTTGGAACTGAATCTGCCTCTGATCATGCCCAATGTATTCCGGGTAAAAATTGATGTGCTGGAACGCGGTAACAGGATATTATATTACCAGGGGACTGAAAGAAGTGGTGTGGACACACAGGGAACACCATTTGAACATCTGCCTTCGGGCACTAAAAATTTCGCGGCGCTTATCCTCGATCTTTTGATCCGGTTTAACGAGCAACAAAACTATATTTATGATCCTTCAAACTTTAACGGCATCGTACTGATCGATGAAATCGACCTTCATCTTCATCCTAAAATGCAGCGTGAAATCGTAATACAGCTGGCCGAGACTTTTCCTAATATCCAATTCATTGTAACGACACACAGTCCTATTCCGATGCTTGGCGCGCCCAAGGATTCTGTGTTCATCAATTTATACCGCGATGATTTGGATATTATCAGAGCCCAAAAGCTAGATGTCGATATTACCAATATCCTGCCGAATGCTATCCTCACCTCTCCCATTTTTGGATTTGATGAGATTATCAATGAACATCATGATCGTACCGAACGCTTAACTACGGAGGATAATTATGATGATGCTGTGTTTTACCGCATTTTGGAAAGAAAGATAAGGGAACGCTCACTTAACCCGGAGGAAGAGGCGTGATCCATTTACCATTAAAAGACAAGCTTGCACTTCCTGCCCGGCTTGAGGAACCCGGAGCATTGCGGCAAATAAAAAGAGCCGTAGACCAAGCAGACGGAGGAATTTACACTGCCAGCTATTATCCTGCCCCACAGATAACTGCGTTACTACGCGCATACTCCATTCATAAGGCCGTTTTATCTCCCGGCGATACACCAAAATGCAACTACTGCGAGTCCTATGCAGAAAAGGTCACTACGCTGCAGGTTGAACACTTCCGGCCAAAGGCAAAAGTAGATGAAGCGGATAACAACGGTGTTGCGCTGCCTGGCTATTACTGGCTCGGACTGGAATGGACGAACTTGTTATTGACCTGTCCAAAATGTAATGGAAAATCTGCGAAAGGGAACCGATTCCCTATCCGTGGTGTTCGGGCAGTACCCATACAACCGATCACAGTTTTACTCAAAAAGCTTAAGCTTGATCGTACCGGCTGTTATGCGGATGAAAACCCTTTATTGGCGGAGGAGCCTATTTTGTTAAATCCGGAAATCGATCATCCGGAAGATTATCTAACTTTCGACAACCTGGGGAACATCTTTGGGCATGGGGATGACGCGGAGCGCGGAGAAGTCAGTAAAGACATATATCAGCTGAATAGGGATGCATTGCTTGCTGCGCGTGCGGACATCTGGAACGATTTCAAAAACGAAGTACTCCTTGATATTGGGGGACATACAATGGGTGATCTCAACGACGCGGGACTTCGATTTAGTTTTAAGAAAACTTGCCGCAAAATGATTAAAAGGAAATTGCCCTCGGAAGAGTATACGCTGTGGGGAAGATATATCAATGATCATATCGAAGATTTTATCGAAGAGGTAATTGTCGACGACGCTTACCGGGATCGCTTCAGGGAAGCATACCAGGAAGTTTTAGCAGAACAGCAACAGGCACCGGTTGCGGTCAACGCCTAATCACCTTAAAACAGGCTGAGTTGAAACGTGGCAGCTTGCGCTTTGCCGATGTCGTACAACGTAGCGTTTATAACCGGTTGTTTGTAGTTGCTGCGGTCGTTATGATTCAGCTTGTCTGTCATCAGTGACTTCAGATCATTCAACCCCGCTAAAAATGCCCTGTCACGGCTATTAAACTGTTTGCCATATACAGATAAATGATACCCTCCACCTGCCAGGCCGAAACTATAATCCATGGCATAGGTCCATATTTGATTCAAACCCCGGCCAAGATAGAGCGTGCTGTGTTCGGCGTAATGATGCGGATTACCGAATACAATATCTTCCTTGTCGAGAAACTCAGGTCTTTTCAGCCAACCATATTGGTCAAAAGCAATTTCGTCAAAGCCAAATTCCTGTTGCTTTCGATAAGCATGCAGGTTCATCATGATATGTCTTAGCGAATTGCCGAACTGGTTGCACCATTCTAGTTTGTCCATATCGGAACGTTCGATAGCATCCGCTACCTCCTTTAAAATTTCGGCCTCATGTTTAGCCAAGTGATTGTCGCGGATGTAATCAGCTACTATATCCTTTGATCCGACAGTTAATTTGAAAGTTTCCATAAGCTCAGCATTTGTTTTTATTGCTGAATAAATGAAGCCTGATACCTGTCAAGGGCGACGTTTCGGCGTTTTATATACCCTTGACTGGTTTTAAGGCTGATCAAGCTTTGCATATAAAAACAAATGCCGGGCGACTGGAATGAAAGAAAGTGATCAATAGATTCTGCCCCGTTAAGGATAGCAGCGGCATCCTGCGTATGCAGATACAGCGGATAGCCTGGGCCGAAGGCAACAGCCTAAAAACTGAGTGAACCGTTTAGCCATGTATGCATCATAAACTTTTCATTAGCAATCATTTGATTCATAAAAATTTGTTACTTTAGATCACTATAAACCTATCTCCATATATCTAAAATGTCCGAATTAGAAGAATTCCTCAGCTCTCAAAAAGATAAAATTGAAAAATTGTTAAACGGCTGGTATACTCCGAACGATCCACAACGCGTGACGAAAGAACTGGAAATCAGAAAGTGGCTCAGTAATCCGGAGTTTAACACTCATAACGACGGTATTTGCGTTTACGAAGATGCGTTCTTCCTGCTTTCAAAAATTGAATATATCACAGACTCGGAAATTGATGATCATATAAAAGTGGTTTCAAGAGCCTTGAAAGGTCATTTGCGAGATTTCGGCATCGAAAAAAAGGACATTATTTTCCGTTCACTGAATGACTCCATACCAAACGGCGTTAGCTCATACCTGAAACGATTTTCTGAAATCATGCATCTCGATGAACGTCAGATACCACAAAGTGGTCTTGGCGATGTGGTCAACAAAAGGCCCAAAGCAATCGTTTTTGTCGACGATCTTGTTGGGAGCAGCGCTAATATTCAAACATTCGCTGCGGCACATGACAGGGAATTGAAATCATGTGAAAAGAAAAAAATTAAGTTATTCCATCTATCTTTTTTTTGCTTTAACGATAACATACCCTTGTTAAAAAACATTTTTCATAAAGTAGAAACTTCAAGGATGTTAACTAATGCAAATAAGGCATTCGAGGAGGAAAATCCCATTTTTCGGAAGGACGAGGCAGCCCGCCTGAGAATCAAAAAGTGGTGCAGGGCGCTAGGAGAAGATTTATATTCCAAAGGCCCATTGGGTTACGGTGATAACCAATTACTGATTGTTTTCCGGACCAATACCCCCAAAAATACGCTCCCGATCTTTTGGGCGGGTATAGCAAGCGAGAGTGAAGACCAGGCTGCTAAGAGATGGAACCCTGTTTTTCCACGAGATAAAAGCGCCTATACAAATAAGGAAGAAATACCGAAAGAAGGGCATGAATATATTTTTACAACAAGTGGAGAGCCAGTGGAGGACGGGAAGGTAAAAGTCTTTTTAAATCTCGGCCATTATATCAGCGCGATCAACGTTATCCTTAACGGCCGTCGGTTTGAGGGAATTCACCTTGAAGATAAACTGCAAATCATTGAGATTGAGCAGAAGGCCGGATTGTTAGAATCTGCCCGTAATCATATTGATTTAATGCTTGATCACCCTGATCTCCACAAAATAGATGCGACGTATCTTGCCGAAATTCATCTACTGGATTTAAAAATATCCTGTCAGGAAAACAGATTTGAAGATGTTATTGAAAAGCACCAATCCGTGATTAGTCTGATCGATGATAATTTAAAGGCAAAACGTAAGTGTTCTGTTTATCATAGAACGGGTGTTTCTTATGCGATAGACAGAGATGTACAAAACACTCAAGAATGCCTCAAAAATTCCTTAAAGATATCTAAAGAGCAAAACCTTACACATTCGAACATTACCTGCCGGATGTACTCCAGCCTGATAAAAGGCTTTGTAGGGATTGAGACCGATATTCCAGATCCGATTGAGGAAGTCATTAAGTGCGGTGAAGAGTATTTCAATAACGAAGAAAACAAAGACCTTTGGAAATATAATATCCTAAAATCATCGCTACAATGCCTCTTCGCCGAAGCTTGCTTATTGCTTTATCAGGGGAAAGAGGAGGCGGGGTTTTTGCGATTAACAGCGGCAAACTTATTTGCGTATTATATTAAGTCAGATCCGAAATCAGAGGGCTATGCAGAATTGCTTGCCTTACTTCCAGATAACGAAAATGTTGATAAGGAATTGATTACGTTGGCTATGCATTCGGATATCAATAGTCACAATGAGTTTCAGAAAAACGCTAAAAGGGTGGTCTCTAATCTTTTGTCGTTAAGGCCTTTGCTTGACAAGATAGGCACTAATACAACGTATGAGGATTGGCGAAAACTTCGCGAATTCTTCGATGACCCCAGCCTGTATTCGATCCAATATTTCAGGAGACATTAAAGTATGAAATACATAGACCCACAATATAGCCTGGCAGATTTTTTTTACTTGCTCAACCAACATGGGGTCAATTATGTGGTGCTTCGCTGGGCCGAGAGCATGGCTAAGCTGGCCACGGAGAAAGACATCGACCTACTGGTTGCAGACAATGATATTCCCTATGTTATGGGGCTGCTGGTCAAAGAAAATTTACCCGGCAGCAAACAGGTCGACCTGTATAGCACGGGAGGCCTTTACGGATCAAGTTTTAGAAGATTGCCGTATTATCCCCGGCACCTGGCAGAGCAAATCCTAAGCAATAAGCTTAAAATTGAGAATTTATATTTTGTGCCCTCGCTTCGGGATCAGTTCTTCAGCTTTATTTTTCACGTTGTTTTCCATAAAGCAGAGAAATCCGGTTTAGCAGTCGATACAAATGATGTTGCCAATTCAAACAAATCGGGCCGTTATATCTCCGAAATCAACAGGCTGTCCATGTTATCCGGACAGGCCGTGCCGGCAGCGCTTTATTTAACCAATCTTATTCAGTTGCTGAGGGATAATGACTGGTTTCCATCGATTGCCTGGCTAAGAAGAATCGGCCTTGATAACAGTCCCTTTTTACTATCCTTGTATCCGATCCATCATGCGAAGTCGGCTACTACCCTATTTATTTTGCGCGATGCAGCTGCACGCAGCGAAATACACGAGCAATTGTTATCACTGTTCCGCCAAAAAAACATCCGGGTAGTTAATTACCGCCTACTCGATAGGCGGCAAAGGAATATTGCAGTCGGGTTCATTCGCGGTGGAAAGTGGGACCATTTGCCCGGTCAGTTATGGGGCGGAGAACCTTACGCAGCCTATGTACTGACCGACGAGGCACCGGTGGAACCCGATTTGGAACTGCGAAAAACGTATCCTTTCCTGACCAACCAAAATTTTCTCGACTTGAAACTCGATGCAAGGCAGCTGATAGAAAACATACTTGGCGTTGACCGCATCAATTGCCTGCACAGCGCCGATGATAACCTGGAGGCGATAGAATACACGTTAAAACTTTTTCCGCAACTCAAGGACCAAATTTGTCAACCCGATTTTTCCTACCCGGCAACACTGCCTGTTGTTTTAAAGCGCTACCCTTCAAAATCCGGCCGATCTTCGGTCGAGTTGGTGCAATTAAAAGACCGAAATGCCGTTTGCAAAATTTTTACGCCCGGCAGCGAACGGTATTTCAGGCGGGAGCTTTACGCTTACCATATTTTAGCGAAAACCGTAGATTTTGTGCCGCAGCTGCTTTACTATACGAGTGATAGTATTTACACCGAATACGTCGATCATGATCCCGGGAGTCAGGACAGCCTATTGCAGAAGAGGCTATATGATGTGGCGATCATTGCACATCAACTATGGGAACACGGCGTGGCTCACCTGGATCTGCATCCGGGAAACCTTATTGTCGCTAAGAGCGGAAAACTTTTTCTTGTTGATTATGAGTTCCTGTACAATTATGAAGAAAGGCCAGTTTCTGTTTTTGACTCTTATGATGTTACAGGAATTGTTGAGTCAGCTGCCTGGGGTATCAAAGGAAAACATCCTGCAGAATTTATCAGCGACCAGTGGCTTGCGCTTACCGGATTCACCCTTACGGACATCTTAGCTATGTACTTACCCCTACCTGTGGAGGCATGAGAGTTATTTTATCCCCCCATCGCAGCCCCTATTTCGGGCAGGATTTCACAATCAAGCATTTAGTGAAGTCTATGGGGCTGATCCCTGTTTACCTCAAAGGGGACAGCTATGATTTTAGCGGCATTGATCCCGGCAAAGTCAGCCTGATCATATCGAGGTATCCCGACCATGAGGCCGATGTTCGAGTTATGGAAACCTATGGCGACTATATACCGGTAGCTATCCACCTTCATCTCCGGTTTGATTTTTTAAATGCAGATCAAAGAAAGAAACTCAGGAGAGCAGTTTCGCTGGCTTCCGCGCACTTTACGAACTGCAATATGCTGGCAGAGGAGTACTCAAGGATATTCCCGGACTATGACTGGGTTTGTGTAAACAACGGTATCGACCCTTCGATTTTTTATCCTGCGAGTAAGTGCGAAAGGAACCTTTTCAGACTTCAAAATGGTATTGCGCCCGGTAAGATATTAATCTGCTATTGCGGGAGATTAAACCAGGCGAAGGGGCTGCAATTACTAGAGGAACTGTTAAAGTTTGTCGCTGGTTCGGACAACTATTTCCTGATCGTTCAAACGCTTTATCACGAGAAATATGCCGCAACGATCAGCAGGCTGAGAAAAACTTATAAAAATTTCTCAATTTATTTGGGTCAGGACATTAAAGTCGTGCGCTATGCCGACCTGCACGTCAGTACCTCGCTCAGCGAAACTACTTCCCTGGTTACGCTGGAAGCTTTATTTTCGGGGATTCCCGTAGTCTGCACAGATGTAACCGCGTTTTATGACGAACTGGAAATGGGATTCGCGTCATTTCCTTATTTCACAAGAATACCGGTCTGTCCTGTCAACGTGGAAAATTCCGGGAAGGGCGGCCTGTGCATTGATGAGAGCGCACTACCAAACCTGAAAACTGAATTTATCAAGGGAATAACCCATACGCTGGTGTTAACTGGTAACCAAAGACAAGCTTTGTCTCTAAATCTACTTCATTCAAAATTTAACATGAAAAACATGATACCATATTTGTCGCTCGTTTACGGGCAAGCTGAAAGAGCCCCTTCACACTTTGTACTTGCGTAGCTGAATCATTTACCCTCGTTGTGATCTTTTTCAACCGTAATTCTTAATGTTTCGGAAAGACAGGGCTTGCTTTGCAGATACGCGGCGCGCTGCGGGCCGCTATAATTCTGGTTAAGCCAGGTTTTGATATCAGCCCGCTCAAGTATAGCAGGCATCCGATCGTGAATTTCAGCCATGGCGCGGTTTGGCGGCATGGTAATCATAGCGAAGGTGGGCAATAAGACATTAGTTTTTATGTCGATCCAAACATCCCACAGCCCGGCGATGTAGAAAGGTTTACCGTCAACGCGCTCAATGCGATAGGTGCGTTCCTGTTCTTTATTGTACTCAAAAAATGCCTGAATCCGGATCACGCAGTGCTTCTTGCCGAGGAGGTTCCGCCAAATACCCACGTTGTGCAGATTTTCAATACGTGCATGCTTATGTTTACTATGTATCTTATCATCTTCCAAGGTGAGCAATCCCCAGCGGAACTGCTGCACCTTATCCGGGATCGCATCCGTTACTACCGGAAGCATGGAACCCGGGTTACCGGAAATGTTCGGTTTTGGGGTAAATTTATGGCCGTCCCGGCCTGTGATGACGATGTCTTTCTGTTCGCCTACTAATACTCTTCCGCACATAATCAAAGATTAACGCACAAAAATACTAATTATTTTAGTAAATTGAAATTGACCTGGTATATCCAAGTGTAGCTAAAGGCTTCCGGCAGAACGAATAGCTATCTTTGCCGCCAGTTTAAACAACTTTGCAGTATTAATTCAATTATGAATGATCAACTTTTCGATTTATTGACCCCTGAAAATATCCTTTCTTATTCGGAAGCGTGTATCGATATGTGTGATAGCCTGATTGACCTGCAAAAAAATGGGTATCGCAACCTGGTTATCCCGAGCCGCGGCGTTTATCCTTTTTATTACCACAGTAATTCTGTTTATTACGCTTTAAGATCATCATTTATCGACTATCATCAATTTGCGAGGCAGCAAAAGGTCTGGCTTTTGCCATTTACATCGGATTGGGGGGATGCCCAAATCGACACCTCTTCGTTTCAAAGCAGGCGATTCTGGGTTAAGATATTGCATGACGTACTGAACAGGCAGCCGAGTCCTTTTACCTATTATTATCAGGGCGTGGCTAAACTTCTCGGTCGCAGGTACGCTATTAATACTGATAATGCGTTGCCGTCCGCTGATTTTTTAGACAATATTCAGGCAGGATTTATTTTCATGGACACCGTGGTCTCCGGCCGGGCGATCACGGAAATCATCAGTTCCTTCCAGGAATTTAACCTTACCAATTATTTTTTGATCCTGATAATGGATGAAGCAGGCGCCAAACTCGAACCGGAGTACTCGGCTGCGATTTACAGGGAACAAGCAGCGGGCAGAGCTAAACTGATATTCGTCAAAAAGATTTTTACCGAAGATGCGTCGCCCCTGCTGAATTCCGGCATCAGCAGCATCGTTTTCCCGTCTTTGATGGAAGATGCGTTGAACCAGGTGGCGGAGTTTAAGCATAATAATTTAACAGGAGGCGGCCTTTGGTTTATCAACGCTGTAACTCATCTCTACGGAACAGAGCTTAATGGGATCAAGGGCATAGGTCTTCAGCTTGTGGAGCAGGGTATAAGATATCATTTGCGGGATGATACCGATCATTTTGATGAGCGGATAAACGATCACGTGCAGGTCATGCATGATTCAGCTAAAACAATCAATCTGTTCGATGAGCAAAGCACCAGGCAAATTTTTGAAAGCAGGTTACCGGAAAAGCTACTTTCCTACGATTCAATCGATGTATCGTCTTCACATGTCCTGCGCATAAATCTTCCAGGCACGTACCGGCAGAGCTTTTTAAAGATAGTAAACAAGAAAAAATATAACTGACAATCTTTAGCGTACCACTACAACATCTTTCCATCTGGTCGTATATTGTTTACTCAGAAACTCCTGCTTCATGATCCAGCTTTTTTCGTAGCCTTCGGCTGCAACGCGCAGGCAGCCCCGGCCGTAGCGGGCATTCACCTCATCAATCAGGCCGCTGAGTTTTTGCTGGCGTGAATTATCGTAACTACTGAACAAATTATACTGAACCTCGTCTGCAGGAATAATACCGGTTGCGCGAACGCCGGTTTTAAGATAATTATAACCGGGCTGCCAGATAGCCCGCAATGCCTGAACACAAATGCGCGTCAATTCCTGCGTGCTGTTACTGGCAAAGGGCACTTTAACGGTAATACTTGGATAATGCTGGTCGTGTTTGACATTATGCTTATTTGTTCGTAAATAAACCGTTAGCGTAAGCGCCATACTTTTTTGCTGGCGGAGCTTCACGGCCACGGTCGCGGCATGCATGGCTGCGGCTTCTTCGATCTTTTCCAGATCGGTTTGGTAAGTGTTGAAACTCTGGCTGGATTCGATCCCTTTCGACCTGTCGGCGACATCACGCAGGACATTGCATGGCTTTCCCCAAAGCTCCTGGTGTAATCGCCAGCCCTGCACGGTCATATGTTTCCTAACGAGGTCAGCATCCATTCTTCTGAAATCGGCGGCGGTATTTATATTGAGTTCCTGAAGTTTGTCATAATAGGCCTTTCCAACGCCCCAGACATCTTCAATGGGAAAGTCCTCAACAGCGGCAGCGATCTTTTCGGCAGAATCCAACACGAGGTAACTTTTCTTTGATTTTTTAGCGGCCTTATTGGCCAATTTTGCTAAGGATAAGGTCGGACCAACACCTACTGTAATCGAGAGCCCTGTATCATGGATCACATTTTCGCTGATTTTACGGGTATGCTCTTCCAAATCCATATTCCTGATGTTGCCCAATGCGAGGAAAGCTTCATCGATGCTATAGACCATAAGCATATACGTGTAGCGTGCGAGGTTATTCATCATACGGGCGCTCATATCCGCATAAAGCGGATAATTACTGCTGAATATCACGGCGTCGTATTCCTGTAAAGTCTTACGCACCATGAATTCTGCATCACCCATTTTCAAGCCGATTGCCTTAGCTTCGTTGCTGCGGGCAATCACGCAGCCATCATTATTAGACAGGACGACCACGATCCTACCTTTAAGCTGGGGCTGAAACAGTGTTTCACAGCTAACATAACAATTATTGATATCAACATGCGCAAACACGGCTGTACCTCCCAATTTTTTGCTGTGGCTGCAACAGCGGGTTCAGGGTAAGCATTACGACTCCCCAGCAAACAAAAGTTAAATGATCTTCTATAATGATATCGTATGCTGAAACGGTGGCCCGCAAAATCAGCTTATTATTTTCGGGGCAAAATTCGCGGGCATAGAATTCGCCTTCGTGAAAAAACACCACAATGCTGCCGTTTACAGGTTTTAAGGCCCGGTCAATAACCAGGATATGATCAGGCAGGATATGATAACCCGTCATTGCATCACTACCCATACGCATATAGTAGGTGTTATCAGGATCGATAACGGTAATATCCGTAATGTCGAGCGCGGGTTCCTCGTGGGTCAGCATGGGCAGGCGAAACCCCAGCACATCTCTCTTTGCCGCCTGTTTACGGATTCTTAACATACAATTTGCTAATTTATTTAGCAAATATAAAGTGACGAGTCTTAAAGAAGAGAATAATTTTTCTTTAATTAAAAGAGCGGGAGGTTTTGAACCTAACTAATCTCTTCTACTGAGGTTATTTTCAATCATTAAAGGAGATGTCCAGCCGGAATCGCTTAATATTCCTTCCAGGCCCAACTCAGCAGAAGTAGCAAGGGCATCTTCGTAGTCTACGGGAATAGTTTTACCCGCTGCATTTAAGGAGGTAAGCAGTACGACCCCGATGCCCCTGAGTCGTTTTATTTGCTTGAGTAAATTATATAAAAGCTTATTTTCAGGGACTACCACCTGAACCCGTGCCTCACCGGTGACATGCACCGCCGCGGGAGCCAATAATTTTGCGTTGTCTGTTGCTTTCACAGTCCAAGCCATATGTTCCGAGCCGATGCCCTGAAACAATGCCTCAAAATCCTCTTCCAAAACAGCAGGCGCAAACGGCATAAAACCCGGGCGGGATTTGCAGCTATTGAGTTTTTGAACGGAAGACCTGTCAAATGCATCAGCCAGGATGCAACGCCCCCCCAGGGCACGTGGGCCAAATTCCATTCGTCCGGATACCAGGGCGACCAGTGCACCTCCCAGGATCGCCTTTGCGGCAACGGCTAAAGCTTCATCAGCCGGAGCAACAAAAGGGTGGCTGCTGAAGGCGGGCGGTCCTAAAAAAGCGCTTGCTTTGGGAATTGTAATTCCCGGATTATTCTTAACAAAAGCCCACATCGCGGCTCCCACTGACGCCCCTGAATCGTCTGAAAATGGTGAAACAGTCATTCCGCTGACAGCGTGCGCCGGCAATCTCCGCAGGAACATCCCGTTGGCCTGACAATTTAAGGCAGCGCCGCCGGCAAGCCCAACATGATCGACAGGCAATCTTAGTTTATTCCGGACGTAGTCTATGTTTTGGGCTAACACTTTCCAGCTATTTTCCTCAAACCATTTTTGTATAGAGGCAGCGATGTTGAGACCCGCTGCATAGTTGTTTTTACAAAGGGCAAGCTCCCTGGCCAATGGCAACTCAGGATTCTTCAGGATGAAACGGTCTGGTGCATCCTTCAGCCTGTGGGCCGGATAATGAGCCAGGTCAATTTTCAAATTTCCATTCTTGACCCGGCTGAATCTTTCAAGGTCATCCACCCAAACCGGTTCGCCATAGCCCGATAGCGCCATCAGTTTACCCGGTCCGGTACGGCCTGAGAAGCCGAGATGCCAGGCGAACTGGTGAAAGACCGAACCAGGCGAATGCGGGTAAGGGATAACCCTGACGCGGCGCATTGCACCGTCCCAGTAAAAAAAGGAGATCGATTCAGATTCGCCTATGGTATCGCTCACAAATATTAAAGAGTTTTTGGGCAGGCCACAGGGAAGAAGACTGTAGGCATGGGCCAGATGATGGCCACAAAAAAGAAAGCGGCCATACCTCACATATAGCTTCTTGCCCTCGTTAAATCTCCGCCATTCATTCTTGAATCGAAACCGATAGTAATTGTGGTCATCCCAATACTTGAGCGTATGAAGAATACCTTTTTTAATCAGGCGCTTATTCAAATGCCAGCCTTCGGCATATACAATATCGTTTTCGAGCAAATTGCAGCCGCTAATCATCTGTAAGCCTTGCAGAGGAAACTTTGCAGTGTGCTTTTCCTTAATTAGCCGGTCTTCTTCAACAGCGAACTTAAGCATTCCTTCATTACTGACCAGGCAGGATGAAGATGAATGTCCGAAATTGGTGCCGATATAGGATTTCCTATCCGACATCCGTCTTCATTTTGGAAATGATATAGTTTTTTAACCAATCACTTACGGTTTCGCAGTCCAGAAACTGCTGATGGATAGCATCGTAATATTGGGGAGAAGGATCCGCAATTATGCAGTTTGCATAAAATGACAAGGTCACCGGGTCTGTTATTGTGTCCATCAGCCGGGAAAGGGCTTGCAGGTCAATTGTCTTTTCGGTACCAATTTTTATCGCATGTAAATTCGCGGTAGCAGGGCCGGGCAACTCCGCCCGAATATCTGCAAAGCGCTGGTTCCGTTCGGTACGCTTTAAAAGCAGCATCATGATTTTAGCCTTGAGGTAGTTTACCGAGGGATGTTCCGGATCTTGGGCATTCTTAAAATGGATGAGATATTCATAGATGTTTTTGATACGGGAATCCTCCAGTGAGATTTGACTGAGGTGATCCTCCGGGTGGATGGAAATCCGTATCCGCAACAGCGGTGAAATTTGTTGCTGCAAGCCGGCTATGACCAGTTCCTTTTCACTTTTAAGCGGCCCCATTGCGATCAGATCGATATCGCTATGCGTTAGGTCTTGTTGGCTATCCAGGTGAAAGTCATCAAATTTCCATGAGCCGCGAAGTGAAAGTTCGCAGGATGACATGCCGATCGCGGATTCAATTTCATCCCTGAAATAAATCCGTCTCCGCTGATAGTCGGTATTATCAAGCATTGATATGGACTGGTTCAGGGCTACCGGCATTTTAAAAAGCGTTTAGGATAGAAAACTTTGATCATAGGGCTCAGGAACTCAGGTTTAGAGCTAATGTACAAAGAGTTAACGAGATATTAAAGTGCCGGTTGCAGCTTTATTCAATCACCGTCACTGCCTTCAAGACATCTGTCAGGTGTTCATTATAAATTCACCAAAACGGCCTTTGATCTGCGAATAATGCTGTTCAGAAAGCCATAGGCCGGGAGCCAGGTGATGATAGGGCAAATTTTCATACAGGTAATAATAGCGATAGTATTTAGCATTCCGCGGTTGTTCGACCAGCAAACTATGGATCAGGGATTTGGAAATGATCAAGGTCGATTTGCCCTCTGCGAAGCGAAAGTGAGTAATGCTGACACCATCCAGCATCATTTTTTCTGCTCCCGGATTCGCAAGCGGACCGGCGGGCGATACCTCCAGTTCATAGCTTGTATCATCCAGGTGGTCCACGCTGAGCACCTCTTTTGCAAAACCATAATCCAGTCCGTAAATATACTTTTGAACTTTGTCCTCGTTCATGATTTGCCATTCTTTGTACAGATCATCTTCGTCGGTACTCCAATACCATTCCGGATTACGAACTTTAATGCTAACATTTACTTCCATTGTTAAGAATTTATTTGCGGCAAGTTTAGCAGTTTTAGCGGGGCTTGCTGAAAATAAAATATTTATATTCGTTCACCTTAGTCCGTCACATGAAAATCCTCAAGCAATTTGCATTTTTTGTCCTTTTCCTGTCCTGCACCTTATTTACAGCAGCCGGCTATGGACAGGCAGCGAATGACGATATGTATGCCCACTTTATCGATGTGGGACAAGGCCAGGCGATCTTGCTGGAGTTCCCGAAAGGCGCAGTGCTGATCGACGCCGGCGGACAGCCCGACCGTGAATCGTATCTTATCGGTTATCTCAAAAACTTCTTTCTCCGGCGGGCCGACCTGCATAACACGCTAAACGGGGTTTTTATAACGCATCAGCATGTCGACCACAATATCGGGTTACAGGACGTTGCTGCTAATTTCACCGTATTAAATTATGTCGACAATGGAAACAAGCGGGTTACTCCAACTGAACATAACCAGGTCTGGATGCAACATCATGCTACAGCAGCCGGGACGCATTACCTGGCTGTCACTTTCGGGGATGTAACGGCAAACCATCATACTTCAGGTTACACAGATGATGTGGTGGATCCGGTAACCGGTCCTGTCGATCCTAAAATTGTGGTTTATTCGGGTGGCTTTACGGATAAACCCGAAGGTTGGAGCAATAAGGCCTATCAAAATGAAAATAACCATAGCCTGGTGATCAGGGTTGATTATGGCAAATCCAGTTTTTTGTTTTCGGGGGATTTAGAGGAGGAAGGAATTCAGCAGGTTTTAAGCTATTATCATGACACCCATGTATTGGATGCTGATGTCATGCAGGTGGGGCATCATGGTTCCAAAAATGCAACCGATGAAGACTGGCTGAAGGCCGTTACGCCAAAATACGCAGTAATTTCATGCGGTCATTGGAATTACGGAAGGAAAGAGGATGGCAGTGTCAAGCCACTAACGACTTACGCCTATGCCCACCCGAATGGCGGGATCATCAGGAACATAGAAGCATATGCCACAGCAAGCCGATTGCCGACTACGGATTCAGTGGGTGTAAAGGGATCATTCCGGGGGTCTATTCCGGTCTTCGAAGTAATGACTATTGACCATGCGGTCTACGCCACTGCATGGGATGGCACCGTCGTGGTCGAAGCCAGTTCACAAGGCAGTTATGAAATATTGACGAAGCAATAAGTCCCGAGCGGTTACATGTCAACTTTGTTCAGCAATTCTTTTTCAAATTCCAGTCGCGGATAGCTGTCGCTGGTCAGTGTAACCGTATAAGGTTTATTCGGCAATATGGCTACTTCGGCAGGCAGCTGAATATTGAAACGCACGGACTCCTGCTTTACTCCGAGCGCTTTTTCTGCGTTTTCATAAGCCAATATCGCATCTTTCAGCCATTTACGCTTCAGCTGAATTAGATGAGGGGTTACTTTGACCAGCCTGTTAACGTCAATCTCCGCCCCTCTCTTTTTTAATACGGTTAAAGCTGCACGCAGCACACCTGTGTCAGCACCGAAATCATAAATCTTTTGAAAAATGGCATTTTTATACCGAAGGAAGTCGAGTTCTGGTTTACTTATCCCCGGGTCAGATTTGCCGGATGTTTCGTTGGTAGCATCCTCGAATGCTTCAACAATTAATAGCATGACGCTATTTTTTAATAAGGTTTCCTTGTCTTTGATCTGATGTTGTACGTGGCCGATCTGCAGCAGCAGGGAGTCCCGGTTAGATAGTACAGCTTGATATTTCTTTTGCAGGCCTTCGTTTGCAGCGCTCGAACCCTGATAAATCCTCAATTCCTCTTTTAGTGAGTCGATCGTTTTATCATTATCCTGTTTTTTGGAAACATAACCGGCGTAGGATGCAACACAGACCAGTGTTATGGTAATTACGGCGAAGGGTAATAAAATGTATAAAAACCGGGCTTTGGTTGGCGCCTGCTTAAAAAGATAAAACAGCAGCACCGCAAAAATCGCAACGAGGCCAATAACCCCATATTTGAGGATATCCGGCAAAGATTTAAATATTGCTTCCATAAGTTAAAGGGATAAAATATTTAACTACTGTCGTCCGGTTATAAAATTCAGGTTCGTGGATATACCGATCTTAAATGCCCGTTTGAGAAAAGTCTTCGAAGAGCCTGCGGCATTGCTGATATCGTTCAATTCCATGTTAATCGTGAAAATTGAAATGGTGGGATTATTATCCTGCAAATAATTAAAGGCAATGCCTGCGTTATAGCGCGCACTATAAGGGCCGCCGACGTCAACGGATGGGTAAAAGATGATTCCAAAACGATAGTCCAAGACCGCAGGAATGTAAGAAATATTGCCCCGCAGCTCAAAATTGCTATATTCTTTATAGTCACCCACCGCATAGGTATCTCCATTGGGATTCACCTTAGTCACTTTACGCTGCACCCCATTGGCCACGATAAGGGAATCATCGGTTACCGTATAACTGTCCAAATCATCGAAGTTGCTGGTTTTCTTCCAGGTGATAGAACCGCCCCAGAAAATGTCATCATGAGCCAGAGAAGGGGCATTGACATAAGAGATGGCCAGCGAGGGGCTGGTCAGCTTTTTGGTGCTTAACTGATCTGCAAAGGCTGCGGACGGGTTATATAGCTGATTGTTGGCAAAGCTCAGATTGCCGCTGAATATCCAGGCATAATAGCTGCTATGAAATGACGTGGCCGGATTCTTCCAGGTGGTTACATTGGTAATCGCGTAATAAGCGCCAAGGCCAAATCCCGGGTCGAAATTTCCGGACTTAAATAATTTGCCGACACCTCCTTTTGTGCTGGCGTTGGCCGAAAGACCCCAACCGGTACCGGTAGTTGATGTATAGACGATCCCGTCTTTGCCTGGCGCGCCGGGTGACGCGCTATCCCAATACTGGCGGTAAAAGTTCACTTTGATCGCAGTCGCATCGGAAGTGTTGACCCCAGCAGAAAACATATACTTCTTTTTGTCATTCTGCGAAAAGAAGATCGGCGTCCCGGAGTTGTTGCGATCGCTAAAATAATCCTGCGCTTCTGCTACCGATCCTATCAGCACAAAAGCAAATAACATGATGATCCTGTAGCTCATTATAAAGGGATGTTTAGAATTTCGATCTTCCCGTTAAACTCGGTGACTTTGCCGGTAACCGGAGAAGCCTTCGCCGGATCTGATTTGGCGACACCATCGCTCGTGCAGGTATAGGTTATCGTATAGCCCGAGCCGTTTGGGGCGGCAATGTCGTATTCGACGATCAAGGTTCCTGTACTAACATCTTTTTCATATTTCGTCACGACGGTTCCGCCGCGTGATATTTCTTCCCCGTTGATCGTTACCACCAACAGGGTGATCGGAGGGCAATTGACAGTTGAGTCAAACTTAACATGCTTAGGCATAATGGATAAGATAAAGTTAATGAACAAGTATAATGAATTAACCTGCTATAAAAAAAGGGTGTTTTCACGGTATTTTTTCAAAAAAGAAAATCCCCTCGCACTCGCTGCCCGGGGATTTTCAACCTAAACCTTATCACAATGACAGGCAGGATGCCTGTCATCTATTTAACCGTAAATTGTAAAAAATATTTTAAACAGCGAAAATAACCTACCGGTTATTATTGCGCAGCTTGGAGCGCATATAGTTTTCAAACAGTTGTTCACGTGAGCGTTTATCCGCCTCTTTTTTTGACCGCCTGATATAGCCCCAGATGAAGAGCCCCCAAATGCCAAAGGCAATCCCGAATGCAGGAAACGGGTTGTGGGCATGCATCGCACCAAACAGGGCACCGATGGAAATGAAGCAGGTAAAGACGAAATAAATAAATGTTTTCATGATTTTGAGTACTTAAAAATACTAAAATATTTAGTTATTTGAAAGGTTTTTTATAAAAAAGTTTAATTGATTTCGTAAATCCTGTTATGCTTCCTGGTCTCTATGATCCTGTCCCGTAAAGTATCGATAAGATTCGAATATGGTATACCGCGCAACCAGACGACGGGGTTTTCCGGGTCGGTTGTTTTTAGGGTCAGGTCCATTAAGCCGAATAGCTGTAGCAAAAATGATTGTGTCAAAATATAGTCCTTCACCCTAAACAATTCTACCGTATCGGTACGCCTGAAAAATATCCCCCTCGAAAAGCGAAAGACCTCGGAAGTAACGAGATAGACTGTTTTCCGGATAAACAAATAACGATAAACGCCAAAAAGTAGGATTGCGATGCTCAGCCATATAAACCCCGGAACAAATGACCAGGAGAGATATAGAAAGCCCAGGCAACAAAAAACGAGGGGCAGCACTTTTAATAAAGCGAATATCGCCGATGGCCTGATCTCGAGGTCAGGCGGTTCAAATTTTTCTAATTGCATAATTTAATGATTAAAGGCAGCGGACTTCAGTTGCGTGAGATAGTCAGCGCTGTTCTTAGCGCGGGCCGTCTTGGCTGCAAAGCGGCGACCTGAAAGTTTTTCAATGGCGTTCAGGCTAAAAGCTTTAGCGGTTATCAAATATTCCTTAAGCCGGAATCGAACCTGCACTTCTTCATTAATAAATGTCAGCGTTAGCGGCATCTCAGCTAAAGCGGCAGCGGTTACCACCTCCCCTGCTTTATCCAGTAAACTATTACCGAATACCAGCAGATATTGCTTTCCGGGGAGGTTTTCTATAATCCACCTGAATTGCGAAATATTTGGCCTGGTACCGACTGATAAAAACAAAAGGCGTTCCGGCTGCGGATAAAAGGCATACCTGAAATGATAAAAGGCAATGGCTTCCATGGCGGACGAACAGATGAAAACCAGGCTTATCATATTGAAATCCGGATTTCCGGCCAGCCAGCAGTTTTCGGAAACCGGAATGCGATGATAAACTAAACCAAAATATTCTGTAGCATCGCCGTAATCAAACAGGAGATTTCCGCCGGCGTCGCTGTGAAAATACGGCGCGAAGAATTCGCGGACCTCGCGCCGTACGCCGAGACGTAATAAATACGGGTGCATTCAACGCGAACTTCCGGAACGATTATAGCCGCGGCTGTACTCCTCTTTTGGCGGGTTATCGATGCCCAAGCCGCGCTTTTCCTCCTGTTTGTCCATCGCGCGTTTTGCTGCCTGAAATCCCTTGCTGTTGTTGACCTCGGCACTTTTTTCCTGCTTATGCCCGAGCATCGCGTTAAGGGCTTTGAATAGCACAAATGATATCCCACCGTCAACCACCAGCGAGACGATCAGCTGGAGCCTGTTGGAACGTAGCCCCTTTGGTTCGGCAGCAGAAAACTGAAACTTTGTACCGTCTTCCAGTTCCACTTCCTTACCCTTGCGAAATCTATCTTTTTGTTCTTTGGTAAGCGCTTCATTATTGACCTTATCGGGCGCCTGCACTTTTTCGGTGTCGGTGATGATAAACTCATTGGTTTCCTTGTCAAATTCCACCAGCACATCTTTTAATTGCCCTTCATCGTCGAAGATCATTTTCTCGAGGTTTACCGCCTCTCCTTTTTCCAGCTTTTCCGCCTCGGTGTCTGTCAGCCAGGCTGGGTAAATGGCTTTCTTGTACATCGGGTGTAGCATCAACTCTAATTCACCGTTGGCTGCAGGCTTGAGTGATAATTTAGCGTCAAGGACCGGGATGTTAAAACCGTCGAAACTCAGGTTTTCAAAACGCAGCATCGCTGTCCGCCTGCCGGATAGCAGGGTATCTACATCCTCGCGGTCGAGAACCAGTCCGCCGTCCTGGATCAGGCCAATTTTGCCCAGATCGTCCAAGGGAAGATCCTGCACATCAAATATTTGTTGATTCATTTTGTTGATTTATCGTTTCATTTTATAACCGCTCGTTTCTTCTTCAGCCAGGGATTCCTGTAACTCGTCTTCCTGTCCGAGATCTTCTTCCGTCGTAACCGAGCGGTCAAGCTGTTGCGGATTCCTTTTAGCGTCCAAGAGTGAATTGTACAATCCGTCTTTCATGCTCATCTTAAACTTTTCGCCATCCTTGTCCATCTCGAAAGCTTTATTTTTTAATGGCCGGATCACCGTATACTGTGCTTGATTATAGTTGATCACGTCGCCCTGTTCCAATTTATCCGGATTGCTTTTAGATGCAGCTACCTGCTGTTCGAGTCCGATCTTCGGCTCAAGGCCCAGCACAAAATCAGCAATCTTTTGAGCGTCCGATGCAGCTTTGAACAGCTCATTCGGTTCATCCTTCATCAATTGCATAAAAGCATCTAAGCGTTTGGCGTGAACTTCCGGGTCGTACGGCAAATTAAGCTCAGCGCTGATCATGATCGAGGCGATATTGGTACGGAGTTCTTCTTTGACCAGGTTATCCGCATCGGGACCGTCCGCCTGTTTGCTGATCTTACTATCATGGCTGATCCAGTGTGCCCTTTCGTGCAGCGCAGCGGCATAATACAATTCCGGGGAAGGAAACGCATCTTTGTCCTGTAGAAATGTATCGGTGTGCGGACTGAAGGTCATCATTGATTCTTCACCCTCAAACACTGCGCTGCTTGCATCTATAATATTTTGCGCCCGTTCTACGGGTGACAACAACGACTCAAGAGGTTCGTATGCCGGCATTTCGTTCAGCTGGCTGCCATTAAACAGCCAGGCATCCACCAACTGCGGTTTGTCAAGCGTTACCCTTTCTGTCTGAGGAAATCCGTTTTCTTTTTTAACCTGTTCACCATCTTTCATTACCGGCCGGGTAATATTATTGGTGAAAAAATTAATAAGCGTCCCCTTTGAGCCCTTTAACACATGGGTTTTATTAAAGGATGCCTGATTGGAAGTCATCCACCGTGGGTCGGCTTTGTCCTGCATCATCAGAACGAGGGCAGCGGGCCCGGTGTATTGTTTGCCGGTGCTAGCATTGAAAGGTTGAACAAACTGCGAAGTACCGGCCGCGTTCATTGGTTTTTGGAAGATCGATTTGCCATCCCTGATGGCTGTGATCATTTTCTCGGAAATCTGTTCCGGAAGTGGTTTGAATTCTTTACTCATGATTTTGATTGTATGATAACAGATGATATAAAAATTGAATGGGGTCAATCGGCTTGCCGAGGTATAGGACGCTGAAATGCAGATGTTCGCCGGTAACCCGGCCGGTCGCTCCTGAAATTGCAATCGGCTGTCCGGAAATAACCGAATCGCCTGCACTAACCCATACCTGCGAAAGATGCCCGTAAACGCTTTGCAAGCCATTGTGATTCAGGCGGATACAAATTCCCAAGAGGTCCTGGTAACCAATCGCGGCTACAACGCCGTCTGCGATAGCGAAAACGGTATCATGCCGTGCATGGAGATCGACTCCCGGATGGAACGAGAATTTGGCGGTGACCGGGTGAATCCGGTAGCCATATCCCGATGTTAAGACCAGGTGCTTTAAGGGCAAAGCATATTGACCGCGCGCACCAGGGCTACCGAGCAGCAGCAGTGCAATGAGGAAGGATTTAATCAACTAAGGTTATTTTTTGATGACGTTTTTTTGCGCGTTTTTGGGGGGCGAAACCACAGGGGAAGTTTTTCTGAATTGAGCGATAACGCCTTCCACTTCTTTATTGATCTTCATGAAATTATTGCGGAGGATATCTTCCTTACCACGGCCAAAGTCATAATAGACGGGCAAGTCCCGGTAGCCTTTTTCCTCTGCATCCAATTCATTTTTATCCAGGTTGATACGGCAATTAATGGCTGATGTATCAAACTTACCGGTATAGTTTTCCTGTGCATCCGCAGCTATCAGCCCAACCATCTCGCCGGTGTTGAGCGCTGCCATTTTACCAGCCGGAATGAGAGTTTCGAGTTTCTCGTTTAAAGAGCTGGATACTTTATTGCGGTCAATCGATAAGCTTTCACCGATCTGTTTTGATTTGCCAAACAGCTTTTCGAGCCAGTCCAGTGTTTCCTTGTTTCGGACCGAACCCGCCAGCACATTTCCGACCACTGCCGTTATCGTTGCCGCCGTTTCTTTACCGTAGTGTTGATTGAACTGCGGCAATTCCTGCAGCCCCATCAGAATCGCTACCTTATTGGAACGCGCGGTAGCGATGAGATTCTCTATTTTATAAGTATACAGCGTAGGTATCTCATCGATGATGAGTGCGGTCGGCAGGTTGCCTTTGTTATTTACCAGTTTGGTTATCCGGTTCAGCACTACGGAATAACAGGCAGAATTAATATTCTGCGTGTTCGGATCATTTGCCAACACGACGATGCCGGGGTTTTGCGGGCTGGACACTTTAAGGTCGAAATCATCGCCGGAAAAAACCCAAAAGCATTCCTTTGTTGCCAGCCGGCTGATAAATATTTTCAGCGTGCCGACCTGGCCCTCTAACTGGTCGAAAGCTTTGGCTATAAACGCGCTTTTAAACGGTGATAATAATGGCACCAGTTCAGGCTCTGAAAACAGCGTATTAAAAATATCTTCATAGCTATGGTTCAGAAAAGCCAGCACATGCGGAAAGCTGGAATATTTCCCATCGGCATACTTACTGAAAAAGTAAACGCAGGCCGAAAGAAAATTGATGGCAGACTGTGTAAAGAACTGGTCGCTGCCACCCGACTTATCCCCTTTTTTCAAAGCTTCCACCAATGCCTCCGCACTTTCGGAAGCATCCGCTAAGGTTACCAGGTAATCTTTCCGCCAGGGGTTGATTCGCCTGCTTTTCTCAACGTCATTCAGGTTAACCACGTGAAAAGCATGCTTCCTGCACCGGCCTGCCTGCTTCGCTTTCAAATACTGGTAATAGGCTATCTTACCGAGGTCTGGGAATTTAAAGTCGTACACTACGCCAGTAAATTCCTTGGCAATCATTTGCCGTATAAAGGGATTGACGACGCCGAAGCTTTTACCGGAGCCTGGCGTACCGATCAGGATCGTACCCCGAAAAGGATTAACAATATTGATCCAACCATCCCTGACCCTACCTTTAAAATAAAACTGCATGGGTATATTGACGGAATACGGTGTGATAACCGGCTTCACCTGCTGCATGAAACTTTCACCTTCCACATTCCATTTGTCTTTACCCAAACCCGAACGAATCATTTTAGAGACATTATCCATCGCCATGCTGGTCAGGATTGCGCCAAAAAACGAAGCCAGCAGATAAACCAGGTTACAGGCTGTCGTATAGGGTAAAATAATTCCGGATGGCCGGTTATAAAAATAAAGACTGCCGAAAAACAGTAAGAAACCCAAAGCCAAAGGGTAGACTATATGTTTCTTCGGGTCGAGGTCAACTTTCTTTTTTGCCAGGGTGCCAATGCTGACCAGGCAGATGATCAGCAGGGTCGATAATTTACTGTAGACCAGATTCTCATAAATACCGATATGACTGATCTTTAACAAGGCGCTTCCAAATACTCCCCAGATTGGTGCAGGCTGATAGATAAAAATGCAAGCCTCCAGGGCGATGGACAGGTAAATGCAGCACTGCAAAAAACCATGCAGCTTCTGCTGGTCGCGGCTTTCTTCCATAACATGTGTAATTATTGTATATTTAATATCCAAAACCTTCGCAGCATGGACAATACCGACTACCTTATTGATCAAATCCAGGGAGAGATTAACGATAAAAAGAAATTTGAGCGTCTTGATTTTATCAAATCCCAATGGTTAACATGGGGTGCGATTGTTGTGGGTTTTGGGGCCTCAATTGCCGCAGCATTAGGCGCACCGAGCGGTGTCACGGCAGTTTTCGGCTGCTTTTCAGCTTTGTTTGTCACTATTGAGAAAAGCATCAACTTTTCAAAAAGGTCATCCTGGAATGGTTATTACAAAGTCAAACTAGAAGCACTTTTATTTAAGTTAAAAGAGAAACCAAAAAAACGTTTAGTATTCAACAAAGATTTTAACACGTTGAGAACGGAATGGCTGAAAACATTTCCGGGAAGCACATCAATGCATGGTAAGTAAATCAGCACCCAAAATATCCTTATAAGAGACAGCCAGGATGATTACCCTACCGGAAACCTGCTTTTCACTTATTTCTATATGGAGTACTTTATTGCCCGGGTAGGTCAATTTTTTAAATACCAGGATATTGCGGTAATATTTGGTGAAAGACGGCTGATTAAACAAAACATACTCCGGTTTGAGTTCCAGTGACTGCACATTGGATGCCTTTGTTACTTTTTTATCGTCAATTTTAAACCTGAGCGCATCAATGTCATAGGGCAGGTTGGTATGGTTCTCATAACCGATGTCCAGAAACAGGTAATCGCCGAAACTATACACATGATTTACGATGCCGGTTATGCCAAAGGCATTAACCCTTTCCCGGCGCTTAGCGGGTTTTTGGGCTGCTATATTAAGACATAAAGCTTTAAGCTGGTTCACAGACAAGCCTATGCCGGCAATATCCAAAGGGCGGCAATCTTCCGGTTTAATTTCAATTTCGGTGGGGACATTGGTACCGCCGATGATGATATGGTATTGAGCTATGAATTTTTCCCCGGTTATGGTGATCACCGCATCATCATCTGCCGCCAGTGTATCCTTACAGCGGATGCGCAATAAATTTTTAAGCGGCAAATCACCGGTGATATGTTTGGACGAGATGTCAACATATTGGATTGGTTCCGGTGAAATAAAGTGTACCGTTAAATCTTCGGGGAGATAAACAGTTGGCAGGTTGCCCTGAGCATTTACGGACAAGCCGAGCAATAATAAAAAGGCAAACATTAAATTTTTCATATCAATAGTGGTTTTGAGCGTTTTGCAGCGCTTCGGTGTCAATGAGATACATATAGGAATTGTATTTCATCCGGGCTTTGTTCTTACGGATGAGGTCGGCAATGGCCGATGAAGTTGACTGGAACATTTTGCCGACGGAACTCATAATAAACTGGCTGTTGCCGGATGAGCTGCCGTCGATGGTCACCCCCTGGATTGAACTTCCGCCAAGGTCTTTGGTAAAATCGCGAAAGGCAGATGCCGGAACATACAAGCCGGGCAGGCCGTCCAGGTCGTAAACCTCCAGCTTTACCGGCAGTATCTTCCCGCCGGATAAGATGGTTTTAATAGAAAGTGTCACGCGCTGTTCGGAAAACCCGCTGACCAGCGCGTAGATATAGGTGTCCTTCGGAATAAGCATATCCCCAGCCACTATATCATCCAGCAAACGCAGGCGCAGGCGCGAGCCGGCATAACCGGTGACATTTTCGTCGATGACCGCTTTGATAAAGGATTTGTCCTTATCCGGCATAACCGTATTAAATCCTTCCGCTGTTGCATCGGCCTTAGTTACAGAAAGCGCCTTTTGACCGGCTTCGAGCTGTTTTCGTTTGGCTTCTGCCAGCTGCTTCTGTTTTTCTGCTTTATATGCCGGGTCATTCATTTTGCCCAGGCTATCCATGTAAGCCATTTGCTTTTTAAAGGTTTCCATCGGATCATCAGGCTTTTGGATGGTGGCTGCGGGCTGCTTCGGTTTGCGGTTCATCCGGTTGATGGCCTCGACGTAGGTTCGGTCTGTTGCAGGCTCATCCGCTAATCGCTGCTGGTCGCCATATTTCAACTTCATGGCTTTATCGATGGAATCCAGCTTTTTCTTTTCCGCAAATGAATAATTGTCTTTAAAGGACGCGTTCGCAGATTGTTCCTTCGGAATAACATTGACCGCCGTATTGCCGTTTGTCTCCTTATAGGTGTTTCGAAACGCGTCAAGTTTATCCTGCAAGTTTTCCTTGCGAACGGTCGAGGACACATTTCCAACGGTACCGTTTAGGCCCGCATCCTGCCTTGTCGAAGGTGTTTTCTTCGAGGTACTGCCGCGATAAACATAAAAGAAGAGGCACAAAAAAGGCAATACCAGTAATGGCAGCACATATTTGGGCTGTTTAAAATTTAGTTTCATAAAAATTACTTTAAGGATGGATGAATTTTCTGAAGAGTGTCCAGCGCCTTCACAAGGGAACTGCTGTCGCCTGCGTTGAGCTGCTTTTTAGCGGTGATACTGTCCACTATTTTTTTGAGGCGGATCGTTTCTTTCAACTGGGCACCGGCATGAAGTATTTCGTCGAATCCGTCGTGAAGCGGGCGAGGCACCATCCTTGCGACAGGCTTAGTTTTGGGTTCCGGTCGCCGAAAGACGGTAAAAGTTAGTACCATGGATAAAATCATCATGATAACCATCAAACCAAATATTCCTTTTGGGAATTTTTGCAGTATGATATGCACGCTCCGACCTGCCATTTGAAAATAAGGATCAAACTCCTTCCTGATCTCACTATACAGCGTATCCGCCGGATCGCGGTTAGAACGTATTTTTTTCCACATCTTCGAGGTCTTTATTTTCCAGAGTTTTCCAGCCGGTGATCAAAACACCATGCGGGTTATTGTCACTTCGGGGAATATCTTTTAGATAGCCTTCCGTAATTAAGGAGCGCACGACCGTACTGCTGCGACGGTCAATCTTCAGCTTTCCATAATACCGGAAATATTTCTTCGGCACATCCAGCGCGATCGAATCCGTTTGCAGGGTCAGCACCGAGCTGGATGACAGTATAGAGTTAAAAAATCCCTTTTCTTTGAGGTCGTTATATTGCTGCATTCCGGATTCGTCCACCAGGTACATCGCCTTTTTGATCTGGTATTCCATGTAATTGTCGTCCGGCGTCAGCGAAAAAAATAAGGAATGAAAGAGGTCTACATCCGCTTTATATTCGGCGGGCCGATTCATCTGCACGTCCGTTTGCCTGGCCAGTACCGGCACATTGTTTGCCAATATGTAAACACTTTGCCTGGCGCTGACGACCTGCTTATAGGCGTAAGAGCAGGCTATGGCTGCGATGATAATCGCCGTTAAAAAACTTCCGCCCGCCACAAAGGTGGCCAGGCGGATCTTGGCTTCGATATTTTTGATGATCATAATTTTAGGTATTAAATAAAGCTGCCGGAGGCACGACGGACGACACCAACCACGGTGGCGGCGCCACGGCCGAAATTTGAGGATGCGGAACTTACGCCGGAGGTTGAAATGATCCAGGTAGAAATGCTCGGCACCGTGAACATACAAATCGCGCCGATAATAAATACGATGATCACGGTTCCGAATGACAGGATGCCGTTACTGGCGAACCAGGCCATTTTCTCCAGGTTGGCGCTGGTACCGTTCTGGCCTACCAATTCCTGGTATTTGCTGATCTCCGATTCGAGCGCATATTCCTGCATTAATCCGCACAGGTACATAATCAGATAGGCTATACCCGAATACAGGTTTACGGAAATAAACCGGGCAATCCAGGTGCTGAAACTATCGCGAAAAGCGGGAAGTATGCTGACTGCCACGGCAAAAGGACCCAGGATTATCAGGATGCTGGAATAAATAATTTGAATCATGAACACTATATATACAGCAATCCGGAGTATCCATATTCCCAGCAGCTCAAGCAATTGCGTGAACAGCAATTGCATACCTACCGTCAAGCGGTTTTTCAATTCGAGCAATGGCGATACCACGTCGGCGATACCCTGTTTTACGGTGCTGGTAACCGCGTCCCATGCCTGCCCGTACCAGGTATTGCTTTCTTTCTCTGCCACTTCGGTCTGCGCCTGGAAAGTGTAGAGCGAATTGGCAACTGCCAGCATGAGGTTGGCGCGGTTAAAGCGCAGGTCGTTGACGGTATTTTGCTCGCTCTCGAACATCTGTTCTGTCTGGTTGGCGACCAGGTCAGTCGGAAAGGCGACCATCTTTACGAATGCGCCCCACCACAATATCACCATTGCCAGGCCAAATGGCCGCAGCAAGGGCATGATCTCCATACGCTTATCCCCTACCATCATTTCGTAGGACCTGATTGCAAAATAAATGATCATAAATATTGCCGCTAATGCTTTGGCATCGGTAATAAACAGATCGAAATGCGTCCAAATAGAATCTTTCAGGCCGTGCAGAAAGGTCATTACACCTTCCTCATAGACGCCGCTGCCCTGCAAATACTGTAAAGTTTTTTTCGCATCGGTATTATTGCCGGTTTGCGCGAATGCCGCTGACATCGTAAGTAGCAGCGACACTATAATCCCTAATTTTTTCTTCATTTTACCTTCTGCAATATTTTGTTGGCGATGGAAATATCGGTCTGCGGCGTCCAGTCCGGCACCCCGGTAAAGCCGGTGTTTAAATGCTGCTGCTGTTTGGTCATATCCAGGGTGGACTGCGCCGAAGCCGTTCTGATCGACCAAACCCCGGCAAGCCTGCGGTAATCATTCAGCAGCCGGTAATACGCCAAAATCCTCGGCCCCCGGTCTATATCGGCGTCGTGGGCACCCTGAACCCGTTGCTTCAGCATATCCAGCTCATTTTTATACCAGGAATAAGTCCCTTCGGAAACCAACTTCGCGCTGACCTGCGGTGATAACCCGCTTAAAATAGATGCCGGTGAATTGTTGAGTACCGGGTAGAACTGGTTTTTATAATACAACACCCACAGCGGATCCGCTCCGCTCAATAAGCCTGAGGTGGCCGCAACCTGAGATAGCGCCGTGTTTTTAACGGTATCAGATTGCAGCTTATAATGATTATCCGTGTTACTCATTGCTGCGACAAAGGCGATGCGCTGTGTCTGCGGCCCGTTGGCGCTCAATGGCCGAAGGTCAGTTTTGTGGTAATCGGGATGGAATAAACCCCAAACCAGCCAGTAGTATGGATTAAGGCTCAAAAAGCCTTTCGAGGGTTTGAACTTATTCTGGTCCCATTGCTGGAATACCATACGCTGTTCCTGGTAACGGAGCGCCTCGTCGTTCACTTCAGATTGCGCGAAGCAAGAAGCAGAAACGCAAAAGCAAAAAGCAAAAAGAAAAAATAGCTTTTTCATTGTTTCAAGTATTTGGCGTTAGCGATAATTTGTTGTGAAAATAATTTGTCTTTGTAGATGAACCCGGCGAAGGGGTTGAGCGAAGCGATGAGGCCTTTTTCTTTGGCCCAGAACATGGCCCGCCAGGCACCATAGGCCAGGCCATCGAGCAGTTGTAATTGGGTGGTTACCTTTTTTAATAATTCATCCCGCGAATTGTAATCCGCCAAAACATTGTCACCTTCCTTTAAGACGTAATTGGATACGTCGGTAACCAGTGTTATTGACTTGATCCGCATTTCATTGGAGATGCGGGAGGTGAATAATAGTAAAGCGGGATCGGATTTTGCCAGAGTCAGGGCCTGCTGTATATAGCGGGTCATATCGGCTACGATCACAGCCAGGTTTTTGACGGCCAGCCCGTCTTTTAATGCCGAATTAACATTGGCCAGTGCCTCGTAGATCATTGTCTGCGCCAGCACCACCGAGCCTGCATTGGTGTTGATGTTATCCAAGTTGTTATTGATCTTGTTTAAATATTCCTGGTGGGTAACCTCGGCCGAACTTCGCACGGCCTGGTTGGCAATTACCGATGCGCAAACCTGCGGGTCAAATACATATTCCTGTGCAAGAGCAGGTGAAAGCTGAAAGGCGAAAGCTAAAAGGAAAATAGTTGTCGGGATTTTCATTGTTTTAAATACTTAGCGTTTTGGATGATGTCCCTGCTGATCGCTATATCTGAATTGATAAAATTCTGAAAGGGATTCGCGGCCTTGATCAGGTCTTTCAACGTGGCGTATTGAAGATTACTGACCAGCGTGCCGGAAATGTCCTGAATGTTGCTGAGCTCGCTGAGGACAAAATCGAAAAGCAGCTTGCGGTCTGAGGCCTTCATTTGGTTGACGTCGCCGATGCTTAGGGTTAGTCCCGTCACATAGCCAACCAGGTCTTTGGCCTTTTCAGCAAACTCGATTTCGGTCTGATAGCCCAGCGCGACGAGGGCAGGATTCTTTTCGGTCAGCTGTAGTATCTGAGCCTGGTTCTGAACGATACGTTTTACCATCGGGGTCGCATAAATCCCGATGTCGGCGACGTTGATCGCTGTGCCCAAAGCGTTGTACCGCTCCTGTAATTGCCGGTACTTTACTTTCAATTTATCGAGCAGGTTCAGGTTAGCCTGTTCATTCGCTGAAGCGGCTATTTGCTGGTTTTTCGCTTTTACCTGCTGCTTGTTCTCATCAATGGACTGATCGATCAGTAAGTGCATGCTTGGAATATCCAGGGTTTTCTGCTGGGCTGATGAAGGTGAAAGCTTAAAGGCGAAGAGTATAAGGCAGAATAATAGTTTAAAGTAGTAATTCATCGTTTTAAAAATCTAGCATTGGTTAATACATCGTTGGCAATACGGACGTCCTGGTTCTGCCATTCTGCCCAGGGGTTGAGGGTGCGGAAGATGCCGTTCATTTTAGCCCAATACATGGAGCGCTGCATCCCGTAAGCGATGCCGCGCAGGATGCGTAGCTCATCGGCAATGTGATTCAATAGTTTACCGCGCTCACCCGAATCCATGAGGTTTCCGTTGCCGCCCTTTAGCACAAATGCGCCGACGTCGGCGGCCAGCGTTGCGGCGCGGGCTTCAAAGTCCCTGGCACCCTGTTCGGCAAACAGCAATAAAACCGGGTTGGATTTGGCAAGAACGATGGATTGCTCCACATCATTAACGATGTCAGTACCACATTCAGCAATTTCCTTGACGGTGGTGACATTATTAATGACAGCGGCCACTTCGCTAAGCCCTTTGTATATCTTGTTCTGCATGTCATTGACAATGACCAGCTGCCCGGTCACCGCCAGCTGGCCCTTTTGAATCAGGTTTAGCTTATCATTTGTCGTACCTAACTGCCCGTTGATGGCAATGGTGCTGCCTACAATTGCCGCGGAGGTAACCGGGTCTACGACAAGTTCCTGCGCGAAAGCGTTGCCTGCGGCGAGGCAGAACAGCATAACTAATAATTTTCTCATGTTACTGGAATGTTTTTTTGATGGTATTGATGTGATTTACAAATGCCGGCAAGGGCACTTTACTGTTGCGGAGGTCGGCCACAAAGGCATCGAGGCCGGCTGGATAAGAACCATAAGCGGCCGCATAAATTTCGACGGCGGACTTTTCGGGCTTCTCCGTCGAGAAGGTCAAATATTGTTCAACGGAAACTTCTACGCCATACACTTCGCCGACCGCGCCGCGCCGGATATATACCTCTTTAAAGCGCCCGCGGCCTTCGGTATTGTCCAGCTGGTTAATCGTAAAAATCTTGCGGCGTTCAGTTTCATTGATAGAAAGCAGTGCCGCGATTTCATTATAATTATCCTTGAATTTGGTTTGATCGAGCAGGCAAATGGTATCTGAATTACTGATGATACTATCCTTGACAATAGCATTGCCGATAATGTCACCCAATTCCTGCGTGACGACGATGGCTTCACCCCAGAACTTACGAACGGTTTTATACAGGTAAACCAAATAGGAACCCATAATCGGACTGGCAATGGCCTTCCACGCTTCCTCCGCAATCAGGCACTTGCGGCGACCGCTGCGGTAACGCATTTTTTGGATAAATACGTCCATAATGATGAGCGTGACAATCGGGAACAAAATCTTGTGGTTTTGTACATTGTCGATCTCATAGACAATAAACGGCTCTCCGAACAGCGAGTCGTCGACTGCTTCATTCAGTATCGCGTCAAACTCGCCGCCTCGATAGAACTTCTTCAGGACATAGCGGAACTCGTCGAGGTCAAAGGGTATAGATTCCTCTCTCTTGATCTCCGGTATCTTTGCCAGGGCGAATTCGTAAAAAGTATTGAAGTTCAATACCGGTTCATCCTGTTGAAATTTGTCGGCGTAATAGGCACTGACCAGTGCGGAAAGCACATCGCGTTCGATATTGGACAGCGTACCGTCCGCACCTTTCCATAAAAGGGCCAGCAAGGTTACCAGGAAATCCTTTTTCTCGATGTTATATTCATTCGCCTTCATGGCGAAGGGATTCATCGTGATCGGCTTTTGGTCGGTGTAAGTAATATATTTTCCTTTGCAATAGGCACAAAGCCCGGAATAGGAATGGCCAACATCGATGATCACCACATCCATATTGTATTGGACATATTGCTCAACTAAGGCATTCATAAAGAAGGACTTACCGCTGCCGCTTGGGCCCAGGACAAATTTATTACGATTGTTGATCCTGCCAGTTCGCATCGGCAGGTCAGCGGGGTCCATCCCGACCGGAATTCCCTGCCTGTCCGTGAACCGGATAAGGAAATCGGAAGGTTCGTCCTTCGGCAGGGATTCCTTAAAAAAGAAACACGCTGCCGCGTCGCAGGTTGTCAGGAACCAATCATACTCTTTCAGCTCGACAGCGTTTCCGGGGAGAACAGACCGGAACAATTCCAGTTGGTTGTAGGCGCCTTTACTGGGCTGGATTCCTAAACCGAATAACGAGCTTTCGATAAAATTAGAAGCTTTATCCAGTTTATCCGGTTCGGCCACAACCAGCATATTGAAATGGCAGTTAACAACCAATTGGTTTTCCCTGGCCACATCATTCAGCAATAAGTCAATATCCTCGACACAGAGGTCATTGGCCGGATCGGGAATGCCGGAATGCCGTTTCTTTTTCTGTTCCAGCTTCCGGAGCATGGTACTTTGCCCGACCACATCGATGACCTGATTATATACGATAGCGGTACAGCCCGGCACTTTGAACAGGAATGAAAAAAAATCCACCGGGAACCCTTTTATAGCATCCTTATCGTTCAGCTCCACATGGGTAGCTACTTCAGGCGGCAGGTCCACACTATCAATATTGACCAGGCTAATGCTCCGGGCCGAAACCGCTCCCATTTTCACCTCGTTATCATTCGGGCTGAGGTTATTCAGACTGATGTTTTTGCTTTTGAAGTCCATGCTCAGCATTTGCAACAGCAAGAGATTAATCGCGGGCTCTTTTAATACGACGGTGCCGGGCAGAATATCCAGGATCTTTCGGACAGCCTGGTGGAATTCACGCAGCGACTTCGGGTCGTAGACGTAAAACGCGCCCTTTTTGATGCGGCGTGAAATGGTCAGGTAGGTGCTGACCTGCATGGACTCCCGACCTTTGAAATGAGCGTTGTACCGCTGCTGCAAATAGCCGTTCGCATTTCCGGGCTCATAAGTGCCACGGCTGATAATGTCCTGCTTTTGCAGAATATACCCGTCACCTAACACCTTGACGACATTGATAAGCGCGTTATGAAATTCGTTGTAGCCCGCAGAGTAAGCCGAATATCGGATAACCGGGTTAACCATTTTCAGGATGACTGAATAGTCGCCGCCTGCACCGATCAGCATGTCAAATTCACCTTTAGTATCCACACCGATAAAAGGCATTTCAAATACAGTTTTTGCGGCCATAATGATTGATCTGGTTAAGGATATAAATTTTGTTGCTGCGGCTCTTGGAGTGGAGGCCCTGCTTTTGCCTGGAGGCGGTAAATAACAGGCCGCCGGTTATACAGCCGACCAGTAAAACTGCACCCAGCCACATATTGATCAGAGACATGGTTAACGCGCCTACGACCAGTCCGGCCAGCAGGGAGCCGATACCCCAATAGATAAATTTCCCGCGAAAGCCGCGAAAAATAAGGGGTTTTTGAAGCCCCTTATATACCGGAAAATGCTTTATCATCACAGTCCGAAGAAAGCTTTGATAACCAAAGAAGATACAACAAGAAAAACGCAGGAGCCTCCCCAGCCCATCAATTCTTTATTAATGTCCTGGTCGCCGGAATTCCATTTGGAATAAACCCGGATCGCGCCTATGATCCCCACGATGCCCCCGATGACCAGTGTAATCGTTGTCACGGGTGCGATGTAAGTTTTTAAAGTAGTCGTTGCCGTGTTCAGCCCGTTAACGCCGCTTTGAGCGAATGCTGAAATTGTGCCCAGGACGAACAGTACTACTGTAGCCCACATTTTTTTGAATTTGTTCATTTGAAATCGGGGTATTAAATTGTTTGATAAAAATTGGCGGCCCGGTTGACAGCCGGAACCGCCGGGTTATTAAGGGGTATTAAAAAGCCTCACCTAAATCCTCTCCAAAGGAGAGGACTTGAAGAATCAGATGCCAAACAGCGCGCGCAGAAATGCACCTGCCAGCACCATGAAAATAGCGGCATAGAACCATGCTGCTACGTCAGTGGTTATCTCCCGCTTTCCCATCTGCCAGTTGTGGTAAATGCGCAACGCGCCGGTTATGCCGAATATGGCGGCCAGGATAAGTGAGCAGTCAAAGGCGGAAAAAAAGCTTGAGGTTAATTGCTGGCTGGCCTGGTGCATTTCATCTATGCCCGGCTGGCCGAAGGCCGGAACTGCCCAGCCTAAGGACAAAATAGATATGAGGCGTTTCATCCGAAACTAACTGCGCGCGTATAGACCAGCATATCCTTGCGGGCCAGGCCGAAAGCTTCCTTCAGGCTCACTCCCCCTGAACCGATCATGGACTGCTGCGGTTTCGCCGCCGGTGCGTGATCTTCAGCCTTGAGCAGTTCCGGCTTTACATCTTCGGAAAAATATATTTCCTGCGTATCGGGCCTGGTGGGTGACCTTGCACGGGCGAGGTCAGCTAAAATAATGACGAGGTAATACAGCATATAAATGCCGCACACCCAAAGACAGAAATGTAACCAGTTCATAATTCAAGTTTTTGGATATATTGTTTGACAATGGATTTGATTTCCGGGTTTTGTTCGAGCAGCTGCCTGACCGCATAGCAGATCAGGCGGGTGACTTCGATTCCTGTAGCCATCTTGAAATGATGCAGCGTTTGGGCGGTCGCGCCATCAAAGCGGGCATGTACCGCGTTTTTGTGATCGCTTAAATCATACGCCCGTAACTGCTCGACAATGGGCGGAATCGCTTCAGGCTTCGCCGTTCTTTTCTTTACCGGCTTTTCCTCCGGCAGCGGTGTGTCCGGCTTGGCCATTTTGTCGCGTAACTGGTCGGCCAGCGTTTTTATTTGGTTCATCTTATTTTTTGATATGGTCTTTAAATATTTTGTCGAATACCGGCAGGACAACCGGGTAAACTGATAGCGGTATCTGGAAGGTATTGGTCCGCTGAAAATCTATCCGGTCGGGCAATGCCTTTGTGACGCTACCGAATTTTGATAGCTGCAAGTCAACATCTACCTGCGTCTCATATTTCACATTAGCTTTAACCCTGTTTGGTACATAAACAATGCTTACTTCCGGGTTGATCTTCCGTAACACCACAGAGAATAAGATGGTGGATTCAAAACTGAATTCGTCGTAAGCGAAGGGGCAAATCACCAGGTTGGCCGATTGAAACACCGGCAACAGGCCATCATCGTCCAGTTTACCAGGCAAATCGACCAATGCGATGTCGGTGGGATTTGCGGCAAATACCTCTTTCATATCCGGGTACGTTTCCAGTTCAAGCGCCAGTACCTCATAAGGCTCTACATTCTCCAGTATCTTTGCCTTTTGAAATTTCTGCGAGACTGATTGCTGGTAGTCGGTGTCTAAAACCGTTACCTTACATTTTTTGATCAGGGTGAGGTAATTTGCCAGCAAAAGAACGAGCGTGCTTTTACCGCAGCCGCCTTTCTGGTTTCCGATAATAATAATCATAAAGAAAAGTTTATTCCAGGCGATTATCGCCCGGGCGTGACATGAGCGTGAAAGGTGTCAGGAAGGTTTTTACGTTAGCCCGATCATCCGGGGATCAAAATAAATGCCTAGCAGATGTTTGGATTAACCCTAAGGTTCCTGAAGACCTATAGCCCTCTTTTTTATTTCTTTGTTACAACTTTTGACCCGTTCAGCAAACATGCGATTGGTCATCATATAACGGTCAAGTGCTGCTCCAAAATGGTAAGCGCTATCGTTAAAATCATCTTCCAGGTAGATCATATCCTCGATCATATTTTTGTAAGCATCACCCGCTGAGTGCAGCTGCATCGCTTTTTCATACAGTTCCTTTGCTTTTGAAAAATGATAGCCGATGTCGAGTGATGCGTAAGATCCGCTGCCCAAAAGTGATTCCAACTGGCTTTCGATCAGAGCGGTATCATTTCCCAATTTTGACAAGTATAAACCCACCCGGAAATGTGTATAAGCGAAATAGCTATGCCCCAGCCAATAATCAGAACCGTAGATATCTAGAATCCGCAGGATGGAGAGCATACTGTACAAATAAGCTGTCCCGTTAAGCATTGTGCTCTCGGGCACCTCACCTGCTGTTGTGGTTATTAAGCCGCCTTCGATGCCGCCGGGCTTCTTTTCCTCCAAATATTTAGCATACAAATCCAATTCCAACAGGCGGGACTGCTGTGTAGCAAAAGAATTTGCGGGGGATATCAAACCAGATATTCTGATATCAGTTCGGCCCAACTTGATTTTAATATAATTGTAGGCTAGGATCAGTTCCTTTGTTTCCGGATGATTAGAAAGGTTGTTCAGCGCAAAATCACCGAGGCCGGACCTCAAATTTGCGATGGCCTTATTCAGCATATGCCGGTCAGTACTGTGTGCATTTTGACTTGTATATTCCAGACAAGGGCGTAATATTTTGTTATTCAACATCCTGATGAAAGACTTGGTCAGCGTATCAGGATTATGCCGGTCTAACACTAACCTCATCGTATATAATATCTTACGATACTGAAAGGAGCAACTGGAAATTCTACCCTGTTTTAAATAAAACCTGCCGGCCAGGTAATAACAGCGGAGCACATCAGCCATGCTGAAACATCCTTCTTCCGAGGGTTTTAAGAAAGAATCAAACAAATATTCATCATTCAGCAGGTTAGCTTCGGAGAATTTATCCGGAAGAAACAAATCTGCAATCCTTTTTTCCTTGAAAACTTTTTTAAAAGGTTCGCGGATCGAAAAAATACAATCCGTGCCCGGAGGCTGACCTTCGCCCTTTTTATCCTGTAAAAGCAACACGTCGAGCGAAATACTTTTGAATTGATCGCTGCGATTGTTGCAATGGCTTAACAGGCAGTCGCCGATATTTCCCAAGAAAGAAGCGATATAATTGTAATAAATTCCCCTGGAAGCTTTGCCCTCAGCTTTCTCTTCCCTGGTCAGCCGATCCAGCAGTTCAAAAACAACATTTTCCTCCGTAACGATACCCAAAATAATCTCATCCGGTTCGGTGTCAGGCTTTTCAGGAATCAGCGGCTGACCCTTTGATTGTAATTGCTTATGGTTTCCATAATTCAAGGTTTCAACCATACCCAGAATATACAAGTACAAGGCAAGGACAGGTTTTCTAAAGCCCTGGTGATTGCAAAATGACGCGTCGTACCTTTCAGCTAAAGTGGTCAAATTCGCTTTAAGCCTGCGGGGCAGATTTTGATGGAAAGCATCATTAATCTCTTTATCCTCAAAACGGATGCGCCGGTCACTATTTTTGAAATAGATGAGATTACCGGCGTGCAGAAACGCGTTTGCTTTGATAATATGGTTCCGGCTTTCATTAAGTTTAAATCCCTCGGTTATTTTGAAGAAGGAACCCAGCGTGGTAAAAAGTTTGTATTCGCTAATTCCGGCAACGCTCTTCTTTTCCTGAATAAACAACTGGGACAGAAAGCCCTGAAGAATAATCTGCAGTAAATCACTCAGTGCTGCAGACCTATAAACTGCCATATCATAACCGACCAGACGTTTGCCGGTTACCTCATTAGAGTCCTCTGAGTCCTCTAAACTATCCTTAAGTTCGTCTTTCCTGTTAATGACTACTGACTGTCCTTCGTTTAAACGATAATTCATAAGCCTGGAGGCGTCGGAGTTACTGTCGACAAACTGTGCCAGTGCATCATCATATGCATTTATCTTTTCAAAGCAGAGTCCCATTTTCAACTTGGTTCTTATCAGCACAATAAAATCACGGAGGCTCATCACCGTTGTGCGTTCATAAGAAATGGTACGAATGGCATCTGAGTAAGCTACTATGGCATCATCATATTCCTGATCGAAAAAATAAAGGTCACCTAAAATGCCATTCAGATGTGCAATCGAAAATATTTGTTTGGCGTTGTCTAAACCACCGGGTGAAGATGAATAATCACTCCTTAGTTCTTTGATTTTATTGACCACCAGGCGCTTGATGTAATAGCTCTCATCCAATGTATAATTCAACGCGGCAGCTTCCTGTTCAAATACCCTGGACAGGAATGTGATTTCATTAAACGTACGGCTGTAAAACTTATAATCAAAGAGGCCGATCTCAATTTCGCGAATATGATTAGCCCCTAAATATTCAATAATCTTCCGGATGTGGGAGCGCAAAGCAGGCGTCTTGCTACTCGACAATATCTCTGGCAACAGCTCCAAATTTGATATCGAAAATGCAAACGGGTGAAATTTCAAAAGATGATCGAACAAATAAGGTGTAGATACGACGATATTGTCGCTGAATAATTTAAAGCTCCTGCCGTATTTAATTAAAAATGGCCGGTACAAATAGTTGATAAACCCTATCCGATATTGATTATAGTAGTTAAAATAGAGGTAAAGTTTCCGGCCGGGAGCCTTTTCTACAGCCGGACGAATTCTATGCTCATAAATAATGTCCTGGCCGTCCTGATCTTTTTTAATCTGCGCCACCTTATCCTCCAGAATGATAAATTCATGAATCTCCTTGATCAGTTTTTTTGGCGAGCCATTACTTCGGTAAGTCAGGTAAGTAATAAAATTCTGAAAAATAAAGTACAGTTTACCTTGTTCTTCAGCAGCAAGTTCCCCATCGAGCATGGTATCGGCCGTTCTGAACGCACCCAACCTTTCGGTTAAACTAATGCCTGTCGTTTCACCAAAAAGCAAATATTTCAAGTAATCCTCGATAGCGCTGCTTAAAGAGGGATTATTGTTATTGTTTTTTTCTTTCAGCAAACTTTCGATATAAAAAACGAAGGTGAAAATGCTGCTGATCGACGACTGACGATCGGAGATATCAGCCAGGGAGGCATCAAACATTTCGCGTCCCGCAATGAATATGAATCTCGCATCAGCTGTCGTCAAAAAGTTTTTAAGCCCGGCTATTATACTTACGATTGCGAGTCGCCTGTCTTTAAGATCATTTTCGTAGTTTCTACTTTTTCCCCTACTATCATAGCTGTCAAGAAAATCGGAACCCAGTGAATTGAGTGCGGGCTCGACCTTATCGAGCTCATCAAAGACGAATATAAACTCGAGATTATATTCCGACTTAGCCTTTTCAAGGAATGCCTGCAATTCATATTCGATTTCCTTATTGCTTACGACTGCATACTGCTTTGTCTTTTTTTCTTCGTTGAATAATTTGAAGTTGAATGCCGGTAGTCCACCTTCACTATTGGTAACTTCTTCCCCAAGCGCGGCATTGCATCTTTCGACCAACCACGTAATCCGGTTAGAGGCTCCGTCGGCATGCTGTAAGTAATGCCTGCGGTTTTTCAGCCGGAAATAGCTGAAAGAGTAGATCAGACACAATGCCGCTACAAAGGATGCATAAATTATCAAAACGGCGAATACCTGCCTGTCTGTCGATCTATAGAGCGCATACAGATGATTGACCTTCCATAAGAGAAGCGCCAAGGGCAGAGAAAACAAAATGATAAATAAGAGAAGATGCTGCAACCGATATAACCGGGTTCTATTTTTGGACATTTCATCCAGGTCATTCTTTTTCAAATGGACCCGGAACTCATCGAAAACGCCCATCACCATTAAGCGAAGGATATCGATTTCTTTTGGATTTGTTTGCGCAAGTGTCAGCCGGATCGGTTTTATGAGGTCTTGTTTTGAAGGGGAAACGTCACTATATTTTTTTAAAACCTTATTGACGAAACTGGTCTTACCCATTCCGCGATAGCCTGTAACGAGAAATACACCTTTCCGATTGTTGCCCCTCAGGAATTCGACAAATTTTGCGATATGCTGTTCGCGACCAATAAAGGAGCTTTGCTGATCCAGGGGCGCCGATTCAGGGTCAATGACTTTTTTTCGTCTTAAACGCGCCGCTACCCATCGGAACGGTAACAGTGCTTTATGGAGCAAAACGGTGATCCAGTTTCTTTTCTTTATGGGTGCGTCGTTATTTTCATCAACCTCACCGGCTTTAGGTATAAAAGGTGCATTTTCTAAATCATAACGGCTATCAACTTCGATAGCTACGCCTTTTATATAGGATCTAGGTACTTTTAACATATTATCAATAAGGTTCAGGTAATAAAGATAAACTTATCAGTATCAATGTCCTAAAGATTAAAAAAATAATTTCACCGGTTTCAATAAATCCTGCGACCCCCTACTCACCTCCGGCTATTCTTCCCTTTGCGTTTTCGATTATGAACAGCTTCATCATCGACATCTGTTGCCAGAGAGACTGAAGGAATTGCGTGATACTGGCGGTTGATTTCTTCGCTTGTTTCCTGGCTTTGCGCAAATTCCTTTTGTAATTGTTCGTAGTCCGCTTCGTTTAATAATTCTTTTACGGGAACCGAATGATTGAATGTAAAGTCTATCAATTCCAATTCATGCCCGGAGTACCTGATGTCCAGGCCCTGGTGATGCAGTCCTTGCCGGATGTCCGGATAGTTATTAATCACAGCTTTTAATAATGCACTATAATAGCTGTGCGATTGTTCATCCACAGGCATTAAATTTTGAACCGGGTCCTGCAGCTGCTCTTTTATGGTTTCTACTTCAATGGCCAGCAAATCTTTGAGCGGCATGATTTCACTGCCTTTGTAAACGGCCTTGCGGGAATGGTCAATCAGCGAATAACCATATGGCTGCTTATTTTCAGAAGCATGGAAAATCAAAATCAATCCATGTTTCTCCTTTAAATGAGCGGCCAATTCTGAGGTGTAATTTCCGGTTGGTTTGCCATAGCGTCCCGGCAGTGGTATAATCTCCTGCTTTATAGTGCTGTCATAAACCTTCGCATATTTCATTAAGATGGCCTTAAGCTGGGTGGTTCTTTTAGCATCTGGCTTATCATTATTTAGCCGGCGAATTAATTCTTCGATTGAGAGGTCCGCAAGTTTAGTCCCGAATTTGATAACCTGTAATTGGCCCGATTCCTCTTTCAGCGTATAACCCTGGTTCTCCAGGATCATTTTGAACTGTGCGATAGTAGCAAACCGGTAAGCCAGAGCTTTTTCAATATCGACTGTCACACTATGTTTTTCATCAAGCCCCATCACCCTATTCAGTTGCTGAACAGAGCGGATATATTCGAAATCCCTGTTGATCTGCTTTCCCTCCTTGTTGATGCGTGTGCTCACGACATGCACATGATTATTGGCCGTATCCTGGTGAAAAACGATGAGGTAAGGCTGATTGCCATAACCCATCGCCTTCAACCATTCTTCGGCGATGGCTGTTAGCTGGTACCTATCATAAGTCTTGCCCGGCGCTGAAATCGCTGCGTGAAACTGCGGTGATTTTATAGCTTTATTCAGTGCAGATACCGCTTTTAATTCGTTCCGGTAATCTTCCGGGCGCAATTCTGTTAAGCCCTGTAAAGCTCCAAACCCGGAGACCTTCATCAGTTCGCCCAAGCCACGGTCAATTTTATCCGTGTTATAGCTGACGCCGTGAAAGGATGCGGAGGAACTCAATATCCGAACAATCATGTGATAAAAGATTTAGAGATAAGTATGCAGCCCGCCGCATTGCAGCGGGCTATTTCGCGGCCGGCTCATTGCTATAGAATAGCCCGAAGTAAAGTAACCCGCTATTTTATCGCCAGCTATTTTCGGGCGGGCTATTTTGCTGCGCGCTATCGGGCAGCAGGCTTCTTCGAACCCAGCTACTTTACGGCCAGCTATGAACGAGCCCGCTATTTTATACCGGGCTACCAGGCAGCGGGCTACTTTACGGCCAGCTATTTTATACCGGGCGATTTTACAGCCTGCTATTTTACTGCCAACTACTTTGCAGCGCGCTACTAATGCATACTGCGAACAATTTTTCGAAGTGCGGTTTCCAGATCCTTTTGATTAACCAGGTATTGTTCCAATAAGCTATTAAAGCGTTCTACAACGACCGGTGACAGCAGGCCCTTTTTTGCCAGCCTGTTCGCATGCCGTGCCAATTGGTTGATATTGTTTCCTGACCGGCCTAATTCCGCACCTGCGCTATCTAACTGTCCGATCAGTTCCTTTGCGTTGATAATGACTGCGTTCCCATTCTTTAAAAGACCGTTTCTGACCAGGTCTGTTTTCCTAATACCCAGCGTGTTTTCCATTTCCAGCACCAACTTATATTCTTCCTCCGTAAAACGGGCATCTATCTTTTTTATCCGTTTTTCAGTGCTTTTCATAAAGAGGAATTGAGTTGCGAAATTCCGATACTCCCTTAATTATCCGCGGAGGTACGGAGCGGATGGTTAAGGCAAGAATCGTTTTGGCGGTCAAAAATGAGCGGGAGCGATTTTTGTCGGACAAAACGACATCTTGCTGTGGGAAAAACCAAAATGTAGCTATGTAGCCAGCTATAGCTTTTTGAGCATCAACGGCGAAGGGAGGATATCCTGTTACTTTGTAGCGGGCTATTATTGAGCGTGCACAGCAACTTATCGTTGTAATCATTATAGCCTTCATATTCATATGAGCAATCCCGCGCCTGCGGGACCGCTCTTTGGAAGTCCAGGCTGGCTTTGTGGCCGACGGTATCGCGATCTAAGAACAGGTTTACCTGACTGAATTCGCCTGCCTTCTTTGTGGCGGCAAAAACCAGCGTAATGGTATTCAATACCAAAATGCTATCGGTTTCAAAAGGGTGCTCGGTTAACCAGCTGAGGTAGTTGAGGAATCCTTCGAATACGGCAAGCTTGCCGGGATCGCCCGGGAGGAAGGTCATGGCCTTGTGGCCGAGGCAGCCCTTGAAGTACTTATTTCGCACTTCCCAGGCACCTAACTCATTCTGCCAGCCTGCGGCAAAAAAATATTTACGAAGTTTTTTTTCATCCTCGACGTAATAGTACACTTCACTCAGGTGACGGATAGCATGTTCATAGACTCCCCTGCTTTGCAGGTATTCTGTTATAGCAGGGTTACTGCCCAATTCTTTGACCTCTTCGACACGGTAATTCGGCAGCTTTACAGCCCGCCGCCGCTGGGTGCGGTCATTATTTGCCGGGAGGCTCCCGGGCAGTGCACACACTGCCGTTATCTTTTCGAGCACATCGGGAAAAGACAGCCCCGGCCAGTAGGCCAGTCCGAAATCTATGACATTACCGCCCTTGCCCAGGCCATGGTCGAACCAGACATTCAAATTGTCATTAACCGCAAACGACGGCTTTGTATCCGACTCCCGGATCATACTCAGGTATAATTTTTCTTTGCCGGAATTTCGCACCGGGGTAAATCCCAGGCGGGCCAAAAGGTCGACCAGCGACACCTGTTCTTTGATCTCGCTGGCTTTAATTGTATTTATCGATACCATGTTTGTTGTTTTTATAAAATGCGGAGTAAGTATTCAGCCTTCTCGAGACAGGCTATTTCGAGCCGGTCAATCCGCCATTGGGCGGAATGATTGCCATCTTTGCGCGGAGCAATCAAGTCTTTCGCCAGCCAGCGTTCCACCCGGGCACGTCCGTACCGGCGGAATGCCTGGCTCTTGCTTAAATAAGGTTTCAGTTTGCCGGCGGAGATTAATCCGGCTATAGCACCCATTTCCGCGGCACATGTCATTACGTGCGCCAGGATGTGCGGCGGTATTTGTTCTTCCATAACTTTCGGAGCATAAAAAAAGGGGCTCACGCCCCTCTCCAGACAACAGCTTACCCGTCCTTGTCCAAAAATGGATCTGACGGTGTAAGGCTGCGGCCTTATATTTTTCGGGATTACCCACGTCGGTTTCTACAAACCGGGCCGTCGCCTGCCCAGGCGCTTTCGCCATCTTGATATGATCTCAGCTTCGCCTGATTTCCTGCTCCTCACAGGATAATGCTTCATCCCCCGATGTCAAAGAATAGTCGTCACCTTTCTGCCACCGGCAGGTAGGTTCTGCGGTTGCTGGCGGCGGCTACCCGCGCCAGCTGATCGCGGTCAATCATTTTTTTGGAATTTTTGCCAGAGGTGGCGGGAAGGATGAGCCCTTCGCGTATCCAGCGGTCTACATTACTGCGACCGTATTGCCGATAGGCGTCAGACTTTGAACAAGCAGGCTGATTATCGCCGTATTGCATAAGCACCGTTGTGATGCTTTTTGCTACCGCGGTTAAGAGCGTACGTGTCAATTCCCTCAGTTCCATTGGGGTCAAAGGTGAGCACGCGGGAACCGCCTGTTTCCAGAGTCAGGTGTGCGTCAGGAAAGATTTATTAAAAATTTATTGGAGTTTTGAATTCCTGATCAACCAGTCCAAAAAGGCGCAGGGTTTAATTCACAGGTTATCAGGGTATTTGCTATATTTACTTTCAGGTACCTAAATACTATCCCTTATGCCATTTCAATCACAAACCGTTTTAAATAATCTCATCCAGGAAGCATTAAAGGCGCAAGATATTGTGAACGGTCTTGCGGAGAGCGGCTATCCGCAAGATATGCTGGTAAAAAAAGTTAAGGAGGAAGAAACGGAAATCTGGAACCTCGTCCAATCTGAGGTTAAAGTTTATGACGATACCGAGCATCGTATAGCAGAATTCAAAAGCACTTTCCCTAAGATATACCGGTTTTTAATGCATGAAAAGAATTACGGAAAGCCGTGGTGGGCAGTCTGCTTATTTTTGCTTATCACGGCTTTTCTTGTTTTCTCTCCATTTTTCATCGGCGGATTTTACGCCAGTTTTGTAAATCACTATATCTACAACTACGCGGATGGTATCGTTCTTCAGGCCTTACTGGGCCTGGCTATTTTTGGTCTGCTCCAACAAGTTACCTTTGGGCGACCACTTGTGTTGTGGAACCGGGTAAGTTATCAAATTGACGCCCTTTATTTTCGTCTGCAAAAGCGAACTGCTGAGGCTATTAAAAGTGTTACTTTCCAGAACGATGTCGAAGGCCTGCCCCGGCAAAAGGAAATGATCGAAAAGCGGTTACTCGAAGCGGGCATTAAGGAAACAATGCGAGATATTCTTAATGCCCATATCACGGTATCGTACAGCACAACTTACAACAATCCTGAAACCCTTGGCCTGGGTGAAGTACTTGACACCAACCGCACTATCAGCACCGTTTCGCGTGAGCAGCTAAGGTTCCTGTTCAACAAAATGCCGGGAGGAAGTATTGGTATTGCCGGATCGCGCGGCGCGGGTAAAACTACATTGTTAAAAACCTTTTGTGGGCCGAAGAATATATTTCCTGAATTAAATGAAAAAAAAGTACTTTCGACACTAGTCAGCGCCCCGGTCAAATACGAATCCCGGGATTTTATCTTATACCTGTTCAAACAGGCCTGCAATGATTTACTTGAACTTGAAGGGGCAACGCTGGATGGTTGGCAACCTCTCCCAAATAATGGGCAAATTATCCGTCGCTTCTGGCCTGATTTTGTAAAGCGTTTGACGTTCCTTAGCTTTCTGATCTTTTTCTGCCTGGCACTAATATCCAGAACGCTTTATGTGAGGCAAGAATATTTTCACCGTGTGCCTGCAAAACCTCATGATACTGTCTATGTAAAAATAATTAATGCTCAAAAAGTCGATTCCGGAGCAACCGCAGCGAAGGTAACCGTAGCATCTCTTAAAAAAGATTCTGTTGACAGCCTAGCGGCTAATCACCGAGCGCCCATTTCACCTTCTTTCATGATCTATTTTTTTGACGGAATAAATAAAGCCGGCAGCGCTTCATTTTATTTTAATATCAGTGCTATTTCCTGTATCATCTGGTTGACGATCGCGTTTGCGGATCGACGATCGGGCAGGTTTTTCGGCCGGTTTCGCGTGTTCATAAGGGAAATGGATGTTACTTTTCCACAAAGCTCAGGACTTGCCGGACAGGCCAGGGCCTGGTTAGAAAAAATAAATTTCCAACAATCGTATACCACGGGCTGGTCGGGAAGCATCAAATTCCCTTTTGCAGAGGGGGGACGAAACCGAAGCAAAACAACTTCAGAAAAGCCATTATCTAATCCGGAGATCGTGGCCGGACTTGCCGATTTCCTATTTAAAGCATCGGGAAAGTACCAGGTACTTATTGGCATAGATGAAATGGATAAAATGTCGAGCGATGCTTCTGCGCAAGAATTTTTGAACGAGATCAAGTCGATTTTTGGTGTACCGGGCTGCTTTTTCCTGATCTCTGTTTCGGAAAATGCAATGAACAATTTCGAGCGCCGCGGCCTGCCCTTCCGGGATGTTTTCGACAGCAGTTTCGACAGCATTGTCTATGTTGACAATTTCCGAGTTGAAGATACGTTTGCGTTACTTCAACGGCGGGTTATCGGCCGCCCCATAGCTTTCTTTTGCCTGGCGCACTGCCTTGCGGGAGGATTACCGCGCGATATCATTCGCTATTTCCGGGAAATCACCCGAATTGCCATCAAAGATGATCATATGGCGGCAATAGCCGACCGGCTGGTTACCCTGGACATCAGATCTAAATTAAGAGCGATAACGGCTGATCTAAAAAAATTTCACGATCTTGAAGAGAGTGAGAATTTACTGGAAGAGCTTTTGAAAATGGATTCGGAGACGGTGAATACCGGGAACGTTGACCGGTCGCTCGAAGCCCTTCATACTTCAATGGTCAAGTTAAAAGACAATGTCAAAAAGCTCAGCCAGGCAAGCAACGAATCCGGTAAAGATAGTCCTTCGCTAGATGACAAGGAGGCCCTGCTTTTAACCACAGAAGAATCCTTCTCATATCTTTACTTTATCACGACCATTCGAACTATTTTTTCGGGCATTATCAAAGAGGATAAACTGGAACAGGAAATTAAGGCCGGGACATTTGATACAATCGCCAAATCACGGCAATTGCTGGCGGTTGATTATAATGCATCCATTAAGACGACGAATACCTGCCGAAAACATTTCGGCCTCCGATTGCTTACGGAGCATTAAAATAAGCGCCGCTTTTTACTCCTGGAAAATTGTGCCGTCAAGGATGGAATATCCTGTGTAAACCATAAGGGGAGTTCATTCAGTTGTTATCATCTCCGCCGAAATTGCTTCGGCTTAAAGGCGTCACCCTCTTCCAGGTGGCGGACCAGCATTTCCTTCATATGGTCAATGTAGGCTGTGGGGCCGACCAGTTTGCGGCTTTTGATTTCGGAGAAGGTTTGATAATAGCGCCCCAAATCGATGCTGAGCGTGCTTTCTAACCAGGTAATGATATCCGCAATTTCGATGTCGCCATTGTTAAGCTGTTTGGTTCCGTAAATGGCATAAGCCAGTTCGACCAAATTTGTTTTACTACCCGTCCATTGCAGGGAGTTACCTTTCTTATTAAGGTCCAAAAGCTTATTGTCGATGCGCCCGTAAAGCTGGTCCATCAACCAGCTTTGCACCCGCTCCATGGCCATGAAGCGGGCGAAGATAAAGTCGGCGGCGGTAGTAAAAACGGGATCTGCATCCAATAAGCCCGGCAGAACAACGTCGGCCGGCCGTGCACCCCTGACAAAAAGTAGATGATCGAGCTCAGTGGCATCTACGAGGAAATACTGGTACATGAACCGGTGCTGGTCAAAGAAGCGCCGGATGAAACGCAGCTCCTGTTCGTAATAGGCTTTTTCCAGCGAATCGTCACCCACCGGCTTATTGGTCTCGATGGTAAATATTTCCAGCGCATATAACTGCTCGGCATAAAAGCGTGGTTTGTCGCGTTTAAAAAAACGGATTTCATCTGTTGTGCCGGAGAACGGATCGGTGATGACCCAGGCTTTTAATTCATCCATGGCCTGACGGACGGCGGCGAGGACGCCGGTAAGGCGTCTTACCGGTGTTGTCCCCAAATCGTTATAAGCGATGACGTCTTCCTTGAAGGCGGCAAATTTTTCTTCGATATTCATAAGCTAAAAATTATAAGTCAAATTCTTTTTTAATATCCGCCCAGACATTCAGCACCTGATCGAGATGAGCGCGGTTGTGGCGCGCGGTGATACCCATCCGGATGCGGGCATCCTTGAGGGACACCGCCGGGTAATTGATCTGGTTCGCATACACTCCCTTTTCGAGTAAGGCATAGCATATGCGGGCATTCTTTATTTTATCGCCAACCCGAACCGGAAAAATCGCAGAACGCGTGTCGCCGATATCCAGGCCGAGACTCAGCAGCCCGTGCCGGAAATATTTACAATTATCCTTCAGAACCGACATCCATAAGGGCTCTTCATCGATCAGTTCGATGGCCTTGATGATGGCCATTGCTGCCGGTGTAGACGAGGCTGAAAACAGGTGCTGTTTGCTCTGGTATTTGAGGTAGTTAACCATCTCCTCACCGGCTACTACATAGCCGCCCACATGGGCGAAGGTCTTGCTGAAGGTGCCGGTGATCAGATCAACGCCCTCCCAGGCATCGCATGCCTCGATCAGGCCGCGGCCGGTTCTGCCGATTACTCCTGTACCGTGCGCATCATCCACCATCAACTTCGCGCCATATTTCCGGCAAAGCGCGATGATTTCGTTTAAGGGCGCCAGATCACCATCCTGGGAATAAACCCCATCGATAATGACCAGGACCAGCGGGTGTTTTCCTGCAGACATTTTCAGCGTGTGCTCGTAAGCGGATAAGTCATTATGTTTAACAGTTTTTTTGTTATACAGCTGGCAACCCTCCATGACGCTTGTGTGTACGCCTGCATCCAGGATCACTAAATCTTCTTTGGTTAAAATACTTTGTAATGACGCGCTATTCGAGGTATAACCGGTCGTATAAATAATGGCATGCTCTTTTCTAAAAAACGCCGCAATCTTATTTTCCAAAGTTTGGTGGTAATCGCAATGGCCACCGATTGCCGGTGAGGCACCTGCGCCAGAACCATATTTTTGTATACCGGCAATAGCTGCCTGTTTGACGGCGGGGTGCTGAGTAAAACCAAGATAGTCATTGGAAACGAGGCTAATCACTGATCTGCCGTTCATTCCAATTTCAGGGCCGCAGCCGGAAGAAGTGAGCAAGCGATAGTTCAATTGGCCTTTAGCGGACTGGTCGTTGAGGTAAGCCTGAAACAGGCGAGCGCGGCCCCAGGCATCCATCTTCGGGATATATTCGAAATCCCGGAAACTGTTGTTGTCGAAGTTTTGATCCATGATATATAAATTTTTTCAGGAGCAAAACAAGCAGGGTAAAACGGTCAAAAAGAGTAGACGTACCCAAAGTCTACCCCGTATATCAGGGTTGAGTTAGCCAACCAACGAAAAATCCGTACCGTTAAAACACCCTTTTTTTAAGCATCTATTGCAGTTATAAGTGTAAAAACCTAATTTGAATCATTATTTAAACCATGTATCATTCACCACCTGTATTCCTGCCAGAGGGAAAGAATTCGACGGCATTTTATACCTCAAAAGAACCTAGCACACTGATCGTGTTTGTGCACGGTTTTACCGGTGTCTCGGTTGGCACCTGGAATAATTTTAACAGTTTGATACAGGCTGACGAAGACTTTGCGGAGTGCGACCTTTTGTTTTACGGCTACGATAGCTTAAACGGCCAAGCATTCGGCCAAGCCCAGGAACTGCTGCGGGTGCTGAAAAAATACAATAAACCTTCCAATGAGCTATACGCCAGACCGAAATCAAGTGAGTACAAAAAAATCATTTTGGCGGCGCACTCGCTGGGAGCCATCGTGAGCCGCCAGGCTTTACTGGAAGCGATACGAAGCAATCAGAAGTGGCGAAATAAAGTCAAGCTCATGCTCTTCGCGCCAGCGCATAACGGCGCGCGCATCAACAATTTATTTATGGATGGCGCCCCCGGCCTGCTAAAAATATTTGGAAGCATCATTAAATTCAGGAAGCCTATTTTGGAGAACCTTGAACCCCTCTCCGACACTATTGTTAAATTGAAAGCGGATACAGCGCAGTATAAAGACACGCCAGAAGAATATACTTTGACGGCAACAGTACTCGAGGCCTTTGATGACCGTGTAGTTTACATGGGCAGCTTTTGCTATGATGAATTCGCGGACGAAAGCCCGGTAAGAGATAAAAAGCACACCACCGTTTGCAAGCCGGACGAGGAATACCTCTTACCTATTGAACTTATTAAAAAGCAACTCCATGAACGAGCTTGATCAAATGCGGCTCAAGGCGCTGCAAAATAATTTCAGAAACCAGAAAAACGCTGCCCGCGGTTACCGGAATTTTATGAAATACCGCAATGATGATGAAAAACTCAAATGGCTTTTGCGGCATCATGATGAAGAAGAGGTTGTAAAGGGGAAAGAAATCCGATTTCGCGAGGACATGGATTTTCTTTTGGGCTATTATACGATGCTTATGGCGGCTGTAATCACCGGTTATCTGTCTCCCGATATACTGCGTGAAATAACCCGTGAAGCAGAAGAGGTACTTAATAACAAGCGCGTCAAAAGATATTACAGCAAGTACTACCCACTGGCACTACCGGAGCTGCTTTACGATTTCCTAACCGATGAGTCTGTTCAGGTCCGAACCCTGAGACATATCCGTGATGAACAACCCATTAAAGGCGAAACGTTTGAAACGGTTATGCTGCTGATCCGCTCGCGGATCGAAGATGATGACGTCGACCTGTTTTTAAGCCTGCTGGATAATTTTCATTATTATGATAGTGAGGTGAGAAAATATATAGATATCGAAGTCATCTGGGATCGATTGAGACAATACGACAATAAAAAAAATAAAGCTATGTACAATTCCGATATCTTTCAAAGCGCATTGCTTGGCTTTGCCAAGTATATACTTTATCTCGAAGCCTACTCCGATGTGCTTGGCGAGCTTGAAGAAAAACCGTTGAGCCAATCCGCCATATGGCATACAGACGGCTACTGGCTCGAACGGCTTCAAACGGAGCTGGGCGGTGTGTTGTATAAGGGACTTGAAATCGTAGATAGTATCACCAAGAACAGCCAGCCCGTGCAGTATAAGGATGAGCAGCTATTCGATGAATCCAATTTTGCCGCGTGGCAATCCGCTTCATCGTATTCCATCAACAAGGCACGGGAGGATATCGACTTTGTCCTACGAGAACGACTTAACCGCCCCGTGAACAGCCTGTTAGCCCGAAATCACCAATAAAGGATTCTGTTTACTCTGCCTCAGCTAATAGTTCGGCAATGATCAATCGCATAATAAGGTATCCGCTCGCAAAGCCCCAGGTCAAAAAATAAATCAATATCCCAGCGCATAAGATTATTGCCGGATCAGCAGTTGACAGTTTTTGCGGATGCAGCGTTATCCCATAGCCCATTTTGGTGGCCACCTTCAGCACAAAGCCGGGAATTTCTTTTAATTGAACAAGACCGGCACCGATGATCACCTTTGTCAACCAATCAGAAACCTGCGTCAAGTTGGTGTTTTCCTGAATAATCTTTCGTGTAAGGTTGTTGGCAGCCGGAGTGACAGTAGCAGCCAAAGGTTTTGCGTCGCCTTCTGCAACCGGGGAGGCAGGTGCAGGCGGTCCCTGCGGAACAATGGCACCTGCACTGGCATTTGTGTTTGAAGATACAATTTTGGGAACGCCAAAGATAAAACCAGCCAGGGCGCCTGCGATAAAAAACGCACCTGCCCATACCAATGCGGATCCAATGTGGATCGACTCATCACAAAGATGATAGATAAGAATAAATAACAACCCCAGGATAACGCCAACCATTACCCACAGGGTTGTCCAGAAATATTTTTGATAGCTGGGATTTTCCTGTTCCATATTGTCAACGAAGTTGCTAACTCAAATTTAAATTTATCGCATGTTAAAATCATACCGTGAAAACACCCTATTTTCAATAAAATATTTCAGTGCAGATAGACCGCGAGGTCATTCCTGATTTCGAGCATCAGCTTATCTAAGGCTTTTACGACTTCCACATCTTTCATATAAAACCGACTGTGGATCGTGGTGGCCTGGAATTCTTCCCTACCGATCGAAGAGCAATTAGCGGCGATTTGCCCGGCAAATGTTTCCAAGGGAATCTTGCCAAAAACCTTGCGCTCGTGCAAGAGCTTAAAGAAGAAAGCAATGGTTTCCACATTCCATTTGAACTCAAATTTGGAAACCAGTTGCTCGCGTTCGTAGGTTTCGACGAAGTCAATCTCTTCCCTGATCCATTTTATCAAGCGGGTGCTGACGGTGTTGGCCCGCAGGTCGAAGGGAACCATAGCGATCTGCGTGTCTTGCAATACCAGCTTTTCGCATTCGGCGAATTCGAGCAGGCGGTTTCGTTTGCCGGAAACGGCGGCGGTGCGTTTCTGGACGTATTTTTTGCAATAGATATAGAAGCGATCGTCGTTGAAGTCGCGGCCGATCAAAAGCGAGATCAAGGCCTCGGTTTTGCTGGCGCAATCGGCGTTGTCCCAATCCATGATGTCGAGCTTGGCCAGGTAGCCTTTGAACCAGGTGAAGTCACCCCAGCAGAGTTTCTGGGGCGGGCCGGTAAACCTATGGAAGGGAATGGCAGCGATTTCAATCAATTTCTCGTCGACCTTGTATTGTGCCATCAGTGTACGATGATGCGCCCACTTCTCCTCAACTGAAGTCTTTTGTATTTCAACGAATGCTTTGGGCAGTTTGAGGTTTGGCCTAATCTCGGAAGGAACCACCTGGCGAACGGCGGACATCAGATCGAGTAAAACCATGACGTCGGCGCTTACGCCACCGGCGTTATCGTATAAAATGTCGCAGATGTTCACGAGCCTGCTCAGGGTATTGAAATGGAAGGTATCGCGCTGCGTAAAGTTTTCAATGGAATTCAGGTTGTGGGTGATGGCCTTTTCGAGGCGGCCTGCTTCGACCACCAGGTGGTGGTTGGCTTTTTTATTTGCCGAATCGTTATGACCGGGGCTGGCCACGATCTCTTCAGCGATGCTTTTCAGGTATTCGGTATCTGTATTCATTAGTCCGGTTTTATAAGGTTTGATAAAATCTGCGCGCAATGCAAAACCGCCCCTTTATCGGATAATGATATGTATACCGGGAAGTTTCGGATTGGCCAGCGAGGTTATTAAACTAAAACACGGGCAATGCAAGTCCCGACAACTGAAGGTACTGGTATACCCGGGAAGCCAGGAACAAGCACGCCCGCGTTTTAGCGGGCATTGCACTTGTTCTCGACTTCCCATTAAAATTACCAGTTTTTCAGTTGTCAAGAAGATGTGAACGCTATGGGTTCTCTATATGTAAGTTTCGCCTGTCTGTTTCTTAATCGTATTTAAAGTGCAAATATATGTTAAAAAGCTTTTCCTTACTCAAGGGTTATAGCTTACCTGAAAAGCAGCAATGCTCCTTATTGCTGCTTTTATAAAGAACAGAGGGTAATGTTTATTGTTCAATTTCTGCCACATTCCGGACAAGCATTCCCTCCTGCCGAATGGCGCAAAGGATCTCAAGCAATGCCGGCCTCGTGCATCGGACCAAATAAGTCATTTGATAGCCGTATGCAAACTTTTCATAAAAGCAGCTATCAACCGAGCCTGGTTGACCTATATTGCACACTGCACCGAAAGAAGCACTGAAATCAGAGTCCATGATTACCAGCTTATAACGAATTACTTTCAGGGAATCAAGCCTGCCTTGTGTACAGCATTGCATACCGGTACAGAGCACGAGAAAGAAGCCTAATACAAGCTTCTTCGCGCAAGCCGTGATATTTACCTTCTGTTGCATCATTTTGCCATTTTCGTAACCAGTACCTGGCAGGTTTTTGCATACTCCTGGTTGGCCGGCTCCGCCGCAGCCGCAAGTTTTGCCCAACGGAGCGCCTCCCCCAGTTCCTGCTTGCTGTCGCTATAATTCGCGATCATCCCGGCATTCAAATTGAGCAGTTTAAAATCAGTTGCCAACTCGTAAGTGTTGGTGTAATGAACGATGCCCGCGCAGAATAAAGGCCAATCTTTATTGTAATAAAAATATATCCTGCCCTTTGTCACTACCCTATCGGCCGTGACCGGATCATATTTCGCGGCAATTTGTTTTTGCAAGGCAGTCCAATCGGGCGCATCATCTCCCGAACTTTCCCAAGCCGGAACAATGACCTGTTCTTTTACCAGGCTGTCCCGAACCCGAACGGCCGGATCATTCTCGGTCAACGACTTATTTGTCGTTTGCGCCCTTACCGTACAGCAAAGCGCGGCCATGGCCAATGTTATCGTCGCTTTTCTCATATTGTTTGATTTATTTGATTCTTATTATTTAACTATTCAGTCACCGGTATTACAAAGGAAAAGCTATCCTCCGACAGGCAGCGCTGATGTGTACATGCCTGGAAAATAACTGTGCCCTTAACCTCCTTTTGCCCGGGCGGTAAACTTACTTTCTGGACAAAATCCACTTTGCCTGCATATTCATAATTGGTAATACCCACCTCCTTCAAACGATATGTTTCCTTTTTGCCCTGTTCAAGCGGCTGCCCCAGGAGCGTCATACCCGGCCTTTTTTCCAGGGTGAGTTTCGTGGGGATCGCAATCGCATCTTTACTTTGCTTTTGCGCGTAAATGTGCCAGCCGGTATCGATCGTTGCACGAAGAAATACGGCATAGGTACCCGGGCTTAATTTTTTTATCGCGTAACTCCAGTGGACGGGGTGCTCAATTTGCGCCCACGATGGCGTTACATAAACCGCCATGAACAGTATTACCGACGCCGCTATCAATTTTAATTTTTTCATTTTTACCTTTTTATGAATATTATGCCATTAAACATATTCTATCGCTTAATCTCCAACATTACCACTGAAATCGGGGGTAAGCTGATCGTTGCTTTTGAGCCATCAAAATTGAAACCGCTGAAGCACTTTAGCCGAACTTTGTTCGGATTTTCGAACGTGTTGATGTCGGTAAATTTTGCCGAGGTAAGCACCTGCCCCGACATGTTATTTACCTTCCATCCTGTAAGGTCGAAAACGAAGGGAACAGCTTTATGGGGATCCAGGTTGACTAGGCTGATATGAATCGTATTATTTTTATCTACCGACGCGGAAGCACTGAGCGCATCCACCGTGTCTTTACCGAATGCATAGGACGGGCTTTTGAAGTTAAGTTTGATCAGACGAGCATCCTGGTGGACCTTGTATAAGTCGAAAACCCAGTAGGTAGGTGTCAACAACATTTGGTCTCCCTTGGTCAAGATGAGCGAATGGATGACATTGACTGTTTGCGCAAGGTTCGCGCCGCGTACGCGATCCGCATGGTTATTGAATATATTGAGCGTGGCGGCGGCTACTAGCGCATCGCGCATGGAGTTCTGCTGATACATGGCGTATTTCGGTGTGCCAGGTTCGACATCCGTCCAAACACCCCATTCATCAACCAGCAGAGCCACTTTCTTTTGCGGATCGTACTTATCCATGATGGCCGCATGTTTGGTTATAATTTCCTCCATGCGCAGGGCTTCTTTCAGCGTATGGCTATACTCAATTTCGGTAAATTTTGTGGCGGAGCCGCGCGGGTTCCATTTGCCGGTCGGAAAAGTATAATAGTGGAGAGAAAGGCCATACATTTCGCCTGCCGGAATCATTTTCATCATGACCTCCGTCCAGTGATAGTCATCGGCATTCGCGCCGCTAACGACCTTTTTAAGCGGCGCACCCGGATAATCCGGGCAAAAGGCCGCGAAATGGCGATAGAGTTGCGCATAATATTCCGGTGTCATGTTGCCACCGCAACCCCAGCTTTCGTTGCCGACTCCCCAGAGGTTCACCCGATATGGTTCCGGGTGCCCATTGGCTTTGCGCAGATCAGCAAGTGCACTTTTATCGTTAAAGTTGAGATATTCAATCCAGTCCTTCATTTCCTGCGGCGTACCTGTACCAACATTGCCGGCGATATAAGGTTCGCAGCCGATCTGCCTGCATAACTCCAAAAATTCAGCCGTGCCAAAACTATTATCCTCAGCTACCATGCCCCAGGTCGTATTTACCCGCTTTGGCCGGGCGGCTGTGCTGCCAATACCATCCCGCCAATGGTACTGGTCCGCAAAACAGCCGCCCGGCCAGCGCAGGTTGGGTACGTGGATTTTTTTTAATGCTATCATAACATCAGTTCGAATTTTCCCTTTGCGGTAAAAGCCGTCATAAATACTACGGCCCAAGTGCTCGGCGAACTGGCCGTAGATGTTTTTAGCGATGACATTATTTGTGTTGCTGGCAAATAATATCTGCACTTTTTCTTGGCTATAGCCTGAATTGAAAGATTGTGCCAATAAAATAAACAACAATACCTTGCCCATGTTAAATTAATAGAAAGTGAATAATTATTACGGCAGATTTAAGTCAAACCATTTAGAATTTATAAAGGTGGGGCATCTCTAATTACAAGTACTTTCATATCTTTTTGTCCCTCAACTAAGTCCAATTCATTTTTTTGCAAAGCCTTTTTAACATCGTTTAAGTCAGTCATGATGCAATCAAGTTTTATATCAATGTTTCCTTTAATGTTAGTTTCATCTATAAAAACTTTATCCTCATGATGAGCCCAAAGCATTCTGATTAGGTTTTGTATTGGGAAATTTTTTGCAGTAAATCCTGCATGTGGAATCATATTCATAAATGTAGTATCCCCTTTGGTCAGAAGTTTGACCCTTCCCTTTTCGGTTGCTGTAATTTTCCAATATTTCACTTTCCGCGTTTCAATTTCTACCTCATACGGAAAGATGTTTTTTAGGTCATTTTGCATCATAGCCATCACTTTTCTTTTATCAGTGATTCTAGGCGGATAGATCAGGCTGTAACAATATAAGTTTTTGTCGTGAGTAAAGTCAGGTTTAAAAGCGTCGGGGTTTTTGATTTCCAAAATTGGCCAGGATAAAAATTTACCATATAACGAGTCATCGAAATCCCCTCCTCCCCAATTACCATAGCCTAGATAGGCCATTCTATATAACGTGCTTAAGTCGATCCCAAGAAACTGAACTTTTCCCTTTATGACTTTCATACAATAATTCAAGTCGTCTTGGAGGTAATATTCCGGAATACTTTTATTCCATACGGAAAAAACGGACCTATACGTGAAGCTTGTGTCTGCTCCACCATTCCTATTAATTAAAAAAGGTTTGGTACCATCAAAAGAGTAATGATTTCCATCTTTTGCGGTCGTTTTTAATATTGAAGAATCAGGAAGTTTGTTGTTTATTAAATAATTATTTAGATCATTTTCATTTAACGAATTTTCCGTTCCTCTTACAACACCGTTTCCGTCTAAAATAATTTGGAAAGGTACGCTAACAATATTGTATTTTCTAAATAAGCTTGAATCGTACGCTACCGGAAGATTAAGATGCTCTTTCTCTCGAAATTTCTCAAACATGGGTTTAATCGATTTATTGGTAAACCCAATCAAAATAAACTGTACTTTATTTGCTAGTTTTTTATTTAAACGATTAATTTCTGGAAAGCTAGCTACGCAACTTGAACAAGTCGATGCAAAGAAATCTAAGACGGTCCAGTGACCTTTTAAGTCTTCTAAAGAAATATTTTTCTTCTTAAAATATTGCAAATCCTTGAGTATAAAATTAGGAAGTATGTCTCCAATTTTTATTGTATCCATTCGAGCCTTAGCAGTTTCGCCGGCCACGTTTAGCCACATAAGAAAACAGAGCGATAGACTAAATATTTTCTTTATCATACATATTCCTATGAGTTTATAAAATCGGCTAGCTTTTTGACAATCAATAACCTTGATTCTGTTTTAAATTAGGATCCTTCGTTATCTCAGCTTGAGGGAGAGGATATAATTGCGAAGATGAATTCCAATGTCCTCCTTTTAAGGAAGCAGCAGTTATCATCACCGCGTCGATACCCCCACTTCTTTTGAGGTCTATCCACCTGTGCCCCCACTCTGTAAAAAATTCAACTTCCCGCTCGTGATAAATTGCCGCTAATAAAGACGCTCTATCTAGCGATCCAGAATAATTAGATAATCCGGATCTGTTGCGGATGACATTAAGATCATTAACTGCGTTATTCTCTTCTAAGTTTACCCTGGCTTCCGCGCGAATTAGGAACTGCTCGGCTAAACGAAAAACCATAGAGTATTCAGTAACAGTCGATGAACTATAAACCTTGTATTTGTAAGGAAAATAATAAAGAGTTGAACCTGAAGGAAAGGCAGATATCCAATTTGCAAATCGACTATCGCCAGGTTCAAATGAATTAATAAGCTGGTCGCTAATGGTTGTGCAGTTATAAATATTATCCTGTGGAATTGAGTTTAAGATAAAATCTCTCCCTTCTACAGTATTTAAGGTATTATTTGGCAATGGTATCATTAATTGCCAAATAGCTTCCGTACTATTTGCTAGAAAAACATCATTCAAATCCGTATTTAAGCTAAAATCAAGGTTATTAATCAATGAAGTTGCCTGTATTTCTGCGTTCGCATAATCGTGCGTGAATAAATAGACTCTTGCTAAAAGTGCTGTAGCAACCCATCTGTTTGGTCTAACCTTTTCATCTGTAGTAGTGATACCGTCTGCACCAACATAATTAGTGTTTAGAAGCTTTTGAGCGTCAATTAAATCAGCGATTATTTGCGCATAAACCAACTCTTTGGGTGATCTTGTGGCCAACGAATTTATTTTGTAATTGGTACTTGTGACTAACGGTACATCACCAAAAAGATTAACTAAATAAAAGTGCCAAAAAGCTCTAATAAACTTAGACTCACCTATTAACTGTTGCTTTACTTGCGGGCTTACGCCAGTTGATTTTGATAAACCTTCAATAATGGCATTTGCCTGATAGATATAATTATAAATTGGGCTCCACAGGTTCACCAATTCAGAATTGGTAGAAATAAGGCTATTTGAATAGAATTGCCCTAAATCAGAACTGGTGGAATAATTTTTTAATTCATCAGATGATAGGCCGGTATATAGCGCCATTAAATATGGTAGGGATTCTTTTCCCTCCATTTGCGAGTATATCGCCGTCTGAGCAGCATTTGCCGTGCTATTATTATTAAACACACTAGTGGTAACTAACTGTGTAACAGGTGGACCTACTTCAACAAATTTTTTACAGGATGTCGAACAGACCAACGTAATAATTGTAATAACTATTATGCGATTAAAATTGCTTTCTCTATAAAGTTTCATGTCGTTTCTTTTAATGATAATTTAAAAAGTAATTTGTACCCCTGTAGTTATGAAGCGAAGCGGTGGAACCGCTAGGGATCGTACTTCGGGGTCTAATCCTATATACTTTGAAAAAGTGAAGAGATTTTCCGCTTGTAAAAACAACTTACAATTTTGTAAATGCATCTTTTGTTGCCAAGTCTGGGGAATCGAATATGATAGGGCCATATTTTTTAAGCGAATGAATGAAGCATCTACAATTTGATAATCACTTGCCCTTACCTTAGAATATGCGCTAGTTGCTGAAGAATTTGAAGTTGTAAATTTCTGCACCGACGTAACGTCGCCAGGTTTTTGCCAGCGAGATAATACTGTGATTGGTTGATTGCCTGCAGGGTTGTCAACTCCCCCATAAAAACCGGGTCGTGGGAAATTGTTTAAATAGCTCGAACCTGTTTGTTTGACAAACTGAAAAAATATATCGAGTTGGAAACCTTTATAACTGAAGCTGTTTTGAAATCCGCCGTAATACTTTTGAGCAATTTCCTTATTTCCTACAATGTCTGCTGGGTTAGTAATACGTCCATCCTTATTTACATCTTCGAAATTGTATAAGCCCGTTTGAGGGTCAACCGAAGTAAAATGATATAACTTTTTGATATACAGTGATTTACCTTCAACAAAAGTATTTGCGTAGCTTGAAGCAGCGAGATTTGGATAAGAAATTAATATATTTCGAGGTATTGTTAAATTAAAAGAACTCGTCCACCTGAAATTTTTTGTTTTCAGATTGGTTGAGTTTAATTCGATTTCTAATCCTGTATTCTGAATGATAGCCGGTAAATTTGCTTGTATGGAAGAAAATCCAGTAATGTCAGGAAGCGAGAAACCCACTAGTTGGTTACCAGTACGGTTTCTATAAAAGCTGATATTTAAAAATATGGCGTCCTTCAAAAATCCCAATTCCAACCCGGCTTCTATTTTCTTTACAATTTCCCATCCGAAAAATGGGTTAGAAATCTGTGTAGGGAATAAACCTGATTGGCCTAAATAGGTGGATGGATACGGAGAATAACTGCTCAAATATTGATAATCGGTTAATTGATCATTACCTGTTATTCCATAACTAGCCCTTATCTTTCCGAAGCTCAAAAATGGCAGAGCATTTTGAATAATTTTTTCATTTGAAAATATCCATGCGCCCCCGATTGCTCCAAAGTTTCCGAATTGGTTCGCATATCCAAAACGACTGCTTCCATCCCGTCTTCCTGTTAAGTTTAAAATGTATTTTTCATGCCAGTTATAACTGATTCGACCATAGAATGCGTTATATCTATAATGAGTATTCGAAAACGCCCCTATTCTTACAGAGCTTGCTGCAGCAACATTTTCAATTAAAGCATCATTGGGGAAGTCAGAGGCATATAACGACGAGGAACTCTGAACATTTTCTTGAAATGTTGTACCAACCAAAGCTTCGACCTTTCCACCGGCGATAACCATTTGATAATTAACTTGCGGTTCAATAATCCAGGTTTTCAAACTACTATTTGCAAGTCCAATGGATCTCAAAAACGAGAAACTGTCATAAATCGGTGAATATGAACTAATTGGGATGGTAATTGACTGATCCATTTGGCTTTTACTATACCCAAAATTGCTCTTGATAGTCAAGCCAGGGAAGATTTGATAATCCAAATTGAGATTTCCTATTACATTATCGGTATTTGCTCGCGCCTTTTGCCTTAAGATCGCTAACGGGTTAGTCCATGTGTCGTTTTGCCAATTTAAATCTCCATTAGGGCCATAAATTGATGGGGCGTCAGGTGGTAAAACTATTTCCGAAGTGATATCTGCCGTTGGTAAGTTACTGTTGTCATTCAAATAACTTGCAGAAACTCCGATATGAAATCTCTGATTTGAAGATACATGATTTAGATTGGCATGAAATGAACTTTTAGTATCTCCAAAATTACCGGGAAAAACCGTACTTTGATTGGTATATCCTCCTCCAATTAAGAATTGTGTAGTTTGACTCCCTCCGGAGATAGACCCTTGAAGATTGGTTAATTCAGCTGTTCCACCTATTAACAGGTTTTGCCAATCTGTATTGCGAGTGGTATCCCAAGAACCATTTATGTCATAATCATTTGGCCCAGGAATTTTTCCATCGTTTTTGAACGCCTCGCGTCGCATTTGTAAATACTGTTGAGTATTTAGTAAATCTAATCGACGGTCTACGCGCCCAACTCCGGTCGATAAATTCATATCAACTTTTGTCTTACCGGACATACCTCTTTTTGTATTTATGAGTATCACGCCGTTTGCCCCACGTGATCCATAAATTGCTGTAGCATCAGCATCCTTTAGGATTTCAATACTTTCAATATTTGATGAATCAAAATTGTTGAATGGACTCATAATCCCAACCGCTCCTCCTCCAAAATATGAACTCGTTAGACTTATCGAACTAAATGGTATTCCATCAATCACATAAAGTGGGTCGTTCCCGTTTGAGATACTGTTTTTTCCTCGAAGACTAATAGTTGATGATGCCCCAGGAAGACCTCCACCCGAGGTTATACTTAGCCCGGGCACTTTACCCTCCAATGCTAGGATAGGATCAGTCATTGGTCTATTAACAATATCCTTACCTTTTACCGTAGATACGTTTCCTGTGTTTAATTCTTGAGAAGTGTTGTAGTACCCTTTATTTATTACAACTTCTTTTAAATTATTTTCTGCCGTCTTTAGTTTTATCACTACACCAGTTGGAATATCACTTACAACAAACTCCTGCGGCTCAAACCCCACAAATGAAAAAACAATCATCGCTTTATTATCCGCCACCGACAGCGAAAACAGTCCTTTCGCATCCGTCACCACCCCATTTGCCGACCCTTTCTCCTTCACCGTCACCCCCGCCATTGGCTGTCCAGCCTCATCCACCACCTTCCCGGAAACGGTCACCGCCATATCCAGGGCTTTTTTTATCTTCTCGACTAGTGTCGGTTCTCTTTCCCGAATCACTACTGTCTTATTCTCAATCGTATAAGTGAGGTTCGTATTTTCCAGACATTTGTCCAACGCCTCCAGCAGCGGCGTATCCTTAAAATCAACATCCACCTGCACATTCCCCCGCACCTGGCTCACAGACCATACTATGCTATAGCCCGTCTGCTTATTAACCTCGTTAAACACCTGCTTCAAAGTCACGTTTTTCTGCACCAGCGTCAGGCGCTGTGCCAGTCCAGCGGCGCTTACCTGCATGAAAGCTGCAAAAAGTAGGAATGTGGTTAATCGCATAATCAGCAGGACCTGTTTGATGCGACCACGAGGGACGCATTTATTCTTTGTAAAATTTAAATTCATTTTCATCGGTTTGTGACAAACGCTTAGCGGCCGATGAGACCGTTGCCCTTGCGCAACTGCGCAAGAATGCCTAAGTTTGTTTGTCCGGTTAAGTAAAAATGGTTGTCACACAGTCGTTTGGCTTAAAGGATCACTGGTCAGGGATATTGCAAGTATTCCTGACCTTCCTTTTTTAACGGCTTTCTGTCCGGAGGACTGTAAGCTGCTTAAGCCATCCATTTCATTTTACGGTGATCTTTCTGCTGTTTTCATGTTCAAATTGCTTAGGGTTAGTAGTCAGGGTCTAAAAATTATTTCTTCATTACTGTGATTTTGCGGCCTTCGATCTTAAACTGCACCTGGTTCGTCAGTTCGAGCGCGCGCAATAGCTGCGATACGCTGGCATAGCGGGCGGTCACCCCGCCAAATGCCTCGGATTTGAGCGACTCATCCTGGTACACGACATCGACATTATACCAGCGTGCGGCCTGGCGCATGATCTCGTCGAGGCGCTGCTCGTCGAGGCGGAACTGGCCGTTCTTCCAGGCAATGGCGGATTGTGGGTCGACGGTGATGATCTTCGCCTCACCCCGGCTCTCTCCAAGGGAGAGGGAGTTTTTGATGATGGCCTGCTGGCCGGGTTGGAGCATCACCTCTCCTCCCGTCCTCTCCGAGGAAGAGGAACTTTTCGAGGTTAATTTGACCGCACCCTGCAAAACTGTTGTTTTAAAATCCGGTTCGTCGCTGTACGCCTTGACATCGAACGCTGTGCCAATATCTTCAATGGTTTTATTGCCGGCAATCACACGGAAGGGTTTCGCGGCGTTGTGAACTACCTCGAAGTAAGCCTCCCCTGTTACCTTAACGGTACGGTTAATTCCCTTGAAGTCGGCGGGGAATGTGAGCGAGGATTCGGCATTCAACCAGACCTTCGTGCCGTCGGCCAGTACCAGCGGATAAGGTGATTGCTCGCCGCGGGCGGTGGTTAGGGTGTTGGCCCACTCTAAATCTCCTCCGCTGGTAAGCGCAGAGACTTTTGAATTCTTATAAGTTATTGCATCGGCGCCGGCCTGAACAGTAGTTCTACCTTGTTGTGCCAGGACGCCTGAGAGGCCCTTGCGCAAAATGATCTTTTGGCCATTGGCGAGCGTCAGCGTCGCCTGTTCGTGGCCAGGGGCTATATCATTTTTGGAGTTTTGAGCAGTTAGTGGTGAGCGGTCAGTTTTATGCAATAAGAAATAGCCTCCGGCTGATAGCGCCAGGATGATCGAAGCAGCGGCGGCGATGCGGGGCCATAGGCGGCGGACAGGTTTACGAGCCGATTCAATTTCCGTATCGATTGCTGTGATTTCCTTATACATACGGGTCCAATCGATGGTTTCGACCGGCTGCCCGCCGCCTGTTTGCTCCCATAAAGCTTTCATGGGTGCGTCCAGTTCATCTTCGCCTGCCTCGCGAAGCAGGTTAACCAGCTCTTCCACCTCCTGCGGACTGCAATTATTGTCCAGGAATTTTTGAAATAAATGATGCATCCGTTGTAAGGGTGACATGTTTATTAAGCGTTAAGGAGAAGTTAAATCTTCTGCCTTTTAGCTAATGACACGCGGGGATGAGGGAAGGACTAATGGGGAGTGAAAAAAATTTTTGAGTTTATTTTGATTGTGATCAGCCAGGCTTACCTGCGGCGTTCCGTGGAGATCATCGGGACAAATCGTATCCTTTTTTCTGCCGACTATCCTTGCCAGTACCGGCCGGGACGGGATGCACGCAATTTTTTTGAAGCTACGGCGCTTAGTGAGGTCGACAAAAAAAAGGCCAGGGCTAAGCTTTCAACCCTGGCATCCAGGGCGTCATTTAATAAATAACAAACCATCAGACGAATGTCTAAGTTTGTAACGTTAAACCAATTAAAACATTATGAAGACTTGCAGCCGGATCTTTCAGGTTTTAGGGCTTTTGTTGTGCCTTTCATTCGAAACCCAAGCGCAGAATGATCCGTTACCGGTGCGGAATGATACAGCAATAAATATATCGTCCAGGATCATGCCGGAGAACAGAACGGTTTGGATCCATTTACCCGCGGATTACTATACGACCGACAATACCTACCCGGTGTTATACCTGCTGGACGGCGATAGTCATTTTGATTATGGCGCGCGGATGGCGGATTTCCTGGCGGGGCATGACCGCAACCGGATACCGGAAATGATCGTAGTGGGTATCGTCAATGTGGACCGGCAGCGTGATTTTTCACCCGATGCAGGTCGAAGCCGTTTTTCGCGTTACCTTGAAGAAGAGGTCGTCGCCTACGTGGACGCGCATTACCGTGTCCAGCCCTACCGAATCCTGGCGGCTCATTCGCTCGCCGGGCTCGTAGCGTTATCTACAAAGGAAACCAAGCCCGCACTTTTTTCCGCGACTATTTTGACCAGCCCGGTCACCAATCCTGAGCTGCTTCAACATATCGGGGCATGCTTTAGCGGCAGCCACCCGCATAACGGCCAAATGTTTGTTGGCATCGGTAATGAAAATACCGCAGCCGTGGACGCCCTGCTGAAAGAGCTTAAGCAACATGCACCTGCCTGGTTTAAGTATGCGCATGCGAACTACCCCGGCGAAAATCATTTCACGGTCCCGTATAAAACCTTGTTTGACGGCCTTAAATTTATTTACCGGGACTGGTTCATTGACTTTTACGGTAAACAGGTCCTCACCCAGCCCGGTTTGGTCAAGCATTTTGAAAAACTTTCGGCGGATTTTGGCTATACCATCACCCCTACAGAGGACTTTCTGAACAGTTGCGGTTATTACGAATTAGGCTTCAAAAGGTCCGGTAATGCCATCGCGATCTTCGCGGAGAATGCCCGGCGCCATCCAGGTTCCGCTAACGCCTATGACAGCCTGGGTGAAGCCTTTATGGCCGCAGGCAACAAGCCCGATGCAATCCGTAATTATAAAAGGTCCCTGGAACTAAACCCGCATAACGATAACGGCAAACAAATGCTGGAAAAACTGGAACATATCAAGCCTTAACCATGAGAAAAGTACTCTTCGCGATCAATATCAGCCTGGACGGCTGCTTTGATCATACCTTCGCGGCGCCCGATGCGGAACTGATGCGCTATTTTACCGAACTGATGCAGGAAACCGGCGTAATCGTCTACGGTCGCAAAACCTATGAGCTTATGGTACCCTTCTGGCCCGAGATGGCCAAAAGCAAAAACGGCAGCCCCGAAGATGTCGCCTTTGCCGAAGCGATGACGCCCATACCCAAAATTGTGTTGTCGCGCACCCTGGAAACCGCCGGGGCCCGGATCGTCCGGGAAGACCCCGAAGGTTTGCTCAAAGAACTTAAACAGCAAGCCGGCAAAATCATCGCTTTCAGCAGTACGAGCTTGCTGCCGCAAATGCTCAATGCGGGGCTGATCGATGAACTGCGTCTGGTGGTTCATCCGGTATTGGTCGGGGACGGTAAACACTTGTTTGAAGGTGTTAGCCTAAAAACCACTTTCAGCCTGAAAGCAACGAAAATCTTTCAGTCCGGCGTTATTGCTTTGCATTACCGGAAAAACGAATAACTCCGCCGAGCAAGGCGCAAGGGGCAAAGACCAGCAGGGTCGTCAGTTGCGTCCAGTGACTGCCGTCGGAAAATAACAACGACAAAACCGCGCCCAGGAATATAATGGCCGCAAGTACATAATTTAAGAAGAAGGATTTGCCAATGGCTTTGGTTACAAAGCCGGCCAGCAGGCTAAAGCATACGCCGTAAGCCAGCGTTTCCAGCATAAACGCTGCCGGCGCGGGTGCGTGCGGCTTGTAGCCCATCAGCGGGAACCAGATGCCCGCGCTGACGGCAAACACCAAATAACCTGCGATCACTGCTGAAATTTTCCGGATCATATCCAAAGATAATATTTTCCAGTTTCGGATACCCCGTTAGTTGCTGATGTTGTGCTCGATAATATACTTTTTCATACCTCAGATTACGCTTATTATGGTTTTAAAGGTGTTGAAAAAACAAGTCGGCGGGGATTTGGGGCGTTGCCATGTTCATAATACTCTTGACTTATATCCCCCTAAAATAGTCGCATTTGCACCTCACCTGAGGCTACATTCGTTCCGATCTTTGTATATACAATCATATCAAATATCGTCCAATGAAAAATAACAGCAATCCTGCTTTACATGCGTTAAAGCAATTGACCGGCACCTGGGAAATGGAAATATCCAACGCATCTTTCTTACCGGATAAAAATGCAATTATCAAGGCAAGCGCATCCTTTGAATGGTTTGAAGACGGTGAATTTTTAATTTTCCGGCAGGGCGGAAAAAATCAGGGAACGCCCTGGGCGATATGGTTGATTGGTCATGACAGAGACGCGCAACATTATACCGTCTTATATATGGATGATCAGCAATCTTCCCGGGTATATGAAATGAGTTTTGAAAATAGCCTCTGGAAACTATGGCGTAACGGACCGCAATTTATGCAACGCTTTACAGGCGAGCTCAACCAGGATCACACCATCATCTCGGGATGTTGGGAGAAGTCCGTCGATGGTCAAAACTGGGAGCACGACTTTCAACTCACTTATAAAAAAGCCTGATAGCATCAAAATGGCAATGGCAGACACGCGACATCAACGATCACTGAACTTCATCCTTTAACAACATAATTCCAATATCAAATAATAACTAACAAAAAACTGCACTTCAAAAGCGCTGGAGCATTATTTCAAATGTTTGTGCATTGCTGCATGAAACACACTACGATGTCTTTTTAGCTGATCAGACATCTTCGATTCGTTCATAATTTTACTGGCTCGTGCTGAATAGGAGAAGTAATTTGTACGTGACCTCGGATCTGACTTAGATTCAATCTTCTGAAAGCTGAAATAGCCTTTCTCATTTTTTCGTAACACCTTAAATTCCGGCTTCTTTTTCTCCCGCCTGAGGTCCGCATCGGAATATAATTTTTTTAATTGCCTTATATATATTGCAGGGTTGGCACCGCTGTAGTTTTGATTAGCTCTATGCGCATGTTTTCTAACGGCATAGATCATTCTCCGATAAAATTTAGCGACATTTGCGGACTTAATGAGTGTTTTATACCCATAAAATTCAAAACCTAAATAGGTCAAAGGCTTTCCTGGCACCTCTTCCTTATTTTTTTTGACCAACGTTGATGTAAGTCTATTAATCCGCGGACTGATTTGCTGATATTCGAACCGGAACTTTTCCGTCTTGCCGGGGCTAATTTCGATCTTACTTTTCTTTATTTCGGCGAGAATAAACTTTTCAATGACAGCAGCATCTTCCGGTTTACATATTATCATAATATCATCAGAATATCGGCGGTAGAATCCTTTATAAGTATCTACCACCACTTCCAAGACCTTTTTATCGAAGTTTAGCAAATACAGGTTGGCGAGGACTGCGCTGATGGGTAATCCCTGGGGTATGCCAACTGGCTGTCTTTTTTTAGTAAACGGATGTTTGTAGACCTTTAGCTTTTTTTGTTCCAAAGCACTTTTGAAATCCTCTACTGATGAAAAGAAAGCCTCTTTGCCGTAATGTTTTCTTATATCCGATAATTTAGCTTCATCGAAACCATTTCTCTTTCCGTACTTTCTAATACCGGTGCGCAATTCATCCCGTAAAATGTACCTGAAATCGGTGGCTGCCCTGAAAACGTTAAAGTCAGCCGGAAACAGCCTATTTACACCGCGCAAATCACACCAAGCTTCCTTCAATTGCTGATGATCTAATTCACTAAAAAAGCTTTTAATATCAAACATTAAAACCGCGCAGCTACTGCCCTGGCTCCTATGTTTAATCTCCTCAAAAGCTTCATAGGCGAAATGAATCGTGCTTTTACCGACCTCTTCCAAGTTTTCCCCGTCAGGGTCTTCTACCGGTATTTTGCGATATGCAATGACGCAGTCATTTAAGTTCTTATCAGCCGACAGCTGCTCTTCGTAAAGTTCTGAAAGCCGAGCAGCATAGCAACTAAAAATCAACGCGTCAATATGTGTAGCATAATGAAGCGGCCGGATTTTTTCAGAACGGAGGTGTTCGCCGTCCTTGATAAAAGAATGGGCGCGGCCCTCACCATTGGGTATCTTTTTGTATTTTCTTTCTTTGATCACCGCGTGAATTAGCGGAAAGAACGCATGTTTTGCAATGAAAGACGGATCATTCAACAGCGCGTACAACTCGAAGTAATTTTTGCGAATATTTATTTTGGGAGTGATATGTAAATAACCACGGCCCTTAAACCATTCCGGACGTTGATCAAATGGGGGGATCATAAAAAAGCCTTGTAGCGTGCGTAACGGGTTATTGGATAAACATAACTTCTCTTACGATGTAAGGCCAGTACCCAACGAATGAGTCACGTAATTTTTCAATGTGATACACGTATTGATATATAACTTAACAACAACTGGAATGTCATTGCTTATTAACATATTTATCCGTATATTAGTGATATGCTGTATCAGCGTTATCGAGCATCACATAGTTACTTCACTGGTTCAATTGCTCGCGCGAGCAGTTGAATGTATGAAGGCTATTATGGCTCAACTAACCGGTATACATGGCAATCGCTTACCTGTTACCCTATTTCAGATAATCAGTCAATCCCCCGGTGAATAGCATATTAAATATACATCCGGAAAATTTTATAGCCTAACTAAATGTCGTATCCCCCTTCACGCTACAAGGCTAACAAATATAACAATGTTATTGCAATATTTTGTTAGGTTTATGCATGGAATCTAAAGTTTTTAGCATTGGCGATATTGTCGCACTGAATTCACATCCGTACCTCTCAGAAAACACTTCAGTAATCATCAGCGGTGATCATTTGGCATTATCTCCATTGATGGTCGTGATTGAAATTTCAAAATCCAGTTATAAAATTGATAACGTCAAACATGAGACATATAAATATGACTGCCTGTGGTTCTCGACAAAATCTTATAAGTTTGAAATATCCGAAATTTATGAAGATCAACTAAAACTAATTCAAAAAACGTCAGCAGCAGATATTGAGGTGCTCGAAAGGGGAACGAGATTAAATTTGAAAACTGTCCCACTGGAGATGGGCAAAAAAAAATCTATACTGAGTTATGACGACAGTTCAGGAAGCGGCAACGCAAATACAACTATAAATGCGTTATTGTCTTTCCTGCCGCCAGTACTCCAATTTGTTAGTCTTGAGCCATATACGACTAAACACCCATTAAAAAACAAAGAAAGTATCATCAGGGAAATTCCTATCTCGGCAGTGAGAGTAACTTATTTTGACCCGGCGAACCATAGCGTTAGCGAACATGTTTTACCTATGGAAGCACTCACTCTGATAGAAAAAATCCCTGACAAGCGGCTTTCCAGTCTTCAAAAAATTATTGAACGATCAGGTTATATCAAAATAGGCATACCAGGCAACACAACGCTCGTCAAGCCGAAAAGTATAGCTTACAGGGGCGGCTACTATTTTTTGCGGGGGTTTGACTATCTCTCAAACAGGATTGAAGAATTTGAATTAAATTCGTCCACCAAGATCAAAAATATAGCAAAGCCAGTTGCCATTGAAGCACCCAAATTTGACATCCTAAACGACCCAAATTCCGCGACATCTTCATTTATTATGAAAGAGATAACTGATCTGATCAATGGCGCGATTAATGAACGTTGTTATTTACGCATCAACTATTTAAATCGAAATGACCAACTAACGTATAGGACTGTTAAAAAGATGCTGTTGGTTACCGTAAAGGAAAATAAGGAAGAGGTTACCTATATGATCGCCGATTGTCTTTTACGCATGGATAAAAGAACATTCAGGGTAGACCGAATCCAAAGTGCCCAGCTTTTAAATTTAAACTATAAAGCCTGATAATTTTTGTATTAACGCTATGCGCGATATCGGTTAGCGTTCGAGGGAATTTTAGCACCTGCCGTTATAAAAGCATTAAAAACGAAATTAATTATTCAAAGGAAGTTAACTCGCGAGCTTTAGTGAGAGAACTTAGCCCACTTTATGACAACATATATGCGGTTAGTAGTAATGCCGCTCCCCCATTTTTTTGGAGGTAAGCGCGGATATGTTTCAGCGCTTCCACCATGTGATTCTTAACCGTATTTTTTGAGAGATTGAGGCGCGAGGCAATTTCCTCATGGTTGAGCCCCTCCACCCTGCTTAATTCATATACTTTACGGCGCTGAGGAGACAAATTGTTCAGCGCCTGGTTAACCATCACATCATAATCGTTGGCTATGATGCGGTCGTCTATATTGTTCTGTTCGGGCTGCATGGAGCCTTTCAGCTCAATTAACAGGCGCATATCGTGAGCAGCCTTTCGTAAATGATTGAGCGCCCTATTCCTGGCGATAGTGTAGATATAAGCGTCGAGATTATCGACATGGTTCAGCAAGTCGCGGCATAGCCATATTTTGATCAGTATCTCCTGAGTGAGTTCCTCAGCAACTTCACCGGACTTTACGATCACCACCACATAGCGGTATATCCTGTCCTTATAGGTCCGGAAGATATCATCAAAATTATCCCTGACTACATACATTGGCCGAACCGGTTGCTCTGTTAACATAAATTTACTCCTTAAAGCCATGATACAGAAAATTACGCCCCACTATAAAACAGCTAAAACGCCCCCCGGATGCGGGGGCGTTCGCATTAATTAACTAAATCTCATTTTTCGCAAAATGAAAAAACTAAAAAGAACAAAGAGTTGCCGCCCATCCAACCTCCTTACTCTTATCGGAGGGTATTTTTTTCGCGCCTGATTTAACCAGGCGTTATATAGCTTATTTATGTTATTCTAATTTGTCAATGCGCGATTGACCATCAGAGCTGCCAATCCACCGCTTAGCTTCCCCTTTAACCGAGGTTATTCACCATCCTCTACTCTTTTTTCATCCTTGTCTTCGATTTTTTTCACTTTGGGACTGGAGGGAAGAAGGCCCTCCAATTCATCACGTCCCCTGATCCGGTTACGCACCATGATAAAAATGACGGTGACTAACAGGGCGAAAACTATGCCCATCCCGATGAAAAAATAATCGTCCAAATCAATGCATTTATTAAAATCTTAAACCATTGCCGCCAGCATACCGCGGCATTATTCTGTTGAACCTAATTACCCTGCCTAAAGAGTCATTTCAGTGCCTCATAGGACTAATGCCAGGTTAAATTTTTATTAGCCGGGCGCAGCAGCCGGCAGTATTGTTATTCCTGCAAAATACCAGGCACCAGCCGGCCATCCGGCGTCCTGAACTCAACGCCCAGCAGGGCAGCGACCAGGGGAGCGATATCCGTCACCCTTAATTCTTTGATATGTCCCTTTTTTACAATTCCCGCACCCGACGCGATGAAACCGGTATACATTTCAAGTGTGTTGGGATCATAGCCATGATGCCCTCCATGGTAGGAAAAAAAGACACCTTCCAGGGGATTATTTTGTATGGTAGTTCCAGGTCCCTGGCCAGTCATCTTTGACGGCGATACCGATCCGCTAAAAACGATTCCGGGGTTAGCAGCCAATGCCAGTAATGCCGCTGAATCGGCACCCATCCGATCCAGCTCACTGCGGTCTATGATGCGGAACAGCCGCCGACGGTCAGGCGGAAGTTTGTTCAGGGCTTCGGTTACCGATCTGACGATAGCGGCGTTTTGCCTTGTGCCCGCGTCAAGCTTGCGATATAAAAATGCTGATCCCCCGGCGGCAGTAAAACCGGCGGGAACATCGCTAATCAGGATGTTCGGACGGAACACCGTGTGGATGGTACTGAAGCCATGATCGCCCACTATGATGACCGCGGTACTATCTTTCGAGGGGCTGTGCCGAACAGTCTCCAGAATATCCCCAACCGCTCTGTCCACCGCTGCCACAGCCAGGCGGACGCTGTCGGCGTCCCTGCCGAATTCATGTTGGGCGCCGTCCACTTCCGCGAAATGCACGGTTAACAGGGCAGGGTGATACGTTTTAAAGATGTAGGCCGCCATTCTTGCAGAATTGGCATCCATGCTGAACCGGTCCTCATTCATGTTATTGCTGTCGAGCCTGCCGGTCGTATTCTTTTCGATCTCATCTATGAGTCCGGGAGTAGCGTATTTACGCGATTCAGTAATACGATCCGGATATTTATCAGACCATATCTCAGGGATATTCCAGGTGATCCCAGCCCCAACGCTAACCGGCCATTCGATCGCTGCGGTAGTTAGCATATGAGCATTAAGTACCTGCCAGAGCGTCGGCACCCGGACATCTTTCATAAACCAATTCCACTCGCCATGGCCATTCTTTGGCTGGTTAAAATATATACCTGACCTTGCCGGAAGGGCGCCTGTGAGCATAGCCGTGTGTGCCGGGTAGGTGAAACTGGGAAACACGCTGAGCATGTGCTCTGCATAAGTTCCGCTCTTCTTCAGAGCGCGCAGATTCGGAGCCGGCCAAATGCTATCGAGGTACATTTCCGGCCGGAGGCCATCTATCGAGATCAGTACCACATGCTTCGCCTTCTGTGAAAAAGCAAATTCACCTAACAGGGAACAAAACAGAATTAATAAACTTGCCTTTTTCATCGCTTCCCAGTTTTCAATGCCTTCCCGGTGTTCCATAGGCGGTTAATCTGGTTGTCGCAGTAAATCAGGTGATACCTGGTCGCCTGGTCCTTCACCAGCGGAATATTTTTCCGGATCATTTTTTGAATATCCAACAATTGCCCGATCTGCATTTCCGAAACGTCGTTGCTGTAAAGCGGAGTAAAGCCAGAAATAGGCAACTGGATCAGACCTGACCATGCTTTTCGGTCATCGGCCAAAAAGGCAACTGTTTCTTTCAGGTACGTTTCCTGCTGGTTTCTGCGAAACGGCGCGATCGCTTCCTTGCTGTAAAGTTCGGTCCAGACATCCTTTTTGATATCCTCCAACAATTCCAGGGCAGTATAAGTTTTCACGTTAAAGCTTAGTTGATTCCTCGCATAGAGACAACCCAACTTGAATGAACTTGAAAGTAATTCTCCTAAGATATTATGATTCAGCTCGCCCAAAATACCGGAAGCCGTCTGACCTGTGCGGGCAAGAATGGTGGTATCCAGTAACCACGTTGGCTGTTTGAACTGCTGCTCACTCAAAAATTGCATTGCTTTCTTCTGATAGGCATACGAAACAGGCCTATAAACATTCCTGTTTTCGCCGGGGAGGCTTATGGTTTCATAAGTCCCGCCAATAAAATCGGTTACAAACTTGACATAGTCGAAATACTTGTTTCTAACCAGGTCATAGTTTTGGCTCAGCAACTCATAACCGCGACCGCTTTGTCTGGTCCATTGGTCAAGCTGCGGCAACATGCGTTTTAAGCTTGCAATCCCGTATCGGCTTGATTTTATAACGTCATCGCCCAGACTATTTGCCTGTGACCTTGGATCCAAAGACTCTTCGGATCCATACCACAGCCGTTTATCTTTTAACCGCTCTGTTGCATATTTTTGAAGATAAATCGCCTCATCTTCAGGGCTTTGGAATTGAGGCAACCATTTGTAACCCCATTCGATTGCCCACTTGTCATAAGCTCCTATCCTCGCAATCAGGTCATTTTCGGGAATGTCGTCTTCAGGCTGAGCGACGTAGTTAAAGCGGGCATAATCCATCACCGATGGACACAGGCCGTTATTATGCAGCCATTTTTTATTTCGAAGGCTGTCTGTAGGAACTGTCGAGCTTGCACCCATATTGTGCCTTAAGCCCAGCGCGTGACCTATTTCGTGACTGATCGCATAGCGAATGAGTTTACCCATCAGCGTGTCCGGGAAGACAGCATTCCTGGCAAGAGGATCAACGGCGGCGCAGGACACCATGTACTGATCATGGATAAGCTGGATGATGTTATGGTACCAGCTGACATGGCTTTCCAAAATTTCACCTGTGCGGGGATCTGAAATGCTGTATCCGGCCGCATTTTTGGTATCGGACGCTTTATAGATGATCGCTGAATGCCGGGCATCATACAAATTCCATTCGGGATCTTCCTCTTTGGTGGGAGCAACTTTTCCGACGATCGCATTCTTAAACCCGGCCTTTTCAAAAGCCTGATTCCAGTCATTTACCCCTTGTATCAGGTAGGGCACCCATTGTTTAGGCGTGGCAGGATCAATGTAGAAAACGATCTGCTTTTCAGGCTCAACGAGTTGACCGCGGTTATATTTCTCCACATCCTCCTGCCTGGGTCTGAGGTTCCAGCGATGAATATAGGCGCGCTCCTTTATACCATTTCTGTTAGCATCGTAATCCCGCTGCGCTGAAGCGAAATACCCTACCCTCATATCCTCGAAGCGCTGCCTCATTGGCTGATCCGGCAGTTCGATAATTGAGGTATTCAGTTCAAAAGTGGTGCTGCTGTTAATGGTAAAACCATCTGCCTTACGTGCAAAACCGTAAGTTTTGACCGCTAGTATTTCGACGTTTTTGGTAAAACTGGATATTTCGCTGATATAACTCTTATCCTTTTCAAGCGATGTCAGGTTAACTTTATTCTTCTGATATCCGTCCAGAGAGAATAACTGATTATCCGATCCGATAAAATCCGTAACATCGATCAGTACCGACTGCAATTCGATATGATAAGCAACTATGGGAAATGCCTCGATAATCGGCATCAGGTTAGTCCTTACCACCGCCTGATGCATCAGAGCGGTGGTGTCAGCCGCGTAATCAATGAATAATGCTTTGCGAAGAAACAACTTATCGTGCGGGCCTTTTTCAAAACGCACTACCGTCCTGGTAATCTCATCCCCCGGATAATCGGGTATATTGGCAGCTCCTTTGGATATACGGGTAACCCATAACATATCCTTATTCAATGAAGCAGGCACCAGCTCGAAGTAATACCGATCTCCTACCCGGATCACATTGATGAGCCCCTTTTGAATGACAGCATTTTCGGTAACCACTTTGCCATAAGGTTTTACCTGACTTACTTTTTCCAGGGAATCCTTTTCCCCTTTGCTATGTTTCCCGATCTCTTTTTTTTCATTCTGAACGGCAAAGACAGTGGCCGCTGTGAAAATAATCACAGCCATGATGATGATCTTTTTCATTAAGTTTTTTTGTTGAACAGGTAAGCCATACTGCTTAACTATCCGGTTTTTGAAATAGAAGGAAGCACAGGACCTGGATATTCCTGCACTTCCTTTCGAAACCTGTTACTGCCTAATAGCCCGTGTTTTGTGTTAAAAAAGGGTTTTGTTTTATCTGGTTAAGCGGCACAGGATATAACGCCGCATGGCCGTCGGACGGCCAGGTTGGCTTTTCGGCCCCCAGTACGGCATTGGCTTTATCCGTTCTTTTGAGGTCGAACCAACGGTGGCCCCATTCGGCAAAGAACTCTACCTGCCTTTCGTGTAATATGGCATTCAGAAGAGATGCCTGATCTGCGGCAGTGGTGTTCCCCAAGCCGGCACGCTGCCGGATCGCGTTCAGATCGGCCTGTGCGCCGGGTATATCGTTTTCCTGGGCTTTAGCCTCGGCACGGATCAGGAATTGTTCAGCATAGCGCAGCACCATATTGAATTCGTCGGCCGGCGGGTTTGTCGTCGTACCAACCTTATATTTGAAAGGCACTCTATAATCCGTACCATCTACGTTGAGCGTAGTCAGCCAGTCGGCTTCCCGCAAATCTCCTGCTTCGAAGGCATTCGCCAAAAATGGCGTTATGGTATATTCAGGTGTTGAAGTGCCCTGGCCGAGAAATGACGCTCCCTCGGAAGAATTCCAGGTAGGCTGGTTAGGAACAAACTGGAGAATGGCTTCTGTGCTGTTTGCTAAGAAAACGCTATTTAAGTCGGGTTCAAGGGTGTAAGTTCCTGAGCCGATCACGGCGGTGGCGGCCGAATCTGCCTGCGCCCATTTTTTCTGGTATAAATAAGTCCTGGCTAATAGTGCAGTGGCGCACCATTTGTTGGGTCTCACCGGTCCGCTACCCTGATAATCAGGAGACAGCAATACCTGAGCGTCATGCAGATCAGCCAATATCTGATCGTACACTTTTGCGGAAGCCGCCCTCGGAAGTGACTGGTTTAGATGATAATCCGAACTGGTTTCGAGCGGTACGTCGCCGAATGTATTGGTCAGATAAAAATAGCATAATGCCCGCATGAACTTCGTTTCGCCCAGCAATTGTTGTTTTACAGCAATGCTGAGGCCCGACGAACTATTCAACTGCTCAATCGTTAAATTGATCTGGTACAGATAGGTATAAGGCGCCGCCCAAAATTTTGAGTCAATGCTTCCGGTGGCCGCGGTCAGGCCGTTTTGTTCAAATAAATTGTCATCGCCACCGCGCCCGGACAGCAACTCATCAGCAGACAGCCCTCCATTTACGCTGAACAAACCGTTTAAGAAAGATTCATTGCCCTGCATTATCTGGCTATAAAGGCCGAGAACTGCGGCGGTGGCGGACTTGTCATTTTTAAACACGACCGAACTTACTTCCTGATTAATCGGAGGCGGTACTTCCACGAATTTTTTACAGGAAGCCAAAGACACCAATAAGCCGCTTATCAGCACCCAATATCTTATATGATAATTATTTTTAGTTTTCATTTTGTGCGATTTTAAAAAGTGAACTGCATGCCCGCCGTAATCGTTTTCAATGGCGGAAGGGAGTAAAAATTCATTGTCTCCGGATCATTACCCTTGTATTTAGTTATGGTAAACAGATTTTGCCCCATAGCATAAATACGGATGTTAGCTATGCCTGCTTTTTTTAGCCAATTTTTAGGAAAGCTATAGGATAACATCACATTCTTTAACCTCATATAGGAAGCATCGCTGTATATCCCATCGGAGTAAACAAAATAATTTGATGCTGCGGCATAAGCCGGGTTTGCGCCGCTTTGGGTAAACTGTTGAATAGGTGCATTGTCACCGGCTTTCTGCCATCGTTGCAGGAACTCAGTTGGCAGATTATGGGCAGTACCCGGAACATATAGATTGATCAAACTTTTGTAATTCAAACCCTGCTGCTTAGTAAACGTCAGGAAGAAATCCAGCTGCCAGCTTTTGTAAGAGATGTTATTTCCTAAACCTCCTCCATATCTTGGATCGAGATTCCCAACAACTTTCAAGTCAGTGTTCAAATCCGGTGATGATGAAGTTCCGGAAGCTGTCTGAAAGATAAAGGCACCGGTCTGCGGATCTACGCCGAGTGAGTGGTAGCGCTGCAACACGGAAAGTGACTGTCCAACAACATAGGTGGAGGCGTAACTTGAAGTTGCCAGGTTAGGAAATGCCAGTAATTTATTCCGCTGGCTGCTCAGGTTGAAAGAGGTCGTCCAGTTAAAATCCTCACTAACGATATTCCTGGTGGTCAAAGTGAACTCCAAGCCTTTGTTTTGTATCTTCGCCGGGGAATTTTGAATCACGCTGGCGTAACCAGTTTGTGCGGGTAAAGCATAGAATATCAATTGATTGCTGCTCCTGTTGCGGAACCACGCTGCGGAAACCAATACCCGGTCTTTCAGGAAACCTAGCTCTAGAGCCGCTTCCAGTTTCTTGTTTATTTCCCAACCATAGTTTGAATTATAGAGCCCGGTCGGAATCAGCCCAGGTGCGCCATTATAAGGCAGCTGTGAATTCGTCCAGCTCGGGAGGTATTTGTAATCACCGATCTGGTCATTACCCGTAGTTCCATAGCTTCCTCTCAGCTTGCCAAAAGAGATAAAAGGAAACATCTTTTTGAAAAAGTCCTCATTTGACAGTAACCAGGCTGCTCCGACCGAGCCGAAATTACCGAACTGGCGTCCGGGGCCAAAGCGGCTCGAGCCATCCCGCCTTCCGGTGAGGTTCAGGATATATTTGTCTTCCCAGTTGTAATTCAGCCGGCCATAAATAGCCTGATACCGGTAATCGCTGTTGCCATTTGCAGAACTTGTCGTTGCGGCACTTGCGATCGACTGGATAAGCGCGTCATCCGTATAGCCATAACCGCTGATAGCAAAAAAGTTATAGGTCTGATCCTGCCAGGTACCACCTGCAAGCAGCTTTAATGCGCCTTTGCCGATAGAAATATTGTATTCCAATTGCGGCTCAACGATCCAGCTATGAAAATTGCTGTTCGAAAAAGAGGAAGAGCCTGTTGGATCCTGAGTCGGATTTTGGGCGCTTATCGGTGTCAAAGCGGTCTCATTCGCCTGAAAAGTGTTATAGCCCAAACTTGTTCTGAAAATCAGGTTAGGCGTAAACCTGTAGGACATTATCAAATTGCTCAGGAGGTTATCTGATTTAGCCGTATATGGTTCTTCCGTGTAGGCCAACGGGTTGATAAAGTTTAAGCCGTTGATGGAAAAATTCAATCCTCCGGAAGCATTGTGCAGCGGAGGCAATGTAGGTGGCAGATATATGTTGGAGGTCAAATCACTAATAGGCAGCTTATTTACATCCGAAGAGTACATTGCTGACAAGGTAAGATTGAATTTCTTATCCGCTGATGACTGGGTAAAGCTGGCATGCAGGGAGCCACGTGCGTCTGCAAAATCACCAGGGAATACGGTTGTCTGGCGGTTATATCCTCCGCCTACTAAAAATGTGGTATTGGCGCTGCCCCCGGAAAGCGAAACCTGCGCATTTGTATTGTGAGCGGTGCCGCCAATAAAGAGCTTCTCCAGGTTCGTATAGCTCGTTGAATCAAAACGGAGAATATCATAAGCATTGCGCTTTGTTGGCGTTTGGCCATCATTTTTAAATGCTTCGTTTCGCATTTGCAGATACTGCTGCGTATTCATCATCGGCATGAAATGCGTTATCCTGCTCGCGCCGCTATTGACCGTAGCATCGAATTTTAATTTTCCGGCCTTCCCTTTTTTTGTCGTTATGAGTATCACACCGTTTGCGCCCCTGCTTCCATAAATCGAAGTTGCATCTGCGTCCTGCAAAATTTCTATGCTTTCGATATCCGCAGGGTTAATACTATTAAAGGGGCTTAATCCTCCCGGGCTATTACTCCCGAGACCAACACCTGCCGCAGAATTCACCTGGTGGAAATCGTTATTGCCCGGCGCATAAGGGACGCCATCAATGATATATAAAGGGTTGGATCCCTGCGACAATGAGTTTTTGCCGCGGATCTGCACGTTTACTAATGAACCCGAAACACCGTTAATTTGAGTTACTAAGAGTCCCGGAATACGGCCTTCTAAAGTCAGCAATGGGTCCCGAACTGGTTGAGACTCTATTTCTTTGGCTGTGACCACGCCGACGCTTCCGGTGGATAGCGCCCGTTTTTCTGAATAGTATCCTTTATTTATTACTACCTCATTCAAATTTGTGCTGGTCGCTTTTAAGGTTATCAGCAAGCCGCCAAGCAAATCTTTTGCAGTAGCTTCCTGGGTTTCGTAACCTATGTAAGAAAAAGTCAGTATCGCGTTTTCATCCGGGACGCTTATTGAAAAGCTACCTTTGGCATCCGATACGGCTCCGGTGGCTGTGCCCTTCAGTTTTACAGTAACGCCAGCCATTGGCTTATTTGTTTCGTCCACCACATTACCGGTTACTGTCAGGGGAATTGACAACGCGGATTTCAGGCGTTCGGGAAAGGATAGTTCCTTTGCTTTGATCAATATGGTCTTTTCTTCGATCAGGTATGTTAACGGGTAATGATCCAGTACCTTACTCAGTACTTCATCCAGGCTTGCACCTTTGAAGTCGACGCGCTGCGGTGAGATTTTGCTGATGCTTTCACTGGAGATTAAAATATTGTAGCCTGTCTGCTTCCGGATTTCAGTGAATATCTGCTCGGGCGTGGCCTTCGTATTTTTGTAGGTTACTTTTTGGGCATATGTCGCCGCACTGACCTGCAGGAATGCTGCTAAGATGAAAATGACGGTTAGTTTCATGGTCAGCAAGAATTTATTAATGTAGCCCGGTGGGGTACAAAAAAGGCATGTAAATTTTTTATACATTTGAATGTCTGGTTAAACGTGAATGATTTGTCTCAAGCAATTATTCTTCCGCCTGGCGGATAAGTGAACCGGATAATGGAGCGGGGGCGACGCAAACGCTTCCGCTTTCTTTTTCCAGTCCCACCTCTTTACGTTAAGTTTCTTTACTGTCTTTCTTCATATTTTGGGATTTTAGGATTATCAATAGTCTTTTAGATTAGTAGGCTGTCAGTTGTTTTGAACAATGATTTTATTTCCTTCTACTTTAAATTTGACGTGCCCAATTTGCTGTAATTTGGTTAGCACCTCTGAAACATTGACGAAGCGGCTGACGCTGCCCCAATAGCGTTCGGATACCTGCTGGTCATTAGGGTATTCGATATCGACATTGTACCAGCGGGATATCTTGCGCATCACACTATGCAGCTCTTCATGATCAAAAAGGAAGTAACCCTTCCTCCAGGCAACAGCGCCTTCTGTATCCACATCTTTAACTGTGATGAGAGCAGCGTTTGACAAGGCGGCTTGTGAGGGTTTTAGTAATACTGACTGTTTCTGATGATTAACCCGGACCGCACCACTGATGAGCGTAGTCGTGATAACGGGCTCATCCTCATACGCATTCACGTTAAAGGCTGTACCGATGTCTTCGATCAAACCCCCGTTAACTTTCACCCGGAAAGGCTGTGCCGGATTATGGACCACTTCGAAATAAGCCTCACCAGTAAGTTCAACGGTACGGGCGGCGCCGGCAAACGATACCGGGTAATGGATGGATGAAGCAGAATTAAGCCAGACCTTTGAGCCGTCAGGTAAAGTCAGGCTATATTGTTCCGCACGTTTTGTCGAAAGCGTATTATATAGTGTTTCGCTACCCGGTCCATTAGCTGAAGTAATATACTCTACTTTCCCTTCTTCTGTCTTCTTTATAAGCGTATTTCCCTGGCTGGCAATCGTCCCTTTTTGCGCATCCGTTAAAACCATCTTCCGGCCATCGGATAATGTCAGCGTGGCTTTATTAATACCGGGGGTAATTTCTTTAGTGTTATTTTGGGCAATCTGTACAGGGGCTGCATGCTTCCTAAAAACAAAATATCCTCCTGCAGAAAGTATGAGCAGAATGGAGGCCGCCGCCACAATACGGGTATAAAGACGCCTAACCGGTTGTTTTACCTCTAAATCGGAGCGCTCTTTTATGCGGGCGTACAACCGTTCTTTCAACATGTCTTCATTTCCGGCTGAGTCCATCTCGAGCTCCGTATCATCGAAAGCATCGAACCATTCGTCGAACTCTTTTTTTTCTGCTTCAGTTATGCTGCCCTCGCGCCATTTGCGGGCCAGGTGCAGCATCCGACGGGATTTATAGCCGCTCGCCATGATGATCTTTTATTACATAGCCAAGCGAGACGCACTTATCCCTTAGTCCCCGTTAAAAAAAATTTAAAAATTGTGAATTTTCTTTTTTAATGAGACACTTTTTTCACTTTTAATGAGACAGTGTTAGAGTAAGATGTTGAACATTGCTGACCTCTATTATTAACACAATTGTTTACAACTCCTTTTTATTAAGTTTGTGTAGTTGATCGTTCAATAGTATGGAATACAGTGAATTAAACCACCTGGAAAACAGGGAACCTGTGGTGGCAAAGATCTATGAAAAACTGATCGAAGAGCTACACAAGTTCGGCCCGGTGAAAATAGAACCTAAAAAGACCAGCATCCATTTGGGCAACCGTTTTGGGTTTGCCGGTGTTTACACGCAAAAAAAAGCGATCAACCTGGAAGTACACCTGAACCACCGGTTAAATAGCACACGGGTCAGTAAAGTCGAGCAAGCTTCGGCGAACCGTTTCCATCATACGATCAAACTCAATGCACCTGGCGAAGTGGATGATGAGTTACTGGGTTGGTTGCGGGAAGCTTATGACCTGAAAAAGTAGTAACATGAACAATATTACAAAAGGCCTCATCGTCGGTATCATCTTTGGCATAGTATCTATCCTTCCGATGCTTGCCATGAAATTCGGGGACAAAACAGCTGCAATGACGGCATCCTTTATCAGCCGTTTCGCCATCGGCTTTATCATCTTTAACATGCAACTTCCTATGCATGGCTGGCTCAAAGGGGCTTTAATAGGAATTGTTTTGAGTTTACCGGATGCGTTGGTCACTAAAAAATACGCCCCGATAATCGGTCTTGGACTAATCGGTGGAATTGTCTGCGGCATCTTTGCTGGTTAGTGAAATCGTTCCGTCTCATCAAACACGGAAAAAGTGTCTCATTAAAAAAGAAAATTCACAAAAATTGATGATATTAAAGGATCACCTACTGGATTACAGCAGAATTTCCAAGTCCTTGCGGCTAAATGAGCCCTGGCTTATTCTTCTGAGGACAGATTCCATATCCCGCCACTCTTTGACATGGTCAGCTTCCTGTTATCGAAAAGTTCATTCATAATTAGCCAAACCTGATCAGTCAACCGGAAAGACCTGGTTGAACTCTGATCTATTTTTGAAAGAAATCCGGTGATCGCTATCTTTCAATAGCTATATTATTTCCGGGCAGTCGCCAATATAGTTGTCCGCCGGTGGGAATATCAATGGTAGTGGTCTTCAACAGCTCCTCACGGCTTCTGAGTTCATCGGCAAATACAGTAAAAAATCTGGAAAATGGGATTTCCCTGCCAGAGGCATCATACAGCACGGTATAGTGCATACCGATTAAGTGGCGTTCGTCAGTGATCACTTTAGTGCCAAAATCTATTCTTATCATGTTTATACGCGATACGGTCGAATTTACGCGCGTTTCCAACACGCCGACCTCCAGGGTTTTCTGAAAATCTTTATCATTCGGCCTGGCTTCCCTCAACTCTACCAATTTGATACCGTAATGTTCTGCATAAAGGCGCGTGTCTCTCGTAAATCCTGTTTTACAAACGATGATGCCGCTTTCAATTCCTGTATCCTCCATTATTCCCCTAAGCTTCATTACGGTATCATTGGTGACTTTTTTCTTCAGGAATTTGCATTCGATTGCTGTCCGGTGCATGGTTGCGCCATCTGACTGCTCCGTCAAAACATCGATCTGATAGGTTGCCCCGGATTTGCCTTTGACCAAACAATTATGGCCATGCCCGATCACCTTTATCCCATATTTTTCGCCAAGCGCCGCGTAGATGTATTGTGTAATGAATTCGTATGCTTTCCAGTCCAGCTCGTTTTTCTCAGACATAAATTAAGGTTGATTTTCAGCTCATTGCCGTTGCGTAATATTTTCAAAAGCATTAGCGATTGATCTTATCATAAAGCTAAAAATTCGAAAAAATATTGAAAGTCTTATTGCTTTAAATACAGTTACAGGAATAAACCGTAAAGGTTACCAAAGCTCCCACGCAAGGTTTTGCGGGCCTTTGACAAATGCGCTTCGACTGTCTTTTCCGAAATGTTAAGCTCTTCGGCAATTTGTTTCTGCGTGTAACCCTGCTCCTGCTGCAAGACGAATACGAGACGGCATTTTTCGGGAAGTTTAGCCAGGGTCAACTTCAGCCGCTCCTGCAACTGATGGTAATCCAGTAATTGAATAGTACCTTCGTCAAGCTCAGAAAGTCCGGATGCAGCCTCTTTCAGATAATCAGCGGCGCGGGCCATTTTTGCCATGCGATTGATGACTTCATATTTTACGGCAATCGAAAAATAGTTATCGAACCCTTTGACCAGGTTAAGGGAATTTCGCCTTCGCCATAAATTACAGAAGATGTCCTGTACAACTTCTTCAGCCTCCATGGCATCGTTCAAACGTTTACGCGCTATGATGTATAGCCTGTCCCAATAACGGTCATAGATCAGCCGGAACGCAGTTTCTTTGCCCTCCCTCATAAGAGATAGCAGTTCCTGATCTGAATATGTCTCGAATGACGGCATCGGGGTTGTAAATGGCTAACTGATTTGACATAAAGATACAAAGGTGTTTTCACTATAAAAAATACGGTGAAAAAACGGCTCAACCCGATCTGCCTTTCCTGATCGCCTGTACCCTGCTTAATTCGTGGGCCTCGGATACGTACATCGGGCGGCCTTTAACTTTAAATCCGTTTAGGGCGGCAATCAAGAACCTTCCCTGTACGTCGTTCTCTACCTGTACAAACGCCCTGCCGCTGCTCTGTCCCGCCTTACGATCCATCATAATCTTCAAATAAATGATGGTACAATGCTTTTCCAGGAGCGTACGAAGGTCGCTCTCTGAAAAAACATAAGGTAAGTTATTGATAAAGAGTTTCATACATAAAAAAAGGCGCCGGATAACCGGCGCCGATTCAACTAAACTAAACTTAAACTAAAGTAGGTTCATGCAGGTTGTGTTGTTTCAACTTGGCCATTGCCCTTTTTAAGGTCAGGCGTATCATTTCAGGGTACAATCCCATCAATTCACTGATCTCTCTATTGGAATGTTCGCGGCCGCCTTTAAATCCAAAGCGGTACTCAATTACCTCACGCTCAATGCCTGACAGCACGCTGAACAATTCTTCCAATTCGTCCTGAGCACTCAGCTCATCTATAAGATCGTCTGCAGCAGCTTCATTGGATACCAGTACATTGATCAGCGCATAATCATCTCCGGGGCTCACGGGGGCATCATAGCTAACTGTACGACCGGAATAAAAGATGGCGTCTTCTACCTTATAAAGTTCTACTTGCAGCAACTCTGCCAGCTCAGTTGAGGTCGGGGCGCGTTCCAGCCGGGATTCGAGCTGAGTTACATTGTGCCCTATTTTTGTCAGCAGATTTATATGATTGGTAGGCAAACGTACGGTACGCTTATACTCCGCAAGTGCATGCATGATGCTTTGCCTGATCCACCACACGGCAAATGAAATAAATTTGAAACCCAGCGTTTCATCAAAGCGCTGCGCGGCTTTGATAAGCCCCAAATTTCCTTCATTGATCAGATCTTCCAGGGACATACCCATGTGCTGATATTTTTTCGCTACGGACACAACAAAACGCAAATTGGCACGAACCAGCCGGTTAAGCGCCGCACGGTCGCCCTGTTTTATCTTTTGTGCCAGCAAAACTTCATCCTGAGGCGATATCATTTTTTCCTTGCTGATGTCATTGAAATACTTTTCAATCGACTTATTCTGTTTATCCGTAATAGCGGGGGTAATAATCAGGTCACGCATCATTCCGGGTTAAGATTCGTGTGGGAAAAATTCATAAGCGGGAATTTCCGCAACCACCGGTAACGCGATACCTTTCTGCACAACAAGCTGATTCAGCATATCCGCGGTCATGCTTGCCAAATTGAAGTAAGGCTTCCAACCCCAATCCTGGCGGCTTTGCTCATCATCTATGCTTGCCGGCCATCCCGCAGCGATGGTATCACGAAAGTCCGGTTCATACGCAACTTTGAATCCAGGCATGTGCTTTTTTATGGAGGCAGCCAGGTCACACGGCGCAAAGCTTAAACCGGCCAGGTTATAAGAAGTGCGGACACTTAAGCGTTCCGCCGGTGCTTCCATCAGCTCGATCGTAGCGCGCAAAGCATCCTGCATGTACATCATCGGAAGGCACCTGTCTTCGGCCAGGTAACAAGTATACTCGCCGCTTGTCAGGGCGTGGTGATAGATATCTACCGCGTAATCAGTCGTCCCGCCGCCCGGCTGCGCAGTGTAAGAGATCAGCCCGGGATAACGAAGGCTTCGAACGTCTACACCAAATTTTTCGTGGTAATAATTACACCAGTACTCCCCCGCCCGTTTGCTGATGCCATAAACAGTTTTAGGTTCCGTTGGCGCTTGCTGCGGGCAATTATATTGCGGAGAACCGGTACCAAACACGGCGATGCTGCTTGGCCAAAAAACTTTGCTTAAACTTCTTTTGCCGGCGATTTTCAGTACCGATAAGAGGCTATGCACATTGAGGTTCCAGGCGGCCTCCAGGTTTTTCTCCCCTTTCGCCGACAACATTGCGGCAAGATGATATATCTGCGTGATACCACATTCTTTGACAACCAGGTCAAGCATTTCTTCCTGTAAAACATCGAGCTGCACATAATTGCTGATTCCCGGAGGACGAATATGAATATCGGCTGCAACAACATGGTCCTGGCCATATAAAAGCCGCAATTCGCGGGTAAGTTCCGTGCCGATCTGGCCGCATGCTCCCGTGATCAATATTTTTTCCTTTTGCATTGACATTTAAATATTATTGATATGCTAAGAACCAGGGGGTGCGCCATGCTTTTCCCAAAACATTGCAGGCGCACTATCCCCCTGATCTGATACCACCCGCAGCCAACATGGCAGCTGCCTTATCTTAATTAAAAAACTTTCGGTTTTATTGGTTCGACAGGACTGATGTCCTGTTTTTCTGTAAATATTGAATTCAGGCTACTCAATAACCATAGCAGCCTATTATTTTGGTAAAACAGGAATGATAATGATAAAACAACAGCGCAAATGGTAATTATAAGACTGTTTTATCTTACCAATCGTGTAATGGCATCTGATACACCAAGCAACTCTATTAAATGATCACCATTCTAAAATGCCTTTGATAAATCTTGAAAAAGACTTGCATAAAAGCCGAATTTGCATTTACTTGCATTATTAATTAACCAAGTCTCTTCTGCACCAGTTACACTAAGTCGTTACATTCGATAACGGCACAGGTAATGGGTTGAAGCCGCCCCGCGCGGCATTTTGTGCAAATAGCTCCCAGTTATTTCAGTTTAACCCTTTAATCGACATTTCATGGCTTACGTGTTAGATGACATTGACAAACGTATACTCAACCTGCTGCAAGAAGATTCCCGTCTTTCCAACAAACAATTGGCGCACCTGCTCCATCGCTCACCTAATCCGACCTATGTGCGGGTAAAACGCCTGCAAGATGAAGGATATATCAGGAGGTATACGACGATCCTCAACCCCAAAAAGATTGGCCGCGGTGTTACGGTCTTTACTTCCGTAAAGCTGAAAGAGCACTCACAAAAGAGCCTCAAAGCATTCATGAGAGAAGTAGCGAAGCTGGATGAGATCATGGAATGTTATCACATGAGCGGCGACTCCGATTTCATCCTGAAAATCGTCATAGGAAATCTTGACGAGTACAACCACCTGATGATGGAGCAGCTTTCTAACCTTCCGGACGTTGCCACCATGGAAAGCACGTTTGTAATGTCAGAGGTTAAACATGAAACCCGTTACGGACTGGAAAAATCCTAGGCAAGATGGACCTGATGAAAAGAAGACTGCGATACTCGGAAACGAAGTTCTTTAGCTTCTATCACCTCCATTACTATTTTTCGAAAGAGGCAGAGATCGGGGGCGTTCGAAAGATGATCCTTGACTTTAAACGATATGAGGAAGCGGCTGTCCGGCATTTTATTATGGAGGCACTCGAAACGATGCAGCTGCTGGATATGGAGGACTACGTATTGATCGTACGGGCGCTCAGCAGCCAGGAACTGGTGATCGGCGACATGGGCCGGGGCAGCGTAGACCGGCTGGGTCAATCGCTCGCCGCCGTCTTTGGCTGGGATTATGACCCTGAAGTAATTTATAAAAAGCGTCATGCACTGCCAGTCAAGACCATGCGCATCTTGCAACGGCAAGCCGTACTTGACGGGATTTATGCCTTTAACCCGGAGCCATTTGAAAACTTAACGCGGGTACTCATCATCGACGACATCGTCACCACCGGCACTACCGTGCGTGCTATTGCAGCACCTATTTTGAAAGCTTTTCCCAAAGCAGAGATCATGGTCTTTGCGCTGGCCTGGACCCCTACTGCCAGACAGCAGGAACGTATACTGCAAACAACATCTGAAAGCTTCGTGCTGCATGAGCCGGAATCAGAATATAATACTCCCGGGAAATGGCTGGATACTGATTATGAATTTAGCGAAACGCATGTGACTATTTAGGCCTACCGCCGGAGAACCTAACAACATTGGAGTTTCAGTCCACTTGCGATCAGCCTGCTACTGGAATATATATCATTTGCTTCCCATGTTTCAAAGCGTAATGACCTGTAATTCTATTACCCATTGCCGTTATTTATTCAGAAACCTATTACAACTGATTGGTATCAATCGCGAGGTCGATCAAATTTTTGCATTCAGACATTGGAAACCCATAAACCATATTCGTACCTGGGCCTAACGGCACAGGCCAGTCCCACTAATCTACCTTGATAGTTAAAAATCGGAGCACCGCTCAGGCCGGCATATTCCTCGCGGCTTTTAATTGGCTTTCTTGCCTTGAATATATAGAAATTTCCATCAAATCTGTGGTAGGTTAACGGCGCTTTAATTTCTGGAAGTCTTTGTAAAAATATTCCGTTCATGTCCTGGTTTATATACCCAAAAAAACCATATTGGCTTTCGTGATCCGGTTCGTCTAAATCTTCAAGCATCGGGAATATTTTATTCCCTCCGGCAACTTGAAATGATTGAAAATCTATATCATTTTGCAATAAATCAAATGGCTCCTTAATTTCGGCAACTGAAAAATCAATTTCCTCGCCGCCGCTCTCAATTGCAGTTATTAACGCATCCGCATCCAAGTCCTCATCAGCTACAAAATAACTATATGAAAGAATTTCGCCTATGGGAATAATAGGGCTCGTTTTACCATCATGAGGCTGATTGGGTTCAATATATACATCTAGTCCTTTTTTGGTAACATGTGAGACAGATAGAAAAAAGCTTCTTCCTTTGTATAAGACAATACAGCCTGTGCCGAAATCACAAGGCACCAAACTACCCGGTTGTGTTAATATCACATTAAGTGACGCCCGTACAAAAATTTCTTCAGTATACTTCATTTAATTGCCTTGTAACTGGCTGTATTGATCACCACAATGAATAGGTTAGGCTAAACACACCCGCCATTATAACACGATCATTGCCCGTTACATTCAAATTAACAAATTAAGTATTTAAGGACAATGCATAGCCACATGTTCGGTTAAATTATTAGTAACTGGTGGCAAAACATGCCTGACCCTTTCTATTTTGCTAGGATCAGGCATTTAAAATTAAGAAGCTTCTACTCCAGTTTTACCTTTCTTATCAATCTTCCTCAAACGGTCAATAACCTTCGATTGAACATCATCCACTATTTTCCAATCTCTTGAAAGGTAAATATCAGTTGTTGTATGAGTATGGTCAATATGATTTAGTGCTAAAGCAATATCATCTTTACTCATTCTACAATCATTTCGTGCCACGTTGGCGAAAGAATGCCTGGCGCCATAAAATGTGACAGGAGGAATTCCAGGTTGTTCGGAAACTTGCTTCATTCCTTTGGATAAAGCAGAATCCAGATGTTTAAAATTGGCATACCTTAAAGTTAGTTTGCCGAGATATTTTTTAAGCAATGGCTTTGCTTCATCGACAATTTTAATGCTGATGAATGCGTTGTCCTTTCTTCTAACCTTTGTCTTCGACCGGTGATATTCGAGGCGCCCATTCTTGATGTTCTCTTCAGTGCAGTTATAAAGATCAACCGCGTTAATTCCGCACATATAAAATGATAGCATAAATAAATCCCTCGCAAGTTCTGCTCTGCCATCTGGTTTTAACTGGCAACTCCGGATGCTTTTAATGACCTTTAGCGGTACGTTCCTTTTTTGGGTTTGAGGAGGTGATCCGACTTTGTATTTGGCGAAGGGATAGTGCGGTATTTTGATTATACCCAAGTCTTCATTATTGTACTTCTCTCTGGCTGCGTTGAAGAGCGTCCGTAAATCCCGCATGTAGTTGTAAACTCCGCTATCGGTAACCCCCTTACAATCTGTTGTCACTTCCTTACCAAATTGATTGATCCGTTTTATAATGCGTTTACTGCGCAAGAATCGTTCGTAGGATTTCAACATGAACGTAGAAATCTCCATTACGGAAACCTTCTCCCTTCCAAAATAATCCACCAGACTATTTCTTACCGAAGTATGATTTGACGCTGTGCCACTTCGGCCATCTTTCTTTAATTGACGAATATGAGCATCACAGAAATTAACGAAATTGACCTCCTCGTTTTTACTAATCAAATAATCTCTTAGTGCTTCAGCACTAAAGAAATCAAGTCTTTCACCCAACTCACTTATAGCGATCCGATACTCATCGATTTGTTTGTTGAGCTGCCGATTGATGAAAGGATCTTTTATAGCCAAATCCTTTGACAATTGCTTGTCCGAAACATAATGATTGGTATCAATGTACCGCTTTTCGCCTTTGTGAAAAATCCGAATTTTCACGTTGTAAGAACCATCTGTTTTTAGATGGTGCTTTAATACTTTTGGACTTACTGTAGCCATTTGAAAGTTTTTAAAAACGCAAAATTTCTGTACCGTATTTGTACCGGTTGTACCGTTTTTGTACCGCTTTTTGCGTCAGATTTAACAATAAACTATGTAAATTTCAACGATACGACGACTGTCGTTTCAAGATAAGAGGAGGTCCAAAAAAGCCCCTGTATGCATAAAAAAAGCCATTTCTTGTTAAAGAAACAGCTTTATTTTTCATGTGATCCCATCAGGATTCGAACCTGAGACCGACAGATTAGAAATCTGTTGCTCTATCCAGCTGAGCTATAGGACCATCGCGTCTAAACTACAAATATAAACATGGTTTCGAACCCGTGGTATACTGTATATTTTTTTGCGGTGCAAATATGCAAAATTATGCTGAAAATAACAATCAATTTGGTAATTGATTTGCTATAAGCTGCTTAACAGCTTTTTAATGTAATACGGGCTCTTGTTTATTTTTGTTTTTAATTGTTTCACAAAATCCGTCCGTCCGTCCAAAGGTGTAACCCTTGTCCATTGCCCAATCGATAAAATCAGCTATCCTTCGTGCAAAAGCTTCGCCCGAGTTTCTGGAAACATAGCCCGGGAAACCGAACTTTTCTTTATCGTGCAGGTCGGTAAATTCCCAGGGGTGGAAATACAAGTTCAGATAACCGTCTTTTTTATGCGTTGCCGAAGCCATACGTTTTAATAAAGATAGCGGCAAATTATGAAAGCTTAACCAGAAAAGCGGAAAACGTATTACCGGCGAAACCGAAGCCGGAATCTGCAGCACATCATGATCATAAAACCAGGTACGTGGTTTATCAAAATTATTATACCGCCCGGGCAGCCAGGTTGGGTTTATAGACGAGTTATACTCATAGCCGGCTTTTGCTATTTCAGTCTCATCAACAGGCATCATCCGTGCCATGCGGAAGCCTGTTACTTCAGTTCCGGAAATATCCTCCAAGGCCAGCTTCGACTGCCTTAAATGTTCGGCCTTAAAATCTGAATGATAATACCCGTGTGATGCTATCTCATGCCCTTCGGCTACCATCCTTTTGATAACTTCGGTCTTATGATTGGCGTAATTAGCTGTGCAAAAGAAGGTAACCTTTATACCTCTGTCTTTTAATAAATCGAGTACCGTGTTGGTACCCCTTGTCGAAATTTCAAGCTGCTCATCAAATGGTATTGATTTACCGTACTCAAACGGCATATCAAACTCTTCAACATCAAACCCTAATAAAATCATTATTTACAATAACAACGTTTGACGACCGGATGATATAATGTGGGCGATGTTTAGACTGCATAAATATTTTGCCAACATACACTCCAATAACACTCATTACAAGTAACTGAAGGCCGCCAAAAAAGGCTATGGTAGCAATAATTGATGCCCATCCCGAAACTGCGTAACCTAAAAAGTAGCTTACTAATACATAAGGGATATACAAAATAGCCAGTGATGAAACCAGTAACCCAATTAATGATACAATGTAAAGCGGCCTTGCACTGAACGCCACAATGCTGCCTACAGCAAGTTTAACCAGCTTTGCAAACGAGTAGCTTGCCTCGCCGGTATGCCGTTTTGATGGCACATAAGGAATGCCAACCTGTTTATATCCTGCCCATTTAATTATCCCCCTAAAAAAGATCTCGTATTCGTCAATCAGTTTAAGCTGTTTTACGACTTTTTCATCAATCAATCTGAAATCGGCGGTACCATTTTCCATCTTGATATCCGAAAGCATGTTAAGGCCTTTATAAAACAATTTTGACGTAACTTTCTGATAACCCTTGCCATGAGGGTTTTCGCCTTCGCGATAGGTGTAAACAATATCATAGCCATTTTCCCAAAGGTTTAACATCTTCAGGATCAGCTGTGGCGGGTGCTGCAAATCAGCATCCATTGTTATCACGGCATCGCCCTGCGCCATTGCAATACCGGCCTTAAGAGCATAATCTTTACCAAAGTTGCGCGAAAGTTCTACATAAAATACATTGGAATGCAGCTCGGCATTGATCTTTAACTCATTCAGGGTATTATCGCGGCTTCCGTCGTCAACAAAGATCAGCTCATAGGCATATCCCGTGGGCGAAAGTGTTTCACGAAGTTGCTCAATTAAATAACTAATGTTTTTTTCTTCGTTATGAGAGGGTATAACAATAGAGATCTTCTTATCGGCAAGGTAAGTCATAGTTATACTATGGATTTTTAATTGTAATAGGTGGTATAGTAATTAAAGCTTATATTTGGTTGCAGTTTCACACACTCTTTTATATAAAATAACATTACGGCAAATTGTTATAAAACGTAACTGGCGTAATCAGTTTTTTAAAAAAGTATAAAATACACCTAACGTAACTTTTCTGTTACAAACATAATTAATAATTATTTATTAATCTGCAAATTTTCCCGTTTTACAGTAAAAAGACAATCCGTAAAGCTAAACTGTTGTTGGGGTCAGCTCGTTTTTCTTTTCGCCGGCAAAATCCCTGGTAAGCGTTTCATAAATTATTTTAAGCCATATCAAAAAGCAGGGTATCGATTTTAATTTATACGGAACTATATACTGCGTGCGGATAAACGACGGAAAAAGATCTGATGGTGAAAGACTGGTTATCAGCAATGCTAAAATCAACAGGAAAATCTCAAAACCGGTAACCGGTCGGTTTAAATTCATAAACCAAACTGCAACACCCACAAAAGCGATAATATAGGTTGATGATTCGGCCGAACTGCTGAATATCACAGCGAAGATCAATACCGATGAAAGGATCAGGCGCTGGTATTCCAAAACCTTATAAGCACCTATACGAAGGTACGATAGTGCAAACAACACCAGCGCCGGTCCTATTACATACATATTTTTAAGATCATCATAGTGAAAAGCTTTGCGGATAAAACCGGTAAAGCAAATTTCCTGCATTACCGAATGTTGATTGCCTGAGTTTTTGACCAGCAGGTCGGCGTACCAGTCACGATACGTTTGGATAATAAACGAAGGTGACGAAATGGCCATAGGCAAAACAAATAACACCACCGACCAAAATATAAAGCTTAACACAAACTTTGGCTTATTTGCAGAAAAGAAAAAGAAAGCCAACCCAACTATACCATACAGTTTTATAAATGCACCGAGAGCTATCATCAATGCAGCCCAAAAATCCTGCTCGCGCTTTATGAAATTAAAAGCCAATATAATAAGCGCTGCTATCATAGGGTTGCTTTGCACATTGGCCGACGCCGTCATCAACTCATGGGCGCACAGCAAAAGCACAATAACATACTGATCTTTTTTTAGTGGCAATAGTTGAATAGCCTTAAACAGGATAAACGCGTTAAACAGCACCCATAAAATAACCCCGATACTATCTGGCAGGATAGAAAATGGCGCCATGATAATTGAAAATACTGGTCCGTAGTGGTTCAGGTCATAATAATGCTCAGGCTGATAAGCATACAGGTTATGTTGATGGATGGTATTTAAAAAGTTATACTTAAAGATGGTGTAATTGTTAAACCCCTGGTGGGCCAAAACACCTTTAATTACCAGAAACAGACTTAGGCCAAACCATAAAGAATAAACAAAAGGTTTGTTGGTGATAAGCTTCGCAAGTTTTTGCACAGATTAGGGGTCTTTAAATTTATGCGAAGATATAAATATGTCACACAATTATTACAAGTCCTTAAATTAACTTGTCCCGTGTTATCTTTGAACAAACCCAATCATACCATGAATTCAAACCTCTCCCCCATTAATCATAATCCCGATCGCCGTAAATTCATTACCCAGTTAAGTGCTTTAGCAGGCACCGCTGCGTTGCTGTCAGCCCCTTTTGCGGCAGATGCCATAACCCTTACCAAACCTGATGAGCACATCACTGTAGGGCAAATCATCGACCTTTTTATGAAACAGGTACCCGGCGCTCCCTTTCCTAATACGGTTGATACCCTAAAATCGGGCAACCGCGATATTGTGGTTACCGGCATAGTTACCACCATGTTTGCAACCATTGGCATTATTGAAAAAGCAATCAGCTTAGGGGCTAATTTTATCATAGCACACGAACCAACTTTTTATAACCATGCCGATGAAACCACCTGGCTGGCCAACGATGACGTATTTCAGTATAAAAAACAATTGCTCGACAAGTACAACATTGCGGTTTGGCGCAACCATGATACCATACATAGCCTTAAACCCGATGGCGTTGGCATTGGTTTGTTAAAGCAGCTTGATTGGATAAGCTATTACAAACCCGAAACAGGGAACCTGTTAAACATTCCGTCTACCTCCTTAAGTTCGCTTATCGAAACATTTAAAAAGAAGCTAAAAATTGAGAAGGTACGCTACATTGGCAATCCATCACAAAGCTGCCAAAAGGTGCTGCTGTTACCTGGAGCGGCCGGCGGTAAAAGACAGATCACCGAAATGAGCACCAAAAAACCAGATGTACTGATTTGCGGTGAAATTTCTGAATGGGAAACTGCCGAATATGTGCGGGACGCCCAAGCCAAAGGCGATAAACTTTCATTAATTGTATTAGGGCATATTGCCAGCGAAGAACCGGGTTCGGAGTTTATGATAGGATGGCTGAAGCAAAACGTACCCGGCATTAAAGCCACACACATTCACCCGGGTAATTCACTTGCGTTTATGTAACCCGTTTGTAATACAAAATACACGTTTTAGCATTAATTAAAGCCAATATTTTGCTTAATAATGTAACATTGCGTACAATTGTAAATTACTCTGTTTTTAAATTGTAGGGTGCACTGCTTATCTGTAAACTTTACATTTAAAAAAAGGTATAGTTGACCTGATTAATTATTGATAACAATGGTATAAAAGCACCATTTAAAGTTTAATTTATACAAAAAAGTAGCTATAATTTAAGTAAAAATCGCAATTTTCATTTTTTAAAATACTAAGTGTTTTTTTTACAATAAGTAAATCCTACTTTTAACCGATTTTTAAAAAAACAAAAATTTATGATCATAATTGCTGACGGTGGCTCAACCAAAACAAATTGGTGCCTGGTTACCGAAGAGGGAAAAAAAGTTTACTTCAATACCGAGGGTTATAACCCCTACTTTTCAAGTACAGAGTATATTATACAGTCACTGAACGAAAGCCTGCCAACCGATCTTGAAAAAAACCTGATCACAGAGGTAAATTACTATGGTGCCGGCTGTTCAACCCCCGAAATGCGTAAAATTGTTGAGGAAGCTATGAAAGTAGTTTTCACCGGCGCTAAAGTTAATATTGGCCATGACTTACTTGCTGCTGCCCGTGCTTTGCTTGGTAACACCGAAGGCTTTGCCGCCATATTAGGTACCGGAACCAATACCTGCATTTATGATGGTAAAGAAGTTGTACACAATATTGATTCGGGCGCCTATATTCTTGGTGACGAAGGCAGCGGTTGCTACATCGGCAAAAAGTTGTTAACAGATTACCTGCGCGGTTATATGCCCGAGCCTGTACGTGCCCTTTTCTGGGAAACTTACAAACTTACTCCTGATGATATCAATGAGCAGGTTTATACCCAGCCGCGTGCAAACCGTTTTTGCGCAAGCTTCAGCAAATTTGTTTACGATAACAACGTACACATCGAATATTCACGCAACCTGGTACGTACCTCGTTCGAAGATTTCTTCCGTAACCTGGTAACCCACTACCCTGATTACAAAAAATACACTTTCAACTGCATCGGTTCGGTAGGCTATAACTTCCGTAACGTGTTGGAAGAAGTAGTTACTGAAAATGGCATGGTTGTTGGCAACATCATCCGCTCGCCTATAGATAACCTGGTGAAATACCATTTGGAATTAGCACCTTCTTCTTTATAGTTAGAAGCAAGACATCAAGAATCAAGACCTAAGACGTTAAAATTTTAAGCTAAAAAGGACTGGAAGATTTTCCGGTCCTTTTGCTTTTTACGTGTTCTTCAACAAATGAATGGGATGGTTCTGTCGTCCGTATATCTGTGTCACCACACTTTCTACAGATAGTGGGCACCTGCCCCTCTCCACCCCGTCATTGCTTCGTGCCTTATAATGACGGGGTGAAAAGATCACTAAAAACAAAAAGGGCTGGAAAATCTTCCAACCCTTCTATTTTATAATTCTATTTCTTTCTTGGCTCTTGACTCTTGATTTCCTGACTCTATCCTAACTTCCTGACTCTCTAAAAGCTACACCAAATTCATCTCTCCCTGAAAAATCTTCCCGTATTTGCGTTTATCAAATTTGTAGAGCTTAGCGGCGCGGTACGATACTCCCTTCTGCTTTTCATCAAGCTCCTTCAAAAAGCCATAGCTGAGCATCTTTTTGCGAAAATTGCGTTTATCAAGCTTCTTATCCAAAACAGCCTCATAAAGCGACTGCAATTGGGTAAGCGTAAATTTTTCGGGCAATAACTCAAACGCTATCGGCTGATAGTGTAGTCGGCGCTTTATCTTATTGAACCCTGTTTTAAAGATCTCACTATGGTCAAACGCCAGTTTAGGCAATTCGCTTACCGGATGCCAGAATGCTTTTTTGGCATATTGGGTAACCGGTCGTAATTCCTTTTGCCCGTTTATGCGGATCAATGCATAGTAAGCAACCGTAATTACACGGCCCTGGGGGTGGCGGTTCACTTCGCCAAAAGTATGAAACTGCTGCATGTGCAAATCACGTAAACCAGTAAGCTCATACAGGATCCGCTCAGCCGCATCATCAATACTCTCGTCTTGCTCAACAATATAGCCGGGCAGTGCAAGCCAGTCTTTATATGGCTCCTCGTTTCGCTCAATAAGCAAAATTTTAAGCTCGCCGGCTTCAAAGCCGAATATCACGCAGTCAATCGAGAATACGGAATCAAACTTGGGTAACATTAGTTCCAAACTATTAGTGAGATTTAGTTAATAAGTTTAAAGATATAGCCTTAATTCCTAATCCAAAAAAAAATAAATAAAATTTAATGGTGTAATTTACACACAGTATCTTCGTAGCGTAAACTTAAGGAGTGAAAGATGCGTAAAATATCAAAAATAGGGGTTTTAACTTCGGGTGGTGATGCCCCCGGAATGAACCCTTGTATACGTGCTGTTGTGAGGACCGCACTGTATAACGGGCTGGAAGTTGTAGGTATAAGGCAGGGTTATAAAGGCCTTATCGAAAACGACATGTACGAAATGGATAAACGCTCGGTAAGTAACATCCTTAATTTGGGCGGCACCATTTTAAAAACCGCGCGTTGCCTGCCTTTCAAAACTTACGAGGGCATGGAGATAGCATACCAAAACGCCAAAGCCCGTGGTATCGATGCCCTTGTGGTTATTGGCGGTGATGGTACTTTTACCGGTGCTCTGCGTTTTTCACGTAAGTATCCCGACATTGCAGTAATGGGCGTACCGGGTACAATTGATAATGACCTTTGCGGTTCAACCTATACCCTTGGTTTTGATACCGCTACCAATACGGTTATCCAGGCTATCGACAAAATCCGCGATACTGCCGATGCGCATGACCGCCTTTTCTTTATAGAGGTTATGGGCCGCGACTCGGGCGCTATTGCCTTGCGTGCAGGTATCTCATGCGGTGCCGAGGCTATTTTATTACCCGAGCGCGCTACCGCTATTGATGATTTGATCGTAAACCTTAAAGAGGGTCACATGAACAAAAAATCATCAAGCATTGTAATTGTTGCCGAAGGTGATAAAAACGGCGGTGTTTATGACGTGGCAAAGGCTGTACAACAAGAAGTTAAAAATTACGACATAAAAGTTACTATCTTAGGCCACTTGCAACGGGGCGGTGCACCGTCAAGCTTTGACCGTATTTTGGGCAGCAGGCTTGGCTTTGCAGCAGTTAACGCTTTGGTTGCAGGCGAATCACAAAAAATGGTAGGTTTGCAGGCCAATCAGATCATGATGACAGACCTGGAAGCAGCACTTAACCAGCACGAGTTTAAGCTTGAAGAAGACCTTTTACAAATGATGGATATATTATCGATATAGATTATTAATGATTGCAGTTGTTTATAGCGGATCGTACTTTGCACATTGGAGGCTTACTGATAAGGGAAGAACTGTTGCTTCCTTTAAAACCAATGGCATAAACCCCTATTTTAACGACGAGAAGCACATCCTTCAGCTCCTCAACAAAAACATCAATCTTATACACCACGCCGAAGTGATCAGACGCATCTACTTTTTTGGTGCGGGCGCCTCGTCAGATGAACGGAAGAAGATAGTACATAGTGCTTTTTCAACCTTTTTCAAGTTCGGAAAAGTTTCTGTTGAGCATGACATTGCCGGGGCAGCTATAGCCTGCTGTAAAAACGAACCCGGCATTATCAGCATTTGCGGCAGCGGCAGCAATGCCGCCTGGTATGACGGAAAAAGAGTTTGGCCAAACAATTATGGCTTGGGTTATATCCTGGCCGATGAAGGATCGGGCAACTGGCTGGGCAGGCAGCTCATCAAGGAATTCATGAACGATACCCTGCCTCTATCTATCCGCAAAAAGTTTATTCATAAATACGATGCCGACCGCAAAAACCTGCTCGAAAAGGTTTACCGGCAAAAACAACCTGCTTTATTTTTAAGCTCATTTACCGATTTTTATCTCGATAATAAAAACGATCATCATCTGCAAAACGTCATAAAAAAAGGATTTAGCAAGCTAATTTCCACATATTTGTTACCTTTATATCAGCAACACCCGGGTACGTCTGTTCACTTTGCAGGCTCTGTTGCTTTTAATTTTCAGGAACACTTGTATGAAGCTGCCGCCGAAGCTGATCTGCAAATCACTAACATAATTAAAGAACCCATAAATAATTTATTAACCTACTATTCAAGTAAAAATTAAAAAATCATGAAAATAGGAATTAACGGTTTCGGCCGTATTGGCCGCCTGGCATTCAGGGCTGCAATTGAAAGACCAGACATTGAAGTTGTTGGTATTAATGACCTTGTTGAGCCGGATTACATGGCTTACATGTTAAAATACGATTCAACCCATGGTCAGTTCAATGGTACTATTGCTGTTGAAGGCGGTCATTTGGTTGTTAACGGTAAAACCATCCGCGTTACTGCCGAAAAAGACCCTGCTAACCTTAAATGGAATGAAGTAGGTGCTGAGGTTGTAATTGAATCAACCGGTTTGTTCTTAACTCAGGAAACTGCTCAAAAACACATCGACGCCGGTGCTAAAAAAGTAGTAATGAGCGCTCCTGCAAAAGATGATACCCCTACATTTGTAATGGGTGTTAACCACAAAGCGTTGAAAGCCGATCAAAACATCGTTTCAAACGCTTCATGTACTACCAACTGTTTAGCTCCTATCGCTAAAGTATTGGACGATAAATTTGGTATCGAAGAAGGTTTGATGACTACTGTACACGCTGTTACTGCAACTCAAAAAACAGTTGACGGCCCATCTGCAAAAGATTGGAGAGGTGGTCGTGGTGCTTACCAAAACATCATCCCTTCATCAACAGGTGCAGCTAAAGCAGTAGGTTTAGTTTTACCTCAGTTAAAAGGTAAATTAACAGGTATGTCATTCCGCGTACCGGTTGCCGACGTATCTGTAGTTGACTTAACTGTACGTTTGAAAAACGGTGCTTCATACGAAACCATCAAAGCTGCTATGAAAGAAGCTTCTGAAGGCGAATTAAAAGGTATCCTTGGTTACACTGAAGATGAAGTTGTATCTGAAGACTTTAAAGGCGATGTGCGTACTTCAATTTTCGACGCTAAAGCAGGTATTGGCCTGAATGATAACTTCGTAAAAGTTGTTTCATGGTACGATAACGAGTGGGGTTACTCAAACAAACTGATTGACCTTGTTCAGGAAATTGGCAAATTATAATCGCTGATTTTTTTAGATCATATAAAACGCCCTTCGGATAACCGGAGGGCGTTTTTTGTTAGAGAGGGCTTACTACGCCGCATGGATATTCAGAAAATTTATTAATTTGTAGCAGGCACCTACGCTTTAATATCTAACAATACATGAAAACTATTGATTGTGCAGATGTTTGAACTTTACTTTACAACCAATTGCCCCATTAACCCGCAGGTAGCAAAATCGTTTACAACTTGCAAGCCTCTGCAATTATTAACTATTAAAGTAGTCAGTAGTTCGTGCCAGTCCTGCTTTGCTGGTATTCAAAACCCTCTCAAAAGGGAGAGGATTTAGGAGAGGTCTACCTCTTCGTCACCAACTCCCTATAACCAACCAGCTCATCCCAACGGGCCGCGGGAGGACGATAATAGGTAAGTACCTGGTATTCGTTTTCGGTTTCAAAATGGCTGCCCTCAAAAGGGATATCATCAGCTTTGCCTGTTTGGGCATCTACCCAAACGTATTCGTAATCGTACACGCCTTGTTTTAACAGCATATTTACGGTGTACCTACCATTGTCAAGTGGGTGCAGCTTATTGCTATCATCAAGGCGGTAATTGTTAAACTGGCCTACCACATAAGGTGCTCCGTCTTTAGGATTTTTATTGGTTGATAACGTGAAGTATACGTGAGCGTAATCGGCATCGGTGGCCGGCGTGGTACCATCATTATTCAGGATGTAAAACTTGCCGTCATTATCGTACTGAAAAATGTAGTTGGGCTGGTCGCGCACGGGGTCGCCAAGCAGTACCACTACGTTAACGGAGTCTTTGTAAATTTTGGCTACCCTTTGCGAGTTAAGTTTGAGCGTACGCATATCAAACAGCCTGAACTCGTTACGGCCCGGAAAATCATTAATGCTTACATCATTATAAATTAACTGCGAACCACGAATATAAGTTGGCTGCCCATTAAGCACCGCCGTTTCAGTACGGGCGTTTTGCATAATAAAAGTACGCAAAGCATAAGCCGGGTTCTGCACAACAAGGCCCGAATAATCAACCGTAAAATTGATTTTTTGATTAGTTTGCCGGGTAGCATTATTGGCCGAAGCTACCAGATCGGCAGCTATCGAAACACGTTTGCCCAGCACGTACAAGCGGCGGGTAAGCACCATTTTGTTTTGATCGCCATCTTCATAAACCTTCAGCACATAGTTGCCCGATATTTTGGGGGCGATGTTATTGTTGGGCAACGAAATTTCATAATGGGTATATTTTTGCATGGTGCCGGTTGAGTAGCTGTAATTGTACAGCCGGTCGTCGGTAAAGCTTTGCAGGTATTCGGCAGATGAAAGGTTGGATGAGTTCCAGTTGGCATCGCAATGCTCAATGGTATAATAATAGTTACGGCTGCCCCCGCGCAGGTCATCGAAAGTTAGCAGCACCTTTTCATCGGTCCCCAAATTAATAACCGGGAAAGAGCCCTGCTTGGCAGTGTTATAAAACTCAACGCTTTTTATAGTCGGCGAGTAAACGTTGTTGTTGTAGGGGGATTGTTGTGCAAAGCTTTGTTGAGCAAATAAGATAAAGAGCGCAATACTCAAAAAAAATCTCATCAATTTCATTCCTCTTCAATATTTGTTTTATCCTGCAGCCAATTCTGCCTGACATCAAAACTAAACAATGCAATTGATAAAAATAAGAATGGGGCGCCTGTAGCAAATGTAAACTTAGCACCACCATCGTTGGACATATTGTGTGTCTGGTAAAGTAAACCTGTCCACATAAATATAACACCAATAAGCCGTGTAATTACATGCATTCTGTGTGTACCGAAAAACAACAAAAGTTGTCCGATAAAAAAGAACAACGCTGATGCCGCAAGGGTGTCTTTCATTATTATTGGATAGTTGTAATGAAAACTTAAGCCCTTTTGCTATCGGGGCCATGATTTCAATCAACATCATTGGTACCGCGCCGTGACCTGCCCCAACTATAATAAGGCAACTGGATATTATTATAGCAATGACAAGGCTACGGTATTGATTGGTCATTTATTAATTTAGGTTTATAGTCGCTATTACAACGCAATAGCGACTTTCGTGTTCATCAGGGCCCTCTTCGAGAGACCCTGATGGGACGTTAATTGATGGGACGTTAATTCACAATAACAGTTTACTCCACACGCTCATCAAAGCCCTCTCCCTTTCGGGGAGGGTTGGGTGGGGTTTACGATTCCAACTCCAAAATCTGCTCGGCTAGGGCTTCCCACTTGTCCTGCATTTGTTTCAGCTCGGTTTGTTTGGCGCTGTAAGTAGCGTTGGTTTGCTTTAACTTGGCGTTATCGCTGTATATTTTCTCGTCGGTCAGCTGGGTTTCAAACTGCTTTACCTCTTTTTCAAGGTCGGCAATTTGTTGTTCCATTTTAGCCAGGTCCTGATTTAGTTTTTTAAGCTGCTGATGCTTGTTTTCGCCTTGCGGCTGTTTAGCCGGCTCGGGCTTTTTCTCTTCTTTTTTAGGCTGAGGTGCAGGTGCAGCTGCTTTGGGTTCCAGTTTACGTTTGGCATACCATTCGTCAAATTCGGCATAAGTACCCGGATAAATTTTAATCTTTTGATCTTCTATAAACCAGATCTTGTTGGCTACGTTATCAAGGAAATACCTGTCGTGCGATACCACAATGAAAGTACCCTCGTACTGGTCAAGCGCCTGGATCAGGATATTAACCGACTGCATATCCAGGTGGTTGGTAGGCTCATCCAGTACCAGGAAGTTGGCATCGGCGGTAAGTGCCTTAGCTAAAGCCACACGCGATTTTTCACCCCCAGATAATACCTTGATCTTCTTGAACACATCATCGCCGGTAAACAAAAACGAACCTAAAATGGTACGCAACTCGGTATCAGTATGTTTTGGGGCGAATGATTGCAGCTCCTGCAGGATCTGGTTTTCGAGGTGCAGGGACTCCAGCTGGTGCTGTGCAAAAAAAGTAGTAGTTACGTTATGACCGGTAGTTACCGTACCTGTATAATCCTTATCGGCCGATGCGATGATACGCAACAGCGTTGATTTACCTTTACCGTTGGCACCGATGAGGGCAATTTTATCACCTTTTTCAATTACAGCTTCGGCGTGGTCAAGAATATCGATAGCAGGGTATTTTTTGGTGATATCCTCTAAAGTGATCACGTGCCTGCCCGATTGCTTGCTGAAACGGAAAGCGAAGTTAACGGATGGATTATCGTCATCCACATCGTCAATACGCTCCATCCTATCCAGCATTTTGATGCGGGATTGCGCCATTTTAGCTTTAGAAGCCTTAGCACGGAAACGCTCGATCAAACGCTCTTCCTGTTTAATTTTTGATTGCTGGTTTTTAAACTCACCGCGCTGAATTTCTTCGCGCAGGGCCTTTTCTTCGAGATAGAAAGAGTAGTTGCCCGCGTAAACGGTAAGCTTGCCTTTGCGCGATTCAACGGTACGGTTGATCACTTTATCCAGGAACCACCTATCGTGCGACACGATAATGATGGCGCCGGGGAATGATTTCAGGTAGTCTTCCAGCCATTGGATAGATGGTAAGTCAAGGTGGTTGGTAGGCTCATCCAGCAAAAGGATATCGGGTGCCTGCAACAGAATCTTGGCCAGCATAACACGCATCCGCCAACCGCCCGAAAAGGTGCTCAACTTACGCTTGCAATCCTCATCGCTAAAGCCCAAACCGGCTAAAATCTCATGTGCTTTATATTCGATATTGTAACCATCGAGCAATTCAAACTCGTGCTGCTTGTCGCTCAGTTTATTTAAAAGGTCTTCGCTATAATCCGTTTCCAGCTTTTTAAGCAGGTTCTCGATCTCGTCGTGCAGCTGGTTTTGGCGCTCGAAGGCTTCCATGGCCACATGTACGATGTTTTTATCAGATGAATATGAAAGCAGATCCTGGTTAAGGTAACCCATAGTAAGGTCCTTAGCCATTGATACCGTTCCGGAAGTAGGCTTATAGTCGCCTACAATAATTTTTAAAAGGGTAGTTTTACCTGTACCGTTGGCACCAATTAAACCAATTTTTTCACCGGGTTTAATATGCCAGTTGGCTTCATCATAAAGGGCCCGCGCACCAATCTCGAACGTAAGGTTATTTATAGCAATCATTTACGCGCAAAGATACGCTTTTTGTTTTAAGGCGAAAGGTGAAAGGTTAAAGGCGAAAGGTTCTTTAGGAGGAGGTGAAAGCAGAAAGGTAAAAGGCGAAAGGCTTTTAAAATGCGATAAATAGAAAGGCCAAAGATACACCAAGAAGCATGCAAAACTGCAGCTACCTTTTGCCTTTCACCTTTAGCCTTTTACCTTTTATTTGCAAAGCCGCAGCTACCTTTGCCTTTCACCTTTATCCTTTTACCTTCTAAAGAGCCCCAACAGCTTTCAACCATGTTTGGGCCATGAGGGCTTCGCCGGCTACGCTGGGGTGTACGCCATCAAGGTTCCAGTAAGTTGCCGGTGCTGTTTGCTCGGCTTTATCAAATGCCGATTGGTAAGGCACAAATACCGCATCAAACTCTGCAGCAATATCTTTAGCAGCTTTACGGAAGGTATCAAATATAGGGTACCATTTATCATCAACGGCCTTCACTTTTTTTTCGGCGAAGGGCTCGCAGATCACCAGTTTAATATCGGGCAGGGCTTGTTTGGTACGGGTAAGCAACGCCCTGTAATCGGCGATATAAGTATCTATTGTGCCTTTGTAACCACTGGTAAGGGTATGCCAAAAGTCATTCACGCCTATGTGAATACTTAATATGTTTGGTTTAAGGGCAAGACAATCGGTATCCCAGCGCTCGGCAAGCTGATATACTTTATTACCGCTGATACCTTTATTGTAGATTTTTAAACCTTTATCAGCGTGTTTAAGCAGCAATTGTGAAGCAGTTAACAAAGCATAGCCCGAGCCTAAAGCGCTGCTAGTATTGGGTTCGGTTTTGCTATGGTCACGCCCCCAGTCGGTAATGGAGTCGCCCTGAAAAAGCACTACATCGCCCTGGTTAAAGGTTAGCTTTTTTGCAGGTCTTTCGGCAGCTAAAGCCGATGAAACAATTGAAGGTACGCCCATAGCCGCAAGCGTGCCTACAGCGGTGGTTTTTAAAAAATGACGACGGTAGTTTTGTTTGGTATCTTTCATTTGAGGATTATAAGGGTATTTGCCGAAAATACTGATTTGCTATAACTATTAAAATTTTGTCGGGTTTTGTACCAGTATTTGTAAAAGGAATATTACGTACCTCCACAATTGTAGCAACAGTTCTTATTTATCAGCCACAAAATTTATCGGTTTTTCCGGATCAAAGCTAACATACACCCGTTTCCAGGGCTCATCATCCATCAGCCGCCATTTGTGTGCAGTTCCTGTGGTATCCTGGGCTATCAGGATTTCGCCAGGCTTAAGTATAAATTTTTCGCCGGGATAGGTTTCAAATTCCAAGGTACCCATAAGGGTTATTACATACTGATTAGTTGGGGCATTATGATAATCATAAAACGCATGCGGTTCCGATTCCTGAAACCTGATGGCCAATGCTTCATTAAGCGGACCTAATTCAACCATTCCTTTTTCTATATACGAGTGACCGTCATCGCCGGTATACAACCTGTAGGCTTTTATCATATGGGCTAAACTAACATTTAACTGTTAATACCACCTAACCGTTGTGTATTTATTGCAAAACGGTTGCTTTAGCTAATGGTTATGTTCATTTTATTTAGTTTTAAAGATTATTCGTTCGCAATAAAACTTACGCTTCTTTTAACGGTTCAAATAACATTATGCCCGTAGCTGTATCAACCAAACGTTTTCAATTTTTCGCATACCTCGTCAGTTTGCTGATTGTATTATTTATTGGCTTTGTTGCCTCACTGGTAACCCGGCCCGAAATTGCCGGCTGGTATAGCACGCTCAAAAAACCTTCATTTAATCCGCCTCCCTGGCTGTTTGCGCCGGTATGGACTGTAATTTATATTATGATAGCAACCGCCGCTTATCTTGTTTGGAAAAACCGCAGCCGTAAGCCGGTTTACATTATTGCCCGTTCGGTATACTTTATTCAGCTTATTTTAAATTTTTCGTGGTCGATAGTATTCTTTGGCATGCATCAAATAGCCTCAGCTGCGGTTGTAATCATTTTACTGTGGCTTAGTATTATAGTAAATATTAACTGGTTTAATAAATTTAGCCGTACTGCTTCGTGGTTGCTTGTCCCCTATTTATTATGGGTAAGCTTTGCCAGCGTACTTAACATGAGTATTTATTTCCTTAACCGATAGCTCATAAAAAACGCTATTTTTATTGCAGATAATTACAGCACCGAAAAGAGCTTTCTATCAAACCATGAAAAAACTTTTACTTATTTTTTGCCTTATTACAGCAGCACACAGCTTTGCGTTTGCCGATAAAACTGCTATCAACCATTTTGTAATTAAAGAAAACCCCTTTGCGGTTGATGAGGTAGCCGTAGTTGCCACCGATACAGCAGGGGTGATACAGGAAAATGTAAACGGCGTTTTCACCTTTGTAATGAACGGTTTTACCGAAGAACTTAAGTTTGACAAAGGCACGGCTTTTTATCGACACAAGCTTGATCGTTCAACCTTCCTGTACGCCAAACACATGAACGATTCCGGCACACATGCCATACTATACTACATTTACAAGCATGATAGTAAACTAAGTCCGTTCCATATCAGCTGGGTATTACTGATAGCTATCCCGCTGTTACTGGTGTTGCTGGCCTATATGTTTAAGCGGTTCATCATTATTGCGTTAGTGATCTTCTGTGTATTTCTATACTTCAATTATCACAATGGATTAAGCATTCCAACCTTCTTTGAAAGCATTATCGACGGGCTGAAGAATATGTTTTAGAAGGAAGGTAAAAGGTCAAAGGCGAAAGGTTAAAGGTTTTTTAGGGAGAGGTGAAAGCAAAACGAAAAGTAAAAGGTTTAAAACAGATGCAAACGTAAAGCTGCAGCTACCTTTTGCCATTCACCTTTATCCTTTTACCTAAAAATCTTAAAAAGGTAATCCAATACCAAAGTTCAACTGCATAAAGTTGTAATCTTCTCCGTTGGCTGCTTTGTAAGCCTGTTTGAATGAACCTCTGCTAAACAGTTCGCCGGCATGGTTAATCAGCACCCATTGGTTAGCTCCGCTAAATTGAGGGTCTTTAAGCTTAAAGGCGGCATCAAGCCTAAAAACGAAGAAACTTAAATCAAACCTCAACCCTGTACCTATACCTACAGCCGTTGAGCTTAAAAAGTTGTTTAATTTAAACTGACCGTTGGGGTTATCGGGCTCGTTGTGCAAACGCCATACGTTGCCGGCATCGACAAAAAATGCACCTTTAAGTTTTGCACCAAAAAAGTTATTGGCCAACAGGTACCGGTACTCGGCATTGGTGATAAATTTAATCTCGCCAAACTGATCAAGATATTTCAGGCGTGCCCGGTTATTAACATCAGTGCCATAATATGTGCCCCGGTTAAATTGTCCCGGGCCTAATGTGCGCGGCAACCAGGCCCTGATATCATTGGCTCCACCTGCATAAAAATTCTTTTCAAAAATAAGCTGATTGCTATTACCGTAAGGGATGCCTATACCCGGGTTTATGCGGAAAACAAATTGTTTTTCGCCGCCAAAGTTTCGGTAGATGCGCGTATCAAGCTCAACCTTGGTATACTGCGCAAAAGTATATCCAAAAAGCTTGTGTTGTCCAAGAGTATCTTTAGGTGCATTGGTAAGATTACTTACCAGGTTAAGGAAATTTCCGCCAATATCTAAGCTGCTGCGGAAATAGGTGAAATTTTCATATCCATTAAGCTTTATGGCATTAACCTGGTAAGTGTATTGACTACCGGATGTAAAAACCGTACGCCCGATTAAATAAACATAGGAGTACCTGTTTTGAGCAAGCAGCGCCGCCCTTGCAGCCGGATCAATTATACCTCTCGAAAACTCAATGTTAATAGGCGTAATAGTATGTGTTTTATACGGCGTATCAAAAAAGTCGTAAGTAATGGAATTGATAAAACTTTCGCGCTTAACCAAATCTTTTTGGTAAAACAATGAATAGTTTGATGAAAAAGTAGTGTGCGGAACCGCAAATTTACCAAGAAATGGAAATTTGAACGGAAGCAATAGCCGCGGATAGACAAGCTGTGCTCCTACCCTAAACTCCTGGTTTTGGATACTACTGTGATCGTTGCCCACATTGTTGCCGTTATCAAAAAGGATACTCCAGTTAACTTTCAGCTGCAATATAGCGGCCTGTTTAAATAAATTCCTGTCGGTAAAAGTATTGCCCACGTTATAACCAAAACGACCGCCGCTAAAAAGCACCTCACCTTCTACACGGTCACTCATCCGTTTAAGCGGCACGATATCTATCCGGGTATTAAGCCTGTTAGAGCTATCTTTCAGTTTTTCGTAAACGGGGTTGGGCACATTTCTGAAAACATTTAATTCGGATAAGCGCGTGGTGGTGCGTGTTTGCTTATCAATATCGTATATTTCGCCTTTTTTCTGAAAAACATACTCGGTTACTACCCTTGGTTTAAACCTTTTTGAGTAGTCAACAAACCTGAATTGTGAATCAACTTGTATCGTATCAACTTTACCCGGCGTACGCCCCTGGCTGTTTGATATCGTAATTAATGTATTGTTGATAGTATAAACCGGGTGCTGTGTTTTCCCCGCCGGGTTGTCAATGATCATTTTTACATCAACCACACTGTTGTTAAAGGTAGAATCATAGGTAAAATTGATGTACTGCCTGTAAAAGTCGTAGTAGCCATTATGCTTCATCAGCAAATAGAGCTGGTCGCGGTCGTAAGCTAAGCTATCGGTGTCAAACCTGCCACCCGGCTGTATGTGTGATATCCTGTTACGGTTACCACTATACAACGCCTTAATATTATTATCGGCAATACTATCAGTAAATTTGCGGATGCGAAACATAGGGCCTTCATCAGCAGTAAAAATCAATTCAGCCTTTTGCTTTTTTATCACCACACTGTCGGTAACCTTCGCTTTCAGGTAACCACGGCTCCGGATGTATTTTTCCATCTGTACACGAGAGTACTCGATCAGGTTACTATCGACAACAACGGGAGCCTCGCCTATATTTTTCTTCCCCTTATTGCTAAAAGTATAGTACAGCTGCAAATTGAGCCAGTTATTGGGTTGTTGCTCCTTATCCACATAATTTATAGCGGTCTCGGCAAATTGCTCATCAATACCTTTTATAGTAATTTTGCGTACCAGTGCCTGGTCTTTGCGGATGCCACGGGTAATGCTGCAGCCCGAACCGATAATAACCAGTAAAATACTTAATATTGTAAGGCGGTAAACAGCAGGCTTAGTATATGCTTTCAAAATCACAGATCAGTTTATTAAAATCCTTACAACATAAAAAATTCCGTAAAGAGCATGGCTTGTTTTTGGTTGAGGGTTACAAATCAGTTGTTGAATTTGTAAACGCGGCATACCAGGTTGATGCTATATACCATACATCTGAAATTGCTCCAAAAATGATGAATTTATCCCGAAAAATAAATTTTCAGGAAATTTCATTGACCGATCTGGAAAAGATCAGCAGTTTGAAAACCCCGCAAGAGGTAATTGGTTTGATTAAAATACCAAAATGGCCCGAATTAAATTATAACTTACTGAAAAACAAGTTCTCGCTGGTGCTTGACGGGGTGCAGGACCCCGGCAATATGGGCACCATTATCCGCACGGCCGACTGGTTTGGCATTACCGATATTATTTGCTCAGATGATACCGTTGATGTTTATAACCCCAAAGTGGTGCAGGCTACCATGGGCTCATTAGCACGGGTAAATGTGCATTACGGCGATTTAATAACTATCATCCCCGAAATAAAGCTTCCTTTATTTGGCGCTATGCTCGATGGCGAAAATATCTATAGCACTAATTTAGGCCATGAGGGTTTACTGGCTATGGGCAACGAGGGTAATGGCTTACGCCCTGAAATACAGCAGTTAATAGATAAAACAGTAACTATACCCCGGATAGGCTATGCCGAATCATTGAATGTAGCGATAGCTACGGCCATATTATGTTCAGAAATAAAAAGAAATTCGTTCAAATAAATTTGCCCGCTAAAAATAATTACTATCTTTGCAGTCCTTAAAAAAGGGTCGGATGGCCGAGTGGCTAGGCAGAGGTCTGCAAAACCTTTTACAGCGGTTCGAATCCGCTTCCGACCTCAGGGTTAAAAAAATTTAAAATAAAAGACAATGGGCGTTACTCGTTTAAAAAGAAAAGACAGGAGAAATAAAACTTTTTCACGCTTAGAAGTACAGTTCTTGAAACTGGCTACTAACCTTGAATACGGAAGCCGTTCTGCTGAATCAAAACACAGCCAGATAGCTAAAAACAATGCAGCTTTAGATATCGCATTAGGCAAATAATTCTCTCTTTCTTCGGAAGAAAAAAATTTAAAGTCCTGCCGGTTTCCGGCGGGACTTTTTTTGTATTATGATTTTGCAATCTAATTACAACGCGAGTATAGAGACAGGACATTGCATATTTCTAATCATAATGTTCAATTTTTATCATCTGTATAAAACATCCAAAAAGCTTTTTATCTTTAACCCTACTTAACTTATCGCATAATGAAAAAGTACTTATATACTATTATAATTGCCGCTTCTGCACTGACTATCTCATGTCAAAAAGATAAAAACTCCTATAAATCCACACAAACAGGATCAACCAAAATTTCTTATTTTGCCCAGGCTAAAACAATTAATGGAGTAAAATCCTCATTGGAAAGTAAGTTCCTAAAATTGAATGCTACTGTGGACTCATCTGCTATTAGCCCCGCAGTTACGTGGAATTCAGCTACTATTTTTATTGACCAGATTAGCTTTAACGGATCCCTGGGAAATGGCACTGTAGATTCAACAATTACCGTTCAAAAAAAGGTCGATATGCTCTCATCCAATCCTTATGTTGGTGATATTCAACTGCCGGTAGGCTCCTATAAAGACGTTAAATCAAGATTACTGATGAGAAAATCCCAGCATTCGGACCTTACCTTTGAGTTAAACGGAACCTTTACCAATTCCAAAGGCATCCTTACTTCTTTGTATATCGGAAATTCGGATTTATTTAATGTTAACCTTAATGTTAATAATGTAGTTGTCGAAAAAAGCTCAACTTACAACATGGTTTTTAATTTTGAGTTGAACAAGGTATTAGCTGGTATAACCATTCAGCAATTAGAAAATGCTTACAAAGATCCGAACAGGGTAAATGCGGTATACATCAGCAGTTCGGTAAGCATTGATCTATACAATAAGATCAAAAGCAATTGGGAGAACCTGTCCAGCGTTTATATCACAAAAGATGGGAAACAATTATAGATTACAGTTATATAAAAATATTCCAAGCCCGTGTTCTGACGGGCACGCTTCAAATGTAAACTCCGGCAATCCTTAAATTCTAAGAATCATGTTTCAGAATTTTTTTATTGATCCTGCCAATCAACCCCGGCCCTTCATAGATAAAACCGGTATACAATTGTACCAATGAAGCGCCCGCGTTTAGCTTCTCAATGGCTTCCTCCGCAGAGTGAATCCCCCCCACTCCGATGATGGGGAATGATCCGTTAGATTTTTTATGCAGATAAGCAATAACTTCTGTTGAGTGTTGGGTAAGTGGCTTACCACTCAAACCGCCGGTTTCTCCTTTTAATTTCGATGGAGATGAAAGGTTTTCACGGCTGATAGTGGTATTGGTGGCAATTACCCCGGCTATGCCTGTTTGCTGCACAATATCAACAATATCGTCCAGTTGGGAATCAGTTAAATCAGGCGCTATTTTTAGCAGGATAGGTCTGCTGATACCATGTTTACTATTGCGTTGCTGTAATGTGTTCAGGATTTCCATCAGAGGCCCCTTTTCCTGCAGGGCACGCAAGCCCGGGGTATTGGGTGAACTTACGTTTACTACAAAATAATCAACTACATCAAACAGGCGGTCAAAACATTTAATGTAGTCGCTAACAGCATCTTCGTTAGGGGTAACCTTGTTTTTACCGATATTGCCGCCAATGATTAGTTGTTTGTTGATATTTTTCGGATCGCGCCTGAAGGTGGCGATTCGTTCAGCAGCTATATCTACACCAAAATTATTGAAACCCATGCGGTTGATGAGCGCACTATCTGCCGGCAGGCGGAACATGCGTGGCTTTTCGTTACCAGGTTGCGGCAGCGGTGTAACAGTGCCAATCTCAACAAAACCAAAACCGAGGTTAGCCATTTCGCCCATCATTTCGGCGTTTTTATCAAAACCTGCAGCCAGGCCAACCGGGTTCCTGAACTTCAGACCAAAAACCTCGCGTTCAAGCTTCGGATCTTTTACATCCCACATCGCTTTACTTAACGATGCACCACCCGGAAAACGATTAAAGCGCTTCAGGTTGCGGGTAACAAAGTAATGGACTTTTTCCGGATCGAACTTAAACAGGATGGGTTTTATCAACTGATACATGCCGCGAAGTTAGCACATTTTTGTAATGGTGAATAAAAGTATGGTATAACCGGCATCTGTTTCATCTCTGTGATCCTATGCTGTATTGCCTCCCTGCCTAACAAGAGCGAAGTGCATCTAAATCAATTCAGGTTTTCGTCAATCCATTTTTAAACTAACACATTTTAGCGAAGCCATTAAACAGTCTTGAAAAAATAAAACAAAAAATATAGTACTATGTATTGTATAGTACCATGTTTAATATTAACTTTGTTTTAATCGAAAGAAAAACAAGTTGAATATTATTAAAATGGACACTAAACCGCTACTCTATACCGGCATCATTATTCCCATTGTATTTTGGCTTTCAACCATTGTTTGTGGATTTGTGCATGGCAACTACAATCATTTCAGCAATACAATCAGTGAGTTGGGCGCTATCCGCACAAAATCTGAAACGCTGATGGAAACATTTACGCTGCTTAATACAGTGCTCAGTGTGTTTTTTATGGCGGGCCTGTTTATTGCGTGCAGCCAGTTGGGGCTTAATATCCTGCCGGTGTTCGGGGTGATAGGTTTCCCTATCATGTTTGGCTGGGCGGCTATATTTCATGCAGGCAACCCACTGCATTCGGCATCCGGGCCGGTGTTTTTACTGCTTTACGCAGGTGCGCTGCTTTCCGCTATTTTATGGCGGGGAGAGGAGTTCAGACAGATCAGGAAGCTTTCGCTATTAAGCCTGGGTATTATGCTGCTCATCTTTATCCGCTTCATTCCTTCGGCTACCATTCAAAACAATTATACCGGGCTTATTCAAAGATTGGCCCACCTGGGTTGGTCGGTTTGGTTTTTATCGCTCGGCTCCTGCTTTATAAAACTGCTCAATATCAAAGAGCAGCATCAATTAAAATAATCACATTAAAAAAACAACAACATGAAAAAATTATTAGGTTATGTATTGGTTGTCATAGGTTTAATAGCCTTGTTAGATGCCTGCCACATAGGTGGAAGACATACAGTAATCTCTGAAAATGGCAATGGCAGAGAAAGACGGATTGAATACTGGGGGCACGTGTATTTTACCGCTGATAGCACGGGCATCAGCAGGATCTCGCCCAATGGGAAGGTAAAATACAAAAACAATGACTTTGAAATAAGTGCCGAAAGCGATTATAACGGGCGTATTACCTATCAGTTTAATGACGGCGAAAAGAAAAAGGAACTTGATAATAACGAAAAGATTTCATTAGCGAGTGCCGTGCGGGATATGATGAAGATAGGGCATTACGCTAAGTAACTATTATATAGGGTGAGCGTAGTTTATAGTTTACTCACCCCGCCGGTGTTCTTCTCTGCGTTGCAAAGAGGGTAAAAAACACCTCCTCTCTTTATGCTTATTTAGAGAGGAGGTAACGAGCATAGCGGTGCCGGGGGGAGTAACGGCAATTATTTCATCCGCACATATATCTCATTATACCCGTCGGCTATATAAATCTCGTTCAGGTAAAGCGTATCGTGCCTGATGAGGTATGAAACCGCGCGAGTATCAAGCGTAGGCCCGGAGATCAATAATATATCTGCCTTTTCTGTTGGGCTATATTGATAGTTTGGAGTAGTGCGGAAATTGCCGCTGATCTGCAGCACGTCGTTTTGGAACCTTTTGAAACTGCTATCAGCATAAAATTCATTTCGAATATTGTAGCCGCTGCTTTGTGACGTAACGGTAAAGCCGCCAATACCGCCAACTGATTTTACCCAGCGCCATTTTCCAACTATACTGCTGCTGCCCGGGCCGGGAAGGTTGCCTTTATTGCAGGCGGTTATACTACCTAATAAAATTACGGATGCTGCTAACAGGATAATTTTCATAATTGTGGGTTTATAAGATACCTTACGGTACAGCACATGGCTTTGCTACAATAAGTTGTAAAATAATTTAAAGGGAAATGCCTGTTGTATATTCAGCAAAATTCTTTGTATCATTAAACCATGATTATTGTAATACAGTGTAAAGACAAAGTGGGCCTTGTGGCGGCCATATCTGCAACATTAGCCAAACACCTGCTCAATATAGTTTCCATGCGTGAGCATGTTGATCATAACGAAAATGTTTTTTTTACGCGCCTGGAAGTTGAACAAGGCGACGACGCCGGCCTCGAAGATTCATTACGTAAGATACTGCCCGAAGGGGCTTATATTTCAGTAAATCCTGAGCCCGTGAAGAAAGTGGTTGTACTGGCTACCAAAGAGTATCATTGCCTGAGCGATATCCTGGTGCGTAACCACTTTAATACCCTGGGCGCAAGTGTGCAATGCGTTATTGGTAATCACGCCAAGCTGCAAAACATATGCGAGCGATTTGACATTCCTTTTTATCATATCAGCCATGAACAGGTAAGCAAGGCTGAATTTGAACAACAGGTGATCGGTGCCATTAAACAATATACTCCTGATTACGTGGTATTGGCTAAATTTATGCGGATCCTGTCGCCCTTGTTTGTGGCTGAATTTCCGATGAAGATCATTAATATCCATCACTCGTTTTTACCCGCGTTTATAGGTGCCAATCCCTATAAACAGGCGTTTGAACGGGGTGTGAAACTCATAGGGGCAACAGCGCACTACGTATCAAATGAATTGGATGAAGGGCCGATCATTGCCCAGCAAATTGTTCCAGTAAATCACTCATATAGCTGGACAGACATGGTAAAAGCCGGCCAGGAAGTGGAAACCGCCGTATTAGCCAAAGCATTGAAGCTTGTTTTTGAAGACCGGGTATTTGTTTACAAGAACAAAACGGTAGTGTTTGAGTAAACACACCAACCAATATTCGGGATAGTAGCGATACCGCCAATGCGAAGCTAAGCTTGTTCCCGGCCTCCTTGCATGTTTCTCTAAATTCTGAATAGAATTACTCCTGGCTTACAAAATTTTGAACCCTCGTAAGTTTTCGCAGGTTAAATACTCTTCAGTGTATAACTTATGTTATAACGTAATATTTACTTTTAACTTTGTTCAAGTGCTGTTGGCGTCTTATCTAAATACTACTATGAAAAAACTACTTTCTTTGTTATTTATGGCTATACTTTCTGTTTCAGCAAGTTATGGCCAACATCAGCTTACTATTGCTACGTATAATTTGCGCAATGATAATGCCACAAACGATGATTCCGTACGAGGTAATGGCTGGAAACAACGCCTGCCGGTTATAACACAGCTCATCCGCTTTCATGACTGGGATATTTTTGGCACCCAGGAAGGCTTGGTACACCAGCTTAATGGTTTAAAACAGGCCATGCCCCAGTACGCTTATACCGGCATAGGCCGTGATGATGGTAAAACTGCCGGCGAGTTCTCGGCCATTTTTTACAAAAAGGATAAATTTAAACTGTTGAAACATGGCGATTTCTGGATGGCGCCGATCACCAACAAGCCCAACAAAGGCTGGGATGCCGCACTTCCAAGAATCTGCTCATGGGGATATTTCCAGGAGATAAAAACCGGGTACAAGTTTTACTATTTTAACCTGCATATGGACCATATAGGTGTTGTTGCCCGCCGTGAGAGCGCAAAACTGGTATTGAAAAAAGTGAAAGAGTTAGGCGGCAACTCGCCGGCTATTTTATCGGGCGATTTTAATGTTGATCAAACGTCTGACAGCTACGCGGTAATCAATAACTCGGGGACGTTGAAGGATAGCTATGAGCTATCGCCCATAAAATATGCTACCAATGGTACTTTTAATGACTTCGATGCTAATGGTAAAACCAGCGGCCGTATCGATCATATTTTTGTAACCAAAGATTTTACGGTAAAGAGATACGGGATCTTAACGGATACCTACAGGGCAAAGGCTAAAGGATCGGATAAATATGAGGCTAAGGAGCCCAGCGACCACTTCCCGGTAATGATAATGGTGGATCATAAATGACCCACCATACCAGAGATTTAGTTGATTGATTAAACTAAAGATTTTTATAAAGATTACTTCACTATAAGTGTAGCAATTGAGTGCGGCAGGGCAGTAGTGCCTGCCGCTTTTCCTTTTATCCAAAGGCTGTAATCTATTTTTTCGTCGGTTTTGTTCATTACCACCACTGCAATTGAGCCATCGGGGTTTTGGTAAGCGGTTGTTAACAGCTTATCCCTGCTGGCTACCGCGCTAATGCGTTTTGCACCGGGGTGAATATATTTAGAGAAATGGCCTATGTAATAGTATGAACTGGTGTAGATGAGGCTTCCGTTGCGCAGGTCGGCATGTACCGGGGCAAAGCAAAAGTTGCCTACGTGATTTGGCCCGCCGTTTTCGTCAAGCAATACGTTCCAGTCGGTCCAGGCAACGGTACCGGCATTGAAGTCATTGATCATTGAAAGGCCGTAACGTTCGCCAAGCGACCAGTCATTGATCTTGTTGAAATCAAATTTTTCGATACAACCTTCGGTAAATACCAAGTTTTTGCCTGGGAATGCTTCATGGGTACGGCGGGTAGCTTCAAAATTTTGGCCTGCCCCGGTCCAGGTTTCATACCAATGGAAACCGATACCCCAGATGTATTTGGCCGCTGCCGGATCTTCCAGGATAGTGCTGGCGCGTTGGTAAAGCAAATCTCGGTTATGGTCCCAAACTATCAGTTTTTTATTGGCCAGGCCTTGTTTTTGCAAGGTTGGGCCCAAAAAGTTCTTTACAAAATCACGCTCCTCTTCGGCAGTATACATGCATGATTCCCATGTTTGCTTAGCCATCGGTTCGTTTTGTACCGAAAGGCCCCATATAGGGACACCTTCTTTTTCATAAGCTTTAATAAACTTAACGTAAAAGTTGGCCCAGCTTTGATCAAATTCCTTTTTGAGCTTACCTCCACGCAGTACATCGTTATTATCTTTCATAAAAGCAGGAGGGCTCCAGGGTGATACAAACATGGTCAGTTTACCTCCCGCAGCCGCTGCGGCCGCTTTAATAAAAGGAATCCGGTAGGTTTTATCATGACTGATATCGAAGGTTTTTAAGTCCTTATCACCATCTTTTACATAACTGTAGCTATCGCTCGAAAAATCACAGCTTTGAATATTGGTGCGACCAAAGGAGTAACCAATGCCTTTGGCTTTATTATAGTAAGCGGTTAAAAATTCTTTCTGTTTATCTTTTGGCAGTTTAGCATAGGTTTCGGCTGCCGCATCTGTAAGCGCACCACCAATTCCTATCATCGTTTGGAATGTTTTGGCCGGATCAATAAAAACTGCCACCTCTGTTTCTGCAGGTTGAGGCTTATCTGCAAACTTCAGGGTTTCGGTTTCTTTAAATTTATACCCGGCCTTTTGCTCAGAGACAATCACCTTGACCGATTTACCCATTACCGAATAAGGCGCTTTACCCTGGGCCCTGACAAAGCCAATCTTTAATAATCCGCCCGCGATCAAACAGGCAATTAAATACTTTTTTTGCATGAGTTTAATTAATAGGCTTACCGGCTTGGTTACAAGCCTGGACTGTGGCTAACCGGAGTTGTCAAATTTATTAAACTTAATTAAAAAAAAGCAAAAATCACGATATAAATTATCACCTCAAAAGGTCGTGACGGGCAAATTGATACGCCTTAATACCAAATTTTATCTTAGTTTAATTAATTGATAATAAATACATTGAACGATAACTCGTATAGAAATTGCTTACAAATTTGATGCGCTAAAATGCATTTTAAATTATAGTGTATTTTTTACACCGGCTATTGTTTTTGAGCCTTAATTTCTTCCTCAATGCGCAGGCTTTCTTTATGGATAGCGTTCATAAGTTCGGTAACGAATGTGGCGGAGAGCCCTTCCTGTTTTCCGGCTTCGACAGTTTTCTCCAGTACCTGTTTAAAACGATCGGCCTGGAGGGCCGGTATATTGTTTTTTGCTTTGTAAATGCCTATCTCTTTTACTACCCTCTCGCGTTCGCCCAGTAAGGCTATCAATTTTTTATCGATGGAATCAATTTTGATCCGGTTGTTTTGTAGTGGATTGCTGGCAGAGGTTTGGGTCATAGGTGTTGATTGGGCGTTAACTAAACTGTACCGGATCATACACACTAAAAATAATATAAAAGCGCGGTTAAATGATTTCATATCAGACGATTTTTTGAGGCAAATTTATAGAAATAACCTTGCTGTTAATGGATTGTTTCGGGATTGATGCAGAGTTACTCACTTCTGATCACTACACTCGTTACCTTTTTATTTGATGCTCCCTCATTTCTTTTCATTTTTTTAATAAGCTAATTTATCAGTGATAATAAAAAGGACCGAAGAGCACAGGCAGGTCAGCCGTGATGTGTGATGTTAATACTCGTTCAAAGAATTTGCATGTACCTACATATATACAAATTAATTTTCCTAAATTTGAATAAAACATTTTACCGGTAAACCTAATTTTCGATATGGATTTTTTAAAAACGATATACGAGCATATTACAGGATTTTTTGGCCTCGGCGGATTGTATACCATCATCAAATCGGGCGATTATGGCAAACTACTTACCTATGATGGTATTACGGCTTTGTTAGGCCCTATGCTACCTGTATTGCTGGTGTTTGAGATCATCAGGGGGGCTTTCTATAAAAAATTCAAGGTGATCCACTACAAGATTTCTTTTTGGACATATGTGCTAAATGCTTTTATAGGCAGCGTACTTTCCATTGCCATGGTAGGGTTTTGTATCGGCTTCTTTTCGCGGTTTGCTATTTTCAAAACCACGTTTACCTGGTACTGGTTTATTTACGGCTATATCGTATGGGAATTTGCTCATTTTTGGTATCACTACCTTGCGCATAAGGTGAGAATCCTATGGTGCCTCCACTCAACCCATCATGCGCCCGAAAGCATGAACCTTTCGGTTACTTTCGCCCATTTTTTCCTTGAAGCACCCTATGCCGATCTCATCCGCACCAGCATTTGTATTTTATTGGGTGTAAACCCGCCTATGTTGTTTGTGATCATGTTTGTGGATGGCTTTTGGGGATCGATGATCCATATCGGTGAAAACCTTATTGAAGATGGACGACTCGGCTTCCTGAACAGAATCGTGCTCACACCATCGCATCACAGGGTACATCATGCGCGTAATCCATTATATATGGATACCAATTTCTGTAACCTGTTACCGATATGGGATAAAGTTTTCGGCACCTTCCAAAATGAAGACCGCAAGATCCCTATTGAATATGGCATCAGTCGCCCCATGATTAAAAACAGCTTTTTAGATGCTTATTTTGGCGAGATTATAGCGCTGGCCAAAGATGTACGCAAGGCGCCCGGTATTAAAAACAAGTTTCTGTACATTATAATGCCCCCCGGCTGGAGCCATACCGGCGATCATAAAATGACCACGGTTGTTAAAAAGGCCTATTTTGAATCGCTTGAGGAACAAGAAAAAACTGATAAAGTAAAAGAAAGTAAAGCTGAAATAGCGCAAGATATAATATAACAATGTCAATTGCGAGGTACGAAGCAATCCCCAACTGTACAGAGGAACTTGCATAGCTGCTCTGCGAATCTGGGATTGCTTCGTACCTCGCAATGACGCGCCGGAGAAGTTTACTGTTAATATCCCCTCCTAATTCTCCAGCACTGCCCTCCTGCAATATTTACTCCTGTAATCCTGTGGGGTTAATCCTGTTATCCGTTTAAATATCTTCCTGAACGTTTTCAAGTCGTTATAACCAACTTTGTACATCAGCTCACTGATATTGAAATTAGTTTTCTCCAGTCCTTTTTTTACCGATTCGATCTTTACCTTTTGCAGGTATTCCATCGGGGTATTTTGCGTGGCGCTTTTAAAGCGGCGGATGAAATTACGCTTACTCATATTGGTTTGGCCGGCAATCTCTTCTACCGAAATAGGCAAATGGTAATTATTTTCGATAAACAATTGCGAACGCATTATTTCCTGGTCTTCATGCTGGTGCTGCCCTTCAAACACCTTAAAATGTGCCTGGCTGGTACGGTCAATATCCAGCGAAAACATTTTGCTGGCCCAAATGCCGGTGTCCCTGCCGCAATATTTTTCAATCAGGTAAAGCACCAGGTTCATGCTTGAAAAAGCCCCTCCGCTGGTATAGGTCCCCCCTTTGTCGGTGGTTACCATATCCGGTAAAATTTCAACTTTGGGGTAACGCCGTTTCATATCATCAACAGCTACCCAATGGGTTGTACAAGGTTTACCATCAAGCACGCCGGCTTCGGCCAAAAAATAGCTACCAAAACACAGGCTGGCTACTTCTGCGCCTTTATTGTACATGTTCCTTATAAAGTCTATCAAATTTTTGTTTTTACGCATCACCAAATCAGGCGGACCATAAAACGCAGGGGCTATTACCAGGTCAATATCTTTGATCTCATCAATGGTTTTAAAACCGGTAAACTGGGCAGGGAAATAAAGCAGGTTATTGTTTATTTTTTCGCCTACAAGCATTACACTAAAGGCCTCGGTTTTGCCGCTTTCTACCAAAAAACGGTTAGTATGCCTCACCATATCCAATACGCCCGATATGGTTGAAAGATTAATGTCTTCGTGAATAAGCAGCGCTATTTCTTTCATTTGTTATAATTCAGGTTATTACAAATATATAAAAGCCCCCGGTACGAAAACATGCGATAAGCCTTAAAAAAACGCTCATCTTTAGTAAAAAGCTATCACTTAACCAGTTTAAAATTAAGCGTTTAAACATCAACTCAAAATTTCAGCTATCTCTTCAAAGCCCTTTTCTCGGGCGAGGTCGGCGGGGAGTTTGCCACCTTCCATGCGTATAAAAAGCTCGGCACCATTTTCCAGCAACAGGATAATGAGTTCCAGGTTACCATTTTGTGCAGCCGAATGCAGCGGTGTGGCACCGGCCTGCTGTATCACATTTACCTTCGCACCGTTTTCAATCAGCATACGGGCAATCTCAGTATGATTACCTGCCGCCGCCGAATGAATTGGAAACACGTTGAAACCATTATTTGATTGCAGGTTAACATTTGCGCCTTTGAGCACCAGGTAGCGCGCAACATCAAACTGCCCAAAATAACAGGCAAGCCCTAAAGCAGTAAAGCCATCTTCGGCGTAATCATCAAGAGTATTTGGGTTTGTAGTAACCAGGTGGGCAACCGTATCAAATTTGCCGGCCGCAGCCGCTTCAAACAAACTAATATCGTTTACATAATTTAACAGTAAACCGGTAACCTCCGGCTTTTTATAATAGCACGAAAGCATAAGAGGCGATACCCTGAGGCTTGTTTTTTGAGTAGCCAGCGCAGGATCTCGGCCAAGCAGGGTATTGATACTATCTAAATCGGCGGATGCGATATATTCTTCCAGTCTTTCTATGCTCATTACTTAGTTAAGTAAAGCGTTTACTATTAAGGGGGCTGTTATATTTACTTTGTTAAATTTACGTTTATGTTACCGGTAAATGTTGTTTTTCAATTATACTAAAAAATTAAAAATGTTGCCAATAAGTTATATAATCTGTTAACTTTATATTCATTCGGCCTGTAATTTTTTGCAGGTTACTGAATCTTATATATAATATTTACCGGGTGTAACTGCAAAGTTCACATAGGTAAAATTTTACGTAAGTTTGCACATAAACGATTGTTACATCAGGATGCCGGCAAAAGGAAACCAGTTTAGATCAAATAATTTCAAGGGAGAAAATCAGCCTCGCCAAAGCGGCAAGGCCGAAAAGGAACGAGTGGCAGGCAGGAAATTACCTAAATTGCCCAGTTTTGACTTTGACTATGAAAACGGCAAGGCTGTTAAAATAGCGGGCTTGTTTTCACTGCTATTATCCATTTTTTTCCTCATCGCTTTTACATCATACCTGTTTACCTGGCAGGAAGACCAGAGCTACATTTCTAAAACAAACGGCGGCTGGCATAACCTATCAACAGGCACTACCGTTCATGAAATTGCCGACCTGAGCGATCCAACCATCAGGGCGCAAAACTGGCTGGGCAAGTTTGGCGCGTTATTATCCAATCAGTTTATTTATGAGTGGTTTGGCGTAGCTTCATTCCTTTTTATTTTTGTGTTTTTTGTTGTAGGATATCGTCTGCTGTTTAAAGCGCGGCTATTTTCTATACGTAAAACACTTGCATATTCGTTATTCAGCATTGTTTTTATTTCTGTGGCGATAGCTTATTTTCATTCATTTATGATTGATTATCCCCATTACCTTGAAGGCGGTTTCGGTTTTTGGACTAACCGCTTACTTGCGGCTCAGATAGGTGAAGCGGGTACCGGCGGATTGCTGGTGTTTTTGGCACTTACCGTATTGGTAATAGCCTATAACATCGACTTTAAAATACCCCAGCGTAAAAACCGCCCGGTTGCAGCAATGAGTGTTGATGAGATAGCACCTGAACCTGTTGAACTGATTGATGAAGAGCCGTCAATGCCGCTTGAATGGCCCCGGGGCAATAACAACATCCGCGAAACCCATGTAAGCAGCATTATGCCCGAGCCCATGGTACAGGAACCGCTTATACCTCCATCACCGCTTAGGCACCCTCCTATGGAACAAATGCCCGGATATCATGAACCCGTGGTGTTGCGTCCTGAAAATACAATTAAACACGAACCCGAAGAGGAAGAAGAAATCCCACTCACCATTGATACCAACAGGCCTCTGCCCGAATTAAGTGTTGAACAGGCTGATGAAGCCAAACAGGAGGACCTGCTAAGCAAATTTGGTATATATGACCACAAGCTCGATCTGGCTTCATACAAACTTCCGCACCTGGAGTTATTAGAAAACCACGGCTCAAACAAGATTTCGGTTAATGCCGAAGAGCTGGAAGCCAACAAGAACAAAATTGTTGAAACGCTGAACCATTACAACATCGAGATTGATAAGATCAAGGCAACCATTGGCCCAACGGTTACCTTATATGAGATCATCCCCGCTCCGGGTGTAAGGATCAGCAAGATCAAGAACCTGGAAGATGATATCGCATTAAGTTTAGCCGCATTAGGCATCCGTATCATTGCCCCTATGCCTGGCAAGGGGACCATCGGTATTGAAGTGCCTAATCAAAATCCCGAGATGGTTTCGATGCGCTCTATCCTATCGACCGAAAAATACCAGAACACCACTATGGACCTGCCTATCGCTTTAGGTAAAACCATATCTAACGAAGTATTTATTGCCGATTTGGCCAAGATGCCACACTTACTGGTTGCCGGAGCCACCGGCCAGGGTAAATCGGTTGGTATTAACGCCATCCTGGTATCGCTGCTGTATAAAAAACACCCTGCCGAGCTCAAATTTGTACTGGTTGACCCTAAAAAGGTGGAGCTTACGCTTTTCCGTAAGATAGAAAGGCACTTTTTGGCTAAGCTGCCTGATGATGGCGATGCCATCATCACCGATACCAAAAAGGTAGTAAACACGCTTAATTCGCTTTGTATTGAAATGGACCAGCGTTATGACCTGCTGAAAGACGCGCAGGTACGCAACCTGAAAGAGTACAACGCCAAATTTGTGAACCGCAAAATCAGCGACCCCGAAAAACACCGTTACCTGCCATTTATAGTTTTGGTGATTGACGAGTTTGCCGATTTGATGATGACGGCCGGTAAAGAAGTGGAAATGCCGATTGCCCGTATCGCACAGCTGGCCCGTGCGGTGGGCATCCATTTGGTTATTGCCACACAGCGCCCTTCGGTTAATATTATTACCGGTACTATTAAAGCCAACTTCCCGTCAAGGCTGGCATTCAGGGTGCTTTCCAAGATCGATTCGCGCACTATTCTTGACGCAGGCGGCGCTGATCAGTTGATCGGTCGCGGAGATATGCTGTTCTCAACGGGCAGCGACCTGATCCGTTTACAGTGCGCATTTGTGGATACGCCGGAGGTTGAAGCTATATCTGATTTTATCGGCAACCAGAAAGGTTATCCATCGGCCATGTACCTGCCCGAATATGTGGGCGAAGGTGAAGCCAGCAGCGGCGCCAAAGAATATGACCCCGACGACCGCGACCCGATGTTTGAAGAAGCTGCCCGTTTAATTGTATTGCACCAACAAGGCTCAACATCGCTTATCCAACGCAAAATGAAGCTCGGTTATAACCGCGCCGGCCGCATTATCGACCAGTTGGAAGCAGCCGGAATTGTAGGCCCGTTTGAAGGCAGCAAGGCCCGTGATGTACTCTATCCCGACGAATACAGCCTTGAGCGCTACCTCGAAACACTGCAAAAACCTATTAAAGATTAAACCAAGCAAAATTTAATTACTCTAATCCAATAACTATTAATAACAATAGTTGTTGTTGAATAAAACTGAATGAAAAAGATCATAGCATATACCATTTTAGCAATAAGTACATACAGCACTGCCTTTGCACAAAAAGACAGCCAGGCAAAAGCGATTTTAAACCAGGTAAGCCAGAAATACCGGTCGTACGATGTTATTAAAACCGATTTTACCTTTAGCCTGAATAACCAACAGGCCAATATTAAAGAAACACAAACCGGCACCCTGATATCAAGGGCGAAAACCGGTAAATACCGCGTTACCCTTTACAGCGCAGCCGCGAAACCCGAAGTAGACAAAGAAATTTTGAGCGACGGCAAAAACCAGTGGACATACCTTAAAAAAGATAAAGAGGTACAGGTAAGCGATGCCGACAAAAGCGGCGACGGACTAAATAACCCTGCCCAGATTTTTACGATGTATGAAAAAGGCTTTAAATACCTGTACACCGGCGAACAGAAGATAGCAGGCAAAGTTTATCAAAACATAGAACTTACACCCGAAGATGATAAAAAAGCCATCTTTAAAGTGAAGCTTACCATCGACAAAGTAAAAAAACAACTCTACAGTGCTTTATTGTTCGATAAAAACGGCAACAGGTATACTTATACCGTACGCACCTTTACCCCTAACGTACCTGCTCCTGACGCAACTTTTGCCTGGGATGCCAAAGGCCACCCGGGCGTTGAGGTTGTTGATTTAAGGTAACCTGTCTCAGATTTGAGACATAAGAATTGAGATATTTTGAAGCGGGGGATTTACCTTCCGCTTTTTTATTGGTTTTCGTCGCCGCTCGGCTCCAGCCCGGTGGCAACTATTCCACGGCATCCCGCCGGCGAAGCTAATAAATCAGGCTCGACTTATGGCTGTTTGAAACCGGCGGTTAACCGGGGTTGCTGTTAGGATTATTTCGCATCACATTAAACTTACCTTCTCATTCAGAACAACATTTACCAACCCCGGTAGTATGTCCTAACATCCACTACAAACTACATACAAAGGGGGGTTAACAGGGTTAACACAATTTCAAAAGATCCATTTTATACAACTGACAATCAAATGTTTACAAAAACAAGGGGTTACACTAAAGATCCCTTTACCGGACGAAGGTTTAGCGATAGCCTATCTTCGTCCTAAAACAAGTTAAGCTTTCAGCTTAGCACACAAGGTATCAGACTATTCATAAATTATTTACCTTCGGAAGCAGAACGCTTCCATCATTTCTGGTCGAAGGACTATTCGCTGCGGTTATTTATATTACAAACTTAACTCCTTAATCTTCATTAAAACAGCCCCTACCCTTTCCTCCACGGTAGTATCCCCTTCTATAATCAGCAAAGGAGTTGTAAGCTTATTCATCCAATTCTTATGCGAATGCAGGCTTCGGCTGTTGGTGATGAGCTCATCATAACCGCGTGCCCAATCAATAAATTCATTATAAAGCTTATTTCGCTCCTTATCGGTATAGATAATATCTCCATAACGTTCAAGCTCTCTTTGCTGCAAACGCCGAATCCTGATGGCTGGCGGGATATATAAAAATACCGACAGATCAAATCGCCAGTTATTGTTCCAGTTGATGACGGACCCGCCAAGGATCCAGTTTTCATTACCGGCCATTTCACTGTTAATCACAGCATTTCGTTCTTCAGGCGGTCGCCGGTTAGTAAAAGGAGGATCGGAAGGGAACCAGAAATAATGATCGCTGTCGAAATACGGGTAATCAAGTCTCTCGCTTAAAGTTTTGCCCAGCGTAGTCACCCCTGAGCCAGATGCGCCGAAGATGTTGATATGCATAAATAGATTATTAAAATAACTCGACAGGATTAATTGACAGAAATTCCTGCCAGTTTAAACCTTGCTTTCCAATCAGCAATATTTTGTCGGGATTGAACTGTTTTTGAAACTCTTTCATCCCCATTGTTTCTTTATCATTGTTACTCTTCACCTCAAGCGCTATAACCTTCCCCCGACGTTCCAGCACAAAATCAACCTCATCGTTCCCATTTCGCCAATAATATACTTTAAATCCTTCAGTTAAGGCAAAGTTAGTTAAGTGAGCCCCAACTGATGATTCAATAATGCGCCCCCATTCGGCAGGATCGGCAACAATTTCGTTAAACATTGCATTGCTTTGGGCGCTGATCAAAGCAGTATTATGCACCTGAAATTTAGGGCTCGATGAGCGCTTGCGAATAATGTCGGCAGCATATTTTTCAATGCCACCTAACAAGCCTGCTGTATCCAATAGCGTTAAGTAATGAGATAAGGTTGTAGTATTTCCTGCATCGAGCAATTGCCCCTGCAGCTTAGTATAAGAAAGTATCTGTCCGGAATAAAGACAGCCAAGTTCGAACAGCCTTTTCATTAATGCAGGTTTATCAACCCTGGTAAGCATCAGGATATCCTTTGATATGCTGGTTTCAATCAAGGAATTATTTACATAATTCTTCCAGCGTTCTTCATCATCAATTAATGAGGCCGATCCCGGGTAGCCGCCAAACCAGGCAAATTGATCAGCGTTCCATCCAAAGGCGTCCTGCATCTCGGTAAGTGACCAGTGACTGATATAAGTACTTTCAAAACGACCGGCAAGCGATTCGGTAAGCCCTTGTTGTAATAATAACCGTGATGAACCCAAGAGTATAACTTTAAGGTTTCTCTCATCACGCGTATCCTTGTCCCACAAGCGTTTAACAATTTCGCTCCAGTTACTTATTTTTTGAACTTCATCTATAACCAACAAAAACTCCTTTGCGTTTTGCTGATCCATCTTTAACCGAACACTCTCCCATAGTTGGTCAACCCAAACGGAATTAGATGCTAAGACAGCATCTGCTGACTCAAAAACGTACGGTATAGCTGTTTTTTTTAACAATTGACCTACAAGCGTAGTTTTCCCAACCTGCCGGGGCCCCATTATCACCTGGATAAAACGACGAGGCTCTTTAATCCTTTTTGTAAAATACTGGAGATAAGACCTTTCATACATAGTAGTAAATTTACTCAATATACTGAGTAAATTTACTCAATACATTGAGTAAAACAAAAATGTTTAGATTTTACTCTACATTGCCGACCTTAACCCTCCGCTCCATCACCTCTTTCCAGGTGGTTAAAATAAAGCCTTTTTGTTTAAGGTAAGCTTTCAGGCGTGGGTCGGTCATGGCCAGCAGGTCGCCTTTTCGTTTCTGGCCTTCGTTACAGATATTTTTAAATTGCGGTGATGGTTGTGTGCAGTGCATCAGCACCATCGTTAATCCCGGCGAAAAACGGTCGAAGTTTTCGATATAATGATCGGTATACCATTTTTGCAGTTCCTTATCGGTAGCCTTGTCAATGTCTGGCATTACCCAGTCATAACTTGAATTATCGAGATCGTCCAGAACTGGCAACCCCCCTTTCCAGACTACGTCGCCAAGCTCACGCGCTTTTGTCAGTTCGGCAGGTTCGGGTATCGTCATTCCTTCAGTATATTTACCATCTTTTTTAAGCTGTGCTATCGTAGCATTCTTTGCTTCCTCGCGGTAAAATAGATCCTCGCCTCCGGGCAACATTACCGGTATCTTTTTTTCGATGCCGAGGTTAATATATTTTTCGAGAAAAGCCGGCTTGGCAAATAAAGTACCCATATGCGAGTCGAGATGGGTTGGTATAAAGCCCATGGTTAAGGCACGGTCAAGCTGGGCGCGGATCTCCTTATCAATCTCATCGGCAGTAGCATGGAAATAAACGGCGACTACTCCGGGCCAGAAAGCGCCTTCTTTATCAATCAGTCCCTGAACTGTTGCCTTACCCGCAAGCGGCCCCCATCGGTAATTTTTCCATTCGGAAGTTAGGGTTAAGTGCAGCCCTGCATCAATTCCCGGGTGCTGATCCATATAATACTTAAAATCTGGTACCCAGGGGCAGGGCATCATCACACTGGTTGAAGTGGCTACACCCTCACCAATGGCTTTCTCCACCCCTTCGTTCGATTCATGCGACATGCCGGCATCATCAACATGCAGGATAATTACACGTGCGCCTTTAGGCCAGCCTAGCTTTTCGGCATAGGTTTTGGTTTGCTGGGCATAAACAGCAATGCTAAAAACAATGCCTGTAACGGTAAGCAGTAAGTTCTTCATCCGGATGGTTTTAGGGTATAACAGGTTAATAAAATTAGAAATTAAATTAGCAAATGTGACATGCAAATGCCAATTTAAGCCGGGCAAATACACCCATTTTTGCTACTTTTGAAATTAATGCTACCCGCGACTAACCATACCCTCGAGAAACTGGAACTGCTGTTAAAAACGGCCGGTTACAAGGTGCGTTATGAAAAGGGTAACTTCAAAACCGGCGCCTGCCTGCTGCTTAACAGTAAAATGATTGTGGTAAACCGTTTCTCTAATCTGGAAAGTAAGATCCTTGCTCTGGTTGAACTATTGCGCGAACTTGAGGTAGATTACAAGCTGCTTGATGATAAACAGATTGCGTTTTTGCAGGAAATTAAACAAACTAAACTGCAGCTGTGACCATAACATTTTTAGGAACCGGAACATCGCAGGGGGTACCTGTTATAGCATGTAACTGCGAGGTATGCCTCTCAACAGATAAGCACGATAAGCGGCTGCGCAGCTCTGTTTTAATTGAAACCGAGGATAAGGTAATTGCCATTGATTCGGGTCCCGATTTCAGGTACCAGATGCTCCGTGCCAAAGTACAGCACCTTGATGCCATTGTTTTTACGCATGAGCATAAAGACCATATTGCCGGTATGGATGATATCCGCGCGTTTAATTACAAACAAAACGCCCCGATTGATATTTACGCTGATGAAAGGGTGCAAAAAGCCCTGGTGCGTGAATTTCCCTATATTTTTGATGGCACGGGATATCCGGGCATTCCGCAGGTAAACATGCACATTATTGCGCTTGATCCCTTTATGATCGGTAATGTTGAGTTCGTTCCTATCGAGGTGTTTCATTACAGATTGCCTATAAAAGGTTTCAGGATTAAAGATTTTACCTACCTCACCGATGCCAAAACAATTCCGGATGTAGAAAGGGAAAAAATAAAAGGTACAAAAATATTAGTGATCAATGCCCTGCAAAAGGAAACCCATATTTCCCATTTTACACTTGAGGAAGCCATAGCTTTTGCAAACGACATTGGGGCCGAAACCACTTACTTTACGCATATCAGCCACAGGCTGGGCAAACATGCTGATGTTTCTAAAGAGCTGCCTGCTGGTATCGAACTGGCGTATGACGGTTTAAAACTGACTATTTAACCCCAACATTAAATCTGCGTTTCTAAATTTCCCGTATCTTGGGCAAAATTTCTTCTCATCTATGGAATATCTTGTTTATATAAGTACCGCTAAAAAATTAATGGGCGATGATGAATTATTGAACCTGCTGCAAACAGCACGAATAAAAAATTTCGCCCATAACGTCACCGGTATGCTCCTATACAGTGAAGGTACTTTTATACAGGCGCTTGAGGGCGAAAAAGAAGATCTTTACAAAATTTATAACGCCATCCAGCTTGATTCACGTCATCGTAACATTGTCCTGATGATAACCGGAATGGTTGAGGAAAGAATTTTCCCAAAATGGTCAATGGCTTTTGCGTCGGTAAATGCAGATTTGCTGAAAAATGTAGAAGGATTCCTTAATCCGGCAAATAAAAATGTCGCGTCCGATAACAACCATACTGCTGTTATTATGCTCAAAACATTTGCCGAAACCAACAAGCTTTCCTTATCTTTTAATTAATTATTTAAGCCCCTGCCTGTTTTATGCTGCAGCTCGTCTATCCGTTTTGATGCTTCGGCTTTGGTAAGCGATCCGTCAAACTCTTCACCGGCCTCGTCAGATAATGTTTTGAGGTAGGAATGCTGTGCACCGGTCATGGGTTCATTACCTGTTGACCATTCATCAGGGTCTTTTACCATATTTGAGCCTTTTATTTGATTTTGATTAATGATCTCCTCATCATCCGATTCATCAAAAAAGCCATTGTCGGGTGTATCATTGGGGTTGATAGCCATAACTATTGTTTTATAATTACAACTGCTACCGGGGCGCATTGTTTTTATTTTCAAAGGGATTGAAGGTCACAGCTCTATAAAGCTCACCCTGTCGATAGTGCCTCTGTATTGTTTTAAATGCCCTTTATCGCTCGCATCAACCACACCCCGAATAGTCACTTTACGTTTATTCATACCGATAAACTGACCATCGTTATAGGTAAACAAACCTATATGAGTGCCCGGCAGATAAAGGGGGCAATCCTGGCTAAAATCAACCCAAATGGCATTCTGTAATGCGTGGCTCGAGAACAGGCTGTCATTAAAAAGCGCGGATTGCTCGTTCCCTTCCTTGTATTTACCGCTCACTTCAACATATTGCTTATCATATTTTTCAATATGAGTGGCCAGCTCTGTAAATGAAATCTTTTTATAATCTTTTGAACTATTGCAATCGCTTTGGAAAACTTTTTTTTGTTTGGCACATGCACCAAGCAAAACTAACAGCGGCAAAATCCGGAGCAATTTTTTGATATGGATAAATACCGCGGTCATATAAATCAGGAATGATTAAGATAGCGAAAATATCTGTCAATAATGCTGATAACAGATATTTTACAGCGAGGTTACAGATGCTGTAATTAAAACAGAATTTATCTTTGCTAAAACGTTTAGGCATCTTGCAGTTTAGCTTTATGCTGTTATTTTTGCACATCAACATTTAACCTGAATTAACCCTCCCATGAAATTAAAACTGATAGGCACCTTACTCCTATTGTCGGCCTTGGGCGTACAGGCCCAGCAAAAAGTTATCTCTCTTTACCACGGCGCAGCTCCCGGTTCCGAAAACTGGACCTGGAATGAGGGCGAAAGCGACAGCAACGCCTTTAATACCAAAGTAGTTTATAATGTTACGCACCCTTCCCTGAGTGTTTTCCTGCCCGATTCATCCATCGCTACCGGCACCGCGGTGGTTATTTGCCCGGGCGGCGGCTTCCATACCCTGTCAATCAACAGCGAGGGTTATGACGTAGCAAAATGGCTTAATAAACAGGGCGTGGCCTGCTTTGTATTGAAATACAGGCTGGCTCACAGTTTAACTAACGACCCGGTAAAAGAATTGATAGCCAAAATGAGTCAAAAGGATTTCCCTAAACAGGTAGCGCCGGTTATTCCGCTGGCTATCGCTGACGCGCGTGCAGCGCTGACTTATGTGCGTGAACATGCCTCCGAATACCATGTTTCTCCGCAACGAATCGGGATCATGGGCTTTTCGGCAGGCGGCACACTGGCCGGTGCCGCAGCTTTCAATTACACAGCAGCTAACAAACCCGATTTTGACGCGCCTATTTATGCATACGTGCCTCCAGAACTGATCTCAAAAATCCCTGACGACGCGCCGCCGATGTTTATAGCTGCAGCTACTGATGACCAGCTTGGCCTTGCGCCGCACAGTATTGAGCTTTATAGCAAATGGCTGGCATCAAAACATAGCGCCGAGCTGCATATGTACGCTAAAGGAGGCCACGGTTTTGGCATGCGCAAACAAAGCCTGCCTACCGACAACTGGATAGACCGCTTTAACGAGTGGCTCGATCTGAAAGGTTTTTTAAAACCCATAGACCCTCAAGTAAAATCAGTTAAAGAAAGGGCCGATCAATGGGAAGCCTACCATAAGCAATGGGAAGATGCATTTCATAAAGACTGGGCAAACATGACCCGTTACAAGGCTGATAATGAAAAGGTAAAAGCATCGGCCCCAAACCCTAAAAGTGTAGTTTATATGGGCGATTCCATTACAGATTTCTGGATCAGCAGGGATTCAACCTTCTGGAGCGGTAAACCATATTTTGACCGCGGCATCAGCGGACAAACCACCACCCAAATGCTGGTGCGTTTTCGTGAGGATGTGATAGATCTGAAACCTGGCGCCGTGGTGATCCTGGCAGGAATAAATGACATCGCACAAAATAACGGTCCGATAGCTATTGAAGATATCTTTGGCAATATCGAATCCATGGCATTGCTGGCCAAAGCTGCCAATATTAAAGTGGTGTTATGTTCAGTACTGCCTGCCTATGCCTTTCCATGGCGTCCCGGTATGGAACCTGCGCAAAAAGTGGTGCAGCTTAACGCCATGATTAAAGCTTTTGCCGATGCCAATAAAATGGTTTATGTAGATTACCATAGCGCCATGGCCGACGAACGCAAGGGTTTGCCGAAAAATTTAGCCGCTGACGGCGTGCACCCTACTGTTGAAGGATACAGGGTAATGGAGCCATTGGTTGAAAAGGGTATTGCGGAAGCGTTGAAGAGGAAGTAAGCCCGATAAACTTTAGCAGTTCATGTTGAGTTTCGAACCTGGCGAACTTTCGAGGTGCAATGATAAGCCGGGACAGACTTGCGAAGTTTTTAAAACTTCGCAAGTCTGGTTCCTACAACATGGCCTGGGGACACGCCTTTAAAACCGGTAAGCAAATACCTTCTTTTAAAAATGTGATGTTTTTAACTTAGTAAATCGCATATTAGGACTTAAATACAGTGGCAAAGTTGATGGCACAGATCAACTTGCCGACGAAATCCTCATAAAAAAATAGAAGATCCCCATGAAAAATATATTCAGGCTCCTGATCATCATATTATCGCCGCTGGCATTACATGCTCAAAATCCGGTAGTTGTAAAACAACAGGCAACCCTGATGGCCCAAAGCATGGCCAAAGGAGATTATAAGACTATTGTTAGTTATACTTATCCCAAAGCGGTGCAAATGGCCGGGGGCAAAAAAAAAATGGCCGATATGCTCGGTACAGCCATGCAGCAAATGAAAACTGCGGGCATCAGCTTTGAAAACATTACAGTTGGCACCCCTGGTAAATTTTATAAAGCCGGGAAGGAAATCCATTGCCTGCTGCCCGAAACTATCATTATGGCAAGCCCAAAAGGCCGTATGGCCATGCACAGCAACCTATTGGCGGTTAGCGGCGATGGCGGCAAAAACTGGTCGTTCCTAGATATGAACAATTCAACCGCGGATAAGGTGAGGCAACTGATCCCCAACTTTAACCCGGCTATGAAAATTCCGCCGGCTACTACAGAGCCATTACAATAACAGCGAGGTTTGGGCGGTTGGCTTATTATCGTCTCTCTGGATAAATTGAGGGCGCATTAATTGGGTGCCCAAAGCGTCATTAAGTTTTTCAACCACATAATCAGCAAGCTCTGGTGAGTAGCGCTCATCATGCTGGTGCATAAAAAACCATACCGATTTAAGGCCTTGCTCTTTCCAGTTTTTGATCCGCTCAACCCATTCATCAACACGGGCATAATCTGTTGGGTGCAGGCTGTTGCCTACAAAACGGATAAAGGCGTGGGGTGTAGGCAATGCCATATGCACCACATCGCGGCGGCCACTGGCATCAGTTATGATAGAGCCAATATTGAGATCGCGGAAAAGATTAAATACCTTGTCGCGGTTTTCGGCAACGGCAAACCAGTCTTTATGGCGCAGCTCAACAAACACCGGGAGGTCTTTTGGTAGTTGCTCAAGATAGGCCTTAAGCTCCGGGAAACTCTTTGGTGTATAGTTATCGCTCAACTGCAAAAACAGCGGACCAAGCTTATCGCCGAAGGCCAAAATGCCTTCATAATAGGTGGTCGTGATATCCTCCGCGTTTTTTAACCGGCGAATGTGACTGATGCTTTGAGAAAATTTAGGGCAAAATTTAAAACCGGGATTGCTATCGGCCTTGGCCCTCCATTTGGCGATGGTATCGGGCCCGTAAACATTGTAAAAAGTGGCGTTAAGCTCAATACAGTCAAAGTGTTTAACGTATTCATCTAAAAAATTAGCGTCTTTGGTTTTTGGCGGGTAGATCTTACCAACCCATTCCTTACGCCCCCACTTGGCGCAGCCAACATGCACCTGCAGCGGCGCGTCGTTTTTTGCTGCTGCAAGGGTGTTTAAGGTTATCTGCGGATCAGCCGGCAGGGTAAAATCAACCCCTGCTAATTCTTCGTCCGTTACTCTACCAAATTCCATCGCTTTTTTGTGGGAAAGATAGGAAATTGTCTGAATCAGAATTTACAGGATTAACGAATTTTCAGAATAAATGATTTGTTCGCAATACATCCTGTTAATTTAAAAATTCTGTAAATTCTGATTCAGACAATCAACTACAAGAACATCCCGCCCGAAGCTTCGATACGCTGAGCGTTGATCCAGCGGGCATCTTCGGTGCAGAGAAACGCTACTATACCACCGATATCATCCGGTTGGCCTACCCTGCCCAATGCTGTTGACTTCGACATCATTTCCTCCAAACCAGGATGCGAATCAAATGCCGCTTTGGTAAAATCTGTTTGAATAATACCCGGAGCTACAACATTTGCGGCTATACCACGGCTGCCCAATTCTTTTGCCAGGTATTTGGTGAATACCTCAATAGCTCCCTTCATAGAGGCATAAGCGGCATACCCGGGAGTTGAGAAACGGGCCAGCCCGGTCGAAAAATTAATGATCCGGCCGCCTTCGGCAATTACCGGTAAGCTTTTTTGGGTTAAAAAGTAAACACCTTTAAAATGAACATTAAACAGGTTGTCAAAATCTTCTTCGGTGGTTTGTGCAAATGGCGAGGCAGCGTCGATACCTGCATTATTGATCAGGAAATCAAAGGTATCACGGTTCCATTTTTCGCTCAGGGTTGCTTTCAGTTTTGTAATGAAAGCATCAAAGGTGGATACGATACCTGTATCCAGTTGCAAAGCAGCAGCCTTTTGCCCTGCCGATTCAATTTCTGCAACTACTGCTTCAGCTTCCTCTTTTTTACTGCGATAAGTCACTATTACATCAATACCTTTTTTAGCCAGGTGCAATGCCGCATTTTTACCAAGCCCGCGGCTTCCGCCGGTTATCAGTGCAATTTTATTTGTTCCCATTGTGATGTTTTTTTTAATGTTTTAACAATACAAAGGTGCAATAGTTAGGAATGAAAATTATGGTGACTACTTCAGATTAAATGGTGACCATTTCAGTTTTTTTTCCAAATATTTCTATCGGAAATCTTCCAAAAAGTATTGGGCTGAGACAGCATCAATAAATTTATCCACCTCAAAATCAACAAAAAAGAAATAAAAATCAATTAAACTACTAAAACTATAGGAATTATATAATTTATTATTACATTTGCATTGTCAACAACGACAAAGTGTTCTTTAATAACTTATCAAGAAAGACTGAGGGAAAGGCCCAAAGACGTCTTAGCAACCTGTACATCCGCATAATGTAAAAGGTGCTAATTCCTGCTCCTGTGCAAAACGGGAGAGAGATAATTATATCTACACCCCACAACCGATCTGATTAAGTGAATTTTTATGGTTTTCAAGTCGCGTGACCGAGAGGATAGGTGGGGGTCCGCAATACCCTAAACGGCAGTTCGAATCTGCCCGCGACATCAAATTTTTCCAATCTTTTTTGTTTACAGCTTACAGGTTAACTCTGTACCTTGTTGAGATCCGCAGGTACGGGTAAATTTTGTCTACATCCGGGTGATTTTTATAGTTTCCTTCCAACCTGAAATATCCAGGTTCGGCACTTATCGAGAGGTCTTTTAACACACGGTAACTTATCTCATTGGTTATGGTATGTAAAAAATAATGTGACTTATTACCGTTAATAGTCATGAGCCAACTACCGCGATAATTAATACTATAATAAAATCTGTTACCTATATTAAAACCAGCTCTGCCGTTTATGGCGAAACCCGAGCCGTAGTCATAATTACGCCCCCTATACAGGTAGGGATCGGGAGCGGCTCCTAAAATGATAAGCCCCGCACCCACCGCCGTATTCACTTTAAAGCCATTCAATAATTTAAATTCAGATAGTAGATTAGCCTTTACGCTTTGCCCTCCGTAAAAGAACGCGGCATTGCGTATGTAATCATAATTAGCTGATATGATGATCAGGTTCTCCACGCTATCCGATAACGACACGTCCCATCCTGCAAGAGACCCGTAAACACTGATCACATTAACCGCACTGCTATCGTCCTTCCCAAACTCGGCTGTGATGGAAATATTGCTGAAAGGTGTGTGCAGATTTTCGTTAGACGCGCCGTAAAGCAGCTTAGCCCTGCCAAACCAACCAAACCGTCCGTGGGTCAACAATCCCTGGTTGCCGCTGTTAAACTTACGCGCGCCCAGATCAAATTCGGCACTTACTTTTGATGAATCATCCTGCGACCTATTTGCCGGCCCAACAACCTTTCCCCATTTTCCATCAATAATGCGGTTAAGGCCATTCATCGGGTTAACCAAAAAACCCAGCACCTCACTGGCTTGCCGTTTAAAACCGCGGCGATGGTTATTAATGATCTTATTTGATAGCCGATAGGTCATTTCGCCCAATACTATGCCGCCAAAGCTGGTGTTGATAAAATCATTAGGGGCGGGTGCCTGGTTTTCGGCAAATGTTTCCCACAGGTAACTGCCCGCCATAGTAGCCGGTACTGATTGCCAAAAACTATAACCATTACTCCTGAAGGCGCTATAAAACATGCTGCCGTGATATGGATGTCCAAACTGGTTGGTTTGAAACGGATCATTGTCCCAGGTCCAACTGCCTGGGTTCAGGTTATGGCCTGTTGTTTTCCAGGAAATCCGGGCATAATCAACGTTGACTATATAGCGATCATATGTCCAGGGCGCAATCTCGGCGAGGCCAAGCTCTAAAGCAGCCCTTCCAAAACGTTTCTGTTTTGCCGGCGGATCTGAAAATCGTGTTATGGTATCTTTTTCCTTACGCAGGTCAAAAATATTAACCTGGGCCCCTACTTGCCGGCTGCAGAAAAGCATGAACAGTAAAAGCGGCAGTATAATTCTTAACCTTCCGGAGTATTGCCTGGTAAAATGGTAATCCGTTAAAGTCATATACACTAACAATTTAAAAGATACAGCTACGAAAGTTATAAAGGATGAAGTGAATTAGGTTAAAAAATGTTTGAGCAATATTTAATTAATGTTAAGGCGGATATAATTTTGATAATGCATTGGGCGGTAATGGGTACCAATAATTGTTATTTCCTTATTTAAGTACTGAAACATATTTTCATATATTTAGCATTGCTTAACCTGTATATTAAGCACCATAACCAGTATAAATTATTGCAATTACTTTTTACTTATGAAGATCTTCAATATCATATGGGTTGTACTTTTTGTAACATTTGCAGGTTTACAGTATAATGATCCGGATCCGTATCTTTGGATGCCCATTTACCTTTATTGTGCCTGGTTTTGCTACCTGGCAGCAAAAAAAGAGTTTTACCCCATTGGCTATGCAGCCGGCATAATCATTTTTACAGGTTATGCCATTTATAAGATATTTGATAACAATGGCCTTATCGACTGGTTTAAGTTCCATCATGCCGAAAGCCTTGTGCAAACCATGAAAGCCGAAAAGCCCTGGATTGAAGAAGTGCGTGAGTTTTTCGGGTTACTGATCTGTGTAGCAGTACTGGCAATTAACTGGATCTATAGTATAAGAGAAAACAAAAAAGTACCGGTAAAAAAGGGAAAAAAGTAAGTCCCCTTTAAATCTCCCCCGGTAGGGGAGACTTTTAAGGTCCCTCTCTCCTGGAGATGAGGCTTCTTTTTACAAATACGACAACCCATTAAATTCCCCATCACTATAATAAAAGGGCTCAAAACCGTCTTCGGCAAGTTCACAACTTACCTGCATGGTGGTAAAAGTAACATCGCCAAAAATATTGGCTATGGCCGAGTCGGCAGCATCATGGCCGGTAGCTATTTTGATAAGGCCGTTTAAAGGTATCAGCCGTGTTGCATCAAACAGGATCCACTTGCCGCCAAGATAAGCCTCAAAGCAGGCGTGGAAATCGGCAGGTTTAAGATGATAGGCGTACCCTGTAAAATAGCGGGCAGGTATGGTAAGCGCACGGCAAAGGGCAATGCCCAAGTGTGCAAAATCGCGGCAAACGCCGGCCTGTTCGGTAACGGTATCAAAAGCTGATGTTTGTGAATTGGTTGATCCGCTTAAATATTGTACGTTTTTATTGATCCAGTTGGTTAATTCAGCCACCTGCTCAAAAGGGTTGGTAACATGCCCAAACATATTATGTGCAAGCCGGTATAGTTTGTCCGACTGACAATAGCGGCTTGGATTTAAATATGGCAGCACCGGCGAAGGCAGCTCAGAAACGTGGGTTTCCTGTAAATTACCGAAATCGGTTATTTCATAACAATTATCAACCGTAGCTTTGTAGGTAACTTTAATGTTGGGCGTATCGGCACTTACATCAAAACGTACCAAACGATTTTCGCCTTGCAGGGTTTGCAGCTCTTCAAACTTGATATAGGGTTCCAGGCCAAATTCTTCACTTATTACCGTTTGATTTGGGCTGCGTAACGCGTGTATATTTAAAATCAATGTGCCCGGCGACCGTACTACATATTCCATTTGGGTAAACACATCAAATTTCATGTTATCAGCTTTCTGTTTTTATTTCTTCTAATTTGTTAAATGTGGCATCCATCCAATCCTCCGAAATATGCTCAAGTGCCAGTTTCAATTCCTCGGCCCATTGGGTTGAGATATGTTCAAGGTCCTGCTTATTGTAACGCTGCTCAACAATATTGAAGCTATCCTTTCTATAAACAGCCACATCTATCGGAAAATCGACATTGTTCGAGCTTACCCTTGTTGAATCGAATGAAAGAAAACCTGTTTTAAGCGCCAGTTTCAGGCTCGAATCTTCATTAAGGATACGGTTAAGAATAGCTTTACCATGCCCCGAATTGCCGATAACCACGTATGGCGCCCCCTGCCCTAACTCCACCCAGTTTCCTTCGGGATATAGCAAAAAAAGCTTGTGTTCATCATCATCGCGCAGTTGCCCGCCAATGATGGTATTCAGGTCAAATCGTAACCCGGCTGCATCAAGCGACGCTTTATCTTCCTGTGCGGCACGCTTTACCTGTTCGCCAAATGCATTCACGGCCTTATACATCTTATTAAACTCGGCTGTCTCCAATAATTCATTAAAATATATCACGGCCTTATCACGCACCGAGCGCAAACCGCTGGTCATGATAAACAGCGAAAAATGATCCTTTTGTTCTATAGTGATCTTCTTTTTTACAGTGGTGTCCGTCCCCGAAGTTATACGGGTATCGGCAATGGCCAATAAGCCCTCTTTAACTTTAATTCCCAGGCAATAAGTCATTTGATTAGCGTCGTTCGTTATAAATTAATACTTGCCAAAGTAATTAAATAATGCGAGATTTATTTACCGGTTATTCATAAACCATTTATTTGCCGATACATCTTTTTCGGGCCTAACTACCTTTTATTTTATTGCATACAATGAAATTCAAATCAGCATTACTCATCCTGGCATTTATTTCTAACCTCAACTTTGTCAAAGCGCAAAAACACAGCCCTGTCCCTGTTATTTTCGACACGGATATTGCCGGAGATTATGACGATGTTGGTGCGATGGCTATGCTGCATGCCTTTGCAGATAAGGGTGAGGCCAAAATATTAGCAACCATATCCTGCAATGCCTTCGAAACTACCGCACCAACCATCAGTGTGATCAACACCTATTTTGGCAGGCCCAATATCCCCATAGGTATTGTAAAAAAAGACAAACCTAATAAAGACTGTGCACAGCAATGGGCACAGGCTATTATTGCCAAATATCCGCATAACGTAAAATCAAACAGCCAGGCAGTTGAAGCGGTAGCACTTTACCGCAAGGTGCTGGCAAAGCAAGCCGATGGCAGCGTAGCTATTATTTCGGTAGGATTTTTCACCAACCTAGCCGATCTGCTCCGGTCGGGAGCTGATAAATACAGCAAACTGGATGGAGAACAACTGGTGAAAAAGAAAGTAAAAAAACTAGTATCCATGGCTACGGGAATAGGTGCCGACGGTAAAACATTTAGCGAATACAATGTCAATGTGGACGCAGCCTCTGCGCAAAAAGTATTTAAAGACTGGCCTACACCTATTACCCTTAGCGGTTTTGAAATAGGTGAAAAAATCCTGACCGGAATCCGCCTGATCAACAATACATCAATAAAAAATAGCCCGGTAAAAGACGCCTTCCAGATAGCGCTTACAAAAGACAACAACACAACCGGCCGAAACAGTTGGGACGAAACCGCTGTACTAACAGCCATCAGGGGGCCCAAACCTTATTTTACCTATCGCAAACTTAACATGGAAATAAAAGACAACGGAACCGATGTAGTGGTACCGGGAGAGCGGTTTCTATATCTTCAATTTGCCACGCAGCCCGGGGATATTGCAAAGGGCATTGAACAATTGATGATGCACCAGCCTGTTAAAAAATGAACAGCGCCACACTGCTAAAAATACCAACTACTTGGTATTGAATTTTTACGCGATTGATGGCACTTTAGTCTATTATGAGCGAACCCATTAAAATTCAGGTATCTATTTTTTGCGAGCCTTGCATTATCTGCGGCAGCAGGCCTGTCATTGCACAGGCTAAAGGTAAATTTATAGTAAGATGCGGCGCTAACGCAAATCATTATCAAACCCCACCCGGAATGGTGGATATAGCCAATTGGAATAAACACAACCGCCGGGAACCGGGTATTACCCCCAATATGGCGCATCTTAAACAAGGCTGATCACTTAAAATAACGGGTTACCACATAGCCGATGGCCTCCTTTATATAAGTACCCCAGCCTGCTAAAGCACCTGCATTGGGCAAAAAATCATCGGCAGATACCGAAAACCTGCGGCTGGAAAAATTGCAGGGGTATGCAACCACGTCAACACCCTGTTTTTTAAATATCATCAGCGAACGGCGCATATGAAATGCCGAGGTAACCAGTAAATAAGGCCCTTTAAGTTTATGCTGCTGCAAGAGTTCTTTTGAAAAAACGGCATTTTCAATGGTATTGCGGGATTTCGGTTCGCTTAGTACGCAACTGTCCGCAACCTGCATTTCCCTGAGTTGCTCCCTTACCCAATCGGCCTCCCTAAAACCCGATGGCCTCAAAAGCCCGTTTCCTCCTGTGATAAGAAGATGGCTAACTTTACCTGTTTTTTGCAAACGAACACCCTGGATAAACCTATCAGCGGCAGAGTTAAAGAAACCGCCGCCGTTGCCATCATCCGAGCTAAAACCACCCAGCACTATAGCACAGGTATACTTTTTATCGGCTGGTACAGTAATCTCCCTGATATCCCAACAACAGCTAACCAGGTTAAGTAACAATGAATTAGAGAAAATATAAAGCACAATAATACCTGCAAGCAAAAATTTCCGTTTACGTTTTACGTTCTTTGAAAAAAGGGCGATCAATAAAATTGCGAATACCCATAGAAGCAAATTCATTAAAAACGAAAGAACTTTTGAAAAAATAAAAAACATATGGCGGTTATGGTGTTTAAGTACTTCAAATATAGAAGCTTTTATCAGGTGAAGTAACAAACTGGCATCATCATTGTCATATATCAGAAAAGAAAAATAAATTATGGGCTTTATCAAAACTCTTGCTATAGGTGCTGCAGTTGCTTACGGAATAAATTACGTAACCAAAAAAGGACCCGACGGTAAATCAATTATCGATAACCTGGTTGACAACGCCCCTGAATGGGCAGATCGCGCTAAAAAATACGGCGAACTTACTTTGGAACAAATTGCCGTGCGCACTCAAAATTTCAGGGATAATAACAGGCGTTAATACGTCCTGCCTGGTACTTTATATGTTTAACATTTGTTATTAGCCGGCTTTATCTCCTGGCTAAAAAGTTATTGTAGAATAAAGAAGATGTGTCATTGCGAGCGTAGTGCGGCAATCGCATACTTTACAGAGTGGCCATGCTTCCGTGCGGTTGCTACGTTCCTTATAATGACGTGATTATAAGTTACTGATTTATTAAGTATATTTTTTTGATCGTTTTTTTTTTAATATTGGCGTTGCCTGCGGCCCGTGCTATCCGCTCATACTACGCAAGCCTTAGCCACTTGGCCGGTATCCGCTCCTATCACTAACGCGCCCCCCGCGCAGCATTGCAAAAATATATTTTTAATATTATCACGATGGGAATTGTCTGCAAACGGCATAACTCTTTAACTATTTATCCTGTAATCCTATAAATCAAGGTTCCTTACCAGCCACTGTTCACGATACTGTTTTGGTGTAACTCCCTCAAAACGCTTAAAAAACTTGGTAAAGTTCGACGGATCAAAAGTAAGCCGGTTAGCTATTTCGGCTACACTGACCTTGTTTTCCTGCAGCATGGTTTTGGCAATCCCCATGATTTTTTCCTCGAAAAAGAAACAGGGATGTTTGCCTGTGGTGAGTTTAATAGTATTGCTCAAATGGGTAGGATGGATATGCATTTCATCAGCAAAATCACGGATCTCGTACATGTCCAATACGCGGTTGTTCAGCACATCCTCAAGGTGTTTGTCAATGGCCTTCAGATAGTCGGCGGTAATTTCATGCTGACGGGCCAGTATCTTTTTCGGAACAGTAAGCGTTGCTTCCATCATACAAAATTAAGCAAACAGATCGGGCTTAAACAGCGGTGCTACCCGCTTTTTAGATGCCTGCTCATAAGCGTATCCCAATTTTATGATGTCGCCCTCTTTGTAGGCTGTACTAAAAAACGATAACCCAACCGGCAGGCCATGGGCCAACCCCATGGGCACTGTAATATGCGGATACCCCGCCATAGCTGCCGGGCCCGAAAAGCTAAAACCATTATCATAGTCGCCATTGACCAGGTCGATACATACAGCCGGACCATTAGTGGTGCCTATGATGGCATCAAGTTTATATTTGGCCAGCATATCGTCAATAACTTTACGGGTACCTGTATTGGTTTGCTTAACTGCGTCAAGATATTCCTTACTGTTCAGGTCACCTTTGGCTTGAGCTAACTCCATAGTTTCCTGTTTAAAGAAAGGCATTGCTTTAACCTCATTTTGCTTGTTAAAGGCAATTACATCGGCCAGGGTTTTTATTTTGCTGTTGGCGTTGCCTAAGTATTGATTAAGGCCCTCTTTAAATTCATAAAGCAGCACGGTAAATTCATTTTTGCCTATGGTTTTTAGCTCCTTGTTTAATTCTATCTCCACCACTTCGGCACCTTTACTTTTCAGGGTTTTGATGGCATCCTGTAATAATGCCACAACGGTTGGGTTATCATTAAGCGCAGATTTCTCAATCCCCAGGCGCTTACCCTGTAAACCATTAGCGTCTAAAAATTTGGTATAATCCGCCTCGATCCTGCCTTTACTACCAAGTGTTGCCAGGTCGAGCGTATCAATACCGGTAAGCGCTCCGAGTAATATGGCGGCGTCCTTAACTGTACGCGCCATTGGTCCGGCCGTGTCCTGCGTTTTGGAAATGGGGATTATGCCCGACCGGCTCCACAAGCCCACAGTTGGCTTAATGCCCACCAGGCCGTTAACCGATGCCGGCGACACTATCGAGCCGTTGGTTTCTGTACCGATACCGATAACGCAAAGATTGGCTGCTACAGCCGTTCCGGTACCGGCGCTTGAACCGCTGGGGTTTCTATCTAAAATATAAGGGCACTTAGTTTGCCCTCCCCTGCTGCTCCAGGCACTGGTTGAATGTGTGGAGCGAAAGTTTGCCCACTCACTTAAATTGGTTTTGCCCAATATCACAGCACCTGCCTCACGGAGTTTATGCACTATAAAAGCATCCTGTTTGGCAAAATTATCGGCCAGCGCCATCGAACCGGCCGTGGTGTGCATGTTGTCGCCGGTATTGATATTATCCTTAATCAGCACCGGTATGCCATGCAGCGGGCCGCGCACCTTACCCTTTTCACGTTCACGATCCATCGCATCGGCCATGTTCAGGGCGTCTTTATTAAGCTCGATAACCGAGTTAAGCATGATGCCTTTTTTATCTATCTGATCAATGCGTTTCAGGTACAGCTCGGTAATCAGCCTTGAAGTAAACTGTTTGCTCTGCATTTTTTGCTGCAGATCGGTAATGGTTATTTCGCTCAGTTCAAATATATCGTCCTTACTGTTATCGGCAGCGGCAGTTTCATCGGCTTTATTTTCGGCAGATGGCTGATTGCAGGAAGCCGCTACTAAAGTAGATATCGTTAACCCGGCTAATGAACCGGTTTTGAGGAAATTTCTTCTGTGCATAACTGTTTAAATAAAAGGCATTACAAGTAACAAAATATTTAACTACTTTGAAAGGTGTGGAGGGTGCAGATAGTTAAATGTTACAATGAGGTGGTAGATTATCATGTACGGAGAAAGCCCCGTCACTCTGAACTTGTCGAAGGGTCGCTCGCAGAGTCCCCATCCGCCATGTTTCGACAAGCTACCTATGACAAGATAAAAAATGTGCTTTTTCGCAGCAGATCAGCTTCGGGTGAAAACGAGCAGAACGATGCTGGGCGGTGCGGCTGCAGGGGCATAGCAAGTTTTTGCAGAAGCGGAGGCATTGTGTGCAAATCGGGGCAAAATAATTGCAGCCCGTGGTTCTGTTCGTTTTGCAGGGTGAAGGCCGCGCCGAGGGCTATGGGGCCAGGTTGTGCGCAAAGAAGCCTCTCTGCTGCAAGCCTTTTTGGTTACTTTTGTGGCGACAAAAGTAACTGGCCCCGCGCGGCCAAGAGCGCGACGATGTAAGTTTATAGAACAAAGTCTTTTATCTGCCTGCTGGGGATTGCTTCGTAACTCAGCAATGACGTGGTGGATTTGTCATTTCACCTTCAGAGGCCACCGGATTTAAATCACTCAGCATGACACCCTATTTTTATTTATTTACCCTTATTTCGATATCATCCCCGATATCACATTAATACTCAATGCCACAATAGCTGTATTAAACGCAAAAGAAATCAACCCGTGCAGCCAGGCCAGCCTGCGGATAGAGCGTGCGGAGATCTCCACGTCAGATACCTGGAAAGTCATGCCTACTACAAACGAAAAGTATACAAAATCGAGGTAATCCGGCTCTTTTTCATCACCCGGAAATTCAAGGCCGCCGAGATGTTTGAGTTTTTTATCATCATCGGGATCTGTAGTATAATACATATGGGCATAACGCAAGGCGAATATAGTGTGTACCAGCCACCATGAAACAATAACCGATGCCATGGCCAATAAAACCCGCGCCGTCACAACCGCGTCCGATTGGTTTTTTGTGGATAACAACAGAAATACTATTGCCAGCAAGCTCATCAGCGATGATACTATCACAAACAAAAATATCAGTGTGCGGCTTGAGTCTTCAATACTGGCTATTTTACGGATTTCGGCGGGGTTAGCCGTCAGAATAATGATCCAATCCATAATAATGATGCATAAACCAAATGCTATCCAGGTTACCAAAGCAACCGTTGGCGCCGAAAAACGCGCCCAGGATAAAAACAGTGTTATTGCTGCGGCCCCTAATGAGATCAGGAGGCGGTGATGGGCATCAAGACTAAAAAAAACTTTTGTTTTGGCTTTGGCTTTTTGAGGCATACAATTTAAGCTACACCATAAATATGATAATGTTTGATGTAGATTAAATGAAGATACTAAAAATCGTCTTCCTCAACAATCCAGGCTACACGGCCTACCTGCCCGTCATCCAACTGCACTTTTATTCCGCGCGAATGGTAGGCTGCGCTGGTTAACAACCGTTTTACGAAACCCCTGGTCAGCGTACCGGTACGCTGGTCTTTTTTTAATATAATATCAACCTCAAGGCCCGGGTATATATCGCTTCTGTTTTGTCCATTCATGACCGTTGATTTATTTGATTACGTTGATTTCGCTGATTTTATTTTTTGATTGGTTTGATTTCACCGATTTGACGAGATCGATAATATCTCTGAAAAAGCAAAGCAAATATCAATTTTTCGAAAGATAATCGGCTATAAAAGTTTTAACGCGATCTTCATTACCGTCATCAAAGCCATCAATTTTTTTTACAATCACGTTTTTGTTATTCACCAGGTATATTTTTGGTATTAAACTCAAATTGTATTGTGCCTGCGCTTTTACATATTCCTGTTGCGGGATAATCAATTGCTGCCATGACATGTTTTCTTTTTTTAGTGCCTGTAGCCAATTCTCTTTTTTCGCATCTAATGATACACTCACAAACCTCACATCATCTTTGCTAAACTGCTCTGTTATTCTTCTTAATGATGGAATTTCCCGCCTGCATGGCCCGCACCAGCTTGCCCAGAATATCACCATGTTCAACTTTTTCGTATTATCTATCAGGGTAACCGGTTTTGCTTCCTGATCGGCGAAAATACTATTGACGAATTGATTTTGGTTTAAAGGTTGATTATCTATAAATAGTTTAAGTCGTCTGCCATAATATGATGATTTTGCTTCATTGCCAAACATTGCGTAGAAGCTTTTCAACTCTTTGTGATTAAAGTAAAATCTAAGATTATTAAATGCATATAAAGTCCAATATGCGTCAGGCGCCCGCTTAATTATTCTTTCGATCCGTGCTGCCTGTTTATTTCTAACGGCGCCGTCTTCGCTCATCTGAATGAAAGGTAACGTGATATTCCTGAGATAAAAATCGGTCTGCGTACCACCATTCAGTACAGCGCCTGTATTTTTAGAAAAATCGCCGGTTATGGTTGTCAATCCTGGCCCCAAAACGAAATCAGTATACTTGGAGTGATTCTTTGCGTGCTCATAAGGGTTAGCAACAGCTATAGGTTTCCTGATCCCTTTTTCATCCAGGTAACTTATAGAAACAAGATTAGCAAAAAAAGCAGTATCCGACTGAAAGTTAAATTCAAATTTCCCATCTGTAACTTTAGCGGAGTCTGAAGGTCGGACCATCTGTGGAAAAACGGGCTTATAATAAACCCATTTACTTTTAAGGCCCCGTATGTCGCCTTTGATAGTTACACCGTTATTGCGTTTACACGAAAATAAGCTAATAAGTATCAACAGAATGAGGTAATAAGGCTTCTTCATAGGTTTAGCATCAGGAATTTAAGAGTTTCCCGATACTAAGATAACTATTCAACCAGTCCTTTTATTGCCTGCTCTACTTTTCCGAAATCAAAATTACTGATCAGTTTATCAAATGAGGCAGCAATCTGCTCGTTTCCAAGGTTACCAATGCTACCCTCGTGGGTATGGTTCACCGTTTTATCAGGATTAAAATTTCCTGCTTCAATAGCCAAACCAACCTGTTTATAAGCATCGCGGAATGGCGTGCCGCTTAAGGTTAAACGGTTCACTTCCTCAACACTAAACAAGTAAGCGTATTTGGCATCATCCAAAATGTCCGTTTTTATGGTTATATTTTGCAGCATGAAGGTTGCCATTTGCAGGCAGTGTTTCAAATCGGCAAAAGCAGGAAACAGCAATTCTTTCAGTAATTGAAGCTCACGGTGATATCCTGATGGTAAATTAGTAGTCATCATGGCTACATCAGTAGGCAGGGCTTGCAGGCGGTTACATTTGCCGCGCATAATTTCCCAAACATCGGGGTTCTTTTTATGCGGCATAATGCTGCTACCGGTAGTTAATGCGTCCGGGTAACTTACAAACGAAAAATTCTGGCTCAGGTACAAGGTTTGATCCATGGCCATTTTTGCCAGCGTAGCTGCTATGGTTGATATAGCCTGTGCTATGATCCGTTCGGTTTTGCCGCGTCCCATTTGCGCGTAAACAACATTATAGTTAAGGTTATCGAAACCTAAAAGCCGTGTAGTTAAAGTACGGTTAAGCGGGAACGATGAACCATAACCGGCAGCCGAACCCAACGGGTTTTTATTGGTGATGCGATAGGCAGCCAAAACCAGTTCAAGGTCGTCAACCAGGCTTTCGGCATAAGCACCAAACCATAAGCCGAATGATGATGGCATGGCTACCTGAAGGTGGGTATAACCCGGCAATAAAACATCTTTGTGCTTGTCACTTAATTCAATAAGCAGTCGAAACAAGGTTTCGGTGCTTTCAACTACTTCCTGTAACTGGCTGCGGAAAAATAGTTTCAGGTCAACCAAAACCTGGTCGTTACGTGAACGGCCGCTATGGATCTTTTTACCGGCATCGCCAATGCGTTGGGTCAATAATAACTCAACCTGCGAGTGCACGTCCTCAACATGCTCATCAATTTTAAAACCGCCTTTAGCAATATCCGCATAAATGTTTTTCAACTCGCGCTGAACAAGCTCCAGGTCGGTATTGTCCATCAGCCCTACGCTTTGAAGCATACGGGTATGGGCCAATGATCCTAAAACATCAAACGCTGCCATTTGCTCGTCAAATTCGCGGTCGCGGCCAACAGTAAAGTTTTCAACCAGTTCGTTAACGTTGGTAGTTTTTTGCCATAGCTTGCTCATGGTGCAAATGTATAAATTATCTGAACTGTCTTATTTTGTCTGAACAAGGATTTATTGAATTAAATGAATTTATTGAATTTGCTCATCATTCTGTTAATTTCTTAATTCAATAAATTCGAGTTCAGACAAAATCAACGCAATCAAAAAAATCCTTGTTCAGACAATAAGACAGTTCAGGATGCCAATCCCGATCTATCCGGTTAACATTGTTGATTGTGACAACATATCATAGGCTTTGGCCAATATTGTATAAACCGCTATCTTAACCACATGAAACACCCTCTATGTAAGCCATTGCTCTGCATTGTTTTATTATTTTTCTTTTTTTCAAAAATACAAGCCCAGACGCAAGGGGCTACAGGTCTTAAAAGTGAGTATCTTGTAAACCCGATAGGTATCGATAATACACATCCCCGCTTAACCTGGCTCATGAATGATAAAGCACAGGGAGCAGCTCAAAGTGCTTACCAGTTGTTTGTTGGTACAGATTCAGTTGCCGTTGTTACAAGTAAAGGCAACGCGTGGGCCACCACCAAAATTGCTTCGTCAAATAATCTTGTTATTTATAGTGGCCAACAACTAAAACCTTTTACTAAGTATTTCTGGAAGGTTCAGCTTTGGGACCGGGCAGGTAAAAAGCTTGCCCCATCAGCTATAAACAGTTTTGAAACCGGCATGATGGGCATGCAAAACTGGAAGGGCTCATGGATAAGCGATAACAAAGGTATAGCTGTTAACCCGGCTCCCTATTTCCGCAATACATTTAAAGTAGCTAAGCCAATCCGCTCGGCGAGGGCTTATATTGCTGTGGCTGGTTTATATGAATTATATCTCAACGGAAAAAAAATCGGCAATCACCGCCTCGACCCAATGTATACCCGGTTCGACAGGCGCACGCTTTACGTTTCATATGATGTTACCGCGCAGCTGCAAAGCGGTAAAAACGCAGTGGGCGTGTTGCTGGGCAATGGCTGGTATAACCATCAAAGTACGGCTGTTTGGTTTTTTCACCAGGCACCATGGCGCGGTCGCCCGACGTTTTGTATGGATTTGCGCATCACGTATACCGATGGTACGGTTGAAACCATAAAATCCGGCACCGACTGGAAAACCTCACTTAGCCCTGTAATTTTCAACAGCATTTATACTGCCGAGCATTACGATGGCAGGCTGGAACAACCGGGTTGGAACACCGCCAACTTTGACGACAGCAAATGGAAGCCAGTCATTAACCGTTCGGCCCCATCCATGAACATTGTATCGCAAGCTATGCAGCCTATCCGTGCGGTTGATACCATCAGCACCAAAAGCGTTACCAAAATTGACAGCGATGTTTGGGTGTTTGATATGGGCCGAAATATTTCGGGCGTAAGCCAAATTACTGTTAAGGGTGATTCAGGCACAGTGATCCGTCTTAAACATGCAGAAAGGTTGAATAAAAACGGGCATGTTGATCAATCCAACATCGATCTGCATTACCGCCCTACTGATGATAAAGATCCATTCCAGACCGATATTTTCATTTTAGGCGGCAAGGGCGAAGAAACATTTTCACCCCGCTTTAATTACAAGGGATTTCAATATATTGAGGTAAGCAGCAGTAAACCTATCCAGATTGGCAAAGAAAACATCAAGGCATTTTTTATGCACAGCGATGTGGAGCCAATTGGCACAGTTAAAGCATCAAACCAAACTATTAACCAGATCTGGACTGCTACCAACAATAGCTACCTCAGCAACCTGTTCGGCTATCCCACTGATTGCCCTCAACGTGAAAAGAACGGCTGGACCGGCGATGCCCACATTGCCAGCGAAACCGGCCTCTATAATTTTGATGGCATCACCGTTTACGAAAAATGGCTGGCCGACCACCGCGATGAGCAGCAGCCTAACGGCGTACTCCCTTCAATTATCCCAACCGGCGGCTGGGGCTACGAGTGGGGTAACGGGCCCGACTGGACCAGCACCATCGCCATTATTCCTTACAATATTTATTTGTTTTATGGCGATAGCAAACTCCTCGCCGATAACTATACAGCCATTGAAAAATACGTGAACCATATTGATGAGCTTTACCCAACCGGGCTTACCACCTGGGGCCTTGGCGATTGGGTACCGGTAAAGTCTGTTTCGCCTGTTGAACTTACTTCATCTGTTTATTACTATACCGATGCCAGCATCCTGGCTAAAGCAGCCAAAATATTAGGCAAACAGGTCGATTATGTAAAATATTCGGCGTTGGCCAATAAGATCAGGAACGCCATCAATGCTAAATATTTAGATACTGCAACTGGCCTTTACGGCAACGGCTTGCAAACAGAACTAAGCGTGCCGCTTTACTGGGGTGTTGCGCCCGAAAACATGAAAAGCAAAGTTGCAGCTAACCTGGCCAAACGTGTTGAAGCTAATAATTTCCATCTGGATGTGGGCATTTTGGGTGCAAAAGCCATATTGAGCGCCTTAAGCGATAACGGATACCCGGATGTGGCTTACAAAATAGCATCGCAGGAAACCTTCCCATCGTGGGGCTGGTGGATGGTGAACGGCGCTACCACCCTGTATGAAAACTGGCAGATAGATGCCAAATCCGATATCTCCCTTAACCACATCATGTTTGGCGAAATTGGCGCATGGCTGTACAAAGGCATTGCAGGCATCCACCCTGATCCGGAGCATCCGGGCTTTAAAAACGTGCTGCTCCAACCCCATTTCGTACCAAACCTAAATGAGTTTACGGCTACTCATAAAGGGCCTTATGGTAACATTGTTTCATCGTGGCAACGCACCGGTAACAGTGTAACTTATAAAGTAAGTGTGCCTGCAAACTCAAGTGCAACAATTAGCTTCCCGGCTGGTAAAGTTTATCTTGCGGGCAAAGCAATCAACAACCCTGCGTTGTATAAAATAAATGCGGGCAGCTATGTGTTCGAGGTAAAATAATATCACCGCAAATGCCATAGTATTTTCATATTTTAATATCTGCGCATATCAAATGACCATTTACTGACAGGCCGGGGCAACCCCGGCCTGTTTTTGTATATAAATTTGTCACACCTTATTTACAATCACCGATACACCATGTGCAGGATACTTACTATCGTATTTTTATTATTTGTTGCCAAATTTGCCATGGCAGGCCCTGAAGAGCCATGGGCATTAAGCACCGACAAAGACGGCATCAAGGTTTACACCCGTCATATTGCAAATTCAAAAATCAAAGCCATAAAAGTAGAGTGCACATTTAATGCTTCAGCAGCACAATTGGTGGCGGTTCTTATGGATATCAAAACCTGCAGCGAATGGGTTTACCACACCAAGTCGGCAACTGTTATTAAAGAAGTTTCTCCTTCAGATATTTATTACTACTCGGAAGTAAACATACCATGGCCGGTTCATAACCGTGATTTTGTGGCACATTTAAAAGTTACGCAAGACCCTAAAACCAAAGTGGTTACCATCGACGCGCCGGTTATCTCAAATATGGTACCAGCGAAAGATGGCATCGTAAGAGTTGAAAACTCAACCGGCAGATGGGTTATCACCCCTGTTGACAGCAATCATGTAAGTATCGTTTACACCCTGCACCTTGATCCGGGAGGCTCTGTACCTGCCTGGCTTATCAATATGTTTGCCGCACAAGGCCCTACCGAAAGTTTTAAAGGTTTAAAAAAACAATTGCAGAAACCGGCTTATAAGGATGTGAAGCTGGCATATGTGCAGTAGTTGCGTTCTGTCTGAACTCGAATTTTAGGAATTAAAGAATTTATCGAATTGGTTTGTTAGTTCCACAATTCCCGTGCTATTCTAAGTCTGTTAACTATCGGGGAGTATGTAGTTATAACTACACACATAGTACATCCATAGACAGAGTCTGCGAACAGCAAACAGTGAAGAATTTGCTTGGTAGTTCACTGCATAAAGATTCTGTCTATTCTTTAATTCCTAAAATTCGAGTTCAGACAAAATCCTGTCTTCCAAAAATCCCCCCAAATCCCGGTTCAGACAATCTGCAAATAAACGTCAGCATTTTGCAAATAAAATTGAAAACTCGTATCACACTTAGCTGTACTTTCGGTGGTAGTATATAACCGTTTAATTTGCCGGCAGGATACCAGGGGATAGTTGTGCAAATTATAAACGCTAATATTGCTTTAACCAATAAAGTAAACGTGTAAACGATGAGAGTTGCCTTGTTTGTTCCTTGCTATGTTGACCAGTTTTACCCCAAAGCGGCTATTGCCACGCTGGAGTTACTGGAGAAACTTGGCTGTGAAGTCCACTACCCTAAAAATCAAACCTGCTGCGGGCAGCCAATGGCCAATTCGGGCTATGAGCATTTAACCGGCGGTTGTAATAATTTATTTGTCGATAATTTTTCGGGATACGATTATATCGTTTGTCCTTCGGGGAGTTGTACCCTGCACATCAAAGAGCATTTGCATGCTGATGGGAAGGAAGAACAAGCAACCGAGATCCGCAAAAAGGTATATGAGCTTACCGAGTTTTTGGTTGATATTTTAAGAGTAAAACAATTAACAGCCAGTTTTCCTTACCGGGTTGGATTGCACCAAAGCTGCCATGGATTACGCGGATTGCGCATAGCCCAAATGAGTGAATTAGTGGCCGTACCTTTCAGCAAACCGGCACAACTGCTTGATCTGGTGAATGGACTGGAACTGGTACAACTTAGCCGCCAGGATGATTGCTGCGGTTTTGGAGGAACGTTTTGTGTAGTCGAGGAGGCAGTGTCGGCCAAAATGGGGAAAGACCGTGTGGCCGATCACATATCGCACGGGGCGCAATACATCACTTCGGCCGATCTTTCATGCCTGATGCACCTTGAAGGTATCCTGCGCCGTCAAAACAGTGATGTTAAAGTAATCCACGTAGCCGAAATTTTAAACAACAGCCTGTAATGAGTACCGCTACTACCAAAGATCACCCGCATTTAGCTGCCGAATTTAACCGCGATGAGCCCCGTGTAAACTGGCACGACGAAACCCTGTGGTGGGTACGCGCCAAAAGGGATATTGCAGCACATAAACTGCCCGAATGGGAGTTGCTGCGCGAAACGGCATCCCAAATAAAATTTAACGTACTCTCAAACCTGAGCATCTACCTGGAGCAGTTTGAGGCCAATGCCACCAAAAATGGGATCATAGTACACTGGGCGGCCGACGCCACAGAACATAACCAAATTGTACACGGCCTGCTTGAACAAAAGGGCATTACCAAAATGGTAAAAAGTAAATCGATGCTTACCGAGGAATGCCATTTGAACGAATACCTGAAAGAGCAGGGCATTGATGTAATTGACTCCGATCTCGGAGAGCGCATTGTACAGTTGGCCAATGAACCGCCAAGCCATATCGTACTGCCTTGTATCCATAAAAAGAAGGAAGAAATAGGCGATATTTTCCACGAGCATTTAGGTTCAGCCAAAGGCGAATCAGATCCTAAAATATTGACTGAAACTGCCCGTCAACATTTGCGCGAGGTATTTTTAACCCGTCGCGCAGCACTTACCGGTGTTAATTTCGCAGTGGCCGAAACAGGTGAGTTCGTGATCTGTACCAATGAGGGTAACGCCGATATGGGGGCGCATTTAGCCGAGATCCATATCGCATCAATGGGCATCGAAAAGCTTATTCCAGAAAGGAAACACCTTGGTGTGTTTCTGCGCCTGCTTACCCGCAGTGCTACCGGACAGCCTATTACCACTTACTCGAGCCATTTCAGCAAACCGCAGGAAGGCACCGAAATTCATATTGTTATTGTTGATAACGGGCGCAGCATTCAGCTGGGTCGCGAGGACTTTCGCAACTCGTTGAAATGTATCCGTTGCGGGGCTTGTATGAATACCTGCCCGGTTTATCGCAAAAGTGGCGGTCACAGCTATCATACCGCCGTTGCCGGGCCAATAGGATCCATCCTGGCCCCTAACCTCGACATGAAAAAATATGCCGACCTGCCATTTGCCTCTACCCTTTGCGGTTCGTGCAGCAACGTGTGCCCGGTTAAGATAGATATTCATGACCAGCTGTATAAATGGCGGCAGGTGATTGTGAAGGAAGTATATTCGCCCAAAGCCAAAACTATGGCCATGAAGGCCATGGCATTGACGCTGGCATCGCCAACTTTATACCGCATGGGAGGCAAAACCGGGCGACTGGCGTTTAAATATGCCCCATTTGCGGTAAACAATAAATTAAACCCATGGTACAATCAACGCGAAATGCCAAAAGCACCCGATGAATCGTTTGGCGAGTGGTATGCCAAAAGGAAAGGAGCAAAAAACTCATGAGCCGGGAAAAAATATTAGCTGCTGTAAAATTTAATCAGCCCGCTGCTATGCCGCTGCCAGATATGGAAGTGCTGAATACGCTAACCGATGTCAGAACTGATCTGGTATCAAAATACAAAACCATCGCTACAGCAGGCGGCAGCTTTGTTTATGAGGTTAGTGACTTTGATGAGATCAAAACCATCATTAATAACGAATTTAAAGCCGGCGTTAAGATCATATCTGCCCTTAGCGAACTGAGCGATTACATTTATGCCGAAAACGTGAAACACGAAGACGGCCATAACTTTGCTGATGTGGAGCTAACTGTACTTCGTACTAAACTTGGTGTTGCCGAAAACGGGGCACTCTGGCTTACCGAAAAAGATATGAGTAGCCGGGTACTACCTTTTATTGCCCAGCATTTGGCAGTAATAATCGGTAAAGATGATTTTGTACCTACCATGGCGCAGGCTTACCAGGTAATTGCCGATGCTGATTATGGCTATGGTTCGTTTATCTCCGGCCCTTCAAAAACTGCAGATATTGAACAGTCGTTGGTTATAGGGGCTCATGGGCCAAGAAGTTTATCGGTGTTTATACTTTCTTAAAGATCTTTTAAAAGCGACCTAAAAGTAACGTCATTGCGAGTAACCATCAGGGAAGCCCTGAAAAAAAGCGTAATGACATGTAAAATATATTTTAGCGGTGTTGCGCGTGGGCCGCGTTAGATTCTGTGTTGATATGCAAAAGTTATTTTTTATTTTTGAGTCTTAGGCAGCTTTATGTTAGCCTGTTTAGGGCAGTCCTTCAATTGAAGCGACTGCTCTAACTATTTTCGGATATGTGTGCATTCTGTTGAAGGTAGTGTTTTTCGAATGGTTTGTTGGTTTTGTATATAGTGTATACCATCTCCAATAATTTTCTTTGTACTGCTACAGTAGCTTTCATTTTCACGCTATTTCGGGATACGATCCGGACAAATATAGCTTTATATCTTTCTGAATGTCTTATGGCCGCTAATGCAGGTAAGTGCATGGCTTTTCGTAAATGCTTGTTCCCCCTTTTAGATATCTTGGGTTTGCCCTTAACGGATGAGCCGGATTCTTTTTCCCTGACATCCAGCCCGGCGTAACTGGTCAGCTGCTTTTTACTCCTGATCAGCTCAAAGCCGTTTGTTTCGGCTATGATCACAGTGGCCGTTAATAAGCCGACTCCAGGAATAGTGGTAATGGTAGCCAGTGTTTGTTTTAAATGTTTGTCCTGTGCTACAGCTGTTCTAATCTCAGTAAGTATTTCTTTAAGTTGTTCACCAATCATCTTTATCCTGTCCATCATTCTGCGGATAGTATCTTCCCCCGGAAAAGCTTCGGACTGTTCAGCATGTAGCTGGTTCTTGATCATGGTTCTTTCTGCAATAAGTTGTTCTCTTTCACGGGTTATCTGCCGCAGGGTCCTGAACACCCTTTTGGGTTGTACCCAGTTATCCAGTTTCTTTTCAAGTCCGAACATGGCTATGGCAAAAGACATTGATTTATCGGTAATTGTTTTGATCTCCAGTGTCTTGAAGAAGTTCGAGATCTTGTTGGGCATGACAATACTTACAGCATACCCTTTGCCGGCCAGATAATAAGCAAGGCGCTCGTGGTATACACCTGTGGCCTCCATTACATATCTTAATGGATATTGGGGGATGCTTTGCTTGTTTATCCATACTTCCAGGTTTGCAAATCCTTTTTCATTGTTTGGAAAAATCTTGTTCGCATAAACTGTTATAACTGCCTGCTCATCCATCTTGCCGATAGAAACCACCAGCTCTTTTTGAGCCACATCAATACCTACTACTTGTTTTAATAATCTGCTTGCCATTGATCAAAGTTTTTAACTGTTATAAGTGAAAACCTTTCTTCGTTTTTCCTCCTGTTGGTTATCCTGGATATACTGCCTGGTCGTATTCCTTACATTCTGTTCAAACTCAAAAAAGTAAAGGAGTGAGGCTATATCTAACGCTCAACATGCTCAAGGCTGTTTGGGATTGCTGTGCTCTCACTCTTTTCACTCATAAAATCATTACAATAATATTAGATGTAAACATAGGAGGGATTGCAGTGTAAAGCCCACAGCGCGGGTTGGGATTGTGGATAGGAAAGGCGAGGACTTGCAACGGAAAGCCCGGGCCGCAGGCAACGCCCATGTTATAAAATTTATCAGAAAAATATACCTAATAATCAATAACTTACAATAACGCCATTATAAGGTACGAAGCAATCCCAAACTATACAGGGTAGACCTGCTTATAGGGGATTGCCGCGCTACGCTTATAATGACGTGCCTGTAAGACATTCATAATCAAGCTGCATTTTGGAGAGTAAGACCAAGTTTTTGAGCTTCTTTTTGCAGACGGCTGATCTTTCTTGCCTTTTGTAATTCGATATCCTGCTGAACTTTACTGCTATCGTAAGCCTGTTGTTTGAGTATCATATTATAGAATATCACGGCTATTTTCCTGGCCACTGCTTTAATAGCTTTAGCCTTTCCTTTGGTTGCAGCTAATTTTCGGTATTGCTGTCCTAACGGGCCCTTGCTTTGCCATAGGCAGTTTGCCGCAAGCCTGAAAGCCTGGGTAGCCGGGTTGTGTGTGATCCGTTTTTCATAGCCTACCAGCTTGCCTCCTGTTATTTTAGGACGGGGTGACAGGTTTAACCAGCTTGTAAAATGGCCTGCGGTAGGCCATTTGCTCATATCGGGCCCTGTTACTGCCAGTATCGTTAGCAGGCCGATCTCATCCAGGCCTTCCACTGCTGTCAGGTCTACGCCTAATATGGCTATTAGGTAATCTTTTAAGTTGATATGATATTGATTCTTGCGGACCATGCTCTGCTTCTTTGAGCTTTTTATCTCCGGTGCCAATAGTTTAAGCGTTTGTTCGATGTGCTGCTCATAATAAAGCATCTGCTCTTTAAAAAAGTCGTATGCCTTTAGGCTGCCCCTGAGTGTATTGATCCGGCTGTCCCGGTAGTCTCCTTCAAGAGAATGGAGCAATTCCTGCTGACTTGCTTTTAGCCGTTTATGATCGATGCTACAAAGCAGTTTTTCGGGATCTGAGATCCCTGAGCAGATCATCCGCAAAAGCTTCATGCCGCATACACCTTCAATATCGCTGATCAGGTGCTGGAACTTGATATTCATTTTGGTCAGGGTGTTTTGGATACGGTTGAGTGTATCGCTTTTCTGGTCCTGGCAGATCTGATTGCCGCAGGTCCTGGTAAAAGGCCGGCGCAATATGTGATTCGCGTAAAAGGCCATGGGTAAGCAGCTTATGTAACCACTGCGCATCATTAATATCCGTTTTTCGTGCCGATACATTCCGATAATGGCTTGGGTTGATCATCACCACCTTTATGCCCCGGGACTCAAGGATACTATGCAGGGGCATCCAATAGTTGGCGGTTGATTCCATCGTTACGATCTCCACCTTTTCCCCTGTAACAAGTCGGCCAGTTTATTAAGACTGGAGGTAAAACTGTCAAACTGTTTCAGGTGGATCTGATCCCTGGAATCAGTGTAAGATACGACCATGAGCATACTCCCTACATCGATACCGGCTGATCTGGGGTAAAGAATCCCAAATCGTTCCATCTTTTTTGAACCTGCAGGAGTTCCTGCCCCCTTCTTCTTTTTGTTTTGTTTAGCTTTGCCCATATTTTTAAAAAACAGGGCAAACTCTGCCGCTTTAAAAAGTCTAAGCTTAAAAGCGCGGTAAACCACCAGTTGGTCAGAACTGGTGGTTCCCTATAATGTTTTTTGCAAAAAGCGACAGTCCCAAACTCGCAAGCGGGCTCTTAAAGGCCCCAAGGGTTATACGGGGTGTGTAGTTTGCCCGATGTTCAAGACAAATATCTTACTTCTCATTGCAATGCATGTCATTTCATTTTTTTTTCAGGGCTTCCCTGATGGTTACTCGCAATGACGTTGTTTGTTTACGCCTCACCTGCCACTAACCAACCTAAAAATCAACAATTTACAACAATGACAAATGGATGATACAAAAATATACCGATTGGTATATTTTTGTACTGTCAAAACTAAATGACACTCAACAATATGAAAACTTCACAAAATACAGTATTGATAACCGGCGGCAGTGCCGGTATAGGTTTTGAAATTGCAAAACAACTATCAGCTAAAAATAACCATGTAATTATTATTGGCCGCAACCAGGATCGTTTGGACAAAGCCGCCGCCCAGTTACAAAATGTAACTGCTATTAAAGCCGATATCTCAAACGCCGAAGACGTGGAAGCGTTAACCGCGCAAGTGAAAAAAGATTTCCCACAGCTAAACGTAGTGATCAACAATGCTGGTGCAGCTTCAATTAACGATCTGCTTACTACGCCCAACGTTTTTGAAAACGCACAAACTGAAATGTTTACCAACTATATTTCAGTAATCCGCCTTAACGAAAAACTGCTTCCTGTTTTACAACAGCAAAGCGATGCTGCCATTGTTAACGTATCGTCAATAGTTGCTTTTTTGCCTGGTAAACAAACTGCTACCTATTCGGCAACTAAAGCTGCCTTGCACTCTTATACCATATCATTACGTGCCGCTTTGGAAAACACCAATGTTAAAGTATTCGAACTAATGCCTCCATTGGTTGATACCGAGTTTTCGGCAGAGATTGGCGGGCATAATGGTATCCCGGCTTCGCAAGTTGCCGATGAATTTGTAGCCGGTTTTGAAGCCGACAACTACGAGATCCGCGTTGGTGGTACCGAACCATTTTACCGCTTGTTTTTATCAAACCCAACCGAAGCGTTGAAAGCCCTTCACCAGAGATAATTCTCTGGTTTATTTTTTTGCCCTAAAAAAATACCGATTGGTATTTTTTTAGGGCAACTATTATTTTCCAATTCATACTTCAATGAAAAAAAGCATCCTCATCATTACCGTTATAGCAGCCGCTATTATGGAATTGATAGACACCTCTATAGTAAATGTTGCCCTTTCACACATGAGCGGTAACCTTGGTGCCACGCTCGAAGATACTTCCTGGGTGATAACTGCCTACGCTATAGCGAATATCATCGTTATACCTATGACCAGTTTCTTAACTGCCAAGCTTGGTCGTCGTAATTATTATATCGGATCTATTATCGCGTTTACTTTCTTTTCGGCCATGTGCGGGCTTTCGTCAAACATATGGACATTGGTTGCTTTCCGCTTTCTACAGGGTATTGGTGGTGGTGCGCTTTTATCGGTATCTCAGGCTATTGTATTTGAGGTTTACGGTAAGGAACGCGTGGGCATAGCCAGTGCACTATTCGGCGTAGGCGTATTTTTAGGCCCAACCATTGGGCCAACATTGGGTGGTTTTATTACCGAAAACTACAGCTGGCCATGGATCTTTTATATCAACATTCCTATTGGCATAGCCGTAACCGTATCCAGTTTATTACTGGTTACCGAACCCGAGCTCAAGGCAAAAGTAAAGAGCGTAGACTGGTGGGGAATTCTCCTGCTTATTATAGGAATAGGCTCCCTGCAAACCGTATTGGAACGCGGCGAAACTGACGACTGGTTTTCGGCAGGTTATATCATTGTACTTACTATAATTGCTGTCATTAGCCTTAGTACATTCATCTGGTGGGAGCTTACAACCCCTAACCCGGTTATCGATTTGAGGGTGCTGAAAAGTAAATCATTGGCCGTGGCAGCCATATTAACATTCGTAACGGGGTTCGGCCTGTTTACGTCTGTATTCCTCACACCTGTGCTTGCCCAAAGGGTGCTCTTGTTCCCGCCAACTATTACGGGGCTTATTCTGTTGCCCGGCGCGGTTTTGGCCATTGTGGGCTTGTTATTTTCGGCCACATTGTTAAAAAAAGGTGTATCTCCGTTAATCATCATTACCGCGGGGTTCGTTATCTTCATCAGCTTTACCTGGCAAATGTCGCGCATGAACCTGGAGGCAGCGCCTGGTGATTTGGTTGGACCACTAATTTACCGGGCAATGGGTATTGCCTTATTAACCGTTCCGCTTACAGCTTTAGCTGTATCGGGGCTCGAACCTAAAGACATTCCGCAGGGAACTGCTTTAAATAATATGATGCGGCAGTTAGGTGGTTCATTTGGTATCGCCGTAATTAATACATATGTAGCCCAACGTTTCGGATTACACCGCAATGACCTGCTGTCCAATATCAATATTTTCAATGATCAAACAACAGCACGGATAGCTAAGCTTACCAATTATTTCGGCAGCCGGGGCTTTTCATCATTTGAAGCACATAAAAAGGCCGTTGCGGTTATTGATAATACCATTAACAGACAATCATCATTGCTTAGTTACCTGGATGCTTACCTGTTTTCGGGCCTGATATTTTTACTGGCTATGCCACTGCTGTTCCTGGTTATTAACCGTAAAAAACAAAACCGGACTGTTGTTATCATAAATGATCACTAATTAAATACCAATTGGTATATTTACATTATGGAAAACGAATTGTCAAAAGCCGAGCGCACGCGCCAGTTCATTATCGAGCGTACCGCATCTATATTTAATAAAAAAGGCTACGCAGGCACTTCCCTGTCTGACCTTACAGGAGCTACAGGCCTTACCAAGGGCAGTATTTACGGCAACTTTAAAAACAAGGAAGAAGTAGCCGCTGAGGTTTTTGATTATAACTCGGCCAAAGTGCGTAACCAGGTGCAGGAGCGGATTCAAAAAGCCAAAACTTACCATGATAAGTTACTGGTTTATGCCCAGGTTTATCATAGCTTTTCGCGGGGCGATTTTCCTGCGGGCGGCTGCCCAATATTAAATACAGCAGTTGATGCCGATGATACCAACCCGCTTTTAAAAGATAAGGCGGCAAAGGCTGTTGGGCGATGGAAAACACGGATAGAAACCCTGGTAACCGAAGGCATTGAAGCCGGCGAGTTTAAACCGGGCGTTGATATAACCGAAGTAGCTTTATCAATGATAGCACTGATTGAAGGCGGTATTATGATTGCTAAAGTAACCGATACGCCCGCTAATTTAGATACGGTTTTAAAAAGGGTAAATAAACTGGTAGACGAACTAAAACGGTAAAATAATAGCTATTTAAGAGCTATAAGCTGTTACTTGATTGTTACAATAATTGGATATAACTTTGAAAACAAAAGAAACGCTCCCCGTGTTATCTTCTTTACCAATTATTAATTATGTCGAAAAAGATATTGATCCTTGATGATAGCGAGGATATTTTGGAAGTGATGAAAGATGCTCTGGAAATGGAGCACTATGAAGTTGAGGTACTGAATTATACTGATGACATATGCAAGGCGGCGCTATCAGCCAATGCCGACCTTGTGATTTTGGATTACATTTTATTCGGTATAAACGGTGGCGAACTTTGCCACATGCTAAAAACCAACCCGGCGACGGCGCACATCCCGGTGGTAATGGTATCGGCTTATCCGCGTGTGCTGGAATCATTAGGCAGCTATGGTTCCGATGCTTTTATTGCCAAGCCTTTTAATTTGAGCGATGTTATCGACACAGTTAACCATTGCTTTTTGGCAGCCGGTGATGATGTGGCACACATGGTTTAAAGATTTTTCTTATTGCACTCTTAAACTTACGAAGTTTTAAAAACTTCGTAAGTTTTTCACCATATCCGTTCAGGAAATTTATTCGATCTACCTGAACAAATCAAAACTATACTGCGCTATGCTCCAAAACTCATCAAGCGCGATAATTCTTGGTTTAAAGAAAGAGATCAGCGCAGGCCAGTCCTGCTGGTTAAATATGCTTACGCCGGGTAGGGTTTTAATAATGCGGCTCACTGTTTTACCATACTCATCGGTAGTATGCAACTCCCAGTCCCATTCTTCATCAAGCTGGCTGTTCAGGACATTCTTTAGCTCAACAAACTGATCAAACATCAATTGCTGGATATCAGCATCGGGATGGCTCATTTCAATGGCTATAAAAGCAGATTTTTTATCAGCCTCCATTTTAAAATACAGATACTTGATACCTGTTTTATAGTTAACCCAGTTAGTGCGCAGGCCATTGGCCGAAAGCTGGGGTTTGAGGTATTGCCCAAACGCTGTCCAGAACGCCTGTTTTAGTTGAGTTGCCTGTTCTTTTGAGTACAATTTACCGGGATTGATGAGGGGCAAAAGTAAGGTTTTTAAAATAAACCGTCATCCTGAGTTTGAAACAGGGTGAACGTTGAAGGCGATATAACAAAGGAAGGGCTGTCAGTCTGAGCCTGTCGAAGACTCGTGCGCAGAGGCCTTGCCCACCATGCTTCGACAGGCTCAGCATGACACCCAATTTTAATCTTTTCGCATGTGACCTTCGAAAGACGCACGCTGACACCCCAGGCATAACGCTTTTAATGACTTTCTTCTAACCTTCTTATTACTTATTAAACCCTATCTTTACAATTACCACAATGATATTTTATGGCAAGCTACCAGGTAAACTGTATTGATAAACCCAAAGCATCAAGCACACATGAGCAAATAACCCGCATCGGTTATTACGAATCGTTAGACAGACCAAGAGTAGTGATCTCCGTTGCCGAAGCCATAGCCCGTATCGAAGTTAACAGCCAGGCTTTTTACGTAAGCACCGAGCGGGGTAAAACCTATCTTACTATAGTAAAACCCGAAAACGGCAAAAAACACCTTAAGTCGTTAGCAGATAAGTCGGGTATCGATAACCTGCTAACGCTCGAAGAAGTTTAGATCGCAGAAGTCAAAACCTTTCGCCTTTAACCTTTTTCCTTTCACCTCAAAAACAATCTATTCCTTTTTGTCAACTATGTACGAGGTAATTTTTTTTACCTTGTCATTTTCAAATTCATATATATCCGCATAGTACATAGCCATGTCTTTGCCATTTTTGTCTTTGCACCGAACAAGGCCGTCGACAGCCGCAGTGTTGCCGTCCACAATAATATGCTCCTTGGTTGATGAAACCATTTTTACATCTTCCATGCCGCCTAAAAATTGCTCCACTTCATTCTTCCCGTTCATAATAGTTACGGATGAGCCTTTCATAGTCCATTTTACGTCGTCGGCAAAAAAACTTAAGATCTTTTCAACGTCATTATTATCAAAAGCGTCGATAACCTGCTGTACAATTTCTTTAGTTGCCATGATAGTTTGATTTTGTTTTGAGATAAAGTTAAGCCTAATATGGCCTGGCGAAGAGGGGCAAAAATGCCATTATCGGGGTGTTATATGACTTATATGATTCAAAAAGTACAATTCTTCAATTGATATTATTCCATCACAAATAACCTTCAAATCATTTCTATTATTTATATTGCCTCAAGATAACCAACCTTAACATGATCAATAAACAGCCGGTAGTTCAAAGCCCCAGTACCTTCCTGAAAACTATATCAATAATCCACCTCGCTCTGATAGCCGGACAAATTATGTTTGCCGCAGTAACTTTCATGATAACTAACAAAACAACTACTGGGCAGCGCGATAACGTGTTCATTTATGTTGTACCCATAATGGCCTTTACTGGTCTTGCCATAAGCAATATATTATTTAAAACAATGGTGAGCAAAATTGACGGCCAAAGTCCGTTGAAGACTAAACTCGCTGCTTATCAATCTGCATTGATCGTGAGGTTTGCTTTATTAGAGGGGCCTTCCCTTTTTGCTATTGTGAGCTTCATGCTAACCGGCAACCTGATTTTTTTGGGCATATCCGGAGCTATCATAGCCTACTTTATTTATCTGCGCCCGACAAAGCAAAAAATTGAAAATGATTTAAATTTAGGGTATGAGGAAAAGGCAGAACTTGATGGTACAGGTAAAGTTTATTGATAACAATTCATTTAAACAATTCTCAATCAGATAAATATGATCAATACCTATTTTGACCAGGACACCTATGAAAACGAGATAGACCTTGAAACCAATGAGGATGTGTTGCAAAGGATATATAATGACGGCGTAGCACCAACAGACGAATTACCAATAGAATTTTTCTTCCTTACGGATAGTCAAACAAAGGCCTATGATTTCAGGAATCATCTTCAGGAAGCATTCCCGACTTATCAGGATATTGAAATATCTGATTACGAAGGTGACTTTGAAATTTCAGGTACTACCGAACCTATCAAAATGGAGTTGCAGGCTATTAATGACTGGAATTCGACAATGTGGAATACTGGCTATAAATTCGATTGCAGACTGGATGGATGGCAAGTTGGAACATAATAGGCATCAGAAGTTAAAACTTTCTCTTTCTATAATAAAAATCATGTCATTGCGAGAGTAGCGCGGCAATCTCGTAGCCAATGTATATCGAAGACACATAGCTACGAGATTGCTTCGTCGTTTCTCCTCGCAATGACACGGTTTTTAAAACAACCTTTCCAACTGATTTGCATCCTCCGAACACTTATGGCCGATACATAACCCGGTTAATTTGTGAGTACGTCATAAAACTAATAGCGTAATTCAATCCAAATCGTGAGATTTGCGCTAACCAACTCAAGCCTGATATATGTATCCCGAACTCATCAACCACATTAAACGATATGTTCAGCTATCAGAGGCTGATGAGGCAACCATTTGCAGACATTTTGAGCCTAAGAACTTTAAAAAGAAGGAATTCATCTTAGAACCTGGCAAACTTTGTGTTGGTAACTATTTTGTAACCAAAGGCCTGGTGAGGCAATACTTTGTTAATAACAAACTTAATGAGCAAATCATCCAGTTTGGTTTGGAAAGTTGGTGGATTGCCGATCAGGATAGTTTGCTCAACCATCAGCCGGCTACCACCTATATTCAAACTATTGAAGCTTCAGAAATGCTGTTGCTTACCGAAAAGAACCGTATAGCATTATTTGAAGCGGTTCCGCAGATGGAAAGTTATTTCCGGATCATGATGCAAAAAGCCTTTGTTGCGTCGCAACGGCGTATTGGATATATTTTTAACCAAAACGACGAGGAGCGTTACCGTCACTTCACCGGTTTGTTCCCGGCTTTTGTGCAGCGGGTACCCCAATATATGCTTGCTTCCTATTTAGGCTTCACCCCACAATTTTTGAGCAGGTTAAGGGCTAAAAAAATCTGATTTTCTTAAACTCAGTTCATTTTTTGAGGGCATGTTTATCCTCAACTTTGTATTAACAAAAAAGAAAAAAACATGAACCGCTTAAAAATAAACACCGCCGAACCAGCTGGATACAGGGCCATGATCGCCCTTGAAAAATACATTGAAAGCACCGAGTTAACCACTCGTCATAAAGACCTGATCAAAATTCGCGCTTCACAAATTAATGGCTGTGCTTACTGCGTGGATATGCACACTACAGATGCACGCAAAGCCGGCGAAACCGAACGCCGCATCTATAACATCAGCGTTTGGCACGAAGCACCTTTCTTTGATGAGCAGGAACGTGCAATATTAGCCCTTACCGAAGAAGTAACCCTGATCGCCGGCCGCGTATCTGACGAAACCTATAAAAAAGCCGCAGAATTGTTTGACGAAAAATACCTGGCACAAGTGATTATGGCTATCATCACTATCAATGCCTGGAACCGCATTGGTGTAACTACCCAACTTCAGCCGCCACTCGATTAATCCTTTTTAATTTTGTTGTTTTGATTTTAAGCCGCCTGTATTACCGGGCGGCTTTCTTGTTAACTTAAAACTAAGCCGATATCCAGGCCATCATCAACGCCACTTCATAAGTACCTAAAACATTGGCCGGATCATTGGCAATAATTTCGTGCACCTGAGCTTCGTCATCAACAGCCAGGATGCCAAGGCCATACACACCTTTCGGGTCGAAAACCGGGCCAAAGATAAGCACCAGGCCTTCTTTCATTTTCCCTTTCAGATATTCGGAATGAGCTTGCATAATAACGCGTTCGTCATCGGTCATATCGTTAGGAAACGTTGGGCGGTTACCCACCAGCTTTATTACGAAATGCTTTTTCATCCTAATAAATTTAATAATTATTACTGAATGATGTTTAAGGGAATAATTATTGATAGTTATATCTAAATCATTGTAACCTTAAATAATTACTCCTATGACAACAGAAGCAGGTGCAACAGTTGGCAGCGCCAATGACGTGGTGCTTTCCTTCATAAAAGCATTAAACGAAGAAAATTTTGCAGAGGCCCGCAATTGCGTGGCAGACGACTTGAAATTTGTAGGCGTACTTGGCCAGCGCGACGGTGCCGATGCCTATTTTACTGATATGCAGCACATGAAGCTAAAATATGATATTAAACGTGTGTTTAGCGATGGCGATGATGTATGTATCTTTTATGATATTGATATGGACCGCGCCACCATATTCAGCTGCGGGTGGTATCATGTGGTTGATGGTAAGATAAACTCCATCAGGGTAATATTTGATCCGAGACCATTGTTGTAACTGACAGAGCGGTTGAAGACTTACGAAGTTTCTAAAGCTTCGTAAGTCTGGATTTTAGAAGATGGTTACGTTGTATTATATTAATTACTTCCTTTCCCAATTATCCGTACGGAAAGGCGAAGCCGGTAATCCGACGCCATTGTACAACGTACTTACCGGGTTATTGGCCCAGGCGTACCTTACGGCAACGGGGTTTGTAACATCCGGGCTGCTTACTATAACCCTATTGCCTTTTATAACAGCAGTAGCCCAGTAAAACTTTTTATCCTCACCGGCTATGGCGAAACCCTGCATATTGTCGCCTCCCTGTGCTTTTAAACCGCCATCGGTATAATTAAAGCTTAATTCAATTTTATCACCATCAATTTTCTGCGATTTGTACATCGGCCCGGAATAGGACTGTTTTTTATGATAGGTTTTATCAAGCGCGACCAATGCCAGCCTCCGGCCAACTTCCTGTTTATTTTTTGGGTGGATATTATCAGCTTCACCCAGATCGGCAGCTACGGCCATACCTGTATTGGGTAGCTCAAGCGTTTTTGTTTGTGCCTCCCGTAACTCTGCCCATCCTGATGCTACGGGGTCGGCTTCACGTTTTTGCCAGTTAGCTAACTGTACAAAATAAAATGGAAAATTGCCTTCATTCCAAATGGTACGCCAGCCATTTATCATCCCCTCAAATAACTCATTATACTGTCCTGGCCTGCCGGTATTAGCTTCGCCCTGGTACCAGATTACGCCACGGATAGCCATAGGTGTAAGCGGATTGATCATCGCATTATACAACACAGCCAACCGGTTCGGGTTATTGGAAACAGGCATAGGTGGCAGGCTTTTTATATTAAAACCAACTTTATAATCCCAGGTACCGGCTAAGGAGATCTTTTCACCCGATGCTGATACCAATTGCATTTCGTCGGCGCCGTACAGACCGCCACCGCCACCGCTGTCAAAAACCCGCACGGTGATCACCGACTCCCCGGCCTTTACCTTTGCAGCTGGAATAATGTAATTACGCGACTGTGTGTAACCATCCGTAGCGCCTATCTTTTTACTGTTAAAAAATGTTATTTCATTATCATCTATCTTACCCAGGCTAATCTTTACATCCTGCCCGGCCCAGGCTGCAGGAATGATGATCTTTTTACGGAACCAAACAACGCCATCGAAATCTCCTAAACCGCCTTTTTCAAAAAACTGGGGCAGCAACATGCTCCGCCAGCCGGCAGTATCAGGATTAAACGCGTTATTATTGGTATATCCCCAATCAGCAGCGGCGGCAAGTTTGTTCCAAGCATCCATTTTTTGTGCAAAGGTTAATGGCATTTCTGTTTTAGCAGATTCCTGCTGCTGTTTGATCTGTGCGCTGAAAACCGGGTTATTAGTAAGCGTGTTTTCATCGCTCCAGGCTTCGATCATAGTACCACCCCAATTTGAACTGATGAGGCCGATAGGAATTTTAACCTGTTTATTGATCTCCCGGGCAAAAAAATATGCTACCGACGAAAATTCGCCGATAGTTTGAGGCGAGCATACCATCCAGCCGTTATTGGCAACTTTTATATTGGTTTGCGGGGTAAGGCTCGTTGCCTGCGATACCTGTAACAAACGGATCTCCGGATAATTTGCGTTGGCAATTTCTTCTTTATAATTATTTACCTGGCCCCAACCGGCCACGGGCATTTCCATGTTCGACTGGCCCGAGCAAATCCACACCTCGCCTATCAATACATTATTTAATACTACGGGCTCGCTGCCATCAGTTATAGTAACCTGATATGGCCCTCCGTACGACGGCGTCTTGATCTTCGTTTTCCAGTTACCATCAGCATCGGCAATGGTTGTATAGGTTTTATTGTTCCATGAAGAGGTAATGGTTACAGTTTTACCCGCATTCGCCTTGCCCCAAACCCGGGCCATGGTTTTTTGCTGTAAAACCATGTTATCACTAAAAACACCCGGCATGATCACTTTGGCAAATGCACCGGCATTAAGCAATACACTTCCGATTAGTATGGATAAACACTTTTTAAGGTTCATTAATTTAGGTTTAATACGGTAATTATTGACGAATTGACTGGCCCTAAGTTAAGTGTAACTGACAAATTAAAAAACGTCCTGGCAACATTTAATAAACAATTCATTTCTGTAAGGCTAACGAATGCAGCATATCAATGGTCAGTAAGGAATTTGCATTTATAAGTTTCGAAGAATAATGAGAGAAAGTGCCTGGATAAAATAAGCTGGCCCGGAAGGAGAATAAACAATGTGCTATCCCTGGCTAACACATTGTTTTTTTAACTAAAACTGTATTTTACAATGAAAATACTCATTAAAGAACTATCGGGAATATCGTTAGGCAGCATTAAACGCTGCCTGCTATGTTTAAATTATACCGTAAATTTTTCAGCAAAAACACATCGTTAATCCAATCAACCGGACACAGCCGTTAACATCTTCATATTTTAAGAAGACGACTTTGATAGGGTTATTGTTACAGGATGGGATATTTTTTTCAATACTGATAAGTTTAGGGTTGATGCAAAACTAAACATTTCGTTAATAAAAAGATTAAGAAGGATGTAAAAAAGGTGTTTTTTACCTATTAATTAATATAAAGATTATAAGTTACAGTTACCGGCACATGCAATTTGGCGGATATAACCACATCTTTTTACCATTTTTTAAGCCCGGCCATCATTAACTATGTTATAGCTTTTAGCTATCCGCTTATAGAATTAATTGATTGTGATTGTTGCTATTAACATCCTACTTTTATAAAACTTAATACCCAACGGCGGTTTAAGCAGTCTATTCAATTTATAACTATAATTATGGAAAACGGATCAAATGACATCAGTAAATGCCCGTTTCACAACGGTACAATGAAGCACAATGTTGGCGGCGGCGGTACACGGAACCACAATTGGTGGCCTAACCAGCTAAAGCTTAATATCCTTCGGCAGAACTCTTCACTATCAAGCCCCATGGATGAAGGCTTTAATTATGCCGAAGCCTTTAAAAGCCTCGACCTTGAAGCTGTAAAAAAAGATCTGCACGCGCTTATGACCGATTCGCAGGATTGGTGGCCGGCAGATTTTGGCCACTATGGCGGCTTGTTTATCCGCATGGCCTGGCACAGTGCCGGCACCTATCGTGTAGGTGATGGTCGTGGAGGTGCCGGAGCAGGCTTGCAACGTTTTGCGCCGCTTAACAGCTGGCCCGATAACGTAAGCCTTGACAAAGCCCGCAGGCTGCTTTGGCCCATTAAACAAAAATATGGCCGCAAAATTTCGTGGGCCGATCTGATGATCCTTACAGGAAACATAGCACTTGAATCAATGGGTTTTAAAACCTTTGGCTTTGCCGGCGGCCGCGAGGATGCCTGGGAAGCAGATGAATCGGTATACTGGGGTTCAGAAACTACCTGGCTGGGCGGCGATATCCGTTACGCACATGGTTCGCCGGGTGTGCAGGAAGGTCATGGTGTACTGGTATCAGATGATGATGCCGATGGCGATATTCATACACGAAACCTCGAAAAACCGCTTGCAGCCGTGCAAATGGGCCTGATTTACGTAAACCCTGAAGGCCCCGATGGCAATCCTGATCCTATCATGGCAGCTAAAGATATCCGGGATACCTTCGGCCGGATGGCGATGAATGATGAAGAAACCGTTGCATTAATTGCAGGCGGCCACACTTTTGGCAAAACCCACGGTGCTGCATCTGCAGATAATGTGGGGAAAGAGCCCGAAGCTTCTGACATTGGCGCACAGGGCTTTGGCTGGCATAACGGTTATGGCTCAGGCAAAGGTGCCGATACTATTACCAGCGGCCTGGAAGTAATCTGGACCACAACCCCTACCAAATGGAGCAATAACTTTTTCGAAAACCTGTTTGGCTTTGAGTGGGAATTAACCAAAAGCCCGGCCGGCGCGCACCAATGGGTAGCTAAAAACGCCGAAGCTATCATCCCCGATGCTTATGATGCTTCGAAAAAGCATTTACCAACTATGCTCACCACCGATCTTTCTTTAAGGTTTGATCCTGCATATGAAAAGATATCAAGGCGATTCCTGGAGAACCCTGATCAGTTTGCGGATGCTTTTGCACGCGCATGGTATAAATTAACACACCGCGATATGGGGCCAAGAGCACGTTACCTTGGTGCCGATGTGCCTGAAGAGGTATTGCTTTGGCAAGACCCTATCCCGGCTGCTGATTATGCGCCGATAGTTGAAAGCGACGTTGTTGCTTTAAAGGGAAAGATACTGGCATCAGGCTTAAGCGTATCTGAGTTGGTTTCAACAATATGGGCTGCTGCTTCTACCTTCCGCGGTACTGATAAACGCGGTGGTATAAACGGTGGCCGCATTCGCCTGGCCCCGCAAAGGTACTGGCAGGTAAACAACCCAACCCAGTTGCAAAAAGTATTGAGCGTACTTGAAGGCATCCAAAAAGAGTTTAACGGTGCTCAAACCGATGGCAAAAAAGTTTCACTGGCCGATCTGATTGCGCTGGCAGGAAGTGCTGCCGTTGAAAAAGCAGCGAAAGATGGGGGTCATCATATCACCGTTCCGTTCACTCCGGGCCGTACCGATGCTTCGCAGGAGGAAACTGATGTAGAGTCATTCGGTTACCTTGAGCCGGCAGCCGATGGATTCCGCAATTATCGTAAAACAAAACATCCTGTTTCTACCGAAGAATTGCTGATTGATAAAGCGCACCTACTCACCCTGACCGCTCCTGAGTTAACCGTATTGTTAGGTGGTCTGCGTGTATTGAACATTAATTTTGACGGATCGAAACACGGCGTATTCACCGCGCGCGAAGGTGTGCTTAGCAACGATTTTTTTATAAACCTGCTTGATATGGGCACTGCATGGAAAGCCACAGCTGCCGATAGAGAACTTTACGAAGGCAGCGACCGTGCTACCGGTGCAATAAAATGGACAGCAACCCGCGCCGACCTTGTGTTTGGCTCCAATGCCGAACTAAGAGCTATTGCCGAAGTATACGGAAGCGCCGACGGACAAGACAAATTTGTAAAAGATTTCGTTGCCGCCTGGACCAAGGTAATAAACCTTGATAGGTTTGACCTGGCTTAATATTAAAGCCAGCGCTGCAAAACAAGTATAGCGTTGGTAAAAAATGGGTGTCATGCTGAGCTTGTCGAAGCATGGCGGGTAGGGCCTCTGCGCGTCCTTCGACAAGCTCAGGATGACAGTCCCTCTACACCTAATGTCATTTATAAATACAACTGTGAGCTATTACTTTACGTGTTTAACATGTAAAATAATAGCCACAGTTTTTTAATTAAAAATCCGGGTAAATGTAAATAGCGCCCCCGCTTCCCCGGTTTGTCTTTAAATTAATTTATAGCTGTTAGCGTTGTGCTTTCGGCCTTTAGCTTCATTAAATTAATTCCATATAACTATAGTCAATGTTGGTTGTAATTGGCGAAAAGCGCTTCATCATTTCTTCGGCTTTGTTCACCATATTTTTTGAGCCGATGAAGATCCCCGAACGCTGATGAAGTTCTGTAACCTCCAGGTCCAAAATACGTTCGTATCCGTTACTGGCTTTGCCTCCGGCCTGTTCAATGATGAACGCCATGGGGTTACATTCATAAATTAAACGCAGTTTCCCTTTGGGATCGCTGGCATTGGCCGGGTAAATAAAAATCCCGCCTTTTATCATATTCCGGTGCAGGTCGGCCACCATCGATCCGATATATCTTGCTTTAAACGGCCTGTTTGTTGAAACATCTTCAACCTGGCAATATTTGATATATTTTTTCACACCATCAGGAAAATGGGAATAATAACCTTCGTTTATAGAATAGATGACACCATCATCAGGGATCCGCATTTTGGGGTGCGACAGGCAAAACTCACCCAGCGAAGGATCTAACGTAAAACCGTTTACCCCTTTGCCTGTTGTGTAAACCAACATGGTTGATGAACCATAAATCACATATCCCGCGGCTACCTGCTCGGTACCCCTTTGTAAAACATCTTTAATGGTAGCCCTTCCCTCTGTTGTTGTTCTGCGGTAAATAGAAAAAATGGTGCCCACGCTCACATTTACATCAATGTTAGACGAGCCATCCAGGGGATCTATCGCTACAATATATTTAGCATTTTTTGAGACCTCACTGTCGATATCAATATATTCATCACTTTCTTCGGATACTACAATACAACATTCGCCGCCGTGTTGTAAGGCCGATATAAACTGTTCATTGGCAAAAACATCCAGCTTTTTCTGGCTTTCTCCCTGTACGTTTACCGAACCGTTATCGAGGCTCAGATCAGCCAATCCTGCCCGGTTAACCTCCCTGTTAACAACCTTTGCCGCAATGCCTATATCTCTCAGCAACCTGGATAGTTCGCCTTTGGCGTATGGAAATTCTGCTTGGTTTTCGATGATAAATTGGCCTAAAGTTTTTACCGCTTTCATATAAATAAAATTTTAATATTAGTACCGCTACCCGGATTGAGTAGCGGCTTTAGCATTAGTTAATAAATCGTTCGTATCAGGCAGATAGGCAGAGCCGTTTTGCCGCTTCAATCTCATCCTCTATTTTCCTGATAGCCATTACGGTTTTAAAAAATGAGTCGGGAGTAACGGAGATGCTGTCAATCCCTTCTTCTACCAGGAACTGGGCAAAATCAGGATAATCGGATGGCCCCTGCCCGCAGATTCCCACTTTCACGCCTTTTTTCTTTGCAGTTTTTATTAACGATGAGATCATGAACTTCACCGCATCATTACGCTCGTTGTATAAGCCCGCCACTAAAGACGAATCACGGTCGAGCCCCAGTACAAGCTGGGTTAGGTCGTTAGAGCCAATTGAAAAACCATCTACATGATCGGCAAATTGTTCGGCCAGGATCACGTTCGACGGAACTTCGGCCATCAGATAAACTTCAAGCCCGTTTTCCCCGCGTTTCAGGCCATACTCGTTCATGGTTTCGTATACCAATGAAAGTTCATTCACTGTGCGGCAAAAAGGGATCATCACCACCACATTATCAAGGCCCATCATTTCGCGTACCTTCTTAATAGCTTTACATTCCATCCCAAAAGCATCTTTATATACTTTTGAATAATACCTGGACGCTCCCCTCCAACCGATCATTGGATTTTCCTCATTCGGTTCGAAATACTTGCCGCCGGGCATATTATAGTATTCATTGGTTTTAAAATCCGAGAAACGTACAATTACTTTATTGGGATAAAATGCAGCGGCTATCTTGGCTATTCCGTAGGATAACTTTTCAATAAAATAAGCTTCTTCACTCTCATAACCCAGCATAGCTTCCTCAATATGGGCGGTCAACGAAGCATCATTCAGGTTTCGGTGTTCGAGCAGGGCCAACGGGTGAATTTTTATATAATTATTGATAATAAATTCCTCCCTGGCAAGGCCTACACCCTTTCCTGGATAATGCGCATAATTAAATGCTATTTCAGGCGATCCGATATTCATCATCAGCGGGGTTTCAATTTCAGGCAGGTCATTAAGATCATGTTCCCGCTTAGTAAACGCTACTATGCCGCTGTAAATAATTCCGGCATCTCCCTCTGCACATGAAGCGGTTATTTCATCACCGGTTTTCAGGATGGTAGTCGCGCATTCGCAGCCAACTATAGCCGGAACGCCTAACTCCCGGGCAACAATGGCAGCATGGCAAGTTCGCCCTCCTTTATTGGTGATGATAGCTGATGCTTTTTTCATTACCGGTTCCCAGTCAGGGTCGGTCATGTCGGTTACCATGATATCGCCGGGTAAAAAGTTGATTTCGTGGATATTTTGCTTCCCGATACCGGTGAGATTATGCACTTTGCCTGTCGCTATTTTATCGCCAACAGCGATACCTTTCAGCAGGATCTTGTCTGCTCTGTCCGGATCATTAATGCGAAATTCGGTAAGTAGGTTTACCTGCTTGCGGGAGTGGATGGTTTCGGGCCTTGCCTGTACTATAAACAACCGACCGCTGATCCCGTCTACAGCCCATTCAATATCCATAGGGCACCATTTGCCTTTCAATTTGGTGTAATAGGCCTCAATAATAATTACCCAGTTACTCAATTGGATGATCTGATCATCCGACAGGCAAAACCTTGAACTTTCTTCAACCGGGGTGTCAATGATTTTTACGGCAGCTTCCCCGGTGTTTCCGTAAATCATTTTTTGATGCTTTTTGCCTAACTTTTTTTCAAGGATAGGCCTGAAACCACTTTTTAGCAAAGGCTTATAAACGATAAATTCGTCGGGATTAACCGATCCCTGTACCAGCATTTCGCCTAAGCCGTACGATCCGTTAATGATAACGGCATCTTTAAAGCCGCTTTCTGTGTCAAGGGAAAACGCAACCCCCGAAACCCCTTTATCTGAGCGCACCATTTTTTGAACACAAACAGAAAGGCCGACATTAAAGTGATCATAATTAAATGATTCCCGGTAGCTGATTGCCCTGTCGGTAAATAATGAGGCAAAGCAATTCTTTATCGCTGTTAATAGGCTTTCTTCTCCCCTGATATTTAAATAAGTGTCTTGCTGGCCTGCAAATGATGCATCGGGCAGGTCTTCAGCAGTAGCCGATGAGCGGACTGCAACGTCGGCTGCATTATCTGCATATTGGATCAGCAGATCCTTATAAGCTTCAAGAATCTCATTCTGCATAACAGCAGAAAACCGGCCGTTTTGTATAAGCTTTCGTATTTTACTGCCACAGGATAACAGAACCTGCAAGTTGGACAGGTCTTTATCCTCAAGGATATCCCTGATCATTTTATCAAGCTGATTATCTGCAATGAACTGGTAATAAGCCTTACTTGTTATGATAAATCCATCAGGAATATCAATACCAAACTGCGATATGTTCTGCATCATTTCTCCAAGCGATGCATTTTTACCTCCTACTAACTCAATGTCACTTATCGAAGCTTCAATAAGTTTCATAGTAAACTTCTTTTCCTTCATGGTTCAAATTTTATAAAACGAAGTTAGCCGCTTTACAAACTGCCCAATGCTTAAATATTCACAACAAGTAATACTATATTCATAACATATTGCATATTTTTAATTTTTTTTATCACTATAGTATAAAAATGAAAGATTTCTTTGAGCAGGTCCTGAAAGTCGACAATTCAGCTTTTACAATAGCCGAAGCAAAAACCTATCATGCTATCAATAACTTCCACAACCATCCCGAGCTGGAACTTATTTATATTATAAGTGGCGAGGGCACTTTTTCGATAGGAAATACTTCAAAAAGAATTTCAGGGGATACCATGATCATCATAGGTTGCAACGCGCCCCATATGTTTAAGTTTGAAACTAACCGTTATTATGATTACTCCATGAAAAGCGGTAAAATACCCAAACCGCTACAGCTGCTTACCCTCCATTTTGATCCTAATAAACTGGGAAGCACTTTCATGACGCTACCAGAAAACAACTTGATAAACAATCTTTTAAATAGCGCCAAAAATGGATTACTGATCAATGAAAATTCTAAAGCTGTTGCGGTCGACTTTATCCGCCGAATAGAAAATTCGGCTAATTATGAACAACTTCCGCTATTGCTGCAGTTGTTAAATAAAATTGCCGAGGGGGAACAGGTCTCAAACCTTGCCGGTGAAACGGAGAAGAAGATCTTTAACAGGATAGATGAAGTGCGGCTAACGAAGATTTATCTGTATACCATGGACAATTTTTACAAAGACATTAAGCTTAAGGAAATAGCAAACATCATACACATGGTACCGAAAGCATTTTGCCATTATTTTAAATTGCGTACCGGCCAAACCTATTTTGATTTTTTACTGACCGTAAGAATAGAAAACTCGTGTAAACTGATCAGAGAGACCAACGAAAATATAAATTCAATCAGCCGCGATTCGGGGTTTAACAATCTTTCAAATTTTAACAGGTATTTTAAATTAGCTACCGGCAACACCCCAATGGAATACCGGAGAAAATTCAGGGAATTTTAAGATCATTAAAGCCCTTAAAAAAACAAATGCAGGCTTTTTAGGGCCTGCGTTTGTTAAATAAATAATAGAACTAAATTAATAACCCGGATTTTGTACCAGTTTCGGGTTCAACTGCATTTCCGGTCTTGGGATCGGGAAAATACGTTTATTAGGATCGGCATCTGTTTTTATACCCCATTTTTTCTCAAACTGACCAAAGCGGATCAGGTCATTACGACGCCACGTTTCCATAGAAAATTCGCGGCCGCGTTCATCTAAAATATCAGACAGTATTACCGAAGTTAAAGGCGAAGCTTTTGCACGCGCTCTCACCTGGTTAACCAATGATAAAGGCGAATCGCCATTGGTTGCTGATGCGCCGCGTAAAATAGCCTCGGCTTTTTCAAGCAAAATATCGGCATACCTGAACATAGGCACATCGTTGCCCTGGTTACGATCGTTACTTAAGCTATCAGGATAAAATTTATTGTTCCTGTAACCTTCTTCGTTAGCAAGCTCGTCATTACCGATGTCAAAAGTAGCAGGGTTTTTCCATACGATATCTGGTGTAAATTCTAACTGGTGTACAACAGTAGCATTTGGGTTAGGACCCGAGTAGCTTGCATCCAGTCCGATGTTAGTAGTTGTAATATTTATCGGTGAACCATCATTATTATATTGCTTACCAACTAAAAATTGTTTTTTACGGATATCGTTCGCGTCATTGAACAAGGCATAGTATTCTTTGTAAGTGTACACCGGCCCATCTGGCGTGTACGGCATTTTATACTTACTTTTCAGGTTAGGGTTCAGCGTCCAGCGTGCGTAGTACTGTCCCTGCGCCAAAATACCGTCATAAGGTATGGCAAAAATAAAGTCTTTAATACCCGGGCCGTTATTAGGTTTAAACATGCCTAAATAATCTGCATCTAAACCATATTGACCGCTTTTTATAACGTTATCGCACATAGTAACAGCATCCTGATATCTTGGAGTGCCGATATAGTACTGTGCGTTCAAATACATTTTGGCAAGTATTGCATAAGCCAAACCTTTGGTCGGCCTGCCATAAGTAGTTACCCCTGCTGTCCCGCTCAGATCAGGAATCTGGGCAAGCAATTCACTTTCAATAAATGCAAACACTGCCGCCCTTGGCTGGGTGCCCAGGTTGGTAGTATCGCCAAAAGTTTTGCTGATAGGCACATTACCAAACAGGTCCATCAGGTAAAAATATGACAGGGCGCGCATGGTTTTAATTTCGGCAATGGTTTGTTTTTTTGAATCGCTTTCGGGCGTAGGTGCCAATAACGACAATACCTGGTTACATAAACTGATGGTTCCGTAACCTCCCGACCAGCAGGTTTCGGTCATGCCGTTATCAGGCGTAACAGTGTGCAGGTTCACGGTTGAATAGGTACCGCCGTCAAGCCAGTTACCACCACGTGCAACAAGTACGCATTCATCGGTACTTAAATTTTGCAACAACCAGTATTGCCTGCCCGGCGCCCCGCGAAATGAGGTATAGATAGGCCCGGTAGCAGCTACATACTGCGCTGGTGTAGTAGGAAAGTTAGCCGTTGTAAGCGCTGATTTTGGCGCAATATCCAATTTAGTACAACCTGAAAGGTAAATTGCTCCTATAAACATGGCAATGAGGCCAGGTTTTATATATCTTTTTAAATTATTCATGTCAGTTAGGTTAAAATTTATTATAAATCAACTTGTACGCCGGCAAGGAAGCTCCTTGTTTTTGGATAAAAATTATTGCTGTCTACCCCAATAAACTGGCCGCTTGCCTGGTTATCGATGTTTAAGTTCAATTCAGGGTCCACGCCTTTGTATTTGGTGATGATGAATAAATTGGTACCGGTAACATACAACCGGATGCCATGTACATAATTACCCGCAACATTTATTTTATAAGCCAGTGTAGCATTACTTAACCTGATAAATGCACCGCTTTCGAGATAACGTGTTGAATAATAATAGGCATTAACATCGGTACCCGGCTCGCTTAATGTTAAAGCAGGTACCCCATGTACCGAAGCCTGGGTAGGCTGGTTAAAGCTGGCTAATGATGCATTCATGATCTTGTTCCCACCCTGTCCCCTGAAAAAGAAGTTAAGGCTGAAGTTTTTATAGGTAAGATCATTACCAAAACCAAATGTGTATGTAGGCTGGGCATTGCCTGCATAAGTCTGATCGGTACTTTGAGGTGTTGTTGTTGGCTGGCCATTAGCACCCATGAAGGTAGATACACCATTGGTGCGGCCAAGGTATTTCAGGGTGTAAAATTCGCCAAGCGGATAACCGGCCTCAATGATTGATGTTTTGATACCGCTTTGTCCTGGACCTTCCGGATCGCCTGCATATATTTTTGAAAGATTCGGCGCCAGTGCGGTGATCTTATTTCTATTAAATGAAATATTGCCATAGCTACTCCAGGTAAAATCTTTTGTTTTTATTGGTGTTCCGTTAAGGGCTATCTCCACACCCTTGTTAGTCATATTGCCTACGTTTTCAACCGTTGTACCCACAAAGTTGTTAATAAGCGATACCGGCACCGGGGTGATCATTTTAGATGTTTTTTTATTGTAGATATCAACCGACCCGCCCAAACGTCCTTTAAATAACGAGAAATCAACACCGCCGTTCAGTGTAGCTGTACTTTCCCACTGTAAATTTGGGTTAGGGTTTTGGGTTACACCAATTGCACCAATATAAGCACCATTGTAATAAAAGCTACCTGTCGTGCCATAAATCGTTAAAGGCGTATATGGCGAAAACCCTAATGAATTGCCGGTTTTACCATAACCAACCCGCAATTTTAAATCATCAAACAGGGATTGAGATTTCATAAAACCCTCGTCAATTACACGCCATGCAGCCGAAGCAGCCGGGAAATAACCCCAGCGCTTATTGGGGCCAAACGCGTTTGAACCATCACGGCGTAAAGATGCCTGTAACAGATATTTGCCCGCATAACTGTAATTAAGACGAGAATAGAAAGATATTAAACGTAAAGTTTCAACATTAACATTGCCGTAATCAACGCGATAACCTGCAGCAGGCGTGCCCAGCCCCAGGTTATTGGAGCCCGTAGCATCCGAAATAAATCCTTGATTGGTTGATTGAAAGCCATTCCCGGTGGTAGTTTGATCTATTGAATAGCCAAACAGGGCTTTAAAATCATGTTTATCGCCCCATTTATGAGCATAGGTCAAATAGTTTTCAAACAACTTTTTGTTATCCTCATAAGTTGAACGGATGGCTTTGCCGTTGAGGCCAGGTGCCAGCTCTGATGCAGAGTTGTAATAGGTATTATTGTCGGTATTTGTTTCCTGGTAAGCTAAGTTAAAATTGTAAAGCAAGCCTGCAGGCAGTATCAACTCACCGCGTACATTACCCAGCAACAAGTTAACTTTTTGTTTGTAGCTATCGTTAGTAATAAGCCCTACCGGGTTATAACCTAATTTTAAAGTAGGATCGTTGTAAAAAGTACCATCGGCATTGTAAATAGTGCGGGTAGGTAAATACTGTACTATCGATTTAAACAACCCGGGGCTTTGTCCATTTGCCGATGATAGCGGAATATCATTAACTAACAGGTTAGAATTGGTTACCGAATTACTTAGCGAAAAATCCAATTTCAATTTATCATTCAGTGCTTTTTGGGTGATATTAAGCCTGCCTATAACACGCTTCATATCGCTGCTTTTAACTATACCCTGGTTTTGCAGGTAGTTTATGCTTCCGTTATAAGTAGTTTTATCGGTGCCACCGCCAAAAGAAAGGTTATGATTTTGGGAAAATCCGGTGCTGCGTTCAACGGCTTTTTGCCAGTCGGTATTTCCACCGTTGTCATTCGCAGGGGTAAAACTTTGTCCGTTAGCTTTTACATAGGCCCTTAACTGGTCGGCGCTGGCAACTTTAAACTGGTTAGATACTTTTTCAAATGATCCGTATCCGTTATAAGTCATCCTCAACTGGCCTGCTTTTGCCCTTTTAGTAGTAACGATAATTACACCATTGGTAGCCCTGGTTCCGTAAATTGCCGCTGCCGAAGCATCCTTCAACACATCTATCGAAGCAATATCTGATGGAGCCAATAGGTTAAAATCGGCGCCGGGCACGCCGTCAATTACATAAAAAGGCACAGACGCTGCGCCAGCCCTTATTGAAGATGGACCGCGCAGTGTTACCGAAGCTTTACCATTAGGGTTACCATCGTTGGTGATATTTAAACCGGCTACTTTACCTTCTAACAGATCAGCAGGAGTTGCAACAACACCGGCATTAAATTGCTCGGCTTTTACAGTTGCAATAGCGCTGGTCAATTCCTTTTTGGTAGTAGTACCATAACCAATTACTACAACGGTAGATAACGAGTTTGCCGAAGGCAGTAAAATTACTTTTATAGATGTTTGTTTGCCTACGGCTATTTTTTGAGTTTCAAAGCCTATGTAAGAAAACACAAGCACAGCTTTTTCGTTGGCAACCTGCACCCTGAATTTACCATCTATATCGGTTACCGCACCCGTTGCAAGGCCTTCTATTTTAACAGAAACACCTATTAAGGGCTGCCCTTTATCATCAACAACAGATCCGGTAACAATAATGGCAGGGATTTCAATTTTTTTCTCTACCGGTGGCTTTGGCGCGGGTTTAACCAGCAAACTTCCTTCAACCTCGGTATAGATAAACTGGTTATCTAATAAAACTTTTTTCAAAACAGCCTGCAGCTTTTCATTATGAGCTGTAAGGGTTACTTTAACATCGCTTTCAATGTTATTCCCGGTGTACATGATCCGTACGCCGGTACTGGCCGAAATCCGCTCCAGTGCATCAGCTAGAGGGGTATTTTTTAATTTAACGGTAACTGGCTTTTCCAGTACGCTTTGTCCGTATGAGTTATCAGCCATGGCAATGGTTGACAGGGAACAGACTACTAATAAAATGATCGCATTAATTTTCATAACATATGTTATGGCTCGAAAGACTCTTTCGGGTATGTTTATTTTCATATTTTTGCTATATTAAAGTGTTATAGGTCAAGCTGGAACGTGCTGCGGTTGTGAGAGGCCCTGTGCATGGTCCATTAAAAAATCTTTACATTTTATTCCTCCAAAACTGGCCCGGCCATTTTGGAGGATCATTTTCTCTTTCCTTGGTTTAACTCATAGCAATTTCATTTTTTTAGGTTGTCAAACATTTATTTGTTTTTATAATTGGTATATCAGGTACATTAATTACAGCCTTTGCCTTTTAAAGTATAAGCATCGCCTGCCTTTTTAAAATGGGCATTTATAAGGGCTTCCGTCAGCTTCAATACTTTTTCTAATGGCATATTGTTAAAATCGGCGTATAACGTACAGTTCAATAAATTTTTGTCGGCCTTGATTGTTACATTATATTTTCGCTGCACATCGGCCAAAACATCAAACAGGGGGGTATTATGGTATTGCAGTTTGCCCTGCTGCCAACTGATTACAGACGAAGCATCTTCAATTTTTCCGGTAATCAGTTTTTGGCTGGTTTTATTATATACCATTTGCATATTCGCTGTGAGTAATACAGCAGGATGTTTTGAGGCCGTTGGAACAACTCCTACTTTTCCGCTTACCACGGTGATCTTAACCGATTTATCTTCGGTATAAGCTTTAACATTAAAGCTGGTACCTAAAACAGTGGTTTTAATTTTACCCGAGTGAATGACAAACGGTTTGCTGCTATCGTGCGCTACTTTAAAGAAAGCCTCGCCTATAAGTGTAACCTCGCGCGTTTTCTCTTTAAACTTATCCGGGTACTTTAACCTACTACCGGCATTAAGGCAAATGCTCGTTCCATCGGGCAAGGTGATCAGTTTAATTTCGCCGTTTAGTGCCACCGTTTCCTGGTAGTGAACCGGGTTTAACCAGTTGTCCAATTGTTTTCTGAATATATATGCTGCACTAAAAACGGCTGTTACAGATGCGGCTACAGCTATTTTCACCAGCAAACGCCAAAGAGGAAACACCTTTCTGGGCGGAGGCTTAATTATACGCTGATGGATATTGTTAAGTATCTGATCAGATTCCTGTTGGCTAAGGGACAGTTTTTTTTCAAGTGCATCTTTACTGAAACCTTCAAGCGCTACAAGGTATAATTCTGAAACATCTCCTTGCAGGTATTCGGCAAGCCAGCGCCTGTCCTCGGGAGTTAAATTCTCGGTATTATAAAGCCTTTCTAAGCGTTTGACTATAGTTTCCACAAGCTATTTTTATATAAATACGCCGGGAGCTTTAAAACGGGGGGATGGGTTTATAATTATTTTTAAGAAAAATAAAAACTCATAAAATTGAGCTACATTTAATTTTTTTCACAGCCACATTATTGTCATCAATGTACTACAGCCCTTGTGTTAACTTACTTAAATACTACCTTTATCATTAATAAATAGCTAAATAATTACCTCTGTATGAAAAATGCCTGGACAGAAAAATGGGACCAACGATATGTCGAAGAAGAATTTGCCTATGGCGAACAGCCTAATAATTTTTTACAACAACAACTGTCACTTTTAAAACCAGGCAAAATTCTTTTCCCTGCAGAAGGTGAAGGGCGCAATGCTGTTTTTGCCGCCGGGCTTGGCTGGGCAGTTTCTGCATTCGATATTAGTGTTGAGGGACAAAAGAAAGCCCTGAAACTTGCAGAAAAAAAACAGGTAGCTATTGATTATCAGGTTGGAGAGTTGCAGGAGCTCAACTATACAGAGGGGCAATTTGACGTGATCGCCTTGATTTATGCGCACTTCCCTCCCAATATCAAATCATTTGTACATCAAACCCTTGACAAATATTTAAATACCGGAGGGCTTATTATTTTTGAGGCTTTTAGTAAAAGCCACCTTGACTACCTTGCAAAAGATGAAAAAATGGGCGGTCCCAGAGATATCGAATCACTATTTTCTTTAGAGGAAATTAAGACAGATTTTAATAATTACGAGATTTTAGAACTTCTGGAAACGGAGATCCATTTAAATGAAGGGCCTTATCACAGCGGACAAGGCTCGGTTATCCGCTTTGTAGGAAGAAAGAAATTAGTTGGAGCAATTGTTTAAAACAACTCCCCATTATCAATTTGTTCCTATCCAATAACAAACCATTATAACCCCTGCGGTTTTCCATTCGGCCTGATGCTCTTTGATGTGGTTTTTAACGGCTACAACTGCATGTCCGAGGTATTCCTTAACAGTATGTTTAGAAAGGTTCAATTTCTCGGCAGCCTCTTCATAGGTTTTCCCTTCCAATTTGCAAAGGGTAAATACCTTTTTTCGCTGTGGCGATAATTGGTTAATAGCTTGTTGTAATAAATAATATTGTTCATCCATTAACTGCACGTCGCCGTTATCGGTTTCCATTTCGGCAAAAGGCATGGTGTTAACAACAGCCGTTTCGCGTACTTTTTTGCGGAGATAGGAGATGGATTTATTGAAGCTCAATACAAACAACCAGCCGCTTACCGATTGATCGGGGTTAATATCGGCCCGTTTTTCCCATAGGGCCACAAAAATATCCTGCAAAATATCCCGGGCGATATCATCGTCTTTAGTGAGTTTGAATATGTTACGATAAATAGCCTGATGATACTTTTGATAAAGCATATCAAATGCACCGATGTCATCATCGTGTAAGCGAAACACTAAATCTTTATCTCCATTTGAATCCATAAAAAACTGATAATTATTTATTTATTCTTTAATCAACAGGCAGGAATTATTGTTAAAAATACAACTATTTTTCAATCAACGAAGCCACATCATGGCAGCGCCATTAATTATCTATTCAAGTAACAGGCAGGAGGCTTTGTCGCCTTTTGTAAAGTTTGACCCAGACTATAAACTTATTTTTTATAGCCTGGGCTAAACAGGTAACTGGAATGACCAATATATAAACGGGCTAAAACTACAGCCCATTAAATTACAATTTAACTGTTGCGGGCAGATATTTGGCAATCAGATCCTCATAGTAAGGTTTTAACTCGGATACTACCGGCGGTTTCGGGCTTTTAGAGTACAGATCGTACGGATTAAATTTATCAACCCATTTAAACATCTCCTGGTCATGCGCATTCAACAAATGGTCATACGCTTTTTCGCGGTGTTGTGAGTAAAATGAGTGATAGCGGATCATGTACAAAGCTTCTTCGGGCAGGTAATCTTTGGTGATATGGTACAGGTACTCATCATGCCCCCATGACATATGCACGTTTTCGAGCCCGCATTGATGAGTATAAACGCCATATTTGGTATTATAACGCTCATCGTAGCTATCAGGATTTGCTGCAAAAAATTCCGGGTAAACTATCTTATCCGAAAATTTACAGCCCACCGGGAATGTGTCGCCCACTACATTCCATTGAGGTTCGCCAAAAAGGCAAAGCACTTTGCCCAAATCGTGTATGAAGCCTGTTAATACAAACCAATCCGGGTGACCATCGGCACGGATAGCCTCAGATGTTTGCAATAAATGCTGCAGCTGATCAAGCGAAATATCCGGATCCGATTCATCAACCAGGGTGTTCAGGTATTCCATTGCCGACCACCATGGCATCTCCTTTTTATCAAACTGTAAAAAGTTTGCCTTTTTGGCCAATACGTTGCCATAGGTTTGATAAGTATGGTTAAGCCTGTAAAACTCCCGCACCGGGTTATTTTCATCGTCATTATAAACCCTGAACTCCTCTTTGGCTTTCTCAGTACCCGGTTCCGGGTACCTGCTCAATACATCATCTTCCCATACGTCAAGACTCGGCAATGGCGATATCTCTTTTTCAGTTAACTTTTCCATATTGTAAACCTTTTATTAAATAATAAGCACCTTGATATTTATGCACTCACAAACCAAATACCACAGAAAAATCCAATTAATTATTGCGGCTTTAAATTTTACTGGAGCTGCAATTCAATGCTCCGTTTAGTTTTATAATGATTAAATTTTGATAAAAAAAACGGTCCTTTTATATTAACTGCAATATTTATTTACGTAAACGATTAAGTTACACTAACGTTAAAAGCTGCACGCACAACGCTAAAAGCTCTTAAATTGATTTAGCATGGCTGATTTCTGATATGAAATGAAATTACCTCTTAAGGATCTTATTTTTACTCGTTCCGGGAATCTGAATACCTTTAACCGAAGATTTGCTTACCCTGTTAAACACAATCACCGGCAGTGATTTAACCTGCGGTATTTTGAGGCCATTAATAGTCAACCTATCCACATCATCAAACACACCGGCAGCCCTGAAATCATTCCCCGGGCAGCTAAGGGTTACATCTTTAAAAGTTACCCCTTCCACATGCCGTGCGTAAAAACCCCAGGCCGGCAGTTCGCCAAACATTGAAAACTCGGGGTAATCATGCGGGTTTTCGGGAATCTTTGTTAACAAATCAAGGCTGACATTTGCCACATCTTTGTTGGCATCGCCGTGGTACACTATCTTAATATTTTCGAGTATTACATTTTTAACCGGGTGCCCGGGCAAACCTGCAATTGACGAAGGAAAGGTATTATGGTTTCCTTTAACTAAAGGCCCTTCCATCGGGTAACCTTTATCTGGTTTGCCTTTGGGCACTTCTACAGTTACATTACTGATGCGGATACCATTAATGCGGCTTACTACAGTGTCTTTATTACGATGGCCGAGACGAATAAAAATGGCGTTGCCAGTATTTACCGCGTTGATATTACTGATATCAATATCTTCCATCACGCCACCATCAACACACTCCAAAGCAATGGCCGACCGGTAGGTATCGTAAATTTTCACATTCTTTATCGTTATCTTTTTAAAACCGCCACGCGAAGCCGTGCCAAATTTGATGCCGCTGGCACTTGACCTGGTGGTACAGTTTGCAACATAAATATTTTCACAGCTGCTGTTCCTGTCGCTTGATTTTAGGCAGATGCCATCATCATCGGCATTAAAAAAGCTATTGGTAAGCTTTACATTTTGGCAATCAACCAAATCAATACCATCGTTATTCCAATAAGTGTTGCTTTCTACTTTAATGCTGTCAATAACTAGGTCGCGGCATTTGGTATAATCCTGTACCCACACCAGGCCGTTTTTCATGGTTACACCTTTTATCTGCACACCGGTGCAATTGGAAAAATGGATCAGCTTAGGGCGATTAGGTTCCTCGGGCTGAGTTTGGCCCCATGGGTTTTGCTTTTGCCATAACGAATCCCTTAATTTACCCGCTTTCAGCATCGCAAAAAGGTCTTTCAGCAATTCTTCTCCATTTCCATCAATGGTTCCCTTGCCCGTTATGGCAATATGCTGCAGGTTATTGGCGGCTATCAATGGTGCTGCATGGCCTTCGCCATAATCAATTCTTTTTGCACTGCCCAGCAATACAGCATTTTTGGCAAGGTTAAGGGTAACATTTGATTTTAGGCTGATAGCAGCCGTTAAGAACTTTCCGGCAGGAACATATACCGTGCCGCCTCCCTGCTCGCTTGCATTATCAATAGCTTTTTGAATGCTGACAGTGTTATTGGTAATACCATCGGCTTTAGCGCCATAATCGGTAATGTTAAATACTTTTTGCTGAGCATAACCCGCAAATGGCGTTATAAGCAACATTAAAAAATGAAAGATTTTCATTATCAGTTATTATTAAAAGAAAAATTTAAGCAGGTTTATCGCTTATTGAATTTACGAACAATGAAGCGTTTAATTGTACATTAAACACCTAAACTATTAAACTTTCAATTTAATTAACGGTAGCGGTGTACTTTTATTTACGTAAACGTTTACGTAAAAGCAGTAATATTGACAATAGCCCTTACTAAACTTACGCTTTATTACTGCACGTTAATATATCAAACAATGCTTTTGGTTTAAATCAATTTTATATCTTTGCCCCCGACTGCTCCCGTAGTTCAATGGATAGAATTATGGTTTCCGGTACCATCGATATGAGTTCGAATCTCGTCGGGAGCACAAAAGGGACTTGCAATTCGTAAGTCCCTTTTTGTTTCATCTATTCACTTCCGCATACCTTTTCCTATACGCCGTAGGGTTCTCCCCTTTATACTTTTTAAAGATCCGGTTCAGGTGACTTTCATCCGTAAAGCCAAACTCATAGGCTATTTCGCTCATGCGTTTATCGGTGTATTGCAGGCGGGTTTCTATCAGTTTCAGTTTATAGCTGGTGATATATTGCTGCAAGCTTTCGCCGGTGGTTTTCTTAAAATATTCGCTGATGTAGTTGGGTGAAAAGTTAAATGATGAAGCGATGCATTCAGCTTTTAAGCGGTCGGGCTGGTAAATATATTCGTGGATATAGTTAAGTAGCGGCAACGTAGTTGTTGAAGGCTGTTTTATAATATTGGCATGCTGCTGTAGCGTGATATTGCGAGCGGCTATGGTTATAATAGTATTCATGAGTTGCTCAACCACTTCATTGTGCTGCGGAAACTCATTTGATGTTTCCCGTTGTAAAGCCTCTATAAGCGCCCTTACCAGCGGCTTATCGGTAACGGTTTTAAGGATGCAACCCGGCAAATGGTTATGGTTATGAAAAATGAATTCCATTTTTTTAACCCATTGGTCGCTCTGGGTTTTCAGATAGCTATCGGTAAAACGGATGAAATAAAAGCGGGTTAGCTCATGTACTTCAAAGCCATGGTGATCTTCCGGAAAAATCAAAAAGAACTTATCCGAGGCATAAGGCAGTTCATGCCCGTTAATGATCTGGATCCCCTTACCTTCCAGCGTAAATACCATTTCAAAAAAAGTATTACGATGCGGTTTGGCTGTGTACTGGTTTGTTTCGAGCAACTCCAGTTCATAAGGCCTGTACAGGTTCTTGGTTTCCATACCCGTAAAGTTACAGATCATCCCCCTGAATGTACAAGGCGCAGGCACCGATTATACAGAACTTTGACTTATCAAAACAAAACGAAATGAACACTACATCTTTTTTGCTTTTAAGACTGGCCATTGGGGCTAGCATGTTTGGTCACGGATTGGTTCGGCTACCTAAACTTCATGGTTTCAGCCAATGGATGGTTGGCACATTTGAAAAATCAATGCTGCCTAAAGCTATGGTAACACCTTTTAGTTACCTGTTACCAATTGCCGAATTTACCATAGGTATACTGCTCTTATCAGGCCTGTTTACCAAACCCGCTTTAATTGGCGGTGGCCTGGTAATGATCATATTAATATTAGGCAGCTGTTTGATCGAGAATTGGGAGATCCTTCCTTCCCAGCTGATCCACGCTGCTTTTTTTGCTGTACTGCTTCAGTTTGCAGCCAACAATAGCTATTCATTAGATAACCTTTTCTTCAATAAATAATATCATGAGCTCAAGAAGAGATTTCGTAAAACAAGGCGGACTTTTAGGGTTGGCCGGCCTTGTGGGCAGTAATTTAGCATCAGCTAAACAAAACACACCGGTAAATAACTTTAACACCTCAAAATGGGCCGATGGTTCAAGGCTGGTGGTTTCTGTATCCATGCAGTTTGAGGCCGGCGGTCAGCCGGATAATGCCGAGAGCCCGTTTCCGCAGAATATGCAAAAAGGTTATATCGATCTGCCCGGTGCAACCTGGTTTCAATACGGCTATAAAGAAGGGATTCCCCGTATGCTGGATAACTGGGATAAACTGGGCATTAAAGTAACATCGCACATGGTTGGTTCGGCAGTGCTCAAAAACCCTGCTTTAGCTAAAGAAATTGTAGAACGCGGGCACGAGGCAGCAGCTCATGGTATGAACTGGGCAACGCAGTACACTATGCCTTATGAACAGGAAAAGCAGTTTATAAAGGATGGTGCCGATGCCATTAAAAAAATAACCGGATTTACTCCGATAGGCTACAATGCCAACTGGCTACGCCGTGGTGAAAACACGCTGAAAATATTACAGGAGCTCGGTTTCGTATATCATATTGACGACCTAAGCCGTGATGAGCCTTTTATCATCCCGGTTAATCAAAAGGATTTTGTGGTGGTGCCTTACACTATCCGCAACAACGATATTGTGCTGATTGAAGGCAAAAATTTCTCGGCAGATCAATTCCTCACACAGGTAAAAATGGAGTTCGACCAGCTTTATGCCGAGGCTGAATTTAAACGCCGCCAAATGTCAATCAGTTTCCACGACCGTATTGGCGGTACCCCGCAAATGGTTAAGGCCTCCAATGAGTTGATCAAATACATGCAGCAGCATAAAGGCGTAAGCTTTAAACGTAAGGATGAAATAGCTAAAATGGCATTGGAGGATAAGACTACGATAAGGGAGAGTTAAGGACAATATATAACCATGTCATTGAGCGCAGCGCGGCAATCGCACGGAAGCATATCGGCCCTGTATAGCATGCGATTGTCATGTCGCACCCAAGCTCTTTCCCATTCCGCTCCTCAATGACATGGTTTTATTAAGCGTTTAATTATATTACTAATTCTCCTTCATACCCGGATATTGGTCAAAAAGAGCTTTTAGCTTTTGAGCCATTTCAGGGTATTCATTTATAACATTAGTACGTTCGCTGGGGTCATAAGCCAGGTTAAACAATTCGGTTTTTGCGGGTAGTGGCGAACCTGCTACGCCACCAACGTTGTTATTTGCCTTTACTTCACGATACTTCCAGTCGCCAAGGCGCACAGCCTCGCAAACGCTGTTATTGTAATAGTAAATAGGTCTATGCTCCGGGTGTTTAGGCGCTTTGCCGGTTAATACATCAGCTATAGATTGTCCATCCAGGGTGCGGCCTTTGGGCAGCGGGGCGCCAGTCCAATTGGCAAGTGTAGGCAACACATCAAGGTTGCTCATCATACTGGTAATGCTTGCGCCAACTGGGGTATGGTTTTTCCAGTAAACGATGAACGGCTCACGTACACCGCCCTCGTATGTTAATCCCTTGCTGCCGCGAAATACACCTGCGGTACCTGCATCCCAACGCCTGGTAGTACTATCGCCCAGCATCCGGTCAGGAAAATCTATCCATGGACCATTATCGCTCGAAAACATGAATATTGTATTATCAGCCAGTCCCTGTTTTTCAAGCTCTGCCCAAACCTGGCCAAGGCTTTCATCAAGCTGTTCAACTACATCACCTAAATGACCGCCATCGCTTCTGTTTTTATTTTTCGCCGATGATGCAAAGGCTACCGGTAAATGCGGCATATTATGAGCCAGGTACAAAAAGAAGGGTTTATCATTCTTTTTTTGTTCCTTAATAAAATGGATGGCTTCCCGTTGATACAACTCTATCAGCGATGAATCGGCAGGTTTTAAGATCTCGGGCTTATGGTTTCGGAATACTTTAATTGTGGTATCCGTTTTCACATAAGGCGACCGATAATCGTGACTATACAGCAAGCCATAATACGAATCAAAACCCTGCGCCATAGGGTGGTTATAAGCCGCATGATCGCCAAGGTGCCATTTACCAATCATAGCGGTTTTGTAGCCAATTTGCTTTAGCATTTCGGCAATGGTAACTTCCTGATCGGGGATCCCAAGTGATGAGCCGGGACCTATAGGATAAGGCAGGTTCATCCTTGAAGCATAACGCCCCGTAAGTAATGAAGCCCTTGATGGCGTACAGGTTGGGCTGCTCACTACATAATTGGTTGCCCTCACCCCTTTTTGCGCCATCTTATCTAAAAATGGCGTGCGGATCACCGGGTTACCATAACAACTCAAATCAGAGTACCCCATATCATCGGCCAGTACAAAAATAATATTGGGCAATTGCTTTTTCTGTGCCAAAGCCGGTGCAATTAAAAATATAAAAACCAAAAGGAAAAGGCCTTTGCAGGTTAATTGGGTATAATGTTTCATTACCGGGTGAAAATAGTTTTTTATAGCGGATGACCGTTAAAGATATCTTAACTTTTACAATGGGGATTAACAACTACTGCTTACCAGCCTTCCTCAACATTTCCCTATGCTCCTTGCCCCATTTTATCATCTCCAAAATGATGCCGCCAAAACTCCGGCAGTACTCTGTAGATTCATACTCAATTAAAACCGGCGAAGTTGGCGTTACGCTACGTTTAACAAGTTTGTTCATTTCCATGGTTTTCAGCTCGCGCGATAACATACGCGTGGTGATGCCGGGAATGCTCCGCTCAATTTCTCTAAAACGTTTGTTTCCATTGCAAATGGAATTAATGATTGGTAGTGTCCATTTGCCGCCAATAACATACATGGTATCTTGTAAAGCCTGCCGCTCATCGGCATGATTACGTTCGTGTGACGTTATTCCCCCTTCCATACTGGTATACTCTGTGTAACTGGTTACAAAATTATACCAATTCCAGTATACTTTTGCATAAAAAAATAAAATACCATGTCAAAAACAGTTTTTATAACCGGAACCAGCAGCGGGCTGGGCAAATTAACCGCTAAACATTTTGCAAATCAGGGTTGGAACGTAGCCGCCACCATGCGTACGCCCGAAAAGGAAACCGAACTAACACAATATCCTAATATCAAAATATTTAAGTTAGATGTAACCAACCTTGAACAGGTAAAATCAGCAACTGAACAAGCGATAGCCGCTTTCGGCAAAATTGATGTTGTGGTAAACAACGCAGGTATGGGTACGTATGGTGCACTGGAACTTGCCAAAGAAGAAGATATCGACTGGCAGTTCGCAGTAAATGCCCGCGGCCCTATTAATGTAATCCGCGCGTTCCTGCCTCATTTCAGGCAAAACCATGGAGGTATGTTCATCAACATCAGCTCGTTTATGGGCATTACTACCGCTGTGCCGCTTGGTTCTTTGTACAACATGTCGAAATTCGCGTTGGAAGGCCTTACCGAAGGACTTTACTACGAGCTGAAACCGCTCAATATTGATTTAAGATTGATAGAGCAAGGCGGTTCAAAAGGTAACAACTTTGTTGAAAGCGTGGTTTGGAACCAAAACCCGGATATAACCGCGTACAACGAACTCACCAACAAACTGCAAAACCTTATGGGCTCACGCGATGAATCACAGCTTGATGATCCGATGTTGATTGTTAACGCTATCGATGACCTTGCTACAGGCAAAAGCAATAAATTCCGTACGGTGATAGGTGATATGGGCAACATGCTAATGAACATGCGCAGCTCGATGCCTATTGAGGAATATATGGAGAAAATGAGCAGCTTCTTTTAAGAACCATGATTCACTTGATTAGAGGATTGCTTGATTTTAGATCAATTCATCAGGAAATCCTCTAATCAAGCGCATCGTGGTCGAGCTTTTCAACAAAGCAACTTGAGCTTTTCAACAAAACGCCGCGCTGCCTGTCAGCTTAACTTTGTGTTATCAAAATAAAGATAACACTATGAAAAAAGTATGGTTTATAACAGGCAGCGCCCGCGGATTAGGCCGCAGCCTTACAGAAGCAGTTTTAGCATCAGGTGATAATGTTGCCGCTACAGCACGTAACCCAGAGCAATTAAAAGATCTGGCTGATAAATATCCCGGCCAGGTATATCCGATAAAATTAGATGTTACCGATTACCCGGCAGTACACAAAGCCGTTGCCGATGCGGTAGCCCACTTTGGCAAAATTGATGTATTGGTAAATAACGCCGGTTTCGGTATCGTTGGCGCCGCCGAAGCATTTACTGATGAGCAGGTACGCAGTCAGCTGGAAACAAATCTTTATGCTCCCATCGAAATCACCCGTGCGGTATTGCCTTATATGCGCAAACAACGTTCGGGCCGTATTTTGCAGATCAGCTCGGTTGGTGGTCGCGTTGGTAATGCAGGTTTAAGCATGTACCAGGCAGCTAAGTTTGGTTTGAGCGGCTTCACCGAAGCTTTAGCTAAAGAAGTAAAGCTACTTGGCATACTGGTTACCAGCGTTGAGCCTGGGGGCTTCCGTACCGATTGGGCCGGCGATTCCATGAGCTATGCACCAAAGGTTGAAGGCTATGAACAAACGGTTGACGCACGTGCCGATTATTTATCGAGCGGCAAATTTATTCCTGTGGGCGACCCCGAAAAAGCAGCGAAGGTAATGGTTGATCTGGTTGAACATCCGGAGCCTCCTATACACCTTATATTAGGCAGTGAAGCCGCTGGCTTATTAAAAGCAGCCGACGAAGCACGCAAGGCCGAATTTGAAAAATGGCTCCCGGTTACAACTTCAACTGATCATGCCGAAGCAGAGGATTTTCTGAATACAGAATTTGGGAAATCAATAACAGCCCAAAAAGCATAATATAATTTCGGTTGTGGGGACTGTTCCCGGGGATATACCAGACTTACGAAACTTTCAAAACTTCGTAAGTCTTTCTTTATTATTAAATTTGAACAACATGCCTGTGTCAAATACAAAAACGTCGCCGCGGATACTTTATTCCTGCTACTCGCAAGTGAGCAGGGCCGGCGAGCAATTTATTGCCGACCATGTATTCGGCTATATCCTCTCCGGCGATTCGGAGCTTTATGTAAACGGTAAAAACTATTATTTTAAACAGGGCGATTACCGTTTTCTGAAGCGGAACGAACTGGCTAAATTTGTAAAGCATCCACCCGCAGGCGGCGAATTTAAAACCATCACCATTGGTATGGATCAGGCTACCCTGCAAAGTATGAGTGCAGAACTTGATTTGCACGCAGATGGCCCGTATTCAGGCGAAAGCGCCTTATTCTTAAAGCCAAACGACTTGTTCAGCAATTACATCAAATCGTTAAGCCCCTATATGGATAAAAGCAGCGATGAGATCAATCCTGCCCTTACCCTGCACAAGGTTAAGGAAGCTGTAATGATTTTGCTGGAAACAAACCCCGAACTCAGGAATATCCTGTTTGATTTCAGCGAACCCGGCAAAATTGACCTCGCGGCATTCATGGCTCAAAACTATCGCTTCAATGTCGATTTAAACCGCTTTGCCTATTTAACCGGTCGCAGCCTGGCAACGTTTAAGCGCGATTTTGAACGGATCTTTAATATATCACCCAACCGGTGGATCCAGCAGCAACGATTAAAGGATGCCTACTTCCTGATCAAAGAAAAGAAGCACAAGGTATCGGACGTGTACATGGATGTGGGCTTTAAAGATCTCTCCCACTTTTCCTTCGCCTTTAAAAAAGCTTATGGGGTAGCGCCGTCGGCGGTGTAACCGCTGAGGTAGAGTCAAGAAATCAAGATTCAAGAAACAAGAAGTCAAGACTTAAGAATCAGGACGAGAAAAAGAGTCAAGAAATCATGAGTCAAGAGCTAAGACATAAAAAAGCCAGGAATGGATTAGATCTCATTTCCTGGCTCTTGTATCTTATTGTCTTGACTCTAAATTTTGTCCTGACTCTAAATTCTTAATTCCTGACTTTTGCTGTCTTGAATCTATTCCCTAAACGTTAAACCTGAAGTGCATAATATCGCCATCCTGCACAATGTAGGTTTTACCTTCAACGCCCAGCTTGCCGTTTTCTTTGATCACAGCTTCAGAGCCGTTGAATTTCACAAAATCTTCGTATTTAATTACTTCGGCACGGATAAAGCCTTTTTCAAAATCGGTATGGATTACACCTGCAGCTTGTGGCGCGGTGAAGCCTTGGGTAATAGTCCAGGCACGAACTTCCTGCACACCGGCAGTAAAGTAAGTAGCCAGGTTTAATAACCTGTATGCGGCTTTGATCAGTTTGTTAACACCTGATTCGGCAAGACCCAAATCATCCAAAAACATCTGGCGCTCTTCGTAAGTTTCCAGTTGTGAAATTTCAGATTCAATTTGGGCTGAAATGATCAATACTTCGGCATTTTCATCTTTAACGGCTGCTTTTACTTTTTCAACATAAGCATTACCGGTACTTACCGAACCTTCATCAACATTACAAACATATAATACCGGTTTGGCGGTAAGCAGCCAAAGGTCGGCTACATATTCTTTATCTTCTTCCTCAACAGGTGCAGTACGGGCCGACTTACCTTCCAGCAGGTGATTTTTATAAACGGTTAAAACATCGAAGGTTTTTTTAGCCTCTTTGTCGCCGCCGGTTTTAGCCATCTTTTCAACCTTCTGAATCTTTTTCTCGATAGATTCAAGGTCCTTTAGCTGTAGTTCAGTATCAATGATCTCTTTATCGCGGATTGGGTCAACCGAGCCATCAACATGGATCACATTATCGTTATCAAAGCAACGTAATACGTGAATGATAGCATTGGTAGCGCGAATATTCGCCAAAAACTGGTTACCTAAACCTTCGCCTTTGCTGGCCCCTTTAACCAGGCCGGCAATATCAACTATCTCGATAACGTTTGGTACAATTGATTTTGGCTGTACTATTTCGGTAAGCTTTGTTAAGCGCTCATCCGGCACCGTAATTACACCCACGTTTGGCTCAATGGTACAAAACGGGAAGTTAGCCGCTTGTGCCTTAGCGTTTGATAAGCAATTAAAAAGTGTCGATTTACCCACATTCGGCAAACCTACTATACCACATTGTAAACCCATTTTTGTTTTATCTAATTTATATTGTAGTTCATGGTTAATGGTTCATAGATCATGGCTTAAAATCCTTTTAAATTATACCTAAAAAGCTATGAACCATGAACAATAGACCATGAACTAAAAGCCTGCAAAGATAACAGAAAATTTTGCCTTATAATTTGAAAAAATAAACGACTTTTGCGCACGGAAAAAAGAAGCTAAATATTAATACACCGATGTAAAAAAGGAGGGCCTATATATGGAAGAAATGGTTGAGCAAATAGAATTGTTGCTGGAAAAACAAGACGACACCCAATTACAGGAATATTTGAACAACCTTAACATATCGGATGTTGAAGAACTGATTGGCGAACTTCCTGAACATGGCCCCAAATTCATCGAAACCCTTTCGCTTAACCGCGCGGTTAACGTGTTCCGCATCCTTGAGTTCCCGGTGCAGGAGCGGATCATCAAAAAACTTTCGGGTCAAAAGCTTGAAGATCTGATCAACGAACTCCCTCCTGACGACCGTACGTCACTTTTCAGCGAATTGCATGGTGACGCCGTTCAAAAACTTATCCAAAAACTTTCACGCGAAAACCGCGAGGAAGCTTTAAAACTTTTAGGTTACGAAGAAGAGAGCGTTGGTCGCTTAATGACGCCCGATTATATTGCCGTTAAACGCACCTGGGATGTAAGCCGTGTACTTTCGCACATTCGCCGGTATGGTAAAAACTCAGAGACTATCGATGTCATTTATGTAATTGATGAGCATGGTGTTTTACTTGATGACATCCGGATCCGTGAGATCTTATTGGTAAAGCCCGAAACCAAAGTTAGTGAGCTAATGGATGGTCGTTTGATTTCCCTTAGTGCCAGTGATCCGCAGGAAGAAGCAATCAACGTTTTCAGGATGAATAACCGTACCGCCCTGCCGGTTGTTGATAATAATGACGTATTGCTTGGCATAGTAACAGTTGACGACATCCTTTGGATAGCTAACGAAGAATATACCGAAGATATCCAAAAAATAGGTGGTACGGAAGCGCTGGATGAACCATATCTTGATATCAACCTTTTTAAACTTGTAAAAAAACGCGTAGGCTGGCTCATCATTTTATTTTTAGGTGAGATGCTTACCGCTACCGCTATGGGTTATTTTGGCGATGAGATCTCCAAAGTAGTTGTACTGGCTTATTTTATTCCATTAATTATTTCGAGCGGTGGTAACAGTGGTTCGCAGGCTTCAACCCTCATTATCCAGGCTATGGCACTGGGCGAAGTTACCGTTGCCGACTGGTGGCGGGTTATGCGCAGGGAAATTCTTTCGGGTTTAATGCTTGGTGTTTGTTTAGGTTTAATAGGCTTTCTACGCATAGCGGCCTGGAGCATGTTCAGCAATATTTACGGCCCGCACTGGATGCTGGTAGGCTTTACCGTAGGCGCGTCCCTTATCGGTATTGTTTTATGGGGATCATTATCAGGTTCGATGCTACCGCTCTTGTTGAAGAAACTTGGTGCCGACCCTGCTACCTCGTCGGCTCCGTTTGTAGCCACCCTGGTAGATGTTACCGGTTTGATTATTTACTTTACTATAGCCGTAATATTTATGCGGGGTATATTATTGTAATCCTCGTTTTCAAATATAACATACGCAAAAAGCCCTGTTTCTTAATAAGAAGCAGGGCTTTAATTATTTTAGTTTAGTATTGTTCTGTAGTAATTAGATCTCAAACGAAAAATCTTCATCGGCAGATGCCCTGGCAATTTCAGGGTTTTCGCTGTACTCATAGCGTTTTTCAACTACCTCCTGGTTTGATTTGATGTAGTCGATGGTATCTTTCAAACCTTCGGCAAATTTTTCAAAGTCTTCTTTATATAAAAAGATCTTGTGTTTTACAAACACCCCATCTTCCAAACGCTTTTTGCTTTCAGTAATAGTAACATAATAATCGTTTGAACGGGTTGCTTTTACATCAAAAAAATAGGTCCGCTTCCCGGCTCTCACCTTCTTCGAATAAACCTCTTCACGCTCTCTATTGTCAAAATCTCCCATATATATTTACCTGTAATTAGTTTTGGTTGGCATAAATATAAATAAATTTTCAAAGTGCAAGTATTTTATTCGTTATTATTGAGTTTTTTGAAACAAAAGCGTCATTTTTTTGTGTGGATGACCAATTACAGGTGAGCTGTGAAAAGAGAGCGCACACAAATTCATCTCCCACCGGCGCAAGTGTTGTGCGGAGGTTGCGGGCATGCTCACTTGAGCCCATTCGTTATGCGTTTTCCTCTTCTTCCAGTAATTGTTTTTCGTAAAGCTCAAAGTAGGTGCCTTTAAGCTGCATGAGGTACGCATGGTTACCCTGCTCAACAATTTGGCCGTTATCCATTACCAGGATCTTGTCCGCATTTTTTATGGTGGAAATGCGATGGGCTATAATGATGCTTGTTTTATCCTGCATTACCCGGCCAAGGTTATTCAGAATCTCCTCTTCCGTGCGGGTATCAACTGCCGAAAGACAATCGTCAAAGATCAAAACCTGCGGGTGCTTAAATATGGCCCGTGCAATGGATACACGCTGTTTTTGCCCGCCCGATAAGGTAACGCCGCGTTCGCCTATAAGGGTTGTAAAACCTTCTTCCAGCTCAATAATATTATTGTACACCGCGGCATCTTTGGCAGCCTGCTCAACAACCGGCATATCCAGTACATCGGCACTAAAAGCAATGTTATTGGCTATGGTATCCGAAAACAGGAAAACCTCCTGCGGTACAAAACCTATCTGCGAGCGATAGTTTTCGAGGCCAAGTGATTTTATCGGCCGACCGTCAATGGTGATCTCCCCCCCTGTAGTATCATACATACGCATTACCAGGTTGGCAATGGTTGATTTACCTGAGCCCGTACGACCTATAATTGCCAGCATCTGTCCCGGCTCAACCGTAAAGGAAACATTCTTTAAAGCCTGGATTCCGGTATCGGGATAAATGAATGATACATCATCAAACTTAATCAATCCCTCAACGTGGTGGTTGTCTGCAACCGGTGAAATGATCTCCGGCTTTTCATGCAAAAATTCATTAATGCGTTTTTGCGAGGCGGCGGCGCGTTGCACTAGTGAGGTTACCCAACCCAGCGAAATAACCGGGAACGACAGCATATTGAGGTACACAATAAACTCGGCGATATTACCGGGAGTAATGTTACCTTTTATTACTTCTACCCCGCCAACATACATGGTTATTACGTTACTCAGCCCTACCAGTAACAACATAATGGGGAAAAACAGGGCCTGTACTTTAGCCAGTTCCATGGAGTGCACTTTATAGTCCTCGCTCTCCTTGGCAAAGTTTTCGCGCACAAAGCCTTCGCGCACGTACGATTTGATCACCCTGATACCAGAAAAGTTTTCCTGCACAAAGCTGGATAAACCAGACAGGCGCTCCTGGATCATCTCGCTGCGGTGATTGATAATATTGTTTACATAGTAAATAACACCGGCCAAAATAGGCAATGGCAATACCGAAAAAATGGCCAGTTGTACGTTTACTGTGAGCATGGCATATATCACCATAACAAACAATACTACGGTATTGATGGAGTACATAATACCCGGCCCAAGGTACATGCGCACACGGCTAACATCCTCGGTTACCCGGTTCATTAAATCTCCGGTGTTGTGGCGGCGATAAAAGGCCAGTGAAAGTTCCTGGTAGTGGTTGTAGATCTCGTTTTTTAAATCGTACTCGATATGGCGCGACATGAGGATGATGGTTTGCCTCATAAAAAACAGGAACAGGCCCCGCAGCAAGGCTAGCACTAATACCAGTGTACCAAACAGGAATAAGCTGGTACCGAAAATATCATAAATAAAACTCTGCCTGTCGAAACCCGAAAAAAGCTGGTAGGCCCCTATGTTTTCGGTAACCAGGTCAAAAGCTACGCGGATAACCTGTGCCGGCAGCACACCAAAAACGTTGGATATGATTACAAACAACACGCCCGGGATAAGCCGCCAGCGGTATTTGTAAAAAAACTTATTAAGGTATGCGAGGTCTTTCATTTATTATTATAGTCCGGAAGTCGGGAATGTCCGAAAGTCGGAAAGCCCTGACATAATAATCAAAAGTATTAAAATTTGAGGAGAGTGATTGGATGGAAAAGTCGGGAGGATGTAAGAATGTTACATTGATACACTCGTAACAATCCCGGTAGTGTTCAATTTTTAAAAGTGTGAACACTTGCATATTTTTCTAAAATAAACACCATTGATAATCAATACATTACAAGTAAGCCAAAGTGCGTTAAAACTTAAAATGAACACACATGTACTAATAATCAGATAGTTATGAAATTACAAAATAAAACGTTGAACACCTGTTTTTTAAAAATTGAACACTGACAGGATCCTGTCAGTATTATCAATATTATGTATCCATATACAAAAGGCAATTTTCCTGCAACTATCAGCAGGGAAATCGCTTTTAACCACATGCACATAGAGAAATCATAAATGAAAAATTTTCACACTAATTTTCACGTATTAATCGAATTTAACGAATTTCCAATTGATTTAAGATTCGTGTAATTCGATTAATTGTGGATCGGTTGAAAAGCATTCGTGTAGAAATTTTTCAGATGAGATTTAGTAAAACAGGTCTCATCATTTTTACAGTGATTTTCCTGTAACTATGGGCAGCATGATGATGTTAATGTTAAATAATACTTATATTCGTTATTTATATGAACAACCGGGTCGATTTGACAGAACATGAGCTACTTACCTTACTTAAGGGCAAAGATATAGCCGCGTTCGATCAGATTTTTGAAAAATTTTACCGGCCATTGTGCTTTTTCGCCTCCCGCATTATTCATGACACCGTTGACGCGCAAGACCTGGTACAGGATGTTTTTGTTAAATTTTGGCAAAAAGAGAACATGCCCTGCACTGCGGATGCTATCAGATCTTACTTATATGTGAGCGTAAAGAACACCTGTTTCAATTATCTTGAAAAAAACAGCGTTAAGATAGCCCACCGGCAAACCCTTGTAAATACCGATATAGAGGAGGCTACCATTTTAAATAACATTATACACGCCGAAGTATTAAGGCAGGTTTTTGCAGCAGTGGATACTTTGCCCGAACAGTGCCGCAAAATTATCCGGATGACTTTTGAAGATGGTAAAAAAGCCAAAGAAATTGCCTGCGAACTCGGCATTACCATAAGTACGGTAAACAACCAAAAAATGCGTGGCCTCAGTTTGTTAAAAAACCGCCTGTCTGACGAAGGACTTGCACTCGGAATGCTCCTGATATTACCCGGTATTATGGGCCATGTAAAATAGGCGTTAATAAAACATAAAATTTATTTCAATTTTCTTTAGATAAAACCCCACCCTTCCCTGTTCTATCATCAAATACCGGTTATAGACGCATGGATAATTCAAAAACAGACAGCCGATTAAGGATTTCTGATCTTATCAGTAAGTATTTAAATGGCAATTTAAGCGGGGCAGAACATGCCGAGTTATTTTCATGGGTTGAGGCCAGCGAAGAAAACAGCGCTTTATTTGATACCATCCTTAACGAAAACGAGCTCGAAAGTCGCTATGCCGAATACCGCTCATTTAATACCGAACATGCTTTGGCCAACGTTAAAGCCAGGCTGCAGCCAACCGTTGTTAAACCCTTTAGGCTCCCTAACTGGTTACTTGCAGCAGCGGCAGTAGTTATTTTATGCATGGCCATTGGTATACCCGCTTATTTACACCGTTCGCCACAACAAGTTGCAGCGGTAATAAAAAAGAGCCACGAAATTACCCCGGGCGGCAACAAAGCTATCCTAACGTTAGCCAATGGCAGCAAAGTTGTTTTAAACGGTGCCGCTAATGGCAATATAGCCAACCAGGGCAACACAACCATAAAAAAACTAAGCAACGGAGTGGTTGCCTACAATAAAAATAATTCGATAGCTGCACAGCCTGCCGCTGTTGCTTATAATACAATGAGCACCCCGCGCGGCGGGCAATACCACCTGATACTGGCCGATGGCACCAATGTGTGGCTTAACGCCGCGTCATCCATCAAATTTCCTGTTGTATTTAACGGAAACGAGCGCAAAGTACAAATTACCGGCGAGGCATATTTTGAAGTAGCGCATGATAAAACCAAACCGTTCCGGGTTGAGAGCGATGGGCAAACTGTTGAGGTATTAGGTACGCATTTTAACATTAATGCCTATGCCGACGAAAATGAAATTAAAACAACCCTGCTTCAAGGCAGCGTAAGGATAAAAGCGGGCAATAAAAACTACCTGCTTAAACCCGGCGAACAATCGCATCTGAAAAATGGGGAGGTAAATACTACCCAGGCAGATATGGACGAGGCGTTAGCCTGGAAAAATGGCGTTTTCCATTTTAATGATGCCGGCATTGAATCGGTTATGAAACAAATTAGCCGCTGGTATGATGTCGACGTGAAATATGAAGGAAAAATAAAAGAACGCACGTTCTCCGGCGAAATATCAATGAATGTTAATGCTTCACAAATATTGGATGCTATGCGTTTCAAAAAGATCCATTACACAATTGAAGGAAAAACAATTATTGTAAGGCCTTAAACTAATATTAAACTACTAACTAAACCCAACCGGATGAATAAAAACATACAAAAAACGCCTTAGGCGGTACTCCCCAAACCAAGGTTATTTTAAATAACCGCACCCCGACTGGCATCAGGGTACGGTAAATATTTGAGTTAACCCTTCCGGTAAACCGGAAAAACAAGCTTAGTGTCCCTAACCATGTATTAACCCAAACTTTCCAAAAGTATGAAATTAAATGCTTTTTCAACAGCCATTTATAAACCGTGGCTGTCCAAAAAAATTCTATTGGTTATGAAATTGACTACCCTATTTATGGTCATAGCCTTTATGCAATGCAGCGCGAGCGCGTTTAGTCAAAAGATTAACCTCGATGCTACTAACGTACCTTTAAAACAGGTGCTAAAGGAAATCAATAAACAGAATGGGTACCTGTTTTTTTACGATACAAAAGATGTACGTAATAAAAACATTACCGTTAAAGTAAAAGATGCTTCGGTTGATGAAGCTTTAAACGCTTGCTTAAAAAACCTGCCCTTAACCTACAAAATTGTAAACAACACGGTTTTTTTGCAGGAAAAGGACAATACTATTACAAGCGCTGTACCGCTTAACATTAAAGGCAAGGTGGTTGATGAAAAAGGCCAGCCTTTACCCGGCGCGAGCATCCAACTCAAGGGCACTACACTGGGCGTAACTGCCGATGCAAATGGCGCTTTCAGCATTAACGTACCCGATGATAAAAGCATTTTGATTGTAAGCTTTGTTGGCTTCACACCTAAGGAAGTAGCGGTTGGCAATAGTACGTTTTTAACAGTTAGCCTTAGTGAAGCAGGCAAATTAAGTGAGGTTGTGGTAACCGCTTTAGGTATTAAAAAAGCCGAAAAACAATTAGGTTACTCCATAAGTCAGGTTGGCGGCGAAGAGGTATCGCTAACCCGCGAACCTACCTTTATAAACGCGTTGGAAGGTAAAGTGGCAGGTTTGGTAGTGCAAAGCCCGCCAAACGGCCCGGGTGGCTCATCAAGGGTTATACTGCGGGGAAACTCGTCATTTTCGGGATCAAACCAGCCATTATATGTTGTTGACGGCGTGCCTATCAACAGCAGCACCCGCGAAAACAGCGACGATGGCGGCAAGGTTTACGGCGGATCTGACCCCGGTGATGGTTTATCATCTATCAACCCCGATGATATTGAAAGTATCAGCGTTTTAAAAGGAGCGTCGGCTGCAGCTCTTTATGGAGGTGGCGCGCAAGCCGGCGTTATTTTAATCACCACCAAAAAAGGCAAAAAAGGCCAGGGCCTCGGTATCAGCTTTAACAGCAACACGGTGCTTGAAAAAATGGTGCCTTATGACGATTTGCAAACCGAGTATGGCCGTGGTTACCTTGGCCGCCCATACACCGCCGCCGATTATAGCGATCCGATATTTTACGGGCAGCTTGCGGATAACTCCGGCGATGCGCCGGGATGGTCATGGGGTGGTAAGCTGGATGGCAGGCCTTTTATAGATATCGACGGAAAAACAAAACCCTATGTATCGCAATCGGCAGCAAAAAACTTCGATCGCTTTTTTAAAACCGGTGTAACTACTACCAACAGCCTGGCTTTTACAAAAGGCACCGAAAACGGCTCATACAGGGTTTCGCTATCGCAAACGCAAGATAACCTGCCTACCCCCGGCGAAAAATACGAGCGCTATAACGCCGTAATACGTGCCACCCAGGATTATGGCAGCAGGTTACATACCGATTTTAAGATAGACCTTTCAAGAACCCTACGCAAGAACGCGCCGCTTTTACGCGGGGATGGCCGCGGTTCATTTGGCCTTGCTTATCCGCGTATTGCAAGCTCGACAGATATCACTTTGCTGGATGATAAAACCCCGGACGGCAAATACCTGTCAACTTATAACGCCAACCCTTATGTGCAGATAGAACAGGTAACTAACAACCAAACGCAAAACCGCATCCTGTCATCGGGCAATATCACTTATGATATTACAAGCCACCTGCATGCCAATTTAGTTGCCGGTTACGACTATATAAACACACCCGCCTTATTTGTGGTACGCCCAAATAACGTAATTAATACCAACGGCGTTTACCGTACTACTACCATTGAGCAGCAAAAATCTGATGTTAGGGCGATGTTATCATACGATCATAAATTTTCAGATCTAACGGTGAATGCCTTTGCCGGTGCCGAATTACAAAATCCACAACAATATTCATTAGACCTGTATGCTGAAGGACTGGCCGACCCTAACCTGTTAAACTTTAGCAATGCAAGCAATGTACACCCACCTACAGAATCGCATACGCCGAGGTATAAAACCAATTCGGTTTTTGCTGATGTGCAATTTGGCTATAAAGAATACCTGTTTCTGGAACTAACCGGCCGTAATGACTGGTATTCGGCGCTTGCATCTACCCGCCCTAATTTTAAACCAAACTTATTTTACCCATCGGCTAACTTAAGCTTTGTATTTACCGATGCGTTGAAATTAGATCAGTCAGTGTTATCATTTGGTAAAATAAGGGCATCTATAGGGCAAACGGGCAGTAATCCCACCCCGCAGCTTACCGACCTCACCTTTACGCTTAAACCGCCTGTAAATGGCATTACCAATGCTGAAATTACCGGCGCAACCGTACCGCCGCCAAGTTTAAAACCTGAAACTACAACAGAAACAGAACTCGGTACCGAACTTAAATTTTTCCAAAACAGGATATCGGTTGATTTTGCTTACTACTACAAAAAGTCTGATAACTTTTTACTGCAATCAACAATCAGCAATGCAACCACTTATAATTCATTATACTTTAACGCCGGTTCCATGTATAACCGCGGCGTGGAGTTAGCTATTACCGGCAGCCCCATTAAAACGCAAAGCTTCACCTGGAACGTTGGTTTTAATGCTGCCAGAAACAAAAACATGGTAACCGCGCTCGACCCTACAATCGGCGCTAACGGGATCTCGCATTATTACAACATAAAATCAAAGGTAGGTTATCCGCTGGGTTCTATTTTCGGTACCACATTTTTAAAGAATGCCCAGGGCCAGGATGTTTATGTACCCGTAAATTCGAGATATGGCACATCTGATGCCTCACAGCCAAATGACGCCGTTATCAAAGATGTTAACAATAATGAAAGTTATCTTGGCTCACCAAACCCAAATTGGGCTGGCGGTATCACCAACACCTTCAACTATAAAAACTTCTCGTTCAGCTTCCTTATCGACGGCCAGTTTGGCGGCCAGATTTATGAAGCAGGTGCCCGGTGGACCAACTATTTTGGTAATTCACAAGCCTCACTTGTTGGCCGCGACGGTAACTATATACCAAACGGCGTTATCAACACAGGTACGGCATCGGCACCTGTTTACGTAAAAAACACCCTGCCGTTTAGTCCTTATATCCAATATAATGATGGTGGAAATGCTGATAAAAGCGCTGATGAGGCACATGTGTTTAGCCGCACTTTTGTCAAATTCAGGCAAATCTCCCTGGGCTATTCGCTGCCCCAAAGCCTGTTGAACGGCAGCCATATCCGCTCAGTTACCCTTTCACTTATTGCCCGTAACCTTTTCTATATTAAGAAAAACCTGCCAACTTTTGATCCTGAAGCATCAGACAGTATTGCCCAGGGATATGGTTATGACAGTGGCGCGCTGCCAACCAGCCGCACTTTTGGCTTTAATTTAAATGTTACCTTTTAATTATACAGAAAGGAGAAAATCATGAAAAACTCATTAAAAAGCATATTATTCTTTGTTGTAACAGCTGCGCTTTCGGGTTGCACAAAAAACTTCCCGAAATACAACTTAAACCCCGATGCCATAACTACTATTGATCCGGGAGCCTTGCTTTCTGACGCGATGGTTAATACATCAACTGTGGATATGTTTCCGCGTACGGCTTATTGCCACGCTTTTATGCAGTACGGTTATGCTAATGACTGGCCAGGCAACGCGTATGTTGCAACTGATGATGTATCGCAACGTTACTGGAACAACTTTTACCGGCCGGCGCTAAATGATCTTGAGTACGTAGTACCAGTATTAAAAGCCCGTACCGATTTGCAGTCAACTTATGCTGCCGCCAGGATATGGAGGGTATTTGTTTATCAAAAATTAACTGATTATTATGGCGACATCCCTTACAGCCAGGCTGGTAAAGCTTTAAGCGATAAAGTATTCACCCCTGCGTATGATCCTCAGCAACAGATCTATACCGATTTTGTGAAGGAGCTTAGGGAGTCTATTTCAATTTTGTCAAATAACGCAAATCAGAAAGTAAGCGGCGACCAGTTTTATGGCGGTAATGCAGCGCAGTGGAAAAAGCTGGCTTCATCCATGCTGCTAAGGATAGGCATGCGTTTAATTAAGGTTGATCCAACCCAGGCATCAACTTTAGCCAAAGAAGCTATTGCCGATGGTGTAATGAGCAGTAATGCCGATATGCCCGTTTTATTACACAATGCCGCCGCCCCCAATGGGTTTAACTTTACCCTTAACGACGGTCAGAATGATTTCTTCCTGCATAAAACCCTCGTAACCGAAATGAAGGTTGCAGGTGATCCGCGTTTATTTGTATATGGCGGTGTTTACAACACATTTATTGCTAATGGCGGCACAAAAGCCACCCCGGTTGATACTACTCAATTTAATGGCTACAGCGTTAAAGCCAGCGACCCGGCACCAAACACTCGGGTTAATTACGATGCATTTGGCCAAAAAGATACCCCATTTTTTGATTTTGCCTATGCGGAGGTTGAGTTTTTAACAGCAGAAGCTATTGTACGCGGCTATATTACCGGCAGCGCCAATGATCATTACCAGGCAGGTATCAGGGCGCACATGCAGTCGTTATCAAAATTATCGGGCAATCCGGTTATTACCGATGCCCAGATAAGCGCATACCTGGCAAAAAACCCGTTACCGGCAACTTCAGAAGCACAAATAGCCAAAATAAACACTGAGTTTTGGGTGGCTGGTTTTGTTTTTGATGCCGATGAGGTGTGGGCCAACTGGAGGCGCACCGGATACCCTGTGTTAACTCCAACCCCAGGTACAAGCGGTGTTATCCCGCGCAAAATACCTTATCCTCAATCAGAGTTTAATTTAAATAATGCCAACGTAACCGCGGCTTTAGCCAATTACGGCGGCACTAATAATTTTAATGCTAAAGCCCGCGTTTGGTGGGATAAATAATTCAGCATTAATTGGGTTAGCAGAGGCCGCCTCCGGTGTTTACCGGGGCGGCTTTTTTTGTTTTATTAGCTGAGGCTAATTGACTGGCTGGACAATGCAGCCAATGCAGCCAATGCAACTTACACATAACTTAATGTCTTCGACACTAAGATTAAGTATATGACGTTGAAACAAGCGGGGAAATTATTTCCATAAGTTATTTTTAATTTAGGTCCACAAATAATAATTATAAAATTGAAAAATTTCCCATTTGATACTACCGCACTTGATGCCGACGAGGTACAATCACTTGAAGATACTTACGAAGAGCTTAAAAGAAAATTTAGCATCGGCTTACCGAATGAATCTGAACAGCACATCAACAAGTTTGAAATATTTAATAACATTCCAGGCGCAAAATTAGGAGGTACTTTACTCATCAACCACCCTTCGGCAAATTGTTATCTGAACTTTGTTAAATTTAGCTATCAAAATAGCATGGGCGGTCGTGGTGGTAAAGGGGGGCAGGTTACCCGGTATGATAAATACCAGGTATGGGCATTTGCAGATTTAAAATCAGATTTTGGAAGGGTATTAATCAGAAGAGAAACATTTACAGATAGGGTATTAGAAATATTTCACCCTATTGAGCTTAAATTTAATGATGACAGAATCTTCAACGATCATTTTTATGTTGTTGCTAACGATAATGAAAAAGCGAAAGCGGCCATGACTTCAGCTTTCAGGAATATTCTTGTTGAAATGATGTACAACGATTTTGTAGCAGAGATCATCAACACAGCCATAGTTATACGCACAATCCAACCGGTCACTCCTGATCATACTGTTCATTTAGCTGAGTTTATAAATAAAATCTCACAGCTTACTTAGTTGAAATAAATTAAAATACAGTCTTGTGTAGGAGGCTTTTGAGCATGGAAGTTATTTTTTCTCCCTAATAGCACATGCATACGAGGCGAGCAAGTGGAAAAAAGCTACTTGCCCTTAGGGAAACAAAATGTAATTCCAAGTAAAAGCAGGGAACACATGTAGTCGCCTCCAACTTCATGTCAAAGCCAGGCAAAGGAATTATCAATCCTTTTTAATCAATCGTTTATCAAAAGTAAAAGGTTGTACATCACCAATTTTCAGCCGTGAGGCATCAGTGTGCATGGGGTTTATCAGCACATTTTTTGCAAGGGGATCTATCACACTTGGAATGTAAAGCAGCAGCGCGCTTTTTGATGTAAGCCAGGCATTACCAATCCTTTTTAATATTATCGGCGCAGGATAACTGTTCCAGCCGGCAGGCAGTTGAGCAATATCCAATTCTTCACTAAGGGTTGTATCAGGTACTATAATACTCATGACCACAAGGTCGTTACGAATTTCTTCGGGTTGCAGGTGCACCAATACTTCCAGGATAGCTGTTGATGAATTAACAGAGGCGTATATAACCGGGATATGATCATGCCATCGGGCTGATGACAACAATCCTCCCCTGCCCGACAGGTCGTGTGCATATTTTTCCCTCGTAATGCGATAAAGGATCATGAGTAAAACCCGTATTCAATTTGCGAAAGCAGATCGTTCACCATCCTTAAACCTTCACTGGTATCAAGCAGTTCTAATGGTTGTTTATCTCCCAATGCCATATTGGGGCGCATCAGCCATTTATCAACAGTAGCTGCATCACCTAAAATATCAAGCCCGCGGGTATAAACACGCGTAAACTCATAAAGAAAGTTTGATTGCTCGGGCGATAAGCGGTCATCCTGCCCATAACGATTAAGCTGCCTGGTGCTGATATGAAGTATATTAGAAAGCTGAGCCCTGGAAACATTTGTTTTTTCTAAAATGCTATCAATAGCCCGCCTTGGTATCCCGCTTCTGATACAATCAATTACATTACTATCCACCCCGCACTTCATCTTGCTTTTAACATAATCTTCCGGGAAAAGAAAAGAAAAAACATACCATGCGTCCGGCGATCCAATCTCAAGATCGGCTATATTTATTTTCCTCGGGTGATTAGCTACCTCTGCCATAATGTCTACCAATATACAGACAAATGTCTCAAATTCAAAATTTGTTTTTATAATCTTACTGTAATCATAAAACTTAAATATCCCGCTAACAGCCGTTCATACTTATTTAATAATCATTTCATACCTGGTCCTCACTTAATATCTTTGCCAGTATTAAAAAAAACCTCTACTTTTGTGCGCTTAAAGACATTTACTTATAGTACTAATGCCTGAACAACATCCACCGGAATCCATATTTAGCCAACTTGACGCTTTCGGGCATAAGAAAGTTGTTTTTTGTACCGATCCTGATACCCATCTGAAAGCTATTATCGCAATCCACAATACAACGCTTGGCCCTGCGTTTGGCGGCGTGCGTATGTGGGCCTATAAAACCGAAGGTGATGCCCTTAATGATGTATTGCGATTAGCAAAAAGCATGACCTATAAAGCAGCGATAGCCGGCCTTAACCTTGGCGGCGGCTATTCGGTGATCATCGGCGATTCGCGCCAGGACAAAAACGAAGCTTTACTGCGTAAATTTGGCCGGTTTATCAAAAACCTTAACGGCGAATTTATCGCTGCTGAAGACGTAGGCACCAACCCCCGCGATATGGAGTACATCAAAATGGAAACCAACCATGTTACCGGCGCTCCTGAAAATATTGGCGGCAGCGGCGACCCTTCGCCAATAACAGCGCTGGGCGTTTTGATGGGCATTAAAGCTTGTGTGAGGGAAATGTATGGCAGCGACAGCTTAACAGGTAAATCGGTTATAGTACAGGGTATTGGCCATGTGGGCGAAAACCTGGTACGCCTGCTTAGGGACGAAAATGTAAAAGTTTACGCCAGCGATATTAATGAGGAACGCGTAAGCCAGATCTCCAAAAAATATGGCGCGCAGCCGGTATCAAATAATAATATTTTTGATATCGATGCGGATATTTACGCCCCCTGCGCTATGGGCGGTACCGTAAATGATCAAACCATTGCCAAATTAAAATGCGGCATTATTGCAGGTTCGGCCAATAACCAATTACTTGACGAGAGCGTACACGGGCAAATGCTGCTTGATAAAGGTGTGCTGTTTGCGCCCGATTATGTAATCAACGCGGGTGGTATTATTACCGGTTATTCGGAGTTGATGAATTTCAATAAAAAGCGTACCTTACAGCTTACAGAAAATATTTACGAAGCTACGCGCAATGTGTTAAAGCTGTCAAAGGCCGAAAACATTCCAACCATTAGCGCGGCCAATAAAATAGCCGAAAAACGCATTGAAGACATCAGAAAAGTAAAATCATCCTATTAAAACAATTAATTTTTATATAAACCGTTTGCATAAGCAAACCAAATCGTTCTTACAAAAATGTTAAACAGAAGGCACCTCCGGGTAAAGGTATTACAGGCACTGTACGCGTATCATCAATCAGACACGAAAGATGTTAAGCTATTCGAGAAAAACATGCTGAGCAGCATTGACCAGGTTTACGAAATGTATATCTGGATGCTATCATTAATTAATGAAGTAGTAAGTTTTGCCGCGAATGACGCGCAGGAACGCGCCAACAAACACCTCCCTACCGCCGATGACTTAAATGCAAACCTAAAGATCCTCACCAACAGGTTTATCCTGAGCCTGAACGATAATAAGGAATACATTACAGCCTGGAAAAAGTACAAAGTTGACTGGACCTTTGAGCCCGAACTTGCAAAATCACTTTTTATTATCCTTAAAAACTCGCCCGAGTATACCGAGTATCTTGCCAAAACAGGCGATACACTGCAAACAGACAAGGATATCATCAAATTCATTTTCAAAAAGGTTATCCTTAAATCGTCATTAGCCGAGCAGGTTTTTGAAGACAGGTTCATTTTTTGGCCTGTTGATAAAGACGTGCTCCAGGCGCTTATTGCCAAAACGTTTAAAAACTTTTCGCACGATGATTACAAGCTTAACCAGCTTGCCGAAATTACCGGCAACTGGGTTGAGGACCGTGAGTTTGTGGTAAACCTGTTTCAGCAAAGCATCAGGTACAATGAGGCCTATCACGAGCTGATAGCTGCTAAAACCCAAAACTGGGAGCCCGAGCGTATTGCCATGATGGATACCCTGTTAATGAAAATGGCTATAACCGAGTTTATTAACTTCAATTCTATCCCGGTTAAGGTTACTATAAACGAGTATCTTGAAATATCAAAAGAGTTTAGTACGCCTAAGAGTAATTCATTTATAAACGGTATCTTGGACAAGATTTTAATAGAGCTTAAAGCCGAAAACAAGATCAAAAAGATAGGCCGTGGCTTAATAGAATAATATTAAAAAATGAAAAAACTATTTTTAAGCTTAGTAGCAGCAGGCATGTTATTATCGGCCTGCAACAGCAGCAACGGCAATACAGCCGATAACGCTTCAAAAGCTAATGCCGATAGCGCCGCAAGTGCTGCCAACGCGCCGGTAGCTAAATTTGAAAAGGAAAGCCACGATTTCGGCAAGATCAAAGAAGGCGACAAGGTATCGTACGATTTCAAGTTCACCAATACCGGTAAATCGCCATTAATTATTACCAACGCGCGTGCTACCTGCGGCTGTACTACCCCTACCTGGCCAAAAGCCCCGGTTAAACCCGGCGAAAGCGGCATAATCAGCGTTACTTTTAACAGTGCCGGTAAAAGCGGTTTACAGGATAAACAAATAACCGTTACAGCAAACACCCAGCCCGCCGAAACTATGGTGCATTTAATTGGCGAGGTTTTAAAAAAATAACAATTAATTTAAACAAATGATAGCTACTATTTTATTACAGGCTTCAAGCGGCGGCTTAGGCAGCTACGGTTCATTAGTACCAATGGTACTGATCATCGTGGTGTTTTACTTCTTTATGATCCGCCCGCAGGTTAAAAAGCAAAAAGATCAAAAAAAATACGTTGAAGAACTTAAAAAAGGCGACAGGGTTATAACTACAGCCGGCATCCACGGCCGTATCGTTGATTTAAATGAAACCACATTTTTGGTTGAGGTTGAAAACGGCAAGATCCGTTTTGATAAATCGGCCATATCGCTTGATGCATCAAAAGCATTGAATACACCGGTGGTTGAGAAGAAAGCGTAATTGAGCTTAAAGCATAAAGCTAAAGGCCGAAAGCTAAAACAACCTTAGTTTAAACTAAAGCGAAACGCTTAAAGCCGAAAGCAAAATATACTTATAAATAAAACAGCAAAAGCTGAAGGTTAAGAAATGAGCAATACATTTTTCGGCTTTCAGCTTTTAGCATTAAGCCTTCAGCTTAAAATATGGCAATAGTAAAATTATCGGCAACAGAACGCAGGCGGCTCTCGGTATTTTTTACCTGTTTGTCGCTGGCTATCATTGCCTGGATTTTTACTACCCTTTCCGATCCGCTTCCGTATAAGGTAAAAAAGGTTTTAACTTTTAAAAACGCGCCGCAAAGGCGGGCTTTTCATTCGCTGCAGCCCGATACTGTTGATGCTACCATACAGGGTACCGGCTGGCAAATGCTGTTCTCCAGGCTCAACAGCGATAATAAGCCACTAACTGTTGACCTCCGCTCGCTCGAAACCCGCAATTATGTGGTTATCGACAGCACGCAGCTTAAGCAGATGAATATGGGGAAAGATCCGGCCAACCGCGTTTCATCCATTGATCCGGATACGCTTTATTTTGATTTCAGTAACCGCCTTATCAAAAAGGTGCCTGTTCAGCTTACCATGGGCGTTAGCTATCAAAAGCAATTTGCCGTATCAGGTAACATAACGGTGAGGCCTGCTTATGTTACCGTGAGCGGCCCTATTGAACGCCTAAAGCAAATCACCTCGTGGAAAACAGACTCGCTTAAATTCAGTAATGTTAATGAAACCATTAATACCAGGGTTAACTTAAAGCCCAGCAATGAAGGCAACCTGAATGTTTATCCGCGCTCGGTACAGGCCATCATTCCTGTTGATGAATTTACTGAGAAAACGCTGGAGATCCCCGTGAAGTTGATCAATAACAACAACTATTACACCGTAAAAGTATTTCCGCAAAAAATTAAAGTAACTTTTACTACGTCTTTAAGCCGGTATGCTGATATTGATGAAGACCTGTTTGAGGCCGTTGCCGATCTTAACCTTTGGCGCGATAAGGGTTATACAGCCCTGCCGGTAAAACTTATCCATATGCCTCCCTTTTGTAAAATAGTAAAGATTGCCCCTGCCAATATTGACTTCTACATAAAAAAATAATGCTTAAAATAGGTTTAACCGGTAACATAGGCAGCGGCAAAACTACCGTAGCCCAGGTATTTGAATTGCTTGGCATCCCTGTTTTTTATGCCGATGACGAAGCCAAAAAAGTAATGGTTACCGATTGGCTGCTTATTGAAGGTATTAAACAAACTTTTGGTCCGCAGGCTTATTTTGATGATGGCAGCCTTAACCGCAAATATATATCGGGGATAGTTTTTAACAATAAAGCCGAACTTGAAAAGCTTAACGCCCTGGTACATCCTGCCGTGTTCAGGGCTTTTGATAGTTTTGACCGGCTGCACAAGGATGCTCCCTACGTGATCCGGGAAGCTGCTATTTTGTTTGAAAGCGGCTCATACAAAATGTGCGACAGGGCCATCATGATCACCGCTCCGCTTGAAGCCCGCATTGCCCGCGTTATGGAGCGCGACGGCATTAGCCAGGCCGATGTTGAAAGCCGCGAGGCCCGCCAGCTATCGCAGGAGGAAAAGCTGAAACTGGCCAATGATGTAATTATTAACGACGGTAAACAACTGGTTATACCCCAGGTACTGGCCCTGCATGAACTGTACTTATCGCTTGACCGCAATTAATGATACTTGACGATTTTGTTTCTTTTGACGAAAAAGGGCTGTACTGCAAATACGGCGACTTTTACATCGACCCGCAACTGCCGGTAAAAACGGCTGTAATATCCCATGCCCATGCCGATCATGCCATAAGCGGCAACAACAACGTTTACTGCACCCGCGCCACAGCAAGCATTATGCAGTTAAGGTATGACCGTACCGCCGCCAAAGTTTTTAACATAGCTGCTTTTAACCAGCCATTTGAAGTGGGCAGGGTTACGGTAACACTGATCCCGGCGGGGCATATGCTTGGCTCGGCACAAATACTCTTGGAGTATGAAGGCGCAAGGTATTTATACACTGGCGACTATAAACTGCAACCTGATGCCACCTGCGAGCCTATTGAATGGGTTACCACCGATGTGCTGGTCACCGAAAGTACTTTTGCTAATCCCGACATTATCCATCCCGATCCTGTTGCCGAAATCCGTAAGATCAATGATATTAAAAGCAATATTTTGTTGGGGGCTTATGCACTCGGCAAAAGTCAGCGGTTAATTAATCTCATTACCGAATACGCGCCCCAAAAAAAGATCCTGGTGCATCATAAAATAATGCCCATTAATGCCATTTATGAAAAGATGGGCTTCCCTCCCGGCAAATATCAGATTTACGGACGCAAGCTGATGAAGGTGCAGGATGAGTTTGTTTATATAGTGCCGCCGTTTACGTTTGATAGCTACATCAGGGCCACGGGAGTAAAACGCCTCTTTGCTTCGGGATGGAAAAACCTGCAGGTTAATAACCAGGATACCCTCTTTATATCCGACCATGTGGACTGGAACGATATCCTGCAAACCATCGCCAACACCAAACCCAAACAGGTGTGGACACTTCACGGTAAGGGCGAACATCTGAAAGCTTACTTTAAAGATGATATCTTTGTAAAAATTCTGAACTGATGTTGCAGGAAGGCATTGATTATTATATCAACGACGACGGAAATTTCGTTTTTACCGAAGCCTATCATTTAAAGCGGGGCTATTGCTGTAAAAACAAGTGCCTGCACTGCCCCTGGGGTTATGGCAAGGTAAAATTATTTGGAAATGACACTGAATCAGACGGTAGCGATAAATAAATCAATGTTAAATTAAAAATAATTAAACATATTTGCATCCCATTCATTACTATTACTATGCGAATAGAAGACGAAATACAAAGTACCAATTTTGAAGACAACTACCACAAAGTGGCCATTAACGTGGCATACACGCAAGGTTGGCTGGCTAACTATTTTCGTTGTCATTTTGAAAAACATAATATTACCCAGCAGCAGTTCAATATACTGCGGATCCTGCGCGGCCAATACCCCAAACCGGCTACTATAAATTTATTGAAGGAAAGGATGATCGATAAAATGTCGGATGCATCGCGCATTGTTGACCGCCTTGTTCAAAAAGGACTGGTATCACGCTGCACCAATAATAAAGACAGGCGCGCGGTAGATATCCGCATCAGCGATGAAGGCCTTGCAACCCTTTCAAAAATGGATGCCGAATTTAAAACAAAAGAGATCCTGAGCAATAACCTTACCGAAGATGAAGCCGCAACCCTAAGCGATCTATTGGACAAAATGCGGGGATGATTTTTTAGGTGAAAGGGAAAAGGTCAAAGGCGAAAGGTTTATTGCCCTTAAATTCAAAATAAAAACATGTCATTGCGGGCGTAGCGAGGCAATCTCGTAGCCAATGCATGTACGATCTGCATCGGCTACGAGATTGCTTCGTCGTTCCTCCTCGCAATGACATATCATGTATAAACTTTAATTGGTTACGAAGCCTTAAACGCCGCAACTTCATCCTTCAGTATTGCCAGCACTTCCGGCCTTACATTACCAAAGAAAGACACTCCCATCGCGCCATTTTTAAGCGCCACCTGTATGCCGGTACGGATTTCATCATCACTCTTAAAATCTGAAAGGTACAGGCCTGCATACAGCGGAAACCTTCCGGCCAGGAAATGGACACCCTCGGCTACGGCATTGCCTATCCAGCTTACGCCCTCCTTGTAAAAGCCGTGATATATCATGGGGCAAATGCCGTCCATATTCCAGTTTGTCCAGTCCTGCCTTACGTTGCGGCGGGCAACTTCGGGTGTTGGGAATACGGCCGCTGTTATCTGTTTTTTATGCTGATGGGCAACAGTCGAAATACCATTAACCACCCGGGTAATGTTATTATACCTGAACAAACGCCATGAAAGGCTGGCTTCGGGGTATTGGATCTGATCGAGGTCCTGATTATATTCTTCCCTGAATTTGGCTTTGCAAACGTCGCAGTAGCAAAAATCATATTCGGGCAGCTCTTTGGTTTGCTCAATTTTATATTTATCCCAAAGGTTTACCGGTAACACAACATCGCAGTAACGCACGTAATCCAGGTGGATGCCATCGATATAATCTTTAGCCAAAATATCATCGACAGTTTTGGTTAAATACTCCTGCACTTCAGGGCGCGACGGGCAAAGCCAGCGATAATACTGCACATACGGCGGATGATCGGCACATGATTCGCCTTTGCGGTTTTTGCTGTACCATTCGGGCTTTTCGTTTACCAGTTCGGCACGGTTAAAAGTCCAGATCCAGCGGTGGGCCTCCAGGCCTTTAGCTTTAGCGGCACGGAAATGGCGCTCGCTGTCGTTCTCGAAAAATATGCCGGTGATGCCCGATGCTTTGTAGGAAGCGTAACGGGTGGCCAGCTCATCATCAGTATCTTTTTGGTTAGGGTTGATCCATACCCAGTTTTTCATGGCCTTTTTCTTACTGCTTTTGTTGGCAGCTTCAACAGCGGCATTGCTTACTAAGGGCAACTGGGCAGCCACGCCGGCCAGTAAACCAGCTTTTAAAAATTCGCGCTTATTCATGGAGTTTTAGGGATTATCTGCTGCTGCACCAGGCCATCCTGGTCAATTTTATAGGTCGCTTTGGTTTTACTATCAGCAATATAAGCTATAAACTGATGGGCAGTTGCTTCCAGCTTAAGTTCGTTAGCATGCCCCGTTACTGTTACCTTATTTTCAACACCCAGGTTGTTTAACGAGGTGCAGTATTGGTGATGATCTTTAAACCACTGCTTTTGCTTGTAATAAACCAGCCATAGGTATTTTTTTTGCTCTTCCGCATAGGGCATTTTAAACGTCGCGTCATCAGCCTCATGATCGCTGAAGAAGAGGTAGCCCCAGCGTTCGGGGTAATGCATGTTGATAAGCCCCTGGTTGCTCCAAACCCAGTTATGCTCGGGCAAATCACGACGGTTGTTATCCTGCTGCTTTACATACTTGCCGTTTTGCACTTTAGTATCATACTGCACCCGCGAAAAATTGATACGCCACAAAGTACCATCCTTTATCACAGCGTGGTTAAAGCCGCCGGCTATGGCTTTAAATGGGATAGCCATTTCAACCGTCCAGCCTTTATCCGTATCCGTAGGATCATTCAGTGTGCCCTCAACTTTTACCGCCGAGCGTAAGCCGTGCGCATCCCAACCGGTTACCGCGGCGCCGTTGTTACGGTAGGGTTTGGTCAAAAACAAATCGAAAATGGTATTGAGGGCATTCACCTCAATTTCAAAATAACTATGCGTGCTGTTGGCAGGATCGATAAACAGCTCAAAATCATTGTCTTTGTAAACAATATCATCATGATGGCTAAGCGTAGCCCAAACATGCAGATCTCTGATGCGGGCTGCTACATACAGGCAGCTATCGTCCCAAAGCATTTTAACGTTAGTTTGCAGTGGTGGCTGCGGTTTGAGGCGGCCTTCAATATCCTGGAAATCCCGGGTCCATTTGGCCTGCTGCCATACAGCATCTTCCACATCGCCGTCAATTACCGGCGCTTGCTTTACATGTTTCGCAACATAGCCGTAAGGGGTGGTAAACAGATCGGGAAAGGCGCTGAAAGCATCCTGCGCTTTTGCAAGTCCCGGTAATACCAATAAAACGGCGACAAGGCCCGGTTTAACAAAATAACCCGTTAAGATGCTTCCACATTTCATTTACTGCCCAGCGCTAAGATGTAATCAAACTCTTCGCGCTTTACCCCCATTACCGATAAACGCCCCTGCCTTACCAGGCCAATATCCTGTAATTTAGGGTCGGCTTTGATCTGCTCAAGGGTTACCGGGGTTTTCAGGGCTTCAACCGGGGCCAGGTCAACCACTACCCAATTGGTATCATCGGTTGTGGGGTCCTGGTAAGCTTCTTTAACAACTTTGGCTATGCCTACAATCTCTTTACCCTCGTTACTGTGGTAAAATAGTACCAGGTCGCCCTCTTTCATTTCCCTCAGGTTATTGCGTGCCTGGTAATTGCGTACGCCATCCCAAAAGGTACGACCATCCTTATTGAATTTTTCCCAGCTATATTTAAAGGGCTCACTTTTTACTAACCAATGTTGCATTTGTACGGTATAAATTTTTGTAACGTAAAAATGTAAAAAAGGGAGCGTAAACTAAAATGCGCTACAGGCAATACAGGGTATTGTTACAATGAAATTACGGGGAGGAGTGGTGAAGTAGGGGTTAATAAAGTCTTCACTTATTCATTACTCGTTAACAACTGGGTTAGCCTTTTAGCATTTTGTGCGTTGATAGTGTTTGTTAAAGGAACAGAAGTAAAAACAGCAATTCCCTGGTCATCATCGGGGTGATATCTCAACAATAGTTTTACCGTGCGCGAATCCCACAGATAAACGTCCTGGTAATCATTTGGTTTTGCAGTGAATGTACCGTACCAGTGCAAAAATTTACTGAGCATTTTATAGCCCTGGTTGCGGTTAAAGAAAACATAAATATTTACTACTTTATTTTGCCATGTACGTACACAAATATGGGTTGCTGTTAGGCCCCCTTCCAGCTCCAGCTGCTTATCAGAATGATATTCATAGGTAACACAGCTATCCGCATCGGGCTTGCTGCCCTCACCATCAATGTAAGTTAAAGCTTGCTCCTGCTCGCCGGTTAACAAGCCGCCCAGGTTAAACCCGCCAATTCCGTTGCGGGCCCTTAAATATGCCAGCGACCCGATTTTCGCCGCCTGCGAAAAACCCGGCGAATGTAAACACATGATGATCAAAAGCCCCGTAACTACTCTGTAGGGCAAGTAGCAAAAAAACTTAGCTTTCATATCCTTCTCCTTCGTTTCACAACGGCTAAGTTCAGCACCGTAATAAGGGGTACTTAAGCCATTGAGTAAAACGAATTTGGAGAAATAATCAGCTGATTATCAAACCGTAATAACGATTGTATCACAAATTGAGCTACCTTTACACTTTATTGCACAGATACTTGTTTACTTCTTTCGCAACAATGTATAATAAACCGCAAAAAACTTTTGATACTAATCAGTCAGCATATATTCTTTAAGCCCGGCCTGTAGTTTTATGGCCTGCGTAATAAGGGTTTTATCGTTGATATATTGTTCAAAAGCGACATCGGGGCCGATCAGGTTTTCCTTAAAAATGTCCTTAAATCTCGAGTACTTTAATGCCAGGTTCCACTTGTCTTTCAGATACTCAAAAACTTGTTCATCCGCGTCTTTCAGCATCGAATAATTAACAACTACAAATGCATCCCGGGGCAGTGTTTCAATACATTTTAAAATATCCTGGTTATAGGCTATCCAAACTTTCAGGTATTCGGTGGCATGATCATTATAAAACTGCACCATGCGGCGGCCGCGGCGAAATTTTGTCCATACCAGCCTTGAAAAATATTTACGCGCCATGTACCTGTTTTCCACCCACTTAAATTCACGCCGCAAAAGTGAGCTCACTACCGACTGATAATCACGCATGATAACCAGGTAACACGCATCGGGCAGCAGTTCTTTATATACATCCAGGAACAGGCAGGTCCGCGGGTCTTTCCAGCCCCATTGGTCGTATAACTGTTGTTTAACTTTAATAATGCTTTTAAGCTTTTCCTTTTCGTACAAGGTAAACTGCGCCACATGCTCAACTGTAAGCCCTGTTTTGGGCAGGTTATGACCGGCCAGGATCTCTTCGTGCATTTTTAAAAATTCAATATCTTCAAAATGCCCTTCCACATTGCCATGGCCGCCGGGTACCAGTTTTTCGCCTGTTTGCAGGCCGCATTTGCTCAACCATTGGGTAATAAGCGAGGTTCCGGAACGGTGCATCCCGGTAATGATCAGTACTCTTTTTTGCATAAATCTGTTATGAGCGTCCTTTTATCAGGAGTAGCTTGGTATCTTATTGGTCTGCTTAACAGGATGCAGGTTATTTATAATATAATAGAGCAGTGATGAGGTACTTTGTTGTATGGTATAATTGCAGGTATCAATGTATAGGTCGGGCTTAACGGGTACATCAAACCTATCGTTAATACCTGTCAGGTTGGTTAATTTATCAGGATGCCCATCCGGCAGCAGCGCCCTTTTGTACAAGCCTTTGGTATCGCGGCTTATCAACTTGTTCACCGGGCAATCCACGTGGATAACGCTTACATGATCATATTTTTCGGCAAGCTCCTGCCTGATATCATCATATGGATTTATAGCGCTCACGATGGTAACAATACCCTGAGCGCTGAAACGACTGGCTACAAAGCCCAGGCGGCGGATGTTCTCGTTCCGGTCTTCCTTACTAAAGCCCAGATCACGACAAAGTGCCGCGCGGTATTCATCACCGTCAATAATTTCAATTTTAATACCCAGGCTTGTTAATTCGGCGGCCACACTTTTTGCCAAAGTAGTTTTTCCCGCACCTGATAATCCGCAAAATAAAAGTATCATGCCTTAATTTTTCTATTTAATATGCCTTATTGATCAGCTTAACATATTGCTTAGGATAAGTGAACTTAGGAAATTAATTGGCTGATGAATTTTGTTACATTGTAAATAATCAATTACATGCAACACTGAACAACGGAAAGTCAGGAGAAAAAAGCAACCAATACCGGCTAAAAATGAAGATTTAATGAATAAATGGATGTATACGGTCAAACACTAACCAACGCTACACTTAACAAAAATGTTACGTTATTTAATTTATCAAAAATGATTTTGGATACCATTTGAGGAACCGTTTTTATAATACCTTTACTGCCGGGCTAAAAACCTGTCACAATAATATGAACGAATTTTCCCTTAACGGAGGTGCTTATGTTGGTAATACAAGAGCATCCCAGCCTTTGGCAACATTAAAAGTTACTCCCAATATGCTGATGGTGACTATCGGTTTTATGGGGCAATTATATTTTAATGTTGATGACATTATATCAATTGAACCCACTTCCGGATTAAACGGTAGCGGCATAAGAATAATTCACAGCGTAACAGCATACCCTAAAAAAGTTTTGTTCACTACAGGAATGGGCTATCAAAACGTTATAGAAAACATTAAGGATACCGGCTTTTTTGACAAAACTATATCTGATCAAGTACAATATTATCAGATTAAAAAGATGCAGGAACAGGGTAAATTACCTATTAAAACGGCAGCACTGATTCTGCTTTTAGCGGGCTGGAATATTCCGCCAATTGCCGGTTTAATAAAAGGAGGCGTTTACCACGCAGTAAGTTATTCGCGCTTGTCACTCCTGTTTGCTTTTTTTTCAATCATACTTACACTTTTTTCACCTGCTTTTAGGACGTTAGTGTTGAAAGAAGGCAGGGAAATAAGCGACATGAAAAAATCTTTATATTTCTTATTACTTATTATCACAATTGGCGGCATCGTATTTACATTCGTGAGCAGGGTACCGTTTAATAAATAACTACTCCGCACCTTTAGCAAGCATATCTTCCTTATCCGGCAGAAAAAGCAAAACAAGCGCACTTATTTGTAACAGATCGATGATTATGGCGATGCACCCCGCGTAGACATTTGCCCTAAAAGTTGAGGGGAGATTTACAGCATCGGGCGTTATTGTCAAGATTAATAAAAGCAGCAACACCCATTTGGCCCATTGATGTCCCTTCCTGATAAAAAGAGCAAGCAAAAGTAAAATCCCAAGGGCAATACAAGTAGCCAGAGCAACATTATAAGAGGCTGATCTTGCCCCGTTCAAATAATAGTAAACCAAATATAAAACCGCCGAAACGCGGATAAGCGTGGAGGCTGCGTTGGCTTTTGATTGTGCTGATAGGGTCATGACAGTAAATTAAACAAGATATCAATGCAATATCTTAAACATCAGCTCCTTCATCAACTCACCGTGCGGCGCGTTTGATTCAACGCCTTTGCTTTTCAAATCATATTCGCGCAGGTAGCTGATCACCTGGAAAATTTTACCAAGTGGGTAGTTACGGGCGGCCTGCTCATAATCTTTAATAAAGTATGGGTTAACGCCCATTTCGCGGGCAAGGTTTTGCGGGGTTTTATCTTTTACGTAATGGTACACCAGCACCTTGCTGAAAAAGTTATTCAGGTTGCCGAGCACCAAAACAATGGGATTTGATTTGGGATTGGCTTCAAAGTAATTGATGATCTGGTTTACCTTGTAAGCATCTTTTTTGGTGAGGGCCGTTTGCAGCTCAAATACATTGTACTCCTTACTGATACCAATATTATCCTGGATATGCTTCAGGGTAATCTCCTGCCCGGCGCTAACATTCAGCATCAGTTTTTCGAGCTCGTTGGCAATTTTAGCCAGGTCGTTGCCCAGGTACTCGGCAATCATGGCCGATCCTTGCTGGTTCATTTTGTAACCCTTCTCGCTTACATATCCTTCAACCCAGGCCGGCACCTTATTATCATATAAAGTAGCCGATTCAAAAATAAGCCCATTCTTTTCAATGGCCTTGTAGGTTTTTTTACGCTTATCAAACTTGCCGTATTTATAGCAAAAAACAAGAATAGTACTTGGCAGCGGATTTTCGAGATAGCTCAATACAGGGTCGATGCTTTTCTTGTTATCATCGTCCTTCCCCCATTTCATGTCCTGTGCCTCTTTTACCAGCACCACCTGGTAATCGGCCATCATGGGGTAACGCTTGGCGGCATTGAGCACGGTCATGATGTCGGTATCCTTGCCGTAAACCACGGTTTGATTGAAGCCGCGTTCGTGCTCGGGCAACAAATGATGCTCAATGTAATTGCTTACCAGGTCGATAAAATAAGGTTCCTCCCCATGCAGCAGGTACAGCGGTTTAAACTTACGGTTCTTAAGGTCCTTTAATATCTCGGCAGCAGTCATATTTCGCAGTCAAAAGTACTAAGTCGAAAGTCAAAAGTGGAATGTATTTTTAATTAGGGGATGCAATGATATAAACAGGAAAATTGCTTTTAAAATCTATGTTGACATGAGGCGAATGGATAAGAAATTTTTACACTAATTTTTTCAAATTAATCGAATTACACGAATTTTTAATTTATGTAATTGAAAAATTGGTGTAATTCGATTAATTGTGGTAAGAATGAAGATAATTCGTGTGAAAATTTTATTGCTATTTTTTCAATGCATCGAATTACCTCAAAGGCGATTTCCCTGATAATATATTTATTAATTTTGAAGCCCGACTCAAGACTCATAACTTTCGACTTAAGACTTCGCAAAAATGCTCCAACCGCTTAATCTGCCACCCTACCCTTTTAAAATAAGCGACGATAACGGAACATTAACGCTTTTTGACGAGATCCGCAAGAAAACCATCATCATTACGCCCGAAGAGTGGGTACGCCAGCATTTTGTACAATACCTTATCAAACAAAAAAACTACCCCCGCTCATTAATCAAACTGGAAGGCGGCCTCAAGCTCAACACGCTGCAAAAGCGTACCGACATTGTGGTATTTAACCCGGCCGGACAGCGAATTTTAATGGTTGAATGTAAAGCCCCATCTGTTACTATCGACCAAAAAACCTTCGATCAGATTGCCCGGTATAACATGGTGCATAAAGTATCCCTGCTGGCGGTTAGCAACGGTTTGCAGCATTATTATTGTACTATCGACCACGAAAAATGTACTTACCAGTTTATTCAAGAGTTGCCAGGGTATGTGAAGGGCTGAAGCTGTCTGAACTGGAATTAAACGAATTTGAAGAATTTATGGAATGTGTATAGCATTTTCTGCCCTCACTGGCGCAAGTCTTGAGTGCAGGGTAGCGCTATGGCTGACTTGTAACTTCTCCAATTACCAATCAATCATTCCTCCTAAACAAATACTGCGGGTTGATTTTTATAGTCACAAGTGATCCGCCCTTCTAACAGCCGCACAACACTTGCGCCATGGGGGAAATGTCTCGTCCTAAAAAAAGTTTACAGTTTAACTGCTAAATCCTGTTATACGTTTACAATATTAATTAATCCTAAAATAGGTTTACAAAATCACATTTTGAGGTTTATAATAACTTTTCCATGTTCGCTCCACTTCTATGTTATTTTGATGCACAAACTCAGGGGTGAGCATATTACAGCTCATGTGTGGCCTTTGGTTATTATAGCTTTTTACAGACATGGTTAATAGTTCCATTACCTCTTCTTTGGTACTCGGGCTCTGATGTTCCAGGTATTCCTGTTTCATAATTCCGTTAATCCTTTCGGCAATAGCATTTTCTAAAGGATCACCATTCTCGGTCACGCTAATGATTATGTTGTTGTCCTGTAATAGCTTTACATAATCATAACTGCAATATTGAACACCTCTGTCTGAATGATGTATTAAGCCGGTTATTGGTTGCCTATTTTCTTTGAGGGCCATTTGTAAAGCACTCAGCGTATGAACAGCTTCTAATGTGTCAGCAGCATGATAACCAACAATTTTTCTGCTATATGCATCTGTTATAAAACTTATATATACAAAGCCTTTGGTTGTTCGGTAATACGTTATATCTGATACCCATATCTCATTTACTTTATTAGGGATTATTTCTTTTATACAGTTGGGATACTTTTTTAACCAGTGAAAAGACTGGGTGGTATAAACACGTCGCCTTTTCTTCCGTACTAAAAGATGATGTGCAGCAAGAAGATCAAAAAGGGCATCCCTTCCCATCTTTATCTGATGTTCAAGTAAAAATGATTGTAATAATACATAGAGCTTTCTGACACCGATAGCCGGATGTGTAGTCCTTAAATGCCTTACTTCATTTAGGATGATCTCCTGTTCAAAACTAATTGCTTCTGCTTCCCAAAAGTGTTGATAATAAGCTTGTCGGGTAATGCCAAGTAAACAACAGCACTTTCCAAGGCTTACCCTGGGATAGCTGTTTTTAGTCTCACGGATTACTTGGTAACGGACTTTTTTCGGATATTGATCCTCAGGTCTCTTTCAGCAACTTCTATCATTTTACGATAAAGCTCCTTTTCCAGAAGTGCATCTTCCAGTTGCTTTTTCAGCAACTTAACTGATGCACTATCTTCAGGCTGGATATCCGGATCTCTCTTTGCTGGCATGATACACGAAGATACATAAACCGGTCTTTTTTTCTCCAGGCCAAACGATTTTAACCAGGCTGAAATCCGGCTATTCCCTAAATTATATTTCCGCTCAAGAAAACTCAGGCCTTCTTCTCCTGTTAAATATTCCTGGCAAATTTTTCGCTTAAACTCCTCACTGTATTGGCTCTGCCATTTACTCCCATAGGTCTTTGAATATCTTTCCATTTTTGTTTACTGTTGTGTAAACCTATTTTAGGACGAGACAAAACGAATTTGAAGAATTCATGGAATGTGTATAGCATTTTCTGCTCGTTCCCTAAATTCAATAAATTCGGGTTCAGACAACATCCTATTTCCCAATAAAATGTTATGATAACAGTTATCAATTCCCTATTTTGGCGTTCATAACCTCATCAATTATAACATTACCTTATGAACGCCTATCTCAAAGCAAAAGCCCTGTTTTTGGCCGCTGTATTATACGGATGCGCCGCCTTTGCCCAGGAAGCCAAACTCCCTACTCAGTGGACCAATGCCGCTATGCAGGCCGAAGTGCCATTATCAGAATATCCCCGCCCCCAGCTACAGCGTAATGACTGGTTGTGCTTAAATGGTAAATGGGATTACCAGGGTGGTAAAAACGCGCCTAATACCCTGAACCCTCAAACGCCCGTGTCTTTTAATGACAAGCCGGATAAAATACTGGTGCCTTATTGCCCTGAATCGGTGATCTCCGGTGTGCAGCGTAAACAGGAAATTAATATGTGGTATCGCCGAAGTTTTGAAGTGCCCGAAAAATGGCAAAACAAACACGTAATTATTCATTTCGGAGCCGTTGATCATGATGCCACCATTTTTGTAAATGGTAAAAAAGCAGGTTCGCACACGGGCGGGTATGATTCATTTTGCTTTGATATTACTTCATATCTTAAAAAAGGCAGCAATACCCTTATTGTTGCTGCTCATGACCCCAATGATGGTAAAACACCATCGGGCAAGAACGGCCCCCGCGGCGATTATACTTTCTCCTCGGGCATCTGGCAAACAGTTTGGCTGGAGCCTGTAAATGAATCATATATTAAAAACATCCGCCTGCTTCCCGATCTGGAAGGTAAACGTTTAAAAGTATTTGTCAATGCCGAAGGTGCAGGCAAGGTTAAGGCAATTGCCTTAAACAATGGCAAAGAGGTATCGCAGGTAAGTGCAACAGGTGGCTCATATTTCTATCTGCCGATAAATAATCCGGTTTTATGGACACCAAATTTTCCGTTTTTGTATGATTTGAAACTTACCCTATACAATGCTGATGGCAGCGAAGCCGACGAGGTTAAAAGCTATTTCGGCATGCGCGATATTAAATTAGGTAAGCTTAATGGCGTGATGCGACCGCTTATAAATGGCAAATTCATCATGCAGCTTGGCCTGCTTGACCAAGGGTACTGGCCCGACGGTATTTTAACCGCGCCAACAGAAGAAGCACTTAAATTTGATATAGAATACACCAAAAAAGCGGGTTATAACCTCATCCGTAAGCACATGAAAACCGAGCCGCAGCGTTTTTATTATTGGGCCGATAAAATGGGCTTATTGGTTTGGCAGGATATGCCCGCTATATGGTATCAGAATGAAGATACCACCAAAAACAGGAAGGTTTACCGGAAAGAATTAAAAGCCATCATCGACGATCATTATAACTCGCCTTCTATTATTACATGGGTGCCTTTTAATGAAAACTGGGGCGCCTTTGATGTGAAGAGTATCACCAAGTGGGTTAAACAATATGATCCGTCGCGATTAGTTAATGGCAATTCGGGTTTTAACAATAATCCCAGCTATCAAAAACCGTATGGAGATCCGGGCAATGGCGATTACGTGGACACACATATTTATGTTGGCCCTTACGGTGCTTCCGTTCCTGATGCACGCCGGGCTGCCTCACTGGGCGAATTTGGCGGTGTTGGCCTCTTTGTGCGTGGCCATATGTGGCCGGTACAAAACGATGCCTATGATTATGAGCCAACCAAAGCCAGACTTACCGACCGGTATGCTTTTTTGCTGGATGAAGTGGAACAGCTTATGAAATATAAAGGATTAAGCGTTGCCATATATACCCAAACCACCGACGTTGAACACGAAGTAAACGGCGTTTTAACCTACGACAGGGCCGTTGAAAAAATGGAGTTCGAAAGAGTAAAGGAAGTAAACCAGGCGGTGATTAAGGAGGGCGATAAGTTGAATAGATAGGCCATTAGGTGAGCGCTTTAAAATCCCCTATTGAGAGGCGCGTAGAGAATGAGCAAGAGCAGGGGTGTGTTTATACGATTTGAATATCAAAGCAGAGAGACACCCCCCTCCGCCCCTCTCAAGAGGGGAATCGCACGAGCCCCACACTTTTGCTTAGCAGCTTGAACTGGTTGAAGTTTAGCGATAGCAGTTTTTAAAGCCCTCCCTTCCGGGGAGGGTTTGGGTGGGACTTACATCACCTTTTTCAAAGTATAATTATTAAGCTTCTCCAGCAGGTCGTCAGGTTTAAAAGGCTTAGATACATAATCATTCATGCCGGCCTCGTATACCTGTTCTTTGATGTCAAAAAGCGCGGAAGCTGTAAGCGCAATGATCGGTATGCCCGATTTTTTAGGGTCGGCCATTCTACGGATCTCTTTAGCTGCATCAAAACCGTTCATCACCGGCATCTGGAGGTCCATTAAGATAATATCAAAATTGCCGTATTGCATAAACTCAACTGCCCGTTCGCCGTTTTCGGCAATGGTTGGGTTGATGCTCCACTTGCTCAGCAGTTTTTTCATCAGCATTACATTCACCATATTATCCTCGGCAATAAGCACGCGTAAACAGGCCAGCGGGTTTTCTGAAAACTGTTTAGCTTCGGGGGCTGTTACCACAACGGGCAACACTTCTGTAGATACAGGAAATTCCATATGAAAAGAAAACTCTGACCCACGGCCCATCGTACTGTTAACAGTCATTTGCAGTTCCTGCAGCTCAAGCAAACGTTTAACTATGGCCAGGCCAAGCCCTGTGCCGCCATACTCGCGGGTAGTAGCTAATGACTCCTGTGTAAATGGTTCAAATATACTTTCAAGGTTTTCTTTTTCGATACCGATACCGGTATCCCTTACCGAAAAATTGACGGTAACGGTATTATGCCTGTCTTCCACACAAGTAACCCTTACCCATATGTTTCCCTGCGGCGTAAACTTTATAGCGTTGCTAACCAGGTTAAAAATGATCTGGGTTATGCGGGTAGGATCGCCAAAAAGCACCTTATCTTTCAATGAACTATCAACATCAAGCTTAAAAAGCAGGCCTTTCTCTTCGGCCTTCAGCATTTGCCCCCCGCAAATATTGTTCATCAGCTCAACAAGGTTAAAGCGGATATTTTCAAATACTACTTTCCCCGATTCAATTTTGCTGAAATCAAGCACGTCATTAACAATGGCTAACAGGTTATTGGCCGAAAACTTAAGAATTTCGAGATTCTCCCGCTGGTCGGGCCGCGGGTTGCTCATCATCAGCAAATTACTCATCCCGATAACCGCGTTCAGCGGCGTACGGATTTCATGCGACATGGTTGACAGGAATTCTGATTTGGCCTGGGCCGATTTCTCTGCCTTTTCAATAGCCGTTTCCATCTTACTGTAAAGCCGGGCCTGCTCCCTGCTGCTATTTTTAAGGTGCCTGATGTTTTTTAAAAAAGCAGTGTAAAAATGGCTATGGATAAAAATAAGCAATATAAAATTGGCAAACAGGCTGATGATAATAGTAGACTGATCAACTTTGTTAGGCTTTATACTAATAATGTACCCGCTGTTGTATTCAATGATCATAAATACCAAAACCGGTACTGTATTAAGCAACGAGTACATGAGCCCCCATTGCTGGCCGAGCATATAATAGCTGAATACGATCACGATTATAATTACCTGCACGGTAATGATATTTACCGTTTGCATAGAGGCATAAACCAGGCTGGTATTAACAAGTGTACCCACAATAAGCAGGGCATGTGCTGCACTGCGCCAGTCGGGCCGCCAGGTTAAATATTTAAATAACACAACTACCGCTCCCATCAAAAACAGGGCGGTATCAGCAAGCATCTTTTGATTTTGGAAATAAACGTTCAGGTAAAGTGCCCCAAGGGCAACAAAAATAAGGAAGAACCCATAATACAATAAACGAATCCGGGCCTGGTCAAGGAACGATTGCTCCTTCGACAAAATCTTATAAATTGATAAGTTAAAAAAACTTACTTTATTACTCATATTCAGAACTTAACATTGGCCTAGCAATTGGACAGGCCACCGTACAGCAATCAAAATACTGTACGGTAGCTTGTTACGCAAAGCCGGTAAGTTCTGCAATTAGCAAGCCAAAGCTGCTAAGTTTTCTTCAATGATGGTTAATTTGGCTTCGGCATCGGCCTTTTTCTTTTGCTCAACCTCTATGATTTCGGGTTTTGCATTGGCCATAAACCGTTCATTACCCAATTTTGCATTAACCGATCTCAGGAAGCCTAACAGGTATTCCTGCTCTTTTTTCAGTTTCGCACATTCGGCAACCGGGTCAATTTCTTCGCTGAAAGGAATATAAAACTCATCTGTTGAGGCTAAGAAATTAATAGCCCCTTCAATTTTATCGGCTACTGATTCAAACTTGCTGATGTTGGCAAGCCTTGTAATGATAGCTTCGAACTGGCCGTAATTGATCCCTGAATTTGATTTAACAAATAACTCAAGCGGCTCTTTGTCAGAAATTTGTTTTGTTTTGCGGGTGTTCCTGATGTTGGTTACCACATCTTTAACAAGCTCTGTTTCATTTAATAGACGTGAATTAATTTCCCCAATAGCGGGCAATTGCGCTACAATACAGCAGTCTGTTTCAGTACGTTTGCCAAACAGCTCATCATGCCATAATTCTTCGGTAAGGAACGGCATAAAAGGGTGCAATACCTTCAAAATATTCTCAAAGAATTGAATGGTAGCCGTATACGTTGCTTTATCAATAGGGTGCTGATAAGCAGGCTTGATCATTTCCAGGTACCATGCGCAAAAATCGTCCCATACCAGTTTATAGGTATCCATTAAGGCTTCTGATAAACGGTATTGGGCAAAGTTGGCTTCAATTTCGGTTAGCGCCTGGTTAAACCTGCTGCCAAACCAGTCAATAGCTACGCCGTTAGGATTAGGCAGGCCTTCGTCAACCTCCCAGCCTTTTACCAGTTTAAAGGCGTTCCATATTTTGTTGGCAAAGCCGCTGCCTTGTTTACAATAGCTTTCGTCAAACATCAAATCGTTACCTGCAGGTGAGCATAGCAGCATGCCTACACGTACGCCGTCGGCACCATATGTTTCAATCAGGTCAAGCGGATCGGGTGAATTGCCTAATGATTTCGACATTTTACGGCCTTGCTTATCCCTTACAATGCCGGTAAGATATACGTTCCGGAACGGTACCTCGCCCCTGAACTCATGACCGGCCATGATCATCCTGGCTACCCAGAAAAATAAAATTTCGGGCGCGGTAACCAAATCATTGGTTGGATAGTAATAGTTGATATCAGCATTATCAGGGTCTTTAAAACCGTCAAATACCGAGATGGGCCACAACCACGATGAAAACCAGGTATCAACTACGTCTTCGTCCTGTGTAAGATCTTCAGATTTGAGATTTGAGATTTGAGATTTGAGGTTTTTCGCTTCTTCAAAAGCCTCTTCCCTGTTCTTTGCAATCACAAATTCGCCGTTGGGCAGGTACCAGGCCGGGATCTGTTGTCCCCACCAAAGCTGGCGGCTGATGTTCCAGTCCCTTACATTCTCCATCCAGTGGCGGTAAGTGTTCACAAACTTTTCGGGGATCAGTTTAATCTCGCCATTCAGTACATAGTCCAAAGCAGGTTTGGCCATTTCGCCCATTTTGCAAAACCATTGCATGGATAGTTTTGGCTCAATAACCGCGTTGGTACGTTCACTGAAACCAACCTGCGATTTATATTCTTCTACTTTTTCCAGCACGCCGGCTTCTTCCAGCAGTACAGCAATCTTTTTACGGGCAGCAAATCTGTCTTCGCCAACCAATATCTGTGCTTTTTCATTCAGCGTACCGTCATCATTTAAAATATCAATAACCGGCAGGTTATGGCGCTGGCCCAGTTCATAGTCATTTAAATCGTGTGCGGGGGTAACCTTCAAACAGCCGGTACCAAAATCCATAGTCACATAATCATCCAGGACCACCGGGATCTCGCGGTTGATCAGCGGGATGTAAACCTTTTTACCGTGCAGGTGCAGGTAACGCTCGTCATTAGGATTGATACAGATAGCTGCATCAGCCATAATGGTTTCAGGGCGGGTGGTGGCGATGGTTAGGAAGTCCGGAAGTCCGGAAGTCCGTGAGTCCGAAAGTAAAGAGTTAGCATCGGATAAATCTTTCTGACTTTCCGACTTTCCGACTTCCGGACTTACCTGACTTTCGGACTTCACCGCGTAGCGGATATAATAAAGCTTCTGATTAACTTCCTTACGGATAACTTCTTCGTCGCTCACCGCGGTTTTGCCTTGCGGGTCCCAGTTGATCATGCGGATACCGCGATAGATCAATCCTTTTTTATACAGGTGGATAAACGTATCAATAACCGCTTCCGATAGGCTCTCGTCCATGGTAAATTTGGTACGGTCCCAATCGCAGGAGGCACCTAATTTTTTAAGCTGCTCCAGGATAATGCCGCCGTACTTTTCCTTCCATTCCCAGGCGTAAGTTAAAAACTCTTCGCGGGTAAGGTCTTTTTTGCTGATACCACGCTCTTTAAGCATAGCGACAACTTTAGCCTCAGTGGCAATACTGGCGTGGTCGGTACCGGGAACCCAGCAGGCATTTTTGCCTTTCATACGGGCGCGGCGAACCAGCACGTCCTGTATGGTATTGTTAAGCATGTGGCCCATGTGTAAAACCCCGGTAACGTTTGGCGGCGGAATGACTATAGTATAAGGCTCACGCTCATCAGGCACCGACTTAAAAAAGCCGTGCTGCAACCAGTAACTGTACCATTTTTCTTCGGTTTCCTTTGGGATATATGTTTTAGCAATACTCATAACGCGCAAAAATACGATAGTTAACGGTTCATAGCCAAAGGTTGGGGGATTTTTTTGGGAATATAGTTCATGGTTCATAGATGATGGTTTAAACCGATAGTTTTTGATCGGTCAAGAGCGCAGGCAGCATTAGGGATGGTAGCGGATACCATCCCTAACGCAAACCAGTACATTGTAAAATGATTATCACTACAACATGCAATCATGATCAATCATCTATAAACCCTGAACCATGATCTATCAACCATGAACAATCCCACTCCCACAATATTTTTACAATTAACAAGTTATTATATATGTAACATTCAAATTGTCATGAAAACAATACCCTTACACCGTTTCTGGCTTGATATTTTGAAAAAAACAAAACTCGAAGCCATCATTAACTGGTTCAATCACTAAAGGCCTGCCACCGGCCACTTGTGTTTAATACCTGCTATTTATTAACTTTAATTTTTAAGTATTGACATGAAATTAAAGTTTAACTGTTTATTACTGGCTGCCTGCCTTGGCATGTCGGTAAATGTGTTTGCTGCAGATGGCCCCAAACCCGCAAAATCCAGGCACAAAACCTCCGCCCCTCCTAAAAAATTTATCGATCCCGCCAACATGGACCTGAGCGTAAAGCCCGGTGATGATTTTTTTGAATATGCCAATGGCGGCTGGCTAAAACAAAACGGCATCCCTGCTAAAGAAACCCGCTGGGGTAGTTTCCATATTTTGCGCCAGGAAAATACAGATAGGCTCATTGGCTTGCTGAATGAAGTAAGCCAGACATCAGCGTCGCAACCCAAAGGCAGCCTGAAACAACTTGTAGGAGATTTGTACGCCAGTGGTATGGATAGCCTGACCATCGAAAAAAACGGTTATGCCCCCATCAAACCCGACCTGGAGCGCATTAACCGGTTAAAAACCCCTGACGACTTTATTAACGAACTGATTTATGAGCGTGTTAACGGAATAAGTGCGCCGATTTTCAGGTTTGGGGTTGAACAGGATGAAAAGAATGTAAACAAATATGTGATAAGCCTTAGTCAGGGTGGCACTACCCTGCCCGACAGGGATTATTACCTCAAAAACGATCCGCGTTCAAAAAAAGCACAGGACGCATTAAAAAAGCTGATCACAACTTTGTTCACCCTTAGCGGAAGCAGTGCTGATGAAGCAGCCAAAAACACTGCTATAGTTTACGGCCTTGAATATACCTGGGCTAAGGCGCAATTGAGCCGTGTAGCCATGCGCGATCCGCATGTAACCTACAACAAGTTCCTGATTGCAGATTTTGAAAAACAAACCCCACATTTAAAATGGTCAAAAATACTACCTGCCCTTAATGCAGGTGGACAGGACAGTATTCTTGTTGGCCAGCCTTCGTTTTTCAGAGCTACCGACTCGCTGTTTGCAGCTACCCCGATCGCTAACTGGAGAATATACCTGCGATGGAATATTTTAAGAGGAACAGCCAGTTATTTAAGCTCCGACTTTGCTAACGCAAGCTTTGCTTACAACAGCACGCTGACCGGTCAAAAAGTACAGACACCGCGCGTTGAGCGCATGAGCGCCCTTGTTGATAGCTACCTTGGCGAATTACTGGGCCAGCTTTTTGTTGAAAAATACTTTACCCCGGCCGCCAAACAATATATGGTTGATTTAGTAAACAACCTTAAAGAAACTCTTGGCGACAGGATTAAGCGCCTTGACTGGATGAGCCCCGCAACCAAAGAACGCGCACTTAAAAAACTTAATGCTTTCACCGTAAAAATCGGCTATCCGGACAACTGGGAAAAATACGATGGCATGGTGATTAACCGTAACGATTACTTCAGTAACCTGCATGCAATAGTCAAATGGCGCTACAATTTTAATGTAAGCCGATTAGGTAAACCGGTTGATAAAACCCGATGGGGAATGACACCGCCAACCGTTAATGCTTATTACAACCCAACTAATAACGAAATTGTGTTCCCTGCCGGGATCCTTCAATTCCCGTTCTTTGATTTTAAGGCTGATGACGCCGTTAACTACGGAGGTATTGGAGCGGTAATTGGCCATGAAATGACCCACGGTTTTGACGACCAGGGTCGCCAGTACGATGCCGACGGCACACTGCGCGATTGGTGGACCAAAGAAGATGCCGATAAATTTAAATCGCGCGCAGATCAGGTGGTGAAACAATACAATGCCTTTACCGTTCTTGATACCCTGCACGTAAACGGCAAACTTACCCTTGGCGAAAACCTTGCCGACCTTGGTGGTTTGAACATTGCTTACGAGGCATTCAGCAAAACTAAACAAGGCCAGTCGGCTAATACCATTGACGGCTTTACACCCGATCAGCGTTTCTTCTTGTCGTGGGCACAGGTATGGCGTTCATCACAAACTCCGGAGTCGGCAGCGCAACGGATCCTGACCGATCCGCACTCGCCAGAGCGGTTCCGCACCAATGCGCCTATAACCAATATCAATGCATGGTACAAAGCATTTGACGTAAAACCCGGCGATAAAATGTATAAACAACCTGAAGACAGGACAAAGATCTGGTAAATCAGATCCTGTTTTTAGAAAAAAAAGAGGCTGTATCACTTACACTGATCAGCCTCTTTTTTTGCAGATACTTAAGCGATAGATAGTTTCTGTTTAATTAACTTTATTACCAAAAAAAGGGGGGGGGGGTAACAGGGTTAACATAATTTAGTGTCAATTTTTGATTATATTGTTCACAATCAAGTAATTGAGTGATTTTTATCCGAAAAAAGTGTTAACCCCTTTTTTATATATTCTCGGCTAAATTTCTATTCATAGTTAACACAACACCGGGTTGCAAATTTAATTTATGACACGACCTTGTTTTACAAAATATTGGCATAAATCCTCCCTGTTTATGGCTCAAATGCGCCTGTACTGCTTTGCAATTTCGTAGTAGCTTTATCATACCAACCCTTAAAACAAATGAAAACAATATTTGATAAAGAAACCCGCGACGGCCTGATTAGCAGGATCAACTTACTTGATGAAAGCAGCAAACCGGAATGGGGCAAAATGAACGTTTATCAAATGCTGAAACATTGCACCCTATCCGAAGAAATGTACCTTGGCAGGACAAAATATAAACGCTCGTTTATTGGTCGCCTGTTTGGAAAAGTAGCGCTGAAAGGTATGCTTAAAGATGATAGTCCGTTAACAAAAAATAACCCTACTGTTCCGCAATGTAAAGTAACCGAAGCCGGAGGCGACATAGAGGCTCAGAAAAAACAATGGATTGAACTGGTTGAGGAATATGGCAAAACTTCAAAAACTGATTTTGAGCATACTTTTTTTGGAAAAATGACCAGGGAGCAAATGGGCCAATTGGCCTATAAACATGTTGACCATCATTTGAGGCAGTTTAGTAATTAAGGGAGGATAGGAGGAAATATTTACGACACGACTAAGAAACCATACTGTTTTATTTATACCATAAAACCATTTCATCATTTAAGTCACCCCAATCATATCGCCCTAAACTTGTCTCAAGGATATCCAGCTTATTGTGAAATATGCCCAAAGCCATCGCATTTATAAAATGTTTTTGTCCGCTTCCATTTTCCAATAAAAACACTTTATAGTTATGATTTACTACAAAACCATGATCTTCAATTAATTTTATGTTTTGATTTTCATCGGTTAATGATATTTCCAATCCTTCAAAAATCGAATCAATAATCAGTGTTCTCACCCCTTTAAAAATAATATCGATATTATATTCTCTTTGGCGACTTCTCATGCTCCTGATTAATAATTGGCTATGTGTTGGAAGATAATCCAACAATTTAAATTCATTTGCAAAATCGGAGAATATCTGCGGTAACATGTCGTTTTCAACACTTATTATTGGGCGAGCCTCTCCAATAATTCACTATCTTCGGTAAGTATCTGCCTTAAATGAGCAGTTAGTTTAATATCATCCGGTGTTTTTAATGGCAGTTGTTTCAGGTATGAAAGCACATCTGCCAAAGCACCTTCCGGCACGTTTTCGAGTACTTTATTGATCTCTGTTTTTATTTCAGTTGCTGTCATATTCAAATTTAACTATTTATGTAGATAATATCCTTCACAGATTTACACAAAGCGATCAATATTTACACCACTCAAACATTGCACGAATAAAACATTCCGCCTAAGCATTATCTTTGCAGGCAAAATATGATCATTCAGCAATTTTACGATAAAGGCCTGGCGCATGGTTCATATGCCGTGATCCGTACGGGCAAAATGATAGTTATTGACCCGGCCCGTAACCCGCAGCCTTATTATGATTTCGCGGCCCAGCACGACGCCGATATTGTGGGTGTTATTGAAACCCACCCGCATGCGGATTTTGTAAGTTCGCACCTCGAAATTCATGAAACCACAGGCGCTGTAATTTATTGCAGCAAGTTAACCGGTGCAACATATCCGCACGAAACTTTTGATGACGGCGACGTTATCCAGCTTAACGATATTAAACTAAAAGCCATCAATACTCCCGGTCACTCGCCCGATTCTATCTGTATTTTACTGGTAGATGAAGAAGGCCGCGAAACCGCCGTCTTTACCGGCGATACATTATTTGTTGGGGATGTAGGCCGACCGGACCTGCGGGAAAATGTAGGTAACATTACCGCAAAAAAAGAGGAACTTGCCCGCCAGATGTTTCAAAGCACCCGGCAAAAACTCATGACCCTGCCCAAAAACGTAGTGGTTTACCCGGCACATGGCCCGGGTTCGTTATGCGGTAAAAATATGAGCCCCGAGCTGGAAAGCACCATTGGCCGCGAACTGCGTGAAAATTATGCCTTACAACTGATGGATGAGCTGGAATTTGTTAAAACGCTTACCACCGATCAGCCTTTTATGCCCAAATACTTCGGTCGTGATGTGCTGTTGAATAAAAATGGTGTACCAGGTTTTGAGGACAGCATTACTGCTGTACCCCGTATGGAGGAAGGCAGCGCGTTGGAAGCTGACATTTTAGTAGTTGATGGCCGTCCCAAAGCACAGTTCAGGAGCGGTCACCTGCATGGCGCTATTAACCTGCAGGATGGTGAAAAATTTGAAACATGGCTGGGTTCCATTATCGGCCCTGATGAGCAGTTTTACCTCATTGCCGAAAATGATGATAAGCTTGACACCCTGATTAAAAAAGCAGCCAAAATAGGCTACGAACAAAATATCAAAGGCGCATTGTTAGTTCCTGTAAACGCCAATCAAGTATCCCCCGATCTTGATTTAGACGCCTTCAGGGCAAATGAAAATGATTACACGATAGTTGATGTACGTAATCAGGGTGAAGTTGCTGCAGGCAAGGTTTTTAAAAATGCCATTAGTATACCTTTGCCCGAACTGCGCGAACGCATTAGTGAGATCCCTGCCGATAAGCCTGTCGTGGTGCATTGCGCTGCAGGCTATCGTTCGGCTGCCGGTGTTAGTATTGTTTCGGCTGCAATAAATGCCGTACCGGTTTATGACCTGGGTGAGGTGGTAACTGAGATGATGAAAGAGGTTCATGGCTAATGGTCATGGATGATAGTTCATGGTTCATGGCCAATAAGGTCTTGGAAACTATGAACTATCATCCATAAACCATGAACTAAGTATGCCACCCAAAACTATGAACTATCATCCATGAACCATGAACTAACCATAGTCCCCACAGCCGACGGCTCCAATACCATTTACAATGCTGAAGTAGGTGAGCATTACCACTCGCGCCACGGAGCTTTGCAGGAGAGCTTGCATGTATTTGTTAAATCAGGCTTACAATATTTCCTGGAGCGGAATAACACCAGCGGGGTTAGTATCCTCGAAGTTGGTTTCGGCACCGGACTCAACTTTCTGTTAACGGCCGATGCGTGTACCGGCACGCAAATAAAACTTGATTACACCGGTATCGAAGCTTACCCCGTAAGCGCCGAAATGATGGCGCAAACCGGCTACCAGCAATACATCCCGGAGCTGCTTTGGGAACAATTCAACAATAATTATTCTGCTGCATTAACAGATAGAGTTCAAATCGATACCACAACACAGCTACATATCGCTCACAGCAAGCTGCTGGATTTTAAAACAGACGATCAGTTTGATATTATCTATTTCGACGCCTTTGCCGCAGCCCATCAACCCGAAATGTGGGATGAAGAAGCTATCGGTCACGCCGTTAGCTTTTTAAAACCGGGTGGTCTGTTTGTTACCTATGCTATCACCGGCAACCTGAAACGCATGCTCAAAAGCCAGGGCTTTAAAATAGAGAAAGCACCCGGAGCACCCGGCAAACGCGAAATGCTCAGGGCAGTAAAACTTTAAATCTCCGACTACAAGAACCGGAAGCCTACATTGAATTTCAGTGTAAAACCGTTGGTGGTTGGCAATTCGCGGTAAGCAAACTGGCCCTGGGTTGCAGCGCTGCGGGTAGCGTAAATAATGGGGCCGCCGCAAAGTGAAAACGCCAGCCGCGAATTTACAGGAGCGTAATTTAACGATGGGCCGATCAATAAACGGGCTCCGCCTTCGGCTTCATCGGCTTCCCAAAAACCTTCCAGGTCCTGCCCTACCGCTTCAAAACCGCCGAAAAGCTGGCCCGAGATATGACGGTGCACACCAACGCTGGTTATCAAATCCAAACCATCGCGGTGGGTTGAAAACGCTTTTTCAAAACGAAGATTAGCGCCAAGCTTCCATTTTGATACTTCATATGCCGCGGTTATACGGCTGAACGCTACAGCATCACTGTTAAACTCCCTTCTGAAACCCAGGCTCGCCCCGGCCCTGAAACCCATCGGCTGAGTGCCGCCAATAAAATCACGTAGTACCTCGGCTTGCTGCAGGGTACGCACACCACCGTTGTTACTAAAGCCTGTACCCAGCATGGCCATTAAGGTAAACTTATTGCCCAGGTCCCCCTTGGCCGAAAAATTTTGATCAACACCGTCAAAACCCAAAGGCGTAACAGTCCTCTCACCATATCCGCCCGAATAATTTAAACTCCAGTTGCGCCCTTGCGGGTTAAGTGTACTTACAGTAAACAAAAAAGGCTGCGGCTGGCTAAAGGTGCTATTGGCCACATCGCCGGCAGGCTGCTGTTGAGCATAGCTTGCTTTAATTATCGAAGTAAAAAGAAGGAAAAACAGGTAAGTTTTTTTCATGGTAAAATGTGCTTATGGGTAGCATTAACAATTGGCTAATAAAATTAATTAATGTTAGCTTAAAATTAATGATACAGTAAGTTTTCATTAAAGATGTTATCATACCTTTGCAACATAAGTATTCATTATAAATAATTTATGCCTTTAAAAGCCCCTGAAACTGCCCCTACCGCCTCCATCGCGTTCGACAGGCTACTCATAATCATGGACGACCTGCGTGCCAATTGCCCATGGGACAAAAAGCAAACGCTGGAAAGCCTGCGCCACCTCACCATTGAAGAAACCTACGAGTTAAGCGATGCCATTTTAGGCGGCGATATGCCCGAAATAAAAAAAGAGATTGGCGATATTATGCTGCACCTGGTTTTTTATGCCAAAATAGCTTCCGAAACCAACGACTTTACCATTACCGATGTTTTGAACAGCGTTTGCGACAAGCTCATCAACCGCCACCCGCATATTTATGGTGATATAGAAGTGCAGAACGAGGAAGATGTAAAACGTAACTGGGAACAAATCAAGCTTAAGGAGGGCAACAAATCTGTTTTGGGAGGCGTACCGGCTTCCTTACCGGCGCTGGTAAAAGCATCGCGCATACAGGAAAAGGCGCGCGGCGTTGGGTTTGACTGGGAGGAGAAAAGCCAGGTTTGGGCAAAAGTTGAGGAAGAGATGCAGGAGTTTAAAAACGAATTTAATGCCGAAGGTGAAAGCACTATCGACCATGAAAGGGCCGAAGCCGAATTTGGCGACCTGCTGTTTTCGCTGATCAATTACGCCCGCTTTATTAATATCAACCCGGAAAACGCCCTCGAAAAAACCAATAAAAAATTCATTAAGCGCTTTCAATACCTGGAACTTAAAGCGCAGGAAAATGGCAAACAACTGCATGATATGAGCCTGGCCGAGATGGATGTTTTTTGGGACGAGGCAAAAAAACTGTAAAATAATACAGCCCGTTTGTAGCGTTTAATAAAAAACATGCGTAATGGTTAAAAATTGATAACGAGATAAGATTATATGAAACGTAATTTATTTTACCTGCTTCCATTATTGTTAACATTAGGCGTAGCCTGCTCTCCCAAAAATGAAGTTGTTCCGGTTGCTCAGCCACAGGGCAATTTTACCGGTACATTTGGTGCGCTGGTTAAAAAAACAAGCGGTACCGGTTATGATACCGTTCGTGATACGATAGCTTTAAAACTTACCGCGGCATCATTATTTAAAGTAGCTACCGACACCAGGAAACACGTGGCGAGCTACGGAGGATTTGTGTACAACGGCTACTACATCCAGTTTAATGACTCATCGGCGGTAGTACCGGGTGTCAAAAAATTTCATCTTAAAGGTGTTTACCAATATTATTATGATGGAAACGTATTTCAACTGCAGCGCAACAGCAACGGCGATACGTTAACTGTTCAATACAATTTGAAAAAAACGAATTAACTACTTTTTATTGTTTTATTACGTTGCCGGTGCCCGCATTGAGGGTACCGGCTTTTTTGATTACTACAGCAAATAATCCGGGCAGAATTTTTTTTATTTTGTATCATTTAACTGTTTTGCTGCGTAAAGGCTTTAAAACAACATTTAGCGGAACTAAGTACATTTAATGCATCCACCCCCTCGCATTACCGAAGAAGAGATCGTAAGGCAATGCAAAAAAGGCAGTTTAAAACATCAGGAATTGCTGTATAAGCAGTTCTATGGCTATGCTATGGGTATAAGTTTGCGTTACAGTTTAAACCGCGATGATGCCCTTGAAGCTGTAAATGACGCTTTTATAAAAGTGTTTAACGCTATTGGCGGCTACAATATCGATAAGCCGTTTAAAGCCTGGCTCCGCACCATTTTGGTTAACACAGCCATCGACCGCCGGCGCAAAGACCTTAAATTCCAGCTTAATGTTGAATTGGAAAATGCCGCCCCCATCAGGAGTAGTATGGGGCCGGTTGATAATTTAAACGTACAGGATATTTTAAAATTGATGGTTGAACTCCCGGCTATACAACGAACTATTTTTAACATGTATGAGATAGACGGCTATGACCATGATGAAATAGCCACAACGCTCGGCATCCCGGTAAGTTCATCGCGCGTTTACCTGAGCAGGGCCAAAGAAAGATTAAGAAGTATATTAAGAAAAGAAGCACAAAACCATGGATGACCAGTTGGATAACGACTTAAGAGACCGCATCAGGGAAGTGTTTGATAATTACGAAGACACTACCGCTGATGAAGGCTGGCTGCTGCTCAGGGAGAGATTCCCTGTTCAGGAAAAACAGCGCCGCCCGGTTTACCTATGGTGGGCAAGCGCCGCTGCTGTCCTGTTATTGTTTTTGAGTATAGGCTTATGGATAGCATCGAACAAAAATAATGTTAATAATGATGGCCAAACATTTTCGGCTAAACCGGTAAAACCTGCGCTGCCGCAAAGCAACGCGGCAGATAGCAATGTTCAAAACGCTACCCCGGAACGGTCTCCTGTAACAACTAAGCAATCACCTGCAACAAACCTTGCGGGCAACAATAGCACCCAATCTTCAGCAACAAAACTGAATCCGGCAGGCAACACCCCGGCAAATAAATCAAACGTACTTGCAAACAATAGCGCTTTAAATAAACCGGCGGGCAACGTAATCGTAAATCAACCGGCTGCAACCGTACCAGCGTTTACACCTGTGCCGGCAAATCCAGTAAGTGTAAACCCAGTTAACGGTATTGCCAAAACCAACGTGCCCCCTACCGTTCAACCGGCTAATAGCGGCGTGATCAATGTAACTCCGGCTAAAAAAGCTGATAGTGTAAAATCTGTATTGCAGCAAACCAACGCGCAGCAATATGCTAATAACCCTGCTGTACAGCCTCCGGCAAATACCAAACCTGTTAATACAACCCCGCCTGCTGTTCCATCAGTAGTAAAAGTAAAACCAAAGATCAACTCTATGGAATCTTTACTTGCCAGCGATCAGGATCAGCCTAAAAAACCTGATATGGACATGGACGAACGCAGGGTAAAATTCAGTGTTTACGCGGCTACATTCTTTAACTATGCCAAAGGCAGCCAAAACCAGGTAAATGCCGGCGCAGGCTTTACATCTGATATTAAGCTAAGTAAAAACCTCAAACTTTCTACCGGTTTAGCTTTGGCCCAAAACACGCTTAATTACAATAAAAATCAACCCTCAAATGTTGCGGCTGCGGTGTCATTTTCGCCATCGTTAAGCACAGCCTATAACACGCTGGCCGATTTTAATAAAGTATCGTCTACACCTTCATTTAAAAACTACAGTGCTAACCTGATCGGTCTGGATATTCCTGTTAACCTTAAGTATGAATTTAACCCGCAAAAAAATGACACTTATATTTCTGCAGGTTTAAGTTCGGGCACATTTATAAATGAAGCCTACACGGCAAGTTACAGTTACCCCGGGCTGGCACAGGCGGCAGGTGTACAACCGCAAACATCCGATGAAACAACACACAAAAGCTTCAATAGCTTTTATTTTGCCAAAACCCTGAACGTAGCATTTGGTGTTGGCTATCCGCTTGGCAAAAGCAACAGGATAATTATTGAACCTTTTTTGAAATACCCGCTTGACGGCCTCGGCTCGCAGCAGATAAAATTTGGGGCAGGCGGCTTAAACCTGAAACTGAACTTTACAACACATAAAAAATGAAAAAGTACATCCTTATCCTTGCCCCATTGTTGATTAGTGGGTTGCAGCTCCGTGCTCAAAAGTTAGAAGTTACTGTACAGGCCAACACCGGTTTATTTCATTTTGCGGGTAAATCATCATCGGCTACCACCCAGGTATTACAAGGCTCAATCACCGGCGATCCGATGAACCGTGCCAATAACCCATACGGCAGCAAAAATGGCTTTAGCTATGGCGGCAGTGTCCAGGTTCAAACGGTATCAAAAGGCGGGTTTATAGTCGGGCTGCAGGGGGGATATGAATTATTAAGGAGCAAAGCCGAAGTTAATAAATATACCCCTATCATTCTTAATCCAACGGAATACGACATAGTAGCAAATGACGCAAGTTTTGCTGTAACCGGCCATGTTGCTTTACAAAGTCAAAGTATTAACCTTAATCCATATATCGGATACCGGTTTGCCCTGAATAAAGTTAAGCTTGATATTTTACCGGGGATGGATATTGGTCTGATTCTGGATACAAGGGATAAAGGCGAGGTAAAAGACAAAGAAGGCAGAATTTATAAAGTTGACTACAAAAGAAGCAAAGCCCCAACCGATGTTCGGTTGCGCCTTGGTGCCGCCGCCAGTTACGGCCGCTATGGCTTAAATGCAAGCTTTGCCCACGGCCTTACCAACTATATGAAAGATATGGTAGGTGATGCCTCCTTTAACGCGCATAGTGAATATTTTAGGTTGGGATTAAGTTACCGGTTGCTTTAAACTTACTTAAACTGGATAGCCTTCACCGGTGAGATCCGGCTCACCAGCGTTGATGGTATAATAAGTACAAGGAGGCAAATGATCAGCGTACCAATATTGAGGACAACAATATCAAAAATATTAAACTCGACCGGTACAAAGGTCATATAATACGAAGCCTGGTCCAGTTGGAAAAAATGAGTATACATCTGGAAATATCCCAGGCCTATCCCCAGTAAATTGCCCAATAGCAGCCCAAATCCTATCAGGTAACTGGCATTGATCAGGAATATTTTGCGGATGGCCCAGTTAGATGCCCCCATGGCTTTGAGCATCCCGATCATAGCGGTTCGTTCAAGGATCATGATCAGCAGGGCCGATATCATGTTGATTACAGCAACCGCCACCATCAATACCAGCATCACTACCGAATTTACATCGAGCAGGTTGAGCCACTCAAATATGGTGGGGTAATCTTCTTCAATAGTATACTCTTTCAGCTTTACTGGTAAAACATTTTCAAGGGCGTTGGCGGCTTCATTGATATGCTCAAAATCTGACACACGCAGTTCGTACTGGCCTATCTCGTCCGGTTTCCAGTCGTTAAGGCGGTTAATAAGCGATAGTGCACCAATAACAAAGGTTTTATCAACCTCTTCAACACCGATATTGAAAATACCTTTAATTTTAAACTGGCGTTTACGAAGCGGTTCCTGTACAAAATACATCAGCAGCTTATCCCCGACCTTTAGTTTAAGCCTGTCGGCCGTTGTTTGCGAGATCATGATCTGCTTTTGCGCCTCAACTGAATCGGCAAAATTGATCACCTCGCCGGCAACCATCATTTTTTCAAAGTAGCTCCAGTCGTAATTCTTGTCAACACCTTTAAGTACCACTCCTTCAATTTCATTATTAGCCTTAACAATGCCCGGTTTGGTGGCCACCGGCATTACGTGGGTAATAAACGGACTTTTAAGCGCGCGCTTAACAAATTCATTATCAGCAGGAAATGAGGAACTTTGGTAAGAGTTATTCAGGTCGAACTTAACCACACGGATGTCGCCGGCAAAGCCCCGAACTTTATTGCGGATTTCGTGTTTAAACCCTTTAACGATAGCAAGTGACAGTATCATTACACCAAGGCCCAGCATAATGCCTATTATTGCAATACGCACTATCAGTTTTGAAAATGTGCGTTTTGATTTAAATGTTATACGAGCTGATATAAAGGAGGCGAAACTCAATGGCCGACTGATTTTTTGTACCTTCGCAAATATGCGGTTTTGCTGTTAAACCTGCTACTTTTAAAATTGTTTCAACTCAATATTTTATGAATAAGATTTGTGCTTTTTTACGATTTGCCCTGATAACAGTTTTACTTGCAAACACGGCCTGCAGCCAGGCAACCAATTATAAAAGCTGCAAGACGGCATCCATCTCAAAAAACAAAAAAAACAGCCCTATTATTCCCGGAGCTGATCAGATTCCGCTGTATATTAACTATCTTAAGGGAAAAAATATAGGCATGGTGATTAATCAAACTTCGGTTATTGGTAAAAATTTAACTGCCAGTGTAGATAGTTTGGTGCATTTAGGAGTAAACGTAAAAAAGATTTTTGGCCCCGAGCATGGTTTCAGGGGTAATGCCAGTAATGGCGCTACTGTTGGCGACACTCAAGACCCTAAAACCGGTTTACCTGTAATATCGCTGTACGGTAACAAGCATTACAAACCAACCCCGGCCGATTTAAAGGGTATCGACCTCATGATATTTGATATCCAGGATGTTGGCGTACGCTTTTACACTTATATTTCAACCCTGCATTACTTAATGGAGGCCTGTGCCGAAAACAATGTAGAGCTCATGATATTTGATCGCCCAAACCCTAACGGTTATTTAATTGATGGCCCTGTTCTGGATACGGTTAACCGTTCATTTGTGGGCATGCACCCCATCCCCATCGCCCACGGTATGACTATTGGCGAATATGCCCAAATGATAAACGGCGAAGGCTGGTTAAAAAATGGGGTTAAATGTAAACTGAAGATTATTAAAGTGGCTAATTACAAGCATAATTTGCCTTATACCTTACCCGTAAACCCTTCGCCCAACTTAAATACGCCTATATCAATTTTATTATATCCGAGTACCTGCTTATTTGAAGGTACAACATTTAGTTTGGGCAGGGGTACGCTCTTCCCCTTTGCCGTACTGGGGCACCCGGCGTTGAAAGGTAAATACAGTTTTTCGTTTACACCCAAAAGTATCCCGGGTATGAGCGAGAACCCGCCGCAGAAAGACCAGGAATGTTTTGGCATTAATCTGCAAAATATTCCGCCAACTGATATCACGGGTACAGGTGTTATTAATTTGAAATGGCTATTGGAGTTATATAACGCCTTCCCCGACAAGGACCATTTCTTTAATGCCTATTTCATAAAGCTTACAGGGACAGCCGAACTGAGGAAACAAATTGAAACCGGCAAAACCGAAGATGAGATCCGTGCCGGCTGGCAACCCGGACTAACTAAGTTTAAAGCCACACGCAAAAAATACTTACTATACGAATAACAGAATAAAGCACATCTAATACCTAAACATACTATGAGAATTATATTTATGGGTACCCCCCAGTTTGCCGTTGCCTCGTTAGACGCTTTAATTAAAGCCGGTAGTGACATCGTTGCTGTTGTTACAGCGCCTGATAAACCAGCCGGAAGGGGACAAAAAGTTAGTGAGTCGGCTGTTAAACAATATGCCGTAGCTAACGGCTTAAAAGTGCTGCAACCCGAAAAACTTAAGAATGAAGATTTTATTGCCGAATTGAAAGCATTGAAAGCCGATCTGCAGGTTGTTGTAGCCTTCAGGATGCTGCCCGAAGCTGTTTGGAACATGCCTGCCAAAGGTACCATAAATTTACACGCCTCATTATTACCTCAATACCGCGGCGCCGCGCCAATTAACTGGGCGCTGATTAACGGCGAAAAAGAAAGCGGCGTAACCACCTTTTTTTTAAAACATGATATTGATACCGGTAACATCCTGTTCACCGAAAAAATAACCCTTACCGGCCATGAAGATGCCGGCGAATTACATGACCGCCTCATGAACAAAGGTGCAGGGCTGCTGGTTAAAACAGTTAAAGCGGTTGAGAGCGGTCGTTATAATGAGCACCCTCAATCACAACTTGCCGAGGGGGCGGAGTTGAGACATGCACCAAAAATCTTTAAAGATGATTGCCGGATTGATTGGACGCAGCCTGCTTTGTCGATCTATAACAAAATTCGTGGCCTGAGCCCGGTACCAACTGCGTATACCGAGCTTAATGGCAAAAGCCTAAAAGTTTATGCATCTGAATATCAATTATCAGAACCGGCCATACAACCCGGAGGCTTTTTAACGGATAATAAAACCTATTTAAAATTTGCAGCCAAAGATGGCTTTGTATTGTTAAAAGACATCCAGTTAGAGGGTAAGAAACGCATGGGTATTGAGGACTTTTTAAGGGGCGTGAAGTTGTAAGAACATTTCGTTGAGCATCAGGGCTCTATGCGAAGGACCCTGATGGGACTGGAAGTTAATATCTACGATTGTCATTTCGACGAACAGTGAAAGGGTATTGCAGGGCGTGAGGAGAAATCTTATAAACCCTGAACAAAGCAGGGCGTATAAGATTTCTCTTTCGCTCCTGCGTTTATTCCCCCGCTTGCTCTATCGAAATGACATTTTTGTTTATACGAGTTGATTTTTAATTTTTTACTTCATAACTATTATTCCCCCTGTCCGCATCAGGATAAATTTTTTCAGGGTCGATAACCACTTTGGCAACCGCAACCTTTTTATCGCCTGTAAAGGAATAACTACTGCTGTACTCCCAAATCTCAACCGGGAATTCACGATGCTCCTTTGAGCCATCAGCGTAGTTTATTTCAACCACCAAAGGCATGGCTGCTTTGTCCATATTTTCGACTGTAATAATAGGTTGGGAACCCGCCCTACTTTCTACTTTAACAATTCTTTGATCGAGGCGATAGTTTTCGAGGAACATCGATTTCCAAAACCAGGTTAGGTCTTCGCCGGCCGAACTATCCATACTCCTAAAAAAGTCCCATGGGGTTGGGTGTTTATAGGCCCAATCACGGATATATTTTCTGAAAGCGCGGTCAAAACGTTCCGCACCTAAAATTTGATTACGCAAAAGACCTAAAGAATAAGCCACTTTTTGATACTGCAACGGATATACCTGGTTACCGGGCAAAGCATCGGGGCGGGTAACAATAGGCAATAGCTTTTCTGCAAACAGGGAATCGAGCGGACTATCGATCTCTACATAACCTATAAACTCACCTTTATTAAAAGCTTTGGTAGCAATTTTGTCAATGAACATATTAAACCCTTCATCCATCCATGCGTATTTACGCTCGTTGCTGCCCACTACCATCGGGAACCAGGTATGGCCCAACTCATGGTTTACTACTGCAAAATACATATTGCCGGTATCTTTTGCCGAGCAAAAAACCATGCCGGGGTACTCCATACCATCCAGGTTTGAAGCCACGTTAACTGCTTTGTTATAAGGGTATGGGAACCATTTTTCGGAAAAATGCTGCAAGGTAAATTTGATATACTCCGACGAGCGTTTCCAGCTGCCCTGCTTCTCCGATTCTACCGGGTATACCGAGCTACCCATTACCCGTTTACCATCAGCAAGCTTAAAACTCTCCGCTTCCCAAATAAACGACCGCGAGGCCGTCCACGCAAAATCCCTTGCATTATCCAATTTAAATTTCCATGTACAGGTAGCTTTTGCTGGCCTTGATGATGGGGCAGTTACTTCTTTTGCTGTACGGATCTGCACCGGCACATCACTTTGTTTAGCAGCCTGCCAGCGCTTAAGTGCGGTTGGTGTTAGTACTTCTTCAGGATTGAGCAGATCTCCAGAGCTTTCCACAATAAGTCCCGATGGCACTGTTATATTAACCCTGAAATTGCCATACTCCAGGTAAAACTCACCGTTACCTAAGTACGGCAGTGTGTTCCATCCTTCTACATCATCCAAAACACACATCCTGGGGTACCATTGTGCCACCGCATAGATATTACCGTTTTTTGCTGGGAGGATATCGGTGCGGTTAACCAGGAAATCGGCATTTTTATAATTTACCGGGAAGTTATAACGATAACGGATGCTAAAACTGATGGCCTGCCCGCTTAACAGCGGCTGTGCCAGCTCAAGTTGCATGCGTGTATCATAAATATGGTATTTGATATTTCCAGCTTTATTTCCGGCAAGCTGAACGCCTTCTACCTGGTATCCGCCGTCTGGAGTAGTTTTTTCAGGATCCTGGTAAAGGAATAATTTGGATTGGATACCCCTCGAATCTTTCTTGAAAACATTCTGCTCCAACTGCAGCCACAACTCCGAAAGGGCTTTGGGGCTATTATTGGTATAAGTAATAGTGGCTGTGCCTGTTATAAGGTTGGTTTTATCATCAAGCGCTACATTAATTACATAATCGGCCTTGTTTTGCCAATAAGCAGGGCCCGGTTCGCCGGTGGCTGTGCGATATGAGTTATCCGGAGGTAATAAGGGTTGTGCCGGGAATAAATCTGAAGGATGATACTTAGTTTGGGCTGAAGAGATAGCGGTTGCTAATAAACACAGGGAACCGATAATTAGCTTTATGTTTTGTAGGGGTCTTAACATATTAATAATTTAATAAACGGAGATTTGAAATTTTTACAGCTCAATATAATAAAAGTTGATGATCTGTAAAACGTGTTTTGTAGAGGCACATCACATGCGGCTCCCATAGGACAAACAGTATCAGGACAAGTCACGGAGAAAACTGCTACTACTCTACAGGCACAAGTGAGCATGTACACTGGCCATCGCTCAACACTTGCGCCAATAATGAACTACTTATTTTCATTTTTCTGGATTTTTCAATTCCCTCCCAAAACTTCCATAACCGCCTGCGCCTTCAACAAACATTCTTCATATTCATTTTCGGCAACGGCGTGATAAGTTATAGCTCCACCTGCGTGAAACGAAAGGTATTTATTGGAGGAATTATAAAGCAATGAGCGGATCACTACGTTAAAATCAAAATCATCATCCGGACTAAAATAGCCTATTGCACCTGAGTATACGCCACGCTTACTGCGCTCATATTGCTCCATCAGCTGCATACAGCTCACTTTCGGGGCACCGGTCATGCTGCCCATAGGAAAAGTGTTTTTGATGGCTTGCACATTTGATAAGCCCTCCTGTATTTCGCAAACCACGGTCGAGATCATCTGGTGCACCTGTTTAAAGCTGTAGATACCAAAAAGTTCTTCGGTTTTAACCGTGCCGGGTTTAGCCGAGCGGGTTAAATCATTTCTTACCAGGTCAACAACCATTACGTTTTCCTGCAGTTCTTTGGGATGGCTGCGCAGGCGCTGTTTAGCCTGTTCATCGGCTTCATTATCATCCATCCTTTTAGCCGTACCTTTTATGGGTTGCGAGATGAGTTTACTTCCCCGTTTAGCCAAAAATCGTTCAGGCGAGGCGCCGAGAATATAATTCCCATTCCATTTAAAAAAAGTGGAGAACGGATTGGGCGAAACTTCGTTCAGTCTCGTAAAAATCTCCAGCGGATGAAGAAGTATATCCTCTGCAAAAAATTCCTGACAAAAGTTAGTGACATAAATATCGCCGCGGGTAATGTGCTCTTTTATTTTGTTTACCGTGTCAATGTATTCCTGCCTGCTGAAGCGTGGGGATAGGTTGATATTAGCCTGCTGTACAGGTTCGATTAAACCCTGCTCAATGATTGATCTTATAACAAATTCGGGATTATCCGAAATAATTTCAGCCCCCTCCCCCCTGATCAAAATCAGATGCTGAGGAACAAAGAAATACAAATCTGGAAATTTTAAGCCATCGTGATTAGTTGATGTAAGCGCTTCAATTTCATTTTTAAGGTCATATCCCAGGAAACCTGTCATCCAGCCGGGATTATTTTTCCTGAACTCATCAAGCTGATCAAAAGCGTTACCTGCATCTGCAGTAAGTTCGGCACGGGCGCCAACCGCTATCAGCGTATCAAATTTGGAGTAGGGATCATTAAATCCGTTCGAATCAAGGTAACACAGCGTATCAAAAGTTGTGGCCCATTGTAACGCCTTCTTTCTGAATCCCGGCAGATCATTAACCTGTACTATCACCCCGCAAAAATAACCAAGTAAATGAAAAAAGGCCGGAACGTCCGGCCTTTTTATTCTTATTTATAGTTATGCCATCCTGAACTTTGTTTCAGGATCCTACAAGAAGGTTACACATGAAGTACACCCTGCTGGTGGGGTGCCGAAATAAATTCGGCATGACGCTTTTTATTCTTAGTGCAATGTTAAAGTCTGCTTCCTGTCTGGGCCTACTGATAAATATTTTACTGGTACGCCCAGTTCGGCCTCAAGATAATCAATGTATGATTGCAGCTTAGCCGGGATCTCAGACAGTTCGGTAATACCAGTCAGGTCTTCGTTCCAGCCGTCAATTTCCTTATATACCGGCTCTGGTTTTACTGAACAAATATCATAAGGCATATAATCAATCTGTTCGCCCAGGTAGTTGTAATGAGTAGCAGCATAAATTTTATCGAAACCGCTTAATACATCAGCCTTGGTCATTACCAGTTGGGTAACGCCATTAAGCATAATAGCATATTTTAAAGCCGGCAGGTCGATCCAGCCGGTGCGGCGTGGCCTGCCTGTAGTTGCACCAAACTCGTGACCAACTTTGCGTAATTCTTCGCCGGTTTCGTTTTCCAACTCGGTTGGGAACGGACCACCACCCACACGGGTGCAATAAGCTTTGAAAATACCTATTACTTCGCCAATTTGCTGCGGGGCAATACCCAAACCTGTGCAAGCACCGGCAGCGGTAGTATTTGATGAAGTTACGAATGGATATGAACCAAAGTCGATATCAAGCATAGCGCCCTGTGCACCTTCGGCTAAAACTTTTTTGCCTTCTTTAATATAGTTATTAACCAAATGCTCAGAATCAACCAGCGGGAACTGGCGTAAAACATCAAGCGCCTCGAAAAACAAGGTTTCACGTTCTGAAAAATCTGCTACTTCACCATAAAGCTGCTGCAGCATAGATACATGCTTATCAACCAGCTTCTGATAACGCTCTTTGAAATCAGGCAGAGTGATATCACCGATCCGTAAACCATTACGACCGGTTTTATCCATATACGTCGGCCCAATACCCTTTAAGGTTGAACCAATTTTGCCTTCGCCCATCTTTTTTTCGTTGGCAGCATCAAGCAACTGGTGGGTTGGTAATATCAGGTGTGCTTTTTTAGCTATTAAAAGATTCTTTTTAGCCAGCAGATCATGTCCGGCATCTTTTAATTTATCCAGTTCTTTTTTCAGGGTGATAGGATCAATCACCACACCATTACCAATAAGGTTCATGGTGTTTTCAAAAAATATACCTGAAGGAATGGTGTTTAAAACAAACTTTTTACCGTCAAACTCCAACGTGTGACCTGCATTTGGCCCGCCCTGGAAACGTGCAATCAGGTCGTAACCTGCGCTAAGCACATCAACAATTTTTCCTTTTCCTTCATCGCCCCACTGGAGGCCTAATAATACGTCAACAGCCATTAATTTATCGTAAGTTCAAGAATATGTGTTATGAAAGGGGGCAAAGTTAAATTTTTCTGTCACAAAAACCCTCTCTTAATTTGGTACAATTACCATAAAGATTTAAAGAGTGGTGTTTGATGTCAAATTTCAATATATCGCCCATCATACTCTGGATCTGCTGGATGCGCGGATCGCAAAACTCAACCACTTTACCACAGTCGATGCAGATGATGTGGTCATGCTGTTTGTAGCCGTATGATTTTTCAAACTGGGCCATGTTTTTGCCAAACTGATGTTTAGTAACCAGATCGCACGAAACCAACAGCTCAAGCGTATTGTAAACCGTTGCACGGCTTACACGATATTTTTTATTTTTCATGTGGATGTACAACGACTCCACATCAAAATGATCTGTACGGGAATATATTTCTTCGAGTATAGCAAAACGTTCAGGGGTTTTCCTGAGGTTTTTATTTTCGAGGTAGGCCTCAAAAATTTTTTTAACCATTGGTATGGTATCCTGCTGTGACATAATGATGTATTAACGGGGCAAAGTTATTAATAAATTATGGATTAGAGAGACAAGAGGTCAAGAGTCAGGAATCAAGATTGGTGAATTCTGTCTTGCCTCATAATTCTTAATTTCCTGCTTCTTTCTTGCTTCTTGACTCTTGACTTCCTGCTTCTATCCTCACGATGCTTTTTCAATCGCCGAATCAAAACGGTTAACCGCGGTTACGCCTTTTACTTGTTTTAGGTTTTTAATCAGGGTATCAAGGTGACTGGTGTCATTCACATACAACATCAGCGAGCCTTCAAATATACCATTATCACTATCAACAGTGATAGATCTGATGTTTATTTTAAAATCATTTGATATTACCGTAGTAAGCTTATTGATCAGCCCTACCTCATCAATACCGGTAATACGCAAACCGGTTAAGAAGGCAAGCTCCTGCTGATTTGTCCAGCGGGCTTTTACTATCCTGTAGCCATAGTTGGCCATGAGCTTAGCTGCATTAGGGCAATTGGTACGGTGGATCTTGATGCCATCGCTTACGGTAACAAAACCAAAAACATCATCGCCGGGGATAGGATTGCAGCAATTGGCCAGCTTGTAATCAATCTTTTGCATATCCTCGCCAATAAGCAGGATATCACTGTCTTTGGCCTTGATATTTTTGATGAGGTTTTGAACCTGCTCCTGGTCAATTTTATCCTGCGGCTTATTGTCAATTACTTTTTCGGATGCCTGGTACTCTTTCAGGTCCTTCATATCAATAATGCCTTTGGCAACATTGTAAAAAAGATCCTGGGTGGCCTGCAGCTTAAAAAAGTAGCTGATCTTTTGCAGGTTTTCGGAGTTATAGGTGATCTTGAGCGATTTCATTTTACGCTCCAGGATCTCTTTGCCATCCTCGGCAATCTTGCGTTTCTCCTCTTTTAAAGCCGACTTGATTTTAGCCTTGGCCTTGGCGGTAACTACAAAATTAAGCCAGTCTTCCTTAGGGGTTTGCTTGCCTGAGGTAATGATCTCAACCTGGTCGCCGTTTTGGAGTTTATAGCTTAGCGGCACCAACTTATGGTTTACCTTGGCACCGATACAGCTTGCGCCTACATCGGTATGGATCTCGAAGGCAAAGTCGAGCGCCGTAGCATTCAATGGCAACTGGATCAGCGCTCCTTTTGGCGTAAAAATGAAGATCTCATCGCTGAAGAGGTTCATTTTAAAATCGTCGATGAAGTCGAGCGCGTTGGTATCGGGATTTTTGAGCATTTCGCGCACTTTATGTACCCATTGGTCAAGGCCGCTGTCGGTGCTGGCTTCCTTGTATTTCCAATGCGCGGCAAAACCTTTTTCGGCAATCTCGTTCATGCGCTTGGTGCGGATCTGCACTTCAACCCACTGCCCCCGTGGGCCCATTACAGTGGTATGCAACGACTCATAACCGTTGGCCTTGGGTGAAGAGATCCAGTCGCGCAGCCGGTCTGGATTGGGGCGGTACTGGTCGGTTACTATAGAGTAAGCTTTCCAGCAGTCGGCCTTTTCATGTTCAGGGGCGCTATCCAATATGATCCGGATGGCGAAAAGATCATATACCTCTTCAAAAGGTATCGACTTCTTTTTCATCTTATTCCAGATAGAATGGATTGATTTCGGCCTGCCAAAAATATCAGCCTCAAGTCCCTGGCTTTGCAGAGATTTATTGATTGGCTCGATAAAATCACGAATAAAACGCTCGCGTTCGGCTTTTTTCTCGTTCAGCTTATTTTTGATGAACTGGTAGGTTTCGCGCTCCATGTATTTCATGGAAAGGTCTTCCAGCTCAGATTTTATGGCGTACAAACCCAGGCGGTGGGCAAGCGGCGCATACAGGTAAACCGTTTCTGATGATAACTTGAGCTGCTTATCCCTGGGCATAAACTCCATGGTACGCATGTTATGCAGCCTGTCGGCAAGCTTAATCAATATCACCCTAACATCATCGGCAAGGGTAAGCAGCATTTTACGGAAGTTTTCGGCCTGCAATGAGCTGTTGGTATCAAATACACCTGATATTTTGGTAAGGCCGTCAATAATTTTGGCTACCTTTTTACCAAATTCCATCTCAATTTCATCAAGCGTCATGTTGGTATCTTCAACCACATCATGCAGCAGGGCGCACACTATTGAGGTAGTACCCAGGCCAATTTCTTCGGCGGCTATCTGGGCAACGGCAATAGGGTGGTATATATAAGGCTCGCCGCTTTTACGGCGCATGTCCTTATGGCTTTCCAGTGCCATATCAAATGCCTTGCGTATCATGCGTTTATCGCCCTTTTGCAGGGTTGATTTACAGGCACGCAACAAAGCACGGTATCTTTTTAGTATCTCGTTCTTCTCGGCTTCCAGGTCTATCACTAAGTCTTTCATGTACGGGGTATTAGCGGTATTCAATCATAAACATGCAGCAAATAAATATTATTGCAGGTATTAGTAAAATACCAAAAAAAATTACATTATTTTTGTATTAAGTAAAAATATGAAATTTATTGGTTTTACGCTGCTGTTATGTTGCTTAATGGGTGCTGCAAAGGCCCAAACAGCTACGCCTGCACCCGTAACTCTTGGCAAAAATGATACCATCAGAACAGCCATGACCAACCTTGACGGCGAGCTTGTACCATGGATAGTTGAGCCGGAGGTTAGAATTGTAGATACCCGTATTTTTGCGAGCGAGGCCGACAGGCTAAACTACCGTCGTTTGCGTTATAATGTAATGAAAGTACTGCCTTACGCACGTTTTGCAGGGCAAAGGTACCGCCAGTTACAACGCGACCTTGCCGTTACCGCCGACAGGAAAAAACAAAAAGAACTGGTTAGCACCTGCGAGGGTGAAATAAAAAACCTGTTCAATAAAGAGATCAAGAACCTGACAATTAGTCAGGGCGAAGTTTTAATTAAGCTTATTGACCGCGAAACCGGGCAAACCAGCTTTGCTATGGTTAAAGAATTAAAAGGCGGCTTCAAGGCTTTCATGTTCCAGTCGGTAGCAAGCATATTTGGTCATAACCTCAAAGAAACCTACGACCCTGAAGAACAGAAGGATATCGAGGCCATATTAAATCAGGCCGGATATAATTCATACAGCAATTAGTTTAATGGATAACAAAAGCATTTACCGGTTTAACGTTAAAAAGTTAAACGGTGAAGAGATCAGTCTTTCCGAATATAAAAACAAAGTTCTTTTAATTGTAAACACGGCATCGCAATGCGGCTTTACACCTCAGCTAAAAGAATTGGCAGCTTTAAAAACTCAGCTTGCCGGCAAGGACTTTGAAATCCTCGCATTCCCTTCAAATGATTTTGGCGGACAGGAACCTTTAGATGGTGAAGCTATTGCCGTTTTTTGTGAAGCCAATGGAGCAAATTATCCCATATTTGAAAAAATACGGGTACGCGGCCCCTATGCCGACCCTTTGTATCAATTTTTTGCCGATAAAAAGGAGAATGGAAATGTACGGTCGGTTCCGCGCTGGAATTTTCATAAATTTTTAATTGATAAGAATGGGCATGTAGTTGATTTTTACTACCCTTTCACCAAACCAAACTCCTCAAAAATCAGGCGAAAGATTGACCGCCTGCTGACAGCGGCATTTAACCAATGAATTACTTTTGCGCATGCTTAAATTAGATATATTAGTTTTATCGGTACATCCTGATGATGCTGAATTGGGTTGTTCAGGTACAATTTTAAAACATATTGCCCTTGGCTATAAAGTTGGTATTGTTGACCTTACCCGTGGCGAACTGGGCACCCGCGGCTCGGCCGAGATCCGTAAACAGGAAGCTGCCGCCGCCGCCGAAATATTAGGTTTAGCCGTACGTGAAAACCTTGGCCTGCCCGATGCCTTTTTTGAAAATACCCGCGAACACCAGGTAAAGGTTATTGAAGCCATCCGCAAATTTCGTCCTTCCATCGTAATAACCAATGCTTACCATGACCGCCATCCCGATCATGGCCGGGCAAATGAACTTGTTGAAGCCTCGGCATTTTTAGCGGGCCTTCGCAAAATAGAAACTTTTGATATTGATGGCTCACCACAAGAGGCCTGGCGGCCAGACATGGTGCTGCATTTTATACAGGATAATTATATTACCCCTGATATATTAATTGATGTAACCGAACATTGGGATAAAAAGATAGAGAGTATTAATGCCTATGGATCGCAGTTTTATAACCCAAGCTGGGAAGGTGAACCTCAAACCTATATTTCGACATCTAATTTTATTGAGATAGTAACCGGCCGGGCACGCGAGTTTGGCAAAAGTATCCAGGTAAAATATGCCGAGGGCTTTACCAGCAGAAAAATTTTAGGGGTAGATAATTTATTTAACCTTAAATAATATTTATATTTAACTATAAGTTATATATAATAAATTTCACCCTAAATAAACAGGGAGCCTGATTTTCAGGCTCCCTGTTTATTTTAGCAAGTATGATGATACTTATGCTTTAATATATTCAAAGCGATTATTTTCATTGCTCCTCTCCCTTCTGAGCTTATTTTCATTAGCTAATTTTAAGAGGATCCCTGAAAGTTCAGATGTTTTAAAGTCAGAGTCATACTGTTCTTTACAGTAATTGGCAATTGATGAAATAGAACGCTGACTATCAAAGAAATCTGTATTTAGCAATTGATTAAGTATTTTGGTAGCACCAGGCTTTTTACGCCCGGAAACACCTCCGCCTTCATCTTCAATGCGTAATTTCCTTACTTTTTTACCAAACATTTCAACACCCTCGGCATCTACTTTCTCCGATTCGATCATAACCTCCAGTAAACGGTCAATTATACGAACCTGCACGGCTTCAGATTTGAATGAGTTTACAACCTCGGCAACTTCAACCAGTTGTTTCTTTAATTTCTCTATGTGTTTGCTCATGGTGCTTGAAATAGAACTACGTTACTTTAATAGGGTTGCAACAAATCTAATCGGAATAATAACAAAAAATATAGCGGATTTTGGAAAAAAAGTAGCGTATATTAATATCTTTCTATTTTTGCAAATAATAGATGCCGATTTTACCTTATTAAATATTAGTTAATTTCATCCGTTTCATGAGCGGATTTAGCTGTAGCCGGGATTAATTTTCTTTATTTACTGTGTTATAAAGTGACCGAAAGCTGTTCAAGCATGTCAAGGCCTGTATCAATGTGGCTTTTTTCGATGATCAGCGCGGGGCGGAAACGCACACTCCTTTCGCCGCAGCCAAGGTACATAATATTATTATCAAAACCTTTTTTAATAAAGCTGTCTCTTATTGCTTTGTCCGGAAAATCAAAGGCAGTAAGCAGTCCTTTCCCCCGCACATTACTTATAACCGGGTGCCGTTCGGCAATTTCACTCAAGCCGTTTTGCAGGTACTCACCCATTACCGTCGCATTATCACAAAGGTTATCCTCCTCAATGATTTCCATTATTTTTGACGAGCGCACCATATCAACCAAACTACCGCCCCAGGTTGAGTTGATACGCGATGATACTTTAAATACATTATCTTCAACCTCATCAATGCGCCTGCCAGCCAATATGCCGCAAACCTGCATTTTTTTACCAAAGGCAATGATATCCGGGCGCGCCTTTTCTCCAAAGTGTTGATGACACCAGAATTTTCCGGTTAAACCAACACCTGTTTGCACCTCATCATATACCAGCAATGCCTCGTACTCATCGGCAAGCTCACGCAGTTTTTCCAAAAACTCCTTGCGTACATGGTTATCGCCTCCTTCTGATTGCACAGGTTCAATTATTATGGCGCATATATCATCCTTATTATCTTCAAATGCTTTCCTGATCTGTGCTACCGATAATTGCTCCCTCTTTAACAGATCTTCATGATTGGCGTCGCTATAAGGGAAATTCATATAAGGTACAGACACCCGCGGCCAGTCAAACTTGGCAAACCACTTGGTTTTATTTGGCAAGGTATTGGTAAGGCTCAGGGTATAACCCGATCGGCCGTGAAAAGCATGCTCAAAGTGCAATACTTTAAAACCTTTTTCCTTAGTATACCCCCTGGCAAAGTTTTTCTGCACTTTCCAGTCCATAGCTACTTTCAGCGCATTTTCGATAGCCAGCGCACCACCGGAAATGAAAAAAGCATGCGGCAGGTATTCCGGGATCCCTATCCTGTCAAATGTTTCAACAAACTGGGCGTATTGCGTAGTGTAGATATCTGAATTTGACGGGTTGGTTAAAGCCGCAAGCATAAGGTTTTTCTTAAACTCCTCGTCGTTCAGCATTTTGGGATGGTTATAGCCCAAAGGCACCGAAGCAAAGCAGGTAAAAAAGTCAAGCAGCGTACGATTATATTTTGCATCATAAATATAAACACCCTTACTTTTTTCCATATCAAAAGTGAGGTCGAATCCATCGGCCAGTACATGCTTTTGAAGCGATGCCTGGACATCCTGCGGAGAAACAAGTAGGTTGTACATATTAATTTGGTTTATTACAAATTTAGTAAAAACCGCCTAAAATCAAAATTTAAGCGGTTTTTGAACCGATTGACAAAAAAGTAACTTTAAATTGTTTAAAGTTACTTTTTGTACCAAACTCAAAACCGGTACACCTGCTTCAACCACCGTATTCATAAAAAAACGCAGCCGAAATTTGCATTTTCCGCCCGGTTAACATCAAATTTCTCCTCCTGCGAACCTGAATTGCAACGGGATAGTTTAATAAAATTTTCTTTTTAATTAATTTAACATAGATTGATTATTTTAATATTAAATTAGTGGCAGATACAACCAAAGGGGATATTTATAACCATGGGAGAAGAGCCATTATCTGCCGGCCACTCAAAACCGGTCCCAAAAGTAACATTTAACGATAGTACCGACTGGGATTTACTTGAAGACCTGCCCGTTGCAGTTTATACCTGCGATAAAGAGGGCTATATAACCTCTTTTAACAAGGCGGCAATAAAGCTTTGGGGAAAAACGCCTGAAACCAATAAAGACAAGTGGTATGTAAACTGGGAGATATTTACCTCCGACGGTATACTATTAGCTCCCGATGAAACACCAACGGGTAAAGTATTAAAATACGGCAAGGCTATAGAGCAGGAGGAAATACTTATTAAACGTCCCAATGGAAGTGTAAGCTATATATTATCCAACCCCAAGCCCCGTTTTAATGAAAATGGCGAACTGGCAGGCGCCGCAAATACATTGATAGATATTACCGAACAAAAAAATGCCGAATCGAAGCAAGGAATGCTGGCTTCTATCATTGAATCATCAGAAGATGCGATTGTAAGTAAAAACCTTGATGGTGTAATTACCAGCTGGAACGGAGCGGCCCAACGTTTATTTGGTTATACAGAAGACGAGATCATAGGCAAGCATATCACGGTTTTGATACCGGAAGACCGTTATGATGAAGAAGAAATGATCATTAATAAAATACGGGCCAACGAACGGATAGAACATTTTGAAACCATACGTAAAACAAAAAACGGCGAGGAAATACAAATTTCGCTTACCATATCTCCCATAAGAAACAACAGCAATAAGGTAATAGGGGCTTCAAAAATAATCCGCGATATAGGCAGGCAAAAAAAATCAGAAGAAAGATTACAACAATATGCCGAACGCCTGGAGATCTTAAACTCCATAGGACAGGTTATTTCGGCCGAGTTGGATATTCAAAATATCCTGCAAAAAGTTACCGATGCCACTACCCAGCTTTGCGGAGCGCAGTTTGGCGCTTTTTTTCACAACCAGGTTAACGAGCAGGGCGAATCATATATGCTGTTCACGCTTTCGGGCGCTCCGCGTGAGGCATTTGAAAAATTTGGCATGCCACGTAATACGGCAGTCTTTCACCCTACTTTCAGCGGTGAGGGAACGGTAAGGGTTGATGATATAACCAAAGACCCACGCTACGGAAAAAATGCACCACATTTTGGCCAGCCTAAAGGGCACCTGCCGGTGGTGAGCTACCTCGCTGTTCCAGTAAGGGGCAAATCGGGCGAGGTGATTGGCGGGTTATTTTTTGGACACGAACAACCGGCCAGGTTTACCAGGGAGCACGAGCAGCTTGTTTTGGCTGTTGCCGCCCAGGCGGCGGTAGCACTTGATAACGCCAAACTTTATGAAAATATTAAAGAGCTTAATGAAAAAAAGGATGAGTTTATAGGGCTTGCAAGCCATGAGCTAAAAACACCGGTCACCAGTTTAAAGGGTTACCTGCAAATCATTGCCCGTAACCTCCCCCCGGATGATAAAAGCAAAGTACTTGCCAACAGGGCATTGGAACAGGTGGGCAAATTAACCACCCTGATATCAGATTTGCTTGATGTTACCAAAATCCAGACCGGTAAACTGCCTTTTACTTATGCCGATTTTGATGTGATCAAACTGCTTACCGAATTGAGGGAGATCCTGCAACAAACCGGTCCCTCTCATCAGCTCCTTTTAAATTTACCTGCCGGAGAATTAATTATCCATGCTGATAGCCAGCGTATTGAGCAGGTTGTCATTAACCTGGTAACCAACGCCGTTAAATATTCGCCAAAGGCAGATAAAGTGATCATCGAAGCCCTTGTTATCAACAACAAATTCAGGGTATCGGTACAGGATTTTGGTATCGGCATCCAGCCCGATCAACTAGAACGGGTGTTTTCACGTTTTTACCGCGTTGAGAACCTCGCCTCTCACATGTCGGGGTTAGGAATTGGCCTGTACATTTGCCAGGAAATTGTTAACCGGCACCAGGGCAGGCTTTGGGTTGAAAGCACTTACGGCGAAGGGTCAACCTTCCATTTTGAGATCCCGATAAACACGAATTGAAATTTATGCACGAATGCTTAGCGTATTATTGAGCAATTAGAACGAATTACACGAATTAGTTGGTTCGTGTAAATTCGGACGCATTTGTGAAATTAGTGCTATTTAATTCCAATTCGTGAAAATTCGACCTCATTCGTGTAATTAGTGTTGATTAATTAGTGTTGATTAAACTTTTCTTTCATTCCCAATAATCCCCAAATGCCCCCGCTATGAATAGCCAGGATTTTACTGCCGGGTTTAAAGTGCCCTTTGCTTATTAAATCATATAGGGCATACATCATTTTACCGGTGTATACAGGTTCTATCAATATCCCTGTTGCAGCAACAAATTGTTTAATGAAACTGATGAGCTCGTCATTTGCTTTGCCATAGCCTCCAAAGTGGTAACCCGTATGTATGTTATAATCTGCCTGGGCAGTTAAGAACCGGTCTATCTCCTCTTTAATAAAACCACCGTTTTTAAATACCGGCACCGCGTTGAACTTTGTTTTAAGCTGATGACCATTTAATCCATTAATGATACCAGCCGCTGTTGTACCGGTACCGCAGGCACAAAAAATGTGGTCGTAGGTTTCGGTTAGTTCGTTAACCAGTTCGCTGCAGCCTTTGGCCCCTTCGGCAGATGCGCCGCCTTCATCAATAAAAAAAGCCTGTTCATCATTACCAAAATACCGATTAAACAGAGCAAGTTTATCACGATAGCTTTCGCGATCGGTAAACTGCAGTTCCATACCATGCAGGCGGCATAAAAACAAGGTATCGTTATCAACCTCCTCGCCCCGCACTATGCCTGTAGCTTTAAAGCCAAACTTTGCGGCAGCCGCGGCTGTGGACATCAGGTGGTTGGAGTAAGCGCCGCCAAAGGTTACGAGGTGTGTTTTGCCTTCGGCTTGAGCCTGTTTAAGCACATATTTAAGCTTACGCCATTTATTGCCAGATATCATTGGATGGATCAGGTCATCGCGCTTGATAAAAACTTTTACGCCGTGGTCATCAAACAGGGGGTTACTGATTTGCTGTACCGGGCTAAAAATTTCAAGCTCAATGTTCATAAAATAATACGGCGTTAATGCTATTGCAATATTACGTTTAACCTACCATAAAAAACGATTACTTTTGCGCCTCAAATGGCACACGAACCCGAACTTATTGAGCAGGAAGAACAGGACTTGTACGAACACTTACGCGTAGTGGTTGACAAGGGCCAATCGCTTTTGCGGATTGATAAATTTTTGATGCACCGCGTGGAGAATGCTTCGCGCAACCGTATCCAAAATGCTATTGAGCTTGGCAATGTGCTGGTGAACGATAAAACCATCAAATCGAGCTATAAAGTAAAGCCGCTTGATGTGATCTCGGTAGTGCTGCCCCACCCGCCCCGTGATACCGAAGTATATCCCGAAAACATCCCCATCAATATTATTTATGAAGATGATGATGTATTGGTGGTTGATAAGGAAGCCGGTATGGTGGTTCATCCCGGCTATAACAATTACACGGGCACGTTGGTGAATGCGCTGGTTTACCATTTTCAGCAATTGCCAACCCTGCCGGGCAACGACGGCAGGCCGGGGCTGGTGCATCGCATTGACAAGGATACTTCAGGCCTGCTGCTTATCAGCAAAAATGAACGTGCCATGAACTGGCTGGCTAAGCAGTTTTTTGAGCATACCATCACCCGTAAATATATAGCGCTTGCCTGGGGCGATTTACCTGAAGATGGCACCGTTACCGGCTATATTGGCCGCAGTGTGGCCGACAGGCGGGTAATGTCGATATATGATGATCCTGAAAAAGGAAAATGGTCTGTAACGCATTATAAAGTTTTAGAGCGAATGGGTTACGTTACCCTGATTGAGTGCCAGCTGGAAACCGGCCGTACCCATCAGATCAGGGCGCATATGAAGCATATCGGTCACCCCTTGTTTAGCGACGCCACTTACGGCGGTGATAAAATTTTAAAGGGCACCATGTTCAGCAAGTACAAACAGTTTGTTGAAAATTGTTTTGAGCTGATGCCACGGCAAGCCCTGCATGCACAAACACTGGGCTTTTTACATCCTACATTAAAAAAGCAGGTGCATTTTGAATCGCCGCTGCCGGCTGATTTTGAGGCCGTACTTGCAAAATGGCGAAAGTACAGCGATACAGATACGAAATAACAGACGTTAGATAGAAGAGCAACAATACCCGGTAATTATTAACAACACGATCAAATTATAATATCTATCCGTCCTATGATGCCCGTATTCATCAATTTTAACGGCGAATATCTCCCCCAAAACACACCATTGCTTACCATTGGTAACAGGGGCTTTAAATATGGCGACGGCCTGTTTGAAAGCATGCGACTAATGAAAGGGAAACTGAAATTTGCCGAACTGCATGCCGACCGCCTTCAGCGGGGCATGAAAGCCCTTAAAATTGATGGTTATTCGCAAATGGATACCTGGTTCCTGAACGAAATAGTTAGTGAGCTTGCCCGCAGGAATAAAGTTAAACATGGCAGGCTGCGCCTGACAGTTTACCGCGATGCCGAAGGCTTGTATACCCCTACTCAAAATAAAATGGGTTATTGCCTGGAGCTAACCCCATCCGAAGAGCCCCGGTATTTTTTGAATGAGAAGGGCCTGATCATGGATGTGTTTACGGAACTGCCCAAACCGTCCAACTATCTGTCGAACATTAAAACATGCAATTCGCTTATTTATGTAATGGCGGGTTTGTACAAAACTCAAAACAAGCTGGATGATGTTTTTCTGTTGAACCAAAGCGGTAACTTATGCGAAGCCAGCAGTTCCAATATTTTCATCAATTATCAAAACCACTTATATACCCCGGCGCTAAGCGAGGGCTGCGTTGAAGGTGTAATGCGCCAGGTAGTGATCAAACTGGCAAAAGAAAACAACATTGATATCACCGAAGCCCAGATCAACCCTGATATTTTATACGAGGCCGATGAAGTATTTTTAACCAACGCCACCCGCGGCATTCAAACCGTTATGGGTTTTGGGGTAAGGCGCTATTTTAATCAGTACAGCAAGGTATTGATGGATGAGTTGAATAAACTATAAGCTAAACATATTTTAATAAGAAACGTCATTTCTACGGACCAACGAGGGGCAAAGCGCCGGATTGAAGAGAAATCCTATAGCCCATGCGTTTCGTTCATGCTTGTGATGTATAAGATCTTTCACCGTGTCGGCCTGCTTTCACCATTCACTCGACAAATGGGTTTTACCGTAACGGAAGATTAGGCTTTCAGCTTTAGGCATTCGGCTTTAAGCTTTTTTATGCCCCTATTGCCTTCCTGTAATTTCGAAGTGCCCTGATGATCGTCATTACAATTTCGTGCTGCCCTTCGTCCGAGTTAAGGTACTCCTCTTCTTCGGGGTTATTAATGAAACCGGTTTCTATCAATACAGCAGGCATAGCACTATGGGCCAGCACCAATACCCCCTGTTCTTTTACACCATTACTTTCGCGACCGTCAACGCCGGTAAACTCATCGTCAAGCAAATCACCAAAACGGATACTTTGCTTACGGTATTTTTGAATATAAGCATTCAGTACGATCAGGTTTGAAGGATCGCTTTCATCATAGCTCTCGTAGTTCTGTTTGTAATCCTTTTCCTGGAAAATAGAAGCATTTTCGCGTACTGCCTCTTCCTGCTCCTTAAGGCGGTGGAAACCGTATACCAGCATCAGTACACCTTTTTGCTTGTGTGCACGTGCGGCAGTGCCCTCGGGCGATGAATTGCAATGGATGGAAATAAACAGGTTGCCATGGTTTTGATTAGCAATAGCCGAGCGTTGGTTTAGCGGGATAAAGGTATCATCGGCACGGGTAAGGATAGCGTTAACATCAGTAATGGCCGTATCAAGAGCTGCCTTGAGCTTCAGGGCTATTGACAGGGTTACATTTTTCTCAAATGAATGTGAGCCACGCGCCCCGGCATCCTTGCCGCCATGCCCGGCATCAATAACAACCGTTTTAAACCTAAAAGTTGTAACAGCAGGTATAGTGTCTTTTTGCTGCGCGAATGAATTTTGAAACAGGAATAACAGGATGATCATCCCGGGCAAAGTGATATATTTCATTTTTTCACCGCCTTTTTACTGCACCTGGGGCATAAGCCATGAGCATACAGGGTAAAGCCATGCGACTCAAAACCCGCTGGAAGATCTATCGCGGGCAGGTTCATATCATTGAGGCAATATACATTTTTGCACTGGGTACAATTAAAATGCAGGTGTTCGTCATGGTGGTCATGCTCATTACAGCTTGATGAGCAAAGGGCATAATTTGCCGTACCGTTTAAATCAAATACTTTATGGATGATCCCTTTTTCTTCAAAAGCATTGAGGATCCGGTAAAGGGTAACCCTGTCGATATCATGCATCAGGTTCTCCAGGTCGGGCTGCGAGGTAGCCGAATGCCTTGACGACATCATGGATAAAACCCGCAGCCTGGGCGCGGTTTTTTTCAGGTGATGCTTATCAAGCAGGTGCTCAAAATGATGTATATCGCGGGTTTGTGTCATGTATTAATTGGGTAATAATTATAAGGCCGCTAATTTAATAATGGTACGTATAATATACGCCATTAGTTGCCGGCTTTTATAACGGTAATTTTTATCGGCTTAGTATGGCGGTTTGATACAGCCGGGGCACCATGCTTTTCATGATTACAAGCCGGACTCAAAAAGCAGTTGAACAGCAAAAACGCATAAAAGAATTTCCTTTGGCGCTTATCCGTTACTCAACCTTTTTAAGGTTATATGTTTTATGATCATGGTTGCAGGCACCGGTATACCTATAATTTACATAATGCGCGGCGGCTATCAGCAAGCCTCCAACAGGAACTATCATAGCCTCGGATTTTCCTGTTGTTGTAAACACGTGCCCTCCCATGATGATAACAAAACCTGATACAAGCATAAATAGTGGAACTGAACGGCGATGAGTACGCCGGTAAGATAAGCCTATAGAATACACTCCTATCACCAGGGCGAAAATGATCATTCCCCACTCTACCCAGGCGTTAGCCAAAAAACTAAGGCCCACCAACGGCAAACTGGTAAACAGCAAAGGCACTACCGCACAATGGATAGCACAAAGCGTTGAAGCGGTGATACCAATATTATCCAGCCGGGGTGAAAGCTTTTGAAAATCCATGCCGCAAATATAAACAAGTTAATGCAACACAATTGCATTTGTTTTCACTATCCATATTTGAGTTTATTAAATTAACAAATACCTGACAATTACTTAATATTAACCAGCAAACTGTATTTTTGCAGGCTTTTAAAAAAACACAGATTGAATTTAGCCTCCATTTATCATATAAAACAGCTTTGGCAGAGCGCCTACGATACCCGGGCCAGCAAGCTCAAGTTACTGGGCGCCACTATGGTCATAGTCATCATCATTAACCTGCTACCGTCTTTTTTCAAGTACATCGAAAAAAGGCAGGAAGGTGTTGTACTTAATGATTGGGTATTGGCCCATTTACCCTCTTACGATCTTTCAGTCCCGATTTTTATACTCATCTGGAGCATGGGCCTGCTCATGATGTGGCGGGCGCTTTATAACCCGAGGGTATGTATCACTTATATCTGGACATTGAATTTTGTCTGTATTGCCCGGTTTATTACTATCGGCCTGGTCAAGCTCAATCCGCCAGTGGGCCTTGTCCCGCTTATTGACCCAAGCACAAGCGTGTTTTACGGGCATACGTTTATCACCAAAGACCTGTTTTTTTCGGGACACACGGCAACCATGGTACTTGTGTACCTCCACCTGCAAAAGCGAACAGATAAGCTGATCGCATTAATTTGCGCAATAGTATTGGTAGTATTACTGTTGATACAGCATATTCATTACACTATTGATGTAGTGGCCGCGCCATTTTTTGTATATGGTTGCTGGAGATTGGTTAAGTGGCTGGGGCTGGAATGATAACTTTTTTAATCCGGCTTCACTCCCATCCATCCACCAAATGCATGCTGTCCTTTAAATCACTGTACAGCTTTTTAAATACCGGGAACATTTTGCTGTATACTTCATGATTTTTAGTATTTGGTTCGATAAAATCCTGTTGTTCAACACGGGTAAGCATGCCATAACTTTCAGGATATAACACCCGTGCAGCGAGATAAATGGCGCCGAGTGCCGATGAATCTTCAGACTGAAGCACTGCGAGCCTTTTCCCGGTGATATCTGCCAGTACCTGTGTCCATACTGCCGAACTGGTAAAACCACCACTGATATTAACTTGTGTAATCCCGCCCGATGCATCTTCCAATGTTTTAAGCACATCATTCAGCGCAAAGCAAATGCCTTCAAGCCCCGCACGTAAAAAGTGCGACCGGGTATGTGCCGGTTTGATATTAAAAAATGTACCGCTGGCTTTGGTATCCCAGAGCGGAGCACGTTCGCCGTACAGGTAGGGTAAAAATATAAGTCCGTTGCTGCCGGCAGGCGTGGTTGCTATCTCATTAAATAAAGCGTCATAATCAGCAACGGTAAGGTTATCCTTTTGCAAAAAGTTTTTGAGCAGCCAGTTTACCGCTATACCTCCGTTATTTACCGCTCCGCCACATACATAAGTCTGCTCATCAAGCAGGTAATTAAAAACCATGGCTTCGTAATTGTAAACCGGTTTCGGGCTGGTAATGCGCACCGCGCCACTGGTGCCTATAGTAAGCGCCGCTACATCCGGGCCGGTAGTGTGGCTGCCTAAATTAGCACATGCCCCATCACTTGCCCCTATAACAAACGGGGTACCGGCATTTATCCCGGTTAATGCAGCTACTTCGGGCCTGATATTGTTACGGTAATAAGTGGTATTAACCGGGGCTGATAATTTTGAAGCCGTGATACCGGTGAGTGCAAGAGCCTCATCATTCCATTCTTTGGTTACAATATTAAACAATCCTGCAGCCGACGCAATGGAATAATCAACCTCAAAAACACCAAAAAGCCTGAACCAGATAAACTCCTTTATCGAAATGAATTTATGGGCGGCTTCAAAGATCTCACTTTGATTATCACGCAGCCACAGCAACTTATTTAAGGGCGACATGGCATGGATCGCAGTGCCGCAGTTATGATAAAGGCGTTCACCTTTTTCCGTTGCACGCAATGCCTGCGCGATGCTCTCGCTCCGCGCATCTGCCCAGGTCATCATAGGCAGCAGCGCTTCGCCATGCTCATCAACCGGAATTATACTATGCATAGCGCTACTCAGGCTCACGGCCTGCGGAGCGGCGCCCAATTTAGCAGTAATACCCGCAAGGCATTTTACAAAAGCGTCCCAAATCAACAGCGGATCCTGTTCGCTGTAACCGGGCTCGGGGCTATTAATGGGGTAATGACTGGATACTGTACCTAATGGTTCGCCCGTTAAACTTACCGCTACGGCCTTTGTACTGCCGGTGCCAATATCAATGCCTAAAATATATGCCTGCATGGAGATGTATTTGATTGCCAAAATAATAAAGAGAACCGGGATTGTCAGAATCAGAATTTACAGAATTTTTGAATTAGCAGAATACTCTACAGAGATTTCCTATTCTGAAAATCTTATAATTCTGTAAATTCTGATTCAGATGAAATTACGGTCACATCCATGACAGCAAAGGACAGTTCCGGCATTTAAATTATCTACATTAGCCTTACCAATATAAACCAATCAGAGAATATGCAAGTAATTTTAGGGGTCATCTTCCATTTTATCGGTGGCTTTGCTTCGGGGAGCTTTTACATCCCCTACAAAAAAATAAAAGGCTGGGCCTGGGAAAGCTACTGGATAGTAGGCGGCATTTTTTCCTGGCTCATTGTGCCACCGCTGGCAGCATGGCTTACTATTCCCGGCTTTGCCGATATTATAAGCCATACGGATACTGCTACCCTTGGCTGGACGTACCTTATGGGACTGCTGTGGGGCATTGGCGGTTTAACATATGGATTAGGGGTACGCTACTTGGGAGTATCGCTGGGTAGCACCATTATCCTGGGCTTATGCTCGGTTTTTGGGTCGATAATTCCATCGGTGTATTATGACCTTTTCCCGAAAGAGGGAAAAGATACTTTTACGCTGATGCTGCACAGCGGATGGGGGCAGATGGTTTTATTGGGCATTGTGCTTTGTGTAGTGGGCATTATTATATGCGGTAAAGCAGGTATGATGAAAGAGAAAGAACTGTCGGCCGATAAAACCATAGCCCAGGAAAATAAGGATTACCGCTTTGGTTTAGGTATACTGGTGGCGGTAGTTTCGGGGATCCTGAGCGCTTGTTTCAACTTCGGTATTGAAGCCGGAAAACCAATGGCCGATACCGCTAACCAGATCTGGCAGGCGGCGCATCCGGGACAGGGAAATTTCCTGTTTTCAAACAATGTAACCTATATTATTATACTATGGGGCGGCTTAACCACTAACTTTATATGGTGTATGGTGCTAAACGCACGCAATAAAACGTTTGATAATTATACCGATAAAAAAACACCCCTGCTTAAAAACTATCTGTTTGCGGCACTGGCCGGCACAACCTGGTTTTTACAGTTCTTTTTTTACGGTATGGGCGAAAGCAAAATGGGGAATGGCGCCAGCTCCTGGATCCTGCACATGGCTTTCATTATCCTGATAGCTAATACGTGGGGCCTGGTACTTAAAGAGTGGAAAGGCGTAAGTAAAAAAGCATTCGCAACGGTAATAGCCGGTATAGCTGTAATTGTAATATCGGTACTGGTTGTAGGATATGGGAATAAGATAAAACCCGAAAAACCGACAGTAAAAGCCGAATTAACTAAGCCAACGATAAAAGCAAATCAATAATTCATTAACTCAATAATTCAACAATTAAAATATATGTCGTCGAAAACAACTGAATTTAAACACGTAAGCTATTTGTGGGATGAAGCAAAAGCCGCCGAACTGGCGGGCGATGAAGTAGCCCTGCTCATATACCGCTCCAACCTTTTGGGTGCCGATCTGCGCCTTACCAACTATGGTGGTGGTAACACATCATGCAAGTTGATGAGTAAAGATCCGCTTACCGGCAATGATGTTGAGGTAATGTGGATCAAAGGCTCGGGCGGTGATATTGGCACGTTGAAAAAGAGCGGCTTGGCAGCCCTTTATGTTGATCGCTTACGCAGCCTTAAAAACATCTATCGCGGTGTTGAATTTGAGGATGAGATGGTTGAATTATTTAACCATTGCATCTACGATCTTAACTCGAAAGCGCCATCTATTGATACGCCGCTTCACGGCTTCCTGCCATTCAAACACATCGATCACCTCCACCCTGATGCTGCCATCGCCATCGCGGCAGCAAAAGATGGTAAAAAAATAACCCAGGAGCTTTTTAACGGCACCATCGGCTGGGTTGAATGGAAAAAACCAGGCTTTGAATTAGGGCTTCAATTAAAACAGTGCCTTGACGAAAATCCAGGCATCCGCGGTATTATGCTGGGCTCGCATGGTTTATTCACCTGGGGCGATACAGCTTACGAAAGCTATATGAACACGCTTGAGGTTATTGAGCGCTGTGCTGAATACCTGGAAGAAAACTACGGTAAAAAAGGCCCTGTTTTCGGTGGCCAAAAAGTGGAAAGTTTGGACGAGACCGGCCGTAAAAAACAGGTTGCTGCCCTTGCACCGGTATTGCGCGGTTTTTGTTCAAGCTACAGGCACATGGTTGGTCATTTTACGGATGATGCCCGCGTATTGGAGTTCATCAACTCCAATGATCTTGACCGTTTGGCTCCATTGGGTACCAGTTGCCCCGATCACTTCCTGCGTACCAAGATCAGTCCGCTGGTGCTTGACCTTGCACCGGGTGAAGACCTGAGCGACGTTACCGCTTTAAAAGCACGTTTGGCTCCTGCCTTTGAGGCTTACCGCCAAATGTATACTGATTATTACAATACCTGTAAGCATGATAACAGCCCGGCTATCAGGAATACCAACCCGGTGATCATCCTGTATCCGGGCGTCGGCTTATTCTCTTTCTCGAAAGATAAACAGACTGCCCGTGTTGCTGCCGAGTTTTATACCAACGCCATCAACGTAATGAAAGGTGCTGAAGCAATTTCGGAATACACTTCTCTCCCGCGCCAGGAAGCGTTTGATATTGAGTACTGGTTATTGGAAGAAGCCAAACTACAGCGTATGCCTAAACCAAAAGCCTTATCAGGTAAAATTGCCCTGATCACCGGCAGTGCTGGTGGTATAGGTAAAGCTATCGCCAAAAAATTTGTTGATGAAGGCGCTGTAGTTATTCTGAATGACATGAACGCCGAGCGTTTGGAAGGTGCAGGTGAAGAGTTCAAAAAACAATACGGTAAAGATTCATACACCACAGCCGTACTTGACGTAACCAAAGCCGAGCAGATCAACGAAGCGCTTGAAATTGCTGCTTTAGCTTTTGGCGGCGTTGATATTGTGGTGAACAACGCCGGCTTATCCATCTCTAAATCAATTGCCGACCATACTGAAAAAGACTGGGACTTATTGTACGATGTATTGGTTAAAGGCCAGTTCTTTATTACCCAGGCTGCAGTTGCTGTGATGAAAAAACAAGACATTGGCGGCGACATTATCAACATTGTAAGCAAAAACGCCTTAGTGAGCGGACCGAACAACGCCGGTTACGGCTCGGCAAAATCTGCCCAGTTACACCTGAGCAGACTGAACGCGGCCGAGCTTGGCACCGATAAAATCCGTGTGAACGTTGTTAACCCGGATGCCGTAATCAGCGACAGCAACATTTGGGCCGGCGGATGGGCCGAAGGCCGTGCTAAAGCTTACGGCGTTACCGTGGATGAACTACCAGCCTACTATGCAAAACGCACATTATTGAACGAGGTAATACTACCTGCCGATATTGCCAATGCCTGTTTCGCCTTTACCGGCGGCTTGCTTAACAAATCAACTGGTAACGTGTTGAATGTTGATGGCGGCGTGGCGATGGCGTTTGTGCGGTAGTTAGTTCATGGTTGATAGATCATGGTTCATGGTCATCGCTTAAGATAAATTAAGAAGCGTTGGGTTGCGCGATTCCCTCCCTTGGGAGGGTGTAGGGAGGGGTTTCTTCGATAAGCTTATTAATTAAGCAAGGCGTATAACCCCTCCCTGCCAATGCACAGCCCTACGCGCCCCTCCCGAAGGAGGGAACAAAATAAACTTAGCAAGTTTAAGCGTCCACGCTTGAACTTGCTTTATAACCAATACCAATTATGCAGTTAGAAAAATATAAAATTGATGAAGCCAATCATCAGCAACTGAAAGATCATCAGCGCAAGTTTGATTTTGTTGCCGGTGACGTAAAAAACCTGGATACTATCCTGCAAAAATTAATTGATTTTAATATTGCTATACCAAGCTGGGCTTTAGGTACCGGCGGTACACGTTTCGGCAGATTTTCGGGCGGTGGTGAACCCCGCAGCCTGGAAGAAAAAATTGAAGACGTGGGCTTGATCCATGCACTTAACCGCAGCAGCAACTCTATTTCGCTGCACATTCCCTGGGATATCCCATCCAATGCCTCTGCTATCAAAGCCCATGCAGCACAATTGGGTTTGCATTTTGACGCGGTTAACTCCAATACTTTCCAGGATCAGCCATCACAGGAGCTGAGCTACAAATTTGGCTCATTGCACCATGTAGATAAAGCGGTACGCAAGCAGGCTGTTGCCCATAATATCGAGGTTATTAAATACGGTGTTGAACTTGATTCAAAAGCATTATCGGTTTGGCTGTCGGACGGATCGAACTTTCCCGGTCAGTTGAATATGCGCGGCGCGTTTGAACGCACTTTAGAAAGCTTACAGGAAATTTATGAGGCCCTGCCTGATGACTGGAAAGTTTGGGTTGAGTATAAACCTTACGAGCCTAACTTCTACTCAACCACTATTGGCGATTGGGGTCAATCTTACCTGCTATCATCAAAACTGGGGCAAAAAGCGCAGACATTAGTTGATCTTGGTCATCACTTACAGGGGGTAAACATTGAGCAGATAGTTTCATTACTGCTGATGGAAGGCAAACTGGCCGGTTTCCACTTTAATGATTCAAAATATGGTGATGATGACCTTACTGTAGGCAGCATCAACCCATACCAGTTGTTCCTGATCTTTAACGAACTGGTAGAAGGTATGGACGCCCGCGGCATGACACACGCCACTTCTATAGGCTGGATGATCGATGCTTCACACAATGTAAAAGATCCGATTGAAGATTTGCTGCAATCTGTTGAGGCTATTAAAATAGCTTATGCGCAAGCATTGTTGGTGGATACCCCTGCGTTGGTACAGGCACAACAGGATAACGACGTAGTACAAGCCCAGGAAATATTGCAGCAAGCTTATCGCACAGACGTTCGGCCGTTATTGGCCGAAGCCCGCTTAAGGGCAGGCGGTGCGCTGAACCCGCTGGCAGTTTACAGGCAGCAAACTATCAGGCAGCAACTGATAAACGAAAGAGGAGCAAAAGCAGTATCAACCGGATTGTAAGCCTATGGAGCCGATACCTGTTATAGCCGTTTTTGATGTGGGTAAAACCAACAAGAAGCTGTTCCTGTTCGATGAGAACTACAAGATAGTTTTTGAACGGACAGCCCGCTTCCTGGAAACCCACGACGAAGATGGAGACGCATGTGAAAACCTCGACAGCCTCAGGTTATCGGTGTTTGACTCATTGCGCGAAATTTTTAAGCATAAGGAGTTTGATCTTAAAGCAGTCAACTTTTCAACTTACGGTGCCAGCTTTGTTTATGTTGATGAACACGGCAAACCGCTTACCCCACTGTATAATTACCTTAAGCCATATCCGCCTGAACTGAGCAGGCAGTTTTATGAAAACTATGGCGACGAAGCCAGGTTTGCTTTAGAGACCGCCTCGCCGGTTTTGGGCAACCTTAATTCGGGATTACAGTTATACAGGCTTAAATATCAACAGCCCGAAGTGTTTAAGCGGATAAAGTATGCCTTACACCTACCCCAGTATATGAGCTATCTTATCAGCGGGCAAATGGTGAGCGACTTAACCAGTATCGGCTGCCATACTACCCTTTGGGATTTCGCTAAAAACACCTATCACAACTGGCTTAATGATGAAGGGATCTTGTCCAAGATGGCACCTCTGCATCCCGCGGATAGCGTACTTCCGGCCGAGTTTCCGGGCAGCACTTATAAAGTTGGTATTGGGTTGCACGATAGTTCGGCAGCGCTGATCCCTTACCTCGTTAGCTTTAATATGCCCTTTGTGCTGATCTCTACGGGTACCTGGTCAATCAGTCTTAACCCTTTTAACCAAACATCGCTTACGGCTGATGAGCTGAAGCATGATTGTCTTAACTACCTGCAATACAAAGGCAGCCCGGTGAAAGCCTCACGCTTGTTTACGGGTTATGAATATGAGCAGCAAGTAAAAAGAATAGCCGCCCATTTTAACCAGGACGAGATCAGGTATCGTACCATAAATTATGATCTTGCAATTGCAGCCCGGTTAAATAATCAGCCGTCACTACAGGCAAATGAAAATGACGACCAGTTACAGAAATCGGCATTTGAGCAACGCGACTTAAACAGTTTTGCCGATGATGTTGAAGCTTACCACCAACTCATGATTGATATTATTGCCCAGCAAACCATATCAACCAATTATGTTTTAAACGGCTGTACGGTAAAGCGCATTTTTGTAGATGGCGGCTTTAGTAAAAACAGTGTCTTCATGCACCTGCTGGCGCTGGCCTTCCCTCATTTGGAAGTTTACGCCGCGTCGATGGCGCAGGCAACTGCCGTAGGTACGGCATTGGCTATTCATCATGCCTGGAATACCAAAACACTGCCGCATGACCTGATCGAGCTAAAATATTATTCGGGGGTGCAGAGCGAGGTATGTTAAAATTATGAAGAGATCCGGTTATCAACCGGATTTTTTTATTTTAGGCCAATTAATCCAAAGCCCTCGTCATGAAAAAATTAGCGCTGTTTCTGTTATTGCTCAACTTTTTATTTGTTGCCAACGCGCAGCAAACCAAACGCAAAAAAGCCATCATTGTGCTTACATATGATGACGGGCTAACTTCGCAGCTAAACATTGCCATTCCGCAGCTGGATTCGGCACATCTTACCGCCACCTTCTTTTTAACCGGAAACATGACCGAAGCTTCATTACCCCGCTGGCGCCAGGCAGGTGAAAAAGGTTACGAACTCGCTAACCACACTTTGTACCATCCGTGCCTGCTAAATGTAAAAACTAATCCTGCCGACAATTCGGCCAATTATACCCCATATATCATGGTGCGCGAAATAAAGGAAATGAACACCCTGCTTTTTGCCCTTGATGGTAAAACCGGCGGCCGCACTTATGCCTACCCCTGCACTGAACTTGAAGTTGGCGGCGTGAACTATGTTGATACCCTGCGTAAAGCAGGCCTCGCAAAATACGCCCGTATAGGTGGCGGACCGGATGCTGTGATCACTGATTTTAAAAACCTCGACCCATTAAAAGTGCCCTCATGGGGCGTAACAGGCAACCCGGTAACCGGCGATGCCCTGATAGATTTTGTAAAGAAAGTACAACAAAGCGGCGGACTGGGCATCTTCATGTTTCACGGTGTAGGCGGCGATTACCTGGTTACCCCCGCAGATGCGCACAGGAAGCTGTTAGCATATTTAAAGGCACACCGAAACGAAATTGAAGTGACAACTTTTATGAAAGCCATGGATGAGGTGATGGCCGCTAAATAGTTTTATGAGAGCTAAAAGCGGAAGGCTTAAAGCTTAAAGCAATTTATGTAAAATAAGCTATCAGACTAACGAGATCTGATATAACAAGTTCATCTTTAATAATGCGTTCATGACCGGGGCCCTGGTATACTTTGGTTTCAACTTCGGGATGAGCGATAAGGAAGTTTTCCAGGAATGCGAAGGGTGCAACTTTATCATCCGGGTCATAGGCTAACCAATGCTTCCCGACCAGCCCGGCAGGATATAAATTATGAAGTGTAAAATCCGAAGCCTCCATATCAAACAGTGCCCCAAAATCAGTAAAGAATTGATCCTGTAAACCCGGGGCTACTTCGGCCGCGTTCAGGCTGGCTATAAAATTCTCTTTCAGATTAATCAACGGGGCAATGCTGATGAGCAAGGCAGGCTGAATAGCCGTTTCCTTAATAGCGATGGCATTGGCCATTGCACCTAACGAGTGACCAATGAGCACATCGGGTGTGCCAAAGGTTTTGATTACCGCTGTTGCAGCTTTAGCAAAGAGCAAGAGGTTTGACAGCTCCCCCTCCGAGCTGCCATTACCCGGTGCATCAAAAGCTATTACCTGCACATCATTAATGTTTTTTAAAGCCGTGATAAGCTCGGCAAAGTCGGCGGCTTTTGAGCCCCAGCCGTGGGTGATAAGTATTTTGCGTTTCCCCTTTCCCCAGGTAAACCCATTGAACTTTAAAGTAGATTTGGCAAAATGAGGATCGTCTACTTCAAGCGTAAATGCTTTGGCTTCATCAAGCAAAAGTTGCTGCTGCAGGCGGACCGGCATTTTAGGCGAATAACAGATCAATTGCCATAGCAAGTTAACCATACCAGGCGCTTCGGCGCCATTAAGAGATTTTACCTGGTTAAATACCGTTTTTAACTTTTTCATAAGCGAGGCAGGATTTCGCCTGTAAAATAAGCAAAAGGCCTTTAAAATATACCAATAGGTATTTTATTTACATTGTCCCGACGAAGTCCTGCATTCCAATTGTAACAAAACGGGTGTCCCAATTTTTTGATTCCCCATAAAAATTTAAAAATCCTGCCGGCGTTATTTTTCCGGAAAACTGGAGTGTTCCAAATTCTGAATGTAAAAACGCGGTACACCCATTTTATGAAACACGTTGATATTCAATATTTTAACCATTTGCCTGAAATATTATTAAAATACTGATAATCAACGCTTAAAACTATAAAGAGTTTAAAATACGTTTTTTCGAAAGTTTAAAATTAGTAGCATTTAAAAGTGTAATTTTTGCTGATTTTTTAGCGTTTTTTGGAGAAAAAAGCCAAATGGAGGCTTTATCTGTCTTACATACTGACAAAGTAGCGACACCATTTTTATGGTCTGTTTTTCCGATAGTTTTTTGCGCCCTGATACGCAGGAATTTCTTGCCTGTGACCGGGAGCGATAGACGCTCCATCCATGACCATGTTCAGGCGTGGACGCCATAACCACTACCTAAGGGATTAATTTAGCGTAAGCGCTTTAAAATCCCCTCTTGAGAGGAGACGCGGTGGGAAAGAGCGGGAGCAGGGGTGTGTTATACAAGCGATAAGCCGCACGTAGAATAACACACCCCTCCGCCCCTCTCAAGAGGGGAATCGCACATTCCCCCACTTTTGAAGAGTTTTTTTCTTAAGTTACGGTTCAGGCGTGGACGCCTAAACCCACGTAAAAATAAAACTTCCGCTTCAGTGGGCTGGTGACACTATTTCCCTCTGCCTAACCAAAGCAGCGAATTGATGATCAGCTTATCAACATCGGCATTTTCAAAAGTTTGAGAAAGCTCTTTGTTGGTGCCGCCGTCATAGTCCATATCGTTATGGCCGATGTTGAAATAAACCATGCGGTAATTTTTATTAGTCCAGGCTACGGGGTAGTAACCGCTATGCCAGATCTCGTGTTGCTTTGGGCCTGTACCCAAGGGAAAACTTGTTGAATCAACCGCCAGCAGGATATCGATATTAGGATTTTTGCGAAGATCGTGTTCCCAGCGGTACCATTCGTTAGGGTTGGTTTTAAAAGTGATGGGCAGGCCTTTGGTTACCGGATGATTAGCATCCTGAACTCTTAAAATGGCCGAAGTTGGGTGCCAGGTATTGCTCACATATTGTCCCGAACCGAGGAACTCGTTATGGTACCAGTCCCAGTTTTGCGGAAAGTCCGAAGGTGTAAGCGCGAAGGCCGAAAAATGGAACCCCATCCATGCGCCACCCTTTTTCATATACTGTTCAAAAGCCGCACGTTGTTCGGGGTTATCAGTGCGGGTGTCTAAAAATATTACTACCTGGTATTTGGCCAAAAACTCAGGGTTCATATTTGCCCAGTTATTGGTACTGTCGTAGGTAAAATTGTACTTTTTAGCTATTTTAGGAAACCAGCGATTAGCCTCGTGCACAAAGCTGATATGTGCCAGGTCGCTCCGGCCGGTGTAAAAGGCTATTACTTTGAATTTTTTTTTGCTTTGGGCGTTGGTACTTATGGCTGTAAAAACCGCCATAATGAAAACGACAGCAAGCAGCATGGCCCTGTTTATCAGATTTCGGTTGATGTTCATATCCCTGCATTTATAATTGTGCTTATAAAACTAATGGATTTGATTTTATGATGAGGGAGAAATGGCGTGATGAGAGGTAATGTAGTGTTAAGCTAATGTTCTTGCGCTCGTTTGCAACGAGTGCTTAATATGGTTTGGCGATTGTATCGCCTGTGCGTTGTAAACGCAAACCCAGCTACGCACTCGTTACAAACGAGCGCGAGTTTTTTGTCTTCCCCTTTGCCTGTGTCCTCACGGGCAAATATCATCACAACACCATCTGCTCAAACAACCTGTTCAGCGTTGCCTCCGCATCAGCAGTCATACCCGGATGTACTTTTGATGCCTGTACCACTGTGCTGCGTGTAGCCGTAAGCCAGCGGAAGCGTGAGGGCTGATCTAATTGGGCTATTGGCCCTGCATCTTTTTCGCCATTGCAAATCCGCTCAAGCGAATTGATATTTTCCTTCAGGCAATCCAGGTCAAGGTCACCGCAAAAGGCAGCTAATCTTGCGTCATCAGCCTTGAACAATACCTTTAGAAACTTTTGTTTGGGACAAAACAGGATCACCCCTATATTGATAAACTCTTCGCGCTCCACCCTTGGTACAACGCGGATTATGGCGTACTCAAATACCTGCATATAGGGCTTGTTTTGCGGCGTTAACAAATACTTCTGAAGCGGTCAGCCGGGTTATTAAAAACTCCGCGTATATATTTCGTACCTCATCAGGCGTTTCTTCAAAATCGCGGTAGGTGATCCACTCGTCGGGAATCAACGCAACTACATCACGGATCTTTTCGGGCGTTAGGATTGCTTTAAATTCAGCATCAACCGTGTCCAGTTGGTTGGCGCGGGGCAGCAGCACATGGTCTTTCACCTGTAAAAACGGGCGGGTAGCCATTTCCTGCCAGTTGTTCCATGAGTGATGAAAATACAGCGCGGCGCCGTTATCAATCATCCACAATTCTTTATGCCATATCAGCATATTGGTATTACGGGCGGTACGGTCTACATTGGTAAGCAAACAATCGAACCAAACTATTTGCGAAGCCAGTTTGCCATCAACAATAGTTACCGCCGGATCAAAAGTAATAGCGCCCGACAAATAATGCAGCGCCAGGTTAAGCCCCACACTAAACTTCAGCAGGTCCTGGATCTCTTCATCAGCTTCCGAACGGCCGAAGGCTTCGTCTAAATTGGCAAACACCAGCTCAGGGACCTTGAAACCTAACAGGCGCGCTATTTCGCCGCCAATAAGTTCGGCAATGAGGGCTTTTACCCCCTGGCCTGCCCCACGGAACTTTAGTACATATAAAAATTCGTCATCGGCTTCGGCAATAGCCGGTAATGACCCGCCCTCGCGCAAAGGCGTTACGTAACGGATCACGTTAACGGTGCGGAGCTGTGGTGGTGTGTAGTTCATAGTTTAAATTAGCAAAAGCCAGCGTTAGGGATTGCAGCGGATACCGGCCCTGAGCGTAATGCCTGCAGGCGTATGAGCGGAAAGCCCGGGCCGCAGGCAACGCCCAATTAAATGAGCTGAGGTTTTAAACAACATACATTCGCCGCTCATTTGCCGCGGTGGCTGTTACTTTTGTCTTGATACAAAAGTAACCAAAAAATCAAGTCAGCAGAGAGGTTTCTTTGCCCACAGTCCGCCCTCCATGCCTCGCCATGCCTTTGCCCTGCAAAACAGGCAGAACCACGGCTGCTAAATTTTGCTTGGCCTTACCCGTTTCCTCTCCCGGCAAAATTCGCTAATGCCTTTGCAGCCACACAAGCCCACCATTGTTCTGCCTGCTTTCACCCGAAACTTATCTGCTGACGGAAAAGTTCCGTTTTATATAATCATTTATCTAAAAAAGAGAATCCGATTAATCCTCTAATCCTAAAAATCACGGTTCAGAAAAATAATATTACCCTCCCCGGTCCCTGCTGACATAGGGCTGTCATTACCCCTCCGTTACTTTACATCATAAAACAAACAACAACACTTATGGACACTTTGAAATCGTTATTGCAAGAGATGGAGCAGGAAGCTCAAACCACCGAAAAAATGCTGAGCCGCATCCCCGACGATAAATACCAGTGGAAACCGCATCCTAAAAGCATGACCATTGAACAGCTATCTACCCATATTGCTGAACTGCCTACCTGGGTTACTATTACCTTAAATACCGATGAACTGGATTTTGCCACTGTACCTTACGAGCCTAAAAAAGTAAGCGGCACTGCCGATTTGCTGAAATTATTTGAAGACTCACTGGCCGACGGCTATTCGAGCCTGCAAAAAGCTGACGTTAGTACGTTTGATAAAATCTGGACGCTCCGTAATGGCGAACAGATCCTTAATCAGCGGACAAAAGCAGAAGTGATCAGGATGACTTACTGCCAGATTGTACACCACAGGGCACAGTTGGGAGTTTATTTACGTTTGCTGGATATCCCGATACCGGGCAGCTACGGCCCAAGCGCGGATGAGAAGGGTTTCTGAAAAAACAGGAGTAATAAGTTCAGTTTTTAAATACAAAAGCAAAGCGGGCAAAAGCGTGCTTTGCTTTTGTATGTTTTTGCACTCAACTACGGTGCTTTGACAGCTTGCCTGTGTTTATTTCTTCAAGGAAGCCATTTTCATTAATAGCATATCGGGCCTCAGAGGTATCGGTATCTATCTTGTAATTAACGGTCTTTACTTTTTTGTTCCTGATCCTTTTGCCAAATATGAACATCGGCAAAATGAAAACCGCAAGCAGGACTACAACTTGTAACAGGGTTGTGTACATAACGTCTAACATAAAAATTTAAGTCTGATTGGTATCCATATAACGTTATCGGGAGAGAAATGGTTCGCCTTTTTAATGTTATTTTATACCCATCATGTGTACATACAGCTAAATGTGTGCCACACTTATATCTGACGCTCTGTGTTACCTTAATATTACATTTATGCTGATATTTAATTGATTTATAATTAAATGCACCAAACACTGCGCTATCATATTGATAATAGAGCCTATCGTTTTGAAATAAATAATATACAGTACAGTTTAGTGATTTTAGTACAGTGGCGAAGTATCGTAAAAGAGCGAAATTTGATGAGATTAAGACTTATCAAACCATGTCATATCGATGGCGCTTTTTATTTGTTTTTAAACAGCCTCTGAAATGGACAGGATTTTAAATAGCCGGAGATATTTCAAGAGAAATCCAATAAATCCGTATAATCCGCCCAAATCCCGGTTCAGAACATGGGCGTTGCCTGCGGCCCGTGCTATACGCTCATACTGCACAGACATTAGCCACAAGGCCGGTATCCGCTACTATCACTAACGCGCCCCGCGCACCATCTTTAAATGTATTTTACAAATTATTACGATTTTTCCCGGGGAGCCGTGGGGGTTATCCAATGACATAAATTACAAGCGTTCGTGAGGATACCAGAAGTGTTCGGAAGATTTTTAATTCCCTCCCCTGGGAGGGGTGCGGCTGGATTTCGTGGTGGCAGGGAGGGGTTTATACTTCATTTCGGGCGAATAAGTCTGTGAATGAAACCCCTCCCTACACCCTCCCAAGGGAGGGAATCGCACAATCCTCGCTTTTTTTATTTCTTCCGAACACTTCTGGTGAGGACACGAACGCCGGGTAATGAATTAATTTAACCTCTCCGATCCGTGTCCCCACGGATCGCCTGTCATTTACATCAACAGTAACACCAGCTACAAGCTGTAAAAAGCAGTCGCGTTCCCGCCAAAAAACAACTCCTTCTCTGTAGCGGAAAGTCTTTCAGCATACAGGTCCATTACCTCCATTGTTTTTTCATAGCCTCCGGCCAGGAGGCAAACGGGCCAGTCGGAGCCAAACATTACCCGGTTGATACCGAAAGCGTTGAATACAATATCGATATAAGGGATAAAATCAGCTGCCGGGGTGTTGTCCCAGTCCGCCTCGGTGAGCAGGGCCGATACCTTGCAGGATACATTGGGATAGCTTGCCAGCTTTTCGATATCCTGTTTCCAGCCATCTATTTTCCCGGCTTTGATGTAGGGCTTGGCCATGTGGTCAAGCACAAACTTTTGATCCGGGAATTCGCCTACCAACTGTGCGGCATACGGCAAATGGTTCGGAAAGATGAGGATATCATAAGTATATCCGTGTTTGCCCAAAGCTGCTATACCTTTTTTAAATGCCGGATCAAGCATGTATTGCTCGTCGGGCTCCGACTGCAGGATATGCCGGAAGCCTTTAAGCTTTTCATATTTTTTAAAATGATGCAGGCGGTCTTCCAGGTCATCGGCTTTCAAATCTATCCAGCCTACTACCCCTTTGATGAAGGGGTTAACGGATGCCAGATCTAACAGAAATTCCGTTTCCTTTTCCGACTGATCGGCCTGAACGGCGACACTGCCATCCATGCCGCGTTTTTGCAGCACAGGTAACAGGTCTTCGGGATAAAAATCCCGGCCTATTACCTGCATGTCTTCAGTGATCCAGCTGTCCCTTACCGGGTTATATTGCCAGAAATGCTGATGTGCATCAATTTTTAGCATAAGCTATCAGATTTTGTTTTGATTCGCCCAGGCCTTCAATGCCTAATTCTACCACGTCGCCTGCTTTTAGGTAGATCGGCGGCTTCATGCCCAAGCCAACCCCTGCAGGTGTACCTGTCGAGATAATATCGCCCGGCAGCAGGGTCATGAACTGGCTTGTATACGAGATCAGGTGCGGCAGGTTAAATATAAAGTTTGAGGTAGTACCGTCCTGCATGGTTTCGCCGTTAACTTTTAGCCACAGCCGCAGGTTATGCGGATCGGCAATTTCATCAGGTGTAGCTAAAAACGGGCCAAGCGGTGCAAAGGTATCACAGCCTTTACCTTTATCCCAGGTGCCGTTACGCTCCAGTTGAAATTCACGCTCGCTTACGTCATTGTGCAGTACGTAACCAGCAACGTAGTCCATAGCCTCGGCTTCTTCCACATACGATGCTTTTTTGCCGATAACCACAGCCAGTTCCACTTCCCAATCGGTTTTTACGGAGTTTTTAGGGATCATGATATCATCAAACGGACCAACAATAGCGGTGGTTGCTTTCATAAAGATCACCGGCTCGGGTGGCAGTGGTGCATTGGTTTCTTTGGCATGGTCGGCATAGTTTAAACCAATACAAACCAGTTTTGAAGGACGCACGATAGGACTTCCTAAGCGTACATCATCGGCAACTTCGGGCAGTAAGTTATCTTTTATAAAATCAGCAAGGCGGCTAAGTCCGTCAGTTTCAAAAAACTGTTCGGTGTAATCTTCGCCAAAGGCCGATACATCATATCTTTTATCGTTTTGTATAATTCCCGGCTTCTCTTTCCCAATCTCGCCAAATCGTATAAGTTTCATATTGTCGTTGTATTAGTTTGTTATCAGTTTAATAATTGTATCGTTAGGGTCTGTTGCCACGCCGCTAAGATATACAAACACGCCCTCGGTTTGTTGTTTAAATTTCACCGCGCTGCCATCGGCCAGTAAAGCGGCTTTAGTTACTTTTCCTTTTAATTGCGGAATGAAAACGTATGGTTGTTGCGGTGCTGTCATGACATGCACATACAGGTTTTTATCTTTTTGAGTGATAACTCCCCATGGCTGTGCCGGAATTCCGCTGCCGCGGGTACCGTAAATCGCTTCGCCATTTTTTTGTACCCAGGCGCCTACAACAGCCAGTGTATCGGTAAATTCAGGCTGAATTTTACCGTTTGGCATCGGGCCTATGTTCAATAAAAAGTTGGCGTTCAGACCAGCCGCGTTAACCAGGTAATGGATAATGCGTTTAGATGACTTAAAGCTCCTGTCGGTAATGTTAAAGCCCCAACTGTTGTTAATGGTTTCGCAGGTTTCCAAAGGTAATGCACCTATTTTTGATTTACCGCTGAAGCCGGTTGTATTGGCTCCGGGCAGGTCTTTCTCAAACATCTGGAAATCTTCGCCCTCTTTTGGCGCAAGGTGGTGGTTATTGCCTACCAGTATAGCAGGGTTCAGTTTATGGATCAATCCGTAGATCTCGTCATAATGCCAGTTAACATCACGCTCCCAATGACCATCAAACCAAATGCCTTTAACTCCCGGGTATTTGGTGATGAGTTCGGTAAGCTGGGTTTTCATGAAATTGATGTAGCTGTCCCAATCGCCATTTGCGGGTTTGCCGTCAACTATCGGACTGCCGTAGGCGTAATCTTTACGGCCCCAATCCAATAGCGAATAGTAAAAATGCAGTTCGATGCCTTCCTTAACGCATTCCTGCGCCAGTTCCATCAAGGGATCTTTATGGTAAGGAGTAGCATCAACAATATTGTACGGCGATGCTTTAGTACCAAACATGCTGAACCCATCATGATGGCGCGAGGTAACGGTGATATACTTCATGCCCGCTTTTTTTGCAAACATCACCCATTCGTGAGCATTAAAAGCCTGCGGGTTAAAAAAGTCGGCCAAACGTTTATAGCTATCATAGGGGATATGCTTTTCGTTCATTACCCACTCGCCTGCGCCAAGCTCACTGTAAATACCCCAGTGAATAAACAAACCGAACTTCATATCCTGGAAGTTTTGCCTTGCAGCAAGATTATCGGCCGTTGGCGTGTAGGTTTGAGCGCCCGCGCGTACGGCGCCAAGCAGTATACCCATTAATAATAGCTTTTTGATCATATCAAGTCAGGTTTAATTGTTCAGGGTGATAAAGCCGCCATCGATAGGGTAATCGGTACCGGTAATAAATCCGGCCTCATCCGAACACAGGTAAAGCGCCAAAGCTGCTACTTCTTCCGGTTTGCCCATCCTGCCTATCGGCTGGCTTTTTGAGAGCTTTTCGAAGATCTCATCCTCACGACCGGCGTAGTTTTTGGCGATGAACCCATCCACAAAAGGTGTGTGCACCCTTGCCGGCGAGATACAGTTGCAACGGATGTTATCATGCAGAAAATCACGCGCTACCGATAAAGTCATGGCATGGATGGCGCCTTTGCTCATGGAGTAAGCAAACCTGTCGGTAATACCAACGCTGGCCGCTATTGAAGCCGTGTTGAGGATCACGCCGCCGCCATTGGCTTTCATTGCCGGGAGGGCCGCGTAAAGGCAGTTGTAAGCGCCTTTAACATTCACGTTAAACACACGCTCAAAATCTTCGGTACTGGTATTATCTGCTCTGCCGATGTGTGCAATACCTGCATTATTGATCAGGATATCTATCTTGCCTATTTTGGAGAAAGTATCCACAACCTGCTGCTGATTGCTTACATCGCAGGCATAGCCGGTAGCTTTTCCGCCAGCGGTAGTTATTTCGTAAACGGTGTCAGCTGCAGCTTGATCGTTTAATTCGATGATATGAACTTCGGCGCCTTGCTGTGCAAATAACACGGCCATAGCTTTACCTATGCCGCTGCCGCCGCCTGTTACAATTACTGATTTATTGGTTAGTTTGAACATAAGTACGGGCCGGGCCCCCTCTAAATCTCCCCCGGAAGGGGAGACTTTTTGTTTTTATGGTTATTATTAATTTATCTCTCAACTCCGTTGTTGGTATTGTCACCAACAACTTTTTTCAATTCCCTCCCTCGGGAGGGGTGCGGTTGGACTATGCGGTGGCAGGGAGGGGTTTATACACCATGCTTGCCGATTAAGCATATCGAAGAAACCCCTCCCTACACCCTCCCAGGGGAGGGAATCGCACAATCCCCCGCTTTTTTTTCGCCGTTGTTGGTGTTGTCACCTACAACTTTATGCCTCCACGCAAATCGAAAGTCCTCCCCCCTCCGGGGAGGGTTGGGTGGGGCTGCCTACAACGAAACCCCTCTCTTCCACGGAATAAAATCATCCTGGCCGAGTTTTACCGACTTTGGTTCGGCTTCGCCGCTGGCTACTTTTATCACGTAATCCAGGATCCGCTCGCCGGCCTGCTGGATGGTTTCGGTACCTTCAATGATGGTACCGCAGTTAATATCTATAATATCAGGCATGCGTTGAAACATGGCCGTATTGGTTGATAGCTTGATAACAGGAGTTACCGGGTTGCCTGTAGGCGTACCCAAGCCAGTGGTGAACAATACGATATTGGCGCCTGCGCCAACTTCGGCAGTGGTGCTTTCCACATCGCTGCCAGGGGTACATAGTAAATTCAAACCGGGTTTGGTTACTTTTTCCGGGTAATCCAATACCGCTGTTACCGGTGACGTACCGCCTTTTTTAGCCGCACCGGCCGATTTGATAGCATCAGTGATCAATCCATCGCGGATATTGCCCGGCGATGGGTTAGCATAAAAGCCCGATCCATCCGCCTCTGCACGTGCATTATAAGTAGTCATGAGGTGCATGAAGCGGTTAGCGGTTTCTACATCGATACAACGATCGCTCAGTTCCTGCTCCACGCCACAAAGCTCCGGAAACTCTGAAAGGATCACCGAGCCGCCCATGGTAACTAATAAGTCAGACAAATAACCCAATGCCGGGTTAGCCGAGATGCCCGAAAAACCATCCGAACCGCCGCACTCCAAGCCAACACACAGTTTTGACAATGGTGCCGGCTGGCGGGTTGTTTCATTGGCTTTGACCAAACCGGCGAAGGTTTGCTTCAAAGCTTGTTTTAACAATTCGCTTTCGGTACCTACTTTTTGCTGTTCCAATACAACCAGTGGCTTATTGAAATTAGCATCCCGTTTGGCAATTTCATTTTGTAAAATGCTTACCTGCGCATGCTGGCAGCCCAAGCTTAATATGGTTGCGCCGGCCACGTTAGGGTGTGTAATATAGCCTGCAATGAGTCCGCAAAGGGTATCTGAATCTTCGCGGGTGCCGCCGCAACCCATGCTGTGACTCAAAAATTTAATGCCGTCGATATTTTTGAACAGGCGTTTAGAGTTTGGCTTATCCTCGGATACCTGGATATCGGCGTTCAAGATCTCCTCCACAGATTTACCGGCCTGGTAAAGTTCCATCAACTGCTCCACATCGCCCTCATAGCTTTTGGCTTTTTTGTAGCCAAGCTTATCAACCAGTGCTTCCTTTAATACGTTGATATTCCTGTTTTCGCAAAAAACCATCGGTACCACAATCCAATAGTTACCCGTGCCAACCGAGCCATCGGCACGGTGGTAGCCCATAAAGGTTTTGCCTTCAAAGTTAGTCGTATCAGGCTGGTGCCATTGTAGTTTGCGATCGCCCAAATGAAAACCTTCGGCCGCGTGGTGTACATTTTCGGTGGTTAACAAACCACCCTGCGGTATGGTTGCTGAGGCTTTGCCTACCAGTACGCCGTACATGTAAATTTCCTTGCCTACCGGCAGTTCGTTGATAGCGAATTTATGCTTTGCCGCTACTTTATCTACCAGTGTAAAAGTTTGTCCATCAAACGTGATAACGGTTCCCTGCGGCAGGTCCTGTAAGGCTACCAGTACGTTATCATGCGGATGGATCCTTAAATATGTTTCCTTTTGTGTTGACATTATTTGTATATGATCGGCCCTTTTTTTAGTAAGGACAATATTTTTTTGCTTATTGCTGAAGCGTAAATTCAATTACCGGAATTTCATACGGCGGTTTTTGTGCGGGGAGCGTTAACTCCAGGTCGTCGCCGCTGCCATCCTTATATAAAAGCTCCGAGCTGTCATTTAAAAACTGCGCGTATTTGATCTTGCCTTTGTAACCAGGTAAAATCAGCTTGCCTTGCGGATAGTTAAACAAATGTATATACAGTTTACCGGCCGCTTTGTTATAAGTAAGCTTGGTTCCCTCTGGTATTTTATAAGTATCAGGAGCAAACGTACAGTTGTATACCGATTTGCTGTTGGCATGCATCCAGTAAGCCAGGCTATCCAGCGCGCGGGTAGCACGATAGTCAAACTCACCGCGGGCGGTTGGCCCTACATTCAGGATCAGGTTACCGCCATTGCTTACCGAAGTAATTAACAGATCGAGCAATTGACGATGGGTTTTCCAGGTATTTTCATCACGGTAGTACCCCCATGAACCCGAAAAGGTTTGGCAGGTTTCCCAGGTTTTGCCGCGGTATTTAGCTAACTCGGCGGTGCTTACCTGTTCAGGGGTTTCAAAATCGGCGCCGTCTTTATACTCTTCCAAATTAAGGCGGTTATCTACAATAATGCCCGGCTGTAACTTCCTGATCAGCTTAAGCAATTCAACTGATCCCCAATCGTCTTTGCCTTTACCGTGCCCATCCTTACGGGGGAAAGAAAAATCAAGCCAAAGGATATCGATTTTGCCGTATTTGGTTAGCAGTTCGGTGATTTGATCGCGCATGTACTGGCGGTATTTGGCCATATCACGCCCTTTGTTCAGCTTAGCGTATGATGCATCACTTTTATCAGCAGGCGACTGCGGATGATGGTCATCAATGGTGTATTGGGGGTGGTGCCAGTCTAACAGCGAATAATAAAAGCCTACCTTCAAACCCTGTGCACGGAAGGCGTTCACATATTCGCGTACCAGGTCGCGTTTGGCTTTAGTGTTTGGCGCTTTATAATCGGTAAATTTTGAATCGAACAAACAAAATCCTTCGTGGTGCTTGGTGGTTAGCACGGCGTATTTCATTCCGGCCGCTTTGGCTTGTTTCGCCCATTTTTGCGGATCGAACAGATCAGGGTTAAACTGGTCGAAATATTTCTGATAGCCGGCGTTATCAATTTTTTCATTATGCTTTACCCATTCGTGACGGGCAGCCTGCGAGTACAGGCCCCAGTGAATGAACATACCAAAACGGTCGTCCTTCCACCATTCCATGCGTTTCTCTTTCTGGGCGTCGGTTTCGGTGCCTATCATTTTTTGGGCAAATACCGATGGGGCCATCAGCAATACAAACATCAGCAGTAATTGTAGTTTCTTTAGCATAACTATTCTATTTATAAGGAGAAAATTTTGTCCATTAAAACCCATTTTGCACCCGCAGGCGCATTTTTTACCGGTGACTGAAATCTCCACATCAAATCTTCCCATTCCTTTACTTTAGGGTTCGCCGCATCTAAAGCTGCCGATTTTTCGAAACTAAAAGTATCATCAACCTCCATGACCATGAACATGCGGGTATCAAAACGGTAGATCTCCATTTTGGTGATTCCTTTGGCGATAATGCTGTCATGAATTTCGGGCCAAATAGTCTGGTGATATTTTTCGTATTCGGCAATGAGTGCCGCGTCATCTTTCAGATCGAGGGTTAAACAGTATCGCTGGCTCATAGAATAGCTCTCAAAAAAGTTTATATCGGTAATACAAAGAAATAAGGTTTGCAGGTAAATAGTTATCTGGAATTAAACAAAATGTTCAACTATTTTGGCATCGAACCGTTGATGTGTTTTGATTACGCTGATAGCGTTGATTTTGAACTTTGATTTTTAGAGATTGGGGATTGTCAGTTTTTTTTCTGAAACGGGATTTTTAAGGAATCTATTAGATGGACAGGATTTTTGTCTGAACTGTTTTTTGAATTTGTTAAATGGACGGAATTTTAAATAGCCAGGGATATTTCGACTATCATCCCGGCAATCCTTAAATCCCGAAAATCACGGTTCAGAATCAATCAAAACCTAAATATTCCTTTTGGTGCACTTCTACCGAGCCGGAGATATTATCATGATTAAGGAATATTACGATATGGAAAAAATCATTATCAAACAGATAGATATCGTTTTTAATATCAGAGCCGTGGAGTTTCATGATCAGGCCCATGTGTTTTGCCTGGCCTATTAAGTTAATGATGTGTTTCGGTGTAGAAGTGGTGTAGGTAACGGTACGCAATATAGCCCCGCTGCTTAGCTTGCTGTTAACGCCTATTACAATAGTTTCTTCCTTATTATCCGGCCCTATCCTGTTCAGGTGCTCAATGTTGTTGCCATTAACATCCTGGACATACTGGCGCTTAAATTTTTTTCCGAGGGTGAGATAGTTGTGTGCTTCGGCGTTTGAAAGATTGGAGATATTTGCCAGATCATTAATGGTTATGCTTTGGGCAAACAACGCTGCGCTGCAAAACAACAATAAGGCAATTAACAGGGTTCTCTTCATTTTTTAACTTACCAAATATACTTTTTACTATTTAAAATAGTCGCCGGGATGATAGCTGCGCTGCGCATGCTTTAAAACATCTTTTTTGTAAAACAGCACATCCTTAAATTTACCGTCAATAATCCCCTGCTCCTGATCGGTGAAGTTTTTTGATGCAGGATCAAAAGAGCTGCCGCCGTTTACGATGCTTTTAGCCCTTAACCGTGTACCAAATTCCACAACAGCGATAAAACTATTGCCCGAATATCCATAGCGCTTGTTGGTGTTCATGGTGCGGCTCTGGAACGATGGCAGCTGTCCAAAGCCCGATCCTGTTAAACCAACCGGGATACTGGGTTTATTATCATCAAAGCTAATGCCATCATCCGGGCGCTGGTAACGGTTCATCTCCCCCCACTCCACTTTCCAGGTGCCAAAACGGCCTTGCAAATTTTGAAGTACATCGTTTAACCAGGCCAACTGCTGCGCCGGACTTATGGTTTTAACCAGCGTTTGAAAGCGCCGGGTAATAAAAGTGCTTTCCTGATCGGTTTGAGGCGGCGGCAGCGCTTTTATCATCAGGGTGCCCCATTCAATAGCGAGCGAACTGGCTACAGAATGGATAGCGGTATTCCTGTCCCACTGCTGCAGGATCTTTATTGGCCCGGCAAGCGATTGTTTAACCGAATCGGGAGCTGCGTCATATGCTTTAAAAAGTGAGGGCAACAAATCATCAAAAGCGGCCAGGTAGTGGTCATACCCTTTGGCTACCAGGCCATCAAGCGTAAGGTTTTTCGCATCTTTTAAAATCCTGATAGCAGTTACCGCCCGGTAGTTTTCACCGTCGGGGGCCATGTAAACCGGGTATTTACTTTTATCCGGACTTGACGTGCCCGAAGCCGTATACGGCGTTGAATTACAGTTCTGGATCCAGCCGGTGGCGGGGTTGGCATTGGTGATGATCTCGCTCAGCTTGTGGGTACCCTGCCATTCGGTGGCCGATGTACTGCCATCAACAGGCAAGCTCCAGTCATATTTGGGATTGCGTTTGGGGATGTAGTTGCCATACCAAAAAATTGTATTCCCCTTATCATCTGCGTAAACGGTACTGTTTGTAGCGTTTGATACCATGTTCATGGCCTTTTTGTATTCGGCCAGGTTATTGGCCTTGGTTATCAGCCATGACTCAACCAAGGCATTATATGAGCGGTTGTTAGCTTTAAGTGCCAGCCATTTACCATCCCTGGCGCCAAGCACCGGGCCATGATGGGTATAATAGCCTGTTATGGAGCGCTGTTCAATCTCATCGTTATGCTTTATTTTGAAAGATAGTTTACGGGTGATAACGGGCCTCAGCTTATCATCATATTCGTAATACCATTTACCCTCTTTTTTACTCACTTTTTCGGCGTAAAGATCGGCCACGTCGGCATAGGCGCTGGTATGCATCCATCCACAATGCTGGTTAAAGCCCTGGTAAATAAAAAACTGGCCCCAGGTAACAGCCCCGTACGCGTTAAGGCCTTCATCGCTTACCAGCTCAACCTCACTGCGGAAATAGAACGGTACATGCGGATTGATATACAACAAAGCATGGCCCGATGCCGATTGGGATGGTGCTATAGCAAAGCCATTTGAACCGGTTTCGCGCTCGTTCACCATATCATAAACATTTTTTGCAGGCTGGTCGGTTACCGCGCCAAGCTTTTCGGGGGCGGTGCTGTAAAAGTCTTTGGTTTCATTTAGTTTAATGCCACCTGTTTCGGTAGCGGCAACGCTGCCATCGGTAAACATCAACGCGTACCAGGGTTCAAAATGTTTAAATACTTTGGGTTTTACTTCGGGATGTTTGTACAGGTAATAGTTAATGCCATCGGCAAAAGCATCCAATAGTTTCCGGAACCAGGGGGCGCTTGTTTTATAATCTTTAATGGCGTCGGCACTATCGGCAATCAGTTGCAGCTGCACGTCGGTATATAAATTAGTTTCGCCATCAACCTGGGCCTGTTTACCTAACTGGTAAAGGTAATTGCGTTCAATGCCTTTAAAGTTATCTTCGCACTGGGCATACATCAATCCGAAAACAACAGCAGCATCTGTTTTTCCATAAATGTGAGGAACTCCCCAATTATCCCTGATAATGGTTACTGACTTTGCTAATGTTTTCTCCCGTTTTATTTCCTTTTGATTAATTTTTTGAGCAAAAACCAAAGCAGGAAGAAACATTGAAACAATAATAAAATTTGCTTTTATAGTAACAGCAATTTTACCAAACAATTTATCCATATAAATGTGAAGTAAACGAGGCTTTTTAAAGATTTTGAGGTAAATTTGGAGATTAATTCATAATAATTACATAGCAGCGCCGTTTTTATTCAATTATTTACAATCGGCTTTTTTGAGGTAATTATTTGCTGTACTTTAAAACTGTATAGTTAACATTTGATAAATTTCTGTACCGGTTTCCACTCCGGTATCCGAATATGAAGAGCTTGGGTACGCATTTAAGATGATATCTGAGATTTAGTTGATTCAATATCATTTGAGACGTGATATTGTGTGCGTTCCGGGGTGAGATACGGAACGCATTTTTTGTTTATGAATGAGATCATGGTTCATAGTTAATGGTTCATGGCAATTAGTGGTAATCACTACGAGATTCAAATTCGGCCATGATCCATGAACCATCAACTAATGAACTACTAATGAACCCACCTATCCCTGTACCACGCCATAGCTAACAACACCATGCGGTTATAGGTTTCGAGGCCCTGGGGCTGGTTGTTGGCTTTCAGGAAATTATCGTAAAAAATACTGCTTATAGCGCCCAGCTTGTTTTCGTAGGCCAGCCAGTAATTACGCTCGGTGATATAATCGCCGCGTACATCTTTGCTGATGAGCGATTTGAGTTCTTTATGAGCAACAGTATCACGGACACCAAGCGAATGCATGAATTCCTGCACGGCGAGATGATATGCCGAATAACGCAATAACCTGTCATGTGATTTTACGGCGATCACAAAGCCGGCAAAATCAGCTTCATCCTCCGCCCCGTACCCCATCTGGTGCGACATTTCATGACATACCACAAAGGGCCGGTTAAAAATGGGCATCTGGTAATTTACCTGGGCTTCGGAGGTGAAAGGGTTATAATAGCCCGAGGTACCGATATAATTTAATAATGGCGTCAATATCGATGGTTTTACATCAGGATTATAAGCCCTGAAATTAACAGAATCTTTACTGAGCACGCCGATGGCATGCCGTGCCGTATTATAAATATGGGTGTTACTTTGGACCCAGTCTGCCGGTGTAAGCCGTGCACGGGTAACGTTGGCGCTGTCAATCAGGATCCGGGTTACCGCTTTAAGATCGGCAGTTGTAAAAGCCGTATCCCTGAGCCCAAGCCGCTCGGAGGCCGGCAGCCTGAAATAGTTCATTCCCCACAACATATAAAAAGCCACAATGCCCGCCTGGATACCTATAACCAATCCTAAAAAAAGTTTCCCAGCCATTTGAAACCGTTTTTTAAACAGCAGGACAATTAACCTGATTACCGCATAAATCAAATAAATAACCACAGCTATATATACGATGTCGCCAACACTAAACGGAAATATGTTTAAAACGGAATGAAAAACCCGGCAAATGATAATGTAAAAACCATTGGCATAATAACGTTCAACAGCGGCCGGATGATCAGCAAACAGCATCAGCAAAAAAATAGCCAATGCCAATGATATTATCGCGATGATCCTTTTTAGTACAGGTTTTTTGTTGGTTGGGTAGCGCATTATCTAAGGTAAATATAGCGCTTTAGGGTTCAGGTTTAAAAAAGAATGCTTTTGCGCGCTAAAAACCCGGGTAATAGAAAAAGCCCCCTTGGCAGGAGGCTTTCAAAATTGTGAAAAACAAGGTTACTGAATATCATTTACTTACAGACACCGGCACTACGATCTTATCCCAGAACATGCAAAAACTTTTTGCATCAACTGTATAAACTAATCTTTCGTGCATTGGCGCGGCTTTGGTTTTTACGTTTACACGCAGGGCGTCTTTTGACTCATCGTATTTAAACGCGCCCCATTGTTTGGCCACTTTGTTAAAAATAACTGTCCAGGTACCGTTTTCGGCCGGGATCAGGAAAAAGCCATAAGTACCTGCTGCCAGTGGTTTACCCTCAACTTTGATATCTTTTGTTGTTGTAAAAGTTGTGGCCTCGTTAGCACCTGCACGCCATACTTTACCGTAAGCTTCAAGACCGCCCCAAATTTTACGGCCTTTAACCGATGGGCTGCCATAGTTAATAGTAATAGTTGAACCAGCCGCTGTACCGCTAACGCTATCGCGCGGGCTTGCTGGTTTGTCCTGGGCAAAGGTTACCGCTGATACTAATAAGGCGAAAGCAAACAGGAATGCTGCTTTGAGCTGAAATGATTTTTTCATAAGATTTCTCATAAATTGTTTAATATAAAGATAGATTGAAATTTGGTTTAAAAACAACTATTCGTTTAAATACCTTCGAGAGGTGATTTTAACACATAAAACACTGAAAATAAACACCTGATGGTTAAACTATTTTGATTTTATATTGTTTAATAATTGAAAGATCATATTGCAATTAGGAATCGACCGGAGGGATTCATAGCCCAAAGGTTAAACAATTGTTGTGGTTTTTTTACCCTGCCTACCATGGCAGGGTTTTTTATGCGCCGGCATCATTGTACCTTATAAGTTAATATGCTCCGTCCTATATTGCCTGCTTCATCAATACCCTCTATCACCAAACGGTAATTACCTTTGCTATCTGCATTAAAAAAATCAAACGAGGCATTACCATCTTTGTCGGTTACAATATCGGGGTTCCAGTATATAGCGGTTCTTGCGTCAGGTTTCTTATCAGCACCCGTTGATGCTTCATAAACCGGTGAATAAAAGGTATGGGCTTTGTAAAAACCCTTTGCTGTAAAATACAGCAAGCCTGGCGACATCACATTATTTGAAACAACCGGAGCTTGAGTTTTCCGCATTTTGAGTACCAATACCCCATTTGCCCCCCTTACACCATAAATGGTAGCATCGTTATTTTTTAACACATTTACACTTTCAACATCAGCAGCATTGTAATTATCAATACTTGTTCCGGCCGGTATTACGGTATCATCAACTACGATCAACATTGGCCCTCCCTGCATGGCCGGGTTCACCTTATCAGCCAGGTAGGGTACGCCTTGTCTCAAAACAACACCATTTAAACGGCCCTGCAACCCGTTTGACAGGGTGCTTTGGTCTCGCAGGTTATTTTTCCCCAAAACCTCTGTAGTAAGTTTACCGGCATTAATACCTCTTTCATTAATAGTAACCGCATTAAGTGCCCTGCTATTCGCATCAGCTATGTAAACCGGCTGTTGCGTTGTTTTATCAAAGCCCGCACTGTTTACCCCCTGTGCCGGGCTCATCAAATCTCCGGTTTTAATATTTGTTAACGCCTTTGCCGGAGAAATGGATATTTTGGTATTACTTTTCCCTTCGGCTGTTTTAGCCTGGATCATGAACGGGGTTTTATCATCATAAACCAGGTTTTTGAAAGTAAAATTACCATCCTGATCGGTGGTTTGTGTTAATAAAGCCCCGCCTGCCTGCGGCATCAGGGTTACCGTACCGCCATCAACCGGCTTCCCCGAAATTGTTTTTACCTGGCCCGATACATCGAAACCGTTTTCGGCAGTATAAGCTACGGCAGTGTTGTTGTCATTGAGCACTTGCTTCCACTCAAAGTGGCGATACCCCTGGGTTAGCATCAATACATCCAGGTTAAACCGGGTATCATTACTAACATCAGCAAAATAATAATTGGGTTGCTCAATTACCCCTTTCAGATCAGACGTTAGCAGCAGACTTGATAATATGCTATTTTCATCATCTCCGGTTACAGACGCTTTACCGGCATCAATAATTGATGCTGATAAATAGCTTTTTACCGCCTCTCCGTTTTTGTTTTTAGTATTGATAGCAATATGCACCTTTCCTCTTACCGGGTATAAAGGTTTATCGCTAACAGATGTAATTGTTAACAGGTCGGGATTTTGGATAAATACCAGGCGCTCATTGAGTGGTTCGCCCTGCTCCGAAAAAAGCGTTATCCGGGTTATACCTGTTTTAAAATCTTTTTTATTGAGATTTAGGTCGAGCACCTGGTTATCAAGCGCGGTTTTTACCGAGCGGATACTACCGGCCGAATAAATAATTATCCCTATTTCCTTGTTCTTATTTTTAAGGTAATAAGCTTTATTGGCATTTATTTCAATGCCAAGTTTATCAGGATTATCATTGTTAACCATCAACGTGATCCCCTCGTTATCGGCTTTCGGTAAATCCACTATCGCTTTGGTACCATCGGTATAGGTTAAATTTGCTTTATAAGTTTTACCTGCTTCGGCAGTAATAAATATAAGCCCCATGCCCAGGTGTTTCGATTCAAACCTGGTTACTTCGGCATTGGTGTTGTCAACCACAACACCTTTAACATCAAGCCCCGGCCCGTTTGCACTTACCGCTTTAAAGGCCAGCTTGGTTGGTATACCGTTTACAAAACTTCCCCCTTCCGAAAAAAAAGCGATAATAGGTTTACCTGCTTTAACCACTAACGCTTTATTGCCCGCAAATGCCCGCCCATTGACGTTTACCTGCCGGTCAAATAAATTCTGCCCGTTATCGATCATCCACTTAGTATAAGCCCTGATGCGATAGGTTCCTCCGGGCAAGATACCGGGAAGGCTAAAATCGCCTGCGGCCAAGCCATTAACCACTTGCAGCTGGATTGTTTGCAGCAGGGAATCGGAGGGGGTAACCAGGTCGACATGCAACATGCCGCTTAACTTTGAAGGCTCATGCTGTTCGCCCAGGGTTACATATGCTTTAAAGTATATGGTATCGCCTGCATTGTAATCAGGTTTATTTAAATGCAGGTACACTTTTTCAACCGCTTTACTGGCCGATAAAGTTTGCAGGCGCGACACCATCGCATCTAAAGGAACGGAAGGTGAAACCGGCTTATTATTTTGTGAAAAAACAGGCACAGAGCAACACCATGCCGCTAACAGCGATAAAACTATCTTTTTCATAAGCGGGAATAATAGCAGGTTAAATTGGTTATATAATGGCAATTAAATATAAGTATTTATTTGCAAAAACACTCATTTTAAATTAGTTATACCCCCTTGCAAAACCGCGCCTGCTATTGCGTCAGTTCAGCATCCTGCTTCATTTCTTCCCAGTAAAGTGTTTCAAGGTAAATACCGTTTTGAATAGCTACACGCGCACGTATTTTTTCTAATTCGGCTTTCACTTCTTCATTGCTGAGCTCCCTACCCAGCGAATGGTAATAAATGGCGTAACCTGTTTTGCTGTTTACGCATTTATAATGCTTTTCCCCGGCTTTCATAATTGGATTGACTAATACAAATACAATACTGCAGATGGCAGGATTGTTTTAATTAAACTTAAATGTTACACAATTTTCTTCATTCAATATACAGGTTTCTTTTTACTTTAAATCAACAAGTTATAATCTCATTAATTTTGTTTTATTACATTGGCCTAACCATTCTTAACATTAACTTAACATTTGGCATTATATTAATGGTTACTTTTATCCGCTGAATAATTTATAGTAACATATTTTAAAATCCACTTAATATAACTACTGTAAATTCACGGACTGATAAGACAGATCAATGAAGAGCACTAACTCAAAATCGATATTTCCAAACTCAAACCAGGTTTTTTACGATTTGTTCAACACTGCTGTAGCCAATGTTACCGAAATGGCCAGGCTACTGGATGAAGCCGTTAACGCCCCAACATCATATGAGCAGAAGTTTAATTTTGCGCATATTGATAAGCTAAAATTTAAAAGTTACGAGATAACACACAGGGTATTCTCCGAATCGGGCCGGATGCTGATCTCTCCATTTAACCGTAAGGATATGTGCGACCTGGCATCAGCCATTGATGATGTAGCCGACAGGATTACCATGGCTGCCCGCAGGATCAACCTTTACAACGTGCCTGTTATTACCCAGCCAATGATAGATTTGGCCGCGCTGATCCTTAAGACCAGTACAGAGCTTGAAAAAGCGGTAAACGCGATGAATAACCTGAACAAATCGGCTGAGATCTTTGAGCTTTGCAGCAATATCAAAAAACTGGAAGCCCAGGCCGATTCAGTTCACAATAAAGCCTTTGCCGATCTGCTTAATAATGAAAAAGATCCGATTGAATTAATTAAATATACCGATGTTTTTGCAGCCATGGAAACTGCTACCGACAGCTGTGAAGATACAACGCTGATCATTGAAAGTATTTTGATCAAGAACGGGTAACCTCACCCAACCCGCTCCAAAGGAGAAGGCTTTAAATAGATATTTTAAACAAAAAAGCGATGATAACTCATCGCTTTTTTGTTTTTAAAGTCCTCTCCTTTGGAGAGGATTTAGGTGAGGTTATTTCCCCTTATCAGTTTGAGGGCCATTGTCACCTCCATTATTATCCTGATCATTGTTTCTATCTTTTTCCCGATCCTTCTTAAATTCAAGCTTGCCAAACTTATAGCTCAGGCTTATGCCGAACGACTGTACCGGCACCAGCCTCAGGTTGGTTGAATAAAAGTTGCTGCCAAAGGTTGATGAGCTTTGACTCACATATTTGGCAAACGGATTGGTAGCTGTAAGCCCAATACTGGCTTTTTTGTTCATGAACATTTTGCGCATGGCGAAATTGTAAAACACAAATTTGGGATTGGTACCCTGGATGCCCTTTTGCGATGAATTGTAGTTACCAAAAAACTCGGCGCTCAAATCATGACCAAAGCTATATTGCGCGTTGAGGTTAAGGCGGTACGCGAAGGCACTTACATTGGCGAAACCAGGATTGGTGCTGCGCCTGTCGCTGAAAATCATATTGGTACGCAGGCTTAGCTTACTGGTTACCGGTACCGAAGCATAGATATTGATACCGATGCGTTCCTCCGAGCCTATGTTATAACGCTGGTTTAATGACACATCGGTATAAGTAGTACCGTTTACATCAAACGTGGAGTAAAAGGTAGTGAACTGTTGGATATCATCGGTATTACGGCGATAGAAGGCCGCTATGTTGATATTGGCTCCCTTATCATATGATTTGTTATAACCCAACTCAAAGTTGTCGCCCTTTTCGGGTTTAAGATTTGGGTTACCGGTGCTGATATTATGCGGGTCGCTGATGTTCAGGAAAGGGTTCAGGTCGCCGTAATCAGGGCGTTGAATGCGGCGGGTGTAGCTTAATTTAAGTGATTCGCCACCGTTTCCAAACTTATGAGAGAAAACCAATGATGGCGCAAGGATATTATAAGATGGGATATTTACACCCTGAAAATCGGCTGTAGTAGTGGTATACTCATCCCTTAAACCAGCTTTCACATCCAAAAACTTATCAAATACCGATGTTGAGGCCGACAGGTAATAGGCATACACTTTACGGTCGTAAGTAAAACCATAGGTTTGGCTTGGGTTGGGCACAAAGGTATTACCGCCAAAAAGCGTATCCGTTATAACATTATTGTTGATATGGTTAAATACAAGTTTACCGCCTGTTTCAAGCGTAAAGTTTTTGCTTACCGGCTGGGTATAATCAACAGATATATCGGTTTCCCTGTCCTTACCGGGGTTATTATTAGAGATACCGGACGAAGTTATGCCTGAATCATAATCCTGGCGCTGGAATGAGCTGAACGAGTTACGGCCAAAACTTGATGAGTATAGTATGTCAAGCTCCTGCCCTTCTTTGGCGAAGGTTTTCTTATAGTTCAGGTTCACATCGGTTGAAGTACCGTTAAACTTACTGCTTGAGTTACGGATACTCCTGATATCAGATATCGGGTTACCTGTTGCGTCAACCTCGCTTTGATCCTGGTTGGTAATTCCGTTGCCATGGTTGCCAAAATGGTTAAAACCTACGCCTGCGGTCAGCTGATCTTTAGGGGTAATATCCCACGAAAAATTGATCCCTGATTCGTAACCATTACGTTTAAAGTTATTACTTCCCTGCTGGAACAAGGTAGTTTTATTATTGGCCGAATCGGTTGATACGCGGTTACGGGTATTAGGTGCATTAGTATTAATTTGGGCGTTACCGCTAAAAAAAGCATTCACCCCAAAATTGCCTTTACGGGCATTGAGGTTAAATGAACCGTTTTCGCGGCGGGTACCTGCCGATAGGTTAACGCTGCCGTTAACGCCCTGCACTTTGCTATCTTTTAAGATAATGTTTACGATACCTCCCGTACCCGCCGCGTCATACTTAGCGCCCGGGCTGGTAATCACCTCAATACTTTTGATCTGACTGGCCGGGATGCTGGCCAAAGCATCGGCAAGGCTGGCCCCAAAAATGCTTGATGGTTTGCCATTGATCAAAAAACGGATATTGGCATTGCCCTGAAGCTCCACATTACCATCAATATCAACCGTGATCTGCGGTACTTTTTTCAATACATCAATAGCTACGCCGCCCTGTGCACTTAAATCGTTTTGAGGGTTGTAAACCATTTTGTCAATCCGGTTTTCAACAGTAGGTACTTTGGCAGTTATGGTTACGCCTTTTAGCTCGTTAGCAACCGGAGCCAATTTGATCTCGCCCAATGATACGGCTCCATCTTTAACCATTACATGTTCGATAGTTGCTTTCTGGTAACCTAAAAATTCGGCTGTTATTTTATACTCCCCGGCGGGGATGTTATTTATGCTAAAATTTCCTTTAGGGTCGGTGCTGATGCCATTGAAGGGTGAAGCAGCGCCTTGTTTAAATACAGATACGGTGGCATAATCAACCGGTTGCTTTGTAGTGGCATCGGTAACTTTACCGGTGATTTTCCCCCTGGCTCCGGGGGCAGTTTGGGCGTGTAAGGTGGTTATAAAAATAAAAGAAAATAATATCAAAAAAACAGATTTCATTATAAAATACGGGTGTTTGGAACCACAAATTTTATAAGAAAGATTGGATTAAATCTGAATTAAATGGTATTGAAGTGTATTTGTTACAATATGTTTTTGTTATGTATATATGCTTGTTACATTGTATATGAGCATGTTACAAAAAGATTAGAAAATCAATACAATTGTGCCGCCGATGATAAGCAGCGCGCCTATAGCGTTTTTTAAAGTTAAGGGTTCGCCCAGAAAAATAACAGAAAGCGCTATGGCCAAAGCAACGCTTAGTTTATCAACAGGGGCAACCTGGCTTACCTTGCCCAACTGCAGGGCGCGGAAATAACAAATCCACGAAAGGCCGGTTGCACAGCCCGAAAGAATGAGGAAAGTCCAGTTGGTTTTAGTAAGACTGCCGATACCGCCGTGGCTCCCCTTAAAAAGTGCTATGGCCCAGGCCAGGATCAGGATTATGACGGTACGGATAGCCGTAGCGAGGTCGGTATCAACTCCTTTAATCCCTATTTTGGCAAAAATGGCTGTAAGCGCCGCAAACAGTGCCGAAAGTAATGCGTAGATCCACCACATAATGATCCAATTTTGTTTTTAACTTGCAACAAGCTAAATGCAAATTTGCTTATGTATTCTGTATAAAATCTGTGAGATAGCTGTTAGCCTCTACTCAAAATCCAGAATCTGTACAAATTGGCATTTTAACTTTATCAAAAAAAACGTTTTGAAAATACTCATCATCGAAGACGAAGAGGGCCTGCGCGAAAGTATTGAAGAATATTTTACAGAAGCCGGCAACATTTGTGAAACCGCGGCCAGCTATGCAGCAGCCCTCGCAAAGGTTGAATTATACCGTTACGATTGTATCCTGCTGGATATCACCTTGCCCGGCGGTAATGGTATTGATATATTAAAAAAGCTCAAAGCCAATAACTACACCGATGGGGTGCTCATCATATCGGCCAAAAACTCGCTCGATGACCGCCTCCAGGGCCTTGACCTCGGTGCTGATGATTATCTGGTAAAACCCTTTCACCTTTCGGAATTGAAGGCGAGGGTATCTGCCATCATCAGGCGTAAAATGTTCAATGGCAGCAATGTACTTAACTTTAACGAGCTCAGTATCGACCTGATGGCTAAAACGGTAGCCGTAAATGGCACCCCTGTAAAGTTTACCCGTAAAGAATTTGCTTTGCTTATCTATTTTATCTCCAACAAAGGCAAGGTAATTTCAAAAAACGCAATTGCCGAACATTTATGGGGCGATGGCATCGACCTGGCCAATAATTTCGACTTTATTTATTCGCACATCAAAAACATCCGCAAAAAAATAATGGAAGCCGGCGGTAAGGATTATATTTATGCAGCCTATGGCATGGGCTACAAATTTGCCGATCAATAATGAAGCTTTCGGAAAGGTATAACCGGGTAAATTTAATTGCTACTATCGTTATCATGCTGATAACCGGCGTTATATATTACCAGGCCATCAGCCTGATCCTTACTAATCAAAAAGACAATTCACTTAAGGTTGAAGAGCAGGAAGTTTTTGATTACGTAAAGCTCAATCACCACCTGCCCCAGGTTTTCGCCTCTAAAGACCAGCAGATCACCTTTATTTCGGCCGAACCCAATTCCGTTAAACGCGATTTTTTTAACACTACTTATTACCGCGAAAAAGACGAGCCGGAATCAGGTCGCGGTTTGGTCAGTTCGGTGACAGTTGGCGACAGGTATTATAAAATTCTGATAGTTGAATCGAAAGTAGAAACTGAAGACCTGATCCAGATCATCTTCGGCATTACCATTGGCGTTATCTTATTACTGCTGCTGGTGCTGGTAATTACCAACCGCCTCATATTGAGCCGGCTTTGGCAGCCATTTTACAGTATCCTGAGCGAGTTGAAACTATTCAACGTTACCGATAGCCGCGAAATGCCGTCTCCCAATACTACTATCGACGAGTTTAACGAACTCCAGGCCGAAGTTACCGCCATGGCCGAAAGGGTAAAAAAAGACTATAAAGACCTTAAAACCTTTACCGAAAACGCCTCGCACGAATTGCTTACCCCTATCGCTGTGATCAATTCCAAACTGGATACCCTGATCCAGACAGAAAACTTTAGCGAGCATCAAAGCAAGTTACTCAATGACCTTTACAGCGCGGTATCGCGGCTGAGCAGGCTTAATCAATCGTTGTTATTACTGGTAAAGATTGAGAACAAACTTCTGAACGATCGACAGCACCTGGATTTACAGGAACTTATAGATGATTTGCTGTATCAATTGGAGGATATTTTCAGCGACAAAGAAATAACGGTTATTTCAACAATTGGTAAAAAGGAAATTGAAGCCAGCAATTACCTTATTGAGATATTGTTAAATAACCTGATCATCAACGCGGTACGTCATAACCGTACAGGCGGCGAGATCATCATCAGCCTCACAGCCGAAAATTTAACCATCAAAAACACCGGCGAACAGGTAGCCTTAAATCCTGAAAATATCTTTACCCGCTTTCATAAAGCATCAACTTCTGAGGGCAGCGGATTGGGGCTTACCATATCCAAACAGATCTGCGAAAGTTTGGGTTATCAGCTGGTTTACAGTTATAAAGCACCTTATCATATCTTCACGGTTAACTTTTAAATTTGTTACACTGCCCCTACCAATTTTTTCCAGAATTATCCTGTAGCTTAGCTATTATTTAACACAACATATATTATTTTGACCATCCGGATAAAATGGGTTTTCGGCTTTTTATTTTGCCTGCTTAGTGCTGCTACACAGGCACAAACCTACAATCTTGAACATTATTTGGAGCTTGCCAAAAACAACAGTCCGCTATTAAAAGACCTGCAAAACCAGGTTGCTTCAGGCCAATTGGACAGCCTCCGGATCAGGGCAGGTTACAGGCCACAGGTTAGCGCTAACAGTGCCGGCCTTTATGCCCCGGTTGCCGGCGGTTATGGCTATGCGCCTGCTATAACCAACGAACATACACTCAATGCGCTATTGGGTATTAATCAATCGCTGGATAGCAAAAAAAATATCGCCGCCCAGATCGACGCAGTTAAGCTGCAATCGCAATCGGTGCTCAATACCGCTAAAATATCTGAGCAGGATTTGAAAAAGGCAGTCACTGCACAATACATAGCTGCCTACGGCAGCCTGCAGCAGGTAAAATTTAACCAGGAAGTGATCAGCCTGCTTAACCGGGAGGAAGCGGTGCTTAAAAAACTGACCCGCACCAATGTTTACCGCCAAAGCGATTACCTTACCTTTCTGGTTACCCTTAAGCAGCAGGAACTAACGCTGTCGCAGGCAAGGCTGCAATATAAAAATGACTATACAACGCTTAACTATTTAACCGGCATTGCCGATACCAGTTACATCGAATTACAGGATCCCGGTATTCAAAAAACTATCCGGGCCGATATCAGCAACAGCATCTTTTTCAACCAGTATAAAACGGATAGCCTTAAGCTGGTGAATAGCCGTGCATTGGTGGATTTCAGCTACAAACCTAAGATCAATCTGCTGGCCGATGGCGGCTATAACTCCGATTTTTTAAGCGGACCGGCATATAAAAATTTCGGCGCCAGTATTGGTTTTAGCTTTACGCTGCCATTGTATGACGGTGGTCAGCGCAAGATCCAGTACCGTAAGCTGTCGTTAGAAGAGGATACCCGGCGCAGCTACAAAGCGTTTTTCGATACCCAATACCGCCAACAGATTGCCCAGTTAAACCAGCAGATTGATGGTTCTGAAAAGCTGTTAGCCCAGATAGATGAACAAATGAAATACACCGAAAGCCTGGTAAAAGTTGACACCCAACTGCTGCAAACTGGCGATGTGCGGGTAGCCGACCTGGTACTGGCGATTAACAATTATCTTGCTATAAAAAACCTTAAAACACAAACCAATATTAATAAGCTGCAGCTCATTAATCAGCTCAATTACTGGAATAAATAACATGAAATTTAAACATATATACCTGTTTGCAGGCCTTTTAACCTTGCTGTATAGTTGCAAAGGCAACACTCCTGCAGATGATGCCGGCGATGCAGAAACAGCAGCTCAAACGCCCGTAACCGTAACCACGGTTGCCGATAGTGCTATGGTTGATTACATTGACCTTAGCGCCACATCTGTTTTTCAGCAAAAAAATGTTGTTAAGGCAAATGCCAACGGTTATATCCAAAAGGTAAATATCCTGCCGGGGCACTATGTAAATAAAGGCGAGTTTTTATTCAGCATAAAAACCAAGGAAGCGCAAAGCATTGGCAACAGCATCAATGTGCTGGATACTACGTTTAAGTTTTCGGGCGTAAATAAAATAAAAGCTGCCGGCAATGGCTACGTTACCCAACTCAGTCACCAGCAGGGCGATTACGTGCAGGATGGTGAACAACTTGCAGTGATCAGTGACCGCTCAAGCTTTGTATTTGTGATGCAATTGCCTTATGAACTGCGTAGCTATGTAAAAAACAACCAGAACGTACAGCTTGTACTGCCCGGCGGTGAAAAATTGACGGCACAGGTAAGCTCATCAATGCCTGCTGTTGATTCGTTGTCGCAAACCCAGGGCATTGTGCTTAAGGTAAACAGCGCCAATCCCATCCCTGAAAATTTGGTAGCTAAAGCGCGGATCATTAAGTCGATACGCCCGCATACGCTATCACTTCCAAAATCGGCCATACTAAGCAATGAAACACAAACGGAGTTTTGGGTAATGAAGCTGATCAATCCTACTACCGCCGTAAAAACCGCCATAACCAAAGGCATTGAAGCCGGCGGCAGGGTGGAAATTTTAACCCCCAAATTTTCGGCGAATGATAAAATAGTGGTTACAGGTAATTACGGACTGGCAGATACGGCTAAAGTGAAAATTGTAGAGTGATGAAGGAAAACCAGCGCAAAAATTACTTCATAACCCATCGCAAGCCTTTAGGCCTGGTACTTGCCCTGATTATTATGGGCGGTTTGTTTGCTTATTCAAAACTGCAAACTTCGCTTTTTCCTGAAATCACTTTCCCCAAGATCAAAATCATTGCCGACGAGGGCCTGCAGCCGGTAAATAAAATGATGGTTACGGTTACCAAACCGCTGGAAAATGCCATTAAGCAGGTGCCGGATCTGCAACTGGTACGCAGTACTACCAGCAGGGGAAGCTGTGAAATTTCAGCACTGCTCAACTGGAATGCTGATATCGACCTCAGCCAGCAGCGTATCCAGTCGAGCATCGACCAGATCAAGAACGACCTTCCTGCCGATGTAAATATAAGTGTGGCTAAAATGAACCCTTCCATTTTACCGGTAAGCGGTTACACTTTGGAGAGCCATAACCTGTCCCCTATTGAATTAAGGCAGTTAGCTATATACACAGTAAAACCATTCCTTTCGCAGGTTGACGGGGTATCGGAGATCAGGGTGATCGGCGGTAAACTTAAAGAATACTGGCTCACGCTCGATCAGCAAAAAATGACTTCGTTGGGCCTCACACCTGATATTATCAGCAATACGCTTGCTACTACCAATTTTGTAAAATCAGAGGGTTATCTGTCTGATTATAAGCGCATGTACCTCACTGTTACTGATGCTACCATCAATGCCAAAGATCAACTGGAAGACCTTGTGATCAGCAACAACCGCAAAAGAATAGTACGGCTCAAGGATTTTGCAAGCATCCAGGTTAACGAAGGGATTGAGTATACCCGTATCAACGCCAACGGGCATGATGGGGTACTGATAGCTGTAGTAAAGCAGCCCAATGCCAACCTCATTTCGGTTAGTAACGATATGGCCGATAAGATTGACGCGCTGAAAAAACTACTCCCGCGGGGTGTAAGTATACGGCCATATTATGTTCAGGCCGATTTTGTGAACGAGTCGGTTAGGAGCGTGAGTGACAGCCTTTGGGTAGGTTTACTCCTGGCTATTATTGTGGCCGTGATCTTTTTACGATCATTCAAGGCAAGTATAACCATATTGATTACCATCCCGGTTACACTTGGACTTACATTACTTATCCTATACTGGCTTGGCTATACTTTTAATATCATGACGCTGGGTGCTATCGCAGCATCCATAGGGTTAATTATTGACGATGCCATTGTAGTGGTTGAGCAGATCCACAGGGTACACGAAGAACACCCGGACGAGTTGAGCAGCCATTTGGTACGCAAGGCTATTGATTACCTTTTCCCGGCCATGGTGGGCTCATCTATCAGTACTATCGTAATTTTTATTCCGTTTGTTTTGATGACGGGTGTGGCCGGGGCATACTTCAAGGTGCTTACCGATACCATGATCATAACCTTGCTGAGCTCATTCTTTGTAACCTGGATCGGTTTACCGGTAATTTACCTGCTCGTAACGCGTAAGCCTAAATTAAATACAGCAAAAGCCAGCGCAGAAGAAATACACACAGTTAAACAACAAAAGTGGGTTAGTTTCTTTATCCTGCGCCCTTATGTAAGCATTATTATTATTGCCGCGTTGGCTGCCGTAATTGTGATTGTCCCCCCATTGCTGGAGACCGGCTTCCTGCCCGATATGGACGAAGGCGCCATCGTGCTCGACTATAAATCACCTCCGGGAACATCACTGGAAGAAACCGACCGGATGTTGCGCCAGATAGAAAAACAGATCATCAAGCATCCCGATGTAACTGCCTATTCGCGCCGCACGGGTACACAAATGGGCTTTTTTATTACAGAGCCTAACAGCGGTGATTACCTCATCCAACTAAAAAAAGATCGCACCAAAGGCACCGAAGAGGTGATCAGCGATTTGCGCAAAATGGTTGAGGAAACCCAACCCGCGCTGCAGGTTGAGTTTGGCCAGGTGATATCCGACATGCTTGGCGACCTCACCACATCGGCCGAGCCTATCGAGATCAAAGTATTCGGTGATAATCAGCAAACACTACAAAACCTGTCAAGGCAGATAGCCGGGCTGGTTGAAAAAGTAAAAGGCACTGCCGATGTGCTGCCGGGTATTGTTATCGCCGGTCCTTCGGTAAGCATTCAACCTCATTACAGCAAAATCGCACAGTATGGGATTACCGCCGCCGATCTGCAAATGCAGATCCAAACCGCGCTGGAAGGTAATGTGATAGGCAGTTTGCTGGAGAAAGAACAACTTTCACCCATTCGCATGGTTTACCCGGGTAACCGCTCGCTTAACGTGAATGATATCCATAACCTTCACATATTTTTACCAAACGGCAAACTCATCCCTATAACCGAACTGGCCTCGGTTGAGCTAAGGCCTGGCGATGCGGAGATCAACCGCGAAAACCTGCAAAGCATGAATGTAGTAAGCGCCCGGCTGGAAGGCAGCGACCTCGGTACCGTAATAACGGCCATTCAAAAAACCATCCACGATAACGTAAACCTGCCAACAGGCTACCATGTGGAGTACGGAGGAGCCTACGCCCAGCAGCAGCAGTCATTTAAAGAATTGCTTATTATCCTCATAACTGCCTGTTTACTGGTTTTTGGTGTGATATTATTCCTGTTCAGGCAGTTCAGGATAGCACTGCTTATTTTAATGATTGGCATTTTAGGTATCGCCGGTAGCTTCCTGGCCTTATTTATTACCGGTACGCCGCTCAATGTGGGCAGCTATACGGGGTTGATCATGATTGTAGGCATTATTGGTGAAAACGCCATTTTCACCTTCCTGCAGTTTAAGGAAAGCGCCATCGAAAATGAAAATAAAAACATTGATGAGGCTATAACTTTTGCCATCAGTACCCGTTTAAGACCCAAGCTAATGACCGCTTTAGGCGCTATTATAGCACTGATGCCGCTTGCTTTAGGCATAGGTGCCGGGGCTCAATTGCATCAGCCATTAGCCATTGCAGTTATCGGCGGTTTTTTAGCAGCATTGCCATTATTGCTTATTGTTTTACCGGCTATGCTCCGTATATTGTACAGCAAAGGGTTTAGTACCCATTTAAATGAAATTAATGAAAGCCATAACGGTTAACACAGCATTTTTACAGATTCGGGACTTAATTTCATGGCAATAAACACTCCCGAAAAATGAAAAAGCAAATTTTGGCCGTAGCCTTGCTCATAGCAGGTATAGCTCCTCTTAAATTGAACGCGCAAACCTATGCGGCCGATAAAACCATCGCGCTTCCGGGTGACGGTGGTTACGATTACCTGGCTATCGACAAGATCAACCGCAACCTGTATGTATCGCATGGTACTGCTGTAAATGTCATTAACCTGGATACCGAAAATCCGGTTGGCGTTATTGATAACATGAAAGGCGTTCACGGTATAGCCATTGTAAATAAACTTAATCGTGGTTTCATTAGTGATGGCAAGGCAAATGCGGTAGTAGTTTTTGATCTGAAAACTTTTAAAACCATAACTACCATTGCCCTTACCGATGCTAATGGCCCTGACGCTATTATGTATGACCCCTACTCCGACCGCGTGTTTACCTTCAACGGCGAAAGTGATAATTCATCGGTAATTAACCCGGCAACACTTAAACAGGTTGGCACGGTTGCACTTGGCGGCGGCCCCGAATTTGCTGTATCCGACGGTAAAGGTAAAATCTACAATAACCTTGAAGATAAAAGCAGCCTGAATGTTATTGATAGCAAAAGCCTTAAAGTGGTTAAAAACTATCCCCTTGCCCCCTGCGGCGGCCCAACAGGCTTAGCGCTTGATGCCGCTAACCAGAAATTGTTTACCGTTTGCCGCGAAAATAAGGGGGTGAGTGTTGTTGATATCAAAACAGGTAAAGTGACTGCTACCTTGCCAATTGGTGCCGGTGTTGACGCGGTAGCTTATGACCCCGAAACCAAACTGATATTTTGCTCATGCGGCGATGGCACCACTACCATCATCAAACAAAAATCGGCTGATGAATATGAGGTGATCCAAACCCTAAAAACCGCCGAAAGGGCGCGCACCATGGCACTTGATGCCAAAACCCACAAAATTTATTTGAGCGTTGCACAGTTTGAACCCGGCACGCGCAAAACCATTCCCAATACTTTTAAGGTGCTTGTTTTTAAGCGAAATTAACATAAATTGTATATAAAATTTATATGAAATGATCGTGAAGATTTTGGTTATTCCTAATATTACTAATTAATTTTTACAAAAAAATGAACTTTTGCGCACGTTATCGTTATATTTAACGTTTTAACACTATATGATTAAAAAGACTGATTTTGTTTATTCCCAGGAGTCTGAACCTCATCGTATCCGTACAAAAAAAATCTTGAAGGAGTTTCCGCAACTGCGAAAACTTATTGGTAAAAACCCCGCAACCATATGGGCCATTATTGGTTTAGTAGCTTTCCAGGTTGTTTTAGCCTGGTTTGTACGCGACCAGTCATGGTGGATAGTTTTCGGAGCGGCTTATTTGCTTGGCGCTTTTGCCGATCATGCGCTGTTTGTAATGATCCACGAATGTACACACCAGTTGCTGTTTAAAAACCGTAACGCAAACCGTTGGGCATCCATGTTTGCCAATTTACCGCAGATATTGCCAAGCGCTATTTCGTTCGAAAAGTACCACATCAAGCATCATTCTTTCCAGGGTGTACATGAGCTTGACGCCGATTTACCAAACCGCTGGGAAGCAAAACTGATCAGCAATTCATTTTTTGGTAAAGCAATCTGGCTGCTGTTTTTCCCGGTATTTCAATTGTTCCGCCTTTCACGTTTAAGGGAAATCCATCCTTTTGACGGCTGGATCCTGACAAATTGGTTATTACAGGCAGCATTTACAACCGCAATCGCTTATTTCATGGGCTGGCATGCAGTAGCGTTCCTGCTGTTAAGCTTTTCGTTTTCGGTTGGCCTGCACCCGCTGGGCGCCCGCTGGATCCAGGAACATTACCTTACCGTTACCGAAGAACAGGAAACATACAGCTATTATGGCAACCTTAACGCGGTAGCATTTAATGTGGGCTTCCACAATGAGCACCATGATTTCCCTTCTATCCCATGGAATAAACTTCCTGAGATCAGGAAAACTGCCCCCGAATACTATGATACCTTACATTATCATACCTCATGGACAAAGCTATTCTTCCAGTTTTTGTTTGACAGGGAGATCTCGCTGTTTAACCGCATCCTTCGTAAAGACCGCGGTCGTGTAGCGTTAACAGACATTTCAAAACCAGATATCGACCTCACCAAGTCCGAAGCAACAAAGCCGGAGCTTGCAGATGTTGAAAAATAAGAAAATGAGGAAGGGCCTGAAATAAGGCCCTTTTTTGTTGGTAGTACATTGCCGACACCCGCTGCCGCAAGCGTCCCCGCTTGTGGCCCGCGTTTAGGTATACAACCTGATTAGCCTCTCGCATAGCTTAGCATGATACCCACAAGCGAGGACGCTTGCGGTAGCGATGGTTTTAATCTTGTCAACAATTCCATGAGTTTCGGAGCTGGAAATAGGTCTATGCCATTAAAAACGATAATAAAAGACCCAATTTTTAGAGATTCAAAAAACTCTTATTTTCATCAATTAGTTGACGTTGTGGCTTATTTTGCAAGACAGCACTATGAGCCTAATAACTTTATCAAAAAGAGGGGAGCAAGAAGATATTATGAATTAAGGCTACAAAATGTAACAAACAAGTTTGTAACCAGAAGACCAAGCCCTAACAATATAGTGGAGGTATAAGATAAATAAGGGGCTAACTAAAGCCCCGGGTGTATCCTACATTCCTTTACATAACCGTCGATAGGTCTTGCCACTAGGGCGTTTCAGATACGATACAAATATACTCATAATAAGAAGCTTTTTAAATAGTTATTAACACTTATCATTAAAAACAGCCTTTATTTATCAACAAAGACGTGATGATAAACAGTTTCGATTAGTTTTTTATTCCACAACTGACGCGAGTACGCAGCGTTGAGAGAAGCATGGTGTACTCTGACTTTTAAGCAATGGTACCCACAAGCCGGCACCCTTATGGTATCTATGTGTTAACACTAACTTATTAAAAGTACTGATAATTTTATTTCTAATTCAGCTTGTATCACCTCGATTAATTTTCGTATTTTGCTAATAAAATTAGCAAAATGAAATCTATAAGTGTGGCAGCCCAGCTCATGATTTTTAGCCGTTATATCGGTCAGCAAGTTATGATCGTCAGTCTTTTAAACAATAGCGAAGTCAATATTGGCGTCCTTACTGGAGTAAAACATAATGCCATAGCAATTAATATTGACGATGTAATACGCTGGATCCCGCTTTATGATAACTTTAGGCTTTGCGAAATTAAGTTACTTTTAAAACCCTTAAAAAAACTTACGCCTAAGGTTGTTTCCGCAGCAAACGAACTGCCTGTAAAAGCGTTCATTACTCCATATTACCAGCAACTGGGCTATGATATGCCTGTTTTTATTGAACCCGGGCACCCCTGCAATTGCAAATATGTTCAGGAACTTGAACTGGCCGATTACCGCACTCCTAAAGAAATATATCAACAAAATGCTTTATTACATGCCTTTGAATCGGCATAAATGTTTCATGGTACGAATATTGTGTACCATTGCCCTGTTTGGTATATAATTTTCATATAGTCGTAACAAAATCAAATAATTAATGTCAACCTCATACTAATGCGCGTAATTTGCGTTATTGTTTGCAAGAAACAGAATGAGCCGGTCAAAAAAATTAAATATACTCTTACCCATTGTATCCCTGCTTTTCATGGGGGCCTTTGCCAAGCACAGGCTGCTCGACAGGCAGGACATTACAGGCACCCTGAATGATAAAGAGATGGATGAAACGTCGGGTATTGCGGCGTCATCCATTAGTCCCGACACTTACTATGTACATAACGACAGCGGCGATACCAGCCGTTTTTTTGCTATAACAGCCGAAGGCAAACTCAAATCAACCATTTATTTTAAGGGAGACAGCACTCAAAAACTGGGTGTACAGGACTGTGAAGATATTGATGTTGGCCCCGGACCGGAAAAAGGTAAAAGCTACGTTTACCTTGGCGATATAGGCGATAACAATCAAAACAGGCCATATATTACAGTTTACCGCATGGCCGAAAAAAAATCATGGGCTACAGGTGATAAGGCCATTACAAACACACAAGCTGTACGGGCAGATTTTAAATATCCGGATGGCCCTAAAGATGCGGAAACATTGATGATTGACCCGATAGGAAAACAATTGATCATTGTAAGCAAAAGGGGTGATACCGTTGCGGTTTACACCAGTCCGTTAAAATACCAGGCCAATACAACAACAGTATTAACCAAACGCTGCAAATTGTACTTCGCGGGCTTTAAACCTTTTAAATGGATCACAGCCGGCGATATCTCTAAAGACGGGCAGCAGATCCTGCTAAAAAGTTACGACAAAGTTTACTACTGGCGCCGCCAGCATAACGAACCCATATGGGAAACCATGGTACGCAAGCCACGGGAACTTACCTACAAAGTTGAAAAACAGGGCGAGGCGATAGGCTTCCAACCCGATGGTAGAGGCTATTACACTACAAGTGAAGGAATTTTTTCGCCGGTATATCATTACGATGTGCCAAATTGATCTTTAAACTACATCATATAAAAAAGGCCTATATCTATTCGATAAAGGCCTTTTTTGCTATCAACGTCCCATCAGTGTCTCTCGCAGAGGACCCTGATGTATACGCCATGCAGATTGATATATACGCCAGATCAGCTGTTCTAAATACCCGAAACGCGGGTGAACCTCAGGGTCCTCTGCGAGAGACCCTGAGGGGGCATGAAAACCCATCCTAACAATAAAACATCTTTAAAATAAAAAGACCGCATCACTTGATTTGTGATACGGCCTCTTTTCTATAAAGAATCACTTACATTACCCGGATTAGCTTTACGCCATGCGGTGGAATTTTAAAAGTGTATTTGTGGTTAACCGCTATCAGGTATTTCTGTTCCCAAACATCGCGGGCTTTGGTAAAGCCTTTTAACAGCTTGTCATTAGCTTCCAGGTTAACAGTTTGATATTTATCAGATGTGTTAAAGAAACCTATTGCTTTTTCACCTTTGGTAAGCTCTTTTACCCAAATCTGCTGCTCATCTGTTTTAGAAGCCTGTCTTGCACCTTTGCCTAAGGCATCCTGGTCAATGGCCAGTACTTCATCATTCGTTAACAGGCTAAGCGTAAACCTGTCCAGGTGCCCCATATCGCAGCCGATTAACAGCGGCGCAGACAGCAGGCTCCATAAACTGATGTGGGTATACTGCTCATCATAAGTTAAACGGCTATTGTGCAGGCTTGGCCCCCAGCCTACTTTGCCCACAACCAGCATATCCGGATCATTAAAATGTCCCGGACCGGCGTAAGGCGAAGCAGGGTCCTGGCTAAAGCCAATATCGCTCATGCTTCTCCAGGTATCCTGGATATCGCCGGTGGTACGCCAGCTGTTACCGCCGGTTTCGGCGCCCCATTTCCAAACATCGCCCCAGCCGTACTGGCAAAAACTGAACATAATATCGCGGTTTACCTTATTTAAAGAGGTGCGCATTACTTCATATGGTTTCTTAAGCGCGGGCAGGTCCGGATGCGGAGGGGTAACTTCCGAGTAGGAGCACCAGTCGTATTTTAAATAATCAAAACCCCAGTCGGCATAAGTTTTGGCATCCTGGTCTTCATGCTGCCAGCTGCCCAAAAAGCCGCCGCAGGTGCGCGGGCCAGGCGATGAATAAATCCCGGTATGCAGGCCAAGGCTGTGGACATAATCGGTCAGCCCTTTCATATCCGGAAACTTGCTGTTAGCTACGATGGCGCCATCGGCAGCACGGTTTTCTGCTTCCCAGCCATCGTCGATATTGATATAGTTCCAGCCATAAGCACTTAGTTTCTCCGACATTTCTTTAGCCGAGATCTTTACTTTTTCGTCATTAACGCTCAATCCCCAGGCGTTCCAGCTATTCCAGCCAAGGGCCGGGGTAAGGCCGATTTTATCGCCAATGCTAATCGTTAGTGTTTTGGTTTTATTGCCTAAGCTATTGGTAACCGTAAGCGTTACAGGATAATCTCCCTTTTGGCTTACCGCACCCGAAATGATACCGGTTTTAGCATCAAGCGTTAAGCCTGCGGGCAAACCCACGGCTTTATAGGTAAGCGGCTTTTTACCGGTTGCCGGGATCAAATAAAGGAAAGGGTTGCCCGGCCTTGCCCCGTAAACATCGGCTCCGTTAATTTTTGGCCTGGGCGATGGATAAGGTGTAAGCACATAAGGCGTGGTTTCCGTTTTAACAATCTCTTTACCCGATTTTTGGTCTGTAAAAGTATAGGCTATAGTATACGACTTTTTGGCTAACCGGGCTATCACAAACGAATAGGTAAAAGGCTTGCCGGCGGTAAAGTTTACAGGGTTTGTTTTTTCGTAGATCACCGCGCCCGTTTCAGGATCGGTAACTTTAAAAGCCAAAGTACCCTGGTACTGGTACTTATTGGTGGTTACCAATTTGACTGATTTAGCCAGGCTGTTGTTTTCCTGGAAAGTAAAATCGCCATCGGTATTTACTGTAACGTGATCCATTACATCGGCCATGGCAATGGAAAAGTTATCGCCGTAAATACCGCCATCTCCCCCGGTATCATAAATGCGGATGGCCAGCACATTTTCTTTATCCCACAAAATTGCCGGATCTGAAGCCGGGATGCTATAAGTGCGCGGCCCGTAATGGCCATCTTTAATGGTTCCGCTGTGGCCGCCATATTTAGCGATAAGCTTTCCGTTTAAATACACTTCGTCATTATCATCAACACTGGCCAGGCTTAAGCGGAGACTATCCTTTAAATAGGCTTTCTCCTTAAGCGATGAAGGGATCACTACGTGGATACGGTACCAGCCGAAGCCATCGTAATTAGGGTGTCCCTGCGGTTCCCAGGAATGGGCAACATTAATGTTTTGCCAGTTTTGATCGTTAAAAGTTGGGGACGACCATTGGGCAGAATCACCCACAGCAAATTTCCAGCCTTTGTTAAGCTGAACATCCTGTGCCGAAGCGCCCAGATATATACCACCCAACAATAGCAATGCAGTAAAAATTTTCTTCATTATTATAGGTTGTTTAAAAGTGAAAAGCGAAACAGGATTTCGCCCGGTTAGTATGCAGATTTAAAGGTACAATCATTTTGAATAATTGGAAATGTATCATTAACATTTATTTAGAGATAGTCAAAAAATGCTCTTAAAAACAAATGAAAGTAAAAAAGTCAATCCGGTATTATGCACGAGGCTGTTGTAGTACAGTTTTTGCCTGTAAATCAATAGCATCACCGGCAGTAAATTTAATGTACAGTTTACGTTCTGGTTTAATATCGATTTTACATTTACCGGTGAAAACAACAGCTATGAAAAAGACTTTTTTAACCTTAGCCCTTGTAACAGTTTGTATTGCGGTTTGCTTTGCAGCAATTGCCGGAATTGCCGGAAAGTGGGAAGGCAAGCTTGAAACAGAAACCGGTGAAGTTTATCCATTGCTTTATAATTTTCAGATTGATGGGGACAAACTAACCGGAACAGCCAAAACACCTAAAGGTGATATGCCGATTGAAGACGGCAAAATAACCGGCGACAGTTTCAAATTTACCGTAAGCATCGAAGATATCCACATTGCCCATACAGGCAAATTCTATGGCGATTCGGTAGGTGTTGATATTGAAGCCAATGGCTCAAAAGTACATAGCACTTTAAAAAGAGCTCAACAACCTTAATTTCCTGATTTAAGAATTACATGATATTTATATTCCACACCATAAAATATCATATAATCATTTCATCCTATAAATCAAGGTGCTTATATTTATAAACCAAAATTCACATTTATGAAAAAAAAGATTTTTACTACTACCTTATTGGTAAGCTGCTTTATGATATGTCTTGCAGCTATAGCTGATCTTAACGGCAAATGGGCAGGCAAATTAGTTACAAGCGACGGCCAGGAATACCCACTGCTTTATAATTTTAAGGTTGATGGCGATAAACTGACCGGCACAGCCTTAACTCCGGAAGGCGACGTTGACATTAAAGAAGGCAAAACCAATGGTACCGACTTTTCATTTACAGTAGCCACCAGCGGTATCGTGATACCTCATACAGGCAAATTCATGGGCGATTCTGTTAGCGTTGAACTGGATATCAATGGCTCAAAAAGCAGTTCGGTATTGAAAAGACCAGTTGAAAAGAAATAATTTTCAAATATTATCGTCATGCTGAAACAAGTTCAGGATGCCGTATCTTAAATATTAAAAAAAGAAAAACCTTACCCACCAGTAAGGTTTTTCTTTTTTATTAAACTTAAAGGCAATAAAATTGTATATAGTTTAAATTACGGCATATAGGCATCTGCTTAAACTATATCAACAATGAAAAAAGAGTTCCTGGTGATCAGTGCGTTTGTTATTATTACCGCTTTCAGTTTTATTTCGATGGCCGATATCAACGGCAGATGGATTGGTTCGTTAGCGCTTCCGGGCGATGATCATTTTCCCTTAAGCTACACTTTTAAGGTAGACAGCGGCAAACTTACGGGTACAGCTCATGCTCCGCAGGGTGATGTAGCTATTACGGACGGCATGATCAATGGCGATAATTTCTCTTTCAGTATCCCGGTGCCGGGAGGCAGTTCGCCCCATACGGGTAAAGTTTATCAGGATTCTATTGGTATGGACCTGGTTTACAAAGGCCAGCACCTGCATGCTACGCTGAAAAGGGATAAGTCTTAAGTCGAAAGTTCTAAGTCTTTAGTCATAAGTAATGCAGCAATTTTTCAGGTCAAAAGTCAGATTATTGTATGACTTAGAACTTGCGACTATACACTTTGAACTAAATGTTGCTTATTAAACCCACAGGGCGTACCTTTGCGCCATGCTGCAACGTATTACAGCCTATTTACTCATCTTTTCACTGATCACGGTCAATTTCTCGCGTTTTTTTATTTTCGCGGGTTTTGAGCTGAACAGGAATTACATTGCCACCAAGCTTTGCGAAAACAGGAACAAACCCTGGCTGCATTGCAATGGCAAATGCTACTTCGCAAAAAAGATCAAACAGGCAGAGGACAAGCAGGCCAGCGACGAAAGGCAGTCGCAAAAGAGCCTCTTTCAGGAGGTTTATGTCATCAGCTCAACTGATGTAAAATTCCACTCCAGCCTGTTGCAGGTTATTTCAACCCCTTACACCCCCACCGTACCGGCCGATCGTCCGGCTACGATATTCCAGCCTCCGCAGTTAGGATAATCATTTCATTTTTATTGGTTTTTGATTGATGGTATGGTGTGAAAACTATGTCATTGCGCAGCGTGGCAATCGCATGCTTTACAGAGTAAGCTTTTTTATCTTTTGCTATAGGATCGTATCTGCTACGTATGATCGGATTTAAACATTCCGTCATTGCGAGGTACGAAGACAACCGACCGAAGGGAGAATGACGGGTAGAAGACACCTTTGCACTCTCCCCTCAATCAATCCACACCCTACCCTACCATTTTTACACCGGGAAGCAACTCCCGTAATACTACATAATGAAACGATATTTAATCCTATTTATAACTTTTATACTCGTTAAAACCCTGGCCTTCGGCCAAAATATACAAGGCACAGTAACAGATGCCAATACTCACGAAGCCATTGCTGGTGCATCAATTTGCAATGCCGATGCTAAAACTGGCGAAAAACTGGGCATGACTAACGCCAAAGGGCACTTTAGCATCAATGCACAAGGCGTTAACCGGCTTAAATTTGCCATGGTGGGTTACAGCGCGCGCATTATTGAAGTACCTGCCATAAAAGGCCAAAAGCTTGATGTTGCCTTAGAGCCTTCAACTGTAGATCTGCAACCTGTGGTGGTATCCGCCAGCCGCGAAGGCCAGGCCAGGCAGGACGCGCCTATCGCCATCAGTAAAATCAATTCCACCCAAATTAAGGACACCAAAGCCACTGCCCTTTATCAATTGCTGAACAAGGTTGCAGGTGTTTACATGGTGAATTTGGGTAATGAGCAGCATACCATGGCTATTCGTCAGCCTATAACTTACAATGCACTTTACCTGTATATGGAAGATGGCGTACCTATCCGCCCTACGGGCATCTTCAACCATAACTCGCTGTATGAGATCAACATGTCGGGCGTTAAGGATATCGAAGTGATCAAAGGGCCTGCATCATCGCTTTATGGCAGTAACTCCATTGGTGGCGCGGTTAACTTTATTACCCAGGGACCACCTACAGGCTATGCGGGCAATGTTTCTGTTCAGGGCGATAATTACCATTACCGCCGTGTTGATGCCGACGGCGGTTTTACCCAGGGCAAATTTGGTTTGTATGCAGGTGGATATGTAGCCCATCAAACCGATAGCTGGCAGGACTATTCTGATTTTGATAAGTACTCGGCCAATTTTAAAACTACCTATGATTTCAGTGCCAAAACAAAGCTTACCACTTCAGCTGCCTATAATTACCTCAACACCCAAACCCCGGGTAGTTTAGACAGCGCCCGGTTTTATGACCGCAGCTATGGCTCCAACCAACGTTTCACCTATCGCAAGGTAAAATCGTTTCGTGCCGGCACCCGCCTGGATCATCAGTGGAATGACAAGAACAGCACTTTTGTAACGCTCTTTTTCCGCAATAACTCTACAGCGCAATTGCCAAGTTATTATATCTCTGATGTGCGCGATGCAAATGGCGTTTACAAAAGCAGCAACGGCCAGGTAAACGATCAAAAATTCAACAGCTATGGCTTACTGGCACAGCACCGGGTTGATTTTGATTTCCTGCATTCACGGCTGATAGGCGGAGTTTACATGGATAACAGTCCGAGCTCATACTATGCCCAATATCTTGATATCACCAAAGATGTAGCTAACAACTACTACACCGGCTTCAGCAATACCGGCAGGTACATTGATAATTACAAGATCAAGTTGTTCAACACAGCGGCTTATGTCCAGTATGAAGTCAAGCCTACGGAAGCATTAAGAATAGTTGGCGGTTTACGGTACGACAGGGTTCATTACAACTTTAATAATGAGATCCCTGCCGGGCAAACCAAATACAAACAACAGGAGACCAACAATTTCAACATTGTTGCCCCCAAACTGGGCCTTACCTATAACCTGGGTAACAACAAAGGTTTTTATGCCAACTACAGCGTAGGTTTTCAACCGCCGGAAACCGGCGACTTGTACAGCTCACGTCAGCTTACCCAGCTTAAACAGGCCACTTTTGATAATTACGAAGCCGGCGGCTGGTTTTCTGCTTTTAACAAAAAGCTATATTTTGAGCTGAGTGTGTTTGATTTAGAAGGCCATAACGAAATCATTAACCAACTGCTGCCGGATAACACTACCCAGAACCAAAACGCAGGCGCAACACGTCACCGGGGGATTGAATACTCGCTTACTGTGGCCCCGGTTAAAGAGCTTACCTTCAGGTTTAGCGGTACCAATGCCAAACACACCTATGTTGAGTACAGCGAGGTGACCACCAATTACACCACCGGCACCAACACGGTGACCAACTATGATGGCAAACGCATGAACAACGCGCCGGCCTGGATTACCAACTCCGAGCTCAGCTACAAGCCGCAGTACCTTCCCGGTTTCAGGATAGCAACAGAGTGGCAGCACATCAATCAATACTACACCAACCCCGCCAATACCAAAACCTATTCAGGTTATGATATTTACAACCTGCGCCTGGGTTATGAGGTAAAAAGCAGCGTATTAAAAGGCGCGGGCATCTGGTTCAATGTGCTTAATTTAACCAATAAGCTTTACGCTACAACAGTAACCAGCAGCCAGTACGGCGATACTTATAATGCCGCGCCGCCACGCACTTACACCCTGGGCATCAGTTATTCATTTTCAAAATATTGATCAATGGCATCAGCAACAGTAAAAAGCAACTTTTATAAATGGCACCGGGTGCTGGGCTTAACGGCCCTCATCCCGGTGATTTTCTGGACACTGAGCGGGCTTTCACACCCGTTCATGTCAAACTGGTTCAGGCCTTCAATTGCGGAGGAAGTGTTTAAACCGCTACCTCAAAGCCGGATGAAACCGGTACTCAGCATTCAGCAGGTATTGGATAAAAACAATATTTCCGTTATCCGGAACTTCGGACTGGTTAACTTTAATCACAACACCTATTACCAGGTACTGGATAAAGATAGCGTGTACAATTACTACTCAGCCAATGATGGGGTATTGTTAAAAGATGGGGATAAGCTATATGCCACTTATCTGGCCCGCTATTTTACGCAGGATTCGACATCTAACATTAAAAAGATCGATCTGCAAACAACGTTTGATGGGCAATACCAGCCCATCAATCATCTTTTGCCTGTTTGGAAGATCAGCTTTGACCGTCCCGATGGCATGGATATTTATATTGAAACCAGTCAGAGCCGCATGGGTACATTTAACAACAATACGCGCAAGGCTTTCCTTTGGCTGTTTGAACAATTCCATACCTGGCAGTTTTTGGCTGATATCGGCGGCGATACTTTCCGAAATGTAGTATTACTCATCATCATGGTGGTAATGCTGTTCGCCCTCATCAGCGGCTTAACTGTTTATGGTTTAATGTGGAAAAAGTTTAAATCCGTAACTCAAAAGCGAAAAGAAAATGGCGGTGAGGACAAGCGCATCGTTCATCGTTATCACCGGCAGATAGGGCTTATTGTTTCCTTTGTGATGTTTACTTTCGTAATCAGCGGCGCGTTTCACCTTGCCGTAAAACTGAACAATACCGAAACACCAAAGCCTGATTATGGGCAGGTGATCACAAGGAAACGACTGGCTATCTCCAACCTTCAGCTTCCTGTTGCCGATAGTCTCATCAAAAGGATTGCAGTGGTTAACTTTGGTGGTAATACTTATTACCAGGTAACTGATAATAAAAAGCAGATCTCCTACTTTAACACCTTAACCGGCATAGAACAAATTAATGGAGATGAGGATTATGCCCGTTTTTTAAGTACCTATTACCATACCCACCAGGATCCCGACCAGTTTTATGGCAGGGTAAAAGTTAGCCAGGTAAAGCAGTTTGATAACGAGTACGGTTTCATCAACAAACGCCTGCCGGTTGAAAGGGTAAGTTATGCCGACGGCAGCAATTGGTATATTGAAACTACCTCATCAAAACTGGCTGCAAAAGTTGCAGGAATTGACAGGGCCGAAGGGCTTTCTTTTATATTTTTACACAAGTATTTCGGCATGACCTGGGCGGGTAAGGATATCCGCGACATAGTGAGTATGCTGGCCGCCTTAGGTGTGCTGGTAGTATCATTATTCGGGTTGGCCTCATTCATCAAAAACAAATAATCAATGAAAAAAAGCTTTATCATTTTAGCCTTAGCCGGCCTCGCCCTTGGCGCCTGCAACAGTGCGATTAAAAGCACCGGCAAAACCGACACCACCTCAACAGTAAAGAAAAAAGGAAAATACACCTGCACCATGCACCCCGATCTTACATTTGATAAACCCGGCACCTGCCCTAAATGCGGTATGGCCCTGGTTGAAAGGGATACAACGGAGGGTAAGAAATAATCGTTTTATAATTCTGTCTCCGCCCCTTCTTTACAAGGAAACATCGGGGAAACCCCGAAAAAAAAATGGGTAATGATGTATAAAACACATTTTAGAGATGGTGCGGGGGCGCGTTAGTGATAGGAGCGGATACCGGCCTTGTGGCTAATGCCTGTGCAGTATGAGCGTATAGCACGGGCCGCAGGCAACGCCCATATTTATAATATCGATCAAAAAAATATATCTAATAACGAACAACTTACAATCACGTCATTATAAGATAACGAAGCAATCCCAAACCGTACAGAGAAACGTGCATAACCACTCTGCCTCATGGGGATTGCTTCGTAATGACGCTTTTTTGTTTTGCTATCTTGCACACACTGAAAACGTCCTCAATTTCTATCCGTAACAATTACAGCTTCCACCCGTCTCATACTTACAAACAATACAACTTATATCCTGTTATACCCCCTGTTACAAATAAATCACTAATTTTGGCGCTGATGAAAAAGGTGGAAGTATTAAAAATGATTGACCTGGTTGAAGAGATCAAGAAACTTGATGATCTCATACAACAAAGCCGTAAGAAAAAAACTTCTGACTTTGTAATCAACCAGTACGAGGCGAAAAAACTTAAGCTTATTGGTTCAACCATCACTGAACTGGCTTCCGCTCCCATTCAATCCATCGAAAGCTACCAACTTATTCAAAAGATCCTGAATAAGTATTACCCCAACATTTCTGAAGACGCTCTGCTTAATGACGATGACATCAGCAAAATAGCAACCGCTATTTAATTAAAGCTGTTGTTAAAAAGGCGGGTAAATGGATGCCGTTTGCTCCAGCGATTCATCGCCTTTCCAAAACACGGTACCGGGATGAAAATGTTTCCATGAGTGCCAGTATTCCTGGTAGGCCTGAATTTTAGCAAGGCGCTGCCCTTTTTGCGTACCGGTTAAGCACAGGCCGTCCCAATCCCAAACCGAAGCGGTTTCCTCGTCGGTAAGCATGCCTTTATCATCCAGTTTAAAATGAAGGGTTTTACCGCTTACTGATGTATTCCAGGCATGATAGCTGAGGCTGTCCTTTTCAATGCCAATAAGCAGTGAACTTTTGTTCAACTCATCGTTTAGCAGGCGTTTGGCGTACATGTGGCGCCAGTCGTAAGCTTTGGCTTTGCCGTTTATGATCACACCAATTACCCAGCTTTTACGCATCAGGGAATCTTTGTTTTTTATAGTGCTGTCACGGTCGATAGCCTGCACACGGTCGTAGTTTTTCAAGTCGGCATAATCTGCGGTGTATAGCCTGTCGGGTTGTAAAATGAGCGTTTCGGGATGTTTCTGCAACCAGGCCGCGAGGGTTAATTGCTCATAAGGCAGCTCGGTTAATTGTTTTCCTTTTAACGCCCCAACAGCCGCGTTACCGGTTGCCTGGTACCACCAGGTTTTAGTGTTTTCATCTTCAATTATAGCATTGTAGTGCCTTGCTCCTACCAACCTGAAGTTTTGCCTTACTCCGTTTATAACCGGACTGTAAACCCTGCCAGTACGGCACATGGTGCAATAGGTAACCAAAACAGGTTTATTGCCTACATCGTCCTGCAGTTTATGATGATAGCCCAGGTAGATGAGCGGATAAGCTTTGGCGACACCGTTGTTTACAACACCTACTACCAGGTAGCTTAACGGCACCCTGTTTTTCAATCCATTGGCAAAAACAGCTTTTGTGGTTTCTTTAAACATGGTTTCTGCCTTATACATATAATCGGTTATGTAAAAGCTGCCTATACAAAGCACAAAAACAGCGGCTTTAACAGCCTTTTGTTTAAAAGTATTTTTAGCATAGAATTTAAATAAGTACCAAACAATGAATAGCAAGCCAATCAAACGCAGCGGCATGATCACCTTTTCGAGATAGTAACACAGGGTTATGGCATTCAGATCCTGGCTGCCCGGAAATGGCATGAGCAGGTAAGCATGAACAAGGCCGGGCAACACCAATAAAATGATACCTATCCAGAATATTTTAGCACTGTTCCATCTCATGCTTATTCAATAAATCCTCGGCATTGGGCTGTTACCTCAATAAGTTTATAATTGGTTTATAATTTCCTAATTTATAAAAATTTACATATTACAAAAAATTATCGTCCAAATAAAAACGATCAGTCATTATTGCTTTTTTCCATTCTCCACGCTTTTGATCTCTTCCTTGCGGTCTTTCTTAAAGTCAAAGCTGTTAAATTCCGGCGTTTGCGGCAGGTCAATGGTATAACTTGTCAACGTTTCAACTTCAATGGTGATATCATCTGCAAGCAAATCAATGATATGGCCGCCACCGGTTTTATCATCAGATAAAAAATGAAAATGGTAGCCGCTGATATGAGCTCCTTCCATCAGTGCAGGGATCTTAAAACCCATGAGATCGCCTTTAATGTTCTTAAAATCAAAAAAATGCTGCCTGTCAAGCATCGCCGCCAAGGGCAAATAAGGTTTATCAACCGGCGGGAAAGCCCTTGTTTTAACCATACTAAAATTTCCTTTGATGTGGATAGCGTAGATCCCGTTCTGGTTGGTTAAGATACTGTCCAGGTAGCTAAACAGTGCCGACTTGGATAAAGGCTTATTACACTTATATGTTTTTTCGGCATGAAAAAAGCAAACCACGGCATAAGGGGTTTTGCCGGTATCGGCAAGTTGGGTTGTTTTACCCGTTGACTGGGTTTGATAAAGTTTGCCGTTAAACACCATGAGCTCACCATCAAGCCTGCCCGGGGCGCCCAAACCAAAATCGCCATGTTGTTTTAATTGTTTATACGGATAATAGGAGTCATACAAGCCGCCGATAAAACCTGCCGCGTAACCTGCGCTGAATAAATTTTTATCAACTACTTTTTGTTGTGCCGATGTTTTAAGGCTTGTAAAGATCATTAAGAGCGAAAAGCATCTCAGGCATAAATTTTTCATGGAGGGAACATGTTTTTAAAGCCATAAAAGTAGTTCAAAAATTACTCCGGCATCTAACAAAGCCCGTTAAATTTTACTTTGCCCTTACGGGCATAAGAATTACAGGCCTTAAATTTGTTTAAACATTTAAAATAGAAATGATGAAAGTAGAAATATGGTCGGATGTGATGTGCCCGTTTTGTTATATAGGCAAACGGAGGTTCGAGGAAGCACTGGCCGGCTTTGAAGGCAAAGAACAAATTGAGATAGAATGGAAAAGCTTCCAGCTAAATCCCGATCTTAAAACCAATCCCAATATCAGCATTAACCAGTACCTGGCCGATATAAAAGGATGGACGCTTGACCATGCCGAACAGATGAACGAGCATGTTACCCAAATGGCGGCGCAAGCCGGCCTTACCTATAATTTCAGCAAATCGGTTGTGGCTAATAGTTTTAACGCGCACAGGTTAGCTCATCTGGCCAAAAAACATGGATTGGGAGACGCTGCCGAAGAAGCTTTGTTCAGGGCATATTTTACTGAAGGCCGTAATATTGATGATACCGAAACCCTTATTGAAATAGGTAAGTCGATTGGCCTGAACGCTGAAGAAATTAAACAAACGCTTGAAAGCGGCACCTACGCCGACGATGTAAAACATGATATTGCCGAAGCTCAATATTTAGGAGTGCGTGGTGTTCCGTTTTTTGTTATGAACCGCAAATATGCCGTATCAGGGGCACAGGAAGTGGCCGTATTTAAAGATACCCTTGCAAAAGCCTTTACCGGCTGGCAGGAAGAAAACCCCAAACCAGCATTTGATACAATCGAAGGCGAATCATGCAGCCCCGATGGCGACTGTAAATAATTGAAAAAATTGTAAACTTTTCTTAACATTATTTGTATCAAATAGTTTTTCTCCTACGTACAAAGAGCTAAAATACTTATATTTAAACCGTTAAAACCATAAACTATCACTCTTTGTATATATGAAAAAAATTTACTGTAAAGTAATTACCCTTCTTTTAATAGCAGCTTCGGTAAGTAGCTGCAAACTTGACCCTCCGCTCGGGCCGGATAAAGAAACAAAAGCAATTGCCGTTGTCCCTACCACAAATACAGGTACAGGAACCGGAACGGGGACGGGTACGGGGACGGGGACGGGGACAGGCACCGGAACGGGGACGGGGACGGGGACGGGGACGGGTACAGGAACGGGTACAGGTACAGGTACAGGTACAGGCACCGGAACGGGAACGGGAACTGGTACAGGTACCGGTACAGGAACTGGAACGGGCACAGCTGACGACGGTTCTGATTACCCGGCTGCCGCACAGGGTACTATTTCGTATAAAGTTGATGGCGGTGCCACTGTTGTAAAAAATGGCCCTACTCTTATTTCACTCGATCCGAATATTCTTTCAGATAAAGGATCGACCATGATATCGTATTTTAATATTAACAACACCTCAGATGTTTTTGATTTATCAGCCGGCACCCTTTCGGCAGGTACTTATGATATTTTAACTATGGCAGGTGAGATAGATGGAAACTTTGTGAGCGGAAAAGTTAAATTCACTACCTTGAATCATTCAAGTAATATGAAGGGAAATGCTATAGGTACTTTTAAGGCACAATTTAAAAACTTCAGTACAGGGACAACACATACGGTTGTGGGTTCATTTAATGTAAAAGGCTAACGGCCAGATAAACCAAAGGTAATTAAGAAGCGGTCATTTTTAACCTTCCAGAAGGTAAGATGACCGCTTCCGCGTTTTAGACAGCTTTAATTCACCCAAAAGTAAAAAACGATTTAGCTATTAAAATTACAATTAATTGCCTTATATTTGTGCTCATAAATACATAGTGTCAATTTGACACTATTATAATATTTTTTAACGTGATCAACTTACCCGATTCAAAAAATGCCATTAACAAACTAACGCTCCGCATTGCCGTGGGTGCTATGTTTTTTATGGCGGGGTTAAGTTTCTCCAGCTGGGCATCGCGTATTGCTACTGTTCAGCAGAATTTAGGTTTATCAGATGCCGGTTTGGGTGCCGTGTTATTTGCCCTGCCTGTAGGCCTTATGTGTTCCCTGCCTTTTTCGGGCTGGATCATCACCAAAATAGGCAGTAAAAAACTCGTTATCGCCGCGCTATTGGTTTACGCTGCCGCGTTGGTAAGTTTAGGCCTCGCACAAAATACGTTTCAGCTTATCATCTGCCTGCTATGCTTCGGCTTTGCAAGCAATTCTGTAAACATTGCGGTAAACACGCAGGCAGTAGCTACCGAGCAGCTTTACCAAAGGCCTATCATGGCCTTTTTTCACGGACTGTGGAGCCTGGCCGGTTTTACCGGGGCAGGTATAGGCACGTTCATGATAGCCAACGGCATTATCCCTTTTCATCATTTTTCGTTAATGCTGATCGTGATAGCGATTGGCGTGGCCGTAGCTGCCCGTTACCTGAAAGATGATAAAGTAACCGACTCCGGGCCTGTGTTTGTAATGCCTGATAAATCGCTCATCAAATTAGGTATCATAGCCTTTTGTTCGATGATTTGCGAAGGCGCCATGTTCGACTGGAGCGTGATCTACTTCAAAAAAGTGGTATTGGCCCCCGAGGCGTTGGTTGGCATAGGCTTTACTACATTCATGTTCACCATGGCAGGCGGCCGTTTTGTGGCCGATTGGTTTGCTCACAAATTTGGCTTAAAACGCACTTTGCAGGTTAGCGGATCACTGACCGCTACAGGCCTGTTAATAGCGGTAGCTTTCCCTTATGTTTATACAGCCATGGCCGGTTTTTTACTGGTTGGTGCAGGTGTATCATCTGTAGTACCAATGGTATACAGCGCTGCCGGTAAATCAAAAACCATGTCGCCGGGCGTTGCACTGGCTGCAGTATCAACTATTGGTTTTATGGGCTTTTTAGTCGGTCCGCCGGTTATCGGTTTTATAGCAGGAATTGCTACCCTCAGGGCCTCTTTTATCCTAATAGCCTGTATGGGAATTTCGGTAGTAGTGGTATCAACAATGGCCAAAATTGATTCGGATAATGCCAAAGAGGAATTACCTAACGAAACAACAACCGTTGATTTTAGCCCTCCTGTTCCAAATCCGCAGCAGCAGGATTAAGCAGGTATTCAAACTGCTCGTACCCGTTGTGAAAAATAAACTTCAGCCTTTCCTTCGGTAAATTAATATCCAAAGCCATCAGCGCAAGTGTTTCAGGGAGGTTATCCCTTATCAGTTTAAGATCCGTAACATGCGGCATTTCCACAAAAATATCATCCCCCTGCGGCTTGATCTCCCAACCATTTAAATGAGCGTTTTTCAATGTGCTTATCCATTTTTGCTGATAGTTATTCATAATATCCGGTTTCATTGATAAATGTTTTATGGCTGGGTTTTGTTTTAAATGTATGTAATCGACAGGCGGGGAAATCGCGTTTAAAATAATTCGATTTGTTTTACTAATCTCATACTGAAAAATTTCTACACAAATGCTTTGCAGCGCTCCACAATTAATCGAATTACACGAATCTTAAATTGATTCAATTCGTGTAATTCGATTAATCCGTAAAAATTAGTGTGAAAATTTTTCATTTATTGTTTTTCAATCCGCATGTGGTTAAAAGCGATTTCCCTGAATCGACAGATCATCTCACCCAAAAATCAAACTTAATTCCTTATTTTAGGCATCTATGAAACAAAGCTACCCTATTGATAAAATCACGCAGCCGGTAAGCAAATTCATAAACCAGGAACATACCGGCGGCATAGTGCTTTTTATCAGCGTGATCGTGGCCATCATATGGGTAAACTCGCCTTTTCAGCACAGTTACCACCAACTTTGGGAACTCAAACTATCGCTCGGTTTTGATAAATATGTTTTAAACCATCCCCTGCACCTTTGGATCAACGACGGCCTTATGGCTTTATTTTTCTTTGTGATAGGCCTCGAGTTAAAACGCGAGTTCATGGCCGGCGAACTATCCTCTGTAAAAAAAGCTTCATTACCAATGTTTGCCGCGTTGGGCGGAATGCTGGTGCCCGCTTTCATCTTTTTCCTTTTTAATACAGGTAAGCCATCGGCCCATGGCTGGGGAATTCCGATGGCTACAGATATAGCCTTCGCGCTGGCTTTACTGTCTATGGCGGGCAAACATATTCCATCCTCTGTAAAAGTTTTCCTATCAGCATTGGCCGTTGCCGATGACCTTGGCGCTGTTTTAGTTATTGCTCTTTTTTACAGCAGCCACATAGCGCTTGTACCGCTTACCATTGGGGTTTGGCTGTTGGTACTTTTACTTATCGGCAATAAAATGGGGATCAGGAGTACAGCTTTTTATTTGATCATAGGCTTCGCTGTTTGGATAGCTTTTTTACTTTCGGGCGTCCACGCAACTATTGCGGGTGTATTGGTGGCTTTTACTATTCCTGCCCGTACCCGCATCAGCGAGATCAGTTACACCCAATCTGTAAAGCAATACCTTACCGATTTTGAAAATGAGCAGCCAAACAACAGCACGCTTATAACGCCCGAACAGCACCACATTATTGATAAAATAAAAAAGCTGAGCCTTGACGCCGAAACACCGCTGCAAAAAATTGAACACACCCTGCATCCCTGGGTAGCTTTCGTCATCATGCCGCTTTTTGCTTTGGCTAATGCCGGGATTATTATTAGCCATGACTTTTTCTCGTCACTGGCCAACCCTGTTAGCATGGGTGTGGCTATAGGCCTGCTTGCCGGCAAGTTTACAGGTGTATTGCTCTTTACCTGGCTCATGGTAAAATTTGGCGCACAATTACCCGCAGGCTCATCATGGAAACAAATGACAGGTGTGGCCTTGCTTGCAGGCGTAGGTTTTACCATGTCCCTTTTTATATCGGCATTAGCCTTTGAGCATGCCGAAATGATTGACCAGGCCAAATATGGGATCCTGTTAGCGTCTTTGCTGGCCGGGATATCGGGGGTAGCTGTTTTAAGCAAAAAGCCGAAGGCTTAAAGCATAAAGCCAAAATGAATGTATTATCCACCTCCTCTATGAACCATGAACTATCATCCATGAACCGCAGGGCTACTGCTTCCAATTTGGCTTACCATAAATTCCCAGTGGCGTTATGCGGTTTTGGAAAATGGTTTGCGGGTTGTTATAAAACTTTATAAAATCACCGGCGCTGGGTTGGCCGGGGTATGGCACGTAATAATGATGATCGTTTCCGTTGCGCCAGGCCATTACGTAGGATACTTTATGCTTAGCAAGGGTTTGCAGTAATATATCCGTCCACCAGTTGGGCATGGGGACACCTTCATAGCCGGTTTCGGGCAGGCATGTTATTTTATGGTGTTTTACAGCGATGCCATCAACAATGGCAAGGCGTTGATCCAGCTTAGCTTGAAAACGCTCAACGCTTTGCATACAATAATTATCAAAGCCTATAAAATCCGCGTAAGCATCGCCGGGATAGCGTTCCAAAAACTCATCTTCCGATTCAAAATCAGCCGCCGAATATACGATGAGCAAGTTATGCAGCTTCTTTTTATCCCGCAGGTATTCGATAGTAAAACGCCACAGGGCTTTAAATTCATCGGGGGTACAGGTGTTTTTGCACCACCAAAACCAATTGCCCGTAAGTTCATGAAATGGCCGGAACAATATCGGGATAGCCTCGCCTTCCGGGCCTTTCATATCAGCTAAATAATGGGCCGCACGATCAAGACACTCAACATATACATTATGAAACGCGCCGCCGGGGATAAGATCTTTTACAGTATGCTGCGTGGTATCCCAGGCGGTTTTGCCATTGGCAGGGTTATCCATATGCCAGCAAAATGTATTGATGCCGCCGCGCGCGTAAACGTCCTTAACAAACTGCTTCTGCTGTTCAAAGGCGATTCCGTTAATATCGTGAATGCTGTCGTGCTCAATCCTGGCCAAATCCCAGCCATACAGGGCCGGGTATGATCCGGTAACACTCTTAACATCTGAGCGGCCTGGTTCATTACGCCATCCCACACCATAAGCCGGGTCATCGTGGTGACCAAATATTACCCCCACGTTAAGCAGCCGCTGCATACTGTAAAAAAGCTGCCGGGTTTCGGTTGTGACGTGTTTATCGGCAGGTTCAAACAGCTGCGCCATAGCGATTGAGCTATGGATCAGCAGGTATAAAACAGCAATCCTTCTAAAAAATTTCATCATAATCAATGCCGCTAAGCTAACCCATTCGAAGCCTTGCTTTATCGCCAATTTATCGGGCCTATACGCCTGATAATTTCAATACACGCACGGCTGTTATGATAGGGGCATTTCCAAAGCCCTGCTTTGTCCTCGCCGGGCATGATGCTGCCATCGGCCCTAACGCCCCAAACCCATTCACCATGCTGTTTATCCAGTATTTTATCTTTTATAAAAGCCCAGTTTTTAAGGGCCAAATGAAAGTATTTATCACTACCGCTAACCTGCCAGGCGTTGTAAAAACCTACCATAGCCTCGGCCTGTACCCACCAGTGTTTTTCTTTGATGAGATGATCATCCGCCGGTTCATATTCATACCATAAGCCACCATCAACATCTAAACCCTGTATAGTTGCTTCTGCTATCGTGATGCAAGTGCTCCTGACCTTCTCGATCATTTCCTGATTACCAATAACTTCAGCAGCCTCCAGTAAAAGCCATGTAGCTTCAATATCATGCCCATACGATATGGTTTCCGCCCGGCGGTTCCAATCCTCATCAAAAAACAGCAAGAGGTGCCCGGTTCCAGCATCAATAAAATGATCAAAAAAATTATTGATCAGGGTTTCAATCTGCTGTTTAAGTCCCTCATCGGCCCAGATGCGGTACAGATTGGTATAAGCTTCCAGTAGGTGCAGATGGGTGTTCATGGTCTTTTTCTCGTTGGCATCCTTAGCGCTTAGCCTAAGATCATCGAGAGGGTTCCATTCACGCGTGAAAGCTTCAAGGTAACCGGTCTTATCCTGATCGTAGCTTTTATCAACCAAAAGATGATAGAGGCCGATGGCTTCCTGCTTTACCCTTTCCGATTTCGAAGCTATATGATATTCGCTCAGCGCGTAAATGGTAAAGGCATGGGCATATACCTGTTTTTTAGTATCCGGCATATCGCCTTTGTAATCAACCGACCAATACACACCGCCAAACTCATCATCAACAAAATGAGCTTTGATATAATCATAGGCCCGCTTAGCTGCCTGTAAATAAGCTTCATCAGGATTTTGATTGTAAGCAGCGGAGAAACTCCACAGGATGCGCGCGTTTAAGACCGAACCTTTGGGAGCACCGGGAGTAACCTGGTTATCATGGTTGATCTTGCCCCAATAACCTCCGTTTACTTCATCTACAGTATAATTAAGCCAATAGTTGAGGATATTTTCCAGCTCACCTGTTAGCTCATTGCTGAAGATAGCAAGCTGATGATTTGAAACAGTATTTGATAGTTGAAGCATGTTTAAAATCTCTTTTCAGGCGCCGGCTCCCTGTAATTGGCTTAAAGCTTTATTTTTATCAATAATATTGTACACTGCCTGTACCGATGAGGCCGAACGCAAACCATCAGCCGGTGTGTTCATGGCATAGTCTATCAGCTTACCAATTGTAGTAGTGGCTACATGCATGCGGGTATCCGAGGACGCATAATAAACATAAACCGACCCGTTATCATCAGCTATCCAGCCATTACAGAACACTACATTTGATACATCGCCGATCCGCTCCTCACCTACCGGGGCCAAAAAATAACCTGCCGGTTGGTAAAGTACCTTAGTAAGGTCATGAAGGTCGGTCATAAACATGTACAACACATAACGTAAACCGGCAGCTGTATTGCGTACGCCATGCGCCAGGTGCAGCCAGCCTTTTTCCGTTTTGATTGGCGCCGGGCCCTGGCCATTCTTGGCTTCGTAAACGGTATGGTAGCTTTTATTGTGAATGATAGTTTCATGGTCAACAACCGCGTTCTCCATAGTATCGCACAAGCCAAAACCTATTCCACCGCCGGTCCCTGCGCTTATAAAACCATCCTGCGGACGGGTGTACAAGGCATACTTACCATCAACAAACTCGGGGTGTAATACCACGTTGCGCTGCTGGGGCGAGTTGGTTTTCAAATCGGGCAGGCGCTCCCATTTTACCAGGTCCCTGGTACGCGCGATACCGCAAGCCGCTATCGCCATCGACTGATCATATGACGGAGCTTCGGGGTCACGGCGTTCGGTACAAAACAGGCCATAGATCCAGCCATCTTCATGCTCGGTAAGGCGCATATCGTACACATTGGTATCGGGTTCATCGGCTTGGGGCAGCTCAACCGGATAATCCCAAAATTTAAAACCATTGATCCCATCAGCACTTTCGGCCACAGCGAAAAACGATTTCCGATCGGCGCCTTCAACCCTTGCTACCATCAGGTATTTGCCGTTAAACTTTATAGCGCCGGCATTAAAAACGGCGTTAATACCAAAACGTTCCATTAAATGAGGGTTGGTTTTAGCATCAAGATCATACCGCCACTCAAGCGGGGTATGGGCGGCAGTAAGCACAGGATATTTAAACCGGCAAAAAATACCGTTGCCTGTTTCCTCAACCTGGTTTTGCCGGTTAATCAATTGCGCTTGTTCGGCCTGTAGTTGAATGAGTCTTTGGTTAAATTCCTGCGTCATATAGTTTTCTATCAATAGTCCTTTAATTTATTCCACCACGTTTTTTTCAGTATGGTGATAGTTACCACCAGTATAGCTACGGTAACTATAAGCGATGTTTTTTGTGCCAGTATCAGGTACATGGGCAGTATGGTAAGGCAGCATTGTGTAATAGTGCCTATAACCACGTTGAACATGTTTAGCTTAAAGTTTTTGTTGGGCACAAATGATGGATCTTTCTCCATTACCAAAGCCTTGACAGGCCCCCAAAAGCCCCACGGCCTTACGGTGGTATAAAACGACCGCAACACGGTCATATCCGTTGGCGCTGTAGCGTACGAGCCGATAACCGAGCCCCCCAGCGAGATGGTAAACAGCACCGGGAACCAGTACAACAGTTGGACCGAAGGGATAATAAGCGAGAATATCATGGCTGACAAAATCCCCGAGAGCATCCCGTAAAAAAAACCGTTGGCATTAAAGCGCCACCAATGCCATTTAAGCACGTTACTGGCTATATAACCGCCATAAAGTGCCGATACTATCCATTGCAGCACACTGTTCACATCCTTTACAAAAAAGCCGAGTATCACGCCTACCGCTACCACAAAAACGCCTACCAGGTAGTTGGCGGTGATGATTTTCTTGGTAGATGCCTTTGGGTTGATGTATTTGAGGTAAATATCATTCACAATATAAGCCTGCGCCGCGTTCATGGTACCGCTAAAAGTGCTCATGAAAGCCCCAAGCAAACCGGCCAGCAGCAAGCCAACCAAACCAACGGGCAAAAAGTTGTTGATCACGGCCGGCAGGATGCGTTCAAAATCAATAGCCCCTTTGGCGTCTTTCAAATCCATTTGGTGATAAAAAAGTACACCCAGGATAGTTAAACTCACAATAAGCGAATAACGGATAGGCAGCAGGATGATATTTACAAAGCCGCTCATTTTGCTGGCCTCTTCGGGCGAGCGGGTGGAGAGGATCTTTTGCATATCATAATTAGGCGCGGGCCCGGCCACCGCCGCGAAGAGGCCTTTAAAAGTCATCATCATAAAAAACAGGCCGAACAGCGAATAACCATCTTCTTTGATTTTGTTATTTACCTCGTTGATGATCCCCATCCAGCTAAGGCCAAGATTTTTACCAAAAAAAGGGCTATACCAGCCATCGGGCACATTGAGGTGGTTGCCGCTGAGTTTGCCTGCAGCTATGAAACTGATCCACACGCAGGCTATCGTCATGATGCCGTACTTGATCATATCGCCCAGTACAATACTGTGCATACCGCCTATGATAGAGTAAAACATGGCAAACAACGTAAATATGATCCCGTATACATGCGGTACATACTGAGGCGCCACGCTGAAAGGCACATAAGCTTTAACCAAATCCCAGGGGATAAATATTTCAATGAACTTGCCCAAACCAATAAACCCATAAGCCAGGAAACCAAAACAGCTTAACAGCGCGAAAGCGATAACTACCACATTTGACCCCGTTACCCCCGGACCGGTTTTACCGAAGCGGGTTGCCAGCCATTCGGCCCCGGTAGCGGCGTTTGACCGACGCAGCCAGCGCGACAGGTACATCATTAAAAACACCTGGTTAAATACCGGCCATAACCAGGGGATCCAGATACTTTTCATGCCATAAACAAAGCAGAGGCTTACCATCCACATGGTACCGCTGATGTCGAACATATCGGAGGCATCGCTTAAACCCAGTTTATACCAGGGTAAAGATTTGCCGCCCAGCATATAGCTTTCCTTATTTTCGCGGGCCTTTTTACGGTACCATAAACCAATAAAAATGGTGCTCAGCAGGTATAAAACTATAATGGCAACATCAAGTAAGTGTAACTTCATCTTGTCTGATTTTGTCTGAACCGGAATTTTTTGAATTAAATAATTGTCAGAATACTACAATCCTGGTTTAAAAATGGCCAAATACAATAAATTCGACGAATTCATAAATTCCAAAAATTCGAGTTCAGACACCTAACTGTCATTACTCAAAAATGAATTTATTATCAGCAACTTTATAATACTTTTTTAACCTTATATTTAACTTTATCGATAGGCTGATACATTTTTAACCAGCCATAAAGCCAAATAAATACCAGTTAAATAAATACGCGGTTTCCGGTATAGGTTTCCCTGAATTCTTTGGGAATACACATTTTTTTACGCTTAAAGATCCTGTTGAAATTGGAGATATTGTTAAAGCCGCATTTATAGGCAATTTCGGCTACCGTGGTTGTAGAGTCAATAAGCATCCTGGAAGCATGTCCAAGCCTGATCTCGTTCAAACTGTCAATAAAGGTTTTGCCCGTGCGCTTTTTGATAAACCTGCTAAATGAAGCCTCGGGCATATTGGCAATTTTAGCTACTTCGGCAAGGGTGATTTGCTTGTTATAGTTAATATTCATGTGCTCAAACACTTTTTCGATGCGGCGACTGTTGTAGTAAAACTTCTCATTTGTAAAGCTTGGATCCGACAGCATTTTCATATTGCGGGAAATTGACAGGTCATGAAGAATGGACAGAAGTTCCAATACGGAGTCAAAACCACTCTTTTTATCCAATTGCATAATCCTGTCTTTAAGCGCGTAAATGGTTTCCGATGAGAAAGAAATCCCCCTTTGCGAGCGCTCGAGCATGCTTTTTACAAAACTTAACTGATTTCGTTTCAGAAACTTTTCATCAAACAGATCTTTATGAAACTGGATGGTAACCTCGGTTATATCTTCGCTTTGACATTGGTGCGTAAACCAGGCATGGTATAAGTTTGGGCCTATCAGCGCCAGCTCTACTTCTTCAATAACCTCAATATGGCCACCCACTACCCTTTTGGCCCCTTTGGCGTTGATAATTAAATTAAGCTCGTATTCGTCATGATAATGAAGCGGAAAATCAAATTTCTTTTTTACCCTCGAAAAAATAGTAAAACAATCACTTGGCGTTAGCGGAGTTATCTCCCGCATTACATTACTTGTAGTCATAAAATCCCAAAAAATAAGTTTACTAATTAATGATACTAATTTAACACTTTTATACTTTCAAAATGTCAATTAAACAATTAATTATTAATTTTCGTTACCTCATTGTGTATTATGCCCCTTACAGCACCGTAACCAATTAAAATGTGCCTGTAGGTTTAACGTTAGTTATATGGCAAAATCAAAGTTCGCCCGAGTTAATATCAAGCCATGGAAACTCAAATGAATTTGGCAGCGAGTTTTAAAAAATGCCCGGCAGTACAGTATAATATAAGGCAACTTATCAAAATTTTACACTTCATTAACTAATATTTTAGGGGCTGTACTGCGCTATATAAATTTTAACTTTTAGGTTTGCAGACAAATTGGTTTAAACATTTAACCCAAACGGTCAAAGGTTTATTTAGCCGTAATTTAATCTGTCATTAATACTGTATTGATAATTTGCCGGCAGAGATTTTGGCCGGCCTTTTGCTACAGCATTTTATAATTGATTTAGCATCAAATGTACTTTTAATGCACGGGCAAGATATAATACTTTTTTTTCATTATTTAGTTTTAAATTACCAAAAACGTTTAAATTACTACTGTAAACACTCAAAATAAAGCATCGATACCTAATACTTTTATGTCATTTTATCAATTAAACAAACTCTTTTTAAAACGATTTAAAAAGTTACCCAAAGTATCTTAAATGAAATAAACCACGGTACAGCAAACAAACACCTGCGGGTTTTGTAGAGTTACCATACGCATACACAAGTACATTTTTAATGGGCAATACGCAAAGCATAACCAGGCATACAAACAAAAGATTCGTGAAGCTTAGACAAAGCCTGAGCGACTTTTTTTTAACGCTTTACCGGATAAACCAGTTTATCATCCGTTTTTTTAAAGAAGCTTTTGTACCACCTTTTGAACTTAAGGAAGTTATACGCCAGTGTTATGAAGTAGGCGTACGTTCATTTACCCTGATATCGGTTACGGGCTTTATTGTGGGAGTTATATTTACCAAGCAATCAAGGCCTTCATTATCACAATTTGGCGCCGAATCGTGGTTGCCTTCGCTGGTATCTATAGCCATTATGCGTGCGCTTGCGCCATTGGTTACCGCACTTATAGCATCCGGAAAAGTAGGCTCAAGCATTGGCGCCGAGCTGGGATCCATGCGCGTTACCGAGCAGATAGACGCGATGGAAGTATCGGGCACCAAACCATTTAAATACCTGGTATGTACCCGCGTACTGGCTACCACGCTTACTATTCCAATTTTATCAACCTATACAGGCTTTGTGGCTTTATTTGGTGGGTATTTAAATGTAACCATGAACGAAGGCACCACCTGGACAACTTTTATACAGGAAGTTTTTGAGCCGCTAACCTTTACCGATTTTGTGGCATCGCTTATAAAATCAATTGTATTTGGCTTTACCATTGGCATTGTGGGCTGCTACCAGGGCTATAACTCCAATAAAGGAACCGAAGGCGTAGGTAAAGCAGCAAACGGCGCGGTAATTACCGCTATGTTCCTGGTGTTTATTGAAGAAGTTATTATTGTACAGATAACCGGCTGGTTCCGCTAATTTATGGAGGTATGAAAAAGGCAGCAGTACAGACAGATCATAATAACCCGGTTATCAGCATCAGGGGCTTAAAAAAAGCTTTCCAGGATTATGCCGTGCTCCGCGGTATCGACCTTGACCTTTACCAGGGCGAAAACCTTGTGGTGCTTGGCCGCTCAGGCACAGGTAAGTCGGTACTGATCAAGATCATATCGGGCCTGCTTAAACCCGATGAGGGTATGGTAAAAGTATTTGGCCAGGATATCGCTCATATTACCGAAGATGACTTACAGAAATTACGCATCCGTATAGGCTTTTCGTTTCAGAACAGCGCTTTGTACGATAGTATGACCGTGCGTAAAAACCTGGAGTTCCCGTTGGTGCGTAACAAACGTAACCTTACCCGCGGTGAGATCAATACCGCGGTTGAAACGGTGCTTGACGCGGTTGGACTTTCGCAAACCATTAACCAGATGCCATCCGAGCTTTCGGGCGGGCAGCGTAAGCGTATAGGCATTGCCCGCACGCTGATCCTGAACCCCGAGGTTATGCTGTATGATGAACCCACTGCCGGCCTCGACCCTATCACCTGTATCGAAATCAATGACCTGATTAACGAGGTGCAGCAGCGGTACAATACATCATCCATCATCATAACACATGACCTGACCTGCGCCAAGCAAACCGGCGACAGGATAGCCATGCTCTTAGACGGACAGTTTCAGCGCACCGGCACTTTCGACGAGGTGTTTAACACCACCGATAGCCGGGTGAAACCATTTTACGATTACAACTTTATTGAATAACAACAATTAGATAAGATATACCATTATCATGGATCCAGCAGAAAAAAGAAAATCGATCATAGTAGGCATATTCCTGGCACTTGGGCTCATATTGTTTATATTGGGGGTATTTACCCTGGGCGGCCAGCAAAAAGCCTTTGTTAAAAATATAAAGTTAAGCGCTGTATTTACCGATGTTGCCGGTTTAAAGAAAGGTAACGCCATTTGGTTTTCGGGCGTTAAGGTTGGTACTATCAGCAATATCAAATTTATCGGCCCGTCAGAGGTCCAGGTGTATATGAATGTTGATGAGGCTACACAGCAATACATCCGCCGCAACGCGATGGCCAAAATAGGATCAGACGGTTTGATAGGTAATAAAATTATTGTGATAGAAGGCGGAACCGCACAGGCACCGGTAATTGAAGATGGTGACGTACTGCAATCCGAAAAAATGCTCTCGACCGATGACATGCTTAAAACCCTGCAGGATAATAACCAAAACCTATTGGCCATTACTAATGATTTTAAATTATTAAGCCACAACATATTGCAGGGCAAAGGTACTGTTGGCGCGTTATTAGCCGACAGCACCATGGCCATACAACTACGAGGTGCTATGCGCAACCTGCAGGCCACCACCCAAAGCGCGGCTTTAATGGCGGTGCAGCTCGACAAGTTTAGCCGTAAAATGAACACCAAAGGCGGCCTTGCCGATAAAATGCTTACGGATACAGCTACCTTTGCTCAAATTAAACAGGCTGTAGGCCAACTGCAGCAAACTGCAGCCAATGCTTCAACGCTTACCAGCAATCTTACCAGGGCAAGTAACAAGCTTAACACTACCGATAATGCATTGGGCGTATTATTGAACGATCCCAAAGCGGCGGTGCAAACACAATCGGCCATTAATAACCTGCAGGCAGCATCTATCAAATTAAATGATGACCTGGAAGCCGTTCAGCATAACTTTTTCCTGAGAGGTTTTTTCAAGAAGAAAGAAAAAGCAAAAGCTGATAGTTTGAAGGGGAAACAGTAATTACTTAAAAACTTATTTCTATCTCCTTTTTGAGTAACTCGTGCCGTTGTTGGTGCTCTCACCAACAACTTTTTGTCTGTTTTATCTCTAATAATCACGAAATCACCATTTGCTATCCACGTAGTAATTGAGCGGCGCGGGAGTTGTTGGTGACAACACCAACAACGGCGAGAATTGCGAATCTCCCATGGAAGGGGAGACTTATAAATATTCAAGTCCCTCTCCCCCGGAGAGGGATTTAGGGTGAGGTTAAAAAAATGCGTTCCGTATCTCACCCCGGAACGCAATCTCGACAACATCTCATTGATATCGATCAACTAAACCAGGTTAAATCTCAGCCTGTACTTTATTATACACGCATATCGTGCCATTGTTTTAAATAATTAAAAACCAATATCTTAAGCAAAAACCAATTCACTCCAACTGTCTGATTTTGCACATATCATGTTCAATTACGGTCATATAATTGGTTAACGCTGGTCTTTCCCATTTTTAAATTTTATTTTCACTTTACCTCTTAATCAACTACCAGGGAAACATGACAGACAGTTTACCATATGAAACAGAAATAAATAAAACGGTTAATATCAATGCCCCGGTTTCAAAGGTGTGGGATGCCATGACAAATCCGGCATTAATTAAGCTATGGATGTCTGATTCTGCAATTGATGTGATATCCGAATGGCAGGTTGGAAGCCCAATAATTTTCCGGGGGGATCTGCACTGGACAAGTTTTGAAAACAAGGGCACTATCCGGCAATTCGACCCCGAAAAGGTTTTTCAATATAATTATTGTAGTTCGCTTTCAAACCTGCCTGATATACCTGAAAATTACACAGAAGTCCGCTTTGTATTAACCCCCATTGAAGATAAAACAATGGTTATATTAACCTTAAATAATTTTCCGGACGAAATAATTTACAAGCATGTTAATTTTTACTGGAATGTAACACTTGCTATATTAAAAAAACTGTGTGAACAATTATAAATTTAATACCAAAGCTCATGCTTTATGCTTTTTGCGTTCTGCGTTCTGCTTTCAGCTTTAATTTCAACTTATGGAAAACGACTATCTAACCAGTGTAAAAAAGCAGTTTGCTTATTACAAATCCCTCGGCGAAAAAACGTTTGAACAACTTACCGACGAACAATTATATTGGCAATACAACCCAGAATCAAACAGCATTGCCATGATCGTGAAGCACATGGCAGGCAATATGATCTCCCGATGGACTGATATTTTCACTACTGACGGCGAAAAACCCACCCGTAACCGGGAAGCTGAATTTACCCCTTCCACCCCCAACCGCCAAACAATTACCGAAACCTGGGAACAGGGATGGCAATGCCTTTTTGATACGCTTGATAAACTAACCGCCGAAGATCTCGATAAGATCATCTATATCCGCAACCAGGGCCATACGGTTATGGAAGCGATAAACCGGCAGCTGGCCCATTACCCTTACCACGTTGGCCAGATCGTTTTTTTAGGTAAGATGCTTTGCAATGAAAACTGGCATTCGTTATCTATCCCCAGAGGGCAGTCTGAAAATTACAATGCTGATAAATTTGCTCAGGAAAAGCGAAAGGTTCATTTTACGGATGAGAAATAGCTTATTCAACCCATGAATTAAAAACACGTTTTCTGGGCTGTTAAAACGACATTTTTGAATGTAGAGACGCATAATTGCGTCTCCTGCTTGCAATTTACGCTACCTGATGCGCTTTTGAAATCGGCCTGTCCTCTGAGAGACGCAATTATGCGTCTCTACAAAATTCATTTTTAAACAATTCCCGGCATCTCACGCTTGAAATCGCAGTTTTAAACATTTTCCAAATAAATTTCCGCAACCGATTAATTGCGTTTATATTTGCAATCAAACGGTTGCAAAAAAGATTTTATGAGAAGAGATGTATTTCAGGCCATTGCCGATCCTACCCGCAGGGCCATTATTAGTTTGCTTGCTTTGCAGGCTATGACACCCAATGCCATTGCCGAACATTTTCAAAGCAGCAGGCAAGCCGTATCCAAGCATATCCAAATCCTGAGCGAATGCCAGCTGGTTAATCAAAAACAAACCGGCCGCGAAATTTATTATCATTTTAACGCTCAAAAAATGAAAGAAGTGGATGTTTGGATGGACCAGTTCCGCGCCCTGTGGGAAACCCGTTTTAGCCAGTTAGATAACGTGTTACAAAACCTAAAAAACAAACAGTCATGAAAAATAACGAAGCTGTATTCACTAAAGACCTGCAAAACAAAAGGCTTAATGTGGTAAGAACTTTTGACGCGCCACTCAATTTAGTATGGCAGGCATGGACCGAAAGTGAGATCCTTGACCAATGGTGGGCACCTCATCCCTATCGTACCGAAACCAAAACCCAGGATTTTAGGGAAGGCGGTTACTGGCTATACCAGATGGTTGGCCCGGAGCATACCGAACATCCAACATGGTGCAAGGAAGAGTATAAAACCATTGTAGTCCCGCAAAAAATTGCCAATGCTGTTTCCTTTTGTGATGAAAATGCGGTAACCAATACCAATTTCCCTGTTATGAACTGGGAGAAGAATTTTACCGATAAGGGTGAGCATACTACCGTTAACATCGATATCTATTTTGATAAAGTGGAAGATATGCAAACCATTGTTGGTATGGGCTTCCAGGAAGGCTTCGCTGCCGGCTTAAGCAACCTTGATCATTACCTGAGCACAGCTTTCAAGATCAGGAAAGACCTGAAACCGGGCAATTCTGCAAGGGTTACCACCTATTTAAACTTCCCGGGGAACACTGAAGAGGCTTTAACCTTTTACAAAGAGGTTTTTAAGGGCGAGTTTACAGGTAAAAAACTTACGCGGTTCAGCGATATAGAGTTGCCGGCTGAGGTCCGGATGAACGAAGCTGATAAAAAATTGATCATCCACGGCGAACTTACCATTATGGGCGGCCACGTACTGATGGCTACCGACGCGCCGGAGAGTATGGGCTTTAAACTGCAGACCGGCAATAATATGCACATCAATGTTGAACCCGAAAGCCGCGAAGAAACCGAGCGCCTGTTCAATGAACTTTCGGCCGGTGGTGTGGTTACCATGCCATTGAGCGATATGTTCTTTGGGGCATACTTCGCAGAGTTTACTGATAAGTATGGAATTAACTGGATGTTGAATTATCAGAACGTCTGAACAGGGATTTGGGGGGATTTTTGGATTAGTGGGATTTTAATTGCGATTTTAATATAGCTTAACGTCCCATCAGGGTCTCTCGCAGAGGACTCTCTACTTGCGCTCGTTTGCAACGAGCGCTTAACGTGGCTTAGCGATTGCATCGCAACTCGCATTACAAATGCGGAACCATATTAAGCACTCATCACAGATGAGCGCAGGTAGAACTTAATTTAATAAATTCGGGTTCAGACAATTTCTCAAATCTCCTATCTCACATTTCATATCAAAATCCTATCTTTGCCCATGCAAGAAAAAATCCTCATTCTTGACTTTGGCTCGCAATTCACCCAACTTATAGCGCGCCGTGTCAGGGAGCTCAATATTTATTGTGAGATCCACCCCTTCAATCATTATCCCGAAATTGACAGCACTGTAAAAGGTATCATCCTTTCCGGCAGTCCTTATTCTGTAAGGCAGGAAGATGCGCCTCATTTCGAGTTTGAAAAATTCCACACCACACGCCCTATTTTAGGTGTTTGCTACGGTGCGCAGTATGTTGCTCATTTTCATGGCGGCGAGGTATTACCATCAAGCACCCGTGAATATGGTCGCGCCAATCTGGAATATATTAAACAAGATAATCCATTGTTTAAGGATGTTCCTGGTGGCTCACAGGTGTGGATGTCACACGGCGATACCATTGCAACCATTGGCGATAACTTTGAGGTAATTGCAAGTACCGATAGCGTTAAAGTTGCCGCTTACCAGGTTAGCGGTACCCAAACTTACGGCATCCAATTTCATCCTGAAGTTACCCACAGTATTGATGGTAAACAATTGCTGCAAAACTTTTTGGTTGACATTTGCGGTTGCAAACAAGACTGGACACCTGATTCATTCATCGAAACCACAGTTGCCGCTCTGCGCGAAAAACTGGGCGATGATAAGGTAGTACTTGGTTTATCAGGCGGTGTTGATTCATCGGTTGCCGCAGTGTTATTGCATCATGCCATCGGTAAAAACCTGCACTGTATATTTGTTGATAACGGCCTTTTGCGTAAGGATGAATTTGAGCAGGTGCTTGATTCATACCAGCACATGGGTTTAAACATAAAAGGCATCGACGCCAAACAACGTTTTTATGACGCGCTTGCCGGCTTAACCGATCCTGAAAAGAAACGTAAAGCTATCGGCCGGATGTTCATCGAAGTATTTGATGATGCCGCGCATGAGGTACAGGATGTGAAATGGCTTGGCCAGGGCACAATCTATCCCGACGTTATCGAGTCGGTATCAGTAAAAGGCCCTTCAGCTACCATCAAGTCGCACCACAACGTTGGCGGTCTGCCTGATTTTATGAAACTTAAAGTAGTTGAGCCACTTAACACTTTGTTTAAAGACGAAGTAAGGAAAGTAGGTAAAGCTTTAGGTATCGACCGTAATATTTTAGGTCGCCACCCTTTCCCGGGCCCGGGCCTGGCTATCAGGATTTTGGGAGACATCACGCCTGAAAAAGTAGCGATATTACAGGAAGCTGATGCAATTTATATAAACAATTTACGTGCTGCCGGGGTTTACGATAAAGTTTGGCAGGCCGGCGCTATATTTTTACCGGTACAGTCGGTAGGCGTAATGGGCGATGAGCGTACTTACGAAAACGTGATCTGTCTCCGTGCTGTTGAATCAGTTGACGGGATGACCGCCGACTGGTGCCATTTACCGTACGACTTGCTGGCCAAGATCAGCAACGAGATCATCAACAACGTAAAAGGAATTAACCGGGTAGTATATGATATCAGTTCAAAACCGCCGGCCACCATTGAGTGGGAATAAGTGGTTACCGTTTTTTTGTATAGCCTTGCTGCTGGCCGCGTGTTCACCCAAAACGCGGCCGGTAGCAACTACTATAAAAAAACCGACTGACACCGAAAAAAAGCCCGATAATACCTCCGAAAAACCGATCAAAGCCCCGGAGCAAAAGGTAGCTACTATAGCCATGGTCCTGCCTTTGAATCTTGAGCATTTAAATCCAGCTCAAAAATATAGCCCTATACAATTAAGCCAGGCCAATATCGCTGTTGAATATTACCAGGGATTTAAACTCGCCCTCGATTCGCTTACTGCTTACGGAAATAATTATAAGCTGCAGATCTTTGATTCAAAGGATGAGGCTATGCAGGCACATGATCTGGCTTTAAACGCGTTTGTACGTTCAAGCGATCTGATAGTCGGCCCGGTTTTCCCGGACGGTGTAAAAGCGTTTTCAGGCGCACTGTCTTATTCAAAGGGACCAATTTTATCTCCCTTATCGCCTGCCAATCCAAGCACAATTAAAAGCAAAAATTTAATCACTGCTATTCCGCCGCTTGAATATCACGCATGGGGCGCTGCCGAATACATTAACAGAACGGTTAAGCCTAAAAAAATCTTTATTCTGCGTTCGGGCTTTAACCAGGAAAATGATTACGCTGTTAATTTTAAAAAGGCTATCGACAGCTTAAGCAAAAAGAAGGTAAAGGTCACCAACGTATATGTTATACGGGGCAAACTGAGTAGCCTGCTGCCGCAGCTATCAAAAACCGAAAAAAATGTGTTTGTGATCCCTGCAACCGATCAGGCATTTTTAGGTGTAACCCTCCGGTCGTTAGATACATTGAACAAACATTACCCGGTTATGGTGTTTGGGCACCCGAGTTGGGAGAAGTTTAGCTTCCTGAAAGCGCAACTTTTACAGCGCCTGAACACGCATATCACTTCAACCGAAAAAATCAATTACAAAGCCGGGGCTACAATAACATTTTTACGTAACTATAGGCGGGCTTATCACGTTGAACCGACCGAATACGCCATTAAGGGTTTTGATGAAGGGCTATACTTTGGCAGGCAACTTTTTGCCGATAAAGGATTAGCTTCAATTGAGGGAACCGATTTTACCGGCCTGCATAACAGTTTTCATTTTATAAAAAAGCCGGGGCTGGGCTGGATCAACACCCACGTAAATATATTAATGTACACTAACTTTGAGCTAAAACAGGTAGAATGAAGGCCATAAACCAGCTTAAAACGTTTCAGCGAATTTTGGGTGAATACCCTGCCGATACGCCACTAAGTAAATTTTTACCCGGCTTTTACCGGCAAAACAAACAAATGGGCTCAACCGACAGGCGGGTAGCCAACCGGTTAGTATACAATTACTTTCGCCTGGGCAGGGCATTGCCTGATGTTTCTGAAGATGAGCGGCTGCTGGTTGCCGAATTTTTATGCAATACCCAAACCAACTCTTACCTGCAACACTTCAAACCGGAGTGGGCTGTATGTGTTGGTTTTAGTGACGATGATAAACTGGCCCTTGTAAAAACCGCCTACCCTGATTTTAAACTGGCAGATGTTTTCCCATGGAGCAGCCAGCTTTCAGAAGGGATTGATAAAGAAGCTTTTCTGAAATCATTTTTTTGTCAGCCCGATCTGTTTATCCGCGTGCGCAACGGTTATGATCATTTGGTAAAAGCCGAACTAACCAAAGCCCAGGTTGTATTTAAAGACGAAGGTAATGGCTGTTATTCGCTGCCAAATGGTACACGCCTCGAAACCATATTTCCTAAACAACACTGGTTTGAGGTGCAGGATTATTCATCGCAACAAACAGGTAATTACTTTAAACCACAGCGCTGGGATAGCTGGTGGGATGCATGCGCGGCATCGGGCGGTAAATCGCTATTACTGCATGAGGATGAGCCTAATATTAAACTGGTTGTATCCGATATCCGCGAATCTATCCTGGCTAACCTTGATGAGCGCTTTCAATTGGCCGGATTAACCAAATACCAGAAAAAAGCCCTCGACCTTACCCAAAACATTGATTCGGTGATGCATGATTATGCATTCGACGGGATCATCCTTGATGCCCCCTGCAGTGGCTCGGGCACCTGGGGACGTACTCCTGAAATGATAGCCCAGTTTGATGTGCATAAGATTGAGTTTTTCCAAAAGCTACAAAAAAGCATCGCCCAAAACGTGGTTAAATATCTTAAACCCGGTAAGCCACTCATCTATATCACCTGCTCTGCCTTTAAAGGCGAAAATGAAGATGTGGTTGACTACCTGGTAAACGAGCTTGGTTTAAAACTGGAAGAGAAAGCGGTATTAAAAGGCTATGAGCGTAAGGCGGATACCATGTTTGTGGCAAGGCTGACCCCCCCGGCCCCCTAAAGGGGGAGATCCCACTACACTGTCCAGCCAGTCAATGTCAATAAAACATTTTTTCATCGCTCTTTATTTGGCTGGGCGACAGCAAAAATCAGCAAAATGCTTTTTCAAGCTCCCCCTTTAGGGGGTTGGGGGGCTACAAATGCGTATTACTCCTGAAAAGCTTAATGGCTATAGCCAATAAAATAATCCCGAATGCTTTACGCAATACGCTCAAACCTATCGGCCCAAGCAACCTTTCCAGCCACTTTACGTTCTTAAGTACCAAATAAACCACAAGTGTGTTTAACACAATACCCACAAGTATATTCTGCGTCTGATATTGCGATTTCAAAGATAACAGCGTGGTCATGGTACCAGCGCCTGCAATAAGCGGGAAAGCCAGTGGTACGATGGACGCAGCCTGTGGTAATTCCTCTTTAAAAAAGTCGACACCTAAAATCATTTCCATGGCTATAATGAAGATCACCAGCGAGCCTGCGATAGCAAATGAAGAAATATCCAGACCTATTACAGCAAGCAGTTCATCTCCTATAAAAAGGAAGGTCACCATAAGCACAAGCACGGCTATACTGGCCTTTTCCGATTCGATGTGACCTACACGCTGCCTAAGCTGAATAATGACTGGTATGGCGCCCAAAATATCAATAATAGCAAAAAGGATCATCGTAACCGAAATGATCTCCTTAAAAATAAATGGGTGCGGCATGGTCTCTTAAATTTATTCTTTTTTCTTTAACCGGATACTTAATAGCAACGCAGCTAAAATATAGCATGAAGATAAGAAGAAAATAGCATGTACCGATAGCAAAGCTGCAAAGCCGGCCGTAACCGGACCAAGGGTTTGCCCTATGGAAGCATACGACTGGTTGATGCCCAATATTTTGCCTTGTTCTTTATGGTCAATATGATCGGCAATTATTGCGTTGAGCATAGGATTACGCAGACCGTTGAACAGGCCATAAATACAGATACCTATAACAAAAGGAATAAAATGATTGGTGAGCCCGGTTACAAACATCGCCGCAAGGCAAAGAAAAGTAGAGAGCAAAAGGATCATTGATTTAGATGAAAACCATTTGGTGAACAGCGGCACACAAAGCTGCATAATAATACCGCTCACGCCGAAACCTGCGTACAGAATACCGATCTGTGTAGGGTTGATCTTCAATACATCAACAGTAAAAGTTTGAAATGCGATAATCATGGTAAACTGCGCCATGGTGAGCATAAAGCCTGTAAATACGGCCGTGCCAATAACCGGCCGTTTAAGTGTAGTTATCAGCGAGGTAAACGAAAATTTAGTTTTTTCTGAATTCTTTTTTGTTTTATCAGGCGGGTTGGTTTCCTTTAAAAAGAACAGGCTGCAAAGTGTGCCTATAAGTGAAATGCCAGCCGCAAAAAAGAAAGGTACCTGCATACCGTACCTGTTCAGGAAGCCGCCCACGGCCGGCCCAATCACAAAGCCAAAGCCAAAGGCAGAACTTAGTATACCGAACCTTTTTGCCCTATTATCCGGCCTTGCCGTATCCGATACCATGGCCTGTGCCACAGAAACGTTTCCTCCTGTTAGCCCGTCCAAAATCCGGGCTGCAAAAAGCATGATCATACTCCTCGCTTCGGCAAACAGAATAAAGGAAATACAGGTACCTGCCAGGCTGATCACCAGCAAAGGCTTCCTCCCCCATTTATCAGACAGGGAACCCAACACCGGCGTGGCAAAAAACTGAGCTATTGAAAAGGAGGCTGTTAAAACGCCTAATGTTTCGCCGGTAACGCCAAAGGTTTTACCGTATGAGTAAAGTATCGGTACAATGATGCCGAACCCCAGGGAGTTGATGATACACACAAATACTAATACCCACAGGTTTTTATCCCCCTTCATGAAGCGGTTCTATTGGTTTACTGGTATAAAAAGAGAATGTAACAAAAAAGGTTCTGAAAATTCAGAACCTTTTTTGTTTATGATAACATTGTTATGATTACTCAACAAATTTAGGGTTGATAGGGTTATTAGCACCTTCAACTTTACCATGGCGTACATGTGAACGTTTGATACTGTAACCAAAGTAAACGGCAAAACCAATCAGTAACCAAACAATAAGCCTTGCCCAGTTTTCCCAGCCTTCGCTGGCAATCATACACAGACATATGAGGGCGCCAAGCGGGCAAACTATCATATAAGCCGGAGTTTTGAACGGGCGTTCAATGCCAGGGTCGGTTCTCCTTAAAATAAAGATACCAATACATACAAGCACAAAAGCAAACAGTGTTCCTATACTCACCATATCCCCTACATATTTATCAGGAATAAAACCGGCAAACAATGACACAAACACAAAGAATAACCATTGCGATTTGTAAGGCGTACGGAATTTAGGGTGCAGCTTTGAGAATACTTTAGGGATCAAACCATCGGTGCTCATAGTATAAAATACACGGGTCTGGCCCATCAGCATCACCAAGATTACCGAAGAGAAACCTGCAAGTATCGATACAGTAACAAATGAAGCCAACCATCCATAACCAGGCATAGCGGTTTTGATAGCGTAACTTACTGAAGCTTCTTTACCCTGGATCAGGAAATCTTTGTATGATACTAAACCTGTTAACACATGCGAAAACAGAATATAAAGTGCAGTACAAAACACTAACGATATCAAAATACCTTTTGGCATGTCTCTCTGTGGGTTCTTAGCTTCCTGAGCAGCAGTTGAAACTGCATCAAAACCAATAAAGGCGAAAAACACAACGCTTGCTCCGCGTAATACGCCAAGCCATCCATGGTTAAAGGTATCGGCATAGTCAACTACTCCGGCACTCACTTTAATTTTTCCTGCATCGGCAGGGATAGTATATGGGGTATGGAAAGCCGGGTTAATAAAGTGCCAGCCTAAACCAATGATCATCAATACAATGGCAACTTTTACAATTACGATGATATTATTCACAACTGCCGATTCTGCAGTACCACGAATCAATAACAGCGTTAACAGGAACAGGATCAGAATAGCCGGCAGGTTAACGATACCTCTTGTACCCATTTCGGCGGCGTACATACCTGCAGTGGTATTTGAGACTTCCATAAACGAGTGCGACCATGCGTATGGTATATGCACGTTAAAGAAAGTGGTTAAAAATTCATTAAAATACTGCGACCAGCCAATTGCAACTGTAGCGGCACCAAGCGCGTATTCAAGTACTAAATCCCAGCCAATGATCCAGGCAATAAACTCGCCCATGGTAGCGTAAGAGTAGGTATAAGCAGATCCTGCGATGGGGATCATACTGGCAAATTCTGCGTAGCATAATCCGGCCAGGGCGCAACCGGCGGCTGCTATAAGGAAAGAGATGGTAACTGCAGGGCCGGCATGTTCACCTGCCGCAGCTGCCGTACGAACGAAAATACCGGCACCTATAATTGCGCCGATACCGAGTGCTATAAGTGAGCCAACGCCTAAGGTTCTCTTGAGCGACTTCTCCGTCTCTGCCGAAGCAGCCATTAGTTGAGCAATCGGTTTCTTAATAAATAATTTCATTTTAAATTAGTAAGATCAGTCAAAAATTAAAAATTTACATTTCCCCAAACGTACTTAAATTTATTGAAAACATAAAGCGCCGAATGAAACAACAGTTAAGTATTAATTATCAAAATATTAAACTGTTAAATGCTATTAAATCTATAGAGAATCGGATTTTAAAGCTGAATGCAGAACGCCTAAAGTTCAAATCAAATAAACCGGCAAATCTCACAGCGAACTGCTGCTCACTGCAAACTGCTACTCAAGCAAAATGCTACTGCTCCCCTTCCCGTTTCACCAGCAACACTTCATCATTATCTAATAACAGGTAGCCGTACTCATAATTAAAAAAATAGGTCGACCCGGTTTTGGTTTGATAGATACTGGTAATATGGTCGAAATCAAAACCTTTTGCAGTAAGCTTTTTTCGGGTTGTTTTGGTTTTGCCCGTGGGATTCAGTTCTTCCAGCACACGGCGGTTACGGCGCAGAATATTATTGATATTACGCACCAGGTTATAGCTGTTACTGTTAAGCTGATTGTTATAATTATTGCGGCACAGATCATTACAAAACTTTTTGTCCGCACGGCCTTGTAACGGCGTACCGCAATCTAAACAAACTCGTTCCTGGTTCATAATGATAAAGGTAAAGATTATTCTATCCGTTTGCAAACGCTTGCAAACGGATACTATCGACTATAAACGGTTAATATCCGGTTAACTCTTTTGACTTGCCTCACCTTTGTATTGTTGATTCAAACAAACATTAAGCAATAAATATTAAAACTATGAACTCATTAAGAAACAGTGTACGCCTTGTAGGCAACTTAGGTATGGACCCGGAAGTAAAAGTATTCGACAGTAATAAAAAGATGGTACGCCTGTCCATAGCCACCAACGAAAGTTATAAAAACGATAAAGGCGAGAAAATAACCGATACCCAGTGGCATAACCTGGTTTTTTGGGGCCCGCAAGCCAAACTTGCCGAAGACCTGCTTAAAAAAGGTGATGAAGTTGCTGTAGAAGGTAAACTGGCCAATCGTAATTACACCGACAAAGATGGCATTAAACGCTACGTATCTGAGGTAATAGTTAACGAATTTTTAAAAGTGGGCGTTAAAGGCTGAAAAGCAAAGGGCGAGGCGCCTAAGACTACCGGGCATTGGCGGGTAAAGCCTGTGAACGCGGTTGGTTTGGTATCTCCAAAGGATGAATAATCCCAAGTTTCCTATACGACAGGACAACGTCATGGCTTGTTCTTATAAGAACGTATAGGAAACTTATTTTTGTTATTACTTTGATGTTCTTTGTCGTCAAATACGTCAATGGAATTCTTTCAAACACTTAGTCTTGCTGATTATGATTAGATTTACTTAGCTATCTTGAACCATGAAAGAAATTCGACTATATGGAGTAATGATGGAAGCCCATAGACTCTTCCATATAAATAAGCACTTATCAGATTGGGATTTAAGCCCTGTTGAAGGAAAAGGGCTGTATGTAAGGGGAAACGAAAATTATGGACATATTGAAATCAAAATCTACAAATCATTGGAGTACGATACCAAGATGATTTGGAATCTAAACAGTGACCAATTACCTGATGAATGGGGAGCCAAAGAGGCGGTTGAACATGCATTACGTTTTTTTATAAGTTACCTTGAAGGTATAAGAGGAGAAGACATCCCATTAATTTTTGAAGTTATTGGAGGAAGCTATCACCCCGTTGAATCAAAAGCCCGAAACTATACAACCGCCACAATATATGCTATTGTAGATTGTTTTGCGAAAAACGTTATTGAATTCAGAAGTCACCGACTGATTAAGAAAAACATATATTAAAGCGCAAGCATCTTCGCTTGAATTACAAACCACGTAAGCATAGACCCTCAATTAAAGGTATCGATCAAACGCAGAGGCTTAATCCCGAGGGTATGCGGGCGCAGATATCGTCTAAAAACGAATAACAACAAATAGTAATTAAATACTTAACGCTTGATACATGTTAAAGTTATATAAAAAAGATGCCGGGGTGATAAACTATTGGGAGACCTGGGATAAAGATGATAAAACAGGATTGATTCACTGGGGAATTGTTGGCGAAGTAGGGCAAAATGAAGAAATAGATTCAAGCTTGCTAACAAGCTTTCGAAAAAAAATCCAAACGATCATAAACAAAAAAATAGACGAAGGTTATAGACACGTTGATATAGATGACCACTACACACTTTTAATCGAATATATGATTGAAGGTATGGGGACTCCAGAAGACATTGAAAAAAGAACAAGACTTCAAAACAAAATGGACGAGGTTTTAGGATGGACAGGTCTTGGACATTGTGACGGCGGAAGTACTGGTGGCGGAACAATGGAAGTTTGCTGTTTAGTAATAGATTTTGACTTAGCTAAGACTGTAATTGAAGTAGCCTTGCAAAATACGGAATTTGCAAATTACGTTCGGATTTATGACGAAAACGAATGATAATGGCAATTAAGAAGAGCATTTGTTTAATCAGGATATAATATATAACTTACACATCAGCCTCAGAAGCCTTAATATACGCCGTTCTTTCCACAATGGAGTGTATAACTCCGTCAAGTTGCTGCGATGTTGTATCAATATGCCCGATGATCTCTTTATTGAGCGGGTTTTGAAGATCTTCATTATCAAACAAATTAACTAAACCTAAGATAGTTGCAACTGGTTTGCGCAACTCGTGCGAGCTGATATTGGCTATGGTTTGCAGCCTGTGATTTTGTTCACGTATACTATCTTCGGTCTTTTTGCTTTCTATCAGTACTCTCAGAATATTTACAGTACGCTCAATAATACTCAACTCGTCATCATTTGGCTCACGTACAGTATGGTAATAAATACCAAACACGGCCAAAACTTTGGTATTTTTTGAACTCATTACCGGCGATGACCAGCAAGCCTTAAGACCATAGGGTTTAACAAGATAAACATAATCAGCCCAAAGGGGATCGTTTTCAATATCGCTTACAATAACCTGCTTGCGGTGAAATGCCGAGGTACCGCATGACCCTACATTTGGCCCTATTGGCAAACCTTCCAGTTGGTTACTGTAAGCCTGTGGCAACCGCGGGCCTGCAAGCGTATACAATTTTTCCTGTGCGTCATCAACTTCCAAAACAGAACAAATCATATCCGGAAAGATTCTTTCAATTCCGGTAAGTAATTCAACAGCCAATTGTGCAAGGGTATATTGTGCTGTTGCATTTACCTCCAATACTCGTTTTTCGAGTTCCAATACCCTTTCCTGCCTTTTAATTTCTGTTATATCACGTATAAAAATAGCCAGATAGTCCTGATATGGATATATATTGATGCGAAGCCAACTGTTTGAATATGCATTTAAATATTGTACCTGTATTGATTTTTTGCAGGTTAATGAAAGTTGAAACTCACTCTCTACCCTTTCAGTTAAACCAAGACTTTTAATCTGCATAAAATTGGCCTGATCAAGTTGGGTTAAGCTAAGGTTAGTCATGGCCTGGAAAGCCGGATTAAAGGAAATTATATTCCAGTTGGCATCAAGTACAATAAAACCTTCATTAAGGCTTTGGATGGTATGCTGAACAATATCATCTCCCGATTGGCCTATCATACCGGCCAGCGTATTACCGCTCGAATAAATCAGGTTATCATCCTCATTCAATATCACCGACCAGATAATGCTAAAGTAACACCCGTCTTTTGCTTTAATACGGCTTTGGTAACCAACTAATTTTTTATTAAGCAGAAGGCTGTCCTGTGATTCTGCCTGGCGTTCTTTATCTGCCGGATGGCATAGCGCTGCGATATTTATGCCTGTTAATTCATCATCGCTATAGTTAAGGATGTTACGAAAAGCATGGTTGGTATGCATGATCACGCCATTCATATCCATGACAAAAAAAATATCTTTTGAATGAGTAAAGAGTGACGTAAACCTTGTGTCCATACGCGGCAGGTATAACATAGTTATAATAACTAAGTTATAAAAAATGTTTGCAATATTATCTAATATTTCAAGGGGTACTTGCTGCTACGGGTATTATTTTTCCGTTAAAAAATTTGCTCCCGGTTAAGGCAAAATCAGCGATATATTTACCCATTTCAAACGCCATTACAGGCGATTGATAACCCGGAAAAGCCTGTTCCAGCATCTCGGTTTGTGCCGATCCTAAAGCCAGGCAATTTACTTTGATCCCTTGTTCGGTTAACTCCTGTGCTAAACATTCGGTTAGCGTATGCAATGCTGATTTACTTGCTGAGTAAGCCGCCAGGCCCGGAAATTTAGCGCTCCCCTGAAATCCTCCCATGCTGCCAATATTAACAATGTGCGAGCCCGCAGGCATTAAAGGAAGCAATGCCTGGATAGCACGTACATGACCAATAAAATTGCTTTGCAACATCTCTACAAAATCCGACTCGAGTAATTCGGCAAATGGCTTATTGATAAGCACACCTGCATTGTTGATTAAAATATCAACCCGATTATCAAAATTTGATGCGATGAACTGCTGCAAACCTTCATAATCATCATGCACTATATCAAATTTTAAAGCAAACAACTGGCAATCGGGGTTTAACCCATGTGCTATCTCCAGCAAACGTTCCAGTTTATCCTGTGAGCGGGCCAGGGCTATTACCTTATGGCTGCCCGAAAGTATTAGTTCAATTACGGCTTCAAAGCCCACGCCGCTACTGGCGCCGGTTATTATGATGTTCATATGCCCCCTAACCCCCTAAAGGGGGAATGATTATTTATTATTAATTTCATTTCCCGCGCGTCCTTGCCTCGTTCTTCAGAATGACGCGTGATTTATCCTCTAAGATGATAAATCAACGCCAAACTACCAATTTTTGCTCAACCGGGTGCTTAATCAGGTAAAAGCCGTCGCTGATGAGCTTACCATATTCAGGCTCGCTACGGCCCTTTTCTTCAAGAAAATGCTTGATTTCGGCTGCTAACACTGGGTCTACACCTTCATGGTCAAGTATTTCCAGTATCTCGAGGGCACAAAGCCAGTCGTCATGATGGTCTTTTTGCAGTTGCTGCCATACATTGCCTAAAAAGCCATAATCACCATGGTTAATGCGGCAATTTCGTACCTGCAGGTAAAGCTTGTGCAATTCTTTGGTTTTATAATCATGCCGGGCGTGATGGGTTTCTGTTTTAGATTTATAAACAATGGTTTCATAAGCTTCCCTGTCGGCCGCGCCACAAAATACCGAAATGATCTCTTCGCCAACGGCCATGTCATAAACGCCCCAGGCCGGATCAAACAACACCGTTCCATTATCATCAGTAACGGTTACGTTATCAAAAGTGACCAGGCAGATTTTGCCATCCTCCGAAAGGATATTTTTAATAATGCCTTTTACGGTGATCCCGCTTTCAAAATGCAGTTCGGTTCCCAGCCCTTTTATCATACCCGCTGCTTTAAGATCATCCTCCGAAAAATCCTCCAAAGGTGTATTGTGATAGCCTTTCAATTTACCAACCGGCGAGCTGAAACCATCTTTATGATAATCTTTACCATGGCCTCTTAACTGTTTATTGCTCAGGGCCAGCGCGGTGGGGCCGGTGGTTTTTATAAAATAAGGTTTGCCGCCTGCATCTGTCTTAAAATCGGTAATGTTACCCGAAACCTGCAAGCCCGAACTGTAAACAGCCGTACAGATGTTCTTACTTTCAACAGCCTTACTTAATCCGTAAGCACCACCTTTTCTGAAAGCCATGGTATTGGCAAACTCTTCCAGCACGCTGATCAGGTTTTGAAAATCGGGGGTTACAAAAAGCTGGGGCTGTGGCTTGGTGATATCATAAGGATATTTAACAGCGTCAATAGTATACCATAGCTTTTGAACATCTTTATTCATACAGGTTGAACTTTCACCGATAGATGAAAGCAAGCCCGCGCCGTAGATTTTTGGGTGCTCCAGCGTTCCAATCAGGCCGTACTCAACCGTCCACCAGTGCAGGCGGCTCAGGAGGGCCATTTCCGATGGTTCGCCCATGTTTTCCTGGCAATAAGTTACCAGCTCTTCGGCTTTAAGTATTTCCTGTTCATCAGCATCAGGCATTTCTTTTAATATCGATAGTGCGCGGATAGCCTCATAAAGCTCAAAATCCTGTGCCGAAAACATCGCTTTAGCCCCTATCGATCCAAAATAACTCAGGTATTCATGGTAATCCTTGTCGGCAATTATGGGCGCATGCCCTGCCGATTCATGAATGATATCGGGCGCCGGGGTGTATTCAATATGTTTTAACTGGCGTATATCAGCGGCGATAACCAGCACCCGGTACGCCTGATACTCCATAAAGGCCGCCGGCGGGATAAAGCCGTCGACCGTAACAGCACCCCAGCCAATTTTGCCGAGAGCATCATTCATCTCCTGTAAATTGGGAATATGTTCAATAGTTAAACCTGCTTTTTGCAGGCCGGGAATGTACGGGTAGTAAGCGACATCCTTTAGATAACTATAATTTTGGCGCATGACATAGCGCCACACCGCATGATCGATAGGCGTATAATGCTCGTAGTGCTGGTCGACTATAAATTGTTTTAAATGACCGGGCAATGCCGCAACCTGCGGATTATTAAAATCATTAAAATGGCTCATTGATAACTGGCGATTTATAATACAACGCCAAGTTTAGCAGATGGTTGCCATGAAAACAAGTTTCAGTTTATTATTCTGAAATTAAAATAACAGCAAAATATTATTCTTCTATTGGATGATTTTCCAATTTTGGTTCTTCGCCTTTTTTAAGGCCAGCCTCAAGTCGTTTAGGAATAAGCACATAATATACACCTAATAAAGCTACAATAATTGAGATGAGATAAAATCCAAAGCTCAGGTACACAGCCATATCTTCGGCCAGGTTAAACTGCCGGGCCAGTGTAAGGAACAGCGCGTCGCGGATACCGCCGCCGCCCAAACTAAATGGAATAATTGCCGCTAACGACGAGAAAAGAAACGATAGCAGATACGGAGCAAACTTACCGTTGAAATCCTGCGCAAGCAGTAAACAAATAATGGTAAGCAATTGCATGCTTTGTACACCTATGGCTTTTAAATGTGCCTGTATAAAGTTGTGGGTGTATTCTTTAAAAAATTTACGGGCTACGGCGTAATAGATCACAGAACCAACCGATACTATACCAAGCGGCCAGGCCAGGTGATAGGGAAAACTCGGTATTAAAACAACCAGCCCCACTACAATGGCGCCTATCGCCCAAAAACCGCTAAGCCTGTCAAACAGGATGGCCCAGAACACTTTTTTTGTAGGTAAATGATAGCGTTTGTGCAACAGGTAAATTTTGTAACCATCGCCGCCGATACCGCCGGGCAATAGCACATTATAGCACAGGCCAAGAAAATACAGGCGGAGGTTAAAGCGCCAGTCTAACCGTAAACCAATGGATTTGAAATAGCTTAATAACCGCCATGATGAAAAAAACATCGACCCGATATAACAAGCAATAGCGGCAGCTAACCAGGCCCGGTCGGCATGGAGTAAGCGATATTTAATTTTAGCAAACGGCACCTTACTGAATACATAGTAAAGCAAGCCACCGGTTACTACTATGATAAGGATTACTTTTATAACGCCCCAAAGCTTACCTTTCCAGGTTTTGTGTTCGGCACCTTCGTCAATGAGATCTTCTGTTTGTGTCATTCGGCTGCAAAGCTATGTTATTTTTTTATTTCGATGTATCGGATAGTCAATTAACAAAAAAACTTCATTTTGTTTTCAGGAAACATTAAAACCAGTAAATCAGGTTATTATTTCAGGGAGGGAGCAATGTAAAATGGCAAAGGCAATCTCACACCAGTGTAATCGTACTTTCAACTGAGTGTAATCATAATATTAAATGGGTGAAATCCTTGTTACAAAGTGTTATTTTTGCGCAAATTTTTTGGAGATGAGTAAAGTAAAAGTTGGTTTAGTACAAATGAGCTGTACTGCTGATAAAGAGCAGAACCTACAGAAAGCAATTGTTAAAGTAAGGGAAGCGGCTGCTAAAGGCGCGCAAATAGTTTGTTTACAGGAACTTTTCACCTCGCTTTACTTTTGCGATGAAGAAGATTACAATAATTTTAAGCTGGCCGAAGCTATTCCCGGCCCGTCAACTGATGAGCTTTCAAAAGTTGCTGCCGAGCTTAACGTGGTGATCATTGCTTCATTGTTTGAAAAACGTGCTCAGGGTGTTTACCATAACACCACCGCTGTGCTTGATGCCGACGGAAGCTATTTAGGCAAATATCGAAAAATGCATATTCCTGATGATCCGGGCTTTTACGAAAAATTTTACTTCACTCCCGGCGATTTAGGTTACAAAGTATTTAACACCAAATTTGCCCGTGTAGGTGTACTGATCTGCTGGGACCAATGGTACCCTGAAGCTGCACGTATCACTGCCTTAATGGGTGCCGATATATTATTTTACCCAACCGCTATTGGCTGGGCTACCACTCAAGACGAAGCTACCAACGTTGAGCAATACAACGCATGGCAAACCATTCAACGTTCGCACGCTGTAGCTAACGGCGTACACGTAGTAAGTGTTAACCGTGTAGGCGAAGAAGCCGGTGTTAAGTTCTGGGGCGGTTCGTTCTTTGCAAATCCGTTCGGTGCTATTATTCACCAAACATCACACGATCAGGAAGAAGTTATAGTACAGGAGCTTGATCTGGATAAATCGGATTACTACCGCAGCCATTGGCCGTTTTTGAGGGATCGTCGCATAGATTCTTATCAGCCGATAACAAAGAGACTTTTAGATGAGGATTAATTTTTTAGTCCGAAAGTCAGCAAGTCCGGGAGTCCGAAAGAAAGAGTTTATATGAGTTTTAAGTTTGAAAAGTTAGTAGTATGGCAAAAAGCTGTCGATCTGTCGGCCGACATCCATGACCTAACCAAAACTTTTCCAAAAAGTGAGTTGTTTATTTTAACATCTCAGATAAAACGGGCTGCGGATTCTGTTTCATTAAATATTGCTGAAGGCTCGACCGGTCAATCAAATGCTGAGTTTAATAAATTTGTCGGTTATGCTTTACGGTCGGATATTGAAGTTGTAGGATGTCTTTATTTAGCACAAAAGCGGAATTTGATATCTGATGAAAATTTTGCAAAACTATATCAGCAATGCGAAGAAATTTTAGCAATGTTGAATGGTTTGCGTAACTCTCTAAAATAATCAATTATTAAATGTCATCCTTAAAAGATATATCAACTAAGTCCTCACTTACGGACTTACAGACTTTCGGACTTTCGGACTCGCCTTTGGCGCAGGGCTTTTCTTTTCCCGCCGAGTGGGCCAAACATACGGCTACCTGGCTTAGCTGGCCTCACAAAGAGGCATCATGGCCGGGCAAGATCGATACCATTTACGCGCCTTACATTGAGTTTATAAAGATTGTTACCGAAGGCGAACTGGTACGTATCAACGTGGTTAATGAGGATATGAAAGCCTCCGTAATTTTCCAGCTGCAAAACGCTGGGGTTGATCTTAACAAAATAGATATCTTTGAATTCCCGACCAATGATGCCTGGTGCCGCGACCACGGTCCGGCGTTTTTGATCAACCCGACTACAAGTCAAAAAGCTATCGTAGACTGGGGTTATAACGCATGGGGCGGCAAATACCCCCCATTTGATCTGGATGACGTAATCCCTACCAAAATAGGTAACCACTTTGGTTTGCCGATATTTAATCCCGGCATAGTAATGGAAGGCGGCTCGGTCGACTTTAACGGCAAAGGCACTATTTTAACTACCACTGCCTGCCTGCTCAACAAAAACCGCAACCCGCAGCTTAACCAGCAGCAGATTGAAAGCTACCTGCAAAACTATTACGGCGCAGAGCAGATCCTTTGGCTGGGCGATGGAATTGTTGGCGATGATACCGACGGCCATATCGACGACATCACCCGCTTTGTAAATGAAGATACCGTAGTTACCGTTGTGGAGGAAGATAAGAACGATGAAAACTATCACCTGCTACAGGAAAACCTCGAAACGCTGAAAACCATGCGCCTGCTTAACGGCAAACAACTTAACATTATTGAGCTGCCAATGCCCGACGCGGTAATTTATGAAGACACCCGCTTACCGGCCTCTTACGCTAATTTTTATATAGCTAACTCGGCCGTGATTGTGCCTACTTACCGTTCAAAGAACGATGATAAAGCGCTTGATATATTAACCAAATGCTTTTCCGACCGCAAGGTTGTAGGCATTGACAGTACCGACATTATCTGGGGCCTCGGCAGTTTCCACTGCCTCAGCCAGCAGGAACCGGAATAAAAACCTCACCCTGCCCTCTCCAAAGGAGAGGGTTCTTTTTTAATCAAAAAATGTCATTTCCTTTAGATTAGCTTCAACAAAATAATAAGGGTTATTATTATTGTTGAAGCTTTCTTTTTGCTTCTTTTTCTTTGTTAATAACCTTAGATTTTGTGGATAAAGTTAACAGCGGTAAAGGCGCATTATTGTCATTTCCAGGCTTGTAGGCCTATCGTTCGATTTACTCCTTTACCGCTTGTTTTAAACTGTGGCATCAAATAGAAATTAGAGTTTACGAGGCTCATTAGTAAGGAATTGATGTAGTTTAAAACATGTTAACTGTTTACTAACATAAACAGGGTAAAGATATGGAATTTGAATTTTTCATTGGCATCGATGTGTCCAAAAACGAATTGGACTTTGCTGTCCAGCAAGGCAGCCGGTTTTTATTCCACCAGGAAATTGCTAACGCTCCGGCAGCAATCAATACATTTCTCAAGGAGTTGGGAAAGCTTCTTGGGTTCAGCCTAAGCAAAGCTATTTTCTGCATGGAGCATACTGGTATTTATAACAACCATGCTTTGGCTTGCCTACATAAAAAGAAGGCACACATTTGCTTAGAAGCAGCTACCCAGATCAAGAACTCATTAGGGAATATCCGGGGCAAGAATGACAAGGTAGATGCCATGCGCATCGCCTGGTATGCTTATAAGGAGCGGGAAGGACTGCGTTTATGGGAGCCTAAGCGCGAAGCTGTGCAGCAACTTGCCCATCTTGCAGCTACCCGGTTACGGTTAATAACTGTTAAAAAACAGTTGAAAGTGCCACTAAAAGAGCATGTATCTTTTAGTACCAGCAAAACCAGCAAGCAGAACATACAAGCCTGTAGCCATTCCTTAAAGGCGATCGAAGGGGACATAGCCAGGACAGAGCGGGCTATTGAGGAAATTATTAAAGCGGACAAAGAATTAACCCGGATATTCAAACTGGCAACTTCAGTAAGTGGCATTGGCAAAGTAACCGCCGTACAGGTCATTGTTACTACCAATGAATTCAAGGATATTAGCGACCCTAAAAAGTTCGCTTGCTATTCAGGCGTAGCACCGTTTACAGATGACTCCGGTAAGCTTATTAAAAAGGCAAGGGTATCGCATATGGCCAACAAAAAAGTCAAAACGCTCCTACATCTTGCCGCTATAGTTGCCATACAGCATAACCAAGATCTAAAACGCTTTTACGAACGTAAGGTATTGCAGGAGAAAAAGAATAAAATGAGTGTCATTAATGCAGTTAGGAACAAACTCATATTACGCCTTTTCGCCTGCGTCAACCAAAACAGACCTTACGAAAAAAATTATCAAAAATTAGTTGCTTAAATCATAGAAATCGATAGAGCTGCGCAGGTGCGGGCAATGGCGCGAAAGAGAAATCTTATGCGCCATATATCTCACAGCAAGGTGTATAAGATTTCTCCTCACACCACCCCATGCCCCCACCGGTTCGTCGAAATGACAATTTGATTTTTGAATAAGAACCTACTCCTTCTTTTCTTGCTTCTGTGATCTTGACTTCTTGACTCTACCTTTCACCGCCTTTATCCCCTACTTTACCGACATCTCCCCTTACATCGCCAACAATTGATTGACCCGCCTGCCCTGTTGCTGTAGTTTTGGGTAACATTAAAACTTAAAGCGATGAACAACGATATAATAAACACCGAAAACAAAAGAAATGGCAAAATCATGTTAGGAATAATTTTACTGGCCGCCGGTGGTTTATTTCTGATAGATCAGCTCAATGCCTTCCTTATTCCCGACTGGCTTTTTAGCTGGCCAATGTGGTTCATAGCCTGGGGCGCTTACATGGGTGCCAAACATGACTTTAAAAAACCATCATGGATCTTTATGATACTGTTAGGCATCATATTCCTGGTAAATGATAACGTTTATAACGCCGACCGCATAACCTGGCCAATTGCATTGATGCTGCTTGGTACCTGGATAGCCATCAAACCGGCCAAACAAACCGACCGGGACTTCTGGGAAAAGAACGAAAAAGCTAAACAACACTTCGACTTTGAACAACCCAAAACCGAAGCTTAAACTCAATCATCCATCATATATCAAAGCCGGGGCATTTTTAAAAAGCTCCGGCTTTTTGTTTGTCCTCCCATCGATTTAAAAATATTATAAGTCGACATAAAACCATGGCATTTTAAAAAGTCCCTTTTTCTCCATTACACGCACCGTTGAGCCAACACTTGTATGGTAATAAAAAGATTTGGGAACTATAATATATTCCGCTTCGTGATGATCCCCCCAACTATCTATCCGGATATGATAATTAGTTGCATGCTTATAGGAGATAAATTTATCGGTTACAGTTGTAGAATAGATTTGAGCACTTGACTTATCAAAAGAACAATTAACATTGGCTACTACCCCTATAGCATAAGCTGCTGAAAATATAATCATTAGTAAAAATTGCCCGATACGTGAACTATATGTGTTATTAAATCCTTTCACTGCTAATACTCCGAGAATAACTGAACCTAAAATCAGACTTGGAACAGTTAATTTATCATAGTTAGTTATGTGATAATAATTCAGAGATTTTAAAACCAATAATAATACTCCGAGATATAAGCCCGGCATTACATTGTTATAAGCGCTGTTTCTTTTAGAAATTAATGTTACAAGCCCCTTACTGAAATAAATAATCGAAATACCAATTAAAGGAAAAACCAATAATATTGCATCAGCCGCGCTGGTATCCCTCAGAAAAAACAAGAACAATACAAAAAGTACAAACCCAACAAAGTTGTATATCCCCGATAACCGTGTTATTGCTTTAAACTTGTCTGTCCTCTCCCCTTCGCTATATCCCAAATTAGCATTATTTATTATATCATTTTTCTCCTTTTCGTAATCTTCTTTATTTAAATCCTTAAGATTAGTGCGCAACCAAGAGGTTAGGTTATTAAGATTCCCGATGCTTGAATAGTCGCGAATTTTTATTTTGGAATAGCCTGCTTCTACAGGCTCAATAACAATTACCTTATTGTTAATCCTGAAACCTTTAATATCAGCACGCAAAAGCTCTTTGGTACCAAATACGGTCGTTCTTACAATACTGTAATCAGATATTATAAGCTTACTTTTAAATTGGTTTATTAATGTTACCACACCTCCCGTTCCAAATACAACGGGGAATATAATAAGTCCATTAGTCGGTTTAGTTAGCAGGAATAATGAAAAAACAATTGCTGATGTCCCCATTGCTCCATAAAAAATTCGCCAGTATAGCGATATAGTGTATTCCTGTTTCATTTTTTAATATGATAAAGTTTAGTATGGTTATTTACTGATAAAAAACCGTCACAACATACAAATTTTTATTTTTGCCGGATGTTAAAAAATCAACCGCAACTTTTTCACCGCCAAAACATCCCCACTCACCGATTTCTTTAAATACATCGCCAGTTTTTGTTTGGCTCAACTATAATGTTACCTTAGTTTTGGATATGATTTTAATTTGCAGATAATACAATGAACAACGATATAGAACATCCAAAAGATCCCAACAAAGGCAAATCTGTTGCCGGGATCATTTTACTTGCTGTAGGCAGCATACTGCTGCTTCAGCAATTCCGAATTTTTTTCATACCCGCTCATCTTTCCCTGTGGCCTTTATGGCTTATTTTCTGGGGGATATACATAGGTGCAAAGCATAATTACAAAAAAGCATCGTGGGTATTGCTGGTAGCTTTAGGTACTGTATTCCTGATCACCCAAAACATTAACAACTCCGATCGGATAGTGGGTCCCTTAGCTGTAATTGGATTTGGTATGTGGCTGATATTAAGGCGCAACAAACATTTTGATCCGCAGCAATGGAAAAACGATTTCAAAGGAGAAAAATGGACCAACTGGGATAAAAAAGAGCCGTTTCAATTTGAGAAAGCCGAAACTGTTGACTATACCGTAAAAGAAGAAGGCGCCGAGATCCCCCCGGTTGATCCTTACGCTCAAAAACAGCAGCAATACAACACCAAATATTCCGGCGACGATTATATCGATACCGTATCCATCTTTGGCGGGGTTAACAAAACTATTCTTTCCAAGCAATTTCGCGGCGGCGATATCGTAAACATATTTGGCGGTGCCGAACTTGATTTTACACAGGCAGATATTAACGGCCGTATTATCATAGACATTACCCAAATCTTCGGCGGCACCAAAATTATTGTGCCATCAAACTGGCAGGTAGTATCTGACCTGGCGGCGGTTTTTGCCAGTGTTGATGATAAGCGCATCAGGAGCACCGCAAGTGTAGGCAGCGAGAAGGTGCTGGTACTTAAAGGGGTATCCATATTTGCGGGTGTAGATATCCGCAGTTATTAATTAATCAAGGCAGCTAATTACGAAAAGCATAAAAACATGAACTGGTACGTAGCAAAATTAGTTTTCAGGGTGATAAGCGGGGATGGTGACCATCAGGCGCAATTTGATGAGCAATTAAGATTGATCAGCGCAGATAATGAACTGGTGGCTTATGAAAAAGCTAACCGGATTGGTCACGCCAACCAGGATAGCTTCAAGAATATTGAAAAGCAAACCGTTAAATGGCAATTTATTGATGTAGCCGAGCTTAACCAGCTTGGTGAACTTACCGACGGCGCCGAATTGTATTACAACATACATGAAACACCCGATGCCGACCTGTACATTGCCTGGGCGCATCATAAGTCGGCCTTATTGGGCATCAGAAATTAAAACTTAAACCACAGAAAGCAACCTGTTTTGGAAGTTCCATCAATACAAACATCAAAACTATATGCGGCATTTGTAATATGCGGCCTGGTTTGGGCTGCGTTACAAACATATATCATTCATAGTTTTGGTTTTTTATGGTTCACCGCCGCAACAGATGGCCTGTTGAGCGCTGTATTGCTTTCATGTGCCTGCTGGCTTATCAACAATAACTTACGCTACTACCAGCCGGGTAAGGGCAGCTATATTAACCTGTTTATCTGGTGCGTTGCACTCGCGGGGATCTGCACCGCCGGTTGCCGTTACCTGTTACCGCTCATTAACAGCGACACGATTTACACCGGTTTCCTGGCCCAGTCGTTAACCATCCGCTTTTTTACCGACTTTTTAGCCATCGGATGGATGGCCATGATCAGCTTACTGTGGTTTTCACAGCTCGACCAGAAAGAAACCCTGAAACGCAAAACCGAAGCCGAGCAGTTGGCCCGCGAGGCCGAATTATATAATTTGAGGCAGCAACTACAGCCCCACTTCCTGTTTAACAGCTTAAATTCCATCAACGCGCTTATTGGCTTTAAACCAGATGAGGCCCGCAGGATGATCCACCAGTTATCCGACTTTTTGCGCGGAACACTTAAAAAGGACGATCAGCTGCAGGTTAGCCTTACCGAGGAATTGGCACATCTTAATTTATACCTCGATATAGAAAAAGTACGCTTTGGCCACCGTTTACAAACCGAAATAAGCTGCGACCCCAAATGCGGAAGTGCCATATTACCATCCATGCTGTTACAGCCTTTGGTTGAAAATGCCATTAAATTTGGCCTGTACGACACCATAGGCGAAGTTACAGTGAGCATTCGCGGTGAAATTGAGGATGGCTACCTGAACTTAATGGTACAGAACCCTTACGATCCGCAAACATCTAAACCAAAAAAAGGTACAGGTTTTGGTTTGCGGGGAGTGCAACGGCGATTATATTTGCTGTATGCCCGCAATGATTTAATGGAAACCCATGCGAGCGATGATCTGTACACTACCATTATAAAAATACCGCAACTATGAAGCGAGCTTTAATTATTGATGATGAACCTTTAGCCCGCATGGTTGTAAGGGAATACCTGCTTGATTTTAAAGACATTGAACTGATACAGGAATGCAACGACGGCTTTGAAGGCCTCAAAGCCATTCAGCAGCATCAGCCCGACCTGGTCTTTTTAGATATCCAGATGCCCAAAATTACCGGCTTCGAAATGCTTGAACTGGTTGAACAGCCCCCTGCCGTAATATTTGCTACCGCATTTGACGAATACGCCATCAAAGCTTTTGAAGCCCACGCGGTTGATTATTTATTAAAACCCTTCAGCAAAGAACGGTTTAATAAAGCGGTTGAAAAATTCCTGGCTTCAGCCACGCCAAAACCTGCTGTTAAACAAACGGAAGAGTTGCTGGAAACTGCCGCTACCCAGTCGCCCGCCCAGCATGAGCGTATTGTGGTTAAAACCGGCACCAAGGTAAAGATCATCCCCGTTGCCGATGTTGAGTATTTGCAGGCTGATGATGATTATGTAAGTGTGATCACCAAAGAAGGCTCGTACCTCAAAAACAAAACCATGAGTTTTTTTGAGCAAACCCTTGATCCTAATCATTTTGTTCGTGTTCATCGTTCCTACATCGTAGCCATACAACAAATCACCCGTATCGACCCATACGAAAAAGACGCACACCTGGCCATCCTGAAATCAGGCGCTAAAATCCCGGTAAGTAAAACAGGGTATGTGAAGTTGAAGCAGGTGTTGGGGATATAGAACCAACTGCTTATAACAAAAAAATGTCATTGCGAGGAGGGACGACGAAGCAATCGCATGCTATACAGAGCGGCTATGCATCCGTGCGATTGCCGCGCTGCGCTCGCAATGACATGGAGATTATAACCTGCATTTTTTGCCAATAAAAAATCGTCCTTCCCACATAATTTCCTTCCAACAATTCCGTTAACTATAATTATAGTTAAAAACCTAACCAATGCCTAAACCAATTACGTTGTTGTTGCTGATTCTATTATTAGCACTTCACAAAACCGAAATCCCCGACAGCAAACGGGCCACCGATGTACGTCTTAAAATATGGCCTAAACTTCAAAAAGAGCTTAAAGATAAAGGCATTGCCCCCTATGGCTCAGTGTACCTCCGTATCATTAAAGACATCAGTGTACTTGAAGTATGGGTAAAATCGGCTAATAAATACCAGCTCTTTAAAACTTATGACGTATGCACCTATTCAGGCGGGTTAGGTACCAAAACCCGCAGCGGCGACGGTAAAAGCCCGGAAGGCTTATATACCATAGAGCCCAAACAACTTAACCCGGTAAGCAACTATTACCTGGCTATTAATGTAGGCTATCCTAATGCCATTGATAAAGCTAAAGGTTATACCGGCAGCGCCATCATGGTACATGGGCACTGTGCTTCTATAGGTTGCTATGCCATGACCGATGCCCGGATAGAAGAAATTTATACCCTGGTTTACGAGGCATTTGTAGCAGGCCAAAAGCAAGTCCGTGTTGATATTTTCCCTTTCCGGATGGATGATGCAAACTTAAAGCGCTATGCGGCTTACAAACAGGATGCCTTTTGGCGCAACCTCAAACCGGCTTACGAATTATTTGAAAAACGACAGCTACCAGTTGATTATCATCTTAAAGGGAAGGAATACGCATATTACCGTTGATTTTTTTGATTATGCGGATGGGGCTCAAATATTTAGCTTGTGATCGGTGTTATCACCAGAAGTATTCGAAAGATTTTTAATTCCCTCGCTTTTTCTATTTCTTCCGAACACTTCTGGCGTTAACACACGCTTAATGTCAATCCGAACAAGTATCTGCACATCCTCCGGGAGAGGAAATTTCGGCCACCAGGCATAACATGGAGACTTTATTTACAAAGTTTACATTTTTATTTACAATCCTGGTTCTTCTGACAGTAAGGTATCAAAGTAATTTCGCTGGATCAACTTTGATATGATATGAAAAATAAAAGAAACGTTCTGTCCTGCCTGATTATACTGCTGGCAGGAGTAATTTATTTCCCCGCACAGGCCCGGCAAAAGCATGCCGAAAACGTAACCCCTTTCGCCGGACCTAACCGAATCACCCGTAATATCATACAAGATAAAAAAGGCAACATTTGGATTGCTGCATTTGATGGTATTTTTCGGTACGATGGGAAATCCTTTACCAATATCACAAGTAAAGTGAGTTCGGCCCGTTTTTTTTCTGTTTTAGAAGATAAGAAGGGCAACTTGTGGTTTGGCTCTATCGGTTCAGGTGTTTACCGTTACGACGGGAAATCCTTTCGTAATTTTACAATAAAGGATGGCCTTCTCAATAATGATGTGGTAAGTATTTATGAAGATAAAAAAGGCAGCATCTGGTTTGGCGTTTGGGGTGGAGCAAGCCGGTATGACGGAATATCATTTCGGAATTATATCATAAACGGATATGGGATGAATGAAGACCCAACAGGGAAAACATTTCCGGATAGGGCACCTCATGAAGTTAATTCAATTATTGAAGACAGAACGGGCAAGCTTTGGTTTGCAACAAGAGGCAACACCTTTGTGTACGACGGTAAAATATTTAACGTTTTCAGCCGTAATGGCAAACCTTTTACCAATGTTCGTTCTGTAATGGAAGATAAAAAGGGCAATATCTGGCTCGCCGGCAGCGATGGACTGTGGCGCTACAATGGTAGGTCATTTACCAATTTCACCCGGAAATTTGCTGGTTATGTTTACGAAGATAAAAAAGGAAACATTTGGACGAGTTCAGAAAGTGCTGATAACCCCAACAGGATACTTTCTGGTTTTAGCGCTAATACAGCGGCCTGGGCGCTTTCCCGTTACGATGAAAAATCCTTGTCTGATAAAAAGCCATCAGTAACCGAAATAACTAATAAGCCAATGGTTTTTGGGATTTTAGAAGATGATAAAGGAAATATTTGGTTTGGTGCTATAGGTGGAGTGTACCGGTATGATGGAAATACTATAACAGACTTTAAAGGGATGTAGCTGATGATCCGTCCTACACTGGCAGAAGAAAACATATTCAGCTATCATTCCATCAGCAACGCCATCAAAGCCTCTTCAACCCGCTCTTCTTCAAGCAATTGCTTAGCTTTCAAATGTAATTGCAACTCACGGGTCTGGCTGTCGCCGATGGTGGCATCAAGTACTTCTTTTATCTCCGGGGTAAGCGCAAAGGCTTCGATAGCTTCATCGTCGGGTATAGCTTCGAGGTTACCCAATTGCCCGAGGTTGTTACCTGTAAGGATCCTTGAGTTACGGATAGCATAAGGCAGTGCATCAACACCTATACCCATTTTGGTATTGGGTTTGGCTACTTTAAACAGGTTATCTTTAGTAACCCGGCAATACCAGTCGCCGCCAAGCCGGGCAACCAGGTCCATTTTGGCCTGGTTTATTTTGCCATCCGCGTCTAAAACGGCATCATTAATGTGCATCATCTTGATTTCGGCAAGCACAAGATTGCCGGCGCCATTGCCTTGTCCCAATTCAACAACCTCCTTAACTACACATTCCATTTGCACATATGATTCAGCCACGCGTGGCGGTTTTACCAATTGCGATGGCACAGGTGTTAAACCCGATTTAATAAACTCATTAACGCCCTGCGGATATTCCACACTTGAAAGCGAGGTTTGCTGCACCATATCATAATTAACAATATTGATCACGCATTCGGGCACTTCCCTGATATTTTCGAGCGTGTGTTTGGTGGTATTGTCCCTCACCCGGCGCGATGGCGAAAAAATACATATGGGCGGATTAACGCTGAAAATATTAAAGTAACTAAAAGGGCTCAGGTTTACATTCCCGGCCTTGTCAACTGTAGAGGCCAGGCAAATAGGCCGGGGCGCTATTGCAAAATTCAGGTAGCTTTGCAGTTGAACGGGAGAAAGATCGGATATGTTAATGGTTGGCATGGAGGTTGTATCATGATTTCATGTCATTGCGAGGAGGAACGACGCAGCAATCTCGTAGCCAATGCACGACGAACATGCATTGGCTACGAGATTGCCGCGCTTCGCTCGCAATGACATTTTTTTTTATTTTCTTACTTCTTTAACTTCAAGATCGAAAAATTACTATCCGCTTTTTCTATAATATTCCCCAGCATCCCTAAACCGGTAACCTCCATTTCAACCAGATCACCCGGCTGCAGCCATTGTGGTTCATAATCGGCATTATTAAGTACGCCGGTGCCATTCAGTTCAAGAAAACAGCCTGTACCAACCGTTCCTGAGCCAATTACATCACCCGGTAATACATCGCATCCATAGGCAGCACGCTCAATGATCTCGGCAAAGGTCCAGTCCATATCGGCCATATTACCTGCCGATACCTGTTTGCCGTTCACCACGCATTTCATCTCCAGGTTATAGGCATTCCCTGTATGACCAGGTTTTGCAGGTACTTTATATTGCTCCAGTTCGTCGGGCGTTACCAGCCAGGGACCAATCACCGTCGAAAAATCCTTACCCTTTGCCGGGCCAAGGTTCAGCAGCATTTCTTCCATTTGCAGGGTGCGGGCGCTCATATCATTCATGATCATATATCCCGCTATAAAACTATCGGCTTCGGCAGCTGTAATGTTACGTCCTTTTTTATTAAGCACCACCGCCACTTCCAGCTCAAAATCAAGCTTTTGAAAATGATCGGGCATACATTCAATTTCGCCGGGGCCCTGTACAGCGTTATGGTTAGTGAAATAAAATATAGGATACTGATCAAACTCGGGTATCATATCCAGCTTACGGTTACGCCTTGCCGAAGCCACATGCTGACGGAACGCATAACCATCGCGGCATGATGTTGGGTGCGGCACCGGGGCCATCAGCTCAAAAAACAGTTCCTCTTTAGCCTCTATCTTTCCCGACCGGATTTCTTCATTAACCCGCGCCGCGTGTTCCATCAATTCGGGCCCTCCCCATAAAAATTCGTTCATGTTATCAGGGATCAGCTTATCGCAGGAGTTTAAATTGTAGATGTGGCCATTAACAAAAACGCCAAGATGTTCGCGATCTTCGGTTTTATAGGATACTAATTTCATAGAGTAGCTTAATTGGTATAATCAAAGCTAATGATTTTGGTTGAGGGTTTGTTAGATGAATGGTTGATTATTGGAGAGTGAATGGTTGATTAAGTTGATTAGGTGAGTGGTTGCTTGAATAGTTGCGGTTTATGAGGTTGATTAGGTTAGAGGTTACAACTTTCGGGCACCGATCCGCTGGAGCCGATCGGTAACTGTTTCACGGCCTCTGGCCGACGAGATGATGTATACAGGCCAGAGGCCTGGGGATATTGCCACTCGGCTGGGGCCAAGCGGCGGCGTAAATTTCTACAAACCAAACCACTCACCTAATCAACTTAATCAACCATTCACCAAATCCAACCATCCCTACCTAAATTTGCATCCTAAATATAATCCCCCTAACTTAGTATCATGTTACGCGTACAAATGCATTTCCTGTTTTCATTGGGGTTAACCTCCATGAGCGATGCGTCATCCTTCAGGGATGCTGTGCTTGCCAAGATCGTGCTGGCGCAATACTAATTCATCTGTTTTTTGTTGAAAGGTTTTAATGTTGCAAGGTTGGATATTACCTTAAGCTAAGTAGGCGTACGTGTAATTCTGTCTAAACAACGCCCATTAAACTCCTTTCATCAAAACCATCTTCATTTGCTTCTGTTCAATAAATAATAAAGTTTTAATCAGGTAAAACAAACCTTGCAACATTAAAACCTTACAACCAATTAACATTATAAGCCATGCCTCTATATCATAGTTTAGGATCAATTCCGCCTAAGCGGCATACGCAATTCCGTAAGCCCGATGGTAGTTTATATGCCGAAGAGCTGGTGTCAACCGAAGGTTTTTCAAGCCTTTATTCGCTGGTATACCACGCCTACCCGCCCACCATTGTAAAAACCCTTGGCGAGCCATACAGCGTAGAGCCCAAAATAGCACGCGAAAAACACCTGAAGCATACCAGTTTGATAGGGTTTAACATACAACCCGAAGATGATTACCTGCAAAGCCGCAAACCGGTACTGGTAAACAGCGATCTGCATATTTCGCTGGCAGCACCGCGCAAAAGTATGACCGACTATTTTTACAAGAACAGCCAGGCCGATGAGGTAGTTTTCATTCACGAAGGCACAGGCACTTTAAAAACCGGCTTCGGCAATATCAAGTTCCAATACGGCGATTATTTGGTGATCCCCCGTGGCACCATTTACCAGATGGAGTTTGACGGCATGGCTAACCGGCTTTTCATTGTGGAAAGCTTTAGCCCTATCCGGCCGCCAAAACGCTACCGCAACCAATATGGTCAATTGATGGAACATTCTCCTTATTGTGAGCGTGATATCAAACTACCGGCCGATCTGAAAACTTATGATGAACATGGCGATTTCAAGATCCTGATCAAAAAGCAAGGCCTCATTTATCCTTATATCTATGGCACCCATCCTTTTGATTTTATAGGCTGGGATGGTTTCCATTACCCATGGGCATTATCCATCCATGATTTTGAACCCATAACCGGGCGCTTACACCAGCCACCACCGGTACACCAAACCTTTGAGGGTAATAACTTTGTAATCTGCTCCTTTGTGCCTCGCAAGTTTGATTACCATCCGTTGTCTATCCCTGCACCTTATAACCACAGCAATGTAGACAGCGACGAGGTTTTGTACTATGTAGATGGCGATTTCATGAGCCGCAAAAGCGTAGTAAAAGGGCAAATCACCCTGCATCCGGGCGGCATCCCTCATGGCCCGCATCCCGGCTCGGTCGAAAAATCAATAGGCAAAGAATCAACAGATGAGCTGGCGGTGATGATCGACCCGTTCAGGCCGCTGATGCTAACTGAGGATGCCATCAGGATAGAGGATGAAAATTATTATAAAAGCTGGCAATATTAACTACTAATACCATGTCATTGCGAGCGTAGCGCGGCAATCGCACGGAGGCGTATTCGCCCTGTATAGCATGCGATTGCTTCGTCGTTCCTCCTCGCAATGACATATTTAATTCAATTAAAATGACTACTCAAACTTTAGATAAACAACCAACCACAACCGATTTCCTGCCCCTTAACGGCACCGATTATGTGGAATTTTATGTTGGCAACGCCAAACAGGCTGCCCATTACTATAAAAGTGCTTTCGGTTTTCAAAACCTGGCTTATGCCGGCCCCGAAACCGGGGTGCGCGACAGGGCATCATACGTATTACAACAAGGCAAAATCAGGATTGTGCTTACCACTCCCCTGCACTCTGATCACCCTATTGCCGATCATGTTAAAAAACATGGCGATGGCGTAAAAGTATTGGCCCTTTGGGTTGACGACGCCTATGATGCCTTTGAGCAAACCACCAAACGAGGTGCCCAGCCATACCAGCAACCGCAAACCCTGACTGATGAAAACGGCGAAGTACGTACCAGCGGCATTAAATTATACGGCGAAACCGTGCATATGTTCATTGAACGTAAAAACTACAAAGGCTTGTTTTTACCGGGATATCAAAAGCTGGAAAATAATTACAACCCGGCAGATACCGGCCTACTATATGTTGACCATTGCGTGGGCAACGTGGGCTGGCATAAAATGAACGAATGGGTTAACTTTTATGAAGAGGTTTTAGGCTTCCGCAATATCCTCACCTTTGATGATAAAATGATCTCTACTGAGTATTCGGCTTTGATGAGCAAGGTGATGAGCAACGGGAACGGCTATGTAAAATTCCCGATCAATGAACCTGCCGAGGGTAAAAAGAAATCACAGATTGAAGAATACCTTGAATTTTATGAGGATGAAGGTGTACAGCACCTGGCCCTTGCAACGCATGATATTGTAGCCACCGTTACCGAGCTGCAGAATCGTGGCGTTGAGTTCTTAACCGTGCCTTCAACCTATTATGATGACCTGATCGACCGCGTTGGCCACATTGATGAAGACCTTGAGCCATTAAAACGCTTAGGTATATTGGTCGATCGTGATGACGAAGGATACCTGTTGCAGATCTTCACCAAGCCTGTTGAAGACCGGCCAACCCTGTTCTTTGAAATTATTCAGCGCAAGGGTGCCAAATCATTCGGTGCCGGTAATTTTAAAGCCCTATTTGAGGCCATTGAACGTGAGCAGGAAGCGAGAGGAAATCTTTGATTTCGGATTTCGGAATTTCGATTTCGGATTTTTAATATTGAAATTATGATTTGAAGCCGGGCATTGCCCGGCTTTTTTTTATTTTAGGAGATGAATAAATACCTACCTTTCCTGTTTCTTTTATTGAGTACATCTGCCTTTGCACAAAAGAGCTTAAGCGCCAAAGGCGATAGCTTATACGAGGCGAAGAATTTTGTTCAAGCCGGAAATTGCTACTTACAGTCGGCTAAAAAAGTCGAATTTAAGGCTTCAGCTACCAACGATTACTACAATGCCGCCTGCTGCTATGCACTTTCAGGTAAGGCCGATAGCGCAATGAAGATATTGAAATTAGCTATTAATAGCGGCTATAAAAACGCAGCACACCTCATAACAGATTCCGACCTGAATTCACTGCATCAAATGGCTGAATGGCGACCGCTGCTTAGTTCGGTAGAAAAACAACCCAAGGGATTTACCAACGATCCTCTAAAAGCCAGACTTGTAACCAGCGACATTAAAAACTTTTGGGCGGCTTATGACCGCGCTCAGAAAGACACTGCAAACCGCCGTAATATTTACAAACAATACTATATTGATCCCGGATCAGTGGGCTTGCAGGATTATTTTGCCATCAAAGTTGTGCACATGAAAAACTTTGTAAAAGGTCATGATAAAAAGTCAAAGTTTTATGCTGCTATCCGCAAAAATACTTATACAGTTGACGAGCAAAAACCGCAGATGACGGCATCGTTTGTAAAACTAAAAGAGCTCTACCCTGAGGCCAAATTTCCTGATGTATATTTCGTCATCGGCGCTTTTTCATCTGGCGGCACATCAACGGATAATGGCTTACTCATTGGCCTTGACCAGGCAGTGCGTACGCCGGATATACCGATAGATGAACTTACACTTTGGGAAAACAATAACTTCGGCAAACTTGACTACCTTCCAAACCTCGTAGCGCACGAACTTATCCACTTTAACCAGGATGGTATGTTAGACGGAGATACTACTTTACTTAAGGCTGTTTTGGTTGAAGGTATGGCCGACTTTTTAGGTGAACTGATATCAGGACACACTGCAAATGAACGCCTTCATATATGGGCAAAAGGCCGCGAAAAACAAATATGGGCCGATTTTGAAAAGGAGATGTATTTAAAGCGGGCTTATAACTGGATAGCCAATTCCAACCAGGAAACGGCCGACAAACCCGCCGACTTGGGTTATTGGGTGGGTTACCAAATCTGCAAGGGCTATTATGACAACAACACGGATAAAAAGCAGGCTATTTATGATATGCTGAATATAAAAGATTATAAAGCTTTTTATAAAAAAAGTGGCTTGAATAAAAAGTTTGGTAATTAACATACCACCATTCGAAGCCGGACGCTTGCCCGGCCTTTTATTTGCCGGCATTATTTATATTTGATATAACCAATAATCACTTTTATGAAGAAAGCTTTACTTATCATTACTGCTATTGCATTAAGCTTTAACTGCTTAGCTCAGAATACTGCTGCTTCAAAACCTGTGTACGATGCTGTCCTGGCCAAAAAGCTTGGGGCTGATGATTACGGCATGAAAAAATATGTGATGGCCTTTTTAAAAGAAGGGCCAACACAACTCAAAGATTCGGCGGCTAACATGCAGCTGCAGATGGCGCACCTTAAAAACATTGGCCGGCTTGCTGCCGAGGGTAAGTTAGTTGTGGCCGGTCCGTTTCTGGATAACCAACCCTTACGTGGAATCTTTATTTTTAATGTAGAAACCGTAGAAGAAGCCCAAAAACTTACTGAAACAGATCCGGCCATCAAAGCAGGAACTTTAGTTATGGAGCTGCACCCTTTTTATTGCAGCGCGGCGCTGATGCAGGTAGTGCCGATTCACAACACCCTCCAAAAGAAAAGCATGACCAATTAAATGGATGACGTACTATTTGTACTTGAACAGCTTAAAGAAAAAGCTGATGCTGCGTACTTAAAAGGCATGGCCCGTTTTGGTATTGATAATTCGAGGGCCTTAGGGGTAAAATTGCCGGAGATCCGCAAACTGGCTAAGATCATTAAAAAAGATCATGAGCTGGCTTTAGCACTTTGGGATACGCAAATACATGAAGCCCGGATACTGGCCTCCATGATAGCCGATCCTAAACAGGTTACCCCCGAACTAATGGACAGCTGGACCGGCGACTTTTATTCATGGGATATCTGCGACCAGGTTTGCGGTAACCTTTTTGACCGCACCCCATTTGCCATTGATAAAGCTGTTGAATATAGCAGTCATGAGCAGGAATTTGTAAAACGTGCCGGTTTCGTTTTAATGGCCGAATATGCAGTTCATAATAAAACGGCGCCCGACGAAATATTTACAAACCTGTTTCCTATTATGGAGCGGGAAGCCTGGGATAACCGGAACTTTGTTAAAAAAGCTATTAACTGGGCTTTACGCCAAATGGGCAAACGGAATAATATATTAAAAGTTAAAGCCATTAACACTGCACAAAATATATATAACCAACCCAGCAAATCGGCCAAATGGATTGCAAAAAACGCGCTTGATGAACTAATAAGAAAATAATGATTTAATATTTTCTACAAAGTTAAATCACCGGCAAATTGCCTGTAAAATAGGACATTATAAAACCCAATAATAGTTCGCCCATATTTACTAAACTGGTGGCCGCAATTTTTTACAATTCAATTACATCAAACAATTTTATGAAGGATACCTTCATTTTTTTAACACAAAAATGAAGTGTGAGCATATTTTTGTAAAATATCACTTCAATTAAGAGTAGATATGGCCAAATATTCTTCAAGCCGTAAATACCAGTAAAAGAATACATTATAAAGTATCAAAAATATTATATTTGAAGCAGGCCAAATGTGGAATAAATGATTGATAAGAAGCCACGGCCATACAACTGATGGTTATAAATTATAAAAACTTCAAATCATGGCACATGTTTTAGTCATATGCACGTGTCAAAAACAAGTTGAATTAGTGAACAGATTGTTGATATGAGTTTTTTTGAAAAGGGCAAACTTTCCGGCGATGATGCACATCTTACCCCTTTGATCAATGATCTGGATACGGGGATCTGGAAGTACAATTTCAATACAAGGGAAGTAAAATGGTCAACAGGCTTCTATACGCTGTTAGGTTATCAAGTCAATGAAATTGAATGTGATGCTTATACTTTTTTTGAACATCTGCTTTACCACGGCGATAAACCGTTTTTTTTCAACGCCATTAACAACAGGGTAGCGGAAGACACACCACCGCTCCAACTACGTTTTTTAACAAAAAAAAACGGGTACCAGTGGTTTGAAACAACTATCAGGAAACTGGACGACGAGCATGGCAGTATAGTTTACGGTTCGCTTGTAAACATCAACCGTTACAAACAAGACGACTTATTATCGGCACATAACCAAATCACCAATGATGATGCCTTTAAAACAGCACGGTTAGGCATCTGGGAAATTGACTCTCAAAACATCAATACCATTGTGCTGTCAAAACAAGTATATGACTTATTTGATCTTCAAAATCATTTAAAACTGAGCGTTGAAGAGTTTATTAGTTTTTTTGAGCCTCCGTACCGGCCTGTTTTACAAAATGCGATTAACCATACTGTTGAAGACAGCAGGCCCTTTGATATTGAGTTGCTTTTACGTTCGGCCAAAAACAATATGTTATGGCTAAAAGTAAAGGCTGTACCTGTGATTGATCACCTGGGTACATGCACATCAGTAAAAGGGGTTATCCAGGATATCGACAGCGAAAAAAGAAAGTTGCTGAAACTTGAACAGTCGATAAATTTACTGACCGACCAAAACCGCCGCCTGCAAAACTTCGCGTACATTGTTTCACATAATCTTCGTTCGCATACGGGCAACCTCCAATTTATGGTAAACCTGTTTGAACAAACCGAAACCACTGAAGAACGGGAGGAGATCTTTTCGCATATTAAAACCATCAGCGACAGCCTGGATCTGACCATCGAACACATCAACGAAATAGTTAAGATTCAAACCGAAATTACCAAAGAGCGAAAGGTGGTTGAGTTGGAACCCATGTTCAAAAACATTTGCTCGGCGTTAAAAAATAATATTGAAACCATAAACGCCCATGTTGAAGGTGACTTTACGCAATGCCGCGAGATCAGTTATATACCGGCTTACATGGAAAGTATTTTACAAAACCTGCTTACCAACTCCTTAAAATACAGTCACCCCGACAGGCAGCCCGTTATAAAATGCTATACCTTAACAGAAGGGAAACATATTTATCTCATTTTTGAAGATAACGGCCTTGGTATTGATCTTGACCGTTATGGCGATAAGATTTTTGGCATGTACAAAACATTTCATCAAAATACGGATGCCAAAGGCATTGGCTTATTTATAACCCGTAACCAGATTGAAGCATTAGGCGGAAGCATTAAAGTTGACAGTACAGTAAACGTTGGCACAAAATTTACTATCAGACTGGTATAATTAAAATTACCAAGAGATGATTGCAGAGCGAAGTCCGGCTAACACCTGGATTGTGGATGATGATAGTATTTACGTTTACGGCCTTAAAAAATTAATAAGCATAAAGGAACTGAATACCCAATTGAGCCATTTTGTAAATGGAGAAGAAGCCATTTGCGCATTGAAAAAAGCAAACGAAGACCATAACCTACCCGATGTAATATTACTGGATATTAATATGCCGGTTATGGATGGATGGGAGTTTATGCATGAATTTGCGAAAATAAAACCCCGAACGGGGAAAAAGATCGCTGTTTATATGGTGAGTTCATCAGTTGATCTTAACGATATCCACCGGGCTAAAAATATTTCTGAAGTTTCTGACTATCTGTTCAAACCTGTAAGAATAAATCAGTTAAAAGAGGTTTTTGACAACGTTTAACCGCAAGTCACCGAGCAAGAAAAAAAATACGGAACCTAAAAGGCTCCGTATTTATTATTGCTTCATTAACACCGAAGTAGAAATAAAGTATTGGGAGGTATCTTTAAATGTAAGCTGAACTTTTCCGCCTACATTGCTCACCACGCCGTATGAAACAGATTTATTGGACAAAGTAAACTTTATCCGGTTACCGCTTTGCACCCAGGAACCCGACGCAGATGCCCCCTTTTGCCCAATAATAGTGTAACTATTATCAGTCCTTGAAACATAACAATCTTCAGCGCCTACATAAGCGGCTGTCCATGTGCCATCACCTTTCAGGTTAGTTTGGTTATCACTTATGCATGGAGACACAACGTTTGTATAGGTATCTGCGTGACCGGTGGTGATGTTTATATTCGTTTCTGATATCAGCGAATACTTACCTGCATAAGCATTTACAGGTTCACCCTTTTCTTTTTTGCAAGCATTACCCGCAAGTAATACGACTATGGCCAGGCTTAAAAAATATATTTGTTTTTTCATAAACGCAGGAAACAACCGTATGCTGTTATTCAATATAGCTTTCCAGTATTTTAAAGCCGCCTGTTGTTTCCAACTCAACTTTATCGATGCTTTTTGGTAACAGGATACATTCGCCCATTTTAACCGCGTATGCCTGGTTGTTATATTTTACAGTATAACCGCCTTCAACACAAACATGGATCACAAATGAATCAAGCGCCGAATAGTCTTTCGATGTACTTTCGTCAAAATCGAGCACATTGGTAGTAAAATAAGGGCAGGTAACCAGTTTTACAGTTTCGTTCTTTTTAGGTTCGTATTGGGTTTTATATTCGGGATAATGCTTGTAATCAATAGCGGCAAGAGCTTCTTCGGTATGTAACTCACGTTTATTGCCTTTATCATCAACACGGTCAAAATCGTAAATACGATAAGTAATATCAGATGTTTGCTGAATTTCGGCAATCAATAAACCTTTGCCAATAGTATGCACCCTGCCTGCGGGTAAAAAGAAAACATCATCAGCTACTGCATCCTCTTTGTTAAGGATATCCATGATATGACCGCTGTTTAAAGCATCGACATATTTTTGCTCGGTCATTTCCTGGTTAAAACCGGTAATCAGTGTCGACCCCGGATCGGCTTCAATGATATACCACATTTCGGTTTTACCAAATGAGTTATGGCGTACTTTGGCCAGCTTGTCATCGGGGTGTACCTGTACCGAAAGATCATCATTGGCATCAATAAATTTCACCAATAAGGGGAAGATGTTGCCGAAGTGATCATAAACCTTTTTACCAACCAGCTCATCTTTGTATTGCTCTAATAAGTCGGCCAGTGATTCACCTTCCAAAGCGCCCGAAGCTACAACCGAAACATCAGATTTTACGCCTGATATTTCCCAGGTTTCGCCGCAGTTGGGCAGGCTGCCAAAATCTTTATGCAAATAGGTTTTTATCTTTTGACCGCCCCATATCTTGTCTTTATATATGGTTTTAAATTTTAATGGATATAATGCCGACATAGTGTTATGTATTTTTGCCCGCTAAGTTAGGAGTTAAATAGAAAATTGAAAACGCTAAATTGGTTTACTCAGCTTAATGTGTAACAAAAAAGCCCATACGATGATGTATGAGCTTTTTCTTATTTAAATCGCCTGTCAATTATTTACCTAAGCGTTTTTTCAGGTTCTCGTCAATTGCAGCCAAAAACTCTTCGGTGTACAGGTAATCGGTACCGTGCTCCACTTTTGGTTTAATGGTAATGGCCAAATCCTTGGTCATTTTGCCGCTTTCAACGGTTTCAATACAAACTTCTTCCAAAGCCTTGCAGAAATTGATCAGTTCTGTGTTCTTATCCAAGATGCCACGGAATTCCAAACCTCTTGTCCAGGCAAAAATAGATGCAATTGGATTTGTCGAGGTTGGCTTACCTGCCTGGTGATCACGATAGTGACGGGTTACAGTACCGTGGGCAGCTTCAGCTTCCATTACAGTACCATCAGGAGTAACCAGGGTTGAGGTCATTAAACCTAATGAACCAAAGCCTTGTGCTACAGTATCTGACTGTACGTCGCCATCGTAGTTTTTACAAGCCCAAACAAAGTTACCGTTCCATTTAAGGGCCGATGCAACCATGTCGTCAATTAAGCGGTGCTCATACGTGATACCGGCTGCTTCAAACTTTTGTTTGTAATCATTTTGATAGATCTCTTCAAAAATATCTTTGAAGCGGCCATCATATTTTTTAAGGATGGTATTTTTGGTTGAAAGGTATAAAGGCCAGCCTTTCATTAAAGCCTGGTTAAAGCAGGCATGCGCAAACCCTTTGATAGACTCATCGGTGTTGTACATCGTCAATGCAACACCATCGCCTTTAAAGTTAAATACCTCGTATGATTGCTCGGGGCCGCCATCTTCAGGAGTAAACTTAACGGTTAATTTACCTTTGCCTTTGGTTAAGAAATCGGTAGCACGGTACTGGTCGCCAAACGCGTGACGGCCAATGCAGATAGGCGCAGTCCAGTTAGGTACCAGGCGGGGTACATTGGACATAACAATAGGCTCACGAAAAACAGTGCCGTCCAATATGTTACGGATAGTACCGTTTGGCGATTTCCACATTTGTTTTAACCCAAACTCTTTCACCCTTGCTTCGTCGGGCGTAATAGTAGCACATTTAATACCAACGCCGTATTGTTTAATTGCGTTAGCTGCGTCAATAGTTACCTGGTCGTCGGTTTGGTCGCGGTACTCTATACCCAGATCGTAATATTTAATATCAAGATCAAGGTACGGGGTAATCAATTTGTCTTTAATGAATTTCCAGATTATTCGGGTCATTTCATCGCCATCCAGTTCAACTACCGGATTCTCTACTTTTATTTTTGACATGCCTGATGTGGTTTTTGTTATACAAACGGCCCAAATATATAAAATTGACTTTATCAATTTTATCAAATAACGCAATGAAAAATTATAGATTTCGTTATAATGACAATTATTAACACCGGCATTGTTGTTTTTATAAACTTTGGTGCTATTTTTATAAAATAAAACGCTTACCATAAAACAAGCTCCTTTTATACAGGTGCTGCCGTTTATTTATGATAAAATCCATACTAAAAATCTCCATTATAATCCTGCTGTGTTCTGTATCTTTTTTAGCTAAAGCCCAAATAGGCTTTGATTATGCACAATATGACGTTGGCTTTGCCGCAGGTATCAACCAGGCCAGTTCTACCGATGTGCAAACCCTAAAAACAACACCTTCTATAAATCTTAACTTTACTTACAATCAAGGCCCGTTTGTAAATTATGTATTTAATGTGGAGGTAGGCCGTTTAAAAGGCGGTTCGCCGGCTACAAGTACACAAAGGCAATTTGAAAACCATTTCAGTGCTTACTCTTTCAGGGTGCAGGTACAGGCAGGCGAATTAATTGATTACTCAAGAAGTGCTGTAGCCAATGCTTTTAAAAACCTTTACCTGTCATCGGGCTTAGGATACATTAATAATAATGTTGTAGACAGAACACAAGATGCGCTTTTATTGGAGCAGGGTCGGGAATTACCATACGAACGCAAAACAAATGAAATATTTATACCACTAAGGCTGGGTTATGAGTTTAAGCTGTTTAACAGTTACAATCAGCCTGCAGTTAAAATTGACCTCGGTTACCAGTACAATTTTATTATGGGCGATAATCTTGACGCCTACGTTGCCGGCGCGCATAACGATGCATACTCGCAGGTTACTTTAGGTTTTAAATTTGCCATTGGTGGTGTTACATCTTACCGGAAACAGATCCATTATTAAGCTTAGGCTAAATCTTTTTTGATTGATTTGCTTTTTGGCAGGATTTTTACTGCGTATATTTATATAATAAAAGCACAAACCTATGAACTACGATCAAATAGACGATGCAGGTTTCAATGATGATCTGCCTGATCGCGACGAAAACCTGAAAGATGAACTGGGCGAAACCATTGATAAGGAAGACCTGAGTTATAACCCGGACGATAATAGCTACGAATACGATGTAAAAAGTGATGACCCGGATTATGACCATCCCGACCCGTATCATACTGCCGCAAAAAACGGCGAGGATTTTAACTCCACCTATGACGAGGCAAACCCTTACGATGTAGACGGCGAATTTGACGAAGACCGTTCGCTTGAAACCGATGTAGATGAATTGGGAATGCACATTGACAACGGAGAAAGTGTTGAGATTGATCCCGTTGATGCCGCCCTTTCTCACACTCCCGAAGACGACCGCGATGACCTTGACGAAGAGGGATACCCCAAAAATGACAGGGAACCCCTGAGATAATTTATTAACTGCTGAGTTGTGGGTTTTTAATTAAGCCCGCAGCTCAGCATTCAAAACCCGGTTAATCAAAATCAAGATTAAACCGGCTTTTCAATTCCAGCAACTGCGGGTTGCGGGCTGCCATATGCTGAAACTTTTCGGGCGCGGTATAAGGCTTACGTACTACCTTTTGTTCGTCAACCCGGGCATTTACCTCGATAGTAAAATTTTTAAGTGTACTGCGCAGATAATTCAACATAACGGGCTTTTCATCCCTGAAAATATTTTCCTGCACCATATTGCCTACTATTACTTCAAAAACATAGGGCTTTAGCATGCGCGGCGCACCCGCTGTAAGAACGGTTAGCAAAGTTTTTTTACCCTCTTTTTTTGCGAATGCAGCAAAATCACTCCAGCATTGCAAAAAGGCGTCAATGGTAAAATCCTCTTTATCCTCTCCTTTTAAATATGGGTCCTCTTCTTCAAGCAATTCTTCCTGCGTTTTAACTTCACCGGTTAATGAAGGGGTGAGCGTACTTCGCAAAGGCATTACTATCTTAGGCTTTTCAGCAGGCGATGTTATTGTTTCTTTTACCTGTACAGATGGCCTTACAACCTCTTTTGGTGGGGCACTGTATACCGGTGCGGCTTCGCTCACTATAGGTACAGCAGGGCTTGCCTGCGCTCCGTTAACAGGCGTTACTGTTGAGGTATCAGGTTTTTTTTTTAGTCCCCCGTCGGTCGCGGAAGTTACAGTGAGTGGTGTGGTTGCCAGGTTAAACACCGATGGCAGGTGGCACATCTTGAGTAATGCCAATTCAACCTGGAGCCGTTGATTTTTGCTGAGCTTATAACTAATATCGCACTGGTTGGCAATATTCATGGCCGAGAGCAAAAACGACACCGATGCCTGCTGCGATTGCTGCAGGTATTTTGTTTTAATGCCTTCACTCACCTCAAGCAGCTTTAATGTCGATTGATCCTTCCCCACCAGCAGATTTCTGAAATGTTCAGAAAGCCCGGCTATAAAATGCGCGCCATCAAACCCGCGCGAAAGGATCTCGTCAAAAAACAATAATACTTTAGCGGTATCTTCCTTAAGCAGGCTCCCGGTTATATTAAAATAATAATCGTAATCAAGTATGTTCAGGTTATCGATAACCGAGCGATAAGTAACTTTGCCGCCAGAGAAGCTTACAATCTGATCAAACATCGAAAGCGCGTCGCGCAAACCACCATCGGCTTTCTGGGCTATGATATGCAGGCCGTCGGGCTCATAACCTATGCTTTCCTTGCCGGCAATTGATGCCAGGTGGTTGGCCATATCCTCAACCCTGATGCGGTTAAAATCAAAGATCTGGCAGCGCGAAAGAATGGTTGGCAGGATCTTATGCTTTTCGGTAGTAGCCAATATAAATATGGCATAATGAGGCGGTTCCTCCAATGTTTTCAGGAACGCATTAAAAGCGGCCTGCGACAGCATGTGCACCTCATCAATAATATAAACCTTGTAACGTGCCGCCTGGGGCGGGATCCGTACCTGCTCAATCAAACTGCGGATATCATCGACAGAGTTGTTTGAAGCAGCGTCAAGCTCATGAACATTAAAAGAGTTTCCGTTTTCAAAAGCCTTGCATGAAGCGCATTCGCCACAGGCTTCGCCATTGGGCTGCAAATTGGTACAGTTAATGGTTTTAGCCAGGATCCGTGCACAGGTAGTTTTACCCACACCACGCGGACCACAAAACAAAAATGCCTGTGCCAGCTGGTTATTTTTTATAGCGTTTTTGAGCGTATTGGTTATATGCTGCTGACCAACAACGGTTTCAAAAGTAGCCGGGCGATACTTACGGGCCGAAACAATGAAATTATCCACAAGTGCTAAGGTAGTGAGAAATTAGATTTGGTGAAAGAGCGGTTTTGCTAATTTTTTTACACACCGGCATCGATAACAATTATTACAAAAAGGTTTTTGAAACTTTCAGGATAACACCAAAGGAATTGTACAATAACCCGCCCCTGTCATAACCTATATCATAACCTATCTTGTAGCCCTTATTAAGCGGCCTGACACCCTCAAGATAAGCGGAAAACTGGTTAACCTGTTTAAACACCCCGTATAAACCAGGGGCTACAACATTACCTCCCGAGCCCATAAAACTATTGTTACCTGTGCTATAGTTACCTTTGTTTATTGAATACGAAAGTTTAGCCGTATAAAACCATTTATAAATATAAAGCTGTGATGCAGCGTGAAACACTGTAACCCTGTTATTGATAAAATATTCGTTCGGTGAAGATGGTAGATTGTCCCGGCCTTCTTGCCGGGTTGTAATAAATGGCGAACCGAGACCTACTGCTTTATATGACCAGCCCTGCGCATATTCATAATTATTGTAATAGTTTTCATATCCTGAATTTGTTCGTTTAGCGCCAAGAGCACCCGCCTGGTTAGCCGTGTAAAGCACCTCAAAAACTATTTTTTTCCAATAAAAATTCCCGTTATCAGGCTTGTTGTTGGTTATACTTAAACCATTTAACCCATCGGCAATGTTTGCAAGCGATGAAAGCGCCCCTTTATCATATAAGTTTTGACGATAAAGCAAAACATTAACACCATCAAACCGATATTCGGCCCCCACATCTAATGACCCTAAATGATTACCGACTTTTGAATGATGATAAACCTGCCCTATTAATACATGCCATAACGTTTCTGATCCGGTTAAGCGGTAATTGGGAAAAATGTCCTTTTCATCGCCCCATAGCGCTTCATGGTTGAAACCCAGTTGCAGCTTAAAACGCCAACCAGGCATACCTATACGTGTATATAACCAGTTTTCAAGATAATATGCTTTTGAATTGTTGACCTGGGCATGCCTGTAAGATATATCAACATTACCAATATAACCTATTGCCAGGTTAGCTTTAACAGCAAATAACTTACCTAAAACAGGTATACTATAATACTGCGGTATGCCTATTGATATTTTGGGTACGCCCAGCGCATTGCCCGAAACCGAGAATGCCCCTGAAGAAAGGGTGGAATCGGCCAAACCCACAATATCCTTTGAACGGCCAGCTTTCAATTCAAAAATACCGGCGTGGGCCTTTACAAATCCCTCAACTAAAATAAACTTGCTATTATTTCCGGCATTTCCTCTACCTTCAAAGGATGCGGCCCAGTCGTAAGTTTTTGTTGTATCATAATCTTTCCGAATTTTTCCGATTAAACTACCGGACCCACCCGATAACGGAATACTGCCAAACTGATTTGCCCTTAACCAAAATGGCACTGAATTATTGGTAGTGACAATACCCTGGGCCTCCAGGCTAATATGCACATCCTGATTTTGTGCTTTTGCTAAAAAAAAAGATAATAATATCGGCAATAAGACGACTAATTTTTTCATAACAGACAGTTTCGGCTAACGATTAATTTCAAATAACAAAAAATGATAATTTATTAAAAATAATATTATTTTTTTATTAAAATCACATCAATAATACTATTGCTAATACAAAAACAATCGTAATGTAGCAAATAAATTACATTATTCGCATTTTAACTTCAAATTAAATTTAACTACCCGTTTAAGTCAATGAAACTCAGGTCGAAAAAAATTAAATCTTGGAGAAAAAAATAGACACAAAAGAGCCTGCGTTATGATTACTACGCAATTTTGATTTAACTCAGCTCAGGGAACAAGCTGCTCTGATCACCTTTTAAGGCAACAACGGAAAATAAACAGGAATAAGCAAAAAAGGAACTTAATATGTCGCGGTCAAACAAACAAGACTTAACCACATAATATATTAAATATCATCATCAGGCAAATGATCATCATCTTCGGGGTCAGGCTCACCGATACTGCCATCAACCTGTATTTCATGCAGATCTTCTTTATCCTCAAGGATATCATCAAAATCTTCATCTTCCTGGTCGTCCCAGTCGCCTTCAAGGGGATCATCCCCTCCGCCATACATTAAGATCTCATCGAAAGTAAGCGGATTGCTTGTTCCTTTTTCGGCTTGAATAGTTGCGGGTTGCATAGCTTATGAGTTTTTAAGTAAAACCATAAGCTATGCCATAAGTTTTAGAAAAAATATTGTTTTTATCAATACAATCTCTCCCCTGTTTACAGAATATCTATCGATACTATTTCCTTTACCGTATAATACCCCTTGGCTTGCGGCAGATACACTTCCAGGTCCTTCCAGGTTATCTGCAGTTTTTTACCGGCAAGTTTAGCCGGTGAAGCATCTATAAATTTCTCAGACCCGGGAAACTGCCTGAGCCAGATAAATGATTTTTCGGCAGCCGCCTTATCTGTTATAACAATATAATTGAATCCTTTTGTATCAATCCGTTTAAATACGCCGGTAGTAACTTGCGCGCCGGTACCCTCAGCATCGTCATCCTTTCCCATTTTCATGGCCAGCTGCATAAAAGATCCACATTTTTGCTTCATCAGGTTTTTACCGATCTCCACGCCTACTTTACTCATTGCCGGTTCATCGGTTACCTCAACATTTTGCTCTTTGGCTACATCCATCAGCAAGTCGGCATGGTTTTCAAAGCACTTTTCAAAAGCATCATTGGCAGCTTGTTTGGTAGATATCTTTGCCACGTCAATTTTGGACAGTTCCTTACAAAGCGAATCAAGCAGGCGTTGCTGCGCGGGCCCTATTGTTTGTGCTTTTATTGCACCGGTTGTTGTTATAAAAAATGCGATAAAAAGGAGCAGGTTCTTTTTCATAATATTAATTTGGCTGCTAATATAGCACTGCCGGGCTAATTTGCTGTTACACACGTAGCATTTCATTTAAAAACATTTGATTGTTTCAATAATTACCCCTACATTTGCAGCCCCGTTATAGCGGGTAAATAATTAAAAATCAAGTATAATGCAACAGTACGAAATCGTGATCGTTCTAACCCCGTTGCTTTCAGAAGAGACTGCTAAAGAGGCAAATGCCAAATACAGCAAAATTCTTACTGATGGCGGAGCCGAAATTGTCCAGGAGGATAATTGGGGTTTGAGAAAATTAGCGTACCCAATCCAAAAGAAAACTACAGGGTACTATCACTTAACTGAATTTAAGGCTCCGGGTGAATTAATTAACAAATTGGAGATAGAGTTAAGGCGCGATGAGCGTGTTTTGCGTTTCCTGACCATTGCTTTGGATAAACATGCCATTGCTTACAATGACAAAAAACGCAGCGGTGCTTTTAACAAAAAACCAGCAGCTAAAGCAGAGGAGGCAGCAAACTAATGGCTAACGAACAAATTAAATACGTTACCGCTCCAAAAGTGGAGGATAACCGTAAAAAATACTGCCGTTTCAAAAAGAACGGTATCAAGTATATTGATTACAAAGACGCAAACTTTTTATTAAAGTTCATTAACGACCAAGGTAAAGTATTACCACGCCGTTTAACCGGTACTTCATTAAAGTTTCAGCGTAAAGTGGCACAGGCTGTTAAACGCGCACGCCACATCGGTTTATTACCTTACGTTACAGATTCATTAAAATAATAGGAGATTTAAGAAATGGAAGTTATTTTAAAACAAGATGTAAAAAACCTGGGTGATAAAGACGATATCGTAAATGTGAAACCAGGTTATGGCCGTAACTACCTTTTACCAAAAGGCTACGCCATATTAGCTACTGAAAGCGCACGTAAAGTTTTAGCCGAAAACCTTAAACAAGCTCAATTTAAGCAAGAAAAAATCCGCAAGGATGCTGATGCTATTGCAGCTCGTTTAGAAGGTGTTAAACTTAACATTGGTGCTAAAGCCGGCGAAACAGGCAAAATCTTCGGTGCTATCAACACTATCCAAATTGCTGATGCATTGAAAAAAGAAGGTTTTGAAGTTGACCGTCGTCGTATCACTTTTGATCAGGAGCCAAAATTTGTTGGTGAATACGTAGCCAACATCAACCTGCACAAAGAAGTTAAAGTACAGGTTCCGTTTGAAGTAGTAGCGGAATAATTATATTTCGGAATTCGGATTTAAGATTTCGGATTTTGAAAAACTTAAAAGGTGTTTTGTTAATTCAAAACACCTTTTTTTTATGATTAGAATTAAATAAAAACAAATTCGAAATCGAAAACTCGAAATCCGAAATCAAGAATATTTATTTCGGATTTCTGGAAAAAATTTAGAATTTTAGAGGGTGTTTTGCTAAAGCGAGGCACCCTCTTCTTTTATCAGGAAATATTTTATAACTGTGTTCAAATTCTTCGGCAAAAACAACCAAAAATCAACGTCGGGCAAACGGAATTCAAAATCGGATTCAAAGTTTTATGGCATCCCTAAATTGATATTCAGGATTTTTAAACTGATATTCATCCTGTTTTTTGGGTTAAGCCTTTTGGGTGTAATTGGTTACCGTTTTATAAACCCTCCTTTTACCTGGTTAATGATCGAACGCGGCTTCCAGCGTAAATCGGCAGGTAAGGAATGGAAGATAGATAAAAAATGGAAAGATTTTGACGAGATCTCCGACAATATGAAACGCGCCGCCGTTGCCGCCGAAGACCAGACCTTTTTAGAGCACCACGGCTTCGATTTTAACGCCATCGAAAAAGCTATCGAAAAAAACTCGCACAGCAAAAAACTAATTGGCGGCAGTACCATATCACAGCAGGTAGCCAAAAATGTTTTCCTTTGGGAAGGCCGTTCCATACTCCGTAAAGGTATCGAAGCTTATTTTACCATATTAATAGAAACCTTTTGGAGCAAAAAACGCATCATGGAGGTTTACCTGAACGAGATTGAAATGGGCGATGGCATATACGGTGTTGAGGCTGCTTCGCAGGCTTATTTTCACAAACCGGCCTCCGATTTAACCCGGCAGGAAGCTGCCGCCATAGCGGTGATTTTCCCAAGCCCGCTAAAATGGTCGGCCACCAACCCAACCAAATATTTAAAGCACAGGCAATACCTCATTATGAAAAATATGAAAAGGCTGGGGCCGCTGGATTTTTAGTCCCCTGCCCCCTAAAGGGGGAATGAAAATCCCTCTCCCGGTATTCCTTTTTTATTTCAGCAACGCTGTAACCTTTTGTAAATTAAGACTATCTTAACTTATATAACCACACGCCATGTTGAAACAAAGTATCAAGACCAGCCTCTGTCTGCTTGCTTTTATCTTTTTCGCAAACATTGCTGCCGCGCAGGTTAAAAGCGACACCCCCGCCCCTTTTACGGACAAAGACATGGTGCAATGGGACTATCACTCAACAGTTATTGACGAAGATTATACCATCTATGTACACTTCCCTCCGGGATACGATACCACAAAAACTAAATACCCGGTGTTGTACATGACTGATGGCGACTGGAACATGACCGTTGCCATGAACTGTTTCAACATGCTCCGGCAGGATTATGAAACCACCGAAGCACTCATTGTAGGCATTGGTTACGGCAACCGCCCAAACCAGCGCAGCCGCGACCTGAACCCCTCAACCGGCGGACCAAAGTTCATATCATTTATTGAGCAGGAAGTAATTCCTTTTATACAAAGCAAGTACCGTGTAACCGATAATAAAGCCTTATATGGCTATTCGTTTGGAGGTATGTTCACTACTATGGTATTGTTTGAGCATCCCAACCTGTTTAACATGATTTTCATAGGCGCTCCGGGCAACAGCGGCAGTGAACTGATCCCTTCGGCTAAAAAATACTTTGCCAATAATCATGACATTAACTGCAGGGTGTTTTTAGGCGTAGGTTCTTTTGAGCTCTTAACCAGCAAAAACATTCAGGATTTTAAAATCTACATGGAAAACCAGCATTGTAAAGGGCTTGATATTGCTACCGCGATCACCCCAAATGCCGGGCATGGGGCAGCATTGGCGCAAGTAATGCAAAACGCAATAAAATTTGCTTATTGCAAACAGCATAAGGCTATTAATATACCTGCAAAGCAATTGGAACAATATGCAGGTAATTACCAGATAGCAGGCGATAAAAAAAACAAATTCAAGACTTATGTTGCTGAAGGCAAACTATACTTCGTCCAAAATGATGCAATACCAATGGTAATTGTACCATATGCAAAAGCGTCGTTCTTTATGTATGAAAATGAACGGGCCGATATTACTTTCCATACAGAAGGCAACAAAATTTACATGGTGTTCAGCTTTCCAAATGAAAAACCAACCCGGCTGGATAAAATAAACTAAACCTATTCCGCACCGTCCAGGAGTGCCGTTAAATCTGGATGATACACAGGAGTCAAGAACTCGGTGACGGTAAATTCAGCAAGTTTATGCTTGTAAAAGGGATCTTCGGTAATGATCTTCTCTATTTGCTCCCTTGAGCCCGCAAAGGCCAGGATAGCTCCACCCGTGCGCGGCACCTTAGGCCCCCAAACAACAAATACCTTTTCATCATAATATTTATTAAGATGCTTCAGATGGACCTCCATATAAGCATCAATCTCTTCAAGAGGGGCGATATACTTAAGATCGATGAAAAACATAAGCGTTAAGTTTAATATTCGGTATTTGGAATTTATTTGTACTTCCAGTGCCTTGATTTACCCTCAGCAAGCCACTCAGCGGCGGTTTCCATACGCTTAAGGCGGGTAGCCTCGGTTTTGGCTTCGGTTATCCATTCAATATACTCTTTTTTCTGCGAGTAGCTGAATTGGTTAAGGTTTAACCAGGCTTGCGGATGAGCTTCTAAAAATTTCACGAAGTAGTCAGGTACTACCAGCTCGTCGCGTTGGGCGGGCGACTTTTTTTGGGAAGCCGGCCTGGGTTTATTATCTTCATTTAGGGCCATCGCCTGCTGTATAAACTCTATAAGTACTTCCTTTGGAGGAAGGTCATCAATACTGGTTAGGCGACCGAAGCTACCTGCAGCCTGATCGGCCAGGCTCAACACCTTTTGTGGATCGTATAATAGCGATGCCTTCCAAAAACCAAATGAGCAATGTTGCTTAAAAGCGGCCATATTGCAAACCACACCTTTATAATCAAAAAAAGGCATGCTCCATTTCATGGTTTCAATTATCATAGGCGAGGCTTCATGCACCACAGCTCTCAGATAGTTTAAAATTGGCTTTGCAAATTCGGGTGATTTTTCGATGTAGGCATCAATCCGGTTATCATAGTGTTCCATAATTAAAGTTAGCGATTACAACAGCTCCGGCAAAATTGATTTAAATACGCCCCGCCAAACCAGGCAGGGACAAGCTCCTACAAAAAAACCCGCTTCAAAAGAAGCGGGTCTTAAAAAATGTATCAATCATCCCTCCCCTTCAGGGGTCGGGGCATCGCTTACGAATCTATCTTAGCATATTTAGCGTTGCGCTCAATGAACTCGCGGCGTGGGGCAACTTCATCCCCCATCAACATACTGAAGGTATGGTCGCACTCGGCGGCGTTTTCAATGGTAGCACGTTTAAGGGTACGGGTTTCGGGGTTCATGGTTGTTTCCCAAAGCTGAATATCGTTCATCTCACCCAAACCTTTGTAGCGTTGCACGTGCACGCTGTCTTCCTTGCCGGCACCTTTAAGGCGCTGGATAGCGGCATCGCGCTGTACATCATTCCAGCAGTATTCATACTCCTTACCTTTTTTAACCTGGTAAAGCGGCGGCGAAGCAATATATACGTAGCCGGCCTCAACCAGCTCCTTCATGTAACGGAAGAAGAAAGTAAGGATCAGCGTGGTAATGTGCGAACCGTCCACGTCGGCATCCGTCATGATGATGATTTTATGGTAACGGAGCTTGGTTAAGTTAAGGGCTTTATCATCTTCAGGCGTACCGCGGCTTACGCCCAAACCGGTAAACATGTTCTTGATCTCTTCGTTTTCGTAAATCTTGTGCTCCATGGCTTTCTCCACGTTCAGGATCTTACCACGCAATGGTAAAATAGCCTGGTACTCGCGGTTACGGCCTTGTTTAGCGGTACCACCCGCCGAATCGCCTTCGACAAGGAATAACTCACAAAGGGTTGGGTCGCTATTGGCACAATCAGACAGTTTACCCGGTAATCCCGAGCCTGTCATCACACTCTTGCGCTGTACCATTTCACGCGCTTTACGGGCGGCGGCACGGGCGGTAGCGGCAAGGATCACTTTATTTACAATAAGGCGTGCTTCTTTAGGATTTTCTTCAAGGTAATTACCTAAAATTTCACCAACGGCCACGTCAACAGCACCCATTACCTCATTGTTACCCAGTTTGGTTTTGGTTTGGCCTTCAAACTGCGGCTCGGCCACTTTTACCGAAACTACTGCAGTTAAACCTTCGCGGAAGTCGTCGCCGCTAATCTCAACTTTTACGTTTTTCAGTAAACCTTCCTTATCAGCATAAGCTTTTAAAGTACGGGTTAAACCGCGACGGAAACCTGCTACGTGGGTACCACCTTCAATAGTATTGATGTTATTTACGTACGAGAAAACGTTCTCGCTGTAGGTGTCATTGTATTGCAGCGCAAGCTCAACCGGAATGCCGCCTTTATTACCATCTACATAAATAGGTTCAGGGATGATCGGCGTACGGGTGCCGTCCAAAAATTTAACAAACTCACGCAAACCACCCTGTGAGAAAAACTCTTCTGAACGGAAAGTACCATCCTCTAAAGTTTCGCGCTCATCAGTTAAGCTCAGGCGAATGCCTTTATTAAGGAACGAAAGCTCGCGCAAACGGCCAGCCAGGGTATCGTATTTATACTCGGTAGTGGTAGTAAAAATCTCCGGATCGGGCTGAAATGTTTGGATTGTACCGGTTTTATCAGATACACCTATCTCCTTTACATCAAACATGGGCTTACCACGCTCATACTCCTGGGTAAAGATTTTGCCTTCACGGTGAACAACAGTAGCAACATGGGTTGACAGTGCGTTAACGCAACTTACACCTACACCGTGCAAACCACCCGATACCTTGTAGGTATCCTTGTCAAATTTACCACCGGCGTGTAAAACAGTCATTACAATTTCAAGCGCCGATTTACCTTCTTTTGTATTGATACCAGTAGGGATACCACGACCGTTATCTGATACGGTTATGGAATTGCCAACATGTATAGTAACTTTTATATCATCGCAATAACCGGCAAGGGCTTCGTCGATAGAGTTATCAACCACTTCATATACAAGGTGGTGCAAACCTTTAACACCTGTATCGCCAATGTACATCGACGGACGCTTGCGCACCGCCTCTAAACCTTCTAAAACCTGTATGTTATCTGCTGAATAATTGGATTTATCCTGAATTTCTTCGCTCATATTTATTTAATGAAACAATCTTCAAAATTACAAAAAATACCCCAAATTAACGATTATTTGTGGATAAAAGTACAGTTGTGGAGAGTTGTCTGAATCAGGATTTGCAGGATTTTAGAATTGTCAGAATACTTTGTCTAAACTCGAGTTTTATAGAATTTAAAGGATTTATAGAATTTGTTGTATTTCCAACCCCGGCAATGCATTAATAATTTTAAAGAATCCAGTTCATAAGTTCCGAAATCAAAAATCCGATATTCAAAATCATTAATGGCGTTGCCTGCGGCCGGGCTATCCGCTCATACACCTGCAGGCATTACCCTCAGGCCGGTATCCGCTACTATCCCTCCTATGTTTACATCTAATATTATTGTAATGATTTTATGAGTGAAAAGAGTGAGAGCACAGCAATCCCAAACAGCCTTGAGCATGTTGAGCGTTAGATATAGCCTCACTCCTTTACTTTTTTGAGTTTGAACAGAATGTAAGGAATACGACCAGGCAGTATATCCAGGATAACCAACAGGAGGAAAAACGAAGAAAGGTTTTCACTTATAACAGTTAAAAACTTTGATCAATGGCAAGCAGATTATTAAAACAAGTAGTAGGTATTGATGTGGCTCAAAAAGAGCTGGTGGTTTCTATCGGCAAGATGGATGAGCAGGCAGTTATAACAGTTTATGCGAACAAGATTTTTCCAAACAATGAAAAAGGATTTGCAAACCTGGAAGTATGGATAAACAAGCAAAGCATCCCCCAATATCCATTAAGATATGTAATGGAGGCCACAGGTGTATACCACGAGCGCCTTGCTTATTATCTGGCCGGCAAAGGGTATGCTGTAAGTATTGTCATGCCCAACAAGATCTCGAACTTCTTCAAGACACTGGAGATCAAAACAATTACCGATAAATCAATGTCTTTTGCCATAGCCATGTTCGGACTTGAAAAGAAACTGGATAACTGGGTACAACCCAAAAGGGTGTTCAGGACCCTGCGGCAGATAACCCGTGAAAGAGAACAACTTATTGCAGAAAGAACCATGATCAAGAACCAGCTACATGCTGAACAGTCCGAAGCTTTTCCGGGGGAAGATACTATCCGCAGAATGATGGACAGGATAAAGATGATTGGTGAACAACTTAAAGAAATACTTACTGAGATTAGAACAGCTGTAGCACAGGACAAACATTTAAAACAAACACTGGCTACCATTACCACTATTCCTGGAGTCGGCTTATTAACGGCCACTGTGATCATAGCCGAAACAAACGGCTTTGAGCTGATCAGGAGTAAAAAGCAGCTGACCAGTTACGCCGGGCTGGATGTCAGGGAAAAAGAATCCGGCTCATCCGTTAAGGGCAAACCCAAGATATCTAAAAGGGGGAACAAGCATTTACGAAAAGCCATGCACTTACCTGCATTAGCGGCCATAAGACATTCAGAAAGATATAAAGCTATATTTGTCCGGATCGTATCCCGAAATAGCGTGAAAATGAAAGCTACTGTAGCAGTACAAAGAAAATTATTGGAGATGGTATACACTATATACAAAACCAACAAACCATTCGAAAAACACTACCTTCAACAGAATGCACACATATCCGAAAATAGTTAGAGCAGTCGCTTCAATTGAAGGACTGCCCTAAACAGGCTAACATAAAGCTGCCTAAGACTCAAAAATAAAAAATAACTTTTGCATATCAACACAGAATCTAACGCAAATTTACAGACCATAAAAACCTTTGAGACAAACCAACCTTTGCGGCATTAGCGCCTTAGCGTGAAAAAAATCTTCGTTTTCAAATAACGGACTGCCGCAACAAACATCATCTGCACATTCGCGTATCTGAAATCTGCACATCTGATTATCTGCACATCCGATTAGGATACTTGCAATGAAAGATTATCTTTGTCAAAATTTTATAATAATTTTCAGATTGACAGAATGAAAACCAGTGCTTCAGTTTTAACCAAACTTACTTTAGGATTAGCAATTGCAGGTAGCGTTGCGGCCTGTACTCAAAATAAAACCGCCGATAAGCCGGCTGCTGCAACCACAGCAACTCCTGATAAAGAAACTATTGTTTATGTAAACTCTGATTCTTTATTAAACAAGTACGATTACTTTAAGGATATGTCAAAACGCCTTGAAGAAAAAGGAAAAGCATCACAAACCGATCTGCAAAACCGCGGTCAGGCTTTTCAGCGCCAGGTTGCCGAATACCAGAAAAATCAGGCTACCATGCCGGCTGATCAACGCCAGGCTACCGAGCAACAGTTACAGCGTAAACAACAGGAATTACAAGGTTACTCTCAAAATGCAGGTGCCGAATTCCAAAACGAGCAAGCCTCTGAAAATGCTAAACTGTATGATAAAATTGCCGACTTTGTAAAAGGTTATGCAAAAGAAAAAGGCTACAAACTGGTGTTAACCTATTCAAAAGCCAATCCAACCGTATTGTATGGTGATCCATCGTTAGATGTTACCGTTGACGTTGCCAAACGCCTTAACGAAGCTTACGCTAAAGACAAAAAATAATATACGATTTGAAAATTTGATGATGTAGTAATTTGAAAATTACAAGTCATTTTCAAATATCCAAATTGACACATTTTCAAATTAAAACCTCAACTTCGGTTGAGGTTTTTTAATTTAGGACAATATGGAAAATACGGCACACGAAAAATTTATGCGCATAGCCATTGAGTTGGCCGAAGACAATGTAAAGCGCGGAATGGGCGGGCCTTTTGGGGCCGTAATAGTTAAGGACGGCATGATCATAGCCCGCAGCGCCAACCGTGTTGTGCCCACTAATGACCCTACCGCACACGCCGAAGTCTCGGTGATCCGTCTGGCCTGCCAGGAACTGGGAACCTATAATTTATCAGGCTGCGAAATTTATACCAGCTGCGAGCCCTGCCCCATGTGCCTGGGTGCCATTTACTGGGCCCGTATCGATAAAATTTATTACGCCAATACCAAAGCCGATGCGGCCGCGATAGGTTTCGACGATCATTTTATTTATGATGAACTGGGCTGCACCATGGAAAAACGCAAGCTCCCTTTTGTCCAAATCCTTCGTGATGAAGCGCTAACTGCTTTTAAGCTTTGGGAAACAACCGAACATAAAGATCATTATTAAATCACCCCTCTAAACGGCGTAGCCCTCATGAGCACTAAAAACAAATTAATTGCGAATAATCTCCCCTAAAGGGGAGACTTTTATAATACATTACCCGGCTTTCAGAAGCCCTCTCCCTTTAGGGGAGGGTTGGGTGGGGCTATTCCTCTTCTTTTTCTTCAAAAAAATTATCTTTCAGGTCATCAATCTCGCGCCTGTCGGCCTTAGTGGGGCGGCCCGTGCCACGATCACGCTTAAGTATCGGGGCATGGAACATTGATTTAAAGGCCTGGGTTTGTTCAACAGGGGTTATATCCTCGTAAAAATTGACAGCCGTTTTGGCGTCTACCCGGTTTTCCAACAAGCCGGTTACTTTTACAACCTTGCGTTCAATGCCTTTTGCTACCTGGTAAACATCGCCAATTTTCACCTCGTATGACGGCTTGATGTTTTTACCATCCAGCTTGATGCGGCCGGCCTTACAGGCATCAGAAGCCAGTGTACGGGTTTTAAACACGCGGATGGCCCACAGGTATTTATCTATTCTCAGTTTCTCTTTTTCGGCCATAATATTCAATTGCTTTCATACCGATTAGCCGGTCGGCCGGCTAAATTACCAATATCATTTTACGTACAAATAAAAGCATCCCTGTTCGGGAGATGCTTTATAGCTGAAACGCAACTTGCCGCGCCGCTATCCCGGCGGTGGTATAAGTATAAAGCCTCAAATTTACAGCTTTTAAAACGGCTTTGCCAGAGATTATTGTAGTTATCAAAAACCTGTTATGATCCGGTACTTTTTATAGCTTACTTGGGCAGGTCTTTTTTAATGAACTTATGATAAAGGTATTCGGCATAACCAACGCTAACATAATCCGGAAATTTCCAGTGTGGATAATAGCGCCTTTGGATGTATTTGAGTAAACTAAAAAACAAAACGCTTAAGATAAGCAGCAGTGCCACCGAAAGCAAAATAACTGCAAATAGTACTAAAGGGGTCATATTGGGAATAATTTGTTAACAGCAATAAATTAAAAGGTTAAAACAATTATACCAATATTCAGCTAAGCTAACAGATTGATATAATAAGCAGTTATACGATAAGTAAAGTGCTAATGTTTACTGTTTTATAAACTTATTTACCAGCAAACACTAACAAATAACAATAAATAAACGCTCTTTTAAAATCAAGTTATTTACCCAAAAATCCTATTATACCAACCCCGGAATTATACCTATAAGCGCCCGTTGAAATAAAAAAAAGTAAGCCTCCCCGACACTCGCTGTCCGGAAGGCTTTTGACACCTAATTAGTTTAAACGTTGGTTTCCGTTTATGTAAAATTAAAGTTTCCTTAATGTATTTTTATGCAGTATTAACTAATTGTCCGCATATTGTATAAATGTGTAATATCAAACACATAAAGGCCCAAATACTATACGCAACTTGTTATTATACTCAAAGCTTTCGCAAAGAATCCATAATACTTTGTCAAGGCCTTTTCTGCATTAGTTGCAATTAATCTTTCAACTCCCGCCGCTCTTTCATCACATTCAATCTTTTAAAACATATTTCCTTAAAAATCCTTTAATTTGCCAAAAGTTTAATTTCACCAATGCAAGATCTTAAAAAACTGATTGAAGAGGCCTGGGAAGACAGGAACCTGCTGAACTATAATGAATACACCAACGCCATTGAAACCGTTATTGACCGTTTGGACAAAGGCGAGATCCGTGTGGCCGAACCCATTGGCACACGCTGGCATGTAAATGAGTGGATTAAAAAGGCGGTTGTTTTGTATTTCCCAACCAGGCAGATGGAAGAAATTAAAACCGGCCCTTTTGTTTTTCATGACAAAATGAAACTCAAAACGGATTACAAGCAAACCGGCGTTCGCGTGGTACCTCATGGTATTGCCCGCTACGGTGCCCACCTGGCTAAGGGTGTTATCATGATGCCATCGTACGTAAACATTGGTGCTTATGTTGATGAAGGCACCATGGTTGATACCTGGGCTACTGTAGGTTCATGTGCGCAGATTGGCAAACATGTACACTTAAGCGGTGGTGTTGGTATCGGTGGTGTGCTGGAGCCTCTGCAAGCCGCCCCGGTTATTATAGAAGATAACTGCTTTATTGGTTCACGTGCCATTGTTGTTGAGGGCGTACATGTTGAACATGAAGCTGTATTAGGTGCAAACGTGGTATTAACCGCATCAACCAAAATCATTGATGTTACCCACAGCACCCCGGTTGAATATAAAGGCCGCGTACCTGCCCGCTCGGTGGTAATTCCGGGTTCATACACCAAAAAGTTTGCTGCCGGCGAATACCAGGTGCCTTGCGCCCTCATCATCGGTACCCGTAAGGAATCAACCGATAAAAAAACGTCATTAAATGACGCCCTGCGTGAAAACAACGTAGCGGTATAATTATAGATATGAGATATCAGATGTGAGATATGAGATTTTGCATGGTAAAGATTCCGGCAATACCTTTATTTCACATCTGCTATATTCCTCTGAGAATGCAGCATTTCTCACGTCTCATATCTCACATCTCATATCTAAAACATGAAGATAGGATACGATGCTAAACGGGCTTTTTACAATAATACCGGCTTAGGTAATTACAGCCGCTGGTTAATTAAAGGCATAGCGTCGCTCAATCTATCCAACCTTTTATATTTATATACGCCAAAGGCCAAAGCTAATCCACGGCTTAATTTTATTGGCGATTATCCCAGCATTCGCACAGTTACCCCAAAAAGCAAATGGTTCACTTCATGGTGGCGTAGTAAAGGAATTATCAAAGATTTAAAACGTGATGGTATTGAAGTGTACCATGGTTTAAGTCACGAGTTGCCTTCGGGAATCGAACATACCGGCATTAAGTCGGTTGTCACCATGCATGACCTCATCTTCATGCGTTATCCGAAACATTTTGGTGCAGTTAATTACCGTATTTACCTCGCTAAGGTTAAACATGCCTGCCGCGTCACGGATCAAATTATCGCCATAAGCCAAAAAACCAAGGATGACCTTGTCGACCTGCTCAGCATCGCCCCCCAAAAAATAGAAGTTATTTACCAGGGATGTGACCCTTCATTTGCAATTGAACAAACCGCCGCGCAAAAATCGGCTGTAAAAGAAAAATATAAGCTGCCCAACCGCTTTATTTTGAGTGTTGGCACTATTGAGGAACGCAAAAACCTGCTGTTAACCGTTAAGGCTCTAAAAAACATCAATGACATACCACTGGTGGTAATTGGCAAAGAAACCAAATACACAGAATTGGTTAAAACGTATATAACAGCTAATAACTTAAACCACCGGGTAATATTTCTAAAAGACGTTACCTTTGCAGAGCTACCTGCTGTTTATCAGCTGGCATCAGTATTTGTTTATCCATCACGATACGAAGGATTTGGTATACCGGTGTTAGAAGCTTTAAACTGTGGCACGCCGGTTATAGCAGCAACAGGCTCCTGCCTTGAAGAAGCAGGCGGGCCGGGCAGCCTTTATGTGAACCCTGATGATGATGCCGGTCTTGCCGAAAAACTAAACCAGGTGCTTAGTGATGATGGCTTAAGGCAAACCATGATAACCAAAGGCCGCGCTCACGCAGCTAATTTTACCGATGATAAACTAAGCCGGCAATTAATGCAGCTTTACCAAAATATTTTTAACCATGCTTAGAGACGAAGTAGCCAAGGCTTTTAAAATTGTACAAGAGGGTGGCATCATCCTTTACCCTACCGATACCATTTGGGGCATAGGCTGTGACGCCACCAATACCGAAGCCATTCAAAAGATCTATCGCCTAAAACAGCGCGATGAGGCCAAAAGCATGATCATTTTGCTGGATACTGAAAACAAGCTCGAAAGCTATATTAGCGAAGTAAACCCGCTGGCCTTTGAACTGATTGAATACGCCGAAAACCCCTTAACACTGGTAATGCCGGGCGCCAAAAACATTTCTCCGGCATTAATTGCTGCTGATGGCAGTGTGGGGATCAGGGTTGTAAAAGACACCCCTTTTTGCCAGCAATTGATCCAGCGTTTACGCAAACCTTTGGTGTCTACCTCCGCCAATATCAGTGGCAAGCCCTCGCCGCAATATTTTTCGCAGATAGACCAGGAAATTATTGACGGTGTTGATTACGTTGTTGATTTGGAGCAGCATAGCAAAGAGATCAAAACACCATCAACCATCATGAGGTTGGCCCCTGATGGCAGGTTTGAGTTTTTGCGTCGTTAACGAGTGATTAGTTAAAAAGGTATTTTTGAAGATATGTTTTAACAGAAACATTTTTATAAAATCTTTTGTTTACCCCCCTTACATATTCAATATACTGACTATCAATTGTTTAAATCAAAATAACTAAAATTGTGTTAACCCTGTTAACCCCCTGTCGTGCAGAAAGCCGGAAGTATGAGGTCCAAAGTCTGAAGTCTGAAAGTTTTGTTTATTAAGTGGGAAAATACTTAGGACTTAAGACTTTCGACTTTACCGGGGCATTTTACCAATTAATCTTACCTTTGTACCCTTATTAGCGTTTTTAAGCATCAAACTATGCAACAACACCTCAGGCATCCCGTATTTTCTGTTATATCCCGTTTAGCGGGCGAACAAAATGTACAGGCCTATGCTATAGGTGGTTTTGTGCGCGATATTTTCCTGAACCGCCCGTCGAAGGATATTGATATCGTAATTATTGGCAACGGGATAGCCTTTGCCGAAGTTGTTGCCAATACACTTAAAGTTAAACTGGCGGTTTATAAAAACTTCGGTACTGCCTCGCTCAAATACCGCGATCTGGAGATAGAGTTTGTTGGCGCCCGCAAAGAATCATACCGCCGCGACTCGCGCAAGCCAATTGTGGAGAACGGCACTTTGGAAGATGACCAGAAACGCCGCGATTTTACCATCAACGCGCTGGCCATTTCCCTCCACCCGGATACTTTTGGCGAGTTGCTTGATCCCTTTAACGGCATTGCCGACCTGCAAAACAAGCTGATCCGCACACCGCTTAATCCTAACGAAACATTTTCTGATGATCCGCTGCGCATGATGCGGGCCATCAGGTTTGCTACCCAGCTTAATTTCAGGATTGATGATATCGCTGTTGAAGCCATTAAAACCACTGCCGACAGGATCAACATCATATCGCAGGAGCGCATTACCGATGAACTGAACAAGATCATCCTGTCGCCGGTACCATCAATCGGCTTTAATTATTTGTTTGATACCGGGCTGCTGCATAAGATCTTCCCGCAAATGGTAGCCCTTTACGGGGTTGACTATGTAGATGGCAAAGGCCATAAGGATAACTTTTACCATACCCTTCAGGTACTTGACAACATCTGCGAAACTACTGACGACCTATGGTTACGCTGGGCTGCTATACTGCATGACATAGCCAAACCCGCCACCAAACGTTTTGAGCCCGGCCACGGCTGGACTTTTCATGGTCATGAAGACCGGGGCGCACGCATGGTGCCCAAGATCTTCACCCAGCTTAAGCTGCCGCTTAATGAAAAAATGAAGCAGGTTCAAAAGTTGGTGCAGCTGCATTTAAGGCCCATCGTACTTTCACAATCCATAGTTACCGATTCGGCAGTGAGGCGTTTGCTTTTTGAGGCAGGAGACGATATTGAAGCACTCATGTTGTTGTGTAAAGCAGACATCACCACCAAAAATGAATATAAGGTTAAAAAATATCGTAACAATTTTGAGCTTGTTCAACAAAAATTAAAAGACGTTGAGGAGCGCGACAGCATCCGTAACTGGCAGCCGCCGGTTACCGGTAACGATATCATGACCATGTTTGGTATAAAAGAAGGCAGGGAAGTAGGAATAATCAAAAATCAGATCCGCGAAGCCATATTGGAAGGCGAAATTCCTAACAATCGGGAGGCCGCGTTAAGCTTTACAATAAGCAAGGGCCTTGAAATTGGCTTAAAAGTTGTGACTACCCCAAATTAAATTAAAACATTATTATTTTTGTCCAAAATCTACAATAAGCAATGGCAGTATACAGGTTCAGGGTTACTTTTGAAGACTACGATGACGTTACGAGAGAAATTGATGTAAAATCAAATCAAACTTTCGAAGATCTTCACCGCGCAATTCATCAGTCAACCGGTTATAATCCGGAATTTCCTTCATCATTTTATATCAGCAATGATCAGTGGACTAAAGGTGAAGAAATAACTTACCTGCCTAACCAAAGGCGTATTGACCGTGGTGTATCATTAATGAATAAAGTAAAGCTGTTGAGTTTTATTGATGATCCGCACCAAAAATTTTACTATACATTCAATTTCGACCGCCCATTTGATTTTCATGTGGAACTGATGAAGATCATTTTAGATGAAACACCGGGCACTACTTACCCTGCCGTTGTAAAATCAGTTGGCGAAGCGCCTAAACAATTTGGCAATGCATTTAATGCTACCGTTTTACCGCCTGTTACCGAAGACTTCGACTTTTTGAACGAAATGGCCTTTAACCCGGAGGATGCCGAAGATTTTTCGGAAGTTACAGATACCGATGATCTGCCGGAAGAAAAACACAGCGGCGGCGAAGAAGAAGAGGAGGAAGATGAATTCGGCAATGAATTTAGCGATGACGAAGGCTTTGATGATGATGAAAGGCCTGGCCGCGGCGGTAGCGACGATTATTAATCACAAAAAACGAGTATATAAATTATATACTCGTTTTTTATGTTAGGCCGCCTCACTTGTTTTGTTACTTTAACCAGCTCATAATAATTTACCCCATTTATCAATGAATAACAAAAATTACTATGCCATAATTATGGCCGGAGGAATTGGAAGCCGCTTTTGGCCGATAAGCCGTACATCGCACCCCAAACAGTTTATAGATATACTCGGTACCGGTAAAACCTTAATACAAAATACCTACGAACGTTTCCTGAAAGTTTGCCCCAAAGAAAATATTTACGTTGTTACTAACGAAAACTACACCAAACTGGTAAAACAACAATTGCCAGATATGGAGGATCAGCAGATCCTTACCGAACCGGTAATGCGAAACACCGCACCTTGTGTTGCCTATGGCTGTTTTAAAATTGAAAGTCTTAACCCCGATGCTGCCATTGTTGTAGCCCCTTCTGATCAGCAGATCCTGGATGAGGATGCTTTTGTTGCCGCTATCGAAAAATCATTGCAAACCGCCGCTTCAAATGATTATCTGATAACCCTGGGCATTAAACCGTCAAGGCCCGATACCGGTTACGGATATATCCAATATACTGATAACGTTATCAATGATGAGTTTCATAAAGTAAAAACCTTTACCGAGAAACCAACCCTTGAAATAGCTAAAACCTTTATTCAAAGCGGCGACTTTTTATGGAACGCCGGCATCTTTGTTTGGTCGGCCAAAACTATTGTTAAGGCCTTTAATCAGTACCTGCCCGAAATGCACGAGATTTTTGCTGATGCGAAGCCGGTGTACAATTCGGATAAAGAGAAACCTCACGTTCACAATGTATACCAGCAATGCGTTAATATCTCGATAGATTACGGCATTATGGAAAAAGCAGATAATGTATATGTATTACCTTCGGATTTTGGGTGGAGCGATCTGGGTACCTGGGCATCAATATATGACCTTGCCGAAAAGGATTATGTAGGTAATGCCGTTATCCCTGCCGAAAAAGTGATCATGTATGACTCTTCAAACTGTATGGTAAACGTGCCGGGCGAAAAACTGGTAATATTGCAGGGGCTGCATGATTATATCGTAGTAGAATCGAACAACTCCCTGCTCATTTGCCCCCGCGACCAGGAACAGAACATCAAGCAGGTTGTGGCCGATGTAAAGAACAAGTTCGGGACGAAGTATATTTAGTTACCGACATTTTTGATATGAGTAAAGCTTAGGCTTATGAACATGACGCAGGGTAATAAAACCCTCATTGTAGTTGCCGGCCCCACTGCAGTAGGGAAAACAGCTGCAGCTATTAAGTTGGCGCAGCATTTCAATACTGTGGTGGTTTCTGCCGATTCGAGACAATTTTTCAGGGAGATGAGTATTGGTACTGCCAAACCTGATGAAAGCGAGTTGGCTGCGGCCAAACACTACTTTATCAATTCGCACTCCATATCCGAAAGTTTTTCTGTTGGCGATTTTGAAAAACAGGGGCTTGCGCTTTTAGATGAACTTTTTAAAGTACATGATAAGGTGATCCTGGCTGGAGGATCAGGTTTGTACATTAAAGCTATTTGTGAAGGCTTTGATGACTTGCCCGTAGCCGATATTTCAGTCCGTGAAAAACTAAACCAACAACTGGAAAGGGAAGGAATTACTACATTACAAAAACAACTACAACAGGTCGACCCGGATTATTACACCCAGGTCGACCTTAATAATCCTCAGCGTATCATCAGGGCGTTGGAAGTATTTGAAACCTCAGGTAAACCATTTTCATCTTACCGCAACGCTACTGTAAATAAAAGACCTTTTAATATTATCAAACTGGCACTTGATATGCCCCGCGAAAAACTATATGAGCGTATAAACCTTCGCGTCGATCTGATGGTTAAACAAGGCCTTATTCAAGAAGTAAAAAGCCTCCTGCCCTACCGGGAGCTTAATGCTTTAAATACAGTAGGCTATTCTGAGCTGTTTGATCATTTTGATGGCAAGACCAGCCTTGACGAAGCGCTTTTACTTATAAAACAAAATACCAGGCGCTTCGCCAAAAGGCAGCTTACCTGGTTCAGAAAAGATAAAGATTTTGTTTGGTTTGATGCCGGTGTTCCCGATGTTATTGACCAGATGGTCAAAGCCATTGAAACTGCCTCATAATTATTTTATTGCGGCAGCAGGCTTTGCAAATATTTGCCGTAACCACTTTTGATATACTTGTTAACTAACAGCCGCAATTGATCGTCATTGATAAACCCACGGCGGTAAGCAACCTCCTCAATACACCCGATTTTTGTTGACTGGCGTTTTTCGATCACGCGCACATATTCGGTAGCATCGCTCAATGAATCAAACGTACCCGTATCTAACCAGGCTGTTCCCTTATCCATAACGCCAACATGCAGGTTACCCTGTTCAAGGTAAAACTTGTTAACATCGGTAATTTCATACTCACCGCGGGGTGAGGGTTCAAGATCTTTAGCTATTTGAATTACCGAATTATCATAAAAATAAAGACCGGGTACTGCAAATTTCGATTTTGGCTGCAAAGGTTTCTCCTCAATTGACAAGGCCCTGAATTCGGCATCAAACTCAACCACACCGTAACGTTCAGGATCGGCCACATGATAGGCAAAAATAGCTGCGCCATCTACATCATTAAAACTGCGGATCAATTCGTTAAATCCGGTACCATAAAATATATTATCGCCCAATATCAAAGCTACTTTATCATCGCCTATAAATTGCTCGCCAATAACAAAAGCCTGGGCGAGTCCGTTAGGCTTTTCCTGTATAGCATATTCAAATTTACAGCCTAACTCTGTACCATCGCCCAACAACCGCTTAAAACCGGGATTATCTTCGGCTGTAGTAATGATCAGAATTTCTTTGATATCCGCCTGCATCAAAACCGATAGCGGGTAGTATATCATAGGCTTATCATAAATAGGCATCAGTTGTTTACTGATTGCCCTGGTTATAGGATAAAGCCGGGTGCCTGACCCTCCTGCTAAAATAATGCCTTTCATATTTGATTATACTAAGTTTTAAGTAAACGTCCCAAAGTTAGTATATAATAATGCTTCCGTAATATCAGGGCCCATTATTATACTGTTGAACAATGCTATCAGGTATAAAGTTGGTATTTATTGTTCAATATGCAAACTTATATTTTATCTGATTATTTTGAACATAAACCATGTATCAGGCAACAAGCCTTTTTCAAAAGCAAAATCCATTTAATCCCCTCAACATTAGCATAAAATTGTTATTATTGCAGTTTGAACGTTAAAAACTACTATTTAGGTGGATTTAGCGGATTTTCATTGTTAACATGCATAAATATTATCTTACTCATCTGCAGGAATTAGAATCAGAGGCCATTTACGTTATCAGGGAAGTGGTTGCACAATTTGATCGTCCTGCCATCCTGTTTTCGGGCGGGAAAGACTCTATTGTTGTAACACACCTGGCAAAAAAGGCATTCTGGCCCGCTAAAATCCCGATGCCCCTAATCCATATTGATACCGGTCACAACTTTCCTGAAACTATGGAGTTTAGGGATAAGCTGGTTGAAAACCTTGGCGTACAACTTATTGTTGGCTCAGTTCAGGAATCAATTAACAAAGGCCGCGCAGTTGAGGAAAGCGGTATCAACGCCAGCCGAAACGAGTTGCAGATAGTAACCCTGCTTGATACCATCGAAAGCAACAAAATAGATGCCGCTATCGGCGGTGCGCGCCGTGATGAAGAAAAGGCCCGTGCTAAAGAACGTTTCTTCAGTCACCGCGATGAGTTTGGCCAGTGGGATCCTAAAAACCAACGTCCCGAGCTCTGGAATATCTTTAACGGCCGCAAACGCATGGGCGAACACTTCCGTGTGTTCCCGATCAGTAACTGGACCGAAATGGATATCTGGAACTACATTCTGCAGGAAAATATAGCTATACCTTCATTATACTTTGCACACCAGCGTAACGCTGTTTACCGCGATAATACCTGGCTGCCTGCTTCAGAGTTCTTACAGCTTAGGGAGGGTGAAACTATCGAAAACAAACTCATGCGTTTTCGTACACTGGGCGATATCACCATCACCGGCGGCATCGAATCAGACGCCGATACGCTGGAGAAGATAGTTGCTGAAGTATCAGCAACCCGCAGCACCGAACGCGGTAACCGAAGTGACGATAAACGCTCGGATACATCAATGGAAGACAGGAAAAAACAAGGTTATTTTTAAATTTGATTCAATGAGCCTTCAGGCAGTCAAGCCCGGAGCAAAACATACCACCACAATGGAATTATTACGTTTTACTACAGCAGGTAGTGTTGACGATGGGAAAAGCACCCTTATAGGGCGCTTGCTATACGATTCGAAATCCATCTTTGAAGACCAGATGGAGGCTGTAAAACAATCGAGCGAACGAAAAGGGCTTCAGCATGTTGATCTTTCATTATTAACTGATGGTTTACGTTCGGAGCGCGAGCAGGGCATTACCATTGACGTGGCCTACCGCTATTTTGCCACGCCCAAACGTAAATTTATTATAGCCGATACCCCCGGCCATATCCAGTATACCCGCAACATGGTTACCGGCGCTTCAACAGCAAACCTTGCCCTGGTACTTATTGATGCCCGCAAAGGCGTGGTTGAGCAAACCTGCCGCCACTCATTTATTGCATCACTATTAAAAATACCACACATTATTGTTTGTGTAAACAAAATGGATTTGGTTGATTACAGCGAAGAGGCTTTTAACAAAGTAGTTGAACAATATGAAGCTTTTGCAGCAAAAATTGATGTCACCGATATCCGTTTTGTACCTATCAGTGCTTTAGCTGGTGACAATGTGGTTAACGATTCGGAAAACATGCCATGGTACAAAGGCGAAAGCCTGTTACATACCCTGGAGACTATCCATATTGCCAGTGATGAAAACCACTCTGATGCCCGCTTCCCGGTGCAAACAGTGATCCGTCCTCATGCGGATGAATATCATGATTACCGCGGTTATGCCGGCCGGATAGCAGGCGGCATTTTCAGGCCCGGCGATAAGATCACTGTATTGCCGTCAGGGCTAACATCGGCTATAAAATCTATCGATACCTATTCGGGTCCGGTTGAGGAAGCTTTTGCACCAATGTCGGTTTCCATTACTTTGGAGGATGATATTGATGTAAGCCGCGGCGATATGATTGTAAAAGATGACAGCGAACCGCAGGTGAGCCAGGACCTTGACGCCATGATTTGCTGGATGGCAACCCGCAGCCCGCGCCCAGGTGCTAAATATCATCTCAAAACCACCACCCGCGAGGTAATGTCGATCATTAAGGAAGTTTATTATAAACTGGATATCAATACGCTTGAAAAACAGGAAGAAAATACTGATATTAAGATGAACGAAATGGTGAAGATCCGTTTACGCACTACTCAACCCGTAGTGTTTGACGAGTATCGCAAAAACCGTATTACCGGCTCATTGATCCTGGTTGATGAATCAACTAATGAAACGGTAGCAGCAGGGACATTCCTGTAAGCTATTTGGGGAAAAACTAAAAATGCCAGGTTTGTAAGAAAAGCCTGGCATTTTATTTTTTTTAAACTCATTGTTTATTGTGCGGCAGCCAATTTTTTAATACAAGCTTTTAAGCTGTCGCGCCAGTAAGGGATCTCTATATTAAACGTAGCTTTGATCTTAGCCTTATCCAGTACCGAATATGCCGGTCGTTGCGCATTCGTTGGATATTCTGATGTGCGTATTGGGAGTACTTTAACATCAGTACATGAAATATCAAAGATGCCTTTGGCAAAGTCATACCATGACGTTACCCCTTCATTGCTATAATGATAAATGCCATATGCTTTTTTGCCAGCTGTTATGATAGTTAAAATTGCTTCTGCCAGGTCAATAGCATATGTGGGGGTGCCCACCTGGTCTGCAATCACCTTAAGCTCATCACGTTCGGCCCCAAGCCTTAGCATGGTTTTTACAAAATTGTTGCCATACTCGGAGTATAGCCAGCTGGTACGAATTGTATAGTGTTCATCAAGGATTTCCGCAATTGCCTGTTCACCCTCCAGTTTGGTAAGGCCATATACACTGATAGGCTCAGCAATGGCATCTTCTGTGAGTGGCAATGCCACATCGCCCTTAAAAATGAAATCAGTTGAGATCTGAACAAGGGTAGCACCATATGCTTTACAATGCCTGGCAAGATTTGCGGCCCCTGTTTTATTGATCGCCCGGGCCAGGTCAACTTCGTCTTCCGCTTTATCAACAGCGGTATAAGCAGCGCAATTGATAGCAAACGTTGGTTTATATTTTTCAAAAACAATATCGAGCAAATCGTCCCGCAAAATGTCTGCCTCATCTTCGGGCAGGAAATGGATATAATCTATTTTCCTGTCGGCTGCCACTTTCTTTAAGCAGTTACCCAATTGTCCTGATGCTCCAAATACGATGATATTTTGCATTTTTTAGAAGTGTTATTTTTTGATTAAACCAGGATAAAAATTAGAACCCAAAATCAGGAGCATCCTTTAAAAAGGGCAGTTCAAGGTCTTTGTCCGATACCAGCACATCGCTCCCGCTGAGCTGCCAGTCAATATTTAAATCAGGATCGGCATAATGCAGACCACTTTCTGACTCTTTGTTATAGTAGTTATCACATTTATACTGGAATACAGCTTCATCGCTCAATACAATAAAGCCATGGGCAAATCCACGGGGAATAAAAAATTGCTCGTTATTCTGTTCGGTTAAATGCACTCCATGATATTGCCCATAAGTTGCCGATCCCTTGCGCAGGTCGACAGCTACGTCTAATACTTCGCCTTTGGTTACCCTAACCAACTTAGCTTGCGAAAACCGACCTTTTTGCAAGTGCAGGCCACGTAATACACCTTTCGTTGAATAGGATTGATTATCCTGTACAAAATTGACATTGAAGCCCGTAGCATCAGCAAACCGCTGTTGATTAAACGATTCAAAAAAATAACCGCGGTCATCATTAAAAATACGTGGTTTTATTAATAAACATCCCTCAAGCGGGGTTGGTATTATAGTCATACAATATATTAAGATAACTAAAACCGGATTGCGTACCGTTTTCTATTAACGAAGATAAGGCAAAATACGTTACAGAACCCAACGGCATATATAAAAATAAGTAGTATACTTTATTAACGGACCGAAATACAAACAGTTGGCTGCTATATTATTAATGCATTGAACACCTAAGAAAGAGCTGCCAACAGCCGGCCTAATAAATCATTTATTAGGGGTTTTAAACACCAGAAGCCGGCGAAAACCGGCTTCTGGTGTTTAAGTATGACATAAATTACTTATCGTTGAGCAATCAATTCACCCTTGCTTAAAAAGTCAGCGTATGCTAATGCAATACCATCTTCAAGCTTGGTGTGATATTTCCATCCTGCATTTGCCAGTTTTGTAACATCCATTAGCTTTCTGGGTGTACCATCTGGTTTAGAAATATCGAAATTAATTTCGCCCTCATAACCAGTTACTTTTTTTACAAGCTCTGCAAGCTCTTTTATAGTTACATCTTCGCCAGTTCCTATATTAACGAGCCCCGGCTCATTATAGTTCTGCATCAAATAATAGCATGCTTCGGCGAGATCATCAGCAAATAAAAATTCGCGTTTGGGTGTGCCGGTACCCCATATAGTTACCACCGGCACCTGCTGCTCCTTAGCTTCGTGAAAACGACGGATCAAAGCAGGCAAAACATGAGAGTTTTGAGGATGATAATTATCATTATAACCGTACAAGTTGGTAGGCATAGCCGATATATAATTACAGCCATATTGAGCACGATAAGCATCGCACATTTTTATGCCTGCAATTTTGGCTATCGCATATGGTTCATTAGTTTCCTCAAGCGGACCAGTCAACAAGTAATCCTCTTTTAAAGGCTGAGGCGCCAATTTTGGATAGATACAGCTTGAACCCAAAAACATCAGTTTCTTTACCCCATTTAAATACGAGTTATGAATGATATTATTTTGAATTTCCAGATTATCGTATAAAAATTCGGCTCTGTAAGTATTGTTAGCAACAATACCACCAACTTTCGCAGCTGCAAGAAAAACATAATCGGGCTTTTCCTGCCTAAAGAATTCGGATACAGCAACCTGGTCACGAAGGTCGAGTTCTGACGATGAACGCGTTACAAAATTCGTAAAACCCTCACGTTGTAGTTTACGAAAAATTGCGGAACCAACCATGCCACGATGACCAGCTATATATATCTTTGCGTCCTTTTCCATCATAGTTTATTCAAATTGGTTTTTGATAGCATAGCCAGAATCCTTCAATAACTTTTCTCTTCTGAACAGGTCAACGTCGGCTGCAACCATTTCGCTAACAAGTCCTTTCAAGTCGTATTTAGGTTCCCAGCCCAACAATTTCTTTGATTTTGCGGGGTCACCAATCAGTAGATCTACTTCGGTTGGACGGAAATACTTAGCATCAACAGCAACTACTTCCTTACCTATTTCAACCTGAAAATCAGGATTGTTACAGCTAACAACACTTCCAACTTCATTAATCCCCTCGCCTTTAAACTCAACTGTGATACCAACTTCGGCAAAAGCAAGTCTTACAAACTCGCGAACACGAGTAGTTACACCGGTAGCAATCACATAATCAGTAGGTTCATCCTGTTGTAATATTAGGTACATAGCTTCTACATAATCTTTAGCATGTCCCCAATCGCGCTGAGCATCAAGATTACCCAAATACAATTTGTCTTGCAATCCCATTGCTATTTTGGCTGTGGCACGTGTTATTTTACGAGTTACAAAGGTTTCGCCACGCAAGGGACTTTCGTGGTTAAACAATATACCGTTGCAAGCGTAAATGCCATAAGCCTCACGATAATTTACTGTTATCCAATAAGCATACATTTTTGCCACTGCGTATGGTGAACGGGGATAAAATGGTGTGGTTTCAGATTGAGGAACAGCCTGCACTAAACCATACAGTTCAGAAGTAGATGCTTGATATATTTTTGTCTTTTTTTCAAGGCCTAAGATACGAATAGCTTCAAGTAACCTTAAAGTTCCAATGCCATCGGCATTAGCTGTATACTCAGGCGTATCAAAACTAACTTTCACGTGCGACATAGCACCTAAGTTGTATATCTCATCTGGCTGAACTTGCTGGATTATACGAATAAGATTAGTGCTATCACTCAAATCACCGTAATGAAGTGTTAACCTTATTTCGCTATCGTGCGGATCTTGATAAAGATGGTCAATCCTATCTGTATTAAACAATGAACTACGGCGTTTTATACCATGAACTTCATATCCTTTTGAAAATAAGAGTTCCGTTAAATAAGCACCGTCCTGACCGGTTATCCCCGTAATTAAAGCTACTTTTGACATATTGAATGTAATGAATATAGATTAGATGTTTCTATTGAAATTTTATTTTACCAAACCGATTATTGCGCCTTTCATACAATTAAGCCCGAAAACTTTCGAAGATATTAAAAAAAATCTTTTTTTTTAGAAAATTCAATAATTAACTCTTTTTTATCAACGGCTCTACACTTTTACATTATGTATACATAATTATCCAAAATTACCTTTTCTTAAACACATATTTATCTTCACAAGGCCCAAACGGTATGTGTGTAAATACGGCCCTGGTAATAACGCTGGGCGCTATATCATCACCACAAACAAAATCACCAATGCTTTTATCAAAGTCTTCCGCATTGTTCAAAATTGGATAACCACTAAATGCTTCTCCGAAGTTTTTAGCTCTAGAACCGGGGATTACAAGGTCAACAAATAATTTGAATTGCTGTTCGTCGCTAAGATTCAGCACATCAGTAAGGTTTACACGTGGATACTCCTCCATGACACCACCATACGATGCATTGTAGATCTTTTTATTATGCTTATCAAAAAACTTACGCCCAGCAATAAAGTAGTCGAGCATATCGTCAAGCGTAGGATTACGGTAAGCCATTCCTTTACCATCGTACCTTGGGTCAAAGTGATTAGGATCATCATCTTTCTTGCCTACCCAGTCCCGCTCATTTATTTTTGATACGTTTCGTTTCGCAAAAGTCATATCTACCCCAAGCATATAGATTTCTTCAAAACCTAAATAAGCCAATATTTGTAATCCGCCATTTACAACTGTTTTGTTTATGCCACATTTGGGTAAATCAAGTGAGTACTCCGGCTCATCCATATTTAACCAATGGATCTTCGGTGTTTCATCGAGATATTTTTTGAAATTTACATTTGATGGATGTAAGTCGGGGAAAAAAGCGTAATCAACAGCCGGCAAAATTTCCTCATTGATATCCTTGTAAATTTCCTTGAGCTTCAGATCGTCGGTAACCATATAAAAATTAGGTTTCCAATTGAGACGTTCATATAACAAATTAACGCGGTTAAAGCACATAGTATATTCACCTTTTAATAAATGTAAAGGTGTTTTATTAATACTTGGTCCTGCGCCTATAATAAAAACTCGCTGACCTTTATATTTATCTTTCAGCGACTTCCACTTTTCAATATTTACCGTATCTGTTTTCTGAAATAACCGTTTAAGCTTAACAATACTATATTTAATTAAACGCGTGGAAAATACCTTGAAGCCATCTGTAGCGATAATAGTTTTTCCCTTTTTGATTAAACTTTGCATCCTTATAAAATCTATGATCTGCTATTGGTATCAATTGTTGCAAAAACGGTTACAGCGCCACCATTACCATCTTCAACAAACAGTGGGGCAACTATAACCTGGTTAATTTTATTATTGGTCGCTAATAAAGCCATGTCTTCTATCACCAATAAAAATTTTTTATCGTCTTCGGGACACAAGAAGGCCCTATGACTAATTCGCCCTTCAGGTCTGAAATTCCATGACGTTAAAGATATAAAATCAAACCCTACACACCTAAGTGCTGGAAACTTATCCCTAAAGTAATCAGCAAGTTCCGCAGCCAATCCAGGGCTATCATTCCAATACTTATTTTCTGTACGATAATTTTCATAGCCTGTTCGTATCAATAACAATTCTACATTGATATCAATAAGCTCTTCAACTTTCTTTAAATCGTTAATTCCAATTAATACACCATTGGTACAAGGTATATCAACCAAAGACACTACGTTATAAAAGAAATCACCGGCAGGAATATCCTGGATCTTTTTTCCTGTTTCCGAGAAGTGATTGGGCGAATCAATGTGAGTGCCTATATGATTGTTTGAAAATATCCAACACGAACTATTAGCAGTGTCACCTTTTTTTATTGACGAGTTATCCCTTATAATTATCCGGTCTTTATTTCCGTATGACGGGGTACTTTGTGAAATGAGGTGCGAAAGTCGGAGAATCATAGGGTATATTTAAAACTTTGAGGTCTACTCACGATATCAGATAGCAACTTTTATAGTTATTTTCTTAATAAATTCCGGCTCGTTAATATAATGTTGAGGACCATGTCCGTCCTCAGGGAACATGATCGCAAATATGCCGTTACCGATATCAACATAAGTACCCTGGCTTGATGGATCTTTATAGAAGGTACGGTCATGCTCTTCGCTATACGGAATATTTACATTCATACCTTCAATTGGCGACCATTTAACCCTTTCAAGGCCCCTTATAGGATATTGAATGTCAATAACGTGCTTATGAGCTTCATATCCCCTTTCAAAGTTTTCAACGGTATTATATTCGCTAACAATCGCTTTTACGTTATCGTTAATTTTATAAACACCAACTTCAATATCCGGGGTGGCATTTTGTAAATATTGAAGACCAGCATATATATCCTCAGAAATGCCTTTATATGTATCAATATTCTTTAATTTATCAACTATCATTGTATAATTAGTTTAATTCGTTTGTAAAATACTCGTTTAGCCATCCAATAAATTGTTCATCCATCGGCCTTAAATCTTTGAATATTTTGCCGTAACCTTTATTAAGGATCAAGCCCAATGTTTTACCTACGTTCTTTTTGTCTTTGCTTAATGCTACCGTAAATTTATCAAGCGAGATATCAGTAATAGAAGTTCCCTCCCATACTTGTTTTAATAACTCCCTTATGTTTTGACGCACCGAATTATCAATGTATCCAAGCTTTACTGATACAAAATTGGCCATATCCATACCGTAACTTACAGCAATTCCGTGAGGTATCCGATAATTAGTTAATGATTCGATAGCATGCCCGAATGAATGCCCGTAATTAAATACAAGGCGTTCGTTTTTGTCAAATTCATCCCGCTCAATGTAGCCTTTCTTTATTTCCAGGCTTCTGTTAATGATACCGGCTAAAACTTTTTTATCTGTTAGGGCCTGCGCATATTCATTTTTAAACCTTGTAAAATCCTCTTCGCCTGATACAATAAAATAATGACACATCTCGCCCATCCCTGATTTTAGATCCCAGGTTGAAAGCGTATCCAAAAACTGGAGGTTAATAAATATCTGATTGGGTGGATAAAAGCCTCCCAGCTGATTTTTGTATTGATTAAAATTGATAGAAGTTTTACTTCCGATACAACTATCGCCCTGGGCAAGTAATGACGTAGGGAAGAAGTACCAGTCAACACCACGGTACATGATTGATGCTATAAATGCTGTAGCATCCTGGGTTATACCTCCGCCTATGGCTACCAACCTGTGGTTTTTTCTGAAACCATTATCTATCAGGTTTTCAATTATAGGCATTACCCCCTGGTAGCTTTTAACACTTTCGGAAGCATCAATACCAATGTGCCAATACAAATCAAGTACAGGCTGAAGCAGATCTTTATACAGTTCCTTTATTTTGTTATCAATAATAATTACGTCGCCCTCTTTAAGTTCATGAAGCAATACAGCTTGTGTATCATCAATAAACTGTACGCCATAATCATGAACAATCGATTTAATTTTAAAATTATACATTGGTATATCCTCCGTCAACAATTATATTTTGACCTGTTAAATAAGTATTTAAATTGCTGCTTAAAAAAAGTACAACATTGGCAATTTCTACAGGTTGAGCCATCCTGTTCATGGGGATAACTTCTGTTAGTTTCTTCAAATCCTCGGCCGAATTTGTAGTAGCTGTAAGCTCTGTAAGCGTAAAACCGGGCCCAACTGCATTTACCAGGATATCATATTTACCTAATTCAATAGCCAATGTTTTAGTAAGTCCGACAATGGCATTTTTATTCGCAGTGTAAACAGAACGCCCTGGTCTGGTAATAGCACTCCAGATAGAGGTGATATTAACAATACGGCCGTAACAGTTTTTTTTCATCAGTTTACTAACTTCCCGGCAAAGCACGTACGGCCCTTTTACGTTAACATTATGCAGTAAATCAAAATCAGCATCCGTAGTGTCTACATTGAGTGCAACCTTATTGATCCCTGCATTATTTATAAGCACATCTATCCTATCCAATTCATTTAGCCTTAACAAAAATTGCTCAACCGACTCAACCTTGGCGAAATCAAGTTGTAAATAGCTGATCCGATCAATGGTATTTTCATTATTTAACCGCTCAATTTCGACAGCGTTGGTTCCTGTTAAGATTACGGAGCAACCGGCCTCCAGAAAGCGTTCGGCTATAGCACTACCTATACCCCTTGTACCACCAGTTATGAGCGCTACTTTACCGGTTAAATCAATCTTTATGTTAGATATGCCATCCATACAGAATGATTAGTTAGCAGTAAGTGCTAAAAATTCCTCGTCGGTTGAAAGGTAGTTTACGATTATATGATTTAATATCATATGCACATCTTCAATCGGGCCGTAATCACCTTTAGGATTTGGCGTATATAGTGGAATAGTTGATATTTCGTTTAATTTTCCACCCAGGAAGCCTACAAATGCAATTGACGTACCACCTAATTCATTAGCATATTCGGCAGCTTTAACTAAATTTGGTGAATTTCCGCTTGCCGATATAGCAATTAAAACGTCGCCTGAAACAAACTGACCACGCATTTGCTCAACAAAAACGTCATCAAAGTTATTATCATTACCTATTGCGGTAATCATAGGTACGTTATCTGTTAAAGCGATAATTTTAGGGCGAAACTTTGAAAAATAACGAACGAAGAACCTAAAGTCGGCCTGCATGTGAGATGCGGTAGCAGCGCTTCCGCCGTTGCCAACAACGTAAATAGTATTTCCGTTTTTAAACGCAGTGATCATAGCGGTAATTACCTGCTCCAGTTTCGCAACTTCAATTTTATTTAAAATATCAGTCAAACGAGTGATATAGTCACCCAGATAGTTTTTAACTTTTTCTTGTCTTTCCATTATAATAGATTTTTATATTTTTTGTTGTAAGTTATTGATTAAAAATCCTTTTGCTCGTACACTTTATCTATAATACGCATAAGCTTATAAGCATCATCTGAATTACCTATGGCAATAGGGGTACCAGTATTAATTGAGTCAAAAAAATGGTCCATTTCGTAACGCCAGCTGTTATTATCCACATATTTGGTCACTATCTCATCTTTCCAAGTTGCCGCAGGAGCTGTAGACCTGTTTTTAGCAATGGAAAGTGTTTCTTCGCCATATGACATTGAGGAGGTTATAAGACCGTTTAATACCATATAGCCTTTTTCAAGAAATATCTCTAACGAAAACAAATGGCGCCATTGCGACATAGTAGAGTGTAACGAAGCCACTTTACCGGTTGCCGATTCTTTAAGGATTACAAAAGCATTATCTTCAACATCCATATGCCAATAGAGGTTTGAAACTTCTGCCTTAACGACATCAAAATCGCCAGACAGGTATAGGAACAGATCAAGCATATGAATACCCTGGTCCATTAAAATACCACCACCCGCTAACTCCTTTTTAGCACGCCATTGGTTAAAATAATCGCTGGTTACACTTTTACCGTAACGGCCACGCAACCATAATACCTTCCCATATTCACCACTGTCGATCAACTTTTTGATATGCATAACGCTATCATGATGGCGGTGATTAAAACCATACATCAATTTTTTGCCGCTGGCTGCCTCAGCCTTTTGAATCTCCAATATATCTGCACCGGTAAAAGCAGGTGGTTTTTCGCAAAAAACGTGTTTGCCGGCATTCAGTGCCCGTATGGTTAAATTTTTATTTAAAAAATTGGGGGTGCAAACTATGATAGCATCTATATCTGCATGATTTATAATTTCTTCATGGCTGATATTGGGGATGCCTTTTATCTCAGTTTCTCCATTGGGCTCAGATACAGCTATTACAACGCCTTTTTTAATTTCATCGATAGCCTGATGCCGGATTTTTCCCATTACACCATAACCTATTATACCAATTTTGTAATTCATAGTATGTATTATTTTAGTGCGTTAATTAAGTTTTTAACAGCGTCGATCTCCATAAGTAATTTCCCCTCCTCGGCATACGAACCAAGGTGAGGGGTAAGCACAACATTATCCAGGTCACATAGCGGCCCGGCGTAGGGCTCTGCCGAAAAAACGTCAATTGCCGCTCCGGTTAATTTATTAGTTGAAAGTGCATTATACAACGCGTCTTCATCAACTATTCCGCCGCGGGATATATTTATCAGGAACCCACCTGTTTTCATCAAATCAATCTGTTTAGTGCCTATTACCACTGACCCGTCTTCGTTGCCAGGAACATGAATGGTAACGATATCGGCTTTGGTCAATAAGGTATTAAAATCTACCAATTCGACGCCGTTATCTGTTGCCCAAGCAGCGTCGGCATATGGATCATAACCAATAACCGGATTACCTATCCCCCTAAACAATTGCGATACCAGTTTACCAATGCGTCCTAAACCTACAACCCCCACAACTTTATTAAGAAATAGATTACCAACCTGCTTTTTCCACACCTTATTTCTTAGATCAGCGTGAGCCTGTGGTATTTTACGCAGTAATGACAGTGTCATAGCCAGCGTTAATTCTGCAACTGCCCTGGTTGGTCCATCGGGGGTATTGGTTACAATAATTCCTTTTTCGGATGCGTATTTTAGATCTACGCTATCCATACCTATACCAACGCGACTAATGCATTTCAAGTTAGGTAATGCATCCATAACCCTTGCTGTGAGTGGTTCTACACCGGCAACTATACCAACACAATCTTTGGCTATCTCAATAACCTCATCTTCTGTCAATTTTCTTCCGTAAGGATTATTAATTACTTCATAACCATTTTGGACAAGCAATTCGACAGGCTCATTTCCAACTTGGCCAAAAGACGAGGGAGATGTTAATATTTTCATAGTATAAATTATCGTTCTTTGTTACAATTGTTATGTTAACAAAATGTATTGAGTTTTAAATTACTTAGTCCAGTATTGAGGTGTTACATTTTGAGTGGACTGATATTTTCTGGCGATTAATAAAGCTTCGGCAAGTCTAAAATCTTTTTCCTCACTTACCTTCACAGCAACCAATGGGTCAAGGGGCCAAAAAAGCCTGTTTACGCCGAAATATCCACTACGATTGTTTTCGTAGAGTTTTTTAAAAACATTTGCATTCCATATAGTAACGGCCCAATTACATATTGTAATTACCCGATTATTCTGTGACGGAGCTAGCGGTCCGTCAACTACAATATTTATTGGTTCATTATCAACAAACGACTGCATTTGTGTTTGTGTACAACCGATAAGTGTGTCTGCATCTGATGCTGAATATGCTTCAAGTGCACCCTGGATATCGACTTCTCTTATAAGAGGACAAACAGGATTAATAAGCACCAGTGTATCTGGATTTTTGGCTTTAATAAAATCATAGGTAAAATCTTCACCTGTTGCATCATCGCCACCTAATAATGCTGGCCTACGATAAACTTTGCAGTTCAAGCTTTCAGCGATTGCCGCAAGTGAATCATCATCAGTGTTAACATAAACTTCATCTAATAGACTACTGTTTAAAGCACTTTCGATACTGTAGACAATCATTGGTTTACCATCCATGTACCTGAGATTTTTTGACTGTACCCTTTTGCTTCCTCCTCTTGCGGGTATATGAGCTATTACTTTTCCTAATTTCATAAAGTGGGATTATAATATTTAGCCTTAATCCGGTTAGTTTTTTGATAGTTTATCAGCCTTTAAATTTATAATCTTCAAGCCGCTGTAATCGTTAATATTAAGAGTTTTATTACGCAAAATCTTGTTAAATAAAATAGTAAACTCGTCACCGCCAGCCCTGTTAACGTGGTCGGCATTTGCGTAAAGTCTTATGTTATTTGCCATTGGTTCATACCTGGAAAAATTGTAGTATGCAGCACCGGTTTCATTGCAGATTTCTTCCATAAAATGTTCTGTCTCTTCGATATCGGCCTGTGGATACAAATTTGTATAATCCTTATAGTATGGAGGGGTAAACAAAATACATTTAATGTTACGAGCCTTTAAAAAAGTGATAATATCCTTCAGGTCGCTAACATATTGCGTTCGGATATTCGGATTATATTCAAGGGCCAGAGTTTTATCCTGGCTGTGGTTATGAGCCTGTACAGGGGCAGATTTTATAATCTTTACCGAATCGAATGGCGCTGCTTTTGTAATTGGATCCTCCTCAAACTCCTTTTTTCCAATCACTATATTTTTAATGGCTCCAAAACCATAATCAGCATGCATAAAAGCAAACATTTTTCCAAACACCATATTATTATAGTCTTTGGGTGAAACCAACTTGTATGACGGGATAGAAGCATATAATGCTTTTCTCGCATCATTCAGGTTGCCATTTGATAACGCCTCATTATCAAAATAAAGCGATGAATATGAAATACAGATCAGTACTTCTTTAAGATTTTTCATTTGCGGTGCAAAATATTCCAGGCTGTATTTTATTGAAGCAATATCTTCACCTCCTAAAGAAAGATTTTGGCCTTTAACATCCCAATGGTCATAATGTAGGGCTACACCATGTGAGCGGCCAAAGGTAAGGGATCTAAGGCTATCTTTCTGCGACATCAAATTCTTTACCCATTCCCGTTCGGTGACTATATCTGGTGCAGGAAAAGTAAAATTCAGAAACTGGCAAATGCCAATTACAATTGCAAAATAGATAATGGCTTTTATTAAAATTTTGTTTTTCATATAGATTAGAACTGAAAATATATGAACTCATTTATCCCCAGTTTACCAAACCATAATACCACGAAGGTTATGGCTATGTAAAAACTCCACCTAACCGGCGTCGAGCTATTGAGTATCACGTTTGATAGGCCTTCTTTACGTAATGAAAAGTTCACCCCTACAAGTAATAAAATAAATACTATAGATAAACACAGGTCATAAAACTTGAGCCCTATTAAACCCTCTGCTCCACCGATAGTAAACAGGGATGCAATATCATGCCCTACATTTTTAAACTCAAATATCTTTTGAAACACAGTGACAGCATCACCTAAATTATTTGCTCTGAAAAAAGTCCATGCTATTACTACTACTACATAAGTAATAAACCATCTTATGATATTTGCCGGAGAAATGCCGCTTGTGATTTGACGGATCCTATCGCCGTAAACAAACCTTTCAATAATTAGCATTAAGCCGTGAATTGCGCCCCAGATCAAAAAAGTGTAATTAGCCCCATGCCACAACCCACTAACCACAAACACCAGCATTGTATTAAATATCCATTTAGATTTTGATACTTTATTGCCCCCAAGAGGTATATAAAGGTAATCTCTAAACCATGTAGATAATGAAATATGCCATCTGCGCCAGAACTCGGTGATTGTTTTGGAAAAATATGGCTGTTTAAAATTCACAATAAGATCAACCCCGAATAGCTTGGATACACCTAAAGCTATATCCGAATAACCTGAAAAATCGCAATAAATCTGATAGGTAAAAAACAATGTTGCAATTATCAATGATACCGTAGTAGCATTCTCAACATGATTATAAACGTGATTCACTGCTATTGCCAATCTATCGGCAATTACCATTTTCTTAAATAAACCCCAAAAAATTAAGATAAACCCTTTTTTAAAGTTGTTGTAATCATAATTTTTAAGATACTGCAATTGCGGCAAGAGATTTTCGGAACGGGCAATAGGGCCGGCCACTAATTGAGGGAAAAAAGACACAAACAATAAAAACCTGGCCAGGTTATGCTCGGGTTTAATACGCCCGTTATATACATCTATTACGTAGCTTATTGAATGGAATGTATAGAAAGATATACCTACCGGTAATAACAAATGCAAAAAATCAAAATGATACGAGCCATGCATTGCAGTAGCGATATCCTCAACTGCTTTAATCACGAAATTAAAATATTTGAAAATAAACAGAATGCCGAAATTTATGGTAAGACTAAGGGCCATAAACAGCTTTCGATATTTTTTATTGGCAGGGTTGTCAATAAGCCTCGCGGTCACAAAACAGGAAGCCGATGTAAAAAATATTAAACCAAGGTACATCCAATCCCAACATGCATAAAAGAAATAACTCGCCGCCAAGAGAAAATATAAACGACCTTTTTGGTTTAGTAACGGGTAAATTATGAGAACTACGAATAAAAAAACAACAAACTCGATAGAATTAAAAAGCATACAATTTATTTTTTTGGAATGCGTTCATATATATTTGTATTTCGCAATCGGGCTGATCTCAGTATATTTTTACTCTCCAAAACAAAGTAAAACCATTATCAAAAACACATTTGCCCATTCAACAATGGGCCAATGCTGCCGTTTAAGGAAGCAAACAAAATTAAAATGGTCTGAACCTTGCTGCGAAGCCTGCAAAATGTATAAACATTCTGCAAGTGAAGAATACCATGTGTTGCACCGGGTTTTTAGCTAAAATTTTTCCATAATAATAACGGTATTTCCAATAGGCCGAGCTCCTGAAATCAAAAAACTTTGGTTTAAAGTCCTTAAATCCATACTTTTCCTTTATATCAACAGCTGCTGTTGTATTGGTATACTCCATTACCAGGGCACGTGATGAAACCAGCAGTTTATAACCTGCATATTTAGCACGCAAGGGTAATTCCGTATCGCCACGGTGTTTAAAGTGTTCAAAATCAAATAAACCTAACTCATGAAATACCTCTATTGGGATATAAATACCGCGGCCTATCAAATCAAATGACTCAATTAACAGAGGCTTGCTAAATGAAGAAAGTTTTCTGTTACGATGATAATATTTTGAATAGGCAAACCATGGATGAGTTGATTTTCCGGCATATGTAATCCGATCTCCGTCAGCAACATCAACAGTCAGGGAGCCTATTAATGCTTTAGGGTTTTCTCCCGCAACAGCCATTAGGTTCTCGATCCAGTTCTCGTTAAATTTAACGTCATCATTTTGCAAAATGATCCCTTTTATGTGCGGATGATTCTTCAAAACATAATCAATACCCAAATTAACAGAACCGGTCCACCACCAACTGCCATCTCCATTAACAGCAATTACTTCCGGAAAATCGTTTTGAAGTATTTCAGCAGTCCCATCCGATGAACCATCGTTAACAACGATTACCAATTCAGGCTGAACTGTTTGTGTCCTTATCATTGACAAGCATTCTACAAGCAATTTTTTCCTATTAAAAGTAGGAACTACAATGGCTACTGGTATTTTCATAAATTAGTGTAAACAAATCAACTTATACCATCTGCAAATTTTAATCTGCCTGGTAGTAATTATATTTTATGCCCCTTTTTGCAATCGGCCTAGCAGATTTCCACCAGGTAAAATACAAAACGAAATTTTCAAGTATATCAAAATGCTATATCTGCTCTATTTAACCGAACCCAATTCGTGATTATTGAAAAGCAGATATGGCGAAAATAAATTTAAAAGAAACCACTTTAAAAAACATACTTATAGATTAACCTATTTTTAAATCTATTTGGAATACGTTCGGCTAAACTCTCGCCCTTCTATTATCATGCCTTTAAAGCAGCACTGGAGCAAAGCTAAAGCGATTCAAAAAAAATTAGCAAAATGTCAATTTTTAAGATGTTTCTAAATTTTCACGGTAAATATAAAAAAAATTACACATTTTGAGTCGTTTTATGAAAAAAATTACAATGCCTTCTAACATTAAAAAAATTTCGATTAACTTTTCGAAAGCCATTTCGGAATTAGATCTCATAAAAATCAAGCGTTTTTAACGCCAATGTTTCCCAGCCTTCAAAATCGGCATTTTCTCCTATCTCATTCCTTAATTTATTAACCATTAGTTTATCATTATTCATAGACAGAATATTTTGGACAAGTTCATCAACATTGACGGGTTTAAATAATAAACCATTTTTGCCATGCTTAATAACGTGGTTTAACCCGGCAATATCGCTTGCTATTATAGGAACATTAAAACAGAAAGCAGTATTTGGAATACCTGACTGTGATGCAGTTTTATAAGGCATAATTATGGCAACAGCATTTTTTATCATGAAAACAATTTCCTGCTCCGTTAAAAACCTGTTAATAAAGGTTACGTTTAATAAGCCGTCTATATTTACTAAACCACTTTTATCCCTACCCGCAATAACAAATTTTATTTTGGCATTTACCGCATTTACCTGCCTTATCGCTTCTGATAATATATCAAGGCCTTTATACTGTTCGATATAGCCATAGTATAAAAAATACCTTTCTGGAAGCTTAAGATCAACCGAATCAGTTGTGATATATCTATACGTCTCAAATAAACCAAAAGGAATAACCGTGGTTAACTCTTTCGCTTTTCGAGGATAGTTCTTAAGAAAAATAGATCTAACATTTTCCGAATGAAAAATCAATTTAATTGAACTATTGCCTAATCTGTTTAAAAAGGTTTTTATAAATAGCGTTTTCAATTTACCGGCGCGTTTAGTGAGCCGCTCTCCGTCTCCTTCATGCAGTGTTTGTATCACCTTTTTAGCCGGAAAAAAGTATTGTATAAAATTAAACCGAAACTCTTCTCCAATAAAATGCAACTTATCAAAATTGTTCTTCCTGAGTTCCTTTATAAATTTCCAGATTACTAACGTCCCTACCTTTTTAGAGTTACCGCACACTATCACTTTTATAGATACACCCGAATTATTAAAATAAGCCTTTACATCTGATGGTAGACATTTCCGAACCTGGTCATCAGTTAATAAACCTGTTTCAGCTAAGTCTTTAAGGTTTAACATTGGCGGCGAAAGCAAACTCTGGTTTAAAAAACAATACAAAGTAATATCGTTATTCAGAGCAAGGTATTTTGCTAATGGAAAGGTACTTTCGAAAAAAGCAGGGGATATAATGGCAATTTTCATAAATTACTTAAAAGCAATATAAGGTAACGACTTTTAACGAGCTTTTTTGGCGCCGGTTAAAAAAATCAAATATCTATCAATGAAATACATAACCGGCAGCGATATTAACAGAACTACGGATGTAACTGAAATAGCCTGCCCTATCGATAAATGTGTCGGTAGTGTCATTTTTAGTACCTTCCACAAAAAAGAGCATATGCTTATCAGCATGTTTTGCACACACATTAATATTAATGTGTTCAGTGAGATAAAAACGATTAACCTCCCTTTAATAAAGCTTAATAAAGAAGATAATGCTATAATCATGAATGTACCTGAAAATCCAGTGATATAAAAAAGGATTATATTTTGTCCCCAAATAGTAGCATTAATATCTGCACGGCCGTTATATTTAACCAGATAAAAAGTAGCTACAGAAAAAACAACAAGCATAATAATGTTTACTGCTTTTTGTTTAATTACTTTAACAATTATGCCGCTCCTTTTTAGTAATACCCCTCCTATAAAAAATGGCAGGGCCAGTATAGCACTGTCGATCGAAAACCAAAGGTCGTATTCGACATATTTGATCCCCATTATGATGCTTACTAATAGCAAAGTGATGCAGATAATATATTCAATTTTGTTTTTAGTGATCTTCGCCAGGTATTGATAAATAAGTTTGATGTTAAATAAAGCTATTAAAAACCATAACGGATCATTTGTGCTGCGCGAAATGGGGGTATCATAACCCACCCCCAGTAATAACCCTAAAAAAGGCTTTACTGCGCCTTCTTGAAGTAACGTACCGGGATATTCGCTACGATGCCTTAAAAACACAACCACAAACCAATACACAAAAGTAATGAGGTAAAAGTAGCAATATGGAACCAACAACCTTTGCGCATCCTTTTTTACGGTTTCTTTAAAAGTGTTATTATTTTTATGCAAATATCCCGAGATAAGGAAGAAAAGAGGCATATGAAAACTGTAAATAAAGGTTGTTATTTTAGTTTCTATTAAAACTAAATGTCCCAATACAACCAACGCGATGCCTATCACTTTTGCATTGTCAATCCAAAACTCTCTAATTTTATTTGTCATTAACGGAATTTGCAACGCTGTTTCCATTACCTGGTGTTTTATAAAAAAATAGCTTTAAATGTTTTTAAAATCGTCGGCAAATTTTTTACCGCTCAATAAACTTTGATCACTCCATAAATATTTCCACTCACCAAAACGACCTATATATCCAACTCCATTATCATCTAAATAATTCTGTACTATTGATAAGTTTGATGTTCTGTTATGATCAAATATTACGTTGGCATGCTTTACCTCCCGGTAATCACTAACCTCCACATCTTCGGCCGAAAACAGTCCCATCTTTTTCCCCTTATTAATTACATGCTCAATTAACGACCCTCCTTTTAGCTTTGCAGGTATTGAATTTGAATAATAGGTTTCAAACTGGAGTGAACTCTTCCCTTCAGGTACATTATCACCTGACTTCAATGAAGGAGAATAGGCACGAGACGGTAATATATCCGAGTCATAGATATAAAACCAGAGGTGTTTAGCTATATGGGGTGTGTTAAATCCCAATGATACCAATTGTCCGGATGTTGTCACCAGTTTATTAGCAGCTTCCCGTACTTTTTTAGGAACGTCCTTTATTATATTAATAAGTTCGGGCAATGGCAAAGATGATACAAGTGTATCGAAATATTCACTTGATCCATTCGCGAATTCTACTCTTTTTGCCCTCATGTCAATCAAGGAAGCCTCTCTTCCACAATTTATGTCCACTTGCTCCGCCATCAACCGCAAAAATGACTTATATCCACCCTTTAAAGGGTATCTCATTTCTGATGCATAATAAAAATTATCGTCCTGCACTTCAAATGCGCCTTTTAACAAGTTATCCAATAGCGGAGTGCTAAAGCGTTTTGCAACCCAATCAACAGTAAGTTCATCTGCTCTTTTGCCCCAATACTTTTCCGTATACACACCTGGAAAATTATCTGTAAAATATGAACCAAATTGAGCCAAGAGCCATTCATAATAGTTACGAGGCTCGGCTATATTAGGCTTGTTTACAAAATCCAATATAATTTTTACCTTTTCATCAGCACTTAACGGGGCCAGATTATTCTGCGCAGGATGTTTTAACCAGGAGCCTTTATAATAATTTGTCGACAATGGAAAATGCCTTTGAAAATCAGCACTTTTGGCAAATAAATCATTTACATATTCATTGGTTGAAAACGACAGATGTACAAAATGGTCAAACGTAAATCCATTTCCTATACTAAAGTTATCACAAAGCCCTCCCCAACGTTCTCTCTTTTCATAGATAGTATTGTTTACACCTTTTAAATTAAGATGATACCCAGCCGAAAGGCCGGCAATTCCGGCTCCTAATATTACAACCATAAACCGTTTACTTCATATTTAATTTAACAAATAATACCATATTTTTTAATAATTAACATCTTCAACTATTTGAGATAGCTTTTAAATCCATTTCCTTAACACGCACAGCTGCTTTTTGATTTTCAGTATATTCAAGATTATAACAATCAATTAAATATAGCGCAATAGCAAAAACAGGAACACTACTGAGGTAAGAAAACCAATCCTGAGCAGCGAAATAGAGCAGAAAAGTTAAAACAAAAAAGTATCGAATATATACTCTCGACTTAGGTAACTTAACTTTAAAAACGGATTTGTAAATTATCTTAAAGACAACAAACACATAAAGTATTCCAAATTTGCTAAATCCGCCAACAATCCCTACATCCTCTCTGAAATAATGTTGTTTCATCCAAAGCGTATATATCTCCTTGCCATAGGGGCTGGATGAATGTTCCCATCCATTTCCGATCACAACGGTTAACCAGTTGGGCCAGAATTCTAATAAATAAAAATGTATCTCAATGAATCTAATATAGCTGTCTCCTGCAGATAAGTCATCACTTGATACGTTAATTAAACCGGTGATATAGTCATATTTAATAATTACGATCAAAACAATAGATATCAATAAGATAAAAATTTTCGATATATTTCGTTTTCCTGCTGAGTTTCGACTATAAAAAATAGTCAAAATTATGGCAAACAATAAAACTCCGAGATATTGCCTTGATCCTGTAAAAAATACCCCTATAATTATTGCAATCAACGCGACCATTTTCATAAACTTAACCCTATCTAACAATTGGGACAAGGTTTCTAATGCTACAAAAAAACCAACAAAAAAACCGGCTATTGATAAACGAATTACACCTCTAGTTTGAGCAAAAAATTCGAGAAACTCGTCTGTATTATCTCTACTTTGATTGAAATAAATAGCCGGATATAAGCGCTGCTGCACGATTACCACAACGCCCCACAAAAAACCAACCTTAAACATTTCGTTTAATATAAGCTTAGGGCTATATTTCTTGATATGAAGATATTTATATAATAGCCAAAAGAATATAGGGCGAGCAACCCATACTGAAATGTAAAAGTTTTGGCCGTGAAAAAGATAAGCAGGAACTGAACTAAACAATACAATCCCTATCAAGTAGTTAACTTCTTTGTCAAAATGCCGTTTTATCAATGAAAAAGAATCTTCCTTTTTTGTTTGCATAATTGTTACAATCATTATAACAATTAACAAAAGCCTACCTGCCTCTGTCACTACATTCGGTATTAAGACAGTGGAAAATACGTCAGTGCTAAATAAAACAGCAAAAAAAACAAAAAGTGATCCTCTTTTTATTGTCATATATTAATGCCGGTGGATATCCGATCCATCGTTGAATCAGGATTTGTAAAATTTATTAAAGAACCCATAAAACAAAGCGGAGTAAGGAATATTATATTCTTTTCTATTACTTAGGTAAAACCTCGTCATATAAAAGGAGCTGCAACCTTTAGACATCAACTTAAATAAATAACTGAATGCCTTGTTTTTAGCTTTATCAATTGCTTTTTTTATCATACCTAAGGGATATATCGAGTTTTCAGTAAATATATCTGACGTGGAAATGTCTGATACCTGTTTGTACAGGAAATTTATGTCATCAAGTCTAAGTCTGAAATTTTGTTTCGAGTTGGAAAAATTATTGGTTACCACCCTATACTCAAGCCCAATATCAGAGATATATCCAATCCCTTTTTCACCTAGTAAATACCAGGTAAGATCATCCATTCCCCATCCCAAAGGAAAAGTTGGGAACCCACCAATAGATTTTAATTTGGCTGTATCGACAACAAAATCTGATAAAAACTGCAGTCTCTTAATCGTAAGCCTGTGATATAGGAAATCAGGAAGTGTCTCGAAATTATTACATAGCGGAGAGTAGTTTGTTACCTCACCTTTTTCGTTTATCAATTTTACCCTGCAATGGTACACATATAACCCAGGCATTGAGTTTATTAATTTATAAAAATTACTAAGGCTATCCGGAGTCAGGTTATCATCATCGCTCAAGATTAAAAAATATTGACCTGCTGACCTTGATAACACTTTATTAAAATTATCATAAATAGGTAACAGCCGATCATTTTCATAATACTTGAACCGGACATCACCCAAATAGTTTTCTATCAATTCAGCTATTTGTATCCTATCCTCGGGTGAAGAAGCATTGTTTTGGATTACTACCTCAAAATCGGAGAACGATTGATTTAAAATACTATCTATAGTATTTTTTAAAAAACCAATTTTAGTTACAGGAAGACCTATGGTAAAAAACATACTAATTAGCTATGGTTTTAAACTTTGACTTGTAAACAACATAAATAATACTTGCAACTAACAGAATTAAAATTATTCTGATCCACAGAAATGTATTAAGAGGAAGAAAAACTGACAAGCTAAAAAGAATAATAGCCCATATAAACTCCCTTATTAAATTCAATTTTATATTTAACGACTTCGTGAAAGTATTGTATAAAAAAGGCAAAAATATCACATAAGCAATAAGGTAAGATATTGACAAGCCCAGTCCTCCATACTTACTACCGATAAACAAAAATGGAGTAGCTATCAAAGAGTTAGCTATCCCCCATTTTGAAAGTAATCTTTGGTTATCTGTTGCGCCCCAAATATTCCCTATATACCAATTTAGAGCAAAAATGAAAAGGAACCATATTTGGTATTGAATTATATTAACTGACGGCAGAAACTTCGCGCCGAACAAAATTAACACCACTTCTTTGCTTACCAAAGTAAAACTAAAACACAAAAAAGAAATGATTATGATAAAAAGAGGAAAAGTCTTTTTCAATTTATCAAGTAATAGTTCCTTATTAGTCACCCAAAGATTACTAAAACTTGGAAATACTGCCGACATGCCAAGGTTGATTACCATCTTTATTGGGTTAATCAGCCTGTTGCTTGTGTTAAAATATCCCAACTCAACTTTAGTAGAATTAATTTGGAGAAAATTATTTGATAAGTAATTAGTAGGTAAAGTAAATATATTATTTAAGTAATAGTGTGAACTATCTTTGATCATGCTCCTGCCAAATTTCAGAAAACCTGAAGCACTACCTTTAAGTATATCTTTTACTAAAAACATCACCGAAAATATCACCATTGTTTTTCCTAACAGGATTAAAGTATAATATTTAATTACATAATTAACAGATATGGCCGACGAGGGAGTTATTATGATAAATACTAGCCAAACAATTGAGAAAAAAACATTAATCGACTCGGCAATGCCCATACGTTGATGGCCTTGCCAGATTGCTTCACAACTGCTCCACAAGTTAAGTACAAATACATTTATAACTAGATACAACAACAGTTCCGGGCTAACAGAATGGGCAAAATGTTCGTAAATGAGCATTAATATAACCGAAAAACCAAGCCCGATAAGCTGTAAAAAAATTGCTGAAAAAAAAACAAGCTTTGATTTCTCTCCGTCCCGAGCAACTGTACGTATTGAAATATTTCTTATACCTAACTCTGCAATAACAGCGTAAAGAGCCGACTGAATAAGAATATATGAAAACACCCCGAATCCGGCAGGTCCTAAAATCCTTGCTATTTTTATACTGGAAAAAACCAATATAAATTGACTTAAAAAATTCCCAATAGTTAGATATGAAAAATTTTTAACAACCTTATTTGAAAGAATTTTCTTTATAAAAGTAGACATATTTACGCCACAATTAATTATAATTTTCTATCCACTTTGATATCAAAATTCAGACTTTTCATTATCACAAATTCTTCGTTCGTAAATAGTCCTCAACTCCTGTTTCTAAAACCACTTTAGCATCCCAATTAAACAGATCCTTTTGCAAAGAAGTGTCGGCAACAGCATACATTACATCGGTTGGGCGATAACTTTTACCACCCCAGTTTATATTGCATGGTGTTCCGCTTTTTTGCGCTATTATTTCTGCGAGTTGCTTAATGGTATGTCCAACCCCTGTACCCACTTTGAAAACACTTTTACCAGGCACGCTCTGATAATTACTAATGAGTTCAAGGTAAAAATCAACTACATCATTGACATGAATAAAATCAAGTACCTGCCCGCCGGGTGACATATTAACCGGCTCAGGGGTTATGATTGATTCATAGATATAGTCAATAATCTTTTTCTGACTGTCATTCCCCCCGTAAATAGTATAAGGGATAACAGTTGCAGCCTTAAAGCCATAAGCCTTTGAGTAATAATCAACAAAATACCTTGATGCGCTTTTGGTTGCGGCATATAGATAAGCCGGATCAATGTTTGCATCTCCCTTAAAATATTCGGCAAAGGTTCCTGTATTGATAAAAAACCTCAGCTTACTTGTTTTTAGGGCATCCATCAACCTCATCATATACAAGAGGTTACTATCCAGCAGTCTTTTCATATCAACATATGAATCAGACGAGGTTAGGTATGATGCAAGGTGGATCGCTATTTCGGGTTTAAACACGTCTAAAGCGTCAGTCAGCGCATCCTGATCATCAGTAACCACATACTTGCTAGTTGTTATGCCAAACAACTTTTCTGATTTATCAGCATCACGGGTAAGCTCCAACACATGATGGCCTGCTTCAATTACCTTGGGCACCAGGTGTTTTCCTAAAAAGCCCGTTGAACCTGTTATTAAAACATTCATGCAAATGGTGATTTGATATCGTTAAATCGATCAAAAGCCATATCCCTTGCAGATACTATAGGCTCCGTTACCGGCCATTCCATTCCAAACGAGTCCCATCTAACTCCGTGGTCGAAGCTATTATTATAAACCGATGTTTGGATGTATGATACGATGGTGTTGTCTTCAAGTGAAAGAAAGCCATGAGCGCATCCTACCGGTATATAAACAAGTTTGGGCTGGCTTGCAGATATTGTGGTGTAAAAATATTGCCCGAATGTTTTTGAATTTATTCTTATATCAAGAACCACATCAACAATGCTTCCGGTATTCACAAATACAAGTTTTGTATGCTCGGCAGGTGGCGACTGGAAATGCATACCACGAATCACATTTTTGTGCGACATCGAAAAATAGCTTTCCTTAAAATCGGTACGGAGATTATTGGCTACAAAAAAATCATCATTAAATATCTTGGTAAACGATCCCCTGGAATCTTCAAGCTTTTTTAAGTGCAATATTTTGAGATCTTCAATAATGGTTTGTTCCAGTTCCATATTTTAAAGTTTACTACGCCAATAACAATTATTGTAAATAAGCCTTAATTACATCGGCCATATAATCATAATGACTTTCATTTAAACCAGGCCAAACGCCAAGCCAAAAAGATTGATTCATAATGATATCTGTATTTTTCAGATCACCTATCTGTCTGCTTTGAACGCCAGTGTAAGCCGGCTGGCGTAATAAGTTACCTGCAAATAAAAGCCTGGTACCTATTTTCTTTTCTTCAAGATGTTTAACCAACATATGACGGTCGGCCGCGTCGCCTTCACGAAGGGTAAGTAAAAAACCAAACCAAGACGGATCGCTGTTTGGCGTTGGCTCCGGCAGGATGAAGATTTCCTCAAACTGCTTCATGCGCTCATACAAAGCTTTATAATTTTCGCGGCGTCTTTTAACAAAATGATCAACTTTTGTTAATTGCGATACGCCAAAGGCCGCTTGCATATCGGTTACTTTTAAATTAAATCCGATATGTGAATAGGTGTATTTATGATCATATCCATATGGTAATGTACCCAGTTGCTGAGCAAAGCGGCAACCACAGGTATCATCTTTGCCAGGCTCGCAGTAGCAATCACGTCCCCAGTCACGGAAACTTTCGGCCAGCTTAGCCAGTTCAGCATTGTTAATCAACACGGCTCCCCCCTCACCCATCGTAATGTGATGCGCTGGGTAAAACGAAAACGTCGAAATATCACCAAAGGTGCCTGTCTTTTTATCTCTATAGGTAGCTCCTAATGAATCACAATCATCTTCAACAACCCATAAATTATATTTTTTTGCAACACGCAAAACTTCATCAAGGTTAAATGGATTACCTAATGAATGAGCAACCATAATTGCCTTTGTTTTTGGCGATACCGCACTTTCAATGTCTTCGGCTTTAATATTATGAGTTGCAATATCAACATCTACAAAAACAGGGATAGCACCAAATTGTACAATAGGATTAACCGTTGTTGGGAAGCCAGCGGCTACAGTAATTACTTCATCGCCAGGCTTTACTGCGCGTTCACCAAGTTTTGGTGAAGTTAAAGCATAAAACGCTACGAGGTTTGCGGATGAACCGGAATTTACAAGCAAAGCTTTGGTTGCACCAAAGTATTTTGCAAACTCGCTTTCAAATTGGTTTGCAAAGCGTCCGGCAGTAAGCCAGCCGTCAAGTGCAGCTTCAACGCCTAAAAGTATGTCATCTTCGTCAAGAACTTTACCTGTTACGGGAATATAATTTTTTCCCGGAACTATGGTCTGGGTTGATTTAGCTTTTGCAATCTGCCTTAAACCGGCTTCAATATCGGGGTTGGTGATGTTTTTAAACATGCTACTTATTAATGGGGACAATGTCAATTTATATACCTGTAAATTCTAATATCTGGTTTTCTGTATATGAAACAATACCTTTGGGATCGTTCAAATATGCTTTATACCAATTAATTGTTTTCTGAATAGCTGTCTCAGCATTAAACCTTGAATTCCATTTCAATTCGGTTGTCGCCTTTGTGATATCAAGTTTTAGCAATCCGGCTTCATGCGGCTGGTTATCGGTGGTCACTACTTCAAACTCCCCGTAACCCCAGGCAGCAATTGATAATTCAACCATTTGCTTAACAGGAAGGGCATCTGTTAATTGAGGCCCGAAATTGTACGCCGTTGAAAATTTTAGAGGATCTGTTACCAAACGGCTTCCTAACAACAAATAGCCAAAAACCGGTTCCATTACATGCTGCCACGGCCTTACAGCATTGGGGTTACGAATAATTACCGTTTCATTTTTTGAAATAGCTCTAACGATGTCGGGGATGAGACGATCTTTTGCCCAATCGCCGCCGCCTATCACATTCCCTGCGCGACCAACCGCAATTGCCTTTTGATGAGTTTCATATTTCGCATGATTAAAAAACGAATTGCGATAAGAATCAATAACCAACTCGGCACATGCCTTACTGGCGCTATAAGGATCATAACCTCCTAAGCGGTCATTTTCGCGATATGGAAAAATCCATTCATTGTTATGATATACTTTATCAGTAGTAATCAACACTATCTGGCATACCCTTTTAACAAACCTCACGGCATCAAGCAAATTGGCGGTTCCTATGGCATTTACCTCAAACGTTTCTGAAGGTATATCATAAGATAACCTTACCAGGGGTTGTGCTGCGAGATGAAATACAAAATCAGGTTGAAAAGACTCAACAGCTTCAATCAATCTATTTCTGTCCCTAAGGTCGGCAATTACAGATTCGCAAATAGCGTCGCCGTTTAAAATGTGGTACAAGTCAAAATCATTTTCAGGAGCAAGAGAATAGCCTTTCACTTCGGCACCGAGCATGGTAAGTATTTTTAAAAGCCATGAGCCTTTAAAACCGGTGTGCCCTGTCAGGAAAACTCTCTTTCCCTGATATATTTTTTTTAATTCGTCAAACATATTACCAAATTTTCCATTTAGCTTTATTATTTATCCAATCCTCTTCCAACTCGTGCTTATCCCGTATAGTATCCATTGGTTTCCAAAAACCTTCGTGTTTAAAAGCAGTCATTTCTCCTTCTTCGGCTATTTTTTCCATCGGCTCCCGCTCCCATATCGAACTATCGCCAGCTATATAATCAAAAACAGATGGTTCACAAACAAAAAAACCTCCATTTATCCAGGCACCGTCGCCTTTAGGTTTCTCCATAAATGAGTGTACACTATCGTCGGGATTTAAATTGATAGCGCCAAATCTACCCGAAGGTTGTACAGATGTAACCGTGCATTTCTTTCCTGTTTTTTTATGATGTTCAACAAGCGCTCGGATATTAACATCGCTAACACCATCGCCATAAGTAAACATAAAAGTTTCGTTACCTATATGAGGGCTTATCCGTTTAATACGACCGCCGGTCATTGATTCATTCCCAGTGTCAACAAGGGTGATCTTCCAAGGCTCGGCCTGAGAATCATGCACTTTTATGGAGTTGTCTGAAAGATCAATTGTAACATCTGATTTGTGCAAAAAGTAGTTTGCGAAATACTCTTTGATTACGTACCCCTTATAGCCTAAGCAAACAACGAAATCATTAAAACCATGAGCTGAATAAATTTTCATAATATGCCATAAAATAGGCATTCCTCCAATTTCGACCATTGGTTTGGGCCTTAGAACGGTTTCTTCCGACAACCTGGTTCCTAAACCTCCTGCTAACAATACTACTTTCATGTGAAGATGGTTTGATGATTAATCTTTATTTAATTATTAACTTATTATTGCGATTAGCTTACCAAGCAGCAGATTCAAATAATTATACCAATACACTTACATCGTTTGTAAGCGGATATGAGCAACATAGCAAATATTCATCCGGTTTAAGCTCATGAGATATTTTTTCTATTCCAATTATCTTTAATTTACCTGTAAGTAACTTCCCCTTACAAACCGAGCAATTACCTGTTTGGCAAGAATATGGCAGTTCAAGTTGGGCATCCAAGCCGGCTTCGAGTATACTTTTACCACTTACTACCTCTACAAATGTTTCCTGGTTGTTGCTGATTATCTTTGCAACTTGCGTCATAATCCCCTCAAAGTCCTTGGGGTTTTTTACTATTTCAAAATCTTCGGAAAAAATACATTCAGCACTAATACTTAAGCCCTTGAGTGCTTCCTTAACAGACTCTTTTAATCCAACAGGGCCGCATATATAATGAATCGTATTAGCATGATCATCAATTTTATTCATAACGGCATGAACTTTTGACTGATCAATACGACCTTGTATTACACTGGGGTTTTCCTCGTCAATTTTCAAACGCGTATGAAAATGCCACACTGAAAATTTTGATTTATATTGATCTTTCAACTTATGTATGAGATCTAAAAATATACAGGATTCAAAATTCTTATTACCATATATCAAACTTACTCGCGGACCATTTGGTAATGATAAAGCATATTTCGCTATTGACATCAGCGGCGTTATGCCGCTTCCTACTCCCCATAACACTATTTGCTTATCGGCCGAAAACTGCAATTCAGTATAGGTAAAGTCGCCCAATGGCTGCATCACTTCGATCAGGTCATCTACCTTTACCTGATCATGTATATGGTTTGAAACAACTCCCCCCATAATACGTTTGATAGTCACTTCAAGATATTGATCAATTCCAGGTGCAGACGAAAATGAATATGGGCGTAAAAATCGTCTACCATTGATCCGGAAAATTAGGGTCAAATATTGTCCGGGCAGATATTTAATTTTTTTCAGCCCAGACTGCTTAAAACACAAGGTGATCGTATCTTCTGTTTCCTGTCTTATTTCTGCAACTCTTAATGTATAAGTAAGCATGGGGCGTTATTTCACTATAAATCTTTAAATGAAGCAGTCAGCTTATTTTTTAAACAGTTTGTTAAACCATGACGAGTTAGCTCTTCCCTCTTCACCATAGCCATAACCATAGCCGTAACCATAGCCGTAACCATAGCCGTAACCATAATATCCGCCTTTTTTGGTTTTTATGTCATTAATAACCAGGTAGGCTCTTCTGAATTTACCCTCGCTTACCAGGTCATTAATTATGTTTAGTTGTGATTTGAACGTATATTCCTGTCTTACCACATATAAACTGGCGTCAACAAAGCGTTCAATAAGTTGCGAATCAGAAACCAAACCAATTGGTGCACTATCAATAACGATATAATCAAACTTGGTTTTAAGATAGGTTATTACTTCTTCCAACTTATCACTCATCAGTATTTCAGATGGATTTGGAGGGATTGGTCCAGACGACATTACAAAACAGTTTTCAGAAAAGAATGTAGGCTTAATTATATCATCAATGCTAATGGTTTCAGATACTGCATAATTTGTAAACCCGAAATCCCTGTCTAAACCAAGATTTTGAGACAAGCGTGGCTTGCGTAAATCCAATTCCAACAAAATAACCTTTTTTCCGCTTAAAGCCAGTACGCTGCCCAAATTGGTACAAATAAAAGATTTACCTTCCCCAGACATGCTTGAAGTAACCATGATAACATTTGACTGACCAACCTTTAATACAAATTGAAGGTTAGTTCGCAATGCCCTAAATTGCTCCGAGATGATAGAACGGGCTTTATCATGAGCTACTAACGATTTTTCATCAGAATTATTACCAATTTCACCCAATACAGGAATCTTGGTATTTGACTCGATATCTTCTTTATTGATAATCCTGATATTTAACGAATCTTTAAGATAAATATATCCCCAGGGTATAAGTACCCCCAATATAAATCCAATAAAATAAATAACAGCTTTATTAGGCTTATATGCTAAATAATCGCTCTTTGCCGGATCAATAATCCTCGCCGTAGACAGTGTGGAAGTTCTGGCTATAGCAGTTTCTTCTCTTTTTTGCAAAAGGTACAGGTATAGCTGTTGCTTTAAATCCTGCTGACGGGCATAGTCAAGATATCCCCTTTGCTGCTTTGGTACATTTTTAACTTTAGAAGTCAGTAATGAGTTTTGCGCTTTTAACTTATCTATAACTACTATAAGTCCCTTTTTATAAGTTTGGAAGCTCTTAACCAATCCGGCTCTTGAAGTTTCAAGCTCGCTATCAATATTTTTAATAACAGGGTTATCTTCCTTGTATGAAAGCATTAAATTATCCCTGCTTATCAGTAGCTGATTATATACTTTAATAGCTTCAGCAAAAATAGGATCATTCACAGAAAGTGTACTTGGAATTATTCTCCGGTTTTGGGGATCAGTAATATACTTTTCCAGGTCATTAACAAGCGTTAGCTGAATTTCTTGTTCGTTTAATTTATTGTAATAACCAGAAACATCCGATACAAGCGCCTTACCTTGCTCATCAACATCTGCCAATTGATTTTCTTGTTTAAACTGCTGAAAATTCAACTCAACCCCTGATAATTCCTTACTAACTACGCCAATCCTGTTATCGATAAAGGTTAAAGTACTATCAGCAATTTCAATTTTATTTTGATGGTTGCCTTGTAAATAAAGGTTCATCAACTTTTGCAAAATTGCTTCACCCTTACGAGGATTGGAATAAGGTATGGTAAGCGCAAGGGTTGTACTTTTTTTATCGGTCAGGTCAACTGTAAAATCCTGACTAATAGCCTGAACCCTGTCATCTATAGAAGTAATGTTTAATTTATATCCTTTAGTTTCTATAGCTTTTCCAGGAACCTTTGAAAACACCAGCGAGAATTGCGGTAAATGAACCATGGTAGCAAACTTAACGGTGGTATCTACGCTCTCTTTCCGGTTAACTAAATGTATTAAATCATTTTTAATTTCAACATCGTAATTCCTGGCCTGTATTGAATCGACGCTTGGAGTAAATTGTACGGTAAATGGTGCCTCGTCATACAATTCTATAGAATTAATTATGCCTTTTCTATAGATTGTCACGTCAAGGTGCAGATCTCTTACAACATCAGCCATTAACGACCTTGATTTTAGTATGTCAATTTCATTATAAGCATTACTTGACAAATCTAAAAGATCTGAAAAATCCATTAGCGAACTACTACTTGATTTCCCTCCGAGCAATCCACCAGATGATCCGTCATCTATCGTTATTTTACTGTTTATTTTATAACCGGGTGTACTATAACGTCCATATGCAAAAGCTATAGCCAAACAAACTGGAACACTTATAACAAATAAATACCAATTAGATATTGTATTTCCGACAAATTTTTTAAAGTTAAAGTCTTCTTCTTTATTAAAAGCTGAATTCAATTCCTGATTTCGAAACTCCATAAAATAATTATTTCCTTGTAAGATAGATTACTAATACAGATAAAAGAGATCCAATGATGGTATAGTTTCGAGCTTGGGCGGCATCCGTGGCAGCTGATTTGGCCACATCCGGTTGGACATAGATCACATCATTCTGTCGCAGATAAAAATATGGAGATGACATAATATCACTCTTCTTTAAATTAACCCTGTAAGGGGTTTTAGTACCGTCCAAATTTTCGCGGATCAACAAAATATTATCTCTTTTACCAAAAATGGTAAGATCGCCAGCCATAGCAATTGCATCCAACAGACTTACTTTCTCATTTGGAAGAATATAAACCCCCGGCTTTAAAACTTCCCCGGTTACACTTATTTTAAAATTAGCATACCTTACAATCACAGTTGGGTTATTGTAATACTTGGAAGCTACATCATGTATAATAGTTTTTAATTCAGAAGTAGTATGCCCTACAACTTGTATCTTTCCTAAAATGGGAATATCAATATTACCCTCCTTATCAACAAGATAACCAGCAATTCCAGATTGCTGACCAGCTCCTGCTGATGCCGCAGTTATTGAAGATAGTGGTTGATTAGGCGTTGTTGAGGACGACGGATTAATATTACCAGTGTTTATAATTTGTGTAGAAAGCGGATCAATGGTTTGAACTACTACAGACAATATGTCATCAACCTGCACTTTAGGTTCTGTATATGCAGCTGCAGGAATAGTTTTGAGCTGACCCGAATCCGGAATATCTTGAAAATACTTTATTTTTTTTTGAGAGGAGCAGGAAAAAATACTGGAAGTACCGAAAAGAATTAGTGAAATGATAAAAAGATTTAATAAGTGTTTTCTTCTCATAGAATTAAGTTTTCATATCTAAAGTAGGTATCTAAGCTGGTGCAATATATATACTTTTTTCAAAATATCAATGATAAATTATCAACTTTCTTAAAAAAATAGTACTGACGTAACTTTTTTTTAACAAGAAGCCGTTTTTAGTATCATTATCAAAATTTAAGCTTAACCAACGGTACCGCCAAAATTTATCGGAAAATCGTATCCGTTTTTACCGTTCTTGATTTTACTGTTAACTGCTTCAAATTTTTCAATATTGTCCTAAATTGCCGAAATCAACCGTTTAGCATGTTCTGGCGTTAAAATAATTCGCGATTTTACTTTGGCTTTAGGAGTACCAGGCATTTACGCGTATAAAATCATTAACAAATTCTGAGTTTGAATGGGTATTATAGCCAAATTTGAATACACTCCGTTGGCAATTTCCTCTGATAACTCGATACTTAATTGGCTTTCAATCTGTTCTTCATTCATATGCTATCTATTTTTTTAAAACTAAAAGCAATTTATCGGGCTCACCTTATTGCTTTATGAAAGGTAGGCTTTTTAAACAGTCAAAATAAAGATTTTGTTTTTAAAAAAATCGATATAGATTTTAAGAAGCAGATAAACTATTTTTTTGAAAGTAGTATAGAGGTAAACGGCTGCAGTGTTATTTTTTTTGAATATATATTCTTTTTAACATCCTGATAAACACCATCCAGTATAATCACTTTGGGTTTATCACTACGGTTACACTCAAAGCGCACAGCCGATGGCATTGATACTTTTTGAAAACTAGAATCATTTTTGCTATCATAATCAGATTTCCAGTTGGACATATCACCTGATGAAGTCAAAGGAACACCAACAAACGAAGATTGTATATTTAATTCTTTTTGCCCCGGTTTGGGCATATATACATTGGAGCGGAACGCCCCAATTTTATTTACTGCTACACTACCCTTATTTGATCTGAAATCAGCTACGTATTTACTCCGGTCGCCTGATACGAATATATTGTTGGACACTTTATTGTTTTTAGCAATCTCATCAGCAAAGTTGAAACTATAAGAAAATAGCAATTGTTCAAAATTATCATAAGCCGTGTTATCTTTAACTGTAATATTATATGCATTATGGATGAAAATACCGGCGCCGTTGTTATGAGCCACTGTATTACCCGATATGATCACATTTTTTGTATTATCATCCATATAAATACCACACGAAGGCCACGGAGCTGAACTGCTGGCAGCGTAGCGTTCCGGTTCAGTACCCGGCCTGGCATTTACTCCATTAAAAACAAGATTACCTATAATTTGCCTTGTCCCGTTAAGCTGAATATTATTGTTTGAATCACCTGTATAAATCCCTCCGCCATCATCTTTTACAAAATTAAAATAGTCTATAACATTATTTTTAACAATTATATCTCCCTGAAATGCGATCGGGTTATAACCTGTGCTATCAATTTCGTTATTTGATACAACATTGCCGGCTCCCTTGATCAGGATGCCAGAATAACTACCGTCGCCACTTTCGCCCATGCCTGGTATCGTTCCGGTATTCTTAATAACATTGTGATTAATGTTAATGCTGTCGCAGTTAAACCGACTAAGTATCGCGTTGTTGTTGGTATTTTTAATAGTTGAACCTGATATAACAAGTCCGTGCGTGTTAACGATTGTAACCGCATTACCGCCTGAATAGTTAATTGAGATATTGGTTAGGCTTACATTATTTGCGCCGTTTACAAATATTGTATTTTTGTTAGATCCGGTGAACGCAATATTATTAACAACGATATTGCTTATCTTTGTTATTGATAACAATGATGCTTTGGTGCTCACTTTGATATCCATATTATTAGGATCATTGTTCCCAAAAAACATCAGCATCTTTTTTGCGGTAGGATCAAAATACCATTCGCCCGCTTTGTCGAGAGTTTTAGCACTGTTTTGAACGAAGAAACCAAATTTATCAACTGCCGGATAATTGGAAGCCGACTTATACGAAATAGAATTACCGCTTTGCGATAAGATAGAGTTACGGTCAATTATCCAGTGGTTTTTACGTATCACAATTTCAGCACCTGTCCAATCCTGTGAACCACTTAAACCATTATCACTTATTGAATTTCCATTATGTGAGTCAATTGTTAAATACCCTCCATTAGGTGCATTCATATTAGGATAACGTCCGATACCTTGTACAACATTATTAAGCACAACCATATTTACACCAGCACTACATGACGGGCATTCACTTGCCCAAACTCCTCCACCCCTTGAACGCCAGGCTTTCAATACTTCAAAACCAGTTACTTCAGGTAACGATCCAATTCCGTAATCAGCAATAATAATTGGTTTAGCTACACTACCATTGCCCATAGGAGTAAGTTGCTCATTCCAACTGCATCCTCTTTTCAAAAGCACCTGATCTCCAGAAATCAACCGCACGGCGTTTATTTTACGTATGCTTCTCCACGCCTGCGTGATTGATGTCCCGTTATTGCTATCATTACCATTTTTTGCATCGATATAATATGTTGTCCCATTACCTTGAAGAGCGTCACTGTTCAAAACAAAGCTCCAACTTAGTAATGACGAAACAAACAATAAACTACCAATAAGAGTTATTTTCCCCTTTATTAATAAAGCATCTAGTTTATGCATGATTTTCATATGGCTATTTGATGATGATGGATCGAGAGAAAGCTATCCAATAAAAATGAATAACGTGTGAAGAAATTTATTTTCCTATAACCGTATACTTATAAATACCGCGCTAAATAACTTTAGAAATTTAATAAACTATTTTCGCCAACACGATTTTATTGTTTTTTAATGAAACTCACAAAATGGCATTTTAATATAATATTATCAATTATGCTTGCCCCATTGTACCGCCAAAATTCATAGGGAAACCTGGATGATCAGGCTGTACTTTGATGCGGCCGTTAATGGCTTCATACTTTTCAATGTTATCTTCCAGGGCCGAAAGAAGGCGTTTGGCATGCTCGGGGGTTAATATGATCCGCGATTTTACCCTGGCTTTGGGTACGCCTGGCATTACCCGGATAAAATCCAATACAAACTCAGAGTTTGAATGAGTAATGATAGCCAGGTTTGAGTAGATACCTTCTGCAATTTCTTCTGAAAGCTCAATGTTGAGCTGATTTTCATTTTGTTCTTCCATGCTACTAAAATAACAAAAAGACGTTCTCCATAAACAGCCTTTTTTTGAGGTGATTATTGAGCCTTGTTTTACTTTCGATAACATGGATCAACCCCATTGTGACCTTGCGCAAGGTCGAACGTAGAACAGAGATGTTTTACCTTTGTTTTAACAATTTTAAAAAAAGTTATAAAAAAAGCCTCCCGGAAACCGGGAGGCTCAATAAAATATTTAAACAATTGAAAATTAAGCTTCCAACTCTTCTGCTTTCGAAGCCATCAGGCGGTCAAATTCTTCCTGTGAGCCTACACGGATATTTTCATACTCGCGTAAACCGGTACCTGAAGGTATTAAGTGACCTACAATAACGTTTTCTTTCAGGCCAAGCATATTATCTTTTTTACCTGCGATAGCTGCTTCGTTCAGTACTTTGGTAGTTTCCTGGAACGACGCTGCCGAGATAAACGACTTGGTACCCAATGATGCCCTGGTGATACCTTGCAGTATCGGACTTGACGTTGCAGGGATTGCGTCACGTACCTCAACCAATTTAAGGTCGCGGCGTTTCAATACCGAGTTTTCATCGCGTAAGCGGCGTAATGAAACTATCTGACCAGCTTTCAATGTAGTTGAATCGCCTGGATCAACAACAACTTTCTTGTCATAAATCTCATCGTTCTCGTTCATAAAATCCCAGCCGTCAACAGCTTCACGTTCTAAGAAACGGGTATCGCCCGCGTCTTCGATCTGAACTTTCTGCATCATCTGGTGAACGATAACCTCAAAGTGCTTATCATTGATCTTCACACCCTGTAAGCGGTAAACTTCCTGGATACCATTAACAAGGTACTCTTGTACTGCGGCAGGGCCTTTGATAGCAAGGATATCTGAAGGTGAAATTGAACCGTCAGACAATGGCATACCGGCTTTAACAAAGTCATTATCCTGTACAAGGATGTGTTTTGAAAGCGGTACAAGGTATTTTTTAACCTGGCCGTCCTTCGACTCGATGGTGATTTCGCGATTACCACGTTTAACACCACCTAAAGTTACCACACCATCAATTTCAGTCACTACAGCAGGGTTTGAAGGGTTACGTGCTTCAAATAACTCGGTTACACGTGGTAAACCACCTGTAATATCTCGCGTTTTACCGGTTGAACGTGGGATTTTAGCAATAACCTGACCAGTTTGTAGCCTATCGCCTTCATCAACAGCGATGTGTGCACCTACCGGAATGTTGTATCCTTTAATGATGTTACCTTTATTATCTGTGATCTGGATAGCAGGGTTTTTTGTTTTATCCCTGGTATCGATGATCACTTTTTCGCGGTGACCGGTTTGTTCGTCACTTTCTTCCCGGAAAGTGATGCCTTCCAATACAGCGTCAAACTGAGCAATACCCGCAAATTCAGAGATAATTACTGCGTTGTACGGATCCCATGAACAGATACGGTCGCCTTTGGTGATCTTGCTGCCATCTTTTACATACAGGTATGAACCGTATGGAATATTATTAGTAACAATTACTTTATTGCTTCCGGCTTCGATAATACGGAACTCGCCCGAACGGCCTAATACCACATCAACAGCGCCGTCTTCGGCAGTTTCATAAGTAACGGTACGTACGTTCTCAAACTCAATGATACCATCAAACTTAGCGTTGATCTGAGATTCAGCAGCGATGTTTGACGCGGTACCACCCACGTGGAATGTACGAAGTGTTAACTGTGTACCCGGCTCACCGATTGACTGTGCAGCAATTACACCAACAGCCTCGCCTTTTTGCACGCGTTTACCGCTTGCAAGGTTACGGCCGTAGCACAATGCACATACACCACGTTTGCTTTCGCAGGTTAATACCGAACGGATCTCGATACCTTCTAACGGAGAATTCTCGATCTTTTTAGCTACCTCTTCGGTAATGTCCTGGCCAGCTACTGCTAACAGTTCGTTAGTGATAGGGTCATGAACATCATGTAAAGTGGTACGACCTAAAATACGATCATATAATGGCTCAACAATGTCCTCGTTATCTTTCAGTGCAGTTGTGTAGATACCTCTTAAAGTACCGCAATCAACCTCACCAACAATCATATCCTGGGCAACGTCATGCAACCTACGTGTTAAGTAACCAGCATCCGCTGTTTTCAACGCCGTATCCGCCAAACCTTTACGGGCACCGTGGGTAGAGATGAAGTACTCCAATACCGACAAACCTTCTTTAAAGTTTGAAAGGATCGGGTTTTCGATGATCTCACCACCTGAACCTGATTTTTGAGGTTTCGCCATCAAACCACGCATACCTGCAAGCTGACGGATCTGCTCTTTAGAACCACGGGCACCTGAGTCAAGCATCATGTAAACAGAGTTGAAGCCCTGGTTATCGTTGCTCAGGATGTCCATCACGTTAGCAGTTAAGCGGTTGTTGATACGTGTCCAGATATCGATGATCTGGTTGTAGCGCTCGTTGTTGGTAATGAAACCCATGTTATAGTTGTTCATCACCTCGTCAACCTGTTTAGAAGCAGTATCAATCAGGGTTACTTTTTCTGCAGGGATATTGATATCCTTCAGGTTAAATGATAAACCACCCTGGAACGCCATTTTAAATCCTAATTCCTTAATATCGTCAAGGAACTGGGCAGCACGCGCCATACCGGTGATTTTTACTACTTCACCAATGATATCACGAAGTGATTTTTTGGTAAGCAGTTCATTGATATAACCTACCTCGGTTGGTACATGCTGGTTAAACAACACACGGCCTACAGTGGTATCAATAATTTTGTTTACGATTTTGCCATCGCGCTCTTTAACTAAAGCTTTAACTTTAATAAACGCATGCAGATCAAGTTTTTTCTCGTTATAAGCGATAATTACTTCTTCTGCAGAGTAAAAAGTTAAACCTTGTCCTTTAACCACACGTGTTTCATCAGTTTTACGGCCTTTGGTTATGTAGTACAAACCAAGCACCATGTCCTGAGATGGTACAGTAATAGGCGTACCATTAGCAGGGTTAAGGATGTTGTGCGAAGCAAGCATCAGGATTTGGGCTTCCAAAATTGCCGCGTTACCAAGTGGTACGTGAACGGCCATCTGGTCACCGTCAAAATCCGCGTTGAATGCTGTACAGGTTAATGGGTGCAATTGGATCGCTTTACCTTCAACCAGTTTTGGCTGGAACGACTGGATACCTAACCTGTGCAGCGTAGGCGCACGGTTTAGTAATACAGGGTGTCCCTTCAATACGTTTTCCAAAATATCCCAAACTAATGGGTCTTTACGGTCAACAATTTTTTTGGCAGATTTTACTGTTTTAACCACACCACGCTCAATCATTTTACGGATGATAAATGGTTTAAACAGCTCGGCAGCCATATCTTTTGGTAAACCGCACTCGTGTAATTTAAGGTTAGGACCTACAACAATTACCGAACGGGCAGAGTAATCCACACGTTTACCTAATAAGTTTTGACGGAAACGGCCTTGCTTACCTTTCAGGATGTCTGAAAGTGATTTTAAAGCACGGTTACCTTCAGTTTTTACCGCGTTAACTTTACGTGAGTTATCGAATAACGAATCCACAGCTTCCTGCAACATACGTTTTTCGTTACGTAAAATCACCTCTGGTGCTTTAATCTCAATCAAACGTTTTAAACGATTGTTACGGATAATAACACGACGGTAAAGGTCGTTCAAATCTGAAGTAGCGAAACGGCCACCTTCCAGTGGTACCAACGGACGCAGCTCAGGCGGGATAACCGGAACAATCTTAACGATCATCCACTCAGGGTTATTCTCGATCCTGGTTTTTGCATCACGGAAAGCTTCAACAACCTGCAAGCGTTTTAATGCTTCGTTTTTACGTTGCTGAGAAGTTTCGTTGGCTGCCTGGTGACGCAGGCTGAATGATAATTCATCAAGGTCAAGGCGTTTTAATAACTCTTCCAAAGCCTCGGCACCCATTTTGGCAACAAATTTCTGAGGATCTTTGTCGTCAAGGTACTGGTTTTCCTTTGGAAGGGTATCCAATACGTCAAGGTATTCTTCTTCAGTAAGGAAATCCATTTTATTGATTCCGTCTGCTTCTTTAATACCCGGTTGGATAACTACGTAACGCTCGTAGTATATAATAAGGTCGAGCCTTTTTGTAGGCAAGCCTAATAAATAACCAATTTTGTTTGGCAATGAGCGGAAGTACCAGATGTGTGCAACAGGCACCACCAGGTTGATGTGGCCCATACGCTCACGACGCACTTTCTTTTCGGTTACTTCAACACCGCAACGGTCGCACACGATACCTTTGTAACGGATACGTTTGTATTTACCGCAATGGCACTCATAATCCTTAACCGGACCAAAAATACGCTCGCAGAACAAACCATCACGCTCAGGTTTGTAAGTACGGTAGTTAATGGTTTCCGGCTTTAAAACTTCACCGCTTGAACGCTCAAGGATAGACTCTGGAGAGGCTAAACTGATGGTAATGGTGGTAAAGTTACTTTTGATTTTATTATCCTTTTTGTAAGACATATCTCTTTTTTTGTAGGTTAAAGGTGAAAGGCGAAGGGCGAAAGGTTTTCCTTTTCTGCCGATTCCTTCTCCTGTTATCTAATGACTTTTAAAGGGTGAAAGGCAAGGGAAATAACCTTTTACCTTTCACCTTTATCCTTTTACCTTATTCTAAGGTGATATCCAAACCTAAGCCGCGTAACTCGTGAACCAATACGTTGAATGATTCAGGAACTGATGGCGTTGGCAGGTTTTCACCTTTAACAATAGCCTCATATGTTTTGGCACGGCCGATAACATCATCCGATTTAACGGTTAATATCTCCTGCAGAATGTTTGATGCACCAAATGCTTCCAGTGCCCAAACCTCCATCTCACCAAAACGCTGACCGCCGAATTGTGCTTTACCACCTAATGGTTGCTGAGTGATCAATGAGTACGGACCGATTGAACGGGCGTGCATCTTATCATCAACCATGTGACCTAATTTCAGCATGTAGATAATACCTACAGTAGTTTGCTGATCAAAACGATCACCTGTTAAACCATTGTATAAATAAGTACGGCCTGATTCAGGTAAGTTGGCTTTCTTAATCCACTCTTCCACTTCTTCGTGGCTTGCACCGTCGAAGATTGGAGTAGCAAATTTAACACCAAGCTCTTTACCGGCCCAGCCTAATACGGTTTCATAGATCTGGCCCAAGTTCATACGTGAAGGTACACCCAGTGGGTTCAACACAATATCAACCGGTGTTCCGTCTTCAAGGAAAGGCATGTCTTCGTCACGTACAATACGTGCAACGATACCTTTGTTACCGTGACGACCCGCCATTTTATCACCTACTTTAAGCTTACGCTTTTTAGCGATATAAACTTTAGCCATTTGCACGATGCCTGATGGAAGCTCATCACCCACACTGATAGCGAATTTATCACGACGGTAAGCACCCAACTCTTCATTGTACTTAATGTTGAAGTTATGAAGAAGGATCTTGATCTGATCGTTTTTATCGTCATCAGTAGTCCATTTAGTTGGGTTAATGTTATCGTAATTAAGCTCAACTAATATTTTTTGAGTGAATTTAACACCTTTAGGAACCTGTAACTCTTTATAAACGTTATAAACACCTTGCGAAGTTTTACCGTTAACAATCTCAAATAACTTGTCGATCAAGGTATTTTTCAGATCTTTTACAGCTTTATCATGCTTGTTATCCAATTTCTCTAACTGTGCTTTTTCTTCAGCTTTTGAAGTCTTTTTAGCGCGAGAGAATAATTTGGTATCGATAACAACGCCGGCAATTGACGGCGGGGTTTTCAATGAAGCATCTTTAACGTCGCCGGCTTTATCACCGAAGATAGCGCGTAACAGTTTTTCTTCCGGTGATGGGTCTGATTCACCTTTAGGGGTGATCTTACCAATCAGGATGTCGCCTTCTTTAACCTCGGCGCCTACACGGATGATACCGTCTTCATCAAGGTCTTTAGTAGCTTCTTCTGATACGTTAGGGATATCTGGTGTTAACTCTTCCTCACCACGTTTAGTATCACGAACTTCAAGCTCGAACTCTTCAACGTGGATTGAAGTAAAGATATCTTGTGAAACAACACGCTCAGAGATTACAATCGCATCCTCAAAGTTATATCCCTGCCAAGGCATGAACGCTACTTTAAGGTTACGGCCCAATGCAAGCTCGCCATTCTGAGTAGCGTAACCTTCGCAAAGTACTTCACCTTTTTCAACCCTCTGGCCTTTTTTAACAATAGGCTTAAGGTTCATGGTGGTGCTTTGGTTGGTTTTCTTAAACTTGGTTAAGCGGTAGCTTTTGCTATCTCCTTCAAACGAGATCAAACGATCAAGTTCGTTACGGTCATATTTAATACGGATTTCGTTAGCATCAACGTACTCAACCACACCATCGCCTTCGGCGTTGATCAAGGTACGGGAGTCTTTTGCAACACGACCTTCCAAACCAGTACCAACAATTGGCGCTTCAGGGCGCAACAATGGTACGGCCTGGCGTTGCATGTTTGAACCCATCAATGCACGGTTGGCATCATCATGCTCTAAGAACGGAATCAGCGAAGCCGCAATTGAAGTAATCTGGTTTGGAGCGATGTCCATCAAATCCAGACGCTCCGGCTCGATAACCGGGAAGTCACCCTCGAAACGTGCTTTTACACGTGGCAATTCAAACTCACCTTTGTCATCATATACCGCGTTTGCCTGGCCAATAGTTTTACCGTCTTCATCTTCAGCAGATAAATAGATAACCGGCTCATCAACCATAACTTTACCTTCAACTACACGTTTGTACGGAGTTTCGATAAAGCCTAAGTTGTTGATCTTGGCGTGTACGCATAGTGATGAAATCAAACCAATGTTCGGGCCTTCGGGAGTTTCGATAGTACACAACCTACCGTAGTGGGTGTAGTGAACGTCACGAACCTCGAAACCTGCACGCTCACGCGACAGACCGCCGGGGCCTAAGGCTGACAGACGACGCTTGTGCGTGATCTCTGCCAGTGGATTGGTTTGGTCCATAAACTGTGATAACTGATTTGTTCCGAAGAACGAGTTGATCACAGATGATAATGTACGTGCATTGATCAGGTCGGTTGGGGTGAACACCTCGTTATCACGAATGTTCATACGCTCACGAATGGTACGGGCCATACGTGCCAAACCTACACCAAACTGAGCATAAAGCTGCTCACCAACGGTACGTACACGACGGTTTGATAAGTGATCGATATCATCCACCTCAGCTTTTGAGTTGATTAATTTGATCAGGTATTTAACAATCGCGATAATATCCTGCTTGGTTAAAACCTTAGTTTCTTCCGAAGTGCTCAATTTTAATTTACGGTTGATGCGGTACCGGCCCACATCACCCAGGTCATATCTTTTATCTGAAAAGAATAAACGATCGATGATACCACGAGCTGTTTCTTCATCAGGTGGTTCAGCGTTACGTAACTGGCGGTAGATATGTTCAACCGCTTCCTTCTCAGAGTTGGAAGTATCTTTCTGTAAGGTATTGTATATAATAGTATAATCACCGCTGGTTGAAGCATCTTCCTTGTTAAGGATGATGGTTTTAACACCAGAGTCGATGATCATATCAATATGGTCGTCTTCCAGTAAGGTTTCACGCTCAAGGATGATCTCATTACGAGGGATAGAAACTACCTCACCGGTATCTTCATCCACAAAGTCTTCGATCCATGTTTTAAGTACCCTTGCAGCAAGCTTACGGCCAATATATTTCTTAAGGCCTGATTTGCTTACTTTAACCTCGTCGGCCAGTTCAAACAGCTCTAATATATCTTTATCAGAGTCATAACCAATGGCACGAAGTAACGTAGTAACCGGGAATTTCTTTTTACGGTCAATGTAAGCATACATTACGTTGTTAACGTCTGTAGCAAACTCAATCCATGAACCTTTGAAAGGAATAACACGGGCCGAGTATAATTTTGTACCGTTGGTGTGGCGGCTCTGACCAAAGAACACACCTGGCGAACGGTGTAACTGTGATACAATTACACGCTCGGCACCATTAATAACAAATGTACCTTTTGGCGTCATGTATGGGATAGTACCCAGGTACACGTCCTGTACAATTGTTTCAAAATCTTCGTGCTCCTCATCATTACATGACAGGCGAAGCTTGGCTTTTAATGGTACGCTGTAAGTTAATCCGCGTTCGATACACTCTTGTATATCATAACGGGGCGGATCAATAAAGTAGTCAAGAAACTCCAGGACAAAGATGTTTCTTGAATCTGAAATAGGAAAGTTTTCGGCAAACACTTTAAACAGCCCTTCTTTATAACGGTTGTCGGAAGTGGTTTCCAATTGAAAAAATTCCTGGAAAGATTGTAACTGAACATCCAGAAAATCAGGGTAATCAAGTACCTTTCTACTGGTTGCAAAGTTTACTCTTTGATTATTATTGTTTGCCAAGGTATTTAAATTTTAGTTATTAATTTTTGTAGATGTGAGACTTGAGACATGAGATCTGAGATATGAAATAGCGATTTGAAAAATCTCAAATCTCATATCTAATATCTCACATCTAATTCAAAACCTTTATAAACAGCAATAGACCCCGACCGTTTATGGTCGGAGTCTTGATGCTATATTTTAGTAGGTTAAATTACTTAACCTCAACTACTGCTCCGGCTTCTTCTAATTGTTTTTTCAAAGATTCAGCTTCTTCTTTAGTTACACCAGTTTTAAGTTCCTTTGGTGCACCGTCAACAAGATCTTTAGCTTCTTTCAAACCAAGGCCAGTTAAGTCTTTTACTAATTTAACAACTGCTAATTTAGCGCCACCAGCTTCTTTCAGGATAACGTCAAATGCAGTTTGCTCAGCAGCAGCTGGAGCAGCATCGCCACCGTCAGCAGCAGGAGCAGCAACTGCTACAGCAGCAGCAGCAGGCTCAATACCATACTCATCTTTTAATATTTGAGCTAATTCGTTTACTTCTTTTACTGTTAAGTTTACCAACTGTTCAGCAAACGCTTTTAAATCCGCCATTTTATTTAAATTTTTACTTTTAATGCTTTTTGTTTGTTATTGTCGAACTTTTGTGAGGCGTTCGTTAACCTCTTTCTTGTAATGTTTTTACAAGGCCTGCAATTGTAGTTCCGCCTGATTGTAGTGCAGAAAGTACGTTTTTGGCAGGTGATTGTAGTAAGCCAACTATCTCGCCGATCAGTTGTTCTTTTGATTTCAGTTTGGTTAAAGTATCTAACTGGTTATCACCGATAAATACCGCCGAATCAATATAAGCTGCTTTTAAAATTGGTTTTTCACCTGTTTTCCTTAATTGTTTGATCAACTTTGCCGGAGCAGTTGCTGACTTTGAGAAAAGGATTGATGATGAACCTTTTAATACATCATATATAGGGCTGAAATCGCCGCCTGCAGCTTCCATAGCTTTTTTGATCAAGCTATTTTTGGTTACTTGCATCGTAATGTCGTTTTCGAAACATTTACGGCGGATGTTGTTGATCTTGGCTACAGTTAAATCAGAGGTATCAGTGATATAAAAATTACCATACTCTTTGATTTGCTCAGTTAGGGCTACAACAAGGTCGTATTTTTCTTCTTTATTCATGATTAGATCCCCGCTACTGATTTAGTTTCAACTGTAATTCCAGGCGACATAGTTGAAGAGATATGAATGCTCTTGAAATATGTTCCTTTTGCTGCAGAAGGTTTTAATTTAGAGATTGTTTGCAATACTTCTAATGCATTCTCATAAATTTTATCTGCAGAGAAAGATGCTTTTCCTATTGAAGTGTGGATGATACCGGTTTTGTCAACCTTGAAATCGATTTTACCACCTTTTACCTCAGTTACAGCTTTACCAACTTCTGGGGTAACTGTACCTGATTTAGGGTTTGGCATAAGGTTACGCGGGCCTAAAATACGACCTAAACGACCTACCTTCGCCATAACACTTGGCATAGTAATGATAATATCAACATCAGTCCATCCGCCTTCAATCTTGGCAATATAATCATCCAAACCTACGTAATCTGCACCTGCATCTTTAGCTTCTTGTTCCTTATCTGGAGTACAAAGCACTAATACACGTACAGTTTTACCGGTTCCATGAGGTAATGTTGCAATACCACGTACCATTTGATTGGCTTTACGCGGGTCAACACCTAAACGAACGTCTATATCAACTGATGAATCAAATTTAGTAAGGGTTAATTCCTTTACCAATGCAGATGCATCCTGTAATGTGTACGATTTGTTTGCCTCAATTTTGGAGAGTGCCACTTTTTGATTTTTTGTTAATCTTGCCACTGTCTTTAAACTGATTTGTATAAATTAATTAATTCCAGGGAGCTGTACCTGATACGGTAATTCCCATGCTGCGGGCAGTACCTGCCACCATTTTCATGGCCGATTCAACTGTGAATGCATTCAAGTCAACCATTTTATCTTTTGCTATAGTCTCAACCTGCTCCCAGTTAACACTGGCAACTTTTTTACGGTTAGGCTCAGCAGAACCACTCTTTAAACCGGTAGCTTCCAATAACTGGATAGCAACGGGAGGGGTTTTGATGATAAATTCGAATGATTTGTCAACATAAACAGTAATCAAAACAGGCAATACTTTTCCAGCTTTGTCCTGGGTGCGTGCATTAAATTGTTTGCAAAACTCCATGATGTTCACACCTTTTGCACCCAATGCAGGGCCAATTGGTGGTGATGGGTTTGCGGCGCCGCCTTTAACTTGCAGCTTAACCATTGCACCGATCTCTTTTGCCATTTTAATTTACTTTAATTATAAACTCAATGTTAGTAAGTGGAAGCTAAGTAACATTTAAGATTTTTAGATTTGAGTATTGAGATGTGAGATATGAGACTCCCAAGCTAAATACCCGCTTCTTTTTTATATTATTAATTATTCAAGATCGATATAAGAAAAGGGAAACTCTCAAATCTCATATCTAACATCCCAAATCTATTCTTTCTCTACCTGCATGTAATTCAATTCAAGCGGCGTACGGCGCCCGAATATCTTTACCATTACTTTCAGTTTCTTTTTCTCTTCGTTAACCTCTTCAATAACGCCGCTGAAACCGTTGAAAGGTCCGTCCATAACTTTAACGGCCTCACCAACATAATAAGGTACATTCATGGTTTCGCCCTGTGTGCTCATCTCGTCAACCTTACCTAAAATCCGGTTAACTTCTGACTGGCGAAGCGGTATAGCGTTTCCGGCTTTATCGCCCAGAAAACCTATAACACTGTTTATATTTTTAATGATGTGTTCAGTTTCGCCATCTAAAACGGCTTCCATAAGCACATAGCCCGGAAAGTAGTTACGCTCTTTCGCGATCTTCTTTCCATCACGCATCTGGTAATACTTCTCGGTAGGTATTAATACCTGTGGTACCAAATGACTAATGCCCAAACGGCTAATTTCGGCATCTATGTATTGTTTAACTTTCTTTTCCTTACCACTAATAGCCCTAACTACATACCATTTCAATTGATCACTCATCTCCGTCTCCCCTGATATTATGTTAGTGATGTGTAAAACAGTTTAAGCAAATAATTAATGATCTGGTCCATACCTAAGATAACCAGCGCAATAATTATAGCGGCAACCAATACCAAAACAGCGCTGCTCTGAAGCTCGCGCCATGTAGGCCAGGTAACCTTTTCGGTTAACTCGATGTATGACTCTTTAATATATTCAGCTACGCCTGCCATTTTTATATTGTGCTTAAGCACGGGAACAAGGATTCGAACCCTGATCAAAGGTTTTGGAGACCTCTATTCTACCGTTGAACTATTCCCGTGTGTTATTTATAATAAGAAAACATAAGTTTGCCGTTAAAGGCTAAACTTATGTTTTCAAATTAACCTTTTTATTGAAATATTATTATTTCAAGATTTCAGTTACCTGACCAGCACCTACGGTACGACCACCTTCACGGATAGCGAAACGTAAGCCTTTTTCCATTGCGATAGCGTTGATCAGTTTTACAGTGATTGTAACGTTATCACCTGGCATAACCATTTCTACACCTGGTTCTAATGAAATCTCACCAGTAACGTCAGTGGTACGGAAATAGAATTGCGGGCGGTATTTGTTGAAGAATGGAGTGTGACGGCCACCTTCTGCTTTTGATAATACGTAAACTTCTGCTTTGAAATCGGTGTGAGGAGTTACTGAACCTGGTTTGCAGATAACCATACCACGACGGATATCAGTTTTCTCAATACCACGTAACAATAAACCTACGTTGTCACCAGCTTCACCACGGTCAAGGATTTTGCGGAACATCTCAACACCAGTTACGGTTGATTTCAAGTTCTCAGCACCCATACCCAGGATATCAACAGGCTCACCAGAGTTGATTACACCACGCTCAATACGACCGGTAGCAACAGTACCACGACCAGTGATTGAGAACACGTCTTCAACAGGCATCAAGAAAGGAAGATCTGTCAAACGTGGAGGGATTGGGATGTAGCTATCTACAGCATCCATCAATTCCATGATTTTACCAACCCAGGTAGGATCGCCGTTAAGGCCACCTAATGCAGAACCCTGGATAACTGGAATATCATCACCTGGGAATTCGTAGAACGATAATAATTCACGAACTTCCATTTCTACTAACTCTAATAATTCCGGATCATCAACCATGTCAACTTTGTTCATGAAAACAACAAGTGCAGGTACACCTACCTGACGAGCTAACAGGATGTGCTCACGAGTTTGTGGCATCGGACCATCAGTTGCAGCAACTACGATGATTGCACCGTCCATTTGCGCAGCACCAGTAACCATGTTTTTCACATAATCCGCGTGACCTGGACAGTCAACGTGTGCATAGTGACGGTTAGCTGTTGAATATTCAACGTGGGCAGTGTTGATGGTAATACCACGTTCTTTTTCTTCAGGAGCCGAGTCAATTGAATCAAATGAACGAGCTTCTGATAAACCTGCATCAGCCAAAACTTTAGTAATAGCTGCGGTAAGGGTTGTTTTACCGTGGTCAACGTGACCGATTGTACCGATGTTTAAGTGCGGCTTACTGCGGTCAAACTTTTCTTTTGCCATGATCTATAAATTATTTTTGTAGGTTAATTTTAACTTTAATGTATGTTTTATAACACCGAGCCAACAACGGGATTTGAACCCGTGACCTCTTCCTTACCAAGGAAGTGCTCTACCACTGAGCTACGTCGGCTTATTTTTTGTTCATTGGTTCACTCGTTTATTAGTTCATTGATCTTTGCAGCTGCCACCAATGAACAAGTGAACTAACCGACTAATGAACCAACCGAGCGGAAGACGAGGTTCGAACTCGCGACCTATAGCTTGGAAGGCTATCGCTCTACCAACTGAGCTACTTCCGCTTATTCAGCTTTCGGTTTGCAGTTTTCAATTAGCAGCTTAACCGCTCAATGACACCCATTCCTCAAACCCTTTTAATCAAGTTAGCAGTTTATAGTTCGGTTAACAAAACTGCTAACTGCGAACTACAAACTGCTTACTTAATAAGTGGGGGGAGAAGGATTCGAACCTTCGTAGCCGAAGCAACGGATTTACAGTCCGTCCCATTTGACCGCTCTGGTATCCCCCCGGTAGTTGTTTCCGGATTTGCGATATCCAAAATTGAAGCTAAATACCTCAATCCGAAAAAAACTGAGCCTCCTATCGGGATCGAACCAATGACCTACTGATTACAAGTCAGTTGCTCTACCAGCTGAGCTAAGGAGGCTTATATTTATTTTGCCTTTACATTATCTAAACGCTGTGTTGCTTTCGATAACGGAGCGCAAAAGTAATAAGCTTTTTGATATTTTAAAGAACTATTTTAACTTTTTTTCGAGGCGTTAAATACCTCCCCGAAAGGGACTGCAAATCTACAAAAAATAACGCCACGTCAAAATTTTTTATCAAAAAAAATCGGCAGGCTAAAAACCTGCCGATTTACGCTTAAAACAAGCCTTTTTATAATATTAAAAACCCTCCTCAACTGCCGTTAAAACAGCTTTTTTTGCTGTAGCATCAGCAAGGGCCTTCTTTTGTTTATGCTTTTCAATTTGCTTCCTCAGGCTTTCAACCGCCAGGTCGGTAGCTTCCTCAAAACTCTTACACTTCTCTTTTGCAAATATTTGATTTCCGGGTAGCAATAATTTGATCTCCGTTATCTTATTACATTCATCTTCCACATTCTCAAGCTTTAAGTAAACTTCACCGCTAATAATATGGTCGTAAAACGTATCAAGCTTATCAGCTTTTTTCTGAATAAAATCTAAAAGTTTCCTGTCTGCGGTGAAATGAATTGACTGCACTGTAATTTTCATGTTTCCTCCTTTTTAAGCCTTTGGATGGGCGAGTTTATAAATAGATTTTAGTCTTTCAACTGAATTGTGCGTGTAAATTTGGGTTGCGCTCAGGTTAGCGTGCCCCAAAAGCTCTTTAATCGAATTTAAATCGGCCCCGTTATTTAGCATAGTGGTTGCAAAGGTGTGCCTGAGCACATGTGGGCTCCGTTTATTTTGGGTTGATATGTTAGACAGGTATTTTTGCACTATTAAATAAATCAATTTCGGATAAGCATCGGCTCCTTTATTTGTAACGATTAATGTGAATGAATTGTTATCAAAATTTTGATTTTTCTTTACCTCCAGATATTCGGGCAGCAGGGCCTTCAGCTCATTATTAATAGGGATAATGCGCTCTTTGTTACGCTTACCCAGTACCTTTACCACTCCCCCCTCAAAGCTAATATCCTGTTGCTTAATACCTAACAGTTCGGCAAGGCGTATGCCGGTGCCAAACAACAGCTCAATAACAAGCTTATCGCGCAAGCCTGGAAAATCATTTGTAAAAATGTCATCACTATCTAACATTTTTGTGAGGCGCGTATCTTCAACCACTACGGGCAACGTTTTAGCAACTTTTTGCGACCGTACCCTTGATACCGGGTTGGTTTCAACAACACCTTCCTGCAATAAAAATTTAAAGTATTTGCGCAATGTGGCCATTTTGCGGTTAACCGAACGGCCGGTAAGTTTTTGATCAATAAGCTCTACCATCCAGTTACGGACGTCATGGTAGCTTACCTGCGATGGATGGGTAATAACCGGCTCGGGCGCGGGATCAGCACCGCCGGGATTGTTTAAAAAGCGCATAAACTGATCCAGATCAGACTGATATGCGGAAACAGTATGCACTGAATACCGCTTCTCATACTTGATGTACTGGATAAAACGCTCTAAAAACATAAAAAACTATTTATACATCCGGGATTATGAATGTACAAATAGTTTTAATATAGTGTCAAGAAATTAATTAATTCTTTTCAACAAAAAAGAATTAAACAGTTTCCTGGTTTAAAGTCTGTTTGTAGATAGCATGTTTAACAACATGACGACGGGTTACAGATTTTTTTTCGAAAGCCTGACGACTGCGTAGTTCTCTTAAAACACCTGTTTTTTCGAATTTCTTTTTGAAGCGTTTCAATGCTTTGTCTAATGATTCGCCGTCTTTTACGTTAATAATGATCATAATTCCTAAAATACCTCCTTTCAAGGGAGGGCAAAGATAACCACAATGTTTTGAATATCAAATAGAGAGCGGGAATTATTTTTTAATTTGAAGATTACACCGATGAAGTATGATTGCACCGATGGTATGATGAATTAAAGTACTATATCTTTTAATATAAAAACTACTTATCTAACTTTCTCAACAAACTTTACACTCACATTCTTTTAATAGGACATTTGTAATAAATATATTGTAATATCAATCTAAAAAGAATGAATTTCAACGACTACTTTTTTCATGACGCAGCAGTTTTAAAGGTTATCGAATATCCAGAAACTCAAACATTCGATTTTCATATTAACTACCCTATAAATGGGAAGAGAATATTTTTGAACCTAAGATTATAAGATTTAACAATGTTACTTTGTACCACCACAATGAGATAAGATTTAATGGTCTTCCCACTATACTTAAAGTTGACATTATAAACGAGCATAAAATAGCGTTGATCACCAATTCAGGTGAAAGAATAATTGAATTTGAAACCTGGGTATTGATATAGATAAATCCTCCATAAACAACAAAGGCCGCCAATGGCAGCCTTTGTTGTTCTCATAATCTATAAGCAATAATTATTGTTTATCCCAATATACCCTTGTATTAAGTGCATCCGGACCTTGACGGGCAATTACAGCATTGTAATTGGTTAGGTTAAGGTCATGCTCGGTTTGAGGGTACTGTTGCCTGCGCGGAATTCTTTGGCCCGGGCTCAGTGACCCCGGAACCGGATCAAGCAATTTGGGTAAACCGGTACGGCGATATTCGGCCCATGATTCCCACCCGTCACCAAGGAAGTTAGCTATCCATTTTTGGGTGAGGATCTGGTCTAAAGCAGTACTGGCATTAAACTTTACCGATGCCTGGCCAAGGTAAGTTGCCACATCAGCTGAACTGACGCCATTTTGTTCTAAAGATGCAGTTACGCCTTTATTATAGAAATCAGCGGCGGCGCCATCGCCACCTGGTATCCAGTTAAGATGGGCGGCTTCGGCCTGCATAAACAGTACCTGGGCGTATGAAGTCCACACAGATGGTGAACTGGCGTCAGACAACGCTGTACCTATTAGGGAAATATTACCCGGAGCATCTCTTGTACCTGCGCTATAATTACCCAAGGCATCGCCATAAGTGCCATAAGGCAATCCAACAATGGTGTTAGATGCAGTTGGAGCAGCATAAACGGCAAGCCGTGGATCATTAAGCCCTTTCAGCGTAGTTACCAGTAATGAGCTAACAGCATAATCATAACGGTTACGGTAATTAGTAAAATATGGATTCTCGTTAGTTTGTGCGCTGCTATATTTATAGGTAGCATTGTCATCATTTGACGTCATCAGGCCACCTGCAACAGCTTTGGCAAACTCTGCCTTCCCTGTAGCGGGGTCAACTTTCGAAAGCCTTAGCGCCATTATAGCATGTAACGAATTGGCCCAGTGTTTCCAGCGGATATTATTACCATTAAATAAAATATCACCTGTTAACGAGTTGGTAGTACCCAGTTGAGCTTGCGCCTCGTCCAGTTCTTTCATTAATGCGGTATATACATCTTTCTGCGCATCAAAAGCCGGCGAAAAGTTGCTTGCTCCACTCAAAGCCTGGGTATAAGGAATATCCCCCCACCTATCGGTCATGGTTAGATAAATAAACGCCGACAAGATCCTTGCAGAAGCTATCTGATCGTTATTGGTTCCAAATTTGGTGGTTGAAGCCAGATTTTTTTTAACCGGATCACTATTGACACTGATTATTGTTTTCAAATCAAGCAACGGGCCCGTGTAATAGGTTTGATAATCATATTGCTTTAAGGCAAACTGCGATTCGTTGGTATAATATGTTTCCGAAATGTATTGCGAATACAGTTCGCCGGCAAACGAGTTAATATTAGTTGTTGCACCGGCACCATTTATGCCGCCTAAAAACTGCAGCGCACTGGTTAACATATAACCTGTTTGTACGTTAGGTGACTGATTAGGGCTAACATTTATATCGCCGCCGGTTTTACATGACGCCGCGATGAGGATAAATGCCCCTGCTATATATTTAATATATGACTTTTTCATAATTTATGAGAGCTTTTTTTAGAACGTTACCTTAAGGTTAAATCCGATATTGCGGGTGTTTGGCAACTGGCCACCTTCGTAAAACGAAGTTTGTAATTGTGATGGATCAACACCTTTTAATTTAGAGTAGATCATCCATGGGTTTTGCGTCGTGATACCAAAATATGCTGTTTGGAACGGCAACCTTCCCAGCATTTTTTTAGGGAAAGAATAGCCTAAGCTAACCTCACGTAGTTTAACATATGATGCATCAAAAGTGTAGTTTTCCCAGATCTGGCTTAAAACAGATTCGTATAACTGTCGGGTATTAACATAAGTAGTATTTGGGCTGCCATCTTCATGAACACCGGCAAACAATGTACCGCCACCTGCTGATACTGCATCACGTTTTGGATTACCTTTAGCATTCAGGCCAACGGTTTGAATACCTAAACCTGATCCGTTAAGGTTTTGCTGGGTAACTGAAACAAATTTACCGCCTTTTTGAAAGTCGAGTGAGAAGGCAAGTACAAGTCCCTTGTAAGTAAACGAGTTGGTAAAACCACCTGTGTAGCTTGGCAACATGCTGCCCAGATTAACAGTATTGTTCACTATAGGATAGCCATTTTCATCAACAACGATATTTCCTTTTGCATCGCGGGTAAAGCCTGAGCCAATGATCTGGCCATATGAACTGCCGACAACACCGTTGATACCAAAGCTTGGTGAACCCACGAAACCGAATCCCCTTGAACCTGCCGCCTGGTTACCGCCAGATAAGCCGTATCCGCCTAAGCCGTCAGGAGATACCTGCAAGCTGTTGATGCCAGGGTATATAGATACAACTTTATTGCGGTTAAATGAAATGTTGAAATCAGCATTCCAGGTAAAATCTTTTGATTTTATCGGCGTACCGCCAAGGCTTACTTCAATACCGTGGTTTTTGATTTCACCGGCGTTAACTACTGCAGTTGAATAGCCCGAAGTGCCATTTACAGGTAAAGGTAGTATTTGGTCTTTAGCATTACGGGTATAGTAGTTAAAGTCAAACTTAACCCTATCTTTAATAAAATGCAATTCAGTACCTATCTCATATGCTGTTGACAGTGTAGGTTTCAACGCCTGGTTTGGCAATGTATTAGGTACTGTTTGTACCGGAAAGCCACCGTAAGGTGTGGTGCTCAGGTTGTAAGTTTGATAAACCTGGTATGGCTGAGTATCTGAGCCTATTTTGGCTGCTGATAACCTTAACTTACCAAAAGTTAACCAATCGTTTTTTGCCAACAGCTCAGTAAATACAAAAGAGCCCGATAAACCACCGTACCAGTATGAGTTGTTATTAACCGGTAGCGTTGATGAAATATCGTTGCGTGCGTTAAAATCAAGATATAAGAAATCTTTATAGCCAAATGAGGTATAACCGTAGTAACTGTTTACGCGTGACAATGCATTGTAACTGAATGATGAAGGAGCATCAATAGAGTTGCTCAGCGTGTACAGATCAGGCACAGCTAAACCACCATTAGTATTCCCGCTGGTGTAACGATACCTGTCTTGTCTTGTTTCGGCATATAAACCCGCTTTTACAGACAAATCCCTGAAGTTATGACTATATGACAAATTTGCCACATAGTTATTTTCCTTGTAGGTGTATTGGCTTTGTGAATATGAGTCAACGTTGATCGTACCTGAACCTACCTGCGCGTTATCATCACGGTTTAAAAGATCTTCCCGTGCAATTAATGACAATGACAGATCTTTGGTAAACTGGTATGATGCAGTGATGTTACCATAAATACGGTTGCTGTTTGACTTTGAAGTATTAACATAAGCCTCGGTATATGGATTGTCCCAATAGTGTGGCGCCAGGTTGTCAGGGCTTATGATATTCCATGAAGTATAAGTACCATCGGCTCTCCGGTAGTTCTTAAGTTTATCGATCTCGATATCCCTGTGAAACCACTGGCTGAATGAACCTGCCGTTTGAGTTCCGTAACCCTCGGCAGGTACATTATTTGAGTTTATTTGCGAAAAGTTAACATTGGCGCTTACTGTAAATTTCTTGGTTAACTTAAGTTCTCCGTTTAAACCAACATTATTACGCTTTTGATCGCTGTTAGGGGTAATACCGGTACGGTCAATGTTCGTGTATGATACCCTGAAGTTGTAATCATCTGCAGCTTTTGAAAATGCCGCATTGGTATTATAGGTAACCCCGGTGCGGTAAAAATCACGTACGTTATTTGGCTGTGCAACAAATGGCTTTAACTTGCCAAAATCGGGGTTTGACGGATCCCAGAAATACCATGGAGCGTACATTGTACCATCCAGCTTAGGTCCCCAACTTTCGTCAACTCCGTAATCGTAAATTTTCACACCATTAAACTTGGCAAATGAGGCGGGTGAGCCATTAGCAGGATCATAAGTATACGTTTTCCATGTTGTACTGGTACCACCGCCATATTCATTTTGATAGTCTGGCAGTTGATAAACCTTTTCAAATGTGGTTGATTGATTAATGGACACACCAATACCTTTGTTTGCACCTTTTTTAAGCGTGATAACAACCGCGCCTTCAGACGCGCGCTGACCATAAAGTGCAGTAGCAGCAGGGCCTTTCAATACCGAAAGAGATTCGATATCATCATTATTTACCGCATTGGGATCAGTAACAACACCATTTACCACATAAATTGGGTTACCACCCGATAACGAGTTGATACCCCGGATACGGATAGTTGATGTACCAAACTTTGCTCCCGAACCACCTAACACCTGTACGCCTGCAATTTTACCTGCAAGGGCGGTGTTAAGATCAGATTGCTTCGTTACGGTAAGATCATCGCCTTTTACCTGCTGAGCAGCGTAGCCCAGTGATTTTTGCTGCCTTGAGATACCTAACGCGGTTACGATTACCTCGTTAAGTCCACGGGCTGATGCTTCTAAAACTACTTTAAGGTTCGCTGATGCACCAACTGGTACGTCCTGTGTAGCATAGCCAATAAAGCTGAATGTTAAAACTGCATTATTTGGAACGCTGAGTGAAAATTTACCGTCGACGGTGGTTTGGGTACCGGTAGTTGTCCCTTTTATCTTCACCGATACACCCGGCAGAGGAAGGCCGTCCTCCCTGGCTGTTACCGTACCGGTAACAGTGTGATTTTGCGCAAAAAGCTGTGTTACAGCAAATACGAAACTGCACAAAATTAGTAGTAGTCGTTTTTTCATAGAAAAAATTTAGCTAATAGTTAAGGAAGCAAACTTAATAGCCAACGACAAAATAAAACAAATAATGAATGTAATATTTCTTTTACATGAATTTTTTTAACTTCAATGAAGGTTTTAGGAAATAATCAACAAGAAATTACCTTTGCTATCGTTAATACCATATGGCCGTTAGATCCGGCCGGTAATAAGTCAGTTAATATTGTTAATTATAAATTAGGAAAATGCGCGAGGCATTTTCCTAATTTGTTTTATAAGCTATTGTAAATCAAAACACAATAAAATTGACTGTCACGAGAGATTCAACAGAAAAACTACAACTTGCCGGTCCTTAAAATCTCTTTTTATAACGATAAATAGTACCATGCGTTGCCTGTTGGAAAAGGTATGGCAGGAAGAAAAACCTTAATTTTTCCATACTTTCAGCGATAAAACAACCACGTAACAATATATTTACATGATTTAATACATAATATTCCCTACCAATCCGGGCTTTAAATGACGCAAGGATGACAGAAAGAAGAGAGGGTGTCACATTTCAGAAAACTATTTCAAAATGGTTTGAACATTTTGTTTAAAAAGCATATCAATCCTTCTCTTCTTCCCCGATGGAGAGGGCGGGGGTGATGAGGCGACCGACCTTTACAAATCTCTCAAAAACGGTTTCGGTATGTGGTGCGTCGGCAAGTTCATCTGTCAAATCCTGTCCGGCCCAGTGCTCATAATGTTTCCCGTTTCGCCACAGTCGGCTTTCAGTTACATCATAAATATCACCTTTATAGGCAACCCAGATCCGGGGCTTATCCTGACCATTGCGTAAGGCCAGTTGTGATTTGGTGTATTCTGGCAACTCACTCATCGGCTTAACTTCTGTTGTTTAAAATATTCAAAGAATCCAATGTTCATGAGCAGTAAAGCCATCAGGTAAAAATGATCCTCAAACGGGATAGTGCCAACCCGCTTTCCGAGGTTTTCGGCATTATTGTACAATACTATTGGGACGGAGGTTAATATGCCGTTTACTATATAAAATGGTAAAAGCGCTACAATATAAGCCAGGTAATAACGATTAACCCAATCGGCCTTAAAAACGTATTGAATCAGCACCACAAGCAATAGTAATAAGCCAAACGTAACTACGGTATAAAGCCGGTCGTGATAAAATATCAGCATCAGGATACTCAGCAATATTACCATACTACTTATAATACCGGTAAGCCTGAAAGGCATCAGCCATTTAACATAGTGATTAAGGCAGGCGTAAATAAATATACAGGCAAACGGTACCGTTAAAAAGAATAGTATTTCCTCTAAAGGCAAACCAAAAAACTTAACGCCTATGATGTATGCCGGATTGAACGACCAAACACCCCTGACGGTAAAAAGCACATCCCAAAACAAAAAAAACAAACCGGTAACGGCCATGCCGGGCCATATAAATTTCCAGGTTTTGTAAAACTGCACCCTTTTATCAAATGAAAGCACAACGGGAAAAAATACCGTTAGCAGGTTGATCAGTAAATAGGTGTATCTCACGTAAGTTCGGTTAAGTGTTTATTGAGTGCCTGGCTTTGGGCAGGAGTACATCTTTTGGAATGAAGGAGGAATTTGATAATCTGGATGGTCAATTCCTTATCAGCCGAGCCATAATTCTTTTTACCCAGTTGAGCTATGATATCGTCAGTATCCGCAGCAAGGTCTTTATTAAAACCTAAAATGGAAGGCACGTTATGTTCTACAGAAAAGCGCATGAACCTGATCTCAATATTATGCGGATCGTCAATTAATGCCTGCTTAAATACCTTTTCCGATCTGTTAAGATATTTCAGTTTCAAATATGGGTTCCAGGCATGCTTGGCTTTTAAGGCAAGCAGGCCGCCTATGAAACCATTCACTATACCACTCTTTTCTTTGATACTATTAAGATTATTATACAATGAATCGGTGGTTTTGCTTTTATCAATAGCAATAAGCATTTGCTTACGCAGTACTTTCAGATTAGGCTCTTCAGCATTAGCGGTTTGCAACTTGAATACAACTGCCAATATACTGGCTACAAAAAAGATCTTCCTTAACATTAAATAACATTTAACTTTTGCTGCAGAACAGCTTTGATGTACAAACTCATTTTACGCGCATCAGAAACCCTGATACGTTTTTGCAGTATTACGTTGGCAGGCGTGTAACTTATTTTTTTAAACAACTGCAGGTAGTAAATATAGGCAATATAAACCCCAAGCCTCGTACCAGCAGGCAGGCATTTTATTCCCTCAAATGCTTCGTCAAAATCGTGTTTAATTTCCGCCTCAATGGCAAGCTTATCATGCTCGGTAAAATTATTGAAATCGATCCCCGGAAAGTATGTGCGCCCGCGTTCTGTATAATCTGCCTTAACATCCCGCAAAAAATTGATCTTTTGGAAAGCAGCCCCCAGGCTTCGGGCCTTGGGTACAAGAGCCTGGTAAAGACTATCATCATTGGTAAAAACACGCAGGCACATCATGCCGATAACTTCTGCCGAACCATAAATATAAGTTTGGTAACTGCCCTTATCATAGGCTTTGTTATCCAGGTCCATTTCCATTGATCTCAGAAAAGCCCTGATCAATTCATGATCGATCTTAAACCGGTTAACTACCTGTTGAAAAGAATGAATTACGGGATTAGTGCTGATCCTTTCTCTGATAGCCTTGAAAGTATCTTCCTCAAACCTGCTGATCAGTTGCTGCTGATTATACCCATGAAAGGTATCTACAATTTCATCGGCGTAACGTACAAAGCCGTAGATAGCATAAATGGGATAACGAAAACTTTTATCGAAAGTTTTAATGCCGAGACTAAAGGATGTGCTATATTTTTTAGTTATCAGTTTACTGCATTCAAAACAAGTTTCATCGTACAGGCTCATCATCGGCACTCGCGTGTTCATTTTTTCAAAAGTACAAATTCAAAGCGGTATTGTTTTTTATAGGCCTAAAACATTTTGCTTATCTTGGGCTTCACATTAAACATGAGCAGCAAGCATATTATTGTTATTGGTTCGGGCTTTGCTGGTTTATCGGCGGCCTGTGTTTTGGCTAAAGAAGGCTATAAAGTTACCATATTGGAAAAAAACGACCAGCCCGGCGGCCGTGCGAGGGTCTGGGAGCAGGATGGTTTCAGGTTTGATATGGGGCCAAGCTGGTACTGGATGCCCGACGTATTTGAAAACTTTTTTGCACTGTTCGGCAAAAAAACTTCCGATTATTACCAGTTAAAAAGATTGGATCCCGGCTACCGTATTTATTACAGCAAAAATGAAATATTTGATGTCCCCGCGGACATGATTGAGCTTGAAGCCCTGTTTGAACAAGCCGAACCTGGCAGTAGTAAAGCATTACAGGATTTCTTAAACCAGGCGGCATATAAATATAAAGTAGGCATGGGTGAGTACGTTTTCCGCCCCTCCTATTCCATCACCGAATTTATCGACTTTAACCTGATCAAAAAAAGCTTCAGCATGCAGCTGCTTACCAGTATGAGCAGCCATGTAAGCAAATATTTTAAAAACCCCAAACTAATTAAATTACTGGAGTTCCCAGTGTTATTTTTAGGAGCCACCCCGCAAAATACCCCGGCCATGTATAGCATGATGAACTATGCCGACCTTGCCCTGGGCACCTGGTATCCCATGGGTGGTATGAACGAAATAGTAAAAGCTATGGTAAGCCTGGCTACCGAACTGGGAGTTGAGATCAGGCTCAATACAGAGGTTACAAAAATCAACATAGAGGGTAAACGGGTTGATAAAATCCAAACCAATAACGGCGTATTCACTGCCGATATGGTAATTGCAGGGGCAGATTATGAATATGTTGACCAGCATTTAATTGAGAAACCCCATCGTAACTATACTGCTAAATATTGGGATAACCGGACGATGTCGCCATCGAGTTTATTGTTCTATATCGGCACCAACAAAAAAGTGCCAGGCATACAGCATCATAATCTATTTTTTGACGAAGATTTTGAATTGCATGCCAAAGAGATCTATGCTGTGCCCCAATGGCCTACCAATCCGCTGTTTTATGTTTGCTGCAGTTCAAAAACGGATAACATGGTTGCCCCAGAAGGCGGCGAGAACCTGTTTTTCCTGATGCCGATAGCGCCGGGCTTAAATGATGACGAAACCATCCGCGAAAAATATTTTAATCTGATGATGGACAGGTTTGCCCATATCACCGGGCACGACATCCGCGACTCAATTGTAGTGAAGCGGAGTTATGCGCTTAATGATTTCAAAGTAGATTATCATTCATTTAAAGGCAATGCTTACGGGTTGGCAAATACACTTGCCCAAACTGCTTTTTTTAAACCCGCCATGCGGGCAAAACATATCAACAACCTGTTGTATACCGGCCAGCTCACTGTACCCGGGCCTGGCGTGCCACCGGCAATTATCTCGGGGCAGGTGGTAGCGAAGGAGGCAATGAAGAAGTTGGCGTAGTAGCAATAACAGCGATGTCGTAAACATGACGTAAACAAGTCGGCAGTTAATATCTTTAGCCTGTTATACTTTTGTTCAGCAAAATATATCAATATGAAAACCTATAACCCCGGAAAAAAGATTAAAGAATTGCGCAACCGTAAAGGATTAAGCCAGGAAGAATTGGCTGAACAAGCCCAACTAAGTTTAAGAACCGTACAACGAATAGAAAACGATGAAACAGATGCAAGGGGCGATACACTTAAAAGACTGGCAACCGCGCTAAATATTACCCCTGAAGATTTAACAGAATTACCTTTCGAGCCGGCAGGAATTTTGAATTATGATAGCAGAAACTTCTTACTACAATTCAATTTATCAGCCCTAAGCTTCATTATATTCCCGATGTTAGGAATAGCATTGCCCCTGGCCTTGTGGTTATCCAACAGAAAAAAAATAAAAGATATAGATAAACCTTGTAAACGGCTTATCAATTTTCAAATATCATGGTGTTTAGCTATCGTTTTAACAGCTATTGTTCTTTTTAACCATGAATTTTTTCATATTCCCTCATCTATATTGAACCTTGGCGCGGGCGAACTTATATTATTGAGTATGCCGTTGTTTTATGCTATAAACTTTATTTATATTGTTTTCAACAGCGTACTGATATATAACACCCGGCAAATATTTTATCAGCCAGCTGTACCTTTTTTAAGATAACACAACCCCATTAATAGCCTGGGCTAAAACAAGAAACCCGCCTCATGGGCGGGTTTCCTATATATATGATGGAGTTTAATTGAACATTAATTCTCTGCGTAAACGGGTTTGGCGATGCCGTTATCATATGCCTTAAGGTTTTTCTTGAGCAGTTTGCGTGCTACGTGTATCCGGGTTTTTACCGTACCGATCGGGATATCCAGGTGATCGGCAATTTCATGGTATTTATGACCTTCAAAGTACATAGTGAAGGGTACATAATAATCTTCGGGCAGCCTGTCTAAAGCTTTTTTAATATCATCCATAACAAATTTGGCTTCGCCCTGGTTTTTGGTTGAACTGAATACCAGGTTTGGTGATGAAATTTCATCACTCTTGGTAACAAAAGTGCTCATTTTAACAAAACGGCGATAGTTGTTGATGAATGTGTTTTTCATGATGGTATATAACCATCCTTTTAAATTGGTGCCTTCCTTAAACTTGTTGTAGTAAGTTATGGCCTTCAACATTGTATCCTGGACAAGGTCGTTAGCATCGTCTGCGTCGTGCGTGAAATGTAAAGCGTATGATCTTAAAGAAGTCGCCTGACGTAGTACAAGGGTGTTAAACTCAATCTTTGTCATTTTGTTAAAGTTTTGTGTTAACAATTAGACAAGCATGATGCCATTAAGCCAAAGTGTGTAGTAAAAAGTCCACATTTAAACATCGGTATTGAAACTCACCCATTGTGTAATATTCACACATTGATAACAAATACCATACTGAAAAACAGGACGTTATGAATTTTAACATTCGAGAATCAAACTTACTCAGGGAACATTTGTAACAGGAATGTTATTTAGAAGAAAATTTATTAAAAATGAAAATTCACTTTAAATAAACTTATTTAACTAATAATATTAACCTCACGTTGTAGTGTAACGCCAAATTTAGTGTACACACTGTCTATGATTTGCGACGAAAAGTTATACACTTCCTGTCCCGTAGCGCCTCCGTGGTTCACTAAAACCAGGGCCTGGTTTTTCCATGTTCCTGTGTGGCCAACGGTTTTTCCTTTCCATCCACATTGTTCAATGAGCCATCCGGCAGCCAGTTTTACGCCGCCATCAGCAGCAGGATAGTTTACCACATCAGGAAATTTAGCTTGCACCACAGCAAATTCTTCGGCACTGATCACCGGGTTTTTAAAGAAGCTGCCCGCGTTTCCTATAGTTGACGGATCGGGTAATTTGGATACCCGGATATGTGCCACCACCTGCGATACATCTTTAATAGTAGGGTTTGAGATACCCCTGTTTTGTAATTCTTGCTCAATAGCCCCGTACCTGGTGTTAATGCTTGCCACCAGCGATAAGCGGAACTTTACAGACACTATAATATACTGTCCCTTCAGCTCGGCTTTAAAAATGCTTTCGCGGTAACCAAATTTACAATCCTCTTTGCTGAAAATTCTGAATGTTCCTGTCGCTATTTCAAAAGCGCGGCAACTGTGAAATACATCTTTAAGCTCAACGCCATAGGCGCCAATATTTTGTATAGGCGATGCCCCTACCGAACCCGGGATCAGGCTCAGATTTTCGACACCAGCATATTCATGCGCAACGCAATAATTAACCAGGTCATTCCATACCTCGCCACCACCCGCTTCTATATAAACATCATCATGACTAATCCGGTGCTCAATACCGCGGATGTTCATGCGCACAACCAGTCCGTCAAAATCATCAACCATAAGCATATTGCTGCCGCCACCGAGTATTAGTCGCTCTGTTTGCTGCCACTGCGGGTCGGCAAACAGCTCGGCAAGCTCATCTTCATGGGCAATTTCCACAAAGTAGCGGGCACGGGTATCAATACCGAAAGTGTTAAAATTTTTGAGGGATACGTTTTCCTGTATTTGCAGCATAGTTCTTTGATTTCGGATCTCGGATGTTCGATTTCGGAGTTTTCAGCGCAAAAATAGTTAAAAGATAGTGATTGTTTGATTTTGTCTGAACCGGGATTTTAGTGTTTTTTTTGGATTAGCCGGCTTTTGTCTAAGCTCGATTTTTTTGAATTAAAAGAATAAACAGAATGCAAAGCAAATTCGATAAATTCTCTTAATTCCTTTAATTCGGGTTCAGACTATCTTCTGTAAATTCTTAAATCCTGAAAATTCTGATTCAGACAACTACTCCCCACCCAACCGTTAAAATTTGTTAAATAATTTCAAAACCATTTGCAAATACGAAACCTATCGTAGATATTTGTACGAAGAAATTCGTAATATAGAAACAGATGGAAATTAAACCAACAGAAAGCGAACTCGAAATTTTACAGGTGATCTGGAAAAAGGGCCAGTGCACCGTACGTGAAGTTCACGAGGAGCTTGCTAAAAACAAGGATGCCGGTTACACCACCACCTTAAAACTCATGCAGATTATGCATGATAAGGGAATGGTTGAGCGCGACACCACTTCAAAAACCCATGTTTACAAGGCTTTATTCACAATGGAGCAGGCCCAAAGCAACGCTCTGGATAAAATCTTGTCTACTGTATTTAAAGGCTCCACTTCCGATTTGGTGATCCAGGCGCTTGGCCAGCACCGCGCATCAAAAGACGAGATTGACGCTATTAAAAATTTTTTGAATCAATTTGATCAGGATAAAAAATAAACGTGATGGAAAATTTATTCTATAATATAAGCCAGGTGTTGGGCGTAACTATTCTGCAATCGTTATGGCAGGGTTTGTTAGTTTGGTTTGCCTTAAGGTTAGTGTTTATTTGCAGGCCGCAGTTATCGGCCATTAAAAAGCACAATTTGGCCATGGGCGCCATCCTTGCCATAAGCGCCTGGTTTATATACACGTTTATCCATCAGTTCAGGCTGCACGAGTGGATCAATTATACATCCGCCAATGCACCATCTTTATTACCACGTTTCTACCTTCCGCTGCATGAAGTAGCATTCAAACCGCAAAGCAATTATTACGAATACGTTATAAAAGGCTATCTGCCTTATATATCAGCCCTTTATTTTGCTGGTTTGGTATTTAACCTGCTTAAAGTAAGCTTAAGCTGGCAAAGGATCAGCCTGATAAAACGTACCATGGTACCCGCCGACAGGCTGCAGGACTTTGCTGATGAGCTTTGCCAAAAGGTGGGCATTACTAAAAATGTGTGGGTAAACTTTAGCCGTATGGTTGATGCCCCTTGTATGATAGGCTTTTTAAGCCCCATTATTTTGTTGCCGATAACCCTTACTACATACTTATCGGCTACCGAGGTTGAAGCCATTTTACTGCACGAGCTATCGCACATTAAACGTAATGATTACCTGCTGAACCTGATGCAGCAATTTATTTCCATACTGTTATTCTTTAATCCCTTTGCCCAATTAATTAATCGAATCATTAACCAGGAGCGCGAAAACAGCTGCGATGACCTTGTTGTGCAAACAACACAGCAACCCTTGATCTATGCACACGCGCTTTTGAAGCTTGAGCAAACCAGGCAGCAGCATTTACAGCTGGCCCTGGCTGCTAATGGCAAAAAATATCATTTATTAAACAGAATTGAACGCATCATGAAAACAAAGAAACCTATAGGCAATATCCGCCACCTGCTTGTGGCCATTGCCATAATGGCTGCCGGCGTTAGCAGCATTGCCTGGCTAAACCCCACCATAAAAGATGGCAAGCTCACAGTTAAAAAAGTTGCTGCGCCTGCCGCCTTACATGCTCTATTTGTGGAAGATACCATACGCAAGGTGGCTCCTAAAACTAAAAAACCTGTAACCTATAAAAAGAAAACCCAGGCCGAAATAGTTAGAGCCAAACAACGCCATGATTCTTTTAACTACGACGGTTTTAACGATGCTGAGCTTGAAAAACTCAGCGCCGAAGTAAACAAACAAGGCGAGCTGATTGGTAAATACTACAACAGCAATGATTTCAAAAAGCAACAGGAAATGCTTGAAGCTAAAAGCAAAGCCCTGCAGGCCTATTATAATACTGAAGGCATGGAAAAAATGAAGCTGGAAATGCAAAAAATGGGCGAAGATTTTCAAAAGGAATATGGCGAAACTTCCGAATCTAAAAAAACCAGCGAACAGATGGGTGAGATAGGCCGCAAGATCGGTGCTTATTACAGCAGTCCTGAGTTTAAAAAAATGAACGAAGAGCTGGAGAAAAAGTATGGCATTCCGCATAACCGCGGCTATAATAGCTATAATGACGACAGAGATCCTAATTACAAAAAGTACCAGGACGAGCTGCAAAGCAAGATCCCGGCTGATGTGAAGGCGCAAACAGAGCAGTTGAAAAACCTGGGCCAAAAAATCCGCAGCCGCTATGACTCGCCGGAATTTATTGCAAAAAGAAACCGTATGCAGGCCATGGGCGATAGCATCAGGATGGCCTACAACAATCCCGACATGAAAAAACTACAGGAGGATATGAGGGACATTGGCCGGCAAATGCGCGGCTTCCAGGATAGCCCTGAAATTAGGGCCGCACAACAACGGCTTAAAGAAGCCAGCAAAAAACTGCGGGACTATATGAAAAGCCCGGCGTTTAAACAAAAAATGAAACTTTACCGCGATAAAATGGATAAAGACTTTGATTATAAGTTTGACAACGACGATAAAGAGGAGATCAAAGCCGATACAGCTGACTAAATAAATTAGCAAAAAGCATTAAAAATATTTTTTAAAGAGCCTTAATTTGTAATTTAGTGTCCTCAATAAAATGAGGACACTTTTTTTATGCTTCAAAAGCTAACCATTAATAACTATGCGCTTATCGACAACCTGGAGATAGGTTTTGATAGCGGTCTGAACATATTAACCGGCGAAACCGGCGCAGGTAAATCGATCATATTGGGTGCCCTTTCACTTATTTTAGGACAGCGGGCCGAAAGTAAATACTTTTTCAACCAGCAGAAAAAATGCGTTATTGAGGGCACTTTCAAAATCAGCGGCTTTCATTTGGCCGATTTCTTTGAAGAAAACGATCTCGATTACGAAACGGAGACCGTGCTACGCCGGGAGATCTCGGCCGATGGCAAATCTCGTGCTTTTGTGAACGATACCCCGGTTAACCTCTCAGCCCTGAAACAGTTGGGCGAAAAACTGATAGATATCCACTCGCAGCACGCTACATTGGAAATTAATGACCCGGATTTTCAATTGTTAGTAGTTGATTCGGTTGCGCGTCATTCAGATTTACTGTTTGATTATCAAACAAAATTCCGAGCCTATAAAAAATCATTGAGTAAGCTTAACCAATTGATTGCCGAAAGCGACAAGGCAAAAGCCGATCTGGATTATTTCCAGTTTCAGTTTGATGAGTTGGAAAAAGGTGCATTGGTTGCCGATGAGCAGGAACATTTGGAACTGGAGCTCAACACCCTTAATAATGCAGAAGAAATTAAACGCAGCCTTTTAGGCGCTAATTATCTTTTACAGGACGGCGAGGCTGCCGCATTGATCCAGTTAAAAGAAGCTGGACAGGCTTTAGGTTCGATAGAAAAATACAATCCTGCTGTTGCCGAATTACATCAGCGTATCAATAGCATTATTATTGAACTTAAAGATATCGCCGCCGAAATTGAAGGCATCGAGCAGCATACTTTTATTGACGAAGCCCGTGCCGAAGAGGTGAACAACCGGTTAAGCATGATCTACAATCTGCAAAAAAAGCATCGGGTAAATACCATCGCCGAGCTATTGCAGATTCAGGAAGAATTATCAGACAAAGTGCAGCAAGCCCTTTTTGGTGACGAAGCTATCGAAAAACTGCAAAAACAAATTGCCGCCGATAAAGCCGAACTTGAAAAGCTGGCGACGCAGTTATCAGTCAACCGCAAAAAAGCTATCCCGGATATTGAGAAGCAGGTGTTGGCAACGCTGGCCGAAATGGGGATGGGAAACTCGAGTTTGAAGATTGAGCAGACGCCCCCCCCGCCCCCTAAAGGGGGTGCTGATAGCCCTAAAGCTATGCTTACGGCTACGGGGATTGATAATATTAAGTTTTTATTTTCGGCCAATAAGGGGCATGCTTTGGCAGAGATGAGCAAGGTGGCATCAGGCGGTGAGCTTTCAAGATTAATGCTGAGCATTAAATCTATCGTAGCGCAATACACAGCCCTGCCTACCATTATTTTTGATGAGATAGATACAGGCGTATCAGGCGAAGTTGCCAACAAGGTTGGGCAGATCATGGAGTGCTTAGCCCAAAACCTGCAGGTAATTACCATTACCCATTTGCCGCAAATTGCCAGCAAGGGCCAAAGCCATTATTTTGTTTATAAGGATGACAGCGAGGCGGCTACTTTTACCCGCATTAAACAGCTGAATAATGATGAACGGGTATTGGAAATTGCCAAAATGCTAAGTGGGGATAAGCCGGGTGAGAGTGCTTTGCAAAATGCGAGGGAACTGTTGAGCGTTTAGTCAAGTGATTACATATAACCTAAACCGTGATGAGAACATTTTTATGCGCGATACTGCTGCTGGTTTCGATCAATTTATCGGCTCAAAAAAGCAAACCCGATACGGTTATTAAGCGTGACACTATTAACCTGCGTGGGCATATTTACGACAACATGGGTAAACCCATCAGGCACATCGGTATACAATCAACAAACACCTGGATGGAAGCACCTTCATGGCACGTGGGCACTATGACCGATACTACCGGTTATTTTGAATTAAAAGGGGCAAAGTTTAATGATACGCTAACTTTTGAAGAAAGTGTGTTATATAATGCCGTCCCGGTTTATAATAAAGGTAGCAGGTATATGATCATTTACTTGGCTTCGTTACCTCCGATAGATATAACTGCTCAAAACCCTATAGCTATTACCGCTGTTCGTAAACACAAAAAAGTGACACCGATATTTAACGTAACTTACAGTACAGCTAATATTGATAAATTTAGCTTTCAAGCACCCCCAAAATTTGAAGGCGGAAACGGGCACTTTACTGAACTGATAAAACAGCAGCTACATTACCCACCCAAAGCTATTGACAATAATATTGAGGGTACTGTAACCGTAGCTTTCCAGGTTGAAAGAGACGGCTTCCCTGTTAAATTTAAAGTATTGAAAGGTATAGGTTACGGCTGCGAGGAAGTGCTGATCAACATTATCAAATCCCTCCCCCACTGGCGACCGGCGATTGAAAATGGGAGACCGGTGGCGGTGCCTCAAACTGTTTCGGTTGAATTTAAACTAACTGATAAATAATTATAACTTTGCTTCAATTATAAAAACTTAACAAATGGCTTATAATTTATTAAAAGGTAAAAAAGGCATCATTTTCGGTGCACTAAATGAGCAATCAATAGCCTGGAAGGTAGCACAGCGTGCCGTACAGGAAGGTGCTGAAATTGTATTATCAAACGCCCCTATTGCTTTACGCATGGGCGAACTCAATAAACTGGCCGAAGAGTGCAACGCGCCGGTTATTGGTGCCGATGTTACCAATGGCGATGATATCAACAACCTGTTCACCAAAACCATGGAGCATTTTGGCGGCAAGGTTGACTTCATCCTGCACTCAATAGGTATGAGCGTTAACGTACGCAAAAACATCCCGTATTACGAAAACAACTACGAATTTACCCACAAAGGTTTCGATATATCTGCGTTAAGCCTTCACCGCATTTTGCAGGCTGCCATGAAACATGACGCTATTAATGAATGGGGATCGGTACTGGCTTTAAGCTACATCGCTGCCCAACGTTACTTCCCTGGTTATAATGACATGGCCGATAACAAAGCAGTTTTGGAAAGCATTGCGCGTAACTTTGGTTACGAATATGGCATGGCTAAAAAAGTACGTGTTAATACCATCTCTCAGTCGCCAACCCGCACTACTGCAGGTTCAGGCGTAAAAGGCTTCGACGGCTTTATTGAGTTTGCCGAAAAAATGAGCCCGCTGGGTAATGCAGATGCAGATCAGTGTGCCGATTACTGTGTTACCATGTTCAGCGATTTAACCAAAATGGTTACTATGCAAAACCTGTTTCACGATGGTGGTTTCTCATTCACCGGCGTAACCCAGGCGGTTATTGATCAAATGGGAAAGTAATTACCAAACTCTTATAAATAGAAAAAGGAGTTTTGCACAGTGCAAAACTCCTTTTTCTATTTAGTGAGGTGCCATTCATTAATTATGGTACCAATACTATTTTTACTTTCAGTGGCCCGGGAATGCCTGGACCTGTAGGCACGCTGCCATCCGCATTCTGAGCATCAATGTATAATTTGCCCGTTTCGTAAACAAAGCGGTAACTTACTCCACCATATACATCCGGTAATTGCTCAAAAGTACCATTATCTTCCAGGTATACCAAGACAGCGCCATGGTTGTTGTAATAGTCTGTAATTTCAGGCACTGATAAAGTTGTTGTATACCTATTGGGATCGGTAGTGTCATGTACAAAAGCCGGAGTGGTATCAAAAATAGTGGTAGCACTCGGGCTGGTAGTTACATATTCCTTTTTACACGATGTTGCAGCAAGTACTATAGTGCAGCAAATTAAAGTCAAGATTTTTTTCATAAAGTATTGCGTTAGTTATTATAACTGTTTGAACAAATTTTTGTTCAAAGGTTTAAACGTTTTTTAAATTATTTTATTTCGGATCATCGTTTCTGAAGATTTTTTATGCGGCCATACCGATTAACTAATATTTTAGTTTAACTTTAACTATGCGTAAGCCCTTATTGCTTTTATTGTTACTGATACCTGCGTACTGTATGGGCCAGGTAAAAATTACCGGCAAAGTAATTAACATGACCGATACTAAGCCTGTGCCCAATGCCAGTGTGTTTTTAAACAATGCCCAGGTAGGCAACAAAACGGCTGATGACGGTACTTTCACCCTCAGCAACGTAAAGCCCGGCAAGTATGATTTCATTATATCCATAGTAGGTTATGAAACCTATACCTATAGTTTGCAGGCGGGCAGCACCAATATCAACCTGGGTACCATCAGCATTATCCCCAAAACTTTTCAGTTAAATGAAGTTAAGATCAGGCCTGATCCTAACCGTGAAAAATACTATGCTATTTTCAGGCAGCAATTTTTAGGCTATTCGGACAATGCCGCTAAATGTAAAATCCTGAACTCAGATGTGCTTGATTTCGATTATGATGAAGCTACCCGAACCTTAAAAGCTACTTCTCACGATTTTTTGGAGATTGAAAACAAGGCACTGGGTTATATGATCCGATACAAATTAACCAACTTCAATTACAACCCGGCAAAAGCCATGTTGTATTATGAGGGAATCTCCAACTTCCAAGACCTGAAGGGAACCGAAAAACAAAAGCGTAAATGGCGTAAAGAACGACAATCAGCGTACCTTGGTTCATATATGCATTTCTATCGGTCGGCTATAAAAGATAGTCTCACACAAGAAAACTTTGTTGTGATGCGCCTGATCCGTAAACCCAATCCAAATTACCACGGTGGCCTCAATAATAAATACCTGCAAAGTCTTGTCAATAAACCCTTAGACAGGGCCGACTTTTTCAAGCTAACAGACCAGGAAGGCTTATTTGCTATAGGATTTACCGATTGCTTGTATGTTATGTATACTAAAAAAGGCCGAGCCCCTTCAGATAATACCGTACAGGCTTTTAATATGCCTAACAATGCCACAACCATTATTTCTTTCGATGAGCCATATGCCTTTTTTGATAACAATGGTATTGTAGCTAATCCTCATTCTGTAATCTATGAAGGTGACTGGGGCATAAGTCGCGTTGCCGAAATGTTACCGGTTGATTATGAGCCGGTGGTGGAAAAGAAGTGAGTCTGAATCAGAATTTTCAGAATTAAAGGATTTACAGAATATTGTCTGAACTCGAATTAAACGAATTGAGTGAATTATCAGAATAAAAAGGCAATTAAATAAATTCTTAAAATTCAAAAAATTCGAGTTCAGACAAAAATCCGATTAATCCCCAAAATCCACTAAAATCCCGGTTCAGACAGCAAACAAAACCCCGTTCCGAAAAATCGAAACGGGGTTTTAATATTACTTACAGTACTGCAAAATTACTTTTGCTCTTCCTGCTCTGGTTTTTTGCTTTCGCCTTTACGGTCGGTGATTTTGATCTCTTTGGTTTCACTATCAAAATCAACCACCATCACGTCACCTTCGGCCAATTCACCTTTAAGGATCTCTTCGGCAATTGGATCTTCCAGGTATTTCTGGATGGCGCGTTTAAGCGGCCTTGCACCAAATTGCGAGTCATAACCTTTATCGGCAATAAACTCTTTGGCAGCTTCGGTAAGCTCGATTTTGAAACCTAAGCCATTTACACGGCTAAATAGGTAAGCAAGCTCGATATCGATGATCCTGAAGATTTCTTCTTTACCTAATGAGTTAAATACGATAACATCATCAATACGGTTCAGGAACTCAGGGGCAAATGCACGTTTCAATGCATTCTCAATAACACCGCGTGAATGGCTTTCGGCCTGTAAAGTTTTAGCGTTGGTGCTGAAACCTACACCCTGGCCAAAGTCTTTCAACTGGCGGGCACCAATGTTCGATGTCATGATGATGATCGTATTCCTGAAATCAACCTTACGGCCTAATGAATCGGTCAACTGACCTTCATCCAACACCTGTAACAGGATATTGAATACATCAGGGTGAGCTTTTTCGATCTCATCCAATAACACTACGGCATAAGGTTTACGGCGTACTTTTTCAGTTAACTGTCCACCTTCTTCGTAACCTACATAACCCGGAGGCGCACCTACTAAACGGGATACCGCGAATTTCTCCATGTACTCGCTCATGTCAATCTGGATCAGGGCATCTTCAGTGTCGAACATAAAACGGGCAAGCTCTTTAGCAAGCTCGGTTTTACCAACACCTGTAGGGCCCAGGAAGATGAATGAACCAATAGGTTTTTTAGGATCTTTCAAACCGGCACGGGTACGTTGTATAGCGCGGGTAAGCTTTTTTATAGCCTCATCCTGACCAATGATCTTGCTGGCAACAGTATCGCTCATGTGCAACAGCTTCTGACTGTCGGCCTGACCTACACGTTGTACAGGGATACCGGTCATCATGGATACTACTTCGGCAACGTTGTCTTCAGTTACAGTATAGCGTTTTGATTTTGTTTCGGCTTCCCAAACAGCTTTTGCCTGATCAAGCTCAACTAACAAATTCTTTTCAGTATCACGTAATTGGGCAGCTTCTTCATATTTCTGGCTGCGAACAACTTTGTTTTTCTCAATCTTGATCTGTTCTATCTTTTGCTCAATATCCAAAATATTTTGAGGCACATGGATATTGGTTAAGTGAACACGTGAACCTGCTTCGTCAAGCGCGTCGATAGCCTTGTCCGGTAAAAACCTGTCGGTAATGTAACGGGTGGTTAAGTTAACGCAGGCATTGATAGCTTCTGGAGTATAAGTAACACCGTGGTGTTCTTCATATTTATCCTTAATGCGGTTCAGGATCTCGATAGTTTCAGACGGAGTAGCCGGCTCAACCATTACCTTTTGGAAACGACGGTCCAAAGCACCATCTTTTTCAATGTATTGGCGGTATTCATCTAAAGTGGTTGCGCCAATGCATTGTATCTCTCCCCTCGCCAAAGCTGGTTTAAACATGTTTGACGCATCAAGCGAACCTGAAGCACCACCAGCGCCTACTATAGTATGGATCTCGTCAATAAATAAAATTACATCAGGTGATTTTTCCAGTTCGTTCATTACCGCTTTCATACGCTCTTCAAACTGGCCACGGTATTTGGTACCGGCAACCAATGAGGCTAAATCAAGTGTAACTACACGCTTATTGAACAATACACGTGATACTTTGCGCTGAACAATGCGTAATGCAAGCCCTTCGGCAATGGCCGATTTACCTACACCAGGCTCACCTATTAGTATAGGATTGTTCTTTTTACGGCGCGACAGAATTTGTGATACCCTTTCGATCTCTTTTTCACGACCGACAATAGGGTCAAGCTTGCCATCTTCGGCGGCGCGGGTTAAATCACGGCCAAAGTTATCAAGTACCGGTGTTTTTGATTTAATGTCAGATACTTTTTTAGGCTGGCTAAATGATTCTTCTTCTTTAAAGTCGTCATCGCCGCCTGTAGGTGATCCCGGCATTTCGTCAGTAACATCGTTTTTATGCGATTCAACTTCACCTTTAAATACTTCATAGTTCACATTGAACTGTACAAGTATTTGTGAGGCGATGTTGTCCTCATCGCGAAGGATAGACAGCAGCAGGTGCTCTGTACCAATCACATCGCTTTTAAATATTTTGGCTTCCAGATAAGTTATCTTCAATACCTTCTCGGCCTGTTTTGTTAACGGGATGCTGCCGATATGTACGTTTGTTCCAATAGTTCCCTTTACTGCATCCTCAACGGCGCGGCGAAGTTTTGCGGTATCAACGTTCAATCCCTTCAGCAATTTAATTGCTACACCATCCCCATCGCGGATAAGCCCAAGCAAAAGATGTTCTGTACCAATATAGTCATGCCCAAGGCGTAATGCCTCTTCCCTGCTATATTGAATAACATCCTTTACCCTCGGCGAAAATTTAGCTTCCATATATACCTTTCTAATTATTGAACGCCCTAATGTATAAATTATGTTTTTACAAATTACGACGCCTGTTTACTTTCATCAACAATATTGCCAACATTTAATGCTTTGCAGAAACAGACATTGTAATGATACGCAATGTATCAAAGTTTGGCATCAATCAACAGTTTTTATCTGAAAAGCCCGCTAACAAGCATTTTTTTTACAATATACGAACGAAACTTACCTGTTTGATATAAATATCCTAAAAAAGTTTAAACAAATTTCAAATATTTAATAACATTTCCACCTTTTAGGGCATTTCGTCATAAACATGACAATTAGGCATTAGCCAGCAGGTATCGTCATATAACTTATATACGGGAAACCCGCGGTGATGGTTGTGCGCTTCGCTTAAGATTCAATTAAATTTAAATTAACATTATAACTCAAAAAACAACTTAAAATTACTACCCCCTAATCATTAATCTACAACCTCCGTTTCATCTATTTTAGCCATATTTGAATTTCTATTTATTGATCCAATTATAATGGCAGACGAAAAGATAATTTTTTCAATGGCCGGGGTGAGCAAAGTTTATCCCCCGCAAAAAACAGTATTAAAAAACATATACCTGTCGTTTTTTTACGGCGCAAAAATTGGCGTTATCGGCTTAAATGGCTCCGGTAAATCGTCATTGCTCAAAATTATTGCAGGTATTGATAAAACTAATATAGGCGAAGTGGTGTTTTCGCCGGGCTATACCGTTGGCTACCTGAGCCAGGAACCGGAACTTGATCCTGAAAAAACCGTGCGCGAAATAGTTGAGGAAGGGGTTTCTGAAACTACTGCCCTATTAAAGGAGTACGAAGAGATAAACGAAAAATTCGGTCTTCCGGAATATTACGAAGATGCCGATGCCATGGAAAAACTCATGAACCGCCAGGGCGAATTACAGGATAAAATTGACGCTGTAAACGCATGGGAGTTGGATAGCAAACTGGAACGTGCTATGGACGCCCTCCGTTGCCCGGAACCCGACACCAAAATTTCGGTACTATCAGGAGGCGAGCGCCGTCGTGTGGCATTATGCCGCCTGTTATTAAAAGAACCGGATGTTTTATTGCTTGATGAGCCTACCAACCACCTGGATGCCGAATCTATTGATTGGCTGGAGCAACATTTACAACAATATAAAGGAACAGTTATCGCAGTAACGCACGATAGGTATTTCCTTGACAACGTTGCCGGCTGGATCCTGGAACTTGACCGTGGAGAAGGTATCCCATGGAAAGGAAATTATTCCTCATGGTTAGATCAAAAAGCCAAGCGTTTGGCCCAGGAAGAAAAGAGTGAGAGCAAACGTCAGAAAACCCTGGAGCGCGAGCTGGAATGGGTGCGTATGGGCCCGAAAGGCCGCCACGCCAAGTCAAAAGCCCGTTTAGGCAATTACGAAAAACTGGCATCCGAAGAAACAAAAGAACGCGAAGAAAAGCTGGAGCTGTTTATTCCGCCGGGCCCGCGTTTGGGTAACGTGGTAATTGAGGCCAACGGCGTTAGTAAATCATACGGCGATAAATTATTGTTTGATAACCTGAGCTTCTCCTTACCTCCGGCTGGTATAGTAGGTATTATTGGCCCTAACGGCGCGGGTAAAACTACACTGTTCCGTTTAATCACCGGGCAGGACCAGCCCGATGCCGGTACCTTCCGTGTAGGCGAAACTGTAGCTTTAGGTTATGTTGACCAGATGCATGATGATCTTGACCCTAACAAATCTGTTTGGGAAAACGTAACCGGCGGTTTGGAAACTATTATGGTAGGTAACCGTCCGCTTAACTCAAGGGCATACGTATCTAAGTTTAACTTTAACGGTGCCGATCAGCAGAAAAAAGTGGGTGTACTATCGGGCGGCGAGCGTAACCGTGTGCACTTATCTATCACCCTCAAAAAAGGATCGAACGTATTGCTGCTGGATGAGCCTACTAACGATATTGACGTAAATACTTTACGTGCACTGGAAGAAGCCCTGGAAAACTTTGGCGGCTGCGCTGTAGTGATCAGTCACGACCGCTGGTTCCTCGACCGTATCTGCACCCATATCCTTGCCTTTGAAGGCAACTCGCAGGTTTACTTTTTTGAAGGAAACTACTCTGATTACGAAGAAAACAGGAAGAAACGTTTGGGCGATGTTGCTCCGAAAAGGATCAAGTATAAGAAGTTGACAGCGTAAAATCTTCAAAAAGATGTAAAACTGCCGCGGGTTTAGCGATAGCGTACCCCGTGGTATAACATACAAAAAGCTTTCAGCTTTTTCTCCTTAAGCTGAAAGCTTAAACCATGCCCACTCCGGGTTACGCTGCGCTAAACCCGAAGTAGATTTGATTTTACAAAAAATGCCACCCTTACCGGGCGGCATTTTTTATTTGTAGATACTGTCAGTACTATTTTATCCCGTAATGATCATTCATCAATTTCTCAAACAACCCACCCGGCAATATCGCTTTTAGCGTAGGCACAATAGTTTGGCCAACCTGCCCAACCAAATAGCGGTGCTTAGGGCTTGACGAAGCTACTATCGAAACCAGCTTTTTAGCCAATGATTCAGGGCTTGGGGCAATGCTTTCGTCTTTTTCCATAGCGGCAACGGCGGCATTGTATTCAGTTTCAAGCTTATCATTTTTGATAGGAAATTTAACCTTAGCGCGGTTCTGGCTAAAATCCGATTTAAAGTCACCCGGGTTAAGCAGCGTTACTTTAACGCCTGTATTGCGCAGTTCCATCCTTAAACTTTGTGAGTAGCCTTCAATAGCATATTTTGAGGCGCTGTACATACCCTGGTATGGCAAACCGAATAAACCAGCTAACGAGCTGATATTTACAATAAGTCCCTGACCTTTTTCGATCATACCCGGCAATACTGTCGAACTAACACGGATCACACCAAAAAAGTTAACCTCAAACTGTTGCTTCGCACTTTCAACCGGCATAGCATAAGCCGGACCAGTTACACCATTGCCGGCATTGTTCACCAATACGTCGATTTTGCCTTCGGCCTTAATAATGGTGTCGATTGCTGCCTTTACCGAAGCATCGTCGGTAACATCAAGTTGAACAGGTTTAAACGATACAGATTTCATGCGGTCGAGGTTACGTGACGAGCCGTAAACCGTATGGCCAGCCGCCTGCAGCGCATTGGCACAAGCTAAGCCAATACCAGAAGATGCTCCTGTTACTAATATTACCTTTTTCATTGTTTGTAAGGGTGAGTTTGTTTTATTGTTTATTGGTTTGATGATGCCGTTTTTTGGCAACGTAAAGATGTGAATTTATAATGCAGCAAAGCAAGGGGATAGATTAAAAATAATGCTGGCTACATAAAAAATTCATGATGGGGATAAAGCACCAATAAATAAATTGTCATTTCGAAACGAGGAACGAGTGAGAAATCTTGTATGCAATGCATAACTTAGACTGGGCGTATAAGATTTCTCTTTTGCCCCCACGCACAGTCACCCCTGCTCTATCGAAATGACAACCTGTTAAATATTTACCTTAACCTTCCTTTATCCCCTCCTCACCCGGCGCGTGGATCTGTTGCAGGGATAGAGGGATCAGTTTCTTAGTTTTCAGATAAGTAATACCCACAATAATCATAGTCATGCTACCGCCAAATAACACCGACGGAACAGTACCCAACAACTGCGCGGCAGTACCAGATTCAAAAGCGCCTATCTCGTTAGATGAACCAATGAACATCTGGTTCACTGCCGATACCCTGCCACGCATATGATCAGGCGTTAAAAGCTGCATCAGTGTACCACGAATGATCACACTGATGCTATCAAAAGCTCCTTCAGTAAATATAAATAATAGCGAGAGGTAAAAATTAGTTGATAAACCAAAACATATGATTGACAAACCAAAACCGGTCACCGCAATAAGCAGGTTACGCCACGGCTTGCCCATCGGCGAAAAACGTGTCATCACCAACATAGTTAACACCGCCCCTAATGATGACATCGCCCTCATGATACCCAGTCCCTCAGCACCTACTTTTAATATTTCATTGGCAAAAACAGGCAGCAAAGCCACCGCACCACCAAAAAATACCGAAAACAGATCGAGGCTCATAGCGCCGATCATCATTTTGTTTCCAAACACAAAATGAATCCCTTCCGAAAGGCTTTTCCAGATACTTTCTTTAGGAACATATTGCGCCGGATATTGACGCAGCATGTATACCAATACCAGTGATACTAATAATAAAAATAGGATACAGCTAAACGTAGCGGTAATACCACTTAAGCCCGGTATTACTTTATCCGCATAACCGTATATTAAACCACCTGCTGCCGGGCCCAAAATAGATGCAACTTGCCAGCTGCTACTGCTCCAGGTACTGCCATTTGGATACAATTCTTTTGGGATACTGTTAGCGTAAATGGTGAATGTTGCCGGGCCATAAAAGGCACGCGCCACACCATTACAAAATATCATAGCGTACATAATAGGTACAATCCAACCAGTATGAATAATACCGCTCATGCTTTTGAGTGTTACGGTAAACATCACCAGGGATGTCAGTAACACTCCACTAAAGATCAGCAAAAGCATTTTTCGCTTTTCAGATTTATCGGCGATATAGCCGCCGTACAAAGCAATACCAATAGCCGGAATAGCCTCGCACAAGCCAATAAGGCCGAGGGCTATTTTACTATGGGTGATACTGTAAATATAAAAGCCGAGTACTACGGCCTGCATGGAATATGCAAAAGTGAAACAAAAACGCATGCCTATGTAAGATCTGAAATCTTTATAACGCAATGCTGCAAAGGAGTCTACTTTCCGGGGTTTACTATCGCCTTCTTCGGTCACTATTTATTAATTTTTAGATGTGCCGCAAAGGTAGCTATTTTTTTGAACCTTGATTTTTAGGATTAGAGGATTACCATGAATTTTATGCATGGTATCACATCACGATCATCCTTTAATCCTAAAAATCATGGTTCGGTTCCTTACAATCCGTGCTGATCTATCAAATAAATTAACGCTGCCATGCCTGCCGCACCCAACTCAAGCTCACGTTTGTTTACGTTTTCAAAAACGTCTTTAGCGGTATGGTGCAAGTCAAAGTACCTCTGTGAATCCGGGCGGAAGCCAATCAATACTACGCCCGGTGCCATTTCTTTCATCGGTTCAATATCCGTACCTGCCCCTCCGATGGTTAACTTGTCAACATCGTATGGTTCCAGGATTGATTTGAAGTTATCGTTAACTCTTTTGATAAAATCTTTTGATACATCGGCAAAGCTGAACCCGCGAGGCGTAAAGCCACCTTCGTCGGTTTCAATAGCGGCAATGTGTTGCTCCTTATTTTGGACGGCCAGTTCGGCATATTTAGTGCCGCCTTTATGACCGTTCTCCTCGTTCATGAAAAGCACGGCGCGTACCGAGTTTTTAGGTTTATAACCTACTGACTTAAAAATGCGCAATACTTCAACCGACTGCATTACGCCGGTACCGTCGTCATGTGCACCTTCGGCCAAATCCCATGAATCCAGGTGGCCGCCAACGGTAATAAATTTATTAGGATTTTCAGAGCCGGTTATTTCCCCAATAACGTTATATGATTTCACATCAGGCAGCAACTCACAATTTTGTTTAAAGTAAAATTTAGCCGCCGGGAATTTCCTCAGCTTAAGCATAGCGCTTAACTTATTGGCTGCTTTTGTAGAGATGGCCGCAGCTGGAATCATTTTACTGCCCGGGGCAGCAAGGGTAGCGCCGGTATGCGGATAGTCATCGATGATTTCAGTGAGCGAACGTACGATTACACCGGCTGCACCAAGTTTGGCGGCTACGGCCGGCCCCATAAAACGCTGATCGCCTGCTGTACCGTAAGCCATGCCTGTTTCAATAAAACGCGGATCGAACGCGCGGTTAAAGAAAACGATCTTTCCTTTTATTACACTCTCGCCAAGGCCTTCAAGTTCTTTTATACTTTTAACCTCGATAACATTAGCTGTAATACCCGCTTTAGGCGTTGCTATCGACATACCCAGGGCAACAATTGGTACCGGGATGCGGGTTTTACCATCAATAATAGCGGCCTCCTCTTTCGCTCCGCGCACCCAATGTGGCACCATTACTTCCTGCAGGTAAACTTTATCGAAACCATAACTATCCATCAGTTTTTTACTCCAGTCGACAGCCTTCTGAGCATTGCCAGAACCGCTGAGGCGCTGACCTATATTTTTACACAGGTAATAGAGATTTTCATAACACTGGCCATTAACCAATGCTTCGTCATACATTTTGCGGATAGTTAATGAGTCCTGTGCCTTAATTTGTGTGCACAACAAGGCAGCAACAGAAAATAATAAAGTAAATTTCTTCATATATAAACAGTAAGATCAGTTTTAACAAATGTACTATTTGACAGCTAAAGGAGGAAGGGTTACGGGCATTATACTAAATTAAAAAAGACCTCATTGCGAGGTACGAAGCAATACCATACTTTACAGGGCGGACCCGCACAGCTACTCTGCACATCTGGGATTGCTTCGTTCCTTAGAATGACGCGGGATTATTCTGTAGTATTCCTGGCTTAAGATATCTTATCCCAACTCAACCCTGCGTTCTTTACTTCAAAGGCATGATGCAAAATCTGGTTTTCGGGATGTGCCAGTTGAGGGTCTTTTTCAAAAATGGTTTCAACACATTTGCGTACCTTGAAAAGTAACTCCTGATCGGTAGCCAGGTTGGCCAGTTTCAGATCAACTACGCCGCTTTGCTGGGTGCCTTCAATATTGCCCGGTCCCCGCAACTGCAGGTCTATCTCCGAAATTTCAAAACCGTTGTTGGTTTTTACCATGGTATCCAGACGGATCTTGCCGTCGTGACTCAATTTGTGACTGCTCATCAAAATGCAGTACGACTGCTCGGCCCCGCGCCCAACCCTCCCCCTCAGCTGGTGCAATTGCGACAGCCCAAAACGCTCGGCATTTTCAATGATCATCACCGAAGCATTCGGTACGTTTACCCCTACTTCTATTACGGTAGTGGCCACCATGATCTGCGTTTCTCCTTTAATAAAACGCTGCATTTCAAAATCTTTCTCGGCAGGCTTCATTTTGCCGTGTACAATGCTAAGCCGGTAATCAGGCAGCGGAAACTCGCGCGACATGGCCTCGATACCGTCCTGTAGGTTTTTAAGGTCGAGCTTTTCACTTTCCTGGATCAGCGGATATACTACATAGATCTGCCTGCCCAATGCTATCTCCCGTTTCATAAAACCAAACATCCGTAAGCGCTGATTTTCATAAAAATGAACCGTTTGGATAGGTTTACGACCAGCCGGCAACTGGTCAATCACTGACACATCCAGATCACCATATAATGTCATGGCCAGTGTACGGGGGATAGGTGTAGCCGTCATTACCAATATATGCGGCGGAACAGCATTTTTTCGCCAAAGTTTAGCCCGTTGCTCAACCCCAAAGCGGTGCTGTTCATCAATTACCACAAAGCCTAGGTTTTTAAACTGTACTTTATCTTCAATAAGGGCATGGGTACCAACCAATATTTTAAGCGTACCTTCTTCAAGCTTTTGATGCAACACTTTACGCTCCTTTTGTTTGGTTGAACCCGTTAATAAAGCGACCTCAATAAAATCATCGCCTACGAGGCTTTTAATGGTTTGATAATGCTGGTTGGCCAGGATCTCGGTAGGCGCCATAATACAGGTTTGAAAACCGTTATCAATAGCTATTAACATGCTCATCAGCGCTACTACGGTTTTACCGCTACCCACATCACCCTGAAGCAGACGATTCATTTGTATGCCCCGTTGAGTATCCTGCCTAATCTCCTTCAATACCCGCTTCTGCGGATCGGTTAAGGTAAAAGGCAGCTTGTGATGATAAAACTCATTAAAATAATGCCCAACTTTATCAAATACATTCCCTTTAAACTTTTGCGTATGAAGCAGTTTATTTTTAAGTAGTTTAAGCTGAAGCAGAAACAACTCTTCAAACTTCAAACGGTGTAATGCTTCATTAAGAAATGTAGCATCAGCCGGGAAATGAATGTTACGATAAGCATCAGCCCGGTTGAGCAGCTTAAACTGATTGATGATATATAAAGGCAAGTTTTCGCGTATGTCCTTAGCATGCAGATCAAGCAATACCGCAGTAAGTTTTTGAATTCCTTTGCTATCCAGCGAAAATTGTTTGAGCTTTTCTGTTGAGTTGTAAACAGGTTGTAAGGATAGGTTGCCTTGTTTTTGGGCACCCGGCATATACAACTCCATTTCGGGATGCGCCATCTGTGGCATCATATTAAAAAAGCCGGGCTTCCCGAACAATATATAAACCTTACCGGGAATAATGGTTTTCTCTATCCAGTTAATGCCTTTAAACCATACCAGCTCAATAATACCAGTATCGTCCTTAGCCTTTACTACCAGGCGGCGGCTTTGTTTTTCACCAACAATTTCTTTGTTGATAATACGCGCCAGCACCTGTACATAAGGCAGTTCTTCACGTATCTCCCTTACCTTATAAAAGCGGGTACGGTCAATATACCTGAACGGGAAATGGCGCAGCAGATCCTCAAAGGTGTGCAGTTCAAGTTCCTTTTTCAAAACCTCGGCCCTCGACTGGCCTACACCTTTTAAGTATACAAGTGGCGTTTGAAAAGGATTCATTGATTAACTGTTTTAACCTTTCTTTATAGCGGTAGAGTAAATGTATAATATAACGAGACAATCGTTGGTTGGGCCAGGATGCAAGGTAAATGGAGCGTTCTTAAAATCTGCTTATCGAGTTTTATATGCAAACCTAATCTCTAACCTCTAACCGCCAATCTTTAATTTTGGGCGTTCCTGCGGCCGGGCTATCCGCTCATACGCCTGCAGGCCTTAGGCTCAAGCCGGTATCCACTCCTATCCCTAACGCATTTGTCTGAATCAGAAATTACAGAATTTAGGAATTAGCAGAATTCAAAAAATTCAGTGAACCCCTAAATCCGTATAATCCAGGTTCAGACAAAATCCGAAATCGAAAAATCTACTTAACCGCAATAACCGATATCTCAACGTTTACCCCTTTTGGTAAAGCGGATACCTGGATAGTTTCGCGGGCCGGAAAATCGGCAGTAAAATAGGTTCCGTAAACTTCATTAACCTGTACAAAATTTTGCAGATCGGTTAAGAAGATACTGGTTTTTACTATGCTATTGAAACCTAAGCCAGCTTCGGTTAAAATAGCTTTGATGTTTTCCATTACCTGTGTAGCTTCTGCCTTGATGTCACTGCTGATGAGTTCGCCACTTAGCGGATCAATAGGGATCTGACCCGAAACAAATAAAAAACCGCCGGCTAAGGTAGCTTGGCTATATGGCCCAATAGGGGCAGGTGCATTGTTGGTATTGATGATTGTTTTCATTTTTTAAGTATAAATACCTGTACCAGTTTCCAGATAATCCCGGCCAGGAACATAATAATAGCCAGCGCATTTATAAAATGCATCACCCTTAAATTAAAATTATCGGGGCGGTTTGGATCTTTTTTTCTGAAGAAATACATTACACAAACTTACGTAAAATTTTGCCGCTGTAAACCCATACCTATTATATAAGGTATAACTATTAAGCACAAAACCTTATAAAACAAAGAAGGCTCCGGGTTATCCGGAGCCTTCGCAAATAATATTTAATCAGATATTATTTCTTTTTGAATTGAACACGACGGTTAAGTACGCGGCCTTCTTCAGTTGAGTTGTCAGCAATTGGGTTAGTTTCACCGTAACCTTTTACTTTCACTTTCTTAGCATCAACACCAGAGTTAACTAAGTAAGTTTTTACTGAGTTAGCCCGGTCTTTAGATAATGATAAGTTGTGAGCAGCAGTACCTTCAGATGAAGCGAAACCGTCAACTTCCACAGCTGAACCAGATGAACGTAAATCAGCTGAAGTAGCATCTAACACTGGGTAAGATGAAGTACGTAATACTGAGCTGTCAAATTCAAACTGGATGTTTGAGTAAGCAGTAGCAGGAGCAGCAGCAGCTGTAGTATCTTTAGGGAATACGATAACGCAACCAGAGCCATCAACTACGCTACCTGCAGCAGTACCTGGGCATTTGTCAAACTGATCAGCAACACCGTCACCGTCAGAGTCTTTTTTCAGGTCGTTAACAGCAGTTTCAACGTTAGCAACACGGCCTTTTAAAGCTTCAACTTCCTGACGTAAAGCTGCATCATACAGTTCGTCATACATCATAGCAACCGGGTTAACCCACTCTAATACTGGTTTCGATTTTGAACCTAAAGTAAATTCTAAACCAGCGTAACCGTATGAGTAGTGGTCTTTAGTAGGATAAGCCCTGTTGAAACCGTCAAGGTTATCGCCGTCAATATAGTTTTGAGTATAACCCAAATCTAAGGCAACAGCGTCACTTAACCTGAATTTAACACCTGCACCAACAGGGATAACCAGTTCTTTTACGTAATGAGTACCGTCAGTACCATTGTTTTTGAAATGACCGGTTATTTGGGTTCCACCGTTAATCCTTGTAATAGTTGGATCATACATTGCTAAACCAAAACCACCTTTGAAGTAGAAGTTAACAGCATTTTTACGACGGATGAAATCGATAGTAGCAACGTTAACAACCGCGCTTAAACTTCCCTGCCAGAATTTGGTATCATAGCTAACATAACCATTACGGTAAGTGCCGCCGGTACCATCATTTTCGCCTTTAATTTTACCGCCGTTCAGGTCTAATTGTAAAGCAAAAGAATGTGCTAATTGCTCTTTCAATGAAATACCATAACCAAGGCTAAGTTTTTTCTTTTGGAAATCGCTTGAACCACCGGTTGCTAATGATTGTGAGGTAACACCACCATTTACACCAATGCTAAATTTCCTGTACTGGCCTAAACCACCAAATACCTTAGCGGTTGAGGTTTCAGATGACGTTGTAGTTGCCGTTGTTTTGGTTGAATCGGTTTGCGCGTTCGCCAAACCTGCAACCATCAAAGAAGCAAAAGACAATGCGACTGTTTTCTTTAATGTAGAATAATTCATAGTTTTTAAGATTAAACGATTTTAATTGTGATTTTTTTCAAATTTAGTAATTATGTTTGAATCCATGACCAAACATTGTTCCAAAAATTGTAATAGTTACACAAATAACTAAAAAAAAATGATTTAATAAAATATTCAACCGATAAATATGAAATATCTGCCGATAAAAAATAGCTTATTTACAAATAATAGAAAAAATTTCGTTTCAAGAACAAAACCCAATTCAATCGCTATTTTTCATGCCAGTGACGAGTTCCCGCGCAGTGGTGATCAGGCATTTATGTTTAAACAAAACCCGGATTTTTTTTACCTAACGGGCATTGATCAGGAACAAAGCATCCTGGTTTTGTACCCCGATTGTCCTAATAAAGCATACAGAGAAGTACTTTTTTTAAGACAAACCAACGAACATATAGCTATTTGGGAGGGCCACAAATACACTAAAGAGGAAGCACGCGAAGCATCGGGCATTGAAAGTATTTTTTGGCTGAATGAATATGATACCATACTCCATGGCATTATTAACTACAGCGAAAATATCTATATCAATACTAACGAAAATGACAGGTACGCTCATACCGTTCCATATCGCGATTACCGCATGTATGAAGCTCTTAAATTAAAGTACCCGCTTCATAATTACACCCGTTCGGCGCCGATTTTACGCGATCTCAGGGTAATAAAATCGGATATTGAAATAGAGCTCACGCAAAAAGCCTGCGACATTACGCGTGATGCTTTTGTACGTGTTTTAAAATATACCAAACCCGGTGTAACCGAGTATGAGATTGAAGCTGAGATCATTCATGAATTCATCAGACAGCGTGCTACGGGCCATGCTTACAATCCAATTATTGCTTCGGGCGCGAACGCTATTGTGCTGCACTACAATGATAATAACCAGGTATGTAACAAGGGCGATGTAATACTGCTTGATTTTGGTGCCGAATATGGCAATTATAATGCTGATATGACCCGGTCAATACCTGTTAGCGGCCGTTTCACAGAGCGACAGCGCCAGGTTTATAATGCCGTTTTGAAAGTGATGCGGGAAGCTACAAAACTCATCGTGGCAGGCACAGTATGGAATGAATACCAGGAGGAAGTTGGTAAAATCATGACGGGAGAGCTTATTGGCCTGGGCTTGCTTGATAGGCATGATGTTGAAAAACAAGACAAAAACGCGCCTCTGTATAAAAAATACTTCATGCATGGCACCTCGCACCACTTGGGCCTGGATGTTCATGACTATGCCAGCAGGTATAAACCTTTTGAGGCGGGGAATATACTAACTTGCGAACCAGGCATTTACATTGCCGCTGAGGGGTTGGGTATCCGTCTTGAAAATAATATCCTCATCACCGGCGCCGGCAATATAGATTTAATGGGCAGCATCCCGGTTGAAGCAGAACACATTGAAGAAATTATGAACAGCTAAAACTCACATTAAATTTATATAAACAAAAAAGCTCAATCTGTATTTTCTTTACATTAAGCTATCAAATAACTATACATAAGTATCCACAAAACTATACAGGTTAAAATTTCCGGCCTCCAAAGCTTCAGTTATATCAAGCTGAAGCTTTTTTTTATCGATTCCAGTCATCATTTTTTGCTGAATAAGTTTGTATACTTTTTCGGTCATCAGCAATTTACGCCTGTTGTTTTGCTTTAAATTGGTGTGTTGTATAAAGGCGGCTATATCCCCGAGCCCCTGGTTTTGAGAGGCTATAGTTTTAAAAATTGGCGGCTGCTCGTCAACGCTGTGTCCAATGATCTTTTTTAAGTTATTGGCAAACACATCGGCCCCTTCCCGATCGGCTTTATTGATAATAAAAGCATCAGCAATCTCCATCAAGCCCGATTTAATATGCTGGATCTCGTCGCCTGCCTCAGGCACCAGTACAACCAGCGTAATATCGGCAAGGCCGGTAATTTCAATTTCAGACTGCCCCACGCCTACTGTTTCAATCAGCACGTAATCAAAGCCGGCTGCCTTTAATACATCGGCCATCTCAATAGTTTTTGCCGATAATCCCCCTAATGAACCCCGCGTGGCCAATGACCGGATAAAAACATCCGGATGGTTAAAATGCGTGGCCATCCTGATCCTGTCGCCAAGCAGGGAGCCAAAATTAAAAGGTGAGGTTGGATCTATAGCCAGCACAGCTATTTTTTTTTTCTCTTTTAAAAATATATCGATAATACCGTTTACAAGCGTGCTCTTACCTGCCCCGGGAGGCCCGGTAATACCAATAACCGGGCAGCTTTTATCAAATTTGAGGCTTTTAAGCAAGGCTTTGCTGCCATTAAGATCATTCTCAACGATAGTTAACGCGCGCGCAATTGCACGAAAATTTAATTGACCAACGTTATTTTGATGCAAATCCAAAGCAAATGATGATAAAGTCCAAATCTATTCATTATGTAGCAAACACTTTATAACAATATTAAAACTTCGCTATGCGTGAATTGGGTTATTTATTATATATCATGCGTATTATACCACTAATATAAATAACTAATATTTAGGCAAAAGACGAATAAGTAAAACCATAAATTGTTAATCAGATAGATAAGATATCTATAAACTACTATCGATAAAAGATACGGATTAATATAACAACGATATAAAATTACATTAACCCTGTAACAGATTTAATCTTATCATTGCAAATTAATGTGTAGCATTTTATTAATCCTGCCCGTATAATTCTTTAAGACAATGGCCGATATTAATTATATAAAAACACCGCACATCTTAATAAGCAGGGTTGACGCCATTGGCGATGTTGTACTTACTTTACCCGTAGCAGTATACATTAAGCAATTGTTCCCAAAAGCCACGGTTTCATTTTTAGGCCGTACTTATACACAGCCGGTGATCAATACTATGGCTTCGGTAGATGCGTTTATAAATTACGATGAGTTAAAAAAAATCTCCGAAGGACAACAGATCGAATATCTGCAAAAACAAAACGTAGACGCAATTATTCATGTCTTACCCAATAAACATATTGCCAGGATAGCAAGACAGGCGGGCATTAAACTCCGGATAGGTACAACAAACAGGGTTTTTCATTGGTTTACCTGCAACAATCTCGTAAAATTAAGCCGCAAAAAGTCCGACTTGCATGAAGCACAGCTCAACCTTGTTTTATTAAAACCACTGGGGCTTAAGCATATACCATCTTTACAAGAAATTGTATCCCATAATGAGTTCCTTAGTAAAGTTGAGCTTACACCGGCTTTAAATGCTGTACTTTCTGGCAATAAATTCAACCTGATTATTCACCCAAAATCACACGGCAGCGGCATGGAATGGGGCCTGGATAATTTTGCCGAATTGATACACATCCTTCAACCCGAAAAATTCAACATCATTGTAACAGGTTCTGAAAACGAAAAGGCATTACTTGCAAACTGGTTAAAAACACTTCCGCCAACGGTACAGGATATGACCGGAAAAATGTCGCTGGGGCAATTAATAACTTTTATAAGTAAATCTGGCGGGCTTATTGCTTCAGGTACTGGCCCGCTGCATTTAGCCGCCCTGACTGGGATCAATACCCTTGGATTATTCCCCTCATTAAGGCCTATACACCCTGGGCGATGGGCACCTGTTGGCAAAAAGGCGGGCTATATTGAAAGCGGAACAAACAATTTAGAAACAATTACGCCGTTTATGGTGGCAGAACAAGTTAAAACATGGCTATAAATAAACCTCGTGTATTGGCAACGTTGGACTCCATGAGGTACCCGAATACCGGCCTATATCATTTTGGAAAGAGCCTTGGGAAAGCCCTGGCAAAAGAAAACACAGGTTTTAATTTGACATATTTTCTGCACAAATCGGTAACCGAATTTGATGCGGATGCGACAATACACAGAACTTATTTACAAAAGCATCACAAGTTTTTTTTCTACAATAACAAAGGCATTGACCTATTCCATTTTACCGACCAGTTTTCAAGGCTAAAGCCTAAAAAAGTGCGGAGCAAATACAAAAAGATACTTACTATACATGACATTAACCAGGTGCATGAAAACGTAGGCAAAGAAAAACTGAACCTGTACCTTAAAAAGCTGGGGGAGCGAATTAATTCAAGTAATAAAATAGTAACAATATCAAACTTTGCTGCTAACGATGTTTTAACCTACTTCCCGCATATTGCAAACAGGTTAACAGTTATTCATAATGGTGCTGATAAATTGATATTAAAACAAGGGCACCAACCGGCTTACTTCCCTCAAAAACCTTTTTTATTTACCATTGGGATTGTGGCAGCCAAAAAAAACTTTCACGTACTACCTGCCTTACTTGCAAATAATGATTTTGAACTCGTCATTTCGGGCATCAAAACGCCCTATGAAGAAAAGATCATTGAAGAGGCAAAAAAACATGGCGTAGAAAACAGGGTTAAAATAACCGGGCCGATATCAGATGATGACAGGGCCTGGTATTATAAAAATTGTGAAGCATTTGTTTTTCCTTCCATTGCTGAAGGGTTCGGTTTACCAGTAATTGAAGCTATGCATTTTGGCAAACCTGTTTTTGTATCTACCCGCACCTCCCTACCCGAAATTGCGGGAGATTGTGCTTATTATTTTAACGATTTTGAACCTGCTGAAATGCAAAATGTATTTAATGCAGGTTTGGAAGATTTTCATAAAAATTCACCGTCAGATAAGATAATTGCCCACGCCGAAACTTTTAACTGGGATGAAACAGCTAAGCGGTATCTAGAGCTATATCAGGAAGTACTTAAAGGCAGGTAATTATGATTTGCCTCGCATTTTTCTGACCATAAACCTAAACCAGAATTTAAAACCAAAATTCTTTAATATCAGTTTAGGTTTATCCTTTTCAAATACCATATCTCGCGACTGGCCTGAAACACCATCATGACTAAAATTGGCGATCACATAGTTCAAATGGACAAACTTCAGGCTTTTATCGCCAAAGCATTGCATATTCAGCGCAAAATCGGCCGAGGAACGATACTTAAAGTTATAGCTATATTTTTCAAAAACGATTTTAGGATAAATGATAGACTGTTGAATAATGCCGTGCTTGGCAAGATAGTAATCAGATACCTCGCCCAAGGGCTTTAATCCTCTTGTCAATACGCTTCCGTAATAAATGGTATCAGGCTCATTTAGTTCCATAGCCATATTTGAAAAATCAGGCAATAAATCATCATCAGCCCCTAAAAAATAAATCCAATCGCCTTTAGCTTGTTTTAAAGCCTTAGTCATAGCATCGTATATGCCGTTATCAGGTTCGCTTCTCCAGTAAGTGATCTTATCGTTATTGGCCATCAATATATCTTTTGTGCCATCGCTGCTGTTCCCATCAATAACAATGAGTTCAATATCAGGGTAATTTTGCATGTAAACGCTATCCAGGCTTTTTTGCAATGTGGCGGCAGCATTATAAGTAACAATTATAACTGTGAGCCTCCCTGCATACGCATCTACCTGTTTTGACGTTATATTTTGTGTATTTTCGCTCATTATTTAATTGTACAAAGTAAATATTATAAAGGCAAATACATTACCTTTTATCTGTTGTTTTTAAATGCAAAAAAACAGGAATCTATTCCGGCTAACACGCTTCATCTTACTAAAAATACCATACGTATTCCGATTTTTTGCTTTATTCAAACCCTCCAAAAAAAGAATACTAATCATTAAGGCCGATGCCATAGGTGATTACGTTTTGTTCAGAAATTTTATTGAGATCTTAAAGCAATCAACAAAGTACCGTGATTACGAAATAGATTTATTAGGTAACGAAATATGGCGCGATATTGCTACAACGCATGACGGACAATACATAACAAAATTTTTCTTTACAAAAGCAAATAATCTTTATTATTCGCCCGGGGCAGTTTTTAAATTAGGGTTGCAGTTATTTGGCAGAAGTTATGAGAAAGTTTTAAACCCTACCAGTACACGTACCTTTATTACGGATGGGCTCGCCGCGCTTTCGGGTTCATCAAACCTGATTGGTTTTGAAAGCGATACTGAGGGCATTGAGCCTAAATACAAAGTTAAAACAGATAAATTTTATAAAACATTATTACCAATTCCCCCTTTAATACATTTTGAATTTGCCAGGAACCGATATTTTTTTGAACAGGCACTTGATCAACTTATCTCCATTCGAAAACAATTTATTGGTGCTAACCGAACAACAAAAAGTGGCATCATGGTCTTTCCGGGAGCAGGACTTAAAAGCCGGGGATGGGAAGCTGAAAAATTTGCTCTTTTAATTAAAAAGCTTAGGCAAAATACAAATGAAATCATTTACCTGGCGGGCGGTAAAGCTGAAATACCGCTCTGCAATTATATAATGGAACAATCGCAATCAGCATCAGTCGTCAACATCAGCGGTAAAACCAATTTAAACGAACTTATCGAGTTGGTTACGAATTCAGCTATGATAATCTGTAATGATAGCAGCGCCGTTCACATAGCCGCGGCCGTTGACACTCCTTTTGTATGTATTGTTGGTGGTGGTCATTTCGATCGTTTTGTTCCTTATCCTGAAGACATCGTCAAAAACGGATCATTTATCTACGAAAAAATGGATTGCTATTATTGCAACTGGAACTGCGTATTTAAAGTACAAAGTGACGAATCTTTTCCATGCATTGCAGGTATAGATATCGAGCAAGTTTGGCAGGCAGCCCAAAAGCACTTGCCCGTAGGATGATATGCTTTTAGACCACGTTACACGTTATTAGCTAATTACTATTAGCTTTGCATTTTATAATAAAATTTAATGAAGATTTATTTCAGGCTTCTTTCCTTCGCCCGTCCCATAGGTAAATTCGCGGTCCCTTATTTTATATGTACTTTATTTTCGGTAATATTTAATACTCTTAATCTTGCTTTACTGGCACCATTGCTAAAAACAATTTTTGACCCCAAAACCGGCGAAGCGGTTACCAAACCGGCAAACTGGTGGAACCCCCTAAAAGATTTCGACTATTTTGCACACGAAGCCAATTTAACTTATGGCCCGCTCGGGGCTTTGAAATTTGTTTGCGCAGCCATAGTTGTGTCTGTATTACTAAGCAACCTGTTTCGTTATTTTTCACAGCGGATTATGGAAAACCTGCGTATATACACCCTGCTTAACCTGCGCCGTACTGTTTTTAACAATGTTATGAACCTGCACCTGGGTTATTTTAGTAATGAACGCAAGGGTGATATCCTTTCAAAGATCTCAGCAGATGTGCAGGTTGTTCAGTTTTCGGTAACGGGTACTTTGCAGGTTGCATTTAAAGAGCCTTTCCAGCTTTTAACCTATCTTGTATTTTTATTTGTAATATCAGTTAAACTGACGTTGTTTTCCATGCTGATAATCCCTGTTTCGGCATTTATCATATCAAGGATAGTTAAGCGTTTGAAAGAACAAGCTGCAGAATCACAGCAAACTTACGGCAACATGATCAGTAATCTTGATGAAGCCTTATCAGGCATCAAGATTATCAAAGCATTTAATGCAGTTTCGTTTATAAAAAACCGCTTTGATCACGAAAACAAAGAATATTCAAGAATTACCCGCTCTATGGCAAAGAGGCAGCAAATGGCCTCGCCGGTATCTGAATTTTTGGGTGTATTAATGGTTGCAGGAATAGTATTATATGGCGGCTCGTTAATTATCAGTCACCAGGGTACACTATCTGCCGATAATTTCATAGTTTATATTGCTATGTTTTCGCAGATCATGCGCCCGGCCAAGGCTATATCCGATTCATTTAGCAATATCCATTCGGGCATAGCAGCGGGTGAACGCGTATTGGCACTCATAGATGAGAAGCCATTAATTGTTAATGCACCCAATGCCACGGAGCTAACTGGTTTTGAGGATAGGATCAGTTTCGAAAACGTATCATTTGCATATACTATTAAACCTGATGCTGCCCAGGTTTCGGGTACCGAAAAACAGCTAATTGAAACTGAGAAATACGTACTTAAAAACATCAACCTCGAAATTCCGAAAGGAAAAACAGTAGCGCTGGTTGGGCCCTCAGGTGGTGGAAAATCTACTTTAATGGATCTACTGCCACGGTTCAGTGAACCCCAGTCAGGTACGATCTCTATCGACGGTAAAAACATCCAAACTGTTACTATGGAATCATTAAGGGCTTTAATGGGCATTGTGAACCAGGAGTCGATTTTATTTAATGATACGATATTTAATAATATCGCATTCGGCAAGCCAAATGTGACCCAGGAAGAAGTTGAAGCGGCTGCCCGCATAGCTAATGCACATAACTTTATTATGGAAACAGGCAAGGGTTATCAAACCAACACCGGCGACCGCGGCACCAAACTATCGGGAGGCCAGCGTCAGCGTATCTGTATTGCCCGGGCGGTGCTGAACAACCCGCCGATTATGTTACTTGATGAAGCAACATCAGCCCTGGATACCGAATCAGAAAAGCTGGTTCAAGAAGCTTTAAACAATCTAATGAAGAACAGAACTTCACTTATCATAGCTCATCGCTTAAGCACCATTCAAAATGCAGACATTATAATTGTGCTTGAAAACGGCAGTATTGTTGAACGGGGATCACATGTAGAATTACTTCAAAACAATGGCGTATATAAAAAGCTGATAGATATGCAGGCTTTTAATGCCCAGGCGTAGGCTCTTATTTGCTTTGAAAGGTTTTTGATTTGCAAACCCAGGGCATGCTTACTTATAACTAAAGTGCACCTCCTGCCCTTATTATATACTAAAAAAATCTAAAGATATTTCGTACATATATAGATTGCAGCCTGTTTATGTAGCTTAAGTGTTACACATTTTTTGATAACAATCTGTAGCGTTCGACGTTATTATTTCGCTAATATCACTGCAGTATTATTATAACGAACAACTGTTTTTATCACAACAGTATTCGTGCGTGGAGTTTTTCCTAAACACAGCAACTGCCACAAACAGCTAAAGTTTAAAACAAAACATCAACTTTTTTCTTTTTTTACCCGTGAAAGCAGCAGTAGTGATCCCTTTTTATAAGCCTGTTATGAGCAATCTCGAACACACGGCTCTTGTACAGGCAACTAAAGTATTATCGGCCCATGATATAATAGTTATTAAACCACATAACCTTATATTGCCCGATGAAGCCCAATTAGATGCCATAGCTAATGTAATTAATTTCGACGACAGGTATTTTAAAAATATTAAAGGCTATAATGCACTTATGCTTTCGGAAGAATTTTACCGAAGCTTTTTAACTTACGATTTCATGCTGATACATCAACTTGATGCATTTGTATTTAGCGATGAATTAATGGAATGGTGCACACAGGGCTATGATTATATAGGTGCGCCATGGATCCATAAGTACGGTTACCCGGATGTTGTTAAAGCTGTAAAGTCCAAACTTCAGCGATGGCTGCATTTAAAGTTCGACGTTCAAAAAGATGGCCGGCCATCACCTATGCAATTTGAAAACGGGGTTGGTAACGGTGGTTTCTCCTTGCGCAGGGTAAATAAATTTCATGAACTCTGCATCAATATGAAAAACCAGGCAAAACGATATTTAAGCCTTAGCCATGATCATTACTTCAACGAAGATGTTTTTTGGAGCATCGAAGTTAACAGGAAAAGAAAAGTACTTAATATCCCTTCTTATAAAAAAGCCACGGGTTTCTCAATCGAATTATTTCCCGAACGAGCTATAAAAATAAACAATAATAAACTACCATTTGGATGCCATGCCTGGGATAAAAACCTCGATTATTGGCGGCCGGTAATTCAAAATTACGGTTACCAAATTTAATACTCCCCTATCGATAACATTACTAACGTACAGGCGTACTCGGTTTCGATACCTTGTTCGCTGGCTTTACGCCTCAGTTCGGTATTTTCGGTTCCTGGATTAAAGATGATCCGTTTGGGCTTTGTGTTCAATATATAATCATACAACGGAGGTTGATTTTGTGGGCCAACATACAGCGTTATGGTATCAATATCATGATGTATCGTTTCAGGTTTTTCAATAGGTACACCAGCTACTTCGCCCGTTTTTATGCCAACATTAACAATGGTATGCCCGCGTTCAACCAGGCGGATAGCCGCAAAATTGGCGTACCTGCTGGTATCGGGTGTTGCCCCTAATATTAATGTTTTTTTATTAGCCATTGATCATCCTGTTTAGTAAAGCAATTTGCGCGGAATGATAAATATGATGCTGTATCAAACCGGTCACCTGGCATTCGTAAGTTTCTCCGGCTTCTCCGCCCTTTTTGGTAACAGGCTCGTTCCATTTTTCTTCCGGGAAATTTTGGATAAAGCCTGCCAGGTTTACGTTTACCAGCTTTATATCTTCAACAATCCATTTCCACTTTTGTTCGTCGGGCAGGCCGGGTTCAGGCCAGTCACCACGAACCGGCAACTGTGCGTCCATGCCATTCATGCGGTCCATTACTTCTTCCGTCCATCCGGTCATGTGCAAAATAATAGCGGCAATATTATGTATTGAGCCAGCGGGCTTTTCATAGGCAGCTTCAAAACTGATATTATCAACAATGGAATAAACTGAGGGGCCATACCATGGCTGGCCCGACAAAACGCTTTGAAGCTGGTTAAATAATTTTTGAGATGTGGTCATGATAATATTTTTAAAGCAGCAGTTGCACAGTTAATTCCATCAATAGCAGCAGAAATTATACCACCCGCATAGCCCGCCCCCTCTCCGCAGGGAAATAAACCCCTAACCTGTGGGTGCTGTAAGGTCTCCCTGTCGCGAGGGATTTTAACAGGTGATGACGTACGCGATTCAACACCAACCAAAATGGCGTCGTTGGTATAATAGCCTTTCATTTTTTTACCGAATACCGGTAGCGCTTTGCGCAAGCGTTCATTGATCCACCCCGGTAACACTTCTTTCAGTTCAACGCTTTTAGTACCGGGCAAGTATGAATTAACGGGTAAATCGTTTGATAAACGGTTCTGCACAAAGTCAACCATCCGTTGTCCGGGCGCTACCAGATTACCGCCACCGGCTACAAAAGCAGCCTGTTCAACCTGCTTCTGAAAGTTGAGCATCTTGAAAGGATCATTATCATCGCCGGCAACATCCTCTAAATTAATTTGCACCACAGTGCCCGAATTTGCGAAAGGGTTGTTCCGTTTAGACGGACTCCATCCGTTCACCACAATTTCGCCGGGCTCGGTTGAACACGGTGCGATGATACCACCGGGGCACATACAAAAAGAAAACACACCGCGGTCGTCAACCTGCTCGACAAGACTATAATATGATGGTGGCAGGTCATGGCCTCGCAACTCGCAATGATATTGTGCGCGATCAATTATTTCCTGCGGATGCTCGATCCTTACCCCCAAAGCAAAAGGCTTGGCCTCAATTAAAATATTCTGGCTATGTAGCATTTCAAACACATCCCTTGCCGAGTGGCCTGTAGCCAGGATCACAGCATCAGCCACGATCTTTTCTCCAGCAGCTATTTTTACGCCTTTAATTTTTCCAAAATCCACCAGCAGTTGGGTCACTTTGGTATCAAACATGATCTCTCCGCCTGCGTTCAGTACGGTTTCGCGCATGGCAGTGATAATTTGCGGCAGTTTATTGGTGCCGATGTGCGGACGGGCATCAATCAAGATATCTTCGGCGGCACCATGAGCCACAAACATTTTAAGCACCTGGTTCACGTCTCCCCGCTTGGTTGAGCGGGTATACAGCTTACCATCCGAATAAGTACCTGCCCCGCCTTCCCCAAAGCAATAATTTGACTCGGGGTTAACGAGGCCTTGTTTGTTGATATTAGCCAAATCTCGGCGGCGTTGTTTTACATCCTTGCCCCGTTCAATAACAACTGGTTTTAATCCAAGTGCGATGCATTGCAGTGCGGCAAATAATCCGGCCGGGCCTACACCAACGATGATTACTGGTCGGCCAAATTGCACGTTGGGGTAATTGATGGTAAATACTTCAGGGAGATAAGCTTCCTGCATAAAAACCCTCACCTGCATGCGGTAGACTACACGGCGGCCACGCGCATCAATGGAACGCTTTAAAATTTTTAATGCCGTAATATTTTTTAGGGGAATTTTAAGGGCTGCTGATGCCAGTTGCTTTAAAACCGCCTCATCTTCCTGTTGTCCGGGAGGACAAACTATCTCTGTTTCTTTTGTCATGACTAATGCCGGGTTTTTATCCCGGATGGTGCAAAGTTAAGAAACCCCCTCTAAATCTCCCCCAAAGGGGGAGACTTTGATCAGCAATTTTTACCTGAGCTCATTTTCACCCGGAAGCTGTATCGTAATCAAGATTACCCTCCTTTTCTTATTAAGCTTTAGGCGGTATATAGTTTTGGGTTGGATTGACGCTGCTAACAAATGGGGGGTTAACAGGGTTAACAGAATTCAGGGCTAACATTTGCATATATATCTAACAATCAAACAATTGGGCGTTTTTTTATCCAAAAAAGTGTTAACCCCCATTTTGTATAAATATTATCGGCTAAATTTTAATTATTACCCCCATTCTGTTAGTGCTCAATACGCTCAAAACCGTTCGGCTTTGCACATTGACCGTACGCTATCGAACAGTTTTAAAAGCCAATAAAAAATAAAATACTGAAAATCAATAAATTACAAAATGGCACTTAGATTGGCATGCACCTCATGTATTTAAATAATAAAACAATGACTACCGCCGACGAACGCTTACAAACTATATGGAATGGCTGCATGACTAACGACAGGAAGAGCCAGGAACAATTATACAGGTTATTAGCACCACGTATGCTTGCTGTTTGCATGCGTTATGCAACCGATAAAGACGAGGCACAGGATATATTACAGGAAGGTTTTATAAAAATGTTCCGCAACATGAAAAACTACCGCGGTGAAGGAAGTTTGGAAGGATGGATCCGCCGCATAATGGTACATTGTGCCATATCACGTTATCGCAAGTTAAAGCCAATAGTTTTGGTTGATGATTTTGCAGCAGAGGAAGCCGCCGCTATACCTATCAGCAGCTCATTTAATGATAATGGACTTGAAGCTAAAGACCTGATGAAATTGGTACAAAAATTACCAAAAACATACCGCTCTGTTTTTAACATGTACGCCATTGAAGGATACTCGCACCAGGAAATAGGTTCGTCGCTGGGCATGAGCGAACTTTTATCACGCACTACACTGCACCGCGCCCGTACGCTTTTAAAAGATATGGTAGCGAAACTAACCATGCGCGAAGAACATTGCCTGGCAGGATAAGCGGGTTCCGCCATTAACCTTATACAAATCATTTACAAAGACGCAGCCCCTGATGGGGCTTTCGGCTTTTATAAAGAATAGATATTTGTGCAAAATTTTTCATATCGCACATCTTACACCTCCCATCTTTCTATAATTTACCAAAAAGCCGTAACTTGACACCTTGTCAGCAACTCACTCCCTTTGTAACAACGGTACGTGATTTGCACTCTAACCCAAAACGTCACAAAAACACACGAAAAACAAATGAAAAAGTTATTCTCGGTTATATTAATCATAGCTGCAGCTATGTCCTTAAGTTCATGCAGCTATAACAGTATGGTTAAATTAGATGAAACTGTTAAAGCTAAATGGGGTGCCGTGCAAAGCGATTATCAGCGCCGCAGCGACTTGATCCCCAATTTAGTTAATACCGTAAAAGGCGCAGCAAATTTTGAAAAAAGCACCCTTACAGCTGTGGTTGAAGCCCGTTCAAAGGCAACATCGGTACAGGTTGACCCCAATAAGCTTACCCCCGAATCAATAAAAGCTTTCCAGGCCTCACAGGGTGAGTTAAGCGCGGCCCTGGGCAAATTGCTTTCCATTACCGAAAACTATCCCGATCTGAAATCGAACTCTAACTTCCATGACCTTCAGATTCAACTGGAAGGCACCGAAAACAGGATCAATGTATCGCGCAAAGATTTTAATGATGCCGTTCAGGAATACAACAGCAAGATCCGTTCGTTCCCAGCCAATATAACTGCCAAAATGTTCGGTTTCTCTGAAAAGGGTTATTTTACTGCCGAACCAGGCGCCGACAAAGCCCCTAAAGTAGAGTTTAATTAATTTGATGGGATTACACTGATTGTTCTGTGATTTCACCATTTTTTTGAAGGTCGGCGAAATCTCTGGTTATCGGTGAAATCATAACAAATCGGTGAAATCATAAATCAAAATATATGGCTGTATTTAACGAAGAGGAACAGCAGCGCATCCGCAAAGCTATTGAAGATGCTGAGCACCGCTCATCGGGCGAAATCAGGGTGTGCATCGAAAAGCGGTGCAGTGAAAATGTTCTTGACCGTGCTGCAAAATATTTCCAACAGCTCAATATGCATAAAACCAAGCTCAGGCATGGGGTGCTTGTATATGTGGCCACCGTCGACCGCAAATTTGCTATCATAGGCGATGCCGGTATTAACCAGGTTGTCCCTCCCGATTTTTGGGATACCACCCGCGATGATATGCTGCAGCATTTTAAATATGGCGATATTGTTGAAGGAATTGTTACAGGACTTAAAATTGCCGGCGAACAGCTCCAAAAATATTTCCCTCATCAAGATGGCGATCAAAACGAACTTCCGGATGATATAGCCTTTATGGATGGCGATTAAAAATTAAAAACATGCTCAAAAAGTTTATACTGTTTTTCGGATTTACACTTTGCGTTATTGCCGCAATTGCTCAGGATTTTCCGGAACGCTCCAATACTCTCGTTACAGATTATACCAACACCTTAAACCCCGCTGATAAACAGCGACTGGAAACTAAATTGGTAGCCTTCAATGATTCCACTTCAACACAAATTGCAGTGGTGATCCTGAAATCTACAGGTAATTATGACATTAACGACTACGGCGTTCAACTGTTGCGGAAATGGGGCATAGGGCAAAAAGACAAAAATAATGGCGTATTGGTATTGGTTGCTATTGGTGACCGTAAAATGAGTATCCAAACCGGCTACGGCGCCGAGGGCGCCTTGCCTGATATTGTTACGCAGGATATTATCCAAAACGACCTTAAACCCCATTTTAAACAAGGCGACTATTATGGCGGCCTTGATGCTGGTACCAACAGTATTATCAAAGCCATGAGGGGTGAGTATAAAGCCGCTAAAAAACAAAAGCAAAGCAATGGCGGCCCGGCTGGTTTTATAGTCATTGTCATAGTCGTAGTTATCCTGATCCTGGTATTCCGCAATCGCGGAGGCGGAGGCGGCAGGCAAATCATTGGCCGTCGTGGAGGTGCAAGCCCATTCTGGTGGTTCCTGGCAGGTAACATGCTTGGCGGAGGAGGCCGGAGCAGTGGTGGCGATTGGGGAGGCTTTTCAGGCGGCGGAGGTGGTGGCGGCTTTGGTGGTTTTGGCGGCGGAAGCGGCGGCGGCGGCGGCTCAAGCGGCAGCTGGTAGTCGTTCGCGGTATAACACATCTTAACCAATGCAAAAAGACTTCATCTTACGCGAGATTGAAAAGATCGTATATTCAATAACAAGACTGGCGGGCTTCAAAAACGCTGCAAATCCTGAAGCATTTATTCAACATGCTGATCAAATGCTTCAGGACGAGTACGATCTAAAACTGAACGATCTGCTTGAACTAAGCATCGAAGATTTTGACATTTTACTCAACGAGAGAAACTATTCGCCCGAAAAGCTGGATGCTTTAGCTCAGTTGTTATACATGTATTATGAACCTTTTGAAGCTAATGACGAAACCTTGGCCGCCTTACAAAAGATCATTTCTATATTTAACCGACTGGAGAAGAATCATAATCGAGCATCATTCGAAAACATAAACAAGCGTAACGCTATCTATCAATTTCTGCAAAAAAACTATGAGTAAAGATCTCACCTGGAAACTACTTTCATCATCATACATCCATAAAGGCCCGTGGGCCACGCTCCGCATCGACAAGTGCGAAATGCCAAACGGCAAAATTGTTGAAGATTATTATGTACTTGAATATTCAAACTGGGTTAATGCAGTAGCCATAACCGAAGACAATAAAGTATTGATGGTGAAACAATACCGTCATGCCGCAGGTGTTATCTCGCTCGAAATTCCGGGCGGTGTGATTGACGCCGGCGAAGAACCTGTACACGCAATACGCCGGGAATTGCTGGAAGAAACCGGCTACCAGTTTGACGAATTTGAACTGATCTGCACCGTGTACGGCAACCCATCCACTGCCAACAATCAAACATTTACCTACTTTACCAAAGGCGGCAAAAAGGTGCAAGGCCAACACCTCGATGAACTGGAGGACTTGATTGTTGAAGAATACACTATTGAAGAGGTAAAACAATTATTGCTCAACAACGAAATAAAACAGGCCATGCATTGCGCCGGTTTATTTTATGGTATGATGAAGCTGGGAGTGATGTAAAATCACTCCGGGCAATTATCCTTTCGCCGGGTATCAACTATGTAAATGATCTTCCAGCCGTCGGCAGTTTTCATCAGTTGGAAAACATCTACCCCGCAATGGCTGTACTTATCATCTAAATAAAACTTATATGGTGCCCAAACACTGGCCAGCGGGCCATCAATTTTGATATCGGCAAAGGTTACTCGTTCATCATAAATACCTTTGTGCGGCGTGCCAACCATTTTAACAAAGTCATCAGGGTTTTCAATTTCCAAAGCTGTTGAGCCATCTTTTTTATTGGCTACGCTATGAAAAGCGATTCCTTTAGCAAAGGTGGATCTAAGCATCGTGCTATCGCCCTTACGCATGGCATTAAACATGGTATTGATGGTTTGCTTAATAGCATCCTGCTCCGTTTGCTGGGCGAAGGATTGGAACGACAATAAAATAAATACTGCGAGGATAAGTTTTTTCATAACTAAATATACCTCATTTGTAATCAAGTTGATATGCTGATTTAATCATTTGCTGATAAGAGAAAAAAAACTAATCCAGTCCTTCTTCATTTTTAAACTGGGCTGACATTTACCCTGAAAGCCTTCACTACTTTGCACAAGCAAAAATCTATCAAATGAAAAAATTACCTTACTACATACTTGATGTATTCACCCACCAACCATATAAAGGCAACCCGCTGTCGGTAGTGTGGTGTGACGACGAGCTGGAATTATCTCAATACTACAACATAGCCCGCGAATTCGGCTATTCCGAAACATCCTTTGTACGGTACTCTGATGCTGAAAAATTATTGAAGGTACGTTCATTTACTCCGGGTAATTATGAGGTTGGTGGCGGCGGTCATAATTTGCTGGGCGCTGTATCCCTGGCTTTGCTTAAGGGATGGGATATTTTTAACGGTCAGGGTGATGAGCATTGGGTAACTATGAAGAATGAAAAATTGCCCGTTGTGATCAGTGAAGAAAACGGCCTGATACTGGTAGCAGTAAAACAGCAGGCCGCGAAGAACCTTGGTACTATTAGCCCGGAAATTGTGGCGCCAGCACTCGGCTTAGAAACAAGCGATCTGGAATTAAATAACTGGAAGCCTACCATCATGAAAACAGAAGTAGCCCACACCATGGTTCCTGTAAAAAACAGAGCGCTGCTTAATCAGGCTATACCCAACCCTGATAAGCTCAAAGAAATTTCAAAAAATTACGGCTTTGAAGGGTTTTACTTATTCACAACCGATGTTTCAGAGGGTGGCTATCTAACCGAAACCCGCTTTTTTAACCCGGCATATGGCATTGACGAAGATCCAGCTACAGGCACAGCTGCCGGTCCCCTCGCCGGATTTTTGCAGCAGGCCAATTATATAAATATCAACCAAGATTATAAAATTTTGCAGGGAGTACTGGTAAATCATCCATCTACCGTTCACATCAGGGTAACGCCCGAAAATATTTTGGTAAGTGGTTCGTCGGTGATTGTAATGGAGGGTACATTATTTTTATAAACGATGGAAGCATTACTGAATTTTTAGAGTTACCGCAGTTTCTTCCATCAAAAAAGCCCTGCACAATAAGGTGGCCGTTGCGCAACTGAGAAAAGACTCGATCGAATAAAGTTTTGATCGGGTCTTTTTCTTTGATTAACTATTTGGTAGTCAGAGATTTATTTTGTATATTAAGGACATGCAAGGCAAAAAAGATTATCAGGAAAAGCTCTTCATCAGGTTTCAGCTTTCAGACTATGTTCCGGCTGATAACTTCTACAGGCGTTTGAAAGACATACTTGATCTCCACTTTGTTTATGATACAACGGCCAAATATTATGGTACAGAGGGTCAAAAGAGCATTGACCCGGTTGTGTTTTTCAAACTAATGCTTGTTGGTTATTTAGAGAACCTGAATAGCGATAGGCGCATTATTGCTACCTCACGTATGCGCATGGATATCCTCTATTTTATAGGATATGATCTGGATGAAGAACTTCCCTGGCATTCGACATTAAGCCGCACACGCCAGCTTTATGGAGAAGATGAGTTTACAGCTGTGTTTAAACAGGTTCTGAAAAAGTGTATTGATGCAGGTTTGGTAGCAGGTAAAAGACAGGCTATCGATAGCGCATTTGTCAAAGCCAATGCAGCTATGTCAAGTTTGGTCGAACGCGAGATCATGAATGATGCATCAACTTATGGCAAGCAATTGGACGATCATAATGATGAAGCCCCGGCTGGGGACATACCGGATGAAAACACCAAGCCTAAGCCGAGAAAGAACGCTAAAGTTGATAAGAAAGCGAACAGCAAGCGTTACAGCCCATCAGACCCTGATGCCCGGTTATCGGTGAAACCCGGAAAAACAACGCGGCTGAACTATTCGGCTCATGTAAGCGTAGATACACAAAACCACGTTATTACACACATCCAGGCCTTTCATGCAGATAGAGGAGATGCACCATGTCTGCCTGATATCCTTACCCATGTCGCCGGAAACCTTAAAGATAATGGCATGGAAATAGAAGATGTGCTTGCCGATACAGGTTATAGCGGTGAAGCGGCGCTTCTGTTTTTAGCTGATAATCATATTAAAGGCTTCATACCTAACAGGTCAGGATGTCAAAGCAGGGAAAGCCGGCAGGGCTTCAGTTATGACGGGGAGCAAGACCGGTATGTTTGTCCTGAAGGCAAATACCTTACTTTTCACAACTTCAAAAAAGCAGAGAACGATAATACCCATAAGATATATCGTACCAGTGTTAAAGATTGCAGGGACTGTCCGCTTAAAAGCACCTGCGCTAATCTGCAAGGCTTTAAAGTGTTTAAGGATTCCGTAGCTAAAGACCTTTATATAGAAATGCATGAACGCATGCAAACCCGACAAGGGAGCAAGGCCAGGAAAGTAAGACAAAGTACGGTAGAACCGGTACTGGGCACCCTGATCAATTTTACAGGCATGAAACAGGTAAACACAAAAGGGCTCGAATTGGCCAATAAATGTATGATCATGGCCGCCGTTGCCTATAACCTTAAAAAACTTGTCAATGGCGTTTCAACAAAGGTCAGAAGAAGAATAAGAAAAATACCCGGGAACCATTCTGATGCTTTTATTAATACTTTTTCGGCCTGTATCTCAATAACAGAGCACTCATTAAACGCTTTAGGGATGGCGATAAAAGCAAATGGCCGAATAACCATTTGCTCTGCAAATTAATTATTCAGCCATTTTAAGCCCTGTTGCGCAACGGCCACAATAAGATGCAAGGCTTTCGTTTATTCAAAGCCGTGTGTATTACGACATCTTTAGTTTCTTTTGAATATCGGCAACATATCCTTTAAACTTCTTGTCCGTGTCAATCAAATCCTCTACAGTTTGGCAGGCATAGATTACGGTTGAGTGGTCACGGCCACCAAAAAAATGGCCGATTGACTTTAATGAACTTTTGGTATGTGCCTTAGCCAGGTACATCGATATTTGACGGGCCTGTACAATTTCACGTTTGCGGGTTTGAGATTTTACCATTTCAATAGGCACTTCAAAGTACTCGCACACTAAACTTTGGATATACTCCATCGAAATTTCTTTAGATGAGTTCTTCACAAAGTTTTTCAACATTTGTTTAGCCAGGTTCAGGTCAATCTCCTTACGGTTAAGGGTTGACTGCGCCAGTAATGATACCATAGCGCCTTCCAGTTCACGTACGTTATTGTCGATGTTATGAGCAACGTATTCGATCACATCGTTTGACAGATCGATGCCATCCTGGTAAATTTTGTTTTTCAGGATGGCCATACGGGTTTCCAGATCAGGGATCTGCAAATCGGCAGATAAGCCCCATTTAAACCTCGAAAGCAGGCGTTCTTCCAAACCGGCCAGATCCTTAGGCGCTTTATCTGATGTAATGATCAGCTGCTTCCCCGATTGGTGCAGGTGGTTAAATATATGGAAGAAGAAATCCTGTGTCTTTTCCTTACCGGCAAAGTTGTGCACATCGTCCATGATCAGCACGTCAATGGCCTGGTAAAAGTTCACAAAATCATTAATATTATTGTGCTTTAAAGCATCAACAAATTGCTGCGTAAATTTTTCGCATGATACATACAGTACCAGTTTATCGGGCAGAGTGCGCTTAATTTCGTTACCAATAGCTTGTGCCAGGTGGGTTTTACCCAAACCTACACCGCCGTAAATCATTAAAGGGTTAAATGAAGTACCTCCGGGTTTAGCGGCAACTGCATAACCTGCAGAGCGGGCCAAACGGTTGCAATCACCTTCAACAAAGTTTTCGAAGGTATAGTTACGGTTAAGCTGAGGATCTACATTCAACTTTTTAAGCCCGGGTATAACAAAGGGGTTTTTAATATCCTTGTTAATTGAAATAGGTATCGGCATACTCTGATGTTTTGAATCAGCGCCATTTCCGTTTGAAGGCATGTTAGTTGTGTATGGTTTACTTGATGATTGCTCAACAACTATATTATACTCTAAACGTCCTTCGTCGCCCAATTGTTTTTTTATTGTCTTGCGCAGTAACCCTACATAGTGCTCTTCAAGCCACTCGTAAAAGAATAAACTTGGTACTTGTATGGTTAATACGCTTCCCTCCATTCTCAAAGCTTTTATCGGCTCAAACCAGGTTTTAAAACTCTGGGCCGGTATGTTGTCTTTGATGATCTGAAGGCAGCTATTCCAAACGTTCGTACAAGTTTTTTCCATATAAATAAAAGTAAAATATTGATTTCCAACCCCCAGCGAAACAACTTTTGGCCTTGCTACGGAACATCGAATATTGCCAAAAAAAGCTTATAAAAAAATTAAATTTTCACTTTTTTAACATTTGGCTTTTTACTAACAAATTCGATTTTTTAATGAAATTTTCGTATGGATAACATAATTTTTGATATAAAAATCACAATCCGAATATTTCTCAATTGTTTTTTTCTTTTTTTGAAATTTCAAAAAAAAGAATAATAAAACTGTCAATTACAGCCCTTAGTTATACGCCAAAACATGGGTAATGTTTGCACTTTTTTGATGGTTATTGCAAACAAAAAAATAACGCACTGGTTTAGTGCCTTATAAAAAATAAAAACCAGGTTTGTTGATTTGTGGTGCACTATAATACATGCACGGAAGCCACACCACGATGCTAATACTCTCCAAAAACACCTCGCAATACATCGGCGATCTCCCCAAGGGTAGCATAGCTTTCTACCGAAGTTACGATAAAAGGAATTAAGTTTTCAGTACCGGTCGCAGCTATTCCCAAAAGGTGTAAACTTTTCTCAACATCGTTACTATTACGCTCCCTTTTTAGCTCAGCAATTTTTTCCGACTGCATTTTTCTGATCGCGTCATCCACCCTAAACACATTAACAGGGGCTTCCTCCTGCTGGGTAAACCGGTTAACGCCTACTATAACTTTTTCGCCGGTTTCAATCTCCTGTTGATACTGGTAAGCAGAGGCTGCTATTTCCTGCTGGATATAATCCTGCTCTATGGCTTTTACCGCGCCACCCATGGCATCAATCTTATCTATATACAATTGGGCAGCGGCTTCCATCTCATCTGTCAATGCTTCGATAAAGTATGAACCGGCAAGCGGGTCAACCGTATCGGTAACACCACTTTCAAACGCGATGATCTGCTGGGTGCGCAAGGCTATTTTGGCTGCGGCTTCTGTTGGTAACGACAAGGCTTCGTCATACCCATTGGTGTGTAATGATTGTGTGCCCCCCAGCACGGCAGCCATTGCCTGGTTGCTTACCCTTATAATATTATTAAGCGGCTGTTGTGCTGTTAATGTTGAGCCGCCCGTTTGCGTATGAAAGCGAAGTTTTTGGGCGCCGGCATCGGTAGCCCCCAATTGTTTGGTAATATGCGCCCACATGCGCCTGGCGGCACGGAACTTGGCTATTTCCTCAAAAAAATTACTGTGACAGTTAAAAAAGAAAGAAAGGCGCTTGGCAAACACATTAATATCAAGTCCCTTATCCAGCGCGGCCTTTAAATAGGCTTTGCCGTTGGCCAAAGTAAATGCCAGTTCCTGCACGGCGGTTGAGCCTGCTTCGCGGATGTGATAACCTGATATGGAGATAGTATTCCATTTGGGCACCTCTTTACTGCAGTATTCAAATACATCGGTAATGAGCCGCATGGATGGCGCAGGGGGATATATATAGGTGCCGCGGGCAGCATACTCTTTTAATATATCGTTTTGTATGGTGCCGGAGATTTGCTTGAGATCTGCTCCTTGCTTTTTGGCCAGGGCAATATACATGGCCAGCAAAATAGGAGCGGTTGCGTTGATGGTCATGGAGGTGGTGATATTCTTAAGTTCAATACCCTCAAATAAAACCTCCATATCTTTTAATGAATCAATGGCTACGCCTACCTTGCCTACCTCACCCTCGGCAAGGGGGTGGTCGGAGTCATAGCCTATTTGTGTTGGGAGATCGAAGGCTACCGAAAGACCATTTGTACCCTGGCTTAATAAATAGTGGTAGCGCTTGTTTGATTCTTCGGCGGTTGAAAAACCGGCGTATTGACGCATGGTCCAGGGTTTGCCCCGGTACATATCTTTTTGGATACCGCGGGTAAAGGGGAACTCACCGGGCAATTCACTCATATTTGAAGGTTCGGTATAAACCTCCTTAATTTCGATACCCGATGTAGTGGTAATTTTTTTATCCCTGGCCATAAGCTTAGTATAATTCTTCCATGTCCTTCCTGATGAGCCCAAGTGCCACATCATAAGGGTTATCTTCCAGCTTACTTAAATGCACCAGGATCACCTTGCTTAGCTCAAGCGCCGATGTATCCGGCGGTAAAGCTTTTACAGCATTATTGATCATATTAATGGTATCGTCCTTTACCCTTTTTACCACGTTCCAAACCCGGGCGCTTACATAAATTTGCTGCGTAATGTTATGCTGAAACTCGTTGCGCACCTCGTTAACAATAATAGCCTGCAATTCGGCGGCGGTATCGGCCGATCCGTTAAGGCGAATAAGTAAACTTGCAGGATTAACCCTTTCAATAAAAAGTACAACCCTTTCATAGGCCTGTAAACGTAATGGCAGGGTCTGATTACTGACGGTACGCTTTAATTCCAATAGCTGGATACTTTCTGATTTATCAAGATATGGTTTAAACAGGTAAAAAGCGATATACACAACGCCTAAGCCCGAAATAGTATATTTTAAAATATCAAACAAAAAAGGTAGAGTGGGCATGTTTATAAATGTTATACAGGGGTCATAAAATTATGACACTAACAAAAATCTGCATTTTACGTTATATTTGTGTTGAATAAATAAAAATAAAGATGAGTATAGCTGTTGAAGCTGCTCCGGTTTCTTTTACACCGGGCGCAGTAAAGGAACTTTTTAAATTAAAAGACCAGCAAGAAATAAATGACGAATTTGGTTTACGTGTTGGTGTTGAGGGTGGTGGCTGTTCGGGCATGAACTATATTTTAGGCTTCGACATGAAAAAAGACGGCGACCAGGAATATATTATTGATGGTATTAAAGTTTTCATGCACAAAGCGCACGGTTTATACCTGGCCGGTATGCAAATCGATTACCAGGACGGATTAAATGCCCGTGGTTTTACTTTCAACAATCCCAATGCTGCCAGCACCTGCGGCTGCGGCTCTTCTTTCTCGGTTTAATTACCCCCGGTTAAAATATAGGAAGCCGTTTCATTGTAAAACATGAAGCGGCTTTTGTTTTTGAAGGGCTGCAACAATAATACGGTAAATCATTAAGCGGTATATATATTTAGTTAACGAGTGATATTTAAACCCACTATTTAATATCAGATATCGTTTTCCTGATCCAATCTGGCACCGTTCCATCGCCATAGCCCTGGCTGTTAAACCGTATAACCCCGTCCCTGTCAATAACCAGGCTTACCGGGCACTCATCAACTCCATAGTAAGAAAACAAAGGCATCGAATCGCTAACCACATGGTATTTAAATGGCGACACCTTCAGGAATCGCTCCACCTGTTCAGTTTTATCTAACGAAATTGCAATAAATACAACATCCTTATTATTCTGATAAGCGTCGACAAGGCGGTTCAGTTCGGGCATTTCATATCTGCATGGCGGGCAGGCAATAAACCAAAAATTGAGCACAACTATTTTCCCTTTCAGCTCCGCAGCTGTAATTACATTACCGTTAACATCTCTCATATTGAAAAAGCTAAAGGTATTGCCCGTTTTAAAAAACCTGGTTTCGGGCGGCTTATTGGCATTAGCCGGCAAAACGCCATCAGCGAGCGGGTCACGTTTGGTTAATATAAAAGCAGAACTATCACTATCATGCTGTACAGGCTTCAACATATAATAGCCGGTTGCCATCAATTCACGCCATTTAGCATAAGTATATTTTTCGCCTTTTTCATTGGTAACTACCGTTTTTTGATTGAAACCATATTGTTCTATCGGCCGTGTTATTTCAATCTGACCATATGCGCTTGAAATACTAAAAACAAGCGATGAGATAGCAAACAGGATATAATATTTCATTTTAAGGTTTAAATTCAACGGAAAATTATAACATAAATAGCACGTTACCAAATCGGGGCTTTAGCCCACATCAATCACAAAAATTAAGTTAAATCAGCATGTAACAAACTAGTATAATGCTTAGTCATACCAGCAAGTTTTTTATATTTATACCATGCCGGTAAAAACCTCTTACAAAGAAAACATTTCCATTGCATTACAGTCTATAGCCGGCAACAGGCTGCGCACCTCGTTAACCGCGCTGATCATAGCGATAGGTATCATGGCGCTTGTAGGTATTTTAACGGCCATTGAAGGCATCAGACAGTTCACCAACGATGCTTTCGCCGATCTTGGCGCCAACACATTCACCCTGCAAAACCGCGGCGAGGGGTTGAACTTTGGCAACGGCGGGCACCGTAAAGTGTATCCGGCCATTACTTATGACCAGGCTGTGCGTTTTAAAAATACTTTTAAATTGCCGGTAGCTGTAGCCATTAATTTAGAGGTAATTGGTACCGCGGTAGCCAAATACGGCAATCAAAAAACAAATCCCAATATATCCATCTCGGGCTCAAACGAAAATTACCTGGTTACAGCGGGTAAAAAGCTGGCTTTCGGGCGTAATTTTTCCGCTTCTGAGCTGGAACATGGATCGAACGTGGTCATTATTGGCGATGAGATCAAAAAGAAACTGTTTAAAACCGAAAACCCGATAAATAAATCGATATACCTTGGTACCGATAGGTTCAGGATAGTTGGTGTATTTGCATCAAAAGGTTCAAGCTCATTCGGGGGCGATAAATTTTGCGTGATCCCTGTATTGAAAGCTAAACAGATAGACAGTACCAAGAATGCGTCGTTCACGGTAACTATTAAAGTAGCCAGTCCCGGCGCCCTTGACGCTACCATTGGCGAAGCTACCTCCTTATTCAGAAACGTAAGGGGGCTTAATGTAATTAACCAGGATAACTTTGAAATCAGCCGGAGCGATTCCATTCAAAAGGAACTATCAGGCCAGCTTGCAGGTATTACTGCCGCCGGCTTTGCAGTTGGCATCATCACACTCATCGGTGCCGCCATCGGACTTATGAACATCATGCTGGTATCAGTAACAGAACGCACACGCGAAATTGGTGTGCGGAAAGCTATAGGAGCAACCCCGGCAATCATTCGTAAACAATTTTTAATCGAGGCCATAGTGATCTGTCTCATAGGTGGTGCAGCGGGCATGATACTGGGCATGGCAGCGGGAAACCTTATTGCTGTACAAATAAGCGGCTCATTTGTAGTGCCATGGGGATGGTTATTCTTTGCTGTGGTGTTGTGTACGTTTATTGGTTTGATATCGGGTTACTACCCGGCAAAAAAAGCAGCAAAACTGGATCCGGTGGAAGCGCTTAGGTACGAATAAAAACGATTGCAAAATCTTAGAGGCTGCCTACAAACAAAAAATGTCATTGCGAGTAACCATCAGGGAAGCCTGAAAAAAAACGTAATGACATGTAAAATATATTTTAGCGGTGTTGCGCGTGGGCCGCGTTAGATTCTGTGTTGATATGCAAAAGTTATTTTTTATTTTTGAGTCTTAGGCAGCTTTATGTTAGCCTGTTTAGGGCAGTCCTTCAATTGAAGCGACTGCTCTAACTATTTTCGGATATGTGTGCATTCTGTTGAAGGTAGTGTTTTTCGAATGGTTTGTTGGTTTTGTATATAGTGTATACCATCTCCAATAATTTTCTTTGTACTGCTACAGTAGCTTTCATTTTCACGCTATTTCGGGATACGATCCGGACAAATATAGCTTTATATCTTTCTGAATGTCTTATGGCCGCTAATGCAGGTAAGTGCATGGCTTTTCGTAAATGCTTGTTCCCCCTTTTAGATATCTTGGGTTTGCCCTTAACGGATGAGCCGGATTCTTTTTCCCTGACATCCAGCCCGGCGTAACTGGTCAGCTGCTTTTTACTCCTGATCAGCTCAAAGCCGTTTGTTTCGGCTATGATCACAGTGGCCGTTAATAAGCCGACTCCAGGAATAGTGGTAATGGTAGCCAGTGTTTGTTTTAAATGTTTGTCCTGTGCTACAGCTGTTCTAATCTCAGTAAGTATTTCTTTAAGTTGTTCACCAATCATCTTTATCCTGTCCATCATTCTGCGGATAGTATCTTCCCCCGGAAAAGCTTCGGACTGTTCAGCATGTAGCTGGTTCTTGATCATGGTTCTTTCTGCAATAAGTTGTTCTCTTTCACGGGTTATCTGCCGCAGGGTCCTGAACACCCTTTTGGGTTGTACCCAGTTATCCAGTTTCTTTTCAAGTCCGAACATGGCTATGGCAAAAGACATTGATTTATCGGTAATTGTTTTGATCTCCAGTGTCTTGAAGAAGTTCGAGATCTTGTTGGGCATGACAATACTTACAGCATACCCTTTGCCGGCCAGATAATAAGCAAGGCGCTCGTGGTATACACCTGTGGCCTCCATTACATATCTTAATGGATATTGGGGGATGCTTTGCTTGTTTATCCATACTTCCAGGTTTGCAAATCCTTTTTCATTGTTTGGAAAAATCTTGTTCGCATAAACTGTTATAACTGCCTGCTCATCCATCTTGCCGATAGAAACCACCAGCTCTTTTTGAGCCACATCAATACCTACTACTTGTTTTAATAATCTGCTTGCCATTGATCAAAGTTTTTAACTGTTATAAGTGAAAACCTTTCTTCGTTTTTCCTCCTGTTGGTTATCCTGGATATACTGCCTGGTCGTATTCCTTACATTCTGTTCAAACTCAAAAAAGTAAAGGAGTGAGGCTATATCTAACGCTCAACATGCTCAAGGCTGTTTGGGATTGCTGTGCTCTCACTCTTTTCACTCATAAAATCATTACAATAATATTAGATGTAAACATAGGAGGGATTGCAGTGTAAAGCCCGGAGCGAGTAGAGGGGTTGCGGGCAGGAAAGGCGAGGACTTGCAACGGAAAGCCCGGGCCACAGGCAACGCCCATGGTATAAAACTCATCAGAAAAATACACTTAATAATCAATAACTTACGACCATATCATTATAAGGAACGAAGCAATCACGAACCATACAGGGCGGACCTGCTAATCGGGGATTGCTTCGTTCCTCGCAATGACGCTTTTCTTGTTGGATAATACCTGTTTAAAACAACATCTTATTCTTAAGCGGATAGTCGACAAGCAATTTTTCAATATAGGTTGTTCTCAGCGCATCGCCAAATGCCGTGGCGTGCCTTAAGTGGTGCATATCGCTTGAAATAAAGTCTATCAAACTATTATCAACCAGGTCTTCGGCCATTTTTTTTATCTCTTTACCATAATACCCTGTGAGGGATATGGTATTAAGCTGAAAATCCAGGCCCCAACTATGCAGGTTTCTCAACATGTCTAAGTCAAGGTACTGGTAGCGCTCGGGGTGGGCCAAAATAGGTTTATACCCTTTATCATGAAGCTTTTGAATTACACTGTAGGTATTTGGCGGTTGATTTATAAATGAAAATTCAAATAATACGTGGTTGTCGCCCATGGTCATGATCGGGCCGTTCTCTACACGTGCTTCAAACGTTTCATCAAAATAGTGTTCGGCAGCGGCTTCAACAGGTATATCAATCCCTTGTTTAACCAACTCGGCTTTTAGTATAGTAAGCGCGTTACCAATGGTTTCGGGCGTGTTGCGATAAAAGTCAATCATGATGTGAGGTGTGGCAATAATTTTTTTTATGCCTAATTCCATCATCTTTTTTATCAACTCTACCGAATCTTCGGGTGTTTTAGCACCATCGTCAATCCCCGGTAACACATGCGAGTGCATATCAACCATGATTCCTTCATAGTTGAGTTTTGATTCCCTTATTGCCTTCTTCTTCTTAAAAAGCCCGAACATTTTTTATCTATCGTTATACTGACTGCTGTAATATTGCTGGTAATGTCCTGACGTTACATCATTAAGCCAATCTTCATTAGCCAGGTACCAATCAACTGTTTTTTCCAAACCTTCCTCAAAAGTTATACCCGGCACCCAACCTAAATCATTTTTTAATTTGGTTGCATCGATAGCATATCTCAGGTCATGCCCGGCCCTGTCTGTCACAAAAGTGATCAACTTAGCTGATTCTCCCTCAATCCTGCCTAATTTTTTGTCCAATATACTGCAAAGCAATTTGATCAGGTCGATATTTTTCCATTCGTTATGCCCACCTATATTATAGGTTGAGCCCGATTTGGCATTATGAAATATTACATCAATTGCCCGCGCATGGTCTTCAACCCAAAGCCAGTCGCGGATATTTTCGCCCTTACCATATACCGGTACAGGTTTACTTTGCTTGATATTATTAATTGCCAGCGGAATGAGTTTTTCCGGAAAATGGAATGACCCATAATTGTTTGAGCAATTTGATATAACGGTATCCATGCCATAAGTATCCTGGTAGGCCCGCACAAAATGATCAGAACCTGCCTTTGAAGCCGAATATGGTGAATGCGGATCATAGGCGGTTTCTTCGGTAAACATGCCGTCTTCACCAAGCGTACCGTATACCTCATCGGTAGAAACATGATAAAAACGGGTTTGATCATATTTGCCTTTCCAATGCTCGCGGGCGGTATTCAATAAATTTACGGTGCCTACCACATTGGTCATCACAAAATCAAGGGGGTTAGTGATCGACCGGTCTACGTGCGATTCGGCAGCAAGATGGATCACCGCATCTGGATTTTCAGCCGCAAAAAGTTCATTAATAAAAGCAATATCAACAATATCTCCCTTTACGAACTTATAATTAGGTTCATTTTCAATATCCTTTAAATTGGCCAGGTTACCCGCATAAGTAAGCTTATCTAAATTAACAATGCTGTAATCAGGATAGTTTTTCACAAACCTGCGCACTACATGCGAACCAATAAAACCAGCGCCCCCTGTTATAATGATCTTTTTCATTCCCTGCTGTTGATATTAATTGAACGGATTTTGAGCAATATATTTTTCCCACTCCCAGGCCGATGACATCATTTCGCCAATACCCAGTTCGGCCGTCCAGCCAAGCTTGGTTGATGATTTAGTAACATCGCCCCAAACCTGCTCTACGTCACCTTCACGGCGCGGGCCAATTTCATAGTTCAGTTTTTCGCCTGTTGTGCTTTCAAAAGCGTGAATTACTTCCAACACTGAAGTGCCGTTGCCTGTACCCAGGTTAAATACATCATAACCTTTAAATTCGTCTTTTTCGGCAAGCCTTAACGCGGCAACATGGGCTTTCGCTAAATCAACTACGTGAATATAATCGCGGATGCAGCTACCATCAGGCGTGTTATAATCATTACCAAAAACGGTTATTTTTTCGCGTTTGCCTATGGCAGTTTGTGTAATAAAAGGCACCAGGTTTTGTGGCACTCCTATTGGCAACTCCCCAATCAAAGCAGACTCATGGGCACCTACAGGGTTAAAATAACGCAACGAAATCACTTTATAATCGCTGCCGGAATTTACCATATCAACCAAAATTTCTTCGGCTATTTGCTTGGTATTACCATATGGCGATTGTGCAGGTTGCACCGGGGCATTCTCAGTAACGGGTAATTTTTCGGGCTGTCCGTAAACTGTGCAGCTTGATGAAAATACAAAATTGATAGCCTTACCGTAATAAGCTTCGAGCAGATTGATAAGCGAATAGAAATTATTCCGATAGTATTTCATCGGTTTTTTTACCGATTCGCCCACTGCTTTAAAGGCTGCAAAGTGGATGATACCACCTATTTCGGGTTCGGCGAGTGCAAGTGATCTAACGGCGGCTTCATCGCAAAGATCAAGCTTATGAAATACCGGGGTAAAGCCTAAGATCTTTGTAAGCTGATCTAATATTTTAGGGTCCGAGTTCGACAGGTCGTCAACGATAATGGGGTCATACCCCGCGTTAACCAGCTCAACAACGGTGTGCGAACCAATAAAACCCAAACCGCCTGTTACTAATATTTTCATGGTTTAAATAGAGAGTATGTTTGAATGTTCGGCAAAGTAAGCAGATTGTGACAATTCATCCGCTTTTATATTATAAAAAAGGCCAAAAAAATTAATTTCCGGCCTGGTTACCCTTACTTATTGTAATAGGTAAAGTCTTTATGGTTTATTTCATGTTCGGGCAACGACTTAAAGTATTCTAAGGTGATCTTCAAACCTTCACTCCTGGATACTTTTGGCTCCCAGCCTAATATAGCTTTGGCCTTGGTAATATCCGGGCGGCGTTGCTTCGGATCGTCTGTTGGCAAAGGCAGGCTGATCAGCTCCTGGTTGGTGCCCGTCAGCTTAATAATCTCCTCGCCAAATTGTTTTATCGTGATTTCGTCCGGGTTGCCGATGTTCACCGGCTGGGCGTAATCGCTGTGCAGTAATCTGTAGATCCCTTCTATCAGGTCATCTACATAACAAAACGACCGCGTTTGTGAGCCGTCGCCAAACATCGTCAGGGGTTCGCCCCGCAGTGCCTGCCCTATAAAAGCCGGTAATACCCTTCCGTCGTTCAGTCGCATCCTTGGGCCATAAGTATTGAAAATCCTAACGATCCTGGTTTCCAACCCGTGGAAGGTATGGTAAGCCATGGTAATAGCTTCCTGGAATCTTTTGGCTTCATCATACACCCCTCTCGGGCCTACCGGGTTTACATTACCCCAATATTCCTCTGGCTGAGGGTTGATGTTCGGATCGCCGTATACTTCCGAGGTGGAGGCGATCAGCATCCGTGCCTTCTTGTTCCGGGCCAGTCCCAGCAGGTTATGGGTTCCCAGTGAGCCTACTTTCAATGTCTGGATCGGAATTTTCAGATAATCTATCGGGCTGGCCGGTGAGGCAAAATGCAGGATATAATGCAGTTCGCCCGGTACATAAACAAACTTGGATACGTCATGATTATAAAACTCAAAGTTCTCCAGTTTGAACAAATGTTCTATATTCCTCAAATCGCCGGTGATCAGGTTATCCATCCCGATCACATGATAATCTTCCTTAATAAACCTATCGCACAGGTGCGAGCCTAAAAAACCGGCTGCTCCCGTAATCAGGATCCTTTTTCTCGCTGTCATATTGCTACTATTTTACGGCCTATACTGTTATAATAAAACCCATATTCCTTCATCCTGTCCAGGTCATACAGGTTACGCCCGTCAAAGATCACCGGCGACTTCAGCTTTTCCTTCATAAAGTCAAAGTCTGGCGTACGGAATACCGGCCATTCGGTCACAATCAACAGAGCATCTGCATCATCAAGGGCATTGTACCGATTGGTGGCATAGCTTATCTTATCGCCAAGTAGTTTCTTAACGTTTGGCATGCCTTCCGGGTCGTAGGCGGTTACTGTTGCCCCGGCTGCTAATAGCTCATCGATAATGTACAGTGCCGGTGCTTCGCGGATATCGTCGGTCTCCGGTTTAAAAGCCAGTCCCCACAGGGCAAAATGTTTTCCTTTCAGTCCGCCTTCACCATAATATTCACGCATTTTAACTACCAGCCGTTTCTTCTGAGTTTCGTTCACTTCCATCACCGAGTTGAGGATCTTGAAGTCGTATTTATTTTCTTCGGCTGCTTTGGACAGAGCCTGCACATCTTTAGGAAAACAGCTGCCCCCATATCCCACACCCGGGAACAGGAAGCGTTTGCCAATGCGGCCATCTGCTCCTACTCCCTTGCGTACCATATCTACATCCGCCCCTACCAGCTCGCACATGTTGGCAATCTCGTTCATGAACGTGATCTTAGTGGCTAAAAATGAGTTGGCTGCATATTTAGTTAGCTCGGATGAGCGTTCGTCCATATATAATATAGGGTTGCCCTGGCGTACGTAAGGTGCATATAAATCGCCCATTACCTGGCGGGCTTTTTCATCCGTTGTACCGATCACTACCCTATCCGGTTTCATGAAGTCTTCTACGGCTACACCTTCGCGTAAAAACTCGGGGTTGGATACTACAGCGAAGGGAACATCGGTATTGGCTTTCATCACTGCGGTTACCTTATCTGCCGTACCTACCGGTACCGTTGATTTGGTTACGATCACTTTATATTCGGTGATCAGTTTGGCTATATCTTTTGCCGCGCCAAGCACATAACTCAAATCGGCTGCTCCATCGGCTCCCGGAGGCGTTGGTAACGCCAAAAAGATCACTTTGGCCGGGGCTATTGCTTCGGCAAGATTAGTGGTAAAGGTTAGCCTTTCCTGTTTAATGTTACGCAGAAATAAAATATCAAGACCCGGTTCATAGATCGGCATCTCGCCATTCCGCATCTTGTTTACTTTTTCTTCCACAATATCCACACAGGTTACTTCATTTCCCGTTTCGGCTAAACAAGTTCCCGTTACCAGGCCCACATAGCCTGTGCCAATTACTGCAATTTTCATAGTGTTAAATGTGTTTTAAATTAAGGTTAGCAATATTTGTATGATCAACCATATAACCAGCTTATTATAGCACCGGGCGGGCCATAAAACTAATATTGTAATTATTGTTATTACTTTTATGCCCGGCTAAGATAATCATTCAGCGTTAAAATTGATGTTATTATATAATATAGGTATCAAATTATATTCCCTTTTTATCCGTTTTGCCTCGCTATTTAACAATAAGGCAAAACTTTGGATTGCAGGACGTAAAAACATTGTTTTTGTACGTATGGATAGCAGTGTTTGGTTTCATTTTGCTTCACTTGGCGAATTTGAGCAAGGAAGGCCCATACTGGAAGCTATGAGAAATTTACATCCCGTAAAGAAAATAGTAATCACCTTTTTTTCTCCTTCGGGATATGAGATCAGGAAAAACACCCCATTGGCCGACTATGTTTACTACCTGCCTTTGGATACCGCCCGAAACGCCCGCAGGTTTATTGATGCTATTAACCCCGAAATTGTCATTTTTACTAAATACGAGTACTGGTTCCATTTTTTTAATGAAGTAAACAAGCGTAACATCCCCCTGTATATCGTATCGGGCATCTTCAGGCCCGAACAGGTATTTTTTAAATGGTATGGCGGTTTTAACCGCAAAATATTAAGCCTGGTAAGCCACTTTTTTTTACAGGATAACAGCTCTAAGCAGCTATTGGAAAACATAGGCATTACCAATACATCGGTGAGTGGTGATACCCGTTTTGACCGCGTTTGGGCCAATGCACAAAATCCTAAACAATTGCCCCTGATTGAAGAATTTAAAAACGGGCACAAACTGTTTATCGCGGGCAGCACCTGGCCGCAAGATGAAGCCTTCCTGGCTAAACTGGTAATCCAATATCCCAACTGGAAATTCATCTTCGCTCCGCATGAAATACCGGAAGAAAAGATCAATAACTTGATAGAGTTGCTTCCGGAAGGAAAAGCCATCACGTTTTCACAGCTAAAAACCGAAGCCGAAGGTCTGAAGTCGGGAGATTTTATTAACCAATCGCTTACATCTAACAATCTTCAATCGCTGGTGATAGATAATATTGGCATGCTTTCATCGCTTTATGCTTATGCCGACGTTGCTTACATAGGTGGCGGCTTTGGTGTGGGAATTCATAATACCCTGGAGGCAGCTGCGTTCGGTCTGCCGGTTATTTTTGGCCCTAATTATCAGAAATTTAACGAAGCCAAGGAACTTATAGCCATTAAAGCTGGTTTTAGCATCAGCAATGAAACAGAATTAAAAGATATTGTTGACACACTGGTTAATGACGAGGCGTTTTATAATATTACCCGTAAAAAGGTATTTAATTATGTGAAGGAAAACGTAGGGGCTACGGACATGATCATGAAGTATATCGATAAATAAAAAAATGTCATTTATCATATGAGGAACGGGTGAGAAATCTTGTACACCCGGTAAGTAAACCATGTATGGTGGATTTGCAGGAAGCAGAAGATTTCTCTTCACGCCCCGCTTCGCCACCTCCGCCGTTCATCGAAATGACAATTTATAAAAAGACTATTCCATCATTCAAAACAAAACATGGTTGTTTACTGTACAAAAGCCATAAATTCTTAATATTGCCTTAATGGGTTTTTTACATCTGCCCGGCCTGGGCAAAGCACATTTTCACGAGTATGGTACCGGTCAAAAACCGCTGCTGGCCTTTCATGGCTATGGCATGACCGGGAAGCAGTTTCATGTACTTGATCAATCTATCCTACCCCAATATCACATCTATGGTTTCGATCACTTTTTTCACGGCGAAAGCAGGCTGGATGGCTGGACAGAGCAACAGATCGTGGCCGGGATGCCCAAAACCATGGTACGCAGCTACATGGAAGAATGGTTTAAGCTTCACGGCCGGCAACGTTTTTCGGTAATGGGTTATTCTATAGGCGCCAACCTGGCCCTGATATTGGTTGAGGAATATGCCGATATGATCGATGACATCATTTTAATGGCTCCTGATGGCCTGGCTGTATTTAAAGGCTTTCATTTTATATTACATAATAAGCTTGGACGCGCAATTTTCCGTACGGCTACAAAAAGCAAATGGCTGGCACCTTTTTTAGTTAAAAGCATGAAAACCGTTGGCGCTATTGACGAAAGCCTTTACAGCATAGCTTATAATGAAATTGATACCGAACAAAAACGGCTTGACACCTATTATACCCTAAATTTGATCAGGCAGTTAAAACCTGACGTGCAGAAAGTAGCACAACTAATCAATCAGCATAAAATTAAATGTTTGCTGATATTTGGCAGGCATGATAAGCTTTTCCCTAAATCGGCGGCAATGCCATTTTTAGGAATGCTCCATAATGCCGAAGTGCATGAAATTGAACTTGGGCACTGGTTGGTTACAAAGGCACTTGACGAGTATTTAGTTAAATAAACATGGTACCTTCGCGTAAAAAGAAATTTTGGAGTAAACTATTCATCCGTTGCGTAAAATGGTGGATCGGCCGTAATTTTAAAGAGGTTAATGTACAGCCCTTTGAGCCACGCCCGGGCCATTCAATATTGCTTTTGACCAATCATTTTAGCTGGTGGGATGGCTTCATTGCTAACCGGACGGCTGTTTATGATCTTAAAAAGCAATTCTACATCATGATGCAGCAAGACCAGTTCGATCAGCATCGTTATTTTCGGTACATTGGTGCTTACTCTATTCAAAAAGGGTCAAGGGCAATACTCGACTCGCTCAGTTACTCGGCCGGGATATTAAATGATTCTGATAACCTCATCGTGATATTTCCACAGGGCGAGCTCTATTCAAACCATGAAACACATATACGTGTTGAAACCGGTGTTTATAAACTGATGCGACAGATAAAAGGCCCCTGCCAGGTGGTTTATCATTGTACCCTGATCGATTACTTTGAAAGCCTGAAACCCCGTGCCTATGTTCACCTGTTTGATTTGGGTGTTGCCAATGAACTTACTTTTGAGCAGTTAAAAGAGAACATTAATAACGCGCATCAGCAAGCGTTGAAGAACCAGATCAATATGGAGCACTAATTAATTGACACTAATTTCCCGAATTATTTCGAATTGGCGCTAATTCCATTTGGGATATTCATTACTTAATTCGTGTAATTCGGTCAAATTGTACAGTAAACAATGGCAAAGCATTCGTGTTAACTGCTTTAATCCGTGTAATTCGATAAAATTGTAGCCGACATGCAATACATTCGTGTAAAATATGATCCGCAATAAAGAAAACTTTTTCATGACCCGTATTGTCCATTACTATATTAAATGGATAGTTGGCAAAACGTTTCATGAACTATTGTTTAACGATATTGTAATTGATAAAAATAAATCGGTGCTGCTGATAGGCAACCACTTTAGTTTTTGGGATGGGTTGATATTATACTGCGTAAACGATAAATTGCTAAAGAAAAAGTTACATGTCATGATCCTGGAAGAGACTGCCCGTAGCGAGCGCTTCCTGAAATATGTGGGTGCTTTTTCAGTAAAAAAAGATTCAAAAAGTATCATCCAATCACTTGACTATGCGGCCGGATTGCTTACCGATCCGGCAAATTTGGTTTTGATGTTTCCACAGGGCAAACTGTATGCTAACTTTGTTACCAACATAAACTTTGAAAAAGGGGTTATGAGAATCATTGAAAAAGCAAACGGGAATTTCCAGCTCGTTTTTGCTTCAACTTTTATTCAGTACTTTAAACATAAAAAGGCAACGGCAACCGTTTATTTAAAAAGCGAACCAGAAAATTACACCGGTAAAAGCATAAGTAAATTACAAGAAGCTTACCAAAGGCATTATGAAGCCTCCAAAGCACTGCAAACCGAATTTGATATATAAAAAGTGACCATAGCTATATTAATAACCCTCTTTTTTATCATACTCAGGTTTGCGGTAACGCTATTCAATTATATCTCCAACCCTAAACTGCCACATATAGGACGGTATTATTCGGATAAAGTTTCTATCCTGATCCCTGCACGTAACGAGGCCGAAAACATATTAACCCTGTTAAATTCCATCCATCAGCAGGATTATAACAACTACGAGGTTATTATTTATGACGATGACTCAAGCGATGATACTTACCAGGTTTGTACTGAATTTGCCGCCGGGCACCCTCACTTCAGGGTGTTAAAGGGAGGTAAATTGCCTGATGGCTGGATGGGAAAAAATTACGCCTGCCACCAAATGGCTAAACAGGCCAATGGTAAATATCTGCTGTTTTTGGATGCCGACGAACAAGTTAGTAACCGCCTTATCAACAGCGCGGTACACCGCATGCATTTGCACCAACTGGGTTTATTAAGCCTGTTCAGCAATCAAACCATGCTTACCCTCGGCGAGAACCTGGTAGTGCCTCTTATGCATTTCATATTGCTAAACCTACTGCCTTTACGCCTGGTATATATATTAAAAAACGCCTCAGTAGCGGCCGCCAGCGGTCAGTTTATGTTGTTTGATGCTGCCATTTATCATAAACACCAATGGCACAAAGCGGTAAAAAACAAGGTGGTGGAAGATGTGGAGATCATGCGCCTCATAAAAGCGGAGCGTTATAATGGTGAGGCCCTGCTGGCCAACGGCATGATCAGTTGCCGCATGTACCGGGGCTATGGCGAAGCTATAAACGGGTTCAGTAAAAATTTCCTGGCGGCGTTTAACTACAGCATCATTGGTTTTTTGGTGTACATTACCATCACTATTGCCGGTCCGCTGATTATCCTGACAACCCTGAACATGCCGCTGATACTTTTTACCGCTGGCTTGATTTTTCTTACGCGGATCATGATCTCCCTTTCGGCCGGTCAAAAAGCGGAGTATAACATCCTTTTACATCCTGCTCAAATGTTTAGCCTGCTTGTCGTAGCTATTTTATCCATCCAAAGGTATCTTACCAAAACCACGATGTGGAAAGGGCGAAAAATTTGAAGCCCATAGCATCCGATAATTCTGCCCCGGCAAAAAACAGGATCTGTATCATAGTTATTTTCCTGTTTCATTTGGTAGGGTTGACAGGCTTTATTATCCCCTCATTAACCGTATTATTTATAACCCTGGTACCATGGCATTTACTATTGATGCTTGGGATTATCGTTTATAGTTATGACAATTTCGACAGCAGGTTTCTGCTGTTTGCATTCACCACCTTCGTCACCGGCTTCCTGGCCGAATACATCGGTGTACATACCGGTTGGCTCTTCGGGCATTATCAATATGGCAGAACACTTGGCATTAAACTATTTGAAATTCCCTTGATGATCGGGGTAAATTGGTTCCTGCTGGTCTATGCCGCGGGCATTACCCTGCAGCGAAGCCGCCTAAAAAGTACATTGGTAAGAATACTTTCAGGAGCTATGATCCTTACCCTGCTCGATGTGCTGATTGAGCCTATTGCCATACATTTTGATTACTGGCATTGGCTGGATACCGGCGTTCCGTTTAAAAACTATGTTTGCTGGTTTGTGCTGAGTGCATTGCTGCTTTTTATATTTGAGCAGTTTAAATTTAAACGGCAAAGCATTGTTGGCCCAACACTACTAATTGCGCAGTTTTTATTTTTTGCTGTTTTGAATTTGGTGTATTGAGTTAAGGGATCAACTATTTAGTGATATAATAATCATCAAAATCAACGCAATCATTACAATCAACGGTTATTTTTGCCGTAAATTTGCAGCACCATGGGAGATTATCAGTTAAAGGTTACTATTGACCAGGATTCGGGCTTTTGCTTTGGGGTGGTTTATGCCATTGATATGGCCGAAGAGATTTTAGAAGAGGATGGCTACCTGTACTGCCTTGGCGATATTGTGCATAATGACGAAGAGGTTGAACGCCTTAAAGCAAAAGGCCTGCTCATCATTGAGCACGGCCAGCTTAAAGATCTACATAATGAAAAGGTGCTCATCCGTGCCCATGGCGAAGCTCCCGACACCTACCGTACGGCTTTAGAGAATAACATCACCCTTATTGATGCCTCATGCCCGGTAGTGCTTAAACTGCAAAACCGCATCAAAACCTCATACGACTCGAACGAGAAGATCCTGATTTTTGGCAAGCACGGTCATGCAGAAGTAGTTGGCCTGCAGGGACAAACCAATAATGAGGCGATAGTTTTCCAGGATATTGCCGAGCTTGACAATGTAGAACTGCCGCACAACATTACGCTGTATAGCCAAACCACCAAGAGTATGGATAAATTCTACTCGGTGAAAGACGAGCTTATTTCACGCGGCTACGCCCTTAAGGCTAATGATACTATTTGCCGCCAGGTAAGTAACCGGGATAAAGACCTGCCCAAATTTGCAACGCGCTTTGATAAGATTGTTTTTGTATCGGGCAAAAAATCATCAAACGGTAAGGTGTTGTATGAAGTATGCCGCAAGCACAATCCCAATACTTACTTCATATCCTCAACCGACGAGCTGGATAAAAACATGTTTGCGCCAAATGATACCATTGGTATTGCCGGTGCAACATCAACCCCCATGTGGCTGATGCAGAAAGTAAAAGCCGCTATAGAAAGCTTTTAACAGCACGCTTTTTGCTGTAATAGGTAACATGCAAAAAAGTCCCTCAAATATTGGTTTATTTGTGGCCGCGCTGGTAATTGGCTGCTGGGCAACAAGCATTACATTACTGATGCGGTGGCATTTCAGCTTCGGCAATCCTCTTGTTTATGTACTGATGCTGGTGCAAATGCACCTTTATACCGGGCTGTTCATCACAGCACATGATGCTATGCATGGTACAGTTTCGCCTGATAAGGGCTTAAATAACTTTGTGGGTTACCTCAGCACGTTCCTATATGCCTCGTTCTGGTACCCGCAATTGTACACCAAACACCACAGGCACCATAGCCACGTACATACCCATGAAGATCCGGATTATCATCAGGGCAGCTTTTTTGCATGGTATGTACAATTTATCCGCAATTACCTGTCCATATGGCAAATTGTGGTGATGGCTGTTGTATTTAATATCCTGAAGATCTGGATCCCACAGCCAAACCTGATTATGTTTTGGGTTGTACCATCATTGCTGAGCACATTACAGTTATTTTACTTCGGTACATATCAGCCCCATAAAGGCGAACACGATAACCGGCACTTTGCCCGAAGCCAGCGCCGTAATCATTTGGCTGCATTTTTTAGCTGCTATTTTTTTGGCTATCATTATGAGCACCATGAATCGCCGGGTGTACCGTGGTGGAGGCTGTGGAAAGTTGTTAAATCCAACCCGCGTTAGGGATCGGAGCGGATACCGGCCTGTGACTAATGCCCGTGCAGTATGAGCGTAGAGCCCGGCCGCAGGCAACGCCCTAATCATATAAAAATGCTGATACGCTAAATTCCTTATCAACATATCTCCTTAAAAACAAATAACACAATTCCTAAATTCAATTTCTACTTTCAAACATTCACTTATCTTACACCTCATTTATTTGTAAATTGTGACCACCGTCATAACTTACGGGGCATTTTTTGCTATTTTTGCGCCTACAGTTATGGCTAAAAAAGGAATTTTACTGGTTAACCTGGGCACCCCGGATAGCCCCAGCACAGCAGATGTAAAGCGTTATTTGAATGAGTTTTTGATGGATCCGCGGGTTATTGATATCGGGGCCATTTCACGTACCCTTTTAGTTAAAGGCCTTATTGTTCCGTTCAGGGCGCCTAAATCGGCCAAGTTGTACCAGGCCATCTGGGATCCTAAAACAGGCTCACCGCTGTTACACTACAGCATTTTACAACAGCAGGCCTTGCAACAGCGCCTTGGCGATGGCTATATGGTTGAGTTGGCTATGCGTTACCAAAACCCTTCTATCGAATCGGCTTTGGAGAAACTGAAGGCAGCCCTTGTTGAAAGTATCCAGGTAATCCCTTTGTTTCCGCAATATGCTTCGGCCAGTACCGGATCTGTTTATGAAAAGGTAATGGATATTGTTGGAAAATGGCCAACATCGCCGAATATCAGCTTCATCAACTCGTTTCATGATAACGAGCTCATGATTGAAACTTTTGCCGATAACGCTCAAAAATACAACCCGGATACCTACGATCACATTTTATTTAGCTTTCACGGACTGCCGCAAAGGCAGCTGATTAAAGCCGACCATACGCATAACCACTGCCTTAAATCTACAGGTTGCTGTGAAACGCTTACCGATGCCAACCGCTTTTGTTATTCGGCACAATCGCACCATACAGCGAAACTGATAGCTGAAAAAATGGGCATTCCGAAAGAGAAATATACCATCTGCTTTCAATCGCGCCTGGGCAACGATCCATGGGTGCAGCCTTACACCAGCGAAATCGTAGCTAAGCTGGCCAGCGAAGGTAAAAAGCGCCTCCTGGTATTTTGCCCCGCCTTTGTAGCCGACTGCCTTGAAACCGTATATGAAGTAACTACCGAATACGGTGACGAGTTTAGAGCGCTTGGCGGTGAGCATGTGCAACTGGTTGAGAGTTTGAATGATGCCCCTAAGTTTATAGATGCTTTAGTGCAGATGGTAAACCCATCTTAAGCGTACTTCGGGTCGAAAGATAACCATAGCCTAACGGAATGCATGCGTTAGGCTTTTTTATTGCATAAAAAAAGCATCTGCCCATTGCTGAACAGATGCCGTACGATTTTTATATAATTAATAGTTTAAGCTACTTTTACATTCACCGCATTTGGGCCTTTACGGCCTTGCTCTACATCGTAGGTAACGCTATCGTTTTCACGGATAGTGTCAACCAAACCTGATACGTGTACAAAAACTTCAGCACCACCATCTGTTGGTGTAATAAATCCGAAGCCTTTAGTTTCATTAAAGAATTTTACTGTTCCTTGCATTATATTTTTATTTAAGCCACAAAGGTAATATTAATAATCAATAAATTATTAAAAATAAGGACATTACACTTTTATAGTTTCCACAAGCATAATTGTAAGTTTAAAAACATCGCCTAAAAACAATGTTTCACTATATCCGGAGGCCTTAATACTTAGCATTTTAGCTGCTTACTGCTGCAATGCCACACTGCTGTAAACATGATATTCGCCGGGTTGCAGCGTCATGGAATATGGCAATGATGTTACATTAATACTGGTTTTGCGAATGTTATCGTACCACGTTCCGGTAGCCGGGAAGCTGATATTGCCGGTTTGCTGCACCACATCAAAATTACCAACCACCTCAACGTTCGCGCTGGCATCTTTTAACTGTATAGTTTTAATAGGGCCGGCAAGGTCATAAGTATAATTAGTTGACGCAAATACAGCGTTCTTTTCCTTCATCTTAATCATCTTTGCATAAACGCCATATAAATGCCTCCTGTTAGGATCGGTATTATAGTTCCAGTAGATGGGTTTATTGCTTGTACGGCCCCCCTGGTTAATACTTACATCGTAGCCGAGCTCACCAAACTGCCACAGCATTTTAGGCCCCGGAACCGAGAACAGGAACGCGGCTGCCATTTCTTCGCGCGCCAACCCTGTGTTTTTATCTTTTACATTGTAGCTGCCAACGGCATTACCATAACTTTCGTTTTTAAACTGCAGGCGTTCTTCATCATGGCTTTCAAAGTAACCTACCAGGTTATACGGCTGCGTAAACGTATGCTGATCATAAAACAAACCCTGAAAATTGGAGTTGGTTAGCCAGCCCATAGTAGCTTCATTGGCATTATAGTTCAGGTTGTTCCAAAGCATCATGCCTTCGCCGGCCAGTTCTTTTTCTTCCTGGTTAGCCGCAAAATGCTCCAGTATTACGTAGAAATTATTATTATCGATGCTTTTGATGTAGTTGTTATAATCTTTCCAGATGGCTACACGACTGGCATCATATTGGCTCCATGCGTTCACGGCTGCATCAGACGTGCCATAGTTAACCTGGGTAAAACCTTTTGAAAGGTCGAAGCGGAAACCATCGATCTTGTACTCCGTCATCCAGAATTTGAGCACATTTTTTACAAAATATTTAGTGTCGGCGCTTTCATGGTTAAACTGGTAACCTACATTGTAAGGATGCGTTGGATCCACATTATACCAGGGATTGTTGGCCGCAGGTTTACCTGCTGTTGTATTAAAATACATCTGTACCATTGGCGATTGGCCAAAGGAATGATTAAGCACCATATCCTGGATTACCGCTATACCCCGCGAGTGGCACTCATCAATAAAAGCTTTCAAGGCGTTTTTGGTGCCGTAGTATTTATCAGGCGCAAAATAAAAAGACGGATTATACCCCCATGAAAGATTACCTTCAAACTCATTAAAAGGCATCAGTTCAATAGCATTAACACCCAGGTTGGAGAGATACTTCAGCGTATCTGTGAGGGTTTGATAGTTATGGGCATCAATAAAATCACGAACCAATAATTCATAAATAACCAGGTTCTTTTTATCGGGGCGGGTAAAGTTGTTATTTTTCCAGGTATAAGCTGGTTGGTTGGCCTGAAAAACGCTTACATTACCGGTAGTTTTCCCGGTTGGATACTTTTTTAAGTTGGGATAGGTATCTGCAGAAATGTATGAATCGTTATCAGGATCAAGCACCTTTTCGGTATATGGATCAGCTACTTTCAATGATTTATCAATATAAAACTGGTAACCATATTCAGTAGCGGGGTCGATGTTATCAATTTGCAGCCACCAGCGCTTACCATCGGGTGTGTTGTTCATCACGGCTTTGGTGTCATTCACATCCCAACCGTTAAAATCACCTATTACTGATACGGATTTTTTGCCCGGCGCATACAGGTTAAAAATCACCGATTTACCCGAATTGATAAAGGTAACACCATCTTTTGCCCCTGCCGGTAATGCCTTTCCGGTGTTCACCACTGTATAACCGGGAACGTTCCCGGAATTGCCCGGCAAGACTTCTTTCTTTTTGCATGAAGTAAAACCGGCCAATAAAAGTCCGGCAATTAATAAGTAAACATTTTTAATGATCATATTTTGTTATAATTGGTTCCTTACCAAAGCAATCATAGCCAATTGGTTACAGGCCATATCGCTTCAGCAACGCAATATCAGTAAAATAATTGGTAAAATTACTTTTCATTAAATTATGTATTTATCAACCTGAATAATTCGCCCTTTGGACTATCATGTAAGGAAAACATTAAAGCCCTCCCTACCGAGGGAAGGCTTGAGTGGGAATAATTATTTAGCTGGCTTAACCCCTTCGCTGGTCATTACCACCCGCTTAATGCTGCCATCTTTATTGTAGTACAAATAATCGATACAAACCGAGCGGTGAAAACTACCGGCATCTGGTACCAGCGCGCCATTATGATATATAAAATACCATTTGCCTTTAAACTCTATTATAGCCTGATGATTGGTATTTGAGTTGCCGGCAATTTCATTGATGATGCCTTTATATTCCCACGGACCATTAATATTCCTGCTCATCGCATACGCTATTTTTTCGGGGAACTCATAAGCATAAGATAAATAATACCAGCCATTACGCTCGTGGATCCACGGCGCTTCGGTATAATGCGGCAGTGTGATGGTTTTAATCTCGCCGTCAAACTCGGTCATGTTACTTTTTAATTTAGCATAATAGCAAATGCCGTTACCCCAAAACAGGTAGGCTTGTCCGTCTTTGTCAATAATAACCGTCGGGTCAATATCATCCCATGAATGCTTTACGGCTTTAGTCATATCATTGGTAACCAAAGCGCTGCCACGGGCATCCTTAAACGGCCCCAGCGGACTATCAGACACCGCTACACCGATAGCTTTACCATGGATAGTACCATGTTCAACAGCCACATACCAGTAAAACTTGCCATTCCGTTCTATCACCTGCGAAGCCCATGCATCATCCTTAGCCCATTTAAACTCCTTAACATTCATAGGCGAAGGATGCTCTGTCCAGTTCACCATATCGGTTGTAGTGAAGCAGGTCCAGTCGTGCATAGTATAGCCGTTATGACCGGGAGCAGCTTCATCATGTCCGGTGTACAGGTATACCTTATCCTTATAAACCATAGCCGCCGGATCGGCGGTATACTTGTGCCTGATGATGGGATTGCCATCCGAATGGAAAGTGGTATCGCGGGTTGTGGCATTGGCGTATGTCAGGCTGCCAAATGCCAGGCCTAATGCGATCAGGTATTGTGATATTTTCATATTAGTCAATTTTAAATCATGGGCATTAAGCCTACGAGTCTTTTCAATTCCCTCCCTCGGGAGGGGTGCGATTGGTGAGTGTGGTAGCTGGGAGGGGTTTGTACGCTTTACCATGGAATTTGCGCGGCGAAAAAACCCCTCCCTACACCCTCCCAAGGGAGGGAATCGCACTTCCCGGCCCTCTTATTTCTATTCTTCCCCCGTCCCGTGTCCTCACGGGTAACATCATCCAGAAGTTATTTCCCTATCACCGGCCATCCATCAACCCAATCCAGCTTCTCCACCCTCAATTTCGAAATCCCTCTATCCGCTGCATCATAGCCATGGAAAATGATGTAATCCGCGCCGTCAAAGGTGCTTACACCGTTATGTCCAACACCGTACCAATCCTTATCGCCGGCCAGCAGGATACTGCCGCCGCCTTTGTTCATGGCTATGCCTTCTTTATCCAGGTATGGCCCTTTCAGTGTTTTTGAACGCCCGATAATCATTTTGTAAGTGCTCTTCGGCCCTTTACAGCAATAATCTATTGAGGCAAATAGGTAGAAATATTTATCGTGCTTAAATATAAAGGGCGCTTCAATGGCATTGCCTCCTGCATCAACAGGGTTCCCGTCAACAGCGGGTAGATTTTCCGTTGCTATTTTTCGGCGTGTTGCAATGGTTGGAATGTTATCAATATTTTCCGCAACGCTTAACCTGTCTTTATTCAGCTTCACCAGTTTTAATCCATCCCAAAACGACCCGAAAATTAAATACGGCGTACCATCTTTATCCGTAATTAAATTAGGGTCGATGGCATTCCAGTTGGTTTTGCCTGGCATGGATTGAATTACCTTTCCATGATCAACCCATTTATATGCAGGATCATTGGTATGTAACGTTGTATTGGTTGCTACACCTATGGCCGAAGTGTTTTTGCCAAAGGCCGATACAGAATAAAACAAGTAATACAGCCCATTGTAAAACGAAATATCCGGGGCCCAGATATGGCCTTTAAAACCAGGAATAGCGTCAAGAGCCCATTGCGGAGGTGCAGCAAATACCGGTTTCTCGGCCTTCCAGTGTATCCTATCTGCCGACGACCACATGGCGATACCGTTACCCGTACAAAAGATATAATATGTACTATCCTGCCGGATCATTACCGGGTCATGTACCGATATATCAGTCCTTAGTTCCTGAGCATTACTGAAAATGCCCGGGAACAATAAGGATATGATCAGTAGGATCTTTTTCAACGTTTATTTGTTTCTAAGCCTGATTACTTTAAACGAGTAAGGCTCAACCGCCAGCTTCAGGGTATTGCCCGAAATATTAATCTTGCTTTCAACAGGGCTAACTGCCGTTGGTGCGGTCAATGAATTTTCAGCGTCCTTGTCATCGGCTTTTAGTGTAGTAACCGTGGCCTGTTTTTGATAACCTTTTGAGCCGGTAATCTTAAAGCTTACATTTTGTGCCGAAGTGCTGGTATTCACAAATTTGATCACCAGTTCATTGGTATTCTTATCTAAACTGGCAGTAGCATAGCTATCATTTTGGCCGGCTACGACTTCGTTATTTAAGGTAAGCGGCACTACATCTGTTCCTTTATTAATGGAAAACAGTTGCTGCACATAATAATTTGGCGTAGCATAACTTTTCAGGTTATCAAACCAGATGAGGTTTGGTGTCCACTGCCAGCCTTCCACATGAGCGAAAAGCGGGGCGTATGAAGCCATGTTCACTACATCGGCATTACGCTCCAAACCGGTCATGAAGGCGGCTTCTGACAATGCACACTCCCAATTGTTTTTGTTATCGGGGTTTACTGTTGATTTGCTTTGCGCGGCATACTCACCGGCGAAGATCTTAGGACCTTTACGGTCGTAGTTATCATAACGACGGGCATTATCCCTGAACCATTTTGCGGGCGCATAATAATGCTCATCCAAAATATCGGCACCTAAACCGCGGAATGTTTTATTTAACAGGTCAAACTCTTTACCATCAGGCGATGGGCCTAAAGCCGATACGATTTTGATATCCGGGTATTTAGTTTTGATAGCTTTAGTGAAAATTTTCCAGCGATCGATATATTGCGGGCCCCATTGCTCGTTACCTACACCTATCATTTTTAAATTAAACGGTGCCGGGTGACCGAGATCGGTACGCAGCTTGCCCCATTTGGTACTGACATCGCCATTGGCAAACTCAATCAGGTCGAGCGCGTCCTGCACATAAGGATCAAGCTTATCCAAAGGTACCAGCTCACCGGTGTTGAATTCGCAGGCCATACCGCAATTCAGGATAGGCAGCGGCGAAGCGCCAATATCCTCGGCAGTCATGAAATACTCCATAAAGCCCAAACCGAAAGTTTGGTAATAATCAGGCGTTGGACGGTGCTTAAATTCGGTATTCCAGCGGTTGATGATGTTCTCGCGTTTATCAACCGGGCCGATGGTTTTTTTCCATTGATAACGATTGTTCAGCTCACGTCCTTCAACAATACATCCACCGGGAAAGCGTAAAAAGCCGGGTTTAAGATCTGCCAGTCGCTGTACCAAATCGGCACGTAAACCACCCGGACGGTTTTTCCAGGTATGTTCAGGGAACATAGAAATCATATCCAGATCAATAACACCCTTGCCGCTCATCCAAACATATAGCTGTGCTTTTGGCGTTGTAGCGCTCGATTTAAACTTTACGCCGTAGCGGCTCCACTCTTTATCAGTTGGTGTAAGCTCGGCTTTACCTATAATGTCACCATTATCGCCATGCAGCTCTATGTTCAGTTTTACATTGGTATCGCCATCTTGTTTGGCCATTACCGAAAAGCTGTATTCCTCGCCTTCCTTAACACCCATCCCGCGGAAACCCTCGTTAGAGAAACCATAGAAACCCGCATCACTTGTGATGTAGCTTTTTATAAAGTGGGCATTCTCCGGGCGTTCGACAGCACGGTTTATTACTTCAGTACGACCGTCACCTCCATCCTTTTTCTGCTCTTTCCATCCCATTAAAGGCATGTTAAACTCAAACGAACGGTTTTTTACCAACTCGGCATAAACACCGCCATCGGCAGCAAGGTTAATATCCTCAAAAAATATCCCATACATGGTAGGCTGAATGTGTGCCTTCACCTTATCAGCCGCTATAGTATATTGCGTTTGCGCATACACCGCGGTAAAAGTACCGGCAGCACACAGCATTAAAAAAGCTCTTTTTAACATCGCTTATTTATTTGGAGAATTTGTAAATGGTGACCGTATGGTAAGTTTGCCCTGGCTTTAACACGGTTGAAGCAAACGCCGGCTGGTTTGGGGCATCAGGAAAATGCTGGGTTTCCAAACAAAACGCCGACCGGTGCGGGTAAGCTTTGCCGCCTTTTCCATCTTTAGTTTCGCCGGTTAAAAAGTTGCCTGAGTAAAATTGTAGTCCGGGCTCTTCGGTAAATACTTCCAAAGTGATACCGGTTACCGTACTTTTTACTGTAGCAACAGGGGTAGTAAGATCATGTTTGTTCAAAACAAAATTATGGTCATAGCCTTTACCGTTTTTCAATTGCTCGTCGGCCACATCAATGTCTTTACCAATGGTTTTTGATGTAGTAAAATCAAACGGAGTACCTTTAACAGGCTGCAGTTTTCCGGTTGGGATAAGCGTGGTATCCACAGGCAAAAAAGCGTCGGCATTTATTTGCAGTACGTTATCAGTAATGGTTGGATTACCGGCGCCATTGAGGTTAAAATAAGCGTGATTGGTTAAGTTAACAATGGTAGTTTTATCGGTAGTAGCTTTGTATTCTATTTTAAGCGCATTATCATCACCCAAAGTATAAACCACTGTTGCAGTTAAATTGCCCGGATAACCGCCTTCGCCATCCTTTGAAACATAGGTAAGTTCCAGTTGTGATGCGCTCAGTTGTTTAGCCGCAAAAACTTTTCCGTAAAAGCCGTTAAAACCGCCATGCAGGGTATTTACGCCATCGTTAATATCCAACTGGTAAGCTTTGCCATCAAGAGTAAATTTACCTTTTGCAATGCGGTTACCATAGCGGCCTATAATGGCGCCGAAATACGGCTCCTTTGGTTTTTGATAGCTTTTCAATGAATCGTAACCTAAAATAACATCGGTAGCTTTACCGTCTTTATCAGGTACCAGTAAGCTTACCAGCCTGCCGCCATAATTGGTAACGGCCACTGTTGCACCGCTGTTATTTTTCAGGGTAAAGAGTTTAACTTTTTGCCCCTGTACATCGGCCTCAAAATTAGCCGAATCGGGTATTGACTGGGTAGTTACCGAGGTCGAATCTTTCACGGTTGAATCAGTTGCTTTTGGATTACCGTTACAAGCCGCAAAAAGCGCTGCCGAACAGCTTAACATCATTAATAAATTCTTGTTATTCTTCATAATTTGAGGTTGTTAGCTTGCTTTTTAAAGCATTTGCCGTTTAACTATTATAATTTCCGGAACAAATAAATTGGTTTAACTAATGGTTTGGGAATCAGTGAGACCAATGTATAAAAATTAATTTATAATTGTTAAAAAAACACTTAAAATATTTAATTTAAAAAAGCCCGCCTCGCGCGGGACTTTCTTATTCAAAAATCAAATATTTCAACTAAACACCTGCAGCCTTGGCATGGTCGGCCAGGAACTGCGCAAGTCCGTTATCTGTAAGCGGATGTTTTAGCAAAGCGGTAATAGCACTCAGCGGACCGGTTATCACATCCGCACCCAGCTTAGCGCAGTTAACGATGTGCATAGCATGGCGTACCGAAGCTGCCAGGATCTGTGTTTCATAACCGTAGTTATCGTAAATCAGCCTGATATCTTCAATCAGTTGTAAACCATCTGTTGAGATATCATCTAAACGACCAATAAACGGTGATACGTAAGTAGCACCAGCCTTAGCCGCCAAAAGGGCTTGACCTGCCGAAAACACCAGCGTACAATTGGTTTTAATTCCTTTTTGCTTAAAATACTTTAAAGCTTTTACGCCATCTTTTATCATGGGCAGCTTTACCACAATCCGCTCGTGAAGAGCTGCCAGCGCTTCGCCTTCGGCAACCATCTCGTCAAAAGTGGTCGATATTACTTCGGCGCTCACATCGCCATCGGTAATTTCGCAAATGGCTTTGTAGTGGTTAATGATATTTTCATGGCCGGTAATACCTTCTTTAGCCATCAAAGATGGGTTGGTGGTAACGCCGTCTAATACGCCCAGGTCGTGGGCTTCTTTAATTTGTGCCAGGTTGGCTGTGTCAATAAAAAACTTCATTTTATAAATTATTGTACTTACCAGAATTTAGCATAAAGCATGGTAAGCAGGATAAGTGTAACTACAATTAATGCCATGGTTGATTTCTCAACCTTGAACATACTACGCGGAATTTCAAATGCTTTCGGATTAACTTTCGGTCCGGCAAGGCTTATGGCCACCATCACAATAATGGTAAACATGAAAGATAGCCCCATACAAATCAGGAACGGAATCTCATAGCCGCCTTTTCCATTAGGGAAAGCTGTATAAAGCAGGGTTTCGTTACCAAACAATTTTGGTGCATAGTTATTGAACAATACCGACATGCCAAAGCCTGTCAAAATACCTGCAATAGCGGCTGCGCCTGTGGTACGTTTCCAGAAGAAACCTAAAATAAAAATGGCGAAGATCCCCGGGCTGATAAAGCCGGTGTATTTCTGGATAAAGGTGAAGCCGCCTTCGCCGCCTATGCCTAAAAGATCTTTCCAGGTAAGCATGATAGAGAACACTAATGCAGCCAAAATAGTAAGCCTGCCTACATTAACCATACTTTTTTCACTGGCCTCTTTACTGATGTGTTTTTTGTAAATATCAAGCGTAAAAATAGTACTGATACTGTTAGCCTTACCCGCAAGCGAAGCCACAATAGCAGCCGTCAAAGCCGCAACAGAAAGACCTTTCAAACCGGTTGGCAAAAAGCCCAATATAGCCGAGTAAGCATTATCTGAATTAAAGTGACCACCCGATGCCATTTCTTGTTGCAAGCCACCGTTTTTGTACAATACGTAAGCAGCAATACCCGGTAATACCACTATAACAGGCATAGCCAGTTTCATTAAACCTGCAAAAAGGATCCCTGTACGGGCAGTTTTCAGGTTAGCACCCAAAGCCCTTTGTGTGATGTATTGGTTACAGCCCCAGTAGTTCAGGTTCACTATCCACTGACCGGCAAAATACATAGCAATACCAGGCAGCGCAAGGTATTTGTTGATCTCTGCCTGCGGAGCGCCCGGTTTAGGTTTAGCCATCATCATTTTAAAGTGATCTGGTGCATCGCTCATCATTTTATTTAGACCCGCCATGGCGTCTTTGCCCAAACCAAAATGCTCGCTAACCAAAGTAAGCGCTATATAAGTGGTAGCCAAACCGCCAACAACCAGCACCAATACCTGTATAACATCGGTAAAACCGATCACCTTCATACCGCCAAGGGTAATGAACAAGGCAAAAATGGACAGCGCGATAATGATCTCGTGCAGGTATCCGCCACCCATTAAGTTGTTAATGGCCAATGCACCCAGGTAAAGTATAGAAGTTAGGTTAACTAACACATACAACAATAGCCAGAAAATGGCCATGATAAAACTTACCGTTTCATTATACCGCGTATGCAGAAATTGCGGCATGGTGAAAATCTTATTTTTGAGGTATACCGGTATAAACCATACAGCCACAATGATCAGCGCTATGGCAGCAACCCATTCGTAAGCTGCAACGGCCAAACCCACGGCAAAACCCTGTCCGCTGGTGCCTATAAATTGCTCGGCAGATATATTCGACGCGATTAGCGAAGCACCAATGGCCCACCATGTAAGCGACCCCTCGGCCAGGAAAAAGTCGTGACTATCAGATACGCCTTTGATCTTTTTACGGCTGTATACCCAGTACCCGTAGCTCGTAACTACAATAAAATAGATTACGAAGATCACGTAATCGATAGTGGAAAATTTGTTCATTATTTGGTTTAAATTAGTTGCCCCTCCCAACCCTCCCCTTAAGGGTGAGGGCTTTTTAAAGCATTGGTTAAGTTTATACTCTTCTCATTTTTTTTGAACCTGAATTTGCCGAATTAAAGGATTAACAGAATGCTAATCTAATTCGACAAATTCTTTAATTCCAAGAATTCGAGTTCAGACTACTCCGAAATCCCACATCCGAAATCTCAAATTCACATGGCGTTGCCTGCGGCCGGGCTATCCGCTCATACTGCACAGGCCTTAGCCACGTGGCCGGTATCCGCTTCTATCCCTAACGCGAAACAGCGCAGAACTTAAGACTTACGAAGTTTTAAAAACTTCGTAAGTCTTTAAAAAAAACGCCGCCGCTCGGCGACCATCTTATATTTTTTTTCAAGTCTCCCCTTCTGGGGGAGATTTAGAGGGGGCTGGGGCTATTTATACGCCGCGTCATTCCACCTGATCTCGTTCCTGAACTGATCAAGCTTGGTGTCTTTGCCTATACGCAAAAACTCAATACCAGCCATATCAGCGAAATCATTGATCAACTCGGCCGACAGGTTTTGGCTGTATGCGGTGTGGTGTGCACCACCGGCATAGATCCAGGCTGCGCAACCGGTTTTCATATCGGGCAGTGGTTTCCAAAGCACCCTTGCAACTGGCAATTTCGGTAGATCTTCAACCGGCTCGATGGCTTCAACCTCGTTAACAATTAAACGGAAACGGTTGCCCATATCCACAATTGAAGCATTGAGCGCAGCACCGCCGGCTACATTAAATACCAAACGTGCGGGATCGGCCTTGCCACCAATACCTAAGGCATGTACTTCTAATGCTGCTTTACCATTAGCTAAGCTGCTGTCAACCTCGAGCATGTGTGAGCCTAAAACCAAGGCATTGTTCGGATCGAAGTGATAAGTATAATCTTCCATGAAAGCGTTGCCGCCTGGTAAACCAGCACCCATTACTTTGAATGCACGTACCAGGGCAGCGGTTTTCCAGTCGCCTTCGCCTGCAAAACCGTAGCCATCGGCCATTAAGCGCTGTGAGGCAATACCCGGTAACTGGATCATGCCGTGCAGGTCTTCAAATGTATCGCTGAAACCTTTGTAGCCGCCGTCCTGTAAAAACTTACGTAAGCCAAGTTCAATTTTGGCAGCGTCATAAACCGACTGATACCTTGCACCGCCTTGCTTAAGGTCATCGGCCATAGTATAAGTAGCTTCATACTCATCGGTAAGGGCTTTAACCTCAGCATCGCTGATGCTGTCAACTACAGCTACTAAATCACCAATACCATAAGTATTTACAGCGAAACCAAATTTCAATTCGGCCTCAACTTTATCGCCATCGGTAACAGCAACAAAACGCATGTTATCACCAAAGCGAACAAATTTAGCGCCTTGCCAGTCGTACCAGCCTGCTGCCGCACGGCTCCAGCTTTCAATGTCTTTTAACACTTCGCTATCCTGCCAGTGGCCAACAACCACTTTACGGTTCAAGCGCATGCGTGATACCATGAAACCAAACTCTCTGTCGCCGTGGGCGCTCTGGTTCAGGTTCATAAAATCCATATCAATTGAGCTCCAAGGAATATCACGGTTGTATTGCGTATGCAGGTGCAGCATCGGTTTTTTAAGGATGCTTAAGCCCCTGATCCACATTTTAGCAGGCGAAAAAGTATGCATCCAAGCAATAACACCGATACAGTTTTCGGCAACGTTAGCCTGCTGTAAGGTGTTGTAGATTTCTTCGGTTGATTTAACAACTGGTTTGTATACCACACGCACTGGGATATTGGCAGCACCGTCAATACCTTTAGCAATTTCCTGCGAGTGCTCGGCAACTTTTTTCAGTGTTTCTTCTCCGTATAAATTCTGGCTCCCGGTTATGAACCATACTTCAAATGTTTTCAGATCGATCATTATAATTAATTATTGATTTAGCGAATGAGTGATTTAGTGAATTGGTTTAGTTTTTTGGCGACAGCCTGAATAATGCCGCACCGTGTTTGTTTATTTTTTGCTGGTAGCCTGAGCTATACTGTCCAACATCCTGCTTTTTCCACAAGTCACGTACGGTTACTTTGCCTTTCAGGCCCAGTTCCTTGAAATTGAGGGATACAGATTTGTCATCATCGCCAATATTGAAAAAGGCGGCATAAATATCCTTGCTGCCGGGGATCTGCGAATACCAGATCATGGCGCCATCTTTTTTGTATAACTGCTTAGGATTCGATCCTTTTTGATTTACTGCAATTACTTCATCATTGGTAAAAAGTTTCAGCTCAAAATCGCGGTTTTCGGGCATGTTGCCACCTATCATCAGCGGCGAACGGAAGATGCTCCAGAAGGTCATGTGGGTATATTCCTCGTCCTCGGTAAAGCGGCTGAAGCGCTCCTGTCCTACCGGGCCGCGTTTACTTAGCTTACCGATCTGGATCATATCACAATCGGGCCAGTGACCGGGGCCGCTTACACCTTCCCAGCTTTTAGCATATTCAAACATATGAAGGATCTCTTTCCAGTTATCCCAAAAGTCATCAGCCATGCGCCACATATTGGCATATTTGGTAGCATGAGCCGCTTGCGTAACCGGGGTTTCACCGGGCGATAAGCTTAATACCACCGGCCTGCCGCATTGTTGGATCGCCTTTTGGTAACCTTCAACCTCGGCATTACTGTACGGGCGCGAAAGGTCATCTACCTTAATAAAATCAACTCCCCACGAAGCATAAAGCTCCAGCAGCGAGTTCAGGTATTCCTGGGCGCCGGGCTTTTTCATATCCAGCCCGTACATGTGGTTCATCCAAGGGCATTTTGAGTTGGTATCGGCCACCATATCGGCAGTAATGCCATTGGTGCCTTTAACCGGCGATTTTGACCAAACCGCTTGCCTCGGAATACCGCGCATTACGTGGATACCGAATTTTAAGCCTTTGCTGTGAATATAATCGCCCAGCGGTTTAAAGCCGTTACCACCAAAAGCCGAAGGGAATTTAGTAGGCTGCGGCGTAAGGCGGCCCCATTTATCCATAGTTAACCATGGAACATATGAACCATCCTGTAAACGTAATTGGAAAGGGTTACCTATATTGCTACCCGGAGGGTTATCGTACGACCATAAAAAGTCGACTACCACATACTCCCAGCCATGTTGTTTCAGATGCTCTGCCATGTAATCGGCATTGGCCTTAACTTCATCTTCATGTACTGCCGAACCAAAACAGTTATAACTGTTCCAGCCCATTGGCGGTGTAGCTGCCACCTGTGCCGATAAACGGGTGCCCAAAAACAGGCAAATCAGCATAAGAAAAGCAAATTTTAAAAAACGGGGACCGTGCGATTCCCCTCTTGAGAGGGGGGTAGGGGTGTGTTCATCGCTTTTGTTATTCCGGGCGCATAACACACCCCTGCTCCCGCTCTTATCCATCGCGCCCCCTCTCAAGAGGGGGGCTAAAAACGTTTTTATCTTTCTCATGCTTATTGTCCGTAGTAAGAATCAGGTCCGTGTTTACGTTCGTAATGCTTTTTAATTAGTGCATCCTTTAAGCGGGGGGCACTTTTATCAATTTGTTCGGTAAGGTAGGCCATTTGGGCTACAGCTTCCAGCACAGCGCTGTTGTAAACCGCTTTTTCGGCAGTTTTACCCCAGGTAAACGGGGCATGGTTGCCCACCAGCACCATTTCAACCTCTTTATAATCCAGGCCTTTTTCTTCAAAGCATTCCATGATCTGGAAACCGGTTTGATACTCGTAGTTACCTTTAATCATTTCGTCATTCATGGGTGGGGCGCAAGGGATATCAACCGTTAAATGATCGGCATGGGTAGTACCGAAGATTGGAATATCCCGCTGCGATTGTGCCCAGGCTGTTCCGTAGGTGGAGTGCGTATGCACAATACCGTTGATGCCTTCCCAGTGTTTATAAAGCACAGCGTGTGTTTTGGTGTCACTTGACGGGCGAAGGTCACCTTCAACGGTGTTACCATCAAAGTCAACGATTACCATTTTCTCCGGCGACAAATCCTCGTAAGGTACACCGCTTGGTTTTATCGCAAATACACCTAATTCCCTGTCGGCGGCGCTTACGTTGCCAAAAGTGAACAGTACCAGGCCCAGTTTGGGCAACTGCATATTGGCATTATAGGCACTAAGCCTTATATGATCATATTTACTCATGTCTTTATTAAGCGTTTTGCAGTTCAGGATTATTTTTCAAAGCAACTTCGGCAGCTACAAACTTGCCCAATATGCTGTATTGGTTATAGCGTTGCTGATAAACTTCTTTTAGCGCGATGTTTGGCTCATAAACCACGTCAAAGCCGCGGCCCATGGCCGTCATAGCTTCTTCAATAGTTGGGTAGATACCGGCAACTACCGCAGCAAACATCGCAGCGCCCAAAGCACAGGTATGTTTAAACTGGTGAATGCGGATAGGCATACCCAAAACATCGGCCATCATTTGCATCACGAAAGGTGACTTTTTAGCTACCCCGCCGATACCGATGATCCCTTTAACCGGGATACCCTCGCTGATAAAACGATCAACAATACTTTTAGCGCCAAAGCAGGTAGCCTCGGCCAGCGCACGGAATACCCGTGGTGCATCGCTGCCTAAACCCAAACCGGTAATAGCTCCTTTTAATTCCTGGTTGGCATCCGGTGTACGACGTCCATTAAACCAATCAATAGCCTGCTCATTGCTTTCTTCGATGGGTAACAATGCTGCCTGCCTGCTCAATTCAGGGATGATCATTTCTGAAATTTCTTCCTTCAACGCTTCGGCAGTGGCCGCGTCAATTACCTGCGACTGTGAAAGCAGGTTATTCAATGGCCATGCCAGGATATTCTTAAACCAGGCATAAGTATCGCCAAAAGCTGATTGACCCGCCTCTAAACCGGTCATACCCGGAATAACCGAGCCATTTACCTGTCCGCAGATACCGCGTACCAGTTTGCCTTCCATCTCTGATGTTGGGGCAACCAGGATATCGCAGGTTGATGTGCCCATTACCTTGCTCAGGTGATAAGGCTCAATCTGGCCGCCAACAGCGCCCATGTGCGCGTCAAAAGCGCCGGTACCTACAATCACATCGGTTGAGAGTCCCAATATCTCCGCCCACTCCGCGCTGAGGTTTCCGGCTGCTTCATCGGCCGTGTATGTATCTTCATATAATTTATCCCTGAAACCGGCCAGCACCGGATCAAGGGAAACAAAAAATTCTTCGGGAGGCAGGCCATTAAATTCTTCGGCCCAAAGGGCTTTATGCCCCGCAGAACAACGGCCCCGTTTGATAGCTTTAACATCCGTACCGCCGGTTAACAGGAAGGGGACCCAGTCGCAATGCTCAACCCATGAGGCAGCAGCATCACGTACACTTTTATCAACCCTTAGTACATGCAGCAGTTTAGCCCAAAACCACTCTGACGAGTAGATACCGCCAACATATTTCAAATAATTGGTATCAAATTTTGCAGCATGCTCATTGATCTGTGCTGCTTCTTTAACCGAAGTATGATCCTTCCACAACACAAACATGGCATTGGGGTTACTTTCAAAACCTGGAGTTAAGGCAAGCGGTGTTCCTGTAGCATCAACCGCAACGGGGGTTGAGCCGGTGGTATCAACAGAAATACCTTTTATATTTTTTGCAATAGCCTCGCCGCCGGCCTGTGCAATACAATCTTTAATGGTGGCTTTAAGTCCGTCGATATAATCCTGCGGATGCTGGCGGAACTGGTTTTCGGCAGGTACGCAATACTTGCCATCGCGCCAGCGGGGATAATTAAATACTGATGAAGCTATTTCTTCTCCGTTGGCCGCGTTCACTATCACGGAGCGCACGGAATCAGACCCGTAATCAACCCCGATCACTAATTGGTTATTGCTCATATAAAGATTTATAATTATTGTCGAAATAACACTTAATTTTTGACAAAGAAAAATTTTATTTAAAATTTTATTCAGATAAAATGCATTATTTACTTAAAGGAACCTTTTGGCCTGTAAAAAAGTCATTACATAGTTCAAGCGCCTGTTAAAAAAATTACCGGTACGTCTATTCAGCCAGGTAATAATTAGTGTTGTTTTAACAATATAAAATAAGCTTTGCACAACGGATTGGCTGTTTTGGGGTGGTAAAACGTTTAATTTGCTCATAAAATATATAGCATTGCCGTTGCTAAAAACGGGGCCGGCGCACTGGGAAAATCAAATAACATCTTTGCCCTGTGACAACACTTTTCCGGCAAACCAATAAAAAAGCGGAACAGTCAATCACGACCAATTCCGCTTAAAACTGTAACAAAAACTATCTGATTATTTAACGCCATTTGCCGCGTCGATGATGACTTTGGCAACGGCCTCAGGCTGCGAAATGAAAATCACGTGGCTGCCTTTTACCTCTGTTACTTTTGCACCGGCACGTTTGTACATCGTGCGCTCAACGTCGGGCACAATGCTTTTATCTTCGGTGGCCACTATAGCATAGCTTGGTTTGGTTTTCCATGCAGCTTCGGCAACAGGCGTAACAAAACATTGAACCGAAGTTGGCCCCTGCGATGCAAACATGAAGTCGGCTTCAGCTTTACTTAGGTCGCCGGCAAAACCGCCATGAAATTTGGCTTTATCATAGTAAACAAAACCTTTATCATCCGGCGGCAAAATACCGTTTTCGGGAGCCGGAGGAGCCGACTGTACCCATTTTATCGTATTTTCCCCTTTATCGGGCATAAACGCGGCTATATAAACTAACGCTACTACTTTTGAATTATTCCCGGCTTCGGTAATTACCGTACCGCCATAAGAGTGGCCTACCAATACCGTAGGGCCATCCTGTTTATCCAGGATCCGGTTGGCGGCGTCAACGTCGTCCTTTAAAGAAGTAAGCGGATTTTGCACCACGGTAACATTATAACCTTTTTTTGTAAGGATATTGTACACGGCCTTAAAGCCCGAGCCATCGGCAAAGGCGCCATGCACTAATACAATGTTTTTAACAGGCTGTGCCTGGGCAGCGGCCTTAAAAGTAAAGGCAAACAAGCTGCCTAATAAGATAGTCGCCGCAATTAAATGTGCTTTTAAGCGGCCTTTCATGAATTTTGTGTTCATTTTTTACTGGAGTTTAAGTTTCATAAATAATACTGTTGACAGCACCATTTCAAAGCTTGCTCCAAAAACACAAAATACTATTAATCAATTCATTAATTAAAATACAGCTACCCAACATTTACGATATATCGGGTTTTACACGATAGCCTTCTCCATATATCATTACCCACTGTTAGCTATTCGCCATGGCAACAATATCTTTTCCATCTAATATCCAGCGACCAGCACCGCGGTTTACCGTATTGATCATGGCTTTGCCAACTTCCTCCAGCGTAATAAAACCCTTTGGGTAAATAAGGCGGCCTATGGGGTACATCCAACTAATGTATTTATAAAATGGCAGGATATTTTTTGCCCCCTTAAAGCTTTTCATAAATCCCGGCCTGAAGTTGAATACCTGTTTGAAGGGCAGCTTCATCAAATCATTTTCGGTTTTGCCTTTTACCCGGGCCCACATACTGCGGCCTTTTTCTGTACTGTCTGTACCGGCACCAGATACATAACAAAAGGTCATATCCGGATTAATTCGGCTCAAAATTTCGGCCACGTGCATGGTTAGCAGGTAAGTTACTTTATAATAAGCTTCTTCGCTCATCCCTACCGACGAAACGCCTAAACAAAAAAAGCAGGCATTGTAACCTTCTAACTGATCCTGAATGGGTGTAAGGTTAAAAAAATCAGTATGTATAATTTCCTTTAGTTTAGGATGTGTTACACCGCAGGGTTTACGGTTAATAACTAATACTGCTTCAACCTTATCGCTCAATAAGCATTGGTGCAATACACCCTCGCCTACCATGCCGGTAGCACCCGTGACAATTACTTTTATTTTATTAGCTGTTTCCATGATACTGATGTAGCCGATTATACCTTTAAAATATTGTATCTTATAGCAGATTTATTTACCTATTCCTATACCGTATGTTAATTATATGTTACAATACAAACAATTATATGACCATAACGCTTTAACAATAAATTAGTTGAAGATGCCGAAATGGTTAAAGATAACCTTAAAGATCGCCGGAGCGCTTGTTGGTTTAATTATAATTATGTTTATTGCCCTTACTGTTTATGTTAATAATAATAAACAGAAGGTGCTTGCTATGATCACCACCGAGCTTAATAAAAACCTGAACGGCACGCTAACCATCGGCACTATTGATCCAACATTATTTAAAGGTTTTCCGGGGGTGTCTGTCGAGCTGAAAGATGTAGTACTGAAAGATAACCGCTGGGCGCAACATCATCATACATTGCTTACCGCCAAAGACCTTGAAGTATCCGTAAATGCCTCGGCCCTTTTAAAGGGCGAAGTGGTGATCAATAAAATAGATATCAGCAATGCCGATATCGACCTGTTTACCGATAGTACCGGCTACAGCAATACATCGATATTTAAAACAAAACCTAAAGTTGAAAAAGACCCAAAAGAGAAACAAACCAGCTCTTCCACACAAATTGGCAGGTTTTCGTTGAACAAGGTAAACTTTGTTGTTGACGACCGTCATGCTTACAAACTGTTCAAATTTGCAGTTAACGATATTCAGGGCCGGATGGAGTATCCTGCCAAAGGATGGAACGCCGATATCGACCTGAATACGATAGCAAACAGCTTTTCCTTCAATACCAAAAAGGGAAGCTTTATGAAAAACAGGCTTTTAAAGGGGCATTTTGATATCAGTTATGATTATGCATCGCAGGTTATTAACCTTGCCCCCAATACATTAAACATTGGCGATAACCCATTTACCGTGGGTGCACAGTTTAATCTTAAATCGCCCGAAACTGATTTCACCATTAACCTGAAAGCGGATGAAATTTTATGGAACGATGCTGCTAACCTACTGGCTGCCAACATCACCAAAAGCCTCAAAATGTTTGATCTGAAAAAGCCAATTGATGTTACCTGCGATTTGAAAGGAAGTTTTGGCGGCGGCGGCGATCCGTTGATTTACGTTACGGCCAAGGTTAAAAACAATGTGTTAACTACCCGGGGCGGCACTGTTGAAGATTGTAGTTTTAATGGCGTATTCAGTAATAACTACATCAATGGCAAAGGTTTAAATGACGATAACTCGGTTATAAAGCTTTATCATTTTAACGGCAGCTATAAGAATATTCCATTTACTATTGATACCGCATTTATCAACAACCTGAATACACCGGTGGCTACCGGGATTTTCAGATCGCGCTTTCCCGTTACCAAACTTAACCCGGTTATTGGCGATGAAAGCCTGAAATTTACCAAAGGCATTGTTGATTTAAAACTTGCTTATAAAGCCGATATTGTAAATTTTAAATTCACCAAACCCTTCGTTACCGGTAATGTAGATATTAAAAATGCGGATGTAAATTACCTCCCTCGTGGGCTCGTATTCAAAAACAACTCCATTGCCTTAAAATTTACCGATAAAGATCTTTATATAAATAATATCCGCCTGCAAAATGGCAGTAGCGTAGTGTACATGCAGGGTAAGGTGAGCAATTTCCTCAACCTGTATTATACCGATCCACAAAAGATTTTGATTGTATGGCAGATCACCAGTCCACAGATACATCTTGGCGAGTTTTTAGGCTTCCTGAACAACCGCGGATACGAAAGCAGTAAAAGCACCGGAGGAGCGGGCAAAAGGATGTCTAATGCCAAAATTACCAATCAACTTAATACCGCCTTTGATAAAGGGCAGGCCGAACTTCATCTGCGCTTAGCCAAAGTATATTATAAAAAGTTTTTGGCGACAGGCGTTAACGCCGATATCCTTTTAGCCGACAACACCATGAAAATGCGCAATGTAAGCCTTAAAAGCTCGGGAGGATCATTGAGTTTAAGCGGCCTGGTGCTGCAGGGGCCAACCAATAATTTTGCCATTAGCACAACTATTAACCACGTAAATACTAATACTTTCTTTGCATCGTTTAACAACTTCGGCCTCAAGGATTTTACCAGCGATAACTTGCGGGGTTTTCTATCGGCAAGGGTTGATATTAAAGGCGGAATCAAAAACACCGGCGACCTGGTACCGAAATCAATAAAAGGATTTGCACAGGTTAATTTAACAGATGGTGCATTGGTAAACTTTGCGCCCATAAAAAGCGTAGGCAAATTTGCCTTCCCTTTTCGCGACCTGGATAATATAACTTTTGGTGATTTAAAAGCCCGGTTTGATCTTGATGGTGATAAAATAAAAATTGCGCCCATGCAAATTAACTCGAGCGTACTCAACATGGATGTGGAAGGTACCTATTCGCTATCGCAGGGTACTAACATAGCCCTTGATGTACCCTTGCGCAACCCGAAGAATGACAGCAAAATAGCAGATGAAACCGAACGTAATAAAAAACGTATGAAAGGCATTGTTTTACACATACTTGCCACCGATGGCGATGAAGGTAAAATAAAAATTAAGTGGAACAAAAACCATAAAAAAACAAAAGCAGATGATGATGAGCAGAAGACAGATGACACCCAACAAGCGCCTGAACCTAAACAAGATTAGCTTAATTGCATACAATCGTTACTTTAGCCGTTGTTTCATGGTGTTTAAATGACACTATAATAGCAAATAAATGTTTATCTTTGTGCTGTTCATTATAGGGTAATATGTTGATTAAACATTTATTGGTTAGCACATTATTTTAAAACTTTTAAACCGCTCGTTCCTTACAGCAATAATATCAGAAGAAAACCCTCGTTTTAAATATTAAATACTTATCCCGGGTTCACAAATAAAGAAGGAAGCAAAGTTTAATGTAGTCTGTTTTAACTCCGGTTGTTTAACCCGGCACATGTATCTTATTGAACCGTTTTTAGCTTAATAATCTGTATTAAAAAATGAGACAACTTAAAATATCCCAATCAATCACTAACCGCGAATCGGCATCGCTCGAAAAATACCTGCATGATATTGGCAAGGTAGATTTGATCACAGCTGAGGAGGAAGTGATCCTGGCGCAAAAGATCCGTGAGGGCGACCAGGTAGCGTTAGAACGTTTGACAAAAACAAACCTTCGCTTTGTGGTATCGGTTGCTAAGCAGTACCAAAACCAGGGCCTTACCCTGGGCGACTTAATAAACGAAGGAAACCTTGGTTTAATTAAAGCGGCAAAACGCTTTGACGAAACCAAAGGCTTTAAATTTATTTCATATGCCGTATGGTGGATCCGTCAGTCAATCCTGTCGGCCATTGCCGAGCAATCGCGTATTGTGCGTTTACCATTGAACCAAATTGGTTCATTGAGCAAAATACACAAAGCAGCTTCAAAACTGGAGCAGGAATTTGAAAGACAGCCAACACCCGAAGAACTTGCAGACAACCTGGAAATTTCGGTTGATAAAATTGCCGATTCGATGAATAACGCCGGCAGGCAGATTTCAATGGACGCGCCTTTTATTCAGGGTGAAGAAAACACCTTACTTGACGTATTGGCCAGCTCTGATGCTGCCACCGATACAGAAGTAATGGCCGATTCATTATCGCAGGAAATTAAACGCTCGTTAGGCATCCTTGCCGAACGTGACCGTGAAGTGTTAATGTTATTCTTTGGCCTTGGTGGTCACGCTCCTCACTCATTAGAGGAAATAGGTGAAAAATTTGATTTAACCCGCGAGCGCGTTCGCCAGTTGAAAGACAAGGCTTTGATGCGTTTACGCCACAATTCAAAATCAAACCTGTTGCAATCATACTTAAACTAATCCAGGAATATCCGCCTGAGTTTTTATAAAAAAAACGCGAATGAAATTTCATTCGCGTTTTTTTGTGGGCTGATGTTTTTTTAATTCCCTCCCCCGGGAGGGGTGGTGGAATGTGTAATGACAGGGAGCGGTTTATACAACATTGCCCAATTGAAGAAACCCCTCCCTACACCCTCCCAAGGGAGGGAATCGCACAATCCCGTACTTTTTTATTTACTCCCCACAAACTCTTTCCCCTTACGATATTGCGGCAACTCGTACCACGCCTTTGCAGGTCGGCTTGCAGGGAAGCCATGCTCGGCCCGGTAAGCCTTACGCTCGGCGGTAAAATGCCACCAGCTTTTTCCGGTGTCGCCATGCTTAATATAGTGTGATAATAATCGGTATGAATCCTCCACACATGGATCGGCCCAGGCGCCTACGTGGCGTTCAAATGCATTAAAAAGTTCAACTGGGTCTTTGCCTTTTAATTGTTCTAAAGAATAATAGCCTTGCTGTATCAGCTCAGTCGCAAAATTGATCCCTAATGATGGGATACTTTGAAATTCAATCAATGCATTTATCTCCCTGGCGCGTTCGGCATCTGCATTTAATATCATTGCAACTTCATCCGGGGCGAAGGTAACGAGATCGGCAATCTTGGTTTTTTGAGCCCGGAGAATAGCTTTTTCTTCTGCTGTAAGGAGCAGATTAATGGATTTCTTCATAATTCAGGCGGATATAACAACTAATTTAGAAAGGAATTATGAAAAATAAAAAAGCCTTCCAAACTAAATTGAAAGGCTTTCGAACATCCGCACATTTAAAATCTGTACAGGTGCGATCAAAATTTATTTCATCAATTTGATAAAGTCATCAAACAAATACCTTGAATCATGCGGACCAGGTGAAGACTCAGGGTGATATTGCACCGAGAAGGCTTTTTTTCCTTTTACGCGAATGCCTTCGATGGATTGGTCGTTCAGGTTAACGTGGGTGATCTCTACCTTATCCGAAGCGCGTACAGCTTCCGGTACTACACCAAAACCGTGGTTTTGTGAAGTAACCTCGCAATGGTTAATGATGATGTTTTTTACCGGGTGGTTTAAACCACGGTGACCGTTAAACATTTTTTGAGTTGGGATATCGTTAGCCAAAGCCAGCAACTGGTGGCCTAAGCAAATCCCAAACATCGGCTTATCAGCAGCTAAAATTTCCTTTACAGTTTCAACTGCGTAAGGCATAGCAGCGGGGTCGCCGGGGCCATTTGAGATGAAGTAACCTGTTGGAGCAAAATCTTTTTCCATTTCGGCGTAGGTTGTTTTTGCCGGGAACACTTTGGCATAAACCTCGCGCGAATCAAAATTGCGAAGGATGTTTTTCTTTACACCAAGATCAAGTACCGCTACACGGTAAGGAGCATCTTCGCTGCCAAAAGTATAAGTTTCGGTAGTTGATACCTGGGATGAAAGCTCCAGGCCATCCATCGAAGGTACCAGGTCAAGCTTTGCTTTCAACTCATCCAGGTCTAATATTTCTGATGAAATGATGGCATTCATAGCGCCTTTATCACGAATGTGGCGAACAAGCTGACGGGTATCTATATCAGATATACCAACTATGTTTTGCTCCTGGAAATAATCCTGTATCGATTCATCGGCCTGTTTACGGCTGTAGGCAATGTTATAATTTTTGCAAACCAGGCCTGCAATCTGGATCCTGCCCGATTCCACCTCTTCATTAGCAATACCGTAGTTACCAATGTGCGCATTGGTGGTTACCATAATTTGCCCAAAGTATGAAGGGTCGGTAAAAATTTCCTGGTAGCCGGTCATGCCGGTATTAAAACAAATCTCGCCGGTGGTAGTACCCATTTTGCCAGCAGCTTTACCGTAAAAAACGGTGCCGTCGGCAAGCAGCAATATAGCCGGTAATTTGGTGAAATAATTCATCGCTTAAAAAAATTGAAAGGGTTAAATGATCGGATCGCCTGGTTCAAAGCCCCGTGAAAACTGATAGAAATATTGAAGTAAGGAACTTCCGGATTCACGGCGCAAAAGTAGAAAATAATTTCGGTATTCGGATGTGAGATTTCCGATTTATTTTGATTTAGGATTTCGAATGTGGGATTTCGGATTTATTAGTAATGAATACGCTCCCTGCCAATCAAAATAACAAATCAAAAATAGAAAAATCCGAAATCGAAATTCCGAAATCCGAAATCAAAAAATCACCTTCGAAATCAAAATTCCGAAATCCGAAATCATGCTTACCTTTGCACTGCGATAACACATTTATCAATGTCTGTAAATAAAGAAATAAAGCGTATCACCACCAATACCATCCAGGAGATGAAGGTTCGTGGCGAAAAGATCTCTATGCTTACCGCATATGACTATTCGATGGCTACCATAGTCGACGATGCCGGGACTGATATCATCCTTGTTGGTGATTCGGCCTCCAATGTGATGGCGGGTCACGAAACTACGCTGCCTATAACGCTCGACCAGATGATCTATCATGCATCATCTGTGGTACGTGCGGCTAAACGCGCATTGGTGGTTATCGATCTGCCTTTTGGATCATACCAGGGCAACTCCAAGGAAGCGCTGAACTCAGCTATCCGCATTATGAAGGAAGCCGGGGCACACGCCGTTAAAATTGAAGGCGGCGTTGAAATAGCCGAATCAGTTAGCCGGATCTTAACCGCCGGCATCCCGGTAATGGGGCACCTTGGCCTTACACCGCAATCCATATATAAATTTGGAACGTACACCGTACGCGCCAAACATGAAGCCGAGGCACAAAAACTGCGTGATGATGCCCTTAAACTCCAGGAACTTGGCTGCTTTGGTATTGTATTGGAAAAAATCCCGGCCAAACTGGCGCAGGAAGTATCTGAAAGCCTGCAAATCCCTACAATAGGTATCGGCGCCGGTCAGCATTGCGACGGCCAGGTACTGGTGATCCATGATATGCTGGGGATTAACAAAGGTTTTAAACCCCGCTTTTTACGCCAGTATTCCAACCTGTATGATATCATGCACGACGCGATTAAAAATTACAATACCGACGTAAAAAGTAACAGTTTCCCTAACGAAAAGGAACAGTATTAATTAGCCTATAGTTGATAGTTCATAGATCATAGTAAAAATGATGGCCATGAACTATTAACCATGAACCATGAACTAACACAAATGGCCCGTCCTGAATTTAATTATAGCAATGCCGATATTACCGATAAGGATGTTCTTTATGAGGACAACCACCTTATTGCCATAAATAAACGCGCGGGAGACATTGTACAGGTTGATGAAACCGGTGATGAGCCCTTGGATGAAAAAGTAAAAAAATACATCGCCAAAAAATACAGCAAGCCTAACGGCGCTTTTTTAGGCGTGGTACACCGGCTGGACAGACCGGTAAGCGGCGTGATCCTGTTTGCCAAAACCAGTAAAGCGCTCGACCGCATCAACAAAATGTTTAAAGCCCGCGAAATGCATAAAACCTATTATGCAGTAGTGCGCAAAAAACCATTTCCCGAAGAAGGCACCCTGGTACATTGGCTGGTAAAAAACTCGCAAAAAAATGTAACCAAAGCCCATGACCGCGAAGTACAGGGCAGCTTACGCTCGGAGCTGAGCTATAAATTGGTGGGCGAGCTAAACGGATACTATTTAATTGAGGTTGACCCGATAACCGGTCGCCCGCACCAGATCAGGGTACAGCTTTCAACCCTCGGCTGCCCCATTGTAGGCGATAATAAATATGGCTATCCCCGCGGCAGCCTGCGTAAAAGCATTTGCCTGCATGCACGCAAGCTTACGTTTGTACACCCGGTAAAAAACGAACCGGTTGCTATTATCGCTCCCGTACCGCGCGATGGCTTTTGGGAAAAATTTGAGGGAGTGATGGTAGGGTAAATTTGTCAGTAGTCAATCCATCGGCTCACATATTCAATACCCTTTCCCAGATCTCCTCATTAACAGGTATCCCATCCCGTAAATTCCGCTCTCTTGTTTTGAGCATATTTTCGCCAGGGTATGAAACCTGTTCACCATCAACAGGATTGCTGCTTTTGGTGTAATCCAGGATTTCATTTATCAAACGCTCATTTTGCTCAGTGTCTGTCTTTAGGCAGATAAATACCTGCGATACGCCCCACTCCTTTTCGTGTTCGCTGATTTTTGAGGTAGATTTTCCGCCACTTAATAGTGTCGCCAGCAGATCAAGCATCAGCGATAAACCCGACCCTTTCCAAAAACCAATAGGCAGCATCCGTTTTGACTGCAAAATGGCATCGGCATCTGTACTTAAATTCCCTTCATGATCATAGCCGCCGGGCAGCGGCAAAGGTTTATTTTGCGATTTGCTCTCCATCAGCTTACCTACCGAGTATTGTGAAATAGCCATGTCCAGCAGGATATGCCCACCCTTACGCGGCACTGCAATAACCAAAGGATTATTACCAAGCCGCGGGTTGAGCCCACCCCAGGGCGGCAGATTGGCAATGGTGTTTGTAAAACAGATGCCTATAAATCCGGCATCAGCCGCCTGTAAGCCATAAGTGCCGCCACGCATCCAGTGATTGGTATTTTTGATAGCAACACAGCCAATGCCGTACTCACCGGCCAGTTCAACAGCCCGGCTCATGCACCTGTTTGCGTTTAACATACCAAGACCAAAATTACCGTTCCATTGCTCAATTGCACCCAGATTGTTTACCATTACAGCTTCCGCATCCGGTTTAAACAAGCCTTCCTTTACAGTTTGTACAAAAGCAGGAAACCGGTTAAGGCCATGACTGTAAACACCATCCCTGCTGTTGGCGGCAAAAATGGCGGCGCATTGCCGGGCTTTTGCAAGCGGCAGATCAATACTTAATAGTACTCTTTCAAATTCGGCTTCAAGTTTTTGGTATGGAACGCGCATTGGTTTTGAAATAAATTTAATTTATAGCGTTTATTACAGTATACTGATGCAAGGTAATCAACCATATTTTATAATTTTGCCTTTAATAAATGAAAAGAACTCCGCTGTTGTTTTTCCTGTTCTTAGTAAGCATTGCGCTGATTGTTAATTCATGCAAGAAAGATAACTTTAGCCACATTCCTGCCTTAATGGCGGGAAAATGGCAACTCGCCTCTATAACAGTTACCAATTATGTTGGCGATGCGCAAATTTCGTTGGATACCTTAAATCAAACCTGCAACGTTATCCAAAACTTCACTTTCAAGGCAGATAACTCATGCAATTACACCAATTTTCAATGTAGCGCTGATTCGACAGTGGGCCGTTGGTCGCTTTCGGACAATAAATTATATTTAATTTCAGATATTGTTTGTAAAGATACCACCAAATCTTCGGGCGGTACCTCAAAGCCATTTGCAAACAGTAAAATAGTTACCCTGGGTAATTATTCGCTGGTATTAGAAACAGGGGATGTTGAACCAAACTATTCGGCAACAAAAAAACGACGCATTATGCGTTACGGGTTTATCAGGCAAAAAGTAACTGCCACCCAATAGTTTTAATATTTTTAATTGTAAAATGGTTTTAATAGTTTCAATGCCAAGTAAACAGTCAGCCCCGATGAAACTATTGTAGCTTCATCTTCGTTGAAAAACAAATTATCGATGAAAAAAAGAATTGCCATTTTCGCTTCAGGTTCCGGCTCAAACGCCCAAAAGTTAATGGAGCATTTTAAACGCAATGCCGATGCCGAAGTTGTGCTGATACTTACCAATAATCCTCAAGCTTACGTTTTGCAGCGTGCTGATAACTTTGAAGTACCCTCGCATATTTTCAGTCGCCATGAGTTTTATGAAACCGACGGTGTTATCCGCCTGCTTAAAAATTTACAGGTTGATCTGATTGTACTTGCCGGTTTTTTATGGCTTGTGCCCCAATCATTGTTAAAAGCATTCCCCAATAAGATTATTAATCTGCATCCTGCCCTGTTACCCAAATATGGCGGCAAAGGCATGTACGGCGATAACGTACACCGCAAAATATTAGAAGATAAAGAAGAGGAAAGCGGCATCACCATTCACTTCGTTAACGAAAACTTTGACGAAGGCGAGATCATCCACCAGTCGAAATTTAAAATTGAACCGGGCGATACGCTTGAGATCGTAAAATTTAAAGGCCAGCAGTTAGAGCATAATCATTTCCCGAAAGTTGTTGAGGCGCTGTTGAAAAAGATGAAAAGCTGATTTTGATCTATAGAGATTAGAGGTTGGAGGTTAGAGATTAGGTCTTTCTTGAGGGTTAAAAAGTTTTTTTACATATATTTAAGTTCTACGATTAAATTAATGGGAGCTTTTACAGATTTAGAGGTTTGGAAAAAGGCCCGTTTATTATGAAATAACATCACAGAATTAGTTAAGGCGTTTCCCGCCGAGGAAAAATATCGTTTAACTGACCAAATCATCCGCTCATCCCGTTCTATCGGAAATAATATTGCTGAGGGTCATGGTAGATTTCATTATTTAGATGCATCCAAATTCCTGGTAAATGCACGAGGCTCTGCTGCTGAAACCATCGATCATTTGATCATCGCCTTTGATAATAACCTCATAGATCAGCAAACAATGGACAATCTTAGAAAAGACTGCGAAGAATGTATGCGAATGATTAATGGCTATATTTCCTATCTAAAGAAGCAACTTGAGAATTAACATAGCTAAAATTGTCTTTTTTCAAACAGCGTATTCTCAAATCTCTAACCTCCAATATCTTCTAAAAACAACGATTAAAAAAAACTAATCTCTAACCTCAAATCTCTAATCACTAATCACTACCTTTGCGGCTCAAAAAACAGTGTGTACATGAGCCAGTCAGTTCAAATAAAAAATGCTTTAATTTCTGTTTATTACAAAGATAATTTAGAGCCCATCATTCATGAGTTAAACCGCCTTGGTGTAAATATCTATTCAACCGGAGGTACCGAAACTTTTATCCGCAATTTAGGTGTAAATGTGATCCCGGTTGAGGACCTTACTTCTTACCCTTCAATCCTTGGTGGCCGTGTTAAAACCCTGCACCCTAAGGTTTTCGGTGGCATTTTGGCCCGCAGGAGTTTTGATGGAGATAAACAGCAATTAGAGCAATATGAAATTCCTGAAATTGATTTGGTAATTGTTGACCTGTACCCGTTCGAGGAAACCGTACAATCAGGTGCCGGTGCCGAAGATGTGATCGAAAAGATCGATATCGGTGGGATCTCTTTGATCCGTGCAGCTGCAAAAAACTTTAAAGATGTAGTAATCGTGGCTTCAAAAGATGACTACGCCGACCTGGAAAATATCCTGAAAACACAGGATGGTACTACCACAATTGATCAGCGCCGTTCATTCGCTCAAAAAGCATTCAACATATCGTCAAACTACGATACACATATTTTCAACTACTTTAACGAGGCTGAACCACTCCCCGTATTTAAACAAAGCATCCAAACCAGCCAGGTTTTACGTTACGGCGAAAACCCTCACCAAAAAGGAACTTTTTATGGTAACCTTGATGCCATGTTCAACAAACTGAACGGCAAAGAACTTTCATACAACAACCTGGTTGATGTTGATGCTGCCGTTGCTATTATTGACGAGTTTACCGAGCCTACTATCGCTATCCTTAAGCATACCAATGCCTGCGGCGTAGCTTCACGTTCATTTATTAAAGAAGCATGGATCGATGCTTTAGCCTGCGACCCCGTATCGGCTTTTGGCGGTGTAATTATTGCCAATGCCGAGATCGATGCTGAAACTGCTACCGAGATCGACAAGATATTTTATGAAGTACTGATCGCTCCGGCATTTACAGACGAAGCAGTGCAGATCCTATCAGGCAAAAAGAACCGCATCCTGTTGGTTCGCCAGCCGGTTGAGTTGCCTGTTAAGCATTTCAAAACTTTATTGAATGGCGTTATCGAGCAGGATAAAGACGCTGTTATTGAAGGTCCGGCCCAAATGACTACTGTTACTGAAAAAGCACCGACTGAAGCCGAATTGAAAGACTTGTTCTTCGCTAACAAAATTGTAAAACATACCAAATCGAACACCATTGTATTTGCTAAAAATAACCAGCTAATGGCAAGTGGTGTGGGTCAAACCTCAAGGGTTGACGCACTTAGGCAAGCGGTGATCAAAGCACAAAGCTTTGGCTTCGACCTGAACGGTGCGGTAATGGCGTCCGACGCTTTCTTCCCCTTCCCTGATTGTGCCGAATTGGCTGCCGAAGCTGGGATCACTGCCATTTTACAACCGGGCGGATCAATTAATGACAAGCTTTCGGTTGCCATGTGCAATGAAAAAGGTTTGGCTATGGTTACTACCGGCGTACGTCACTTTAAACACTAACATTTAAGGTTGACCGGGTTGATTTGGTGAGTAGTTTATTAGGTTAAAAACGTTTGATTGAAGAGTAGAGATTGATTTGGTGAAAAGGAAAAATGTTTTTAACCTGTTTTAACTTAATTTACCTGTAAATCCGGTCAACCATCTAATAAATAAGCTCTATCAACCCAACCCCAACACAATAAATGTGATTTTTTAACGCTTAAGTTTGCAAAATGCTAATTTATTTAAGCGTATTTTTATAAACTTTGCATAACATACTGAAAGAAATACCAGATGGGTTTATTTAACTTTTTTACACAAGAAATTGCTATCGATTTAGGTACAGCAAATACCCTCATTATACATAACGACAAAGTTGTTGTTGACGAACCCTCGATCGTGGCGTTCGACAGAACAACCAATAAAGTGATCGCTATCGGGCGCCAGGCCATGCAAATGGAAGGTAAAACGCACGATAATATCCGTACCGTGCGCCCGCTTAAAGATGGTGTAATTGCCGACTTTAACGCTGCCGAGCACATGATCCGCGGGATGATCAAAATGATTAACCAGGGCAAGGGATGGTTCTTCCCATCATTGCGTATGGTGATCTGTATCCCATCGGGTATTACCGAGGTAGAGAAACGTGCCGTGCGCGACTCGGCCGAGATTGCCGGCGCTAAAGAGGTTTACCTCATCCACGAGCCAATGGCTGCCGCTGTAGGTATCGGCATCGACGTGGAAGAGCCTATGGGCAACATGATCATCGATATTGGTGGTGGTACTACCGAAATTGCCGTTATCGCTTTATCAGGTATTGTTTGCGACCAGTCAATCCGTGTTGCAGGAGACAACTTTGATTCGGACATTGTACAATACATTCGTCGCCAGCATAACATCATGATTGGTGACCGTACTGCCGAAAAAATTAAAATTGAGGTTGGCGCCGCGCTTCCTGAACTAAGCGAGCCACCGGGTGATTTTGCCGTACAAGGCCGTGACCTGATGACCGGTGTTCCAAAACAAATTATGGTATCATATACCGAGATTGCGCATTGCCTTGATAAATCAATTTCAAAAATTGAGGAAGCGATATTAAAAGCGTTGGAAATTACCCCTCCCGAGCTTTCGGCCGATATTTATCAAACCGGTATCTACTTAACCGGTGGGGGTGCTTTATTGCGCGGTTTGGATAAGCGTGTGGCTGCCAAAACCAAACTACCCGTTCACGTTGCCGAAGACCCTCTTCGCGCCGTAGTACGCGGAACCGGCACCGCCCTTAAAAACATTGGCAATTTTAAATTTTTAATGCAGTAACTGAGTTAGTGATTAGAGGTTAGGGATTGGAGATTAGTTATTATTAAAATACTTATCTCCGATTCCTAATTTCTAATTTTGCTATAGACAACTAATCTCTGATCTCCAATTAACTAATCTCCAACAATGCGTAACCTTTGGATATTTATAACTAAGTATAACGCGTTTTTTTTATTCCTGATTTTTGAGATTAGCTCGCTGCTTATATATATCAAATACAACTCGTTTCAAAAAGCGTCTTTTATTAACTCAACCAATAAGGTAACCGGTACCTTATACAGCCAGGTTGACGCCCTAAAAGAATACCTGTCATTAAAAGAAACCAACGATAGCCTTGCCCGCGAAAATGCCAAACTTCGCGGCCAGCTCAAAGCTTCTATGTATGTTGATACTGTTGAAAAACACAAGGTTAATGATACCGTTTACAAACAACAATATACTTATATTGTAGCCAAGGTAATCAATAATTCATTCAATAAACGCAGCAACTATATTACTATTAACCGGGGCAGCGGGGACGGGATCCAAAAAGATATGGGTGTAATAACAGGGGCAGGCGTTGTGGGCCAGGTTATTGCCGTAACCGAGCATTTAGCTATTATTCAATCGGTTTTGCATAAAAACACGCGGTTTAGCGCTATGCTTGCAGGTACTAAAGATATAGGCTCGTTTGTATGGGGCAATGACATTGATCCGCACAAGGGTGTATTGATAGATATCCAGAATAATGCCCAGCCCAAAATTGGCGATACGGTGGTTACCTCGGGCTACTCGCTTTTCCCAACCGGTATACCGTTTGGCAAAGTTACCAACCTGCATGCCAAAGGCGGCGGTTTACTCATCAACGTTGAGGTAGCCTTAGCTGTTGATTTTACAAAGCTTCAATACGTTTACGTGGTAAATAACAAATTTGCCGGTGAACAAACGGTACTGGAGGCCGTACAAAACAAAAATGAGTAGAACTATCCTTGTTAACCTTGTTAGGTTTATAGTTTTGGTTTTTATGCAGGTTTTCCTGTTAAAAAACATAACGTTTTATAATCTTGCCACCCCTTATTTCTATATCCTTTTCATTTTGTTGCTTCCCTTTGAAGTACCTAATCCACTGCTGTTTGTACTCTCGTTCCTGACAGGCCTCACTATTGATGCATTTTATGATACACCGGGGCTTCATGCTGCGGCCTGCGTTGTGCTGGCATTGGTACGTGTACTTTTCATCAGCATCACGGTACAAAAGGATGGCTTTGATAACGAGCCCGAACCTACTTTGAGTATCATGGGTTTCAGGTGGTTTTTTACTTATGTGTTGATACTTACTTTATTCCACCACTTTTTCCTGCTTAATTTAGAGGTTTTTAGTTTTTCTGAAATACAATACACACTAAGCCGTGTTGTTTTGAGTTCATTGTTTACCGTATTTTTAATACTAATTTCGGGCCTGCTATTTTTCAGAAGGAAAGAACGTAAATGAATAAGTTTTTTGAACGCCGCTACGTTGTTACCGGTATTTTTATAGCTATCATATTAGCCCTGCTGGGAAGGCTGTACTATATCCAGATAGTTGATGATAAGTACGAGATCTATGCCAACAGTAACGTAAGGCGTACTACCATACTTTACCCTGCCCGCGGGCCTATACTCGATCGCAACGGGAAAATCCTTGTTCAAAACGAACCCATTTATGATGTTACCGTTAACCCCAAGGAAGTAAAACCTTTTGATACCATGTTATTTTGCAAAATGATAGGTATCGACAAAGAGGGTTTCGACAAACGCTTTACCAAGGCTAAAAAACAATCCCCCAATACAGCATCCGTATTTGAAAAACAACTTTCTGTTCAGTTGTATGCTTCATTGCAGGAAAAGCTGTTTGAGTTTCCGGGCTTCGCTATAGTGCCCCGCACCATACGCACCTACCCCGACTCGGTAGCGGCACAGTTTTTAGGTTTTATTGGCGAGGTTACCGACAGAGATATCAAACGCTCAAACGGATATTACCGCCTTGGCGATTATATCGGCGTTACCGGCGTTGAAAAGGCATACGAAAATGTGCTGCGCGGTCAACGCGGCGTACAGGTACAAATGGTTGATTCGCACGGTGTACCCAAGGGTTCATTTGCCAATGGCGCGCTTGATACCGTACCCCGTTCGGGCGAACGTCTGACCTCGTCGTTAGATGTTGACCTGCAAAGGCTTGGTGAAAAACTGATGCAAAACAAGCTGGGCAGTATTGTGGCCATAGAGCCATCATCGGGCGAGATCTTATGTTATGTGAGCAGTCCTACTTACGATCCTAACCTGATGGTGGGCCGTCAGCGAGGCAACAACCTCGCCAAAATGTACAATAACCCATATAAGCCATTTTTCATCAGGCCTATCCAGGCACAATACCCACCGGGATCATCGTTTAAACCATTAAGCGCGCTTATTGCTTTACAGGAAGGCATTATTAATCCAAGTGAAACCTACTATTGCACCGGGCACTACCGGGCAGGCAATAGGTTGGTTCCGTGTAATAAAGGCGAGGCACATGGTTCGGTAAACATGAGCCGGGCGGTAGCCGAATCGTGTAATGGTTATTTTTCGATGGTATTTCAGCGTATTGTTGACCGATACGGCGTGAAACGGACTGAAGCTAATTTTGCAGCATGGCGGGCTAATGTGATGAAATTTGGCCTCGGTGCCAGATTAGATCTTGACATGCCCGCCGAAAGCCGGGGCAACGTACCCACACCTTTGCATTACGACAACGTTTATCGTAAAGGCGGTTGGCGTTCAAGCACCATCATTTCATTGGCCATTGGCCAGGGCGAGTTATTGGCAACCCCTTTGCAAATGGCTAACCTGGAGTGTACTATTGCCAATCGCGGGTTTTACTATAAGCCCCACCTTATCAAGGCAATCGGTACTAAAAACGTAATTAAAAAAGAATACGTTGAAAAAAACTATGTTGGGATAGATTCGGGATATTTTGAGCCTGTTATTAACGGAATGCAGGCGGTGGTTGAAAACGGTACAGCCCGCAGGTCAAAAATACCTGATATTATTATGTGCGGTAAAACTGGCACCGCGCAAAATCCGCATGGCGAGGATAACTCAGTATTTGTAGCTTTCGCCCCACGCGATAATCCTAAGATAGCGATTGCTGTTGTAGTTGAAAACTCGGGCGAGGGTGCGCATTGGGCCGCTCCTATTGCAAGTTTCATAGTTGAAAAATATCTAAAAGGTAAGATCAGCCCGCGCGAATCGGGAATTACAGTTGATTATTATGCAAATGCAAACCGCCTGCCCGATCTTAGTCTCTATGCTCAAGACCTGCAAAAAGAACGCAGGCGTGACAGTATCAGGGCGGCAAAGGTTGATTCCATCAAAAAGTTCAAAGCTGATTCAATAAAAAAATTCAAGGCCGATTCGATAAAAAAAGAAAGGCGCGAATCAGCTTATAACAATAAACCGGCGAACTGGATTAAATCATTAACGGGCGGGAGGGCAAGATCATGAGCACTCAGCAGCGGAGTTTCTTCTTCAATGTAGATTGGCTTACAGTTTTTTTGTACCTGGTACTTTGCACCATTGGCTGGTTCAATATTCATGCTGCAGTTTTTGACGTCAATCACCCCAGCATAGTTGATGCCTCAACAAACTACGGTAAGCAGTTCATCTTTATTTGCGTATCTGTAGTGATTGGTATTGTTATCCTGCTGCTCGAAAGTCGGTTCATTGCAGCCTTAGCCCCCGCATTTTACGTGGTGATTGTGCTGTTATTGATACTGGTGCTGGTGATAGGCCGAAACGTAGGTGGTAACCAAGCCTGGATTAACATGGGCGGCGGTTTCCGGCTGCAGCCTTCGGAGTTTGCCAAGTTTGCAACCTGTTTATTGCTTGCGCGATATTTAAGCGGCACCAACATCCGGGTTACCGAACCCAAATCATTTTTAACGGCCGCCGTGATTATCGGGTTCCCGATGTTGCTGATCATGCTGCAGCCCGATACCGGTTCGACACTGGTATTTTGCTCTTTGATATTTGTTTTATACCGCGAAGGGCTTTCTCCTTATTTCCTGGTGATAGCGGGGTTGTTCATTACCCTTTTCGTTACGTCGCTATTATACAATCCGCTGTATATTATCCTGATCCTGGCTGTAATAACCGCTTTCATTATCTTTTTATTTAAGCGTAACAGGCAGCTCATCAAAACCGTGATCATCGGCCTTGCAATTTCGATAGCGTTTATATTTAGTGTAAAGTTTATTTATACCCACGTTTTAAAGAAACATCAAACAGAGCGTATTAACATACTACTGGGTATCACCACCGATTTAAAGGGAAAAGGTTATAATGTAAACCAGTCGAAAATAGCTATAGGCTCCGGAAAAATGTGGGGTAAAGGCTATTTACATGGTACACAAACCCAATACTCATTTGTACCCGAGCAAAGTACCGACTTTATTTTCTGCACCGTCGGCGAAGAATGGGGCTTTGCAGGCTCATTAACGGTAATAAGCCTTTTCATGTTCCTGATATTACGGGTAATTCTCATTGCCGAACGGCAGCGATCGCCCTTTACGCGTATTTACGGTTACGGTGTAGCTTCAGTGCTGTTTTTTCACGTAGTGATCAATATCGGTATGACCATTGGCGTAGTGCCCGTTATTGGGATCCCTTTACCGTTCATCAGCTATGGAGGCTCTTCATTACTAAGTTTTACCATGCTCCTGTTCACGCTTATCAAACTCGATTCAAACAGGAAATCGAATGTTTGATAATTTTAGTCAGAAGTCAGTAAGTCAGAAAGTTGGGGTACCTCTAAAATCGTCTTCACCATGAACCATCAACTATGAACTAAACCGCTACGAAGCAGGATATCTCCGTCGTAACAAAGCGTAAAACTTATCGGCTGTTGATGCTTTACTTTCCCAGTTATTTTTAACTACGTAGTTTGTTTTCAGGAAACGTTCGGCTTCTTCAAAGGTGTTAAAACGGTTTACTATCTCAATAGCTTCACTATAGGCCAGGCTGTAACCATTAAACAGATCTTTTATATAAAGCAGCTTATCATTCAGGTTTATGGCCGATTTAAGATCGGTAACCGGCAGCTCGGCAGTGGTGCTTGCCGCGTTGTTAGCTTTCTCGGCTTTTTGGGCCATGATCCTTTGATTAAAGGTGAGTACCTGCTGGTTGTTGCTTGTATCTGTTGAAGGAGCTGTAGCAACAACAGGCTCCGCTGCGGGTTTTACGGGCTCAATTACCGGTACGGGCTTTGGCTGTTCGGCCATGGGTACTATCTCAACCGGCTTTTCAGGAAGTTCACCAATCAGCTCTTCCTGCTCAAACCTGTCAGCTTCATCATCCCAGGTATCAGCCTCGTTTAAATTTAGTTCAAAGCTGCTTCCTTCAGGAATTTCCTGTTGAAATGAATAAGTATCTGTATCTTTTTCGGCAGCGATATTTATTTGCGGTTCGGGTGTTTCCTTTATTTCGGGCGCGGGGTTGATCACTTCTATTTTTACCGGGTTAAACGGCACCGGAGCTGGTGGTTCAGCATCGCTGGTAAGTTCTATCTTATTAACCGGCACAGGGACGTGCTGTTGTACTACCGGCTCAAAAAAGCGCTGCTCATGCAAAGCTTCTTCCTTTGCAGGCGGAGGCGTTACCGGCACCGGAGCAGGAGGTAATACCAGGGTCACCGGTGTATGTTCTTCAACTGCCGGCTGGTTTTTTTCTGCAAGCAGTGCAGGAGCCGCCGCGCGCTCGTTGATGCGGCGCAGTATTTCGGCATGATCTTTTAAAAAATGGGCATTGGCTACAAAAAGTTCTAATTCAAGCTCGTTAAGTTCGCTGGGATCAGCTGCAAGGTAGTCGTATTGATCATTAAGCTCTTTTAAAATCCCACCTATCTTTTTAAATACATCCATTTGCTTCATGGCCTCAATGTTAGGAAAATGCTTACCAAAAATAGGATTAAATTCTGATATTTGCCGACTATAAAAGTCATAAATGGTATATCACGAAGAGGTTTTCAGGCGTAAAAGCGAAGTAGGCGGCAGTATTGAGGTTATCTGCGGATCAATGTTCTCGGGCAAAACCGAAGAGCTGATCAGGAGGCTTAACCGTGCCCGCATTGCCAAGCTTAAGGTTGAGATTTTTAGCCCTAAAGCCGATACCCGTTATGGCGAGGATGCCATCATTTCGCACAATGCCAGCAAAATAACTTCTACCCCGGTTGATAGCGCTTCGGCTATCTTACTGCTGGCCAGCGATGCCCATGTAATAGGTGTTGATGAAGCACAATTTTTTGACGACGAACTCCCCGAGGTATGTACCGTACTGGCCAACCGCGGCGTACGCGTAATTGTAGCCGGTTTAGATATGGATTTTAAGGGCCGTCCATTTGGTTCTATGCCCAACATTATGGCCATTGCCGAATCGGTAACCAAGCTGCAGGCCGTTTGCGTAAGGTGCGGCAACCCGGCCCAATACTCGTACCGCCTGGTACATGATAATTCAAAAATATTATTAGGCGAGAAGGAAAGCTATGAGCCCCGCTGCCGGGCATGCTATAATACCGTTGCGGGTTAACATTTAATTAAATAATATATTTTTTATTTAATACTATAACTAAAACAAATACCGGGTATTTGTTTGTTATGTACTTAAACACAGCAGCTTCAAAAAGAAGCTGCTTTAATAAAGTATAAAGCAATCAAGTTTATGGCCAAAAAGGTTTTAGTTATAGAGGACGATAAAGATATCCGCGATACCGTGGTATATGTATTGGAGGAAGAAGGTTACGAAGTAGTACAATCCGACAATGCCCGAATCCTGCGTACCCTGACTACTATTAACCCCGACCTTATTTTGCTTGATAACTGGCTTACCGATTGGAGCAGTGACGCCAACGGGCAGCAGCTAAGTAAAAGCATAAAAGACAATCCGGCTACCAGCCACATCCCCGTGATCATTATTTCGGCCGTGAGCAATATCAAAGAAATTGCCAAAGCCGGTAACGCCGATGGGTACCTGGCCAAGCCATTTGATCTGACATCTCTTTCAGAGATCGTAAAAAAGCATATCAAGTAAGCAATCCTTATCAGTATAAATAAAACGGCCCTCCATTAATTTGAAGGGCCGTTTTGTTAGGCCTCACCTAAATCCGCTCCAAAAGAAGAGGACTTTTGAAGAAATGCCGTTGAACACTTTAAGCATTCCCCCTCTCTTGAGAGGTTTTGGAGCCGGGGCTATATTTTCACGCCAAACCCAATATTAAACGTACGCCCGTCGGCCGGTAAAATGCCCGGTCCGGGGTACATGTTAATACGGCGTGTAAAATATTTAGCGTTAAATAAGTTGTTCACACTGGCTGTGAGATGGTAGTTTTTTAGAAAACCATAATTGAAAGCCCAGTCGAACAAATGATACGCGGGCACTATGCCGGTAGCGCCTGTGGCATTAAAAGTAGTATTATTGGCATCACTAAAGCTTTTCCCTACATAGCTGTATTGCAGTGTGCTGCTTACATGGCCGCTTAAAAATGTTAAACCTGCACGGTCTATCCAATCGGGAGTGCCTTCCAGGTTGTTATCCTTCAAACTTACATTTTTACCATTTTGATTGATAGAACCACTGGTGTAACGACCATGCGTGTACGATAGCGAGTTGAACAAACGGAGATCACTCACCGAAGATTTATCAAACGAACGGATCAGCGAAACTTCGGTAAAGGCCTCAATACCTTTAGCCACGCCATTACCAATGTTGGTCATGTAAAGATGGGCTACGTTATTGGCATCAGTTTGGGTCAATGTACCTGCCCTGTTTCCGTAGTAAACATAAAAAGCATTAACATCAAAACTAAATACTGTGCTGATATGGCCGCGGTAACCCAGGTCGGCATCATAACCTTTGCTATCCTTGATGTTCGGATCAATAATTGTCAACTGATCTGCCGGGGTAACGGCGGCATAAATATAAGGGCGGTAAGCCTGTGCAATATTACCGTAAAGCTGGTTTCCGCCGGCAAACTGGTATTGCAAACCAGTACCAAACAGCGGAAAGTTGCGATTATCCTTATAGGTTACAGGCACCGCACGGTTTACAATAACACCCGAAGTAGTGGTATTGATCTGCTCAAAACGCACACCGGGGGTAACTGTAAATGCCTGCGTTACCTGGAACATATTTTCGGCAAAGGCTGCATAGTTTAAGGTATGCAATCTCAGGTCGATGCCATAATCTTTAACCAGGCGCAGGTCAAAATCAGCTGCTGCCGTGCCTGTGCCTTTTTGTTTACGTTTGGTAGTTTCTTCAAAATACCTTATACCTGCGGTAAACGAGCTGCTGAGATTACCGAGTTTGTACGTATGCAGCAAGCGGGCTTCGGTAGTGAAACCGGCATAATAATCACGGTCGACCTGGCGCGGATTAAATGTTTTCAAACTTGTATTAACTGTATCAGGTATATTGGCCGTGTTAATGAACTGCACACTATTGCGCTGACCAAACAGTACATGCGAGGTAACTTCCAGCCTGGTATTTTTATCAAACCGGTAATTGAACAACAATGCCGGGATATTGATTTCAGGATTAAAAAAATTACGCGCACGGGTCGACTGACGATTGTTTGCTTCAAATTGTGCGTCGGTTAAACCACCGGCTATTTGCTGCCTGTAGTCCGATCGTGAAAACTGGAAAGCGATGCTACCCTGATCATTAAACTGGTATTTGAGGCTGGCGTAGTAAGCGCGGGAGTTAAAAGCGGCATCAGGCCGCCAGCCATCGCCGGTGCGGACGCTGTAAAAAGCATAATAACTAACCTTGCCCGCTTTGCCGCCAATGGCGTTATACGAATTGAAAAACCTGTTTGAGCCGGCCGATTGTTCGCTTTCAAAACCCAGCACCTTAGTGCTGTCGCCTTCTTTAAGTTTAAAGTTAACCATGCCGCCAAACTGGCTGCCAAATTGTAATGCCGCCGAACCTCGCACTATCTGAATTTCGCTTACCGCCTGGAATGGCACATTGTAATGATTTTCGGGATAGCCAAACATATCCGAGTTGGTGTTATAGCCATTTTGCCTGATGTTGGTTTCGATAGAGCGGTGGGTGTCCGTACCCCGGGTACCGATATTGAGCTGTAAACCAGCACCGTCCATCTCCCAGATATTAACGCCGGGAACTTTTGCAAAGGTCATACGGGCATTATTATTAGCCAAGTTTGCTTTTCCGGCGTCAAGAAAAATATCAAAGGTTTTTTTCCCGGCAAAAATGTTGGTACCGGATACATTGGGCAAATGTTTTGGCCTGCTTTCTTTAATAATAACACTGTCAAGTTGCAGGGTATCTTTAACGCTTTTATGCTGTGCCCGGGCAAAGCCCGCGCAACACATAAATAGCACGGGTATTGAGATTTTATAAAGGGGATTCATTTATTCAAATAAAAAGATTTTGGGGGATGCTGCTCAGGCACAATAATGATGAACGGGCAATGCATACGCGCAGCGTATTGCAGGCATAGCAATACAAGTCATCAAGATTGAGGGAACAAGTTAATTACCGGATATAATTTAGGCAAGCGCCATTTCCGGAGGCCGGCCACCGACAGATACAACAGTGTCAGGTATACTGATATAGATAAATGTGCCGGGAGGCTGAACAGGCTCTGCCGGTTTTATAAAAGCGTATGAAATTTCAGGGTAATTATACTTAGCGTCGCTACCCAATTTTTTTTCTGACGATTCATGTGTGCGTTTGCTGATAGACTTACTAAATAACTTTTTAGCGCAGATCACATTTTCATTCAGCAACCTGGTAGTTTCATAGTTGGGGATGCACTGCACGTACAGCGTATCGCGGGTAACCCTTAGTTTTACATAGTTATACGAAACACCATCCAACTGTAACTGCCCCGAAACATTCACATAGCTGTCCCAATCATGTATAAAGGGCAGGTTTTGGCCAATCTTAATTTCAATGAGATCGCGCGAATCATATTTACCCCTGGCAATTTGCCGGGCAATTACTTTGTTTGATCTGTTAAAAAAATACTGATTAAGCGCCATGTACCCCAGCAAATTGAGCATATGGGTAACTAACATTACAATGGCAAAGGTCTTTTTCAATCAATAATCAGTCTAAACAACAGCAATGCTACACAAATTTTAGGGATATAACAGGTCATATATTAAAAAAATAAACTCAAAGTAATTAATTCTGAATGCTTTTTGGAGTTTTCTTTATTTTTATTTGGATTTATTCTAAATAACATATTTCTTTGTTGTTGTTAATACACTTGCGCAACACAGAAGCCGCAAGCCCATTAACAATTATTTGATTATTAATGCTTAAAATATAAAGTCCTGTTCTGTAGTTTAATTGTTTATATCAAACATTTAATCAGCAGAGCAGGCACCAATTCATTTTTAATTACCGGAATTTATGTGCGATGCTAAAATACTCAGCCAAAAGGGAACATCGGTAGTAAGCCGTTGCTCCGAATGCCAATGCCTATTTATATGGCACCATAACCTGATCCTTAGCTTTACACCCGATCAATTTATCCAGTTTAAAAATTTCGCTATCGATCTTGATTTCGGTGATCATTCTTTCCCATTTCCCGACGGACAGGAGCGCGTGGTGATGCGTACGCCGGTCAATGATATCCAGCTTACCTTTACTGTTGATGAATGGGAAGATTTTCATGTTGCTATGGATGAAGCTATTTACATGCAGGAGATTTATGCACTGGTTGATGGCGGTAAATAAATCCCCGAATTATTGTAATTATATAGCTGAAAGCAGAATGCACAAAGCCAAAAGTTATTTTAGCTGAATAAATTAACAGATTCTACATAAAATAAATTCCTTAGCCTGGAGAAAATGTACCTCCCGGTTAAAGATTGCGTTACCATAATACAATAACTACCCTGCAAAATGAAAGATATCCCTGTACACCAACTACATGAACGAACAAATTCGGGATTTGAAATCAGGCACTTTGAAAGCGGCGAAGATTCAAAAAAAGTGCCGATGGGCGCCCATCGCGACGATCACTACCTGTTTTTTTTGATTGAAAACGGATCAGCATCGCTGATGATAGATTTTAACGAAGTTCATTTTTGCGAAAACACATTTTATTATATTCTGCCGGGACAGGTACATCACCGGATAAATAATGCACTTGCCGGTGGCTGGTATGTAGCCATCGATTCACAGCATATTCCGGCCGACTTCCGCAATATTTTTGAAAACCAGCTTTTTTTGCAACAGCCTTATCAGCTCAACGATATTGAATTAAAGCAATACCAGCAGCTCCTTTGCCTGTTGCGCGAAAAAAATAGTGAGGATGATAACAGCGCTTTCTTTCTACCTGTTTTGCAATCGCTCATACAATCATTTACCGGCATGGCAGCGGCCACTTTCAGTAATGTTTATACGCCCGAAAAGCAGCTTTCAAGGCCGGCACAAATTTCACATCAGTTTAAAAAGTTGTTGTTGAGGCATGTGCGTACAATTAAAGGCCCTTCGGCATATGCGGGTATGCTTAATGTTTCCGAATCATATCTTAACGAGGTTTTAAAGAAAACCACCGGTTTCCCGGTAAGTTACTGGATAACTCAGGAAGTGATGCTGGAAGCAAAAAGATTACTGTATTACAGCGGCCTCAACGTAAAGGAGATTGCGCATGCACTGGGCTATGATGACCATACCTATTTTTCCCGGCTGTTTAAAAAATCGGCCTGCATCACCCCACTTGAGTTCAGGGACAAGCACCGTAAATAATCCAATATTTACCCCGAAATTACTATTTCAGGAGGCTAAAATTCAATGTTTCTTTGTAGTATCAAAACACTACACCATGGAAACATCCACTCTTCATAAATTAAAAAGAAAGGCTGGCAGCTTGTTTGAAAACCAACTTTTACAAAGCGGCAGGGTGCTTGAAGTAAGGCACTGGGAGCCGTCGACCATGATTGAGATCGACTTGCATTTACCACAGGCCGATATGCAAAACTGGCACGAAATACCCTACATAAAAATAAAAGTTGATAACCTTACCTACCGCGATTATACCCCTGCCGGCTGGGATGCCGAAACCAGCACCTGCACCCTGTATATTGATGCAGCTCATAGCGGCCCCGGCAGTAAATGGGCTAAACAACTTCAAAAAAACGATACCGTACGCTATTTAAAAATCCGTTCTACCCGGCACGCACCGGCCGGCACCCCGGCCATAATAGGCCTTGGCGATGAAAGCAGCATGGGGCATATGCTGGCCTTACAGCAAATGGTATTACCCGCAACGCGTTTTTCGGGCGCTATAGTTATGGCTGACGAAAATCACAGGGGCTTATTTGGCGAGTATTTCAAATCGCCGTTAAAGCCTATTGAGCGTAATGATGTGTACGGCCACCACAGCCTCATCCAGTGGGTAATGGAACAACAGTATAACCTTGAACACTCAGTATTTTACATTGCCGGCAACCATACCATGGTAGGCGAATTACGCAAATTGTTAAAACTGCAGGGGTACCCGTCAAGCCAGATCAGGATACAGGGTTTTTGGTCGTAGAAGCTTGTTTAAAAGTGCTTCTCCCTTACCGGAAACTCGTTCACCGACATTTTATGCCGTTTCACCTAAAATAACTGTTCAACAATGAGCTAACGGTACATCTTTGCGGCAAATAACATTATCATGAAAACATTTTACAATCCACTTATAGCTGTTATGATCTCCCTGCAGGAGCATACGGTAACCGTTACCCAGGCGTTGGCTAACCTGATCAGTTAATATATTCATCTGCCTATGAAAAACAAAGCCGCTTTGCAGTTAAGGCAAGGCGGCTTTGTTATTTAATAGCTGTTATTGCTTTAAGGTTGCAGCCAAACCACCTTTACTCCTTTATCGCCATGTTGATTTTCAAGCTTTAAGGTTGCATAAACATTGTTTTTACGGTCATAATCGGATATGGAAAACAAACCCAGGTCATGATCACGTTTACCTGCAGGGTTACCAAAAACATAGTCGCGTTTCAAGATAGGATCAGGCCCCTTGAGCGGGTAATAGAACCCATCACTACCGCTAACACCTTTTATGGTTACCAAACCACCTTTTTCCTGGGCATCGTTATTACGTTCAGTATCATTAAATAAAACAAAACTTTTGGGGCCGGCACTCAGAAAAGCGAACGATTTAAACTGGTTACCACCCGAAAGGCGTTGCGCAGTACCTTCACGCAGCGATTGATAAAAAGGATTTAAATAAACATTAAGCAAATCATGACTCTTGCGTATAAGATAATCATTAATAAATTCGCCGGTTTTGCTGTAATTAACCACGGCAATATCGCCAAGCGTTGTTGCAACATACCTGCCCGATGTTACCGTCATTTCTTCAGATACAATTGAAAATGTCCCGTCATTATTGAGGTACAGGTTTTGCGGCAATCCCCTAAAACCTTTTTTTGAATACTGATCAAGTCTTGGCGATGGGGAGATCAGATCAGCCCGGTTAATCTTCTTTTCAAATGGGTTCACGAACGACAGGATGGGAGTATATCCCCTGTCACCTTTCTTTTCTTTAACCAGCGCAACCAATATTAACGATTTTATAGCAGGGCTGTAACGTGTTATTCCCTCGTAAACAATCAGATCTTTTGAAAACCCTAATTCGGTAAAACTAACCGCTTTGGCTCCCTTATCAAGATTAGCCAGGATCAATTCACTCTCCTTGCCGCCGCTGCTTTTAGTATTGTAGCCATAAGCCAGCACACAAACTTTATCGCTGCCGATAACTGCCATATCTACGTAACGCATGTATTTATATTTTTCTTCAGGCGATGCATAATAAGCTCTGTTAGTTTCCTTGTTATCAGCACCATAGCTTACAATTTCAATACGTTTGCTCCGTTCAGATTCAAAGCTATTGAACATCACCACAGCGTAATTATCACTATCGGGATCTTTACGCACAAAAAAATGGGGCTCAGGTACATCGCCGAAGGCCATAGCGTAGCCTCCAAAAAAACTTACATGAGCAAGTTCGCCTATTTTCTGATCATCCTTTAAATTACCTGTTTTACCATCAATAACAAGGCGATATAACATAGGCGTACGCGAATCAACCTCGCTGATCATCAAAACAGCATTACCTGCTAATTCAAAAGCTGCTTCGATGTTGCCATAGTCGAGTTTACCATACGATGGATCAATGTGCGTTACAGCAGTTTCCTGGTGGGCAGCATTGTACATCCGGATGTTTATCCCCTTTTTATAAGTAATATGGATAAACATGGTGTTACCGTTTTTAAGCTGGAGAATTTTGGCAAAACCTTCTTCGGGTTCTTCAAAGGTGGCACCTTCGGCAATGGGTTTAAATTGTGCTTTTACAATGATGCTGTATAACAGCATTAATACGACTAACAGAGCAGTCCTTTTCATTCAGTGATAATTAATTAGGTGATAAATCGAATAGTTTAAGGAATAAAGGTAACAAAATGATTGATTCACCAAAAGGCATGCCCCATCAGAATTTTTTATACAGAATACGAGGTTATCCTCATTACGCCGCCCAGCTATTCCCGGAAATTCTACCGACGACACCTCCGTTTCACCGGCCTTTCTCCGATATTTTACCCCCGTTTACCGGAAGTTGGAGTGGCTTTACCTAATTAAACTAACGGCAGGGTGCCTTTTGTGTGCAATTTTGGATCACTAAACAACAACAAATAATGCCATGAAAACTTTACTTGCAATTCAATTGATCCATTTAGTTATGAAAGCCGCGGAACATGCCGTTGTTATCGTTCACTCTATCGGTCATTTAATAAAATAATATCCCGGCACCCCGAGGGGTGGTTATTTCATCTTTGATAAATCAATAACCCAAAACGCATGTTACCTTAAAAAGGTACAGCGTATGAAAAAAGGAGATGAAGTAACCTGGAAATGGGGAAAATCCCAGGCTGAAGGCCATATCGTTAAAAAGCATGATAAGCCGGTAAGCAAAACTATAAAAGGCGCAAAAGTTAAACGCAACGCCAGCAAACAAGATCCGGCTTATGAAATTGAACAGAAAAACGGCAGCAAAGTGCTGAAATCTGAAAGCGAAATAAGCAAGAAACGTTAAACCTTTGCACATGAAATTAAAAGCCTGAATGATAAGCATTCGGGCTTTTTTGCTTAATACTTCTACGCAACCTATATTAAATTATAAAAAACGTCATTGCGAGGAACGAAGCAATCCCCTACTTACAGAGAGGCTATTTAAACTTGCCATATATAGTCATCTTACGCTTGTTTGTAACGAGCGCTTAATATGGTTTGGCGATTGTATCGCCTTTGCGTTATAAACGCAAACCCGAGTTACGCACTCGTTACAAACCACAGGTGTTGGGAAGATTAAAGTTGCTTCGAAAACAAATAAAAACCATATCATTGCGAGCGTAGCGTGGCAATCTCGTAGCCAATGCATGTCCGATTTACATAGCTACGAGATTGCTTCGTCGTTCCTCCTCGCAATGACATAGCTTTTTACACTAATACTCCCTGTAATCCATCGTCTTCCCAACATCCATGGTTACAAACAAGCGTGAGATGACAATGACGTTTCTTAAAAAGCTCTGCTTTCACCGTAAAAATTGCGCACTTCACCGAAAAACTCATGGTTATTTCATGAATGTGATGCATTTTTACCCTATGACAAAACAACCTATCATCACTGTAAACAACCTGGTAAAAAACTATGGCGATTTTGCAGCCGTTAAAGGCATTAGTTTTGAAGTTTATGAAGGCGAGATCTTCGGCCTGCTTGGCCCCAACGGTGCCGGTAAAACAACTACTCTCGAAATCATTGAAACCCTTCGTGATAAAACGTCGGGCAGCATCATTGTTGATGGCTTCGACATTGAAACCGACGCTGATAGCATCAAAAAACGTATAGGCGTACAGTTACAAGCCGCCGGTTATTACCCCAACCTCAACTTGTCGGAGTTGATCGTACTGTTTTCGGGCCTGTACGGTATCGACAAAACACCGATGGAAATGCTGGAAAAAGTTGCCCTTACCGATAAGGCTAAGGCTAAATATAAAGACCTTTCCGGGGGGCAAAAACAGCGTTTTTCTATTGCCACTACATTAATCAATAACCCAAGGATCATATTTTTAGATGAGCCCACAACCGGCCTCGACCCGCAGGCCCGCCGTAACCTTTGGGATTTGATCCGCGAGATCCGCGACCAGGGAACCACTGTAGTGATTACTACCCACTATATGGATGAAGCCGAAGTACTATGCGACCGTGTTGCCTTTGTCGACGGCGGCTACATCATTGGCATTGATACCCCCGACCATTTTATCGACGAGCTTGTAGCCACAGGCTTTGAACGCAAAAAGCAGGTAAAACTGGCCAACCTGGAGGATGTATTCATTAATTTAACCGGCAAGGAATGGCGGGAAGGATAACCCCCCAGCCCCCTGAAGGGGGAGCCAGTATGCAGTTTTGAGTTTGCAGTTAGCACTCTAAAATGCTCCATGCCCCAATGACGCTGACAGGCAAAATGACTCAATGACCTAATGACGCCTAATGGCAAATGACATAAAAGGATGAATAAACAGTACAGCAATACAAAAGCAACCCTGGCCATTGCCAAAGCCAGTTTCCGGTCGATATTACGCAGCCCTTCGGCGGTGGTGTTTACGCTGGCTTTCCCATTAATATTTATCATTGTTTTTGCCAATATTGGGGGTGGCGGTATGTCGATAGATGTGGGCGTAGCCAAAGGCAGCGATACATCCGCCAATAACCCGGTTTACACTGCGCTTAAAAAAAACAAGATCATGCACCTTATCCATGATCAAACGGCTGATGAAATGAGCAAAAACCTGGCAAAAGGTAACCTTGATGCAATACTTGATCTTAAACCCTTTGCTCCCCCTGCTTCGATGACCGTTCATGTACAGTACAGCCAGGCATCGGGCGATAAAGGAAGTGTATTAAAATCAGCCCTGAACAACATTTTTTATCGTATCCAGTCGGAAGAATTGAAGCGCATTCAGTCGTACACCACAGTTAAAGTCCCCAACCTGATCGACCTGAAAGAAGAAACCATAAGCGGCCGCCCATATAAATACATCGATTTTATTTTACCCGGCCAACTGGGCTTTTCGCTGCTGAGCAGTGGTGTTTTTGGTACAGCCTTCGTATTTCTGAGCTTACGGTTAACATTGGTTATCAAACGTTTTTTTGCTACTCCGGTTAAACGTTACAGCATTGTTTTGGGCGAGGCTATTGCGAGGCTTGCTTTTTCGTTATTAGGCTCGTTGTTCATCATATTGGTTGGGCATTACATGTTTGGTTTTACGCTGATCCACGGTGTAACAACTGTATTAAATATGCTGGTACTTTCGGCCATCGGGTTGATCATTTTCATGGGATTCGGCTTTACTGTATCTGGCATCGCCAAAAACGAAAGTTCGGTGCCACCGCTTTCCAATATTATCACGCTGCCGCAGTTCCTGCTTTCGGGTACTTTTTTTTCAATCACCGCCTTTCCAAACTGGCTGCAATATATCAGCAAGGTATTACCGCTAACCCATTTAAACGATGCTATGCGTAAAGTGGCTTTTGAGGGCGCGGGCTTAGGTGATGTTACACACCAGTTACTGATTCTTTTTGCCTGGTTTATCGGGATCTATGCGGTGGCCGTAAAAACTTTTAAGTGGGAATAGCGGGAAAGATGCAGGAATTTAAGATTTCCGAATAACCGCGCTTGACGCCTTTTTGCTTCGTGCTACCCCAAATTTTAAAATCCAGACTTACGAAGTTTTAGAAACTTCGTAAGTCTCAACCATATTACCAACAGAATCCAAACCCAAATACTTAACATTATATTAACATTAACGGTGTTAATATTAACACTAAGATAACATTTAGGAAATATATTTGCAGAAATAATCTCTGCAATGACAATCAAGCCCGTCAATTCCATCGCTTTAGTGCTCTTTTTATTAACTATATGTTCAATTACTGTTAAGGCGCAAGATTCAAAAGTAGGCACCTGGGGCATAGTAACCGTAGTTTTGCCGGGCGATAGTTCCCACAAATGGGGTGGTTACACCGAGTTTCAAACCCGTACCAATAATGTATTCAGCCAGTTTCAGTATTACGAGGTAAAGGCTGGTGTAAGTTATGATATAGACAGAAACTTTACCGCGCTTTTAGGTACCGGCCGCTACACTACTTTTGATTATATGGATATTGGTAAAGGCCCTACAACTACCGAAACCCGTTTTTGGGAACAGATCACAAGCAACCAGTTCCTGTACCGCATAAAATTGGAACACCGCTACCGGGTAGAGCAGCGCTGGGTTAACAGCGATTACCGTAACCGTTTCCGTTACAGGCTAAATGTGTTTGTTCCTTTAAATAGCACCAAAATTGAAGCCAAAACCTGGTTCATTTCTGTTTTCGACGAAGTATTCCTTAATAACAAGGTACCTAACTTTGAACGTAATCGGATATCGGCCGCAGTAGGTTATCAGTTTGATAAATCATGGATCTTACAGGCTGGCTGGATCAACCAATATAATTATTCGGCTGCCGCTAAAAGCGATAAGGACAATATCATGCTCATCCTGATGTACCGCATCCAGCGCAAAAATGCCGTGCAGCGTGAGCATGTACCTACTACGAGCGATTAATCACCGTTGAGTGGGGATGATTACGTTGATTTTATTTCTGGGATTACACTGATTCTTTTTCTGATTACGCCGGTTTTTTTTAAACTGAATTAAAAAACCTTCCCCTCGTTGCCCTGTCTCCACGGCAACCAAATTTCAAACCTTACATGTTGCCGTGCAGACACGGCAACCGGGGAAGCAAGGAAAGAAAAATCCCATAAATTATAAAAATCCACCCAAATCCCGGTTCAGGCATCCGTTTTCATGAAAAAACCACTCATTCTATATTAATTACATGTTAAATCGCATCATTAATTGCCTATAATCGTTACAAATACAAAATTTCAATTGCGTTTTCCTTATTTAGGCATTAACTTAGCCGCCGTTATTAATAGTATTCATTCAAACCACACTCTGACAATTCACTATGAGCATAATAATTGATGTGCATGCCCGCCAGATCTTAGATTCGCGCGGTAACCCTACTATTGAGGTAGAAGTTTTAACCGAGAACGGCGCATTTGGTCGCGCTGCTGTACCTTCAGGTGCATCAACCGGCGTTCACGAAGCTGTTGAGCTTCGCGATAACGACAAATCAAAATACATGGGCAAAGGCGTTTTAAAAGCCGTTGAAAATGTAAACGAAGTTTTGGCTCCTGAATTAAAAGGTATCGATGTGTTTGAACAAAATGCTATCGACGCTTTAATGATTGAAATTGACGGTACCGAAAACAAAGGTAAAATTGGTGCCAACGCTATATTAGGTGTTTCATTAGCCGTAGCTAAAGCTGCTGCCCAGGAAAGCCGCCAGCCTTTATACCGCTACATTGGTGGTGTAAACGCTAACACGCTGCCAATACCTATGATGAACATCGTTAACGGTGGTTCACACTCTGATGCCCCTATCGCTTTCCAGGAATTTATGATCATGCCGGTTGGCGCTCCTTCATTCTCTGAGGCTTTACGTTGGGGTACCGAAGTATTCCACAACCTAAAAAAAATCCTTCACGATCGCGGTTTGTCAACTGCAGTAGGTGATGAAGGTGGTTTTGCTCCAACTTTTGAAGGCACTGAAGATGGTGTTGAAACCATTTTGAAAGCTATTGAAAAAGCAGGGTACAAAGCTGGTGAAGATATCTTCATCGCTTTTGACTGTGCTGCATCTGAATTTTACAAAGACGGCAAATACGACTATACTAAATTTGAAGGCGAAAAAGGTGCTATCCGCACCAGCGCTGAGCAAGCTGATTACCTTGCCGAATTAGTAGCTAAATACCCTGTTATTTCTATCGAAGACGGTATGGCCGAAGACGATTGGGAAGGTTGGAAAATCCTGACCGACAAAATCGGTAAAAAAGTACAGTTAGTAGGTGACGATTTGTTTGTAACCAACACTAAACGTTTACAAAGAGGTGTTAGCGAAGGTATTGCTAACTCAATCCTGGTAAAAGTAAACCAAATTGGTTCATTAACCGAAACTATCAATGCGGTTACTTTAGCTCAAACCAACGGCTTCACCTCAGTAATGAGCCACCGCTCTGGCGAAACTGAAGATTCGACCATTGCTGACCTTGCTGTTGCATTAAATTGCGGCCAGATCAAAACCGGTTCGGCTTCACGTTCAGACAGGATTGCTAAATACAACCAGTTGTTACGTATCGAAGAAGAATTAGGCGCTAACGCTAAATTCATCGGTAAAGATTTCAAATACTTTAAAAAGTAATTTTTTGATACTAATATGGAAGGCCATCTGTGTAAAACGGATGGCCTTTTTTATTTTTCAAAGGTCATGCTGACTGTTTAAATCCGGCAGCCTCTGAAGGGGAAATAACAAAAGAGGGCCTGTCAGTCTGAGCCTGTCGAAGACTCGTGCGGAGAGGCCTGCCCGCCATACTTCGACGAGCTACCCATGACAAGATAAAAAATGTGGTTTTTCGCAGCAGATCAGCTTCGGGTGAAAACGAGCAGAACGATGCTGGGCGGTGCGGCTGCAGGGGCATAGCAAGTTTTTGCAGAAGCGGAGGCATTGCGTGCGAATCGGGGCAAAATAATTGCAGCCCGTGGTTCTGTTCGTTTTGCAGGGTGAAGGCCGCGCCGAGGGCTATGGGGTCAGGTTGTGCGCAAAGAAGCCTCTCTGCTGCAAGCCTTTTTGGTTACTTTTGTGGCGACAAAAGTAACTGGCCCCGCGCGGCCAGGAGCGCGACGATGTAAGTCAAATACTAATGAAGCCCGTTACCAGCCTGTCGGGGATTGCTTCATTCCTTACAGCAATGACGTGACGCAGATGTCATTTCACCTTCAGAGGCCACGGATTTAAACACTCAGTATGACACCCGTTTGAAGTTGTCATGGGTAACTTGTTTCAGCACCCCATAAAAAAGGTAGCCGACTTGCTTAGCATGTGGCTTAGCGCGTGAGGTGTTGAAACAAGTAATCAACATGACGATATTTTAATTTCTTCTATAAGAGATTTTTATACCTTTGCCTCCTGCAACTAAAGCCATATAATTAAACTAAGGCAACCACGTTATAATAACTTGTTAAAATAAACTAATGAACAAAAAAGGGATTTTGAGGATATTGGGTATAGTGCTGGTATTAGTTTTAAGCATCGGACTTGACAGGGTTACTAAAATTTACGTTAGGGAGCATATTCACATCAGCGATAACATTTTTGTTATCAAAAACTTTTTCACCATTCTGCATGCCGAAAACACGGGAGCTTTTTTAAGTCTTGGCGATTCGCTGCAAAACCCATGGAAATTCATCCTGCTATCGTTGCTACCTTTACTGGCCCTTGCCTTTGGCGTTTTTTATGTCATGTTAAAACCATCAATAGGTAAATTAACCACCACAGGCATCGTTTTGGTCATTGCCGGTGGTGCAAGTAATTTATACGACAGGATGCTATACGGTAGTGTAACTGACTTCATGCACATGAACTTCGGAATCTTCCAAACAGGCGTATTTAATGTGGCCGACGTATCCATTATGATAGGTATGGGCTTAATCCTGTTGGAATCATGGCAAAAAGACCGTAAGGCCAAAAAGGAACAAGGAACTCCTGATACCGAAACGCTGGCAGCCTAATTCGGTGCAGCTTTTGCTCTTAAAATTTTCTTAACAATAAAAAGCGTATCTTTGCAGCTAATTACCCGTTCGCTTACGGTTTTGAGCCCAGCAAACTCTTCAGATCCGCTTATGCTTTCGCGTTAGCACATTATATATTACAAACAATCAGAATGTCATTCGAAAATTTAAATTTAATTGAGCCAATCCTCAAGGCTTTAAAAACAGAGGGATATACCACACCTACTCCAATACAGGCACAAGCCATCCCTATTATATTACAACACCAGGATTTATTGGGCTGTGCCCAAACAGGCACCGGCAAAACCGCCGCTTTTGCTATCCCGACCCTGCAGTTATTACACCAGGACAGGATAGCCCACAAAGAGCAAAAAACTATTAAGGCATTGGTTTTAACCCCAACCCGCGAGCTTGCCCTTCAAATTGGCGAAAGTTTTACCAATTATGGCAAACATACCGGCCTTAAAAACCTGGTTATATTTGGTGGTGTATCACAAAACCCGCAGGTTGATGCTTTGCGCCGCGGTGTTGATATTTTAGTGGCAACCCCGGGCCGTTTACTTGATTTAATGAACCAGCGTTATGTTCACCTGGAGCATGTTAAATTCCTGATACTGGATGAAGCCGACCGTATGTTAGATATGGGCTTTGTTAACGATGTTAAAAAGATCATAGCTAAAGTACCGGCAAAAAGGCAAACCCTGTTCTTTTCGGCCACTATGCCAAAAGAAATCCAGAGCCTGGCAGATAGTATCCTGAATAATCCCGAAAAGGTTGAAGTTACCCCGGTTTCATCAACTGCGGATACCATTCAGCAAGCAGTTTATTATGTGGATAAGGGAGATAAAAAATCATTGCTGATCCACATCCTGAAAGATAAGGACATTAAAACCGTTTTGGTATTTACCCGTACCAAACATGGGGCAGATAAAGTGGTTAAAGACCTGAACCGTGTAGGTATCACTGCCGAAGCTATCCACGGCAATAAATCACAAAATGCAAGGCAGCGTGCTTTAACTAACTTTAAAAACCGCACAACCCGAGTATTAATAGCTACAGATATCGCGGCCCGTGGTATTGATATTGATGACCTTACCCATGTTATCAACTATGAGTTGCCAAACGTACCCGAAACCTATGTACACCGTATTGGCCGTACAGGCCGGGCCGGTGCCAATGGCATAGCATTTTCATTTTGCGATGCTGAAGAGCTGGAATTTTTGAAAGATATCCACAAGTTGATAGCCAAACAGATTCCGATTGAGGAAGGTCATCCGTACCCGCTTAGTCCGGCAGCTATGGCAGCTAAAATAAACGAGGCGCCTAAAAAAGGTGGCTCAGGCGGTGGTCAACGCAGTGGTGGTAGTCGCGGCGGTAACCGCAGATCAGGAGGCAGCGGTGGCGGTAATAGCCGTTCGGCTGGCAATAATCGTTCAGGCGGTAACAGAAGATCTGGGGGTAACCGTTCAGAAGCCGGTAAACCCGGCGGCAAAAGCGGCATGAGTGGGGCCAGGAAAGGATAATTGGAGAATAGTTGATTAGGTGAATGCTTGTTTTAATTGCACACAAAAACCGCTCGCCTAATCAACCCAATAACTACTCACTGCAAAGGCAACCACTCACTTAATCAACTCAATCAACCACTCACAGCAAAACCCATCACCACAAAAATTTCCCTGTTAATAAGTTAATAAGCATATTTGTAACGGTCGAAAAAATTAAATAGCTTTAAATGAAAATTATCCAGCCGGTATCAATGAAACGCCTTATAGATCTTTTCAAGAATAAGTTTTTCCTGGTTACCATTGCTTTTGTGGTGTGGATGATATTTTTTGACAGGAACGATCTTTTTTCGCAATACCAATACCACCAGCAGGTTAAAAAACTAAGGCTCGAGCGCGATTTCTACAAAGCCCAAACCGACCAGGTGACCAAGGAGCTTAAAGAATTGACCACCAACCCCCAGCAAATGGAGAAATTTGCCCGCGAAAAGTACCTCATGAAAAAAGCCAATGAGGATGTTTACGTGGTGGTGCCGGAAAGTAAGGAGAAGTAAAGTGTAGTAAAGCTGGGGCCCGTGCGATTACCTCCCCTGGGAGGGTGCGGGGAGGGGTTTCTACGCTATTCCAACAATGTTCTGTCAAAATCTTTCGGCAGTTCAATCAAAGAGTCGTCTTTCACAATCTCAATTATCATCCCTTCAATAGCCCGTAATACATTAGGCAGATCATCTTTTACATCCGCCTCGGCGAACCTTAAAAATTTAACACCGAAGCTTTCTAATTTCGCTTGCCTGACATCATCCTTAATCAAAACATCTTCATAATTATGATACCGCCCATCTACTTCAATTGCCAGCATTAGTTCCTTGCAATAAAAGTCGACTATATAATTATCCATACAACGCTGACGATCAAAGTCGAAACCCAGTAGCTTATTTTCCTTTAATTCATTCCACAGGAGAACCTCGCCAAAAGTCATCTCTTTACGAAGCTTTCGCGCTATGGCTTTAAGCTTAGGGTTATAGGGAATGATTTTAATCATTTTTTGTTTTTTACTCGGAAATTTTAATTCCCTCCCTTGGGAGGGGTGCGGTGGGATTGCGCATTGGCAGGGAGGGGTTATACGCTATTCCAAACGGGTAAGTATATCGATGAAACCCCTCCCTACACCCTCCCAAGGGAGGGAATCGCACGGGTCCCCGCTTTTTTTCCTTCCCTTTCCTGCCTCTTATATCTTACCGTCTTGACTCTATCTCCTCTAAACTTCTCCTTCCCGCTTCCTCAAAAACCACTCAGTTGATAACAGCAGCAGGATCAATACAAACAGCCATTTCAGATCTATCAAATCGCTGTAATGCTTATCTTCATAAACCACCGTTTTGATATTCTCATTTTTGCGGATCAGGTCGGCAAGCTGGCTTAGCTGCGATGGTTTGATCATTTGCCCGCCGCTTTGTTTGGCCAGGGTATTAAGCAAGGTATGATTAGCAGCGCTTTGACGGGTTTCGAGGTTAAGTGGTTTTATGGTGAATTGCCCGGTAGCTTTAAACTCCTGTTTGCCGTTTTGGGTTGATGCGTTGTAGGTGTATTCGCCTATGGGGAGGGTGCCTGCATCAAGTTGATAGCTTTGCCCGGTACGTGTAAACAGGAAGCTATAGTTTTTTCCGGCCGTGCTTTTCAGCTCTATCTTTACATCAGAGGTATTGATCAACTCAAGGGCTTCATTATATAATTCGGCATTAAGGATCACGTTTTCCCCTTCATCAAATACATTATGGGCCGGATAAACACGAAAACGCTGACGGTTTGCATTGGCAGTTAAATACTGTACAGTTTGGCTCAGCAATTCGTCAATAGCGTTGCGGTTACCATAGTTTTGATATTCGGCCAGTTGCCAGCGCCACAGACCTTCACCGGTTAATACGGCGATACGCCGGCCGGCCTCATCGCCAAAGGCCAGTAAAGGATAGGTAGTAGCTACAGTCCCAATCTTTTGTTTCAATAAAACTGAAGCACCGGTAGCGGTTCCGTAACTGCCGAACGGCGCTACTAATGGCGGAAAGGCGGCAATCTTTTTTCGCGCTGAATCTGAGAGGGTGAAAGCCGTAAAATCATTGGTTGGCAGGGGCATCACTTCCTGCGTTTCAGCACGGCCTGCGCTTATGCGTACCGTGTTTTGCTCGCTGTTAACGGCCTGCAGGTTACTTTGTGAACCAATGATATACCAAACCGGTGTTTTGCTCTTAGCAATAAAACTTTTTACCGGCGGGTATTCGCCTGCCGAAAGCTGGTACAGGACCACCAGGCTATAATCTGCCGGTTTAATGCTTGAAGCATCAGCAAGCGAACTTGCCTTTACCTCAAAGTTCTTATTGGTTTCGATAGCCTGTTTAATCACCGTTAAATCGGGATGCGGACCGTTGTATAACAGCAGCACCTTTTGCCGGGCATCAAGCACCTCCACATAAATAGTTTCGGTATTGTTTTGGATGGACAGCTCGTTCTTAACAGGAGCAATGCTGATAGTATATTTTCTGATGCCTTTTTTAGCAGCGTTCAGCTTTATGGGGACGATCTTTTTAAAATCGTTTGCGGTTACCGCAATGCTTTGGGCGTACACCTGTTTACCATCTTCGGTAACCGACAGGTTCGTGTTTTCGCCCTTGCTTTGGTAAGCCGTGGCAAGCACTTCTATCACAAAATCGTTCCCTAAAAAGGCCGTTTTGTTATAATTCACGTTGCCGATGAGCAGGTCGCGCTTGGCCGTGGTATCGCCAAGGGCTATGGTGTAGATGCTGGTTTTGATATTCCTGGCCTCATACTGCGGATCATTACCCTGGTTGTATAAACCGTCAGTTGCCAATATCAGCGCACCGATGTTTTGATTAGTGAACCTGTCGTTAAGTTGGTGCAACGCACCTGCTATATCGGTTTGCTTACCATTAAATTTTTTTGAAAGACCGGGACGCAGGGCTTTGTCAAAATTAAACTCCTGCACATCATACTTGTCGCCAAGTTCCTGTTTTAGTTTAGCCAGATCATCGACAAAGGCAGATGGTTTAAAACCAGCCGGTTTAAAGGTGTTAACAGACGACGAATTATCCTGGACGATAAGCACCAAAGGCTTTTGCGGCTCATATTTCACCGTTTTTACCAGGGGAGATATGAGCAGCACCGTTATAAAAAACACAGTTGCCGCCCGGATAGCGGCAAGCACATAGCGTAAGTTTTTACCAAGATCAACCGGCTTGCGGTACATGAGCCAGGCATATGCCAAACCAAGCAATAAGCCGGCAGGCAACCACCATCCCGAAACAGAACCCCAAGTAAGTGAAAACATTTGTAGCTATAGTATCATCAGGGCGCAGATCATCCGGCCCAATAAACATTAACTGCAAAATGCGAAATTATTGTGAAAGGAGGGGAATAAGTTTTAAACCTCACCCAACCCTCTCCAAAGGAGAGGGCTTAAAAGCTTTTTCATGTCTCCCCTTTTGGGGGAGATTTAGAGGGGGTGCATTCTTACAACATACCACCATCAACAGGGATAACCTGTCCGGTGATGTAAGCGGCCATATCAGATGCAAGGAATACACAGGCATTAGCTACGTCCTCAGTTTCACCGGCACGTTTAAGCGGAATACCTGCTGCCCAGCCTTCCACAACTTTAGGATCAAGCACATCAGTCATTTCGGTACGGATAAAACCCGGTGCAACAACGTTGGTACGGATGTTACGTGAGCCCAGCTCTTTAGCTACTGATTTAGAGAAACCAATGATCCCTGCTTTTGAGGCAGCATAGTTGGCCTGACCGGCATTGCCCTGCACACCAACAACCGAGCTCATGTTAATGAATACACCTTTACGGTTTTTCATCATGATTTTTGAGGCAGCCTTGGTAACATTAAATATCGATTTCAGGTTTACGTCAAGCACTTCGTCCCAGTTCTCCTCGGTCATACGCATCAGCAAACCATCTTTAGTGATCCCTGCGTTGTTGACAACAATATCAAGGGTGCCGAAATCAGCAACAATATCGGTAATCAGTTTATCAGCTTCGTCAAATTTGGAAGCATCAGAACGGTAACCTTTTACTTTAGTGCCGAAGCTTTGCAGCTCCTGCTCAAGGGCCTGGCCTTTTTCAACAGACGACAAATAAGTGAAAGCTACATTAGCGCCGTGCTCGGCAAATTTTTCGGCAATCTTGCGGCCTATTCCTTTTGACGCGCCGGTAACCAACGCGGTTTTTCCTTCTAATAATTTCATAATTAAAGTATATGATTTCAGGGCGGTGAAGTTAGCAGTTTTTTGTTTCTGTTCATAGTTGATAGTTGTTCATGGTTGATGGTTCATAGATCAAATGCCTATACTCAAACTATGAACCATGATCTATCAACCATGAACCCAAAAAACTTACTTCAAATACTCCGCCGGTATTGGGTTATCCTTGCGCTCGCCGTCATAAAACCAGGCGAGGATCCAGAAACGGGTCCCATCGTTAAACAGTTCAATGCTGTTGATGCCCCGTTCGGTTACAGGCCCATCAGCTGTGTTGCGCGATTCGTAGGTGCTCCATACGTGGTAAATACTGCCAAACTTTTCTACCCGCCGGGCTATCTCCCGCTCGTCAAAACCATTTTTTGACAATGATGGGTCGGCCAGTTTGTGGTATTCCTTCAGCGTCATATAGCTGAACTGCTGTTTGCCTTGTTTATCGGTATAGCCTGCACCAACATGGGCATTGGCAATATGCAGCAAGCTATCGCGCTCATAACTTACCTTTTCGCCTTTCTTAACAGTAACTACGCCATAATAGGCTTTCATGATACCGTCAAGAGTACTTACATTATCTCCGTATTTGGTAATAACCTGCGAGTGCGCAGGAAAAGTGATAGCAATGGTAATTATAGCGATAAGCAGAGGCAGGATATTCTTTTTCATGGTGATCGGAGTTTATTAACAGTCAGATTTTGATTGAATTAACGAAAAATATCCCGGATAATATAGGCCAGAATAACTGAAAGTTTTAAAATAAAAATGTCATTTCGACAGAGCGGTAGAGATCAGTGCGTCGGGGCTAAAGAGAAATCTTATACGCCTAAACCAGGTTTAAGCATGGCGTAGAAGATTTCTCCTCGCAGCCACCGCTTATGTCCTTTATGCTCGTCGAAATGACATTCTTCTATAAGAAGTTTAACTTAAAAAGTAGTATTCAGCGACACTCCATAGGTCCGCGGGTTGCCTAAGTGTGTCGCGCCGAAATCATAGGCATAATCAATGTATTTTTTGTTGACGATATTGCTTTCCCAAAAGAACAGCCCAAACCTTTTGGTGCTTACACCTACCCTCGCGTTGAACTTGCTGTAGCCTTTTTGTTCTATCTGGTTTGCCAGGTCGAAATACTGATCGCCAAGATAGCGCCATTCGCCGCGGACAATCAGCTTTGTTTTAAGCAGACCGCCCAAATCATAGCCATATTGTAGGGCCAGCATGCTGGTGATGTTAGGCGTATAAATTTGCTTGTTGCCTTTTAAATTCACTTCTTCACCATTGCTGCCAACTACTAAAGTGGTATAACGGGCGTGGGTGTAACCAAAATTGTAATCAAACTCCAGGCCCTTAATTGGGGTAGCGTTAATTTCGGCCTCGATACCTTTACTGCTTAATTTACCCGCATTTTTGGTAACGGTGATGGCATCAGGCAATACTAGGGTTGGCACCTGGGCATCGGTAACACGGGTATAAAATGCGGTTACATTTACACGCAGGCGGTTATCTAAAAAGTCGTTTTTTGATCCTACTTCAAAATTATTGCTGTACTCGGGCTTGAAAGAATAAAGCGGTGGAGACGAAGGATCAGAGCCCAACTCGGTAATGCCTCCCGCGCGGAAACCGCGGCTGTAAGTAGCAAACAGGTTATTATGTGCTGATACATGATAAGCCAGGCTAGCCTTAGGCGTAAAGGCCTTGTAATGTGCCGTTGACGACGTATCCGAACGGGTAACCACCGGCTCGCCGCCCTTTGGCAGGAACTCGCCCATTACGTTTTCTTTTTTATGCTCGTAGTCATAACGCAAACCCGCGGTGATGTCAAACTGCTCATTCACGGCATAAGTAGCCTGTCCGTAAACGGCTATGCCATAGTTCCGGTCGGTATTGGTATTGATACTGGTAAAATCAGTCATCGGCGAGCCAACAGCGCCGGCATCGTCACCAAAGTAAGTACCCTGCCTGTTTGGCGCATAGTGATAAAAGCCATAAGTACCGGCTGCCCATTTCAATTTTGAGGTTGATGATGCCGGCGATGTAAACCTGAACTCCTGGATGGTGGTTTTTACCTTGTTCCATTTGCCGCCATAATTATTTATGATAGATACGGCGTCGATAGGAGAAAAATCGCCATCGATAGGTGTGGTATAATAACGGTTGTTTACCTGGTAGGATGTTTGCGAAGTGAAATTAAAATCATTGCCGCTGTAGTTGGCCGTTAATGATGACTGGAAAGTATTATCAACCATTTTAGTCGTAGCGTTCTGGTTAACCTCAAAAGGATGGCTTAAAGCATCATCAGGCGAACCTGCTAAGGTGAATGCGCCGTTGTTGCGGTTGTTGTAGTTTTTTACATTCAGCGTAAAGGCCAGTTTGGAGGTAGCCAAAAACTTCAGGTAATAGTTACCCAAAAAATAGTGCTGTTTATCAAAATGGGTATTGTTAAATGTATTGGTATAAAAACCATTGAAACCAGAATATATACCTGCTACACCTAAATACAATTTATCTTTTACCAGAGGGGCTTTGATGCCGAGGGTATAACGTTGCTGATTATAATTACCCACGTCAACACCGGCAAAACCGCTCAGGGTGTTTGATGGCTGCCTGGTGATCACATTGATAACACCGCCGGTAGCATTACGGCCATAAAGCGTTCCCTGCGGGCCACGAAGCACTTCTATCCTATCCACATCCAGCAATTGGGGGATATAGGTATCCAGCCCGTATTGGTTTACACCATCAACATAAGTTGCAACGGCAGGGTCATATGATGTGGTAACAATACCGCGGATGCCGGTAACGGTACGGCCATCGCCGGGAGCACCTGAGTTTAAGTTAGGTACAATGGCAGTAAGATCCTTTAAATCCCAAAGCCTGTAATCCTGGATTTGTTTGGCCGAGAGCGTTGAAATACTGAATGGTACGCGTTGGGCCTGCTCTTCTGTTTTTTGCGCCGATACTGTAACCTCATCCAGCTGGTTGCTGGCATCATTCAACTGGATTGTTATTGGGCGACCGGTACCGATCATAGTTACAGGGATATTTTTAGCCGCATAGCCAATAGCGCTGATATGCAGGGTATATTTCCCGGCAGTTATACTTTTTAAAATAAATTTCCCGCTCCTGTCGGCACTGGTTTGGTAGTTGGTATTGAGCAAATACACCGTAGCACCAGCGACAGGCTGGTTCTCGCTATCGGTAACGGTGCCCGAAAAATCGCCCCTGGTTTGGCTCCGGGCCGATAGTGCAATAACAACAAATAATAAAGTAAATAATTTATGCATAAAATAGGTATAAATGTGTACATATCACACATTGTAATCGATTGTCAATATTAGCAAATGACAAACAATTAACAGTTACGGACACATAAATATTACTTAATTATGTAAAAAATATATTGTGTAATTGTAGTTACGCTCGCGCGGTTATTCAAGTGTAAAATCACGTCTCAACCGCGACTTCTAAAACGGCTGATTATATTATGCCCGGGATAGTTCATCGGGCTTAATTCATGGAAAGCATCAAATCATATAAATCAAAAAAGGCCGCATCACAATTTGTGATACAGCCTCTCATATTTTCAAAGCAAAAACCTTTCAGCTTCGCCTTTATGCTTTAACCTTAAAAAGATTAATAACGGTAATATTCCGGTTTAAACGGACCTTCAACCGTTACGCCGATATACTCAGCCTGGTCCTGGTCAAGTACTTCCAGCTCAACACCGATTTTTGCAAGGTGCAGGCGGGCTACTTTTTCGTCCAGGTGTTTTGGCAGGGTGTAAACTTTGTTTTCGTAAGCCGCGCCATTTGCCCAAAGCTCTAATTGAGCTAAAGTTTGGTTAGTGAACGAGTTACTCATTACAAAGCTTGGGTGACCGGTAGCGCAACCTAAGTTAACCAAACGGCCTTCGGCTAATATAATAACGTCTTTGCCTTCAATGGTATATTTATCAACCTGTGGCTTAATTTCCACTTTGGTATTGCCATAAGCACCGTTTAACCAGGCCATGTCAATCTCGTTATCAAAGTGACCAATGTTACAAACGATTGCTTTATCTTTCAACGCACGGAAGTGCTGCTCGCGAACAATGTTCTTGTTGCCTGTAGCAGTAACCACGATATCAGCTTCAGTGATAGCAGTGCTTAGTTTTTTAACTTCAAAACCTTCCATTGCAGCCTGTAAAGCACAGATCGGGTCGATCTCGGTAACGATAACACGTACGCCGGAATTGCGTAAAGAATCGGCCGAACCTTTACCAACATCGCCATAACCGCAAACAACGGCCACTTTACCGGCCATCATCACGTCGGTAGCGCGACGGATAGCGTCAACCAATGATTCGCGGCAACCGTATTTGTTATCAAATTTTGATTTGGTAACCGAATCGTTAACGTTAATAGCAGGCATTGGCAGGGTTCCTGCTTTCATGCGCTCATATAAACGGTGTACGCCGGTTGTAGTTTCTTCTGATAAACCTTTGATAGCAGCAACCAGCTCAGGGTATTTATCCAATACCATGTTGGTTAAATCACCGCCATCATCAAGGATCATGTTAAGCGGCTGGCGCTCTTCGCCAAAAAATAAAGTTTGTTCAATGCACCAGTCAAATTCTTCGGCATTCATGCCTTTCCAGGCGTAAACAGAAATACCGGCGGCAGCAATAGCAGCAGCAGCATGATCCTGGGTTGAGAATATATTACATGATGACCAGGTAACTTCGGCACCAAGGGCAATCAGGGTTTCAATTAAAACAGCGGTTTGGATGGTCATGTGCAAACAACCGGCAATCCTTGCGCCTTTAAGCGGCTGGCTTGGTCCGTACTCTTTACGTAAAGCCATTAAGCCGGGCATCTCAGCCTCAGCCAGTTCAATTTCCTTCCGGCCCCACTCTGCCAGCGACAGATCTTTTACTTTGTATTTAACGAATGCAGTTTCTACTGATGACATATCGATTTTATTTTGAGAGTGCAAAGTTAACTGATATCCTTGTGAAAATGAAATGTTTGGTTCACGCGCTTCGAGGATGTTCGATAAATGAGCCTGCGGCTTAAAAAGCTAACTGATATTAATTTTCCAAGTCCTTCAATATCCGTTCTAACAATAACGGGTCAATTCGAAAATTGGTTGACTTAATCAATTCAAAATAGGGCCTCAATGACGGAATTTTATTTTGTTGTTTAGCTGCGATCAAAACACCCAGGGTACCTGTGAATTTGATATTAAGCTGACTTGCGAGTCGCCTGCCTTTAAAATCATCTACGATAAGTAAAGTATCCGGTATTTCTTGTGCTAAAGCTATAGCGCTTGCTTCCCCTATATCAACCTGCAAACAGTAAACAGCAATTAATTGCGAATTTCTTACAGTCATTACCTGTATCCATTCGGGTAAGGGCTTTTTAAATTCAGCTGCAACTTCAGGCGTGGTTATGATATGATTATAAACGGATTGGAGAATATGCAGCGCCTGGATATTATCTAATAAAATCAAACAACTGGTATCGGTGATAACGGCGTATTCAACCATTGATCCGGGCTACATCCGCCAATATATCTTCGTAGTTGTATTGTATATAGTTAACGTTAAATTCAGCTAATACTGCCGGAAAATCAACCTTCTCCATTCCACACATTTCAGCAGCCTGCCCTAACGATAATTTACCAGCTTCATATAACTTGGCGGCAAGAAAACGCACAGTTTCATCATGCTCTTTTTCAAGCGCATCAGGCACATTTAATGTCATCGTAGTCATAATATAAAGATACGTATTTCTGTATCAAAACAAAAACAAGGGGCTTATGCCTGTAACTGCTTTTGCACCTCTCCCTGCTGCATAGTCAGGTTACCATTGTAAACCCCGCCATTTTCAACGGCCAGGTTCTGTGTTTTGATGTCGCCGGTTATGCGGCCTGTAGCTTTTATTTCAAGCGAGGAGGTATTAATATCGCCCCTTACGGTGCCATAAACAAAGATCTCTTTAGTACTTATATTTCCCTTAACCTCCCCTTTTTCGCCCAGGATCAGGCCCTCATCAACCATTACATCGCCATTAACCAGTCCATCGATCCGTACAAAAGCCGGGGCTTTCAGGTTACCTTCTAATACACTGCCTTCGCTAATGAGGGTCGAGATTGCCTGTAAATCAAGCGCAACCTTATCTTTTTTAGAAAAAATAGCCATGTTTTTGTGAGTTAAAGTCATAAGTCTATAGTCATAAGTCTGAAGGCAAAAAATACACTGACCAACTATCCACTCCCGACTTAATACTTTGAACTTAAGACTTCGTACTTAGAACTTATTTATTCAGGGTTAAAAAATTTACCGGGTTAACCGGCTTCCCGTTTTTACGTACTTCATAGTGCAGGTGTGTACCTGTGGAGTGCCCGGTTGAACCTACCTTGCCTATGTTATCACCAACCGTAACCTGCTGCCCTACCTTCACTTCAATTTTCGAAAGATGGCCGTACAAGGTTTCCAGGTTGTTAATATGCTGAATCCTGACACATTTACCATAACCACCGGCCCATCCCGCAAATACAATTTTGCCGCTGGCCGTGCATTTTACCGCATCGCCGCGGTTACCTTTAAAATCAATACCGGGGTGAAACTCGGCATGCTCCGAATCAAAAGGATCGCTCCTATAACCAAAAAATGAGGTAAACGAGCTGATCCTCGGATAGCCCATAGGGGTAAATGCAATAGTGCTTGTTAAATGTTTAAGGTAATCGTCATACAGGCTGTAAGCTTCGCTATCTGGTAGTTTTACCCCTTCCCTGTTGCCATCGCCGCCGGTACCCTTTACAGTAAACCCTTTAAGGCCGCGCCTTTTTAAATACTCATTTATAGTTTTAAGTTTAACCTCGATAGATTGAATGTACGACTGGGCAGTACCCTGCGTATTTACCTCTGCTTTAACAACCGGCATGGTGCCTTTAAGTTTAGCTATCTGCGCCTGTAACTGCTGGTTTTCGGCTTCCTGTTCAGCGCTTTTATGATGCAGGTAAAACACCAAACCACCAAGTACGGCAAAAACAGCAGCTATGCTCCACGCGTAGTGCTTAAGCCTGTTAAGGTGCTTGGTTTTTATTTGTAATGATTTTGTATGCTGTTGATTTTTGTTGATGATAACAACAGTGCTAATATCAGGTGTTTTAAGTTTCATCAAATTCAAAATAATTAGGGATATGCAAGTTAAAAATTACTGTTAATAAAACAATATTAAATGTATGTAAACAGGTTATCAATGAAGTAGCCTTCTACGCTAATCGTCAACCAATTGTTATTATTGAGTTTTTATAAACGTAAACCAAGTATCATTTCTTATTTTTGTAACACTGATTTTATTGTAAAGCAAAAAAAATGATGTATCCGGAATATTTAGTAGCCCCGATGCGGGAAGATCTGACCAGGGTTGGTTTTGAAGAATTAAAAGATGCCGATGCTGTAAAAAACGCTATTGAAAGCGAAGGTACAGTATTTGTAATGGTTAACTCGGTATGTGGCTGTGCTGCGGCAAACGCACGCCCGGCTGCTAAAATTGCCGCCGCAAACGGCAAACATCCTGATAAACTGGTAACCGTTTTTGCAGGCATGGAAAAAGAAGCTGTTGATACCGCGCGTAACTATATGCTGCCTTATCCGCCATCATCACCTGCTATGGCGCTGTTTAAAGATGGTAAACTGGTACATATGATTGAGCGCTACCAGATAGAAGGCCGCCCGGCACAAATGATTGCCGATAACCTGATTGACGCGTTTGAACAATACTGCTAATTGAGCTGAAGGCCGAAGGCTTAAGCAGAAAGCTAAAACATAAAAAGAGCTGAGGGAAAATCCTTCAGCTCTTTTTGTTTTGTTCAAAATCCGAAATCGAAAATTCGATATCCGAAATCAAATTGATGTCGTTCTGCTTTATTTATCGTCGTCGTTTTTGTCCTCATCCTCTTCATCATCGTCAAAATCATCGAAGCCGCCCATGTCTTCGTCATCCTCATTAAATTCGCCAAAAAAGCGGTCTTCATCAAACATCAGCTCTTCCATCTTTTCCTGTTCGGGCGTACTGGTGTCAAAGCGGATGGCCCAATTGTCGGGGATATCATAGCTTTTATCAAATCCCCTGATCCATTCTACAAAAACCAGTCGAAACTCCTCTACTTTTTCCCTCATCAACTGTACATAGTCCTCTTCATTAATTTTCACCATTGATGCAAAAGATACGGCATTAAACATATCCTGCACCGCAAGTTTAATGAGCACAGCATTTTGCATCCGCAGCGAATACAGGCTGCCACCTTCGGCGCCGGCAATTTTTGCCTGGATCAGAGCGGCATTACTGCACATCTGTATGGCCAGATGTTCTTTCATGCTGTCTTCCTTTAATGATTCGGCAATTACATCCGCCAGGTCAAATAATTCCTGCGATTTTTGGTATACCGGGAGCTTTTCAAACTTTTCGAGTCTACGGGCCATGGGGTAAATTTACTACTTATAACACAAGTAGCCTCATATATAGTATTAAAGGCTTATTAAAAAAACTATCTTTGCCGCATGAACATTCTGATCCTTGGTTCGGGCGGAAGGGAAAGTGCCTTCGCCTGGAAAGTAGCCCAAAGCCCTAAGTGCGAAAAGCTTTTTATTGCTCCCGGCAATGCCGGTACTACCCAGTACGGTACAAACGTAAATATTAAGGTTACTGATTTTGAAGGCATTAAAGCACTTGTTTTAAAAGAGGATATCAACCTGGTATTGGTTGGCCCCGAAGAGCCGCTGGTAAAAGGCGTTCATGATTTTTTCCTGGCCGATGAACAATTGAAAAACATCCCGGTTGTTGGCCCTCAGCAGGAAGGCGCACAGCTGGAAGGCAGTAAAGATTTTTCCAAGCAGTTTATGGAGAGACATAACATCCCTACTGCTGCTTACAGAACTTTCACCAAAGATACCCTGCAGGATGGCCTAACCTATTTGGCTACTGCCGGTTTACCTGTGGTATTGAAAGCCGACGGACTTGCAGCGGGCAAAGGCGTATTGATCTGCCTTACTTTAGAGGAAGCGCAAACCGAACTTACCGCTATGCTGGCCGATGCCAAATTTGGCGAAGCAAGCTCACGCGTGGTTGTTGAGCAATTTTTAACAGGCATTGAGCTCTCAGTTTTTGTGATGACCGATGGTAACAGCTATAAAATTTTACCCGAGGCTAAAGATTATAAACGTATTGGCGAAGGGGATACCGGCTTAAATACCGGAGGCATGGGCTCTATCTCTCCCGTTCCGTTTGCCGACGCTGCTTACATGAAAAAGGTAGAGGAGCGCGTGATCATCCCTACCATTGAAGGTTTGAAGAAAGATGGCATCCCTTATAAAGGCTTCATTTTTATTGGCCTGATGAACAGCAATGGTGAACCCTGGGTTATTGAATACAACTGCCGTATGGGCGACCCGGAAACCGAGAGCGTAATGCGCCGTATCGATTCGGACTTTGTTGATTTGCTGTTAGGTGTTGCCGAAGGGAACCTGAACGAAAAAGAGATCATCATTAGCCCTAAAACAGCTGCCACCGTAGTAATGGTTGCAGGCGGTTATCCCGGCTAATACCTGAAAAACAAGGTGATCACCGGCACTGAAAACGTGCGCGACTCGATCGTGTTCCACGCGGGTACCGCTATGGATGGCAATGATGTAATAACTACCGGCGGCCGTGTATTAGCTATTACCACTGTACAGGATAATATGTTCAGCGCCCTGCAACAGGCGACTGCTGATGCAAGCCGGATTTATTATGATGGCATGTACTTTAGGAAAGATATAGGCTTTGACCTTCTTTAATTTAATAGGTCATTAGTCATTAAGTCATTTTTCTTTGCAACTCGAAAACTTTCCGTTCCCTCAGGGTCTCTCATAGAGGACCCTGAGGTTCGCGCGTTCTAAGCCACCTGCCAGGACGACCTTCATAGCGCAATGGGTCATTGGGTCATTTTTTTGCTTACTACTCGAAAAACTTACGAAGTTTTTGAAACTTCGTAAGTTTGTTATCCCACGAAAGACAGCTACTCTGTACAGTTCGCGATTGCTTCGTACCTCGCAATGACGTGGTGAAAAAGGAATTACTCCTGCACCGCATCAATCCAATTGCCGTCGCCTCTAATAATATTGATGAGCTCATCAAGCGCATTGGCCGAACTGATGTTTTTCTTTATCGCTTCTTTACCACGGTAAAGGGTAATTTTATCAGTACCAGAGCCTACGTAACCGTAATCGGCATCAGCCATTTCACCGGGACCATTTACAATACAGCCCATGATGCCAATCTTTAACCCTTTAAGGTGACTGGTACGACTGCGGATCATTTGGGTAGTAACCATCAGATCGAACAGGGTACGCCCACAGCTTGGGCAGGAGATATATTCCGTTTTAGAAATCCTTGACCGGGTAGCCTGCAAAATACCAAAAGAAGTAGAAGTAATTACCCCGGTAGGCAATTCAGGCGCATCAATCCAGATGCCATCGCCAAAACCATCAACTAATAAAGCGCCGAGGTCAGTAGAGGCGTAGAGTTGGAGCTTAGTTTGTCCATGGTCCATGGACCATGGACTATGGACTTTCTCACTTTCGGACTTCCCGACTTCCGGACTTTCGGACTCAAACAAATAGCTTCTCTTCACAATCACCGGTACATCCAAACCCAACTCTTCCATTTTAAAGAAGAAAGAACGCTGCTCGGCCATGCCATGTAAAGCCTCTGTTTCGAGTACAAACACCAGCGACTTATCCAGCTGGATAGATCCGAAATCTTCCGAATCAATATCAGCAGGTTTCAAACGCACCAGGTTTAGTTTTGATGAACGATCGACATCGCCAATATATTCCCGCAAAGTAAATACCGGGTGACAGTTGGTTTTATCGGCCAATTTAAGCCAGGTGTTATAATTATAAAGCTGTTTTAAGTTACCCGGCAAGGTAAATGAGGGCAATTCATCAGCGAAATAAACAAAATCAACCGATTGCTCGGCCATGTTATATTTATCCAGCAGCGGCGAGTACAGGTAGCCGGCTTCGTTCAGCACTGCCGGATCTTTCAGGTTCTTTTTAGATAAATCGACAACAACCCGCGGCACCAAATGTCCGCCTATAAAAGCGTTGGCCTCGTAGGTTTCGCGTTTTTTATATTCGTAGGGGTTGTGTTTTGAAGGTAAAAGGTCAAAGGTTAAAGGCGAAAGGTTTTTATCTTCCGTAGCTACCTTTCGCCTTTCACCTTTCGCCTTTTCCCTCATGGTGTAACGTCGAACCAGCTCAATAGCAATCGGGGCTTCCGCCTCCGGTTCTTCGGTGAGGGACACGCGCACGGTGTCACCGAGGCCGTCTTCTAATAAAGTGCCAATGCCTACGGCAGATTTGATGCGACCGTCCTCACCATCACCGGCTTCGGTTACGCCAAGGTGCAGCGGATAATTCATTCCTTCGGCAACCATGGTTTCAACCAACAGGCGGTAAGCTTGTACCATTACCTGTGGATTGCTCGATTTCATGGAGATCACGAGGTTATAAAAATTCAACTGCTCGCACATCCGCATAAATTCCATGGCCGATTCAACCATGCCCTGCGGGGTATCGCCGTAGCGGCTCATGATCCTGTCGCTCAGCGAACCATGATTGGTGCCGATGCGCATGGCGGTGCCATACTCCTTACATACTTTTACAAGCGGCGTAAATTTCTGAAAGATGCGTTCCAGTTCGCCCTGGTATTCCAGGTCAGTATAATCTATCTGGTCGAATTTCTTCTTATCGGCGTAGTTGCCGGGGTTTACGCGTACTTTTTCAACTATACGGGCAGCTACCTCGGCAGCATTTGGAGTAAAGTGGATATCAGCAACCAAAGGCACCGTGTAGCCACGGGCGCGAAGCTGCTTTTTTATTTCAGCCAGGTTTTGAGCTTCTTTGATGCTGGGGGCTGTGATGCGCACGTATTCGCAACCAGCATCAACCATGCGGATGGATTGCTCAACCGTACCAATGGTATCCATGGTATCGGTAGTGGTCATGCTTTGGATCCGGATTGGATTATTCCCGCCCATAGGCACGTCGCCAATATTAACCTCGCGGGTAATAAAGCGTGAATATTCGGTTAACGAATTACAATAACGACCGGGCAGCACTTTAACAGCATCAGTATTCATCAATGATGGAAATTAGATCACAAAAATACGAAAGTTGTTTGATGGGAGGAAGTTGTAATGTTTAAAGGCTGTAATGTTTGGGTTAGCGACAAATTCACTTGTTATCAAATCAAAGAATATTCACTAAATTTGATAAATGGCAACTCAATTCATCACCAATCAAAAAGGCAAAAAGACCGCTGTAATTATTCCTATAAGTGAATATGAGGATTTACTACATCAGCACCATGTTAATTTGGAATTGACTGATGAGTATAAAAAAATGATAGACGGAATGCTTGATGAGGAAACAAAAGGCAAAGCCCAATATGTTTCTTTTGAGCACGTTAAGAATCGGTTTATATCATAAATTATTTAAGTCTATTATACGAGTTTCTCCATTCCTTGCTTCTTCCTGACTTTCTTTAATTTTCGCCACAAAGTCTGCGTTATAAATAACTTCGTTTTTACGGTCAACTGCCAAAAGCTTTCCAATTAGCTTTTCTAAGTCAACCTCATCCCCGAACGATTTGAGCGCTTCAAGCACTGTCGTCTTTTTCATCTGATTTAAATTATATAGCTAATATACAGAATTCTGTAAACAAAACACTCACACCAACCTATCCTTAATCACCAGTGTCCCCGCAATCATATCATGTAAACATTGCTGCTGTTTATTAAAAAATGCCATCAGATAACCGATAAAAAAGGTTAATACCGAAAATATTTTAGCCAGGTTACGACCAACTGCTTTGCCAACACTGATGCGGTTGCCGTCCAGATCTACTACTTTTATTTTAAGCATTTGCTTACCATAAGTAGCTTGTTTTATGGAACTTTCCATCACCACATGATAAATAAATTTACCAATGGGGGTAAAAGCAACGATGCCAATAGAGGTATAGATGCGGGCCTGCTTATCTGTAATAAACAGGAATACAGCCATAGCTGCAAGTAGCACAAATACGCCAAACACGATAAACCAGTCAAGCGCCGAAGCCAGCCAGCGCTGGTCAAAACTGCCGTAGTATTGCATGAGTAGTTTAGGCCGGGCAAAGCCGAACAGCTCCCGCAGTTCGGCAATTTCCTGGGCTTCCTTGTAATCCACCATATCATCCGTTTTAACAAAATCGCCGGGTTTGATGCCACGGGTTTTGAGCTCGGGAACGGTAAAAGGGCCTTCGGGTTTACCGTTGATAACTAATATGTAGGATTGGGACATGGGTACAAACTTGCTGTTTTAATGTTAGAAAGTTGAAAGGTTGGAAAGTTACAAACACAACTCCGAATCACAATTATTTCAACCTTGCAATTCATTGGGGCAAGCGAGGGAAAGTCTCCCCTCTCAGGGGGAGATTATTCACGATGTTATTTCTGTTTTTGAGTTCATGAAGGCTTCGCCGTTTAGAGGGGGCTCAAATATTCCTTCCACCAATCAGAATTATAGGCACCTTTTACTTCGGTTGGTTCGCCGGGCTTGGGTACAAATAGATCGATGTGTTTTTGTTTTGCCATCGGGATTAACCATTCAACAGGTTCATACCAGGCATGCGGAGCCAGGTTAAACGTACCGTAATGGATCGGCATCATCAGTTTGCCTTTCAGATCAAGATGCGCATTTGAAGCATTATCCGGCCCCATATGAATATCCGGCCAAAATTTTCCGTAGGCCCCTATCTCCAGCATGGTTAAATCAAACGGACCAAAAGCCTTCCCTATCGCTTTAAATTCGGGCGAGTAACCCGAATCAGCACCAAAATATATATTATGCTGCGGACCTTTGATCACGAATGATGACCAAAGTGTTTCATTCCGTCCGGTAATTCCCCTGCCCGAAAAATGGCGTGAGGGTGTTGCCGTAAGTACAATTTCATTGCCAATCATGGCGCTATCGCCCCAATCCATTTCCGTGATAAAGTTGGCAGCCATTCCCCAGCGGGTTAAATATTGCGCTACTCCTATCGAACAGAAAAAAGGGATGTTCTTATCCGCAAAAAACTTAATGGTAGCCTTATCCAGATGGTCGTAATGATCGTGCGACTGGATCACGGCATCCAGCGGAGGCAGATCATCCAAAGCTATCGGCGGCTGAAAAAAACGCTTCGGCCCAAATGATTGCGAAAACGAAACCCTCTCGCTCCAAACCGGGTCGGTAAGGATGCGTTTGCCATCAATTTCAATCAGGATGCTGGAATGACCAACCCAGGTAATGCGCAAACCCGATGCTGGCGGAGTACCGTAAACCGATAGATCTGTTTTAAAAGGGCCTAAAGTTTTCTTAGGCGTATTTTCGGCCTTGTTGTTCATGTACTCCCTTAAAATGGGAATCATTTTACCAAAGCCGGCTTCATCGGTAGGTATGGTATTGAGATATTTTCGTCCTTTTTTTCGCGATGCGGGTAAACTCATAACAGCAATTATAGTACTAATATCAGGTATGATATAACTAACGTAAAAAAGTTACGATTGGTTGAAACAGCTCAACCTTTATTTACTTAAGAATGATATTGCCGTATTACAAAACTCAACAAGCGGGGCCGGCAAAGCGTCGCCGGTAAAAGGATGTTCGCCGCCAAAAGTATGATCTGCGCCTTTTTGCACTACATATTCTGCTGCCGGATTAGCTTCATGCAATTGCAGGGAATGGCTTACAGGTACCGTAGGATCGGCATCACCATGAACGATGAGCCATGGCTGTTTTATTAAACCTGCCTGCCTGATGATATCCATCCTGAGCGGGTGACTGTCCAGGTCATCAAGCAAGGTTGATTTAACAGGCATTTGCTGCCCGGTACGTTTATTTTCAAAGTAAAAAACGCTCTGCAAACGCCATTGCTGTTCTATTTGCTTAGGCCACAGGTTGCGGAAACCGGATATCGAGGCCATAGTTACCAGCTTTTTAATCCGGCTATCTTCAACAGTTTTGATAATGCTTACGCCTCCGCCCATGCTGTGCCCAATGAGGTATACACCATTAGTCATAGGCATACTTGCCCCGCTACATGCAAAATCAATGATGGTATCCAAATCTTCCAGTTCAATAGAGACGGTATTATCGGCAAAGGCCGTCAGATCAGCAAAATCTAAGGGATTGGCGGGCGTTGTGCCATTATGCGAGAAGTTAAATTTCAGGAAACGAAAACCCTTTTCGGCAAAGTACCGGGCTAACAGATCATGCGAGCCCCAATCTTTAAACCCTTTAAAGCCATGCGCAAAAACTACCAGCGGCGTATTTTTAAAAACATCTTCGTAGGTAACATCGATAAGCATTGGCCGCCCTTTAGCGCCGGGAAGGGTAAAATTATCTTTCCTGATCATGGAGGCTAATTTAGTATTAAAGGCCGAAAATATTATTGAAATAAATCAGTGCAACTGAGCCGAAGCCTTATTTTCCCTTCAGGCTTTTCGCAGATTTTATTTAAACCTGAAAAGCAAAATCATCAAAACAGTTATATTAAATTTGAATATATCAGATTGCAGTCAATATGCGCTATACCGAATATCGTCCTAACGGCATACTAAAAGATTTCATACAATGTTATTTTGTGTGCGAAACAGATATTCCTGTTATGACTGATGACAAGGTGTTTGCTACCGGCGCTATTGAGATCTTATTCAACCTGGGAGCGGATGGCCCTCAGCAAATAAAAAATGGAGACCTGGTAACCAGCCCCGACATTCAATTGTGGGGACAAACTATACAGCCATTTACTTTTACCTCTTACGGTAGGCACTGTATGTTTGGGATCCGCTTTTTCACCCATACCGCTGCCTGCTTTTTTAATGAGCAGATAGAAGAATTTAATGACCGGGTCATTGATTTCACAGAGCTGGGGGGAAAGGAAGCTGCTTTGTTACATTTGAGATTAATGGAGGCCAAAACGCCGGACCTGAGAATAGATTTAGTGGAAGAATTTCTGATGAAAAGGTTGTTAGCATCAGGGCCTAAATTCAGCAGGCTAAAGCTGGTTAACAACATCATGCTTGACTTAAGCCGAGCGGATTTTCTGGAGAATATCAATACAGTGGCAGCTAAATACGGTCTTTCCTCCCGGTACCTTCAGAAAATATTTTTAAACTATTCCGGGCTGAGCCCGAACTTGTACACTAAAATAGCACGGTTTCAAAAAAGCCTTTACCGGGTTGCCGAAAACAAACTATCGCTCACCTCTATCGCTTATGAGTGCGGGTACTTTGATCAGTCGCATTTTATAAAGGATTTTAAATTCTTTACCGGGTCGCCCCCTTCCCGGTTTTCGCCCGAAAGCTCAACCGATTTTTCTGCCGCGCTCAATAATTAAGCTGTTCCGATTTTTACAATTTTGGTCCATTTTAAGGATATAGTTTCGCTTTAGTTATTCATTCAATATTTAAAGGATCATGAAACAAAAAACCTTAACTGCAGCAATTATATGCCTGTGTCTTTTCTTAACGTACAAAAGCGGCATCGCCCAGGCAAATAATCCCGGCTTACAGCAGATCAAAAGCTCAATTCAAAAAATAAATACACTTTATTATGAGCTGTTTGCAAAAAGTGACGCCTCAATCATAAACTTGTATACTGATGATGCCATATTATTGGCGCCAAATATGCTGCCTGTCAATGGCAAAAAGGCACTGAAAAAGGATTTCGAGGATACCTTTGTTGCAGGAAAAGTGAAAGGGGTTAAATTCCAAACGGGCAATATCTATGGCGATGGTAAAGCGTACATTACCGAAGAAGGCACCTGGCAGGTTTTTGACCCAAATGGTAAAGTTCTTGATGATGGGAAGTATTTAAAATTGTGGAAACTCACGAAAGCCGGCTGGAAAATATTCAGGGATTCATTCAACAGCAACCACAAAATTTGATACAAGCGGTAACATCATAATTCCCCGTCCCTCAGGGTCCTCTGCGAGAGACCCTGAGGGGACGATATTTAACAAAAAAGCGTCATTGCGAGTAACCATCAGGGAAGCCCTGAAAAAAAATGAAATGACATGCATTGCAATGAGAAGTAAGATATTTGTCTTGAACATCGGGCAAACTACACACCCCGTATAACCCTTGGGGCCTTTAAGAGCCCGCTTGCGAGTTTGGGACTGTCGCTTTTTGCAAAAAACATTATAGGGAACCACCAGTTCTGACCAACTGGTGGTTTACCGCGCTTTTAAGCTTAGACTTTTTAAAGCGGCAGAGTTTGCCCTGTTTTTAAAAATATGGGCAAAGCTAAACAAAACAAAAAGAAGAAGGGGGCAGGAACTCCTGCAGGTTCAAAAAAGATGGAACGATTTGGGATTCTTTACCCCAGATCAGCCGGTATCGATGTAGGGAGTATGCTCATGGTCGTATCTTACACTGATTCCAGGGATCAGATCCACCTGAAACAGTTTGACAGTTTTACCTCCAGTCTTAATAAACTGGCCGACTTGTTACAGGGGGAAAAGGTGGAGATCGTAACGATGGAATCAACCGCCAACTATTGGATGCCCCTGCATAGTATCCTTGAGTCCCGGGGCATAAAGGTGGTGATGATCAACCCAAGCCATTATCGGAATGTATCGGCACGAAAAACGGATATTAATGATGCGCAGTGGTTACATAAGCTGCTTACCCATGGCCTTTTACGCGAATCACATATTGCGCCGGCCTTTTACCAGGACCTGCGGCAATCAGATCTGCCAGGACCAGAAAAGCGATACACTCAACCGTATCCAAAACACCCTGACCAAAATGAATATCAAGTTCCAGCACCTGATCAGCGATATTGAAGGTGTATGCGGCATGAAGCTTTTGCGGATGATCTGCTCAGGGATCTCAGATTCCGAAAAACTGCTTTGTAGCATCGATCATAAACGGCTAAAAGCAAGTCAGCAGGAATTGCTCCATTCTCTTGAAGGAGACTACCGGGACAGCCGGATCAATACACTCAGGGGCAGCCTAAAGGCATACGACTTTTTTAAAGAGCAGATGCTTTATTATGAGCAGCACATCGAACAAACGCTTAAACTATTGGCACCGGAGATAAAAAGCTCAAAGAAGCAGAGCATGGTCCGCAAGAATCAATATCATATCAACTTAAAAGATTACCTAATAGCCATATTAGGCGTAGACCTGACAGCAGTGGAAGGCCTGGATGAGATCGGCCTGCTAACGATACTGGCAGTAACAGGGCCCGATATGAGCAAATGGCCTACCGCAGGCCATTTTACAAGCTGGTTAAACCTGTCACCCCGTCCTAAAATAACAGGAGGCAAGCTGGTAGGCTATGAAAAACGGATCACACACAACCCGGCTACCCAGGCTTTCAGGCTTGCGGCAAACTGCCTATGGCAAAGCAAGGGCCCGTTAGGACAGCAATACCGAAAATTAGCTGCAACCAAAGGAAAGGCTAAAGCTATTAAAGCAGTGGCCAGGAAAATAGCCGTGATATTCTATAATATGATACTCAAACAACAGGCTTACGATAGCAGTAAAGTTCAGCAGGATATCGAATTACAAAAGGCAAGAAAGATCAGCCGTCTGCAAAAAGAAGCTCAAAAACTTGGTCTTACTCTCCAAAATGCAGCTTGATTATGAATGTCTTACAGGCACGTCATTATAAGGTACGAAGCAATCCCGAACTATACAGAGCGAACCTGCCAATAGGGGATTGCTTCGTACCTCGCAATGACGCTTCTTATTATACTTTTTAAAACTATTCCCCTACACCCTCTTCCCATTAAAAGTAATGTTATACAAATCTGTGCGCCTGTCTTTAATATTCTGCACGCTGCCATACTCATGCAGCTCATCCAGCAATGAAAGGTCAACATCGGCAATAACAATCATTTCGGTGTTAGGCGTAGCTTCAGATTGGATCCCGTTAGTCGGAAAGCCAAAATCTGAAGGTGTAAACACCGCCGATTGTGCATAGCTGATACCCATATTATTTACATTAGGCAGGTTACCAACGCAGCCGGCGATAGCCACATAGCATTCGTTTTCAACGGCGCGTGCCTGGGCGCAAAATTTAACCCGGTTATAGCCATTCTGGGTGTCGGTAAGGAAGGGAACAAACAAGATCTGCATATCCTGACCGGCCAAAATGCGTGACAGTTCCGGAAACTCTACATCATAACAAATCAGGATGCCAACTTTGCCGCAATCGGTATCAAAAACTTTCACCTCATCGCCGCCGCGCATTCCCCATGAGCTAATCTCGGCCGGGGTTGGGTGAATTTTATATACCTCCTCCATACTGCCGTTACGCCTGAACAGGTAGGACACATTATACAGCGATTCCTCAAAAATATAAGGCATACTGCCTGCTATAATGTTCACATTATAGGAAACCGCAAGTTTTGAAAATTCCTCAATAATGGGCTGGGTATATTTAGCCAGTTCACGCATGGCCTTGGCCGAATCCATGTGGTTATAATCGGCCATGAGCGGTGTATTGAACAGCTCGGGGAACAGGATAAAATCGGCCTGGTAATCGCTCACCGCATCAACAAAATATTCGGCGTGTTTCATCAGTTCGCTGATGTTACTGTACGAACGCATCTGCCATTGTACCAACCCAATACGTACTACTGTTTTATGATTGATAACATCACTTACTTCCTCGTAATACACGTTGTTCCACTCAATAAGTGTAGCAAAACCTTTTGAGCGGCTATCCTCGGGCAGGTAATTCCGCAACACCTTGCGCACGTGAAAATCGTTAGATAACTGGAACGATAAAGTAGGGTCGTAGATCTCCTTATATTTTACTTTATCAATATACTGACGGGGGGTAAGCTCGTTCTGAAATTTCTGATAATTGGGGATACGCCCGCCGGCAATAATACTTTTCAGGTTCAGTTTTTCGCAAAGGGCCTTGCGGGCATCGTACAACCTCCGTGCAAGTCGCAAGCCGCGATATTTAGGATGGATAAACACATCAATACCGTACAGTACATCCCCTTTGTCATTATGGGTTTTAAAGGTACTGTCGCCGGTAATTTGCTTGTAGGTGTGATTGTCGCCAAATTTTTGGTAATCGACTATAATAGCCAGTGCACAGCCAACAACCGTATCGTTAACGGTAATGCAGATCTGCCCTTCGGGGAATATTTTGATGAGCCGACGGATTGAATTGGCATCCCAATAGTCCTCGTCCATATCCATATAGGCCGATTTCATTGACTTTTTTAGCTCCTGGTAGTCCTGTACTTCCAGGTTGCGCATTTCAATACTTTGCAGATCCATATTTTTATTTTGCTTCGATAGCAACAGCCAAACGCTGTTTTGGTTTAAGCTTTTTTAGTATCGGTTGTATGCCACCAGGCCCAGTAGATCAGCACAAACTGCAGGAATAGGCGCAGCCATGCTAAAAAAGGTGTAACCGTTATGGAATTTAACTTCATTGGCGCTTTAAATGCCATGCTCACGTGGATCTGCAAAAAGGCAATCAACATTAAAACAATTCCCCAGGCAGCCCAGTACCGTGTTTTAGTTGGTATAAGTAACAAACCTAATGAAATTTCGGCAATCCCGGCAAGGAGGTTAACAGTCTCAGGGTAAAGCAGGTTATTGGGCATTACGGCATAATAGAAGTCAGGATCACGGAAGTGATTGAGGCCTGCAAGCACGTAAAACGCCACGAGTATCACCAGGCTTATTTTTTTATACTTATCCATGTTTTAATTTACAAATATTTTGTGATACGTATTGTAAAACAGTTTAAATACTGCAAAACAAGCCGTTTTTGCAATTTATAACCATTCCAAATAAGCCTGTTTGACAAAGTGTTGACATTGGATGTGCCGAATAGTGATACTTTTGTTCGGTCAAATTTTAAAACTGCTTTGAAGTATCTAAAGGTAATAGCTTTTACGCACAAACAGATTGAACTGAAGGAATTGGGTAGATTGGTGGTTTGCCAGGAAAATCTGACAGATAAACTTGCACAGGTTAAAAAGCAGTTCAATATCCCGGAGATCTTCTACCTGGCTACCTGTAACCGTGTGGAATTTGTAATGACAACCCCACAATCTGTTGACAAAGATTTTGCCAAAAAATTCATAGAAGCCTTTAACACAGAGCTTTGCCATGATTCACTGAGTACTTTTATGGATAGCGCGTCTATTTATGAAGACCAGGAAGCCATGGTGCACCTATTGCGCACTTCATGTTCGCTGGAGAGTTTGATCGTAGGCGAAAAGGAAATCCTGGCCCAGTTACGCAAAGCATATGAACATTGCAAAGAGGCCGGCCTAACCGGCGATGCCATGCGCATGATCATGAACTGCGTGGTAAAAACAGCCAAGGAAGTTTATACGCATACCAACATCTCCAAAAACCCAATCTCGGTAGTATCGCTGGCTTACCGCAAGCTTAAAGACCTTAATCTTTGTTCAAATGCCCGTGTATTGATCATCGGCGCAGGCGAAACTAACCGTAACATTTCCAAATATCTTCAAAAACATAAATTTTCAAACTTCGCGGTATTTAACCGTACCGTGGCCAATGCCAAAAAATTAGCTGCCGATTTGGGCGGTGAAGCGTTTGACCTCGAAGCTTTGAAAACCTATAAAAAAGGTTTTGATGCCATTATCACCTGCACATCGGCAGTTGAGCCAATCATCACCACCGAAATTTACCAATCGCTGCTCAACGGCGAAACCGGCAGGAAAACCATTGTCGATCTTGCCATCCCTAACGATACCGCTCCCGAAGTACTGGAGCAATTCCCGGTTAACTTTATCGAAGTGCACTCGCTTAACGAAGTTGCCAAAAAGAACCTGCAGGAACGTTACCACGAACTGGTACACGCCGAAGCTATCATTGAGCAAAACATTGCCGAATTTGTACAGCAGCTTAAACAGCGCCGTATTGAAGTAGCTATGCGCCAGGTACCTGAAAAAATCAAAGAGATCCGCAATACCGCCATTAACTCCGTTTTTGCAGATGAAGTACAGGGCCTGGATGAGCAATCGCGCGAGATCCTGGAAAAGGTGATCAACTACATGGAGAAAAAATATATCAGCGTACCCATGGTTATGGCGAAAGATATATTGATCAATGAAAACTAAAACCGTCTGAATCAGAATTTGCAGAATTTGAGGATTGACAAAATGCTTGCTTTTGTCTGAACTCAAATTTATGGAATTAAAGAATTACCAGAATATTTTCTGATACTGATCTCCTATAGCTACAACTACTGGTCGAAGTTTCCCGTTCCCTCAGGGTCTCTATCCCTGGTCGAAGTTTAGCGATAGCGTAACTTCGTCCTAAAATGAGTTAAGCTTTCGGCTTAACCTATATTGCCTCGCCGTTGTTGGTGTTGTCACCAACAACTCCTTACCCGGCGACTGCCTATCCCATAAGTAACGAAAGATTTCGGTAATTTACAAGAACCTATGGTTAGGAAAGGTTGTTGGTGACAACACCAACAACGGCACGGGTATTTTCTGATACTTTTTATCTCTGGTCGAAATTCTGTCTTATCATCCCCTTAACACCTGCTCCAAATCGTCCTTAAAACTCCTCCCTATCGGGATTTCATGCCCATTCAAAGTAATCCTGTTACTCTCCAAACGCGTTATCTTATTAACAGATATAATAAAGGATTTATGTACCCGCACAAAACGTTTCTGCGGAAAAATATCCAGCATAGCTTTAATGGAACCCTTTAACAGGATCTTTTCTTTGCTTGTATAAATGATAGCATAATCTTTTAAGCCCTGGATGTGCGTAACCTCATTAAAGTAAAGCTTAATGCGCTGTACACCGCTTTTAACAAAAACAAAATCGATGCTTTCACTCGCCGGCAGGTCATCTGCATGATCATACTGTGCTTTCAGGGCCAGGAACTCCCTTATCTTGTCAATGGCCTGTTCGAAACGCTTAAATGATATCGGTTTCAGCAAAAAATCAATTACGCCCAGTTCATAGCCTTCAAAGGCATAGTTGCGGTAGGCTGTGGTAAAAACAGTCAGTGGGGGTTCTGGCAGTAATTTCAGAAATTGGATCCCTGTCATTTCCGGCATCTCTATATCCAGCAGCAATACATCAGCGTGGTGATCTTTTAAATGATGTAAAGCATCGGCCGCATTGCTGAACAAAAACACCGAATGCACATGATCAATCCTTTTCAGGTAACCATCCAATATTTCAAGCGCGAGTGGCTCATCATCTACTACCACAAATTTCAGCATCGCTTCCATATTAATCCGTCCTTATAACTCAATCAGCAGTTTAACCCAAAAAGCATCTTTTCTATCTTCCAGTTGCAGTGTATACCTGGCCGGATAAAGCAAGTTGAGGCGCTTTCGCAAATTGTCGAGCCCTATCCCTCCCTTACTATTATTAACTACCGATACTGGTTTGGCATTTTCAATAATTACCTCCAGCGTTGGCTGCTCCAGGCTGATATTCACCTTTAGCCAGCCGCTTTTAGTTTGCCTGCCCAGTCCGTGTTTAAAAGCATTTTCAACCAGGGGCAGCAACAGCAGCGGGGCAATTTCATGTCCGCTCAAGTCCGCGTTAATATTCAGGTCAATGGCAGCCTCGCCGCTAAACCTCAGCCGTTCCAGCTCCATATAGTTATTGAGATAGCTGATCTCTTTTTCCAATGGCACTTTTTCGCCGGTACTATCATACAGCATATATTCCATCATTTCTGATAGCTTCAGTACCACATCCGGTGCGAGTTCTGATTTTTTAAGCGTTAGTGCGTAGAGGTTATTCAGGACATTAAACAGAAAATGCGGGTTTACCTGTGCACGCAGAAAATTAACTTCGGCGTTCAGCTTTTCTACGGTGATTTTCTGAATGACTAACTGCTGCCCATACCAGTCCATACTTAATTTGAGCGCCAGCATCAACCCCAGGTACCACAACGTGCTAAAAAAGTTGTAGGATAATGACTCCAGCAGGTTACTGTTGCGCATGGGGCCTACTACGTAGCCATACAGGTAAAAATCAAACAGGCTTTGAGCGGCCAAATACCCAATTACCGACAAGGTAATTGCTGTAAAATAACCAAGGTACCGCTTCTTTAACAGGTACCGCGGCAAAAAATATTGCAGGTTAAGATAGGCTATAATGATAAGCAGCACAATGCGACCGGCCACGCAGGCTACAAAGTAAGGCATGCTGGCTTTATATATGAGATACCTTTTCTCATAAATGAAAAAGCCGGTGATCAGTACCCAGTAAGCACTATGCATCAGGGCATGCCTTAAGGTAGTACTGCGTTTTAAAAACGGCAGCGAGATTGGTTTATCCAGCGCATCCATTTTAGTGTTTCGTTATCATTAAGTATAAAAGAAACCAAAAGCATCCGGCCTGCAAAATTATATCGACAAACTGCACAAATAGTAGAGGAAGGTAAGGATAAAAAAGCTGATATCTATTATTCCGGTTGTTGGTCTACTAATTTTCTGCCTGATTTTCAATCCGTTTAATATTGCACTAACAAACAACCGAAGATTTCATTTAAAACTTATGATCATGAAACACATCAAATTCCATCATGCGTTTATAGGATTATTTACGCTGATCACCCTAAGCTTCACCGCATTGGGTTTCACCAACAAATTCGGGCTGGATGGTTACGAGATCTATCTAAACAACAAGCTTATCCTAAAGCAATATGTGAACCAGCCGGTAAGTTTAAGGGTGCTGAAACTGGATAAAGCAAATGAAGGCGACGAGCTGCGCATTAAGTATACCCACTGCCGGATGAAAGGCCCGGGCACCGGCCGCAGCCTTACCCTACAGGATGAAAAAGGAAACACACTGAAGAAATGGGCTTTTGCTGATGCCTCGGATTTTGCTATGACAGTGCCGGTGAAAGAACTCTTACAGTTGGAAAAGAAAAACAGTAATCATGAACTCAGCTTGCATTATGCTTCACACGAGCTGCCTAATGGTGAAATGCTGGCCATGCTGCGGTAAGACGATTGTGAGAAACAAACACCTGTTCCCATCAGGGTCTGACCCTGAGGCTCGCTGAAACATCGAATCAGCATGGTGTATACATCAGGGTCCTCTACGAGAGACCCTGATGAGAAGGTAGTCTCACAATAATCTTCCTGATCATTCTGTCCTCAAACTTTTTACAGGGTTCGCCAGCGCGGCTTTTAACGCTTTGTAACCTACCGTGAACCAGCCTATCAATAACGAAGTTGTAATGGCTGCCATAAAAACCCATAAGCCCGGCGAAATACGATAGGCGAAAGTTTGCAGCCATCCGTTCATCAGGTACCAGGCAAGGGGCGCGCCAATCATAAATGCCACCACGATAAGAGCTAAAAATTCCTTTGAAAACAGGTACACAATGCTGCTTACTGATGCGCCTAAAATCTTTCGGATCCCTACCTCTCTTGTGCGCTGTACCGCCATAAACGATACCAGGCCGTATAAGCCAAGGCAGGAGATAAAAATGGCGATGAGCGCAAATACTTTATAGATCAGTTCGAGCTGGTTTTCCTGTTCGTAAAATTTGGCAATGCTATCGTCAACAAAAAAGCCGGTGTAGGCATATTCGGGATATTTCTTTTCCCAGGCACTTTGCACCAATGCTGCCGTTTTTGCAAGTCTCCGGCTTTCAATTTTTACCGCTATTTGCTGTTCCGATTGTTTTGAGGGGAACATCACCAGCGGTTTAACTTCCTCGCGCATGGAGTTTGTTTTAAAGTCGGCAACAACACCTGCTATGGGCAGGTTTCCGTAACTATCAAAGGTAAGGGTTTTGCCCAAAGCATCATTTGCACGTTTAATACCCAATTTGCGTATAAAAGTTTCATTAACCACCAGTTCGCGCGCGGTATCGCTGGGTTCATAGCTTTTGCCTGCTATAAACCTGAGGCCAAAAGTTTTAAAGTAATCGGCGTCGACAACTTTCATGAAAATATCAAAGCCAGGATCTTTATCTGAATGATTGAAGTAGAAATTGCTTGAATTATTATGCGATGACGATGGCGCGTCGGCCGAAAAACTGGCTGCCTTTACACCCTGCAAGGTAAGCACCTGCTGTTTAAAGCTGTTCATTCGTGATAAACCGATGCTATCGGCAGGGCATGGTATGGCCAATACGGCTTCTTTATTAAACCCGAGGTCGGCATTGTTTACAAAATCCATTTGTTTAACGGCGATAGCTGTTCCGATAATCAGCAACTGTGAAATGGTAAACTGGGTAACTACCAGCACACGGCGGAGCGATATACCACCAACAGCTGCCGAATTAATCTTATTTTTCAACGCCTCAACAGGTTTAAATCCCGATACGATAATTGCCGGATATACTCCTGAAAGCAGTATCACTGCAACTATTACACAGGCCAGGCAAAGCAATATGCCGGGATTGAACAAACCAATGGTATCCGGAACGCTGGCGATATGTTTGAGTAACGGTAAAGCTATTTCGGCTATGCAAATTGCAAGGCCGGCCGAAATTAGTACGATAATGGCCGTTTCGCAAATTACCAGGCCTACCAATTGCCCGCGGCTGCTGCCCAGCACTTTGCGGATGCCTACCTCTTTGGAACGGCCAACGGATTGCGCGGTTGAAAGGTTAATGAAATTGATGGATGCCATAACGATGATCAGCACCGCGATAAGCGACAAGGTACGCAGCGTGGACTTGCCGGTTACATGATCGCCCAGCGTGCCGCCAAAACTGGCGTCAAAATGGATTGCCGATAAGGGCTGCGCTACAGCATATCTTTTCCTGGCAGCGCGTTTACTATCACTATTAAATTGTTTTTCGGAAAAACTAAGCATTTGACTTTCGATGCTGCTTTGCAATACATTTGCAGGAAATTTTATATATACCTGGCAATCGCTACTGGTTTCATCCCAGGTATATGCGTAATGGTAGCTTTTGGGGTTCTTCTTCCAGGTGATGTACGAAATCAACACTTTAAACGGCAGGTCGGTATTTGGAGGTAAATCCTGTATCACACCAGCAACCTTCAGCGTTAGCAGGTTGTCCATCCTCAGTGTTTTTCCTACGGCCAACTGCCAGTTACCAAAATATTTTATGGCACTGCTTTTATCAATCACCACCATATTAGGCTCTTTTATAGCTGATGCACTACCGGCAAGCCAGGTTGCTGAAAAAATATCGAAAAGCTGAGGTTCGGCAAACATTATGCCGGTGTTCTCAACAAACTTTTTATCGCCGGCGGCGTTCCCGTTAGCCGCCGGGGCTACGATCTGGCTGCCATAAATGGCATTGATACCTGCAATGGTAGCCTGTGGGAAATAAAGACGAAAAGCATCTACAGCGGGTGTTGAGATCCCGGCACTATACCTGATATTGCCTTCCCTGTCTTTTTTGGTAACGATGCGATAAGTGCTTTTATAACCGGGTTGATAGGTATCAAAGCTCAACTCATATTGAACAACTACAAATATCAGCAGGCAGGCCGCAATGCCCACCGCCAGCCCGGCTACATTAATGGCCGAGTAACTTTTGTGACGGGTGATATTACGCCACGCGATCTTAAAATAATTTTTGAACATATAGTTGCGGTTTAATTTCCGGGAAGGCCACATAATTGTGGTTTCATGCTTCGAAATTACCCCTGCAAACTGGATGTGTCGTCTTAAGTTATAACTTGGGAACTCTTTTTGGGCCACGTTTTTATATTCCGCCGGACTTTTACCTGTCATTTGTTTAAAAATGCGGTTAAAGGAGGATTTTGAATTAAACCCCGACTCCAGTGCTATGCCAAGCAGGGTTATATGGCCAAAAGCGGGGTCCCGCATTCTCCGGATCACTTCCGCAACGCGGTATTCATTGATAAAATCGTTAAAGTTTTTCTTGAGTGCTACATTGATGATCCGGGATAGCTCATGAACGGTGAGGCCCAATTTTTCGGCAAGCGAAGTCAAATTCAGTTCGGCATCCTGGTAATACCGGTTAGTCTCCATAGCCTTCCTGAGCCAGGTTCCCTTTTGCCTGAGATCCGCCGAAACCGGTGCTTTCAAAACCGGGGAGGCCTGCTCGGTAACCGAGGCTCCCGGTTTTGAATGAACTGTTGTCGCTATCCAAATCATCATTCCCGCTAACAGCAAATACAAGGGATAGTACACGTGGGTTCCTAACCAGTGGAAATAAAAAAAATCTGCAACGGCATATGGCAGCCATAATAACCATAAAAAACCAAAGGCTTTGATTAACCGCGCCAGCCAGCGCATTTGGTTGCGGTAGCGGTCATTTACGTGATTGAATTTCAACTGTTGATAATAGCTTTCAATCAGCCTGAAAGAAATATACAAATAGGCAACTACAGAAATGAATACTGCCATATTCAGTACCAGACCCGTTTGCTGAAAGACAGGTGTGTGGTAAGTTGCCACGCCGGTGCTGATGCTTTGCCCAATCTCCAATACAAAAATGCCCTGTTGCAGCAACAAGGGGATGAAGTGCGGCAGATCCGTACCACGTAATTTATATCCCGGCCGGGTTATCTTAAGTACATAAAAATAAATGAACGGACCCAGTGCCAGCGAAAATTGAAGCGGCAGCCGGCTCCAATGCGGGAAGTAAGTACCCAGCCCAATGCTTTCTCCCAACACCCGGGCCATCCATAAAACAATGGTCAGCATTGCTAAGGCAAGCAAGCGGTTTGCACTCCGATTAATATTTTTGGTAAACCATAACAGCAGGCTAAAAGTAAGCCCGATAAATATCGTTGCCAAAAAAGCAAGGTCGTAAGGGGTGATATGGAAAATGTATGCGGTCAAGTTGCACTATTGCTTCAAAGGTTATTCCATCTTTATAACTTATTGAAATATAGTGATTACATTTTCATAAAACACAACTATTGTAATGAAAGCGGACGTTGGGTTGTACGGATTTGAACCGTTGTATTTGAAATCGGCCGGCAATAGCCCGTGACGAAGCGTAGCTTCTTCATATACAGAGAACGCACAAACTAAGCATTCCTGCTTTAACCAATGGTGGCAGTACTTTGTCACCAACCAATTCAAACAGCTGCGCCGATTTAAAAAACTCTCAAAAACGATAAAAATCAACTCAAAAAATCAGCTCCTATATTCAACAATCATGAAACACCAAATAAACACGCCTTAAAGTTTTAAGTGTTGATTATCAGTAATTTATCAATGTTTCGCATAAAAATATAAAATACTGATTATCAAGCGATAATGCCATTAATACGTTTTCACCGTTTCACTCTTAAAAAATGGAACATAGCTATTTTTAAAGAAAAGAGGCGGCGGAGTTTTTTCATTTTTTTTGGAATCAAAGAATTGGGACACCCGCTTTGTTACAAAGTTACGTCCGCTGCTGCAAGGCTGTGCGCTGTGGCAAATATGTTAAGTATGTGATATGTGGGGGAAATTTGTTCAACTATCTAAACCCACACATTACAGTCATTTTGTTGCAATTAACAATAATTCATTAAGTTGTTGTACCTTATCATCGGCATAAAAAATTAAATTTGCAGCTGCAAACATTCATTCTTTTGGACAGAAAACTGATTATAGGAACCCGTGGCAGTGAATTGGCTTTATGGCAGGCCAATTTCGTTAAAGACAGCCTTGCTGCCATTAACATTACCGCCGAGTTAAAGATCATTAAAACCCAGGGCGACCGGATCTTGAACCTCAGTTTTGACAAACTGGAGGGTAAAGGCTTTTTTACCAAAGAATTAGAAGAAGAGTTAATAGCCGGCACTATTGATATTGCCGTGCATTCACATAAGGACCTGCCTACCGAAAATCCTCCGGGACTCATCATCGCAGCAGTTTCAGAACGGGAAGACCCGGCTGAACTGTTGTTGATCCTGAAAGACTGTGTCGATGTTCATCAAAAGCTATCTGTTAAATATGGTGCTATTGTTGGCACCTCGTCAAACCGGCGCAAAGCCCAGCTCCTGGCCCACCGTCCCGATCTTGAAATTGAAGAACTTCGCGGTAACGTGCCTACCCGTATTGGTAAGCTGCACGATGAAAAATATGATGCCATTATGCTGGCTAAAGCCGGTGTTACCCGTTTAGGCCTCGACCTGAGCGAGTTTCATGTGGAAGAGATAACCCCGGTTGAACTGATCCCGGCCCCGGCACAGGGCGCGCTGGCTATCCAGATCCGTGAAACTGATCATGAGCTTTTTGAAGCACTACAGGCATTACACCATACTGATGTGGCCGAAGAGCTGGCTGTTGAACGTACCGTATTGAAATTATTTGGTGGCGGCTGCCACCTGCCTTTAGGCTGCTACTGCCGCAAGGAAGATGGCCTTTTCCAGGTGTTTACCTCTAAAGCTAACGAAGGCGATGAGTTTCCGGACAGGTTGTTTTTAGAAGCGCCAACTACCGAAGGTTTGGCCGAAAAGGTAGTAGCCAAGTTTGCAAAAGACCGTAAGCACCCGTCAAGTGTATTTATTTCGCGCGAGCTTGGTGAACAAAGCTATTTCCGCAAAGCGCTTGAAAAACATGGCATTGCAATAGAAGACCGTTCGCTCATCCGTACGGTGCCCGTGATCACCCGCTTTGACTCGTATATATTGAAAAATATCGACTGGGTATTCTTCTCCAGCAAAAACGCTGTTGAATACTTTTTCCAGTTGAACCCACAGTTCCCTAAAAAGGTAAAATTTGGGGTAATGGGTAGCGGCAGCGAAGAAATGCTGCGCCGCAAAGGTCACTTTACCGACTATGTTGGCGAAGGTACAGATACCGCCGAGGTAGCCGAAGAATTTGCCAAACTGGCAAACGGAAAAATAGTGCTGTTTCCGGGAGCTGAAAGTCCGATGAGGAGTATCCAGCAAGGCTTATCTGCCGATACCAAAATCATCGACCTGCCGGTTTACGAAACCGTTTTGGAAGAAGACGTAGAAGCCAGCGGCGCCGATGTGTTGGTGTTTACCAGTCCATCTAACGTGGAAGCCTACTTTGCCGATAATCTGCTCGACCCATACCAAAAGGTAGTGGCCATAGGTAAATCAACCGGCAAAAAATTTGACGAAATGGGTGTAAAATACACGCTCCCCTACTCGCCCGACGAAGTTGGGCTGGCAGAGGCAGTGTTTGGATTATAGGTTAGTTCATAGTTGATGGTTCATAGATCATAGCTATCTGTAAATCGTCAATGTGAGCTATAAACAATAATTGGCAATAGTTGCTGGAATTACCATGAACCATCAACTATGAACCATGAACTAAAAGTTATGTTACAACGACCAAGAAGGAACCGCAAAAGTGAAGTGATCCGCCAGATGGTGCAGGAAACGCATGTTAGCGCTGCTAACCTGATTTTCCCGCTATTTATCATCGACGGCGTAAACCAGAAAAGTGAAGTGGCATCGATGCCGGGCATCTTCCGTTATTCTATCGATAACCTGCTGCGCGAAATTGAAAGCTGCCTTAAACTGGGCCTTAATTCTTTCGACCTGTTCCCTAATATTGCCGAAGAGCTGAAGGACAAATTTGCTACGGAAAGCTACCGCGACGAGAGTTTGTATCTGCGCGCTATCCGGGAGGTAAAAAAGAACTTCCCTGAAGCCTGCGTTATAACCGACGTTGCCATGGACCCCTACAGCAGTGATGGCCATGATGGTATTGTAGAAAATGGCGTGATCCTCAACGATGAAACGCTTGATGTTTTGGGTAAAATGGCTTTGGCACATGCACAGTCAGGCGCCGATATCATTGCCCCTTCGGATATGATGGACGGTCGCGTGGGTTACATCCGCAATGTATTGGACGATAATGGTTTTACCAATGTGTCTATCATGTCGTACTCGGCTAAATATGCGAGTGCATTTTATGGCCCGTTCAGGGATGCATTGAACTCGGCACCTAAGTTCGGCGATAAAAAAACTTACCAGATGAACCCCGCCAACCAGCGCGAAGCCTTGATTGAGGCCGAACTGGATGAACTGGAAGGCGCCGACTTTTTGATGGTAAAACCGGCCCTGCCCTATCTTGACGTTATTAAACTGATAAAAGATAATACCGAATTGCCTGTTGCGGCCTACAACGTAAGCGGCGAATATGCCATGATCAAAGCTGCTATACAACGTGGTTGGCTAAACGAGCAGCGTGCCATCACCGAGGTGCTTACCAGTATCCGCCGTGCCGGTGCAACTGCTATTTTAACCTACCATGCCAAAGAGGTTTTGGAGAATAAGTGGCTGTAGGTTTTGAGGTGAAAGGGAAAAGGTTAAAGGCGAAAGGTAGAGGCTAAGCACTATCACCACCACCGTCATGCCGAATCTATTTCGGCATCCCTCAGGACAGGTAGCCGCTTTGCTTAGCATGATTGCTTAGCGAGTGGGGTGCTGAAACAAGTTCAGCATGACTGTGATTTTAATTATTTAAGAAAGGCCTTAGGCCCTATAACTTGATAACAGCTTTAAGCCTTTGGCTTTCTGCTTTAAGCTTATAAATAAAAATGTTCGATTCAATAAAAAAGATGTTTTCTGCAGAGGATGAACCGGTAAATACTACGGGCAAGCCCGATATCAGTCGCGAAAAATCGGCTGAACTTTATGCTAAGGCGCAAACGTATTTTCCGGGTGGGGTTAACTCACCGGTAAGGGCTTTCAAGTCTGTTTATGGCACGCCGCTGTTTATTCAAAAGGGCGATGGGAGCCATATCTGGGATGCCGACGGTAACGAATTTATCGATTACTGCTGCTCATGGGGACCACTTATTCTGGGACATAACAATGCTAAAGTAAGGGAAAAAGTTACCGAGGTAATGCAAAACGGTATGAGCTTTGGCGCACCTACCGCATTGGAAAATGAACTGGCAGAACTGATCCTGAAAAACAACAAGTTTATTGAAAAGATCCGTTTTGTAAGCTCAGGCACCGAAGCCGTAATGTCGGCCATCAGGTTAGCAAGGGGTTATACCAACCGCGATAAGATCCTGAAATTTGAAGGCTGCTATCACGGGCATGCTGATGCTTTATTGGTAAAAGCTGGTTCGGGTCTGGTTACCTTTGGTGAGACTTCATCGGCCGGCGTGCCTAAATCAGTCGCTGATGAAACCATAGTAGTAGCACTTAACGATAAGGAAGCATTAGCTAAAGCTTTTGAAGAATTTAAAGACCAGATTGCCGCGGTAATCATTGAGCCGGTACCGGCAAATAACGGTTTGCTGCTACAGGAAAAAGAATACCTGCAATACCTGCGCGACATCTGTACGCAAAACGGCACCATGCTGATATTTGATGAGGTGATCTCCGGTTTCCGCGTTGGCTTTGAAGGTGCTGCCGGTTATTACCAAATCAAACCAGATATCATCACTTACGGTAAAATTATCGGTGGCGGTATGCCGGTTGGCGCTTATGGATCATCGGCAGCAATCATGAGCAATATCTCGCCGGAAGGTTCGGTTTACCAGGCGGGTACCTTATCAGGCAACCCGGTTGCTATGGGTGCCGGTATCGCCCAGCTTAGTGAGCTTTTACGCATGGGCTTTTACCGCGACCTGAACAATAAAACAGAGGAGTTCGTAGAAGCCATTCAGCGTTTTGCTACCGCCCGCAATTATAAGTTTAAGGTGTTTGGCATAGGCTCCATATTTTGGTTTGCTTTTACAGATAAAGAGTATATTCGTAAAGCCGAAGATATTGATTCGTCAAGCATGGAAAAATTCAAAAAGTTCCACCGCGAATTGTTAAACAGGGGCATTTATTTAGGCCCGTCGGGGTATGAGGTTGGCTTTATATCATCAGCCCATACCAAAACAGACCTGGAGAAAACAAAACGTGCTATATTTGATAGTTTGGATTTAGTATTTAACGGTAAATAACCCCACCCAACCCTCCCCAAAGGGGGAGGACTAAAAAAAATAAAGTCTTGAAGTCTCCTCCTTTGGAGAAGATTTAGAGGAGGTTGATATGAAAAAGTCATTTGTTATTTTTTACGCGCTCATCACCTATGCCGTTGCCGAACTGGTATGGTGGGGCTATATGCTGGTTACGCTGCAACCGCGCCGTACCGGTATGATCCTGGGCGAAGGGGCCATGTTTGTGGCCGTATTTTTAATTGGCGCCATTAACCTGCACCGCTCGTTTAATAAAGAACGGAGGTTACAGGAGCAGAAAAAGAACTTCCTGCTTTCGGTAACGCATGAATTGAAATCGCCTCTGGCATCAATCAAGATCCTGCTGCAAACTATTCAGAAACGTCACCTCACCAAAGAACAGCTTCTTGATTTTATTGAAAAATCGTTAAATGATGTAGAGCGACTGGACGATATGGTTGAGAATATGCTGCTTGCATCTAAGATCGAAAACCGCTCATATAGTTTCCCTAAGGCCAGCTTTAACCTTTCGGTTTTGGTTGACAGCATTGTTAACCGTCTGCAGATCTCCAAATGCGATTGCAACCAGCAGATCATAGAAGCCGAGATTGAGCCTAAGGTGGAGATTGTGGGCGATAAATTTGCCCTGACATCGGTAGTAACCAATTTAATAGAAAACGCCGTAAAATATTCAAGCCCCTGCTCATCGGTTGGGGTAAAGCTGTTTTCGAAAGATGATAAAGTTTATTTGCAGGTATCTGATCATGGTATCGGCATAGCCGACGAGGAGAAAACCCGGATTTTCGACCGTTTTTACCGCGTAGGCAGTGAAGAAACCCGTAACACAAAGGGCACCGGACTGGGCCTTTATATTGTTAAGGAGGTGTTGGATAAACACCAGGCCAGCATCAGGGTTAAAGATAACCGCCCTGCTGGTAGTATTTTTGAAGTTACATTTGGACTAACCTAAATTAAGACAATGAATAATATGCCAAACAAAAAAAGGATTTTATTGGCCGAAGACGAAGAGCATTTGTTAGAAGCAATTAAGCTTAACCTTGAGCTGGAAGGCTATAAGGTAACTCCGGCTAAAAACGGCAAAAAAGCTTTACAGCTATTTAAGGAAGAACGTTTTAACCTGGTGATACTGGACGTAATGATGCCCGAAATTGACGGCTTTGTTGTCGCCGAAACCATCAGGCTTGAAAATACCGAAGTACCTATCATGTTCCTTACGGCTAAAAACACCAATGAGGACAAGATTTCGGGCTTAAAAAAAGGTGCTGATGATTATCTTACCAAACCGTTTAACCTCGAGGAGCTTATTTTAAGGGTGAACAACCTGGTAAAACGCAGCTTAAAAGGCGAAGACCTGAAAGAGTTTAACAGCTATAAAATAGGTGATAAAACCATCCATTTTAACTCATTTGAGCTGGTTAATGAAGATGGCTCCATTACCGCCCTTACCAAAAAGGAAACCATGCTGCTTAAATTGTTGATTGAGCGCCGTAATGACGCCGTATCGCGCGAGCAGATCCTGGAAACCGTTTGGAATTATGACGTTTATCCGTCAACCCGTACTATCGACAACTTTATCCTAACCTTCCGTAAGTACTTTGAACCAGATCCTAAAAACCCGGTTTATTTCCACTCCATTCGTGGTGTTGGGTATAAATTTACCGATAACCAGCATTAATGTTCAGTAACAGGACACGTATATTCATTGCGTTTATATTTCTGCTGTCGTTAGGTATATTGGTATACTTTCATATTTATGAACTTGCGGCAGTTGCAGCTATGATGATCATCCTGCTTATCTGGGATTATTTCAGGCAGGGTACGTTGGTTGTAGCATCCAAACATTTTCATGTAAAGGATTATGATAAAACTGCTGCCTCATTAAACGAGATCATGAAACCCGAATGGCTCAGCAAAAACCGCCGGGGATATTATGAGTTTATATACGGCGGTTTATGCCTGCAAAGGCAGGATTTTGAAGGGGCAGAAATGCACTATGAAATAGCGGCACAATACCCCTTGCGTTCGGTTAACGACCACGTAGCCGCTTTGGTTAGTGTGGCCAATATCAGCATCAGGCGCGGTAATTTTGAAAAAGCCCAGGCCTATCTGCAATTAACTGAAAAACATAAAGAAAAAATAACTGCCAAAATGAGGGAAGTGATAAGCCGACTTCAGCAGGAGCTTCAGAAAGAATCAAGACAGTAAGAAACGAGAATCAAGACTATAAGAGTCGAGATACAAGAAATAAGATAAAGAGACGGGAGGAAAGAGTAAGGAGGCAAGACGAAAAGAGCTATCAGGCGAGAAAATAAGAAAAAAAGAGACCGGTTCTCTTCTTGATTCTTTTTTTCTTGCATCTTGACTCTTGGTTTCTTGCATCTTGACTCTTGATTTCTTGCTTCTAACATAAAATATGAGAGATTCGTTATTAATAAAAGCGGCATTTTCGGAGCAAACAGAACGCCCGCCGGTTTGGATGATGAGACAGGCAGGCCGCTTTATGAAAGAGTATTGGGACATTAAAAATAAATACTCGTTCCTTGAAATGTGTAAAACACCGGAGATAGCTGCCGATGTTACCATGCTACCGGTTGATCTGTTAGGGATTGACGGTGCGATTTTATTTTCAGATATCCTGGTAACGGGTGAAGCCATGGGCGGCGACCTAAGTTTCAACGCAGGTGTTGGTCCGCTGTTTGCCAATCCCGTACGTACACAAGCCGATATCGATAACCTGCAAACTGATGTTATTGATAAGCTGCAATATGTTGCCGATGCTATTAAGGTGATTCAACAGCGCCTTGGCGGCCGTATTCCGCTGATAGGTTTTGCCGGTGCACCGTTTACCGTAATGAGCTATCTGGTCGAAGGCGGATCATCAAAAGATTTTAAACTTACCAAACTGATGCTGCACAATGAGCCTGAAATGGCCCATCAGTTGTTATCAAAAATAGCTGCCGTGACGGCCGACTACCTCAACATGCAGATTGCTGCGGGCGTAAATGCTGTACAGATCTTTGACAGTTGGGCGCAGGCTTTGGCGTGGGATGACTATAAAGAATTTAGCCACCGTTACATTGCCGAGATCATCAGCAAACTAAACCGTAAAGATATCCCGGTGATCTCCTTCTGTAAAGGCAGCTCGGTTTTTGCACCGCTGATGGCAGAGGCTAAGCCGGATGTTATTTCTATCGATTGGAATGTTGATCTGTTAGATATCAAAAAACGTTTACCGGCAGGTATTGCAGTACAGGGTAACCTTGATCCGCATATCCTTTATGCCGATAAAAAAGTAATTAAAGAACGCATCTATCGCCTGTTCGACCGGATGAAAGGCGAAAACGGCTTCATCTTTAACCTGGGTCACGGCATTATGCCTGATATCCCGTTTGATAATGTGAAGTACGCGGTAGAGGTGATAAAAGAATACAGAAATTAATAATAAAGCCAACATGTCATTGCGAGCGATAGCGTGGCAATCCCGAACTATGCAAGTCGCTCTGTAAAGTTCGCGATTGTTTCGTTCCTCGCAATGACATGTATTAATTGACATGTACGATTACGTAAAAGCTATACATATCATTTTTGTGGTCTGCTGGATGGCGGGGTTATTTTATAGCGTACGTTTATTTATTTATCATACCGAAGCCCAGGATAAGCCCGAGCCGGATCGTACTATATTGTCTAAACAATTCGAAATCATTGAACGCAAGTTGTGGAATATCATAACTATCCCCTCAATGTACCTTACTATAGCAGCGGGCGCAACGATGCTTATCCTCAAGCCAATTTGGCTTCAATTTGGATGGATGCATATCAAGCTGACTTTTGTTGTGGCTTTAGTGATCTATCATTTCATCTGCCAAAATAAAATAAAACAGATGCGTAACGGTGTGTTCAAATGGACATCCATTCAACTACGTTTGTGGAATGAAGTTGCTACCATTTTTCTGTTCGCCATTGTTTTTCTTGTGGTGCTTAAGAGCGCTTTGAATTGGATCTTTGGTGTTGTTGGCTTGGTATCGCTGGCTGTGATATTAATGATAGCGGTGAAGATTTATAAAAGATATCGGGAGAAGAAATAATCAGCTGATTTTAATATTTATCTAAAAGCCTCATCGTCAAGTTCTATTTTCCCCTCCAGTTCAAGCAACTTCTTTTGATTTTCTAAAATCGCAGATATATCTAATTCATGATCTCCCCTTTGAGCTCTTTGCCATTCTACCGGATCCCCAAATGAAGATTCAGAAGCAGCCCTGAAATTCAAAATCCGCTCTTTGAGCGCTTCGCGGCTTATACTCTCAGTTTCTGCACTTTTTTCTTCTACAATAACATTAAGCTCTTTAGCCAAAGCGATTATCTTCGCGATGGTTTGCTTGTTATCCGATTTTAGGATTAATTCCATGATTTTATCTATTGGCGCTTCTCAAAAGCTGTAAACCGAAGTTACAACAAATCATCATCATTCATCTTCTTAAACTATTCATCAAAATATTTACATCCCCATGCAACCATTTGCATCACTCTACCATCTTACTTATAAATGATGTTTTTGGAACCTAAATATACCATTCACCAACTGATAGACCGCTGCCGGGCCGGCGAGCGGAAGGCGCAGGAACTGCTTTATAAACAGTTTGCCTCAAAAATGCTGGGGGTGTGTATGCGCTATGCCACCGACCGCATGGAGGCCGAAGACATGTTGCAGAATGGTTTTATAAGGGTCTTCCACAAAATGGATGATTACCGGGGCGATGGTTCATTTGAGGGCTGGGTTAGGCGCATCATGGTTCACAGTTCAATTGAATACTATCGCAAACATCATAAAATGATGCAGGTAATAGATATTGATGAGGCAGGGCATGAACCTTCTGTTAATCCCCTGGCGGCGGCCAACCTGGATGCAAAAGTGCTGATGGGCATGATACAGCAGCTGGCACCAGGATACCGGATAGTATTTAACCTTTACGCGCTTGAAGGCTATTCGCACAAAGAGATAGCGGAGATTGTGGGCATTACCGAGGGTGCCTCTAAATCGCAGTTATCAAGGGCTCGTACAATATTGAAAGAACAAATTGCTAAAATGGAGGGCAAAAGTTATGGATATGCAGGATAAGGAACTGGACAGGCTGTTTCAACAAAAGCTTGATGACCTGGAGATACAACCGTCGGCCCATGTATGGCAGGGCATCAACGCCGAATTAAACGCCGGCAGGCGTAAAGGAATATTATTGCCTTTGCTAAGCGCAGCAGCAGGTGTTATATTACTGATCACCGCAGGTATCCTGTTTATCCCTAAACAAAGAGTTAAACATAATGACCATCCAACAGAAATAGTTAAAACCCACCACCCGGTAAAACAACCCGTTGCAGTTACAGTTGAGCCTGTGGTACCTCCAACCCCAGCGCAAAACAAAGTACCCGCAAATCCGGTTATAGCACCTGTTAATACTATAGCGCAACTTAATAAAACCCAAATAAAAAGCAATTTGACACCATCTGTATCGCAGCCGGTAAATCCTATCCCCTCACCTGTAACCGCCCATACAGATGAACCATTATTAGCAAATGCGCCTGCCGCAGATTATCCTGTTGTTAACGCCGCCGCCCCGGATACAGCAGCCAGGATCAGCCCGAAATCAACCATCATTGCCAGCGACAACACACAGCCGGTATTGATAGCCCAGGTACCGCCGCATGCCGTTCCTGCTACAGCAAAATCTGTAAAAAGGCACCGCATCCGCAGCCTTGGCGATGTTTTTAACGTGGTGATAGCCGCTGTTGATAAACGTAAAGACAAAGTAATTGAATTCAGTAATACCGATGAAGACGACGCTACCATTACAGGCCTGAACCTGGGCTTTATTAAAGTTAAAAAAGAGAAAGACAAATAATATTTTAGCGAACGAATAGATATATACCACAACATATGAAACGCCTTATTTTCACCATCACAATATGCCTTGCCGTGAGTTTTGCTTTTGCTCAAAGCACACCTGCCGATTCTGCACAAAACACCACCGATACCACTACGCATAAAAAGCATGTTAAAGTAAAACTTGGCTTTGGCGATGACGTAACCCAGGTTAACATTAATAATGATGAGCCTGATACTACCTACCATGCCCACAAGGCACCTGGATTTTCCTTTGGGGTAACCTTTTCAAGGATCGACCTTGGTTTTGCTACGCTGATTGACAATGGCAGTTTTACCCTATCTGACAAAAACAAATTTTTAAGTTACCGCCAGTGGAAAACAAGCAACTTTGGTTTTGATGTACTGCAATTTGGTTACCGGTTTAACAGTGCTTTCAAAATTTATGTATCCGGCGGTTTCGACTGGACCCATATCCGCTTACGTAATGATATCACCATACAGCGTAACGCGCCGGTGCTCACCTACGTTCAGGACAGTATCCATTTCAGCAAAAACCGTTTTTCATCAACCTACCTTCGCATACCGCTATCGTTCTATTACCGCAGCCATGAAGATGACCGGGGGAATTATTTCAGGTTAGTTGCCGGTCCGGAGATTGGCATCTTGCTTAACGGCCGCGTAAAACAAATCAGCGAGGAAAATGGCAAGCAAAAATTCAATGACGACTATCATTTTGCCAAACTGCGCAAAGGCGTATTCGTACGCATGGGTTACGGCATTATGGGCTTATACGCCAAGTATTACTTTAACGACATGTTTGAAAACAGCCCGGATCAAGAAGGCTTGAGAAACTTCTCGTTTGGATTGACTTTTGGCTTCTGACCGCTGATTTAGGTGATTACGTTGATTTCGCTGATTATTTTTGATTGTAAATGATTAAGATGATTTGATAATCTTCAAGCGAACTCTCATCTCGAAAATGATCGGTGAAATCAATAAAATCTATGTAATCCCCAAAAAATCGGTGTAATCATAAAAGCAATCGGTGTAATCCCAGAAAAAGAAATCAACGCAATCAGCGTAATCATAACCATCAACGGTTTATCTTTGCCCCTGATGTCAGAGATTCCTTTTTTGCAGGCAGTTGCCATAAGTAAAATATACCCGGGAAAGCAGCAGGCCGGTGTAAAAAAAACCGGGCTCATTATTGAGCCGGGCAAAATCACCGCCATTATTGGCGAAAGCGGCAGTGGTAAAAGTACTTTACTGAGATTGCTATATGGCTTGCTCTCGCCCGATGAGGGCGCTGTTTACTTTAAGGGCGAACGCATTTGGGGGCCCGAAGAAAAGCTGATCCCCGGTCATGATGCCATGAAAATGGTAACCCAGCATACCGATGATCTTAACCTATTTGCCAAAGTTTGGGATAACGTGGCGGCTATGCTGCCGGCAACAGATCTCAAAGCCAAACAGGAGAAAACTGAAAGGGTGCTCAAACAGCTCAATATGTTCAACATGGCTGATAAGCGTGTGGCCGACCTAAGCGGCGGCGAAAAGCAACGCGTAGCCATTGCCCGCGCCATCGTTACTCATCCCCAGGTATTATTGCTCGATGAACCTTTTAACCAGGTTGATACTTCGTTCAGGGAAGGCCTACAGCATGATATCAGGCAGATAGTTAAAGAAACCGGATTAACGGTGATCATGGTATCCCATGACCCGGCCGAAGTACTATCGATGGCAGATGAGCTCATTGTTATAAACAAAGGAGAAATTGTTGAGCATGGCAACCCCAAGGCGTTATACAAACATCCAAAATTTCTTTACACAGCTCAATTACTTACCAACTGCAACATACTAACCGCTCATGAGGCCCGTTTTTGCGGCATTGACATAACCAAAGAATATGCGGTTGTTTATCCCGAGCAGATCAAAATTAAGTTAATAGCAGCTACCAGGAGCTGGGTTGTTAAGCAGGTGTTATTTAAAGGTTTTTATGAGGATTTGATCCTTAGGCATGAAGATATTACCCTACGGGTTTTGAGCGAGGAAACCGGAAAGTATGCCGAGGGAGATTTGGTAGCAGTACGGGTTGAGAAGTATTTGGAGTATTAATCCTACGATTAGGCTTACAAGGCAAGCAAGATATTTAGTTGTAGTTAACTGATATCGGCCCGCTCATTCGCCGCGGGTTGGCTTTGTTCTTTTTCTTGATAAAAAGAACCAAAAATCAAGTCAGCAGATAGGCTTCTTTGCGCTCAAGGCATTTGCCCTGCAAACCGGGTATAACCACGGGCTGCAATTATTTTGCCGTGCTTCGCTCGCTCGTTGTCCCCGTTTCTGCAAAAACTTTCTATGCCCCTACAGCAGCACAGGCCGGCATTGTTCTGCCCGGTTTCGCCCGAAGCTTACCTGCTGACGGGGAACTGAAGACACAAGACGGTTAGATTTAAGAAAAAAGGATTCAAAAAATAAACCGGAGCCATACCTCGCGTTGGCAACCGGTTTTTAAACGTATATTTAAAAAAGATCTTAATGCCTTAAATCAAGGCTCAGCATTACCAGGTTTTTACTTTCAACATAGGCAGTGCGCTCGTTCAACCTGTCAAGGACCTGATCAAGCGCCAGGCGGGTCTTTTTCTTTTTAATGTTGAGTTTGCTGTAAACTGTTTCCTCGTATATCAGCTTATTGTTATCGTTATAAAACTTAATGGTTTGCACGCGGGGCAAATTAATGTTGTGTTCAACTACCCAAAAACCGTGTACGTTTGTTATTTTATTTTGAGCCTGCACCGCAACTGCTGCAAATGCCAGGATACAAACTGTGATAATTAACTTTTTCATGGTGTTATTTTTAATATAAACTAAAATTAAGGGCTCGTAAAATGGCATGAAAATAGCATAGGCACACAACCCGCCAGTTACGATTAACCGCATTTTCATACGACAAATAAACATCCAACCTAAAAAACGTACCGAAGCAGCCTTACTCCAGGTAGTTCGTCATCAAATGATTGCAGTTTGTCGCACTTTTATCCTAAAAGCCGCCCAATTAAACTGTTTTACAGTAAATTAGCTATATGAATACCGGCTTCGATCTCCTGCTCAATAATATAAAGCTGCCGCGCTTTTGGCAGCACGTGATATTTTGGGTAATTGTATCGTTTTTTATCACCACGCTTTATTCGTTCCAGACCAATTTTTGGGTATCCTTACGCAATAACCTTTTGTACATGCCCATACAAATAGCTTATTACTATGCCATTGCTTACTGGCTGGTGCCCAAATACGTTTTTGAAAAACGATATGTGATGTTTTTCATGATGCTGGTACCGCTTGTTTTTGCATGTATGTTTATCAGCCGTACCATCGGAATCCTTTTTGTTGCGCCCTACCTGATCAGGGTGATGCACGTAACAGATGCCGGTTATATCGCCTCAACCCAACGTCCGTTTTTTGAGCAATTAACAGATGGGCAAAGCCTGGTAAATTCATTTAAAGGGACTAACCTGTTTACCGGGTTTGTACTTGCTATTAAACTTTTTAAAATGTGGTATGAGCGCAAGCAGGCGGCATTAGAAGCCGAACTCAACGCGTTGAAAGCCCAGGTACATCCGCATTTTTTATTTAATACACTTAATAACCTTTATTCGTTAAGTCTTAATAATTCGCCCAAATCGCCGCAGGCTATAATTGGCCTGTCGGACCTGCTGCGCTATATGCTCTATGAATGCTCAGATAATGAAGTGCTTTTGGAGAAGGAAGTATTTATGATGCAGCAATATGTAAAGCTCGAAAAACTTCGCTATGAAGACCGCATCGACATTAACTTTACCATTACCGGTAATTTGAAAGATAAAACTATAGCCCCGCTGCTCATTTTACCTTTTATCGAAAATGCTTTTAAACACGGCACCAGCGAGCAGGTAGGCGCTACCTGGATCAATATTGATATAAGTGTTACACTAAACCACTTCAAGTTAAAAGTAGCCAACAGCAAGCCCGAACATACCGTTGAAGAAGGCTATACGCCGGGGCATATCGGGCTAAAGAACGTAACCAAAAGGCTCAACCTGCTGTACCCTCATACCTCACGGCTGAAGATCGTGAACGAAGAAGATACCTTTTTTGTAGCGCTTGATCTCGACCTGAAAATCATAAAACAATCTGCTGCACAACAAATGGTAACCGCATGAAAATCCGCACACTTATAGTCGACGATGAGCCACATGCCATTGAGGTATTGAAAAACTATCTTGCGCGCTTCAGCGAGATGGAGGTTACCGCCACCTGTAATGACGGCATTGAAGCGTTTCGCCTGCTGCAACAAAAACCTATCGATTTGATGTTCCTGGATATTCAGATGCCGGGAATAAAAGGTACCGATCTGCTGAAAAGCCTCAAGAACCCGCCTAAAGTAATTTTCACCACCGCCTACAGCGAATACGCTCTTGATGGTTTTGAGCTCAACGCGGTTGATTACCTTTTAAAGCCTATCTCTTTTGAGCGTTTCCTGCGGGCGGTCGACAAGATTTATCAGCTAAACGAGCATAAGGGCAAACTCCTGATTACCCATGAAGAGCCTGTAAGTGATACGCATACGTTCATTTATCTTAAAGTAGACCGCAAAACAATTAAGGTTAATATCAATGATATTTTATGGATAGAAAGCCTGCGCGATTATGTTAAAGTAGTGGCCGTAAATAACCAGGTCCACATTACCAGGCAAAAGATCAGCCTGCTCGAAGAAATGCTTCCTGAGAACAGGTTTGTACGCATCCACCGGTCGTTTATAGTTGCCTTAAACAAAATAGATTCTTTTTATGCCCATAGCATGGATGTTGCCGGGCATGAGCTGCCTATCGGCCGCAACTATAAGCAGGATGTACAGAAAAAGCTGAAGAGTGAACGGTTGCAGATGGGGTGAAGTGTCTTAAAATTCTATTAATAATAAAAGCGTCATTGCCAGGTACGAAGACAACCGACCGCAGGGAGCTCATGATTGTAAATCATTGATTATTAAGTGTATTTTTCTTGATGGATTTTATAACATGGGCATTGCCTGCGGCCCGGGCTTTCCGTTGCAAGTCCTCGCCTTTCCCGCCCGCAACCCCTTTACGCGCTCCGGGCTTTACACTGCAATCCCTAATGCGGCCCGCGCGCAACACCGTTAAAATATATTTTACATGTCATTACATTTTTTTTAGGGTTTCCCTAATGGATACTCGCAATAACTTTTTTTTAAACTCACGCAACCCACCAGTCATTTACCAAATTCAATTCATCTTTTGCACGGGTAACGGCAGTGTACCACCATTTGCAAAGTTCATAGTATGGTGAACCGTACATGCTTTTATCTAAAAAGAGGTAAACATTGTTCCACTCGCCACCCTGGGCTTTATGACAGGTTACGGCATAGCCGTACGAAACTTTAAGGCAGTTGAGATAAGGGTCTTCGCGCATGGCTTCCCTATACTGTTCACTTTTTTGAGAAATGCCTTTTGCCTTCATCTGGTCATTAAAATCGATGATCAGCGCTTTGGATTGATCGTTAGTGAGATTTCCCTTTAAGCTTTCAAGCGCATCTAAAGAAAGCAGCATCTTAAACTCCTTCCCCGAAGCCAGCGCGGTAACCAACACTTTTTGAAATTTCATGCCCAGCTTTTGTTCGGTTTCTTCAAGCTCATTTACAATTACAAAATCGCCGTTGGTGAGTGGTACCGAATAATTATTTTGTGTTACCAGCAGCACATCGCCTACCTGCAGGGGCACATATCCCGAACCAAAAAGTTCGCGTCGCATATCCCGGTTTATCATTTGAACTTTTTTATTGCTGCGTGCTATAGCCAGGCAGCTATTGGGGCCGGCCGCCTTATAATTTGCCGCGTACAGGTTAAACATAACATCGTCTGTAGCGTGAAGTTTTACATTGTTGAGGTTTGATGCCGGGATCTTTGGAAATTTGATGCGCTCCCGGCTTTCGCTCATCGTGCGGATAGCCGCCGCCAAAACCAGAATATCGTTGTCATCTTTATTACGCTCTATTTTTGAGAGTTTAACAGATACCGGGAAACGCTGATTTTTGGCCAGCCAGTCTGTATCAAGCGCTGGGCTAAAGCTTTGCCCGACGGGGGGCAACTGACAGGGATCGCCAACAAAAATGATCTTGCTCTTGTTAGCTACCTGGAAAAAATCCTGCAACAGGATTCCCGAGCCAAAAACCGCGAAGCCATTGCCCTCAGTCAACGTGCCTGAAAGCATCGAAGCCTCATCAACAATATAAATGGTGGTTTCAGCATCGGCAGTGCGGGTTGAAAACTGCATGGTCATTTGTCCGGCCATACGTGGCGCCGAACTTTCGGCCAGTGTTTCCTCGTCAAGGCCGTCTATTTTATCAAAATTATATAATTCGCCATGAACTGTTGACGCGGAGAAACCAGTTTTGCCCCTTAAAACTGTAGCAGCTCTGCCCGTTGCCGCCAGCATGCAAAACTTCTTTTCCTTTTCTTTAAGCCATTGCGCAATGTGCTGCATCAAAAAGGTTTTACCGGTACCAGCATATCCTTTCAGCACAAAAACATCGGCAGCCGGATGGTCAAGAAATTTTTGGATTGCCTTAAAGGCTGCCTTTTGATCTGTATTTAAATTAATCGGCACAGGAATCCTTCTTTAATTAACCGGCACGAAACCGGCAAACATATCCCGGGCCTCTTTCAAAGTACTCAACGGCACATAATCACAAACCTCAGCGTATTCGCTCCACATTTGCTGCACTGCTTTATTATGATGGGCATTTGCAATAGCCTCGGCACTCAACCATTCAAAAACTTCAATGACGGTGCCATCGGCAGCTTCCATAATGATGGATTTGCGGTCGGTCACCAGTCCTTCCTGTTTCAGGCGCGGTATATGCGTTTTCATTAGTTGTTTCAATGCCTCCTCCTTGCCTGGTTTAGGTTTATAGGCAACAATTACAATCTGTCCCATGGGTTTCAGTTTATTAATATGCAATTTACAAAAAACTGCAGAGGCTATATGACTGAAAAACAAGTTTAAAACTGGTCGTTCCTGAGTATGGTGTTTAGCATTGTAAGCAGGGGCACTTATCGCTATTGGAGACCAGGCAAGGGACGCTTAATGCAAAAACGGCGACAAGATATCTTGTCGCCGTTCACTGATCTCCCCTTCAGGAGAGATTTATAAGATTATTTTTTCCAAACGTTATTTTCGGGATTGTAATCCGGTAATACTTTATCAGGATCGTAAGTAACCGATTCAATTTCTTCAGTTGATGGATATTTAAATGTCCATGACGCATAACGCTCCCAAATTTCAACCGGCAGTTTTACGCGGTCAACTTTACCACCTTTGGTTTTAACTTCCAGGATAACCGGCATTGCCATTTTACCCAGGTTATCTAAAGTGATCAGCGAGCCTTTGGTTGGATCGTTATCAACATATTTTACATCGCTTACAGCAACATCCAAACGCCAGTCGTTCAGGAACCAGCCTCTCCAAAACCATTGCAGGTTTTCGCCGCTTGCATTTTCCATCGTGCGGAAAAAGTCGTCGGGAGTTGGGTGTTTAAATGCCCAGCGGTTAATGTAGGTTTTAAAGGCGAAATCAAAACGCTCAGGACCTAAGATCTGCTCGCGCAGCAATACTAAACCGGCACTTGGTTTTGAATAAAGCAGGGTGCCGGTATTTTTTTCTTTAAGGTTGGCCGGCTGGCTCATAACAGGCTCAAGGTCGGGCCTGGTAAAGAAAGCACCGATAGTGTGCATATCCGGCACGCGGGTGCTTTTGTATTCGCCGTTATTAAAGTTAGCTGTCGATAGCGTATTGATGAACGTATTAAAACCCTCGTCCATCCAGCCGTACATGCGCTCGTTTGAGCCTACGATCATCGGGAACCAGGTATGCCCAAATTCATGATCGTTTACACCCCAAAGGCTTGCTTTTTTGGCTTTAGCTCCGCAGAAAACAATGCCTGGATATTCCATACCACCTACTATACCGGCAACAGCAGTAGCAGCAGGGTAAGGGAACTCAAACCATTTTGATGAGTTATACTCAATAGATTTTTTAACATACTCTGTTGAACGGCCCCAGGCATCGTTGCCATCACTTTCAACCGGGTAGGCAGATATGGCAGTTGATTTTTTACCGCTTGGCAGGTCCATCTTGGCAGCATCGATAATAAATGCTGCAGATGAAGCCCATGAAGCATCACGGGCATTCTTGATCTTAAAGTGCCAGGTTAACTGGGTTTTACCGGCAGGGCGCGATTTTGGATCGGTAACCTCAGCAGCCGAACGGATGATCACTGTGCTTTCGCTTTTTTCGGCAGCTGCCCAGCGTTTCAATTGCTCAGGGGTATATACATCCTGTGGGTTCAATAATTCGCCGGATGCTACTACGATATGGTTTGCCGGAGCGGTGATGCTCAGGTCAAAATCACCATATTCCAGGTAAAACTCGCCCGGGCCGCTATACGGCAGGGTGTTCCAGCCCATTACGTCGTCATACACACATACACGCGGGTACCATTGTGCAATAGTATAAACTTTACCATTTTTGGTTTGCAGGTAGCCCATACGGTCTGACCCATAGTTTGGCGACACAAATGAGTATTCAATTTTCAATTTAGCCTGACCGCCGTTGGCGGCAATTTCTTTCGGAAGGAAAACCTGCATCCTGGTATCGGTGATCAGGAATTTAACGTCAACATATTCGCCTTTCAAGCCGGCAACTTTTACCGACTTAATTTTATAACCAGCATCAAATGCTTCGCCACGGCCCCAGTTACGGCTACCCGCTGGCGGAACGATAGCTGTGCCTCTTGAATCGAGCTTAAAAAGGTTCTGATCAAGCTGCATCCACATAAAGCCCAATGTTTGCGGACTGTTATTGGTATACGTTAAAACTTCCGAACCGGTAATTTCATTGGTTTGATCGTTCAGTTTGGCAGCCAACTGATAGTCGGCACGGTTTTGCCAGTATTTATATCCCGGCTCACCGCTTGCCGCCCGGAACTCAGTACCATTCTTAGTGTAAAACCCGGGACCGAAAGTTTCGTGATAATCGTAAACAGAACCGGCGGGGAGTGTGGTGGTAGGCGCTGGCTGCTGGGCATAACTCATCCCTGCGGCCAACATAAAGGCAAGGCTGCAACCTGCCATCAGTTTTAGTTTCATGTTCAGTCAAATAAATTGCGTAAAGGAACAAGTATACTACAAATTAGCCAGATGCAAAAGGTTGGTAAAACGATTGTTACCGATTTATTAAGGAATTGATTTCGTGCTTAGAGGCTATATATCAGAGGGGATTTAAGTAAGAATTAAAGACAGATATTTATAAACTAAATTTTCTTTCGTAAATTTGAATATGACCACGCTAACTGTGAACATACCCAACGAAAGCGATTTACCTGTATTGCAGGAAATATTAAATCGGTTTGGGTTAACATATACAATCGACGCAGAGAATGAGTTCCCTTTTTCAAAAAAAGATATTGAAGGCTTACTCAAATCAAAAAGGGACTTTTTAGAAGGAAAAACAACCGCCCGAAATTGGGATGATATAGAAGAAGACCTGAACAGTGCCTACAATTAAACTTTTAAGGAGGGCCGAGCTTGAACTTACTGATGCTTGCGACTGGTATGAAGAACAACAAAAAGGCCTATCCAAACATCTTAGAAAAGAGCTTAAGGGCGTTTTAGGTATTATAAAACTCCATCCCGAACTGTATTCAAGAAGATATGATACAGATCTTTGCTTCGCCCCGCTGCAGAAATTCCCATACGTAATCGATGCAGCTTTTGTCGTTTCGATTTTTCATACCAAACGCAACCCAAACGAGTTTGAAAGCTAATTAAAACTTACGAGGCCTTAGGCTTCGTAAGTCCTAAAATCCTTACTTCCCCAAAAAATGATCGGCATAAACCTTTTCATCAAAACCGAAGAAAAGGAAACCATTATCCTCAATAACCGGGCGTTTGATCATACTGGTTTTTTGCTGCAATAATTGTAGCGCGTCGGTATTGGTTTTGATGCTTTCTTTAACCGCGGGGTCAAGCTGTTTCCAGGTAAGGCCCTGTTTGTTCAAAAATCTTTCATAACCTGCTTTGGTGTCCCATTCCTGCAGTTTTTCGGTACTTACTCCAAGCTTTTTAAAATCCTGAAAATCGTAAGCTACTTTATTTTCTTTAAGCCAGTCGAGGGCTTTTTTTACTGTATTGCAATTGGTTATTCCGTAAACTTTCATGTGGTAAATTTACAGTTTTCGATATTTCTTAAAGAGCTATGATTGTCTCCAATCTGTTTCTTTTTACAATGGGGACGAGGTAAAACAAAAAGAGGCGCAATAATGCGCCTCTCCTAACAAATATCTATCAGCAATTAACCATTGCCGCCGCCATTGCTTTTTCCTCCGCCTTTGGTATCATCGTTATTAATGCCACGCTGGTTCTTTTTGATATCGCCATTAAGTTTACCAAACTTAAAGTTTAACCTCACGGCAAAATTCCTGTAGCGGTTATGATACAACGATTCCTGGTCAAAGTCAACCGTGTGCGTAGTTGACCTGAAGGTGCGGTACTTGCTGTATGGGTTGTTGGCTACCGCAGATATGGTCAGCTTTTTATTCAGGAATTCTTTAGAGAGTACGTAAGAGTTAAAAATAAAATTGCTCGATTTACCTTGTAAGGTAACATCACCGCTAAAGAAACCGGCATCAAGCCCTAAACGGTAGCCACCATCAAACTTGTAACCAATATTGGCAAAAGCGTTGCCCGTGTAACCGTCATTTTTATAAAACTGGCCGTTATAAGTTCCCTTTAACCACACGTGCGAAATTTGCCCGTTGATATTAACCGTAAACTTTTTAGTAATAGAATAATTGGTATTAAGGTTTAACCCTAACGAACGATTGCTGCCCAAATTTTGGTAAGTAGTAAACGTAACCGTATCAATATGATCACCCATGTTGTTTTGAATCAGGCTGGTTACGTTTTGGATAGCATTATTGGAGAACGCATAGCTCAAACCAACATTGATTGATCCTTTTGAGAAATTACTATAGTTCAACTCAAAAGTATTGTTCAGCTCGGGTTTCAGATCGGGATTACCGGTACTGATGAATTTAGGGTTCGATTTATCAATAAATGGATTTAACTGGTAAATGCCCGGCCTTTGAATGCGCTGGGTAAAGCCCAAACTGATGCTGCTGCTTTTCATAGAGCGCTGAACAGATACCGATGGAATAAAGTTATTATAGCTTTTATCAAGCGGCGTACCTGTAAACACAGCATTTACCTGGGTATGCTCTAAACGCAAGCCCGCCTTGCCTGTCCATTTATCCATTTTTAACTGGTATGAGTTATAAGCACTATACACATCCTGATGGTAATCAAACGCGCCAGTTTGTCCTGCATTTACATTATATACCGAGCTGGTTGAATCTTTATCCTCGCGCCTGTAATCGCTGAAATTATTCCGCAATATCACTTTACCGCCAGCCTCAATACTGATCTTTTTTAACGGATAGGCATAGTCTAACTGGAAGGTATGCTCACGGTTACCGGCATTATTATATTGCCTGAAATCGGGCTGAAGTGCATTGTAATAATTAACCCTGTCCGAAAACTGGTTATCAGTGAAATTTTTGCTCGGCCCATAGCTGTATTTGTAGGATAATGTTAGCAATTCATCTTTATGCCCTTTAAACCCTAACTGATAGTTGACAGACGCATCAAGTCCCTGATCATGATTATAGCTATTGCTCAACAGGTTATAGCCTTGGGTCAAATCGCCGGCGGCGTTTGTCTGGGCTGATCGCTGTGATCCGTCCTGATTAAATTCGCCGTGAAAAAATTCAAATGAACCGGTAAGCAGGTTCAAGGTGTCAATCTCATAGCTTAGCTCGGCATTGGCGTAACGATACTTGCCGCCAAATGAGTTACTTCCGGTTTGTAATATCTCTGATTCAGGATTAAAAAATGTTTGTTTTGTAGTTGAGGTATTGGTGTTGCGCTTCTGATTACCAAAACCCGCATACCCCGAAACCCCGAACTTGCCTTGTTTGGCTGTCATGTTCAGGTTATACCCCGGCCCCCAAACACTGTTATAGCGCATGTTGACACTGCCATTATAGCCCTGATCCGCGTTCTTTTTAGTGATGATGTTAATTATACCTGCCAAGCCCTCCGCATCATATTTTGCAGGCGGCGTAGTGATCACCTCAATCTTTTCGATGTTGGTAGCCGGCATTGCTTTTAACACGTCTGATGGGTTTTTAGCCATCAACGCCGATTCTTTTCCGTTGATCAGGATCTTGTATTTGCCGCTGCCTTTTAACTTGATGTTATCATCGCCGTCCACAGCTAAAAGCGGCACTTTACGCATCATATCCAATGCAGATACCGCTTTACTTTCCGGATCGGCGGTAACATCATAACTGAGGCGGTCAACCTCCTGTTTCATTACAGGCTTTACAGCGGTAATGGTTACCTCGTTCAACTGTTTGCTTGAAGGGGCTACCAGGATCCGCCCGGCATCAAACGTTTTACCATCCATTTTTACAGGGAGCACTTTGGTTGCATATCCTACTGAAGCTACTACCAACTGATAGGTTTTACCTTCGGGAGCTTTCAACTCAAAGCTGCCGTCATCTTTGGCAAGCGTACTTTTTACCGGAGTTTTGGTAGCGGCATCCTGTAGCGCGACAGTGCCATACCCCAATGGCTTGTTGGTTGCCGAATCGATCACGGTACCTTTAACGGTTATATTTTGAACAGGAACCGGTGCGGCAGCCTGGGCCATAGCCATGCCCGTGACAAAACAGCATAGCACTGTTAGTAGAAATTGTTTCATAATTGCGATTTTGGTCATAAGACGTTTAAGATACCCGGGCGTGACACCAAAAAGTATGCGTTTAACACTTTTTAACGTTTGCCACTGCCAGGTAACGGATTAGTTACTCAAGTTGTTAATTGCGGCTTCCGCTGCTGGTATCATCATTGTTAATACCACGTTGATTTTTCTTTATGCTGCTGTTAAGCCTGCCGAACTTGTAGCTCAGGCTCACGTTAATAGTGCGGTAAAAGTTGTTGTTAGCTGTGTAAGTTTCAAAGCCATCACCTTTGGTATAAAAGTCGAGCTTGTTGAATTTTTTGAAAGGATTGTTAACATTTACTGATAGTGTGGCCTTTTCCTTAAACATGGTTTTGGTACCGCTGATGGAGCTGAAGAAAAAATAATTATCCTTTCCCTGCAGCAATACATAACGGCTGTCATACCCAATGTTTAAACCGGCGCGGTAGCCGCCATCAAATTTGTAGCTGGTATAAGTAAAAATGTGTCCCTGGTTACCACTGTTGCTGAAAAGCGAGCCGTTGTAATAGCCCTTCAGCCAAACAAACAGTAATTCGGCATTTATATTCACGTTCAGTTTTTTGGTGATTGGATAATTCACATTCAAATCAAAACCCCAGTTTTTGTTCGAGCCCACGTTAGCGTAAGTGGTAGTAGTAACTCCTGCTGTATCAACCGAGGCTAAATTTTGCACCGTGTTATTGGCAAACGAGTAATTGGTGCTCAGGTTAATGGAGCCTTTGGCAAAGTTGCTGTAACCTAATTCAAAATTATTGGTTACCGCGGCCCTCAGGTTAGGATTACCAACGTTACGGTATTGCGGGTTGGATTGATCAGTATATGGGTTAAGCTGGTAAATACCGGGGCGTTGGATGCGTTGGGTAAAACCAAGTGTGAGACTGCTGCTTTTCAGGCTCCGTTGTACCGATACCGAGGGCACAAAATTATCATAGTTTTGGTTAACGGTTGGTTTCCCTACCGCGAAATCGGCGTTAACCGTGGTATGTTCCAACCGCATACCGCCTTTAAAAGCCCATTTGGTTAGCTTAACCGAATAAGAGTTGTACACACCGTAAATATTTTGTTTATAGGTAAAATTATTCACCTGCGCTGTATCGGCGTGATACTCATTATCCACGTCACTTTTTACATCAGTATTAAACTGGCTATAGTTATTACGCAGGGTTGCTTTACCACCGGCCTCAACAGTAAGAATTTTAGAAGGTTGGATATAATCTAACTGAAAAGCATGCTGCTTTGAACCTGAGTTATTGTATTGCCTGTAATCTTTAGGGACACCTTCGCCGCTAAAGTCATTACCTTTTGTGGCTTCGCTGGTTTGAAGATTGTTATTATAATTGTATTTGTAGGATATGGTAAGCAGCTGCTCCTTGTTTTTTTTAAAGCCTAACTGGTAATTCAACCCCACATCCGATCCTTTAAATTCGCCTGTGCCATTGTTAAACAAACGGTAAAATTGCGTAACAGCATCGGCGCTATCGCGTTGGGTAGTAACCTGATAATTATGCTGATTGCTTTTGCCATGATAAAAATCAAACATGCCGGTAATCAGGTTCAGGGTATCTACCTCATAACTTAACTCACCGCTGCCATACAGGTTTTTGCCAGTGTTGCCCCTTGTACCTGTTTGACTAAGTGTTGACTGCGGATCGGTTGACTGTGGCTTAAAAAAAGTGGTCATGTTCTCGAACGATGACGTACGCAAGGGCCTGTAGTTATAACCGGCATAGCCGCTAAAACCAAACTTCCCTTGCTTCAAGGTAAGGTTAACATTGCCCCGTTCACCATAAACACTATTGTACCCCGTATTGATACTTACGTTATACCCTTGGTCCGCATTTTTTTTGGTGATGATATTGATGATCCCCGCAAGGCCTTCGGCATCATATTTTGCGGGCGGCGTGGTGATTACTTCTATCTTTTCGATATTGGCAGCGGGCATGGATTTCAGCACATCCGATGGGTTCTTGGCCATCATGGCCGATTCTTTTCCATTGATCAGGATCTTGTAATTATCATTACCCCGTAGCTTGATAGCGTCGTTGCCATCAACAGATAACAAAGGTACTTTCCGGATCATATCCAGCGCGGTGATAGACTTACTTTCCGGGTCGGCGGTTACATCATAGCTCAGGCGGTCGACCTCCTGTTTCATTACCGGCCTTACCGCGGTAACGGTAACTTCTTTCAATTGTTTGCTCGATGCCGAAAGCAGGATCCGGCCTGCATTAAATGTATTATTTGTAAGTTTTACCGGGATAGTTTTGGTGGCGTAACCAATAAAAACAGCAACTAACTGGTAAGTTTTACCTTCGGGTGTTTTTAGTTCAAAACTGCCATCGTCTTTAGCCAGCGTGCTTTTTACCGGCGCTTTGGTGGCGGCATCCTGGAGCGCAACAGTAACATATCCCATAGGTTTGTTATTAGCCGAATCAATGATAATACCTTTTACAGTAATATTAGGAACTGCCGGAGCGACGGGAGCTTTTGTTTGAGCAAATAAGAAGGTAGAAAAGCAACAGCAAAGTACCGTTAGCAGGATTTGTTTCATAAGGTTATTTAGGTTTACAAGACGTAAGTACATACCCGTGCGTTACAACACGAATTACGATTTGAACGGAATTTTAACTAAAATATTAGTTTGTAACGACGTTGTTACTTATTATAACGAGTCATGGTAAGTTCGGTTCCAATAGTTGCAAAACTCTTCACCATCTCTATCGAACGATCGATCAGTGCAGGCAGTTCGGGCTGTTCGTCTTTATCAAACGGGCTCAGCACAAAATCAACCTGGCGGCCTTTGGGGTAATTATCACCAATGCCAAAACGCAGGCGTGCGTAGTTATTGTTGCCAAGCACCTCTTCAATATTTTTAAGGCCGTTATGCCCGGCGGCACTGCCTTTGGGTTTTAAGCGTAAGGTACCCAGCGGCAGGGCAAGGTCATCCACGATAACTAAAACATTCCCCACCGGAATTTTCAGGTCTTTCATCCAGTAGCTCAGGGCTTTTCCGCTCAGGTTCATATAGGTAGTAGGTTTAATGAGGCAAAGCGTACGGCTTTTGAACGATATCTCGGTATAATAAGCTAAGCGTGAGTTTTGAAACCTCGCTCCCTCTTGCCTGGCCAGTTCATCCAACACCATAAAACCTATATTATGCCGTGTATCTGCATACTCCGGACCAATATTTCCTAAACCTACAATTAAATATTTCATGCCCCCTGGCCCCCTAAAGGGGGAATTTTTGATTAGCTTAAACTTTTATGCGAAGATATTATTTATTGCTCAAACAAAAACAGCGATAGAAATTACTCTACCGCTGTTTTTAATTTCACCTCCTGCTCCCCCTTCAGGGGGTTAGGGGGCTTATTTTTTACCTTGAGCTGCTTCCTGCTCTGCCTGACGTAATGCACGTGAGGTAGTTACAGAAACAATGGTATCTTCTTTAGCGTTGGTGATCACTAAGTTATCTAATTTAATATCAGATACTTTTACTGATTTACCAACCTCAAGAGATTCAATGCTTACTTCAATAGCATCAAGATGATCTTTAGGAAGCGCTTTGATACGCAGTTTCCTTAATTTTTGAACCAGCTTACCACCTACTTTAACACCTGGAGAAGTACCGGTTAATTTTACCGGGATCTCGATGGTGATAGGTTTTTTCTCATCTAACAATAAAAAGTCAATGTGAGTGATTTTTTCAGTTAATGGGTGGAACTGGATGTCCTGGATGATAGCTTGTGATTTAACACCGGCAATTTCCAGATCGATGAAATGAACAACCGGAGTGTAAACAACGGCCCTCAAATCAGCTGCGGACACAGAAAAGTGGGTCTGGGTAGCACCACCATAAAGAACTGCAGGCACCTGGCCATTGTAACGCAGCTCTTTTGCGTCTCTTTTCCCTACGTTCTCTCTTAGAGAACCGCTAATAGCAATTGATTTCATTTTTATTTATTTGTTTATTTATTTAAACCTCACCCAACCCTCTCCAAAGGAGAGGGCTACATAAGGATATTTTAATTCTACTTTAACCTTTTCAAGTCCTCTCCTTTGGAGAGGATTTAGGAGAGGTTTCTTAATCCACCTTAAACAAGGTACTAATCGAACCGTGTTCGTTTACATTGCTTATCGCTTTTGCAAACAGTTCGGCGGTTGAAAGCACCCTTATTTTAGGGCTGCTTTGTTTAAGCGGGATTGTATCTGTAACTATCAGTTCAGTCAATGCCGAGTTTTCGATAGTTTCATAAGCCTTACCTGATAATACAGGGTGTGTACAAACCGCGCGTACGCTGCGTGCACCACGCTCCATGATCAGTCCGGCTGCTTTTGCCAATGTACCCGCGGTATCGCAAATGTCATCAATCAGTACTATGTCCTGGTCGGTAACATCACCTATCAGCGTCATGGCTTCAATTTCGTTGGCACGTTTACGGCGTTTATCGCAAATTACCACTTCGGCATTAAAGAACTTGGCAAAGCTCCGGGCCCTGTATGAACCACCCATATCAGGCGATGCGATGGTAAGGTGACCTAAACCAAGGCTTTTGATATAAGGTACAAAAATGATAGAAGCATCCAGGTGATCAACCGGAACATCAAAAAATCCCTGGATCTGCGCTGCGTGCAAATCCATGGTCATGATGCGGTTAATACCGGCTGCAACTAACAAGTTGGCCACCAGTTTTGCACCAATGGCAACACGGGGCTTATCTTTCCTGTCCTGACGGGCCAAACCAAAATAAGGTATAACGGCGTTTACATAATGTGCTGAAGCGCGGCGGGCGGCATCAATCATCATGAGTAACTCCATTAAATTATCGGTAGGCTGGTGGGTAGACTGGATCAGGAAAACATCGCATCCCCTTACAGATTCGTTAAAATGCGGCTGGTATTCGCCATCGCTAAAACGCGATATCACAACTTCACCTAACTCACGACCATAAGCATCAGCTATAAGATGCGCAAGCTCCTGCGAACCTGATCCTGAAAATAATTTAACCGGGTTAAATTGTAAGGGCATTTTGATTTTGAATTTGGGATGTTCGATTTCGGATTTACCTGTCCTTCACCGTTGATCTTTTACAAATACAACCGTTATAAAACACAATTCGGATTTCAAGTTTTCCAATCAGAATAAATCCGAAATTGAAAATCCGAAATCCGAATTTTATTGTTGCCCGACCAGGATTCGAACCTAGACAAACGGTACCAAAAACCGTCGTACTACCATTATACTATCAGGCAATCTCCTTTGGTTTGTTTTACTCCCCGAAAAGGAATGCAAATATAGCGCGAATATTTGATTCTCAAAATAGAATTTTAAAAAAGTTTATTATCAACTCAAACACAGTAAAATAAAATACAAATGCGCCTCAAAACGCCTCTTTTAATGGCAACATCCCAATAGTTTTATTATTTTCGGCTGCTTTAAACCTGTTTTTTAGATAGCATCCGAACATGAATTACAAAAAACTCGACAATATATTTGGCTGGGTGGCCTTTATCATTGCCACGGTAACTTACATTTTAACCCTTGAGCCATCATCAAGCTTTTGGGATTGCGGCGAATTTATAGCCTGTATTTACCGATTACAGGTAGCCCACCAGCCCGGCGCCCCCCTGTTTACCATCATTGGCAAAGTATTTACCCTGCTATCCATGGGCGATAATACCAAAGTAGCTTATTGGGCCAACATGGCATCGGCCCTGGCCAGCGGTGCCACCATCATGTTCCTGTTTTGGACCATTACCGCCCTTGCCAAAAAACTGTTGGTTAAAACACAGGAACAGCTTAATGTTACCAATCTCATCCTGATCATAGGTTCGGGCCTTGTGGGCGCATTAGCCTATGCGTGGTCGGATACCTTTTGGTTTTCGGCTGTAGAATCGGAAGTTTACGCACAATCATCACTTTGTACCGCTGTAGTATTTTGGGCGATATTAAAGTGGGACGCTCATGCCGATGAGCCTCATGCCGACAGATGGATAGTTTTTATCGCCTATGTAATGGGCCTTTCCATCGGTATTCACTTATTAAATTTACTGGTGATCCCGGCTATCGGTTTGGTGATCTATTTCCGCAGGGTAAAAAATGTTACTACAAAGGGAACGTTGCTTACCTTTTTGGCAAGCGTGGTGGCCCTGGCCTTTGTACTTTGGGGAGTGATACAATACACCGTAAAAGGCGCGGCTTTTTCCGACCTGCTTTTTGTAAACACCCTGGGCATGGGTTTTGGCAGCGGGGCAATAGTGTTTTTTGTACTGCTCATTATTACCATTGTTGCAGGCATTTACTATACTATAAATCCTGTTAAACCTGCTATTATTTTAGCGGCCGTATGCTTTGTACTGATATTAGGCATAAGCGGTGGTATTATAGGTCTTATAGTAAGCGGAGCAGTTTTAGCCTTGTTAGAGTATGTAGTAAAGATCCGCGAAAAACGCTTCGCGCTCAACAGCTTTTTGATCTGCCTGCTGTTTATCCTGTTTGGCTACAGCTCATTTGTAATGATTGTGGTACGTGCAAAAGCTAATCCTAACCTGAACAACAGCGATCCGGAAAATGCCTTTGCCTTAAACAGTTACCTTAACCGCGACCAATACGGCGATACCCCGTTATTATACGGGCAGTTTTTTGATTCGGAAGCTACGGCTCAAACCGAAGGCGCTAATATTTACCGCCGCGGGGCAACCAAATACGAGGTTGCCGGTAAAAAATTGAATACCGTTTATGACCGTAATACCATATTCCCGCGCATGTTTAGCGATAAGCCTGGTCACCCGGAGTTTTACCGTGAGTGGACTGGTCTCGGTGAAAGCGAACACCCAACCTTTGGTTCAAACATTAGCTTTTTTGCAAAATGGCAGATCAACCAAATGTATACGCGCTATTTCCTGTGGAACTTTGCAGGCCGCGCCAATGACCTCGATGGTCAAAGCTTAAATTCAGGCGCCGATGGCGAATGGATAAGCGGATGGAATTTCAGTAAACCCCTGCCCTATTCGGTTACCCAAAGCAAAAGCTATAACCGCCTGTTCTTTTTACCGCTTATCATTGGCTTGTTTGGTGCTGTATTTCATTTTGCGCGCAACCAGCGCGAAGCCGGGGTTGTTGCTATCCTGTTTGTTTGTACCGGTTTAGCCATTGTACTTTACCTTAACCAGGACCCGCTGCAGCCCCGCGAACGTGACTATGCTTATGCAGGCTCCTTTTATGCCTTTGCCATATGGATAGGTTTGGGCGTGATAGGCATTGCCGATGTGTTAAGCAAAAAGCTGAATGCAAAGGTTAGCGCCATTATCTCTACAGTGGTTTGTTTACTGGCCGCTCCTTTATTAATGGCCAACCAGGAATGGGACGATCATGACCGTTCAACCAAGCTTACCCCGCATGATATGGCTTATAACTACCTGAACTCATGCGCACCAAATGCCATTTTGTTTACTTATGGCGATAATGATACTTACCCGCTCTGGTACATCCAGGAAGTTGAAAACGTGCGCCCCGATGTGCGTATCGTGAACCTAAGCCTACTGGGTACCGACTGGTACATCCGCGGAATGAAAAACAAGATGAACGAATCGGAACCATTGCCGATCAGTATGCCGAATGATAAATTTAAACCGGGCGTACGTGATGTGATCTATTTTAGCGATCAGAAAATTGCGGGGGCTACCGAGCTGAAAGATGTTTTCGATTTCATTACCTCTGATAAAAAAGAAGCCATGGTTGAGTATAACAACGGAGACGTTGCCAATTACCTGCCAACCAATAAATTCAAATTGACAGTTAACCCCGACGAGGTAATTAAAACCGGCACTGTACCAACTGCCGATAAAGATAAAATAGCCCCGGAAATGGACTGGACATTTAACGGTCGTTACGTTACCAAGGATGTACTGGCGATGATGGATATCCTGAGCCATAACAACTGGAAGCGACCGATTTATTTTTCGGTTACCGTACCTAACAGTAATATGATCGGTTTGGACAAATACATGTACAACGAGGGCTTCGCTTACCGTTTACTGCCGTTAAAACCGGATACAGCCGTTGGGCCGCTTGAGGCCAGCAACATCGGTAAAATGTACGAAAATATGATGACCAAATACAAATGGGGCAATATGAAAAACGCCAGCTATCTTGATCACGAATCAATGACCATGTTTTACCCACTCATTACCAGGCTTTACTCAACCCTGGCCGATGATTTGGCCAAAGCAGGTAAACCTGATTCGGCCCGTAAGGTGCTAAAAAAATATGATGAGGTAATGCCAACCACTATTAACTCGTTAGAAATAGCGGTACGTAAATATTATATGATCGAGAACGCCTACCGCTTAAACGACATTCAATTAGGCAATAAACTGGCTAACCTGGTTGACGATTATGTAAATAATCAACTTGATTACAGCTACGCCCTATTCCAAAAAGGTGAAACCAACCTCGAAAATCGTGATCTGCAATATTCAATGCAGATTTTAGGGGGGCTGGTTGAGTTTAGCAAGCAATACAAGCAGCCGCAATTGTTTAATAAGTTCAGCGCACAGCTGAGTGGATTTGAAAAGAAATTTGGGGTGACAGGGAAAAAATAAGTTAACCCTTGATATTTGTAAATGCCCGCCGTTGAGCGGGCATTTTTTGTTTTGGTAAATAGCTGGCCGAAATTGCGCTGTCGCTAAACTTCGACCAGTTTTAGTGATTATAATAATTTTTGACTTTGTTTAAATAATCCAATAACCACGGCCTTTGTTTTTTATCCGCTAATACAGCCTTTAACAATTTATAATGTGAATTAATGAAAAGATAGTCGTTATCAGTAAGGTAGTATGACAGTATTTGGGCTTTGTTTAGCTTAGATTGCTGATATTGCCCGCGCAGCGTTTTCGAGCTTTCATCCCATCTATATTCAATACTGGTTGAATCATTCAAAAATATTGGCCCATAATTAAAATAAACATCGTTATTGTCATTATAAAACTGTTGGTGATAAACCATTTTTATAGTCAGCGGATTGGTTTGCTGAATTTTGGATTCGAGCCACAAAATCCGAAATTCCCAAAATGCCTGGGCATTACAACTTTCAGGTTCGTTTAATACCGGAATTAGTTTATCATCATCATACTTATAAAAAAAGTAATTGTTCCACCAAATACCGGAACCATTATCAAATTCAGATAATTGATAAACGATAGCTTCGCCGTCTGTATTTTTAAAATATTCTAAATCTTCATCATCTCGGCCATAACCATCTTGTTTGGCAATAATTTTATCTCCTTTAAAAAAATACAACTCAGAGCCGGAACAATGTCTTACATCGCCAATTCTAATTGCAAACTCGTCAAACTTATTTTTATCCCGGTCAAACGGATAGTATTGCAAATAAACATTCCCTTTTTTAACAGAATCAAGCAAGCCCTTGGCTGTGCAGGTACTATCAGTTTTTAATTCGCCAAATATTTTTCTTGCAGCATGTACTTCTATCATTTCCATGCGTGTAGCGCGCTTTAATAACGCAAAATCTGCTGGCTGCAATTTCCTATTTGCAGGTTTTATTAGATTTCTATAAACAGAATCGGCAACAAAAGCAGCTTTATCGGCAAGTGGCTGCACAGGTAGCTTACCCAAACTGTCAAAAAAAGCAACAAGTTGTGGTTCTGTATATTTGATCTCTACATATTCTTTTGCTTTTGGCTTAACCGCTTTTTTAAGATGCTTTTTATTTATTGGCTTGCTTTCATGATGGCAGCCCAATACGCCTAAAATAAGTATAAGGCAGGCTGCATTGAAGATGATTTTGGAAGGATTAGGCATAACCGGGCTTACAATTAATAACGCTTTAATTTAACGATATTTCTGTGGAGTTTAACTAAAACATCACCGTTATTTATTGTTTATACTAAGCGTAATATATATTTGCCACAATGAAGATCCTGCTCATAGAAGATGAACCCAAACTGGTATCCATCATCCAGCGCGACCTTACTACCGAAGGTCACGAGATAAGTGTTGCCCTTGATGGTACAACCGGACTGGACATGGCCATGAAGATGGATTTTCAACTCATTATACTGGATATCATGTTGCCCGGCATTAACGGCATTGAGGTTTGCCGCCGCTTGCGGCAGGCCAGCCAGAACGCAGCCATATTAATGCTTACGGCACTCGGAACTACCGAAAACGTAGTTGTAGGCCTCGACAGTGGTGCTGATGATTACATGGTTAAACCCTTTAGCCTGGCCGAACTCAACGCCCGCATTCGGACATTGGCCCGCCGCAATGCCAATCTTGTACAGCCACCAAACGTAATCCAAATTGCTGATCTGGTAATTAACGGCGACGAAAAATCAGTTAAACGCGGTGATAAAACCATCGACCTGACAGCTACGGAATATCGCCTGCTGGAGTTTCTGGCTAAAAATAAAAACCACATGCTCAGTCGCATTGAGATATTGGAGCACGTTTGGAACATTGATTTCAATATGGGCACCAACGTGGTTGATGTATACATTAACTACCTGCGCAAAAAGGTGGATAAAGATTTTGACAACAAATTGATCCATACAGTTATTGGCATGGGCTATATTTTAAAAAATAACGCAGCATGAGCATCCAGAAAAAAGTAGCGCTGTTGTTCCTGGTGCTAACAGTGTCGGTAATATTGATATTCAGCAGCGCTATTTTTTATTTTGTACACCAGTTTACCTTTGATGATTTTTATAAACGGCTTGAGACCCGTGTAAACATCTCCTCCCAGATCCATCACCTTAATGATCGCGACAGCCTCGGCATGTACCGGGAAATACGCCAGCGCTATCTGGAACGCCTCATAGCCGAAAAGCAATACATCATTAAACCTGATATTTACACAAAAGGCAAAACAGTTAAAGGCGTTCCGCGCCAACTAATTAATAACATCATCGCCAACGGTAAATCGAGGTTTAAAGCCGATAATGTATTTTACGCCGGCAATATCTTCCACTTTCCGGAGGGGGATGCTATTATTGTGGTTTCGGCAACCAATCCATCTGGCCTTAGTGAGCTGAATGATCTTGAGCAGGTGCTGATAATCAGTTTCCTGATCTCGATATTGATCGTGTATATTATTGGTCGCCGGTTTTCATACCATACCTTTAAGCCGGTACGCAGCATCATAAAAAAGGTAAATACCATTACCGCCAGCAACCTGCATTTGCGTTTGGAGGATTACAACGGGAAAGACGAAATAGCCGAGCTTACCCAAACTTTCAACAACATGCTCGACAGGCTGGAAACAGCCTTTGAAACCCAGAACAACTTTATCAGCAACGCCTCGCACGAATTACGCACCCCCCTGGCCATCATTAAAGGCGAAGCCGAACTTTCCCTCAAAAATCTGGATCAACCAGGGGCCGACCTGCATAAAAACCTCAAAGAGATCCTAACCGGCACACAAAGCCTGCAGGATATCATTACCAGCTTATTGGGACTGGCACAAAGCGGGTTCGACGGTAAAAAACAAAACTGGGAACAAATTAGGGCCGATGAGCTGGCGTTCATGGTTAAAGAAGCTGTTGATCATATCATCCCGACAAATAACCTCAGCATTGATTTTTCATCACTGCCCGATGACGTGGATAGCCTGGTGACACAGGGCAACATCAACCTGCTCAAACTGGCCATCAGTAATATTGGTCTCAATGCCTGCAAATATTCCGAAAACAAGCCGGTAATTCTTAAGGTATATGCCGAAAATCACAGCGTCATTTTTAGTGTAAAGGATCAGGGGATAGGTATTCCCGAAAGCGATGTCCAACACATATTCGAACCATTTTTCCGTGCATCAAATACCGGGAAATACGAGGGGCACGGCGTAGGCCTCCCTCTTGCACTAAACATTGTAAGGTTGCATAAGGGCAATATCGGTATCGTTTCTAAAGAGGGCGAAGGTACCGAGATCAGGGTAATGCTGCCGGTTTATAAAACCAAATAACACGTTTTGCCACGAAACATACCCCTGAGGGTATTGTGTATTTTATAGGCCTTGCAAAGCGAATTAAGCATGGCGTAGGAGATTTCTTTTTCTCGCCAGCTCTCAACCGTTTGTTTATCATTTATTTCAACATTGTATTTATTAACATTAATCCATCACTGGCACAGCTATTGTTTTAATCAACCTGCATCAAAACTAAACACCATGAAAGCATTTAAAATAAAACTGGCCGTTATGCTACTGGGATTAACATTGGGCGCTACAGCGCCTTTGCTGGCACAATCATCCAAAGATACTTCATCATCAACTACCAAGGCTAATGGGGCAGGCGCCGGGAACGGGGCGAGCCAGGGTGCTCCGGGCACAGCTACCGTATCAGGCACCGGAACGGGCACATTGCAGGACAGTGACAAAGCCAGCGTACCCAGCGGCGATGCCGGCGTAAAGCAAAGTACCGATCAGAAAGCGGTAAACCCATCGCAGATAAGCGGTTACTGGATTTTGGGACTATTTAGCCTCATTGGCTTGATCATGCTGATCATATTGCGGAGAAAGAAGCAAGCAAATAACTAAGCATACGCGTTAACGATTATAGCAATTGTTTGCTCTCACGCTTTTTTATGATTCGGTAGCCGATTTTTTGAGCGGGCAACTCAATAAAATAATATAGAAATGAAGCAATGAATATGCAAACCACCAAGACTAATAAAAACCTTGTAGTATAATTTGCTATAGCTTCGGTTCGGCTTTGAACAGTAAAATAATTGAGCAGTTGGAAATGCTTTAGCCAATCTATCACAGCGAAATTGATTAAGTATATGCTGAAACTTATTTTACCTATATACCTTGTGACCTGGTTAACAATTATTTTAAATTCAAATTTGCTTAGGGCAAGGGCCAGCAATAAAAATGCTATTGTGCATAATAGATAATCGGGAATAATGTCTATTTGAGCATTTCGCAGCATCAGAATCAGTGCAGCGAGTAATATAACAGATGGCTTAATTTTTATTTGATAATTATCCTTGATGATAAAATAAAAGATTATACCCAGTGCAAATGCCGGTAATTGTGAGGGAAAGTAAAAGAAGAGGTAATTACTCCATAAAATTTCGTTGTGCATCAATGGATGGCGGTGCAAAATATTATCAAGAATAAAACGAAAAATAAGTGATAAAATAAAAAATACTGCGGCTTGCTGTGTGTTTTTTATTTTATGAAATAAAACGGGAACGAAGAGATAAAAAAGCATTTCAACAGCAACCGACCAGCCGCCCGGCACAGTGCTGTTGAGCCAGGTGGGATTGAAGCCGTGTAAAAAAAGTACGTTGCCAATAACATTTTCAACGGTTATACCAGGAGCATCACCTAACGAATGACGGGGGCCAAAACCATCCTGCCATAAAAAATAAATGATGGCGAGATAGTACATCGGCGCGATTCTGAAAAAGCGACGGATAAAAAAATTACCCGTAAAATGTTGCTCTGTTCCATACTTGGCATTTGCGGAAAGAAAAAGAGTAAACGCACTAATAAAAAAGAATAGCTGAACGCCGGCGCTCCCACGCACCAAAATGTTATTGAGCTGGGGTGGAATGTAACTGGCCGAGCCTGCCTGCCAGCTGTGTACCATTATAACTCCTAAAATAGCCCAGCCCCTTAAGGCGTCAATATATCTTAATTTTAGCATGCAGACTTTGTGATAAGCTGTCTTTTTATTACACGATTTTTAGGAGGCTAAAGGTGTAAAAAAGATAGCGCAATATAAAGCAAACCGCTATTAAATAATTTTTTCGTAGATGTTGTCATTTTAGACAACGATAATTAATTAACCTCAATGATCTTAACTGCCCATGGCTCCAGTTTTAAATCGCTGTTTTTGCTGACATTATCGCCTGATAACAACTCTTTGCCATTATTATAAGGATAAGTAAGATTGGTTTCTTTTGCCGAATAATTAAAATAATAATGAACCGTTTTGCCGCCCTGGTTTACACCTTGTTTGGTGATAACAGGCCAGGCTATCTGCTGATCGGTACCCCAGAGACCAACTTTTTTTACGGCATCGGCCAATAATTTGTCGGTAACGGCGCTGGTGGTTAAGCTGCCTATATATGTTGCCAGGCCCTTGCCGTAAGTGTTTTCGGTAATGGCGGCGTACTTGCCCCAAACCGGGTGATCATAGTAAGCTAATACTTTAGCGGTAGTAGGAGTAATGAGCTCCATCCAGGTATTCAGCTTTTTATCTTCGGGTTTCAGGTTCCAATCATCAGCTTTTAATGATACATTGCTGGGTTCGGTAAACTGGCTGTAGTAAATTCCGCAGGCTTCTTCAATAATTCCCGGCTGATGGGTGGTACGTACTTTCACATTTTCGTCGGCGAAACCGCTTTTGAAGGTATAAATGATATGCCCGCCGTTTTTAACATAGGTGTTTAATCGCTTTAGCAAACTATCCGGTGCCGCGTATAGCAGGGGAACTATCAGCAGTTTATAATCTTCAATATTTTTACTTGTTGGGTCAACAAAATCACACCCTACGTTCATATGGTACAGGCCATCGTAAAACTGGCGCAATACATCATTATAGCCGGTACGCACACCCCAGCCAAAGCCAAAAGCTTTAAAGCCGGTAAGGGCTTCGTTACTGAATAGGATGGCTACGTCGTTTTTCTTTTTCAGGTTGATGAGTTTGCTGCTTAACCTGTCGAAATCTTTGCCGATGGTTTTAGCCTCGTCATAAACCGGGTTGGGCTCAAAATCATGACTTAACAAACCTTTCCAGTAGGTTTCGGCCGAGTTATGGATAGAGTGCCATGGCCAGTAGCTCACCATATTTGCCCCCGATGCTAAATGACTAAAAGCCTGCAGCCTCAGCTGCCCCGGATACGGTACCCATTGCGGAAAGCCCTGCGCTTCGGTCTCAATAGTAAGGTAGTTTTTGCCTCCTTTCATTGATCGGGCCACATCGCCCCCAAAGGAAATCTCCACGCCGGTAAGCTTATCCTGGCTGGGGTGGTAAATATCAATGCCTGCAATATCCAAAGCTTTGGCTGCTGCAAAATGATCAACATCGGGCTGAATGCCGAACGAATAGCCGTGCCATTCCAGGTCGAAGTTTTGGGTGATGAACTGATCGGGACGTTTATATTCGCGCACTATGGCGGCCTGCCATGCTAAATAATCAGTAACCAGCTGCCGCTGAAATTTGGCAAACTCCGATGAAAGGCTGCCATTAATGGTATTAACCATCGACGGAAAATCGTCCCAGTTATTGATGCGGTTGCTCCAGTAATCGAGCCCGAAAATATGGTTGATGTTATCAAGTGTTTTATACTTAGCCTTCATGTAGTTAACAAACAACGCCTGCACGTTTGGTCCGGCCGTGCCGTATGATTTGGTTTCGTTATCCACCTGGTATCCTATTACCGCCTTATTGTCCTTAACGTGTTCCATGATCTTGCGGATAACACGCTCGGCATAAAAACGGTAATCTTTATTGGTGATATCCATGTTTTGCCGTGGCCCGTACTGGTTTTGGCCCGATGGGGTAATAGCTAAGATCTCGGGATGCTTTTTTACCATCCAGGTAGGCACAGCATAGGTTGGCGTACCTATAATAACATGGATCCCTGCTTTTTGCATAGCATTTAAAACCCTGTCGATATGAGTAAAATCGAAAACGCCATCCTGTGGCTCTTCCGTGCTCCAGGTCGATTCGGCAATGCGCACCACGTTAATGCCGCAGGCTTTCATCATTTGCACGTCCTTATCCAGCCTTTCATAAGGCATGTACTCGTCATAATAAGCTACGCCGTAAAGCAGCTTATCCATTTTAGGATATTGCGCGAAAGCAGATGCAATAAAAAGTAATTGCATGACGAAGAACAGCAGGGATTTCTTGTTCATAAAAGCGATATTTAGGATAACTGGCTTGTGCTGATGAAAGTACGAATTAATTGTGTTTTTAACACACAATGTTAAAATATTTTACGTTGTGAAACAGATGTAGTAGTACACAAAACTTTTATTGCTGTTTAAAAACTGATATTAGCCCCCTGTTGTAATACCATTATAACCTGTTAGTATTTCCTTATGAAAACAGTTACCAGTTATCTGCTCATCCTGATATGTTGCTGCGCAATGAGCGCCCAAGCGCAACAAAAACGCCTTACCTATTGTAACCCGCTTAACCTGGATTACGGTTATACACCCTTCGAAACTTTTGCAAGCTGGGGCAAACACCGCGCCACTGCCGATCCGACCATGACGTTGTTTAAAGGTAAGTATTATTTGTTCTCTACCAACCAGTTTGGCTACTGGTGGAGCGACGACATGCTGAACTGGAATTTTGTTTACCGCAAGTTCGTCCGTCCGTACAATGAAGTTAAAGGCGATGAACTTTGTGCTCCTGCCACGCTGGTTTTGGGCGATACCCTGCTGGTGATAGGATCAACCTATAATAAGGATTTTACCCTGTGGATGAGCACCAACCCAACGCACGACGACTGGAAAGCCGCTAAAGACTATTTTAAAGTTGGCGCCTGGGACCCGGGTATGTTTGCCGACGATGACGGCCGGGTTTATATTTACCATGGTTCCAGCAATACACTGCCGCTTTACGGGCAGGAGATTGACAGGCGCACCTTCGAACCCATCGGCCAAAAAAAAGAAATGGTTAAGCTTAACCCCGAAGAGCATGGCTGGGAACGTTTTGGTGAGCATAACGATAATGTGTTTCTGCTGCCATTTATAGAAGGTTCGTGGATGAACAAGTATAAAGGCAAATACTATTTGCAGTTCGGCGCGCCGGGTACCGAGCAAAGTGGCTATGGCGATGGTGTTTTTGTGGGCGATCATCCGCTGGGGCCTTTCACCTATCAAAAGCATAACCCTTTTTCATACAAGCCGGGAGGCTTTGCCAAAGGTGCAGGGCATGGCGCTACCTGGGCCGATAAATATGGAAATTACTGGCATATCAGCACGATGGGCATCTCGGTGAAAAACAACTTTGAGCGCCGCATTGGCTTCTGGCCTGCCGGGTTTGATAAGGATGGCGTACTGTACAGCAATACCGCTTATGGCGATTATCCGCATTATTTATCCAGCGGCCCCGAAGACCATCTGAAAAGTAATTTTACCGGCTGGATGATCCTTAATTATAATAAACCTGTAGAGGTTTCATCAACCCTGGGCGCTTATGCCGCCAATAATGCTGTTGATGAAGACATTAAAACTTATTGGAGCGCCAAAACAGCCAATAAAGGCGAATGGCTTAAAACTGATCTCGGCGGGATCAGCACTGTAAATGCCATCCAAATTAACTATGCCGATCAGGATGCCACGTTTATGGGCAAATCATTAGGTGTGTATCATCAGTATATCGTTTATTCGTCGGTTAACGGCAAAACATGGCAGCCCCTTATCGACAAAAGCAAAAACCGTAAAGATGTGCCGCACGATTATATCGAGCTTAAAAATCCTGTCAAAGCGCGTTACATAAAAATGGTTAACCTGCACATGCCTACAGGCAAATTTGCAATATCTGGCTTAAGGGTGTTTGGTAAAGGTGCAGGTGCAAAACCCGATACCGTGCAAAACCTGATTATACTGCGTGGCGACAGCGAACGCCGCAATGCCTGGCTTAAATGGAAGCCAAACGATAATGCCACCGGCTACACCATTTACTTCGGCATAGCGCCCGATAAATTGTACAACAACATGATGGTTTACGGCCATAACGAATACTATTTTAATGGGATGGATAAAAGCCTGCCATACTATTTTCAGATAGAAGCGTTTAATGAAAACGGAATTTCGGCGAGGACAAAAGTTGTGAAGGTAGAGTAGTGTTAATATTCCTTTCATTCAAAGCGTTTTATCTTACTGGAGACTTAATTATGTGTCTCTACATAAAATATTTTTAAATTTGATAAATACAGTTTGCAGGTAGACAGTTCATTGCCGTTGGTTTTAACCAACGGGATAATAGGTAGCACAAAAGGAGCTTCAGCCCAAATCGCTTACATAGTTTGGCTAAAGCCAGGAACTTTTAGCTTTTTTACCGTTGGTTAAAACCAACGGCAATGAATATTTTATTCAAACATAAGATACTAAATCGCCCTTATGCTAAAAACCATCCTCCCCCTCCTCATAACCCTAATGCTCAGCATCACTGCCAAAGCCCAGCAAGCCGACAGTACCCTGAAAAAATCGCCCATAAAAACCCTGAGCGACAAAAAGTTTACCCAACTGATTACCGGTGAGTATTTGTTTGACGATATTGAACAGGTTGCCCGGCTTAACCATTACCCCATGCCCGATGCAGCGCTGAAGTTTAAAAAAGAACTAAGCCTGAGCCCGGTTCAGCTGACCAAAATTACGGCCATTGCTGCCGAACTGCGCCGCAAACGGGTAGAGATGGGCAATTTTATAGTTACCAACGAAACCACACTTGATAAACTGATAAGAAAAGGGACGGATAATGGCAGCATTATCTTTTACGCCAACCGCTCGGGTTTGTATTACGGAGAGCTCAGGAATGCCATTTTGCAAGCCTGTTTAAGCACCGGCAATGCATTGGCCCCGCAGCAAATCACGAAGTTGGAAACACTCGCTGCTCATAATTGAAAATATCCCGTTTGATTTGCTTAATTTAGCGCCTCCAAATAAAGTGTATGAAGATTACGTTTGATTTTGAAAAACCACTGGCTGAGTTACAGCAGCAAATAGAGAAGGTAAAGCAGGTTGAGGAAAAAAACAAACTCGACATGTCGGCAACTGTTGCCGAGCTGGAAGGAAAGCTGGAAGAAGCCAAAAAAGATATATACAGCAACCTCACAGGCTGGCAAAAAGTACAAATTTCACGTCACCCCGAAAGGCCTTACACCTTGCAGTACATCGAGCTGATGTGCGATGATTTCATCGAGCTGCATGGCGACCGTACCGTAGGTGATGATAAAGCTATAATTGGTGGTTTTGGTACCTTGAATGGCCAAACAGTAATGTTTATCGGTCATCAAAAGGGCCGTAACACTAAAGAGCGCCAGTACCGTAACTTCGGCATGGCTAATCCTGAGGGCTATCGTAAAGCCTTAAGGCTGATGAAAATGGCCGAAAAATTTAACAAGCCCGTTGTTACTTTAATTGATACTCCGGGTGCTTATCCGGGTTTAGAGGCCGAAGAGCGCGGGCAAGGTGAAGCCATTGCCCGTAACCTGCTCGAAATGGCAGTGCTGAAAGTGCCGGTGATCTGTGTTATTATTGGCGAAGGCGCATCGGGCGGCGCATTGGGTATTGGTATTGGCGATAGGGTGCTGATGCTGGATAACTCATGGTATTCGGTGATCTCTCCCGAAAACTGCTCAACCATTCTTTGGAAAACCTGGGAAAATAAAGAGCGTGCCGCCGAAGTACTTAAACTAACATCGACAGAGATGTTTAAGAACAAGTTGATTGACGGGGTGATCAAAGAACCACTTGGCGGTGCCCATCAAGACCCGGTTGCTATGGCCGGTATTCTGAAAAAACAATTATTAAAAGACCTGAAAACCCTTAAAGAGCGCAATATTGATGAGCTTGTAGCCGAGCGTATTGATAAATTCTGCTCAATGGGTGTGGTTAATGAATAATATTCAATCCATTTGTTGATAGCAAGAGCTGCCCGAAAAGGCGGCTCTTGTTGTTTTACATCAACTCCATGTCATTGCGAGGAGGAACGACGAAGCAATCGCATGCTATACAGGGCCACTATGCTTCCGTGCGATTGCCGCGCTGCGCTCGCAATGACATGTTTTCTCTGTTTTATAAAGTTGCAAACGAGCGCAAGGAATAAGCTCAAGAATCCCCCCTCAATAGTCGCAAATGCCCCGCACGCAAAAGGTAGTTTGATGTTAAATTTGATCATCAATTAAACCGTTCCTCATGAAGACTGAAAAATCAGAAAGCCCATTTGGTAAATTGGGCAACCCTGCTCAGCGTGCGTTGGCTAATGCGGGCATAACATCCTTGCTTGAATTATCAAAACTTACCGAGAAAGAGTTTTTGCAGTTGCACGGTGTCGGCAAAAGTTCGGTGCCGATAGTGAAGGAGAAGATGAAAGAAGAAGGTTTAGGCTTTAGGGAATAAAATAAGTGAACCCCTGTGCCTTCCCGCACAGGGGTATAAAGCTTACAGTATATAATATACGTTTGCTTTAGCGGCAGTTGATACTGCTGCTTTTTCACTCTCATGTTTATCGTTAAGCATCTGCTTTAAATCGCGTTCAATAGTTTGCGATATGGCAGTTGTTGGGGTATCTGTCGGTTTGTTCTCAAATGGGTCTTGCAGGTGGATGGCCATTTTCTCTACCAGTAAAAATGCTGCTGCTATAGCTATGATCAAAGGCACTTCAAACATGCCGAAGAATTCGATGAGGCCAAATGGCAGCAATATGATAAACAGGTACAGGCAAAAATGAATGTATAAGCTGTAGGTAACCGGAAATACCGTGTTCTTGATCCGCTCGCATTTGCCCATAGCATCGCACAAGCGGTTAAGTGTGCCATCTATCTGCACTTGCTGATAATCATTAAGCCATCCATTTTTATAAGCCAGTTTTAGGTCAAGCCCGTGCAGTTTTAGCAAGCTGTTGGGCATGTTTGTAAAACGATGAGTGAATTTTACTTCTTCGTCAACCAGCAGGTGGCCGTTTTTAGCATATGGATCTTGCTTGCGTAATGATTGGCTTAAGCCATGGCACCATGCTATCTGCCTATAAACAAACCGTTTTTTGAAACCTTCTATTTCTTCACATGTGGCATTATCGCCATCTAAAAAAGTGATCAACTCGCGCACCAGCGATCTTGAATCGTTCACTATAGCTCCCCAAATGCTCCGGGCTTCCCACCAACGGTCGTAGGCCTGGTTTGAGCGAAATGCCAGTAACAAGGATATGATGGTAGCCAGTATGGCCGGCACAGCAATTGGGATTGAAATGCGGTATTCAGGCAAAAAACGATGGAATAAGGCTATAGCTACAGCATACACGGCAACCAGCAACAATTCATTCTTTATTTTGCCCACCACATATTTTACCGGGATATTTTCTTTTAGTAACATAGATAGTTGTTTTAAATGATTTTAGTAAATATTAAACCTCCAGCAGCTCATGTTCTGCTTCGGCATTAACTATGGTTAAAGGCTGTTTAATCTCAGCTTTAAGGGTAATTATTTTATACCCGCTCCGTTGCATCAATATGGTAGGGTCAAAACTGTTGGGTGTTAACCTTGCATAGCTGTGGTTTTCGGGCATGGCAATCAGGCCTGTCTCTTTTTCTTCGAGATAGTTTTTAAATACAGCCACCGTGTTGCCATAAAAAAAATCGGGGGTGATGTTTTCTATCCGGTCTGCATAGTCATTCTTCAGCATAGTACAACCGGCGTAAAATTCATCGCTGATGAGCTGATATTCCCTGCTTCTGCGGGATAATAATAGCAGATCGGATATAGAGTCAGACAATTGCAGGAAATGAACGAGCGATATATTGAGCTTTTGATCTGGATAGCGCTCTGCTAAAACAGGTATAATGTTTAATGATGATAAGGTGAAATCAGACGGGATGATAATGTTTAATGTTTTCATGATGATACCTTTTTTGTGTTTACTACTGTTTGTTGATACAATAGTCGGTACCGGGCATTAAAACGGTTTAAGAAAGAAATTAGAATGTGATTAGAATTTTCAGGATATCATCGATGGAGCACAGAATGATTGTGCGTTGGGGCCACAGAGAAGTCCTATATACCCTCCCAAGGGCTATACAGGGCGGATAAGATTTCCTACCCCTTCATCGCCCGTTCCCGCCTTTCGAAGTATTTCGGATTTGACATCTTTATTTCAGGCAATAAAAAAGCCCTGGCCTTGCGTTGCAAAACCAGGGTTGGAAATCCTAAAAGCCCCCCTTTAAGGAGCGGAGGGGTTTAAACTACCATATTCACAATCCTGCCTTTTACCACAATCAGTTTTTTAGGGGTTTTACCATCCAGGTATTTTTGTACATCGGCATTAGCCAAAACAAAGGCTTCTATTTCTTTAACATCAAGGCTTAACGAGATGCTTAGGTTCATTTTCATTTTACCGTTGATTGAGATTGGGTAAGCAAACTCATCTTCAACCAAATATTCCGCGTTAAATTTAGGGAATGGTGCGTATGATAAAGTACCATCAGCATTACCCAATAACGACCAAAGCTCCTCGCAAATGTGCGGCGCATAAGGCGAAAGGATGATCACCATATCCTGCAATATCGAACGGTTGTTGCATTTCAAATCGGTTAATTCATTAACAGCGATCATGAAGCTGGATACCGAAGTGTTAAACGAGAAACGCTCGATATCTTCTTCAACCTTTTTAATGATCTTATGCAATGATTTCAGCTCGGCTTTTGACGGAGCGGCATTGTTTACACCAAACTCCCATGCATCATTATGGAACAACCTCCAGAATTTACGCAGGAATTTGAAAACACCTTCAATACCATTGGTATTCCACGGTTTGCTTTGCTCCAGCGGACCTAAAAACATCTCATACATCCGCAAGGTATCGGCACCGAAACGGGTTGCTATATCATCCGGATTTACAACGTTGTAATACCGTTTTGACATTTTTTCAACTTCGACGCCACAGATATATTTGCTACCTTCAAGTATAAACTCGGCATCAGCAAATTCAGGTCGCCATTGTTTAAACTTGGCAATGTTTAATACTTCGTTTTCAACAATGTTAACATCAACGTGTATGGGCGTAGTTTTATGTTCTTTGATCAATCCGTGCGATACATAGGTGTTGGTACCTTTGCCTTCCTCGTCAATCAGCCTGTAAACAAAATTACTGCGGCCCTGGATCATGCCCTGGTTAATCAATTTTTTGAAAGGCTCTTCCTCAACAACCAGGTCAAGGTCCTTCAAAAACTTGTTCCAGAAACGGCTGTACAACAGGTGACCAGTTGCATGTTCACTGCCACCGATGTACAAATCAACGTCTTTCCAGTATTCAATAGCCTCGCGCGATGCAAACTCCTTATCGTTTTGGGCATCCATATAACGGTACCAGTACCAGCTTGAGCCAGCCCAGCCCGGCATGGTGCTTAGCTCGTAAGGCAAACCACCTTCATATTTCCAATCCTCTGCCCGACCTAACGGCGGTTCGCCGGTTTCGGTGGGGAGATATTTATCAATTTCGGGCAATAGTAATGGCAAGTGGCTTTCATTAATTAAATGAGGTAAACCCTCTTTAAAGTAAACCGGCACCGGCTCGCCCCAGTAACGTTGACGGCCGAAAATGGCGTCACGCATCCTGAAGTTAACTTTGGCTTTACCGGCATTGATCTCTTCCAGTTTGGCAACCACCGCGGCAGTTGCTTCTTTGTAAGCTAAGCCGTTGATAAAATCAGAGTTAATGTAGGTGCCTTCTTTAGTTGGGTCGGCTTCAGTTTCGATATTTTGAATATCGATGATCGGCACTATCGGCAAATTAAAATGCTTCGCGAAAAGGTAATCTCGCTGATCGCCTGATGGTACGGCCATCACCGCGCCTGTTCCGTATCCGGCCAAAACATAATCAGCGATCCAGATTGGAATTTGCTGCCCATTTAATGGGTTAAGCACATAGCTGCCGGTAAATGCGCCCGATACAGTTTTGGCATCAGCCATCCTGTCAAGCTCCGATTTCTTTTTGGTTTGAGAAATATAAGCTTCGATTTCTGCCTTTTGCTCAGGAGTAGTTAATGAAGCTACCAGTTCATGCTCAGGAGCAATTACTAAAAAAGTAACGCCAAAAATGGTATCAACCCTTGTGGTAAACACTTCGATGAAGTCGGTATCCAAAACAGCGTTATGACCTGATTTATCTATCGGGAATTTAACTGAAGCACCAGTACTTTTACCGATCCAGTTCCTTTGCATTTCTTTCAAAGGCTCGGGCCAGTCGATAGTATCAAGGCCTTGTAATAACCTTTCAGCGTATGCGGTAATGCGCATGCTCCATTGGGTCATTTTCTTTTGTTCAACGGGGTAGCCGCCACGCTCGCTAAAGCCGTCTTTTACTTCGTCGTTTGCCAATACGGTACCAAGAGCGGGGCACCAGTTTACGGTACTTTCGCGCAGGTAGGTAAGGCGGTATTTTAACAATTCGGACTGCTGTTCTTCATTGCTGAACGCTTTCCACTCATCGGCAGTAAAACTTAAAATTTCATCATCACAAACGGCATTGATACCGGCAGAGCCTTTTGTTTCAAAATGTGCAACCAGCTGATCAATTGACTGGGCTTTGTCGGCATCTTTATTATACCAGCTGTTAAACAACTGCATAAAGATCCATTGGGTCCATTTATAATAATCGGGAGAGCTGGTACGCACCTCGCGGCTCCAGTCGAACGAAAAGCCGATCTGGTCCAACTGGCGACGATAGGTTGCAATATTATCTTCGGTAGTTATAGCAGGGTGCTGACCGGTTTGTATGGCGTATTGCTCGGCCGGCAGACCAAAGCTATCATAGCCCATAGGGTGCAATACGTTAAAGCCTTTTAAACGTTTGTAGCGTGCAAAAATATCTGAAGCGATATAGCCCAGCGGGTGCCCAACGTGCAGGCCGGCCCCAGATGGGTAAGGGAACATATCCAGCACATAATATTTGGGCTTACTGCTTTTGTCTTCGGCTTTGAAGGTTTGGTTTTGAGCCCAAAACTGCTGCCATTTTTGCTCTATCTCTTTAAATTGGTAGTCCATTTTATGTTTTACGCGTATGAGGTTGCGAAATTAAGCATTTCCCTATTAGTTTAGTAGTTATTAATGGATTAGTTGACGGTTAATGGTGTCTTTTTAAACAATTTGCTATGGAGTTTAACCTATCAGGGGCTTTTGCATATTTAGGTTAACGCACAAAATTAATCAATCTAAAATTTCAACAGGATGAATCTCCGCAGTTAAAACCGCTCTTTATGTCTCGTCCTAAAAAAGTTTACAGATTTTAGTGTAGCGCTCTTAGGTATTTACAGGGCTATAAATACATAGCGCAGCTGGCCTTACGTTGCTTTATATTATGATCAGTTATGGCCCCGCAGGTCCATCCTACTCTGCAACCAGGCAATATCCCCACAAAAAAAGCCCGGGATGGAATTAACCAAACCGGGCTTTTCATTATATAAAAACTTATTATTTCACTTCTTCAAAATCAACATCTGTTACAGTGTCAGAGTTGTCTTGCGCGCCTGCACCGTTATCACCGGCACCTGGTGCGCCTTGAGCACCTTCGGCAGAAGCTTTGTACATATCTTCAGATGCAGCAGTCCAGGCAGTGTTAAGCTCGGTTTGTGCAGCTTCGATAGCGTCAAAGTTTTTAGCTGAATAAGCCTCTTTCAATTTAGCTAAACCAGCTTCGATAGGTGCTTTTTTATCAGCAGGGATCTTATCGCCGTACTCTTTCAGTTGTTTTTCAGTCGAGAAGATCAGGGCATCAGCTGCGTTCAGTTTTTCAACTTCTTCTTTTGCCTTTTTGTCAGCATCGGCATTAGCCTCAGCTTCGTCCTTCATCTTTTTGATCTCGGCATCAGTTAAACCTGAAGAAGCTTCGATACGGATTTTTTGCTCTTTACCTGTAGCTTTATCTTTGGCAGATACGTGCAGGATACCATTAGCATCAATATCGAAAGTAACTTCGATTTGTGGTACACCGCGAGGTGCTGGCGGAATGCCGTCCAGGTGGAAACGACCTATCGTACGGTTACCCGCAGCCATTGGGCGCTCACCTTGTAATATGTGGATCTCAACTGAAGGCTGGCTGTCGCTGGCGGTTGAGAATGTTTCAGATTTTTTGGTAGGGATAGTAGTGTTCGACTCAATTAATTTAGTCATTACACCACCCATGGTTTCGATACCTAATGAAAGCGGGGTAACGTCAAGCAATAACACATCCTTAACCTCACCGGTTAATACACCACCCTGGATAGCAGCACCGATAGCCACAACTTCATCAGGGTTAACACCTTTTGATGGAGCTTTACCAAAGAATTTTTGTACAGCTTCCTGGATAGCAGGGATACGGGTTGAACCACCTACCAGGATCACTTCGTCGATATCAGAAGTGCTTAAACCAGCATTTTTCAAAGCCGATTTACAAGGCTCAATAGTACGTTTGATCAGGCTATCAGCCAGTTGCTCAAATTTAGCACGGGTTAATGTTTTAACCAAGTGCTTAGGCATACCGTCAACTGCAGTAATGTATGGCAGGTTAACTTCAGTTTGAGCAGAGCTTGATAACTCAATTTTAGCTTTCTCAGCCGATTCTTTTAAACGTTGTAAAGCCATTGGGTCTTTACGCAGGTCAATGCCTTCGTCGCTTTTAAACTCGTCGGCTAACCAGTCAATAATTACCTGATCAAAGTCGTCACCACCTAAGTGAGTATCGCCATCGGTAGCTTTTACTTCAAATACACCGTCGCCTAATTCCAATACGGATACGTCATGAGTACCGCCACCGCAGTCAAACACAACTATCTTCATATCTTTATGAGCTTTATCAAAACCGTAAGCTAATGCAGCAGCAGTAGGTTCGTTAATGATACGGCGTACTTTTAAACCGGCAATTTCACCAGCTTCTTTAGTTGCCTGGCGCTGAGCGTCGTTAAAGTAAGCAGGAACGGTAATAACCGCTTCACTTACTTCGGTACCTAAGAAATCTTCAGCAGTTTTCTTCATTTTCTGAAGAATCATTGCAGAAATTTCTTGCGGGGTATATTTACGGTCGCCAATTTCAACACGAGGGGTGTTGTTGTCGCCTTTAACTACTTTATAAGGTACACGTGCCGCTTCACTTGTAACTTCACTAAACTGGTTACCCATAAAGCGTTTAATTGACGAAATGGTTTTTGTAGGGTTTGTGATAGCCTGACGTTTTGCAGGATCACCAACTTTACGTTCGCCATTATCAATAAAAGCTACTACAGACGGCGTAGTACGTTTACCCTCGCTGTTAGCTATAACAACAGGCTCGTTACCTTCCATTACAGCAACGCAGGAGTTTGTTGTTCCTAAGTCGATTCCAATTATTTTAGACATATATGATTGTTTTTTCTTTTTGATTTATTGTTTACTTACCATTGCTGTTTATCAATGCCTGTGCCAATATGCCAATGGCAGTAAAAATTGCCTGTAATTGTCAGTTCATGAACAAGGCGGCAGAATAGCTTACTTTGTGATGACAGGTTGGCAGGATCGTTTGAGGTTAAAGGCGAAAGGTTATTATTTGGTTTGCTAATTGGCAGGATATCGACTAACTTGAAACTTCGAATCACAGGTATCAATCATGAAGTACGTCAGGGAGGGCAATAATAAATTTGGAACAATATTATACACTATCGATGGCAGCTATGTGCGGAAAGGCCAGGGCCGGTTTGGCGATATTTTATATACCATAGATGGCAAAGTGGTTAAAAAAGGCCAGGGAATGTTTGGCGACGTAGTTTGTAATCTTGACGATAACCTGATCAGGAAAGGCCGCAGCCTCTTTGGCGATGTGTTGTATAATATCGACGGAAATTTCGTGCGGGAAGGCCGCAGCCGCTTTAACGATATCAAGTTTTATATTGATGAGTGAGGATAGCGTTTACATAGCAAAGTTTTATTTTATCAATTAACTTTTTATTCAACAATCACTTTCAAAATTTGTATTTAATAAAGTGTAAATTGGTATATGGAGACATTGATTGTACTGCCGAAGGATAAAGAGCAGTTAGCTGCATTAAAAGCGATTATGAAAGCTCTTAAAGTTGATTACAAAACCGAAAAAGGCGAAAAAACCTATAATAAGGATTTTGTAAATAAAATGAAGCAAAGTGAAGATGATTTAAAGGCCGGTAGAACTGCACAAATAACACCTGCCGATATATGGAACTTGTAATAACCAACACTGCTAAAGAAGATATAGATTTTTCTTAAAAAGTGGCCAGAGTTCTATAGTAAAGAAAATTGAACGTCTACTCATTGCTATAAAAGAATCACCATTTATTGGTATTGGCAAACCAGAGCCGTTAAAACATGAATATTCGGGTAAACGGTCAAGGCGAATTGATCAGCACCGCATCATCTACGAAGTGATCGGCGATAACATAATTATTTATTCCTTAAAAGGACATTACGCCTAATCATCTAATTATGTCTTTATAATTTGTCTTCATCAACAACCTACTGCCAACTGATATGGGCGTTGCCTGCGGCCGGGCTATCCGCTCGTACTACACAAGGCATTAGCCACAGGCTGGTATCCGCTCCTATCCCTAACACACTTCCCGGTTTTATAAAATGCCGTGGATTTTCAACTAAAATCCCTTATATTTATCCTAATCAAACAAACCGCCTCTGTTACTTAACAAACCAAACAGGCTTATTCTATTGCCTGGAATTGCATAACAAACAGCCTTATTTAACGGCTGTACCTTCACTTTAAAAAAGCGAACTGGTGTCTTATTGTTATTTAATTCCAACATTAAATGTATTTTATCCAATCACAACGGTTAAAAATGATACCGTTAACACACGCGCAATTATTATTGCTTAAACAAAACCGTAAGCTGCTGGAGCTATCATTAGGCTTAACTCCTTCAGCTATGCTAATCGACCCTTTATATCTCAAAGAAATTGATGATGCCTTCGATAGTTTCTGGCTGCCTAATACACTCGCCTTTCCCGATAAATACCTATGGTATACCGGCTGGGAGATCGTTCTTAAAAGCACCAATACTGTCATTGGCGGCATGGGCTTTGCCGGCTATCCTAATGATGCCGGCGAAGCGGAGATTGGTTATATGATCGACGCTAACCAACATAACAAAGGCTATGCTACAGAAGCTTTACAGTTGCTTTCGCAATGGGCATTTACGCATGAATTTGTGAAAGCTATCATAGTGCACACTTATACAGATAACCTGCCATCGCGAAGGATATTGGAAAAGTGCGGTTTCACTTTGATGAATGAAGTTGAATGCTTATTGACTTATAGCCTGAACCGCGAGTAAACAGATCAGGGAATTACCATGATTTTACCTAAAACCTCAGTCAATTACATAAAAAAACAGCCCACTCAAATGAGTGGGCCGTTTTTAGTATCCGTTAAACCGAATAATTAATTATTCGCCTTTTTCAGCGTTTTCTTCGTTTTCAGAAGGTGCAGGTGCTTCAGCAGCTGGTTCTTCTTTAACGTCTTCAACTACTACAGCTTCTTCTGCAGCTACTGGGGCAGCAGCTTTAGCTTTTGCACCAGAACCACCACGACGACGGGTTGATTTCTTAGCAGGAGCAGCAGCGTCAGCACCGTAAACAGTGTTGTAATCAACAAGCTCGATGATTGCCATTTCAGCGTTATCGCCTAAACGGTTTTCTAACTTGATGATACGGGTGTAACCACCCGGGCGGTTAGCAATTTTCTCAGCAACCTCACGGAACAAGATCGAAGTTGCATCTTTATCCTGCAGGTAGCTGAATACTGTACGACGTGAGTGCGTAGTATCGTTTTTTGACTTTGTTAAAAGTGGCTCAACATAACCGCGTAAAACTTTTGCTTTTGCTAATGTTGTAGTGATACGCTTGTGTAAAATAAGCGAAGATGCCATGTTAGCCAACATCGCTTTACGATGGGCTGTAGTACGGCCTAAGTGATTGTTTTTGTTTCCGTGTCTCATTGTTTTATATATTTCACGTGCATACCGTTGGGCGATAGGCTCAAGCCCTCGGAATTATGCTTTCGCTTAATGTTTGCAACAAGAACCAAGAGTCAAGAAATCAAGAGCCAAGATCTAAAATCTATCTTGCCTCTTGCTTCCCACAGTCTTGCTTCTCTATTATTCTTCGTCTAACTTAAATTTAGACAGGTTCATACCAAAAGATAAACCTTTTGATTTAACCAGGTCCTGGATTTCAGTTAACGATTTTTTACCAAAGTTCCTGAATTTTAACATGTCAGCAACATCGTACGATACCAGATCAGCAAGGCTGCGGATATCAGCAGCTTTAAGGCAGTTAAGGGCACGTACAGAAAGGTCAAGATCAACCAGTTCGGTTTTAAGGATCTTGCGCATGTGCAGGATCTCTTCATCCACTTCTTTGGTTTCTTCTTTAGCCTGTGCTTCAAGCATCATGTTTTCATCGCTGAACAGCATAAAGTGCTGGATCAGGATTTTAGCTGCTTCCTTCAAAGCATCTTCAGGGTGGATCGAACCGTCGGTAGCAATATCCAATACTAATTTCTCATAGTCGGTTTTTTGCTCAACACGATAGTTTTCGATGGTATATTTTACGTTTTTGATCGGTGTATAGATCGAGTCGATAGCGATCACACCTACATTAGCGTCAGGATTTTTATTTTCCTCGCTTGGTACGTAACCACGGCCCTTGCCTACAGTAAGCTCAACTTCAAGCGTTACAGCCGGGTCCATATTGCAAAGTACCAAATCAGGATTTAATACAGTAAAGTTGTTAGAGAATTTGGTGATATCTCCTGCTTTAAATGCATCCTGGCCATTTACAATAACAAATATTTTCTCGCTGTCGCCAGATTCACCTGTTTTCTTAAAACGAACTTGTTTAAGGTTCAGGATGATCTCGGTTACGTCTTCAACAACACCTTTGATGGTTGAAAATTCATGAGTTACTCCCGAAAAACGAACAGAAGTAATTGCATAACCTTCAAGTGATGAAAGTAAGATACGACGCAGAGCATTACCAATGGTTACACCAAAGCCTGGTTCTAACGGACGAAATTCAAACGTACCATCAAAATCATTTGCTTTTTGCATGATAACCTTGTCTGGTTTTTGAAATGCTAAAATTGCCATTTATATCCTTTATTTATTGTTTACTTGATAATTGATTTGAGATATGGGATTTGAGATGTGAGATTTCCTCTGCTGTTCAAACGCTTATTCAAATCTTTTGTTTGTGATTTGCATATATACGAAAACCAGAAATGAGATTTGAAAAAACTCTCAAATCTCACATCTGATATCTCATATCTTATTTAGAGTACAACTCGACGATCAGGTTTTCCTTGATGTTTTCAGGGATCTCATCGCGGTTAGGATAGTTAAGGAATTTACCTGTAAGGTTGTTCGCATCCCACTCTAACCAGCTGTATTTGTTGATTCTTCTACCGGCTACTGAAGTAGTGATAGCCTCTAATGATTTAGATTTTTCACGTACCGCAACCACGTCACCAGCCTTCAATGCATATGAAGCGATGTTTACAACAGCACCGTTAACAGTGATGTGTTTGTGGTTAACCAATTGGCGAGCTGCCGAACGTGTAGGAGCAATACCTAAACGGAAAACAGCGTTATCTAAACGTGCTTCCAGGAATTTCAACAGGTTTTCGCCTGTGATACCTTCTTTAGCAGAAGCGCGGTGAAATAAGTTTTCGAACTGACGCTCTAATACACCATAAGTGTATTTAACTTTTTGTTTCTCTTGCAACTGAGTAGAGTACTCTGATTGCTTTCCACGGCGTTTTGAAGCACCGTGCATGCCCGGAGGATAGTTTTTACGTTCTAACGCTTTGTCCGGACCGAAGATCGGCTCACGGAAACGACGGGCAATTTTGGATTTTGGTCCTGTATATCTGGCCATTTTTGTGTGTTCTTAAAGTATCATGCAGCCTGCAGCTGCCGAATCTTAGCTTTAAAAAATATGTTAATTAAACTCTTCTTCTTTTTGAAGGACGGCAACCGTTGTGTGGAAGCGGTGTAATATCTTTAATCGTAGTTACTTCGATACCTGCAGTTTGCAAAGTACGGATAGCTGACTCACGACCGGCACCTGGGCCTTTTACAAATACTTCAACTTTACGTAAGCCTAAGTCATAAGCAACTTTACCGCAATCGGCAGCAGCTTGTGAGGCAGCGTAAGGAGTATTCTTTTTTGAACCTTTGAAACCCATTTTACCAGCTGATGACCAAGAAACTGCCTGGCCGGTTTTGTTGGTAAGGGTGATGATGATGTTGTTGAAAGTAGCATTGATGTGTGCTTCGCCAACCGGCTCAACAATCACAATGCGTTTCTTGGTTACTTTTTTAGCTTTAGCCATTTTTTTAATTTTTGAATTAATGAATTACTGAATTAGCGAATAATCCGGACCCATTAATTATACTGTCAAAATGAGGTATTCCTGATGATTTAAAGGTTATCAAGCGGCAATTAACCAATCTCTAACCTCTAAGCACCAATCACTATTTAGTAGCTTTTTTCTTGTTAGCAACTGTTTTACGTTTACCTTTACGGGTACGTGAGTTGTTTTTAGTACGCTGACCACGTAATGGTAAACCTTTACGGTGACGTGTACCGCGGTAACAACCAATATCCATCAAACGCTTAATGTTAAGCTGCACTTCTGAACGTAATGCACCTTCAACCTTAATTTGGTCGTTAATAATTCCGCGTATAGAAGATAATTGCTCATCGGTCCAGTCTTGTACTTTGATATTAAAATCAATACCAGCCTCAGTCAAAATTCTTTGAGCTGTTGAGCGGCCAATACCGAAAATGTAAGTAAGTCCGATTTCTCCTCTTTTATTCTTTGGTAAATCAATACCTGATATCCTTGCCATATTTCTTGTAATTTATTGAGTTATCGAATTATTGAATTATCGAATCGCTATCATCAGTAATTCAATCATTCTCCAATTCAGTAATTGTTCTTAGCCCTGGCGTTGTTTAAACTTCGGGTTCTTCTTGTTAATAACGTAAAGTTTCCCGTTACGGCGGATGATCTTGCAATCAGCGCTGCGCTTTTTGATGGATGCTCTAACTTTCATCTTTTTATTTATATCTATAGGTTATTCTACCCTTTGTTAAATCGTATGGACTCATTTCAAGCTTCACCCTGTCGCCAGGAAGAATTTTAATGTAGTGCATACGCATTTTGCCCGATATGTGCGCTATAATCTCATGACCATTTTCAAGTTCAACTCTGAACATTGCATTTGACAATGCCTCTCTAATTGTACCGTCTTGCTCAATCGAAGATTGTTTAGCCATATTTTGTTGATTATTACTTAATTATCCGCCCTAAAACCGGGATGCAAAATTAATAAAAAATTATTTAATTATTATTTTTTTCTTTTAAAACATTTTCTACGTAATCAAACGTCGATAAAATGTCTGGAGTACCTTTTCGTACCGCTACTGTATGCTCATAATGTGCCGAAGGTTTCTTGTCAGATGTTGAAACTGTCCAGCCATCATCCCAAAACTTAACACCGGCACGGCCGGCATTGATCATGGGCTCAATGGCTATCACCATGCCTTCTTCCAGTTTGATACCGGCACCGCGTTTGCCATAGTTAGGTACTTCGGGCTTTTCGTGCAGCTTTAATCCTACACCATGGCCAACAAGTTCCTTTACTACACCAAAGCCGTTCTTTTCGGCATGCTCCTGTACCGCGTATCCGATATCACCTACCCGCATCCCTACAACCGCTTTTTCAACACCCAGCTTTAAGCATTCCTGCGTTACACGCATCAGCTTTTTAACCTGGTCGCTAACCTCGCCAATGGCAAAGGTATAAGCCGAGTCGCCGTAATATTTATTTAAAACAACGCCGCAATCAACTGATACCAGGTCGCCCTCAGTTAAAACATGCGATCCGGGGAAGCCGTGTACAACCTGGTCATTCAGGGAGATACACAGTGAATAAGGAAATCCGTGATAGTTTAAAAAGGCAGGAACACCGCCGTTGTCCCGTATAAAGGTTTCGGCAAGCTTATCCAGTTCAATTGTTTTAACACCCGGAGCAATAACCTTAGCTATCTCTCCGAGTGTTTTTGAAACAAGTAAAGAACTTTCTCTTATGAGTTCTATCTCTTCGACAGACTTATAATTGATTTTTGACATTGCTAATTAAATCGCTGTCGGACTGGTACCGGCAGCGGCAGGCATAGCTGTACGTCCCTTAATCCGTCCGGTTTTCATTAAACCATCATAATGGCGCATCAACAAGTGACTTTCTATTTGCTGTAATGTATCCAAAACAACACCCACCAGGATGATCAGCGATGTACCGCCGAAGAACCTTGCGAATACCGGAGATACACCAACCAAACTGGCCAATGCCGGGATGATTGCTATAATAGCCAGGAATACTGATCCTGGTAAAGTGATCTTTGAAATTACGCCATCAATAAACTCAGCAGTAGTACGGCCTGGTTTGATGCCCGGGATAAAGCCACCGTTCTTCTTCATATCATCGGCCATTTGGTTAGGGTTAACCGTTATAGCAGTATAGAAATAAGTGAACAAGATGATCAGGATCCCAAACAACAGGTTATGCTCCCATGAGTTATAGTTAGCTAAAGCTATTAAAATACCGTTTGATGATACGTTAGGAAAAAACTGCGATACAGTTTGCGGGATAAACATCAATGCCTGGGCAAATATGATTGGCATTACACCTGCAGCATTTACCTTTAAAGGTATATACTGGCGTACACCGCCATATTGTTTGTTACCCACAATACGTTTAGCGTATTGTACCGAAATTTTACGTGTTCCCTGTACTATCAGTATAGTAAACATTACCACACCAATAAGACCTACGATCTCCACAATGAAAGCAATTAAACCACCGGCACCGCCATTACGCGAAACGAACTCGGTAGTAAACGCCATTGGTAACTGAGCAATGATACCCACCATGATAATAAGTGAAATACCGTTACCGATACCTTTATCGGTGATCTTTTCGCCTAACCACATTACAAATAATGTACCTGCCGTTAACACAAACGTGTTAATGAAGATAAAGGTAAAAGGATCGGCAATAGTCCTTGCATCAGCAGCAACCTGCGACTTAAGGTAACCTATAGCCTGTAAAAAGGTAATACCTATTGTCAGGTAGCGGGTCCATTGGTTAAGCTTGTTGCGACCGCTTTCACCTTCTTTTTGCAATTTGGTAAAATACGGAACGGCAATACCCAGCAGTTGCACCACAATTGAAGCCGAAATGTAAGGCATAACACCTAACGCGAAAATAGAGGAACGTGAAAACGATCCTCCTGCAAACATATTCAGCAATCCTACTAATCCTTCTGCTTTTTGGGTTGATGCTACCGCGGCGTTAACGCCAGGTAAAACCACGAATGAGCCTACACGATATATTAAAAGAAATAAGAGTGTGTTAGTAATACGCACTCTCAGATCTTCGATTTTCCAGATATTGGATAATGTGGTGAAAAATTTCTTCATCGAAATTATAACTTAACTATGGTACCACCTGCAGCTTCAATAGCTTTTTGAGCTGTAGCAGTAAATGCATGTGCTTTAACTTCTAATTTGGCAGTAAGCTCACCACGGCCCAGGATCTTAACCAGGTCGTTACGTGACACCAAACCGTGCTCTTTCAAAGTATCAAAATCAACAGCAGTAAGCGAAAATTTTGTTACTAATTCCTGAAGTACGTCAAGGTTTACACCTGTGTACTCAACACGGTTAGGGTTTTTAAAGCCTACCTTAGGCACACGGCGCTGTAAAGGCATCTGACCGCCTTCAAAGCCTACCTTGGTGCTGGTACCTGAACGTGAACCGGCGCCTTTGTGGCCACGGGTTGACGTACCGCCACGGCCAGAACCTGTACCACGGCCAATTCTTTTTCTATTTTTGGTTGAACCTTCTGCAGGTTTTAAATTACTTAAATTCATGATATTAAATATTTTCAACCGCTACCAGGTGGTTCACTTTCCTAACCATCCCAACTATAGCAGGTGTAGCCTCAACTTCCACACTGTGGTTAATTTTACGCAAGCCTAAAGCCTCGATTGTTTTTTTCTGGCGTTCCGTTCTGTCGATCACGCTCTTAATCTGTGTTATTTTGATCTTAGCCATGACTGATTATCCGTTAAATACTTTACCTAAACTAATTCCGCGCTGTTGTGCTACTGTATTTGCATCACGTAACTGGGCTAATGCCGATACGGTTGCTTTTACCACGTTGTGCGGGTTTGATGAACCTTTTGATTTTGCCAATACGTTGTGTACACCTGCCGATTCTAATACGGCACGCATAGCACCACCAGCAATTACACCGGTACCGTTAGCAGCTGGTTTAATGAAAACAAAACCACCGCTAAATTTACCAATTTGCTCATGAGGTACAGTTCCGTTAATAATTGGAACTTTTACCAGGTTCTTTTTAGCATCATCAATGCCTTTAGCAATAGCTTCAGTTACCTCTTTAGCTTTACCTAAACCGTAACCTACAACACCGTTTTCATCACCTACTACCACGATAGCAGAGAAGCTGAAAGTACGGCCGCCTTTGGTTACTTTGGCAACACGCTGTATGCTTACCAAGCGGTCTTTTAATTCGATCTCGCTTGTTTTTACTCTTTTTATGTTGATTGTTGACATTTCTCTTTTCGATTAAAAGTTTAAACCACCTTCACGTGCACCTTCGGCCAATGACTTAACACGGCCATGGTACAGGTAACCGTTCCTGTCGAAAACCACATCTTTAATACCTGCAGCGATAGCTTTTGAAGCTACTAATTTACCAACAGCTACTGATTGATCTGATTTTGTACCTTCAGCGGCAAAATCTTTTGATAAAGATGATGCTGAAACTAAAGTTTTACCGGTTACATCGTCAATGATCTGCGCATAAATACCTTTATTACTTCTAAATACTGACAGGCGGGGACGTTCTGTTGACCCTGAAAGGCGTTTCCTGATGCCTTTTTTAATCCTGTCTCTTCTTGATAGTTTAGCTCCCATGACGATTATTTTTTAGATGCTGATTTACCTGCTTTTCTTCTCAAAATCTCGCCCTGGAACTTGATACCTTTACCTTTGTAAGGCTCTGGTGCGCGTAATGAACGGATTTTAGCTGCTACCTGGCCAATTAACTGTTTGTCAATTGATTCAAGGATGATGGTTGGGTTTTTACCCTTATCAGCAGTGGTTGTAACTTTAATTTCTTGAGGTAATTCAAATACATAGTGGTGAGAGAAACCCAACACTAAATCTAATGTATTACCGGTATTGGTGGCACGGTAACCTACACCCACTAATTCCTGGGTTACTTTGTAACCTTCAGTTACACCAATTACCATGTTATTTAAAAGCGCGCGGTATAAACCATGTAACGCTTTGTGACGTTTTTGATCAGACGGGCGTTGAACCAGTAACTGACCGTCTTCCTGTGCAATAGTGATATCGCTATCAATTGCCTGTTGCAACTGGCCTTTAGGACCTTTTACGGTAACAACATTATCTGCTGAAACTGTAATGGTTACTCCCTGTGGCAGTGCTATCGGTGCTTTTCCTACTCTTGACATTGCTTAAATTTCTTCTGTTAATAAACGTAGCATAAAACCTCACCACCAACATTTTGCTGACGAGCTTCTTTATCAGACATAACGCCTTTAGAAGTTGACAGGATGGCGATACCTAAACCATTTAATACACGTGGCATGTTTTCCATACCTGCATATTTCCTCAAACCTGGTTTGCTGATGCGCGAAATGCTGCGGATAGCAGAAATTTTAGTTATCGGGTGGTATTTCAAAGCAACTTTGATAGTGCCCTGAGGACCATTATCCTCAAACTTATAATTTGCAATGTAACCTTTGTCGAAAAGCACCTTAGTGATTTCCTTCTTCAGATTTGATGCAGGAATTTCAACAACCCGGTGGTTGGCTTTAATAGCATTCCTTACTCTTGTAAGATAATCTGCGATTGGATCTGTATTCATTTTATTGTGTTATGACGGTGGTTTCCTTCCGGTAACATCCCGGGCGACCTTCCATCGGTTAATTCATTCATTTTAAGCTTAATGCATAAAGCAAAAAGCCTAAAGCTTTTATGCCTTACGCTTTTCGCCTTTTGCTTTCAGCTTTTGCTTACCAGCTTGCTTTTTTTACTCCCGGGATCTTGCCTTCAAGAGCCATTTCACGGAATGTAACACGTGAAATGCCAAACTGACGCATATAACCACGAGGGCGGCCGGTTAATTTGCAACGGTTGTGCAATTTTACCGGTGATGATGCTTTTGGTAATTTATCTAAAGCAGCATAATCGCCAGCTTCTTTTAAAGCAGCTCTTTTTTCAGCGTATTTAGCTACTAATTTTGCGCGCTTTACTTCACGTGCTTTTACACCTTCTTTAGCCATTGCTATTTTGATTTTTAAATGGTAAACCAAATTGTTTCAACAACTCCAATGCTTCAACATCGTTTGTTGCGGAGGTTACAAAGGTAATATCCATACCTTGGATTTTATTGATTTTGTCAATATTTATCTCAGGGAAGATAATTTGCTCAGTAATACCTAATGTATAGTTGCCGCGGCCATCAAAACCTTTATCGTTGATGCCTTTGAAGTCACGGATACGTGGCAGGGCTACAGCGATTAAACGATCCAAAAACTCGTACATTGTGTTGTCACGCAGGGTAACACGTACGCCAACCGGCATATTTTTACGCAATTTAAAGTTTGAGATATCTTTTTTAGATTTTGAAGATACTGCTTGCTGACCAGTGATGGTAGTTAACTCGGTGATGGTGTTTTCGATCAATTTCTTGTCGGTAGTTGCACCACCTACACCCTGGTTAATGGCAATTTTCTCCAATTTAGGAACCTGCATTACGCTTTTGTACTGAAATTTATCTTTCAGTGCGGTGCGGATTTCGTCCTTGTATTTTGATTTTAATCTTGGTACGTAAGTCATTACTTAATTTCCTCCCCTGATTTTTTTGCTACCCTTACTAATTTGCCGGCGTCATTTTTTTGACGGCCAACACGGGTTGTATTACCTGTTTTAGGATCAACCAGCATTAGGTTTGAAATATGTATAGCAGCTTCTTGTTTAACAATTCCGCCGTTAGGGTTAGCAGCATTAGGTTTAGTATGTTTTGATACCATATTGGCACCTTCAACAATAGCCCTGTTCTTATCTACCAAAACCTCAACGATTTTGCCTTGTGATCCTTTTGAATCGCCGGCGATAACTTTAACCAGGTCGCCTTTACGGATCTTTAATTTTACTTTCTTTTCCATGTTACAATACCTCCGGTGCTAATGATACAATTTTCATAAATTGTTTCTCGCGCAGTTCCCTTGCAACAGGGCCAAAGATACGTGTACCTCTTGGCTCGTCCTGGTTGTTTAACAACACAGCTGCGTTATCGTCGAAACGGATATATGAACCGTCTTTTCTGCGGATCTCTTTTTTAGTACGCACAACTACGGCTTTTGATACGGTACCTTTTTTCACGTTACCTGAAGGTAAAGCGCTTTTTACGGTAACCACAATTTTATCGCCGATTGATGCATACCTTTTACCGGTACCACCCAATACACGGATCACTAAAACTTCTTTAGCGCCGCTATTGTCGGCTACTGTTAATCTTGATTCCTGTTGTACCATCTTATTTAGCCCTTTCTAAAATTTCAACTAATCGCCAGTTTTTGGTTTTGCTCAGCGGGCGGGTTTCCATGATCAATACTGTATCGCCTACGCCACAGGTATTGGTTTCATCATGAGCCTTGAATTTGGTAGTTTTCTTTACGAATTTACCATAGATAGGGTGTTTCACCTTACGCTCAACGGCCACAACAATAGATTTTTCCATCTTGTTGCTTACTACGAGGCCGGTACGTGTTTTTCTTAAATTTCTTTCCATTTTTACTAATGTTTAAAAAATTAATTCTTTTCAGAAGCGGCCGCCGCTTTACGTTTTGTTAATTCAGTATTTAACTGAGCAATTCCTTTGCGTACTTTGGTTATACGGGACGGGTTCTCAATAGCTAAAACTGCATGAGCAAATTTCAATTTGGTTAGGGTAGCCCTTTCCTCGCTGATCTTAGCAACAATCTCTTCAGTTGATAGGCCCAAAATTTCTGAGTTCTTCATTTTTCTTTGTTATTTGTTGTCTGTTGGTAAGTTTAAACGTTGTATTGTTTTTATTTGAATGGTGAAATTCGGCATCTAACTTCACAACATTAAAACTTTACAACTCTTCAACTAACTCCTCAATTTATGCTTCTACGTAATCCCTACGTACAATAAATTTAGTTTGCACCGGTAATTTCTGTGCTGCCAGGCGTAAAGCCTCTTTAGCAACTTCCAAAGGCACACCTTCGGCTTCAAAAATGATCCTTCCGGGGCGTACTACCGCAACCCAGTATTCAGGAGCACCTTTACCTTTACCCATACGTACCTCTGCAGGTTTCTTGGTTACAGGTTTGTCAGGGAATATCCTGATCCAAACCTGTCCTTCACGTTTCATAAAACGTGTTACAGCGATACGTGCAGCCTCGATCTGACGGCTGGTGATCCATGCCGCTTCGAGTGATTTAACACCAAAAGATCCGAATGAAAGTTCAGCACCACGGGTGGCTAAACCTTTCATCCTGCCTTTTTGCATCTTTCTGAACTTCGTTCTTTTTGGCTGTAGCATTTTCTTAAGCTTTTATATCGTTATTCGATATTTGTCTTGTACTTTAATTATTATCTCTTACCTGGGCCACCCGGACGGTTTCCACCTTGTCCACCCGGACGGTTTCCACCTTGTCCGCCCGGACGGTTACCACCGCCACGACGATCGCCACCTGGTTTCCTGTCGCCACGACGCTCACCGCCGCGTTCGCCGCCTCTTTCGTTACCACGGCCACCAAAGCCTGGTGCACCGCCCTCTGGCCTGCCACCTTTGCCGCTTGCGCTGCTGGTACCGCCAATGTTTGGAGAAAGATCGCGTTTGCCATAAACCTCGCCTTTGCAGATCCAAACTTTAACACCTATTTTACCATAGGTAGTTAATGCTTCTGCCAATGCGTAGTCAATGTCAGCACGGAAAGTGTGCAAAGGAATCCTGCCTTCTTTATATTGCTCGCTACGTGCCATCTCAGCGCCGCCTAAACGGCCTGAAGTCATTACCTTGATACCTTCGGCACCCATACGCATGGTTGCAGCGATTGTGGTTTTCATGGCACGACGGAAAGAGATACGTGCTTCTAATTGTTTTGCAATGCCTTCTGCTACTAATTGTGCATCAAGCTCAGGACGTTTGATCTCGAAAATGTTGATCTGAACTTCTTTTTTAGTAAGTTTTTTCAACTCTTCTTTGATCTTGTCAACTTCCTGACCGCCTTTACCGATCACAATACCCGGACGGGCAGTGTGGATAGTTACGGTAATGCGTTTTAAAGTACGCTCGATAACTACTTTAGATACACCACCTTTAGCAATACGAGCTGAAAGGTATTTGCGGATTTTTTCGTCTTCAACTAATTTATCGGAGTAGTTGTTGCCACCGAACCAGTTAGAATCCCAACCTCTGATGATTCCTAACCTGTTACCTATTGGATGTGCTTTCTGTCCCATTTCAAATTAATTGTTTTCGTTTTTACTATCCACAACAAGTGTTACGTGGTTTGAGCGTTTGCGGATACGGTATCCCCTTCCTTGCGGAGCAGGGCGTAACCTTTTTAACTGACGGCCACCGCCTACAGATACTTCCTTAACAAAAAGGTTGCTGTCTTCAACACGTTTGCCTTCGTTTTTTGCTTCCCAGTTTTTGATAGCTGATAACAAAAGTTTCTCTACACGAATAGCAGCTTCTTTGTTAGTAAATTTCAATATGTATAACGCTTTCTCAACGTTTTCACCGCGGATCAAGTCAACCACCAAACGCATTTTGCGTGGTGAAGTTGGGCAGTCCTGTAACTTAGCAACAGAAGCGCCGCCTACAAGAGCTTTCGCAGCTTCTTTTTGTTGCCTGATCAGTACAGACTTTTTAATTTTTGTTGTTGCTTCCATTGCCTGTTATTTTTTCTTTTCTGCGTGTCCGCGGAATGTACGGGTTGGGGCAAACTCTCCAAGCTTGTGTCCAACCATGTTTTCTGTTACGTACACAGGGATAAACTTGTTACCGTTGTGTACTGCGAATGTATGACCAACGAAATCAGGAGAGATCATGGAACGACGTGACCATGTTTTTACAACTGATTTTTTATTTGCATCATTCAGTACCATAACTTTCTTATCTAAGTTATGATCGATGTAAGGTCCTTTTTTTATTGAACGAGCCATTATTTCTTCCTTCTTTCAATGATGTAACGATCCGATGTTTTCTTCTTGTCACGGGTTTTGTAGCCTTTAGCCAATAAACCTTTACGTGAACGTGGGTGACCACCTGAGGCACGGCCTTCACCACCACCCATAGGGTGATCTACCGGGTTCATAGCTACACCACGTACCCTTGGCCTGCGGCCTAACCAGCGTTTGCGGCCGGCTTTACCTAACACAGCGTTTGCTCTTTCGCCATTTGAAACGGTACCGATAGTTGCCAAACAAGTTGACAGGATCATGCGGGTTTCGCCTGAAGGCAATTTGATGATAGCATATTTGCCATCACGTGCTGATAATTGAGCGTAAGTACCGGCGCTGCGGGCAATTACACCACCCTGGCCAGGGTTTAACTCAATGTTGTGAATGATCGAACCAAGAGGGATATTCTTTAATGGTAAGGTATTACCTACTTCGGGAGCTGCTGTTTCGCCTGCTGTTACAATTGTACCAACTGTTAAGCCTTCCGGAGCAATCATGTACCTTTTCTCGCCATCAGCAAAGTGTAGCAGGGCTATACGTGCCGAACGGTTAGGATCGTACTCGATAGTTGCAACTTTTGCCGGGATATCAAACTTATTACGTTTAAAATCAATTAACCTGTATGCTTGTTTATGACCACCACCTAAGTAGCGCATAGTCATTTTACCGCTGTTGTTACGACCGCCCGATCTTTTGTTTGATGCTACAACCAACGATTTTTCAGGAACGTTTGTTGTGATATCTGAATTAGATACATCAACTCTGAAGCGGGTACCCGGGGTAACCGGTTTAAATCTCTTTACTGCCATTTCTATAATTATATATTGCTGTAAAAATCAATTACTTCTCCGTCCTTTAACGTAATGATCGCTTTTTTGTAAGTAGCTGAACGGCCCTGAACGGCGCCTGCCTTAGTATTGCGAGTTTTAAGTTTGCCGACGTATTTCATGGTGTTTACCGCCGTAACGTTTACACCGTACATTGCCTCAATGGCACTCTTGATCTGAATTTTGTTAGCCCTGTGATCAACTTTGAAAGCATAACGGTTAAGCTTGTCAGTTAACTGAGTAACTTTTTCAGTAAGTAGGGGTTGTTTTAAAATTTCCATAATTACTTAGCTAATGCTTCCTCCAAAGTTTTAACAGCACCTGTAGTTAACAACAACTTGCCTGCGTTTAACACATCATAAGTGTTAAGCTGCTCAACTGAAATTACTTTGCTTTTCTTCAGGTTCCTGCTTGATAAATACACATTGTTATTTTCGGCAGATGCTACTACTAATAATGTTTTTTCATTAGTAACATTCAGATCGGCCTCCAATTTAATGTAGTTTTTAGTTTTGATGCTATCAAAGCTAAAATCCTCTAACACTAAAATATTGTTATCTTTTGCTTTGTATGATAAAGCTGATTTACGGGCCAGTGATTTAAGCTTTTTGTTTAATTTGAAGCTATAATCGCGTGGTTGCGGACCGAATACACGGCCACCACCGTTAAATAATGGTGATTTAATACCACCGGCACGGGCACCGCCTGTACCTTTTTGTTTGTATAATTTGCGGGTTGAACCTGCAATTTCATTACGCTGTTTTGATTTGTGTGTACCCTGACGCTGGTTAGCAAGAAATTGCTTAACATCAAGATAGATAGCGTGATCATTTGGCTCAATACCGAAAACCGACTCAGGAAGCTGCACCTTGGCACCTGTTTCTTTACCTGATACGTTTAATACGTTAACTTCCATCTTATTTATCCACTATTACGAATGAACCCTTAGCTCCGGGGATGGAACCTTTAACTACTAACAGATTCTGCTCCGCGAAAACCTTAACTACTTCAAGGTTTTGTATTTTAACACGGGCGTTTCCGGTTTGACCTGCCATGCGCATACCTTTAAATACACGTGATGGCCATGATGACGCACCCAAAGAACCTGGCGCACGTAAACGGTTGTGCTGACCGTGAGTTTGCATACCCACGCCGCCAAAACCATGACGTTTTACCACACCCTGAAAACCCTTACCTTTTGAGGTACCTACCACGTCAACAAAATCTCCCGCAGCAAAAATGTCGACAGTAACGGTGTCGCCTAATGCTTTTTGATCTTCGAAAGTTTTGAATTCAACCAGTTTACGCTTTGGATCGCTACCGGCTTTCTGGAAGTGTCCTTTTAGAGGGGCAGAAGTGTTTTTTTCCTTTTTGTCGCCATACGCTAACTGAACAGCAGCGTACCCGTCTGTATCCACAGACTTAACTTGTGTTACCACGCAAGGGCCAGCTTCGATTACTGTGCAGGGAATGTTTTTCCCTGTTTCGTCGAAAATGCTGGTCATTCCTACTTTTTTACCAATAATTCCTGACATTTTTTTAATTGTTTTTGTGCCCATCGAAGCAGTAGGGCTTCGTTCAAGGCATATTTCTCCCCCGAAAGGGACGGCAAAGATAGAAACTTTGTATTAATTATCAAATAGTTAGTAAGTTATTTTTTTATAATTTTTGCGTCCGCGTTTTAACATATGTTTGAAAGGTATTTGGCTAAGCATTAGCCGGTTTGATTTTTTCACTTTTCACAGCCATTTTGGGAGGTATGTTACAACATCACCCGGTTGACGGCGTAAAACTGAAGATGGGCCGGGGAAATTTTTAAAGATTGGGGGGATTGAGGGGCTATTTGCTGACAGCATGCCGACCATGGACCCTTAAGCAAAGAATTAGCATGTCAGCCTAAAAATCACAGATCTTTTATGCGGCTTATTAACTCACTATCACTTATATTATCCAGATCAGATTTATCATAGATAGATAATAAGTAAACCGTTCCATTAACAACCTGAACATAGGTAATTATTCTTGCACCGGCCGATTTTCCCTTATTTTTTGAAGTAATAGCCATCCGAATTTTATAACAGGTATTTCCTAAAGGAGTTCCTGATTTCGGATTTTCAACTAATTCGGCAATTAAAACTGTTAAATCCTTCTTTAAAGAAATGTACTTTTTAGAAAGCTTCTTAAGTTCACGGACAAACGCCGGGGTTGGCAGAATCTTAAAGCTCATTAAGTAATTCTTGTATCGTTTTTGCTTCAACTTTACCCTGCTGATGCAACCTGACAAACTTTACTGACTCTTCCAGATCGTCTAATACCTGTTTTTTCTTCTTCTCGCCTTTTGTCTCTTTGTCTTTCTTTATAGAAATAACCTTCCCTCCTAACTGCTCAACAAGGTCGGCCAGCGTTTTCCCTGCCTTTTCGGGTATTTCAATTGTTAACGTTGTCATATAACAAATTTAAACATTTATAATAACAATTGAACAGCAATGACATAACGCTCCCAATGCAGGCCTGGCCATGGAAAGCCCCCATCCGGCGCGGGCATGCAACGCCGGCAAAAGCGTGGTATACTCGCGATTTACAGTAATTCAGTTCTATTTTATCGCAACTATTTTTTTTGAACAAGTGCATTACCTTGCGCAAACAAGCTAAAGTGTACACCGCCGCGGGTTTCAAAACTGTCTTTTTTTATTAATTGCCTGCTTTTCAATAGTTCAGAAAGTTCCTGGGGTTGATCTTCAACGGAATATGTAAGTACCCACAAACGCTTAACGGCATAAGGACGCGTATTTAAAAGGCCATCCCTATAGATTACATCAAGCCGCCCATCTATAACACCTAAATCTTTATAGTATTTTACCGGTAAGCCTGTTAAGTTGCCGGTATAAAGGGCATCGCCTTTTTCAAATTTTTTATTGATGGCTTCAATCCCCCTTTTAATATCATCATGCTGCGTGTACGGTGGCTGATGTATAAATACAACCCTGGCCATTAATGCCGGAAGCAGTAAAAAGATAAAACCGATAACTTTTCCAAATCTCAAATGAGATAGCCCGGTGACTAAAAACTCATAACTGAATACGCACGTAATGACCAGGCCAGGGGTTAAGTACAAATATAAGCGGGTTTCGAACGGATATAATTTAAATCCGGATAAAACAAGATGGACGCAAACCGGCAGTAATGTTAATATCATGAGATCGTATCTTCTGTACCTAACCAACAGTACGACACCCAGGCCGAATAATGCCATAATACAACTCCCGATAAGTTGCCCGAAGTAAAAAAGAAAATAAAAAATCCCGTGAAAGCGACCTGCCATCCACCCCCAAAACGACGAATCAAGGGGCATAAAAGCACCCGCGTTTGACCAGTAACCAACCATTTTATGTTGTGTTGGATGGCTGTAGATAAACACAAAATAATATAAAGCAAAGAAAACACCCCAACATAAATTGGTGATTATAAAATGCCTGCCCAGGGGCCTATTTTCCGATCTCGATTTATAAAACAGGTAAACATCAACCGTAAGCAGGATAATTGGTGTGATGTTGGAGAGATATATGCAGATTAAGCCCAGTACCAAAAGCTTATAGTAAAACCCCTTTAATGCTTTCTCTTCAATCAACAGATAATAGAATATGGTAATTACCAGAAGATCGACAATATACTGCTTGGCCTCGCTTGAGTAATAAATTATGGTTTGATTAAAAACAACCAGGCTCAATCCTAAAATAATGCTGTAAATGCTTTTGAAAAGCCTGCTTAGTATCCGGGCAAACAGAGGCAGGAACGCCAAATAGCAGATAAGTGGAAATACCTTAAGCGCATAATCTGATCTGGGCACCAGCGATATAAATGCTTTTTGAATAAGCAGGAACAACACAGGCGCAACCCCATTGTAATCAAGAGGACGGAACAGACCAACAGCATTACGGTGTATTAAATTAAGGGTTAATACAGCTTCATCAAGCCATACGCCCCGGTCGCTTAAAAATTGAATCCCCGCTAATATTATTGCGATTATAAAAAGGGCGCATAAAACAAATCTTTGGGTTAGGTATCTGTTCACTTACATTCCGGGTTAAGGCTTTTAGATTTGAGCCTAAACTACAAAAGTATTTAGATTTTTCCCCGAAAGCTAACCAACAAAAACCGGCCCCGCACCGTGTCGCCCGGAACATTGCCCTAATTCATAACCACCGAACTTACGGGCACCTCATCAGCATGCGAAAACGAGCGCGTGAAGCCCGCCTTGTAATAAGGCAACTTTTCGGTACGGTTTTGCGCCTTTAAACTTTGGTACATGCCCAGCATCGACCAGCCGTTACCCGGGTTACGTTCCAGGTCTTCGCGGAAAACTTTTTCGGCCTGGGGGTTATAATCGGTTTTGAGCAGGTAGGCCCCCAGGAACTGCCTTGCCGGGATAGGCCACTCGGCAGGTTCCGAGTAAATCATGTTATCCTCTGTCTGCACTGCTTTTTTTAATGCCGCCATACCATCATCAAACTTATTGCGGCCAAGTAAAATAGCACCATCCAATATATTTTCGGCAACGGTGGCGCCATCCAGCGCGATATTAAAAGGAATATGCCGCTGTTTTAAAGAGGCATCATCAAGCCTACCACGCAATAAAGCAAGCTGGGCCACGGCCGAATCCTGCCCGCCCGTATACAGAAATGCCATTCCGCGGGCAAAATGGTATAACACCTGCGCATAAGCCCAGTCGCCATTGGGGCCAACGCTGTCTTTCAGCAGTTCGTGCCATTTGCCAAGGCGCATCATGGTAAATACGGGCATCATGTACAGGTATTGCGAATAAGTATCGCCTGCCGAAGGTTTTACCGCATTGCGGCAGCGTTGGGCCGCTTCCATCCCCCGCTCGTACATAGCCCCGTTAAAGGCACAAAGTGTTTCGACAGCGTAAAAATGAGAGTTTATTTTTGTGAGCTTTAAATTAGGCGCCAGGGCGGCATAAGTAACAATACATTTTGCTGCTTTTTCATTAACGTCAACACCCTGAAAATACAAACCATTGCGCTGATAAACATGACTGGCCATATGCACCATATGCCCGATACCGGGGAACAACCTTTTTAAAGCCCCTGCATTGGCCAGTGCGGCGCCGGGGTTACGCGAAGCCTCGGTTAAATGGATATAATAATGCAGCGCCGCCGGGTGCTCCGGATTGGTATTTAAAACGCCTTTACACAAGGTAACCAGTTCGGCTGTCCAGGGTTTATCGGTACCGTCGGGCGCCCAAAAATCCCAAGGGTGAATGAGCATTACCGCGTCGATATACAGCATCTTAAGGTCGGCATCGGTTGGGTAAGCCTGCATCAGTTTCTTCAGATCCTGTGCATAAGCTTCATTGTCGCTTGCGTTGGTGCCCCCCTGCGGGTAACGAAGGTTCATCGCCGCTATCAAGGCTTTTTCCTTTTCGGGGGCACTGCCGGCAACAGCGTTCATTTGTTTCAAAACAGCAGGCAAACCGGCAGGAGCAACATAAGGTCCGCCGGCGTTATAGTAAGGGCCCAGGCTTAAAGCCTGCCCCCAGTAAGTCATAGCGGCCGAGGGGTCAAAGCGCGACGCTTCTTTGAACGACGCGAATGCCTCCTTCATGTGGTAGCTGTAATACATGGTTAGGCCCTGGTTAAAATAAAACCGGGCGCTGTCATTATGGGCAGCAATGGCATAGCTGTGATGCCCCCAGCCGGGTAAGCGCTGTATAAATTTGCCGTTCCGTGCCGTATCTGCATCCTGTACTATACCCGATCCGCACATTACCGGGGTTACCGGTTTTATTTTGCCCGATACTTTAAATTTTTTTCCCTGGAACGCAAACAAATAGGTAGCGAACAACACCACAGGGAACACAAATAACAGCGATACCTTTTTCATGTTCGACTTTTTAAATGAGGACTATAATTGGCAGGTATGAAAACCTATACTAATATAAGGTATTGTGAGGAGGAATGGATGAGGAATTGGGTTGGGTAGTATATTTTGTTGAGCTAAAGGCAGACAAATGTAAATTAAGAAGAAAGGGAGAAATAGTTTTATTTAGGAGCTCAGGTTTGGATAAGATATTCTATCCTCTAATGAAAACAGATATTGGCGTTGCCTGCGACCCGGGCTTTCCGCTGCAAATCCTCGCCTTGGCCGATCATTAATGCCTGCCCAAGCTGTGGGTTTTCCGCTGCAATCCCTCCTATGTTTACATCTAATATTATTGTAATGATTTTATGAGTGAAAAGAGTGAGAGCACAGCAATCCCAAACAGCCTTGAGCATGTTGAGCGTTAGATATAGCCTCACTCCTTTACTTTTTTGAGTTTGAACAGAATGTAAGGAATACGACCAGGCAGTATATCCAGGATAACCAACAGGAGGAAAAACGAAGAAAGGTTTTCACTTATAACAGTTAAAAACTTTGATCAATGGCAAGCAGATTATTAAAACAAGTAGTAGGTATTGATGTGGCTCAAAAAGAGCTGGTGGTTTCTATCGGCAAGATGGATGAGCAGGCAGTTATAACAGTTTATGCGAACAAGATTTTTCCAAACAATGAAAAAGGATTTGCAAACCTGGAAGTATGGATAAACAAGCAAAGCATCCCCCAATATCCATTAAGATATGTAATGGAGGCCACAGGTGTATACCACGAGCGCCTTGCTTATTATCTGGCCGGCAAAGGGTATGCTGTAAGTATTGTCATGCCCAACAAGATCTCGAACTTCTTCAAGACACTGGAGATCAAAACAATTACCGATAAATCAATGTCTTTTGCCATAGCCATGTTCGGACTTGAAAAGAAACTGGATAACTGGGTACAACCCAAAAGGGTGTTCAGGACCCTGCGGCAGATAACCCGTGAAAGAGAACAACTTATTGCAGAAAGAACCATGATCAAGAACCAGCTACATGCTGAACAGTCCGAAGCTTTTCCGGGGGAAGATACTATCCGCAGAATGATGGACAGGATAAAGATGATTGGTGAACAACTTAAAGAAATACTTACTGAGATTAGAACAGCTGTAGCACAGGACAAACATTTAAAACAAACACTGGCTACCATTACCACTATTCCTGGAGTCGGCTTATTAACGGCCACTGTGATCATAGCCGAAACAAACGGCTTTGAGCTGATCAGGAGTAAAAAGCAGCTGACCAGTTACGCCGGGCTGGATGTCAGGGAAAAAGAATCCGGCTCATCCGTTAAGGGCAAACCCAAGATATCTAAAAGGGGGAACAAGCATTTACGAAAAGCCATGCACTTACCTGCATTAGCGGCCATAAGACATTCAGAAAGATATAAAGCTATATTTGTCCGGATCGTATCCCGAAATAGCGTGAAAATGAAAGCTACTGTAGCAGTACAAAGAAAATTATTGGAGATGGTATACACTATATACAAAACCAACAAACCATTCGAAAAACACTACCTTCAACAGAATGCACACATATCCGAAAATAGTTAGAGCAGTCGCTTCAATTGAAGGACTGCCCTAAACAGGCTAACATAAAGCTGCCTAAGACTCAAAAATAAAAAATAACTTTTGCATATCAACACAGAATCTAACGTGGTAGGAAGTTTGGTCCCATCGCTGCTGCAGGCGTCCTCGTTTGTAGCCCGCGTTTAGGTTCAATGTAAAGACAGGGATTGACAGGTTGCACCAGAGGTGCAAAAGGCTTGTAGAAATCAAATAAACAGTGTTTTTAGTGTGCCGGAGGTACACAACTCGGGTGTTCCGTACCTCTGGCACGGTTGTTTTCGGTATAATATATTGCTACAACCGGTTCCCCCTCTGGGAATGTTCCATAACTTAATGACATTGCCTTGCGGTAGCGGTGAAATTTATATTATTCTTAAATCGTAACCCGTGAAGGGTAATAAAAAATGACAGCATCCATCATAAAAACAAAGGACCGGCTTCACCGGTCCTCTGAATAGCATACCAAAGCAAAATTTACTTAAGCGTAAATTACATCCAGTGAAATAGGCACATTCAAAGCTTTGGAGATGATACAATTTGCTTTTGCACCTTCAGCAATTTCTTTAAACTGTTGCTCACTAAGGCCGTCAATAGCAGTGGCTTTCAGGTTTAAAGCTATAGCTGTTATACTTAATGCCTGCATATCCAGGTCAAGAATGGCATCGGTAGTCAGATCACCAGGGGTATAACCGGCCTGTGTTAATGCTGCGCTAACCGCCATGGTAAAACAACCGGCGTGGGCCGCTGCAATCAGTTCTTCAGGATTGGTACCTACGCCCTCGGCAAAACGGGTTTTGAAAGAATATTGTGTTTTATTTAATACGGTGCTTTGAGTAGTGATCTCGCCCCTACCATCCTGTAAGGTACCGTTCCAATGTGCATTTGCTGTACGTTTCATGATTTTGTTTTTTGTTGTTGTGTCTTCCGACAGAACAAAAGTACCGTTGTCAATCGCATGAAATTTTAACCTGGGTTAAAATTGGAATAGAGGATTATCAGGGGATTGTCAAGTGTTTTGAAGTGGCTTGTTGTTCAATTTATCTCACTAATCACAGGGTTGGTAACAAACCATTACCTCCGTCGAAATTCAGCTCTATAAACTCAACGCCTGTTTATCACGTCTTTCTCCCATTTTTCAAACATCCCCTCCTCAAAATTATCCAAACCTTTAATTCTGAATAACCCAAGCAGGAGTAAAAACAGCGTTGCTCCGACGGTAAATGATCCGCCAATCCATGCAAGCTTATTGCCATTCCGTTTTTCAAACGACTCGTAAACAGGCGAAAGCATTGTTTGCTCTCCTTCAGCAACATCATCGCGCGAGTTTATGGCCGCCTCGTAGTTGGATACCTCATCATCATTAGGTAAGCGGGCCAGGTATATAAATTTGTTTAACGGTTTGTATTTGAAAGCGGTGTCGCAATCTTTTGCAAACTGACTGAAATAGGAATTCTTTTCACTCGTGGATAAACTATTGCTGATAGTTTTGTGGTATTTAAAAACAAACCACGCGGCGGGCTCTATTTTGGGGATTATAGGCTTTATCTTAAATTTATAACTCCGGGTTACAACCGCTAACGCGCCGTACTTACCGGCCTCACCGTATTTAGGCATCACCATAGTAGGATTGACATAACGCATCATCATTATCGAGTCGGCAGGTAATTTTTTTAAAAATAACATATTGCGCAGCGTGTCATTGATGATCACCAGTGTTTTAGGGTTTACCCTGTTCCGCATAGCAGCTATCTTGCTGGTATCGGGAAAAACACGGTCAAAAACCGGCACCGCAGCATAAGCATCCATATTAAAATCTACGTTATTTTTACCACTAACAGAAAATATCACCTTAAAGTGGGCCATATGCTTGTTAGGATACTTCTGTTTAACGGTATAATACTTAGTCGCCGGCAAATAATGTACCTCGCTTATGCTATCCAGCCGGGTTAGCTTACCGGTAGCTGACTCCAGATAATTTTGTGCGATACAGATTGGTACAGCAAATGTAAAACCGCCTACCATTATCAAAATAGTTATTGGATCACGACTGGTTGCTTTATATGCCTTTAATTGCCTCAACTTAGGAAAAAGCAAAAGCTGTGGCAAAACAAAACCTACAATACCGGGGATAAGAAAATCGGCATCTTTATCTTTCAGCGTAAAAACATTAAACCTGATAAGCAGCAGCCAATGCAAAAAGGTATAAATAATTATGGTGCAAAGGCCTATAAAAACAAAGGGTAAAAAAATGTACTTAAACTTGGCTTTGAACTGGCGCATGTAAAGTTCAGGTTGTGATCAATAAGTTTTAAATATACTGAACGAAAAATTACGGGCAAAAAATTGTTCTGATTTATCAAACACTTGCGGTAGCGCCGCCGCGACACACTGTATCGTCCTAAAATAAGTTTACACGCTTGCGCCAGCCTAAGGATCGACTACTTTGCTTCTGCGAAGCTGGACGACGAGGTACAGGGCCGAAGCACGATCATTATTTAGGCCGGCAGGTCATCACCGTTGAGTTCGGGCTTTGGCCTTCCGTTAAAAACAGCTTGCATGCACCTGGTTCATCTAATTTAATGAAAACTGAACTGCCAATGTCAGAGCAAGGAAATTTGAAATTTCAGCACGGGATGTTTGATCATTAGGCGCTGGGAAGATCCGGTTCTATCCTTGATTCCTTCCTTTGCCCGTATATCTCGAGGTGTTTAGTCGCCAATGCCGATATAACACCTGCCTTATCGTTTTTGAGTGCCACCGTCAATTCCTTTTTGATCTCGGTATTATTTTCTGACACTCCCCAAAGGGCCATTTCCATGATGATCGGGATAAGCCCGACACCCCTCTCCGTAAGACAATAGGCCACCCTCGGCTTACCGGGAACCGGGTATTTCATAATGAATCCTTCGCTTTCCAGCATTTTTAACCGATCTGTTAACACATTGGTCGCGATACCCTCAGCTGACTGAATGAACTCTCCAAAGGTATTTTTATTGTTAAGCAGAATGTCCCGGATGATGAGCAGCGTCCATTTATCACCGAGAAAGTCAAGGCTGAAGCTGATCGGACAAGCCGAACGTTTCTTTATCTTTTTTATCATATCGTCGTAATCGTCAACAACCATTGCGCTTGCTGATCACAAGCGCAAATTTAAATATAAAACGGGCGATAAAAAAATCAACGAAGAAATTTGCACTTGCAAATAACAAGTAAATATATCTATATTTACACTTGCAAAAAGCAACTACAAATACACGTTTAGTTTCTTTAGACAAACAAAGCAAATAACTCATATATGAACGACCTCTTGAAATTTACAATCGACGCCCATGGCGGCTTAGATAACTGGAAAAAATTTAAAAACATATCCGCGCACCTTAAGATTGGCGGTGTCACCTGGGCATTTAAGCAGGTACCGGGTATAATGGATGATATTAATGTCTTGTCAAGCACAACAAAGCAACATGTTTCTTTTTATCCTTTCTTAAAAGAAGATTGGCACAATACGTTTGAAGCACATAAAGTTGCCATCATCGACGACAATGACCTATTGGTTGATCAGCTTTATTTTCCGCGAAACAGTTTTAAGGGATATGTAACAGAAACCCCCTGGTCAAAACTCCAGGTAACTTATTTTAGCGGTTACGCAATGTGGACCTATTTAAATGCGCCATTTTGCCTTGCAGAGCCTGGGTATGAGGTAAAGGAACTGGAACCATGGACTGAAAATGGTGAGGTTTTAAGACGATTGCATGTTACCTTCCCCGAAGACATTGCTACTCATGGCAGGGAACAGGTATTCTATATTGATGAAACAGGCCTTCTCAAGAGACATGATTACAATGTCGAGATCCTTAACAATGCGGCTTCCGTGCATTATGTGGCCGATTATACAGAAGTTCAAGGTATAAAGTTTCCAACAAACAGGCATGTTTACAAGCGGAATGAAGATAATACCGCTTTGGTTCCTGCCCCGCTATTCATTTCCATTGAATTAAGTGATATAAAATTGAGTTAAGCATTAACGCTTTATAACGTAAAGCCGGCATCTGCTGGCTTTGCCTTTTTGAAACGATTTTTTTCTGATCGCGCTATGTTTACCATATACGAGGCGCAATTAAGATAGCCAGCTCCCGATCCCCCTCGCTGGCGCATGTGGCCCGAATGCTATTCTACATCATCACAAAACTCACGATCTTTTATTCCGGCAAATGGTTTGAGCTTTCAGCTTAACCTGGGTGCTTATTACGCCCCATTCACGCCTGTCGCTGCCCCGCCAGGGTGTCTGTGCCAATCCCCCCGATAAAAACACGCAACACACATCGCCCTCAAAATGAAGCAATAAAAAATTTCCAGAAAAAATTGCGTAACTCAAAAGTTACCTATACATTTACGTAACTTTAAAGTTACCCATTTTAACAAGGCCTGTTAAATAATGAATTATTCAACTTAAAGATCAAAAAAATGACAACTACAGATTTCACAACAACCTTATTGGTAAACCAAAGCCCTGAAGAAGTTTTTGATGCGTTAAAAAATGTCCGGGGGTGGTGGTCAGGCTTGCATTCGGAAATATTTGAAGGCGAGTCGGAAAAACCTGGCGACGAGTTTTCATTCTTTGCCGGCGACGGGGCGCACTACACCAAACAAAAACTTGTTGAATTGGTCCCCAACAAGAAAATAGCCTGGCTGATTACCGATAGCAAGTTAACTTTTACACAAAACCAAACCGAGTGGACCGGCACCAAACTTTGCTTTGATATTTCTGCCGAGGGCGATGCGACAAAAATTGTATTCACCCACGTTGGACTGGTACCAGAATTTGAATGTTATCACGCCTGCGCACCGGCATGGACACAATACATCCAGGAGCGGTTGCTAAACTGGATAAATACAGCTACGGCAAGCAAAACAATGTCAGCGGCGCAGTAATGCGTGATTTGGTATATCTGTTTTCATATCATTGGCTCGCACATGTGGCAAGCCAATGATATATTTTTTTATACAGTGAGTAAATTTCTACTTCTGTATTATGAAACCATCCACTCACCAGCATACTCAATAAACGCTTTATTTACAAAAGGAAAAACTGTAACGTTCGGAATATGGTTAACTTCCAGCAGGTACCTTTCGCCGTTTTTACCAATAATGTAATCAACGCCCACGGTTTGGAGATTAAAGTGTTTGGCTATAGCCTTGCTATCAAGCAATAGTTCCTGATCTATCTCCATTTCCCACGAACCTTCGTTATGGATTGATTTTAGCCAAGTGTCGCCTGTAAGCCTGATCTGCCAGTTTTTATCACCCACAATCATGATGCGTACAGCTTCGCCATCAATAAATTCTTCAATAACAGATGTTTCTGTACTTGTCCATTCGCCGTTAAATTTATTTTTATCTTCACCACAATGCCATATGCCCCATTTGGCAACAACTTCTGTTTCTGAATTGTATTCCTGCTCGCCGATAACCATTCCGCGTTTGATACCCGAAAATTTCGATACCGACAAGGCCCTTACCAAGCCGGGGATGCGTTGGCGCAGATCCATCATGCCAAGCGCATTAGGCAGACATGGCCCGTTCCACATGGCCAATAGCGTAATGAAATCGAGATCATCCTTGTAAATACCATGAAATATCACTTTGTTAACGAGCAAATACTTTCCTGGTATAGATGAACTTTCAACATATAGCTGCCCCTCAATAAGTTTCACCTGGGGTACCAGGTCATAATGCACCATCAGGTAGTTAAAATTTAAACTTTGTTTAAGTGCATTTACTTCGGCTTCTTCCAGGCCAATTACCAGGATGCGTATCTTGTCCATAGCATTACTTTTGTTTATTGAATATTTACTGATCGGCCACCATTCTGGCAGAGTCATACGGCTATATAAAACCAATCGTTTCACCCCAGCCTAATTAAAGGTAACCTTGCTTATTTTGTGTACCCCGGAGTTCACTATATAAAGATTTCCGGTAGAATCAAAGGCAAGCCCCAAAGGACGATTGGTAGTGGCTGTTCCAAGAGCACCGTTAGCAATGCCATTTGTTGTATTTCCGGAAATAAGGGTTATCACCTGGCCTAATTTATTGAGCATCCTTATCCTGTAGAGATGGTTTTCAAAATCAGCATCGCTAAAAAATATATTACCTTCTGCGTCTGATACCAATGATTGAGGACCGAATATTTGTGCATTTGTTCCCTCGCCATCGGTAAGGCCAAATGCTCCATTACCTATAACAGTACTAACTTCGCCCTCGGGAGTAATTTTACGGATTCGGAAATGATCGGCATCAACTATATAAACATTACCTGCTGGATCGGCAGTTCCTCTGGTCATAACACCAAAACTCGCAGCACTTCCTTTCCCGTCAACATATCCCTGCTCCCCGGCTTTACCACCTGCAATAATTGTAGCAACTCCTGCGGGAGTGACCTTAAACACACAACCGCCACTGCTTAGATAATACAAATTCCCTGCCGCATCAATAGGCAAATCATTTGACTGAGAACCTAATTTTGCAGCGGCTCCATCACCTTCTGCTAATCCTGTACTGGTAGCACTACCAGCTAAAACAGATACATTTTTTCCAGCCGATACTTTCAATATCGTGCCTGCAACTGGTATGTATAAATTGCCCTGTACGTCGGCAGCGAAACCGGTGAAATTACTCACAGAGGTATTAGTGTAATATACCTCTTGCGCACCCGGTTTTATTTCATACACGTTAGTACCGTCGGCACCAAACATACGTCCTGTGCCATCAAACTTAATTTGATCAATATTTATCGCTCCGAGAGATGCAAAATCAGTCATTGATCCTGTTGTAACGGTAAAACCTGTAGCCGACGCCGCCTTTTTTCCGTTACTAAGTAATTCTATTTTACCGGTGACTGCCGTTGCGGGTACCGTTGCTACAATTTGAGTTGCTGTTACCGAATTAATTTTGGCGGCAACACCGTTAAACGTAACCGTGTTGTTAGCTATAGTAGTGTTAAAGTTTGTTCCTGTTATAGTTACAACGGTATTGGGTAAGCCTTTTACAGGGGCAAATGCTGTTATAGTAACCGGCATTTCGGGATTAATGGGTGGCTTGGGTTGCGATTTTGAACAGGAGATGAGCAAAATTGAAAAAACGGATATAACAACGAGGTTTAAAATTGCCTTTACAGGATAAAAATTGTGCATATATAATTTATGATTGGTTTAGGCAACAAATGTAGCTATTTATCGCCGGAAATAAGGACAGTCAGATAGGTGTCGCGCATAATTGAAATTATTAAGACTGACACCATCCTGTCAGTGTTCCACTTTAAAAGCACCAACCAGTAACGCGTTGATTATCAAAATACATCACTGGTTGAAGTTTAGCGATAGTACAAATCGTCCTAAAATAAGTTAAGCTTTCAGCTTAACCGGCCTTGCTGATCTATGTATACGACAACATTGTGAGTATCAATAACTGATCCCGATGGGAGAAGCAACATTAGTTTATTATATATTTGAGAAACAAATAACCTTATGACAATAAAGTTAAGCGACTTCTTCCCTAAGAAATCAGTAGATGAGCTGGCATTGGAACTTGACGACCCAAGATGGTCAACTTTAGAAGGCGGTTACAGAGGAACATTATATGATGCTTCAATAGCCTTGAAGAAACTTGAACTTGCAGACAATCAACAAACTGTTAACCAAATCTATCAAGAACTATGGAACGAGCTGCACCATCAGGGAGACGTTGGTTTAGCCTCATATTATTCAGTTCCTCATTTGGTCAGAATAGCTAAACAGAAACAAATTGTAGATTATAATATACTTGGGCTGGTTTCGGTGATCGAAATACAAAGGCATAAAGACAATCCACTTTTACCTAATAAATTAAAGCCAAATTATAAGAAAGCTATTGAAGATTTGGCAGAGCTTGCAAAACTTGCTATGAACCAAGATTGGGATTTAGATTTAGCAGCAACAGCATTAACAGCAATTGCATTAGCTAAAGGGCAAGTAAAATTAGCAAATGCTATTCTGAACATGGATAGTGAAGATACTATAGATGAGTTCCTCGAATCTTATAGTTAGCCATTTGCTGATATATTCCTTGATACAATGAAGAAAAAACTTTGTGGCTTAGAATTTAATATAGAGAATATAGAGCAGATCATTAACATGGGCGGCCCATGGATTTGCTCTATATACCTCGAAAACCATTTAATTTCAGACCATTGTGTTATCGACAATATTTTAGAACATCCTTCCTTTGAAAGAGTTTATTTCGTTAAATATCACCGTACCTCAAAATGGAAAGCAGATAACTTCTTTACTTTGAATTACTTTTCGGTTAATGATAATGAGATCTATCAATCAAAACGAAGATTTGAAATGCTCTATCTTAAAAAAATTTTGAATCAGGAAAGCATCGAGATATTCTATGCATTCCATGACAAAAACCAAGATAGAAGAGATGTTTTCGCAGTCTCTGAACAACAATTTGATATAATATCAGAATATTTGAAATGACCTTAGCTTTTCTGAAAGCTTACAATCAATGTCAGTGTTCAATTTTTCAAAAACAGGGTGTTCAACATTTTACGAGCCAAAATTACAACACATTGATTATCAATACCAACCTGTTCAAAACAGCGAATAGATGATTTTACGGATTTTATAAACAGCTGACTATCAGCAACAATAAAATTACAAAAAACAACAAGTGTTCACACCTTAAAAAATTGAACACCTGCCAATCAATCCCTAACCTCTAATCTCCAACCTCTAATCACTAATACCAAACTATTCCATCATCAACCTGCGGATCAGCTCCGCGCTCTGGGCTTTGCCCTCTTCAAGCCGGTGGCTAAAGAATGCCTGCGTATCGTTAAAGTGTTTCTTATAACCCTCCATATCCCCATATCCAATAATAGCCGACCATTCCCTCACCGCCGAGTGAAACTCCAGGTCGTCGCCGCGGATGGTTTTATCGTACAGCGCTGTTTCCAGTGATTCTTCCAGCAGCTCTTCATTCTTAAACAGGTATTCGGCAATACCCAAGCGCAGGCGGAAAGGCGGGGTTTGGCAAATGAGGTTATCATACGGGTTAACGCCGAGGTGGTACCAGGCATCAACCATGCTCAGGATACTGAGGTGCGAGTTGGGCTTTTGATGATCGGCATGCTGTGACAGCGAAAACTCCTTCATCACGGTATCATTAAGCATAATAGGCTTGCGGCTTTCGTGAAAAACAAAATCGCGTGCGCGATAAAGGCGTTGCTTAAATGCATCGGCCTCTTCCTTGATCATCAACTTAAACAACTCCGACTCCGATTCGGCATAGCGTTTCACCTGCTGGCGGGCATACGGGTTGAGGATGGCCAACCCCGCGTAAACGTGGGCCTTATAGCTAAAGATGCGGAGGGTGGTCAGGATCTTCACATTATCTATCCCCCCAATATATGAAGCGTTTTCCCAGGGGAAAAACCCGGCCGATTTCCAGGCGGTGCCCATGCTCTCAAAACCAACGTGGGTAACGGCCTGGGTATCGGCTACGATGCGGTCGTGCTCGTGATAGTCGGCAATTTCAACTATATTGCTGCCAATGGCCGTAAACAGGTCGTACATGCGCTGGTAGGCATCGGGTGTTGAGCGGTGGGGGATCAGGATGAGGGTTTGCCCGGCGGGTTCAAACCCCGGGCCGTGCATGCCATGAAAAGTAACTATCTGGGCATCGGCAGGCAAGTGCTTTTCAAAGGTGGCAATCTCCGGGGACTTGACCGAAGTTTGCCCGGCCACTATAGCGCCGTACTTGGTTGAAGGGCCATACTCTGCAACCACACGCTCCATGCTATCGGCCTCAACCGAATAGATAATCAGGTCGTTGATGCGGGCAACATCGCTGCCGTGATCCATTACGGTGATGCCGTGGGGCGTAAGCTCTTCTTCAAGCTTTTCACGGTTGGCAGGCAGGTCGCAGCCCGAAACGGTGTAACCGGCCTTTGCGAAAGCCTTTGCGTAAAGGCGGCCCATATCACCTAACCCAATAATACCTATATTCATGCCGCTAATATAACTATGAGTAGGTTAATTACGTACGAAAGCTTATTTTAGCCTCAAAAACGCAGGGTGCATATAATAAAAACCGTAAACATCCTGTTTTGTTAATAGCATATACCTAATTTTACATTTGATGAACAAGCATTTACTACTTACGATAACGGTTTTAATAGCGATGATAACGGGCAGTGTTGCGGCAACTTTTGCACAGGACAGCACCAGGAAAAAAGCCGCTGCCTTAAAGCCCAATGCTATTCCGCCCATTGTAAGATCGAGCCCGGCAGCGCTTAAAAATCCGGCTGTAACGTCGCAACAACCGGCTAAATCTGCTTATACCCTGCCCAAAATCAGTGCTGCTGCCGATTCGGCCCTTCAAAAAGATAAAAGCCTTAATGGCCAGTACAAATACCTGCTCAGCAAACTATACCACTATCAGCAGCCGCTGGTTGCCGCCCTGTGGAAAAACATGAAGGATACCCTGAACACCGAGCGCCGCCAGCTTAAAGAGGCCCGGGCTAAACTTGCCGAACAGGGTAAAAATGTCGAGACGCTTAAAGCAGACGCTAATACTAAGGAACAGGCACTAAACGAATCAAATGCCAAGCGCGATGAAATTAGCCTGTTGGGGATCCCGTTCACCAAAGCGACTTACAACCTGGTAATGTGGGGACTGGTTATTGTTTTTGGTGTAGTTGCTGTTATTGTGATAGCCCGCTCAGGCGCACACAGCCGCGAAGCCAAATACCGCATTAAGCTATACGAAGAGCTTGATGAGGAATACAAAGCCTTCAAAGCCAAAGCCAACGAAAAGGAAAAGAAACTTGCCCGCGAACTCCAAACCGAACGCAATAAGCTTGACGAACTGTTAGGCAGAGGGTAATCTCTTTGATTTCGGAATTGGGATTTTCGATTTCGGATTTTCTATCGACAACTGAACATTTATTGATTTTATTTGTCATCTTGAGTGATAGCGAAAGATCTTCTTCACTTTGCATAACTGCTATACAGGACGAAGAAGATGCTTCACCATGCCAAAATATCAACACCTACTATGCCCAAGACCAATCTCCTCTCTCTTATAACCCAACTACGCTCCATTGCCGATACCGGCCTGCTTTATGCCAAAAATGAATATGACATTGAACGCTACCAGGAGCTGCGGCACCTGAGCACGCAAATGTTTGATGAGGTAAGCGGTTATGGTGCCGCAACCATCAACCTGTTATTTCCGCAGGCCAGAGATTACCCTACTGCCAAAGTTGATTTACGTGGCATCCTGCTTTCGCCGGATAACAAGGTCCTGCTGGCCCGCGAAAGCGGGGATGGCAAATGGTCGTTACCCGGTGGATGGGGCGATATAGGCTATACACCTAAGGAAACCATTGTAAAGGAGTTTTGGGAGGAAACCGGTCTGCAGGTTACCGCCGACAGGCTGCTGGCCGTATTTGATAAAAAAATGCACCCGCACCCGCCACAGCCTTTTTATGTGTATAAAATGGTTTTCTACTGTAAAGCCATAACCACAGAAATTAATAAAGGCTTTGATGTGCTGGATGTGCAGTATTTTGACATCAACAATCTGCCCCTACTATCGGAAGACCGGATCCTGAAAAGCCAAATCGAACTCCTCTATCAAAAGATCATTACTAACGATATCAGCGTTTGGGCAGATTGATTAATGCTAACTGCGCCAACTCATATCTAACCCAAACTGCTACTGCAACTGTCGCTGCTACTAAAAAACTACTCTTTCAAATCAGGCAGCGTACGTTTATCAGCCGGTAGTGCCAGATACTTCTTGTACGAATCATTGATATAAACCGCCAGCGACGGACCACTGTTACTTTTGATGAACGCGTATGACGGCCTGTAAAGCGTCATGAAATTTTCAAGCTCCCGGCCACGCAACGGAATAATGCTTTGCACGTAGTTCATGGTAAACACTTCGTCTACATGGCGCTCTTCTTCTTCGTGCTTAAAGTATTTTTTTAAACGACGGGCGTCTTTTGCTTCCTTGCTAAACCATGAGGTTGGGGACAGGGGATAAATTTTACTCCGGGTGTATACCTCGGGATATTCTTTATGAGCATCAAAAGTTTCGCGTTTGGCGTTGATGTTAACCTGCTTTAAAGCTATGGTTTGAGCAACCAATTCTATTTTTTTGTTGGTAAAATCGGTAACATATAAGGTATCCGATACATAACCCGGAGAACTGAAAATAAGTGTATGCCCTGTTTCGGTACGGATACTGAAATTACCTTTGCTATCGGTAATGGTCATCTGCCGGTTCTGGTTATCGCGCACAAAAACACCCCCCATTTTATTGTTTTTACCAAACTCAAAAACAGTGCCTTTTACAACGGTTTGGGCATTTACGGTGCACGCTAAAAACAGTAATGCGGATAATGCAAGGTATCGGTATTTCATAGTAGATTATTTGTGCTGTAAATTAAACTTATTTTTTGTACCAAAGGTTTTCAATTTAACACTTTTTAACCCCACCCTTGTCTTAAATGACAAAACCCTGAACCAGCATTACAATATGGTGCAAAAAAAACGCTCCATCAAATTGATGGAGCGGATGGCAAGTCATTATTGTTGTATTATGTCCCGGTATCGTTTTACTCAGGATTTAGGTTAATATCGGTTAACTTTAAAATCAGAGATCCCACCACTCATATGGATCAGGATCCTGTTTTTTGCGGCATCAAAGCCATCGGTTTCGTAGTCGTTATCACTCTTTTTACTAAAGCCCTCAAACTCGTTTGATGAGAGGCCGGTATTGGAGGTGATACGGCATGCAGCGCCCTTTGGTACCCTTATAGTAACCTCCGACGCGCCGGTTGAAACCTCTATATTAGTATTGACAAGAGGGGCTCCAAGCTTAACATCAAACGAGGCTGCACCGCCCTTTAAAGATAAGCTTTTTATTTTAAATTTTGAAAGATCAAAATTTAAATCTGTTGCACCTGTAGTTACGTCAATATCCCAAACCGGATTGGTGTTTAATTTGATGTCGGCCTTATTGTTTTTGCGGTCGTCGGAGTCAAAATGAAAACCTTTATTATTTTTCAAATTAAGGTTAAGCACATATACCGAATCATCCTTACTATGGTTAAAGGTATACTTACCGTAAAGTTCCTGCGTTTGGGCATTGAACAAATCGGCAGTGCTGTCGATTAAATTATATATGGTACCGCCGCCGCTGATGTTAAGGCGGGCATGTTTAATATCCGCAGTATACTCCTGTTTAAAAGTTTTATCGCCGCCTATTTTAACCACGCCCTGATCGGTGTTGGTAGTATCGCTGTCGTCGTCGTCATTATTATTATAATCATCGCTGTGGAAGGTCCATGCATTTGGCCAAAAATGGTAGCGTTTGCCAAAGTTGCCAAATACCAGCAATGCAAAGCAGCCTACTACAACCGCCAGCTTCAGGATAGTTGCTAATGGCGACCGGTTGCCTGCAAATACCAGGCTGATACCCCCCATTATTAAAAATATAGGCCATAGATACAGGAGGTTCATCCAGTCGAAATTTATTACGTGGAAGTTATCCAGCAGGAATACCACTCCCAACAATACCAGGATCGCGCCCGGAACAAGTTTATCGCTTCTCATAATATTATATAGTTGGAGGTGTATCTTTTGTTTCTGTTTCGTCTTTAGCAGGTTCGGCTTCCGGAGCGTCTGTTACCTCGTTAGCATGCCAGTTTTGTTTTTCCCATGGCTGTTTTTTTACTCCTGAAATTATCAGGGCAATACCGGCGCCTACCAGCATTACGGGCCAAAGGCTTTCAAAATCCCAGTCGGGCATCAGGTCAAGCTCGTTAAGCAGAAATATCGACCCCAAAAAGATCATCGCCACGCCAAATATTAACCCAACTGTTGAAGCCTGCTTTTTAGGAGGATTTACAAATGGCGGAGGATTAAAAGGCCGGCCGGCAAATTTCGGGTCGTAAAATGGCCCTGATTGTGGAGCACCTGTAAACGGGTTATCCTGCGGAGGTACCCTGTAATCAACGCCGGGGGTAAAGTCAAAGCCTTTCTTGGGCAATACTATCCATAGTACTATATATATAGGTAAGCTAAAGCCTTTTAAAATAAGGGTTACCAAAAATATCGCCCTGATAACTGCCACATCCGTGCCAAAGTGCTCGGCAAGGCCCGCGCAAACACCGCCTATTACCTTTCGGTGTTCATCGCGATGAAGTTTCTTTTCCATAATTTATGTTCGTTTATGTTTTAAGTTGATTTATCATAACTGGCCCGGCGCAGGTTTGATGATGATTTCGTCGACATTGGCGCCGGGGCTCATCCTGTAAATATTGATGATTGCCGATGCTATGTCTTCGGGCAGCACCATGGTATTTGGGTCAACCACCGCGCCTTTCCATGAATCCGTTAACGTTGATCCCGGAATTACGGCGGTAACTTTTACACCATGCTCCTGCATCTCGAGCCTCATTACTCTTGTTAGACCTAACAACGCATACTTTGTTACACTGTAACTACCCGCTTGTGGCACCGGGTTTATAGCGGCTACCGAACATATATTAAAAAAGTGGCCTTTATGCGCCTTTGCCATGGTTTTACCAAAATAACGGTACAACTCATAGGCCGGCATCAGGTTGGTATTCATCTGTACCTGAAGGGTATCCTCGTTATCATCCAATATACTTGCGGGGATGAACGTGCCCAGGTTATTTACTACAACATCAATAAAACCAAATTCTGCTTCTGCTGCAGCTGCAAATTTCAGCAGTTCGGCTTTATTACTGCCATCGGCCTTCATAGCAAAAACCTTTACCCCGGCATCAAATTGTTCAAGCTCATCTTTAAAATTCAATAATTCCTGCTCGTTCCGCGAACAAATTGCCACGTTTAATCCTTCATTAGCAAAAGCAATTGCAATTGAGCGGCCCATGCCTTTAGTTGAACCGGTGATGAGTACGTTTTTCATATTGTTTAAATTAATTTTTATAGTTAGTGAAGCTTTATGCCCGCAATTTACGTAAGCAGAGTAATTGAAACGCTTATAAAATTGAATTTAAATGACTGGTTTTAACACCTGACCATTTAGGCTTAAAGGTAAAAAGCGTATTTTTAACCGATTTTTTATGCATCTACATGTTTCATAGCTTAGGAAAATATATACTCTTACTGCGTTTAAGTTTCAGGAAACCCGAAAAATTCAGTGTATACTGGGCCGAGATCATGCGTGAAATGGTTTCGGTGGGTATTGGCTCTTTAGGCATTGTTGCTATTATTTCGCTTTTTATTGGCGCGGTAGCTACCATCCAAACGGCTTTCCAGCTTATCAGCGATTTTATCCCCAAAACAGTGGTAGGCGGTATTACCCGCGATTCAACTATCTTGGAGTTTAGCCCAACCATATCGGCACTGGTATTGGCCGGCCGTGTAGGCTCGGCCATGGCATCGCAAATTGGCACAATGCGCGTTACCGAACAGATAGATGCCCTGGAGATTATGGGTGTAAACGCCCCTGGTTATTTGATATCGCCTAAAATCATTTCCGGTGTTACCATGATCCCCTTACTGGTTATTGTTTCTGTAGGTTTAGGATTAACCGGCGGCTATATTGCCTGCTGGGCATCTAATGATGTATCAACCAACGATTATTTGAGAGGCCTGACCGACGGATTTAACCCGGTTATTGTCACCGTTTGCGCCGTTAAAGCGATATCGTTTGGCTTCGTAATTACCTCCATATGTTCATACCAGGGCTTTTATGTTAACGGCGGATCACTTGAGGTTGGCCAATCTGCAACACGCGGGGTGGTGTGGAGTTGTATCATGATCCTGTTTTGTGACCTTATCATTTCACGCCTGTTACTATGATCGAAATACAAGACGTATATAAAACCTTCGGCGAAAACGAAGTACTGAAGGGCATCACTGCAATTTTCCATCCCGGAAAAAACAACCTGATCATCGGTGGGTCTGGTTCTGGTAAAACCACCTTGCTTAAATGCATTGTTGGGCTGCATGAACCTACTAAGGGCGATGTGATTTTTGATGGTGAGAATTTTACCAATATGAATTTTGAGCAACGCGTGCCTATCCGTACTCAAATAGGGATGCTTTTTCAGAACTCGGCCCTTTTTGACTCCATGACGGTTGAGCAAAACATTATGTTTCCGCTTAACCTGTTCACCGATCAATCAAAAAGCGAAAAACTTGACCGCGCCAACTTTTGTCTCGAAAGGGTTAACCTTGCCGGCAAAAACAAATTATATCCATCCGAACTATCAGGAGGTATGAAAAAACGTGTGGGTATTGCCCGCGCCATTTCCATGCAACCTAAATATTTGTTTGTTGACGAACCTAACTCGGGCCTTGATCCGGTAACATCTATCCTGATAGATGAACTGATTGCCGAACTTACAGCAGAGTACAGCATTACTACCGTAGTGGTAACCCACGATATGAACTCGGTAATGGGGATTGGCGATCACATCATTTTTCTTCACCAGGGTAAAAAATGGTGGGAAGGATCGAATAAGGAGATAGCCAAAACCGACAACAAAGAGCTCAACGAATTTGTATTTGCCAGTCCGTTTATGCGGGCAGCGAAGGCTACTTTGTAATTGGCAGTTTTCAGTGGCAGTAAACAGTGTGTGCAGAGTTATCTGCATGTATTTTTATAATAACTATATTTGCAACCAATTTATTGACTGGGGCATGCAAACTGCCAACAGCATACTGCAAACTGAATAAGAATGATCCAATTACTTACCCCAACGCACTGGAAAGATTACGAACTGATTGATTGCGGCGACTTTGAAAAGCTGGAACGTTTTGGGAATATCATACTCATCCGCCCCGAACCGCAGGCGGTTTGGAACAAAACCCTGCCCGCTTCAGAGTGGCAGCGTTTGCACCATATTAAATTTAAAGGCCGTTCGGCAACATCGGGCGAGTGGTTGAAAAAAGATCCTAAAACTCCCGACCGTTGGCATATCGAATATAAAAACAAGGAAGCCGCCATTAAATTCAGGCTGGGCCTTACCTCGTTTAAACATGTTGGTATCTTCCCGGAACAGGCTGTAAACTGGGATTACATTAGCCAAAACGTTAAACGCTTCAAAACGCCAGATCCTAAAGTACTTAACCTGTTTGCCTATACCGGTGGTGCTTCATTAATTGCCCGCGCCGCAGGTGCCGATACCACTCACGTTGACTCCATTAAACAAGTAGTTACCTGGGCCAATGAAAACCAGGAAATTTCAGGACTTAAAGATATACGCTGGGTTGTTGAGGATGCCCTGAAGTTTGTTAAACGCGAATTGAAACGCGGTAAAAAATACAATGGCATCATTCTCGATCCGCCAGCTTACGGCAATGGGCCAAACGGCGAAAAATGGAAACTGGAAGATAATATCACCGAAATGATGTGTGATGTAACCCAACTGCTCGACCCTGAAGAGCACTTCCTGATCCTGAATACTTACTCCCTTGGATTTTCATCTGTAATAGTTGAAAACCTCATTAAAAGCTCGTTCCCGCAGGTGCAAAACCTCGAAATTGGCGAGCTTTACCTGCAGGCCACAGCCGGGTCAAAACTACCTTTAGGGGTTTTTGGAAAGTTTCATAAAATTAAAAGTAATTAATTTCCAATATCTATCTTTGGCGGCGACCAAACCAACACAATTGCTGCTTTATAAGTAGCTGGAAATTAAATTAATTAAACACGCCTTACATACACCTGCATTATATTGAAAGTTAAAACAATGAAATTAAAAACGCTTGTACTATCCGCTACATTTGTGGCATCGGCAGCTTTGCTTTTAAACAGCTGCTCACAAAACGGCAGCAATGCCAAAACCGACGGTAAAAAAACCGCAGCTGCAGTTAAAGGTGATTCGGCCCAGGCTGAAACAGCAGATACCTTAAGCGTTAAAAAATCCACCTACCCTCCTATTGATAAAAAACTGTACGATTCGTTGATGAAATTCAACGCGCATGGTGATACTACAGGCAGGTGGCCAGTAAAAAATACGCCTTATCCAATTGGTGGAGCTATTTTACCATTCAAACGTGTAGTTGCTTATTACGGTAACCTATACTCAAAAAGAATGGGCATTTTGGGCGAATTACCGCCAAACGAAATGCTTGCCAAATTAAAAGGCGAAGTAAAACACTGGGAAAAGGCAGATCCTAAAACTCCTGTTCAACCTGCGTTGCATTACATTGCCGTTGTAGCCCAGGGCGATGGCGGTAAAGACGGCAAGTTCCGTTACCGTATGCCGTTTAAACAAATTGACAGTGTATTGGTGTTGGCTAAAAAAGCCCATGCTATTGTATTTTTAGATGTACAGGTAGCTTTAAGCAACATCCGCGCAGAATTACCACTACTTGAAAAATACCTGGAATTGCCACAAGTACATTTTGGTATGGACCCTGAATTTTCAATGAAAGACGGAACTCACCCAGGTAAAAAGATTGGCACTTATGATGCCGATGACATCAACTACGTATCAGACTATCTTGCCAAAATTGTTAAGAAAAATGGCTTGCCGCCAAAAATCCTGATAGTTCACCGCTTTACTAAAAAGATGGTAACCAATTACAAGAGCATCAAATTGCACCCGGAAATTCAACTGGTAATGAACATGGATGGCTGGGGCGAACCTGATCTGAAAACCGGCACTTACCGCTACTTTATTAACCAGGAGCCGGTACAATTTACAGGCTTTAAATTGTTCTATAAAAACGATATCAAAAAACCGCCTCACCACATGTTAACTCCTGAGGAGGTTTTATCAAGATACAAACCATACCCGATTTATATCCAGTATCAATAAGTCGGAAGTCTTAAGCCGGAAAGTCCTGAGTAGGTAATAAAACGTTATTTTCTCAGGACTTTTGTTTTTAAAGCTATATTTTCGACGACAAGCAAAAAGGCGTCATTGCGAGGAACGAAGCAATCGCGAACTATACAGGGCGGCTCTGCCAGGAGGGGATTATTAATAACTATAATTTGTTTTCTATAGGTATTAATGAGCTCCCTTCGGTCGGTTGTCTTCGTTCCTCGCAATGACGATCGTAAATGAACTCAACAGAGATACTTATGATAAAATGGGGCATTATTGGATGCGGGCGTATTGCACACAGATTTATGCAGGGTTTCGCAGTTGTTGATGGCGTTGAACTTGCAGCATCCTATTCGCGCAGGCCTGAAACTGTTGACGCTTTTGTTGCGCAATATGGCGGTATTGCTTGCCGAAGTATTGACGAATTGCTTGCGAGCGATATTGACGCTGTTTATATAGCTACCTTGCCCGACAGCCATGCCGCCTATAGCATTGCCGCGCTTAAAGCAGGTAAACATGTGCTTTGCGAAAAACCGGTTACCGTAAACCTTGCCGAGTTGGATAATGTACTTGCCGTTGCCAAACATACCGGCTTGCTTTTTATGGAAGGAATGAAACCGCCCTTCTACCCTTTATACAGTAAATTAAAAGAATATATTGCTGATGACCCTATAGGTCCTGTTGGCTATATACGCGCCGGATCGGCCGTGGCCGATTGTCCGCCCGATCATCCAAATTACAATCTTGAACTTGTCGGTGGTAGCCTCATGGGGATTGCCATTTACGAAGCCTTTTTGGCACTCGACTGGCTCGGCCCCATGCAGGACATCCAAACCATGGGCAGGTTTGGTGAAACCGGGATTGATATGTTTGCTATATTCCAGACCCTGCATCAAAATGGGTACGCGCAATTGTATTGTGGTTTTGATATGCATGGCAAAGGAGATGCACTGATAGTAGGAACATTAGGACACATCACCATCCACAAAAACTGGTGGAACCCGGCAAAGGCCACTATTAGTTATCTTGATGGCCGCACGATAGAACTGGATGAACCATTTGCTGGCGGAGGGCTTAATTATGAAATCATCCATTTTTGTGAACTTATAAAACAAGGCAAAACCGAAAGCTTGGTACTGCCTCATGATCTATCCAGGCAGATGATTGCCATGATAGATCAGGCAAGGGAGCAAATAGGGTTAAAGTATCCGGTGGAAAAGTAGAATCTATAATAAACTTTGCTGGCGCAAGTTTTGTGCGATAGCCTGAGCACGGCTAACTTGTGCCTTCTACGTCATGCAAAGGGACAAAGCAGGAAAAGCACAAGTCAGCCACCCACATACCCGGGCTCAAGACTTTCGCTAAAAATACTCCATAATAAATCCGAAATTCTATTTACAGTTTAGCTGAGTTTAGCACCGGGTTCTGGCTTGCGTTTACCTGGTAGGTGTAGATAGCATTTTGCTCATCAACTTCAACTATGCGATAGCCTTTGTAGTCAGTACCCCAGTCGCCGCCTATATGCGAATCAAAAAAATGTGGGAGTTTATCGGTATAACGTACGCCGTCTAACAAATGATCATGCCCATGAAAAACAGCTTTAACGTTGGGATAAGCATGCAGCAATTGGATAGTTTCAGGGCAATCGACAAATACATCATTCTTAACCCATTTGGTAGGCGGGATGTGCAGTATCACAAAAACTATCTTTTTATCTGCAAGTTTGTCTAATGAAGCTTTCAGAAAAGCATTATTGGGGCATGTATAAACGCCTTTTGTATCAGCGGTGTGAGCCAGTACAAAACCTATATCGCCAAACTCTACCGTGTATTTATCCTCATAACCAAAGGCATTCTTCCAAACTGTGGCATCCGCAAAATCATGATTGCCGGGGATGGTATGGTAGGGGACATTTAATTTATCAAGGTATTTTGTTTTGATCTCCGGGAGCAGGTCCGGGCGATTGTGTACCAGGTCGCCGTTAACAATCACAAGATCGAGATGGTTTTTGCTATGATCTTCGTTAAGCCATTTAACCATGTTGCCGGTGTGCAACGTAAAATCCGTTTTCGGCTGTCCATAATGAATGTCAGAGGCTAAAGCAAACCTTAATTTTAGTTTGGCTTTGGTGGCACGGCTATACCGGTTATTTTCAGTGGCAAAACTATTGACAGCAGGTAAAAGACTTAAAGCGGCTACACCAGTTAAGGCAGTGCCAAAAAATTCGCGGCGCGAGGTCATAGGTAATTATTTTATGACAAAGGTAGGCTTGTGGTGTTAAATGAAAGTTAAAAAAACACCTAATTTGACTTGTCCTGATATAAACCGTATGAAGCTTACTCCAGTTTTAACGGCGGACCCACTATTTGCATATCATGGTCGTTAAAAATTTTGGCGAGTTCCTGTTTTGTTGGTTCATGATCCAATGCTTGCATTGTTACAAAAAAATCTTCAAGCTTACCAGCAGGTTGAAACGTAACCGTCATTTTTCCTTTTTCAGATACTTGTGTCCATGCATGTGGTACATTTCAGGGTAAAAAAACACTATCGCCTGTACTCAAATGGAACTTATCTTCACCAACCTGGAAGTAGTAGGCGCCATCTAAAACATAAAATATCTCGTCTTGCAAGGGATGCACATGCAATGGAGTACCGCGGCCCTGCGATAAACTTGTTTGTTCAAAAATAGCCAGGTCGCCGTCGGTATCACTGCCAGATACTTTCACATCCATTATATTTGAATTGACCCCTTTTAATTTAATATGCCCATGTATACGGCCCTCTCCCGCACTTATTTTAAATCCTTTGTTTACCCGCATAAATCTCTTTACATCTATAGAAAAGGATGTTAAAGGCATTGCAGCACAAGCTAAAATGGCAGTAATGAAATTATTTCTTTTCATGGCAAAGCGGTTTTACATTGGTTTATAAAAAGAAACCCGTTAATATCTTACCTCATTGATATAAAAGTAGTTATAATTATTCAGTTACGCTAATCCTACGTATTCTTACGTAATCGGGGTACCGTTTTAGTTGATATATATATATTCCGAGGGCTTTAATATTGTCTGCAACCTTTACTGGTTAGATGGGCATACCGAAAGGCCGCGGCGCGAGGTCATATGATATTATTTCATTTGCAAACGTTGCTCTGTGATGGTAAATGACAATTAAGAAACTATCTGAATCAGAATTTTCAGAATGCTTGAATTTTCAGAATTAAACACATCACATTCCGAACATTCTTAAATTCTGAAAATTCTGATTCAGACAATTTACCTCAACCCCTTTTCTTTTAAAAACTTCACCAAAGCGGCAGGATGGTCTGTTTGTAAACCTTTTAAACCTGCTGCAAGGGCTTTGTTCCAATCCGCAGGGCCTTCACCTACACTTTGGATATCAGGCCAAACCGAGATGTGGTATTCTCCGGCCAAGGCAACCATATCAGCAGTGTATTGGTTATAAGATCCGTCAAGAATATCGGGGTGATACTGATCAATGAAGCTTTTCATGCCGGCAGTATTTTTAACACTATCGGGCAGGCTCAGCATCAGCGGCATTTTGGGGGCAGCTTTTCGCCAGCCTGTAAACTGAGCCGCGCTGTTGATATAAACCAACACCTGTTTTTCCATGCCATATTCTTTGATCGTTTGGTAAGCCTGTTCGGGGTCTGCAGCCTTAAAATCAAGGTAGATCCCTATCCGGTTTTTACACAATTGCAGGATCTGCTTAAAGGTTGGGATCCGGAATGCCTGTTTACTTGCTGTATCTTTGCTTTTTACCTTTAACTGCAGCAACTCGGCCAGCGTAAAATCCTTCAGTTGGCCTTTGCCATCAGTCATGCGGTTAATGCTGCCATCATGCATGCTTACCAGCTCGCCATCTTTGGTGGTACGCAGGTCTATCTCTACATAATCCGCCTCATTTTTTATTGCCTCCTTATACGCTTCAAGCGTGTTCTCCGGATAAATGACGTGATCGCCGCGGTGGGCAGCGACTATAAACTTATGCCTTGAAACAGGAGCCGGGTTGGCCTGCCACCCATCACCGGGTAGCAGCCATAGTAAACCCAAAATTGTTAATAGTTGAAAACGCATCGTTATTTATTTTTTACCTGTAACACTACTTATCGCATCCCCCACCTCATGACCTGCCGCGGCTTTAAAATTAAAGCCCAATAAATTGGCTATGGTTTGAGCCAGCTGCTTATGATAAGTTGTTTCACCTTGTTTCATTTCGCCCGAGGCAGGCGTATCCGGACCGATAACTGCAAACCAGGTTTGCTCTGAATGCAACACGTCCGACCCATGGTCATGCCATTTCTTCATCGGCTCATCTCCCCTGCCGTGGTCGCAGGTAATGATCAGGGTAGTTTTGTTTTTATAAGCAGGCTCTGACTGGATATAATCCCAAAGTTGTTTTATAAAGCCATCTTCCTGTTTAATACGGTCAAGGTAAAACTTATAATTGCCTGCATGGGCCATATCATCCGGTTCATCAAACGATACATATAAAGCACGCGGCTTGTATTGCATCATGTAATTTTTGGCAAACTCAAATGTCAGGAAGTCGATGCGGGTTGAATCGCTGATATAACGCGGTGCTTCCAATTGCAGTTCATTCAAGTATTTCAGGTGGTCGTTCATACCAGGAACATCCAGAGGCATAAAACCGGCGTTAACTAAAATACCGGCACGTTTCGGGCTTAAGATCTGCGAAAAACGTTCCCACGATGCAAATGCGGCTACCTTGTTTTCAAAACCTTTTTGCTTATTCAGAAATTCAAGCAGGTTCATGTTGGGGTTATAGATCCCATCGTTGGTATTCATGCGCTTATCCGGGAACCCAGTAAATATTTCATTATATCCGGGGTATGAAAAATGATAGGGGTTGGCTACTTCATCTTTACTCCCCAGATCGCGGTTTCCGTAAAGCTGACCTTTTTCAACCAAAGTACTCCAAAAGAAGGGCATCAGCAGTTTACGACGGTCAGCGGGTGCGTCGGCCCAGAAATTTTTACGCACCTCATTTTTATCATGCGTATCATTTGAATTGATGATGGCCGAATCGGCACCACGGAAAACCTCCTGCCAGCGTAAACCATCGATGGTGACAATAACTACATTCTGAGTTTTGCGCGTTTGTGCAAAGAGGAGGGTAAAAGATGCTGAAAACAGCATCACTAAGATCAGCTTTTTCATAGGTTGTGTTTAATCAATAAAGGCCCCAAACTAAGGGGCCTTTATATAGTGTTATTTACGGTTTGCTATTTAAGCAACCACATGATGCCATTGATATCATCACTGCCGCCAAACTGGCTTGTTAATGCCGCTTTGTAATTTGTAGCGTTAACAGTACGCTCTGACTGCGGATATTCAAAACGTGTAGGGATACGGCTGCTATTACCCGTACCCGGCCCGGTAGTGAATGCAGGTACACCTGTACGACGATAAGTGAAATATGACTCAAGGCCTGAGTGACGGAACAACGCGAGATATTTTTGCTGTAATATTTGTGTAAGGCCTGTTGCACCATCGGCATACTTCACAGCCGGTTGTGCATAGTAAGTTGTCCAGTTAACAGTAACCGGGAACACATCATAGCTCGACTGATCGGCTGGACCTTTGGTTGCGCCCGGTCTGTAAAAGTATGCCGAAAATATACTTGAACCGGCAACTGTTGGGATACCATAATACTGGTACGATGCCTGGATACCATTAATATAATAGGTTTCGGCATTGCCTGTTGCCCAGCCGCGGTTAATACCTTCGGCAATATTGAACATCAATTCAGGGTAGCCTATCTGGATACTTGGCTCGCCTATATAAGTTGAATAAAAGTGTTTACGGTTAATGAACGAGTAGCGCTGTAAGGTTGCATTGTTATACATCACACCAAGGTCAAGACCCGGATCGGCACCTACAAATGAATCAAAACTTGTTGGGCTTTGTTTCAGCGTATCAACCAAATAACGTGAAGGCTCTGCAGTTACAAAAACCCTTGGATCTTTAAATTTAGTAAGCAAACCGATATAAGTTGCCGATGAGTTTTGCCTTGATCCGTTTTGACCAAAGTTATCCGGGTTTTGAGGATAGTAGTTACTCGGCGCTACAAATTTATATTGCAGGTTATCGTCATTGCTGGTCATCAGCGGGTATTTAGTTGGATTACCAACAATAGCCGCAAATTGTGCTTTTACATCAATATCAGCTGTTTTTTTACTTAATGCAAGCAATAACCTGATGTGGAAACTGTTTACAGTTTTTTGCCACTTTGTAAGATCATTACCAAAGTAGATATCGTTTGACAAAGCGGCACCAACCCCTGTACCGCCCGAATTTGGATCGGCAATCAGTTTGGTTAAGTCGGCATTAGCGGCTTCAAGCCATGCTAAACATTGTACCATTACATCTTTCTGCGCATCATATTTGGGAGTAAGGTTATCCAGGCCTTTCAACGCATCGGTCATTGGGATATCACCTTCTTCGAGGCTCATTTTGCTGAAGAAGTAAGCCCTGAAAAATTTACCCATAGCTTCGTACGGGTTAACGGCAGCGCCACCGGTTGCTGCAGCACGCTGCTCCATTACTACTACGTTTTTTAACGTGTTGTAATAGTTATCGCCACCGTCGGCAAAGGCATCATAACGGTTATTGCCATAATAATCGTAGTTATAAAGGTAATATTGCGAATAGATCTCATTGCTTGATTGTGGCAAATCAGCCATCTTATTAAGGATCCCGTTGAATAATAATGATGCCGGCACAACGCTTGGCACATTATTATTTTTGGTAAGGTCCTCAAAACTTTTCTTACATCCGGTTACTGTTAGCAAAGCAAACGCCGGCAGTATTAAAATTCTAAATATCTTTTTCATAATCGTCGTATGTTTTATTAGAATGATACATTTAAGTTAAAACCATAGCTACGTACTGTAGGCGACTGCAATACAGTTGAAGAAGTAGCATAGTTATACTGATCTAAATCCACATCCTTGAAGCGTTTGTCTCCGTAGAAGTATAGCAGGTTACGGCCATAAACCGATACCGATGCTTTTTTGATGAATGATTTATCAAGCCATGCTTTAGGGAAATCATAACCAAGGGTTACTTCACGAAGTTTTGAGAAGGTTTTGCTCATCAGGTTTGACTCGTCGACATTGTAATATTTACTTACATAATCCTGCACAAATACTGTTTTGCCGTTAGGAGCGTATTGCAAAGCACCGTAGTTAATAATTTTACCTGTGGCCGGGTCATAGTTAATAGCGGCACCATTTGACACGGTTACGCCTTCGCCTACATAACTGCCGTTATAACCCTTTTTACCAAAGTTTTGCCAGTCTTTATAACGGGCGTCACCCAAAGCACCTGTAGCGGTTTCAATGTTTGCACCACCACGCATGGTTTTATTGTGCATGTAATCGATGATCACACCACCAACCGAACCGTCAAACTGGAAACCCATATTGAAGTTTTTGTAACGCAGTTTGTTACTGAAGCTCCATGAGTATTTGGCATTTTCGTTGCCTAAATATTGCGGAACTGGCAATGCTAATGGTTTACCGGCAGCATCATTGATGATTTGACCCTGAGGAGTTCTTGCAAAAGCGGTACCATATAGTTTATCGGTACGGTCGCCTTTTTTGAAGAATGTTTTATAAGCGTCCTGACCCGGAGGCAACTCTTCATAAACGTCTTTAAAGGTAGCTACGTTAACTAAAACATTCCAGCTAAAACCGCCAAGATTTTTGATAGGGGTGCCTTCTAATGAAAACTCATAACCGGTTTTCCTGGTTTTTAAAGCGTTAAGATATAAAGTGGTGTAACCAGTAGCCGTTGAAATTGAGTTAGCTAAAATTTGCGGACCGTCAATATATTGGAAAGTAGTAGCCGATAAACCTAAACGATTTTGTAAGAATTTGATATCGAAACCTTCTTCGTAGTTAACGCGAGTTGAAGTTTTGATATTTGGCTGATACAAAAAGTCAGATGCAGAAGCTGCCGGTTGGCTGTTATAGGGTTTACTGGTTAAGTAGAACGGGTTAAGCTGATAACTTGGGCCGTTATAAGGCGAGTTATAAGTACTGCCGTAACCAAGCGGATTTAAGAATAACGGGTTTGAATTTGGATTGCTGGTAGTTGTTGAACCGCCATAAACCGAAATAGCGTTAAATGGGGCAGGGCCAATTGTTGAACTTGAAGCATCGGCTTTTACCGTTGAATAAGATGCCCTTGCTTTTAAGAATGAGATAACCTCGGGCAGTTTAACGTAATCAGAGATCACTGTAGCTGCCGATACACTTGGATAGTAATAAGTAGTTACGTTTTGAAAAGCCGACGATTTATCAATACGGCCGGTGCTTGATAAGGTAGCATATTTACCAAATGTAGCGTCAATTGAGTAGTAACCGCTTAACACACGTTCGGCTGATGAGAAGTTGGTTGACTGTACAGCGTTTTTTGAGTTACTGAAAGCGTAAACTTCCGGCACGTTCAAATAATCTGTTGATGTCCAGCTGGAGTTGTAGTTGAAGCTACGCAGGTTTGAACCAACTAAACCTGATAAGTTCACGAAGTTTTTGATCGTGTAGTTGTAGTTAACAAATAACTCGGTGTTGTTATCAAACAGGTTACGACGGTCTTCGCGGTAATCGCCCTGGTTACCTTCACGGCCATAAGGGTGGGCCGAAAATGGAAGGTCTTCAGTACGAAGGATGTTATACGTATCAATTTGTGAACGTAAAGTAACGTTTAAATTATCGTTGATTTTGAAGTTACCTGACAAGTAACCGTAAACGTCGTTTTTGTAATGGCCGCGGGTCCATTTTTGAGTTAACAGGTAAGGGTTATGGTAACGGGTGTACTCGGCAAATACCGATTGTACGCCTTCTTTACCTGGCTGCCAAATAGCTTTGATATCCGGTGCGTTGATATTCCAGTCGGCACCTGTCCATACAGCAATATTATAGATAATACTGTTAGGGCCGTATTGCACATCTGGAAAGTTATCAGTTGATTGCCTGTTAAAATCAACGTTCGCTTCAAATTTCCAACGCTTTGTAGGAGTGAACTGAGCGTAAAAGTTAGCATTGGCTATATCAAGGTATTGAGAAGGGATATAGCTTGTCTGGTGCTGTTGTGAAACTGAAAAACGGGTTACATAAGTATCACCAACCGAACCTAATGATATGTTATTGTTGGTTTGGTAACCGGTTTTCAAAAAGTTTTTCAGGTTGTCTTTACCACGTGCAACCCATGGAGTACCCTGGCGCACGCCGTTAACAACCGGGCTGTCATATTGCGGGATTAACTGACCTGCAAAGTAAGGGCCCCAAACGTCGTAATCGCTGTCCACACCACCTGGTGCACCACCTTTACCATCAACAAAGGTATAAAAAGTGTTTTCACCCGGACCAAACAAGCTTTGGGTACGAGGGAAAGCAAGGAAGCCCGTATTCATTACCGTACTGCTGTTAACATCAACTGTCAAGCCTTTTTTGTTTTTCTCGCCTTTCTTAGTGGTAATTAAAATCGCACCGTTTTGTGCACGGCTACCATATAGTGCGGCTGCAGAAGGACCTTTTAACACTGTATAGGTCTCGATATCATCAGGGCTGATGTTATAGGTATCAGTATTAATAGGAAAACCGTCAACAACATATAATGTAACCGAGTTACCCCTGATCAATACAGATGGGTTACCCAAAAGTTCGGCCGAAGGGCCTACTGATAAACCGGCCACTTTACCTGTTAAACCTGTGATAGGGTTAGGGTCGCGGGCCATGGTAACATCGGCACCGTTTACTGATTGGGTTGAGTAACCGATACGCCTGGTTTCTTTCTTTACACCAAGGGCTGTCACAACAACCTCATTTAAAGCTTTGCTATCGCCAATCATAGTTACGTTTATGGTTGTTTTGTTATCAACTACAACGTAAACCGGCGCGTAACCTACAAATGAGTAAATGAGTGTTTGACCGGCAGTTGCCGTAATACTGTAACGGCCATCAATATCGGTAACAGTGCCTTTATTTTGTTCTTTAATTCTTACGCTTACGCCCGGCAGGGGCAAGTGTTTGTCATCGGTAACAGTACCGCTTATTTTGGTTTGTCCGAATAAAATAGATGGAGCTACGCAAAATAACAAAACCGTTATTACGGTTTTTAATCTCTGGTAAATCTTGTTCATCTGCTAAAGTTTAAGGGTGAAATAGTTAAATTTTTCATACAGCAATACTAAACTTTGTTTATTATTAGTAAACCAATTTAGTATTAAGCTATACTTAACTTGATGTTCACCCTGTGTTAAGCAGGTGATTTTTATAACAGGCAGATTATAAATTAATCACAAAAACTTAATATGATATTATTCATTTACCACTTGCAGGTGCGCAAGTGCCATCGCTTTTAAATGATCAAGGTTATTTACGGGTACATGCATTTCCTTGGCCATGTCGTCCCAGTAGCGCAGTCTGATGATAAGCTCGGCATCCTGGTTCAATTCAAATTCTGCGGCTTCGGCCGCAGTCATCACGCCTCCCTGAAATTCGAGGGTGGCTTTACTGGCATCCGACAGGCGATTATAGTATTCGGGATATTTATAAGTAAGATATCTTTTGGCAATTACATGGCCCTGCACCAGGTTGGCAACCCGTTCAGAAAACCCACGCTCCAACAGGTAATCGGCACCCAGGCGCTCATGGTCAATATTGCCCATGCCATCCATACTTCCTGCTTCTTCAGCATCAGCACAAAGATGTCCTATATCATGAAAAAACGCGGCAAGTACAACCTCATCGTCATAGCCCTCAGCCTCCGCAAGCGAAGCTGCCTGCGACATATGCTCCAGTTGAGAAACAGGCTCCCCTATATAATCGGCATCGCCAAATTTCTCGTATAAAGAAAACACTTCATCAACCACAGCTTTCGGATTATATTGAGATGGTGCCATGCAATTAAAATTTTTAGGTGCAAATAAACAGCATGCAGGTTAGGTAATTATTAAATATTCATGAAATATATCAATCAGAACCCATATTTAACATTAAATTTTAATACAACAGGGCCGCTTATCTTGTTAAAGATAGGCAATTTCAAAACGCACGTATTGTTATTGAAACTTAACTAATACAACAATATTATATAAATATCCGTTAACATTTACACTATACTGTTCAAAGCGTAACAAAAAAATCATTTTGGATAAATAGCCTGATTAATTACTTTGCGCACCAAATAACCTGCTATAGATGGAAGAAGACATACTGATACAGATCAGTAACCGGATAAAAGAACGCCGCCGGGAAAAAAATATAACCGTACAGGAACTTGCCATAAGGGCCAACGTAAGCAAAGGCCTGATATCCCAAATTGAAAACAGCCGTACCATTCCATCGCTTATCGTACTGATAGATATTATTAAAGCACTGGAGATAGATTTGAACGAGTTTTTTAAAGATATGCGTTCAAAAAGCGATCATCTCCCAGTTTTAGTAAAGCGCAAACACGAATACGATCATTTTGAAAAAGAACATGCCGATGGTTTTCATTATCAGCGCATCTTTACACAATCAATAAGTCAAAGTACTGTTGATATCGTCATATTGGAGCTTGAGCCCGATGCCTTTCGCCCGCTTGTGGAAACCGAAGCATTTGAATATAAGTATATCCTATCCGGCCAGGTTGCCTACCGGTTTGATGACGACACCATAACCCTTAACCAGGGCGATAGTATGCTTTTTGATGGCCGGATCCCCCATACCCCAAAAAACATGGGGAGTACCACGGCCAGCATGCTGGTGGTATACTTTTTTGAAGAGAAGAAGTAGTTTAGTGAATGGTTGATTGGGTTGATTAAGTGAGTGGTGAATTGGATATAGAATAATACACTTTTATCAACAGAAAAAACTCCGGTTAGTGCGTCCACTCGGTAGGTGCTTTGCCAAATTCTTTTTTAAACGAATGGGAAAAATGGGCCAGGCTTTCAAATCCTAAATCGAGGTAAATTTCAGATGGTTTACGGTTTTTGTTTTCGATGAGGTGGCGCGCCTCCTCAAGCCGCCTGGTTTGCAGCCAATGCCGGGGTGAAGTATCAAAAGTTTTTTGGAAATCGCGTTTAAATCCTGCAAGGCTCCGACCGGTAAGTTGCGCGAATTTCTCGACAGGTACGTTAAAATGAAAATTGCTGAGCATAAATTTTTCCAGGTCGATTTTATGAGGCTCCGAAAAATCGAACAGGAAATCTTTAAGCTCGGGCATAGTATGTAGTAATAAGTGTACGGCTTCCCTTACTTTCAGCATGCCCAGTTGTTTGGTTATTTTTTCGTTGGGATGGTGCACATAAGGAATCACAGATTGAAAAAAGCCCCGCAGAAATTCACTTTCGGGTATTTTGATATTGGGCTGACCGGTGTATTTCCGTCCCGGCTCTATCTGTTCTTCCAGGGCAAGCTGCCGCAGCATATCTTCTTTCAGGCAAATGATGATAGTTTGATAGTCACCGCCATCAACGGGCATTTTGACGAGTTCGCCCAATTGATTTTTACGGATCAGCATCATTTCGCCGCCCTTCATCGAAATTTTTTGATTTGCGGTTTCGATGCTGAATTGCCCTGAAACCTGTAATACCAGGGTGCTATGCTCAAAAAAACCTACCTTTTCCTTTCTCATCCTCGAGAAAAAAGAATAAAAGATTACGCCTGGAATTATTTCGGTTGGATTGGTCACTATGTAAATATATAAAATAGGAGGGGCTTATGCAGCCCCGTCCATTTATCGTTGCAGGTATGTACCACCTAATATTGCCCCCTGGGCAAAAGCGGTATTAAGTGTATTCATTTCATCGGCACTAAATTCAATTTGCATCGCTTGTATATTTTCCGGCAGGCGCGATCTGCGGCTCATGCTTACCAGCGGCATAATGTTATCGCCCTGGGCGTTTACCCATGCAATGGCAAGTTGGGTAGGTGTGTAGCCTTTGTCGCCGGCCATTTGTTTTAACACTTCAACCTTTTCAAGGTTTTTCACCAGGTTTTCTCCCTGGAAACGCGAAAAGTGATTATGATAGCTATCTGCCGGAAGCGGCGCTTTCATATCGCCCGTAAGTAAACCTTCGGCAGTATTGGCAAATGCTACTACGCCAATGCCCAGTTCTTTAGCAGTAGGCAGCAGATCGTTTTCAATTTGCCTATCGGCTAATGAGTAGCCAATTTCCAGCGCGGTTACCGGGTGTATGCTGTTGGCTTTGCGTAACTGATCGGCTGTAATCTCAGAAACACCAAGGTGGCGTACTTTTCCTTCTTTGATCAGGTCGGCAACGGTACCTATTACATCCTCTACCGGTACGCTGTTATCCAGGCGGCAAGGCTGATACAGGTCGATAGTGTCGATACCCAATCGCACTAACGAATAATTAATGAAGTTTTTAATGGCTATAGGGCGAAGGTCTAAGCCAAGCCATTGACCATTATAAAAAATAGCGCCAAATTTTACGCTGATAAACGCGTCGTCCCTGCGGCCTTTAATGGCCTTGCCTACCAATAGCTCATTATGACCGGCGCCATAAAAATCGCCGGTGTTTAAAAAGTTGATGCCACTATCTAAAGCTGCCTGTATGGTAGCGATACTTTCATTTTCATCATTGGCCTTGCTGCCCCAAACTGATGACATGCGCATACAGCCCAGGCCCAGTTTTGAAACCAGCGGGCCATTTTTGCCCAAATTTATTTTCGTTATATTTCCCATAGTTGATATTTAATTTAAAACAAAGATCAGGTATCTTGTTCATGGGTAAATTTCTTGCACGGCTCAATTTACTTGTCTGTGTGGCTCAAATTTTTACGATAACTCTTTGTAAAACTCGCACACAAACTATGGGAACAAAATCGACCATTTACCACCTTAACCAAACCTTAACACTAACTTAGTTTAATTTTAATAAAATAAGTTTAGTATTGCTAAACATTATAAATGTTGTTATGAGTATAAAATTAGTGGTATTTGACATAGCCGGCACCACGGTTAAAGACGATCATGAAGTTAGCAAAGCTTTCAGGGCTGCCATGCAAAAGTCCGGTTATGAAGTTGGACTGGAAAAAATAGATCCGCTGATGGGGTATGAAAAAACCCTCGCTATCCGCAAAATGCTTACTGAACACGAGACTGATCAATCAGTTATTACGGACGAGCTGGTAACCACTATCCACAAAGAATTTGTGCAGCAAATGATTAACTTTTACCAGTTTGAGCCGGGTATTGAGCCGTTGCCAAACGTAGAGGAAACATTTGCTAAACTGCATGAGCAGGGCGTAAAAGTTGGTATCAATACCGGCTTCTCGCGCGATATTGCCGATACTATTGTAAACCGCCTGCAATGGCACGAGAAAGGGCTGATCGATTACGTTGTTGGATCGGACGAAGTTGAACTTGGTCGCCCGCACCCCTTTATGATCCAAAAAATGATGCTTGAGGCCGGCATAACTGATGCTTTGGAAGTTGCTAAAGTGGGGGATACCGAGGTTGATGTGCGCGAAGGGCAAAACACCGGCTGCAAATACGCTATAGGTGTAACTACTGGCATTTTTACGCGTGCCGAGTTGGAAACCTACAATCCTACCCATATTATTGACGATATTGCACAAGTAGTTGAGATCATAAACCAATAGTATAATGAGGCTGATTGAAAGTTTACGTGCAAAAGTAGCCCAATTGCCTTATGCACTGATTTCAGTTTTGGCAGCGGTTTCAGCCTTCGGAACGTATACATCCATGTATGCCTTTCGTAAGGCATTTGCAGCGGCAACTTTCACAGGTCATGAGTATTTTCATGTTGATTATAAAGTTTGGCTGGTTATAGCTCAGGTTATAGGCTATATGAGCAGCAAATTTTACGGCATAAAATTTATAGCCGAAGTTAACAGCAAAACCCGCGCCCGTTATATTTTAACCCTTATCGGGATTGCCTGGGCGGCGCTGCTGGCCTTTGCTTTTGTACCGGCCCCATGGAATATCGTGTTTCTTTTTATCAACGGTTTCCCGCTGGGGCTTATCTGGGGATTGGTTTTTGGTTACCTGGAAGGCCGCCGCTCAACCGAGTTCATGGCATCGGCATTGTCCATCAGTCTCATCTTTGCCTCCGGCTTTGTAAAAACAACAGGGCGTACACTTATAAGCAGTTTTCATGTAAATGAATATTACATGCCGTTTTTAACAGGTGCTGTATTTGCATTGCCGCTGCTGTTTTTTGTAGGTTGTATGGAGCTTATCCCCGCCCCTACCGCCGAAGACAAATGTTTACGCTCCGAGCGCACGCCAATGAATGCCGCCGAGCGTAAACAATTCGTTATCCGTTTTTTACCGGGTATTATCCTTACCCTGATTGTTTATGTACTGCTTACTATTATGCGCGATGTGCGCGATAATTTTGAGGTGGAGATCTGGGCAAGCCTGGGCATTAAGGATGCCAGCATTTTTACTACTACGGATATTAAAATTTCGCTGGTGGTATTAGTAGCAATGAGTTTACTGATCCTTGTACGGAAAAATCTTCGTGCATTCAGCATCATCCATTTAATGATCATTGCAGGTTGTGTACTGGTGGGAATATCCACTGTAATGTTTACTCTTAAAATGATAAGTCCCACCCTTTGGATGACTTTAGTAGGCCTTGGCCTTTACATGGGGTACGTACCTTATAACGCCATATTTTTTGAACGGATGATAGCATCCTTTCACTATAAAAGCAATGTTGGCTTTATCATGTACATTGCCGATTCGATGGGATACCTGGGCAGTGTGAGCGTTTTATTGGTAAAGGAACTTGGCCGCCCGTCTATAAGCTGGGGAACGTTTTTTCAGGAAGGTGTAATGACAGTGGCTTTAGTAGGTGGTATTTGCGGAGCGTTATCGCTTATCTACTTTTTACAGAGCGCAGCCCGCGATAAAAAAAAGATAATTGCGGATGAAACTGATGGGCAAATAAATTTTCAAGCCATAAGTCCGCAGTCATAAGTCTGAAGTCAAAAAATGACCAATGGCTCAATGACCTAAAGAAATAATATAATGAGCGAAAATAACAATATAAAAAACACCCCCTTCAGGGGGCGGGGGGGGCGAGCAATAATCATAGGCGCAGGCATAGTAGGTTTAGCTACTGCCCGCGCTTTGGCCATTCGTGGTTATAAGGTAATCGTATTTGAGCGCAATGAACGGGCAGTAGGTGCTTCTATCCGCAATTTTGGTATGGTGTGGCCTATAGGCCAGGCTACCGGTCCGATGTTTGAACGCGCCATGCTATCAAAAAGCATCTGGAAAACAGTTTGTACCGAAGCTAACATCTGGCATAATGAGGTTGGTTCATTACACCTTGCTTACCATGATGATGAGCTGCAGGTTATTGAAGAGTATGTAGATGTAAACAAGCAATACCGTGATTGCGCTGTGCTAACTCCAGGCGAAGCTGTTTCAAAATCGCCGGCAATCAATACCGATGGCTTGAAAGGCGCCCTGTGGAGTGGCGAGGAAATGATTGTTGAATCACGCGTAGCCATCGGGCAGGTGGCGGCTTACCTCGCCGAAAAATTCGGTGTCGAATTTCACTGGAACACCGCTATCAGTCGCATTGAACATCCAAAGGTAAGTTCGGGCAACCAAAGCTGGGAAGCCGACGAGATCTATGTATGCAGCGGCGCCGATTTTGAAACTTTATATCCGGAACTATTCGCACAAACGCAGATTACCAAATGCAAGCTGCAGATGATGCGTTTAGTTACCCAGCCTGATGAATGGCGCATAGGTCCGTCGCTATGTGGTGGCTTGTCTATGATCCATTACCCGGGTTTCCAGGCGGCAGCTTCATTGCCTGCTTTGCGCAAACGCTATGAAGAACAGTATGCTACCCACCTGAAATGGGGCATCCACGTAATGGTATCCCAAAATGGCAGCGGCGAGCTTACCATCGGCGATTCGCACGAATATGGTTTGGTTCATGATCCCTTCGATAAAGAATTTATTAATAATTTGATAATTGAGTACTTACATACATTCGCCAATTTTAAAGATTGGAAAATGCTGCAGTCATGGCACGGCATCTACCCCAAAATGACCAACGGCGCGTACGAGCTTATCGTTGACATTGAGCCTGGGGTAACCCTTATCAATGGCCTCGGCGGTAACGGCATGACACTATCATTTGGCCTATGCGAGCAGGAGATTGCCAGGCGGAAGGATAATTAGCATTTTTAGCCCATAGTCCATGGTCGATAGTCCATGGATTGAAAAAACTGCATATCTTGGTTTTTCAATAAGCCAATCATAGCTTATTGGCTATAACTATTGACAAAAACAATAACCAGGTCTATGAACTTTCGACCATAGACTAAAAACAAAAAACCATGGTCTATGGACTATCGACCATGGACTAAAAATAAAACTATGTCTGATTCAAGGAGAGATTTTCTTAAAAAAGCAGCCTTATTAACCGGAGCAGCCAGTCTGGCAAGCGTTTTACCCCAATCTATTCAAAAAGCAATGGCCATTAACCCGGCGCCAGGCAGTACTTACCTGGATGCCGAGCACATTGTGATCCTGATGCAGGAAAACCGCTCGTTTGATCATACTTACGGGATGCTGAAGGGGGTACGTGGTTATAATGACCCACGCGCTATTGACCTGCCGAACAAAAACAAGGTTTGGCTGCAATCGAACAAAAAAGGCGAAACATATGCCCCTTTCCACCTTGATATCAAGAATACCAAAGCAACCTGGATGAGCTCGTTGCCGCATTCATGGAGCAACCAGGTTAATGCCCGTAACGACGGCAAATTTGACCAATGGCTTAACGTTAAACGTAATGGTATTAAGGAATATTCCAACATGCCTTTAACTATGGGTTTCCACAATCGCGAGGATATCCCGTTTTACTATGCCCTGGCCGATGCCTTTACCGTTTGCGATCAGAACTTTTGCTCATCCCTGACAGGTACAAATCCAAACAGGCTATATTTCTGGAGCGGTACTATCCGTGCCGAGCAGCATGAAAATTCACTTGCACACGTTTGGAATGACGATATGGATTATGGCACCCTCAACTGGGCTACCTTCCCCGAGCGTTTGGAAGATCATAATATATCATGGAAACATTACCAGAACGAAATTGCCATTGATACCGGTTTAGAGGGTGAAGAAGATCCATGGTTATCAAACTTCCAGGATAATCCACTGGAATTTTTTGGCCAGTACAACATTAAACTTTACGATAAGCACATCGCCCATTTGCAAAAAAGATCAACAGCTTTACCTGATGAGATAACTGCCCTTGAAAAACAAATTGCTGCTTTGCCTGCCGGCGATGCACATATAGATCATTTACAAAAGCAGCTTAAACAAAAACAGCGCGACCTGGAGAATACCAAAAAGGACATGGCAAGCCTCGACCCTAACAAGTTTGCAAGCCTGTCGCAGCGCGAAAAAAACCTTCACCAGAAAGGTTTCGTAACCAATACCAATGATCCGCACTATCGTACTTTAAGTCCGCTGAAATATAATGACGAAGGCACCGAGCGCGAAGTTTTAGTACCTAAAGGAGATGTATTACACCAGTTCCGTGCCGATGTAAAAGGAGGTCAATTACCTACCGTAAGCTGGCTATCGGCGCCCGAGCATTTTTCTGACCATCCGAGCTCGGCCTGGTACGGTGCATGGTACGTATCTGAAGTGCTGGACATCCTTACCCAAAATCCCGAAGTTTGGAAAAAGACTGTTTTCATTTTAGCTTATGATGAAAATGATGGCTACTTTGACCACATCCCTCCTTTCACCGCGCCTAATCCGCATAAACCGGGGACCGGCAAGGTATCAGCAGGTATCGACCCAAGCGTTGAATTCGTTACTTTAGAACAGGAAAAAGCGCGCAATAACTTCCCGGAAGTATTTGATCGTGAAAGCCCGATCGGTTTAGGCTTCCGTGTGCCGTTGGTAATTGCTTCACCATGGAGCCGCGGCGGCTGGGTAAATTCAGAAGTGTTTGACCATACTTCAACCCTGCAATTTTTAGAGAACTTTTTAAGCCACAAAACCGGTAAAAAAGTAACCGAACCTAATATCAGCCAATGGCGCCGTACAGTTTGCGGTGATCTTTCGAGCGTTTTCCGCCCATATAATGGCGAGAAGATCGAGAACCCGGAATTTGTTGCAAGGGAAGCATTTTGGGAGAGTATCCACAAAGCACAGTTCAAAAAGCTGCCTTCAGATTATAAGCTGCTTACCGCCGATGAAATTGCGCAGATCAATAAAGATCCGCATTCATCACTGTACATGCCCCAGCAGGAAAAAGGCATTAAACCTTCATCGGCACTGCCCTACCAGCTTTATGCCGATGGTAAATTAAGCGCTGATAAAAAATCATTCGAGATCAAATTTACTGCGAGTAACAAAGCATTTGGCTCTAAAGCATTAGGTTCGCCATTTAACGTATATGCTCCCGGCAAATATGCTACGATGAATGATCCGCAGAAAATGGAAGACCTGCGTACCTGGGCCTATACCGTTAAAGCCGGTGATACCCTGGCAGATGTATGGCCGCTGCATGAATTTGAAAACAGCGAATATCATTTACGCACCTATGGCCCTAACGGCTTTTTCCGTGAGTACCGGGGTAATACTGCCGATCCGCTGGTTGATGTTGTTTGCGAATACGAACAGGTTGCCGGTAAGTTAACAGGTAATATCTCCCTGAAAATAACAAATCATACAAGTAAGGCCCAAACTATTACGGTAACAGATCATGGATATAAAACCGGCGATCACAAAGTTGCTGTAAAAGCAGGTGCCAGCACAACAATCGCTTTAAATTTAAGTAAAACCCATAGCTGGTATGATTTCAGCACCAAGGTTGACGGGTTTGGCAACTTTACAAAACGCTTTGCAGGCCGTGTGGAAACAGGAAAACCGGGCTTCAGCGATCCATTAATGGGTAAAGCATTAGCATAATATTTAAACTTACTAAAATGCAAAAAATGTAGAGGCGCATAATTGCGTCTCCCGGAGGACAAGTCGATTTAAAAGTGCCCCAATCGCCGTAAATTGCAAGCGGAAGAGGCAATTATGCGTCTCTACATTCGAAAAAAATTTAAACAATCTTTCAGAAACGGTTCAGATAAAACTTCTTTTAATCGCCAGTAGCTCCGGTTTTATGAATTGCCGATGACATTGATTTTGTAACCCACTATTGCACTTTTTAAAATAACACCATACATTTGTGTAATCAGTTACATAATTAATTACTTATTAATATGGAGTTTTTTAATAAAGTAGGTAAGATGGCCATAGGTAGCAGGTTGAGGATGCTAACCGAAGCTATCAGCGAAGACGCGGCACGCATTTACAAGTTATATGATATCGATTTTCAGCCTAAATGGTTCCCGGTTTTTTATGTATTGCAGGATGGCGGCGAATTTACAATTACCTCAATAGCCAGGGAGATTGGTCACTCCCACCCTTCTGTAAGTAAGATCATTGCCGAAATGGTGAAGAACGGTTTTGTTATTGAGAAAAAGGATAAGGCTGATGGCAGGCGCAACATGGTAAGCCTGTCGGCTAAAGGGATTGAGGTTGGAAAAAAAATCCAGGACCAGTATGCAGATGTGACTAATGCCGTTGAAGAACTTTTAGCCCAGGCGAATCATGACCTATGGAAGGCTATTGAAGAATGGGAATACCTGCTGGAACAAAAATCATTGTTGCGCCGGGTACAGGCACGTCAAAAAATAAGGGAGAGCAATAAAGTACACATCGTGCCTTATGAACCTAAATACGCCCGGGCTTTTAAAGCATTGAATGAAGAATGGATCTCCAAATACTTCGTAATGGAAGAGGCCGATTATAAGGCCCTTGATAACGCCGACAGTTACATTATTAACAACGGCGGCCATATCCTGGTCGCGCTTTATAATAACGAACCCGTTGGTGTATGTGCCCTACTGAAAATGGACGATCCTGATTATGACTATGAGCTTGCTAAAATGGCCGTTTCGCCAAAGGCGCAGGGAAAAAATATAGGCTTTTTGCTCGGACAGGCTATTATCGAAAAGGCCAAAGCCCTTGGCAGCCATAAACTTTACCTGGAGAGTAACACCATTTTAAAGCCGGCCATCAGCCTGTATCATAAATTGGGCTTTGTTAAGGTAGCAGGCAGGCCTTCACCATACGAACGTGCTAATATCCAAATGGAGCTTGAGTTGAAATAAATAGCCAGTTAACGGGTTTATTGCTTCCATCAATAGATATATTAACTATTACATAACAATTGTGAATAAATTCAAAAAACAGTTTATAGTATTTTTTGTTTCTTGCAATTGAAACTTAAACACTATATCTATATGAAACATAAAAAACTCCTGCTCCCTACACTAATATACCTATTATCTTTGAAAAACTTCAAAAAACATCTTATCATTTGTCTGGGTATCTGCCTATTTTGCAGCACTGCTGTAAAAGCCCAGTTTGGCGGTTTTGGGAAAGCCATATTGGATAAAGGAGCCGATATGGTATCGGGCGGCAGCCTTAATAAATTGCTGAAACAGCCACAGGCCATTACCACCAGTTTTAATGACGTTAACAAGGCAGGCTCCAAACCACCATCGTTTATGGAAGGGCAGGTAGCCGAGCCTTTATACCTTTTGCCCAAAGCACCCGGGGGTGGTTTTAAGCTTTGCGCCGGTTTTTATGAAATGACCAGCAAAAGCTATTGTCTGCATGCTGGTACCCGTGGCCCCAGTACAGGCGATGGGTATATGCTTGCCCCGGTGCTTGGGCCAAAGCGCGATGTGGTGATACTGATATTAAAACATGCTGAAACTCATCCCGAAGTTGACCAGCATAGCATCCAGATATTATTATGGTCGATTATTGCACGCACCAGGTTTGTTGATATGGGGTCCGATATTAAGCTTACCGCGACCAGGCTGCTATCAGCTAATGAACTGTTAATGCTGGAAGGCGGTGCGCTGGGTGTATTGCCCGCCAGTGTAATGGATAAAGCCAAAAGCCAATTGCCGCCTGCGGTTCAAAGTGTTTTTGAGGCTGAAAACAACATCCGCCGATTAGCTGCCTCTGGTAATTCATCTTACGAAGAGATGGAAAAGTATGCCATGTTAGCCGGTTTGGCTCCGGCGCCTGATCCGGCGGTACCGTCAGGCATATGGTCATTACACCCTGATGGATATTACATCCGGTTTTATCCGCATAGCTATTCAAAAACCACTGTACAGATCTACGTGCCGAAAGAACTCCTCAGCACAAAACCCGGTTTGGTTTACGACGGGCCTAATGGCATTGCCTGTCCGGCCAATGTAGGTTCGCAGCGCCTGGCTCAAACCAATGAACCGCTAAATCCTGATTATAATCAAAAATTAAAAACGATCTGTAATCAATAGATAGGGGAAAGGTTAAAGGGAAAAGGCGAAAGGTTTTGTTACTTTTCGCCTTTTTTTTGCTGGTGACCAATGCTTTATTCTTAAACAACCGGCGGATGAAAAGACTTCCCTGATGGTTACCCGCAATAACGTGGTGTAGAGACAACCAAACAGTTAAATACAACATTCCCCCTTAATTCAGATCTTTATGCTGAAACTCCGGCTTCAGCAGGCTGTTCATTGCTTTACGCAGTTTCAGTACTTTAGGCACCGAAACATGAGCGATATAGAGGCTATTCATATGCTGCCTGTAATACCCCTGGTGATAATTTTCGGCCGGATATAATACTTTAAACGGAACAACCTGTGTAACAATAGGGCTGCTGTAATGATGTGTAGCGTTAACTTTAGCTATTACGCTTTCCAAAGTTTTCTTTTCTTCAGGTGTCCGGTAAAATGCTACCGAGCGGTAATCGTCGCCTACATCAGGACCCTGCCTGTCTACAGTGGTTGGGTCGTGTGCATAAAAGAAAGCTTCGGCTAAAGCAGCGTAACTTATTTCGGCCGGGTTATAGTAAACCTGTACAGATTCGGCATGACCGGTATTTTTACCGCAAACATCCTCGTACGATGGATTTTTAGTTGTGCCGCCGGCATACCCGGCTACTACTTTATTAACACCCTTCAATTCATACAAACCTTCCGAAAGACTCCAGAAACAACCACCGGCAAAAGTGGCAACCTTTTCGCCCGCCTTTGGGGCAGGCAGGCTTGCAAAACCGTTTCCGCCGGTCTGCGCATCGGCACAGCCAAACAATATCAGCAGGCCAAGCAGGCATATATTTAACTTTTTTGTTAACATGATATTTTTAATTTAAATAGTTTAATTATTTAGCCGGAATAAACTTAAAAGCATATGAGTCCATGCAATAGCGCTTGCCCGTAGGTGCAGGCCCATCATCAAAAACATGGCCGAGGTGCAAACCGGTGCTGGCTTCAACTACCTCTTCGCGCACCATCCCATATGATGTATCCTTTACAATTTTGATCGCTTTTGGATCAATTGGTTTAAAAAAACTGGGCCAGCCTGTACCGGATTCAAACTTGGCATCCGAACTAAATAATGGTTTCCCGGTAGCAGCGCTTACGTATATCCCTTTTTCATGGTTATTCCAGTAAGGATTGTGGTAAGGCTGCTCCGTTCCTTTATTCACCAATATTTCATAGGCTTCCGGCGTTAATACCTGTTTCCAGTAACTGGCGGGTTTGGCCTGGGGATAGGTTTTGGTGTCAACAGTTCTATCGCCATGCGGAGTGCTTTGACTGCACGCGTTAAGGGCCAATAATATAAATGGTATAATAAACAAATTTATCTTTTTCATACCCTCTTTGTCGTAGATATACGAAGAACCTTACAGGCAGGTGAAAGTTATTCAGTCATTTAATTGTCTGAATTTATTATAGATAGCGCTGCCCTAAACTGCGTATTAAATACCTTACGTAAAAACACGTCATATAACTCTTTTTATTGTAGATCGGCTATCCTTATTTGCAACCCGGGAGAACGCGCATAGTCCATTGTTACCTTTCAACAATAACTCCAATAGCCGCCAAATTTTCGGTCCGGAAAAAATAAAAAACCTCGTAAGGATTCCCTCCCCTACCCGACTAATGCACAAATCAAAACATCAATTTAACATGGGCTATAAACTTTTACACAAACCATTACCACCAAATTGAGTTATGCAAACCCAAAACAGCACCAATCTTAACCATGATAACAGCACCGCCCCCCGTGTTTGGGTAGCACGACATGCCGACTATCTTTACAGCTATGCCCTTGCCCGCGTTAACGACGGCGAGTTAGCCCGCGATCTTGTACAGGAAATCTTTTTAGCTGCGCTCGAACGTTTAAAAAAATTTGAGGGTAAAAGCACCGAACGCACATGGCTTACTGCCATACTGAAAAACAAGATTGTTGATATTTACCGCAAAAAAGCATCCGCTTTTATTAAAGAACCTGCGGTAACATTCGCCGAATATGAAACAGACGACTTTTTTGAACCTGATGCCCATAACTGGAAACCAGATCACCGCCCCGCAGAATTTGGTATTGAGCAAACCGACCACCTTGAAAGCAAAGAATTTGAGCTGATACTGCAACGATGTTTAAAAAAAATGCCATCGCTCTGGCTCTCGGTTTTTACGATGAAACACCTCGATGCTGAGCCCGCCGATACCATCTGCAACCACCTTAGAATATCACCTTCCCACTTTTGGGTAATTATTCACCGCGCCAAATTAAGCCTGAGAGAGTGCCTTCAAAAAAACTGGATTTAAACTAATGGATTATGGACGAATTAACTAAAATAGCCTATAACTGCAAAAAGGCTACTTACCTGATTGAAAAACAGGAAATAGGAAAGATCTCCCTGCGCGAAAAACTGGAATTAAAGATCCGCCTGGCGGGATGCCACGTTTGCAGGGTATTTCAGCAACAAAGTACCGCTATTAACCGCATGATCAAAAATATGTTCCATCAGCCTGTTGCCGAAAACATCAAGCTTGATGACAAATTCAAGGATGAACTACAGCACCTGATTGATAAACAACTGGAAAAGTAAGCGCTATAGATAAAATTATACTTAATAATCCGCTTTATAACAATGCCATAAAAGCAGGTATCAACAATAAGGGCTCGCTTTTCAACTGCTATGCATCGGGCAATATCAATCGCTTTTTGATCACCCTCCTCAGGTGCCCGCTGTGAGTATCTCCCCACCGGCCAAGCTCATTGATGATGGGCATTATTGATTTCCCTAAATCCGTTAAGTAATATTCTACTTTAGGCGGCTGCTGGTTGTATACCGTTTTCGCTACGAGTTCGTCATCCTCCAGTTGATTTAGCTGGATATTCAAAACCCTGCGGATGCTTCCGGGATATTTTTTTGCAGTTGCCCGGGCCTGCTGATCCCTTGCGATATATAATACAACAAATGGATTTTCCACTTGCCAAATACAACCTCGCGTATAAGGTCAAGCCCGCACCCTTCCTGTATAGGTAATTTTCTTTCGTACATAATATTCCGGTTTCGGTATTATTCAAACTGCAAATTTCGGCAACCACAGGGATAAATTTATCCGTATTGAATCATTTTTCCGTACTTGATCCGCCACGCTCACTTCACCAATTTTGCATTATCATACAAACATAAATCACATAAAATGATTGCAAAAGCAAATTTCAATATCGACCCGAACGAATTTAACGGCAAAAAGATCCTGGTTACAGCCGGAACAAAAGGCGCAGGCAAAGCTATTTTTGAGCGCCTGCTTAAAGGTGGAGCCAGCATTGTAACCACAGCCCGTACCCAGCCAACAGATATTAACCCTAAACATTTTATCCAAGCCGACCTTAGCACCAAAGCAGGTACTGATATAGCGATTAAAGAAACCCTTGAACGCCTGGGAGGTATAGACATCCTGATCAACAACCTTGGAGGTTCTGAATCGCCGGCAGGCGGAGTTATGGTGCTAAGCGATGAAGACTGGGAAGCAGCCTTGCAAACCAATTTATTGGCAGCCGTTAGGTTAGACAGAGGATTACTGCCAACCATGCTTAATCAAAAACAAGGGGTGATAGTCCACATTTCGTCCATACAGCGTAAAATGCCACTTTTCGAGGCAACACTACCATACGCAGCAGCAAAAGCAGCCCTGAGTAATTATAGCAAAGGCATTTCAAAGGAGCTTGCACCCAGAGGCGTACGGGTTAATTCGGTAGCGCCGGGTTTTATCAATACCGGCGGGGCACAGAGTATGATTGACAACCTGGCCTCGCAAAACGGCGGAGACAAAGAAGCAGCACTAAAAATCATTATGGATTCGTTAGGGGGCATCCCCATGGGCCGCCCGGCAGAACCTGAAGAAGTTGCCGAACTGGTAGCCTTCCTGGTATCAGACCGTGCTGCTTATTTAAACGGAAGCGAATTTACTATAGATGGAGGCACTATTCCCGTTGTATAATCCATTAACTTATTTACAATAGCGGATAAAAATTATCCGCTATTTTTTTACAATTGAAACCCCTATCCCTTGCATACTAAAACCTAAGCTCAAACGTATTTATGCTAATCACACCGGGGTTAAAATTTTTAATCCAAAGTAGCGTAATGCCTGCTGGTTACGTAAAGTTAAAATATCAGTTTACTACCAATATTTTATTTTATGAAAACAGTTCAGCAAAAATTAACAAGGCGGGCAGGCATTATCGGGATGGTGTGTTTGCTGGCAGCAACACTCAGCTCGTGTTTAAAAGATCACAACAACTACGTTCAGCCGCCGGTGGCACTTGTTTCAGTCATCAATGCCTCACCCGATTCTGATCCGGTTGATTTTTATCTTGAGCCCAACAGGGCGAACAATTTTCCAATTCGTTACGGTCATGGTATAGATTATATTAATGCCTACCCAGGTAAAAGAACAGCAACCTTTTATGTTTCGGGCACCAAGCAAAAAGTTGCAGACGATACCATCACCCTCGTAGCTAAAAAACTTTACTCGGTATACCTTGCCAACACAGCAGGTAAACGCGATGTAATTTTTGTTGCCGATTCTATCGTTCAGCCGGCCGCCGGGATGGCCAGTATCCGTTTGGCAAACCTCAGCGCCGATGCCGGTACGGTTGACCTGGTTACTTCAAAAGGTTCGGTTTTGGCATCAAACAAAGCTTACAAACAAGTATCTGATTTTGTGACTATTAAAGGCAATGTTACCTACACGCTTAACATTCGTCAAAAAGGCACTACTACGGTATTAGCCAGCCTTACTAACGTTAACCTTCGGGCGGGTTCTGTATATACCGTGTGGCTGCAGGGTATTAAAGCAGCAACCGACGATAAAAAACTAAGTGCAGATATTCAAACCAACGTTTACTATTATTAAATAACCTATACCTGTGTTGTAAGGCCCGGCCATTGCGCCGGGTTTTATTTTTTGTAGATCAACCTACAGGTTAACAATTTCATAATATAAACTTCGCCATATTTAAACCTTACCATTATACATTTAACCCGGTTAATGTTTTTTTGATAAACCTCAAATTTCCGGAAAAGATGGATGAGCGTGTAGTGATCATTGTGCCGGCCCGCATGGCATCAAGTCGTTTATATGGCAAAGTAATGCTGCCTATATTGGGTAAAAGTTTATTGGCCCGCATGGTTGAGCGGTTGGATATGATCCAGCACCAGGCCAGCATTGTCATTGCCACCTCGGAAGGTATTGAAGACGATGTTATAGCAAGAGAGGCCGAAAACCTTAACATTCCCTGCTATCGCGGCAGCCTTGGCAACTTGTTGGACAGGCATTACCAGGCGGCCAAATTTTTCAACGCCGATGTAGTGGTAAAAATCCCTTCCGACTGCCCGCTGATCGATCCGCGGATCATTGATAAAGTACTTGAATATTTTTTCAGCAACAGGCAAAAGTTTGATTATGTAAGCAACCTGTACCCGGCCACCTATCCCGATGGCAACGATGTAGAGGTAATGACCATGGCCTGCCTCAAACAAGCCTGGGAAAATGCCGGTCGCCCTCATGATCTGGAGCATACCTCGCCCTACATCTATGAAAATCCGCTTATTTTTAACATCGGCAACGTAACCTGGGAAACCGGCCTGGATTATTCCATGTCGCACCGTTTTGCACTCGACCACCCCGAAGATTTTTATTTTATCGAGCGCGTATTTAAAGAGCTGTACCCGGTTTGCAACCGTTTTTCATGCCAGGATATCCTTAACCTGCTGAAACTAAAACCCGAGATCTACGAAATAAACGCCCGCTATAACAGCACCAACTGGTACAACAAACACCTGAGCGAAGTAAAGCCCGAGTTTGCGATGGCTTGAGGGTAGAGATTAGAGGTTGGTGATTGGAGATTAGTCCAGGCTACCCGCTGCTATCTAATGCAAATTTAACGTCAGAAATATGCCGGCGTTAATTGATATCAGGCAATCCTCAAATCAAGTATATCAAGGTACCTTATCAGCGAAATCAACGTAATCATTTTAAAAATCAACGGTTATCTTTGCCGTATGCTGATATCGCCATCCACTCTACGCGCATTTACCGAAAATATATTCAAAGCTATTGGCTGCAGCCATGAACATGCGGTTTTAGCAGCCGACGTGTTGCTTAAATCAGATCTCCGTGGTATCGACTCGCATGGCGTAGCCCGCCTGAGCGGTTATGTACGCCTGTGGGAAAAGAAACGCATTAATCCTACGCCCAACATCCGGATAGTGCATGAAACGCCAACAACAGCCACGGTAGATGGCGATGCAGGCCTTGGTTTAGTAGTAGCTCCGTTTGCCATGGAGGTAGCCATTAAAAAAGCTGAGCTATACGGATCGGGTTGGGTATCAGTACGTAACTCCAACCATTTTGGTATTGCTGGTTATCATGCGTTAATGGCTGTGGAGAAAAATATGATCGGCTTTGCCATGACCAATGCCAGTCCACTGGTTGCTCCTACCTTTTCTAATGAACGGCTTTTAGGTACCAACCCAATGTGTTATGCTTTTCCGGCAGGAAAATATCCCCCGGTAATTGTTGATATGGCAACTTCAGCAGCAGCCAATGGAAAACTGGAAATAGCTCAGCGCTTAGGCAAGCAGGTTCCCGAAGGCTGGATCCAGGATAAAGAAGGCAACTATACTACCGATCCGCATGCGCTAAAGACCGGCGGCTCTCTCCTACCCCTCGGCAGCGACCGCGACCATGGCAGTCATAAAGGTTTTGGTTTGAGTGCTACCGTTGATATTTTATCCGCAGTATTATCAGGCGCTAATTACGGCCCCTGGGTACCGCCCTTTGTAGCTTTTCTTGATCCGCCGAATGATCCCGTTGGCGCAGGTATAGGGCATTTCTTAGGCGCAATGCGCGTGGATGGCTTCCGGCCGATAGATGAGTTTAAAGATCATTTAGATAACTGGATAGAACGATTTAAATCTTCAACCACGGTTGATCCGTCACAAAAGGTCATTATCCCTGGTGAACCGGAACTTGAAGCAGAAGCCGACAGGATGGCAAACGGCATTCCTTTGGTTGATGCGGTTGTAGATGATTTGAATAAACTGGCAGAGCGGTTTGAAATCTCAAAACTGCCGCGGGTTTAGCGCAGCGTAACCCGTGGTAACCATAAAGTATGGTTTCAGCTTACAGAGCTTCAGCTGAAAGCTTACTAAACCACGGGCTAAAAGCCCGCGGCAGTGATTTTCATAAAGTGAAAAGCCTGTTTTGCTAAGCAAAACAGGCTTTTCACTTTATTAGTTCCCCCTTCAGGGGGTTAGGGGGCTAATGGATCAGATTAAACAGCCTGCTCCAGCGGATCTTGTGGATGAACGATGCATTGTCGTCAACACTCATCCAAATGAACAGTGCTTTACCCACAATATGATCTTCAGGAACAAAGCCCCAAAAACGTGAATCTTCTGAGTTATGACGGTTATCGCCCATCATAAAATAGTAGTTGAGTTTAAAGGTGTAACTATCGGCTTTTTTGCCATTGATCAGGATGTCTTTACCGCTCACTTCAACCTTGTTACCTTCATATACGGCTATCGCACGACCGTAGATCGGGAAGGTTAAACTATCCAGCTTTACTGTCCAGCCCTTTTTAGGTACAATGACAGGCCCGAAATTGTCTACATTCCATTTATAGTCAGGAGTGTTAGCTCCTATTTTGTAGTTGGAGAAAATGGCAGGGTAAACCGGGTTCATCGGATCAGACGCCCCCGGCGGAGTTAGCCGCGGAGTAACTGACTTGATGTTTGAATATCCCCTCAGTGCCTTTGCCGATTCCTCGGTGGTATTGGTAATAAACTCAGTATTATTTACCGATGAAATATCCGACAAATGCAAATCTGTTGCTATCTGCGGGTTAAGCTCATTTCCATCTGTTTTAACATCATAGGTTATCTCGCCTTTTGGTGGTGTAACAGCAGCTTTCCCATTTATAAATACCTGGGCCTTAACTACACTCAGCGTATCGCCCGGGGTACCCTGACAGCGTTTGATATAGTTTTCGCGTTTATCAACCGGCCTGAAATAAGGCGAATCGGCATCCATAGGATAATTGAACACTACCACATCACCTTTTTTAATATCACTTAAACCCGGCAGACGATAGTACGGCAGTTCGATACCATCCCAATAGGCTTTGGTATTGATAAGCGGCATGGTATGGTGTGCGAAAGGGAATGCAACAGGCGTCATGGGTAAACGCGCTCCATAGTTCACTTTGCTTACAAACAGGTAATCGCCAATAAGCAATGAACTCTCCATGGAAGCACTGGGGATCACATAAGCCTCGATAAACAGCGTACGGATCAGTGTGGCAGCAATTACTGCAAAAATGATGGCATCAGCCCACTCACGTGCCTGGGTTTTCTTAAGGGCAATCTTATACTTAGTCCTGAACTCGGGGCTCGCCGACTGGCCTAAATATTTGGTATCCTTATCACCGCCCCATTTAGGGAAATATATAAACGGAAGGGTCACACCCTGCACATGTTCAACAAAAGTGAACTTTCCGTACGATTTTAAAAAATCAACAATCAAGCCCAGTGCTATCAAAAAGTTTAAGCCTGGTATTAGCAGCATAATAAACCACCACGCCGGCCTACCAGTTAACTTAATGATGATGAAAAAGTTGTAGAGTGGCACAATGCCTTCCCAGCCTGGCCGCCCTGCCTTTTCAAACAGTTTCCATAAACCTGCAAATGGCAGTACTATAAAAAGAACAAATACTATTATTAATCCTATTCCGTTCACTTTGGTGTTTTTATATTTTCAATTAATGTATGCCCCTGAACAACCTGTTCCACCTTATCTTATTAAAGAAGCTGGCTGTACTGTCAATACTCATCCAGGTAAATAAAGCTTTGCCCACTACGTGATCTTCCGGAACAAAACCCCAAAAGCGCGAATCTTCCGAATTATGACGATTATCCCCCATCATAAAATAGTAGTTAAGCTTAAAGGTATAAGTATCGGCTTTTTTTCCGTTAATCATGATATCCTTACCCACAACATTTACTTTATTATTTTCATAAATCTCAATAGCGCGGCCATAAACCGGAAAAGTCAGGCTATCCAATTTAACTGTCCAGCCTTTTTTAGGGATAATGATTGGGCCGTAGTTGTCAACATTCCATTTAAAGTCAGGAAAATTAGGTGTGATCTTATAACGCGGGTACTTGGCAGGGTAAACCGGGTTCAGCGGGTCGCTGGTGCCTCTTAGTGTTACCGCAGGTACTACTGATTTTACATTTGAATAAGTTTTCAAAGTAGCTGCCGATTCCTTAGACATCATCATTTCATAACGGTTGCCGGTATTGCCCCTGATATCTATCTTAAGCTCATTCAAAATAGCCGGGTTAAATTCCTGCCCATTGGTTTCAACAAAATAACCTTCCTTTCCCCTTTCCGGATTTGGAGCGGCTTTACCGTTAATATAAACCTGCGCGTTAACTACGCTTAAGGTATCCCCGGGAGTACCCTGGCAGCGTTTGATAATGTTTTCGCGCTTATCCACCGGCCTGAAATAAGGAGAATCGGCCTCTATCGGCGCGTTAAAAACCACGATATCCTGCTTTTTTATATCACTTAAACCCGGCAAGCGATAATAAGGCAATTTTACTCCGCCCCAGTAAGCTTGAGTCCCCCAGGGAGTAGTATGGTGCATAAACGGAAACGAAACAGGCGTTATTGGCATCCTTGCGCCATAGTTAACCTTGCTTACAAACAGGTAGTCGCCAATTAAAAGTGAGTTTTCCATCGAGCCGCTGGGGATAACGTAGGCTTCGATAAACAGCGTACGGATAAGGGTGGCGGCTATTACTGCAAATATGATAGCATCGCCCCATTCACGAAGCGCACTTTTTTTCTTTTTTACTTTAGTTGAATCTTTCTTTTTCCAGAATTTCCAGTTCATATGATGTATCGAATGTGCAAATTTCAGATGTGCAAATGTGCAGATTTTTTAATGTTTATATTTTATGTATAAGATATATGTTACACGTTATATGTTACGCTCCCTCATATTAATTATAGATTCCTATTATTAGGGCACAAATTGATAATTATTTAATCTCTCATCTGCACATCCTGAATTTGCACCTCTGCATATTTCTCTAATTAATCCTTCTAAATACCCTGTCCCATCTTATTTTACAAAATGAAGGCGAATTGGCATCCCAGCTCATCCATACCAATACGGCTTTACCTACAATATGGTCTTCGGGCACAAAGCCCCAAAAACGCGAATCTTCGGAGTTATGCCGGTTATCGCCCATCATCCAATAGTAATTCATTTTAAAGGTATAACTATCGGCCTTGCTCCCATTAATAAAAACTCCGTTCCCTTTAACCTGCACTTTATTATTTTCATACACCTCAATGGCCCGGCGATAAAAAGGCATGGTCATGCTATCCAGCTTTACCGTCCAGCCTCTTCGCGGAATAATAATTGGCCCCAGGTTATCCTCGTTCCACCTGAAGCGCGGATCATGCGGAAAAACCTCATGATCATACACCCCTCTTAACTTAATATCGGGCTTCACCGCCTCGATATAGGGATACGTTTTTAGCTTTTCAGCCGATTGTGCAGTCATATTCGTTGTAAAATCAACCGAGGTAAACTGTTGAATATCCGACAGATGAAGGTTATATCGCGTATGGGGGCCAAAACCTCCTCCCGAACCATTTGTACGTACCCGGTATTCCATTTCCCCGTTGGGTGGGGCGGCTATCAAACGGTTATTTACGTATACCTGGCCGTACTCCAGCTTTATGGTATCGCCGGGCGTGCCTTGGCACCGTTTGATATAATTTTCCTGCTTATCTACAGGGCGGTAAAACGGCGAATCGGCATCCATTGGATAGTTAAACACTACTGCATCACCCTTTTTTACTTCGGTGAAACCCGGCAGCCGATAGTAGGGCAGCTTAATACCATCCCAATAGGCTTTAGTACCGGTAAGCGGCATCGTGTGGTGTGCAAATGGAAATGCTACGGGGGTAATGGGCAGGCGGGCACCATAATTGATCTTGCTCACAAATAAAAAATCGCCTACCATTAGTGAGCTCTCCATAGATGACGAAGGAATGGTGAAAGCCTCGAGGAAAAGCCCGCGAATAACTGTTGCCGCTATTATAGCGAAAAGGATAGCTTCCGTCCATTCCCTTAGTGGGGATTTATCAAGGTCACGGTATTTTTCCCTGAAATCGTCACTTGCCGACGGGCCAACATAACGGGTGTTTTTATCAAAGCCCCACTTAGGGATAAAAATAAAAGGCAACAGCACCGACATGGTGATTTGCCCTATGCCCACCTTGCCAAACGATTTAATAAAATCAATGAGGATACCGATACTTATAATAAAGTTTATGCCCGGTATTAAAAGCAGTAAAAGCAGCCACAACGGTCGCTGGCTTAACTTGAGCATAATATAAAGATGGTAAACCGGGATCAGCGCTTCCCACCCCCGGCGACCAGCTTTTTCAAAAAGTTTCCAGTATCCGGCCAGTATTAAAATCAATAGCGGGCCTGTAATGATATAAAACCCTATATAGCCCGCTATTGCCATTTATATTAAAAAGCTATTAGCTATTAAAATCAAACATGGCTTCAACAGAGTAAAAACCCTTTTTATCGTGCAGCCACTCGGCAGCCAGTACGGCGCCTAAAGCAAACCCATTACGGTTATGGGCAGTATGCTTAAATTCGATGCTATCCACTTCCGAATCATAAATAACGGTATGAGTACCCGGCACACTGTCTATCCTTAATGATTCTATAAGTAATTGGTTAGGAGCAACATTCGCATCGTCATCGCTGTCGTCGGTAGTTAATACATTAATCCACTCATTTTTGGTATCGGTGTTGTTAATGATGCCTTCGGCGATGGTTATGGCAGTACCGCTTGGCGAGTCCATTTTTTGGGTATGATGGATCTCTTCAACCTGTACTTCGTAATAAGGGTACTTGTTCATGACTTTAGCCAACAGCTTATTCACGTAAAAAAACACGTTAACGCCAACGCTGAAGTTTGAAGCCCACAATAATGATTTATTCCCCTCAATACATTGCTGTTTTACTTCCGGTAATTTCTCGTACCAACCTGTAGTACCAATAACAACAGGTACATTGGCATTAAAGCAATGCTCGATATTTGATAATACGGATGCCGGGGTAGTAAATTCAATTACCACATCTGCTTTTTGCAGGTTTTCGGGTGTAAGGTCATGAAGGGTTTCATGATCAATGGTAAGTACAATTTCATGCTTGCGGCTAAGGGCTATCTTTTCAATGATTTTGCCCATTTTTCCGTAGCCAAGTAACGCTATCTTCATTTCAGGTATTATGGTTTTCCTTATTAAAACGTAAAGGTAACTTTTATACCCGGAATATAAGCATTATTAGCACCCTGCGCATAAACCGGCTGATTAATTATACCCGGGGCTACTTTGAACGACAAATTATTATCCACCGTGTATGAGTGGATGAACTTGGCATCGATATAAGCATCAATAGCCTGAATACCCCATACAGCTAAAAAGCCCAGTATGCTCAAATCACGGTTACGCCTTGAATTTTCACGGGCATCGCTCAAGTTGGCATCAGGCACGTCTTTATAAAGGTTATATTCTGTATAGTAAGGGTCGCCGGGATTAGGAGGAGTACCCTGGCGGTATCTTGATAATGTTAAATATTCTTTGTAATAATGCTGATTATATATAATGGCCGAGGTTAGCAAACCTAAACCTCCGTAAATTAACGGCACTTTCCACCATCTGTGGTTGTAAACCTGACCCCAACCAGGTATCATCAATGAATGCATTACTGCTTTATGCGGGATATGGGTACTATCGGGATGATAGATCTTTTCTTTGGCAGGATCAATTTTGGGAGCAAATGAGCCTGACGGGGTTTTAACAGGATGCTTTACTTTCAGCGTATCACTTTTTTTACTCCCCGTACTATCAACTACCTGAGCCTGTGCGGCAGAAATAAAAAAAGCCGATACAACTAAAAAAAACAGGAATTTATACATTTTTTAAATTAACAATTACCAATCAAGCATTTCAAGGATGCGGCCAAGGTCATCTTCCGAAAGGAAAGGGATCTCGATAACACCGCTTCCACGGCTACCAACTTTTAGTTTTACCCTTGTACTAAATTTTGAAGCCAGGTCATCCTGGATCTTCTGCAACTGATATGATACCGGCTCGGGCTGTTTGCCTTCCTTTTTTACCGGCGACTTTTGCATCTCTCTTACCAGTTCTTCAACCTTACGAACGGATAAACCTTCCTTTATGATATGCTGATGTATAAATAATTGTTTGGCAGGATCGGTTAGCGTTAAAATAGCTTTGGCATGCCCCATTGAAAGCTCGCCATCACGAATGGAGGCCTGGATAACCGGCGGCAACCTTAACAAACGAAGGTAGTTGGTCACCGTTGAGCGGTTTTTGCTTACTCTATCGCCCAGTTCTTCCTGCTTCAGGTTACATTCTTCAATCATGCGCTGAAAACTCAGGGCAACCTCAATTGCATTCAGGTTTTCGCGCTGAATGTTCTCGATAAGTGCCATCTCCAGCATTTGCTGATCATTGGCGGTGCGCACATAAGCCGGGATCTGGGTTAGGCCGGCCAGCTTTGATGCCCGAAAACGACGCTCGCCTGATATCAGCTGATATTTATGTGCCCCAATTTTCCTGAGCGTTATCGGCTGAATTAAACCCTGCAGCTTGATCGATTCTGAAAGCTCGGCCAGTGCCTGCTCATCAAAATCGGTACGGGGCTGAAACGGGTTAACCTCAATTTCGGCCAGTTTTATTTCATTAACCGAGCCAAGGTCATTTACCTCGGCAGGGCTTGCTGTTTCTCTACTTCTGTTTTGGTATGGTTGTACGTTAGGCGTGTCGTTTAATAGCGCACTCAGTCCCTTTCCCAGGGCATTTCTCTTTTCACCACTCATTTACTATACTGTTGCTGTAGCTGTTGCCTGTTCACCCTTAACCAACCCGTTTTTTTCCAGAATTTCGCGGGCAAGGTTTAAATAATTTATTGCACCCTTACAGGTAGCATCATGCATAATTACCGATACGCCAAAGCTCGGGGCCTCGCTTAAACGGGTATTACGCTGTATAATGGTATCAAAAACCATGTCTTCAAAATGGGTCCTAACTTCATCAACCACCTGATTGCTCAAACGCAAACGCACATCGTACATGGTTAACAAAATACCTTCAATCTCCAGTTGCGGGTTAAGGCGCGATTGAACTATTTTAATGGTATTTAACAATTTGCCCAAACCTTCCAACGCGAAATACTCGCACTGTACCGGTACAATTACCGAATCGGCAGCGGTTAAAGCGTTAATGGTGATCAAACCTAATGACGGCGAACAATCGATAATAATAAAATCATATTCATCCCTCACTTTTTCAAATACCTGTTTCATTTTAAACTCGCGGCCGGTTAAATTGATCATTTCAATTTCGGCACCTACCAGGTCAATATGTGCGGGTAATAAATCAAGATTAGGAGTTTCAGTTTTCTGAATGGCCTCATGAGGATCAACCTCATTGATGATACATTCGTAAATACTGTTTTTTATATTGCGGGGATCGAAACCGATGCCCGAAGTTGAATTAGCCTGCGGGTCGGCGTCAACCAACAAGGTTTTATAATCTAATACAGCTAAACTTGCAGCCAGATTTATAGATGATGTAGTTTTCCCTACGCCGCCTTTCTGGTTGGCTAAAGCAATAATTTTACTCATTCTATAGTTTAAAAAAATTTATAGTTCTGTGATTTATAACAACGTTAAATAGAAACAGAAATTTCTACTTTCGTAAAGTTTTTATCCGGTGATAAAGATACGGAATTAAATAATGTAGAATTCCACAGCTTTTGCCTATTTACAAACAATATTGATCAAATTAGTGAATTATCAGTGCGGCAATTAATAAATATTATTACTTAACCATATTTATTACTAAAGCATTCATTAACAAAATATTAAAAATTATTCAGCAACGATATTACTAATCAGATCAGTCAGCAATTTACTAATAATAAATGATAACCATAATATCGTCAACCAACAGACTGGGAAGCTCAACGCTCAAACTTGCTAAGGTTTATCAGCAAAAACTGCAGGAAAAGGGTGTTGAAGCAGGCATCTTGTCACTTGCACAGCTGCCCCCAAACATTATTGAAACCGACCTCTACAACAAACGCAGCGCAGCATTTGAGCCTATTCAACAAATAGTTACCAATACGGATAAATTCATATTCCTTATCCCCGAATATAACGGCAGCTTTCCGGGTGTACTTAAGGTTTTCATTGATGCGTGTAGCTTCCCCGAAAGTTTTTATGATAAAAAAGCGGCGCTGGTAGGCTTATCATCGGGCAAATATGGTAATATCCGCGGGGTTGACCATTTTACCGGCGTTTGCCATTACCTGCACCTCAACATTATGGCGCTTAAATTACACATAGCGGCCATACACAAAGAGTTTGATGAAGAAGGGAACTTATTTAAGCCCGATACCATAAAATTTGTAAACGAGCAGATAGAAAAGATCATTAAGTTTTGATTTTAGCTTGAACTACCTGTTGGATTGTTTCGGGCACAAGTATCGCAGTTAATGATAACAGGAAAAGAAGCAATTATAATTAGCTTCAGTGTAACTTAGGCCTATAATATAATTAATTTGCTTTAGGGTTTGCGCATTCTGCTTTTAACTTTATAAATCAGCGCACAATAAGCACCCACCCCGACAATAATGGTGCATTGTTTTTAAGATCGATTACATAGTAATAAGTACCTGGAGGCAAAACATGTCCTTTATAGGCACCATTCCAGGGTTTATCGTAACCTGTTGAGGTATATACTTTTTGCCCGCTGCGGCTAAAGACATTCATGGTGTTTTTGGGATAGGTTGATAAAGCTTCGATATCCCAGTAATCATTTAAACCATCTCCATTGGGCGAAAACGTTGATGGGATAACGATTTTTTTATAAACCCGCACAAAAACTGAGGCATTAACATATCCGCAACCAATACCTGATGAGGCTTTCAGGGTATAAGTAACATCATCGGTAGGGCTGGCGACAGGATTCAGTTTGGTAGGATCGTCGAGTCCACCCGCGGGGCTCCATAAATAAGTATCGGCATATTTTGCCTCGGCATCCAATACTACCGATTGCCCTTCAAAGATTTTTTTCTGCGGACTTATACTTGCTTCGGGAGTGGGCATAACTGTTACAGTTACTGTTTGGGTTGCAGTACAATCCCCATTGCTTGTCACTGTTACTGTATAAGTGGTTGTTTCGGTTGGCATGGCAGTAGGGTTTGCCGCAGTTGGATCAGACAATCCTGTAACCGGCGACCAGCTATAGCTTTTGGCATTAGGCGTAGTTTCATTGAGAATGATTAGGTCGCCCTTACAAATTGGAGCTGGGGTTAGAACAGGTATAACGGGTTTTAAGTTAACAGTTACTGTAACTTTATCTGATAAAGTAGGACAATCACCAGCCGAGAACACAGTAACCTGATAATCGCCATTAGCAGCAACAGTGGCATTGTCAATTACCAGAGGATTTTGAGCTTTATTATTAGCGGTAACGCCCGGCCCGGTCCATTCATACCTGATTGCTCCCGGCGTTGCCGTAAGTATAAGCGCATCCCCCTCGCACACCGGCGCAGCGGTTATAACAGGTTTGTCCAGGTAATCGTTAACCGTTACAGTCCGCACATCCGAATAAACACGACAAGTTGACGAATTAATATTATCCCCCTCGGCAGCAGCCATCCTATACTGATAAATGCCCACCGGTTTATCTGAACCAAACTGAAATGAATAGCTGAGATTTGTCGCTCCGGGTATATTTGTCCAGCTACCGCCACCATCAGTACTGCTTTGCCATTGTACTTTAGGGTTGCTATAGCCGTTATTCAGATCGGCAATAAGTTTATAGTTTTGCACCTGCCCCTTGCAGACATTTTGCGGTTCGGTGTTGTCAACATTTGTAAATCCAACTTTAATGTTAGGTCCGCAAGCCCTGAATTCAATATCATCAAGCAATAAGTCATTTCCATAGCCCCCCGGGCCATTATTGCTAATTTCCAATACAATTTTTGTAACACCTGCACCTGTTGAAAATGGCACACTATATTTAACCCATTCCGGATTTGCGGTAGGTTGTATGGTGTTTGTATCATACTCCGCTAAAACTGTTCCGTCGGTTTTTTTTATGGTAAACAATAAATCGGGCTGCACGGTATTTGCATTACTTGATGAAAGCTTGAATAAATTAAGTACATATGCCGAGAACTCATAGGTTGTATTTTCGCAAAGGTTAAGATCTTTTGTTTCGGTAAAGAAAATGCTTGGCGCGTATGACGCGTTTACGAGCATCATGTATCCGCCGGCGTTGCCTGTATGGTCATGATTTACCGTATGCCAGGTATCATGACAGCCGGTTTGGCTGCTTACAATGGAATATTGACCGTCGTTGGCGCAGTCTGGGACGTAGGTCATGCTCGTAATGTCCGACGATAAAGGGCCTCCAATAGTATTAACTCCCGATCCGAAATCAAGTTTTACTACCGGGTCGCCGTAACTACCATTACAAATAGCCGTTTTCACTTTATCTTTTGGAAAAGTAAAAGCAAACAAGATCAATAGAAATAATTTAATGAAATTAAAAGGCATTAACCGGTTGAAGGATATAAACATCGAACCATCAAAAATATATTTTTTTGGTTACCCCGGCGTATAAAAGCAATTAAATCATGAATATATTAATCACTGCAAAACAGCCACTTATCCTAAACAATCTTTATTCACCAAAAGTTAACTATTAGTATACAAAAGCCTGATAATATGAAAAACAAGCTAATCATATTTCTTTGTGTTGCAGATGTCATGCTTATGGTCTGCAAGCACAAAAAAGGCTGTTACGCCCGGCTCCGGTTGAGCGCTGGCTAAGGGCTTTTTCTTAATGCCCCTTTCAGGTGGTTAAGAGTTTCTACTCTTTCTCATAATCCTTATGTACAATCAAGAAACTCGCACGCTCTTCCTTATGAAAAGGAATATTCCAATTACCCTGGTAGGTAATTTTTGCAGGTAGCGTTTCGCCCTGGAAATTATTAAGCTCGATGTTCATCTGCACATTAAAATCAAAGAACATGTTGCTGAATTTCATATCGATATACCGGCCAAGGATCTGAAAGGTACGCTCATCAAAAATGGTGGTCATTTCCTTGATCATGGTATCGCTGTCGGATGTGCTCGGCTTGCACCTCACCTTAAAGCGGTAAACAGGGATGGTGTCGAGGTATTTACCACGCGCAAATTCGTAATAATAATACTGGCGCATATCGTCAGAGAAAATTTCCGTCTTGCTGCTGATGAAGGGGATCCCGCTTACCTTACGGCCCGGCGTAAAGATCAGCGTTTTGAGTTTGCTTTTGTATGATTCATTTTTACCTCCCGAACCCGGCAGGGCATCCCCCTTGGTAAAATCGGAATTATACGCGTTCATGAAAATAAAATCGAACATCTCAACCGTATACAACTGGTACTTGCCGTTCTTTTTGTAAACGTCACCGCTGTCCTTTTTAGCAACGTATTCTATTTTATGTTTACCGGCTGCGTTGCTGTGGAGTATTTTACGGTAGATCCGCCCGTTTACCCGGTTCTTGCTGTCGTAAGTAAAAATTCGGTTTTCAGCAGTAAAGCCAAAGCCTTTCATATTCTGGAAGGCCTTATAAAAACCGGTATCGGCCAATACGGCATCTATGAAATCCTGCGCATTGAGTTTATGTGAGCGGATATCAACCAATGAATCGATAACAATAGTACGGATAGTATCAGGGTTAAAGCGATTGATTTGCTGAGCTTTGGTGAAAAGGCTTGCGCCTATAAGGATAAGCAGTAGGAATAGTTTCTTCATTAAACAATCAACTTATTGTGTAGATACGCGTCGGATGGCGAATCATGGAGACATCGGCGGTAAATGGGAAGGCCTGTCAGTCTGAGCCTGTCGAAGACTCGCGCGGAGAGGCCAACCCACCATGCTTCGACTTGCTACCCATGACACCCTTTTTTATAGTTATAAAAATTGATTTCCGTGACTAAAACTAATCTCTAATCACCAACCTCTAATCTCTTGAAATTAGTTACCTAACTGTTTAACCGCCAAATAAGCCATCAAACCGGTACTTATTTTAAATGCATCTTCTTCCACGTCAAAAGTAGGTGTGTGCACAGATGAAGTTATTCCCCGGGCTTCGTTACGGGTACCGAGGCGGTAGAAACAGCTGCTGGCAGCCTGCGAGTAATAAGCAAAATCTTCGGCAGCCATCCAAATATCCAAGTCGAGCACATTTTCTTTCCCCAGGTAAGCTTCGGCATGGCCGCGGGTGGCATGGGTTAATTTTTCTTCGTTAATCAGGAACGGATAACCACGCATGATATTAAAATCGCAGCTTCCGCCCATGCTTTCGGCAATGCCTTCGGCCATTTTCTTCATGCGTTTGTGAGCTTCTTCGCGCCATTTCTCATCCATGGTGCGGAAAGTACCTTCCAGGTAAACCTCGTTCGGGATCACGTTGGTAGCTCCATTGGCTATCACCTTGCCAAATGATAATACCGAAGGGCTTTTAGGATCGGCAAAACGGCTCACCACCTGCTGTAGCGCGGTTAATATATGTGCAGTAATGATAACCGGATCGATATTTTGCTGCGGCTGAGCACCGTGACCGCCTTTACCTTTAACAGTAACATAAAGTTCATCAGTTGAGGCCATATATTTACCTGCACGAAAACCTACTTTACCGGCATCAATCAAAGGCATTACATGCTGGCCCAATACGGCAGCCGGTTTTGGGTTTTCCAAAACGCCCTCCTTAATCATGAGGCTGGCACCGCCGGGCAGTTTCTCTTCGGCCGGTTGAAAGATTAGTTTAACGGTGCCTGCAAACTGACTTTTCAATTCGGTTAATATTTTAGCTGTACCTAATAATGATGATGTGTGCGCATCGTGGCCGCAGGCATGCATCACGCCCGGGTTTTGCGATTTATACGGAACATCATTGGCTTCCAATATCGGAAGCGCATCCATATCGGCACGCAATGCAACCACATTGCCGGCGTCCGACGGTTTTTCGCCTTTAATGAGGGCTACCAAACCTGTATCAGCCATCTTATGGTATTCCAGGCCAAGCTCTTCAAGCTTGTTGGCTACAAAAACCGAGGTTTGCAATTCATGAAATGAAAGCTCCGGGTTGGCATGCAGGTGACGGCGGTTAGCCACTACCTCATTGAATATTTTTGCGGATAATTCCTGTATTTGCTCTTTAATCATTATTAGGATCCGTTTTAGGAAGATTTATTTTTTCGGAAATGATGAATATGCTCGAAAACGACGAGCGCAGCTCCTGTACCAGTTTTTCGGCTTCAAGCCGGGTACGGAAATCGCCTGCCTTTACCTTAAAGTTGGGCTCGCGGTAACTGATGTAAGTACGCAGTTCGGGATACTGCTGCTGCAACCGATTTTGCGCGTTGTAGGCATCCTTGCGGTTTGAGTCACTGAAGAACTGTACGCGGTAACCATAGGATGAATAACCGGCGGCATCGGTACCTGCTGTACTGTTCAGCGTAAATCTTTTAGCTATCAGGCTGTCAACCAGCGGATCTTTGATCACTTCAACCTTGCCGCGCGTTTGGGCAAAGGTTTGGGTTGACGCAAGGAATAATAAAACAAAAAAGCAGTATCTGATAACGGCTGGTTTAGCTTGATGATCAAATACTGCTTTTTTCATTCTTTTTATTTTTTAATAAATGTTGTCATGCCGAACTTGTTTCGGCCCCCCACGAGCATGGTTGGCATCATGCTGGCAACTTATCCTATGGGATCCCGAAACAAGTTCGGGATGACATTTTCAAAGGCTTAATTCTGCCCTACACCGTGGCAGTTTTTGTATTTTTTACCGCTACCGCAAGGGCAAGGGTCATTACGGCCAATTTTATTTTCAACCCTTACCGGGGTGATCTTTTGCGGCTCCTGCGGAAAATCATCCATCGGCACACCGTTGCTTTCGTTTACAACTTCAGCCTTGGTGGTTTTCATTTTGCGCAGGTCCATTTTTGGTTCGGGCTTTGCTTCCCTTACCTCTTCGGCCTGTTGCTGAACCGGGATGCCACCGCGGAACAGGAAGCTTACAATTTCCTTATTCACATTGGCCAGCATGCCGCGGAATAATTCAAAGGCCTCAAACTTGTAAACCAACAGTGGGTCCTTTTGTTCGTAAACCGCGTTTTGTACCGATTGTTTTAACTCGTCCATTTCGCGCAGGTGCTCTTTCCAGGCATCGTCGATCAGGTACAGGGTAACGTTTTTCTCGAAAGATTTAAATACCTCGTGACCGTGGTTTTCAACTGCTTTTTTAAGTGGAACAGCCACCTGAATACCGTGGATCCCGTCGCTGAACGGAACAACAATGTTTTCAACATACTGGCCGCGGGTTTCATAAACGTCTTTAATAACCGGGTAAGCCTGTTGTGCAACTGCTTCCTGTTTACGTTTATAAAAATCCATTACCGTTTGGAAGGTCAGATCAGTTAACGCCGGAATTGTTTTTGCAGTAAATTCCTCAGCGCTAAGCTCAATATCAACCGAGAACAAACGGATCACTTCTAAGGTAAAGCCTTCGTAGTTGGCACTTTCTTTATATTCGGTAACAATGTCCTCAACCACATCAAAAATGGTGTTGCTCAGGTCAACATCCAAACGCTCACCAAATAGGGCGTTTTTACGTTTGGTGTAGATCACCGTACGCTGTGAGTTCATCACGTCGTCATATTCCAGCAAACGTTTACGAATGCCGAAGTTATTCTCTTCCACTTTTTTCTGTGCACGCTCAATTGATTTGGAGATCATGGAGTGTTGGATCACTTCTCCTTCTTCAATACCCATACGTACCATTAAGCTTGAGATCCGCTCTGATCCGAATAAACGCATCAGGTTATCCTCTAACGATACGAAGAACTGTGAAGAGCCCGGGTCACCCTGACGACCAGAACGACCGCGCAACTGCCTGTCAACACGGCGCGATTCGTGACGCTCGGTACCCACAATGGCTAAACCACCGGCTTCTTTAACACCAGGGCCCAATTTAATATCCGTACCACGACCAGCCATGTTGGTAGCAATAGTCACAGTGCCGGCTTTACCAGCTTCGGCCACAATATCGGCCTCTTTCTGGTGCATTTTGGCATTCAGTACGTTATGTTTGATACCGCGCAGTTTAAGCATACGGCTCAATAACTCCGAGATCTCAACCGACGTTGTACCAACCAGTACCGGGCGACCAGCCTGAGTAAGACTAACAATTTCCTCGGCCACCGCATTGTATTTTTCACGTACAGTACGGTAAACAAGGTCTTGCTTGTCATCACGGGTAATTGGGGTGTTGGTTGGTATTTCAACCACATCCAGTTTGTAGATCTCCCAAAACTCGCCTGCTTCGGTAACCGCAGTACCGGTCATACCGCAAAGCTTATGGTACATCCTGAAGTAGTTTTGCAGGGTAATGGTTGCAAAAGTTTGGGTAGCATCCTCAACTTTTACGTTTTCCTTAGCCTCAATAGCCTGGTGTAAGCCATCAGAGTAACGGCGGCCGTCCAATACACGACCGGTTTGCTCGTCAACTATCTTTACCTTGCCTTCGTCAAGAATGTATTCGGTATCTTTTTCAAAAAGGGTATAAGCTTTCAGTAACTGGTTAACCGAATGGATACGTTCAGATTTGATCGAGAAATCGCGCATCAATTCGTCTTTACGGGCAATCTTTTCTTCAGCGCTTAAGGATGATTTTTCGATCTCGGCAATTTCGGTACCTACGTCAGGCATCACAAAAAAGTGAGGATCTTCGCCGGATGCGGTGATCAGTTCAATACCTTTTTCAGAAAGTTCAACCTGGTTGTTCTTTTCATCAATAACGAAGAATAATTCAGAGTCAACTTTTGGCATTTCTTTTCCCTGATCCTGCATATAGTGATTTTCTACTTTTTGCAGGATGGTACGGTTACCACCTTCGCTCAAAAATTTGATTAATGCTTTGCTTTTTGGCAAACCACGGAAGGCACGTAACAAGGCTAAGCCACCACCATCAACATCAGTATTACCATCGTTAATCGCTTTCTTAGCTTCGTTCAATACGCTGTTAACATAGTTTTTCTGCGCATTTACCAGGCGCTCAATACGTGGCTTCAACTCGTAAAACTCATGCTCATCACCACGTGGTATAGGGCCTGATATAATTAAAGGTGTACGGGCATCGTCAATTAAAACGGAGTCAACCTCATCCACCATGGCATAGTGCAATTTGCGTTGTACCAGCTCTTCCGGGCTGCGTGTCATATTGTCACGCAGGTAATCGAAACCAAATTCGTTGTTGGTACCAAAAGTAATATCGGCCAAATAAGCGGCACGGCGCTGCTCAGAGTTTGGTTCATGTTTGTCGATGCAATCAACAGATAAACCGTGGAATTCATACAACGGGCCCATCCACTCACTATCTCGTCGGGCCAGGTAATCGTTCACCGTTACGATGTGAACACCTTGTCCGGCCAAAGCGTTAAGATATGCAGGCAGCGTGGCCACCAGCGTTTTACCTTCACCTGTGGCCATTTCCGATATTTTACCCTGGTGCAGTACGGTACCGCCAATCAGCTGTACATCATAATGAACCATGTTCCAGGTAACCTCATTGCCGGCTGCTATCCAGGTGCTGCTATGAAAAGCTTTATCGCCTTTAATAGTTACATTTGGTTTGCGGGCAGCAAGCTGGCGGTCAAACTCGGTAGCGGTAACTTCTAATGAACTATTGGCAGCCAGGCGGCTTGCTGTTTCTTTAACTACAGCAAATGCCTCGGGCAATATATTCATCAATATATCTTCAAGCTCTTTATTACGGTCTTTTTCAAGCTTATCAAGCTGAGTATAAAGCTCAACTTTTTCGGCTACATCCATATCAAGCTCGTTTTCTGTACGATCTTTGATGGCTTGTATCTCACTGTCGATACCAGAAAGGCCTTCGGCAATGGTTTCTTTAAAATATATGGTCTTAGCCCTAAGCTCATCATTACTCAGGGAGCCAAGCTTAGCATATTCAGCCTTAATTTTCTCAACTATAGGCTGTATACTTTTTACATCCCGTTCTGATTTGCTTCCGAAAAGCTTACTGATAAAATTTAACATATTATTTTATTATGATACAACCCGGTTCAACAATTGCGCCATAGCAGCCGTTAGAGCCAAATTGACAGGCAAATGTAAGATTTTGTGCCGAATGCCGAAAGGATAATGCTTTAAACCGTTATGCGTGGATGTAAGATTGACATTACGGTGTTTGTATTTGTTATTGCCTGACTCAGAATTTGCAGAATTAGAGGATTTACAGAATGATACCTGAACCTGAATTTATAGATTTATATAAAAAGCTAAAAGCGGAATGCACAAAGCATAAAGCTTAAGACTTTATAATTAGAATACTTAGCAAATCCGATAAACCCCTTAATCCGTTTAATTTAGGTTCAGAAGCTCACACCCCGTTGTCGTGAGGGCACGACAACGGGGTAAAAACTGATCTTTCTTTAATCACTAACCCCTCTATTCCGTTTTCAAACTTTTTACCGGGTTCATTGAAGCTGCTTTTATACTTTGATAACTTACGGTAAGCAGCGTTATGGCGATAGCTCCTATTGCGGTGAGGCCAAATATCCACCATGATAAATCGGCCCGGTATTTATAATCCTGTAGCCAGCCCTGCATAAAGTAATAAGCTGTTGGTATAGCTATCAATAATGATACCGATACCAGGAGCACAAATTCCTTCGACATTAATTGCCATAGGCTGAATATTGAAGCACCCAGCACTTTGCGTACACCGATCTCCTTAGTACGTTGTTCGGCCATGAATGATGCCATGCCAAACAAGCCCATGCAGCTGATAAAAATGGCAAGCAGCGTAAAGAAGCCGGCCAGCTTGCCAATGCGTTCTTCATTGCTAAACTTGCGGGCATATTCTTCGTCGGTAAATTTATATTCAAAAGGGGTACCGGGCGCATATTTTTTAAACATGGCTTCAATTTCGGCCAATGCGTCATGCGCGCTCATTTTAGGGTTAAGGCGGATATCAAGCAGGCTAAAATCATTTTTATCCAACAAGAATAACGATGGCTTAACCGGCTCATATGGCGACGACATCACCATATCTTTGATTACACCTATGATCTTAAACTTCTTAAACCAATCTACCGTTTCGCCAACCGGGTGCTTAAAGTTCATAAACCTGGCGGCCGACTCATTGACGATAATACCCAGCGAATCGGCAAGATTATTCTTTTCAAAATCACGGCCGTCAACAATTTTCCACTGGGCTACTTTTCCAAACTCGGGGCTAATAGTTATTGTACCAAAATCATCCTGTAAGCCCGCTGGCTTATCCCGCCAGTTAAGGCCGCTGTTATTTGAATAAACGCCTGTAAGCGGACTGCCTGACTCAGCCATTTCAATAATAGCGCCGGATTTAAGCAGATCGGTCCTTACCGCTTCAAAATGCTTATGGATCTCGTTCGTGCGCATGTCCATCTGCACAAGGCCCGTGCGTTCATACCCAATAGGCCTGTTCTTGGTAAACTGCACCTGCCTGAAAACAATGGTGGTACCAATGATTAGTGTAACCGATACCGTAAACTGCACTACAACAAGCACCTTACGTGGGATAGCGGCAAAACGTCCGGCCTTAAAAGTACCTTTAAGCACCTTAACCGGTTGAAACGACGACAGGTAAAACGCAGGGTAACTTCCCGCTATTAAGCCTGTAAAGATGCTGAAACCCAATCCCATCAACCAAAATACAACATTGCCCCAAAGCACATGCATTGTTTTATCGGCAACGGTATTAAACCAGGGCAATGTAAGCTGTACCAGCAATATAGAAACTCCAAAAGCAAACACGGCGATCATGAGCGATTCAATAAAAAACTGGCTGATAAGCTGGCTCCTTAACGACCCTACCGTTTTGCGGATCCCTACTTCCTTGGCCCGTTTCTCACTCCGGGCGGTACTCAGGTTCATGAAATTGATGCAGGCCAGCAGCAGCACAAACACACCGATGATGCCAAACATCCATACAAATTTGATATCGCCGCCGGTATTAAACCCACCTTTAAACTCCGAGTACAGGTGCCATTTGCTCATGGGATGTAAGAAAACCGCAGCCTTAAAACTCACGCCCACATTATCGCCCTGGGCTTTAAGACCATCAAGTTTTACATTCCTGATCTCTGCCGATACCTTATCCAGATTGACACCCGGTTTTAGCTGAGCGAAGATTTGCCAGGAATTATTGCCCCAGCGCGTACGGGCATTTTTTAACCAGGGCATCGTAGTCATGTACAGATCCCATGGGGCAACAAAACCAAGATCCCGGAAATTGCTGTTATGCGGTATATCCTCATACACTCCCGTTACCTTAACATTCCACTCGTTATCAATTTTAATGGTCTTGAGCATAGGGTCGGCATCGCCAAAAAGCGCTTTAGCCAATGATGCAGAAAGCATAATAGATGAAGGATCTGCCAGGCCGGAACGTGTGCCTTTCAGCATTTTGAGGCTAAGCAGGTCAGGTGCTTCGGCCTGCATGTAGTTCCCTTGTTTGGTGAGCTTTTTATCACCATAAGCCATAATATGCGTATCCGTCCAGGTTGAAAGCACTACATATTTAAAGTCATGCTTAAAATCATCCCGGAGTTTATACCCGAGCGGCATAGGCATGGCTGTTTGCGCATCGGTAACACCATTAAATGTTTGATTTTGCCACACCTGCACAATACGGTCATAATTGTCAAAACTCTTATTGTATGATAACTCGTCCCAGATCCAGAGGCCAATGAGTACAGCTACCGCCATCCCTACCGAAAGGCCTGTAATATTGATAAGCGTATGTGCCTTGTTCTTAACAAGGTTTCGCCACGCAACGGTTAAATAGTTTTTAAACATTTACCCCTCCTAACCTCCCCAAAGGGGAGGGATCTTTAATTTGATTATTAATTTATTAGCCCTCTCCTTTGGAGAGGGTTGGGTGAGGTCTTACTCACTCCTCAAATTTTTCACCGGGTTAGCCAGCGCTGCTTTTATGGCGTGATAGCTAACCGTTAATAAAGTTATTACAATAGCTCCCGCACCCGATGCAGCAAAGATCCACCAGGTTATGGCTGATCTATACTCGTACCTGTGCAGCCAGTTGTTCATGTAATAATAAGCAGCAGGTATCGCTATAAACAGCGAAATAGTAACCAATACTACAAATTCTGTCGAAAGCAATCGCCACAGGTTGGCTACCGACGCTCCCAATACTTTGCGCACCCCTATCTCCTTGATACGCTGTTCGGCAACAAATGAAGCCAGGCCGAATAAGCCAAGGCACGATATAAATATAGCCAGCACCGCAAATATGGTAGCGAGGTTCCCGATCCGCTGTTCGTCCGAAAACTTGCTCGCGTATTCGTCATCATTAAATTTAAAATCAAACGGGCTGCCGGGGTTATATTTTTTGAACACCGGTTCTATCTTTTTTAAAGCCTCCTGCATGGGCATGGTTGGTTTAACCCTCAGCGTTATGAAATTAACCCAGCCCGGTAACATCATAAATACCGTAGCTACAGTTTTTTTGTAAGGCGATTCCATCACCATATCCTTCACCACGCCCGTAACAACATGATCCTGTTTGTTCCACCTGATCACTTTGCCCACCGGGTTTTTAATACCACTCATTTTCACTGCCGATTCGTTGAGGATAAAGGCACCGGTATCTGTTGGGAAGTTTCTTGAAAAATCGCGGCCCTGGATAATTTTCCAGCCTACAGTATGCCCAAAATCATAAGTTATAGCAACGGTACCAAAAGTGGGGTCGAAGCCTGCGGGCTTGCCCTCCCAATCGAAACCTCCGTTATTTGCCCAAATCTCTGTAGTAGTACTGTTTGATTCGGCCATATCCTCAACCGCGCCGGTTTGGATCAGGTCGTTACGCATGGTTTCATAATGGCCGTAAATTTCAGGAGTCTTCATTTCGATAGAAAGCAAGCCCGCACGTGAATAACCAACCGGCCTGTCTTTAGCATACTGGATTTGCCTGAACACAACTATAGTACCGATAATCAGCGCTATGGATACCGTAAACTGCACAACAACCAAAACCTTCCGCGGCAGAGACGCAAAACGGCCGACCTTGAAAGTGCCCTTTAAAACCTTCACCGGCTCAAATGATGAAAGGTAAAATGCCGGATAACTGCCTGCTATGACACCTGTAAATAAGGTAAAACCCAAAGCCAGGAGCCAAAACCAAACATTGCCAAATGGCATACCTATTTGTTTATCGGCAATATGATTAAATGATGGCAGCGCTATCAAAACTATACCCAGTGTAACTACCAGCGCCAAACAGGCAAATATTACCGATTCGCTCAAAAACTGATTGATGAGCTGTGAGCGCATGGAGCCGATAGACTTTCTGATCCCCACTTCCTTAGCACGTTTCTCACTTCGGGCGGTACTCAGGTTCATGAAATTGATACAGGCCAGTAACAATACAAATACCCCGATAATACCAAACAGCCAAACCATTTCAATAAGTCCACCAACAGGTTTGCTGTTTTTAAAATCGCTGTACAGGTGCCATTTGCTCATGGGGTGCACCTGTATACTTTCATCATTCATCTTAAAGTGCGGCTTGGTAATGTTCCTGATCTTAGCCGATACTTTATCAAAATCCACGTTATCGGCCAGCTGAACAAACAATGAGCAGCCATGATTGTCCCATGCTCCCGTTTGCGTGCTCCACCAATTGTTTTTATTAAAAAAAGGCATCAGGAACTTTGTTTCATAAAATGAAGTATTGCGTGGCAGGTCTTCATATACGCCGATAACTTTTAAGTTTGTTTTATTATCAGCTTTGATAGTTTTATTGACCGGGTCGGCATTGCCAAACAGCGCTTTGGCAATTGATTGAGATATAACTATTGATGAAGGATCCCTAAACTCGGTATAACTGCCTTTTACCATTTTCAATGCAAGCATGGCCGGCAAATCACCCTCGGCCCAGGCCCCAATTTGTGATATCTTTTTATCACCTACCGAAAGAATATGCGCCCCACCCCAAAAAAGCGAAGTATGTTTAAAATCGCTGGCATACTTAGTGCGCAATTCGGCACTCAGCGGCACCACGGTCGATCGAAAAGTAGGCGTTTCTCCGTTTGCCGTTTGTGTAACCATAATCTGCCCCATGCGGTTGTAGGTGCTATGGTACTTATCAAACGATAGCTCGTCCCAGATCCAAAGACCGATAAGCATGGCCACTGCCATCCCCACCGATAAACCCGCAATGTTAATAAAGGCATGCACCTTGTTTTTAACAATATTACGGAACGCGATTTTGATGTAATTCTTTAACATGATTATAGTTCATTGGTTCACTTGTTTATTAGTTCATTGGTGCCTATCATTTAATCATTGCCGGAGGATAACCGCATGCTAAGCAAATAGGCTCTGTATAGTATGCGGTTGCTTCATCGCTCTTCACAATGAGATAAAATATTATTTCTTAACTCCGAAATCGAACATCCGAAATCCGATATCAAATTATTCCGACCTCAAACTTTTTATCGGGTTGATCAGCGCTGCTTTAATACTTTGGAAACTTACAGTTGCCAGCGCTATCAAAATAATTAACGTGCCCGATAGTCCAAACATCCACCATTGTACCTGTGTACGGTAAGCATAACCCTGCAGCCATTTTGAAGCAGCATACCAGGCTATTGGTGAAGCAATAAGTAAGGCGATTACTACCAGTAACATAAACTCCGATGATAAAAGCCTGAACAACGAGCCTACACTCGCGCCCAGTACCTTGCGGATGCCTATCTCCTTTACGCGCTGCTCGGCTGTGAACATGGCTAAACCAAGCAAGCCAAGACATGATATAAAGATGGCTAAAAAGGCAAATGCATCTGATAGCTTACCAATTACCTGCTCGTTCTGGTACAACTTCTGGTATTCCTCATCCGAAAAATTATAATTGAACGGGAAGGCCGGATTTAGCTGTTTGCACAACTTTTCCATGCTGGCCAGTGCTTCGCGGGTTTTGCCGGGCTGCGTACGTAACAGGATACTACCATAGTTTTCGTTTTCGGCACATCTTAACACCAATGGCTTAATTTCTTCATGCATGGAGTTAAAATGAAAATCTTTGATTACACCTACAATTTTGCCATGTTTGCCCCAAAAAGTCAGCGGCTGGCCTATTGGGTTTTTATACCCTATCCTTTTCAGCGCGGCTTCGTTAAGAATATAGCCAACAGAATCCGTCGGGAAGTCTTTCGAAAAATCGCGCCCCTGCAGTACTTTGATCTTCATAGTTTTCACAAAATCGTATCCTACCGATGCCTGGGTGAACTGGATATTAACATTAGGGTCCTTACCTATCCAGCCAACACCGCCCGTTCCATTCTGGATATTGGTAGGTGTAGTGGTGATCCGGGTAATTGATTGCACCCCGGGCATTCTCAAAGCCTCTTGCTTAACAGTGCTGTATTTGGCTGTTAAATCACCTTCAAGCGGAATATAAACCAGGTTTTCGCGGTCATACCCTAAATTTTTCGACTGGATAAAATTCATCTGTCCCGATATAACTATAGTACCGGTAATCAGCACAACTGATAGTACAAACTGAAACACCACCAACCCTTTACGGAACAAAGTGGTACCGGAATCAAGCTTCAGCGCTCCTTTGAGCACTTTAACCGGATTGAACGACGACAGGAATAAAGCCGGATAACTCCCCGATACTAAACCTGTTACCAACGTAATTGCCCCAAGTTTGAACCAAAAAGCAGCATCATGAAAGGGCAATTCAATTTGCTTTTGGGTTACCTCGTTAAACAACGGCAACAACAGTACAAGCAATATCAGGGAAACCAAAACCGAAAGTGCGGTAATGAGCATCGACTCGGCAATAAACTGGCCTATTAAAGCCGAACGCACGGCACCTACTACCTTGCGTACCCCAATCTCTTTAGCCCGCTTAACCGAGCGGGCTGTAGTTAAGTTCATGAAGTTGATACAGGCTATCAACAAAATAAACACCGCCACTATGCTGAAAATACGTACATATTCAATACGCCCTCCTACAATTTTTCCATCTTCAAAATTACCCCGCAGGTAAGTATCGCTATAACGCATCATCCCCAGATCGATGATAAAAGTTGATGTTTTACGGTTTGTACCATTATAAGAATCTAAAAAATGAGGGATCTTTTTGGCAAACTTCACCGGGTCGGCATCAGGGCGAAGCATAATAACAGCGGCTGGCCCCTGGTTGCCCCAGTCGCGCGCCCAGGTGTTTTCATCCAAAAAGTTATACCAGTTCATCACAAAATCAAACTTTTGCGAGCTGTTATTCGGCATGTCCTCATATACAGCAGTAACTGTAAAATCTTTAGCGTTTTCATAGCGGATTGTTTTACCAATGGCTGCCTCTGCGCTGCCAAAAAACCGGTTAGCCATTTTACGTGAGATGGACAAGCTCTTTGGGGTATTTAATGCGGTTTTGGCCGAACCCTGAAGCAGTTTATAACTAAAGATGTTAAAATAATCTTCGCCGGCGGAGGTACCGCCAATCTTTAATATTTTATCGCCTACCTGGAAGGTATTCCATTGGTCGAAACCCATATTTGCACCGTACTGTACTTCCGGGAATACTTTTTTCATCTCCTCGGTAGTGCGGCCCGGAGTATTGTAACTACCATGCAGCTTATGGTCGTATTTTTGTAACTCATAAACTGCATAGATCCGTGATCCATTTTTAAACCACGCATCCATATCCAGTTCATTCTGCACCCAAAGCATGATCAGCAGGCTGCACACCAAACCTACCGAAAGCCCCACAGCATTAATAAATGCATGCGTTTTATTACGCAGCAAGTTACGCCAGGCTACTTTTAAATAGTTTTTTATCATATGCTTAGTTCATTTACTTTATATCATTGGGTCATCAGGCCATTAAGTCATTTTTAACTCAATGACCTAATGACGCGAAGCAAATGACGGAATGACTTTCGTCACTCCGCCTTCAAGCTCTTCACAGGGTTCATTCTTGCAGCTTTTATGGCTTGTGTGCTTACCGTTAGCAGGGCTATTACCATAGCCAGCACACCGGCCAGGGCAAACATCCACCATCTTATAGTTACCCGATATTCAAATGCCTGCAGCCATTTGCTCATGCCCCACCATGCTATTGGCGTGGATATTACAAGGGCTATCAGCACCAGTTGTACAAAATCTTTCGACAATAACTGCACAATACCCGTTACACTGGCGCCGAGCACCTTACGTACACCTATTTCCTTACTGCGCTGTTCGGCACTGAAAGCTGCCAGGCCAAACAGGCCAAGGCAGGATATCACTATCGCCATCAGCGTAAAGGCATTAATAATTTGCGACAAGGTAACTTCAGTTTCATACTGCTTTTGCACCTCGGTATCTAAGAAAGAATATTCAAAAGGTGCGTCGGCTATGTCTTTACGCCACAGCGCTTCCATTTTGCCCAGCAGCGATTTATAGTTTTTGCTATCTGTTGATACCACCATCACATTAAACTGTCGCGGATCATTACGGTAAACCAGCATAAACGGCTTTACTTCCATATGCAGGGAGTTGTAATTAAAGTCCTTCATTACCCCGGCCACTTCAACAAAGGTTACCGGGTCCGGATCATATTGGGTATACAATCGTGTACCCGGAGCAGTCTGCGGGTTTAGTCCCAGGCGCTTACATAAGGTTTCATTAATGAGTACCCGGGTAGTATCCCCTATCCGGAAGTCCCGGCCGGCAATTATTTTAATACCATTGGCTTTGGCAAAAAACTCATCGGTATTAATATTTTGTGCATCGATGGCGGTGGTCATATTGCCCCCCGCGGTGTAAACTCCGTGATCATGCGGCACAAACTGGCTCAGGTAATTATCGGCATTGCTTACGGTTTTAACTTCGGCCAATTGCCTTAAATCATTTGCAAAATTTTTCATTTTACTTTGGGTTGTACCGGTATAAAAATTAAAGATGAGCTTTTGATTTTGGTCGAAGCCAAGATCTTTATTCTTTACGAAATTGAGCTGACTGTAAATCACAATAATACCTGTTATAAGTACTATCGACAGCACAAACTGAAACACTACCAATGATTTACGGATCCCTGCTGCCGAAATATGACTGGTAAAATTCCCTTTGATCACCTTGATAGCCTTAAACGCCGACAGGTAAAATGCAGGATAGCTTCCGGCTACAAAACCGGTGACCACAACTATGCCCATCAGCATTAGCCAAAGCCTGTAATTGCTAAAAAACGATAAATGAATATCGGTATGGGTTACCTGATTTAAATATGGTAGCAGCAATACGAGTAATGGTAACGCTATGGCTACGCCCATGAGGGTCAGCATAAACGATTCGCCTAAAAACTGCTTCATCAAATCGCCCTGGCCCGCTCCTATTACCTTGCGTACGCCAACCTCTTTGGCACGTTTGGATGCCCGCGCTGTTGATAGGTTCATGAAGTTGATACAAGCCACTACTTGTATCAGTACAGCTACCAGTATCATAATGTACAGGAATGCAGGATCAAGTGTTTTGGTGAGCTCATGCTCATGTCCTGGCGTTGTATGAATGGTAGTTACAGGCTGCAGGTACAGCGCCTTTTTCATGCCGATGGCCTTCAGTTGGTCGGCACCATATTTATTTAAAAAGTCAGGAAGCTTTTTTTCAAGGGCTGCCGCACTGGCATTAGGGCGCAGCTTTACATAGGCATATAAAAAATTATTACCGGCCCATGCGGTATTTTGCCGTACGTACTGACCTAAGCCGCCACTGTTCATAGCCATAAACATACTCACTTTGATATGCGACTGACCGGCGCTTTCGTCAACAACCCCCGTAACCTTAAAATCGTGTTTGCCGAATGAATTATCGATAGAGATCATTTTCCCTATAGGATCCTCGCTGCCGAAAAGTTTATCAGCAACCGGTTTCATCAATACAAGGCTGTAAGGCTCGGCCAACACTTTATTGGCATTACCGCTAACAAAATGAAAGTTAAACACATCAAAAAAAGTAGAATCGACATAAGCCGCATTCTGTTGATAAAATGATTTTTCTTTGTAGCGTAACAGATGCTGTTTAGCTCCAAAACCTTCGGTTGTTACCAGCCGGGTAAACTGCAAAACCTCGCCAAAATCATTTTTCATGGCCGGCGCTATTGGCGGCGAGCTTGCCGCGCCATCATGCTTATCACCCGTGAGCTCAAGCGTTGTGGTAATACGATAAATATCCTTAACATCTTTATGCTGCTTATCATAGCTATACTGATCCTGCACGTAAAGTAAAATGTACAGGCAGCACAGTGTACCTGTGGCTAATCCTATTATGTTTATCAAACTAAAGGTTTTGTTTTTCAACAAAAACCGCCATGCCGTTTTTAAATAACTTTTAATCATTTTATTAGTTCATTTGTTCAATGGTTCATTATAGTGCTTTCAAACATGTCATTGCGAGCGTAGCGTGGCAATCGCACGGAAGCATCGCCGCTCTGTATAACGTGCGATTGCTTCGTCGTCCCTCCTCGCAATGACATATTTTATATTCCAAAATCAACCTAACCTCTAATCTCCAACCTCTAACCGCTCTACTCCGCTTTCAAGCTCTTTACCGGGTTCATTAACGCGGCTTTAATGCTTTGATAGCTTACCGTAGCAAGGGCTATCATAATTGCGGCCACCCCCGCCAGCGCAAACATCCACCAGCTAAGCTGTACGCGATAGGTAAAATCCTGCAGCCATTGGGTCATTGCATAATAGGCTATAGGCGTTGCTATCACAATGGCAATAAATACCAGTTTTACAAAATTCATGGATAACATTGCAGTGATATTGCCAATAGTAGCGCCTAATACCTTGCGAATCCCTATTTCCTTGCTGCGCTGCTCGGCCATGAAAGCAGCCAGGGCAAACAGACCGAGACAAGCAATCATGATAGCTAGTACCGCAAAACTTGTGAAAATACGCCCCATACGCTGTACATCGGCATACATGCTGGCAAAACGCTCGTCCATAAAAGTGTACCTGATGGGCTGGTTGGGTGCAAACTGTTTCCAGGTCGCGGTGATCTGGTCGAGCGCTTTTTTTACATCACCGGCTTTTATTTTTACCGATACTATCGATTCGCTTGAGCTTAAATGCATCACCAATGGCTCAATGCCATCGCGCATCGAGTTAAAGTTAAAGTCCTGCACCACGCCAATAATAGTTTTACCCGGGCCATAGTTAACTATCTTTTTCCCTATCGGATTTTTAAGTCCGAGTTTGTTGGCCATCATTTGGTTAATGATCACCGCCTGCGAGTCGGCTTTCATATCGGGAATAAAGTCGCGGCCAGCCACCAGTTTAATGCCCAGTGTTTTGAGATAATCATGATCCACATCCCAAAACTGACCACCTACAGTAGGATCTATTTTTTCTCTTCCCTCAATAAAAAATTGGTTGCCATTACGCTTAGTGCCCGAAACCGGTAAAAAATCGCTGATTGATGCACTTTTAACTGTGGATAGTTTCAGCAATTCGCTTTTAAATGGTTTCACCTGGTTATCAAGCGTATTGGTACCTTGTATCATCACCACCTGATCTTTCTCAAAACCTACTTTTTTGTTAAGCAGGTATTGCATCTGGTTATAAATAACCACCGTGCTGATGATGAGGATAATAGATGTAGCAAACTGGAAAACCACCAGCACATTACGCAATACCGAACTTTTACTTCCGGTGCTTAAATTGCCTTTAAGCACTTCGGCTGGTGTAAAGCCCGAGAGGTAAAACGCAGGATAAATGCCCGCCACAATGCCAATTAAGAATGCCGCCGCCAGCACTACCGGTACTAACCACCAAACCGCCCACGGCATAGTAAGCGATTTGGACGCCAGCATATTAAAATATGGCAATAGTACCCAGGCCAGGACCAGGCCTAATACAAACGAGAAAAAGCTATACAATAATGATTCGGCCAAAAACTGCCTGATCAAACCACTTCGCTGCGAGCCAACTACTTTACGTAACCCAACCTCTTTGGCCCTGTTAGCCGATTTGGCTGTAGAAAGATTAATAAAATTGATACAGGCAATCACCAAAATAAAACCGGCCACCGCGCCAAACAACCACACGAAACGGATATCCCCGTGCGACATGCCATCATGAATATCGTACGAGCGTAAATTGATATCCTGTACATTTTGAACCACTAAATTAAAAATGCTCATTACCCTGCTGGCGCGTTTATCGCCATTGCGTGTCATGCTGGGGATGTAATAATTTTTCAGGATGCCATCATTTACCTTTTTATTAAACTGTGCTATGTTGGTGCCGGGTTTCAGCGCCATGTATATATGATAATTATTGGCATCCCAGGTTGCCTGTTCGCCATTCCAGAACTCGACACCGGCAAGGGTGATAAAGAACTTAAAATCGTGCAGATGCGAATTACCGGGGATATCCTGCATCACCGCGGCTATTTTAAAAGGTTTGGTTTTGTTATTGTTTAGGTACATTACCTTACCTACCGGGTTTTGACCGGGGAAGTATTTATCTGCCTTGCTTTTTGAGATCACCATACTCAAGGGTTCGCTTAAGGCATGTTTTGGGTCGCCGTAAACCATGGGCAGGTTTAAAATATCTATCAGCCCCTGGTCGGCATAGGCAAACCCTTCTTCGTGGGTATTATCGGCTTGCTCGGCACGCTTTAACTCATTTGCGCCGGCCCCCCAAAACAGCGAGTTTGGCATTAAACGCCCTGATTTCTCTACTTCCGGATAGTCCTGTTTAATCACTTTGGCCATCACCGAAGGCCAATCAACACCTTTTTCATCTACCGAGCCATCGTGGTAATGCCCAAGCAAACGGTAAACATTAGCGGCATTAGGGTAACTTTTATCAAAGCTCAACTCATCGCGAATGTAGAGGGCAATTAGCAAACAGGCCGCAATACTAAACGCAAAGCCGCCAATTTTAATAGCAGCATACATTTTTTGCTTGCGCAACTGTCTTAAAGCAACCTTCAGGTAATTTTTGATCATGGCTATGCTGTTTAAAAAGGGGCTATGTTGTTTTAATTTTTCAGTACTGTTATAATTAGCCTGCATGGTTTTCTCCGGTTTAACCGGAGCGGGTGTTTCAACTGCAACCGTTGGTTGTCCTGTACCCTCCATATCTTTGATCTTTGCCTGGATCTTACCAAACAAAACCGAACCGTCACTCTTTGGCTTTTCCTCTCCATCATCCCACCATTTCGACATTAACCTTAGCTGGCTATGCAGCTCCGGGTTTTCGGCCAGCAAAGCGTTTAGCTCCTGCAACTCCTTTTCCGAAGCTTCATTAGCCAATTTCTTTGAAGCCAGGCTCCAAATGTGGTCATCCAAGTTCATCTCTCAAACGGGCGTTAGTTTATCAAAGGCAGTACACTACTGTTTTGGTAGATAAAAGCCATGCCATTTATATAAATAACTAATAATCAATAATTTATATAAAACTCGTCATTGTTACTGTACGATAGCGTACATCTGGTGTCCGGTTTTAAGCAGAGTCATTTCCTTCCTGAACAAGTATGATAACACCAGCTGCAAACAGAACGTCTTTAACCAATCATTGGTGTTACCCCCCCTCTTTAATTAAAAAGCTTATTTTCAATTATTTATCCAATAAAAATACGAATTGTGTTAACCCTGTTAACTCCCAAGCCATCCGGTTTAAACTCACAATTTCTCTACTCTCCCGTAACATAATTCCGTCCCATGCGTCATAGGTGATTTACGCACAAAACATTTTGGCTGGCAGGGTGTATATTTGAGAATTAACTATCCTTAACAGCTTGTAAAAAGCAAACTTTTTGTACTACATATGACTGATCGCAAATTAATTACAAAACTCATGCTGTCGTGTGTGCTTACCACAGCTATGGCAACTGCTTACGGGCAGCAAACCCCTCCACCCGAAAACCCCGCACTAAAAATTTACCGGGCCGTACCAACCAAAACCAACGATCTTATCCACACCAAACTTGATGTGCGCTTCGATTACAAAAAACGCTACCTGTATGGTAAGGAATGGGTTACTTTGAAACCTCACTTCTATCCAACTGATAGCTTAAGGCTCGACGCTAAAGGCATGGACCTTAAAAATATCTCGGTAGTAAAAAATGGTAAAAATGTGCCGCTTAAGTTTACGTACCAGGACAGCCTTTCGGTAGCTATTAAACTGGATAAGGTTTATCACAACAACGAAAGCTATACCATTTACATTGATTATACCGCCAAGCCCAATGAGCTGAAAGCTAAAGGCAGTGCAGCTATCAATGACGCTAAAGGCTTATATTTCATCAATCCCGACGGTACGGAAAAAGATAAGCCAACCCAGATCTGGACACAAGGCGAAACCGAGAGCTCATCGGCCTGGTTCCCTACCATTGATAAGCCCAGCCAGAAAACTACTGAAGAGATCACGATGACCGTGCCTGCAAAATACGTAACCCTATCAAACGGTAAACTGACTGCTCAAAAAACAAATGCCGACGGAACCCGTACCGATACCTGGAAACAGGAGTTGCCGCACTCGCCATATCTGTTTATGATGGCCGTTGGCGATTTCAAGATCTATAAAGATAAGTGGAAAGATAAAGAGGTAAGCTACTACCTGGAGCCTAAATACGCTCCTTACGCCAAAGAGATCTTTGGTTTCACGCCTGAAGCTATCGACTTTTATTCAAAAACTTTAGGTGTTAATTTTCCATGGGTTAAATACTCCCAAATTGTAGTACGCGACTACGTAAGCGGCGCTATGGAAAATACATCGGCTACCCTTCATGGCGATTACGTACAGGCTACCCACCGCGAACTGATAGACGCCAACTTTAGCAATGGCCGCAGCACTATTGTGCACGAGCTGTTTCATCAATGGTTTGGCGATTATGTTACTGCCGAAAGTTGGAGCAACCTTACCGTAAACGAATCGTTTGCCAACTTCAGCGAAACCATCTGGGCCGAACATAAATATGGCAAGGACGAAGCTGATGCGCATAACTATGCAGATATGCAAAGCTATCTCCGTTCGCAGGGAGCCAGTACTAAAAACCTGGTGCGTTTTTATTATGCCGATAAAGAGGACGTTTTTGACGCTGTAACCTACCAAAAAGGTGGCCGCATCCTGAACATGCTCCGCAATTATTTAGGCGATGCTGCATTTTATAAAGGACTTAACATCTATCTGAAAACTAACGCCTTCAAAAACGGTGAAGCCCAGCAATTACGTTTAGCATTTGAGGAGGCCAGCGGCCAGGACCTTAACTGGTATTTTAACCAATGGTATTATGGAGCCGGTCACCCGATACTGAATATCAGCTACAAATGGGACGAGGCAACTAAAACCGAAACCGTTTACCTGAAACAAACACAGGATGGCCAAACCTTTAAACTGCCAATGGCTATTGATATTTACCAGGGCGGTAAAAAAGTGCGCCATAAAGAGTGGATGAATGACAAGGTAGATTCTATCAGCTACCAACTGACCGGCAAACCTGATTTGGTGAATGTTGATGCCGATAAAATCCTGTTAACCAAGAAAACTGACAATAAAACAATTGACGAGTTTTCATTCCAGTATTTCAACGCCCCTAATTATCTTGATCGTTACGAAGCGATAGAAGCTGCTGCATCAGATCAAACCCGTCCGCAAGCACAAAAAATCCTGATCGCGGCTTTAAAGGATAAGTATTATGGCCTCCGCATTAAAACCATCAGGGCATTAAACCTCACTAAAGATGATGTGCGTAATGCAGCCCAGCCAATATTGATCGCATTAGCTCAAGCCGATAATAACACGCTTGTAAAAGCAGCTGCTATTACTGCATTAGGCAAATTGAAAGCAAGCGGTAATATGACTTTGTTTACCCAGTCCATATCGAGCGAATCATACGCTGTACAGGGCGCGGCCTTAAACGCCATTGCACAACTTGACCCGGCCAAAGCATTAAGCTTAGCCAAAGGCCTTGAAAAAGACAACAAAGGCGCATTAACTACCGCTATCATGACTTTATATACTACTAATGGTAATGATGCCGAATGGCCATTTGTTTACCATGCGTTTACCGAGGCAGGGATTCAGGAAAAATTCAATTCCCTTAAAAACTTTGCTGACATGACTGCCAAAGTAAATAAGCCAGAGTACGCTCAACAAGGTATTGAAGAGCTTAAAAATGCCGGCATTAAATTTAAGGTTTACGGAGCAGCACCATTTATAGTAACCCAACTGGAAGGTATCAAAACCTCACGTACTACTATGAAAGACGATGCATCGGCAAAAGCTGCTGACGATGCTATCAAGGCTGTGAATGACACCAAATAAGCAGAAAGCTAAAGGCTTAAAGCTAAAAGCTTTATAGCTTTGTGCATTCACCCTGAATACAAAAGGCCGCCTTTGTTAAGAGCGGCCTTTTGTATTTAGCGTAAAGCGATGTGGTTGAGCTTAAGGCCTAAAGCTAAACGCGTTTTGAGTGTTAGCGTTATTAGCTTTGAGCTTTTTGCGTTCGGCTTTAAGCCTTCTGCTTTTAGCTTAAATTACTTTACCAGCGTACCAATATCTTCGCCTTTGGCAATTTTCATAAAGTTGCCTTCTTTGTTCATATCAAATACGATGATAGGCAGTTTATTTTCCTGGCAAAGGGTGATGGCGGTCATATCCATTACATTAAGGCCTTTGTCATATACTTCCTGGAAAGTGATTTCGTCGTAACGGGTAGCTGAAGGGTCTTTTTCCGGGTCGGCGGTGTAGATGCCGTCAACACGGGTACCCTTTAATACCACATCGGCTTTAATTTCAATGGCGCGTAATGAAGCGGCAGTATCAGTAGTAAAGTAAGGGTTACCAGTACCGGCACCAAAGATCACGATCTTGCCCATTTCCAGGTGGTGCATAGCACGACGGCGGATGTACGGCTCACAGATCTGTTCCATTTTAATGGCCGATTGCAGGCGGGTTTCCACACCAATGCTTTCTAAAGCATTTTGCAGCGCCATACAGTTAATCACTGTTGCAAGCATACCCATATAATCGGCCTGCGCACGTTCCATACCCGATTTTTCAGCACTTAATCCCCTGAAAATATTACCGCCTCCAACAACTACCGCAATCTCGATACCGGCATCATAAACGTTTTTAATGTCATGAGCATACTGCAAAACCTGGTTGTTATCAATACCATATTGCCTTGCGCCCATCAGCGACTCGCCCGAAAGTTTCAGTAATATTCTTTTGTATTTCATTTGGTGTGATTTGCTAATAATAGAAAAAGATGAAACCTGCTTTTGTTTATATCAAGAATTGATAAAGCTCTGTTCATACGGGAGTAGTTCGCCAAAAATAGCGAATAAATTTCAGTGTTAAAATTTTATGTTGTCTTTGTTAAAAAATCACCCTTTAGTATAGTCCCAAGCACTTCAAAATCAGCATTAAAAATAACAAGGTCGGCATCAAAGCCTTTCTCTATTTTACCCTTTTTTGTTTGCGATGCTAACTCGGCGGGATATAATGAAGCCATATTTACGGCCTCAGCCAGGTCAATACCGGCCAATTTAACGCAATTTTCAACTGCTTTAAGCATGGTAAGGTTTGAACCTGATAAAGTACCATCGGGCATGGTGTACCTGTCGCCCCTTAGCTCGTGCTGGTAAGCGCCCTCTTTGGTTGAAGTAACAGCATCAGTGATCAGGAAAAGTTTGTCACCCAGTTCGCGTTTAGCTAAACGTACCATAGCAAAATCAACGTGGATACCATCTGCTACAATACTGGTATATGGCCTTTCCTCAAAAATTGCAGGGATATAACCGGGCTCACGATGGTGCATGGATGGCATAGCATTAAACAAGTGGGTTACTGCCTGCACCGGTTTCTTTAAAAATGATTTGCCTTCGGCATAAGTAGCATTACTATGGCCGGATGATATGATAACACCCTGCTCATATAAATAATCTATCACCTCCTGATCCTGCAGTTCGGGCGCAATGGTGATCATCTTGATAACACCATCAGCTTTTTCAAGCCAGCCTTTAACCTCAATCAAAGTAGCCTTTTTGATAAACTTTTCGGGGTGAGCGCCTTTTTTGGCAGGATTTAAATACGGCCCTTCCAGGTGCAATCCCCAGAAAGCCCCCCTGCTTTTTTCGCGATAGATCTTAGCTGCTTCAATACCGGTTTCCACAATTTCATTAGTATTGGTGCCAATGGTGGCAAACACACCAATTGTGCCCTGGTTCAGCAGGTCATTCTCCAATTGTTCAAGCGCCTCAACGGTAGGTGTACCGGCAAAAAGCTTACCGCCGCTGCCGTAGATTTGCAGATCGATAAATCCCGGGGCAAGGAATGCGCCGTTCAGGTCTTTCTTTTCACTCTCCGTTGGGATAGCGCTTTCGTCAATAACATCAATGATAGTTCCGTTTGAGATCAAAACGGCTTTGCCTTCGGCGATGGTGCCGGCAGAGATGAGTTTAAGGTTGTGGAGGACGATAGGCATGTTTCTTCGTTTTACGTCATTGCGAGGTACGAAGCAATCGCGAACTCTACAGAGCGGCTCTGCATATCGGGGATTGCTTCGTACCTCGCAATGACGGGGTTGATTAAAAACAACAGGGCAAAAAAAATCCCCCGATTTTCATCGGGGGATAATATGATTAAGCTCCTAAAGCTACCCGCTTGAAGGCGGTTACTGTAAGGCCTTTTTCAACCGAGTCAAGGAATTGTGAAATGCTCTTAGACGAATCTTTCACAAACTCCTGATTTAACAGGGTTGAGTCTTTGTAGAATTTATTCAGTTTACCTGCAGCAATTTTTTCAACCATTGCTTCTGGTTTACCTTCTGCACGGATCTGCTCTTTAGCAATTTCAAGCTCACGCTCAATTACTGAAGCGTCAACGCCATCTTTATCCAAAGCGATAGGATTCATAGCAGCAATTTGCATAGCTACGTCTTTACCGGCTTCTTCTGCACCTGCGCCATCAGCGCTTAAAGCTACCAATACACCTAAACGGAAGTTACCGTGGATGTAAGCAACAACCTTTTCGCCGTTAACAACTTCATATTTAGATACACCGATTTTTTCACCGATTTTGCCGGTTTTTTCGATGATCGCATCACCGATTTTAACGCGGGCAGTTTCAACGTCGATTTCAAGGGCGTAAAGCTCTTCAATTGAAGCTGGTTTTGCTTCAACAGCTTTGTTAGCAATTTCATTTGCAAAAGCGATGAACTCAGCGTTTTTAGCTACGAAGTCAGTTTCGCAGTTAAGCTCGATGATAACACCGGTTTTAAAATCTTCAGAAGTACGTGCAATAACAACACCTTCGTTTGATTCCCTGTCCTGACGGCTTGCTGCAACTTTAGCACCTTTTTTCCTTAAAAAATCGATAGCTGCTTCAAAATCACCGTTAGTTTCGGTTAATGCTTTTTTGCAATCCATCATACCGGCACCGGTTTGCTGGCGCAGTTTGTTTACGTCGGCTGCAGAAATTTGTACTGTAGACATGTTTTTTTGAGTTTTAAGATTTTTTATATCGGGTTACAAGTTACCGTAATGGTATTATGCTATTGTAACCTGCAACTATTTTTAATATTAAAAATCCTCCCTGATGCTTTTAACGGAATCAGGGAGGCTTTAAATATTTGTTCCTTGTTCCCCCTTCAGGGGGTTAGGGGGCTTATTCTTCTGTTTCAGCAGCCGGAGCTTCAGCTTCGCCTTCAGCAGCTACTTCAGCAACTTTACGGGTTCTTTTACCGCCTTCGTTAACTTCAGGAGCATCAGCTTTAGCTTTTGCAGCTACTGCTTCTTTTTCAGCTTCGTCTTCTTTCTCGCGTTTGCGCTCATCTAAACCTTCTTCGATAGCTTTGATGATGATGCTGGTGATCAAAGATATTGATTTTGTAGCGTCGTCATTCGCAGGGATCGGGAAGTCGATGTTTGAAGGGTCAGAGTTGGTATCAACCATAGCAAATGTAGGGATGTTCAACTTTAATGCTTCTGAAACCGCGATATGCTCTTTCTTAACGTCGATCAGGAATAAAGCAGCCGGTAAACGGTTCAGATCAGAGATACCACCTAAAAGGGTTTCTAATTTGATACGCTCACGCTGAATCATCAGACGCTCTTTTTTAGAAAGGTTGCTGTAAGTACCGTCTTTAGTCAATTTATCGATGTTTGACATCTTTTTGATTGACTTACGTACAGTAGCAAAGTTAGTTAACATACCACCTAACCAACGCTCGGTGATGTATGGCATGTTTACACTTTTTGCATAATCAGCAACGATATCTTTCGCTTGTTTCTTTGTAGCTACGAATAATACCTTACGGCCTGATTTTACAATTTGTTTTATAGCTGCAGCAGCTTCTTCAACCTTAGTTAAGGTTTTATTTAAATCGATAATGTGGATACCGTTACGCTCCATGAAAATGTACTGTGACATTTTCGGATCCCATTTGCGGGTAAGGTGACCAAAGTGTACACCAGCGTCCAGTAAATCCTGATAAGTTGTTCTTGCCATTTTGTTGTCCTCCTGTGATTAACGTTTACTGAATTGGAATCTCTTACGTGCTTTCCTGCGACCTGGTTTTTTACGCTCAACCATACGGTCATCGCGGGTCATTAAGCCTTTAGCACGTAATGCCGGTTTCTTTTCAGCATCAAGTTCAACAATAGCTTTAGCGATAGCTAAACGAACGGCTTCTGCCTGTCCTTTTACACCACCACCTGCAACGTTTGCTTTAACATCATATTTTCCGGTGCTACCAGAAACCTCAGTGCTCTGAGTTACGATATATTGCAATGGCAAAGTAGGGAAGTACTCTTTGTAATCTTTACCGTTAACGATGATCGCACCATTTCCTTCTGTAAGGTAGATGCGGGCAACGGCTGTTTTTCTTCTGCCTGAAGTGTTAGTTGTTGGCATTTTTTTTCTCCTTAAAAATTAAAAATTAAATGGCTTTTGGGTTTTGCGCAGCATGAGGATGCTCAGCACCTGCATATACATGCAAATTGCCGAATAATGCTTTACCCAAACGATTTTTAGGTAACATACCACGTACCGCTTTCTCGATGATGCGGGTTGGATGTTTCGCCAATAACTCCTTAGGAGAAATAAAACGCTGACCACCTGGATATCCAGTGTAACGAACATAAACTTTGTCGCTTAGTTTGTTGCCGGTCAGTTTTACCTTGTCTGCGTTGATAACGATCACATTATCACCACAGTCTACGTTTGGGGTGAAATCAGGCTTGGTTTTACCACGGATGATCATTGCGATCTTCGTAGACAAGCGCCCCAAAATCTCGCCTTCGGCGTCAACAACAACCCATTGTTTGTTAACGGTTTTTTTGTTGGCTGAGACAGTTTTGTAACTTAACGTATTCACTTGCTTTAAATTAAATTGTTTAAACGTTTATTATACCCCGTATTTTCGGGACTGCAAAGATAGGGTTAATTACGTTATTAGCAAATAGTTTTTAAGGAAAATATTGTAGCATGATTAAAGGATTGTCTGAACCGGATTTGGGGAGATTCAGGGAGTGTCAGGATTTTATTTTGTCTGAACCCGAACTTGTTGAATTTTAGGAATAGTCAAAATTTTAGGAATTCGAAAAAATTCAATAATTCGTTTAATTCGAGTTCAGACAACTACCAGAATCCGATAAACCCGGTTCAGAAAAAATCTGTGTAATCAAAAATCAATCGGTGTAATCCCAATAAAAAAATCCGACATCGAAAATCCGAAAATCTCAAATCAAAATAATGGTGTTGCCTGCGGCCCGGGCTATACGTTCATACGCCTACAGGCATTACACGCATGGCCGGTATCCACTTCTATCCCTAACACAGAAAACACATCCGGAATGCTCTATGAGTATGATGCTTTACCTTCTTAAATCTACTAAATCAGTTCTCCAATTACTTAGCTAAAGCAAGGTCCAATGCCTCATCAGCAGGTGTTAGCGGGTTATCCTTTACCATAAAGTCTGGCATTACCGGGTGTTGATCATTAGTATTGCCGCTGGCCCTGATAAATTGCTTGGTTGAAGTAGTAAACGTAAATCCGGTATTGGGCAGTTTTAAAAAAATCAGTTCACCATAATCATTGGCCGGTTCGCCTGATGGTTCACCGACCAATGTAGCCAGCTTATAATCCTGAATGGTATTGGCCAGCATGTTGGCACTCGAAAAAGTATGCGGGCCAATCAGCACCAAAACGTTCCCTTTGAATAACAAATCATTAAACGTTGGCCGGGCAGGCCTATCACCGCTATTTGATACAGTAGTACCATTAATGGCATTAAAATAATAAGCCATCTTTTGTGGCCCTTCTCCTTTTAACTTTTCATTAAGCTGATCTTTGTACTCCTGGCTTACTTTCCACTTTACACCTCCTGCCATCCGGAAAGGCTTATCGGTAATATAGCCTAATAACATTTCGGCTAATGCCGAATTACCTCCCCCATTTTTTCGCAAATCGATGATCAGCACCTTGGCTTGTTTGTTTTTAATGGAAGTAAAGCACGAATCTAAAAACCGTTTAAATACAGCCGGTTCAGCTGTAAGTGTATTCAATGCTAAATAAGCTTTATCCGTATTCAAAAAATCAAATTGATGATCTGCAATTGGTTTAATCTTAGGCAGGTCTTTAGCTCTTGCAGCAATATTGTTTCTGAAATCTGCCCATGAAACCGGGTTTACTACTGCACTATCTACCTGGTTGTTACGCAGGTAACGGATATGCCATGGCCCGTTTACTCCATACAGATGCAAATACACGATGAGGTTACGACAGATATCAAGAGCTTTATATTCCGGCAGACCGCCCGCATAACCACCCAGCTTACCCATCAATTTCTCTGTAGTAATTCCATTAATGCTGATGATGGCATCGCCCGGCTTTAGTTTATCTTCCGCGGAAGCATCAAGCCTCACAATAAACTCTGAGCCATTAAACTCTCTTATCAGTACAGGAAATAAAAGATTTCCCCCAGCCTTCAATTCGTCAACTAACGATTCGGGATAGTTAAACACACTATGCCCTTCATTCAATGCGCCTATCAGCCGTGCCATAATTGGCCACGCCTCTTTTGCTGTCATACCATCATGAAGGCCGGCAAGCACGCTATCAGTGAGCCGCGAATAGGAAGCCTTACTTATGCTGTGATACATATCAGGATGCACGTCGGCAACCGTGGCAACCAGGTATTTTACATCTTCTGCTAACTGATGTTTTGAGTAGTGTTTTTCTGTAGCAACAGTGTCGCGTTTTTTTGCAGATAAGCCAACAACAGGCAACACCATCATTAGTAATAAGAGTAAAGGCAGCTTCATATCAAACATGATGCACAAAATAGCAAATTGGTTGCAAGCAGCTTCTTAATTGCTTGTAATTAGTCATTCGTCAGACGGCCGGCACTTATGGAATTTTTATTTGTAATAAGTTTTTTACATTCAGATGATATAAATATATTAGCAGGAACACTAATTAATTCCTGAATAATTGGCTCCCGCTGCTTACCGGCTCACCTTAACCTTGATTGTACTTTTAAGTACCTGCAAGTTGTTTGCCCAAACCCTGGCCGATCCGGTTGATTCGTTACAAACACAGGTAGACGCCAATGGAATCTTAGCTTCCATATTCAGCGGCAAAAGCAGCAAACCTGCCGCAGCTACCGAACAGTTACGAAATCGTACCTATTGGTCGGTATTACCATCGGCAGCTTACAACCCAAGCGTGGGTTTTGCCGTTGGGGTTATCTCATCAGGAGGAAAATACTTTGGTGATCCTTCAACTACAACACTTTCGGTAATTAATGCCGGCTTTTACCTGTCAACAAGCGGGCTCTCTACTTTTGAGTTTAAACAAAACGCTTTTTCGGCTCAAAACAAGTGGAACCTGCAGGGCACTGTACAAATAGGGAAAACCGTTGCCATGGACAACGGCCTCGGCACCGGCAGGCGCAGCTTTGGCGAAGGCAGCTTTTTCATGAATAATACCCACTTTGAAAACAATCCGGATGCCTTCCCTATCCGTTATGTATACATCAAAGCCAATGAGCGCATCTACCGTAAACTGGCACATCATATATATGTAGGTGCCGGGCTAAGCTTTAATTATTACAGCCATATAGATGATGACCGCAAGGATATCCCCATATCAAAAACTCATAACTACCGCTATAGTATCCGTAACGGCTTTCCTGTTAACTCGTACCAGGCTAATGGCTTGTTGTTCAATTTCCAGTTCAATAACCGCGACCAGCCTAACCGCCCGTTCAGGGGTATTTATGCCGATATAGTTTTTCGGAACAACCAAACCTGGCTGGGAAGCAACCGCAATGCCATGCAGGTAAAGTTTGAGTTCAGGAAGTACTGGAGCTTATCATCAACCCATCCCGAACACGTATTTGCCGTGTGGCATTGGTCAAACTACCTGTTAAGCGGCGCGCTGCCCTACCTTGAACTGCCCGGCACCGGCAGCGATGCTTATGGCCGCATTGGCAGAGCATTTATTATAGGTAGGTTTAAAGGCATGTCGTTTGTATACAATGAGGCCGAATACCGCTTTCCGCTAACAAGCAATAAGTTGCTCAGCGGTGTTGCCTTTGTCAATGCCGAAACGGCTAACAACCAGCAACGCATAAAACTATTCAGGTATTGGGAGCCCGGTGGCGGAGTGGGCTTGCGACTGTTGTTTAATAAATACACGCGCTCTAATCTATGTATTGATTATGCCAGGGGAACTTATGGTTCAAGTGGGTTCTTTTTGGGACTTAACGAGGTATTTTAACTATAAGCAGGCTACGATGATGGTTATACCGTTATAATTGGTGTCATTTTTGTGCTGAAATTGCCTGAACAAGCAATCTACCATAAATGCGCACTCCGTTAACCTCACAACTACTCGGCGACCTGATTGAAAAAGGCTACGAATATGTATTGGTAAAGATCAACCTGAACCAACAGCAAGATGAGGCTGTCGACATAACACTTGTACCAATAAAAGAAAAACCGGAATTAAATAAATTACCAACAGGCTTTGAAACTTTTTACCGCATCACCCGCGAGCCCATGCAACTGGTTTGTGGTGTCGACAATACCAGTATTTTCATCGAATATCAAACCTTTGGTGACACTATAACCAGCCAGGACCTTTTCGACGACACTTATTTTAGGATGAGCGAGGACTTTTTCAGGCAGGTGTTGGACAGCCTGGAAGATTACGCGGTGATCACTACAGATAAAAATGGTGACGTTAACAGCTGGAATACCGGTGCCCAAAAAGTGCTTGGCTACACCGAACAGGAAGTATTAGGCCTAAGCGCCCGGATTTTTTTTACTCCCGAAGATATTGCCGAAGGTAAACCCGAAGCCGAATTAAAAAAAGCGCTGAGCCGGGGCAGAGCTATCGATGAGCGTTATCATGTACGCAAGGACGGCACACGCTTTTGGGGCAGCGGGCTGGTTTTCCCGCTGTTTGATGAACAGCACAATCATCGTGGTTTCACTAAAATCATGCGTAATCAACGGGAAGAACAGCGATCAAAAGAGCTTGGCATATAAAACAAAAGAGGTGCTCAAATGAACACCTCTTTTGTTTTATATCTTTTCGGGAAAAAGAATTAAGCATTGTAGCTTACGCCGTGATCTTCTTCTACCTGTGGGTTAATAAATGGTGAGCCTTTGGTAAAGCAACCTACAATTAAAAGGTAGGCACCAAAAATCAATTGCGGAGCTACCAATTTATCAGAAAAAGCATAAACCCATGGTGAGCAAAATAAAAATGATCCCATAATTACATCACCAACATTATGCATAACCATCGGGAATTGCTTGATAAAGCCCATTTCGTTTTTAGCAAAGATAGCCATGATAAGCTGTAACCAACCAATGATCAAAGGCAGGAACAAAGCAGCACCGCCAACATGAAGTGTATCAAACGTCCATAATGATGAAATCATTAACAGGGCTACAACGTAGTTTAAAAATCCGTAAGTTTTTGTTGAGATGAAGCCTTTCATTTTTAGCTTATTTATAAAGTATCAGTAAAATGATTTATATCTAAATTCTGTGCCAAAGGTAAACATTTGCACGGCTTAAGCACAGTAAATTTTAAAAAATTGAATTGCGTGGCAATCAATTAGCTACGAGGTCGCGAAATAACTGAATATGCCAGCTATCTTTAAACGGCACCTCCCATTTAGTTTCAAGCTCGGTCAAATTTTGAACCAGGTTATTATAAACAACTGTTTCCTTATTAATGCTGCCCTCTTTTAGTTTAGCCTCAAAATCATGCCGTGGTAACGAAAGCACTTCCTCACCCTCGCGATAAGCCAAATTAAACCTGTCGAAAAGATTAATCCCTAAATGCTGCTGCACCTGCTGCATAAAATGAACCGATTTATCGATAGAGCACCCACTTGCACCTGCCTGGCTTTCATCAACAATCAATATAAAAAAACGGTTATACCTTACCTCACCTTTGGCTTTTAGCTGGTTATTGTGTGCTGTCCAGTTGGTGGTAAACCTGTCCAGCTCAGGCTGGATCTGCTGCACTTCCAGATCAGTTAATTTCCTGTCCGACTGATAGATCCAAACTCTTGACTGTGGAGAAAATTTCATTTCCAAAAATATCAATTTATTAACTTCGGGTTACATTTTGTTGTCATGAAAATATCAATTCTGCCATCAATTGGAAAAACTGCGCTCATTACATCAATTTTAGCCCTTATTGCGCTAAATTACGGTTTTAAAGCCGAAATGAGCGAACAGGAATGGTTAAACTGGAGTAACAAGTGCCTCAACACCTCATTTAACCCCGCGCCTGATATCAACCTCAAAAAGTGGGAGATTACCCTTACCAACGACTATTTTTTACGTTTGAGGAAAACTTATCAACACGGTAAACAGGAATATTTTTCCTTTAACCTGCACCGTTTAACCAATGTTGATTATGTGGGCAGCGACACCACAGGTGCAGTAAAATTCAATACCCAAACCGATGATATTATTGTACAAACCTACGAAGACCCTAATGGCAATATCGACTCAATGGCTACTACATTTGATTTACCGGTACATAACATGAGCGCCACCAAATTTGATAGCCTGAAGAATGCTTTGCATTATTTCAGGACAAAAAGTTTATAACCCGTTAGCCCTAACCGTGATCTCGGCAATATCCAACACCTTTATCTCCTGTTCCTTATCCTGGTTTTTTACGCCATCAGTAAGCATGGTCATACAAAACGGACAGGCAGCGGCTACCACCTGTGCTTTGGCTTCTATAACATCGGCAATACGCTCTATATTGATATCCTTTTTGCCTGGTTCAGGTTCCTTAAACATTTGCGCGCCGCCCGCACCACAGCACAGCCCGTTTGATTTGCAGCGTTTCATTTCTACCAATTCGGTATCCAGTATCTCTAACGCCGCGCGCGGAGCCTCGTAAACATCATTTCCCCGGCCCAAATAACAGGGGTCATGATAAGTGATCCTTTTCCCCTTAAAACTTTCGCCACCTTCGGCTTTCAGCTTACCGGCATCAATTAACTGTTGAATAAGTTGCGTGTGATGGATCACCTCATAATTGCCGCCCAGGCCGGGATACTCATTTTTTATGGTATTAAAACAATGCGGGCAACCGGTAACTATTTTTTTAATGTTATAACCATCCAGCACCTGGATGTTCATCATGGCCTGCATCTGAAACAGGAATTCATTTCCCGCACGCTTGGCAGGGTCGCCGGTGCAATTTTCTTCTGTACCTAACACTGCGTAGCTAATACCCACATGCTGCAATATCTTACAGATATCCCGGGTAATTTTCCGGGCACGCTCATCAAAGCTACCGGCACATCCTACCCAAAACAAAATTTCAGGCTCCTTACCCTGTGCAGCCATTTCGGCCATGGTAGGTATCTTTATTTCGGATTTCGAATTTTCCATTTCGGATTTAAATTTGAATTTAAAAAGCAAACTGTTAACTAAAAACTGCTAACTGCCTACTGTTCCTCCGCCCAGTTAAACCTGTCGGCCTGGCTGTATTTCCATGGGGCGCCGTTGTTTTCTACGTTACCGAACATATTATTTAAACTTGCCGGGGCCTGCGATTCTTCCATTACAATATAACGGCGCATTTCTGTTATGATCTCCAGCGGATTAATGTTTACCGGGCAAGCTTCTACACAAGCGTTACAACTGGTACAGGCCCAAAGCTCTTCGCGGGTAATGTAATTGTCAAGCAATGATTTATCATCCTGATGGTCTTTACCGTGCTTATCAATGTTATTGCCGACTTCCGTAATCCGGTCGCGGGTATCCATCATGATCTTGCGCGGCGACAGCAGTTTGCCGGTAATGTTAGCCGGGCAAACCGAGGTGCACCTGCCGCATTCGGTACAGGTATATGCCTCCATCAGGTTTTTCCAGGTAAGGTCGGTTACATCCTTTGCACCAAAACGGGCGGGCTCGCCATTATTTTCGGGAACGAATGATGGATCGAGCATGGCTTTGACCTCATTAGTAACCGATGCCATATTGGTAAATTTCCCTTTAGGGTTCAAGTTTGAATAGTACGTATTGGGGAAAGCCAACAGGATATGAAAATGCTTTGAATATGGCAGGTAATTTAAGAAACACAAGATTCCTACAATATGAAACCACCAGCAAACACGCTCGGTAATTACCAATGCCGAAGCGCTACCAGGCAGTAACGGTGCCAGCAATGAACTCACCGGAAAGCTTCCGGCTGTAACGTAATGACCAAAATGTAGTAATTGTAATTTATAATCGGCCGCATTCATGGTCAGGAAAGCGGTCATGAGCAATATTTCAGTAATGAGGATGTAATTCGCATCGGATTTTGGCCATTTAGTCATTTCTGTCCCCGTAAAGCGTTTCAGATGCACAACATTGCGCCTGCACAGGAAAACGATACATGCCGTAAGTACCAATACTGCAAGCATCTCGAAACCGCCTATTAAAAAACCATACAAACCACCAAGAGGATGTGAAAAGATGCGGTGCGAGCCAAAGATCCCATCAATCATGATCTCCAGCACTTCAAGATTGATGATAATAAAACCAATATAAATAAAAAAGTGCATTACCGCCGCTACGGGGCGTTTAACCATTTTGGTTTGCCCAAGGGCAATTTTGGCCATTACTTTCCAACGCAAAGCCGGCTGGTCGTTACGATCAGTGTCTTTACCCAGCAAAATATTGCGCCTGATTTTAGACACGTTCTTGCCGAAGAAGTAAACGGCAACCGCCAGGATGATAATAAATATAAGCTGAGCAATCATTATGCGTGCATAGTATTTTTCTCAAAGTTAAATGAATTGTTTAAAGCGCGAAATGTTTTGGGATTGAAAAAGTATTTGAAAATTAATTAGCTGATTACCTGCACAATTATTTAAAACCAGCAGGCGAACAGAAACTTTTTTCAAAAAAAAGTTTTCAAACATAAAAAAAAGGCTACATTTGCACTCCCCAAACACGGGAACGGTTTGGTACCATAGCTCAGATGGTAGAGCAAAGGACTGAAAATCCTTGTGTCACTGGTTCGATCCCAGTTGGTACCACAGCAATAAAAAGGTCATTTTTCGATAAGGAAATGACCTTTTTTTGCATTTAAAGGCATCTTTTCTCTCTGACTAAATATTGATTCACATTTTCATTGCTCCGTATTTAATTAAACGGTCTTATTCCTTTTTAAATAATTCATTAACAAGCTTTTAATAATTCACTAACAAATTGTTTATGATATATATTATTTGTAAGTTTATGTAACCAATTGCATTATTTATGGTGATAAAATTTTAGGCATTATTTTGTCCTTACCTGGCTCTTTTTACTAAGAAGTCGTCGCCCGCCAAATAAAAACCGCTACCAGACGAAATAAAGCCTTATATCATATTAAACCTTAAGCATTATGAATAAGATTTTAGTTTTCGCAGCTTTATTTAGCTTCTTGATCTTTGGATGCAAGAAAAAAGAGAAGTCGTCCGAGGCAGGCCTTTCGGGTGTATATGAACTTGAAAAACAAGTGCTTGATCGAGGAGGCAAAGATTCTGTTATTAAACGAACGCAAATTAAAATCTACACAGATCATAATTATTTATACGCCAGTATAGTTCCTGATTCATCTGTTGGGTTTGGTGTGGGCACTTATACACTTGACTCGGCCAACCGACTTAAGGAACATAGTATTTACACCAGCAGAGCGCTCGACTCATCCCTAACGTATAATCTTGAGGTTACAAAAAAACCTGATGGTTATACCCAAGTCATCCCCGACTTTGCCACGGTAAAAGGTGTAAAATATGCATTGAAGGAAGATTATAAAAAATTCCCGTCGGCGGATAGCTCAGTGCTTGACGGCTTGTGGAAAATGGAAAGAACCTATACAATAAAAGGCAAAGACACAATCCCAACTGACGTAACGCAGTATAAAATATTCTGGGGAGGGCATTTTATTTTCGTCCACAGGCTCGCTCAAAATAAGGAAAAAACCATCTTTAAAAATGGGTTTGGCACCGGGGTATTTACTTTTAGTAATGATACGCTTAGGGAAGAAGAGCAAATATCAAATTACAGGCTTCTTCAGGGTAATAAATTTACTGTTAAAGTTACGATGAATGGCCATGACCAATATACCCAGGTGATTAATAGTGCTACAAATGGCCAATCTGTAGAAATCTACAGGCGAGTCAAATAAAAATTCTTTATTTAATCTTGCGTCACTGGTTCGATCCCTGTTGGTACCACAGAAAAAGAAATCCTCTAAGTTAACGCTAAGAGGATTTTTTGCTTCTTGCAAATATCAATCTATTTTCAATAACTTTGTATTTCAAAGTGCTTTTATGAACATAAATTACAGGTAAACATGCCCATTTCTACCACACTCGACCAATTGCATTACCAGGCAAAAGGAAATAAATGGATGCGGCTTTTCGCTGTATTTAACAGGATAGTGCTGGCGGGCGGTTTTTTTATCGCCGGTAGCGTTAAAATTATGGGTGAGCGGTTCGCCAGCGGTTTGTCGACCAATCAACCGATGGGCCATTATTTAGAAGCGTTGCACCATACAGGTTATTATTACACTTTTATTGGTGTTCTGCAGGTTGCAGCAGCTATCCTGTTATTGATTCCCCGTACCCGGCTCCTCGGGGCGTTAATCTATTTTCCGATTATACTGAACATCTGCATACTGGCCTACGCCGTCAGGTTTGAAGGCACCCGCATCACCACCTTAATGGTACTTGCCAACTTATATTTGCTGGGGTGGGATTATGACCGTTTAAAATTCATTTTGCCATTCAAGCAAAAAAACAGCCATACAACGCAACCTGAAATACGAAGTAACAAGTTTCCGTTCATGTTTTTTGGAGGCGTTTTTGCAACAATAGCCGCAGTAATAGTAATTAACCAGTTCGTATATGATATCCGACCGGGCAATTCATTAATGGAATGCAACAATGGGTGTGCTGGAAATGCCAAGCCGGAGGCTTGTAAAGTTTTTTGCGACTGTGTACACAACCTGGGCAAACCACTGGACAGTTGCCTGGTTCAGTATGATAAAGCTCCGGGTAAAACTATCCAGACATCAGGCGTGGGCAATGCAAAACATAGCAGGTGAGCAAGGATATGGATATGCTATTTTCTCATTGCCTGTCCATGGGTGTTGTGTAGCCGGCGATTTGTATGTAATAATATTGGGGTAATTAGATCCTTTTTTTGGACCAGATTTGTCGCTTTAGCCGTATTTTTGAATATGCGCCACCCTTTTTTGAGGATATCAGCAAGGCTTCGACAACAATATGCCAACCGGTATGAAAAAGAAAACGGAAAAGAAGTATATAATTAAAACATGGCGAACCATGAAACGCCATCTCCGCTCTTTTGTCAAAAATGACGAACAGGAAGATTTGCATCGTTTTCGCACCGGGGTAAAAAAACTGCGGGCGCTTTTGATCTTAGGAGACAGCGCGGCAGAGAATATTGTGCTGGAGAAACGCTTCAAACCTGTTCGTAAGATATTTAAGCAGGCCGGCGAAATCAGGAATGCTTATATAAACCAGGAACTGGGCAAGGCAGTTGGTGAAAACACCGATTTTATCCGGGAGCAACAGCAGATCATGAAAATCACCACCCGGAGATTTAACGCCGATAAGGATCAGCACAGCGCCTGGCTCCGAAAAACACGCCGCAGCCTGCTGAAGCGGATCAGGCCGATCAGTAAACATCATCTCTCCTTGTATTACAGGCAACAACTGAAAATCATTGCTACAACCATAAACCCTCCCCGTTTTAATGAGGAATTGCATACCTGCCGTAAACAACTGAAGGTACTGCTTTATAATTACCCTCTGGCCCGCCCGGAACTGGACCTCCCTTTTAATGAACCTTATCTTGACCAGGTACAAGCAGCCATCGGCGATTGGCATGACAATGAACTGGCCATCGCACTTCTTTTAACCACTGCGGATACCCCGAACAGCAAAGAGACACTCAAAGGACTAAAGAAACAGGCCACCGTGCTTAAAAGACAACTCACCAGGCTCACCCGGAATTTCCGCGAACAGGCAAGCCCTCCGGCCGTAATTTAACTATAGCGTAACGATGTGAAAAAATACAAATTCGAATTATCTATTATAGAACGCTTATAAAGCTCGGGCTTCTACTGGCATATACAAATGGCTTAAGAAATCGCTGGTGTAGCCGGCTGGTGTATATTGTGCGCAAAGTCTGATGCCGGAACGGAAAAACTTTAACTTCGGTATCTTTCTTCTCCGTTTTTATGGAGCCGGGCATTAATACTGCTTAGTTTTTTTAGCGGTAACACGAAGAAAAAAGTCGATCCCATGCGGGGCTCACTTTCTACCCAAATGCGGCCCCCATGCCGTTCAATGATCTCTTTGGTAATGTATAACCCCAAGCCAAGGCCAGTAATGCTCCTGTTTACATCTTTTGCACGATAAAACTGGCTGAATATGTGGCTGATATTTTCCTCATTGATACCCATACCATAATCTTTAACAGATACCTGAATTTCCGTTTCTGACCTTTTTGCTGATACCTCAATTCTATCAGATTCCGGCGAATATTTGATCGCGTTGGTGACCAGGTTGGTTAGCACCTGATCCAGCCTCATTTTATCCCCTTCTAAAATCATTTCTCCGCTTTCGTCAAAATAAATTTCATGTGATGTGTATCCTTCCCGGATAGCTTCAAGGTTTTCTTTGATAAGCCCCGTAAAATCAAATTCTTCAAAATAAAACTGCAATTTTCCGGATTGTATTTTTGAGATATCAAACAAGTCATTGATCAGGGCATTCAGCTTTTTTAACTGGGTTATTGCTTTTGCAACAAAAGGCCGGTTTACATCAATTACCTTTCGTTCCAGCAATTGTAAAAAACCGCTCATAGAAGTGAGAGGTGTTTTCAATTCATGGGAAGCCAAAGCGATAAATTCATCTTTTTTCTGACTCAGCTCCTTTACTTCTGTAAACAGCCTGGAATTATCGAGTGCCACTGCCGCCTGGGAAGCCAGGCTAACCACGATGTCTTCATGCTCTTGCATGAAGACTCCGGCTTCCGGGTGACCAAAGAATAAGCCACCAATAACATTGCCTGAACTGCTTATAACCGGCACGGCCAGGTAGCTTACTACCGGCAGATGCCCCCCGGGCATTCCAAAATGCGGTGCATTTTGTCCATATCTGGGGTCTTTCGTTATATCATCTACCCTTAGTACGCCTTCCCCGCTAAATGTGCGATGGAAAACTGCCGTATTCCGGGGCATTCCGAAATTTTCAAATGCCTCTTTTGGCGCGCCCGACAAAGAGTACAACATATAGGCTTCGCCGTCCTGATTTATGGTATTATAAAAAAATGCGCCAAAAGCGGCACCGGTAATTTGTGTAGTGGCATCCGTTACTTTTTGCAGGATTGATTCGGTATCAAGTTTCTCCGAAATGACTTTCCCTATAGTATTCAGGATCTTCAATTTTTCCGCCTGGTGTCGGATAGCCGTTTCGGCTTTCTTTGCGGCTGTAATATCCCTGGCAATCTTTGATGCGCCAATAATGGTTCCATGCCGGTCCTTTACCGGTGAAACAGTAAGGGATATGTCAATGGCGCTCCCATTTTTGTGCAGTCTAACGGTCTGGAAATGATCAACTTTGTTACCGCTCCTGATGTTTTCAATGATAACATCTTCTTCGGACAGCCTGTCGCGAGGAATAAGAATAGATATATGTTTACCGATAGTCTCTCTTTCCTGGTAACCAAATATCTTTTCGGCACCACCGTTCCAGGTAGTGATGATCCCGTTAAGGGTTTTGCTAATAATGGCATCATCAGAATTTTCAACAATTGCAGCCAGCATGCCCCGTTTCTCTTCTGTCTCTCGTTCGTGGGTCACATCACGCATAATGTGAGATGCTCCAATTACCTCCCCCTGTTCATCCCTTATTGGCGAAATAGTAAGTGACACCGGAAAATCAATCTGTAGCTTACTGCTGCGGACAGTATATAAGTGATTTATTCTTTCACCAGACCATACACGTTCAAGAATAGCCAGTTGTTCCCGACGAACGCTTTCGGGGATCAGGGTAAGGATGTTCTGCCCTAATAACACCGGGGCCGGGCAGCCAAACATCTTTTCAGCAGCCGGATTGCAGTTTAAAATAATATAGTCAAGATCATGGCTCAATACCGCATCTTCCATTCCTTCAAAAATGGCGGTTAAGGTGAAGAGGTCAGGTAATAAGTTATTTTTCATGAAAAGCTATCTTCTTTTGCCCTGTTAGTAAATATCCGGTTTTATTAAGATGTGTGGTTTATACATCTTATCCAATCATTGAAAACTCAACAGGCTGTTTCGATGCAGGAGTAACAGGGATTGGCAAAAAAAGTTTTAAGCACCGTGCATGCTATGTTACTTTGTTATACAATAGCTAACGTTTATTCCTTCGTTAATGATCAGAAAATAAAACTTATGAATGCTGTTGCTTGCGTTTGTATTCACTTGGCGTGCAGCCATATTTTGTTTTAAAAACCGTGGAGAAATAGTTTGGTGTAGAGAAACCCACCATATAGGTTATTTCGGATATCGGATACCCTTCATTCATTAACAAATATTTCGCTTTTTTTAACCGGCGGTTTAATATGTAATCAGAGATGCTGCAGCCAAGCAACGCTTTAACCTTTCGGTAAAGCTGGATCCTTGAAACACCTATCAGTTTACAGATCTCATCAACGCTAAAGTTCTCATTCGCTAAATTCTGTTCTACAATACCGGCAAAATCATTCAGGAATTTTTTGTCGAGGGCTTTTGAGACAGGCACAGTTGATTTACTTACATCACTGGTAAAATGTTCTTTAAGTGTTGCCCGGCTTTTGATCAAATTCTTCACGGTAGCGAGTAAATAATCAAAGTTAAACGGCTTAACAATGTAGGCATCGGCCATGCAGGTAATCCCATCTATCTGTTGTTCAACACTGCCTTGTGCCGTTAAAAGAATAATAGGGATGTGCGAGGTACGGACATCAGTTTTTAGTTTAACTGTTAACGTTTTGCCAGACATCCCCGGCAGCACCACATCAGATATGATCAGGTCCGGAACACGCTCAAAGGTTTCATTTAATCCGCTTGTGCCATTATCCGCTGTAAATATCTCATAAGTAGTTCCTAATTTTTCACACAGGTAGTTCAGCAGGTCCTTATTATCTTCGATGATCAATACAGATTGCTCCCTGGGCGTGCCGAATATTTGCCCTTCATCCGTTAATGTAACAGGTGCAGCAAGGTCTGTAACATAAATTTTTGCCCGCTCTTCAAGATCTGTTTGTTTTGTGTTGATATGCTCCTGCAAAGTTTGGCCAAAATGACTATTTCCTAACAGCAGGTTAATGGTAAAAGTAGTTCCTTCCCATTTTTTACTCTTAACTTCGATACTGCCATGATGCAGGGACACGATTTCTTTTGACAGTGCAAGCCCTAATCCGGATCCTCCCGAAGAGCTGTTTTCGGCCTGGTAAAACTGCTCAAATACGTGGGCAGTGTCCTGCGGCTCCATACCGATCCCGTTATCCTGGATGGCAATATCAACGGAGTTATCATCTCTGTTTTTGAAACTAACCTGGATACGGCCATTGTCGTTGGTAAATTTCAGCGCGTTAGCTATGATGTTAAAAAACACCTTATCTAACAGGTTAACATCATACCAAACCATTATCTGTTGCTCATCGCTTACCAGGCTCAGACTGATGTTACGCTTCTGGGCATTTTCCTGAAAGCTGGTGATGATCTCCCGGGCAAACTCAACAATATTATTGGGCGATACATTGATCTGTTGTTTATCATATTCTATTTTGCGGTACTCGATCAATTGGTTAACCAGGCGCAGCAAACGGTATACGTTTTTATGGATCAGTTTCAGACTTTTCCCTGCAACCAGGTTTAGCTTTTCATTACTCATCATATCTTCTACCGGCGAGAGGATAAGCGTGAGCGGAGTACGGAATTCGTGAGAAATATTAGTGAAAAATTGCAATTTGGCCTCCGTAGCTACTTCAGCTTTTGCCGACATCTCGATCAGCTGGTTACGCTGCTGCAGAATTTCATTATTTTTCACCTCCAGGCTTTTGTTGATCTTCCGGTTTTCCATGAGCCAGTAAAATGCAAGACCGCCAAAAACGATAGCTAACACCAGCGACATTACAATTACGTTTAAAACCAATTGCTGGCTGTTGTACACCTCACGCTGCTCCGTCAGTAATGATCGTTGCCGTTCAATATCTTTCTGCTGACTGCTGATCTTGCTCCATTGCATTTTCATTAACTGTACATTGGCAGAGTCAATAACAACCGACTGTAGCAGGTTTTCCCTTGCAAACGACTCTTTATTCAGGATCCTGAAAGCGGTCATAATTGCTTCTTTACCCCCTGTAGGATATAGCATACTGGCATTGATAGTTTTTGAAGCTACCATTTGCAAGCCACCTCCATGTCCGGGCAAGGCATCAACTCCCAATACTTTGGTGCCATGAATTTTAAATTTGTCAAGCACCTCTCTCGTCCCGAGGGCCATTACGTCGTTATGTGCAAATATTACATCCGCATTTTTTATAACAGGCGCTATCCTGGTCAATTGCTTTTTAGCGCTATCCTTTAACCAATCGCCATATATCCTGTCGCTGATATTAATATCAGCGTATCTCCTTAACCCGTCGGAAAAGCCGCGGTCTCTTTCAATAGCCGGAGACGAGCCGGGCAGCCCCATAACTTCTATAACGTTCCCCCTGCCTTTTAAAAGGGCACCTGCATATTCACCCGCCATTTTACCTATCTGGTAATTATCCGCACCAACATAAGCTGTATATAAAGCTGATGACGTTTTACGGTCGATCACAATCACCGGGATCCCTTTATTGTACGTTTGCTCCACTATCCCGGTGAGGGGCTGCGCTTCATTGGGTGATATGATCAATAGATCGACACCATCATCCAGCATTTTCTTTACCTGTTCAACCTGTTTGCTGCTGTTACCGTCCGCATCGGCATAAATAAACTGGGCGTCGGGGTGTAATGAAAGTTCCATCCTCATTTCATCAAGCATCGTGCGACGCCAGAGATCAGAACCAATACATTGCGAAAACCCTATCGTATACTGTGATGTTTTATCAGCCCGCTTACAACCGGCAGCAATAAGCATGATAAAACCGATCAGCAGGATACCGGTCCGTATGTTTTTTGCATGCCATTTATTAAGCAAGGTCATAAGCTCAGATTATTTGGAAGAAAAAGGTAATAAACAGGATTAATTATTGGTTTATTTTTTCCGTTTCAGGATTAAACAAAGTAAAGATATCTATAAACGTTCCTGAAAAACAAATTTATAGGGCCGGGCAACCTACCTCACAACCGGAGTGATGTAACCAAATTGAAAGTAACAGGTAACATAAACGAATATTTCCATTTCAAATTTCGCATTTTTTATTTTATCTAACTGAAAACCAACAAGATAAAACAAGATTGATTTTTATACTTTATTGATACAAAATCAATAACCCTCACATGGCCCATTACCCTACTTTGGCCTCAATAAATCCAATATAACACCTTTTATAATTATTATGAGAAAACACTCCGTCCTGGCCTGGTCCATGGTCGTGGCCCTTGGTGGCTTCCTTTTCGGGTTTGATACCGCTGTAATATCGGGCGCTGAAAAATCTATCCAGCAATTCTGGCACCTATCCGTAGTGGAGCATGGGTTCACGATTTCTATCGCACTAATAGGAACAGTCATCGGGTCATTGTTAGGAGCCCGGCCTTCAGATCTGTTTGGCCGTAAAAACACGCTTTACTTTGTAGCTGCGGCGTATTTACTATCATCATTGGGCACTGCACTGGCCGATAGCTGGTATGTATTTCTGGTTTTCAGGTTACTGGGCGGTCTTGGTGTTGGTATCTCATCAGTTACAGCACCTATCTATATTTCAGAAGTTTCACCTGCTGACCGCCGGGGCAGGCTGGTGGGCCTGTTTCAGTTTAACGTGGTGCTGGGCATTCTGATATCATATCTGTCCAACTACCTTATCAGCCAGGTTGGCGAAACTTCATGGCGATGGATGCTTGGCGTACAGGCTTTCCCTTCGGCTCTGTTTTTAATACTGATCTACTTTATACCTGAAAGCCCGCGCTGGCTTATTCTTAAAAAGGGCGAAATGGAAAAGGCCCTCGGGATCTTACGGATCATTAATCCGCTTAACTGTGAACAGGAGCTGGCATCTATCAAACACTCAACTTTAAATGATACTGCTTCCGACGGCAACCTCTTCTCGGGTCAATATAAAACACCTATAATATTAGCTGTGCTGTTCGCCTTTTTCAACCAGGTTTCGGGTATCAATGCTATTATTTATTATGCACCCCGCATATTTGAAATGGCAGGCCTTGGAGCCCATTCATCGTTATTGTCAACAGTGGGCCTTGGAGCAATCAACTTTGTGTTCACCCTTGCTGCTATTAATATTATTGATAAAGTAGGCCGCCGGATCCTGATGCTCATTGGTTCGGTTGGTCTGATCATTTCCCTGTTCCTGGTAGCCTACACCTTTTACTCCGGAAACATGAGCGGCTTTGCCGTTCCCGCTTATATGATGCTGTTCATTGCATTCTTTGCGTTTTCGCAGGGCGCCGTTATCTGGGTATTTATTTCGGAAATATTTCCAAACCAGGTACGTGCCAAGGGCCAAACATTGGGCAGCTCAACCCACTGGATCATGGCTGCATTGATCGCTTTCTCCTTTCCGTATTTCGCCGAAAAGCTTGGCGGCACAATAACATTTTCCTTTTTCGGCACCATGATGATATGCCAGCTAATTTTTGTGTGGAGGTTGATGCCCGAAACCAAAGGCAGATCGCTGGAGCAAATTGAAACTAACATGGTAATGCATTAATCAAGATCTGCTATGATGAACCTACACACAAATACCATAACGCCGGCCATTTGCTATGGCGAGATACTTTGGGATGTTTTGCCGGATGGCCCCCAACCCGGAGGTGCTTTGCTGAATGTTTCATACCATCTTAATAAACTGGGTATACCCACCAGCCTGGTAAGTAAAATTGGTAATGACGCCGATGGTCAAAAGCTTGAAAACCTGCTCGACGACTGGGGCATAAAAAAACACCTGCTGCAAACAGATTCCGAACACCCAACCAGCCAGGTGATAGCCAAAATGAATAATGGCAACGAGGTATCCTACGAGATTATTTTTCCTGTAGCCTGGGATTTTATTAATGACAGCGAGCATATTAAAACACAGATCAGGCCGTCAACCTATTTCGTTTTCGGTAGCCTTGCGTCAAGGAACAACGTATCGCGCAACACCTTGTTTGAGCTGCTGGAAAGCGATGCTATTAAAGTATTCGACATTAATTTAAGACCGCCTTTTATAAGCCGCGATCTGCTGGCCGACCTGTTGCACAAAGCCAACATTGTAAAATTTAACCAGGCCGAGCTTGAAATGGTGCAGGGCCTGTTCAGGGGTTCATTCTGGAAGGAATCGGAACAGATCAAATTTATTCAGGATCATTTTAACATCCCTGAGATCATAGTTACCAAAGGCGAATTCGGCGCTTCTTATTATAAAGAAGATAAAGCCTATCACATTGCCGGGCGTGAGGTGAAAGTAAGGGATACCATAGGGAGCGGCGATTCCTTTTTAGCGGCATTCATAGCCAACCATTACCGTGGCGAATCACCAGAAATTTTACTAAAAAATGCAATAGCGATGGGCGGCTTCATTGCAACGAAGAAAGGAGGTTGTCCGGATTATAAAATCAAAGAATACCAAGACTTTATAAACAAGATGTTTTAACCAAACCAATTACTCTTAAACAAAAATCAATGAGAAAATTATTACTTATTTGTTCCTTTCTTATACTGCTCATAAGTGAAGGATATGCGCAATCCCGTACCATTACCGGGACTGTGTTAGATAACTCCTCGAAACCTATAGATGGAGTTACTATAGTGGTTGTTGAAACCCAAAAATCAACACTATCAGATGCAAACGGAAAGTTCAGCATCAATGTAAAAAATGGTCAATCAGTGCGGTTTTCTTATGTAGGCGCCAAACCAATACTGGTTACTATTACTGCGGATACCAAAACACTTGACGTAGTATTTAAAGACGCGGAAAACAAGCTGAATGAAGTAGTTGTAACCGGTTACACTTCTGAAAGAAAGAAAGATTTAACAGGCGCGGTTGCGGTTGTTGATTTAGCGCCGGTAAAAAACAATAGTTCGGGAAATACCATGCAGGCATTACAGGGTCGGGTTGCGGGTTTATATATTGAAAAAGATGGCTCGGCAAATGGGGCAACCAGCAGGATCCTGATCAGGGGGGCCAATACTTTAGGCAATAACAACCCGCTGTATATTATTGATGGAATCCCTACCACCAGGCCGGAGGTATTTCAAAACCTGTCGCCTTCAAATATAGCGTCGGTTCAGGTACTGAAGGATGCTTCATCCGAATCAATTTATGGTTCACGCGCGTCTAACGGCGTTGTTATCGTTACCACAAAAAATGGCGGCAACACCGAGGGTAAGGTACAGTTTCAGTTTAATAACAGTACTTCAATCCAGTCCGAAAAATCGTTAAGGTTTAAAATGCTGAACTCTGTAGACAGAGGTAGGGCCCTGTGGCAAGCTTCAGTTAACGATGGGCAGGACCCCGCCGCAGGTTATGGCGAGATCTATAACTTTGATTGGAATAATAATTTCAGCAACCCTGTTTTAAACAGCGTTACGCCTAAACCGTTTGTAGGCGGCGACCCCAACACTCCCGCCGGCGATACCGACTGGCAAAGCGTGTTATATAAAACAGCTTTTGTCTACAATAATGATTTTACGGCTTCGGTAGGTAATAAAAACTCTTCTATCCAGATAAATTTTGGGAACATCAAGAATACCGGCCTTGTACGCTTTACCAAGTACGGACGCACCACAGGTAGCATTAATGCCATAACACGGCCTTTTGATGGCAAAGTTTCCTTTGGCGTCAATATAAAAATCACTAACTCAAACGAAACCCTTACCACTAACGATCTGGGTGGTGCCTCGACCCCATTTCTGGCAGTTACGCTGGCGCCCACTATCCCCGTTTATCAAAAAGATGGTGTAACCTACGCCGGCGAATCGGGGGCTGGTTACTCTGACAGGAACAACCCACTGCACATGCAGGACCTTGCCAAATGGAATAACGCCAACAGGTTAAACACATTCGGCAACGTATTTTTAGAAGTACAGCCCATTAAGAATTTATACTTCCGGTCAAATTATGGTGCAGATAATGCAGACTACCTGAGCAAGGTAATTACACCAACTTTTTCGGAGGGTGCATTGAACCGTACTACCAACAGCCTGTTCTTTGATCAGAACCATTACCTGAGCACCACGCTTTCTAACACTTTGAGGTACAGCTATGATTTGAATAGCAAGCATCATTTTAAAATATTAGTTGGTACAGAGTATATTAAAACCTTTACTGATTTTCAAACTACCCTAAAACAAGGATACGCTATCCAAACGGAAGACTACTTTACCTTAGATGCCGGCACAGGAAATACTATTGTTACCGGCAGATCAACAGGTAATAGTTTGTTTTCGCAGTTTGGCCGCTTTGATTACAATTATGCAGGCAAATATTTAGTGTCGGCTACCGTTCGTCGCGACGGTTCATCAAGGTTTGGTGCTAATAACCAATATGGTATCTTCCCATCTGCATCTCTCGGCTGGAAAATAGACCAGGAAAATTTCATGAAAAACGGCGCCCTTTTTTCTGAACTGAAATTAAGGGCAGGCATAGGCCGGGTAGGCAACCAGGAAATCGGCGACCTGTCGCGTTACGCGCTTTACAATACACGCTATGGCACTACCCAAAACCAGCTTACGCCAGGCTTTTGGGAGCAATATATGAATGTGGGCACTGCATATTCATTATCCGGAGCTAACACAGGTTCGTTGCCATCGGGCTTTGTTCAAACCCAGGCGGAAAACCCTGCTCTTAAATGGGAAACAACCGACGAATTGAATACCGGGTTGGACTTTGCTATATTAAACGGTAAGATCTCCGGTTCATTTGATTATTTTACCAGAAAAACCACCGGCATCCTGATTACGCCTCCCGTTGCATCGGCATTGGGCGAAGGGCAGTCTAAAACCGTTAACGGTGCTTCAAAAACCAATAGAGGCTGGGAGTTTTTAGTAACCTATCACGGCCAACGGTCAGGAGATTTTAATTACAATGTAACTTTAAACTTCTCTCATTTCAGGGATAAGATCACCGATTTACCGGAGAACGTTAGACCAGCCTACCCGGGCAATATAGATAATACCATCATAGGACATTCACAGTTTGACATATTTGGTTATAAAACCAATGGCCTTTTCCAATCGCAGGCCGAAGTTGATGCTGCCCCAACGCAAATCGGTGCCGGGCCGGGCAGAATCCGTTATGTTGATATTAATCACGACGGAAAAATTGATGCCAACGATCAAACCTGGATAGGTACTACACTACCGGCCTTAGAGTACGGCGCAAGAATTGATCTCACCTATAAAAAATTCGACCTATCTATATTCGGATCGGGTGTTGCCGGCCGAAAGGGATTTGACGTATATACCCTGTATAACAATTTGATGCATAGCCGGGAAAATGTAGGGCCGGGTGTATTTGATGGCTGGACACCACAGCATACCAATACTAACGTACCGGCATTAACACTAAAAGACAATAACAACGAAGGCCGTACTTCTGATTATTTCATTGTAAACACGTCTTATTTCAAATTAAGGAACCTTCAACTTGGATATACCATTTTACCTAAAGCTGTATTTACCAGGCTAAGGGTGTTTGCCATGGCCGAAAACATATTTACTGTAAAAAGCAGTAAGTACCTAAGCCCTGATCCAGAGCGGATTGACCTCAACCCCATCCCAATTCCGCGGATCTTCAGTTTTGGCGTCAATGCATCCTTTTAACAATAAAAATCATTCAATATGAAATCGAAAATATTAGTAACAACTATTTTATCGGGGCTAATAATTTTTAGCTCCTGTAAAAAAGCATTAGATTATACTCCAAAGGGTGTATTATCTTCTTCAGATTTAAAGTCGCCAACCGCAGTTGAAGGCTTGGTAACCGCGGCCTATGCAGCTATTGGAAACGGTGATATGATAGGGCCTATATACAGCGACTGGGCTTATGGCAGCGTTCGTTCAGATGACGCTTATAAGGGCGGCGGCGGTACAGGCGATGTTGGCGAAGTTGACGCTTTGGAACATTACAACCTGGTAACGCCCTCGATGGATTCGTTTGTGTCACGCACCTGGAAAAATTTGTTTAAATCTATTTCAAGGGCAAATGTGGCGATTAGGGCAGTTAACTCCCTTTCGGATGCTGAATTCCCAAACAAAAAGATCCGTTTGGCCGAACTGAGGTTTTTACGGGCACATAGCTATTTTACCATGAAATTGCTGTACAAAAACATCCCCATTTTTGACGAAACCGCAACTGCTGCCGACATCCTGAAGGTTTCAAATACTTTATCAAATGACGATTCATGGAATAAAATTGCCGCTGATTTTCAATATGCAGTTGATAATTTACCAACTACGCAACCCGATCTGGCCAGGGCCAATAAATTAAACGCTCAGGCTTATTTAGCCAAATTAAGATTGTACCAGGCCTATGAACAGGATGATAAACACCATGTGATCAATATCAATAAAACAAGGTTACAGGAAGTTGTTACGCTTACACAAGCAGTTATCGCATCCGGTAAATATTCCTTAAGTGCAGATATTGCTGATAACTTTTTACCCGAAACAGAGAACGGACCGGAATCGGTATTTGCCATACAATTTACAATCAATGATGGCACAACTGCCGGACGTTTAAATTTTGAAGATGGCTTAAACTATCCGCACGGGGCGCCTCAATACGGCTGCTGCGGGTTCCATGCTGCAAGTCAGAATTTAGTAAATGCCTATACCACTGATGCCAATGGTTTACCTAACTTTGATACATTCAATAACAGCATAGCCGATCTGTCGAAAGTTACTGTAGATACCAGGTTAGACCATACTGTTGGTATAGACGGGCATCCGTATAAATATGATAATACCAAACCATTTAGTAATAGCTGGGTGCGCGACCCGGGAGTTTATGGCAACTTTCATACCATGCGTAACCAGCAGTTAGCTACAAGCGCATCTTATTTTAAACTGGGACCATTTATGGGCTCGGCAAAAAATTATGATATCATCAGGTATGATGACGTTTTATTAATGCAGGCCGAAGCTTATATTGAGTTAGGGCAACAGGCAAGTGCGCTGCCATTAATTAACCAAATCAGGAACAGGGCGGCAGCCAGTACAGGGCGGCTTAAAAAGCTGGATGGAACTTTCCCTTCATCCTACAATGTAAAACCCTATAACCCGGCAAACTGGACACAAGACTATGCCCGCAAGGCTTTACAATGGGAAAGGCGATTGGAATTTGCTACCGAAGGGGCACGTTTCTTTGATTTAGTTAGATGGGGAATTGCAGAAAAAACTTTAAACGACTACATTAACGTTGAAAAAGTTAGGAGACCATTTTTAGCAACGGCTAAATTTACTGCCGGAAGAGATGAATACCTCCCGATTCCGCAATCAGAGATTACCTTCACCAACGGTTTATATAAACAAAACCCTGGCTATTAAACTATAATTAAACAACGGAAACCTGGCCTGAATTATCAGGCCGGGATTCCCTTTTTTATACCAAATACCATAAGTTTTTGCATACCCTGCCAAATGTATAACCTATTAAAAGCTTAAATTATGAAAACAAAATGCGGCACATTAATACTGCCCCTCCTTATTGCTTTAAATTGTATTTGTAAGGCCCAGGATTCCTCCCCAAAACCTTATGCCGATGAGCATCGCCCCCAGGTACACTTTTCACCGGCTCAACATTGGATGAATGATCCAAACGGTATGGTTTATTATAATCATACTTATCATTTATTTTTCCAGTATTATCCTAAAGACATTGTATGGGGACCAATGCACTGGGGGCATGCGGAAAGTAAGGACCTGGTCCATTGGAAACAGTTACCTATCGCTTTATATCCTGATAGCCTTGGATATATTTTTTCTGGTAGCGCTGTTGTCGATTCCAATAATACAACCGGGTTTGGTAAAAATGGCAAAATACCCCTGGTGGCCATATTCACCCATCATGATCCTAAAGGAGAAAAAGAGGGCACCGATAAGTTCCAAAACCAAAGCCTTGCCTATAGCCTGGATGGCGGCGGCACATGGACTAAATACAGCGGCAACCCGGTTTTGAAAAACCCCGGAGTCCGGGATTTCCGCGATCCCAAAGTGATGTGGTATGGCCCGGAGAAAAAATGGGTAATGACCCTTGCAACACAAGATCATATCTCCTTCTATTCGGCCCCTGACCTGAAAAACTGGAAAAAAGAAAGTGAATTCGGCATCAAGGCAGGTGCGCACGGTGGCGTATGGGAATGCCCCGATCTATTCCCGCTAAAAATGAACGGGAAAACCTACTGGGTCCTGATCGTAAACCTCAACCCTGGCGGGCCTAACGGCGGTTCGGCTACACAATACTTTGTGGGAAGTTTTGACGGGAACAAATTTAGTCCCCTTGATTCAAGTACCAGGTGGCTTGATTACGGTCCGGACGAATACGCGGGTATCACCTGGAGCAATACCGGCAATCGTAAAATATTTTTAGGATGGATGAGCAACTGGCAATATGCTAATCAGGTGCCCACAAAGGCCTGGCGTAATGCCGCAACCATTCCACGTGAGCTTAGCCTGAAACAAAGCAAAGGCCAAATTTTACTGGTATCCAAACCCGTGGCTGAACTAAAAAATATTAAAGAAAAAACAATTGTGTTAAAGCAGCCCGTGGTTAACAGGTCTCTTGATCTTAGTTCAAAAATTAATGAGCTCAAAAGCCGGTACGTTTTAAAATTGAGCTTTGCTACCTTAAAAGATTATAGCATCAGGCTATCAAACACTAAAGGTGAAGAACTGCTTATTGGTTACTACCCTGCCAAAGATGAATACTATATAGATCGTACCAAAGCCGGAAAAATGGATTTCCAAAAGAATTTCTCCGGCCGTTTTACCGCACCCCGGCTAAGCGCGGCTAAAAATTCAGATCTCATTTTAGTAGTCGACAAATCATCAGTAGAGTTATTTGCCGACGGAGGCTTAACCACCATGACTGCAATTTATTTCCCAACCGATGATTTCAACAACCTTGCAGTTAAAACCACCGGAAAATTAGCCATTAACAATATTAGTATTTCCGGATTGAGATCTATCTGGAAATAACTGGCAATAATAAACTCCGAAAGGTTGTTTTCATCCCGAAAGCAGCCTTTTTTATTTCCGGACATTTCGAGGCATTCTCTCCAATAGCTTTATCGTCCCGTTATATTATAATATTAATGTATAATAACCCCTATAAATTCCGGTTTTGCCCCCTATCCATGGGATTTTAAGTATGTTAATTTGTGTCACCAATTAACCAGTACTCTCATCAACTATCGGGAGAAGCACACCTATTAACCTAAAAAATCTTTATTATGAAAAATTTAACTTTTGTTTTAATCGCATTTATTGTGATTACATCGTTTTTTGCATGTAGAAAAGATAATGCAGCCACCGCCAACTCCGCGGTAAATACTTCAGCCAGTCATCTTGCAACCAATACGGTATCATGGGTAAATGTCATTCCTTCTACCTCCTTTAGCTCGTACAGCACTTATTGGAATGACCTGTATCCCTGGGGATCTGATCATAATGGGTCTGCCCGTATGCGCTCTCAAAATATTTCAGTTTCCGGAGGTGTGCTTACACTAACCAGTGCGCCCAGCGGCAGCGTTGGCAACAGCAATAAAGATCCATATTTACCGATCCATTATTATTCCGGGACGGTTTATGCCAAGACCGTACCTGTAGTAACCGACTCCTGGCCTAAGTGGCATTTTAAAGGTGAATTTCAGTGCGAATCACAAACTGGCACATGGCCTGCCTTTTGGGTTACAGGAGCTGACTCATGGCCACCAGAAAGCGATTTTATGGAATTTAAAGGAAGTGCAACCTGCTGGACAAACACCTACAAAAATGCAAGCGGAGGCTGGTCGAGTGTGGGTACAACTATTTCCAGCCCCGGAAACTGGCACACTTATTCGGTTTATATGACCAAGACCAATGCGACCGACGTGTCAATCGAATACTGGATAGATGGTGTTTTAAAAAGCACCCAAACGGGCGCTAACTTTGTCGGGAAAAACCTGAATATCATTATCGATTACCAAATGGAAGGGTCGTCAGGATCACCCGGTCCTACCGGTACCACTTACATGCGTGCAAGGAATGTAATTGTTGAAAAAAGCGCTACGTTATAATTTTAACCAAATTATAAACTTGCTTCTCCGGTACCGGTGATATTTCTGGTTCATTAAAACTAAAAAGGGTATGTATGCGCAAAAGCGAAATACGTGCCCTTTTAGCTATTACTTTCAAAAATAGACCCATACATAATTTATAAATAAATTAATCAATACTACAATAACTTTCCCAAATTGCAGATTGAGCATAGTAATACTATCCATTTTTTTTAAAAGCGGATAATATATCTTAACTTATGCAACAATATCATAATTACCAATTATGTTCCGATTACTCTTTATAGATGACAGTAAACTTGACCATATTATACTGGATAAGCTTATTGCAGGAATTGAAGATTTTAACCCCGTATCACATAGTTACGACGGTGAAGATGCGTTAAAATCATTGATAGACAACCCGGCGGACTGCCCGGATGTTATTTTTCTGGACATTAGAATGCCCAGGTTTGATGGCTGGGATTTCCTTGAAGGTTTTGTGGATCTGCAATCCATACTGCCGGTTAAACCACTGCTCTATGTATTTTCGTCGTCAATTGACCCAACCGACAAGGAGCGGGCACTCAGCTATGATTTTGTCACCGGCTTTTTTAGCAAACCTGTTTCAAGGCCGGTGCTTGAGCTGGTATTAGCGGCCTGTATTGAGCGCTCGAAAACATAAGGATGATTACCCATTTCACAGGTGTTCAATTTTTAAAAGTGTGAACACTTTGTATTTTCCGCCAAAAAAATAGTGCTAATAATCAACAACTTACATCTGTGTTAAAATACACCAAACCGTGTTTTGAACAAACTATCATTGATAATCAAGCTGTTACAAAATAGCATTTCCAAAAGTTGAACACCCGTTTTTAAAAAATTGAACACTGACAAGATGTTGTCAGTTTGTATCGCCGGTGCAAGGTTGAGCCGGCGTAGCTTTGATACAAATCATGAACATGTTTTGCTGTTTGCGCTCCGGCTGTGAGAGCCATGCTTAGTATAATAAAAGGTTAGGTTTTTCACAAACTTAGCATGTGTTTTATTTGTCGGCTTTCCACCAATCATTGGGAAGCGGCAAAACATCTTTACTACTCGCAGCTATTGATTTATAAAAAAATGATACCAACGAAGTATCGGTCGGGATTTCATCGCCCACTTTATAAACATTTTTTAGATTTTCAAAGTAATCCCCCCGAATGTATGATATCGAAGCAGGTATAATATTTTCTTCCTTGGCATCATACCACTCCGGCTTATCTACCGAGAAGATCCTATTGGTTTTGCGATCAACAATGAAAATACCAGCTGAACTGTATAAAAATTTCCTATTAAACGTGGAGTCTTTAATGAGTGATTTGCTACGTATATCAAACCCGTAAAGATAAGCCCTGATACCTTTCCCTAAGTCTTCAGATGTGGTAAGAAACACATGGTTATTAAAGATAAGACTCTTGTGTCTTTTAAAGGAATTTCCCTTTATTTCATATATCCCACTGTACACATGGCTTGAATCTATATTCAAGTCCCCCGGGATAAGGAACTTTAAAGTGTCGAATGTTAGATATTTATTGTTTTCGACCAAAGATAGCCTCATTAATGAATCAACATTAATCTCTTTTGGTGATGATGTAACATCTCGGCTGGCAGTTGGCTTACGTTGGCATGAAGACAAGAAGTAAACGCATATTAGTAGATATCCAAGGATGACTTTAGTGTTCATATCTCAAATATTAGTGATTGTTTTGAAGGTCTGATTTCCATATAAACTCTGCCTATTTTTTGTAACCCCTTTATGATATACCTTACCAAGAATATCAACAGTAATATCATTACCAGCAATACAGTCATCTCAGCAGGCCAGTTTCTATCCAAATTATTAAAAAAAACTGTTGTCGCACTGGCATAATCAAAAAATGTCGCCATTTTCCCACCTAGTATTAAACTATATTGGGTCTTATGCTTTATAGCGCCCCAATTTATTGCATAACCAAATTTCAGGGCAATAACCAAATTTCAGGGCAATAACCAATCCTAAATCACCACCCCTCTTGCAATCCTCCCCCTTAAATTCTGTAAAGCTCCCTGCCAAAAAAAGAATCTCATCCATTAATGAGTATAATAAAACCCTGTGCGTGTCTTTATGGTGATTGAGCGGATAGGGCCAATCATTACACTAAGTCATAAACCTAAAAATTTAAAAACTATGAGTTTTTTTTACCAAAAAAAGTATTCGGCAAGGTGCCTTTTAGTTTTTTTGCTGCTGGTAGGCATGGGCTATCATGCTGCGGCGCAAAGCCGTCAAATCAGCGGTACTGTCACAGATTCAACCTCCAGGGAACCCTTGCCTGGTGTAACTGTGCAGGTTATTGGCACTACCAATGGCGTTCAAACTGATGTAAACGGCAAGTACAAACTAACCGTTAATCCCGGAGCAAAGTTATCTTTCGCTTTTGTGGGTTATAACACGCGTAAAGTCGCTGTTGGCGATGACCCTGTTATTAACATTCAGTTATCAGGCAAAAGAAGCGATCTGGAAGAGGTTGTAGTGGTTGCTTACGGTACACAAAAAAAACCATCGGTGGTAGGCGCCATTGCCACGGTGAGCTCAAAAGTTTTTGAAGACCGCGGACCAACTAATAACCCTATTGCCAATTTACAGGGCCAGGTTCCGGGCATGGTGGTAACCAGGAGCTCGGCGCAGCCGGGTCGCGAAAACTGGAACTTTCAGATCCGCGGTGCAACCTCCGTTAACGGACAGGATCCTTTGGTCATTTTGGATGGGGTTGCCCTTAACAATAACAACGAGCTAAACTCTATCAACCCTAATGATATCGACAATATCTCAGTTTTGAAGGATGGCTCAGCTTCAATTTATGGTGCCCGTGCAGCTTATGGTGTTGTGCTGATCACTACCAAAAAAGGTAAAGCAGGTAAAATGGTGATCCAGTATGACCCTTCTGTGTCTCAGAAATTGTTAGGCCTTCAGCCCAAGATGACCAACATTGATCAGTGGGCAAATGGCCTGCTTCAGGCCCGAACAAATGATAATTATGGAGTAGCGCCAACAACCGACCTTTGGTATCAATTGGCCAACTTCGCGCTGGCCAATAAAGGCACGGTGGTACTGGCATCGCAGATTCCCGGAAACACCACCGGAGGTATCACTGCAAATTCGTTTTATAACGGCTTGCCTGTACCGGCATTCCTCGATGTAAAGGAACTCGACTTTATTGATGTATCACTGCAACAGTACATATGGGGAAGGGCTACTTCAACACAACACAATTTTTCGGTATCAGGCGGAACAGAAAAAAACACTTATCGTGTTTCGTTAGGGTATTTAAATGACGGCAGCCAGCTCCGGATAGGCAATAACGGTAATCAACGCTATAACCTCAGACTTAATAACAGCTACAGATTCAGCGATAAAGTGCAACTGGAAACCAATATTTCGCTTGAGCAAAACAACATCCAGCAGCCCACCATGTACACTTCCGGAAGTTACAGTGCGCTTGGAAACGGATTTCAGATCGGTTTGCCTATGTTCACGCAATCTGGCCGGCCATATCAGTGGGGAGGTGTAACAAGCCCTGCAGGGCTATTACGGGATGGGGGCGACAACCTGGAAAACAATAGCCGGGCACTGTTAAACTCAACGCTTACCTATAATTTCATGAAGCACCTCACCTTTACCGGAACAGCGGGATATAACGTTTGGTGGCAGGATGACCGTGTGCAAACCAAAACCGTTCGCCTTTATTCATACGATGATAAATATCTGACCGGGACTACCGCGCCGGCAGGTGGTACTTCGGGAGGGAGCCAAAACTATTTCCGTGCTAATATCAATGATAAATATTATAACCTGATAGGACGTGTTACCTATGCCAATACCTTTAACAAAGTACATGACGTATCATTAATGATCGGCAGCTCCTACGAAAGGGACGAGTATGATATGTTTAATACACGTACCTACAATTTGGGCAGCGATGATGTGCCTTCTTTAAATTTGGGGCTGAGCAGTTCGTTGGCCGGTTTTGTAACCAACGACGAACAGCGCAACCACTACGCCCTGGGTTCATATTTTGCAAGAGCTACCTACGCATATAAAGGCAAATATCTGTTTGAAGGAACCGGCAGGTATGATGGTTCTTCAAAATTTATTGCAGATAAACGCTGGAAACCATTTTATAGCCTCATGGGCGGCTGGCGCTTAGGCGAAGAAAGCTTCATCAAGAAAACAAATATTTTTAGCGAGTTAAAGCTACGGGCCTCTTACGCTACGTCGGGCAGCCAGGGTGGCATCGGCCTTTATGATTACCTGCAATCGCTTAATGTCGGCAATAGCAATACCCTTTTAGGTTCGGCGCTCGCAACCGCCACTACCACCACCGGAAACCTGGTTTCGCTTAACAGGACCTGGGAAACAGTGATTAAACGGAACATTGGTATTGATTTCGGTTTGCTAAACGGCCGCTTAAACGGAACTTTTGAAGTGTTCCGTAATCAGAATAAAAACATGCTGGTGAGTGTTACCTATCCGGCCGTTTTGGGTATTGGCGCGCCCCAGTCAAATAACGGCGACCTGAAAACCTGGGGATGGGAAGGGCAATTAACCTGGAGAGACCACGTTGGGCAGGTAACTTATAGTATTTCGGGTAATATTACCAACAGCCAAAACAAATTGGTATATTTTAACGGCGTTCCGGCATTAGGTGCAGGTTATAACGCCACTGTTGAGGGGTATCCGCTTGGATCATATTTCGGCCTTAAATACGGAGGCCGTTTCCAGACACAGGCACAGGTTGATACCTATAACTCCACTTATTATGCCCCCGGCGGTGTGATCAATACTATTGGCATCCCTGTAGCTACCCCTTTAACCAACCTGCCGGGTCAAAACTCAGGCTTACGTCCGGGAGATAATTATTTTGTTGATGTTAACGGCGATGGTAAACTTACTACAGGTACATCGGCAAAAGACATGGGCGACCTTGTTTATTTAGGCAGCGACATTCCGCGCTATACTTTTGGTTTGACATTAAGCCTGCAATGGAAAGGTTTTGATTTCACAAGCATTTTTCAAGGGGTAGGTAAACGGACAATATTCAGGGCCAATGGTAGTGCAAATAACTGGCGTGTACCTTTTGCCGCCGTTTATCAGGCGCAAACCACCCAATGGGTTGGTAAAACCTGGACCCCTGAAAATACGAATGCCTATTACCCTAACCTGCATAGCAATGGAATCAATGGTTACAACTACCAGATTTCGAGCTGGTCTGTCGAAAACGGCGCTTATGTACGCCTGAAAAACCTTGTTATCGGTTATACCTTACCAAAATCGTTAACAGAGCGCACCAAAGCTATCAGCCGTTTAAGGTTCTACATTTCGGGAAGCGACCTGTGGGAATACAGCAAAATTCATGATGGCTGGGATCCTGAAATGACCAGGACCACCGCAGGCAATGAGCGTTATCCATTTTACAGGTATGTAACCGTAGGCGCAAACATTACTTTTTAATTGAAATGATTATGAAAAATATTTACCGGAGGATCTTCAGTATCCTTTCAATAATTATTGTTACAGGCTTGTTCGCCTGCAACAAGTCACTTAACCTTAAACCACAGGACCAGCTATCGGATGCGGCATATTTTAAGTCGGCCAGTGATTTTAAAACATTTGCTAACCAATATTATGGTTATCTCCGTAATTTCAACAATTCGTTTGCAGATAACCCTCATTATGACGGGCGTGCCGATGTATTTGGCGGAGGTGGCGTGTATGGCGCAGGTATCAATACAGTACCGGCAAGTGATTCGTACTGGAATAATAATTACTCCCGGATCAGGAATTGCAATTATTTACTTGAAAAGGCCGCCACTTTCCCCGACCAGGCCAGCATCAGCCAGTTTGTTGCCGAAGCCAAATTTTTCAGGGCTTACTGCTACTTTGAATTACTGCAATTGTATGGCGGGGTTCCGCTGATCACCAAGACGCTGAACCTTGATTCGCCCGAATTATATGGCACCAGGGCTTCACGCGATCAGGTAGTTGATTTGATTGTTGCCGATCTGGAAGCGGCCATACCAAATCTGCCTGCATCCATCTTAGCCAATTCTGCAGATTTTGGCCGGGTGAGCAAACCTGCCGCGCAAGCGTTTTTAGGTAGGGTTGCACTTTATGAAGGCACCTGGCAAAAATTCAGAAACGGCGATGCAACCCGTTATAATATGCTGCTCGATAAATCGGCCGCGGCTTCCAGCGCGGTGATAACCAGCAATCAGTTTGCACTTTTTGGTACAGCAGCTTCAAATGCCTTGGGTGGTAACAGTACCATATTGGGCGACTCTGCGCAGAAATACCTTTTTATCCTCGAAAATCCAAAATCAAACCCGGCTTCAGTTACCAAAACTGCTAATCATGAGTACCTTTTATCGTACCGTTATGATGATATCAGCAAAACAATCGGAACAAATATCAGCAGGCAGGGAACGCAGATTGGGCCTCAGCATAAATACGTGAACGCGTTTTTGTGCCAGGATGGATTGCCTATTGAAAAATCGCCCCTGTTCCAGGGTTTTGAAACTTACGGATCGGAATTTATAAACCGCGATAATCGTTTAAAGTATACTATCCAGGTTAACAATATGTACTACTGGTACGGTAACGCCAATTACCGGGTAACCTGGCTAAATGACGCCGCTGATATTGCTTTATCTATGGGAAAAGTTGTTAAGATTGGCGGTTATACCAATCAAAAATGGGTAACCGAACGCAACTGTCCGGATACCAAAGAGTCGGAAGATTACCCGGTGATCCGCTATGCCGAAGTATTGCTGAACTATGCTGAAGCGGTTTATGAACGTGACGGGGCCATAACAGATGCCGATCTCAACAAATCGCTCAACCTGGTGCGCCTGCGTGTTAATAAAAATATGCCGCCATTAACCAATGGTTTCGCAGGTGCAAACGGATTGGATCTGCGTACGGAGATCAGGAGGGAACGCTTTATTGAGCTTTATTATGAAAACTTCCGGTTTGACGATATTAAGCGCTGGCATAGTGCCGCTACCGACCTGGTTAGCAACACCGGCGGTACCGCTTATGGAAACATCAGTGCTTTTGTAAGCCCATGGCCGGTAGGCATTAAATTTAAAGGTACACAGGCCGATGTTGGGCCAAACGCTTTAAAGCCAGCCCCTACCAACGCGTTAGATGCCAACGGTCAGCTCATCCTTGACAATACAGCGCGTAATTTTTCGGAAAAAAATTATTTATATCCGATTCCGGCGCAACAAATTACCCTTAATCCAGCGTTAACACAAAATCCGGGCTGGTAAATTTATTTAAACAATCAAAAGGCTGCCTCAGGGACAGCCTTTTGATTGTTATGTGTTATCACCCTATAATTACAAACCTGGCCTAAACAGTTGCTCCCGTCAAGACGTTTAAACAAGAAGGTAGTTGTTAATTTGGGCATTGTCAATTTATAGCAGGCGTTGCTCTACCTGATCCTGATCAGATAAAATTGATCCAAAGTAGTATTCCTCTTCTTTTTGATGATAAAGGGCAAGCTCAGGTTTTCATGAGGAAAATCATGGAAAGCTTTTATTATAGTATAAGCAATCCCTTTGTTTTTTAATTCGGCTACCGCTTTTTCATCGGCTACTATAATCCGGCTTTTCAGACTGTCGGTTTTCAAGATAGCATCAACATTAGTATAAGCCACTTCGCCTTTGTAATAAAAATCGAAGGTATTTGATAAAACCGCGGCGCTTACTTTTTGCCGCGGGTAATTTTGATTAAGATATTCGGCGGCCGAAAGGTCCCCGCGGTAATCAACAATAATAGGATAAGCTACGGTCACCAGGTAGGCATTCACTAAAACAGACACGGCGCAGGTAAATAAAAATACAGGCTGATAAATTTGTGTTGGCTTTTTATAAATGTAGATGGACAACCCAATAAACCCTGCAATCAACAAAACAAATACCGGCCAGCATTCGGGCGCGAAAATGAAATTAAGCACGATAACAGCAACCAATAAAAGCCCTGTCATGATATATTGAGTTATCTTGAAAAACTTTAACCCGGCGCCAGCTTTTAATGAACTAATAAAAACCGCAGTTATAATAGCAAAAAACGGGAACAGGATATTAGTGTAAAAAGGCAGTTGAAATTTGGAAGCTGAAAAGATCAGCAACATTAATACGCTTCCCGAGATACACAGATACTCGGGCTGGGTTATACCTTTAATCATTTTCCTGACAGTAGCATAAAGCGCGCAGAACAAGATAATAGCCCATGGTGCGAAAGCCCACAGCAGGGTATGAACAAAAAATAGTTTGTCGCCGTGTGTATTCGTAATATAACCGTTATTGTTGAAACGCCCAAACTGGCTGTCCCACAAAAACCAGTGGATGCCTGAAATCCTGGTGCGACCGAAAACAACTTTTTCGGGGTGAAGGTCAAACTGGGTATACACCGAATAAATTTCGGGTAAAGTAAATATCACCACCAATATAAAAGAAAGCAGCCATTTCCAGTGGAACACGCCTTTGATATTCCCCTTAAATAAATAATCGCCAATGATAGCCGCACCTATCGGGATAAGCAGGTAGATGCCTTTAGTCATTACCGCGCAAGCTGTAAATATGGATGCCAGCAGCACATTGGCCATGCTGAACCGTTCCTTTACTTTATAAAAGTAATAAACAGCGCCCATCAGCAAGCCCATGATATAAGGCTCGGCACGTACATCCGTATTTGACATTACGCTGTGTTGAGCGGTAAGCAGGATCAGGATAGCGATAATCGCTGTTTCATCGCCATAAAACTTTTTGGCAAGCTTGTAAGTGTACGCCACCGACATGAAAAAAAACAGCAGGGCGGGCAATTTATAAGCAAAAGTATTGATGCCGAAAATCTTAAAACTGATAGCGATAATCCAGAAGGGGAAATGCGGTTTATCCAGCCAGTCGGCACCGTGATACATCAGATCGGTAAAGTTATTGCTTTGTGCCATGCTCCGGGCCAGGGCCGAATACAAAGCCCCATCATCAGTAAAGAATTTGATGCCGATACCGGCTACATTAAGCACGATAGCTAATAACAGCACAATAAAATAAGGCCGTTTTTGCGATGAAAAAATTGAAGCTGCTGTACTCTCCACTAAAAATATTTATGCCCAAAAATAGCTGAATTTTAATTATTCCAGGGCAGGTATTTGGGTTGATCATGGTTGATCAGTTCGGGCTTGGCCGAATTTAACGCATGCCCGTTTAAAACCTGTTCGTATAAGGCAAGGTAAGCTGAGGCCATCTTGCCGATATTAAAGTTATCAACCGCATATTGATGGCAGTATTGCTTATTGAAGCTGTCAACATTTTTCAACCCAATGGCCAATTCTGTTTTACTTGCAGAAAGCAAGCCAACTTCAGCGGGCACCAGTTCGGGCAACGATCCGTAAGGCGTACCAAAAACCGGGCAGCCGAAATAAAGACTTTCAACAATAGCAATTCCAAATGGCTCATGCCACAGTACCGGGAAAAGCAGGGCTTTTGAACTGTTCATTACAACTGACTTCGCTTCATCGCCCACCATCCCTTTGAAACGGACATTTAAGTTGGGTGTAAAGCGTAATCCCATTTTCAGGTTGAGGCGGGTACCTCCAAGTACAACCAGTTTATTGCCACTCATTGTTGCTACATCGATAGCCCCTTTTACATTTTTAACGCGCCAGGCAGCTTTAGCCAGAAAATGGGTATGGATGCGCTTATTATCGAGCATAGGTTTTTGATAATCAGCCGTATCTATGGCATTATGCACAAAAACTATTGAGCCATGCCTTTGTGCATGATTGGCTGACACAAATACCGAGTTAACATCTAATTGCAAACCACCAGGGTTATTATGAACAGTTACGATATAAGGCTTTTTAGTAAAACCACTCACCTGGAATTGGAAGTGTACCACGTCAATATCATCAGGCACCTGTTGGTTGATATCAACAGCCGGATCGTAGATGAGCACTTTTGCAAAGGGACAGGTTGAGCCTGCACCTACCAGGTAAGTAACCTTGTGACCAAGCCTGTTTAACTCACGGCCAAGCCACCAGATAATTCGTTCGGTGCCGCCATATTTTGTTGCCGGGATTGGGGTGTTGTTTACGATGAGGATATTCATAGATGTTGGAGGCAAAGGTAATATTAGGAGTGTAATAAATTATTTCTTTATCGCTATCGATCGTTAAACTCTTTTAAACGAATAAAGCAGAATCATTATATTTGTTATATGGACACGCTAAAAATTAGTATACTAAATCCAAAAGCATTAAAGCTTTTAAAAGATCTTGCCGCACTTGATCTTATAGCTATTCAGGACAATTCTAAAACCGGATTTCAAGACGTCTTAAAACGACTACGCAATAAAAATTCAGACCTTACTCTTGAAGAGATCACAAGGGAGGTTAAAACTATTCGTGCAAGGCGTTATGCCAAATAATATTATTAAAGTAATTTTAGACACCAATTTATGGATAAGCTTTCTTATCAGAAAAGATTATTCCAAGCTTGATGCTTTACTTTTTAGTGGTCGAATTAGACTTATCTTCAGTAAGGAGCTATTGCAAGAGTTTTTAGATGTCGCAAGGAGACCGAAATTCAGGCGATACTTCTCTTCGATTGATATTTTAGACATTATCGAAACTATTGAAGAATTTGCCGAATTTATAGAAGTGCAAATTTCTGTAAAAGCATGTAGGGACGAAAAAGATAACTTTCTTTTAGCTTTAGCCGTCGACTCAAAAGCTTCTTATTTATTGACCGGCGACCTTGATCTTTTAGAACTGAAATCATATCACCATACGATTATAACAACGATTGCTGATTTTTTTGAGCTCTCTATTTCCTAAACCACTTTCTACTGGCCACCAATAACCCAAATTCTTCTGATGGATATTTCTCCGTTGACTTATGATGGATTTTATGCGCCCGGCGAATCCCGACTAAGTACCGGTTGTCACTTTTGAAAGCCTTGAAACGGTTATGGATAAACCAATCGTGAAAAATGAAATAAATGATCCCGTAGATGCTTATACCTGTACCTGTCCAAAACCGATAGTCCAAATTTAAATGTCCCATCCACATCAGCCATAAGGCGCAACCTGCAAAGCCGATGCTGAACAGGTCGTTCAGTTCAAACCAGCCATGCCTTTGTTGATGATGTGTTTTGTGAATAAACCATAATGGCCCATGGAAAAGGTATTTATGCATAGCCCAGGAGATGAGTTCCATCAACGCAATGGTTAATACTACAATTCCTATATCTGCCAATACTATCATATCATTTAGCGGTTAAGCTTCGGGCTATCAGGTCTTTCATCTTTTGGGTATTTTCATCTCCGTAATCACCGTAGCCGGTCTTCTTTAAAATCAACTTCCCTTTCTTATTAAAGATAATCACCGTTGGATATCCTCTGAAACCAAACTGCCTGTCGGGGCATTTGGTTTTATCCTCAGGCGTATATTTTGCTAATACCTTACCGGTGTAAATCTTTTCGTTACAACCTGGTATAAAATACACAGGCAATTTAAAATCGTCCCGCATACTGTAATGTTTATACAGGTTAACAAAGTTAGTCATCGATTTATCCTGTGTTATAAACCGCTTAACTATCCCGCTATCGGTTTGGCATAGGGTTATGAAACAAAATTTTTTATTGTCTTTATATTGGGCGTAAAGCTTGTGCAGCATGCCCATTTCACGAAAACAAGGCGGACAGGGCACAAACCAGCAATCAATAAACAGCACTTTATTTTGGCCTAATTGCTTTAGCGTGGTATGCTTTCCGTTGATGTCGTAAACCTCAATGTTAGGTATTGATTTAATTTTTGGGGGTTGTGCATGAACTACACAGCCAAGCAAAATAAAAAATGCGAATAAGGAGCAGGTTATTACTTTCATAGCCGAAGTATTTACCGCTAACTTAAAATTAAAAAAGCGGCTATCAAATGATAACCGCTTTTAAATATTTGAAATTAAAAATCCGACATCGAAAATCCGATATCCGAAATTATTAAATATGTATCGCCCTGTTTTCAGTGGCAGCCAAACATGCTTCACGCATCGCTTCGGTATAGGTTGGGTGGGCATGGCTCATACGCGAAATATCTTCGGCACTTGCACGGTACTCCATCGCTACAACGGCTTCGGCTATCATATCGGCAGCACGCGGACCAATCATGTGTACACCTAAAATTTCGTCGGTAGTGGCATCGGCCAATACTTTTACAAAGCCGTCCAGGTCGCCACTGGCGCGGGCACGACCGCTGGCCTTGAACGGGAACGAACCTGTTTTGTATTTAACACCTGCTGCTTTCAGCTGCTCTTCTGTTTGACCAACAGCGGCAACTTCCGGCCAGGTATAAACTACACCGGGGATCAAGTTGTAATCAATATGTGGTTTTTGGCCGGCAATAATTTCGGCAACCAACGTACCTTCATCTTCGGCTTTGTGGGCAAGCATAGCGCCCTTAATCACATCGCCAATAGCGTAAACACCTTTAACTTTGGTTTCCAGGTGTTCATCAACTGTAATTTTACGGCCACGTTCTTCAACGGTAATGCCGATATTCTCTAAACCTAAACCATCGGTGTAAGCTATACGACCTACGGCTACCAGGCAGTAATCACCTTTAAGTTCCAGCTTTTCGCCTTTGGGTGTATCACAGCTAACGGTTACTTCCTTACCTTTTACGGTAGCGCCGGTAACTTTATGGCCCAGGTAAAATTCCATACCCAGTTTGGTCAGTACTTTTTGTAATTCGCGGCCCAAGCCTTTATCCATAGTTGGGATAATGCCGTCCATAAACTCAATTACAGATACTTTGGCGCCTAAACGGGCATAAACCGAACCCAGCTCCAAACCGATAACGCCGCCACCGATCAACACCAGGTGTTTTGGTACTTCGCTCAGGCTTAATGCTTCGGTTGATGTAATAATGCGTTTTTTATCGATAGGCAAAAATGGCAATGCCGATGGTTTTGAACCAGTAGCGATGATCACATTTTTACCGGTAATTTCGGCAACAGTACCATCGTTCTTTTTAACAGTAATGGTGTTTTTATTTTTGAATGATCCTACACCAAAGTGAGTGTCGATCTTGTTTTTCTTCATCAGGTAGCTGATACCGCTGGTGTTAGCATCAACAACTTCCTGTTTGCGTTTAATCATCTGCCCAAAATCTATCGAAAGATCTTTAAGGTTGATGCCATGGGTTTTAAAAGCATGGGCAGCATTGTGGTAATGTTCAGACGAATCAAGCAGCGCCTTCGACGGGATACAACCTACGTTAAGGCAGGTACCGCCAAGGGTATTATACTTTTCAACAATAGCGGTTTTTAAACCAAGCTGGGCACAGCGGATAGCGGCTACATAACCACCGGGGCCCGAACCTATAACTATAACATCATATTGCATAGTAGTGTGTATTTTATGGTGGGCAAAGTTAAGGATTATTGTCTGAACCTGAATTTATCGAATTAAGGAATTATCAGAATACCAGGCAAATTCAATAAATTCATTTAATTCAGACAAAATCACGACAATCCTTTAATCCCATAAATCATGGTTCAGATTTATCCCATACCAACCACATTTTATCCCATTTTGTAACAGAACCATTGATAAATCGGTTTATCGTTAACTCTTTATTAAATTTAACCCAATTTAACACGACTGATCTCATGAAGAAAATTAACTTATTTTTTGTGCTGGCATTATTATATACCGGCGTTAATGCTCAAAGCAACTATGTAAAGGAGCATTTTACCAAAAAAGAGGTGTACATCACCATGCGCGATGGTGTAAAACTGTTCACCTCTATTTATACCCCAAAGGATGCTTCATCGCAAAATAAGTACCCGATGATGATGATGCGTACCTGCTACAGCATCGCCCCTTACGGCGAGGATAAATATCCTCAAAGGCTTGGCCCGTCTGAAATTATGATGAAAGAAGGCTACATTTTTGTTTACCAGGACGTACGCGGCCGTTGGAAAAGTGAAGGCACCTGGACCAACATGAGCCCGGTTATCGATAACAAAAAAAGCAAAAAAGATGTTGACGAAGGTTCTGACACCTATGATACTATCGACTGGCTGGTAAAAAACGTAGCCAACAACAACGGTAAAGTCGGGCAGTATGGCATCTCCTACCCGGGCTTTTATACCGCGGCAGGCATCCTTTCAAACCACCCGGCCCTAAAAGCTTCATCTCCGCAGGCCCCTATTTCTGATTTCTTTTTTGACGATTTTCACCACAACGGTGCCTTCATTGAAGGGTACTTTTTCACCTTCCCGGTATTTGGTGTTCAAAAAACTGATACAACCAGCAAAGCCTGGTACTCCATGCTTAAACCCGATAGCAAAGATGGCTATCAGTACCTGTTAGATCTTGGCCCGCTAAAAAATGCCGATAAATTTTATCATGATAACTTCTTCTGGCAGGAAACTATTAACCACCCTAACTACGATGAGTTTTGGCAAAAACGCGGTTTGCTGAAACATTACGGCAAAGTAAAACCTGCGGTGATGCTGGTTGGCGGCTGGTTTGATGCCGAAGACTTAACCGGTCCGCTGGCAATTTATAAAACCATTAACAAGTCAGATCCAAATGCATATAACACCATAGTAATGGGGCCATTTGGTCACGGCCGCTGGTCGCGCGAAACAGGGCATACTATGCATAGCAATGTTTACTTTGGCGATAGCGTGGCTACCTTCTACCAAAAAAACATTGAAGCTAAATTCTTCAACCACTTCCTGAAAGGTAAGGGCGATAAAAATTCCGGCTTACCAAATGCATACATGTTTAATACCGGCAAAAAGGAATGGGCAACATTTGATAAATGGCCTGCTGCCAATGCCGTACACGAAAAAATGTTTTTAGGTGCCGATGGTAAGCTTGTAAATACCCAACCTTCCGCAGCAGGTTCAGTTTCATACATCAGCGATCCGCTTAAACCGGTTCCTTATACTGAGGATAATACCACTACCATGGGCTTTACGCCGCACAATTACATGAGCGAAGATCAGCGTTTTGCAGGCCGCCGCCCGGATGTGCTGGTTTACCAAAGCGAGGTATTAAACGATGATGTTACCCTTGGCGGTGAGGTCATGGCGCACCTTAAAATTGCCACCACTGGCACCGACGCCGATTTTGTTGTGAAACTGATTGACGTTTATCCGCCCGATGAACCCAACAACCCATACATGCCAAACAAAAACATTATCCTGAGCAATTACTGGCAAATGGTACGTTCGGAAGTAATGCCGGCACGTTTCCGTAACAGCTTTGAAAAACCGGAAGCACTGGTAGCTAATCAGAAAACCGATGTGAATTTCCGCCTGCAGGATGTGCTGCACACCTTCAAAAAAGGTCACCGTATCATGATCCAGGTACAAAGCACCTGGTTCCCGATAGTAGCGCGCAATCCACAAAAATTTGTGGAGAACCCGTATAAGGCTGATGAAAGTGATTATATCAAAGCAACCGAAACGGTTTACAACGATAGCTATATTGATGTGCAGGTTTTGAAGTAGTTTATAGTGATTAGAGGTTGGAGGTCAGAGATTAGTTTTTTTCTCCGATGTCATTTCCGTAGGGAGAAATCTCCTACGCACGAAGAGTAGGCTTGAAAAGCAACTTTACAGGGCGTATAAGATTTCTCTTCCGCGCCACCGAATGAGACTCCTGCTGCTTCATCGAAATGACATGCGTTAAAAAAAACTTTAACTTAGCTATCATGGATACCTTTTAACCTGGCACAATTTAAATACATGAAAATAAAACAACTATATCTTGCAGCCCTGACCTTATTAAGTGCTGCAACATTCACTCAGCCAGCCGGGGCGCAGCTCCTAAAGGAAAAAGAGCAATTCACCCATGCCGATTCGCTGCGTGGAATGCTTACGCCTTTGCGTACCTGTTATGATATCAATTACTATCACCTTGACGTTAAGATTGATATCGATAAAAAGTTTATCAGCGGCAGCAATCAGTTTAAATTCACCGCCACACAGGATTTCAATAAACTCCAGTTCGACCTGTTTGCTAACCTTAACATTGCTAAAGTTGTTTATAAGGGGAAAGAACTTGCCTATACCCGCGATGGCAACGCTGTATTCCTCAACTTTCCGCAAACCATAAGCAAAGGCAGTAAGGATGAATTTACTGTTTATTATTCAGGCAATCCAACTATAGCTAAAAACGCTCCCTGGGATGGCGGGCTGGTATTTAAAAAAGATTCATTAGGCAAACCCTTTGTAGCAACCGCCTGCGAAGGGATTGGCGCCAGTATCTGGTGGCCCAATAAAGATCAGCTGGCCGATGAGGTGGACAGCATGATGATCAGCATCAGTGTGCCAAAAGGTTTGAAAGATGTATCCAACGGTCGCCTGCGTAAAGTAACTCCGCTTAAGGATGGGTACACCCGGTTTGATTGGTTTGTGGCCAACCCGATCAATAATTACGATGTTGCTGCCAACATTGCCGATTATACTCATTTTGAAGATACCTATATGGGCGAAAAAGGCAAGCTTACGCTTGATTATTGGGTTTTGCCAACCAGTCTGGAAAAAGCAAAAAAACAATTTGCCGCCAATGTCAAGCCTATGTTGAAAGCCTTTGAGCACTGGTTTGGCCCCTACCCCTTTTATGAAGATGGCTATAAACTGGTTGAAACCCCACACCTGGGCATGGAGCACCAGGGAGCTGTAGCCTATGGCAATCACTTCATGAATGGTTATATGGGTTATGATTTATCGGGTACAGGCTGGGGCAGCAAATGGGATTATATCATCGTTCACGAAAGCGGGCACGAATGGTTTGGCAACAATATAACTGATAAAGACCTTGCCGATATGTGGATCCACGAAAGCTTTACCTGTTATTCTGAATCTCTTTTTGTAGAGGATAACTGGGGCAAAAAAGCCGGACAGGAATATAACTACGGTTTAAGGCTTACTATTAATAATGACGGCCCTATAGTTGGCGTTTACAATGTAAACAAAGAAGGCTCGGGCGATATGTACTCTAAAGGTGCTGTTTTCCTGAACATGATCCGCACTATTATTAATGATGATGAAAAATGGCGCGGCATCCTGCGCGGCCTTAACAAAACCTTTTATCATAAAACGGTTACTTATGACGATGTGGTAGGCTTCATCAACCAACAATCGGGCATGGATCTTTCGGCAGTTTTTGATCAGTACCTGCATTACCGCAGCCTTCCGGTGCTTGAATTTACCAGCCATGAAAACAAGCTTTACTGCCGCTGGATAGCCGAAGCCAAAGATTTCAATATGCCCATCAGGGTACGTGTAAAGGGCGGCGAATACAAATTCATCACCCCAACAAAACAAATGAGCCCGGTTGAAATTGCAGGCGCCACCAAAGACAATATTGAAATTGATTATTTAAACTACTACGTGGGTGCGCTCATGGATTAATCCCCAATATAAATGAAAAATAAGTTTTTTAATATTTTTGCTGTCGCTTTAGGCCTTACCATAGTCGGCATAGCACCAAGCCAGGCGCAATTAGGCACCAACAGGCAAACATTTACCCGTGCCGATTCGCTTCGGGGCAGCTTAACGCCGCTGCGCACCTGTTATGATATTAACTATTATCACCTGGATGTGAAGTTTGATATCGACAAAAAATTCATCAGCGGCAGCAACCTGTTCAAATTCACGGCTACTCAAAATTTCACCAAACTTCAGTTTGATCTGTTTTCCAATTTAAAAGTAGAGAAAGTGGTGTATGAGGGCACCGAAATCCCCTTTACACGCGAGTTTAATGCGGTGTTTGTTACCTTCTCAAAAACCATAAAAAAAGGCAGCAAGGACGAGTTTACCGTTTATTATTCGGGCAACCCAACTATTGCCAAACGTGCGCCATGGGATGGAGGGGTGGTTTATACTACAGATTCGCTTGGTAAACCGTGGATAGCAACAGCCTGCCAGGGTATCGGCGCCAGCATTTGGTGGCCTACAAAAGATCATCAGTACGATGAGGTAGACAGCGTCCTGATCAGTATCAGCGCACCTAATGGTTTAAAAGATGTATCCAACGGCAGATTACGCAAAGTAACCGACTTAAATAACGGTTATACCCGCTTCGATTGGTTTGTGGCTAACCCTATCAACAATTATGACATAGAAGCCAACATTGGCGACTATGCCCACTTTGAAGGTACTTACCAGGGCGAAAAAGGCCCGTTAACGATGGACTACTGGCCATTAAGTTACAATATTGACAAAGCCAAAAAACAATGGGAGCTTGATGCGCCGCGAATGCTTAAATCATTCGAATACTGGTTTGGCCCCTATCCTTTTTATGAAGACGGCTATAAACTGGTTGAAACGCCACACCTGGGTATGGAACACCAAAGCGGTACCGCTTATGGCAACCACTATAAAAACGGTTATCTCGGTCGCGACCTTTCAGGTACCGGCTGGGGCCTAAAATGGGATTTCATCGTGGTACACGAAAGCGGTCATGAATGGTTCGGCAATAACATCACCTCAAAAGATGTTGCCGATATGTGGATCCACGAAAGTTTTACTAATTATTCCGAATCGCTTTTCATTGAAACCTATTACGGTAAACAAGCCGGGCAGGAATACGTGAACGGAACCCGTAAAAATATCCGTAACGATAAACCTATTGTTGGCCCCTACGGTGTAAATATGGAAGGATCGGGCGATATGTATTACAAAGGCGGCAATCTGTTAAATATGGTGCGCACTATCATTAACAACGATGATAAATGGCGTAGCATCCTCCGCGGGCTTAACAAAACCTTCTACCATAAAACAGTTACTTATGATGATGTTGTAGGCTATATCTGCAAACAGGCAGGCATGAACCTGGCGCCTGTGTTTGACCAGTACCTGCATTATAAAGATATTCCAACCCTGCAGTTTGTAACTAAAGACGGCAAGCTTTATTCCAAGTGGATTGCCAATGCCGAAGGTTTCAACATGCCGGTAAAGGTGCGTGTAAAAGGCGGCGGTTATATATTTATTAAACCAACCACACAGTTTACCCCTGTAAAAATTGACGGTATTACGAAGGACAATGTGGAGGTGGATACTTTCAATTATTATATTAAGGTTGATTAATGGTTGATTAGGTGAGTGGTTTATTGGGTGAATGGTTTAGCCCAATAGAATTCAGACTTACGAAGTTTTAGAAACTTCGTAAGTCTTGCTTTTTATAAGGTGAGAAAGTTATCCCCCAAACCAACCACTCACTCAATCAACCACTCACCCCCTCCCTCCACAAAAAAATCAAATCACGTGCAACTTTCCTCCCCCTGCCTGCGTCTAATTTGAAAACGAAACTAAAACAACCGTCATGAAATCGATCTCAAAAATATTATTAGCTGTAGCATTGGCAGCAGGAACAACTGGTTACAGCACTGCAAAACCATCGCACCCAATTGTTAAACATGCCGATCAAACCACACAAGACCGCCATTTATCTGGCTTCAGCGCTATTGACCTGGCAGGCTCTTTTGATGTTTACTTTACACAGGGCTCAAACGAATCAGTAAAAGTTGAAGCCCCTTCAGATGTTATTGACAAGATCATTACCGAAGTGCAGGGCGGCGTATTGAAGATCTACAGTAAAAAAGGCACCAACTGGGATAACTGGAGCTTTGGCCGCAGCCGTAAAATGATTGTACATGTCGTAGGTAAAGATATGACCAGCATTAACGTTGCCGGCTCCGGCGATGTTTATTTTAAAGAAGGCATCACCACCACGTCATTAAAATTAAAAGTTGTTGGCTCGGGCGATATGCTGGGCAAAGTGAATGCTAAAAACCTGGACAGCAGCATTTCAGGCTCTGGTGATATGAAACTTTCGGGCCGTGCCGATAATTCAAGGGTGAATGTGGTAGGCTCCGGTGATTTTACCGCCCGCGACCTGATCACCATTAACACCGAAGTGCATATAGCCGGTTCGGGCGATGCCACCATCAACGCCAGCAACAAAATTGAAGCATCTGTAAGCGGCTCAGGCGACGTGCATTATACCGGCGGTGCTAAAAATATTTCAAGCTCAAAAGCAGGTAGCGGAGATATTGAAAGGATATAAGAGCCCTGCCTAAGATAGGAACCTATTAACATATATTGCAGCGTCATTATAAGGTACGAAGACAACCGACCGAAGGGAGCTCATTAATACCTATAGAAAACAAATTATAGTTATTAATAATCCCCGATTTGCAGGTTCGCCCGGTATAGTTCGCGATTGTTTCGTACCTTATAATGACATAATAATAAGTTGTTGATTATTAAGTATGTTTATTGAGCCTGTTTTATAACATGGGCGTTGCCTGCGGCCCGGGCTTTCCGTTACAAGTCCTCGCTTTTCCCGCCCGCAATCCCTCTACACGCTGTGGGCTTTACACTGCAATCCCTCCTATGTTTACATCTAATATTATTGTAATGATTTTATGAGTGAAAAGAATGAGAGCACAGCAATCCCAAACAGCCTTGAGCATGTTGAGCGTTAGATATAGCCTCACTCCTTTACTTTTTTGAGTTTGAACAGAATGTAAGGAATACGACCAGGCAGTATATCCAGGATAACCAACAGGAGGAAAAACGAAGAAAGGTTTTCACTTATAACAGTTAAAAACTTTGATCAATGGCAAGCAGATTATTAAAACAAGTAGTAGGTATTGATGTGGCTCAAAAAGAGCTGGTGGTTTCTATCGGCAAGATGGATGAGCAGGCAGTTATAACAGTTTATGCGAACAAGATTTTTCCAAACAATGAAAAAGGATTTGCAAACCTGGAAGTATGGATAAACAAGCAAAGCATCCCCCAATATCCATTAAGATATGTAATGGAGGCCACAGGTGTATACCACGAGCGCCTTGCTTATTATCTGGCCGGCAAAGGGTATGCTGTAAGTATTGTCATGCCCAACAAGATCTCGAACTTCTTCAAGACACTGGAGATCAAAACAATTACCGATAAATCAATGTCTTTTGCCATAGCCATGTTCGGACTTGAAAAGAAACTGGATAACTGGGTACAACCCAAAAGGGTGTTCAGGACTCTGCGGCAGATAACCCGTGAAAGAGAACAACTTATTGCAGAAAGAACCATGATCAAGAACCAGCTACATGCTGAACAGTCCGAAGCTTTTCCGGGGGAAGATACTATCCGCAGAATGATGGACAGGATAAAGATGATTGGTGAACAACTTAAAGAAATACTTACTGAGATTAGAACAGCTGTAGCACAGGACAAACATTTAAAACAAACACTGGCTACCATTACCACTATTCCTGGAGTCGGCTTATTAACGGCCACTGTGATCATAGCCGAAACAAACGGCTTTGAGCTGATCAGGAGTAAAAAGCAGCTGACCAGTTACGCCGGGCTGGATGTCAGGGAAAAAGAATCCGGCTCATCCGTTAAGGGCAAACCCAAGATATCTAAAAGGGGGAACAAGCATTTACGAAAAGCCATGCACTTACCTGCATTAGCGGCCATAAGACATTCAGAAAGATATAAAGCTATATTTGTCCGGATCGTATCCCGAAATAGCGTGAAAATGAAAGCTACTGTAGCAGTACAAAGAAAATTATTGGAGATGGTATACACTATATACAAAACCAACAAACCATTCGAAAAACACTACCTTCAACAGAATGCACACATATCCGAAAATAGTTAGAGCAGTCGCTTCAATTGAAGGACTGCCCTAAACAGGCTAACATAAAGCTGCCTAAGACTCAAAAATAAAAAATAACTTTTGCATATCAACACAGAATCTAACGCGGCCCACGCGCAACTCCGCTAAAATAGTATTTTTCATGTCATCACTTTTTTTTCAGGGCTTCCCTGATGGTTACTTGCAATGACACTTTTTATTTTACAGTATTTGTGAAGCTAATTTAGTTCGCTTCTTATTATCTTTATCTAAGATAATCACCTCCACCATTCCTATCGCTAACCATGAAAAAGCTATTCTTCATCCTGATTGCTGCCTGCTTTTGCGCATGCAACAATCCGTCAAAACCAGGGGCGGATACCGCAGCTGAATCATCAAACACTCCCTACGAAATAAAAACCGGCGGTAACAAGCTCATTAAAGTTGCTGGTAAATATAACGTATGGACGAAAAAAGTTGGCGACGGTAAAATAAAAGTGCTGCTACTGCATGGCGGTCCGGGTTTTTCACACAACTATATGGAATGCTTTGAAGATTTTTTGCCGAAGGAGGGCATTGAGTTTTATTATTATGATCAGCTTGGCTGTGGGAATTCGGATGCTCCTGCTGATACCTCATTATGGAACATTCCACGTTATGTTGAAGAGGTTGAAGAAGTGCGTAAAGGATTAGGGCTTGATAATTTTTACATACTCGGACATTCATGGGGCGGTATGCTGGCTATGGAATACCTGCACAAATACCAGTCGCACGTTAAGGGGGCGGTATTATCAAACATGACAGCCGGTATTAAAGGCTATGTTGCCTATGCCGCTGAGTTGAAGAAGAAGTTTTTTTCGCCGCGTGATATCGCTGTATTTGATTCGTTAGACAGACTTAAACAATACGACTCGCCTCAATACAACGACCTGTTGATGAATAAACTGTATACCCAGGTGATCTGCAGGCTTCCATTAGAGAGCTGGCCCGAACCTTTATGGCGTGCCTTTAAAAAAGCTAACCATACCATATACATACAAATGCAGGGCGTTGACGAATTTCATGTAACCGGCAATTTTAAAGGATGGGAATTTTGGGACAAACTCCCGGATATAAAAACGCCTACCTTTGTTTTAGGCGGCGTACATGATGAAATGAACCCCGAAGACATGAAAAAGGAAGGTCGCCTGTTACCCAACAGCCGCACTTACCTGTGCCCTAACGGCAGTCACATGAGTATGTATGATGATCAGCAAAATTATTTCAAAAATCTCATTGCCTTTTTAAAAGATGTTGACGCGGGCACATTCACTGCCGATAAAAAGTAGCACACCAATTATTAATCTTATATAACCACCACACACTTAATCATGAAAAAGTTATTTACCTGTATCATCACGATGATGATCTTTACTGCGGTAAATGTTTATGCGCAGTTAACACCACAACCCAGTTCAACACAAAGTGTTGTGCAGGATTTCGGCCTCGGGAAAATCAGTCTGGTTTACTCCCGTCCGGATGTAAGAGGCCGTAAAATATTTGGAGGCATGGAACCTTACGGAAAAGTTTGGCGCACGGGGGCCAATTCGGCCACGGTGATTAAATTTACCGACGAGGTAAGTATGGAGGGCAACAAGATCCCGGCGGGCGAGTATGGTCTGTTCAGCATCCCCGGCGAAAACGAGTGGACTATCATCCTCACCAAACAACCTAAACAATGGGGCGCGTATAACTATAAAGAAGCTGATGATTTTTTGCGTTTTAAAGTAAAAACAGAACACCTTAAGGCATTAACAGAAACTATGACCCTCGCGTTCAGCAATGTAGCGGCAACTACCTGCGATTTGCAGATGATGTGGGAGCATAGCGGCTTCACCATCCACATGACCACCGATATCGATGCCAAGGTGATGGCCCGAATTGACTCGGCCATGAATACCGATAAAAAGCCATACTATGAAGCTTTGATCTATTACTACAACAATAATAAAGATATGGACAAGGCCTTAGCCTGGGCTACCGAATTGGAAAAAGACAAGAACTTTCCGCCATTTGTGCCTAAACTATGGAAAGCCCGGATCTTATTGAAAAAAGGTGATAAAGCTGCAGCCATAGCAACAGCCCAGGAAGGTGTAAAAATGGCTACAGATATGAAGGCAGATGAATATGTACGTTTAAATAACGAACTAATAGCACAGGCGAAGAAGTAATGATTAAAACACCAAAGTTTCCCCTCGAGTAATCGGATAAGTTGAACCCCTCTGGGGTTCAGGTAAGGGGTGGATGTTTTTCTACAAACCTTTTCCCTCTCTGGGGGATTTTTATAGTTTAATAAACAGGTATTAATTGAGATGTCTTTAAGGTGCACCAGAGGTGCAAAAGGGTTGTAGCGTAAATTACAGAAATATCCTTTGCACCAGAGGTGCAAAACAAAACGCCTTGCTGATCAATGACAAACCAATTTGTGGATTAACTAATCTTTAAGAGACCCAAAGGGGACAAAAAAGCCCTAATATCAGTATTACAAAAAATCCTTGTCAGCGATACTGACAAGGATTTTTCGTTTATTCTCTCCTTTGGAGAGGATTTAGGGCAGGTTAAAATCTCGTATAAAAAGCCAGCTGTGCTACGTGATTTACCACATAAGCATCGGCTTGTTTAATGTATTGATTAAGATAACCAGCTTCGGCATCAAATGATTTGCTAAAGCGGTAGCCAACTGCAACGTAAGCACGGTTTTGATCAAAGAAGTGTTTGTTTACTTTATTCTTATTTTGAACGTTTACAAAGGCCTCGTTTTGCAGGGCGAGGAAAGTACCTTCCGTAAATACATCCGAATCCGGTTTCATCGGGATCACCGCGCGGGCAAAATACCTGAAGCGCTGGGCAAAATAACGGTCGTTTCTATTGTCGGCGGTATTACCTAAAAAGCGCTGTTCCAACCTTAAACGGTGTGCCAGCTGTATGTGTTTGGTAAGCTTATGGGTATAGGTGTACTGCTGCCAAATGCGGTGCTCCGGACGAAAAGTTGTTTCGTTGCTGGGAGTACGGCCATAAGTGGCTATGTAGGCATAACCCAAAGCGCCCACCTTGTTTTTGGCAAAATAATAATTAGCCGAAGGGCGAAGCAGGATATGTTTAAGATAACTTACCTCATCGTGCGAGCGCAATTGCCCATCAAATGAATAGCCCCAATGTTCGGATAATTTTTGGCTGTGAAAAATAGCCGCCCAGCCCGAAAACTGGTTGTCTTGTGCCAGCAGCCTTGCAGGTGCCGCCAGCAGTAATACTGCAAAAATTAATAGTTGTTTTCTTAATTGCATGGTTGATATATATGTGTTATAAAGGTTAACATTTACTGTAGAGGCGCATTACATACATCTCTTTTTACGACAGAAATTTGCAGGATCTGTCATTCTATTTAAGGCAAAGACGCATGTAATGCGTCTCTATACATAACTTCACTAATCCTTAAACCTCACCAAAGTCTGTCGGCCCAGGTCAACCGTTACCCTGAAGGCTTCCTGGTTGCTGCTATAGCCCGGTGTTTGGTGCAGGCTTAATATAAATTGTCCTTTTACACGCTTGTATAAAAACGGCGTGTAAATAATATCAAGCCGATTATAGGTCTTCTTTTCAAAAAATGCATCACCATAAATAATATGGCTGCCCTGGCCTTTGTAAAATTCATCAAACAAGGCAAAACGTTTCCAGCTTAAATAGGCATTGGCTACAAAGCCGGCAGGTTTATGAAAACCATCAACACCCCTAACCCGCTCAAACGACATCATGCCGCCTGCCTCAATAGATAACGAATCTAAAATGGTTTTATGACTTAAATCTAAACCTAATCTTATTTGTCCGCCGCCATTGTCCTGGATATGGTCGTTTGGTAAAAGCACCTCGGCTCCTGCATCATGCATCAGCAAAAAATAGTGCGATACATAAAAGGGGCCTGTTAAGCTTGGCCGGTATTTGCCCGAAAAGCCGAACAGGAACTGTTCACGATCGGTAACGGTTTGGCGGCTTACCCAATCAATCCAGGCAGTTTCGGTAAAGTGGGCATTATGAAAACGAGTAAGCAAACCCTCAACATTAGGGCGGTAGTAGCGCAAAGTATCGTTCAGTAGAGCCCGCGGATAATCATCCAGCAAACCTTCGCGCGGGAAAGCACCGGCATTGAACAGCCAGTTTTTACCGGTAAAGCTGTAATAGGCAACGGGGTTAACTTTTAAAAAGTATGGTTTCGCACCAAACTCATGAATGCCGTTAACCCCTACAATAAAGTGGTTCACACTATCGATATTCAAGCCCAGGTCAAGCGCGGTACGCACACCCGAATAGGTGCGTGAGCGGGCAACAAAATCTTTGTACTCCCGGTTATCCATAAAACCCAAGCCATTAAAATGGATATCAAGGCTGCCCTGTGCAAGGGCTGCAGTGGTGGTTATGATCGAAAAAAAGACAAAAAGGTATATCCGTTTAAACATAGTCGATTTATTATTTTACTGTAATGTTGATGCTCTTGCTGTTACGTCCGCCAAAAAATGGTTCGGTACGCAATGAAAAAATGAGTTGATATCTGCCAGGCTGCTCCGGTGCTGTTACGCTAAATTTAAAATGAGTGCTTTCGCCCGGCTTTAGGGCAATGTTATGGAATGAATCATCTGCCTTTTGATTAGTGATCTGATCAGTCTTTTTAAAGAAACAGGCTTCAAAAAATACAGGGTGCTTTTGATTTTTATTACTGAAATCAATGGCGAATGGATAAGGATTTTTAACCGTAAGGTCGAAATCTATTTTTTGCCCCGGACTAACAGCTTCTTTGGGAGCAAGTGTTTCAAATTCAACCCGCTGATAGGTGCGTGTGTCATCAACCCAACCGCCATACCATTTACCGGCAAATACGTTAATGGAATCGGTTGTTACACCGGGCAACCAAACATCCAGTATATAATAAGTTTTTTTATGCTGAATGCTGTCTTCTATAGGCCAGATATCATACTGGGTACGGCGATAATGGCGTGAATCATAGGCAAGCCCACGGGTGGTGTTATTATAAAAATTGTATTTGGACGGATCCTGAAAACCTTCATAAAATATCACATAATTATTGCCTGCCTTTTTCTGGATCTGATGCGCCCAATCCTTAAAGCCGAAAAAGCTTTTCATGGCATCGATCTTTAGCAAGAACGGAGGCCCCCAGATAATACAGATACGAACAAGCAAAATCAGGCTGACGTTTATCACCGCCAAACGATTAAACCAAACAGGTTTGCCTCCCGGCCTGGCAAAACTGATAAGCACCAGCATGCTTAGCGGTACGTAAGCTATAAGCGTCCAATGGAGTTGTACCTCACCTTTAAAGGAGGTAAGAAAAAAGAATGCCAAAATACCTATGCTGTTTACGAGCAGGGTGCGGGTGAAAACATCTTGTAGCTTAGTTGTAAATCCTTTATAAAAAAGGAACCAGCCAATCAGCGGCCCGGCCATTATCAACTGCCCCAATGGATATAAATAGGTATTATCCAACTGGTAGTCATCGGCCGAACGTTCGCTAAGGTGATAGCTTATTGAAGGATAATCGTGGTTTACCTGCCACAGGATATGCGGTGCATACAAAGCCAGCGCCAGCAGCACAATTCCGTAAAAAGATCCTCGCTTAAGCAATTTTATATTAGATACAAGCGTGAAAGCAACCAACAAAATGCCATGATACTTGCTATACAGCAGGCAGGCTATCACCACGCCCAATATAATGGCCAATTTTAAGCTGTCCTCTTCAATATATTGCTGATAAAAATACAGGAACAGCACCGTGAAAAACAGCAAAGGAGCATCAGGTGTGGTGGTAAAGCCATAAATATGGAATACAAAGATGCCTGAAACCACCAGTATAAAGTTGATGGCATCAACCCTATAGCGCTTTAACATCATCCACATCAGGTATAAAGATGCGGTGGTGCTGATCACTGTAAAGAGCCTCGCTCCAAATTCATTATGTATGAGGCTGTAACCTGCTTTAATGAAAACGGCCACCATAGGCGGATGGTCATAATACCCCCAGTCTAAAAAGCGGGAATAAACCCAATAGTAGGCCTCATCCGCATGGATCTCCAGGGTAAATGCCTGTACGGCATTTAGCAAAGCCCACAACAGTAAAAAATAAATTATTGGCTTGTTATATTTTACCGGCGCGCTATTTAAAGAGGTATCCTGCATTAAAATGGATGAGTAAATGAATGGGCAAAGGTATGATAAAAGATATAAGCCATAAAACGTTGGCAGCGGCGATGTGATAATTTGACGAAAAACATACCACAATCTTCATAATTTAGCGCAGCTGGAAAGCCTTAACCCATCCAATATAAAATGAAACAAGAATTTGAGGTTATCAAAAAACCACGCCTGATGCTGTTAAACGTTGTTAAAGATCTTAGCCCCGAACAACTTAACCACATCCCCGCAGGTTTTAATAACAACCTGATCTGGAACCTGGCGCACCTTATTTCGGGTCAGCAAGGTATTTGCTATACGCGCGCAGGCGTACCTATTGTGGTTGATGATAAATACTATACCCCCTACCGTCCCGAAACAAAGCCGCAGAGCTTTATTAATGCTGATGACATAGCCGAAGTCAAAGAGCTGCTTATTTCAACCATTGATAAAATGGAGGAAGATTACCAAATGGGTATTTTCTCAAATTACCAACCGATGACCACCCGTTATGGTGTTACCTTGAGCAATATAGAAGAAGCAATCCGTTTTTTGCCATTTCATGATGGTTTGCATACCGGTTATATCATGGCTTTGAAAAGAGCGGTTTTGGAGGAGATGGGTAAGCTTGTTTAGTAAACAATTTTACTAAACGGGATCCCTACCGTTAACCCGATTGCTGTTTTATTGTAAGGCAGTCGGGTGTTTTTTAAGGAATTATTCATGTCCTGAAGCAAAAGCTGTGCTTCAAAATTTATGGCCGGGACTCCCTTTTTATCGATCAATACAATAGGGATGCCGATGATAGAGTTGAGCGCCTTATAAGTCCCCCATTTTTTTTCGATGCGGAAACTCACCCCCACATGTGAGGTTCCGGGGATATACACCAGTTTACCCACCGCAACCGGGGTTATAAAATTTTTATACTGGCCAATGTACCGGTCGCCTTTATTTATGGCGACCGTATTTGCTCCGTCTGTTCCCTGCGTCCCTGTTACATCAGCACTAAATAAGGAGCCGTTTTGTACCGCGTTATTCACAAAGCCTTTACCGGCAAAGGTTAAAAAGAACCGGCCCAGCTTAGGGCTTTCCCAAAAGCGGGTATGGCTTAAAAAAAGTTCGAGCGGGTAATTATAATGTTTGTTAACCGGCGCGTTAATGTCATTGCTTACCATAAATTTTTGAGGTATAACCGGAATATAAACGCCTGCCGTTGTCCAGTTATCGGTAACAAGATTAAAATTGGCTGTGTTAACCATCAGTTCCGACTGTTGTTCAGAAAACTGTTGCAAATAATCTGCCCGAAGCGTGACATAAAAAGTTTTCCGCAGCTTGCTTTTAACATCAGTTAAATCTTGCCCGGGCACTTCATCTTGTTTCAAAGCGTTAAGCGATTGTTCGAACTCTTCAACTTTTTTATTGATGCTTTGAACAAGTGTGTTTACCATCAAGGCCCGGGCGGCATCCATCTCCTTTTTGAAATCGCTATTCGCTGCATAGTAGGTCTTCGGTTTTCCCATCCATGTTTTCTGAATTGTAAAACCCAGTTGATTATCATAATACCTGTTAGCAGTTTTTGCCGAATATGCATTGGCAATATTTACCCTTGCCCCCACTACTACAAATGACCTTACCCAATCATCGCTATCAACCGGTTGGTGAAAATTGTGATTGATACTGATTGCCCCTTCCGCAGCATTAAGATTTACGTAGTTTTTATAGAGAGAAAGGTCTTCATTACCGGAGAGGTAAGAACTCACTTTATTTGACAGGAAAATGTTCATCGCTTTATTGGAGATGAGCATACCCTGTCCGTTACTAATAGGCCAATGAGTTACTTTACTGTTTATCGCTTTTATCTCATCGATGACCTGTCCTGTGGTTTGGGCTTTCAACTCCACTATGGTACAGCACGAAAACAGCAGGCCACATAATATTGCCCTCATCCCACCTAAATATGTCAGGCCAGCCCCCATTGCCGCGTAATTTGATTGGTAAAAACTTTTTGACAATCAGTATTGAGCAGGGCTTTTCGGGCGTTGATCCAGCGGGTAGCTGCATCGCCATACATTCGTTGGATGCGTTCGGGCGTAACCTCGTTAGCTTTACCCCAATGAAAAGTAAAGGGAATATTTTCATGCTCAAGCATCAGCCATACCTGGGTATAAAAGTTGTAGGCTTTGTCGGAGAGCGGCGCGTCCAGCTCCATAATACAGGTATGTTCAAACCGGGTAAAGCCCAATGTGGCTTTGGTTTGTTTAACAAACCTGAATGAAAATACACCGCTGAAAGGGCCGATATCTTTATTGATCTTCAACATCAAATCGGCAACCCTTGGCGAAAGTTCTGCCGGGAAACCGATGGCAGAGCTCAATAGTTTTCCTCTTAACGTAGTATTGCTAAAAATTTCGCCCAGCGTACCAAAATGAGGATCAGTATTAGTTGTCATGCTGGTATTTAACACCTTGGTAACTACAACCGGAACCAAAGCAGGTATGGCATCAGTAATAGTACCTATAAAACTGGCAGCATCATCTCCCGGGCCGATCCCCGCCGCGTTATCAACCGGGGGCTGATAGTTGGTACGATACGGGCGCTTATACATAGTGGTTACAAATGCGCCTTTGTCCAGATCGTACGGATTAAGTAACACCGAAAAATGACATGGGCGCTCGTTACTACATGGCAGCTTATCGGTATCGCTGAAATCAAGTGTTGCCATCATACCCTGAAGTTCGGCATCATAAGGTAACCGTTGCACATAAGTTTCTAACAAAAACAGGGGTTCTGTTTCCATTAGTACGCCGTGGATAATACCGAAGCTCCCAAAACTTACCAATGCGGCATTAAAAAGTTCATCATCCTGTACCAGCTCGGTTTGCAACAGATCCATAAACCGTTGCGCCACAACAGGAGCCGACGCCCTTTCCAGCCAGATATGCCTGTCAGGACTTACTACAATATGGAGCCCTACTACAAAATCTGGCGTGGCACCAAAATCAAACGCCGAGCCGTGAGTTCCTGTACTCACTGCACCAGCTATAGTTTGCCCATTACTGGCACCGGAAGTTTTGAGTGACAAGCCCCTGTTTTTCAAAAATGCGCCGAGCTCCCAGATACCGTTGCCACTTTGTGCAAAAAGCAGGTGGTCCTTGTTGCCTGTATAAGCCGGGTTAACCGCAGTATCGGCAACAGTAAACCTGGTGTTAAGGGGTTTTGTATCCAGCATTACACCATCTTTAACCGTTGCTATTTTTGTCCACGACCAGCCTGCGCCTAATGATCGTAATGGAGTATCGGTCTCAATAGCTTCTTTAATCAGGTTTTGAAGCCCTTTGGTAGCGTCATTATAACCTTCAAGGGCATCAAGATTGTCTTCATTGCCCAATTCATACAGATCTTTAATTTGCTCGGTAAAAGTTTCGTGCCGGTTTTCCCAACTGCTGACTCCTGTTTTAATAACTTTCATAGCCGCTTATTTGATTACACCATCTTTGGCGCAAGGTTTACCGCATTTCCACTCTACCCTTGCAGGGCTCCAGATACCTAAGGTTACAACAGTAAGCAAGGAATAACCGAAATTATTCTTCACCGTAACTTCGGCCATACCATTGGAGCCAAGGGAATCACATATAGGAGTAACGATTCGCTTGGGGCTTTGGATAGCCCCCCAAAAAAAGAAGTTTACATTCTGGTGCGATACCTCTGACCCAGCCTGCGCCTTTGTTTCGACACGGGCCGTGTAACAACTGCACAGCATTAATGAGATTAAAACAGCAGGGATACGCTTCCTGTAAAAATACAGGGGCCTGTTCAAACGTAATGGCAACATATTCTAAGTATTTGGGAAATTTCCTAAAATACAATAAAGTAAATCCAAATACTTGATTTTCAATCAAGTAAAAACACGTTTATTGAATACGTACTTTTACGTCATTTATTTGATTAATGAAAAGAAGGGGGCTTATCTTATTGATTTGTACAATCCCAGATGCTTTGGTTTGGTTAAAACGATATGCCATAAATGGTTTTTTCTTGAGCGGAAGGATGCAGCGCTGGCACTAAGATAGTAGCGCCACATGCGGTAAAAGGTATCACCATATTTAGCATTAAGCTGCGGCCAGCCTTGCTCAAATTTTTTACGCCACTCCATACAGGTTCGGTCGTAATATACGCCGAAGTTATGCCAATCTTCCAAAATAAATAAGCCCTGCCATGCTGTTGAGAGCTGTGCTGCCGATGGCAGCATACCATTCGGAAATATGTATTTTGCAATCCAGGGATCGGTAACTGTAGTTGAGTAATTACCGCCTATGGTATGAAGAAGGCAAATACCGTCATCTGCTAAATTTTCGTTTACCCTTTCCATAAAGATGCGATAATTACGATAGCCAACATGTTCAAGCATCCCGACAGAAACTATCCTGTCGAATTTTTCATGTACATCGCGATAATCCTGCACCCTGATCTCCACTGGTAAACCTTTGTTAATCTCCTTTGCAATAATGGCCTGCTCTTCCGAAAGAGTTACACCAATTCCTTTTACGCCATACTTTTCGGCTGCATATTGAAGAAGGCCGCCCCATCCGCAGCCTATATCAAGCAAGCTCATGCCGGGTTCCAATTTTAGTTTGCGGCAAATCAGATCAAGCTTAGCTTCCTGGGCCTCATCTAATGTTTGTGCAGTTTCCCAATAGGCACAGGAGTATATCATCCGCTTATCAAGCATCAACTCAAACAGATCGTTGCCAATATCATAATGCTTGTGTGCAACCTCCTTAGCCTTTGATTTGGTTTGCTGATTACCAAATTTTGCCTTGAGAAAGTATTTAAGCGTATTTAAGTCGCGTGGGATCATTTTATCAACCCGGTGATACTGGACGCGGAAAAAGAATTCGTCAAGCGCTTCACAATCCCACCAGCCTTCCATGTAAGCTTCCCCAAAACCCAGGGACCCTCCTGCCAGCACACGATCATACAATTTAGGATTGTGTACCTGTAAGTCCCATGAGTTATTGCCATTCACGGTAATACCACCTGAAGCAAACATATTTGTAACAATCTCTTTTGATGATCCCATAGCTTTTTCCGGTTTATGCGGTGATAAAGATATTCTTTTTGCGGAAAAACGGGAACAATTACTAACATAGTACAGCCACGGGTTACGCTGCGCTAAACCCGCGGCAGCTTTAGTAAACCCGCGGCAGCTTTACAAAAAAAGCCCCCTTACAGGAGGCTTTCTTATATATTCATTAAATCACTTTAAAGATTAGTATATAGTATAATCACGATTAAACTTCTTCCATGCTTTCGCCGGTTACCGTTTCTTTAATCTTATTTTCCAACTCTTCCTGTAGCTCTGGGTTATCAAGGATCAGTTGTTTAACAGCATCGCGGCCCTGGCCTAAACGGGTTTCACCATAACTGAACCATGAGCCTGCTTTTTTAATAATGTTGTATTCAACACCCAGGTCAATGATCTCACCGGCCTTTGAAATACCTTCGCCAAACATGATATCAAACTCAGCTACACGGAACGGAGGGGCAACTTTATTCTTAACAATCTTAACCTTTACGCGGTTACCGGAAACTTCATCGGTGTCTTTAATTTGGGAGATACGGCGTACATCCAAACGTACCGAAGCATAAAATTTCAATGCATTACCACCGGTAGTGGTTTCAGGGTTACCAAACATAACACCGATCTTATCGCGCAGCTGGTTAATAAAGATACAGCAGCATCCTGTTTTGCTGATAGTGCCGGTTAGCTTACGTAATGCCTGTGACATTAAACGTGCATGCAGGCCCATTTTTGAATCGCCCATTTCGCCTTCGATCTCGGCTTTAGGAACCAACGCCGCAACAGAGTCGATAACCAAAATATCAATAGCGCCCGAACGGATCAGGTTATCGGCAATTTCCAGTGCCTGTTCACCATTATCAGGCTGGGAGATCAGCAGGTTTTCAACATCCACGCCTAATTTCTTGGCATAAAAACGATCGAAAGCGTGCTCCGCATCAATAAAGGCGGCAATACCACCGTTCTTTTGCGATTCGGCAATGGCATGGATAGCCAAAGTTGTTTTACCTGACGATTCAGGTCCGTAGATCTCAATGATCCTTCCTTTAGGCAAACCGTTAACCCCCAAAGCAATATCAAGCCCCAATGAGCCGGTTGATATTACTTCAGTTTGTTCAACTACGGATTCGCCCAATTTCATGATGGTACCTTTACCGTATGATTTTTCCAGCTTATCTAACGTAAGCTGTAATGCCTTCAATTTATCAGCGCTATTTTTATCTATGTTAGCCATCGTATTAATTTCTTCAACAAATATAATTACATTTTTTAAAATTACTAATTTTTTTAGTAATTTATTTTTTAGCGAGTGGTTGATTGGAATGTATTAAGTAAATATAATAACTACTCACCAAGTCATCTATTCACTTAGTCAACTAATTATCCACACTTCTCTTCTTCAACTCCTTACCTATAATATTAAGGGCCTTTTTCTTTTTAGCTTCTTTGGCCTTCTTAAGTTTTGCAGCTTCAAGCCTTTGCAGCGCGGCTTCTGTATTATTGCGCTCATAATAGCGGCAAAACCACGTAAGCGGACAAATATCGCATTTAGGGCTGCGCGCCAAACAAATATACCGGCCGTGCAATATAAGCCAGTGATGTGCAACACCTATATATTCTTTAGGAATATTTTGGACCAGTTGCCTTTCAACCGCCAACGGAGTACGGGCATTATTAGTTAAGCCAATGCGGTTGGCCACCCTAAAAACATGCGTATCAACAGCCATGGCCGGTTCTTCAAAAATAACCGAAGCGATCACATTGGCTGTTTTGCGGCCTACACCCGGTAATTTTTGCAGATTTTCTATCCCCGAAGGTATTTCGCCGTTAAAAACTTCCACGAGCATTTTGCCCATGCCTACCAAATGTTTGGCTTTATTATTAGGGTAACTTACAGACCGGATATATGCAAAAACTTCGTCGGATGTTGCGGCAGCCAGGTCTTGCGGAGTAGGAAAACGCTCAAACAGTGCCGGCGTTACCTGGTTAATCCGTTTATCAGTACACTGTGCCGAAAGTATAACGGCCACCAATAATTGAAATGGATTATTATAGTTCAGCTCAGTAACCGGGTTAGGCTGGTTTTTAGAAAAATAATCAACAAAATGGCGATAGCGTTCGGCTTTTAACATTTTTAGTTCATGGTTGATAGTTCATGGATCATGGTTCAAGCACCCAGCTTAACGCAATGGCGATCCTGTCCAAAAGTATAGATATTCACAACAATAAAAAACCATGAACTATGATCCATCAATCATAAGCCATCTTAAAATAGAAAGGTTCATAAATCACTTATTGGGTTTTGGTTTTTCGATTCGCATCGGTAACCTTTTCAACAATCATGATCTATGAACCAGTGGGGGAATCCGCAATAAATACTAACGTAAGCTTTTTGAATAATCCAGGATCTGGTGTATAGTTTGCACTTTAGGTTTCCTGATCAGCAGGTCCAAATCAGCACGAATTGAATTGTAAAAAATCACTTCGTCGGCGTCCAGATTTTCTTGTGCATTCCTGTTCATTTCAGCTTCGTTAGCTAATGCATTTAACGTTTTTGTAAAGGTTTCATCCATAAGCTTATTTTACTATAATTTTTATATGGTTTATAACGGTGGCTTAAAGATAATATTTTGTTAAATGAAAATTAAATGAAATTTTTATTTAAAGAAATTAGCTGCCAGAAGCTATGAATTACGTTATTGCAACAGTAAATAACTTTATATCAGCAACTAATGAAACAATATCAGAATTTTACACAAAAAATAAGGTTAGAATATTATTATCCGGTTTAACCTAAACAATAATATCCTAACCTTTTATCGCTAAACTCTTATACTAAAAAGCTAATTTTTCAGGCTAAGCTCCTTGCTCTGCATCATTTTGCGGAGGTTATTAAGGGCATAGCGCATACGGCCAAGGGCGGTATTGATACTAACATCGGTAATATCGGCAATCTCTTTAAAACTCATATCGCCAAAGTGGCGCATAATAAGCACCTCCTTTTGTTCGGATGGAAGCAGCTGGATCAGTGCTTTAAGATCTTTATGGGTTTGATCCCTAACCATCTTGTCCTCGGTACTTTCGTCATAATTACCAAGCACTTCAAAAATATCGAAATCATCGCCATTGCTGATCATAGGCGCACGTTTTTCACGGCGAAAATGGTCAATCACCAGGTTATGTGCAATTCGGGTTACCCAGGGCAAAAATTTACCTTCTTCATTATATTTACCGGCTTTAAGGGTGTTAATCACCTTTATAAATGCATCCTGAAAAATATCTTCGGCAAGGTATTCGTCTTTTACCAGCAAGTAAATAGAAGTATATATTTTTGATTGGTAACGCCTTATCAATTCTACTAAACCGGCTTCGTCGCCGGCTACATATAGATGGATTAGATCCTGATCACTCTTCAATTGAAAATCCATAGAAAGTACTACTTAAAACTTAATTTTTAGTTAAAACCTTTTAAAGTAAAGTATATTCTATAGCGTGCTCCTTAGGGGTTAAAGATTTGTTCGCTCAAATAAAATAAATTATTGGCAAAAAAACAAATAAAATTTTTTTTTTTGCGTCTTACTTTACTATTAATCGGCATAATTACCTGTAAAACCATCATTTATTTGGTACGCTTCCGTTAGACTTATTTTTAATACCGAAGGTTTAATCATTCGCCAAAATAAATTTTTTAAAAAGTAGTTGTTAAAACAACATTAAGTTTTAAAAAGTCAGCAAACTGTAAACTCCAATATTTCACGTAGTTTAATCCAATAAACAATCAAAACTCATTTGGATTCTGCTAAATTTTTTAGGATTTTTGCATTCGCAAAAAGTTCATGGTTAATAGATCATGGTTCATGGTATAAATTTTGCCACTAACCTGCAAAGCATACTACTATGATCCATCAACCATCAACTATGAACTAATTCAATAGAATGAGTAAAGAAGCAGAAAAAGATCCGCAAAAGCATATTATTATAAAAGGCGCAAGGGTGCACAACCTTAAAAACCTTGATGTGGCTATTCCCAAAAACAAACTGGTGGTAGTTACCGGCATGTCGGGTTCGGGCAAATCATCACTCGCTTTCGATACTTTGTACGCCGAAGGCCAGCGCCGCTATGTGGAAAGCCTTTCATCATACGCCCGCCAGTTTTTGGGCCGAATGAACAAGCCCGATGTTGATTATATTAAAGGCATTGCACCGGCCATAGCTATTGAGCAAAAGGTAATTACCTCAAACCCACGTTCAACTGTTGGTACATCAACCGAGATCTACGATTATTTAAAACTGCTTTTTTCACGTATCGGTAAAACGATATCGCCCATATCAGGCAATATCGTAAAAAAAGACTCAGTGACCGATGTGGTTAACTTTGTGCTTTCATTGCCTAACGAAACCCAGGTAACCATTCTTGCTCCATTGCACCCGCACAACAACCGGAGCCTTAAAGAAGAGCTTGCAGTATTGATGCAAAAAGGTTTTGTTCGTGTTGAATACAATGGCAAACTTTCGCGTATCGAATCTTTATTAGAGGATGAAACAGTAGAGAACGTTCCTTTAATGGCGGCTGAACCAACAGTCGAGATCAAAAAAACAAAGACAAAAAAAGCCGCTGCAGAAACTACCGAAATTGATGAGCAAATTGCAGTACGCATAGTTGTTGACCGCGTTACCAAAAATGAGGAAGACGAAACTATTAGCCGCTTAGGCGACTCCATACAGACTGCCTTTTTTGAAGGCAAGGGCGATTGTTTTGTTCGCTTCCAGGAACCTGACAACGATACCGAGCATGAGCGCTTTTTTTGCGACCGTTTTGAGTTAGACGGATTGAAATTTGAAGAACCTACGCCAAACTTCTTCAGCTTTAATAATCCGTATGGCGCTTGTAAAAAATGCGAAGGTTACGGCAAGGTGATCGGTATTGATGAAGACCTGGTTATCCCGGATAAAAGCAAATCTATTTATGAGGGGGCCATTGCCCCGTGGCGCGGCGAAAAGATGCGCGAATGGAACGATGCGCTGGTAAGACATGCCTTAAAGTTCGACTTCCCTATCCACCGTCAATATAATCAGCTAACCGAAAAAGAGCAGCGCCTGCTCTGGACCGGCAATAAGTTTTTCCGTGGCCTTGACGAGTTTTTCAAGGAAATGGAAGAACAAACGTATAAGATCCAGTACCGTGTTTTGCTGTCGCGATACAGGGGCAAAACCACCTGCCCGGAATGTAAGGGCAGCCGATTACGAATGGATGCCTCTTACGTAAAGATCAATGAAAAGTCGATAACCGATGTGGTACTGATGCCGCTGGATAAAGCCTTTGAATTTTTTAAATCGCTTGAACTCAGTGAAACTGAGGCCAAAATCGGCAAACGCTTGCTGATGGAAATAACCAACCGCCTCGGCTTTTTAAATGATGTGGGCTTGAGTTATTTAACGCTCAATCGTTTATCAAATACATTATCAGGTGGTGAGTCGCAGCGAATCAACCTCGCTACGTCATTGGGCAGCAGCCTGGTAGGTTCAGTGTATGTTTTGGATGAGCCGAGCATCGGTTTGCATCCGCGTGATACCCAAAGGCTGATCAGCGTATTAAAATCCCTCCGCGATGTGGGTAACACCGTATTGGTTGTTGAGCACGAGGAAGAGATCATGAAAGCTGCCGATCACATTATTGATATTGGTCCGGAGGCCGGTACCCATGGCGGAGAGCTGATCTTTACCGGTACTTATAACGAAATTATAAAAGACGATAAAAGCCTCACCGGCAAATACCTGAGCGGCAGGGAAGAAATAGCTATCCCCGCAAGCCGCCGCAAATGGCACGATTTTATCGAAATAAAAGGCGCGCGCGAAAACAACCTGAAACACGTTACCGCCAAATTTCCGTTAGGCGTGCTTACTGTTGTTACCGGCGTATCCGGCTCGGGCAAAACCAGTTTGGTAAAACGCATCCTTGCCCCCGCTGTTCAAAAGGCATTGGGCAATTATTCGGGTGAACAAACAGGCTCATATGATGCTATTGATGGCGATTACAGCAAAATTGAACAGGTTGAACTGGTTGACCAAAACCCGATAGGCCGTTCATCGCGCTCAAACCCGGTTACTTATGTTAAAGCCTGGGATGAAATCCGAAACCTGTATGCTGCTCAGCCGGCAGCAAAAGCCGCCGGGCTAAAACCTTCGGCATTTTCATTTAATGTTGAGGGAGGCCGCTGCGATGTTTGCCAGGGCGAAGGTGAGGTTAAGATAGAGATGCAGTTTATGGCAGATATCTTTCTTACCTGCGAAACCTGCGGGGGCCATCGTTTTAAGCAGCATATTTTAGATATCCAATACAAAGAAAAAAACGTATCGGAGATCCTGAACATGACCATAGATGAGGCAGTTGAGTTTTTTGCCAAAGAGCCAAAGATCATCGCCAAAATAAAACCGCTGGTTGATGTTGGTTTGGGATATGTTCAGTTAGGGCAGTCGTCAAATACCTTATCAGGTGGTGAGGCTCAGCGTATTAAACTTGCTTCATTCCTGGTGAAAGGCAACAACACCAATAAAACATTGTTTATTTTTGACGAACCTACCACCGGTTTGCATTTTGCTGATATTAAAAAACTGCTGAAATCGTTTGATGCCCTGCTTGATCATGGCAATACCATCATTGTTATTGAGCATAACATGGATGTGATCAAATGTGCCGACTGGGTTATCGATATTGGCCCGGAAGGCGGCGACCGCGGTGGTAAAGTAGTATTTGAGGGCGTTCCTGAAGACCTTCTAAAACAAAAAGACAGCTATACGGGCAAGTTTTTAAAAGAGCGGTTTTAATTTAAAGTGCCCGTGTAATAAAACGGGCACTTTAAAATTTGCTTTATAAACATATTCCTACTTTAGGCCTTTCTCAACAAATGCAGGAATTGGCTTGAAAATCCTGGCCCAACTCTTTGAATATCAGCCTTGGTATTCCAAACGTGAATATTTATATTTACCTAAATCTTCCATACCTTTTTAATCTGAAACATCCGTTTACAGCAATTAATTTTATTACTAATACCTAAATTTCATTATCATGCCAGGTACAAAAGAATTTTATGACACTATCCGTGCGTCTGTATTTAAAGGCCACATTTCACAAAGCCAGATTGATGGTATCGAAGCCATTTTAAAGGCCGCAGCTGATGCCGGCGTTACCGATCAGCGTAAGGTAGCCTACATGTTAGGCACCGTTTACCATGAATGTGCAGGCACTATGCAGCCGATAAATGAGTTTGGCAAGGGTAAAGGTCATCCCTATGGCGAAAAATTTAAAATGGGCGGGGGGCCTGGTCACCGTATCCCTTATACAACGCCCGATCAGCTTTATTATGGCCGCGGTTTTGTACAATTAACCTGGTACGAGAACTATGAGGCCATGGGCAAGCATTTACACCTAGACCTGCTTAACCATCCCGAATTGGCACTTCAACCTGATGTAGCTGCCAACATTATGATTGAAGGTATGACAAAAGGCATGTTTACCGGCGTGGGCTTAGGCAAATATTTTGACGCCACCCATGCCGACTGGATCAACGCCCGCCGTATTATTAACGGGAATGATCACGATGTGCTGATAGCAGGTTATGCCAAACATTTTTATAAGGGATTGACCGGTATTGATGCGTAGTAAAATTAAATTCAGTTGCCAGGTTTATCGGTGCCAGGCAACTGAACCACTATGTAAAAACTTATAAGTATTTTCGCGTTGTTGAAACGATGGAAATAGTTAACCTGATAAAGAAATACAACGATCTTGGCATAGCTGATGTGATTGACCACAACCGGTTTAACCTCATTTCTATTGACCATCACTCTACACGGATTGAAGGCTCAACATTGACAGAGGTAGAAACACAAGTGCTGATCACCGAAGGGCGCACGCCCAACGGCAAGCCGTTGGAAGACAGCTTGATGGTAACAGATCATCACGCGGCCCTCCTTTTTACAATTGAAAATGCAAAAGTAAAAAGAGCATTGTCAGTATCTCTTTTGCAGGAAATCAATGCTTTGGTGATGAAGAATACCGGCAAAGTATACAATACTATGCTGGGTACCGTGGATTCCCGAACCGGAGCATTTCGGAAAGGCAACGTCACTGCAGGTATTTCCTATTTCCCCAATTTTGATAAAGTGGAACGCCTGACAAATGACCTGGTAAAAAAGCTCAATGAATCCATCGGTTCCGCCTTATCTGTTGCTGAACAGCTGAATCTTTCCTTTGATGCACATTTCAATCTCGTAAGTATACATCCTTATTATGATGGCAATGGGCGCACCTCGCGATTATTAATGAACTACATTCAGGCATATTATAATCTTCCATTGGCAATTGTGCGAAGCGAAAATAAAGTGGCTTATATTCAGGCATTAATTGATACCCGTCAACAGGAAAATATTGAAGTATTTCGTGAATTCATGGCAGGTGAGTATTCTTTTTTGCTCAATCAGGAAATTGAAAAGTTTGAAGAAATGAAAAAGCCATCAAAAGGAAGTGGTTTTACTTTTCTATTTTAATTTTAGCCATCGCCGGCAATCAATCATCCCCGCGTAATAATCAGCTATTCATTCACACAGCTAACGCAACATTTAATATATTAGCTTAAATGAATAAGCTGATCACTTACCTTTTTGTATTATTCTCCATTCAGCTTTGTTCCTGCCATACGGATACTTCTCCCGATCAGCACAAAACCGTTTTTAATATCAATCTGGAAGAAGGCCTTACCTCGCTTGATCCTGCCTTTTGCCGTAATCATTATACCATTTGGATGGACAACCAGCTTTATAACGGCCTGGTACAGATCAACGATAGTTTAAAAACCATTCCCTGTATTGCTAAAAGCTGGGAAACATCAGCTGATGGTTTATTATATACCTTCCATCTGCGTAATGATGTATATTTTCATGACGATCCTCATTTTGCAAACGGTACAGGTCGAAAGGCAGTGGCCTCAGATTTTGCCTATAGCTTCGGTCGTTTGATCGATCCCAAAGTTGCTTCATCCGGCTCATGGATCTTCAGTGATAAGGTAAAGGGCAAAAGCGCCTTCATGGCACCTAATGATAGTACTTTCCAGATCAGGCTTAAGCAGCCTTTCGCCCCCTTTTTAAGCTTACTCACGGCACAATATTGTTCTGTAGTCCCAAAAGAAGTGGTTGAGTTTTATGGCAAGGACTTCAGGAGCCACCCGGTAGGTACCGGCCCCTTCAGGTTTAAATACTGGAAAGAAGGCGAAGTACTGGTGTTTTTAAAAAACGAGCATTACTGGGAAAAAGACGAAAAAGGCAACCGCCTCCCCTACCTGGATGCCATCCGTTCTACCTTTATTGCTGATAAGCAGACTTCGTTTCTGGAGTTTGTAAAAAAGAATATCGATTTTTTGAATGATATCGACGGCAGCTATCGCGATGACATCCTCACCAAAGCAGGCAAGGTAACGCAAAAATATAAAGGTAAATTTATACTCAATACCGCTCCTTACCTGAACACCATTTACCTGGGCATGCTGGTGGATACCACTTTGCCCATTGTAAAAAAATCCCCTTTAAAAATACTCAAGATCAGGCAGGCCATCAACTACGCCATCGACCGCGAAAAGATGATCAAATACCTCCGCAACAGTATGGGTACACCGGGCTACGGAGGTTTTGTGCCCGAAGGCATGCCAGGCTTTAACGGCACCGGGGTAAAAGGTTATATATACGACCCGGAAAAAGCCCGTTGCCTGCTCCGAGACGCCGGTTATCCGAATGGTAAAAACATGCCCGAAATTACCCTGGCTACCACCGTTGGTTACCGCAGTTTAATTGAGTATGTACAAGGCCAATTGGAACGCATTGGTATAAAAACAAATGTAGAGATAACCCAGGGTGCCAGCCTGCGCGAACTGATCTCCAAAAATGGCATCAACTTTTTTTACGGCTCCTGGATAGCCGATTATCCAGATGCCGAAAACTACCTTTCAGTTTTTTATTCCAAAAACAAAATCCCTTTCGGCCCAAATTATACCGGGTTTAACAATAAAAAGTTCGATGAGCTTTTTGAGCAAACCTACCAGGTAAAAGATGATGAAAAACGCTTTGCCATCTACCGCCAGATGGATAACCTCATGATGGAGCAATCGCCGGTTGTGGTATTATACTATGATAAACTGGTAAACCTTTATCAAAACAACATTAGCGGTTATAGCCTTAACGGGCAAAATTTATTGGTGCTTAAAAGGGTGGTGAAGAGTTCGTTTTAGAGATTAGAGGTTGGAGATCGGAGATTAGTTGTATCGGGGTCTTCAAGCTGTTTTACCGTTTCTTCTTAATCTCCTATCAGATTTCAAAGCAAGCGAAACCTATTATTGCATAAAAAATCCCGGAAGGGAAAACCAATCGGGATCTCTTTTATAAAGTTTTTGCAGGGTTATACACCTAACAACAACCTTGCAGGATCTTCAAGCAATTGCTTAACCCTTACCAGGAAGCTTACCGATTCGCGGCCGTCGATGATGCGGTGATCATATGATAGGGCAAGGTACATCATTGGTCGGATAACAACCTGTCCGTTGATAGCTACCGGGCGCTCAATGATATTATGCATCCCTAAAATGGCCGATTGAGGCGCATTGATAATCGGAGTTGATAACATCGAACCAAATACACCACCATTGGTAATGGTAAACGTACCGCCGGTCATTTCAGGAATGGTGAGTTTGTTTTCGCGGGCTTTGCCTGCAAGTACCACAATGGCTTTCTCAATTTCGGCAAGGCTCATGCTATCGGCATTGCGGATAACAGGAACAACCAAGCCTTTAGGGGCAGATACAGCAATGGAGATATCAGCAAAATTGCTGTATACGATCTCTTCACCCTCAATACGTGCACCAACAGCCGGCCAGTCTTTCAAAGCCTCAGTAACCGCTTTGGTAAAAAACGACATAAAGCCTAAGCCAACATTATGCTTTTCTTTGAATTTGTCTTTGTATTTAGCGCGCAATTCCATGATCGGCTGCATATCTACCTCGTTAAAGGTAGTAAGCATTGCCGTTTCATTTTTAACCGATACTAAACGTTTAGCAACGGTTTTGCGCAACGAAGTCATTTTCTCCCGTTTTTCGTCCCTGGCACCACCTGTAGAAGTTGCAACCGGAGCGGCAGCAGCAGGCTGAGCAGCCGGAGCAGCTGGTTTAGCTGCAGGGACTTGCGCGCCAAGGGCATCACCTTTAGTGATACGGCCATCAACACCCGAACCTGATACTGATTTTGGATCAACACCTTTTTCGGCTAATATTTTGGCGGCAGCCGGTGATGGCGTACCTGAGGCATAAGTTTTAGCACTTTCGGCAGCTGCACCACCACGCGGCGATTCATCGGCAGCGCTTACTACAGCCGGGGTTACCGGGGTAACTGCAGGTTGAGAAGCACCCGCACCTTCAATAGTACAAACTACAGCGCCAATAGCTAACACATCACCTTCTTTAGCGATTGTTTTTAAAGTACCGGCTTTTTCGGCAGTAAGTTCAAAAGTAGCTTTATCTGATTCCAGCTCGGCAATGGCTTCATCCATAGCAACAGCTTCGCCGTCTTTTTTGATCCACCGGGATAAAGTAACCTCGGTAATAGATTCACCAACCGGCGGTACTTTAATTTCAACAGAGGCTGATGCAGCAGCCGGGGCGGCAGCAACAGGGGCCGGAGCAGGAGCGTTTGCAACAACTTCTGGCTGTGGTTGTGCTGCAGGACCAGCAGCTTCAGCGCCTCCGTCTTCGATATTGGCAACAACGGCGCCAATTGGTAGTACATCGCCTTCGTTGGCAACGATTTTTAAAGTACCGGCTTTTTCGGCAGTAAGCTCAAAAGTAGCCTTGTCTGACTCAAGTTCGGCAATAACCTCGTCCATTTCAACGTGGTCGCCGTCTTTCTTTTTCCAGCTCGAAAGGGTTACTTCTGTAATTGATTCGCCTACGGTAGGCACCTTAATCGCTAAGCTCATATTGTAGTATTGTAGATTTTATATTTTTTTATGGATGATGTCAGGATGCTTAATTATTTGATTAATCAGCACCGGCATCAGCCATTTTCTTTGTTGTTTTTTTAACAGCTTCTTTAACAGCTTTACCGGCTGGGGCTTCAAAAGCTTTTGAAACTATGTATAACTGCTGGGCAGCATGCTGTTTAGCAAAACCGGTTGCGGTACTGCTGCCTTCTATCCTTGAAATAACGCTCAGGTTAATCACCTTATCATTATGGAACTTGCGGCAAATGTAAGGCCATGCGCCCATGTTTTCAGGCTCTTCCTGTACCCAGATAAACTCTGCCTTTTCATATTTGGCTTTGATCTTCAAAATTTGCGTAACCGGAGTTGGGTAAAGCTGCTCTACACGTACAATAGCCACATCCTTACGGTTATCAGCCTGTTGTTTATCCAACAGGTCGTAGTAAACTTTACCTGTACACAGCAATACGCGTTTCACCTTTTTAGGGTCAACATAAGTATCGTCTATCAACTCGTGGAACTTGCCGTTGGTAAAATCTTCCAGTGGCGAAACACATTTAGGGCTGCGCAACAAACTTTTCGGGGTAAAGATGATCAATGGCTTGCGGAAATCGCGGTGCATCTGACGCCTTAAAATATGGAAGAAGTTTGCAGGTGTAGTACAGTTGGCGATTTGAATATTATCATCGGCACAAAGCTCCAGAAAGCGTTCAACACGTGCAGATGAGTGCTCGGGGCCCTGGCCTTCATAACCGTGAGGCAATAACATTACCAAACCGTTGCCACGCTGCCATTTAGTTTCGGCGCTGGCGATGTACTGATCAACAATGATCTGTGCACCATTAAAGAAATCGCCAAACTGGGCTTCCCAAATGGTTAAAGCAGTTGGGTTTGCAAGCGCATAGCCGTATTCAAAACCTAAAACACCATACTCAGATAATAAAGAGTTATAGATGCTCAATTTAGCTTCGGGGTTAATGGATGCAAGCGGTGTAAATTCGTCCTCCGAATCAACCAGGGTCAATACCGCATGGCGATGCGAGAATGTACCACGTTTAACGTCTTCACCACTTAACCTGATAGGGTAACCTTCTTTTAACAAAGTCCCGTAAGCAAGTAATTCACCCATGGCCCAGTCAAACACTTTGGTTTTGTTCACCATAGCACTGCGGTCTTCAAACAGTTTCTCAATTTTCTTGAAGAACTCTTTGTTTGGTGGTAGCACAGTGATCTTATTACCAATCTCTAATATGGTTTCTTCGGCTACTGAGGTATCAATAGCTTTTACCAGTTCTTTATGGCTTGCCAGGTGTAACCCGCTCCAGGCACCTTCAAACATGGCAATGGTATCAGTAAACCTTTCTTCTGATTTTACTTCATCCAGCTTTTGCTGTAACTCATCTTTGAAGGTTTTTTCGATAGATTTCAGGAATTCAGCATCTATACTGCCTTCATCTATCAGTTTTTGATTGTAAATCTTTAACGGGTTAGGGTGCGCGTCGATAGCTTTGTATAACAGCGGCTGGGTGAATTTAGGCTCATCAGCTTCGTTATGGCCATAACGGCGGTAACAAAGGATATCGATAAATACGTCCTCATTAAATACCTGTCTGTATTCCATAGCCAGGTTTACTACATAAGCCAAAGCTTCAACATCATCACCGTTTACGTGGAAAACCGGCGAAAGCACAGTTTTGGCAACATCGGTACAATAAGTACTTGAACGGGCGTCTTTATAGTTGGTGGTAAACCCTATCTGGTTGTTGATAACCAGGTGAATGGTGCCGCCTGTGCGGTAACCATCCAGTTTTTCCATTTGTAAAACTTCATATACTATACCCTGTCCGGCAATTGAAGCATCGCCGTGGATCAGGATCGGAGCGATCTTTGAATGGTCGCCGCCATATTTAAAGTCGATTTTTGAACGGGTGATCCCTTCAACAACCGGGTCAACAGCTTCCAGGTGCGATGGGTTGGGGCAAAGGCTCAGGTGAACTTTTTTACCGCTTTTGGTATGCACATCGGTTGAAAAACCTAAGTGGTATTTCACGTCGCCACCAAAAGGTGATTCAGAATCGTAGTTTTTACCTTCAAACTCAGAGAACACCTCTTTATAGGTTTTCTCCATAATATTGGTCAATACGTTCAAACGCCCGCGGTGCGCCATACCTATGATAAACTCCTCGATACCCAGATCAGCGCCTTTTTTAATTACCGAATCCATTGAAGGGATCAGCGCTTCGGCACCTTCCAGTGAAAAACGTTTTTGACCAAGGAATTTGGTGCCTAAAAAGTTTTCGAAAGTTACCGCTTCATTCAGCTTGTTAAGCATTTCCTTCTTTTCATCAAGGGTAAAAGAAGGTGTATTACGACGGCTTTCCATCCGCTCTTCAAACCATTTTATTTTAATGGGATTGCGGATGTATTTATATTCCGTACCAATTGAACGGCAGTAAGTGTCCTCAAGTAACTGGCGGATATCGCGCAATTTAGCGGCTCCTAAACCAACTTCAACACCGGCATTAAAAACGGTATCAAGGTCGGCTTCGCTCAAGCCAAAAGTTTCAAGCTCCTTGCCTGGGTAATAATGGCGGCGTTCGCGAACAGGATTTGTTTTTGCAAACAAATGCCCGCGCGAGCGGTAACCATCTATCATGTTTAATACGTTAATTTCCTTCAAGAAATGTTCAGGAGTAGCTTGACCAACTGCAGCAGGTGCAATTGCCCCGGCAGCATCGGTATCTTTACCAAAATCAAATCCTTCAAAGAATTTTTGCCATCCAAAATCAACCGATTCCGGCTCCTGTTTGTACTGTTCGTATAGGGAAGATATGTAGGCAGCGTTTCCGCTATTTATATAATTGAGACGATCCATGTGAAACTGATCTTTAAAACGGTACAAAAGTAATGATATACCGCTATATACTTCATAATTAATTGTAAAGAAATTTAGCCTTTGTTAAGCTTATTTTATCCTTAAATGGGAAAATACGGAGTTTTGAGGCAAAAGAACAACAGTTATTTAAATAGATGGTTTATAGAAATAATAATTAGATAAGATTTTCATTAAATTTGCGAGTATGAATACCGACTTAAATATCAATGAAATCCTGTTACAGGTTGAGCGGCTTGATAAGCAAGCACAGCAAAGCCTTTTTGAAAAACTTGCATTGATGATCCGCAAACCTGAACAAAAGAAAGGTAAAATAAGATTGTCAAGTATATCTGGCCTGGGTGCATCACTGTGGAGTAAAACGGATATAGACGCTTATATAGACCAAGAAAGGCAGTGGTAATAACAGCAGAAAATACAGTAGTAATAACAGACTTTTATCGCAAACGAATTTTCCTGGATACCGCCCCATTAATTTATTTTATTGAAGGACATTCAACTTATCAGGAAAAATTGATAGAGTACTTTTCCGCAAATGATAATGGAGAGTTTGCCTTTATTACTTCATCGATTACCCTTTTGGAAGTTTTGGTTAAACCAATAAAGGATCGAAAAACAAAATTGGTTTCTCAATATAAAAATATCCTACTGAATGCTGAAGGCATTCAAATTTTCGGAATTTCAAATGAGGTTGCGGAAAAGGCAGCTGAATTAAGAGCCAAATATAATTTAAGAACTCCTGATGCATTACAAATAGCATCTGCATTGATACATGAAGCTGATTATTTTTTCACCAATGATCATAGGCTAAACTCTGTAACAGAAATCAGTATAATTACTTTGCACAATATGCAGTAATATTTAAAATCAAACGCAACAATTCTTCCTTACACCCCAACCAAATCCCCGGCCTCGTCAATGGATGACGGCTGCCAGGTATTCACAAAATCGGTTTTGGCTTCAAGCTCTTTGGGCAGCTTGGTAACTATAGCGTATTTGCTTTCCTTAGCATCGTTAACACCGGCAATAAAGGCCCAGTTGCCCCAATTGCTGGCCGGCGAATAATCAATAAGCTTTTCTTCAAAATAAGCAGCCCCCTGTACCCAGTCGGCTTTGAGGGTGTTTACTAAATAGCCCGCTACTACCTGCCGGTTTTGATTACTGATATAGCCGGTAGCGTTAAGCTCATGCATTGCTGCATCAATAAGGGGCACTCCTGTTTCGCCGTTTTTCCATTTTTGGAGCAAGAGGTCGGCGTCCGGTGCAAAGTCAGTGCCCTGAGCTTCGTCTTTAGCTTTGATAAATTTTTGGCCGTGTTTTTTAAACATGAACCTGAAGTAATCGCGCCAAAGCAATTCAAGCTTTAACAGGTTACCATTACTGCCATATTTCTGAATTTCCCAGTAAACCTGCCTCGGCGAAATACATCCTATCGAGATCCAGGGAGAAAGTTTTGAAGAGCAATCAGAGCCGTTACGCCCATTTTTTTGTTTCAGCAACTGGTCTGCATTGGCAAAACACTTATGCATTTGTACCAAAGCCGCTGTTTCGCCCCCCTGAAAATATTCAGTAGCGCGCATATCGTCAACAGGCTCGTTTAAACCTAATTGCTGCAAGGTTGGCAATTCGCCGGCATCGGTAATTTCCGGAACGCTGATATGATCGGGTTTGGGTACGCACGGGCGAACATTACTGTCACGTTCCACCTTCTTTTTAAAAACCGCGAAACTATCCGGGATATCCTTAATCGGGAAAGGAAGATCTTCCTTATGATACATGGTATGACCGATGAAATGCTTGAGGTTAAGCCTCATTTTCCATAGGGCAGTTTCAACCTGTTCGGAGATATTGGTTTCCTCGTAGGCTACCTCACGGTGATGATAAACTTCATTTACCTGGTATTCCTGGGCAAGCTGCGGGATCACATCGGCAGGGTTACCAATGCGGATGATCAATTCGGCACCAAAACCCTGTAAATTTTTGCGGAGATCAGCAACGGCCTCTAAAAGGAACCTCGCCCGGAAATTTCCGGTTTTTGAGGCACCGGTTTCATTATGCTGAAAATAATAAGGATCGAAACAATAAACCGGCAGTACTTTATCAGCCTTGCGCACGGCTTCTAACAAAATTTCGTTATCATTTATGCGCAAGTCATTTCTAAACCAAACCAGAATAGTTCTATCACTCATAGTTAAACAGGGGTTAACTGAATAATAATAATGCAGTATGCAAATTTGCAATTTATTTGTGCTTCATGCACATGTTACCGCAAGATTATGACATCACCCAAACATTCAATTATTTTATTAAACTAAATAAAATGCTTTTAGCTATATAAAATAATTACACCTATAGGGGGATCAGCGTGTAAATATACGTAAATACAGGCAATTAAGTTATATACCTGCCCGGGCGGCTATCCCCGGTCAATCGTTACAGATCGGGAACTCTATTGATCGGCTTTGATCTTCGCCCTGATCACCGAATCTTTTTGGGCAGGGCTAAGCTTATAATTAAACCGGAAAAGTGCCCCCTCAAAATCACCATACGAAGGATTGGGAATAACAATATACCTTTTGCCAAATTCCGCTTGCAGCTTTTGTGTAGTAGCCGTCCTGCTTTCTTCGGCCGGGTGATTATCATACAGCAGGTCAAAATCGGGCAGGTTATCGCCGCAAAGCAGCAGGATGTTATGTGTTTTTAAAACGTTAAGACGTCGTGCTTCCTTGCTCGACGAAGTGGTTTTCAACTGCAGGTGTTCATCATCGGCATTAGGCAACCCATACAACTTCAGATTTTTTAACGTACTTGCCCGCTCATTTTCATTACGGTTGGTGATATAAAATATGGCGATCCCTTTTGATGCAGCGTACTTAAAAAAAGCAGGTGCGCCCGGGACGGTATCAGCAAGGGCTTTGTCTGTCCATTGTTTCCAGGTGGCATCGCTGTAATCTAAATTCTGTAAGGCGCGATGGGCATCATAGGGGCTATTATCCAGCACGGTTTCGTCAATATCGGTAACGATAGCCAGCGGTTTATCACCGGGGTTCTTAATCCCTTCATCAACCCTGAGTTTAGCTACGTTATAGGCCTGAAAGCATAGTGCTTTGTATTCCGCCGCCCGCTGCTGCCATAATGAAGCCCAGATCTTACCATCGTTGGTAATGCTGGGATTAGGATTGGCTGTTTTTTTAACAGATGAGCAGGCGCTGAATAACAACAGGCCAGATAGTAGATAGCTATAACTTTTTTTCATGTGGGTTGATTAAAATGGGCTGACATGCTGAGTGTTTAAATCCTGGGCTCTGAAGGCGAAATGACATCTCCACATCCGTCATGCTGAACTTGTTTCAGCACCCCACTTGCTAAGTATACTTCATGCAGCTTGTCTTGTGGGGTCCCGAAACAAGTTCGGGATGACGCCATTTTTTAACGTATCATGGGCAACTTACCTCAGCACCTCACACATCCATCGGGGACTTAGCAAGTGGGATCCCGAAATAAATTGGGGATGACCACCGTGTGCTTATAACAGCTCCGGCTTTATTTTATCCTTAAACTCCTTGGCAAATTTATTGAGTTTTGGCTGGATAACAAACGCGCAGTATGACTTGTTAGGATTATCGTTGAAATAATTCTGGTGGTAATCTTCGGCGCTGTAAAATGTACTTGCCGGGGTGATTTCGGTTACGATAGGATCGTCAAAAACCTGCTCGTTGGTAAGCGTTTTGATCATCGCTTCCGAAGCCAGCTTTTGTTCATCTGTATAGTAAAATATAGCCGAGCGGTATTGTGTGCCCACGTCATTGCCCTGGCGGTTAAGCGTTGTTGGGTTATGGGTTTTAAAGAAAACCAATAACAATTCATCAAACGAGATCACATCGGCGTCATACTCCAGGTGAATCACTTCGGCATGACCGGTAGCGCCCGTACAAACCTGCTCATAGGTTGGGTTTAAAACTTTGCCGCCCATATAACCCGAGGTTACTGATGTTACACCTTTAAGAGATTGAAAAACGGCTTCGGTGCACCAAAAGCAACCGTTGCCGAAAGTTATTTTTTGAATGTTCATATGTCCTGTTTTATCAAAAGTAATGCCTGTTTAAATAGTTAGCTAAGAGGCGGATTTGAATATGTCAATTAAATTACTAAACTTAGTGTTTAACCTTATATTAAACCTATTAATTATGAAAATTGCAGTATTAATTGCTCGCGTTTTGCTGGGCCTGGTCTTCGTGGTGTTTGGTTTAAACTTCTTTTTCCAGTTTCTGCATATGGCCCAACCGCCCATGAGCGATAAGGCACAGGCATTTAGCGGCGGGTTATTTAGTTCAGGTTATTTTTTTCAATACATGAAGGTAATTGAAATAACCAGCGGCCTGTTTTTAATTATTAACCGCTATACGGCACTGTTTGTGTTATTGCTGCTGCCTATTGCACTTAATATATTCCTGTTCCATGCCATTTTGGCACCGGCCGGTTTGCCAATTGGTGCAGCAGTTATAGTTTTAGAGGTATTTTTGCTGTTTGCCTATCGTAAATATTACGCGAGTATTTTTACGGCCACGCCAACGGTATAAACATCCGGTGATTCTACAAGCTTTATCGGCAATATCCTATGTAACAAATAAGATGTCCCAATTTTTTGATTCTCCATAAAAAAATTAAAAATTGCCGGCGTTTCTTTTTTTACAAATAACAAATGTTCCATTTTTTGAGAGTGAAACACTGGAACGCGTAAAAAATAAAACTCATTGATAATCAATAATTTGATATTTTACGTGAAACACTATTAATTATTTGACTATCAGCAAATAAACCATTTAGGAGTATAAATTCAGCGTTTCAGATCCGGGTAAAAACGCCCGGATTTTTTGTTTGTTTTTTCGCGTTTTTTGGAGTTTTTTGAAAATACACGCTACTGATGATCATTGTACTGACAGTACATTGTCACCATTATCTTGATTTGGAATTAGTAATAAAAGCAGTAAAAAGCGACTTGAATTACTTATTCCCTGAGCCACGACGGCCAGAGGCCGCTCCGATAGTTGCCACTCACCGGAGGCGAGCGGCGGCGATTAGGGGCTTACACCATCTCCCGCTCAAAAATTTCTTGCACCATGCCTATCTGCTCTGTATAAATAGATTTTTTTCGGGTGCCAAAGTACAGGGTGTTCTCGATTAAATTATACCCTTCCCAAAGCAATTTGATATTGCCGCTGTCCCGCTCCTTTCTTGAAAGAAAATCAGGGATCACTGCAATTCCTTTGCCGTTGCTCAGGCAACGCAGAATTGACCCCATGTTTGGCACAATGAAATTAGGCTTAAAATCGGGCCGTTTGCCAAAGTTGATATGCCAGAAGCGCCGCAGGTGTTCCATATCGCCCGATGAGCCGTACCAGGTTTGGGCTTTAAGCCAGGTTTGAATCTGGTTAAGGTCTTTAGTTTTCAATAGTTCATTAAACTCGTCGGTCGGCGTTTGCGCCCCGGCCAGTACCACTATGCGTTCCTTAAAAAAGGGTTTATACTCGAGGCCTTTATAATCGCCTTTATGAGGCGTAACAATCATATCGAGGATGCCGTTGTCCAGGTCGGCAAGCATTTCGGGGTATTCGCCAAATTTGATGATCACATTAAAAGGCAATGTGGGCAGGTAGGATTCAAGCGTAAACTGAAAAGTTTCAAAGCACATCCCTATACTAATAGTAGGCACATCTTTTTCAGTGCTTTTATGAAAGTGCCGTTCGGCATCCTCCAGTTTACAAATTGCCTCCAGGATATAGTTGTATAAGATCTTACCCCGCTCTGTGGATACCATTTTACGCGAAGTACGGTCGAACAATTTGTAGCCCACATAGCTTTCCAATGAGCTCAAATGCAGGCTCACGCCCGGCTGCGAAATAAACAGCGCTTCGGCCGCCCCGGTTAGCGACCCGGTTTCATAGATTGCCTTAAACGTACGGAACCATTCAAAATTAACCATAGCCTATCTATTATAATTATGATACAAATGTATAAATTAAACTATTTTAATAATGAATTAACCCGCTGTAATTTTGATGAAAATTAAAACAGAAAATAAATGACAAACATATTTGTAATAAACGGAGGGCAGATCTTCGGTCACTCCGGCGGAAGATTTAACAAAACTTTATTGGATACAACCGTACAGTACTTTACTGCTCATCCCGATTTTGAAGTTCGTTCAACCGACGTAAATAACGCCTACGATCCTATGCAGGAAGCCGAAAACTATAAATGGGCCGATGTGATCATTTACCACACCCCGGTTTGGTGGTTCCAGGTACCGCACGCCTTTAAAAAATATATCGACGAAGTTTTTACCGCGGGGTATCAAAACGGCATTTACCGCAGCGATGGCCGCACCGCCGAAAACCCCGGTATTAATTACGGCACAGGCGGCTTAATGCAGGGCAAAAAATACATGCTCACTACATCGTGGAATGCACCGGTTACCGCTTTCACCTTACCCGGTGAGTTTTTTAACGAACGCAGTGTTGACGAAGGCCCCCTGTTTGGCTTTCACCGCATGAACGCTTTTACCGGTATGCAGGCTTTAGAAAGTATCCACTTTTATGATGTAATGAAAAACGCTAACATTGAGGAGAACCTGCAACACTATCAGGAACATTTAAACAAGCTATTTACCCAAAACAACCCGAGCCATGAAAATTTACTTAACAGCCTTAGTGAAGTGTAAAGCCGGCACCACTGCCCAAATGAAAGATTTTTTGGATAAGCTGGTGGCAGCATCCCGCCAGGAAGAAGCCTGCTTACAATACGAGCTATATCAATCAACAACAGATGAAACCCAGTTTATTTTTCACGAGACCTGGGCCAGCCAGGAAGGGCTTGACCAGCATGTTAAGCAGGAGCATTTCCAGCTGTTCAGTAAGCAGATAGCTGATATTATAGACGGCCCGCTTGGGATATATAAAACCGATAGGGTGCAAAAAAATACCTGTTTAACAAAACGGCCCCCGGTTTTCACCGGGGGCCGTTTTGTTATTTGCCGCAGGTTTTATTGCAATCGCCCGAGGCTTTGCATGATTTGCTGCAGTTGTCTAAACACGTTGGCCTGGTGCATGACTTTGCGCATTTGGTGCAATGGTTCATTTTGTTATTGCAGCAAGGCGTATTAGCAAACGAAAAATTAAATATGGTAAACAGCATCACAGTGGTGATGAAAAGAAACTTTTTCATGATTTTTAATTTGAATTTTTAATAAAAAGATACGCTATTAGAAACAGGCAGGTGTCTTTTTATTAAGCTTTCGGAGGGTTCCAGCAGGCGTTGGCGTAATCGGATAAATTGCCTGCGAGGTAAGGCGAAGCAACATTGTTATTAATGTTAACCACAGCAGGCCCAGCCTTGACAGGTTCAACTTTTAAAAAGCAGCAATTGTTGCACGATAGCATGGTCATGCACATACCACCGTCACATCCTTTTTGACCGCCATGCTGTTTCTGTGGCATATGAGCCATATGACGACAGCATTCTTTCGACATGTTATTCACAGGCGCCGCTTTCCCCGGTATTACGGAAATGAGCACCATAAAAATTAACATGATAAAGGCGATTGCTTTCATTGAATCTTGAAACGGAATGTTAGAGAAAATAGTATTAAACACTGAGAAGCTGTTTAAATTTGACGAATATCGTTTACAGGTAAATAAAACTTCATTGCCGTTGGTTTTAACCAACGGAATAAAGCATTCACAACAAGAGGGCTTCAGTCCAAATCCGCTTGCATAATTAGGCTAAAGCCAGGAGTTTTCGGCTCTTAATCCGTTGGTTAAAACCAACGGCAATTAATATTCTTCATTCTTAAACAGCTTCTAAGAGGTTGTTTAAAAACGAATGAAATGAATGTTTTTTGTAGAGACGCATCACATGCGTCTCCCGTAGGACAAGCCGTGCTTAATAGGCGAGCAAGCGTAAAATGCATGCGGGAGACGCATGTGATGCGTCTCTACATTTGGAAATCATCATTCTTAAACAGCTTCTAAGATGCCATTTAATATTTTACACATAATTTAGCATAAGGCGATTGCTCGGTTAATTTACACTATTCCTTTGCTTTTAGCCTATTATTTATAATTTAGTGTCCAAAATACATTTAATCCCAAACGATATTATGTCATCAATAAAAACCCACCACGCCGGGGCTTATAAGTTTGCATGCATCCTTGCCGTCCTGACGCTGGCCGCGTTAAAACCTTTTGCCCAAATCCGCCAAAAGCTCGATTTTGATAAAAGCTGGCGCTTTAACCTCGGCGCTGTCGAAAACGGCGAAAAAACAACGCTGAACGACAGCAAATGGCGTGTGCTCAATTTGCCGCATGACTGGAGTATTGAAGGTAAATTTTCAAAAGATAACCCGGCCACACCTGAAGGCGGCGCCCTGCCCGGCGGCATTGGCTGGTACCGTAAAACTTTTACTGTTCCGTCTACATCAAAAGGCAAGCTGGTTTATATTGATTTTGATGGCGTATATCAAAAAAGTGATGTATGGATCAACGGCCATCACCTTGGTTTCCGGCCAAACGGGTATATCTCTTTCAGGTATGAACTTACTCCTTACTTAAATTTCGGCGGTAATAACGTTATCGCTGTTAAAGTTGATAACTCGGTGCAGCCAAATTCGCGCTGGTACTCAGGTTCGGGCATTTACCGCCATGTCTGGCTGGTTACCACCAACAAAATCGCCATCGATCATTGGGGTACTTGTGTAACTACGAGCGATATCACCGATGCTTCTGCCAAAGTAAATGTACAGGTGCAGCTGCATAATAATGAGGTTTCACCATCATTATTTATTAGCACTAAACTTTATGATGCCACCGGTAAAATTGTTGCAATCAGCGAACAGGCTACATTGTCAGCACGGGTTAAAAACGCTGTACTAACTACTGATAATACGCTCACCGTGAAAAACCCGGTGTTATGGTCGGTTGAGAAACCTTATTTGTATAAAGCGGTTACACAAGTTCTGGAAGGCAAAGATGTGATTGATGAGTATACCACTACCGTAGGCATTCGCTATTTTAATTTTGATGCAGATAAAGGTTTCAGCCTGAACGGGAAGCCGATGAAGATCTTAGGTGTTTGTAATCACCATGACCTTGGCAGCCTTGGCGCAGCCATTAACAACCGCGCGTTGGAGCGCCAGTTGCAGATGCTCAAAGCGATGGGCTGTAATGGTATCCGCACCTCGCACAACCCTCCGGCACCCGAACTGCTCGACCTTTGCGATAAAATGGGTTTTATTGTGATGGATGAAGCCTTTGATTGCTGGGAATGGAAAAAGGCTACTTACGATTATCATCTGTACTTTAAAGAATGGCATAAACGCGACCTGGAAGACCAAATCAAACGCGACCGCAACCACCCCAGTATCATGATCTGGAGTATCGGCAACGAAATCCCGCAACAGGCGGATACCAGCGCGCTACGCATTGCGCCTGAGTTGGCGGCTATCGTTCACAGCCTGGATAAAACCCGTCCGCTCACTACGGCTAATGACCGTCCGGATAGCACCAACAAAATTATAAAATCGGGTGCTATTGATTTGGTTGGTTATAACTATCACCAGTTTGATTACGCTAAGTTTCATGACCGTTACCCGGGTAAAAAGTTTATTGCTACTGAAACTACTTCGGGTTTGGAAACGCGTGGTTATTATGAAATGCCTTCAGATAGCATCAGGGTTTGGCCGCCAAGCTACGATAAACCTTTTGTAAGGGAAGGCAACAATGTTTCGGCATATGACAACACCCGGCCACCATGGGGATCAACACATGAAATGACCTGGAAGGTGATGAAAAAGTACGATTTCCTTTCAGGCATGTTCATCTGGACAGGCTTCGACTATCTGGGCGAACCAACTCCATATTCATGGCCATCGCGCAGCTCATATTTCGGTATTATTGACCTGGCCGGCTTCCCTAAAGACGTATATTATATGTACCAAAGCGAGTGGACCAATAAAAATGTGCTCCACATCTTCCCGCACTGGAACTGGCAGCCTGGTAAAATGATCGACATCTGGGCATACTATAACAATGCAGACGAAGTTGAACTTTACCTCAATGGGAAATCATTAGGCATCCAAAAGAAAACCGGCGACGACCTGCATATAATGTGGCGGGTAAAATATGAGCCGGGAACGCTGAAAGCTATATCACGCAAAAACGGCAAAACCGTGTTAACCCGCGAGATCCATACTGCCGGAGCTCCTGCAAAAATCGAACTGACTGCCGACCGCTCGCAGATCAAAGCCGATGGTCAGGACCTGTCATTTATCACCGTAAAAATATTGGATAAAGACGGCAACGTTGTACCTGATGCTGATAACAAGGTAAACTTTAAGATTGCCGGCGAGGGCTCCATTGCCAGCGTTGACAACGGCGATCCGGTTAGCCATGATCCGTTTAAAGCTGATTACCGAAAAGCATTTCATGGCCTTGCGCTGGCCATAGTACAGGCCAAAGAAAAAGCCGGCACGATCACTTTAACCGCTTCGGCTGATGGATTGAAAAGTGCTACACTGGTACTGAAAAGTAAATAACATCACCCCCGGCCCTCTCCAAAAGAGAGGGAGTTTGGACGTATAAAAAAACGCACCCCGTCTCCCTGTAGATGGGGTGCTTTTTTTTATAAACCGAAGAGCCTTTAAAACGGAGGGAAAGTTTTTTGTAGAGACGCATAATTGCGTCTCCCGGCGGACAAGCCAATTTAAAAGGCTTCTGATTTCGTTCGAAATTGCATGCGGGAGACGCGTTTATGCGTCTCTACATTTAAAACAATCAAAGTCAAACAGTTTCTAAGTTTCTGCCGACATTTACGCCTAATGACACTTTGATTACCAATTACAAGCCCCCGCGTAAAAATGTATCATTGTTCCCTACTTCTGTATAAATCGCCCTGTGTTTGCCCTGTTAATTTTGTGCTATCATTTAAAAACAACAAAAATGGCAAAGACAATTTTCATTACCGGCGCATCACGTGGCTTCGGTAAATTATGGGCCGAGGCATTACTGCTAAGAGGCGATAAAGTAGTAGCAACCGCTCGTAACCTGAGCGCTTTGGATGACCTGGTAAATAAATATGGCGACAGTATTTTACCGCTGCAACTGGATGTTAATGACCGCGCGGCAGATTTCGCGGCCATCAGCAAAGCAAAAGAACATTTCGGCAGTATTGACGTGCTGATCAACAATGCAGGTTACGGCTTATTCGGCAGTATTGAGGAAACCACCGAGCAGGAAGCCCGCGAGCAGATGGAAACCAATTTTTTTGGACTGCTATGGTTATCACAGGCAGTGTTACCTGTAATGCGTGAACAAGGCTACGGCCATATTATCCAGCTTTCGAGCGTACTTGGCCTCGTTACTTTACCTGTGCTGGGCTTGTATAACGCATCCAAATTTGCGGTAGAAGGTTTAAGTGAAACCCTGGCCGCCGAAGTAAAAGGCTTTGGAATAAACGTATCCCTGATTGAACCTAACGGCTTTGCAACTGATTGGGCCGGTGCTTCTGCCGCGCAAACCGTGGCAATGCCCGAATATGACGCGGTAAGGGCAGCTTTCCAGGCTGGTTTAAATGACGACGATATTTTCGGTGTACCGGAAGCAACTACAGATGCTGTGCTGAAACTGATTGACACCGAAAACCCTCCGTTGCGGTTATTCCTGGGTAAACACGCGTATCCGTGGGTTAAACAAACTTATGAAGGCCGTGCTGCCGAGTGGGATAGCTGGAACGAGGTAGCTGCCGCTGCACACGGTAAATAATATTATAGTTCCTGTTAATAATCAGACCATAGCTTTGGGCTTTAAGCGTTCTGCTTTCAGCTTCTATATAAATGGTATTATTTGGTATAATCTACGCCGCAATTCGGCGTAGATTTGTTTAACTTTATTCATCATGCAGCATTTTAAAAGTTTGGCCGATATGCACCGCTCCAACGGTTTCCCGATGCCGGAGAACCCGCTCTTCAGCTTGTACAGGTGTACCCACACCTGTGGGTTTGGCGAAAGAGAGTTTACATCTGATTTTTATATGATCGGGTTTAAAAAACTTAAAGCAGGCCAGATCATGTATGGCCGTACCAAATATGATCATGATAACGGTAGCATGATGTTCATCAAACCACGGCAGGTGATCCAGTTTAACAGTGTGGAGTATGATGAGGATGCGTTTATCATGTTCATTCACGAAGATTTTCTGAACGGCCACTTTCTGCATAACGAAATCAGCAAATATGCTTTTTTTGATTATGAAGCCAACGAAGCGCTGCACCTTTCGCCATCGGAAGAGCAGATCATGTGGGACCTTTATTATAAGATAGAAGCCGAATATCACAATAACACCGATGAGTATAGCCGCGACATTATACTTACGCATATCGATTCTATCCTGAAATACTCGCAACGGTTTTACAAACGCCAGTTTATTAACCGTACAGAACTTTCGGGTAAAACAGTATCAAAGTTTAATGAAGTATTAGCAGCTTATTTTACCAACGGCTTATTGCTAAACCAGGGACTGCCCTCTGTTAACGCGTTGGCCTCACAACTTAATTTATCACCTCGTTACCTAAGTGATATGCTTAAGCAGGAAACAGGAAAAACTGCTATTGAACTGATCCATATTTACCTTATAAACGAGGCAAAAAACCGTCTTAAAAGTGATTACCAAAACGTTTCCGAAATAGCATACGAACTTGGCTTTGAGAACCTTCCATATTTTTCACGGCTGTTTAAAAAAGAAACAGGTATCAGCCCTAACCAGTTTAAAAAACAGTTGCTTAACTAACGGCTCGATACGCTAATGTATGCTGACCAGAGGCTAAATCATGCGTCACGAAAGATTTGTTTTTTAGTTTATTGCTAAACTATGTTAATTGCGCATTTAGCAGCGAAGTTCTGATCAGGTTTAGGGTTTTCTTTTCTGATGCTGAATCTTTTTCAGCAGACAAAACCGTATAGGTAGTAACCGCCATCGTTTTTTCAGGCTTTATCAATCGCCAGGTGATAAGCGTAATCATTGCACCATTATCTTCCGACTCTTTATAAGCAGGTCCTGCCAAAATTGTTCCATGCACGGTGGTTGCATAAGGCAAACCGGCAATCAAAAGTTTTAAATTTTTGTCTTCACTAATTCCTTCCGGAGGAATTGTCTCAATAATATTAAAACGAAGGCTGCTTTTCGATTTCGGATCAAAGCAAGCTTCCTGATCCTCTCCTTCAGATTCATACTGCCAATGCGCAGGAAGGGCAATAATCAAGTTTTTATATTGATGTGTTATGAGTGGTATTTGCTTCTTTCTGAATAAATTAAACATAGCAGGGACTATTTGTTCAAATTCAAGTTTACTAAAATAGCAATTTTAAATTCTGTAGGGAATCTGTAGATATAAAGTTATATTAAGTTTCTGTTAACAGGTGTTTCGGAATAAAACGATTTTGTAATTTTGGCTACAATCGTTTTCTTATGAAACTAAAACTCATCGCCGGCATTGTTCTTTTATGTGCGGCTTTACAATCCTTCGCTCAAACTCCGGGAAAAATTGAACAAACAGGACAGGTACTATTGCCCAACGGCTGGAAGCTTAGTCCCGCAGGCAGGTCTTTACCGCTTGGTGATCTGCCGTTAAACATGCAGCTTTCCGTATCGGGTAAATTATTAGCTGTTACCAACAACGGCCAAAGCACCCAGTCGGTACAGCTTATCGACCCTAAAAACGAAAAACTGCTTGACGAGGAAGTGGTTAAAAAATCATGGTACGGGCTCGCTTTCAGCCGTGATGAAAAAAAGCTGTACGCATCGGGCGGTAATGACAACTGGATCCTGGTATTCAACATCGCCGGTAGCAAATTAGGCACCCCGGATACCATCAAATTAGCACCGAATGCCTGGCCTAAAAATAAGGTTTGCCCTACCGGCATGGTAACTAACAAAAGCAACAGCCGCCTGTATTCGGTTACGAAGGAAGACAGCACTCTTTACATCATAGATCCTGATAAAAAAGACATCCTTAAACAGGTAAAACTCCCTGCTGAAGCTTACAGCTGTATTTTATCGCCCGATGAACAAACGCTGTATATCTCTTTATGGGGTGGTGATATGCTTGGTTTTTACAACATAGCTACGCAAACGCTCAGCACCATTAAAACCAGCAGCCATCCTAACGAACTGCTTTTAGATAAGAAAGGGAAATTCCTGTATGTGGCCGATGCGAACGATAATGCGGTATCCGTAATAAATACTTCAACTCATAAGATAATAGAAACTATTTCTACCGCGCTTTATCCTACCCGCCTCACCGGTTCAACCAGCAATGGCCTGGCCTTATCGCCAAACGGAAAAATGCTTTATATAGCCAACGCGGATAATAATTGCCTTGCTGTATTTGATGTTACTATGCCGGGCAGCAGCAAAAGCAAGGGCTTTATCCCGGTAGGCTGGTACCCAACCAACGTAAAAGTATTGGGCAATAAAATCCTGGTATCAAACGGCAAAGGGTTTTCATCAATGGCTAATCCTAAAGGGCCGCAGCCGGTTAAAAAAACAGACAACAGCGGTTACAAGCAAGGGGCCATCAACAGCCGGGAGCAATACATAGGTGGCCTGTTTAAAGGTACGCTGTCATTTATCAACAGCCCGTCTGATGCCGAACTGAAAACTTACACCAAACAAGTTTACGCCAATACACCGTTTACTGCTAAAGTTGAAAAAACAGCCAAAGGAGAAGAAGGCAATCCCATTCCGCGGCGCCTGGGCGAAAAGTCGCCTATTAAATATGTGTTCTATATTATTAAAGAAAACCGCACTTACGACCAGGTTTTAGGCGATATGCCGCAAGGGAACGGCGATACTTCGTTGTGCATCTTCGACAATAAAGTAACGCCTAACCACCACGCTATTGCCAATGAATTTGTACTGCTTGATAATTTTTACGTTGATGCGGAAGTAAGTGCCGACGGCCACAACTGGAGCATGGCTGCCTATGCTACCGATTTTGTAGAAAAAACATGGCCAACCAGTTACGGAAGCCGCGGTGGAAATTATGATTTTGAAGGTACCCGCAAAGCCGCCTATCCGCGCGATGGCTTTATATGGGATTATTGCAAACGCGCTGGTGTAAGCTATCGTACTTACGGCGAGTTTGTGAGCGATGGTAATCCCGGTAAAGCAAACTTAAAATCGCTTGAAGGGCATTTTTGTATCAAGTCGCCTGGCTTTGACCTGAATGTGAAAGATGTTAAAAGGACCGAGATCTGGGCCCATGACTTTGATTCGTTACTCACTATAAACGCGGTGCCGCATTTTAACACCGTGCGCATTTCAAACGACCATACCAGCGGGCAGCGCAAAGGCGCCATATCGCCCATCGCCGCCGTGGCCGATAATGATCTTGCCATAGGCCAGTTCATCGAACATTTATCCCACAGTTCGATCTGGAAAGAGTCGGTAGTTTTTATTTTGGAAGATGACGCCCAAAACGGCCCCGACCATATTGATGCCCACCGTTCACCGGTGTTTGTAGCCGGTCCGTATGTAAAACGCAACGCTGTGATCCACGGCATGTACTCAACCTCGGGTGTTTTACGTACCATCGAGCTTATTTTAGGCTTGCCTCCAATGAGCCAGTATGATGCAGCCGCTATGCCGCTATTTGATTGTTTCACCAGCAAGCCCGACCTTACACCCTATACAGCCAAGCCGGCACAAGTTGATTTGGAACAGCGCAACATAGCAGTAAACGAGAGCAGCAAACGTTCGGAACTGTTTAATTTTGCCAGGGAAGACGCCGCACCCGATATCGACCTGAATGAAGTGGTTTGGAAGTACGTAAAAGGCGAAGCATCGGTTATGCCTGCACCAAAAAGGAGCGCTTTTGTAATTTTAGAACCTAAAAAAGAACAGGATGATGATTGATTTGTTAACTTCGTTGAACCGGAAGTTGTCCAATTAACGAATTCTTAATACATTGGTTTAAGGCCCGGTTTATGATTTATAAAGCCGGGCTTTTACATTAATTATACACCTATGATCACTCATTTAGAAAACGACCACATTAAAGTAGCTATCGACACCAAAGGCGCTCAACTGAGTTCATTTATCAATAAAGCTACAGGTATTGAACATATGTGGCAGGCTGATGAAAAAATATGGCCATGGCATGCCCCCAATCTTTTCCCGGCAGTAGGCGGCCTCATTAACAATGAACTTTTGGTTGATGGTGAAAAGTATTCCATGTCGCGCCATGGTTTTGCAAGGCAGTCGGAATTTTTCTTATTAGAGTCGGATGAGACATCGGCAAGCTATTCGTTACCAAACTGCGAAAACACGTTAAAGGTTTATCCTTTTAAATTTGATTTCCAGATTCTGTATCATCTTATTGATAACGCGCTCAGGATTACCTATAAAGTGATCAACCTCGATAAAAAATCCATATATTTTTCTGTTGGCGGGCACCCGGCATTTAATGTCCCCTTTAACAAAGGCGAAAACTACGAGGACTATTACCTGGAGTTTGAAACTGAAGAACATTTTAACACCCACCTTTTATCAAAAGATGGCTTTTTTAACGGCATAACCCATCCTGTGCCAACTCCCAACAAAAAACTTTACTTAACCCGCGACCTGTTTAAGGATGACGCGCTTGTTTTTAAAGATCTAAAATCGCGCATGGTAACTATTAAAAGCGATAAACATGATCAAACCTTAGCGCTTGAATTTCCTCATTTTAATTATCTTGGTTTATGGGCCAAACCGGGGGCTGATTTTGTTTGCATAGAACCATGGCTTGGCTGTGCCGATACCGAAGGCAAACACGTTGACATTAAGGATAAAGAAGCTATCCAAAAATTAAGCGTGGGGCATGTTTTTGAATCGGCCTATTTTGTTTGCTTATAAACATTTGGGTTACAATAATTTTATACTTCGGTAAAACATTTTTCGCACTTTTTCTCTTTCATAGAAAGAATCACTTAACTATTAAAACTATGAAAACTAAAGTTTATTTATTAGCCCTCACCATGCTGCTGTCATTTACAGCGTTGAACACCTTTGCTGCTGATAGCCACGCGCTTACCCCGCTAAGCAAAGAAGAAATAGCAACCATGACAACCGAGCAAAAACAAGCCCGTGTTGAGGAGATCAAGGCCCGTGTAAATGAGATCAAAGCGATGGATAAATCGGAGCTTACCAAAGCTGAACGTAAGGAATTGCGTACCGAATTAAAATCAATGAAAAAAGAAGCTAATGCTCTTGGCGGCGGTGGTATTTACCTTTCTGTTGGTGCAATTATCATCATCATTTTGGTATTGATCCTGATATTATAATTTGAATCGTCTTGTATAAAAAACGCCTCCGACGAAAATCGGGGGCGTTTTCTTTATGTCTGTTCAGGGCCTTTCAGAGATTTAAGTTACCCTATGTCTCCTCAGGGTCTCTCGGAGAGGACCCTGAGGTACCCGGCAGATTGCCTTGCCGGCAGTCTTATTAAGATGTAACATTTAGACTAAAATTTACGATAAGATAATATAATTATCAGCATCAGGGTCCTCTATGAGAGACCCTGATGGGACGAAAAACTAATGCTCATTTGGCTATTACCAATTGAATAATCAGCTGAGTTGAAACCCTCTGGGGTTCAGATAAAGTAGGATGCTATTTCTACAAACATTTTAGACTTTTACGATTTAATAAACATATATTAATTGCTTATGGACAGGTGCACCAGAGGTGCAAAAGGTTTGTAGCATGAAAAATAGAAATATGCTTTGCCCCAGAGGGGCAAAACAATACGCCCTGCTGATTAACGACAAACAATTTTATGGATTAACTTAAATCTCTGAACGACCCGGATGGGACAGAAATTCCTGGAAAAGAAAAAGCCCCTGAATATATCCAGAGGCCTTCTATATCTTAATTAAATACTTTATTATTTTTTGCTGCTGTCGGCTTTAGGAGCTGCCGGTGTAGCAGAGGGCGTTAATGCCGGAGTTGATGAAGGAAGCGCGTTGCTTGGTTTTGAAGCTTTTTCAATTTGCTCACGCAGCGCAGGATTGTCTGCATTGTTTGATGAGCCGCCTTTTACAGCAACGTTAATAGCCAATGATAACATCATAAGGGTGATAGCTAACGCCCAGGTACCTTTTTCTAAAAAGTCGCCGGTTTTTTGTACGCCCATTAATTGTGATGAACTTGAAAAATTTGATGCCAAACCACCGCCTTTAGGGTTTTGGATAAGTACGATAAGCCCTAACAGAGCGCATACAATTACGGTAACAATGATTAAAACGATATACATTTCTTTATATTAATTAGTTTTCTTCTCTAACTCCTCAATTTGGCTTGCAAAGTAACGGCTTTTTTCCGGGAATTTCAACATCAATTTTTTGTAAGTTGCAATAGCTTTGTGATATAACATCTGGTCGATGTAAATTTGGGCTAATGTTTCACTTACCAGGTCATTTCTGTCTTCCGAGCTCTTCTTTGCTTTGTTCTCATTATCGAGCTTATCAATTGATGGCGGCCTGATCTGGGGCTCCTCTTTAATAAATTTCTCAATGATGATGTCTTCCTTTCTTTTTATCTCCGGCACATCGGGCTGAGGGGTTTTCTCCAGCTCCTCCAGAGATTGCGAATGGAAGATATTTTCATAATACTGATGCTGCAGTGCATCGGCTGTTTGGCTATCAGGCGCTACAGGTTTTTTGGGCTGTTCAACCGTTTCAATATTATAAGGCTGATAAGTTGATGCATATTCCTTACGGGTTTTATCTAACCACCACATAAAGGTATAAGGCATTTTCTCGTCGTTGTACTTTGATAAAACCTCCTGCTGTTCAGTAGCTTCAATTTCTGCCGGCTGCGGAGCCGACTCCTGCGAGATGGCTTTATCATCATTCCTTGTGTCAACAACCGAGTTATCAAACAAAAAATAATCTGTTGACGCAATATTACCGATTATCCATTTTTCAGTTACATCGTCCCTTACTTCTTTAGCTTCGTCAAGGGCAACCGGCGCCTCATCGGCCACCTCTGTTTTATCGTTTATCGCTGCTTCCGCATTAACATTAGCAGCAACGGGGTCATTCACATTAGCCTGGCCTATACTTATATTCTCGATCCCAACAATTTCATCGTAAACCTCATCATCTATATCGTGGGTTGATGAAACTGATTCCCCGTTGGGCTCAGTTGTAACTGCTCCCGGATCAGCAACCTCCATTACCGGTTCTGCATCTGCAATTTCAGGCTCATGATCATCGATATTGATAAAATTGAAACTACTTTTATCCTGATCTGTGTCTGCGGTTAAATCTTCGGAGAACGGTGGCAGTGTATCAGCCAGGTCATCAACAGCGGGACCGATATTAAAATAGTTTTCGGAGGCCGGTGTATTATTTACCGGAACAACATCAAGCAGGTTAATTACCTGTGATGAATTTACCGGAGAAAGGCCTTCGGGCTCCTGAATTAATTTATGCAGTAAAACGGGTTTGTAATAAACGGCCGCGCGCTGTATATCCTTATTGGTACCGGCATGGGCAAGCAAAGCACGCAAAATACCGCTTTGCGGGTAGGCATCAACCAGTTGCTGCAGGTTATAACCATAAAAAGAACCTGTTTCGGCCGGGTTAGCCAACAGTTCATCTAATATTTCGTATTGCCTGCTATTCAAATATTGATCCACGTGGTTGAAAATACAAATTGCCTACCAATTAGAAAAGGCCGCGTTAAAAATATCATCAATTAATTGCTTATTAATTTGCCGTATCAGGTTCTGTTCCTGCGAAGAAATGTCCCCCCGGTAGTCAGCAAACTTAGTAAAACTTTGTTCAAAACTGAGCTTTTTATCGGCGGGTGTTTTCGCCGCATCAAATGAAAACTTAACCCTTACAGTGATAGTAAGCCTGTTAGCATCAGCAATTGGGGCCACATTATTTGCGGTAGCCTGAATAGATGCCGGAGCGATAGAATAACCGGTAATAGCGCCCGACATGGTTGCATCGGCCTCGCCGCGGACTAAGCTTAGGCTGGTTTGTGTACGGATCCTGTCTTTTAACGCTTCGGTGAAAGTTTGGCTTAGGTTATTTACCACCAGCGGGGCGTTGTTTTCAAAAAACTGCACATTGATGGTCTTCAAACTGGGCGGGATTGATTGATTTTTGAGTGTGTAACATGATTGGCATATAAGTAACAGCACACACACTGAAATAATCCCCAAAAGTTTTTTCATCAATTTTATAAGTTTAGTTCTTTTATTTTCCTGTATAACGTACGTTCAGAGATCCCCAGTTCATTAGCGGCAAGTTTGCGTTTACCCTTATGTTTTTTCAACGCCTTACGGATCAGGTCTGATTCTTTTTCAATCAGCGATAATGATTCCTCTACTTCTTCGGCATCATGTGTTATATTAAAACCGTCGATAGTGCTGCTATTACTGCTGGTGTTTGTAACGGTATTAACGGGTTGTTGTAAAGTAAATTGTGGTTCGTTATTACCATGCAGCTCAATATCGCGGTAAAGTTGATTTAAGGTTTGCGGATTATTGGCGTAATGCGGCGAAACACCGCCATGCTCAATAATATCGGCCACCAGTTTTTTCAACTCTACCATATCCCGCTTCATATCAAACAATACTTTATAGAGGATGTCACGTTCAGAAAAATCTTCTTTAGGCTGATTGTCCAAACGCATGGGCAGGTTACGTGCGCCGGCCTCGTGCGGGATATAGGTAAGCAGGGTTTGGGCAGTGATGATCCTGTCGCGCTCAAGTACAGCCAATTGTTCGGCCATGTTTTTCAACTGCCTTACATTACCCGGCCACGAATAGTTGGTTAATACCTGCTGCGCTTCTTCATCAAGCTGAATGGGCGGCGTACGGTATTTGTCGGTAAAATCAGCCGTAAACTTGCGGAACAGCAGAAACACGTCTTCTTTCCTGTCGCGCAATGGCGGAATCTTCAGCGGTACCGTGTTTAAACGATAGTAAAGGTCCTCACGGAATTTGCCGTTCTTCACCGCGTCATACACATCAACATTGGTAGCCGCGATAACGCGTACGTTAGTTTTTTCCACTTTCGACGACCCTACTTTGATATATTGTCCCGATTCGAGCACCCGCAGCAAACGGGCCTGGGTACCCAGGGGCATTTCAGCAATCTCATCTAAAAATATGGTACCACCGTTTACGGTTTCAAAATAACCTTTACGCTCACCAACGGCGCCCGTATAGGCTCCCTTTTCGTGACCAAAAAGTTCCGAATCGATAGTACCTTCAGGTATGGCGCCGCAGTTAACGGCAATAAAAGGCCCATGCTTGCGCGGGCTCATCTGGTGTATGATGTGCGAAAAAACCTCCTTACCACTACCACTCTCGCCGGTAATCAATACCGAGATATCAGTAGGTGCAACCTGGTTTGCTATAGTTATAGCCCGGTTAAGCAATGGCGAATTGCCAATGATCCCGAAGCGTTGTTTTATTTCCTGTACTTCCATTTTAAAAAAGATTCAAGAAGTCAAGAGTCAGGAAGCAAGATTTGAGCGAAGAATTTCTCTTCATCAAATACCGCTTCTTATATACATCTTGTCTTTTAGTAAGAATCACGTTTATTCATCATCGGAGTTCAAAATGTACTCCCTAAAAGAGAATATCATTTTTTGAACTTCGACAACAAGGTCTAAACATTCCTTTAATTTATCTTTAGAGCCGTAGCCCCTGCGTTCACATATTAATAATTGCGTCTCCACTTCAAACGATGAAGTAAGAGACGTTGTTAAGAACTCGGCAAAATGCGCCTTAGTTCTCTTACCTGAACCTTCCGCTATGTTAGACGGAACTGAACAGGAACATCTGTTTAATTGGTCAATCAGGTTATATCTTTCCTCGATAGGTAATGCTTTACAATAATCATAAGTTAAATCAGTAAGATCCATCGACTTTTGCCAAATCTTCAAGCTCTTAAAATTATGCCTCATCGTTACTTAGCTTTATTCTCTTTCTTGATTCCTGACTCTTGATTTCCTGCCTCTATACAACCTTACCTATCAACGTAGCCGTAGTGCTGCGTTCAATCAATACGTTTACGTATTGCCCCGGCTTGTAATTTTCACCAACCGGGAAAATCACCATCGCGTTTTGATCGCTGCGGCCGCAATAGTCTTTGTCTGATTTTTTGGAGAAACCTTCTACCAGTACACGTTCTACCCGGCCAATGCGGGCCTGCATTCTGTAAAAAGAATATTCCTGTTGCTTGGCTACAATTTCGGTTAATCTTTTCTGTTTTACTTCTTCAGGGATATCATCGGCATAACGTTTTGCCGCTAAAGTGCCCGGCCTTTCGCTGTATTTAAACATGTAGGCAAAATCGTACTTTACGTAATCCATCATGCTTACAGTATCCTTGTGCTCCTCATCTGTTTCGCTGCAAAAACCGGTGATCACATCGGTTGATATAGCGCAATCAGGAATGATACGACGGATAGCGTCGATCCTGTTGATGTACCATTCACGGTCATAAGTGCGGTTCATCAGGTCAAGAATGCGGCTGTTGCCCGATTGTACCGGCAGGTGGATATAATTACAGATGTTATCGTATTTATTGATGGCATACAGCACCTCATCGGTGATATCCTTTGGATGCGAGGTTGAAAACCTAACCCGCAGATCAGGATCGATCTGTGCTACCATTTCCAGCAGGTTGGCGAAGTTTACCCCTCCAACCTCCCCCAAGGGGAGGCTTTTGTCATTTTCAACGCCTACCTCAATTTGCCCTTCTAAAGCCCTCTCCTTTGGAGAGGATTGGGGAGAGGTCCATTTATATGAATCTACGTTTTGGCCTAACAAGGTAACTTCCCGATAGCCTCTGTCAAACAGGTCGCGGCATTCGGCAACTATCGATAAAGGGTCGCGGCTGCGCTCGCGGCCACGGGTAAAAGGTACCACGCAAAATGAGCACATGTTGTCGCACCCGCGCATAATGGATACAAATGCATTGATACCATTGCTGTTTAAACGCACCGGACTGATATCGGCATAAGTTTCCTCACGGGAGAGCAGTACATTAACCGCTTTTTGTCCGCCGTCAACCTGGTCAATGAGGTTCGGCAAATCGCGGTACGCATCCGGACCAACCACAACATCAACTAATTTTTCTTCTTCCAGGAATTTTGATTTCAGGCGTTCGGCCATACAGCCCAATACACCTACTACCAGGCCCGGATTTTTCACCTTAGCAACGGTAAACTCTTTTAAACGGTTGCGTACGCGTTGTTCGGCATTTTCGCGGATAGAACAGGTGTTGATGAAAATAACATCGGCTATGCTATAGTCGGCAGTGGTTTCAAAACCGCTTTCGGCCAATATCGATGCAACTATCTCACTGTCAGAAAAATTCATGGCGCAGCCGTAGCTTTCAATATAAAGCTTGCGGCCATTATTTTTAGCTGTTTCGGCTTTTAACATTAACGCCTCACCCTGCCTGCTCTCATCATGTGTTTTATCCGGAATAAGCAAATCCATCATTTATATAAAAAATTAGTTTGCAAAAATAAACAAAATTTAAATACCTAAATGACATATTGTCAGTATTAAATAAAATCTCATTCATTTCATAAAAAACGGGTAACACTTTCGCATTACCCGTTTATCCTATTCAAATAAACCGTTATTTATTGCGTTAAAGCTGCAGTAGTGGTATTATTGATTTGCCAGATAGCTGCACCGGGCGTAGGGAAGCTAACACCCTTGGTGCTGCCTTTAACACCATTGTCCTGGCCAAAATAGTAAAGTGGATGACCTTTGTACACCAGTTGTGTTTGTCCGAATACGGTTATCACATCAAAGTCGGCTTTATTTAAAATAGAAGGAACATTCTGAACCGCCGTTACCGCATCGATTGGCCAGTTAGCATCATGTGCTGCTACACCTGTGCTGAATTTATTTGTCTTAAACGTATCCTTGGTAAACAGGTACAAAGTACGGCCATTGGCATCAGTGATATATTGCGAGTTTTCGGTGCCGGCAATGCCTTTACTTGTATATTGGTTACCATCATGCCCTATCAGTTGCGCGTAGGAAACCATAACGGTGTAATCCGGCTTGGCTATAAACCATGATTTGCCAACACCATCGCCATTAACATCGGTAACAGCCACGTCTTTTGCATAATAATATAAAGGCCAGCCTTTATAGGTAGTTTGTTTGTTCCCGTCGGCATTGGTGATAACGCCGAAGTCGGCAGCTGCCAGGCCGGTACCTATAGATGGGTTTTCTTTATAAAAGGCAGGCCAGGCTACAGCGCATCCACCGGTACAAGTTGAAACGTTGGCCGCATCATCAGAGAACAGGTACAACGCACGGCCGTTATTATCCGTTATGATGCTACCAAATGTTGCATTTGAGGTAAGCTGTACGCCGGTAACAGCTTTAGGTGTGGTTGGGTTGTTGTCGTGATTTTTTTTGCACGATGCCGCTAATAAAGTTAGGGCGATTGAGCCCGTCAGGGCTAAGTACATTTTTGTTTTCATCGGGAGTCTTATGATGTTAGTTATGGATATTTATAAACATAACGCCCTGAAATTCCCGAGGGTTGCTTTGCAGTTAAACAAAACCTTTATATGAGTTAAACACCGGCATATAATCCCGCATTAACAATGATGAATTAAGTATGAGTTTTAACAAAAAATAACTTATCCATCCGCTACGCTATAACAAAAGTTGCTACCTTGCTGTTAAAGCATTAAAACACAAGTAAAAGTAACACCGGTAAATGGCACTCAATTTTTTAAAGCACCAGTGGCAAAAAAAAACGTTCAAATTTGTGCTGATACCGGTTATAGTGATATTGCTGCTGGCCGTAGTAGTAAACAGGTATTGGTCGCCCATTTTGGCCGGCAAGGTAAAGGATGTGGTATTAAGCAGCAGCGACAGCCTTTACAAAGCCGATTTTTCGGACGCCGAGCTGCATATCCTGCAGGGCAAAATTATTATTTACAATATAACCCTTAAGCCGGACACAACAGTTTATAATCAAAAAAAGCGTTTACGCCTGGCCCCCAATACCCTGGTTGAGCTTAAGGTAAAACGGCTGGTGCTTAATCATGTGCATCCATTTAGCCTCTATTTTCAAAAAAAGCTTAATATTGGCCAAATCATCCTGAATGAGCCACGCCTGAATGTAAGCTACCAGCTAAACCATACCAGGGATACTGTTGTTAAAGATCGCCGTACAGCCTGGCAACGCATCTCCAAAAGCTTGAAATCGATCCATATCGGCAGCATCCTGCTCAATGATGTTAACCTGAACTATGAAGATTACTCGGGCAACAAGGTGGCTATTTCCAAACTTAAAGAGCTAAACTTAAGTGCAAACGACCTGCTCATTGATTCGGCTACGCAATATGATAAATCGCGCCTGCTTTATTGCAAAGATATCGTCACCGAACTGAACAATTACACCGGAGAAACACCAAGCGGCCTGTACACTTATAAAATCAGGCATCTTAAACTCTCCACCCTTACATCACGCCTAAATATCGAAGGGCTTGCTATGCAGCCTACTAAATCGGACGTTTTTTTTGATAAAAGCAAGAAAGACCGGCTGGGCTTACTGGCCGATTCTGTGCAGCTAAACAATTTTGACTACTTAAATTATCACAAATACCGCACAGTTTCTGCTTCAAGCCTAACCATGACAAATGGCAAGATAACGGCTTTCACCAACCCGGGTAAGAAACCATATCCCACAACAGATAAGGTTAAAACGTTCCCCAATATGATGATCAGGAAATTAAACCTTGATTTAAGGATCGACACCATGAAAATCCGGCACGTTGATGTGATCTACAATGAGTTTAATAAAAAATCTCAAAAAACAGGCACAGTTACCTTTAATAATACCAGCGGGCATATTTATAATATTACCAACAATCCATCGGCCATAGCCAAAAACAACATTACCCTTGTTGATCTGACTACCTATTTTATGAACCGTGGCCGGCTCGATGTGCAATTGAAATTTAATTTAAGCGATGAAGATGCTGCTTTCAGTTATAAAGGCACATTAGGATCAATGGAATTTGGAAGGCTAAATCCAGCTACCATGCCTTTGGCTATGGTAAAAATGACATCGGGCAGCGTAAAAAAATTCAGCTTTGATATCCAGGCCAACAGCAAAGTATTTAAAGGCAAGGTTGATTTTTTATATAACGATTTAAAGGTGGTGCTACTAAAAGCCGATACGGTTAATGATCGTTTCAAAAGGAAATCGATCATGTCGATATATGCCAATCTCTTCGTGATCAGGCGCAGTAATCCTGATGATAAAGGGAAGCTCACTTCGTCATTAGTGATCTATAAGCGACCTAAAGATTCGCCTTTTTTTAAAACGGTTTGGAAAACCTTACTTACCGGAATCAAACCATGTGTCGGCCTTGATGAAGAAAGCCAAAAAGCCACTAAAGACCGCATTGACGAGCACCTCAAAAACAAGGAAGAACGGCTAAAGAATAAAGCAGAGCGCCAGAAAAGAAAAGCGGAGCGGAAAAAGCTGATGGACCAGGGGAAGTTTTGATAAGGTATGAAAATAATATCTCCACCACGTCATTGAGGTACGAAGCAATCCCCGACGGGCAGAGTAGCTATGCAAACAGCCCTGTAAAGTTCGCGATTGCTTCGTACCTCGCAATGACGTTTCTTTATCAGGTCCCGTATTTCATTCAATTTTATTGCAGCAACAACTTCAAATTAATCCCAAAATTGGTAAATGATGTATTAAACGTTTGCGAAGTATAAGGCTTGGTAAGGTTTGAATCATAAAACAAATTCAGGTTAAAACGCTGGTTGATCACATAATCAACAGATGGCCTTACGGTAATATTTTGCGCGCCCGATGAGATCTCGGCCGATTCAACATCAGCCCGGTAAATGAGCGTCTTATTATCGCGCAATGAAAAATCGAGCTTAAAGTTCACGTCCTTATGCTGAATGCCTTCAAACCAGCCAAACGGAAAATGGAAATCTTTGGTGTGGTAACCAAAACCAAAAACAATGATCTTTTCATTTTGCTGTGCCAACTGGCTGTTAAGCATACTTAAGCTGAGCGAACGGCTTTGGCGATATTCGGCATTGGCGGTCATGCTGTTTTTGAAGCGTACGCTTGCACCCAGCAAAGGCACAAACTGCTCAAAAATGGTGACCTGCGAAAACTGATATAACGGCAGGAAATCATTATTTAAATCGCGCGAAGTGGCAGCGCCGTTGGCCTCGCGGTATTGAAGCAGCGAGGTAAAGCCGCTTACATTATATGATGAACGGTAACCATGACTCAGATCAAACGAATCAAAAATATCCTGGAACCAGGAGATCTTACCTAAGCCATTGTAGGTTACCTGCCAGTTAGGAATAGGAATTTTGGGGAATTGCGACAGGTTACTGCCCGAAGCATTTTTACCTGCATATGCTGCCAGAAACGCCGGCACCAGCACATTTTGCGAATTTGGCCCGTAACCATCGGCATAACCATCAGCAACCCCTGCCGAATTTGGGTTGGTACGCCCTAATCTTTGCGATATTACGGCGCGGGCATCCAAAAATTTCTGGAAAGTAGACGATACATTGTTTATCCCCTTTGCCGATTCAAAGGCGGTACCAATGGTGAGGAACGATACACTGTAGTTACCCGATGTAACCGGGCTTAATGTTTCGATGCTATTGCTTGATGCCAGGTATTTAAAATTAGCCTGGTAGTTATGGTCCTGGGTTTTAAACGCGCTAAGCTCAATCCGCAGATCTTTAAATGGTTCAATAATACCCCTGAAGTGCATATCCTCATTTAACGATGTGGTATACAACTGATTTTGCAGGGTATCGGTGGTGATCCAGCCGCTAGCTACAGCCCTGGCCCGGATATCTGCCTGGCTACCTAATAAAAAGCCTAACCCGGGTGCATTACCATCTGCACCAAAAAAGCCCGACTGCGGTAAGTATCCAGGTAAAAACGTTCCCTGGGTACGGGTATAGGTTGCGCTCAGGTTTTTAATGCTGGTTAGCAGGCCTATCAGGATATTGCTCTTTTTATTGGGATTATTCGCCTTACGGATAAAAGGGAACTTGTTATACAGCGAAACCATATTCAGGGTTGGGTTAAGCTGGATTGCCCTTGAGTTTTGAATACTGTTACCAACATCATAAGCGGTACTATTGATAGCAAACAGCGGCTGTGTTTGCCAGTTAAAGTGTGTACTGTAACGCGCTACTGCCGATATCCAATCCAATCCCGGGATTTTGTTAATAGGCACCGTATAATTAAAGTTGATGGTGTGGTTATAATTGGTTGTACGACCCAGCTTTTTCAGGTTATCCCAAAGGGTATCGCGCTTTAAACCATTGATACGGCCGGCGGGTTCATCCACAACCGAAAGATTGGTAGCATCAATATCCATTTGTAAGGATTTCGACAGGTTCCAGCCTATACCATATACACGGGTAATGTTGAAATATTTATTGAATGTTGTCGTCGGGATAGGGATATAATTATTGGGGTCATTATCGCGCAGGGTATTCTCCGAATAAAAGCGGTTAAAATTGATACTGAAATTCAATCGCGACGGCAGCAGGCTAAAGTTCAAATCGCGGAACAGAGCCAGCATATTGCTTTTGATGATCTTGGCAAATGGGCTGTAGTATTTGGGCTGATTGGTATAGTTATAAGCAAGTGTGAGATTATAGGTTTTCTCCACATCATTCTGCGTCACAAAATCATGGTGATTGTATTCGGTGTAGGCATAAGTAGCATTAAAGTTTTCAATATCCCAAATATGGTTAAGCGCATTTTGGTTTGTACGCGCCTTATGTACATTGGTAAAGTTGATGCTTTTGCGGGTGGTAATATCAATAGCCGCGTTCCTGATAGAGTCGCGCTCTTTGGTGCTCGTTGCCGCTGCCAGCGATGCCTTCAGCTCAACATCCGGCGCTCCGGGATCATATTGCGGCATGCTCCTTTGTGATGACAAATTGATGTATGCCGGGATATGGATGCCGCTTTTATCCGGAAAAAACTTGCCAAGCTCAACATTGGCCGATACGTCATAGGTTTGATCATCACTCTGGCTCCGGTCGTTCAGCCTTGAATCAAGGGTACCGAAACCAATGGTTGTTTTACTGCCCGATACGGTAATATCGGCAAAGTCGGCAAGCTTGGCATCAATCCTCGCGGTAGCGGCCCATCCCCCGCGCTGATCAAAATCGGTAAGGCGCAGCTCATCATACCAAACAGTTCCTGATTTATCCAACCCATCATCGGGCAAAACATTTGTGCCTTTATAAGGATTGCGCACGCCAAGCATAATGGTACGCAGCTTGCTTAAATCGGGCTGGCCCTTGATATAAACTACCTTATCGCCCTCCGTGTATTTAAAAAGCTGGTTGTAGGCCACATTGGAGTGATTACGCGCAAGCTTTGCTCTGATCAGCAAATCAAGCTCCAGGTCCATTTCATTAACATCCGGCCATATTGCTCCTGCATCGCTGGTACCCGGCTGGGTTATTTTTAAAGGCAATTCGTACTCATAATAGTTATCCTGGTAATCAACCCCGAGACGGATAAACGCGTTCAGGTCATTATCTTTCAAATAATCACCCTCGGCATGGATAAACATTTGCATGCGTTTGTATTTACGCAGGTCATTATAAAAAGTACGGAAGGCGGCCCTTGAATATCCATCGCGCAGGCTTTTTATATTAAGGGACAGTGATTGCTCGTTGAGCTTGGTATTGGTTTGCAGGTTATTGTAATTACGCTGGCGGTTAATACCGGGCGGCACCACATAAGGTATAGGCGTGCGGTTACCGTTCTCTTCAATATTCACAGCCTGCACGTCGATGGTCGAATTATCTATCGGTGGGTTTTGGATAGCCGGATCGGCAATAACATTCAGCGGATTTTTTTCGGTATTGAAAGCACGCCACTCGCCGCGCACCAGTTCCAGGGTCGCAAAACGAAGCACGGCGGTATCGGCAAAATTAGTCATGAACATCCTCATAAAACGGATTGCCTTAAAATCCTGGATATTGCCCACTTTTAATTGATAATCTGAGATTGGGATGCGGAACTGGTACCAGTTAACTGCCTGTGTTGTGCCATTGGGCAGTTTTACCTGCGCGGTAACTTTATCGCTGATATAATTTTGCCCTACCACCATATCTGCCGGGCGCATGGATACTTTATACTGAAAGTATGAATCTTCCTGGCTCATGTTGTTGTCGCGGTTAATATCCTCGCCATCAGGCAGGGATGTTGAAGCCGAGTTTTGCAAGCCAAGCTCTGCCTGCGATTGCTGCGCCGTTTTCGAGTTACCGTCGGTGCCGTTGTATTTGCTATAACGGTCGAGGATGCCGGCACGGGCCTGATCGAGCGCCGGGCCCTGGTAATACTGATAATCATCTGACGAAGGGTCGGCTGCGATGGCTGTCGCGGCCTGCGCGTTCAGTTGCCCTTTTATCTGCTGAACAACCGGGGCAAATTTGGTTTGCTCATCCTGGTCGTTCATGCCGTCCAAACCAACATCCTGCAGTTTACGGGCATTGGGGTTGTTATCAAAAGCATTAATAACCGGCTGTAGTTTAGACACCCGCCCCCAGCTGGTTTCATCCACCTTGGTCAGGTCGCCGTCAACAGGCAAACCATTTTCCAGGCTTTTACGTCCATCTTTCAAAATATCTTCCGATATCGAGCCTAAGTTAAAGTACAAATCACCACCGGCCGAGTTGGGTTTGTATATGAACGGATCGAGCATCCAAAACTCGATGTAGGATACGTTCAACGATTCAAAATCATTTGTTTCCAGCTTCCTGAACATACCGCCCCAGCGTGTTTTAGGGTTTTGCAAGGTACCATCGGGATTAATGCCGGTGGTAGCATAGTTGTACGGCCCACGGATACTTGGATAAAAAGCCATGTTGAGCGTAGCCAGGCTAATCGGCTGCCCGGTAGCCGACTGCTTGTAAGGGAAAACTTCCTGCTCAATTACCTGCCTTACATAATGGTTGGAAAGCTCGCTTCTTGATATGGGGATGGAACCTGTATTGGTATAAAATATAGGGTCGATATTATAAAAAGCCAGCCGGGCACGGTTATAGCCATAGCTCAGGTTATCAAACAAAGCCGATTCGCCGAATAGCTGCGGCGTTCCTGAAATTTGCCAGCTGTTAGCTCCTTTAATATCTATTACCGATTGACTGTTCTCAAAATCGTCAAGATAAGATGTGCCGTGTTTGGAGCCTGCAAAATTCAATGCACCGGGACTGCCCGGCATCAGTTTGGCAAACTCACCATAAAAATTAATGGATGATGGCACCTTGGTATGGATGCCGGGGATCTTATCAACCAGCCTGGTTAAAAACCGGGAGTTTGAACTGTAATTGGCATCAAAGCCCCAAATGGTATTGGAGATGGATTCTTCGCCGGCAATTTCATTTTGGGTGATAGGTTGCTCGGTAAGGTGCATCAAAGTAGCACCTAACTGAAGCTTATCGCTGGCATGATAATCAAGCCGGGTGCCGTACAATGACTTTTGCTGTACGCCGAACAATTCATTATTCTCCAGCTTTACGGTAATAGGCTGGCCGGAAGATAACAGTGCCTGGTTCAGAATCCTGATCCGCCCGGCATTGTAGTCAACCGTATAATCGTTCCCTTCCTGCAACTTCACGGTACCCGCGGTTACGTTCACCGATCCCTGCGGAATGTTAACTGCATTTAGTTGATACTCTGAACCACCTGTTGAGGTATAAGTTCCCTTGATTACATACCTGTTTAATGCCGGGAAATATTGCTGTGCGATGGTTTTGGTTGAGTCATACAATGGCTGATAAACGTATCGTTTAACCAGGTCGGTCTCGCCCGGGGTAAATTTGGATGCCAGGTCCGAACCAAAAGGCTCCACCACCGGGAACGAGATCCGCCCGTTTTGCGAATCGATGGTGATTCCTTCTAAAAAGTCAAAGTAGCCATCCGGCTTTTTATCGCTTTGCTGGTTGAGGTTATCAAGTCCTGCTACCTGGAGCCACAGCTTACCTTTTAGGTTTTGCCCCTCTTCCATTACCGTTTTTTCGATCCCCGTTTTATCATCAAGGCGGGTAACAGTTAACTTAAAATTGGTAGGGGCTATCTGAAAAGCACCGAGGGAGTAAATGTTTTTCATCATCAAATCCCAGGTAGGCAGGTTGGTTTTCAATAACTCGCCTTTCAGCAATTTCACAAAAAGCACATTAGGCGTATTTGGGTTAACGGCAACATCGCTGCTAAATTCACCCACCTGGTATTGCACACCATTAACAGTATACTGGTAAGCAACCGCCAGTACCTCATCATTATTTAAGGGATAATTTAGGGAGATGTAACCTAATTGCGGGTGCAGGGTATACTCCTTATCGGTAAGCTTGCGGGCGTAAGTTAGTTTGGAATAGTTATCCGTATTGCCCGATCCCTGGAAAAAGCTGGCAACATCATTGGAGTTGGTGAGCCTTGCATTTTGCGGCAAAACAGATAACAGGTTGTTTGATTGCTGGGCGAAACCTGGCCCTTTAAAACCCGCAGGCAGAGCGCTTCCGCCGCCTACTATCCTGGTTTTATTGTATGGGTTATTTTCACCAAGGTCCATGAAAGCCAATATATCGCGCGAATCGGTAGTTACGTTGGTACGGTTGGTTGTCCAAACCTCAATTTTAGTAATGTTTACATTGGAGCTGATGATCGGGATATTAGCCAGCGCCCTGTTGTAATTATTCCTGAAATATTGCGACAGGAAGAAGTGCTTGTTGGCCTCATAATCGGCAGGGGTCAACCTAAACTCGCCTTGTTGCGAACCATTGGTAATGGTGATGGTTTTTGACTGTGAGCGTTGCTGCGAAAAGATACTTGTAACATCCAGCCGTCCGAATTTCAACTTGGTTTTAACGCCAAAAAGCGCCTGACTACCGGTGATCAGTGTGGTATTAAGCGGCATACTAACCGTGCCAGCCTCAATTTTCTGAATGATCTCGTCGGGCGAGCCTGTATAATCCAGCTTTATCTGGTTTTCAAACTGGAACTGCGCGTCGGTATTGTAATTGGTGGTAATCTTTAACTTATCACCTATGTTACCTGTTACGTTGAGTTGGATGCGCTGATCAAAATTAAAGTTAAACTGACTGCGCTGGCGGGTGTTAAAAAGCGGGTTCTGGTTTTTATTTATCTGCCCGGCCATGATCATTTCTGCTGATCCTTGCGGACGGATATCAATCACCGAGCTACCAAAGATCTGCTCAAACGTACGGCTCCTGACCTTTATAGGCGGTATAAACCCCGGCTGCTGCGAATCATAGGCATAATTATCTGCCAGCTGCTGAAAATAGCCCCGTTGGACCGATCGTTCTTTAAGTTTTAAATATTGCTCAAACGTAAGATACTGCGGCGGGCGGTAAAGTAAATTACCTACCCTTTCGTATAAAATATAACGGTTTGTGGCCGGATCATATTCAATGGTACGTACCAGGCCTGCCGGGTCGGTATTGAAAATACCTTCCCTCATCCGCTGGCTTCGTGGCGCGGTCAGGTTTATTGGTGCATTTGATTTGGTTGTATCATTTTTAGCCGCAGGCGAAGGCTTTTGTTGTGCATACACATTACCCAGTCCCCCGAACACCACAATGAACAACACACTTATAAGTGTCTTATAAGTAAATACTTTGATCAAAAGTTAGTAGATATTTATCCGTAATTATAGCGTTTTTAACGCGAATTTAATTAGTTCTTCAACCGTTAATTCGCCATTATTTTTCTTGATCTCCTGGTCTAATACCTTTTCGGCAACGTTACGCGCAAAGCCCAGCATTACTAATGCTGATAGTGCTTCATCCTTAACCGTCTGGCTCACCGGCACAACAGTTAAGGTATCGGGGCCTTCCTTACGCAGCTTATCCTGCAGCTCCAAAATAATCCGCTGAGCCGATTTTGGCCCAATTCCTTTTATCCGCTGGATCAATGAAACATTACCGCTCACAATAGCAGCCTGGATCTCGGCCGGGCTTATGGACGATAACATCATCCTTGCCGTATTTGGCCCGATACCCGAAATAGAGATCAAATGTAAGAACAACCTGCGTTCACCTTCTGTAGCAAAGCCGTAAAGAGTGTGCGCGTCCTCTTTTACGTGTAACCATGCAAAGAGTTTACATTTCTCGTCGTCACTAATGCCCGAATAGGTATTTACCGAAATATTAATATGATACCCTACCCCTCCCGCATCTATAACCACATACGACGGGCTTTTGAACATTAGTTTCCCACTAATATAATCATACATATATTATTACTTTATTAAGTTTATTAAACAATGATGTTAATGGCAAACAGCCTTTACAGTGATTATCCAAAGATAAAATTCCGGCGTCATTATGTTCATATAATGACAAACAAAAAAGCTGCGTTATACTCACCTTAAAAAATAAAGACGCTAAGTATTTAAATACCAGCGTCTTTATAAAAAATGTATTACTAACCCTACTCAAACCCTCCCCTCCGGGGGAAATTTAGAGGGAGTTCTATTTAGCTGTTGGCAGCAGCTTTTGCCTGCGCATCAACCACTGCAATAGTAACCATATTTACAATTTCACGTACCGAACTGCCCAACTGCAGCACATGCACCGGTTTTTTTAAGCCAACCAATATCGGCCCAACTGCTTCGGCGCCGCCTATTTCCTGCAAAAGTTTATAGGCAATATTACCCGACTCCAGGTTAGGGAAAATCAGTGTATTGGCCGGTTTACCATTGAGTGTTGAGAACGGGAAGTTATCATCAAGCAAATCAGCGTTAAGCGCAAAGTTGGCCTGCATATCACCGTCGACAACCATGTCGGGGTATTTTTCGTGCAGTATCGCTACTGTTTCCCTGGTTTTTTCTGGTATCTCCCCTTCGTTCGAACCAAAGTTGGAGTATGATAACACAGCCACCCTCGGGCTGATATTAAACTGTTTTACTGAGCGTTCTATCAGCACGGTAATATCAACCAAATCATTCACACATGGGTTTACGTTCACCGTTGTATCTCCAAAAAACACAGGACCTTTAGCGGTGATCATCATATACATGCCCGCAACACGGTTAACACCTTCCTCAGTACCGATAATTTGGAGGGCCGGTTTTACTGTGGTTACATAGTTTTTAGTTAAACCTGAGATCAGCGCATCGGCCCGGCCAAATTGTACCATACAAGCGCCGTAGTAGTTACGGTCTACCAATTGCTTTTTAGCCTCGTACAGGGTAATCCCCCTGCGCTGGCGTTTGTTATACAGAAACTCGGTATACTCATCCATATGCTCACATCCTTCCCGCGGATCAATGATATGAACATCACCCAAATCAAGGTCATTATCATGGATGATCTTTTTGATCCTGTCGATATTGCCCAGCAAAATGGGGGTGGCAATACCTTCTTCTTTCACTATCTGTGCCGATCTTAAGATCTTATAATTATCGGCCTCGGCAAATACAACGCGCTTAGGGTTCTGTTTTGCTTTAGCGGTAAGGTTACGCAGCAGCTTATCATTAGTACCCAGGCGCACCCTCAGCTCCTCTGCATATGCATCCCAATCGGTGATCACCTTACGGGCTACACCTGAAGCTATGGCCGCTTTTGCCACCGCCATGGATACCTCGGTGATCAGCCTTTGGTCCATTGGTTTCGGGATGATATAATCCTTGCCAAATTTCAGGTTAGTAAGGTTATAAGCGAGGTTAACGGCTTCCGGAACCGGTTTTTTAGCCATTTCGGCAATGGCATGTGTAGCGGCAATCTTCATTTCCTCGTTAATGGCAGTAGCCCTGACATCCAGCGCACCGCGGAAAATGTAAGGGAAACCAAGCACGTTATTTACCTGGTTAGGAAAATCGGAACGGCCGGTTGCCATAATAATATCATCGCGTGTGCCGGCTGCAAGGTCATAATCAATTTCGGGCACCGGGTTGGCCATAGCAAAAACAATGGGCTTTTTAGCCATGGTTTTCAGCATATCGGGGGTTACCACATTACCTGCCGAAAGACCGACAAATACGTCGGCATTTTTCATAGCATCGGCCAGTGTTTTAACGTCTTTGCGGTCAGTAGCAAACGCCATCCTGATCTCGTCAAGGTCTGTGCGTTCCTGGTTGAGCACACCATTAATATCAAACATCACCAGGTTTTCTTTTTTAACCCCTAATGACAGGTACATTTTTGAGCAGGATACCGCGGCGGCACCTGCACCGTTAACCACCATTTTTATTTTATCCAGTTTTTTACCCTGGATTTCGCAGGCATTCATTAAAGCTGCCCCCGATATAATGGCGGTACCATGCTGATCATCATGCATTACGGGAATATTCATTTCGGCTTTTAGCCTGCGCTCAATTTCAAAGCAGGTTGGGGCCGAGATGTCTTCCAAATTTACACCGCCGAAAGTAGGCTCAAGCGCCTTTACGATGTTCACAAAGTCATCTACACTTTTGGCGTTCAATTCAAGATCAAACACGTCAATATCCGCGTATATCTTGAACAGGAGACCCTTACCCTCCATTACAGGTTTACTGGCCTCAGGGCCGATGTTGCCCAGGCCAAGTACGGCAGTACCGTTGCTGATCACGGCTACAAGATTGCCTTTAGCGGTATATTTATAAACATCTTCGGTATTGTCAGCAATCTTTAAACATGGTTCAGCCACACCGGGCGAGTAGGCCATGGTTAAGTCGCGCTGCGAATTTGTTGGTTTGGTAGGTACAACTTGTATCTTTCCGGGACGGCCTTGCGAGTGGTAATTCAGCGCATCCTGTTTTCGGTTAGTTTTATTCATTTTTTTCAAATTGAAGCGCCCAAAATTACAATTCTTTTTATGGAACAAACATACAAAAGCCCCTTTTTGCGATTATGTTAAAAAGAGGATAAAATATGGTTAAAGTTTTGATAAGATGTGTTTAAAAGAACGGATTTGGCAATGTTCTATTTTTTCTTCTTTGCCTTCTCCATATTTTTCTGAACCCTGAACTTTACAATTTTGGTGATCAGATCGAGGGGCATAGGCTCATCAAGTGGAAACTGAACCGAACCTTTTGCCCCTTTATAGCCCGAAAGTTCTTCTTTAAATTCTTCCAAACCCTGCGGTGTGGGATAAAAACCGATGTGATTTTTAAAACCGCCGAAGTGTACCAGGTTACCGTTAAGAATAAATGTTGGAATGGCGTATTTAATAGCTTCTTCGGCATCAGGCGCGGCAGCCCTGATGGTAGCACGTACCAATTGCAGTTTTTGTTGAACATCCTCCGGGAAACCGGCGATATATTCGTCAATATTTTCTTTTGGCTTTTCCATAGCAATATTTTTGTCCGGAAGTCGGAAAGTCCGCATAAGTCCGAAAGATTTTCACGGAAAGACTTTATATCTATAAAAATACAAATGTTTTTTTATGTCCGAAAGTCGGAAAGTCCGGAAGTCCGAAAGATTCTTATACTATCATCTCTTGCGCTCGTTTGCAACGAGTGCTTAATATGGTTTGGCGATTGCATCGCCAGTCGCGTTATAAACGCTAACTGTCTCGTCCTAAAAAAAGTTTACAGATTAAATGCTAAATCCTGTTATACGTTTACAATATTTATTAGTCCTAAAATAGGTTTACAAAACCACATTTTGAGATTTATAATAATTTTTCCATGTTCGCTCTGCTTCTATATTATTTTGATGTACAAACTCAGGTGTGAGCATATTACAACTCATATGTGGTCTTTGGTTATTATAGCTTTTTACAGACTTAATTAATAGTTCCATTACCTCTTCTTTGGTACTCAGACTCTGATGTTCCAGGTACTCCTGTTTGATGATTCCGTTGATCCTTTCAGCAATTGCATTTTCTAAAGGATCACCGTTTTCAGTCATGCTGATGATTATATTGTTGTCCTGTAATAGCTTTACATAATCATAACTGCAATATTGAACCCCTCTGTCTGAATGATGTATTAAACCATTTATCGGTTGCCTGTTTTCTCTGAGGGCCATTTGTAAAGCACTCAGCGTATGAACAGCTTCTAATGTGTCAGCAGCATGATAACCAACAATTTTTCTGCTATATGCATCTGTTATAAAACTTATATATACAAAGCCTTTGGTTGTTCGGTAATACGTTATATCTGATACCCATATCTCATTTACTTTATTAGGGATTATTTCTTTTATACAGTTGGGATACTTTTTTAACCAGTGAAAAGACTGGGTGGTATAAACACGTCGCCTTTTCTTCCGTACTAAAAGATGATGTGCAGCAAGAAGATCAAAAAGGGCATCCCTTCCCATCTTTATCTGATGTTCAAGTAAAAATGATTGTAATAATACATAGAGCTTTCTGACACCGATAGCCGGATGTGTAGTCCTTAAATGCCTTACTTCATTTAGGATGATCTCCTGTTCAAAACTAATTGCTTCTGCTTCCCAAAAGTGTTGATAATAAGCTTGTCGGGTAATGCCAAGTAAACAACAGCACTTTCCAAGGCTTACCCTGGGATAGCTGTTTTTAGTCTCACGGATTACTTGGTAACGGACTTTTTTCGGATATTGATCTTCAGGTCTCTTTCAGCAACTTCTATCATTTTACGATAAAGCTCCTTTTCCAGAAGCGCATCTTCCAGTTGCTTTTTCAGCAACTTAACTGATGCACTATCTTCAGGCTGGATATCCGGATCTCTCTTTGCTGGCATGATACACGAAGATACATAAACCGGTCTTTTTTTCTCCAGGCCAAACGATTTTAACCAGGCTGAAATCCGGCTATTCCCTAAATTATATTTCCGCTCAAGAAAACTCAGGCCTTCTTCTCCTGTTAAATATTCCTGGCAAATTTTTCGCTTAAACTCATCACTGTATCGGCTCTGCCATTTACTCCCATAGGTCTTTGAATATCTTTCCATTTTTGTTTACTGTTGTGTAAACCTATTTCAGGACAAGACAAACCCAAGATAAGCACTCGTTGCAAACAAGCGCAAGTTAATGAGACATAACGGCTAAGCTGCTTTTGCCCCGGCGGCCAGAGGCCGCTTGATAGTAGCCACTCGCCATGATACGAGCGGCGGCGATGGGGGTTAACAGGGTTAACACTTTTCGCAATTTGTCAATATAAAATCTTGACAATAAGATATATAATAAAACAGAGGGTTACACTAACAATCCGCTAAAAGTACTTTGTTTGCGGTCGCTGTACCACTGTAGCCATTAACCGGGCGGCGATTGAAGCACTTACAATAGTATAAAAGACAAGTTCGAAAGCTGGATTTCAACTTGCGGACTGCGGACTTCCCGACTAAAAATACTTTCGGATTTGCGGACATCGGAATCTCCGACTAAAAAAATTAATTCTTTGAATACTGGCCGTCATCCTGCACGTTGGCAGCAACTTCCCCTGCCGATACCCTTAACATAGCCCCTATTGGTGCGCGGTTAGTTTTGAGATGGTTCCAAACTTTAAGATCAGATACCTCACAACCAAACATATCAGCTATAGAAGCAAGTGTTTCGCCTCTCTTCACTTTATGATGGGTAGGGATTTTGCGTTCAGACTTACCCGGCGTATATTGAACAGCAGCGTAAGCAGCCGGTTTAGGGGCGGCAGGAGCTACGGGGGTATTAACACCATTTAGCACGTTATACAAAGCAGCGTAATTATCTTTGGCGGTTTGGGGGATGATAAGCCTGCGCGGCGTTTTTTCACTGCCATTAACAACAGCCATCCGGTACGATGGGTTAAGGATGGTGATCTCCCTTAAACTAACATCAAGTGCCTGGGCAACATTGCTCAAAGGAACAACTCTTTTAACCATTACCGTATCGGTGCGGGTAGAGAAGTTGCAAGCCTGCGCAACAATGTTATGCTTATTAAAATAATGCATTACATAATTCATGGCGATGAAAGCCGGCACATACCCGCGGGTTTCAACAGGCAGGTACTGGCGAATGCTCCAGAAATCAGTTACGCCACCTGCTTTTTCAACGGCGCGTTCCACATTGCTTTTACCGCAATTATACGAGGCAATGGCCAGTAGCCAGTCGCCAAATTCCTGGTAGGCATCCTTCAGATAGGCAGCCGCAGCATAGCTCGACTGGATAGGGTCACGGCGTTCATCAACATAGTTATCCATGTTTAAGCCATAAGTTTTTGCCGTGGTACCCATAAACTGCCAAAGACCTGTGGCCCCTACCCTTGATACCGCGTTTGGATCAAGTTTCGATTCCACAATCGACAGGAATTTTATTTCTTCGGGGATCCCGGCTTCACGGAAAGCCTTTTCGTATATGGGGAAGTAATATTTGGTTAAGCCTGCTACCTGGCCCATTTCTTCGCGATTGTGCATATACAGATCGATATAAGCCTGCACATATTCATTATAATCAAGCTGGATATCCTTGCGGATGGAATCTAACCTGCGCTTGTACAAACCGCCGTATGTACTTAACGGCAACGACTGATTAAGCACCGGTAAAATAGTAGTGTCGGCGTTTACAATATCGGGGGTAAATTTGGTTACCCGGTTTATTTGCTTAATTGACTTTGCTGAATTGGTTGTGTTTGTTTCGGCTTGTAAAACTTGGAGTGATAAGAGGCAAATGGTCAGCGTAAATAATCTCTTCATTTATTCAGGGATTTGATTAATTTATAATGCCCAAAGCATCAGCATTTTACTAAAATATCATTTTTTTATTACAGATCGAGAAAATATTTGGCAAAATCTAACAGTTGCTGTTCGCCAAAGTGCTTTGTTAATAACTGTAAACCTAACGGCAAACCGTTGCTGTTATTGCCCGTAGGTATTGATATGGCCGGCACGCCGGTTAATGAGGCTTGTACGGTAAATATGTCAGAAAGATACATTACCACCGGATCTTTCTCTTCCTTACCTATGTCAAAAGCCGGTTCGGGCGCGGTAGGCACCAGTATAAAATCATACTCTTCCAGTATCTGGTTAGTTTTTTCCTGGATCAGCCTGCGTACTTTTTGTGCTTTTGCATAGTAGGCATCGTAATAACCCGCGCTCAAAACAAAAGTGCCCAGCATGATACGGCGCTTTACTTCCTTACCAAAACCTTCAGAACGGGAACGTTTATAAGTAGACTGTAAATCTGTAGCCAGCGGACTGCGATAACCGTAATGCACACCATCGTACCTTGCCAGGTTTGATGACGCTTCGGCCATGGCCAGGATATAGTAAGTTGGCACCAGGTATTCCAGCAGCTCAAAAGCTATCGGGGTAACTGTGTGCCCATCGGCACGCAGCTTATCGATGTATTGTACAAGGTTGTCTTTTACTTCGGTGTCAACACCCGGGCTTGATATGGCTTCCTGCAGGTAAGCTATCTTCTTTTTTCCCGGCTTTTGAAGATTAGTATATGATGCAGGTGGCGGAGTTTGTGATAACGTACTGTCATATTCATCCGGACCTGCGAGTACTTCCAGCAATAATGCAGCGTCTTCTACCGATTTAGTGATAGGGCCAACCTGGTCAAACGAGGAAGCATAGGCGATAATACCGTGCCTTGAAATTGTTCCGTATGTTGGCTTTAAACCTACAACACCGCAAAATGAAGCCGGCTGCCTTACCGAACCACCCGTATCCGTACCTAAAGCGGCATGGCACATCCCTGCTTGTACGGCCACAGCCGAACCGCCCGACGAACCGCCTGCAACTTTAGTTTCATCGGCATGGTTTTTTACCGGGCCAAAGTATGATGATTCGTTGGTGGCGCCCATGGCAAATTCATCGCAGTTACAGCGCCCAATGATCACCGCGTCTTCGGCCAGCAGGCGTTCAACCACGGTTGATGAAAAGATGGAAGTGAAACCGGTTAAGATTTTTGAGGAGGCACTAACCTGGTGCCCTTTATAGCAGATATTATCTTTAATGCCGACAACCATACCGGCTAATTTGCCGCCGGTGCCATTCTTTATTTTGTTGTCAACGTTTTTTGCAGCAATCAGCGCTTCATCGGCAAACACTTCATTAAAAGCGTTTAAATGAGCATTTTTTTCAATTTCAAGCAAATAGCCCTTTACAAGACCTTCAACAGTAATTTCTGCACGTTCCAACCCGCTCTTTATTTCGGTTAAAGAGGAATAAATATTAGCCATGGGGCTAAAATAAAAAACTTATCCGTTGAAATAAGAAATAAATCAACAGATAAGTTCATATACTCGATAAAAATGGCATTAAAACCTAATCCCTGTTAGGGTATTAAGCTTTTTTTTCTTCAGATGAAGAAGATGAGCCGTCGCTGTTTTGCGCGTCTTTAAATTCCTTAACGCCTTTCCCTAAGCCTCTCATTAATTCAGGTATTTTTTTACCGCCGAATAATAAAAGTATCGCAATGATGATCAGAATAATTTCTGGTGCGCCTAATCCACCCATGATTTTAAGTTTTATGTATGATTAATATTATATTATGATTTGTATTCTTCTTCTTTTTCGGTATCCAGATGGCTACCGGTAATGGTCTTATCTAAATTGATATGACTTTGGTGTTCCGGCTCAGCCGGGGTATTTACATGATAATCACTGATCGCGATTGTATTTGGAACAGTATTTTCAACAACCGGCTTTTCGTGCTCAGCTGCAGCTTCCGGAGCTTCTGAAGCTTTTTCATCTAAAAGCGGTTTTTCTTCTTCTACTTTAGGTGCAGGTTTCTTTTCCTCGTAATTATTGATCTGGTTATTGATCTCACGTTTAACATCTTCAGAGGCATCTTTAAAGTCGCGGATCCCTTTACCCAGGCTCCGTGCCAGGCCGGGCAGTTTTTCGCCGCCAAATAGCATCAATGCTGCAAAAAGTATCAGTACCATCTCGCCCGTACCAATATTTAAAAATAACAAAACTGAACTTAACATAGCATTCTGTTTAAGGATACAAATATATACAATTAAAATTTCTTATAGTTCATAACTAATTAGTTAGGCGCCAGCCAGATCTTGGGGTTAACCGGTGTTGTTCCTTTATAAATTTCAAAGTGCGCCTCCGTTTCTCCTGTCGATGGATCAGTTGCCACCGTGCCGATAGCTTGTTTGGTGCTCACTTTTTGCCCACGCGCAACAGTTACCGACCGTAAATTACTGTAAGCTGTAAAATACTCCCCATGCAATATAATTACCAAATAGGTGCCGCTCACATCACCCACTTTTACAACCGTACCATCAAATACAGCCCTTACGGTGCTGCCCTGGTTAGTACGGATATCAACACCTGTACTTTCACTCCTGATACCTTCAGGCGTGGTATAGGTACCAAAACCCTGGGTAATTATCCCGTTGGATACCGGCCATGGCAAACCACCGCGATTACCCAAAAAGTCGTTCGACAGCTTAGCGGCCTCGGGTGTGGCATTCAATACACTTGATGTACTGCGCGCGGCAGCCGGCTTAGCCGGAGCCGGTGCAACAGGCGCGGGCTTATTTTCGGCCTTTGCTTTGGCTGCGGCCAGTCTTGCAGCTTCTTCAGCCCTGCGTCTTTCTTCTTCAGCAGCCCTGCGCCTGGCCTCTTCAATTTCCCTGCGGATAGCTTCGTTAATAGCGCGGTTTGTTTTTACTATCTTAGCCTGCAGATCTTTTTGCTGTTTCTTCAGGATCCCCTCATGCTGCGACAGATCGCTTACTACTTTAACCTGGTTATTACGTTCATTACCCAGTGTTTCTTTTTCTTTTTGCTGATCCTTTAAAAGATCATTCTTTTCGTCCTTTGTCCGGTCAAGCTCATTAATTTTAACATGCAGCTCCTTCTGTGTACCTTGTATATAGGCGGCCTGCCGCTCACGGTAGGTACCAAACTGCTGTAAATATTTTAAACGCTTATAGGCCTGGTTAAAGTCTTTTGATGCAAAAAGGAACATCATTTTATTATATGCACTTTGATTGCGATATGCAAACAGGATCATAGCCGCGTATTCCTTTTTAAGCTGATCTAATTGCGACTGTAAACTACGTACGTTATTACTACTCTCTGAGATCTGGTTATCCAAAAGCCTCACTTCAGAGTTGATATTTTCTATTTTTTCCTGTCTCAGGTTTATCTGTGCCTTGAGTATGCTTAGTTGCTTTAATGAAGCCTTTTTATTGTTTAAAGTTTCATTGTAATCTTCATTTAATTGTTCAAGCTCTTTATTCAGCTGTGCTTTACGACGTTTCAGTTCGTCACTGCTTTGCGCGTGTACATTAACTGCTGCCAGTACCAATAATAAAAAGAAAACTGCTTTTAAAAACTTCATTAAATAAACATATTAATTATTTGCCAGGCTCGTACCCGTCAGGAATGCTGAACGGATAGTTTTGCTGTACTTCAAAATCGGCCTTAGTATAATGCAAATTAACTTGTATTTTTTTATCTTTTACTACTGATGCGATATCTATTTGTGCCGGCAATACCCGGTTTGTTGCTTCGATAAAGGTATTATTGGTAACCTGTAACGATTGCGCCTGGCGCTGGTTATCTAAATTGGTTTGCGTAACCTTATTATCCGGACCCAGTATCAGCTTGTAAACCAGATCATTCAGGGTGCCGCTCAAAGTTGTATTGCCATCGGTATGATCAATAGTGGCCTGCTCATTAACCAGCTCGGGCACGGCGTTGCCAATCAGCAACGACTCGAGTGTTTTATAATTAACCTCTTTGCTAGCGTAAGTATATATATAGCTAAACGGCTTTTTAATGTAAACGCTTTGCAAGCGGTTAATGATCATAATGCTGTCGGGCGTTATAACGGCGCGGGCAGCTTCAATGCCTAATACTGCTGTGATGGAAACCCAGATCCTTTTATCTTTTGCTATCCTGATATTCAGGGTAACATCATTGCTGTTATTATTGATGCTAAGCTTGGTTTTTGCCTTGCCCGCAAATGTTGTAAAATTTACCTGGTTTGCCCTTATGGCTGCCAGTTTGCCGGCAATATCACTCGTCCTTGCGGTCGAATCTGCCTTACGGGTAACCAAAACTTGTTTACGCGCTTTACAGCTTACCATTACCAGCAGGCAGCAAGCTATAAGTAAACTATTCGCTATATTTTTTTTCATTTATCTTACGATCTAAAACTGGTGACTGCTCACCAAAGCCTTTCGCCTTTTTCCAGTTAGTTACGGCAGCATCGGTATTCCCAAGGAAAAACAATATATCGCCATAATGTTCATACTTAACCCCGCTGTTGTCTTTATCATGCGTCAGGGCTTTCTCCATCCATTCTTTGGCCTGGGCATATTTTTTTTGTTTAAACAGGATCCAGGCATAAGTATCTTCAAACGATGCTGTATTAGGCTGCAGCTCATTGGAATGTGCCGACATTGCTGCCGCCTTTTCCAATTGCTCATTCCTTAACGATAAATAATACGCATAATTGTTTAAAGTGAATGCATTATCCGGATTGTAGGTTAAAGCTTTCTCATAACTCTCGTCAGAACTTTTAATATTCTTCAACTCATGATAGCAATCGCCCAATAATGAAAAACTTAACGAAAGTAGCTCCTTATCCTGAAGTTCTAATGAAGTGGCGTTTTTAAGATAACCAACCGCCTTATTGTTATCCTTTTTTTGTGCCCAGGCAACACCGACAAGATAATTCATCCAGGCCTGGTTCGGGAATAATGACAATGCGTTTTCACCATCTTTAATAGCGGCATCAAGGTCATTGTCGCCTAAATCCAGGCGCACCAGCTGTTCCTGAACATTGTACACCTGGTTATTAAGCTGGGCCGATTTTTTAAGTACCGGCTTTGCCTCTTTATATTTGGTATTCTGGATCAGCATATCGCCGTAAATAGCATAAGCCCTGGCATCGTTAGGATGGGCAACGGTCAGGATCCGACTTAATTCAAGCGCGCTGGCTTTTGCATTAGCCTCCGGAAACTTAGGAAAGTATCCGGATATAATATTAATTTTTTGATCGATGCCGATATCCGGAATGGCAAATCCCTGGGTAAGCTCATTAAAGCTGGCTTCGTTGTTCTTTTTATCGCGATAGATATCGGCCAGCGCAAAGTGCACCAAACCATTTCGCGGATCAAGCTTTTCAGCTTGCTGCAATACTTTAAGCGCCTTATCGGCAAACCCGTTCGAGTTGTAAACCTCGCCAAGGGCCAGGTAGTAACGGATCTCCCCGGGATTAGCGGCTATCTGCTTTTCCAGTTCGGAAGTGGCCTGGTCAATTTTGCCCTGCTTTAAATAGATCTTTTGACGATTGGCTAAAAGATCATCACTCGGGCCGTTCAATTTTTCAATCTCATCATATACCTTAAGGGCATCATCGTACCTTTTCAGGATGGTAAAAGCATTGGCCTTGTCAAAATAATACGCTGATTTATCCGGGTTAAGCCTGATCAGCTGGTTAAAAACATTTTCAAGCTTATCAATGGTATTGGTTTTTTCATAGCTATCGGCCAATGCTGCCCAATACCATTCGTTATCCTTATTTATTGCTACAGCCTGCTCCAGGAGGGGCTCAGAAGCTGCAAAATCATTTTGCTGCCTTTTAAGGTTTGCCAGTTCATATAAGGAAGCATCATTTGCGGGGTCGGCCTGTAAAACGCGCTCAAACATTTCGGTGGCAAGCTTATAGTTCTCAACCGTTTTTTCGCGCAGGGCCGAAAAGAAAAGCTGCTTAACCATAGCGCTGTCCTGATAACTCATCACCTTACCTGCCGATGCCAGTGTTTTATTATCGCCGTTCTTTTTATGCTGAGCCTGAGAATTTAGAGGCAAGATGGCAAGAGGCAAGAATAAAGACGCAAGAAAAGGCGCAGAAAACAGGTGTGTTTTCCGTGTACTTTCTAATTTAATATTGCTTTTACCAATCTTCATTCTTCTTGCTTCCTGACTCTAATGGTCTTGACTATATTTCTTTCTTGCTTCCTGACTCTTATAGTCCTGACTCTAATTACTTCCCGTGTGTCCGTAGCCGCCTTCGCCCCTTTGGGTTTCGTTCAGTACTTCTACCTGCTCCCAGTTAACACGCTCGTGTTTGGCAACTACCATCTGGGCTATCCTGTCGCCGGTATTGACCTCAAAATCTTCTGTCGAGAAATTGATGAGCAATACCTTGATCTCTCCGCGATAATCAGCATCAATGGTACCCGGCGAATTAACAATACCAATACCATGCTTAAATGCCAGACCGCTTCTTGGGCGGATTTGCGCTTCGAAACCCTCGGGTAATTCAATATATAAACCTGTTGGAATGAGTTTACGTTCCATTGGTTTAAGCACTACCGTAGTTTCTACATCGGCACGCAGGTCCATGCCTGCCGCATGAGCAGTTTCATAAGCCGGTAAACTATTTTTTGATTTGTTAATTATGCGGATGATCATCGTTTAAATATAGCTTTTAACTCCTTGCGCTCAAAGTAATACGCCCCGGCCGCAAATAAAAGTAAAAGCCCGTTACCAACAAAAATATTACGTTTAAATACCGTGAACGACAGAAAAACAAACAATACCGAGACAATTATATACGCAAGGTTCTTTTTTAAGTTGTATGGGATGGGGTAATTTTTTTGCCCCCACAGGTACGAGAGCACCATCATGGTAGCATAGGCCGCGAACGAGATCCACGCCGACGCCATATAGCTGTATTTAGGAATAAGCAGCCAGTTTAAAATAACGGTTAATACCGCCCCTATACCAGATATATATAAGCCATACCGGGTTTGGTCAGACAATTTATACCACACCGAAAGATTCATATAAATACCAAGGCTCAGGTAACCGAACAACAAAGGCGGTACAACGCCAAGGCCCTGCCAAAACGGATTGTAAACTATATGATGTTTCACCTCATGCGTTTCCTTTCCTACTATAACAGTCGCCAGTATATCAACATTGGCAATAAGTGCTACACATATAACGGCTACCATAATTACAAAGTAGGTCATGATGCGGGCATAAGTTTCGCCCGAGTTTTTGTTTTTTGCATGGCTGAAGAAAAACGGTTCGGCGCCTAACCTGAAGGCCTGCACAAAAATACTCAGGAATAATGCAATCTTGGCGCAGGTGCCATAAATGCCCACATGCGTATCGGCAATACTTTGGGGCAGCATTTGCTTCAGCATCACTTTATCCAATGACTCATTAATGATGAACGATATATTGGCTATCAATATAGGCCAGCTGTATGCAAACATTTCGCTTAACATGGCACCGTCAAACTTCAGCTTCATTTGCAATATCTCGGGCAATAACAATAGTATGGTAAGCCCGCTCGCTATTGCGTTAGCTAAAAACACATACCCTACCCAATTGGGCCTGTACCAACCTGCCATCCATGCTCCGGCCGGCAAATGATGATTTATTATAAACGGAACGCCGAACAGAAAAAACAAATTGAGCATCATCACAAGGCCGATGTTTGAGCATTTGATAATGGCGTATTTTATGGGGCGGCCTTCTGCCCTGATGCGGGCAAAAGGGATTACGCAAAAAGCATCAAGCACTAAAATTACAAGGAAGCACTTTACGTAAAAAGTATAGTCGGCATGATCTTTAGTGACGCCGGCCTGCATGTAATTGACAATAGGATTTAAAAATAGTACACAAAAAACCAGGAATATTACTGATACCATTATAACAACACCAAACGCGTTATTATAAACCTGCTGTTTGTTATCCGAACGTTTTTGCAGATACCTGAAATAAGTAGTTTCCATACCAAAAGCCAAAATGGCGTTAATGATAGAAGCACTTCCATATACCGATGTAAAAACGCCATTAGCATTTACCGGCAGGGTACGGGTATAAATTGGCGTTAAAACAAAGTAGATCATCCGGGAAATGATGGTACTCAGACCATATATAGCAGTTTGCCCAGCGAATTTTTTTATAGTAGACAATGGAGATATTCGATTTAATGGGTTTGTATTTAGTTACAAACGCCTTTTAACAACCTCAAAATTACGATAGTTTTTCAATTCGCCTTCATGGCTTTCAACGGCATTTACCTCGGCATCCTGAGGGCCCTCATTACACCATTCAAGAAACATATCAAGAAATGTGTCATCAGCCTCGGCTTCGATGTACACATCACCGTTGGGCTCATTCAATACAAAACCGCGTACACCGAGCTGATCCGCAACCGCTTTGGTTGATTTACGGTAAAAAACACCCTGCACTTTGCCTTTAACTGTAATATTGAGATGTTTGATCATTAGATTTGACAGGTATTAAATTAAAAGCGGAATGCTCAAAGCTTAAAGCTAACAACCCTACTGGTGCAAAGGTAACTTTTTTCCGGCTAAGCAACCTGTTTTACTTAACAAGCGTAATTACTACCAAACGCATTACATTTTATTTTGATTGATATAACTCTAAAAATCTATTTTATGAAAAAAATTATTTTTTCTGCCCTGATCATTGCTTTTACAGCCTTTTCGGCATTCGCTATTTTTGGCAACTGGAAGGTGAAAGGCGATGAAGCCCAGGTAACTTTTGAAGGCCACAGGGTGAGCGGTTCATTCGGCGGTTTAAAAGCCGATATAACATTTGATAAAGACCATCCCGAACAAGCTAAAATTTCGGCAACTATTGATGTTACAACCGCGGCAACCGGTTTCTTTATTAAAACCAGCCACGTAAAATCGGCCCTGGGCGCCGACGATTATCCAACCATTAAATTTGAATCAACCTCGGTATCAAAAAGCGGTAACGGCTACGTAGCCAGCGGAAAGCTAACCATGAAAGGCAAAACCAACCCCGAAGCCATCCATTTTACTTTTGACGACAAAGGCAGCGAGGGTGTATTTAAAGGTGATTTTAAAGTACTGCCTCCTAAGTATGGCATCGACAGAAGCGGCACACCGCCCGAAGTTACAATTCATTTGACAGTGCCGGTAAGTAAAGGATGATATCTGCACGAATCCTTGTATAGCTTACTTATAATTTAATCGAATTACACGAATATTTTCTTGACGTTATTCGTGTAATTCGATCTGATTCGTGAAAATTAGTGTCAACTATATCGGCTTTTTCACTTTGGTTTCGGGGGCGATCTTAAACCCATCGAGGTGGCCGAGTAAAGGACAATATCTGCACCAATCCTTGTATAAATTGCTTATAATTTAATCGAATTACATGAATGTTTCCTTTACGTTATTCGTGTAATTCGATCTAATTCGTGAAAATTAGTGTCAATTTATATCAGTTTCTTTACTTTGGTTTCGGGGGTGATCTTAAACCCATCAAGGCCACTGATCAGGTTCAGGCCCGGGGTTTTGCCTGCTTCAAGCGTGCCTTTTTCATCGTCGATACCCAGGTATTCGGCTCCATTACGGGTCCCCCATTCAACCAGGCGCGGTAAGCTTATAGAAGGGAACTTTTGTTGAATAGCTCGCATCTCGCTCAGTAAGCATAATTTGCTGTTTGATGCAAGGCTGTCGGTACCAAGGGTAATATTAAAACCCTGGTCAACAAAAAGATCAATTTTAGGTAAACGCCCTTCAATATAAAGGTTTGCATTAGGGCAAAAACACCAGTTTATCTTTCTGTCAAACCGTTTGATGAAGTAAATATCCTTCAGGTTAGTACAGGTATTATGTACCAGCAAAACCTTTTGCTGGTTAGAGAGCAGCGGGATAATAGATTGTACCGAGTTACGGGCCTGCGGTTTGAAATAGGATATATCCATACCAAAATGCTCGTACAACTCTAAAAAAGCACCAAGTTTATACCGGTAAAATTTGTTCTCATCCTCACACTCCTGGTTATGGATACTGAGCAGGTTTTCATCGTTGGTATCGCTGTGCTTTTTAATCAGCTTAAATAACTCCTTTGATACCGAATACGGCGCATGCGGGGTTATAGAACACGAGCCGGGCTTAAATTCACTAAGCAGGGCCAGCGCTTTTTCAAAAACTTCAGCAGCCTTTTCGGGCAAAAAACCAAAAGTTTCAACAAAGGTATGATAGTATAACTTGCTTTGTTTTTTCATCGCAACACTATTATTAGTGTTGGAGATATCACCAACGGCTACAATACCGTTATCATACATTTCCTGATCGGCCTTAGCTATGGCATCAAGAACCTCCTGCTGATCGGTATTGCGTAAGGATTGAACGTCTTTTATAAAATTTACCAGGCCGCCTTTGGGCTTTACTTTATCTTTTAAATGAGAAAGTTCGGTATGGCAATGCGTATTGATAAATCCCGGGCAAATAACACCGCTTACCTGCTGTATTTGCCCGCCAGGGGACTTGGTATTATCGGTAACAGCTATGATCTTCCCCTGATCATCAACAGTAACTATTCCATTTTTAATCGGATCGGCATAAACAGGAAAAACGTAATCGGCTCTAAAACTTTTCATTAAAATTTAAACTTAGTATCGTAACACATAACGTTTTTCAAAACAATCTGTCCTGCAAAATAAGTACAATTAACTTTTAGTTATTGTTTTTTATTAGCCAAAAAGAATGACTTTAAAAAAAGATAGATTTTTTTAAATTTAAGTACTTTTGCACTGTGAACAATACAAAAGATAAAATTGACATCCGTAGCCTGAGCCTGAATGCTTTACAGGAGCATTTCATCCGTATGGATGAAAAAGGCTTCAGGGCAAAACAGGTGTATGAATGGCTTTGGAAAAAATCTTGCTTTTCTTTCAACGAGATGAGCAATATTTCAAAAGAACTCCGTGCTAAACTGGATGCAAATTTTGTAATTAATAATGTAAAAATTAATTCTTCACAGGTTAGTGCTGATAAAACTATAAAAAATTCTTTTATTTTACACGACAACCACTTAATTGAGGGCGTTTTAATTCCAACTCCCGGCCGCATGACGGCCTGTGTATCATCGCAGGTGGGTTGCAGCCTTACCTGTAAATTTTGTGCCACCGGTTATATGGAGCGCAAAAGGAACCTCAACCCCGATGAAATTTACGACCAGGTAGTTTTAATTGATCAGCAAGCCCGCGAAAACTACAATCAGCCTTTATCAAACATTGTTTACATGGGCATGGGCGAGCCATTGCTTAACTATGCCAACATGATGAAGTCGATAGAGCGCATTACCTCCGAGGATGGGCTTAATATGGCTGCCAAACGCATTACTGTATCAACAGCCGGCATTGCCAAAATGATCAAAAAACTGGGCGACGACCAGGTAAAATTTAATCTTGCCCTTTCCCTTCACGCGGCAAACGACGAAAAACGGAATACTATTATGCCCATCAACGAGCAAAATTCGTTAAAGGCCCTGGCCGAGGCATTAAAATATTACTACGCCAAAACCAAAAACCCGGTGACCTACGAGTACATTATTTTTGATGGTGTGAACGATGGTATCCAGGACGCTATGGAGCTGGCTAAATTTTGCAAACACCTGCCCTGCAAGGTCAACATCATTGAATACAATCCTATTGCTTTTGCCAGCTACATCAATGCCGGCGAGGATAAAGTTGAAGCATTTGCCGATTACCTCACCAAACAAGGTATTAACACGCACCTCCGCCGCAGCCGCGGCAAGGATATTGACGCTGCCTGCGGTCAGCTTGCCATCAAAGAAAAAGATAAACTGGCCGAAGTTTAAAAAATCCATATTAAATTGAGGGCATGAAATTACTGCATGCCTACCTTTCAGATTTTGCCGCCCTGCTGTTCCCGGAGCTTTGCCCGGCCTGCCAGGCAAGCTTGGTAGCAGGTGAGCATATCATTTGCAGCGATTGCCGCTTCAATTTACCTTTTACCAATTTTCATCAGCAACCTGCTAATATTGTAGCCCAGCAGTTTTGGGGTAAAATTAATGTGGAAGCCGCCTACGCGCTCTATTATTTTCATAAAGGAGGAAAGATTCAGAACCTGATGCACCATTTTAAATACAAAGGCATGCAGGAGATCGGCAATCTGTTGGGAGGCATTGCAGGGGCACAGCTTGCCGCAAATGATATTTTTAATACCGCAGATGTAATTATTCCGGTGCCGCTCCATAAACGCCGCCAGCGCGAACGTGGCTATAACCAAAGCGCCTGCTTTGCCCATGGCCTTGCCGAAAAATTAAAGGCGGTTGTTGATGAGCACAGCCTTGTACGTACGGTGGCCACCAAAACGCAAACCCAACGGTCGCGCTTTGCCCGGTTTGAAAATATGCGGCATGTATTCGCGGTTCAAGATCCGGCTGCGCTTGAAGGTAAACACGTTTTATTAGTTGACGATATAGTGACTACCGGCTCTACCCTTGAAGCCTGCGGCGCAGAGTTATTGAAAGTTCCTGGTTTGAAGTTAAGTATAGCGGCTATAGCTTATGCGGTGTAGGGCCATAATCGAGTAGGATACTAATCATGTCATTGTTGAGAAGCAACATGGGAATGAGCCAGGGGTTCGACATGGCAATCGCATACTATACAGGGCGGTCACGCTTCCGTGCGATTGCCGCACTATCGCTTATAATGACATCTGTTTTAGTACGGGGATTTAAACAAACTCACCTCTAATCTCCAGTCTCTAATCACTAACCCCTACTGCTGCTGATATCTGCTTAGTTTATCGTAAAGCACCCTCGGGTCAAAGGGTTTAAGGATGTAGTCATTCATTCCGGCATCGTTAATCTCGCCCATTTGGTTGCTGAGCATAGAGGCCGTAAGGGCAATGATCGGTAACTGCTGGAAATAAGTTTCTGTTTTAGCGCGGATAATGCCTGTAGCTTCCAAACCGCCCATTTCGGGCATGTGGATATCCATCAGCACTACGTTGTAGTTGCGGTTGGTTTCAACCTTTTCAATAGCTTCAATGCCGTTTTCGGCAAAATCAGCATTGGCACCCCATTTCTTTAATATCTTATTAATGAGCAGGCGGTTAATCTGGTTGTCATCAACTACTAAAACATTTATTTTAAGTCCTTCTTCCACGTTATTACTATTTCTGTTTGACTGGTAATCTCCCTTTTTAAAGCCTATGGTAAACCAAAATGTTGATCCCTGTCCCGGTACGCTGTCAACATTTATGCGCGAGTCATGCAGTTCAATTAACCGCTTGCTGATAGCGAGGCCAAGGCCGGTACCTCCAAACTTGCGTGTAGTATCCAGTTCGGCCTGCTTAAACTGCTCAAATATAGTCCCCAGTTTATTTGCGGCAATGCCTATGCCGGTATCAATTACTGCAAACCTGATGCGCACATCCTGTTCTGATTGCTGTATTACTTTCAGATCGATGGTAACTCCGCCTTTTTCGGTAAATTTAATGGCATTACCAACAAGGTTTAGTAATATCTGGATCAGCCGGGTACGGTCGCCCAAAATCACTTTGGGTATGGCCTCATCAATGCTTTTGCTAATATATATATTTTTTTCGGCGGCTTTATACTGCATGGAGCTTGTTATGCTTTGAACAAGTTCGGTTAAATTAACCCGCTCCTTCTCCAGCTCAACGTTCCCGGTTTCGATCTTGGCAAAATCAAGCACATCGTTGATGAGCGTCATCAGGTTTTCGGCCGAGAATTTCAGAATATTAAGGTTTTCCTTTTGCCCATCAAGCGGATCATCCTCCAGCAACAAATGCGACATACCAATTACGGCATTCAGCGGCGTACGGATCTCGTGGCTCATTACCGATATGAACATATCTTTGGCGCGGCTCAGCTGTATGGCTTCCTCCCGGGCATTAATGAGTTCAATTTCGGCTTTCTTTTTAGCAGTTATGTCAATGATAACCTCTATGTATTTATCAACTTCGCCCTTACTGTTAATGATCACCGAGTTGATCACCGAGATCCACAACGGCTGCCTGTCTTTCCGGTAAACCAGCAGGTCAACCTCAAATGATTGTTTATTGCGGGATAACTCCCGTGCCTTTTGGATAATAGATACGTCGGTAAGCTCCCCTTTCAGCACATCGCCAAGATGGTTGTCTTTTACATCAAGCAAAGTATAGCCGGTTATTTGCTCAAAGGCTTTATTGACCCACTCAACCTTACCATCGCTGTTATTAATTACCACGCCACTGGCAGTGCTGCTGGCCACTAATGAAAGCATGGTTACCTGCTCTTCGGTTTTCTTACGTTCGGTGATGTCAACCATGACAGCTATCTGCCTTTCAACACTACCTGTTTCATTAAATAAAGGGCTATTTGACAGAAAGATCCAGATTGGGGTTTTGTCCTTTTTATAAACTTTTATTTCAACTTCATATCCCCGTTTTTCCTCTACAGCTTTCACTGCCGCGTTAAACACATTAAGGTCGGTATCTTCGCCAACCAGCATAGTGCCAAACATTTTACCACGCATTTCGTCAAGCGTATAACCTGTTATACTCTCCAGGGCTTCATTCATCCAGACCACCTCGCCCGTATTACTGCGGATCAGGATACCGCTTGGCGATTTGCGGGCCGCGAAGGACAGGATCTCCAGGTCCTGCTCAATCTTTTTACGCTGGGTTATATCAATAATAACCCTGATAAATTTATCTGTTTGCCCGGCACTGTCGCGGATCACCGAGTTAAATACCGAGATCCAAACCGGTTCACCATCTTTTTTATCTATCAACAGGTCAACCTCGTAAGATACCTGCTTGCGGATGGCTTCATCCAGCCGTTTTACAGCTTCGGCATCCAGCGGTACGCCTTTAAGCACATCGCGCAAACGCCGGTTTTCCACATCGGCCTGGCAGTAACCTGTTATCTGCTCAAAAGCTTCATTGGTCCATATTACCTCATCGGCCGCGTTGCTGATCACTACACCACTGGTAACTTTACTTGCAACCAATGATAGTAATGCCAGTTCATTGGCCACCTTTTTCTGATAGCTGATATCGCGCCCGCTGGCAAACCACTTATCGTTTTTAAACGTTACCGACCAGCTAATGCATTTAATATCTCCCGATGGTGTTATAATATTTGCTTCTATTTCAAAATGGCGTTGCTGCCTGCTCAACCCTTTTTTCAGGACCGACAGCGATTTTGCCTGTTCTTCTTCGAGGAAAAAACTCCAGATGGGTTTGCCGATAACCTCAGTAGCTAAATAACCCAAAACCGGTTTGGCAGAGCGGTTAATTTGCTCGATTTTAAAATCCCTGTCCATGATACAATGAATATCCGGCGAGCTGTCAAAAAGATCATGAAATTCCTGGTGGCTTTTCAAATTTCGCTCCAGTTCAAGCTTCTGTTTCCGGAGCAGCAGGCGCGACATGACCTCATCGGCCAGCGTACGGAGCGCATCACGCTGTTCGGCTGTGAGCTTACGCGGCTTTGTATCAATCACGCATAATGAGCCAAGCCTGTGGCCGTCCGGATCAATCAATGGGGCGCCGGCATAAAAGCGTACGCCCATTTCATTGGCTATGGGGTTATCCTTAAATTCCTCGTCCTCCTTAGAATCGGTTATTTCAAGAAGCGCCTCGGATTGGATGGTGCGGTTGCAAAAAGCGTCGGCGCGGGGTGTTTCCTCCACGTCGACGCCGTATGTTGATTTAAACCATTGCCTTTCGGCATCAAGCAGCGATATCAGCGCTGCCGGCACCTGGCATATGTAGGAGGCTAAACGCGTAATAGCGTCGTACTCCTTTTCGGGCATGGTATCCAAAACATTGTATGATTTAAGCGCTGCTAAGCGCTTATCTTCTATGCTTGATGGATCTTCCTGCCTTAGTGTCATTTTTTACTCTGAGTCCTTATCTCTGTACAACGGGAAGTCGTACATTAACTTGTGAACCCTTTTACGGATTTTCTTGATAGAATGTTCATTTTCAGGATCAGAAATTACAGCATCTATCAATTCAACAATATGCTCCATATGTTTTTCCTTCATCCCGCGGGTAGTGATAGCCGCAGTGCCTACACGGATGCCTGAAGTTACAAATGGCGATTTATCATCATATGGCACCATGTTTTTATTCACGGTGATATCGGCAGTTACCAAAGCATTTTCGGCAGCTTTACCTGTAATATTTTTATTACGAAGATCGATCAGCATTAAGTGGTTATCCGTACCGCCAGATATGATCTGGTAACCCAATTTCACAAATGCTTCGGCCATAGCGTCGGCATTCTTCTTAACCTGCACAATGTATTTCATGTAGTTTTCGCTCAAAGCCTCACCAAAAGCAACTGCTTTAGCGGCAATGATATGCTCCAACGGACCACCCTGTGTACCAGGGAATACGGCCATATCCAATAATGACGACATCATCCTGATTTCGCCTTTAGGGGTTTTGATACCAAATGGGTTTTCAAAATCCTTACCCATCATAATTAAACCACCACGCGGACCGCGCAAAGTTTTGTGGGTAGTAGTAGTAACAATATGGCAATGCGGAAGCGGATCGGTCAATAAACCTCGGGCAATTAAACCTGCAGGGTGCGAGATATCGGCCAATACCAGCGCACCAACTTCATCAGCTACCTTACGGATAAACTCATAATCCCAATCGCGTGAGTAAGCCGACGCGCCTGCAATGATCAGTTTCGGTTTTTCGCGCAGGGCTACCTCTTTAAGCTGGTCATAATCAACCAGGCCGGTTTCTTTTTTAACCCCATAAAAATGAGGTTCATACAATTTGCCCGAAAAGTTAACAGGCGAACCGTGTGTTAAGTGACCACCATGTGAAAGGTCAAAACCTAATATTTTATCGCCCGGCTGCAATACAGCAAGCATAACTGCCGCGTTTGCCTGTGCGCCAGAATGCGGTTGTACGTTAACCCACTCGGCGTTAAACAATTGCTTGGCGCGTTCAATAGCTATGGTTTCAATTTCGTCAACCACCTGGCAGCCGCCGTAATAGCGTTTGCCCGGTAAACCTTCGGCATACTTGTTGGTTGCAACAGAACCTGCAGCTTCCATAACCTGCCTGCTTACAAAATTCTCAGATGCTATAAGCTCAATGCCTTCTTCCTGGCGTTGCTGTTCTTCATCCAATAGCTTAAATATCAGTTTGTCTCTTTTCATTGTGTGTTTTTAACGGCGCTAAGTTACGCAATTGATATAGATTTGAGATGTGAGATGTGAGATTTGAGATAAGAGTAATGTTAGATTTTACGTGGCTTAAAATAAACGCAATATTATTTGCCGCCCAAGTGTTTACAGCGAATAAATCGTCAGACCTAAACGCATAATTATTCTTTGAATCTCAAATAACTTCACCTGTTGAGAAATCTGGATTTTATTTTTTCCATCACTTTATCATGTGCAATGCCCTCACCCCGATCAAGTTGTTTTTGCCTTTTTGAATAGCCTGCTTAATTCCTTTTGGAACATCAGTCCAAAAATCAGCCTCCGATAAACTAACCGATGGCCTCCTCTTTTTTAAAACACTTGGCTTATTCTGTCTCATATCTCAAATCTAATGTCTCATATCTCTTTTGGCGAAATCCAAAAGTTATTATAACCCAATCCAATCTGGATATCTATCAGCTCTTGTTGCAACATTTCAAGCACCGCCAAAAAGTTATATACAAAATGAACTTTGTTTTCAGATTCTTTGGCGATTGCTTTAAAATCGAGCATTTTATTGATCTTGAGCAGATCGGCAACTGCCTTCTTTTGTTTTTCGATGGTGTAGGGATACTGTACTACTGTGTGTTTCACCTCCTCACTGCGCCTGGTGAAATTGCGGATCATCCGCTCATAAACAACCATAAGACGGTAAAGGGTTAATTCGGATAACTCTTCGCCGGGCACGGCTACTTTTTCAACCTGTTCGAGGTCATGTTTGATATTGCCGCGCTTTTCCTGTTTAAATCGCTCATCTTCCATCGGCCTTATCTCTTCACAAACCTCTTTAAATTTTTTGTACTCGATGAGTTTTCTGATCAGGTTTTCCTTGGTATCCGGATCATCGCCTGCTTCTTCGGTGCCATAACGCGGCAGCAGCATTTTTGCCTTGATACGCATAAGTGTTGCAGCAACGAAAATAAATTCGCTGGCAATTTCCATATTGAGGCTGCTCATCTGGTGCAGGTATTGCAGAAAATCATCGGCAATTTTTGCTATCGGGATATCGTGAATATCCAGCTCATCACGCTCAATGAAAAACAGCAGCAGGTCAAACGGGCCTTCAAACTGGGGTAACCTAATGGCAAAACTATCGTCGGTCATAAAATCCGGTCAAAAATAAACATTTCGGCCGGATTCATCGCAGTAAGAATTAAGCTGCAAAGCACAGACTCTCAGGTTTAAAAACAAACAATCCACGGCTTCTGTTGATCATCATAATATGCCTTAATCAAACTGTTTTGTTTGGCATATCCTGTTTGTTAAGTAATTTAATATCTTTATATACCCTGAATGTAACAATAATTAGTTTATTTTGCAGGTTAAATATCCTTACGAATGTCAATGCAGGTACCGGCCGGGAATTTATTACAAAAAATAAATTATCCATCTGATTTAAAGCTACTTAATGAAACGGAGCTTGAACAGGTATGCAAGGAACTACGCCAGTATATTATTGACGTAGTATCAGTTAATGGCGGGCACTTTGCCGCCAGCCTGGGTGTGGTTGAACTTACCGTAGCGCTACAATACGTACTTAATACGCCATACGATCAGTTAGTTTGGGATGTTGGGCACCAGGCTTACGGCCATAAAATACTTACCGGCCGCCGTGATGAGTTTCACACCAACCGTATTCATGGTGGCATCAGCGGCTTCCCAAAACGTTCGGAAAGCATATATGATACCTTTGGTGTAGGCCATTCATCAACTTCTATATCTGCCGCATTGGGCATGGCTGTTGCCTCTCATTATAAAGGCGAAACAGACAGGCAGCATGTAGCCGTAATTGGCGACGGCTCGATGACCGCAGGGATGGCCTTTGAAGCACTTAACCATGCCGGCATTGAAAACTCCAATCTGCTGGTGATTTTGAATGACAATAACATGGCCATCGATCCTAACGTTGGTGCATTGAAAGAGTACCTGACCGACATAACCACGTCAAAGCCATACAACCGCTTCAGGGACGATATTGCCCACGTGTTGGCCAAGCTATCATCCATTGGCCCGGATGCCTTTAAAGTAGCCCAAAAACTCGAAAAAAGTATTAAAGGTACCCTGCTTAAACGGAGCAACTTTTTTGAAGCGCTTAAGTTCCGTTATTTTGGCCCTATTGACGGGCATGATGTTAATCATCTGATAAAAGTTTTAAAGGACCTGCGCGATATTCCAGGGCCTAAATTACTACACTGTATCACGGTGAAAGGTAAAGGCTATGCCCTTGCCGAAAAAGACCAGACCAAGTGGCATGCTCCGGGCTTGTTTGACAAGATCACCGGCGAAATCAAAAAAACTAAATACGACAAGCCTCAGCCTCCTAAATACCAGGATGTGTTTGGGCATAGTATCATTGAACTGGCCGAGCAAAACCCTAAGATCATGGGTATTACGCCGGCGATGCCATCAGGTTGTTCATTAAACCTGATGATGAAGGCCATGCCTAACCGTGCGTTTGACGTAGGTATTGCCGAGCAGCATGCGGTAACTTTCTCTGCCGGTTTAGCTACCCAGGGGCTCATTCCGTTCTGCAACATTTACTCCAGCTTTATGCAGCGGGCTTATGACCAGGTGATCCATGACGTGGCCATACAAAAGCTTAATGTAGTGTTTTGCCTTGACCGTGCAGGATTTGCAGGGGCTGATGGCGCTACCCACCATGGCGCTTATGACATGGCCTACATGCGTTGTATCCCCAATATGGTGGTATCTGCCCCCATGAACGAGGAAGAACTGCGCAACCTGATGTTTACTGCCCAGCAGGAAAACATGGGGCCATTCGTGATCAGGTATCCACGTGGTAATGGAGTTATGGTTGACTGGCAGCGTCCGTTCAAAGCCATCCCCGTAGGCAAAGGCCGTAAGGTTTGTGATGGCGATGATGTGGCTATCCTGTCTATTGGCGCTATCGGCAACGAGGTGATTAAGGCCACTGCCGAACTCAATGCCGAAGGTTATAACCCGGCCCATTACGATCTCCGCTTTGTAAAACCGCTTGATGAAGCTTTGCTGCATGACGTATTCAAAAACTTTAATAAAGTAATTACCGTTGAAGACGGCTGCATTGAAGGCGGCATGGGTAGCGCGGTACTTGAATTTATGGCCGATAATGGCTATACCAATATCCAGGTTAAACGCCTGGGTATCCCTGACAAGTTTATTGAACATGGCGACCAGCCCGAACTATGGGCCGACTGTGGCTTTGATGCCAACGGTATAGCCAGGCAAGTACGTAACATGACTGAGAAACGCAATGTGAATACGATAGCGTCGTAATGCAAAATTGTTATTACGTACAAAACATAAAAAGCGACTGATGGTCGCTTTTTATGTTTTGTTAAAATTCTTTAATCACGCAGGGCTCATTTAATGAACTTTATAGCTCGCCAAATCATTATATATAGCACGGAATGAACTGCGGATACCAAAGGTTAACATTGATGTTTTATCATTGAACTGACTGTTCTTATCACGGCGCACCAGGCCGCCAAGTTCAAACCTTAAGTTATATTTAGGGTTAATTAAATAGGCTACTTTTCCCTCCAGGTAAACCATATTGGTGGTTAGGCCCTGCCCGGTGTAATTGCCATATACCCTTGCCGGGTCACGATAACCCTGAAAGGGGTCCTTACCATAGTTCAGGCCATTGATATCAAGCCCGTAATGCCCATAGTCAAGCTCCCCTGAAAAATCAAACCTTTTATATGAATAGTTAAGCAGTCCAACTACTTCGCGGAAATTGGCGCCCCAGGGATGTCCTATCGGCTCGCCATTTTCAGTGTAATTGATTACCGAAGAACGCTCTGAATAGGTATATGGTTTAACATTATTTGTCTCGAGCAAATAGTTTAAGCCTTTAACATTAAACAGGTTACCCCCCCTTACACCCAATTGAAATCCGTATTTATTGCGCGAGCTCCCTTTACTTGAAAAGAAGCTTGAAGACTCAAACTCGTCAAGCGAAAACTGACCATAAGCGGTGATGCCATCAGTTAGCTTATATTTAGCTGTAAAGCCTATCAAAGCATTATCGGGTGAGCCATTTGAAGCTTCAACGGGCCTTAAAAATATCACCGGGTTGATGTAAGTAAAATCAAACCCGCGTTTATGGCCTAAATCATCCTTAGCAGCCCATATCACCGCATCAAAGAAACCGAGTGATAACCGGTTAGATACGTTCCAGTCTAAATAGTGAAATACACCAAATTTTTTCCTGTCCCCGTTATCTACTTTTACCGAAAGCGGGTCATTAAAATAAGTCCACATGGCCATATAACGCACATTGCCCAGCGTAGCCGTTAACTTGAAAAATGGGTAGGGCGATGCATAATCAGATAATAATAATGACCGGTAGCCATCGCCAACAAAGGTTTTATCGCGCCCCGCGCTGATGTTCAAAAACTTTATCGGTGTATACGAAACGTTAGCCGTGATATATGACCAGCGGTATTCATTGCCGTAAATACCGGCGTAGGCCTGCCCGGGGGCTATACCAACCTGGTTAACGTAGGTTTGTAAATAATTAGGTAATACCGCGCGGTTTTCATATCCGGCCACATTATACGAAAAGTTTTTTCCGAAGGTACCGCCCAACTGGATCCCAAGTGTACCAAAATTGGTGTTCTTTTTCCCTGAGAAATCACGGCTCAGATTGAAGTCGGGCAACAGATCGGCATAGAAGGTGGAGTTGCTGCTTTTAACATCAATCTGATGCTCATTAAAAAAACGCCCTTTAATATCGTTTAAGTTCATCAATGAGTCATAGTGAACTTTCAAAAGTGAGTCATCAACCATAAATGGTTTTAATGAACTATGTACCCTTGTTTTGGTTGAATAAACATCCTCATTTAGTTTCTGATAAAACTGGTAGTTATAAGGTTGATATATTGACTGGGCCTTCGCAAACCCGCTTCTCAAAAGCAGTAAAATAATGCTTGTAAATATTCTCTTCATATAATGGTTTATATGGTTTTATACTCGGTTATTCAAAATAATTAGGCGTGCTAAACCCACCTTTTTTCAGATATTCATCTTTTTTTACCAGTTGCAGATCTGCCAGTACCATATCCGTCACCAATGCCTGCAGGTCATATTTTGGTTTCCAGCCGAGCTTGTTATAAGCTTTGGCAGCATCTCCAATTAACAGATCAACCTCCGTCGGCCTGAAATACTTTGGGTCAACTTTTACAACAGTTTGCCCAAACCTCAAAGCCTCCAGGTTCAATCCAAGCGCAACGGCCCTTTCCTCATCAATATCAATGATCACCCCACGCTCGTTCTCATCCTTTCCGCTAAATTCAACTTCGATACCCAACTCCATGAAAGCCATCCTGATAAAATCACGGACGGTGGTTGTTACACCGGTTGCTATTACAAAGTCTTCGGCAGTTTCCTGCTGCAGCATCAGCCACATCGCTTCTATATAATCTTTGGCATGCCCCCAATCGCGCTGTGCCGAAAGGTTGCCTACATACAAACAGTTTTGCGAGCCAAGGGCTATTTTTGATGCTGCCCGGGTAATTTTCCGGGTAACAAAAGTTTCGCCCCTTACCGGGCTTTCATGGTTAAACAAAATCCCGTTGCAGGCATACATACCATAGGCTTCGCGATAATTAACTACAATCCAGTAGCCATATAGTTTTGCCACCGCGTAAGGTGAGCGTGGATAAAAGGGCGTGGTTTCACTTTGCGGCACAGCCTGTACCAAGCCATACAGCTCGGATGTGGAAGCCTGATAGATACGTGTTTTTTTGGTGAGATCAAGAAGCCTTACTGCTTCAAGAATACGGAGTACACCAACACCATCAGCATTGGCGGTATATTCGGGGGTTTCAAAGCTCACTTTTACATGGCTTTGTGCTGCAAGGTTATAAATTTCATCGGGCTGAACTTCCTGTATAAGCCTGATCAGATTTGTTGAATCGGTGAGGTCGCCATAATGCAGACTGAATTTAACACCCGACTCATGCGGGTCATGGTATAAATGATCTATCCTGTCGGTATTTAATAAGGATGAGCGGCGTTTAACCCCGTGTACCTCATAGCCCTTCTTCAGCAAAAACTCTGCTAAATAAGCGCCATCCTGACCCGTTATGCCTGTTATTAAAGCCTTTTTCATTAATTATGACCGTAGATATATTAGGTAGTACAATAATATCCAATTTTATTGTAATTACTCCTATAACGCTCAATATATAGGTTTAGGCAAGGCGTTATACTACAGTTTAAGGAAAAAATATTCGGCCTAAAAAGTTTTACAAAAGATTAAATTCCGGCAACGGTATCTTCCAGTTCCCGGTACCAATCTGCTCCGTATTTACGGATGAGCGGATCTTTCAAAAATTCGTGAACGCGTACTTTCAACTCATCTCCAAATGAGCATGCAGGGCTGCAGATACTCCAACGGTCATAGTTTAAAACATCAAACTCGGGATAAGATGTTATGCGGATAGGATATAAATGACACGATATGGGTTTTTTCCAATTAACGGCACCTTCTTCATACGCTTTTTCAATACCGCATTTAGTAATGCCGTTTTCCCATATTACATAGGCGCATTCTTTGTTGGTATCAACACAGGGCGTAGTATAATCCCCTTCAAAATCGGTAACGTAAACCCCTTCCTTTTCAATGGTTTTGATCCCTTTCGCGGTAAGGTAAGGCTTTACTTTAGGATAGATCTCTTTCAGGATATCGAGTTCATCGGCATTAAGTGGCGCGCCCGAGTCACCTTCAAGGCAGCAGGCACCCTTGCATTTATTTAAATTACATACAAAATTCTCTTTTACTACATCCTCGTGCAGTAATACATTGCCAACCTCAATCATTATCTTTTTTTAAATCAATCTTTTATAGGGTTCAAAGGATATTTAAGTCCTGTAGCCGATTTCAGGTCCATTGTTACGCTGCCTATCAGCACTTCAACGTGGGCCTTTACCGGGATCCTGTTCTTATCGTTGGTAACCCAAAGGTACAACTTGCTGTTTTTCCGGAAAATGCGTCCCGGAATAATTGCCGGGCTAAATTTAAGACAATTAAACTTACCAAGCGAACACTCAACCGTTTCAGTGCCAACATAGGTTATTTGCATACTGTGAAACCCGTCTTCCAGGAAATATTGCAGATCAAAAGTATCGCCCTGTTGCAGCTTTGAAACATCAATGGCCCGCGCAAAATAATAAGCCGATACAAAATCAAAAGACTCACCCTTATACCCGAACGTTCCTTTATTTGCGGTTACCTTTTTATCTTTCTGATCGAACGTAACATTGTCGGTATGCCTGTACTTACCTTCGCGCCTGTTTTCTGTATAAAAATAGGGCATCAGTGTTGTTTGATCTACATATGATTCATAGCGGTTACGTACCTTGTAAAACAGGTCGAAAGAGCCGGCGGTTTTGCCTTCGGCCACGAGATGAAATGTAGGCCGGTCATTATATTTCTTATCACTGGCCTCTACCCTTATGGTGGCTTCGGCAGCGGTAAAAAAACCGTATTTCATTTTGTAGTCCAGTTGTTCACCTGCTTTAAAGATCGACTCGTTGATCTTTTTCAGTCCCTGGGCAAATCCGCCCTTGCAGCAGGCTATAAAAAGCAGTACAGTAAAAAAATATTTATTTATCAGCAGTTTCTTCATTGACTAATAGCCCTTTTAGCAGGACTTGTGATATGACAACTGCTATTATAAATGGTTTAAACTTGTTTTTATTGCGTACTACCACTTAAATACTTAATCCTTACGCTTATAGATAGGCACTGTTGAACAAGGTTCACCAAACATGAGGCTTTTAACCACGGCACTCAGCTTTTTAGTCAGCTCAACATAAGCAGATACCGGCACTTCGGTATCGCCGCAACCTTTCAACACAATCCGCTGCCCGCGGTATTGTTCAAAATCCGCTTTGGCTATTTCCTTTTCAAAAAGTACAGTTTCTAATACCTCTTTATCCCCAAAAACAATTTCGCGGGCGTAAGGGGCCATCCGGTTGGCCAGCAGCATATATGCCCAGGCTGGTACAATAGCATCGGCGGTGCAGGTGATACCTACATTTTTACCCTCATATTGCGCCCAGTCATGTTCCTTTATAAAGTCCCTGAAATCTTTCTCGCGAAGGATCAGGCCATGGAACAGGTTATCTTTAATATCATAAATGACGCGATCGCCGGCAGGATAAAAAGAGGCCGGGTCTAAGGTAACGAGGCCGCTCTGAGCCACCTTATTTATTATGTTTTCCTGGATATCCATATCTTTTATATGAAAGCTAAAAGCTGAAGGCATAAAGCCTAAAGCCGCTTAGCTTGATTATCAATATTTTTATAAGCAGCTGAAAGCAGAACGCACAAAGTTTAAAGCTAATACTACTTAACTGCTTTATATAAAAGCCCAACAGACCGTATATTAAACAAAAAATCCGGGAACGGCTTAACGCTGATCCCGGATGCAAATTTACTTTAAATTTTGTTTAGAAGAATTTAGCCCTGTTATCTTTTACAATTGCATTATCTTTTAATGCATCCAGCACCTGGCCTTGTGAACGTTGTAAAAGCGCCTGGTTAATTTGTTCTTTTTGTTTAATAGCGTTGGTTAGTGCAGGCGGGTTAGTGAAACCATTAACCACATATACATAAACACCTTGTGCACCATCAATAGGTTTTGAAATTTTGTTGATTGCCGAACCAAAGATTGAACCGATAACTTTATACTCTGCCGATTGACCTGGGATAATAGGATTGGCAAATACAATGTTTTCAACCGGAACTACCTTGCTGCCCACTTTTTGGGCAACCTGGTCAATTGAAGTACCACCGCTAAGAACTGCGTCAAACTTCTCTTTCAATTGTTTAGCTTTAACCTCATTACGTACCATTGGCTCAATTTGCTTTTTAACAGCCTCAAGAGATAAGGTACCTTTAGGTTTAATTTCGGTAAGGCGGCTTACTATATACTGGTCGCCTACGGTAAATACTTTATCAGTGATATCACCTTTTTCGGCTTTGTAAGCCCATCTAACCACGTCACGCGCGTTATCCAGGCCAGGAAGACCAGAAGCTATCGCGGTAACATCTTCGGCGGTATGGGGTTTCAAACCTTCTTTTTTAGCTTCCGCTTCAAAATTATCAGGTGTTAATGAGGCTAAGAATGCCTGGGCTTTGCTGTAAGCTACAGTTTGGGTTTTGCTGCTTGCAGTTAACGGCTTATCAACAACACCAACTTTAACCAGTTTAACAGAACCTTTCTGATCTTCAACCTGGATAACGTGGTAGCCAAATTGTGATTTCACAACAAGAATATCGCCTTTATTTGCTTTATAAGCAGCATTGTAATATTCAGGAACTAAATTGCCCTGACCGCCCATTGAGCCATTGGCGTCAAATGAAGGAATTTCACCGCCTTTTACCGCACTACCTTTATCGGCAGAGAATGTAGTTGCCAACTCGGCAAATGATTTACCGCCCTGGATTAATTTTTTAATTGAATCGGCTTTAGCTTTAGCTTTTTCTTCACCACCTGCCGACGCAAGGTCGATCAGGATATGCCTGGTTTTAACCGAATCAAACGTAGTTTTGGTATCAACCAGCTTAGCTATTTTGTAGCTGCCGTTTTCAAGGTAAGGACCATAAACAAAACCTTTAGCCGCGCTAAACATGGCAGTATCCAGTTTAGGGTCAAGGCTGCCTTTACGCTGGTAAGCCAAAGGCGCTTTGGTTTCGGCATTGATTTGCACAAAAAGCGAATCGTTAGGCGTAGTTTTGAATTCATTGGCTAATTTATCAGCTTGTTGTTTAACTGCCGCCGAGTCTTCTTTTGAAGGAGCTGCGTTAAAACTAACGTATTCAAAATTCCTTAACTCCTGCGGAGTTTTAAATGAAGTTTTGTGTGCATCATAATATGCGCTGTAATCAGCATCGGTTAAAGTAACTTTAGCATCAGGGATTGAAGCATAATCAAGCGATACATATTTAAAGTTAGCCAGCTTGTTTTTTGCTTCGTAATCATCTGTAGCTTCAAGCGAGTTTACATAAAGGCCGTTGGTAACCAAAGTCATGTATTTAGTAGCTTTTTTAGCTTCTATCAGGTCGATCACAAAATCGCTCCATGCTTTTTTCTGAGCAGGGTCGGCTTTGCCTGATTGCAGGTAGGCTTTGAACTGATCATACCTGCTGCGATCAAACTGACCGGTTTGCTGATCGGCAAACTGGCGGGCTATCTGCGGGTCGGGATTATTATCACCGATCATTACGTTCATTTCATCATCACCAACAGTAAGGCCAAGTTTTTCAATTTCTTTGCCTATCAGCAACTGGCTTAAATACTGGTTCCAGGTAGTTTCCTGCAGATAGCTTGCTATTTGCGGAGAGATACTTTGTCCCTGTTGTTTAAACTGTGCAGAGTTTTGCTCCAGCTTTTCGTTGAATTTGTCATAGGGCACTTTTTCGCCGTTTACAACGGCAAGCTCGTTACTATCGTCCCTGAAAAAGGAACCGCCCGATCTTACAACCTCGCTCACAATAAATGCAAGCAGCGCGAAACCAATAAAGAATGCGAGAATCTTCCCCATCCTTTCGCGCAAAAAACCCATTATACCCATATTACATTTATAATTATTCTATTCTTTTTAAGAGGGCGCAAGATACAATTTTTAACAAAATTCTATAACACAAAATTTTCGTTAAAAAAAGTCATTATTGTGTCGCTTTTTCATCAACATGAAACAGCCCGGTGCTGCTTTTAAAGGTAGGGTTTAAAAGCTTATCATCACTTTCAAAAGTATTGCCATTCATGACATTACCGCCGCTAAGTGTGGCCTGGACAGGTTTGTTAGAGTAAACCCGCTTGGTTACCTGGTCCCAAAATAATTCGTTTGATTTAAAGGTTTCGCCTTTGGCGTTGGTTGCAACTACGTTGCCGTGAAATTCGATCAATTTTTCCTGCTCGCGCTGGATACCTGTATCGGCTATGATATCACCGGCAAACTGGCCTGTGCCGCGGTCATAGTAATCGATCTTTACACCTTTAGGCATAATTTTATAAGGCTTCTTGATCTGGTATTCGATCATCAGCGGCGCGGTAAGATGGATCTCCACTTTGGCCGAATCGCTCATGATCAGATCAAGCCCTGTAGTGCGCCGGGTTACAGTATCAACCTCATTAGCTGAAATTTCCCTAACCTTTTTCAGGTCATTTTCGCACGAAGACAGGAAAGCCGCCATTGGCAACAGTAACAGGCATAATGCCGGTATGTTAACTGCAGGGCGGCTCATAATAGCGAATTAGTCGAATTTATACTTGGTAAACCACTTATCGTTAAGCGTAAAGCCAAGGTGAATATTAACGTAGTTTTCTTTAACCAAACCGTTAACCAACGAACCGCGCTGACCTATTTCTGCCGCGATATTAATTTTATAGTAACTGCCGTTATTTGAGCGCAAAGGCAAGCCAACACCTACGGTACCGGCATAACGTTTAATAGTAGTACCGTTAATGTGCATGTAAGTTTGATCGTATATAGCTCCTATGCGGTAATCAACAGTGGCAAGGTAGTTTCTGATGGTTGATATGTTTGGGGTATATGAACCACCGATATTGAAAGTTTTACTATCCTGTAAACCCTGGTTTACGCCGGCAATTGACAAGTCGGACCATTTGCCCATGGAGTAATCGGCACCAACCAAAAATTTACCATCACTTTGGAAAGAGATCCCGAACCTGTTGATCTGCGGTAATTTTAGTTTTGATTTAGGCCCGGTTGTGCTAACCACGCTATCGGCAGCGATGTCCTGGTTTCCGTTTGCATCGTTAAAGTACTGGCTAACAATAAAGCTGCTTTGCGTGTGCAGTTTTGTACCTGCAGATGCCGAATAGCCAAATACAAGATGCTTGGTTTCAGAAAAATCAAATGAATACTGCAAGCCGTAATCATAGTTGATACCACCAATGGCATTGCTCGATTCAATTTTTGAGTTGATGGCACCTGCCAGGCCAGGGATTTCGGTAGTAGCGATATCTTTAATATTACCAAATATGTACGATACGTTTGCACCTAATAACAAGTGTTTGCCGATACCAAAACCATACCCTAAATATGCTTTTGATAAACTACCGTCGCCGCTGTAACTGTAGTTTGTTACGTTGGTATCGGCAGGTGAACCCGAGGTTCCTAATTTATTCACCGTTTTTTTAAAATTATAGCCGCGCTCGCTGTATGGCAATAAACCAAAGCTCAATGCCGAACGTTTTGAAGTTGGAATAGCGAAAGCGATGTGGTTAAGCCTGAAATTGCTGTTTTTTTGGCTTGCCGAACCGGTTTGCGACAGATTTAAAAAATTTGCATATAAGCCAACATCAATGGTTGTAAGATTAATAGCACCGTATGAAGCCGGATTTATTACGTTGATATTGTTAAAAAGGCTTATCCTGTTTGTAGCTACAGCTATACCGCCCATACCTATGTTTTGGCCCATCAGTTGAGGATCAATATCACCAATACCGTAACGTGAATATGGAGAGCTTGAAGTTGCCGTTGATTGCGCATGTGCTGAAAAAGCGGCAACAGCCAATAAAAGTGTTATAAAAAACCGGGTATATTTAATCATTATGCTTTTGTATAGCTGCGTTTAATCCTTTTAAAACCAAATATGGTTCAATTTTTATGTAGCGGGCAAAGATGCTATTTTTCAATAGAGTATCAAAAAAAATGCTGTCGCCCCCGCTTAGTATAATGTTCAGTTGCCCCTCGCCGGTTTTATAACTTTCAATAAAACCGGTAAGCTCATATTTTATTCCGTTTTGTACTCCCGAACGGATGGCCGTGGTTGTATTGTTTCCGTATGGCGTATCAAAACCTGCATCGGGTTCAATAAGCGGCAAACCTGCCGTATAATTGTTCAAAGCCTTATAACGCATAATTAAGCCCGGCGATATGCTGCCGCCAAAATAATTTCCTGCGGCGTCGATACCATCATAAGTAATGGCCGTACCCCCGGTTATTACCAGGCTATTTTGCCCCGGGAATATATGATATGCACCAATAACAGCTGCCAGCCTGTCGGGCCCAAGGGTTTCAGGGGTTAAATAATGGTTATTTATTCCGCTTGTCATTAAAGTATTAAAATGCGTCAGCGAAATTTTTTGCCCCAGTCCGGCCTGCCATGCTTCTGTATTTTTTTTTACCGACGATATGATTGCCTTAACAGGATGGTATTTGTTAAGCAAAGCATCCAGTACCGGCACATCAATGGTTTCATATTGGCTAACCTCAAGTATTTCATCCAGTTTAAAAACCGCGATTTTGATGAGTGTATTACCAATATCGATAACCAGGCTGGTCATCAGGCCCTAACTATTGATAATATTGATTCAAAAATAGCTAAACCATCTTCATTGGCTAACAAGCCATCGGCAGCACGTTCCGGGTGCGGCATTAAGCCAAATACATTCCTGCTCAGGTTTGTAACACCTGCAATGTTTTCCAATGATCCGTTAGGATTTGCATCAGCAGTGATATTGCCGGCCTCATCGCAGTACCTGAACATTACCTGGTCGTTATCGTTAAGGGCTTTGATCACATCTGCATCAGCAAAATAATTGCCTTCACCATGTGCTATCGGGATCCTTAAGGGTTGCTGCGGATCAAGCTGAGCGGTAAGTAATGATTGTGTTGTTTGCGGTTTTAAGTAAATGTTGCGGCAAATAAATTTGCGATTAGTGTTGTGCAATAGCGCACCTGGCAACAAACCGGCCTCGGTCAATATCTGGAAGCCATTGCAAATACCCATTACATAACCACCTTTGGCAGCAAACTGGATAACCTCCTGCATAATTGGCGAAAAACGGGAAATAGCGCCCGAACGCAGGTAATCGCCAAATGAAAAACCACCGGGTAAAACAACAAAGTCAACACCCTGCAGGTCATGATCTTTATGCCATAACCTTACCACTTGCTGACCCATCACTTTCTCTAATACATATATGATATCCTCATCACAATTAGAACCGGGAAATATAACTACTCCAAACTTCATCAGAATTATTTTTTAAATTGAGGTTGAACCTAAATAGCTTATTATATAGTTTCAGGCTACAAAACTAACATAACCGCCGAAATAAGGACGAATGTAAAAGTTAAAATTTGTTAAACTGAAAGTAAATGATGCTGATAAACAACAACAAATACAGTATTTCATAAAACCAGCGCTTGGTTGCATACAAAAAATAATAGGCAAAAAACACCGTTACCGGTACTGCACAAAGCAAAAAATGGCTCAGGCGAAATTCCGAATTGAGATAAAATGAAAGTGATGTGATCAGAAAAATAAAAAACAAAAGCTGGAATGTTTTACGGATCTGCACGTAACTTTTAAAGAAATTTTGCTGCAGCTTAAAAAAACAAAGCACTAATATTACAATAACCGGCGCCAGCAGCAGGTAGTTATAGGAATTAATGCTGATATGATCGGGAAATTTTTTGCCTAAGGGCGACCAGATATGGCTAAACCGGGGCAGCATATCATTCATAAAATAAATAACCGCAAGGAAAAAGAACACGGTTACATACCCCAATATCGAAATAACCCATTCGCGCCAGTTAAACGGCCTGAATATCATAAGCGCTATCCATATAACCAGGAACAAATAAATAAACGGGAAATAAACAAGCGACCCCACCGCCACGATCAAACCCAGATCATAAGTTGTTGACTTAACATCCTCCCCCTTATACAGGTTGAATAATTTAAACAACATCCAGATGAGTAAGAAATTACATAAAAGCGGGGCGCTTAAAGTTAAAAAGGGCGTAAACAAGCCCGAAAGCGTGATATACATCAGCGCCGGCAAAAAGGTTGGCTTGCCTAATAAATTATGATGATTAATTAACGAATTAAGCAATAAAGCCTGGATAAATACAAGCCCGCCGGCCAGTATCACATTAAGCAGCGGCGAAAACGCGTATTCATATTTTACGGGTACCAGCAGCCGTGCAAAGGGTTCTACAAAAATAAACTCAACCTTTTCGGGAACCTGCACCATGAAACCTATCCGGAGTACGAACAGCAAAATAGCCAGCCATATAATATTAAGGGGATTATAGTTCCTGAAAAGATTGATCATATGCGCGGCCGTGTTTGCGGTTGCAAAATTAGCAGAAAAACCGCTTAAGTTGCAATGCTTTACTACCTTGTATACTGCTTTACCAGTTTATCAACAATAGCGGCTGTTTCATCCGGAAAATCAACTACGATCTTTTTACTGTCGTTGATCCAGTGGTTTAAATGGCCGTTAAACTTATCATTTATTTCGCTCACCACCGGAACCCCCAACCTGGAGGCCGAAAGCGCGTTACACTGCTGTTCGTATTGCCCTTTCATGGGTATCATCATTACCTTTTTCTGTAAAAACAGGGCCTCGGCGGGGCCTTCAAAACCGCCCCCGGTAAGCAAACCGGTACAGCTTGCCAGGCTTTTGTTAAAAGCTTCATTATTTACGGGGAAGATCTCCACGTTTCCCGATTTGTAGGCCTGCTTTTGCCGTTTTGAAAACACCTGCCATTTAACCTCTCTTTCGGCACTTAAATATTTCAGCAGTGTTTTGTCATCATAAGCCGGCAGGTAAACTGTATAATGGCCCAGGTTGGAGGTTTCCATCTGCCTGATTTCGCTCCGGATTACAGGGGTATTGATAAAAGTATCATAGCGCTCAAAATGGAAACCTACATGATAGGTAGTAGGCGAATAGTTTTTTAAAAGCCATTGCGCAAACGGGTCTTTTTTTTCGGGGCGCGGTGTTTTGGGCGATACAAACGAACACTGGTGACTTAAAGATACCGACGGTACACCCCGTAATTTACAAGCCCAGGCACTTACAGGTTCAAAATCATTGATGATGAGGTCATATTGTTTCAGGGGAAGGCTCCGCAGATCGCGCTGAAACTGGCGCAGGTTCATGATTTTCCAGGTAGCCCAGTTATCCACGCCGCCGTTGGTACCAAATACAAAGCTCACACCATGAAAGCGATATTTCAGGGGTTGTGATAATGATACTTCAGCTTCGGTGCCGCTTACCAGCAAGTCAACCTCGCCGTATTGTTGCAGCAGGGGCACAATTTCCCTTGCCCGGCTTATATGCCCGTTACCTGTTCCCTGTATACCAAACAGTATCTTCATTAAAATAAATTCTTTTCAAAAGGATGATGATCGTACCGCGCAGATACAGCGGACACGCTGATTTGTCTGCACCAATATTCAGGGGCTTAATTTAGTAAAGAAAAATGTTTTCGGTAAGTAATTTAATCGTGTTCGTGTTTAAAGCGCTCCAACAAGTTTTTAACATCGAGCATAGCGTTCAGATCTTCCGAATCGGTTTTATCATCTTCATCAGCATCTGTATTGAAATCATCCGGCTTGTATTTAAACACTTTCCATTTGCCATTGTGATATTCAAGAGCGCTTAAACTTTCTACCCAATCGCCCGAGTTGAGGTAAAGTACCGAGCCTGTATTTTGTGTAGACGTAATTTCCCTGATTTCGGCATGGTGAATGTGACCGCAGATCACGTAGCCGTATTGTTTATCGACAGCCAGATCGGCCGCGGTTTGCTCAAATTGGTTAATGAATTTTACCGCTTCCTTAAAACTGGCTTTCACCTTTTGCGAAAAGCTCATTTTTTGCCTGCCAATAGCGGTAAGGAACCAGTTTACAAAACTGTTGATCAAAATCAATGTGTCATAACCAACAGCGCCAAGTTTAGCCAGCCATTTGGAGTGTTGCATGGTAACGTCAAACACATCGCCATGAAAGATCCAGGCTTTTTTCCCATCGATATTTAACACGAGCTTATCAAGCAGCTGAAAAGTGCCCATGTTAAAATCGGTAAACTTGCGCAGCATTTCGTCATGGTTGCCGGTTAAATAATAAACCGGGATGCCATCGGTAACAAACTTCAGAATGCGGCGCACCACTTTCATGTGCGCTTCGGGCCAGTATGATTTACTAAATTGCCAAATATCAATAATATCGCCGTTAAGGATAAGGATTTTGGGCTTGATGCTTTTTAAATATTTAAGCAACTCTTTTGCGTGACAGCCGTAAGTACCAAGGTGCACATCAGATATTACTACAATATCAACTTCGCGTTTTGCCATTAAATTAAGGGGGCTATTTTACAGGCCGGCAAGATATGCCGGAAAACAACATTTTCATTAATAAAGCAACGATTACTCGTCGTCCTCATCTTCGTTAACAGTCAATTCATATGGACTTGCATAAAAGCAGCCGACCAGGATCAGCAACCCTATAACTACCAAATAAGCATACTCAAAATTCATCACAAAGATTTTTACAAATGTCTGAAATTTAACATTATCCTACTGTTAAGACTACATTAAATATAAAAGGTTACTTTGCTGTACTAAATTTATTTTTGATCCTGTTAAGTTGTTTCAAGTGGTGCTGTAAATGAATGCGGATAAATTTAAACCATTGCCTGGCATTAAGCATTCCCATACGCGGGTGCTTGTATCTGTTAGCCGGCGATGATTCGGCAATGAGTGGCATAGTCGTTTCAATCCGTTTGCGGCATTTGATGATCAGGTTTTTGGCATCTTCCTTACTGATCTTATTGGCAGCTATTTTATCGCTTACCGCATTGGGTACTGTTGTTTTAACCGGCGGAAATTTACCTAACAACAGCAAGATCCGGCCTTCCCAATTAATGCCTTTTTTAGTTGGCTCGCAATTGCCGTGGGTACAACGTTCAAGCGCGATTGATGAACCCAGCGTAGCCTGCATAATATGGCTGTAAACCTCGGCAAACGACCAGCCGCCATCCTCCGGGGTAACATCAAACAACTCATCGGGGATAACATCCAATTGTTTGCGGTATTCATCAAGGGCTGCATCAATAGCTTTACGTTCTTTGGCGATACTCATAAAAGTAAAGTTAACTCTTTTAAATGAGCAATCTGCACGGGCACATCCTGAGGTTTTTCCGCATTAAAAGGGTTAAAATAAATAGCGTCCATTCCAAAATTAAGCGCTCCGCGGATATCAGCTTCGATGCTGTCGCCGATCATCACACTTTCTTCTTTTGATGCCCCGGCCAGGTCAAGCGCGTGTTGAAATATGGCTTTGTCCGGCTTGTTAACGCCAACATCTTCGGAGATGATAATGTTCTGAAAATATTTGGCCAGGTCCGTCGCCGCGATTTTTATCCGTGTTGAATCTTTAAACCCGTTCGAGATCAGGTGCAGGGTATATTTTGATTGCAGGTATTGCAATGTTTCGTGCGCATGCGGAAACAAGTTGGTTTTGGTGGGGCAAAGCTTTACATAAGCATCCTCAAAATCAAGCGGCATCAGGTCGGGATGCAAACCAAGATCAGTAAAGGTTGATTTGAAACGGGCCTCCCGCAGTTCATCTTTGGTGATCTCGCCGATATGATACTGTGCCCAAAGGCGATGATTGTTACGGGTATAAGTTTCGATGAACAATTCGGCAGACTGCAGGCCAATTTCGCCAAGCTGGTGAATAACATATAACTCATGCAGGGCCTCTTCGGCATTTTTATCAAAATCCCAGATGGTATGGTCGAGATCAAAGAAGATGTGTTTGTATTGTTTCATGTCGGATTTCGGATGTTCGATTTCGAATTTTTTTCCCTGCTTAAAAATTCAAAATTAAGAATTTCAATATTACTAAATCCGAAATCCCAATTCCGAAATTCGAAATCAAAATAAATCCCAAATCAAACTAAATCCGAAATCGAACATTCGAAATCCGAAATCAAACTACACTTTTTCCCCAAATGCCAGGTCGCCCGCATCACCCAGGCCGGGTACAATATAAGCTTTGCTGGTCATTTCGTCATCAACAGCGCAGAGCCACAGCTTGGCTTTTGGGAGATTTGCCTTTACATGTGCTACACCTTCGGTGCTGGCAATTACCGCGGCAATGTGCAGCTCCTTTATTTTATATTGAGCCATCAACTCCTTACAAACCGATACAATACTTTGCCCGGTAGCCAGCATGGTATCGCACAAAATAAAGATCTTATCATCAAGGTTAGGGGTTGAGATATGATCCACCTGGATCAAAAAGTTGCCGTTGCGTTTCACCTTGCGATAAGCTGTGATAAATGCAGAGGGCGACCGGTCGAAAACCTGCATAAAACCCTGGTGAAAAGGCAGGCCGGCGCGCAATATAATACCCAGCACCGGTTCATCGGCCGGCATATTAACACTGGCTGTACCTAAGGGGGTTTGAATTTCTTTGGTTTCGTAATATAATGATTTGCTCAGCTCATAAGCCAATACGGCTCCTAACCTTTCCTGGTTCCGCCTAAAACGTGCCTTATCCTGCTGAATAACGGCATCCCGTAATTCGGCAAGGAACTGGTTGGCAATGGTATTGGTTTTATTGAGGATGAAAATCATGCTTAAATTTAAGCGTTTTTAAGCAATAGTATCACTATTTGTTTATTAAATGTCATACCGCACCATGGGAAGGATAATAAATTTTGAATATATGTAGTTAACTACGTAGATTTGTACATAAATATTAAAGTTATGGATACTACACCTGTTATCAGCTCACTCAACAATACTTATTGCCAGCAGATCATTGATATCATTTTACCAATTCAGCAAATAGAATTTAATGTGCCTATCACGCTTGAAGCCCAGCCCGACCTGCTTGATATTGAAACCAATTACCACCAAACCGGCGGTAACTTTTGGGGAGCTACCTACAAGGAACAACTTGTTGGCACCATTGCCCTTATTGCTTTTGATAACAATGCAGCTGCGATACGCAAAATGTTTGTGCTTAAAGAATACCGCGGCAAAGAGCTGGGCATCGCGCAGTTACTACTTAATAATCTCATTGACTATTGTAAACAAAACAACATTGCCCACATTTATTTAGGCACAGTTGAGATGCTGAAAGCCGCTCATCGCTTTTATGAAAAAAATGGCTTTACCCGCCTTGCCAAACAGGATTTGCCTGAATCATTCCCGCTTATGGCTGCGGATACTATTTTTTATGAGTTACATTTGAACAATTAACAGCGGTATAATGAATGTTATTGACGAATCGGGAATTTTAGCAATTTCAACAAGGTTGCAGCGCCTGGCCGAGCAGTTGCGCAAAGATGGTGTGCTCGTATACAAAGCCAGTAATATTGATTTTGAACCCAAATGGTTTCCTGTTATTTACACTTTACACTTTAAGCCGCTTTTAAGCGTAGTGGAAATCGCCGCTGAAATTGGCTACACCCACCCTTCAACCATCAGTCTGTTAAAGGAATTGGAAAAAGAGAAATTGATCCGATCAAAAAAGGACAAGGCCGACGAAAGGAAGCGTCTTATCATGTTAACAACAAAAGGCCAGGAACTTATTGAACGTATGAAACCCGTTTGGGAAATTATGAAAGCGGCCGCCGCGGAAATTGCCGATACCCAAAACAACCTGATGAAGGCTATTATTGAAGCCGAAGAGAAAATAAAGCAGCAGAGTTTTTTGGATAGGGCGTTGCGTTTAAAGGCGGAAATGTAATTTATTACCCTCCGCACAACAATGTTGACATACGGTTGTCATTACCATGTACTTATTTTGATTTGCAAACCCTGTTTCTGGATTATTTGTATTTTTACATAACAACATGGATTTTCAATTAACATCTCAATATAAACCAACCGGCGATCAGCCTGAAGCTATAAGGCAGCTGGTTGAAGGTATCAACAACGGCGACCCCTATCAAACCCTTTTGGGGGTTACCGGATCGGGCAAAACCTTTACGGTTGCCAATATTATAGCACAAACGCAAAAACCTACGCTGATCCTGAGCCACAACAAAACATTAGCGGCACAGCTTTATGGCGAGTTTAAGCAGTTCTTTCCCGAAAACGCGGTGAACTACTTTGTGTCTTACTATGACTATTATCAGCCGGAGGCTTTCATCCCTACCACCAACACCTACATTGAAAAGGACCTGCAGATAAACGAGGAGATAGAAAAGCTTCGTTTACGTACTACTTCGGCTTTAATGTCAGGCAGGCGCGATGTGATCGTGGTATCGTCTATATCCTGCATTTACGGTATGGGCAACCCCGATGATTTTGCCGACTCGGTTTTCAAATTTGCCGTAGGTACCCGTATCAGCAGGAATGCTTTTTTACATCGCCTGGTCGAAATTTTATACGCCCGCACCACTGCCGATTTTAAACGAGGAACATTCAGGGTTAAGGGTGATACCGTCGATATTTTTCCGGCTTACCTGGATTATGCCTACCGCATCTCCTTTTTTGGCGACGATATTGAAGAGTTAAGCGCCTTTGATATCGGCACCGGTAAAACCATCGAAAAAATGACACACATGGTGGTTTATCCGGCCAACCTGTACGTTGCCCCCCGCGAGCGTTTTTTACAATCCATCTGGGCGATACAGGAAGAGCTGGAAACCCGCAAAAAACAGTTTATTGATGACGGCCGATTCCTGGAAGCCAAACGGCTGGAAGAAAGGGTTAATTATGACCTGGAAATGATCCGCGAACTGGGCTACTGTTCGGGCATCGAAAACTACTCCCGCTTTTTTGACGGGCGCAAGCCCGGTGCCAGGCCATTCTGCTTGCTTGATTATTTCCCCGAAGATTACCTGATGGTGATTGACGAAAGTCACGTAACCGTTCCGCAGATCAGAGCGATGTATGGAGGTGACCGTTCGCGCAAGATCTCGCTGGTTGACTATGGCTTCCGCCTGCCGGCAGCTTTGGATAACCGTCCGCTTAATTTCCAGGAGTTTGAAAACCTTGCCCCGCAAACCGTTTATGTAAGCGCTACTCCCGGCGATTTTGAACTTGAAAAATCAGGTGGTGTGGTGGTAGAACAGGTAATCCGCCCTACCGGTTTGCTTGATCCGGTGATTGACGTTCGCCCGGTAATAAACCAGGTGGATGACCTGCTTGACGAAGTAGATAAAACAATTAAAAAAGGCGACCGCGTACTGGTAACCACCCTCACCAAACGCATGGCCGAGGAACTGGCCAAATACATGGACCGGCTGGGCATTAAATGCCGCTACATCCACTCGGAAGTGAAAACCCTGCAGCGTGTAGAAATTTTGCGTGGCTTACGACTTGGTGAATTTGATGTACTGATAGGTATCAACTTACTGCGCGAAGGCTTGGATTTACCTGAAGTATCCTTAGTAGCCATTTTAGATGCGGATAAAGAAGGGTTCCTTCGGTCAGAACGCTCATTGATCCAAACCATAGGCCGTGCAGCACGTAATGACCGTGGCCGTGTGATCATGTATGCTGATACCATAACCGATTCGATGCAGATCACGATGGATGAAACCAACCGCCGCCGCGAAATTCAGATTGCATATAACACGCAACATGGCATTACACCGCTAACGGTTGGCAAAACGCGCGAGGAAATTATGGAGCAAACATCAGTGGTCGACTTTAAGGGAGGTGTACAGCAGGCTTATGTAGAAACTGATACCCTAACACTTGCCGCCGATCCGATAGTTCAGTACATGACCAAAGCCGACCTGAAAAAATCAATCGACAACACCAAAAAAGATATGCTTGCCGCCGCCAAAAACATGGATTTCCTGCTGGCTGCCAAACTGCGCGACGAAATGTTTGCTTTGGAAAAAATGATGGAGGAGAAGTTTTAATTTGAAAATTTATTGATTTGAAGATTTGAAAACGATAGTCCCCACATTTTCAAATCTTCAAATTGCTTTATTTTCAAATTAAAACAGCGTCAGCTATCCTCAAATCATAATAAAACATTTTTACCGTTATATACCTTATATTTGTAAGCTCAAAATTAACAGTATGATTCTCATTCGTTTTCTGATCATATCTATCTGTATATTATACATTATCCGCAGCCTGGCACGTTACCTGCTGCCGTTCCTTTTTGAAAGTGTTGTGAATAAAGCCCAACAGCAATATCAACAGCAACAACGTAACTACAATGAAGGCCCCAAACCTGATGGAAAAATCAGGATCGACCATATTCCGCAGCCCAAAAAAGGCAGTGTGCCCGACAGTGAAGGTGAATTTGTTGATTACGAAGAAGTAAAATAAACCTAACCAATAAATCATGGACACCAACCCTGTATTTAGAAGGCGCCAAAATCATAACAACACGCCCGAGTCAATTACGCTTATTATCACCAATGTGATAGTATTTATTGTTGCTACTCAAATTTTTGCCAATTGTACCAAGATCAGCACTTTTTACTGGGTGATCATGGGTGGGCTGGGCGTTTACAACTTTTTCAACATCCGCAAATACCGCGAAGATTACGGCAAGGCGCAGGTTATTGCTTACGTAATATCTATCATTGTGCTGATTGCCATGTTTTTCCTGCTGCGCAGCCGTGCGCAAACCTGTTAAGTTATTCCTTAACAAAACTTATAATTCCTATTCTCATTGTAATTTCTATTTTTGAGGAATATAATATCCATTTCAAAAAACTTAAATGAATAACTGGTTTAAGCGTAACGGCATTCATTTTGCCATAGCTGCAATTTTTTTAGTGATCTGCTTTATATTTTTAACCCCGGCTTTCCAGGGAAAAACATTAGGCGGTAATGACGTTACAAGGGCACAATCAACCCAAAAAGAAATTAACGATTACAAAGCCAAAGACACTACCATACTATGGACCAACCAGATCTATGGCGGTATGCCTACCTACCAAATATGGGCGCCTTATAAAGCTAACTTAACATCATGGGTTGTAACCGGTATAAACTATACTTTCCCAGCTCCGGTTGGTACAGTATTAATGTTTTTATTAGGTACCTACTTTTTATTTATAGTGTTAAAGGTTAACCCCTGGCTTGCGGCGGCGGGTGCAGTGGCGTTTACCTTTTCATCATATAATATTATCCTGCTAACTGCAGGGCACGCCAACCAGGCTTTCGCGATAGCATTTTTTGGGCCGATACTTGCCGGGATTATCCTTACCCTTCGCGGTAAATATTTATTAGGTTTTTCTGTAACAGCTTTATTTCTTGCCTTGGAGATCAGGGCTAACCACGTGCAGATGACCTACTACCTGATGCTGGCCTTATTGATCATGGTTGGCATTGAACTTTACCATGCCATCAAAAACAAAACCTTAAATGCCTTTTTAAAATCGTTAGGTTATGTTGCTGGCGCAGTTCTATTGAGCGTAGCAGTGAACGCCTCTATCCTTTGGAGCACGGCCGACTATGGCAACGAAACTATTCGTGGCAAATCAAATCTTACTCAGCATACTTCAGAACCAAGTAACGGCCTTGCTAAAGACTACGCTTATGAGTGGAGCCAGGGTGTGGGTGAATGTATCACATTCCTGATTCCTGACGCATACGGAGGAGGCTTTCTTCAAAAAAACAATAGCGCTGATTCACATGTAGTTAAAACTTTAACAGAAAAAGGAAGTGATCCAAATCAGGCTGTCGAAATTTCGGCAAATTATTTACAATCTTACTGGGGGAACAAGCCCTTCACCGGGGGGCCATTCTATTTTGGTGCGGTAATTTGCCTGTTGTTTGTATGGGGCTTAATGATAGTTAAAAACCGTATCAAATGGTGGTTACTTGGCGCTGTGGTTTTAACCATGCTGCTATCTTTCGGCCGGAACTGGCCTTATGTATCTGATCTTTTCTTTAACTACTTCCCGCTTTACAATAAGTTCCGCGCGGTTGAATCAATACTGGCAGTTGCGGGTTTTTGCTTCCCAATCCTTGCTGTGTTGGCAGTTAACGAGGCTATTGTAAATGAGGACAAAGCAAACCTGTTCAAAAAATTAAAAATCGCATTTTATATTACAGGTGGTATTGTATTGATTGTAGCTGTGGTGCCTTCACTGCTTTTGTCTTTCAGCGTAAGTGAGCAGCAGGCTGGTGTTATTGCACAAATAGGCCAGGCGCTTAAAACTGACAGCTCAGCCCTTACCCGCGCTTTAATTGCCGACAGGGAATCAATGGCGCAGGCCGACGCTATCCGCTCACTTATCTTCATCGCTATTGCATTTGGGATTGCCTGGGCATTCCTTAAAAAGAAGATCAACCCAACCGCTGCATCACTTGCTTTCCTGGCCCTGATCCTCGTTGACCTTTGGGGTATCGATAAACGCTATTTAAATCAAGACCACTTCGCGCCGAAACAGGATAATGAAACGCCACAGCCGCGCGAGGTTGACCAGTTTATCATGAAAGATAAAGACCCGGATTTTAGGGTGTTTGACGCCACACAATCAATCAAAGGCGATGGCCTTACACCATTTTTCTACAAGTCATTGGGTGGTTACTCGGCAGCAAGGCTAAAACGCTGGGAAGAGCTTGTTGATAATCAACTAAGCAAAAGCATTAACCAGGATGTTTTGGATATGATGAACGTGAAGTACATTATTAATTCTGATCCAAAAACCCAAAACGTAGGTATGCAGGTCAATCAAACTGCCTGTGGCCATGCGTGGTTTGTTAAAAGCATTAAATATGCTGACAATGCCGATCAGGAAATGGTTGCCATCAGCAGCTTTACACCAAAAGATGAAGCTATTGTTGATAAACAATACAAAAGCATTATCGACGAAAAAACTTTGGGAGCAGGTGCCGGCGAAGGCAAAATTGAGCTTACCAGCTACTCGCCCGATCATATGGTTTACACAAGCGGTTCTACCACCTCACAAATTGCGGTGTTCTCTGAAGTATACTATAACAAAGGCTGGAAAATGTATATCGACGGTGTTGAGAAACCTTATTTCCGTGCCGATTATCTTCTGCGCGCAGCTCAGATCCCGATCGGTAACCACAAAATTGAATTTATTTTCCACCCGGCATCATATTACACCGGCGAGAATATTTCATTAGCAGGTTCAATCCTACTGGTGCTTGCCTTAGGTGGTGCCGCTTATACCGAAAACAAAAAGAAAGCTCCGGCTGCAAAGCCAGCTGATAAAAAAGCTTAAGCAATTTTATATTCAAAAGAAAAGCGATGGGCAGTGTTCATCGCTTTTTTTGTGGAATTTATTCAATCAGTTATCCCTTATATTAGCGCAAGTCTTGAGCGGAGAGATGTGCGATTGCTGACTTGTGCTTTCCGATATGTATCGTCCTAAAATAAGTTTACAGATTAATTGATAAATCCTGCTATAGGTTTACCACACAGGCACAAGTGAGCCTTGCTCAATCAACCGCACAACACTTGCGCCAGAGAAGGGCGCCAGAGAAGAGCATATTATTGCATTTGATTAATCATTCGTCCTTCTATTCTTCAACCAGTACCAGCCCAAATTAAAGGCGATAACAAAATGGTTTAAAACAGTCGGGATCAAACCATAATTCCGCTTCATGATCTCAAAACGCTCCATCAAGCTTTGGCGGTGCCTTTTCTTCGACATGCCCCCTACCAGGTATTTGGCCACGTAACGGTTAACGTTCACAATCTTTTTAGCCTTTTTTGCCGCGCGGATTATCCAGTCGATATCCGAACTCAATTGATATCTTGGGTCATAGGGTTCTGCCAGCGAACGCCTGATATAGATAGCCTGGTGACTAATGCTCATGCCATATTTAAAACCACGCCAGGTAAACTTTGCGGGTGCTTTGTGACGGCGCTGCCCTAAACTACTCCCGTCATCGGCTATCATTTCTGTTTCGCCATAGTAGATATCAGCTCCATCCGCCGCGGCAAAAACAGCGGCAACGGTTTCGTTATCATAAAACTCATCTCCCGAGTTCATGAAGATCACATAATCGCCGGTAGCTAAAGCAAGCCCTTTATTCATGGCATCATAAATGCCCTCATCTTTTTCGCTGATGAATTTGGTTATTTGACTTTTATACTTGTCAATTACCTGTAGGGTACCATCATTAGATAAACCATCGACAATAACGTATTCGATATTGCTATACGTTTGGTTGATTACCGACTGTATGGTACGCTCAATGTCCCTAACGTTATTGTAAACAATAGTGATAACGCTTAGTCTTGGATTAAACATTATTCCCTCCCTTACTCAGTAATTGTCGATAAACTTCGATATGTTTTCTGGCTATTACTTCTTCCGAAAACCTATCCATAATGGTTTGCCGGGTCTGCTGGTTCAACTTGTCCTTTTCAGGATGTTTAATGATCCATTCCATCCCATCAGTAAAACTTTCGGATGAACGATAGGTGGCAAGGTAACCACTATACTGGTGCCGCACCATATCCGGGATGCCTCCTGTAGTAAAAGCGATTACGGGTGTACCGCAACTCAGGCTTTCCATTACGGTGTAAGGTAAATTATCCTCAAGCGAAGGGATTAAAAAAGCATCGGCCGCGGCGTAGTGCAGGGCCAGTTTCTCATCGTTATTGATGGTTCCTAAAAAGCTGGTTTTAAAAGGAAAGTCGGGCAGGTTTTCTGTGCCCCGGTTTCCAAAAACCACCAGTTCTACCTGATCTGTCTCTGCACCTAAACGCTGTCTTAGTAATTCCATACTTTCCAACAGATATTGAGTGCCTTTATGCAGATCTTTACGCGATGGCATAAATCCGCTTAAAAAGATAAATTTATCCGTCGGCAGGCCCGCTTTGGCTTTCGCCTCCTTTTTGTTTATCGGTTTAAAAACATCGGTTTCCAGCGTATTTGGAATATTGCTTGCGGCTTTGCCCTGCATCAAACTGCTTTTCTTTACAGAATCTTGCATCCATAAACTTGGGGCGATAATGTTGAAGTCGAGTTGCTGATAAGCCTTATTTTTTTGCTGCCAGATGCGGTGCGAAATGTCATCATCGGCAGAGTTGATCAGCAGCGGGCAGTTACCGCATTGTTGCTGGTAATGATCACAAGTATAACGCACATGGCAGCCGCCGGTAAAAGCGTTACTGTCATGAAATGTCCATACTATGGGCTTGCCTAATTTTTTAAGTTCGGCTATATGTTTGGGATCTAAAAAACCATGATTGATCCAGTGCAGGTGGATGATATCGGCATTTTTAACGTCAGGATGTTTAATTACCGAACGGCCAAACCAGGTGAAAGAAAACGGGGTACGGCTATCGGGTTTTAAAAAGCGTTTGGCCAATATCCGTTCCAGGATAATAGTAGCGGCGGCGTATGATTTTTGAATGATATTACCGTTAAAAGTCTTGATATCAGGATTATTTCCAAATTTATAATGTACTATAATTTTAGAATCGATATTTTGGCTAAGTAATGCCCGGTTAAGGCGCATGCAGGCCCTGCCCGCGCCGCCATTACCGTCATACGTATTGAGGTGCACCACTTTTAACATGGCTCAAAAATACATTTATTCATAAAACTTAAACCATATGAAGAAACTATACATCGTATTGTTTTTGGCAGCACTGTGCCAAACCAGCCTTAAAGCCCAAACCACCGGAAGCTATTTTACATCTAACCCAACCCTTACACCCGACGGCAAAACCGTAATTTTCAGCTACGAAGGCGATCTTTGGAAAGCCGATATCAACAGCACAGCCGCCACGCGATTGACCGCCATGCAGGGCGAAGAAACCAGTCCACGCGTATCGCCCGACGGGCAATGGCTGGCCTTTTCATCAAACCAGTTTGGCAATAACGATGTATACGTAATGCCCCTCGCCGGCGGCGATATCAAACAGCTTACCTATAACGATGCCGGCGATAATGTGGATTCCTGGAGCTGGGATTCGAAATCCATTTACTTTAACTCAAGCCGTTACAATGGTTTCAGTGAATACAAAGTAGCCGCTACCGGCGGAACACCCGTTAGGCTGTTTGGTCATTATTTTAATACCATACACGGTGTTGTTGAGCATCCGCAAACCGGCGAGCTATTTTTCAGCAATACCTGGGAGAGCATTTATTTCCCCACCCGTAAGCACTATAAAGGCGCTTACAATCCCGATATTCAATCGTACAACCCTAAAACCAAAGCCTATAAAAAATATACCGACTGGCAGGGTAAGGATTTCTGGACCACCGTTGATCAAAAAGGCAACATCTATTTTGTATCTGATGAAGGCAACGAGGAATATAACCTGTATACCTTTATTGATGGTAAAAAAAACGCGTTAACCCAGTTCCCCACCTCTCTCAAACGCCCGCAGGTAAGTGCCGATGGCAGCAAGGTTGTTTTCGAAAAGGATTACCAGATTTTTGTGTACGATGTGGCATCCAAACAAACTCAGAAGCTAAGCTTAAACCTGTTCCGCAATAATGTACTGCCTAAAGACCAATCGTTTGAAACAGGCGGTAAAATTGAAGGAGCAGCATTATCACCCGATGGCAAAAAGCTTGCTTTTGTATCCCGCGGCGAATTATTTGTAAGCGATGCCGAAGGTAAATTCGGCAAAAAACTGGAACGTAATACCAGCGAACGGGTTACCGAGGTAAGCTGGATGAGCGATAACAAAACCCTTATTTTTGGTCAAACCCTGGGTGGCTATCCTAACTGGTACACCATAGCAGCCGATGGCAGCGGTGCCGAAAAACAGCTTACCACAGATAAAGGCAGCAATCGCCTGCTGAGCATGAATAAAGACCGCACACAGGCCATTTATCTGAGCGGCCGTAATGAACTGAAACTTTTGGATCTGAAAACACTCACATCAAAAACTATTGTTACCGATGAGTTTTGGGGATTCTACAACCCTCCTCCGCGCTTTTCGCCAAATGGCGAGTACGTGGTATACAACGCTTACCGCAATTTTGAGATGGACGTTTTTGTTTATGAGATAAAAACCGGGAAAATACTGAACCTTACCAATAGCGGTGTTACAGAATCGGCGCCATTCTGGTCGCCGGATGGTAAGTATATTTATTTTGCGTCATCCCGTACGCAGCCCGAGTATCCTTACGGCTCAAAAGATGCTCACGTTTACCGCATGCCTTTGCAAAAGTATGATGATCCTTTTAAGATGGATAAGTTTACGGCCCTGTTTAAAGAGGAGAAAAAAGACGACGATAAAAACAAAAAGGATAAGGACAAAAAAGCGTCTAACAAAAAGAAACCTTTATCTGAGCAGCCAACGCCTAAACCGCCTGCCGATATTGTGATAGACACCGAAGAACCGATGAAAAGACTGGAACGCATCAGCCCGGAGTTTGGCCAGGCCCAGGGACCTTATGTGATTCAAAAAGGAGATAAAACATTGGTATACTATGCCTCAAACCATAGCGAAGGCAAAGGGGCACTTTACCGTACCACCCTTGAAGCTTTTGAAAACCCCAAAACCGAAAAAGTTGGCGGCGGCGACTTCGGCAATTACGACATTTTTGGCAATGGCGATAAATATTTTGTACTGGCCGGAGGCAATATCTACACCCTAAACATCGATGCCAACAAAGTGGATAAGTTAGATATCAATTATAGCTTTACGCGTAACATGGCCGGGGAATTTACACAGATGTTTGATGAAACCTGGGCCGGACTGGATGAAAACTATTACGACGGCAATTTCCACGGAGCCGACTGGAAAAAGGTTCATGACAGCTATAAAACATTTGTCCCTTATATTAATAACCGGGCCGACCTGCGCCTGTTGCTGAATGATATGCTTGGCGAGCTCAATTCATCGCACCAGGGCTTTTACTCAAACGGCAACGAGGAAAAGAAAACCCTCAGCTACCGTACCATGGAAACCGGAATTATTTTTGACAATGACTCACCATACAAAGTTAGCGGTATAGCTACCCGCAGTAATGCCGATAAAGCAGGTATCGATGTAAAACCGGGTGATATCCTGAAAGCAGTGAACGGCGTTACGGTTGATGAAAAGCAGGACCGTAATTATTACTTCAGCAAACCATCGCTTGATAAAGAAATTGAACTGACCTTTAACCGCGGCGGCAAAGATATTAAAGTGAAGCTTCACCCTGAATCGACGGGCGATCTGTCAGGCAATCTTTACGACGACTGGATCAAGACCAATGCTAAAACAGTTGCAGAAAAGAGCAAAAACCGCATCGCCTACTCATACATGAAAAACATGGGCGATGGCGCCCTGGAAGATTTCCTGGAAGATATGGTTGATGATGCTTATAATAAAGATGCTCTTATCCTCGACCTGAGATATAATACAGGCGGTAACGTACATGATAATGTTTTAAAATTCTTGTCGCAAAAACCCTATTTGCAATGGGCTTACCGCGACGGTAAAAAAACACAGCAATCAAACTTTGCACCGGCGGCCAAACCGATCATCCTGCTCATGAATGAGCAAACCCTAAGCGATGGCGAAATGACCTCACAAGGCTTTAAACAATTGGGCCTTGGCAAGATCATCGGCACCGAAACTTACCGCTGGATCATTTTTACCAGTGGCAAAGGTTTGGTTGACGGATCATTCTACCGTATCCCGGCCTGGGGCTGCTATACGCTTGATGGCAAAGACATTGAAAAAACAGGCGTAACACCAGACATTTATGTAAAAACAGATTTTGCTGACAGGATTGAAAATAAAGATCCGCAATTAGATAGGGCTATTGAGGAGATTTTGAAACAGTTGCCTCCTGCTACATCAAAAGGAGAAAAATAATCTGTTCATATTTTATCGAACTATTTTTTAATTTTAAATTGGCTGGTCGTTTATCATGACCGGTCAATTTTTTTCCTAAACAATCGCAAAATGTCTGAAATAACAAACATCGAACTAAATGCAGAAGAGCCTGAAAACATTGCTCTCGCTCCGCAAACAGCCTATCCTAACGTAACATCTGTTGTAAAGTTATTTTTCGTGTATCTTGTTTTTCTGATCATCGTTGCAATAATCGCCGGCATCATATTTATGAATACTCCACAAGAATTTCCGGCTGTGAAATCGATATTCAAAGTATTGATGAATGCTGCTCCCATACTAATGGCAATACAGTATACTTTAAAAAGGAGTGAAAAACAACAAGGTTATCCATCAACCATAAATTATAATAAAATCAAGGGGTGGCTTATCCCGGTATTGATCATAGCGGCAGCGGCATTCTCAATCGTCTTAGAACGAATTTCAGTCTTGCTACCAATGCCACTGAAAATTCGCGAGATATTTGAGCGGATGTTCACGAGAGATATATTCTCTTTCATGAGTGTTGTTATTATAGCTCCAATCATCGAGGAAATATTGTGCAGGGGCATTATTTTAAAAGGGCTTTTAAAAAATTATTCGCCTAACAAAGCTGTATTCATTTCTGCGATCCTTTTTAGCACACTGCACTTAAATCCCTGGCAGGCCATTCCAGCGTTTTTCGGAGGTTTATTTTTAGGTTGGATTTATAATAAAACGCAATCCGTAATTCCGGGAATGATTTTTCATGCTGCCATAAATACTACAGGATTTGCATTTTTGTTTTTAGGGAATTCCAAACAAGACCTACCTGATATTTTTGGAAAGATGTATTATCCGGTTCTGTTGATGTCCGCATTAGTTTTCACTGTATCGTGCATCTTCATCAACAAAAAAGTGAAGGTTGCCGTAACCAACCAATCTCTAACCACTAACCTCCAATCACTTATTTAGAACATATCCAAATAACATTTGTATAAAGCACTAACAGCTTTCAAATGTTATTTTTTGTAAATTCGCCGCTCTAAGGCCGGATAACGGGCTTAACGTCAATTTCTTTTACTTTTCACCTAAAAATCAAATACAAATGGCTTTTGATTTAGATATGATCAAAAAGGTTTACGACCGCTACAGCACCCGCGTTGAGGCTGCACGTAAAGCGACCGGTAAACCCCTAACTTTAACCGAAAAGATTTTATATGCCCACCTTAGCGAAGGCGATGCTCAAAAAGCATTCGGTCGCGGGGTTGACTATGTTGATTTTGCACCAGACCGTGTAGCCATGCAGGATGCTACTGCGCAAATGGCCCTTTTGCAGTTCATGCAAGCTGGTCGCCCGCAGGTTGCCGTTCCATCTACCGTACATTGCGATCACTTAATTCAGGCAAAAATCGGCGCTGTTGAAGATTTAAGTACTGCTGTTGACGTTAACCGCGAAGTTTATGACTTCCTGGCTTCAGTATCTGATAAATATGGCATTGGTTTCTGGAAAGCCGGTGCAGGTATCATTCACCAGGTAGTGTTGGAAAACTACGCTTTCCCGGGTGGTATGATGATCGGTACTGACTCACATACACCTAATGCAGGTGGTTTGGGTATGATTGCTATTGGTGTTGGTGGCGCTGATGCCTGCGACGTAATGGCCGGCTTACCATGGGAGCTTAAATTCCCTAAACTAATCGGTGTTAAATTAACCGGTAAACTTTCTGGCTGGACTTCAGCTAAAGACGTTATCCTGCGTGTTGCTGGTATCCTTACTGTAAAAGGTGGTACCGGTGCTATTGTTGAATACTTTGGCGAAGGCGCACGTTCAATGTCTGCAACCGGTAAAGGTACTATCTGTAACATGGGTGCAGAGATTGGTGCTACTACTTCTATCTTCGGTTACGACGAAAAAGCTGCTGCTTACCTGAAAGGTACAAAACGTGCCGATATCGCTGAACTTGCTGATGCTATTGCTGAGCACTTAACCGGCGACGAAGAAGTTTACGCTAATCCTGAACAATATTTTGACCAGGTTATTGAGATCAACCTGAGCGAACTTGAACCACACGTAAACGGTCCGTTCACTCCGGATTTGGCATGGCCTATCTCTAAATTTGCTACCGCTGTTAAAGAAAACGGCTGGCCTACCAAATTAGAGGTTGGTTTGATTGGCTCATGTACCAACTCATCTTACGAAGACATCACCCGTTCGGCTTCTATCGCTAAACAGGCTATCGATAAAAAATTAAAAACTCAGGCCGAGTTTACCATCACTCCGGGTTCTGAGCAGGTACGTTACACTGTTGACCGTGACGGTTACCTTGCAACTTTCGCCGAAATGGGCGGTGTGGTATTGGCTAACGCCTGCGGACCATGTATCGGCCAGTGGGCCCGTCATACTGATGATCCTACCCGTAAAAACTCTATCATCACTTCGTTTAACCGTAACTTCGCTAAACGCCAGGATGGTAACCCTAACACCCACGCATTCGTAGCGTCTCCTGAAATTGTTACTGCCTTCGCTATTGCAGGTGATTTAACCTTTAACCCACTTACCGATACGTTAACTAACGAAGCCGGTGAGCAGGTTAAATTTGATGAGCCTCAAGGTATCGAACTGCCTGTAAAAGGGTTCGCTGTTGAAGATGCAGGCTACCAGGCACCAGCCGAGGACGGCAGCAAAGTAGAAGTTATCGTTTCCCCAACTTCATCACGTTTACAATTACTTGAGCCATTTAAAGCATGGGAAGGTACCGACATTACAGGCCTGAAATTGCTGATTAAAGCTAAAGGCAAATGTACTACCGACCACATTTCTATGGCTGGCCCATGGTTGAAATTCCGCGGTCACCTGGATAACATTTCAAACAACATGCTGATCGGTGCTATCAACTACTTTAACCTTACTGCCGATAGCGTTAAAAACGAATTAACCGGCGAATACGGTCCTGTTCCGGCTACTCAGCGTGCTTACAAAGCAGCAGGTATCGGTTCGATTGTAGTAGGCGACGAAAACTATGGCGAAGGCTCATCACGTGAACACGCGGCTATGGAACCACGTCACTTGGGTGTACGTGCCATATTGGTAAAATCATTTGCCCGGATCCACGAAACCAACCTTAAAAAACAAGGTATGCTGGGTATCACCTTCGCTGATCCTAACGATTACGAAAAGATCCAGGAAGATGACACTATCGATATCACCGGCTTAACTACTTTTGCCCCAGGCCAGCAGTTAACCGTGGTATTACACCATAAAGATGGTTCAACCGAATCATTCCCTGTAAACCACACTTACAATGCCCAGCAAATTGAGTGGTTTAAAGCAGGCGGTGCGTTGAATATCATCCGCAAGCAAATGGCATCTTAATTTCGGATATCGGAATTTTGATTTCGGATTTAATATTGAAGGCCTTCCCATTTTGGGGAGGCTTTTTTGTTGGGTAAAAATATAGATAAGCGTCATTGCGAGGTACGAAGCAATCCCCGATTTGCAGAGCGACTATACAAGTGCCTCTGTACGGTTCGCGATTGCTTCGTGCCTCGCAATGACGCGTGATAAAGCTTTGTCCTTTCCCTGGCCGTGTCCCTGCGGCCAACTATATACAAAAAAAAAGCGCCCGTGATAACACGGACGCTGGGGGTAGATGTATTTTTCAATTCTATGAACCATCAACCATGATCCATGAACTAATTTTAGAATTTATACCTCACAAACGCTTCCATGGCTTCGTATTCAGCCAAACCAAGGCGGTCATAACGTTGGGCGGTGTCGCGGGTGCGGTCTTCTGCCCTTACCCAGAACTCCCTTGCATCATCACCAGGGAATACAGGTGTATCTTTTTGCGATTGGTGTTTGAAGATCGCGTTACGCTTGCGGATCACCTCCTGTGGCGACAATGGTACCGCCATCTCTATCTCATAAGTCTCAAACTCATGCCATGCACCGCGGTACATCCACAGCCAGCAATCTTCTACCCAGGCTTCTTTACCTTTTAACCTGTCCAGTGCAGCTAAGATGATCTTGAAACACACCAGGTGGGTACCATTAGGATCTGCAAAATCGCCTGCCGCGAAGATCTGCTGTGGTTTTACTTTTTGAAGCAGGTCGATAGTCAATTGAATATCTTCCTCACCTACCGAATTCTTTTTGGTCTTACCGGTTTCGTAAAACGGCAAGGCCATGAAGTGGATATGATCATCCTGTAAGCCTGCATACCTTGCACCTGAAATCGCTTCCGTTTTCCGGATGAAGCCTTTTACATTCCTGATCTCCTGGGTATCAATTTCGTTTGGTTGTTTGGTTGGGAAGAAGGCACGCATGTCTTCATAGGATTTCTGAAGATGAGTTGTGTCTTCGCCGATGCTTTTTGTAAAGTCGATAGCAAATTCCATGTACCTCAGCACGTCGTCATCCCATACGGCGGTATTGCCTGATGTTTGGTACGCCACGTGTACATCATGCCCCTGGTCTACCAGGCGGATAAATGTACCACCCATCGAAATTACGTCATCATCCGGGTGTGGAGAGAAAATAATACTTCTTTTTTTGGCTGGCAATGCCCTTTCCGGCCTTTGCGAATCGTCGGCATCCGGTTTACCGCCCGGCCAGCCGGTAATGGTATGCTGAATTTGGTTAAAAATATCAATATTGATATTATATACAGGGCCCTGCTCTACTGCAAGTTGCGCCATGCCGTGGTTATTGTAATCTTCTTCAGTTAGTTTCAATACCGGTTTGTTAACCTCATTGGCTAACCAGATCACAGCCTTTTTCTTTAACTGGTTATCCCACACGCAATCTTTTACTAACCATGGAGTATCAAACCTGGTCAATTCTGACGCTGCATCTGCATCCAGTACAAACTCTACATGTTGTGACAATTGCAGGTAGGTTGCAGGTACTTCACCCGAGATCTCCCCTTCTACCGCTTTCTTGATGATCGGCGCTTTCTTCTTGTTCCAGGCCATCAGGATGATTTCCCTGGCTTTGAAAATAGTACCGATACCCATTGTAATGGCTTTAGTGGGCACGTCAGCCTTACCACCGAAATCGCGGGCCGCGTCACGCCTGGTCAGGTCATCTAAAGTAACCATCCTCGTACCTGAATTAGGCGCAGAGCCCGGCTCGTTAAAGCCGATGTGACCTGTACGACCGATGCCCAGGATCTGAAGGTCTAAGCCACCCAATTCTTCTATCTGCTTTTCATAGGCTAAACAGAACGCTACAACTTCGTCTTTATCCAAAGTACCATCAGGGATGTGCACATTGGCTTTATCTATATCAATATGGCTGAACAGGTTTTCGTACATAAAAGTCACATAGCTTTGCGCTGCTGTGGGTTTCATTGGGTAGTACTCATCCAGGTTGAAAGTGATCACATTCTTAAAGCTCAAGCCTGCTTCTTTGTGCTGTCTTACCAGTTCGGCATATACCCCTATCGGGGTTACACCGGTGGCAAGTCCCAATACCGCTTTTTCGCCTTTGGCTTGTTTCGCGCGGATCAGATCTGCTATCCGGTTCGCTACCGCTACCGAGGCTTCCTGCTGGTTGTTGTAAACGCTTACCGGTAACTTCTCGTAACGTGTCTCTTCCAATAAATTTAATCGTGCCATAATTTTCTCAGAACCTATATATTATATGTTAAAGTTTAAAAAGTCGCTATACAAAAAACCCCCGCCAAGGGCGAGGATTTTTATCAAACCAATTAACAAAAATGTTTATCCTCACCGACATGAGGGTAAAGTAAAGTGCGTATAATAATATGCTGTGCATTATCAATACAAACTTACTAAAACAAAATTTGAATTAAAAGAACTTTTTAAATTTTTTTAATAAGTATTTTATCTTGGAAAGGATAGGACGGGGTTCATTTTGGCTAAAATTCACCCATATTAGTGAAGCTTATCCTAAGTAATAGGAAGAATCCTCTTTTCTCTCGCATCGTGACTTACGAAAATCATCATTCCCCTGGCTCAATCAAAATCAGGTGTCATGCTGAGTGATTTAAATCCGGTGGCCTCTGAAGGTAAAATGACATCTGCGTCACGTCATTGCTATAAGGAATGAAGCAACCCCCGACAGGCTGCTAACGGGCTTCATTAGTATTTGACTTACATCGTCGCGCTCCTGGCCGCGCGGGGCCAGTTACTTTTGTCGCCACAAAAGTAACCAAAAAGGCTTGCAGCAGAGAGGCTTCTTTGCGCACAACCGGGGCCCATAGCCCTCGGCGCGGCCTTCACCCTGCAAAACGAACAGAACCACGGGCTGCAATTATTTTGCCCCCATTTGCACGCAATGCCTCCGCTTCTGCAAAAACTTGCTATGCCCCTGCAGTCGCACCGCCCAGCATCGTTCTGCTCGTTTTCACTCGAAGCTGATCTGCTGCGAAAAACCACATTTTTTATCTTGTCATGGGTAGCTCGTCGAAGTATGGCGGGCAAGGCCTCTGCGCACAACCCTTCGACGGGTTCAGGGTGACAGGCCTTCTTTGATTAATTTATTTTTCCGTTAGAGTCATATAATTTAACATGCCACTTAGACCCTCCCCAAAAAGGCAAAAGAGTTCCTGATGGGCAGGAATACTCTTTTTGCTAACCAATTATAAAACATAAATCATGAGATGAGAAGAGATGCAGGGGTGGAATCGAACCATCCGTTTGCTGCCGGCCAGCACCTGCCATTTAGTTTAAAAATGAACCCCATTTGCAAACTAATCTGTTGCAAATATATAAATATTCTATTAAATCTATATATTTAGTAGAATATATTCATAAAACATTCATTTTCTTTATGAAACGAATCCATTAAATAAACAAAACGCATTGATAATCAAGATATTATAATTAATCTTTGAGCATTCTGCTTTCAGGCTTTCGTACCCAAAAGCCTTCATTACAAGATCATTATTAGCGCAGATCAGACTTATTAGAACAGATCTTTTCGAAAGGGACTGGGTATTCTTCGCCTAATGACTTTTCATATTCAGCGCTAAACTCCTCATAAACTTTCCGGGCATGTTCAATGCCTTTAGTACGCCTCAGGGCTTTGAGCTTAAACTTAATACCGATATCATTAAAAGGATCGATATTCAACACGATGCGGGCTATCTCCAGCGTTTTTTTATAATCAAAAGCATCATAAGCCTTTTTTATCACCGGCAAAATAACCGGCATCAGCGCTTCTTCGTACTCCTGCTTAAAATCATCAAGCCAAATTTCAGGAATATGCTGCAATAGCCCGCCACGGGCAACTAAGTCGAGATAATTGAACGCAGAGGGTTCACCAACATTAGTTTGTTTAAGTGCTTCCCTCACCACAAAATAATCGCAATAAAAATCTTCGGTGCTGATAAAGCTATAGGTATCATTTAAAAAGGCAAGTTCCAGGCCATCTATATCCGAAAGTATGTTACGGAGGTGATTGATGGTTACACCGCGAATATTCTTAGTTTTGACCACATCCTTATCAGGCCATAGCGTAGTGGAGATCTTTTTTGATATCACACCGTTCTTTTCGCGACTATTCAACAAAATAAGAATAAACAGCTGCTTGATCTTGGGACTGAACAGGTAAGTAATATCCCGTTTATTTTTATCATAAACAGTAAACTCGCCCAAGAGGTAAACAGCGTTGGCTTTGTTACCCATTTCAGTTTCAATTTTTTGTTCGGCAATACGATCCTCGTTAACAGTAACGGGTTCATCGTTATCCTTTCTCCGCCTTAAGAAAAACATGACAATTCCGCATAACAATACAAATGCAGACGCGCCACCCAATATCCTGTATAAAGTAAAAGATTTGCTTTTGGGCTGGTGGGCAGCCACAAATGCCTCCTGGCTCACGGGCGGTGCGGTAAGTGCAAAGATTTTTATGGTTGATCGCGACGGGGTTTCAAACTCCTGTGTAGTACAATAAAATACATCCTGCTTAGCATCATAAAACAGGTTATGGTCTGTTTCTATCCGTTCGGACACAACCGGGATGGTACCGCTTACTACCTGATATGAACCATCTTTTATTGAAAATTTGTACAGACGTAAACTCGTTTTGGGCCGTTCGTGCGGATAGCATAGTACATAAAGAAACCGCTTATCCTTTGATACAATGAGATTATTGGCTGGTACAAATGCTTCTTCATCCGGCTTGATCTCCCAGAGCTTTTTTATGCTATGCTTGTCCAGGTTAATCCGGTACAGGTCATAATAGTGCATCCCGCCTACTACCTGGTTGCCCGACTGGTTGCCGTAGCCGCCAAAAATGTAAACATCGTTGTTTTGATCAGCCGTACTTGCAGCCGAAAAGAACCGGGGGTTGATCACATCGCCGGTAAAACTTTGTTGCTGCCAGGTATCTGCGGCTTTATCGTATTTAAAAAAGTTATTATAGTATTTAAAAGAGCCGTACCCGCCAAAAAGGTAAAAGTTATTAAAGTATTTATCGTAAAAAATATTATGATGATGCCTTTGCTCCGTTATGGTCGCCTTGCCATAAAAATCCCAGCTAAGGCTGTCCAGGTTAAAAGAAGCGATACTTGGAGAAGGCTGCGGGGCCCTAAGTACTTCATACAAATAGCATTCATTCTCCTTAAGGTTTACAATACTTTTGCCCAGGTGCAAGGGTGGAGATTCTGATGAACGTGACCACTCCAATCCGGCGCAAGCTGACCACCCATTCCGGGCGAAACTGACCACCTGATTCCGGGGCAAATTGACCACCGCAAACACGTAGCAAATGCTGTAAAAGAGACCATCTTTTGAGGGCAAAGACACCTTCCTAAGCATGGCCAACTTAACAATCAGCATGAGTAAGATCAGAAAGATACTAAGGATGTACAGCCAGCAGCGGCCATTAATGACCATCGCTGCCCAGGCCGATGCATCGAGAAACACGGTAAAAAAGTATGTAGCAGCCTTTAAAGCAACCGGCTTTACCTTTGATGAGGTTAACGCGTTGAATGACCAGGAACTGGAAGATTTGTTCGGAAAGTCCAAAGAACACCCGCCTAACGCGCGTATGCAGTCCATGCTACGCTGCTTTCCTCACGTGGATAAAGAGCTGAAAAAGACCGGCATGAACCGGCAAATACTATGGGAGGCTTATTACAAAGAGTTTCCTGATGGCTATCTGTACAGCCAGTTTTGCTTTTATTATAACCAGTGGAAGGCCAGGGTTAACCCGACTATGCACATGGATCATAAGGCTGGGGATAAGCTATACGTCGATTTTGCGGGTGAAAAGATGAGTATCACCGATAAGGATACCGGGGAGATCACACCTGTAGAGGTTTTTGTAGCTATTTTGGGCGCAAGCCAGTTAACCTATGTTGAGGCTGTAATGAGCCAGCAGAAGGAAGACTTTATTGCGGCCTGCGAGAACACCCTGCACTTTATCGGCGGCGTCCCTGCCGCCATTGTACCAGATAACCTGAAGGCCGCCGTAACCAAAAGCAGCCGCTACGAACCCACCCTGAACGAAACATTTGAGGACTTTGCAGATCATTACGGAACGACTGTATTACCAGCTCGGGCATACCGCCCTCGTGATAAAGCATTGGTAGAAGGTGCGGTAAAGATTATTTATACCAAGATATACGCACCATTAAACAAACAGGTGTATCATTCTTTAACGGAGCTTAATGCAGCAATCTGGCAGACCCTTGAAGTTCATAACACCCAGATGCTCAAAGGCCGTAACTACAGCCGCAGGTTACAGTTTGAGGAGATCGAACGCAGTGCGCTTGCTCCATTACCCGCCCTGCGTTACCAGTTCAAGAAGCAATTAAAGGCCAGGGTGATCAAGAACGGCCATGTTAACCTCGGCCCTGACAAGCATTATTACAGTGTGCCTTACCGCTTTATTGGCAAGCGGGTCAAGTTATTATACTCCCGCACGACGGTAGAAGTGTACTATAACTATGAGCGCATCGCCCTGCATAAGCGCAATAAAAACCCCTATGGCTATACTACGGATAAGGAGCACATGGCCAGTACTCACCGCTTTAAAAGCGACTGGACGCCGGATATGTTCCTGGATTGGGCAGCCTCCATCCACGAGGATGTAAGGCTGTATATCCTTCAAATACTGGAGCGCAAGCAGCACCCGGAACAGGCTTATAAGTCTTGCCTGGGGGTGCTTGGCTTTGCAAAAAAAGCCGGGAACGAAAGGCTGACCATTGCCTGCCAGCGAGCATTGAGCTACGGTGTGTATAACTATAAAACGATACAAACCATACTGGAAAACAAGATGGACAACTACGAGGAAAGCTTATTTGCCGATGAGCTGCCGATGCCAGATCATGGCAATATCCGGGGAGAAGACTATTACAAATAACTATTTAAAACAACAATAACATGAACACAAGCACCTTAGACAAACTGCGGAAGATGAAGTTCTTCGGCATGTTCCATGCCTTTAAAAGCAGCATGGAAACCGGTAAAACAAATGATTACACAGCAGACGAACTGCTGGCACACCTGGTAGAAGCCGAGTGGGACGACCGTCAGAACAGGCGTATTGATCGTACCATCCAGTATGCCAAGTTCCGCTATAAAGCTGCTATAGAGGATGTTCATTACCATGCAGATCGGACAATCGACCGTAATCAGATCATGCGTTTGGCAGACTGTACGTTTATTGATCGCTTTGAGAACCTACTGATAACCGGCAGTACCGGTATCGGTAAAAGCTATGTGGCTTCTGCTATCGGCCACCAGGCCTGCATATTGGGCTACCGGGTACTATATACCAGCACGCCCAAGCTATTCGCTAAACTGAAGATGGCAAAGGCGGACGGTTCCTATATCAAGGAGCTGGCTAAGCTGGAAAGAACACAAGTGCTTATACTGGATGACTTTGGGATACAGCCTTTTGATGCACAGAGCAGAGCCGCATTAATGGAGATCATAGAGGACCGGCATGGCAAGACTTCTCTGATCATTACCTCACAGTTGCCGGTCAGTAAATGGTTCGAGGTGATCGGTGAAAAAACGATTGCTGATGCTATACTTGACCGGATCGTTCATGATGCACACCGCATCGAGTTAAAAGGGGAATCTATGAGAAAAAAACGCAGTATCGAACCGGTAAACAGCCTCTAATGAAATTGCCTTTTAAATAACTATTTTTGTACACGCTTTTACAGCGTTTGCTGCAACTCAAAAGTCAGCTAACCCAGTGGTCAATTTGGCCCGGAACAGGGTGGTCAACATCTCCATAACTTACACAAAGAAGTAGAAAAAGAAGCTTACTACGCTGCCGGGACTAAGCCCGTTGGTATTGGCGACGGAAACGAAAAGTTTGAAGGTGCATCATTAAAAGTGCTAAAAAACGGCTTGACAAAAATGAACGAGGCGGCGCGAAAGGCCGGTTATGCTGATATAACAAAGGTTCCTTGCCAACTAATAGTTATCACTGTGAAATACAAAGAAGGCTTTGGCCGTCCGCTTCAGATTGATACGCTTTACGGTTGTGCCTTTACCAAGTTTGAAAAAGGCATGGAGCAAGGCGCTAAGTTTATGGAAGTGGAGCTGCCTTTTATGTTCCTTGACCTGGACGAAAAATAATAACAATCTTTTAAAACTCTTTAAATGCTTTAAAAAGCAAGCTTATAAATGAAAACAAGTAAAGTAAGGCCGGTTGGTTCATCTAATGTAACCCCCGAAGTAATAGCAGCCTGGAAAGCTGAATACCCCAAAGGTATTTGGGAACTTGAAGTAGACGGTAAGAAAGCCTACTTCCGTAAGCCTACCCGCGATGAACTAAAAGCGGCGATGGTGCTAATGGCTAAAAATGACCCTATTGGCATGTGTGAAGATATTATGGCTTCAACATACCTGGGCGGCGACGAAGAAATACTTTCTGAAGATGAATACTTCTTTCCGGCGGCAACCGAATATCAGGCCTTACTTGAAATGAAGCAGGCCGAAATAAAAAAGTTGTAGACGAAGCATCGGGCAAAGAGGAAGATAATTGGCTAAGCTACATTGATACCCTCTTTGCCTACTATTTGCCCGGCGTGGATGTTTCGTCCCTTTCTGATGAACGCTGGGCGGAAATGTACAAGCAGCTTGCGGATATCCGCGAAAAAGAAAATAGTAACAAAGAACCCTAATGGCTAACCTGGTTGATTTTTTAGTACGCATTAAAGACATGGCTACAAATCCCTTGCAGCGAATAGCAAGTGCAGGGGAAAGTAGCTTTAGGCGTTTGGAAAACGGCATAAACCGGGTAACTGGTCGAATGGGCGGGCTTAAAATGTCCATACAGGATATTGACCGCAAATTAGCCGATTTGCAAAGAACGCGTGAAATTAGCCTTGATGGTAGACAGATCAGGCAAATAAACCGTGAAATATCCCAATTGGAAGCCAGGCGCGACCGGCTGACAAACACAAGCCGGGGCGGTAATGGTATGGGCGGATTTTTCCGAAATGCACTTGCTATTGCTGGTATAGGTAGCATCACAGCGTTGGGCGGTACATTTCTTAAAGCCGGTATGGAGCGGCAAATGAACGAAACAACGTTTTCCGTATTGGCCGGGCAAAAAAACGGTGGTAAACTATCCAATGGCTTGTTGAAGTTTGCCAGTGACACCATTTACGGAGATGAAGTTTATGGCGAAGCCAAAACCATGTTGGGGTTCGGTATAGCTGCTAAAAATATCATGCCTGCCATGAACATGATTGGCAACGTAGCTATGGGTAATTCTGAAAAGATGCAAAGCCTTACGCTTGCCTTCAGTCAAACCTATGCAGCCGGTAAATTGATGGGGCAAGATTTATTGCAATACATCAATGCAGGCTTTAACCCATTGCAGGAAATTTCAAAGAAAACCGGCAAATCCATTGGCGAACTTAAAACACAAATGGAGAAGGGTAAAATATCCTTTCAGGATGTTGTGGGGGCGTTTCAGTCGGCTACGGGCGAAGGCGGAAGGTTTCATAATATGATGCAAAAACTTCAGGAAACCCCGGCGGGAAAATGGCAAGCCTTCACAGGTGCATTATCAACCCTTGCCGGTACCATTGGCGTAGCCCTATTGCCTGTATTAGGCTTGTTCACCGATATAATGAACGGGTTGTTAAATAATTCAAGTCTTATGTACGGACTTGCGGCTGCTATAATTGCTTTGGCGGTTGGTTGGGGTATTTATGCAATAGCTACTAATACAGCGGCAATTGCTCAAGCGCTTTTGAATTTTGCTATGTTTTTGCCGGTAGTATTAATAGCGTTAATCATTGGCCTGGTTGTGATGGTTGCAAAACGTTGGGACGGTTGGGGTAAGTCAATTAAAGCTTTGTGGGAAATAATTAAATCGTTCTGCAGTATTGTCGGCGTGACCTTCAAAGAGTTTTTCCAACAACTTGTATTCGGGTTTGAATACGTTTGGCTGAAAGCAAAGAGTACGTTTCAATTTATCGCCGCTTTGATTGGTAATACCATACAGGCGATGAATCTTGCTCTTAATGGTCAATTTGGGGCGGCTAAAAAAGTCCTAACCGCTCATATTACAACTGATGCTGATAAGGAATTAGATAAGCTTAAAGCAGAGCGTAAAAGCCAACAGGCGGAAAATGTTAAATCAGTTGTTGGCAGTGTAAAAAACATTATTCAACAATCGAAAAACGTTGGCCTTACCAGGAGCAAAGATAGTTCAGGTAAAAGCCCTGTTGATGCTTTTACAAATGGCAAATTTGATACAAGCGGTTCGGGCGGTTCACCATCAAGTTCAAGCGGTACAAATTCAGCCATAACCGGCGGCGGCGTTCGCCACATCACAATTAATGTCGCAAAGTTTCAGGATAAGACAGAAATACACACATCAACATTCCGCGAAAGTGTTACCGAAATGGAAGATTATCTAAAAGAAATGTTCCTGCGGATAACAAACAGCGCGGCTTCAACAGTAAGTTAATGGAAATCGGAGCAGCTACAAATATTGCTAAAGGCGCTGGTTACGCAACCGGAAATCAATTGCTTATCAACCTGCCTGATGTGTTTAAAACCATATACGGTTACTTGCCGCAAACGGTGCCGGGCTTGCCGGTTTCTGATGATAGCAACCCCTTTAGTGTGGGTACAACTTCAACCGAGAAAAGAACAACGTTGAAAGGATCGCCGCTTTACGGCTTATCTGATGTTTTAGGCAGGGAAGTATTTTGCCCTGTTACTATCAATGTTGCAGGTAAAGATTATGGTTTCCCTTACGCTGTTTTAGGACTGCGAAGCAGGAAGATTTTAAAAGAAACCCCGATGACAGAGCGCGGCGGTCGGGTTATCGAACAAATTGGCGTTGATGCCTGGGAAATAATTCTTAAGGGCTTTTTTCTACATCCGTTAAATCAATTCCCAGATGAAGAATTGGATATGTTGAACCAAGTCTATAAGTATAACGAACCAGTAAAGCTGAAGTGTGCCTTATCCGATTTGTTTTTAGATACCGACGACCGGGTGGTAATTGCATCGCTTGACATACCGGAAAAAGCAAAAATCATCGGTGTTAAGGATTTCGCATTTACCATGATTCAAAACACAATATTGGACTTAACGAAGGTAGATTGATGTTTAGGTTAACGAGTATAGTGCAAATTGGTTCGTATCAGCTTCGCGGTGGTGTAAACAATGTTGCCATTAAGCGAAGTGTAAAGGACATGATAGATACCGCTATCATTAAAATACCCGGTATTGGCCGCGTAACTGGTAAGGATACTTTGCCAGCTTCGAGTATCGAAACTTCAAAGCTTTTCCAGGAAGGCGACAAGGTAAGTATACTGTTAGGATATAACAATGATAATAGGAACGAGTTTCAAGGCTTCGTAAGGCGTGTAACACCTTCAATTCCGGTAACAATAGAATGTGAAGGATACGCCTGGCAGCTACGTCGTAAGCGGGTTTTAAAAAGTTGGAAATCGGTAACATTAAAAGAGTTTTTAAAGGAACTTGTAAGTGATACAGATATCAAGCTAAGCCCCTTCATTCCTGATATGTCTTTAACCAATTTAACTGTCAATCATGCTAATGCTTTAAAGACACTGGAATACATAAAAGACAAATTGCATTTAGCAGTATACTTTCAGTTTGATACCCTGTATGTGGGTTTAGAAGAAGGGGTACCAGGAAGCCGGGTAAAGTATCGGTTGGGCTATAACACTATCCGCGACGACCAATTAAAATATCGGCTGGCTTCAGATACAAAAGTATTGGTACGCCTGGTTACCGGCAAAGGCAAAAAAGCTAAGCGCGCACTTATTGAGGTTGGCGACAAGGATGGAAGCTTAATAGAAAAAACTATAACCAATGTAACAAGCGACGCGGATTTAAAGCGCATCGCAAACGATTTGCTTACGCAAGCTAAATACACTGGTTATGAAGGTTCGATAACCGGCTTCTTGCAACCTTATTGCCAACCATGCGATACAGCGGGAATTATTGACAGGATGTATAACGAACGAGGCGGAAACTACTTTGCGGAAGGCGTGGAAGTTGATTTTGGAACGAACGGGGCGCAAAGAAAAGTACATATCGGGAGATCATTAAGCGGCGCGGCAAATGGATAAGAGAGAAGAACAAATAAGGGCAAACCTAAAGCGAATTGCTGGTGAACATGCCCCGGATTTTCTATTTGACGGTACGGTTGTTTCAATTGATGCAGAAAACTACTTGGTTGACGTAGAGTTGGACACCGGCGGCGTGCTATATGAATGCCGATTGCGGACATTGGCAACCGGCAATAAAAGCATCGATGTATTGCCCAAAGAAGGTTCGGCGGTTGTGATTGCAAAAGTGACTGAAGGTGATTACCTGGTATTATGTGCTGATGAAATAACCAATTATCAGATTACAATCGGCACCGCAATTTTTAATATAACTGAAGAAGGCACGTTGATTAAAAAGGGTGATGAAACCCTGAAAGCGGTTTTAAATGAAATGGTAGATCAAATGCTCAAAATATACGCGCCTAAAGATGTTGCCGGAATAACAGCGATTAAGGAACGACTTAACAACCTTTTAAAATGAGTTTAAACAAAGAGCAATTGGAAGAAGATTTATCCGGCCTGTTTGATGATACGTTGGCAGATCAGGGAAGTGAGGCTGATTCTAAGGAGTTATTTGTAAAGAGATTGGCGGGTATTATTGACGGTTACGTTAAGTCGGCAAAGGTGGTTTATTCAGGCGGATTGATTGCACCAAGCGGCGGCGGAGCGGTAACAGGCACCATAAATCATACTATAGAATGAAAGATTACATGTTGGACGATACTAACGATTTGCGCATTGAAAACGGCGATTTCGTTTTGGGAGATAGCGATTTACAGCACCAAAAACTTTTATTGTTTGCTGAAAAAGGCGCTTACAAGCAGTACCCAACTACCGGAGTTGGCATCATGTCATTTTTAAACGATGACAGCGAAGCCGATATGTTGCGTGAAATCCGCCTGCAATTTGCACAGGACGGAATGCAGGTTGATCGATTGGCATATAAAGACGGAAACCTTCAAGTAATTGCAAATTATGGCAACTGATTTAAACACAAAACCTGTAGAGGTTTTAGAAGGCCAAACGTTAGCCGATTTGGCAATTCAAAATTTCGGCAGTATTGAAGCTTGGTTTTCATTTGCCGAATTAAATGGCAAAGCTATAACAGATGATTTGTATAGCGGTCAGGTTTTGCAATACAGTACAACGCCTAACAACAAACAGGTTTTGCAAACCTATACCGACAACGGATATAAACCGGCTTCAGCTACTACGGTGCCAGGCCAGGAGCAACCCGACCAGTTAACGGGAATTGATTATTGGATTATTGGAAACGATTTTATTGTAAGTTAAATGGCAAGGACAATAGATTACTGGTATCAGCAAATTATAACGCAAAAGAATAACACGCCGGAATTATCCGGGCTAACAAGTACAAGCAAAACGGCAAACTTTAGCCTTTGGGCATTTATTGTTGCTGTAGCCATTGCGGCGCTTGATAACTTATTTGACTTGCATAAAAGCAATGTTGATGACGAATTAGCTACCTTAAAACCGCACGGGTTAAAATGGTATAGGGATTTGGCTTTGCGCTTTCAATATGGGCAAGAACTAATTGCGGATTCCGACCAATACGCCAACACTGGTTTAACAACTGAACAAATTGCAGCCCAAAAAATAATCACCCAGGCAGCGGTAACAGAGATTGACGGGAAATTGAGGCTTAAGGTCGTGAAGCTTGTAAATGATGATTATGCGCAATTAAGCACCGACGAAATGACGGCATTGTTGGCGTACGTTGCTTCAACAAAAGATGCAGGCGTAAAAGTCACAACTGATAGCTTACCACCGGATAGCCTAAAGCTTTCTATTGATGTTTTTTATAACCCACTTGTGTTAAAAGGAGATGGGAGCCGAATTGATGGTGAGGTTCAAACGCCGGTACCTGATGCTATTGCTACTTATTTAAAAAACCTTCTGTTTAATGGTGAATATTCAAATATGAGGTTGGTAGATCAATTACAGCAGGTTGACGGGGTAGCATTGGCAACCATCAAATTATCACAGGCGAAATACGGTTTGTTCCCTTTCTCTAACATCGACGAAGTGTATATACCGGATGCCGGTTATTTAAGGATTGCAACCGGCGATTTAACCATTAACTACAGGCAGTATGTTCAATATTGATTTTAGCAAACTCATAGCTATTTGCCTTCCTGCATTTTTAAGGAAGCCAATATTCTTCGCCTGGTTAAAAACGTTGTGCTTGCCGGTCATTCAGATTTATAATGAGTTCTTAAAAAAGCGGGATGCCGATTTATATACAATAAGGCATGATAGCCGGGTGTTCAGCATCGAAGCCGTTTTAAATGATCGCTTTGATACCGATGAAAGGCGGATTTATATAACCGACGGATTCACTAAAGACAGGATTTACATATACACACCAACCGAAGTTAAGCCGCTTTACCTGGGCGTAACTTATTTGTATAACCCCGAAGATTATACAGATACCGGTGTAGACTTCATTGTTTGGGTGCCGAATCCAATAATCCTAAGTGACCAGGATTTAATAGAGTTAAACGCACAGGTAAAGAAATACAAGCTTGGCGGAAAAAGATTTAAAGTTTACAGAATAGCGATATGAATAAAATAGATTTTACCCAAACGGGCGGATTTCCGTTTGACGAAAGTACGTTACGCTTTTTACAAGACAGTATTTTCATGTCGGCAAATACAGCGCGACTTGCCGGGCGGCTCGCTATCCTTTCAGGTTGCGTAGTTGACGGATTAAATGCCGGTGACGGCGTGGTTATAATAGATGGTGAAATATTGCCATTTGTTGGAGGTGCTATTGAAGAAAAGGTAATCATCGTTGAAAACATTTCAACGCTTCCGTTTCAAAATGGGGATAACAAAGGCGTGGTTTTTACAAGGTATGCGAAGTTTGGGGACGATGGTGTAACTAATAATTCATGGTCTGCCTTTAAACGTAATACAACGGAAGGCATATTGGCAAGGTTGGAACGTCTTGAATGGCTTACCGCGCCTGATTTGATAGACGGCGGTAGTATGAGGCTTTGGCGCAAACCTTCATCTGTTGCATTGCCCGCCGGTTGGCGTGAAGTGGTAGATTGGCAAGATCGGGTACTTAGAGGCCGAAAGCCAGGTATTACAGGATTTGAAGTAGGTGACATTGGTGGGCAAGATGATTTTACCTTAGACATGGGGTATATTCCCGAACACTCCCACGGTTATAAAAGGGTACGTACAGATAATATTGGTGAAATATACGAGCCAAACACCCTTAAAAGCGATGACGAACGTGGATTGCATACCGGTGATAGCGTTCAAACGGATAAAGCAGGGTCGGCTACACCAAAGCCGGTGCCGACATTGCCGAAATATCGAATAGTTATGTTTATCGAACCAATTCCGAACTATATACCTAACGCAGCATGACAGTAAGGAGCATTTTAAAACAATGGTTCAGCACGGCTAAAAAGCCGACCGCTGGACAATTTGCCGAATGGATTGATAGCTTTTGGCATAAATCTGAAGATTCCATCCCCGTAAGTGCAATTGACAATTTATCAAATACATTGGCGGGTAAAGCATCGACGGCGCAAGTAACTTCGGAAGCCAGTATTAGGACTTTAGTAGACCAAAATTTACAAAATCAAATAAACGCTTTGGCCGGTAGTTTCGATATGCGTGCATTTATATCGCTTGCGCCTGTTTGCGAAAATGAAGCCGATGCACAGGCCGCAGAGCTTACCGCTTACACTTTGTACAAAACATCAACCGGCGAATTAAGATATAAGCTTCCGGTAGATGATGAAACATTTACCTACACATTACCCCTTATTTTAAGCTAACTATTATCATGAATACAACAATCCCAACCAAAAACACAGGAGATCATTTAGAAGCCGCCGAGGTGAACGATATGGCATCGGCTATCAATAGCAAACAAGATGCACTTGGTTTTACGCCCGAAAATTCGGCAAACAAAAATGTCGTAAATGGTTATGCAGGCTTAGATTCTACCGGCAAGGTTGCGGCGGCTCAATTGCCGTCGTATGTTGATGACGTTTTAGAGTTCGCTAATTTCGCATCCCTTCCTGGTTCTGGTGAAACTGGAAAAATTTATATCACAACTGATACCAACAGTGAATACCGTTGGAGCGGTTCGGCCTATATTCAAATTGTCGCTTCACCTGGAACTACTGATGCCGTACCGGAGGGAACGACCAATAAATACTTTACAGCATCGAGGGTATTAACTTCAGTGTTAACAGGAATCGGCTTTGGTACATCTACAGCCGTTTCTGCAACCGATACTATACTACAAGCATTCGGAAAGCTACAGGCGCAAATAACCGGATTATTCAAGATACCAACCGGCGGTACAACCGGCCAAATATTGGCTAAAAACAGTAACACCGATGGTGATTTGAAATGGATTAACGCACCTTCAGGCGGTGGCGGTGGTTCGTCTGAACCATCGGGGCAAATCAAATCTTTCAGAGTTGATTACGGCGCGGTTGGTGATGGTGTTACAGATGATACAGCGGCTATAAACGCTGCATTAGCCGCCGAAAAGGTTATAGAAGATAGTGGCGACTTTTTTGTGTCGTCAATACCAGTTAATAAATACGGTACTAAAGTTCAGGGCAATTTGCGCATTTTAAGAAATAGTCCCAATGGCAACGCTATAAAACAGCAGCTAAACAGCTACGCGGATGATCATCAACACATATTCGGAACTGAATATTTGAGTTCGTTCCACAAAAAATTATACGCTAATCAAACAGCGTCGTCACCAACAGCGTTAAAGATCATATTTTCAGGAGATAGTACAACGGCGGGTGGTGATGAAGGTAGTGATACCGCAATCGACCAGGTGTGTATCAGGTTAGCGGCTCGGGATTATATACCCAATCTAACATTTGTGAATCATGGTTATGGAGGGCAAAGCACAGTTAGTTGGCTTTCTACTTACTTGGCGGACGATTTGGCGCAAAATCCTCATGTTTATGTTTTGAGGTGGGGTATTAATGATACTAACGGTTCTACACCGCAACAACTTCTTGATAGGATGGATACCGGATTAAGTACTATTCGTGGAAATTCAAATTTTACAAAGGATAAACTGGCTATCATCCTTTGTTCTATGAATACTACTACAGATGATAATCAGAACCATCAAGGGGAAATTTTTAACGAGGAATACAATAAGGGTTTACGCGTACTTGCGCGAAAATATTGCTGCTGCTATATGGATATATATGCTCTATGGCAAGATGCCAGAAACGGGCAAGATTATTTCAACCCTTACGATGTAGGTAGACCAAACGAATTAATTCATCCTGGAAAGTCGCTAAAGGTACTTATTGCCTGTAAAACATACGAAGTGCTGTTCCCGCTTTATTATCGCCGGAACGATATCGTAGACAAAAGCCAATCGGGTAGGTTATCAACTGCTTTGCCTGGTGCTTACGCTTTAGGTTTGACTTATGAGTATGTCCTTTCAGCCGACGGATGGCCAATAAACGGTTTTCTAACAACTCATAGTATGTCTACAGCTATGTATAGGCAGGAATTAACAGCCTTTTCAAGTGGAGAGACGAAGTTGTATATAAGGATTGGTTGGGGCGTATCAGGTTGGCAGCCATGGTATACGTTAGAGCCGCTAAAAACACAAGTCGCATTTATGGGTGGCGGTGGTGGTTTTGGTTCTATACCATTTACCCAAGCCTACACTGTTTGGCCGGAGGGCATGAGTCTCGATTATGTCAATTTAGGTGACGGTTGGCCGGTAAATGGTTGCTTAGTAACCAATAAAAACAATGGCGTATTTCAGCAAACTTTGACCAGTACCAGCGCTCCCGTAAGGCAGTTTACACGCTGTTCTTATGCAGGTGCCGGAACATTTAAGGAAGTTACATTGACTTAATAAATTATATCTTCGTTGTAATATTATGGCATCGATGTTTAATGATAAATTCAAAAAGAGCCTTTTAATAGGCTCTTTATTACTTAATATCTTATTTGTATTAGTTTTTATAGGTAAGCGGTTTTATTATAGCCACTATCAATTGTTTCATCACGTTATAACCATGGATGAACGTTGGGCAAATTACTTGAAGTCAAATCCGGCCGGGGAAGTTGTTTTTTTAGGTACAAGTATTACCGAGGGGTTCGACGTTAAACAGGAGTTTGATAGCCCGAAAGTTAAAAACATGGGTTTTGCAGGTAGTATTTCCGAAAACGGTATACAGGTAATTAACAGGCTAATTTATCGTAAGCCTGCAAAAGTATTTATAGAGTTTGGTGTAAATGATTTCAAGTATGGTATAAGTGAGGATACAGTTAAGTCTCACCTTATTCGGATGATTGACATAATAAAACAACAATCACCTAAAACGGTAATCTTTGTGCAATCTGTATTCCCTACTGATAGGGATTCGCTAAATAATAAAATCCTTTCTTACAACAAGCAAGCCAACGAGATATGCAAGCAAAAAGACGTGACATTTCTTAATTTATATCCTTCTTTTCTACGTGGTAATAAGATTGATAAAGATTTAACTTTTGATGGTACACATTTTACCGAAGCCGGTTATTTTTATTGGCGTAAGCTTATAAGTGAAGTAGTAAATTAGTTAGTGCTGTTATTTTTAAAGCGCCTTTAAATTAAGTTTAAAGGCGCTTTTTTTATTATAAACTCCCGGCGCAAGGCCTTAGCAAATTAGGTTGATTTTTTTTTGAGCGCTCACAAAGCTTAAAAAGTGGTTCAAATACCAAAAAATCAAAGTGCAGCCTGTAAAATATTGTGTTTTTTATGTGCGAAATGAGGCAGTTAGGAGCGGTTGGTTTAACCCTTTTTTAAGTCGTTCGGTTTGCCGAAAAACGGGACAAATCGTTTTCGGTTTTTGGGTCGTATGGTTTTGGCGATTTTACTTGTTTGTACAGGCCCAGCAGTCATTTGTGCAGGCTAAATACAATGCCCTGCTCACATTAAAGATCTATGATTTTTACAGGGGAGTACCTATTAAATTATAATACCGGTTATCATGAAAAGCAGTTATAAAAAGATACTCATTATTGCAGGCATAGTGGTGGCGCTGGTGCTGATCTGGTTCCTGTTTATCAGGAAAAAGGAAGAACCTGTTGTGCTGCAAACCCAAAAGCCGGCTTTGGGCTATATAGCCCAAAGCGTAACAGCCACAGGCCGTATTGAGCCGGTTGATACCGTAACGGTAGGTACCCAGGTATCGGGCATAATTAAATATGTGTATGCCGATTTTAATTCGAAAGTTAAAAAAGGACAGCTCATTGCCGAACTGGACAAGTCGCTTTTACAGGCCACGGTTGATCAGGCTAAGGGAACGCTGCTTAACGCGCAAAGCCAGCTTGTATTTGCGCAAAATAACTTCGGCAGGCAAAACCTGTTGTTCAAAACCGATGCTATCAGTAAGGCCGATTATGACACCGCTCTCAACACCCTCAACGCCGCAAAAGCTTCGGTTAAAAGTGCTGAAGCACAAGTCCGTTCGGCCGAAAAGAACTTATCATATGCGGATATCTACTCGCCTATTGATGGCGTGGTGCTTAACCGCAATGTGAGCGTAGGCCAAACAGTCGCGGCAAGTTTCAGCACCCCAACGCTGTTTGTACTTGCAAAGGATATTACCAAAATGGAGGTTGAAGCCAATGTGGATGAAGCCGATATAGGCGACGTAAAAGCGGGCAACAGGGCTTCATTTACGGTTGATGCTTTTATTAACGATCAGTTTGCCGGTACGGTTGAAGATATCAGGCTGCACCCTTCGGTATCATCAAACGTGGTTACTTATACCACTATTATCAACGCACCTAACGATGATATGAAACTGAAGCCTGGCATGACCGCCAGTATCATCATTTATACCAAAGAAGTGAACAACGCCCTGCTGATCCCGGCCAAAGCATTAAGCTTTATACCCGATTCGACATTGATGAAGGATTATGAAATAGTAGGTAAAATAGGGCACAAGGGCAATAAGAAAAGAAGTGGCAGACAAGGCGAAAATAGTACCGCGGGGAGCACCGGTAACGGCGGAGCCAATGATAACGCAGCAGCCATACACACTGCAAAAAGCCGCAAAGATAGCAGCGGCGTAAATAAACAAACAGCTATTGTATGGGTATTAAAGGGTAAAAAAATAGTCCGCAAAAAAATCCAGACAGGCTTGAATGACAATACCCAGGTTGAGGTATTGTCAGGCTTAACTGCCGATGATGCAGTGATCACCGGTATTACCGGTGGCTCTTCAAGCTCATCAACAGCTGCTGCTAAACCAGCCGGTAGTCCGTTTATGCCGCAAAGGCCACGTGGCGGAGGGGGAGGACGCCGGTAATGAGCAAGAAGATTTTAGATATACGTGAACTGAAGCGCGAATTTCAGATGGGCAGCGAAACGGTACGCGCGCTTAAAGGGATTTCTTTTGATGTAGAAGCAGGCGAATTTGTAACCATTATGGGAAGCAGCGGCAGCGGTAAAACCACCCTGCTTAATATTTTAGGCTGTTTGGACAAGCCTTCTATAGGTGATTATTTTTTAGATGGCGTAGACGTAAAAAAGTTATCGCGCGATGAATTGGCCCAACTGCGCAACCGCAAAATAGGTTTCGTTTTCCAGGCCTACAATCTGTTACCCCGCACATCGGCATTGGAAAATGTGGAGTTGCCACTTTTGTACAACAGGGAGATCAGCGTAAGCGAGCGACGCGACAGGGCTATTCATGCATTAGAAGCGGTAAAACTGGCCGAACGTTTGGATCATACACCAAGCCAGCTTTCGGGCGGGCAGCAGCAGCGTGTAGCCATAGCCCGTGCCCTGGTGAATGAACCCGTAATGATCCTGGCCGATGAAGCAACGGGTAACCTGGACAGCCGCACATCCTACGAAATCATGTCATTAATGCAGGAGCTCAACTCGCAGCAGGGCAAAACCATTGTATTTGTAACACATGAGCCTGATATCGCCTCATTCAGCAGCCGTACCATTCAACTCCGCGATGGCAGGATCCAGAAGGATACCCCGAATACCAATCAACGCTCGGCAAAAGAAGTGCTGGCAGGCCTGCCCATTACCGATGATTATTAAAGTTAAGCAGCCATGAATCTCTTCAACCTTATACGGATAGCTTACAAAGCCCTTCAACGAAATAAACTAAGGGCCTTTTTAACGATGCTGGGTATTATTATCGGTGTAGCATCGGTAATAGCGATGGTGGCTATCGGGCAGGGATCAAAACAAAGTATTCACGACCAGCTATCGAGCATGGGCTCAAACATGATCACTGTGCTGCCAAGCAGTAACCTTAACGGCGGTGTACGCATTGCGGGCTCAAGCTTTCAAACCCTAACACAAAAAGATATAGTTGCCCTGCAAAAGGCGCAATACATTACCGAGCTTTCACCTTCAATAACCTCAAAAGGGCAAGCCATTAATGGTGCACTAAACTGGCCTACTACCATACAGGGCGTTAGTCCCGATTATTTAGATATCCGCAAGCTGAGTTTAAAAGATGGGATCGCATTTACTGAGCAGGATGTGATGACCTCGGCTAAGGTTTGTTTGATAGGACAAACGGTTATCGACAATCTTTTTCCTAATGGCGAAAATCCTATTGGCAAAGTAATCCGCTTTAACAAGATCCCTTTCCAGGTCATTGGCATCCTGAACCCCAAAGGTCAAAACGCCTTCGGGCAGGATCAGGACGATATCCTGATAGCGCCTTATACCACCATTCAAAAAAGGATTCTGGCAACAATCTATTACCAGAATATTTATGCCTCGGCAGCCAACGAACAGGTGACAGATGCAGCCGTAACCGAAATGACCCAGATCCTCCGTGATTCGCACAGGCTGCGCGACAGTGAGGATAACGACTTCACCGTGCGTACCCAGGCCGAGCTCATTAATACCTTAAGCTCAACCAGCGGATTGCTCACCGTACTGCTCACCGTAATTGCCGGCATTTCCCTTGTAATAGGCGGTATCGGCATCATGAATATCATGTATGTTTCGGTAACGGAGCGCACCCGCGAGATAGGTCTGCGCATGTCTATCGGTGCCCGTGGAAAAGATATTATGCTTCAATTTTTGATGGAGGCCATCCTGATCAGTATCACAGGCGGCATTATCGGTGTAGCACTGGGCATTGTATCATCAAACTTAGTTACGCTTACCTTATCGTGGCCAACTATTGTATCCGAATCATCTGTATTGTTGTCGTTTGTGGTTTGCGCCATTACGGGGATCTTTTTTGGATATTACCCGGCGCAAAAGGCAACGAGGTTGGATCCTATTGAGGCGTTGAGGTATGAATAAAAAGTGATAATCGGCGGCCAGAGGCCGTGAGATAGTTGCCACTCGGCTGGAGCCGAGCGGCGGCGTGACATTAGGGTTTATTACTTATAACAAAACTTAAAAAGACCGCCGCCGCTCGCGCCCTCGCGAGTGGCAGTTATGCCCCGGCCTCTGGCCGGTCTGCACCATGCATCATCATCTGCAAAAACAAAATTTAACACTTCCAACCACGACTAAATGTTAAATTTTGGCGATGAAATGTTAAATCTACAGTATAAAATGTTAAACCCCTTGCACAACTAACTATTTAGTTATATTTTGGCTTTCATAATCAACCTTATGAAAATCACAATTATTGGATTACTGCTATTTCTCATGGGCGCAGTAAATTTATCAGCCCAAACCAATTACAGCATTAAAGGAACGATAGCCGATACCGTTTCTAATTCTAAATTAGCCAACGCAAGCATTAGCGTTATAACTGCTAAAGATTCTATCCTGCAAAAATTTACGCGCGTTAAGGATGACGGTACTTTTACCATTAACAATTTAAGCAAGGGCAAGTACATTGTACTGGCAACCTACCCCGGTTATGCTGATTTTGTAGAACGTTTTACGTTAGATTCGGCGCATACCACGCAGAATTTCGGCCGCATCAGCATGCTGCTTAAAGAGCGTCTTTTACAGGAAGTAATTGTAAAAGGAAAAGCGGCAGCCATTAAAATTAAAGGCGATACCACCGAGTTTAATCCTGCAGCCTACAATATCCAGCCTAACTCAAAAGTTGAAGACCTCCTGAAACAGCTGCCAGGTATTGAGGTGGATAAAGACGGCAAGATCACGGCACAAGGCCAAACGGTAAAAAAAGTGTTGGTTGATGGCGAAGAGTTTTTTGGCGATGACCCTACCCTGGTTACCAAAAACCTGCGCGCCGATATGGTAGATAAAGTACAGCTTTATGATAAGACGAGCGATCAGGCTGCCTTTACGGGCATCGATGATGGCGTAAAGGATAAAACCATCAACATTAAACTTAAAGAAGATAAAAAGAACGGTTACTTTGGTAAACTTGACGGCGGTATAGGTACCGAAGGCTATTACCAGGGTCAGGCCTTATTTAACCGTTTTAAAGGAAAACAAAAATTTTCACTTTATGGTACCCTCGGCAACACCGGCAAAACAGGTTTAGGCTGGGAAGATAATAACAAATATGGCGGTGGCGGCAATATGGAGTTTGGCGACGATGGCGGCATCTATATTTTCGGAGGAGGCGGTGACGATTTGGATAGTTTTGACGGCAGGTATAATGGCGAAGGTAAACCTGTAGCCCGCACCGGTGGCGCACATTATGACACGAAATGGAACAATGATAAGGAATCTATTAACACAAACTATAAAATAGGTTCACTTACCGTTGATGGCACCAAGAACACCCAGCAGCAAAATAACTTCCCGGGTAACATATCAAACACCAATAGCGACCAAAACAATCACAATTACATGTTCCGCCAAAAGCTGGATGTAAATTACCAGGTAAAGCTCGACTCGATGCAAAACCTGAAGATCACCGCTGACGGAACCTTAAAAAACAGCAATACCAGGAGCAATTTTGCTACACAAACCCGCCGTTTGGATGGCAGCCTTATCAACAGTAATGATCGTGAAAACAGTGCCAATGTTGACGGTAAGGTGTTTAATGCAAACGCTTTCTATACCAAAAAATTCAAGAAAAAAAGCCGCACACTTTCGGTAAACTTCAGAACTGCTTACAATGAAAGTGACTCCAAAGGCTTCTTAAAATCTAATACACAGTTTTATGATTCAGTTGGGACTTATGTAAGGAAAGACACGATAGATCAATACAAAGTAAATAAAACCAAAAGCACCAACATCAATACAAACATTACCTATACCGAGCCATTAGCAAAAGATTTCACCCTTGCCGTTAGCTATGCTTTAGCTGTAAATAACTCAACAGCCGACAGGCGTACCTTTAACAAGAATGCAAGCGCGGGGCCTTACAGCATGCTCGACAGTATTTACAGCAGCGACTACAAACTGAACCAGCTTTCAAACCAGGGAGGCGCTGTATTTAACCTGCAAAAACAAAAATACTCGTTTAATATAGGCACTAAAGTAGCTGGTGTAAGGTTTAAACAGGTTGATGAATTCGGGCGGTTCTCTGACCTCGTACGCAATTTCACTAACTGGTACCCTCAGGCATCTTTTCAATATAAATTCACCAAACAGTCAAGCTTGAGGCTGAGTTACAATGGTAACACCACGCAGCCTAATATCGACCAGATCCAGCCGGTGCGTGTAAATACCGATCCGCTGAATATACAGGTTGGTAACTCCGGATTAAAGCCATCGTTTACGAACAGGTATAATATCAGTTACAACTCATACAAGGTGATCAGCAACCAGTATATCTGGATCAGCGGATCATATTCAACTACCAGTAACCCTATTGTAAGTAACGTAATGCGCGATACTACAACCGGTATCAGCACTTACCAATCATCAAACCTAAAAAACAAATCAACCAGCAACTTTTGGGTGAATAGCTATTTTGAAAGGAAAGTTCCTGGCATAGGTATCAACGCCGGGCTTGAAATTTATGGCAACGGCAATACTTATTACAATCTGTCAAACAATGTACTAAACGAAACCAAATCGTACAGCTATTCGGGCAGCATCAGGCTATCTAAATACAAGGAAAAGAAATATGACGCCTGGATTTCGGCAGGGCCTACTTATACTATTAACTCTTCATCGCTGAATACAGTGCTGAATAATAATGGTCGCGGATTTAACGCCAACGGAGGGTTTAATGTCTACCTTCCCGGCAAATTCCAAATCGGCTCGGACGGAAACTATACTTATAATGCACCGACAAAATCATTCCCACAGGATTTCAGAAGGTTCCTGCTAAATGCAAACATATCGAGGACATTCATGAAAGATGCCTTGAAAGCTACCATTTCGGGTAATGATCTGTTAAACCAAAATACCGGCTATAACCGCACCGGATCGGCCAATGTGCTTACCCAGGAGCGTTATACTACCATCAGAAGATATTTTATGTTTTCCCTTACCTGGGATTTTAACAAAGTTGGAGGCGGCGCACCTAAAAAATAACTTATCATGAAAAAGATTTTAACCTTAACAATCATACTGATATTTAGCGCAAACATGTTATTTGCGCAAGGCAATAAACACTTTACCTTTCACGGTACCATTGAGTATAACAAAACCTCAAATGTATGGGCTATGCTGCAAAAAGCCATTAATAAAGATAACGAAATGTGGTACCAGCCCAGGTATGAACAATATAAAAAAACCAAGCCCCAGTTTAAGGTATTAAAAAGCACGCTGAAATTTGGCAACAACCAAACGCTGTTTACACCTATTGAACCAGAAACACCAACAGCCGGTTACTGGAGTGAGCCGATGATGACGGCTCAAAACAGCACCATATTTTCTGATTTTAATACCGGCATGAGCACGAGCCAAAAAAGTGTATTTGAAGAAACCTTTTTAGTGAAAGATACCACCCGTCATATCAAATGGAAACTTACCGGCGAAACCCGGGAAATTGCCGGATACCCTTGTCGCCGGGCCAACGGCCTGATTCTTGATTCGATTTATGTAGTAGCCTTTTATACCGAAGAAATCCCTGTTTCGGGCGGTCCCGAATCATTTAATGGCTTGCCGGGGATGATATTAGGCGTAGCTCTCCCGCACGAAAACGTAACCTGGTTTGCCACTAAAGTTACAGAACAACCTATTGACGAAAAATCATTAACAGCACCTAAAAAAGGCAAAGCAGCCACGAACAAAAGCTTCATGACCATATTGCAAAATGCCATGAAAGATTGGGGTACGGAGGGAAAAGAGTATTTGAAGGGGTTTTCGTTGTAAGGATAAACTATTTCATATTAATAAAACGTCATTGCGAGGTACGAAGCAATCGCGAGCTATACAGAGCGGCTCTGTAAGTTGGGGATTGCTTCGTACCTCGCAATGACGATTTTATAATAAATTAATCCCTACGCATTAGCCAGCGCCCTGTCCAAATGCACATATCCACCATCAACATAAATTAACTGCCCGGTGGTATGGCTTGATACCGGCGACAATAAAAATGCAACGGTATTGGCAATTTCTTCAGCAGTGGTCATCCGGTTGCCTAATGGAATCTTTGCTTCGATCTCTTTCAGCTTTGCCTGAGGATCGGGCAGGGTCTTGATCCAATTAGCGTAAAGCGGTGTCCAGCATTCGGCTACTACCAGTGCGTTAACACGGATGCCATATTTTAACAGTTCAACCGCCCACTCGCGGGTAAGCGCGTTACGGCCACCATTTGATGCCGCATAGCCCGAGGTATTCCCCTGGCCGGTATCAGCAGTTTTCGAAGTAATGTTGAGGATGGCTCCTTTTGATTTTTTTAGTTCGGGCAAGGCGTGATGCGCCATCAGGTAATAATGCACCACGTTCTTATGCAACGATGCCATGAACCCCTCGTAGTCGCCGCTCTCTAAACCAACGCCGTCGTTTACACCAGCATTGTTCACCAATCCGTCGATACGGCCAAATTGCGCTATTACTTTATTCACAGCATTTTCACATGCTTTAGGATCAGTAAGTTCGGCCACTACCTGGTATGCCTTATGCCCCGCTGCTTCTACAGCTTCAACCGTTTTCAGGTTATCTCCCTCTCCGCGGCCTATTATAACCGGAATAGCGCCTTCAGAAGCCAACACCTTCACTATGCCCTCGCCTATACCCTTGGCACCTCCGGTAACTATAATTACCTTATCTGTAAGTTGTAAATTCATTTTATTTATAATAGATATATTAGTGACTGCCGGCCATTACCAGCTTCTTAACTTTATGATTATTGATGGCAAAGATCAGGATGCCAAAAAAGCAAATACCGGGCACAACATAAGCCCATTGGATGCTATGTGTTGCATCAGATACCCTGCCCATGATTACCGGAAAGATAGCGCCGCCTACAATACCCATAATTACCAGCGACGAACCTAATTTGGTTTTAGCGCCAAGTCCGCGGATACTTAATGAAAATATGGTAGGGAACATGATAGACATGAAAAACCAAACACACATTAACGCATAAACCGCAAACGCGCCATGTAATGTAACGGCCATAGCAATCAGGAAAATATTAATAATGGCATAAGTGATGAGGAGCTTTACCGGACTAAAATAACGCATCAGCAAAGTGCCTATAAACCTGCCGGCCATAAATCCGGCCGAAGCAATGGTTAAATAATAAGAAGCCGGCTTTTCGGCAAACCCGGCAACTTTTTCAGAAAAGCGGATAAAAAAGCTGCTTACACCGGCTTGTGCACCTACGTATAGAAACTCGGCAAAGATCCCAGCCCTCAGGCTTTTTATTCTTAACAACTCGGCTATGCGGGTGCCCAACGGCCTGTTATCATTGATTGCGTCCTCGCTGGTTTCTTCAACAATTGGCGGGAAGTGTGTGCGGTAAATTAAAAAAGCTACCACAAGCACTGCTACGCCAATTACCAAAAATGGCAATTGAACCGATGAAGCTTCATGGTTAAGGTACTCATTCAATTGTTCGGGTGACATTTTGCTTGATTCGGCATCTGTCAAAACCTTGCCCGATAAAATATATTTACCGCCAATGAGCGGTGCCAGTGTAGCAGCCAATCCGTTGAAAGATTGCGAAAAGTTGATCCTTCTTTCAGCACCAGCCGGATCTCCTAATACCGTTATGTAAGGATTAGCGGCTGTTTCCAAAAAGGCCGCTCCCGAAAATACAATGAATAACGCTGCTAAAAAGAACGCGTAGTTGCGTACCGCCGCAGCAGGGAAAAACAGGAATGCTCCTGTTGAAAAAAGTATCAAACCTAAGATGATCCCACCCTTGTAGCCATATTTTTTCATGAACTGCGCGGCCGGAATGGGTAATATAAAATAGGCAATATAGGATGCCGAATCGATCAGTGAGGATTGCAGGTCATTAAGCTGACAGGCTTTTTTTAAGTGCGGAATTAGTATCGGATTAAGATTGAGCGCAAATCCCCAGATAAAGAACAGGGAGGTAATTAATGCTACTGCGAACAGGGCGTTGTTTTTTGACATTAGTGTTTATTGGTTGGTTGTATATTGATCTGTTATTTAAATGTTGCTGAAATATCATCCAGTGAAATCCCCAGCGTTTTTAATGCTATTTTATTTAATGCGGCTTTATTACCGGTGAAATGGAATACACTATGTTTATGTGTAAGCTTTTCGCCCGGCTTCAGGAACGCGGCGAGTGATACGCTTTCTATCTCATAAAAAGGCCCCATTTGTTTACCATTGGCCAGTGGGCCATCGTTATAAGCATTTACCGCGTCGCCGCTGTAAGGCGCAGTATCTGTTTTCCATTCCTGGTTTAGGTAGGATGCTGTACTATCCACATCAAACATGGTTATGGTTAAAACATCGTTCTCGGCATCGTAACTGCCAGCCATATTTTTTGCCCGGTTTGGCGGGATGCCCAGTTTACCGCGACTTTTGCCATCGGCCTTAAACAGCAGAATGCCGCTTTTATAAGTTATCCTATCCTTCGGAATCTCGCCGAAATAATTGGTAGTGGCTACTTTCCCTTTCGCATTTTCATTATAGGGAACTACAATCACCACTTTGGGCGAAGGGGTAAACATATCTAAATTCCACAAACAAGGTGCGCCTGTAGCTTTATCCCAAGCTTTATCTCCTACATTAATGAGGGAATTTACAGTATTAAAACCAACTGTTTTTACAGCTGTATCCGCATCAATACTTAATACTTGCTGAATTGCTTTTGGCTCCATGATCTCCACATCCCGCTCCAGCTTTATTGATAATCCGGTGCCGGCATAATTTTGCAGATGCGTGCTTTTGCTCATCGATACCTTTTTATCCGAAGCTGAAATGAGTTCCCAGCTTTCATTATCAACAGCAGCCGGCGTATGCCAATTGGCAAACTCCATTTTGGTGCCCGGCTTAAAGAAAAGCGAGAATTGCCCGCCTTCCGGCCCAAGCCACAGGCGATCTTCGCCGCCAAAGGCATTCATATGCGGGTCGGGCTGATTCTGGTCGAACGTTTCATATTTGATCCATCCGAAACTTCTGCCGTTTAAGCCATCGGCAGTTGAGGTGAAAACCTTTGCCTGGTATTTTGGCGATACGATCACCTGACCCAAACCGCTGTCATCTTTTAAAACGATAACACTATCCTTTGCTTTTAAAAAATCAAGATCTGATCCAAAAGTTCCTTTCATAGGTAGTTGAGGGTTGCGTATGGTACACGACACCGAAGCGGCAAACAGCAAAACTAATGATGACTTTTTTAAAAGTTGCACCATACCGCTTATTTATGTTTAGGATTTAAGCCAATCACATTCACCATTGTGCCGATATGGTCAATACTGATCTCCACAACGTCGCCGGCTTGCAAAGTAAAACTTGGCGGCGGCACCAGGCAGGTGCCCGTCATTAAAAAGCATCCGTTAGGAAAATCACATTCGCTGTACAAATAACCGGTAAGTTCTGTAAAAGAGCGTTTGATCCGCGATACTGTTGTTTCATCTTCAAAAACCAACTCGCCATCACGCTTAATATTCATGCTGATCACCATTTCGCCGGGAATGGGCGACGAGGTAACATATAAACAAGGCCCAAGAGCGGCGCTTTTTTCATATACTTTAGCCTGCGGAAGGTACAAAGCATTTTCGCCCTCGATACTCCGGGAGCTCATATCATTGCCAATGGTATATCCCTGGATATTACCATTGCTATTCACAAATAGCGTAAGTTCAGGCTCTGGCACATCCCACTCCGAGTCTTTGCGGATGTAAACCTCGCCGTTATGCCCGGATACCCGGTGAGCAAGGGCTTTGAAAAAAAGCTCAGGCCGGGGTGCGTCATAAACCTTATCATACAAACTCGCGCCGGTTTCTGATTCCTCCATGCGGGCATCACGGCTACGTAAATAAGTTACGCCGGCGGCCCACACTTCCTGGGTACCAATTGGCGGCAATATTTTGCCGTTTAGATATTCATTCTCCACCTCGGCGCTTAAAGCCGTAGTGTCGGCAGTGATCGATTTCAGGTAAGCGGCTAAAGCATCCCTGTTGATGAGTTTATCCCATTCATCATCAATAATATATGATGAACCGTTATGTTGCAATAGGCTGCCCTTGGCAAGTTTATATAGTTTCATTAGTTTACTTCCAGTTCGTCTTTTGAGGGGAGTTTAGGGAAAGGGCCATGTTCGCCGGTTTGATACCAAAACACGGTTGAAGCGATATCGTCCTGCAAGGGCATGTAACGGCCATCATGCCGCCAGCCCAATGCCTGTATGGTAACTTTCAAACTTTTTTCAAAGCGGATTGGATCAACGATATGCCAGCGGTACATGCCAAAACGCTGTGCAATTTCATAGTGCCCATCGCCGCGGATTACCTGCGGCAAGCCGCTGTAGGGGTTGCAAAATTCGGTGTATTCCGTTCCGGGTTTCTCTTTACCATCAGCATCCTTGTGGCGGGTATCAAAATCATATGATCCGCAGAAATAATCTTCCGTGCCAGTACCGTTTATGGTAGGGAATTTGGTATCGCCATCCATAAAAAACTTGATCTCACCTTCGCCCCACCAGCCATTTTTATTTGAGCCATAAGCGATGTAAGTACCTACGTATTGCCCTTTGCCTTTAATGCTATCCACCAAAACAAAATCTTTTTTATAAGGCAGCGGGTTTACCCTGCGAAATTGCGCATGGAAATAACCTGCATCCTCGGGGACATCGGTCAGGGTATAATCAACCTGGTAATATAACACCATGTCCGCATCGTCGATATTTTCCATAGTAATGCGGCATTTTTTTCGGAACGGCATTGGCCAGTAACAATTGAATGCGCTACCGGGGTTTACTGCAACGGCAAGAGAACTTACCAGCGCATATTTACCCCAACCCATGCAAAAAAAGTCGCCCACGGGCACTTCTACCGAAGGGGCGGTTTCATCATCCCAATAAAAACGGATTATGGAATAGCGCCAGTTACCGGTAGGGGTCATCCAAATGTGCTGAATAGCGCCCGATCCGTTAATTTCGGCAACGGTAAAAGTTGTATGTTTTTTGATGACAACGCTTGGGCTTACCTTCCAAGTCTGGCCTAAGTCGCGGGATGCGTTAGCGCCTGTACCTGTTGTGGCCATACCACCTTTACCTTTTTCGCCGGTAAAATTTTCCGGACTGATAGATCTTGTTTTGGCATCAGATGTACGATAAAGGTTGCCGAGCCCAACATCAAGACCGTTAAATTTTTGCTGCGCATCAACAAACGAAGCAACAATAACACACAGGCAGATCGTTAAAAAATAATTTTTCACCATAAAACTTATCTTTAAAATCAATTAACGCAGTAATTGGTAATGCGCTCCAGGTTTATTTGTTTATGCTTCAGGCCTTGGTTAAAAAGCCATTCACAATCATATTGATAATTTTTTGCTATCCATACCGCTTTATAAGCATAACATGCGCATATTTTGGCATGGCTTAACTACAGTTGATAAAGCTAATTTAAAAATTATTAAATAATGCCCTGTACCTGTAAAAAACAGGATAGATTAATTGTCCATTCTTCGATAAATAAGCTAAATAAACCACATTTTTGCATATGCCGTTTGATCTGATACTTAACAATCTCGAAAAACACATCCACTTAACCCGCGAAGAACAGGAAATTTTTACGGCTTATTTACAGCCTAAAAAAATAAAACGTAAACAGTTTTTGCTTACTTATGGTGAAGTATGCAAGTATTCGGCTTTTGTAACGGCCGGTTGTTTAAGAGGCTATACCGTAGATAAAAGTGGCATTGAACACGTATTAAGTTTTGCCCCTGCCGATTGGTGGATAGCAGATATGTATAGCCTCATTTCGCAGAAACCAGGCATACAAAATATCGAAGCTTTAGAAGATACCGATGTGCTGCTGCTATCAAAAGCCAACCAGGAAAAATTATATATACAGATACCTAAGTTTGAGCACTTTTTCAGGATCCTGACCGAAAACTCACTGGTAGCCAGTCAGCAGCGTCTTATAGATAGTCTGAGCCTTACCGCCGAAGACCGTTATTATAATTTTTGCAAACGCTACCCTACACTGATAGATCATCTCCCACAAAAACAAATAGCCTCCTATATAGGTGTAACCCCCGAGTTTTTTAGCCGGATGAAAAGCGAAATGGTGAGGAAGAAGTAGAACCTCACCTAAATCCTCTCCAAAGGAGAGGACTTTAAAAGCAAGATCATGCTCCCTCTCCTTTGGAGAGGGCCGGGGTGAGGTTAATTTCTTAACCTACATCAAGTGCCGCCAACCAGCGACCCTTTAACTTTGTATTACAATTTAAAGGAAACACACCATGGCACAGACCATTTTACATAAAGCCAACACCCGCGGCCATGCAGATCACGGATGGTTACACAGCTACCAATCATTTAGTTTTGCTGGTTATTACAATCCTCAACGGATGAACTTTGGCGCTTTGAGGGTGTTGAACGATGATACCGTTGATCCGGGTATGGGTTTCGGCAAACACCCGCATGATAACATGGAGATCATTTCCATTCCGCTGGAAGGCGACCTCGAGCATAAGGACAGCATGAACAATGTAGCTGTTATCAAAAACGGAGATATCCAGGCGATGAGTGCCGGTACCGGAATTTTTCACAGCGAATATAATTTTGACCGTACCAGCGAAGTTAAGTTTCTTCAAATCTGGATTTACCCTAACAAACGGAACGTTGAACCACGTTATGATCAGATTTCATTAAATCTTGAAGACCGTCATAATAAATTACAGCAGGTATTATCTCCCAATCCGGATGATGCCGGTGTATGGATCCATCAGGATGCGTGGTTTCATTTAGGCAAATTTGACAAAGGGGTTAGTACCGAATATAACCTCAAGAAAGAGGGCAACGGCGTTTATGCGTTTGTGTTAAGCGGCGAAGTGATTATTAATGGCGAAACTTTAAATAGCCGCGATGCTTTGGGTATTTGGGATACCGACAAATTTACCGTTGAAGCAGGTACAGATTCTGAGTTTTTGTTGATTGATGTACCGATGAAATTTTAAGATCATGGAAAAGACACAGATACTGGTAATTGGCCGGCATCCAGAAATATTAGCCACAGTAGTGAGATTAGTAAACAATAATCCTGACTGGAACGCAACTGGCTGCCTCAGCGATGAGGAAGCCATTGCTGCGTTCCCTACGCAAGACTTTAAAGTGGTGTTATTAGGTGGAGGGGTTGATGAGATATCGGAAGTTAAACTGAACGAATATTTCTGTAATGAAAAACCAGAAATTAAGATCGTACAACATTTTGGAGGTGGAAGCGGATTGCTCTCGGCTGAGATTTTTGAGGCATTAGGTAGCTGATTAACTTAATGGCTGCTGCAACCACTACATCCTGAAGCAGAGCACCCTGAGCAACCGCTTCCACATCCACTGCCCCCGCCGCTATGGCACCCATGACCAGAATGTCCGTGATGGCCCGGATCGAAACCACCATCAGCTCCGCAGCCGACGGTACTACAACCAGTCCCACCACCATTACCGTCACGATCCCGTTTATCATCATTGCGCCCTTCACTATGATAACTTAATATGGTAACACCAACAAACAGTACCAGGAAAATTAACATAAAAATATCATTATCTGAGGCCTGTATGCATATCCATGAAACAAGGATCAACATCCCCATCAGCAACAATACTTTAATTCGTCGAGGTTTACGGATAAGCCAGTATTTATCCAGATTCACTCGTTGAAAATTAATCTCTTTAAAGCGGACTTCGTTTCCAGGCCAAATATCAGCAGGCGACTGTTCGTTAAAACAGTTAAAATATAATTGGCCGGTATCAGTATAAAACGTGTCATACTTTACTGCTTCGCTATTTCCACCTTTAGTAGGATTATGATGGATCTCCCTTCCGAGTGTGTCACGGCAAAGATCTATCCAATATGACCGGGTAAAAGTTAAATGCAGGTGCCAGGCCTGATCAATAGCATCGGAAGGTGTTGCACCATGTTCGGAGATACAACAAAGAAAAATAAAACGTTTGTATTCAGCAATCACCCTACGGGTATAAACTAAGTTCCATCCATTCTCGCGCGCCAGGCGTTCGGAAAATTTGAAAGCAGCTTCAGGATCATCCAATTGAAAATCCAGGATCTTTTGCCAAAGCGCGGCTTGTTCTGCTGTAAGCATATGTTTAGGTATATACTCTAAAAATAGCAAAATAATATGGTAATGAAATGTTTATTGGTGATAGTGTTCGTTATCTTGTTATCGCTCGGACTTTGTTCATTTTGTTAAGAAAAAGAACAAAGCCAACCCGCGGCAACTGAGCGGGCCAATGTCAGTTAAATACAACAATGATTTATTGGGGGCGTTGCCTGCGGCCGGGCTATTCGCTCATACTGCACGGGCATTAGCCCCAGGCCGGTATCCGCTCCTATCCCTAACGCGGGTTTGAGGTGAGTGGTTGATTGGGGAATGATGAGTGGTTTTTGATTGAAATGAAGGATTCTTCAAAGTCCATTAAACGCAAAAAAGCCTTAGGTATTAGCTAAGGCTTTTGCGATTATTGCACTATTGCAAGTGATAAAGGGTGGCACCGACCTACTCTCCCACGTTTTACCGCAGTACCATCGGCTCTGGCGGGCTTGACTTCTCTGTTCGGAATGGGAAGAGGTAGACACCGCCGATATAGGCACCTGAATATTTTATAGATTTGAGATGTTAGACTTGAGTATTGAGATTTTTATCTCATGTCTCATATCTGTTGTCTCATATCTAAGACAATTATTGAAAGAAGTACTTGAACTTAAGAGAAAACAACAGCTTTTGTTGTTTATCTGTTTGTCTTGGATTAGAGGCAGCGACTAATCTCTTAATCTCTAACCTCTAATCTCTGCTTTGAAGAAAGCTTCGGGCAATTAGTATTACTCGGCTATGATGTCACCACCTTTATACCTGTAACCTATCAACGTAGTAGTCTCCTACGACCCTCAATGGAAGTCTCATCTTGTGGCTAGTTTCGCACTTAGATGCTTTCAGCGCTTATCTATTCCCAACGTAGCTACTCTGCAGTACACCTGGCGGCATAACAGATTCACCAGAGGTTAGTCCAACCCGGTCCTCTCGTACTAAGGTCAGCCCCACTCAAACTTCCTACGCCCACAACAGATAGGGACCGAACTGTCTCGCGACGTTCTGAACCCAGCTCGCGTGCCACTTTAATGAGCGAACAGCTCAACCCTTGGGACCTTCTCCAGCCCCAGGATGTGACGAGCCGACATCGAGGTGCCAAACCTCCCCGTCGATATGAGCTCTTGGGGGAGATCAGCCTGTTATCCCCAGCGTACCTTTTATCCTTTGAGCGATGGCCCTTCCATGCAGAACCACCGGATCACTATATCCGTCTTTCGACCCAGCTCGACTTGTCTGTCTCACTGTCAAGCAAGCTTTTGCTATTGCACTCCGCGTACGGTTACCAAGCGTACTGAGCTTACCTTTGAAAGCCTCCGTTACCTTTTTGGAGGCGACCACCCCAGTCAAACTACCCGCCAAACAATGTTCTCCACTTTGTAGAGTTAGACACCAAATACAGAAAGGGTGGTATTTCAACGTTGACTAACCAACTCCTAGCGAAGCTGGATCACAGTCTCCCACCTATCCTACACATCCTGTATCCGATATCAATGTTAAGCTATAGTGAAGGTGCATGGGGTCTTTCCGTCCCGTTGCGGGTAACCGGCGTCTTCACCGATACCACAATTTCACCGAGCTCATGGCTGAGACAGCGCCCAGATCGTTACACCATTCGTGCAGGTCGGAACTTACCCGACAAGGAATTTCGCTACCTTAGGACCGTTATAGTTACGGCCGCCGTTTACTGGGGCTTCGATTCAATGCTTCGCCTTGCGACTAACATCCCCTCTTAACCTTCCAGCACCGGGCAGGTGTCAGGCCATATACGTCATCTTGCGATTTTGCATAGCCATGTGTTTTTGTTAAACAGTCATCTGGGCCTTTTCACTGCGGCTGACATTGCTGCCAGCGCCCCTTCTCCCGAAGTTACAGGGCCATTTTGCCGAGTTCCTTAGCCATGATTCACTCGAGCACCTTAGGATTCTCTCCTCGACTACCTGTGTCGGTTTACGGTACGGGTTTTTATTACCTGAAGCTTAGCGGGTTTTCTTGGAAGTCTGATTACCTGAACTATCACCTTGTCCGAAGATTCGGTGTACTATCAGCTTTCAGCAAAGTCTGCGTACTTAACTACAAACTCTATACCTACAGCCTTTAACGAACTATTCCGTCAGTTCGCGTCAGTGTCACTACTCCGTCACCGCATCGCAGTAATAAAAAGTACTGGAATATTAACCAGTTGTCCATCGGCTACGCCTGTCGGCTTCACCTTAGGCCCCGACTAACCCTGATCCGATTAGCGTTGATCAGGAAACCTTAGTCTTTCGGTGGGCGGGTTTCTCTCCCGCCTTATCGTTACTTATGCCTACATTTGCTTTTCTATTCCCTCCACAGTCAGTTACCTTCCTGCTTCGCCGGATAATAGAATGCTCCCCTACCAGTCACATTACTGTGAATCCATAGCTTCGGTATACTGCTTGATGCCCGTTTATTATCCATGCCCGATCGCTCGACTAGTGAGCTGTTACGCACTCTTTAAATGAATGGCTGCTTCCAAGCCAACATCCTAGCTGTCTGTGCAATCGGACCTCGTTAGTTCAACTTAGCAATAATTTAGGGACCTTAGCTGATGGTCTGGGTTCTTTCCCTCTCGGCCATGGACCTTAGCACCCATAGCCTCACTCCAGCGTATATTATAAAGCATTCGGAGTTTATCTGGATTTGGTAGGATTTGACTCCCCCGCACCCAATTAGTAGCTCTACCTCTTTATAACTCAACCGCTAAGGCTGTTCCTAAAAACATTTCGGGGAGTACGAGCTATTTCCCAGTTTGATTAGCCTTTCACCCCTACCCACAAGTCATCCGGAAACTTTTCAACGTTTATCGGTTCGGTCCTCCAGTACCTGTTACGGCACCTTCAACCTGCCCATGGGTAGATCACAAGGTTTCGCGTCTACCTCCCCTGACTATACGCCCTTTTCAGACTCGCTTTCGCTTCGGATCCGTGTCTTAAACACTTAACCTTGCCAGGGAAGAGTAACTCGTAGGCTCATTATGCAAAAGGCACGCCGTCACCCGTTTGAGCTCCGACCGCTTGTAAGTACACGGTTTCAGGTTCTATTTCACTCCCCTGTTCGGGGTTCTTTTCACCTTTCCCTCACGGTACTGGTTCACTATCGGTCTCTCAGGAGTATTTAGCCTTACCGGATGGTGCCGGCAAATTCCCACAAGGCGTCTCCGACCTCGCGGTACTCAGGATACCACTATCCTACTATCAATTACCCGTACGCAGCTCTCATGCTCTATGGCCGGGTTTCCCACCCCGTTCCGGTTCTCTTTAATATTCATGTTGTGGTCCTACAACCCCTGCTATGCCGTAACATAACAGGTTTGGGCTTCTTCCATTTCGCTCGCCACTACTCTGGAAATCACTATTGTTTTCTCTTCCTCTGCTTACTTAGATGTTTCAGTTCGGCAGGTTAGCGCATTTATGCAGTTATTCTTCAAATAACTAGGTTTCCCCATTCGGAAATCTGCGGATCAAATCATATTTGCTAATCCCCGCAGCTTATCGCAGCTTATCACGTCCTTCTTCGCCTCTGAGAGCCAAGGCATCCCCCGTGTACCCTTTCTTACTTTCTTCTACTCTTGCGCCTTTTGCGCCGCAAGGTATGTCTTTATTTTAGTCCGTCGTTCGACAGAGTCAAGAGTTCAGGAGTCAGGAAGCAAGATTAATCTTGTTTCCTTATTCTTGTAATCTTGGTTCTCAATCAAACAACTTCCTATCTGTTGTTTTCTCTTGTTTTCAATTACTTCTTCCAATATGTCAAAGAACGTTTTGTTGAGCTGAAAGCTAAATGCTTAAGGCTAAAAGCTTTTGAAGGCTTTCTGCTTTAGGCTTTGCGCTTTAAGCTTAACATCGTGGAGAATAACGGATTCGAACCGTTGACCCCCTGCGTGCAAGGCAGGTGCTCTAGCCAGCTGAGCTAATCCCCGTTAGATGAGCGATCAGAGATTGGTTGATCAGTGATTAGTTCTTTTTCCTAATCTCTATTCTCTAACCTCTTCTTGCCTGCGGCTTGCGCCGCACAGTAGTCCCGAGCAGATTTGAACTGCTGACCCCTACATTATCAGTGTAGTGCTCTAACCAAGCTGAGCTACAGGACTATTTGTTTTTAGTTGCAGTTATCAGTTGCAGTTTGCAGGACTTTTCTGCCTACTGCTGCTGCCACTGCTTACTGCCACTTGTCCTGTGCTTACTTTCGTTTGCACATTCCACAGATGGCTTCATCTTCTGGGTTTCCTTTTGTCTTTTTGTTTGTGTTTTAAGAAATATCATGTAGGTAACAGTTCCGAATTACTCAGAGATACTGCTCCAGAAAGGAGGTATTCCAGCCACACCTTCCGGTACGGCTACCTTGTTACGACTTAGCCCCAGTTACCGACTTTACCCTAGGACGCTCCTTGCGGTTACGCACTTCAGGCACTTCCAGCTTCCATGGCTTGACGGGCGGTGTGTACAAGGCCCGGGAACGTATTCACCGCGTCATTGCTGATACGCGATTACTAGCGAATCCAACTTCACGGGGTCGAGTTGCAGACCCCGATCCGAACTGTGAATGGCTTTAAGAGATTGGCATCCTGTTGCCAGGTAGCTGCCCTCTGTACCATCCATTGTAGCACGTGTGTAGCCCCGGACGTAAGGGCCATGATGACTTGACGTCGTCCCCTCCTTCCTCTCTATTTGCATAGGCAGTCTGTTTAGAGTCCCCACCTTAAATGCTGGCAACTAAACATAGGGGTTGCGCTCGTTGCGGGACTTAACCCAACACCTCACGGCACGAGCTGACGACAGCCATGCAGCACCTAGTTTCGTGTTCCGAAGAACTGTGACGTCTCTGTCACATTCACTAACTTTCAAGCCCGGGTAAGGTTCCTCGCGTATCATCGAATTAAACCACATGCTCCTCCGCTTGTGCGGGCCCCCGTCAATTCCTTTGAGTTTCACCCTTGCGGGCGTACTCCTAGGTGGAACACTTAACGCTTTCGCTTAGACGCTGACCGTATATCGCCAACATCGAGTGTTCATCGTTTAGGGCGTGGACTACCAGGGTATCTAATCCTGTTTGATCCCCACGCTTTCGTGCCTCAGCGTCAATCATACTTTAGTAAGCTGCCTTCGCAATTGGTGTTCTGTGACATATCTATGCATTTCACCGCTACTTGTCACATTCCGCCTACCTCAAGTACATTCAAGCTCTTCAGTATCAAGGGCACTGCGATAGTTGAGCTACCGTCTTTCACCCCTGACTTAAAAAGCCGCCTACGCACCCTTTAAACCCAATAAATCCGGATAACGCTTGGATCCTCCGTATTACCGCGGCTGCTGGCACGGAGTTAGCCGATCCTTATTCTCAAGGTACATTCAACTTCTTACACGTAAGAAGGTTTATTCCCCTGCAAAAGCAGTTTACAACCCGTAGGGCCGTCTTCCTGCACGCGGCATGGCTGGTTCAGACTTCCGTCCATTGACCAATATTCCTTACTGCTGCCTCCCGTAGGAGTCTGGTCCGTGTCTCAGTACCAGTGTGGGGGGTCATCCTCTCAGATCCCCTAAACATCGTCGCCTTGGTATGCCGTTACCACACCAACTAGCTAATGTTGCGCATGCCCATCTTAGTCCTATAAATATTTGATATTAAAGCGATGCCACTTCAATATGTTATGCGGTCTTAATCTCTCTTTCGAGAGGCTATCCCCCTGACTAAGGTAGGTTACATACGTGTTACGCACCCGTGCGCCACTCTCATTAGGAGCAAGCTCCCAAATCCCGTCCGACTTGCATGTATTAGGCCTGCCGCTAGCGTTCATCCTGAGTAGGATCAAACTCTCCATTGTAAAATGTTTTGTTTAACCACTGACCCTATTATTAATTAATAGAATCTGTATTATATATCTTTATACAGTCTCTCTTCTTTTTGTAACTCTTCAATCTCCCTCAGCCTTAGCTTTGGTTGATCTCCCGTTACGCTACATGATTTCCATTTCTTAAAAGAACTTTTTCGCCTCATCATCCGAATCAGCTATATAATTTCACCTTACTTTCGCTTGGTTCAACTTGTCAGTTTATTTCCCCGAAAATCGCTTCCGGCTCTTTTGTTTTACTCATTAACTATCGTTAACTTTCTTCCTTCTCTTATTGACCGAACTCACTCAGCCTCAACTTCTTTCGCTCTCTCAAGCACCCTTCCGTTTGGGTCTGCAAAGGTAGAAAACCTTTTCTTATTTCCAAAACTTTTTTATTTTTTTATTTCTAAAGTTTTGATAGCGCT